>NZ_CP162588.1:0-5212500 GCF_044218845.1 Pseudomonas sp. B16120
GTGTCAGTGGAACTTTGGCAGCAGTGCGTGGAGCTTTTGCGCGATGAGCTGCCTGCCCAGCAATTCAACACCTGGATCCGTCCGCTACAGGTCGAAGCCGAAGGCGACGAGTTGCGTGTCTATGCGCCCAATCGTTTTGTCCTCGACTGGGTCAACGAGAAGTACCTGGGCCGCGTTCTCGAATTGCTCGACGAACATGGCAACGGCCTGGCGCCTGCTCTCTCCTTATTAATAGGCAGCAAGCGCAGCTCAGCTCCTCGCGCCGCGCCGAATGCGCCATTGGCCGCCGCCGCGTCGCAAGCCCAAGCTGCAGTGGCGCCTGTCGCCGCAGCACCTGCACCGACAGCTGCGCCGTCCAAGCCGTCGTCGCGCAAAAATAATGCGCCAGAGAATGAAGAGCCGTCCCGCGACAGCTTCGACCCGATGGCCGGTGCCAGCTCTCAACAGGCGCCCGTGCGCTCCGAGCAACGTACTGTGCAGGTAGAAGGCGCGCTCAAGCACACCAGTTACCTGAACCGCACGTTTACCTTCGAGAACTTTGTCGAAGGCAAGTCCAACCAGCTGGCCCGAGCGGCCGCCTGGCAGGTCGCCGATAACCCCAAGCATGGTTACAACCCGCTCTTCCTTTATGGCGGCGTGGGCTTGGGTAAGACGCACTTGATGCACGCCGTCGGTAACCACCTATTAAAGAAGAACCCGAATGCCAAGGTGGTTTACCTGCATTCGGAGCGCTTCGTGGCCGACATGGTCAAGGCCTTGCAGCTCAACGCCATCAACGAGTTCAAACGTTTCTACCGCTCCGTTGATGCCTTGTTGATCGATGACATTCAGTTCTTTGCCCGCAAGGAACGTTCTCAAGAGGAGTTCTTCCACACCTTCAACGCCCTGCTCGAAGGTGGCCAGCAGGTCATCTTGACCAGTGACCGTTACCCGAAGGAAATCGAAGGCCTGGAAGAACGTCTGAAGTCTCGTTTCGGCTGGGGCCTGACGGTTGCCGTGGAGCCACCGGAGCTGGAAACCCGCGTTGCGATCCTGATGAAGAAGGCCGACCAGGCTAAAGTCGATCTGCCTCACGATGCTGCGTTCTTCATCGCCCAACGCATCCGTTCCAACGTGCGTGAGCTGGAAGGCGCGCTCAAGCGGGTCATCGCCCACTCGCACTTCATGGGTCGCGATATCACCATCGAGCTGATTCGCGAGTCCTTGAAGGACTTGTTGGCCTTGCAGGACAAGCTGGTGAGTGTGGATAACATCCAGCGCACCGTGGCCGAGTACTACAAGATCAAGATTTCCGACCTGCTGTCCAAGCGCCGTTCGCGCTCGGTAGCACGTCCACGCCAGGTTGCCATGGCCCTCTCCAAGGAGTTGACCAACCACAGCCTGCCGGAAATCGGTGATGTGTTTGGCGGACGCGACCACACCACGGTCTTGCACGCATGCCGCAAGATCAATGAACTTAAGGAATCCGACGCGGATATTCGCGAGGACTACAAGAACCTGCTGCGTACACTGACTACGTGATGACACCAGCGCAGCTTATTAAGGCAAGGGACTAGACCATGCATTTCACCATTCAACGCGAAGCCCTGTTGAAACCCCTGCAACTGGTCGCAGGCGTCGTCGAGCGCCGACAGACCTTGCCGGTGCTTTCCAACGTATTACTGGTGGTCGAGGGGCAACAGTTGTCCTTGACCGGTACCGACCTGGAAGTCGAACTGGTGGGTCGTGTCCAGCTCGAAGAGCCTGCCGAACCCGGCGAGATCACCGTGCCGGCGCGCAAGCTGATGGATATCTGCAAAAGCCTGCCTAACGATGCGCTGATCGACATCAAGGTGGATGAGCAGAAGTTGGTGGTCAAGGCAGGCCGCAGCCGTTTCACCCTGTCGACCTTGCCGGCCAATGACTTTCCAACCGTAGAAGAAGGCCCTGGCTCGCTGACGTGCAGCCTGGAGCAAAGCAAGCTGCGTCGTTTGATCGAGCGCACCAGCTTCGCAATGGCCCAGCAGGACGTGCGTTACTACCTCAACGGTATGCTGCTGGAAGTCTCGGAAGGCATCATCCGTGCTGTAGCCACCGACGGTCACCGCCTGGCGATGTGCTCGATGCGTGCCGATATCGGTCAGCCGGATCGTCACCAGGTAATCGTTCCACGCAAAGGTATCCTTGAACTGGCGCGCTTGCTCACCGAGCCGGACGGCAACGTCAGCATCGTGTTGGGCCAGCACCACATTCGCGCGACCACCGGTGAGTTCACCTTCACCTCCAAGTTGGTAGACGGTAAGTTCCCGGACTACGAGCGTGTGTTGCCTAAAGGTGGCGACAAGCTGGTGGTCGGTGATCGTCAGGCTCTGCGTGAAGCCTTTAGCCGTACTGCGATTCTGTCCAACGAAAAGTACCGTGGTATTCGCCTGCAGCTGGCCAACGGCCAACTGAAAATCCAGGCCAACAACCCGGAACAGGAAGAGGCGGAAGAAGAAGTGGGTGTCGACTACAACGGCGCATCGCTGGAAATCGGCTTTAACGTAAGCTACCTGTTGGACGTGCTGGGTGTTATGACAACCGAACAGGTTCGTCTGATCCTGTCGGACTCCAACAGCAGCGCCTTGGTGCAAGAATCCGACAACGACGACTCGGCATACGTTGTCATGCCGATGCGCCTGTAATCATGCTCAGCAGAAGCTAGATGTCCCTCAGTCGCGTCTCGGTCACCGCGGTGCGCAATCTGCACCCGGTGACCTTCTCCCCTTCCCCCCGCATCAACATCCTCCATGGCGCCAACGGCAGTGGCAAAACCAGTGTGCTGGAAGCCATCCATCTGCTGGGGCTTGCGCGTTCCTTCCGCAGTGCCCGTTTGTTACCCGTGATTCAGTACGAACAATTGGCCTGTACCGTATTTGGCCAAGTGGAACTGGCTGAGGGCGGTCATAGCAGCCTGGGGATATCGCGTGATCGTGGTGGGGAATTTCAGATCCGAATCGACGGGCAAAATGCGCGCAGCGCAGCGCAACTGGCAGAGATCCTGCCGTTGCAACTGATCAACCCCGACAGCTTTCGATTGCTGGAAGGTGCCCCGAAAATCCGTCGGCAATTCCTCGACTGGGGCGTGTTCCACGTGGAACCCCGCTTCATGGCCACTTGGCAGCGGCTGCAGAAGGCCCTGCGGCAGCGGAACTCATGGCTGCGGCATGGTACACTTGACGCCGCTTCGCAAGCAGCCTGGGACCGTGAACTGTGCCTGGCCAGCGACGAAATAGATGAATACCGCCGCGCCTATATCAAAGCCTTAAAACCAGTCTTTGAGCAGACCTTGAGCGAGTTGTTGGACCTCGAGGGGCTGACGCTGAGTTATTACCGGGGTTGGGACAAAGAACGTGAGCTGAGTGCAGTGCTCGCAACGTCCTTGCAACGGGATCAGCAAATCGGACACACCCAGGCTGGCCCCCAGCGCGCTGATTTGCGCCTTAGATTAGGTGCACACAATGCTGCGGATATATTGTCTCGCGGCCAGCAGAAGCTAGTGGTCTGTGCGTTGCGTATCGCGCAGGGCCATCTGGTTAGCCAGGCTCGACGCGGTCAGTGTATTTATTTGGTGGATGACTTGCCGTCAGAACTCGACGAGCAGCACCGCCGCTCGCTATGCCGCTTGTTGGAAGACTTACGCTGCCAGGTGTTTATCACCTGTGTAGACCACGAATTATTGAGGGAAGGCTGGCAGACGGAAACGCCAGTCGCTTTGTTCCACGTGGAACAAGGCCGTATCACCCAGACCCACGACCATCGGGAGTGAAGGCATGAGCGAAGAAAACACGTACGACTCGACCAGCATTAAAGTGCTGAAAGGTTTGGATGCCGTACGCAAACGTCCCGGTATGTACATTGGCGACACCGATGATGGTAGCGGTCTGCACCACATGGTGTTCGAGGTGGTCGATAACTCCATCGACGAAGCTCTAGCCGGTCACTGCGACGACATCAGCATTATCATCCACCCGGATGAATCCATCACCGTGCGTGACAACGGTCGTGGCATCCCGGTAGACGTGCACAAAGAAGAAGGCGTTTCGGCGGCAGAGGTCATCATGACCGTGCTCCACGCTGGCGGTAAGTTCGACGACAACTCCTATAAAGTATCCGGTGGTTTGCACGGTGTAGGTGTGTCGGTAGTGAACGCCCTGTCCGAAGAACTGATCCTCACTGTCCGCCGTAGCGGCAAGATTTGGGAGCAGACCTACGTCCACGGCGTACCACAGGAGCCGATGAAAATCGTCGGTGACAGTGAAACCACCGGTACCCAGATCCACTTCAAGCCATCGGAAGAAACCTTCAAAAACATCCACTTCAGCTGGGACATCCTGGCCAAGCGGATTCGCGAACTGTCTTTCCTTAACTCCGGTGTCGGCATCGTCCTCAAGGATGAGCGCAGCGGCAAGGAAGAGCTGTTCAAGTATGAAGGTGGCCTGCGAGCGTTCGTTGAATACCTGAACACCAACAAGACCGCGGTCAACCAAGTGTTCCACTTCAACATCCAGCGTGAAGATGGCATCGGCGTGGAAATCGCCCTGCAGTGGAACGACAGCTTCAACGAGAACCTGTTGTGCTTCACCAACAACATTCCACAACGCGATGGCGGTACTCACCTGGTGGGTTTCCGTTCTGCGCTGACGCGTAACCTGAACACCTACATCGAAGCGGAAGGCTTGGCGAAGAAACATAAAGTCGCCACCACCGGTGACGATGCCCGTGAAGGCCTGACGGCGATCATCTCGGTCAAGGTACCGGATCCGAAGTTCAGCTCCCAGACCAAAGACAAGCTGGTGTCTTCCGAAGTGAAGACTGCGGTTGAACAGGAAATGGGTAAGTACTTCTCCGACTTCCTGTTGGAAAACCCGAACGAAGCCAAGCTGGTTGTCGGCAAGATGATCGACGCTGCACGCGCCCGTGAAGCCGCGCGGAAGGCCCGTGAAATGACCCGCCGCAAAGGCGCGCTGGATATCGCCGGCCTGCCAGGCAAACTGGCTGACTGCCAGGAGAAGGACCCTGCCCTCTCCGAACTGTACCTGGTGGAAGGTGACTCTGCTGGCGGTTCCGCCAAGCAGGGTCGTAACCGTCGCACCCAGGCCATCCTGCCGTTGAAGGGTAAGATCCTTAACGTTGAGAAGGCCCGCTTCGACAAGATGATTTCCTCCCAGGAAGTCGGCACCTTGATCACGGCGTTGGGCTGCGGTATTGGCCGCGATGAGTACAATATCGACAAGCTGCGCTACCACAACATCATCATCATGACCGATGCTGACGTCGACGGTTCGCACATCCGCACCCTGCTGCTGACCTTCTTCTTCCGTCAGTTGCCGGAGCTGATCGAGCGTGGCTACATCTACATCGCCCAGCCGCCGTTGTACAAAGTGAAAAAGGGCAAGCAAGAGCAATACATCAAAGACGACGACGCCATGGAAGAGTACATGACGCAGTCGGCCCTGGAAGATGCCAGCCTGCACTTGAATGACGAAGCGCCGGGTATCTCCGGTGAGTCGCTGGAGCGACTGGTCAACGACTTCCGTATGGTCATGAAGACACTCAAGCGTTTGTCGCGCCTGTACCCTCAGGAGCTGACCGAGCACTTTATCTACCTGCCGGCCGTGAGCCTGGAGCAGTTGGGCGATCACGCCGCCATGCAGGATTGGCTGGCCCAATACGAAGTGCGCCTGCGTACTGTGGAGAAGTCTGGCCTGGTGTACAAAGCCAGCCTGCGTGAGGACCGTGAACGTAACGTATGGCTGCCAGAGGTCGAACTGATCTCCCACGGCCTGTCCAATTACGTCACCTTCAACCGCGACTTCTTCGGTAGCAACGACTACAAGACCGTGGTTACCCTCGGCGCGCAATTGAGCACCCTGCTGGACGACGGTGCTTACATTCAGCGTGGCGAACGCAAGAAGCAGGTCAAGGAGTTCAAGGAAGCCTTGGACTGGTTGATGGCGGAAAGCACCAAGCGTCATACCATCCAGCGCTATAAAGGTCTGGGCGAGATGAACCCGGATCAGCTGTGGGAAACCACCATGGACCCTGCTCAACGTCGCATGCTGCGCGTGACCATCGAAGACGCCATTGGCGCCGACCAGATCTTCAACACCCTGATGGGTGATGCGGTCGAGCCTCGTCGTGACTTCATCGAGAGCAATGCTTTGGCGGTGTCTAACCTGGACTTCTGATCAGGAACATCTGCTAAAAACAAAAGGCCAACGCTTAGCGTTGGCCTTTTTTGTTGGTTCGTAGTCGCGCATTTTTTAAATGCTCCACGTGGAACATCAGGCTGTTTAACTTTCCACAGCGGGTGTCACACTCTCCAACCGATACCCGTACCCATAGATCGTCAACAGCTGCCAACCGCGATCCGCGGTCAGCCCTAGCTTGTTGCGCAGGCGGTAGATATGCGTGTCCAACGGCCGCGACGACACCATTTCTTCGTGGCTCCAGAACCGCTCATACAGGTACTCGCGAGACAACGGTCGGGCCAGGTTGGCAAATAGACAACTTGCCAAACGGTATTCCCGTTCTGTCAGGTTAATGGGCTTGCCCGCTCGGGTGACGGTCAGTTCGGCATCGTCGAACGTCAGATCGTTAAAGCTCTGCACTTCCTGGGTAGCCGACTTTTGCAAACCGTGGCGCCGCAGCACGGCGCTGACTCGGGCTTTGAGTTCGTTGGGCCGAAACGGCTTGCTGACATAATCATCCGCCCCGCTGTTCAACGCCGTCACGATATCGCTTTCGGCATCGCGACTGGTGAGCATGATAACGGCGGGAGGCGACTCCATGTGCTCGCGGGTCCAGCGCAATAACGCGATCCCGGAGATATCCGGCAGTTGCCAGTCGAGGATCAGCAGGTCAAAGGTTTCCCGGCGTAGCTGGCGTAGCAGGTCTTCGCCACGTTCAAAAAAATGCAGGGACCAGGGCTGTTCAGCCGGACCGGGAATCTGTCGCAGTGTCTGTTCCACCCGTCGCAACTCTGCGGGTTCGTCATCCAGTATTGCGACACGCATGGGCGGGGTCCTTCCTACAAAAATACGAGAGCTTGAATGGGGGGCACATGCTGTACAAATGCCGGCCTATGAATCTGAATAATTATGGACGGATTCTACAGTGCCTGGATCTCTCGATACGCTGAAAGCGCCGTAAACTCAATCCACTACGATCCTCAAAGAAGATACCGGCTCCTGTCGTTCCGTAAAAGCGTCGGTGTGATCGCCTCGCCGGGGCGTTATGCCCGCTCCAATGTGCGGTATCGTTCATTGCGCGGTCGTGGGAAGTCCTCCAATGAGACCGAAATAAGCTTCACTGGTTTCAGAACACTGCATGCACTTCATCGCAACCCCATGGAGAGGGATCCTGGGCTTATGACATCTTTACTTAACGACCATCAATGCCTTGGCCCCCTCATGGCGCTAGCCCTGTGAAGCTCTGGCGCAAAACCGAGAAACGCCAACCTACCCAGGCCCAGCTTTTGTTCCATGGGTTGGTTCGTGAATGGCTGTTGATCGGTTTGGTACTCCTGCCCTTTACGGCCTACTTATCCTTGAGCGCTGGCTTAGCGCTCAATAATCCGCTCTATGACAGCCTGCGCCGCCTCACGCCCTTGCCGGTAGATCCACGCATCGTCCTGGTGACCATCGACGCACCCAGCCTGGAAGCACTTGGCCCATGGCCTTGGCCGCGCAGCGTACATGCCGAGCTGATTGAACGCGTGAACGCCGCACAGCCGGCGGGCATTTTGTTGGATGTGATCTTCAGTGAGACCGACCACAGTCATGACGAGCAGCGCCTGGCCGATGCCGTATGCAAAGCCGGCAATGTATTGCTGCCCATCGCCGGAGACAGCAGCGTCAGCCCCAAGGCTCCCATAGCGCCGTTGTCGCCACTGCTCAAGTGCGCCAAGGGTGTCGGTCACATCAACGTCGAAGCGGACAACGACGGTGTGGTGCGCAGCGTGTATCTACGTGAAGGCCCGCCGGGGAGCACGCTTCCTCAGTTGGCGTGGCTGGCGTTCGCCATGAGCGAGCATGCCGAGACGATGCCGGGCCTGCCACAAGAGCCTACTGGAGGGCACTGGCATCAGGAACATGAGATTCGTGTGCCGTTCACTTCGGAACCAGACCATTTTCCCAGTCTGTCCTACGTCAGCGTACTACGCGGCGAGGTAGCTCCCGAGTCGCTGCGGGGTCGCCTGGTTCTGATCGGCGCCTCAGCCTATGGCATGGCCGATCGTTTCGTGACGCCGCTCTCTTCCACCGTGGGCACCACTGCGGGGGTTGAGATCCAGGCTGAAGTACTGAATGGTTTATTGCAGGGTCGCAGCATCGTCGATCTGCCCGGCTGGTTCGCGGCGTTGCTGGCAACGTCCCTGGTGGCCCTGCTGCTGGGCCTTCTGCTTGTGCGCCCCCGTTACGCCCTGTGGATGACCTTGGCGTGCATGGCCGTGGCTTTGCTGGGCTCATGGGGCTTATTGCGCCTGGGCCACTGGTGGAGCCCCGCAGCATGCCTGATCGGTTTGTTGCTGAGTTACCTGATCTGGAATTGGCGACGTCTGAGCGTAATTCTCGCCTACTTTGGCTGGGAACTGGCACGTCTGGATAACGAACCCAAGGTGCTTCCGGAACGTCGTCGCGCGCCCGCCAGTAAGGGCGATGTGCTGCAAGGGCGGATCTTTGCCCTTGAACAAGCCGTCAGTCGTACACGCGATACGCGGCGCTTTATGGCTGACGGGCTGGAGTGCCTGCCGGTAGCAACGCTGATCACCGACCCTCAGGGCAGCATCCTGTTGGCCAACCGCGTGGCCCGTGAAGTATTCGGCAATGACCTGGTCGGCGAAAACCTCGTCGAACAGCTCGCCGATCTAGGCTATCCCCCGCTGCACAATGGTGTACGCCCTGCCCTATCGGCACTGGAACTGGTCGAGTTTCGCGATATCCACCAACGCAGTTTGCGCATGGAGCTAGCCCCTTTGCTGCCTGCCGAAGGGGATTTCGCCCTCGGCTGGTTGTTGAGCCTCACGGACCTGAGCAAGGAGCGTGAAGCACAGCAGCACCGCGAGACGATGCTGCGTTTCCTTTCCCACGACCTGCGTGCACCGCACTCAGCGATCCTTGCCCTGTTGGACGTGCACAACGGGGAGTCCCCGGTGTTTACCCAGATCGAACAGCAGGTGCGGCGGGCCTTGAGCCTGACTGAATCCTTTGTGCAATTGGCCAAGGCTGAAGCGGACGGTTACCAGTTCCAGCCCACCCTGTTTGCCATGCTGGTGATGGACGCTTTTGATCAAGTGGCGGTGATTGCGCAGTTGAAGGGCATCCATTTGGTTCACGACCTGGATGAGGCGGACGAGGCCATGGTCTACGCCGACCAATCGCTGCTCACCCGGGCGTTGTTCAATGTGCTGGAGAACGCGATCAAATACTCCCCATCCGGTACCACCGTCAGGTTGAGGCATGGCAGTGCGCAAGGTTGGTTGGAATGCAGGATAAGCGACCAGGGACCGGGGATTGCGCCTGAGGATCTGCCGGAGTTGTTTAACCAATACCGACGTTTCGATTCGGCTCAAGGCAGTGAGGGGCTTGGACTGGGGCTGACCATGGTTAAAGCAGTGTTGGAGCGGCACGGTGGGCGCATCGTGTGTGAAAGTGAGCTGGGCAAGGGCTCGACGTTTATCCTGCTGCTGCCGTTATTGGAGGACTGAAAAAGCGGCTTTTCTGCTGTGCATAAAAAACCGGTCACAAGGACCGGTTTTTTTATGAAGAAAAAACTTATGCACGTTTTTCTGAATTTTATGAGCTTCAGAAATATGTAAGTAAATCAGCTTGTTATGAAGCAAAAAAGCCAATTCGCCAACAAAGCGTACACAGGTTATCCACAGATGCTCAAACGGCCGGCGTCTCCACCACCACCGGTTCCGGAGGCAGGGAGCCCATGGCCCGTTGCTGCGCCTCATTCCACGCCGCAGCGCGGTCGTTCAGGGCGGCGATGGCACGTGGTCCTTCGCCTTCTGCGTACATCGGTTCGCCGATCACTACGGTGATAGTGCCTGGGCGTTTAGCCCAGCCAGTCTTGGGCCAGAACTTGCCGGCGTTATGCGCAATTGGCAGCACAGGCAGGTTGGCGTTGACCGCCAGGGCGGTACCACCCCGTGAGAACTTACCCACGGTGCCGTAGGGCACCCGCGTGCCCTCGGGAAAGATCAGCACCCAGACGCCGTCCTTGAGCAACTCATCGCCCTTCTTCGCTACATGCTTGAGCGCAGCCTTGGGGTTGTCCCGGTCGATGGCGATCGGACGCAACATGGCCATGGCCCAGCCGAAGAATGGCACATACAGAAGCTCGCGCTTGAGCACCTGGCTCAACGGCGAGAAATACGCCGAGAGGAAGAACGTCTCCCAGGTGCTCTGATGGTTCGAGAGAATCACGCACGGTTGATCAGGAACGTTTTCAGCGCCCTTGACCTCGAAACGAATATTCAGGAACACCTTGCTCAGCCACAACGCGCAGCGGCACCAGTAGACGTTGATAAAGCGATAGCGCGCCTTGAAGGGAAGGAACGGTGCAATAAAAAAGCTCAGGGTGCACCAGAGAAACGAACTGGTGCCCAGCAGCAGGTAAAAGAAAAAGGTTCTGATGGCCTGCAAGATCGACATGGCGGCATTTACCGTTGCGGGACACGGCCCGCCTGCTAAAAGCGCACTCCCGAACAGTCCTTGGTCAGGAAGTCGAGGGCGGCTAGTTGTTGATAAGTTCTGCGGCAACGGCCGCCAGATCGTCAAAAATCAAGGTGCCTACCGGCAGGTTTTTAGCCTGGGTCTTTTCGCCTTTTCCGGTTTTAACCAAAACTGGCTGAGAGTCGACGGCTTTAGCCGCCTCCAGGTCACCGAGGCTGTCCCCGACGAACCATATCCCAGCCAAGGGCACCTTGTAATGTTCTGCAATAATTTTCAACATGCCAGGCTTGGGCTTGCGGCAATCGCAGCCTTCGTCCGGCCCGTGGGGGCAGTAGACCACCAGCCCCACCTCGCCGCCCTGCTCGGCCACTAACGCGCGCAAACGCGCGTGCATGGCCTCCAGGGTCGCGATGTCGTAGTAACCGCGAGCGATGCCGGACTGGTTGGTGGCGATGGCCACCGTCCAGCCGGCTTTGCTCAACTGCGCGATGGCCTCGATCGAACCGGGCAGCGGGATCCACTCCTCCACCGACTTGATGTAAGCGTCGGAGTCGTAGTTGATCACCCCGTCCCGATCGAGAATCAGCAGTTTCAACATGATCAGCCCAGTACGGAGATGTCGGCGATATTGATGAACAAGCCACGCAGGCGCGCCAGCATGGCGTAGCGGTTTTTACGCACGCCAGCATCATCGGCATTGATCATCACCGCTTCGAAGAACGCATCCACCGGCTCACGCAAGGACGCCAGGCGCGCCAACGCTTCAGCGTAGTTACGCTCAGCGATCAGCGGCTTCACGGCGTTCTCGGCCTTGGCGATGGCTGAGTTCAGCGAGAACTCCTTGGCATCGGCAAACAGGCCCGGGTCGACTTCGGCAGTGCCGAGGTTGTCGGCCTTGCTCAACAGGTTCGACACGCGCTTGTTCACGGCGGCCAGGGCATCGGCTTCCGGCAGCTTGCGGAACGCTTGCACGGCTTGTACACGCTGGTCGAAGTCCAGTGCCGAGCCCGGTTGCAGGGCACGTACCGACAGGTAGACGGAAACGTCCACGCCTTCGTCTTCATAACGCGCACGCAGGCGATCGAACACAAACTCCAGCACTTGCTCGGCCAGGCCGGCTTGCTTGACCTTGGTGCCGAACTGGCCGACGGCAAATACCACGGCCTGGGTCAGGTCGAGGTCCAGCTTTTTGTCGATCAGGATACGCAGCACGCCCAAGGCCGCACGGCGCAGGGCATACGGGTCTTTGCTGCCGGTGGGCAGCATGCCGATACCGAAGATACCCACGAGGGTGTCCAGCTTGTCGGCAATGGCCACGGCCGCACCGGTCAGGGTGCTCGGCAGTTCTGCACCGGCACCGCGCGGCATGTACTGCTCGTTCAGGGCCAGGGCGACATCATCCGGCTCGCCGTCGTTGAGGGCGTAGTAGTAACCGGCCACGCCTTGCATCTCTGGGAACTCGCCGACCATCTCGGTGGCCAGGTCGCACTTGGACAGCAAGCCAGCACGCGCTGCCCAGGCTGCGTCGCCGCCAATACGTGGGGCAATGTAGGCCGCCAGCTTGGAAACACGCACGGCCTTGTCGTAGACGCTGCCGAGTTTTTCCTGGAACACCACGTTTTGCAGGCGCAGGTTGAAGTCTTCCAGCTTCTGCTTCTTGTCTTGCTTGAAGAAGAACTCGGCGTCGGTCAGGCGCGGGCGCACGACTTTTTCGTTACCGGCGATGATCTGCTGTGGGTCTTTGCTTTCGATGTTGGCCACGGTGATAAAACGCGGCAACAACTTACCGTCCACGTCCAGCAGGCAGAAGTACTTCTGGTTGTCCTGCATGGTGGTGATCAAGGCTTCTTGCGGCACGTCGAGGAAACGCTCTTCGAACGAGCACACCAGCGGCACCGGCCATTCCACCAGGGCGGTCACTTCGTCGAGCAGGCTTGGCGGCACGATGGCGGTGCCTTCCTGCAGACGGGCCAGCTCTTCGGTGCGCTTGCTGATCAGCTCGCGACGCTCATTGGCGTCGGCCAGCACGTAAGCAGCGCGCAGGTCGTTGAGGTAGTTGGCCGGCGAAGTGATGCGCACGCTTTCTGGATGATGGAAGCGGTGACCACGGGAGTCACGACCGGCCTTCTGGGCGAGGATGGTGCAATCGATGACCTGGTCACCGAGCAGCATCACCAGCCATTGGGTTGGGCGCACGAACTCTTCCTTGCGCGCACCCCAGCGCATGCGCTTGGGGATAGGCAGGTCGTTCAGGGAATCTTCAACGATGGTCGGCAACAGGCTGGCGGTTGGCTTGCCGGTGATGACCTGGCTGAAACGCAGTTTCGGGCCGCTCTGGTCGATCTCGCTCAGCTCCACGCCACACTTCTTGGCAAAGCCAAGGGCCGCCTGGGTCGGGTTGCCTTCGGCGTCGAAAGCCGCCTGGCGCGGTGGGCCGTCCAGGTTGATGCTGCGATCCGGCTGCTGGGTTTCCAGCGCGGTCAGCAGCACAGCCAGGCGGCGCGGCGCGGCGTAGACCTTCTTGGCTTGAAACTTCAGGCCAGCGGTCTGCAGGCCTTTTTCGATACCGGCCAGGAATGCATCGGCCAGGGTATTGAGGGCCTTGGGTGGCAGCTCTTCGGTGCCCAGTTCAACCAGGAAATCTTGAGCACTCATTGTGCAGCCTCCAGCTTAGCCAACACTTCATCACGCAAATCCGGGGTTGCCATCGGGAAGCCCAGCTTGGCGCGAGCCAGCAGGTAGGCTTGGGCGACGGAACGCGCCAGGGTGCGCACACGCAGGATGTATTGCTGGCGCGCAGTAACCGAAATGGCACGGCGGGCGTCCAGCAGGTTGAAGGTATGGGAGGCCTTCAACACCATTTCATAGCTTGGCAACGGCAGCGGCTGGTCGAGTTCGATCAGGCGCTTGGCTTCGCTTTCATAGAAGTCGAACAGTTCGAACAGTTTGTCGACGTTGGCGTGTTCGAAGTTGTAGGTGGACTGCTCCACCTCGTTTTGGTGGAACACATCGCCGTAAGTCACCTTGCCGAACGGGCCGTCAGCCCATACCAGGTCGTAGACCGAGTCCACGCCTTGCAGGTACATGGCCAGGCGCTCAAGGCCGTAGGTGATTTCGCCGGTGACCGGGTAGCACTCGATGCCGCCGGCTTGCTGGAAGTAAGTGAACTGTGTCACTTCCATGCCATTGAGCCAGACTTCCCAGCCCAGGCCCCAGGCGCCCAGGGTTGGCGATTCCCAGTTGTCTTCGACGAAACGAATGTCGTGCACCAGTGGGTCCAGGCCGACATGTTTCAGCGAGCCCAGGTACAGCTCCTGGAAGTTGTCCGGGTTGGGCTTCAATACCACCTGGAACTGGTAGTAGTGCTGCAGACGGTTCGGGTTTTCGCCGTAGCGGCCGTCAGTCGGGCGGCGACTGGGCTGCACATAAGCGGCGTTCCAGGTTTCCGGGCCGATGGCCCGCAGGAATGTAGCGGTGTGGAAAGTGCCGGCGCCTACTTCCATATCGTAGGGCTGAAGTACCACACAACCTTGCTCGGCCCAGTATTGCTGGAGGGCGAGGATCAAGTCTTGGAAGGTACGCACGGCTGGCGTAGGCTGGCTCACGAAATTCACCTGTTACTTGGGCTGCGATTTAAAGAGCGGGAGTATACCCGATTCGGCCCCGCCACCACTCCCTGGAGCCTTATGCCACGCTGCTTTTGGTGTTCTGAAGATCCGCTGTACATGGCTTATCACGATCAAGAGTGGGGAACGCCGCTGCGCGATGCGCAGGGTTTGTTCGAGTTGCTTTTGCTCGAAGGGTTCCAGGCAGGCCTGTCCTGGATCACCGTTTTACGCAAACGCGAGCATTATCGAAAGGTGTTGTTCGGCTTTGACGCGCAGCGTCTGGCGCAATTGAGCGATGACGAAATCGAGGTGCTGATGCAGGACCCGGGTATCGTGCGCAATCGCTTGAAGCTCAACGCTACCCGGCGCAACGCCGCGGCCTGGCTGGCGCTGGAAGATCCCGTGGGGTTGCTGTGGTCGTTTGTCGGCGGCAAACCCAAGGTCAATCACTTCAAGGATCGCAGCGACGTCCCGGCGATCACGCCCGAAGCCCAAGCCATGAGCAAAGCCTTGAAAAAGGCCGGCTTCACCTTCGTCGGGCCGACCATCTGCTACGCCTTCATGCAGGCCTCGGGCATGGTCATGGACCACACCCAGGACTGCGACCGTTACGCGGACTTGGTCAACGCCGGTTAGAATGCCGGCTTTGCGCACCACACACGATCAGGAGTGACCTGTGGAAAAGTTTAAAGGCGCCTTGCTGGTAGGCGCTCTTCGGTTGTTTGCCCTGCTGCCCTGGCGCGCCGTACAAGCCGTCGGCACGGGGATCGGCTGGATCATGTGGAAAACCCCCAACCGTTCCCGCGATACCGTGCGGATCAACCTCTCCAAATGCTTCCCGGACATGGACCCTGCAGAACGCGAGCGCCTGGTGGGCCGCAGCCTGATGGACATCGGCAAGTCCCTCACCGAAAGCGCCTGCGCGTGGATCTGGCCGGCGCAGCGCTCCATCGACCTGGTCCGCGAAGTCGAGGGCTTGGAAGTGCTGCACGAGGCCCTGGCTTCTGGCAAAGGCGTGGTGGGCATCACCAGCCACCTGGGCAACTGGGAAGTGTTGAACCACTTCTATTGCAGCCAGTGCAAACCGATCATTTTCTATCGCCCGCCCAAGCTCAAGGCGGTGGACGAACTGCTGCGCAAACAACGCGTGCAGCTGGGCAACCGCGTGGCGGCTTCCACCAAGGAAGGCATTCTCAGCGTGATCAAGGAAGTGCGCAAAGGCGGCCAGGTGGGCATTCCTGCCGACCCGGAGCCGGCTGAGTCCGCCGGGATCTTCGTACCGTTTTTTGCCACCCAGGCGCTTACCAGCAAGTTCGTGCCGAACATGCTCGCGGGCCACAAGGCGGTGGGTGTGTTCCTGCATGCCCTGCGGCTGCCGGACGGCTCGGGCTACAAGGTGATCCTGGAAGCGGCGCCGGAGGACATGTACAGCACCGACACCGCGACGTCCTGTGCGGCGATGAGCAAGGTAGTTGAGCGCTATGTAGGCGCTTACCCAAGCCAGTACATGTGGAGCATGAAGCGCTTCAAGAAACGCCCGCCGGGTGAGGCTCGGTGGTATTGATACACCGCTGACCTCCAGCCCAATGGAGATCAAATGTGGGAGCTGGCTTGCCTGCGATAGCATCACCTCGGAGTGCCTGATATACCGAGGTGTCTGCATCGCAGGCAAGCCAGCTCCCACAGGTGATCACCTCAGGTTTGGCGATCAAGTTTCTTCAGGAACACCGTCATTTCTTTTTCGGCCTGTTTGTCGCCATGGGCCTGGGCGGCTTCGATGCCCTTCTCCCATGCCAGGTGTGCTGCCGCGCGATCTTCCAATCCCAGCCGCGCCTTGCCCAACAACTTCCACGCCGCTGAATACTTCGGATCGAACTCGACGCATCGCTGCAAATGCTCGGCCGCCGTTGCGTTGTCCTTCAGGTCCAGATAACCCTTGCCCAGGCCAAAGCGCAGCAGCGAATTATCCACACCCTTGGCGAGCATTTTTTCCAGGGATTCGAGCATGACTGTGCGTCCTTTAGCTATATAACGGTTTCGATATCGTCATCGCGGCCAAGCCCGCTCCCACACTTGGAACGCGATCACATGTGGGAGCGGGCCTGCCCGCGATGGCGGCGGCAGGCTCACTCAATTTTTTAATCAGAAAAAACTCAGCCCCACGTGGAACAGCTTCTCCACATCGCGGATATGTTTCTTGTCCACAAGGAACAAAATCACGTGGTCTCCGGTGGCGATCACCGTGTCGTCGTGGGCAATGATCACTTCTTCATCGCGAATGATCGCGCCAATGGTGGTACCGGGCGGCAGGCCGATATCGCGGATCGCCTTGCCAATCACTTTGCTGGACTTGGAGTCACCGTGGGCAATCGCCTCGATGGCTTCCGCTGCGCCACGGCGCAACGAGTGCACGCTGACAATGTCGCCACGCCGTACGTGGGCGAGCAAGGTGCCAATGGTCGCCAACTGCGGGCTGATGGCAATGTCGATATCGCCGCCCTGGATCAGGTCGACATAGGCCGGGTTATTGATGATGGTCATCACCTTCTTCGCCCCCAGCCGCTTGGCCAGCAAGGACGACATGATATTGGCTTCATCATCGTTGGTCAGGGCCAGGAAGATATCGGCGTCGGCGATGTTTTCTTCCATCAGCAGGTCACGGTCCGAGGCGCTGCCTTGCAGTACAACAGTGCTGTCGAGGGTGTCGGACAAATGCCGGCACCGCGTCGGGCTCATCTCGATGATCTTCACCTGGTAGCGGCTTTCGATGGCTTCTGCCAAACGCTCGCCAATCTGCCCACCGCCGGCGATGACGATGCGTTTGTAGCTTTCGTCGAGCCTGCGCATTTCGCTCATGACCGCACGAATGTTCGCCTTGGCGGCGATGAAAAATACTTCGTCGTCAGCCTCGATCACCGTATCGCCCTGGGGCAGGATCGGCCGGTCACGGCGGAAAATCGCGGCGACGCGGGTTTCCACATTCGGCATGTGCTCACGCAGCTGGCGCAATTGCTGGCCAACCAGCGGCCCGCCGTAATAGGCCTTCACGGCTACCAGTTGCGCTTTGCCTTCAGCGAAGTCGATAACCTGTAGCGCACCTGGAATTTCGATCAGGCGCTTGATGTAGTGGGTCACGACCTGTTCCGGGCTGATCAGGACGTCTACCGGGATGGCGTCGTTGTCGAACAGCCCGGCGCGGGTCAGGTAAGCCGCTTCGCGCACCCGAGCGATCTTGGTCGGGGTGTGGAACAGGGTGTGGGCGACCTGGCAGGCGACCATGTTGGTCTCGTCGCTGTTGGTCACAGCCACCAGCATGTCGGCATCGTCGGCACCGGCCTGGCGCAGCACCGTCGGAAACGACGCGCGGCCTTGCACCGTACGAATGTCCAGGCGGTCGCCCAGGTTGCGCAAGCGCTCGGCATCGGTGTCGACCACGGTAATGTCGTTGGCTTCACCGGCCAAATGTTCGGCCAGCGTGCCACCCACCTGCCCTGCTCCAAGGATGATGATTTTCATCCGGTCACTCCCTTAAAACCATTCAGCCGCGCACGGCGGCAATCTTGATCAGTTTGGCGTAGTAGAAGCCATCGTGCCCGCCTTCCTGCGCGAGCAGTTGGCGGCCGTGGGGCTGCTTGATGCCGGCGCTGGTGGCAAGGTCCAGTTCGCGTGCGCCGCTGGTGCGGGCGAGGAAGGCTTGGATGACCTCGGTATTTTCGGTGGGCAGCGTGGAGCAGGTGGCGTAAAGCAGGATGCCGCCGACTTCCAGAGTCGGCCACAGCGCGTCGAGCAGTTCGCCTTGCAACACCGCCAGGGCGGCGATGTCGTCGGGCTGGCGGGTCAGCTTGATGTCCGGATGACGGCGGATCACGCCGGTGGCGGAGCAAGGAGCGTCCAGCAGGATGCGCTGGAATGGCTTGCCGTCCCACCACGTCGCGGTGTCGCGGCCGTCGGCGGCGATCAGGTCGGCGTTGAGGCCCAGGCGTGCAAGGTTTTCCCGCACACGCACCAGGCGCTTGGCCTCAAGGTCCACAGCCACCACACCGGCCAGGTCTTTTTCAACCTCAAGGATGTGACACGTCTTACCGCCTGGCGCGCAGCAGGCGTCGAGTACGCGCTGGCCTGGGGCCAAATCGAGCAGATCGGCAGCCAATTGCGCGGCCTCGTCCTGCACGCTGATCCAGCCTTCGGCAAAGCCCGGCAGGCTGCGTACATCGGCGGCGACTTCCAGCACGATACCGTCCGTGCTGTACACGCACGGGGTGGCGTTGATGGCCGCGTCGGCGAGTAATTGCAGGTATGCATCCCGGCTGTGGTGGCGACGGTTGACCCGCAGGATCATCGGCGGGTGCGCGTTGTTGGCCGCGCAGATAGCCTCCCATTGCTCGGGCCAAAAGGCCTTCAGGGATTTTTGCAGCCAGCGCGGGTGGGCGGTGCGCACCACCGGATCATGTTCCAGCTCGGCCAACAGCGTTTCGCTTTCACGCTGGGCGCGGCGCAGCACGGCATTGAGCAGCGCCTTGGCCCAGGGCTTTTTCAGCTTGTCGGCGCAACCGACGGTTTCACCAATGGCGGCGTGGGCGGGCACGCGGGTGTAGAGCAACTGGTAGAGACCCACCAGCAACAGCGCCTCGACATCCGCGTCCGCCGCTTTGAACGGTTTTTGCAGCAGCTTGGCGGCCAACGCAGACAACCGTGGCTGCCAACGGGCGGTGCCAAAGGCCAGGTCCTGCGTAAACCCCCGGTCGCGGTCTTCAACCTTATCCAACTGCGTGGGCAATGAACTGTTCAGCGAAGCCTTGCCGTTGAGCACGGCGGCGAGAGCCTTGGCGGCGGCCAGACGTGGGTTCATTGAGTGACCACTCCAAGCGTGGTGCCCAGGGCGAATTTCTCACGACGACTGTTGAACAAATCACTGAAGTTCAGCGCCTTGCCGCCGGGCAATTGCAGACGCGTCAGGCACAGCGCCTGTTCACCGCAAGCCACCAACAGGCCGTCTTTGCTGGCGCCGATGATCTCACCGGGAGCGCCTGCGCCATCGGCCAGGGTCGCGGCCAACACTTTTAAGGCTTCGCCGTTCAGGGTGCTGTGGCAGATCGGCCATGGGTTGAAGGCACGTACCAGGCGCTCCAGTTCCACGGCTGGGCGGCTCCAGTCGATGCGTGCTTCGTCTTTGTTCAATTTGTGCGCGTAGGTGGCCAGGCTGTCGTCCTGTACCTCGCCTTCCAGTGTGCCGGCAGCCAGGCCGGCGATGGCCTGGATCACGGCGGGCGGCCCCAGTTCAGCGAGGCGGTCGTGCAGGCTGCCGCCGGTGTCTTGGGCGGTGATCGGTGTGGTGACTTTGAGCAGCATCGGCCCGGTATCCAGGCCGGCTTCCATGCGCATCACGGTCACGCCGCTCTCGCTGTCGCCTGCTTCAACGGCACGTTGAATCGGCGCCGCACCGCGCCAGCGGGGCAGCAGTGAAGCATGACTGTTGATGCAACCCAGGCGCGGTATATCCAGCACAGCCTGAGGCAGGATCAAACCGTAAGCCACCACCACCAGCAGGTCCGGCTTCAGCGCGGCCAGTTCGGCCTGGGCGTCGGCGTTACGCAGGGTCGGCGGTTGCAGCACCGGAATGTTGTGCTCCAGTGCTAATTGCTTGACCGGGCTCGGCATCAGTTTTTGCCCGCGACCGGCCGGGCGATCCGGCTGGGTGTACACCGCGACGATGTCATAAGGGCTGGCAAGCAGCGCCTTGAGGTGTTCGGCGGCAAATTCAGGAGTGCCGGCAAAAACAATGCGCAATGGCTCGGTCATGGGAGTTCTCGGTTAAAAACAGTCACAAAAGAAAAAGGCTTGCCGCAGCAAGCCTTTGGAAGAAGGGCATCAAGCTTGCTGGCGATGCTTTTTTTCCAGCTTTTTCTTGATCCTGTCCCGCTTGAGCGTGGACAGGTAATCGACAAACAGTTTGCCGTTGAGGTGGTCGCATTCATGCTGGATGCACACCGCCAACAGACCTTCGGCAATCAGCTCAAACGGCTTGCCGTCACGGTCCAGCGCCTTGATCTTCACGCGCAGCGGGCGTTCAACGTTTTCGTAGAACTCCGGCACCGACAGGCAGCCTTCCTGGTATTCGCCCATCTCTTCGGTCAGCGGTTCGAACTCAGGGTTGATGTACACCCGAGGTTCGCTGCGATCTTCCGACAGGTCCATGACCACGACACGCAGGTGCACGTTGACCTGGGTAGCGGCGAGGCCGATGCCCGGGGCTTCATACATTGTTTCAAACATGTCATCGACCAACTGACGAACCTTGTCGTCCACTACGGCCACCGGCTTGGCGATCGTGCGCAGGCGCGAGTCGGGAAATTCGAGGATGTTCAAAATAGCCATAAGCGTAATTGCTGCACATGTGAGGAAGAGACAAATCGGCGGTGGGATGGACCCATACGGCCGGTGTGAAACGCTCGGAAGCCGCGAAGGCTATGGCATTTCACGCGAACGCACATAATAAAGGAGATTCACCCCATGAGGAAATCGCTACTCGTCTTGCTGCTGTGGGCCCCGTTCGCCACGGCATTGATTGTGCAACCCACTGAGCGTCTGGATCAGGCCGCGCAACAGGCCATTCAGCATTTTTTACTGCACAACCGTATTTTTGAATCCCCCCACGACCTGGACAACGCGCCTTATATTGTTGCGGCTCAAGGCGGGCGCGTGCTGGGTGCCAACGACGAGCGTGTGCATGCGCGCGGGCATCTGGACCCGGCCCAGCCCAGCTACGGGATCTTTCGGCGGGGCAAGGCCTACACCGACCCCGTTACCCAGGAATTACTCGGCATCAATGCCGACGACATCGGCACTGCACGCTTTGTGCTTGCCGACAGCCTCACCACCTTGGCAGTGCAACGGGTGACCCAGGAAATTCGCCCGGGTGACCGTTTGTTGCGCGCCGAGCCTCCCGTTGCTTTGGCCAGCCTGGAACCCTGCAAACCCGCACCCTTGATTACAGGGCACATCATCGACATCCCCAAGGGCGTCACGCAGATTGGCGTGCTCGATGCTGTGACCCTGAACAAGGGCCGCCGCGATGGCCTGATGGAAGGCCAACTGCTCACGGTGATCAAGGCTGGCGCCACCGTGCGAGACGCCCTCACCGGTACGCCCACGCCGCTCCCGGATGAGCGAGCGGGCACCCTGCTGGTGTTTCGCACCTACGAAAAGCTCAGCTATGCCCTGGTGCTCAGTGCTTCAAGGTCGTTGGCCGTGCAAGACCGTTTCGAGACGGCTCAACAAGCGCAATAAATAGCCTGCTAAATAAGTTACCAACAGAGTTATCCACAGCTTGTTCCGGTCAAGGATGATCATATGAATCCGATAAACAGTAGCGATATTTCCCCGGCAGAGCTGGAAGCCCGGCTACGCTTGCACAGGCTGCCAGAACTGGGGCCCAAGCGTTTTCACGTGTTGATCGAAGCCTTTGGTTGCGCTTCCAAGGCCCTGAGTGCTCCCGCCAGCGCCTGGCGTTCCCTCGGTTTGCCCGCCATCAGTGCCGAGGCCCGACGTAGCCCCAAAGTCCGTGACGGTGCCAGTGAGGCGTTAGCCTGGCTGGCGCGCCCGGCCCAGCATTTGCTGATGTGGGACCAACCAGAGTACCCGGCGTTGCTCGCGCAGATCGACGATGCGCCGCCGTTGTTATTCGTGGCGGGCGACCCCGGTATTCTGGAAAAACCACAGTTGGCCATGGTCGGAAGCCGGCGTGCCTCTCGCCCAGGCATGGACACGGCAGCGGCCTTTTCCCGCAGCCTGGCGAGCGCCGGTTTTGTCATCACCAGTGGGCTGGCGGTGGGCATTGACGGCGCGGCGCACCAGGCGGCATTGGACGTGGGCGGCCATACCATCGGCGTGCTTGGCACTGGCCTGGAAAATTTTTATCCACAGCGCCATCGCAAGCTTGCTGCGGCGATGATCGCCCAAGGCAGCGCCGTGGTTTCCGAGTTTCCACTGGATACCGCGCCCCAGGCCGGTAATTTCCCACGGCGCAACCGGATTATCAGCGGGTTGTCGTTAGGCGTGCTCGTGGTGGAGGCCAGTATGTCCAGCGGCTCGCTGATCACCGCACGCCTGGCGGCGGAGCAAGGGCGCGAGGTGTACGCGATTCCGGGTTCCATCCACCACCCCGCCGCCAAGGGCTGTCATCAACTGATCCGTGATGGCGCGGTGCTGGTGGAAACCATCGAGCACATTCTTGAAGGCCTGCGCGGTTGGCAGCGGTTGCCCCCTGCTGCGCCGGTGCCCGTGACCCATCCGCTGGTGGCGCTGCTGCACGCGGCACCGCATAGCAGCGAAGCCTTGGCGATTGCCAGCGGCCGGCCGTTGTCCCAAGTGCTGGCCACCCTGACGGAGCTGGAGTTGGAGGGCCAGGTGATTTGCGAAAGCGGGCGCTGGCTGGCGCGGTGTCGGCTTTTGTAGTGGACGTTTTTGGCGCTAGGTTTTGTAACGAAGATCGGTAAACTGCCCAGAGCTTTAGTCCGGAGAGTAAACAATGGTCAACAGGTGGCGTGTGCTGGAAGCCGCACGGGAAATTCGCGCAGGCGCGGTGATCGCCTATCCGACCGAAGCGGTCTGGGGCCTGGGCTGCGACCCGTGGAACGAAGAAGCAGTGGATCGGCTGCTGGCGATCAAGAACCGCTCGGTCGACAAAGGCCTGATCCTGGTGGCGGACAATATTCGTCAGTTCGACTTTCTGTTTGAAGATTTCCCGGACACATGGATCGAACGCATGGCCAGCACCTGGCCAGGGCCGAATACCTGGCTGGTGCCCCATCAAGACTTGCTGCCCGAATGGGTCACGGGTGTGCACGACACCGTAGCGCTGCGGGTCAGTGATCATCCGTTGGTGAGAGATTTGTGCGCCGAGGTCGGCCCGTTGATTTCCACCTCGGCCAACCCACAGGGCCGCCCGGCAGCCCGCACGCGGATTCGCGTGGAGCAGTATTTTCGCGGGCAAGTGGACCTGGTGTTGGGCGGCGCCTTGGGTGGGCGCAAGAACCCGAGCCTGATTCGGGACCTGGTGACGGGTGATGTGGTGCGCCCCTCGTAGGTGCAGCTCGTTCCCACGCTCTGCGTGGGAACGCCGCATTGGACGCTCTGGGTCCGCTTGTGACGCAGAGCGTCACGGTATGCATTCCCACGCAGAGCGTGGGTACGATCTTAAGGCAGCAGGATGGTCGATCCAGTCGTGCGCCGCCCCGACAACTCCGTCTGCGCTTTGGCCGCCTCTGCCAGCGAGTAGCGCTGGTTGATATCAATGCGCACCTTGCCACTTTTGATCATCGAAAACAGATCGTCCGCCATCGCCTGCAAGTTCGCCGGGTTGTTCGCGTAGGTCGCCAAAGTAGGCCGGGTCACGTACAGCGATCCTTTCGCCGACAGAATTCCCAGGTTCACCCCATCCACTGCACCCGACGCATTGCCGAAGCTCACCAACAAGCCCCGTGGCGACACGCTGTCGAGCGAGGTCAGCCAGGTGTCTTTGCCGACGCCGTCATATACCACCGGGCACTTCTTGCCGTCAGTCAATTCCAGTACGCGTTGTGCGACATCCTCCTTGCTGTAGTCGATGGTTTCCCAGGCCCCCAGCGATTTGGCCAAAGCGGCTTTTTCCGGGGAGCTGACCGTACCGATCAACTTCACGCCCAGGGCCTTGGCCCATTGGCAGGCCAGGGAACCCACGCCACCGGCGGCGGCGTGGAACAAAATGGTTTCACCGCCTTTGAGCTCATAGGTCTGGCGCAACAGGTATTGCACGGTCAGGCCTTTGAGCATGGCACCGGCGGCCTGTTCAAAGCTGATCTCATCCGGCAGGTGCACCAGGTTGGCGGCAGGCAACACATGCAGCTCGCTGTAGGCACCCAGCGGGCCGCTGCCGTAGGCAACACGGTCGCCGATTTTGAATTGGCTGACTTCACTGCCCACGGCATCGACCACACCAGCGCCTTCCGCACCCAGGCCCGATGGCAGGGTGGGCGGCGCGTAGAGACCACTGCGGAAATAGGTGTCGATGAAGTTCAGGCCGATAGCTTCGTTGCGCACCCGAACCTGCTGTGGGCCAGGCTCCGCTGGCGTGTAGTCCACATATTCAAGTACTTCGGGGCCGCCATGGGCGCTGAACTGGATACGTTTGGCCATCTGCACTTCTCCTTGGGTTCGAATCTGCGTAGCCCCCTATCGGACTCCTAAGCTTGATCCTCGTCAACTGCTGTGCACCTAAGTGCAGTGGCATGTAGGCGCAGTGGTATCCTGTGCGCCCATTTGCCGCCGACGCCCCATGGGCCTCGCGTAGCTTTGCCCGATTCAAGGTGATGCCATGACTACCCGCACCGAGGCCGTTAAAGCCTACCTGCTTGACCTGCAAGACCGCATTTGCAGCGCCCTGGAAACCTTCGAGACGGACACTCGCTTTATCGAAGACGCCTGGACCCGGCCAGCCGGCGGTGGCGGTCGTACCCGTGTGATGGAAAACGGTTCGGTGATCGAAAAAGGCGGTGTCAACTTTTCCCACGTGTTCGGCAGCGGTCTGCCACCGTCTGCCAGTGCCCATCGCCCTGAACTGGCGGGCCGTGGGTTTGAGGCCCTGGGTGTGTCACTGGTGATCCATCCGCATAACCCTCATGTACCGACTTCCCACGCCAATGTGCGGTTTTTCATCGCTGAAAAAGAAGGCGAAGAACCGGTGTGGTGGTTCGGTGGTGGCTTCGATCTCACCCCGTATTACGGCAATGAAGAAGACTGCATTCACTGGCACCGCGTGGCCGAGCAGGCCTGTGCACCGTTTGGCCCGGACGTGTACTCCCGCTACAAGGCCTGGTGTGACACCTACTTCCACATCAAGCACCGCAACGAGCCCCGTGGCATCGGTGGGCTGTTCTTCGATGACTTGAACGAGTGGGGCTTTGACACCTGCTTCGCCTTCATCCGCGCCATCGGCGATGCCTACATCGATGCCTATCTGCCGATTGTGCAGCGTCGCAAGGCCATGGCGTACACCGAGCAACAACGCCAGTTCCAGGAGTTCCGCCGGGGCCGCTACGTTGAGTTCAACCTGGTCTATGACCGGGGCACCCTGTTCGGCCTGCAATCGGGCGGGCGTACGGAGTCGATCCTGATGTCGCTGCCACCTCAGGTACGCTGGAGCTACGACTGGAAGGCCGAAGCCGGCAGCGAAGAGGCGCGCCTCACCGACTACTTCCTGCAAGACCGTGACTGGCTCGGCGTTGCCGCGCCCAAGGCGGCGGTGTGATGGACCGTTATGTGGTGTTCGGCAACCCCATCGGCCATAGCAAGTCGCCGCTGATTCATCGTCTGTTCGCCGCCCAGACCGGCGAGCAACTGGACTACAGCACGATGCTCGCGCCGTTGGAGGACTTCACCGCCTGTGCCCGTGAGTTTTTCCAACAGGGCCGTGGCGCCAACGTGACCGTGCCGTTCAAGGAAGAGGCCTATCGCTTGGCCAATACCCTGACCGAACGTGCCCAGCGCGCCGGCGCCGTGAACACCTTGAGCAAACTGGCTGACGGCACGTTGTTGGGCGACAACACCGACGGCGCGGGCCTGGTGCGCGACTTGACGGTCAATGCCGGGCTGAGCCTGCAAGGCAAACGCATCCTGTTGTTGGGCGCCGGTGGCGCGGTACGCGGTGCGCTGGAGCCGTTGCTGGCGCAGCAACCCTCGTCGTTGATCATCGCCAACCGCACCGTGGAAAAGGCCGAGCGACTGGCTGAGCTGTTCGATGACCTGGGCCCGGTGTCTGCCAGTGGTTTCGACTGGTTGCGTGAGCCGGTGGACGTGATCATCAATGCCACGTCGGCCAGCCTGTCAGGCGATGTACCGCCGATTGCCGGCAGTCTGATCGAGCCGGGCAAGACCTTCTGCTACGACATGATGTACGCCAAGGAACCCACTGCATTCTGCCGCTGGGCGAGCGAGCAAGGCGCGGCGGTGGCGATGGATGGCCTGGGCATGCTGGTGGAGCAAGCGGCGGAAGCCTTCTTGCTGTGGCGCGGCGTGCGTCCGGATTCGGGCCCCGTACTGGCCGAACTGCGCCGGCAATTGGCCTGATTCCCCACTCCAAATGTGGGCACAGTTAAAATGTGGGAGCTGGCTTGCCTGCGATAGCAATAGGTCAGTTACCCATGTGCTGGCTGACCCACCGCTATCGCAGGCAAGCCAGCTCCCACAGTTTTGATCGCGTTCAGTTTTCAAAGTCGATGGGGCAGTTATCGGGCCCGTCGAGCTTTTTCAGCTCCTCGACCACCTGCGGCCTGGCCCCACGCAACGTCAAGCTACGGCCCAACCCCGCCAACCGCCGCGCCTCCTGGTGCAGCATCTCCACCCCGGAATAGTCGATAAAGTTGATCTGCTGCGCCTCGATCACCACCCGCTCACCCTGCAGACGTTGCAGGCGCACTTGCAGGTAATGGCTGGCGCCAAAAAAGATCGAGCCGCCCACCCGCAACACATCCGCTTCACCGTCGCGCCAGTGTTGCACCCGTGGCTGCGAGGTGCGTTTGAGGTAGAAAAACAGCGACGCCAGTACCCCGGCATAGATCGCCGTTTGCAGCTCCAGCAACAAGGTGGCGACACAGGTCAGGCTCATCACCACAAATTCGGCGCGGCTGACCCGGAACAGCGCACGAATGCCGCGGTGGTCCACCAGGCCCCAGCAGATCAGCAGGATGCTCGCCGCCATGCTCGGGATCGGAATATGCGCAATCAACGCTGCGCCAAATAACGCGAATAACGCCACCCACAGAGCCGAAAAAACCCCCGCCAATGGCGAACAGGCACCCGCCTCATAACTGAGGCCCGAGCGGGTGAACGATCCGGCTGACAGGTATCCGGAAAAAAATCCGCCCACGATGTTGGATAAACCCTGGGCGCGTACTTCCTGGTTGGCGTCGAGCAGTTGTTGCGAGCGGGCGGACAGCGAACGGGCAATCGACAGGCTGGTCACCAACCCCAGCATTCCCACCGCTACGGCACTGGGCAGCAGGCGTAGTACCAGATCCAGATCCATCGGCAACGGGCTGAACGGCGGCAGTTTGCCAATAAACGAACTGACCCGTGCCACATGCCCGAACATCGCCGGCAACAGCCATGCCGCCAGGCTGCCCAACACCAAGGCGATCAACAATGTCGGCCAACGTGGCACCAGGTACTTGAGCAGCATACCTGCCAGCAATGTACCCAGCCCCAGGGCCAGGGACGCGTGGTCCCACTCGCCACGATGGTCGATCAGCGCCAGCAGGCCATTGATAGCCGTGGCCTGGCTCGGTAAATCCAAGCCGAGCAGGTTGGGCAGTTGCCCCAAGGCGATCACTACGGCGGCACCCAGGGTGAAACCCAGCACCACCGAATGGGAGACAAAGTTCACCAACGCGCCGAAGCGCAGCAGGCCGAGCAACCATTGGAATACCCCGGCGAGGAAGGTCAGCAACAGTATGAGGGTGATGTAGTCCTGGGAGCCTGGCACGGCCAGTGGGCTGATGCTGGCGTAAAGCACGATGGAGATGGCGGCCGTGGGCCCGCAGATCAGGTGCCAGGACGAGCCCCACAGGCAGGCGATCAATACTGGGATGATGGCTGCGTAGAGCCCATATTCGGGTGGGAGACCGGCGATCAGTGCGTAGGCAATCGACTGCGGCAGCGCAAGCACAGCGCCGCTGAGGCCGACGATCGCGTCCCGGCCGACGCTGGCGCGGGTTTGGCGCGGCAGCCAGCGCAGGAAAGGCAAGAGTGTATGGCGGTTGGGCCGGGGCATCGCAGGCTCGGATAAAGGGTTTTGGCAAGAGTATCAATATGCATGGGTACCTGTGGGAGCTGGCTTGCCTGCGATGCTGGCGCCTCGGTGTGAGAGGCATACCGGGGTGATGCTATCGCAGGCAAGCCAGCTCCCACGGGGTCGCCGGCAAGCGTCAGAGTTGATCGTTCCCACGCTCTGCGTGGGAATGCTGCTCGGGACGCTCTGCGTCCGATTTTAACGTCAGAGTTTGGCTTTTACCGCCGGCAACGCCTCCTGGCCGTCCAGGGTTTTCACCCCCTCCAGCCATTGGTCCAGGACCGCCGGGTTGGCCTTGATCCACGTCTTCGCCGCCTGCGCATTGCTGACCTTGTTGTTCGCCACGTCAGCCATGATGCTGTTCTCCATGGCCTGGGTAAAACTCAGGTTGGTCAGCAGTTTGCCGACATTGGGGCACGCTTGTGCGTAACCCTTGCGAGTCAAGGTATAGACGCTGCCTGTGGCACCAAAGTACTGCTCGCCGCCCTTGAGGTAGCGCATTTTCAGTTGCACGTTCATCGGGTGCGGGGTCCAGCCGAGAAAGGTGATGAAACGCTGTTTCTTCACCGCTCGCGAGACCTCTGCGAGCATCGCCTGTTCGCTGGACTCGATCAGCTTCCACTGCCCCAGGTCGAAATCATTTTTCTTGATGATCTCCTGCAACGAGATATTGGCTGGTGCGCCGGAGCCGATGCCGTAGATCTTCTTGTCGAACTTGTCGGCAAATGTGTTCAGGTCGGCAAAGTCATGCACCCCGGCGTCCCACACATAGTCCGGCACGGCGAGGGTGAACTCGGTGCCCTCCAGGTTCTTCGCCAGTTGCACCACATCGCCGTTGGCCACGAACTTGTCGTAGAAGCCCTGCTGCGCCGGCATCCAGTTGCCGAGGAAGACATCCACCTGGCCGTCCTTGAGCCCGCCGAAGGTAATCGGCACCGCCAGGGTGTCGACCTTGGGTTGATAGCCCATGCCCGTCAGCAGGAAACTGGTGATAGCGTTGGTGGCGGCAATATCGCTCCAGCCTGGATCGGCCATCTTTACCGTTTCGCAGCGAGTGTCTGCGTACACCTGGGCGCTGCTGAGCACCACCAAACTCAGTACCACGGTCAACTTTTGCATGGCCTTCCCTCTGTCTACTTATTGGTTTTGGCAGGGTTGTGGAAAACGTGCTTTGCGCTCCAGGTCATCAAGGTCGATATGGTTGCGCATGTACTGCTGACTGGCGTCTACCAGTGGCTGGTGATCCCAGCTCTTGAGCTTGCCTTGGGTCAGCGCTTCAAACACCAGGCGGCGACGGCGTTGGCTGGCGAGCACCTGTTGATGGATCGCCGGGATGTCCCATTTAGCCCGCGCTTCGCGCAAGAACGCCTCGAACAATGGCCGATGTTCAGCTGACTGGCTGAGGTTTTCCTGCTCGTTC
Source organism: Pseudomonas sp. B16120 (assembly GCF_044218845.1). Lineage (NCBI taxonomy): Bacteria > Pseudomonadati > Pseudomonadota > Gammaproteobacteria > Pseudomonadales > Pseudomonadaceae > Pseudomonas > Pseudomonas sp. B16120. The sequence goes on from NZ_CP162588.1 coordinate 29,551, forward strand.
GGGTCGTTGTACAGATCGAACAATAGGCAAGGATCGTCCTCGCTGTAGATGAATTTGTAGGCGCCCCGGCGAATCATCATCAATGGGCTGACGGTGCCTTCGGCCATGTATTCGCCAAACACTTCGTCATGCCCGCCCTGCCCCTGCAAGTGCGCGACCAGCGAGCGGCCGTCCAGCGGCAAGTGCGGATCCAGTTCGCCTCCGGCCAATTCCACCAGGGTCGGCAACAAGTCGGCGGTCGACACGGCCTGGGCGACGCGGCCAGCGGCGAACTGCCCCGGTGCACTGATCAGCAGCGGCACGCGGGCGGCCATTTCAAACCAGTGCATTTTGTACCAGAGGCCGCGCTCGCCAAGCATGTCGCCGTGGTCGCCAGAGAAAATGATCAGGGTGTCGTCGGCCAGGCCGGTGTCTTCCAGGGTCTGCAGCAGCTTGCCGACGTTGCTGTCGATATAGCTGCAGGCACCGAAGTAGGCGCGGCGGGCGTCGCGGATCTTATCCACAGGCAGCGGTTTGTCCCACAAGTCATAAACCTTGAGCAGCCGCTGGGAATGCGGGTCGAGATCGGCCTGGGGCGGCGTCGCGGGCATTGGGATCTCGGTGTCGGCGTAGAGGTCCCAGAACGGCTTGGGAATGGTGTAAGGGTCGTGGGGATGAGTCATCGACACGGTCAGGCAGAACGGCTGGTCGCCCGGCTCGCGGATGTGGTCGAACAGATATTGCTGGGCCTTGAACACCACCTCTTCGTCGAAATCCAGCTGGTTGGTGCGTACACACGGACCGGCTTGCAGCACCGAGGACATGTTGTGATACCAGGTAGGGCGTACGTCTGGCTCATCCCAGTTCACCGCCCAGCCGTAGTCGGCGGGATAGATGTCGCTGGTCAGGCGTTCCTCATAGCCGTGCAACTGGTCGGGGCCGCAGAAGTGCATCTTGCCCGACAGTGCGGTGCGGTAGCCCAGGCGGCGCAAGTAGTGGGCATAGGTCGGCACGTCGGCGGGGAAATCGGCGGCGTTGTCGTAGGCGCCGATCTTGCTCGGCAACTGGCCGCTGACCAAGGTGAAGCGCGACGGTGCGCACAACGGGCTGTTGCAATAGGCAGCGTCGAACACCACGCCTTGTGCCGCCAGGCGGCTGAGGTTGGGCAGCTTGATCGGGGAAGGCCCGTAGAACGGCAGCATCGGCGCGGCCATCTGATCGGCCATGATGAAAAGAATATTCTTGCGCTTCATGGTTTCTCGGCATTCCATAGGCAGTGTTTATGCCAATGAGCATGCGGTCCTTAAATTATGGGGTAAAGCCCATGCACAGCAATGACTAGGATAAGTTGAGCTTATGTATGAAGCGTTGGGTGGCCTCTCTCTCGATTTGCTGCGCGCCTTTGAGGCGGCGGCGCGTCATCGCAGTTTCACCGCGGCCGCGATGGAGCTGGGTACCACCCAACCGGCGGTCAGCCAGCAAATCAAACGCCTTGAAGAGCAACTGGCGATCCGCCTGTTTGATCGCATTTACCGCGGCATCGAACTGACCGACGCTGGCGCCCGGCTGTTCGAGCATGTGCAAGGCGGCCTGCAGAACATCAATCAGGGCCTCGGCGCCATCACTCAACAAAGCCAGCATGAAGTGCTGCAAGTCGCCACCGACTTTGCCTTCGCCGCCTATTGGCTGATGCCACGCCTGCATCGCTTTCACCAGGCCAACCCGCAGGTGGATGTCAGCCTGGTCACCAGTGAGCGCAACCACGCCACGCTGCGCAGCGATATTGATGTGGCGGTGCTGTTTGGCGATGGCCGTTTCAAGCAGGGCGAAAGCCTGTGGTTGTTCAATGAGGAAGTGTTCCCGGTGTGCAGCCCGCAGTGGCTCAAGGAGCAGGTCGCGCCCCTGACGGTGCAGACCTTGCAAGACTGCCCGTTGCTGCACCTGCACCAGGAAAACAACAGCCAGTGGTTCGACTGGAATAGCGTGTTCCGTGAATTGGGTATCACGGCTGCGCCGACCCCTGGGCAATTGCGCTTTGACAACTACACCTTGCTGATCCAGGCCGCGATTGCCGGCCAGGGCGTCGCCATCGGCTGGCGCCACCTGGTGGATAACCTGCTGGAGCAGAATTGGCTGTGCCGGCCGATCAGCCACACGGTGACGTCGCGCTTGGGCTATTACGTGGTGCAGCCCCAGCGCAAACGCCGTGGGCAGTTGGTGGACCGATTTGTCGAGTGGCTGGTGGCGGAACAGGCCAGCAGTGCGCAGTCGTTGACCGGGCTGGCCCTGCCGTCGATTGCGGTCTAGGATCGGCGCACAGTGGAACCGGAGTCTGCCATGCAACGTATCAAGGGCTACCACGCCCATATCTACTTCGATGCCAGCACGATCGAGCAGGCGCGCACGCTCTGTGAAGACGCCGCCAAGTTGTTCCCGCTGCGCATGGGCCGCGTGCACGAGCGGCCCGTGGGCCCGCACCCGGATTGGAGTTGCCAGTTGGCGTTCGAGCCGGAATATATCGGCGTGGTGTTGCCGTGGCTGGCGCTGCATCGCAATGGTCTGGTGGTGTTCCTGCACCCTGAAACCGGTGACGACCTCAAGGACCACACCGATTACGCCATCTGGATGGGGGCGATGCGCGAACTGGACCTGTCTATTTTTTAGCCTTTCCTACCCGATAATCCCGCGTCTTTCCCTAAGTAAAAACAGGATGAGTTGTAGGATTTATCTTGTCTTGTCTCATTATATGGGATTGATATTTATATATTGAGATATTCCGCGCCCTAGGTTTATATTCGCCCATCTGCTTTTATCAGCACCCACTCATTTCAGGTGAAGCGATGCAGGCGCAATTGATCGCGCTCGATTGGGGGACCAGCTCCCTTCGTGCTTACAAACTCGGCCCCGCGGGGGTTGTGCTGGAACAGCGCTCGCTGGCTACGGGCATCATGCATTTGCCCACAGCGTCCCGGGAAATAGCCGGTGTGCTGTGCACCGATGGCTTTGAACTGGCGTTCGATAGCGCCTGTGGCGATTGGCTTGATGCCCAGCCCGAGCTGCCGGTGATCGCTTGCGGCATGGTCGGCAGCGCACAGGGTTGGAGCGAGGCGGCCTATCGCAGCACGCCCGTGGATGTCGCCAGTCTCGGCCAGGCGTTGCATGGCATACGCAGCCTGCGCGGGGTGCAGGTGCATATCGTGCCGGGGGTGATCGAGCAAGTGGGTCTGCCTAATGTCATGCGTGGCGAAGAAACCCAAGTGCTCGGCGTACTGCAAGGGCTAGGGCCCCAGGTGTTGATCGGCCTGCCCGGCAGCCATTCCAAATGGGTCGAGGTGGTGGAAGGCCGCATTACCCATTTCGATACCTTCATGACTGGCGAAGTGTTTGCGGTGTTGAGCAAGCACAGCATCCTGGGGCGTACCCAGCAGGCGAGCGAGCAGTTCCAGGCCGAGGCGTTTGATCGAGGCGTGCGCGTGGCGCTGTCCAACGATGGTCAGCGTGGCGTACTTTCGACCCTGTTCAGTGCCCGTACCCTTGGGCTGACCGCGCAGCTGGCGCCCGACCAGCAACCCGATTACCTGTCTGGCCTGCTCATCGGCCATGAGCTCGCCGGCTTGCCAGATTCGGCCAAACATCAGCCGATCATCCTGGTCGGCGCTGCTGCACTTTGCGCCCGCTATCAACGCGCCCTCGCCCTTTGCGGATTTGCCCACGTCAGCCTGGCGCAAGAAGCCACTGAGCGTGGCCTGTGGCAACTGGCGCAAGCCGCCGGGCTCATTCGACCTGTACTGGAGGCCTGACATGCTCAAGCAAGCACTCGCACAAAACGGTTTGATCGCCATCCTGCGCGGCCTACGCCCCGACGAAGCCCAGGCGGTCGGCCAGGTGCTGTACGACGCGGGGTTTCGCGTGATCGAAGTGCCGCTCAACTCGCCAGACCCTTACACCAGCATCCGCATCCTGCGCGACAGCTTGCCCGCCGATTGCCTGATCGGTGCCGGCACGGTGTTGACGCCTGAGCAGGTCGAACAGGTCAAGGCCGCCGGAGGCCAGGTGATCGTCATGCCCCACAGCGATGCCAAGGTGCTGCGTGCCGCTAAAGCGGCGGGCCTGTACTTGTCGCCTGGGGTAGCCACGCCTACCGAAGCCTTTGCCGCACTGGCCGAAGGCGCCGATGTGTTGAAGCTGTTCCCGGCCGAGCAGATGGGCCCTTCAGTGATCAAGGCATGGCTGGCGGTATTGCCGGCGGGCACATTGCTGCTGCCGGTGGGCGGCATCACCCCGGACAACATGCAGGTGTTTACCGACGCCGGCGCCAAGGGCTTCGGATTGGGTTCCGGGCTGTTCAAGCCGGGCATGACAGTGGATCAGGTTGCGAGCCGTGCCCAGGCTTATGTCGCCGCCTGGAAAGCCCTCGGCTGAGAGCATATTCCGCGCCCACAGGCGCTGCATCTATAAGAGAGACAAGAGATGAAAATCACCAAACTGACGACCTTTATCGTTCCGCCGCGCTGGTGCTTCCTCAAGGTCGAAACCGACCAGGGTGTGACCGGCTGGGGCGAGCCGGTGGTCGAGGGCCGCGCTCACACGGTGGCCGCCGCCGTCGAAGAACTGTCCGACTACCTGATCGGCAAAGACCCACGCAATATCGAAGATATCTGGACCGTGCTCTATCGCGGCGGCTTCTACCGAGGCGGCGCGGTGCACATGAGCGCCCTCGCCGGTATCGACCAAGCGTTGTGGGACATCAAGGGCAAAGCCCTCGGTGTGTCGGTCAGCGATCTGCTGGGCGGCCAGGTGCGTGACAAGATTCGCGTGTACTCATGGATCGGCGGTGACCGCCCCGCCGACACCGCCCGTGCTGCCAAAGAGGCCGTAGCGCGTGGCTTCACGGCGGTAAAAATGAACGGCACCGAAGAATTGCAGTTCGTCGACAGCTTCGAAAAAGTCGACCTGGCCTTGGCCAACGTCGCTGCCGTGCGCGATGCGGTCGGCCCTAACGTGGGTATCGGCGTCGACTTCCATGGCCGCGTGCACAAGCCGATGGCCAAGGTGCTGATGAAAGAGCTCGACCCATACAAACTGATGTTCATTGAAGAGCCGGTGCTGAGCGAAAACTACGAAGCGCTGAAAGAACTGGCGCCGCTGACCAGTACGCCGATCGCCCTGGGCGAGCGCCTGTTCTCGCGCTGGGATTTCAAGCGGGTGCTCAGCGAAGGCTACGTCGACATCATTCAGCCGGACGCCTCCCACGCCGGTGGGATTACCGAAACCCGCAAGATCGCCAACATGGCCGAAGCCTACGACGTGGCCTTGGCCCTGCACTGCCCACTGGGCCCGATTGCCTTGGCGGCATGCCTGCAATTGGATGCGGTTTGCTACAACGCGTTTATCCAGGAGCAGAGCCTGGGTATTCACTACAACGAAAGCAATGATCTGCTCGACTACGTGCGAGACCCGGGCGTATTCGACTATGACCAGGGCTTTGTGAAGATCCCCAACGGCCCGGGGTTGGGCATTGAGATCAACGAGGAGTATGTGGTTGAGCGCGCGGCCATCGGCCATCGCTGGCGCAACCCGATCTGGCGCCATGCCGATGGCAGTTTTGCCGAGTGGTGATTTCCACTTGATTGAAACGCGCTAAAAATGTGGGAGCTGGCTTGCCTGCGATGGCGGTGGGCCAGTCACCGCAGCGGTGCCATTCATGCCGCCATCGCAGGCAAGCCAGCTCCCACATTGAGCGCGTTCCTTCCTCAACAAATATAAAAAGAGGCACCCCCCATGCACCCTGAATCCCTCACCGGGCAGGCTTCTTTAGTCACGCCCAGCAGAAAGCGCTTTTTCATCATGGTGCTGCTGTTCATCACCGTGGTCATCAACTACCTCGACCGCAGCAACCTGTCGATTGCCGCGCCCGCGCTGACCAGCGAGCTGGGGATCGACCCGGTGCAAGTCGGGCTGATTTTCTCTGCCTTCGGCTGGACGTACGCGGCCATGCAAATCCCGGGTGGCTGGCTGGTAGATCGAGTGCCGCCGCGCATTCTCTACACGGCAGCCCTGCTGCTGTGGTCGATTGCCACCGTGATGCTCGGTTTCGCCGCCAGCTTTATCGCGCTGTTTGTGCTGCGCATGGCCGTGGGCGCGTTGGAGGCACCGGCCTATCCCATCAACAGCCGTGTGGTCACCACCTGGTTTCCCGAGCGTGAGCGCGCCACGGCTATCGGCGTCTATACCTCCGGGCAATTCGTCGGCCTGGCGTTCCTCACCCCGGTGTTGGCGTGGCTGCAGCACCAGTACGGCTGGCACATGGTGTTTGTGGTAACCGGTGGCATCGGCATCCTGTGGGCGGCGATCTGGTATGCGGTGTATCGCGAGCCCAAGGATTTCAAAGGCGTCAACGAAGCCGAAGTCCAACTGATCCGCGACGGTGGCGGGCTGGTGGACATACAGGCTAAAACCGTCAAGGCACCCTTCAGTTGGACCGACCTCGGCATCGTGCTGAGCAAGCGCAAGCTGTGGGGCATCTACCTGGGCCAGTTTTGCCTGAACTCCACGCTGTGGTTCTTCCTGACCTGGTTCCCGACGTACCTGGTGAAATATCGCGGCATGGACTTTATCCAGTCTGGCTTGCTGGCCTCCTTGCCGTTCCTGGCCGCGTTTGTGGGCGTGCTGTGTTCGGGGGTGTTTTCCGATTGGCTGATTCGGCGTGGGGCGTCAGTGGGCTTTGCGCGCAAGTTGCCGATCATCAGCGGGCTGCTGATTTCCACGGCGATCATCGGGGCCAACTACGTGGAATCGACGGGGTGGGTCATCGCGTTTCTGGCGGTGGCGTTTTTCGGCAATGGCCTGGCGTCGATCACCTGGTCGTTGGTGTCGACCTTGGCGCCTGCCCGTCTGCTGGGGCTGACCGGCGGGGTGTTCAACTTCATTGGCAACCTGGCGGCGATTGCCACACCTATCGTGATTGGTTTTCTGGCCAGTGGCTCATCGTTTGCGCCGGCCATCACCTATATCGCGGTCTTGGCGTTGCTCGGTGCGCTTTCCTACATATTGCTGGTCGGCAAAGTCGAGCGGATCGAGCTGTAAAAAGGGCGACCTTCGGGTCGCCTTTTTTTGTTCTACGGCACCGACATCTCGTTGCGAAATATATTGTGCGGGTCCCAGCGCTGCTTGGTACGGCGCAAGCGGCTTTCGATCATCAGATCGGGAAAGAAGATTTTGTACCACTGGGGGTTTTTGCCGTTGGCCGGGTTACCTCCTTTGTAAGTCATGTCGAGGTCGGGATAATTGATGTAGCAGCCTTCGAACGCATCGTTGAGCGGCACGCCTTGAGCGTCGGCAAACGCGTTGAAGTACAGCCCCCGGATCCAGTCAGCATGGACTTGGTCCGCAGCGGCGCTGTCGCCGTGCCAGTAACATTGGGGTTGCCACTTGAGGAAGGACGACCGCTGGGCGGCCGACGACTCCTTGCGTACGGGCGCACTGGCGGCGTTGATCTGGCCGCCGAAGGACTGGATCTGGATCAGGCTTTGTGTCAGGTGGTTGTCTGGGTCTGGCCAGGTCAAGGCCCGCCAGATGGCCTCTAATACGTGAGGGCTGAATTCACCTTTCTGATAGGCCGATTTATAGCGCCCACGCTGATTGTCTCCCGAACCATTCAATGTTTGCTGGCACGCCAGCCAATCCAGGCGCCGCGCCGCAGCCTGGGCGGATGACACTGAGTCGATGGGGCGCCCGCCGGCTGTGCCAGGCGGCAAATGGACCACATGAAACGGCACCAGCGACTCGGTGGCAGGTAAGCCGATGGCCGTGAGCATCTTGTCGACAAAATCATCGAAGGGCGCAAGGTCGTTCAGCTCACCCTCCTTGTCCACATAATGGATGCCCAGGGTGATATTGCCTGTGTGCTCGTGGCGCATTTCCAGTTTGGTCGCCAGGCCCCAGGTGTCCGGGTTGTTCTGATGGCTGGCAAACCATAGCTGGTAAGCCGCCAGCAGATTGTTCAGTGCATCCTGGGTCAGTACTGACCAATCCCATTCCAACACCAGCCACAGTACTTCTTTGGGGGCCGGTGGCAGGTCTTCGAAGTAATAGCTGGTGATAATGCCGAATTGCCCACCCCCCGCACCGCAGCACGCGGCGAACAGGTCCAATTCGTCCTGTTGCGTGCTGTCCCTGCTGACATGGCGCGGTTCGAGCCCTTTGCCTTGGCTGTCAGGCACCAGGATATCGACCCCGCTGAGCCAGTCACACACCAGTCCATACTTGCGCGACAGCAGCCCGTAGCCGCCACCACAAATGTGCCCGCCCAGGCCCACTGAGTAACATGACCCGCCGGGCAGGGTCTTGTTGGCTTGCTTGTACAACATGCTATAGCTGTCCCAGGCCTGGCTGCCGGCCTCGAGGCGAAAGCGGTAGCGAAAGGGCTGCGTGGGATTCAGCTCGGAACCGATCTGGCCGCTGGCATCGTAGACCACTCGGTTCAGCGCGCTGATATCCAGGATCGATAGCACCTCATGCGGGCTGTCGGGCATCTTGTTGGCGACAAACCCTTCGTAGCAATGACCGCCGCTGCGTACGGTGATGCGCCCATTGGGCAGGGCCAATGCCTGGGCGGCGGCGTCCATGATGTCTTGCGGGCTGCGGCACAGGTAAATCAGATTGGCGCCCTTGGTCGACGACTGGCCCTGCACGTTTCCCAAGGGCCAGCGCAGGTTGAAGCCTTTTTGTAGGGCTGAGTGACGACGGTCTGAAACCGTGACGAGATCAAATGCCATGATGTACTCCTTAAAGAGACAAGAATGACTTCTGATGCGGCTAACTTAACGACCGAGGGGCAAGGACTGCAGGACTTGCGAAGGTGGTTAGACGGCAAAGGGCACGAAGTGCGATAAAAAAGGAGGTGGGCGACATGCCCACCTCCTTTGAAGCCTAGCGTATGAGCTGCGGTCGTTGTGCAGTTTACTTGCGTGCGTTGCGAACACCTTCCGACAGCGCCGCGCACAGGGTCAGTACGCCGTCAATGGCTTGCTGGTCGTTCTTGGCCGTGGCGATGTGATCGATCAGCGCCGAACCCACTACCACCCCGTCTGCCAGGCGTGCGATGGCCGCTGCCTGGTCCGGTGTGCGGATACCAAAGCCGATGCTGATCGGCAGGTCGGTATGACGGCGCAGGCGGGTCACGGCTTCTTCGACGTGTTCCAGAGTGGCGGCGCCCGCCCCGGTAACACCGGCGACCGACACGTAATACACAAACCCGGAGCTGCCATTGAGCACAGTAGGCAGGCGCACATCATCGGTGGTCGGCGTGGTCAGGCGGATAAAGTCGATGCCTGCGGCCTGGGCCGGGTCGCACAGCTCGCCGTTGTGCTCGGGGGGCATGTCCACCACGATCAGGCCGTCGACGCCAGCTGCCTTGGCATCGGCAATGAACTGCGACACGCCATATTTATGGATCGGGTTGAAATAGCCCATCAACACCAGCGGCGTGTCGTTGTTGTCCTGGCGGAACTCGCGAACCATCTGCAGGGTTTTCAACAGGTTCTGTTTGGCGGCCAGCGCGCGGATATTGGCCAGTTGAATGGCCGGGCCGTCGGCCATCGGGTCGGTGAAGGGCATGCCCAGTTCGATCACGTCGGCGCCAGCGGCCGGCAAGCCCTTGAGGATCGCCAGCGAGGTGTCATAGCCGGGGTCGCCAGCGGTGACGAAGGTCACCAGGGCGGCGCGGTTTTGTTCTTTAAGTTGCGCAAAGCGCGTTTGCAGGCGGCTCATCAGTGTTTCTCCTGCTTGGACTGTTCCATATGGTGCATCACGGTCTGCATGTCTTTGTCGCCACGGCCCGAGAGATTGACCACCATCAGATGATCCTTGGGCAAGTTTGGCGCGCGCTTGAATACTTCAGCCAGGGCGTGGGCGCTTTCCAGGGCAGGAATGATCCCTTCCAGGCGGCAGCATTTGTGGAAGGCTTCCAGGGCTTCGTCGTCCGTTACCGAGGTGTATTGGACGCGGCCAATGTCATGCAACCAGGCGTGTTCCGGGCCGATGCCGGGGTAGTCCAGGCCTGCGGAAATCGAGTGGGCGTCGATGATCTGGCCGTCGTCGTCCTGCAGCAGGAAGGTGCGATTGCCGTGCAGCACGCCCGGGACGCCGCCGTTGAGGCTGGCGGCGTGCTTGCCGGTTTCGATGCCATGGCCTGCGGCTTCAACGCCGATGATCTCGACGCTGGTGTCATCCAGGAACGGGTGGAACAGGCCCATGGCGTTGGAACCGCCGCCGATGCACGCCACCAGGCTGTCCGGCAGGCGGCCTTCCTGGGCTTGCAGCTGGGTGCGGGTTTCCTTGCCGATCACTGCCTGGAAGTCGCGCACCATCGCCGGGTATGGGTGTGGGCCGGCCACGGTGCCGATCAGGTAGAAGGTGCTGTCGACGTTGGTGACCCAGTCGCGCAGGGCTTCGTTCATGGCGTCTTTGAGGGTGCCGGTGCCGGCGACCACGGGGATGACCTCGGCGCCCAGCAGCTTCATGCGAAACACGTTGGCCTGCTGGCGCTCGATGTCGGTGGTGCCCATGTAGATCACGCATTGCAGGCCAAAGCGCGCCGCCACAGTTGCGGTGGCCACGCCGTGCATGCCGGCGCCGGTCTCGGCGATGATGCGTTTCTTGCCCATGCGCCGGGCCAGCAGGATCTGGCCGATGCAGTTGTTGATCTTGTGCGCGCCGGTGTGGTTGAGCTCTTCGCGCTTGAGGTAGATCTTGGCGCCGCCGCAGAACTCGGTGAGGCGTTCGGCAAAGTACAGCGGGCTTGGGCGTCCGACATAATCGCGCTGAAAGTAGGCCAATTCTTCGTTAAACGCCGGATCTACCTTCGCCGCTTCGTATTCACGGGCCAGGTCGAGAATCAACGGCATCAGGGTTTCAGCGACGTAGCGGCCGCCGAACGCACCAAACAGGCCGTTGGCGTCGGGGCCGTTGCGTAGATCGGTCTGGGACTGAGTCATGGGACGCTCCAGGAAAAATGTGTTTAAAGGCAATGACGGTCACTCTACTCGTGACGCCCTGGCCTGAAAACCGATAAGATCGCCGTAACCTGTCAGGAAAATTCACAGATGAGTCGTGATCTCCCGCCCCTTAATGCCCTGCGCGCTTTTGAAGCCACTGCTCGCCTTAACAGCGTCAGCCAGGCTGCGCAGCTATTGCACGTGACCCACGGTGCTGTCAGCCGGCAGTTGAAAGTACTGGAGGAGCATTTGGGCGTGAGCCTGTTCGTCAAGGATGGACGCGGCCTTAAACTCACAGATGCTGGCGTCAGGCTACGAGATGCCAGCAGCGAGGCTTTTGAGCGGTTGCGCGACGTGTGCGCCGAACTCACCCAACGCGGCGCTGATGCGCCCTTCGTTCTTGGCTGTTCAGGCAGCTTGCTGGCGCGTTGGTTTATCCCTCGGCTGGGGCGGTTGAATGCCGACTTGCCGGATTTACGCCTGCACCTGTCGGCGGGCGAAGGCGATCTGGACCCGCGCCGTCCGGGGCTGGATGCCCTGCTGGTATTCGCTGAGCCGCCTTGGCCGGCGGACATGCAAGTGTATGAACTGGCCAGCGAGCGAATCGGCCCGGTCTTGAGCCCCCGCTTCGCCGGTTTTGAACACCTGCGTCAGGCCCCAGCGTCGGAACTGCTGGAGCAACCCTTGCTTCACACCACGTCAAGGCCGCAAGCCTGGCCCAGTTGGGCACGGCAACACGGCATCGAACCCGGTGCGCTGAAGCTCGGCCAGGGGTTTGAGCATTTGTATTATTTACTGGAAGCGGCGGTTGCCGGCTTGGGAGTGGCAATTGCGCCAGAACCGCTGGTGGCAGAGGACCTGCGAGCGGGTCGCCTGGTGGCGCCGTGGGGGTTCAGTGAAACCCCGGCGCACCTGGCGTTGTGGCTACCCAAGCGCGCCGCAGACGGGCGCGCCGGGCAGTTGGCGCAATGGCTCAAGGCTGAGCTGTTGCGTCAACCGGTGTAACCGGTCAATCAGTCACCGCGCTTGCACAGCAGGTAAGCCGCCAGCAGGCCCAGCGCGCCCACGGCGACGCCAGCGGTCGTCCATGGGTGCTCTTGTGCGTAGTCACGGGTGGCAGCGCTGGTTTCGCGGATTTTGACTTTGCTTTCTTCGTAGGCGTCGCTGATCAGATGGCGAGAGTGCTTGAGCGCGTTCTCGGCATTGCTCTTCAAGGCCTTCAGCGTTTTGCGCGACTCATCGGACGCGTCGTCCTTGAGGCTCTCCAGAGATTTGAGCAGGCTCGAAATCTCGGCTTCCATGCTTTCCAGCGACGCTTTGCGTAAAGAAGTGTTGGCCATGTGGACATCTCCTGAAGTGATTGAGTGGCGTGTGTAGATACCGACTGCGCCGGTTTCAGAAAGTGCAGTAATTCTGAACTTTCGCCTCCCAACGGTCGCCTGAAGCAGTACGCACATTCGCTGCTAGTCTTGATTGACGACCTAAAGGAGAAACGCCATGAGTGATCATCACACGTACAAGAAAGTCGAACTGGTAGGCTCTTCCACCACCAGCATCGAAGACGCGATCAACAATGCCCTGGCCGAAGCCAACAAGAGCATCAAGCATCTGGAATGGTTTGAGGTGACCGAAACCCGTGGTCACATCAAGGATGGCAAGGCTGCACACTTCCAGGTCACGCTCAAAGTGGGATTCCGCATTGCCAGTAGTTGATCGGCAGAGTTGAACTTTGCCCGCTGGCCGATTGCCATAACCTGCGCTACAAACAACGGGTGCCGACGCGATGAGCGTCGGCACGCTCTTTTTGATCAGCGCAAGGAAAGTAACGGATGAAGAAGTTTCTGTTAGCGGTAGGGTTGTTGAGCATTGCGGGTACCGCTATGGCGGCGGGCAAGCCTTGTGAAGAGTTGAAAAGCGAAATCGCAGCGAAAATCGACGCCAAGGGTGCTTCGGGGTATTCGCTGGAAGTGGTGGACAAAGGTGCTACGCCAAGTGACCACACAGTAGTTGGCACCTGCGAAGGTGGCACCAAGGAAATTGCCTACAAGCGCGGTTAATCTCGTGTTGTGGACATAAAAACCGACGCAAGTGCGTCGGTTTTTTTCGCTTGGATTTCAGCCCTTCATCACTTGTGCGAGCAGCTCGTAGGAATGAATCCGGTCGGCGTGCTCATACAGGTCACTGGTAAAAATCAGCTCATCAGCGCCGGTCTGCTCGATCAACACCTCCAGCTTGGGGTTGTACGCCGGAATCCCAGAAATTTCCGTCAGCCCAGCTCCAGTCCCGCCACGAGCGCATCCAGGTCGATGAACTTGCCGTCAGTCTGGAAGGTGTAATGCCCGTTCAGCAGGATGTGCCGCCAGGCCGCTGGCGACATCTGCGTGATCAACGCCAGCGCCTTGGCATTGCCAGCTGCCTCGTACTTCGTCAGCAGCAGGGACAGGATCGCCGAGTTGTAGAAGATGATCGCGTTGCCGATCAGCCTGGCGCACTGGTTGCTGATCTCGATTTCGATGTCGGTGCGGCCGGTCAATTCCTTCTTCCCACCGACTTGGGCGATGGTCGAGCGTAGCTGGTGATAGGGGAGCCCGCAGAATTCGGAAAAAATCGTACGCTAAGGTTTTCCGGGCAATCGTAGCGGCCTGAACTTCCCGATCTCCAGCCTGCGGCTCTGCCGCCAGACGTAATCGCCAGTCAGGTTGATGTGCTCCCAGCCCAGCGGCAATAGGTATTGCAGCAGCTCGCCGCCCACCGACTTGCCAGCCTCGACCAGCCCCAAGTGATGCACTCCAGATACATCGTGTTCCATAGCACGATGGCCGTCACCAAGTTTGGGCTTCTGGCTCTGTAGCGCTGCGGCTCGAAGTTCCGATCCTGATTTTGCCTAAAACTGGACACTAGCTATTGTCTTTGAACAACGTCGATACGGTACGGGCAACATGGTCTGCACCGTCACTGATTTCACGCATAATAGTTGTTACAGTTGCGATCTGATCGTTGTTTTCTTCGGCGCTTCTAGCGATGCTGTTCATATCTATATTCAGTTGCTGAGTAAGCTTTCCGTTAGCAGTTACCACATTCTGGATTTCCACGGTGGCACTGCTAGTTCGAGCTGCCAACTGACGAACCTCGTCGGCTACTACAGCAAAGCCTCGGCCCATTTCACCCGCTCGGGCAGCTTCAATTGCGGCGTTAAGTGCTAGTAAGTTAGTTTGTTCTGCCACGCCTTGGATGATGGTAACAATTTTCTCGATATCTTTAGCCTGAGCATTTAGCTGTGTAATCGAAATAACCGCACCGTTTATTAAATTAAATGTACCCTGAGATAGTTCAATTGAACTAGCAAGGGACTCCATGCCCCGCACGGAAATTTGAGATGTCTCCTCGGCGGTGGTGAAGGAAAGCTCTGCGGCCTGACGGATTTCATCAGCCTTATGCTTCTGCGAGCTGACGTCGGTGGCAAATTTTAACACTTTCACAACCTGGCCGGCTTCATCAATGACGGGGTTGTAGGTGGCCTCAAGATAGATGGTCTCTCCCGATGCGGTCTTGCGCTCAAATTGCCCGCTTAAAAAAGTTCCTCCCTTTAAACTCTGCCAAAAATTTGGATTTTCTTGATAAAAATTATCGAAACAGAACATTCGGTGGTGTCGACCCTTGATATCGCTGAGGCGATAACCCATAGCACGGAGGAAATTCTCATTTGCATGCAGGATGTCACCGTTAGGTGTGAACTCGATCTCCGCCATCGAGCGGGAGATGGCTGCATGGACGGCTCTTAGTGAGAGTAACTCGTTTTCTCTCTGAGTGACATCTGAGCCAATCTTAATGATTTCAATAACTTTTCCATCTTGATTTTGAACTGGAATATAAGTAGCCTCAATCAATACTAAGTTACCGTCTTTGCGCAGCCGCCTAAATAAACCTGATTGAAGATGGCCGTCAGCCAATTTCTGCCAGAAGCGCGAATAATCAGCTGTGTTAGCATAATTCTTTTCGCAGAAAATTCTGTGGTGCTGCCCTGCTATTTCTTCGAGTTTGTAACCAAGCATCTCTAGAAAGATATTGCTCGCATAGATTACGCTCCCGTCTGGCCTGAATCTGATTTCCGCGACATTTCGACTTATTGAATCAAGCTGCCGCTGTAGTTCTGAGAGCTTATTTTCTGTGTCCAGCAGTTGTTTGTTTTTATTGAAAAACATAATCATTACCTTTGTGCAAATAAAATAATACTTGGGGCCCAATTTATACTGTATCGGTTAGCGCAACCGCTTCTTGAGAGCATAGCTCTTTATAGTTGGAAAATTAGCGATTTGCAGCCATGTGTCATATTGAGCTATGCCTCAACCTGGCGTCAGTGTCGTTTTCAGAAGACGACCGCACCATCTGACTGGATGTAACGCCTGGTGTGCATACGGCTCCTGACAGCCCAATATCAGGAGTCGTCTGCACCAATCTCGACTATGCTCAATACTCGTGTGCACCAAAGCGAGGTTTGGGCATGACATCAGACACTCCACCGATTGCCGCGCAAGGCGTGGCCACCCTGCCCGACGAGGCATGGGCGCAAGCCCGGCACCGGACGGAAATCATCGGGCCACTGGCAGCGCTTGAGGTGGTCGGGCATGAAGCCGCCGATGAGGCAGCCCAAGCGCTGGGCCTGTCCCGGCGACAGGTATATGTCCTGATCCGTCGCGCCCGGCAGGGTACTGGCCTGGTAACAGACCTGACGCCCGGCCGATCCGGCGGCGGCAAAGGCAAGGGGCGCTTGCCGGAACCGGTCGAGCGCATCATCCGCGAGCTGCTGCAAAAGCGCTTCCTGACCAAGCAGAAACGCAGCCTGGCGGCGTTCCACCGCGAAGTCGCGCAGGCGTGCAAAACCCAGAAGCTGCCGGTGCCGGCGCGCAACACCGTGGCCCAGCGGATTGCCGGACTACACCCGGCGAAAATAGCCCGCAGCCGGGGCGGGCAGGACGCTGCCCGTCCCTTGCAAGGCGCGGGTGGCATTCCGCCCGAAGTCACCATGCCGCTGGAACAGGTGCAGATCGACCACACCGTCATCGACCTGATCGTGGTCGACGAGCGCGACCGGCAACCGATTGGCCGCCCATATTTGACCCTCGCCATCGACGTGTTCACGCGCTGCGTACTCGGCCTGGTGGTCACGCTGGAAGCGCCGTCCGCCGTCTCGGTCGGCCTATGCCTCGCGCATGCCGCCTGCGACAAGCGGCCCTGGCTGGAAGGGCTGAATGTGGAAATGGACTGGCCGATGAGCGGCAAGCCCAGGCTGCTCTATCTGGACAACGCGGCCGAGTTCAAAAGCGAAGCGCTGCGCCGTGGCTGCGAACAGCATGGCATCCGGCTGGACTATCGCCCACCAGGCCAGCCGCACTACGGCGGCATCGTGGAACGGATCATCGGCACGGCGATGCAGATGATCCACGACGAATTACCGGGGACGACCTTCTCCAATCCCGGCCAGCGCGGCGAGTACGATTCCGAGAAGATGGCCACCCTGACGCTGCGCGAGCTGGAGCGCTGGCTCGCGTTGGCGGTAGGCACCTATCACGGCTCCGTGCACAACGGCCTGCTCCAGCCGCCGGCCGCGCGCTGGGCCGAGGCCGTGGAGCGCGTTGGCGTCCCGGCCGTCGTTACCCGCCCCACCGCGTTTTTGGTCGATTTCCTGCCGGTGATCCGCCGCACCCTGACCCGCACCGGCTTTGTCATCGACCACATCCACTACTACGCCGACGCCCTCAAGCCGTGGATTGCCCGGCGCGAGCGCTTGCCCGCCTTCCTGATCCGGCGCGATCCGCGCGACATCAGCCGCATCTGGGTACTGGAACCGGAAGGTCAGCACTATCTGGAGATCCACTACCGCACCTTGTCCCATCCGGCCGTCACCCTCTGGGAACAACGCCAGGCGCTGGCCAAATTGCGTCAGCTCGGGCGCGAGCAGGTGGACGAGTCGGCGCTGTTCCGCATGATCGGGCAGATGCGCGAGATCGTGACCACCGCCCAGAAGGCCACGCGCAAGGCGCGGCGCGACGCTGATCGCCGCCAGCACCTCAAGACGTCGGAGCCACCGGCCAAGCCCATACCGCCGGATGTGGACATGGCTGACCCGCAGGCAGACAACCTGCCGCCGGCCAAACCGTTCGATCAGATCGAGGAGTGGTAGCCGTGGACGAATATCCCGTCATTGACCTGTCCCACCTGCTGCCAGCGGCACAGGGTTTGGCCAGGCTGCCGGCAGACGAGCGCATCCAGCGCATTCGCGCCGACCGCTGGATCGGCTACCCGCGCGCGGTCGAGGCGCTGAACCGGCTGGAAACTCTGTATGCGTGGCCGAACAAGCAACGCATGCCAAACCTGCTGCTGGTCGGCCCCACCAACAACGGCAAGTCGATGATCGTCGAGAAATTCCGGCGGGCGCACCCGGTCGGCACCGACGCTGACCAAGAACATATCCCGGTGCTGGTCGTGCAGATGCCGTCAGAGCCATCGGTGATCCGCTTCTATGTCGCGCTGCTGGCTGCGATGGGCGCGCCGCTGCGCCCGCGCCCACGGCTGCCGGAAATGGAGCAACTGGCGCTGGCCCTGCTGCGCAAGGTCGGCGTGCGCATGCTGGTGATCGACGAACTGCACAATGTACTGGCTGGCAACAGCGTTAACCGGCGCGAGTTCCTCAACCTGCTGCGCTTCCTCGGCAACGAGCTGCGTATCCCCCTGGTCGGGGTCGGCACGCGCGAGGCGTACCTGGCCATCCGTTCGGACGATCAGTTGGAAAACCGCTTCGAGCCGATGCTGCTGCCGCCGTGGGAGGCCAATGAGGACTGCTGCTCGCTGCTGGCCAGCTTCGCGGCGTCACTCCCGCTACGGCGGCCATCCCCGATTGCCACGCTGGACATGGCCCGCTACCTGCTCACCCGGAGCGAAGGCACCATCGGCGAGCTTGCACATCTGCTGGTGGCGGCGGCCGTCGCCGCCGTGGAGAGTGGCGAGGAAGCGATCAACCACCGCACGCTCAGCATGGCCGACTACATCGGCCCCAGTGAGCGGCGGCGACAGTTCGAGCGGGAACTGATGTGAAGTCCGCGCCGCGCTGGCCGCTGCATCCGGCACCCAAGGAAGGCGAAGCCCTGTCCTCATGGCTCAACCGGGTCGCCGCCTGCTACCAGATGGACGTGCACGAGCTGCTGGCCCACGATCTTGGTCACAGCCAACTTGATGACCTGGATACCGCACCATCCTTGTCGTTGCTGACGGCGCTCTGCCAGCGCAGTGGCGTCGAGCTGGAGCGGTTGCGCAGCATGAGTCTTGCAGGCTGGGTGCCGTGGCTGCTCGACAGTCTCGACGATTCGGTACCAGCAGCCTTGGAAACCTATACATTCCAATGCGCGGTGCTCCTGCCCAAGCGCACCCGCAAGGTGCGGTCCATCACTCGCTGGCGTGCCTGGCTACCGAGCCAGACGATTCGCCGGGCGTGTCCGCAGTGTCTGAACGATCCAACGAATCAAGCTGTGCTACTCGTCTGGCAGCTCCCCTTGATGCTGAGCTGCCCGCAGCATGGCTGCTGGCTGGAGTCCTACTGGGGCATGCACGGCCGGTATCTTCAGTGGGAAATCGCCGATGCTGCGCCGCGCCCTGCCGATGACGCAATCGCCTGCATGGACCGGCGCACCTGGCAGGCGCTGACGACGGGTTTTGTGGAGCTGCCGCGTCGGCGTGTCCACGCCGGCTTGTGGTTCCGGCTGCTGCGCACCCTGCTTGATGAGCTGAACACGCCGCTCTCGCACTGCGGCAGTTGCTCGGCGAGCATCCGCCATGTCTGGGAGCGCTGCGGCCATCCGCTGCGCGCCGGGCAGAGTCTGTGGCGTCCCTACGAGATTCTGGCCCCGGCGGTGCAGTGGCAGATGCTGGAGGCGGCGGCCACCGCCATCACGCTGATCGAGTCAAAGGCGCTGATCCCGCGCGGGGAACAGGCCGCGCTGTTTCAGACGGAGCCGCACACTGGTTTCACCAACGGCCTGCCGGCGAAGGTGCCGAAGCCGGAACCCATCAACCACTGGCAACGAGCAGCCCAGGCCATCGATGAGGCCATCATTGAAGCGCGACACAACCCGGAGACGGCCCGCTTGCTGTTCACACTGGCGTCCTACGGGCGACGCGACCCCGAATCCCTGGAACGTTTGCGCGCCACGTTCACCAAGGAGGGCATCCCGCCGGAGTTTTTGTCACATTACGAGCCTGAATGGCCGTTTGCAGGTCTTAGACTAAATGACGGGTTAAGTGACAGTTTTTGACGGCGAGAACTTTCTGGCTCACACTGTCACATAATCGAACGTATATGTGACAGGTACGACATGCTGATAGGCTACATGCGGGTATCGAAGGCGGACGGCTCCCAGGCTACCGATTTGCAGCGCGACGCGCTGATTGCCGCCGGGGTCGATCCAGTACATCTTTACGAGGACCAGGCATCCGGCATGCGCGAGGATCGGCCCGGCTTGACGAGCTGCCTGAAGGCGTTGCGAACTGGCGACACACTGGTCGTGTGGAAACTGGATCGGCTCGGACGCGACCTGCGACATCTCATCAACACCGTGCACGACCTGACTGGGCGCGGCATCGGCTTGAAGGTATTAACCGGGCACGGCGCGGCCATCGACACCACGACCGCCGCCGGCAAGCTGGTCTTTGGCATCTTCGCCGCCCTGGCCGAGTTCGAGCGCGAGTTGATCGCGGAGCGCACGATTGCCGGCCTAGCCTCGGCCCGCGCGCGCGGGCGGAAAGGCGGCCGGCCGTTCAAGATGACCGCCGCCAAGCTGCGGCTGGCGATGGCGGCAATGGGTCAGCCAGAGACCAAGGTCGGCGACCTGTGCCAGGAACTTGGCGTCACGCGGCAGACCCTGTATCGGCATGTTTCACCCAAGGGTGAGCTACGTCCAGATGGCGAGAAGCTACTCAGCCGAATTTGATGCCGGCATGAGGCAACGTAGCGACAGCGTGGTTTGTCTCAATGGGAAGCGCTCATGATCGATCTTTGAAGGCCCGCAGCAGTCGTGTCACAGACAGGACGAACAAACCGGTCAGCGTGAGGGCTGCGATACCCCAGTACTCTCCGATGAACGCGCCGGCCGTCGTGCCGGCCAGCACAATGGCGAGAATCGGCAAATGGCAGGGACAGGTGAGCACGGCCAGCGCGCCCCACAGGTAGCCGGTGATCGGTTTGTGCGTCTCGGACGGCAAGCGCTCGGGGCTGTTCATGGCAGACTCTCCGCGTGCTGTGCCGGCTCGGTCGGCATGGTGGCCAACTGCACCTCCAGATCGGCCAACGCTTCGCGCCGACGCTCGACGAACTGGCGCAGAACGGCAAGCTGCGCGGCCGCTTCATCGCCGTCCGCAGCATCCAGCGCCCGGCACAGCCGCGCCAGCGCGTCCAGGCCGATGCCCGCCTCGAAGGCCGCCCGCACGAAGCACAGCCGTTGCAAGGCGGCATCATCGAACAGGCCATAGCCGCCCGGGGTGCACGCCACCGGACGCAGCAATCCGCGCAGCAGGTAGTCGCGCACGATATGCACGCTCACCCCGGCATCAAGGGCCAGCCGGGACACGGTGTAGGCGCTCATTGAAAACCTCCTTTTTTTATCCAGCGCAGCAGGAAAGCTGCTTCACGTCCTTGTTGAAGGTCTGCGCCGCAAGCTTCAACCCCTCGACCATTGTCAGGTAGGGGAACAACTGGTCGGCCAGTTCCTGCACCGTCATGCGGTTGCGGATGGCGAGCACCGCCGTCTGGATCAGTTCGCCCGCTTCCGGGGCCACCGCCTGCACGCCGATGAGCCGTCCGCTACCTTCCTCGATGACCAGCTTGATGAAGCCGCGTGTGTCGAAGTTGGCAAGCGCTCGCGGAACGTTGTCGAGTGTCAGCGTGCGACTGTCGGTCTCGATGCCATCGTGGTGCGCTTCCGCCTCGCTGTAGCCCACGGTGGCGACTTGCGGGTCGGTGAACACCACTGCCGGCATCGCGGTCAGATTGAGGGCTGCGTCGCCGCCGGTCATGTTGATCGCGGCACGGGTGCCGGCGGCCGCTGCCACGTAGACGAACTGCGGCTGGTCGGTGCAGTCGCCGGCCGCGTAGATGTTCGGGTTGCTCGTGCGCATGCCTTGGTCGATAACGATGGCCCCTTGCGCATTGACAGTGACCCCCGCCGCGTCCAGCGCGAGGCTGCGCGTATTCGGTGCCCGACCGACGGTACGGGATTGGTCGTCGAAATTAAGCACCAGGTCAGCGAGCTGCCCAATTATGGCTCGTCGCCTTTGGGGCTTGTTGCGTCGTGAGCGTGAAACCCCGTCGCTGCCACCGATCAACGTGAAGCGAGTTTATCGCGTCCTGCTTGATCACAACTCGTTGTTGGCACGACGAATCAAACAGCCTGCCGTACAGCGCCGGCATGAAGGCCGGATCTCCGTCACTACCAGTGATACCGCTGGTGTTAGGATGGTTTTGAGTTCCATTGCGACGACGGTGCGAAGTTAAGCGTGTCCTTTGCGCTGGACTGCTGTGATAGCGAAGCCACCTTTAAAGTGAAGTACTGATCCATCGAGCGATCAGGGGATTCACCTGCCTTACCAAGCCGTTGGCTGCGAATAAACGGCTGCAAAAAAAACGCCCCGGTGGGGCGTTAAAACTCATCTCTTCCCAAAGAAGCTACAAAGGAGCGACAAAATAGCTCCAGAGATGAGTGTTGCTGCGCAGATCAGTTGAAACTGGTATGCCGAGTTAAATTAGAAACCGAATCGAATGTTACCGAATAGTAACACTCTGAGCAATACTCTAGCTGAGAGCAACACGGTTATTGACTTGAGTTGGGCATCATGCCGCATAGCCATGGCGTCTTGCGTCACTTGGCCTATCATTTCGACGGGGCATTTTAAAATCGAAACGCTTGCGTGGGCGCATGTTCAATTGCAGGGCTACCAGCGTAGGCGAAGACATCCAGGGCAATGGCAGAAGCAGCCCGCTGGACGCCATCGCAGCCAAAGCGAGCCCACCCACGCGCCAGGCACGACGCTTGTACAGCACCTCGTGCGCAGCAGAAACCAGGCATGTGCCGGATCGGTTCACGATGAAACCCACGGTAAACGCAAGGGCAGCTACGAGCACCAGTACCCAGATAGGCAAGAGATCAGGCATCGATGGCGTCCTCAGCGTCGGTGTTGTTTCGGGTGATACGTGAGTAAGAACACGAAAGCTGATCAGCCCGCCACGGGAATGCGCATGGTGACGAACTCTTCCGCCGCCGTCGGGTGCACGCCGATGGTTTCATCGAAATGCTGCTTGGTCGCGCCTGCCTTGAGCGCGATCGCTAGCCCCTGGATGATTTCACCGGCATCCGGGCCCACCATGTGGCAACCCAGAACCTTGTCGGTGTCTGCGTCGACCACCAACTTCATCAGGGTGCGCTCCTGGCAGTCGGTCAACCTTAGCTTCATCGGCTGGAAGCGGCTTTCGAAAACCTGCACCTTGTGGCCGTCAGCCTTGGCTTGCTCTTCGCTCAAGCCGACTGTGCCAATGTTCGGCAGGCTAAACACCGCCGTCGGGATCATCGCGTAATCCACCAGGCGATATTGCTCAGGCTTGAACAGACGACGCGCCACCGCCATGCCTTCGGCCAACGCCACTGGCGTCAGCTGCACGCGCCCGATCACATCGCCAATGGCCAGGATCGACGACTCAGTCGTCTGATAGAGATCGTCCACTTCAACAAAGCCACGCTTGTCCAGTTTGACGCCGGTGTTTTCCAACCCCAGGTTGTCGAGCATCGGACGTCGGCCGGTGGCGTAGAACACGCAATCTGCTTCCAGCGCGCGCCCGTCTTTCAGGGTGGCCTTGAGGCTGCCGTCGGCCTGTTTATCGATGCGTTCGATATCAGCATTGAACTGCAAGTCCATCCCGCGTTTGGTCAGCTCTTCCTGCAGATGCTTGCGCACCGCTCCATCAAAGCCGCGCAGGAACAGATCGCCGCGATACAACAGCGTTGTTTGCGTGCCAAGGCCATGGAAAATCCCGGCAAACTCCACCGCGATGTAACCGCCACCCACCACCAGCACGCGCTTGGGCAGTGCTTTGAGGAAGAACGCTTCGTTGGAACCGATGGCATGCTCGCGTCCCGGAATGTCCGGAATCTGCGGCCAGCCGCCGGTGGCGATCAGGATATGTTTGGCGGTGAAGCGCTCACCGTTGATCTCCACCTGGTGCGGATCCACCAGGCGCGCGTGCCCTTCATGCAGGGTCACGCCACTGTTGACCAGCAGGTTGCGATAAATGCCATTGAGGCGATTGATCTCGCGGTCTTTGTTGGCAATCAAGGTCGGCCAATCAAAGTTCGCCTCACCCAGCGACCAGCCGAAACCACTGGCCTGCTCAAAATCTTCGGCAAAGTGCGCGCCGTAGACCAGCAGTTTTTTGGGCACACAACCCACGTTGACGCAGGTACCGCCTAGGTAGCGGCTTTCAGCCACGGCCACCTTGGCACCATAGCCTGCGGCGAAACGCGCAGCCCGAATACCGCCAGAGCCCGCACCAATTACATAAAGGTCAAAATCGTAGGCCATATCACTCTCCTCGGCAGGCAACAGCAAACCTATTGCGGCCCTTATCCGGCGCATTGCGACCGGCCAGCTACTTGCTCGTCAATTGGGTGAGGGCACCCAGATCGTTTGTTCGCATCTCTAAAGTGGACCAATATGCCTTCACTATTGAACGTAAAAACTCGGTGGCTTGGATAACCACTTGGCGCTCGCTGAAAGTCGCGCCGTTAGGCATGCTGAAGGCGCCACCGTTGAGTTCCATGACGATATCGTCGGCGACTAGAGCGCCGTTTTTTTCGACTTGGTTATGTGAAAATCGTAAACAACGTCTAAATAGCAGGGGACTAAACGTCCCCGGTCAAATTTGCGCCGGTTTAGCCGCAGGTTCATTTACATAGCAAAAGTTGCTGCTCTGTTGGACAAGCAATGTTCGCCAAGACTATTCGGCGAAAGCGGCTTCGAGATTGAGTTTTGCGGCATCACCTTCCCGTTGAAAGCCAGGCTGGTTCAACTTCACGGACCATACATAGTCGTGTTTAAATGACAATGATTGAATCACGCCCTGCCTAACTCTCTGACATTGCTGATTAACAGCAATCACATATCATAGAGTTGTTATACGTAGTATGGAAACGAATCTAGTTATGCTTTCCGCCTATGTTGTGTGCTGGCACTCGGGCCGACGGCCACGCTGTCCCCCGGAGTGAAAAGGTCAGCAACATAGTACCCATCAAGGCGCACCGACCCACGTGGTGCGGCATTGCGCTCAGTCACTGCAACTGCCCCCCCTGAACGACACTCACGTACCCTTACTGAAAGTAGGCCTACCCCACACAAAGGCTACCGCTTGCATCCGCGGTCGCACCTACTGCCAAAATCCTCTCACCTAATTTCCGTAAACACTCCATCCAACCCCCCCCACCTCCAACGCAAAACCTGTCAGATTTTGGTATAGTCTCGTCAAGAATCTAACGCCTGCGCCGGATGTTACTTTCCGGCAAGTAGCATGTCAAGAGCAGTGGGTGCCACATAAAAAAATAGGTGTTATGTGATGACTAATACTCCAACGGACCAGACAGCGCTTGCAGAAAAAGAGAAGCGCTCAACTGCACCGAGAGAGAGAATTTTGCGTGCTGCAGGAGAGATGTTCCATAAATATGGAATTCACGCAGTCGGGGTTGAGGCGATTGCAGCAGCAGCGCACAGCAACAAAATGACTTTGTATCGACACTTTTCCTCTAAAGAGATGTTAATTGCAGCCACCATTCGAGAGCAGCACAAAGCGAGTGAAGCTGCATGGCAAGCATTACAGGAGGCGTATCCGAATGATCCGCGGGGAGAGCTCAACGGTTGGCTAGAAATGATGTACGCCTATATCCAGTCGCCAGGAGAACTGAGCTGCAAATTCATAGATAAGGCAATAGATGTACGGGACGCTCAACATCCAGCTCGGGTGGCGATTGAGGAAATCAATCATGTGCACATCAATCATCTGATCGAGATGTGCCGTGCCATAGGCTTCAAGAGCCATGAGGTACTGGCTGTCAATTTGTTCATTGTATTTAAGGGCGCAGACGAAAGCCGCCATATCGGAACTCATCGTTTGGCAGTATCGCTTCGTCAAATGGTACAAACACTGATCGCCCCCCATGAGCCGCATTAAGGGCTTCAGTGCTACACCGATTTTCGGTCAGTGCTAATAGCCCTGGCTGACACTTCAACGTTTCTCTAACAGCCAATCACTGCCTATTGCTCCTTTGTGCAGTAGGTGGTAGCTTGCTGGGTGTTACTTTTTGGTAATATTCCAGTTTGATGATTTTTAATACGTAACTGCCGCTAGCTCGGCTTTGCTGGACCTTCCGGCATTTGCCAACGGCGCAATAGGCTACGTAAACCGTGCATAGTGGTCTAAGTGAGGTTGTTCAGGCTGGTAGCGAGTTCTACAAGCAGATGACACTGAGGCCATTGCCCGTGGCCGGTTACGACGCAATGTTTAAGTAGACGTCCGCAGTACTAACTGGGTGCAGGACATATATACCTCGAAATGAAGCTGGACTGGACACCTACCGGGAGAAGCACCTCTATGAATAATAAAGCATTTGCCCCCCATCGCTTGCTGATGAAAGCGGTACTTGCCGCTGTTCTTGCCAGTTCTACGCTGCCGGCACATGCGAGCCACCATTTTGAGGTTGCCATTGCACGAACCAACACGGCGATCAGCCAGTTGGACAACTACGTGTTTCAAGCGGCTTCACCGGGGCGCACGGTCATTATCATGAATGTGAATTCAAGTCCGCGTCATGGTGCTACCTTCTCGCCGAATGCCTTGTACAACATTCATGTTGCCTTGGATGACAAGTTCAAGGAGGGGCACACATTCTCGTTCCAGTTTCGCGACGGTCAGGTCATGGCCTACTTGTCGGACAACCCAAACGGGCGAGTGGGTGAAACGGGTGTGGACATTGGTAAAGGTAAGGTCGGCGGCAGCGTCAATCTGAAGGACAAGATTGAACTTTGGACCGGTATCATCAAAGACCCGTTCTACGGTAATTCGTCTGGCCTGGGAGCGTATTCGGCGCAACTGAAGGCTGGCAAGTATGACCCTCAAGTCTGGAAGTCCGCCTCCGGCACCAATATTTTCAAAGACCAGGAATGTGGTGCAATTGTGCTGGAAATTCCCAATGAAATGCTGGGCAAAAATATCAAGGTCTTCATGACGACGGCGCTCAAGGAAAATGGCAAGTGGAGCCAAGTTCAATACTCGGCCAATCCTTTGCTGTCGCACGTTATGTATTTCGAAGACGAGGCTGTCAGAGTCGAGCATGATCGCAGCCGACCCAACACCCAGTCAGTACTGAAAAACTTCGTATCAGCGAGCACTGCGCGCGCTTCAGGCATTGCACAGACGCAGGCTCAACCATTCGCCTATGGCGACAAAGTGGCGGATGCGCTGATTCCCGATGTGCTGAATTATGAGGTTGGCAGCAAGGCAGGGTATTCGGCCGATGTGCGTAACGGACGTTACCTTGATGATGATGCGATGAGTGCCATGCTCACCCTCCTCATAGGCAAACCCACCGACCAGGCCATCGACAATCCAAAGTTGTATACCGATCAGTTCCCCTACGTCATTCCGTCAGACAAAAAGTGATCTGAGGTCAAACTTGAACATGAGGCTAGGCCCGCACCATAAGGAAAGGCACACCATGATCACTAATCACTTAGGCACAGTGGGTGCGAGCTTCGTACTGCTATTGATGACCAGCGCAATAGTTCAGGCTGATACGGGTGACGTTGTGCGTGGCCAGAAGGCTTGGTTGCTCAATTGCAGCCGGTGTCATCAACTGGATGTGAATTCGGTCGGGCCGATGCACCGTGGCGTTGTGGGCAGGCATGCTGGTAGTGCAGACGGTTTTGCGTATTCAGAGGCACTAAGGGCGTCCGACGTTACCTGGACGCCCGCCAACCTGAACCGATGGTTGACAGAGCCGGAACAGTTTATCCCGGGGCAGGCAATGGGGTTCAGTGTTGAAAACGCACAGGTGCGGGAGGACATCATTGCCTATTTGTCGACACAAAAAGCGCCTTGATCGGTTGCAGTTAGGGGTGTGAAAGCTGCTGGGGCGAAGTGAGGAAAGCATGATGATTTGGCGGCCTATTTGGATTGGGGTATTGCTGGCGACACTAAGCGGCAACTGTTTTGCCCATGCCTTCTGGCTGGTTCCTCACAAAGGGCTGGTCAGCAAAGATGATCTGGTGGCCATAGATCTGCGGGTGGGTGTCAGTTGGCCAGGTGAGCGGGTAGGGCGTTTGCCCGGCATGATCGAGACGTTTGATCTTTACGACGCGCAAGGTAAACACGCCGTGAAGGGGCGTGACGGCGCGGCCCCGGTGGGACATTTTCGCGCCGGGACGCCCGGTACCGTTGTTGTGGCGATGCTTACCCATGCTCAGGCCATCACGTTGCCCGGTGTTGAGTTCGACAAATATTTGGTCGAAGAAGGGCTGGATCAGGTGCGCAGCGAACGGCAAACACTGGGTATCGCCGATGCGCCGGGACGTGAGCAGTTTTTGCGTTGCGCCAAGACTTTGGTTCGGGTCAATAGCGATAGTGCTGGCTTTGACCGGGTGGTGGATTTGCCGCTGGAACTTGTTGCTGTCACTGACCCGTTCCAGCTCAAGCCGGGCGGGCGGTTCAAAGCCCGCTTGCTGCGCGAGGGCAAACCTGTGGCTGGGGTGCTGGTTAGGGCCTGGGCCAAGGATGATCCAAAGCATGAACAACAGGTCAGAACGGACCAGGACGGTGTAGTGGAACTTACTTTGGAAAAGACTGGATTGTGGTTTCTGAGTGCAGTCCAGATGCATTCGGTGATCGAGTACCAGGCCGACTGGGAAAGCATCTGGGCCTCCTTAAGTTTTGAGATACCTACGCCATGAGTACTCGCCAACACCAACTTGAGGGCGTCTGTGTCGCCATCGTCTTGGCACTAACCACGTTTAGCGCACAAGCCCACAGCGGCATAGATGCCGGCTGGTTGCACCCATTGACTGGGCTGGATCACTTTTTGGCGATGGTGGCGGTTGGGGCCTGGAGTGCCCAAATCGGCGGTCGCGCCATCTGGCTCGTCCCCGGCGCTTTTGTGCTGTGCATGTTCTGCGGCGGCCTTCTCGGCATGTCGATGATAGATCTGCAAGGCCTGGAAGTTGGCATTGCGCTGTCGGTCATTGCCTTGGGCGCGGCCATTGCACTGCATCAACGTATGCCTACCGTGGTTGCCGCGCTAGGGGTCGGCCTGTTCGGCATGCTGCATGGTTATGCGCATGGTTATGAAATGCCTGTCATTGACGACAAGGTTGGCTACACGCTCGGCTTTCTGGCCACCACCGCCACCCTGCATTTAGTCGGCGCATTTGGAGCACTTGGCCTTATGCGCGTCCAGGGCGGCGGCAAGATTTTGCGAGGGCTAGGTTTGATTTGCTCTATGTGTGGGGGCTGGATTTTGTTCAGTGCCGTCGCAAATCTTTGATGGTTTCTGGTGTTAAGTCATTACACAACGTGAAACTGACATTTTAGGGGGTGGTTGTTTATGGGGTAGAGCGTATTTGTGATCTCGCCCTTGTTTTACGGACGCTCTTTAAACGATTAAATGTTGCAACCGCCAATAACGACTTTCCCAGTTGCAGGAGATCAGACTATGGCTTCGTCCAAGCACAGAGGCTTACCGGCCTGGTCATAGCGCGTCACGTCGTGGCAGGTCAGCAAAGTGCCGGCCTGGAACACGGTGGTTTCGATGCCCATTTCTTGCGCCAGGCTGGCAACCGGGTTCTGATCGACACCGTGAATCCAGGATGCGCCGAGATCTATTGGCACCTCGCCCCACGTTCGTTCCGTCCAAATGCGGCCACCGACTCTGTCCCTGGCCTCGAGCACGATCACCGTATGGCCCGCGTCGGACAGCATTCGGGCAGCGGCGAGGCCTGAGATCCCGGCTCCGATAATCAGCACCGAATCCTTCCTGAGGCGGTTGGCGTCTGTGCTCGAGTCTTTTGCCGTGCTGGCGTTTGCACCTGTAAGAGGGGTGGTCATCGCGCTGGGCGCGATCGACCCCTGGGGTCGAGTAAGGGTTATCATTGTTGCCTCGTGATTGACGCGATCGACGCTAAAATTACATAAATAGAACAAGTGGTACATTCGCGTATCATAAAAAGTAATTAAGGAAATATTTGATTCATGTCCCGCGATCAGAAGAGAGACGCTGTCCTGGACGCTGCTGCAGCGGTGTATGCCCGTGACCGCAGCGCATCAATGCAGCAAATCGCTGCCTCGGCGGGCATTAGTCGTACGACGCTCGTCCGCCATTTCCCCACCCGTGAGGACTTGGTTGTAGCGCTCATTGATCGTGTGCTGAATGATGCCACTGCGGTGCTGGATCAAGCGAAGCTGGAAGATGGCGACCTTGTACGGGGTCTTTCCTGCCTGACCGAGAATTTCAGGATGCTGGGGCAGGTGTGGGGGGGCGGCTACGGTCTGGGCTATGGCTGGTCGCATATTGAAACGTTGCTGTCCGACCTGGCAGTGCGGGTCGAAACCATTAATGCGCGGCTCGTTGGATTTTTTGAGCGTGGTCAACAGGCCGGGCTGTTTCGCCAGGACCTTCCGGCGGCCTGGATGACGGGGGCGTTTCAAGGACTGTGCGAAACCACTTCGGACCTTATCGACGCTGAGTCGATGGGAAAACGCCAGGGGCCTGAGTTTCTCATCTCGATCTTCTTGAACGGCGCCAGCGGTGCGGTTCAGTTAAACCGCTAATGCCGCTGGCCCATTGCGCTATTTAGTCTTCAGAACGCAGGCCGTAGACCTATTTGCCCGCAAAGAATGACTTTGACTGGGCTCGCATCACCCAGCTGCTGCTCTGTTCACTCCAAGGAGGAACATCGATGCCGAACTCTGACCTGCTGCTTTCCCTACTTTCCAAAATGAATGGAAACCTGCTCGCCATTGAGCAGGCTTCAATCATGGAACTCACCAATCGGGTTGAGCAGTAGGGCGACGCCAAAGTAACCGAGAACGGATACCCTCGACCGGAACGAAGAGTTCATCAAGCTGACCCTGGCTGTCCTCATGACGCCTGACTGATCGCCAGATACTGCCACTACTTAGATGCAACCGACCAAAGCTGATCGAGCCTGGTCGTGTAGCTCTGACTCGTCATTTCTCAGAGCATTATAGCCAGCGCTCGTAGAGACGCTAGGCGAGCGCAGCGTCCCCTTCCTGCTGAGTTTAAAAAAATTACGAAAACTGTAACGCATCACTTTAAGCAAACTCTACGTCTATAAATCTCACTGCCTTCAAGGAAGTCCCATGCCTTCATCAATTTATTCTCGTTTTCTTCGCCGGCCGTATGAAGTTGAGTTCATGCGCTGGGCCCTGGTCTTGATTTTCTTTATGTTTGGCTACGCTAAATGGTTTGATTATGAAGCTCAGGGATTGATCCCGCTGATTGGTAATAGTCCTCTCCTGTCGTGGATGTACGGCGTGTTCGGTATTCAGGGCGCAAGTTATGCCTTGGGCGTTGCGGAATGGACTATCGGTCTCGGTCTGGCTATTGGTGCCTGGTCGCCAAGTATCGCTTTACTTGCCGCCGCCGGCTCCTGCCTGACCTACCTGACAACCTCTACTCTAGTCTTAAGTACTCCAGGTGGCTGGGAGGCTTCGGCTGGTGGTTTTCCGGCCATGACCGATATCAGCGCATTTTTAATCAAAGACCTAATATTGCTGGCCGGTTCGCTTGTGCTGGTAAAGGACGCGGCGCAGCAACTGACGGCCCGCACCAAGCAGACTGATGCGGAAGGTGCTGCGATCTAGGCCGAAAAGCACGCTTGTCAGCTACAACAGCGACGCAACCTAGGCCAACGCCGCCGCTATCAATGCCCTTGGTGTTGCCTGGCAGGGCTGAGGATTGGGTTTCTTGTTTCGGTCCTCACAAGTGAGGGTCGGTGCTTGCATCCGTTTGGAGAGGGAATGCATGAAACCCGCAGGAATTAGGCTAGTCAAAATCATGGTGCTCATAAGCGGGTGCGCCAGCGTGGCCTATGTGGCGCATGTGGTTACTAGGGAGGCAGCCTACCTACATACGAAAATCAACAGATCGAAAAGCATTGATACTGCTCAGCAGGAGCTTCGATGGCCGGATAACCTCGCTTTACCGGAACTGCGGGTTTCAGCGTACGAACAGGTTGAAGATCATGCTGGCTGTCGTTCTGGATCTCTACGCACGCCGAATTTTGCGTTGGGCGCTTTCAAACAAGCCGGATGCGAATCGAGTCATTGAGGCGTTGGACATGGCTTACGAGCAGCGTGGCAGGCCTCAAGGGCTGCCGTTTTACTCGGATCAGGGCTCGCAAGGCGCATTCAACCGGTTGTCGCAACACCTATATCGAGGTGTTTATGGGACGACCCGCAGGGTAGATGCAAAAATTGACGGGCCGGGGGAGCGATGCGCTCTCCAGGCGCGCCGTCGCTTCGTAATGATTTCAAGAGGCTTGCTCCATGATCCCCTACTCAGTTCTCGACGCTGCACCGGTTACCGAAGGCAGCACACCTAGCGAATCCTTCGAGCGCTCGCTCAAGCTCGCCCGACATGCCGAAGCGCTTGGCTATAAGCGCTATTGGCTCGCAGAGCACCACAACATGCCAGGTATCGCCAGTGCTGCGACTGCGGTGCTGATCGGGCATATTGCTGGCGGGACATCGACCATTAGGGTCGGGGCAGGCGGAGTGATGCTACCCAACCACGCGCCGCTTCAGGTTGCGGAACAATTCGGCACGCTGGCCTCGCTGTATCCTGGTCGCATAGACTTGGGGCTCGGGCGAGCGCCAGGCACCGACGGGGCTACGGCCCATGCGCTACGCCGCTACTTCGATGGTGCCGATACCTTCCCAAGCGATGTGGAAGAACTGCTGCACTACTTCCATCCGGTGAAACCGGGACAAACGGTTCAGGCAGTGCCGGGGGCTGGTCTGGATGTACCGGTCTGGCTATTGGGCTCAAGCCTTTTCAGTGCACAGCTTGCGGGGGCACTGGGCTTGCCGTTTGCATTCGCGTCGCATTTCGCGCCAACAATGACTGAAGAGGCCTTGATCCGTTATCGACAAGATTTCCGACCGTCGAAATATCTGGCTGAGCCTTATGTGATTTTAGCGCTCAATGTCGTGGCCGCCGACAGCCGAGCCGAGGCACGACGCCTGTTTACGACCCTGCAGCAAGTCTTCGTAAGCGTGATACGTGGTAATCCCGGCCTGATCCCGCCGCCAGTCGACGACATCGAGGCGTTCTGGACACCACAGGAAAAGGCGATGGTCGAGCAGTCGCTGTCGTATGCGATAGTCGGCGATGCGGCCGATGTTCATGAGGGCATCATGGCATTCGCCGCCAAGCACCGTCCCGACGAGCTGATGCTCTCCGGCACTATCTTCGATCATGCCGCACACCGTCACTCATTCACACTTGCTGCACGAGCGTTTACCGATAACGCCTGATCGATTCGGTGCTATTAGGTGTAGCGGCTCGTGTTTGAAAACACACGGGCTTGCATTAAGCGGCATGTTCTTTATGACTGTAGCTAAGTGCTGTTACGGACTGATCGTTTAGGGATGCTCCGATCGACTTGCCGCGCGTCGGCTGCAAGTCGAAATTCTCCCAACACTCATCGCTTGGGCAAATACCCCAGTACAGCAAATAATCGCTGATACCAATACTCGAGGGTAGTTCGCTACCCACGCGCTCCTGACTCAATTCGCAGATCCGCGTACCAGCACTGAGTAAGTTATCGCCGGTGAAGCCCTGCGCCTGTCACATTGACTCATGCGCTAAACGCGGACCACGGGACTATGTGGAAACTGCTGCGCTCAGCATCAACTCATACCGCGTTTTTTGCACCACAATGACACCATAATACCTGTGACGATGGACACCAATGGAATGCTTGATTCAACAACTAGTGTTGGAAATACCAACAGTATTTGCGAGTCGTTACCACCGAGCATCATCGAGGCCCCAGCCCCCATCAAAGTACCCGCCAACAAATGAACGCCCGCCTTTTGAGGGGTAAAGGCCTCGAAGCGGAACGTTTTTCTATACAAGGTAAAACTCAGCATGCCTGCCAGCAACGTAACAAACACCGCAATACGCCGAGCGCTAACCGATGTATCGTCCCAGAACATCTGCGAAACATTGTAAAAGAACACACTGGGTGTCCATAACGGCTCGAACGTGTAGAGCGCACTTGTCAGCGCACCCAGTAGCATACTGGACAGCACAAGGTGTTTATTACCGTGTATGCGGACCAGGAACATCAGCACCAGCGCTACTACCCCGATCAAAAGCCAGTAATGCTGGCTGGTAATTTCCGGCACCAGAATGACCTTCTGTTCGTGGGTCTTGTGCATGTAGTACCAAAGCACGATCCCCAGGACCCAGCCGATCATCGTGAACGCTTTATTGACATCGCCACAGGCAAACTTAGTCAGCGTGCCTACGCTGCAACCGTTGTTCAGCACCGATGCCACTCCGAACAACAAACCTCCCAAAACCAGCAAAGGATAGGAAATGCCGGGCGAGTACAGCGGCAGGTTGGCCTCGGAGAAACGATAGAGGGGTGCCAGCATCAATCCAAACAATCCACACGATGTCAGTGCCAGAAACAACGTAGGGCGCCCAGCCAGCAATTGTCCGCTCGCTTTGACAAGGCACATGCCCATGCGCTGCGAAATCCAGCCAATCAGGAATGCTAATACCAACGCCATCAGTAAAGAGAAAACCATGTTCGTGCGCCACTGCTGATTTGGATGATGGGAGCCCGCGTAGACGACATGGCCAGCAACTTTCCATGTCGGGCATCCGTTAAAATTTTTCCACCATCAGCACCGTCTCAAGCCCGTCAAAAACGCGTGTGCTTGCAAGGAAGTCGCCAACAGCTTCGAAGCCCGCGTTCTTGTATGCCTTGATGGTCTTAAGGTTCGACTTGCCAGGATCAATGATGTTACCAGGCATAACGGGACGTCATCCTGATGCCTCTATTACGTCACTTAAGGATGCTTCGATCAACTCGCCGCTGTCTCGCGGGAAGTCGATAACGCTCCAGAGCGCATCGCCATTATCGGGGAAACGTCATGCACACATCTAACCTTTTAAGCTGTCAGGCGTATTCAGCGGGTTTCAATTACGCCCCTTTCTGGTTTCGGTGGTAAGAAACGAATTCAAGCGTCCGGGTTGACAGCCGGCGGCATGGCGTAGGCTAGCCATAAGGTCGGGTAGGGCCACGTCAGTGAACGGTTCGTCACGCCAGCACATACCCAGGGAGCCTGTGGCATCCAGCTCAAAGTCCAGGCTTACCAACAAGCCGCGCAGGGCGAAGTGTTCAGCTACTCGTTCGGAAGCTACTGACAGTAAGTCGCTGTATTGCAAAAGCCACAGGTTGCCCACCAGTGAAGAGGATTCTATGCGACATGGCAGTGGCGGACGCCCTGCGTGGGCCAGGGCCATATCCAGTTTGCTGCGGATGGGGCTGGTGGTCGGCCATAGAATCCAATTGACGTTGTACAAGTCGTCCCAGGTCAGCCCTGTTCGCTGAGTCAAGGGGTGGTCTGCGCGGCAGACGATACGCATTTTTTCATCGTATAGCCGCGCGCTACGCAGCGTGTGGGATGGGACGTAACTGTCGAGACGGCCGACCACCAGGTCCAACTGGCCGAGCTCCAGTCGTTCGAGCAAGGCCGTCATGGTGTTTTCTTCCAGGTCTACCTGGGCCATGGGATGGCGCCGCAAAAACTCCATGATGGCGGCCGGTACCAAGTTGGGCGCCGAGGCGGCGGATGTGCCAATAGCCACCCGCAAGGTGCTGGTGCCTTGTAGCGTGTCAAGGTTGTGACGGGCACGCTCCATTTCACTGAGTACCCGCCGCGCATGGGCTAGTAGAGTCAAACCGTGTGCAGTGGGGTTCAAGCCTCGAGCATGGCGTTCGAACAAAGGCGCGCCGATGCTTTCTTCGAGATCCTTAAGCCATTTGGATAACGCAGGCTGGGTACTGAAACACGCTCGGGCAGCTTCGCTGATGCTCCCGGTTTCGGCGAGGCTGACCAACCATTTAAGGTGTTGCAGACGCAGGCGACGAGTCCAGCTCATGAGCGTATCCATATGTAGATTGGTATGGGTTTATCTTAAAATAGCATTATTCACATATAGGTAGTCACAGGATACTCCTAAGGACTCGGTTTCAACCTGTAGGTGTATCCATGAACAACAACATCACTGCCGTACGGGAAGATTTTTACCAGCGTATTGATCGCCTGGGTCTGTTTCCGCTTTGGGAACGCTTGCACAATCTGGTTCCTGCGGAGCCAGCCGCGGCCTGCGTTCCGGCCCTGTGGCGCTATCGCGAGCTGCGCCCTTTCCTGACTGAAGCTGGGCAACTGATCAGCGCCGAGGAGGCTGTGCGCCGAGTGTTGGTGCTGGAAAACCCGGCTCTGCGTGGGCAGGCTTCGATCACTTCCAGCTTGTACGCTGGACTGCAACTGATTTTGCCCGGAGAGACCGCTCCGAGTCATCGTCACAGCCAATCAGCGCTGAGGTTTGTGGTCGACGGGCAAGGCGCATTTACCTCGGTAGACGGTGAGCGAACCACGATGTCACCCGGAGATTTCATCATCACACCCTCCTGGACATGGCATGACCACGGCAACCCAGCCGCCGACGAAGGTGGTGAACCCGTGGTGTGGCTCGATGGCCTAGACATACCCATGGTGCGTTTCTTCGATGCCGGCTTCGCCGAAAACCATCAAGTTCCGGTCCCGCCCCTGACTCGGCCTGAGGGCAATAGTGGGGCCCGCTATGGCATGAATTTATTACCCATGCGCTATGAGTCCAGCTCACGCACCTCGCCGATTTTCAATTATCCCTACGCCCGTACCCGGGAAACTCTCGACACCCTGTTGCGCCAGGAACCGCTGGATTGCTGGGAGGGTATCAAGTTGCGCTACGTCAACCCGCTCACGGGGGGCTGGCCGATCCCAACCATCGCCGCGTTCATGCAGCTATTACCCAAAGGCTTTCGCGGCCAGCCGTATCGCAGCACCGACGCCTCGGTATTTTCTGTGGTGGAAGGCAGTGGCAGTGTGTGCATCGCCGGGCAACGCCTGAACTTTGAGCCCAAGGACATATTCGTGGTCCCCAGTTGGGCCCAAGTCAGCTTGGCGGCGGATCAGGAGTGCGTGCTCTTCAGCTTTTCCGACCGCCCCGTGCAGCAGGCGCTGGGGTTGCTGCGTGAATCGCGCGAGTCTTTTTAAAACCTGGAGATGACCATGACTTACATTTTTCAACCGCAGCAGCCGACGTCGCTTTTTATCCAAGGCCGTGACGAGCTGTTTGCCGTGCGCCGTGTCTATTGTGTGGGGCGCAATTACGCCGCTCATGCACGGGAAATGGGGTTTGACCCTGACCGCGAACCCCCGTTTTTCTTTTGCAAGCCGAGCGATGCAGTTGTACCCGTGGCGGAGGATGAGGTCCTGACGCTGAAATATCCGACGCAAACCAGTAACTACCACTACGAAGCCGAACTGGTTGTCGCCATCGGCAAGGGTGGCAGCAACATTCCCCAGGAACAGGCCAATGAGCACGTCTGGGGCTATGCCGTTGGTCTCGATATGACCCGTCGCGACCTGCAACTGGAGATGCGCAAGGCAGGGCGTCCATGGGAAATCGGTAAGGCTTTTGATCACTCGGCGCCGATTGCACCCTTGTGGCCAGCTACGTTGGTTGCCCACCCGAAGCAGGCCGGATTGTGGCTCACGGTCAACGGTGAAGACAAACAGCGCAGCGACATTGCACAACTGATTTGGTCCGTGCCGGAAATCATCGCTTACCTATCCCGTTACTTCGAATTGCAGCCCGGAGACCTAATCATGACCGGTACGCCCGAAGGCGTGGGCCCGGTGGTAGCCGGCGACCTGATAGCCGCCGGAATTGACGGTCTCGGTCAGCTGCGTGTGCAGGTGATTTGAGCCTGTTTATCAATGGGTAACCCCCGTCCACTCGTTGCAGGAGCGATGTAATGTCATCCACTCATAATAAGAAGAGCGTGGACGTGCAGGCGTTTATCGATCGCCATCCGATGTCAGGCTTTCAGTGGCGCATCCTCATACTGTGCTTTCTGGTTGCGACGCTGGACGGTTTGGACACGGCTATCGGCGGCTTTATCGCACCTGTACTGCGCGAGGAATGGGCGCTGACGACCGCGCAGCTTAATCCGTTGCTGGGCGCGGTATTACTGGGATTGATGCTGGGGGCCTTTGCTGCCGGGCCCTTAGCTGACCGCTTCGGGCGCAAGATGGTGCTGTTAGTCTCGGTGCTGTTTTTTTCCGGTTGGAGTCTGGCCTCGGCGACAGCGGGTGATGTGCAAACACTGACGGTATTGCGGTTTCTCACGGGTCTGGGGCTGGGCGGAGCGATGCCCAATGCGATTACCCTGGTCAGCGAATATTGCCCAGTGCGCCGCCGCTCGTTAATGGTCACCCTGATGTTCTGCGGATTCACCCTTGGCTCAGCCTTGAGCGGGGTACTGGTTGCCCATTTGCTGCCACTTGTAGGCTGGCGCGCAGTGTTGATGCTGGGCGGGTTGTTACCGTTGTTGTTTTTACCCATGCTAATGGCGTGGCTGCCCGAATCGGTACGGTTTTTGATCGCCAGGCGCATGGTGCCCGACAGGGTGACGGACATCTTGCGGCGCATTGCTCCACTGCCAGCCAATGTGCAACTTGAGGTGCCTCCACAGGCTAAAGATTCACCCGTGCGAGAGATCCTTCAAGGGCATTTGAAATACGGAACCTTGCTGCTATGGGGGACGTTTTTTACGGGGTTCATGATCATCTACCTGCTCACCAACTGGCTGCCGACCCTGATCCGCGAGACGGGTCAGGCGATGTCGGACGCGGCGCTGGCTGGTGCAATGTTCCAGGTCGGTGGAACGCTGGGGGCGATTATCCTTGGCGCAACCATGGATCGCATTGATGCCTGGAAAGTGCTGACTACGGCGTACATCGGCGGCACGTTGACGTTGTTGGCCATCAGCCAGTTCTATCAGCATTTCTCAGTGCTATTGGCATGCGTGGCCGCCATGGGCTTTTGTATCAGCGGCAGCCAGGTTGGAGCCAACGCCCTGGCGGC
Organism: Pseudomonas sp. B16120; assembly: GCF_044218845.1. Classification (NCBI taxonomy): domain Bacteria; kingdom Pseudomonadati; phylum Pseudomonadota; class Gammaproteobacteria; order Pseudomonadales; family Pseudomonadaceae; genus Pseudomonas; species Pseudomonas sp. B16120. Next base: position 67,841 of record NZ_CP162588.1, read on the forward strand.
GAACTTCTACCCGACTACCAGCCGTGCCACTGGTGTTGCTTGGTGCCATGGGGTCGGACGCATCGGCTCGATTGCAGGCACTTTGGCTGGCGGCACCTTATTGAGTGCCGGGATTGGTTTGAACGGTATTTTTCTTTGGCTGATGGTGCCAGCGCTACTCGCAGCGACTGCTGTTTTTTTAATGGGTCGGCGTTATCGCGCCCTACCCAAGATAAAAGGAGAATACGGTGCAATTGTATAATTTTTTCAACAGCTCCACCTCATGGCGCGTGCGCATAGCGCTGGCACTCAAGGGTTTTGACTACCAGCACCAGGGTATTAATATCCGCGTCGGCGAGCAGGCAACGGCCTCGTTTTTGAAACTAAACCCGTCACACAGCGTACCTTTGCTGATCACGGATGATGGTCAGCCGATCAGCCAATCCCTGGCAATCATTGATTATCTGGACAACCTCAGTCCACACGCGCGACTGATCCCGCTAGAGCCTCTGGCCCGCGCCCGCGTATTGGAAGTGGCGAATCTAATAGGTTGTGACATTCATCCCCTGAACAACCTACGTGTGTTGGGTTACCTGAATAAACAACTGGCAATCAGCGATCAACAGAAAGAGGCGTGGTACAAGCACTGGATCGAAGAGGGAATCAAGGCGTTGGAAACTATGTTGAGCCGCCATGGCAGCGGCAGCTACTGTTTTGGCGACAGCCCGAGCCTGGCCGATTGTTGTCTGGTACCTCAGGTGGCCAATGCATTGCGCATGGGCTGCGAACTTCAGCGGTTTGAGCAGGTTTTGACGGTTTACCAATTGTGTTTGGAGCATCCAGCTTTTATAAAGGCGCAGCCTCACAATCAGCCTGATTACATAGGCTGAAAGCCAATTACAGTGATTTCACGTCTGAATCCCTCCAGATTAGTAGAAACTTTGTGCCTTAAAATGAGGCCGATCAGGGGGAGCTAATAGCCCCCCGTATTACCCGAAAGAATTCAAAGCCCAAGCGGTCAATCAACTGATCGAAAATGAGCTGCCAGTGTCCAAAGGTGCATCCAGGCATCGAGTTCTGGAATTTCGCTGTGTGCACGACACGATAGAAAAACCTGGGGGCTACTCGCTATGCTCGAATCAACTTGGACCGCACTCAAGCACCATCAACGGGGGCGTGAAATTGTTACTATCCTCGCCAGTTTCGGGGCTCAGGATGTGCTATTCCGTCTGGGCCTGGGACGGCTGGTGGGGGGGGCTGAGCCCGTCGGCAGCCAACCAACTGACGAGGGCACCCCACAGCGCGTGAGGCGAGCGTTGGAGGCGTTGGGGCCAACGTTTGTCAAGCTTGGGCAGATCCTTGCAAGTCGCGGCGACATCTTGCCGGCATTGTGGATCGAAGAACTCGAAAACCTGCACAGCGGCGCGGCAACGTTGACTTGGGAGCAGTTGCAAGGCCAGGTTCTTGAAGACCTTGGTGCTGAGCTTGATCAGGTGTTCGCCGAGTTCAATACCACTCCTCTTGCGGCAGCATCGATTGCCCAGGTCTATCGGGCGCGCCTGCTCAGTGGTGAGGACGTGGTGGTCAAAATTCAGCGCCCTGGGTTGCGACGTAAAATGACTGCCGACCTGCAACTGCTGGAAAGCGTCGCCCTACTGATTGAAGACAACGGCGCTTTGGCGCAGTACCAACCGCGCAAGATGGTCCGACAACTGGCTCGAGCGATGTTGGAAGAGCTGGATTTTACTCAGGAAGGCCTTAACTGTGACGCCGTAGCGGCTAATTTCTCGCAGCAGCCGCACATTGTCATCCCGCGTATTTATTGGGCCCATAGTAGCGAGCGGCTGCTTGTACAGGAATATCTTCCCAGCTATACCCCGCTGGAGCGCCAAGCTCTGATCGAGCAAGGCTTGGACCCGAGCCTGCTGGCCAGCCGTGGCGCACGTGCATTTATAAAAATGCTCTTGGAGGACGGTGTGTTCCATGGTGATCCGCACCCAGGCAACCTCAAGGCCATGAGTGGTAATCGTGTCGGTTTTATTGACTTTGGCATGGTTGGTCGTCTCGACGAGCGCCGACGCCTTGAGGTGATGAGCTTCATGCGCGCATTGACCGAGAACAATAGTGATGCGCTGGTGACTGTGCTAATCGACTGGAGCGGCAATGGTGTGCAGAACATACCCGCCATTGAACAGGCCGCCCGCGAATACATAGCGCGCCATGGTGGCAAGGCACTGAACATGAGTGCGCTCATTGAAGACTTTCTTGATTTGATGCGCGAGCACCCCTGAATTCATAGAATAAGCGCAACGCTTGAAACGAGAGGCAGAGAGCCAGCCACCGGTAGAATCCAGGCTCTCACACCGAAGGATTCAAGCGCAGATGACTACGCATTACCGGCAGCTGACTCAGGGACAACGTTACCAGATTGAGGCTGGCTTGAGCGCCGCAGAGAGCCAGGCGAGCATTGCAAAGCGGGTCGGCGTGCATCCCTCGACGATCAGTCGCGAGGTTCGCCGCAACAGCACCCAGAATATCTACAAGGCTGTTTCTGCGGCCCATGAAAGTGATGCTCGTCGAGCGGGTGCGCGCAAGTTTTGCAAGCCGGCGACATGGCTCAGCCATCATCTCCCGGTGTGGCTCAAGCATGGCATGAGTCCGGAGCAGATCGCCCAGCGGTTGAAGCAGGAGCAGCCAAGCCGGGCGGTCAGCCATGAGTGGATTTATCGGTTCATTGCCGCCGAACAGCGCGCCGGTGGTGAGCTTTATACCTATCTGCGACATCGCCGAAAGCGCTACCGGAAACGCTATGGAAGCCACGATCGGCGCGGGCAGCTGCGTAATCGCGTGTCAATCAGTGAACGCCCAGCCGAGGTCGAAAGCCGCGAGCGCCTGGGGGACTGGGAGGGCGATACGGTACATGGACTGGGCGGTAACCTGGTGACCCTGGTTGATCGCAAAAGCGGCTATCTGAGCGCCTATCCGGTCAAGCGCAGAACGCGCCGGCAGGTAACGCGGGCGATCAATCTGATGCTTCAGGGCCATGCCGCTCACACGCTGACGCTGGATAACGGAAGGGAGTTTGCCGGGCATGAACGCATCGCGCTACGGAGCCAGTGCCAGGTCTTTTTTGCAGACCCCTATTCATCCTGGCAACGTGGCACCAATGAAAACACCAACGGTCTGCTCCGCCAGTATTTCCCCAAGGGCAGCGACTTCAGCAAGCTGACCGTCGAAGCCGTCAATCGGACAGTAGCGAGGATCAATCTACGCCCGCGCAAGCGCTTGGGCTGGAAGACGCCGTACGAAGTGCATACAGGGGTGAGCGTTGCACTTATGTGTTGAATTCAGGACCAATTGCTCTTACCGCCTGATTTGTTGGTGCTGTTCAAGGCCCTGGTGACTGCCGATGGTGTGCTGACGCGTCTGGACCCGGAATTAGACCTTATCGCCACAGCCAAGCCGGCCATCGTCAAAATGCTCCGGGAGCAATTGAGTTGGAGGATGACAAAGCGCCTGGGCCTCGATGGCCTTGAGTTGGGACGCGGCCTGCTGGGTGACTTGCCGCAACTGGCGCGACTGCTAGTCAACCGGCTCAAGCACGGAGTGCTGGAAGTGCGCATGGATCTGCCTGGGCTAGAGCGTCTGGAGCGCTCATTGCGCCTGGCCTCCACAAGGCTTTCCTTAGCGTTGCTGATCAGTGCCTTGGTGATTACCTTCGGTCCGCAGATCGCTGCAGTGGGGCCCGTGTGGGCGGGCTTGCCGATACTCAGTTGGCTGGCGGCGATTGCCACGGCGGGTGGTCTGGTGGCGTTTTTATGGAGTTTGTTTAAAAGTTCTTAATTGGACTACAACGCTCAGGGACTGATCTCGTTGATCAGTAACAGTCCTCTCCTTTCTTAGATGCACGGAGTATTCGGTACTCAGGGCACAAGTTATGCACTGGGCGGAGCTGAATGGACTACTGGTCTGGGTCTAGCTATTGGTGCCTGGTCACCGAGGATCGCACCGATAGCCGCCGTCGGCTACTGTCTGTTTTACCTGACAACCTCCACTCTACTCTTGACTGTTCCAGGTGGCTGGAGGCTTCGGCAGGTGGTTTTCCAACCATGACCGGCATCCGCGCGTTTTTGATCAAAGCACCTAGTGCTGCTGGCCGGTTCGCTGGTACTGGTCAAGAATGCGGCGCAACAACTAACGACCCCCTTCAAAAGCGCTGTCAGCGGTCGGCAAGTCTTGGTTGACTGATATTGCTGACTTGGTGCGGCTTGATGGGTGGATCAACGGGCGCGCCGTCCTATCAATGGCGGCTGTACCACCAAGTAAGCCGCCTTAGGTGTCAGCGTGATCTATGTGGCGCACGTGGTTACTGGTGAGGAGTTGGCGTCCGGCATGGCGGCGTTGTTCAAGGTGATTGATGCGGTAAAACAGCAGCAACTGCCGGGCATACCTGGGTATCAACAACTCAGCCCGGCGATCACGCTCGATCCGCAGCAACTGTCGCTCGCGTCCGGGAACCTGCCATGGCCGGCGGTGCAGGATGCCGACGGCAACGAGCTGCCACGTCGGGCGAGCATCAACAGTTATGGTTTTGGCGGCGTCAATGCCCATCTGGTGGTGGAGGAATTTGTTGATCATCTGCGTGTAACTGCAGCTGATATCGGGCCGCAACTGATCCTGTTGGCTGCGTGACGGCCTGAACCTGATCATCGGCGGCCCGACAGGCGTAGGCAAAACGTGGCTCGCCTGCGCGCTGGCCCATAAGGCTTGCCGGGACGGTTACAGCGTGCGTTATCTTCGTCTGCCTCGCTTGATGGAAGAACTGGGCCTGGCCCACGGCGACGGTCGCTTCGCCAAACTCATGGCGGGTTATGCCAAGACCGATCTGCTGATCCTGGACGACTGGGGCCTTGCACCGTTTACCGCCGCGCAGCGGCGCGACATGCTGGAACTGCTGGACGACCGTTACGGAAACCGCTCGACGCTGGTGACCAGCCAGATGCCGGTGAATAAGTGGCATGCGCTGATCGGTGATCCGACCTTGGGCGATGCGATCCTAGACCGGCTGGTGCACAACGCTTACCGCATCGAACTGAAGGGCAAATCGATGCGCAGGCGCGCAACGAAATTGACTGCAACCGGGACTTCAGACTAACAATGCGAACCTGCGTCGCTGCGCTCCGACTGCCTCTCCAAGTGAGCGTGGAATGAGTGTCCAAATGATCGTGGGCTGAGTGTCCAAGTGTTGTGGAATCCGCACTCTAAAACCACAACTGATGCAGTTGCGGTCGTTTCCGTCAGAAAAATAACATCATGACTGAGTGGGGGCTTTTCCGCCCCATCTGACTCCTCGGCTTCTGATCCTCCGCTGTGACAATCTTTATTCTTCGAAAAACCCCATCATTTTTTGTAAATTCAAGATTTGTGACAGAGTTTATTAATTTTTTGCCACGCAGGTTTTGGCTGGAGGCCTCGAAATAAAAGGGGGCTTGTGACAACCTTTATTCCTAGGACACAGCTGCCTGAAGGCGTTGCGAACTGGCGACACACTGGTCGTGTGGAAACTGGATCGGCTCGGACGCGACCTGCGACATCTCATCAACACCGTGCACGACCTGACTGGGCGCGGCATCGGCTTGAAGGTATTAACCGGGCACGGCGCGGCCATCGACACCACGACCGCCGCCGGCAAGCTGGTCTTTGGCATCTTCGCCGCCCTGGCCGAGTTCGAGCGCGAGTTGATCGCGGAGCGCACGATTGCCGGCCTAGCCTCGGCCCGCGCGCGCGGGCGGAAAGGCGGCCGGCCGTTCAAGATGACCGCCGCCAAGCTGCGGCTGGCGATGGCGGCAATGGGTCAGCCAGAGACCAAGGTCGGCGACCTGTGCCAGGAACTTGGCGTCACGCGGCAGACCCTGTATCGGCATGTTTCACCCAAGGGTGAGCTACGTCCAGATGGCGAGAAGCTACTCAGCCGAATTTGATGCCGGCATGAGGCAACGTAGCGACAGCGTGGTTTGTCTCAATGGGAAGCGCTCATGATCGATCTTTGAAGGCCCGCAGCAGTCGTGTCACAGACAGGACGAACAAACCGGTCAGCGTGAGGGCTGCGATACCCCAGTACTCTCCGATGAACGCGCCGGCCGTCGTGCCGGCCAGCACAATGGCGAGAATCGGCAAATGGCAGGGACAGGTGAGCACGGCCAGCGCGCCCCACAGGTAGCCGGTGATCGGTTTGTGCGTCTCGGACGGCAAGCGCTCGGGGCTGTTCATGGCAGACTCTCCGCGTGCTGTGCCGGCTCGGTCGGCATGGTGGCCAACTGCACCTCCAGATCGGCCAACGCTTCGCGCCGACGCTCGACGAACTGGCGCAGAACGGCAAGCTGCGCGGCCGCTTCATCGCCGTCCGCAGCATCCAGCGCCCGGCACAGCCGCGCCAGCGCGTCCAGGCCGATGCCCGCCTCGAAGGCCGCCCGCACGAAGCACAGCCGTTGCAAGGCGGCATCATCGAACAGGCCATAGCCGCCCGGGGTGCACGCCACCGGACGCAGCAATCCGCGCAGCAGGTAGTCGCGCACGATATGCACGCTCACCCCGGCATCAAGGGCCAGCCGGGACACGGTGTAGGCGCTCATTGAAAACCTCCTTTTTTTATCCAGCGCAGCAGGAAAGCTGCTTCACGTCCTTGTTGAAGGTCTGCGCCGCAAGCTTCAACCCCTCGACCATTGTCAGGTAGGGGAACAACTGGTCGGCCAGTTCCTGCACCGTCATGCGGTTGCGGATGGCGAGCACCGCCGTCTGGATCAGTTCGCCCGCTTCCGGGGCCACCGCCTGCACGCCGATGAGCCGTCCGCTACCTTCCTCGATGACCAGCTTGATGAAGCCGCGTGTGTCGAAGTTGGCAAGCGCTCGCGGAACGTTGTCGAGTGTCAGCGTGCGACTGTCGGTCTCGATGCCATCGTGGTGCGCTTCCGCCTCGCTGTAGCCCACGGTGGCGACTTGCGGGTCGGTGAACACCACTGCCGGCATCGCGGTCAGATTGAGGGCTGCGTCGCCGCCGGTCATGTTGATCGCGGCACGGGTGCCGGCGGCCGCTGCCACGTAGACGAACTGCGGCTGGTCGGTGCAGTCGCCGGCCGCGTAGATGTTCGGGTTGCTCGTGCGCATGCCTTGGTCGATAACGATGGCCCCTTGCGCATTGACAGTGACCCCCGCCGCGTCCAGCGCGAGGCTGCGCGTATTCGGTGCCCGACCGGTGGCAACCAGCAACTTGTCAGCGCGCAATTCACCGTGTCCGGTGGTCAGCACGAATTCGCCGTTCACATGGGCGACCTGGCTGGCTTGCGTGTGCTCCAGCACCTCGATGCCCTCGGCGCGGAAAGCGGCTGTCACGGCCTCGCCGATGGCCGGGTCTTCCCGGAAGAACAAGGTGCTGCGTGCCAGGATCGTGACCTGGCTGCCGAGCCGGGCAAAGGCTTGCGCCAGTTCCAACGCCACCACCGACGAACCGATCACGGCCAGGCGTGCGGGAATGGTGTCGCTGACAAGCGCTTCGGTGGAAGTCCAGTAGGGTGACTCTTTCAGGCCCGGAATCGGCGGCACGGCCGGACTGGCACCGGTGGCGACCAGGCAGCGGTCGAACGTTACCTCGCGCTCGCCACCCTCGTTCAAACGGACGACCAGGCTCTGGTCGTCCTTGAAACGCGCTTCACCGTGCAAAACGGTGATGGCTGGATTGCCGTCCAGGATGCCTTCGTATTTGGCGTGCCGCAGTTCATCGACACGGGCCTGCTGCTGGGCCAGCAGTTTGCTGCGGTCAATCGCAGGCACAGTTGCCGCAATACCGCCGTCGAACGGACTTTCCCGGCGCAGATGGGCAATATGGGCAGCGCGGATCATGATCTTGGACGGCACACAGCCGATATTGACGCAGGTGCCGCCGATGGTGCCGCGTTCGATCAGCGTGACCGTCGCGCCTTGCTCGACGGCCTTCAGCGCCGCCGCCATCGCGGCCCCGCCGCTGCCAATGATGGCGATATGCAAACCGGCGCCCTCAAGTGCATCACGGATTTTTGGTTCATCTTTGAAATCACCAACCCGGATCGAGCCTTGATAACCCAATGCGGCGATGGCGGCCAGCAGTTGGTTGTGGCTCACGGCGGTGTCTGCCATGACTTGCGCGCGGCTTTCTGGATAGGACACCACAGCGGCATTCACGCCGGGAATCTTTTCCAAAGCATCTTTGACATGGGTGGCGCAGGATGTGCAGGTCATGCCATTCACGGTGATTTCGGTCATTTTTTTACTCCATTGAATTTCGGGGTGCAGCAGGCATCGGCTTGGCGTTTTCGTTGGATGGCGTAGATGGTCAAGCCGATGAAAATCGCCAGCGCAGGCAGCAGCACATAGTCCAGATAGCCGGTCAGCGCGGACAAGCCGACCACACCGAGCAAAATGACCAGAACAGGGGTGAAGCAACACAGCGCCACGAGGGTTGTGCCAATGATGCTGACCCGCAGCAGTGTCTTCGGGTCTTTCATGATCAGTTCTTGACTGATGATGGGTAGCCCGCATCCTCGGTAGCCTTGGTCAGTTTCTGCACGCTGGTCTTGGCATCATCGAAGGTGACCACCGCTTCGCGCGTCTCGAAGGTCACGTCAACTTTACTGACGCCATCGACCTTGGAAATCGCCTTCTTGACAGTGATCGGACAGGCCGAGCAGGTCATGCCCGGTACGGACAGCGTAACGGTCTGGGTGGCGGCCCACACGGGGGCAACAACGGCAGCGAGGGCAAGGGCGGAAAGCAGCTTTTTCATGGTGAACTCCTGTGATCAATAGAAAAATGGCACGACGTAGGGAAATCCGAGCGCGACCAAAACCAGCACGGCCACGCCCCAGAAAATGAGCTTGTAAGTAGCTCGCACTTGGGGAATCGCGCAAACCTCACCCGGTTTGCAGGCGGCTGACGGCCGGTAGATGCGCCGCCAGGCGAAGAACAACGCCACCAGCGCCACGCCGATAAAGATGGGGCGATAGGGTTCCAACACCGTCAAGTTGCCGATCCAAGCGCCGCTGAACCCCAAGGCGATCAGAACCAGCGGCCCGAGGCAGCAAGCCGAGGCGAGGATGGCGGCCAGCCCGCCAGTGAAGAGCGCGCCGCGCCCGTTTTGAGGTTCAGACATACGTTTGTCCTTTCGAATCTGAATTGGATAGCTTAAGCTTACTTCCGTAGTTATGTACGGAGTCAAGCGATATGGAAAACAATTTGGAGAACCTGACCATTGGCGTTTTCGCCAGGACGGCCGGGGTCAATGTGGAGACCATCCGGTTCTATCAGCGCAAGGGCTTGCTCCCGGAACCGGACAAGCCTTACGGCAGCATTCGCCGCTATGGCGAGACGGATGTAACGCGGGTGCGCTTCGTGAAATCAGCCCAGCGGTTGGGCTTCAGCCTGGATGAGATCGCCGAGCTGCTGCGGCTGGAGGATGGCACCCATTGCGAGGAAGCCAGCAGCCTGGCCGAGCACAAGCTCAAGGACGTGCGCGAGAGGATGGCTGACCTGGCGCGCATGGAGGCCGTGCTGTCTGATTTGGTGTGCGCCTGCCATGCGCGGAAGGGGAACGTTTCCTGCCCGCTGATTGCGTCACTGCAAGGGAAGAAAGAACCGCGCAGTGCGGACGCGGTGTAGCCCGAGGGAACTACGCCTTAGCGTGCTTTATTTTCCGTTTTCTGAGGCGACTCCAACGTCAGAAAAGACCGTGCGGTCGACTTTTGATATTTCGTGCTGTCGCCTTCTGAAAGTGACACGCGGCACGGGAATCAAGGCATTGCGATTCTCGAAAATAGTTCTTGAAATTCTATTCTTGATTGCATATCATCTCAACGAGTTTCGATAAGAAAGGATGCCCATGCGACCGTCTGTTGTGCTTGACATGAAGCGAAGCGCAGTGCGTGAAGCGGTAGGCCGCTTTCGCGCCGCGAACCCGCGCGTCTTCGGCTCGGTGCTGCATGGCACCGACCGGGATGGCAGCGACCTCGACCTGTTGGTCGATGCGCTGCCCGGTGCCACGTTGTTGGACTTGGGCGATTTGGAAGAAGAACTGAAATCGCTGCTCGGCGTTGACGTCGATCTGCTGACTCCCGGCGACCTGCCGCCGAAGTTCCGGGCCAAGGTGCTCGCGGAGGCGCAACCGATATGAGCGAGAACCGCCTGCCCGATTACCTCGACCACATTCAGCAGGCCGCAACCGATGCGCGCAGCTTCGTGGAAGGGATGGCCAAGGACGACTTCTTGGCCGACAAGCGCACCCAGCAGGCCGTCATCATGAGCCTGATCGTCATCGGCGAGGCGGCCACAAAGGTGATGGATGGCTACGTCGAGTTCACCCAGGCGCATGCCGACGTGCCGTGGCGCAGCATGCGCAATATGCGTAATCGCATGGCTCACGGCTATTTCGACATCAACCTCGATGTGGTGTGGGAGACGGTACAGGAATGGCTGCCGGCGTTGCTCCAGCAATTGCCCGCCGTGCGTCAGGATGCCGACGATGAAGACCGTAACGACAAAGGCATGGAGCCATGACCAATCAAGCCGCCGATGTTCGGCCCCTCTGGCGTGTTCGATCCCGCGACCTATGAGCCGCGCTCGGGCAAGACCTTCTGGATGGCCGCAACGGACGTGAGTTCGCTGGTGGGCAAGGAGGCAGCAGCCGACACGCTCATCGGCAACTGCACGACCGCACGACCAGCCTCCCGTTCAAATTCGAGTTAGAACTCATATCCAGCCTGTCTGGGGGCACTGTGAAAGAGGGATCTCCGATGACTGTTGAATCGAGAATATTTTCTGTAGCCGAGTATGTTCAGCCGTCCGAAGGCGAGCCTATTCGTTCCGTTGTGCTTGAAACCCGAGACTCAATTATCGTGGTTTGGCATGTCCATCCCGGGCAGGAAATTGCGGCTCACATTCATCCTCACGGCCAAGACACGTGGACTGTTTTGTCGGGAATGGCTGATTACTTTCAGGGCAATGGGATTGTTCGTGCCCTCAGGGAAGGTGAGATAGCCGTGGCAAGACCGGGCCAAGTGCACGGGGCGCGAAATACAGGTACCGAGCCATTTGTGTTCGTCTCGGTTGTGGCATCAGCCAATGCCGGTTTCGTATTGGCTGAGCGATAGAGCCCAATCTCTGGAGTTGGTCCAATGAGCGGTCGGGGAGATAGGTAACAGACATGCAGCGGACACGGCTGCTAAACCAGGTCGCAAACCTCCTTGCGTCGCAGCGTGCCGCAAGCGACGCGATCAATCGAATGGGGTCGGCATGAGACTGAACACCATCCAGTTCCCGACCGCGTAGCCGCCTGTCCTGCCGATCAGGTCTTGACCATCGACGCCTGGGATCAGTCCTGAATGTTCTTGGAGACCACTACGTTATGAGCCGCAGCCGCCGCAAAACACCCATCGTCGGGCACACGACCTGCGGCAGCGAGCGCGAGGACAAGAAGCTCTGGCATCAGCGCTGGCGCACCCGTGAGCGCACGGCGCTGACCAGCGCGTCGCCCGAAGCCCTGAGCGCCCATCTGCCCCTGCTGGAAAACCAGGCCAGCAGCGTCTGGTCGATGGGCAAGGATGGCCGCTCCTACTGGCCCGTCAAGCGCCAGGCCGCCACGGCGGATCGCATCGCCAATCACAAGGGACGCAACCCGCAAGAACGCGCCTCCCTGAAAAAGCGCCTGCTGCGCAAGTGGATGAGCAAATGAAGCTCTCCTTCCATCAGCACATTGCGCTGTTCTGGATGATCGGTGCTCCGGGCGTCTTCGCGCCCGTGATCGAGAACGCCAAGCGGCCCGATGCCGGCGCCGTCATGGCGTGGGGTGTCGCGATCGTGGCGGTGATGATCCTCTTCACCCCTTTGCTGCTGCGCTGTCCACCATTCCGGCGCTGGTATGGCCGGACGGATGCGCTGTCGGAGCGGCAGCGCCAGGCGCTTGCCGAGCGCGGCCTGCGCCGCTACTACCAGACCGCTTTCGATGACGGCTACGTGCCCCGCGTGATGCCCTACGTGTGGCGCATCATCTGGACGGTCGGCGGGTTGATGGCTGTGACCGCCGTACTGCCTACCAACACCGGACGGCCAGCCTTCGATGCCTTGGTGGTCTTCTCGACCTGGTATCCGATAGGCGTGATGCTGCTGGTTTTCGCGTCGAGGCCCCTTGGCCGGTTGATTCGCCAAAGAGCACAGGAGCGGCGGAAATGAGCACGTCAACCATCGAGGCGCTGGCCAGCGCCTGGGCAAGGATTGCCGAGGAAGCGGAATTCCCCGCTGACTACGAGGGGACTGCCACACCACAAGCGCATCGGGCTAGCGAAGCTATTCAGGAGCAGATTCGGGAGCGCATCGTCGCCACCAACGACATGCGGCTGTTCAGCCTGCTGCACCTGCTGGGTCAGGCGTCGCTGCGCATGGAGCAAGCGCTGTGGCCGGAGGATTACGAGCGGATGACGCGCGAGGTTGAGGAAGCCCTGCGGCAAGCCACCGACGCCAACGCCAGATCGTACACCCACGAAGAAGTGATGCAGGCGATGCAGGAACGCATCGACCGGGCGCGAGACAAGCCATGTTGATTGGCTATGCGCGCGTCTCGACGCAGGATCAGAACCTGGAGCTGCAACGCGAAGCCTTGAGCAAGGCCGGATGTAAAAAGGTCTTCGAGGACAAGGTGAGTGGCACGCGGGCAGACCGGCCTGGCTTGGCCAAGACGCTCGAAATGCTGCGCGAAGGCGATACTTTGGTCGTCTGGAAGCTCGACCGGCTGGGCCGGTCGGTCAAGCAACTGGTCGATCTGGTCGGCGATCTGCACAAGCACGGTGTCCAGTTCAGGAGCCTCACCGACTCCATCGACACCGGCACACCATCCGGGCGGTTCTTCTTCCACGTCATGGCGAGCCTTGCCGAAATGGAGCGCGAGCTGACCGTCGAGCGCACCCGCGCCGGGCTGGAAGTCGCCAAGCAGCTCGGCCGCAAAGGCGGCCGCAAGCCGAAGATGACCGACAGCAAGATCGAGTCGGCCAAGAAGCTGCTGGCCAGCGGGGTGCCGCCCAAGGACGTGGCCAAGAACCTCGGCGTGTCCATTCCGACGCTGTACCGCTGGGTGCCAGCCTCCACGCACGCTTAGCGTGCTTTATTTTCCGTTTTCTGAGACGACCCCTGAAACTGGTCGATGAGATCCTCGACGCCCTGGGCATTACGCCGCTGTCATTCCGCAACCTGGGTGAACTCAGCGGCGGCCAGCAACAACTGGTCTCAATCGCCCAGACGCTGGTGCGCGAACCGCAGATCCTGCTGATGGACGAGCCCACCAGCGCCCTCGACATGCACCGCCAGGTCCAGGTGCTGAACTTCATGCGCGACCTGGCGCGAAAGCGCGAAGTCATCGTGTTCATCGCCATCCATGACCTGAACCAGGCCTTGCGCTTCGCCGATCAGGTGCTGGTCATCGCCGATGGCACCGCTCAGGGCAGCGGCCCGAGCCATGAAGTGATCAACGAGCAGATGCTGCGCGCGGTGTACAAGGTCGAGGCGCGCATCGAACGCTGCAGCCGTGGGCAGCACCATATCCTGATCGACGATATCGTCTGAACCGCTACGGCTGCAGCCCTTCCAGCGCCGTGCCGACCGCTTCCAGTAGCAAGTGCGCATGCTCCTGTTCGAAGGCCAGCAGCGGGCGAATCTTCAGCACGTTTTCCAGCGGCCCGGCAGCACTGATCAATACGCCCTGCTCGCGCATCGCGTTGACCACCTGACGGGTCTGCGTGGCGGCAGGCGCTTTTGTGGCGCGATCGGTCACCAGCTCGACCCCCAGGAACATCCCGGCACCGCGCACATCGCCGATGATCGGGTAACGCTCGGCCAGCTCCCGCAACCCCGTCAACAGACATTCACCCAGGGTGTGCGAGCGCTGCTGCAACTGTTCGTCACGGATGACGTCCAGCACGGCCTGCCCCGCTGCGCAGGACACCGGGTTGCCGCCAAAGGTGTTGAAGTAGCGCATGTTCTGGCCAAAGTGATCGACCACTTGCGCTCGACCGACCAGGCCGGCGATGGGGTGGCCGTTGCCCATCGGCTTGCCCAGGGTCAGGAGGTCGGGGCGCACGTCGTGCCGCTGGAAACCCCACATGTTCAGGCCAGTGCGGGCGAAGCCGGACTGGACTTCATCGGCGATGTACAACAGGCCTTCGGCCTGGGCCAATGCGATCCCTTCGGCGATGCAGCCGGTTGGGCCCGCAAAGACGCCATCGCTGGCGAAAATGCCGTCGAGCAGGATCGCCGCCGGACGAATGCCGTGTTTGCGCAGGTCATCGATGGCCGCACGGACGTCAGCCACGAAGGTCGAGGCCACTTGATCCGCACCCAGCCGATAAGCATCGGGGGCGCGAACGGTGCGCACGTGGGGTGGCAGAACCATGCTCGGGCCGAGCGACGGAGAAAGCTCGGCGATATCACCCGTGACGCCATGATACGCGAAGCGGGTGATGATCACGCCGGTGCCGCCGGTAAACTGTTTGGCGATGCGCAACGCCAGATCGTTGGCCTCGCTGCCGGTGCACGTAAACATGACCCGCTCGAGGTACTCGGGAAAGGTGCCCAGCAGTTGCTCGGCGTAATCGAGCATGCCCTCCTGCAAGTAGCGAGTGTGGGTGTTGAGTTGCCCGGCCTGCCGGCTGATCGCCTCGACCACCCGGGGATGACAATGCCCCACCGACGCCACGTTATTGTAGGCATCCAGATACCGCCGGCCTTGTTCGTCGTACAGCCACACGCCCTCGCCGCGCACCGTGTGCAAGGGGTGTTCGTAGAACAGTCGATAGGCCGGGCCGAGCAACCGTGCCCGGCGTTCGACAAGGCGTTTTTCCTTGTCTGACAGGCGATCGGCATCTTCAGAAGTGAAACCGTTGATCATGCTCATGCGCCAACCTCCTGGGTGCAAGCGGCAAGGATTCTGTCGTGGATCTCGGCGGGTGCCATTGCGGACAATCCCGCCAGGGCATCCTGGGCGCGGTATGAGTTGCGCAGGATGTACTCGCGATTGTCCGGGTGCAGGTCGGCCCGCCAATAATTGATGCACAACGACAACGCCAGGCGTGTGGAGATCAGCACCGGCAGCAGTTGCAATTCTTCGCCGGTGAGGGGATTGACCTGGTGATAGGCGCGGATCATGTCCAGCGCCGGGGCCAGGACGTCGCCCGCCACCCCCAATTGGTACGATGCCGCGACCGCGACCTCGTTGACCAACGGCGCGTGGACCATGTCGCCAAAATCCAGGATGTTGCGCAACACATCGGGCTGATCCGGATCGACGATGATGTTGTGCGGGTTCATGTCGTTATGGATCACCTGGTGGCGCAGCGTGGCGCACTTGCCCAGTACCTGGGATTCGAAGCGGTCCAGGCTGTGTTCGATCCGGTCGCGACGAACGCCCGGCTCGATGTGTTTCAGCCGGGGCCTGAGGCGCTGGGCGTGTTGCATGTCCCACAGCAGGACGTGCCCGGCAGCGGGATGGCTGAAGCCGTCCAGGGCCAGGTCGAACCGGGCGAGCGCTTGGCCCAGGTTCTGCCTGAAATTCACCGATGTGTGGGCGACGCGGTGCAGCGGCAAGCCGTCAACGAAGGACAGGAGACGGACCAACATGCGCTGGCCTTCGATTTCGACCGGCTCCACGAATCGCCCGCCGAGTGATGCAAAGACACGCTGCACCGGCAACGCCGGATCGTTACGCTCGATCTGGAGCATGGCCTGGTTATGGAAGTCCACGACCTGCGGGTTTTCCAATGGATGCGACAACTTGAACAGACGCGACGTACCGTCCGCGAGCATGACCCGGAAATTGAGGTCGCGCTCGCCGCCCAGTTGCTCGAGTTTTCCGCTGATCGCGTAGTGCTGCGCAAGGACCCCAAGGACCTGCCCGTCACTGACACGGGCAGGGGCCGCCTCCAGCAGACAGGGTTGCGCCGATACTTTCTCAAGCGGCATTGTTCATGACTCCTCGCTTCGGTGATGTGGCCTGCTCGCGCAGGCCCCTTGCATTACTTGTTGGCCCAAGCGATGAAACGCTCTTCCAGGTCTTCGCCGTGGTCGATCCAGAACTCGGCATCCGTGGCCCGGGCGTTCTTCAGGTTATCCGGTGAAGTCGGCAGTTTGCTGCCCACCGCCTCATCGACCAGTGCCACGGTTTTGGTGTTGCTTGGCCCATAAGGAATGGCCTCGACAAAGTGCTTCTGCTGAACCGGTGCACTGGCAAACGCGATGAAGTTTTCCGCCAGGGCCTTCTTCGGCGAGCCTTTGACGATGGCCCAGTGATCCAGGTCGTACAGGCTGCCATTCCACTGCATTTCAAACGATTGTCCCTCCGCCTGCGCCGAGGTGACACGCCCGTTATAGGCCGAAGTCATCACCACGTCGCCTGCCGCCAGCCATTGCAACGGCTGCGCGCCGGATTCCCACCACTGGATGTCGGGCTTGATCTGATCCAGTTTGCGGAAGGCCCGCTGCACGCCCTCCTCGGTGCCGAGCAAGGTGTAGACATCTTCCTTGGCCACGCCATCGGCCAACAGGGCGAACTCCAGGGTGAACTTGGCGCCACGGCGCAGGCCGCGCTTGCCGGGGTATTTCTTCACGTCCCAGAAATCCGCCCAGCCCTGTGGCGCGCTGGCGAGTTTTTTCGGGTCGTATGTCAGAACGGTAGACCAGATGAAGATACCCACCCCGCAATCGCTGACGGCGGCCGGGATGAAATCTTCTTTCTTGCCGATGCGCGACCAGTCCAATGGCTCGAACAGGCCTTCGCTACAACCGCGCAACAGCTCGGGGGATTCGACCTCGACCACGTCCCAGCTGGTTTTCCCGGTGTCGGCCATGACCCGGATCTTGGCCATTTCGCCGTTGTAGTCATCGGCCGTGATCGCCACTTTCTTTTCCGAGGTGAAGGGTTTGTAGAAGGCTTTTTCCTGGGCCTGGCGGTTGTTGCCGCCGAAGGACACCACGGTCAGTTTTTCAGCGGCGCTCAAAGGGCCGGCAATCATTCCAAGCATCAGTACAGTTGCGATTTTGCTGTTCATGCGTCTCTCCGAATTCGCTACGTGCGTGAGCGGCAGCTAAGGGATGGCAGGTGGTTTTTTTGTTTTTGGCAGCAATATTTCGGTCAGCGCCGGGTGTCTTGCACCTGGTGGCCGGCGCACGGCGATGATTCCGAGGCGCAGCTCATTAGTAACATATTTAGAATATGATGCATCATAATTTTTACTGGTATAGTCTCACCACTCCACCCCTTCCTCAGGAGCGCCTGCATGACCGAGCAACGAACCCTCCTCCTCACCGGTGCGAGCCGTGGCATCGGCCATGCCACGGTGAAGCACTTCAACGCTGCGGGCTGGCGCGTGTTTACGGCCTCGCGACAGAACTGGACCGAAGGCTGCCCCTGGGCTGAAGGCGAGTTGAACCACATCCACCTGGACCTGGAAGACATCGACGAAGTGCGCCGCAGCCTGCCATTGATCCGGGAGAAACTCGGCGGACGCCTCGATGCCCTGGTGAACAACGCCGGCATTTCACCCAAAGGCGAAGCCGGCGCACGATTGGGCGTGCTGGAATCCGATTACGCCACCTGGCTCAGCGTGTTCAACGTCAACCTGTTTTCCACGGCGTTACTGGCCCAAGGGCTGTTCGATGAGCTCAAGGCGGCGCAAGGCTCGGTGATCAACGTCACCTCGATTGCAGGTTCCAGGGTGCACCCGTTTGCCGGGGTCGCCTACGCCTGCTCGAAAGCTGCACTGGCCGCACTGACGCGGGAAATGGCCCATGATTTCGGGCCACACGGTGTGCGGGTCAATGCGATTGCACCGGGTGAGATCGAGACGTCGATCCTGTCTGCCGGGACCGAACTGATCGTCGATCAGCAGATCCCCATGCACCGCTTGGGCAAGCCGGAAGAAGTCGCATCCCTGGTGCATTTCCTCTGCACCCGAGGCGCGTCGTACATCAACGGTTCGGAGATTCATGTCAACGGTGGTCAGCACGTCTGAAATAATCTGGAAATCCCGGCCGGAAACTTCCATCATTCGGGCCGGGCATCCGCCGCAGATGAGCGATCAATGAGCAACCCCTACCCTATTCAAACCCTCAATCACTCTTACCTGGGCAGTGGCATCTACGAGTTGCTGCGCGAGGCACTGATCACCGGGCGTTTCCAGCCCGATGACCGCCTGCGCATCCGCGACCTGGCCGAACAACTGGGCACCAGCGTCACACCGGTGCGCGACGCGATCCTGCAACTGGCCAAGGAACAGGCGCTGATCCTCAAGACCCCGCGTGACATCCGCGTACCCATCCTCACCGCCGCGCAATACGGCGAGATCCGCAGCATCCGCCTGGCGCTTGAAGGCCTGGCTGCGGAGACGGCCGCCGCGCTGGTGACCGACAGCGAACTCGCAGACCTGCAAGCCTGCATCGAAAACAACATCGCCGCGATCAACGCCCAGGACTTGCAAGCCGCTCTCAAGTGCAATCAGCAATTTCACTACGCGCTGACCACCATCGCGCGCATGCCGGTGCTGGCGGGTTTGCTCGATAGCCTGTGGATGCGCACCGGCCCACTGATCGCCCGTGCCTATGGCAACTTCAACGAGCGCATGGCCATCGACCATCACTGGGAAGTGCTCGACGCACTCAAGCGCCGCGATGGCGCGGCGGCACGGGCGGCCATCTGCCGTGACATTCTCGATGGCAACGAGAAGATGCTCGAGTACATCGAGATGGCGCAGGCGGACTGATTGGCAGTCAATTCGACTGTTGACGAAACATAGATGACCAGTTAGTTTATTAAAACTTTCTCATCACTGGATGTCTCTGTCATGGCTCGCCCGGTCAACCTCGAAGTCAGATCCCGTTTGCTGTCGATTGGCCGCCAGGTGGTTCACAACCGTGGCTTCAACGGCTGCGGCGTCCAGGACATCACCGCCGCTGCCGAGATTCCCAAGGGCTCTTTCTACAACTACTTCGCCAGCAAGGAAGACTTCGCGGCAGAGATCCTCGAGGAATACTGGACCTCGATCGAAACCCGCCACGGGCCGATCTTCTACGACGCCCGGGTCAAGCCGCTGGAGCGCATCGGCCAGTTCTTCCAGGCCCTGGTGCTCGAGCACGGCGAGCATGAATACAGCCTGGGTTGCCTGATTGGCAACCTGTCCCTGGAAATGTCCAATGGCAGCGAACAAACCCGCAAGCGTCTGGCCGATGTGCTGGCGCGCTGGGAAGGTTTGCTCGCGAGCTGCCTGCGTGAAGCGCAGCAGCGCCGCGAACTCTCTGAAACTCACGACGCCGAAGCGCTGGCCAGTGTCATCGTCGAAGGCTGGGAAGGTGCGGTCATGCGCGGCAAGGTCCTGCGCGACGGTGCACCTCTGCAGCGTTTCGTATCGATGGTCTTGCCTCGGCTATTGGAGTGAGTTTTTTTTCCTCATTAATAAGACGACTGGTCATTTATATAAAGCAACATTCACGTCTCATCCACGCAAGCACCCAAGAGGTAAATCGTCATGAGCCATCTGTACGCCGACCCCGCCGAACCCGCACTGCCTGCCACTGGTTTCAAGCTCGACCTGAGCAAAGCCGCCCTGGTGGTCATCGACCCACAGAACGACTTCCTCAGCCCTGCCGGCGCCAGTTGGGCGGTGTTCGGTGAGAGCATCGTCGAGAACAACACCGTCGAAAACCTGGAAAAACTGTTCAAGGCCTTCAAGGCTCACGACCTGCCCGTGGCCGTGTCGCCACACTATTACTACCCGCACGACCACGACTGGCATTTTGGCGGTCCGCTGGAAAAGGTCATGCACAGCATCTGCATGTTCGATCGCAAGGGACCGAACACCCTGGAAAACTTCGAAGGCTCCGGCGCCGATTTCCTCGAGATCTACAAGCCGTACATTCTCGACGGCGAGACCATCATCGCCTCGCCGCACAAGGTCTACGGCCCGGAAACCAACGACCTGGCGCTGCAATTGCGCAAGAAAGGCGTGTCGCAGATCATCCTCGCCGGCATGGCGGCCAACCTTTGCGTGGAATCACACCTGCGCGAACTGCTCGAACAGGGCTTTGAAATAGTCGTGGTACGCGACGCCACCGCCGGCCCGCGCCTGCCGGATGGCGACGGCTACCTGGCGGCCATCATCAATTACCGCTTCCTCGCCCACGGGCTGTGGACCACCGAAGAGACTATCGCGCAACTGCAACCGGCTTGATCGTGCCCGAGCGGCCGGGCATCGCGCCCCCCCGCTCTTTCTCGAGAACCCCCGATGAAAATCCCCGCCCGTTATGAGCATTTCGTTTTCGGCGTCGTTCAATCCGGCCTGACCTGCGCGGTCGCGGCCGCCATCGCCACCACACCCCATGCGCTCGACCTGGCCTTTGCCGGCCGCTGGTTGAACGCGTGGGCGCTGTCGTGGGTATCGATGTTGCCGGTGGTGGTGCTGGCGGCGCCGATGATTCGGCGCGTGGTGAGGCGGATGACGGTGGGCTGAATGACTTGGCTATGACTCACCCAACACACCGCCATCGCGAGCATGCTCGCTCCTACCGGGGGCTTCGGGGCTGCTCGCGACAGGCGCGCAAGCCCGCACCCGACGCACGAAATACTGTGCCCGTTCGCATTTTCGCAATAAACCACTTTTCATCCGCGCATTTGTAGCCGCTTCGTTCACGGACAAGCCGGTACATTAGACCTCCATGGTCCCGCAGAGCGACCGACAACAAAACCTACAGCTCGCCCAAGAAAATCTGCCAACCATTCGGAGTCTTTCCATGAGCACATTGCGCACTACAGCTTTCCAACTCGCGAGTCTGGCCCTGTTCATCGGTAGCGCCACCCAGGCCATGGCCGAGGACATCACGTTCGTATCCCAGGGCGGTGCTTATCAGGAAGCCCAGAGCAAGGCGATCCTGGAGCCTGCGGCGAAAAAGCTCGGTCTGACGCTCAAACAGGACAGCTCGCCCAAGGCCTACCCGATCATCAAGACCCAGGTCGAGAGCGGCAAGGTCACCTGGGACGTGGTGGACCTGCCCACTGGCGACTGCATCCGTGGCGAAGCCGAAGGGCTGTTCGAGAAGCTCGACCTTGCGCTGATTCCCAATGCCGCGCAAATACCCGACAGCCTCAAGGACGAATACAGCGTCGGCTACATCAGCTACTCCACGGTGCTGGCGTATCGCACGGACGCGTTCAAAGGCGCGGACGTACCCAAGACCTGGGCCGACTTCTGGGACACCAAAAAATACCCGGGCCAGCGCTCCCTACGTAACCTGCCACGTCCAACCCTGGAAATCGCGCTGCTGGCCGATGGCGTGCCGATGGACAAGCTCTATCCGCTGGACGTCGATCGCGCCTTCCGCAAGCTTGAGCAGATCAAGCCCGACATCGCCACCTGGTGGACGTCCGGCGGGCAGTCGGCGCAGCTGATCAGCGACGGCGAAGTGGACATGATCCAGGCCTGGAACGGCCGTATCACCGCCGTACAGGCCGCCGGCGCACCCGTGGCATTCGACTACAACCAGGGTGTGCTGGAAACCAACTCGTTGTGCGTCCTCAAAGGCTCGCCGCACAAGGTGGCCGCCATGAAATTCGTCAACGAGGCCATCGATGCCAAACTGCAAGCGGCGTTGCCGATGATCATCGACTACGGCCCGCTCAACCCCGAAGCCTTCAAGACCGGGGTAATCCCGGCCGAGCGCGAGGCCAAGCTGCCTTCCGCACCCGGCAACATCTCGCGCCAGGCCCTGCTCTCGGCGCAATGGTGGGCCTCCGAAGCCGGGGTCAAGGCCGAAGAACGCTGGTTGTCCTTCGTCCAGAAAAAATAGCCATCGGCCGTTGCTGCGCCGCAGGCCAGAGGCCTCGGCGCAGGACATGCCGTCTGCCCCCGCGATTTCGACATAAAGCGCTTGCGCACCGGTCAATTGCGTCCACTTCATTCGTTGGCATCCCGGTACATTAGGCCTGAGGGTCCCGCAGAGTGACCTGTGCAGACAACTCGCGCTCGCCTCAAGTACCTGCCCACCATTGGGAGTTCTTCACATGACATTACCCGAGCACCGCACCCTGCTGTCCGCCAGGACGACTGCCACCGCCAGCGCTACCCGTCAGTGCTGGATACCCTCCAGCACTGCGCAGTGACGAGAGGTCATCATGTCCAACGCCTATCTCGCCAAATCCATGCCCGACTCCAGCGACCAGCAGCACCAGCCGCCCATGACCAGCGAAGACGCCCTGGCCCGTGAAGAACGCAAGGAGCACACCTCCATGCTGTTGCTGCTCACCCCGGCGCTGGTCATGGTCGTGGTGCTGTTGATCATGCCGCTGTGCTGGCTGGCCTTTCAGTCGGTCCAGACCGAGGAAGGGTTTTCCCTGGCCAACTACATCCGGATTTTCCAGGAAAGCATTTACTGGGACACCTTCGCCCTGACCTTCAAGATCAGTTTCCTGGTGACGATCCTGTCGATCGTCATGGGCTTCCCCATTGCCTACGCCGCTTCGCGCCTGCAGGGTTTCTGGGCCAACCTGATTCTGATCTGCGTGATCCTGCCGTTCTGGACCAGCGTGCTGGTGCGGGCCTATGCCTGGCTGGTGCTCCTGCAACGCCGCGGACTGGTCAATCAGACGCTGATGGACCTTGGCATCATCGACCAACCCCTGACGCTGATGCACAACACCACTGGCACGGTAATCGGCACCCTGCACGTCATGCTGCCCTTTATGGTCCTGCCGCTGTATTCGGTGATGAAAAAAATCCCCCAGGACCTCATGCAAGCGTCCGAGAGCCTTGGCGCCAAACCCTTCTACACCTTCCGCCGGGTCTTCCTGCCGATGGCAGCGCCGGGGGTCATGGCCGGTTCCATCCTGGTGTTCGTCATCTGCCTAGGCTTCTTCATCACCCCGGAACTGCTCGGCGGTGGCCGCACGATCCTGGTGTCGATGCTGGTGCAACGCAACGTCGAGCTCTATCACGCCTGGGGCGCAGCCAGCGCAGTCGGCCTGGTGCTGCTGTTTGTGGTGTTCCTGATCTTCTGGGGCATCAATCGCTTCATCCCCATCGAACGCATCCTGGGAGCGCGCTAAATGAACCTGCTTGCCAACCTGCGTCACCTTCGCCTGTCCCACGTGCTGTTCACGGTGCTGGTCGCGGCGATCCTGCTGTACCTGATCATCCCGGTGCTGATCGTGGTACCCATGTCGTTCTCCGAGGCGCGCTTCCTGCAATTCCCTCCCAAGCAATGGTCCTTCCACTGGTACGAGGCGTTCTTCAACAGCGTGGAGTGGATGTCGGCGGCGCGGGTCAGTCTGATCACGGCATTTTTCACCATGGCCATCAGCCTGCCGATTGGTATGGCGGCCGCCTACGCCATCAACAACTCCAGCCTGAAGGTGGTGCGTACGCTGCAGATCATCCTGCTGCTGCCGATGATGGTGCCCATCATCCTGATCGCCGCCGGCGTGTTCTTCGTTTACGCCCGGGTCGGCCTGATCAGCACGCTGACCGGCCTGGTGCTGGCGCACATCATGCTCGCCTTGCCCTACGTGATCATCGCGCTGCTGGCCGGTCTGCGTAACTTCGACATGTCCCAGGAAATGGTGGCGCGCAGCCTGGGCATGAACCGCTTTCGCGCCTTCATGGCCGTGACCCTGCCGCAGATCAAGCCCAGTGTGGTCTCGGCGACACTGTTCGCCTTCATCACCTCGCTGGATGAAACTGTGGTGGCGCTGTTCATCTCCGGCGGCGACAACCAGACTCTGACCAAGCGCATGTTCACGGCGCTGCGCGACGAGATCGATCCGACCATTGCCGCTATCAGTTCGATCCTGATCCTGGCGTCGCTGATCCTGGTGGTGATTGCCGGTCGCAACAAACAATAACCAACAACGCACTCCCCCTCTGCAAACACACTTGCCCGCCATTGCGGGCAAGTGTGTTTTTGCGTCCTGACCACGCACGCCCATGCCGACGTGCAGCCCAGCACAGCCTGCCGTCACACGGCTTAATTCAGCATCTATCACCCGTGTCCAGGCCCATCTCGGGGGAACCGCAGAATTCGGAAAAAATCGTACGCTAAGCTAACGGTGTTCTCGTGACAGCTCTTTGACTAGGCTTTCTAAGGCCATTCTGATAGCCCTGACTTCCTGAAAAGCCATGGCTAAAATTTGTGCGGCTAAAAGGGATAACCGATGGTAAAGTAAGTTATCCCTGTCGAGATACTGAAAAGCGTTATCCTCGTTTTTCCCAAAACTGTTTTGCCAGTTCGCTCAGAGCGCTAGTTAACTGAGCGACAGATTTCGCACTTTGCAAATTATTCTGCCCGGTCTGTACATTGGTATCAGCAGCATCGCGTATATTGATAATACTGCGGTTTATGTCTTCACTTACTGCTCCCTGCTGCTCGACCGCAGTCGCTATTTGCGCGTTCATGTCGGTAATTTCGTTAACGCGTTGGCCAATTCCATCAAGAGCTGTAGCTGCTTCCTCTGCGTGAGCTACACTCGTGTGCGCTTGCCGACTACTTTGCTCCATGACTGTAACAGCGGATTGCGCTCGCTCTTGTAGAGCGCTGATCATGCTTTGAATATCCGTTGTCGATTGCTGTGTGCGAGCAGCAAGACTGCGAACCTCATCGGCGACAACAGCAAAACCACGCCCCTGCTCACCAGCACGCGCGGCCTCAATTGCTGCGTTGAGTGCCAACAAATTCGTTTGCTCGGCGATCCCTCGTATAACGTCAAGAACTTTTGATATCTCGTTACTTTGACCTTCAAGCTCATGAATAACCTGAGCGGCTTGCCTAATTTCACCTTCAAGGGCAGTGATTGACTGGTCTTAGTCTGCGAATCTTCATGGGAGACGGGACTAATCAGAGCCCTCGCTCTTGGATAACATTAGACGCTCGCGCGCAAAATTCCACCCATTCCGATAAGGCGGCGTATAGAGCCTTAGCGGCATCTGAGGTTGGCGCGTACTTATCTCTGTCGCAAGCCCATCTGGTGAACCGCTTCAGGGTATGCAGGCATCGTAGTCAGTGTCTGAGGGTCGGTTGAGGTCAATTTTGACTTCAAGAATCTAGACGTGGAGGGGAGGCCTCATGCCCGGCAAGACTTTAATTTCCATTGGCATGAGGCGCATGTTATTCGTGAACAGGCAAGATCCAAGTTTAAGCTTGTTTACTGATATTTTGCGGAGCCGATGAACTTAGAGAAATGCTCGCACCATATTTGGACCGTTGTAAACTCGTTGACGTTGACGCTTGCAGGAATGGTTTTCTTGAAATTCCCGAAGTTTTTCAATTCGCCAATCAGAATTGCTTCTTTCTTTATGTCCAAAAACGATTCTTTGTCGGTGGCTTGTTTCTTTGTCAGGTAAATTTTGTAGTCTGGACCAGGTGCTACATCACCTTTAAATACAATTTCGTTATCCGTAACAAAAAGTTGTCCATTCGCCCAGTGAAGGGCGTCGCTGCCTTTCTGATCTTTCTTGAACTCTCCGCTATACTTTGCCACCTTTTGCACTTCTTCAATTTCGGCGATGGTGGCGTTTTCTTGTGCTGTCAAAATCGGAAGTATATAGATCCCTAGCCCAACTCCCGCGCCAAACAGAGCCAGGTGGGACGCGAGCAGAATTATTTTTAATTGCTTTTTCATGGGTTGCCTCATGCAGTGAGTTATTTGGTGTGTCCATCACAATAGCTGGTTGCAGGATCTGAGTGCAACACGGTTATTGAATTGAAGCGGGAGCATCATGCCGCATCACCACGGCTTCTTGCATCACTTCGCCCATCACCTCGATCGGGCATTTGAAGTCGAAGCGTTTGCGCGGTCGCATATTCAGTTGCAAAGCGATGGCGTCCAGGGCTTCCTGACTATGCACCGACAAGTCCGTGCCCTTGGGCAGGTACTGGCGGATCAGTCCATTGATGTTCTCATTGCTGCCGCGTTGCCAGGGGCTGTGCGGGTCGCAGAAGTAGATCGCCACCCCGGTCCGCTGGGTGATCTCGGCGTGCCGCGCCATCTCCCGGCCCTGGTCGTAGGTCATGCTCTTGCGCACCGCCAGCGGCATGCCATTGAGCGCCGCACTGAAGCCCTCCAGCGCCGAGGTCGCCGTCGCGTCGGCCATCTTGATCAGCATCAGGTAGCCGCTGGTACGCTCCACCAAGGTGCCCACCGCCGAGGCATTGGCCTTGCCCTTGATCAGGTCGCCCTCCCAATGGCCTGGCATCAGCCGGTCTTCGACCTCCGGCGGGCGCACGTGGATGCTGAGCATTTCAGGGATCTGGCCGCGCCGATCGACGCCGCCAGAGCGCGGCCTGCGACTCGTCTTGCCCTGGCGCAGGCAGATGATCAGCTCCTTGCGCAGGCCACCGACCGGCAGGGCGTAGATCGCGTTATAGATCGTCTCGCGGCAGACGTAGGCCTCTCTGAGGCTGGGTATGTTCATGCTGCGCAGCTTGCCGGCAATCTGCTCGGGAGACAAACCCTCACGCAGCATATGGACGACCAGCTCGAAGCGCTCACTGCCCGGCAGCAGCTTGCACTGAGGCCTGCAGACCTGGCGGCGGACCTGCATCTGCTGCTGGGCAGCACAGGCCTGGTAGCGGGTGCCAGGGGCCCGGTTGCGGCGCAGCTCCCGGCTGATGGTCGAGGGGGAGCGGCCGAGCATCCGGGCAATTCGCCGCTGGCTGAAACCTTGGGCAAGGCCGAGTTGAAGGGTCGCACGTTCGGGGATACTGAGTTCGTGATAGGACATAGTGGCAGCACCGTACCGGAAAGGTCAGGTGTTGCACTCAGTTTTTGCGGCCGCCCTGGCTTGTGTGGGCTACCAGACGCTGGCCAGATGCCGTCTCAGTGTCTGCTCTTCCGGCCGCATCTGCAGCATGCTGTGCATTGCTCGCAACCTCTTGAATGCTTGCCGCCATTTGGTTTACTGCCGTTGCTATTTGATCTGTCTCTGCCTGCTGCTCAACTGTAAGTACATTGCTTGACTCAATATCCTTTAGTAGGCCTCGGGTGTGTTCGCTAAGCCGATTTGATGCATCACCTATGCGACCTACTATGGCGCCTGTTTCAGCTTGCATCATTCGTAAAGCAAACTCTATTTGGCCAAACTCATCGGTGCGCCCAGTGTAGAGGGATTGACTTAATGGGTTATTGGAAATATTCCTGGCTCTTTCAACCAGTCTTCCAAGAGGAGAGAGAATAGCCAAAACACTAACAGAGCTTAAGCTTCCTGACATTAAAGTGGGCGGTTACAGGAGCTGAGTGCAACACGGTTATTGAATTGAAGCTGGAGCATCATGCCGCATAGCCATAGCTTCCTGCATCACCTCGTCCATAACCTCGATCGGACACTTGAAGTCGAAGCGCTTACGGGGGCGCATGTTCAGTTGCAGTGCGATGGCATCCAGTTCCTCCTGGCTATGCACCGACAAGTCCGTGCCTTTGGGCAGGTACTGGCGGATCAGGCCATTGATGTTTTCGTTACTGCCGCGCTGCCAAGGGCTGTGCGGGTCGCAGAAGTAAATCGCCACCCCGGTCTGCTGGGTGATTTCAGCATGCCGCGCCATTTCTCGGCCCTGGTCGTAGGTCATGCTCTTGCGCATCGCCAGCGGCATGCCATTGAGCGCTGCACTGAAGCCTTCCATCGCCGAGGTCGCCGTCGCGTCGTTCATCTTCACCAGCATCAGGTAGCCACTGGTGCGCTCCACCAGCGTACCTACAGACGAGGCGTTGGCCTTGCCCTTGATCAGGTCGCCTTCCCAATGCCCTGGCATCAGTCGGTCTTCGATCTCCGGCGGACGTACATGAATACTGACCCTCTCAGGGATCTGACCGCGCCGATCCACGCCGCCAGAGCGCGGCCTGCGCATCGTCTTGCTTTGGCGCAGGCAGATGATCAGCTCTTTACGCAGCTCGCCGACTGGCAAGGCATAGATCGCGTTATAGATCGTCTCGCGACAGACGTAGGCATCTCTGAGGCTGGGAATATTCATGCTGCGCAGCTTGCCGGCAATCTGCTCGGGAGACAAACGCTCACGCAGCATATGCGCCACCAATTCGAAGCGCTCGCTACCCGGCAACAGCTTTTGCTTCGGTCGACACACCTGACGGCGGGCCTGCATCTGCTGCTGGGCCACGCGGGCCGAGTAGCCGCCACAGGCATCTCGATTGCGGCGCAGCTCCCGGCTGATGGTCGAAGGGGATCGGTTGATCAAGCAGGCAATCCCGCGCAGGCTGAAACCTTGGGCATGACCGATTTGAATGGTGGCGCGCTCTTCAACGCTGAGTTCGGAATAAGACATAGGGACAGCACCGTACCGGAAAGGTCAGGTGTTGCACTCAGTTTTCGCCGCCGCCCCCTTATTATCACTGCGAGGTGAATAGCTTTTCTGCCAATTGATTATGCCAATGCGATTCTCTTCGCCGAAGATTTCGTCCATGAGCATGCCAAGTCTAAATAGTTCCCTATGATCAATACAGATAGCCATAACCCCGCCTGGGGTTAGCATCTCACGCATCATCCAGATTCTGGGTGTCATGAAGCGCAACCATTTGCTGTGCTTGGACCCATCATCTTTAGGAACTACATCGCCGAGATCTGGATCGTTTGGATCCTTGTCCCACTTGTCGTTATAGCGGAAGTCCTCGCCGGTGTTGTACGGCGGGTCTGTTACTACAAGATCAACTTGACCACGATATTTATAGAGCGTGACCATCGCAGAAAGGTTTTCACCGTCCCAGATCTCATTCTCTGACTGGGCGGTTTCCTCTCCAAAGGATACTTTCTTGATAATACGATGCAGCTTCGGCTTGACCTGGCGGATGATCTGCCAGGGAGCAGCCCGCCCGGTGTAACTCATAACGATGCCATTCTTGCCAGCATCGGCAAGCGCCGCATCATGCTCCTGCAGCATACGGACCAAGGCGGCCCTCGGCAGTTGTTCGTAATCCATGCTTGCCCCTTGAATTCGTGCGGCGGCACCGAAAAGCTGAAAATTCTAGTACCGCTCGTGGATGCTTCACCATCCCTAGGGTGGCGAGTGTACTTGTGAACGTATTGATTTGGCTGTTAAACCGTTGAAAAAGACGGATCAACTGAGTTCCAAACGGGCTGCGTACTGGCTGGCAGATGCGAATCCGGCGCACGCCGCTCCCTTCTGGGCTCAAGCCCGCGAAGCGGGCATAAAGAACCCGGCCGAGGCCGGGATCCTTATGGGCTTATGGGCCGGCGTATTGGTCTGCCCAGTCCAAAGCCGGTGCCACGGGAGCTTGCACCTCCTGAGGCCAGGTTTTGGAGCCCACTGCAAATCGCCCGTAACCCATTAAAAGATAGCTGGGCATCCGACGAAAAGAGCACCAAGGCACCATTACCCTTGAGCTACAGCGCCGCTACGGGGCACCAGTTTGATTTCAACGCGGCGATTTTGGGCGCGACCCTCGGCGGTGTCGTTGGGGGCAATGGGCGAGCTGGAGCCTGCACCAAAGGTTTGCAGGCGCGAAGGATCGACGCCATTGCTGCGCAAAGAGAAAAAGGGGACTGATTTATGTGCGCCAGGCAAAGCTTGGTCGCCTGGGAATGACGGCGCAAGCCGTCACGAAATGGCGTAAGAAACCCAGCGGGTATGACCCCCGCCCGGTAAAGGTTAGCCACCGACCGGAAGCGAGTCTTGCGTGGTGACCGGGTAACCGGCGCTGCGAAGCGTAGACAGCAGAAAAGGGGATTTATTTTCCCTACTCTAAAACGGCCGCTGTTGGCCGATTGCTGCCTGTCGTGGACGACCGTTTAACTTCAAAGCCTGACTGGATTGCAAACTGCTGACACGCGTAGATTCTGTTTTCGACTCGTTTAATGCCGTCGATGCCAGGCCATAAACAGAGAGGAAACAACCGCTCGAAAATTCGAGCCATAGACTCTAGAGCCAGTGGGTAGTCGGAGTCATGTTCCTGCAACCATCAAATCCAGATTCTGCACCGCCGCTCCAGCGGCTCCCTTCCCAAGATTGTCAAACACCGCAGCCAACAAAACCTGCCCCGTCTCATCATTTTCACACACCACCAATCGCAAACTATCAGTCCCGTTAAGCGCCTGAGGATCAAGGCACGTCAACCCTTTGGCCTCCTGCATCGACATCACCTGTACATGGTCCGCATCGACGTAGTGCTGCATAAGACACGCATGCAACCGCACCGCATCCACGCCCGGCGCCAACAAGCGAAGTTGCAACGGTATGGTCAGCACGATCCCCTGCCGAAAAGCCCCATAAGCCGGCACAAACATCGGCCGCTCCATCAGACCGCTTTGCTGCTGAATCTCCGGAATATGTTTGTGTGCCAGCCCCAGACCATAAACCTGAAACGCGGGCGCCTGTGATGCGCCCTCTCCCTCATGCTCTTGCACGCCAACGCGCCCTTTTCCGGAATAGCCCGACACAGCATGAATGTTCGTCGGATAGTCCCTGGGCAGCAACCCGGCCTCCAGCAATGGGCGCAGCAGCCCTATCGCCCCCGTGGGATAGCAACCGGGATTGCTGACCCGCCGTGCCGTGGCGATGCGTTGGGCCTGCTGCGAGTTCATCTCCGCGAAACCATAGGTCCAGTCTGGATGGGTGCGGTGCGCCGAACTCGCATCGATCACCCGAACGGCGGGGTTTTCGATGCTCGCTACAGCGTCGCGTGCGGCTTGGTCGGGCAAGCAGAGAATCGCGATGTCGCAGGCGTTGATGATTTCGGCGCGACGTTGCGGATCCTTGCGATGTTCGGGGCTGAGCGTGATAAGCCGCAGATCGGTCCGGTCGCGTAGACGTTGATGGATTTGCAACCCGGTGGTGCCTTGGTCGCCGTCGATGAATATAAGAGGACTTGCCATGGAATGCTCTCGGACATAGGAAATCAGGAGTTCCAATCTTCAGTGAGGGGCTAAGATAGGAAAAGTTGAATTTCTAAACGATGAAATTCAGCTTTTCTGAACAAGGAGTGACTCATGCGCGAAATCAGCCTGGACCGTCTGCGCACGTTGGTGGCCATTGCCGACCTGGGTTCGTTTGCCGAGGCGGCCCGTGTGCTGCACCTCGCGCCACCCACGGTCAGTTTGCATATTGCCGACCTGGAGTCGCGGGTTGGCGGAAAGCTGTTGTCGCGCACACGTGGGCGCATTCAGCCTTCGGCGATTGGAGAAACGCTGGTGGAGCGCGCGCGGCGCCTGTTGGCGGATGCGGAGCAGGCGCTTGAGGACGTGGAGCGTCAGGTGCAGGGCTTGGCCGGGCGTGTGCGGCTGGGTGCCTCCACAGGGGCCATCGCACAGTTGATGCCGCAAGCTTTGGAGACGTTGGGCCAACGCCATCCCGCTATCGATGTGCAGGTCGCGGTGCTCACGTCGCAGGAAACTTTGAAGAAGCTTGCCGAGGGCTCTTTGGAGATCGGTCTGGTCGCGCTGCCACAGACCCCGGTGAAGGAATTGCGGATCGAGCCATGGCGGCGGGACCCGGTCATGGCCTTCTTGCCGGCTCGCTGGGAATGCCCGGATGTTGTGACCCCCGGTTGGCTGGCCGCCCAGCCATTAATTCTGAATGACAAAACTACTCGGCTTTCGCGCTTGACCTCGGAGTGGTTCGCCAGTGATGGACGGCAGCCCACGCCGCGTATTCAACTGAACTACAACGATGCGATCAAAAGCCTAGTGGCGGCCGGTTATGGTGCGACGTTGTTGCCGCATGAAGCCTCCACGCCATTGCCCGATACCAGGATCGTCATGCGGCCATTACAGCCCTTATTGTGGCGTCAACTTGGTATTGCCCACCGTGGTGGGGACGTCGAGCGGCCTACGCAACATGTGCTGGATGTGTTGTGGGGGTTGAGTGCGGGCTAGGGCGATGTTGTCAGAGAAAGGACCGCTTTCGACCCGGTCATACGGTGATTGAGGTCCCAGGCGTCAGCTACCGCACCTGAAGCCGTCGTTCATCGCTCCAAAGCCGGTGCCTGTCTCCGTTCGCCCAGGCCAGGGTGTCGTAGTACTTGTGCAGCAGCTCGGTAATGGCGGCGGTGTCGTCGGTCATGGGGTTTCCTTGGGGTTGGCGGTGAGGACTGCCTGGACGCGTGCTTGCAGCGCGGGCAGCACGTCTTGTTGGAACCAGGGGTTGCGCACCAGCCAGCGATTGTTGCGCGGGCTAGGGTGAGGCAGGGGGAACGCTTGCGGCCAGTGCTCGCGCCAGGCTTCGACCACCCGGGTGAGCGGCGTCTTGCCAGTACCGAGGTGGTAGTCCATGGCGTAGCTGCCCAGCACGATGACCAGCGACAGGCGCTCGAAACGCTGCATGAAGGCTTCGCGCCAGGCGGGGGGCGCACTCCGGGCGTAGCGGCAGGTCACCGCTTTTGCCGGTGCCCGGATAACAGAAGCCCATGGGCAGAATGGCGATGCGGGTAGGGTCGTAGAAGGTGTCGCGGTCCACGCCCAGCCAGGCGCGCAGACGCGCGCCGCTGGCGTCGTCGAAGGGCACGCCTGAGGCATGGACCCGGGCCCCCGGTGCTTGGCCGGCGATGAGGATGGGCGCACTCGGGTGAAACTGGAAGACCGGCTGCACGCCGTGTGGCAGATGCGGTGCGCAGCGCGTGCAGGCGCGGACGTCGGTCAGAAAGGCGTCGAGTGTCGGCATGGCGCGCTTCCGGAAAGGGTGGCTCGCGCAGGACGGAGGTGCCATCCTGCGCGAAGCGTAACCCGGCAGCAAGTCAGTGCTGGGTCAGTGTCGGATAGCCCTGGATGAATACGCGGTCGGTCTTGGCCGCCGGCACATGGCAGCCCATGCAGTCGGCTTCGTAGCTGACGGCGACATTCTTGGCGGGGGCGTCGGCCTTGAACAGCGCCCAGCCCCAGCCGTCGCCCCACAAGGGGTTGCTGGCGAAACGGCCTTTGGCGTCCTTGACCATCACGAACCACACGGCCGCATCGGAACCCCAGACCACAGGGTTGCCAGTGGTCATGGCGCTGGTTTCGAGCTTGCGGATCTCTTTCACCAGCGTGGCGCCGTCCAAGAACTTGCCGGTCTTGCGGTAGTGCTCGGCCGAGGCCTTTTCGGTGTACACATCGTGCAAGCCGCGAGAGGCGGATTTTTCGTCCAACACCGCATATGAGCCCAGGTGGACGAAGTTTGTGCGGAAGTCTGTGGGGCGGCTGATGCCGCCCTGGCTGTCCACATAGGGCGAAAAGTCGCCGGCCGTGACGGCCAGTGGCAGGACGAGGGCGCTGGCGAGCAGAGCGCCGGTGAGTGCGATTTTCATCGTGTTCTCCTTATATGCCTATGGAGATCAGACGGCGACCACGGGGAAATCCACCGTGGTGTCGGCGATGTGGTTGGTGTAGTTGGTGAGCGTGTTCAGCGCGACGTTGGCGATCACTTCCAGTATCAGGCCGTCGTCGAGCCCCGCGCGGCGGTAGTTGGCCATGGCGTCGGCCGACACCACGCCGCGTTGCTCGACCAGCGCGCGGGCAAAGCCGGCGATTGCATCGTCAAGTGCGTTGGCCGCCTGGCCGGTGCGGGCCGCGGCGATGGCCTCTGCCGACAGTCCGGCACCTTTGCCGATCAGGGTGTGTGCGCTCAGGCAATACTGGCAGCGATTGGCTTGACCGGCAGCGAGCGCAACGATCTCGCGCTGGGAGGCATTCAGGCGGCCGGTGCCCAGCGTTTCGGACAAGCCGAGGTAGCCATTGAGCGCCGCCGGCGCGTGGGCCAGCGTGGCGAACAGGTTCGGCACCATGCCAAGCTTGGCTTTGACGGCCTTGAGTGTGGCAGCGGTAGCGGCGTCAGCGGTGTCGATGGTCAGGGGGGCGATTTGGGTCATGTCTATCTCCGTAGTGGGTGAGGTGCAAGAGCACGTGGGCATGATCGCCCTTTGTTTGGTACGATATGGCACGTAAAGTATCAAATACGTAACCTATCGTCTTATATGGAGAGTGGAATGGCGGATCGACTGGCCGGCTTGCTCCGGCACTACTCGCTTTCGGCGCGCGTTTTTCACAGCGGCGCCTTCTGTGGGCAGCATCATTACGCGGCGCCGCATGGCTATATCCATCTGGTGCGGCGCGGCCCGATTACGGCGCGTTCGCCCGTGCATGAAGATCTGCTGGTTACCGAGCCGAGCCTGCTGTTTTATCCGCGCGTGGCGTCGCATCGTTTTGTCGCCGCCCCCGGCGATACCGCTGAGCGGTTGTGTGCGGAGGTCGACCTGGGCGCTTCGACGGGCAATCCGTTGGCCATGGCCTTGCCGTCGATGCTGCTGATTCCGTTGGCGGACTTGCCCGGCCTCGGGCCGACGCTAGAGTTGCTGTTTGCCGAAGCCGAGCGCGACCAGTGCGGTCGGCAGGCCGCCATCGACCGCTTGTGCGAGTTGCTACTGATCCAGTTGCTGCGTTATCTGATGGATGGGCGGCTTGGCGCCACCGGACTGCTGGCGGGCCTGGCCGACCCGAAACTCGCGCGCGCCATAACCGCCATGCACGATGCGCCGCAGACCGCGTGGTCGCTCGAGGCGCTGGCGGCGAAGGCGGGCATGTCACGCGCGCGCTTCGCCGCCGCGTTCAAGGACGCGGTGGGCGTCACGCCGGGCGACTATCTGGCCGACTGGCGGATGAACGTCAGTTGCACCCTGCTCAAGCAGGGGCGGCCGGTGGCGGTGGTGGCCGACCGCGTCGGCTACGGCAGCCCGAACGCTCTGGCGCGCGCCTTCCGCGTGCGCATGGGCTGCGCCCCGCGCGACTGGCTGGCGCAGCAGCGCGGTGACGCGGCGCTCAGCGGTTCGTGAGTTTGAGTTCGATTCGCCGGTTCTTGGCGTAGGCGGCGCCGGTGTTGCGCTCGTCGAGCGGGTGAAATTCGCATCACGCCGGAACAACTGGCGGAACTCCAGGTGGCGATCCGTCAACGGCTGGTCAGTCTGTTCGTGCGGCGCGGCCGGCTGGACAAGGCTGAGTCAGTGGCGCAGGTAGCTGGATGACGCTGTCCCGCCCTGAGCCGACGCTCACAGGCGGGGATTTCCAGTGTCGTCATTGTCGGCTATTGGCCGGCAGCAGCCCGTCGTTGCCTGATGGATCCAACCCCTCCGCTGCTATAGTGCAGTCGGCTTCTGACGTTCAGTGCAGCCGTCTTCTGAAAACGACAGGTTGAACGCCAAAGAGGGGGCGGGAGCGCTGCAACCGGAGCAGCGTCAGAGCCTCCAGAATCGCCCACACAACGCGGAAGCTGTCAGTCAGGGGGCAAGCCTACCTTGGCACCAGAAACGCGCCCAGGAGGCCGCAGGGGGCGATTTTGGCCGCTGCAACTGTCCAACCTTGGCCGGGCCTCGCCGGGCCGAGTGGGGCGGCCTTCGACCAGGGCGGGCCGGCGACCGTCCGTCGGGCATGGAGGGGACGATAGAGAAAACGGACAAAATCGTACGCTAAGCGTGCGGCCTGTCAGGTTGAGGCCCTAGAGGTTGCAGGCGAGTCGTCAGAAAATGCTGGAATCGGCCCTATTCTGACACTGCCCAAGGTTCCGGCCTGACGCCCAGTTAGGGCATACCCTAACTTGATGTCAAACAGGGCCGCGCCGCTTCGTCAGAATAGAGTCTGCTTTCCCATTTTTTGACACATGCCCGCGAAGGTTATAGATTTCAGCCTGACAGAAACGGGGTTTGAGGCGCAACGGAACAGAAAGTGCACTTAAGCCGCCTTCAACCAAGGAGACATCGTGCAGGGGCACCGCATCGGCTACGTCCGGGTCAGCAGCTTCGACCAGAACCCGGAACGCCAACTGGAACAGACCCAGGTGAGCAAGGTGTTCACCGACAAGGCATCCGGCAAGGACACCCAGCGCCCCCAGCTCGAAGCGCTGCTGAGCTTCGTCCGCGAGGGCGACACGGTGGTGGTGCACAGCATGGATCGCCTGGCCCGCAACCTCGACGACCTGCGCCGCCTGGTGCAGAAGCTGACCCAGCGCGGCGTGCGAATCGAGTTCTTGAAGGAGGGGCTGGTATTCACCGGCGAGGACTCGCCGATGGCCAACCTGATGCTGTCGGTAATGGGGGCCTTCGCTGAGTTCGAGCGCGCTCTGATCCGTGAGCGGCAGCGCGAGGGTATCGCCCTGGCCAAGCAGCGCGGCGCGTACCGGGGCCGCAAGAAGGCCCTGTCCGACGAGCAGACTGTTACCCTGCGGCAGCGGGCGGCGGCAGGTGAGCCCAAGGCGCAGCTCGCCCGCGAGTTCAACATCAGCCGCGAAACTCTCTACCAGTACCTCCGCACGGACGACTGACACATGCCGCGTCGCTTGATCCTCTCGGCCACGGAGCGGGACACCCTGCTCGCGCTGCCGGAAAGCCAGGATGACCTGATCCGCTACTACACCTTCAACGATTCCGACCTGTCACTGATCCGCCAGCGGCGCGGCGACGCCAACCGTCTGGGCTTTGCGGTGCAACTCTGCCTGCTGCGCTACCCCGGCTATGCGTTGGGCACTGACAGCGAGCTGCCCGAACTGGTCATCCTGTGGGTGGCCAAGCAAGTCCAGACCGATCCGGCGAGTTGGACGAAGTACGGCGAGCGCGATGTGACCCGTCGTGAGCACGCCCAGGAACTGCGCACCTACCTTCAACTGGCCCCGTTCGGCCTGTCCGACTTCCGCGCCCTGGTGCGCGAGCTGACCGAACGAGCCCAGCAGACCGACAAGGGCTTGCTGCTGGCCGGCCAGGCGCTGGAGAGCCTGCGGCAGAAGCGACGCATCCTGCCGGCGTTGAGCGTGATCGACCGGGCTTGCTCGGAGGCCATTGCACGGGCCAATCGGCGGGTCTACCGCGCCCTGGTCGAACCTCTCACCGACTCGCATCGGGCCAAGCTGGACGAGTTGCTTAAGCTCAAGGCCGGCAGCAGCATCACCTGGTTGACCTGGCTGCGGCAGGCACCGCTGAAACCCAACTCCCGCCACATGCTTGAGCACATCGAACGGCTGAAGACATTTCAGCTGGTGGACTTGCCCGAAGGCCTTGGCCGGCACATCCACCAGAACCGCCTGCTCAAGCTGGCCCGCGAGGGTGGGCAGATGACGCCCAAAGACCTTGGCAAGTTCGAGCCGCAGCGACGTTATGCGACCCTGGCCGCCGTGGTACTGGAGAGCACTGCAACCGTGATTGATGAGCTGGTGGATCTGCACGACCGCATCCTGGTCAAGCTGTTCAGCGTCGCGAAACACAAGCATCAGCAGCAGTTCCAGAAGCAGGGCAAGGCGATCAATGACAAAGTGCGCCTGTACTCCAAGATCGGCCAGGCGCTGCTGGAGGCAAAGGAAAGCGGCAGCGATCCCTACGCCGCCATCGAGGCGGTGATTCCCTGGGACGAGTTCACCGAGAGCGTCAGTGAGGCCGAGCTGCTGGCCCGGCCGGAGGGCTTCGACCACCTGCACCTGGTCGGCGAGAACTTCGCCACCCTGCGCCGCTACACGCCGGCCCTGCTGGAGGTACTGGAGCTGCGCGCCGCCCCGGCCGCGCAAGGCGTGCTGGCAGCCGTGCAGACCCTGCGCGAGATGAACGCCGACAACCTGCGCAAGGTGCCGGCCGATGCCCCCACTGCCTTCATCAAGCCGCGCTGGAAGCCGCTGGTGATCACCCTGGAAGGCCTCGACCGGCGCTTCTACGAAATCTGCGCGCTGTCCGAGCTGAAGAACGCCCTGCGCTCCGGCGACATCTGGGTCAAGGGCTCGCGGCAGTTCCGCGACTTCGACGACTACCTGTTGCCGGCCGAGAAGTTCGCCGCGCTCAAGCGGGAACAGGCCCTGCCGCTGGCGATCAACCCGAACAGCGACCAGTACCTGGAAGAGCGCTTGCAGCTGCTGGACGAGCAGTTGGCCACTGTCGCCCGCCTGGCCAAGGACAACGAGCTGCCCGATGCCATCCTCACCGAGTCCGGCCTGAAAATCACCCCGCTGGAGGCGGTGCCGGATCGGGCGCAGGCGCTGATCGACCAGACCAGTCAGTTACTGCCGCGCATCAAGATCACCGAACTGCTGATGGACGTGGACGATTGGACGGGCTTCAGCCGCCACTTCACCCACTTGAAGGACGGGGCCGAGGCCAAAGACCGGACGTTGCTGCTGTCCGCGATCCTCGGTGATGCAATCAACCTCGGACTGACCAAGATGGCCGAGTCGAGCCCCGGCCTGACCTACG
Source organism: Pseudomonas sp. B16120 (assembly GCF_044218845.1). Taxonomy (NCBI): domain Bacteria; kingdom Pseudomonadati; phylum Pseudomonadota; class Gammaproteobacteria; order Pseudomonadales; family Pseudomonadaceae; genus Pseudomonas; species Pseudomonas sp. B16120. The sequence goes on from NZ_CP162588.1 coordinate 106,071, forward strand.
CCAAGCTGTCCTGGCTACAAGCCTGGCATATCCGCGATGAAACCTATTCGGCGGCCTTGGCCGAGCTGGTCAATCACCAGTACCGCCATGCCTTCGCTGCCCATTGGGGCGACGGCACCACCTCATCCTCCGATGGCCAGCGCTTCCGCGCTGGCGGCCGGGGTGAGAGCACCGGGCACGTCAACCCGAAGTACGGCAGCGAGCCAGGACGGCTGTTCTACACCCACATCTCCGACCAATACGCGCCGTTCAGCACACGCGTGGTGAATGTCGGCGTCCGAGATTCCACCTATGTGCTCGACGGCCTGCTGTATCACGAGTCCGACCTGCGGATCGAGGAGCACTACACCGACACGGCCGGTTTCACCGATCACGTCTTCGCCCTGATGCACCTGCTGGGCTTCCGCTTCGCGCCACGCATCCGCGACCTCGGCGAAACCAAACTGTACGTGCCGCAGGGCGTGCAGGCCTACCCGACGCTGCGCCCGCTGATCGGTGGCACCCTGAACATCAAGCACGTGCGCGCTCATTGGGACGACATCCTGCGCCTGGCCAGCTCGATCAAGCAGGGCACCGTTACCGCCTCGCTGATGCTGCGCAAGCTCGGCAGCTATCCGCGTCAGAACGGCCTGGCTGTCGCCCTGCGCGAACTGGGCCGGATCGAACGCACGCTGTTCATCCTGGACTGGCTGCAAAGTGTTGAACTGCGCCGCCGCGTGCATGCCGGCCTGAACAAAGGTGAGGCGCGCAACTCGCTGGCCAGGGCGGTGTTCTTCAACCGCCTTGGGGAAATCAGGGATCGGAGCTTCGAGCAGCAGCGCTACCGGGCCAGCGGCCTCAACCTGGTGACGGCGGCTATCGTGCTGTGGAACACGGTGTACCTGGAACGCGCCACCCAGGGGTTGGTCGAGGCCGGCAAGCCGGTGGACGGCGAGCTGCTGCAATTCCTGTCGCCGCTGGGCTGGGAGCACATCAACCTATCCGGCGATTACGTCTGGCGGCAGAGCCGCAGACTGGAAGACGGGAAGTTTCGGCCCCTACGGATGCCCGGAAAACCTTAGCGTACGATTTTTTCCGAATTCTGCGGGCTCCCCATGTAGAAATAGATGCGAGCAACCGCTCCCTTTACTTGGTCGCGAGGCTCTGTCACCCGCTGCTGGAAATCTGTTCTGGTCGGGCAAGCGCCGTATTGCTTGGGTGTTGAGGGTAAAACGCCATAGCGAAAGTTGCTGCGATCAGCATTCACCTCGCCGACACTCACATCGAGGTTGTGCATGTCGGCTTCCATTTTGCGAAATACCGGATCGGTATCGATGCAGTTTTTGCGCCCCCCGTTCTGCCAACACTGCCGCTGGCTGCCGAAGGCGTATGCGGGCAAGACATGCTCCCATTCGATGCGCTGCGCGCGATTCTCCTGAGCGCGGACTTCGTACCCGCACGAGGCGAAGTCCACACGGCCTCCTGATCGCCCTACCCACTTCCAATTGCACCCACAGTAAAGATCGCCGGCTTCGCTGGTGTTGCGGTCGTAGTAGACTTTCTGGCGTAGCTCAACCTTGGCCTGCTCGAAGGTCGTAGGTGCTGAGGCCAGAGCGCAGTTAGACGTGGCCATCAGCATGGCCAAAAACATCATGGGGATCGATTTCACGGTCTTTTCCTTAAAACAAGGGTGGTTCCAGGCTATTCAGGGGAAAAAAAACCCAAGCAAGGCTTGGGTTTGAGCGCTGCTCGCAGTAGCTACCGCAGCGGTGTAAGAAGCTCGCCAATGCGACGAACTCTGCGAAAGATAATTTGCGCGATCGATTCATGGCCCGTGGCAATGACCCCAAACAACCCAGCCAGGAGAAGTGCCCAGAAGCTGTTGCGCTTCCAGTCGTTTGCCTCGGCCAAGGCACTCTGGCGATGCTGTTCTCGCGGCCGATCAAACTCGATCTCCCCCTCCGCTACCGTCCCGATGAGAGGGTTCTCTTCGAGGAATTCACGCCCGGCCTGGATGAACACTTTCAGTGCTTCTGCCTCTTCGGCGTGGGCAATGATCATTCTGCTGATGGCGCTGACCGTATCGCGTACACCTTGGGCATGACCTTCAGCTTCGGCCAGCAGTTGTTCCAGTGTTGACCTGGCGACTTGATAGCGAACCTGCTTTTCCACGGCTCCACCCAGAACCTTCTCGAACCAGGTCGGCTTCCGGGTAATCTGCTCCGGCGAGGCGTCGGCCATTTTCGAGAGGATTTCTGCGATTTTGGCCGCAAGCGCCGCCGCCGACCCGCTCTCCATGAGATCGGATAGTTGATCGATTTTGGCAGAGCTATCCGCTACGCCCCCGTACTCGCCGAGGCGAGCCGGGAAAGTAAACAACTCAGGGAGTACCTGCTGTTTGAGGTGGTCGATGCTGACCACTGAATGAGTCATGGCGGAAAATTTCTCCTTGGATTTGTTGGAGATCGTACCTGCCGTATTCCTTGGCGGGTTGTTATTTCAGACGCTTTTACCGACTGAAAGCGCAGCTCGAAGTCTTTGTATCGCGATCTCGAAATAACCCAAACCTCCCCGATTCGCTTCAAAATGGCGCGAATAATCGCCTCATTCCCTAGCTACGCGGGTTTCGACCTGAATTCATTCAGGAGGTAGGTAGAGCGCAACCAGTGGCACGCATAGGCGAACGGCTCCCCGCATATGCAGAGTGGTCGGCGAATGGACAATCCGGTCAAGCAGCCACGCCCACGACTTGACGAGCCGTTCTTCAGGAGGTGTTGACTCCTCCAGATGCTGCTTGAATTCGGCGAACTTTGCCTGGCTATGCTCGAAAACACCGGTCTGCCGGCAGATTTCGGCCAGGGTCCGGATGTCGTCACTGTTCTTGATCAACGTGGAGCGCATGTCTGAATCGTCTCGATCCATAGCGGACAGCAGGTCACTCATTATCCGGTCGATTAATCTCGGCTCGTCTTCTTGATGCTCGTTTGCGATTGGCATTGCATGCTCCTTTGGCGGGTTCGGCATCGGTTTTACCCGAGACGTTGATATTCCCAAGGATGCAAGAACCGGTAGCCCGTGCAGCTCGGTTTCAGACAGCTTTTCCGCCTGAATTCGATGCTAGGGCGCAGGCACTGACGTTAGAGGCTTAGCACTCGATGCGGCCCAGCCAGCGCAAGCGCCTGGATGCATGAGCAGATGATTTTCGGTATTGGAGGGGGCGAACTTGGGAGGCCGCCCAGCCCTTTCTGGAAGGGAAAAAAGCCGGCATACCCCGGTAAGGGTAGCGCTTGGAAAAAGGATGACCTTCTCAGCAGGAGAACGCCACCAGGTAGGCCAGCTCATTCGCATCAAGGATGCCACAGCTAAGTGGTCTACTTGTTAGGGAGGGCAAACATGTCAGTTTGTTGGCTCTCTGGATCTGCTTTCGGCGTATTCAACGGGTGCCCCAACTGCCGGCGCACTTCGGCGAGCCACGCCTTGTAGGGAGTGTTTTTTCGCTCTCCCCACGGGTATGCATCGGCCAACGCTGTTGCCGCTGACCGAAAACTGACCCAGTAGAGGCTGTTCTGCCGACTGAAAACTGACCCAGGTGTTCAACTGCTTCTGCTCAATTTTTGAGCAGGAGAACACAGGGTGATCAGTATGGAAATGATGGGCAAAATTCGCCGGATGTATTTCCGCGACAAGCTGTCGCTGCATGAGATAGCCAAGCGCACCGGGTTGGCGCGCAACACGATTCGCAAGTGGGTCAGAGCACCTGAGGCCAAGCCGCCGGTCTACCAACGCCGCGCGATCTTCAACAAACTCAGCCCTTTTCACGCCACGCTGGAGCAGGCGCTAAAAGCCGATTCGCTGCGGCCCAAGCAACAGCGGCGCAGTGCCAAGGCGCTGTTGGCGCAAATCAAAGCCGAAGGTTATGACGGTGGCTACAGCCAGCTCACCGCGTTTATCCGTGCCTGGCGAGGGGGACAGGGCAAGGCGTCGCAGGCCTTTGTGCCGCTGACCTTTGCTCTTGGCGAGGCGTTTCAGTTTGACTGGAGCGAGGAAGGCTTGCTGGTCGGCGGCATTTACCGGCGTATGCAGGTGGCACATCTGAAGCTGTGTGCCAGCCGTGCGTTCTGGCTTGTGGCGTATCCGAGCCAGGGCCATGAGATGTTATTTGACGCCCATACACGCTCGTTCGGCTCCTTGGGCGGCGTGCCGCGCCGGGGCATCTACGACAACATGAAGACCGCCGTCGACAAGGTCAATAAGGGCAAAGGCCGGGCGGTGAATGCGCGCTTTGCGGTGATGTGCGCGCATTACCTGTTCGATCCGGACTTCTGCAACGTCGCCGCTGGTTGGGAAAAGGGCATCGTTGAAAAGAACGTGCAAGACAGCCGCAGGCGTATCTGGCTAGACGCCCAGGACTGCCAGTTTCACTCCTTCGAGGAACTCAATGCCTGGCTGGGCCAGCGCTGCCGCGCGCTTTGGAACGAGCTGACGCACCCTCAATACAGCGGGCTGAGTGTGGCCGAAGTGCTGGAGTTGGAGCGCGCTGAACTGATGCCTGTGCCAGCGCCATTCGACGGTTACGTCGAGCGGCCTGCGCGGGTCTCCAGCACCTGCCTGGTCAGCGTCGGGCGCAACCGCTACTCGGTGCCGTGTGAGTATGCGGGTAAGTGGGTCAGCAGCCGTTTGTATCCGACGCGAATCGAGGTGGTGGCTGACGACGCGCTGATCGCCAGCCATGTCCGCTTGCTGGATCGCGACCAGGTCAGCTATGACTGGCAGCACTACCTCCCGCTGATCGAACGCAAGCCCGGTGCGCTGCGCAACGGCGCGCCCTTTGCTGATCTGCCGGCGCCGCTGCGTCAGCTTAAGCACGGTCTGGGGCGTCATGCCGGCGGTGACCGGATCATGGCGCAAGTTCTGGCTGCCGTACCGGTCGCCGGGCTCGATGCGGTGCTGGTGGCTGTTGAGCTGGTACTGGAAAGCGGCAGCCTGAGCGCCGAACACATCCTCAATGTCGTGGCGCGCCTGGCCGCGACCGAACCACCACCCAGCGTCGAAACCCACTTGTCGCTCAAGGAAGCCCCCGTCGCTAACACGGCGCGCTACGACCGCCTGCGTGGCCAGACCGAGGAGATCGGTCATGCGTGATTTGATGGCGGAACTCAAGGAGCTGCGCCTGCACGGCATGGCCACGGCCTGGGCGGAGTTGACTGCGCAGGGTGAGTCGAACACAGCCTCGTCCAAGTGGCTGCTCGAACACCTGCTGGAACAAGAGCACACAGATCGCGCCATGCGCTCGGTGAGCCACCAGATGAACATGGCCAAGCTGCCGATGCACCGCGACCTGGCCGGCTTCGACTTCAGCGCCTCCAGCGCAGACGCTCGTTTGATCAGCGAACTGGCCAGTCTGGCCTTTACCGACACCGCGCAGAACGTGGTGCTGATCGGTGGGCCTGGCACCGGTAAAACCCACCTGGCCACTGCGCTGGCCGTGTCCGGCATCACCCGGCACGGCAAGCGCGTGCGCTTCTACTCCACGGTCGATCTGGTCAATCTGCTGGAGCGCGAAAAGCACGACGGCAAAGCCGGGCGGATCGCCCAAGCTCTGCTGCGCATGGATCTGGTCATCCTCGACGAACTGGGTTATCTGCCCTTCAGCCAGGCCGGCGGTGCGTTGCTGTTTCACCTGCTATCCAAGCTGTACGAACACACCAGCGTGGTGATCACCACCAACCTGAGCTTCGCCGAATGGTCGAGCGTGTTCGGCGACGCCAAGATGACCACCGCCCTGCTGGATCGGCTGACCCACCACTGCCACATCGTCGAAACCGGTAACGAGTCCTATCGCCTGCAACACAGTAGCTTGGCGGCCCAGGCCAAGATCAAATCACGGGAGCGAAAGCGTAAGGGCGGCCAGGAACCGGAGGACGATGAGCCGTTCTGATTTCATGGCGACGACGGCCTGCTACATGGCTGCGTGTGGCAGGTCTTAAACAACTGAACTGGGCTAGCGAAGGAGTGGGGGCAACAGCAGCTGCGCTGGTAGACTTATCCACAGTTGCTGGTAACAAAATCAGCAATCCGCCCTGGGTCAAATTTCAATCGGCAGGGTGGGTCAATTTTCCATCAGCGCCAACACACTAAGCAACCATCAGAAAATTTTGACTGTACGCCAAAAAATTCGCATCTACCAGCATCTAAACAGGCGTTGCAGGGCAATCGCATGAACGCCTGCCGATTTGAATGAGTCCTTTCCCAGCGGGCATCCTGAGCGCCTCTCTACTCAGGATGCCCTGCAATGTCGCATCACATACCAATCTCCGATGTTCTGGTCGCCATCAATGATCCCCGTCAGCAGGGCAAGATTCGTCACGACCTGGTCGAAACACTGGTCGTGGCTATCTGCGGCGTGCTTGCCGGCGCTGACACCTTCATCGAAATCGAACTCTGGGCTGAGCAGCGGCTGGACTGGTTCCGCCGTATTCTGAAACTACCCCACGGCATTCCCTCACACGACACCTTTGGACGGCTATTCAGCCTGATCGATCCAGAGGAGTTCGAGCAGGCCTTCCGCTGTTGGGTTGCGGCGATCCTACCGGCCCTTTCTCCGCAAGTGGTTGCCCTAGACGGCAAGACCAGTCGCCGCTCCGGCAAGAAAAACACGGCCCCGTTGCACCTGGTCAGCGCTTTTGCGGCTGATTCAGGGCTGATTCTCGGGCAGAGGGCGACCTCCCAGAAGTCCAACGAGAAGACCGCCATTCCTGAGCTGCTGGCCACACTGGCGCTTGAGGGCTGCACCGTGACGATCGATGCCATGGGTACCCAGCCGGACATTGCACAGGCCATTCTCGATCGCGGGGCGCACTATCTGCTGGCCATCAAGGGAAACCAGCCGAAGCTGGCCGAAGCGATCGATGACTTCGCTGACACCTTTTTGGACGGCGATCCTGCCCGGGTACCCCATGCGCACTTCGAGCATGTCGAGAAGGACCATGGCCGGCTGGAGGTTCGTCGCTGCCATGTTTTCGACCAACTCCAGTGCCTGCCACAGCCAGAACGCTGGCCAGGACTGCGCACTTTCGTGATGCTGGAGTCCGAGCGGACTGTGGGCAACCAGACCAGCCTGGAGCGCCGTTACTACATCAGCAGTCTTGCTCCGGATGCAGAGCGCATCGCACATGCCATCAGGGCGCACTGGGGCGTGGAGAACCGCGTCCACTGGTGCATGGATGTCATTTTTGGTGACGATCAGATGCGGATCCGAACCGGGCATGCTGCCCACAACATGGCCGTTCTCAAGCAACTTACATTGAATTTGATCCGGTTGGATCCGGTCAAGCGCAAGGGTGGCATCAAGGCACGAAGGCTGATTGCTGCAACCTCTGATGATTATCGGGCTGAACTATTAGGTCTCAGGTGAGCTTCATGCGATTGCCTTGACAGGCGTTGTTGATTATCATAAAACACTGACACTGTATTATATAATCGTGCTTTTGTGTTATTTTTTTAATATTTACTGATTACGTACTTGCTTAACCACTCAGTTGCGCTAGAACTAATAGACGCGAAATTTAAATCTCTAATTTTCCAACACTTAGTAAAACCTCGTTTGCCATCCCACTACCATTGTAGGAGCAAATCAGGAGACATAAAAAATTAGCGGTAGCGTGCCTGGCCCTCTAGATAAGTATTGGAGACTGTAATGAAGTTTGAAAAGTCACAGACAGCAATCGACCACCTGACTCCCGAGCAACACCGAATTACCCAGGAGGCGGGCACCGAAAGGCCCTTCACGGGCGAGTACAACGACAACAAGGAGCCTGGCATCTACGTCGACATAGTGTCGGGAGAGCCACTGTTCGCTTCGACGGACAAGTTCGATTCGGGTACTGGCTGGCCCAGCTTCACCAAGCCGATCGTTTCGGCAAACGTGAACGAGGTGCGGGACAGCGCACACGGCATGGTCCGGACGGAGGTCAGGTCAGTACACGCAGACAGTCATCTCGGCCATGTGTTCCCCGATGGTCCTTCCGACCGCGGCGGTCTGCGGTACTGCATCAACTCAGCGTCCCTTCGCTTCATCCCGCGCGACGAGATGGAGTCCGAGGGATACGGTGAATATCTCGATCAAGTAGAGGAGGCTTAACATGCATCAGCGCGCTGTTCTCGCAGGAGGATGTTTCTGGGGCATGCAGGATCTGATCCGCAAGCGGCCCGGCATCATCTCGACCCGTGTGGGTTACACGGGCGGCGATATTCCGAACGCCACGTATCGTAATCACGGCACGCATGCCGAGGGGATCGAGATTGTCTTCGACCCGACAGTGACGAGCTACCGGAACATCCTGGAATTCTTCTTCCAGATCCACGATCCGACGACGCTGAACCGCCAGGGCAATGATCGTGGGCTCTCCTACCGGTCGGGCATCTATTATGTCGACGAGGAGCAGAAGCGCGTCGCCGAGGATACGATCGCCGATGTGGATGCCTCGGGGCTGTGGGATGGCAAAGTGGTGACCGAGGTCCAGCCGGTCGGCGAGTTCTGGGAGGCCGAGCCCGATCACCAGGATTATCTGGAGAAGCGCCCGGGCGGCTACACCTGCCACTTCGTCCGTCCCGGCTGGGTGCTTCCGAAGCGCCAAAAGGTTGACGACGTACAGCCAGCGGCCGGGACCGCGGCGGAATAGGCTTCACTGCCGTTGCCACTGCGCCGACCCGGTCCGCAATCTTCGTGACCGCGTCGTTCAGCGACGCGGTCATCGAACCCTACTTCAGAGTGACGGCTCGTTCCAGTCAGTCGCCATCGCAACACCAGGATCGCAGATTTATGCCAGACCTCTCGTCCTTTCCGATCACGCAGCGCTGGCCGGCATCTCATCCCGATCGCCTGCAACTCTACGCAGCCCCTACGCCCAATGGCGTCAAGGTCTCGATCATGCTTGAGGAGACTGGCCTGGCGTACGAGCCCCACCTGATCGACATCTCGAACAACGAGTCGAAGGATCCGGCGTTCGTGTCGCTGAACCCGAACGGACGCATACCGGCGATCATCGATCCGGCTGGCCCTGACGGTAGACCCATCGCCTTATGGGAATCCGGTGCGATCCTCCTCTATCTGGCCGACAAGACGGGTCAGTTCATCTCCACCGAACCAGGCCAGCGTTACGAGACCCTAGCGTGGGTGTTCTTTCAGATGTCGGCCATCGGGCCGATGTTCGGTCAGCTCGGCTTCTTCCTGCGATTTGGCGGCAAGGACTATGAGGACAAGCGGCCGCAACAGCGCTTTATCGACGAATCCACGCGTCTGCTGGGGATTCTGGATCGCCGGCTGGAAGGCCGCGACTGGATCGTCGACGACTATTCGATCGCGGACATCGCGACGCTCGGCTGGGTGAATGCGCTGGTGGAATTCTACGCTGCGGGTGACATCCTTGGCCTCAGCAGCTTTTCGAACGTCCGCGCATGGCTTGGACGCGGGCTGGCTCGACCGGCCGTCCAGCGTGGCCTCCACATTCCCGCGAGGCCAGCATGAGCATCATCGCCGCCTATTATTACAACGAAGGCAAGCGAGTTCGCGAAATCGCGCTCGATGAGCACGTCAAGTTGGGCGAGAGTCGCTCGGGCTTCTGCTGGATCGCGCTTAGCGAACCCACCCCCGAGGAACTACTCGCGATCCAAAGGACATATAATCTTCATCCGTTGGCGATCGACAACGCGATGCACCCGCTGTGCCCGCCCAAGCTCGAGGTCTACAACGATGAGTTGTACGTCGTCGCGCAGACCGCCGAGCTGGTCGGCGACCGGATCAGCTACGGCAAGATGGCGATCTTCACCGGTCACAATCACCTTATCACCGTGCGGCACGGCAATGCCGGAGCGCTGGGCAAACTTCGGGAGCAACTCGAGGCATCGCCGACGCAGTTCGGCAAGGGTGTCGACTATGTGCTGCACGCGATCTTGCATCGCGTGGTCGACCAGTATCTGCCCATCTTCGAAATGATCGAGGACGACGTCCTGGCGATGGAGCGACGGTCGCTGCACGATTTCCTCGGGCCAGAAGAGGTGGCGCGAATCTTCGAACTAAGGTCCGAACTCACGCGGTTCCAGCGCACGCTCGGGGCTATGGCCGAGCTGGTGCGAAAGCTCGTTCGCGGCCACTTTCCCTGCATCAGCGCCGAAATGACACCATATTTCCACGACGTCGCGGACCATGTCCACCGCGTGCAGTCCATGGTCGACGGCCTCCTGCTTGTCCTGTCCACGGTCTTTGAGGCCAGCAGCCTTCTTGAAGCGCAAAGGACGGGGGTGATCACCCGCCAGCTGGCGGCTTGGGCGGCAATACTGGCAGTCCCGACGGCGATCGCTGGAATATACGGCATGAACTTTAAGCACATGCCGGAGCTGGACACGGCCTACGGATACTTTGTCGTGCTCGGAGTGATAGCGATATCGTGCGTTTTCCTATTTGTGCGCTTCAAGAAGGCTAAGTGGCTGTGAATACTGCCCATCGTTTTCTTCGCCGTCATCTGACGGTTACAGCGGGCCTTATACGGAAGCTTGTCCAATCCAACTCAAGATGAAGGTGCGTCCATGACATAGCAGCTGACCGACGCTCTACAAGCAGTTCAGTCCTTCATCGCCAAGGGCTAAGACCGCGAATAGCGCGTCAAGGACAGCAATCTCGTCGATCTCGAGCCAGGATCAACCATCGGTCCGTGCGGCATCTGCGTCGACGCGGCGTTTCGCCTCGGAAGCGGTGATGATGGCGATAACGCCTCCACCCTCTACGCGATCACCGATCCGGCGACCGAGCATAAGGGCCTGTTGATCGACGTGTTCGATGAAATCTGCTACCGCGACCCAGTTCAAGAGTCGGGACCTCAATGTAGAAGAAGTTGACTAACGAGCATTCGCGTCATCCGATCAAGCAAGCTGGAGACATTTATGAAAGCCATTGGTTACAAGGTTCCGGGACCCATCGCCGCGGATGCCGCGCTGGTCGACATCAATCTGCCTCGGCCTGTCGCTGCAGGATACGATATCCTGGTTGAGGTGAAGGCCGTCTCGGTCAACCCGGTCGACTACAAGGTCCGCAACAGCACGCCGCCGGCAGATGGCGATTGGAAGGTGCTGGGATGGGATGCCGCCGGGATTGTGCGCGAGGTCGGCCCCGACGTCACGCAGTTCGAGTTAGGCGACGAGGTCTATTATGCCGGATCGATCACACGGCCCGGTACCAATGCGGAGTTCCATCTCGTCGACGCCCGGATTGTCGGTCACAAACCTGCGTCGCTCTCCTGGGCGGAAGCGGCGGCGCTGCCGCTGACGACGTTGACGGCCTGGGAGGCGATGTTCGACCGCCTGGACGTGGCGAAGCCCGTACCCGGTGCGGCGGAGGCGATCCTCATCATCGGTGGCGCGGGCGGGGTTGGGTCGATCGCCGTCCAGATCGCGCGACAGCGCACGGACCTCACCGTCATCGCCACAGCCTCTCGACCGGAAACCCAAGAGTGGGTAAGAGGGCTTGGAGCTCACCACGTCATCGACCATTCTCGTCCGCTCGCGCCACAGATCGCCGAACTCGGCATCGGTGCTCCCGCTTTCGTCTTTTCGACCACACATACCGAGCAACATGTCGCCGACATCGCCGAACTGATCGCCCCACAAGGACGGTTCGGACTGATCGACGATCCCAAGGCATTCGATATCATGGTTTTCAAGCGCAAGGCGGTGTCGATCCACCACGAGCTGATGTTCACGCGGTCGATCTACGGCACGCCCGACATGAATGAGCAGGGCGAGATTCTGGATGCGATGGCAGCGCTGGTTGACGACGGCAAAATCCGCACGACGCTGACCCGGCGACTGTCGCCGATCAATGCCGCCAATCTGAAGACGGTGCATGCACTGATCGAAAGTGGCGCGGCTAAAGGCAAGATCGTCCTCGAAGGCTTCTAACGACCGCGATCGCCAAACATCTTGTCCAACCTCAAAAAGCCGAACGGGTTATGCCCCAGCGATGAGAATCCCATGACCAAATCTATTGCCACCGCCTCGATCAACCGCGAAACCGCAGTCGCCCTCATCGACGCGGCGCTCGCTGCGGCCCGTGCCATCGGCATCCCGGCTGCCGTCGCCGTCGTCGACGCCACCGGTAACCTGCGCGCGTTCGAGCGCACCGACGATGCGCCGTTCCTTACCGTCGATGTTGCCATCGACAAGGCCTGGAGTTCCGCCTCGTTTGGGTTCCCGACCCATGTCTGGAACGACTATGTGACCAACGATCCAAAAGTGGCGCCGCTAGCCTATCGCCCTCGGATGGTCGCTGTCGGCGGCGGTTATCCGATTCTGGAGGATGGGAAGTTGATCGGCGGCATAGGCATCTCCGGAGGCAACTATCAGCAGGATCAGGATGCGTGCGTCGAGGCACTCATGAAAATCGGGTTCCAGTTGCCAGCCTGACGACTGTGAGGCCATCACCGGTGGTAATGGCCAACAGATCCAACCTTTGAGAGGCCTAATGATGGAAGCGTTCGTCGTCTTTACGCGGGAAGAAACCAGCGACCCACATGCACTCGCAACCTATTCTGCAGGCGTCGGACCATCGTTCGATGGTCACGACGTTACCTTTCTCGCCGCTTATGGCGCGATCCAGCATTTGGAGGGGCCGCCCATCGAAGGGGCCGTAATCTTGCGTTTCCCGACGATGCAGGCCGCTCGCGACTGGTATGACAGTCCCGCCTACCAAACCATCGCTGCTCAACGCTTTGCCGGTTCCCGTTACCGCGCCTTTATCATTGAAGGGCGGCGGTGACATACCGACAGAAGCACTTCGGCGCTGACCACGAGGTATCGGCGTGTGAACTCGCATCTTGGGAATCTGTGGGGGGGACCAAGACAGCGGCGCTAGGGGCTCATATCGTCGATCGGATCAGAGAGTTGCTCGGCGAGAATGGGTTATCTATTGCCGAGCTGACGGAGCGGAGCCGCCCTCTCCCAACGGATTGATTCAATCGTTGACGCTCCTCCTATCCGGATCCGGGTTTTCGCACGCTGATCAACAGAGTTACAGCGCGCAACGCCTGTAGTGGGCATCAGGGGATGGGTGGCAATCAGGATGATTGCCCACCTTCCAACGATTAACCTTGCTCAAGTTGCTTCACTAGTCGCTCCGCGTCGAGATGGAAGTCCGAGAAAACAATGCTACCGCCAGCGTCGATAACCGTAAACCACGGAGTTCCTCGTGTGCGGTAGTCTTCCATGAAGGTTGGAAACGGCGAGCCGGTCGGTTGCTCGTCGTGACCGAAAACGATAGGAAGCTCATACTTGAGCTGGTTCACGCGCAACTTCTCGAAGGTATTCTCATGCGTTCCTTCGAAGACGGTCTGGATCACTGCGAACCCCACGTCTTTTGAGCTCAACGCTGCATGCAACTTTTGTAGCGTCGGAAACCCATGCAAATGGCAACCTTGGCACCAATGCTGGAAGGCAAACAAGATTTTCGGGCCGGGCCCGATATCTGACAGTTTGAACGGCGCGATACTTTCCCCATCTTTGCCAATCCATTTTTGCACCCGCAGCTCAGGCGCTTGTCGTTCGATCTCGTTCATCTGATCCTCCAACCCCGATACAGAAGCTTAGTGGATGATCGCGCGTCGCGACGGTGCGCGAACGTCCGACCTTATTTTCCCTATTTCCTGAAGCCAGAATAGATCAGATCGACATTTCGTCCTTAATATACTCAAGCTGCCGGCGAGCGCGAACTGGGCAACCATGCGCTGGTGAGCCTTGAGCTTTGCACGCTGCCCATCCGTTTGAGAGCGAACCTGCAACTTCCGCTCCGCATACCGCAGATCAGCGTACGCAGCCTTGGGGTTATCTACCCTATAGCCATTGGGTATTGGGAATCATGCTGGCCTGACGCTATGTTCGATACGCGATTTTTTACGATGATAGAGCATCTGTATCTGATTTTTAGTCGATTGGCTTATTCGGCGGATGTGCGGGCAAATGCTTTACGCAGAGTACTGAAATGAAGGCCGGCTTCGGTCTGCCGTATCGAGCAAGAGGGGTCACTATGGTCACCAGAGGTTTCACCGGTCGCGGTTCAGGCGACCAGTCCGATCGGATTCCGCCAGGTCAGCATCTGGTGGAGGATTTCCCTGTTCTGTCGGCCGGCCCTACGCCGAGGGTAGAGCCCTCCGACTGGAAATTCACAGTCAAAATTGGTCCGAAGCCCGTCAAAACGTGGAATTGGGGCGAATTCAACACTCTACCAAAGACCCAGGTGACAAAGGATATTCACTGCGTCACCTCTTGGTCCAAACTGGATACCGTTTGGGAGGGTGTACTCATTGAAGACATCCTTGCAGATGCAGAGCTTGATCGGCCTACCGATTTCGTCTTGGCGCACTGCTACGATAATTATTCGACAAACGTCCCTCTGACGGATCTGCTTTCCGGGAAAGCGATGGTCGCCCTCAGTTATGCGGGCAAGCCACTTTCCCGCGATCATGGGGGGCCGGCGCGTCTTCTAGTGCCGCACCTTTACTTCTGGAAATCCGCCAAATGGGTGAATGCGCTGCAATTCACGACGCGTGACGAGGCCGGCTTTTGGGAGCTGCACGGCTATCACATCTACGGCGATCCGTGGCGCGAACAACGATACACCCATGACTGAAAACGAAGCGCAAGTCCGTTCGTGGCAATCATGCGTGATCGACGACATCATCCAGCAAACACCGAGTATCAAGAGCTTCTTCCTTCGGTTGAGCAAGCCGTTCGCGCACACCGCAGGTCAGCACGTCGATATCCGGCTGACCGCGCCCGACGGCTACAGTGCAATGCGCAGCTACTCGATCGCGTCATCGGCAGTTTCGACCCCGATCGTCGAGATAGCTATCGAGCGCATGCCGGATGCCGAAGTTTCGCCGTTTTTTCACGACATCGCGGCGATTGGTGACGAAATCGAAGTTCGCGGTCCGCTCGGTGGCCATTTCCTTTGGCCTGAGCCTGCCATAGATCCGGTTCTGTTGATCGGGGGAGGCTCCGGCCTCGTGCCGTTGATGGCAATGATCCGGCAGCGCCGCGCATTGGCCCAAGCCGTTCCGACAGCGTTGCTCCTGTCCGCACGAACCGCCGAGGACGTTCTCTTCTCAGAAGAACTTCATTGCATCGAAATCAGCGATCCGGCGTTCGTCCTGGCGCTCGCGATTACGCGCGAGAAACCGGTTCGCGCATCGGACTTTGCGCGACGGATCGACGGCATGATGGTCCAAGAAATTCTAACCAGGCTTCAGGGAAAGCCGACGCAAGTGTTCGTCTGCGGGTCTAACGGATTCGTCAACATCGCAACCGATAGCGCGCTGCTGGCGGGCTTGGACGCCTCCATCATCAAGACGGAGCGCTACGGGGGCTAGCGGCGCGAGCTATCTCACGTCGCGCCGATCGTAGACGTGCGCCCTGGGAAGCTTTGGCGATCAACGTGAACCGTTTTGCCGAACACAGTCTTCGTACCCCCCGGCCTCTAGAACGCCTTCGCTCGCGATACCTGGCTCGACATCAAGCTCAATTTGAAAGTTCCTGCACTATCCGTCGTCCTGATATGCTCGACCAGCATGATGGGCGATTCGAGCGGGACCGCTTCCGTCCCAATCGAGGCTCGGTTACCTTAGAGCATCGGCTCGGCGCTACAGGAGGCGCGTGCGGCCTCTGCCTGGCGGTGAAAGCACTTTGGGCCATGTCGCCTGGATAGCGGCCAATCGTCAGCATCTGCTCCGATGTCGGCCAAGGTGCAGTCGCCATCTTTGAACGCCGCGAATTGGAGATCAACGCCATGACAGCGATCCGCGTGCAACTGCCGGAGATGCAATATGACAACTGATGTATTGCTGTACACCACGAATTGGTGCCCGTTCTGCCGCCGAGCGAAGGCGCTCCTCAAGGAAAAGGGCGTGCGATGGAAGGAGCTCGATATTGAGGCGGATCCGGCTCACCGGCAGGCCATGGCGGAAGCGTCGGGGCGAAGCTCCGTGCCGCAGATCTTCATCAATGGCACCCTTATCGGTGGCTCCGATGAGCTATTCGCGCTCGATGTCAGAGGCGAGCTCGACAAACTTCTCGGGCGCAACCCGCCTGCCACCTGAGGAGGTGCGGCTTGGGGCAGGCAGCCCGCGAGCCTTCGCCGGTTGATGAATACAAAAGGAGAGTCCGTTGGTCTCAGCCATCTGGAAAGACACTACTATCGCCACAAGCGACGAAACAGTCATCGTCGAGGGAAATCACTACTTCCCACCGTCAGGAGTCGACCTGAGCCTGCTTGAGATGAGCCCGCACACATCTGTCTGTCCGATCAAAGGCGCCGCGCGCTTCTTTCATGTTCGCGCGGGTGACGCGCTCAACGTGAACGCCGCTTGGACCTATCCCGCCCCCACTCCGGATGCCGAGGGTATCCGGGATTACATCGCTTTCTGGAAAGGCGTGGACGTTGCCTAGCAGACTGGACGGACGACTTCGCTGATAGCCATGCGGGCGCCGACATCTCAATTATCCTGCCCACCCCGGGCCTCGTCGGCTGCAGGAATCTGCCCGGCACCTTAGCGCGACCCGGCACTGGCGGTCTCGCACCCGCCGCGCCTCTGTTCTATCAATAAGGATGGATGACATGGAGCATTCCGAGTTCGATGCCGCTTTCGCGAAGCTTGCGGAGGGATACAGAGAAGGGACTTATGAAGGCCGGCGTTTCAGCTTGATCGTCCGGCGATCTGGGGACGGACGTCGCAACAGTCTGTTCGCCAGGGAGTTGGACGGGACTGACATTGTCAGCTTCAACCTCTTCCGCGTTACATCAGATAGGACATTGTTGAAGCCGTGCGAAATGTCCGCCGAAAAGGTCGTAGCGTTCGTGCTGGAGTTCCGACCGGACACCTGACGGGCAGAAGAAGATCCCGGCCAACCGGCGCGCCTGCGACGGCCGGCTATCTAAGGCTGCGCAAGCCTATAGCCGCAGCTCATTGCACTTCGTCTGGCGAGGAATTCAACATCGATACGTCGCCATCCGCGGGGATATCGGTACAGGCGCCCGTGTAAGCCAGATTGAGAAATCCTAAGCGATGACTAACACCAATGACGCCACCCTTCCGACACATTCTATTCTTGAGGAATGCACAGCGATGGCTGTCGTCAACGCTCTGAAGATTATTCTGAAGAACAGCTACGCGATCTACCTTAAGACAAAAAATGCCACTCGGGCGCATCCCGCCCCTACTTCAGGGACTTTCACTTGCTTCTCGCTCTGTCACTCACAGCATCGGCACGCCCATGACGCATGGTATCCAGGCCTCATAATTTTCCCATATAACCTTCTTGTCTTTTGCGCACCCAGAAAGACTCGAGGCTTTAACTGGACAGATGAGCCCTCGAGGGTAGTGTTCACCTGATTGGCTTTCTCATATCTGATGTTGATTCGCACAGTGTGCCAACCAGGTGATAGTTTCAAAAAACCTGCGCTTCAGAGCGAATTAGACGATCTTCGATAAGAGCGATCCGCCTCAAAATCCAAAACATCTAACATTGTCCTAGAGCCATATTTGTACCTAGTACTATGGCGCTCCCATTAACACATTTGATGATGCACAGAAAACTTAGCTCATGATAGCTTTCAGCTAACAGCTATTCGGAAGCCCGAAAGGATTCAACCGTTTAAGCGTGAACCGTCGATTATAAATACTTTCGTAAGTTAGCTTTAAAGGACGCTTTTAGTCCTTGTAAATACGCATTACGACTCCACAGCTACCAAATCCATACGGCGCCAGCAACCATTAAAACACCCGACACTACTAAAACAATAGTAGAGGCGCGATTGCTGCCTTTCAAAGTATGACCAACACCCACATCCATAACTAGGTGTCGAATTCCGGCTACGAGATGATAAATAAATGAAGAGTATACCAACCAGAAACTAACTTTGCCGAAAGGTGAAGAAAAAATCTCCTTGACTTCATTAAAACCCTTTTCTGACTCCAACGATTTGCTCAGCATATACAGTATCAGTCCCAGAAAAATAAAGAGCATAATTCCTGAAATCCGGTGCAGAATCGATGTAAGCGCCGTGAGAGGAAGCTGAATGGTTCGAATATCAAGATTAACCGGCCGCTTTTTATTCATTTTGACTCCAGTCAACAATTCTAGTGGGGGATTTCAGTTTTCGATCTCATTCATCATAGCAGCTGTAACTTGCGGATTCCACGGTCATCTGGCCACCCATTCCATAAGCATCTGACCACCGATTCCACGGTGATCCGGCCACCCATTCCACGCGTATCCGACCACTGATTCCACGGTCATCCGGCCACTCAACCGGGCAGGCAGTAACGCAGGATTTCTTCACTACCATCGACCTCTTTTTCGAAGCAGAGAGGTCGTCGTGGAGCGTTTATCCATGCGTAAGATTCGCGAAGTACTTCGTCTCAAGTTCGAGGTCGGGCTATCGGCTCGCCAGATTGCCGTCAGCGTGCAGATCGGTCGTGTCACTGTCGGCGATTACCTCAACCGCTTTGCCGCCAGCGGTCTAGCCTGGCCCTGTTCGTTGTCCGATTCCGAGCTGGAGCAGCAACTGTTCCCACCGCCCCCTGCGGTGCCCAGCGAGCAACGGCCATTGCCCGATTGGTCTTGGGTGCATGCCGAGCTACGCCGGCCGGGCGTGACCTTGGCGCTGCTCTGGCAGGAGTATCGCCTGAGCCAGCCGAAAGGCTTTCAGTACAGCTGGTTCTGCGAGCACTACCGAGCCTGGCAGGGCAAGCTGGACGTGGTGATGCGCCAGGAGCATCGCGTCGGTGAGAAGCTGTTTGTCGACTACGCCGGGCAGACGGTGCCGGTGATCGACCGCCACAGCGGCGAGATCCGCCAGGCGCAGGTGTTCGTCGCGGTGCTTGGCGCGTCCAGCTACACCTTCGCCGAAGCCACTTGGTCGCAGCAGTTACCGGACTGGCTGGGCTCCCATGTCCGCTGCTTCGCCTTTCTCGGCGGCGTGCCGGAAATCGTGGTGCCGGACAACCTGCGAAGCGCGGTGAGTAAGAGCCATCGCTACGAGCCGGACATCAACCCGAGCTACCGCGATCTGGCCGAGCACTATGGCGTGGCGGTGGTGCCGGCGCGGGCGCGTAAGCCGCGCGACAAGGCTAAGGCTGAGGTCGGCGTGCAGGTGGTCGAGCGCTGGATCCTCGCCGCGCTGAGGAACCGCCAGTTCTTCTCCCTGGACGAACTCAACAGCGCCATCGCCTTATTGCTGGAGCGGCTCAACCGACGACCGTTTCGCAAGCTGCCGGGCTCCCGGCACTCGGCCTTCGAAGCCCTGGATCGTCCAGCGCTGAGCCCACTGCCGGAGCAGCCCTACGTCTATGCCGAGTGGAAGAAGGCGCGCGTGCATATCGACTATCACGTCGAGGTCGATGGGCATTACTACTCAGTGCCCTACCAGTTGGTGAAGAAACAGCTGGAAGTACGGCTGACGGCGCGCACCGTCGAGTGCTTCCACGCCAACCAGCGGGTGGCCAGCCACCTGCGCTCGCCACACAAGGGCCGGCATAGCACACAGACCGAGCACATGCCCAAGAGCCATCGCGAGCATGCCGAGTGGACGCCGCAACGGTTGATCCGCTGGGCCGAGCAGACCGGGCCGCACACCGCCGGCGTGATCAGCCACATCCTCGAACGGCGCATCCACCCAACCCAAGGCTACCGGGCCTGCCTGGGCATCCTGCGCCTGGGCAAGACCCATGGCGAAGTGCGCTTGGAGCTGGCCTGCCGACGCGCCCTCAGCCTCGGCGCGTGCAGCTACAAGAGCCTCGAATCGATCCTGCGCCAGGGGCTGGAAAACCTGCCGCTGGCCCAGCAGCACCTGCCCCTGCTGCCGGACGACCACGCCAACCTGCGCGGCCCCGGCTACTACCACTGAACACAAGGAATCCCACCATGCTGCCCCATCCGACCTTGGACAAGCTCCAGACCCTGCGCCTGACCGGCATGCTCAAGGCACTCGCCGAGCAACTGAAAACCCCCGACATCGACAGCCTGAGCTTCGTGGAACGCCTCGGCCTGTTGGTCGACCGCGAACTGACCGAGCGCGACGACAAGCGCCTCAGCAGCCGCCTGCGTCAGGCCCGGCTCAAGCACAACGCCTGCCTCGAAGACATCGACTACCGCAGCCCGCGCGGACTCGACAAGGCGCTGATCCTCCAGCTGAGCAGCGGTCAGTGGTTACGCGACGGACTCAACCTGATTATCAACGGCCCGACTGGCGTCGGTAAGACCTGGCTGGCCTGCGCCCTGGCCCACCAGGCCTGCCGAGAGGGTTACAGCGTGCGTTACCTGCGCTTGCCGCGCCTGTTGGAAGAGTTGGGCCTAGCCCACGGCGACGGGCGCTTCGCCAAGCTGATGAGCGGCTATGCCAAGACCGACCTGCTGATCCTTGATGACTGGGGTCTGGCCCCGTTCAACGCGGAACAGCGCCGCGACATGCTGGAGCTACTGGACGACCGCTACGGCCAGCGCTCGACCATCGTGACCAGCCAAATGCCAGTGGACAACTGGCACGAACTGATCGGTGATCCGACTCTGGCCGACGCCATCCTCGACCGCCTGGTGCACAACGCTTATCGGATCAACCTCAAGGGTGAGTCGATGCGCAAACAGACGAAGAAATTGACGACACCGGGCACCTCAGACTAACAATGCCCCCCCTGCGTCGCTGCGCTCCGACTGCCCGGCCGGATGGCCGTGGAACAGGTGGCCAGATGGCCGTGGAATGCCTGGCCAGATGAGAGCGGACTGGGTGGCCGGATGGCGTGGAATCCGCATGTAACTAAGGCTGGCGGCGACAATAATGGAGATATTCGGGGCTTACGTTGCATTTTGAGGTCGCAAGTGCATGTGCGTAAATTGAAGCAAATTGCAAGGTTATGCCCAATAGGTAGCTAGCTTATTAATTTAACAAAAGTGACGTGTGTCGTTCTGCAGGGCATGCTGTTCCCCAACCCTGGAAAACCTATCCTCTTTAACACGTCAAAGTCGATTGATAGGCTTGCTGCAACAGCTATCTGCCCGGTTGAAGTCGAAGATCGATGTATCTGTAGGGTTTGGAAATAAATGCGGGCGCCCACCGCACTCACGGCTCAGTTACCATTCTTTGTGCATCGCGGCCGCGCGGCTAGTTGGTAGCTGTTCTAAGCCTAGTCAGTGCCGCCCTTCGCCCCAAGCCCCATAGTCAGATTTGAGAAATGACAGTAGGCGATGCCGCAACGCGCTTCATCGACCTATGTAAAACGACTCCTTTATCGAAATAGTGCACTCATCGCTCTCCACGGCGATCCCTTCATCGCGAATTGCACCGCCCAAGACGATCTGCACTGAAATCAATACTTTCTGATGCCTCTTGATTAGAGATGCCAGCCATAATAATCTCATCGCCAACGCATACGGCGTTCGGCAGCCAACACACTCTCACTCACTACTGGAAGCTCAGACATGAAAACCATAGGCATTGAAAACTCGAAGTCCAGCGTACAGGCCCACTTAACGCTTGGAACCAAAACTATGGGGCTAGGTATCTATGGCGCGTACTTGGCTCTCGCTATTATTTACTTCTGGTTCGGCGGCATGAAATTTACCCACTACGAGGCCGAGGGCCTGGTTCCACTGGTGAGCAACAGCCCGCTTTTGGGATGGGTGTATAGCATTTTTTCGGTCGACATGTTCTCCAGCCTGCTCGGCATACTAGAGATTTCGATCGGCACTCTGATCGCAGGCCGCATGCTGTCGCCCAAACTATCCGTGGTAGGAGGCGCTCTGTCTGCAGGCCTGTTCTTCACAACCCTTAGCTTTATGTTTTCCACTCCGGGCGTCATTGAGCCTAGTTTAGGGTTTCCGGCGATTTCCGTTGCGCCAGGTCAGTTTCTGCTTAAAGACTTAGGGTTGCTTGCTGTTTCGATATTTGTGGCAGGCCATTCGCTGGTTGAACTGGAAAAACGTAAAATTAATGCATAATTTTTTCAATGGCTTAAGGCAGTAATGCCTTAGGCCTTTTTGCCATCATTTTCCCCCGCCAGATCTTTCAACCAGTCACGAGGGCTCAACCCCGTCTTGCGTCTAAATGCGCGAGACAGCGCCGAAGGACTTTCGTAGCCGACTTGAGCTGCAATCAGCGTAATCGAGCGCCCTTCTCGCATCAGCTTCTGAGCCAGGCTAACTCGCCAACTCAACAAATAATCAGCAGGCGTCTGTCCGATGACACTCTTGAAATGCACGGCATACGCAGCGCGTGACATATTTGACTCACTGGCCAGCTCTGCTATTGACCAGGCATGTTCCGGGGAGTTGTGCATCTGTAAAAGCGATCGGGCAAGCCGCATGTCGGCCAGTCCAGCCATCATTCCGGTGCGCAACTGGTGATGATCGAGCAGGTAACGGAGCAACAGAATGATTAGGAGCTCAAATAAGCGCTCAAGCGCGGCTTCCCTTCCACAATGCACATTTGCCGCCTCGGCAAACATCCACTCCAACGTGTCTGCCAGCATGGGCAGATCATCGAGTGCGAGCACCAAACAGTCCGGTAATGAAGCCGACAAAGGATTATCAATTCCGCCCTCAAACTCCATGGAAGCACACAACAACTTTGCGCCATCGGACTCACCCGCAAACAATTGATGCTTGGCGGGGCGTGGCATAAAAATCAAGCTAGGGCGAGTGAGCTGCAAATCCTTGCGATCGGGACCAAGCAACGTCACGCTGCCGGCCTGAAGCAGATGGATATAACCTCGCCGCTCGGCGCCATCGTAAGATGCAGAGCCGCATAGGTCGCCGTCATAGAACAGATTGGCCCGCACGCCGAACCGCGAGAGCAAATTAGACAAACGATCCATTGGCCGATCCTTGACGAGTCAGAACGCACAGACCATACCATCTGCGTTGTCGTTCAGTGCCTGTAGCGAACATGCCGGCGTAAATCAGCCAACGGATAAAGTGATCACTGAGCAGCTCAGCCTCCCTTTCCAGTTCGGCTGTTAAAAAAACAACACCGTTGTTTGAAAGCACCAGCAAATCAAGTGCTCACTCTTCTATTTTACGGGGTTGTACGCCGGAATCCCAGAAATTTCCGTCAGCCCAGCTCCAGTCCCGCCACGAGCGCATCCAGGTCGATGAACTTGCCGTCAGTCTGGAAGGTGTAATGCCCGTTCAGCAGGATGTGCCGCCAGGCCGCTGGCGACATCTGCGTGATCAACGCCAGCGCCTTGGCATTGCCAGCTGCCTCGTACTTCGTCAGCAGCAGGGACAGGATCGCCGAGTTGTAGAAGATGATCGCGTTGCCGATCAGCCTGGCGCACTGGTTGCTGATCTCGATTTCGATGTCGGTGCGGCCGGTCAATTCCTTCTTCCCACCGACTTGGGCGATGGTCGAGCGTAGCTGGTGATAGGACTCAATGCGGTTCTGCGAGCGGTGAACATTACGCTCCAGTTGCGGGTCGCGCAGGTAGCGCAGTGTGTAGATACTGCGGATGAGCTTGTCGAACTCGAAGATTGCGCGCCGCGTCGGGTTCGGCGCCGTATAGGTGCACAGCTTGCGGATCAGCGTGCCCTGCGTCATTTCCTTCAGGCCCAGTGTGGCGACGATTCGGTCGATGTTCGCCTTCTCACCGACGATGAGTTGCCGGTCGATCTGGCCAGCCGGCCGGATCAGGCATTTCTCGTACAATGCCAGATCATCGGCGCAATACAGCTCCTGCAACTGGTCGTCGAGGTCGGTGAAGCGCGGCTCGAAACGAAGTCCGAACCAGTGCAGGATGGCGAAGTTGGCCTTGTTGATGCTGTGCATGTCGCCGGTGATCGCGCTCGGCACGATGTCCGACGTGTTGCGGTACCAGATGTCGAACACGTGGTGAGCCTCGTACTCGTGTGCGCCTATCAGGTAGCCGTTCAACGGCACGTGATTGCACAGCAGCGTGTAGGCGACGACGCCCTTGCCGCGGCCGAAATATTTGCGCGAGTAGCGCGCCTTCACAGTTGGTCGCTCGACGCCGAATTTCTGCCCATCAACGGCACCGTACAACGAATCGAGGTCGAACGAGTAATGCGGGAAGATCGGCAGTGCGGCGATGGCGTTGCTGATGCAATCGTTGGCCACATGTAGCGTCGCCTGGCGCAGGTACTGCTGGTAGGTACTCTCCAGGACGTGGTACGGGATGTCGCTGGTACGTGCCATAACCTGGTTGCCGTGGTTCATGGCTTGGGCAATGATCACCGCCATCAGACTGTCGGCGTCGGCTACCTTCTTCGCATAGCGTGGCTGCAATGGTGTCAGCGCCGACAGGAACTGGCACTGGCCGTTGACGAAGCGAAACACGTCGGCGACATCGCAGTATGGCAGTTGCTCGTAGAGAGCTTGCTCGCGCGCCTTCTGGTTCTCCCCCTTGGGCTTGCGCCAGGTCAGTCTCTGCGTGTCCTTGTCGTATTCCAGGTGCGTCAGCTTGCCCTGTTTCAGCTCGCGATTGAACGCCACCCATTGCGCACGCAACTCGGTCGCCAGTGCATCGAGCTGGGCACTGACCGGCTGCCGCAGGAAGGGGATGTCCATCTGCGCGAGCACGGCGGCTTTCTCGTCCATCGAAACCAACTCGTCGGACAAATGCCGGTGCTGCAAGCTATCGTCAATGTAGAGCTCGCCCGCCTGGAAGCGTTTCCTGACCTGACGGTAAAGCCAGAATTCGTAACGATCGGCATGCAGGCCTGTCGGCGTGCCTTCGGCATCGAACATTAGCAGGTACGGACGCAAGCGTTTCGGCAGCGTTGCCGCCGGACATTCGTCGAGTGGCCGTTGTGATAGGCGCTGCTGCTTGGCGAACACGCTCTTGGCCCAAGTCAGCGCCGCGAGCCATGGGTTATCGGGGGCCGTGCCGGCGAAGTCGAGCGCGACGTACAGCGGCCGTAGATGGCGTCGAATGCGTTCGGCCAGGCCGTCCACCGCCTGCCAGTGCAGCGCCAGTTTGTTCAGTGGCTTGACGCTCATGCGCTGCGCCGTGTTTTGCAGCAATTCCCTGGACATGATTTTGTAGGCGCGTTGGCGCACCTCGCCGAACGGCGTCGGATCGGCCACGCTGTCGTCCACGTACAGCGACAGCAGGCGGCCAACCTGCGGCGTTTCCTGATGGCGTCGCAGCTGTTCGGCGACAAAGGACTGTTTCGCACCCGTGCGGCTCTCGTCCTCAAGTTTTTTCATGTGGAAGGCCATCGCGTCGACCAGGTTGTCGGTGAGCTGCCGGTAACGTACCCAGGCATAGCACAGCAGGTAGAGCCGGGTCTGCTCCGCCTTCAGGTGGCGCAGGTCATGGACGGTATAGAAGTTCGCCAGGCTCGCGTAGTACAGCAGGTTCTGCTGCGAGATGCCGAGCTTGGGCAGCAGCGCCTTGGCGATCCCGTGCAAGGACTTCAGCGTGGCGCGCTTCTCGCGCTCCCCTGCCATCTGACGCCAGCCGAAATCTTTAGCGTCCTGCTTGAGCGCTGCCAGTTGAGACAGGGTGTCGTCACGCACCAGGAGCTGGCCCAGCGCAGCTTTGGCCGATTCGTCCAACACTTCTGCCAGCAAGCCGCCCAAGCGCCTGCGTTCGGTGGACAGGGCTTCACTGACCAGCTCTTGTAAGGTGGTGTGGCCGGGCCGGATGATTTTGTGCTCGCTGAGCCAAACGATCAGTTCGGCGGCCACGAATCCTGGCATTACGTCGCGCCGCACGATCTGTTCAGCCTGCTGTGCCAGTTGCGGCAGGAAGCTAGCCGCCCACGACCGGTAGCCGAACAGTTCGGCGATCTGACCCCTCTGGCTGTAGTGCTCATGCTTGGTGATCGCCTTGCGTTCGAACGCTTCGCCGTGGAAATAGCGACTCAGCACGAAGGCGCAATCGTCCTCGACCTCATGCCAATCGAAGCGGAAGAAAGCATGCTTGGCCTTGAAGTAGCCGATCTGCAAGACGCAATAGACTTGGGCCTGCAGGCTAGGCCGGCTGCTGGCGAACGCCAGTTCAGATTCGGCCAACGCCAGGTATTCCAGCCGCTGAGCATCGTCGAAGTCCGGTAGGCCGTACAAGGCTTCCTGCTCTGCGTCAGAAAAGACGGTGAGTAGCTTATTCTTGTTGCTCATCGACCGTCCTTCCCGCACCACGCCAACCTGCTCGCGTCAATGTTTCGATCAACGTAGTGCGCTTGACATTGAAGTTGCGGCACACCGCCGCCTTAGACATGCCGCCATCGAGCGCGGCGACGATGGCGTCCAGCTTCTCACCAGTGATCGCCTGCGGCCGGCCGCCGATCCGGCCGCGTTTGCGTGCGGCGGCCAAGCCCGCGACGACGCGCTCCTGAATCAAGGCGCGCTCGTACTGCGCGAGCGCACCGAACACCTGGAACAGGAATTCGCCCGAGGGCGTCGTAGTGTCCAGGTTCTCTGTCAGCGAGCGGAACGCCACCCGCTTGTCCTTGAGCGAAGTCACAATGGCGAGCAGGTGCGACAGCGAGCGACCGAGCCGGTCGAGTTTCCACACCACCAGCACATCGCCGGCTCGAACGAACTCAAGCGCCCGCGCCAAGCCGGCACGGTCATCCTTCGCGCCAGAGGCACGATCCTCAAACAGGTGACGCGGATCGACGCCGGCGGCGAGCAGCGCGTCGCGCTGCAAGTCCGTGCTCTGGCGGTCGGAGTCCGACGACACGCGCATGTAGCCAACCAACATAGGCGGATAACCATCAAAAACAGGTTTCCGCATAATAGTGAATAGCGATAGAGTTTTCCGTACATTTTTGAGGGGGTGTTGCACAGGTAGCACAGCGGCGGCTGACAGCCTGTCGCAAAACAAATGTTTTACGACACCTCCTTGAGGTTGCCGCGTTTACATCATTACCTGAACAGGTATAAAATTCCGTCATGACAAACAAAGAAAAACCGCTCGAATGGATCGCGAGCAGCCACAAGGATTTGATGGCGTTGCCGTCCGACGTGCGTCGCCGTTTCGGTTACGCGCTCTCGTTGGCGCAGATAGGCGATCAGGATGACGCAGCAAAGGTGCTCAAGGGGTTCGGTGGTGCCGGCGTGCTGGAGGTCGTCGAAGACGATGCCGGCGGCACCTATCGAGCGGTATACACGGTCAAGTTTGCGGAAGCGGTGTTCGTCCTGCACTGCTTCCAGAAGAAGAGCAAGAGCGGAATCGCCACGCCAAAGGCCGACATGGACATCATCCGCGCTCGGCTGAAGGTGGCCGAGGTATTGGCACAGGAGCTACGAAATGCAAAAACGAATTATTGAAGGCGTCGAGGTTCAGCGCAGCTCGGGCAACGTCTTTGCCGACCTTGGACTGCCTGACGCTGAAAAGCTCAAGATCAAGACCGGCCTGGTGGTCGAGATCAGGAGGGCCATGCGCGCCCTTGGGCTGACTCAACAAGCGGCGGCCAAACGCATGGGCATCCCGCAACCGAAGGTGTCGGGCATGATGCGCGGCGACTTCACCAATCTATCCGAACGCAAGCTGATGGATTGTCTGAATCGCCTCGGCTACGACATCGAAATCAAGGTACGGCCAGCAGCCGAGCCGATCGGGCATCTAACGCTCGCAACCGCTTAATCGGAGCTCTCCTGATGGCAGCCCGCATCACCGACGACGAATGGGACGAACTGACTCCCGAGAATTTCGATACCACGGCACTGCTGCGTGCAGTCGATGCCGTGGACGTGCTGCGCGGCGATTTGAATGACAGCGCAGACGGCGCACCTCCGCAACTGCGCACCGACCTGTTGAAGCTGCATCAACTGGCAATGGCCGCGTTCAACGAGGGATCACGCAGCCGAGTGGCTGAGCTATTTGATCTCGCCGTGGATCTTCAGGATCAGGTTGATCATCTGATGACCTCGCTGGAACAAGTGCAAGAAACCCTGTCCCGGTTGACGGCGCTCTACCCAGAAAGCCTGTCCTGAATGTTCTTGGAGACAACCACATCATGAGCCGCAGCCGCCGCAAAACGCCCATCGTTGGGCACACGACCTGCCGTAGCGAGCGCGAGGACAAGAAACTCTGGCATCAGCGCTGGCGAACTCACGAGCGCACCGCGCTGGCCAGCGCGTCGCCGGAAGCTCTATGCGCCCATCTGCCTCTACTGGAAAACCAGGTCAGCAACGTCTGGTCGATGGGTAAGGATGGCCGCTCCTACTGGCCCATCAAGCGCCAGGCCGCCACGGCGGATCGCATTGCCAACCACAAGGGACGCAATCCGCAAGAGCGCGCCTCCCTGAAAAAGCGTCTGCTGCGCAAGTGGATGAGCAAATGAACCTGTCCACCATCGAGGCGCTGGCTATCGCTTGGGCGCGAATCGCTGAAGAAGCAGAACTCCCAGCCGGCTACGAGGGCACGGCGACGCCAGAGGCGCATCGGGCCTGCGAGGTGATCCAGGAGCGGATTCGAGAGCACGTCGTCGCCACCAATGACATGCGGCTGTTCGGCCTGCTGCACCTGCTTGGGCAGGCGTCGCTGCGCATGGAGCAAGCGCTGTGGCCGGAAGAATATGCGCGGATGACCCGCGAGGTCGAGGAAGCTCTCCGAGAGGCCGACGACCCCAACGCCAAGTCGTACACCCACGAAGAAGTCATGCAGGCGATGCAGGAACGCATCGACCGAGCGCGAGACAAAGCCATGTTGATCGGCTGACGGAAATTTCGGCGGTTCCGGCTGATCCAAGAATCTTGGCGTGACCTTACCTCCGCTCTACCGCTGGGTGCCAGCCTCGGCGCACGCCTAACCACCCAACTCAGAAAGGAAAATAAGTTGGTAAAACGCATTCCCGTATCCGAGCTTCGTCTCGGCATGTACATCCACAAGCTCGCCGGCTCTTGGGTTCGACACCCATTCTGGCGCGGCAGCTTCCTGCTGACCGAGCCTCAGGATCTCTCTGCCATTCGAGAATGTGGCGTCGGGGAGGTCTGGGTCGACTTGGCCAAAAGCCAAGTCGACCCAGAGAGCCCAGAGAGCCCAGAGAGCCCAGAGAGCCCAGAGAGCCCAGAGCCCAGAGCCCAGAGCCCAGAGCCCAGAGAATTGTCGGAGGAGCAATCTCTGCCGTCTAGTCCACTAAGCAAGAAAAGTGACGGCGCAACCTCAATGGAGAGCGAAATGTGTTATGCACGGAAACTCTGTCTTGCGGCCAAGTCCCAAGTCATGGACATGTTCCAGGAAGCCCGGCTTGGCAAGGCCGTCGACCCAAGCACGACGTTGCCGCTGGTCGGAGAAATCGCTGCCTCGGTGCTGCGCCAACCTCATGCCCTCATCAGCGTCGCACGCATCAAAACGCACGACGATTACACCTACCTGCACTCGGTTGCCGTCTGCGCCCTGATGCTATCGCTGGCCCGGCATCTCGATCTAGACGAGGAGCAAACGCGCCTGGCTGGCATCGGCGGACTGATGCACGACCTAGGCAAGGCCGCGATGCCGCTGGAAGTGCTTAACAAACCAGGCAAGCTCACCGATGCCGAGTTCGCCATCATGAAGCGCCACCCTGTGGAGGGCGCAAAGATGCTGCGCGCAGGCGGGGCCGAGCCCGGGGTGGTGGACATTGCCCTGCACCATCACGAGAAGATCGACGGAACCGGCTACCCGGATCGCTTGGCCGGTGACGCCATTTCACTCCTGGCCCGCATGGGCGCAATCTGCGACGTCTATGATGCCGTGACGTCGGAGCGAGCCTACAAAAAGCCGTGGGACCCGTCCGCGGCGATGCGGCAGATGGCCAAGTGGGAGGGCCATTTCGACAAACGCATCTTCCACGCCTTCGTCAAGGCCGTGGGCATCTACCCCGTCGGCTCCTTGGTTCGCCTGTCCTCTCAGCGTCTGGCCGTTGTCGTTGAGCCGGGAATGGAATCACTGCTGACTCCCAAGGTTCGCGTGTTCTTCTCGCTACGCTCGAGAGAGCCGATCCCGATGCAGACCATCGACCTGGCGGCCACGAGTTGCAAGGACAGTATCACTGGCCCCGAAGACCCGACGCTCTGGAACTTCAAGAACCTCGACGACTTGTGGATGGAATAGCCCCCACAAAACGACGGCCCCGTGAGGGAGCCGTTGAACATCGTCGAGCGATGCCCGTCCAGGGAGGGATGGCCGAGCTCGATTCTCCAGAAGGTAGCTGGTGACACGAGTGTTGAGCCCACCCAACTAGGGTGACGGAAATTTCTGGGGTTCCGGCTTACATCCCCAGCTTGCCGCGAATCTTCGCCGGGCTGCCCACCATGGCCAGGCCGAGGAAGCTGCCCACCGCGTCTTTTTCGTGAGGCAACCACAGGCCGTCCATGGTTTTTACTGGAGGGCGCTGCACCAGGCTCTGGCCGCGCATCAACGCGAGAATACGCTGGTACACCGAGGTGGCTAGGTAATCGGCCTGCTCATCGGTGTCCGCGGCCACCAGCGGAATGCCGAGCATCACGTAGGGCTTGTCCAGCACCGCCGAAGGCTTGAAGTGATTGCGGTACACGCGAATTGCTTCGTGCATCAGGCGCGGCGCGAAATGGGAGGCGAAGGCGTAAGGCAAGCCACGCTCACCGGCCAATTGCGCGCTGAACAGGCTTGAACCCAGCAGCCACACTGGCACATTGGTGCCGGTGCCCGGTACCGCGATAACCCGTTGGTCGGGCGTACGCGGGCCCAAGTAGGCCATCAGCTCGGCCACATCTTCGGGGAAGTCATCGGCACTGCCGGAGCGCTCACGGCGTAGGGCGCGGGCGGTCATCTGGTCGGAACCGGGGGCGCGCCCCAGGCCCAGGTCGATACGGCCAGGGTAGAGGCTTTCCAGGGTGCCGAACTGCTCGGCGATCACCAGTGGCGCGTGGTTAGGCAGCATCACCCCGCCGGAACCCACGCGAATGGTCGAGGTGCCGCCTGCCAGGTAACCGAGCAGTACCGAGGTAGCCGAACTGGCGATACCGTCCATATTGTGGTGCTCGGCTACCCAGAAACGGTGGTAACCGAACTTCTCCACATGCTGGGCCAGGTCCAGGGAATTACGCAGGGACTGCGCCGGGTTGCCGTCGGCGCGCACGGGCACGAGGTCAAGGGTCGAGAATTTTACGTCGGACAGCGATTTCATCAGCCTGCTTCTCCAATAGGGCGTACAGGCTTTTTTAAACGAGCTAAAACCTGCCGCTGCATGTGCATACCCTATGCAATGAGGGCATATACCCGAGATTCAATAGTAACCGCCAAATTTCCTACTTAATCACTAGGTTTTTCTTACAAGTGAACTTTGCCGCGGCGTCTATCCTCAGAACCCTTACCGACGCAAAACCACCGTTCGAGGAGAAAGCTATGAGTATCGTTAAAAAGGCATCCGCGCATTGGGAAGGTGACCTGAAGACTGGCCTGGGCTCCATTTCCACCGAAACCGGCGTGCTGCGCGAAGCGCCCTACGGCTTCAAGGCCCGCTTCGAGGGCGGCAAGGGTACCAACCCTGAAGAATTGATCGGCGCGGCTCACGCCGGCTGTTTCTCCATGGCGTTTTCCATGATTCTTGGCGACGCCGGGCTCAAGGCTGACAGTATCGACACCCAGGCCGAAGTGACCCTGGACCAGGTCGAGGGCGGCTTTGCGATTACAGCAGTGCATCTGATCCTGAAGGCCAAAATTCCAGGCGCGAGCCAGGCGCAGTTCGATGAACTGAGCAAAAAGGCCAAGGAAGGGTGCCCGGTGTCCAAGGTGCTGAATGCAACCATCACCTTGGATGCCACGCTGGTCAACTGACACAGCAGTCATCTTATGTGGGAGCGGGCTTGCTCGCGAATGCGGTGGATCAGCCGATATCTTCGGTGACTGATACTGCGTATTCGCGAGCAAGCCCGATCTCACATTTTTAGTTCTGCGTTAAATCAGAACTCGTGTTTGCAAAATGTGGTCGAATAGCCCATGCAGCCTAGGCGCACACTCGTGCGCAGCGCATTCAGGGAGCTCCACACATGAAACGTTTTGCCTTGGCAATCATCTGCGGTGTATTGGCCACTTCGGCCGTGGCCGCGCCAAAAGATTGTGAAGAGCTCAGGAAAGAAATCGAAGTGAAGATCCAGGCCAAGGCGATTCCGTCCTACACCCTGGAAATCATCACCGCCGAAGAAGCCAAGAACCATGACGAAGCCATGATTGTCGGCTCATGCGAAAACGGCACCAAGCGCATCATCTATCAAAAGAACAACGACTGATTCAGATGCAGTTCACGCTGCGCTCTTCGGCCAATAGCTGGCGGGTTGAGTCGTACAGCCGGATGTTGGGCGTGAACGCCAGTGATCGCCCTTCCAGCACATAGTGCTGGCCGGCCTGAAAGTGGTCGTACTGCAGCGTCATGAAGCAGGTGCGATACATCATCTGGCTGAGGCCACCCAGGCCGCCGCCGGCGGGCACTTCAAAGTCAAAGCGCACCATCAGCTCGTGAGGGCCGGGAGGCATTTGAAAAAAGCGCCCGTCGTCGAGGTTTTTCCCGTCCAGGCGCTGAGCCATCACCAACTTGGAACCCGGTGTCGGCGTGGTGAAATCCACCCAGGCCTGCTGCGGGTCCACAGGGGGGATGGGGGTATAGGCGCAAGCGCTGAGGAACACAGCGGCGAGGGGAAGCACAAGCTGGCGCATGGCAGGTACTCAACACGAAGAGAGGCTTGAGTATAAACACGCCATGCCGTGGAAAAATCCCCTGCAAGCGCGATAGTCTGGCGAACCCATCATCCAGGAGCAGTCAGGGCATGATCAGGCGTTTTCTTCCAGGGCTGATGGTTGTGCTGCTCAGCGGCTGCTCCAGTGTCAGTTATTACAGCCAGTTGGCGAGTGGCCAGTGGCAGCTGTTGCGGGCCCGGGAGCCGGTTGCTGAGGTCATCGCCGACCCTGCTCGCCCGCCAGTGCTGCGCGAGCATCTGGCTCAATCGCAGAGAGCCCGAACCTTTGCCAGTGAACAGCTGCATCTGCCTGACAACCAAAGTTATCGGCTGTATGCCGATATCGGCCGGCCCTATGTGGTCTGGAATGTCTTTGCCACGCAGGAATTTTCTCTGTCACCACAGAACCATTGCTTTCCCATCGCCGGTTGCGTCGCCTATCGCGGCTACTACAACCAAGGCGCTGCGCGGGGCGAGGCGGCGCTGTTGCGGCAGCAGGGCATGGATGTGTCGATTGGTGGCGTGGAGGCCTATTCCACCCTGGGCTGGTTCAACGACCCGATCATGAGTTCGATGATGAGCTGGGGCGATGAGCGCCTCGCCACGCTGATCTTCCATGAGCTGGCCCACCAGCGCTTCTACGTGAAAGACGACACCGAGTTCAACGAGTCCTATGCCAGTTTTGTCGAGCAGGAAGGCACCCGACAATGGCGTGCGGCGCGGGGCCTGGCGCCTGTCGGCGATGCGGCGTTGAAGCAACGCGATCAATTTATCCGGCTGATTCTCGATACCCGCAAACGTCTGGAGGCGTTGTACGCGCAGCCGTTGGCGGCGGACGCCATGCGCCGGGCCAAAGCGGCGCAATTCGAGCAGTTGCGCAGCGAATACCGGCGCCTGCGCGATAGCCAATGGGGTGGTGACAAGCGTTATGACGCCTGGATCAACCAGCCGATGAATAACGCGCGGCTTTTGCCGTTTGGGTTGTATGACCAATGGGTGCCGGCGTTTGCGGCGTTGTTTGCGCGGGAAGGCGGGGATTGGGTGAGGTTTTATGCGGCGGTGGAGAAGTTGGGTGAGCTGCCGGTGGAGCAGCGTAAGGCGGCGTTGAGGCAGTTGGAGAGGGTTGGCCGTTAGGGCCTTATCGCAGGCAAGCCAGCTCCCACAGTTGACCGATTTTCAACATGAGAATACGGTCAACTGTGGGAGCTGGCTTGCCTGCGAAAGCGGCCTCAAGGACGCTGCAAAAACGCCTGATGCATCTGGTCCAACGTCTCGAAATGCCAGGTTGGCGCCTCGGCATTCAGCTCTTCAAAACTACCAAACCCATACCCCACGGCGACCGAATCCAGACCATTACTGCGTGCCCCGATCAGGTCATGCTTGCGATCACCGATCATCAAGGTGGTGGCCGGGTCCAGTCGTTCCTCACGCATCAAATGCGCGATCAATTCCACCTTGTTGGTACGCGTGCCGTCCAACTCGCTGCCGTAGATCACCTTGAAGTGCTTGGCAAAGTCGAAATGCCGCGCAATCTCGCGGGCAAATTCCCACGGTTTGGAGGTGGCGATGTACAGCTGGCGCCCTTGGCTGTTCAACTCTTCCAACAACGGCATGACCCCGTCGAACACGCGGTTTTCATACAGTCCGGTAACCTTGAAGCGCTCGCGGTAGAAATTCACCGCCTCCCATGCCTTGGCCTCGTCGAAGGCGTAAAACTGCATGAACGCCTGCAACAAGGGCGGGCCGATGAAGTGTTCGAGCTTGGTCAGGTCGGGCTCATCAATGCCCAGTTTGGCCAGGGCGTACTGGATCGAACGGGTAATGCCCTCGCGCGGGTCGGTGAGGGTGCCGTCCAGGTCGAACAGGACGGTGGGGTGATGCAGGGTCATTGATCGAATCCTTCGGCCAGGTGCAGGTCTTTGAGCTTCACGTAGTTCGCCGCGCTGTAGGTGAAAAAGGCGCGCTCTTTGTCAGTCAATGCGCGAACCTGCTTAACCGGGCTGCCCACATACAAAAAACCGCTGTCGAGTTTCTTGCCTGGCGGCACCAGGCTGCCGGCACCGATGATCACGTCGTCTTCAACCACGGCGCCATCCATCACGATGCTGCCCATGCCGATCAGGACGCGGCTACCTACGGTGCAGCCATGCAGCATGACCTTATGGGCGATGGTCACATCGTCGCCGATCAGCAACGGGTAACCCTGCGGATTGAACGGCCCGGCATGGGTGATGTGCAGCACGCAGCCGTCTTGCACGCTGGTGCGCGCACCGATGCGGATGCGGTGCATGTCGCCGCGAATCACGGTCAGCGGCCAAACCGAGCTGTCAGTGCCGATTTCGACATCGCCGATCACCACCGCCGAAATATCGACAAACGCCCCGGCGCCGAGGGTCGGCGTGTGGTTCTGATAGGTGCGAAGGGTCACGATAGCCTCTCTCTGTTGTGCTGATAGCTGCGGTGGGTGTTGATTGTAATTAAGATGGCCCCATCTTTGTTCTACATGTTTCTTCAGCCAAGGTGCCAACCGTGAGCGCGAACAACCCGCTTTTGCAGTCCTACGACCTGCCGCCGTTCTCGGCGATCCGTGCCGAGCACGTCCAGCCGGCCATCGAACAGATCCTCGCCGACAACCGCGTGGCAATCGCAGAGATCCTGCAAAGCCAGGGTAAAAATCCGACGTGGGCCGGCCTGGTCCTGGCCATGGATGAACTCAATGATCGCCTCGGCGCGGCCTGGAGCCCGGTCAGCCATCTCAATGCCGTGTGCAACAGCGCCGAACTGCGCGAAGCCTACGAGGCGTGCCTGCCGGCCTTGAGCGCTTACTCCACCGAAATGGGGCAGAACCGTGAGCTGTTCCAGGCCTTCGAAGCCCTGGCCAACAGCCCGGAAGCTGCCGGTTTCGATGTGGCACAAAAAACCATTCTGGAACACTCCCTGCGTGACTTCCGCCTGTCGGGTATCGACTTGCCGCCGGAGCAGCAAAAACGCTACGCCGAGGTACAGAGCAAGTTGTCCGAGCTGGGCAGCAAATTCTCCAACCAGTTGCTGGACGCCACCCAGGCCTGGACCAAACACGTCACCGATGAAGCCACCCTCGCCGGCCTGACCGATTCGGCCAAGGCGCAAATGGCCGCCGCCGCTCAGGCCAAGGGCCTCGACGGCTGGCTGATCACCTTGGAATTCCCCAGCTACTACGCCGTCATGACCTACGCCCAGGACCGTGCCCTGCGTGAAGAGGTGTACGCCGCCTACTGCACCCGTGCCTCGGACCAAGGCCCGAATGCCGGTCAGAACGATAACGGCCCGGTGATGGAACAGATCCTCGACCTGCGTCAGGAACTGGCCCAATTGCTGGGTTATGCGTCGTTCTCCGAGCTGAGCCTGGCCACCAAGATGGCCGAGTCCAGCGACCAGGTGCTCAGCTTCCTGCGTGACCTGGCCAAGCGCAGCAAGCCGTTTGCCGCCCAGGACCTGCAGCAACTCAAGGCCTATGCCGCCGAGCAAGGCTGCGCCGATCTGCAAAGCTGGGACAGCGGTTTCTACGGCGAAAAACTGCGTGAGCAGCGCTACAGCGTGTCCCAGGAAGCGCTACGCGCCTACTTCCCCATCGACAAAGTGCTGGGCGGCCTGTTTGCCATTGTGCAGCGCCTGTACGGCATCGAGATCGCCGAGCTTAAAGGCTTCGACACCTGGCACCCGGATGTGCGCTTGTTCGAGATCAAGGAGAACGGCGAGCACGTCGGACGTTTCTTCTTCGACCTGTACGCCCGCGCCAACAAGCGTGGCGGTGCCTGGATGGATGGCGCCCGTGACCGCCGCCGTACCGTTGATGGCGTGCTGCAAAGCCCCGTCGCCAACCTGGTGTGCAACTTCACTCCGGCCGACAGCGGCAAGCCTGCCCTGCTGACCCACGATGAAGTCACCACCCTGTTCCACGAATTCGGCCATGGCCTGCATCACCTGCTCACCCGCGTGGAACATGCCGGCGTATCCGGTATCAACGGTGTGGCGTGGGACGCGGTGGAACTGCCGAGCCAATTCATGGAGAACTGGTGCTGGGAGCCTGAAGGCCTGGCGCTGATCTCCGGCCACTACGAAACCGGCGAGCCCCTGCCCCAGGACTTGCTGGAGAAAATGCTCGCGGCGAAAAATTTCCAGTCCGGCCTGATGATGGTGCGTCAGCTGGAGTTCTCACTGTTCGACTTTGAACTGCACGCCACCCATGGCGATGGTCGCAGTGTGGCCCAGGTGCTTGAAGGCGTGCGCGATGAAGTCTCGGTCATGCGCCCACCGGCCTACAACCGCTTCCCCAACAGCTTCGCTCACATCTTCGCCGGCGGTTATGCGGCGGGCTACTACAGCTACAAGTGGGCCGAAGTGCTGTCGGCGGATGCGTTCTCCAAGTTTGAGGAAGACGGCGTGCTCAACGCCCAGACCGGGCGTGCCTTCCGTGAAGCCATCCTGGCGCGTGGCGGTTCCCAGGCACCGATGGTGCTGTTCGTCGACTTCCGCGGACGCGCGCCGTCGATTGACGCACTCTTGCGCCACAGCGGCCTGAGTGAGGACGCAGCAGCATGAGTGAAGGGCCTGTGATCACCAAAAAGCAATTTATCGCCGGGGCGGTCTGCCCGGCGTGCAGCGAGCCGGACAAGTTGAAGATGTGGACCGAAGACAGCGTGCCGCACCGCGAATGCGTGGCCTGCGGGTATACCGATACGCTGAATGATCAAGGCCTGTCGGTGCCCAAGGAATTGGGCACTAGGGTCAATACCACCGCGTTGAAAGCGCCGGCGGATCCTAAGGTGCAAGCGGTGCAGTTCTTTCCAAATCCGAAGTTGAAAAAAGATTGATCAATCCGCCCTCTCTGGCACTGTCTCAGGGGGGGCTATGTAGTGGTTTCTTTCACGTGTATGCAGCCCAGGCATATCTCCCGCTTTGTTGGCTAAGCTTAGGATGCTCTGAAATAGCCGGATGTTTTCCGGCTACCGAGTCCTCAGCACTTTTCAAAAAAACGACGTATTTCGAAATTTGCTCAATCCTCTTCGTTTTTCAGCTCTTTCGGCCGCTGCTAAGCTCTTTGCGGTAACCATGTCCTGCATACACGCGCACCTCTCCTGCGTTCGCCAACAAATATCGGCGGGCCATCCACAGGTTTGACAGGGCAAACAACGTCACCCTCTGCGCGGTGTTCTTGACCAAGCCCAGAAAGCGCACTTTTTCATAGCCAAACTGGCGTTTGATTACTCTAAACGGATGCTCGACCTTGGCGCCGAAATAGTACTGGTTACCTTTCTTGGTTTGATGCATCTCGGGGTCGCGTTTGCCATCTTTGTTCTTGGTCGAACTGGGCGCGTGAATCAGCGTGGCATCAACGATGGTGCCTTGGCGCAACGATAAAGCCACGGTCGCCCAGATAACCATTAATTATGCCGAGAATTCCGGTTGCCAACTCGTGATTTTCCAACACACGGCGGAAGTTGAGAATGGTGGTTTCGTCTGGAAAACGCTCCAGGCTCAGGCGTGAAACTGACGAGGATAGCCACGCATGTTCAGGGTTCGTCCTCGCTTCTGACAAACATAACCGTATTTGTATCCTTCAGGTTCACCTTCAAGATTTCTAAGAGTCCTGAATTCAACACATAAGTGCAACGCTCACCCCTGTATGCACTTCGTACGGCGTCTTCCAGCCCAAGCGCTTGCGCGGGCGTAGATTGATCCTCGCTACTGTCCGATTGACGGCTTCGACGGTCAGCTTGCTGAAGTCGCTGCCCTTGGGGAAATACTGGCGGAGCAGACCGTTGGTGTTTTCATTGGTGCCACGTTGCCAGGATGAATAGGGGTCTGCAAAAAAGACCTGGCACTGGCTCCGTAGCGCGATGCGTTCATGCCCGGCAAACTCCCTTCCGTTATCCAGCGTCAGCGTGTGAGCGGCATGGCCCTGAAGCATCAGATTGATCGCCCGCGTTACCTGCCGGCGCGTTCTGCGCTTGACCGGATAGGCGCTCAGATAGCCGCTTTTGCGATCAACCAGGGTCACCAGGTTACCGCCCAGTCCATGTACCGTATCGCCCTCCCAGTCCCCCAGGCGCTCGCGGCTTTCGACCTCGGCTGGGCGTTCACTGATTGACACGCGATTACGCAGCTGCCCGCGCCGATCGTGGCTTCCATAGCGTTTCCGGTAGCGCTTTCGGCGATGTCGCAGATAGGTATAAAGCTCACCACCGGCGCGCTGTTCGGCGGCAATGAACCGATAAATCCACTCATGGCTGACCGCCCGGCTTGGCTGCTCCTGCTTCAACCGCTGGGCGATCTGCTCCGGACTCATGCCATGCTTGAGCCACACCGGGAGATGATGGCTGAGCCATGTCGCCGGCTTGCAAAACTTGCGCGCACCCGCTCGACGAGCATCACTTTCATGGGCCGCAGAAACAGCCTTGTAGATATTCTGGGTGCTGTTGCGGCGAACCTCGCGACTGATCGTCGAGGGATGCACGCCGACCCGCTTTGCAATGCTCGCCTGGCTCTCTGCGGCGCTCAAGCCAGCCTCAATCTGGTAACGTTGTCCCTGAGTCAGCTGCCGGTAATGCGTAGTCATCTGCGCTTGAATCCTTCGGTGTGAGAGCCTGGATTCTACCGGTGGCTGGCTCTCTGCCTCTCGTTTCAAGCGTTGCGCTTATTCTATGAATTCAGGAGTTTATATAGAGTCGCATTAAGTACATTTGTTGTTACAAGAGTCGTTGGAACGTTTTTTTGGCAAAATTCACACAGTAAGCGCATATAAATTCTCTATGCTGATGTGTATGTTACCTACAGGAAAAAATCAGATGAGCGTTGTGACAGAGTCCCGGACTTTTCTACCTCCACAGAGGTTCGTAACAAGTAGCGACACAGCGAGGCCGGATGAGGCTGTCGAAAAAAGTTATACCCAGCCGTCAGCTCGGAAAAAGAGGAATACTTCAGAAGAAGTAATGGCGAAGAACCACTTCAGGCAACAATTCTTGGCACATCGTCTTAATTTGGAAGGCCCTGATCCAAGTAAGGAGGAAATTCGCCCCAGCGTTTATCTACAAAAAACACCGACCGGACAGAAACTTCAACAAGAGGCGACGGTGACTAAAGTAGCTTTTGATGAGTGGGCAAAAGCACATGGGGCCGTTCAGGACGGCGCACCACTGAATACTGCCCAGTCCATTGACTCGCTTCAGGCTGTGTTCGACAGGCATGAAGGCGACGCTTTGCTCGCAACCGCTACATCGCATAAGATGCTAGTACTTGAACAGGCCGACCTTAACGGCCCCTCACCACAAGTTGTGGTGCCCAAGAAATCCACATTATATCCATGGAAGCTTCAAGTCTCTGCCGCCTTCACCAATCGGATACTGAGTGATTGGGCGGTTGCTTATAAAGTCGACCCCGACAGCCTGCGTTACGACACCTCAACGAATATTTTCCATGTGAAGACGCTAGAGGGTAAGGGCCTGAGTTTCACACCCAGTGAATTTTCATCACAATATCCGGCCTATAAACAGGCAATTGACCCAATTGTCGATGTTGCAAAAGTCGTTGCCCCAAAAGGGGGGGTCGAGCTTAAAAAATACCCAGCGGAGAGCGCCAGCCTCGACCTCATTCTACGTTTCTACGGTTTGGATCCTAATGAAAAGTCACTGGATAAAATTCACGAGACCGCGAAAAAGCTGCACCATGATGATTTTCCGAATGTCTCTATTGAAGGCGCGATGCCCAGTGTAGCTGAAGTAGCTAAACACAGAGATGCCATGGAGCAGAAAGAACGGGCCTACATCGGCAAGTTAGAACATGAGGAAGAACCGTTTGTAGGACCTGACTTTGAAAGGTATGATGCTGATAGTGTCATCGCCAAATCCGTAGGGGACGAGATGGCAAAAATGGATTACGCGAGACTGCATGGGCCCACACCGCAGATCGATATCCATCCAAAATCCAGTCTTTTTCCATGGCTACAGCAAGTAAATGCTGCGTTTGATAATAACATCCTCATGGATTGGGCTGAGAACTATGATATCAATCTTAGTACCTTAAAATACTCCCCCTCTATGAAGCTGTTTGGTGTGCAAACAGCAGATGGAGAATACCTTACATTCACGGCTGAAGAGTTCGCCAAGACGTACCCGAAATATAGCGATGGGCTCGAACCAATCGTTGAGGTGGCCAACGTGGTTGCACCTGGGAAAGAGGTTATACTGGGGAAAAGTCCGGACAACAAAGCCGGTCTTGATCTGGTACAGAGCTTCTACGGCTTGGACCCTAACGAAAGAAATATCGAAAAAATTAATGACGCGGGACGGAAGTTGTCGAGCGAGCAGGAGTTTGGTCGCCAGCCCGAAATCAAGGAGCGTAGCCAGCAAGCTCTTTCAGAACAAAAACAGTCGATGCAGGCAAAGGAGGCTAAATACCGTGAAAACCTCAGTCGTCCGGTAGGTACTTATCCAGCTTCTCCTAAAGAAGTGAGGGCCATGGCTGAAACCGAAATTGCCGAGTCGACCGCTGATGCAATGCTGCGCCTAACTGAGGATAATAAGTACGGGGAAGGCATAACTATCAAGGTACCAGAGCAGTCGAAGTTATATCCATGGCTTTTCCCGATAGATCGCGCATTCCAAACTCAAGCGCTATTGGATTGGGCTACGGAGTATAAGACCTGAATTCATAGAATAAGCGCAACGCTTGAAACGAGAGGCAGAGAGCCAGCCACCGGTAGAATCCAGGCTCTCACACCGAAGGATTCAAGCGCAGATGACTACGCATTACCGGCAGCTGACTCAGGGACAACGTTACCAGATTGAGGCTGGCTTGAGCGCCGCAGAGA
The DNA here is from genome assembly GCF_044218845.1 of Pseudomonas sp. B16120. Lineage (NCBI taxonomy): Bacteria > Pseudomonadati > Pseudomonadota > Gammaproteobacteria > Pseudomonadales > Pseudomonadaceae > Pseudomonas > Pseudomonas sp. B16120. Next base: position 147,596 of record NZ_CP162588.1, read on the forward strand.
GCCAGGCGAGCATTGCAAAGCGGGTCGGCGTGCATCCCTCGACGATCAGTCGCGAGGTTCGCCGCAACAGCACCCAGAATATCTACAAGGCTGTTTCTGCGGCCCATGAAAGTGATGCTCGTCGAGCGGGTGCGCGCAAGTTTTGCAAGCCGGCGACATGGCTCAGCCATCATCTCCCGGTGTGGCTCAAGCATGGCATGAGTCCGGAGCAGATCGCCCAGCGGTTGAAGCAGGAGCAGCCAAGCCGGGCGGTCAGCCATGAGTGGATTTATCGGTTCATTGCCGCCGAACAGCGCGCCGGTGGTGAGCTTTATACCTATCTGCGACATCGCCGAAAGCGCTACCGGAAACGCTATGGAAGCCACGATCGGCGCGGGCAGCTGCGTAATCGCGTGTCAATCAGTGAACGCCCAGCCGAGGTCGAAAGCCGCGAGCGCCTGGGGGACTGGGAGGGCGATACGGTACATGGACTGGGCGGTAACCTGGTGACCCTGGTTGATCGCAAAAGCGGCTATCTGAGCGCCTATCCGGTCAAGCGCAGAACGCGCCGGCAGGTAACGCGGGCGATCAATCTGATGCTTCAGGGCCATGCCGCTCACACGCTGACGCTGGATAACGGAAGGGAGTTTGCCGGGCATGAACGCATCGCGCTACGGAGCCAGTGCCAGGTCTTTTTTGCAGACCCCTATTCATCCTGGCAACGTGGCACCAATGAAAACACCAACGGTCTGCTCCGCCAGTATTTCCCCAAGGGCAGCGACTTCAGCAAGCTGACCGTCGAAGCCGTCAATCGGACAGTAGCGAGGATCAATCTACGCCCGCGCAAGCGCTTGGGCTGGAAGACGCCGTACGAAGTGCATACAGGGGTGAGCGTTGCACTTATGTGTTGAATTCAGGAGATAGATCCTGCCAGTTTTAGTTATGACACCTCTGCGGGTAAAATTCGTGCTAACACGCTGGCTGGACAGACGGTTGAATATACCACCGCGGAATTTGCAACAGAATTTAAAAAATACAGCCAAGCGCTCACCCCGATAGTAGAAGTGGCCAAAGTCGTTGCGCCCAAGGGAGGCGTGACACTCAAGCAAAGCCCAGAGGGTAGCGCTCCGCTTGACGTGGTACTGGGCTTCTACGGCCTGAATCCCAAAGAACAGTACATTAAAAAGACCCACGAAATAGCGGAAGTTATAAAACGCGAAAAAACGTTCCCTGAGCAGCCTGACTCTCCGGACCGTAGTAAGAAGGCGTTGGACAAGCAAAGTGAGATACAGCGGACCGCAGATTCGGAATATTTTTATAAGGATGATAAACCCAAGATCATTATTGAATTCAATGGTCGAGGTGGAGGTGTAACCGTACCCGGTAAAATTTAACTTTTCACAGGGTCAAAAGTAATTCATAAACAGGAACGCCGATTGATTGATGATGTGTGCACGCGCAAACACACCTATCAATTCGGTGTTCTTGCTTGTTGCACAGCAATCATACTAACCTTCCCGCTTGCTGCCGGCTTCAGCCAGCCGTTTATCGAACACAATGCAAACGCACTGGTGCAGCAGTCGCCATTGGCCAAAGCTGCGCGTAGTTCTTCGATATCAAATTATTCGAGCCTAGCCTAATCGTCTTGAGTATTTTCCAATACGGGCAGCGTGCTTCTGCCCGGTAACGCGCCTCGATAGAGTGTGGGCGTCATTTGAGGCAAGTTGTATTGTTCACCCATCGGTTGAGCCCACTGCGGTGAGCGGATCGAGGCCGAGTCGTCTGCCTGGGCTTGAATGGCGTTTAACAGGGTCAGGATCGCCAAGCCGACAATGGGCAGTAATCCTGTATTGAACATGGACAGTGTGACCGGATAAGAAAGTGGCTGATAGGCCGCACATTCACTTAAGACGGTCAATGCCGCGTGAGGTCTTCGTCAAAGAATTGTGATTCATCCGATCTGATCCGGTGTTTTTCTCGCTGAATCGACGTCTCCGAATTCTTAGCCTGCTATCATTTGTAACTAATGTTTGCCATTGTGCTGTATCTGCTTGGATCCAATTAGCCGCAAAGCCTTCACGCTGCTCCCAGAAGCGGCGGATAAACCCGTGACCACATGATGAGGTGTACCTATGTCTGATCAAGATCAAGACAACCCCCGGCGTGACTTTTTACGCAAATCCTTGACCTTGATCCCGGTGGTCACGGTTGCCAGCACTGGCCTTGGCGGTTCGATGTTGATGGCCACTCCGACACCGGCCCAGGCCGAGCCGGCCAAACCTGCGGCGAGCGATAAAGCCTATGAGCCGAGCTATTTCACGGCCGAGGAATGGGCGTTTATCAACGCCGCCGTCGAGCGCTTGATTCCCGCTGACGCCCAGGGACCCGGTGCCTTGGAGGCTGGCGCGCCGGAATACATCGACCGCCAGATGAACACCCCTTACGCCAGTGGCGCTCTGTGGTTCATGCAAGGCCCGTTCAATGCCGATGCGGCGCCGGAGATGGGCTGGCAGAGCAAATTGGTGCCCAAGGAGATCTATCGCCTGGGTATTGCTGCGACGGATGCCTGGTCGAAAGCGTTCAACGGTAAAGCTTTTGCTGCGCAAGACAGCGCTACCCGAGACGATATGCTCAGGCGTCTGGAGGCTGGCGGCAGCGAAGTGGCGGCGCATTTCGATGCCGTGCCGCCCAAGATGTTCTTCAACCTTTTGCTGCAAAACACCAAGGAAGGCTTCTTCTGCGACCCTATCCACGGCGGTAATAAAGGCATGGTCGGCTGGACCATGATCGGCTTCCCCGGCGCCCGCGCCGACTTCATGGATTGGGTGGAACGCAACGAGCAATACCCCTTCCCGGCTGTTTCCATTCGCGGTGAGAGGGCATAAACGTGGCGACCATCATGAAGAAAGTGGATGCAGTGATTGTGGGCTTCGGCTGGACGGGCGCGATCATGGCCAAGGAGCTGACGGAAGCGGGCCTCAACGTGGTAGCGCTGGAGCGCGGCCCGATGCAGGACACTTACCCAGACGGCAACTATCCCCAGGTCATCGACGAACTGACCTACAGCGTGCGTAAGAAGCTGTTCCAGGACATCTCCAAAGAAACGGTGACCATTCGCCACAGCGTGAATGACGTTGCCCTGCCCAATCGCCAGTTGGGCGCATTCCTGCCGGGTAACGGTGTTGGTGGTGCGGGGCTGCACTGGTCGGGCGTGCATTTTCGCGTCGACCCGATTGAGCTGCGCATGCGCAGCCATTACGAAGAGCGCTACGGGAAGAACTTCATTCCCAAGGACATGACCATCCAGGACTTCGGCGTCAGCTATGAAGAGCTGGAGCCGTTTTTCGATTATGCGGAAAAAGTCTTTGGCACCTCCGGGCAAGCCTGGACGGTCAAGGGCCAACTGGTCGGCGAAGGCCGTGGCGGCAACCCCTACGCGCCGGATCGCTCCAACCCGTTCCCGCTTGCGGCGCAGAAAAATACCGTCTCCGCCCAGCTGTTTCAGAAAGCGGCGACCGACGTAGGTTACAAACCTTACAACCTGCCTTCGGCCAACACGTCGGGGCCGTACACCAACCCCTACGGTGCGCAGATGGGCCCGTGCAACTTCTGCGGTTTTTGCAGTGGCTACGTGTGCTACATGTATTCCAAAGCCTCGCCGAACGTGAACATCCTGCCGGCCTTGCGCCAGGTGCCCAACTTCGAGCTGCGGCCCAATTCCCACGTGCTCAAGGTCAACCTCGACAGCACCAAGAAGAAAGCCACCGGCGTGACCTACATCGACGCCCAGGGCCGCGAATGTGAACAACCGGCCGACCTGGTGATTCTTGGCGCATTCCAGTTCCATAACGTGCGCCTGATGCTGCTGTCGGGCATCGGCAAGCCCTACGACCCGATTACCAACGAGGGTGTGGTAGGCCGCAACTTCGCCTACCAGAACATGGGCACCATCAAGGCGTTCTTCGACAAGGACACCCACACCAACAACTTTATCGGCGCGGGCGGCAATGGCGTGGCCATCGACGACTTCAACGCCGACAACTTTGACCATGGCCCCCATGGCTTTGTGGGGGGGTCGCCGATGTGGGTCAACCAGGCGGGCAGCCGGCCGATTGCCGGTACGTCCAACCCGCCGGGCACCCCGGCGTGGGGCAGTGCCTGGAAGCGCGCCACCGCCGATTACTACACCCATCAAGTCTCAATGGATTCTCACGGTGCCCATCAGTCCTACCGCAGCAACTACCTGGATCTGGACCCGGTTTACCGCGATGCCTACGGCCTGCCGCTGCTGCGCATGACCTTCGACTGGCAAGAAAACGACATCAAGATGAACCGCTTCATGATGGAAAAAATGGGCAAAGTGGCCCAGGCCATGAACCCCAAGGCCATCGCCGTGCTGGGTAAAAAGGTCGGTGAGCATTTCAATACCGCCTCCTACCAGACCACCCACCTCAACGGTGGCGCGATCATGGGTACCGACCCGAAAACCAGTGCGTTGAACCGCTACTTGCAGAGCTGGGATGTGCACAACGTCTTCGTCCCTGGTGCTTCCGCTTTCCCACAAGGCTTGGGCTACAACCCTACCGGCCTGGTGGCAGCGTTGACCTATTGGTCGGCTCGCGCGATTCGCGAGCAGTACCTCAAAAAACCCGGCCCACTGGTTCAGGCATAAGGAGCGATGACCATGAAAGCATTCGTTATTGCCTCCCTGGCGCTGTTCAGCAGCTGCTCGATCAGCGCTGCCGAAACCGATCTGATCAAACAGGGTGAATACCTGGCGCGGGCCGGCGACTGTGTTGCCTGCCATACCGCCAAGGGTGGCAAGCCCTTCGCTGGCGGCCTGCCGATGGAAACACCGATTGGCGTGATCTATTCCACCAACATCACCCCGGACAAGACCGGCCTGGGCGACTACAGCTTCGAGGATTTCGACAAGGCCGTGCGCCATGGCGTCGCCAAGAACGGTAGTACGCTTTACCCGGCGATGCCCTACCCGTCTTACGCGCGCGTCAGCGACAGCGATATGCAAGCGTTGTATGCGTACTTCATGAAGGGGGTCGAACCGGTCGCCCAGGAAAACAAGGACAGCGATATACCCTGGCCCCTGAGCATGCGTTGGCCGTTGGCGGCCTGGCGCTGGATGTTTGCCCCGGCAGTCGAGGCGCATCAGCCGCAAGCCGCTGCCGACCCGGTGATCGATCGCGGTGCCTACCTGGTGGAAGGTCTCGGACATTGCGGCGCCTGCCATACGCCGCGTGCTCTGACCATGCAGGAAAAAGCCCTGAGTGCTACGGACGGCAGCGCCTTCCTGTCTGGCAGTGCACCGTTGGAAGGCTGGATTGCCAAAAGCCTGCGCGGCGACCACAAGGACGGCCTCGGCAGCTGGAGCGAGGAGCAGTTGGTGCAGTTCCTCAAGACCGGTCGCAGCGACCGCAGTGCGGTGTTCGGCGGCATGAGTGATGTGGTCGTGCACAGCATGCAGTACATGTCCCAAGAGGACCTGACCGCTATCGCCCGTTACCTCAAGAGCCTGCCGGCTGTCGATCCCAAGGATCAGCCGCACCAGTACGACAAGCAGGTAGCGCAAGCGCTGTGGAAGGGGGATGACAGCAAACCGGGTGCGTCGGTGTACATCGACAACTGCGCGGCCTGCCACCGTACCGACGGCCATGGCTATACGCGGGTATTCCCGGCGCTGGCGGGCAACCCGGTGTTGCAGACGGCAGATGCCACGTCGTTGATCAACATTGTGTTGAACGGCGGCACTTTGCCGGCCACCCATGCGGCGCCGTCAACCTTCACCATGCCGGCGTTTGCCTGGCGTCTGTCGGACCAGGAAGTGGCGGATGTGGTCAGTTTTATCCGTGGCAGTTGGGGCAACCAGGGCGCACCGGTCAAGGCGAGCGATGTGGCGGATCTGCGCAAAAACGATCTGCACACCACCTCGGGTGATGACCTGGGGCAGGTGACGCAAAAGCACTGATAAGTTCGCTGGCCGCCCAACGGCACTGGTCAGAAGCTTCGCGCCTCGATACTGTATATAAAAACAGTATCGAGGCGTTTTCATGTCTACTGCGCTGCCGCCCCGTGGCCGGGGTACGGCCACCAACCTGCACAATCGCTTTGCACCCACCGTCAGCGTGGCCGAGGACGACGGTTGGTACCAGGAAGTGCCGCCGACCCAAGGCACCGAAGTGCGTATCGAAACGGCCAAGACCATCATCACCCGCAACACCTCCCCGGACTTGCCGTTTGATCGGTCCATCAATCCGTATCGCGGTTGTGAACATGGTTGCATCTACTGCTATGCACGGCCCAGCCATGCCTATTGGGACATGTCGCCCGGGCTGGACTTTGAAACCAGATTGATTGCCAAGAGCAACGCGGCCGATGTGCTGGAACAGCAGTTGTCGAAGCCGGGCTACGTGTGTGCGCCGATCAACCTGGGCTCCAATACCGATCCGTACCAGCCAATCGAGCGCGAATACCGGATCACCCGGCAAACCCTTCAAGTCCTGCTGCGCTACCGCCACCCAGTGACGATCATCACCAAGGGCTCGCTGATCCTGCGCGACCTCGACCTGCTGACCGAGTTGGCCCGCCAGCGCCTGGTGGCGGTGATGATCAGCCTCACCAGCCTGGACGATGAGCTCAAGCGCATCCTGGAACCGCGCACCGCAGCGCCCAAGGCACGGCTGCGGGCGATTCGGGTAATGCGCGACGCGGGTATCCCGGTGGGCGTGCTGTGCTCGCCAATGATCCCGATGATCAACGACAGCGAGCTGGAGAGCCTGCTTACCGAAGCTCACGCGGCCGGCGCACAAAGCGCGGCGTATATGATGCTGCGCCTGCCGTTGGAGGTGGCGCCGTTATTCGAGGAGTGGTTGGCGGCCCATTACCCCCAGCGTGCGGCCCATGTGATGAGCCTGGTGCGCCAGGTGCGCGGGGGTGAGGTGTATGACAGCCGGTTTGGCGTGCGCATGCGTGGTGAGGGGCCGTTTGCCGATTTGCTGGCGCAGCGTTTCAGCAAGGCAATCAAGCGCCTGGGGCTGAATCGGCGGGAAGGGTTCAACCTCGATTGCACGGTGTTTTGCCCACCGGGCAGGCAGATGGCTTTGTTGTAGACTGATGGAGAGACGTGCACCTTTGCTGTAGGAATAGTCGCGTTTTGACATCACTGAAACCCGCGTTCTAGAGCGGTTCATTCAGTTTGAGTTAAGTTTCGACGGTTACCTTGTTCAGCGAGTGACTGATGAGTCGGCGGCCTGGCCGGTGCTTATTTTACAACTATTTCACCGCCATGGCGTCGAACTGACCTGAACCCTCCCCTGCATTGATCAAGAGGATGAATCATGAGTGACAAGGATAAACAGCCGTTGGCTGCGTCGGCTTCAGCCCCTCAGGTGGCGGAATCCGCCGATGCAGCGCTGCAGCATATCGTTGACGGCTTTTTGCATTTCCATCACGACGTCTTCCCCCAGCAGGAAGAACTCTTCAAGAAACTCGCCACCGCCCAGAGCCCACGGGCGATGTTCATCACCTGCGCCGACTCGCGCATCGTGCCCGAGCTGATCACCCAAAGCTCCCCAGGCGACCTGTTCGTGACCCGTAACGTCGGTAACGTGGTGCCGCCTTACGGCCAGATGAACGGTGGTGTTTCCACCGCTATCGAGTACGCGGTGCTCGCCCTTGGCGTACAGCACATCATCGTGTGCGGGCATTCGGACTGCGGCGCCATGCGTGCGGTGCTCAACCCCGACAGCCTGGAGAAGATGCCAACGGTCAAGGCCTGGTTGCGTCACGCCGAGGTCGCCAAGACAATGGTCCATGACAACTGCGACTGCGCCAACGAAGGCGAGAGCATGGCGGTGCTGACCGAAGAAAACGTTATCGCCCAACTGCAACATTTGCGCACCCACCCTTCCGTGGCTTCGCGCATGGCCAATGGTCATTTGTTTATCCATGGTTGGATCTACAACATCGAGACCAGCGAAATCCGGGCCTACGATGCGGACAAAGCGGCGTTCCGACCGCTGAACGGCACCGAGCCGATCCCTTCAGCGACGCCTAAAGCGCGCTTCTAAAACACTTCCCTGCCGGGTAATGCGGTGGCTGCCATGGATGCAGCCAGGCTTTACCGCGCCCGGCGAATGCCTCGGGAGAGTCATCATGCGTGCTGCTCAATTGAAAGCTGTATTGCCACGGGAGCTGCTCGCCTCGGTGGTTGTTTTTCTGGTCGCCTTGCCACTGTGCATGGGCATCGCGATTGCGTCCGGCATGCCGCCGGCCAAAGGCCTGATCACTGGCATCATCGGCGGCTTGGTGGTGGGCTGGTTGGCCGGCTCGCCGCTGCAAGTCAGCGGCCCGGCGGCGGGTCTGGCGGTACTGGTGTTCGAACTGGTGCGCCAGCACGGCATGCTGATGCTGGGGCCGATCCTGTTGCTGGCCGGCTTCCTGCAATTGGTGGCCGGGCGTTTGCGCCTGGGCTGCTGGTTTCGCGTCACCGCGCCGGCTGTGGTCTACGGCATGTTGGCCGGCATTGGCGTGTTGATCGTGCTGTCGCAGATCCATGTGATGCTCGACGGCGCGCCCAAGCCGTCAGGGCTGGATAACCTGGCTGGCTTCCCGGCAGCGCTGGCTGAAGCGATTCCTACCTTCGGCGGCGGTCTCGGCTGGCAGGCTGGCGTACTCGGCCTGTCGACGATGTTGGTGATGTACCTGTGGGACAAATTCCGCCCGCAACAACTGCGGTTTGTGCCTGGCGCGTTGCTTGGCGTGGGCCTGGCGACCGTCGCCAGCCTGGTGCTGGCGTTGCAGGTCAAGCGCGTGGAAGTCCCGGAAAACCTGGCGGACGCTATCGACTGGCTGCGCCCCAGCGACCTGCTGAACCTGGCAGATCCACAGCTTTTGATCGCGGCATTCGCCGTGGCGTTTATTGCCAGTGCCGAAACCCTGCTGTCTGCCGCAGCGGTGGACCGTATGCACAGTGGTCAACGTTCCGATTTCGACAAGGAATTGTCGGCCCAAGGCGTGGGCAACATGCTCTGCGGCCTGGTGGGTGCATTGCCAATGACCGGTGTGATCGTACGCAGCTCGGCTAACGTCCAGGCTGGTGCTACCACGCGTCTGTCGGCGATGTTCCATGGCCTGTGGTTGCTGGGTTTCGTGCTTTTGCTGTCGAGCGTGCTGCAGAGCATTCCGGTCGCGAGCCTGGCGGGTGTGCTGGTATACACCGGGATCAAGCTGGTAGACGTCAAGGCGTTTAAGGCGCTGGGGCGCTATGGGCGGATGCCGATGTTCACCTATGCGGCCACCGCGCTGGCAATCATCTTTACCGATTTGCTGACCGGCGTGCTGGTGGGCTTCGGGCTCACATTGCTCAAGTTGGCCTTCAAGGCCTCGCGCCTGAAAGTCAGCCTGATTGACCTGCCCCAGGAAGGTGAGATGGAGCTGCGTTTGACGGGGGCGGCGACCTTTCTGAAGGTGCCGGCGTTGACTCAGGTGTTGTCGGCGGTGCCTGCGGGGACCACCCTGCATGTGCCGTTGAGCAACTTGAGTTACATCGACCACTCTTGCCTGGAGTTGCTGGAAGAATGGGGCCGGGCCAATGCGGCCAAGGGCTCGACGTTGGTGATCGAGGCGCGTGGGTTGAAGCGTCGGCTGGAAGGTCGGGTGCGAACGACAGTGGGGATCGGCTCAGCGCCTGCCTGACCCCTCAAAAAACTGTGGGAGCCGGGCTTGCCCGGCTCCCACATTGGATCCCTATCGGATCTGAAGTCTACGCAGGCTGATCCAGCGACAGCTCAACCCCAAGCTGGCGCGACAGGCACGGCCAGCGCTTCCAGGACGCTTCGGTCTGCGGGCTCTTGAGCTGCTCGCGATAGGCCTCGACCGACTCCAGCGCAAAGCTTTCCTCGTTAAGCATCTCATCCACCGCCAGGTGCACGGCTTCATCCAACTGGTTGGCGAAGTCTTCGCCGATCAGTTGATGGGCGATCACGTTGGCCACGGTGGTATCCGCTGGAATCAACGGTTGGCCAAAATGCTTGATATACAGATCGTTCACTTCTTCGACCAGGCGATGCGCCAGGTAGGCCTCATCCAGCAGGCCATCAAGGCCGTCGTGGCCGGCCAGAATCGCTGGCGGCTGCAGGAAGAAATGTTCAGCGATTTTCAGTACCGGTTTGATCTGGCTTTCAATCCCGGCCTCACGGGCCACGTCATTGGCGGCGTCGAGCAAATCAGGAACCAGGTCGATGTAAGTGGTCACAAAACGGGTCATGACCATGTTGCGATCACCGTCAGCCAGGGCGATGGACGAATGCAGGTGCGGCACTTGTTTTTTCAGCTGGCTGACGAGCTGGCCGGTGCTGGCTTCGTGTTGATGGGCACGGGAAATCTGCTCGCGCAATGCGGCGGTGTTCATGAGGGCTCCAGTGAAGCAGGCGTAGGAAAAGGGAGAAGATAAGCTAGTTCGTTTATACGAGCGCCTAAGACGCATTTGTCATAATTATTTCATGGTTATAGGCAGGGGTTATATCGAAATGCCATCGTTCGTCGGATAAACGATTCCGCTGCCTATTTTACGGGCTCCGTCTGTCTGTTTCTATTCATTTGCCCCCACACATTGCGGGGTTGCTACGGCTGTCTATACTCGATTTTGTACGCAATTAGCTGATGACGCCCAACTGCATGACGCAGGCAAGGCTTGGCGGTTGTAAGCAGTATGGAAGCCGCTCCCTTCGCCGCAGGTGCAAACCGGCGGGATAACAAGAAACATAAAGGGGAACCCGCAATGACGCGACATCCACACGTTTGGATGGGCCTCCTGTTGTGGTCGGTATTCGGCCAGGCGCACGCCGCCTGGACTACGAATATGGCGCCAGGGGCTACTGAAGTCAGCCACGCTGTGTTTGACCTGCACATGACCATTTTCTGGATCTGTGTGGTGATCGGCATCGTCGTGTTTGGCGCGATGTTCTGGTCGATGATCCTGCACCGTCGGTCCACGGGCCAGGTAGCGGCCAAGTTCCACGAAAGCACCACCGTGGAAATCCTCTGGACCGTGGTGCCCTTGCTGATCCTGGTGGCCATGGCTATTCCGGCCACCAAGACCCTGATCAACATCTACGACAGCAGTGAGTCGGATATCGATATCCAGGTCACCGGCTATCAGTGGAAGTGGCACTACAAATACCTGGGTCAGGATGTGGAGTTCTTCAGCAACCTGGCCACCCCCGCCGAGCAGATCCATAACCAGGCCACCAAGGGTGAGCACTACCTGTTGGAAGTCGACCAGCCGCTGGTATTGCCGGTGGGCGCCAAGGTGCGCTTTCTGGTGACCGCTGCCGATGTGATCCACTCCTGGTGGGTGCCGGCCTTTGCGGTCAAGCGCGATGCTATCCCTGGCTTCGTCAACGAGGCCTGGACCCGCGTCGAGAAGCCCGGCATCTACCGTGGCCAGTGCGCCGAACTGTGTGGCAAGGACCATGGCTTCATGCCCATCGTGGTGGAGGTCAAGTCCAAGGCCGACTACGACACCTGGCTGGGGGAGCGCAAGGAGGAGGCCGCCAAGCTCAAGGAGTTGACCTCCAAAGAATGGACACTGGACGAACTGGTGGCACGTGGCGACAAGGTCTATCACACCACTTGCGTGGCCTGTCACCAGGCCGAGGGCCAAGGCTTGCCACCGATGTTCCCAGCGCTCAAGGGCTCGAAAATCGCCACCGGGCCGGCCAAAGACCATCTGAGCATCGTGTATCACGGCAAGCCCGGCACCGCGATGGCAGCCTTCGGCAAGCAGCTCTCTGAATTGGATATCGCCGCTGTGGTGACCTATGAGCGTAACGCCTGGGGCAATAACAAAGGCGACATGGTCACGCCCAAAGACGTGCTGGCTCTGAAACAGGCCCAAAGCAAATGACGACTTTCATTGCCAATGCCCTGAATCGCCCCGCTCACTCGCTTGCAGGAGAACGGCCATGAGCACTGTGATCGACCACGGTCATGCCGACCACGCCCACGGCCCCGCCAAAGGCTTGATGCGCTGGGTGCTGACCACCAACCACAAAGACATCGGCACCATGTACCTGTGGTTCGCCTTCACCATGTTCCTGCTCGGCGGCTCGTTCGCCATGGTGATCCGCGCCGAGTTGTTCCAGCCGGGCCTTCAGATCGTGCAGCCGGCGTTCTTCAACCAGATGACCACCATGCACGGGTTGATCATGGTGTTCGGCGCGGTGATGCCGGCGTTTGTCGGCCTGGCCAACTGGATGATCCCGTTGATGATCGGCGCGCCGGACATGGCCCTGCCGCGCATGAACAATTTCAGCTTCTGGCTGTTGCCGGCGGCGTTCCTGTTGCTGGTGTCCACCTTGTTCACGCCCGGCGGCGGGCCGAATTTCGGCTGGACCTTCTACGCCCCGCTCTCCACCACCTATGCGCCGGAAAGCGTGACGTTCTTTATCTTTGCCATCCACCTGATGGGCATCAGTTCGATCATGGGCGCGATCAACGTGGTCGCCACCATCCTCAACCTGCGTGCGCCGGGCATGACCCTGATGAAAATGCCGCTGTTCGTGTGGACCTGGCTGATCACCGCATTCCTGCTGATCGCGGTGATGCCGGTACTGGCGGGCTGCGTGACCATGATGCTGATGGACATTCACTTTGGCACCAGCTTCTTCAGTGCGGCCGGTGGTGGTGATCCGGTGCTGTTCCAGCACGTGTTCTGGTTCTTCGGGCATCCCGAGGTGTACATCATGATCCTGCCGGCCTTTGGCGCCGTCAGCTCGATCATCCCCACCTTCTCGCGCAAGCCGCTGTTCGGTTACACCTCGATGGTCTACGCCACCGCGAGCATCGCGTTCCTGTCGTTCATCGTGTGGGCGCACCACATGTTCGTGGTGGGCATTCCGCTGGTGGGTGAGCTGTTCTTCATGTACGCCACCCTGCTGATTGCCGTGCCCACGGGCGTGAAGGTGTTCAACTGGGTCAGCACCATGTGGCAAGGCTCACTGACGTTCGAGACGCCGATGTTGTTTGCGGTGGCCTTTGTGATCCTGTTCACCATCGGCGGCTTCTCCGGGCTGATGCTGGCGATTGCCCCGGCGGACTTCCAGTACCACGACACCTACTTTGTGGTGGCGCATTTCCATTACGTACTGGTGCCCGGCGCGATCTTCGGGATCTTCGCTTCTGCCTACTACTGGCTGCCGAAATGGACCGGCCATATGTACGACGAAACCTTGGGCAAGCTGCACTTCTGGTTGTCTTTCGTGGGCATGAACATGGCGTTCTTCCCCATGCACTTTGTGGGGCTGGCCGGTATGCCGCGCCGAGTGCCGGACTACAACCTGCAGTTCGCTGACTTCAATATGGTCTCGTCCATTGGTGCCTTCATGTTCGGCGCCACGCAGATCTTCTTCCTGTTCATTGTCATCAAGTGCATCCGTGGCGGCCCGCCTGCGCCGGCCAAGCCGTGGGATGGCGCCGAGGGCCTGGAATGGAGCGTGCCCTCACCCGCGCCGTATCACACCTTCACCACGCCGCCGGAGGTCAAATGAAGCCCTCCCTATACTCCCCCTGTGGGAGCGGGCTTGCCCGCGATGGCGGTAGGTCAGGCGCTGAATCTACCAGCCCTCAGGCCCTCATCGCAGGCAAGCCAGCTCCCACAGAAAGTCCAAAGCCAGGTGGGCGCCATGGCTGACTCCGTCCCGCTCAAGCGCCTGGTCACTCGCCTGCTGATCTTGGTGCTGGCGATGTTCGCCTTTGGCTTCGCCCTGGTGCCGATCTACGACGTGATGTGCAAGGCGTTCGGCATCAACGGCAAGACCGCCGGGCAGTACGAGGGTGAGCAAATGGTTGACCCCTCGCGCCAGGTGCGGGTGCAGTTTCTGTCCACCAACGCCATCGACATGGTCTGGGAATTCCACTCCAAGGCCGATGAGATTGTGGTCAACCCCGGTGCAGTCAACGAGATGCTGTTCGTGGCCTACAACCCCACCGATAAGCCGATGACAGCCCAGGCGATACCCAGTATTTCCCCGGCCGAAGCGGCGATGTACTTCCACAAGACCGAATGCTTCTGCTTCACCCAGCAAGTGTTGCAGCCCGGTGAGCGGATTGAGATGCCCGTACGTTTCATCGTCGACCGCGCGATGCCCAAGGATGTGAAGCATTTGACCCTGGCGTACACGCTGTTCGATATCACTGCGCGCCAGCCGCCCGTGGCCGTCAGGACCGGGGGCTAGCTACTGTTTGCCCCCTCAATCAGGAGAGCGAATACATGTCGACTCATGATACGTACTACGTACCAGCGCAAAGCAAATGGCCAATAATTGCCACGATTGGCCTGCTGGTCACCGTGTATGGCCTGGCCGTGTGGTTCAACGACTTGAAGGCCGCGCGGCCCGAATCCCACGGGCCGTGGATCTTTTTCGTCGGCGGTTTGTTGCTGGCCTATATGCTGTTTGGCTGGTTTGGCGCGGTGATCAAGGAAAGTCGCGCCGGGCTGTACAGCGCGCAGATGGACCGCTCGTTCCGCTGGGGCATGACCTGGTTCATCTTTTCGGAGGTGATGTTCTTCATTGCCTTTTTTGGTGCGCTGTTCTATGTGCGCGTCTGGGCTGGGCCTTGGTTGGCGGGCGAGGGGCCCAAGGGCATTGCGCACATGCTGTGGCCGAACTTTGAGTTTGCCTGGCCCCTGCTGAACAACCCCGACCCTAAGCTCTACCCTGCGCCCAAAGGCACCATCAGCCCCTGGGGCCTGCCATTGGTGAACACCATCCTGCTGGTGAGTTCCAGCGTGACCATCACCATTGCCCACCATGCCCTGCGCAAAGGCCATCGTGGTGCGCTGAAACTCTGGCTGGCGATCACCGTGCTGCTGGGCTTGGCCTTTCTCGGGTTCCAGGCCGAGGAATACATCCACGCCTACAAAGAGTTGGGCCTTACCTTGGGTTCGGGGGTGTACGGCGCGACGTTCTTCATGCTCACGGGCTTTCACGGCGCCCACGTGACCATCGGCACCATCATTCTGTTTGTGATGCTGATGCGTATCCTGCGCGGGCATTTCAATGCCGAGCACCAGTTCGGTTTTGAGGCGGCCAGTTGGTATTGGCACTTTGTGGACGTGGTGTGGATCGGGCTGTTTTTCTTTGTCTATGTGCTGTGACGCCGCTTACCACGGCGCATGAGAGACCAATTGGCCGCTGAAAAAGCCCCAGGCGATCAAGCCCACGGTGATCACGGCCAGGGTGACACGCACGGTCAAGGCAGTGACGAGGCGGTTAGAGTTGCCCTCGTCCTTGACCAGGAAGAACAAGCCACTGAACAGGCTCACGACGGTCGCGATCAGCATCAGGGCAATGGCGGCTTTGAGCATGGTCTGGCTCCGGGCTAATTGGGGAGGGGCGATGAGATCGAGTATAGCCAGTGCCATGCAACGCTTTCGTCCGGGCATCGCGCCGACGCTGGTGGTACTGGTGTTGCTGCCGTTGATGGTGGGCCTGGGGTTTTGGCAATTGTCCCGCGGGCACGAAAAGCAACTGTTGGTAGACCGTTATGCCGAGCGCCGCGCCGCCGAGCCGGTCAGCAGTGCTCAGCTCAATGACATGGCTGATCCAGCCTTCCGTCGCGTTCACCTTCGCGGGCAACTGGATGGTGCACACAGCGTATTGCTGGATAACCGCATGCGTGACGGCAAGGCCGGTGTCGAGTTGCTGCAACCCTTTCATGACCAGGCCAGCGGCCTGTGGCTGTTGCTCAATCGCGGCTGGCTGCCCTGGCCGGACCGGCGTATCGCGCCCGCCTTTACAACCCCTGAACAGACGCTGAACCTCGACGCCTGGGTGTACGTCGCCCCCGGCGAGACCTTCCAACTGCATGCCGACCCGGCCAGCACGCAATGGCCGCGCCTGCTGACCGCGCTGCACCCTGCCGCCCTGTGGGGCGAACTGGGGCGCAGTGGCTTTGCCTATGAGCTGCGTGCCGAAGCGGGCCCCGGTACCTACGAAACCAGCTGGCCTGTGGTCGCCATGGGCCCGGAAAAACACCTGGCCTACGCTGTGCAATGGTTCGCCATGGCCATGGCGTTGCTGGCGCTTTACCTCTACCTCGGATGGCATAACAAAAAGGAGAAGCCCCATGGGAGCGGTCATGAATCCACCCAGCACGTCTGACACGCCTGATCGGCGCAAGGGGCGCTGGCAGCTGATTTTGATCCTGATGATGGTGATCGGCCCGATGGTGCTGGCCACCTTCATGTACAAATTGCAGTTCTGGGTGCCGGACAGCCGCAGCTATCACGGCGAACTGATTGGCAACGGCCAGACCCGCGCCGACATCGGCGTGCAGGCCGATGAACAGCGCTGGCAACTGCTGGTCACCGCCCCCACCGCCTGTGCTGCCGATTGCCAGCAACTGGTCTACCTGGCGCGCCAGCTGCAGATCAGCCTTGGCCGTGATGCATCCCGTGCCAGCCATGCCCTGGCCGGCGCGCAACCGCTGAGCAGCGAATACGAGGCCAAGCTCAAAGCCGAATATCCACAACTGCAGCGCTACCCGCTGGATGTGTCGACCTTTACCAGGAACGCTGCCGCGCCTGGCGATGCGCAATTGTGGATCGTCGACCCCCACGGCAATCTGGTGCTGCGCTACGACGCCAAGGTCAAGGGCAAGGACTTGCTCAACGATCTGCGCCTGCTGCTGAAACTGTCGAACATCGGATAAGGGCACCCTCATGGCCAAGCCTGGATTTCGCCTCGCGCTGTTTGCCACGTTACTGGCGTTGTTTGTCGTGCTGCTCGGTGCTTATACCCGCCTGACCCACGCCGGCCTCGGCTGTCCGGACTGGCCCGGCTGCTATGGCTTTATCAGCGTGCCGCAAAGCGAAGCCCAACTGGCTCATGCCGAGTTGCACTTTCCCGACACGCCGGTGGAGGCCGACAAAGGCTGGGCCGAGATGACCCATCGCTACTTCGCGGGCAGCCTGGGCCTGTTGATCGCGCTGCTGGCGGCGCGTTCGTGGCGTCATCGACGCGATCCGGGCCAGCCGGTGAAGCTGCCGCTGTTCCTGCTGACGGTGGTGTTCGCCCAAGCGGCGTTTGGCATGTGGACCGTGACCTTGAAGCTCTGGCCGCAAGTGGTCACAGGGCATCTTTTGGGCGGCTTTGCGACCTTGAGCCTGCTGTTTCTGCTGACCCTGCGGCTGTCCGGCGTACTACCGGCGCTGGTCGTGCCCAAGCGCCTACAATATTGGGCGACGGCGGGCCTGGTGCTGGTGATCGGGCAGATCGCCCTGGGCGGCTGGGTCAGTTCCAACTACGCCGCGGTGGCCTGTGTCGATTTGCCCACCTGCCACGGCCAATGGTGGCCGGCAGCGGACTTCGCCAATGGTTTTCACCTGACCCAGCACATCGGCCCCAATTACCTGGGGGGCCAGCTCGACAGCGAAGCGCGCACCGCCATCCACCTGACGCATCGCATCGGCGCCGTGCTGGTCACGCTGGTGCTGCTCGGTTTGGCCTGGCAACTGCGGGCAGTGGGGATGACGCGCCTGGCCGGCTTGTTGTTGATCGCCCTGGCCGCGCAGATCTGCCTGGGGGTGAGCAATGTGGCGTTCGGCCTGCCGCTGCCGGTGGCGGTCGCGCACAACGCTGGCGGGGCAACGTTGTTGATGACGCTGGTGCTGGTCAATTATCACGCGCGCACCAGCCTGGTTCGGGTGCGACACCCGCGCCTGTTTGGCTGGCGTTTTATCCCGCGCAAACAGGTGTCAGGTCTGATCACCCTTAAAGGAGAACTGCCATGGCGACCGTGATCGGCGCACGTCGCGACCGGGCGATCTGGCGTGACTATTTGGAGCTGACCAAGCCCAAAGTGGTGGTGCTGATGCTGATCACTTCGCTGGTGGGCATGTTCCTTGCCACCCGCGCCGGTGTGCCCTGGACAGTGCTGGTGTTCGGCAACCTCGGCATTGCCCTGTGTGCCGGCGGCGCGGCGGCGGTCAATCATGTAGTGGATCGACGGATTGATGCCGTGATGGCGCGCACTCACAAGCGGCCGATGGCTGAGGGGCGTGTCTCGCCGATGGCGGCGTTAGCGTTTGCGTTGTTCCTGGCGATTGCAGGATTGGCCCTGCTATTGGCGTTTACCAACCCGCTGGCGGCCTGGCTGACCTTGGCTTCGCTGCTGGGTTATGCGGTGGTCTACACCGGCTTTCTCAAGCGAGCGACGCCGCAGAATATTGTCATCGGCGGTCTGGCCGGTGCGGCGCCGCCGCTGCTGGGTTGGGTGGCTGTCACTGGGCATGTGAGTGCCGAACCCTTGCTGCTGGTGCTGATCATCTTCGCCTGGACTCCGCCACACTTCTGGGCCCTGGCTATTCACCGCAAAGAGGAATACGCCAAGGCCGACATCCCGATGCTGCCGGTTACCCATGGCGAGCACTACACCAAGGTGCATATCCTGCTGTACACCTTCGCCCTGCTGGCGGTGAGCCTGATGCCCTACGTTATCCACATGAGCGGGCTGCTCTACTTGGGCTTTGCGCTGGTATTGGGGGCGCGCTTTCTGCAATGGGCCTGGGTGTTGTACCGTGGCAGCCAGCCGCACGCGGCGATCAACACGTTCAAGTACTCTATCTGGTACTTGCTGCTGCTGTTTATCGCCCTGCTCGTAGACCACTACTTATTGTTGAACCTATGACTCGAACTCAAAAAACCGTCTTCATCCTCGTGGCCCTGGTCGCGTTGATCATGGGCCTGACCGTCAACAAAGTGCTCTCGGGCAAAGGCCAGGGCGACCCCACTGCGCTGATCGACGCCGGCATCATTCTGCTGCCGCAAAGCCGCCAGTTGCCAGCGGTGACCATGACTGACCAGGAAGGTCAGCCGGTGGTGGTCAATGAGTTGAAGGGCAAGTGGAGCCTGCTGTTTTTCGGTTACACCTTCTGCCCGGATATCTGCCCGACCACCCTCGCCCAGCTTCGCCAGATCAAGAGCGAACTGCCCAAAGAGGCTGTGGATAAGTTGCAGGTGATCCTGGTGAGCGTCGATCCGAACCGCGATACCCCGGCGCAGCTCAAGCAGTACCTGGGTTACTTCGACCCACAGTTCCAAGGCCTGACTGGCGCGAATGTGGAGGATGTACAGAAGGTTTCGAATGCGGTGAGCATTCCCTTCATTCCGGCGGATACCAGCAAGCCGAACTACACCGTCGACCACAGCGGTAACCTGGCACTGATCGGCCCGGATGGTACTCAGCGTGGGTTTATTCGTGCGCCATTGAACAACCAGAAGCTGGTGGCGCAGTTGCCGGGGTTGCTACAGCGCAAGTGAGCACCTGATGATCGTTCCAACGCTCTGCGTGGGAATGCAGTTAGGGACGCTCTGCGTCCCCAAGCGTGACGCAGAGCTTCACAAGAGGCGTTCCCACGCGGAGCGTGGGAACGATCAGATCAGGAGAGATCAGAACGCTGGCTTGATCGCGCCTTTGTACTTCTCTTCGATGAATTTCTTCACTTCAGGCGTGTGCAAGGCTGCAACCAGCTTCTTCACCGCGTCTGCATCCTTGTTGTCTTCGCGGGTTACCAGGATGTTCACGTAAGGCGAGTCGTTGCCTTCGATCACCAGGGCATCCTTGGATGGGTCCAGCTTGGCTTCCAGGGCGTAGTTGGTGTTGATCAGCGCCAGATCGACCTGGGTCAGCACGCGTGGCAAGGTAGCGGCTTCCAGTTCACGGAATTTCAGGTTTTTATCGTTGCCGGTGATGTCCTTGATGGTCGACAGGATGTTGGTCGGGTCCTTCAGGGTGATCAGGCCGTTCTTGGCCAGCAGCAACAGCGCACGGCCGCCGTTGGTGGCGTCGTTCGGGATCACCACGTTGGCGCCGTCAGGCAGGTCGGCCAGTTTTTTGTACTTGCTGGAGTAAGCGCCCAGAGGTTCCAGGTGCACAGCGCCGACGCTCACCAGGTGAGTGCCTTTGGCTTTGTTGAATTCATCCAGGTACGGCTGGTGCTGGAAGAAGTTGGCATCCAGGCGCTTTTCAGCCACCTGTACGTTCGGCTGCACGTAGTCGGTGAAGACTTTGACCTTCAGGTCCACGCCTTCTTTGGCCAGGGCAGGCTTCACGAATTCGAGGATTTCGGCGTGAGGCACCGGCGAAGCAGCGACCGTAATGGTCTCGGCGTGGGCGGAAAACGCAGCCACAGCGGCGAAAGCAACCAGTAGTTTTTTCATCCAGCAAGCTCCTTGTTCGGGCATCTGCCGGCTACGTGCCGGCAATGGCCGTTATTTACGAGAAAAGTGCACCACCAGCCGGTCGCCGACGGTTTGCAGAATTTGCACCAGAATCAACAGCATCACCACAGTGACCACCATCACATCGGTCTGGAAGCGCTGGTAGCCAAAACGGATTGCCAGGTCGCCCAGGCCGCCAGCACCGACCACACCAGCCATCGCGGTGTAGGAAACCAGTGTAATAGCCGTCACCGTAATCGCCGCGAAGATGCCAGGGCGGGCCTCGGGCAATAGGGCATTGGTGATGATCTGGCGGGTGGTGGCGCCCATGGCCTGGGTGGCTTCGATGATGCCACGGTCCACTTCGCGCAATGCGGTTTCCACCAGGCGCGCAAAGAATGGCGTAGCGCCGACGACCAACGGTGGGATCGCACCGGCAACACCCAGCGACGTGCCGGTGATCAGTACCGTGAACGGAATCATCACGATCAACAGAATGATGAACGGCAGCGAGCGCAAGATATTCACGATCAGCGACAACAGCGCGTACAGGCCTTTTTGTTCGAACAGCTGGCGCGGGCTGGTCAGGAACAACAGCACGCCCAGGGGCAGGCCCAGCAGCACGGTGAAGAACAGCGAGCCGAACAGCATGGTCATGGTGTCGCCGGTGGCGAGCCAGATTTCAGACCAGTCGATATTGGCGAAGAAACTCAGGAACACGTCCATCAGCGCAGCACCTCCATGTGAACGTCTGCGGCGGTGAAGCGTGCAAACGCAGCTTCCATGTCACCGCCGGTGACGGCGAGGGTCAGTTGCCCGTAAGGGATGTCTTTGATGCGGTCGATACGACCGGCAAGAATGCTGTAGTCCACACCGGTTTCCCGTGCGACGGTACCCAGCAGTGGTGCGTAGGTCGCGTCTCCTTGGAACGTCAGGCGCACGATACGGCCTGGCACATGGGCAAAGTCGTCGCGCTGCTCGCCTTCGTCCACCTGTTCGGCTTCTTGTACGAAGCGCTTGGTGGTCGGGTGCTTGGGGTGCAGGAACACGTCGGCCACCGAGCCTTGCTCGACGATCACCCCGGCGTCCATGACGGCGACCTGGTCGCATACGCGGCGGATCACGTCCATTTCATGGGTGATCAACACGATGGTCAGGTTCAACTCGCGGTTGATCTCGGCCAGCAGTTGCAGGACCGACGCCGTGGTTTGCGGGTCGAGGGCGCTGGTGGCTTCGTCACAAAGCAGGATTTTTGGCTTGGTCGCCAGGGCTCGGGCGATGCCGACGCGCTGTTTCTGGCCGCCGGACAACTGCGCCGGGTACTTCTTGGCGTGGTCCGACAAGCCGACGCGGGCGAGCAGCTCAGCCACACGTTGGTCGATTTCCTTGCGCGACAGTTCACCGGCGAGCATCAGCGGCAGCGCGACGTTGTCGGCCACGGTCTTGGACGCCAGCAAGTTGAAGTGCTGGAAGATCATCCCGACCTGCTGACGGAAGCGGCGCAGGCCGTTGGCATCCAGGGCGGTGACTTCTTCACCGTCGACCGTGATCTGCCCGCCGCTGGGTTCTTCCAGGCGGTTGATCAGGCGCAGCAGTGTGCTTTTACCCGCACCCGAGTGGCCAATCAGGCCAAACACCTGGCCGTTGGCGACGCGCAGGCTGGTGGGGTGCAGGGCGGGGATATCCTTACCGGCGACGCGGTAGGTTTTATGGACGTTTTGAAACTCGATCACGTAGCGAACCTTGTGGGGCGCATTGAAAAGGGATCAGCGGTTAGCCGGGCGCGCATTTTAGCCTGTCCGTATAGCGTTTCTTAGCATTTATTTCGTATTCATCCAGTCATTTGGCAATAACGCGATCAAAGGTCATAAAAAAGGAACGGTGCAAAACCCAGTCAGTCACTACTTAAGCAACTCGATTTCCCAGGTGCCGTGCCTGGGGTTTTGCTCAAACGAGCCGGGGACCGCTCTGGCCACTTTGAATAAGGAGTTTTGACTGATGAGTACCAAGAAGCCAGCCACCCCGCCGAAGAGTGAACTCGCGGGCACTGATACCCTGGACCGTGGCAACACCAACGCCAAGCTGCAGGCGTTGGAAGAATTCCGTTCCGATGCAACCGGCCAGGCCCTGCGCACCAACCAGGGCGTGAAGATTTCCGACAACCAGAACAGCCTGAAAGTCGGCGCCCGCGGCCCTTCGCTGCTGGAAGACTTCATCATGCGTGAAAAGATCACGCACTTTGACCATGAGCGCATCCCGGAGCGCATCGTGCATGCCCGTGGTACGGGGGCCCATGGCTATTTCCAGAGTTACGGCGACCATTCGGCGCTGACCAAGGCAGGTTTCCTGCGCACGCCTGAGCATAAAACCCCGGTGTTCGCGCGTTTTTCCACGGTGCAGGGCCCGCGTGGCTCCGGCGACACCGTGCGTGACGTTCGCGGTTTTGCCGTGAAGTTCTTCACCGACGAAGGCAACTTCGACCTGGTGGGCAACAACATGCCGGTGTTCTTCATCCAGGATGCGATCAAATTTCCTGACTTCGTCCACGCGGTGAAACCCGAGCCTCATAACGAGATTCCTACCGGCGGTTCGGCCCACGATACGTTCTGGGACTTTGTTTCGCTGCAACCGGAATCCGCGCACATGGTGATCTGGGCCATGTCCGACCGCGCCATTCCAAAAAGCCTGCGCGCCATGCAGGGCTTTGGGGTACACACCTTCCGTTTGATCAATACCGAAGGTAAGTCCAGCTTCGTGAAGTTCCACTGGCGTCCAAAAGTCGGCACCTGCTCGCTGGTATGGGATGAGGCGCAAAAGCTGGCCGGTAAAGATACGGACTACCACCGTCGTGACCTGTGGGAAGCGATTGAAAGCGGCGATTACCCCGAGTGGGAGCTGGGCGTACAGATCGTGGCCGAAGAAGACGAGCACACGTTTGATTTCGACTTGCTCGACCCGACCAAGATCATTCCAGAAGAACTGGTACCGATCACGCCGCTGGGCAAAATGGTGCTCAACCGTAACCCGGACAACTTCTTCGCTGAAGTCGAGCAGGTTGCGTTCTGCCCGGGCCACATCGTGCCGGGCATCGACTTCACCAACGACCCATTGCTGCAGGGCCGTCTGTTTTCCTACACCGATACCCAGATCAGCCGACTGGGCGGGCCGAACTTTCATGAGATTCCAATCAACCGGCCTGTCGTGCCTTTCCATAACGGCCAGCGCGACGCTCAGCATCGCACCGTGATTGATAAGGGTCGTGCGTCCTACGAGCCAAACTCTATTGATGGTGGTTGGCCGAAAGAAACCCCTGCTGGTCCTACCGATGGTGGCTTTGAGTCCTACTACGAGCGCGTCGATGCCAACAAAGTACGTGAGCGCAGCGAATCCTTCGGTGACCATTTCTCCCAGGCGACGCTGTTCTACAACAGCATGAGCCACCACGAGAAAGAGCACATTATCGCGGCCTACAGTTTTGAGCTGGGCAAGGTGGAGCGCGAGTTCATCCGTGCGCGCCAGGTCAACGAGATCCTGGCCAATATCGACCTGGAGCTGGCCAAGCGCGTTGCGCAAAACCTCGGCTTGCCGGCGCCGACCAAGGGCACCGTGCCTGCCCGTGAAACGTCGTTGAAAGAATCGCCAGCCTTGAGCCAGGTGAATTTGCTGTCGGGCGATATCAAAACGCGCAAAGTGGCGATTCTGGCAGCCAACGGCGTTGATGGTGCGGCCATTGACGCGTTAAAAGCCGCGCTTGAAGCTGAAGGCGCCCATGCCAAGTTGCTGGGGCCTACTTCGGCGCCGGTAACCACCGCGCAGGGCAAGACGCTGCCGGTCGACGCCTCGATGGAAGGCATGCCGTCCATTGCCTTCGACGCAGTGTTTATCCCGGGTGGCAAAGAGTCCGTGAAGGCGCTGAGCGGTGATGGCGTGGCGTTGCATTACGTACTGGAAGCCTACAAACACCTGAAGGCGATTGCGGTAGCCAGCGATGTGAAGCCATTGCTGGACCTGCTGAAACTGGAGGAGGATGCGGGGTTGATCGTGGGCGCGGATGCCAAGGCGTTCAAGGCCTTCTTTGCGGCGATTGCCCAGCATCGGGTATGGGAGCGTGAGCCGAAATCCAAGGCGATTCCGGCTTAACTTATCGGTTGTTTGTTAGGTCGTCATCGCAGGCAAGCCAGCTCCCACACTGTTCAAACGTGGGAGCTGGCTTGCCTGCGATGCTTTTAGTCCGCCTTGCGCGGAATCAGCACAACCTGTGCCGGAATGTGTTTCAGAATCTGCCGGTGAATTTTCAGGTCATACCCCGAATCAATCCGCTTTACCCGTTTGGTCAGCAACGTGGCCAGCCACGGGTAATCCTGGGTGCGTGGCACCTGAATGCTGACGTCGCACTGGTAATTCACCACATCGGTGGCGATGGCGTCCAACTGATGGCGCATGTCTTCAACATCCGCAAGGTTCAGCGCCACGGTGGTGCTCGGCGCTGCCGGGTCGATGACCTTGGCGGCAGGCTTGGCCTCAGCGGCTTTCAACGCAGCTTCTGCCTGGTCCAATTCGGCTTTGCGCGCATGGCTGATGGCGCTGTTGACGCCACCGGTGAGCGCGGGGGCCTTGGGCATCAAGGCGCGGGCGCGGCTCAGGGCCGTGGCGGCAGCGTTGACGTCGCCTTTTTGCAGCACGATCTGGCTGCGTTGCAGGTAGGCTTCGGCCAATTGACGCTGGTAGGCCTCAAGTGCCGGGTCATTGGGCGATTGGGCCTGCAATGCAGCCAGCTGGTCTTCGGCGGTGGCCAATTCGCTGCTGGCCAGGTTTTGTTCCAGCTGCGCGATGGCCGCAGCCCGCGGATCCGGAGCCTGGGGGGCAGCGGGCGGCGTACTTTGGCAGGCGCCCAGCAGCAGTGAAAATGCGGCAAGGAGCAGATAACGGGAGGTGAACGGCTTCATTCCTGCGACTCTCTATTTGCGCAAAAAGCGAGCAAGTCTACACCCCTCGACGGGGCAGGACAAAACTCAGCAGAAACAGGGCGGCCGCCGTAACCACAATCGACGGCCCGGCCGGTGTGTCCTTGAACCAGGACAGCGCCAGGCCACCACACACTGCAAGCATCCCCAGGAGGCTGGCGCCAATCGCCATCTGCTCCGGAGAGCGAGCGTGGCGCTGAGCGGCGGCGGCTGGAATGATCAGCAGCGACGTGATCAACAATACGCCGACAATCTTCATCGCGACAGCAATCACCACGGCGATGAGCAACATCAAGGCCATACGCAGGCCTGCGACGGGCAAGCCTTCTACCTTGGCCAGTTCTTCATGCACGGTGATCGCCAGCAACGGGCGCCACAGGGCCACCAGCAACGCCAGCACCGCAGCGCTGCCGCCGAGGATCCAGGCCAGGTCGGTCGGGCTGATCGCCAGCAGGTCGCCGAACAGGTAGGCCATCAGGTCGATGCGCACTTCATGCATGAAGCTCAGCACCACCAGGCCCAGAGACAAGGTACTGGGCGCAAGGATGCCCAGCAGTGTGTCGGAGGCCAGTGGCTGGCGTTGCTGCAGGGTCACCAGCAGCACGGCTAGCAGCAGGCAGCCGACGGTCACGGCGATGGCCGGGCTTACATCCAGCAGAAAGCCCATGGCCACGCCCAGCAAGGCAGCATGGGACAAGGTGTCGCCGAAATAGGCCATGCGTCGCCACACCACGAACGAGCCCAATGGGCCCGCCACCAGTGCCAAAGCCAAGCCTGCCAGCAGGGCGTAGAGCAGAAAATCAGCCATGCTTGCAGCTATCTCCATGAACGTGGGGGGTATCGACGACGGCGCCATGCAGGTCATGGGCGTGGTCATGGTGGTGATGGTAGATCGCCAGGCTCTGGGCGTTCTTGCCGAACAGCTCCACGAACGCCGGGTCGCCACTGACCTGTTCCGGGTGGCCGGAGCAGCACACGTGGCGGTTGAGGCAGACCACTTGGTCGGTGGTGCTCATGACCAGGTGCAAGTCGTGGGAGACCATCAGTACGCCGCAACCATGGCGGTCGCGCAGGCGGGTGATCAGGCTGTACAGCTCGGCCTGGCCGGCGACATCGACACCTTGCACGGGTTCATCGAGTACCAGCAGCTCGGGCTCGCGCAGCAGGGCGCGGGCCAGCAGCACGCGCTGCATTTCGCCACCGGAGATGCTTTGCACCGGGTTGTCGATGACGTGTTCGGCGCCGACTTCCTTAAGCGCAGCCTGGGCGCGGGCGCGGTCTACGCCAGGCACCAGGCGCAGGAAGCGCAATACGGAGAGCGGCAATGTCGGGTCCACGTGCAGCTTTTGCGGCATATAGCCCACGCGCAGCTTGGGCTTGCGCCAAACCGTGCCGCTGTGGGGCTTGAGCAGCCCGAGCACGGCGCGCACCAAGGTGGTCTTGCCGGCGCCGTTGGGGCCGATCAGGGTGACGATTTGCCCCGGTTCCACGCTCAGTGCGATGTTCTCCAGCACGTTTTGCCCGGCGAACGTGACCCCGACCTGCTCCAGGCGGATTAACGCATTGCTCATCAAACCCCCTGGCAGCCTGCGCACAGGCCGACCACTTCGACCGTTTGCCCTTCGACCTTGAAGCCGACGTCGGCAGAGCTTTTGATAATGGCGTCGCTGATGCTTTTTTGTTCAAGCTCAATGGCGGCGTGGCACTCGCGGCAGATCAAGAACTGGCCCTGATGCGCGTGCTCCGGGTGGTTGCAACCGACAAAGGCGTTAAGCGAGGCGATACGGTGCACCAGGCCGTTTTCCAGCAGGAAATCCAACGCACGGTAAACGGTGGGCGGCGCGGCGCGGCGGCCGTCCTGCTCGCTGAGGACGCCCAGAATGTCGTACGCGCCCAAAGGCTTGTGGCTCTGCCACACCAGCTCCAGCACCCGGCGACGCAAGGCAGTCAGGCGCAAGCCTTTCTTTGCGCACAGGGTGTCGGCCTCTGACAATGCGGTGTGCACGCAGTGAGAGTGGTCGTGGGGACGGCTGGCAAGCGGTGTTTTAGGCATGAGCGGCGACAGATATTTGATAGAGACGTTATTATGTTACCCGTTCCTACGCCATCGAGTGGTCATCGTGTCCCGACTTTTTCCCGTTTTTGTCGTATTTGTCACCAGTTTGTTCGTTGCGGGTGCCGCTCAGGCCGAGGTCAAGGTACTGACGAGCATCAAGCCGTTGCAACTGATTGCCGCTGCCGTGCAGGACGGCGTGGCTGTTCCAGAGGTATTGCTGCCGCCGGGGGCGTCGCCGCACAACTTCGCTTTACGCCCATCCGACGTACGGCGTGTGCAGTCGGTGGACCTGCTGTACTGGATCGGGCCGGACATGGAAACGTTTTTGCCGCGTGTGCTCAAAGGCCGTACGGCGCCAACGGTGGCCGTGCAGGACCTGCCAGGCATGAAACTGCGCATCTTCGGCGAAGATAGCCATTCACATGCCGATGAA
This sequence comes from Pseudomonas sp. B16120, assembly GCF_044218845.1. Classification (NCBI taxonomy): domain Bacteria; kingdom Pseudomonadati; phylum Pseudomonadota; class Gammaproteobacteria; order Pseudomonadales; family Pseudomonadaceae; genus Pseudomonas; species Pseudomonas sp. B16120. The sequence goes on from NZ_CP162588.1 coordinate 175,268, forward strand.
GCCGACGAACATGACCATGATCACCGCCCAGGCAGTGTGGATGCGCACCTGTGGCTGTCCACGGTCAATGCACGTGTGATCGCCGCTCGGATGGCGGCCGATCTGAGCGCTGCCGACCCAGCCAATGCCGAGCGTTATCAGAGCAATGCGAAGGCCTTCGAAGAACGCCTGAACGCGCTGGATGCGCGCCTGAAGCAGCGTTTGGCGGGCGTTGATGGCAAACCTTATTTCGTGTTCCACGAAGCCTTTGATTACTTCGAAGAGGCGTACGGTTTGAAGCATGCTGGCGTGTTCAGCGTGGCCGCCGAAGTGCAGCCGGGCGCGCAGCACGTAGCGGCGATGCGCGCGCGTTTGCAGGACGTGGGCAAGACTTGCGTGTTCAGCGAGCCGCCGTTGCGACCTCGCTTGGCCGAAACCCTGGTGGCCGGGTTGCCGGTGAAGTTGGCGGAATTGGATGCGTTGGGTGGCTATACGCCGGCTACCGCGCAGGGTTATGAGCAGGTGCTGGAAAAACTCGGCAATGATCTGGCCGGTTGCCTGGAGTCGCTCTAACAGGTAACACAAAACTCCTGTGGGAGCGGGCTTGCCCGCGATAGCGTTGGCTCAGTTGATACCGCTATCGCAGGCAAGCCAGCTCCCACATTGACCGAGTCGGTCTTTTAAAGCGCGAACGGTAGGTGGAGCGTGACCTGCTGACGCTGCGCCAGGCGATGCTCGAACTCAGCCGGGTCGTGAATCAACACATCCTGCCCGGCAAATGACTCGGCCGCGATCAGCCGGGACAGCCAGAACCGTACGCACGCCACGCGCAGCATGGTCGGCCATAGCTCGGCTTCCTTCGCGGTAAACGCTCGTAGCCCCGCGTAAGCGCCCAGCAGCGCCCGGGCACGGTGACCGTCAATCACGCCATCGGCATCCGAGCACCAGTCATTCAAGGCGATTGCCACGTCGTAGAGCATCGGCCCCGAACAGGCGTTGTAGAAGTCGATCAGGCCCGTCAGGTGCGTGCCTTCAAACATCGCGTTATCGCGAAACAGATCGGCGTGCACATTCGCTCGTGGCAGGCCGAGGATGTCAGCCTTGTGAGCGTCGATCTCGGCCAGCGCATCGCGCAACAGGCGTTGCTGGGCCTCGTTGAGGTGCGAAATAAGCTGCGCGCCCTCGCTGAGCATCCACGCCAGGCCGCGGTCGGTCTTGCGTTCAAGTACCTTTTCGCCCTGGGTGGCCAAGTGCAGGTGGCCGAGCAGTTCGCCAACCTGGGCGCAATGCTGCGCATTGGCCTCCTTGATGTGCTTGCCCGCCAGGCGCGGTTGCAGCAAGGCCGGTTTGCCCTTGAGTTCGCGCAAAGCGATACCGTCGGTGGTACGCAGGGCGTACGGCACAGGCAGATCGGCGTCGTGGAGCACGTCAAGCAGTTCGATGAAGAACGGCATTTCTGCCACCGGGCCACGCTCAACCAGGGTCAGGACGAATTCACCCTGTTCCAGGCTGATAAAGAAATTGGTGTTTTCGCTGCCGGCGGCAATCCCCTGGAAATCAAGCAGGCGGCCGAGCCCGTAAGGGGCGAGAAAGGTTTCCAGCTCGGGCCGAGCCAGGGGGGTGAACACAGACATGGTTAAAACTGCCGTTACGGGCGCTGCGGTGGGCAGCGCCGGTTAAAATTAAGAAATCATTTCCATTCGAAGATCTTCCATGACGGGATCAGCATATCCGGCTGGTCAGAGCGGATGAAGTTCGCGTCGGTGCCGTCCGCACGTACCAGAAAGTACGGTGGTGCGCCCTTCGGGGTGACTTTGATTGCGTACAGAAAGCCGTTTTGGCGGTATTCCTGGATGGTTTTGTCGCCTTCCGTGCGAATGGTAACTTCCGGATCACCTCCAGGGGCACTGTCTGCCGCCGTGGCAGCCATCGGAGCGAGTGCAATCAAACCGGTCAACAGCAGGCGATTGAATGTACGCATGATAACCTTGTCCCTTTGTTTTCATTGGTCCGGCTATTCTAGCGCCTGACCCGCCGAAAAGGTTGATCCTGCTCATGAGCCAAGCGCCCCTCGTCCTGGTGGACGGTTCTTCTTATCTGTACCGCGCCTTCCACGCGCTGCCACCGCTGACCACCTCCAAAGGCCTGCCCACCGGTGCGGTCAAGGGCGTGTTGAACATGCTCAAAAGCCTGCGCAAGCAGTACCCGGACAGCCCATTTGCCGTGGTTTTCGACGCCAAGGGTGGGACGTTTCGCGATGAGATGTACGCCGAATACAAAGCCAACCGCCCGAGCATGCCCGATGACATGCGCCTGCAGATCGAGCCGCTGCATCAAAGCGTGATCGCTCTTGGCTTCCCGTTGCTGTGCGTCGAGGGCGTTGAGGCCGATGACGTGATCGGCACTCTGGCCCGCAGCAGCGCGGCCGCCAGCCGCCCGGTGGTGATCTCGACCGGTGACAAAGACATGGCGCAGTTGGTGGACGGCCACATTACCTTGGTCAACACCATGACCGGTAGCTCGATGGACATCGAGGGCGTTAAGGAGAAATTCGGTGTCGCTCCGGAGCAGATCATCGACTATCTGGCGTTGATGGGGGATTCGTCCGACAACATTCCCGGCGTTCCGGGCATTGGCCCCAAGACCGCCTCCGGCTTGCTGGTAGGGGTCAATGGCGGCCTCAAAGAGCTTTATGAGCAGCTGGATATTGTGCCGACCCTGCCTATCCGTGGGGCCAAGACCCTGCCGGCCAAGCTGGAAGAGCATAAGGAGATGGCATTCCTGTCTTATCAGTTGGCGACGATCAAGATCGATGTGCCGCTGGATATCGGGTTGGATGATTTGCACCTGATCGAACCGGATCGCGAAAAGCTGCTGGAGCTGTACACGCTGCTTGAGTTCAAAAGCTGGTACGACGAGATCCAGCGCGATGCCAAGCGTGTCGAGCTCAAATCGGCGAGCGAAGTTGCGCCTGCCGCCGAAATGCCGGTCGAGGCTGTTATATCGGTACCGGTAGAAGCGGTTTACACCACCATTCTGGACCAGGCCACCTTCGACGTGTGGCTGAAAAAACTCCACGATGCGCCGTTGTTTGCTTTCGACACCGAAACCACCGGCATCGACGCCCAGCAGGCGCAATTGGTCGGGGTCTCGTTTGCTGTGCAGCCCCATGAAGCCGCCTACATCCCGCTGACCCATTCCTATATCGGCGCGCCGGATCAATTGGACCGCGACACCGTGCTGCTGGCCCTGAAACCGCTGCTGGAAGACCCGACCAAACTCAAGGTGGGCCAGCACGCCAAGTTCGATATGAACATCCTGGCCAACTGCGCCATTGGCGGCGACCCTGCCCAGGGCATTACCGTGCGCGGCATCGCCTTCGACACCATGCTCGAATCCTACGTGCTCAATTCCACCGCGACGCGGCACGATATGGACAGTCTGGCGAAGAAGTACCTGGACCACGACACGGTCAGCTTCCAGGACATCGCCGGCAAAGGTGCAAAGCAACTCACGTTCGACCAGATCGCCCTTGAGCAAGCCGGCCCCTACGCGGCCGAAGATGCCGACGTGACCTTGCGCCTGCATCAACACTTGTACGCGCAACTGGCCGCGATCCCGACCCTGGCCAGTGTGCTGACGGACATCGAGATGCCGCTGGTGCCGGTGCTGGCACGCATCGAGCGCCAGGGCGCACTGGTAGACAAGGACCTGCTCGGCATCCAGAGCATCGAGCTGGGTAACAAGATGGTCGAGCTGGAGCGCCAGGCGTACGAGATCGCCGGTGAAGAATTCAACCTGGGTTCGCCCAAGCAGCTCGGGGCGATCCTGTACGAGAAGCTCGGCATGCCGGTGCTGAAGAAAACCGGCAAGGGCCAGGCATCCACGGCTGAGGAAGTACTGGCCAAACTGGCCGAGGATGATTTCCCGCTGCCCAAGGTACTGATGCAGTACCGCAGCATGAGCAAGCTCAAAAGTACCTATACCGACCGCCTGCCGGAACAGATCAACCCGCGTACCGGGCGTATTCATACGTCCTACCATCAGGCCGTCGCGGCGACCGGGCGCTTGTCCTCCAGCGATCCGAACCTGCAGAACATCCCGGTGCGCACCGCCGAGGGGCGGCGCATTCGCCAGGCGTTTGTCGCGCCCAAGGGTTACAAGCTGCTAGCGGCGGACTATTCGCAGATCGAGCTGCGGATCATGGCGCATTTGTCCAAGGACGAAGGCTTGATGAACGCCTTCCGCAATGACCTGGACGTGCATACGGCCACGGCGGCCGAAGTGTTCAAGGTCGAGTTGAATGAGGTCACGTCCAACCAGCGCCGCAGCGCCAAGGCGATCAACTTCGGCCTGATTTACGGCATGGGCGCCCAGAAGCTGGGTAAGGACATCGGCGTCGATACCAAGACCGCCAAGGCTTACATCGATGTGTACTTCGCCCGCTACCCAGGGGTGCGCGAATACATGGAGGGCACCCGCGCCCAGGCGGCGGATCAGGGGTATGTCGAAACGTTCTTCGGACGACGGCTGTACTTGCCGGATATCAACTCCAACAAGCCCCAAGAGCGCGCGGCGGCCGAGCGCACGGCGATCAACGCGCCGATGCAGGGCACGGCGGCGGACATCATCAAGAAAGCCATGGTGCAGGTGGATAACTGGCTGACCGAGTCGGGCCTGGATGCCAAGGTTATCCTTCAAGTGCACGACGAATTGGTGCTGGAGGTGCGTGAAGACTTGGTCGCGCAGGTCAGCGAGAAGATTCGCGAGCATATGAGCGCGGCGGCGCAGTTGGACGTGCCTTTGGTGGTGGACGTAGGCGTAGGCGATAACTGGGACGAGGCGCACTGATTCTGCGGCTTTGCCATCATCGCCAGTGGTGGCGAAGCGGTTTAGAGCGCAAACGGGGGTCAGTTATTTCCAATAGTTTTTTGAGTCTGTCGGAACTTAACCTGTGAACTGCCACTCAGAGTTACTGAATGGGTGGTGAAGCCCTTCAATGCTCCTATGTTGTGTTAAGTGTTGGCAGATAATTCCGGACCCCGCCCTAGCGGTCCGGAACTTGAACCCCGAACTTCCCCTCCCCAAAAGAAGTCCGGGGTTTTTTTTGCCCGCAGAAAAGTTATTCGGCGATTTCTGCGCCCTTGTCCGCCAATTCCATCCAGCCGGCCAGTACGGTGTAGGCTTCTTCCAGGCCCATGCGCTTGGGGGCGGAGAACAGTTGAATCGTGATGGTATCGCCCCAGCCCTTACGGATTTCGGACTGCACTTTGAGCAGGGTGTTCTTGGCTGCGCCGTAGGTGAGCTTGTCGGCCTTGGTCAGCAAAATGTGCATCGGCATGCCGCTGGCGACAGCCCAGTCGAGCATCAGCAAGTCGAAGTCGGTCATTGGATGACGGATATCCATCATCAGAATCAAACCCTTCAGACTCTCGCGACCACCCAGGTAAGCCTCAAGGTGACGCTGCCAGTGCAGCTTCAGCGGGATAGGTACTTTTGCATAACCGTAGCCCGGCAGGTCGACCAGACGCCGATCATCGTCTAGCTTGAAGAAATTGAGTAGTTGCGTGCGGCCCGGGGTTTTCGAGGTGCGCGCCAGGCTGGCGTGAGTCAGGGTGTTCAGTGCGCTGGATTTACCGGCGTTGGAACGGCCGGCAAAGGCGACTTCAAAGCCCTCGTCATCGGGGCATTGGTCCACTTTGGCGGCGCTGAGCATGAAGGTGGACTGTTGGCACAGGCCGAGGATGGGGTTCTTGAGTTGCATGAGATTTCCGATGTGGGCGGTGCCGAGAAAGGGTGCGGCAAGCGGTGTCGTTTCCGTTTCAGTAGCGCCAGTATATAATGCCGCAGATTTTGTGTGTGCTTTGTCCCAGCGAAGGATGAGGTTCACGGGAGCGAAAGACCTTTATTGCGCATTAGAACGCAAAACGCTCTCAAACCCTGAATAGGTCGATGTATGGACCGACGGTTGCTCGCTTCTGCTGCCCTGATTCCGCTTTACGGCGCTCAGGCTACACAGGATCAACCGAGTTTGCATGGTCAGGCTGACGCAGTGCGTGACCCAGGGTTTCAAGGCAATGCCGCCGCGTGGTTTGTGCATGGACTGCAGTACTGAGGATTACCAGGCCGTCATTGATTTGATGGTGAGTAAACCCGGTAGATAACTCTTAAACCCTTAGCCGTAGTTGGATTAGCTGATGAACAAACTGATCGTGAGTCTGCTGTTGACCTTGGGCATCACAGGCGCTGCCGTCGCTGCAGAGGGCCCCGTCAAAGGTGATGCCACTGCCGGTCAAGCGAAGGCCGCCGTGTGTGGTGCCTGCCACGGGCCGGATGGTAACAGCCCGGCGCCGAACTTCCCCAAACTGGCCGGCCAGGGTGAACGTTACCTGAGCAAGCAGATGCACGACATCAAGGACGGCAAGCGCACGGTGCTGGAAATGACCGGCCTGCTGACCAATCTCAACGATCAGGACCTGGCGGACCTCGCGGCGTATTTTGCCAGCCAGAAGGGCAGCGTGGGAGCTGCCGACCCTAAACTGGTCGCCCGCGGAGAGCAGTTGTTCCGTGGCGGTAACCTGGAAAAAGGCTTACCTGCCTGCACCGGTTGCCACTCGCCCAATGGTGCAGGCAACGCTGCCGCAGGCTTCCCGCACCTGAGCGGCCAGCACGCCACCTACATCGCCAAGCAGTTGACCGACTTTCGCAAAGAAGAAGCCGGCCGGGCCAACGATGGGGATGCCATGACTATGCGCACCATCGCTCGCAAGCTGAGCGACGAAGACATCGCAGCCCTCTCCAGTTATATCCAGGGCCTGCACTGACGGGGCTGGGCGTTAACGCTCGATTAATCCCGCGATGCAAGCATAAAAAGGGTGGCTCAGGCCGCCCTTTTTTGTGGCCGCTGCCGTTACACTAACGAACTCATGTCCGCGTAGACCTGTCACAACAAAGGTCGCGTGAGGCGACTTTATTTGTCCAGGAGTAAAGCATGCGTAATCTGATCCTCAGCGCCGCTCTCGTCACTGCCAGCCTCTTCGGCATGACCGCACAAGCTGCCGATGTGCCGCTTGAAGCCGGTAAAACCTATGTTGAGCTGTCTAATCCGGTTCCGGTTGCGGTACCCGGCAAGATCGAGGTGGTGGAGCTGTTCTGGTACGGTTGCCCGCATTGCTACGCGTTCGAGCCGACTATCAACCCATGGGCTGAAAAGCTGCCCAAGGACGTTAATTTCCGTCGCATTCCCGCCATGTTCGGTGGCCCATGGGACGCCCACGGCCAACTGTTCCTGACCCTGGAAGCCATGGGTGTTGAGCACAAGGTCCACAACGCCGTCTTCGAAGCGATCCAGAAACAGGGCAAGCGCCTGACCAAACCGGACGAAATGGCTGACTTTGTTGCTACTCAAGGTGTCGACAAGGACAAGTTCCTGGCGACCTTCAACTCTTTCGCTATCCAGGGCCAGATCAAACAGGCCAAGGAACTCGCGCAGAAGTACGGCGTGCAAGGCGTTCCCACGCTGATCGTCAACGGCAAATACCGTTTCGACCTGGGCAGCACCGGTGGTCCTGAAGCGACCCTCAACGTTGCTGACCAACTGATTGCCAAAGAACGCGCTGCCAAGTAAGGGGCTCGCCATGCGCCGCTGGGGTACCGAGCGTGTCGTTGGCCTGCATGAACCGCAGGTCAACGAGCATCACCTGGAGTCCACAGGCCTGCCGGCAGATAGCCGCTTGCGCCTGCTCAGTTTCAATATCCAGGTGGGCAACAGTACCGAGAAGTATCGGCATTACCTCACGCGTGGCTGGCAGCACCTGCTGCCCCACAAGGGGCGTACCGGTAACCTGCAGAAAATCGGCGACCTGCTCAGCGACTTCGACTTGGTCGCGCTGCAGGAAGCCGACGGCGGCAGCCTGCGCTCCGGCTATATCAACCAGGTGGAACACCTGGCTCAGCTGGGCGCCTTCCCGTACTGGTATCAGCAACTCAACCGCAACCTGGGGCGCCTGGCGCAGCACAGCAATGGCGTACTCAGCCGCCTCAAACCCACGGCTATTGAAGATCACCCCTTGCCAGGCCCCAAAGGGCGCGGGGCGATCCTTGTGCGTTTTGGCGAAGGCCCGGAAGCCTTGGTGGTGGTGATGATGCACCTGGCCCTCGGGGGGCGTACGCGCAACCTGCAACTGGCCTATGTGCGTGAATTGATTGGTAACTACAAGCACCAGGTGCTCATGGGTGACATGAACACCCATGCCAACGACCTGCTGCAGAATTCTCCGCTGCGCGACCTTGGGTTATTGGCGCCGCAAGTCGAAGCCACGTTTCCCAGCTGGCGCCCGCAGCGCTGTCTTGACCATATCCTGCTCAGCCCAAGCCTCACACTGGAAAGTGTGCAAGTGCTGGCGCAGCCCATTTCCGATCACCTGCCGGTCGCGGTAGAGATTCGTCTGCCGGGTTCGCTCACGGCTGATGCATTACCCGCGTTGAGCCCAGGCCCTCGCGGACCCCTTGCATGAGCGACGACGCCCAGCGCTGGAAAGAGAAATACCTCCAGAGCATCGAGCAACAAGACAAACTCGAACGCCGCTGGGCTGCCCGCCTCGATTTGCTGCGCCGCGGGCTGGTGCGCAGCACGCTGGCCGCCGAAGGCACCGACCGAGCTGTCGACCAATGCATGAAGGAAATGCGCGATGTCGTGCGCACGGACGACATGGATGCTGCCCTCGCCGCTTTACTGCCACGCCTGGAAAAGGCCGTGCTGGATTCGGAGCAGCGCCGCGAAACCCGCGTCGACCAGATCAGCGCCGCGCTCACCGCATTGGTCACCCAGTTGCAAAAGCTGCCGCTGCCCCGCGAGGTGGCTCGTCCGCTGAAAACCTTCGCCAAGCAACTCGATGGTCGCGTGGCGCAAGCGCGGGAGATACCGCTGCTGCTCAGTGAGCTGAGCAGCCTGCAGGGGCAGGCGCTGAATAATCTGGAGCCTGAAGGCGAACCCGCACGCCCAGGCCCGGGTCTGTTGCAACGCCTGTTCGGTAGTAAAGAGGCCGCCAGTGAAGCGCTCCCGGTTGACGCGGAGCCACTGCCGGCAGCGCAATTGGCACCGCCAAAGCCTGCAGCGCCCACACCCGCGCCCGAACCGGAAGAGCCTGCGCAATCGGAAGAATTGACCCAAGCCTTGCGTGCCTTTGCACCGCTGTCACCTACGCCCGTGGCCTTGAAGCCTGCGCCTGTTGCAGCGGCCGGAGGGCAAGAGGTCGCCAGCGACACGCCGTTATTCGACGCTCCAGAGCTGCCGTCGATTGCGGCGCCTGCGCAATTATCTGAACCCGACGTGCAGGCGCCTCCGGTTGCGGAGCCTGCTCAAGAAAGCGCACTCGCCGCCTTTATCGAACCGCCGCCGGTTCCAGTCGAAACGCCGGATGAAACCACCATCGGCAGCCTGTCGCTGCCCCCTGTGCTGGAAGGTCCCGAGCCCGACGAACTGCAACCGGACGGCACCTACGCCCTGCCTGATTCGCCTGAACCGTCCTATAGTTCGGTGGCCAAGCACATTGAAGGCACTTTGCTCGGCCTGCTGGAAGACCTTTCCCTGCCTGAACGTCACCAGCCCCAGGCCGAGGCGATGCGTGAACGTCTCGCCCATGGTTTGAATTGGTACGAACTGCTCCCGATCCTGGATGACCTGGCCGTGCTGATGCTGGCGGTCACCGACAGTGGCCAGCATGAGTTCGAGGCTTATCTCAAGCAGCTCAACGAGCGTCTCGAGGCATTCCAGGGTCATCTGCAGGTCGCCAGCGAGGGCCACGCCGACAGCAGCCTGGCCGCGCGGGAGTTGGACACGCAGATTCGCGAGCAGGTCGACGGCCTGCAAAGCAGCGTGCAGGACGCTGCCGACCTGGACAGCCTCAAGCAGGTGCTCGAAAGCCATCTTGAAGGCTTGCTCGGCACCATGGATGAACACCAGCAACAGCGTGACCTGCGCGAACAGGAAGTGGCCGCACGCCTCAAAGGTCTGGCTGAACGCGTGGCCCATATGGAGCAGGAGGCCCAGGGCTACCGCGAGCACCTGGAGGTACAACGCCAGAAGGCCTTGCTCGATCCGCTCACCGGGTTGCCCAACCGTGCGGCGTGGAGCGAACGCCTCGATTACGAAGTCAACGCCTGGCATCAGCGCGGTAACAGCCTGTCGCTGGCCATGCTCGACCTGGACCACTTCAAACGCATCAACGACGGCTACGGTCACCTGGCAGGGGACAAAGTCTTGAAGATCATCGCCAATGTGCTGAGCAAGCGCCTGCGGCCGACGGACTTCATCGCGCGTTTCGGGGGTGAAGAGTTTGTGCTGCTAATGCCCGACTCGGCCTTGGCGGATGCCTTGGCCGTAGGTGAAGTATTGCGTGAGGCTATTGCAGCGTGCCCGTTCCACTTCAAGGGTGAGCCGGTAACGATCACGGTGTCCATGGGCGTGGCGCAGTTTCAACCCGGCGAGCGCAGTGACCTGGCGCTCAAGCGTGCCGATGAAGCGCTCTACAGGGCAAAAGCTGCGGGACGTAATCAGGTGCAGGCGGCATAAAAGATGTTCCATTTTGTAATTTGACCGCTTGGCCGTGAGCCGTACGTTACACTGTTGCATTATCGTCTTTCAGTGTAATGCCTCTCGCCATGAAATCCTTGTATATCGCTTTAGCGTTTCTTCTGCTCGCCGGCTGCGCCAGTGGCCCGCGCCTGAACACCAGCCATCCTTCGGTTAACCACGACAACCGCGTGCAGTTCGTTGTGGTGCATTACACCTCGACCAACCTTGAACGTTCCCTGGCGCTGTTGACCCATGGCCAGGTCAGCAGTCATTACCTGATCGGCGACGACGCCTCCGGCACCATCTACAAGCTGGTGGATGAAAGCCAGCGCGCCTGGCACGCGGGGGAAAGCGAGTGGATGGGGCGCACCTGGCTCAATTCCAGCTCCATCGGCATCGAGATCGTCAACCCAGGGTTCAGTGATACTCCCACGGGGCGTGTGTGGTACCCGTATTCCGAAGCGCAGGTGCAGTCGCTGATCGTGCTGCTCAAGGACATCAGCAAGCGCAATGGCATCGACCCCAAGAACATCATCGGGCACAGCGACATCGCCCCACTGCGCAAGCTGGACCCAGGCCCGTTGTTCCCTTGGAAACGCTTGGCGGCAGAAGGTCTGGCCGTGTGGCCGGATGCCCAGGCAGTGGCCCGGTTCCAGGTGCAGTACGCCGCGCAGTTACCAAGCATTACCTGGTTCCAGGAAGAGCTGGCGCGCCTGGGCTACCAGACGCCGCAGACTGGCGAGTTGGATGTGGCCACGCGGCACGTCATCGCCGCGTTCCAGATGCGCTTCCGGCCATCGCTGTTTGATGGCACTCCGGATGCTGAAAGTGCCGCAATCCTGCGGGCCTTGAATCACCGCTGATGGTGTACAGGTAGGAGCGAGCAAGCTCTCTCCTACAGGGGTAATGCCATATAGAACTGCGTACCCTGCCCCGGCCGCGAGTACACACCCATGCGGCCGCCGTGCAATTGCACGATTTCCTTGCACAGTGCCAAGCCCAGGCCCGCACCGCCCTTCTTGCGGCCCACCTGTACAAAGGGTTCGAAGATCCGCCCTTGCTGGCCGTAGGCAATGCCTTCGCCGTTATCCTCGACGCTGATAATCACCCGCTCACCATGCCGTCGTGCCTGCAGACGAATCTGCCCGCCTTCGGCGGTGTGGCGCAGGGCATTGCCCAGCAGGTTGTCGAGCACCCGCTCCAGTTGCACTTGGTCGGCATACAGCCGTGGCAATTCAGGTTGAGCTTCTACCAGCAACTCAATGTGCTGGGCGTTCGCAGGCTCAGCAAATCGGGCCCGTGCGTGCTCCAGCAAGTCGGTGACATCGCACGTCCCCAGGGTGAGTTTTTGCAGGCCGTTCTGGTAACGCGAGAAGTTGAGCAGGTCATTGATCAACTGCATCAGGCGCTGCATCTCTTCATTGACCGTATCCAGCAGGTCCGCCTCGCGGGAGTCCGCAGGGAATTTGGCCCGCTCACGGAACAAGCCGAAGGCCATGTGCATGCCGGTAACCGGGGTGCGCAGCTCATGGGAGGCGCGCAACACGAACTCGCTGCGCACCCGTTCGAAGGCGCGCTGTTCTGTCACATCATGCAGCACCATCACGGCCCCGAGAATGTGACCCTGTGTATGGCTAACCGGGGTCAGGCTGTAGGTCAGCAGGCGTAACTCACCCTCGACTTCCACCTCCAGATCATCCGGGGCCCGCTCCAGGTTGCCGCCGCGTAGCACCAGTTGCAGCTGTTCATCCATTTCCGCGCGACCCATGGCTTCGCCAAGCCCTTGACCCAGCCGCTCCTCATCCCAGCCCAATTGGCGCTGCGCCACAGGGTTGAGGTGCTCCAGGCAGCCTTGGCGATCAATCATCAACAGGCCGTCATCGATACTGTCGAGCACCGCTTGCAGGCGCTGTTGGCCGGCCAGCAGCTCATCGATGTTAGTGGCCTGATGTTGGCGCAACGCTTCGGCCATGATGCCGAAGCGGCGGGTCAGCAGGTTCATTTCCGCTGCGGAGGAGATCGGCAGCGTGACTTCAAAGTCGCCCTGCCCGATCTTGTCGGCGGCCTTGGCCAGGGCCTCGATGGGACCACCGAAACGCCGGGCGATGCCATGGGCCGTGACGAAACCGATGATCAGCACCGCGAGCCCCACCAGCCCGAGCAGGCCCGCTATCAACAACGCGCGCTCACGGGATTTATGCTCACTGGTACTGATATTTTCCAGCGCCCGCTTGTGTTCGGCAATCAAGCCGTTGCGCAGTATGTTGAAGGTTTCGGTGAGCCTTTCCTTGCTGCCCGCAGGCGGTGATGCCTGTTGGGATTGGTCAAACGCATTGAGCAGATTCTGGTAATCCGAGCGTGCCTGGCTGAAACCATGGTTTTTGCCGTCGGCCTGTTCATGGGCGATGCCCTGGTCCAACAGATCGAAATAATGCTGCTTTGAGGCTTGCAGGGCGTCTGGGTCGGGACGCTTCTCCAGCATCATGATCAACTGGTCGCCCAGGCTCTGACGCAACTTGAGCCCCAGGTCCAGGGTGATGAAATTACTGCGGATCAACGATTCCTGGGTCTTGGCCATTTGCATGACGCTGACCAAGCCCAGGATCAACCCCAGCAAAGCCACGGTAATCAACGCTGAGATGCTCAGGAATAACCGGGTGCGCAGTTTCATCGCGAGCTTCATAAAGTCCTATTCAAAGGTTGTACTGCTTGCGTTTGCGGTACAGCGTCGACGCATCGATGCCGAGTGTGCGGGCCGCTTGGTCCAGCGTGTCGCTGGTCGCAAGTACGGCGCCGATATGAGCCTTTTCCAGCTCGTCCAGGCTCAAAGCCGCTCCGATACGCGGTGCATTGTTGGCCGGTTGCTCGGCCATCCCCAGGTGGCTGATCTCCACCTTTTCCTGAGGGCAGATGATGCTGGCGCGTTCCACCACGTTACGCAGTTCGCGGATGTTGCCGGGCCAGCGATAGTTGAGTAGCGCTTCGCGGGCATTATCACTGAAGCCGCGTGCCGGGCGCGCGTATTCCTTGACGAAGCGGGCAAGGAAGCGGTCAGCCAGGGTCAGGATGTCTTCACTGCGTTCGCGCAGCGGCGGCAAGTGCAAGGTGATGACATTCAGGCGGTAGAGCAAGTCTTCACGGAACCGGCCATCGCGCACCATGTCTTCCAGGTTCAGGTTGGTGGCTGCGAGGATGCGCACGTCGGCGCGGCGAGTGACCGGGTCGCCCACGCGCTCATACTCTTTGTCCTGGATAAACCGCAGCAACTTGGGTTGCAACGTGAGGGGGAAATCGCCGATCTCGTCGAGAAACAGCGTGCCGCCGTCCGCCTGATTCACTCGGCCCAAGGTGCTTTCACTGGCGCCGGTGAACGCGCCACGGCTGTGGCCGAACAGTTCGCTTTCCATTAGTTCGGCGGTCAGTGAGGGGCAGTTGATGGTCACGCAGGACTTCTTCGAGCGTTTGCTCCAGCCGTGTATCGCCCGGGCCAACTCACCTTTACCGGTGCCGGACTCGCCGAGGATCAAGATGTTGGCGTCCGTTCCGGCCACCTGCCGCGCGGTTTCCAACACCACCATCATGGCCGGACTATGGGAGTCGAGGCCGTCTTTGGGCTGGCGCACTTCGCCTTCCAGTGCTTCCAACCGCGCTGAGAGCTGACGCACTTCCAGTTGCTTGGCGGTAGCCAGGCGCAGTTGGTCTGGGCTGCAAGGTTTGACCAGGTAGTCGGCGGCGCCAGCCTGGATGGCGTCCACGGCGGTATCCACAGCCGAATGGGCGGTCACAATCACCACGCGCATCCACGGAGCCTGCACGCGCATCTGGGCCAGCACGTCCAGGCCATTGTCCTCGCCCAGCCGCAGGTCGAGGAAGCACAGGTCGAACACCTGACGCTGCATCAGGGCATCGGCCTGTGCGGCGCTGTTCGCGGTGGCGACGGTGTAGCCCTCATCTTCCAGGCAATAGCGGAAGGTGCGCAGGATCGCGGATTCGTCATCCACTAAAAGAATGCGGCCTTGAAGTTCCTTGGCTGAATCCATCTGTCCCGCACTCCTTAACTATAAATGTGATGGTGTTTAGTCCCGGAATAATCGGGCAAGTTGCATGGTTTATTCTGATTCATAAAAGGCTTCTTCGTGCAGCTATCTGCGCGCCTTCCTACAGACGTGGTTTGCGGACATTTTAAGGCCTTATTGCTCTTCGACCCTTGGATGTGCGCGCCAAGTGTCTGGTTCCGTCTACTGGGCATCGTGCATTTCGCACGGCCTATACCGAGGCATCGTGCAGGATGCTAGGCGATGATTCCATCGATCAAGTATAACTTATTGATTTTATTAGGTTTTATTTTGCAATAAAGCTGGCATGCACTCTGCAATATCTCCCCCAAGAGCGTCATGAACGAATAATCAGAATGCGGGAGTAATGCTGTATGACTCGCCAAAGCCTCAGCCAATTGCGTGTATCGCCGCTGCGCTTGCAGCAGGGCCTGTTCGCCAGCCTGGCGTTGATGGTCACGTTGATTGCCGGCCAGCAGTTGCAGCATTGGCAGGAGCGTGCGCAGCCAGCCCCGCAATTTGAACGTCCCGTCATGACCCAGACCCATTTCCGTTCCATTGGCAGCGCCAGCGCCGATGTGACTGCCCCGCAATTGAGCCTGGTAGATCAGGGTTCCACTCTGGACGAACTGCCGGCCCATGACCGTTGGGTGTTCTAGGCAAAAAACGTCGCTTATGTTGAGCGACTGCACGGCATCACCGCTGTTACCCCTATAGAAGCATAAGGAGAATCACCATGTTGAGTTGGGCAATCACATTTCTGATCATCGCCATTGTGGCCGCAGTCCTGGGCTTCGGTGGTATCGCGGGCACCGCCACCGGCATCGCCAAGATCCTGTTTGTGGTCTTCCTGGTGATGTTTATCGCTTCGTTCTTCTTTGGTCGCAAAGGCCGAGGTTGAATATGGTCAGCCTGCCTTTTAAAGCCCTTGCTGCTGCCCTGCTGTTGGGCGGAAGTGGCCTTGCCTTGGCCGCCAATGACGGCCAATCCCGGGCTAACGAATTGCTCAGCGCGGATCCGCAGTACCGTGAAACCTGGCAAGACGTGGTGAAGAAAGAGGAACGCCTGCCCGAATGGGTGATGAACCTGTCGGGCACGGCCGAGCAAATGAATGCCGTTGAGGAAGATGGCGACAAGTATTTGGTCGGGCCGCTCTGCGAAACCGCAGACACCTGCCTGAACAAGCGCCTGATCGTCGCCTTCAGCCTCGACAAGGAAGATGCCTACGCCATGTTGGTGGAAGTCCCGGCTGGTTTGCCAGCGGACAAGTCGCCGACACGGCACGCCGATTACCGTTTTCTCGGTAAGCCGGACGAGGGTATGCAAAAGCTGCTGATGGAGCAGCTCAAGAAAGACCCGAATTGGTACTAGGTTCCGTCTGACGGAGCTGGCGTCCATAGAAGGAAGCCCTTGTGCTTCTTTCTGTTTGCATCGCTCCTTGAGTGATGCATGACCAGGGGGCCGGGTTGCTCTGATCGATCAGGATCGGCGTGACCTACGGGTACAGGGAGTACCTGCGCAAGGGCCGGGTCAGGCGAAAAGCTGCGACGCAAGTTCACAAGACCTCAAGCTTGCTGAACTTGCGGCGGGCTTACGACTCTCATCCCCGCGTTTCATGCCGCTCATAGCCGCCGTTTTGCTTTTTGCCTCTGGCCAACCATTACCGGGTATGTCGGTGTGACCATCTATCGAGAATTTTTCATCGACGCTATAGGATCTTTCTGGCGCTAGGTGATGGATTTCTCAGACATTTCTGCCAATCAATCCGAGTCGTCCAGTATCTCTGCGCGAGCCTGATTTAGCCGCTCAACGGCATATTCACCCGCCGGAATGGCAGATACGAACTGACCGTTTGGACAAATTATTTCAAAAAAAGCCATGCCGATTCGGCATGGGGTAGGCGTTTACGGCATTAGACGTCGCTCCCTTGCATGGGAATAGTTGCGCCTTTTTTCGCCTGCCAGTAAGCCATTTCGGCCACGCTGCGGTGACCTTCCATGGAGGCAGATGCACACACTTTTTCGCTTTCGAGCGTTGCAGCTGGCGCATTTGCCGTAAGTCCACTTGAAGCAAGGGTAATGACATGAAGAAGGCAAAGCTAAGCCTCGCCTGGCAGATCCTCATCGGTTTGGTACTGGGCATTGCAATCGGTGCAGTACTCAACCATTTCAGTGCTGAAAAGGCCTGGTGGATCAGCAATGTGTTGCAGCCGGCGGGCGATATCTTTATCCGCCTGATCAAGATGATCGTGATCCCGATTGTGATTTCTTCGCTGATCGTCGGTATCGCCGGTGTAGGCGACGCGAAAAAGCTCGGTCGTATCGGCGTCAAAACCATCCTCTACTTCGAAATCGTCACCACCATCGCCATCGTGGTGGGCCTGTTGCTCGCCAACCTGTTCCACCCAGGCGCTGGCATCGACATGAGTACCCTGGGTACCGTCGATATCTCCAAGTACCAGGCGACTGCCGCCGAAGTGCAGCATGAACATGCGTTCATCGAAACCATCCTTAACCTGATCCCCTCGAACATCTTCGCCGCTGTTGCCCGTGGCGAGATGCTGCCGATCATCTTCTTCTCGGTGCTGTTCGGCCTGGGGCTGTCGAGCCTCAAGCCTGAGCTGCGCGAGCCGCTGGTGACCATGTTCCAGGGCGTGTCCGAGAGCATGTTCAAAGTCACCCACATGATCATGAAGTACGCCCCTATCGGTGTATTCGCGCTGATCGCGGTGACGGTCGCCAACTTCGGCTTCGCCTCGCTGCTGCCGCTGGCCAAGCTGGTGATCCTGGTTTACGTCGCGATCCTGTTCTTCGCCTTCGCGGTCCTGGGTTTGATCGCCCGCCTGTTCGGCTTCTCGATCCTCAAGCTGATCCGCATCTTCAAAGATGAGTTGGTATTGGCTTACTCCACCGCCAGCTCCGAAACCGTGCTGCCGCGTGTGATCGAAAAGATGGAAGCCTACGGCGCGCCGAAAGCGATCTGCAGCTTCGTGGTGCCGACCGGTTATTCGTTCAACCTCGACGGTTCGACCCTGTACCAGAGCATCGCAGCAATCTTCATTGCCCAGCTGTATGGCATCGACCTGTCGATCGGCCAGCAATTGATGTTGGTACTGACCCTGATGGTGACCTCCAAAGGCATCGCCGGCGTGCCGGGCGTGTCCTTCGTGGTGTTGCTGGCGACGCTGGGCAGCGTGGGCATCCCACTGGAAGGCTTGGCGTTTATCGCCGGTGTCGACCGTGTGATGGACATGGCGCGTACCGCCCTGAATGTGATCGGCAACGCCTTGGCCGTACTGGTTATCTCCCGTTGGGAAGGCATGTACGACGACGCCAAGGGCGAGCGCTATTGGAATTCCTTGCCGCACTGGCGCAGCAAGGAAGCCCTGCCTACGGCACAAGCCACCCGTAGCTGATTGCAGATTGATCGAAAACAAACCCCGGAGAATTCCGGGGTTTGTCGTTTCTGCCAGCCCCGTTATCATTCGCCCCATCTTTCGGGGGATTTATCTGATGCTCAATGGCCTGTGGCTTGGCTTCTTTGTCGTGGCAATGGTGTCAGCGTTGGCGCAATGGCTGGTGGGCGGTAACGCCGGGATCTTCGCGGCGATGGTCGAAAGCATTTTCGCCATGGCCAAATTATCGGTGGAAGTCATGGTGCTGCTGTTCGGTACCCTGACGTTATGGCTGGGCTTTCTGCGGATCGCCGAAAAAGCCGGGATCGTCGATTGGCTGGCCAAGGCCCTCGGCCCGCTGTTTCGCCGCCTGATGCCCGAAGTGCCCGCCGGGCACCCCGCGATCGGTTTGATCACCCTCAACTTTGCCGCCAACGGCCTGGGCCTGGACAACGCCGCCACGCCCATCGGCCTGAAAGCCATGAAGGCGCTGCAAGAGCTCAACCCCATCCCCAATACGGCGACCAACGCTCAGATCCTGTTCCTGGTGCTCAACGCGTCCTCGCTGACGCTGTTGCCGGTGACCATCTTCATGTACCGCGCCCAGCAAGGCGCTGCGGACCCGACGCTGGTGTTCCTGCCGATCCTGCTGGCCACCAGCGCCTCGACGCTGGTGGGCCTGCTGTCGGTGGCGGTGATGCAGCGCCTGCGTTTGTGGGACCCGGTGGTGCTGGCCTATCTGATCCCCGGCGCGCTGGTACTGGGCGGCTTCATGGCGCTGCTGGCGACCCTGTCTGCCACAGCGCTGGCCGGTTTGTCGTCGATCCTGGGCAACCTCACGCTGTTTGGCTTGATCATGCTGTTCCTGGTGATCGGCGCGTTGCGCAAGGTCAAGGTGTACGAGGCCTTTGTCGAAGGCGCCAAGGAAGGCTTCGACGTGGCCAAGAACCTGTTGCCCTATCTGGTGGCGATGCTGTGTGCGGTTGGCGTGTTGCGTGCCTCGGGCGCCTTGGAGTTCGGCCTGGAAGGGATTCGCCATGTGGTGGCCTGGACGGGCCTGGATACGCGCTTTGTCGACGCGCTGCCGACCGCGATGGTCAAGCCGTTCTCCGGCAGCGCGGCGCGGGCGATGCTGATCGAGACCATGCAGACCCAGGGTGTGGACAGCTTCCCGGCCTTGGTGGCGGCGACGATTCAGGGCAGTACGGAAACCACTTTCTATGTGTTGGCGGTGTACTTTGGTTCGGTGGGGATCCAGCGGGCTCGGCATGCGGTGGGGTGTGCGTTGTTCGCGGAGTTTGCTGGTGTGGTCGCGGCTGTTTCGGTGTGCTACTGGTTTTTTGGTTAAGGCTACAATCGCTATCGCAGGCAAGCCAGCTCCCACTTTGACTGTGTTCACAAATCAGACTGTGGGAGCTGGCTTGCCTGCGATGAGGTCCTCAAGGTTTCAGTGCTGTATTGCCCTGACTCACCACCCAATCCACCACCTGCTTATTCAACTGATCCCCAGCCTGGCCAAAAGCAGCCACCACCGCTGGCACCTGGGTGTCACTCACCGGCTGCCTCACTTCAAACCGACGGCTGGCGATAATCCTTTGATCACGCCCACGCACCAATCGCGCGTCGAGGCGAATCACCACCTCCACCGTCTTGCCCCGATACTCGCTCTGAAACGCCTGCAACTGCCCGCCCAGTTCATAGTCGGCTTGCAGGTTGGTCTCGTCAGTGCTCAACAATGTCACGCGCCCGTCGCGCTGGAAGCCATCCAGCAGGCGATTACGCAGCAGCACCGGCGCCGGGTCACTCCAGCGCGAGTTCGCGTAGTTGCTGATCAAGTTGCCATCTGGCACCACGGCGATGCGCGGGCTGTCGAGAAACTCGCTGGTCTGCGGCTTGGTCACGCGCAGCGACCAACTCACCGGCGTGCCTTGGCTGGCCGGCTGGGTGGACGCCAGGCGGTACACGTCCGAAGGGTCCGGCTTGGGTAGGATCGAGCACGCGCTGACCAGTGCCAGGGCCATGGGGACGATCATGTGATACGCACGCTTCATGGCGTGAACTCCTTGTTCTTGTCGCTGCCCAGCAGGTAACCGCTGGGGTTGGCTTCCAGACGGCGGGAGATGGCGCGCAGCGAGCCGAGGGTTTCACGCAACTCGCGCACGGCTGGCGCCAGTTCGTTGAGGCCCTGCATGCCGCTGTTCACCGAGTCCTGGTTATTGGTCAGCAAGGTATTGATGGTGGCGGTGCTTTGCTCCAGGGATTTCATCGCCTGCTCGGCGCTGCCGAAGGCTTGCTTACCTTGTTCACTGAGCAAACCATTGGCGCTGCGCATCAGCACGGTGGTTTGCTCCAGCGCCGCGCCCGCCTGTTTGCTCACTTGCATCAATTGCTGCATCACCACCTTGATGTCGCCGCGTTGCTCGGCAATGGCGCCGGTGGTTTGTTGCAGGTTGTCCAGGGTGTTGCTCAGGCGTTCGACGTTTTCCCGCGAGAACAGGTGGTTGGCGTTGTGCAGCAGCAGGTTGACGCTGGTCATCAGGTCGTTGCTGTTATTGAGCAGGCGTGCGATAGGCGATGGCGACGCGATGATTTCCGGCAGGTTGCCGTCCTTGCCCTTGAGCTCCGGGCTCTGCGGGGTGCCGCCACTGAGCTGGATGATCGAGGTGCCGGTGATACCGGTCAGGGCCAGTTTGGCCTGGGTGTCTTCCTTGATTGGCGTTTGCCCGGCCAGGCGGATGCGCGCCAGGACGCGGCGTGGGTCTTTGGGGTCCAGGCGCAGGCTGATCACGTCGCCCACCTTGATGCCGCTGTACTGCACCGCACTGCCCTGGGACAGGCCGCTGACCGCTTCGTTGAAGATCACTTCGTAATCCTGGAAGGCGGTATCGACGCTGGACTTGGCCAGCCACAGGCCAAACAGCATCGCGCCGACCACCACAATTACGCTGAACAGTCCGATCATCACATGATGGGCTCGGGTTTCCATGTCATACCTCATTGAGCGATTGAGCGGCATCCAATGCCGCGCGGCCCCGGGGGCCGTGGAAATATTCGTGAATCCAGGCGTCGTCCGTTTCCGAAACGACATCGATGGCGTCGGCCACCAGCACTTTCTTCTGCGCCAGCACCGCCACACGGTCGGTGATGGTGTACAGCGTGTCGAGGTCGTGGGTGACCAGGAACACACTCAAGCCCAGCGCATCGCGCAGGGTGAGGATCAGTTGGTCGAACTGCGCCGCGCCAATCGGGTCGAGACCGGCGGTGGGTTCGTCCAGGAACAGGATGTCCGGGTCCAAGGCCAGTGCGCGGGCCAGAGCTGCGCGCTTGATCATGCCGCCGGATAACGAGGCCGGGTATTTGTCGGCCGCCGACAGCGGCAACCCCGCCAGGGCCAGCTTGACCGCCGCCAGGTGCTCGGCATCGGCGCGGCTGAGGCCGGCGTGCTCGATCAATGGCAGAGCCACGTTCTCGGTCACCGTCAGCGAGGAAAACAGCGCGCCCTTCTGGAACAGTACGCCAAAGCGGCGTTCTACCAGTGAGCGTTCATGTTCAGGCAGGCTCGGCAGGTTTTTGCCGAACACCCGCACTTCGCCCTCGCTGGGGCGCCGCAGGCCAACGATGCTGCGCAACAACACGGATTTACCGCTGCCAGAGCCCCCCACCACCGCCAGGATCTCGCCTTTGTACAAATCCAGGTCGAGGTTCTCATGCACGCTTTGGCTGCCGAAACGGTTGCACAGGCCACGTACTTCAATCACCGCCTCAGTGGGCGCACGGTGTAGACGACTCACCAGCCCATCTCCATGAAGAACATCGCCGCGACCGCATCCAGCACGATCACCACAAAGATCGATTGCACCACGCTGGACGTGGTGTGCGCGCCGACTGACTCGGCACTGCCGCTGACTTTAAAACCTTCCAGGCAGCCGATGGCCGCGATCAAAAACGCAAAGATCGGCGCCTTCACCATGCCCACCAGAAAGTGCTGCACGCCAATGTCCGATTGCAGCAGCGAAAGAAACATCGCTGGCGAAATATCCAGGGCCACCGCACACACCACACCACCGCCGACGATCCCCGAGAGCATCGCCAGGAAGGTCAGCATCGGCAACGCCACCAGCAGCGCCAGCACGCGGGGCAATACCAACAGCTCCATAGGGTCCAGGCCCAGTGTGCGGATGGCGTCGATTTCTTCGTTGGCTTTCATGGAGCCGATTTGCGCGGTGAACGCACTGGCGGTACGGCCGGCGATGAGTATTGCGGTGAGCAATACGCCGAATTCACGCAGGAAGGAGAACGCCACCAGGTCCACGGTAAAGATCGTCGCGCCGAAGCTCTTGAGCACAGTGGCGCCGAGGAAGGCCACGACGGCGCCGACCAGAAAGGTCAACAGCGCAACGATAGGCGCCGCATCCAGGCCGGTCTGTTCGATGTGGGCGACCATGGGCGTCAGGCGCCAGCGTTTGGGCCGCCAAATGCCGCGGGCGAAGGTCTCGAGGATCAGGCCGATAAAGCCCAACAGCTTCATTGCGTCTTGCCAGACCGTGTCTACTGCGCGGCCGATGCGAGCCAACACTTGAATGCCGGCGGCCTCTTCCGGCTCTTTGATCGGTACGCAAAAGTCATTCAGGGAGCGGTAGACGGTCTTGAGCAGTGCACGGTCGGCGGCTGCCAGGGTGCAATCGGTCTGTTCGGCAGAGTGTTCGATGCGTGCAGGGCCCAGCAGCTCTACCAGCAGCGAGGCGCCGGCGGTATCCAGCGCGCCGAGGCCGTTGAGGTCAATGCGGGCGCCGGCGTCGTATTGGCCGTCGAGTGCGGCCGACAGCTTCTTCAGGTCGGCGTAGTGGGCCAGCGTCCAGTCGCCGGTAATCCGTAGCGAAGGCGGGGTGCTGGACGTATCTAGATGGGCCGCGCCGGCCGTCGTGCGAGTGGTCATAAGCTCCGAGCTTGTTTGGCTATCCACAATTGCTACGTAATAGCACGATCCGGCTTACTTTGGGTTGTCCGCTTGTGCTGTGTCTATCACCTTGAAGCGCAGAACGCCGATGACTTGCCCGTCTTCGGTGAGCACCTGCACCTGCCAGCGCCCTACGGCGTCACCGGGGAAGTTCTGCTTGTGGGTCCAGGCGCGATAGCCTTCCTTGCGCCCACCATGGATGTCCAGGGCAATGCGGTCGACTTCCTGGCCGTTGAATTTCCACACATGGTAAATCCGCTCATCCAGCCCGCGTGGTGCGTTGATGGCGGTGTACGCATACAGCCCACCGCTGCGCAATTGGGCGGCGGTGACTTGCTTGAGGTCGTCGCCCGGCGTGCGGTCTTGCAGTTGGGTGCTGATGGCGACTTCGGTCATCCATAGGGTGGCGGGCGGTACCCAGCTGCGCAGGAACCAGCCGGCGCAGCCGATGGCGGCCGTTACCCCCAGCAGCATCGCCCAGCCCTTGAGGCTACGCAGCGGCAGGCTGACGGCCAGGCTCGGGATCGACAGGACCATGGCCACGCCCAACGCCAGTTTGTAACTCTGGGCGGTGGTCAGGTGCATGATGATCGGCAGCGCGGTCAGCAACGCGGCGAATAGGGTCAGGGTGTGCAGGGCCAGGAATAGCGAGCGTTTGGGCGCCAGCCATTTGTAATACAGCGGGTCGATGATCGACACCAGCGCCGCTGCGCCAAGCAGGCCAGTGAACAACGATTGGCCGCTGTTCCAGGCGGTGGTGACGAAAAAGAAGGGCAGGACGAAAAACAGACTTTCCTGGTGGATCATCTGGGTGGCGTAGCGCAGCAGCGGTTCAGGGATCTCGCGATTGAAGACTTTGGTGAACAGTTGCGTAAAGCTGTTCTCCAGCATCAGCCACAACCAGCTCACCAGCATGATCACCGCGATCCAGCTGGCCATGCCCTGCTGGCGGTCTACCAGGATGAAGCTGCCCACCCCCGAGATGAAACCGCCGAGTGCAATCACCCCTGGGTAGCGCTTGATCAGTTCTATAACGCGCTGGATGAGGGGCGGCAAGTTCGGCATGGGCGGTTCACTGGTTGTGGGAAAAATCTCAGACAGAATAACGCCTTGGCCCGATATTCTGTGCCTCATTACTCAACAGGTTTGCGATAAAGCCTCAGGCCGATCAAACCAAGGATGATCAGGCCCAGTAGGCCCGCACCGATCCAGGTCAAGGCGTCATAACTCAACAGCGGTTTTTCGATGCGCCAGTAGCCCGGCTGCTGGAACGCTTCGCGCATGGCCTGGTTGGTTTGCGCCAGGCTCACGGCCTTGATGCGTTTGACCGGGTCGCTGAAACGTCCATTGGAGTAGTCGCCGGCCGCACTCCAGTAATAGTCGGCCAACGCGCTGTTGCCCTGCACTGCCCAGGCTTGGCGGGCAATGGCGGCTTGTTGCAGGCGTGTGAATACTGTTGGGTCGAGGCCATCCTTGAGCAGTTGGGCCTTGAGGTCTTGCAAGACCTGCTCGGCTTCAGCGAGGTTTTCTCGCTCAAGGTCGGCATTCAGGCTGAGGAACCCAACGCCGCCGAGCACTTCGCGTTCTACCCACGGGCCGTAGGACAAACCGTGCTTGAGGCGCAGTTGCCGGTACAGCGCCCAGTCGAGGTAGTCCTTGAGCAGGTTGTAGGTTTCATCATGCTGGTCGTCCAGCACAGGCTCCGGGAACAGCCAGTGCAGCTTGGCGCCATCGCCCACCCAGCCGCGGATCAGGTCGCGGTGGCTGGCGGCGGTATGCTGGATTTCCGGGAGGGGGCGATGTTCGCTCGGCTCCACTGGGTCGAGTTGACCATAGGTGCGTTCCAGGTAGGCGGGCAGCAGTTTGTCGAGATCGCCGACGACGATCAGGGTCATGTTGTTCGGCGCGTACCATTCTTTGCGCAGCTTCTCCAACTGGTCGCGGGTGAGGTGGCTGACCTCGGCGCGTTCGGCGCACTTGAGGCCCAACTCCACGGCCAATTGGTTACTGGCGCTGTGACCGAGGTCTTGGCGATCCAGCAGGCGTTGCAAGTGTGAATAATGGCCGCCGTCTTCTCGCTCCACCACCTGTTTGGCGGCGTTGATATGAGCGTCGGTCAGTTGCGTGCGCGTGAGGATTGCCAGCAGCAGGTCCAGTACTTTGCGTTGGTTCTGCGCGGGCGCCTCGATCACGAAAGTAGTGTCGGCGTTGCTGGTGTAGGCGTTCCACTCGCCGCCCAGGGCTTGCATGCGGTCTTCGAGGTCGCCTTCGCCGCCGCCATCGATGCCGCTGAACAGCAAGTGCTCGAACAAGTGCGGCAGTTCTTTTTCTTCGCAACCGAAGTCGTCCAGGCCCACCCCAACCACCAGGCGAATAGCCACGTGCCCACGCTCGGTACCCGGTTTGAGCAGCAGTTGCAGGCCGTTGGGCAAGGTGTAGCCCTCGACTTGCAGGCGGTCAAAGGCAAAGGTGTGTACCGAGCCCAAGAGCAGGCAGGCGAGTAACAGGCGACGCATAAC
This sequence comes from Pseudomonas sp. B16120, assembly GCF_044218845.1. NCBI lineage: Bacteria > Pseudomonadati > Pseudomonadota > Gammaproteobacteria > Pseudomonadales > Pseudomonadaceae > Pseudomonas > Pseudomonas sp. B16120. The sequence continues at coordinate 200,748 of NZ_CP162588.1, forward strand.
AAGCTTCCTGGCGAATGAGGTCCATTGTTAACTGACTTCGCTCGCGGGCGTACGTTCAGGGTGAATGGGTGATGTCGGCAATACTTTCGGCGGAGAGCGCGCCAGTGTCGGACGTTTCCAACACTACATAAGCACTGCTGCAAAACAACGAGTTCAAGCGTTTCATGTCGGCAATCAGTTCCAGATGCAGGGAGCTGGTTTCCAGGCTCTGCACGATCTTGCGCTGCAAGCGGCTGACATGGGCGTGGGCCAGGCGGCGTTCCTGGGCACGGAAGCGGCGCTTTTCTCGCAGTAATTGACGGGCGCTTTCCGGGTCGCCGCTGAGAAACACCGACAGGCCCAGGCGCAGGTTGGCGATCAACTGGCTGTGCAGGCCACTGAGTTCCTCCAGGCCCACTTCGGAAAATTGCCGGCGTTGCGAGGTCTTCTGTTGCTGGACCTTGCGCAGCATGCGTTCGATCAGGTCACCGGCCAATTTCAAGTTGATCGACAGCTCGATGATCTCGGCCCAGCGGCGGTTGTCCTGTTCACTCAGGTCTTCACGGGGCATTTGCGCCAGGTAGAGTTTGATCGCGCTGTAGAGCGCTTCGACGTCATCGCTCAGGCTGCGCATTTCTTGGGTAACGGCGGTTTGGTTGCCGCGCAGCACTTCCTGCATCGAAGTGAGCATATTGTCGATCAAGTCACCCAGGCGCAGGGTTTCGCGGGCGGCGTTCGCCAGGGCCAGGCTTGGGGTATTCAATGAGGCCAGGTCCAGATGGCGTGGCTTGGCCTTGCCATTGGTTTCGGGGCGTTCCGGCAGCAGCCATTCGCACAGGCGTGCCATGGGCCCGATGGTGGGCAACAGGATCAGGCAACGGCTGACGTTGTAGAGCAGGTGGAAGGTGATGACCATGCCCTGAACGCTGTAGTCCAGGCCGTCCATCCAGCCCACGAGCGGGTCAAGCACCGGAATGATCAGCAACAGACCGATCAATTTGTACAACAGGCTGCCTAGGGCCACTTGGCGACCGGCAGTGTTTTGCATGCTGGTACTGAGAAACGCCAGCACCCCGCTGCCGATGTTGGCGCCGATTACCAGGCCGATGGCCACGTGCAAGCCGATCACGCCGGCACCGGCCAGGGTGGCCGTGAGCAGCACCGCAGCGAGGCTGGAGTAGGAAATCATGGCGAACAGCGCGCCCACCAGGGCGTCCAGCAAGATATCGCCGGTCAGCGAAGCGAAGATGACTTTCACGCCCTGGGCATGGGTAATGGGCCCGGCGGCTTCGACGATCAATTGCAGCGCGAGGATGATCAGGCCCAGGCCGATCCCCACCCGGCCTAACTGTCCTGCTCGCGTCTGCTTGCGCGACAGGAAGAAAATCACCCCGAGGAAGATCAGCAGCGGCGACAGCCAGGACAAATCGAACGTCAGCACCCGCGCCATCAAGGCCGTACCGACGTCGGCGCCAAGCATGGTGGCCAAGGCCGGCGTGAGGCTCATCAGCCCTTGGCCGACGAACGAAGTCACCAGCATCGCGGTGGCGTTACTGCTTTGCACCATGGCCGTCACCAGGATACCGGCGACAAATGCCAGCCAGCGCTTGGACATGTTCTGCCCGATGACTTGGCGCAAATTGGAACCGTAGACCCGCAGGATGCCGGTTCGGACGATATGCGTGCCCCAGATAAGCAGGGTCACGGCGGAAAGCAGATTGAGCAAGGTCAGCATGCTCGGCCCCCCGTGTGGGTGCGCTCCAGCAGGAGCGAAGGAAAGTTACCGCGTGCCGCTCTACGTCTTGTACCTAAGCTGTAGTTGGCGAATGGGCTCTGCGCCAGCATCGCATAGCTAAACTTGGGATTGAAACAAAACTGTCATGAAGATCGTTCCCCACGCTCGGCGTGGGAACGCATCCTGTGACGCTCTGCGTCACTTTGCGGACGCGGAGCGTCCGAGAGGGCATTCCCACGCGGAGCGTGGGAACGATCACTCGCGGGTCAAATTTACTGACCCGGAATGTCCTTGCGCAGTTTCACTGGGTCCTGCTGTTTCTTCTTTTTCGCGATGGCGGTACGCATCTTGATGTTCACCGCTTCCACCGCCAGCGAGAACGCCATGGCGAAGTAGACGTAGCCTTTTGGCACGTGTACGTCGAAGGATTCAGCGATCAGTACGGTACCCACGACCAGCAGGAACGACAGCGCCAGCATTTTCAGCGACGGGTGCTTGTCGATGAACTCGCTGATGGTGCCGGCAGCCAGCATCATCACCAATACCGCGACGACGATGGCGGCAACCATCACCGGCACGTGGGAAACCATGCCGACGGCGGTAATCACCGAGTCCAGGGAGAACACGATGTCGATGATGGCGATCTGGATAATGGTGTAGATGAACTTGCCACCGGCGCCTTTGGGCTCGTCGTGGGTTTCATCTTCACCTTCCAGCGCGTGGTACATCTCCTGGGAGCTTTTCCACAGCAGGAACAGGCCACCGAAGAACAGGATCAGGTCACGACCGGAGATGCCTTGGCCAAACACGACGAACAGGTCGGCGGTCAGTTGCATGACCCAGGTGATCGACAGCAGCAACAGGATGCGCGTGACCATGGCCAGTGCCAGGCCGAAGATCCGGGTGCGCGCCTGCATATGCTTGGGCATGCGGCTGACCAGGATCGAAATCATGATGATGTTATCGATGCCCAGGACGATCTCGAGAGCCGTCAGGGTGAAGAAGGCAATCCAGATTTCCGGATTGGTCAGCCATTCCATGTGTATTCCTTTGAGCAAGTGTTAACCGCGCAAGCTGTAGCGCCGCGCGGTGAGTGAGTCGGTACGATTATAGAGTGCTGAACAGCGGAAAAATCCCCATCAGCAGTGCGGCGAACATTATGCACAGGCACACCAGCACTGCCCACTTGAGCGTGAAGCGCTGGTGATCGCCGAATTCGATACCCGCCAGGGCAACCAGCAAGTACGTCGAGGGTACCAGTGGGCTGAGCAAATGCACGGGCTGCCCGACGATCGACGCCCGCGCCATTTCCACCGCGGTGATGCCGTAATGGCTGGCAGCTTCGGCCAGTACCGGCAGTACGCCGTAGTAGAACGCATCGTTGGACATGAAGAAGGTGAACGGCATGCTCACCAGCGCGGTGATCACCGCCAGGTAAGGGCCCATGGCTTCGGGGATGACCGCCAACAGGCTCTTGGACATGGCATCGACCATGCCGGTGCCCGACAGGATGCCCGTGAAGATACCGGCGGCGAAGATCAAGCCCACCACCGCCAATACGCTACCGGCGTGAGCCGCGACGCGGTCTTTCTGCTGCTGCAGGCACGGGTAGTTGACGATCATGGCGATACTGAACGCCACCATGAACAGCACCGGCAGCGGCAACAGGCCGGCAATCAGGGTGCACATCAACGCCAGGGTCAGGGCGCCGTTGAACCAGATCAATTTCGGCCGGCGGGCGTCGGGGAATTGCGACACGCTGATTTCGCTGTGGTCGATCTCGTCGCCCTGCAGGTGCAATTCACCCAGGCGCGCACGTTCGCGCTTGCCGTACATGTAGGCAATCACCAGGATCGCCACAACACCGGCGGCCATGGCCGGGATCATCGGTACGAAGATGTCCGACGGGTCTACATGCAGCGCACTGGCGGCGCGCGCCGTCGGGCCGCCCCAGGGGGTCATGTTCATCACGCCACCGGCGAGAATGATCAGGCCGGCCATGATCCTTGGGCTCATGCCGATGCGCTGGTACAGCGGCAGCATGGCCGCGACGCAGATCATGTAGGTGGTAGCCCCGTCACCGTCCAGGGATACCACCAGGGCCAGTACGGCGGTGCCGACCGACACCTTGAGCGGGTCGCCCTTGACCATCTTGAGGATCTTGCGCACGGCCGGGTCGAACAGGCCGGAGTCGATCATCAAGGCAAAATAGAGGATGGCGAACATCAGCATCACGCCGGTCGGCGCAAGCTTGGTGATGCCTTCGAGCATCATCGGGCCGATCTTCGGTGCGAAACCGCCGAACAGCGCGAACAGGATCGGCACGATGATCAAGGCGATCAGCGCGGACAGGCGCTTGGTCATGATCAGGAACATGAACGTGATGACCATGGCAAAGCCAAGGAAAGTCAGCATAGGAATACTCCAGGCGTAGCGCGGCTAGGGAATGGCGGACCGAGTGGCGGTCAGCGCAGAACGAAAGGCACGAGGCGTACGGGTGGAGTCGGAGCGAACAGGCGGGTACGAGCGGACATCGGGAATCACCATTGTTGTTGTTAACAGCCGGTCTGTTGCCGGCAGTGAGGGCGATCCTAGACGGGGAAGCTTTCAGCCAGCTTTCGCTGAGAAAACAGCTGATGAAGGGCAGGCATCATTCTTCAGGTTGGTGCAGAACAAAATGTGGGGGGCTGGCTTGCCTGCGATGGCGGTGTATCAGCCAACATCTCTTATGGCTGTGACACCGCCATCGCAGGCAAGCCAGCTCCCACATTTGGATAGTGGTCGCTGCCAGACTATCAGGGTAGTTCCAGGCCGCCGGCGGCTTTGTGCAAGGCCCGCAAATGCTCACCCACCTGCTTGAGGTTGGCTTCACACGCGGCGATCTCGGCGGCGCGGGAAGGATCGAGCAGCGCCCTCACCTCCTTATCCAGCTCGCCGGTCAACGACTGCAACTGTTTCTGGCGTTCGGCGCTTTCTGATTCAAGGCGCTTGGCTTCCGAAGGTTGCGGCAGGCCATAACCCCCGCTGTCCAGCAACTCGGCCGGGCGACTCAGGAAGCCGCTGTTGGCGAGAATTTGCTGCAGCGTGTTGTTGGCTTTCTCCATGCCGCCGTATTTCAGCTCGCGGGCATTGAGGTAGCGTTGTTTGACCTCATCCTGGGCGAGCATCAGTTGTTTGCGATAGCTGGCCTGCTCCAGCAGCAACAGCGCGGCGCTGGTGCGCAGGTCGGCCTGGCTGAACCATTGGCGACGCGCTTGCGCATCCAGGGACAACCAGTCTTCGACCTGGGTCTGCTTGATCGGCAGTTGCTTGCGCAGCACATCAAACATGGCCTGGTAACGCTCGCGGAACGAGTCGAAGTGATACCCCAGCCGCAGTGCCTCGCGCTTGTCATTCAATACGCTGGTATCGGCCAGGCCGCGGGCGCTGAGCACTTCCAGCAAACCGTTGGGGGTGATGTTGTCCAGGCCGGTCAATTGCGGGTTGGCGCTGCCGCTGCGCAACAGTTTCAGGCTTTCGACCGCACAATTGTTGGAGATAAAGAAGTAGTTGCCGTCATAGCTCCAGTGCATCTGCGCCGCATGTTCGACGGTGTCGTTGATTTCCTGACGGCTGAGCTTCAGCGGCACCGACGCCAGGCCACGCAGTTCGGTCTTGGTGTATTCATCAATGACCTGGGCCAACGGCAGTACGAACAGCCGCGACGGGTATTTACCCACCAGGCCATCCCAGCTCGACAGCTGGACGTCACCGACGAAGGCGCGGTAGGACAGCACCAGATGCCGGTCCAGGTCCAGCCGGCAATCCGGGCCACGCGGGCGGCCCGGCGCACAAATCACCAGGCGCAACATGCTATGGCCCCAACGGCTCACCAGGTTCTGGTTGGCTTCGGCCAGCAGATAGTCGATTTCATACACGCGCTCCGGATCGATCTGGCCCAGGGGCGTCTTGGCGAAATCGTTGCCCGCGTTCAGGAAGGCATAGGTACTGGCGCAGGTGTCCTGTTCAGGCGGGGCCCAGCCGAAGTGATCCTTGTAATAACGGAACAGCGCGGGGCGGCGACAGGCGTAGCTGGGGTCCAGGAGGAAATACTCCATGTTGACCGCCACGAACTCCAGCGGGCTGGTGGTTTCGTAGATGTCCGGGCTGCGCACCACCTGATGGTTGTGCTGCTCACGCTCTCCGCGCCGACCCACATATTGTGGCCAGCCGGCAAGATCCAACAGGCGTGGGTCGTCACTGAGGGTAAAGCGGCGGTCGTTCTGGCCACGGCACTGGTCGGGCAAGCCGATCAAACCGGTGATGTTGTTCTGACGGCTGCAGCGCTGGATCAGCGTGCGCTCGTCCTGGGACCACAGGCGCGCACGGTCATAGATGTGGGTCAGTTCATGCAGCACGGTGGCGAGCATTTCCCGGCGTACAGTACCGTGGGGGCGATTGGTTTTCTGGGTGGCGGCGCTGCCGTCAGTCAGGCTGGCGAGCAGGTTCTGGTTGAGGTCCAACTCGGACACCAGGGATGCCTGCCCGTAGGCATTGTCAGGCATCTTGTCGGTCCAGCCGACATCAATACGTCGGTCCAATTGCTCGACAAAGCGCGGCGGCAAGGAGCGCAGCGCTTCATCCAGCAATGCCTGGCTGGCCTGCTGTTCGGCCGGGCTCAAGCCTTCGGTCTTGAGCCGCAGTTGCAGGCCGGCCTGGGCCGTACTCGCGCACAGCAGCACGGCCCCGGCCAGGAGCCAGGTTTTGAGGCGCCTCACAGAGCGAGGATAGCTTCTGCGAGGGTCTGGTCGCTGGCATCACGGGCTTCTGGCACGCGGGTGCGAAGGGTATCGAACGCTGCTTCCAGCTGGGCGCCACGGATCTCGCCATTGGTGGCGACGAAACTGGCGGCGTCATCGTGGGCTTCGCGCACGATCTTGGAGTCGCGGATGGAGGTGGTGGTGTCCGAGGTGAAATCAATGGTGCGCGCCGAGGCACGCACGACGATGTTGCTGGTGGCCTTCAAGGTTTGCGCCTGGGCGACATCGGCCAAAAACAGCAGGCCGAGGGCGGCGACGATCAGCGGGCTACGCATGGGGTGACTCCAATGACAAAGATAGAAATACAACGATGATTATTGGACGAGAATTGCTTGCGCCAGTTCAAGGTCGCTTGCATGAAGTTTTGGCTGGGTGCGGCGCAGATAGTCCAGCGCGGACTCCAGGCGTGCGCCCCGCCATTGGCCGTCAGTGGCAATGAAAGCGGCAGCATCATCCCGAGCGGCCAGGACCAACTTATTGTCGAACGGCGCAGAGGTCACTTTGCTGGTGGCATACACGCTGACAACCGTGCTCTGGGTGGACACATCCAACGCTGAAGCCATGGGTGACCAGCAGGCGCAAAACAGTACAGGAACAATCAATAAACGGTATGAAAAAGCCATGGGACTCGACAACTGAAAGCGAGCGCCAAGGCTAGCGCAACGGCCGGGCGAGAGCCAGCGCCGAGCCATCCGGGAGCGGCAGGCGCTCCCGTCTGGTTGCCGTGGGTCAGATAGCCAGGATGGCCTGTGCCAGCTGCGTATCGGTAGCGGTATTCAATTGCGGCGCTTGTTGGCGGATCTGGGCCAGGGCGCTTTCCAGTTTCACGCCACGGATGGCGCCTTCGCTGGCGACAAAGCTGGCGGCGTCGTCACGGGCCGCTTGTACGACCTTGTTGTCGCGCAGGGATGAGGTGGCATCAGACGTGGCATCGGAGGTTGCCTTCAGAGCGCCGACGATCGAGTCAGTCGTCATGATCAGGCTGCTCGCGTTGGCATTGGCAGCCAGAGTCAGCACAGCGGCAGTGCACAGCAGGCGAAGACGGGACATGGGGTAACTCCTGTAGACGAATAATAAGGTGGCGCGAAACGGCCACAATGAAACGGACTGGGACTGTCGAGCATCAGACGCACGCTCTACAGGGTTCGCCACGTGGTGAACCGATATTAGGCGTGTGCAGGACTATTCGGAAGCCTGTAATTAAACTGTACCTGTCATATTTTATAAATTTAAAACTGTATCTGTGTGCTTGAATCGAGCCAATCCAATGGGCTATCGCAGATACAACAAAGCCCGCCTCCGGTTACCCGGGGCGGGCTTTGCTTTGACAAATCAGGGTGCTGGCAGTGGACCCGTCAGGTCAGGGCCAGCGGGCGCCACTTAGCGCCAGAACGGCTTGCTCAGCTCTTCGTAGCGTTGAGCTTCGCTGATACCGGCGTCAGCCAGCAGACGCGAATCCAGGCGAGCCAACTGGTGGCGGCTGGAGATGCGGCGCTGCCACAACATCAGGTTGGCGAGAACGCGCAAAGGCAGGGAAGCCTGGGTGTTTACAGCTTTTTCTTCGAAGAACAGTTCGGAACTGAGTGTACGTTCCATGATGACATCCTTCCGCTTGTGGCGGGATTAGGTAGTGGTTTAACTGATGCCAATGATCCTCCTCCGAGGCAAGACTCTCTAGATACAGTTCACCTGTATTGTGAGAGGCCAGTTAACTGTTTAGCGAGGCTGTACGGTACGAAATTGGGGCAACTGTACCTGTGCGCACTTAAAAGGTGCGAAATAGGCATTTTTGAGTTGGTGTGTGGGATATTTCGGTAGGAAATGACCAGTACAGCAGTACAGTTTTTTCCATAAGTGCGGGTGGATTCACCGAGCTGATGAAACTGTATTTGCATCAGCCCGGATCTGTATTCATCAAGCCTTGAGCATGTGCCCGGTTTCTTCCAGGTTAATGTGCCAACTCAGTGCTTCGCGCAAGATGTGCGGCGTATGCCCACCGATGGCGCAGGCGGCATCGAAGTAAGTGTTGAGGGCATCGCGGTAGGCTGGGTGCACGCAGTTATCGATGATCACCCGAGCGCGCTCCCGTGGCGCCAGGCCCCGCAGGTCGGCAAGGCCTACTTCGGTGACGAGAATGTCCACGTCATGCTCGGTGTGGTCCACATGGCTGACCATCGGTACCACGCTGGAAATTGCGCCGCCCTTGGCAATGGACTTGGTGACGAAGATCGCCAGGTGCGCATTGCGGGCGAAATCCCCGGAGCCGCCGATGCCGTTCATCATCCGCGTGCCGCAGACGTGGGTGGAGTTGACGTTGCCGTAGATATCGAACTCCAGCGCGGTATTGATACCGATGATGCCCAGGCGCCGTACCACTTCAGGGTGGTTGGAAATTTCCTGCGGGCGCAGCACCAATTTGTCCTTGTAGTGCTCCAGGTTGCCGAACACATCGGCATTGCGTCGCTCCGACAAGGTAATCGAACTGCCGGAGGCAAAGCTCAGCTTGCCGGCGTCGATCAGGTCGAAGGTCGAATCCTGCAACACTTCCGAGTACATGGTCAGGTCTTCGAACGGCGACTCGATCAATCCGCACATCACCGCGTTGGCAATATTACCGATGCCGGCTTGCAGCGGGCCGAGCTTGTTGGTCATGCGCCCGGCATCGACTTCTTGCTTGAGAAAGTTGATCAGGTGATTGGCGATGCCTTGGGTGTCGCTGTCAGGCGGCGTTACCGTGGAGGCGGAGTCCGCCTGGTTGGTGATGACGATGGCGACGATTTTCTCGGGCGGGATCGGAATCGCGGTGCTGCCGATACGGTCGTCGACTTTCACCAGCGGGATCGGCGTGCGCGTCGGCCGGTAGGTCGGGATGTAGATGTCGTGCAACCCCTCCAGGTTCGGGTTGTGCGCCAGGTTGATCTCGACGATCACCTGTTTGGCAAAAATCGCGAAGCTGGCCGAGTTGCCTACGGAGGTAGTGGGCACGATATGGCCCTGCTCAGTGATCGCGACGGCTTCGATCACGGCGATGTCGGGCAATTTGAGCTGATTGTTGCGCAGTTGCTCGACGGTTTCCGACAGGTGCTGGTCGATAAACATCACCTCGCCGGCATTGATCGCCTTGCGCAGAGTGCTGTCGACTTGAAAGGGCATGCGTCGTGACAGTACGCCGGCTTCGGTCAACTGCTTGTCCAGGTCATTGCCCAGGCTGGCGCCGGTCATCAGCGTGATTTTGAGTGGCGAAGTCTTGGCGCGTTCGGCCAGGGCGTGGGGGACGGCCTTGGCTTCACCGGCACGGGTGAAGCCGCTCATGCCGACGGTCATGCCGTCCTCGATCAGTGCAGCGGCGTCTGCCGCGCTCATGACCTTGTTCAACAACGAAGGCAAGCGGATACGATCACGGTACATGAATTGTTATCTCTGGCTACGGAAAGCAAGGTGGGCAGTGTAGTGATTTCAAAAAGTTTCGGCCCGCTACCATGGTCGAATGCCAGGTCGCGATTTAGAGCCTTTGGTCGGGTTTCATGTGTGTGCAAAGCGGGATGCAGAGCATCCCTAGATGCGCTCTCACGCAGAGCGTGGGAACCATAAAAAAACCCCAGCCTACGTGAGGCCAGGGTTTCAGGTATTGCGCTGGCGCAGTGTTATTCGACGGCCTTGACCATGTCTTCGATGACCTTCTTGGCATCACCGAACACCATCATGGTCTTGTCCAGGTAGAACAACTCGTTATCCAGGCCCGCATAGCCGCTGGCCATCGAGCGCTTGTTGACGATGATGGTCTTGGCCTTGAACGCCTCGAGGATCGGCATGCCAGCGATGGGTGAGTTCGGGTCGTTCTTGGCGGCCGGGTTGACCACGTCGTTGGCGCCCAATACCAGCACCACGTCGGCCTGGCCGAACTCGGAGTTGATGTCTTCCATCTCGAACACCTGGTCGTAAGGCACTTCGGCCTCGGCCAGCAATACGTTCATGTGCCCCGGCATACGGCCCGCCACCGGGTGGATCGCGTACTTTACGGTGACGCCGTGGTGGGTCAGCTTCTCGGTCAGCTCCTTGAGCGCGTGTTGTGCCCGCGCGACCGCAAGGCCGTAGCCTGGGACGATAATCACGGTGTCGGCGTTGGTCAGCAGGAAGGTGGCGTCATCAGCGGAGCCGGACTTCACCGGGCGTGCTTCTTTGGAGCCCGCCGCAGCGCCAGCATCCGGCGCGTTGCCGAAACCGCCCAACAGCACATTAAAGAAGGAGCGGTTCATCGCCTTGCACATGATGTACGACAGGATCGCGCCGCTGGAGCCCACCAGGGAACCGGCGATGATCAGCATCGAGTTGTTCAGCGAGAAACCGATGCCCGCCGCTGCCCAGCCGGAATAGCTGTTGAGCATCGACACCACCACGGGCATGTCGGCGCCGCCAATCGGGATGATGATCAGCACACCCAGCACGAAGGCCAGGGCCAGCATCAGTGCAAATGCGCTGAGATTGCCGGTGAACATGAACGCCAGGCCCAGGCCCAGGGTTGCGAGACCGAGCACCAGGTTCAGTTTGTGTTGGCCGCCGAACTGTACCGGTGCGCCCTGGAACAGGCGGAACTTGTACTTGCCCGACAGCTTGCCGAATGCGATCACCGAGCCGGAGAAGGTGATTGCACCGATAGCGGCACCGAGGAACAGTTCCAGGCGGTTACCGGTCGGTATCGAATCGCCCAAGTGCTTGACGATGCCCAGGGACTGCGGCTCGACCACGGCGGCAATGGCGATGAACACCGCTGCCAGGCCGATCATGCTGTGCATGAAGGCGACCAGCTCGGGCATCTTGGTCATTTCAACACGCTTGGCCATGATCGAGCCGGCGGTACCGCCAACCAGTAGGCCAACGATGACGTAGCCGATACCGGCAGTCGCCAGTTCAGCCCCCAGCTTATAAATGAGGCCGACGGTGGTGAGTACCGCCAGCGCCATGCCGAGCATGCCGAACAGGTTGCCGCGCCGCGAAGTGGTCGGGTGCGAGAGGCCTTTAAGGGCCTGGATGAAGCAGATCGACGCGATCAGGTAGAGAGTCGTCACGAGATTCATGCTCATTACTTGGGCGCCTCTTCTTTTACTTTCGGGGCTTTCTTCTTGAACATCTCAAGCATTCTGCGGGTGACCAGGAAGCCACCGAAGACATTTACCGCCGCCAGGGCCACGGCCAGTGTGCCCATAGTCTTGCCCAACGGGGTGACGGTCAGCGCGGCAGCCAGCATGGCGCCGACGATGACAATCGCGGAAATGGCGTTGGTCACGGCCATCAGCGGCGTGTGCAATGCAGGTGTTACGTTCCAGACCACGTGATAACCGACATAAATCGCCAGCACAAAGATGATCAGGTTGTAGATACCGGGGGAGATAAGCTCTTCCATCGTCTGAATCCCTGCTTAGGCGTTTTTGCGGATGACTTGGCCGTCGCGGCACATCAGGCACGCGGCGACGATGTCGTCTTCGAGGTTGATTTCAAACTGCCCTTCCTTGGTGAAGACCAGCTTCAGGAAGTCCAGCAGGTTGCGCGCATACAAGGCCGACGCATCGGCGGCGACAGCGCCCGCCAGGTTGGTCGGGCCGCAGATGATCACGCCGTTTTCCACCACGACCTGGTCGGCCACGGTCAGCGGGCAGTTGCCACCTTGGGCTGCGGCGAGGTCGATGACCACCGAGCCGGGTTTCATCTGCGCCACGGTATCGGCGCTGAGCAGGGTCGGCGCCTTGCGGCCCGGGATGAGGGCGGTGGTGATAACGATATCGGCCTGTTTGGCGCGTTCGTGCACGGCCAGGGCCTGGCGTTGCATCCAACTGCTGGGCATCGGGCGCGCGTAGCCACCGACACCGACGGCGCATTCACGCTCTTCATCGGTTTCGTACGGGACGTCGACAAACTTGGCGCCCAGGGATTCGATCTGCTCCTTAACCGCCGGGCGTACGTCGGACGCTTCGATCACCGCGCCCAGGCGCTTGGCCGTGGCGATGGCTTGCAGGCCCGCCACACCGGCGCCGAGGATCAGTACGCGCGCGGCTTTTACAGTGCCGGCAGCAGTCATCAGCATCGGCATGAAACGCGGGTAGTGATGAGCGGCGAGCAACACGGCCTTGTAACCGGCGATGTTGGCTTGCGAAGACAGCACATCAAGGCTTTGAGCGCGTGAAGTGCGCGGCGCGGCTTCCAGGGCGAAGGCGGTGATGCCGCGCTCGGCGAGCTTGGCGATGGTTTCGTTGCTGAACGGGTTGAGCATGCCCACCAACACGGTGCCACTTTTGATCAGCGCAAGTTCGCTGTCGCTGGGGGCAACCACTTTGAGAATCAGCTCGGCGCCAAACGCGTCGTTGGCACTGCCAATGGTGGCGCCTGCCGTTTCATAGGCACTGTCGACGATGCTGGCATTGATGCCTGCGCCGCTTTGTACAGTGACCTTATGGCCCTGGCCGATCAGCTTCTTGATGGTTTCTGGGGTGGCAGCCACCCGCGTTTCACCGGTCTGGGTTTCGAGAGGAACACCAATGTGCACGTCAAATCTCCTGCATGATCTTTTTGCTTTTGATCTTTTTGTAAAAAGGCCAGTGCACCGCGAGTGGCGCAACTGGGGCGGCCGATCAGCACGATCCCGCTGAAATGACAGCGGGGCGCGGCATTTTGCAGGCGAACTTTACGGCCATCAAGGGATTATGACGGGTGACGAAAAATTAACTACAAGTCACCCTGTGACTGATTGTCGCAACAAGCTGAAATAACCTCTTTAAATACAGGTCATTAAAGGCGTTCAGGCGTTTTCGCTCCATTTTTCCATTGCCAGTGTGAATAGTCGTGCATTGGCCGGTAAGAGTCGCTACGAGCCATGAGATACATGGCTTTTAGCCTTATTTTTGGCTGACAAGTACAGTCTGTTTAAATGCGACATATACGTATATCTGTAGGATCTTAATTTATTTGACTACAAAGTCAGCAATTGCGCTTTGTCCTTTATTTACATGGGTTGTAGCGTCTTGACTGGTCGAGCAGCCAGTCCCTGAATGCATGCAGTGAGGCGGATTCGACCTTTTTGTCAGGAATCATCAGGTAATAAGCCTTTTCGCTGGTCAGTGCTTCGGTGCTCGCGATTACCAGTTGTTGCTCCTTCAGCTCCCGCTGTATGAGGAAGGGAGGAATCAGTGCGATGCCCATGTCATGCATGGCCGCTTGAGACAGCATCGAGAATAGCTCGTATCGAGGGCCTGTCATGTCGCGAGGGATGCTCAGGTGTTGGGCGTTGAACCATTGGCGCCAGGCGTAGGGGCGTGTGGTCTGCTGCAACAGGGGCAGCTCGGCGATCTGTTGAGGGGTGAAGTGCGTGCGGTCGCCGAGTAAGCGCGGGCTGCATACCGGTACCGGGTTTTCGCCCATTAACCGGTGGGATTGCGTACCCGACCAATCGGCATCCCCGAAGTAGATCGCCGCATCGAACTCAGTATCGGCGAACAGGAAGGGGCGTGTGCGGTTCGTCAGGTTCACCGTGACTTCCGGGTGCTGATGTTGAAAGTCTTTCAGGCGTGGGATCAGCCACTGCGTGCCGAAGGTAGGTACCACCGCCAGTTCGATCACATTGGCGCCCTGCTGGCCCATCACCGACAAGGTGTCGCGCTCTACGGCGTCCAGTTGCGTTGCAACCCTGCGGCTATAAGACAGCCCCGCCTCCGTCAGCTTCACCCCACGGCGTGAGCGGCGAAACAGCTCGACACTCAAAAACTCCTCCAGGCTGGCGATCTGTCGGCAAATCGCGCCTTGGGTGATGGAAAGCTCCAAGGCTGCCTTGGTGAAGCTCTCGTGCCGGGCTGCTGCCTCAAAGCTGATGAGCGCGGTGGTACTGGGGATTTTCCTGCGCATGTACGTTGCCCTCACAGATAAAGCGCATTTCTGGGCTTTTTTAGTGTTACGAAGTGAGAAATTAGCACAAGCCTATGCAAAAACCTCGTTTGCCCTCTGCGCTGACCGCGCCTAGTCTGGTTCCACGACTTCTGATTTTTTCCGCGAGGACTTATTCATGGCTGGCAAGGCAAGCTTCAACTGGATCGATCCACTGCTGTTGGATCAACAGCTCACCGAAGAAGAGCGCATGGTGCGTGACAGCGCCGAGCAATTTGCTCAGGACAAGCTGGCTCCCCGCGTGCTCGAAGCCTTTCGCCACGAAAAGACAGACCCTGCTATTTTCCGCGAGATGGGCGAGACCGGTTTGCTGGGGGCGATGATCCCTGAGCAGTACGGTGGCAGTGGCTTGAACTATGTCAGCTACGGTTTGATTGCTCGGGAGGTGGAGCGTGTCGACTCCGGCTATCGCTCGATGATGAGTGTGCAGTCTTCCCTCGTCATGGTGCCGATCAATGAGTTCGGTACCGAGGCGCAAAAACAGAAGTACTTGCCCAAACTGGCCTCTGGTGAATGGATCGGTTGCTTCGGGCTGACCGAGCCCAACCATGGTTCCGACCCAGGTGCGATGATTACTCGTGCACGCAAAGTGGATGGCGGCTACAGCCTGACCGGCGCAAAGATGTGGATCACCAACAGTCCGATTGCGGATGTGTTTGTGGTGTGGGGCAAAGATGATGCCGGGGACATCCGTGGCTTTGTCCTGGAAAAAGGCTGGAAAGGTCTGAGCGCTCCGGCTATCCACGGCAAGGTGGGGCTGCGGGCCTCCATCACCGGTGAAATCGTGATGGATAACGTATTTGTGCCCGAAGAAAATATCTTCCCGGATGTACGGGGTTTGAAAGGGCCGTTTACCTGCCTTAATTCGGCACGGTACGGGATTTCCTGGGGGGCGCTGGGGGCTGCTGAGTTCTGCTGGCATACCGCACGCCAGTACACACTTGATCGCCAGCAGTTTGGTCGCCCACTGGCTGCCACTCAGTTGATCCAGAAGAAGCTGGCAGACATGCAGACCGAGATTACCTTGGCCCTGCAAGGTTGCCTGCGCCTGGGTCGGATGAAGGATGAGGGGACGGCGGCGGTTGAGATCACTTCGATCATGAAGCGTAACTCGTGTGGCAAGTCATTGGATATCGCGCGCATGGCCCGGGACATGCTGGGCGGCAACGGTATCTCCGACGAATTCGGAGTGGCGCGCCACTTGGTCAACCTTGAGGTGGTCAACACCTATGAAGGGACCCATGACGTGCATGCCTTGATCCTGGGGCGCGCGCAAACCGGTCTTCAAGCGTTCTATTAATAGGAGCATGGGCATGGGCGCGCTTTCGCATCTGCGAGTGCTGGATTTGTCGCGAGTACTCGCGGGCCCCTGGTCCGGGCAGATTCTTGCAGACCTTGGGGCTGAGGTGATCAAGGTCGAAAGGCCGAGCAGCGGCGATGACACGCGCGCTTGGGGGCCGCCCTTCCTTAAGGATGCGGATGGCGAAAATACCAGTGAGGCGGCGTATTACCTGTCGGCCAACCGTAATAAAGAGTCGGTGACCATCGACTTTACGCGGTCGGAAGGCCAGAAGCTGGTGCGTGATCTGGCCGCCAAGTCGGACATCCTGATCGAAAACTTCAAGGTGGGCGGCCTTGCAGCGTATGGGCTGGACTATGAATCCCTCAAAGAGGTCAACCCGGAGCTGATTTACTGTTCCATCACGGGGTTTGGTCAGACGGGCCCCTATGCGATGCGTGCCGGCTACGATTTCATGATCCAGGGTCTGGGCGGGCTCATGAGCCTGACCGGGCGGCCTGAAGGGGATGAAGGCGCCGGGCCGGTAAAGGTTGGCGTAGCCTTGACCGACATCTTGACCGGGCTTTATTCGACCGTCGCGATCCTGGCTGCGCTAGCTCATCGCGATCACGATGGTGGTGGGCAGCATATCGATATGGCGTTACTGGATGTGCAGGTGGCTTGCCTGGCGAATCAGGCGATGAATTACCTGACAACCGGGGCGCCGCCCAAGCGCCTGGGGAATGCTCACCCTAATATCGTGCCTTATCAGGATTTTCCTACGGCCGATGGAGATTTCATCCTCACCGTAGGCAATGACGGGCAGTTCCGTAAATTCGCTGAAGTCGCTGGGCAACCGCAATGGGCGGATGACGTGCGTTTCGCCACCAATCGCGCACGGGTAGCTAATCGTGCGGAGCTGATTCCTTTGATTCGCCAGGCGACGGTCTTCAAGACGACCGCTGAGTGGGTGTCGCAGCTGGAGCAAGTGGGCGTGCCGTGTGGGCCCATCAATGATCTGGCGCAGGTGTTCTCCGATCCTCAGGTCCAGGCGCGGGGTTTGGCGATTGAGTTGCCTCACGCATTGGCGGGGACGGTGCCCCAGGTTGCGAGCCCGATACGCTTATCCAAGACGCCTGTGGAGTACCGGAGTGCGCCTCCTCTATTGGGGGAGCATACGCTTGAGGTGCTGCAGGGGGTTCTGGGGTTGGGAGCTGCTCATGTGGCCGCACTGAAGGAGGCGGGCGTTATTTGAACTTCCCTTCTATATAGACGCGCAGTGGATGCCGGCTGTTTTTTAACCGAAGCTAACTTATTGATAGAAAAGCAAAAATAAGAGTTGACGGCGAATTATATCTGTCTATAATTCGCCCCACTTCCGGCGCAGTCGAAACGGAAAACTCCTTGGTAAACAATGAGTTACGCGGTTCTCGACAGCAAGTTGCTTCAGTTCATCGAAGCCAAAAGGAAGTTGAAAAAGAGGTGTTGACAGCAGCGTGTAACGCTGTAGAATTCGCCTCCCGCTTACGAGAGATCGCAAGCGCAAGTGGTTGAAGTTGTTGAAGAAGTCTTCGAAAACTTCTGAAAATAACCACTTGACAGCAAATGAGGCTGCTGTAGAATGCGCGCCTCGGTTGAGACGAAAGATCTTAACCAACCGCTCTTTAACAACTGAATCAAGCAATTCGTGTGGGTGCTTGTGGAGTCAGACTGATAGTCAACAAGATTATCAGCATCACAAGTTACTCCGCGAGAAATCAAAGATGTAACCAACGATTGCTGAGCCAAGTTTAGGGTTTCTTAAAAACCCAAAGATGTTTGAACTGAAGAGTTTGATCATGGCTCAGATTGAACGCTGGCGGCAGGCCTAACACATGCAAGTCGAGCGGTAGAGAGAAGCTTGCTTCTCTTGAGAGCGGCGGACGGGTGAGTAATGCCTAGGAATCTGCCTGGTAGTGGGGGATAACGTTCGGAAACGGACGCTAATACCGCATACGTCCTACGGGAGAAAGCAGGGGACCTTCGGGCCTTGCGCTATCAGATGAGCCTAGGTCGGATTAGCTAGTTGGTGAGGTAATGGCTCACCAAGGCGACGATCCGTAACTGGTCTGAGAGGATGATCAGTCACACTGGAACTGAGACACGGTCCAGACTCCTACGGGAGGCAGCAGTGGGGAATATTGGACAATGGGCGAAAGCCTGATCCAGCCATGCCGCGTGTGTGAAGAAGGTCTTCGGATTGTAAAGCACTTTAAGTTGGGAGGAAGGGTTGTAGATTAATACTCTGCAATTTTGACGTTACCGACAGAATAAGCACCGGCTAACTCTGTGCCAGCAGCCGCGGTAATACAGAGGGTGCAAGCGTTAATCGGAATTACTGGGCGTAAAGCGCGCGTAGGTGGTTTGTTAAGTTGGATGTGAAATCCCCGGGCTCAACCTGGGAACTGCATTCAAAACTGACTGACTAGAGTATGGTAGAGGGTGGTGGAATTTCCTGTGTAGCGGTGAAATGCGTAGATATAGGAAGGAACACCAGTGGCGAAGGCGACCACCTGGACTAATACTGACACTGAGGTGCGAAAGCGTGGGGAGCAAACAGGATTAGATACCCTGGTAGTCCACGCCGTAAACGATGTCAACTAGCCGTTGGAAGCCTTGAGCTTTTAGTGGCGCAGCTAACGCATTAAGTTGACCGCCTGGGGAGTACGGCCGCAAGGTTAAAACTCAAATGAATTGACGGGGGCCCGCACAAGCGGTGGAGCATGTGGTTTAATTCGAAGCAACGCGAAGAACCTTACCAGGCCTTGACATCCAATGAACTTTCTAGAGATAGATTGGTGCCTTCGGGAACATTGAGACAGGTGCTGCATGGCTGTCGTCAGCTCGTGTCGTGAGATGTTGGGTTAAGTCCCGTAACGAGCGCAACCCTTGTCCTTAGTTACCAGCACGTTATGGTGGGCACTCTAAGGAGACTGCCGGTGACAAACCGGAGGAAGGTGGGGATGACGTCAAGTCATCATGGCCCTTACGGCCTGGGCTACACACGTGCTACAATGGTCGGTACAGAGGGTTGCCAAGCCGCGAGGTGGAGCTAATCCCATAAAACCGATCGTAGTCCGGATCGCAGTCTGCAACTCGACTGCGTGAAGTCGGAATCGCTAGTAATCGCGAATCAGAATGTCGCGGTGAATACGTTCCCGGGCCTTGTACACACCGCCCGTCACACCATGGGAGTGGGTTGCACCAGAAGTAGCTAGTCTAACCTTCGGGAGGACGGTTACCACGGTGTGATTCATGACTGGGGTGAAGTCGTAACAAGGTAGCCGTAGGGGAACCTGCGGCTGGATCACCTCCTTAATCGACGACATCAGCTGCTCCATAAGTTCCCACACGAATTGCTTGATTCATTGAAGAAGACGAAAGAAGCAGCCCGAAATTGGGTCTGTAGCTCAGTTGGTTAGAGCGCACCCCTGATAAGGGTGAGGTCGGCAGTTCGAATCTGCCCAGACCCACCAATTTTGTGTGGGAAACGCCTGTAGAAATACGGGGCCATAGCTCAGCTGGGAGAGCGCCTGCCTTGCACGCAGGAGGTCAACGGTTCGATCCCGTTTGGCTCCACCACTACTGCTTCTGTTTGTATAAAGCTTAGAAATGAGCATTCCATCGTTGTGATGGTGAATGTTGATTTCTAGTCTTTGACTAGTTCGTTCTTTAAAAATTTGGGTATGTGATAGAAAGATAGACTGAACGTTACTTTCACTGGTAACGGATCAGGCTAAGGTAAAATTTGTGAGTTCTCTTAATTGAGAAATTCGAATTTTCGGCGAATGTCGTCTTCACAGTATAACCAGATTGCTTGGGGTTATATGGTCAAGTGAAGAAGCGCATACGGTGGATGCCTTGGCAGTCAGAGGCGATGAAAGACGTGGTAGCCTGCGAAAAGCTTCGGGGAGTCGGCAAACAGACTTTGATCCGGAGATGTCTGAATGGGGGAACCCAGCCATCATAAGATGGTTATCTTGTACTGAATACATAGGTGCAAGAAGCGAACCAGGGGAACTGAAACATCTAAGTACCCTGAGGAAAAGAAATCAACCGAGATTCCCTTAGTAGTGGCGAGCGAACGGGGACTAGCCCTTAAGTGGCTTTGAGATTAGCGGAACGCTCTGGAAAGTGCGGCCATAGTGGGTGATAGCCCTGTACGCGAAAATCTCTTAGTCATGAAATCGAGTAGGACGGAGCACGAGAAACTTTGTCTGAATATGGGGGGACCATCCTCCAAGGCTAAATACTACTGACTGACCGATAGTGAACTAGTACCGTGAGGGAAAGGCGAAAAGAACCCCGGAGAGGGGAGTGAAATAGATCCTGAAACCGTATGCGTACAAGCAGTGGGAGCCCACTTTGTTGGGTGACTGCGTACCTTTTGTATAATGGGTCAGCGACTTATTTTCAGTGGCGAGCTTAACCGAATAGGGGAGGCGTAGCGAAAGCGAGTCTTAATAGGGCGTCTAGTCGCTGGGAATAGACCCGAAACCGGGCGATCTATCCATGGGCAGGTTGAAGGTTGGGTAACACTAACTGGAGGACCGAACCGACTACCGTTGAAAAGTTAGCGGATGACCTGTGGATCGGAGTGAAAGGCTAATCAAGCTCGGAGATAGCTGGTTCTCCTCGAAAGCTATTTAGGTAGCGCCTCATGTATCACTGTAGGGGGTAGAGCACTGTTTCGGCTAGGGGGTCATCCCGACTTACCAAACCGATGCAAACTCCGAATACCTACAAGTGCCGAGCATGGGAGACACACGGCGGGTGCTAACGTCCGTCGTGAAAAGGGAAACAACCCAGACCGTCAGCTAAGGTCCCAAAGTTATGGTTAAGTGGGAAACGATGTGGGAAGGCTTAGACAGCTAGGAGGTTGGCTTAGAAGCAGCCACCCTTTAAAGAAAGCGTAATAGCTCACTAGTCGAGTCGGCCTGCGCGGAAGATGTAACGGGGCTCAAACCATACACCGAAGCTACGGGTATCACGTAAGTGATGCGGTAGAGGAGCGTTCTGTAAGCCTGTGAAGGTGAGTTGAGAAGCTTGCTGGAGGTATCAGAAGTGCGAATGCTGACATGAGTAACGATAATGGGTGTGAAAAACACCCACGCCGAAAGACCAAGGTTTCCTGCGCAACGTTAATCGACGCAGGGTTAGTCGGTCCCTAAGGCGAGGCTGAAAAGCGTAGTCGATGGAAAACAGGTTAATATTCCTGTACTTCTGGTTATTGCGATGGAGGGACGGAGAAGGCTAGGCCAGCTTGGCGTTGGTTGTCCAAGTTTAAGGTGGTAGGCTGGAATCTTAGGTAAATCCGGGATTCTAAGGCCGAGAGCTGATGACGAGTTAACTTTTAGTTAACGAAGTGGTTGATGCCATGCTTCCAAGAAAAGCTTCTAAGCTTCAGGTAACCAGGAACCGTACCCCAAACCGACACAGGTGGTTGGGTAGAGAATACCAAGGCGCTTGAGAGAACTCGGGTGAAGGAACTAGGCAAAATGGCACCGTAACTTCGGGAGAAGGTGCGCCGGTGAGGGTGAAGGACTTGCTCCGTAAGCTCATGCCGGTCGAAGATACCAGGCCGCTGCGACTGTTTATTAAAAACACAGCACTCTGCAAACACGAAAGTGGACGTATAGGGTGTGACGCCTGCCCGGTGCCGGAAGGTTAATTGATGGGGTTAGCTAACGCGAAGCTCTTGATCGAAGCCCCGGTAAACGGCGGCCGTAACTATAACGGTCCTAAGGTAGCGAAATTCCTTGTCGGGTAAGTTCCGACCTGCACGAATGGCGTAACGATGGCGGCGCTGTCTCCACCCGAGACTCAGTGAAATTGAAATCGCTGTGAAGATGCAGTGTATCCGCGGCTAGACGGAAAGACCCCGTGAACCTTTACTATAGCTTTGCACTGGACTTTGAATTTGCTTGTGTAGGATAGGTGGGAGGCTTTGAAGCGTGGACGCCAGTCTGCGTGGAGCCATCCTTGAAATACCACCCTGGCAACTTTGAGGTTCTAACTCAGGTCCGTTATCCGGATCGAGGACAGTGTATGGTGGGTAGTTTGACTGGGGCGGTCTCCTCCTAAAGAGTAACGGAGGAGTACGAAGGTGCGCTCAGACCGGTCGGAAATCGGTCGTAGAGTATAAAGGCAAAAGCGCGCTTGACTGCGAGACAGACACGTCGAGCAGGTACGAAAGTAGGTCTTAGTGATCCGGTGGTTCTGTATGGAAGGGCCATCGCTCAACGGATAAAAGGTACTCCGGGGATAACAGGCTGATACCGCCCAAGAGTTCATATCGACGGCGGTGTTTGGCACCTCGATGTCGGCTCATCACATCCTGGGGCTGAAGCCGGTCCCAAGGGTATGGCTGTTCGCCATTTAAAGTGGTACGCGAGCTGGGTTTAGAACGTCGTGAGACAGTTCGGTCCCTATCTGCCGTGGACGTTTGAGATTTGAGAGGGGCTGCTCCTAGTACGAGAGGACCGGAGTGGACGAACCTCTGGTGTTCCGGTTGTCACGCCAGTGGCATTGCCGGGTAGCTATGTTCGGAATAGATAACCGCTGAAAGCATCTAAGCGGGAAACTAGCCTCAAGATGAGATCTCACTGGAACCTTGAGTTCCCTGAAGGGCCGTCGAAGACTACGACGTTGATAGGTTGGGTGTGTAAGCGCTGTGAGGCGTTGAGCTAACCAATACTAATTGCCCGTGAGGCTTGACCATATAACACCCAAGCAATTTGCGAACTCGAGAGAGACCAGATTGCGGTGTGTGAAGACGCAATGAACCGAAAGTTCGACGCTCACAAAACACCGAAAACTATCACATACCCAATTTGCTGAAGCGAGGCCAACTGGCCACGACTCAGTACCCGAATTTCTTGACGACCATAGAGCATTGGAACCACCTGATCCCATCCCGAACTCAGCAGTGAAACGATGCATCGCCGATGGTAGTGTGGGGTTTCCCCATGTGAGAGTAGGTCATCGTCAAGATTAAATTCCGAAACCCCTGTTTGCTAACGCAAACAGGGGTTTTGTTTATGTAGAAGCTCATGAATTTCACCGGCACGTTGCCAACACAACGGTCTGGTACACAGAATTTCTTGACGACCATAGAGCATTGGAACCACCTGATCCCATCCCGAACTCAGCAGTGAAACGATGCATCGCCGATGGTAGTGTGGGGTTTCCCCATGTGAGAGTAGGTCATCGTCAAGATTGAATTCCAAAACCCCTGTCTGCTAACGCAGACAGGGGTTTTGTCGTTTAGGGTAGCCATCACAGCGAATCTGCCTTATCCATACCGCCTGTCGGTTTCCTACGCTAAAAGAAGATGCTTCTCACAAATTTCTAAGATTTGTCGAAGTTTGGCCGAAAGCCTGACGAGCCATGCGTGCACCGAAATAGAGCGACCGCAGAGTCCGCCTATCCCGTTACATGGAATGTTCCACTCGGCACGCTCACCCCCCTTTGGCAAAAGAAGTCGATGAAATGAATCTCAAGTTCAGTCATAAAATTCTGTTGGCCGCGTCAGGCGTCGTGGTTTTAGCCTTCGCGCTATTTACGCTCTACAACGACTACCTGCAGCGCAGTACCATCAGGCAAAACCTGACATCGTCCATCCAGCAATCCGGCGAGCTGACCGCCAGCAGTGTGCAGAACTGGCTCAGTGGTCGCATCCTGGTCCTCGAGAATCTGGCGCAGAACGTTGCCCACCAAGGCAGTGCGGCCGACCTTCCTGGTTTGGTCGATCAGCCAGCATTCACCACCAATTTCCAGTTCACCTATGTAGGTCAAACCAACGGGGTATTCACCCAGCGCCCTGACGCGAAGATGCCTGACGACTATGACCCTCGTCAGCGCCCTTGGTACAAGCAAGCAGTAGTCGCGGACAAAACCATGCTTACTCCGCCTTATATGGCGGCTGTGGGCGGTCAGATCGTGACAATTGCCATGCCGGTGAAAAAGAACGGCGAGTTATTGGGTGTTGTCGGTGGTGACCTGAGCCTGCAGACACTGGTGAAGATCATCAACTCAGTAGACTTCGGTGGTATCGGCCATGCGTTCCTGGTCAGCGGTGATGGCCAGGTCATCGTCAGTCCAGACCAGGACCAGGTGATGAAGAACCTCAAGGACATCTACCCTGGCACCCATGTGCGCATTGAGAAGCTCAATCAGGACGTTGTCCTCAACGGTCAGGATCGCATCCTTTCCTTCACGCCTATCAGCGGCTTGCCTGGCGCTGACTGGTACATCGGCCTTTCGATCGACAAAGAAAAAGCCTATGCCCCGCTGGGCAAGTTCCGTACTTCGGCCTTGATTGCGATGTTGATTGCCGTTGTCGCCATTGCGGTACTCCTGAGCCTGTTGATTCAAGTCCTGTTGCGCCCGCTGACCACCATGGGCGTGGCCATGCAGGACATTGCCCAAGGCGAAGGTGATTTGACCCGACGTCTGGACGTGACCAGCAAAGACGAGTTCGGCGAGGT
Source organism: Pseudomonas sp. B16120 (assembly GCF_044218845.1). Classification (NCBI taxonomy): domain Bacteria; kingdom Pseudomonadati; phylum Pseudomonadota; class Gammaproteobacteria; order Pseudomonadales; family Pseudomonadaceae; genus Pseudomonas; species Pseudomonas sp. B16120. The sequence goes on from NZ_CP162588.1 coordinate 224,997, forward strand.
CGGCAGCGCATTCAATCAGTTCGTCGAGCGAATCCACGCGTCGATTTCCGAAGTGTCTTCGGCAACGCGCCAGGTGCACGATTTGTCCCAGCGTGTGATGGCTTCATCTAATGCGTCGATCATCGGTTCTGACGAACAGAGCGCGCGTACCAACAGCGTGGCCGCAGCCATCAACGAACTAGGGGCTGCCACCCAGGAAATCGCGCGCAACGCCGCGGATGCGTCCCAGCACGCCAGTGGTGCCAGCGAACAAGCTGACGATGGTCGTAAAGTGGTGGAGCAAACCATCCAGGCGATGTCTGAGTTGTCGCAGAAGATCAGCCTGTCCTGCACTCAGATCGAGACCCTTAATGCCAGTACCGACAACATCGGGCACATCCTGGATGTGATCAAAGGTATTTCCCAACAAACCAACTTGCTCGCCCTCAACGCGGCGATCGAAGCGGCCCGTGCTGGTGAAGCCGGGCGTGGTTTTGCCGTGGTGGCGGATGAAGTGCGTAATTTGGCGCACCGTACCCAGGAGTCGGCAGAGGAAATTCACAAGATGATCACTTCGCTGCAAGTGGGCTCGCGTGAAGCTGTGACCACCATGAACGCCAGCCAGGCTTCCAGCGAAGAAAGTGTCGAAGTCGCCAACCAGGCAGGTGAGCGTCTGGTCAGCGTGACGCAACGTATCGTTGAGATCGACGGCATGAACCAATCCGTCGCGGCCGCCACCGAAGAGCAGACCGCAGTGGTTGAAACCCTCAACGTCGATATCAACCAGATCAACTTGCTAAACCAGCAGGGTGTGGCCAACCTCAACGAGACGCTCAAGGACTGCGATGCGCTGTCCCAGCAGGCCAGCCGACTGAAGCAATTGGTCGATAGCTTCAAGATCTGATCCTGACCGCATCGGAGCGAGGCCTCTCGCTCCGATCGCTTGGCCTCACGTCCAGGGTGCTATTCAGAGGAAGTTGATAGCGCTCAGGTAGTCGCAGCCTTTGCGTAACAGCGCCTGGCTCTTGGGTGGATAGCACATCCCCATTTTTTCCAAGCCCCACCGGGCATTGTCGTAACGGATCATCGATGTATCACCGATGTCTTCGCCCAGTCCGTCCAGGTAAAAGCCCAGCACCCCGAACAGTGCGTTATCGCGACTTACGTTGCGCAACGCCCGTTGCCAGTGTTCAACGCTGACTCGGTCAAAAACGTGCCCAGCCTCGCTGAAGGCGTCGAGGTACTGGTCCCAACTCAAGGGCAGCGGGTTGTGCAGGTTGAACACATGTCGCCCAGGGTCAAAGTGAGCGCTGTGGAAGGCGATGAAACGCGCCAGGAAGTCCACCGGCATCAGGTCGAAATTGGCGTCCAGTCGGGGGACCATCCCTAATTGCAGAGACCCCTTGAGCATCAACATCAAGCGGTTTTTCTGTGGCTGGCAAACGCCGTTCTGGCTGTTGAAGCTGATATTTCCCGGCCGATGAATATTGACCCAGGCCCCTTGCTCAACTGCCCGTCCTAATAGCCGCTCGGCTACCCACTTGGAGAGGTTGTAGCCATTTTTCACATAGAGCGGCAGTGCGCGTCGGGCAGGCGCTTCAAGCACGTACCCGTCGACGTCTACGCTGCTGCAGGCTGAGAGCGTCGAGATGAAATTGAGGACCTTCTTGCAATGGGTCTCGCAAAGACGCAGGCATTCCAGCACCGGCTCGACGTTGTCCTTTGCGAGTGAGGCGTAATCCATCACATGATTGACCTGCGCGGCGTTATGCACCAACACGCCGTAATGACGGGCGAGGTGCTCGTACACGTCGTCGGCCAAGCCCAGGCGAGGTTTACGAATATCGGCGGCGTATACCTGTACTCGGCTCAGGTCCAGATGTTCCAAGCGGTATTCACGCAATGCCTGGGCGAACCTTGCCGCTGCCGAATGGCCGGGCGACTCGCGCACCAGGCACGCCACGTCCTGCGCCCCGCCAGCCAGCAGTGCCTGGACGATATGCACCCCGACAAAGCTGTTTGCGCCAGTAACGATGGCTTTGCGCGAATCTCCCGCAAGGGTGTCGGGCAGAACCCCGACCTTCAGTGCGCGCGTCGCATCTTGCTCCATCTGGTTGGACGGTTTATCCGGCAGCGTGCCGCCATCCATGAGTGCGGCCAATGTGCGAATGGTCGGCGTCTCAAAAAAGGGGCTCAGGCAGAAGCTGCGGCCAAACTGCTCGCGCAGGCGTAGCAACAGAGTCGACAACAGGATGGAGTGGCCACCGAGGTTGAAAAAACTCTCATCAATCGAGAGTTCGCCTGCGGGTAATCCCAGCAGCTCACCCCACACGTCAGCCAGTTGTGCCTGCAAAGGGTCTTGTATGCGACAGCGATCCCTCCCGTTGGGTATGGGTATTGGCATGGCCAACAAGGCCTTGCGATCGATCTTGCCGTTATTCGAACGGGGCATGCATGCCAGTTCGCTCCAAGCGCTGGGCTGCATATGCACGGGCAACCACTGCCGAGCATGTTCCTTCAGGCTTGCCAGCGTAGCGCCAGATTCCGGCTGGGCGGCAAAGCCGATGACTCTGTGTGCCGTATCGATCACCACTGCCACTTGGCGAAACAAGCGACTATCGCGCAAGCACTGTTCAATATCCTGAGGCTGAACTCGAAACCCGCGGATCTTGACTTGCTCATCCCTGCGGCCGCCCAGCTCGATGCCCTCTTGCGTCCATTTTGCCAAGTCGCCGCTGCGATAAGCCTGTAGCACTTGGCCATTTGGCAGTGTCAGCGCCACGAACGGATTGTCGGGCCGCGATGGTGTATTTGAATAACCCAGGCTTACTCCGGGACCGACAATGTACAAGTCGCCCATTACCTGTTCATCCACGGGCTGCAGGTTCTCGTCGAGAATCAGCACCTGGCTGTTAGCGATGGGGAGGCCGATATTGCGATGGCTGTCACCTCGTTGGAATACCCGATGGGTCGCCAACACAGTGGCCTCGGTCGGCCCATAGAGGTTATGCAGCTGGCATTGACCGGCCAGTTGTTCGATCACGCAGGGCTCGCAGAAATCACCTCCGGTCAGTAAATGAGTCATGCCCAATGGCTGATCCAGCGGCAGGATGCTGAGCAGTGCCGGTGGCACAAACCCATGAGTGACGCATTGCTTGCGAATCAGCTCTACCAGTTGCTGAGGGTCGTGACGTTGGTCTGGGCTGGGGACAATCAACGCGGCGCCAACGATCAATGCAGGGAAAATATCGATCAGTGAAGAATCGAAGCCCAGTGGCGAAAACTGCAGGACGCGACTGTGTTGATCCAACGCCACGCAACTGACGAGCCAGGCCGTGAAATGCGCCAGGTTGTATTGGCTCAGCAGTACCCCCTTGGGCTGGCCCGTCGTACCCGAGGTGAACAGTGCCACGCACGGCTCGTCGGCACGGGGATGACGGTGCATCAGCGGTTGCGTCATGTCGGCGCTGTGCGCGGCAACCTGGCTCACATCAAGTGAAACGAAACGCTCTCGCAATGGGTGCTGGCCATTCTCCAGCAGCACACAGGCCTTGAGGCTGGTCAGCATGCAGTGCTGGCGTTGCTCCGGGTGGTCAGGCACCAGCGGCAAATACACGGCGCCACAGCCAAGCACCGCGAGAATGCTGGCGTACAACTCGGCGGATTTCTCCAGGCATACGCCGACCACTTGTGGAGCCTCGGCATCCTCCAGCAAGGGAAGCAGGCGTTGTTGAATAGCCATGGCTTGTTGCTGGAGCTGCCGATAAGTCAGCGCATGACCGGCGATGTTCAGCACTGTTCGATGTGCGAAGGTATTGAGGCTGGCCTGCAGCCGTTCGATCATGGGCGTTCGGGCCGCTTGCAACAAGGCAGGGTCCGCCGTGTGGTTGAATCGGTGCATGAAAGCCAAGGCATCCAACTCCTGCAGGCCCTGTTCAGGCCAGGCGTTAGCAGCGGCCGTTGCCGAGAAGTAGGCGGGGTCTCTTGAAAAACCGCAGACCAACAAAGCAGCCCACTCCACCACTGCATTCGTTGCCTGCTGACGCAACCGCTGCCCATTGCCGCTGGGTTCCTGGGCAACGTCGTGCACCGTCAGCAGGCGCCGCTCCCGGTCATAGCAGCGCAACTGCAATGAGGGCAGCCCGTGTTCGCAGAGCGGGCCGATACCCACGCGCAAGCTTAACCATGGCGCACTGGCGGGCGAGGGCGGCAGCGGCTGACTCCCGTCTTCAATAACCAGATCCACAGACCCCGCTCCTGCCACATGCCCATACTGCTCCAGCTCCTGCTTGAGCGCCGCCAGAGCGTTAGTGGTACCACGCCACTCGATCTGCAAGCGCCTCATGCCAACCTCATCGATACGGGCAGATAGTCGCGCAGGGCTCGTGCCACGCTGGGGGTTTGCAGTACGCCGCTGTGGTGCAGAAAGCCCATGATATTGGACACCAGCGGATGTTGGTGGGTGATGGGAAAATCCAGCGCCCGGATTTCGTCGCGCAGTGCCACGCGAGTGTGGGCACTGATCGTCAAGTGTTCGATCAGTTGCAGATCGAAGTCTTTTTGTAGCTCGTTGGTCAGGTAGTGCGTCAGGAATACGGGCAGGGCTTGAGCAATGTGGTCGCGATCTTGCGGGCTTGCCGACTGCCAGTAGAGGCGCACCAACTGTGTCCAGAACCGCGCATGCCGCCCTTCATCAAACAGATGATCGGCCATCAGGCCGCGGACAGAGGATTTGACGCTGGCGTCTTTGGAAAACGCTGCGACGTCATGGGTGACGGTGTTCTCGGCGATGGCGACGCCGATCAGCTCAACGGCATCGTGCAAATATGTCGGTACCTGCGCCTGGGCTGCCGGAAGCGCGCGGCTCAGTTCAATTTGCCCGGGTAGATCGAGCGGTTGAATCCCGGTCATTGCCACGGCTTGCTGAAGGAAATCCAGGGCTACCAGCGCGTGGTAATCCTCGTCGACAACGACCGTCATCGCGTCGTAACGGCAGGCGAGCGGGAAGGGCAGGGAGAAGCGATTTTTAGCAATGCTGCGCGCGGTTTTGTCGACGATCTCGTTTTCGAAAATCACCACGTCATTGATGAATTTGTAGAAGCTTTGCACCAGCACGAAGTCGCGCCATTGCGGGCAGTGCTTGAGAAAGGTTGCACTCAGCACCAGAGGCTGGCGGCACAGGGGGAAGATGAGTTTGTCGTCGTCTTCCAACATCCGCCGGGGGCGTGTGCGGATGGTTGCGCGACGTTCCCAGTCATCGGCAAAGGATTGGTAGCTGACGGCGTTCACGGACGTACCTCTTGCATCGAGGCCAGCACGTCGTCCCAGAGGGTAATACGACTTTCCACGGCGCCCAGGGCGGCGCTATCGGCTTGTTGCTGACGACTGGGGTCGGCGTCGATCAGGTGCGTTAGCAACTGTTGCGCCGCAGGGCCGTGGTCATCGCCGTCCAATTCGATATGGCGGTTGAGGTAGTAACATAACGTAGGGGCCTGCCGACCTATGAAAGCATGGCTATGCAAAAGCCCCTTGAACATTGACGGAATCACACTCTCGCGGCCATGCAGGAACGCCGCCGCCACACAGTGGGTCGGGGCGCTCAAGGCGATTTGTAAGGTGCTGTCGACGAAGCGGGCCACGCCCAGGGGAGCATCGCTCATTTGCAAGGCTGCGCTTACCTCCACTCCCTGGCTTTGCAGGTCGATGAAGCGAGTGATTGCGACGGTGCTGGCGCCCACTTCCGTCATCGCGTCAAGGTACAGCTCGAAGTGGCTGCAATAGCCCCGTGTCGGGTGTTCGTCAGACTCTTCAGCCAGCACGATTTCATTGATCAGGCGGGCAGCGCGGGGGGCAGCGCAGGGGAGCCAGGGTAACTGCGTGCACGTGAGGTCCTGTTGCAGGCGTTTGGTCAGGCTCATGAAGTCCCAGACCGCAAATACATGGTGTTCCATAAAGTGTTGTAACTTTCCCACGGTGGTTATTTCTATAAATAACGGGTGGTCGAACAATTTTTGTTTTTTTTGCTCAAGTAAATAGTGATGCATGGTTGACGCCTATAGTTGTTGCGAGTGCTTTAAAAGCAGTGTTGGACTGTTATAGTTGTGGGTGCAAGAGTAACTTGATCGCGTTCACGCGCACGGCGCTACCATTTAAATAGGCGGCCGCAGCGGTATGGGAAGGCGTGGCTTGCTGAGCGAAGATAATAAGCTGATTGAATGTTTGAACCGGTATGCAAATGTATTAAAGGACTTTGCCGATGTTTATATGTGCGGTAAATTGCCCGGCTATAGGTGAGATTTTTCCGTGCACTAAGTCGGCGTTAATCGTTCTTTAGTTGTTTTTTAAATATTTCTGATGGAGCAACAACCCTGATAGGGAAGCTGCTCCATCACCTGAGGATTAAGGGCAAAAGCAAAAAAACTTACTGCACGGCTTTTTTGTCGGCGCTCTCAAGGCTGCTGAGGTAGGTGGCGATCACCTCCATGCCTCGCATCAAATGGTTACGTAACGTCAGGATGCTCTCCTCGACCTTCTTCTGCGCCACCAGGCTCAGCAGTTCGCGGTGATCTTCCTGGGAGGTCTCGCCCAGCCCCATCGCCTCAAGGTTGAAGCGCAGGAAGCGTTCCTCCTCATTCAACCCGTGCTCGACCAGGGTGAGCAGTCGCTGGTTGGGCGCCTTGCCATATAGCACCATGTGAAACAGGCGATTGAGGCGACCAATCTCGGTGTAGTCTTTTTCGCTTTCCAGCGAATTGATACAAGCCTCGGCTTGAGCAAGGTCCGCGTCGGTGAGCAGCGGAATCGACAGGCGCAAGGCTTCGGACTCCAGCAACATGCGCAAGGCATAGGTCTCTGCCGAATTGTCCTCGATCAAGGGGGCAACGACGGCACCCTTGTGAGTCACCACATGCAGCAAGGATTGCGCCTCCAGCTGGCGCAAAGCTTCACGCACGGGCATGCGGCTGACGCCGAACAGGCTGGCCAGTTCTTGCTGGCGCATGGCGGTGCCACAGGGCAATCGCCCATCGAGGATGGCATTACGCAAGGTTTCTTCAATAACGGAGCGCGCAAGATGGGCGGGAATAGGCCCGCTGATTTTGATGCTGCTTAATGGGTTCGGCTTCTGCGTCACGGTTGCGCTATCCTCCTTTCTTGAATAATAGGTTGGCTAATTGGATCCAAAGAACACTAAAGATGGGCCAGGCGCTTGTCAAACAGCCAGAGTTTCCGTTTGTAAGGGCTTACACAGCATACTTTGTGTCTCTCACAGGAGGCGGTTATAAAATCACCGCCTACTGTGATGATTGCACTGTGCCATTGTTTTTTGTAGGGCCAGGCTTCACCATTCCTTGAAATTCCGTCTCTTTCATGGACTGAACACTTTGGCGGTAAGTTTTATTCCCTATCGACTGCTTTGCTGGCTTTTATCAGCAATTTTACTGGCTGGCCTGATGCTCGGCGGGCTGCGTGCCGATTGGGATTTCTCGCAGATCAGCCGCAAGGCCACCGCCGTCTACGGCCCGTTGGGGCAAGGCCAGCAGCGTATCGACGCCTGGCAGCGGCTATTGGCGAGCGAAAAACAGGTCAGCGAGCAGGACCAGCTCAAGGTCGTCAATTTGTTCTTCAACAAGCAAATGACCTACGTGGAAGACATCGATCTCTGGCACGTTGTCGATTATTGGGAGACACCCGTCGAAGCACTCTGGAAAGGCGCCGGTGACTGCGAAGACTACGCCATCGCAAAGTATTTCAGTTTGCGTCACCTGGGGGTGTCCAGCGACAAATTGCGCATTACCTACGTCAAGGCCTTGCGGCAGAATCGGGCGCACATGGTCCTGACCTATTATTCGACCCCAGACGCTGTCCCACTGGTGCTCGACAGCCTGATGGATGAGATCCTGCCGGCCACCCGTCGCACCGATCTAGTCCCGGTGTACTCATTCAACGCCGAGGGGCTGTACTTGCCCGGTGCCAAGGGCAACAAGAAAGTCGGTGATACCAAACGCTTGTCGCGCTGGCAGGATGTGTTGAGAAAAATGCGTGCGGAAGGCTTCCCAGCCGAGCCTGCCAACTAGGAGTAACTGATCGGATGTCTCTGTTCAAACAGCTATTGATTGCAATCTGTCTGTTCCTGGTGGTCGCCTTCAGCGGCAGCTTCATGGTCAGCCTGGAAAGCTCGCGCACCCAATACGTCAACCAACTGCGCTCCCACGCCCAGGATGCCGCAACGGCGTTGGCGCTGTCGCTGACCCCGAATATCGATGACCCGGCCATGGTGGAGCTGCTGGTCAGCTCGATCTTCGACAGCGGTTACTACGCCAGCATCCGCGTCGTGGACCTGGCCACCGACAAAACCATCGTCGAGCGCAGCGGTATTCCTGACAACAACGGCGTGCCCAACTGGTTCGTCAACCTGATCGGCCTGGAGCCGGCCGGTGGTGATGCGCTGGTCAGCCGTGGCTGGGAACAGGCCGCACGGGTAGAAGTGGTCAGCCATCCGATGTTCGCCCTGGCCAAGCTCTGGCAAAGCGCCCTGGGTAGCCTGGGCTGGTTGCTGCTGTGCGGCGCGGTCAGCGTGGTGCTCGGTGGGCTGTTGCTGCGCCGGCAATTGAAGCCGTTGGACTATATGGTCAAACAGTCCCACGCCATTGCCCGCCGCGAGTTCCTCAGCCTGCCTGACTTGCCCCGCACGCCAGAGCTGCGGCGCGTGGTACAGGCCATGAACCAGATGGTGGAAAAGCTCAAGGCGCTGTTCCAGGAACAGGCCGAGCGTAGCGAAAAACTGCGCACCGAATCCTATCAGGACAACCTCACCGGCCTCGCCAACCGCCGTTATTTCGAGATGCAGCTCAACGCCCGCGTCAGTAACCCGGAAGAGACCAACTCCGGCTACCTGCTGTTGCTGCGGGTCAAGGACCTGGCCGGCCTCAACCAGCGCCTGGGTGGCCAGCGCACCGACCAGTTGCTGCAAGCGGTTGGCGAACAACTGCTGCGCCAGTGCGCGCCGTATCCGGAAACCCATAACCTCGTTACCCGTATCCGCGGTGGCGAGTTCGCGGTGCTGGCGCCGGGGTTGATGCGTGAAGAAGCGGTGCAACTGGCGCAAAACCTGGAAAGCACCTTGCTCAGTCTGCAAGCGACGGGCGCCAGTGACGTTACGCCGGTCGCCTATATCGGCCTGGCGCCGTTCAGCCATGGCGACGCGCCCCAAGCCTTGTTGACCCTGGCCGATCAGGCCCTGGCCCAGGCCCAAGCGCAGGGCGACACCAGCTGGGTGTGCCTGGACCGCAGCGCCGCCGCCAGCGTGGGAGACGATCACCATGCCTGGCACACCTTGTTGGACCAGGCCCTGACCCAGCAGCGCTTCCAGCTGTATTTCCAGCCGGTGGTGGCCAGCCAGGACCCGCAGTTGGTCCTGCATTACAAAGTGCTGTCGCGCTTGCAGGGCGAGGACGGCCACCCCATACCGGCCGGGCGCTTCCTGCCGTGGCTTGAGCGCTTCGGTTGGTCGGCCCGCCTGGACCGCCTGATGCTGGAGCAGGTGCTCAAGCAGATGAGCAGCCACACCGAGAACCTGGCGCTGAACCTCTCGGCCGCGACCCTGCAGGACCCCCAGGCTCTGAACCGCATCTATGACCTGCTACGTCAGCACAGCAACCTGGGCCCGCGCCTTACCCTGGAGATCGGTGAAGAGCAACTGCCTGAGCAGCCCGTGCTGGAACAGATGACCCAGCGCCTGCGCGAGCTGGGTTTCTCCCTCAGCCTGCAACGTTTCGGTGGGCGGTTCAGCATGATCGGCAACCTGGCGCGCCTGGGCCTGGCGTACCTGAAGATCGACGGCAGCTACATTCGCGCCATCGACCAGGAAAGTGACAAGCGCCTGTTTATCGAGGCCATCCAGCGAGCGGCCCATAGCATCGACCTGCCACTGATTGCCGAGCGTGTAGAGACCGAGGGCGAACTGAAGGTGATTCGTGAGATGGGGATTTTCGGAGTGCAGGGCCAACTGTTTGGCGAGCCCGCGCCCTGGAAATAATTTACCTGTAGGAGCGAGCTTGCTCGCGAAGATCGCCAACGATAATGCGCAAAGCCTGACACCCCGTGACGATTTCAGTTTTTTCGCGAGCAAGCTCGCTCCTACAGGGGTAGGAGCGGTTGGATTAAATCAATCCTTTCTCGTCATCATCGATCAACTGGCTCAACCCACCCAACGCTTCCCGCGCCTGGTTACGGTCCATCAACTTGGCCTGGGCTGCCGGCGGCAGGTCGGTCACGCTGATCACCCCTTTGCGGGTCAGCACCTGGATCAAGTCATCCAGCACCCGGATCATCTCCAAGTCGCTCTGCTTGAGCTGGGCCAGGCTGGTTTCCACCACTTCGTTGGCGTACCAGGCCTGGATCTCATGGTGATCGGCCGGCAGGGTTTCAGTGGATTCGGTAAAGGCGATAGCCTCTACGCGAACCAGTGCGCCCTGTGCATCACGTTGCACGTAAAACATAACAACCCCTCGAAAATGCGCCACAGGCGTTCAACAGCATAGGTCAACGCTGCGTGTATGGGCGTGAGTATGCGATGCACCGTCCGCCAGGGCCAGCGACCCGCAGGCCAAAAAAACGGCCGCCTGAAAGGGCGGCCGATTAATCGTGTCTTAAGTGTGGTCGATCTTGATGGTCGGGTCGGCACCACTGATCAGCGAGTTGATGCTGGTGTGGGACCAGTCGTTGCCTTCCAGCTTGATCGTCACATCGGCATTGGCCAGGCCACCGGCGGCGTTGAGCTTGCCTTCACTGCTCACTTGCAGGGTCGACACGCCGTCTACCGTGGTGATCTTGAGGTAGTTGTCGATGGTACTGTCGGTTTCACCTTTCAACAAATCACGCAGATCAATGCGGTCGCCTTCCGAGGCCTTGAAGTCCTTGATCACATCGTTGCCGATGTCGCCAGACTTCCACACAAAGGTGTCGGCACCCGAGCCACCGATCAGGATGTCGTTGCCCTGGCCGCCGATCAGCGTGTCGTTGCCGGTGCCACCCAGCAGGATGTCATTGCCTTTGCCGCCATCGAGTGTGTCGTTGCCGCCTTGGCCGAACAAGATGTCGTCGCCAGCGCCGCCCAACAGCGTGTCGTTGGCATCCTTGGCGCCGGAGACGTCGAAGTCCACATAGTGTTCGGTGACGTACTGGTGAACGTTAGAGGCGGTCACCGCAGAGACAGCCACGCCGGTTTTCTGCGCGACAAAGGCCTGCAGTGCGTTGTAACCCTCGCCATTGATCCCGCTGAAACTCACCAGGTCGCCGAACAGGATGTCGTTGCCGTCGCCACCGCTGACGGTGTCCGCGCCCGGCAACGTCGCCTCGGTGTGGCCGAGGATAGCGTTGGCGAGGTCCTTCGGATCGATGTTGGCCTGTGGCTTGCCATCGCTGTCGTACGGTGCCAGCTGATTCAAGCTGACCCCACTATTGAGGCCGATGGCTTCTACGCCACCTGTGGACAGACCTTTAAGCAGTGCGAACGCGCTGTTGGAGTTGAGGGTGGTGGAGTAGTCGGTATCGTATCCGAGGCCGCCTTGCACCGATATTTCATAGGTGCCATCCCCTTGGGCGTGGATGATTCCCTTGTTGTATCCCCAGCCGTAAGACCAGAGGGTCACCTTGCCGGCAGAGTTGATATCAAGGTAGTTATTCGAATCGATGTTGATCCGGGTGGCGGTACCTATGGTGTAGTTGTTCATGGTGACGACATCATCGAGCCTGACGTTGCCGTACAAGTACGGGTTGGTCTGCTCGGACGCTTGGTAAAACGTCGGCTGACCATCGGTGATGAAGTACGTTGTATTAATAGCGCCAGTGTTGCCAGTCGCCTGGGCACTTTTGAAGAAGTTGGACGCGGCCTTGAACACGTCTTCGTAGTTGGTCCCGCCGGTAGACACCATGGAGTCCAGGACTTTCTGCAGCGAGTCCAATGCACCTGGGTCTTTCAGGTTGACTGTCACCGTGCGATTGACCTGGTCGCTGAAATCCGCCAGGAAGATATTCACAGTGCCGGAGGTGCTGGCGCCGATACTGTTTTTCAGCGAGTTGAACGTGGTAGTCAGCGAGGTTTTTGCCGCTGCTATCGAGCCCGCACCCATACTGCCCGATGTATCGATCATGAACGCGATGTTGTAGTTCTTGCCCTGCACCACGTTCAGGCCGGCGATGTCGGCCACGACGATGTCGTTGCCATCGCTGCCATTGATGGTGTCGCTGCCCGAGGTGCCGGTGACCGAATTGTAGGTCGCCGGATGCACCGTGACTGGCAATTGCGCGGTGGTGGTCGCTGAACCGCCGATGCTCTCGGTGGAAGTCGAGGTGACTGTCAGGTTGAACTGGCCGCTGTAGTAGGTCGGCGGCTTGATGCTCAGCGTGTTCAGGTCCCAGCCTGTGACATTCACTTCGCCCACGGTTTTACCCGCAGTAAAGGTGTGCCCCGACGCGTCAGTGAGCACCGAGCCTGCCGGAATGCCGCTGATCTTCACGCTCAGGGTTTCGGAGCCGTCGGTATCGGTCAGCGCGGTGGTGACCTTGGACAGTTTGACCGTGCCGTTTTCCTGGCCTTCGTTGAGCTTGTAGCCCACGTAGTAGCCGTCACCGTTGCTGCCATGCAGGTCGGATACGGTGACGCCGGCGTTGGTCAGGTCGGTAAGGCCGGTGTACAACGGCACGGTGCTGGTGCTCAGGTTCTGCACCGCCCCGCCGTTGATCGACAGGTTAACGTCGAAGCTGCCTGGGCCCGCCTGGTTGGCCTGGTAGATCTCAAGGCTGTAGTAACCGGTGGTGGTTGGCGTGAACGAGCCGCTGAACTTGCCGCTGTTGGTGCCCCACAAACCGCTGGCAACATCTTTACCGCCAACGTTGACCACCACGCTGTCATCGGCGATACCGCTGAAGGTGTAGCTCTTGCCCGCTTCCATGTAGATCAGGCCGGAGATCTTGGAACCAGAACCGGCGGTGACGTTGTCGACGGACTCGACGTTGGTCACCACGGAGGTGTTGTTGGGGGTGCCCGCGTTGTCGATGGCTTTTTTCAGTACGTCTGGCGCAGCGCCATTGCCGTTGTTTCCAAGGCCGGCGATGTTGTTCCAGCCCTGTTTGACCAGGCCGGTCGAGGCAACGCTGTTGTCGGCCACGCTCAGGGTCGGTGCGTCGGCCACTGGGGTGATATCGACTTTCACCGTAGCGCTGGTGCCCAGGTCCTTGCCATCGGTTGGCTGGAACTTGAACTGCGCGTAATCCGCCTGCTTGTTACCCACGCCAGTGCCGCCGTAACCGTCGGCGCCGGACTCGTTGGCATTCGGCGTAAAGCGCAGTTGGCCGCCATCGATCTGAGCCTTGGTAAAGGTCTGGCCGCTGCTCACGTTGGTCCAGGTGGTGCCGTCCGCCGCCAGGTATTGCAGCTTGCCGGCTACCGGCAGCTCGGTGATTTTCACCCCGAGGCTGGCTTGTGGCGAGTCCACATCGCTCACGCCGAAGTTGGCCCAGGTCAGGGCCAGCGCGGTGTCTTCCGTACCGGTCACGGCACCGCCAGTGGCCACTGGTGCATCGTTGACCGCTACCACGTTGACGGTGGTGGTGGCCACGTTGGAGTAGTTGCCGCCATCGGTCACCGTCACGGTGATGGTGCGGGGCGTGGTGCTCGGGTCGTGGCTGTTGTTGGTGAACGTGATGTTCTGGATACGCTGCATGTAGTCAGCCAGCGTCGCACTGCCGGACAACGTCAGGGTAATAGTGCCCGTCTGGTTGTTGGTGCTGACGCTGATGCCATTCACGCTATTGCCCAGGTTCAGGGCATCACCAGCCTGCGCGTTGGTCAGCGTGACCGTCGCGCCCGTCAGCAGTGTGCTGTCTGGGTCAGTGATCTTGATGTCCGTGTCGGCGATCGACACGCCCGGCCCGGCGGTACCCTCGGTGAATGTCGTCTTGTAATCGGCACCCGTGGCGCCGCTGGAGTTGTTGGCATCCAGGTCGAGCACCGGCGGCGCATCGTTGTCGAGGATATTGGTGGTGACGGTGCCTTTGTCGATCACCAGGTTCTCGAAGTTGCCCCCGGTGACCTTGTCGATGGTGATAACGATCTGTTCCGTAGGCTCGGTGATCTTGTCGTCGAGCGTGCGGATATCAAACGGCACGCTGCTGGAGCCTGCCGGGATCTTCACGGTATACACGCCAGTGAAGTCCGAACCGTCAGTGGCGGTGCCGCTGTATTTGAGCGTTACGGTTACGTCGGTTTGCGGCGGGTTGGTCAAGGTCAGGGTGTAGTGGGCGGTGCCACCTTCAGTGACCGAACCGTCGCCCGTAATGCTGATTTTGGTATCAGTCACTACATCCGTGACCTTGGTGACCGCAGGGCTGCCATCAACAATCAGATGCTCGTACTTGTCGCCACCGCTGACCACGCCGGTGATCTTGGCGCTGACATCATTGGCGCCGACATAGGCATCGTTCGGTGCGGTAGCCGTCGTGAAGCTGGTGGACTTGCCGCTGCCAATGGTGATGGTCGAGCCGTTATCCAGCCTTACCACCAGGTCGGAGCCCACGTTGTTCACGGCCGCGCCGTTTTTGTCGACCAGGGACGCGGTGTAGACGATCTGCCCGCCCTCGCTGACCGAGCCAGTGGCCTTGAGCACCACGGTCACATCATCGATGGTGTCGTTGATGGTGGTGGTGGCGCCCGCAGGTGTGATGGTCACACCCTCGAAATTGCCGCCGGTGGTGCCGGTGATCTTGACGGTCTGGGTGCTCTTGTCGATGAACACGTCATCGGTAGGCGCCGGGACGGTCACCGTGCCCACGGTCTCACCTTGCTTGATGGTGATGCTCGAACCGTTGTCGAGCTGCACCACCATGTCACTGCCGGCCTTGTTGCTCAAGGTGGCGGTGTAGGTGATCTGGCCGCCTTCGTTGACCGCGGTTGGGGCGGTCAGGGTGACGGTGGTCAGGTCGGTGGTGCCCGGTGTGTCGGTGACGGTGGTGTTCACCGCCGTCGTGCCCGGCACCAGGTTCTCGAAGTGCTCGCCGCCAGTCACGCCTTTGATGGCGGTGGTGACGGTTTGGTCGCCTTTGTAGACGTCGTTTGGCGCTACGGTGGTGATGGAACCGCTCGACTGATTCACACCGATGGTGATGGTCTTGCCATTGTCCAAGGTGACGGTCAGCGGATTGGTGATGTTTGTCACCGCTGCGCCGTTTTTATCCACAAGGCTGGCGGTGTAGACGATGTTGCCGCCTTCGCCGACGGTGGTGGTGGCGGTCAGAACCACATCGACTTTGTCGATGGTGTCGTTGATCGTGGTGGTGGCGCCATTGCCTGCAACTTCGAGTTTTTCGAAATTGCCGCCAGTGGTTTCGGTGATCTTGACGGTCTGGGTGCTCTTATCGATAAACACGTCATCGGTAGGTGCCGGCACAGTTACGGTGCCGACGGTTTCGCCGGCTTTGATGGTGATCGACGAGCCGTTATCCAGCTTCAGCGTGACGTCGGTGCCGGCCTTGTTGCTCAAGGTCGCGGTGTAGGTGATCTGGCCACCCTCATTCGCTTCCGTCGGAGCTGTCAGCGTTACGGTAGTGGTGTTATCGGTGCCTGGTGTATCAGTAACGGTGGTGTTCACCGCGGTAGTGCCAGGGACCAGATTCTCGAAATGCTCGCCGCCGGTCACACCCTTGATAGCGGTGGTGACGGTTTGATCGCCTTTATAGACATCATCAGGAGCCAGAACCGAAACGCTACCGCTAGTCTGGTTTACGCCGATGGTGATGGTCTGGCCGTTATCCAGGGTGACGGTCAACGGGTTGGTGATGTTGGTCACCGGCGCACCGTTTTTATCCACAAGGCTGGCGGTGTAGACGATGTTGCCGCCTTCGCCAACGGTGGTAGTGGCGGTCAGGACCACATCGACTTTGTCGATGGTGTCGTTGATCGTGGTCGTTGCGCCATTGCCTGCAACTTCCAGTTTTTCGAAGTTGCCGCCGGAAGCGTCGGTGATCTGGACGGTCTGGGTGCTCTTATCGATGAACACGTCATCGGTAGGTGCCGGCACAGTTACGGTGCCGACGGTTTCGCCGGCTTTGATGGTGATCGACGAGCCGTTATCCAGCTTCAGCGTGACGTCGGTGCCGGCCTTGTTGCTCAAGGTCGCGGTGTAGGTGATCTGGCCACCCTCATTCGCTTCCGTCGGAGCTGTCAGCGTTACGGTAGTGGTGTTATCGGTGCCCGGTGTGTCCGTAACGATGGTGTTCACCGCGGTAGTGCCCGGCACCAGGTTCTCGAAATGCTCGCCGCCGGTTACGCCTTTGATGGCGGTGGTGACAGTTTGGTCGCCTTTGTACACATCGTCTGGCGCGATAGTGGTGATAGAACCACTCGACTGATTCACACCGATGGTGATGGTCTTGCCGTTATCGAGGGTGACGGTCAGCGGATTGGTGATGTTGGTCACCGGTGCGCCGTTCTTATCCACAAGGCTGGCGGTGTAGACGATATTGCCGCCTTCGCCGACGGTGGTAGTGGCGGTCAGGACCACATCGACTTTGTCGATGGTGTCGTTGATCGTGGTGGTGGCGCCGTTGCCTGCAACTTCCAGTTTTTCGAAGTTACCGCCAGTGGTCTCGGTGATCTGAACGGTCTGGCTGCTCTTATCGATAAACACGTCATCGGTCGGGGCGGGCACGGTCACAGTGCCAACAGTGTCGCCAGCCTTGATGGTGATCGAAGAACCGTTGTCGAGTTTCAGCGTTACGTCAGTGCCCGCTTTGTTGGAAAGCGTGGCGGTGTACGTGATCTGCCCACCTTCGTTTGCCTCGGCCGGAGCGGTCAGCGTCACAGTAGTGGTGTTGTCGGTACCCGGTGTGTCCGTAACGATGGTGTTCACCGCGGTAGTGCCCGGCACCAGGTTCTCGAAATGCTCGCCGCCGGTTACGCCTTTGATGGCGGTGGTGACAGTTTGGTCGCCCTTGTACACGTCATCAGGAGCAAGAACCGAAACGCTACCGCTCGACTGATTCACACCAATGGTGATGGTCTCGCCATTGTCCAAGGTTACGGTCAGCGGGTTGGTGATGTTAGTCACCGGTGCGCCGTTTTTATCCACAAGGCTGGCGGTGTAGACGATGTTGCCGCCTTCGCCAACGGTGGTAGTGGCGGTCAGGACCACATCGACTTTGTCGATGGTGTCGTTGATCGTGGTCGTTGCGCCATTGCCTGCAACTTCCAGTTTTTCGAAGTTGCCGCCAGTAGTCTCAGTGATCTTGACGGTCTGGGTGCTCTTGTCGATGAACACGTCATCGGTAGGCGCGGGCACGGTTACGGTGCCAACAGTTTCGCCAGCCTTGATGGTAATCGACGAGCCGTTGTCCAACTTCAGCGTGACGTCAGTGCCAGCTTTGTTGGACAGCGTGGCGGTGTACGTAATCTGCCCACCCTCGTCTGCTTCGGCCGGAGCCGTCAGCGTCACGGTGGTGGTGTTGTCGGTACCAGGGGTATCGGTGACAGTGGTGTTCACTGCCGTAGTGCCAGGCACCAGGTTCTCGAAATGCTCGCCGCCGGTCACGCCTTTGATGGCGGTGGTGACGGTCTGGTCGCCCTTGTACACATCGTCTGGCGCGATGGTGGTGATGGAGCCGCTCGACTGATTCACACCGATGGTGATGGTCTTGCCGTTATCCAAAGTCACGGTCAGCGGGTTGGTGATGTTAGTCACCGGCGCGCCGTTTTTGTCCACAAGGCTGGCGGTGTAGACGATATTGCCGCCTTCGTCGACGGTAGTGGTAGCAGTTAGAACTACATCCACCTTGTCGATGGTGTCGTTGATCGTGGTAGTTGCGCCGCTGCCTGCAACTTCCAGTTTTTCGAAGTTGCCGCCGGAAGCGTCGGTGATCTTGACGGTCTGAGTACTCTTATCGATGAACACGTCATCGGTAGGCGCAGGCACGGTCACAGTGCCAACCGTGTCGCCAGCCTTGATGGTGATCGAAGAGCCGTTATCCAACTTCAGCGTGACGTCAGTACCGGCCTTATTGCTCAAGGTCGCGGTATAGGTGATCTGGCCACCCTCATTCGTTTCGGTCGGAGCTGTCAGCGTTACGGTAGTGGTGTTATCGGTGCCTGGTGTATCAGTAACGGTGGTGTTCACCGCGGTAGTGCCAGGGACCAGATTCTCGAAATGCTCGCCGCCGGTCACACCCTTGATAGCGGTGGTGACGGTTTGATCGCCTTTATAGACATCATCAGGAGCCAGAACCGAAACGCTACCGCTAGTCTGGTTTACGCCGATGGTGATGGTCTGGCCGTTATCCAGGGTGACGGTCAACGGGTTGGTGATGTTGGTCACCGGCGCACCGTTTTTATCCACAAGGCTGGCGGTGTAGACGATGTTGCCGCCTTCGCCAACGGTGGTAGTGGCGGTCAGGACCACATCGACTTTGTCGATGGTGTCGTTGATCGTGGTCGTTGCGCCATTGCCTGCAACTTCCAGTTTTTCGAAGTTGCCGCCAGCGGTTTCGGTGATCTGGACGGTCTGGGTGCTCTTATCGATGAACACGTCATCGGTAGGTGCCGGCACGGTTACGGTGCCAACAGTTTCGCCAGCCTTGATGGTAATCGACGAGCCGTTGTCCAACTTCAGCGTGACGTCAGTGCCAGCTTTGTTGGACAGCGTGGCGGTGTACGTAATCTGCCCACCCTCGTCTGCTTCGGCCGGAGCCGTCAGCGTCACGGTGGTGGTGTTGTCGGTACCGGGGGTATCGGTGACAGTGGTGTTCACTGCCGTAGTGCCAGGCACCAGGTTCTCGAAATGCTCGCCGCCGGTCACACCCTTGATAGCGGTGGTGACGGTTTGATCGCCTTTATAGACATCATCAGGAGCCAGAACCGAAACGCTACCGCTAGTCTGGTTTACGCCGATGGTGATGGTCTGGCCGTTATCCAGGGTGACGGTCAACGGGTTGGTGATGTTGGTCACCGGCGCACCGTTTTTATCCACAAGGCTGGCGGTGTAGACGATGTTGCCGCCTTCGCCAACGGTGGTAGTGGCGGTCAGGACCACATCGACTTTGTCGATGGTGTCGTTGATCGTGGTCGTTGCGCCATTGCCTGCAACTTCCAGTTTTTCGAAGTTGCCGCCAGCGGTTTCGGTGATCTGGACGGTCTGGGTGCTCTTATCGATGAACACGTCATCGGTAGGTGCCGGCACAGTTACGGTGCCGACGGTTTCGCCGGCTTTGATGGTGATCGACGAGCCGTTATCCAGCTTCAGCGTGACGTCGGTGCCGGCCTTGTTGCTCAAGGTCGCGGTGTAGGTGATCTGGCCACCCTCATTCGCTTCCGTCGGAGCTGTCAGCGTTACGGTAGTGGTGTTATCGGTGCCTGGTGTATCAGTAACGGTGGTGTTCACCGCGGTAGTGCCAGGGACCAGATTCTCGAAATGCTCGCCGCCGGTCACACCCTTGATAGCGGTGGTGACGGTTTGATCGCCTTTATAGACATCATCAGGAGCCAGAACCGAAACGCTACCGCTAGTCTGGTTTACGCCGATGGTGATGGTCTGGCCGTTATCCAGGGTGACGGTCAACGGGTTGGTGATGTTGGTCACCGGCGCACCGTTTTTATCCACAAGGCTGGCGGTGTAGACGATGTTGCCGCCTTCGCCAACGGTGGTAGTGGCGGTCAGGACCACATCGACTTTGTCGATGGTGTCGTTGATCGTGGTCGTTGCGCCATTGCCTGCAACTTCCAGTTTTTCGAAGTTGCCGCCGGAAGCGTCGGTGATCTGGACGGTCTGGGTGCTCTTATCGATGAACACGTCATCGGTAGGTGCCGGCACAGTTACGGTGCCGACGGTTTCGCCGGCTTTGATGGTGATCGACGAGCCGTTATCCAGCTTCAGCGTGACGTCGGTGCCGGCCTTGTTGCTCAAGGTCGCGGTGTAGGTGATCTGGCCACCCTCATTCGCTTCCGTCGGAGCTGTCAGCGTTACGGTAGTGGTGTTATCGGTGCCCGGTGTGTCCGTAACGATGGTGTTCACCGCGGTAGTGCCCGGCACCAGGTTCTCGAAATGCTCGCCGCCGGTTACGCCTTTGATGGCGGTGGTGACAGTTTGGTCGCCCTTGTACACGTCATCAGGAGCAAGAACCGAAACGCTACCGCTAGTCTGGTTTACGCCAATGGTGATGGTCTGGCCGTTATCCAAGGTGACGGTCAACGGGTTGGTGATGTTAGTCACCGGCGCACCGTTTTTATCCACAAGGCTAGCGGTGTAGACGATGTTGCCGCCTTCACCAACGGTGGTGGTGGCCGTCAGGACCACATCGACCTTGTCGATGGTGTCGTTGATCGTGGTGGTTGCGCCGTTGCCTGCTACTTCGAGTTTTTCGAAGTTGCCGCCGGAAGCGTCGGTGATCTTGACGGTCTGAGTGCTCTTATCGATGAACACGTCATCGCTAGGAGCGGGCACGGTCACAGTGCCAACCGTGTCGCCAGCCTTGATGGTAATCGACGAGCCGTTGTCCAACTTCAGCGTGACGTCAGTGCCCGCTTTATTGGAAAGCGTGGCGGTGTACGTAATCTGTCCACCCTCATTCGCTTCGGCCGGAGCGGTCAAGGTCACGGTAGTGGTGTTGTCGGTACCGGGTGTATCGGTAACGGTCGTGTTAACCGGGGTAGTACCTGGAACCAGATTTTCAAAATGCTCGCCGCCGGTCACGCCTTTGATGGCGGTAGTGACGGTCTGGTCGCCTTTGTACACATCGTCTGGCGCTACGGTGGTAATGGAACCGCTCGATTGGTTTACGCCGATGGTGATGGTCTTGCCGTTATCGAGGGTGACGGTCAGCGGATTGGTGATGTTAGTCACTGGTACGCCGTTCTTATCCACAAGGCTGGCGGTGTAAACGATATTGCCGCCTTCGCCAACGGTGGTAGTGGCGGTCAGGACCACATCAACTTTGTCGATCGTGTCGTTGATCGTGGTGGTCGCACCGTTGCCCGCAACTTCGAGTTTTTCGAAATTGCCGCCAGTGGTTTCGGTGATCTTGACGGTCTGAGTGCTCTTATCGATAAACACGTCATCGGTAGGGGCAGGCACGGTTACGGTGCCAACAGTGTCGCCAGCCTTGATCGTGATCGACGAGCCGTTATCCAGCTTCAAGGTGACGTCAGTACCGGCCTTGTTGCTCAAGGTCGCGGTGTACGTAATCTGACCACCTTCGCTCGCCTCGGTTGGAGCCGTCAGCGTCACGGTAGTGGTGTTATCGGTACCCGGTGTATCAGTCACAGTTGTGGTGACGTTATCGGTACCTGGGACCAGATTTTCAAAGTGTTCGCCGCCGGTTACGCCTTTGATAGCAGTAGTGACGGTCTGGTCGCCCTTATACACATCATCAGGAGCCAGAACCGAAACGCTACCGCTAGCCTGGTTTACGCCAATGGTGATGGTCTGGCCGTTATCCAAAGTCACGATCAGCGGATTGGTGATGTTAGTCACCGGCGCGCCGTTTTTATCCACAAGGCTGGCGGTGTAGACGATGTTGCCGCCTTCGCCAACGGTGGTGGTCGCGGTCAGGACTACATCGACCTTGTCGATAGTGTCGTTGATCGTGGTGGTTGCGCCATTACCAGCGACTTCCAGTTTTTCGAAGTTGCCACCAGTGGTCTCGGTGATCTGAACGGTCTGCGTGCTCTTGTCGATGAACACGTCATCAGTAGGGGCGGGCACGGTCACAGTACCGACGGTCTCGCCAGCTTTGATAGTGATCGACGAGCCGTTATCCAGCTTCAAGGTGACGTCAGTACCGGCCTTGTTGCTCAAGGTCGCGGTGTAGGTGATCTGGCCACCTTCGTTAACGGCACTTGGCGCTGTCAGCGTAACGGTGGTGGTGTTATCGGTACCCGGTGTGTCCGTAACGGTGGTGTTCACCGCGGTAGTACCAGGCACCAGGTTCTCGAAATGCTCGCCGCCGGTCACTCCTTTGATGGCGGTAGTGACAGTTTGATCGCCCTTGTAAACATCATCCGGCGCGATGGTGGTGATAGAGCCACTCGACTGATTCACACCGATGGTGATGGTCTTGCCGTTGTCCAAAGTCACGGTCAACGGATTGGTGATGTTGGTCACCGGCGCGCCGTTCTTATCCACAAGGCTGGCGGTGTAAACGATGTTGCCGCCTTCGCCAACGGTGTTGGTGGCGGTCAGAACCACATCGACTTTGTCGATGGTGTCGTTGATGGTGGTGGTTGCGCCGCTGCCTGCAACTTCCAGTTTTTCGAAGTTGCCGCCAGCGGTTTCGGTGATCTGGACGGTCTGGGTGCTCTTATCGATGAACACATCATCGGTAGGTGCAGGCACAGTTACGGTGCCGACGGTTTCGCCGGCTTTGATGGTGATCGACGAGCCGTTATCCAGCTTCAGCGTTACATCAGTGCCCGCTTTGTTGGAAAGCGTGGCGGTGTACGTGATCTGCCCACCTTCGTTTGCCTCGGCCGGAGCGGTCAGCGTCACCGTAGTGGTGTTGTCAGTGCCTGGTGTATCCGTAACGGTGGTATTAACCGGGGTAGTACCTGGAACCAGATTTTCAAAGTGCTCGCCGCCGGTCACGCCTTTGATGGCGGTAGTGACGGTCTGGTCGCCTTTGTACACATCATCAGGAGCAAGAACCGAAACGCTACCGCTAGTCTGGTTTACACCGATGGTGATGGTCTGGCCATTATCCAAGGTGACGGTCAACGGATTGGTGATGTTAGTCACCGCTGCGCCGTTCTTATCCACAAGGCTGGCGGTGTAAACGATGTTGCCGCCTTCGCCGACGGTGGTAGTGGCGGTCAGGACCACATCGACCTTGTCGATGGTGTCGTTGATCGTGGTGGTGGCGCCGTTGCCTGCCACTTCCAGTTTTTCGAAGTTACCACCAGTGGTCTCGGTGATCTGAACGGTCTGCGTGCTCTTGTCGATGAACACGTCATCAGTAGGGGCGGGCAGGGTCACAGTACCGACGGTCTCGCCAGCTTTGATGGTGATCGAAGAGCCGTTATCCAGCTTCAAGGTGACGTCAGTACCGGCCTTGTTGCTCAAGGTCGCGGTGTAGGTGATCTGGCCGCCTTCGTTAACGGCACTTGGCGCAGTCAGCGTAACCGTGGTGGTGTTATCGGTGCCTGGGGTATCCGTAACGGTGGTGTTCACCGCCGTAGTACCCGGCACCAGATTTTCAAAGTGCTCGCCGCCGGTCACGCCTTTGATGGCGGTAGTGACGGTCTGGTCGCCTTTGTAGACATCGTCTGGCGCGATGGTGGTGATAGAACCGCTCGACTGGTTTACGCCAATAGTGATGGTCTGGCCGTTATCCAAGGTGACGGTCAACGGGTTGGTGATGTTGGTCACCGGTGCGCCGTTCTTATCCACAAGGCTGGCGGTGTAGACGATGTTGCCGCCTTCGCCAACGGTGGTGGTCGCGGTCAGGACTACATCGACCTTGTCGATGGTGTCGTTGATCGTCGTGGTTGCACCATTACCTGCAACTTCGAGTTTTTCGAAGTTGCCGCCGATGGTTTCGGTGATCTGGACGGTCTGGGTGCTCTTGTCGATGAACACGTCATCGGTAGGCGCAGGCACGGTTACGGTGCCAACAGTTTCTCCAGCCTTGATGGTGATCGAAGAGCCGTTATCCAGCTTCAAGGTGACGTCGGTACCGGCCTTATTGCTCAAGGTCGCGGTGTAGGTGATCTGACCACCTTCGCTCGCTTCGGTCGGAGCGGTCAGTGTCACCGTAGTGGTGTTATCGGTGCCTGGTGTATCCGTAACGGTGGTATTAACCGGGGTAGTACCAGGAACCAAGTTCTCGAAATGCTCGCCGCCGGTCACACCCTTGATAGCAGCAGTGACGGTCTGATCGCCTTTATAAATATCGTCTGGCGCCACGGTAGTAACGGTGCCGCTGGATTGGTTAACACCGATGGTAATGGTCTGACCGTTATCCAAAGTGACGGTCAACGGGTTGGTGATGTTAGTCACCGGCGCGCCGTTCTTATCCACAAGGCTAGCGGTGTAGACGATATTGCCGCCTTCACCAACGGTAGGAGTTGCCGTCAGCACCACATCAACTTTGTCGAGGGTGTCGTTGATCGTGGTGGTTGCGCCATTGCCTGCAACTTCCAATTTCTCGAAGTTGCCGCCAGAGGTCTCAGTGATCTGGACGGTCTGCGTGCTTTTGTCGATGAACACATCATCGCTAGGCGCAGGGACAGTTACGGTGCCAACGGTCTCGCCAGCCTTGATGGTGATCGACGAACCGTTATCCAACTTCAGCGTGACATCTGTGCCAGCTTTGTTGGAAAGCGTGGCGGTATACGTAACCTGCCCACCTTCGTTCGCCTCGGTTGGCGCTGTCAGCGTCACAGTGGTGGTGTCGATCGAATCGGTAATGGTGGTAATCGCTGGCGTGGTGCTCGGCACCAGGCTCTCGAAATTGCCGCCAGTCGTACTCGTAATCGTCGTACTGACGGTGCTGCCGTTGACGTAGACGTCATTAGCCGGCGTATCAACGACAACGCTGCCTGTCGATTCGCCGGCCTTGATGGTGATCACCGAGCCATTGCTCAAAGTGACGTTCACCGGCGTTTGCGCCGGGTTGGTCAGCGTGGCGGTATAGGTGATCTGGCCGCCTTCAGTCACGGTCGAACCTGCGGTCAGGGTGACCGTGGTGGCATCGATCGAATCGGTAATGGTCGTGACCGCAGGCGTGGTATTCGGTACCAGATTCTCGAAGTTACCGCCCGTTGCGCCCGTGATCGTGGTGCTGACGGTCGAGCCATTGTTGTAGACGTCGTTAGCTGGCGTATCAACCACAACGCTACCCGTCGACTCACCAGCCTTGATGGTGATCACCGAGCCATTGCTCAAGGTGACGTTCACCGGGGTCTGCGCCGGGTTGGTCAAGGTGGCGGTGTAGGTGATCTGGCCGCCTTCGGTCACGGTCGAACCTGCGGTCAGAGTGACCGTGGTGGTGTCGATCGAATCGGTAATGGTGGTGACCGCAGGCGTGGTATTCGGTACCAGATTCTCGAAGTTACCGCCCGTTGCGCCCGTGATCGTGGTGCTGATCGTCGAACCGTTGTTGTAGACATCGTTAGCTGGCGTATCAACCACAACGCTACCCGTCGACTCACCAGCCTTGATGGTGATCACCGAGCCATTGCTCAAGGTGACGTTCACCGGGGTCTGCGCCGGGTTGGTCAAGGTGGCGGTGTAGGTGATCTGGCCGCCTTCGGTCACGGTCGAACCTGCGGTCAGAGTGACCGTGGTGGTGTCGATCGAATCGGTAATGGTGGTGACCGCAGGCGTGGTATTCGGTACCAGATTCTCGAAGTTACCGCCCGTTGCGCCCGTGATCGTGGTGCTGATCGTCGAACCGTTGTTGTAGACATCGTTAGCCGGCGTATCAACGACAACAGTGCCTGTCGACTCACCAGCCTTGATGGTGATCACCGAGCCATTGCTCAAGGTGACGTTCACCGGGGTCTGCGCTGGATTGGTCAGGGTGGCGGTGTAGGTGATCTGGCCGCCTTCGGTCACGGTCGAACCAGCGGTCAGGGTGACCGTGGTGGTGTCGATGGTGTCGGTGATCTGCGTCACGGCCGGGTTAGGGTCGATGGTCAATACCAGGTTGCCGCCGCCGGTGGTACCGGTAACGCCGACGCTGATCTGGCCCGGGTCGATGTACGGGCTGTCATTGGGGGCCAAGGGCACATTGACGGTGCCGGTCAACTGGCCCGACGGGATGGTAATCACCGCGCCATTGGTCAAGGTGACGGTCAGGTCACTGGTGGATGGCCGGGTCACGGTAGCGGTGTAGGTCAGCACGCCGCCCGCTTCGGTGATGGTCGGCGTCGCGCTCAGGGTCAGGGTCGAAGGCTGCAGCACTTGGTTACCCGAGTCTGCCGAGCCTGGTGCTCCGCTCAGGGCGTTGAGTGCCGAAGTGCCTTGGCCGATGGGTGCGGTGGGGAAGCCGATGGTCGGGTCTACACGGCCGGCGGTCGCGTCCAGCACCACGAAGCTGTGGCCGCCCCCGGCAGCACCATTACCGGCAGCGTTTGCGCCGGCGGCAGTGGCTTCCAGCTCGGTGGTCGGGTCGGCGCCGGCGGCGATGGCTTGTTGCAGCTCGGCCACCGAGGGCGCGGCTTGCTCGCTGGCCGCTGCCAGGTCGGCGGTGGAGTCCGGCATATCGGCGCTCCACTGGGTGTCCCGGCCCAGGTCCAGGATGCGACCGTCGGCCAGTTCCAGGCTCACGGCGCCCGACAGACCGGTGTCGATCTGGTCGCCGGCAAACAGACGATCACCTTCTACAAGGACGCGACGGGCACCTTCCGGAGAAATTACGAAAACTTGACCAACAATGCTTTTGACGGTGGCAACAACACTGCTCATTAAAAATTTTCTCCGGCGATCCGTTTCGACAAATCCATTTCGCAGCGCGCTATTAGCGCTGCCAATCTGGGGGCGTAGTCTATAAATGCATTGACGTCAAATATTTGGCTGGATTTTTTAGCTATCTAGTTTGTGCCAAACTATTGACCTTATGGTCGCCATCCTAAACAATCGCCCTAGTAATGTCACATTGATATTTATGCGGCGAACCGTCCTACATGTGTGAAGCAGTTCCGCTTTTCGAACTTTCCGACGTACGGTCATTACGGTAGCCATTATCCGACGCAGCGGTGCTAATCGCTGTGATTTAAGACAAGAAGTCTTGGGGAAATTTTAAATGCGTCTGCACCTGTTCAAGGCAATACCGTTCGCTCTCGCCGCCAGTTTCGTACAAGCCCAGACACTGCCCCAAGCCATGCAACAGGCATTGGATGTACACCCGGAAATCCAGGCGGGTGTTAACAGCCGCATCGCCGCCGATTACCAATTGCGCGCCGCACAAGGTGGCTACCTGCCGCGTGTCGATCTGAACGCCGGATACGGCCGCCAAGGAACCGACAACGCCACAACCCGCGCCAACAACCCTGGCGGCAATCACTGGGACACGCTCAATCGCGGCGAATCCAGCCTGCGCCTGCAGCAAATGATTTTTGACGGTTTTGCTACCTCCAGCGAAGTCGGGCGTCAACAAGCCAACGTTAATTCCCGCGCTTACTCCTTGCTGGGGACTTCCGAGCGCACTGCGCTGACCGTTGCCCAGGTTTACCTGGAAGTATTGACCCGCCGTGAGTTCGTACGCCTGGCCGAAGACAACCTGCGCAACCACGAGCGCATCTACGACCAGATCAAGTTGCGCACCGAGCGCGGCGTCGGCAACGGTGCCGACCAGGACCAGGCTGAAGCCCGCCTGGCCCAGGCCCGTAACAACTTGATCACCGAGCAGACCAACCTGGCCGATGCGCAGGTCAACTACCTCAGCGCCGTCGGCCAGATGCCCGACGAACTCGAGCGTCCGGCCCCGTTCATGGCCATGCTGCCGGCAGACCTGAATGAAGCCCGTCGCCAGATGCTCGACAACAGCCCGGTACTGCGTTCGGCCGAGTCGGATATCTCTGCCGCCGAGAAGCAGTACGACGCCGCCAAATCCACCTTCTACCCACGCTTTGACGCTGAGCTGGGC
Source organism: Pseudomonas sp. B16120 (assembly GCF_044218845.1). NCBI lineage: Bacteria > Pseudomonadati > Pseudomonadota > Gammaproteobacteria > Pseudomonadales > Pseudomonadaceae > Pseudomonas > Pseudomonas sp. B16120. Next base: position 252,603 of record NZ_CP162588.1, read on the forward strand.
ACCAACGCCGACAACAACGTCTCCGGTGACCCCAACCACAGCAATGGCTGGGAAGCCATGGTGCGCATGCGCTTCAACCTGTTCGCCGGTGGCAGCAACAAGGCCGACCTGCAATCGAAGTCCTACCAGGCCAACCAGGCGTTGGACATTCGCAACAACGCCTTGCGCCAACTCAATGAAGAGCTAGGCTTGGCTTGGAACGCCCTGAACAACGCCAACGCGCAATTGCCGGTTGCCCAGCAGTACGTGGATCACAGCACTCGCGTACGTACGTCCTACCAGCAACAGTTCAGCCTTGGTCAACGTACCCTGTTGGATTTGCTCGACAGCGAAAATGAATTGTTCACCGCTTCCCGCCGCCTGGAAGAAATCAAGAACATTCAGTTATTTACTCAGTACCGAATCAAGGCGACCATGGGCGAATTGCTCAAGAGCCAGGGAGTGGTTGCACCAATGGCCTCCGTCGTGCAGAACGACGTGAAACCTAAAGTCCAACTGCCTGGGATGAATTGAGCCACCCCAATAGCCCCATCTGTTAGTCGAGAGTGCCCGCGTGGAACCTGAAGTCAGTCGAGTTCATCTCAGTCATGATCCACGCGCACTGCACGACGACCCGTTACTCGACGGGTTGTTGGCGCTCTGCGCCCTGCATCAAAAACCGGCCAGTGCGGCCATGCTCACCACCGGCCTGCCGCTGCCTTCGCAACGGTTGAGTGCCGAGTTGCTATCGCGTGCCGCTGCGCGGGCCGGGTTGCAAGGCCGGCTGCTGCAACGCAAGCTGGAACAGATCCCGACCATTGCACTGCCGGCGCTGCTGTTGCTCAAGGACGGTCGCAGTACCGTGCTGGTGGGCTGGGAGGGCGAAGATCAAGCGCGGATCCTGCTCAGCGAAAGCGACGGCGGTGAAGTGCTGATCAAGCGCGAAGCACTGGCCGACGACTACATCGGCAAAGTCTTCTTTGCACAGCCGCAGCACAAGTTCGACGTCAACCACGGCAGCCTGATTCCGCGGGCACGCTCGTGGTTCCGTGACACCCTCATGCGTTCACGCTGGCTCTACACCGACGCCATCGCCGCCAGCTTCCTGATCAACATCATCGCCATGGCCGCGCCGCTGTTCGTGATGAACGTGTACGACCGCGTCGTGCCGAACCAGGCCACCGCCACCCTGTGGGTGCTGGCCGTGGGTATCTGTGGTGCCTACCTGTTCGACCTGATCCTCAAGAGCCTGCGCAGCCTGTGCCTGGACCTGGCCGGTAAAAAAACCGACCTGATCATCTCGGCCACGCTGTTCGAGCGCATCGTCGGCATGTCCATGAAATACCGCCCGGCGCGGGTCGGCAGCTTCGCGCAGAACATCCACGAGTTTCAAAGCCTGCGCGACTTCCTCGCGTCGCTGACCCTCACCAGCCTGATCGACCTGCCGTTTACGCTGCTGATCTTCCTGGTCATCGCCATTCTCGGCGGGCACCTGGTGTGGATTCCAGTGTTGGCGTTCCCGCTCGCCCTGGGCATCGGCTACGCCTTGCAGAAGCCCCTGGTCGCGACCATGGAACGCACGATGGCGCTGGCCGCCGAGCGCCAGTCGAGCCTGATCGAAACCCTCGCCGGGCTCGATGCGGTCAAGGTCAACAATGCCGAAAGCGAGCGCCAGTATGGCTGGGAGCAGACCATCGGCACCCTTAGCCGGCTTGAGCTGCGGGTGAAGTTGCTGTCGGGCCTGTCGATGAACATGACCCTGCTGATCCAGCAACTGGCCGGCGTGATCATGATCGTGTTCGGCGTGTACCAGATCATCGACGGCAACCTCAGCATGGGCGGCCTGATTGCCTGCTACATGCTCAGTGGCCGCGCCTTGAGCCCGTTGGCCTCGCTGTCGGGCCTGCTGACGCGCTACCAGCAAGCCAAGGTCACCATGACCTCGGTGGACCAGATGATGGAGCTGCCCCAGGAGCGCAACTTCGAAGAGCGCCCCATGAGCCGTCGCACCCTGCAAGGCGCCATCGAGTGCCGGGGCCTGAACTTCACTTACCCGAACCAGCAGAACCTGGCGCTGAAGAACATCAACCTGGTGATCAAGCCAGGGGAGAAAATCGGCATCATCGGCCGCAGCGGCTCGGGCAAAAGCTCCCTGGCCAAGTTGATCGTCGGCCTTTACCAACCCGACTCCGGCTCCTTGCTGGTGGACGGCGTGGACGTGCGCCAGATCGACGTGAGCGAGCTGCGCCACAACATCGGCTATGTCGCCCAAGATATTCAATTGCTGGCCGGCACCCTGCGCGACAACCTGGTCAGCGGTGCGCGCTACGTCGAGGATGAAATGGTTTTGCAAGCTGCCGAACTGGCCGGCGTGCACGAATTTGCCCGCCTGCATCCCCAAGGCTACGAACTGCAAGTCGGCGAGCGTGGGCAGAACCTGTCCGGCGGCCAGCGCCAGAACGTTGCCCTGGCCCGTGCGCTGCTGCTCAACCCGCCCATGCTGCTACTGGACGAACCCACCAGCGCCATGGACAACACCGGTGAAGAACGCTTGAAGCAACGCCTGCAAGCCGTGGTGCAAAACAAGACCGTGGTGCTGGTTACGCACCGAGCCTCACTGCTCTCTCTGGTCGACCGCCTGCTGGTGGTCGACCGTGGGCAGATTCTCGCGGACGGCCCGAAAGCCGTGGTCATGGAAGCGTTGAAGAAGGGGCAGATCAGTGTTGCTTAACTCCATCAAGAGTGCGGTCGGCCGCTACTTCAAAGGCTCCGATTCGCTGCAGGGCCAGCCGCTGCCCGAGGTCAACAAGGCGCTGATCGAAGATGCGCCACGGGTCATCCGCCTGACCATCTGGGCGATCATCGCGTTCTTTGTATTCCTGGTGGTGTGGGCCGGTTTCTCCCAGATCGACGAAGTGACCCGTGGCGACGGCAAGGCGATTCCGTCGTCCAAGTTGCAGAAAATCCAGAACCTGGAAGGCGGTATCGTCGCCGAGTTGTACGTCAAGGAAGGCCAGATCGTAGAGGCCGGCGCGCCGTTGATTCGTCTCGACGACACGCGGTTTGTCTCCAACGCCGGGGAAACCGAAGCCCTGCGCCTGGCCATGCAACTGCGCGTCGAGCGTTTGAGCGCGCAGGTGGATGACCGTCCGCTGAACATCCCTGACGAGGTGTTAAAGGCCGCGCCGAGCCAGGCCGCCAACGAGCGCTCCTTGTATGAAAGCCGCCGTCAACAGTTGAAGGATGAAGTGGGCGGTTTGCAGGAACAACTGGTACAGCGCCAACAGGAACTGCGCGAGTTCACTTCCAAGCAGGGCCAATACCGCAGCCAGTTGTCCCTGCAACGCCAGGAAATCAACATGTCCGAGCCGCTGGTGGCCCAGGGCGCGGTGTCGCCGGTAGAAGTGCTGCGCCTCAAGCGCGCCGAAATGGAAACCCGCGGACAGTTGGACGCTACCACTCTAGCGATCCCGCGTGCTGAATCGGCGATCAAGGAAGTGCAACGCAAGATCGATGAAACCCGCGGCAAATTCCGCAGCGAAGCCCTGACCCAACTCAACGAAGCCCGTACAGAACTGAACAAGGCCGAGTCCACCGGCCGCGCGCTGGAAGACCGGGTCAGCCGCACCCTGGTCACCTCGCCCGTGCGCGGGATCGTCAAGCAGTTGCTGGTCAACACCGTTGGCGGTGTGATCCAGCCGGGCAGCGACATGGTCGAAATCGTGCCGCTGGACGACACCCTGCTGGTGGAAGCCAAGATCCGCCCGCAAGACATCGCCTTCCTGCACCCAGGGCAGGAAGCGGTGGTCAAGTTCACCGCTTACGACTACACGGTCTACGGTGGCCTGAAGGCCAAGCTCGAACGCATCGGCGCCGACACCATCACTGATGAAGACAAGAAGACCACCTACTACATGATCACTCTGCGCACCGACCGCAGCCACTTGGGCACCGATGAGAAGCCGCTGCTGATCATCCCCGGCATGGTTGCTTCGGTGGATATCATCACCGGCAAGAAAAGCATCCTCAGCTACCTGCTCAAGCCGATCATCAAGGCGCGGGCCGAGGCGTTGCACGAGCTTTGATCTTCAGCGCCTGTACCGACCTCATCGCAGGCAAGCCAGCTCCCACATTTGAATGGGTTCACAAATCAAAATGTGGGAGGGGGCTTGCCCCCGATGAGGCCGTCAGCATCACGCTACAGCTCAAACCAAACGCCATATCCATATGCGCTAACGGTATTTAAGCTTCCATCCTTATGCCTATAAATTCACTCCCCTGTCCGCCGGGAATGAATCAAATGTCTGCCACCACCGCCCTCCAAAGCTTCGACATCCACCCGTTCCCCGGCAGCGTCGGCGCCGAGATCATCGGCCTGGACTTATCCCGTCCAGTCAACGAGCAGGACTTCGCCCGCATCCACCGCGCACACTTGGACCATCACGTCATCGTGTTCCGCGACCAACGCATCACCCCCGAACAACAGATCGCCTTCAGCCGCCGTTTCGGCGTGTTGCAGATCCATGTGCTCAAACAGTTCCTGTTGGCCAACCACCCCGAGATCCTGATCGTCTCCAATATCATTGAGAATGGCCAATCCATCGGCCTGGGGGATGCGGGCAAGTTCTGGCATTCGGACCTGTCATACAAAGAACTGCCCAGCCTGGGTTCGATGCTGCATGCCCAGGAACTGCCATCTGAAGGCGGCGACACCCTGTTCGCCGATATGCACAAAGCCTGGGAGCACTTGCCAGGCCACCTGCGCAACGCCGTCGAAGGCCGCAGCGCCGCGCATTCCTACACGGCGCGCTACAGCGAAACCAAATTCGAAGGCAACTGGCGCCCAACCCTCACCCCGGAACAGCTCGCCCAGGTTGCCGAAGTGGTGCATCCGGTGGTGCGCACCCACCCGGAAAACGGCCGCAAGGCGCTGTTCGTCAGCGAGGGCTTCACCACCCGTATCGTCGGCCTGCCCGATGATGAAAGCCGTGACCTGCTGGCCCAGCTCTACGCCCATAGCGTGCTGCCGGAAAACATCTACCGCCACCAGTGGCAGCCCCACGACCTGGTGTTCTGGGACAACCGCTCGCTGATCCACCTGGCCGCCGGGTGCCCAAGCCACCTGCGGCGCAAATTGTTCCGCACCACCATTCAGGGTGACGCGCCTTTCTAACCCGATAAAGCCTGCTAGGATTGCGCCCAGTTCACTCCCAACGAACCACGAGTGCTTGGCATGCAACTACCGGACATGAACCTGCTGGTCGCCCTCGACGCGTTGCTCGACGAGGGCAGTGTGGTGGGCGCCGCGCGGCGGATGAACCTCAGCCCGGCCGCCATGAGCCGCACCCTCACGCGTATCCGTGAAGCGGTCGGTGACCCGATCCTGGTACGTGCCGGCCGTGGCCTGGTGCCGACGCCCAAGGCGCTTGAGCTGCAAGGCCAGGTGCGCAATGTGGTGGAGCAGGCTGCGTTGTTGTTCCGTTCGGCGGACCAAGTCGATTTGAGCACCTTGCGCCGTCGTTTCAGCGTGCGTGCCAATGACTTTTTCATCGGCGTGTATGGCGGGCGACTGTTCGACACCATGGAGCGTGTGGCGCCGTTGTGTGAGCTGCGCTTTGTGCCCGAAGGCGACACTGACGATGAAGCCCTGCGCGAAGGGCGGTTGGACTTGCGGGTGAGCAACACCATGCCGGCCAGCCCGGAAGTGAAGGTGCAGAACCTGTTCTCCACCACCTTTGTCGGTCTGGCGCGGCAAGACCACCCGTTGTTCGACGAAGAAATCACGGCGGCACGCTTTGCCAGCTACTCCCACATCAGCATCTCCCGGCGCGGCATCGCCCGTGGGCCCATCGATACTGCGTTGAATGCTCAGGGCCTGGAGCGCCGGGTGGCCATGATCGCCCCAGGCTTTCACGGTGCGATGTTCATGCTGCCCGATTCCGACCTGCTGTTGCCGGTACCCAAGGAAGCCCTCCTGAGCGCCAAGCGTCTGAACCTGCCACTGCGCGCATTTGCCTTGCCGATTCCACTGCAAACCCTGGTTCTGGCCCAATCCTGGCACCCACGCTTCGACAAAGACCCGGCCCATAAGTGGCTGCGCGAAACCATGCGCGAGAGCTGTCATGCCACCTGGCTAGAAGCCCAGCCGGTATAAAGCGAACGCAATCAATGTGGGAGCTGGCTTGCCTGCGATAGCGGCGCGTCAGACAACACATTTTCATCTGTCAGGCCGCAATCGCAGGCAAGCCAGCTCCCACAGGGTTCAGTGTTGATGTTCAAAGTTGCGTCTGACGCACTTATAACCTGCTAACAAGTAACTTTTTGTCATGAGAGTGCCTGATTAAACTGCTCGGGTATTTCTTATTCCGAGTTACCTGTTCATGACGTCCCTCGCTGCCCCCGTCCTCCAGGCCGCAGCCAAACCTACGGCTCTGAGCCCACCCGTATTCGGCCCGCGCATCATCATCGGCTTGCTCGGCGTATTGCTGGCGGTACTGGTCTCCGGTCTCAACGAAATGGTCACCAAGGTCGCCCTCGCCGATATCCGTGGTGCGCTATACATCGGCTTTGATGAAGGCACCTGGCTGGTCGCCGCCTACACCGCCACTTCCGTGGCAGCCATGGCGTTTGCGCCGTGGTGTTCGGTGACGTTTTCCCTGCGCCGTTTCACGCTGTGCGCCATCGGCTTGTTCACCGTGCTGGGCATCCTCTGCCCGTTCGCACCCAACTACGAAAGCCTGCTGCTGCTGCGTACCGTGCAAGGTCTGGCCGGTGGCGCGCTGCCGCCGATGCTGATGACCGTGGCACTGCGTTTCCTGCCGGCCAACGTCAAGCTGTATGGCTTGGCCGGTTACGCACTGACCGCCACCTTCGGCCCCAGCCTGGGCACGCCGCTGGCGGCGTTGTGGACCGAATACGTCGGCTGGCAGTGGGCGTTCTGGCAGATCGTCGCGCCGTGCCTGCTGGCCATGGCGGCCGTGGCCTACGGTTTGCCACAAGACCCACTGCGCCTGGAGCGCTTCAAGCAGTTCAACTGGCGTGGTTTGCTGTTGGGCTTCCCGGCGATTTGCATGCTGGTGATCGGCCTGTTGCAAGGCAATCGCCTGGACTGGTTCGAGTCGGGCCTGATTACCTTCCTGCTGTGTGGCGGCACAGTGTTGCTGGCGCTGTTCATGCTCAACGAATGGTCACAGCCACTGCCCTTCTTCAACTTGCAGATGCTCGGCCTGCGCAACCTGGCGTTTGCCTTGATCGTGCTGGCCGGCGTGCTGATGGTGCTGACCTCGGTGATCATCATCCCGTCCAGTTTCCTCGCTCAGGTTCAGGGCTACCGGCCGCTGCAGACCGCACCGGTGATGCTGCTGATGGCGTTGCCGCAGTTGATCGCGCTGCCGCTGGTGGCGGCGCTGTGCAACCTGCGCTGGGTCGATTGCCGCTGGGTGCTGGGCATTGGCCTGAGTATGTTGGTGCTGTGCTGCCTCGGCAGTTCCCACCTGACCTCGGCGTGGATTCGTGACGACTTTTATGGCTGGTACCTGCTGCAGATTTTCGGTCAGCCCATGGCCGTGCTGCCGCTGCTGATGCTGTCCACCGGCAGTATCCAACCCATCGAAGGGCCGTTTGCCTCGGCCTGGTTCAACACCGTCAAGGGCCTGGCCGCTGTGATCGCCACTGCGGTGCTGGATACATTGACCACCCAGCGCGGGCATTTCCATTCAACCATGTTAGTAGACCGCCTGGGCAATTCGCCCCTTGCCGACGCTGACGCGCCGGGCCTCGTCCACCGCTTGCACGAGCAGACCGTGGTGCTGACCTCTTCGGATCTTTACGTCGTCATGGCCGGTGTCGCGGTGGCGTTGATCCTGCTGATTTTCTGGATGCCCACGCGGATCTTTCCGCCTCGCGCTCCGGCCTGACCACAAGGACTTTCCATGAAACGCAAAGATAAAATTGCCGTCTCCGTTATCGCCGTATTTGCCGTCGGTGTGCTGGTTTACCTGGTTGCGCCGGGCGTACTGGGCAGCAAGCACCAGACCACCAACGACGCCTTCGTCGCGGCGGATTTCACCCTGGTCGCTCCCCGCGTTGCCGGCTTCATCAAGGAAGTGCTGGTGGAAGACAACCAGCGCGTCAAAGCCGGGCAACTGCTGGCGTTGATCGACGACCGCGATTTTCGCGCCGCCGCCCAGGCCGCCGATGCCGACACCCTGGTCGCCCAGGCCCAGCTGAAAAACGCCAGCGCGACCCTGGAGCGCCAAAGCTCGGTGATCGCCCAGGCCCAGGCCACCGTGGCAGCAGATCGCGCCGAAGTGGCCTTTGCCGAACACGAACTGAACCGCTACAACCACCTTGCCGGCGTCGGTGCGGGCACCGTGCAGAACGCCCAGCAAGCCAAGACGCGCATCGACCAGGCTACTGCGCGCCTGGCTAAATCCACCGCCGTGCTGGCCGCCGAACGCAAGCAGGTGGAAATCCTCACCGCCCAGCGTGACGCCGCCGAAGGTGGACTCAAACGCGCCCAGGCCGCGCTGGAAATGGCCAGTTATCAGCTGTCTTACACGCGCATTGTCGCACCGGTGGATGGCATGGTCGGTGAGCGTGCGGTGCGGGTCGGCGCCTATGTGACACCGGGCAGCAAGATCCTCGCGGTCGTGCCGCTTTCTGAAGCCTATGTGGTGGCCAATTTCCAGGAGACCCAACTGTCGCATATGCACGCGGGGCAAGCGGTGCAAGTCAGCGTCGACAGCCTTGACGGCGAACTGCTCAAAGGCCATCTGGAAAGCCTTGCGCCAGCCACGGGAGTGACCTTCGCCTCGGTCAAACCCGACAACGCCACCGGCAACTTCACCAAGGTGGTGCAGCGTATTCCAGTGAAGATCGTGCTTGAGCCGAACCAGCCATTGACCGAGCGCCTGCGCGTGGGCATGTCGGTAGAAGCGAGCGTCGATACCCGGCCCGTCGAGCAGCAGCGTGAGGTGGCCCAGCAATGAAACACGTTGCCTGGCTCACCTTGAGCCTGATCACCCTGAGTGCCTGCACGGTCGGTCCCGACTTCCAGCGGCCCGAGAGCCCGCAGATCAATCAATGGAGCGAACCTCAGGGCCGACAAGCTGCCAGCCGTGCCGTCAGCGATCCCTTGCAGGAGCGCTGGTGGGACGTGTTCCACGACGCGCAGCTCTCAGCCCTGACACGCCGCGCCCTCAGCGATAACCTCGACCTGAAGTTGGCCAGCAGCCGCCTGCAACAGAGCCGCGCGGTACGTCAGGTAACCACCGCCGAGCGCTACCCGAATGTCGATGCGGGCGGCGGCTACCAGCGCAAACGTAACAGTGGCAAAGGCTTGAACGACCCCTCCGGCGAGAACGGCCGCGCAGCTTTCAACCAATGGGACATGGGCTTCTCGGCCTCTTGGGAGCTGGATTTCTGGGGCCGGGTCAAGCGTGAAACCGAAGCAGCCGACGCCACGCTGGAAGTTGCCGAAAACGACCGTCGCGCCGTGTTGTTATCGGTGCTGGCCGAGACTGCCCAGGACTATATCCAACTGCGCGGCGTCCAAAACACCCGTGCCGTCACCGAGCAAAACCTTGATGTTGCGCGCCACAGCCTCAAGCTCTCGCAATTGCGGTTGGCCGACGGCGTGGCCACCGACCTGGATGTGGCCGAAGCCGCCGCCCAGGTCGCGGCTATCGAAGCGCGCCTGCCGGATTTACAACAGCGCCAGGACCAATTGATCAACGCCCTTAGCCTGCTGATGGGCGAGCCGCCTCAGGCCTTGCACGCGCAGTTGTCCAAAGACGCTCCCGTGCCGCAAACCCAACGCCAGGTCGCGATCGGCCTGCCATCGGAACTCGCCGAGCGTCGCCCCGACATCCGCCAAGCCGAAGCCCGCCTGCACGCTGCCACTGCCAGCATCGGCGTGGCCAAGGGCGACTTCTACCCGCGCATCACCCTGTCTGGCAGCCTCGGCTCCCAAGCCATGCAGCTCTCGGATTTCGGCTCCTGGGGTTCCCGTGCCTTTGCCTTCGGCCCGCAGTTGAGCCTGCCGCTGTTCAACGGCGGGCGCCTGCAAGGCATGGTGGATTTACGCGAAGCCCAGCAACAGGAAGCGGCCCTGGCCTACCAGCAAACCGTGCTGCGTGCCTGGCATGAAATCGACGACCAACTGACCCGCTACAACGCCAGCCAACTGCGCCGCGACAGCCTCGCGGAAGCCGTGCGCCAGAACCAAATTGCGCTGACCACCGCCCAACACCAGTACGTCGAAGGCGTGGCGGATTTCGTCAACGTACTCACCGTGCAGAGTGCGTTGTTGGCGACTCAGGAACAGTGGGTGGAGAGCTCCACCGGCGTGTCATTGGCCATGGTCGGGCTGTACAAAGCGTTGGGAGGAGGGTGGGAGTCGGTGTATCCGTTGCAGGCCGCTGGGCGCTGAGTGAGAAAGAGTTTTTGTCAGTCGTCAAATAAGATGTAATGATAATTGCTCTCAATAACACTTCTGAGCTTTTCATGGGCATCGCGACTGACGGCCAGCAACAGCTTCACATCCTGTACCGCGACCATCACGGCTGGCTGCAAGGCTGGTTGCGCAAGCGCCTGGGCGACCGTGAGCAGGCCGCCGATGTGGCGCAGGACACCTTCCTGCGCCTGCTGGTGGCCGGGCGTTTCCCGGGTGACAAGGAAAGCCGCAGCTATTTGGCGCAGATCGCCCGTAACCTGGTGATCGACCAATGGCGCCGCCTGCGCATCGAACGTGCGTACCTGGAAAGCATCGCGCACCTGCCCGAGCCCGAGTCGCCTTCCCTGGAAACCCGCGCGCTGATCCTCGAAACCCTGATGCAGATCGACGCCATGCTCGACCGCATGCCCGACAATGTACGCCGTGCGTTTTTACTTTCGCAGTTCGAAGGCTTGAGCTATGCGCAAATCGCCGAACGCCTGGGCGTCACCGTCAGCTCGGTGCAGAAGTACATGACCCGCGCCATCGTCGCCTGCTACCAGGTGGTGTACGAAGAATGAAGCACGACGCGCCCATCGCCCCCGCGATTGTCGAGCAAGCCAGCGAGTGGTTGATGCTGCAATGGGGCGGCGAGCTCAAGGGCGAGCAGCGCCAGGCGTTTGCCCGCTGGCAGGCCGCTGACCCGGAACACCGCCGCGCCTGGCAGCGCTTGCAGCAGCTGCAACACACCCTGGGCGGTGTACCTGCCGACAGCGCTCGCGCGGTATTGCGCGACACCCCGGATACCCAACGTCGGGCCGCGCTCAAACTGCTCGGCCTGCTGTTGGTGGCCGGTGGCAGCGGCTACCTGGTGCAACGCAGCGAACCCTGGCGAGCGGCCTTTGCAGAGCTGCGTACCGCCACGGGCGAAATTCGCCAGATGACCTTGAGCGACGGCACGCAACTGGACCTCAACAGTGACAGCGCCGTAGACCTGCGTTTCAGCGCTACCGAACGACGTATTCGGCTGATCCGAGGCGAGGTCTTGCTGACCAGCGGCCACGATGCCTCGCGCCCGCTGATCGTCGAAACGCCTGCCGGTGATGTACAGGCGTTGGGCACGCGCTTTGCGGTACGTGAATTGCCCGACGGCAGCCGTGTGGATTTGTATGAAGGTTGCCTGCGGGTCACGCCGTTGCAGGGTGCGCCGGTGCATATGCAGGCAGGGGACAGCCTGTGGTTCAACGCGCGTCAAAGCACCGCGTTGCCGGCAGTGAGCGCCAATGCCAGCAGTTGGACCGAGCATCGTCTGGTTGCCGAACGTCAGCCGTTGGGTGAGTTCGTGGCGCAACTGAGTCGCTACCGCCCGGGCCTGTTGCGCTGTGATCAGGCGGTGTCGAACCTGCTGTTGACCGGCGTGTTCCCGCTGAACGACACCGACGCGATCCTGGCCGCCTTGGAGCGTTCGTTGCCCGTGCACGTGCAGGCGGTGACCCGTTATTGGGTAACGATCAAGGCGCGGATCTGAAAATACTTTGTACAGGGCTTGTCGGTTTTTGCGGCCCGTTCGGGATACCTCTTGAAAGCCAATCAAGAAGCGTTCTCACGGGGAGTCCTGCCATGTCGCACCACCCAATCCAACCTTTGGCCCGCGCGCTGCGTCGTGGCCTGTTTGCCGGCCTGCTGGCAACGGCTCCTGTACTGCCGAGCATGGTTCAAGCCGAAGAAAGCACCGAAGCGCTGCGCAGCTATGACATCCCTGCGGGCAGCCTCGACCAGGCGTTGAACCGTTTCGCCAGTGCCTCAGGCATCCTGCTGTCGGTTGACGCTTCGCTCACCGACGGCAAGCGCAGCGCCGGCTTGAAAGGGCGTTATGGCGTAGGGTCGGGGTTGCAGCGCTTGCTGGCGGGCAGCGGTTTGGCGGCTGTGCAGTCCCAGGGCGGTTGGTCGTTGCAGGCCCTTTCCGGCGACGGAGCCTTGCAGTTGGGCGCGACCCAGATCAGCGGCCGGCAGGCGCAGGAAAGCGCCTGGGGTCCCGTGGACGGTATTGTCGCCAAGCGCAGCGCCTCGGGCAGCAAGACTGACTCGGCGCTGGTGGAAATCCCCCAGACCATCAACGTGATCACCGCCGCCGAGATCAAGGCACGTGGTGCCCAGAGTGTCACCCAGGCGTTGCTCTATACCCCCGGTATGAGCGCTGGAGGTTTTGCCGACCGAGTCAAATTGTTCGATGAGCCGACGTCACGCGGCTTCTCGCCCACGCCGCTGTACTTGGACGGCCTGCACCTGCCTTATGGCGGCGGCAGCACAGGTGGCGCGTTGCAGATCGAGCCGTATTCCCTGGAGCGCATCGAGGTGCTCAAGGGCCCGGCGTCCGTGCTTTACGGCCAGAACCAGCCGGGCGGTATCGTCAATATGGTCAGCAAGCGCCCCAGCGAAACGCCGAGACACCAAGTGGTACTGGAAGCCGGCACCTACGAACACAAAAGCGCGGCCATCGACCTGAGCGGCCCGTTGGACGAGGAGGGGCAGTTTCTCTACCGCCTGACCGGCCTGGCGAATGACGCGCAAGACGAAATCAACTACGTCGAAAACAAGCGCCAGTTCATCGCCCCCAGCCTCACCTGGCGCCCCAACGACGATACCAGCCTGACCCTGTTCGCCCAGTACCAGAAAGATAAAGGCGTGCCCGAAGCCCAAGGCCTGCCGGCGTCCGGCACGCTGTGGGACAACCCCAACGGCAAGATCAAGCGCGATGTGTTTATCGGCGAGCCGGGCGTCAACCAGTACAACCGCGAGCAATACGTGCTGGGTTACGAAGTTTCCCATCGCCTCAACGACATCTGGACCCTTAAGCAAAACGCCCGTTACGCCGAGGTCGACGACCGCTACACCGCGCCCTTGCACGGCTACCGTTTCGTCGCCAACCCAAACACCGGCGTGCAAGACCAGCGTTACCTGCAACGCTTCGGCGTGGACTGGTCGCAGACCAACAAAGTGTTCGGCGTGGACAGTATCGCCCAGGCCGAATTTGACACGGGCGCGCTGTCCCACACCTTCATCGTTGGCCTGGACTACTACCATTCCAACTCGCAGTTCCATGGCCTGTACGACCGCAACCCGCCGATCATTGACCTGTTCAAACCGGTGTACGGCCAGCCCTTGAACTTCGGCCAACCGTACCGCTGGGATCGCACCATCACCCAGACCGGCCTGTATCTGCAGGACCAGATCAAATTGGATAAATGGGTACTGGTACTCGGTGGCCGCTATGACTGGGCGAATGTGGTGAACAAGGAGCCGATACAGGACACCCGCTTTGCCAGCAAAGACCAGGCGTTCACCGGCCGTGCGGGCCTGGTGTACCTGTTCGATAACGGCTTGTCGCCCTTCGTCAGCTATTCGGAATCCTTCCTGCCGCTGGCCGGCACTGATGCGAACCGAAAACCCTTCGAACCCTCCACCGGCAAACAGTACGAAGTCGGCGTGAAGTTCCAGCCACCGGGCCAGAAGAGCTTCATCCAGGCTTCTGTGTACCAACTGGACCAGGAAAACGTGCTGACCACCAACCCGGTGGATACCACCTTCAGCACCCAAAGCGGCGCCCTGCGCTCGCGAGGTGTTGAACTGGAAGCCAAGGCCGTCTTGAGCGATGCCTGGGACGTGGTCGCCTCGGCTGCGCGCAATGACGTCAAATACACCAAGGACAACGATGGCCGCCAAGGTCGCCACCCGGCCGGCATCTCCCCACTCACCGCCTCGATGTGGGTCAACTACACCGTGCTCGGCGACACGCCCTTGGCAGGGTTGGGCGCGGGCTTGGGCGTGCGTTATGCCCGTCAAAGCCTGGGCGACGACTACGAAGGCGCTTTTAATGTGCCGTCCTACAGCGTCTACGATGCAAGCCTGAGCTACGACCTGGGCGCCTCGCCGCTCAAGCTCAAGGGCGTGAAACTGGCGATGAACGTGCAGAACCTCAGCAACAAGACCTACGTCTCGCAGTGCACCAGTGATTTGGATTGCTACTACGGGGAAGGACGCACGGTGGTGTCGAGCCTGACGTACGATTGGTAACTTAGCGTTTAGGTGATATTTGCTGCGGCGCGCACCCTTCAAGGGTGCGCTCTGTTGCCGCCCTACACCAGGTCCGCTGCAAATCGTGTACACACATTGGAAAGCATGCGTACCTCGGCACCGCTACAGCCTGCCGCTTCGAAAAAGCCGGAGGCTTCTCGCACGACGGCATACATATCCGTGACGATGGACCTTGCTTCATCCGCCCCCAACCCAAAGCGTTCAGGCGTACTCAGCAAATTACTGACAGACGATACCCGGCCTTCATTGCCGATGATGAGCGCCTGCAAGCCTAGTTGGGTAGGGTGGGGCAACACGTCAAATACTGGCGCAAGGGAATAGCCCGAGGCGCTGGTCAGCAGCAGCCCGGTTTGTTTCAGGTGGTCGTCGCTATTGCCGATGAGCACGTTGAAGGCCATACGCTTGTAAAGCTCGCGCATGTCAAAGGTGGCATCGTCGCAGACCTTCTTCAACACGTCGGCGATCCTGGAATAGGAAACGGCACCGTCAGCTGCATCAACCCGCATTCTTGGCTTCTGCGTGCTTACCAAAGAGTTGCAGCTGACATAGTGCTCGCGACCAGCGCCTTCATGTCGATCAAAACGCTCGACCATCAAGACCGGTTTGCCGGCGACCTCTACCAACTTGTGCCCGGCTGCGGGTAGACCTGCTGCATCCGCCATTTGAAGGCTGGCGAATTCCGCCCGTGGCTGATCGAACACATCGTCGCTACGGCCGAGTTTAGCAATCCATTCCTTACCTTCATGAGTCACGGTGACCTTCGGCCTGGCGCCGCCCATGGAACTCCCAAACTCGAATAACCGTGCGATTTCCACGGGCAGGTCGACGTCACCTTTCTCGACTCGATCAAGGCCCACCATGATTTTCTCAAGGTCTTCGAATTGCGGGGGGTGGTGCAGGGTTGGCAGCTGGCTTCTTGACGCACTGAACAGCAGGCAACCCACTCCTGCTCCCCGCGATGCAAGCAGCCATTCAACTTCGTTTTGTGGATGCTGTTTGTGGGTCGCCAGCAGAACACGCCGGCCCCAATTGTCGGGCGTTGCGTCGTCGAGCACACCAAACATGCGCGTCGAGGAATACTGGTTAGGGGTCAGTGGCAAACTCAGCGGGTCAATCGCAAATGCGTCGGGCCGCGCGAGCCAACTGTTGGCGTAGCGAAAAACGAATCCATTCCCATGCATGGCCACTTCGCCAACAGGGACCGGGTCACCGACTAAGTGAGCTGAAAAAACAAAGGCATTACCAATCGGCTTCCAGGACATCGTGTTCTCCTTCAGTGCGAATGCGCTCAGGCTCACGGGCGAGGCTCATGGTAATCCCAACCTGGTCAAGTTCTGGTGACGCAATGCTCGCCATACCTTCTTCCAAGTCCATCGCGCTAAGCACATTCATCAGCACGCCGAGGGATACGCCGGCCTCGCCCTGCCTCAGCCGCTGATACGTCTGCCGCGTAATGCCCGCGCGGCTGCATATGGTGGAAATTTTCAACCGGCGACGAATGCGGGCTATTTCGATACCGTTCCCGATACCTCTCATCAGCTCAGCGCTTCTCTCAGAGATGTACCCTTTGTGCGGGTAGGGTTTCGCTGTTTCTTGCATGATATATCACCCTTTAAAGCAACAAAGGTAACTTATATCATCCAAGCCTCTAAGGCCACCTGCAAAAAACCGGCTCGAGGCCGGCTTTTTGCAGGGTTGGAAGAATCAAAGGTTTTGCAAAAACACCACATACCCCCGAAACCACTCATCGGCCCCCAGATACCCCGGCTCTTGCCACTCCCCGCCCTGAATCAAGCCAATCTTGAACGGCACGCCCAGCCGATTCATCCGCGGCAAATACGCGGCATAGTCAGGGATGCTGTGACGCCCTTGATACGTCTGCACCACCACTTCATCCACCACGCCCTTGAGTTGGGCGATAGCGGCCGGGTCGGCGTTGCTGCTCCAGTCCATCAGGCCGGTGATGCTCAACCGCAGGTCGGCAGGCAGGCGCTGGCGCAGGTCGCGCAGAAAATCGGCGTATTCGTGCAGATATTGGGTGCGGGCGTCGAAGTCGATCTGGATGCCGATCACCGGGTTGCCGGCGTCACGCCAGCGTTGCACCTGGCCCAGCACCTGGGTGTAGACCCGTTCCGGCCAGCGCAAGGTGTGGGCGCGGTACACCACCCAGACGTGGCCTTGAGTAATACGCGGCACGCTCATGCCCTGGGCGATCAATTGCACGCCGCGCTGGGGCGCGCGACGAGTGGAGTTGATCTGGCCTTGCAGGATGTACAAGGTTTTTGCCTGCTTGATCACCGGCTGAGGCTCGACGCCACTCCACAGCCAGAAGGCGTCATAGGCGCGGGCGTCCACGGCACCAAAAGCCGGGCTTGCCAGCAACAGCAAGCCCAGCCACAGCGGCTTCACCAGTAGTACTGCAGCGATTTGCCCCACTGGGTATCGGCAAAACCGCTCTTGAGTTGGCGGAACCAGGCTTTGCGCACCGCCGGCGCCACGTCTTCGCCGCCGCAGCTGTTGTAGCCGGCCGGCGCGTAGCAGTTGATGGCGCGGAACAGCGCATAAGCCTTGTCGGTTTTCGGCGCCTTGGCGTTGGCGATCACCTGTTTGTAGCCGTCCAGGCGCGAGAAGGTTTCACCCTTGAAGTCCGAGTCGGTACTGCCCAGGCTGCCGGCGGCGCGGGGTTGTTCCAACGGCATGCCGTCCAGGCCGTTGCGCAGGATGAACTCACCGAAGCAGTTCAACGCATGCGGGTTTTTGGCCTCGTTCTGCAAGGTCGCCGCGATTTGCGCGATGCTTGGGCAGGCGTAGCCGGATTCGGCCTTGTCGCCGTTCCATTGGAACAGCTTCAAGGTCTGGCCACTGGTATAGGTGTAGCCCAGGCTGGTGCCGAGTTTGTCGTCAGAGAGCGAGGCCTGCTTGAGGTCATCGGCGAAGGTGGCGTACTGGCCGCGCAGCAGGTCTTTGTAGAGGAGCACGAATTGCGCGCTCTGACGCTCGGTCGGGTCGCTTGCGTTGGCGATCTGCTGGCGCAGCAGGTCGGGGCCTGCGACGTTACGCAGCAGGATGTAGCGCACTTGCTTGGCGCTGATCGGTGAGTCGGCGGCGAACACCTTGGCCAATTGGCCGCTGCGCTCGTAGTTCATGGCCAATGCCAGCTCGAGCTGGTCACGTTGCAGCGGTTGCTTGGCCAGCGGCAGCAGTTGCAGCCACAGGGCTTCGGCGGCCTTCCAGTCCTGCTTGGCTTCCAGAGCCAGGGCGCGCAGGGTCTGTTGGCTGAAGGCGAAGTAATCCAGGCTCGACGGCACATCCGCCGGCAGGTGCTTCAAGGCCGCGTCGGGTTGGTGTTCGACGTACAGGGCATAGCTGGCTTGCAGGAAGTCAAAAAGCGCCGGCTCACTGGCGAAGGTGCTCTTTTGCTTATCCAGGTCTTCACGGCTCAACAGCGGCGGGGTGTGGGCGCGCATCGCCATCAGGTCGCTGACCACTTGCAGCATCGGGCTGTTCGCCGCTTTATTGCCGACCATCAGCAACTTGAGGTCAGCCTCTTCCACCAGTTCGTCCACGCTCACATTGCGCTGGGCCTCAGTGGCCTCGGTGAACTGCCAAGTGAAGTCTTCGGCAAGCCTGGCGTCGTCGTTCGCCAGCCAGTGCACACGGCGCAACAGGCCACGGGCCGACGCAACGTAATCGCCCTGTGGATAATGTTTCAGGTAACTGAGAAAACCTTCTTCGGCATCGCTCAAGGCCGACTTATCCACATGCTCGCGTTGCGGCATGCCGTATTCGTCGAAGGCTTCGGCCTGGGCCTGATTCAGCGACGTACGCGCAGTCATGTACAGCGCCGTTTCCTTCAGCCACGGCACATCGCTGGTGGCGGCGGCGGCGAACCCGCGCTCGGCGTAATCGAAGCGCCCGCTGTAGAAGTCGCCGGCGGCCTGCAAATAGGTGCGAAACAACTGGGCGTTGGCCGAGGGCGTCAACTGCGCGTCCACCACCTGGCGGCTCCAGTCACAGGTGGTCAGCAGCTGCAGGCGTGCTTTTACCAACACATCGCGCTCGGCGGGCGGCATCTGGGCCTTGATCACCTGGCTGATAAACGCCGTGGCGCTGTCATCGTCATTGCTGCGGCAACGGCTGCCTTCGCCATTCAGGAAGGCCTGGCCTGCGGTCTTGTACTCCTCGCGCTTGATGCCCAGGGGCTGGAGCAGCGTGTCGAGTTCGGCTGTGCGTGAATCGTCAGCCTTGTTGTCAGGCTCCTCATTCGTGGCCGGAACCGGCACCAGGCGGTACACCGGAAACGGCACCGGGCCAAAGCCTTGCGCCAAATCGTCTTCGCCCAAGGCATTCGGAGCCAGGGGCGCAGCTTTTTTGTCGGCCAGCAACAGGCGCAGGTTCACCCGGCTGTCGTTGCCAGGGCTGAGAAACGGCTGGTTGCTGCACGGCTCGTAGCTGTCACGCGATACCCGCCAATCGGGGTAACACGAGTCGTCAGAGCTGGCCTGGGCCGGTAGGGAAAAACCGGCCAACAGGGCCAGGGCCAGAGGTGACAGCAAACCGATGCGCATAACGTTTCCTTGATCCTGAGTCCTTGGAGAAGGGGCAATAATAGCCTGATCCGACGAGTGCTTCGGTGAAGGCCTACACAAATTGCTGATTTGTCCGATTCCAGCGGCGAGGCCAGGGCTTTTGGCCTAGAGTGGCGGTGTTTGCGCATAGGCAAGCAGGGTCATGCCGGGAGAATTTGAGGTGCGTCGGTCTGTGGTAGAGCAAAACGAAAAAGTTGAAGCATTGCCGACCTTCCATCGCCTGACCTGGGAAGGTGCCGGCTGGCTCAGCCGTCTGTGGTGGGTGCCGATCCTGGCGCTGGCCATGGCCCTGCGGTTTTACCATCTCACCTCGGCGGCGATCTGGGGCGACGAAGGCTCAAGCCTGTTACTGAGCGAATACGCCCTGGCCGACCTGTGGTTTCACGCGGCCCATGATGTGCACCCGCCGCTGTATTTCTTGCTGCTGCGCGGTTGGATCGAGGTGTTCGGCGATAGCATCGGCTCAATTCGCAGCCTGAGTGCAATCCCCGGCGTGGCCGTCGTGGGCCTGGGCATCTGGCTGACACGGCAACTGTCCACCCGACGCGCAGCCGTGCTGGCGGGGATCCTGTTGGCGCTGCTGCCGACCGCAGTGCGCTACAGCCAGGAAGTGCGCATGTATTCGCTGCTGGGCGTGTGGCTACTGGGCGCCACGCTGGCCCTGGTGTACTGGGTGAAGCAGCCCGAGCGCGTGCGTTATTTGGCTGTGTATGTGCTGTTAATGAGCGCCGGGTTCTATACCCACTACTTCACCGCGCTGTGCGTGCTGGTGCATTGGGCGTACCTGGGGTTGCAGGCGCCAGCTCAACGCCTGATCACGCGACCTGCCTGGTGGGTCGCCAACGTAGCGATAGTGTTGTTGTATCTGCCCTGGCTGCCCAACCTGCTGGATTTGGTGCAGCACGTCGAACAGCTCAAAGTCGGCGGCGACATTGGTTGGGAAGAGCCGGTCAATCTACTGTCGCTGCCGTCGATCATCTGGCAGTTCCTGTTGCAGGATGACGGCCTCGGCCTGTGGCCGCCGCTGTTCTGGCTGTTCCCCCTGCTGCTCGCCGGGGTGGTTGTATCGACGGCCTGGCGCAACCACGCGGCGCGCCTGCCGGCACTGTTTTGCCTGCTGCCGCTGCTGCTGGTCTATGGCGTGTCCTTTATCTCGCCCGTGTTTATCGAGCGCTACCTCACGGTGTATGCGTTAGGCCTGCCGATAGTCCTGGCGCTTGCCATCGACCGTTTGCCGCCCCGTTTGTCCTGGCTGGGCGTGGCGTTGTTCGCACTGTTTGTTGGCTTAGAACTGTTGGGGCTAAAGAACAACTTCGAAGTGGATGAGCACGACCAGTTCAACGTGCCGGTGGAGTTCGTCAATCGCGACTACCAGGAAGGCGACCGCATCGTCCTCAGTGACATGATGTGGTACCTCAGCTACGTGTATTACGACCAGACCGACGCGCAACTGCAGCTCTTCACACCGCCCAAACCCGACGGCACCGCGACGCGCCCGAACGCCTATGGTTTCGGCACACTGGTGGACCAGGACGGTGGCCGCATCTATCTGGACCGCCTCTCAGCACTGCCTGCTCAAACGCGGCGGGTATGGTTGATCAGCAGCAACGAAGCCCCAGATGAATTCGCGCCACTGCCCAACGGCTGGCGCGAACTCAGTCGCCAGGACGGCGGTGGCGCCAGGGCGCGGTTGTTCGTGCTATGCAACGCACCGGCGCCGCAACCTGAAGGCTGCCGCTAGACTCACTTGAACCTACTTATGAGGAGCCTTTCATGGAATCGCCACTGCACAGCTTGCCGGCTTTGTTCAAACAGCTTGGCCTGCCGGACGACCCGGTCAGTATTGAGCAATTTGTCGCCTCTCATTCGCCGCTCAAGCCGGAGTTGAAACTGGCGGATGCGTTTTTTTGGAGCGACGCCCAGAAGACATTTTTGCGTGAAGAGATTCTGGAGGATGCGGATTGGGCGGTGGTGGTGGATGAGTTGAATTTGATGTTGCGGGGTGGGCGAGGGGTGTAAAAAAATATCCCAAGAAATGCGAGTATGTAAAAAAAAATGGTGAGCGGTAAAAAAAACTGGGCTTTAATCGCTTAAGTGAATTTTTTCTGGAAAAGCTCGCCCTGCCAGCAGTCGGATACGCTCATCTGTGTGAGGCGCTCGATCTAAAGGTTATCGCACCCTCCCTCCCGAAATGATGGACCGCGCCATCCAGTGGGCTTACCTGCACGAAACCCGCGATTCATTTGCCATCGAAAAAGAACAACCCAGCGAAGAAAAATCCCGTCGCTTCGTTCAACTCCTGCGCCAGGCCCACGAAGGCCGTTTGCTCACCGAAGACTACTTGGTCGAGCTGCAAAACAGCACAGTCTCCAACCCCTTCGACAAAGCCGTCGCGTTTCGCCACGAACAGAACCATCTGCACAACGGGCTACGTGGCGCAGCCGGTGTCAGCTACGTGCCGCCAGCTCCCGCGCTTTGCCAGGAACTGATGGAAGAGCTTATGGCCTTCGCCAACCAGCCCGTTCGAGACGTCGATCCTTTGGTTGCGGCCGCGGTCACCGCTTTCGGTTTCGTCTTCCTGCACCCGTTCATGGACGGTAATGGGCGCCTGTCTCGCTTCCTGATTCACCAGACGCTTTGCCACTACGGCGCACTGGAAAATGGTTTGCTGCTACCGGTTTCTGTCGCCATGAAGCATGAAGAACAAGCCTACCTGCAAGCGCTGAAAACCTTTTCCCAGCCAACCCGTGAGTTCTGGAACGTCACCTGGCTGGATGCGGACCACATGGCGTTCGACTTCATCGGCCACCCCTCGATCTATCGCTACTGGGATGCGACCCGCTGCGTCGAATTCACCCTGCAAATGGCCCGCCGAGCCCTGGAAGTGGAACTGCGCGAAGAAACCGAATTCCTCGACCGTTATGACCAAGTGATCAAAGCGGTGAACCAACGCTACGACGTGCGCGGCAGCGATCTGTCGAAGCTGGTGATGATGTGCCTAGATAACGGTGGGAAGCTTTCCAAGCATCGGCGTAAGCAGTTTCAATACAGCGTGGCGGATGATGTGTTTGGGTTTATTGAGGAGGAGAGCTTGAGGTTGATGGGCGAGTAAGAGGTGATCCCGACACTTCGTGAAAGATGGGAAATGTCTTATTTCTCTAGGTGAAACGGACTATCAGATGCTGCAGACGTTTTTTCTTATCAAAGGGATATCGCCTATTGATGAGTGGGTGCGACTAATTCCGCGCGGAAGACTACGTCGTCTGGGCGGACAGGCTGAGCAGCAAGCATGAAGCCGACGCTGACCTAATGTGGGAGCGGGCTTGCCCGCGAAGGCGGCGTGTCAGTCACTGAATATTCAACTGAGCCACCGCTTTCGCAGGCAAGCCAGCTCCCACATTTTGTTTGTCGCATGGCGAACGCGCATCCCACCACTCATCTGCGAAATTGTTTCAAAACTTGACGGCAAACCCTTCCTCCACCATATTGATAGTTAGCAAACTAACTGTATGCGAACTATCCAGTGCCTCAATCCCTCGAACAACTCCAGATGAGCCTCAGCAGCAGCATGGTGGTGGGCGCCCGTAATTGGCGCAAAATCTGCCAGACCACGCTGGTGAGCTATGGCATCTCCGAAGCCTGCGCCGTGCCGTTGTTGATGATCGGCCGCTTGGGCGACGGGGTACACCAGGTCAAAGTAGCCCAGGCTTCCGGTATGGAAAGCCCATCACTGGTGCGCCTGCTTGACCGGCTGTGCGGTGACGGTTACGTCTGCCGCACCGAAGACATCCACGACCGTCGCGCCAAGGCCCTGAGCCTTACCGAGCGTGGCCGTGAGTTGGTGCAGGCGGTGGAAGCGCAACTGGTGCGCCTGCGCAAAGACGTGTTGGCAGATATCGCCCCTGACGATCTGCAAGCCGCACTGCGCGTACTGCGCGCCTTCGAAGCGGCTGAGGCTGTGTCGTCTTGAACGGATTTTTTACCGGCTTCCCGCCTGCCCGCGATTGGTTCTACGGGGTGCGTACCTTCGCCGCGTCGATGATCGCGCTGTACATCGCCATGCTCATGCAAATGCCGCGTCCGTACTGGGCGATGGCCACGGTGTATATCGTCTCCAGCCCGTTTGTCGGCCCAACCAGTTCCAAAGCCCTGTACCGCGCCATCGGCACCTTGATGGGCGCGGCGGCGGCGGTGCTGTTTGTGCCGATGTTCGTGCAGTCACCCTACATTCTGGTGGTGGTGATTGCGCTGTGGACGGGCACCTTGCTGTTCTTGTCCATGCACCTGCGCACCGCGAATAACTATGCCCTGATGCTGGCCGGCTACACCTTGCCGCTGATTGCCCTGCCGGTGGTGGATAACCCTTTGGCGGTCTGGGATGTGGCGGAGGCGCGTACCGAAGAAATCTTCCTCGGCATTGCGGTCGCGGCGGTGGTGGGCGCGATGTTCTGGCCCCGGCGCCTGATGCCGGTGTTCGATGGCTCGGTGGCCAAGTGGTTCAGCGACGCCCAGGTCTACAGCCAGCGCTTTCTCAGCCGCAAGGTCGACCCCGAAGAAGTCAGCAACCTGCGCGGCGGCATGGTCGCCACTTTCAATACCCTCGAATTGATGATCGGCCAACTGCCCCACGAAGGCGCGCGCCCGCAGACAGTACGCAACACCAAGGAACTGCGCGGGCGCATGATTCACCTGCTGCCAGTGATCGACGCTCTGGATGATGCGGTGTACGCCATCGAGCACCGTGCGCCGGAGTTTCTCGACCAGCTCACGCCGTTATTGGAAGCGGCCAACGCCTGGCTGCAAAGCACTACCGAACAAGCGCCCCTGGAACGCTGGCGCGTATTGCGTGACAAGATCGACGCCGCCCAACCCCAAGGCGAAGCGTTGGATGACCGTCACACCTTGCTGTTCTCCAACGCCCTGTACCGCCTGGGCGAATGGGTCGATTTGTGGCAAGACTGCCGCAGCCTGCAAGCCGCCATCCAATGTGAAAGTCAGGACACCTGGCGCGCCGTTTACCGGCACTGGCGCCTGGGCCGGCTCACACCGTTCCTCGACCGTGGGCTGATGTTCTACTCGGCGTTTTCCACCGTCACCGCAATCATCGTCGCCTCGGTATTGTGGATTCTGCTGGGCTGGACCGACGGCGGCAGCGCCGTGATCCTTGCCGCTGTGGCGTGCAGCTTTTTCGCCTCGATGGACGACCCTGCACCGCAGATCTATCGGTTCTTTTTCTGGACCGCCATGTCGGTGCTGTTCGCCAGCCTGTATCTGTTTCTGGTGCTGCCCAACCTGCATGATTTCCCCATGCTGGTGCTGGCCTTCGCCGTGCCGTTTATTTGCATCGGTACCCTCACGGTGCAGCCACGGTTTTACCTGGGCATGTTGCTGACGCTGGTGAACACCTCATCGTTCATCAGCATCCAGGGCGCCTATGACGCGGACTTTCTCAACTTCGCCAACGTCAACCTGGCCGGGCCCGTGGGTCTGCTGTTCGCGTTCGTTTGGACCTTGATCGCCCGACCCTTCGGCGCCGAACTGGCGGCCAAGCGCCTCACCCGTTTCAGCTGGCGCGACATCGTCAGCCTCACCGAGCCCGCCACCCTGGCCGAGCACCGGCACATGGCCGTACAAATGCTCGACCGCCTGATGCAACACCTGCCGCGCCTGGCGCTCACCGGCCAGGACACCGGCATCGCCCTGCGCGACTTGCGCGTGGCTTTGAACCTGCTCGATCTGCTGGCCTACTCGCCGCGCATCCTCGGTGTGCCACGGGTGTTGCTCAACCAGGTGGTGGAAGGCGTGGGCGGTTACTTCAAGGCCTGCCTGAAGGCGGGTGAACGCTTGCCCGCGCCCAGCGGTCTGCTGATGACCCTGGACCGCACGCGTCGCGCCCTCAACGGCCAGGGCCTGCAAGACGAAGACGACACCCGCCTGCACCTGCTGCACGCCTTGGCCGGCCTGCGCCTGGCGCTGTTGCCCGGGGTGGAGTTCATTGGCGGTACAGAGATGCAAGCGCCGTTACCTGATGGAGCGCCTTTATGATCGGTGACCTGGATATCAGCGGGGTATTCCTGCCCACGCTGCTGGTGCTGATGGGCATTACTTATGTGTTGTTTCTGGTGGTGCACGGGCTGTTGACGCGCATGCACTTCTATCGCCTGGTCTGGCACCGGGCATTGTTCAATGTGGGGCTCTACGCGCTGTTGCTGGGCGCGGTGGACTCACTCAGTCGATATTTGATGACATGAAAAAACCTTTTTTGACTATCGGCCGTGTCGTCCTGACGTTGTTGATCGTGAGTTTCGCGGTCGTCGTTGTGTGGCGCATGGTCATGTACTACATGTTTGCGCCCTGGACCCGTGACGGCCACATCCGTGCCGACATCGTGCAGATCGCCCCGGACGTGTCCGGGCTGATCCAGCGCGTGGACGTGCGCGACAACCAGTTGGTGACCAAGGGCCAGGTGCTCTTCGCCGTCGACCAGGACCGCTTCAAGCTGGCCCTGCGCCAAGCCCAGGCCGCCGTGGCCGACCGCCAGGAAACCCTGGCCCAGGCCCAGCGCGAGTACAAGCGTAACCGGGGCCTTGGCAACCTGGTGCCCAGCGAGCAACTGGAAGAGAGCCAGTCCCGCGTCGCCCGCGCCCAATCGGCCCTGGCCGAAGCCCAAGTGACAGTCGACTACGCCCAACTCAACCTCGACCGCTCGGTGATTCGCAGCCCCGTGGACGGCTACGTCAACGACCGCGCACCGCGTACCCAGGAGTTCGTCACCGCCGGGCGCCCGGTGCTATCGGTGGTGGACAGCAATTCCTTCCACATCGACGGCTATTTCGAAGAGACCAAGCTCGACGGCATTCACGTAGGCATGGGTGTGGATATCCGTGTGATCGGCGACAACGCGCGCCTGCATGGCCACGTGCAGAGTATCGTCGCCGGTATCGAAGACCGCGACCGCAGCAGCGGCTCCAATCTGTTGCCCAACGTTAACCCGGCGTTCAGTTGGGTGCGCCTGGCCCAGCGGATCCCCGTGCGCATTGCCTTCGATGACGTGCCGGCGGACTTTCGCATGATCGCCGGGCGCACGGCGACGGTGTCGATCATTGACGACAAAGTTAAAGACGGGGGCAAACCATGAAGCGGCTTCTGGCAACCGCTTCCCTGGGGTTGTTGCTGTCGGCCTGCCAAGTAGTAGGCCCGGATTACAAACTGCCGGAGCAGGCTGCGGTCAACCGTGGCGACCTCCAAGGGCCGATCATGGGCGAAGGCAAAAATGTAGTCTCGGCGCCAGTGCCAGCGGATTGGTGGAAGCTGTACAAAGACCCGCGCCTGGACGAACTGGTGCGCCAGGCCATGGCCTCCAACACCGACCTGCGCGTGGCCGCCGCCAATCTGCAGCGCTCGCGTTACCAGGTGCAGCAGGCCGAATCCGCTGGCGGCTGGAGTGCCGGCGTCAAGGCCGAGGCCCAGCGTTTGCAGGAGTCTGGAGAGGCCTTCTTGCTGCCGGACAAAGTCCCGGTGGGCAATATCGGTAGCGTCGGGATTACCACGTCCTATCAATTCGACCTGTTCGGCACCTTGCAGCGTGGCATCGAAAGCGCCCAGGCCAGCGCCGACGCCACCCAGGCTGCGGCGGATATCGCCCGCATCACCCTGGTGGCCGATGTGGTGCGCTCCTATACCCAGGTGTGCGCGGCCAACGAAGAGCTGGCGATTGCCAACGAGTCCCTCGACCTGCAAGCCCAGAGCACCAAACTGACCCAGCGCCTGCGGGATGCCGGGCGAGGCGACGAAACCCAGGTGACTCGCTCGCAAACCCAATACAAATCCCTGCGCGCCGACATACCGCGCTATGAAGCCTCGCGTCAGGCCGCGCTGTTTCGGCTGTCGATGTTGCTGGCCAAACCGGTCGACCAACTGCCAGCCGGCACGGGCACCTGCGCTGAGCTGCCGCATATTGCTCAATTGCTGCCGGTAGGCGATGGCGCCACGCTGCTCAAGCGCCGCCCGGATGTGCGCCAGGCCGAACGCCAGCTGGCCGCCGCCACCGCACGCATCGGTGTGGCGACCGGCGCGTTGTACCCGGATATCAGCATCGGCGCCACGGTCGGCACCGTCGGCTTGCTGGAAAACCTTGGCACGCCTGCCACTAATCGCTGGGGCTTTGGCCCAATGATCAGCTGGACTGTACCGACCAACGGCGCCCGCGCCCGCGTGCATGAAGCCGAAGCCGCGACCCAGGGAGCCCTGGCCCACTTCGACGGCGTGGTGCTCAACGCCATCCGCGAAACCCAGACCGGCCTGGCCCAATACACCGCCGTGTTGCAACGCCGCGACGCCCTGGCCGACGCCGAACAGTCGGCCCGAGAAGCGGCGGGCCAGACCCACCGCTTCTTCCAGGCCGGCCGCGAATCCTTCCTGGCCGACCTGCAAGCCACGCGCACCTACACCGATATGCGTGCGCAATTGGCGGCGGCCAACACCCAGGTTGCCATGAGCCAGATCGACCTGTTCCTGGCCCTGGGCGGCGGTTGGGAAAGCGGACGAACGCAAGGGCAAAAACCCGGCAAACCGTGAGGTGATTGCTATGCTTTCTTGGGTGAGGCCCGCTGGCGCCTCACCCGACAAAGCTCGCGTTTGCTCATGGGGATTCCAAGAATGAAAAACCCTTATGCTCCCGCTTTCTGGTGCGTGCTCTTCGCACTGGTTTTGTTATCGGCCGCGTATTTTTACGGCGTCATGCTCGCCCATCAACTCGACAAGGCGATGGTGTTCCTCGACAGCGCCTGCCTGGTGATCGGCACCTTGTCCATCGGCGTGGTGGCCTGGGCGTCGTATCAAAACCAGCGGGTGAAGAAAAAACTACTCGAGCAGGGCAAGACCCGCGTGGCGATCTGGGACACCAAGGTCGCCCTGCGCCGCGTCGAAACCGTGTTCGACCGCTATTTCTGGGGCAGTTACTGGCAGCCGGGGCGCACGTTCCAGGAAGTCATGGGCGACCTCACCGGCACGCCGCTGGAAAAAAGCCTCGAAGTCCTGAAAAAACAATGCGTGCTGCTGGACCGACAGGTTGCCGACGGTAGGCATTGGCTGGATAACGCGCGGGAATTGTCCGACGTGGCCACGCAAATGGCCCGCGAGCGCTACCAGCTGGATTTTTGCGACCCCAAGGCCGACACCCCCGGCAACGCCGTGATACACCGCGAGTTCGAGGTGTTGGTGTACACCTGGACCGCACGCTTGAAGAGTTTTGATCACCAACTGGATGAAGTCGAACAGGAGTACTCCTGAACTCCTGCTGAACTGATCCCTCTGAAAGGTTGGGCCGTTTACGCCCGCCAGTGCTAATCTTCCCCCGTTTTCGGCGGGCTTGAGCCAATCCCCTCAGGGGTTCAAGGAAGACAGCCCACTTCTCACAGGATTTGATCAGGTCACTTCATGAATAAGCCAGCCGTTGTTTTCTTGGGTTTTGTTGTCGCCGTCGGCGCCGTCAGTGCGGGCGGTGCCTGGTACACCGGTAAACAACTGGAGCCGGTCCTGCAAACCGCTATCCAGAGCGCCAATAAAGAACTGCAGACCTCCATGGCCGGCGTCGATGGTAGCGTGACCCTGGAGCTGGTGTCCCTGGACCGTGGCGTGTTCAGCAGCACCGCGCACTATCGCCTCAAGGGCCAAGGCAGCGTGTTCGGCGAAGACAACCCGAACCCCGAATTGCTGTTCGTCGACCATATCGAACACGGCCCGCTGCCGTTCTCGCGCCTGGTGACCCTCAAGTGGTTGCCGGTCATGGCCACCAGTCACTACGAACTGGAAAAGAACCCCACCACCGAAAAATGGTTCGCCGCCAGCAAAGACGTGTCGCCGCTCAAAGGCGTGGCGAATATCGGCTACAGCCGTTCGGTCAGCGGCAACATCGAATTGCTGCCGCTGGAGTTCAAGGATGACACCTCCTCGGTGAGCTTCTCCGGCGCCAACCTGGAATTCGACAGCAGCGCCGAAGGCCAGAAGGTCAAGGCTGATGGGTTCATGAACAGCCTCAAGGTCGCGGCGATCGATGCCAATGGCGCACCGTTCGAAGCGGAACTGGCTGGCCTGACCGTCGCCAGCAACCTTGAAAAGTCCACCTTTGGCTTCTACACCGGCCAGAACACTGTGGAGCTGACCGACACCAAGGTCACCTTCGGTCCGCAGAAAGCCGTGCTGACCCTCAAGGGCTTCGAGCAGAAAGATTCCACCCAAGCCAAGGACAACAACCTGGCCGGTCGCGTCGACTACAAAATCGACGAGATCGGTTACCAGGGCAAGCCCGTCGGCTCGGCGGCCATGGCTGTGAGCATGAAGAACGTCGACATCCCGGCGATGCTGGTGCTGACCAAGCTCTACCAGGACAAAATGCAACCGGTGCAAGCCGCTGCCGCTGCCGGCCAACCGGTACCGGAACTGCAATTGACCGAAGCCGAGCAGGCCCTGGCCGAAGCCAACGTCAACCAGGTATTGGCTGCCAAGCCGCAACTGGCGGTGGAAAACCTGTCGCTGAAAACCACCCACGGCGAAAGCAAGTTCAACCTGGTGGTCGACCTGGCCAAGCCAACGTCTATGGAGCTGCCGCCGGTTGAGCTGGGCAAGCAGATGATTGCGCTGCTCGATGCCAACCTGACCCTGTCCAAGCCGATGATCAGCGACGTGGCCGCCCTGCAAGCCCAGGTCGGCGGCGTGACTGACCCCAAAGCCATCGAGCAGCAATCGCAGATGGCGGCCGAGATGGTCAGCGGCATGGCCGTCGGCACCCAAATGGCAACCCTGGTGGGCACCGATGTGGTTTCCAAGCTGCACTACGCCAATAACGAAGTGACTTTCAACGGCCAGAAAATGACCGTTGAGCAGTTCCTCAGCTTTGTGATGTCCAAGGCCGGTGCGGTCAGCGGCGCCCAGTAAGCGCTGAAAATGCAGTAAAAAATGTGGGAGCTGGCTTGTGTGGGAGCTGGCTTGCCTGCGATAGCATCGCCCCGGTCTGGCTGAACGACCGCGGTGCCTGCATCGCGGGCAAGCCCGGCTCCCACACAAACCCGGCTCCCACATTCGTTTTGTGTGAGGGCAAAAAATCGCGCTCGCACAATTCTGAACAATTGTTCTGAATTGCACTTCCCCCTACTTCGCTAAGAGATAGTTCCTACAGGAAAGCTAGGTCGGGTCCCGAGACGCCGACACCCTGATGCGTTTTGCTCAGGACCATCTATCGTTAGGGCTTTCCGTGTGTAAGGAAGCTCACGATATGCTGCGAAACCATCCCTACAGTGCCTCAGGCCGGTTGCGTCTGCTTATCGGGGCCGCCCTGTGCAGCCAGTTGCTGGTTCCAGGCCTTGCGTTTGCCGACCCAGCCTACGACGCCCTGATCATCCAGGCCCGCAACGGCCACTTCACGCCGGCGCTGACCCAACTGCGCCAACTCTCCGCCGAACGCCAGACCCCAGGCCAGGTCAGCGACCACCTGGTGATCGCCGGCTGGGCCGGGCAAGACGCAGAAGTGCTCAAGGTGTACGAGGCGCAAGGCAAGCATCGCAACCTCACCACCCAGGCACTCGCCACGGTGGCGCGCACTTATCGCAATCAAAAGCAGTGGGCTCAGGCCGAAGCGGTCTATCGCCAGGCGTTGCTGCGTGAACCCCATAACGTCGACCTGCAACTGGGCCAGGCCCTCACCCAGGCCGATGGCGGCAAAGCCAACGAGGCGGTGCAACGCCTGCGCACGCTGGTGGCGGCCCAACCCAATGACCCCAACCGCCGCATGGCCCTGGGGTATGCGCTGACACGTGCCGGTTTGAACTACGACGCGCTATTCGAATTCGACCAAGCCTTTATCCGCGCCGGTGACAAGCCCGAAGTGGCCCGTGAATACATCGTTGCCCTGCAAAAGGCGCGGCTGCCGGAGCCGGCACTGCGCCTCTCGGCCAAGCGCCCGGGGTTGGTGGACGCCGTCACCCAGCGCCGCCTCGAAGGCGACCTTGCCGCCGAGCGTGTGCGCATGGCCGAGTTCGCCACGCGTACAGAAAAAGAACGCTACGTCATCGCAGACCGTGCCCTGCAGGACTACGACAAACTGA
This sequence comes from Pseudomonas sp. B16120, assembly GCF_044218845.1. Taxonomy (NCBI): domain Bacteria; kingdom Pseudomonadati; phylum Pseudomonadota; class Gammaproteobacteria; order Pseudomonadales; family Pseudomonadaceae; genus Pseudomonas; species Pseudomonas sp. B16120. The sequence goes on from NZ_CP162588.1 coordinate 283,802, forward strand.
TCAGCCGCTGGGCTCCCGACGCCACAGCCAAGGACGATGTCATCCGCTGGCGCATCGACCGCCTGGGTGCGCTCAAGGCGCGAGCGCGGCATGCCGAGGTGATCCGCGATTACCAAACCCTCACCAGCGAAGGCGTGCAACTGCCCACCTACGCCTTGCGTTGGGTCGCCGGCTCTTACCTGGAACAGCGCCAGCCGGAAAAGGCCGAGCCGTTGTACCGCCAGGTACTCACCGCCCCTGACACAGACGCCAGCTATCGGGTCGATGACAGCACGGCGCTGTTCTACGCCTTGTTGGAAAGCGACAAGGTCGAAGAGGCCCGCCAGGTCGCCAACAACCTGGCCAAGGAGCAAAACCCCCGCGTTGAGCTCAAGGGCTTGCCCATTGGCAACCCCAATGACAACTGGATGGACGCCCAACAATTATCCGCCCAGGCCGGTACCTATGGCGGTGACCTGCCTGGCAGCGAGGCCAGCCTGGAAGCCCTGGTGGCCAAGGCACCGGGCAACGTGGGTCTGCGCCTGGCCCAGGCCGACATGTACCGCGCCCGCGACTGGCCGCGCCGCGCCGAAGGCACGCTCAAGGAAACCGAAACCCAGGCCCCCCGCGACATCGGCCTGGAAGTCTCCCAAGCCTATACCGCCATGGACTTGCAAGAATGGCGGCAGATGGACGCGCTCACCGACGACGTGCTCGCCCGCAACCCGGACAACCGTCAGGTGCAGCGCCTGAGCCGCCTGCGCGATGTGCACGACATGGCCGAGCTGCGTGTCGAAGCCTACACCGGCAAAAGCTACGGTGGCGGCAATAACAACGACGCCGGTGCCGTCTCCGGCAGCCGAGACTGGGGCATTGAAAGCGTGATCTACACGCCGCCCATCGACGAAGACTGGCGCCTGTTCGCTGGTGCCGGCTATGCCACCGCCGACTTCCAGGAAGGCACTGGCCAACATCGCTGGCAGCGCGTGGGCGTGGAGCGTCGCACCCGTGACATGACCATCGAAGCCGAAGTGTCCAACCACTCCTATGGCGACGGTTCCAAGCAAGGCGCCAGCGTGTCGATTGCCCGCGACATCAACGACCACTGGCAATACGGCGGCAGCCTTGGCTATTTGCTCAGCACCACACCGTTGCGGGCCCTGAATGACGGCGTCACAGCCAACGGCGGCAGCGGTTTTATCCGCTGGCGCGCCAACGAAAGCCGCGAATGGAAGCTGACCCTCAGCCCGTCCCATTTCAGCGATGGCAACGACCGCTTCGAAGCCTTGCTCACCGGCCGCGAAGGCCTATACAGCTCGCCCCATGTGCAAGTGGACCTGGGCCTGGAAGTGGGCGCCAGCCGCAACAGCAAGGAAGACACCGTGTACTTCAACCCGAAGTCGGACTTCACGGTGTTGCCCATGATCAACGTCAATCACGTGCTCTATCACCGCTACGAAACCCAGTGGAGTCAGCAGTTCCAAATCGGCGCGGGTACCTACAGCCAGCGTGACTACTCCACCGGCGGTATCGGCCTGATTGGCTACGGCCAACGCTATCGCTGGAACGACGTACTGGAAATGGGCGCCAACCTCAGCCTGATCAGCCGACCTTATGACGGTGATCGCGAACGCGATCTGCGCCTGCTCGTCGACCTCACTTACCGTTTCTAAAAGAGCCTGACCATGACCGTCCTCAGCCGTTGCTTGTTGGTCCTGGGTGTAATGCTGGCCGCCGCCTGCGCCCAACAACCCGCGCCCTACACTCCACCCGCCGAACGGCCGATAGCGCCCAACGAAGCGCCGTGGCCGAAGAACCACTTCCTGGGCATTGCCTATCACGACGTAGAGGATCGCGACCCCGATCAAGCCGTGGTGGCGGTGCGCACCGAGCGTTTGATCGAGCAGCTGGCGTGGCTGCGGGAGAATGGCTACCAGGCGGTCAGCGTCGATCAGATCCTGGCGGCCCGGCGCGGCGGCCCGGCATTGCCACCCAAGGCGGTGATGCTCAGCTTCGATGACGGTTATTCCAGCTTCTACACCCGCGTGATGCCGATTCTGCGTGCTTATCACTGGCCGGCTCTGTTGGCCCCGGTGGGCTCCTGGATCGACACGCCGTTGAACCAACCGGTGGATTTTGCCGGTACACCACGGCCACGCGGGGAATTCCTGACGTGGCAGCAGATTCGTGAAGTGTCCCAGTCTGGCCTGGTGGAAATCGCCGCTCACACCGACGCCAATCACAAGGGCATCCTGGCCAATCCCCAGGGCAACCTGGAACCGGCCGCCACCACGCGAAGTTTTGATCCCAAGACCAACGGCTACGAAAGCGAAGCGCAGTTCCAGGCGCGTATGCGGGCTGACGTCGCCGCGATTTCGAACAAAATCCGTACCGTCACCGGCAAGGCGCCGCGTGTGTGGGTGTGGCCGTATGGGGCGGCCGATGGCACCTCGTTGGCGGTAGTCGGCGAGCACGGCTACGAGATGGCGCTGACCCTGGAAGACGGGCTCGACGACCTCGGCAACCTGATGAACAGCCCGCGCTTTCTGGTGGCCTCCGACCCGGACGGTGAACACTTTGCCAACAGCATGGTGGCCGTGCAGACCAAAGCGCCGATGCGCGTGCTGCACGTAGACCTGGACAACGTGTACGACCCCGACCCGGCCCAACAGGCGCGCAACCTCGACGTGCTGGTTCAGCGCGTGGTGGACATGGGCGCCGGCACCGTCTTCCTGCAAGCCTTTGCCGACCCCAAGGGCGACGGCCTGGTGCATTCGCTGTACTTCCCCAACCGCCATCTGCCGATGCGTGCCGACCTGTTCAACCGGGTCGCCTGGCAGTTGCACACCCGCGCCCATGCCAGTGTGTACGCCTGGATGCCGGTGCTGAGTTTTGCCCTCGACCCCAAGCTGCCGCGTGTCACCCGCTGGGACCCGAAAACCGGCCAAGTCGGCCCCGACCCGGATCAATACAAACGCCTGTCGCCATTTGATCCCAAGGTGCGGCAGGTCATCGGTGAGATCTACCAAGACCTGGCGCGTGTAGGGCCGATTGACGGCATCCTCTACCACGATGATGCGGTGTTCAACGACTTCGAAGACGCCAGCCCCGCAGCGCTCAAGGCCTACGCGGCCCAAGGTTTGCCGGACAGCATCGCGGCCCTGCGTGCCGACCCTGCCGTGATGCAGCGCTGGACCCGTTTCAAAAGCCGTTACCTGATCGACTTCACCCATGAGCTCACCGCCAAGGTCCGCGCTATCCGTGGGCCGCAGGTACTCACCGCGCGCAATATCTTCGCCGAGCCGATGCTCAACCCTGGCAGCGAAACCTGGTTCGCGCAGAACCTCGATGATTTCCTCCAGGCCTACGACTGGACCGCGCCGATGGCCATGCCGTTGATGGAAGGCCAGGAAGTGAAAACCTCCAACGCCTGGCTGGAAAAACTCATCGCCACGGTCAAGACGCGCCCCGGCGCGATGCAAAAAACCATCTTCGAATTGCAAGCCAAAGACTGGCGCACCCAAGCCGCACCGGATATCAGCGCTGAGCAATTGGCAGAGTGGATGGGTGTACTCAAACGCCAGGGCGTCACCAGTTTCGGCTACTACCCGGACAACTTCCTGGAAAACTCCCCGGACTTGAAGACCATCCGTCCGGCCCTCTCCAACCAATGGAACCCTTGATCATGGTTGACAGAATCCTGGCTCTATTCGTGTTGGCACTGGTACTGGGCTTGCCCCTGGGCCTGATCTTTCTGGTGACCGGGCAGTTCCTGATGGACTTCGTGTTCTTCTACCCGCTGTTCATGTCGGCGCTGTGGATCGCCGGTGGCCTGTATTTCTGGCTGCACTGGGAACGCCACTGGCCGTGGGAAGAAGACACGCCGGCACCGACCCTGGCCGGCGAGCCGCTGATCTCGATCATCATCCCTTGCTACAACGAGGGCGATAACGTCGCCGACACCATTGATGCGGCCCTCGGCCAGGTGTACCCGAACATCGAAGTGATCGCGGTCAACGATGGCTCCAGCGACAACACCGCCGCAGTACTCGATGCCCTTGCGTTGCAACACCCGCGCCTGCGCGTGCTGCACCTGGCGCAGAACCAGGGCAAAGCCGTGGCCCTGCGCATGGGCGCCGTGGCCGCCCGCAGCGAATACCTGGTGTGCATCGACGGCGATGCCTTGCTCGACAAAAACGCGGCCGCCTACATGGTCGCGCCGATGCTCGACAACCCGCGCCTGGGCGCCGTCACCGGCAACCCGCGCATTCGTACCCGCTCGACCCTGATCGGCCGAGTGCAGGTCGGCGAGTTCTCCTCGATCATCGGTTTGATCAAGCGTACCCAGCGGGTATTCGGCCGGATCTTCACGGTCTCCGGTGTGGTGGTGGCGTTTCGCAAGAAGGCCCTGGACCGCATCGACTACTGGAGCACCGACATGATCACCGAGGACATCGATGTCAGTTGGAAGCTGCAACTCGATCACTGGGCGATCTTCTACGAGCCGCGCGCGCTGTGCTGGATCCTCATGCCCGAAACCGTCGGCGGCCTGTGGAAACAACGCCTGCGCTGGGCCCAGGGCGGCGCCGAAGTGCTGTTCAAGAACATCCGTGGCATCTGGCAATGGCGCCACCGCTACCTGTGGCCGCTGCTGTTCGAGTACTGCCTGTCCACCGGCTGGGCCTTCACCTTCCTGCTGTCGGTGGTCTTCTGGGCCGTGGGTAAATTCGTCACGCTACCGGCGGCGATCACCGTGAGCTCTTTGGTGCCGCCCGCGTTCACCGGGCTGGTGCTGGCGATGGTGTGCCTGCTGCAGTTTGCGGTGAGCATCCTGATCGACCGGCGCTACGAAAAAGACCTGTGGAAAACCCTGTTCTGGACCGTGTGGTACCCGATGGTGTTCTGGCTGGTCAGCCTGCTCACCACGCTGGTCAGCTTTCCCAAGGTGTTGTTCAACCAGCATCAGAAACGCGCACGCTGGGTCAGCCCGGACCGCGGTATCAAACCTGCACAAGAGGAGGCGTGATCATGAAACTGGTCAGAACTCGCCAAAACACACTGATGTGGATCGTCGATGTGCTGCTGACCCTGCTGGCCTGGGGTGGGTTGATCTGGTTGCTGGCGCGAGGCATCAGCGCCATGCTTGAAACCCATGGCGGCCCGCGCATCGAGGCGCCTATCTTTGCTGCGCTCAACACCTTGCAGGTTTACCTGTGGATCGCGCTGTTCAATGCGGTGATCCTGATCAGTTGGGCACGTTATCAGCAGCATCGCGGGCGCAAATTCGCCCAGCGCCGCGCCGAGGCCAATGCGCTGAGCGACCAGCACCTGAGTGAAAGTTTCAACTTGGGCGATGGCGACCTCGAACAACTGCGCCGCCCCGGCGTGCTGGTGATCCACAACGACGAAGAAGGCGGCGTCGAAGAAGTGAAATCCCATGTCTCCCGCGACGTCGAACGCCCCGGCCTGACCCTGGTACCCGACAAAGACAAGGGCATTGGCTAGACCTAAGCGAACGCAATGCCCAAAGCAATGAAGACCCAATGTGGGAGCTGGCTTGCCTGCGAAAGCGATAGTGCAGTAACAGTTGCAGTGACTGACACACCGCCTTCGCGGGCAAGCCCGCTCCCACAGGTAGTATTTCCACCCATGGGTTGCAGTGGTTCACTCCTCTTGTTGGAATTCCGATAAATGGGATCCAATTCACAAAACCCCCGCGAACTTTTCCCCCTTCTCCGGTACTAACCTAACTCGACGAACACCTGATGGCTAAGTAATGGCAGTCAGAAAGTCATTCGTCGAATCGCCATCAAAACAGTTGCCGCTTGTCGGAATAATCACCGCAAGTGCCCGACTTAAACTCTTTTGGTGAAAAATTATTATTAATAATCAACAGGTTAGAAAACTAATCAGTCGAGCGGCCCCACTTCGCCGTTTCTAGGCGAGCTGGAAGTTCGATGTTAGTTTCGCGGCCCTTGATTTTCGATGGATCGAACATGTCTTCGTTATTGCCATGGACCCGGTTATTGCTCTGCACCCTCGTGCTCACCTGCATGGGCCTGAACAGTGCATCCGCCTCCCCCACGCCTGGCGATCAGGACTTGATCCGCGACCGGCAGAACCGCCTGCTCGAAGAGCAGCAGCGGCGCCTCCAGGAGCTTCAGGACCTGCCCGGCAAAGCGGACAAGCCCCAAGCCCCGGCAACCCCGGCCGACACCCGTTGCTTCCCGATCAAAACCATCGAACTCAAAGGCGCCGACAGCCTGCCGGCGCCCGACCGCGAGCGCTTGCTCAAGCCCTACATCGGCCAGTGCCTGGGCGTGTCCCAGCTGAACGACCTGCTCAAAACCATCACCGACTACTACCTCGGCAAAGGCCGCGTCACCAGCCGTGCCTACCTGCCGCAGCAAGACCTCTCCACCGGCCATCTGCAAGTGCTGGTGGTGGAAGGCAAACTCGAAGCGTTGCGCAGCGCCGAAGGCAGCACGGTGACCGACCGCGAACTGGCCATGGCCTTTCCCGGCAAAGTCGGCGAAGCACTTAACCTGCGTGAAATCGAGCAACTGGTGGACCAGCTCAACCGCCTGCCGTCCAAACAGGCGCAGATGGAACTCACCCCCGGCCAGCAAATCGGCGGCAGCGACGTGGTGGTCAAGAACACCGCGCAAAAGCCCTGGCGCGCCAGCCTGTCGCGCAACAACGACGGGCAGAAAAGCACTGGCGAACAGCAATGGGGCGCTGGCCTTGAGTGGGACAGCCCACTCGGCCTGGGTGACCAACTGATGCTGCGCGGCGGCCACGACGCCATCAGCGACCACCAGAAAACCTCGAAAAACACCATGCTCTACTACAACGTGCCCTGGGGCTGGTGGAACTTCAGCTACACCTACAGCGAAAGCGACTACCGCACCTACGGCGTCACCGACGGCTTCAAATACAAGCAGGACGGCGACAACCAGAACCACCAACTGCGCGCCGAGCGGGTGATCCATCGCGACGACGTCAGCAAGACCTCGGTCAACGTCGGCCTGGCGCACCTGCGCACCAACAACTACATCCTCGACGTGCGCACCGCGCCCAGCAGCAACCGCCTCAGCGAACTGCAACTGGGCGTCAACCACGGTCGGCGCATCGGCAGTGCCTTCGTCAACCTGGACCTGGGCATGCAAAGCGGCATCGGCCTGCTCGACGCCCAGGCCCAAGACGAGCGTGACCCAGCAGGCCGTCGCCAGCCGAACGCGCGCTACCGCAAATACACCGCCACCGTCAGCTACCTGCAACCCTTCAGCCTGTGGGGCGAGTCGTTCAGCTTCAGCAGTTTGGCCACCGGCCAACGCAGCGAAGACCCGCTGTTTTCGCCGCAGCGCATGAGCCTTGGCGGCTCGGCCTCGGTGCGCGGTTTCAAGGACCAGTTGCTGACCGGCGACAGCGGCGGCTACTGGCGCAACGAAGTGCGCTGGGCGCGCCCGGTGACCCTCGACTGGATGCGCCCGGCCTTCGCCGAGTACGGCGCCAGTGTCGGCTACGACCAGGGCGTGATCCGCAACGACCGCTACAACGACAACGTTCATGGCCGGGTGTCCAGCAACTCCCTGGAGCTGTTCGCCCGTGGCAAACACGTCAGCACCAGCGTGACCTTTGCCCATTCGTTAGAAAGACCCGGTGTGGTGACCGAGCGCGAAGCGCCGATCTATTTCCGCATGGATTTTTTCCTGTAATTCAACGCCCCGCTGCATGAGAGCCTGACAATGGATGTTCGCCAATTCGCCTTCCTGGCCCGCCAACCTTCTGCCGCCCTGAAGCGCCGGGACGCGTTCTTCGGCCTGCCCAAGCGCGGGCTGGCGTTGATCCTCGCCAACGCATTGTTCTGGCAGCCGCTGCTGGCCCAGGCTGAGGGCATCGTGGTCAGTGCGCCGGGCACCACCGTGGGCGCGGCGGGCAATGGCGTGCCGGTGGTCAACATCGCCACCCCCAATGGCGCGGGCCTGTCCCATAACCAGTTCAAGGACTACAACGTCGGCCCCAACGGCGTGATCCTCAACAACGGCAACAGCGCCATGGTCAACACCCAACTGGGCGGGATCATTGTCGGTAACCCCAATCTCAAGGGCGGCGCGGCGAACGTCATCCTCAACGAAGTCAACGGCGGCAGCCCCAGCCAGTTGCGCGGCTACACCGAAGTGGCGGGGCAGTCGGCCAAGGTCATTGTCGCCAACCCGTACGGAGTGACGTGCAGCGGTTGCGGCTTTATCAACACCCCCAACGTCACCCTCACCACCGGCAAACCGGTGCTCGACGCCAGCGGCCAATTGCAGCGCTATGAAGTGGATGGCGGCGCCGTGACCATCGACGGCCAGGGCTTGAACGCCAGCAATGTCGAACGCTTCGATATCATCACCCGCTCGGCCAAGATCAACGCACAAATCAACGCCCGCGAACTCAACGTGATCGCCGGGCGCAACGACGTCGATGCGCAAAGCCTGAAAACCACCGCCCGCGCCGATGACGGCAGCACCAAGCCCGAGCTGGCAATCGACTCCTCGGCCTTGGGCGGCATGTATGCCGGCGCAATCAAACTGGTGGGCACCGAAGCCGGCGTGGGCGTGAAGCTCGACGGCACCCTGGCGGCCAGTGGTGGCGATATTCAGCTCGACGCCAACGGGCGCCTGAGCATGGCGCAAACGGTGGCCACCGGTAACGTCAAAGTCACCGCGCAAAACGTCGACCTCACCGACAAGGTCTACGCCAACGGCAACGTGCAGGTCACCAGCGCCCAGGCCCTGGTCAACCGCAAGAGCATCGCCGCCGGCCAGCGCATCGAGATCAACGCGGCCAGCGTGAACAACCCCGGCATCATCGAAGCCGGCGTCGCCGCCGATAACAGCCGCAACACCACGGGCGACCTGGTGGTGAACGCGCAGACCGTCACCACCAGCGGCAACCTTTTGGCCAGCCGCGCCCTGGCGATCACCGCCGCACAAGCGCTGACCAACCAGGGCGCGATCATCCAGGCCAAGACCGTCGAGGTCAGCAGCGCCAAACTCACCAACCAGGGCGCCAGCGCTCGCCTGTTTGGCGAGCAGAGCCTGGCGATCAACTCGCCGGCCATCGTCAACCTCGGCGGCCTGATCCGCTTCGGCGAAGGCCAGGCTGCCACGCTCAACAGCGCGTCCCTGGACAACCGTCAGGGCCGTATCGAAATGGCCGGCGGCAGCCTGGTGCTCACCAGTGCCGACCTGAACAACAGCGGCGGGCAAGTCATCGCCAACGACCTGACCGTCAACGCCGGCAACCTGAACAACCAGAACGGCGTACTGGTGGCCAAGACCGCGACCGTCACTGCCAGCGACCTCGACAACAGCCTCAAGGGCCTGATCCAGGCCGACGGTGGCGCGCTCAACCTCGCCGTGTCCAACACCTTCAACAACAATCAGGGTTTCGCCCAGGCCAGCACCGATCTGAACGTCACTGCCGGCACCCTCAGCAGCAACGCAGGCGGCGTACTCAGCGCCGACACCGGCAAGCTCACCCTCACCGCCGCGCAACAGCTCAACAACGCCGAGGGCCGCTTGCAGGCCGGGCAGGGCGATATCGAACTGCACGCCGCCAACCTGGATAACCAGAGCGGCACAATCGTCGGCAAGCAACTGCTGCTCGACGTGGCTGGCGGCGATATCGACAACCGCGCCGGGCGCGTGTTGGGCGACCACCTCGACGTGCGCGCTTCCGGCCTCGACAACCGCAACGCCGGCCTGCTGGCCGGTGGCGCCCAGGGCGTAAGCCTGCTGCTCAAAGGCCCGGGCCAGTTGCTCAACGCCCAGGGCCGCATCCAGAGCGAAGGCCTGCTGCAACTGCAAGGCGAGCGCTTGGACAACAGCGCCGGCATCCTGCTGGGCCAGACCGTCGACGTCACCGCGCAGACCTTCACCAACAGCAACAAAGGCGCGCTGGTCAGCGACGGCGGCGACGTGGTGCTCAAGGTTAGCGACCTGCTCGCCAACGTCGGCGGCCAGATCGACGCGGGCGAGCGCAGCGTGCTGGTCAAGCAACTCACCACCCTCAATAACGACGGCGGCACCCTGCGCGGCAAGCGCCTGGACATCGCCGCGCAGCACCTGAACAACGACAACGGCCAACTGCTGGCCGGCGCCGAAGGCCTGAGCTCCAGCGGCCAGGATGTGAGCAACCGCAAGGGCCTGATTCTCAGCGGCGGCGCCCTCACCGAACTGAACATCACCCGCCTGGATAACCAGGGCGGCACCGTGCAGGGCGACAGCCTGAGCGTCACCGCCAACAGCGTCGACAACGCCAGCGGCGGCCTGATGGCCAGCCTGGTCGGCAACCTGCAACTGACCGTAGAGGCCCTGGCCAACCGTGGCGGCAAGCTGTTCGGCAAAGAACAAGTGACCGTCAGCGGCGCCACCCTCGACAACAGCGCGGGCGGCCAGGTCAGCGGCAATCAGATCAACCTGACCTCACGCAACACGCTCACCAACCAGGGCGGCCTGATCGAAGCCAACCAGGGCCTGGCCCTCACCGGCGGCAACCTGGATAACAGCGTCAGCGGGCAACTGCGTGCATTGGGCGGCGCCAGCAGCAAACTCAACCTCAGCGGCGCGCTGAACAACCAGAACGGCACCCTCGAATTCGGCAGCCAGGCCTTCAGCCTTGACGCCGCCAGCCTCAACAACCAGAACGGCATGTTGCAACACGCCGGCACCGGCCTGTTCCACCTCAACACCGCCAGCCTCGCAGGCAGCCAGGGCAATATCCAGGACATGGGCAGCGCCGACTGGGCATTCGGTAAAGTCGACGGCCTGGGCCGTGTGCAACTCAACGACGTGCTCACCTACAAGAGCGACCAAGGGCTGGCCCTCAAGGCCGGTGACCGCTTGGCCAGCGCCAAGGGCTTGATCCTCAACGTGGCCAGCCTGGATAACGGCGGCGAACTGCTCAGCGACGGCGACATCAGCATCACCACCGGCGATATCACCAACAGCGGCCGCGTCTCGGCCCTGCAAACACTCACCGTCGCCGCCAACAACCTCAGCCAGAACGGCGGCCGCCTGGCGGCCACCAATGCGCGCCTGACCCTGGGCGGCACCCTGGACAACCTCGGTTTCCTCACCGCCCGCCAGCAACTGGACATCGCCGCCGCGCAAATCAACAACCGTGGAACCCTCGGTGCCCAGGGTGCAGTGAACCTCACCGCAGTCAACGGCATCACCAATGCCGCCAACACGCTGCTGTTCAGCGGCGGCGACATGACCTTGCGCAGCAATGGCTTCAGCAACAGCTATGGCGATGTCTACAGCAAAGGCAACCTGAGCTTCGCCGCTCGCGATGGCGGGCGTGCCGTGCTGTTCAGCAACCGCTCCGGTACCGTTGAAAGCGAAGGCTCGATCGGCATCAATGCGGGCTTTATCGAAAACGCCAAAGATGAATTCGAACTCGGGCAAACGCTGACCACCGGCAGTTTGAGTTGGATCTGTGGCCAGCACTGCGGCGAGAGCGACAACTGGGAACGTGGCGAGATCACCATCTACGAGACGTACCTTGAGGCGGCGACCAAGGACTCGGTAGCGGCGCGCCTGGTGGCGGGCAAAAACATGCTGCTGCAAGGCGACACGGTGCAGAACCGCTACAGCCTGATGGCCGCCAATGGCGACCTGAGCATCACCGCCGGTGACCTGCTCAACCAGGGCGCCGCCACGCGCACGGGCCAGCGCAAGCTTGTCATCGGCACGCCAGGTCACGTCTCCGACGATTTGTTTGAACGCATGCAATACGTCGACGTGCCCGCGTTCAATGCGGCCACGGCGGCTGGGAATTTTGATAAGGCGCGCTTCGAAGAACTCAAAAGCCGCTCACCCAATAGCCTGCCGTTCGCCTACGCAAGTGACGTCACCACCTGGACCAACAACAGCGGCCCCGGCTACGACGCCACCCTGCAAGCGGGCGGCACGGTCAACCTCAACGTCGCCCGCACCCTGCAAAACGGTACGCTGCACAACAACACCCTGGCGCAGTTGACCGGCACCCTCGGCGACGACCAGACCGGCATCCCCGTCGGCGGCATCAATATCAACCTGAGCAAACACGTCAACGACCCGAGCGCCCAGGCGCCGGGCAGCGTATTGCCCGTCGTGGGCGTGGCCCCCGGTGGCGGCTTCGTACCGGTGGACTACACCGGCACCGCCTTCGCCCCGGTCGACCCCACCACCTCGCCCACCTTCCAACTGCCCAAGGGCGAGTACGGCCTGTTCGTCAAAAACGCCGACCCTACCAGCCACTACCTGATCGAGACCAACCCCGAGTTCACCTCGGTGTCGGGCTTCTTCAGCTCCGACTACATGCTCGGCAAACTCGGCTTCACCGCCGACAACGCCTGGCGCCGCCTCGGTGACGGCCAGTACGAAACCCGCCTGATCCGCGACGCCGTCCTCGCGCAAACCGGCCAACGCTTCCTCGCCGGCGGCCTGTACAGCGACGCCGACCAGTTCCGCTACCTGATGGACAACGGCCTCGCCAGCAAAGACGCCCTGCGCCTGAGCCTGGGCGTGGCCCTCACCGACCAGCAAGTCGGCGCACTGACCCACGACATCGTGTGGATGGAAAACCGCGTCATCGACGGCCAGACCGTCCTCGTACCGGTGCTGTACCTGGCCCAGGCCGACTCGCGCAACGTGCGCGGCAACAGCCTCATCCAGGGCCGCGACCTCAACCTGGTCACCGGCGGCGACCTGATCAACGTCGGCACCTTGCGCGCCAGCAACAACCTCTCCGCCATCAGCAGCGGCAGCATCTACACCGGCGGCCTGGTCGAAGCCGGCAACAACCTCAACCTGCTCGCCCAGGACAGCATCCGCAACGCCATGGCCGGCGAAATCCGCGGCAAACAAGTCAGCCTCACGGCCCTCAAAGGCGACATCACCAACGAAACCACCGCCATCCAGGTACGTGACGGCGCCGGCATGCGCACCCTCACCGACACCAGCGCCGGCACCATCGTCGCCCGCGAAAACCTCGCCATCGACGCCGGCCGCGACCTCACCAACCGAGGCGCACTGGTAGCGGGCAACGACGCTAACTTAACCGCCGGCCGCGACCTCAACCTCATCGCCGCCAGCGACACCAGCGTCAAACACGAGACCCGCAACGGCGGCGAGAAATCCAGCATCACCACCGACGTCAAAAACCTCGCCGCCAGCGTCACGGCGGGCGGCAACCTCAACATGCAGGCCGGGCAAGACGTCAACATCATCGGCAGCACCGCCACCGCCGGCAAAGACCTCAACATCGCCGCCGGCCGCGACCTCAACGTCGCCTCGGTCAGCGACATGCACAACGTTGAGGGCAAGGAAAAGGACGGCAAAAAACGCATCAAGACCTCGGACGACCAGACCACTCAAGTGGCGAGCGTGCTGACGGCGGGTGGGGATTTTGTCAGCCAGGCGGGGCGTGACACCACGATCGTGGCGAGCAGGATCAGTGCGGGGAATGAGGCTTATCTGTATAGCGGGGATAAGTTGAGTTTGTTGGCTGCGCAGAACAGCACCTACAGCCTTTACGACATGAAGGAGAAGGGGGGCTGGGGCGCGAAGAAGACCAAGCGTGATGAGGTGACCCACGTTACAAATGTGGGGACTGAGATCAAGACTGGTGGTGATCTGTCGCTGGTCAGTGGCGGTGATCAGCTGTATCAGCGGGCCAAGCTTGAGAGCGGTAAGGACCTGGCCATCACCAGTGGCGGCGCGGTGACCTTCGAGGCGGTCAAAGACCTGCACCAGGAGAGCCACGAGAAGAGCAAGAGTGACCTGGCGTGGACCAGCGCGAAGGGCAAGGGGAATACCGACGAGACGTTGCGCCAAAGTGAGTTGAAGGCACAGGGTGAGTTGGCGATCAAGGCGGTTAACGGGCTGAAGATCGACATTAAACAGATTGATCAGAACACGGTTAGCCAGACGATTGATGTGATGGTCAAAGCAGACCCACAGTTGGCTTGGTTGAAAGAAGCCGAGAAGCGTGGGGATGTGGATTGGCGGCATGTGAAGGAGTTGCACGACTCCTTTAAATACAGCCACTCCAGCCTCGGCCAAGGCGCAATGCTGGCAATTATCATCGTTGTCACCGTGTTGACGGCGGGAGCGGCCAGTGCGCTAGCTGCTTCGGCAGGTAGCGCTGTAGGGGCCGGCTCCACTATGGCTGCCGCGACAGCCGCTACCGCTGCGACGTCGACCACCGCAGCAGTCGCAGGAACTGCAGCAGGGTTGGGCAACGTCATCGCGACTGCCTCGTTGACCTCGCTTGCCAGTACCGGCGTCGTCAGCACCATAAACAATAAAGGCAACTTGGGGGCCGCATTCAAGGAAACCTTCAGCAGCGACAGCTTGAAGCAGTCACTGATCGCGGGCGCTTCTGCGGGCTTTGTGAATTACGCCAGTGGCAATTGGTTTGGCGCGCAGAGCGACCCTGTAACTAACAAGGTAAGTGGACCAAGCGTCGTACCCCATTGGAATGACCCCGCAGCGATTGGCCGTTTTGGAACGATCCAATTGGCTGGCGGTGCCGTGCGCGGAACGCTCTCTGAAGCTCTTGGACAAGGCAGCTTCAAGGATGCAATGAAGGGCAGCCTTTTCGATGTAATGCAGGCGACCGCGTTCACCGGCGTTGGTGATTTTGGTAATGCCTTCAAACTTCAAGACAGCGACCTGAGCAAAACTGCACTGCATGCTGTTGTAGGTGGTTTGCTTTCAGAAGCAATGGGCGGCGACTTTAAAACGGGAGCGATGGCTGCGGGTGCTAACGAAGCCCTTATTGTGGCGTTGGATAAGTCGCCTTTGCTCAGTGGCAATGATCCAGCGGAACACGATCGTCTGGTCAATGCGGCTTCGAAACTGGTGGGATTGCTCGCTGCCGCGAGTGTTGATGGCGATGTCGCCATGGGCTCGGAAATCGCTGGGAATGCACAGTCATACAACCGCAAGTTGCACGTTCAAGAAGAGAAACGACTGGCCCAAGAGGCCAAGAGTTTAGATGCCACCAAAGGTCAAAGCCGATCTGGTTTTGAGTGGGATGCGCTCCTAACGTTTGTTGCCGGAGGCGAGGTCGATCAGAAAACCAACAATGAGCTTCAAGGGATTCTGGCCGGTTACGGTCCTTCTAACCCTGAAGGGCAAGCATTAGGTGACGACCTGACTGTTGCGCGGGGAGTTATCACCAAGCTGCAAAACGAGAAAGTCCTGCTGACCTGGGGAGATGGCAGCCCCATTGTTGCCAACGGGGATCAGGTCGTTGCGTTCAAGTCCACAGAAAAGCAGTACAAGGATTCGCTGCTGTTCAATCCTTCAAGTAACACAACCTACAACAACGAACCTGGTGGCATGGGTGTTGTGCCTGATGCGTGGTCCGAGCAATACGGAGAGCGTACGGCTATCACGAAACTCCCTGAGATCGCCGCGCTCAGTTCTGACGCCGCCTCCCAAGCAGAGCAAATAGACCGGCTACGTGTTTTGGCAAGTGGTGGCATTAATTCAGATATTGATCTCAAGCTGCTTGCTGAGCTTATGCCCATAGGTGGAGTAGGCAAGGGAGCATTGTTAAGCGCAATCAAAGAGTTGGCCGCGCGCGACGCATTAGCGGTTAAAGGTACGGAGGCTATCGCTGGCAAGGCTGCAGAAACTGTTGCCGGAAAGGGCATTGAGTCAGCCGCTGGTAAAGGCTTGGATGCGGCGGCGGGTAAGGGGACTGAACAGTTTGCCAACCAAGCACAGGCCAAATTAGCAGGCTATAGCCCATGCTGTTTTGCAGCCGGGACTATGGTCGCCACCCCTGATGGTGAACGAGCCATTGACGCGCTCAGGGTGGGCGACGTCGTCTGGACTAAACCTGAAGAAGGCGGTGAGCCGTTCGCGTCGAAGGTCTCAGCAACCCACATTCGCACGGATCAACCGATCTATCAGCTGACGCTTGTGAAGAACGGCAGTGCCGGTCAAGGTATCACTGAGACTCTGCAAGTGACGCCGGGTCATCCGTTCTACGTGCCTAAGCGCAAAGGCTTTGTGCCACTTATAGAGCTCAAGCCGGGTGATCAACTGCAGTCGTTGGGGGATGGGGCGACTCAAGAGGCTTCGATCTCCGTTGTATCAATAAAGCTGCTGCAGTCGCAGGGTAAAACGTACAACCTGACGGTGGATATTGGACATACGTTCTATGTTGGCAAGCTAAGTACCTGGGTACATAACATTGGGCCTTGTTATACCTGTAATGCGGGAAGCTGTTCGATTCATGAGGTGCCTTCTGCCGGATCGCCTGTAAGCGAAAGCCACACTGACCGGACGTTTCAAGAGCTTGTGCCTGACGGCAAAGTGCCTAGCGTTCGTAACGGCGCTTTCACACGTTGGTTTGACGACCTGTCGCCAGCAGAGCTAGACGTGCTTTGGGAAAACAGGGCTACCCGAGAGGCAATTGAGGCGAGAATTCGTCAGCCAGGAGGTTTGCATGAGTGGTGTATGGTTTGTCGCGCTCCTGAATTCAAACAATGGGGGGTGCCGATGAGTGAAATTCAGCGTTTCAGAACAAAAACATCCGAATTGACATGGGTCAACCCTATTGATGGGGTACCAGGCGGTCACGGTGGGAATGCTTCAGGTGCTTTCCATAATGAGCTAAAAGCTGTTATTGATAACAGTAAGTCCCTAAACGAATTTAATAAGGGCGTAACGGCATTGCGCGATCGATGGAAAATCGATCCTTCTCTTTTGCCGGAGTTACCAAGAGGAAGAAATTAATGCCTACCCTTTTAAATGACTGGTGCGCTTTTTGTGAGGGAAGAACTTATTTTGATAAGTCGCATTTTTTAGCTCTGTTCAAAGTACATTCTTCTCTAACTGAAATTACTGAAGCGTTAAGCTATTTTCCTCAAGCTGACAGTTTGGTATCGCGCGTGAATGAGGTGATCCAAGCTGGTACGCTTGAAGATAAGTTATATCTATGCCCGACGATTGAATCTAGCGACTTTGAATTGATGCAAAAGGCAAAACTCTGGTTGCAAGCTCAGGCAAGTTTCTGTAAGTCTCTTGGAGACGACGAGTTATACGGGATATGCCAACGTGCAAAACTGTTGTATGGAAGTAAAGATCAATTTAACGATTATGATAAATTAGACGTTCCCAGCAACTGGATACTTGAACTGGTGGGGGATCAGGTCAGGGATTGCAGGTTGCTAAAAACAGAGCAAGAGTACGCACTGTTTGAGGCCCTTTACGGAGTTGCCGCTGATTATTATTTGGCTTGGTATATGGGGCAGCCTTTAATAAATCTGGATTTTGACTTTCGTTCATATTTCGAATTTTGGCGCTTAGGCGGTATTGGGTATCTCAGTGAAGATAAGTTCTTTGTTTGTCGAAAATAAAAGAGTGGGGGAAATGTATTTAGATCTGTTATGGCAGTACAAGACCTATTAGATAATATCTATCCCCCCTAAAAAAGGGGAGATTCGAGGGCGGAAAGTGATTACAGAAAGAACTGATCGTTACAGTGATGAACTTTTAGGGTTTGTAATCACCTGTCTGTTCTGCGAGGCTATTGATAGATTGGAGTTACAATCGTGGTGCGCAGGATTTTTAGGGGAGGAGGGAGCTCCAGATTTTTTATATGATTTGATTGAATTTGATGAGCCTATTTTCAAGATCTACAAAGTAATTGGCTATGTTCCAAATTGGAGTCGCTCTAAAAACGAGGAATATGCTTTATATGGAATAGCACTGCTCCGTGGCACGGTACCCTACGATATGCCGCTTTCGGCTACCGAAATGTTGGACGAGCTAGCCCGGTTGCCAGCGATACAGCATATGTTTCGTAAAGTATTTCCAAGTGTTGTATTTTAAAAGGTAGGATAGATTTTTTTGGGGTAGAGATGAGGGTGTGTTAGCAATAATGTGGAAATGAAAAAAGGGGACTAAAAAATGGGACAAATTTATTTAAATTAAAGTTGAAAAGCCTATTAAATAAATCTGTCCCATTTTGTTGGAACATTACCGCCGAATAAAGCTGGCTTAACTAAGCCAATGTCTGAGGTGAAGGTGGATCCGGTGGATTGGGGGGATAAATGATTAATATTAATTTTGAGACGGGCGAGATATTAACTCTACCTTTAAATGGTTTTGTTGGTGCAAGTTTGAAAGGGTTGCAGTTGCATCGCGCTATATTTGATGAGCTTAATATTGGAAGTGCCGACTTTTCTGGTTCGAATCTGAGAAGTGCCTCATTTGTTAACGCGTTTATAGATCGAGCTATATTTGATCGAGCAGCTCTGATGAATTCAAATTTTATGAATTCAGTTATGAGTAATACTTCTTTCGCAGGCGCAATGGCAGCATTTGCTGATTTTGCCGGTGCAAATCTTTCATGTGCAAGTTTTGATGGTGCTGATATTGGTGGTGCTAGCTTTATTAGATCAAATTTATGTGGCGCTGATCTTTGTGCAAATAGAATCGAAGAGGCGTTTTTTTTGGGCGCTACGTATAATGACGCTACTGTCTGGCCAAGTGGGTTTCGACCAGAAAGTTATGGTGCGATTAAAGTGCTTAAACGAGAGTAGAAAAGGGGGGCGTTATTTATGTTAGAGTTGAAAAGCATATTAAATAAATCTGTCCCCTTTTTCTATCGTGGTTGTATTTGATGTCGATGCTAAACTCCATAGTGAAATTATGGCTAACGCAGTTCCTCAACGTCCGATTCCAGGAGTCAACCGAGACCCGTCAGCGCCTAAAATTGTAGATCCGACCAAGCCTGGGACAGCCCTGGAACTTCCTAAGGTGTGGGAATCGTTGCTTGAAAAGCACTCAAGCAACGCCCGCATTTACGCTCATGAAGAATTTTTAAAGGAGTTCGGGAATTGAATTTAAATAAAGAAGTGCTTGATGGTTTATGGTCTGGTGAGAAAAGTATCTGTTTTTTTGTAAGTGGTGCTAAGTGTTATTGGGTTTTGGATTATAAGTATAACTTTTCATTGGATGCGGAAAAAGACTATCGCGCATATTTGGATAAAGGGCATATAACCCAGGCGCAGTATGAAGAAGCGTGTAGGGTGTTCCGTGGTGGAATTTTAAAGCTAACAGCCGATAATTTTTCGCAGTATCTAAATAGTGTTAGTGAAGGTGTGTTGACGGGTGAAGACCTTTCAAAAATTTTTGAGCTGGATGACGACTGTAGTTTACCCCGGTTGTTGAAAGAGGTTGAGGGCTACTTTTTGTCAGGCGCGAGTTTGAGTGCGGATATATTCGGTCTTGTTGGCCGTGTAGCGTCTAGGTTGCCCGTATTCTATATTAATTTTGATAGAAGAATATATATGCATATGGATCAAGACCGATTCCACGAGGAACTCTCATATTCTGATTGGACATCCAAGTGTTCAGATTTTAGTTTTTTAATACCAGATGCTGAGAGATATTGGATGAAGAGCGGTGATCTCTGGAAGTTTCGCTATGTTTAGTCGTGGTGTTGAGGCGATTTATTCGTGAATCTGACACAAAAATGGCCTTTCGTCGTGCTATAACTAAGGTGGGCGTCAAGATTTGATGGGCGAAGTTGCGTTTATTTAGGGGGGTAAGCCTTTTGGGTTTAGTTTTCAAGTTCGCCTAACTTTCAAGAGTGTTATGTATGAAAAAAATTTTCGTAGTTTTTTGCACTTTATTTCTGCTGGTTGGCTGCGTAACACAAGACCTGAGCATTGAAAACCGCCATAAAATCACGACTGTCACTATTTTGCCTGCCTCGTTTTCGGAGCAGCAGTTCAAGTACACCAGCATGGATCAAGCCTGGGGGGCCGGCTTAGGTGCCGGTGCCGGGGTGGCTGTGGGAATGGCATCGGATTCGTCCAAAGTCGCTACCAGTGCTATGGCTGGCGTGGGTGTGGCAGCGGGCGCGAAAGTGGCTGATGGTGGAGCTTCAAGTCCACGGCAGGCAATTTTGTTGAACTTGCAGCGTAACGAAATAGATCCAAGGCAGTTGTTCAAACAACTGTTGGAGGCACGGATCAGTGCTGAGCATTTATTCAAAGTTGAACCGGAGGGCGGCCGGGCCGATGCGCATATAGAATTTGTCGTGTCCGAATGGGGCTTTGCCTTGAAAAACTACAGTGCAGAGCTTTATCCCACAGTGGGCATTGTAGCGACCATGAAGCTCGGCGACGCAGTAGTTTGGAGGAATTTCGAAACTGTAACAGCGTTCAGTGAGGGAAATGTCCAGGCGTATACACCTCAGGAGTACGCAACAAACCCTGAAGCTCTCCGTAGCGCTTTGCAGAATGCTTTCGAGTTAGTGATAGCTAAACTAATGGCTGACTTAAACCAATAGGCGCTATAAGGGATAGAGAGAAAATGGCACAGATTTATTTAAATTTTAGCTGGGAAAGTGTATCAGATAAACCTGTCCTATTTTGTTGTGCTTAATTGCATAGGGTGCGGCGAGTTATGTCGGATAAACAAGTATGTGAGCTGACGATTGATGATCTTGGTAGTTATAGCGTTTGGTTCTTTCCGATGGACGACACCGTGGAGGACGAATTAACTGTGCGCCCCCTCGCCGAACAGGAAACGTGCTCAGACTTTCAGATTATCGTTCGAGCTGATTTTTTTGGTGAAAATGGCTCTGTGTATTGCGGTTATTTGTATTGGGACTCCAATGTTGCAATTGAATACTTGAGGCCTGTTGTATTGTCTGGAACGGGAGAGGCCGTAAGTTTTTGGAGCGGTATAGTCACTCCAACGTGGGAAAGTTCGGAGTTTGCCTGTTCGATTAGATCCGAGCTGCCTATTTCTTATGCCTCAGAATCGGTTTTCGGTCTTCCTTCCATTTGCGGAAAGCTGGAGGGACTTTATTATCTTTCGGATGATCAGGTTTGCTGCGTGAAATGACGAAAAAAAGTGGACCGGTTTATTAAGTTGAATTGCTCACGCATAAAGCGGGCGACACAAAGGCCGCCCGATTTTCACTCAGGACGGATCGGCATTGAGCCTGCGACTGATGACATCCAGCAAATCACACCCATCGCGCAGCGGAATGGCCAGCAAGTGGGCGAAGTCTGAAAGCACGACGGCATCGCTGCTGAGTTGTTCGCGAAAGGCTAGGTTTTCCAGCAGTTGGGTGACGGCCCGAATGCGGTGCATGGCGGCGTCGTGAAGGACGTCGAGAGGTGCCTGGGTGTCGATGATCAGGGCTGGGACGGTGCAGTCGTGGCCGGTTAGGGGAATGTATCGATTCATCATTAAGCTCTCTGGATTATTGAGGGCTCGTTCTTCGGGTCGCCAAACCCGGTCGCTTTTTGAGCGACGGCCGGACTATAAGCCGCACCGCCAAGCCCGCGCAAGGCATCAAAATGCCGCTGCTTCGGAGCGTGCCCGCAGCCGCTAACATCTTGCTATCCATTGCCGACATACTGCCCACGAACAAACGCACTACGCATACGCAAATCCGAAGCCTCACCCCAAACATTAAAGGACCAATGTGAAAAACCTCCTCCTCATTCTCCTCACCACCCTCATCCTCGGCGGCTGCGTCAGCCACCCCCTCACTCCCGAAAACCGCGCGCAGATCAAGACCGTCAAAGTCCTGCCCGTGAAGTGGGAAAAGAACATGGTGTACTTCGGCCGCGAACAGGCCTGGGGCGCGGCCCTGGGTGCCGGGGTTGGCGCCGGTGTTGGCATGGCCAGCGGGGCGTCCAAGCTGGGTACTGCGGCGTTGAGCGGCGCCGGGTTTGCCGGCGGCATGAAGCTTGGGCAGTTGGCCGAGATGCCGACGCCGGTGGCTATTCTGACGGTGATGGAGGCGGAAAAACTCGATGTAGGCGTGTTGCTCAAGCAGGGCTTTATCGATGAGTTGGGTAAGATTTCGACGCTCAAGGTGGTCGGCGATGATGAGCCCGCCGATGCGCAGATTCAACTGACCGTGTCCGAGTGGGGCTTTCGCCTGACCCAGGGTTTCAGCAGTGTGATTTATCCGACCCTTAACGTGTTAGCGCAGATGGATCGCGGCGATGAGATGGTCTGGCGCACCTTTGAAGCGGTCACGCCGTTTAATGGTCAGAACGTTTATGGCTATACACCGTTAACCTACCGCACGGACCCTGAAGCCTTGCGCCGGGCGTTGACCGGGATTACGCAGATTTCTGCGCAGTACCTGGTGAAGGAGCTCAAGTAGGGCTGTGCGAAGGCTGGCGGCTGTTGGTGTGCGGGCTTGGGCTAATGCCAGTCAGGGTTAAGCGCAGTTCCCCTGTGGGAGCGGGCTTGCCCGCGAAGGCGGTGTGTCAGTCGCTGCATCTGTTGCTGCACTACCGCTTTCGCAGGCAAGCCAGCTCCCACATTGGATCTTCGTTGCTTTGGGCATTGCGTTCGTTTAATTGATCGGCATTGGGCTTGCCCGCGAAGGCGGTGTGTCAGTCACCGCAACTACTACTGCACTAACGCTATCGCAGGCAAGCCAGCTCCCACATTGGATCTTCGTTGCTTTGGGCATTGCGTTCGTTTAATTGATCGGCATTGGGCTTGCCCGCGAAGGCGGTGTGTCAGTCGCTGCATCTGTTGCTGCACTATCGCTTTCGCAGGCAAGCCAGCTCCCACATTGGATCTTCGTTGCTTTGAGTATTGCGGTCGGCAGTAGGGTAAGCCCCCCACCTATGGCCGAAACAACTTGAGAACCGCTCTCAACCCCGTAAAATGCCGCAGCCGTTGCATCACCGTCTTTCAGGGAAGAATCCAGGCCAGCGCGTTTTCAGGCTGCCTTTCTCCTTGGAAAACCCAGCAACGCTGATTTCCTCACCCAAGGAGCACCCTGTGAAGACACTGTCCAAAATCCTGCTGTCGGGCCTCACCGCCGCGGCGCTGTTGACCGTGGCCGGTTGCGCCACCGAGAGCAACCGCGCGATGCCGGTGGAGCAAGTCGCCAGCGCCCACGTGGCCTATTCCGGCGTGCGTGTGCCGATTGCCGTGGGCAAGTTCGATAACCGCTCCAGCTACATGCGCGGCATCTTCTCCGATGGCGTTGACCGTCTCGGCGGCCAGGCCAAGACCATCCTCATCACCCACTTGCAGCAGACCAACCGCTTCAGCGTGCTGGACCGCGACAACATGGGCGAAATCTCCCAGGAAGCCAAAATCAAAGGCACCGTGCAGAAGCTCAAGGGCGCTGACTATGTGGTAACTGGCGATGTGACCGAATTCGGCCGCAAAGAAACCGGCGACCGCCAGCTGTTCGGCATCCTCGGCCGTGGCAAGACCCAAGTGGCCTACGCCAAAGTCGCGTTGAATATCGTCAACATCAACACCTCCGAAGTGGTGTATTCCACCCAGGGCGCTGGTGAGTACGCGCTGTCCAACCGTGAAGTGATCGGCTTCGGCGGCACCGCCAGCTATGACTCCACCCTCAATGGCAAGGTGCTGGACCTGGCCATGCGCGAAGCGATCAACCGCCTGGTCGACGGCATCAACGCCGGCGCCTGGAACCCGCGTAACTGATCAGCCACACCACAAGGAGCAGTACACGGATGAGCAAGGCAGTGAAGTTAGCGCTGACGCTGGCAGCAATCGCGACGGTAGCCGGGTGCCAAACGGCGCCCCAGCCCCTGTATCAATGGGAAAGCTACCAGCCGCAGGTTTACGAGTACTTCAAGGGCGAGCCCAAGGAAGCGCAGGTGGAAGCACTGGAGCGCGATCTGCAGAAGATCAACGCCAGTGGCCGCAAGGCACCGCCGGGTTACCACGCGCACCTGGGCATGCTGTACATGAACATGGGCAAGGATGACCAGATGGTGCAGGAGTTTCGCACCGAGAAGGCGTTGTTCCCTGAGTCTGCTGCGTACATGGACTTTCTGTTGAAAAACGCCAAAGCCGGAGTCGCCACCAAATGAGCCTGTTAAAACTCACCGGCGCCTTGCTGGCCCTGGCGTTGCTCGGCGGTTGCGCCGCGCCCAAGACGGTTGATTATTCGGCGTACAAACAGGCGCGGCCCAAGTCGATCCTGGTACTGCCGCCGATCAACGAATCGCCGGAAGTGCAGGCGTCCTACAGCCTGGTGTCGCAAGTCACCTACCCGCTGGCCGAAGCCGGCTACTATGTGTTGCCGATTGCCCTGGTGGACGAAACCTTCCGTCAGAACGGCCTCACCACCGCCAACGATATCCAGGCCGTACAACCGGCCAAGCTGCATGACATCTTTGGTGCGGACGCGGCGCTGTACATCACCATCAGCGAGTACGGCACCCAGTACATGCTGATCTCCAGCGACACCTCGGTGACGGCCTCGGCCAAACTGGTAGACCTGCGCACCGGCACCACCCTGTGGACCGGTTCGGCGCGGGCGTCGAGCGAGGAGGGCAATAACAACGGTGGCGGCCTGGTGGGCATGTTGATCACGGCGGCGGTCAAGCAGGTGATCAACAGCTCTACCGATGCGGCGCACCCGATTGCCGGTATCACCAGCGCGCGGTTGCTGTCGGCAGGGCAACGCACCGGCATCTTGTACGGCCCGCGTAACCCCAAGTACGGCACGGACTAAGAGAACACCGCCATTCAACTGTGGGAGCTGGCTTGCCTGCGATAGCGGTGGGCCAGTGCTGGAAAGGCTGCCTGACACACCGCTATCGCAGGCAAGCCAGCTCCCACATTGATCGGGGTGAATTTCAAGGGTTTAACCCGAACCCAACCTATGT
Organism: Pseudomonas sp. B16120; assembly: GCF_044218845.1. Taxonomy (NCBI): domain Bacteria; kingdom Pseudomonadati; phylum Pseudomonadota; class Gammaproteobacteria; order Pseudomonadales; family Pseudomonadaceae; genus Pseudomonas; species Pseudomonas sp. B16120. The sequence goes on from NZ_CP162588.1 coordinate 308,487, forward strand.
CGCGTCTGACCTTGTGAACGGCTCATTCATTCACGAGGTTCAGCCCCATGTCCCGCCCTCTGCTTTACCTGCGTCCCGCTGCCCAAGGCTTCACCGTCACCCTGCTGGTAGCGCTGGCCGGGTGTGGGCTGTCTTCCTCTCCCGAGGTGGCCAAACCCGCACAACCCGTCGCCGAGCTGTACAGCCCGCCGGTTGAGGGCGCGATGGCCAAACGCATGGCCATGCCGGCACCGATGATGGTGCGTGAAATGGCGATGATGAATGACCGCAGCGAACCCCGCGAGCAATACGCCAACCTGCCTGACAACCCCGTGCACCGCGTCACCGAAACCCCGGTCTCCACCTTCAGTGTGGATGTCGACACGGGCAGCTACGCCAACGTACGGCGCTTCCTCAACCAAGGCCGCCTGCCCCCCGAAGGCGCGGTGCGATTGGAGGAATTGGTCAACTACTTCCCCTATCACTACGCCCTGCCCACCGACGGCTCACCCTTTGGCGTCACCACCGAAGTGGCCGCCACACCGTGGAACCCGCGCACCAAACTGCTGCGCATCGGCATCAAGGCCTCCGATAAACCCGTGGCCGAACTGGCGCCCGCCAACCTGGTGTTCCTGGTGGACGTGTCCGGCTCCATGGACCGTCGCGAAGGCTTGCCGCTGGTCAAAAGCACGCTGAAATTACTGGTGGATCAACTGCGTGATCAGGACCGCGTGTCACTGGTGGTCTACGCCGGTGAATCCCGCGTGGTGCTCAAGCCCACCTCGGGCAGTGAAAAAGCCAAGATCCGCAACGCCATCGACCAACTCACCGCCGGCGGTTCCACGGCGGGCGCGTCCGGCATCGAACTGGCCTACCAGATGGCCCGCGAAGGCTTTATTGCCAACGGCATCAACCGCATCCTGCTGGCTACCGACGGCGACTTCAATGTGGGCATCAGCGATTTCGACAGCCTCAAGCAAATGGCCGTGGCTCAGCGTAAAAGCGGCGTATCCCTGACCACCCTCGGCTTTGGTGTGGATAACTACAACGAACACCTGATGGAACAACTGGCCGACGCGGGCGACGGCAACTACGCCTACATCGACAACCTGCGCGAAGCGCGCAAAGTGCTGGTGGAGCAACTCAGTTCTACCCTGGCCGTGGTGGCGCGGGATGTGAAACTGCAGGTGGAATTCAACCCGGCCCAGGTCAGCGAATACCGCCTGCTGGGTTATGAAAACCGCGCCCTGAAACGTGAGGATTTCAACAACGACAAGGTCGATGCCGGCGAGATTGGCGCAGGGCACACGGTGACCGCGCTGTATGAAATCGTGCCCAAGGGCGAGAAGGGCTGGTTGGAGCCTCTGCGTTACGCCGCGGCGCCTGCGACCGAAGGCAAATCCGATGAGCTGGCGATGCTGCGGGTGCGCTACAAACCAGCTGCGGGCGGTAACAGCCAATTGATCGAACGCCCCATCGCCAACCAAACCACCCTGGCCAGCGATGATCTGCGCTTCGCGTCTGCCGTGGCTGCCTTCGCCCAACAGCTCAAGGGCGATGGCCGCTACACTGGCACCATGAGTTTGCAAGACACCGCGAAATTGGCACGCTCGGCCCGCGGCGATGACCCGTTCGGTCTGCGCAACGAATTCGTGCAACTGGTGGAGTTGGCCCAAAGCCTCAAACCAGAATCCCGAACACAACAATGAACCAATGTGGGAGCTGGCTTGCCTGCGATGCAGACAACTCGTTCACCAGGCACACCGAGTGGATGCCATCGCAGTGTTGCGACGATTCGACAAGCCAGCTCCCACACTAACCCTGCTTCGGCTGACCAAAAGGAGTTCGCCCACTACATGGCCGTTCCAGACGACTCACCCAGCGACGAATCGCTGCTGGCCCGCTACCGAACCGGTGACGCTGCCGCCTTCGAAGCTTTGTACAGCCGCCATCGCCAGGGCCTGTACCGCTTCCTCGTGTCCCTGTGCAACAAAGCCGAACTGGCCGAAGAAATCTACCAGGACACCTGGCTCAGCCTCATCCGCAGCACCACCCAGCCACAAGGCCGGGCGAGTTTTCGTACCTGGTTGTTCCAGATCGCCCGCAACCGCCTGATCGACCATTGGCGCAAGCACGGCATCCACAACCCCCTGCATGACAGCTACGATGAACAGCTGCACGCCCAGGCCGACGACAGCGACGGCCCCGAGCAGCAACTGACCCTCAGCCGCGACCAGGCGCGCCTCGACGCGGCCCTGCAAGCGTTGCCCGAAGACCAGCGCGAAGTGTTTCTGCTGCGCCTGCACGGCGACCTCGAAGTACCGCAAATCGCTACCCTCACCGGCGCCCCGCTGGAAACCGTAAAAAGCCGCCTGCGCTACGCCCTGCAAAAATTGCGGCGCCTGCTGGCCGAGGAGGTACCCGTATGACTGACTCCCGACACACCCCAGACGACGCGCTGCTCCAGCACTACCGTCAACACAGCACGGGCGAACCGCCCGCGTCCCTCGACGCCTTCATCCTCAACGCCGCCCGCCGCGAAGCCCCGCAGCCGCAACCCAGCCTGTGGCAACGCTGGCTACAAGCCTGCCAACGCCCGCGCTGGCAAATGGCATTCGCCACCGTCGCCGGGTTGGCACTGATGATCGGCGTGGTCATGCGCTCCCCGGTGCAGCAACCTGAAATCTCCACCGCGACATTCTCCGCGCCGCGCCACGAAGAAGCGGCTCACCCGGCGCCGCAAGCGTTTTCCGCACCCGCGCCAATGGCCCGCATGGCCGTAGCGCCTAGGGTTGAAAGCGCTCCTGCTCAAGCCGAAAGCGCATTGGCGGATCAGCCAGCGGCAAAACTCAGCAAACGGACACTGCCTACGTTGGAAGAAGGCCTGCAGGAGATTGTGAACCTGCGTCGAGCGGGGGAAACCAAGGCGGCGGACGAGAAACTGCTGGCGCTGTACCAACGCTTCCCGCAGGAGGACTTGCCGGCACGGCTAGAGGCGTTGCAACAGCATTGAACCTGCCGCCACGAACCAGCCCCAGGCCTGTCGGCCTGGGGCTTTTTATTACAATCCGCCGTAGGCCCGGGACCACGCCACCGTGTCCGTGAGGGTCTGCTCCAGCACGCGAAAACTCAGCCCCAGTTCCTCTTCACTTTTGCGGTGGTCAAAGCGGGTACGGTGCTCCTCGCGTATCAACAGCCGCAACGTCGCCATGCTCAGCAAAATGGGCTTTCCGGTCACGTAGGCATAGGCCTCTTGCACCGCTGCCAACAGGTACAGCGCGGGCAGCGGCAGCTGGCGGGAGGGCACCTTGACCTCGGCAATACGCCCCAGCACAGGCATCAGCTGGCGCATGGTCAAGTTGCGACCGGCCGCGAGATAACGCTCGCCCCGTCGCCCGCTTTGGGCGGCAGCAATGTGCGCCCAGGCCACATCGCGGGCATCGACCAGAGAAAAGGTGCCAGGAATCAGCCCCGGCAACTTGCCGTTGATCACGTCCCGGACCAACTGCCCCGAAGACGTCGGCCCACGGTCACCCGGCCCCCACATCCAACCGGGCAAAACCATGCAGGCGTACATCTGCGGATGGCTTTCAAGAAACCTCAACACCTCCCGCTCAGCCAGGATCTTGCTGCGGTAGTAGTCGTCCGCATCGGCTTCGGCCCGCAGGCACGTCTCGTCGATCGGCGTACCGGGGGCACCGTCGAGCACGGCGATCGACGAAGTATGCACAAACCGTCGCACACCGGCGTCATACGCCAGTTGCAGCAGGGCTCGCGTACCGGCGACATTGATCTTTTCCAGTTCCTCCCAATGGCTGCCGCCCTTGTAGTTATCGCGAAAAAACGCCGCGCAGTGAAACACCGTATCGCAGCCTTGCAACGCCGCCGCGAAGGCATCCACATCCGCCATGTCCCCCACCACCTGCTCCACGCCCGGCACATCGCCGAACTGCTGCGCACCCTTGGCCGCCGAGCGCACCAGCGCCTTCACCGCATAACCCCGTGCGACCAGCTCCCGTACCAGGTTGTTGCCCAGCAAGCCGGTGGCACCGGTCACAAAGGTGCTGCGCAAGCGATTGGGGTTCGTGTTCATACAGGCCATTCCATTTGTTGAGAAGGCCAGTAGATATACCCGCGAGCCCGCGCCGTAAAAACAGCGCCTACGGCATAATGGCTTTGCACATCTGCACACCAGGGAAGCGCGGAGATATGGCATTGCAGGCAAATTGGGACGATCTTCGACTGCTGCTGGCAGTCTCACGGCGCGGCAGCTTTTTACAGGCAGGCCAATTACTGGGTATCGCGGCCTCTACCGTCTCCCGCCGCCTCACCCAACTGGAAACCGCCCTGGGCGAACCACTGGTGGAACGCGGCGTGGAAGGCTGCCGGCTCACCTCCCGAGGCCAAGCCCTGGTAGACGTCGCCCTGGCAGCCGAATCCGGCCTGCGACGCCAGGCCGCCTTCGACGGCACGCCAGCAGCCCTCAGCGGCACCGTGCTGGTGAGCGCCGGCGAAGGCTTTTCTGCCAGCGTGCTCGAAGCCGCCAGCCGCTTCACCGCGCAGCACCCAGGCTGCTCCGTAGAGCTGCAGGTCACCACCGACTTCCACAAAATCGTACGAGGCGTAGCTGACATCGCCATACGCACCGCACACCTGGGCGAACCTTCACTGATCTACCGAGGGCTCGGCAAACTCGCCTACGGCGTGTTCGCCACCGCCGAATACCTGCAACGGTTTCCTGCGCTAACACCAGCCACTGCCGCCAGCATCGCCTTGCTGCCACCGCTGGATCTGCTACCGCAAATGCGCGCGGCGAAAGCTGCCGGACTGGACCATGCGCCGATCAGGGTGAGTTCGTTTGCGGTGCAGCTTGAATCGGTGAGGCGCGGGATGGGGGTGGCGGTGTTGCCGCGTATTTTGGCGACGGGGTTGAGTGAGGTTTTTCAGGAGATAGAACTGCCGGGGATGGAGGTTTATTTGGTTACGCGCCCGCAGGCGTTGAAGCAGGGGCATATTCAGGGGTTTTTTGGGGTGTTGGAGGGGGTGTTGTGCGGTGAAATCTCAAGCCTGGATAAGCAGCATTCCGGGAATTCATCAAGGCCTTCGTAATAATCAACCCATCGGGATGTAGGCGCTTAGTCACTCGTAGCAACATCGAATTGCGCGTGCAATTCGCTCATAAAAAAGCCCCAGGTCTTAATACTTGGGGCGTTTCATTCATATCTGGCTCCACACTTCTGCGGCGATGGTGCTGGCGTCCTTTGACATTTCCAACACACCAATGCGTTCTTGCCATTCCTCGAATTTGACAGGTAGAAAGGACGCATTTGTAATGCGCAGCGCAGCTTCGGTGATATACCTCTAAGGCATCAACTGCATCTCCGACAAACCGTATTCCCCCAACGAATACAGCAACGTCCCATACCCCAGTTGGACGTAGCCAACCCTGTCAGCACCATAATCCCCGCCACCACCTTCCACTTGGACGTTATTTGCCATGGCCTGCACATTCGGTGCGCTGAGGCCCTTTCGCACGGCGTAGTGGTTGTAGAGCAGTTCCCATATCGGACGGGTTTCGCCGCGATGATCGGCCGAGATGACGGTCTGTTTGAAGCTGCTGTTGGGGATGGGGGTAAACGGCACCTCCTGGCCAAGGTTGTACTTGGCCACATACTCGGCGCCCTGCAGCACGCGGTTGTTCTGGTAGCCGAACAGGTCGTTGCCCTGGCTCCAGGCCATTTGGCAGAAACTGCCGAGCAGGGCTATGTCGAGCATGGCGTGTGACTGATCACGTCCGCTTTCCTGGACTTGACCAAGGCCATCGCCGTAGAGCTTCCACACCGCGTGGGCGAGGGCGCCGTTACCGGTGCCGTGCTTGAAGTAGTCGACGGCCTCGTTGTAGAGATCGCGGCGGTCGGTCAGTACGCCGATGGCCAGCATCGAGTTCATGTTGGCTAGGTCCCAGTTGGCCCCATGATGATCAGGCCGGGCGCCGTCGTGGTTCACCAGGAAGTCATGATTGATGGGGTAGAACACAGTGAGCATCATGCCTTGAAAACGCTGGAAATCTTCCGCCCGCCACTTTGGGTAGCTGCGCAGCAGTTCGGCCGCGTTGGCCAGTTGGTAGCCGTACAAGCCTGCCACCAAAGCTCTGCCGGGCTTGTCTTTGATCGCGGTGAGGGTCAAGGCCCACTGGTTCAAAATACTCACGGCCTTGTCGGCATACGCCGGGTTGTTGGAGATCTGCCAGCGCAGGGCCAGTGCATACGCGGCGGCTGCGTCGTTGAACAGAACACTGTCGTTATTCGGGCCGCCTGAAGTGGGGTACACCACCGGCATCGGGTTGGGCTGCCAGGCTAATGAGGCATGGGGGTTGGCGATCAGCTTCTGCCAGCCGGCCAGCCACGGCTGGTTATAGTTGGCCAGCTTCTCGCGTATCCGCGTGAAGTCCTCCCGGGTCTGGAGCAGGCCAGGATGCACGAACGCTTCGGTATGCAGGGTGGGGGAGGCTTGACTGCCGATACTCATCAATAGCGCATAGAGCAGCACGGCTCTTTTGGACAGGTACTTCAAACGGATCATCGTGTGTACGCCCTGATGGGGAGAACCTTGCGCGGTCTGAAAAGCCATTCGCACAGGACTGGAATCTGCCCCAGGGATAGTTCAGATGAAGCCTGCATACCCGGGGCTTGTTGTCAGAACGTGTAGTTGATTGCAAACAGGCCCAAGCCTGCGGTTTCGCGCCTTACCAGCGGGCTGTCGCTGGCCTGGTCAGCGTATTGAGTCAGCGTCAGGCTGGCCAGCGTTGACCAGTGCGCGTCGAAGGTGTGCTGCCAGTTCAAGGCAGCGGAGTAGGCATAGATCCCGGCGTCGGCGGTGTACTTGCTGTAGATCGAGCGTTGGCTCTGAGCCTGGGTGACGCCGAAGAACGTCTGGTTGTAGCGGCTATCGCCGGCATGGGCGTCGATGGCCAGGCTCAGGGTGTCGCGGTCTGTGTGCAACAAGATGCCTTCCAGGCCAAAGCGGTAATGGTTGCCTCGGTGCTCGCCGGCCATGCGCAGTTCGGCTTCGCCGTTGACCGACAGCCAGTCAAGCAGTTGTTGGCTGAGGGTAAAGTCGGCGACGGTTGCGCCGTTGATATCGCCCATACCTCTGAGCTCGTCGCCGCCCGGGCTGGTGGTGCTGTCCTTCTCTTTGCGGCCCAGGTCGTAATTGATCGCTGCGCTGGCGCTAAAACCACTGTCGGATTGAAATTGCAGGCCCACGCCGCGAGTGGTGTCGGCGAAAAACGCTCCGTGCTGGATGCTGAGCATCGGCAGTACGAGCGGACGGTAGCGGTCAGCACCCATGTAGCGAGGCGTGACACCCATGCCAAGGCCCAGGGTAACGGTGGTTTCTTCGGCTGTCGGGCTGGCGTCGGTCGCCTGAGCCTGGGGCGCGAGCGCGCAGCACAGCAGCGTGACGGCGCCCAACAGAACGTTGTGGGTAGGGGAGGTGGTGAAGTTCATGGTCAAGCCCTATGTGCAAAAGAAGACAGCAGTGCGCCCGCCGACGCGCGACACAACGCCTCCCTTTGATCGAGCTGTTCAGGCCCGTTGATAGGCTTGGACAGCGATGCAGTGGTCGGCATAGGATCGGCTCGCGAAAGCGGGCGTAGGGCAATACTGGCAGCGCACTTTCAATAAACCGTTCGTAAATTATCAAGGTTTCATCAAGAGGCTTCTTTGTGTCAGGAAAACGTATCCTCATCGTCGAAGACGACGCCGACAGCGCCAACATTCTCGAAGCCTACTTGCTCCGGGATGGCTATGAGGTGGCCCTGGCCGAAGACGGCCAGCGCGGTCTGGACCTGTACAAAAGCTGGCAGCCCGACCTGATCCTGCTCGACGTGATGCTGCCGCGCTTGAGCGGCACCGAAGTGTTATCCGCCGTTCGCCGTAGCAGTGACACGCCGGTCATCATGGTCACGGCCATGGGCGACGAACCGGAAAAGCTCGGTGCCTTGCGTTATGGCGCGGACGACTATGTGGTCAAGCCTTACAGCCCGCGCGAAGTGGTGGCGCGGGTGCACGCGGTGTTGCGGCGCACCACCGGCAACCAACCGGTGGAACACCTGCTGCGCCATGAAAACCTGCGGGTGGATCTTGTTGCGTTTACCGCAGCCATTGAGCAGGGCGAAGCACCACCGCTATGGCTGGACCTGACCCCAACGGAATTCAAGCTGCTGGTGACTTTACTCAAGACGCCGTCCAAGGCCTTCAGTCGTGATGAGTTGCTGGAAATCTGCCTGCCGGAAAGCGAAGCCCTGGCCCGCGTCGTCGACACCCACGTGCACAACCTGCGCCGCAAGCTGGAAAACCACGGCATCACCGGCGTTCTGGTCACGGTGCGCTCCATTGGCTATCGATTCAGGTAACGCACATGCTTGAGCAACCGCGGGTCAACGACAAACCCATGTGGCGCTGGATCGGCCTGCGCATGAGCCTGCTGGCGATCTGCGCGGTGGTGGTGATCTCGGTGTGCATGTGGATCAACGTCACACTGTCGGACTGGTATTTTGTGCAGCATCTGCCGCCGGGGCCGCGTGAGGAGCTGCTGGCGTTGCGCGCCGAGCCAGAGCTCAATGAGGCACGCTTGCGTCAAGTGGTTGCCCAGTACTATCCGCTGGACTATTTCCAGCCGGCTATCGCCAATCGCGACTGGCTGATACTGATCGGCCTGGTGCTGGCCGCGATCCCTATCATCATTGGCTTCGGCCTGTGGTTTTCGCGGCCCTTGTCCAGCCAGTTCTCGGCAATTGCCCAGGGCGCCCGGCGAGTCGCCGGCGGTGATTTCCTGACGCGCCTGCCGGTGCACCGCGACGCGCCCGACGAGCTGCAACGGCTGGTCAGCGACTTCAACAGCATGACCACGCAACTGGAGCGCTATGAGCGCGATGTGCGTGAATCCAGCGCGGTCATTGCCCACGAACTGCGCACACCCTTGAACGCCGCCATGGGGCGCGTGCAGGGTATGCTCGATGAGGTATTCCCCAGCGATGCCATGCAGTTGGGCATGGTCAAGCGTCAGCTCGATCAACTCAGAAAGCTGGTGGATGATTTGCACCTGTTGTCGATGGCTCGTGCTGGCCGGCTGGTGCTGGAGCGCAGCGAGTTTTCTCTGGCAGCTCTGGTGGCGGAGCGGTTGGCGTGGTTCCAGCCGCAGTTGGATGAGGCTTGCGTGCTGACGCAGGTCAGTATTGCTGATGGGCTTCGTATGCATGCCGATCGTGATCGCCTGGGCCAAGTGATCAACATTCTGGTCGATAACTTGCTGCGTTATGCGGCCGGGGGAGGCGAGTTGAATGTAACGGCGCGCCGGGTTCACGGTTCGGTGGTGATTGAAGTCGGTGACCGAGGGCCAGGTATCGAAGCCCAGCATCTGGACAGCGTGTTCGACCGCTTCTGGCGTGCAGAGCGCTCCAGGGCACGTTACTCGGGGGGGAGCGGGCTAGGCTTGTCCATCGCCCGTGCGATCTGCCAGGCCCATGGCGGTACCATTACTGCCCGCAATCTGGTCGAAGGCGGTACGCTGATCAGGGCGGAGGTTCCTGTGTAGGCGTTTCTTCTTTGCTTGAGACCGGCGCTCAAGGCGGTGAAATCGTAATGATCGTAGAGCTGGAAAACTGCTTGGGAAAAAGGGGGGAGAAAAGGGGATTTATTTTCACCTCTACTATCCCGACGCGACTCAACACTCTCTCACCACCCACCAAACCAAAAACAAAAAAGCCCCAGATCTCCCGACCTGAGGCTTTTTCATTTCATATCTGGTGCACCCGGCGGGATTCGAACCCACGACCCCTGCCTTCGGAGGGCAGTACTCTATCCAGCTGAGCTACGGATGCTTGTGCGGGCGACATCATACCCATGTCGACCTGATGCGTCCATTCCAGCGTTTTCCCCACCCCCTGTCGTCCATTTCCGACAAAAAATGGCTAATCGCCACCCTCATTCACAACTCCCCGCGCCGCACGTCCCTTTGTTTGCTTTGCTCTTGTGGCTTTACACCGCTTCCACGCCGCAATTCCTCAGGTGAACGCATGCATTCCAAAGGAACCGTGATGCTCGATCTCCCGCTCAGACAAACCCTGCTGGCTCGCTCCGATTTGTTTCGAGGTATGCCGGAGCATCTCTTGCGCTACGTGGCCACTCATATGGTGGAGCGCACGCTGGATGATCGTGAGCTGTTGTATTTCAAGGATGACACCCTCGAATTCATTGCGTTGGTGGTGGAGGGCCGGATTTATTCGGTGGTGCATGGGCCGGATGGGCGCGAGCAGATTATCGGCAGTACCGGGGCTGGGCAGGTGGTGGGGGAGACGGCGTTGATCAAGGATCATGGGCGCGAGTCTTCTACCTTTGCCAGCGGGCCCACGCGGTTGTTGCAGTTGGGTAGCCGGCATTTTGCTGTGTTGTTTGAGGAACCGGTGTTTCTGCGGCGTTTGTTGATGTTGATGATGCTGCGTTTGCTGCACGCCATCGAGTTGCTGGAGTTGGTGTGCCTGCATCGGCTGGAGTCGCGCTTGGCGCGGTTTTTGTTGGCCAACCTGGGTGAGATCGACCTGGCGTTGGCCTTGCCCAGTGTGTCGTTGCCCGCAAGCCAGGGGGTGTTGGCGTCGATGCTGAATACCAGCCGCCCCAAGTTGAATGTGCAGCTGCAAGTGTGGCGGCGCAGTGGGGTGATCAGCGGCGGTCTGGAGCGCATGGTGATCAATGATGTCGAGCAGTTGCGGCGCAAGGCTTTTGCGCTGAATTAGTTGTGGCGGTGTTCCCCAGGTAACAGCGTACCCCCGTCGAGCCCTCGCAGACTGGCCCTTCATCAAGGATGCACAGGAGTGCTGGCGATGGGGATGACTGTTCAGTTCAAGGATCAATGGGCCGCCGATGACCGTTTGTTCGAAGCGAGTTGGCGCGCTGTGCACGGCGAGCTCAGGCGCCGGGCGTTGCGGCGGGCCAAGGGCAATCTGGATCAGGGCCAGGAGTGGTTGTCGGCCACGGCGATCAAGGCCCTGCTGTTTTTTCGGCGTTCGCCGGAGCGCATTCGCGACCCTCAGGGGTTTCTGTTTCTGGTGCTCGATCATGTGTTTCTCGACAGCGTGCGGCGCAGCAAGCGCGAGGGGCGGTTGTTCGATGATTCGGTGGACCTTGAACACGATCACCTGGCCGCGCTCGCCGCGCCCTGCGCCTCGGTGCTGGAGCGGGTGGAATGCTATGAGCGCCTGGAGCAGATCGAGGCGCACGTCGCACGGTTACCGCTGTTGCAGCAGCGCTTGTTCGAGATGCGTTTTGTCGATGACCTGCCTTACCCGCAAATCGCCGCCGAGTTGCACGTGAAGCTGCCGCTGGTGCGCAAGCGTGTGCAACTGCTGCGCAGTGCCTTGCGCTGAAGGTGATTCACAGACGTTGGCGTGGGGCGTTCTAGTGGTATGAGCGCAGCACGCCGCCGCTATCCACACCCAAACCTGGGTGAATGCCATCAAGGAGAGATGTATGACAGAGGTCAACAGCCAGATCACCGACGCGGTCACTCAAACCAACGTCAAGGTGGTGGCAGAGGCGCCGGCCCAGGCCATCGCGTCGCTGTACCAGGTGGCCAGCAGCGCGGCGGGCCTGTCGTTGCAGAACGCGGTCAACAGCCAGCAGGCGATGAATCAGATTTCCAACGCGGTGATCTCCAAGGCCGTGGCGCTGATCATGCAGATTGGCGAGAAGGGCTGAGCCCTCGGGAGATCGATTATGTCGTGGTTCAGCAGAAAGAAACCCGCCGCCTCCCCAGCAACGCCCGCCGCCGATTCACCTGCGACGGCGCCCGCCGCACCGGCCTCGCGCTCGATCATGGCGCGCATGAACGAGCACTTGCTCAATCAGGTGAGCGCACCGTCATCCGACAGCACGGCGGCGCTCAATAGCCAGATCGTGCAGGCGGTGCAGTTCACCAATTCGCAGAACTTTGCCTATGCGCCGGCGCAGATCGCGGTGCCGGCCGACATGATGATCAGCCAGGCGGCCGGGCTGGTGGCGCAAGCGGCGGCGGGGTACTTCGATGGGGTCAGCAAGATCGCCCTGGCGGCCCAGGCCGTGCTGCTCCAGCAAATGACCGAGAACATCGTCAAGGACAACCTGCCGGCCGCTGCCGAAGATGCCTTGGGCGCCCTGGCCACCGACCTGCTGGTGGGCGCCGCTGCCGCCGTGGCTGCCGCTGCCGGTGCGATGGAAGCCGAAGCCGCCAGCGTGGCCATCGACAAGATCGACCAGAGCATCGCCAAGTACGCCGACACCCTGGCCAACCGGGCCGCGCCAGCGGCCTGAACCGAGCACAGCGCTCCAGCGTTCTGCTGGGGCGGTGCAACAGCAACTTGAAAGCAACTTTTCTTGAGTGAGGAGCGACATCATGCAGCCTGGAGATATTATTTTTTCTGTCAAACAAGATGACGACAGCGCAACGCGGGCGTTTATCAAAGCCGGTCAATTGGTCAAGGCCAAGGTGTTCTCGCAGGACACGACCTACCTGAATGTGGTTCACCCGGCGATTGCGGTGAGCGACACCCTGGTGATCGAAAGTGTCGGCAGTGGCCTGGCCCTGACCGACCTGAGCCTGGAAAAACCGCCACGCTCGGCGATGGTGTTTTCCTGCGTGGATACCGAACTGGGCGAGGCAGCGACGGTGGCTGCCAAGCAGTTCTACTTCGACAAGATCGGCGGTGATATCCGGGGCCGCTACAGCGTGTGGAACGCGATGATTTCAGCCTTTCGGCGCTGGACTTCCGATACCAGCCTGGTGACGCGGATCAACGAGTCCATCGACATCGGCAGCGGGTCCTTTTGTTCGCAGTTCGCGGCCAACTGCTATGAGGTCGGCAACCTCTACAACGAGGCGAATCTGCTGCCGCCTCCGCCGGCCATTTTTCCCAACCAGCCCAGCGCCATAACGCCTGCGGAGTTGGCGACCTTCTGTGATTCGTCGCCGCATTTTTACTTTGCCGGTTTCTGGCAGGACAACGTTGAGGTGCGGCTTTAGCGGGCGTGTCGCCGCCAAGGCAGCCCCTAAGGAGCTCGATATGCAACCCTCGGTCCTGTCCACCGACGACCGCCAGCGGCTCGAAGCGATGCTGCGCAACCCGCAGGTATTCGCCGGCACGCCCCAGGCCATCGTCGACGAAACCCTCAAGCGTGCCACCCAGGTGCTTGAGCAATCGAAGGCCAACGAACAAGCGCTCAAGACGGCTGCCCAGCAGCGTGAAGCGGCGCTACGCCAAATGCTGAACGGCGCGGCCTCGGACCAGGACGCGCAACGCAAGGAAGTGCAGGCACTGATCCAAGGGTTGATCGCCCAGATTGAAGCGGCGCTGGGCCCCGCAGCGAAACCCTAAACCAGGTTTCACAGCGCCTGTTTCGCAACGTTCATTGATGAACACGGAATGCACCGTGTACTAAATAAGGAAATTGATCATGCCATTAGTCAACGAGCAAATTACCGACGCGGTCACCCAGACCAACGTCAAAGTGGTGGCCGAATCGCCTGCGATGGCGATGAGCACTATCTATCAATCCATGGCGCAGGCCACGGCGATTCTGTTCCAGAACGCGGTGTCGGCCCAGCAGCAGCAAAACACCCTGGCCCAGGCGGCCACCAACCAGGGCGTGATGCAGATCTACAGCGTCGATACCACCGCAGGTGCGGCGGCCACCGAGAAAGTCGCCCAGGGCGGCGTGTCGGATAACCTCACCAGCCTGTTGACCGTGCTCAAGTCGTTCCAGCCTTAAGCACTGAGCAATAACGGATGTTGTTCTTTCTCAACCCAGGAGTTTCAACCATGAGTACAGTCAGCCCGCAAATCACCGATGCCGTCACCCAGACCAACGTCAAGGTGGTTGCCGAATCACCCGCGATGGCCATGAGCACCATCTACCAATCCATGGGCCAGGCCACGGCGATCCTGTTCCAGAACTCGGTCTCGGCCCAACAGCAACAAAACACCCTGGCTCAGGCGGCTACCAACCAGGGCGTGATGCAGATCTACAGTGTCGACACCACCGCTGGCGCCGCCGCCACCGAAAAAGTCGCCCAGGGCGGCGTGGCCGACAACTTGACCAGCCTGCTGGCCGTGCTCAAGTCGTTCCAACCTTAAGCTGCAAGGCCCCCAACAGCCCCGGCGCCCACAAGGCTCCGGGGCTGTTGTCGTGTGGGCACTTGATCCGAAAGATGAGCCGGATGCGCCATATTCGTTCTTTTTTTCGAACATCCTATTGCCCTGTACCCCCATTGATCCTAGGATTCGTTTGAGATTTCAAACGCTCTGTCTCCCGTGCGCTCTTTCATTTTTTCTGCGCGCTGGGGCTGATTTCCCTGACGGCAGCCCACAAGGCGCCTTTCAACAACTCTAATTCGCTCCGCGTGCGCGCGGTGCTGTTAAGGAAAGCCGACATGCAGCTCAAAGACACCCAGTTGTTCCGCCAGCAAGCTTTTATCGATGGCGCTTGGGTCGATGCGGACAATGGTCAAACCATCAAGGTCAACAACCCGGCCACGGGCGAGATTCTCGGCACCGTGCCGAAGATGGGCGCCGCGGAAACCCGCCGCGCCATCGAAGCCGCCGACAAGGCCCTGCCAGCCTGGCGTGCACTCACCGCCAAGGAGCGCGCCAACAAGCTGCGCCGCTGGTTCGAACTGCTGATCGAAAACCAGGACGACCTCGGCCGCCTGATGACCCTCGAACAAGGCAAGCCGCTGGCCGAAGCCAAGGGCGAAATCGTCTACGCCGCCTCGTTTATCGAGTGGTTCGCTGAAGAAGCCAAGCGCATCTATGGCGACGTGATCCCCGGCCACCAGCCCGACAAGCGCCTGATCGTGATCAAGCAGCCCATCGGCGTGACCGCAGCCATCACCCCGTGGAACTTCCCTGCGGCGATGATCACCCGCAAAGCCGGCCCGGCCCTGGCCGCCGGTTGCACCATGGTGATCAAGCCGGCCTCGCAAACCCCGTTCTCGGCCCTGGCCCTGGTTGAGCTGGCGCACCGCGCCGGTATCCCCAAAGGCGTGCTCAGTGTGGTCACCGGCAGCGCTGGCGACATCGGCGGCGAGCTGACCAGCAACCCCATCGTGCGTAAATTGTCCTTCACCGGCTCGACCGAAATTGGTCGCCAGCTGATGGCCGAATGCGCCAAGGACATCAAGAAAGTCTCCCTGGAGCTGGGCGGTAACGCACCGTTCATCGTGTTCGACGACGCCGACCTGGATAAGGCCGTCGAAGGCGCGATCATCTCCAAGTACCGCAACAACGGCCAGACCTGCGTTTGCGCCAACCGCCTGTACATCCAGGATTCGGTGTACGACGCCTTCGCTGAAAAGCTCAAGGTGGCGGTGACCAAACTGAAGATCGGTAACGGCCTGGAAGACGGCACCACCACCGGCCCGCTGATCGACGAAAAAGCCGTGGCCAAGGTGCAGGAACATATCGCTGATGCCCTGAGCAAAGGCGCCAAGCTGTTGGCCGGTGGCAAGGTGATGGAAGGCAACTTCTTCGAACCGACCATCCTGGTTGACGTGCCGAAAAACGCCGCCGTGGCCAAGGAAGAAACCTTCGGCCCGCTGGCGCCACTGTTCCGCTTCAAAGACGAAGCCGAAGTGATCGCCATGTCCAACGACACCGAGTTCGGCCTGGCCTCCTACTTCTACGCCCGCGACCTGGGCCGGGTGTTCCGTGTGGCCGAGGCCCTGGAATACGGTATGGTCGGCGTCAACACCGGGTTGATCTCCAACGAAGTGGCGCCGTTCGGCGGCATCAAGGCATCGGGCCTGGGCCGTGAAGGCTCCAAGTACGGGATCGAGGACTACCTGGAAATCAAATACCTCTGCCTGGGCATCTAAGGCACGGGATTGCAGCAAACGCAGAGGGCACGAGAGCGCTGCCCCTTTGCGTGTTTCACATGGTTATTCGCAGTGGCCGGGAAAGCTGTGGCAGTCGATCATCGCATGCTGCCGTAGTTGCCTCCCCGCCACCTATCCTTGAGCCACGCCGCCCGATGAGCGGCGAATGAGGACTTTATGAGCAAGACCAACGCTTCCCTGATGAAACGCCGCGAAGCCGCTGTACCGCGCGGTGTTGGCCAGATTCACCCGATCTTCGCTGACTCCGCGAAGAACGCCACCGTGACCGACGTTGAAGGTCGCGAGTTCATCGACTTCGCCGGCGGTATCGCCGTGCTGAACACCGGCCACGTGCACCCGAAAATCATCGCGGCCGTGACCGAGCAGCTCAACAAGCTGACCCACACCTGCTTCCAGGTATTGGCCTACGAGCCCTACGTAGAAGTGTGCGAAAAAGTCGCCGCCAAGGTGCCAGGTGATTTCGCCAAGAAAACCCTGCTGGTCACCACCGGTTCCGAAGCCGTGGAAAACGCCGTGAAGATCGCCCGCGCCGCCACCGGCCGTGCCGGTGTGATCGCCTTCACCGGTGCTTACCACGGCCGCACCATGATGACCCTGGGCCTCACCGGTAAGGTCGTGCCTTACTCGGCCGGCATGGGCTTGATGCCGGGCGGCGTGTTCCGTGCGCTGTACCCCAACGAACTGCACGGTGTGAGCGTCGACGACTCCATTGCCAGCATCGAGCGCATCTTCAAGAACGATGCCGAGCCGCGTGATATCGCTGCAATCATCATCGAGCCGGTACAGGGCGAAGGCGGTTTCTACGTCGCGCCAAAAGCCTTCATGAAGCGCCTGCGCGAACTGTGCGACAAGCACGGCATCCTGCTGATCGCCGACGAAGTGCAAACCGGTGCCGGGCGTACCGGCACCTTCTTCGCCATGGAACAGATGGGCGTTGCCGCCGACCTGACCACCTTCGCCAAATCCATCGCGGGCGGCTTCCCGCTGGCCGGTGTGTGCGGCAAGGCCGAGTACATGGACGCCATCGCCCCAGGCGGCTTGGGCGGCACCTATGCCGGTAGCCCGATTGCCTGCGCCGCGGCCCTGGCCGTGATGGAAGTGTTCGAAGAAGAGCACCTGCTGGACCGCTGCAAGGCCGTGGGCGAGCGCCTGGTGACTGGCCTCAAGGCCATTCAGGCCAAGTACCCGGTGATCGGCGAAGTGCGTGCCTTGGGCGCGATGATCGCGGTCGAGCTGTTCGAAGACGGCGACACCCACAAGCCAAACGCTGCCGCCGTTGCCTCCGTGGTGGCCAAGGCACGTGACAAGGGCCTGATCCTGCTGTCCTGCGGTACCTACGGCAACGTATTGCGCGTACTGGTGCCCCTGACCTCGCCGGACGAGCAGTTGGACAAGGGCTTGGCGATCATCGAAGAGTGCTTCTCCGAACTCTGACACGCCCGTTCCTACGAAAAACAAAAAAACCGCTTCGGCGGTTTTTTTGTGCCTGCTTCATTGTACGCACGCGCCTGCATTGTCTAAGGTGCAAGCATTGCCGATGGAGCGTGCTGGATGACTGCTGTTGATTTACCCGCTGTACCCCGAGTGTTAATCGCCGAAGCAGACCCTTGGTCGCGGGACCTGCTCAAGCAAGTGCTGTTGAATGTGCGCTGTGACGCACGGCTGGATGTGTGCGCCGATGGGCAACACGCCGCCACGCTGTTGGGCGAAAAAACCTATGACCTGATCTTGGCCGATTGGGAGCTGCCGGGCGTGGATGGCCTGAGCCTGCTGCGCAGCGTGCGCCAGAAACGCCGTTCGCTGCCGTTTATCTTGCTGAGCAGTCGCAACGACAGTGCCAGCGTGCGCGAAGCCTTGCCCTTGGCGCCCACCGCCTACCTGACCCGCCCGCTGAACATGGAAAGCCTGACCCAGCGCCTGCAAGACCTGCTGCTCAACGAAGGCGAAAGCGTGTACTGCGAAATCCCACCGCTGGCGCCGGGCATGACCTTGCCAGCCTTCCTTGAGCGGCGCCGCGAGGTCTGCGATGGCGCGCCGTTGCGCGTGGATGTGAAAGCCGCCGTGCAACACAGCCTCGGCCCCGAAGGCCTGGACCTCAAGCAGTTGGAAGACCAGGTGCACAGCGACCCGCAAATCACCGCCGTACTCATCGCCGCCGCCAACAGCGCCGGCTACCACGGCACGCCGGTGCAGACCCTGTCAGAGGCCCTGCATAAGTTGGTGCCCGGCCAGAGCATGAATCTCATCCTGGGCCTGGCGCTCAAGCACAACGTGGTGTTGGGCGACCCTGGGCTGGTGGCCTACGCCGAGCGGTACTGGCAACTGTCCCAGGGCAGCGCCGACTACGCCCGGCGCCTGGCGCGCATGCTGGAGCTCGATCACGAGCGTTGCTACAGCGCCTGCATCCTGCATCGCTTGGGCGACTTGGCTCTGTTGCGCTGCCTGGAAGACTGGCGCCAGGGCGGCGGTGCCCTGGATGACGAAGCCATAGGCGAATCCCTTGACGCCTTTGGCGCCGCCTACGGTTCGGCGTTGCGCACGCGTTGGCGCTTGCCGCTGGAGTTGCGGCAGTTGATCGCGGGGATCTATTCACTTGAAGGCGGGGTGTATTCGCGCGAAGCCCTGGTGGTGAACCTGGCGGTGCAAATGGCGCGGCTGACCGAGCACGAAGGGCTCGAAGAACTGGCAGGCAGCAAGACCGCGCGGCTGCTCAAGGTAGGCTTGCCAGAACTGTCCCGAGTGCGCAAAACCTGAAACACACACCGACCCACTGTGGGAGCTGGCTTGCCTGCGATAGCGGTGGGTCAGTCAAGACGCCATCGCAGGCAAGCCAGCTCCCACAGTGGGTCGGTGTTAACCGGCGATAACGCGGTTCTTGCCCTGGCGCTTGGCCTCGTACATCGCCGCATCCGCTCGCGCAAACAGGCTGTCGAGGGTGGAGTCATCTTCGCGCAGGCCGGCCAGGCCTTGGCTGACGGTCACATTGAATTCATGCCCTTCGTAGCTGAACACCAATGCCTGGATTTCCTTGCCCAACCGCTCGGCAACCTGCAGGGCCATCTCCGGTGGGCAACCCGGCAGCACAGCAGCAAATTCTTCGCCACCAACGCGCCCGAACAGGTCGCCACGGCGCAATACCCCGCGACCGCTCTCGGCGATGCGCCGCAGCACCTGGTCGCCCTCCAGGTGGCCATAGGTGTCGTTGATGTCTTTGAAATCATCGATGTCCAGCAACAGGAACGCCAGCGGCGTGCCCTGCGCGCAGGCATTGTCGAACGCCTGGTTGGCGAGTTCGAAGAAGTGTCGGCGGTTGCTGCTTTGGGTCAGTACGTCGGTGGTGGCGAGGCGATGCAGTTCCAGCTCAAGTTGCTTCTTTTCGGTGATGTCTTCGGCGATGCCCACCACGATCAGCGCTTCACCGGGCACCACCTGCTGGTTGATGTAGCACTTGTCGCTCAACCAGCGGATCTGCCCGTCAGCGGTGATGATGCGGTACTCGCGGTCCTCCACGGCGCCCTGTTCCAGCACGCGGGCGAGGCTGTGTTCGGCGTAGTCGAGGTCTTCGGGGTGAACGCTGTTGCGCCATTCACGGTGGTCGGCCAGCAGCAGGCCGGCAGAGCGGCCAAACAGGCGCTCGTAGGCCGGGCTCACATACAGCACGCGGCGTGTTTCCCAATCGATGGCCCACAGCACGGCGTTCACGCTGACCAGCAGGGAACTGAGCAGTTGCTCACGCTCACTCAGCCGCTCGACTTCACCTTGAGCATGCATGAGCGCCAACAGGGTCGCCGCCGCGGCCGGGCGCGGCGGCTCTGCGGTGGGCACATCGGGCAGGCTGGGCTTTTCGTGAACCATCGGTACAACTCTCTCTGGGCGCGCCGCAGGTGCAAAAGCGGTCACTACAAGGGGTCACCATGATGGCGAAGTGTTCTTTGAGAGAGGGGAATTGCGGTGAAGTTCCGTGAACGGCGTGGATTGACGGTGCCCGGAAAATGACGCCAAAAAGCCAGTGCGTGGGAGGGCGAACCCTCCCACGGCGCCCTCACGCTGCTGTAGGACGCAACGAGTAAGTCTTCAACTGGTGGGCAAAATCGCGCAGGGATTGGATGCCACTGGCCTCGGCTTCATGCACCCATTCCTTGATCGCCGCCAGCATGTCGTGGCCGTTGGAACTGGTCTTGAGCCAGATCTGCTGCAGCGCCAGGCGCTTTTCGTAGATCACGGTCAGGGCATGGCTGTGTTCCAGCATGCTCTGGATGCGCAGGTGATGGCGGTCTTCCAGCAAGCTGGTTTCCCGCGACAGCAGGCGCTTGGCGCGGTGGAACTGGTGGCGTACCGAATGATCGACCTTCTCCAGCTCCTGCTTGACCAGCGGGCCAATCACCAACTTGCGGTATTGGGCCATGATCTGGAAGCGGTTGTTGAGGATCGCCATGGCGGTGTCCATGTCCAGGCTGCCCTTGCCTTCGACGCGGTGGGCGATGGGCGCTACACGCTGCACCTTGGCCAAGCGCAGGAAGCTGAACACCTTGATCCAGGCCCAGCCCAGGTCGAACTCCCACTTCTTCACCGACAGCTTGGCCGAATTGGGGTAGGTGTGGTGGTTGTTGTGCAGCTCTTCGCCGCCGACGATGATGCCCCACGGCACCAGGTTGGTGGCGGCGTCACGGCATTCGAAGTTGCGATAGCCCACGGCATGCCCCAGGCCATTGATCACGCCGGCGGCCCAGAACGGGATCCACATCATCTGGATCGCCCAGATAGTGATACCGATGGTGCCGAACAGCAGCAGGTCGATCACGCCCATGAGCGCCACGCCCAACAGCGGGTAGCGCGTGTAGAGATTGCGTTCGATCCAGTCGTCCGGGCAGTTCTTGCCGTAGATACGCAGGGTCTCGGGGTTTTCCGCCTCGGCGCGGTACAGCTCGGCACCTTTGCGCAGCACGGTGGACAAGCCCTTGATCACCGGGCTGTGCGGGTCATCGACGGTTTCGCATTTGGCGTGGTGCTTGCGGTGGATGGCGGTCCACTCGCGAGTGTTCTGCGCCGTGGTCAGCCACAGCCAGAAGCGGAAGAAGTGTTTAAGGCCGGCATTGAGCTCGAGCGAGCGATGGGCCGAATAACGGTGCAGATAGACAGTGACCCCAATAATGGTCACGTGGGTCATCAACAGCGTGACTGCCACCAGTTGCCAGGCGGACAGATCAAGAAAACCGTTGTACCACATAGGCTGTATGGCCCTCAGATAAAGAAAAAAACAGCACCCGCATTATCACTTCCTTTGCAGATAAAACCAGTCACCGTTTCAGATAAGACTTACAAAGTGTTTCCTCCTCTATAATCCTGATCCTTTGTAGGGCGATTCTGGTTATTTAGTAAGGATTACTAAGCATATGCTGTTTTCATACCGAGGTGCCCTACGTGCGGGGTTGGTGTACCTGCTGGTTTCCATCCTTTGGCTCCAGCTCAGCCATTACCTATTAATCAACTTTATCGATGAACCCTTGGAGCAGGGACGCTGGCTGCAAGCGCGCGGTTATGTGTGGGTCAGCCTCAGCGCCTTGCTCATTTACTGGATAGGCTGGCGTTTTGCCCGTGCCCATGCGTTGCAACAACCCCTGAAAGAGAACCGCGAGCGCCTGCGTCAGGCCGCTGCGGTGTTCGATTGCACCCGCGAAGGGGTGCTGGTCACCGATACCCAGGGGCTGATCGTGCACGTCAACCGCGCGTTTATGGAGATCACCGGCTACCAGCGCGACGACGTGATGGGCCAACGGCCAAGCCTGTTCAAGTCCGGGCGCCACTCGGCGCATTTCTACCAGCAAATGTTCCATGCCCTGCAAAGCACCGGCGAGTGGAGCGGCGAAATCTGGAATCGACGTAAAAGCGGCGAGGTGTACCCCCAGTGGCAAACCATCCGCGTGATTCACGATGACCAGGGCCAGGTCAGCCACTACGTGGCGGTGTTTTCGGACATCAGCGCCATCAAGGACTCCGAGCACGAATTGGCGCACCTGGCACACCATGACCCGCTCACCGACCTGCCCAATCGCCTGCTGTTCACCGATCGCGCCGAGCAGGCCCTGGCTTCCGCGCAGGTGCACAAGCGAGGCTGCGCTCTGCTGTTGATGGACTTGGATCACTTCAAGATCATCAACGACAGCCTCGGCCATAACGTTGGCGATCAGTTGCTCAAGTTGGTGGCCGAACGCCTCAGCGGCCTGTTTGGGCCGGGGGTTACCCTGGCGCGCCTGGGAGGCGACGAGTTTGCCGTGCTGGCCGAAAGCTGCCCGCAGGTGGTGCAAGCGGCGGCCTTGGCGCAGCGCATGCTCAACGCCATGAAGGATCCGTTCATTTTTGACGGCAACCAGCTGTTTATCAGCGCCAGTATCGGTATCAGCCTGTTCCCCAGTGACGCCCTGAGCGCCGAGCAATTGCTGCGCAACGCCGATTCCGCGTTGTTCAAGGCCAAGAGTGCTGGGCGCGAAGGCTACGCGTTGTATACCGAAGAGCTGACCGCCCACGCCCAACACCGGGTAGAAATCGCCGGCGAGCTGCGTCGCGCCCTCGACCAACATGAGCTGCGCGTGTATTACCAGCCGGTGCACGACCTGCACGACAGCCGTTTGGTCGGCGTTGAAGCACTGGTGCGCTGGCAGCACCCGGAACGCGGCCTGGTACCGCCGGGCGAGTTCATCCCCATCGCCGAGCGCACCGGGTTGATTGCCGACATCGATGCGTGGGTGATGGACCAGGCCTGCCGCCAGATGTGCCAATGGCTGGCCGACGGCGCGCCGCTGAGCTTTATCGCAATCAATGTCTCCAGCCGCCTGTTTGCCCGGCGCGAGCTGTATGAGCAAGTGGCCCAAGTGCTGCACACCACTGGGCTGGACCCGGCCTTCCTGGAGCTGGAAGTCACCGAGAGCGCCGTGATGGACGACCCGGAAGTCGCGTTGGAGCAACTGCACCGCCTGCGCGAACTGGGCCTGCGCCTGGCGATCGACGACTTTGGCACCGGCTATTCCTCGTTGCTGCGCCTCAAGCGTCTGCCGGTGCAGAAGCTCAAGATCGACCAGGGCTTTGTGGCGGGCTTGCCGTGGGACGAAGACGACGCGGCGATTGTGCGCGTGGTGATCGCCCTGGCCAAAAGCATGGGCATGCAGGTGCACGCCGAAGGAATTGAGCAGGTGGAACAGGCGCGGTTCCTACTGGATCAGGAATGCGACATGGGCCAGGGGTACTGGTTTGGACGGCCGATGCCGGCTGATGAAATCGACTGGACCCGAGCACCTCTGATCCGCCAGGACTGACGCGGTCAATGTGGGAGCCGGGCTTGCCCGCGAAGGCGGTGTGTCAGTCGCTGCATGTGTTACTGCACCACCGCTTTCGCAGGCAAGCCAGCTCCCACAGGGTTCTGCGGCGACTGTGCATGAGCGTTTTTTCTGTGGAAACCCTTGCAACCCCATGCCCTATCAGAAAATTCTTTCTGGTTATATAAACATTCTTAAATAGTATTTTTAAGAATATCCGCGCTTATCTACTATCGCCCTCACGCCGCAAGCAGTGCCGCCACTGCCAGGCACTACTCATTTTCAGGAGCGAGACCATGAGCGCATCTCTACGTAGCGTTGACGGCCAGGACGAAGCAGCCATTTTGCGTGAAATCCAGAGCGCCCTGCGCGACCTGCGGTTTGGCGCGGTGGAAATCACCGTACACAACGCCCAAGTGGTACAGATCGAACGCAAGGAAAAATTCCGTCTGCAGAACCCCGGTAACAAACCGAGCTGAGCAAGAACGGCGATAGACCCGCAATTACAAGAAAAGCCAACACTCAAGAATTTCAGGAGCTTCTATGTCGTCGATTCGCCGTTATGCCTTGGCCGCATTGGCCAGTGCCGTGTTTGCCGGTTCCGCCGTTGCCAAGGACTACGAGTTGCTCAACGTCTCGTACGACCCCACCCGTGAGCTGTACCAGGATTACAACGCTGAGTTCACCAGCTTCTGGAAACAGTCCCACCCCGGCGACAACGTCAAGATCCAGCAGTCCCACGGTGGCTCGGGCAAGCAAGCACGCGCAGTGATTGACGGCCTGCGCGCCGACGTAGTGACCCTGGCCCTGGCCGGTGACATTGATGAAGTCGCCAAGCTGGGCAAGACCCTGCCGGAGAACTGGCAGACCCGCCTGCCGGACGCCAGCACCCCATACACCTCCACCATCGTGTTCCTGGTGCGCAAGGGCAACCCCAAAGGCATCAAGGACTGGGGCGACCTGATCAAGAAAGACGTGTCGGTGATCACGCCCAACCCGAAAACCTCCGGCGGTGCACGCTGGAACTTCCTCGCCGCCTGGGCCTACGGCCTCAAGGCTGGCGGCAGCGAAGCCAAGGCCCAGGAATACGTCAAAGAGCTGTTCAAGCACGTGCCGATACTGGACACCGGCGCGCGCGGTTCTACCATTACCTTCGTCAACAACGGCCAGGGTGACGTGCTGCTGGCGTGGGAAAACGAGGCGTTCCTGGCCTTGAAGGAAGACGGCGGCGCCGACAAGTTCGACATCGTCGTGCCTTCCCTGTCGATCCTGGCGGAACCGCCTGTGGCCGTTGTGGACAAGAACGCCGAGAAAAAGGGCAACACCGAGATCGCCACCGCGTACCTCAACCACCTGTACAGCCCGGCGGGCCAGGAGATTGCGGCGAAGAACTTCTACCGTCCACGGGATGAAAAAGTCGCCGCCAAATACGCCCAGCAGTTCCCGAAACTGGACCTGGTGACTATCGACAAAGACTTCGGCGGCTGGAAAACTGCCCAACCGAAATTCTTCAATGACGGTGGCGTGTTCGACCAGATCTACACGGCGCAATAAGCCAAAGTACCTGTAGGGGCCTGACTTTCTGTAGGGACTGGGCTGGTGTGGGAGCTGGCTTGCCTGCGATAGCATCACCATGGTGTGGCTGATACACCGAGGTGCCTGCATCGCGGGCAAGCCCGGCTCCCACAGAAAAGCCAGCTGCCACAGAACGCACGCTCCTACAGTGGTTTCTACCCTTTAACCAAGGACTCTTATGTCGCGTCGTATCTCCCCCGTCATACCCGGCTTCGGGCTGACGCTGGGCTACACCGTGGTGTACCTCAGCCTGATCGTACTCATCCCCCTGGCGGCGATGTTTGTACACGCCGCTCAACTCACCTGGGATCAGTTCTGGAACATCATCTCCGCGCCTCGCGTGCTGGCGGCCTTGAAGCTGAGCTTCAGTACCGCGCTGTACGCCGCACTCATCAACGGTGTGATTGGCACTTTGTTGGCCTGGGTGCTGGTGCGCTACACCTTCCCCGGGCGCAAGGTCATCGACGCGATGATCGACCTGCCGTTCGCCCTGCCCACCGCCGTCGCCGGTATCGCGCTGACGGCGCTGTACGCGCCCAACGGCCTGGTCGGCCAGTTTGCCGCCGACCTGGGTTTCAAGATCGCCTACACCCCCCTGGGTATCACCCTGGCGCTGACCTTCGTCACGTTGCCCTTCGTGGTGCGCACGGTGCAGCCGGTGCTGGCCGATATCCCCCGGGAAATCGAAGAGGCCGCCGCCTGCCTCGGCGCCAAGCCGTTGCAGGTGTTCCGCTACATCCTCGTGCCGGCATTGTTGCCCGCCTGGCTGACCGGCTTCGCCCTGGCGTTTGCCCGAGGCGTGGGTGAGTACGGTTCGGTGATCTTCATTGCCGGCAACATGCCGATGAAAACCGAAATCCTGCCATTGCTGATCATGGTCAAGCTCGACCAATACGACTACCGCGGCGCCACCTCCATTGGTGTGCTGATGCTGGTGGTGTCCTTTGTCTTGCTGCTGCTGATCAACCTGTTGCAGCGGCGCATCGAACGTCCATAAGGAGGCGCGGAACATGTCCCAATCGTCTATTTCCGCCGCGTCCTCGGCCAACGCCGCCCGGCGTGGCAGTGCGACCTCGCGACGTATCCTGATCGGCCTTGGCTGGCTGGTATTCGTCCTGTTTCTGCTGCTGCCATTGCTGGTGGTGGTGTCCCAGGGCTTGAAGAACGGCCTCGGCACGTTCTTCACCGCAATCCTTGAGCCAGACGCGCTGTCGGCGCTGAAACTCACGGTGATCGCCGTGCTGATTTCGGTGCCGCTCAACCTGGTGTTCGGCGTCAGCGCCGCCTGGTGCGTGAGCAAGTACTCGTTCCGTGGCAAGAGCATCCTGGTCACGCTGATCGACCTGCCGTTCTCGGTCTCGCCGGTGATCGCCGGCCTGGTGTACGTGTTGATGTTCGGCGCCCAGGGCTTCTTCGGGCCGTGGCTGCAAGAGCATGACATCCAGATCGTGTTCGCCCTGCCGGGCATCGTGCTGGCGACCATCTTCGTCACCGTGCCGTTCGTGGCCCGTGAGTTGATCCCGCTGATGCAGGAGCAGGGCACCCAGGAAGAAGAAGCCGCGCGCCTGCTGGGCGCCAATGGCTGGCAGATGTTCTGGCATGTCACCGTGCCGAACATCAAGTGGGGCCTGATCTACGGCGTGGTGCTGTGTACGGCGCGGGCCATGGGTGAGTTCGGCGCGGTGTCGGTGGTGTCCGGCCACATTCGCGGCGTCACCAACACCCTGCCGCTGCATGTCGAGATTCTCTACAACGAATACAACCACGTTGCCGCGTTTGCGGTGGCCAGCCTGTTGCTGATCCTGGCGCTCTTCATCCTGCTGCTCAAGCAGTGGAGCGAGAACCGAATCAACCGCCTGCGCAACAGCGCGGGTGAGGAATAAGTCATGTCGATCGAAGTCCGTAATGTCAGCAAGAACTTCAACGCCTTCAAGGCCCTGGACAGCATCAACCTGGATATCCAGAGTGGCGAGCTGGTGGCGTTGCTGGGCCCGTCCGGCTGCGGCAAGACCACGTTGCTGCGCATCATCGCCGGCCTGGAAACCCCGGACGCCGGCAGCATCGTGTTCCATGGTGAAGACGTCTCCGGCCACGATGTGCGTGATCGCAACGTGGGCTTTGTGTTCCAGCACTACGCGCTGTTCCGCCACATGACCGTGTTCGACAACGTCGCTTTCGGCCTGCGCATGAAGCCGAAAAACCAACGCCCCACCGAAAGCCAGATCGCGAGCAAGGTTCACGAGCTGCTGAACATGGTGCAGCTCGATTGGTTGTCCGACCGCTACCCGGAACAACTTTCCGGTGGCCAGCGCCAGCGTATCGCCCTGGCCCGCGCCTTGGCGGTGGAGCCCAAGGTTCTGCTGCTCGACGAGCCGTTCGGCGCCCTTGATGCCAAGGTGCGTAAAGAACTGCGCCGCTGGCTGGCGCGCCTGCACGAGGACATCAACCTGACCTCGGTCTTCGTGACCCACGACCAGGAAGAGGCCATGGAAGTCGCCGACCGTATCGTGGTGATGAACAAGGGCGTGATCGAGCAGATCGGTTCACCGGGCGACGTCTACGAAAACCCGGCCAGCGACTTTGTCTATCACTTCCTGGGGGACTCCAACCGCCTGCATTTGGGCGAAGACAAGCACCTGCTGTTCCGTCCCCACGAAGTGTCGTTGTCACGCCATGAACTGGAAGATCACCATGCGGCGCAAGTGCGGGATATTCGGCCGTTGGGCGCGACTACTCGCGTGACCTTGAAGGTCGAAGGCCAAAGCGAGTTGATCGAGGCCGAAGTGGTGAAAGACCATGACAGCCTCACCGGGTTGGCGCGGGGCGAGACCCTGTTCTTCAAACCCAAGGTCTGGCAAAAAGCCTAATAACACTGCAAAACCCTTGTGGGAGCCGGGCTTGCCCGCGATGGCGGTGTGTCAGTCGACAGTTATGCCAACTGATCCACCGCCATCGCGGGCAAGCCCGGCTCCCACATTGGATGTTCAGTACTTGTTAGACCGTGGCGTTTTTCCCGCGTACTGCCACCGGCCCAGAGCGCTCTTCAATCTGGCGCTTGAGGTCCTGCCGCAACCCCAGCAAAAACGCCAACTCCGCCACCACAAACAACGGCCCCACGATCAGCCCCGACACATCATCCACAAACGCAGGCTTCCTGCCTTCGTAGTAATGCCCGACGAACTGAATCACCCAGCCAACCACAAACATCCCCACGCCGCTGCTCAGCCACACCGCCGTGCTTTGCGCCGCCAGCACATGCCCGGCCCACACCGACAAGCCCATCAGCACCGTCATCAACACGCCCAAGGCCAGTTCCAGGCGCAGATAAAACCACGCCGAAAACAACGCCAGCAGTACCGCAGGTGATAGCCACAGCCCGCCCATCGACCATTCGGGGCGCGACAGCAGCACGGCCACCGCCACCACAATCAACGGAATACCGATGAAGTGGCTGGCGATGTTGCGTGGGTCGCGGTGGTACGCGGCGTATTGACTGAGATGGTCGACGAGGCTTTTCATTGTTGTTCCTCCTGTAGGATGTTTGATCATGCCCTGTCAGTCGGTGCCTAACTGTCAATTGGGCGACAATCTTCGGAGTTCGCATGGACACAGGGACATGGCACGCGCAATTGGCTCGCGGTCATTGGTTCAGCCATTTGCCGCCTGACTTGCAGCGTAGCCTGCTGGGGGCGGCGCGGTTGCGTGTGCTGACGGCGGGGCAGTACCTGTTCAAGCGCGGTGACCCGCCGTGCGGCGTGTATGCGGTGCTGGAAGGCACGGTGCGCATCAGTGCGGTCAGTGCCCAAGGCAAGGAAGCGGTGTTGAGCCTGGTGGAAACGCCCTACTGGTTCGGCGAGATCTGCCTGTTCGACAACCTGCCGCGCACCCACGATGCCTTGGCCACGGGTGCTTGCAGACTGCTGCAGGTGCCGCAGGCGGCGATGCTCGGCATTCTCGAACAGCATCCGCTGTTCTGGCGGGAGATGGCACTGTTGATGAGCCATAAACTGCGGCTGTCGTTGATCAATATCGAACAGATGAGCCTGATGCCCGCTTCAAAGCGCCTGGCCCATCAGCTGCTGATGATCGCCCAAGGCTATGGCGAAGTTGAGCAGGCGCGCCGCGTGCTGCAACTGCCCCAGGAGGATCTGGCGGCAATGCTGGGCCTGTCGCGCCAGACCATCAACAGTCTGCTCAAGGCGCTGGAGCAACAGGGCATTATCGGCTTGAGTTACGGCGCCATCGAGATACGCGACCTCAATGGGCTGCGGCTGGCCGCGGGCCTATGAACCGCGATAGGTGGAGAAGCCGTAAGGGCTGAGCAGCAGCGGGATGTGGTAGTGCTGGTCGGCCTGCTTGACCTGGAAAATCACCGGCACCTCGGGGAAGAACGTCTCGCGGTTCGCCTTCTTGTAGTAATCGCCGGTCTTGAACACCACGCGGTACTCGCCCGGCTGCATGCTGCGGTTGGCCGGGAACAGCTCGGCGATGCGGCCTTGCTGGTTGGTCACACCTTCAGACAGCGACTGCCATTTATCGCCCACGTGCTGTTCCAGGGTCACGTTGACACCGGCGCTTGGCAGGCCGTTTTCCAGGTTGAGTACGTGCACGCTCAGGGGGTTGCCGTCGGCCAGGGCCAGGTTGCACAGGCCGCTCAGGCTCAGTGCGGCAAGGGTCATGCTCAAGGTTTTCATCGCGAAGTCCTTTTGAAGGAAGTGGAATCAAGGGGTGATTTTCAAGCCCAGTTGCTCGGCGGCCTGCACGGCGCAGGCTTCATCCTGCGCGGCGCCACCGGCACCGGCGATGCCGAGGGCACCGACCAGTTCTGCGTCGGCAAACAGCGGCACGCCACCGCCGAGCAACAGCAACTCGGGCACGCTGTTGAGGTTGGCGGCCTCGGGGTTATTACGCGCCCGTTCGGCAAACAGCCGGGTCGGGGTTTTTGTCGACAGCGCCGTGTACGCCTTGCGTTGGCTGGCGAGGCTGTTGTGCGGGCCGACACCGTCAGCGCGCAGGCCCAGCAACAGGTTGCCACCGCGGTCGAGGACGGTCAGCGCCGCGGTGCAGTGGGCCAGGCTGGCGTCGGCCAGTTGGCGAGCGGTGTGCAGATCCAGCTCGGCATGGCGTGGTAATTGTGGTGCCGCCTGGGCGACGGTGGCCACGGCGAGGCTCAGGAACAAGGCAGTGCGGTACATAGTGAGGACTCCAGAAAGCAGGCCCACACGGTAACCAGCGGACGCGGACAAAAGCCGCACAATTGGATGACAGGTTTGTAATCAAACTCAGGAGTTTGTGGTGGTTGTACCGGCCTCATCGCAGCGATGCGGCGACCCGACAAGCCAGCTCCCACAGGAGAATGGGTCACATCATGTGGGAGCTGGCTTGCCTGCGATGAGGCCCTTACAGCAAACACCGTACAACTACTGCAACCCCTCGCGAAACAGCCCCGGCGTCATCCCCGTCCAGCGCTTGAACGCACGATTGAAACTGCTGGTATCGGCAAACCCCAGCAAATGGCTGATCTCGGCCAGTGAGCACTGCGGGTCACGCAGGTGCAATAACGCCAGGTTTTGCCGGCACTCATTGAGCAAGGCGTCGAATCGACAGCCTTCATCGGCCAGATGCCGCTGCAAGCTGCGCAAGCTCAAGTGCAGCGCTTGGGCAATACGTTCGGCGCTTGGCTCGCCGTCCGGCAATTGCGCCTCGATGGCGGCGCGCACCTTGCGTTCCCAGGTCAACGGTTGCAGTTGGGCGAGGGTGCGCTTGAGCACGGTTTCGTTGTGTTCGGCCAGCTCCGGGTTGGCGTCGTCCAGATGGCTGTCGAAATCGCTGGCGGCGAATTCCAGGCGGTCTTCGTCGGCGGCAAACCATACCGGCGCGCGAAATACCCTGTGCCACGGCTCGGGGTCGGCGGGTTCCGTGCGCCGCAGGTAAACGGCCAATGGCGCATAGTCGCGCCCCAGGCGGTTGCGGCAGGTGCGTACGTAGATCGCCGCAAAGGCATCGATCGCTTCCGGCGCAGGCGCGGGGCTGCCTGGGGGTTGGAGCAGGCGAAAACGGTAGATGTCGCCGTGGCGGCTCAGCTCCAGGTCCAGGGCATCACTGACCACCTGGTGATAGCGCACGATGCGCTCGAACACCTCGCGCAAGCTGCCGCTGGCCACCAATGCGTAACCCAGCGCATGAAAGGTGGTGGGGCTGACAAACCGCGACACCCGCAGCCCGATCGCAGGGTCGCCACTGGCCTGTACCGCCAGCGCCCATAGGCGCGTGGTGGCCGACAACCGATAGCGGGCGTTGGGGTCGTCCATCTGCTGCGGGTCCAGCCCGGCTTCGGCGCACAGGGCGGCGCTGTCGAGGCCCAGGGCGTCGAGCTGCTTGCGCAGGGCACGGGTCCAGCTGGCGAGGGAAGTGGGTTCGGTCATGGCAATTGGCGCTTGTGGTCAACAGATTGGCGTGCGCGGCTAGCGTCCTGCGCTAGGGTTAGGTGCAGGATTCAGGCATCACTTCACAAGAGAATGGAAGCATGGACGGTACTTCTGCAAGCCCCCAGCCGTTGAACGCGCAACAGCGT
This sequence comes from Pseudomonas sp. B16120, assembly GCF_044218845.1. Classification (NCBI taxonomy): domain Bacteria; kingdom Pseudomonadati; phylum Pseudomonadota; class Gammaproteobacteria; order Pseudomonadales; family Pseudomonadaceae; genus Pseudomonas; species Pseudomonas sp. B16120. The sequence goes on from NZ_CP162588.1 coordinate 339,852, forward strand.
TCGGCGCATATCCGCGAGGTCGTGATGGCCGAAGGCGTGCGCTTGCGCCAGCGGCACCCCTGGTTGTTGCATCAGGACGCGCTGGGCGCGGGCATCCTGGCCTTTGCCCTGCTGGGCATGTTCGGCTCGGCAGCGCTTTATATCAGCGGTCATATGGCCTGGTGGGTGTGTCTGCTGCTCAATGCCTTTTTCGCCTCGCTCACTCATGAGTTGGAACACGACCTGATCCACAGCATGTACTTTCGCAAGCAACGCGTGCCCCACAACCTGATGATGGGCCTGGTATGGCTGGCGCGGCCAAGCACCATCAACCCATGGATACGCCGGCACCTGCACCTCAACCATCACAAGGTCTCGGGCACCGAGGCCGACATGGAAGAGCGCGCGATCACCAATGGCGAACCCTGGGGCATCGCGCGGTTGCTGATGGTGGGGGACAACATGATGTCGGCCTTGATCCGTCTGTTGCGCGCCAAGACCTGGCCGCACAGGTTCAGTATCCTCAAGCGCGTGCTGCTGGTGTACGCACCGCTGGCCTTGCTGCATTGGGGCGCGTGGTACGTCTTCCTGGGCTTTCATGCCGCCAATGGGATTGCCAGTTTGATGGGCGCGCCCATTCAGTGGTCAGCCGGTACCTTGCAGGTGATGCAGGTGATCGATATCGCTGCGGTGGTGATCATCGGCCCGAACGTGTTGCGCACCTTCTGCCTGCACTTTGTCAGCTCCAACATGCATTACTACGGCGATGTGGAACTGGGCAATGTGATTCAGCAAACCCAAGTGCTGAACCCTTGGTGGCTGTGGCCGTTGCAGGCGTTCTGCTTCAACTTCGGCAGCACCCACGGCATCCATCACTTTGTGGTGAAAGAACCGTTCTACATCCGCCAGATGACCGCCAAGGTGGCGCACAAGGTCATGGCCGAGATGGGGGTGCGCTTCAATGATTTGGGCACCTTTGCCCGCGCCAACCGCTTCGAACGACGTGAGCAGGCACACAGCGATTTAGCTCACCTCAGCAGGCAATAAACGCCAGGGGCAAATCGCGAATCTGTTCGCGCACGGGTGGTTGGTAGTGGTCATCGCTGATCAGTTCGTGCAGCAGTTCTTCGCGCAGTTGGCGGAATTCAAAGCTGCTGCGCTGGCGTGGATGGGGCAGGGCGATGTCGACTATTTGCTTGATGCGCCCGGGCCTGGGCTCCATCACCACCACGCGGTCGGCGAGGAAAATCGCCTCTTCCACGTCATGGGTGACCAGCACCGTGGTGATCCTGGCGCGGGCACGAATCGCCAGCAGTTCGTCCTGCATCTGCTGGCGCGTCAGTGCATCCAGGGCGCCGAAGGGTTCGTCCAGCAACAGGATGCGCGGGCTGGCCACCAGGCCGCGGGCAATCGCCACCCGTTGCGCCATGCCGCCGGAGAGTTGGTGGGGGTAGGCGCGGGTGAAGTCAGTCAGGCCCACCAGCTCGATAAAATCACCGATGCGCCGCGTGCGTTCGGCTTCGCTCAGCGGCTCGTTGACCAGGCCCAGGCCGATGTTTTGCGCCACGGTCAGCCACGGGAACAGGCGGTGCTCCTGGAACACAATACCGCGTTCGCCGCCGATCCCGCTGACGGCGTTACCATCCACCTGGATCTCGCCGCGATACTGCGTATCGAGCCCCACCAGCAGGCGCAGCAGGGTGGACTTGCCGCAACCGCTGGCGCCGACAATCGCGACGAATTCCCCTTCGGCCACCTCCAGGTTGAATTCGCGGATGGCTTCCAGTTCGAAGCCATCGACGTCGAAGGACTTGCCCACGTGGTTGAAGCTGACAATTGGTGCGTTCATGCGTGTCTCCAGCGAGTGGCGCGGGTTTCGAGGCGTTGGCCGAACAGGTTGAGGGTGGCGCCGGTGAGGCCGACCAGCAGCATGCCGCTCATGATCAGGTCCATGCGCAGCAGCTGTTGGGCGCCGATCATCAGGCTGCCGATGCCGCCATTGGAGGGCATGAAATATTCGGCGCCGAGGGTGCCCATCCACGCGTAGATCAGGCTCAGGCGCAGGCCGGCGAAAATCCCCGACGCGGCACCCGGCAGCACCAGGCGGCGCAGGCGTTGCCAGAGGTTCAGCCGCAGCACCTGCGCGGCTTCGCGCAGCTGGGGTGACAGGTTGAGCACGCTGCGCTGGGTGGCAATAAACAACGGGAAGAAGGCGGCGAGGGCGATAAACACCCACTTGGCCAACTCACCCAGGCCGAACCAGGCGGTCAACAGTGGCACCCAGGCGAAAATGGCAATCTGGCGCAACGCGGACAAGGTTGGGCCGAGCAGTCGTTCACTGCGCCGCGACAACCCCAGCCACAAGCCCACGGCAAAGCCCAGGCTGCCGCCGAGCAACAAGCCGCCCAGGGCCCGTCCCAGGCTTTTGCCCAGGGCGGTGGTCAAGCTGCCATCCAGCACGCCGGCCAGGATGGTTTGCAGCACGGCCCAGGGGCTGACCAGAATGTTCGGGTCTACCCAGCCCTGTTGCGTCGCGGCCTGCCACAGCGCCAACAACAGCAAAGGTAACAACCAGGGCTGCAGGCGTTGCCAGCCTTCATAGCGTGGCCCGCGGCGGATCTGCGCGGTGGCGGGGTGGGGCCAGTGCACCCACTGGCGATCCAGCCAGCCGATGCCGCGGTCCATCACCACACCCAGCACGCCAATGACCACGATGCACACGAAGACGATATCGAGCATGAACAACTGGCGCGCCCACACCATCAGGTAGCCGATGCCTTCGCTGGAGGCCAGCAGCTCCACGGCCAGCAGGGAGGTCCAGCCGGCGGCCAGGGCCAGGCGTACGCCGGCCATAAACGCAGGCAGTGCGGCGGGCAGGACCAGGCGGCGGATCAGCAAGTGGCCAGGCAGGCGCAGCACCCGGGCAGCTTCGCGCAGGTTGGGCTGGGCATCGCGCACGCCCACCAGGGTATGCAGGGTCACGGGCACCACGATGGCCTTGACCAGCACCACCAGCTTGAGGGTTTCGCCAATGCCGAAAAACACCATGAACAGCGGGATCCAGGCCAGGGTCGGCACTTGCGCCAGCGCGCTGAACGTCGGGAACACCAAGCGCTCGGCGCGCGCACTGAAACCCAGGGACGCGCCGAGTATCGCGCCGGCACTGACACCGGCCAGCAGGCCCCAGAACAAGCGCTGCAAGCTGATCGCCAGATGGCTCCATAACTCGCCAGCGGCCAACTCCACCGCGCTGTTCCACACCAGGGCGGGGGTGGGCAGAATCTGCTCGCTCATCCAATGATTGCGGCTGGCCAGCCACCATAAGGCAAACAGCGTGAGCGGCAGCAGCCACGGCAATAAACGCTGGCCCAGCTGCGCCCAGCGCGGCGCGATGCCTTTAGACGGGGCCGCCAGCGGCAGGCTCAGAAGTGAAATCCGGGCCATGGAAGACCTCCGAATGCGTTATGTGATTTCGATCTTACAAAAGCGTGATCAAGATGATTGTGAGATAAGAAAAGTCATTTAAAGCCTCACGCCGCCACGCATCCAATGCATTCGAAGAATATTTTCGATGCTGTTTATGCATATGCCTCTGGAGGCTGCGGGTTAGCTTGCATATTTCTAAATGCTATTAAATTGTGAATTTATAGTATTTAAAGTTTTGTTCAGTCTATGCCTACTTTTTGCTCCCCAGGCGACCGTCGCCCACCAGGAGCTGCGCTTATGAAACTGCCCTTTAAACGTCTGATCAGCCTGTTCGCCGGCACCGCCCTGGCCGGGTTGGTGCATGCCGCCGACCTCAAGGAAATCCGCATCGCAGTGCCCGACCTCAGTGCCGGCAGCCAGCACAGCGGCGGTGGCATCACCGACGTGTTGCGTGAACAGCAGATCTTTGAAAAAGCCTTTGCCGACCAAGGCATCAAGATCCAGTGGAATTACTTCAAGGGCGCCGGTCCGGTGATCAATGAAGCGTTCGCCAACGGCCAGGTGGACCTGGCCTATCTGGGCGACCTGGCAGCGATCATCGGCCGCTCCAATGGCCTGGATACGCGGCTGCTCAGCGCCTCTGCACGGGGAGTGAAACACTACCTCGGCGTGGTGCCGGGCTCCGGCATCAAGACCTTGCAAGACCTCAAGGGCAAGCGCGTGGCGGTGTTCCGAGGCACGGCCAGCCAGTTGTCGTTCGACAGCGCATTGGCCAGCCAGGGCTTGAGCGAGAAGGACCTTAAGGTGATCAACCTGGACTTCAACGCGGCCGCTGCCGCCCTGGCCGCCAAGCAGATTGACGCCACCTGGGGCGGGTCCACCCTGACGGCGTTGCAGGCCAAAGGTTTGGCAGAAATACCGCTGACCACCAAGGACCTGGGCGATGCCGGCAGCATCCAGGCCGTGCTGGTGGGCAGCTCCAAATTCGTCGATGAACACCCAGACGCCGTGGCCACGTTGCTCAAGGCCCAGCAGCAAGCGGTGCAGTGGTTGACCGATGACAACAACAAACAGGCGTACATCGCACTGGTGTCAGGGCTGGCCAGTTACCCGCCGGTGATCCTCACCAATGATTTGAAAGACCAGAAACTCAGCGAAGTTTTCCCCTCCACGCTGGACCCGGTGTTCCTTGGCAAATTGCAGGATGCGGTGGACTTGGCGTCCAGGGAGAAGTTGATTCGCAAGTCGTTTCAGGTGAGTGATTGGGTGGCGCCTGGGCTGGTGGCGGCAGGGCTCTGAGCTTGTCGGTGCCTGGGCTATCGCTATCGCAGGCAAGCCAGCTCCCACACTTGAATGTGTTCAACGCTCAAATGTGGGAGCGGGCTTGCCTGCGATGAGGCCCTTCAAACCGCCACACTGACCTGCTGGCTATCCACCTCCACCAAGGTCTCGATCATCGCCTTCGCCGCCGGCGACAACCGCGACCCCGTGCGGCTGACGATCCCGCAGCGTGCGCTCAGGGTGTCCATGTGCTGCGGCAAGTTGCGCCAGTGCAGCAGCACCAGCGCCCCCCTGGCAATGTCCTCGGCAAAGGCTTCTTCAGTGCCGACGCCGATGGCATTGGTTTGCAGCACGATGCTCACCAGTGCCGGGAAGTGCTCGGTCTGAATACTGGGTGAAAAATCCATACGCCCACTCAGGTTCGCCAGCAGTTTGCGAATGCCTTGGGAGATCAGCGGCGCCGCCAGCGGGTAGTCGAACATATCGTTGGTGGACAGGCTGTCCTTGGCCAGCAAAGGGTGGCCGGGTCGGCAGAAAAACACCCCGCGTTTGGGGGTGAGTGCGCGGGTCTGGAAATTCGGGTCGGCCTCGAACTGACGGATGTCAGCGATAAAAAATTCGATCTCTTCACGGCTCAGGCGGCGGCTGAGGGTTTCCCAGTTATCCACCTGAAACGTGGTACGGATTTTCGGGTGGGCGTTGATAAACCGCGCCACGGCATCCGGCACCAGTTTCACCGCGGGCGCCGGACCGCAGCCGAAACGCAGGTCGCCGGCGTCCAGCTTGGTCATGCGCGTCACTTCACTGCTCAGCAGCGCTGCGCCATGCACCAGGCTCAGGGCGTGCTGCAACACCACCTGGCCTTCCGGCGTGGGGCGCAAGTCCTTGTGGCCACGGTCTACGAGCACGCAACCGAACTCCTGCTCCAGCCCCTGGATGCTGCGGCTGAACGCTGGTTGGGTGATGCCCATGGCGTCCGCGGCACGCACGAAACTGCGGTGTTCGTTGAGGGCGATGAAGTAGCGCAGTTGGCGAAGATCCATATGCTTTCCCGGCATTTTAAAAATAGGTCGAAGGCATTTGCGACCGAGCAAGCTGAGGTTTTAAATGCAAGCTCTTATTCCGTCAACGAAGAATTCATTCATTTGCTAGACCTAAATTGCATATGAATAGAGCGTTGCTGGAAGCGTCCCCCACCATTTCGCAGGCACATGAGGGTCATCACAATGAGCAACGCCGCATTAGCCGTTCAACCCATCGCCCACGCACTCGATATTCACCCGGTGGCCGGGCGAATCGGTGCCGAGATCCGTGGCATCAAACTGTCCGGTGAGCTGGATGCCGCCACCGTCGAAGCCATTCAGCAGGCGCTGGTGCAGTACAAGGTGATCTTCTTCCGCGAACAAACCCATCTTGATGACCAGAGCCAGGAAGCCTTTGCTCACCTGCTCGGCGAGCCGATTGCCCACCCGACGGTGCCGGTGCGGGACGGCACGCGGTTCTTGATGGAGTTGGATGGCACCCGTGGCCAGCGCGCCAATTCCTGGCACACCGACGTGACCTTTGTGGATGCCTACCCTAAGGCCTCGATCCTGCGTTCGGTGCTGGCGCCTGCTTCCGGCGGCGATACCGTATGGGCCAACACAGCCGCTGCCTACAACGACCTCAGCGTGGAGCTGCGCGCATTGGCTGACCACCTCTGGGCGGTGCACAGCAACGAATACGACTACGCCGCACGCAAGCCGGATGTGGCGGTTGAGAAGCTGGAGGAATACCGCAAGGTCTTCACCTCCACAGTGTATGAAACCGAACACCCGGTGGTGCGCGTGCACCCGGTCAGCGGTGAGAAAACGCTGCTGTTGGGGCACTTCGTCAAACGCCTGAAAGGCTACTCCCAGGCAGAGTCGGCGCAGCTGTTCAACCTGCTGCAAGGCCACGTCACCCGCCTGGAAAACACCGTGCGCTGGCGCTGGAACACCGGTGACGTGGCGATCTGGGATAACCGCGCCACCCAGCATTACGCGGTGGACGACTACGGCACCCAGGAGCGCATCGTGCGCCGGGTTACGCTCAAGGGGGATGTGCCGGTGGGGGTGCAGGGGCAATCAAGCAAAACCACTAAAGGTCTTTAATCTGAGTGAAGATTAAAAAATGTGGGAGCGGGCTTGCCCGCGAATGCGCAGTGTCAGTCGACGTATTCATCAACTGACCCACTGCATTCGCGAGCAAGCCCGCTCCCACATTTGGATTCGTGGTGTTTACCAGACTCCGATCTTCACCACTTTCTCTGCCTCTGGCTCACCATAACGAAACCATTGCCCACGCAGTTCAACCTCCGTGTGGCTGATGGTGGTGCGCCGCTTCAAACCGCGCAGCCAGTCGAACAGATAACCCAGGTGCGTCTCGCGTACCTCGGCATAGGCGGGATCGCTGCCCAGGTCGTGCAGTTCTTGCGGGTCGTTTTCCAGGTCGAACAGTTGCGGGCGAAAGCCGTCGTAGGCCAGGTACTTCCAGCGCTCGCTGCGCACCATGGTCATGCGGCAACGGTCGATGGGTTGCTCCAGGCGCTCACGAGCGGGAGCCTGGAAGGCGTAGTCGTATTCGGCAATGGCGTAGCGGCGCCAGCTGGGTTGCTCGCCCTGCAGCAATGGAATCAATGAGCGGCCTTCCAGGCGATGGTCGGCGGCGGGCAAGCCCAAGGCGTCGAGGAAGGTGGGCAGGGCGTCGATGGTTTCCACCAGGCGCTCGTCTACGGTGCCGCGGCTGATATCGGCGCTGGCACGCGGGTCGCGCACGATCAGCGGTACACCCACCGCAGGCTCCAGCAAGAATTCTTTTTCACCGAGGAAATGATCGCCGAGGAAGTCGCCGTGGTCGCTGGTGAACACGATCAGCGTGTCGTCCCAGCGGCCAGTGCTTTGCAGAAAATCGAACAGCCGCCCGAGTTGATCGTCGATCTGTTTGATCAGGCCCATGTAGGTCGGAATCACCGTGAGGCGCACCTCGTCACGGGAAAAATTCTGGCTCTCCTGGTGTTGGCGGAATGCCTGGTACACCGGGTGATCGCTGGTGTGCTCAGGTTGAATCGGTGCCTGTACATGCTCGGTACGGTACAGCGCGTGATAAGGCGCCGGCGCGATGTAGGGCCAGTGCGGCTTGATATACGACAGGTGCAGGCACCAGGGCTGTTCACCTTGTTCGTCGATAAAGTCGATGGCGCGGTCGGTGGTGTAGACGGTCTCCGAATGTTCTTCGGCCACACGTGCGGGTTTGCCGGCGTTGCGCATGTGCCAGCCGCTGAGCACTTCGCCGTTCTCACCTTCGGCGGCGTTGGCCCATTCATGCCAGGGGTTGCGGCCGCTGTAGCCGTGATCGCGCAAGTATTGGGTGTAGGGCGCGGACTCGCGCTTATCGTCGAAAAGCGGGCTGTCGGGGTAGATGCCGTCGTGACGCAGATACGCGTCGAAACCAACCTCATTGAGCGGCTCGGCCTGGGCACTGTCGGGGTTGATCTGCAGGCGCTGCAAGGCCTCAAGGTTCGGCGTGGCGTGGGTCTTGCCCACCAGTGCGGTGCGGATGCCGTGGGGGCGCAGGTAGTCGCCGATCGTCAGTTCTTCCAGGGGCAGCGGCACTGCGTTCCAGGCCACTTGATGGCTGCTGACATAACGCCCGGTGTAGGCCGACATGCGCGACGGGCCGCAGATGGTGCCTTGTGTATAGGCCCGACTGAAACGCACGCCGGCGGCGGCCAGGCGGTCGATATTCGGCGTGTGCAGATGGGCATGGCCGTAGCAGGACAGGTAGTCGCGGCGCAGTTGGTCGCACATGATGTAGAGCACGTTGCGCACGGGTTTGGCGTCAGACATAGGAATTTACCGAACGGAGGACAGGTGGGTTTTTTCGCCGTTCGAGGGGCGCTCTGGCAAGTGCATTTGGGGACTGGGTTCTATGCATTGAGTGCATGGGTGTGGCTGCTGGCGTCATCGCAGGCAAGCCAGCTCCCACAGTTGAAATGCATTCCCCTGTGGGAGCTGGCTTGCCTGCGATGACGGCCTGACAGCAGACCCATATCTACCTGGCACCCCGCGATCAAATGGTGGGAGCAGGCTTACCCGGCGAAGGACCTGATGTGAGCGGCCAGTTCTGCCAGCGCTTTATCATCTGCCCTCGCCGCGTCATGGGAGGAGACATAGCCTTCATAACGCTCAAAATATTTGTCCTGGGTCGAACTGATTTTTTTGAAGGCGCTATCTTCCCCGGTCCCGTGCATCGGGAATAATTTGGCGTGCAGATGATCGACGCCATAACCCTCCAGAATCATGCCTGTTCTAGCCACACCTTTTAGTGCTTTGTCCAAAAGCTTCGCCGTCTTTTTGGCTGCGATGACCAAGTCACACAGCACGGCGTCCGGTTCGGCAAACGCATAGCTGCCGTGATGGGTTTTGGGGATAACGACACTGAACCCCGGGGTGTTGGGAAATATGGAGAGAAAGGCCATGTGGGTCTGGTCTTCCCATAGGAGGTGGCAGGGTGCAGTACGGCGGGCAATGCTGCAAAAAATACAGTCCATCAAACGCGCTTCCTCGTGCGAGTCAAAAGGTAGACCCTCTTGTATGTGATCTTTGTTATCTAACGATGACTTCACTGACGTTGCGGGCCGCTGTTCACTGCTTAGTCAGACCGCAATATTTTCCAACGCATAAGCATCCTCGTCCCTCTCGTCAATCTCCTTGATCTGCTCAATCATCGCCTGCGCCAGCGGCGACAACCGATACCCTGCGCGGCTGACGATCCCGTAGCGGGTGTAGCGCTCCTCCAGGTTTTCGTCCAACCCCTCAATCTGCAAACACACCAGTTCGCCCCGCGCCATGTGCAGCACATCGCTGTTGGCGCTGACGATGCCAATGGCGTCCGAGCGCAGTACCACGCCCATCAGGCTGTAACCGTTTTCGCATTCCACATTGGGCTGGTAATCCGGCCGGCCGCTGAGGTCGACGATGACTTTGCGCAGGTTCGGCGGGCGGATGGTCACTGCCAGCGGGTAGCTCATCAGTTCGGCGGCGCTGACGCTGTTGCGTGCGGCCAGGGGATGCCCGGCGCGGCAGCAGAAGTGCCAACGGCGCGGGCGCAGGCGGTGGGTGTGGTAGTCGGGGTTGGCTTCGAAGTGGCGGGTGTCGGCGACGAAGAATTCGAACTCTTCGCTGAGCAGCCGCTTGCCCAGGCTTTGCCAGTCATCCACTTGGAACTGCACGCGGGCCTTGGGGTAGCGCCCGATAAAACTGCCGATGGCACGTGGGACTAACCCAGCTGCCGGCGCGGGGCCGCAACCGAAACGCAGTTCACCGGCTTCCAGGCCGTTGAACTGGCTGATTTCATTGGCCAGTTGTTGTGCGCCGCTGACCAGGCGCCGTGCATGTTCGAGCAGCACCTGGCCTTGCTTGGTGGGCGCCAGGTCTTTGCGGCCACGGTCGACCAGTTGGCAGCCGGCACTGTGTTCCAGGGCCTGGATGCTGCGGCTGAACGCCGACTGCGACAGGTTCACCGCCGTTGCTGCCGCGACGAAACTGCGCTGTTCGGCGAGCGCGATGAAGTGGCGAAGCTGGCGCAGGTCGATATGCATTTTTCACATCAAAAATATCCGGGAAATGCATTGGCTATGCATTAGGTCGACTCCTTATAAAGGCTATCTCTTATGCAGTAAATGTTCGTAAAAACATAAATAAATAACCTTTAGGAATATGAGGCGACGAGTATTCCGGGGTTTTGGAGCCGCTTATGAGTCTGTTCAAGTCCTTGCCCCTGGCTGTTCTAGTGGCCGGTAGCAGCAGTTGGTCGCCGGCCCAGGCCGCTGAAACACCCGCGCCTGCCGGCAAGGGCGAAAGCGCCAGTGGCCAACTGGAAACTGTCACGGTCACTGCCCGGCGGCGTACCGAAAGTGCCCAGGCCGTGCCGACGCCCATGAGCGTGCTCGGCGGCCAGGCCCTGGAAACCCAGCGGGTGTACCGCATCCAGGATTTGCAGCAACTGGTGCCCAGCGTCAACGTCGCCTATATGCATGCGCGCCAGTCCAGCGTGTCGATCCGCGGCCTGGGCAACAACCCGGCCAGCGATGGCCTGGAAGGCAGCGTGGGGCTGTATATCGACAACGTCTACCTCGGGCGCCCGGGCATGGCGGTGTTCGACCTGATGGACATTGAGCAGCTTGAGGTTTTGCGCGGCCCCCAGGGCACGTTGTTCGGCAAGAACACCACCGCTGGCGTGATCAATATCAGTACGCGCGCGCCGAGTTTTACTCCCGAGCGCAGCATCGAAACTTCCCTGGGCGAGGACGGTTATTTCCAGACCAAGGGCACGATTTCCGGCCCGCTCACCGAGGACTTGGCAGGGCGTTTCTCGGCCTATCGCACGCGCAGCGACGGCGATATCAAGAACGAGTACGACGGCCATGATCTTAACGGTGGTTCGCGCCAAGGCTTTCGCGGGCAACTGCTGTACAAGCCCAACGAAGCGTTCAACCTGCGCTGGATCGGTGACTACAACGAAGAGGATTCCAGCGCCGGCACCCGCGTGCTGTACAGCACCGGCCCGACCATCAATGGCACCAACCTGTATCAATCCCGGGCCAGCGCGGCGGGCGCAACTTTGGTGGACGGCACCCATCGCAAGGTCAACCTCGACAACGACCAGCACGTCACGGTGTTCCAGGGCGGTACGTCGCTGGAAGCCAATTGGACGCTGCCCAGCGACTTCACCCTGACCTCGGTGAGTGCTTATCGCTGGTGGAATTTCACCCCGCGCAACGATGATGGCCTCAACGTACCGGCGTCGTATAACGCCGGGGTTTCGGTGGAAGATAAGCAGTGGTCTCAGGAGTTCCGCCTCGCGTCGCCCAGCGGTGGTTTCTTCGATTACGTGCTCGGCGCTTACTACTTCGGCTCCGACCTGGATAACAAATCCTTTGCCTACTACGGGCCCAAGGCCGATATCTGGAACGGCACACCTGCCGGTGCGTTGAGCAACGTGAGCAGTGTGGGCAACGGGCATATCCGCACCGACAGCTTCGCGCTGTTCGCCCAAGGCACCTGGCACCTGACCGAACGCCTGGATTTCACCGCCGGCCTGCGTGGCACCTACGAAGAGAAAAACGCCTGGGTCACGCGCAATGCGCCCGTCGGTGGCGCGGCGGTCAGCGGGGCTGCTGCCACGGCGCGGCGCGGGCGTACCGGGGCCTATGACTCGGGCGACCTGTCGCAATACAGCGCCACGCCGTCGGGGCTGCTCAACCTCAGTTATCACTTCAATGAAAACCTGCTGGGCTACGCGACGCTGTCCCATGGCGAGAAGTCCGGCGGTGTGAACCTGGCGGTGGGGTCTGCGCCGACGGCCGGAGCCGACTCGTTGCTGATCGGCACCGAGCGCGCCAACAACGCCGAGCTAGGCTTCAAGAGCACGTTGTGGGACCGCCGCCTGCAGCTCAATGCCAACCTGTTCTGGACCCAGGTCAACGGCTACCAGACCAACGCCTACGACCAGGACAACCGCGTGCAGTACCTGACCAACGCCGGCTCGGTACGCTCGCGGGGCGTGGAAGTCGAAAGCACCCTGGTGCCGATCAAGGGCCTGACCCTGAACATCAACGGCTCCTTCAATGACGTGACGTACCTGTCTTACAAGGACGCGCCGTGCCCGCCGGAAACCAGCCTGCGTCCCGGTGCGCCGGCATCCTGCGACCTGAGCGGCCATCAGGTAGTGGGCGCCTCCAAGTGGATCGCCAACGCCAACGGCGAGTACAAGTGGAACCTGGCGAACGGCTTCGAACCCTATGTCACCGCCAGTTACGCGTTCCGTTCCAAGGCGGTGGGCACGGTGGAAGATTCCGACTACGGGCAGATCCCGGCGTATGCGGTGGTCAACCTGTCTACCGGTTTGCGCGGCGACTATGACCAAGGGCAGTGGGATGTGTCGCTGTGGCTGAAAAACGCCTTCGACAAAACCTACTACACCACCCTGTGGACCGGTGGTAACGGCGGTTACGAGGGCCTGTTGGGCACGCCGCGCACCCTAGGCGTGACTGGGCGCTACGACTTCTAGGTCGGTGCGATAGGTGGCCGGGCTGAACACCCGCGTCACCAGCAGCATCGCCACCACCGTCACCGTCAGCACCACCCAGGCACTGACAAAGTTGCCGGTAAGCTCGCGCAGCCAGCCGGTCAGCCACGGCGAAATCGCATTGATCAAAAAGCCCACGCCTTGCACGAACGCCGCCAGTTGCCCGGCTTGGCGTGGGTCGCGATGGTGGTCGAGGGTCAGCAGCAAGCTCAGGGCAAAGCACGCCCCTAACCCGAAGCCGCACAAGGCCACCCACAGGTGGGGATATTCCTGCGGCGCAATGATCAGGCCCAGGTAGCCGATGGTTTGCGCCAGCAGGCTGATGCTGAGCAATGGGCGGCGGTCGATACCGCGTTGCGCCAGCACTGGCATCAACAGAGCGGCCGTCACCTGAAAAATCGTCATGAACGCCAGCAATGACCCGCTGGGCAGCACGCCCCAACCCAGTTGCTGATAGTAGGCGGGCAGCCACGCGACCATGCTCATGTAGCCGCAGTTGACCAGGCCGAAATACAGCGCCAGCAGCCAGGCGCGGCGGTTACGCAACCCTTTGAACGCAGGGGCCTGCTGTGGGTTTCGCGCCGCGCCCAGCGGCAGCCAGGCCCACAGCAACAACGCCCCCAGCGCCGGCAAGAGCCACACACCCAGGCCTGCTTGCCATTGCTGGAAATGCGTGGCCACCACCGGACTGAGCAGCGCCGCCAGGCCGCCACCGGCCATCAGCGAGGCCGAATACACGCCCATCGCCACCGGCACGCGGTGACGGAATTCGCGCTTGATCATCGCCGGCACCAGCGCCTGGATCAGCGCCACGCCCGCACCGCCGAGCAGCGCGGTAACCAGCAGTGCCGAAGCCTGGCCCATCAGCCAGCGCGCCAGGCACGCCAGCAAAATCATCAACAAGCCCAGGGCGATGCCGCGACGCTCGCCCAAGCGCGCCTCCACGCGCACGCCCACCAGTGCCACCAACCCCATGCAGATCACCGGCAGGCTGGTGAGCAGGGCGCTGCTCTGAAAGCTCAGGCCGGTGGCCTGGCGAATCTCGCCGAGCAGCGGGCTGATGGAACTGAGGATGGGGCGCAGGTTCAGGCCGAGCACCACCAGCAGGCCCCATCCGGCGAGGGATTTATTCAGGGTCATGCAGGGTTTTCCACTGGTGATACAGCGCAGTCATTGCGGCGTCGGGCAGGTGCTGGATGGGCAGGCGTTGCGCGCCGATAGGCAGGCCCACCTGTTGGCTGATGGCTGCGGTCGACAGGCCGTACGGCTCGGCCATTTCGTTGCTGGCGGCAAACACTACGCGTTCTACACCGCACTGGTACAGGGCGCTCAAGCACATTGGGCAAGGCTGTCCGCTGGCATAGATCACGCACCCCTCCAGGCGCGCACCCAGTTGTCGACTCGCTGCGCGGATCGCCAGCAGCTCAGCGTGGGCGGTGGGGTCCTGGGTCAGGTGGATCTCATTCACGGCTTCCACCAGCACCTCATTGTTGCGCGTCAGCACCGCGCCGAAGGGGCGGCCGCCTTGGGTGACGTTGGCACGGGCCAAGGCAATAGCGCGTTGCAGGTGTGCTTGATCGTTGGTCATACATGGCCCCCGGATGCGATGAAAGGTGTGAAGTATGGGCAGTCAGCAAGGTATTCTGAAATTAAATATAAACATGCCAATCAGTGGCAAACACAATGGTGATGACGTTGTTCGATCCCGTGTTGTTGCGCAGCTTTGTCGCCGTGGTGGACTGCGGCAATTTCACCCGCGCCGCCGAGCGACTGCACTTGACCCAGTCCACCGTCAGCCAACAAATCCGCCGCCTGGAAGACGCAGTGGCGTGTCAGTTACTCGACCGCGACCAGCGCCGGGTGGTGGCCACCGCCGAGGGTGAGCGCCTGCTCGCGTATGCGCGCCGCATCCTCGCGCTGCACGAAGAAGCCGCCGATGTGCTGATCAACCAGCAAAGCGACGGCGTGTTGCGCCTCGGCGTGCCGGAGGACTTTGCCGCCGAGCGCCTGATGCCGCTGCTTTCGGCATTTGTCGTTGCTTATCCACGGGTGCGACTGGAAGTCACCAGCGGGCTGGGCCCTGAATTGCAGCGCCAGTACCGGGGCGGTGAGTTCGATGTGTTGCTGGTCAAGCAGATGGGCGACAGCGACGACTGTGTGGTGTCGTGGCCGGAGCCCTTGTACTGGGTCGACAGCCTGAGCACTCCGGCCCTGGGCCGCGACCCGCTGCCGCTGGTGGCTTTCCCCGTAGGCGGCCTGTATCGCAACGACATGCTGCACCATCTGGAACGGGCCGGCTGGCGTTGGCGCATCGGCTATTCCAGCGCCAGCCTGGCCAGCGTTTGTTCGGCGGTGGCGGCAGGCTTGGGCATCAGTTTATTGCCCGAACGGGTATTGCAACCGGGCCATCGCATACTCGGCCCAGAGAGTGGCTTGCCGCCTGTTCATGGCGTGCGATTGGCCCTGTATGGCCGCAGTGGTCTGGGCGCAGCGGGCCAGAGTTTGCTGGGTGAATTGCTGGCCTTGTGCAGTGGAAACCCGCACTGAGCCCATACCTTTGCCGAATATTTTGTATGCCTTTAAGGCATTGAAAGACAACGGCTTGAAGCCAGGCCACGGGCCACGTGGCTTTGGCGTGATCGGCTGTTTTGTTTATGTGTTTTTGTTCTATGTATAACTTTAAAGATTACTTTAAGAGATAAGTGTCTGGCCCCGATGATTCAGCCCACGACGGGCCTTCGCTGGCCCGTCGGTTTTTCAAAACCGTAGGGAGTGAATCAATGGGCAATGTCCAGACCGCCGCCAGTGCACCCGAGGCGCAGTGGCGCCCGGCACCGAGTGGTGAGTTGGTCGACCTTGGCCGGCCGCATCACGCGCCGTTGGGGCAATTGCGCCTGCAGAAGACCCCGAAGCGTTTTTCCAGCCGCCGCGAGGGGGTTTTGCTCGGGTTGCTGGTGTTGGCGCTGCACGGTGCAGTGATCTATTGGGTGAGCCAGAAACCCACGCCGGTGCTGCCGATTGTGCCGCCGGAAATTCCACCGATGACCATCGAATTTTCCCAGCCGGCGCCGCCGGTGGTTGAACCGCCACCGCCTGTACCGCCACCACCGCCTCCGCCTGTGGTCGAACCACCGCCGCCGGTGGTGGATGAGTTGGCGGCCAAGCCGGCGCCGCCCAAACCCGTTGCGAAACCCAAACCCAAGCCCGTGCCTAAACCTGAGCCTAAGCCGGCCCCCAAGGCCGTCGAGCAGCCACCTGCACCACCGACGCCAGCGCCACCTGCACCGCCCGCACCCGCGGCGCCAGCGCCGGTGACGCCTGCTTCGGCCAACGCCGCGTACCTGAAGAACCCGGCGCCGGAATACCCGTCACTGGCTCAGCGTCGCGGTTGGGAAGGTACGGTGTTGCTGCGGGTGCAGGTGCTGGCCAGTGGTAAACCGGGTGAGATCCAGGTGCAAAAAAGCAGTGGTCGCCAGCAGTTGGATGACGCGGCATTGGCGGCGGTGAAGCGCTGGAGTTTCGTGCCTGCCAAGCAGGGCGATGTGGCCCAGAACGGCTGGGTGAGCGTGCCCATCGATTTCAAGATTCATTAATTATTCAGCGGCGCAGAGGGAAAACATCATGGCATTGGCATCTCCACTTGAATCCATCGAAAGCGCGGTGATCTGGCTGCTGGTGGCCTTTTCGGTCGCCACCTGGGGCCTGGCCTTGCTCAAGGGCGTGCAGTTCGGTCGCCTCAAGGCCCAGGATCGCAAGTTTCACAAACAGTTCTGGGCGGCATCGAGCCTCGACTCGGCCGCCGAACTCGCCGAAACCCAGCCTGGCGCCGCCGCCCGTGTAGCCCAGGCCGGCTATGCCGCGATCCAGGTGGGCGATACCCCCCACGCTGCGGATTTGAGCCAGGCGATCAATCACCAGGACCGCCTCGAACGCGCCCTGCGCCAGCAAATCGTGCGTGAGCGTCGCTCCCTGGAAACCGGCCTGGCTGTGGTCGCCAGTATCGGCAGCACCTCGCCGTTTATCGGCCTGTTTGGCACCGTGTGGGGGATCATGGAAGCGCTCAAGGGGATCAGTGCTGCCGGGTCCGCCAGCCTGGAAACCGTGGCGGGGCCCATCGGCGCGGCACTGGTGGCGACCGGCGTGGGGATCGCCGTCGCGGTGCCTGCTGTGCTGGTTTACAACTACTTCCTGCGTCGCCTGAAGCTGACGGCGGCAGACCTGGATGACTTTGCCCACGACTTCTACAGCCTGGCGCAGAAAAACGCGTTCCGCGTGCTGCTGCACCCGACGTTGGCCAAGGCCAACGCCGGCAGCCCGCAGAAAGTGAAGGAGGCATCCTGAATGGCCTTCTCCACGCAAGACAGCGATGAGGTGCTGAGCGAGATCAATGTCACGCCGCTGGTGGATGTGATGCTGGTGCTGCTGGTGGTGTTTATCGTCACCGCGCCGCTATTGACCAACTCCATCCCCATCAACCTGCCCAAAACCCAGGCCGTAGCGCCGGTTGAGCAGAAAGACCCGTTGGTGGTGAGCATCGACGGCGCGGGCAAACTGTTTATCAACAAGGACGCAATCCAGCCGGACCTGTTGGAATTCAACCTGCAGGCGGCCAAGGCCAAGGACCCCGACGTGCGGGTGCAATTGCAGGCCGACGATGGAGTGAACTACGGCGAAGTGGCGCGAGCCATGGCGTCGATCGAGCGCGCAGGCATTACCAAATTGTCGGTGATTACTGCACGTTAGTTTCAAAGAGCCGCGACACGTTTTTGGGCCGTTTCCTTGGCAGGGTGCGGCCCTTTTTTTATTGGAAGGGTATAGCGTTAGTAAAGGAAAAGAATTCACACGTTTTTAAATGTTTCTGAGCGTGCAATTCATGACCGTATGATTATTCTGGCTGGCGCATGGAAAGTTTCGATAAATGGAGAATTTATAGAATGGTACGTTTTCCGATTCGTTTGGTAGATACATTCGTCAGCCCGCAACAACCGGTTTCTCAGCCCGATGAAAAAAAACCTGTCGCTTTTTCTGGGCCGTCCGATAGGCCTGGCCCACGGCATCCGTTAGGGCAAAGTTTATCTTTGAATCGCGCCGGTTATCAGCACATTAACGCACCCAATGCCGGGCCCAAGGTATTGAAGCCAAATCCTGTAATAGATGCTTATATCAGTACGCATGCGTCTGATTTTATGTCTCCTGAAAAAGAGATTGCCACTATTTTGTCCGCGAAGATAAAACAACAGTGGGGCATTGAAGTTGATCCTGATAAAACGTATCTGGTGACGTTCAAGGATAATGGCGATGACGAAAAGGATGTTGTGGAAAAAATAACGCTGACCCAGGCGGCTTTGAAAAACAGGCAAGATGTTACGATTGAAGATAATGAGGGCTGGTTTCGAAAAATCGCCAAATATTTTTCGCCGGCAGTGTATGTTTACAACAAAATTGACGGCTGGGTGCAGGAAGCAGGCAGTCGCCAAGCTATTTACCGGGAACCGAGTTCTCCGGGCTCTGCGCTCTACAGTGCGGCCACTGAGGTGCCCATTCCGGTTGAAGATTTCAAAGCCTTGGTCTGGGATACAGACCGCACCCAACTTTACAAGAATACGCTTGATGGATTTTGGGACAAACACAGCGCCTCGTATGCATCGTTGAGTAAAATATCCTTTGTTAAAGCGATCAATCTACAGCGTCTGGAAGGAACACTTGGACCGGTTGAGGCGGCACTCGCTCAGCGTGCGTTGGGGGCGGTTGCGCAAAAGGATTGGTCCGAGCTGACGGTTCAGGATTTTACCAAGCCTGCCGTCAAGGATCCGAATCTGGAGATCGGCTTGCTGAGCATCAATGGCTTGCAGTCGACCGACTTGATGTGTGTGACCGATCGGAAAACCCAGCTGACGTTGCTATACATCCCTGGCAATTCCTCACCCATTCATCGGTTCGATAATCCGCAGCAAATGAAAACGTGGCTGGCGGGGCAGGCGTCAGACCCCGTTAAGCGCGAATCGCTGCTGACGCACTTTTCTCTCAAGGATCAAGCTGACAAGTCGTTTTCAGACGGTGTACGTCAGTCTCTGGAAGGGATGGGAAATTGGTCGGACGCGCAGGCGTCGGGTAATGCTTTCCTTAAAGGGCTCAACGGCTGGGTGCCGGACCGGTTTATCACAGTGGATCAGCTGCAGGGCGACCCTTTCGAAGCAGTCAAGGTTCGACAAAAGGCCCGGTCTTATTCGGACGCGGATAATGCGATCGTCAGTGATGGGGACTACACCAAGAACAAAGTGCTGCAAGGGGTGGAAGAGGCCACCAAAGTCGCCATGTTCATGACGCCCCTGGCCCTGGTCATGCCGGAAGTCGCAATAGGCCTGGATGTTTTCTTCCTGGCAGCCGGGGGCGCCGAGGCCGGTATTGGTATTGATGATGCCATCAAAGGAAAATCGACCGGTGCGGACCGAATTGTTTTTGGGGTATTGAACGCTGCTCCGCCGTTAGCCACTCATGCGGGGGCGCCGCTGGCGAAAGTGATAACAGAAAGGTTTGCCAGCGGGGGCGTCGCAGCCGGAGCGGATGCTGCAGCCCAGGCCTCTACTCAAGTGACTGAACAAGGGCGCCCATTCTTCAATCCGCCACGGCGAATCAATGGGCAGATTGGTTATCCGATGAGCCCTGTTTCGCCCCCGAAACTCCATGAGGCGTTCACAGTCCCCATGGACGATGTCCATCAAATGGTCTCGAAAGACTACATGATTTTCGTCGATCGATACGGCACTAAAGTGACGTATGACGTAGAGGCCCGCCTATGGCGTGGGGTCAGCGAAAACGGTCGAGTGAATGACGTGTTTTATTGGCGTAAAGGCCAAGAAAACTGGATGAGTGGTACAAAAGCTGAAGCGATCGAAGGGAATAAAAATGCACCGGCTTCAATGATAAATAAGACATTGAAGTTACCGAGACTGCCATCGTTACCCTCCGGCGCCACTGAGGTGCCCAAGGTTATCCACTATTTTTGGGCTGGCAATGAGATGCCAGAGAACTTGCTCAACAATATTGTTGAGAACTCCAGGAAAAGTCCGGGCTATAAGTCGATCGTTCATGTAGATGCCAATAATGCGAGTGTTTTTCAAAAGATAAAGTCTGCATTGGATCACAAAGTAGGCGGTCTGGAAGTGCATGATTTGCAGGCAGATGAGGCTTTCAGGGAGCTGAAGGCTGGCAAGTATGGGGAAATGTATCAGTACTTTCGTGCCGGCCAAGGGCAAAATCTAGCGGCCTCATCGGATGTGATGCGCGTTGCATTGCTTAAGAAGTACGGTGGAATATATCTGGATGCGGACGATACACTGACTTTCAATGTGGGAAACGTCACGTTGAAAGCCACACCGAACGATATCCTGATGAATTCGCCAGTGACTTATGAACCAGCAGACTTCAGTGGTTTCAATACCAGTAATTTCGCCAGTCATGCCGATAATCCTTTGCTGGATGAAATCCTGGAAGAGGCCTATGAGCGCTATAAGGCCAATGAGGAGTGGTTGAAAAGTAATCGTGCTTTCCTGAGTGACAGTTCGACAGCCGCCGAACAGCACGCTTATAAAGAATACGAGAAGAAAATTTTTGAAATCACCGGGCCGAAAATGTTTGGGGATGTATTGGCACAAAAGGAGTATGGGTTTTTCGCGGTAGTTGAAGAGGTGACAGAACTGTTGAACGCTTGTCTTTTACTTCCCAAGGACTATGGTGCCAACTATATGAGCGCGCGAGATTATTACATGCCGATGAATCATAAGTTCGGGGTCTCCATTGGCTCAGAGCAGTCTATGCATCATTCTCGCTGATTGGTAAAACAAACCTGGTGTCGATTGCAGTCGCTGAGGAGCGGGTTTATCCGCCTCAGCGACTGGCTTCAGTGACGGCGATCGCCTTGGATGAGGATAACGTGACCTGATGTCGGAAATGCAATTTGGTTATTAATAAATTCCTTTTTATTCCTTATTTGATTGTTGGGTCGCCCCTATACTGGTCAGCAACGTTAAACGCTGCAGGAGGGCACACCCATGCACAGCGAGTCGATTCGTTATCTGATCGTGCCGGGCTGGCAAGGATCGCCAGAAGATCATTGGCAAACCCATTGGCAGAACAGCCTGCCCAACAGCGCCCGCGTGGAACAGGCCGATTGGCTGACACCGCGTCGCGAGGATTGGGTCGCCGCACTGGCCGAGGCCATCGCTGCCGACAGCACGCCGGTCATCCTGATCGCTCATAGCTTGGGTTGCATCACCGTGGCCCACTGGGCCGCCACTGCCCCCGTGCACTTCTTGCGGCAGGTACGCGGCGCGTTGCTGGTGGCACCGGCGGATGTCGAGCGCCCTGCGTGTGCCCCTGCACTGCGCAATTTCGCACCTATTCCAACTGACCTGCTGCCATTTCCCAGCCAGGTGGTCAGCTCCGACAACGACAGTGCCGTGAGCGCCCCCAGGGCTCTGGAACTGGCGCGTCAGTGGGGCGCCGAAGCCGGCATCTTGGCGGGCGCCGGGCATATCAATGTGAAGTCCGGCCACCGCCGCTGGGAGCAAGGGTTTGCTTACCTCTACCGCCTGCAACATCGCCTCGAGCACCATGCTCGGCGCAGCGCCTAATATTTTTTCAACGCCCCGTCCCTGTGTGGATTGGGGCGGGAGCCTGCCATGAGTCTGCATGAAACCTTCGGCCAGCCGCTGCTGACCTTTCCAGATGCTGAAAAAAGCCCGTTGAGCATCCGCGCCAAGGCGCTGGTGTTCGTCGACCCACGCTCACGCCAACTGCGTGAAGAGTTGGAAAGCCTTGCGCCACGCGCCTTACCCGTATTGATTCGAGGAGAAACCGGCAGCGGTAAAGAGTTGCTGGCGCGGCACATCCACCGTGGCAGTGACCGTACAGGCCTGTTTGTCTCGGTCAACTGTGGTGCCATCAGCCCCACCTATGCGGATGCCGAGTTGTTTGGCTATGCCGCCGGCAGTCACAGTGGCGCGGCGAGCAGCCGCGCGGGCTGGTTTGGCTCGGCCAATGGCGGCACCTTGTACCTGGATGAAATTGGTGACTTGCCGCTGCCGATCCAGGTGAAATTGCTCGCGGCCCTGGAAAACCACGAAGTCACCCGCGTCGGTGCCCACCAGCCCAGCCCGGTGGATGTGCGCCTGGTGGCCGCGACCAGCATCGACCTGGCCCAGGCCGTGGCCGTGGGCAAGTTTCATGAGCGTCTGTTCCATTATTTGAGTGAGGGCCGGTTGGACCTGCCGGCGTTGCGCGAGCGGGTGGGGGATATCTTGTCTCTGGCCGAATATTTCCTCGGCATCTACAGCCAGCGCCTGGACCTTCCGGTGCCACTGATCAGCGACGCCGCCCAGCAGGTGCTGGAACACCACACGTGGCCGGGCAATACGCGAGAATTGGAAAACGTCATTCACTTTGCCTTGCTGGTGAGCAGCGGCGATGAAATCTTGCCCGAGCATTTGAACCTACCGACGGCAGGCTCACCGCTGGAGCAAGTACGACGAATTTTGGCCAGCGCCAGCCCGGCCGAGACGGAATCGGTGCGTAAATTCCTGTATGAACAAAATGGAATATCAACGTGAATAAAAGATATTGTTCGGGAATAAAAAATCTAGGTATTGTCCCTTCCACGCCGCGATAGCACTTCGCTGGCACCTCACATAAAAACGGTCGTTAGAAGGACATTGCATGAAAAAGGTTCTGTTGTTTACCGCTCTGGCGGCTGCCCTGACTGCTGGCTTTGCCCAGGCCAACGAGAAACTGGTGGTGGCCGCTACGCCGATCCCGCACGCCGAAATCCTCGAGCTGATCAAGCCGACCCTGGCCAAGGAAGGTGTGGACCTGCAGATCAAAGTCTTTACCGACTACGTACAGCCGAACGTGCAGGTCGCTGAGAAACGCCTGGACGCCAACTATTTCCAGACCCTGCCGTACCTGGAAAACTTCAACAAGGGCAAGGGCACCAACCTGATTACCGTGGTGGGCGTGCACGTTGAACCCTTCGGCGGCTATTCGAAAAAGATCAAGAAAATCGAAGATCTGAAAGACGGCGCCACCGTGGCTATCCCGAACGAAGGCTCCAACAGCGGCCGCGCTTTGTTGTTGCTGCAAAAGGCTGGTGTGATCACCCTCAAAGACCCGACAAACGCCCTGGCCACGCCGAAAGACATCGCCAGCAACCCGAAGAACCTGAAGTTCAAAGAGCTGGAATCGGCCCTGCTGCCACGGGTGCTGGACCAGGTTGACCTCGACCTGATCAACACCAACTACGCCCTGGAAGCTGGCCTGAACCCGGCCAAAGACGCGCTGATCATCGAAGACGCCAAGTCGCCGTACGTGAACTTCCTGGTGGCGCGCCCGGACAACAAGGACAGCGATGCTATCCAGAAGTTGGCCAAGGCCCTGACCAGCCCGGAAGTCAAAGCTTTCATCGAGAAGAAGTACAACGGCGCGGTGGTGCCAGCGTTCTGATGTAAGCCAAAACCCCCTTCAAGGTTTCAACGCCGACGGCTACTCCAGCGTCGGCGTTTTTTTATCTGAAATACAGTCAAAACTGTGGGAGCTGGCTTGCTCGTTCCCACGCTCCGCGTGGGAACGTCTCCTGTGACGCTCTGCGTCACGACTTTAGAGCGGACGCAGAGCGTCCTGGGCTGCCTTCCCACGCAGAGCGTGGGAACGATCGACAGCTCCCACAGAGGTTAGGTTTTTGGGTGATATCAATATGCTATTTCGGTATTTAAACTTTGATTTTTATACCTTTAAAGTTCGCGCTAGCTGACGTTATCCACGTCGGCACGGACTGCGCTCGCGGCATTACCCATGCGGCGATATGGACTGCACATGACCTTCGATTTCGCTTTTATCCTCAGCACCCTGCCGGCGTTTCTCAAGGCCGTGGGTGTGACGCTGCAAGTCGGCCTGATCGCCATTGCCACGTCCTTGCTGGTGGCGCTGATCAACGCTGCGCTGCTGGTGTTTCGTACGCCTTACCTGTCGCGCCTGGTGGCGCTCTATGTGGAGCTGGCGCGTAACACGCCGCTGTTGATCCAACTGTTCTTCGTCTACTTCGCGCTGCCGGCCCTGGGTTTCAATATTTCCGGGTTCTGGGCGGCGATCATCACCATGACCTTTCTGGGCGGCGCCTACCTCACCGAGGTGCTGCGCGCCGGTGTGGAAGCGGTGCCGCAAGCGCAAATCGAGTCGGGCAAGTCCATTGGCCTGTCCGACTGGCAACTGTTGCGCCATGTGATCCTGCCCCAGGCCGGCATCCTCAGCCTGCCGGCGCTGTTCGCCAACTTCATTTTTCTGCTCAAGGAAACCACCGTGGTGTCGGCGGTGGCGGTGCCGGAGATTCTCTATACCACCAAGAGCTATATCGCCCTCTACTATAAAACCTACGAAATGCTCGCTGTGCTGACGCTGATTTGCGTGCTGTTGTTCTTGCCGTTGTCGCTGTTGCTCAGCCGCCTGGAAAGGAGGCTCCAACATGGCCAGTTCGGGTCTTGAGTTGCTCTGGGTGTCGTTGCCGCAACTGGGCAAGGGCGCTGCGCAAACCCTGTCAATTTCGTTTTTGAGCATCGCCTTCAGTACGGTTGGCGGCGTGCTCTACGGCGTGCTGCGCACTTTGAATAACAAGGCGATCAACGGCGTGTTGCGGGTCTACCTGGAACTGTTCCGCGCCATTCCGGTGCTGGTGTGGTTGTACCTGCTGTTTTTTGGCGTGCCGATCTTCTTCGGCCTGAGCATCCCGAGTTTCTGGTGCGCGGTGCTGGTGCTGTCGTTGTGGGGCGCCAGCGAGGTGGGCGAAGTGGTGCGTGGCGCGCTGCATTCGCTGCCCCGTGGCCAACGCGAAGCAGGCTTGTCGATTGGCCTGTCCGGCCCACAGTTGTACGGCTACGTACTGCTGCCCCAGGCCCTCAAGCGCATGACGCCGCCGACCATCAACGTGTACACGCGCATCATCAAGACCAGCTCCCTGGCGGTGCTGATCGGCGTGGTGGATGTGATCAAGGTTGGCCAGCAAATCATCGAGCGCACCTACGAGTCGGTATTGATCTACGGTGCGCTGTTCCTGTTTTTCTTCTTTATCTGCTACCCGTTGTCGGCCGCCTCCAAGCTGCTGGAACGGCGCTGGGCCCAAGCATGAGTGCATTGATCGAGTTCCAGGGTTTCAACAAATTCTTCGGCGAGGCGCAGGTGCTCAAGGGCATCGACCTGAGCGTGCAGCGCGGCGAAGTGGTGGTGATCTTAGGCCCCAGCGGCTGTGGCAAAAGCACCCTGTTGCGCTGCCTCAATGGGCTGGAAGTCGCGCACAGCGGCAGCCTGCGCTTTGCTGGCAAAGAGCTGCTGGATAAAACCACCGACTGGCGCCAGGTACGCCAGGACATTGGCATGGTGTTCCAGAGCTACCACCTGTTCCCGCACATGAGCGTGCTCGACAACATCCTGCTCGGCCCGCTGAAAGTGCAAAAGCGCGACCCGCGTGAAGCCCGTGAGCAGGCGGAAAAATTGCTGGAGCGCGTGGGCCTTGCCGACAAGCGCGACGCCTTCCCACGCCAGCTTTCCGGTGGCCAGCAACAACGCATCGCCATCGTCCGCTCGTTGTGCATGAACCCTCAGGTCATGCTGTTTGACGAAGTCACCGCGGCCCTCGACCCGGAGATGGTCAAGGAAGTGCTGGAAGTGATCCAGGACTTGGCCCGCGATGGCATGACCCTGCTGATCGTCACCCACGAAATGGCCTTCGCCCGCGCCGTCGCCGACCGCGTGGTGTTCATGGAGACCGGTCGCATCCTCGAACACAACACCCCCGAGGCATTCTTTACGAACCCGCAGACCGCACGCGCGCAGCAGTTCCTGGAGAAGTTCTCCTTTGTTTCAACATTGCCCAAAAAGATCAAGGAACTGGAGCTGATATGAAAAAGTTACTGCTGCCACTGTTTGCCGTCGCCTTGCTGGCCGGCTGCGATAAAAAGGCCGAAGAGCCGGTAAAACCTGCGGCTGTGAGCTACATCGACAAAATCAAAGCGCGGGACAAGCTGATTGTCGGCGTGTTTACCGATAAACCGCCATTCGGCTTTGTGGACGAAGCGGGTCGTTATGTCGGCTTCGATACCGACATCGGCCGGCAATTCGCCAAGGACCTGCTGGGCGATGAAAACAAGGTGGAGTTTGTCGCCGTGGAACCGGCCAGCCGCATTCCCTTCCTGCAAAGCGACAAGGTCGACCTGATTCTCGCCAACATGACCGTGACGCCTGAACGCAAGGAAGCAGTGGACTTCACCAACCCCAACCTGAAAGTGGCGGTGCAGGCTCTGGTGCCGAATGACAGCGCCGTCAAAAGCCTGGATGACCTGGCAACCCGCACGACCATCGTCACCACCGGCACCACGGCGGATATCTGGCTGACCAAGAACCATCCGGACTGGAAGCTGCTCAAGTTCGAGAAGAACTCCGAGTCGCTGCAGGCGCTGTCGGCTGGCCGTGGGGATGCCTATGCGCAAGACAACCTGGTGCTGTTCAGTTGGGCCAAGCAGAACCCTGGCTACCGCGTGCTGGAAGAGAAGCTCGGTGATGAAGCACCCATTGCCCCGGCGGTGAAGAAGGGCAATATCGAGCTGCGTGACTGGGTGAACGCTGAGCTGGCGAAGTTGGGGGAGGAGAAATTCCTGCTCAAGCTTTATGACCAATATGTGCGTAAAGAGCTGAGCGATGACACCAAGCCTGAGAGTGTGATTGTTGAAGGCGGTAAGTGGCAGGGCTGAGATAGCTATCGCAGGCAAGCCAGCTCCCACCTTTGAATGTATTCACACATCAAAATGTGGGAGGGGGCTTGCCCCCGGTGAGGCCAGTGCAGTCACCGCCTACTCCGGCCAATGCCAGGCCGGCGCATCCAGCATCCCTTGCCCCACAATTCGCGTTTCCCCCAACACCTTCTCCAACACAATCGAGTTACACCCCTCATCCTGCTGCAACGCCGCAATCAAGCGGCTGGCATGGCTCACCACCCATACCTGGCACTGCTTCGACGCCTGGATAATCAAGCGGGCCAGTGCCGGCAACAGGTCCGGATGCAAGCTGGTCTCCGGCTCGTTCAGCACCATCATGGTCGGTGGCCGAGGGGTCAGCAGCGCGGCGATCAGCAGCAGGTAGCGCAGGGTGCCGTCCGACAGCTCCGCCGCCGACAACGGTCGCAGCAAGCCTTCCTGATAGAACTCGATGGCAAAGCGTCCGCCCTGCAACGGTTCAATGTGCAGACGCGCGCCCGGGAATGCATCGCTCACGGCGCGTTGCAGCGCCTCGGGATCGCCAATCTCGCGGATGGTCTGCAACGCGGCCGCCAGATCGCGGCCGTCGTGGTGCAACACCGGCGTGCGCGTGCCCAACTGTGGCTGGCGCACTGGCGCGTCCACGTCGCTGCGAAAGTGATCGTAAAAGCGCCAGCCACGAATGCTTTCACGCAACAGCAGCACTTCCGGCGAGCCACGCAGGCTGCCGACCTGATCGAACAGGCTGTGGTAGTTCGGTGTGTGATGCGCCAGCACATCCCACGCACGGCCTTCGCGGGCACGCACCATCGGCCCTGAGCGCTGCACCAGCAGGCTGGCCGGACGGTAGACGTGGCCGGCCCAGATGCACTCCTTTTTTACTTCGGGGTCCAGTTTGAAGGCCGAGAGGGTTTTTTCGGGTAAGCCCAAAGAGATCGCGTAGCTGAAATCCTCTGCGGCAAACCCCAGGCGCAGGCGTTTGACGCCCTGGCGCACAGTAGATTCGACCGGTACTTCGCCATTGCGCATGCGCCGGCTGATGGTTTCCGGCCCGGCCCAGAAGGTCGAATCCAGCCCGCCTTCGCGGGCCAGCGCATTGATCACCCCGCCCTGGGCGGTTTCGGCCAATAGGCGCAGGGCGCGATACAGGTTGGATTTGCCGCTGCCATTGGGCCCGGTCACCAGGTTCAGCCGGTCCAGGGGCACCACCAATTTGTTGATCGAGCGGTAATTGGCCACCGCGAGGGTTTTAAGCATGTGTAATTAGTCAGCATGGGAACCATTGGAGTATGGGATCCTCCATGCAGATAAGGAACCCTGATCTAAGCTCACAGTCGCATACACACTTGAACGTCGGCATCACGCAAAAGGAGCCTGCATGGGCGGTCGCACCTCGACATTTATTTTCAGCCTTGGCCTCCTGGCGCTGCTCAGCGGCTGTGGCCAGGACAAAGCCGAGCCCAAGCAGCATTCGCGGGTATTCGTGCAAACCGTGCAGTCAGCGGATTTTGCCGCGGCGGTCACGCTGACCGGCGATATCCAGGCGCGCGTGCAAACCGATCTGTCCTTTCGCGTGGGTGGCAAGATCATCCAGCGCATGGTTGACGTAGGCGACCGCGTCACGGCCAGGCAAGTCTTGGCCAAGCTCGACCCCAAGGACCTGCAAACCAACGTCGATTCGGCCCAGGCCCAGGTTGTGGCCGAGCAGGCGCGGGTCAAGCAGACCGCCGCCGCCTTCGTGCGCCAGGAAAAACTCTTGCCCAAAGGCTATACCAGCCGCAGCGAATACGACGCCGCCCAGGCCGCGCTGCGCAGCAGTCAAAGTGCCCTGGCCGCTGCCCAGGCGCAGTTGGCCAATGCACGCGAACAGTTGGGCTACACCGCGTTGATCGCCGATGCCCCGGGGATCATCACGGCGCGCCAGGCCGAAGTCGGCCAAGTGGTACAAGCCACCGTGCCGATCTTCAGCCTGGCCCGCGATGGCGAGCGTGACGCCGTGTTCAACGTGTATGAGTCCCTGCTGGTGGAGCCGCCCCCCGACGCGCCGATTACGGTGAGCCTGCTGGACAACCCGAGCATCAAGGCCGTGGGCAAAGTCCGCGAAGTCACGCCCGCCGTGGCCGCCAATACCGGCACCGTCCAAGTGAAGATCGCCCTGCAAAGCCTGCCCAAGGGTATGGAGCTGGGGTCGGTGGTGAGTGCCACCGCCAATGGCCCGGCCAAGGCGAGCATCGAGCTGCCTTGGTCGGCCCTGACCAAAGACCTCAGCGAGCCGGCCGTGTGGCTGGTGGACGGTGAAGGCAAGGTGCAGTTGCACAAGGTCACCGTGGCGCGCTACCTCACCGGCAAAGTGATCATCGGCGAGGGTCTCAAAGGCGGTGAAAAAGTCGTGATAGCCGGTGGGCAATTGCTGCACCCCGGCATGGTCGTCGAGATCGCCCAACCCGGAGCGCAGCCATGAAGCAATTGACGCTCATTGTCGCCGCCAGCCTGTTGCTGATGGCCTGCTCCAAGGAAGAGGCGCCGCCCGAACCCTTACGCCCGGTGCTGTCCATGGAAGTGAGGGCCGAAGACCAGGAAAACCTGGGTCGTTTCGCCGGCACCATCCAGGCCCGCTATGAAAGCAACCTGGGTTTCCGTGTGCCCGGCCGCATCGCCCGTCGCGCCGTGGATGTCGGCGCCGAGGTGGAGAAGGGCGCCTTGCTCGCCGTGCTTGACCCCACCGACCAGCAGAACCAATTACGCGCTGCCCAGGGCGACCTGGCGCGCGTACAGGCGCAGTTCATCAACGCCCAGGCCAACGCTCGGCGGCAACAGGAACTGTTCAACCGTGGCGTCGGCGCCCAGGCTCAGCTGGATGTGGCCCAGACCGACCTGAAAACCACCCAGGCGACCCTTGACCAGGCCCGTGCCTCGGTCAACCAGGCCAAGGACCAACTCAACTACGCCGAACTGCGCACCGACCATGCCGGCATCGTCACTGCCTGGAACGCTGAGGCCGGCCAAGTGGTCAGCGCCGGCCAGCAGGTGGTGACCCTGGCCCGTCCGGACATCAAGGAAGCGGTGATCGACCTGCCCGCCGGCCTGGCTGAACGCTTGCCTGCCGATGTGGTGTTCCTGGTCGCCGGGCAACTGGACCCCAGCGTGCACACCACCGCCGTGGTGCGTGAGATCGAGCCTCAGGCCCAAAGCGCCACGCGCACCCGTCGCGCACGCCTGAGCCTGGCCGAAACCCCGCCCGCGTTCCGCCTGGGCACGGCAATCAGCGTGACGTTGAGCACCGCCATCGCCCCGCGTATCGAACTGCCCCTGAGCGCCTTGCAGGAAGTGGACGGCAAGACCCGTATCTGGCTGCTCGACACCCAGAGCCAGACCGTGCAACCCCGCGAGGTCACGGTTATCAGCCGTGATACCCGCAGCGCCTTGCTCAATGGCAGCGTCAAACCCGGCGAGCGCATTGTCACCGCCGGCGTGAACAGCCTGAAACCTGGGCAAAAAGTCAAAATCGACGAGGACAGCCCGCGATGAAAGGGAGCTTCAACTTATCCGACTGGGCCCTCAAGCATCAGTCCTTCGTCTGGTACCTGATGTTCGTCGCACTGCTGATGGGCGTGTTCTCGTACATGAACCTGGGCCGTGAAGAAGACCCGTCGTTCACCATCAAGACCATGGTGATCCAGACCCGCTGGCCGGGCGCGACCCAGGAAGAAACCCTCAAGCAGGTCACCGACCGTATCGAGAAAAAACTCGAGGAACTCGACTCTCTCGACTATGTGAAAAGCTACACCCGGCCCGGCGAGTCCACGGTGTTCGTGTTCCTCAAGGACACCACCAGTGCCAAGGCCATCCCGGAGATCTGGTACCAGGTCCGCAAAAAGATCGATGACATTCGTGGGACCTTCCCCCAGGGCTTGCAGGGGCCATCGTTCAACGATGAGTTCGGTGACGTGTTCGGCTCGGTGTATGCCTTTACCGGCGATGGCCTGTCGATGCGCCAGTTGCGTGACTACGTGGAACAGGTGCGCGCCGAAATCCGCTCGGTGCCAGGGCTGGGCAAGGTCGAGATGATCGGCCAGCAGGACGAAGTGATTTACCTGAATTTCTCCACGCGCAAACTCGCGGCCCTGGGGATTGATCAGCGCCAGGTCGTACAAAGCCTGCAATCGCAAAACGCCGTGACCCCCGCCGGGGTGATCGAGGCCGGGCCGGAACGCATCTCCGTGCGCACCTCCGGGCAGTTCGCCTCGGAGAAAGACCTGGCCAACGTCAACCTGCGCCTCAATGACCGTTTCTACCGGCTGGCGGATATTGCCGACATCAGCCGTGGTTATGTGGACCCGGCGCGGCCGATGTTTCGCTTCAACGGCAAACCGGCGATTGGCTTGGCCATCGCCATGCAGAAGGGCGGCAATATCCAGTCGTTCGGTAAGGCCCTGCACGGGCGCATGGACGAGCTGACCGCCGACCTGCCGGTGGGCGTCGGCGTGCACAAGGTGTCCGACCAGGCCGAAGTGGTGGAAGAGGCGGTCGGCGGCTTCACCAGCGCATTGTTCGAGGCGGTGATCATCGTGCTGGTGGTGAGCTTTATCAGCCTCGGCATGCGCGCCGGGTTGGTGGTGGCGTGCTCGATTCCGTTGGTGCTGGCGCTGGTATTCGTGTTCATGGAATACAGCGGCATCACCATGCAGCGCGTGTCGCTGGGCGCGTTGATCATCGCCCTCGGCCTGCTGGTGGATGACGCGATGATCACCGTGGAGATGATGATCACGCGCCTGGAAAAAGGCGAAACCAAGGAACAGGCGGCGACTTACGCCTATACCTCCACGGCGTTCCCGATGCTCACCGGCACGCTGGTGACCGTGGCCGGTTTCGTACCGATTGGCCTCAACGCCAGTTCGGCAGGCGAGTACACCTTTACCCTGTTCGCGGTGATTGCCGTGGCGATGCTGGTGTCGTGGGTCGTGGCGGTGCTGTTTGCGCCGGTGATCGGCGTGCATATTCTCAGCGCCAATGTGAAACCGCATAACGCCGAGCCAGGGCGCATTGGCCGTGCCTTCAATGGCGGCATGCTGTGGGCCATGCGCAACCGCTGGTGGGCGATTGGCATCACCGTGGCGCTGTTCGTGGCCTCGGTATTTTCCATGCAATTTGTGCAGAACCAGTTCTTCCCGTCGTCGGACCGTCCGGAAATTCTCGTCGACCTGAACCTGCCGCAAAACGCCTCGATCAACGAGACGCGCAAGGCGGTAGACCGCCTCGAAGCGATCATCAAGGACGACCCGGATATCGCCCGTTGGAGCACCTACATCGGCCAGGGCGCGATTCGTTTCTACCTGCCGCTGGACCAGCAGTTGGAAAACCCCTACTACGCGCAGCTGGTGATTGTGAGCAAGGGCCTGGAAGAGCGTGGCGCCCTGATCGCTCGATTGCAGAAACGCTTGCGCGATGATTTTGTCGGTATCGGCAGCTACGTGCAGCCGCTGGAAATGGGCCCGCCGGTCGGGCGGCCGATCCAGTACCGCGTCTCTGGTAAAGACACCGACCAGGTGCGCAAGCACGCCATTGAACTGGCGACCTTGCTGGATCAGAACACCCACCTGGGCGAGATCATCTACGACTGGAACGAGCCGGGCAAAGTGCTGCGCGTCGACATCGCCCAGGACAAGGCGCGGCAACTGGGGCTTTCGTCGGAAGACGTGGCGCAGTTGATGAACAGCGTGGTCAGCGGCGCGGCGGTGACCCAGGTGCACGACGATATCTACCTGATCAACGTGGTCGGCCGCGCCGAGGACGCCGAGCGCGGTACGCCGGAAACCTTGCAGAACCTGCAGATCGTTACGCCCAATGGCACCTCGATTCCATTGCTGGCCTTTGCCACGGTGCGTTACGAACTGGAGCAGCCGCTGGTGTGGCGTCGTGACCGCAAGCCGACGATTACCATCAAGGCCGCGGTGCGCGATGAGATGCAGCCGACCGACCTGGTCAAGCAGTTGGCGCCGACCATCGAGAAATTCAACGAAGGCTTGCCGGTGGGCTACAAAGTCGCCACCGGCGGTACCGTGGAAGAAAGTGGCAAGGCCCAGGGCCCGATTGCCAGCGTGGTGCCGTTGATGTTGTTCCTGATGGCCACGTTCCTGATGATTCAGTTGCACAGCGTGCAGAAGATGTTCCTGGTGGCCAGCGTTGCGCCACTGGGGCTGATCGGCGTGGTGCTGGCGTTGATCCCCACGGGCACGCCCATGGGCTTTGTGGCGATCCTGGGGATCCTGGCGCTGATCGGCATCATCATCCGCAACTCGGTGATTCTGGTCACACAGATCCACGAGTACGAAGAGGCCGGCTACACGCCGTGGGACGCGGTGGTGGAAGCGACCGAACACCGGCGTCGGCCGATTCTGCTGACGGCCGCCGCCGCGAGCCTGGGCATGATCCCGATTGCGCGGGAAGTGTTCTGGGGGCCGATGGCCTACGCGATGATTGGCGGGATCATCATTGCGACGTTGCTGACGTTGCTGTTTCTGCCGGCGCTGTATGTGGCCTGGTACAAGATCCGCGAGCCGAAACACGAACGTCAGCCACAACAGGATTAACACTGAGAGAGGGGGCTGCCGGTTAAGCGCAAACCCCCTGTGGGAGCGGGCTTGCCCGCGAAGGCGGTGTATCAGTCGCTGCATCTGTGACTCAACTGTCGCTTTCGCAGGCAAGCCAGCTCCCACATTTGGATCTTCATTCTAGTTGAGACTGTGTGAAGTTTCTGAAAAATCCCCATGTCGTCCTGGCTCGCTACTGCATGTTGTACCCTCTGGTCCTCATTCCAAACCCAGGTCGATCCTCATGCAGTGCCTGCGTTTCACCTTGCTGTTTTGCGCGTTGCTCCTTGCACCGTCTGCCTTCGCCGCCACCGTACTGGAAAATGCCTTGTGGCGCGTCGAACTCGACCCCGCCACCCTGGCGCTGCGCGTGACACCCGCAGGCCAGGCTTCGGTGCAGGCGTCCAGCGGTGTGGCCTCGCATGCCGTCAGCCAATTGCAGAACACGCCTGATCAAGCCACTTGGCAATGGGACAACGGCGCCTATCGCCTGACCGCCCGCCTGCAACAGCGCGACCTGGCCTTGACCATCAACGCCCGCGAGCCCGGTGAGCTGGCCCTGCTGCGTCAGCCTGCCGAGGCCATGGGGCGAGGGTTGATCTGGCCCTTGGCCGAGGGGCATTACGTGCCTGCCGGCAATGCCATCTGGAAGACGTTTCTGCTGGAGCGGGGCGAGTTCAATACCACCCAAGACCTGAGCCTGCCGCTGTGGGGCGTGGATCACGGTGGCTTCACCTTGAGCTGGCTGTTGACCAACCCCTACAACAACCGCCTGCAATGGCAAGCCGACGGCAACGGCCTGGCGCTCTGCGCGGCCCATGAATTCACCTCGCTGGCGCCTGATGCGCCGATGACGCTGCGGCTGTACCTGGGCGATGCCGACCCATTGGCTGGTGCCAAGCGCTACCGCCAGTGGCTGGTGGAGCAGGGCCGCTATGAGCCGTTGGCGGACAAACTGCGGCAAACACCCGAAGCCCAGAAACTGCTGGGCGCCAGCCATGTGTACCTCTGGGACAACGGCCTGCTGGCTTTGGGCGATGTGCGTGATTGGCCAAGACTGATCCAACGGCTGCGCAGCCATGAACTCAAGAGCCTGATGGACAAAGAGAGCGCACAGCTGCTGGCGCAGTCCGCTGCACTGAATCGCTATGAACAAACCGTGCTCCTGCGCGGCCTCAACGCGGCGATCAACACCAAGGCCCGGCAGGCCTGGCAAGTGCAAGAGCCAGATATGACCCGCCTTGCCGCCCGTTATGGTGAGCTGCGCAGTGAACTGGCCGTGGACTTTGCGGGAGCCTTGAGTGACAGCCCGCAGACCTGGGGCAGTAGCACCATTCAAACCCTGCGCGACGCCGGGCTGCAGCGTCTGCTGCTGACCTTGGGCGAAGGTTGGGAGGGTGGCCTCTGGCATCCCGAAGCGATTCGCGCGGGGGTGGAAGCCGGTTTTCTGATGGCGCCTTACGACTCCTACGAAACGGCCCTGTCCTCCACCGAAAACCCCGATTGGACCACTGCCCACCTGGGCGCCAAGGCCTACCGCGACTGCGCGATCGTGTTGAAAGACGGCAAGCTGAAAACCGGTTTCCAGAAGTCCGGCCACTACACGGATCCACGTTGTGTGCGGCCGCTGCTGGAGGCACGGGTGAAGGCAGTACACGCCAAGGCTGGCTTCAATGCCTGGTTTCTCGATGCCTACGCCACCAGCATGTTGTTCGACAGCTATCGCAGCAACGCCAGCATGACTCAGGCACAAAACGCCGAAGGCAATATCGATGCTTCCCGCTGGATCAACACCGTGCCGAAGCTGGTCACAGGCTCCGAAGACGGCAACGCGATCACTGCCCAAGGCATCCTGTTTGCCCACGGCATGCAGACCCCGGTGATCGGCTGGGGTGACCGCGAGATGACCCAGGACCCGCAGTCGCCGTACTTCGTAGGCAACTGGTACCCCACGGAGCAACCGGCGGTGTTCTTCAAATCGGTGCCGTTGAAGGAGCCGTTTCGCGCGCTGTATTTCGAACCGACGATGCGCGTGCCGTTGTATCAGGCGGTGTTCCATGGCTCGGTGATCACCACCCATCATTGGCTGTTCGACAGCCTCAAACTGAGCAATGTGCAGGGCGACAATGAGCTGACCCAACTGCTCTACAACGTGCCGCCGCTGTACCACCTCAGTGCGGCGACGCTCAAGGCGCGGCTGCCGATTATTCAGCGCCAGGACCGTTTTTTCCGGCCGTTGCACCAGCGCCTGGCAACCCAGGAAATGACGGATTTCCGCTGGCTGACGGTGGACAAGCAGCTGCAGCAAACCACCTTCGCAGACGGGACGCGGCTGGTGGCGAATTTCTCGGCGGTGGATAAACAGGGGTATGCCGGGCGCAGTGTGACGGTGCTTGTGGAGGGGGAGGAGCCGGTGGTGTATCAGGTGAAATAACGCTGCCCGTTACGGCGCCATCGCGGGCAAGCCCGGCTCCCACAGGGTAATGCATTCCAAAGGTGGGAGCCGGTGGTGTATCAGGTGAAATAACGCTGCCCGTTACGGCGTCATCGCGGGCAAGCCCGGCTCCCACAGGGTAATGCATTCCAAAGGTGGGAGCCGGTGGTGTATCAGGTGAAATAACGCTGCCCGTTACGGCGCCATCGCGGGCAAGCCCGGCTCCCACAAGGGAATGCATTCCAAAGGTGGGAGCCGGTGGTGTATCAGGTGAAATAACGCTGCCCGTTACGGCGTCATCGCGGGCAAGCCCGGCTCCCACAAGGGAATGCATTCCAAAGGTGGGAGCTGGCTTGCCTGCGATGAGGCAGGTACAGGCGATGCAGCACTAAATCTTACGCCATACACTCGCCAACCAAGGCTGCTGTTCCCGCGGCAACCCGGCCGGCCGGTAGTAGTGCTCCAACTCTTCAAACCCGGCTGCGGTCAGCAAGGCCCGCCAGGCCTGCAGATCGTGATAAGAGCCATACCGCGGCCCATTCCAGCCCTCCTGGTTCTCGCCCCGAGGGTTCGAGCTGAACAGCACGCCCCCAGGCTTCAACGCGCCGTGCAGCTCTTTGAGCACTCGGGGCAACTCCTGCTTGGGAATATGAAACAGCACCGCATTGGCAAACACGCCATCGAAGCGGTCGGCGGGCAGGTCCAGCTTGAAAAAGTCCTGCTGCAGCACCTCACAGCCGCTGTCTTCGCGGGCCATCTGCGCAAAACGTTCGGAGCCATCCAGGCCCACGGCGATATGCCCCATGCGCGTAAACGTCTGCAAATCCCGCCCTGGCCCACAGCCGAAATCCAGCACAGTGAACGGCGGCGTGCCCTGGATATGCCGCAGCAGCGCGTCGACGTTCTGGCTCACATCGTGATCGCGGGTGCCTTCACGGAAGTCTTCGGCCACCTTGTTGTAATGGCCCAGGGTGGTGGAGGTGATCTGGTTGAGGTCGTCGGGAGCAAGTTTCATGGCATGGCGCACGGCTGCGGCTGAGGTGGCTGGACTATACCCCGGCCCACTCTTGAGTTGAAAACCGTGTATCCGCTGTAGGGCACTTCACGGCAGTCGCAGTGCGCGCATCCGACAGACCGCCACGGGAAATTATGGGTAAGATTTGGCCCTCATTTGCAGAGGGTTATACATCCATGGAAGAGGAAAAACGTCCCACCGTTGGCAACCACACCGCGCCGAACAAGGTCGACCAATACGCCACGAGATTGAGCAATGGGCTGTTCTGGCTCAATGAGCGTGCCTGGCCGCTGACGGTGGGGATTCTCTCGGTGGCAGGCCTATACCTGTACCAGTACATCCAGATGGAAAAGGTGCCGCTGAGTATCTTGTCGGCGTCGGCGTTCACCGCATTGCCAGCGATGTTCGCCATGTTGGTATTTGTGATCGGCATGATGGGTGCATCGATCCTGGTGCCCACGTTCATCTTGTTCACACGCCTGAACGGCACAGGTGTGCGTCTGAGTGATCAACTCAATCTCAGCCCGCAGTCGCCGCAAGAGACGGCCCAGCACAGGAGGTTACTGGGACATTGGGCGGCCAGCCTGTTGGTGATGTTTGTGTTCTGGATGTCCGCCGTATACCTGTCCGTGAACGCCGAAAGTGGGTTTTTGCTGACGTTCAGTTGGATCGTAGCGATCATGGCGGCGGTAGTGGCCTATGTCGGCATCATCATTCGTGCGCGCCCCGCCCATGTTGCTCTGCGTGAGTTGTCCGGCGAGTTCTGGCTGGCCAGTGCTGGCGCCGGGGCCATTCAAATGGTGGTCATTCTGATGGTGACGGTGCCGGTCTCCCGCGCCTTCAGCGAGTACTCCGACAGCGCCGTGTTCTTTGCGCCGTTCATGGCCGCCGAAATGGCCGTGTTGTTCCTGATCCAGGGAAGTGCCGCCTGCCTGGTGGTGCGTATGCGCGTCCAGAAAAACCCGGTGGCGTTCGCCTCATTGGTGGCCTTTGCGCTCATCGTTTTACTCGGGCTGATCCCGGCGAGTGGGGCCAAGTTGGGCGGCCTGCCGCTGCAAGGATCCGCCTCGGGAGGGCGCGTTTGTACCTTGATGACCTGGACGGCGCAGGCCCAGGTTCCCGGCGCGCTGGTAGACGCCGACAACCCCAAGCGCAGCGTAAAACTGCGAGTGATGGCCGACTCGGATGGCAGCTATATCGTGCGGCCCTGGCAGGCCAAGGAAAAAACCATCACCTTCGTGCCCCGTGCCAGTGTTGCCCAACTGGATGAGTGCCCGTGACGTCAGCGCTTGTTCAACGCCCGCGCCAACCTATCCCCACTCAGTTGGATCACCGCCACCAGCACCACAAGCAACACAATCACGGTGAGCATGATCTGCGTATCGAAGCGCTGGTAGCCATAGCGGTAGGCAATATCGCCCAGGCCACCGGCGCCGATTGCTCCGGCCATGGCCGATGAATTGATCATGGTCACCAGGGTGATCGTGAAGCCGCCGACGATGCCGGGCAACGCCTCTGGCAACAGCACATGCCAGATGATGTGCCAACGGCGGCAACCCATGGCCTGCGCGGCTTCTATCAGGCCATGGTCGACCTCGCGCAGGCTCACTTCAGCGATGCGTGCAAAGAACGGCGTGGCGGCGATGGTCAGCGGTACCACTGCCGCCCAGACGCCATAGGTGGTGCCGACGATCAGGCGCGTGAACGGGATGAGCGCCACCATCAGGATCAGAAACGGAATGGAGCGGAACAGATTCACGAACGCTCCCAGCACGCGGTTAAGCGCCGGTGCCTGGTAGATGCCGCCCTTGTCACTGGTGACCAGGAACACCGCCAGCGGAATGCCCACCAGCAGCGCGATCAGCGATGACACCCCCACCATCAACAAGGTGTCGATGGCCCCCTGCACTAAACGATCAAACCACATAGCCCAGCACCTCCACCTGTTGTGCCCAGTTGGCCGCGCGTTTGCGCAGTTCTTCGGCGTTGTGCGGCGATCCATTCACCGCCAGCAGCAGTTGCCCCAAGGCATGCCCCTGGATGCGTTCCACGCCCCCTTGTAGTAAACGCACACGGCCGCCGAGGGCACTGAACAGCGCCGCGAGGTCTGGCTCCAGGGTGTCGCTGCCGGTGAACTGCAGGCGCAGCACCAGTGCGGCGTCGGCCGAGGCGGGCGTGGGTTGCAGGCGGCGTTGCAACTCTGGCGGCAAGCCGTGTTGCAGCGGTGCGAGCAGGGTCTTGCTGACCTCATGTTGCGGATCGCCAAACACCTGCCACACCGGGCCTTGCTCGACGATACGCCCGTGCTCCAGCACCACTACGCGGTGGCAGATGTCGCGGATCACCGCCATCTCATGGGTGATCAGCACGATGGTCAGGCCCAGGCGCTGGTTGATCTCGCGCAGCAGGCCGAGGATCGACTGGGTAGTTTCCGGGTCGAGGGCCGAGGTGGCTTCGTCGCACAGCAGAATCTCGGGGTCGTGCACCAGCGCGCGGGCGATGCCGACGCGCTGCTTTTGCCCGCCGGACAGCTGCGCCGGGTACGCCTTGTGTTTGTCTTGCAGGCCTACCAGCTCCAGCAGTTCATGCACCTTTCGCGCGCGTTGTGCCTGGGGCACACCGGCGACCTTGAGCGGCAACTCGACGTTCTGCCACACGGTCTTGGCCGACATCAGGTTGAAGTGCTGGAAGATCATGCCGATGCGTCGCCGCAGCGCCACCAGGTGGTCTTCATCGAAGCTGCCGATGTCCACCTGGTCGATCTGCACCCGTCCGCTGCTGGGTTGTTCCAGGCGATTGATAGTGCGGATCAGCGACGACTTGCCGGCGCCGCTGCGGCCGATGATGCCGAACACTTCGCCCCGCTGGATCGCCAGGTCAATGCCTTGCAGCGCATGCACCGTGCCGTCATAGGTTTTGCCCAGGTTGATGAACCGCACATGGGCGCGGTTCAAGTCCGGGTGCAGTTCAGTCTGTTCCGCGTGGCTGGGCGCAGGGGCCAGATCGTGCAATCGGGCGTTGGCGGCACTCATGGTTTAGCTTCCCAGCCAACCTGATAGAGCTTGCCGAGGGACTTGTCCAAGGCTGCACGCACCACTGGCGAGTGCTGGTAGATATCGACGAACTTGATCACCCGTGGGTCGGTTTTGCTCTTGGGCTGGATGACGAACTGAATCACGTATTCCGGATGATCGAGGCCGTCGAACAGCAGTGCCGACTCGGCATCGAAGGTCTTGGACAGGCGGATGTACGCCGGGTAGCCCTGCACCAGATCGGCGTCGTCATAGGCGCGCACCAGTTGCACCGCTTCCACTTGCAGGATCTTGATGTTTTTCGGGTTGGCGACGATGTCTTCTTCGGTGGCCTTGTAGCCCACACCCGGTTTGAGGGTGATCAGCCCGGCCTTGGCCAGCAGTTGCAGGCCGCGCCCGCTGTTGATCGGGTCGTTGGCAATCGCCACGCTGGCGCCTGCGGGCAGCTCGTTGAAGCTTTTGTATTTTTTCGAATACAGCCCGACGTTGTTGATGATGCCCGGCGCGTACGGCACCAGGTCAAACCCGGCGGCGGCCTTGGCGTTCTCCAGGAAGGGAATGTGCTGAAAGTAGTTCACGTCGATATCGCCGGCGGCGAGGCTGACGTTGGGCGCGATCCAGTCGGTGAACTCCACCAGTTCGACCTTCAGGCCCTGCTTGCCGGCCTCTTCTACGGCGGCTTCCAGCGGAATGGCGAAGGCGGCGGTGGTGCCGATTTTCAGCGGGGCGTCGGCGGCGAATACCGCCGAGCTGAATAAGCCGAAGGCCAGGGCCAGTGCTTTGACTGGGTTGTTTAAGAATGTCTTTTTCATAGTGGTTTTCCAGTCATAAGGTCTTAGGTAGCGAGATCGTTCCCACGCTCCGCGTGGTAATGCAGCCAGGGACGCTCCGCGTCCCCAAAGCGAACGCAGAGCGTCCAAGAGGCA
This sequence comes from Pseudomonas sp. B16120, assembly GCF_044218845.1. Lineage (NCBI taxonomy): Bacteria > Pseudomonadati > Pseudomonadota > Gammaproteobacteria > Pseudomonadales > Pseudomonadaceae > Pseudomonas > Pseudomonas sp. B16120. Next base: position 380,437 of record NZ_CP162588.1, read on the forward strand.
TTCCCCCGCGGAGCGTGGGAACGATCAAACAACGTGGCGGTAGGTAGAGCCGGTGTGTTGGTTGGGTAAGCGAGCCGTGTCGTGAAAGACTTTTTCCCGCAGCGTTCCCTGCGCATATTCCGTCTTGTACGAGCCCCGTCGTTGTAACTCCGGTATCACCAGCTCAATGAAATCCACATAGCTCTCCGGCGTCACAATGCGCGTCAGGTTGAAACCATCCAGCCCGGTTTCGCTGATCCAGGATTCCAGCTCATCGGCCACCTGTTCAGGCGAGCCCACCAGGGTGATATAGCGCCCGCCCAAGGCGTGCTGGTCGAGCAATTTGCGCCGGGTCCAGTCGTTGTTCTGCAGGTTCTGGGTGGCCGACTGGATCGCGTTGCTCTTGACGTACTGGATCGGTTCGTCCAACGCGTACTGGGCAAAATCAATCCCGGTCGAGGCCGAGAAGTGCGCCACGCCGGCTTCCGCGCTGGCGTAGCTGAGGTACTCGGCGTGCTTGTTCCAGGCCAACGCTTCAGTGGCGCCCACAATGACGTTCAGGCCCATGAACACCTTGATGTCGTCCGGGTTGCGCCCAGCCTCCACTGCGCTGGCGCGCACCTTGTCCACCTGGCGCTTGGTCGCGGCCTTGTTCTGCCCGCTGATAAACACGCACTCGGCATGCCGCCCGGCGAACAGCAAGCCGCGCTCGGAACTGCCGGCCTGGAACAGCACCGGCGTGCGCTGCGGCGAGGGCTCGCACAGGTGGTAACCCTCCACCTGATAGAACTCGCCGTGGTGCTCTACCTTGTGCACCTTGCCCGGTTGCGCATACACCCGCGCTTGGCGATCGTTGTGCACCGCGTCGTCTTCCCAGCTGCCTTCCCAGAGCTTGTACAACACCTGCAGGTATTCATCGGCCTGGTCGTAGCGCCGGTCATGCTCGACCTGTTCGGTAAGGCCCATGGCCTTGGCGGCGCTGTCGAGGTAGCCGGTGACAATGTTCCAACCCACCCGGCCACGGCTCAGGTGATCCAGCGTCGACATGCGCCGGGCGAACAGGTACGGCGGCTCATAGGTGAGGTTGGCGGTAAGGCCGAAGCCAAGGTGCTGGGTAACGGCGGCCATGGCCGACACCAGCAGCAACGGGTCGTTGACCGGTAACTGGATCGACTCCTGGAGCGGCACGTCGATGGAGTCCTGATACACGTCATACACGCCGACGATATCAGCGATGAACAAACCGTCGAACAACCCGCGCTCCAGGATCTTCGCCAGTTCAGTCCAGTATTCGAGGGTCTTGTATTCGGTCGAGTTGTCCCGTGGATGAGTCCACAAACCGTGATTGATGTGCCCGATGCAGTTCATGTTGAAAGCATTGAGCAGGATCTTTTTTTTGCTCATCAGATGGTCCCCCGCAGCGGCGGGTTTTCATCGTTGAGGTAGTAGTTGCCAACCGCATGGTATTTCCAGCGCACCGGGTCGTGCAGGGTGTGCACCCGGGCGTTGCGCCAGTGGCGGTCCAGGCCGTGTTCGGCCAGGGTCGCCTGGCTGCCGGCCAGTTCGAACAGGGTGCTGCCGGCCGCCAGGGAGATCTCGGTGCTCAGGGCGCGTACTTCGGCGACGGCGATGGAGGCTGCGGCGATGGTCTGGGCATTGCTGTCGGCCTGGGCGCGGTCGAGGAATTCACCCGAGCGTTCCAGCAAGGCTTCGGCGGCGTGCAGGCGGCTGCTCAGGTGGCCGAAGCTCTTGAGTGTCAGCGGGTCTTCGGTGGCCTTGTCGTTGCCGGCGTCGATCCATGGGCGGGTCTTGGTGCGCACAAAATGCAAGGCGTCCTCAAAGGCCGCGCGGGCGATGCCGGTGTCGATGGCTGCGTGGAGGATCTGCGCCAGCGGGCCGACGGTGGTCGGGCGTTCGAAAGCGCTCTGGAACGGCACCACGTCTTGCGCCGCGACCCACACGTTGTCGAACACTACCGAGCCGCTGCCGGTGGTGCGCTGGCCGAAGCCGCTCCAGTCATCGATCACCGTCAGCCCCTCGCTGTCACGCGGTACGAAGGCCAGTTGCTGCACGCCATTTGCATCCACCACCGAGGTGGGGATGCGCTGGGCGTAGATCGCGCCGGTGGCGTAGAACTTGCGCCCGTTGATGCGAAAACCATCGCCGTCGCGGGTGAGGCTGGTAATGCGGTCATGGGCGGTCTTGGTGCCCAGCTCCGCCAAGGCGTTGCCAAAGCGTTGGCCGGCCAATACCTCGGCGTACAGGCGTTGCTGCTGTTCGGGGCTGCCGTTCACCCGCAGTACTTCGAGGGCATAGAAATGGTTTTGCGGAATCTGGCCCAACGAGCCATCGGCCTGGGCGATCAGTGCGATGACCTTGGCCAGGGTGACGTTGGACACGCCCGCGCCACCGTAGGCCTTGGGCACGCTGATGCCCCACAGGCCAGAGCGGGAAAACCCGTCCAGCTCGGGCAGCGGCAGGCGGCGTTCGCGGTCGCGTTGGGCGCTGTCGCGGCGCAAGTCTTCAGCAAGATCGCTGGCGACAATAAGCGCTTGTTCGTCGCTGGTGATGACCGCGACGGGGTGAGAAAGGGTCATGAGTTTCTCCAGAAGCTCGTGGAAAAAGTGTTCTGGTTGGTTAAATCCACGAATGACGAGCCGGCAAGGTGCCGTTGAGCCGATAGGCGCCGATGGCGTGGTACTTCCAGCGCACCGGGTCGTGCAGGGTGTGAACCCGGGCGTTGCGCCAGTGACGGTCAAGGTTGAATTCGGCCAGGGTGGCGCGGCTGCCCGCCAGTTCGAAGAGCTTCTCGGTGACTTGTAACGCCACTTCGGTGGTCAGCACCTTGGCTTCGGCCACGGCAATCGAGGCGTGGGCGGCGGATTGCGCGGTGATCGGCGCGGCGCTGACCTGGTCAAGCACCTGGCCTGCCTTGCGCAGCAGGGCTTCGGCGGCGTGCAGTTCGATCTTCAGCTTGCCGATATCGGCGATCACATACAGGTCGTCGCTGGCTCGCTCGACCTTGGCGTCGATCCACGGGCGCGAACGCTCACGCACGAAGGCGATGGCATCGTCGAGGGCGCCCCGGGCGATGCCGGCGTCGATGGCGGCCTGGATCAGTTGCGACACGGCCCCTTGGATATTCGGGCTTTCGCCCAGGCGCCAGTTGTCGATGACCAGGTCCGGGTCCACCGCTACGCGATCAAGCAGCACGGTGCCGCTGGCGGTGGTACGTTGGCCAAAGCCGGACCAGTCATCAACGATGCGCAGCCCTTCGCTGCCGCGACGTACAAAAGCCATGACCTGCTTGCCGTCATCGTTCAGGGCCTTGATTGCCACCCAGTGAGCGAACAGGGCGCCTGTGGAGTAGAACTTCTGGCCGCTGAGCACGTAACCGTCGCCTTCGGCCGTGAGGCGCGCCTTGAGCTCCAGAGTATTTTTGGTGCCGCGTTCCGGGCCGCCGTTGCCGATGCGCCAGCCGTCGAGCACGCTCTGGAACAGCTGCTTTTTCTGACGCTCGGTGGCGGTGCCCTGCAATACGTGCAAGATGCCGAAATGGTTCTGCGGGATCTGCCCGAGTGCCGGGTCGGCCGCGCTGATGATCGCGAAGACTTCGGCCAGGGTCACAAACGACACCTGGGGGCCGCCGTATTCGCGGGGAATGGAAATACTGCCCAAGCCGCTGCGGGTGAACTGTTCGAGCTGCGCCCAGGGCAGTTTGCGTTGCTGGTCGCGCTGGGCGGCCTGCGCACGCGCAGCCTGGGCCAGCTCGTGGGCGGCGCTCAGCGCCTGGGCGTCGTTGCGCAGCACCGTGGCGGGCAACAGCAGGGGAGCTACGTCCACATCACTCTGGGGGGATGTTAGAGCTAAGTTAGACATCAGCGCCGCTCCTTGGCTGCACGCAATGCCCTGGCGTTGCGCACCGGGGTAATTCTGACCATACCGACCTCGCATTCAATGAAATAAACAGAAAAATCAGGAATGTCCGGTGGTCCGGTGCATATACCCTAAGCGTGTTAATTATTTAAATAAACTAACTTTTAGGAATATGCATAGAAGGGCTGTCACCCCGGTTCACAGGGTGAACCGAAGCGACGCGGTTGATAGCCTGGCGCGGGCGAGGCTGGGCGGGGCGGTGTGCAGGCGGCGATGCGCAGCGTGCGGGCGGGCGCCCAGCGGGAGTTGTTACCCACGCGATCGAGAATGCAGTAGGTGACCTCCAACCGGCAGTCGTCGCCGGCTTCGACAATCACGTGGGGCGGCACCCACACCTGCACCGCCAGGCCGACGCTTTGAGCCTGAATGCGGGGCAGGTCCAGGCGTACATCGCCCCAGCGCAAGGTGATGGCATCGCCCGTGCTCATGTTCAGGTAAGGCTCGATGGTCAGCGGAATACCGCGCCTTACCTGGCTGCTGTTGACGCCATGGCGGCGGATCGTCTCGGGCAGGTTCACGGGCGCCAGGTTCTGGTTTTCATCGCCGCCTTCAGGGTTCAGGCGCGGCGAAGGCTGACCGCCGGGGTAGTTGGTCTTGACCCGCACCAGGGTCACCGCCGAGCGCATCGGGCCATGGCCGATCTGCAAGACCTGGTAGTGGACGCGTGCCGGTCCGTCCTGCACAAAACTCTGCGGTACGCACAGGTGGGTGCACGTGCCGATCTTGCACGCCGTCACCTTGCGCGAGGCGGCGAAGCAGTTGTTCCAGAACAGTTCGATCAGGTCGCCTTCTTCCATGCTCGGGTAGGGTGAAATGTCGACCTGCAAGTGGGCGGAGGCCAGGGCGCTGATGCCGTTTCCAATAGCCTGGGGCAGCCTTGGGGCACGGAGCGTGGCCGAGGTTTGAGCGTGTGTCATAAGTAATCTCCTTGGTGCAGCCAGCAGCAATCGTTCCGAAACCTCGACGAACAGGCGCAAGGGGGGTCGAAAGGCACGATTCAGTCAGTAGCCGGGATAGGATCCAATCCTCAAGGCGCTAGATAAGAGGGTTGGCCAAGGAGCGTCAATGGAGGCAAAGGGCTAAACGGTGGGTTTGGCGAGATTCAGACGGGTCTGACGGGGAGGGGGATTTCAAGAGGCAGGCGGCGGGGTCTTTTACGGGGTGGAATGGCGACTCCCTGTAGGGCCTCGCTTATGTGGGAGCTGGCGTGCCTGCGATAGGATCACCCCGGTTGGACTGCTACACCGAGGCGCTTGCATCGCAGGCAAGCCAGCTCCCACACAGAACATCAGTGGGCGAGGAATTTGCTCAGGAACTGCTTGGTACGTTCTTCCCTGGGGTTGGCAAACAGCGCCTTGGCTTCGCCCTGTTCGACGATCACGCCCTTGTCGAAAAAGATCACCCGGTTGGCCACATCACGGGCAAAGCTCATCTCGTGCGTGACGATGACCATGGTGCGGTTTTCTTCGGCCAGGCTGCGAATGGTCGCCAATACTTCACCCACCAGTTCCGGGTCGAGGGCCGAGGTGGGTTCGTCGAACAGGATCACCTCCGGCTCCATGGCCAATGCGCGGGCAATCGCCACACGCTGTTGCTGGCCGCCGGACAGCCGCCTTGGGTAGGACGCTTCCTTGCCCGCCAGGCCGACCCTGGCCAACAGCTTGCGCCCCAGTTCGGCCGCCGCTTCCCGTGGCATCTTCTTGACCACGATGGGGCCTTCGATGACGTTTTCCAGCGCGGTGCGGTGGGGGAACAGGTTGAAGTTCTGGAACACAAAGCCCACATGCTGGCGCAGGCGTCGCACCAGGCCCTGTTGCTGGTTGAGCGGCCTGCTGCTGTCGATCTCGATGTCACCGACCTTGATACGGCCGCTGGTGGGTTCTTCGAGGAAGTTCAGGCAGCGCAGGAAGGTGGTCTTGCCGGAACCGCTGGGGCCGATGATGGCGACCACTTCGCCTTCCTTGACCTCCAGGTCGATGCCGTTGAGCACCACCTGACCATTGAATTGTTTGGTCAGTTTTTCAACCACGATCATGCTTCAAGACTCCAGGTCATGCCGGTTGACCCGGTCTTCCAGACGATTTTGCAGATGCGCCAGGATGCTCGCCAGGATCCAGTAGATCAGGGCCGCGGACAGATACATGGTGAAAATTTCGAAGGTACGCGCCGACACCAGTTGGGCCTGGCGGAACAGCTCGGGCACCTGGATGGTGGCGGCCAGCGCCGTGTCCTTGACCAGTGAAATAAAGCTGTTGCCCAAAGGCGGCAACGCCGTGCGCATCGCCTGGGGCAGGATGGCCCGGCGCAACGTCTGCGCACGGGTCATGCCGATACTGGCAGCAGCTTCCCACTGGCCACGCTCGATGGAGGCGATGGCGGCCCGCAGGATTTCACACGCATAGGCAGCCATGTTCAGCGAAAAGCCGATCATGGCAGCAGGGATAGGGTCCAGCTCGATGCCCACTTGCGGCAAGCCGTAGTAGATCAGGAACAGCTGCACCAGCAACGGCGTGCCACGAAAGAACGACACGTAGACCCGGGCCGTCCAACTCAGCAACTTGAAGCGCGAGAGGCGCATCAAGGCCAGGCCGAAGCCCAGCAACAGGCCGAAAAACATCCCGCCGAGGCTGAGGATTACCGTGTAGTACGCGCCCTTGAGCAGAAAGGGCGCGGAGTCCAGCGCGAGTTGGAAACCTGCTTCCATTATTGAGTGACGTCAGCGTTGAAGTACTTCTCGGACAGCGTCTTCAAGGTGCCGTCGGCGCGCAGTTTGTCCAGAGCCTTGTTGACTGCGTCGAGCAATTCAGGCTCGCCTTTGCGCAGGGCGATACCGGATTCCTGACGGGAGAAGGCGTCACCGGCAGCGGCGGTGTCGGGGGCCTTCTTGGCGTATTCCAGCGCGGCCAGGCGGTCGATCAGGATGGCGTCGATGCGGCCGATGCGCAGATCCTGGAACTTGGTCGGGTCGTCGTTGTAGGTCTTGATAATAGCTTTAGGCTGGTTGTCCTTGAGCCATTGTTCGTAGTTGGTGCCCAGACCCACACCCACTTTCTTGCCGGCCAGGTCGTCGGCTTTCTTGATCGAGTCGACGTTCTTTTTCAGCACCAGCGCCTGGATGCCGGACACGGTGTAAGGCTTGGAGAAATCGTATTTTTTCTTACGCTCTTCGGAAATGGTCACCTGGTTGACCACGGCGTCCAGGCGCTTGGATTCCAGCGCGGCAAGGATGCCGTCCCATGGCGTGGCTTGCAGCTTGACCTTGACGCCCAGCTCCTTGGCCAGTGCCTCGGACAATTCCACTTCGAAACCGCTGAGCTTGCCGCTTTCATCGACAAAGCTGAACGGTGGGTAGGTGCCTTCCAGGCCGATCTTGATCTCGCCGGCCTTTTTGATGGTGTTCAACTGCTCGCCGGCAACCGCCTGGCCCAGCCAGCCAGCGCCAAGCGCCAGGCCCAAAGTGCCAACCAACAGCGTGCGACGAAATGCGGAAATAGTCATGGAGAGCCCCTGTGTTTTTATGGTGAGCGAAGCAGGTGACGCGGTAGTCGTATCCTGCCCTAAAGTGCGAAGCGCGTCTTCGCCTTCGGCGCGATGATAAAGCGGGTTTTTAAGTCTTGAAAATAATAAAAATACAATTTCATATTCTTTTTGGAAATATGCGCGGCTTGTGTGGCAGCTGGCTTGCCTGCGATTGCAGTGTGTCAGTGCCAAGTTTCTGGCTGACCCACCGCAATCGCAGGCAAGCCAGCTCCCACATCGACCGTATTCAATCAGTTGAAAACTGAGTCATAAGCAAACAATGCCGGCGCGCCACCGGTATGCAGGAAAATGATCGGCCCCTCTTCAAAGCGCTGGCGCCCGATGCCGTCCAGCAAACCGGCCATGGCCTTGCCGGTATACACCGGGTCCAGCAACAGACCTTCCTGGCTGGCCAAAAGTTTGATCGCCGAGAGGGTGCCAGCGTTTGGCTCGCCATAACGCGGCCCGAAATACTCGTCCCACAGGGTGACCTTGAAGGCTTGCGGAATAGCCACGCCGAGCAACTCGGCAGTGCGCTCGGCCAAGCCCTGCACCTTGGGCAATTGCGCTTGCTCGGTACGCGACACCGTGATGCCGATCACCGGCAATTGCGGCAGTGCTTCGCTCAAGGCCAGGGCCAGGCCGCTGTGGGTGCCGGCACTGCCAGAGGCAAGCACCACGGCGGCAAATTCAATGCCGCTGTCTTCAATCTGCGCGGCCAACTCCAGCCCGGCGCGCACGTAGCCCAGCGCGCCGAGTGCATTGGAACCGCCGATAGGCACCAGGTACGGCTTCTTGCCGTTACTGCGCAGGCGGTCGGCGAGGGCGTTGAGTTGGTCGTCGGCGTTGTCGAGGTTTTCCACCAACTCCACTTTGGCGTCGAACAACTCCAGCAGCAGGCGATTGCCGTTGCCCAGGTAGTTGGGGTCGTCGGTGCCGGTAGGATTCTCCAGCAGGGCAACACAGCCGAGGCCGAGCTTGGCAGCCAGCGCGGCGGTCTGGCGAACATGGTTGGACTGGATCGCGCCGGCGGTGACCAAGGTATCGGCGCCCTGGGCGATGGCGTCGGCGGCCAGGTATTCGAGTTTGCGCAGCTTGTTGCCGCCCATGGCCAGCGGCGTGGTGTCATCGCGTTTGACGTAGATGTCCCTGCCCAGCCAAGCCGACAGCCGCTCGAGTTTTTCCAGGGCCGTGGCACTGCCCAGTAGTTCCAGACGGTTAAAACGGTCGAGCTGTTGTTTGATCATGGGTACGCACGGTGGCTGAGTGATGGGGGGACTATAGGCAGGCACTTTTCATCGGGCAACCGTCAATCGCTTATGACGAAAGGTTCTTATGTTCACACCATTGGTTCTTAAGAGCTGCCTGGGTGCATACCGTAAAGTGATGGCCATTTCGTCAGGAGTGAATACCGTGAGTGAGCGTTCCAGTCATTGGCAATTGCAGACCATCGTCAGCCAGCTGCGCGGCGCCCGCGACCAGTGGCGAACGCGCAATGGGCGCTTGAGTGGCGAGCATGGTGGCCGCGAGTTGCCGTCCCGCGAGGCGGTGGCACAGATTCTTGAGGCCTTGTGCGGCGCCCTGTTTCCGATGCGCCTGGGCCCGGCGGACCTGCGCGAAGAAAGCGAAGACTTCTACGTGGGCCACACGCTCGACGTCGCGCTCAACGCCTTGCTCGCCCAGGCGCGCCTGGAGTTACGCTATGCCGCGCGCCAGAGCGGTGAGGACGACAGCGAAGTCAACGCCCACGCCATTCGCCTGATCCAGGATTTCGCCCTGGCCTTGCCATCCTTGCGCAGCCTGCTGGACACCGACGTACTGGCCGCCTACCACGGCGACCCGGCCGCACGCAGTGTGGATGAGGTGCTGTTGTGCTACCCGGGCATCCTGGCGGTGATCCACCATCGCCTGGCCCATCACCTGTACCGTGCCGGCCTGCCGCTGTTGGCGCGGATCAGTGCAGAAATCGCCCACTCGGCCACCGGCATTGATATCCACCCCGGCGCACAGATCGGCCCGAGTTTCTTTATCGATCACGGCACAGGCGTGGTGATTGGCGAGACGGCGATCATCGGCGAGCGCGTGCGCATCTACCAGGCCGTGACACTGGGCGCCAAACGCTTTCCGGCGGATGAAGATGGGCAATTGCAGAAAGGCCACCCGCGTCACCCTATTGTTGAAGATGATGTGGTGATTTACGCCGGGGCGACGATCCTGGGGCGGATCACCATTGGCCAGGGTTCGACCATTGGCGGCAATGTGTGGCTGACCCGCAGCGTGCCGGCCGGGGCGAATATCACCCAGGCGAATTTGCAGCATGATGATGGGGCGCAGAAGTAATACCTGAGCCAAACGCCGGTCAGTGTGGGAGCTGGCTTGCCTGCGATAGCGGTGTATCAGTCAACAGATGGGTGGCTGACCCAGCGCTATCGCAGGCAAGCCAGCTCCCACATTTCGAATGTATTTCAACGTGGGGTCGCTGAACGATTTGCCTTCTTCATCCGTCATACCAATCCCTGAGCTAGTGTAGGAAACACCTACCACTCAGCCTTGCGATTAGTCCCAGACCGCCTATTCATGTTTAACTTGAACGTTCGTTCAAGTTAAACCGGTGGTTCGCTGCCCGCTCACAACAGGAGGCTTACCTTTGCTGAGTCCGTTTTTTACAGCCATATCCCGCAACCTTGAGGTGCATCGTTCATGAGTGCATCGTCCACCCCTTCCAGCGGCATGGTGCGCATGAATGCGCCCGTTTTCTATTTTGCCGCCACCGTCATCCTGCTGTTTGGCATCACGGTCATCGCTATCCCGCAACAGGCCGGTGCCTGGCTGCTGGCGGCGCAAAACTGGGCGGCCAACACGGTCGGCTGGTACTACATGCTGGCGATGACCCTGTATCTGGTCTTCGTGGTGGTCACCGCGCTATCGGGCTACGGCAAGATAAAACTCGGTGCCGACCACGACGAGCCCGAATTCAGTTACCTGTCCTGGGCCGGCATGTTGTTCGCCGCCGGGATCAGCATCACGCTGTTTTTCTTCTGTGTCTCGGAGCCGCTGACGCACCTGGTGCAGCCGCCCCAAGGCGAAGCAATGAACGCCGATGCGGCGCGCCAGGCCATGCAGGTGTTGTTCCTGCACTGGGGCCTGCATGGCTGGGGCGTGTTCGCGTTTGTCGGCATGGCCCTGGCCTATTTCGCCTACCGGCATAACCTGCCGCTGGCATTGCGCTCGGCGCTGTACCCGCTGATCGGCAAGCGCATCAATGGCCCTATCGGTTATGCGGTGGATGGCTTTGGCATCATTGCCACGGTGTTCGGCCTGGGCGCCGACATGGGCTTTGGCGTACTGCACCTCAACTCTGGCCTGGACTACCTGTTTGGCATTGCCCATACCCAGTGGATCCAGGTGGGCCTGATCACCCTGATGATGGGCGCGGCGATCATCGTGGCCGTGGCCGGCGTCGACAAGGGCGTGCGGGTGATGTCCGACATCAACATGCTGCTGGCCTGTGCGCTGCTGCTGTTCGTGTTGTTCGCCGGGCCTACCCAGCACCTGCTCAACACCCTGATCCAGAACATCGGTGACTATTTGGGCGCGTTGCCCACCAAGAGTTTTGATGTGTACGCCTACAACGAGCCGAGCGACTGGCTGGGCGGCTGGACGGTGTTCTACTGGGCCTGGTGGATCGCATGGTCGCCGTTCGTGGGCCTGTTTATCGCGCGCATTTCCCGTGGCCGCACCATCCGCGAATTCGTGTTTGGCGTGCTGCTGATTCCGCTGGGCTTCACCCTGGCGTGGATGTCGATTTTCGGTAACAGCGCCATCGACCAGGTGCTCAACCATGGCATGGCTGCACTGGGCCAGTCGGCTATCGATGACCCATCGATGAGCCTCTACCTGCTGCTGGAAACCTACCCGTGGAGCAAGACCGTGATCGCGGTCACGGTGTTCATCAGCTTTGTATTCTTCGTGACCTCGGCTGACTCCGGCACTGTGGTGCTCTCCACCCTCTCGTCCAAAGGCGGCAACGCGGATGAAGACGGGCCGAAGTGGCTGCGTGTGTTCTGGGGCGCGATGACCGCCCTGGTCACCAGTGCGTTGCTGTTCGCTGGCAGTATCGACTCGCTCAAGTCTGCGGTGGTACTGACCTCGCTGCCGTTCTCGCTGATCCTGCTGCTGATGATGTGGGGGCTGCACAAGGCGTTCTACCTGGAGTCGCAAAAGCAGATCGCGCAGTTGCATTCCCTGGCGCCGATATCGGCTTCACGCAAAGGTCGAGGCGGCTGGCGCCAGCGCTTGAGCCAGGCCGTGCATTTTCCGTCGCGTGACGAGGTGTACCGTTTCCTCGACACCACGGTGCGCCCCGCGATTGAAGAAGTGACCGCCGTGTTTGTCGAGAAGGGCCTTACGGTGGTGACCCAGCCCGACCCGTCCAACGACAGTGTCAGCCTCGAAATCGGCCATGGCGAAGAACGTCCGTTCATCTACCAGGTGCAGATGCGTGGCTACTTCACGCCGTCGTTCGCCTTGGGCGGCATCGGTAAGAAAGAGATCAACAACCGCCGCTACTATCGGGCCGAAGTGCACTTGAGTGAGGGCAGCCAGGACTATGACCTGGTGGGCTACACCAAGGAGCAGATCATCAATGACATCCTCGACCAGTACGAGCGCCATCTGCAGTTCTTGCACATGGTGCGCTGATAGCGTTCCTCTCAAGTAGGTCTTTGCTGTAAAAGGAAGAGGCAGACTTAAGCGATTCAGCTGCTTAAAAGGCCCGGGAATATGCTTATTCCCGGGCCTTATTTGCCCTAGATCAAGAGAGGATTCGATGACGTACATTGCTGCCGAAAACCGCTATGAATCTATTCCCTATCGCCGCGTAGGCCGCAGTGGATTGGTGCTACCAGCCCTGTCACTGGGGTTGTGGCACAACTTTGGCGACAGCACCCCGATCGACACCCAGCGCGCGTTGCTGCGCACGGCGTTCGACCTGGGCATCAACCACTTCGACCTGGCTAACAACTACGGCCCGCCCTATGGCAGCGCCGAGATCAACTTCGGCCGTTTGCTGCGCGAAGACTTCAAGCATTACCGCGACGAATTAATCATTTCCAGCAAAGCCGGTTGGGACATGTGGCCCGGTCCTTACGGCCAGGGTGGTGGTTCGCGCAAATACGTGTTGGCCAGCCTGGACCAGAGCCTGCAACGCCTGGGCGTCGATTATGTGGATATCTTCTATTCGCACCGTTTCGACCCCGATACGCCGCTGGAAGAGACCGCCAGCGCCCTTGCCACCGCCGTGCAGCAAGGCAAGGCGTTGTACATCGGTATCTCGTCTTACTCCGGGGTAAAAACCCGCGAAATGGCGGCGCTGCTCAAAGAGTGGAAAGTGCCGCTGTTGATCCACCAGCCGGCCTATAACCTGCTCAACCGTTGGGTGGAAAAAGACCTGCTGGAGACCACTGAAGAACTCGGCGCCGGGGTGATCGCTTTCACGCCGCTGGCCCAGGGTTTGTTGACCGATAAATACCTCAATGGCGTACCGGCCGATGCTCGGGTGAACCGTCCGGGTGGTGGCTCGTTGCAGGCCCAGCACCTGTCCGAAGCCAACATCGCCCATGTACGCGGCCTGAATGAAATCGCCAAGCGCCGTGGCCAGAGCCTGGCCCAGTTGGCGTTGGCGTGGACATTACGTGATCCACGGGTAACCAGTGCGCTGATCGGCGCAAGCCGGCCGGAACAGATTATCGAGAACGTCGGGGCGTTGAAGAACTTGAGCTTCAGTGCGCAAGAACTGGCGGAGATTGATCGGTTTGCGCAGGAAGGTGGGATCAACCTGTGGGAAAAACCGTCCACTGCTGAATAACCTTACACCACTGGTTGATCGTTCCCACGCTCTGCGTGGGAATGCAGCCCCGGACGCTCGGCGTCCGCTTTAAAGTCGTGACGCAGAGCGTCACAGGAGGCGTTCCCACGCAGAGCGTGGGAACGATCTGTCGCCAAGCGTTAGAACGGCACATCCCCAAGAATCGTCGCCCGGTGCATCACCCGCCGCTGCGGCCGGTAGTCATCCACGGCGTAATGCTGGGTGACGCGGTTATCCCAGAACGCAACGTCATTTTCCTGCCAGCGCCAGCGGATGGTGAATTCCGGGCGGGTGGCGTGGGCGAACAGCAGCTTGAGAATGGCCTCGCTTTCGGCCGGTTCCAGTTCATTGATTCGGGTGGTGAATCCGTCGCTGACGAACAGCGATTTACGCCCACTCACCGGATGTGTGCGCACGACTGGGTGCGATAGCGGCGGGTTTTTCTTGCGGGTTGCTTCCCAGCGCGCAAGGTCTTCGGCGGTGTTGCCAAAGCGCTCCAGCGGGAACGACTTGGTGAAATCGTGTGTGGCGGTGAGGCCATCGAGCATGCGCTTTAACGGCTCGGACAGTGCCTCATACGCCGCAATGCCACTGGCCCACAAGGTATCGCCGCCAAACGCCGGCAGCAGCTTGGCACTGAGCACCGCGCCCAGGGCCGGCGTGGGCAGGAAGGTCACGTCGGTATGCCAAACGGCGTTGTCACGCACGTCGGTGACCGCGGTGTCGAGGATCAGCACTTGCGGCTGTTCCGGCACGTTGGGATAGATCGGATGGATGTGCAGGTCGCCAAAATTGGCCGCGAAGCGTGCCTGTTGCTGCGGGGTGATCGGCTGGTCGCGGAAGAACAGCACCGAATAGTCGAGCAACGCCTGTTCAATGGCGTCGCGCTGTTCAGGGTTCAGCGGCTGGGTGATGTCGACGCCACTGATCTGGGCGCCCAGGGCGGTGCTTAATGGGGTAACGGTCAGGCTGCTCATTGTGGATTCTTCACTCAGTGTGCCTGGCCATGCCAGGGCACTAATTTACGCTGCAGGGCGCGCAGGCCCATTTCCATGGCGAAGGCGATCAGGGCGATGACCAGGATGCCCAGAACCACCACATCGGTGACCAGAAACTGCGCCGCCGACTGCACCATGAAGCCCAGGCCGCTGGTGGCGGCAATCAGCTCGGCGGCGACCAGGGTCGACCAGCCCACACCCAGGCCGATACGCACACCGGTGAGGATGTCGGGCAGGGCGCTGGGCAGGATCACATGGCGAATCAGTTGTGCGCGGGTTGCGCCCAGCGACTGCGCGGCCCTCAGCTTGGCAGGGTCGACGGTGCGCACCCCGGTTGCGGTCGCGATGGCAATCGGGGCGAAAATCGCCAGGTAAATCAGCAGCACCTTGGACAGCTCACCAATGCCGCACCAGATTACGATCAGCGGCAGGTAGGCCAGCGGCGGAATTGGCCGGTAGAACTCGATCAACGGATCGAAAATGCCTCGGGCAATGCGGTTGGCTCCGATGGCAATCCCCACCGGCACGGCGGTCAGCACCGCAAAGCCCAGGCCCAGGCCGATGCGGCTCAAGCTCGCGCCCAGGTGCTGCCACAAGGTGGAATCCATGTAGCCGGTGGTCGCCAGCAGCCAGCCTTTTTGCAACACTGCCGATGGTGGCGGCAGGAACAGAGGTTCGATCAAACCGGTGGCGGTGACGGCCCACCAGAGGGCGAGCAAGGCCACCAGGGTCAGCACGCTGATCCAACGCGTGCTCAGGCTGCGGCGTACCGGAATAACGACAGGTGCCACCGCCTTGCTGGCCGTGGCGGGAAGTTCGTAGCTGCTCATGCGTACACCTGCCGTTGGGAGAACACGTTGCCCAGCACATGTTCACGGGTTTCGATAAAGCGCGGGTCGGACTTGATTGCGCGGGCTGATTCACCGGCGGCGTAACGTTGGCCGAAATCCAGCTGCAGGCGTTCGACGATCTGGCCGGGGTTGGGCGCCAGCAGGATCAGGTCCGTGGCCAGAAACACCGCCTCTTCAATGTCATGGGTAATCAGGAATACCGGCTTGGCCGTGCGCCGCCACACTTGCAGCAGCAACTCCTGCATTTGTTCGCGGGTAAAGGCATCCAGCGCGCCGAAGGGTTCGTCCATCAGCAATACGCGAGGGTCGGCCGCCAAGGCGCGGGCCAGGCCGACGCGCTGTTTCTGGCCGCCCGAGAGCTGCCAGATGCGCCGGCTGTCGAAACCGGCCAGGTCCACCAGCGCGAGCATTTCGCGGGCGCGCACTTCGCGCTGCGCCTTGGGCACGCCGGCCAGTTCCAGGCCAAAGGCGACGTTGGCCAGCACGTCCTGCCAGGGCAGCAGGGCGTCGTCCTGGAACACCACGCCGCGCTCGGCGCTGGGACCCTTGACCGGCACGCCATCGAGGGTGATACGCCCGGCAGACGGTTCGACAAAGCCGGCAATCAGGTTCAACAACGACGTCTTGCCACTGCCGGACGGGCCCAGGGCAACCAGCAGTTGCTGGGGCCCAAGCTCCAGTGAAATATCGGACAGTACCGGTTCCGGGGCGCCTGGGTACTGTGCGCTGATGCGCTCCAGTTGTAGCAAGGCCATCGCAGTGAACTCCTGGGTCAGTTGGTAATGAACTTGGCGCTGACGTAAGGGCCGTAGTCGGGCAGCACGGCCTCGACCTTGCCTTGTTCCTTGAGGAACGCAGCGGTGTCGGTGACGGCCTTGGTGGTTGGCGCTCCCAACAGGGTTACCTGGTCGGCGGCCAACGGGTAGACGTTGCCTTGCAGCAGCAACGGGATATCGCTGGCCTTGGCGCCGGAGAGTTTCACCAGTTTGTCGACGTTGCCGGTATCGGCAAGCCAGGCTTGTGGGTCTTTGCGGTAGGCGGCGTAGGCATCCAGAGTGACCTTGGCAAAGGCGGTGACGATCTCTGGGTGCTTCTCGGCAAAATCCTTGCGCACGATCCAGGCATCGAACGTCGGCGCGCCAAACTTGGCCAGTTCGCCGGAGGTGATCAGCACCTTGCCGGTTTCTTTGGCCACGCCCAGGGCCGGGTCCCACACGTAGGTGGCGTCGATATCACCGCGCTTCCAGGCGGCGATGATGGCGGGCGGGGCGAGGTTGAGGATGGTGACTTTGGCCGGGTCGATGTTCCAGTGTTTCAGGGCAGCGAGCAGGCTGTAGTGGCCGGTGGAAACGAAGGGCACAGCGATTTTTTTGCCGACCAGGTCCTGCGGGCTGTTGATCCCCGAGCCGTTACGCGCCACCAGGGCTTCGGCGCCGCCGATCTGGGTGGCGACGAGGAAGGTTTGCACCGGGACTTTGCGGGTTATTGCGGCGGTCAGCGGGCTGGAACCGAGGTAGCCGATCTGCACGTCGCCCGAGGCGATGGCGGCGATGATGTCGGCGCCATTGTCGAATTTGCGCCAGTCGATCTTGGCGTTGGTGGCTTTTTCATAGGCGCCGTCGGCTTGGGCGACTTTGGCCGGGTCCACGGTGGTCTGGTACGCAATGGTCACATCCGCCGCCTGGGCAAACAGGCTGGCACCGGCCAGGGACAATGCGGCCAACAGGCGCAGAGGGGTCAACAGTTTCAAGGGGAAGCTCCTCAATCAGGCGGCCGAGGGTCGGCGTGAGAGGAGACTAAATGATCTAAGAATTCGAAAATAAATAACTTTTTCGAATTAGCTTATGAGAGGAAATGGCGAAGCCTGTTTTCAGGCTGGCAAAAATAATGTGGGCGCTGGCTTGCCTGCGATAGCGGTGTATCTGTCAACAGGTGGGTTGCTGACCCACCGATATCCCAGGCAAGCCAGCTCCCACACAAGCCAGCTCCCACAGGGGAGCGAGCCTGAGGTTAGTTGCTGATGGCCAGGATGCTTGCCTGGTACGAGCCGACAAACACATCGAAATCGCCCACTTCGTTCTGTTCCAGCTCCGCCTGCTGCGCCAGCGAGGCACGGGCCAGTTCTTCAAAGTGCGCTTGTTCCTCAGGCGCCAAAGGCTCCTTGCGGAAGTACTCGGCATGCACTTCGCTTTGATGCAGAGAGAACTGCGCAAAGCTTTCCTTGCGCTCAGCCATGGCTGCCAACACCTGAGCCGACGGTGTCAGGGACGGGTCCTTGACCTTGGCCAACTGGGCGTCCAGTGCCTCGCTGTGTTCGGTGATGCCGTGGCTCTGATCGAGCAGGGCGGCCAGCGGGGCAATCTTCTCCAGCAACTCGGCCGCCCACTCCTTCATGTCCACCGGCTGGCCGTCACGCTGCAATTGCAGGCCAGGACGGCGACCTTCCTTGACCACGCTGAGGAAGTTGGAGGTGGCGTTGCCGCACTCGTTGTTGGCGAACAGTGGGCTGTCGTTCAGTGCGCAGTACAGCAGGAATGCGTCGAGGAACCGTGATTCCGGCAGATCGATACCCATCGGCAAGAACGGGTTGATGTCCAGGCAGCGTACTTCGATGTACTGGATGCCGCGGGCCATCAACGCCTGGATCGGCCGCTCGCCGGTGTAGGTCACGCGCTTGGGACGGATGTTGGAGTAGTACTCGTTTTCGATCTGCAGGATGTTGGTATTGAGCTGCACCCACTCGCCATCCTTGTGCGTGCCGACTTCAACGTACGGCGCGTAGGGTGTTGCCACCGCTTCGCGCAGGCTGTCGGTGTAGCTGGCCAAGTCGTTGTAGCACGGCGTCAGACCGGCCTGGGCGTTGCTCTGGTAACCCAGGTCGCTCATGCGCAGGCTGGTGGCGTAGGGCAGGTACAGGGTGTCGGCATCCAGGACTTCAAGCTGATGCGAGCGCCCCCGCAGGAAGCCGGCGTCCAGGGCTGGCGAGGCGCCGAACAGGTACATCAACAGCCAGCTGTAGCGACGGAAATTACGGATCAGCGCGATGTAGGCCGTGGACTGATAGTCACGGTCGGTGCCGACAAATCCTTCTGTTTCCTTGAGCAATGGCCACAACTGTTCCGGCAGGGAAAAGTTGTAGTGGATGCCCGCGATGCACTGCATGGTCTTGCCGTAACGCAGGGCCAGGCCCTTGCGGTACACGTACTTGAGCTGGCCGATATTGGAGGTGCCGTAGTAGGCAATCGGAATATCTTCCTCGGCCGGCAACGGGCACGGCATCGAGGGGCTCCACAGGTATTCGCTGCCCAGCTTGGTGTAGGCAAAGCGATGGATCTTGTCCAGGCTGCTCAGGGTATCGGCCGGGTTCGGCAGGGCTGGGGTGATGAACTCCAGCAGCGATTCCGAGTAGTCGGTGGTGATCTGTTCGTTGGTCAACGCGGCGCCCAATGCTTCGGGGTGTGGCGTTTGCGCCAGGCGACCCTCACTGGTGACGCGCAGGCATTCGCGCTCGATGCCGTGCAAGCATTGCTCTAGCAGGGAGAGGTGTTCGCGCTTGCCGAGCAGGGCCAGGCGGCGGTTGAGAAGTTCGCTCAAGTTGGATTCCTTCACGCGTCAGTCGCCCCAATATGGGGGTGGGCAGGACGGTCTACAAGGGTGAAGTGGAAACTGGCGTGATCGCCTGGTTTTGAGTCGATTTGACCCGCTCTGAATTTGCCGACTTCACTCCATGAATTGGGCTACAGCGCAGCGAGAAAATTCCGACGCTGTTATCGCAGCGCCGAAATTAACTCAAATCGGGGGTGGGGAGCTATAGGACAGCGAACGTGCCCTGTGCTTTTGCGACAAGTCTTTCGCCTTGGTACACGTCGGCCTCGACCACCAGGGTGCGGCGACCGGTGTGGATCACCCGGCTGGTGCACAGCACATCACCGTCTTCCACGGCGCGAATATAGTTGATCTTGCATTCGATGGTGGCGCTCTGCTGGTCGAAACCGTGGGCGCTGGAACACGCCAGGCCCATGGTTATATCCACTAGGCTGAAAATCGCCCCGCCATGGAGCTTGCCCGCGCGGTTGCGCAGGTGCGGCTCCAGGGTCAGGGCCACCTCGGCAACGCCTTCTTCCAGGCGTTGCAGGCGGCAGCCGATCAGTTCGCTGAATGCGCTCTGGGTCAAACCGGCCGGAATCTCCATCAACGCTTCTTCAGCTGTTTAGCGTTGGCAAACAGCGACGCCATGGCGTTGTTGCTGGGCGCGGCAGTCGCGGTTTCCTTGCGCGGCGCGTTGTTCTGCGACTGGCGCGGCGCCGAACCGGGGCGAGCACCACGTGCACCGTCGATTTTTTCGCCGGGGGTGTCGCTCATGCGCATCGACAGGCCGACGCGTTTGCGCGGGATGTCGACTTCCATGACCTTGACCTTGACCACGTCACCAGCTTTGACTGCCTCACGTGGGTCCTTGATGAACTTCTCCGAAAGCGCGGAGATGTGCACCAAGCCGTCCTGATGCACGCCGATGTCCACGAATGCGCCGAAGTTGGTCACGTTAGTCACCACGCCTTCGAGGATCATGCCCGGTTGCAGGTCCTTGAGGTCTTCGACGCCGTCCTGGAACTCGGCGGTCTTGAACTCCGGGCGCGGGTCGCGACCCGGTTTCTCCAGTTCTTGCAGGATATCGGTGATAGTCGGCACACCGAAGGTCTCGTCGGTGTACTTCTTGGGGTCCAGGCGCTTGAGGAACGCGGCATCACCGATCAACGAACGGATATCGCGGTCGGTCTCGGCGGCAATGCGTTGCACCAATGGGTAAGCTTCCGGGTGAACCGCAGAGGCGTCCAGCGGGTTGTCACCGTTCATTACGCGTAAGAAACCAGCAGCCTGTTCAAAAGTTTTTTCACCCAGGCGTGCGACTTTTTTCAGTGCAGCACGGGTTTTGAACGCGCCATTTTCGTCGCGATGGCTGACGATGTTCTGCGCCAGGGTGGCGTTGAGGCCGGAGATTCGCGCCAGCAGGGCCACGGACGCGGTGTTCACATCCACGCCCACGGCGTTTACGCAGTCTTCCACCACCGCATCCAGGCCGCGTGCCAGTTTCAGCTGCGACACGTCGTGCTGGTACTGGCCGACGCCGATGGATTTAGGGTCGATCTTCACCAGTTCGGCCAGCGGGTCTTGCAGGCGACGGGCGATGGACACCGCGCCACGGATCGACACATCGAGGTCCGGGAATTCCTTGGAGGCCAGCTCCGACGCCGAGTACACCGAAGCGCCTGCTTCGGAGACCATGACCTTGGTCATCTTCATGGCTGGGTATTTTTTGATCAGCTCGGCGGCCAGCTTGTCGGTTTCGCGGCTGGCGGTGCCGTTGCCGATGGCGATCAGGTCCACCGCATGCTTGGCGCACAGGGCGGCCAGGATCGCGAGGGTCTGGTCCCACTTGTTGTGCGGTACGTGTGGGTACACGGTGGCGTGGTCCAGCAGCTTGCCGGTGGCGTCGACAACCGCGACCTTGCAACCAGTGCGCAGGCCCGGGTCGAGGCCCAGGGTGGCACGCGGGCCGGCCGGTGCGGCCAACAGCAGATCGTGCAGGTTGTGGGCGAACACGTTGATCGCCTCGGTTTCGGCGCCGTCGCGCAGCTCGCCCAGCAGGTCGGTTTCCAGATGGGTGTAAAGCTTGACCTTCCAGGTCCAGCGCACCACTTCGCCGAGCCACTTGTCCGCCGGGCGGTTCTGGTTCTGGATGCCGAATTGTTGACCAATCATGCCTTCGCACGGGTGCATGGTGCCCGGCAACTCGTCACCGACTTTCAACGCGGAGCTGAGAATGCCTTCGTTGCGGCCGCGGAAAATCGCCAGGGCGCGGTGGGACGGCATGCTTTTGAGCGGCTCGTCGTGTTCGAAATAGTCGCGGAACTTGGCGCCTTCTTCCTCTTTGCCGGCGATAACGCGGGCGCTGAGGATGGCTTCTTGCTTGAGGTAGGTACGCAGTTTTTCCAGGAGGCTGGCGTTTTCGGCAAAGCGCTCCATCAGGATGTACTTGGCGCCCTCGAGGGCGGCCTTGACGTCGGCGACGCCTTTTTCCGCGTCGATGAAGCGCGCGGCTTCGGTTTCCGGGGTCAGCGATGGGTCGTTGAACAGGCCGTCGGCCAAATCACCCAGGCCGGCTTCCAGGGCGATCTGGCCCTTTGTACGACGTTTCTGTTTGTATGGCAGGTAAAGGTCTTCGAGGCGGGTCTTGGTATCCGCGAGTTTGATGTCGCGTTCCAGTTGAGGAGTCAACTTGCCCTGTTCCTCGATGCTGGCGAGGATGCTGATACGCCGTTCGTCGAGTTCTCGCAGGTAGCGCAGGCGCTCTTCCAGGTGACGCAGTTGGGTGTCGTCGAGGCTGCCGGTTACTTCTTTTCGGTAACGGGCGATGAAGGGCACGGTGGAGCCTTCATCCAGTAGAGCGACGGCCGCTTCGACCTGTTGTGGGCGTACACCGAGTTCCTCGGCGATGCGGCTGTTGATGCTGTCCATAAAACCACCTGAAATTCTTAAAATCAGCGCGCCGGCCCGTAAAAACAAGGCTCGGCGAGGCTGGTTGAGCGGCCCGACTGGCGCCGCTGCCTGGGTCAAGAGGCTGGCTATTGACCCTCGAAATCGAAAAAGTCACGACAAGCGGGTAAAAAAAGCCCGGCAGCAAACGGTAACGATCTGACGTTGCCCTGCACGGAGGCGCCGCATTATAACCAGCGTTCCGCCCTTGGGGGCTACTGCGCCGCAGCTTGTAGGGCGCGGGTTCGCTGGCAGTAGATGAAAAATCTGCTAACAATGCACACGGTGCGTATAACGGCAGCTACGCCATAATGCGCGCCGAGATAAGAGGAGCATCCAATGAGCAGCACCGCACAAACTGCTGAAGGCGAAAAAATTCTCATCGTTGATGACGATCCGGGGCTGAGCAGCCTGCTGGAGCGTTTTTTCAACTCCAAGGGCTATCGTGCCCGGGCGGTGCCGAACACCGAGCAGATGGATCGTCTGTTAGGGCGTGAAGTCTTCAACCTGGTCGTACTCGACCTGATGCTGCCCGGCGAAGACGGCCTTACTGCCTGTAAACGCCTGCGCGGTGCTAACAACCAGATCCCGATCATCATGCTCACCGCCAAGGGCGATGAACTGAGCCGTATCAAGGGCCTGGAACTGGGGGCTGATGACTACCTGGCCAAGCCTTTCAACCCCGATGAGCTGATGGCGCGGGTCAAGGCCGTATTGCGTCGCCAGGCACCGGCGGTACCGGGCGCACCGGGCAGCGAAGACGAAAGCGTCACCTTTGGCGACTACGAACTGTCGCTGGCCACCCGTGAGCTCAAGCGCGGTGAAGAAGTGCACATGCTCACCACGGGTGAATTCGCAGTGCTCAAGGCCTTGGTCATGAACGCTCGCCAGCCGCTGACCCGTGACAAACTGATGAACCTGGCCCGTGGCCGGGAATGGGACGCACTGGAGCGCTCCATCGACGTGCAGATTTCCCGACTGCGCCGGATGATCGAGCCGGACCCGTCCAAGCCGCGGTATATCCAGACGGTGTGGGGTGTGGGTTATGTGTTTGTGCCGGATGGCACCGCAACCAAGTGACCGATGATTTGCAGGGGCGGGTATCCTGGCGTTTGACCCCATGAGGGTCGACGGGATGCCCGGCGTCTGCAATTCTGCGAGCACCGCTCGTTCCTGCAAGGTGTGCAGCTTTCATCTATGAAAACCCCGCTGTGGTTCCCGCAAAGTTTCTTCTCCCGCACCCTCTGGCTGGTGCTTATTGTCGTTCTGTTTTCCAAGGCACTCACGTTGGTTTATCTGCTGATGAACGAAGACGTGCTGGTGGATCGGCAGTACAGCCATGGCGTCGCCCTGACATTGCGTGGTTATTGGGCGGTAGACCCTGAGAACCGCGAAAAGGTAGCCAAGGCATCGACCCTCACTCGAGTTGACGGCGCCGGTGTGCCTGAAGGCGAGCAACATTGGCCCTACAGCGAGATTTACCAGCGCCAGATGCAGGCCGAATTGGGCGCCGATACCGAGGTGCGGCTTCGTATGCATGTTTCGCCTGCGTTGTGGGTGCGAGCGCCAAGCCTGGGGGATGCGTGGATCAAGGTTCCGCTTTATCCGCACCCGCTGCGTGGGCAAAAAATCTGGAACGTGTTGGGTTGGTTCCTGGCCATTGGCTTGCTCTCAACGGCGTCGGCGTGGATCTTCGTCCGCCAGCTCAACCAACCCCTCAAGCGCCTGGTGTTTGCCGCTCGCCAACTGGGCCAGGGGCGTAGTGTGCGCTTGCCGGTCAGCGACACGCCCAGTGAGATGACCGAGGTGTACGGCGCCTTCAACCAGATGGCAGAAGATGTCGAACAGGCCGGGCGCGAACGCGAGTTGATGCTGGCGGGGGTGTCCCATGACTTGCGCACGCCGCTGACGCGATTGCGTTTGTCCCTGGAATTGATGGGTGACCATACCGACCTCACCGATGACATGGTGCGCGACATCGAAGACATGGACGCCATCCTGGACCAGTTCCTGGCGTTCATCCGCGACGGGCGGGATGAGGTGGTCGAGGAGGTCGACCTCACGGAGCTCGTGCGTGAGGTGGTTGCGCCCTATAACCAGAACGGTGAGCAGGTGCGCACGCGCCTGGAGCCGATCCAGCCGTTCGCATTACGCCGGGTGTCGATGAAGCGCCTGCTGAACAACTTGATTGGCAACGCCTTGCACCATGCTGGTTCCGATGTGGAAGTGGCGGCGTACGTTTCTGGCGACAGTGCCGCACCTTACGTGGTGCTGAGCGTGATGGACCGTGGCACAGGAATCGACCCGGCGGAACTGGAAGGTATCTTCAACCCCTTCACCCGTGGCGACCGAGCCCGAGGAGGCAAGGGCACCGGGTTGGGGTTGGCGATTGTGCGGCGGATTGCGTCGATGCATGGCGGCAATGTTGAGTTGCGCAACCGGGAAGGCGGCGGGTTGGAGGCGCGGGTGCGGCTGCCGTTGGGGTTGATGCTGCCTAGAGACGCCGTCTAACAAGCAATATGAATGCAAATGTGGGAGCTGGCTTGCCTGCGATGAGGGCGGCACATTCAACATTATTGTTGACTGAGCTATCGCTATCGCAGGCAAGCCAGCTCCCACAGGTGGTTGGCGGCGTGTGACCAATGAGGGCTGTCAGCCCTTTCCCTTGGTCCGAGTCATATTCGGCCCGCCATTCTTTTCCAGATGCTGAATGATGATCCCTGCCACATCCTTACCGGTGGTGGTCTCGATTCCTTCCAGGCCCGGCGATGAGTTTACTTCCATCACCAAGGGGCCATGGTTGGAGCGCAGGATGTCCACACCCGCCACGCTCAGCCCCATCACCTTGGCTGCCCGTAGCGCGGTCATGCGTTCTTCCGGGGTGATCTTGATCAGGCTGGCGCTGCCACCACGGTGAAGGTTGGAGCGGAACTCACCGGGCTTCGCCTGGCGCTTCATCGCCGCAATCACCTTGTCGCCTACCACGAAGCAGCGAATGTCCGCGCCGCCAGCTTCCTTGATGTATTCCTGCACCATGATGTTCTGCTTGAGGCCCATGAACGCCTCAATCACCGACTCCGCTGCCGTTGCTGTTTCACACAGCACCACGCCGATGCCCTGGGTGCCTTCCAGCACCTTGATCACCAGCGGTGCGCCATTGACCATCTCGATCAGGTCGGGAATGTCATCCGGGGAGTGGGCAAAACCGGTGACCGGCAGGCCGATGCCCCGGCGCGACAGCAGTTGCAGGGAGCGCAGCTTGTCCCGCGAGCGTGCAATGGCCACGGATTCATTCAGCGGAAACACCCCCATCATTTCAAACTGGCGCAATACCGCGCAGCCATAGAACGTCACAGAAGCGCCGATACGCGGGATCACCGCATCAAAGCCTTCCAGGGGCTTGCCCCGGTAGTGGATCTGCGGCTTGTGGCTGGCAATGTTCATGTAGGCACGCAACGTGTCGATCACCACCATTTCATGGCCACGTTCAGTGCCGGCCTCGACCAGGCGGCGGGTAGAATACAGACGCGGGTTTCGCGACAGCACAGCAATCTTCATGCAGCACCTGGGGCAGAAATAGTGGAGACCGGGAACACCGGCTTGTCTTGAACGTACTTGAGGCCCGGATTGACCACCAGTTGGCCGTCAATCAGCGCCTTGGAGCCCAGCAGCAGGCGGTAACGCATGGCTTTGCGACAGGCGAGGGTGAACTCCACCCGCCATACCCGATCACCCAGGGCCAGGGTGGTGCTGATCACGTAGCGCACCTGCGCATGGCCGTTGGAGCTCTTGATGGTTTTCATCGTCACCAGGGGCGCTTCACAGCGCCGGTGACGCAGTTGCACCACGCTGCCCAGGTGCGCGGTAAAACGCACCCACTTTTCACCGTCGCGCTCAAAGGGCTCGATATCGGTGGCGTGCAGGCTTGAGGTACTGGCACCGGTGTCGATCTTCGCGCGCAGGCCTGCGACTCCCAAGTCGGGAAGTGCCACCCACTCACGCAGACCCACAACGGTCAAATGGTCAAATGTCTTCAATATGGTTAACCGGTCAATTCGCCCAGGCTTGAGGAGATACCTCAGCCAACGCTTTGAATGCAGGCTTGGCGAACCAGAAGCCCTGCATCAGAAATATTCCGCAGTCGGACAGGAAGTCGCGCTCGCCGGCACTTTCGATGCCTTCGGCGATGACAGTAACCCCCAACTGCTCACAGATTGTGACAATCCCTCGGACGATGACCTGGCGGACACGATCCTGGTCGACATCGCGAATCAGCGCCATGTCGAGCTTGATCAAGTCAGGTTGGAAATCGGCCAGCAGGTTCAGCCCCGAATAGCCCGCGCCGAAATCGTCGATGGCGGTCTTGAAGCCGAATTCGCGGTATTCACGCAGAATATTCGTCAAATGGCGATAGTTATCTACATGCTCGCTTTCCAGAGTCTCGAAAATCAGCCGGTCCAGCGGGAAATTGTGCGCTCGGGCGGCCTCCAGAGTGCTGCGGATACACAGTTCCGGGCGATATACCGCATTGGGCATGAAGTTGATGGAAAGGTGAGTCTGCATGCCCAGGGCCGCGGCACCGGCGATGGCCTTGGTCCGGCAACGCTGGTCGAAGCGGTAGCGATTGGTTTCGTTGACCTGAGCCAGCACCGACAGCGCGCCTTCTCCCAGGGGGCCGCGCACCAAGGCTTCGTTGGCGAAGATCGAATGGTCACGCAGGTCTACGATAGGCTGGTAGGCGAACGCAAAATCGAACCCCAGAGGCTCGCTTTGCTGGCAACCCACGCACCGCTGGTTGGGCGAGGTGAGTGAAAGGGGAAAGTCGGTCACGGCGTATCCTCGCGAAAACAGGGTGCTACCTGGCGTATCTTAGGTGAGCCTTGGGGTTTATGCGTCGAAGGGTTTCAACGGTAAAGTTGCGACATTTTTCAGAGCGAGGAATTCAAGTGGCTCAAAAGCAGGAAGAGGAAGAGAAGGTCCGGCTGGACAAGTGGTTGTGGGCAGCGCGGTTCTATAAGACCCGCGCTCTGGCCAAGGCCGCTATCGAGAGCGGCAAGGTGCATCATCGCGGCGAGCGCTGCAAACCGGGCAAGGAGCCGCGCGTCGGCGACGAGTTTCAGATTCGTACAGGGTTTGATGAAAAAACCATCGTGGTGCAGGCACTTTCCATCGTACGCCGCGGCGCGCCTGAAGCGCAGGCACTGTATGCCGAGACCGAAGCCAGCATCGCCAAGCGCGAAAACGCTGCAGCCATGCGCAAAGCAGGTGCTTCAGGCCTGACCACTGACGGCAAGCCGAGCAAGAAGCAGCGCCGCGATCTATTCAAATTTCGCGGCAGCGGCAATGACGATTGATTGCACGAGTCGCCCATGCACACTCGATCAAATGTGGGAGCGGGCTTGCCCGCGAATACGGTGGGTCAGGCACAGATGCATTGATTGACACCCCCCATTCGCGAGCAAGCCCGCTCCCACTTTTAGCCCTGGGGGGTTACGGAGTTGTGCGCATGACACTCAACCGCCCAATAACGGGCAACTTGCTCAGTAGCCCGAAAAGCGGCGCCGTCATCCGCAACAAAGCGCCCGACACCTTCGCCGCGAACGGCGTGTAATACCCCCAGCCCAACGCCAACAGCGCCAGCAGTACGCCACCGATGTAGTCGTCCTGTCCCCAGTGCGCGCCCGCGACCAGCCGCGGCATCATGAACAGCAGCGCCAGGCCCCAGATCACCAGCACCTGGCCGATGCGCCGGGCGAACACGCTCATGAACATCGCCCAGATCAATAGCACCGAAGCATGGTCGCCGGGGAAGCTCTGGCTCGAGCGGTCCTTCAATTCCCAGGTTTTCTCCAGCCCTGGGAAAAAGTCGCTCATTTGAATCGCGCCGCTGATGACCATCGACGGGCTACTGTGCTGCCAGCCCATGTGCGCCGCGAGTTTGGAGAACAGCATGCGGACAAACAGCAACAGCAGCAGAATGCCGAGGAAGCCAAAAAACGCCTGGCGCACCTGCACGGCCTTGAACACCCAGTCGCCGCGAATCAGCAGTGCCAGCAAAATCACGCCGACCACTGCATCAAACGGCCGCAGGCTGGCCACGGCCCATATATGCAACCAGGTCGA
The DNA here is from genome assembly GCF_044218845.1 of Pseudomonas sp. B16120. Lineage (NCBI taxonomy): Bacteria > Pseudomonadati > Pseudomonadota > Gammaproteobacteria > Pseudomonadales > Pseudomonadaceae > Pseudomonas > Pseudomonas sp. B16120. Next base: position 408,243 of record NZ_CP162588.1, read on the forward strand.
GTTCGTGGCCAATGGGCCATTGAGCAGATGAAACAGCCACTCGTCGAAAATCACACAGAGCATCTGGCCCGTGGGCCACAGCCAAAAACACAGCAGCCCGATAGCGAGTAGATTGCAAAGAGCCCATCGCCGGAGGTTCCAGTTGGCTTGGAACAAACCCGGATTGTTCATAAACTGTCCCTCATCGCTCTATTCAGCTCCTTGAATTCAGGAGAAGTCGCACCAAGATGGTGCTAAAGCGTTTAATTTTATAAACCTTGTAATCATTTTGTCATCACTTCAGATACCCAGACCTATGACTGATCTACCGGATACCGACTTCACCCAACGCTTCATCTTCGATGAGAGCGATGCCCGCGGCGAGATGGTTTCGTTGGAGCTCAGCTATGCCGAAGTCCTTGCCAAACACGCCTATCCGGAGCCGGTCGCGCAATTGCTCGGCGAGTTGATGGCAGCCGCGGCGCTGCTGGTGGGCACCATGAAGTTCGACGGTTTGCTGATCTTGCAGGCTCGTTCCGAAGGGCCAGTGCCCATGTTGATGATCGAGTGCTCGAGCGAGCGCGAGATCCGTGGTCTGGCCCGTTACGAGCCTGACCAGATTGCCGCAGATGCCACCTTGGCCGACCTGATGCCCAATGGCGTCCTGGCACTGACTGTCGACCCGACCGAGGGCCAGCGGTACCAGGGTATTGTCGACCTCGACGGTCAGACCCTGTCGGAATGCTTCACCAACTACTTCGTTATGTCCCAGCAAGTGGGCACCAAGTTCTGGCTTAACGCCGACGGCAAGCGCGCCCGTGGTTTGCTGGTGCAACAACTGCCGGCCGATCGCATCAAGGATGAGGATGATCGTGCCGAAAGCTGGCGGCATATCATCGTCTTGGCCGACACCTTGAAGGCCGAAGAACTGCTGGGCCTGGACAACGAAACCATCCTGCACCGCCTCTACCACGAAGAGGCCGTGCGCCTGTTCGACGCACAGGGCCTGCATTTTCGCTGCAGTTGCTCGCGCGAGCGTTCCGGTAACGCGCTGGTCAGCCTGGGCCTGGAAGATGCGCAAAACCTGGTGGTGGAACATGGCGGCCATATCGAGATCGACTGCCAGTTCTGCAACCAGCGCTACCTGTTCGATGCGGCTGATGTAGCGCAATTGTTCGCTGGCGCAGGCAGCGACACCCCTTCCGACACCCGCCACTAAAACGTTTAAGCACAGGTAAATCACCTGACAAACGCCGGATTAGAGGTGTTCTGACGGGAGGGCCCTACTCTTTTTGGGCTTTTCTGGCATAATCCGGCCCACTTTTTTCGCGGTAGTAGTGCGCAACTTTCTACTACAAAACGTTTGGAGCACTCGGCCATAGGCCGACGGGGAACCTCATGACGCAAGCCAATAACGCCGTATACACCGATCTGAGTGTTGACGATCTGGTCAAAGAAGCCCTGCAGCGCGGTGAAGGCGTGCTTGCCGATACTGGCGCGCTGGTCGTAGAAACCGGTCACCGCACCGGTCGTTCGCCGGTTGACCGTTTCATCGTTGAAGAGCCGTCCACCCAGGACGCCATTGCCTGGGGCCCGATCAACCGCAAGTTCCCGGCCGACAAGTTCGATGCCCTGTGGGCTCGCGTCGAGGCGTTCAATAACGCGCAAGAGCATTTCGTTTCCCATGTTCACGTAGGGGCTGCAGAAGACCACTACCTGGCCGTGAAAATGACCACCCAGACTGCCTGGCAGAACCTGTTCGGTCGTTGCCTGTTCATCAACCCGGCCCAGTACAACCCGGCCGGTCGTGAAGAGTGGCAAGTGCTCAACGTGGCCAACTTCGAGTGCGTGCCAGAGCGTGACGGCACTAACTCCGACGGTTGCGTGATCCTCAACTTCGCCCAGAAAAAAGTACTGATTGCCGGCATGCGTTACGCCGGTGAAATGAAAAAAGCCATGTTCTCGGTGCAGAACTTCCTGCTGCCGGCTGCCGACGTGCTGCCGATGCACTGCGCCGCCAACATTGGCGAAGCAGGCGATGTGACCCTGTTCTTCGGCCTGTCCGGCACTGGCAAGACCACCCTGTCTGCCGACGAAAGCCGTTACCTGATCGGTGACGACGAGCACGGCTGGGGCGAAGGCGTGGTGTTCAACATCGAAGGCGGTTGCTATGCCAAGTGCATCGACCTGTCCGAGAAGAACGAGCCGGTTATCTGGAAAGCCATCAAGCACGGCGCGGTGCTGGAAAACGTCGTGATCGACGAGGCCAAGCACGCCGACTACGCCGATGTCAGCCTGACCCAGAACAGCCGTGCCGCCTACCCGCTGGAGCACGTTGCCAAGCGTTCCGAGAAGAACCTGGGCGGCGAGCCAAACGCGGTGATCTTCCTGACCTGCGACCTGACCGGCGTACTGCCGCCTGTGTCGATCCTCAGCGAAGAACAAGCGGCCTACCACTTCCTGTCCGGCTACACCGCTCTGGTGGGCTCGACCGAAATGGGTTCGGGCAGCGGCATCAAGTCGACCTTCTCCACCTGCTTCGGCGCGCCGTTCTTCCCACGCCCGGCTGGCGAATACGCAGAGCTTCTGATCAAGCGTATCCGTGGTTTCGGCTCCAAGGTCTACCTGGTCAACACCGGCTGGACCGGCGGCGGTTACGGCGTTGGTAAACGCTTCAACATTCCGACCACTCGCGGCGTGATTGCAGCGATCCAGAGCGGTGCGTTGATCGGTGCGCAAACCGAACACCTGGACACCATCAACCTCGACGTGCCATTGGCCGTACCGGGCGTTGAAACCGGCCTGTTGAACCCACGCAACACCTGGGCTGACAAGGCTGCCTACGACGAAGCAGCGAAGGCGCTGGCTGGCCTGTTCATCGAGAATTTCAAGAAGTTTGAAGTCAGCGATGCGATCAAGGCGGCGGGTCCTAAGTTGTAAGATTCGCTGGTTGTAAAAAAGCCGCCTCTTAAGTAGGCGGCTTTTTTGTGCGCGACGTTAGCCGGCGATATGCAGTACCACTGCACCGACCAGCACCAGGACGACACCTGCCACCTGCACCGCTGACAACCGCTCCTTGAAAAATACAAACCCCAGGATCGCCGCGATCCCTCCAGAGAGCGTACTGATCACCGTCACCACCGACACCGAGCCGGCCATTGCGCCCCACGAAAACGCCGAGAAACCGCCGAGGTTCATCAAGCTCGCCCCGGTCAACGTCGCGCAGTTTTTCAGCGGCGGGATCTTCAGGCCATCCCTGATTTTCAGCACCATCACCACCAGCACGCACAGGCCTACCAGGTAACCCAGCCACAACATGGTGATTGGCCCCAGCGCTGGCAGTGTGTAGCGGCCTTGCAGCCAGAAACTGGTGCCGTACAAGGTTGCGGCGAACATGGCGTAGGCAATGGACAGGCGCGGGTTGTTGTGAGGCGTACCGTTGTCCTTGTGAACGCTGGACAGCACAACGCCGATCACGCACAGGGCGATGCAGCCCAGTTGTATCAGGCTGATGTGTTCACCGCTGGCCCAGGAGAGCAGGGTGGTCACCACTCCATAGGACGTCACCAGCGGCGCGACGATGGCTGCTTTGCCCAAGGCAAAGGCTCTGGACAGCGCAAGGGCGCCGGACACCGTCAGCAGAGCGGCGGCGACGCCCAGGAGCCAAACGCTTAACGGTGCATCAAGGGATTTGAAAAGGAAGGCCGGGAAAATGACCAGCAGGAAGGTCATGATCACAAAACCGAGAGCTTGGCCGAAATACACCGCGCGTTTAACGCCAACGGCGCGGGCGTTGAGGCCCACCAGAAAGTCCGTGCCGCCCCAGAGCAGAGCGGCCAGCAGGCCCATTGTTACGTCCATGTAAGGTCCTTGTTATTTATACGGCTCGTCAGATGAGCGCAGATCCACTGTGGGAGCGGGCTTGCCCGCGAATGCAATGTATCAGTAACGCAAATATTGGCTGACACGCCGTATTCGCGAGCAAGCCCGCTCCCCCATTTTGTGCTCAGTGTTGCTCAGGTCAGCTCAGGTTTTCCAGCGTCTGCGTGTCCCAGCGGTGGGTCTTGATCGCCAGGTAGAGCATACCGATGGTCAGCGGGATTTTGTCGCCACGGCCTTTGGCGCGACGCTTCAGGAACACGTCGAACACCGGCGGCTGGAAGTAACGATAAGCGTCGTAGTCGCCCAGGTCGACACCAAAATCCTGCTCCAGCGCCTCCATGAATTGCTTGGCCTCAGCACCATCGCACCCGAGGTCGAAGTTCAGTGAGGTGTGCAAGCCAATGGTCTTGTGTTTTGGCAAGCCGATTTCTTCATGCAGCAATTGCAGGAGCTGCTGCATGACGGGACCTTCGGGGAAGTTGGGAGACAGGTTCATGGTGGGACCAATCATCAAAGGGTGAGTGTTGTTTACCCTGCAATAGATATTCGGGGTGCTCATCAACCCGATGCCTGTCACAAAGGCGACTATCGGCAGACTTTCAAGCTGTGCCCCTATGATCCAAGACGTGGCATACAACAGAAGTATTGGACCGGTTATCAATAGGCAGAGCCCGAGCCATTTTCTGAGTAGGGGCAACCTTATTGTTCTATCAATTACAGCGGCCAGTATTAAGAAGAGCAGCAAATTGATCCACTGAATGTACTCGTTCATCGCTCCAGCCACGCTGGCAATTTCGGTTTGCCAGTACCAAGGCGAATCATCGTGAAGGTGATGCCATAGTGGCTGAAGTGTTGAATCCTTTCGATGTTCACAAAGTTATGCCGAGAACGTTGGGAGAGGGGGCTAGTTTCGGCCAGGAAAAGGGCGGTTCTGTAGAGGGGCGAGACACTGTTTGAGGCAGTTTGGGAAACGGACGACGCGCCGTTTTTTGGTTTCTTACAATGCCTTCCTGCATTTATGACGTGATACCGATTTTGCTGGCTGAACCGAGCAAATGTGGGCGCCGGGTTTGCCCTAAGGCTTTTTGTAGGAGCGAGCTTGCTCCTACAGGTTTAGCTGCGGGGTGGCTGTTCGGTCGCTGAATTGGCAGCGACGAGCCGAACCTTAAAAGTGAGTTTTTTTTCGAGCCATAAACAGATGGTTTAGGCGTTCGAAGTTCGATCAGGCACTGAGAGGCCTACCGATACACCGCTCAAAAATCGCTTCCAATCCCCGATAGTCACACGCCACCGCATCAATATTCGCGGGTATCCAGGCCGCATGTTTTACCAACCACCAATTCACCGAACACCCCGCATTCACGATGATCTGTTCAAACAGGATCCGCTGCGCCCGTCCATTTCCCTCGTGGAAGGGATGAATGACATTCAGGTCGCCATAAGCTTCAGCTATTTGACGCACAAGGTCAGCCTGACGCGCACCGACATACCAATTGGCGTCTTGCATATGCCGGACGATTTTTGCCGCTTCTGGTGGAATACGCTCCGGGGTGCAAAACAGCGTGTCGCCTTTCTGGATGTTGACGCTGCGCAGTTCGCCGGCCCAGTCATAAATGTCACCGAACAGGACGCGGTGAATGTGTTGCAGGCGATCAAGGTCGTAGGGCGGCGGAAAGAGTGGCAGGTTGCCTACGGCGATTTCGGATAATTCCCGCTCGGCCTGGTGCAGGCGTGCTTCATCGAGCAAATCGAGGCGGTTGCGCAGGATGCTGCTACCGGGATAGCAGTACGGGTCCTGGCCCACCCCGTATTTGCAGAGCATCAGCGTGAGGTGTTGCGGTACTTGGCAAGGACGGCTTCGCGTGTCGGCAGGGGTTTTTCGACGTCGGTCGGTTGGGTATCGAACCCTTCCAGGCGCAGGCTGGCCAAGTAATTGGAACGCCGGATCTTGTGATAGTGATCCTGTTTTTGCTCAAACGTCAGTTCGCTCATCGCTGCGTCCTCTTGGAAAGCAAGGCTTGATTGTAGCGCAATGCGTAACTCGGTAGGCGGGATAAAACGCCCGTCACAACTTGTATAAAAAATCTGCCAGCGAGCTCATTTCAGCGTATGTTTCACCGCAAAATCTTGCAGGGCGATTCCGCCCACTACTTAAAGGGAGTTAAGCATGGGTTTGCTTCGTGTCGCCTCGGCGATATCTTTGTGTGCGGTGGCGTTTTCTGCCCAGGCCGAGCAGTTGCCGATTGAAGTGCTCAGCGCGGTGGTCAAGGACCAGAAAATCGCCGATGCCGAAGTGCTGCTGCAACGTAATGGCGCGCAGAACGTGGTGGGCCGTACCAACGCGCAAGGCCAGGTAACGCTGACCAGTGAAGCGGCTGACGATGCCAGCAACCTGCTGATCATCAAGAAGCCTGGCTATTCCAACCTGGTGGTGAAGTGCCCGTGCAAAGGCATGACCTATGCCATCAGCCCGGTGATGGAAAATCTCGACGGCCTGCGTGTGGTGTTGACCTGGGGCAAGGCTCCGCGCGACCTCGACTCCCATATGATCTTCCCCGGCAATAACATCTTCTTCAACAATAAAAAGGGCACCGACGCCGAACTGGACGTGGATGACACCGATAGCTATGGCCCGGAGACCATCACCCTGCAGAAAAAGCATTACGGCGAAAGCTACGTCTATGCCGTGCACGACTATTCCAACAGCGGCTCTCCCGCTTCCAGCGAATTGTCCAACAGTGAGGCCAAGGTGTTCGTGTACATGGGGCAATCCCTGGTACGCACTTACTATGTGCCGCAGAACCGCACGGGCAACCTGTGGACCGTGTTCCGCATGACCGGCAGTGGCGACTTCCAGGACATCAACACCTTCACCGGCGTGAGAGTCGGCGCCGAAGATGTACTCAACGAGGTCAAGCCTTTGCTGGACGACAGCGTGGCCGTCACCGCCGTGACAGTGAGCTCGTCGGTACAGGCCGATGCGAAGAAGCTGAACCTCAAGGGCGAAGCGGCCTACCAGGCCGGTAACCTGGACCAGGCCATCGACTTCTTCCGTCAAGCCATCGAGCTGGATAACAGCTTCGGCAAGGCTTACGGCAACCTTGGCCTGGCGTATCAGAAAGCCGGCAATACTGCGGAGTCGATCTGGGCCAACCGCAAGGCTATCGCCCTGGCGACCGGTACCAATGCCGCGACCGTGCGTGCCGGTGCCTACTACAACATTGCACGCATCTACGAAGCGGCTGGGCAGTTCCCGGATGCGTTGCGTCATTACCAGTTGGCCAAGGAGCAAAAGGCCAACCCGGTGTATGACACGGCGATCGAGCGGGTGCAGAACCGCTGATTCAGCTGTAGCTCGGTTGTGAAATGTGGGAGAGGGCTTGCCAGCTCCCACATTTGTATCTGCTGCTTCCTGTTACGTTCTCAGAAAAGTCCCACTTCGGCCCTGAGCCATCCCTCCCCCTGTGTATCATCCTGTCTCTTTTTTCCTTGCGACCTTTCTCGATTCGCTGGGATTCCCGGGCTATGTTTTTGAGCCAACTCAGCGGTCAATGGAGTGACAGCCTTATGCACGACACCCTCCAGCAGGTCTTTGGTTACCCACACTTTCGCTTGGGCCAGGAAGAGACGGTCAGCGCCGTGCTGGCTGGGCGATCTGCCGCCGCCATTTTCCCTACGGGCTCGGGCAAATCCTTGTGTTACCAGTTGTCGGCCGTGTTGCTGCCGCACCTGACGTTGGTGGTGTCGCCTTTGCTGGCGTTGATGCAGGACCAATTGGGTTTCCTGCAGCGCCATGGCATTTCGGCGGGCAGTATCGACTCGGCCCAGAGCCGTGATGAGGCCAATGATGTAATGGCCCGTGCGCGGTCGGGCGAGCTCAAAATTCTGATGATTTCCGTGGAGCGTTTGAAGAACGAGCGTTTCCGTAATTTCCTGAACAGCGTGCAGATCTCGTTGCTGGTGGTAGACGAGGCGCACTGTATCTCCGAATGGGGCCACAACTTCCGTCCGGATTATTTGAAGCTGCCGGACTACCAGCGCCAGTTCAACATCCCTCAGGCGCTGTTGCTGACGGCCACGGCCACGCCCAAGGTGATCGCCGACATGCAGGCCAAGTTCGCCATTGCTGCCGAAGATGTAGTGACCACGGGCTTCTATCGGCCCAACCTCAACCTGCTGGTGGAACCCGTCAGCGGCCATGACAAACGCCGCAGGCTGGTGGAGTGGATGAAAGCGCGGGCCAACCAGCCGAGTATCGTCTACGTCACCTTGCAGAAAACCGCCGAGCAGATTGCCGAGCATCTGAACCGCCACGGTATTCAGGCCGAGGCTTATCACGCGGGGCTGCCCCATGAAAAACGCGAAGGTATCCAGCAGCGTTTCATGGGCGGGCGTTCCAATTGCATTGTCGCAACTATCGCGTTTGGCATGGGCATCGACAAGAGTGACATCCGCAATGTCGTGCACTTCGACCTGCCCAAGTCCATCGAGAACTACAGCCAGGAAATCGGCCGCGCAGGGCGTGACGGGCAGCCGTCGGATTGCCTGGTGTTGGCCAACCGCGACAGCCTCAATGTGCTGGAAAACTTCGTGTACGGTGATACGCCGGAGCAGGACGGCATTTTTCGCGTATTGGAGGAGTTGCAGTCCGCGCGTAGTGAAGGGCAGTGGGAGTTCCTGCTCAGGTCGCTGTCGGACCACAGCAATATTCGCGAGCTGCCGCTCAAGACGCTCTTGGTGCAGTTGGAGCTCAAGGGCGTGATCGCGCCGCGCTATGCGTTTTATGCGGAATACCGTTTCAAATACCTGATCGAACCCGAAGCCTTGCTGGCGCGTTTTTCCGGCGAGCGGCAGCAGTTTGTCGCGGCGATCATCCAGGTGTGCAAGCGCGCTAAAACCTGGGCGACGGTCGATTTCGATGCGCTTTATCAACAGCACAATGCCGAGCGTAGCCGGGTGGTGAAGGCACTGGATTATTTTCAGGAGCAGGGCCTGATCGAGCTCGAAAGCAAGCAGATGACTGAGGTCTACAGTTTGCTCGACACCCATTTCGACCCGCACGCGTTAAGCGCCGAGTTATACACAGGCTTCAAGCAGCATGAGGTGACGGAGGTCGCGCGGATTCACGCCATGCTCGACCTGTTCGCCACCGACCACTGCCTGGGGCAGCGTCTGGCGCACTACTTTGGTGATGATAATGCACCCCAGCGTTGCGGGCATTGTTCGGTATGCCACGGCCATGTCGCCCATCTGCCGGCGCCGCCGAGCCTGCCGCCGCTTGTGGATAAAAACTTCATGGGACTGTGCGGTGATTTTATCCACAGGCATCATGAGTACACGGGGCACTTGCCAAATGCGGAGCGTTTGACGCGTTTCCTTGGCGGTATCAGCGTACCGTTGTTTACCAAGTTGAAGGCGCGGGGCATTCCCGGTTTTGCTGCGCTGGAAGACTACCCCTACGCCGAGGTGCGCGACTGGGCCCATGCTCAATTGGATCAACTTTGATGAGACTTGCCGATGCCTGACTCAACGCCTGTGCGCGACGACTACCGCCACTTCCAACCGATCACCACGCGTTGGCACGACAACGATGCCTACGGCCATGTGAATAACGTTACTTACTACAGCTTCTTCGACACAGCCGTTAATACCTACCTGATCGAACAGGGCGGGCTGGATATTCATGACGGTGAGGTGGTGGGGTTTGTGGTGAGTTCGGCCTGCGATTACTTCGCCTCGATTGCTTTTCCCGAGCGCATTGAAATCGGCCTGCGGGTAGGCAAGCTGGGCAATAGCTCGGTGCAGTATGAGCTGGCGGTATTCAAGGCGGGCGAGCAGGAGGCGTGTGCGGCGGGGCGCTTTGTCCATGTGTTTGTGGACCGAGCCTCGAACCAGCCAGTACCGATTCCGGGAATGTTGCGCGAAGCGATGCAGCGCTTGGTGGTTTGACGCACCTACAAGCAATACAGACCAAATGTGGGAGCCGGGCTTGCCCGCGATGGCGCAGTATCAGGCAGTACGTCTAAAACCTGATTCACTGCTATCGCGGGCAAGCCCGGCTCCCACATCGGATGTGTTCGTCAGAGCGCGGGTTTATCAGTCGCGATAACGATGCTTGTTCTTGCGATGCCCATAGGCATGGCCGCGACCTGGGTGGCCATCGCGGTAGTAGCGACGATCGTTACGGTCGCGATCGCGGTAATGGCGGTTGTCGCGATCACTTTCGTTACCCATGTAGTTGCCTAGCGCGCCGCCCGCGCCACCGCCGGCCGCGGAGCCGATCAGTGCGCCGGTGCTGCCGCCGACGCTGCGGCCCACGACGTTACCGCCGGCTGCGCCCAATGCGCCACCAATGGCGGCTTCGCCACGGCTGCGTTTGTCGGCGCCGACTGCACTACCGCCTGCGCCGCCGAGGGCCGCGCCGATGGTCGAACCGGTGTTGCCGCCCAGCTGCTGGCCGACAACGGAACCTAGAACCCCACCCAATGCGCCGCCTACACCGGCTTCGGTGGTGCCGCCTGCCATGGCTGCGCCACTGACCAGGCCAAGGGACAACAAGAGAATCGAGGAGAACTTCATTCAGGGAAACCTCAAGGGATGACGGCGCGATCCTGAGGTTGTATCGAGGCGCTGACAATCGAAATCCGACCGGCGGCAGAGGTTGTATACAATTTGCTAAGTTACTGTTTTGTATGGGGAACTTAAGTCGTTTTTACGGGTCTTTAGCTACTTCGGAACGGCCGCTTTTATGCAAAAGCGGCCTTTTTTGTGCCTGTCGAATGTGTGGTGCTTGTGCTGGCCTCTCCGCGGGCAAGCCCGCTCCCACATCAGATCGGTCCACACAGTCTCAATGGTGAACCCATCCCAGTGTGGGGGCGGGCTTGCCCGCGAAAGCGTTAGTTCAAGCAACACATATCTCGGATCGAGTCAGGCCGAGCGCGCCATGATCAACCCACTGTCACTCGCCGCTTCCAAGCGAATCGCAACAAACTTGGACGTTGGCGTATGGCTACCGTCGCCAGTGCTTTCCAACGGCACCAACGGGTTCACTTCGGGGTAGTAAGCCGCCGCCTGCCCCGCCGGAATATCAAATGCCAGCAACGTAAAGCCTTTCACGCGGCGCTCACGACCGTCTTCCCACAGCGACACGATGTCTGCCTTCTGCCCCGGCTTGAAGCCCAGGCGGATGATGTCGGCTTCGTTGACGAACAGCACGTCACGTTGGCCTTTGACCCCGCGATAACGGTCGTCCAGGCCGTAGATGGTGGTGTTGTACTGATCATGGGAGCGCATTGACTGCATGATCAGGTCCGGCACTCGGCCCGTGGCGTGGGTACGCTCATGGATCAGGTCTTTGGGCAAGATGTTGGGGCGGAAGTTGGCGCGACCTGACGGAGTGTTCCAGCGGCGTGCGCCGGCGGAGTTGCCCAGATAGAAGCCGCCTGGATGTTTGATCTTCTCGTTGAAGTCCTTGAAGCCTGGGATGGTGTCGGCGATCAGGTCGCGGATGCGCCCGTAGTCGGCCACCAGCCAGTTCCAATCCACGGGCTTGCTGCCCAGGGTGGCGGCAGCAATGCCCGCCAGGATCGCCGGCTCGGACTTCATCAGTTTCGACAGCGGTTGCAGTTGGCCGTTGGAGCCGTGGACCATGCTGAACGAGTCTTCCACCGTCACCGCTTGCGGGCCGTCGGCCTGGATGTCTATGTCGGTGCGGCCCAGGCACGGCAGGATCAACGCATCTTTACCGTGCATCAGGTGGCTGCGGTTGAGCTTGGTGCTGATCTGCACGGTCAGGTCGCAATTTCGCAGCGCTTCAAAGGTACGCGTGCTGTCTGGCGTGGCTTGGGCAAAGTTGCCGCCCAGGCCGATAAAGACTTTGGAGCGGCCTTCAAGCATGGCGTGAATCGCTTCCACCACGTTATGGCCATTGTCGCGCGGCACCTGGAACTGGAAACGACGCTCCAGCGCGTCCAGAAACGCCACCGGTGGGCGTTCGTTGATGCCCATGGTGCGGTCGCCCTGTACGTTACTGTGGCCACGCACCGGGCACAGCCCGGCACCTGGGCGGCCGATATTGCCGCGCAGCAGCATCAGGTTGGCGATTTCCTGGATAGTCGGCACCGAGTGGCGGTGCTGGGTAATCCCCATCGCCCAGCACATGATTACATTCTTGCCTTTGGCGTACATGCGTGCCGCTTGCTCGATCTCCACCAGGGTCAGGCCGGACTGCTCGACGATCTCCTCCCACGAGGTGTCGTCGATCTGACCCAGGTATTCCAGGACGTTGGCAGTGTGCTCGTTGAGGAAGTCGTGGTCGAACACCGCTTCCTTGCCTTCGGCCAGGGCTTGGCGTTCCCACAGCAGCAGGAACTTGGCCATGCCACGCAAGATAGCCATATCGCCACCCAGCGCCGGGCGGAAGTAGGCGGTGTTGGTCGGCTTGTCGCCGTTGGTGAGCATTTCCAGCGGATGTTGCGGGTGCTGGAAGCGCTCCAGGCCGCGCTCTTTCAGCGGGTTGATACACACCACCTGAGCGCCGCGTTTCACCGCTTCGCGTAGCGGCTCGAGCATGCGTGGGTGGTTGGTGCCAGGGTTCTGGCCCCAGACGAAAATGGCATCGGCATGTTCGAAGTCATCAAAGGTCACAGTGCCTTTGCCCACGCCGACACTCTGCGCCAGGGCTACGCCGCTGGCTTCGTGGCACATGTTCGAGCAGTCCGGGAAGTTGTTGGTGCCAAAGGCGCGTACAAACAACTGGTACAGGTAGGCGGCTTCGTTGCTGGCGCGGCCCGAGGTGTAGAACTCGGCCATGTTCGGGCTGGGCAGCGCGTTGAGGTGCTTGCCGATCAGGTCGAACGCGGCATCCCAACTGATGGGCAGGTAGCGATCGGTCTCGGCGTCATAGCGCATTGGCTCCGTCAGGCGGCCCTGGTACTCCAGCCAGTAGTCGCTTTGCTCCAGCAACGCCGTGACGCTGTGCTTGGCGAAGAAGGCCGCATCGACGCGGCGCTTGGTGGCTTCCCAGTTGACCGCCTTGGCGCCGTTTTCGCAGAACTTGACCATGCCGCTTTCCGGCGAGTCGCCCCAGGCGCAGCCCGGGCAGTCGAAGCCGCCGTTCTGATTGGTCTTGAGCATCATGCGCAGGTTTTTCAGGGCGTTGTCACTGGTCAGCCAGGCTTGCGCCACACTGATCAGAGCGCCCCAGCCACCGGCTGGGCCTTTATAGGGCTTGTAGCGTGGGGTTGGGGTCTGGTCGGCTTGGTGGTGAAGGCTCATGGCTGGTGCTCCATCGCAGGGCTATAGACCCGTGGCGCGCTTTTTTGCGGCAGGTGGATGAGGTTGAGGTTGTGCCGGCGCGCCCATTGCAAGGCCAGGCCGGTGGGCGACGACAGGCTGACCAGGGTCTGGATACCCGCGCGCAAGACTTTCTGAATCAATTCGAGGCTGCAGCGGCTGGTAACAATCGCCAGGCCGCCGTCGGTCGGAATCTTTTGGCGGATCAACGCGCCAATCAATTTATCCAGGGCGTTATGCCGGCCGATGTCTTCGCGACCCATCAGCAATTCCCCCTGGCTGTTCATAAAAACCGCCGCATGCACGGCGCCGCTGTGCTGGCCCAGGGGTTGGAATGCGCTGATACGCTGGCGCAGGCCATCTAGCCACTGCGCGGGCGGCAAGGGTGCGCCGGGCAGTACCTGAAGGTCGGGCAATGCTTGTTCTACCGCTTCCACGCCACATAGACCGCAGCCGCTGGTGCCTGCCAATTGGCGGCGTTGCTGCTTGAGGTTCCAGAACGCACGGCTGGAAACCTGTACCTGAGCGTACTGGGCTGCGCCTGAACCGCTGATTTTCAGGTCATAAATGTCGTTAACGTCGGTGATAATGCCGCTGCCGAGGCTGAAACCTACAATGAAGTCTTCCAGGTCCGTAGGCGTCACCAGCATCACCGCCTGGCTGATATCGTTGTAGGCAATCGCCAACGCCACTTCTTCGGCCAGCGCAGTGCTGGCGACTTCCGTGTGTTCAAGATTGCAATAGTGATAGCTCTGGCTAGCGACGGGCGCGGTCGATTCGAGAGCGGGCGCCGCGCAGTGAGGGCGCTTGGCGTTCATGGGGCAGTACCACCGGCGGATTGATCAGTGTTTAGACTAGGCGCGACAAAGGGTCACGTCTAATCGCCAGTATTGATCTATTGATAGAGGGCGTCGATCAAGGTTCACCGGCGTTTGCGTCGGGCTTATTCCAGGCAGGGGTGAGTTGGATACTTTTGAGTCTTTAGCCAGTCTGGAACCCAAGTCGGCAGGACTGGTCTAGTCTTGGGCATCTGGAAATTAAATCCCAAGGAGAGCGCACCATGAGTATTTTTAGCTTTATCAAAGAAGCCGGCGAAAAGATTGTTGACCTGTTGACGCCGGGTAATGCGAACGCGAGTGAGCAGTTGAAGGAGCATGTGAGCAAGGTGGGCCTGGGTAATCCAAACGTGCAGACCACGGTGGATGGCGACAAGGTCACGGTGACCGGTGAAGTGGCCACGCAGGAAGAGAAAGAGAAGATCCTGTTGGCGCTGGGTAACATTGCCGGCGTGGCAAGTGTGGATGACCAGATCACTGTTACTGGCCCTGCGGTTACCGCTGCTCGCTTCGTCGTAGTGAAAAAGGGCGATACCCTCAGCGCGATTTCCCTGGCGGTGTACGGTAATGCCAACCAGTACAACAAGATTTTCGAGGCTAACAAGCCGCTGCTGTCGCACCCGGACAAGATCTACCCGGGCCAGACACTGCGCATCCCTGAGTAATACGCAGGGCAAAATGTGGGAAGGGGCGTGCTCCCTCCCACACTTGATCAAAGTCCGGCAATGAGATCTCGATAATCCCCCACTGCTAAAAATTCTGCGGTGTCCTTTGGTCCTTTCTTGCTATCAGGCTCTTTCACTGCCAGCAAATGACCGACCCCGAAATCCCGGGCGCTGCGCAAGATCGGCAAAGTGTCATCTATAAACAGACTACGGGCCGGGTCAAAGTGGATATCCGCTTGCAAGGCTTGCCAGAATTGCGGGTTTTCCTTGGGAAAACCGTAGTCGTGAGAGCTGATCAAACGCTCGAAATACGGCGCCAGTTCAATGCGTTCCAACTTCAATGACAGCGAATCACGATGAGCGTTGGTGATCATGATCACGCGCTTGCCGGCCTGTTTGATCGCCGCCAGGAACGTATCGGCATCCGGACGCAGGGCGATCAGGTGGGCGGTTTCCAGCTTGAGTTCGCGCACCGGGATCTTGAGCTCGGCGCTCCAGAAATCCAGGCAATACCATTGCAACTGTCCGGCGTTACGCTCAAACAGCGGTTGCAGCTCCATCTCCGCCATGGCCTGGCTCACACCGTGCAGTTCGGCGTAGCGCTGGGGCAGGTGCTCCATCCAGAAGTGGTTATCGTAATGCAGGTCGAGCAGGGTGCCGTCCATGTCCAGCAGGACGGTGTCGATGGCGTGCCAGGGCAGAGAGGGTATGGTGGGGTCTCAGGTAAGTAAAAATATCCGACACAGACAATCGGAAAAGCCACGGTATAGTAACCCGATCACGCCAAGGAGCCGTTTATGCGCCAGAAACCCACTGTCCTCGCCCGCGAAATAGTCGCCAGTAGCCGTTTGTTCCGCGTGGAGGAAGTGCAATTGCGCTTTTCCAATGGCGTTGAGCGCACCTACGAGCGTCTTGTCGGGCGTGGCACGGGCTATGGCGCCGTGATGATTGTGGCGATGATCGATGAAGATCATGCAGTGCTGGTGGAAGAATACTGCGGCGGCACTGACGAATATGAATTGTCGTTGCCCAAAGGCCTGATCGAGCCCGGCGAAGACGTGCTTGCAGCGGCAGACCGCGAACTCAAGGAAGAGGCCGGCTACGGTGCACGGCAGTTGGAGCACATCACCGAGCTGTCATTGTCGCCCGGCTATATGAGCCAGAAGATCCAGGTGGTGTTGGCTACCGATCTCTACGAAGAGCGTCTTGAAGGTGATGAGCCCGAACCAATGCGGGTAGACCGGGTCAACCTGCGTGAGCTGTCGGCGCTGGCGCAAAACGAGCAATTCAGCGAAGGTCGCGCCCTGGCGGCGCTGTATCTGGTGAGAGACCTGTTGACCCAGCGTGGAGCGTTCACCGCATGAGCGAACTGTTTTTAGGCCACCCGTTTATCGCACCGGTCATTGAACTGGCTCGGCAGGCGGGTGAAGCCATCCTGCCGTACTGGCGTGCCGAGGTAGCCGTGACGTCCAAGGCGGATGATTCTCCCGTGACGGCTGCTGACCTGGCTGCCCACCATCTGATTCTCGCAGGCCTCACCGCGCTGGACCCAAGCATCCCAGTGTTGTCTGAAGAGGACGCCGATATCGATCAGAGTGTGCGTGCCGGCTGGCAGCGCTGGTGGTTGGTGGACCCCCTGGATGGAACCAAGGAATTCATTTCTGGCAGTGAAGAGTTCACCGTCAATATTGCATTGATCGAACAGGGCCGCGTGGTGTTCGGCGTGGTGTCGATACCGACCACTGGCCGTTGCTACTTCGGCGGCGCGGGCCTGGGGGCTTGGCGTTCGGACGTCAATGCCGCGCCCAAACAGATTCAAGTGCGCCAGGCCAGGGCTGCGGGCGAAGCCTTTACCGTGGTGGCCAGCCGTCGTCATACCAGCCCTGAGCAGGAGCGTCTGTTAGATGGTTTGAGCAAGGGCTTGGGCGAGTTGAAACTGGCGAATATCGGCAGCTCGTTGAAGTTTTGCTTATTAGCCGAGGGCAGTGCCGATTGTTATCCGCGCCTGGCGCCGACCTCGCAGTGGGATACCGCAGCGGCCCAGGGTGTATTGGAAGGGGCGGGGGGCGAAGTGCTGGAGTTGGATGGCAAGCCGTTCAGCTACCCGGCGCGGGAGTCGTTGCTGAACCCGTTCTTTCTGGCATTGCCAGCCAAGGCCGCCTGGCGTGATCGGCTGCTGACCCTGGCCAGATCTTAAGATCACTGCAGAGCAAAATGTGGGAGCGGGCTTGCCCGCGATGGCGGAGTGTCAGTCGTACAGGTATTGACTGATCCACCGCTATCGCAGGCAAGCCAGCTCCCACATTTGTTTTATGTAATGGCTGCTAGCGGTGCAGGACGTACTGGCCGGTAAAGACTACGGCACGCGCTGCACTGCCTTCATTCACAATCCACGTCTGCAGCGCCAACCGCGCCCGCCCATAGCGCTGATAGGTCGCCATAAAGCGCTTCCAAATCTTTTCATCCGGCGCCGCGCAAATGGCTGTCGCGTCCTGGGTCACCGGCAGCGGGTAGCTGATCTGCCCTTCCTGAATCACGATGTGCCCGTCTTCAATCCCGGCTTCACGCAGCTTCAGGTGCAGCCAACCCCAACCCGCCAGCACGGCGCCGCAGTAGAGGCTGCCGCCAAACATGGTGCTCTTGTGGTTGATATTGGCTTGCAAGGGCAGGTGCAGTTGCAGCTGGTCCTGTTGCCAGTCGAGCACCCTGAGGCCCATTTCCCGGGTGAGTGGGATGTCATGGTGAAGGATGGATTCCAGGTAACGGCTATCGCGGCTCATGGCGGCCTCTTCGTAGGTGGACGATGTCATTCGTCATCGGCGCTCTGGCTGGCACTGTCGGCGAAGTTCAGGCCGTGTTTGCGCAGTTTGTCGTGCAAGGTTTTGCGCGGCACGCCCAGGGCTTCGGCGAGGCTGCGCACGGAGCTGTGGGGGCGGGTCAGTTCGGCGGCGATCAGGCTTTTTTCGAACTGTTCGACTTGCTCGCTCAGGCCTCCGGGCGTGGAGGTCAGCACGCCGGCGGCGGGATGGTCCTGGGCGTTATCCAGGGCCAACTCCAGGCCGAGGGCGAAACGCTCCGCGGCGTTTTGCAGTTCCCGCACATTGCCCGGCCAGCTGTGGCGCAGCAACAGCGCGCGCTGGCCCGGTTGCAGTTCGTGTAAGGGCAGGCCGTGGCGGCTGCTGGCCTCGTCGGCGAAGTGCTGGAACAGCATCAGCGCATCTTCACCCCGTTCCCGTAGCGGGGGGATGCGCAGCGGCGCCACATTGAGGCGGTAATACAAGTCGGCACGGAAACGGCCCTGATCGGCGGCCTGGCGCAGGTCTTCCTTGGTGGCGGCGATAATGCGGATATCCAGCGGGATCAGCTGATTGCCACCCAGGCGCTCCACGACGCGCTCCTGTAAAAGGCGCAGCAACTTGACCTGTACATCCAGGCTCATGCTTTCGATTTCATCGAGGAACAGCGTGCCGCCATTAGCGAACTCGAACTTGCCGATACGGCGCTTTTGCGCGCCGGTAAACGCGCCCGGTTCATGGCCGAATAGTTCGCTTTCCACGACCGATTCCGCCAGTGCTCCGGCGTTAATCGCCACAAACGGGCCGCTGCGTCGGCTTGAGAGGTCGTGCAGGGCGCGGGCGACGACCTCCTTGCCAGCGCCGGTTTCGCCGAGGATCAGCACATCGGCCTTGGTCGCGGCCAGTGCACCGATTTGCTCGCGCAGGCGCAACATCTGTGGCGAGTGCCCTACCAGGCGCGTACTGAGTTGCTGGCGGTCGCTGAGAGCCAGGCGCAGGCTGCGGTTGTCCAGTACCAGCCGGCGCAGGGCCAGGGCGCGGCGCACGCTGTCGAGCAGCGCGTCGCTGGCGAAGGGTTTTTCCAGGAAGTCATAGGCGCCGGCACGCATGGCTTGCACCGCCAGCGGTACGTCGCCGTGGCCGGTGATCAGCAGCACCGGCAGGTCGGGGTCCTGGCCGTGCAGTTCGGCCAACAATTCCAGGCCGTCCATGCCGGGCATGCGGATGTCGCTGACCACCACGCCCGGCCAGTCTCGGGACAGACGTGCGGTGAGCCCGTTGGCTTCTCCCAGGGGCAGGACGTTCAGGCCGGCCAAGTCTAAGGTCTGGCACAGGGCCTGACGCAGGTGTGGATCGTCGTCGATCAATACCACCTGAATCGAGTTGTCGATACTCATACACTGCGGTCCTCGGACGGTTGCAGACTGACGCCCGGCGAGCCGGCACGTAATTTCAAGGTTAACAGCGCGCCGCCTTCCTTGTGGTTGGCGAACAACAGTTCGCCGCCAAAGGCGCGCATCAGCGTGTCGCAGATCGCCAGGCCCAGGCCCAGGCCCTGAGTGCGCGTCTTGGTGGTGTAGAACGGCTCGCTGGCGCGGCCCAGGGCTTCCATGCAAAAGCCTGGGCCGTTGTCGCGAATATACAAGTTGACGCCATGGGGCGTGGTTTCGGCACTCAGCCAGAGTTTGCGTGGCGGGCCTTTTTCGGTGAGGGCGTCCAAGGCATTGGCCAGCAGGTTACCCAGCACCTGGCGCAGGCGGGTTTCACCAGCCTGCACCCACAGGGTTGCCTCTGGCAGGTCGCGGATCAACTCCACCTCCATCGAACGCCGACGCTTGGCCAGCAATGCCAGGGCGTCGTCCAGCGCCGGTTGCAAAGCCACGCTCTCCGGCGCATGCCGGTCGCGACGGGCGAAGGCGCGTAGGTGGGCGATAATCGAAGCCATGCGCCCGGTCAATTCGCTGATCAGCTTGAGGTTGCCACGGGCATCGTTGGTGCGCTCATGGTCGAGCAGGATTTCGGCGTTTTCGGCATAGCTGCGAATCGCCGCCAGTGGCTGATTCAATTCATGGCTGATACTCGCCGACATGGTGCCCAGCGCCGAGAGCTTACCGGCCTGGACCAGATCGTCCTGGGCGCGCACCAGTTCTTGCTGGGCATGCTCGCGCTCCAGCACTTCCTGTTTAAGGCGCCGGTTAAGGCCCTCCAGGTCGCTGGTACGCTCGGCCACGCGCATTTCCAACTCGCGGCGGGCCTTGGCTTCGAAGGCGATGCGTTCCAGATAGTGCCGGCGGCGCTGCATCAGCAACCCCAGCAACAGCATCAGCACCAACAACGTGGCACCGCCCACGGCGACGACCGTGCGCACCGGACGGTTGATCAGCGAGCGCGGCGCGAGGATTTCCACGTTCCAGCCGGTCTCGGCGATAGCCGTGGACTGGCGCAGCCAAGCGCTGCTGCTGAGGCTCAACGGCTGCGGGTCGCGGGTGGGGTAGGGCTGGATAGCAATGATGGCCTGGCGTTCTTCGGCGGTCAGTGGCCGCGTGGCGCGGAATCGCCATTGCGGGCGCGAAGTGAGGATCACCACGCCGTTGTGGTCGGTGACCAGCAATTGTTCCGGGGTATTGCCCCACAGGCTTTCGGTGTGGTCCAGGTCGACCTTCACCACCAGCACGCCGATGATGGTATCGCCGTCACGCACCGCGGCGGCGAAGAAGTAGCCGCGCTTGGCCGAGGTGGTGCCCAGGCCGAAGAACCGGCCGAGGCGCCCGGCCATGGCTTCGCTGAAATACGGACGGAAGGAAAAGTTGCGCCCGACAAAGCTGTCTTGTTTGTCCCAGTTGGACGCGGCGAGGGTCTTGCCGGTGGTGTCCATCAGATACATCACCTCTACCCCGGCCTGGGCGGCGACATCCTTGAGCAACTGGTTGGCGCTGACCAGGTGGGTGCTGACATGGGGAGCGTCCAATGCAGTACGCAGGGCCGGTAAGTCACCGAGGATCTGCGGCAGTATTTCGTAGCGGTGCAGGGTGCCCAGCAAGTTGGCGACGTAGAGGTCGAGGGTCTGGCGATTTTGCCCGGCCAGTTCGCTGCGGTAATAGCGCTCGGCCAAATGCTCCAGCGGCCACAACAGCGGTGCCAGGCACAGAGCCAGCAGGGCTAGGCTGCGCCAGCGGGGTCTTCGCGCAAGGGGTGGGGTCATGGAAGTCGCGCCTGTGAGTACAGGCGCATTATGCCTAGTGCTGCTGTGCAAGACACTCGTGCAATGCGTCTTGCCATTGTGGCTGGCTGACGTGCCATTGCTGTTGCAGGCGCGTGCAGTCCAGGCGCGAGTTCAGCGGGCGCTTGGCGGGGGTCGGGTAGGCGCTGGAAGGAATCGGTTCCAGCTCGGCGCAGGCCTTGCCTTCGGCGCGCAGTTGCTCGCCAATCGCCGCGGCAAAACCGAACCACGAGGTTTCACCCTGGGCAGTGAGGTGGTAAACACCCCAATCCCCTGCCTTACCGGCCTGCCACTGCTCGATCAGCACGCGGGTGCTGTTGGCGATAGTCCCGGCCCAGGTCGGCGCACCGATCTGGTCGGCAACGATGCGCATCTGCGCTTTTTCCTGCAGCAGGCGTTGCATGGTCAGCAGGAAATTCTTGCCATGGCCCGAATAGACCCAGCTGGTACGCAAGATCAGGTACTGGCCGCCAACAGCCGCAATCGCCTGCTCACCCGCCAGCTTGCTCTGGCCGTAGACACCCAATGGGTTCGGCGTGTCGCTTTCGGTGTACGGGGCAGGTTTGGTGCCGTCGAACACGTAGTCGGTCGAGTAGTGAATCAGCGGGATGCCCAGGGCCTTGGCTTCTTCGGCGAGGATGCGGGGGGCGATGGCATTGATGGCGAACGCAGCGTCCGGCTCGCTCTCGGCCAGATCGACGGCGGTGTGGGCCGCCGCGTTGATGATCAGGCCGGGGCGATGGGCGCGCACTTGTTGGCGGATAAGGTCTGCGTTTGCCAGATCAAGCTGGTCGCGGCCCAGGACGATGAGTTCGCCCAAGCCCTGGAGCCGCTGTTGCAGCTCCTGGGAGACTTGGCCGTGTTGGCCGGTGATGAGGATTTTCATGGGAACAGGTCAGCTTCCATCAGCAGTTTGCCGACCTGATCCTTGGCGGAGAGTTGCGGCGGTTCGGCCAGCTCCCAGTCGATGGCCAGCGTCGGGTCATTCCAGAGAATGCTGCGCTCGGCGCTTGGCTGGTAGTAGTCGGTGGTTTTGTACAGGAACTCTGCGTACTCACTCAACACCACGAAACCATGGGCGAAGCCTTCCGGCACCCAGAGTTGGCGATGGTTCTGTGCCGACAAACGGACACCCACCCACTGGCCAAAGTTGGGTGAGCTGCGACGGATGTCGACCGCCACATCCAACACTTCACCGTAGGTGACACGCACCAGCTTGCCTTGAGTGTGTTCAAGCTGATAGTGCAAACCTCGCAGCACGCCTTTTTGCGAGCGTGAGTGATTATCCTGCACGAAATTACGCTTGAGCCCGGTGGCCGTTTCAAAGGCGCGCGCATTGAAACTTTCGTAGAAGAAACCGCGTTCGTCGCCGAATACCTTTGGCTCGAGGATCAGTACGCCGGGTAGTGTGGTTTCAACTACATTCACTGGGTCTCTCCGGCAAGCGAGTAGAGGTATTGGCCGTAGCCGGTCTTGCCAAAGTACTTGGCGCGCTCCAGCAGATAATCACGATCGATCCAGCCATTTTCATAGGCGATCTCTTCCAGGCAGGCCACTTTCAAGCCCTGGCGGTGCTCGATGGTCTGAACGTAGGTCGAGGCTTCCAGCAGGCTGTCATGGGTGCCGGTGTCGAGCCAGGCGAACCCACGGCCGAAGCGTTCAACGTGAAGATCGCCACGCTGAAGGTAGGCATTGTTGACGTCGGTGATCTCCAGCTCGCCGCGTGGCGAAGGCTTGACCGCCTTGGCGATCTTGATCACGTCGTTGTCGTAGAAGTACAGGCCGGTCACGGCATACGGTGACTTGGGCTTTGCCGGTTTTTCTTCGATGGAAAGGGCGCGGCCCTCTTTATCGAAATCAATCACACCGAAGCGCTCCGGGTCTTTCACCCAATAGCCGAAAACAGTAGCGCCCGAGGAGCGCTCGGCTGCGGTGCGTAACTGATCGCCAAAATGCTGGCCGTGGAAGATGTTGTCCCCCAGAATCAGGCACACCGCGTCATCACCGATGAACTCTTCGCCAATGATAAATGCTTGAGCCAGCCCGTCCGGGGAAGGCTGTTCGGCATACGTGAAACGCACGCCAAACTGGCTGCCATCTCCCAGCAGGTTTCGGTACTGCGGTAGGTCTACCGGAGTGGAAATCACCAGAATGTCCTTGATGCCTGCGAGCATCAGCACGGATATCGGGTAGTAGATCATCGGCTTGTCATATACCGGCAACAACTGTTTGGACACGCCCAGGGTAATGGGATGCAAACGGGTGCCGGAACCGCCGGCCAATACAATTCCCTTCATCATGCGATCAAATCCTTCACGTCAGTATTGCCCAGTCGTTCACCTTGATAACTGCCGTCCTGGACCCTGCGGCACCATTCCAGATTATCGAGGTACCACTGCACGGTTTTGCGCAGGCCGGTCTCGAAGGTTTCTTCCGGGACCCAGCCCAGTTCGCGTTCGATTTTGCTGGCGTCAATAGCATAGCGTTGGTCGTGGCCTGGGCGATCCTTGACGAAGGTGATCAGGTCAGTGAATTTCTCCACACCGGCTGGGCGTTGCGGCGCCAGTTCTTCCAGCAGGGCGCAGATGCCACATACCACGTCGATGTTCTTCTGTTCGTTATGGCCGCCGATGTTGTAGGTTTCGCCCACAACCCCAGTGGTGACCACTGTGAGCAGCGCACGGGCGTGATCCTCGACGAACAGCCAGTCACGCACCTGCAGACCATCGCCATACACCGGCAGTGGCTTGCCCGCCAGGGCGTTGAGAATCACCAACGGGATCAATTTTTCCGGGAAATGGAACGGCCCGTAATTGTTCGAGCAGTTGGTCAACAGCACCGGCAGGCCATAGGTGCGCTGCCAGGCGCGTACCAGGTGGTCGGACGCTGCCTTGCTCGCGGAATACGGCGAGCTCGGTGCGTAAGGCGTGGTCTCGGTGAAGAGGTCGTCCACGCCGTGCAGGTCGCCATACACCTCATCAGTGGATATGTGGTGAAAACGGAATGCGCTTTTTGCCGGCTCTGCCAGCTTCTGCCAATAGGCGCGCGTGGCTTCCAGCAGGCTGTAGGTGCCCACGATATTGGTCTGGATAAAATCCGACGGGCCGTCAATGGAGCGGTCGACATGGGACTCGGCCGCCAAGTGCATGATCGCATCGGGTTCGAAGCGTGCGAGCACGGCGCTGACGGTGGCCTGGTCGATGATATCGGCCTGAACAAACTCATAGCGGCTGTTGGACGCGATGCTGGTCAGCGACTCGAGGTTGCCGGCGTAAGTCAGCTTGTCCAGGTTGAGCACCTCGTGCTCGGTGTGCTGGATCAGGTGGCGGATCAGGGCTGAGCCGATAAAGCCAGCGCCGCCAGTAACGAGAATGCGCATATCGGAGGGCCCTTTCCTTAGATAGACATTATGCGGATGAAGCATAGCTTGAGTGGTGCGAGCCGGGTGGTGCAAGCGCTGTATTACTAGGGGGTTGCCTTGTGCCCCTGAACAATGGCGATATAGACGCCTGAAAAAACAAAGGTCGTCACAATGTCGTTAGCCACGTTGACCCACCGTGCCAGCTTGCCTTGCCCACAAGTAACCCCCGAGCAGGCAGCACACCTGCTCGAGCGACATTATGGAATGACGGGCAAATTACGCTCATTGGGCAGTCAACAAGATCTCAACTATAGAGTTGACAGCACTCGGGGCCGCTTTGTTCTGAAGATCTGCCGAGGTGACTACGCCGCGGTTGAACTCCAGGCCCAGCATGCGGCCCTCAACAGCCTGGGCACGCATCCCGGCCTGCGCGTGCCCAAGGTCATCCCGACCGTGGAGGGCGAGGATCTACTGACGGTCAACGTCGATGGCCAAACCCTGCACCTGCGGCTATTGGGCTACATCGACGGCCAGCCCCTGACGCATTTACCCCACCTGAGCCGCACCGTGATCGAAGGCTTTGGTGAGCTGTGCGGGCAGATGAGCCTCGCGCTGGCAGATTTCGAGCACCCTGGCCTTGCGCGCACCCTGCAATGGGACCCGCGCCACGCGCAGGCATTGATCGCCCACCTGCTGGCAACCTTGCCCGACCTGCCGCAGCGTGCTGCTTTGGAGCAGGTGGCCAGGCAGGTCGAGGCGCATGTCCAGCCGTTGGCGGCACACCTGCCGTGGCAAGCGGTGCACATGGATATCACCGATGACAATGTGGTGTGGCAGCGTGATGTCCAGCGGCACTGGCGTATACAAGGCGTGATCGATTTTGGCGATCTGGTGCGTACCTGGCGAGTTGCCGACCTGTCGGTGACCTGCGCGGCGCTGTTGCACCATGCCGACGGTGATCCGTTTGCCCTCTTGCCGGCGATCCAGGCCTGCCACGCGGTCACGCCGTTGCAGCGCGAAGAGTTGGAGGTGTTGTGGCCGTTGATCGTCGCCCGCGCGGCAGTGTTGGTGCTCAGCAGTGAGCAGCAGCAAGGCCTGGACCCGGATAACGTTTATCTAAAGAAAAACGCCGAACACGAGTGGGAAATCTTCCATATCGCCACGTCGGTGCCCTTTGAACTCATGCAAGCGGCGATTCTGCGCAGCGTCGGTGAAACATTACCGCCCGTCGCCAACCAAGACTTCGCGCCTTTATTGCCAGGCTTGGTGGGGCGCGAGTTCGCGCTGATCGACCTGGGCGTACTCAGCCCGCATTTCGAGGCTGGCAATTGGGAAACTCCCGGCATCGATCGGCGCTTGCTGGATCAAGCGGCGACGGTGCATGGGCTGGCGGCCAGTCGTTATGGGCAATACCGCTTGTCGCGCACCCGCCCCGACAGTGCGCTAGAGCCCGAGACATTACCCCTGCATGTCGAACTGCACCTGCCTCACGGCACGGTTCTGGAAGCACCCTTTGCGGGAACGCTGCGCGAAGGTGCCGACGGCTTGCTGTGCTTGCACGACAGTGAGCTGAGCCTGCGCCTGTGGGGCGTGCGCACGTCACTCAAGCCCGGCGCAACGCTGGTCAAAGGGCAGGTGCTGGGCGAGGTGCAGGCGCCGTTGACTGTGCAGTTATGCCGCGCCGACCTTGAGCCGCCGCTGTTCTGCACACCTTCCCGGGCGTTGGCGTGGCAGGCGTTGTGCCCGTCACCCTCGGCGCTGTTGGGCCTGGCCTGTGATGCTGAGCCGGAACTGGACCCGCAGGCCCTGCTGGCCCGGCGGGATGCCAGCTTTGCCCGCTCCCAGAAGCACTACTACGCCGACCCACCGCGTATCGAGCGCGGCTGGCGTAACCACCTGATCGATATGCAGGGCCGATCCTACCTCGACATGCTCAACAACGTGGCCGTGCTGGGCCATGGCCACCCGCGCATGGCTGAGGTGGCGGCTCGGCAATGGTCGTTGCTCAACACCAACTCGCGCTTTCACTATGCGGCAATTGCCGAGTTCTCCGAGCGCCTGCTGGCGTTGGCGCCACAGGGCATGGACCGGGTGTTCCTGGTCAACAGCGGCACGGAGGCCAATGACCTGGCGATTCGTTTGGCCTGGGCCTACAGCGGCGGGCGCGACATGCTCAGCGTGCTGGAGGCCTACCACGGCTGGTCGGTGGCGGCGGATGCCGTGTCCACCTCGATTGCCGATAACCCCCAGGCCTTGAGCAGCCGCCCGGATTGGGTACACCCGGTGACCGCGCCCAATACTTACCGCGGTGAATTCCGCGGGCCGGACAGCGCGCCGGACTATGTACGAAGTGTTGAGCATAACCTGGCGAAAATCGCCGCGAGTCAGCGTCAATTGGCCGGGTTTATCTGTGAACCGGTGTACGGCAACGCCGGTGGCATCTCCCTGCCAGCGGGTTACCTGCAACAGGTGTATGGCTTGGTGCGTGCCCAGGGGGGCGTGTGCATCGCCGATGAAGTGCAGGTGGGTTACGGCCGCATGGGGCATTTCTTCTGGGGGTTTGAACAGCAGGGTGTGGTGCCTGACATCATTACCATGGCCAAGGGCATGGGCAACGGCCAGCCGTTGGGCGCAGTGATTACCCGCCGAGAGATTGCCGAGGCGCTGGAGGCCGAGGGTTACTTCTTCTCGTCATCGGGAGGCAGCCCGGTCAGTTGCCGGATCGGCATGGCAGTGCTGGACGTGATGGAAGAGGAAAAGCTGTGGGAAAACGCCCAAGTGGTAGGCGGGCATTTCAAGGCACGACTGGAGGAATTGATTGATCGCCATCCACTCGTCGGTGCCGTGCACGGTTCGGGCTTCTATCTGGGCCTTGAACTGGTGCGTGATCGCCACACCCTGGAACCTGCGACGGCAGAAACCGCCTTGTTGTGTGATCGCCTGCGGGAGCTGGGGATTTTCATGCAACCTACCGGTGATTATCTGAATATCCTCAAAATCAAGCCGCCGATGGTGACGTCCAGGCGCAGCGTGGACTTCTTTGTGGACATGCTGTCCAAAGTGCTGGATGAACAACTGTGATTTATCGATTGTTATCGGCTATTTTTTGCAGACCCGAGCACCTATCATGTTTTTAGTCTGTTAAAGCCGATTTTTATCCATTATAAGTTGCCCTTCACCCCATTCGGAGCCCTGATCGCCATGACCACCTTGCACAGCACACCTCGCGCCGATGGCTTTCATATGCCTGCCGAATGGGCGCCCCAGACCCAGACCTGGATGATCTGGCCCGAGCGCCCAGACAACTGGCGCCTGGGCGGTAAGCCTGCGCAGGCGGCCCATGTGGCGGTGGCCAAGGCTATCGCACGTTTTGAGCCGGTGACCGTCGCGGTCTCCGCCAGCCAGTACGAAAACGCCCGTGCCCGCCTGGACGTACCCAATATCCGCCTGGTGGAAATGTCCAATGACGACGCGTGGGTTCGCGACACCGGCCCGACTTTCGTGATCAACGGCAGTGGTGAAGTACGGGGTGTGAACTGGGACTTCAACGCCTGGGGTGGTTTTGACGGCGGCCTGTATTCCCCGTGGAACCGCGATTCCCAAGTGGGAGGCAAGATCCTCGAGATGGAGCGCGCACCGCGTTACCGCACTGAAGGCTTCGTGCTTGAAGGCGGTTCGATTCATGTCGACGGCGAAGGCACCCTGATCACCACCGAAGAATGCCTGTTGAACCGCAACCGCAACCCACACCTTGATCGTGCGGCTATTGAGGCGGTGCTCAGCGATAACCTGGCTGTGGATAAGATCATCTGGTTGCCGGATGGCCTGTTCAACGACGAAACCGACGGCCATGTGGATAACTTCTGCTGCTACGTGCGCCCGGGCGAAGTGTTGCTGGCCTGGACCGATGACCCGCAAGACCCGAACTACCCACGCTGCCACGCAGCCATGGACGTGCTGCAAAGCAGCACCGATGCCCAGGGCCGCTCGTTCATCGTGCATAAAATGCCGATCCCGGGTCCGCTGTATGCCACTGAGGAGGAATGCGCCGGGGTAGACCTGGTTGAGGGCAGCCAGGAGCGTAATCCGACCGTGCGGTTGGCCGGTTCCTATGTCAACTTCCTGATCGTCAACGGCGGCATCATCGCGCCGAGCTTCGATGATCCGATGGACGACCAGGCCAAGCAGATCCTGCAGAACCTTTTCCCACAGCATGAAGTGGTGATGGTGCCGGGCCGCGAACTGTTACTGGGTGGGGGCAATATCCATTGCCTGACCCAACAGCAGCCAGCTCCGCAGCGAAAGTGAGTGCAGTTGTAACAGCGCCTTGATGGCGCACGAGCACCGCGCGTTTGCAGTGTTCCCCGCAAGCCCGCGACCCAGCCCGGTCGCGGGCTTTTTCATGCCTGCATGCCGGTGAACAGGGCACATTGGCATAGCTCTTGTATCGCTGTGGTTACAGTGGCCCAAGGGGGATGACCGCGTAGTTCTGTCACAAACCTTGAGTAAGTTAGCCGCTCACGCAGCAGGAGAGAGCGCTGAAATGAATGCCGATGTCCACCTGATGAACACGCGTACGTTCCACCCTGTGCGGGTCGACGGTGACGCCATCCATGCGTTGGCCCTTTGGTTGAAGGCGAACGGCTCGCGACAGGCCAGACAAGCGTCTGACTTGCGCAGTGTGATGAGTGAGCGCTACCCGTTGGGGTTGTTCACGGAGGATGAAGTGCAGGCGTTGTGCGAGGTAATGAGCAACTAAAGAACACCTGAAACCAACTGTGGGAGTTGGCTTGCCTGCGATAGCGGTGGTTCAGTTAAACATTCAGTGACTGGCACACCGCTTTCGCGGGCAAGCCCGCTCCCACAGGGATCTGCGCCAGGCGCTGATGTTGTGGGCACTACCTAACCAGTGTGGGAGCTGGCTTGCCTGCGATGGCGGTGGTTCAGTTGAAGATGTGGTGACTGGCACGCCGCTTTCGCGGGCAAGCCCGCTCCCACAGGGATCTGCGCCAGGCGCTGATGTTGTGGGCAATGCCTAACCAGTGTGGGGGCTGGCTTTGTTTCACATGAGGCGTGTCAGAAGCTGTAGGTACCGGTGACCACCAGGCTTCGCGGCTCCCCCGGTTGAATCTGCGCCGCACTGGTCGCCGAGGCGTAGTAGTTTTTGTCGGCAATATTGTTCAGCGCCGCCCTCACGTCCCACTCTTTCTGACGGAACCCGGCCAGCGCGTCCCAGCGGCCATAACCCGGCAACACCACGGTGTTGAGGTTGTCGGCATATCGATCACCCACCAGGGTCAAACCGGTTTCCGCGTACCAGCCCATCTGCGGTTTCCAGGTGATGAACAGGCTGGCGTTGCGCTTGGCCACGTCGCTGATTCGTTTGCCTTCAAAGCCATTGTTGTCCTTCTCGACCTTGGCGTCCTGCAGGCCCACGCCGCCGCGCACATACCAGTTGTCGACGATCTTGCCGGTGGCGGTCAGCTCCACGCCGCGTGAGCGTTGCTCGCCAGTGAGCAGCGTAATGGTGCGGTCCAGCGGGTCGCTGGTGCGGCGGTTGTAGAGTTCCAGTTCGTACACGGCCAGGGTGGTGCTCAGGCGTTCGTCGAACCAGTCGCTCTTCACGCCGATTTCCTTTTGCTTGGTCAGCTCCGGGCTCAGGTCGTTGGCGTTGCCGGTGGCGTTCGGCGTGATGCCGATCAGGCCGCCGCCGGCTGGTGTGAAGGTCTTGCTCCACGAAGCATAGAACGAGTGGTGTTCCAGGGGCGTCCACACCAGGCCGACCCGCGGGCTGGTGCTGTGGCTTTTCACGTTCTGTTGGATGTCGAGCAGCTTGTTGGTGGTGTCCACTTCGAAACGGTCGTAACGCAGCCCGCCCAGCAGTTGCCACTGGTCGTTCAGGCGCAGTTGGTCCTGCACATACAGGGCGCGGCTTTCGACTTCGGTGTGGTTGTTACTCGACAGTCGCATGCTCCCGGTGTGGCTCAGGCGGCGATTGGGTTGGTTGAGGTCCAGGCTCGGCACTGTTCTGCCATCCCGAGCGGAGTACAGCTTCGGATCGCGGCGCTGGCTGCCCAGCTCAATACCGGTGAGCAGGCGGTGTTCCAGGCCAAAGGTGTCGAAACCGCCTTCCAGTTCCAGGTTGTTGAACACGTTGCGGGTGGTCAGGTCCTGCTGCCAGTGTTGGCGGGTGACGCTGTTGGTTTTCGGGTCATAGCCGGTCTGGTAGGTATTGTCGAAATCACTGTCGAGCTTGAACACGCCGAGGGTGTGGCGCAGTTGCCAGTCGGCGTTGAGCTCGTAGGCGAGTTTGGAACGCAGGGACTGGGATTTATCGTCGATGTAATCGCCGTGATCAAAGTAAGTGGTGCTGCGGCTCACATCCGCCGGGCGCCCGTTGACGCCCGGAATGCCACGGTCTGGGGTGCGGTTGTAACGGCTGTATTCGTATTGCACCAGCCAGTTCAGCTCTGGAGTGAGCTGCCAGCTCATTGACGGCGCGAACAACTGACGGTTGCCGCTGACGCCATCGCGAAAGCTGTTGTTATCCTGGTTGCCCATGTTCAGGCGCAGGCTGATGTTGTCGGTGGGGTCGGTGCTCAGGTCGGCATACAGGCTGCGCAAATCGTTGCTGCCGCCTTGGGCTTCGATGCTGGATTTTTGCCCTGGGGTTGGCATTTTGCTCACCCGGTTGACGATGCCGCCCTGGCCGCCTCGCCCGTAAAGCATCGCAGCCGGCCCCTTGAGTACTTCGATACGCTCGATGTTATGCAGGTCGCGCACGTACTGGCTGTCGTCGCGAATGCTATCCAGATAGAAGTCATTGCTGGCGTCGAAACCACGTATGCGCAGGCTGTCGAAGCGTGTATCGGCGCCGCTGCTGACGTTGGGGATACCGCTCAACGCCTGGCCCAGCTCGTTGGTGCCATAGGAGCGCAGGCTTTCGGTTTTGACTGAGTCGATCGCCTGTGGCACATAGCGAACAGCCGTCGCGGTACGTGTCGCGGTGCTGGTCTCCTTGACCCGTGGGTCGTCTTCGTCCGCTTCCACACTGATCGAGGTTTCAGGCAAGACCGTGGCCGCACCGGCAAAACCGGCAGACAGCAGAACAGAGAGCCCAAGGGAGAGGGGCGTCAGGCGAGGGGCAGGCATGGGAGCGTATCCAAATGACGTGGCAGGAAAATGTGCGCGAATGGTAATGCTTTGCATTTGCGCGTGTTATCTATTCCCTAACGTCCGCTCTGTCGGATTTGTTACTTAATGTGTTTCGAGGGGGATTCAAGGCGCTTTTCAGGCTTTCATCCCTGCGCCTCCGCTCGCCGCTTAGACGAATATCGCCTAAATACAGACGATTCACGAAATTGACACATAGTTCAACGCCCGCATAGGATTGCGCCCAACGCCTGTGGCTAACCACCATGACTAATCCAATAAAAAAAGGCCCGCGGCAGTTCAGTCGTCCGCGGGCCTTCTTTTTGCCGGCACAGTCGACACCAGAAAAAGCAACAGGAGCCTGGTGTCACAGCGCGTACTCAACCCGTAATAAGGAATATAAGAAAATGTTGAAGCAACGGATGAGTCTGATCGCTCTGGGGATTTTGAGCGCATCGACAGCAATGGCAAACGACCAGGAGCAATCCAAGGGTTTCGTTGAAGACAGCCACCTGAACATCGCAGCACGTAACGCCTACATCAGCCGTGACTACAAAAACGGCAAGCAGGACAAAGCTGAATGGGGCCAAGGCTTCATCGGCAAGTTCGAGTCCGGCTTCACCCAAGGCACCGTGGGTGTGGGTGTGGATGTGATTGGCCAATACGCTATCCGCCTGGACGGTGGTAAAGGTCGCGCTGGCGCCGGCGGTATCGACTTCTTCAAGCAGGGCAACGGCACTCTTGATGACAACGGCAAGCCAAACCCAGGCTCGGCACCGCACGACCTGGCCAAAGGCGGCGCTGCCGTTAAGTTCCGCGTTTCCAACACTGTACTCAAGTACGGTGATCAGTTCCCGGCTGTGCCTGTGCTGCAGTACGACAACTCTCGCCTGTTGTCGGAAACCTACACCGGTACTTCGATCGTCTCTAAAGAAATCGCCGGTCTGCAATTGGACGCGGGTCATTTCACTAAAGAAGCGCGCAAGAGCATGGAAGGCACCGACAGCGGCCGCCTGAAAAGCATCGACTATATCGGTGGTAGCTACAAATTCACCGAGAGCCTGTCGGCTGCCCTTTACGCCTCCGACATGCAGGACGTGTTGAAGAAGCAATACGTCAACGTCAACTACGTGCTGGCCTTGCCGCAGCAGCAGTCGCTGACGTTTGACTTCAATGGCTACAAGACCAAGCTGGATCGCAGCTTCGCCTTGGAAAACCAAAAAGACGCTGACGCGCGCGACAACAAAATCTGGAGCCTGGGCGCCACGTGGGCCGTTGGCCCGCACAGCTTCACCATCGCTCACCAGCGCAGCACCGGTGACACTGGCTACCTGTACGGCGGCTACCGCAACGCCGGCGGTATCGGCGACGGCGGCAATACCATCTTGCTGGCCAACTCCTACTGGTCCGACTTCAACGGCAAGGACGAGCGCTCCTGGCAAGCAGGTTACGGCATCGACTTCGCCACCTTCGGCGTACCGGGCCTGACCTACAACATTGCCTACGTGCGCGGTACCAACATCGACGACGGTACCAACCGTGGCGATGGTACCGAGCGTGAAATCTGGAACCAGTTCAAGTACGTGGTACAGAGCGGCCCAGCCAAAGACCTGAGCCTGCGTGCTCGTGCCTCGTGGTTGCGCGTTTCCAACAACGCCAGCGAGTACAACGTAGGCGGTAACGAAATCCGTCTGTTCGCCGACTACCCGATCAACGTTTTCTAATTGATCGAATGTCGTGCCTGATGCCAGGCCATAAAAAACCCCGACTGGTTCGGGGTTTTTTTATGCCTGGAGGCTGCTACCTAGGCCTTGGCTGGCGCGAGTTTCTTGCAGTTTTCCTTGCGTGTCGGGTACTGCTCGCACTTGCGCAACACCGTTTGCACCTGCTGCGCATTCTGCAGTTGCTGGTTGGCCAGCAGCTTTTCGGTAATAAACAGTTCCTCCGAGCCCAGGTTGCGTTCTGCCTTGTCGATCATCGCCAGTGCCGATTGCCCGTCACCGCGTTTGAGGTGGTAGCTGATCATCAAGTCATAGGTGGAAGGCCCGGCCAGGGACCAGTCCTTGATCGCCTGCAACTCTTTCACCGCTTCGCTGTTTTTGCCTTGGGCCAGGCGCACGGTATAGGCAGTGCGCCGAATGCTCGGCTGGTCTTTTACCGGCGAAGCCAGGGCCTTGCGGATGAAAGCGTCAGCGTCTGGCACCTTGTTTTTCTCCAGGGCATCAATCGCGAAGTACGCGTCTTTATAGCCCTGCAAAGCCTTCGCGACCTGGGGCGTGCTCTTCATTTTCGCCCAGCTTTGCGGGTTGACCCGGGCGCGGCGTTCCTGGCGATATTCGCGTTGCAAGTACTGGCGCAGCTCGGTGTCGCGGTCCATGGCCGACATATGTGAGCGGTTGAAATATTGGCTGGTCGCGGTGAGGCCGGTGGTCAAGCCATCCTTGACCAGCACGTCCAGCTCTTTGGTGAACTGGTTGAGATTGAACTGCTGCAGCGAATCCTGCATGGCATTCTTGCGCGCGGTGAGGAACCCCGTGAGCAAGGGTTTCTGCTTGCCTTGGAAGTCGTTGAGGCGTTCCAGGCTATGGGTGGCGGCTCGCGGCGCGTAACCGGCGCGGATCATCAAGTCGGTGCCCAGCAAGTCGGCTTGGTCTTCCTGGCTGCGGCCCCAGGCGGTGCTCCATACCTGATCGGAAAAGGTATTGGCCAGGGCGGTGTACAGCACGGTATTACCGATGGTCTTCTGGGTGCCGGCCGGGTCTTTACTGAACAGTTTCATCGTACCGGAGCTGCGGTCCACGCCCGTATCGGCAGCCATGGTGGCCAAGGCGACCGTGGAGGCCACGGTGGTGAACATGTCTTTCTGCTGCTGGAAAGCGGCCATGCGGTCATGGTGATGCAGCAATACGTGGCTCATTTCATGGCCCAGCATCGCGGCGATTTCATCTTCACTGGCGACGTTGTCCAGCATGCCCAGCGGAACGAACAGATTGCCGTAAGGGTCTGCCGACGGCCCGAAGCCATAGCTGTCGGTGATCTTCACCTGCAGCGGCGGCAACTCCCCCGGCCAGCCTTTGGACAAGCGCGTGACAATGCCCTGCAGGTAGGCTTGCAGCATGGGGATATCCACCAGGTTCTGCTGGCGCGCTTCAGCGGCCGGCACCGCACGCCCGTCGTAGCTCAGGCGCTGTTTGCTCTGACGTTGTGGGTCG
The DNA here is from genome assembly GCF_044218845.1 of Pseudomonas sp. B16120. Taxonomy (NCBI): domain Bacteria; kingdom Pseudomonadati; phylum Pseudomonadota; class Gammaproteobacteria; order Pseudomonadales; family Pseudomonadaceae; genus Pseudomonas; species Pseudomonas sp. B16120. The sequence goes on from NZ_CP162588.1 coordinate 442,639, forward strand.
AGCTTGTAATACTGGCGTACGTCGCTGTTGTCCACGTAGTGGCCCTGAACCCGGGACTGGGTCGAGGGCCCCACCAGGTTCAGAAATGCCTGGTCTGCGCCTTTCAAGGTGGCGCAACCACTGAGCACCGAACTGGCCAACAGGCTGGCTGCTACTAGATATCCCTTCACCGCAACGCTCCTTTTATTGATTGCAGCCGGCACCAAAACCGATGGTGGAGTTGTTGCGGCTGTCCTTGGCCTGGCTTTTGGTCAGGCCCTGGCAGGGCAGGTCCACGACGTTCAGCGGTGGCTCGATGCGCAGGTCCATGGTGTCCAGCCACACCTTCTGGCCTGCCAGTTCTACCTGCACCAGGTCCAGCGCCTGGTTGTACTGCAACACCGGCAGGGGCTGGGTGGGCGCGTCCTTTTTCGCCAGCTCACGTTGTTGCTTGCCTTGCTCGTCCAGTACGGTCACCGGGTCGGCCAGAAACGCTTTGATACTGTGAGTTTCCGCCCAGGCAGCCTGGGTGAAGAGGGCGGTGAGCAAAACGATGAGACTTCTGTTCATCCTTGAATTCCTTGAGTCAAATGACAAGACGGCACGCTCAGCGGTCGCGGTCGAAGAAGGCTTCGATCCGCTCGCTGAACAGCACCAACGACAGCAACACAATGCCCAGCACGTTGACCGGGGTGATGTCATTGAGGCTCAGCAACACACTGACCCCCGCCAACATCGACATCACCAACAGCCACGACGGGCATGGCGAGGTAAAAAACCAGATTTCCTGGCGACGCCACCGGCTCCAGGGGCGATGGCCCGCCAGGCGACGTGCGTGCAGCGCCTTGAGCACGGCGATCAACGCCAGCAGCCCGAGCTCCAGCAGGTCCAGCCAATTGAACGGCAGGTGGGGGAAATTGGCCGGTTCATGGTCGTAGTCCATGCCCGTATTGATCAGGTTGTCCAGCGCCATGGCGTGCAGGTAAACGCCGGGGAGTTGGCCGTGCACCGGCGACTCCACCAAGTCCCCTGTCGAGGCGATATTGGCGCCCACCAACACCAGGCGGTCGCGCAGCAATTCGGCGACCAGTGCCTGGTCGTCGGGGTCGCTGACCTCCAGGTCACTGGCCGACAACGTCAGCGTATAAGGGCAGCGCGCCTGGGCCGAGTCATCGAGTTTCCAGAACACCGCCTGGAAGAACTGCGCCACCCCATCCAGCAAAAAATGCCGCGCGGGCGCGCAGTGGCGGATATCGGCGATACGTGCCTGCTCGGGCGCCAGCTTCAGCCCCCATTGCACGGCGATGGGCTGGCGCTGCGCAGCGGCTTGCACATCCACCGGTGGCGTTTTGCAGTGCTGCGTGGCGCAGAACACCCGGTACAGCGACATGGCAGGAGTTTCCATCAGCCCTGCCTGCGTGCGCATCGCCAGTGGGTACTTATCGTCCACCCCTTCCCACACCACCAACGCCGGCTGGCTCACCTGCATAAACGGCGCCAGCGTATTGGCCTGGCCCGCCTCCCCGCGCGCCAAACCGGTGTTGGCCAGCCACAGCGGGATGCCCTGGCGTTGATAACGCTCAAACACATTCGCCAACAACTGATGGCCCCGCGTCGGGTCGCCCAACGAGTGGTCGTGGCTATAAAGCAAATCCACAAACACCGCCTGGGGCTTGTACGCCAGCAACCGCTTGAACAACTTACTCTGCTCGCCATACGGCATGGGCCATGAACTGTTATTGCGCATCAGGTAGGCATCATCGATCAACACCACCGCCACCCGCTGCTGCCCAAGGCTCGGGTAGTGACTGGCGAACATGCGATTGAGCCACTGCGCCGACGCCTTGTCGCTGGAACTGGCCAGGCCGAAAGGATCAAGAATCGCCAGCAACACGATGATGACCGCCAGCCAATAGCGGCGGTATTTGAATAGCGGGGGTTTGGACAACATCCATGTCTCGATAAAAACGCAAGCAAGGCGGGGTTTTTAACGGAGTGGGGAGGGGGTGTCAATTGGAAAAGTGGCTAAGTGCCATATTGCCTTTGGCTCGCCTTTCGCAAAAAGCCCCGACCTATTCAGGCCAGGGCTTTCCTCTGTGGGAGCCGGGCTTGCCCGCGATGACGTCAGCCCGCGAACCACACGACTTCTTTATTGCTCAACATTCCCTGGCGACTCCAACACCTTCACCACATCATCAATCACCGCCTTGCTCATCTCCTGCAAAAAATGCGACGCCCAGGCATAACGGTCCGTGTCCTGCGTCATCGCCGCGTCTTCCGCGAGCAGCTTGGCGAGGTGGAGCAGGTCAGAAACGTGATGCAAGGCTTCATGCAGTGAAACACCGTTGTTGACGCGGAACAGAGGTTGGTCGGAGTGAAAGGAAAAGGGGGTGACGCCGAGGGTGGTTAACGCAGACGCATTTGTAACGGTCATCGGTAAAACTCCCGTATCGAGTGAGAGCTACCACGTTCGTTATCAGGCGAATTGGGTGGCAGCTGTGCGCAGGCTGATAAACCGGAGATACAGGAACCCGGCAGACCCGAAGGTCTCCCACGCACAGCCGCCATTGCACGAATTGTGAGGCGAAAAAAACGCCTGCAAATCGGGTTTTGGGGGCGCTTGGTGCGCCTGCATCTTGCCGGGTTATCAGGCCCGGTCGCTGAATTGGCAGCGACAGGAGGGAGGGTAGCGTGGTGGGGCTTGGGGAGCAATCGGGAAAATGGATTGGTTAGGCGCCTGCTGGGTTAAGAGCAGTAATTGACTGGATAATTATTGGTTTTATGGGAGCGGCATAATTATTGGCTAGCCATAATTTTCTATAAAAGCTTGAATGCTAGCGAAAGGCACTGGCTGAGGTGATAAGGCGCGAGAGCATGCCACGCTGATCGTCGGTGGATTGGATGGCACACGAGGCTCCCGGATTGCAGTGTGTGGACAAAAAGAGGACGTGCGGAAACTACAAAGCCCTCATTTCTGCGAGGGCTTCGTTTTGTATGGTGCGGCACCAGGAGTCGAAAATAACAATAAATGTATGATATACAAGGCTTTTATTTTTTATGGCTAGACAAGCTATCTCTAAAAATATCCTTTGTAACTTCCCCGACCTTCTATAGATTGCTCCGCAGGATGGCGGACGTGGAGTCAGAAATGACTCGGTCAGCCTCGTGAGGCTCTACATGGCTGTGCTTTGCTTGATTCGCCCCACGCTGGGAGCTGCGTAGTGCTTCTTCAGTGACTCGTTGAGGGCTTTGTGGCAGCCTTCTAGGGAGCAGCGTCGTTTAGGTCAACAGGCACCCTATTCATTGCTGCTGACTAGGTAATTTCTGAGCGTTTAATAAGGACATAAAATGCCAATTCCAGATCGTTATAACGGCCGTTACGCATATCACTCCTGAATTCATAGAATAAGCGCAACGCTTGAAACGAGAGGCAGAGAGCCAGCCACCGGTAGAATCCAGGCTCTCACACCGAAGGATTCAAGCGCAGATGACTACGCATTACCGGCAGCTGACTCAGGGACAACGTTACCAGATTGAGGCTGGCTTGAGCGCCGCAGAGAGCCAGGCGAGCATTGCAAAGCGGGTCGGCGTGCATCCCTCGACGATCAGTCGCGAGGTTCGCCGCAACAGCACCCAGAATATCTACAAGGCTGTTTCTGCGGCCCATGAAAGTGATGCTCGTCGAGCGGGTGCGCGCAAGTTTTGCAAGCCGGCGACATGGCTCAGCCATCATCTCCCGGTGTGGCTCAAGCATGGCATGAGTCCGGAGCAGATCGCCCAGCGGTTGAAGCAGGAGCAGCCAAGCCGGGCGGTCAGCCATGAGTGGATTTATCGGTTCATTGCCGCCGAACAGCGCGCCGGTGGTGAGCTTTATACCTATCTGCGACATCGCCGAAAGCGCTACCGGAAACGCTATGGAAGCCACGATCGGCGCGGGCAGCTGCGTAATCGCGTGTCAATCAGTGAACGCCCAGCCGAGGTCGAAAGCCGCGAGCGCCTGGGGGACTGGGAGGGCGATACGGTACATGGACTGGGCGGTAACCTGGTGACCCTGGTTGATCGCAAAAGCGGCTATCTGAGCGCCTATCCGGTCAAGCGCAGAACGCGCCGGCAGGTAACGCGGGCGATCAATCTGATGCTTCAGGGCCATGCCGCTCACACGCTGACGCTGGATAACGGAAGGGAGTTTGCCGGGCATGAACGCATCGCGCTACGGAGCCAGTGCCAGGTCTTTTTTGCAGACCCCTATTCATCCTGGCAACGTGGCACCAATGAAAACACCAACGGTCTGCTCCGCCAGTATTTCCCCAAGGGCAGCGACTTCAGCAAGCTGACCGTCGAAGCCGTCAATCGGACAGTAGCGAGGATCAATCTACGCCCGCGCAAGCGCTTGGGCTGGAAGACGCCGTACGAAGTGCATACAGGGGTGAGCGTTGCACTTATGTGTTGAATTCAGGACTTTTCGTCCATTGAAAACTTGGATTCAATTATTGAATTGGGGTTGCTTTCGACGAATCAGAAACTACAAAGAGGCGTAACCCACGTAGATGTTGCTGCTGCGGGGATTCAGTGCCGAAGAGGCGCGATGGAAGTCCCAGGTTCAGGGGGGCGTCATGTTCATGATTACGTCCCGTTTTACTTTGCACAAAAAACCCCGATGCAGCTTTCTGTCATTCTTAAGAAAAACGTGGATCAACAGTTCTTGATTTATTTTGCTGTTCCCTTACGAATCATTGATTCTAGGCAAGGAGTTTTCTTTACCAGCGCTTCAGCTAATACAGATATTCCGCCCCCGTTTTTTTGTTCGGCCGAGTCGGATCGTCTGGAGGATTTGAACTGGGGAATTATTGATCACAATAAATGGAAGTATCCTGATGACAATGAGCGTCATCAAAAAATGGCTGAGTTGCTTGTCCCTGATCTGGTTTCTATGGCGGATGTGGCGTATATAGTCGCATGGAATGATGGCTTTGCTAAGATTATTAGAGATCGATTTGCTGAAAAGGGAGCTCCATGTCCAAAGGTCGTGTGTAACCAGTGGCATTATTACCCAGACATGCAAGATAAGAGGTTCTCATTTATTACTGGTCCGTATTTCTTAAAGAAAGGCTTTTTAGATACGGTTTCAAGCATAGAAAATGGTCGACTCCCGAATCCAAAGTTTATAAATTTGGAGCAGGCGCTGAATGCAGTTCGGGCGGATTTTTGCTCGATATTAGAGCTTGCTAATATTGATGGGCTTGCGGCTGACTATGGTCCTCATAAAGATGATGTAGGCACTCACAGTAGACGAGTCGCGGAACTTGTAGTTGAGAGTCCGGAGTATAATGCTCTTGATCTCCGAGGGAAGCAGATTTTAGAATTCGCGGCATTTTTGCATGATATAGGTAAGGGGCCTAAGACTAGATGGGCCAATTCGTTTATGGACAAGGCTGATAGTAATCATGCTTGCAAGTCTTTGCCAATGTTGCAGCGAATCTTGACTGAGGATGTAGGCGGGCTTTCTAATAACGACATTCGCCAGCTGGTTTTGTTGGTCACCTATGATGACTTGCTGGGGGAGATTGCTGCAAAAGGACGCGATAAAAAGCAATTTTTTGATGTGATCTCCTGTGACGAGGATGTGAATATGCTTGTCGCTCTTAGTCGTGCTGACATCGGGGCTCTTGATCAGGGTTGGCTGATGGGTACTTATCAGCGCATTGAACAGCTTCGGGATGAGGCTTTTAGACTCCTTCGAGGTGAAAACTGATGATTAAATTTGTGTCAGGGGATTTTTTTAAGTTTGAGGCCGATATAAGGGTCAATACTGTTAACTGTGTTGGGGTCATGGGTGCTGGTGTTGCTTTGGCCTTTAAAAAGCGGTACCCGAGTATGTTCGCTGATTATGCTGAACAGTGTAGCTTAGGATTGATTAGGCCTGGGAAACCCTCTGTCTGGCATAGCTCAGATGCTTTGCTTGAGGATGTTGAGATTGTTAATTTTCCCACAAAAGATCATTGGAAAAAGCCGTCCGAATATTCATATGTGGAAAGTGGGCTGCAGTGGCTATCCACTTATTTAAAAGAAAGGCAAGGGAAAGTAGTCACACTTCCTGCGCTAGGATGCGGCCATGGTGGACTGGAATGGGGCAGGGTAAAAGAGCTAATCGAGAAGTACCTCGGTGACTCCCCTGCGCAGATTTTGGTTTTTGAACCGTCAAGTTCAAAAAACGCTGGAAAAGCCATTGCGGATTATTCCAAATATTCTGCTATGTTCAGATCTGTTGAGATCAAAGTTATTGGCGGAAAAACTCCGAATTACCCAGTTTCACTTGGGCGGTTTGTTGATAAGGATTTGTATGTTTTTCCATCCTCTGTTCCAGTTGTTGATTTTGATTTCTGTTTGATTTGCAGTTCAACTCCAGCGGATAAAGAGAAAAAGTTGATTGGAAAAATTTTAGACTTCTGTGAGGGTGAAGGGCTAAGTGTTTTGCTCGGAAGTTCTGCGTATGAAAAAAAGCTTGCCGTTAGTCGAGCGAGTCGAGGGCTTAAGATCGGCTGTTTCCTACCAGTTGGCATTTATGCTTCAGCAAAAAAACTAAAAGAAAATAATTCGATAGAGAACTTGATGTTATTGTCCATTGGGTCTCCGACAGATGACTTTGATAAAAAAGAATACCTCCCGTCTGTGCTGGGTCGTATATTTTTGGCCAAGAATACTTTGTTTCTAACGAGCAGGTTGTCTTGGTTGGAAAGATATAGCTCCTTGCTGCAGAAAAATAAAATATCCTCATATATTTTTAATGATTCCGAGCTGGCTGTCGAAGACTTCAATGCTGCAATTAATTCTGGGGCAAAGGTAATAGAACAGGGTGATCTCAGTGCGATACGGATGCTGGTCCAGTGAGAGAGTCATGCTGCCCAACCATAGAGCCTCTACGTGGCCGATCTTGTGCTTGTAACAGACGGCCGCCTGCGCTTGTTAAATATTGTCGGTCGTGATTATAAAATCAGTTCTTTACTTGGCAGTTGAAAATCCACGGCTTGTCTAAACGACGAGCAAGCAGCCGTACAGTAAGTAGGTAGTAATACCGAGTTCCCTCGCATCTCCCTGCCAAGTAGTGCTCAAGAAACCAAGCCATGTGCTTTCTCTTCCAAGACCAGGGTGTTTCAAGCTGCCAGCGCACCATAATTTCGGCCTGGATGATCTTCGCCTGCCGCAAATGGCGTTGCCGCGTCGCGTTCGATCCGGTAAGCACTCCATTCAAGAACAACTCCATATCGAATGGCTTGCTCATGTCCTTCCTCCAATGTAGGCAGCGGACACGTCGAGCCGGCCGTGCCCAAGCTCGTAGCTGATTTGCCTCCGGGCCTCACGATCAAGGCTCCTATCGACCTGATAATATTGGCCGCCGTTGATAGGAGCCCGATGCAGGGTGACTTGCTCATAGCGCTCACATGCGTACGCCGCTCGTAGCTCATGGAAGCCTTTGAGGTTGTGTGCATGCAGGACGTCCCGCGCTGGGCGGATGATTTCCTGCAGAACAGTCAGATAGCTTTCGTCTGGCGCAATTAGGTTGCGGCTACTCGTAGGCGACACTTGCCGTGCAAACCCAAGTGCGTCTCGAACATGGTGGTCCACCGCAATCCATCGTGGCGCTGAGGCGCCAGCTCGGCCACCTTTGGTGCCATCCTGGATGTTGATCCTGCCTAGGTCGTTAGCCTCACGGCTTAACCGTGGCAGGTCAGCCAAGATGGCCTCACGCAAGCGCATGCCAGTGGCTCGCGCTAACAGAACGATTGCAGCGGCCCGTAGCTGATGATCGCGGCAAAGCACATCGACAATCTGCTTAACCTGTTCGCGGTCTTGGCCCTGCGGCACCGACTGTCGAATTCCGCTGCGCTGCATACCCAGCGCCTTGCTCGGACTGGGCAATGTCACGTACTGATCACCGCGAAGCGCAGCCATAGTCCTGTTAACGCTGGATAGGCGGTTTTGTGCGGTGCTGACAGCAAGGTCACCGCGCCTAACCACGTTGTGCAGATACGCCGCATAGTCGGCCAATACCTTCCGATCAATGTGCCGCGCATCATTGATACCGGGCCCCTGTTCGGAGCGGCACCATTTCACGAATGCCTGCCACCGATCACAGTGTGCCTTCACCGTGCCGTAGTGGCCGCCGCCGAACATGTCTTTCAGTGCTTGCGGACCTGCGTAGCTCAATTGCCTGCCGTAGCCGAAATTACGGCCATCGCGTTTACCCACCAATGCCATGTCGGTCACCTCATCGTCCGCTCTTCGATCCTCGCCCCACGTCATCCCGCCAAGAATGTTGAGTGTTATCAGGGATCAAGGCCCCTGCGACCTGTGGGGAATGTCCTCTTCGCGGGACTGGCGGCTCCTTACGTCCGGGAGCAAGGGCATCTCATGATCTGGCCTCCTGTACACCGTTGCCGGTGGGCGGGCGGAGGCAGCACTGGCTGACGAGATCAGCGCCTGAAGATCCTGAGCCATGTGCAAGCAGCAATGCGATGACCGGGGTATACCTGACTGTCAGTCAGGTGCAGTCCATTCCTTGGTCTGCGGCACCATCATCTACAGCGCTGTTGCTGGTGACATCGGCGTTTGTCACGCCGATTGTCACGAGGGGGAATGCCGCAAAGCCTTGTGCGATCAGGGCTGCAGCAGTGGTAGAAGTGCCCGTCTCTTTCCAGAAGAAAGAGACGGGCACAGGTTGGCGCAATATTCGGCCAAGCGGATAGGTTGCTGCAGGGCAGCGAAGTACGGTGTATCTGGCGCACGAGCGCTATGTGTGTAAGAGCATCCATCACATGGGTAGTGACCGGGCGAGCTGCCGGATGCGAATCGCCATTGGGGAGAACCACCGCGGGAGCGGCGTGACCTTTAAGGTTCGGGCCACCTGGGGTGCTGTCATCGACAGCGCTTGCAACTCCCGGTCTACGCCTGTGGACAATATTCGTCAAGCAAAGCGATTTCAGGGATTTAGCGCCTGTGGATAAAACTATCCCCCGGTGGACATCAGTGGTTTTCCACAGACGTATGCTGTGCCAGCAGTTTTTTTCTTAGGTATGGTCCTTTCAAACGGGGCGGCTTTGCAGCCCCGTTTGAAAGGACCCGCGCGGAGGAGCTTCATGCGGTGCTGTGGGTAACTTCACAGCGAGTTGAGGTGGTGGTGCGGCGGGTTACTCGGTCCTCTTGGCACTGCGCAGGCGCGTGACGTTCTCGCCCCTCTGCTTGGCAAACTCATGCGGGGTCACATGGTCCTCGCGATTCGCCTCTAGAAACCGGCTCCACCAGGTCATGATCATCCGGCGCTCTTCGAGGAACTCGGCCTTATGGGTATAAGCGGCCCGCACGTTGTTGCGTTCCTTGTGGCTCATCTGCCGTTCGATAGCCGTCTCCGACCACAGCCCGGACTCGACCAGCGCACTGCACGCCATGGCTCGGAACCCGTGGCCGCAGATATCCACTTTGGTGTCATAGCCCATCGTCCTTAGCGCGGCATTTACCGTGTTCTCAGACATCGGTTTCCACGGTTTGGCATCTCCCGCGAACACCAGCTCGAACTTGCCGGTGATCGCGTGGATCTGCTCAAGCAAGCCCACTGCTTGCGGCGATAAGGGTACAACGTGAATGTCTCCGGCCATTTTCGTACCCCTTGTGGAAAACGGTACGCCGTCGAGCGCCGGGCGAGTGTCGGGGATCTCCCAGATGCCGCGATTGAGGTCGAACTCGTTCCAGCGGGCGAAGCGCAGCTCACTGGAGCGTACGAACACGTGCAGCGACAGCATCACGGTAAGGCGTGTGAGTGGACGACCTTTGTAGTCGTCGATGCGTGCTTGCAGCTCTGGCAGCCGCGATAAGGGTAGTGCGGGTCGATGTGTAACCCGTGGTGCTCTGATCGAGCCGTCGAGGTCGTGAGCCGGGTTCGCGGTGATCAGCCGCAGCCGTTTGGCTTCGCGCATGATGCTTTGCAGGTAGTTCTTGATCCTAAGCGCCACGTCGATGGTGCCGCGTTTCGTCACGGCTTCTAGAGGCTGCATGAGGTCGTGGGTATCGAGCTCGACGATTGCCCTGGCACCGAGCAAAGGGAATACGTGAGTCTTCAACCGGCTGAGCACAGTCTTGGCGTGGCCCGGCGCCCACTTGGGCACCATCCCGGCATACCAATCGAGCGCGACGCTTTCGAAGGTACGGCCATTGATTACGGCTTGCACCTTGGCCTGCTGCTTGGATTGGATGGGGTCAATGCCGTTGGCGAGTTGCTGTTTGAGCTCGAAGCGCTTGTGGCGAGCGTCAGCCAGCCCGACCACCGGGTAATTGCCGAGTGAGGTCAGGCCCTCGCGACCATCGAGCTTCACGTACCTGAGCCGCCAGCCTTTGCGACCGTTGGGCTTCACGAGCAGGTAAAGGCCATCGCCGTCAAAAAGCTTGTACTCACGTTCGCGAGACTTTGCAGTGCGGCAGGCGTTGTCGGTAAGGGGAGCCGTTGTGCGAGCCATAAGGGTACTTTCCAATGTCGAATTGGTAGGTATCCTTAAAAGTACCCTTATTAGCGCTGGCTACCCTCGGAATCCGACGGAACGCCAAAACGAAAAAACCCGCCAGAAGGCGGGTTTTTCGGGGGTTCCAGAGATTTTGAAAGCTTTCTATGGAACCTTGAATGGTGCCGGCACCAGGAGTCGAACCCGGGACCTACTGATTACAAGTCAGTTGCTCTACCAACTGAGCTATACCGGCGTGTTAGGGCGACGATTATAGCGATTGGAAAGGTTCTGTAAACCCCTGAATTCTGACTATTTTTGCAAAGTCGGAGGTTTCTCGCGATTAGGGCGTTTTCCCCGTGTCTTCACAGGTTGAAGAGCGCGTGCAAAGTACGGGTCCAACTCCATGCAGTAGACGAGATCGATAGGGTTCAAGCATCCCTTGGACAGACCCCCTCGTAACCTGATGCACAACGGGCTTTACCCCTTGCCAAACGCGCCAAACAGCCCGCACAAAGAGCCCGTTATGCGTCTGGCGCCAGATGCTTATGCACAATCGGTTGGTAACGGTTGTCCCGAAACAGCCATTTTGTGCAGCAGTTCTCAACACGCTGCAACTGCCTGTTTTGTGTGCATTTTATTTTGTGAACAAAAAATAACCAGGCCGGCTTTGGGTGTGAAGTGCCTATATCTAGGGCCTCTGCAAACTATTCATCAACAGAGTTATCCACAAGGCGCTTGTAGGATTTTTTGCCCTTTATTCGCGCTCGGCCAGCACCATCAGGTTGCGAGGGGTCAACGATGGTTCGCAGAAGCTGCCGACCTCGACGTTGTAGCCCTGTTCCACCATGAACAGTGCCCGGTCCAATACCAACCATAGTTCCAATGGGCGTCGAAACAAGCCTCTCACTAACTCAAGGTTGCGCACTTCGGCCAGGCGCTGCCAGCCGTGGGCTTCCAGCGTCGTCCAATCCTGTTCACCTGTGGATAAGCCCTTGAGGCTCGCCAGTTCCTGGCAGTAGTCGGCAAAGGATTTATCCAGCCAACTGGCGGGCAGGGAGGGTGTCGGCAGGTAGTCGTCGCAGCCGCGCACTTGCCGCTGTAGTTGGTCAAAACCCAGGCGCCGCGCCATGGAGGTGTCTCGTTGTTGGCGTACACGGTTGCCGGCGGTGACGGTTTCGCTCAGGGGCAGGCCCAGGTCATCAATCGACAGTTGCAGCATGGAGGCGCGCCCGGCGGCGGAGAGGGCTTGATAACGGTCGGCGGTGATGCGGTTGTAGCAGCAGGGCGCCAGGGCCAGTTGTTTGCAGCCGGCGGCGCTGGCCCGTTGCAGCAGGCGCACGTGCAAATCGCCGCAGGCGTGCAGGGCGACCGGTGTGTGTTCGGGCTGGATCGCGACATCCGCCATCACGTCTTGCAGGTGATGGGTCGCGGGGAGGCCGTGGCGATCGCTCAAAGCTTGGCCGGAGGCGATGAGGGCGGGGTCGTACTCCAGGCAGGTCAGTTGTTGACCGGGTTGCAGCAGGCGGCGGCCTAGGTGGCCTTTGCCGGCGCACCAGTCCAGCCAGTGGGCAGGCGTTTGGGTAAAGGTCAACGCGGCGCCGAAGGCTTCAATCTGTTGCCACTTACGTCCGGGCACATCCACATTCAGCCGGTGGCGAGCGGGGTCAAGGGCGTGGACGGGTAACTTATCCACAGCACTCAGGTGCAGCGCTTGAGCGGCCAGCTGTGGAAAAGGGGCGGGTGCCGGCAGTTCATGGGGTTGGTTGTGACTGGCTTCAGCTTCGGCCAGCGAACGCTTGCGCAGCCATTGGGATAACGCTGGATGCTCGGTTTCCCAGGGCAACTGCAAATGAGTAAAGGGCCGTGGTCGCCACAGCCCTTGGTGTTCGGTCAGGAATGCATCCAGTGCCTGGAAGCGTGCCTCAACGTCCTTGGCACGCATCGACGCGCAGCCATTTTTCCAGCAGTTTGAAGCCGCGCACCAGCACGTAGGCCATCAGCAGGTAGAACAACCCCGCAGCGAAGAAAATCTCCACCGGCAGGTAAGTGCGCGCAATGATGGTGCGCGCCATGCCGGTCAGTTCCAGCAGGGTCACGGTGCTGGCCAGGGCGCTGGCCTTGAGCATAAGGATCACTTCGTTGCTGTAGGCCGGCAGGCCAATACGCGAGGCGCGTGGCAGAATGATGTAGAACAGCGTCTTGGGCTTGGACATGCCCAGGGCCCGCGCCGCTTCGATTTCTCCCGGCGGGATGGCCTGGATCGCACCGCGCAGGATCTCGGCGATATAGGCGGCGGTGTGCAGGGTCATAGTGGCGGTGGCGCACCAGAACGGGTCGCGCAGGTACGGCCACATGAAGCTGTTGCGCACGGCGTCGAACTGCGCCAGGCCGTAATACACCAGGAACAACTGCACCAGCAGCGGCGTGCCACGAAAGAAGAAAATGTAGCCGTAGGGCAGGGCACTCACGTACCAGCGGCGCGAAGAGCGGGCGATGCCGAGTGGGATCGCCAGCAGCAGACCGGCGATCACGGCGATTGCCACCAGCTCCAGGGTCAAGGTTGCGCCCTGGGCCAACTTCGGCAGCCACTTGATGATCACGGCCCAGTTCAGGCCCAGGTCAAAGTGCGATAGCCAGCTGTAGTCGCCGCTCATTGGGTGCTCCTTGCAAAGCCGAGGGCGGCGCGTTTTTCCAGGAAGTGCATGCTGGTCATCGCCAGTACGGTCAGGCCCAGGTACATGAATGCGGCGACCATGAAGAAGGTGAAGGGTTGCTTGGTCACGGTCACGCCGATCTGCGCGTGGCGCATGATTTCTTCCAGGCCGATCACCGACACCAGCGCGGTGTCTTTCATCAGGATCATGAACAGGTTACCCAGGCCCGGCAGGGCGATACGCCACATTTGCGGCATGATCAGCCGGGTGAAAATCCGAAACTTCGACAGCCCCAACGCCACACCGGCTTCGCGGTGGCCCTTGGGAATGGCGAGGATCGCGCCGCGGAACACTTCCGTTGCGTAGGCGCCGAAGCACAGGCCCAGGGCGATGACGCCAGCGGCGAAGGCGCTCAGGGACAAGTCTGGGTTGCCGAAGAACTCACCCAGGGCACGCATCAGATTGACGGTGCCGAAGTAAATCAGCAGCACCCACAGTAATTCGGGAATACCGCGAACGATGGTCGAATACGCACCGCCCAGCCATTGCAGCGGCTTGTACGGCGAAGTCTTGGCCAAGGCGCCGGCAAGGCCGAGCACCAGCCCCAGGCACAGGGCCGTGAGCGCCAGTTTGACGGTCATCAGCGCGCCGGCGGCGAGCGCCGGGCCGAATCCGTAGAGATCGAAATTCATGGTGTTTTCATATCGCGGCAGGCATTGCTAAAAGCCAGCGCGCTCGCAGGAGCGCGCCGGGCAGGCCGTTCAGATCATTCGATGCTGAACGGGAAGTACTTGTCGTTGATCTTTTTGTAGGTGCCGTCTGCCTTGATCTCTGCCAGGGCTTTGTTCAGGCGCTCGCGCAGCGGGTCGCCCTTGCGTACGGCGATACCGATCTTGTCGCTTTCTACCACCGGGTCGCCTTTGAATTCATAGGCCGAACCGTCTTTGCTCTTGAGCCATTCGTACTGCACGTACTTGTCAGCCAGGATGCCGTCGAGGCGACCGGAGGTCAGGTCGAGGTAGGCGTTTTCCTGTGTGTCGTAGAGCTTGGCTTCGGTGTCCGGCAGCTTGTCTTCCAGGTAGGTACCGGCCAGCGTTGCGCGCTGTGCACCGATCACCTTGCCTTTGAGGTAAGTGGCGTCGGTCTTGAAATCCGCAGTGGCTTTGGGCGCAATGAACTGCAGCTTGTTGGAATAGTACGGGTCGGTGAAGTCAACCGCCTGCTTACGCTCGTCGGTGATCGACAGCGAGGACACCAGGAAGTCGAACTTCTTGGCGTTCAGGGCAGGGATGATGCCGTCCCAGTCGGACACATACACTTCGCACTTCTCGACTTTCATCTTGGCGCACAGGGCGTCGCCGATGTCCTTGTCGAAGCCGACAACGTTACCGCTGGCGTCTTTATTGTTGAACGGCGGGTAGGCCGCTTCGATCCCCATTTTCAAGGTTTCTGCCATGGCCGTGGCGCTGAACGCCATCGAGACGGCCGCGGCCAGAAGGAATTTCTTATAGGTCTGCATGCATGTTGCTCCGTTAGCGGTTGCTGGACATGAATTGTTTGCAGCGCGCCGAAAGCGGGTTTTCAAACACCTGCTGTGGCGATCCTTGCTCTTCGACCAGGCCCTGGTGCAAAAACACCACTTCGCTGGATACCTGACGGGCGAAACCCATTTCGTGGGTGACCAGCAGCATGGTGCGGCCTTCTTCGGCCAGTGCGCGGATCACATTAAGTACTTCCTGAACCATTTCCGGGTCAAGCGCCGACGTCGGCTCATCGAACAGGATGACTTTAGGTTGCATCGCCAGGGTGCGGGCAATCGCCGCCCGCTGTTGCTGGCCGCCGGAGAGTTGCGCAGGGTAAGCGTGGCGCTTGTCGGCAATACCGACCTTGGCCAGCAGGGCCTCGGCCACTTCTATGGCTTCTGCCTTGCTTTGGCCGAGCACGCGACGAGGGGCCTCGATGATGTTGTCGAGGATGCTCATGTGCGGCCACAGGTTAAAGTTTTGAAACACAAACCCGATTTCGCTGCGCAGGCGGTTGATCTGCTTGCCGTCGGCGGCCATCAGTTCGCCGTTTTTCGCGGCCTTGAGCTTGAGTTCTTCGCCGGCCACCAGGATCTGGCCCTGGTGCGGGTTTTCCAGCAGGTTGATGCAGCGCAGGAAGGTGGACTTGCCGGAACCGGAGGAACCCAGGATCGAGATCACATCGCCGTCGCGAGCGGTCAGCGAGATACCCTTGAGTACCTCAAGCTCACCATAGCGTTTGTGCAAGTTGCGGATTTCAAGCGCGGGCGTGGCCTCGGCCATGTGCGGTCCTCATTGTGTTCGTTGCGATCTTCGCTGTTGGGCCGCCTTCCTGGCGAGGCGCCAAGCTAGCATAGCGTTTGGATGACAGCCAACAGCGCTGCGGACGGTTAACCGATGGTCTGCGGCAGGGTGTCGCATCGGCGCAGTAGCGTGTCGCGCCATCAACAACCTACAGACGTTTGAACCGGAAAGATCCACAGGCTTCGCGTAAAAAAGGGCGCGATGGTGCCAGCTTTGGCCGGGTGTTGGAAGGGTTAACCGGGCAAACGGTCCATATCAGCCCGTTTATGGGGCGTCACGTACTTTTTGTGTGTGTTTTTGGTGCGTCGGATTGGCTGAAAGGTGAGTCGCACGGTAACGCTATAGCGGAATGCCATGATTCTCAACGACTTGCGAGTGCTGACGAATTGTCCTACAGCCCGCGTCAACTGCGGCTCTGTTACATTTTGGCGCAAATCTTGCGTAAAAAATAAAGAACGCCCTGTTGGATTCTTTTCACGAGAAAGGCTGCAGGCCGGGCGAACCGTTTTCGCAATTCCTCGCAAAGGTGTGTCAATGAGTAGTACGCAAAGCTCCAATGACCTCGAACAGGGGCTCAAACCGCGTCACGTCACCATGCTGTCGATTGCCGGTGTCATCGGCGCCGGTTTGTTCGTCGGCTCCGGCCATGCGATCGCTGCTGCCGGCCCGGCTGTGCTGTTGGCCTATGCAGCCGCCGGTACGCTGGTGGTCTTGGTGATGCGCATGCTGGCCGAGATGGCCGTTGCGTCACCCGATACCGGTTCGTTCTCTACCTATGCCGACCGGGCAATCGGCCACTGGGCCGGTTTCACCATTGGCTGGCTCTACTGGTGGTTCTGGGTGCTGGTGATTCCGTTGGAGGCCAACGCAGCGGCGACCATCCTGCACGCCTGGTTCCCCGACGTGGCGATTTGGGCGTTTACCCTAGTCATTACGTTGTTGCTGACTGCAACCAACCTGTTCAGTGTGAAGAACTACGGTGAGTTCGAGTTCTGGTTTGCGCTGATCAAAGTCGTTGCGATCGTCGGCTTTGTGATCCTCGGCCTGGCCGCGATCTTCGGCTTCTTGCCCACCAGCCAGGTCAGCGGTGTTTCGCACCTGTTCGATACCCAAGGGTTCATGCCCAACGGCATGGGCGCGGTGTTGGCGGCGATCCTGACCACCATGTTCTCGTTCATGGGCACTGAGATTGTCACCATTGCTGCCGCCGAATCGAAGAACCCTGGCCAGCAAATCACCAAGGCCACCAATTCGGTGATCTGGCGGATTGGTTTGTTCTACCTGTTGTCGATCTTCATCGTGGTCTCCCTGGTGCCTTGGAACGATCCGACCTTGGCTGCCGTAGGTTCCTACCAGACTGTGCTGGAACGCATGGGCATTCCGAACGCCAAGCTGATTGTCGACCTGGTGGTGCTGGTTGCCGTGACCAGCTGCCTCAACTCGGCGCTGTACACCGCGTCGCGCATGCTGTTCTCCCTGGGCCGTCGCGGTGACGCACCGGCCGTGGCCAAGCGTACCAACAAGAGCGGCACGCCTTACTGGGCAGTGTTGCTGTCTACCGGCGCTGCGTTCCTGGCGGTATTTGCCAACTACGTCGCCCCGGCGGCCGTGTTCGAATTCCTGCTGGCCAGCTCCGGCGCCATTGCGTTGCTGGTGTACCTGGTGATTGCCGTGTCGCAACTGCGCATGCGTCAGAAGCGTGCGGCGGCGGGCGAGAAGATCGTGTTCAAGATGTGGTTGTTTCCTGGCCTGACGTACGCGGTGATGGTGTTTATCGTCGGTACGTTGACCATCATGCTGTTCCAGGAAGCGCACCGGGTCGAGATCATCGCCACCGGGATTCTGAGCTTGCTGGTGGTGTTGGCGGGGTTGGTGGTGGCGAGCCGTCGCAAGGCTCAAAGAGTGGGGGCTGCGGCGCTTAACTGATACGCCGCTATTCAAACTGTGGGAGATTCTATGGTTGAGGGGCAACCCTCAACCAACTTTTGGCTGATATTCGCTTTGCCCTTTCAGCAGAGCGAACACCACCCGAGCAAGCTTGCGGGCCAGTATTACCAACGCCTGTGTGGTGCTATAGCCTCGCGCCCTCTGTGCTTGATAAAACGCTTTCCATGTCTCTGTTCGGCTAGCCGCCATCGCTGCGTTATGCAGCAGGCGCCGAGCTTCTGAGTCGCCGCGCTTACTTAAACTACGACGACCATCCTTCTGTCCTGACTTGTTGACGCGCAAATCCATACCAAGAAAGGCGATAAACGCGTCCGAATTCCTGAACTCTCCCCGTTGGAAGGTGGCAATCAAACGCGCGCCAGTCAAAAAACCGATGCCTTCGACTTTCAAGCAACGCTTCAACTGACCCAGTAAACCTGCTTCTTTCAGGCAGTCACTGATCATTTTTTCGATTAACCCTTCCAGTCTCTGCATCGACTTCACCTGCTCGGCAAACGAGGGCTCGTTCGCCCAGCTTTGCGTCAGGCTGACGCGCGCCTGAACCAAGGCTGCGCGCCGACGAAACAGGCTTAGAAGATGGCGATACAGCGGTGATGGAGGTGTCCAGGGACGCAGTTCGTCTGCCTCCTTTCTCAAATAGCGGACGAGCAACTTGGCATCCAAAGCATCGGTCTTGGCCCGGATCTTCACGCTTTCGCGGTAATGCTTGAGCTCATAACCTCCAACCATGTAAACCACGCAACCAGCTTCATGAGCTAGATCAGCAAACTCCAAGTGGTAGATATTGGTGGCTTCAATTGCGATGGCCACTTTGCAGGACAAGGCCTTCAGCCATTTTTTGATAGCGGCTTTGGTGTTTGGGATTGTTTCTAACAAATCGACTTCAGCGTGATAAATCACCAGTTCATTCTTAGCGACATCGACGCCTACGATTGGCTTTGAGACAGAAACTGGCATTGCCATGGGGCTTCCTCCGGGCTAAGGTTTTGAGCACTTGAAGGGCTCACCCAGAGGCGCAGGCTTGTTCCTATCGTCGGTCATAGCCAGATGCATTCTTTATCGGCGCTTGGGTGAAAGGAGGAGGGGCGAAATCTCCCACGGTCTGTACTGCGTCAACAGTCAGAATCGGGCTTTGTCCCTTCTCCTCCCTTCAAGTCCTAGCATACAAGCGGGCTTGCTCGCGAATGCGCTAGACCAGTCAATAATTGAGTGACTGTCAGAATGCATTCGCGAGCAAGCCCGCTCCCACATTTTTATTTTGCGTCAGTCGGGGGCGTTGGCCAGCGCCTGGGACGCCGCCACGTAGTCGGCCTGGAACTGCGGCGACTCAATCCACGCCAATGCGGCGGCTTCATCATCGCTGTCCGTCGCCCACTGCCGATACTCGATCAGCGCCGCCAGGATAAAGTCGGTCGCTTCCTCTTCGCCTTCCTGCTCCAGCACCAACGCCAGCAACGGGTGCGCCAGGAACACCGCACACAGCGCCTGCTGGCTGATCTCGCCGGCGGTACGCATTTCGACGAACAGTTCAGTCAAATCCACCGACTCAAGGTCGATGCGGCTGTCGTCGCCAGCAAAAGCATCCGGCTTGTGCGCCACGGCGCGCTGGGTGCGGTTTTGCTTGGCCTTGGCTTTTGCCCGGTGGGCGCGTTTTTGCTGCTTGTTTGGCGAGGCCATGGGCTTAACGTCCTTGGGGTCTGGGTTTAGAGGGTGTATTGAAGCGCAGGTTGGGGTAAATCCCAAGGGTTTCTCGGGCGGCAATGATTGCTGTAGTGCTCGACCTTATCTGCGCGGGTACTTAGGCTGACAGTCTATGGATCCACCAGAGCCCGCCCATGACCCGTGACACCCTGGAACACCATCAGGTCCCGATCTACTTCGTTGCCGTCTTTGCGGCCGTCACGCTTGGCCTGCTCTGGCCCTTGTCGGCGCAGGGCCTCAGCCTTTGGGTGACCCCTGCCATCGCCGTGCTGATGTATGCGATGTTTTTGCAGATACCCTTTCTTGAGCTGCGCCAAGGCTTGGGCAACAAGCGCTTCATGGGGGCCTTGCTGCTGGCCAATTTCATCCTGGTGCCTTTACTGGTGTGGGGGTTGACCCGCGGCCTGGTGGAGCGCCCGGCGTTGCTGGTGGGCGCTCTGCTGGTGTTGCTGACGCCCTGTATCGACTACGTGGTGGTGTTTACCCATATCGGCAAGGGCGACTCGCGGTCGATGCTGGCGGCAACCCCGCTGCTGCTGTTGCTGCAACTGCTGCTGTTGCCGGTATACCTGGGGCTGATGTTGGGCGAGCAATCGGCCGTGGTGGTGGCTGCGAGGCCGTTTGTCGAGGCGTTCTTGGGGCTGATTGTGGTGCCGATGCTTCTGGCGGTTTTGACCAGCACTCTTGCGCGGCGGTCGAGCATAATCAGTCATTGGAACAGTGCCTGGGCGTGGTTGCCGGTGCCGGCGATGGCGTTGGTGCTGTTTGTAGTGCTTGCTTCGCACATCACGGCGGTAATGCAGGATATCAATGTGTTGCTGCCAGTTATTCCGGTCTACGTGGCCTTTGTGTTGCTGGCGCCGTTGATGGGCATTGGGGCTGCGCGCCTGTTCGCACTGCCAGCTTTGACGGCGCGGGCGGTAACGTTCAGTGCGTCGACCCGTAATTCGCTGGTGGTTTTACCGTTGGCGCTGGCCCTGCCGGAGGATGTGCGCGGCTTGGCCGCAGCGGTGGTGGTTCTGCAGACCCTGATCGAGTTGGTTGCCGAGTTGGCCTACGTTCGCCTGATCCCGGCAGTGGTGTGGCCCTCCAGTCGGTAACCGCGTGAATGTTCAGGTCTGTTCAGGCGCCATTCAGGGGCGCGTTCGGCACCATACGCCAGCGCTTCCCACCTGACAGGTCACCCGATGGATCACCGCAACCGTTTTCGCCTGGAGTCACTGGGTATTTTCCTGGTCGCTCTCTTGTTGTTCACAGTAGGCATCTGGGATCAGCAGCCCCAGGGTTTTGACGGGCGTTGGGCGCTGTTCCTGCAGGAGATGTATCGCCATGGCGCGAGTCTTTTCCCCACCACCTACGGCCAGCCCTATGCGGATTACCCAGGCACCGCGACCTTCTTCAGTTATCTATTCGCCCGCTTGTTCGACGCGCCGAACCACTTGGCGAATGTGCTGCCCACGGCGCTCGCCTCGGCGGGTGTGATCGCGCTGATGTATCGTCTGCTGGCACCCTACAGCCGTGCCTGGTCGCTGCTGACGATGCTGCTCACGCTGCTCACCGCCCAGTTGCTCGAAAAGTCGCGCTCGGTGTGCCTGGACCAGATGGTCGCATTGTTATGCGTGGGCAGTTTCTATCTGCTGCACACCGGCGAACGCCTCGGGTCACGGCTGAGGCAACTGGCGGTGTTCCCGTTGTTCATCCTGGGTTTCGCCATACGTGGGCCGCTGGGGTTGATTGAAGTCTGCGGGGTGGTGTGTGTGTATTGGGCGTTGGGCAAACCGGGGGTGCGTGTCCGGCAGATCCTGATCCACGGCGTTGTCGGCCTGGTGTTGCTCGCCGCGTGCTGGTGGTTACTGATGAAGCTTGCGCGGTTCAGTGGTGGCAATGCGTTTGCCGATGAAGTCTTCAAGATGCAAGTCGGTGGGCGTCTGGATGAGTCGGGTGAGCCGTTTTACTTTTACTTCCAACTGAGCTTGTACCGCTACTTCCCGGTGGTTCCGCTGGCGTTTGCGACCCTGTTTGCGTTGCGCCATCGCTGGCCCGAGCGTTGGGGCAATGAGCACCTGCAATTGCTGGTGCGGTTCGGGGGCTGCGGCTTGATGATTCTGCTCGGCCTGTCGGTACCGCACTTCAAGCGCGCTTATTACATTCTGCCGATGGTGCCGATGTTTGCGGCTGTCGCTGCCTATGGACTGCTGCATGCGCAAGGCTGGCTGGTGGGCGTGCGTCGTGGCTACGAATGGCTGGTCGCGGCGCTGCCGGCGTTGTGCGTGGTGGTGTTGCTTGTGTGTCGACACGCCTGGCACAAGCAGGGCTACTGGCCGGAGATTTCCTTGCCGTTGATGATCGGCGTGCTGGTGGTGCTGCAAGCCGCAGCGTTGATTGCCTGGCAGCGAGCATGGCGGTTGGTGTGGCTCAGTCTGATCGCCCTGGCGGCGCAATGGCTGTTGCTGGTGACGGTGATAGAGCCGGCCAAGGACCTGCAATTCGATACTCGGCGGTTTGTCAGCCAGGTGGAGGCGTTGCGCCAGGCGCAGCCGGGCCCTTTGGTATTTGTCGACCTGGCACGGGATACCTGGGCGGTGCGCTACATGATGAACCTGGATCACGATGAACAGCCGCTGTTTGTCGGGCGACACGAGCTTGAGAAATTGGCGGCGCTGCCCCGGCCCTCGTGGGTGATCGTGTCGCGCAAGGAGACCGCGCTGTTGAAGGGGTCGCCGGTGGAGCACTTGGCGCCGAGCTATCAAGGGCGCTTGAATGACAACCCATTGATGGTGTTTTTGCTCAGGTAAGAAGGCCCTTGAGCCAAGGGCCTGCCGAGCAGCTGATTACTTGCAACGGAAGCCTTCAGGCATCGTGACCGTATAGTTGCGCTGCACGCGATCCTGGAAATTCAGATTCTGCAAACCCTGCTGTACCAGGAAGGCTTCGACCTTGGCGGCTTGGCAGTCGTCGTTATAGGACGACGCCCGTAGCAGGTAGACAGCGCGCCTGCTCACTTCATCACGAGCGGTGACCCGGAAGGTGGTGAGCGTGGTGTAGCCGGTGCGCTCCGAGGTCCCTACCGGGCCGTAGGAGGTGTTTGGAGTGCTGGTGCAGGTTAGTTGGTCGGTCTTTTTCTTGTTCTTCTTGCATTGGGTGGTGGTGCTGTTTGCCACCTGCCCGTATTCGGTGGCGGTATAGCGATAAGTCACCTGCTTGCTGTCGACATCCAGGGTGACGGTCATTTTGATCGGTGCATGGTTCTTGGGCAGCGTGGTGTCGGTGAAGACATTGCGAAAGCCCTGATCCTGCATGGCGCGGACCATGTCACGCAAGTAGTAGCGGGCGTTGAGCGAGTTTTCGTCACTGCCGCCAGTGGAGGTCACCAGCACGGTTGCCTGTCGGTCAAAGTGGTAGTCCGGGTCAGGCGTTGCGTTGATTGCTACGTCCAACTGCGTGGCACACCCACTGAGCAGGGCGGTCAGTATGAATAGGGTGCAAAGCAAGAAGCGGGTCATGAAAAAACCTTACAACTGAGATTTGGGTAAAGGCTGAACGATTGAGTCCAGCCAAAAATAACCCTCAATCGTCTTCCTGCGACATCGTGTCCGTAAATGCGTGAGTCGTATTAAATCGCAGGCAATAAAAAACCCCAAGGAACACATTGTTCCTTGGGGTTTCTCGGTATTTTGGTGCCCAGAGACGGAATCGAACCGCCGACACGGGGATTTTCAATCCCCTGCTCTACCGACTGAGCTATCTGGGCAACGGGGCGCATTAAACGGGTTTTTCAGGGGGTCGTCAAGCAAGTTTTCAAAAAATATTTAATTATTACCGTCGCTTACGTGCCGACCCCGGTTTTTGATCAATTATTGAGCAGGTGGGACGTAGCCTTCGGCCTGGGCGTATTCCTCGCCGGAAAAGAACTTGTCCATTTCGCCCTGCAGGTATTTGCGGTCTTCGGCGTTCATCATGTTCAGGCGTTTTTCGTTAATCAGCAGGGTCTGGTGTTTTTGCCAGTCGGCCCACGCCTGGGCGGAAACGTTATCGTAGATGTCCTGGCCTTTGGCACCCGGAAAAGGGGCACGTTCCAGGGCTGGCAGTTCTTCTTTGTACTTACGGCACATAACGGTGCGGGTCATGACGAAACTCCTGCGTTCAATACGTCGGCCGCGCGCTTCAGCAGTTTTTTCACCGGGGCGGCAAGGCCCAGGCGCGGCGGGGTGGCGAGGTTATACCAGAGCCAGTCGGCCTCGGCCACGTGATGGGCGGTTTCCTCGACCTGGACCAGCCAGGGTTCGATGGCCAACTGGAAGTGGCTGAAGGTGTGGATCAGCCCCGGCAGTTCCTGATGCTTGCCCAGCGCGAGTGCATGCTGGTTGGCCAGGTGGTCAAGGTCGCCCAGGTCATCCAGCTCCGGCAAGCTCCACAAGCCGCCCCACAAGCCCGTAGACGGGCGACGGTAAAGCAGGATCGCGCCCTCGGCGTTCGCCAGCATGGGCATCAGCGTGCGCTTTTGCGGAATGGTCTTGCGCGGCTTGGGGATCGGGTAGCGCGTCTCCAGGCCGAGCATGTGGGCTTCGCAGCCTTTTTCCAGCGGGCACAACAAGCAACTGGGTTTGCTGCGGGTGCAGAGCGTGGCGCCCATGTCCATCATTGCCTGGGTGTAGGCGTTGACGCGGGTATGGGGTGTAAAGCGCTCTGCGGTGGCCCACAGCTGCTTGGCCACCTTGGGCTCGCCAGGGTAACCCTCTTGCGCGGTAAAGCGCGCCAGCACGCGTTTGACGTTGCCGTCGAGGATCGGCGCGCGCAGGCCCATACTCAGGCTGGCAATCGCGCCAGCGGTGGACAGGCCGATGCCCGGCAGCTCGGTGAGCTTTTCGACGTCGCGGGGAAACTCACCGCCGTATTCGGCGACAACGATCTTGGCGGTTTTTTGCAGGTTACGCGCCCGGGTGTAGTAGCCCAGGCCCGTCCACAGGTGCAGCACTTCGTCTTCCGGCGCGGCGGCCAGGGCTTCGACCGTGGGCAGAGACGCCATGAAACGGTCGAAATAATTGAGCACGGTGCTCACCTGGGTCTGTTGCAGCATGATCTCCGACACCCACACCCGATACGGCGTGATGCCCTGTTGCCAGGGCAGGTCGTGGCGGCCGTGGCGGTCGTACCAGTCCAGCACCGCCTGTGAAAACTGCTCGTTTTTCATCGGTTGAACAGGCCTTTCAATGCGTCTTTGAGCTTGGGATTAACCTTGTCGAGTTTCTCTTCCAGCTTCTCGTTCAGGCGATTGCCGGCCGCCTTGAGGGCGACCTGGCCGAGGCCGTCCTTGTCCAGGCGGCAGGCCTTGGCGCCCAGCTCCAGCGGGCCACGGCAACGCAGCGGTACCTCAATGCCCTGGAAGTTGGCGCCGACCTGGCAAGCCGGGTCCGGCACGTCGCGCTTGTCGCCTTCAACGATGATGCCGACGCGGTAGTCCATACCCAGCACACGTAAATCCACATCACCGTTGCCGTTGAGCGTCAGGCCAGGAATGCGCACTTTCAGGTCGGGGTTGCTGGCCACGCCGTTACGGAACGTGAGGTTGCCGCGCAGTTCCTGGAAGGGCGTGTCCTTGCCGCCTGGCGTGGTGCTCAGGGTCTTGCGGTTGAGCAGGGCGATGCCGGTACACAGTTGCTGCTCAATGTTGGCATTGAGCAGCACACCGTTGTTGATCACGAGGCTGGCGGTGCCGTTGAGGCTGTCGATCAGGGCCTTCTGGCTGTTGCCGCGGCCGCTGAGGTTGCTGTCGAGGGTGAGCTGGCCTTTGACCGGCGGAGTTTTCCCTTGGGCCTGCAGGATGCGTTCAACAGGTACCTGCTTGATGTGGCTTTGCAGGGCCAGCACTGGCGTGTCCTGGCGCACGTCGAGTGTGCCGTTGGCCTGGAACGTGCCGTTGTAGAGACCGCCGCTAAGGGTGTCGAGCTTGAGTTGCCCGTCAATGCCGGAGGCTTTAAGCACCGCATTTTGAATGGGCAATTGGCTAAGGGTCAGCTCGCCAAAGGCCAGGTCTGCATTTACGTCCAGGCTGCGCAGGCGCGTCAGCGGCAGCAGTTTGTCATTGCTCCAGGCACCTTTGGTCGGCGCCTCGGGCAATGGTGTGTTGCCGCCTGCCGCCATGGCGCCGGCCTCGCTGCTCTGTACTTCGGCCTGGCGTGCAGCGGTTGCACCTTTAGCGGCTTCGGATTTGGTCGGCAGGTAATTGTCGGCATTGAAGGTATCGCCTTTGAGCTGCACACGCAGGGACTGCTTGGCGAAATCATCCACGGCGACGCGGCCGGTGAAGGTGCTGCCATCGAGCTTCAGGTTCAGGTCTTCCAGGGCGACGCTGGTGGGCGTGCCCTTGAGGCGGCTCACCAGCTCGACCTTGCTCAGGCTACCTGGGGCCATGGCTGGCAGTGGGTGGCCGATGCTCTCAAGAAACTTGGCCAGGTCAAACTGGGCAACCGACAGGGCGCCGCTGATTTGCGGGGTTTTGTCCAGGTCATTGGCCTTCAGTTCGCCCAAGGCGCGCAATTGGTTGGCCGCCAGTTTCAGGTTGGTCCATTCGGCGACGTTGGCCGCCAGGTCCACCAGCAGTTGGCCCTGGGTAGAGAAGCTCACGGTCTTGCCTTGCAGCGGCTCGCCGGTGGCTTCACCGCTAAAGCGCATGTCTTCGAACTGGTAGCGCTTGAGGGCACGCTGGATGCGCAAGTTGCCGTTCAGCTCGGTCTTGACCCGCATCAGCGGCTGGTTGCTACCCAGGAACGCCGTGAGTTTCAGCGGAATGCTGGCGCCTTCGTGGATGGCTCCGGCGCTCAGTTGGATGCTCTCGGCACTCAATTGCTTGCCGGTCTGTTCATCGGTGTACTCAACACGAGCGTTGTTGATGGTCAGGCTGTCGATGTCCAGGCGGATCGGCTGCGGCGGCTTTTCCGGCTTGGTTTCAGCCACGGGTTCGACTGGCGCGGGAGCGGGGGTGCCTGTGGTTTCGTCGGGCAGGTTCTTGCCGATGTCTTCCCAGTTGCCGTGGCCCTGTTTGTCGCGGTTCAGGCGCAGGTTCAAGCCCTCGACACGCACATCGCTCATCTGCACTTCGCGGCGCAGCAGTGGCAGTACGCGTACCGACAGGCCGAGCATCTGCAAGTCGGCGAAAGGTTGGGTGGGTGCGGTCAGGGTCGCGACGCTGGCCTCGTGCAGTTCCAGGCCCAGCCAGGGGAAAAGGCTCCAGCCGATATCGCCATTGAGCGTCAGCTCGATGTGGGCCTTGTCGCGGGCTATCTGGCGAATTTCTTCTTTGTAGTCGTTGGGATCGAAAAGGTGGGTCAGGGCAAAGCCGAGCGCCACAATGATCAGCAACAGCCCCAGAAGTACCAGACCCAGGATTTTGCCGAACGCTTTCATGGGCGAGTCCTTGTATGTCGAATTCAAAATTTAGCCGCAGAGTATAACGCCCGAAGGCCGGCGTCAGTTCACGGATCGTTACATTGTATCCACCGGCGTGGAAATGGGATTTTGACGTCAGAAAAATACAGATAATCCAAAAAAGGTAGTGGCAGTTTGATTTTTCTGTCATCCACTGGTGCTAATCTCTGCACGTTCGTCCGCCTTCTGCGACTTAAGGTCGCGCCTAAAAGGGAGCTTCACTCAACAAAACGGCCACGCTTTGCGTGCAAGGCCGAGGGAGAGAGCGCCTGACGGACGCATACCAATAACTGGGGGAAACACCAATGAGCACTAGCACTGTGGCCGGCACTGCCGCCGCACAGCCTGCGTTCCTGTCCAAGGAGCGCATCATCGCCAAGCCGGGCTTCAACCGCTGGCTGGTTCCACCGGCCGCCCTGGCCATCCACCTGTGCATCGGCATGGCCTACGGCTTCTCGGTGTTCTGGCTGCCGTTGTCCAAGGCGCTGGGTATCACCGCACCGGTGGCCTGCGCGCCGGACATGAGCTTTATCGCCCAAGTCTTCTCGTCCCAATGTGACTGGCCCATCTCCATGCTGGGCTGGATCTACACCCTGTTCTTCATCTTCCTGGGCTGCTCGGCAGCGATCTGGGGCGGCTGGCTGGAACATGCCGGGCCACGCAAGGCCGGCGTTGTCTCGGCGTTGTGCTGGTGCGGTGGCCTGCTGATCTCGGCGCTGGGTATCTATACCCACCAGATCTGGCTGATGTGGATCGGCTCCGGTGTCATTGGCGGTATCGGCTTGGGCCTGGGCTATATCTCGCCCGTTTCGACCTTGATCAAGTGGTTCCCGGACAAGCGCGGCATGGCGACCGGCATGGCGATCATGGGCTTCGGCGGCGGCGCGATGGTGGGTGCGCCCCTGGCTGCGGCACTGATGGGCCATTTCTCTTCGCCCACCAGCGTGGGCGTATGGCAGAGCTTTGTGGTCATGGCGGCGATTTATTTCGTGTTCATGATCGGTGGCGCCCTGCTGTATCGCGTACCGCCGACCGGCTGGAAGCCTGAGGGCTGGACCGCGCCGGCGAAAAAAGCCAGCAATGCGATGATCACTCACCGTCACGTGCATGTGAATGTGGCGTGGAAAACCCCGCAGTTCCGCCTGGTATGGCTGGTGCTGTGCCTGAACGTGTCTGCCGGTATCGGCATCTTGGGCATGGCCTCGCCGCTGCTGCAGGAAGTGTTCGGCGGTAAGTTGTTGGGTGTTGATGTGCCATTCGGCCAATTGGATGCGGGCCAGTTGGCCTCCATTGCAGCCATTGCCGCTGGTTTTACCGGCCTGTTGAGCCTGTTCAACATCGGTGGCCGGTTCTTCTGGGCCTCGTTCTCTGACTACCTGGGGCGTAAAAATACCTACTTCGTGTTCTTCGCCCTGGGCTTTGCCCTGTACGCGCTGATCCCGAACCTGGGGCATCTGGGCAACGTGGCGCTGTTTGTGGCGGCGTTCTGCATCATCCTGTCGATGTACGGCGGTGGTTTTGCCACGGTTCCGGCCTACCTGGCCGACCTGTTCGGCACCCAGATGGTTGGCGCGATCCACGGTCGCCTGTTGACCGCCTGGGCCGCTGCGGGCGTGTTGGGCCCGGTGCTGGTGAACTACCTGCGTGAATACCAGTTGAGCATCGGCGTTGAACGCGCCGCGGCCTACGACATCACCTTGTACATCCTCGCCGGCTTGCTGGTGCTGGGCTTCATCTGCAACCTGCTGGTGCGCCCGGTGGCCGATAAGTACTTCATGACTGATGCAGAACTTGCCGCCGAACAGGCGCTGGGCCATGACAAAGGTGCCGATGCCACCACCGTGCTGGAGTGGAAGGCCTCCGCCGCCAGCAAGCCGCTGGCGATTGCCGCGTGGCTGGTAGTGGGTATTCCGCTGGCGTGGGGTGTGTGGGTGACCCTGCAGAAGACGGCGGTACTGTTCCACTGACACCGCAATAAGGGGGGCCCGGCTCCTGTGGGGCCGGGCTAATGTGGGAGCTGGCTTGCCTGCGATACAGGCACCTCGGTGTACCAGTTGCCTCGCAGTGATGCTATCGCAGGCAAGCCAGCTCCCACAAAAGCCAGCTCCAACATAAGCCCATGCTCACATGTATGCACATGTCTATCCCCGACATTCCTCGCTCCAACTCGTCAGTCTTATCCCCTTCGTTGTTTCTGTTTAGCGCCTGCGCCCCTATAATGGCTGCCTTTTTCGCCCAATGATTTTGCGGAGCTGGTGATGGCCGAACGTAAGGCATCTGTCGAGCGCGACACTCTGGAAACCCAGATCAAAGCCTCGATCAACCTGGATGGCACCGGAAAGGCCCGATTCGATATCGGTGTCCCTTTTCTTGAGCACATGCTGGACCAGATCGCCCGTCACGGGCTGATCGACCTGGATATCGTCGGCAAAGGCGACCTGCATATCGACGACCACCACATGGTGGAAGACGTGGGCATCACTCTCGGCCAGGCGTTTGCCAAGGCCATCGGCGACAAAAAAGGCATCCGTCGCTACGGCCATGCCTATGTCCCGTTGGATGAAGCGCTGTCCCGGGTGGTCATCGACTTCTCCGGCCGCCCTGGCTTGCAGATGCACGTGCCTTACACCCGCGCGAACGTGGGCCGTGGCTTTGACGTTGACCTGTTCCAGGAATTCTTCCAGGGCTTTGTCAACCACGCACTGGTCAGCCTGCACATCGACAACCTGCGCGGCACCAACACCCACCACCAGATCGAAACCGTGTTCAAGGCTTTCGGTCGCGCGTTGCGCATGGCTGTGGAAGTCGATGAGCGCATGGGCGGGCAAATGCCGTCGACCAAGGGCGTTCTGTAATGCAGACGGTCGCGGTTATCGATTACGGCATGGGTAACCTGCACTCGGTGGCCAAGGCCCTTGAGCATGTAGGTGCCGGCAAGGTGCTGATCACCAGCGATGCCAACGTGATTCGCGAAGCCGACCGCGTGGTGTTCCCCGGCGTTGGCGCGATTCGCGATTGCATGGCCGAGATCCGCCGCCTGGGCTTTGACAGCCTGGTGCGCGAAGTCAGCCAGGACCGCCCCTTCCTCGGTATCTGCGTGGGCATGCAGGCTTTGCTCGACAGCAGTGAAGAGAACGGCGGTGTCGACTGCATCGGGGTGTTTCCGGGCCAGGTGAAGTTCTTCGGCAAAGACCTGCATGAAGAGGGCGAGCACCTCAAAGTCCCGCACATGGGCTGGAACGAAGTGCGCCGCACCGTCGACCACCCGCTGTGGCACGACATTCCGGACATGGCGCGTTTCTACTTCGTGCACAGCTACTACATCGCCGCCGGTAACCCGCGCCAGGTGGTGGGTGGCGGGCATTACGGCGTCGATTTTGCCGCCGCGCTGGCCGATGGTTCGCGCTTTGCCGTGCAGTTCCACCCGGAGAAGAGCCATACCCATGGCCTGCAATTGCTGCAGAACTTCGCCGCTTGGGATGGTCGCTGGTAATGGCCAAGAAACCGAAGCCGCCGATCTTGAACCTCACGCCCGAGCAGGAGCGTGCGGCCACCGACAAGATCAAACGTTTCATGGAAGACCGCTTCGAGCTCAAGCTGGGTTCGTTCGAGGTCGCCGAGATTCTTGAGCTGTTCACCACCGAAGTGGCGCCGCATTATTACAACAGGGCGGTTTTCGACACGCAGACGCTCCTTAAGGAAAGGTTCGAAAGCATCGAAAGCGACTTGTGGTCGCTTGAGAAACCCTGATTTCCCAAGCATTGCTGAATATCGAATAAGGTTTGCCAGATGCTGATTATCCCCGCTATCGATCTCAAGGACGGCGCTTGTGTCCGCCTGCGCCAAGGCCGCATGGAAGATTCCACGGTGTTCTCCGATGACCCGGTGAGCATGGCTGCCAAATGGGTAGAAGGGGGCTGCCGTCGTCTGCATCTGGTGGACTTGAACGGCGCCTTCGAAGGCCAGCCGGTCAATGGCGAGGTGGTCACCGCCATCGCCAAGCGCTACCCGAACCTGCCGATCCAGATCGGCGGTGGTATCCGCTCCCTGGAAACCATCGAGCACTACGTCAAGGCGGGCGTGAGCTACGTGATCATCGGCACCAAGGCCGTGAAAGACCCGGCCTTCGTCGCCGAAGCCTGCCGCGCGTTCCCCGGCAAGGTTATCGTCGGCCTGGATGCTAAAGACGGCTTTGTTGCCACCGATGGCTGGGCTGAAATCAGCACCGTGCAGGTGATCGACCTGGCCAAACAGTTCGAAGCCGACGGCGTGTCCGCCATCGTTTATACCGACATCGCCAAAGACGGCATGATGCAGGGCTGCAACGTTCCGTTCACCGCAGCCCTGGCAGCGGCCACCAAGATTCCGGTGATCGCCTCGGGCGGCATTCACAACCTGGGTGACATCAAGTCGCTGCTGGACGCCAAGGCTCCCGGCATTATCGGCGCCATCACCGGCCGTGCGATCTATGAAGGTACCCTGGACGTCGCCGAAGCTCAGGCTTACTGCGACGCCTACAACGGCTGAGGACTGACCATGGCGCTGGCCAAACGCATCATCCCTTGCCTGGACGTCGACAACGGTCGTGTGGTCAAGGGCGTCAAGTTCGAGAACATCCGTGATGCCGGCGACCCGGTAGAAATCGCCCGTCGCTACGATGAGCAAGGTGCCGACGAGATCACCTTCCTCGACATCACCGCCAGCGTCGATGGCCGCGACACCACGCTGCATACCGTCGAGCGCATGGCCAGCCAGGTATTTATCCCGCTGACCGTGGGCGGTGGCGTGCGCACCGTGCAAGACATCCGCAACCTGCTCAATGCCGGTGCGGACAAGGTCTCGATCAACACCGCCGCCGTGTTCAACCCCGAGTTTGTCGGCGAAGCCGCGCAACACTTCGGCTCGCAATGCATCGTGGTGGCTATCGACGCCAAGAAGGTGTCCGGCCCGGGCGAAACCCCGCGCTGGGAGATCTTCACCCACGGCGGGCGCAAGCCTACCGGGCTGGACGCGGTGGAGTGGGCGATGAAGATGGAAGGCCTGGGCGCCGGTGAAATCCTGCTGACCAGCATGGACCAGGACGGCATGAAAAACGGTTTCGACCTGGGCGTCACCCGCGCCATCAGTGATGCCCTGGGCATCCCGGTGATCGCGTCGGGCGGCGTCGGCAACCTGCAACACTTGGCCGATGGCGTGCTCGAAGGCCATGCCAGCGCGGTGCTGGCGGCGAGTATTTTTCACTTTGGTGAATACACCGTGCCCGAGGCCAAGGCCTATATGGCGGCGCGCGGTATCGTCGTGCGCTAAACGCTGCTGGACACCATGGCAGGCTCGCGGCACTCTCTGCGCTTGCCATGGATTCCGGTAGCCTTCATGTTCAAACACCTGCTGCTCGCCCTCGCCAGTTCCTCCATGTTCATGGCGGCTACGGCACACGCCGAACAACCGTCTGACGCCTCCCTGGTGTTGCTGACGGAAAATTTCCCGCCCTACAACATGGCGAAAAACGGCAAGAACTTCGCCAAGGACGAGAACATCGAAGGCATCGCCGTAGACATCATGCGCGAAACCTTCCAGCGTGCCGGCATTTCCTACAACCTGACCCTGCGCTTCCCGTGGGAACGAATCTACAAGCTCGCCCTGGAAAAACCCGGTTACGGTGTGTTTGTGATGGCGCGTCTGCCAGACCGTGAAGCCTTGTTCAAATGGGTCGGCCCCATCGGCCCGGATGATTGGGTAATGCTGGCCAAGGCCGACAGCAAGATTCAGCTAGAAAGCCTGGAGCAAGCGCGCCGCTACAAGATTGGCGCCTACAAAGGCGACGCCATTGCCGAAAGCCTCGACAAGCAGGGGCTCAAGCCGATGGTCGCCCTGCGTGACCAGGACAATGCGCAAAAGCTCATGGAAGGCCAGATCGACCTGTGGGCCACCGGCGATCCTGCCGGGCGTTACCTGGCGCGGCAGGTGGGGGTAAACGGGCTCAAGACGGTGTTGCGGTTCAACAGTGCGCAGCTTTACCTGGCGTTGAACAAGGACGTGCCGGATGAGGTGGTGGCCAGGCTCCAGGCCGCATTGGATGAGTTACGCAACAGCGGCCGTATAGACGAAATCATGGCGCGTTACCTCTGAAGTCGGCAGGATGAACATGATCAACAATGTGGGAGCGGGGTTGCCCGCGATAACATTGGATCAGCCAATACCTGTGTGACCGACACTCCGCCATCGCGGGCAAGCCCGCTCCCACAGTAGATCTTTGCGATCTTCCTTAACGGTAAATACCGTCCTTGCCATGCCCGGCCATCGCCCGATTACTGCGCACGCTGATCATCAACTTGATATCGATCCACTCCACGCCCTGGGCCTTGAGCTTGGGCAATTCGCGCTCCAGCACCGCCAGCGTCTGTGGGTAAGGATGCCCGATCATGACTGCCGAACCCTGCTTATGTGCCAGTTTGATCGCGGTCTGCAGTTGCGTGGTAATCGCTGCCTCGGTGCGTTCGTCATCGAGAAATACATCCCGCGACACATGGGCCAAACCGATCTTCTGTGCCTCGGCGGCGGCGACGGTTTGCGCACTGGTGCGGCTGTCGACGAAGAACTTGTGACGCCGTTGCAACTCACCCATCAGCCAGGCCATCGCTACCGGTTGTGCAGTCATGCGGCTGCCCATGTGGTTGTTGATACCGGCGGTGTAGGGCACGGCTTCAAATGCCGCGTCCAGGCGCTTGCCCAGTTCTTCGATGGACAGCTCCGGGTGCCAGGCGAATGGGCCGGTGGCCGGGTCCATAGGCATGTGCAGGATCACGATCTTGCCAGCCTTGTGGGCCTCACGGGCGAATTCGGCGGCGTGGGGCGTGTCCGGCATGATGGCGGCGGTCACCGGGCCGGGTAGCGCAAGCACGCGACGATCCCGAGGCAGGTTTTGCCCCAGGTCGTCGATGATAAGCGTCAGGTAGGCTTTGTGCGGTTCGCCGGCAGGGGCCGCTTGAGCGACCCCTGCCAGGCTGCACAGCACAGCGAAGATCAGGGCAAAGCGCATGATCAACGGCTGCGGGTGATGCTCAAGCCCTTGAGCAGGCTGAGTGCCTGGGCCAGTTGGTAGTCATCGTCCTGGGGCATCGGCTTGGCCTTGGCGCGGCTGCCGGTTGGCTGGTCGGCGCCGCCGTTGCCATTGCTCAGGTGACCTTGCAGATCGGCCTCTTTGTAGTATTCGCCATCGATCTCGTTGGTGATCTTGGCGCGGCGTACTTCGATGTCCGGCACGATGCCCTGGGCCTGGATCGAGCGGCCGTTAGGCGTGTAGTACAGCGCCGTGGTGATCTTCAGTGCGCGTTCGTTGTTCAGCGGCAATACGGTCTGCACCGAGCCTTTGCCGAAGCTGGTGGTGCCCATCAGCACGCCGCGCTTGAGGTCTTGCAGGGCGCCGGCGACGATTTCCGAGGCCGAGGCGCTGCCGCCGTTGATCAGCACCGCCAACGGCACGTTTTCGCTCAAGTCGTTGCCGGTGGCCGAGAAGCGCAGTTCGGAGTTGGCAATCCGGCCTTTGGTATAAACGATCAGGCCCTTGGTGACAAAGTGGTCGACCACTTCAACCGCCGACTGCAACACGCCGCCTGGGTTGTTGCGCAGGTCAAGCACGATGCCGTTGAGCTTCTTGCCGTTGTCTTTGCGCAGCTTGGCCAGGGCCTTGGCCACTTCGTCGCCGGTCTTGACCTGGAACTGGGTGATACGGATGTAACCGTAGCCCGACTCCAGCAACTGGCTCTTCACGCTCTTGACCGTGATGGTCGCACGGGCCAGGGTCACGTCAAACGGGTTGCCGCCGTCGCGTACCAGGGTGAGGGTGATCTTCTGGCCGAGCTTGCCGCGCATCTTGTCGACGGCTTCGGTCATGGTCTGGCCACGGGTCGGCTGGCCATTGATCTTCACGATCAGGTCGCCGGCCTGGATGCCGGCCTTGGACGCTGGGGTGTCGTCGATGGGCGAGACCACTTTGATCTGGCCGTCTTCGGAGCCCACTTCGATGCCCAGGCCGCCGAACTCACCACTGGTGCTTTCCTGCAGCTCGGCGAAATCTTCCGGGCCCAGGTAGGCGGAGTGCGGGTCGAGGTTGCTGAGCATGCCCTTGATGGCATTTTCCAGCAGGGCCTTGTCGTCTACGGGTTCGACATACGCTGCCTTGATCCGGTCCATGACCTCGGCAAAGGTGCGCAGCTCGTCCAGCGGCAATGGCGCCTTGGTCGTCGCAGCCGTGGCAGGTGCAGCCGGTGCGGCCTGGTCGGCAAAAGCCAGAGGCGCGCCGATCACCAGAGCGATCGTCAGGGCCAGCGAAGTGAGGCGGGACAAATGCAGCATGTCGAACGAACTCCTAATGTAGATGCGACCCTATCCTTGGGACCGGCACCATTGTGCAGGGTCGCTCGGGCGGCCCTGCTGACGAATAGCAAAGTACAGCGCCGGGGTGTCCTGGCCACCACTGTTACCGACAGTGGAGATGGATTCACCGGCTTTTACAACATCACCTGCCGACTTGAGTAGTGTCTGATTGTGGCCGTAAAGGCTCAAATAGCCATTACCGTGGTCAAGAATCACCAGCAAGCCGGCGCCCCGCAACCAATCGGCGAACACCACGCGCCCACCATGCACGGCGTGGACCTGGCTGCCGGCAGAGGCGCTGATCATCACGCCGTCCCACTTGGCACGGGTGTCATCGCCACGGGTTTCCCCAAAGCGTGCCAGTAATCGACCATCAACCGGCCATGGAAGTTTGCCCCGAGCTGAAGCAAAAGGGCCACCGAAGGACTCGCCACTGCTGGAAACCAGCGGGCCAGGGGCTGCACGCGCCGGTTTGCGCGGGGCCGGAGCGTCGCTGGTGGCAGCCAGTTCGGCCTCACGCTGACGCTTTTTTTTGGCTTCCTGCTGGGCGATCAGCGCTTTTTGCCGCGCTTCTTCGGCCTCGCGTGCCTGGCGGGCCAGGGTTTCTTCGATAGTCTTGAGGACTTTGGCCAGGTCGGCCTGGTCCTGCTCGCGTGCCTGGAGCTTGGCGTCGCGGGCTTTTACGTCGCTGTTGAGCTTGGCCAGGGCCTGCTGGCGTTCCTTGCGCACCTTGTCCAACTGATCACGCTGGGTGTCGAGGGCGGTTTTCTGGTCGAGCAGTTGCGATTGCTGGTCGGCAATCTCCTGCTCGACATTGGCCAATTGGCGCAGGGTTTCGTTAAACCCCTTCAATTGCGCCAGGCGTGCCTGGCTCAGGTAGTCGTAATAGGTGAGGGTACGGGCGAATTTTTCCGGGTTCTGCTGGTTGAGCAGCAGCTTGAGGTACTCCTGGCGGCCGCTCTGGTACGCGGCACGGGCCTGGATCGCGATCAGGCGTTGCTGTTCAACGCGTGCGCTCTGGAGTTTTTTTTTCTCAGCGTCGAGTCGCTCCAGTTCCGACTCGCTCTTCTTTAGTTCTTTTTGCAGCTCCTGGACCTGCTTCTCCAGCTTGCCCATCTCGGTTTCCGTGCCGCGCAGGTCTTTCTGCACCCCGGATTTTTCTTCCTGGAGCTTGCCGAGCAGTTTTTTCAGCTCGGTAATGTCCTGACGCGTAGCGTCCAACTGTTGTTGGGTTTGTGCGCGCTCATCGGCAAATGCCGGTTGGAGCAGGCAGACAAGAGCAAGGGTGATCAAGGCGCGAAGCATAGAGGCGGGCGACACCAGGGGAAAAGGACGGCCTAGTATGCCCGCCAAGCGCTGCAAAAAAAACGCCCAATTGGGGCGGTAGGGCAAGATAGCCGCCGAGTGGCGATGGTATGGCAAAAAGACATCTATCAAACACCACAAAACCAATGTGGGAGCGGGCTTGCCCGCGATTGCGGTGGGTCAGCGACATAGATGTCGACTGATTAGCCGCTATCGCGGGCAAGCCCGCTCCGACACTGTTTTGTGGCGCACTTTGGATCAGACCAGGATCGAGGTCCCTGTCATCTCCTTCGGTTGCTCCAGCCCCATCAGTTTCAGCATGGTCGGCGCCACATCCGCCAGCACGCCACCTTCCCGCACTTTCAGGTCACGTTTGCCGACATAGATGAACGGTACCGGCTCGGTGGTGTGGGCTGTGTGAGCCTGACCAGTGGATTCGTCGGACATCTGTTCGCAGTTGCCGTGGTCGGCGGTGATCAGTGCTTCGCCGCCGACTTTTTCCAGCGCGTCGACGATGCGGCCAACACATTTATCCAGGCATTCCACGGCCTTGACCGCCGCTTCCAGGTTGCCGCTGTGGCCAACCATGTCGCCGTTGGCGTAGTTGACGACGATCACGTCGTAACGCTGGTGATCAATGGCGTCGACGATCTTGTCGGTCACTTCCGGTGCGCTCATTTCCGGCTGCAAGTCGTAGGTAGCGACTTTTGGCGACGGGATCAGGATGCGCTCTTCGCCGGGGAACGGCTCTTCGCGGCCACCGGAGAAGAAGAACGTCACGTGGGCGTATTTCTCGGTTTCGGCGATGCGCAGCTGGGTCTTGCCGTTTTTAGCCAGGTAGTCGCCCAGCACGTTTTCCAGGCTGCCCGGGGCGAATGCCGACGGGGCCGGGATGTTGGCGGCGTATTGGGTAAGCATGACGAACTCGACCTTTGGCTGGCGTGCGCGCTCGAAGTCCTTGAAGCCTTCATCGACGAACACATGGCTCAGTTCACGGGCGCGGTCGGCGCGGAAGTTCATGAACACCATGGCGTCGCCGTCTTCGACCTTCACCGGCTCGCCGATGGTGGTGGCCTTGACGAACTCATCGCTCTCGCCACGGGCGTAGGCTGCTTCCAGGCCTTCCTGGGCGTTGGCCGCGTTGAATTCGGCCTGGCCTTCGACGATCAGGTTGTAGGCCTGGGCGACACGGTCCCAGCGGTTATCGCGGTCCATGGCGAAGTAACGGCCCACCAGGCTGGCGATGCGGCCCTTGCCCAGGGCGGCGAAGGTGGCGTCGAGCAGCTCGATCGACGATTGCGCGCTTTTGGGCGGTGTGTCGCGGCCGTCGAGGAAGGCGTGCAGGTAGATCTTGTCGGCACCGCGCTTGAACGCCAGTTCGGCCATGGCGACCAAGTGATCCTGATGGCTATGTACGCCGCCGTCCGACAACAGGCCCATGAAGTGCACGGCTTTACCGGCGGCGACGGCTTTATCGACCGCCGCGCAGATGGTCGGGTTCTCGAAAAACTCACCCTCGCGGATCGCTTTGGTCACACGCGTGAAGTCTTGATATACCACTCGTCCGGCGCCGAGGTTCATGTGGCCGACTTCCGAGTTACCCATCTGGCCCTCCGGCAGGCCCACGTCCATGCCGGAACCTGAGATCAAACCGTTGGGAACCGTTGCAGTCAGGCGGTCCAGCACGGGCTTGTTGGCCGAGTACACGGCGTTGTCGTGGTGGCTTTCACTGTGTCCGAAGCCATCGAGAATTATCAGGACCAAAGGTTTAGGCGTGGTAGTCATAGATCCTCTCGCGGCGGTAATAAAGGAAGACAATGGAAAAGGGAGTGGCAGTTTAAAGCGAAGTTCCGAGCGCGTCACCGCTTTACGGGGGTTGGCCCTCCTTGGCGGCTGTGTATACTTACCGCCATTTTAACGCCCTGGAACCTCCTTGATGGTTGATCACCTGATTGCATTTGCCACTGCCCACTACCTGCTCGTGGGTGCCTTCGTCATCCTGCTGGCGCTGCTGATCGCGCATGAACTGAGCCGCGGTGGTCGCAGCCTGAGCACGTCGGAGCTGACCGCCCTGGTCAACAAGGATGAGGCCGTTGTCGTCGATATTCGCCCGGCCAAGGATTATGCCGCCGGCCATATCGTTGGTGCCCTGAACATTCCTCAGGACAAGCTGATCGCGCGCTTGGCCGAGCTGGAAAAATACAAGGCCAAGACCATTATCCTGGTCGACGCCCAAGGCCAGCACTCGGGCACCCACGCCCGCGAGATGCTCAAGACCGGCTTCACCGCCGCCAAGCTGTCGGGTGGTATCAGCAGCTGGCGTGGCGATAACCTGCCGTTGGTGAAGTGATATGAGCCAGGTTGTCGTATATTCCAGCGATTATTGCCCGTTTTGCATTCGAGCCAAGCAGCTGCTGCAGAGCAAGAAGGTCGCCTTCGAAGAGATCAAGGTTGATGGCAAGCCTCAGGTGCGCGCCGAAATGGCCCAGAAGGCTGGCCGCACGTCGGTCCCGCAGATCTGGATCGGCACCCGGCATATCGGTGGTTGCGATGACCTGTTCGCTCTGGAGCGCGCCGGTAAACTTGATGCGCTGCTGTCCGTCTGACTGCCAACCCCTTAAGAACCCCAAGATAAAGAAGGATCTGCGATGACTGATCAACAGAATACCGAAGCAGCAGAAGCTCAAGGCCCACAGTTTTCGCTGCAGCGCATCTACGTGCGCGACCTGTCGTTCGAAGCGCCGAAAAGCCCGGCGATCTTCCGTCAGGAATGGACCCCAAGCGTTGCGCTGGACCTGAACACCCGTCAGAAAGCCCTGGAAGGCGACTTCCACGAAGTCGTGCTGACCCTGTCGGTCACCGTCAAGAATGGTGAAGAGGTCGCTTTCATCGCTGAAGTGCAACAGGCCGGTATCTTCCTGATCCAGGGCCTGGACGAAGCGTCCATGAGCCACACTCTGGGCGCGTTCTGCCCGAACATCCTGTTCCCGTATGCCCGTGAGACCTTGGACAGCCTGGTCACCCGTGGTTCGTTCCCGGCCCTGATGCTGGCCCCGGTGAACTTCGATGCCCTGTACGCCCAAGAGCTGCAGCGCATGCAACAGGAAGGCGCTCCGACCGTTCAATGATTTTTTGAGCGGCGCCGATCAAAAATGTGGGAGCGGGCTTGGGTGGGAACTGGCTTGCCTGCGATAGCATCACTGCGGTGTGACTGACACACCGAGGTGCCTGCATCGCGGGCAAGCCCGGCTCCCACCCAAGCCCCCTCCCACATTTGTTTTGCGTTTTATTTAAAGCCCAGTTGTCGCCAGCCTTCGTAAACAGCGACGGCCACGGTGTTCGACAGGTTCAGGCTGCGGCAGCCTTCACGCATCGGCAAGCGCAGGCGATGGCCATCGGGCAATGCGTCGAGCACCTCGGCCGGCAGGCCCCGGCTTTCTGGGCCGAACAGGAAGGCATCGCCCTCGGCAAAGCTGGCATCGTGAAACGGCCGCGAGCCCTTGGTGGTGAACGCGAACAGCCGAGGGTGGCCCAGGCTCTCCAGGCAACTGGCCAGGTCGGCATGGCGCTTGAGGGTGGCGTACTCGTGGTAGTCCAGCCCGGCGCGGCGCAGGCGCTTGTCGTCCATGTCAAAGCCCAGCGGCTCGATCAAATGCAGGTGGCAGCCACTGTTGGCGCACAGCCTGATAACGTTGCCGGTATTCGGCGGAATTTCTGGTTGAAAAAGGATGACGTGAAACATGCACGGCTCCGAAGGCAAAGATGCGCTGCATTCTACCCCCGAAGACGACCCGAGACCGAAGCTATTGCCGAGGGTGTTGGGCTCATTGGCGATTGTCGGCTTGATGATTGGCTTGATGCTCGGTCGCTTGACCACCCCCGAGCCGCTTGAGCTGCAACAGGTAGAACCTGCGGCGGATGGTTTGGTGGTGTGGTTCAACGACGAACCCAAGCTGCACGGCGAGCATATCGACGGCACCGTGGCGTTGCTGTTTGACGCCCAGGGCAAGGCTGCCAGCGGGCAGCTCAAGGTCAATGACAAGGACGTGAATTGGCGCATACGCAAGACCGATGCTGGCCTGCTGCTGAACCTGGTGGCGGCTCGGCCGTTGCGTGGGGAGTGGAGCGGTGCAGAGGTCGATGGCCGCTGGCGGCTGGAGATCCATCTCCAAGAGCAATAAAAGAGGGAGTTCCCGGCCTGCCTGTACCAGGGCTCCCAAAACGGGGTGA
Organism: Pseudomonas sp. B16120; assembly: GCF_044218845.1. Classification (NCBI taxonomy): domain Bacteria; kingdom Pseudomonadati; phylum Pseudomonadota; class Gammaproteobacteria; order Pseudomonadales; family Pseudomonadaceae; genus Pseudomonas; species Pseudomonas sp. B16120. The sequence goes on from NZ_CP162588.1 coordinate 483,073, forward strand.
AGCCTGAGGCTTCGGTGTTAAAGAGGGGATTCTCGGCCTGCCTGTACCAAGGTCCCCGAAACTGGGTAGTACTGGGGGTTATTGCAGGGGGCGTGCCAAAACCTGCAATTGCTGCTGGAAAAAAATGCCAAAAAGCGCAAAGCCCCGGAATACGGGGCTTTGTTTGTTTCTGCTGCCAAGAAATTTGTAGCGAAAGCGATAGGCGAGTTTTCTGGTCTGTGCTCAATGCCGGTTCATCGTGCATTGAAGCGGTGCACAGTCTGCAGGCATTGCACAAAACCAATGTGGGAGCTGGCTTGCCTGCGATGACGGCGTGTCAGCCCTATACTGGGTGACTGACACACCGTCATCGCGGGCAAGCCCGGCTCCCACACGGGGCCTTCAGCGGTCTTGGGGTTCAGGCTTCATCACCCTCGTCATCATCCCCACCATCCACCTTCATTCCCAATTCCTTGATCTTGCGCGTCAGGGTATTGCGCCCCCAACCCAGCAGCACGGCGGCATCACGGCGGCGGCCGGCGGTGTGTTTGAGCGCGGTCTCGATCATGATCCGCTCGAACGCTGGCACGGCGCTGTCCAGCAGGTTCGACTGGCCGCGTGCCAAGGCCTGGTCGGCCCATTGGCGCAGCGCCTGTTCCCAGTTGGTCACGGGAGCCGAGTCCTGCGGCAGGCTCAGCAGCTCCGGCGGCAGGTCGCTGATGTGCACTTCGCGCCCGGAGGCCATTACGGTGATCCAGCGGCAGGTGTTCTCCAGCTGGCGCACGTTGCCGGGCCACGGCAGATTCTTGAGGTATTCCTCGGTCTCGCTTTTGAGCAGCTTGGGCTCCACCGCCAGCTCCAGGGCGGCGCGGCTGAGGAAATGGCGGGCGAGGGTAGGGATATCTTCGCGGCGGTCCGACATGCGCGGAATGTGGATGCGGATCACGTTGAGGCGGTGGAACAAGTCCTCACGGAATTTACCCGCATGCACCAGTGTTTCCAGGTTCTGGTGGGTGGCCGCGATGATGCGCACATCCACCTTCACCGGCGTATGCCCGCCCACACGATAGAACTCGCCGTCAGCCAGCACGCGCAGCAAGCGAGTCTGAGTATCGGCCGGCATGTCGCCGATTTCATCGAGGAACAGTGTGCCGCCGTCCGCCTGTTCAAAGCGTCCGCGACGCAGGTTGGCTGCCCCGGTGAACGCGCCTTTTTCATGGCCGAACAGCTCGGACTCCATCAAATCCTTGGGAATCGCCGCCATATTCAGTGCGATAAACGGCGAGGCCGCCCGAGGGCTGTGGCGGTGCAGGGCGTGGGCCACCAGTTCTTTACCGGTCCCCGATTCGCCGTTGATCAACACGGTGATGTTGGAATGGCTCAAGCGCCCGATGGCGCGAAACACTTCCTGCATCGCCGGCGCTTCCCCGATGATTTCCGGAGTACGGGTCAGGGTCGGCGGCGCTTCCTGGTTCTGTTGTTCCTGGGCGTGCTGGTTGGCGCGTTTGACCAGCGCTACCGCCTCATCCACGTCAAATGGCTTGGGCAGGTATTCAAAGGCGCCGCCCTGATAGGACGCGACAGCGCTGTCCAGGTCCGAGTGGGCGGTCATGATGATCACCGGCAAGCGCGGGTGCTGCTCGCGAATGCGCGCCAGCAAGTCCAGGCCACTGGCCCCAGGCATGCGGATATCGGAAATGATCACGTCCGGTTGCTGACGTGCCAGGCGGCTCATCACCCCATCGGCGCTGTCGAAGCTCTGGGTGGTCATGCCTTCTTGTTGCAAGGCTTTCTCGAGGACCCAGCGGATAGAACGGTCGTCATCGACGATCCAGACAGTTTCACTACGGCTCATGTCGTGGGGGCTCCTTGTTCCAATGGCAGGAAGATCGAGAACGTGGTGTGGCCAGGGTGGCTCTCACATTCGATCAGGCCCTGGTGCTGGCTGATGATGTTCTGGGTAATGGCCAGGCCCAGCCCGGTACCGTCCGGGCGGCCGCTGACCATGGGAAAAAAGATGGTTTCCTGCAGCTCCGCAGGAATGCCGGGGCCGTTGTCGATGATCTCCACCTTGGTCACCAGGCGATGGCGCACATGGCCGATGGTGAACTGGCGCAGGGCGCGGGTGCGCAAACTGATGCGGCCCAGGCGCAGCTCGTTCTGGCTGCTGATGGCCTGCATGGCGTTGCGCACGATGTTGAGCACCGCCTGGATCATCTGCTCGCGGTCGATCAACACGTCGGGAATGCTTGGGTCGTAGTCGCGCACCAAGGTGATGCAACCTTGGCTTTCGGCCTCGACCAATTGGCAGACGCGCTCCAGCACCTCATGCACGTTGGTCATCGCCAGGGACGGCAGCTTGTTGGAGCCGAGCATACGGTCTACCAGGTTACGCAGACGGTCGGCTTCTTCGATGATGACGTTGGTGTAGTCCTTGAGGTGCTCGTCCGGCAGCTCGCGGGACAACAACTGTGCCGCGCCGCGAATGCCGCCCAGCGGGTTTTTGATCTCATGGGCGAGGCCGCGCACCAGCATCTTGCTGGTTTCCTGCTTGGACAGCTGCGCTTCCTCCTTGGTGATGCGCAGCAGGCGGTCGCGGGGGTGGACTTCGAGCAGCAGCAGGGTCGCGCCATTGCTCAGGATTGGGGTCACGGCGTAGTCGACGGTCAACGTTTGTCCGGTGAGCGCGGTGAGCATCGCTTCGCGCTTGGTGAACGGATGTGCCTGCTCCACGGCCTGGCGCAACGAACTCAAGGCTTCGGCCGACTCGGTGAACAATTCGCTGATGAACTGCCCATGGCTGCGCTGGCCGCTGATCGCCAGGAGCATCTCCGCCGCCGGGTTCATGTACTCAAGGCGCAGGTCGGCATTGAGCAGGATGGTCGCGGTGGTCAGGTTGTCGAGTAACAAACGGTGCAGTGCATCGCTGATGGTCATCGGGACCTCTTTTGGAGCAAGGCGCGGGCTTGAGGCACACGCTGATACAAGGAAAATGCAAAAACCAAACCAAGGCTCCGAAAAGAAGCGCTAATGCCCTGAAATAAGGGGTTCAGGCGCGAAACTGTGGCGTTCTGCCAGCCTCAACGGGAAGTTTCGAACCAAAATGGGCTGGGCAATTGAGAAGGGTGCAGGCTATCGCACCAATATAGTGCGGTTTTGTGAAGGTTGTTCAGCCACTGAAGATTGAAGGCAAATCGCAGTCAGTGTGGGAGCTGGCTTGCCTGCGATAGCTGTGGTGCATTCAACATCGTTATCGCAGGCAAGCCAGCTCCCACATTTTTAATTGGATTTGCAGTCCTTTTAACCTTTATAGATGCAAAGCTCGGCGGTGGCGCGGATCATCGCCAGCTGGCGCAGCGGATCATTCAGCGGTTCGTGCACGGCCTCGGCCAGCCATTGGGGGCATTTGGGGTCTGTGCGCAGGGGCGTGAAGTCAGCCAACTGCTGCAGCAGCCTTTTTTGCAGCGCGTCCAATTGCGGGCGAATCTGCTGGACCAGATCCGGGCGCGGGTCGTCGGGCGCTTTGCCCTGGAACTGCCAGTCGGACAGGTGGGTATATTGCACCAGTTTGTTGGCTTCGATCTGGGCGGCGAAGAACTGCTCGGCAGCGGCCGGGTCCAGCTTGTAGCTCGGCGCCTGGGCAGTGACGCTGGCGATCACCTCTTGTTCGCGCTTCTTGTCCTCCACGGGCTTGTGGCTGTCCCACTTGCTCAGTGCTACCTGGTCGGCAATCTCAAGGCGTTCGGCGATGCTGTTGAGCAGGGGTTCGAGCGTAGGCGGCGCAGCGCTCGCACTGGCACTGATGAACAGCAGGGCAAATACAAGTCGATATCTCAAAGGTGATCTCCTGTGGGAGCGGGCTTGCCCGCGATGGCGGTGTGTCAGTGATACAGCAGGTGGCCGGCAGTGCGCTATCGCAGGCAAGCCAGCTCCCACACTTTGATTGGGTTTGAAGAGTTGGGCTAGCGTAACGCCCAGGCAAAAAAAAGACCTCCCGAAGGAGGTCTTTTTCATCACGCTGCCTCAAGCAGCGCTACCGGATCAGCAGCTGTAGTACAGCTCGTATTCCAGTGGGTGTACGAAGGTGCGTACTTTGATTTCTTCTTCGCTTTTCAGGGCGATGTAAGCGTCGATGAAGTCGTCGCTGAAAACGCCGCCTTTGGTCAGGAACGCACGGCCCTTGTCCAGCTCTTCCAGGGCTTCTTTCAGGCTGCCGCACACTTGTGGGATCTCTTTGGCCTCTTCAGGCGGCAGGTCGTACAAGTTTTTGTCGGCGGCGTCGCCAGGGTGGATCTTGTTCTGGATACCGTCCAGGCCGGCCATCATCAGGGCGGCGAAGGCCAGGTAAGGGTTGGCAGCCGGGTCTGGGAAGCGCGCTTCGATACGACGGCCTTTAGGGCTGTTGACGTAAGGAATACGGATCGAGGCGGAGCGGTTGCGTGCCGAGTAGGCCAGCATCACCGGCGCTTCAAAACCTGGGACCAGACGCTTGTAGGAGTTGGTCGACGGGTTGGTGAAGCCGTTCAGGGCCTTGCCGTGCTTGATGATGCCGCCGATGAAGTACAGGGCGGTATCGGACAGGCCGGCATAGCCTTCGCCAGCGAAGGTGTTCTTGCCGTCTTTGGAAATCGATACGTGAACGTGCATGCCTGAGCCGTTATCGCCGTACAGCGGCTTAGGCATGAAGGTAGCGGTGCGGCCATAGGCATCGGCAACGTTGTGCACGCAGTATTTCAGAGTTTGAACTTCGTCAGCCTTCTTCACCAGCGTGTTGAATTTCACGCCGATTTCGTTCTGGCCGGCAGTCGCCACTTCGTGGTGGTGAACTTCAACGGTCTGGCCCATTTCTTCCAGTGCGTTGCACATGGAGGTACGGATTTCATGGTCGAAGTCGAACGGTGGTACTGGGAAGTAGCCGCCTTTCACGCCTGGACGGTGGCCTTTGTTGCCGCCTTCCACGTCCTGGTCGGACATCCACGAACCTTGCTCGGAGAAAATCTTGAACATGGAGCCGGAGATGTCGGATTTGAACTTCACCGAGTCGAAGATGAAGAACTCTGGCTCAGGGCCGAAGAATGCGGTGTCGCCGATACCGGTGGACTTCAGATATTCCTCGGCACGGTGGGCGATGGCGCGTGGGTCGCGGTCATAGCCTTGCATGGTCGAAGGCTCGATGATGTCGCACACCAGGATCAGGGTTGGCTCTTCGGTGAACGGGTCGAGTACGGCGGTGCTGTCGTCTGGCAGCAGGATCATGTCGGAGGCTTCGATGCCTTTCCAGCCGGCGATGGAGGAACCGTCGAACATCTTGCCGACTTCGAAGAAGTCATCTTCCAGCGCATCGCGAGCCGGCATGGTCACGTGGTGCTGAGTGCCTTTTGTGTCCGTGAAGCGCAGATCAATCCATTTAACGTCATGATCTTTGATGAGTTGAACCGACTTCGACATGGTGTCCTCCGGGTGGCTTCGGGCTTGGGTAGTGGAGTTAGCCCTTAGAATTTGGGTGATGCCGGCGCGGATACTCCGCCAAGGCAACCTGCCTCACAAGAGAGCAAATTGCATGCCAGTGCGCCAACATGGCCGTTTTGCCTCAAAATAGCCCCTATAACGGTGCAATCGGCAAAAACGGCATAAATCGCGCACTGCAATGTAGCGTTTATTTGTGTAAATGACCCGTTTTGGTGCATTGCGTAGGCAATGCATATTAACTGGTTAAACCTTGAGCGATTTCCGCTATAATCCGCGCCCCCCTTTTTCAGCAGGCCCGGCGCGCGCTGTTTCCATGAAATTAATCGTTAAAGTCTTCCCCGAGATCACCATCAAAAGCCGACCGGTACGGACGCGTTTCATCCGTCAGTTGGCCAAGAACATCCGTGCCGTGCTCCGTGACCTGGACCCGGCTGTGGTGGTGAACGGCGTGTGGGACAACCTCGAGCTGGAAACCCGCATTACCGACGCCAAAGCCTTGAAGGACATGACCGAGCGCCTGAGCTGCATGCCGGGCATCGCGCATTTCCTGCAGGTGGATGAGTACCCGCTGGGCGACTTCGACGACATCACCGAAAAGTGCAAGCAGCACTACGGCAATGCGCTTGAAGGCAAGATTTTTTCGGTGCGTTGCAAGCGTGCCGGCAAGCACCCGTTCAGCTCCATGGATGTCGAGAAATACGTCGGCAGCAAGCTGCGTCGCGAGTGCGGTGCCGCTGGAATTTCCCTCAAAGCGCCGCAAATTGAAGTGCGCATGGAAATTCGCGACCAACGGTTGTTCGTGATCCACAGCCAGCACAACAGCATCGGCGGCTACCCGCTGGGTGCCTTGGAACAGACCCTGGTATTGATGTCCGGCGGTTTCGATTCCACGGTGGCGGCCTACCAGATCATGCGTCGCGGCCTGATGAGCCATTTCTGCTTCTTCAACCTGGGCGGGCGTGCACACGAATTGGGCGTGATGGAAGTCGCGCACTTTATCTGGAAGAAGTACGGCAGCTCCCAGCGCGTGCTATTTGTAAGCGTGCCGTTCGAGGAAGTGCTGGGCGAAATTCTCGGCAAAGTCGATAACAGTCATATGGGCGTAGTATTGAAGCGTATGATGTTGCGCGCTGCGTCCCGAATCGCCGATCAATTGCAGATCGACGCCCTGGTGACCGGCGAAGCGATTTCCCAGGTTTCCAGCCAGACGCTGCCGAACCTGTCGATCATTGATTGCGTGACCGAGAAGCTGGTGCTGCGCCCGCTGATCGCCAGCCACAAGCAGGACATCATCGACCTGGCCGAGCAAATCGGCACCGCCGACTTTGCCAAGCATATGCCTGAATACTGCGGGGTCATTTCGGTGAACCCCAAGACCCACGCCAAGCGTCACCGCGTGGAGCATGAAGAAAAAGAATTCGACATGGCGATTCTGGAGCGTGCGCTCGAGAACGCCAAGCTGGTGCCAATCGATCGAGTGATCGACGAATTGGGCCAGGATGTGCAGATCGAAGAAGTCAGCGAAGCCCTGGCCGGCCAGATCATCATCGACATCCGTCACCCGGATGCCGCCGACGACGAGCCGCTGGAGATTCCTGGCATCGACGTACAAACGCTGCCGTTCTATGCATTGAACGCGCGTTTCAAGGAACTGGATGACAGCCGTCAGTACCTGCTGTATTGCGACAAAGGCGTGATGAGTCGCCTGCATGCCCACCATTTGCTCAGTGAGGGGCATGCCAATGTGCGCGTTTATCGACCGAGCTAAGAGCCCGGGGCTGTTTGCCTGTGGCCTGCGTCACCGGCCCCCCGACTCTGCCGTCAAGCTGTAACGGCAAGGCCTGACTCTACTGTTAATCGCTGCCACGACCTGTCAGCACACCGAATCCTCTGATCGAGATACACAAGTGATCGAAAATCTACGTAACATCGCCATCATTGCTCACGTTGACCATGGTAAAACCACCCTGGTAGACAAACTCCTGCGTCAATCCGGCACCCTGGAGCGCAACGAGCTCAACGACGAGCGCGTGATGGACTCCAACGACCAGGAAAAAGAGCGCGGTATTACCATCCTGGCTAAAAACACCGCTATCAACTGGAACGGCTACCACATCAACATCGTGGATACCCCGGGCCACGCCGACTTCGGCGGCGAAGTAGAGCGCGTAATGTCGATGGTTGACTCCGTTCTGCTGCTGGTTGACGCTCAAGACGGCCCTATGCCGCAAACCCGTTTCGTGACCAAGAAGGCTTTCGAAGCCGGCCTGCGTCCGATCGTGTGCATCAACAAGGTTGACCGTCCAGGCGCGCGTCCGGACTGGGTTCTGGACCAGATCTTCGACCTGTTCGACAACCTGGGTGCTACCGAAGAACAGCTGGACTTCCAAGTCATCTACGCCTCGGCCCTGAACGGTATTGCTGGTCTTGACCACACCGACATGGCTGAAGACATGACCCCGCTGTACCAGTCGATCGTCGACAACGTACCAGCACCGAAAGTCGACCGTGAAGGCCCGTTCCAGATGCAAATCTCGGCACTGGACTACAACAGCTTCCTGGGTGTTATCGGCGTTGGCCGTATCGCTCGTGGTAGCGTCAAGCCGAACACCCCGGTTGTTGCTATCGGCGCTGACGGCAAGAAGCGTAACGGTCGTATCCTGAAGCTGATGGGTCACCACGGCCTGCACCGCATCGACGTTGAAGAAGCTTTCGCTGGCGACATCGTATGCGTGAGCGGTATGGACTCGCTGTTCATCTCCGACACCCTGTGCCAGCCGGACAACGTCGAGGCGATGAAGCCTCTGACCGTTGACGAGCCAACCGTTTCCATGACCTTCCAGGTAAACGACTCGCCTTTCTGCGGTAAAGAAGGCAAGTTCGTGACCTCCCGTAACATCAAGGAGCGTCTGGACAAAGAGCTGCTGTACAACGTTGCTCTGCGCGTTGAAGAAGGCGACTCGGCTGACAAGTTCAAGGTCTCCGGCCGTGGTGAGCTGCACCTCTCGGTACTGATCGAAACCATGCGTCGCGAAGGCTTCGAAATGGGTGTTGGTCGTCCGGAAGTGATCATCCGTCAGGTTGACGGCGTGAAGCAGGAACCGTTCGAAAACGTCACCATTGACACCCCTGAAGAATCCCAGGGCAAGGTCATGGAAGAGATGGGCCTGCGTAAGGGCGACCTGACCAACATGGTGCCGGATGGCAAAGGCCGTGTGCGTCTGGAATACAACATCCCTGCTCGTGGTCTGATCGGTTTCCGTAACCAGTTCCTGACCCTGACCAACGGTGCTGGCATCCTGACCTCGATCTTCGATCGCTACGACACCATGAAGTCCGGCGACATGTCCGGCCGTCAGAACGGTGTTCTGGTATCGGTAGAAACCGGTAAGGCGCTGACCTACTCCCTGGAAACCCTCCAGGCGCGTGGCAAGCTGTTCGTTGAGCACGGTCAAGAGATCTACAACGGCCAGATCGTTGGTCTGAACAGCCGTGACAACGACATGGGCGTCAACCCAACCAAAGGCAAGAAGCTCGACAACATGCGTGCTTCGGGCAAAGACGAAACCATCGCTCTGGTTCCACCTGTTCGCTTTACCCTGGAACAGGCCCTGGAATTCATCCAGGACGACGAGCTGTGCGAAGTCACGCCTAAGTCGATCCGCCTGCGTAAGAAGATCCTGGACGAAGGCGAGCGTACCCGCGCTGCCAAGAAAGCCAAGAACTGAGTTAACTCAGGCTGAATGAAAAACGCCCCCGGTCGAAAGGCCGGGGGCGTTTTTTTATGCCTGCAGGTTTTGTGGTGACTGTGCCGTTGTGATCGTTCCCACGCTCCGCGTGGGAACGCCGCGTGGGACGCTCCGCGTCCCGCTTTCAAGAGCGGACGCAGAGCGTCCACAGCTGCATTCCCACGCAGAGCGTGGGAACGATCAAAAACTTAGAACTTGTCGAGGGTCTTGAAGTTAGTCTCGCGCACCACTTCCTTGGGCTTATACGCGCAATACCCCGGCCGCGGCCCGATTTTCGGGTGGTTGCGGCACGTATCCGGGCGTTTGTCATAAATAGTGCAAAAGCGCGTCTTACGATCCAGGTACAGGCAGTCGTTGTTGCTCATGCGCTGCAGGGTAAAAATTTCGGACTTGTTGTTGTACCGCTCGACGATGCCTTCTTTCTGCAAACGCTTGGCGATGTTCTTCGGCGGATCGCCGCGCTCGAACTCATCGACGATGCCAATGCGGATCAGGTCCTTGATCTTCACCTCAACCGGCAGGGTGCAGCAGCTGGACACGCAGCCGCCGCACATGTGGGCGGAATATTTCTGCCAGGTCTCTAAACGGTCGAGTTCCGCGGCGGCGATCAGTTGAGGCTTCATCAGGGTTCCAGGGTGGGGCGGTATACGGGCGCGGGATCATACCGGGATTGGTGGTTTTTTGAACAATATTTTGCAGGTTTCAGCTCAAAGGTTTGGCCACTGCCTGATCGGGCACGACCCCTGCATCAAATTCAGTCCATGGCGAATGAGTTAAAAAACTGCCGAACCAGCACGTCTACCGTCTGTCAGACCGACTAGGCTCTAGCAACTCCTTCAATCTCGCCCGAGGTCGCACCGATGTCTCAGGAACCGCTTGCACGAGAAGCAGAGGTAGCCGCATTCCGCGATGCTGTCTTGACCAAACTCACCTACGCGGTGGGCAAGGACCCGGATCACGCCTTCGATCATGACTGGTTCGAAGCCATTGCCCTGGCCGCCCGCGACCAGATGGTCGACCACTGGATGGACCACACGCGGCGTATTTATCGCAAAGGCCAGAAGCGTGTTTATTACCTGTCCCTGGAATTTCTCATCGGCCGCTTGCTCTACGACAGCCTGAGCAACCTGGGTGTGCTGGAGATCGCTCGCGAAGCGCTGTCGGAGCTGGGCGTGGATCTGGAGCGCATCCGCCTGCTGGAGCCCGACGCGGCGCTCGGCAACGGTGGTCTGGGCCGTCTGGCGGCGTGCTTTATGGAAAGCATGTCGACGCTGGGCATTGCGGGCCACGGTTACGGCATTCGTTATGAACACGGCTTGTTCCGCCAGGCCATTGTCGACGGTTGGCAGCAGGAGCAGACCGAACGCTGGCTGGATTTCGGCAACCCTTGGGAATTCGAGCGCGCCGAGGTGATTTACCCGATCGGCTTTGGCGGGAGCGTTGAAACCATTGCGGACGCCTCCGGCAAGATGATCCAGGTGTGGTCGCCCAACGAAACCGTACGTGCCGTGGCCTATGACACGCCGGTCGTCGGTTGGCGCGGGGCCAGCGTCAACACCCTGCGCCTCTGGCGTGCACGGGCCGTAGAAGACCTGCACCTGGAGCGCTTTAATGCCGGTGACCATTTGGGCGCCGTCGCCGAAGTGGCCCGCGCCGAAAGCATCTCCCGAGTGCTTTACCCGGCCGACAGCACCGAAGCAGGGCAGGAACTGCGCCTGCGCCAGGAATATTTCTTCGTCTCCGCGTCCCTGCAGGACTTGTTGCGCCGCCACAAGAACATGCACGGTTCGGTATTGAGCCTGGGCGAGCACGCCGCCATCCAACTCAACGACACCCACCCGTCCATCGCCGTGGCCGAGTTGATGCGCCAGCTGGTCGATTTGCATGACATTCCCTGGGAAGCCGCGTGGGATGTCACCGTCGAGACCCTTTCGTATACCAACCACACCCTGCTGCCCGAAGCGCTGGAAACCTGGCCGGTAGGTTTGATGGAACGCATGCTGCCCCGGCACATGCAGATCATCTACCTGATCAACGCCCAGCATATCGACTCGCTGCGTGCCAAAGGCATCCACGACTTCGATGTTTTGCGCGCTGTGTCGCTGATCGAAGAAGACAACGGCCGCCGCGTGCGCATGGGCAACCTGGCGTTCCTGGGCTCCCATAGCGTCAACGGCGTGTCCGGTTTGCATACCCAGCTGATGCGCAGCACGGTGTTCTCCGAACTGCACAAGCTCTACCCCGAACGCATCAATAACAAAACCAACGGCATTACCTTCCGTCGCTGGCTGTATCAGGCCAACCCCAAGTTGACCGATATGCTGGTGGAAGCGCTGGGCCCGGATATTCTCGACCAGCCCGAGCAGCGTCTTATCGAGTTGGAACCCTTTGCCGAGAAACCGGCCTTTCGCAAAGCATTTGCTGAGCAGCGCCTGCACAGCAAGCGCGCCCTGGCGCAGATCATCCATGAGCGCCTGGGCATTGCGATCAACCCGGCGGCGATGTTCGACGTGCAGGTCAAGCGCATCCACGAATACAAGCGCCAACTGCTCAACCTGCTGCACACCGTGGCGCTGTACCAGGCGATCCGTGCCGAGCCGGGCATCGACTGGGTGCCTCGGGTCAAGATCTTTGCCGGCAAGGCGGCAGCCAGCTACCACCAGGCCAAGCTGATCATCAAGCTGACCAACGACATCGCCCGCACCGTCAACAACGACCCGACCGTGCGCGGTTTGCTCAAGGTGGTGTTCCTGCCCAACTACAACGTCAGCCTGGCGGAAAGCATCATTCCGGCAGCGGATTTGTCGGAGCAGATTTCCACCGCCGGTTTCGAAGCGTCCGGCACCAGCAACATGAAGTTCGGCCTCAACGGCGCGCTGACCATCGGCACCATGGACGGCGCCAACGTGGAGATGCACGAGCGTGTCGGCGCCGAGCACATGTTTATCTTTGGCCTCAGTGCCCAGCAGGTGGAGGCCCGCAAACACGCCGGCGAGTTCAACGCCGGGCCGGATATCGCAGCCTCCCATCGTTTGAATGATGTGCTGCAAGCGATCCGTGGCGGGGTGTTTTCGCCGGACGACCCGGGCCGCTATGTGGGCCTGATCGATGGGCTGATCGACTACGACCGGTTCCTGGTGTGTGCCGACTTTGACGCCTACTGGGACGCCCAGGCGCGGGTCGAGGCGCATTGGCACGACTCCAAGGCCTGGTGGCGCTCGGCCGTGCTCAACACAGCGCGCATGGGCTGGTTCAGCTCGGACCGCACCATCCGCGAATATGCCACCGAAATCTGGAAAGCCCTCGACTGACGGCCGCGGTTAAAAATGTGGGAGGGGGCTTGCCCCCGATAGCGGTTGATCAGTCACTCATGCATTGACTGAATGACCGCAATCGGGGGCAAGCCCCCTCCCACATCAAGCCTGGTCGTGAACTCTATTGGCGTTAAATCCTCTGATTAGAGGAAATCAGCCTCGACTCGCGCTAAACTGCGCGGGTTTTCAGCCCCCCATTCTCCGGAGCCGTCCATGTCCCGCGTTACCTTGAGTCGCTATTTGATCGAGCAGACCCGCAGCAACAACACGCCTGCCGATCTGCGCTTCCTTATCGAAGTGGTGGCGCGTGCTTGCAAGGAAATCAGCCACGCCGTTTCCAAAGGCGCACTGGGCGGTGTCCTGGGCAGCATGGGCACTGAAAACGTGCAGGGCGAAGTGCAGAAGAAACTGGACGTTCTGTCCAACGAAATCCTGCTCGAAGCCAACGAATGGGGTGGCCACCTGGCCGGCATGGCGTCCGAAGAAATGGACAATGCCTACCAGATCCCAGGCAAATACCCGAAGGGCGCATACCTGCTGGTATTCGACCCACTGGACGGTTCGTCCAACATCGACATTAACGCACCGGTCGGCACCATCTTCTCGGTGCTGCGTTGCCCCAACGAATACCTGAGCCAGAACGAAGCCCTGAACGAAAAGGCCTTCCTGCAACCAGGCACCGAGCAGGTTGCTGCCGGCTACGCGATCTACGGCCCACAGACCATGCTGGTGCTGACCCTGGGCGACGGCGTCAAAGGCTTCACCCTGGACCGTGAAATGGGCAGCTTCGTACTCACCCACGAAGACATTTCGATTCCTGCTTCTACCCAGGAATTTGCCATCAACATGTCCAACCAGCGCCACTGGGAAGAACCGGTGAAGCGCTACGTCAACGAGCTGATGGAAGGCGAAGAAGGCCCGTTGAAGAAGAACTTCAACATGCGCTGGGTAGCCGCGATGGTTGCCGACGTGCACCGCATCCTGACCCGTGGTGGCCTGTTCATGTACCCACGCGACAGCCGCGAGCCGTCCAAGCCAGGCAAGCTGCGCCTGATGTACGAAGCCAACCCGATGTCGTTTTTGGTTGAACAGGCAGGCGGTGCGTCTACCGACGGCCACCAGCGCATCCTCGACATCCAGCCTGAAGGCCTGCACCAGCGTGTGGCGGTGTTCCTGGGTTCGAAGGAAGAAGTTGAGCGCGTGACGGCTTATCACAAGAAGTAAGAGCTTGCGGTAACAAAAAAGCCCCGAAATGCGCTCAGCGCTTCGGGGCTTTTGTTTTTATTGAATAAGGTTTTTCAGCAGCAACGCCTGCAGGTTTTTCCGAGTGTCGGCGATGATGTGGACGTAAATGATCGGGTCTCGAATTTCGTAGATGATCCGATTCATGCCACAGACAACCTGTCGATATTGGCTGAGATTCAACTTCTCGATCTCTTGCGGTATCGAGCCAGCATAGGGTTGAGACTCAAGCAGTCGCATGGCCTGTTTCATCGCGTCGTAGGACTGCTGCCAGGTCGATGTCGAGAACTGCCGGATGAGGTATGACTTGATATCTTTAAGGTCGCGTTTTGCCGAGTGAAGAATCACAACCTTGAATGTCATTGAGCGTCGTCCTTGTCCAGCTCGGCGAACACGTCCTCCATGTCTTGAAACTGCCCCAATTCAATCTGCCGGTTGCCCAGGGCCAATAGCTTTAACAAGGCCATGGTTTCTGCCTGCTCCTCAAAACTCTTCACATCCATCACCACCAGCTTCGCTTCGCCATTTTGGGTGATGACCAGGGGTTCGCGGCTTTCCGTGAGTGTTTTGACGATCTCGGCGGTATGACTTTTCAAGTAGCTGATCGGCTTTATCTGCGAAGAAAATTTCATGGGATGACCCCTGCTCAAGGTGTGACTGATTTTAGTCTTAATTTGGTCTTTGCTAGACAGCAACTGATGAAAGGCGGTGATTTTTCACTCGAAAACACGGTTCAAGGGGCCAGTTCACATAAAAAATAAATAGCACCCCCCATCGGGAACCAGACACCCCTTTTCCCTTCTAAGCTTCTGGCAGATACCCCAGCTGCTTTGTCTCTCCAGGAGCTTTTCCATGTCTATACGCCGTCTCGCCCTGCTGGCTTTTTGCGTGCTCTTAGCCGCTTGCAGCAAGGTCACCCAAGAAAACTACCAAAAGCTCTCAGCCGGCATGGCCAAGGCCGAGGTGGAGTCGTTGCTGGGCAAGCCAACCGATTGTTCCGGCGCACTGGGCATGTCCAGCTGCACCTGGGGCGATAAAAACAGCTTTATCAGCGTGCAGTACGCCGGTGACAAAGTTCTGATGTTTTCCGGGCAAGGCCTGAAGTAAACCGGGGCGCGAGCCTGCGGGAGAAGAAGAATGATGCGTTTTGTTTTGTTCCTTTGCGCCAGCCTGTTTTTGGCGGGCTGCGCCAGCCATTCTGGCGATGATCTGCAACCCAAGACTGCGAGCAACGTCAACCTCAAGCGTTACCAGGGCACCTGGTATGAGTTGGCCCGGTTGCCGATGTACTTTCAGCGCAACTGTGCGCAATCCGAAGCCCGCTATACCTTGCTGCCTGATGGTGACATGTCGGTGTTCAACCGCTGCCTGACGCCTGAGTGGAAGTGGCAAGAGGCCAAAGGCACGGCTACGCCGCAGGTACCAGGCAAGACCGACAAGCTGTGGGTGGAATTCAATAACTGGTTTACATCACTGTTGCCGGGCGTTGCCAAGGGCGACTACTGGGTGCTGTATGTCAGCGATGACTACAAGACCGCCATCGTCGGCAGCCCGAGCCGGCGCTATATGTGGATCCTGTCGCGCACGCCGACGGTGAGTGCCGATACCCGCGAAGACCTGCTGAGCAGGGCGCGACAGCAAGGGTATGACACCACGCGGCTGATCTGGCGTACGTCGGACAAGCAGATGGCAAAGTCCTCTCAGTAATCCTGAGTACCCTCAACCCAATGTGGGAGCTGGCTTGCCTGCGATACAGGCACCTCGGTGCATCAGTTGCACCGGGTTGATGCTATCGCAGGCAAGCCAGCTCCCACAGTTGTCATGGGTTGGCCGTTAGTTCAGCAAGTCCTTCAGGACCTGGGTGAATGCCCGGCTGCTGTCTTCTTCGCCAGCATGATGCCCATCTCGCACCACCCACTTGCCATTGACCAGTACATCGCGCACTTGCCGATCACCACCGGCAAATAGCCAGCGGTTGAGAATCTCATCCTCACTGGCCGTCGCCAGGTACGGGTCGCTACCGTCCAGCACTATCCAGTCCGCGCGCTTGCCCACTTGCAGTCGACCAATCGGCTGGCCCAGCGCTTGTGCGCCACCGTCCAGCGCAGCATCGAACAGCGTGCGACCCACCATCGGTTGGTCACTGCGATACAACCGATTACGCCGTTGATCGCGCAGGCGCTGGCCGTATTCCAGCCAACGCAGTTCTTCCACCACGCTCAGTGACACATGGCTGTCGGAACCAATGCCCATGCGGCCGCCCTGGGCGAGGAAGTCCACCGCAGGAAAAATCCCATCGCCCAGGTTGGCCTCCGTGGTCAGGCACAAACCGGCAATCGCTCGGCTGTTGGCCATGCGTGTCACTTCGTCGGCATCGGCATGGGTGGCGTGCACCAGGCACCAGCGCTCATCCACCTCGACATTGTCATACAGCCATTGCAACGGGCGCTTGCCGCTCCAGGCCAAGCAGTCGTCGACTTCTTTTTGCTGTTCGGCGATGTGGACATGCACCGGGCAGCTCTTGTCACTGGCGGCCAGCACGGTATGGATTTGTTCGGGGGTGACGGCGCGCAGGGAGTGGAAGCACAGACCCAGTTGCTGCGCCGGTTGTGCCGCCAGAATGGGCTGCAGGCGCGCTTGCAAGTCCAGGTAGTGTTCCGTGCTGTTGATAAACCGTCGCTGGCCTTCATTCGGCGCTTGGCCACCAAAGCCCGCGTGGGTGTAGAGCACTGGCAGCAAGGTCAGGCCGATCCCGCTGCTGGCGGCCGCCTGGCTGATCTGGCGGGACAGTTCCGTACAGTCGGCATAGGGCTGGCCGCTGAGATCGTGGTGCACGTAATGGAACTCGGCCACCGAGGTGTAGCCGGCCTTGAGCATTTCGATATACAGCTGGCGGGCGATGATCTGTAACTGCTCGGGGTTGATCTTGCCGACCATGCGGTACATCAAGTCGCGCCAGGTCCAGAAGCTGTCATTGGGGTTGCCGGCCACTTCGGCCAAGCCCGCCATGGCGCGCTGGAAGGCATGGGAATGCAGGTTCGGCATGCCCGCCAACACCGGGCCCCTGAGCCGTTCCGCACCTTCTGCACTGGCATTGGGCTCAACCTTTGTCAGCAGGCCATCGGTGCTGACTTCAAGACGTACATCATTGGCCCATCCATTAGGCAGCAGTGCGCGTTCGGCAAAGAAAGCGGACATGATCAAGGCACCCCGGTCGTGTGTTTATTTGTATATACATATACAGACGTTTGCCTGCTCGGTAAACTCCGGCAATCTATGCATCTTTTTCCCCTGCAAGGATTCCCTGTGCCGACTCCGCCCGCCAAGTCTTCGCTGGCTGCCCACATGGACGAAAGTCCGGCGCCCTTGTATGCCCGCGTCAAACAGATGATCAGCCAGCAGATCCTCAACGGCAACTGGCCGCCCCATTACCGCGTGCCGTCGGAAAGCGAGCTGGTCAGCCAGTTGGGCTTCAGCCGCATGACCATCAACCGCGCCCTGCGCGAGCTGACCGCCGAAGGCCTGCTAGTGCGTATGCAGGGTGTGGGTACGTTTGTTGCCGAGCCGAAAAGCCAGTCAGCCCTGTTTGAAGTGCATAACATCGCCGATGAAATCGCCTCCCGCGGGCATCGGCACACTTGCCAGGTGATCACCCTGGGCGAAGAGGCCGCCGGCTCCGAACGCGCCGTTGCCTTGGAAATGCGCGAAGGCGGGCGGGTGTTCCACTCGTTGATCGTGCATTACGAGAACGACATTCCTGTGCAAATAGAAGACCGTTTCGTCAACGCCCTGGTCGCGCCGGAATACTTGCAGCAGGACTTCACCCAGCAAACCCCGTATGCCTATTTGAACCAGGTCGCGCCGTTGACTGAGGGCGAGCATGTGGTTGAGGCGATCCTCGCCGATGCCGCCGAGTGCAAATTGTTGCAGATCGAGCCGAGCGAGCCGTGCCTGTTGATTCGCCGACGCACCTGGTCGGGTCGCCAGCCGGTCACTGCGGCGCGGTTGATCCACCCCGGTTCCCGTCACAGCCTCGAAGGACGCTTCAGTAAATGAGTGAGATCAACGTCTGGCGTGCCGCCGACTACGTGCGCATGCCGTGGAAGAACGGCGGCGGCAGTACCGAAGAAATCAGTCGCGACGCCGGCACCGGCCTGGAGGGTTTTGGCTGGCGTTTGTCGATTGCCGATATCGCCGAATCGGGTGGGTTTTCCACCTTCGCCGGCTACCAGCGCGTGATTACGGTGATCAAAGGCGCCGGCATGGTGTTGACCGTAGACGGTGAGGAGCAGCGCGGGTTGTTACCGTTGCAGCCGTTCGCGTTCAACGGCGAAAGCCAGGTGTCATGCCGTTTGATCACGGGGCCGATTCGCGACTTCAACCTGATCTACTCGCCACAGCGTTACCACGCACGCTTGCAGTGGGTGGATGGCGTGCAGCAGTTTTTCAGCACCGCGCAGACGGTGCTGGTGTTCAGCGTGGCGGATGAGGTGAAGGTGCTGGGCGAGAAGCTCGGCCACCATGATTGCCTGCAAGTGGACGGTAACACGGGCCTGCTGGATATCTCTGTCACTGGCCGCTGCTGCATCATCGAACTGACCGCACGCGATTAAAAACTGTGGGAGCTGGCTTGCCTGCGATAGCGGTATATCAGTAGCTGATGCGCTGACTGACACACCGCTATCGCAGACAAGCCAGCTCCCACCTTTGTTTTTGCATTGTTCACAAAATCTGTTTCCACTCCGCGCACCAATTTGTTACCGAATGCCCCAGCGTGACGCAAAGCTTCGCTGCCGTGACAAATTCCCCGCGCTGCAACAAACCTCCGTAAGAAATTTCATCAAGCTTTGAAGCCTTGATTTACAAGGCTCGCACGCCCCGTGCAAAAAAAACCCAACCACTCCTGGCTAAAGTTGGCCGCTCGATTGCATATGCTTGTACATACAAGTAAAGATGTGTGCGTAAGACTTTGCACCATCCCTGTTCGCGCATCGATCGCCGAGGAGTCCTAGCTGTGACCAAGCCTACAAAATACCGTGACGTCGAAATCCGCGCCGCCCGCGGTAACAAGCTCACCGCCAAAAGCTGGCTGACCGAAGCGCCGCTGCGCATGCTGATGAACAACCTCGACCCACAAGTGGCCGAGAACCCCAAAGAACTGGTGGTGTACGGCGGTATCGGCCGTGCGGCGCGCAACTGGGAGTGCTACGACCAGATCGTCGAGAGCCTTACTAATCTGAACGACGACGAAACCCTGCTGGTGCAATCCGGTAAGCCGGTCGGCGTGTTCAAGACCCACAGCAACGCCCCGCGCGTGCTGATTGCCAACTCCAATCTGGTACCGCACTGGGCCAGCTGGGAGCATTTCAACGAACTGGATGCCAAGGGCCTGGCCATGTACGGCCAGATGACCGCCGGCAGCTGGATCTACATCGGCAGCCAAGGCATTGTCCAAGGCACCTACGAAACCTTCGTGGAAGCCGGTCGCCAGCATTACAACAGTGACCTCACCGGCCGTTGGGTACTCACCGCCGGCCTCGGCGGCATGGGCGGCGCGCAGCCATTGGCCGCGACCCTGGCCGGCGCCTGCTCGCTGAACATCGAGTGCCAGCAAGTCAGCATCGACTTCCGCCTGAACAGCCGCTACGTCGACGAGCAGGCCACCGACCTCGACGACGCCCTGGCGCGCATCGCCAAATACACCAAGGAAGGCAAGGCCATCTCCATCGCGCTGCTGGGCAACGCCGCAGAGATCCTGCCAGAACTGGTCAAGCGTGGCGTGCGCCCGGACATGGTCACCGACCAGACCAGCGCCCACGACCCACTCAATGGTTACCTGCCGGCCGGCTGGACCTGGGACGAATACCGCGCTCGCGCCAAGACCGAGCCGGCCGTCGTGATCAAGGCCGCCAAGCAGTCGATGGCCGTCCACGTCAAAGCCATGCTCGAATTCCAGAAGCAAGGCATCCCGACCTTCGACTACGGCAACAACATCCGCCAGATGGCCCAGGAAGAGGGCGTGGAAAACGCGTTCGACTTCCCAGGCTTCGTACCGGCCTACATCCGCCCACTGTTCTGCCGTGGCATCGGCCCGTTCCGTTGGGCGGCGCTGTCCGGTGACCCGCAAGACATCTACAAGACCGACGCCAAAGTCAAAGAACTGATCCCGGACGACGCCCACCTGCACAACTGGCTGGACATGGCCCGCGAGCGCATCAGCTTCCAGGGTCTGCCGGCACGTATCTGCTGGGTCGGCCTGGGCCAGCGTGCCAAGTTGGGCCTGGCGTTCAACGAAATGGTGCGCAGCGGCGAGCTGTCCGCGCCGGTCGTGATCGGCCGTGACCACCTGGACTCCGGCTCGGTCGCCAGCCCGAACCGCGAAACCGAAGCCATGCAGGACGGCTCCGATGCTGTGTCCGACTGGCCGCTGCTCAACGCCTTGCTTAATACCGCGAGCGGCGCGACCTGGGTGTCGCTGCACCACGGTGGTGGCGTGGGCATGGGCTTCTCCCAGCACTCAGGGATGGTGATTGTCTGCGACGGTACTGACGAAGCGGCCGAGCGGATTGCCCGCGTGCTGCACAACGACCCGGCGACCGGGGTGATGCGTCATGCGGATGCGGGTTACCAGATCGCTATCGACTGCGCCAAGGAACAAGGCCTGAACCTGCCGATGATCAAGTAACGGGTGGCGCAGTACCTGTGGGAGCTGGCTTGCCTGCGATGCAGACGACGCGGTCTGACAGTAAGACCGCGGTGATGCTATCGCAGGCAAGCCAGCGCCCACAGAAGAGCAAGATGCATACAAAACAATCCATCAGAGGTTGAACAACATGGCTGCAAACGACACCACCCCGTTGATCGAGAAACGTTCGATCGACTACATCCCGGAAGCGGAAAGACATGGTCGTCTATTCAGTCAATTCACCCTGTGGATGGGTGCCAACCTGCAGATCACTGCGATTGTCACCGGGGCGTTGGCCGTGGTGCTGGGCGGTGATGTGTTCTGGTCGTTGATCGGCTTGCTGATCGGTCAACTGATCGGCGGTGGCGTCATGGCGCTGCATGCGGCGCAAGGGCCCAAGCTTGGCCTGCCGCAGATGATTTCCAGCCGGGTGCAGTTCGGCGTGTACGGCGCGGCCATTCCGATCGTGTTGGTGTGCTTGATGTACCTGGGCTTCACCGCCACCGGCACCGTGCTGTCGGGCCAGGCGCTGGGCCAGTTGTTCGGGGTCAGCGACAGCGTCGGCATCCTGATCTTCGCCAGTGTCATCGTGCTGGTCACGGTGCTGGGTTACCGGGTGATCCACTTCATCGGCCGGGTCGCCAGCCTGATTGGCGTGGTTGCCTTTGTGTACCTGTTCAGCCGCTTAATGAGCCAGACCGACGTTGGCGCGCTCCTGCAGATCCGCCACTTCAGCTGGAGCAGTTTCCTGCTGGCCGTGTCGCTGGCGGCCTCCTGGCAGATTGCGTTCGGCCCTTACGTGGCGGATTACTCGCGTTACCTGCCGAGCCACACGTCATCGGTGAAAACCTTTCTCGCTGCTGGCGCAGGTTCGGTCATCGGTGCCCAAGTGGCGATGGTCCTCGGCGTGTTTGCCGCGGCCATGTCCAACGGGCAGTTTGCCGGCCACGAGGTGGCGTACATCGTTGGCTTGAGCGGCACGGGGGCTACCGCTGCGTTGCTGTACTTCAGCATCGCGTTCGGCAAGGTCACCATCTCGACGCTCAACTCCTACGGCAGCTTCATGTGCATCGCCACTATCATCAGCGGCTTTCGTGGGCGTCTGGAGGTCACGCGTCTGCAGCGTCTGGTGTTTGTGCTGATGATCGTCGGCACGGCCACGCTGATCGCGTTGCTCGGCCAGCATTCGTTCCTCGGTGCATTCAAGTCGTTCATCCTGTTCCTGCTGGCGTTCTTTACGCCCTGGAGCGCGATCAACCTGGTGGATTACTACTGCATCACCCGCGAGCGTTATGACGTGCCGGCGCTGGCCGACCCGAACGGTCGCTACGGCCGCTGGAACCTGCTGGGCATCAGCGTCTACGTATTCGGCGTGCTGGTGCAGTTGCCGTTCATCTCTACCAAGTTCTACACCGGCCCCCTGGTGGCCGCGCTGGGGGATGTGGATATCTCCTGGATCATCGGCCTGGTACTGCCGGCGGCCCTGTATTACGTGTGTGCAAAAAAATGGCACGGCACGGTACCCGATCACCTGATCCTGCCAAAAGAGCAGGGCGCTTCACCCACAACAAACGGGCTGGCTGCACAAGCCTGATGGGACGTGGACAGGGCAGGACGCCTACTGACTGCCGTAATCCATTTCATGATTGGGAGCGTCACAACAATGACTATGAATAAGACCTTGCTGGCTACTTTGTTCGCAGCTGGCGTGCTGGCAAGTGCCGGCGCCCAGGCGGCTGGTTGGTGCGAGTCGGGTAAACCGGTGAAATTCGCCGGCCTGAATTGGGAAAGCGGCATGTTGCTCACCGACATCCTGCAAACCGTGCTGGAAAAAGGCTACGACTGCAAAACCGACAGCTTGCCGGGCAATTCCATCACCATGGAAAACGCCCTGGGCAGTAACGACATCCAAGTGTTCGCCGAGGAGTGGGTAGGTCGCAGCGAGGTCTGGAACAAAGCCGAGAAGGCCGGCAAAGTCGTGGGCGTCGGTGCTCCGGTGGTCGGCGCGGTCGAAGGCTGGTACGTGCCGCGCTATGTGATCGAAGGCGACGCCAAGCGCAAGCTGGAAGCCAAGGCGCCGGACCTGAAAAACATCGCCGACCTGGCCAGGTACGCCTCGGTGTTCAAGGACCAGGAAGAGCCGTCCAAGGGCCGCTTCTACAACTGCCCGGCCGGCTGGACTTGCGAGCTGGACAACAGCGAAATGCTCAAGAGCTACGGCCTGGAAAGCACCTACACCAACTTCCGCCCGGGCACCGGCCCGGCGCTGGATGCAGCGGTGCTGTCGAGCTACAAGCGCGGCGAGCCGATCCTGTTCTACTACTGGTCACCGACGCCGCTGATGGGCCAGGTCGATCTGGTCAAGCTGGAAGAAAAGCCCGGCGTGGACAAAACCGTGAGCATCAAGGTCGGCCTCTCCAAGACTTTCCACGAGCAAGCCCCGGAACTGGTGGCCGTGCTGGAAAAGGTCAACCTGCCCATCGACCTGCTGAACCAGAACCTGGGCCGCATGGCCAAGGAGCGGATCGAGTCGCCGAAACTGGCGAAAATATTCCTCAAGGAACATCCTGAAGTCTGGCACGCCTGGGTGAGCGACGACGCAGCCAAGAAAATCGACGCGGCCTTGTAGGTCAAGTGTGCACGGCTACCCTCAAGGGTGGCCGGGCGGCTGGCCACAACCCACTGGATCGAGAGCACGATATGTTCCCTGAAAGCTTTACCTTTTCCATCGCCGACTGGGTCAACGGTTGGGTGGACGCACTGGTCACCCACTACGGCGATGTGTTCCGGCACATCTCCGACACCCTGCTATGGGCCATCGTCAACCTGGAAGGCCTGCTGCGCGCAGCGCCCTGGTGGCTGATGCTGGCCATCGTCGGCGGTATTGCCTGGCATGCCACCCGCAAGGTGGTGACCACGGCGGTGATTGTCGGTCTGCTGTTCCTGGTGGGCGCGGTTGGCCTGTGGGACAAGCTGATGCAAACCCTGGCATTGATGATGGTGGCCACGGTGATTTCGGTGTTGATCGGCATCCCCCTGGGCATCCTCTCGGCGCGCAGTAATCGCCTGCGTTCAGTGTTGATGCCGCTGCTGGACATCATGCAAACCATGCCCAGTTTCGTGTACCTCATCCCGGTGCTGATGCTGTTCGGCCTGGGCAAGGTCCCGGCGATTTTCGCCACGGTGATCTACGCCGCGCCGCCGCTGATTCGCCTGACAGACCTGGGTATTCGCCAAGTCGATGGCGAAGTCATGGAAGCCATCAACGCCTTCGGCGCCAACCGCTGGCAGCAACTGTTCGGCGTGCAATTGCCGCTGGCGTTGCCGAGCATCATGGCCGGGATTAACCAGACCACCATGATGGCGCTGTCGATGGTGGTGATCGCCTCGATGATCGGCGCCCGTGGCTTGGGTGAAGACGTGCTCGTCGGCATCCAGACCCTCAACGTCGGCCGCGGCCTTGAAGCCGGGCTGGCGATCGTGATTCTCGCAGTGGTCATCGACCGCATTACCCAGGCTTATGGCCGCCCACGGCATGAGGCGAGCAAATGACGACTGTCAGCAAAATCGAAGTCAAAAACGTCTTCAAGATTTTCGGCGCACGCGCCAAGGATGCGCTGGCCATGGTCGGCCAGGGCAAGACCAAGGACCAGGTACTGGCCGAGACCGGTTGCGTGGTCGGCGTCAATGACCTGTCCCTGAGCATCGGCACCGGTGAGATCTTTGTCATCATGGGCTTGTCGGGTTCGGGCAAATCCACCCTGGTGCGCCACTTCAACCGCCTGATCGACCCCACCAGTGGCGCGATCCTGGTGGACGGCGAAGACATCCTGCAACTGGACATGGAAGCCCTGCGCCAATTCCGTCGGCACAAGATCAGCATGGTGTTCCAGAGCTTCGGCCTGCTGCCGCACAAGAGCGTGCTCGACAACGTTGCCTACGGCCTGAAAGTGCGTGGCGAAACCAAGCAAGTCTGCGCCGAACGTGCGTTGCACTGGATCGAAACAGTGGGCCTCAAAGGCTATGAAAACAAATATCCCCACCAGCTTTCTGGCGGTATGCGCCAGCGCGTGGGCCTGGCCCGCGCCTTGGCGGCCGACACCGATATCATCCTGATGGACGAAGCCTTCAGCGCCCTCGACCCGCTGATCCGCGCCGAGATGCAAGACCAATTGCTCGAGCTGCAAAAGACCCTGCACAAGACCATCGTGTTCATCACCCACGACCTCGACGAGGCCGTGCGCATCGGCAATCGCATTGCGATCCTCAAGGACGGCAAGCTGATCCAGGTCGGCACGCCGCGGGAGATCCTGCATTCGCCGGCGGATGAATATGTGGACCGGTTTGTTCAGCGGCGGGCGGCGGTGGTCTGACGGACGCCATCGCAGGCAAGCCAGCTCCCACATTTGATTGGGTTCACACAGTTCAAATGTGGGAGCCGGGCTTGCCCGCGATGACGCCGGCAATGCTGTAGAGATTATGAAGAGGTCAACGATGTCCCAGGCAACAACAATCATCATCGCCGACACCCCACTGCGCTGGCAGGACGTGGTCGCCGTCGCCCGCCACGGCGCCATGCTCGAACTGTCGGGCCACGCCTGGGCGCGCATCGACAATGCCCAAGCCATCGTGCAGCGCATCGTCACCAGCGGCGAGCGTGCCTATGGTGTCAACACCGGCCTGGGCGCGCTGTGCAACGTCTCGCTCAAGACCGAGCAACTGAGCCAACTGTCGCGCAATACGCTGTTGAGCCATGCCTGTGGTGTCGGCCCGGTGCTCAGCGATGAGCAAACCCGCGCGATCATCTGCGCGGCGATCATCAACTACAGCCATGGCAAGTCCGGCCTGCATCCGCAGGTGGTGCACGCGCTGCTGGCGTTGCTCAACCACGGCATCACCCCGCAAGTGCCGTCCCAAGGCTCGGTGGGGTACCTGACCCACATGGCCCATATCGGCGTGGCCCTGCTGGGCGTCGGCAATGTGAGCTACCGAGGCCAGATCGTCACAGCGCAACACGCGTTGCAGGCTGAAGGTTTGCAGCCGGTGGTACTCGGCGCCAAGGACGGCCTGTGCCTGGTCAATGGCACGCCGTGCATGACCGGCCTGAGCTGCCTGGCCCTGGCCGATGCACATCACTTGCTGCAATGGGCCGACGTGATCGGTGCCATGAGCTTCGAAGCCCAGCGCGGCCAGATCGACGCCTTTGACGAAGAAATCATTGCTCTCAAGCCGCATCCTGGCATGCAGCAAGTGGGTATCAACCTGCGTGCCCTGCTCGACGGCAGTGAGGTGATTGCCAGCAGTAAAGGTATTCGCACCCAGGATGCCTTGAGCATTCGCTCGATCCCGCAGATTCACGGCGCGGCCCGCGATCAGGTGGAACACGCCACGCGCCAGATCGAGACCGAACTCAACAGCGCCACCGACAACCCGCTGGTGCTGGGCACGCCAGACAGCTACCGCGTGGTGTCCCAGGCCAACCCCCACGGGCAGTCCGTCGCGATGGCGGCCGACATGCTCGCCATCGCCATGGCCGAGATCGGTTCGGTGGCCGAGCGTCGCCTGGACCGCCTGGTCAACCCGCATGTCAGCGGCCTGCCAGCCTTCCTGGTGAGCAACCCGGGGGTCAACTCCGGGATGATGATCGTGCAGTACGTCGCCGCGTCCTTGTGCGGGCAGAACCGCCAGTTGGCGCAACCCGCGGTGCTCGACAATTTCGTCACCTCGGGCCTGCAGGAAGACCACTTGAGCATGGGCACCAACGCCGCGCTCAAGCTGCACCAGGTGCTGGTCAACGTCACCCAGATTCTTGCCATCGAGTACCTGCTGGCGGCCCAGGCTTTCGAGTTTCTCAAGGACCAGCGCTTCGGTGCCGGTACCGACCGCGCCTGGCGATTGCTGCGCGAAGTGGTCCCTGCTTATGAACAGGACCGCTGGCTGGCGCCGGATATTGCCGCCGCTGCCCAGCTGCTTAAAGACACCGCATTACCGAATTTGCACTGAACACCTAAGAACAATTCACAAGGAGAATGAATGTGACTGCGCTAAACCTGATTCCAGGCCAACTGAGCCTCGCCCAACTGCGTGCCATCTACCAGCAGCCAGTAACCCTCAGCCTGGATGACAGCGCCTCGGCCCAGATCGAAGCCAGCGTTGCCTGCGTGGAGCAGATTCTCGCCGAGAACCGCACCGCCTATGGCATCAACACCGGTTTTGGCCTGTTGGCCTCGACCCGCATCGCCAGCGAAGACCTGGAAAACCTCCAGCGTTCCCTGGTGCTGTCCCACGCCGCCGGCGTCGGTGAGCCGATCAGCGATGCGCTGGTGCGACTGGTCATGGTGCTCAAGGTCAACAGCCTGAGCCGTGGCTTCTCCGGGATTCGTCGCCAGGTGATCGACGCGTTGATCGCGCTGATCAACGCCGAGGTGTACCCGCACATCCCACTCAAGGGTTCGGTCGGCGCCTCTGGTGACCTGGCGCCGTTGGCGCACATGTCCCTGGTACTGCTTGGCGAAGGCAAGGCACGCCACAAGGGCCAATGGCTGGAAGCCACCGAGGCGCTGAAAATCGCCGGCCTCACGCCGCTGACCCTGGCCGCCAAAGAAGGCCTGGCCCTGCTCAACGGCACCCAGGTGTCCACGGCCTATGCCCTGCGTGGCCTGTTCGAAGGCGAAGATCTGTTCGCCGGCGCCCTCGCTTGCGGCGGCCTCACTGTGGAAGCGGTACTGGGTTCGCGTTCGCCGTTCGATGCGCGTATTCATGCAGCGCGTGGCCAGCGTGGCCAGATCGACTCGGCAGCGGCCTATCGCGACCTGCTCGGTGAGAGCAGCCAGGTGTCCCAATCGCACCAGAACTGCGACAAGGTGCAAGACCCGTATTCCCTGCGTTGCCAGCCGCAGGTCATGGGTGCGTGCCTGACTCAATTGCGCCAGGCCGCCGAGGTGCTGGTGGTAGAAGCCAACGCAGTGTCGGATAACCCCCTGGTCTTTGCCGCCGAGGGTGACGTGATTTCCGGTGGCAACTTCCATGCCGAACCCGTGGCCATGGCCGCCGACAACATGGCGCTGGCCATTGCCGAAATCGGCTCCCTGAGCGAGCGCCGGATCTCGTTGATGATGGACAAGCATATGTCGCAACTGCCGCCGTTTCTGGTGGGCAATGGCGGGGTGAACTCCGGCTTCATGATCGCCCAGGTGACCGCCGCGGCGCTCGCCAGCGAGAACAAGGCGCTGGCCCATCCCCATAGCGTCGACAGCTTGCCGACTTCGGCCAACCAGGAAGACCACGTGTCCATGGCCCCGGCTGCGGGCAAGCGTTTGTGGGAAATGGCCGAGAACACCCGGGGCATCCTCGCGGTGGAATGGCTCGCGGCGTGCCAGGGCCTGGACCTGCGCGACGGCCTGAAGACCTCGCCCAAGTTGGAAAAAGCCCGTGGCATCCTGCGCGACAAGGTGGCGTTCTATGACAAGGACCGCTTCTTCGCCCCGGACATCAACGCCGCCAGCGAACTGCTCGCCAGCCGCTGCCTGAATGAGCTGGTGCCGGCCAGGTTGCTGCCAAGCCTCTGACCGCGACTCGGTCTGTGCCTGATCATTCCCACGCTCCGCGTGGGAATGCATCCTGTGACGCTCTGCGTCACCGCTCTTAAAGCGGACGCGGAGCGTCCAGGTCGGAGTTCCCACGCCGAGCGTGGGAACGATCTTCTCCTCATAAGAATAATTAGGGACGAGAAATGCACCAGCCAGAAAAAGGTTTGAAACGCGGGCTCAACGCCCGACATATTCGCTTCATGGCCCTGGGTTCCGCGATCGGCACCGGGCTGTTTTATGGCTCCGCCTCCGCCATCCAAATGGCTGGCCCTGCCGTGCTGCTGGCCTACCTGATCGGCGGCGCTGCTGTATTCATGGTGATGCGCGCCCTCGGTGAGATGGCCGTGCACAACCCAGTGTCTGGCTCCTTCGGCCACTATGCCAGCACCTACCTGGGGCCCATGGCCGGGTTTATCCTCGGCTGGACCTACGCCTTTGAAATGATCATCGTCTGCCTCGCCGACGTCACCGCGTTCGGCATCTACATGGGCTTCTGGTTTCCCGAAGTGGCCCGTTGGGTCTGGGTGCTGGGCATCGTGTTTTTGATCGGCGGCCTGAACCTGTGCAACGTCAAAGTCTTTGGCGAGATGGAGTTCTGGCTGTCGTTGCTCAAGGTCGGTGCCATTGTGGCGATGATCCTCGGCGGCTTTGGCATCATGTTGTTCGGCATTCACTCGGCGGGCGAAACCCAGGCCAGCGGACTGAGTAACCTGTGGGCCCATGGCGGCTTCATGCCCAACGGCATCGGTGGGCTGATCGCCTCGTTTGCCGTGGTCATGTTTGCCTTTGGTGGCATCGAAATCATCGGCATCACCGCCGGTGAAGCCAAGGACCCGCAGCGGGTGATCCCCAAGGCGATCAACGCGGTGCCGCTGCGTATCCTGTTGTTTTACGTGCTGACCCTGTTCGTGTTGATGGCCATCTACCCGTGGCCGCAGATCGGCAGCCAGGGCAGCCCGTTCGTGCAGATCTTCAGCAACCTGGGGATTGGCTCGGCGGCGACTATCCTCAACATTGTGGTGATCTCGGCGGCGGTGTCGGCCATTAACAGCGACATTTTCGGCGCCGGCCGCATGATGTACGGCCTGGCTCAACAAGGGCAGGCGCCGAAGGGCTTCGCGCAATTGTCCAAACAAGGCGTGCCATGGATGACCGTGGTGGTCATGGGCGCCGCTTTGCTCGGCGGTGTGGTGCTCAACTACCTGATCCCGGAAAACGTGTTCCTGCTGATTGCTTCGATTGCCACCTTCGCCACGGTGTGGGTATGGCTGATGATCCTGTTTACCCAGGTCGCCATGCGCCGCTCGATGACCAAGGCGCAGGTCGCCGAACTGAAATTCCCGGTGCCGTTCTGGCCCTATGCGCCGGCAGCGGCCATTGTGTTCATGCTGTTTGTGTTTGGTGTACTCGGTTACTTCCCGGATACCCAGGCGGCGTTGATGGTGGGCGCCGTGTGGATCGTGCTGCTGATCATCGCCTACTGGCTGTGGGTCAAGCCTGCCGCCGGGCAAACGGCCAAGGTCGATTACGACCCGGTTTTGTCTCATCGATAACTTAGGGAGGCGTTGATGAAAACGCTTTGGCAACACTGCCACGTCGCAACCATGGCCAACGGCAAATACTCGATCATCGAGGATGCCGCCATGGTGACTGCCGGCTCGCTCATCGAGTGGGTCGGCCCCCGCAGCCAGGCGCCAACCGCGGATTACGCCCAGGTGCATGACCTGCAAGGCGCGTGGGTCACCCCCGGGCTGATCGACTGTCACACTCATACGGTGTTTGGTGGCAATCGCAGTGGCGAATTCGAGCAGCGCCTCGAAGGTGTCAGCTACGCCGAGATCGCGGCCAAGGGCGGCGGCATTGCCAGCACGGTGCGCGCAACCCGTGCGGCGAGCGAAGATGAGCTGTTCTCGAGCGCTGAAAAGCGCCTGCGCAGTTTGCTGCGTGACGGCGTGACCACGGTGGAGATCAAGTCCGGCTACGGCCTGGACCTGGCCAACGAACGCAAGATGCTGCGTGTGGCCCGACGCCTGGGTGAAGCACTGCCGGTCAGCGTGCGCGCCACCTGCTTGGCCGCCCACGCGTTACCGCCGGAGTACAAGGACCGCGCCGACGATTACATCGAGCACATCTGCAGCCAGATGCTGCCGGCCCTGGCCGCTGAGGGGTTGGTGGATGCGGTCGATGCCTTCTGTGAATACCTGGCGTTTTCCCCCGAGCAGGTTGAGCGGGTATTCAAGGTCGCCCGGCAACTTGGCCTGCCGGTGAAGCTGCACGCCGAGCAACTCTCGTCGTTGCATGGATCAAGCCTGGCGGCGCGCTACCACGCGTTGTCGGCCGACCACCTGGAATTCATGACTGAAGAGGACGCCATCGCCATGGCTGCGGCCGGTACCGTCGCCGTGCTATTGCCGGGCGCGTTCTACTTCCTGCGTGAAACCCAGCTGCCGCCGATGGAGGCCCTGCGCAAGCACGGCGTGAAGATCGCCATCGCCAGCGACCTCAACCCCGGTACTTCACCGGCGCTGTCGGTACGGCTGATGCTGAACATGGCCTGCACCCTGTTTCGCATGACCCCGGAAGAAGCCCTGGCCGGTGCCACGCAACACGCGGCCACCGCGTTGGGCCTGGGCGATACCCATGGCTCCCTGGAAGTGGGCAAGGTCGCGGACTTTGTCGCCTGGCAGATCGACCGCCCCGCCGACCTGGCCTACTGGCTGGGTGGCGAGCTGGATAAACGCGTTGTGCGCCACGGCGCCGACGTCACTGTTTGAGAGGATGCAGTTGTGGATAAGGTTCTGACATTCAAGCAAGGCCGCGTACCGCTGCTGATCAGCATGCCCCACGCCGGCCTGCGCCTCACCCCTGCGGTGGAGACTGGGTTGATCCCCGAGGCGCAAAGCCTGCCGGATACCGACTGGCATATCCCGCTGTTGTATGACTTTGCCGAAGAACTGGGCGCCAGCACCCTGGCTGCGGAGTACTCGCGGTTTGTCATCGACCTCAACCGGCCCTCCGACAACACGCCGCTGTATGCCGGCGCTACGACGGGCCTGTACCCCGAGACGCTGTTCGATGGCGTGCCGTTGTTCCGGGAAGGGCAAACGCCCTCCGAGGAGGAGCGGGCCAGTTACCTGCAAAAAATCTGGGGGCCGTACCACCGTCAACTGCAAGAAGAACTGGCACGTCTCAAGGCCGAGTTTGGCTATGCGCTGCTGTTCGACGCGCACTCGATCCGCTCGGTGATCCCACACCTGTTTGACGGCAAATTGCCGGACTTCAATTTGGGTACCTTCAACGGCGCTGCGTGCGACCCGCAGCTAGCCAGCCAGCTGGAAGCCATCTGCGCTCAGCATCCGCAATATACCCATGTGCTGA
Organism: Pseudomonas sp. B16120; assembly: GCF_044218845.1. NCBI lineage: Bacteria > Pseudomonadati > Pseudomonadota > Gammaproteobacteria > Pseudomonadales > Pseudomonadaceae > Pseudomonas > Pseudomonas sp. B16120. Next base: position 514,478 of record NZ_CP162588.1, read on the forward strand.
ACGGGCGCTTCAAGGGCGGCCATATTACCCGTCATTATGGCAACCCCGCGCAGGATATCCACGCGGTGCAGCTGGAGTTGTGCCAGAGCACCTATATGGAGGAGTTCGAACCGTTCCGTTATCGCCCGGATTTGGCCGAGCCGACTCGGGTGGTGTTGAGGCAGTTGCTTGAAGGGCTGTTGGCTTGGGGACAGAAGCACTACCGGTAATTGTTGGTGCTGCTGCAATAGCTTTCGCGAGCAAGCCCGCTCCCACACTTGACCGCGCTCCATCATGGAATGCGCTCGAAATGTGGGAGGCTGGCTTGCCTGCGATAACGGTGGTTCAGCAACACGTTTATCAACTGACACACCGCCATCCCGGCAAAGGGCTGGCCCACGGTTGTTTGCGGGCACGCGGCCAGGTGCAGGAGGTGGATCGGCTGTATGACTATCTGCTCGGTTATCTGAGGTGCGAACTGCTGACACAGGTCTAAGTGCTCAAGGACATGCTCATTGCACAATTCGGGTTTATGATGCCAGACGGCAAAATAATAGACGTCCCCCCAGGGATGAACCCGACACCCTACGGAGCACGCAATGCAGACTTGGTACCCGCAGATCAAACCCTACGCCCGGCACGATCTGGCTGTCGATGACACCCACACCCTGTATGTCGATGAAAGTGGCTCCCCCGAAGGCTTGCCTGTCGTGTTCATCCATGGAGGTCCCGGTTCCGGTTGCGACGCCCAGAGCCGCTGCTATTTCGACCCGAACCTCTACCATATTGTCACCTTCGACCAGCGTGGCTGCGGCCGCTCTACGCCAAGGGCCAGCCTTGAGAACAACACCACCTGGGATCTGGTCGCCGACCTTGAACGCATCCGCGAGCATCTGGGCATCGACAAGTGGGTGCTGTTCGGCGGCTCCTGGGGCTCAACCCTGGCCCTGGCCTACGCGCAAACCCATCCCGAGCGTGTGCTCGGCCTGATCGTGCGCGGCATCTTCCTTGCCCGCCCCCAGGATATTCGCTGGTTCTACCAGGAGGGCGCGAGTCGCCTGTTCCCGGATTACTGGCAGGACTACGTGGCACCGATCCCGGTGGAAGAGCGCCACGACATGATCGCCGCTTACCACAAGCGACTGACCGGCAACGACCAGATCGCCCAGATGCATGCGGCCAAAGCCTGGTCGGGCTGGGAAGGCCGTATGTTGGGCCTGTGCCCGAGCCCGCAGCATGTGGAACGGTTTTCCGAGCCGCAGCGCGCCTTGTCCATCGCACGTATCGAGTGCCATTACTTCACCAACAACTCCTTCCTGGAACCCAACCAGCTGATTCGCGATATGCACAAGATCGCCCATCTGCCTGGCGTCATCATCCATGGCCGCTACGATATGATCTGCACGCTGGATAACGCTTGGGAGCTGCATCAGGCCTGGCCCAACAGCGAGTTGCAGGTGATCCGCGAAGCCGGGCATGCGGCGTCCGAGCCGGGCATTACCGACGCGCTGGTGCGTGCGACCGGCGAAATGGCCCGGCGCCTGCTCGACCTGCCGCCTGAAGAAGCATGAAGGGCCTGTTGCAGCGGGTGCGTGGCGCCCGGGTTGAGGTCGCAGGGGAGGTGGTAGGCTCGATTGACCAGGGTTTGCTGGTGCTGGTGGCCGTCGAGCCTTCAGATACGCCCGAAAGCGCCGACAAACTGCTGCACAAGCTGCTTAACTATCGGGTGTTCAGTGACGAGGAGGGCAAGATGAACCTGTCCCTCAAGGACATCGGCGGCGGTTTGCTGCTGGTGTCGCAGTTCACCCTGGCGGCGGATACCAAAAGCGGGCTACGGCCCAGCTTCTCCACAGCGGCTCCTCCGACCCTGGGAGCGGCGCTTTTTGAGCACTTGTTGTTACAAGCGCAACAATTGCATGGCAAGGTGGCTTCGGGGCGTTTTGGCGCGGATATGCAGGTGCACTTGGTCAATGATGGCCCTGTGACCTTCCTCTTACAGACATGAATGTATGAAAAACGACGTTAATGCCTAAAAACGCAGGGTTTCGCTACAAATACTTCACTGTCCCTGATGCGTTGTCTCGCGGGCTACTAGATAATCGCGCGCTACGGGGATCAGCGTTGTTTGGTCCATTTTTGACTTAGGTAGAGCCTTGTCCGACAACCGCATGGGGAATCATTTTGCCCCAGAGGAGTCGGAACATTGCTCGCCAACCTGGCATATAGATAGCTGGCCGTTGGTTTTTTGATCTGTTTTCGGCGAGGGTTGCTCGTGATTGTTAGTCCCTGTAATGCACCAAAATTGTCTGCCAAACGGTTACGAAACGCACTGGTGACGGGCTCTGCCCTGTTTTGCCTGTTCGGCGCGGGTCAACTGTGGGCGTTCAGTCTGGATGATGTGTCGGCCAAGGCAAAAGAGCTGGCTGGGCAGAAGTACGAAGCTCCGCGCAGCAATCTGCCGAACGAATTCCGCGAAATGAAATTTGCGGATTACCAGAAAATTCGTTTCCGCAATGAAAAAGCCGAGTGGGCCGATCAGAACACCCCGTTCAAGCTGTCCTTCTATCACCAGGGGATGCATTTCGACACCCCGGTGAAAATCAACGAAGTCACCGCCGATAGCGTGCACGAAATCAAGTACGACCCGACGCGTTTCGATTTCGGCGACGTGAAATTTGATCCTAAAGCCACCGAACAGCTGGGTTACGCCGGTTTCCGTGTGCTTTTCCCGATCAACAAGGCCGACAAGCAAGACGAAATCATGACCATGCTCGGCGCCAGCTATTTCCGCGTCGTAGGCAAGGACCAAGTGTATGGCCTGTCTGCCCGTGGCATGGCAATCGACACCGCGTTGCCGTCTGGCGAAGAATTCCCGCGTTTCACCGAGTTCTGGATCGAGCGTCCAAAGCCGGGTGACAAGCATTTGGTGATTTTCGCGCTACTGGATTCGCCACGCGCCACTGGCGCTTATCGTCTGATCCTGCGCCCTGGCACCGACACCGTGGTGGACGTCAAATCCCAGATGTACCTGCGTGACAAGGTCAGCAAGCTGGGCGTTGCGCCGTTGACCTCGATGTTCCTGTTCGGCGCCAACCAGCCGTCCAAGGTCCTCAACTACCGTCGCGAGCTCCACGATTCCAGCGGCCTGTCGATTCACGCCGGCAATGGCGAGTGGATCTGGCGTCCGCTGAACAACCCTAAACACCTGTCGGTCAGCAACTTCAGCGTCGAGAACCCGCGTGGGTTCGGCCTGCTGCAGCGTGGCCGCAACTTCAGCCACTACGAAGACCTGGACGACAACTACGACAAGCGCCCGAGCGCCTGGATCGAGCCTGAAGGTGACTGGGGCAAAGGCTCCGTCGACCTGGTCGAGATTCCGACCGCCGATGAGACCAACGACAACATCGTGGCCTTCTGGAGCCCGGCCGAGCTGCCGGAAGTCGGCAAGCCGCTGGACGTGGCTTACCGTCTGCACTGGACATTGGACGACGCGGCCTTCCATTCGCCGGACAGTGCCTGGGTCAAGCAGACCCTGCGTTCTACCGGTGACGTGAAGCAATCGAACCTGATCCGTCAGCCCGATGGCAGCGTGGCCTACCTGGTAGATTTCGAGGGCCCGTCCCTGAAGAAACTGCTGCCGGACGCTCCGGTACGTAGCCAGGTGAGCGTGGGTGATAACGCTGAACTGGTCGAAAACAGCGTGCGCTACAACGAACACACCAAAGGCTGGCGCCTGACCCTGCGTATGAAGATCAAGGACGCAAGCAAACCGACCGAAATGCGTGCGGCATTGGTGCAGGATATCGTGCAGCCTGAGCCTGAGTCGGTTTCCAACCATGTGCTCAAGGCCGACAAAGTCTTGGCCAAGCAGCATGAGAAGCAGGCCAAGAAAGACGCCAAGGACAAGGAAGCCAAACAGCCTGAGGCTGCCCCAGCCACACCGGAGCCGATCAAGACCGAGCAAGTCCTGACCGAAACCTGGAGCTATCAGTTGCCTGCCGATGAGTAATTCTCAAGTCAAGCCAGAGACTCTGTCCGAGTACCTGGCGCATCTACCCATGACGGCTGAGCAGCGCGCCGAGCTGGCGGGCTGCAAGTCCTTCAGCGAGTTGCACGAACGTCTGTCGTCCAAGACCTTCGACGCACCGACCGACGCTGCCCAAGCGTCGGTCGGCCGCCGCTTGACCCTCAACAGCGCCGAAGAGCTGCAAGACGCCGAGATGCTGGCGCTCGATGCCAGCGGTCGTGTGTGTCTCAAGGCCACGCCGCCGATTCGTCGGACCAAAGTGGTGCCCGAGCCTTGGCGCACCAACATCCTGGTGCGCGGTTGGCGCCGGATGACCGGCCGCACCAACCCGCCCAAGCCACCGAAAGATGAGCGGGTATTGCCGGCTGCGCGCTGGCGTACCGTGGGCTCGATCCGTCGTTACATCCTGCTGGTGCTGATGCTGGGCCAGACCATCGTGGCCGGCTGGTACATGAAAGGCATCATGCCGTACCAGGGCTGGTCGCTGGTCGACTTCGACGAAATTCGCAACCAGACCCTGCTGCAAACCGCTACCCAGGTACTGCCTTACGCGCTGCAAACCAGCATCCTGATCATGTTCGGGATTCTGTTCTGCTGGGTGTCGGCCGGTTTCTGGACTGCGCTCATGGGCTTCCTGGAGCTGCTGACCGGTCACGATAAATACCGTATTTCCGGTAAAAGTGCCGGTGACGAGCCGATTCCGAAAGATGCGCGCACCGCCCTGGTGATGCCGATCTGTAACGAAGACGTGCCGCGTGTATTCGCCGGCTTGCGTGCAACGTTCGAATCGGTGGCCGCGACCGGTGACCTGGATCGCTTCGATTTCTTCGTGCTCAGCGACAGTAACGACGCCGACATCTGCATCGCCGAACAGCAAGCCTGGCTCGACGTATGCCGCGAAGCCGGTGGCTTCGGCAAGATCTTCTACCGCCGTCGTCGCCGCCGCGTTAAGCGCAAGAGCGGCAACCTCGACGACTTCTGCCGTCGTTGGGGCGGTGACTACAAGTACATGGTCGTTCTCGACGCAGATAGCGTGATGAGCGGCGAGTGCCTGACCAGCCTGGTGCGCCTGATGGAAGCCACGCCGGATGCCGGGATTATCCAGACCGCGCCGCGTGCGTCGGGCATGGACACCCTGTATGCGCGCATGCAGCAGTTCGCCACTCGCGTGTACGGACCGCTGTTTACCGCCGGCCTGCACTTCTGGCAGTTGGGTGAATCCCACTACTGGGGCCACAACGCCATTATCCGTATGAAGCCGTTTATCGAGCACTGCGCCCTGGCGCCGCTGCCCGGTAAAGGCGCGTTTGCCGGTGCGATCCTCTCCCACGACTTCGTTGAAGCCGCGCTGATGCGCCGTGCCGGCTGGGGCGTGTGGATTGCCTACGACCTGCCGGGCAGCTACGAAGAACTGCCGCCGAACCTGCTGGACGAACTCAAGCGTGACCGTCGCTGGTGCCACGGTAACCTGATGAACTTCCGCCTGTTCCTGGTTAAAGGCATGCACCCGGTGCACCGTGCGGTGTTCCTGACCGGCGTGATGTCTTATCTGTCGGCGCCGTTGTGGTTCTTCTTCCTGGTGCTGTCCACGGCCTTGCTGGCGGTGAACACGCTGATGGAGCCGCAGTACTTCATGGCCCCGCGCCAGTTGTACCCGCTATGGCCACAATGGCACCCGGACAAGGCGGTGGCGCTGTTCTCCACCACCATCGTGCTGCTGTTCCTGCCTAAACTGCTCAGCATCATCTTGATCTGGGCCAAGGGCGCCAAAGAGTTCGGTGGCAAGTTTAAGGTAACCCTGTCGATGCTGCTGGAGATGTTGTTCTCCATGCTGCTGGCGCCGGTGCGGATGATTTTCCACACCCGTTTCGTCCTCGCCGCGTTCCTCGGTTGGGCCGCTACCTGGAACTCGCCGCAACGTGACGACGACTCCACGCCCTGGAGCGAAGCGGTCAAGCGCCACGGTCCGCAAACCGTGCTGGGCTTCCTGTGGGCGCTGCTGGTGGTGTGGCTGAACCCGAGCTTCCTGTGGTGGCTGGTGCCGATTGTCGGCTCGCTGATGCTGTCGATCCCGGTGTCGGTGATTTCCAGCCGGGTCAAGTTGGGCCTCAAGTCCCGCGACGAGAGCCTGTTCCTGATCCCTGAGGAATACAACCCGCCGCAGGCCCTGCTGTCGACCGAGAAGTACACCCACGAAAACCGTTGGCACGCCCTCAACGACGGCTTTGTGCGTTCGGTGGTCGACCCGCAGCAGAACGCTCTGGCCTGCGCCTTGGCGACCTCGCGGCACCGTGAGGCCGAGCCCATCGAGTACCTGCGCATGGAGCGTGTTCGCCACGCGTTGAAAGTCGGCCCGGCTGGCCTCAACAACAGCGAACGCCTGGCCTTGCTCAGCGATCCGGTGGCCTTGGCTCGTCTGCATGAGCAGGTGTGGAGCGAAGGTCACGCCGAGTGGCTAGGCGCTTGGCGTGCCTCGATCAAGGCCGATCCGCACGCGCCATTGCTGCCCCTGCAACCACAGTCGCCCCAGGCCCAGCCGGCCTGATTCAGGCACCCCCGAAGGCTCACTTCGGGGGGTGTTTCAAACGTTGGTCCTACAGCGTTTTTAGCCTCTTCCTTTTATCGCTAACTCCTTGTTATTTCGAAACAAAAGACCTTTGTTCGAAGCGTATTGCCGTGCCTGCGGCTGGGTTAGGATCGCCCCCCAAATTGGACTCGCTGCGGGGGCATTCATGATCAAAAGGTATTGTTTGGCATTGCTGATGGGCTTTTTCCTGGGGGGACAGGCAGGCCTGCTTTACGCCGGCGCGCTGGACAATGCTGTGCACCGCGGCGTGCTTAAGGTCGGCACCACCCCCAATAACGTGCCCTTCGAAATGCTCGATAAGCAGGGGCGCATCGTCGGCTTTGAAATTGACTTGCTCCACGCCATGAGCCGCGCGCTGGGCGTAGAGCTTGAATTGGTAGCGGTGCCCTACACGGAGTTGTTGTCGGGGCTGATGGCGAACAAGTTTGATCTGATTGGCAGCGGCATGACGGTCACTCAGGAGCGCAACCTCAAGCTCAACTTCAGTGACTCGTTTATCGTGGTGGGCCAGACTGTGCTACTGCATCCGCGCTTGGGCGGGAAAGTGTCCAGTATTGAAGAGCTGGACGATCCCAGTTACCGCGTCGTTGCAACCCAAGGCACCACCGGCGAAGCCGCGGCACAGCGCTTTCTCCTATCAGCGCGGCTCAACAGTGTGGCCAACCCGGAAGAAGGCGTGCGGCAGGTGGTGGAAGGCAAGGCCGATGCTTTTATCCATGATGCGCCCTACAACCTGATCGCGATGAGTCGGCCGCAGAACAGTGCATTGTTGGTACTGGAGCATCCCTTCACCTTTGAGCCTTTGGCGTTTGGCCTGAAAAAAGGCGATTACGACAGCCTCAATTGGATCAACCATTTTCTCAACCAGATCGCCCAGGACGGCACCTACGATCGCCTGCATGACAAGTGGTTCAGGGACACGGCCTGGATAGCCGAGATCGACTGATCGTCATAACTGCTTACACATCCATCCCTAATCGAGAGGTCGCGCGCAAGCGTCTGCCTCTGTGCCTGGCCGGCTCGCTGTCAGTGTTTTGCGACACACGCCGATAACATTTACCGGTGAAACCTTTGTGGCGGACAACGAGTGGGTTAGGATCGCACCCCGAAATGGCGCAGCCCTTCTGTGCGCCCACCTTATAAGAATCGTTCAGGGGTCTTGATGATGAAAAAGTATCTTTCGATGCTGATGTTCGGTGTCACCGCGCTGGTCGCCGCCACTGCGGCCCAGGCCGGCGCCATTGATGAGGCGGTCAAGCGCGGCACGTTGAAAGTCGGTATGGACCCCACCTACATGCCGTTCGAAATGACCGACAAGCGCGGCGAAATCATCGGTTTCGAAGTGGACATCCTCAAGGCTATGGCCAAGTCCATGGGCGTCAAGCTGGAGCTGGTGTCCACCGGGTACGACGGCATCATCCCGGCCTTCCTGACCGGCAAGTTCGACATGATTGGCAGCGGCATGACCCTGACCCAGGAACGCAACCTGCGCCTGAACTTCAGCGAACCCTTCATCGTGGTCGGCCAGACGCTGCTGATCCGCAAGGAGCTGGAAGGCACCATCAAGTCCTACAAAGACCTGAACGACGAGAAATACCGCCTGACCTCCAAGCTCGGCACCACCGGTGAGATGGTTGCCAAGAAGCTGATCTCCAAGGCCAAGTACCACGGCTACGACAACGAGCAGGAAGGCGTGCTCGACGTGGTCAACGGCAAGGCTGATGCGTTCGTCTACGACGCACCGTACAACGTGGTGGCCGAAAAGAAGGTCGGGAACGGCAAGCTGGTGTTCCTGGAAGAACCCTTCACCTTTGAACCTCTGGCGTTCGGTTTGAAGAAAGGCGATTACGACAGCATCAACTTCATCAACAACTTCCTGCACCAGATCCGTAACGACGGCACCTACGATCGCATCCATGACAAGTGGTTCAAGAGCTCCGAGTGGCTCAAGGACATGGAATAAGGCCTGACACCGAGTTGCCTGCATCGCAGGCAAGCCAGCTCCCACATTTGACTGTATTCACACATCAACCTGTGGGAGCGGGCTTGCCCGCGATGGCGGCCTATCAGGCGACACCTATGCGGAAAGTGAAATGAAACATAAAAAAGCCCAATGGCCCTGGCACCTGCTGACGGTGGTGGTGCTGGTCGGCCTGGCGGGTGCCTTGTACTACGCCACGTCGTTGATGTCCTACGAGTGGCGCTGGAACCGCGTCCCCCAATACTTCGCCTATCAAGCCGAAACCTCCCAGCGCGCCGCGGATATTTCCACCGTGGTCGAGTTGGTGCGCAAAGGCGATATGGCCGAAGTCACCCTGCGCAACGACGCCGGAGTGGAACAAAAGCTCACAGTCGCCGATAACAGCCTGCAAGTGGCGCGCGGCGATGATGTGGCTGAAGGCGATGTGGTCGGCGTGACTCGGCAATGGGCACTGGGGCCGTTGATGTGGGGCTTGTGGACCACGCTGTGGCTGTCGGTGGTGTCCGGCATCCTGGGCTTGGCGATTGGCTTGGCGACCGGGCTGTGCCGGCTGTCGAAAAACCCCACCTTGCGCGACCTGTCGACAATCTACGTCGAGCTGGTGCGGGGCACGCCGCTGCTGGTGCAGATCTTCATTTTCTATTTCTTTATCGGCACGGTGCTCAACCTGTCCCGGGAGTTTGCCGGGATTGCCGCGCTGTCGTTGTTCACGGGTGCCTACGTGGCAGAAATCGTGCGCGCCGGCGTGCAGTCCATCACCCGTGGCCAGGACGAAGCGGCGCGCTCCCTGGGCTTGAGTGCCAGCCAGTCGATGCGCCACGTGGTGCTGCCGCAGGCCTTCAAGCGCGTGCTGCCGCCCCTGGCCGGGCAATTTATCAGCCTGGTCAAGGACACGTCCCTGGTGTCGGTGATCGCGATTACCGAGTTGCTCAAGAGCGGCCGCGAAGTGATCACCACCTCGTTCTCGCCGTTTGAAATCCTGTTTTGTGTGGCGGGCTTGTACCTGCTGATCAACCTGCCGCTGTCGAAGATGGCCAGCCGGCTTGAGCGGAGGCTTGCCCAAAGTGATTGAAGTACGCGATCTGGTAAAGGTCTTCGATACCCGTGGGCAGGTGGTGCGCGCGGTGGATCATGTCACCACCCAAGTGGCCAAGGGCGAGGTGCTGGTGGTGATCGGTCCCTCGGGTTCCGGCAAGTCCACCTTTCTGCGCTGCCTTAACGGCTTGGAGGAATTCGACTCGGGTTCGGTGAGCATCGACGGCCTGCAACTGGCCGACCCGAAGACCGACGTGAATGCCTACCGCCGTGAAGTCGGCATGGTGTTCCAGCACTTCAACCTGTTCCCTCACATGACCGTGCTGGAAAACCTGTGCCTGGCGCAAAAGGTCGTGCGCAAGCGCGGCAAGCAAGAGCGGGAGGCCAAGGCCCTGGCGCTGCTGGAAAAGGTCGGTATAGCGCAGAAAGCCCGCGAGTTTCCATCGCGCCTGTCTGGCGGCCAGCAGCAGCGGGTTGCCATTGCTCGGGCCCTGGCCATGGATCCCAAGGTGATGCTGTTTGACGAGCCCACCTCGGCCCTCGACCCGGAAATGGTCGGTGAAGTGCTGGACGTGATGAAGACCCTGGCCCTGGAAGGCATGACCATGGTGTGCGTCACCCACGAGATGGGCTTTGCCCGGGAAGTGGCAGACCGGGTGTTGTTTTTCGATCACGGCAAATTGCTGGAAGACGCCGCGCCGGCGGAGTTCTTCAATGCGCCAAAAGACCCACGCGCCCAAGCCTTCCTGCGCCAGGTGCTATGACTGTAGGAGCGAGCTTGCTCGCGAAAAACGTCAACGAGAACGCCACGCACCCTGAATGAACGCGGCGGCCTTGGGTTTATCGCGAGCAAGCTCGCTCCTACAGTGGCGGTGTTTCAGAGCTTGAATTTGTCGACCAGCGTCTGCATGTCCAGGCTCAACCTCGCCAACTGAACACTCGCCGCCGCCGTTTCCTCGCTGGCGGCGGCGGTTTGTTCCGACACGTCCCGTACCTTCAGCACACTGCGGTTGATCTCCTCGGCTACAGCGCTTTGCTGTTCCGCTGCGGCGGCGATCTGCGGGTTCATTTCCTGGATGATCGACACCGTGCGGGCAATGGCGATCAGGGCGTCGCCGGCGTCGCGGGTCAGGGTGACGCTGTTATCGGTCAGGTTACGGCTGCTGTCCATGATATCCGCCACCTGCTGGGTGCCGTTATGCAGGCCGAGGATCAGCCCTTCGATCTCCTCGGCCGATTCCTGAGTGCGTTGGGCCAGGCTGCGCACTTCGTCGGCGACCACCGCAAAGCCTTGGCCGGCAGCGCCCGCACGCGCCGCTTCAATGGCTGCGTTCAGGGCCAGCAGGTTGGTCTGCTGAGAAACAGACTTGATCACATCCAGCACACTGGCGATTTTCTGGCTCTCTTGTTGCAGCGCGAGCATCGCACGGCCCGACAGCGCCATTTCACTGGCCAGGTTGCCAATCTGCTCCATAGCCTGGGTGACCACCTGCTCACCGGCGCCGGCCTGATGGTCGGCTTCTTGGGCCGCCAGCGAGGCGCGTTCGGCGTGGCGCGCCACTTCCTGGGCAGTGGCGAGCATTTCATTCATTGCCGTCGCCACCTGGTCGGTTTCATCTTTCTGCTCGTTGAGCCCGCTGCGGGTCTGCTCGGTGACGGTGGATAACTGCGTGGCCGCTCCGGCGATCTGCCGGGCGCTGTCACCGATACTGCTGATCAGGCTACGCAGGCTGCGGGTCATTTGCCCGATGCTTTGCTGCAACTGGCCGAGTTCATCGCGACGGTCGACCGCCATGTCGTGGCTGAGGTCGCCTTCGGCAATGCGGCGTGCGGCGCCAAGGATCTCCCGCAGTGGTACCGCAATCTGCCGGGCGATCCACCAGGCGGCCAGCGCGCCCAGGGCCAGGGCGGCCACTGTCACGCTCATCAGCAATGTGCGGGTGTGGTCTGCCTCGCTGTTGCGCTTGGTGTTCTGGCTTTGGCTCAACTGGTTACTGTTGTCGCGCAGGTCATCGAGTTGCTGTTCGAAGCGGTTTTGCACGGTCTCCACGTTGAGCTGGGCTTCCTTGAGCTCGATCAACTGCTCGCGATAGTTAGCCAGGTCGGTCTTGAGCAGTGCTGAGTCCACGGGCAGCGCTGTTACTGCCAGTTGCGCGGTCTCCAGGGCGTCAAGGGCCTTGCCGATGGCCTCTGTATACATTGCCAGCGATTGCGCGGCCCAGGCGGGGCTCTGGGCGCGATCTTCGGCCAGCTCCATGGCCTGCCGCAGTTGCTCAATGGCATCAAGGGCCTTTTCGTCGTTCTGATCAGGCAGGTCACTGGCAAATTGGGCGAGGGTATCGCTGGCTTGCAGGGCGACTTTTTTCAGCACCGGGCGGATGCGCTCACGCTGTTCGACCAAGGGCGGAAGTTGCGTCAGGGCCGCCTTGAAGTGGCTTGCAAGGCTCTTGGCTTCTTCAAGTCGCTGCAGGTCAGCCGGGTCTTTCAGGCGGTTTGATAGGTCGGCCAAGTGCTGGTCCATCCGTTCAATCTTCGCGGCCATTTTGCTCAGGCTATCGCTGTCTGTCAGGGTGCGGTACACGATGCGGTCGGCGCGCATGGCCTCGGCGTCAACGGCCAATTGACCCAGGGTCGTCAGGCTATTGGATCGGTAAAGCACGGCGTTCAAGGCTTGCCAGCCCGTAGCGGCGATCAGGAAACTGAGGATCAGCACTTGGCCAAAACCCAGGGCGAGCTTGAGGCGGACGCTGGCATTGACCAGCACGCGGGTTAGCCGAGAAAACATGGTGAACCTCCGAATCAGAGAAAGCATTTCGCAACACATGAAACGCTAATTCGATTCGGGGCCGTGGAGGGCTGATAACTGCGTAGGAAATTTCACAAGTTACGGCGGCTTTGGTAAGCCGCCGTGTAGGGTAATTCAGACCCGGAAGCGCCCAACCAGGGTCTGCAGGTAGATCCCCAGGCGCGCCAGTTCGGCACTGGAGGACGCAGTTTCTTCGCTGGCCGACGAGGTTTGTTCGGAGATGTCGCGCACATTCAACACGCTGCGGTTGATCTCTTCAGCCACGGCGCTTTGTTGCTCGGCGGCGGTGGCGATCTGCGAGTTCATGGCCTGAATGGTCGAGACGGTGCGGGTGATATTGCCCAGCGCGTGGCCAGCGCGGCGCGTCAGCTCAACACTGCTCTCGGTCAGCCCGCGGCTGTTGTCCATGATGGTTGCCACCTGCTGGGTACCACTTTGCAGGCCGACGATCAGCTCTTCGATCTCTTCAGTGGACTTCTGCGTGCGCTGGGCCAGGCTGCGCACCTCGTCGGCCACCACGGCAAAGCCACGGCCGGCCTCACCGGCACGCGCGGCCTCAATGGCGGCGTTAAGGGCCAGCAGGTTGGTTTGCTGGGCCACGGATTTGATCACGTCGAGCACACTGCCGATCTTGTCGCTCTCGCGCTTGAGTTCACCCATGGTCACTGTGGAATTACCCACCTCGGTGGCCAGGCGCTCGATCTGGGCGATGGCTTCACCCACCACCTGGTCGCCTTCACGGGCTTGCTGGTCGGCAGCCACGGCGGCTTCCGAGGCCTCTTCGGCATTGCGCGCCACTTCCTGCACGGTGGCCGCCATCTCGTTCATGGCGGTGGCCACCTGGTCGGTCTCGACCTTCTGGCTGTTGACCCCGGCGCTGGTTTGTTCGGTCACGGCCGACAACTGCTCGGCGGCGCTGGCGATCTGGGTGACCCCGTCGCTGATCCCGCCGATCAACTCGCGCAGGCCTACGGTCATGCTTTGCATGGCACGCTGCAATTGACCCAGTTCGTCCTGGCGGCCCGATTCCAGGTTGTGGCTCAGATCGCCGGAGGCCACACGCTCGGCGACTTTGAGGGTCTGGTTCAGGGGGATGACGATCTGGCGGGTGATGGCCCAGGCTGCGAAGATGCCGACGATCAGCGCCAGCACGGTGGCAAGCAGCAACAGGTATTTGGCCTGCGCGGCATCTGCGTCACGCACGGCGGTCTGGGAGACGGTGAGTTTTTCGCTGTGGCCCAGCAGGATGTCGCCTTGGGCGATCATGGTTTTCAGCGCAGCCGCGCTGGCGACCTGGGAATCGCGATACTGGCTGACGGCGGCGCGGTAGGCTTGCAGTGAAGCCCCGGCTTCTTGCAGGTTGGCCTGGTATTGGGCCGGCAGCTGGCCTTGCAGTTCGGTGATTTTCTTCAGGGCGTTGTCGATAGCATCCAGGGCCGGTTGCTCGGCTTCGACCTTGCCGCTGTAGGTGTAGCCGCGTACTTGGAAGCGCGATTGCTGGATCAGCTTGCTCTGCTCCACCACGCTGTTGAACTGGGTGACGCTGTCACCTTGCAGCAGGGCTTTTTCGATTTCATTGATCTTGGCGACAGCATTGTCGGCAGTGTCGCCGAGCTTGCTGCGAGCACCCTCACGCTTGAGGCCCGCCTGGACCATGGCCGCGAAGGCCTTTTTGTATTGGTTCAAGGCTTCCTGCTGTTGCTCGACCAGGGCTTTGTCGTCAGGTTGCTCGATCAGCTCGGCGGCGGTCTTCAGGCCGCTGTCGAGGTGGGCGAGCAGGCCGTCGACCTTGTCCGTGCCTTGCTCGCCACGGCGCATATCGAAGTCCAGACGTGCCAGGCGCAGGTCTTTGGTCAGGCCATTGAGGCTGGAAATGAAGCCCAGCTTGTCGCCGCGGCTGATCACATCCCCCAGGCCGGTCCAGCCGGTAAAGGTGATCAACAGCGTCAGGACCAATACCAGGCCAAAGCCGACGCTCAGCTTGCGGTTGACGCTTACATTCCCCAACTTCTCGGCTAACCAACGATACATGCTGCGAACTCCCCTGGAACAAGGCTTGGACTTATTCAAAGGCTATCGGCACGGGCGCGAGATTCTGTAGCTATGCACATGATCGTTCCCACGCTCTGCTGATCGTTCCCACGCTCTGCGTGGGAATGAATGGCGTGACGCTCTGCGTCACAAGGGCGGACGCAGAGCGTCCTGAGCGGCATTCCCACGCAGAGCGTGGGAACGATCAGTCGGGGGGTTAGAACAGGCGGGCGAGCAGGGCCGTTACGGCGGTTTCGACGCGCAAAATACGTGCACCCAGTTGCACCGGCTGCAAACCGGCCTTGGCCAGCAAGTCCACTTCATAGGGAATCCAGCCGCCTTCCGGGCCGATCGCCAGGGTCACCGGTTCCTCGAGGGCTCGGGGGCAGGCTGGGTAATCGCCCGGATGGCCGATCAGGCCCAGGGTGCCAGCCGCCATGGCCGGCAGCCGATCTTCCACAAACGGCTTGAAGCGTTTCTCGATAATGATCTCGGGCAGCACCGTGTCCCGCGCTTGTTCCAGGCCGAGGATCAATTGCTCGCGCACCGCTTCCGGCTCCAGGAACGGGGTTTGCCAGAAGCTTTTTTCCACGCGGTAGCTGTTGACCAGCACCACCTTGGGCACGCCCATGGCCGCCACGGTTTGCAACACCCGGCGCAGCATCTTCGGGCGGGGCAGGGCCAGCAGCAAGGTCAGGGGTAATTTGCTCGGTGGCGGTTGGTCGAAGCTCACTTGCAGTTCGGCTTCAGCGGCTTCCAGGCGCAGCAGTTGGGCATTGCCCATCAGCCCGCCAATCCGGCCCACGCGCAGGGAGTCACCGACGGCGGCGCGGTGAACCTCCTGCATATGCACCAGGCGCCGATCGCGCAGCACTACGCGGTCGGCCGCGATAAAGTCGGCCTCTTCGAGCAGCAGCAGGTTCACGGCTGGGTCGCAGGCGGCTGGTCGTCGTCGACAGGCGCGTCATCCGGGTGTTCGCCACGCTTGCTGATCAAGCCGCTGAACAGGATGCCCACTTCGAACAGCATCCACATCGGCACGGCCAACAAGGTCTGGGAGAAGATGTCCGGTGGCGTGAGGATCATGCCGACCACGAAGCAGCCGATGATCACATACGGGCGGATCTTCTTCAGGTACTTGACGTCGACCACGCCGATCCACACCAGCAACACTACCGCTACCGGAATTTCAAACGCCACGCCAAAGGCGAAGAACAGCGTCATCACGAAATCGAGGTAGCTGGTGATATCGGTCATCATTTCCACACCGGCTGGAGTCGCGGCGGCGAAGAACTTGAAGATCAGTGGGAACACCAGGAAATAGGCGAAGGCCATGCCGGTGTAGAACAGCAGGATGCTCGACACCAGCAACGGCACGGCGATGCGCTTCTCATGCTTGTAGAGGCCTGGCGCGATAAAACCCCAGATCTGATGCAGGATCACCGGGATCGCCAGGAACAGCGAGACCATCATGGTCAGCTTCAAGGGCGTCAGGAACGGCGACGACACATCGGTGGCGATCATCGTCGCGCCGGCCGGCAGGTACTGGCGCAGGGGCGTCGAGACGAAGGTGTAGATCTGCTGGGTAAAGGCGAACAGCCCGGCAAAGATGATGAAGATCGCCGCCACGCAACGCAGCAGGCGGGTACGCAGCTCGGTGAGGTGCGAGACCAGCGGCATATGCTGGTCGTTTTCCGGTTTATCAGCGCTCATGGGGCTCGCGGCGGCAATGTAGGGTCATGGGGTGCGGGCGACGCAACGGGCGTCGGCGCGGGCGTCGTAGGAGCGGGCGCTGCCGGTGCGGCGTCGGCCACAGGGGCTGGCGCGATGCTGTGCTCGGCCACCGGCGTTACCGGCTTGGCCGGCTCTTGCACCGGGGAAAGAATCTTGCGGGCTTCCTGCTCCAACGAGAGGATGTGCTCGTTGTGCAATTGCCGACGGATTTCGTCGGCACCGATTTCCCGTTCAACTTCCTGTTTGATCGCGTTGAAACTGCGCTTGAGGCGCCCGATCCACAAGCCGGCGGTGCGTGCGGCACCGGGCAGGCGTTCCGGCCCCAGTACCAGCAGGGCCACCAGGCCGACGAGCAGCAGTTCAGAGAAGCTGATACCAAACATTAGTCAGTGCTCACGAGTCTTTGCGGGTCGGCTCTTGGACCTTTTCAGCCTGCACGTCGAAGGTACGGCGCTCGGTGATCGGCTGGGTGGCCTGCGGGTGAACAGGCTGGGCCGGTGGCACCGGGTTGGCGCTTGGCTCGGCTGGCTTTTCATCATCGTTCATGGCTTTGCGAAAGCCCTTGATCGACTCGCCCACATCGGTGCCCAGGTTCTTGAGCTTCTTGGTGCCGAACACCAATACCACCACCACCAGAATGACGATCCAGTGTTTCCAGTCAAAAATGCCCATGCTTCAAATCCTCAAGTCTTACGTTATTCAGGCGGACGGGCGCGAGGCCTTCTCGGCGTGCCCGGACAAGCCGAAGCGACGGTCCAGTTCATCCAGCACGGCCTGTGGGTGCTGCCCCAGTTGGGCGAGCATCACCAGGCTATGGAACCACAAGTCTGCGGTCTCATAGATTACATCGCTGTAATCACCGCTGATTTGCGCGTCCTTGGCCGCAATGATGGTCTCGACGGATTCTTCGCCGAGTTTTTCCAGAATCTTGTTCAGACCCTTGTGGTACAGGCTGGCGACGTAGGAGCTGTCGGCATCCGCGCCTTTGCGGTCTTCCAGCACCTGGGCCACACGGTTCAGGGTATCGCTCATGTTCAGTGTCCTGCTGGGTAGATGGCGTGCGGGTCTTTGAGCACCGGCTCCACAACCTTCCATTCGCCATTCTCGAACACGCGATAGAAGCAACTGTGGCGGCCAGTGTGGCAGGCAATGCCGCCGATCTGCTCGACCTTGAGGATCACCACGTCGGCATCGCAGTCCAGGCGCAGCTCGTGCAGGGTCTGCACGTGCCCGGATTCTTCGCCCTTGCGCCACAGTTTGCCACGCGAACGTGACCAGTAGATGGCGCGCTGCTCGGCGGCGGTGAGGCTCAGGGCCTCGCGGTTCATCCAGGCCATCATCAGCACGCGCCCGGTCTTGTAGTCCTGGGCAATGGCCGGCACCAGGCCGTCACTGTCCCACTTGATCTCATCCAGCCAGTCTTTCATGTTCGGCTCCGGCAATTTGCGACAGTGTATAACCGGATGGGCTATCGACGCACGATCAGATAAACACCCACGGCGACCATGATGCCGGCTGGCCAGTGGCCCAGTTGGTTCAATGGCCCACCAATCGCCAGCATCACACCGCCCACCAGGTGCGCGGCGCCGAGCAGGCGCAGGAACCAGTCGTCCTTGCGCTTGCGCCACGGTGGCTCAGGGTCCTTGGCGTGGGGCTGGGACATGCGCTCCAGCAGGTCGCGGGTCATGTTGGCCAGGTGCGGCAGCTGTTCGAACTGGCTGTGCAGGTTGCCCAGCATGGTTTTGGGGCTCATGCGCTCGCGCATCCAGCGCTCCAGGAAGGGTTGCGCGGTGTTCCACAAGTCGAGGTCCGGGTACAGCTGGCGGCCCAGGCCTTCGATGTTCAGCAGGGTCTTCTGCAACAACACCAACTGCGGCTGTACTTCCATATTGAAACGCCGCGCGGTCTGGAACAGACGCATCAGTACCTGACCGAAGGAAATATCTTTTAACGGTTTTTCAAAGATCGGCTCGCAGACGGTACGGATCGCCGCTTCGAATTCGTTGAGCTTGGTTTCCGCCGGCACCCAACCCGAATCAATGTGCAGCTGCGCCACACGACGGTAGTCGCGCTTGAAGAAGGCAAACAGGTTGCGCGCCAGGTAATCCTGGTCTTCCGGGGTGAGGCTGCCGACGATGCCGCAGTCGATGGCGATGTACTGCGGGCTCCACGGGTTGACGGTGCTGACGAAGATGTTGCCCGGGTGCATGTCGGCGTGGAAGAAGCTGTCGCGGAACACTTGGGTGAAGAAGATTTCCACACCGCGCTCGGCCAGCATCTTCATGTCGGTGCGTTGGTCGGCCAGGGTCGCAAGGTCGGTGACCTGCACGCCGTAGATGCGCTCCATCACCAGCACTTTGGGCCGGCACCAGTCCCAATACACCTGCGGCACGTACAACAGTTGCGAGCCTTCGAAGTTGCGTCGCAATTGGCTGGCGTTGGCCGCTTCGCGCAGCAGGTCGAGTTCGTCGTAGATGGTTTTTTCGTAGTCGGCGACCACGTCCACCGGGTGCAGCAGGCGCGCATCGGCAGAGAAGCGTTCGGCCGCGCGGGCCAGGATGAACAGCCATGCCAGGTCCTGGCCGATGATCGGCTTGAGGCCTGGGCGAATGACTTTCACCACCACTTCTTCGCCGGTCTTGAGCTGCGCGGCGTGCACTTGCGCCACCGACGCTGAGGCCAGGGGCTCGACGTCGAAGCGGCTGAACACCTCGCTGATCTTCTGGCCCAGCTGTTCTTCGATCAGCGCCATCGATTGCTGCGAATCGAACGGCGGCACGCGGTCTTGCAGCAGCATCAGCTCGTCGGCGATGTCTTCGGGCAACAGGTCGCGGCGGGTGGAGAGGATCTGCCCGAACTTGATGAAGATCGGCCCCAAATCCTGCAACGCCAGGCGCAGGCTGGCGCCACGGCTCAACGGTGACGGTTTGCGCGGCAACCAGCGCCACGGCAGCACATAACGCACCGCTAGCAGGAACCATGGCAAAGGCAGGGCAAACAGCAGGTCATCGAGACGGTAGCGGATTACGACGCGCTGGATACGAAACAAACGGCGGACGGCGAGCAGCTTCATGCGTTATCGCTTGGATCAAGGGAACGGCTCAAGCGCTCGAAGCGGGCCTCGAGGCGTTCCAGGTCGATTTTGGCCTTGTCGAGCTCGCGAAAGCGCGCTTGCGCTTCCCGTTGCCCGACCAGGGTGCGCGATTCTTCGCTCAGGTATTCGGCAAGGTTCTGGTTGAGGCTGGCGAACCCTTGCTGGTACCAGCGCGAGCGGCTGCGCAGGTGCCCGCTGATCAACTGGGTGGCGACGGGGCCAATCCAGCGCGACAGTTCGTATTCCCAGTCCAGCTCCAGGTCTTGCAGCACGGCGGCCAGGTCCATCAGCACCGCACTGTCGCCTTCCAGTTCCACCTCGGGGCCGTGGAGGATGGCGGTCTTGTTGCGGCTCAGTGCCAGGTGCAACAGGCTTGAGGCTGGCGCACGCAGAGTGCAATCGGCCTCAGCGGCCCATTGAGTGGCGAGCAGCAGGCCTTCATCGCTGGGCAGGATAAACAGCTGCAAGGCGGGGCTACGGCAGTCGACGGCAATGACTTTGCCGGTCAGGTGCGCGAGCCGCGCCAGGGCGGTGCTGTCCAGGCGCAGTACACGGTTGAGGCCGTGCTCGACGCTGGCGAGAAGACCTTGCAGCAGCATCAGGGCTTGATGCCGCGGTGCAGGGCGACGATGCCGGACGTCATGTTGTGGTAGGTCACGCGGTCGAAACCGGCCTCCACCATCATCGACTTCAGGGTTTCCTGGTCCGGGTGCATGCGGATCGACTCGGCCAGGTAGCGGTAGCTCTCGGCGTCGTTGGTGATCAGCTTGCCCATCAGTGGCATGAAGGCGAACGAATAGGTGTCGTAGACCTTGGACATCAGCGCGTTGGTCGGCTTGGAGAATTCCAGCACCAGCAGGCGGCCACCCGGCTTGAGTACGCGCAGCATCGAGCGGATCGCGTCTTCCTTGTGAGTCACGTTACGCAGGCCGAACGCGATGGTCACGCAGTCGAAATGGTTGTCGGGGAAGGGCAGCTTCTCGGCATCGGCCTGAACGAACTCGATATTGCCGGCCACGCCTTTGTCGAGCAGGCGGTCGCGGCCAACCTTGAGCATCGAACCGTTGATATCGGCCAATACCACCTGGCCGGTGGGGCCAACCAGCTTGGAGAACTTGGCCGCCAAATCGCCCGTGCCACCGGCGATGTCCAGCACCCGGTTGCCGGTGCGTGCGCCCGACAACTCGATGGTGAAGCGCTTCCACAGGCGGTGCATGCCGCCGGAGAGCACATCGTTCATCAGGTCGTACTTGGCCGCCACGGAGTGGAACACCTCAGCGACTTTTTCCGCTTTCTGGCTTTCCGGGACGTTCTTGAAGCCGAAGTGAGTGGTGGGTTCGGCATCGCTGCCTTTGCGCTGATCAGTCATATCGCTGTCACCAAAAGAGAATGCGGGACATGATAATCCCCAAGGCCTACTTTGTCTTGGCAAGGCTGCAGGTAAGATAGGCGCTCATCGAGACCTTTTGCCGCATGGCGGGTGTTCTGAGTCGTTATATAGAGGAGTCATTGCAATGGCCCGTATTACCGTTGAGCGTGAACATACCCTGGGAAAAGAACAGGCGCGGGCCAAGGCTGAGCAATTGGCGCGCAAACTCGAGGATAAATATGGGGTGGAGTCTTCATGGGCTGGCGACACCCTGAAGCTCAAGCGCTCCGGGGTTAAAGGCACGGTTGCGGTGGCCGACAACTCACTGCGCATCGATGTCGAACTCGGCCTGTTGATGTCGGCCATGAGTGGCACGATAAAGTCCGAAATCGAAAAGGCCTTGGATAAAGCGTTGGCCTGACCTGGCTGCTCTTAGGGTGCCGATTCTAATTTTAAACCCTACTTTGTGCCCAAGCCCTCAACTCCTGCGGGCCGTCCTCCCCCCCTTTTTGTGTGAGGTGCACCATGGCCAAAGTTATTTTGAAGAAAAAAATCGACGTTCAAACCACTCCCCTGAGTGAGGTTAAAAGCTATGCCCGCAAGATCTGGCTGGCGGGTCTTGGTGCCTATGCGAAGGTCGGCAGTGAGGGCAGCGAGTACTTCAAAGAGCTGGTTAAGAGCGGCCAACATGTTGAAAGTAAAGGTAAAAAAGTTGTAGTTGAACAACTTGATGCCGCCAACAGTCAGATTGACCAGGTAAAGAGTAATGTCTCCGGCGTCAGGAGCCTGGTTGAAGTTCAGCTGGATAAAGTTGAAAAAGCTTTTGACACGCGTGTTGCAAGTGCCTTGAATCGAATCGGCATTGCGTCTAAACATGACGTGGAGACACTCTCTGCTAAGCTCGAAGAGCTGACGGCATTGCTCGAACGTGTCGCGCGTAAACACTAAGGAGACATCGGGATGGCTGTTAAAAAGACTACTCAGAAAGAAGGCAGCTCGTGGGTCGGGGAAGTTGAAAAATATTCCCGCAAAATCTGGCTTGCTGGTTTAGGCGTGTACTCGAAGGTTAGCAGTGACGGCGGTAAATACTTCGAGACTCTGGTCAAGGACGGCGAGAAAGCCGAGAAGTTGACCAAGAGTACAGTGGGGAAAAAAGTTGATGCGGCCAAGGCAACGGCCGGTTCCGCCAAGTCGAGCATTTCTGACACGTGGGGCAAGTTGGAAGAAACCTTCGACAAGCGCCTCAACAGTGCTATTTCGCGACTGGGCGTGCCTAGCAAGGCTGAGTTGAAGACGTTGCACAGCAAGGTCGATACCTTGACCAGGCAAATCGAAAAACTCACTGGCGCCAAAGCGGCTCCAGCCAAGACTGCCGCGGCAAAACCTGCGGCAAAACCAGCGGCCAAAACTGCAGCTGCAAAACCAGCAGCCAAAGCCGCTGCCAAGCCTCTGGTTAAAGCTGCCGCTAAACCGGCTGCAAAATCTGCGGCCAAGGCGCCAGCCAAAGCCGCGACGAAACCTGCGGCCAAGCCAGCGGCCAAAACAGCTGCTGCCAAACCGGCCAGCAAACCTGCCGCCAAGCCAGCGGCTGCTAAAGCAGCAGCGAAACCTGCGGCTAAACCGGCTGCTGCCAAATCCGCTGCCAAGCCAGCTTCCGCCAAACCCGCTGCCAAGCCAGCTGCGGCAAAATCCGTCGCGAAACCAGCAGCAGCCAAACCGGCGGTAAAACCTGCGGTGGCCAAAAAACCTGCCGCGGTGAAAAAGCCAGCAGCGCCAAAGCCTGCCGTGGCGGCCAAGCCGGCTCCGACTGCTTCTGCAGCCAATTCGGTGTCCGCGCCGTCGCCCACCGCTGCTACCCCGACTGCAACGCCGGTAACCCCGACGCCATCCAGTCAGTCCTGATTTTTGCGGGACCAGAAAATGCCCGGCCTATAAAGGTCGGGCATTTTTTATGGGCCACAGCAATCAGGCGTCGCGGGCGCTACACCAAGCCCATCAGTTATAAGTGATCGAAACGGTGACGGCACTGGCCAGCGTGCCGTGGGAAATCACCGCGCCGGTTTTGTGGTAAGCCGCTTTGAGCGCCAGTACCGCCTTGCTGCTGCTCGTTGCAACCGTACGGCTACGCTGGGCCTCAGTACCGTTGGCGGGGATGATGCCTGCGCTGGCCAGCCAAAGAGCGGTGCCGCCCGAAGTTCCCGTATTGGCAAAGAGCTCTGCGTTGCCGGCGGAGGGTGTGCCAGCGAATTGAAAGATCACGTTCTTGACGTCAGAGTCGCAGTCAGCGGCAAGCTCGAAATCGTGTTCTCCAGCGGAGTCGGCACTATCGAAGTCCGACACTTTGACGGGCGGTAGAGTGATGGTGCGGTTTACATCGCCGGCGATCAGGTTGCACGTGCCCGCGTTGACCACGCCTTGGAAGGTCAGGGTGCCGGTGGTAGCAGCGAAGGCGACAGGAGCGCCCAGGCTGGCCGTGAACGCCAATAGCAGGGGCAGTATTGAGAGACGCATCGTTAATCCTCAGGGTTTCAGTTGTAGGTGATGTTGACGGTAGCGGTACTGATCAGCGTGCCTTGGCCGACCGTGCCGCTTTTGTGGTACGCAGCGCCGAGTGGCAGTACCGCGCGATTGCCGCTCACAACCAGCGTGCGTTCGTTGTCGCTGCCATTGGCAGGGATCGTTTGATTCGTTCCGTTGATACGTGAATACAGCCACAGCGCCACGCCTCCAGCGGTGCCTGTATTGGCGAAGAGCAGGTCATTTTCAGGCGAGGGCGGGCCGGAAAAACGAAAGGTGACGTTGGCGGCATCGCTGCAATTGGCCGTCAGCTCAAAGTTGTGTGCGCCAGCGTAGGGGCTGCTGTTGAAAGCACTGACCTGCACCGGGTCGAGGGCGATGGAGCGGTTGACGTCGCCTGCTTCAAGGTTGCAGGTAGCAACAGGGCTTACGAACCTGACCGAGTTGTTGAGGTTGAGCTCAAAGCGGCCCAGGCGCTGGCCTATACGGGTCATCATTGTGTATTTGTAGATGCTTCCCGCCGGCACTACCCCTCCGGTCACCGGGCCGGTTTTGTAGAAGATCGCCTCGGCATTGGTGAAGATGGGATGGCGTCCAGTGGGCAGCTGATTGGTAATATTTTCAAGCGCGTAGAAGTTGGTCACTCCTCGGGCATCGGTAATTTTTATGCGGATGCCGATGCCAGGAGCCTCAGTGGAATAGATCAGGCTTGGCAATAGTTGCGGGTACCTGCGGGAGGTGACCTGTCTGAGGGTCAAGCTGTGGCAATTGAAGAAACGGCCGGGAACCACTCCACTGAATGGCTGCTGGGTGATGATGCTGCCATCGGGCAGGTTGGCCGGTACCGTAATAGTGGCCGGAAGGGAAAGGCCGTGCTCGGAGTCCATATAGCTATCGCACTCCGCCTGGGCCGCGATGGGCAGGCCAAGCACCAGCAGGGTCAAGAGGCGCGAGATCGACGGCTTCATTGTGAACTCCGTATTGTCATGGGGCTTTTGGCGGTAGGCGCTTGCGGCGCATGCTGGCAGGCACCTGCGTTCAGGTGACGCAAGCGGTTGGTGCTCTCGGCAGTGAAACCTGTGCTCACGTCATAGCGCAGCGTGCACAGGGTCGTGGCGTCCGGGCCCCACTTGACCGTCAACTGCCCCTGCCCGCGTGACACACGCGCAAAGGCTTTGCCACCCTGGCCAACGATCCCGACGCTGGCGCCGCTTTCATCGAACACATCCGCGCCGAACGGCAATGGCGTGCCATCCTCCCGCAGCGCCGTGATCAACATGGCCTGCCCGCTGACGGTCTCGAATTGCAACTGCACCACCGAGCCGGCTCGTGGCGCGACGTTCTGAGCGGCGGTCTTGAGCTCGACATCCGTGGACAGATCCTTGGGGTCCAACTCGACCACGTTCTGGCGGTAAGGCGTGAGATTCGGCACCACGGCGAAGCCGCTTTTGCCGATCTGCGCGCTGTGGTTGCCATTGATCCGTGCGCCGAGGGCGTCGGGAGCCTGGACGATGCCGATGGTGTCGCCCAACTCTGGGGCGAAGGTCACACCGCCACGGTGGGCGACGATGCCACCGGTCATGCCCAGGGAGGTCGATTGGTACGCGTTGCTTTGGCCGTAGCTTGCCGACAGCACGCCTTGAGAGGTCTGGTATTTCATGTCGGCGCTAGTGGCATAGCCGCTGCCTTGAGCACGGCTGCTGCTCAGGCCGTAGCTCAATTCATTGCGCCCGCCAAGCGTACCGCCCAGGCTCAGGCGCTCGCCGCTGCTTTGATCGCCACGGTAGACGGTGGTGGTCAGTGTGGGCGAGCGTGCGCCGCTGCCCAGTGGCAGGCTGACGGTAAAGTCCAATTGCTTGTCGACGCGTTCGCTCAGCAAGTCCCGGGTGCGCTGCGCGCTGACGGTGTAATGCAAACCCTTCCACGTACTGCTGTAGCCGGCGGTAAACGTCAGGTTGCCATTGTTGCGGTTCCAATAGTTTTGCGAGGAGCCGGTCAGGTACACCGAGCCGTCGCCGACGCTTTGGTTGAGGCTGATGTCCATTCGGTCACGCAGGCGCGAAACGGTGTCGAGCTTGAGCCCGTCCAGCGCAAGGTCGCGGATGTGTGCTGCGTCGCTCACGCTCAAGAAGCCTTCGGTGGAGTAGCGGTAGGCGCCCAGCGCGAAGTGGGTGCCCGTATTCGCGAAGTTCTTGCTGTAGCGCAGCTGTACGCTTTGACCCGCGCGTGAACCATGCCCTGGCAGATGCGCGTTCGACTGGGTCAAGTCCAGAGAAAGTGCGCCCAACGGTGTGTTGAACGCGGCCCCCAGCAACTGTGAACGGTAATCCTCACCCATCACGGCACCGGTATAACCGGTCAGCAGATTACTCAGGCCATGCTGGTAAGTCGCTTGCATCAGCCTGGGCGGGTGGTGCAGGCCGACTTCATCGAGCAGGCCGGCACTCAGCGAATAGCGGCTG
The DNA here is from genome assembly GCF_044218845.1 of Pseudomonas sp. B16120. Lineage (NCBI taxonomy): Bacteria > Pseudomonadati > Pseudomonadota > Gammaproteobacteria > Pseudomonadales > Pseudomonadaceae > Pseudomonas > Pseudomonas sp. B16120. The sequence continues at coordinate 540,100 of NZ_CP162588.1, forward strand.
TAGCCGGGGCGCAGCAGGTTGGCGTTGGCGGCAAACGGTACGATGAACTCACGGGTACGACCGTCGGCTTCGGTGACGGTGACATTCAGGTCGCCGCCGTAACCGGTGGGGAACAGGTCCTTGAGCACGAACGGGCCGGGCGCGACGGAGACTTCATCCAGCAACACACCGCGTTGGCGCACAGTGACCCGTGCGTTGGTCTCGGCAACCCCGCGCACTACCGGGGCAAAGCCGGTCAGTGAATCGGGCAGCATCCGGTCATCGGAAGACAGGCTGGCGCCGCGCAGACGCACGCTGTCGAACAGTTCGCCGGGGGTATAGAGTTCGCCAAGCACCAGTTGGGACTTCAAGGCACTCAAATCCCGCTGCACATAGGTGGCGCTGCTTTGGTACCCCGAGACGGTATGGGTGCGGCTGTAGCTGCCGTTGTGGCGCCAGTGCCAGTCCCCCAGGTTGAGGCCGGTGTTCAGGCCGAGGTAGCTGGAGCCCTGGGTGCGCCCGCCGGTCCGCGTGGTGAAGGTATTGGTGTTGTAACGCACGAACGCGGCATCCACGCCGCCATCCCAGTGTTGCGGGTCGACGTAGCCGCGTGGCTGGCGCGCCAGGTATATCTGTGGAACTTGCAGGTCGAGGCGACTTTCACCCGAATCGAACTGGCTGCTGGCGCCGGGCAGGTAGCTGGCGATGTCGGCACAGCTGGAAAGGGCTGCTGCCTCGACGCTATCGACGATAACGCCAAACCTGAGCAGCGCCTGGGGCTCCAGGCACAGCTGGGCGGTGTCATGGCCCGCGATCTTGGAAAAGGACAGGGTTTCACGCCCGATCCACTGGCCGTTAAGGTGCACATCGGCGCGATAGCTGCCAGGCAGGACGACGTTGCCTTGGTTGAACTTGGCGATATCGACCTGCAAGCCCGCCTTGCCACCCGGAAAGAAAGCCGGATTGAATTCGACCTGTTCGGCACTCTGGGCGCTGACGGCTTGAGCGCCGCTGATCAACAGCAGGCTATGCAGGGTCCGCTTGAAGCGATGACGTGCTTTTACGCCGGTTGGCGTGTTGAAACTCATGTTCAGCATTCTCGAAAAACAGGTGTCGGTCGACTGTCGGCATAGGGCGTCCCTACCCGCGTCAGTGGGCATCGACATGAAAAAGTAGGGGCGTGGTAGCGCCAGTCAGGGCGCCCTACGCTGGAAGGTCTGTTCTGGGGGCTGTCATGGCGGGGCCTTGGCGCTATGGACGGCCTTCACGCCATAGTCATCGAGTGTCTGGAACTCTACGGTCGCCTCGGTATTGGCCGATGCTTTGAGCGTGGGCAGCTCAAAGCGCAGGCGGCCGCCGGGTAGTACCATGTTTTCACTGCCCGACGACGCGGTTTTACGCGCATGTCGTTGCCCGGACTCCAGCACCTCGACGGCTTCAAAGGTCACGTGATAGGGCGTCGGGTTGAAGACTTCCAGGCCCTGGCCCTGTGCGCTTGAGATGCGTCGCCATTGCAGTTTTCCGGGTGCCGTTTCGACTCCGTAGAGCAGGTTATGCGGACGGAAGAACAGTTTGATCCGCGAGCGAAACGCCAGCTGCAGTTGGTTGCCCTGTTGCGCATTTGGAGATTGCGCAGGCACTTCCAGCAAGTTGAACCAGAACAGGCTTTCCTGTGCGGTCGGCAAGGATTCGCCGGTATAGGCCACGCGCACCACCTGTTGCTTGCCCGGTTCCATACGGAAGATGGGCGGGGTCACCACAAAAGGAATGCCGCCCACCTGTGGCGTCGACTGCTCATCGCCATTATCCAGCCAGGTCTGGACCAATACCGGTGCCTGGTTCTTGCTCTCCAGCCTGACGGTGACCTCTTTGTCGTTCTGCGGATAAACCACGCGCGTGCTGTTGATGATCACGCTCGCCTGCAGCGCCGTTGCGCCCACCAGCGTGCAGGTCAGCAAGGTGGTCTGCGCAAAAATCGAAAATACATTCATGGTGGTTTATCCCGTGCAGCCAGGCAGCGCTGCCGAATGCCGTACGCGGGCACCGAAATCGCTGACGCTGGTGAACTCAACCTTGGCCGGGGTACGCGGACATTCGCGCAACAGCGGCAACGCAAAGCGTTTTACATCGCCGGCCGGCAGCAGCAGGCTGTCGTTGGCGCTCTGGTTCGGCGCTTTGGCAAAACGCTGGCCGGCGCTGAGCAGTTCGATAGAGGCAAGCGAGACGTGATAGGGCGTCGGGTTAGTGGCTTGCAGGGCGTAGCCGCGATCGTGGGCGATCAGTTTCCATTGCAGTTTCGAGGCTGCGTTTGCCACCGGATAAGGCAACGCTTGCGGGCGCAGGAATACGCGCAAGCGGGTGCGAAATGCCAATTCGATCTGGTTATTCTCGTCACCCTTTGCGGCACTCGGCGGCACTTCCAGTACGTTGAGCCAAAACAGGCTTTCACGATCGGCAGGCAAAGGCTCGCCCGAGTAGCGCAGGCGCAACGCCTGTTGCTGGTGCGGCTCAATGCGGAAGATTGGGGGGGACGTACTCAGCGGCGCTTTTGCAGTGGCGGCTGTTGAGTATCGGTCGCCGTCGTCCAGCCAGGTTTGCACCAATGCCGGGCGATTGCCCTTGTTTTCCAGGCGTACGATCACTTCCTGCCGTTCGGCAGGGTAGATCACCCGTGTGCCGTGGATGATGACGCCTGCCTCGGCGGCAAGTATGAACAGCAGCATTGCACCAGACACACCGGCGACAAATGTAAGACGGGCCTTCGTTTTCATCGTCTGGTCTCTTTACCCAGGGAGGAGCCCGCCTTCGCAGGCTCGCTCGCGCTTTACTCGGCGTACTCGATCATGAACCCGACCCGGGTGTTGACCTTGCCTTCGGTGGCCGGGCCGCTGGCGTACAGTTGTGCAGCCAATGGGATGGTTGCCTGGTTATCGGCGATCACCACGCCTTCGGATTTTTCGGTGTACACGTTGATCGGCGTGCCGCTGCGGCTGGTGACCTCCACCTGGACGTTTTTGGCGTTGGTGGTATCCGATGGATCGTCGTAACCATCAATGTTCAAGCGCCCAGTGGCCACGTCGATGGCCGGGCTGGTCGGATCGAAGGCAACCATGGCGGTGCGTCCGTTGGTGCAACTGCCCTCACCCGGTGCGCCGATGCGAATGGTGAAGCCGGTCAGGTTGGCACGGCTGCCTGCCGTGGCCAGGCGTGCAGCAGAGACGCCACCCAGGTTCACGTCCTTGACCACAGCCCCCGTGCCCGGAGCCGCGCCTTCGACGGTGCAGGTCACGTCGGTCACCAGTCCACTGAAGTTGATCACGCCGTCCGCGGCGTACACCGATGACGTCATCGTGGCGCTCAAGGCCAGGGCGGTTGCAACGGCAGGTAAAACGTTGGCTTTCATTCTGTTTTCGATCTCGAGTTATTGAAGTTATCCGCCGCAGGTTTAAGCGCAGTGCCTGAGGTTCTTGTCGAATTTTTTTCATGGGGCGGGCTGGCATAATTTGTATCTAAAAGTGAATGCGCTCTATAGCGAAGTCTCGAGTTTTGGTTCGTGATTGTTCGAAAGCGTTTTGTTTTGTTTAGTTTTTTCGTATGGATTTTTGGTTGGGTAAAGTTTCCTCAGTTGTTTCTGTAGGAAGTTGCCGTAAGTAAATGTAGTACTGTTGTGTCTGCTTATTGAACCCTGCATAAGGCTGGTCTATAGCGTGCAGTACTGCATTGATTTATGCGGGGCTCGTTATGACAACTTCACCATTGGCCATCTGTACCGTCATGCTGCTGGATGACCACGAGATGGTTCGCCAAGGTATCGCACTGGGATTGAATGCCGAGGCCGACATTCAGGTGACCGGCTCCTACGGTACGGGCCGGCAACTGCTGGAGGCGCTGGCCCGTCAGCGGGTCGATGTGGTCGTCATGGACTTCGTGCTGGCGCCGTCAGACATCGACGGCCTCAGTCTGCTCCAGACGCTGGGCAGGCGTTTCAGCCAGTGCCGGGCATTGATCGTTTCCTCGGATTATTCGCCTGCGACAGTCTCGCTGGCGCTCAAGGCTGGATGTTGGGGCATTCTGGGTAAGACTCAGAATCTGACCGAGCTGATCACGGCTATCCGAACTGTCGCTCAAGGGCGGCTTTATATACAACCTTGTATGTTGGCGACATTACAGGGCAAACACTCTGCGTTTGATCTCGTCACCGTGAAGTCGACGGTCAATGTTTCAGCGACGCTGTCATTGACTTCCGGGCTCACACCCAAAGAGCGCGAAGTGTTGCGCTGTTTTCTCGATGGCATGTCAGTCAGTTCGATTGCGGCAAAGTTCTCCCGCAGTGCAAGTACTATCAGTACGCAGAAACAATCGGCTTATCGGAAGTTGGGCGTGCGCAATGACAGTGAACTTTTCAAATTCATTCAGCAATTCGGCGGGCCTGAGTAAGCACCGGTCAAAGCGGATCATCCAGGTAGCGCAAGGCCCAGCGTTCGGTGGCCTGGCGTGCAGGTGACAGCAGGTGCGGCGCTACCAGCATCATGACCTGGTACACCACCACTCGTACCTCGCCTTCACGGTCTAGTACGCGTTGGTAATCGAGGGAGAACAGCAGAGTCATGGTGATCTGTTCCACCAACTGCCCCAGTGCCTGGGTGTCACTGACCAGTTGCCCCGCAGCCTTCAACCGCGCCAACAAGGAGGCCAGGGTACGTTTGAGCGCGGTAAGCAGATTGCGGATCCCCTTGGCCAGCTTCGGCAGGCGCCCGGCCAGGTTCGACAGGTCCTGGAAGAGGAAGCGATAGTGGGCCATGCGCTCGACAATCAGGTGCAAAAACAGCCAGTAGTCCTCAGCCTCCAGTTGCGCATCGGCAGGCGGGTCGAGCAGCGGCGCCAGCTCGCATTGAAAGCGCTCGAACAGCCCCAGTACCAACGGCTCCTTGCCATGGAAGTGGTAGTAGAGGTTACCGGGGCTGATCCCCATTTCATTGGCCACCTCCATGGTCGACACGTTCGGTTCGCCCTTGTGGTTGAACAACTGCAAGGCACATTCAAGGATACGGTCGCGGGTCTTCATCCAGTCTTCTTAATGTGATGTTTGAGCTCATCGCACGCGCACGTAAGTGCCCGGCGCCGCTTCCATCGGTGGGTAATTCTGGTTGCCCAGAGCGGTGAGGGTTTCGCGTTGTACACCGGAGCGTTTTTGCACCCACTCCAGCCACTGCGGCCACCAACTGCCTTCGACGTGCTGGGCGTCGTAATACCAGGCGCGCGGGTCGCTGCTCAGCTTGAGGTTCTCGACGTAGTTGGCCTTGGGGTTACCCGGTGGGTTGAGGATGCTCTGGATATGCCCGCTGTTGGACAGCACGAAGCGCCGCTCGCCACCCAGCAGTTGCGTGGAGCGGTACACCGCGTCCCACGGCGTGATGTGATCGTTGATGCCGGCCACGCTGAAGCTGTCCACCGCGACCTTGCGCAAGTCGATGGGCGTGCCGCATACCTCCAGGCCGCCAGGGTGGCTCAGGGGGTTGTGCTTGAAGAAATCCAGCAGGTCGCCGTGCAAGGCGGCGGGCAGGCGCGTGTTGTCGTTGTTCCAGTACAGGATGTCGAACGCCGGCGGTTCCTTGCCCAGCAGGTAATTGTTGATCCAGTAATTCCAGATCAAGTCGTTGGGGCGCATCCAGGCAAACACCTTGGCCATGTCGCGGCCATCCAGCACGCCTTGCTGGTAGGAGCGGCGCTTGGCGGCCTCCAGGGTTTGTTCGTCGGCGAATAGGGTTGCGGGGCTATCGATCTGGCTGTCGAGCAGGCTTACCAGGTAACTGGCGCTGGAGATGCGCCGCAACTGGCGCTTGGCTTGCAGGTGGCCTTGCAGCGCGGCGATGGTCAGGCCCCCGGCGCAGGCGCCCATCAGGTTGACCTCGCGGGCGCCAGTGATGGCCCGGCACACGTTGAGCGCTTCTTCCAGCGCCGCCACGTAGGTGGACAGGCCCCATTCGCGATGCCGCACGTCCGGGTTACACCAGCTGACCATAAAGGTCTGCAGGCCGTTTTTGAGCGCGTATTGCACAAAGCTGTTGGCCGGGCTCAGGTCGAAAATGTAGTACTTGTTGATTTGCGGCGGCACCACCAGCAGTGGCTTGGCGTACTGTTTTTCGCTCATGGGCTTGTATTGGATCAGCTCCAGCAGCTCATTGCGAAACACCACCGAACCGGGGGTGGTCGCCACGGTCTTGCCCACTTCGAAAGCGTGCTTGCTGACCTGGCGCGGCAAACCGTTGTTGTGCAGCAGGTCTTCGAACAAATTACTCACGCCACGCACTACGCTGTTGCCGCCGGAGTTGAGCAACTCCTTGATCGCCAGCGGGTTGAGCAGGGTGTTGGAAGGGGACACGGCATCGTTGAGCAGGGCGAAGGCGAACTGCGCGCGGGCGCGATCATCGTCACTGAGGGCGCTGTCATCGATCCACTGCCGTGTCTGTTTTTGCCAGCTCAGATAGGCTTGCAAGCTGCGTCGGTACAGCGGGTTGAGCTTCCAGGTGGGGTCGCTGAAGCGATGGTCCCTGGGGTTGGGTTCGTGCACGGTCTCACCCAGCAGCACACGGCCCAGCTGGCCGCCCAGGGCCAGGGCGTGGCGAGCGGTGTGCACCGGGTTGCGCAGGCCGTGCGCGGCGACGGTACGCAGGGTCGACAGCAAGTCCCGGCCGCGCAGGCCGGTGATCGCATTTTGCGCGTTGATGAACGCAGCGGGGGTGGGCGCCGGGTTCGTCACGGGTCTTTCTCGCATGAGCCAACACTCCTTCGTCAAGTCATCAAGCAGGCACGCCAATCCAGAACCATAGTCGGTTCCTGGCAAGTTGCGCGGTGGTGTGGTCCTTCACACCGCCGGTCGCGGATGTATCACGGCACGCAGGCGCTCCTCCTCCAGAAACTTCATGATGATCGGCGCCACGGCTTCGGCCCGGGTGATCAGGAACAGGTGGCCGTCGTCGATGATGTGCAACTGCGCATTGGGGATGCGCCAGGCGAGCATGCGCATGTTGACCAGCGGGATCAGCGGGTCATCGTCCCCGGCCAGCACCAGGGTGGGCTGGCGGATCTTGTGCAGCCAGTGAATGCTGGTCCAGCCCAGCCCGGCAAACAGTTGCCAGTAGTAACCCAGCTTGCCGGCCGAGCGCACTTTGCTGGCGTGCTCGGCGGCCAGTTTGGAATCTCGGCGGAACGAGCCGCCATAAATCATCGGTGCAATGCGCACCACGTGGGACGGCTGGATATAACGCCTGGGGCTTGCCATCAGCCACAAGACCTTCGGTTTGCCCGGCACCATGAAGGCCCCGGCCGCGGTGGCCGCCAGGATCAATTTCTTGCAGCGCTCGGGGTAGTCATACGCAAATTGCTGGGCCAGCGCTCCGCCCCAGGACACGCCCACGGCATTCACTTGGCCGTAGTCGAGGTAATCGAGCATACGTGCGGTGAGCTTGGCCAGGCCGGGGAAGCGATAGGGTCGGTTCGGCGTCGAGGATCCGCCCACGCCGGGCACGTCGAAGGCGATCACTTCCAAGTCCGGGTCCAGGGCCTGGACGAACGGAAACACCAGCTCAAGGTTGGCGCCGATGCCGTTGAAGATTAGCAGCGGGGTCAAGTGCGGCTTGCCCGGGCGTACCGCCGTGCGGATGGTCTGGCCATCCAGGTCGATGGTACGGAAGATGAACGGTTGCGCCATGCTCAAGCCCTGTGAAGTGGTGCTATTGGTCTGTAGGAACTCGGTCAGTGTGGGAGCTGGCTTGCCTGCGATGGCATTCTTTCAGGCCGCGATTAGTGAGCAGGCCCATTGCTATCGCAGGCAAGCCAGCTCCCACATCTGATCTCATTTCAATCACAAGAATGCCTAGCGTTCATGTACATATGTACCCGGCGCCGCTTCAGCGGCTGCATAGGTTTTATTGCCTAATGTCGTCGGGGCTTTTTTCAACTTTCCCGCCCGCTCCGCCTGCCACACCTGCCAATGCAGCCACCACGAATCGGTGTGCTTGGTCGCATCTGCCTGCCACTCCAGCGCACTGCCGGCCAGGCCCTCGCTGGTCTGGTAGCGCGCTTTGGGGTTGCCCGGCGGGTTGAGGATGCTCTGGATATGCCCGCTGCTGGACAGTACAAACTCGACCTTGCCGCCGAACAACTGCGCTGACTTGTAGCAGGACTGCCACGGCGTGATGTGGTCGTTGGTGCCGGCCAGGGAATAGATATCGGCAGTGACCTGCTTGAGGTCGATGGGCGTGCCGCACACTTCCAGGGCGTTGGCCCGTACCAGTGGGTTGTTTTTGAACAGTTCGATCAGGTCGCCATGGAACGCGGCCGGCAAGCGTGTGGTGTCGTTGTTCCAGAACAGGATGTCGAACACCGGCGGCTCGTTGCCCAGCAGGTAGTTGTTGACCCAATAGTTCCAGATCAAGTCGTTGGGGCGCATCCAGGCAAAGACCTTGGCCATGTCGCGACCTTCCAGCACGCCGGCCTGATAGGAGTGGCGCTTGGCCGCTTCCAGAGTCTGCTCGTCGACAAACAGCGCCACCTGGGTGTCCAGGGTGGTATCCAGCACGCTCACCAGCAGAGTCAGGGCGTTGACCTTCTTCTGCCCCAGCGCCGCGTAGTGGCCCAGCAGCGCCGTGCAGGTGATGCCGCCTGAGCAGGCACCGAGCATATTCACGTCTTTGCTGCCGGTAATCGCCGTGACCACATCGACCGCTTCCTTCAGCGCCTCGATATAGGTGGATAGCCCCCATTCGCGCTGGGCCTTGGTGGGGTTGCGCCAACTGACGATAAAGGTCTGCTGGCCATTACGCAGGCAGAAGCGCGCCAGGCTTTTATCCGGGCACAGGTCGAAGACGTAGAATTTGTTGATCTGCGGCGGCACCACCAGCAGCGGGCGCTCATGCACCTGCTCGGTAATGGGCTTGTACTGGATCAGCTCCAGCACGTCGTTGCGAAACACCACCGCGCCTTCGCTGGTGCCCAGGGTCTTGCCGACCTCAAAGGCGCCCATGTTGACCTGGCTGGGCATACCGCCGTTGTGCACCATGTCCTTGGCCAGGTGGGAAAGGCCGTCGAGCAGGCTTTTGCCGCCGGTTTCAAAGAAGCGCTTGACCGCCGCCGGGTTGGCCGCGCTGTTGGTGGGGGCCATGGCTTCGGTCATCAGGTTGATCACGAAGTGGCCGCGGCTGATGTCTTGTGCCGACAGGTTGCTGTCGTCGATCCAGTCGTGAAGCTCCTTGCGCCACGCCAGGTAAGTCTGCAAATAACGTTTGTAGAGCGGGTTCTGGCTCCAGGCTGGGTCGTTGAAGCGACGGTCGTCGCCCTCGGGCACCAGTGCGGATTTGCCGAACATCACATTCTTCAATTCAACGCCAAAGTGGGCGACGTGTTTGACGCTGTGCAACGGTTGCTTGATGGCTTGGGTCAGCACCATCTTGGCCGAGGCCAATAAATCCTTTTTGCGTAACGCGATGATCGGGTTCAACCCCAGGGTGTTTTCCGAGGCCTGGCGTTTCAAGTCATCGTTATTCTTGTTACTCATCTACGACGCTCCATTGTCCGAAAGACGAGTACCGGCGATTGCTGCGCACCCAATTTCGATACACGACACCAGCCTGGTACTGCGACTCGGGTGACCGTTGATACCGCATCGTCAAATGCAGGGAACTTGCCAGCTCCATTGGTTACCCGAGTTTATTTTTTTTCGCAAGCGGGCCAATCGTTGGCCACGCGACAGGGCATTCAAGCAGATGAAATTAGAAAATGCGCTCTAAACAGCAAGACCGTTGAGCTAGAGCATCAGCCGCACGACCGACTCACTCGGATCGCGGGTTTTACCAGCGGCTTTGAGCTCGGCCAGGTAGTCGGCCCACAAAGCGTCCTGACGTACGGCCAACTGATAGAGGTAGTCCCAGGTGAACAGTCCGCTGTCATGACCGTCGTCGAAGGTCAATTTCAGTGCGTACTGGCCGGCCGGTTCCAGCTTGATCAACCGGACGTTGAGCTTGCCGAATTGCAGGATGGGTTTGCCGTGGCCCTGGACCTCGGCGGAAGGGGAGTGCACCCGCAGGAATTCGGCGGGTAGTTGGTAAACCTCGTCGGGCCCGTAGGTAAGGCCGAGGGTGTTGGAGGTTTTATGCAGGTTTACTGCGGTAGGAAATTTCGACATTGGAGATAACCCTGAAGGAACCGGCCCAAAATGTGGGAGGGACCAATGTGGGAGCCGGGCTTGCCCGCGATGCCGGCACCTCGGTGTTTCAGGAACACTGAGGTGATGCTATCGCAGGCAAGCCAGCGCCCACACAAGCCACTCCCACATTGAGTGAGGCTTACAGGATATAACGAGACAGATCTTCGTTCTGCGCCAATTCGCCCAGGTGGCTGTTCACATAATCGGCATCGATCTTGATCGCTTCGCCATTCTGCGCACCGGCCATGTCGCCGGCGCTGAACGACACTTCCTCAAGCAGGCGCTCAAGCAAGGTATGCAGGCGACGGGCACCGATGTTCTCGGTCTTCTCGTTGACCTGCCAGGCGATCTCCGCCAGGCGCTTGATACCGTCAGCCTGGAATTCGATACCCAGCCCTTCGGTTTTCAGCAGCTCGCGGTACTGCTCGGTGAGCGAGGCATGCGGTTCGCTGAGGATGCGCTCGAAGTCGCCCGGCGTCAGTGCCTTGAGCTCCACCCGAATCGGCAGGCGGCCTTGCAGCTCGGGCACCAGGTCGCTGGGCTTGCTCAGGTGGAAGGCACCGGAGGCGATAAACAGGATGTGGTCAGTCTTGACCATGCCCAGCTTGGTATTGACCGTGCAGCCTTCGATCAGCGGCAGCAAATCGCGCTGCACGCCTTCGCGGGAGACATCCACGCCGCCGGAGTTACCACGCTTGGCCACCTTGTCGATCTCATCGATAAACACAATGCCATGTTGCTCGACCGCTTCCAGGGCCTTGGCCTTGAGTTCTTCCTCATTGACCAGGCGCCCGGCTTCTTCGTCGCGCACCAGCTTGAGCGCTTCTTTCACCTTGAGCTTGCGGCTTTTCTTCTTGCCCTTGCCCATGTTGGCGAACAGGTTCTGCAACTGGCTGGTCATTTCTTCCATGCCAGGCGGGGCAGAGATATCCACGCCGGACACTTCGGCCACTTCGATCTCGATTTCCTTGTCATCCAACTGGCCTTCACGCAGGCGCTTGCGGAACAGCTGGCGGGTGTTGGAATCCGACGAAGGTGCGGCGTCTTCGTTGAAACCCATGCGTGCCGGTGGCAGCAGGGCGTCGAGGATGCGCTCTTCAGCGGCGTCTTCGGCGCGATGGCTGACCTTGGTCACTTCCTGTTCGCGCAGCATCTTCAGGGCGGCGTCAGCCAGATCACGAATGATCGACTCGACATCGCGGCCCACATAGCCAACTTCGGTGAATTTGGTCGCTTCGACCTTGATGAACGGTGCATTGGCCAGTTTGGCCAGCCGCCGAGCGATCTCGGTTTTGCCGACGCCGGTAGGGCCGATCATCAGGATGTTCTTGGGCGTTACTTCAACGCGCAGTTCTTCTGGCAGTTGCATCCGGCGCCAGCGGTTACGCAGCGCAATGGCAACGGCGCGCTTGGCATCGTCCTGGCCGATGATATGGCGGTTGAGTTCATGGACGATTTCGCGGGGAGTCATGGACATAGTGTTTGGCGGCCTCAAGCCTGAATAAGCCCAGGGCTTATTCGGCGAGGTCCTGCTCCTCAATGGTCTGATTGTGGTTGGTGAACACGCAGATATCGCCAGCGATACCCAGGGCGGTCTCGACGATTTCACGGGCCGACAGGTCGGTTTTCTTCAGCAGCGCGCTGGCCGCAGCCTGGGCGTAGCCGCCACCTGAACCCATGGCGATCAAGCCATGCTCGGGTTCAACCACGTCGCCGTTGCCGGTGATGATCAGGGAAGCGTCTTTGTTCGCAACCGCCAGCATAGCCTCCAGGCGGCTGAGGGAGCGGTCGGTGCGCCATTCTTTGGCAAGCTCTACAGCGGCGCGCACCAGGTGGCCCTGGTGTTTCTCAAGCTGGCCTTCGAAGCGTTCGAACAGGGTAAAGGCATCGGCGGTCGCGCCTGCGAAGCCGGCAAGCACCTGGCCGTGGTACAGGCGGCGCACTTTCTTGGCGTTGCCTTTCATCACGGTGTTGCCCAGGGAAACCTGGCCGTCGCCGCCCATGACAACTTTGCCGTGGCGACGTACTGAAACGATGGTGGTCAAGGGGAGAGTCTCCACGCAGCGGGGCGAAAATGCCCTGATGGAAACTCATATGGGGGTGGCGAGGGGGATTTCAACCGTAGGGAGGCAGTGCGGACGAGTGGTGATCGTTCCCACGCTCCGCGTGGTAATGCCTCCTTGGGCGCTCTGCGCCTGCTCTGTGACGCAAAGCGTCAAGGGGCACGTTCCCACGCGGAGCGTGGGAACGATCAGTGGGTATGCGTCAGCGGCTCTGGCGTTGTTGTAACAACAGGTTGCTAAACCCGGCGCCGGCCAATTGCTTTTGCGCCACGGTCAGCTGTTCGCGGTTGCTGAACGGCCCCACCAATACGCGATACCAGGTCGCGTCCTTCACCGTGCCGGACTCAACCGATACCGATTGGCCCAACAGAATGATCTGTGCGCGTACACGGTCCGCATCCGCCTGTTTCGGGAACGAGCCCGCTTGCAGGAAGAACTTGGTCACCGGCGCCGCCTTGGTTGCAGCCACCGGCGGTGCTGGCGGCGGCGTGATACCGGCCAGCGCGGCCTGGGCGCGCGCCGTGTCGATTTTCGCCGCTTCCGCTGGGGTTACCGGCGTGGTCGGCACTTGTGGCGTCGGCAGGGTTTTTTCCGGCACGGCGTCAGGCGGCACGATCACTTCCGATTCCGGCAGCAGCGTGTAGAAGTCGTACTTGGGCTTTACCGGTGCGGTCGGGCTCGGCGCGGTCTTGTTGGCTTCGGCGATCTTAGTGGCCTTTTGCTGCTCCTGTTTGACGCGCTTGACGTCATCGCCCTGGCCGGGCTCCAGCTTCATCAGAAACACGATAAATGCGCCGACCGTAAGGCCGATGGCCATCCACAACCAACCCGGAATCGGTTGCTTCGCCGGGGCCTGGTAGCGGCTGGCGCCGCGCTTGGGTGCAGGTTTTTTCTTGGCAGCCAACTTACATACGCTCCAGAGTTTCCAGGCCCAAGAGTTCCAGGCCTTGCTTGAGGGTGCGTCCAGCCAATGCGGCAAGGCGCAGGCGACTTTGTTTCTGGGCTTCGTCGTCGGCGGTCAGGATCGGGCAGTTCTCGTAGAAGCTGGAGAACAGGCCGGCCACTTCGTACAAATAGGTGCACAGGATGTGCGGCGTGCCTTTTTCGCCAACGCTGTTGAGCACTTCGCCAAATTGCGCGAGCTTGGCCGCCAGTTCCTGTTCGTGGGCGGCGTCCAGCGCGATCTGGCCTTCGACTTCGCTGAAGTCCTTGCCCAGCTTGCGGAATACCCCGGCCACGCGGGTGTAGGCGTACAGCAGGTACGGCGCGGTGTTGCCTTCGAAGTTGAGCATCAGGTCGAAGTTGAAGCTGTAGTCGCTGGTGCGGTGCTTGGACAGGTCGGCGTATTTCACCGCGCCAATGCCCACCACGCGGGCAATATTACGCAGGTCGGCCTCGGCCAGCTCTGGGTTCTTTTCCTTCACCAGGTTGTAGGCACGTTCCTGGGCTTCGGTCAGCAGGTCGATCAGCTTCACGGTGCCGCCGTCGCGGGTCTTGAAGGGGCGGCCATCGGCGCCGTTCATGGTGCCAAAGCCCATGTGCTCCATGTGCATCGGGTGGGTGACGAAACCGGCGCGACGGGCCACTTCGAACACCTGCTGGAAGTGCAGGGCCTGGCGCTGGTCGACGAAGTACAGCGCACGATCAGCCTTGAGCACGCCACTGCGGTAACGCACGGCGGCCAGGTCAGTGGTGGCGTAGAGGTAGCCGCCATCGGCCTTGACGATGATCACCGGCAGCGGCTCGCCGTCGGCGGTCTTGAATTCTTCGAGGAACACGCACTGGGCGCCGTTGCTTTCGACCAGCAGGCCCTTGGCCTTGAGGTCGTTGACCACGTTGATCAGGTCGTCGTTGTAGGCGCTTTCGCCCATCACGTCGGCCATGGTCAGTTTCACATTGAGCAGCTCGTAGATTTCCTGGCAATGGGACAGGGAAATTTCACGGAAGCGGTTCCACAGCGCCAGGCACTCTTCGTCGCCGGCTTGCAGCTTGACCACCAGGCCCCGTGCGCGGTCGGCGAACTCTTCAGACTCGTCAAACCGCTTTTTGGCGGCGCGGTAGAAGTTTTCCAGGTCGGCCAGCTCGTTGCTGGTGATCGGGTTTTCCTGCAGGTAGGCCATCAGCATGCCGAACTGGGTACCCCAGTCGCCCACGTGATTCTGGCGGATCACGGTGTCGCCGAGGAATTCCAGCACCCGTGCCACGCCGTCGCCAATGATGGTGGAGCGCAGGTGGCCCACGTGCATTTCCTTGGCCAGGTTCGGTGCCGACAGGTCAATGACCACGCGCTGGCTGTCGCCGGCCTTGCGCGCACCGATGCGGGCATCGGCCAGGGCGGCATCCAGGCGTGACGCCAGGGCCTGGGTGTTCTGAAAGAAGTTGATAAAGCCTGGGCCGGCGATTTCGGCCTTGGTGACACTGGCGTCAGCCGGCAGGGCTGCGATGATTTTTTCTGCCAGGTCACGCGGCTTCATGCCGGCCGGCTTGGACAGCATCATCGCGATGTTGCTGGCGAAGTCGCCATGGGTCTTGTCGCGGGTGTTCTCCACCTGGATCGCCGGCGACAGGCCTTCAGGCAACACACCTTCGTGGACGAGTTGGGTGAGGGCTTGTTGGATCAGCTGGCGAATGGTGTCTTTCATGGTGTTCTCTTTCGACCGCAAGCGGCGGCGCGCGATGCGCAGGTGGAAAAACTGGGCATTATCCGTGGCGAGGGCGGGCTTGCCAACCGTTCAGACTATATGGCGGACCTGCGGGCCTCTTCGCGGGCAAGCCCGCTCCCACATTTAAGGGGGTTTATATTTCATAATGTGGGAGCTGGCTTGCCTGCGGTGACGTAATTACCCTCAATACAAATCTACCGGGTCTACATCCAACGACCATCGCACCTGCCGACCGCTTGGCAGTTGCTCCAGCTCAAGCATCCAGCGACTTAATAGCCGATGCAGCGGGGCGCGGGAGGTTGCCTGCAAGAGTAGCTGAGCGCGATAACGTCCGGCGCGCCGCTCCATGGGCGCTGGCACCGGGCCGAGTAGTTCGATGCCACTGAGGGCCAGTTCGCCCAATAAACGCTCAGCGGCGCTGCAGGCCTCATCAAGAAAGCCTTCGGCCTGCCCGGGTTTGTGAGCTTCGGCACGCAGCAGCGCCAGGTGCGCAAAGGGCGGGAGGCCGGCGGCGCGGCGTTCGCTCAAGGCCTGCTCGGCGAAGGCAAAGTAGCCTTGTTCCGTCAGTTGAATCAGCAGCGGGTGGTCGGCCAGGTGCGTCTGGATAATCACCCTGCCTGGCTCTTCGGCCCGCCCGGCGCGCCCTGCCACCTGCACGATCAACTGCGCCATGCGTTCGCTGGCGCGAAAATCCCCGGAGAACAGCCCGCCATCGGCATCCAGGATCGACACCAGGGTCACCCGTGGGAAGTGATGCCCTTTGGCAAGCATCTGCGTGCCCACCAGAATGCACGGTTGGCCCTTGTGGATGGTGGTGAACAGTTGGTTCATAGCGTCTTTGCGCGACGTGCTGTCGCGGTCGACCCGCAGCACCGGGTAATCCGGGAACAGAATGCCCAGGCGTTCTTCGGCGCGCTCGGTGCCGGCGCCCACGGGCCGCAGGTCCACCTTGCCGCACTGCGGGCAATGGCGCGGTACCCGTTCCACATGGCCGCAGTGATGGCAGCGTAACTCGCCGTGGCGCTGGTGCACCGTCATGCGCGCATCGCAGCGCTCGCAGCCGGACATCCAGCCGCAGTCATGGCACAGCAGTGTCGGCGCAAAGCCGCGGCGGTTGAGGAACACCAATACTTGCTGGCCCGCGGCGAGGGTCTGGCCAATGGCCTGTTGCATCGGCCCGGAAATGCCGCTGTCCAGCGGGCGGCTTTTCACGTCCAGGCGCAGGAAACGCGGTTGTTTGGCGCCGCCGGCGCGCTCGTTCAGGCGCAGCAGCCCGTAACGGCCGGTGTAGGCGTTGTGCAGGCTTTCCAGGGACGGCGTGGCCGAGCCCAGCACAATCGGGATGTCTTCCTGGCGGGCGCGCACGAGCGCGAGGTCGCGGGCGTGGTAGCGCAAACCTTCCTGCTGTTTATAGGAGCCATCGTGCTCCTCGTCGACGATGATCAGCCCGGGGTTTTTCATCGGCGTGAACAGTGCTGAGCGCGTGCCGATAATAATGTCGGCCTCGCCGTCCCGCGCCGCCAGCCACGACTCCAGGCGTTCACGGTCATTGACCGCTGAGTGCACCAGGGCGATCCGGGCATTGAAGCGTTGCTCGAAACGCGCCACGGTCTGCGGGCCCAGATTGATCTCGGGGATCAGCACCAGTGCCTGCTTGCCCGCCTGCAGGGTTTCGCGGATCAGTTGCAAATAGACTTCGGTCTTGCCGCTGCCGGTGACGCCGGCTAGCAGGAACGCGTGGAAACTGTCGAAACCGGCGCGAATCGCCTCATACGCGGCGCGTTGCTCGGGGTTCAGCGGCAACTCCGGCTGGGCCAGCCAGTGTTCGTGGCGGGGGTCCGGGGCGTGCTTGCGGATTTCCACCTGCACCAGGCCCTTGGCCAGCAGCAGGTCGAGGCTGTCTTTGCTCAGCATCAGCTTGCTTAATAGCTGATGGGCCACGCCGTGTGGATGCTGCGCCAAGGTGGCCAGGGCCTCACGCTGGCGCGGGGCGCGGGCGATGCGCGGGTCGTCGAGGCGTGCTCCGGGCGCCATCGACCAGAAACGCTCCTGGCGCGCTTCGGCCAGTTCGCCCTGGCGCAGCAGCACCGGCAGCGCCCAGCTCAAGGTATCGCCCAGGCTGTGTTGGTAATACTGCGCGGTCCACAGGCACAGCTTGAACAGCGCGGGCGGCAGCGGCGGTGTGGCGTCGAGCAGGGCAATAGCCGGCTTGAGCTTTTCGGCAGGCACTTCGCTGTGGTCGGTAACTTCCACCAGAATGCCGATCATTTCCCTGCGCCCGAACGGCACGCGCACGCGCATGCCTGGCTGCAACTGCGCACGCGACACGCCGGGCGGGGCCCGGTAATCGAACAGGCGGCGCAGGGGCGAGGGCAGGGCTAGGCGCAAAATGGCGTCGGGCACGCGAGGAGTCTCATCTATTAAGGCAGCGGTGGCGCAGGGGCGGGAGCCTAGCAGACCGGGGTTGTCACGTCTCCAGTACTGGAACCGGATCTTGTGGGAGCTGGCTTGCCTGCGAAAGCGCTAGTGCAGTGACTGACACACCGTCTTCGCGGGCAAGCCCGGCTCCCACATTGTCGGCGGTGTGTCAGGAATATCTGATGAAAGGGAGCTTTCGGCCATTACCGCCGCTTGCGCGATTAAAAAGGTCTGGTAGAATCCGCGGCCTAATTACGTGCGGTATTCGACAATAGTGTCGAGTGGCGGCACGCTAGCCTGAGGAAGTGCCATGAAAGCCGATATCCATCCAGCGTACGAAACCATCCAAGTCACCTGCAGCTGCGGCAACAAGTTCGAAACTCGTTCGAACCTGTGCAAGCCACTGGGTACTGACG
The DNA here is from genome assembly GCF_044218845.1 of Pseudomonas sp. B16120. Lineage (NCBI taxonomy): Bacteria > Pseudomonadati > Pseudomonadota > Gammaproteobacteria > Pseudomonadales > Pseudomonadaceae > Pseudomonas > Pseudomonas sp. B16120. The sequence continues at coordinate 557,843 of NZ_CP162588.1, forward strand.
TATGCAACGAGTGCCACCCGTTCTACACCGGTAAGCAGAAAACTCTGGACACCGGCGGCCGCGTACAGCGCTTCGCAGATCGCTTTGGTGCTTTCGGCAAGAAGCCTGCTACTCCAGCAGAGTAAGGTTCAAGAGCCTTATGGGCTTTTACCCGCTGTTGAAAAAGGCGTCCCTTGTGGGCGCCTTTTTTGTGCCTGGAATTTGGCTGGTGACCGCTGAGGCCGATGCATTCTGCCCCGCCCCGGCAGCTATCGCCCGCGTTGAGGTGCAGCGTGTGGTGGATGGCGACACAGTACGCCTCAAGGATGGTCGCAGCGTACGTATGATCGGCCTCAATGCGCCGGAAACCGGCAAGAAGGGCCGTCCAGACGAGCCATTTGCCGTCGCCGCACGCCAGCGCCTGCAGGCGTTGGTCAAGGCCAGTGATGGGCGTGTCGGCCTGGTGCCGGGGCGCGAAGGCAAAGATCATTACGGGCGCACCCTGGCTTACCTCTACGGCGCCAATGGCGAGAACCTGGAGGCGCAACTGCTGGCCGAGGGCCTGGGGTACCAGGTGGGCGTGGCGCCGAACGTGGACCTGGTGGCCTGCCAGCAGGCGGCCGAAAACAGCGCCCGCCAGTCACGGCTCGGCCTGTGGCGCCAATCGCCGGTGCAAAACGTGGCCAATCTCAAGCGCTCCGGGTTTGCCCTGGTGGCTGGTCGGGTCAGCAAGATCGAGCGCAATCGCGGCGGAATCTGGATTGAATTGCAGGGTTCACTGGTATTACGCATTGCGCCCGAGCTGATCAGCCAGTTCGATACGGCCATGCTCAATGGTCTGCAAGGCCGCACCCTTGAGGCGCGTGGCTGGGTGCGGGATCGTTCCCGCCGTGGCGGCCTGAAAAAAGGCCAAGCACGCTGGCTGTTGCCAATAACCGACTCTCGCATGCTGAAATCGACGCTTTGAATAAAAAATTGTAGACATTTTTTATTTCGATTGTGAACAGTTGAGCCCTTGTATCCCGTGGCTCTTGGCCAAAAGTCGTAGCCCAGGGCCCTTGACACCTGTGACTGCCCAGTCTTGTAGGGACTTTACGACACGCGTATCCTCGGCGGTCCGTCGACCAACAGTAAAAGCGGAATGCCGATATGTCTGATTTGAAAACTGCCGCTCTCGAATACCATGCCAATCCTCGTCCAGGAAAGCTGAGTGTAGAGCTCACCAAAGCCACTGCCACTGCCCGCGACCTGTCGCTGGCCTACAGCCCTGGTGTTGCCGAACCCGTACGTGAAATCGCCCGTGACCCAGAGCTGGCGTACAAGTACACCGGCAAAGGCAACCTGGTTGCAGTGATTTCCGATGGCACCGCGATTCTGGGCCTGGGTAACCTCGGCCCATTGGCTTCCAAGCCAGTCATGGAAGGCAAGGGCGTGCTGTTCAAGCGCTTTGCCGGCATCGACGTTTTCGACATCGAAGTCGATTCCGAAAGCCCGCAGGCGTTCATCGACACCGTCAAGCGCATTTCCATCACATTCGGTGGCATCAACCTGGAAGACATCAAGGCACCTGAGTGCTTCGAGATCGAAAAGGCCCTGATCGAGCAGTGCGACATTCCGGTATTCCACGATGACCAGCACGGCACCGCGATCGTTACCGCAGCCGGCATGATCAACGCCCTGGAAATCGCTGGCAAAACCCTGGGCGAGGCGAAAATCGTCTGCCTGGGCGCCGGTGCCGCGGCCATTTCCTGCATGAAGCTGATCATCAGCATGGGCGCCAAGCTGGAAAACATCTATATGGTCGACAGCAAGGGCGTGATCCAGTCCGAGCGTACCGACCTGAACCAGTACAAGGCGATGTTTGCCCATCCGTCCTCCAAGCGCACCCTGGCTGACGCCCTCGACGGTGCCGACGTGTTCGTTGGCCTGTCCGGCCCGAACTTGCTGAGCGCTGAAGGCCTGAAATCCATGGCGCCGAACCCTATCGTGTTCGCCTGCTCCAACCCGGATCCGGAAATTTCTCCTGAGCTGGCCCACGCCACTCGCAGCGACGTGATCATGGCCACCGGCCGTTCGGACTACCCGAACCAGGTCAACAACGTATTGGGCTTCCCGTTCATCTTCCGTGGTGCCCTGGACGTTCGCGCCAAGCGTATCAACGAAGAAATGAAAGTGGCCGCTGCCAACGCCCTGCGTGAACTGGCCAAGCTGCCGGTACCTCAGGACGTGTGCGACGCCTACGGTGGCGCCAAGCTGGAATTCGGTCGTGAGTACATCATTCCAAAACCAATGGATAAGCGCCTGATCACCCTGATCTCCGATGCCGTGGCCAAGGCCGCGATCGAGACTGGTGTGGCTACCCTGCCGTATCCAAAGAACTACCCGCTGCAGAGCGTGGATGATGTGTTCAACGGCTAAGCCGTTATAGCGCACCAACAAAAAGCCCCGGCTGAGTGATCAGTCGGGGCTTTTTTGTGGGTAGCGATTCACGAGAGGCTTTGGCTGATCATTCCCACGCTCTGCGTGGGAATGCCCACCTGGACGCTCCGCGTCTGCTTTTGAGGTCGTGACGCAGAGCGTCACAGGATGCATTCCCACGCGGAGCGTGGGAACGATCGGCCGATCAGCGTGATCAGGTCAGAACAAATCGATCGGCGCGCCTTCATCCGCCGGCAGTGGGCTGCCCGGCATTGCGCCGTTGCCCAGTTCGTTGACCGACGGCGGTGTGTCTTCGCTCTTGAACAGCTCGAAGTACGCATTCGGCGTGCTCGGTGAAGCTGCGCGGCCACTGATCGGGTCGATGCGCAGGCTGAGGATGCCTTCCGGCTCTGGCTGGGTATGCAGCGGCTTGTCCTTGAGCGCTGCGCCCATGTAGCTCATCCAGATCGGCAGGGCGACGGTGCCACCAAACTCGCGGCGGCCCAGGCTTTCAGGCTGGTCATAGCCGGTCCACACGGTGGTCACGTAGTCGCCGTTGTAGCCGGAGAACCAGGCGTCCTTGGATTCGTTGGTGGTACCGGTCTTGCCAGCGATATCCGCGCGGCCCAGGGCCAGTGCGCGGCGGCCGGTGCCCTTCTTGATCACGTCTTGCAGGATGCTGTTGAGGATGTAGGTAGTACGGCCATCCACGATGCGCTCGGCAACCGCTGGCGCTTGCGGTTCGGCCGGTGCGCTGGCGTTTGCGGCCGACGGCGTGCCTGGCGTCGGCTCGATGGTGATACCGCCGTTGCTCGGTGCCGCAAGGCCGTCGGTTGCCGCCACGCCATTGACCACATCACCCGGTACCTGTGGCGGATTGGCAGTAAACAGGGTGTCGCCATTGCGGCTTTCGATCTTGTCGATCAGGTAAGGCGCGATCTTGTAGCCGCCGTTGGCAAAGGTGCTCCAGCCGGTGGCGATTTCCATCGGCGTGAGGGTTGCGGTACCCAGGGCCAGGGACAGGTTCGGCGGCAGGTCCGACTTGGCGAAGCCAAAGCGCGTCATGTAGTCGATGGTCTTGCCTACGCCCATCGCCTGCAACAGGCGAATCGACACCAGGTTGCGCGACTTGTACAGCGCCTCGCGGATACGGATCGGGCCGAGGAACGTGTTGGTGTCATTCTTCGGGCGCCAGACCTTGTCCAGGTATTCGTCGACAAACACGATTGGCGCGTCGTTGACCAGGCTGGCGGCGGTGTAGCCGTTGTCCAGTGCGGCACTGTAGACGAACGGCTTGAAGCTGGAGCCTGGCTGGCGCTTGGCCTGGGTAGCGCGGTTGTAGTTGCTCTGCTCAAAGGCAAAACCGCCGACCAGCGCACGGATCGCACCGTTCTGCGGGTCCAGGGACACCAGGGCGCCCTGGGCGAGCGGCACCTGGCTGAATTTGAGGCTGTCATCCTTCTGGCGTTGCACGCGGATCAGATCACCCACCTGGGCCACGTCGGAGGGCTGCTTGGGCATCGCGCCCATGCTGTTGGTGTTCAGGAACGGGCGCGCCCACTTCATGCTGTCCCAGGCTACATGGGCTTCGCCAGAACGGGTCAGCACTTGGATGCCGTCTTTCGATACCTGGGTAACGATGGCCGGGTCCAGGCCGCTGATCGAACGCTGTTTGCTCAATTCGGTGGTCCAGGCACTCAGGGTCTTGCCCGGCAGGCGCGACTCGGGACCGCGGTAGCCGTGACGCTGGTCATAAGTAATCAGGCCTTCATGTACCGAATGGTTGGCGATTTCCTGCAAGTTGCTCGGCACCGTCGTGGTGACGCGGAAACCTTCGGTGTAGGCCTCGCTGCCATAACGGCCAACCATCTCGGCGCGGGCCATTTCAGCGATATAGGGTGCATTCACTTCGGGCGTCGGCACGTGATAGCTGGCATTCAGCGGCTCGGCCACGGCGCTTTCATAAGCGGCCTGGTCGATCTTGCCCAGCTTGTACATGCGGCCCAGGATCCAGTCGCGGCGTTCTTTGCTGCGCGCCGGGTTGGCCAGCGGGTTGAAGCGCGAAGGTGCCTTGGGCAGGCCAGCAATCATGGCCATCTGCGCCAGGCTGGCGTCACGAATCGACTTGCCGTAATAGACCTGGGACGCGGCCTCGATGCCGTAGGCGCGGTTGCCCAAGTAGATTTTGTTGACGTACAGCTCGAGGATTTCATCCTTGGTCAGCTGGCGTTCGATCTGCAGCGCCAACAGGATTTCGGTGGCCTTGCGGGAAAAGCTGCGCTCGCTGGTGAGGAAGAAGTTCTTCGCCACCTGCATGGTGATGGTGCTGCCGCCCGATTGAATGTGTCCGCTTTTTACCAGTTGTGTGGCTGCACGCACCAGGCTGCTGGGGTCTACGCCGTAGTGGTTGGCGAAATTATCGTCTTCGGCGGACAGCAATGCGCTGATGAAATTGGGTGGAATATCGGCGAAACGGATCGGTGTGCGGCGCATTTCGCCGAACTCCGCGATCAACTTGTCATCGCTGCTGTAGACCCGCAAAGGAATCTGCAACTGGATACTTCTGAGGGCCTCTACGGAGGGCAAACCCGGACTAAGGTAGAGGTAGGCCCCGCTGAACACGAGCAGCAGCCCGCAGACGATGGCGACAATGGAGTACCCGAAAAACTTCAGCAGACGAATCAAGGCTTTTGGATTTCCAGAGAAAAGAAAGAGTTACGCGTCGGGGCATGCATGGCAAACGATGGATCGACCCGGGCAGCAGATAAAAAGCGGGAAAAAACGCTGGGCATTAAAGCATTTTTCGGCTTGGGGCGTCATTCGCGAGCCTTGAACAAGCCGACCGAATGCAAGGTGCCTGGCAGCAATCAGGCGAGATGACAGCCGGTATGACAGGGAAAGTTTTGGGGAGTTTTATGGGAAAGGGATTTTTCAGGCGAAAAGTCGACACGGTGTTGGGGGTCGATATCAATGACAGTGGCATCAAGCTGATCGAACTGGGCCGTTCATCCGGCGGTTTCAGCGTCCAGGGCTACGCCACGCAAGTGCTGGCGCCCCACGCGGTGGTCGACGGCACCCTGCTGGACCTTGAGGGTGTGGGCCGGGGGCTGCAACAGGCGCTGTCGCGCCTGGGTACCTCGGCCCGGTACGCCGCCGTGGCGGTTGCGGGCCCGTCGGTAATTACCCGGCTGATTGACATGGACGCAGGCCTCAGCGACGAGGAAATGGCCTGGAAGATCCAGATGGAAGCCGACCAGTTCATCCCTTATCCATTGGATGAAGTGGCCATCGACTTTCAGGTTCAAGGGCCATCGGCTCAAGGCCCACAGTGGGTGGAGGTGATGCTGGCGGCGTGCCTGCGCGAGCAGGTCGAAGCGCGCGAGGCGGTTTTGGCCCTGGCGGGGCTGGTGCCGCGGGTGGTTGATGTAGAAGGGTTTGCATTGCAGCGCGCTTGCCTTCAGGATTTTGCCAGCTTCACGCCGGGTCACAGAGTCGATGGTGCACAATGGGCCTTGGATGCCCAAGGGATGGGAGTGGCTTGCGGGCTGGCCCTGAGGAGTTTCGCTGGATGACACGAATCAATCTTTTGCCTTGGCGCCAGGCCCTGGCGGAGCGCAGGCGCAAATACCTGTTGGTGCTATTGCTGGCGTTTGCCTGCATGGCGCTCGCGGCATTGTGGTTGGCTGATCAAGTGATCGACCAGGCGATAGACCGGCAGGTAAGCCGCAACAGCCGCCTGGAAGAGCACATCGCCACCCAGGACTCGCGCATCAAGACGATCGACGATCTTCAGGAGCGAAGCCAGCAACTGGCCGAACGCATGAAGGTGGTTCAGGACCTGCACGATGCCCGCTCTTCCGGGGCTCGATTGTTCGAGCAATTGGCGCGTGCGGTGCCTGAAGGTGTCCATCTGCATGAGGTGGTCGCAAACGGCGACACCATCAGCATTCGCGGCACGGCTGAAAGCAACCAGGATATCGCCCGTTTGATGCAGCAGCTCAAGCCAGCCCAGGGTTCCAGTTCGACCCGTCTGCAGCGCGTGCAGGCCGAAGGTGCGCGCGGCGAAAGCGAATTTCAGCTGATGGTGCGCCAGGGAGAATCCAGCGAGGCGCAACCATGAGCCTGCCCAGGCTCGATTTTTCCACGCTCTCTTACAACGCTGCTAAATGGTCCCTGCCGGGCAAGGTGCTGCTTGGCTGTGCGCTGGCCGGCCTGGTGCTGGTGCTGGGCGAGGTTTCGCATGGGGGGCCGCAGCGGGAGCGATTGCACGGGCTTGAGGCGCGGGAGCAGGCGCTGCAGCAGCAACTCACAGAAAAGTCCGACCTAGCCGCGAGCCTTGAGCTGCGCACCCGGCAAGTCCGGAGCATGGAAGACAACCTTGCCAGCCTTCTAGGGCAATTGCCCGGCGAGTCCGAGCTGCCTGCCGTGCTGGAAGACATCGCCCGGCTGGCGGCTGCCCATGGGGTGTGGGTCGAAGGCATCACCGTGCTGGATGAAGCGCCTCGGCAGCTTTATATCGAACAACCCATGCAGGTAAGCGCCTCCGGGGCTTACCACGACCTGGCGACGTTTGTCAGTGCCTTGGGTGGGCTGCCGCGGGTAGTCACCGTGCAGGACGTTACGCTTGGGCATCAGGGCGCCTTGTTACGGCTGAACATGCTCGCCAAGACCTATCGCAGCACCCTGCAAAACGGCAAGGCCCGTCCGGTGCTCGACCCAGGGCCGCTGTTTGTCTACGAGCCCTCGTCCTTGCGCGACCCGTTCACGCCGCCCGCCTTGCAGGCAGCCCACGTTCCGGGCCGCCCGGCCCATGCCCCGGATTTCACCCGGCCACGGGGACTGTTGGAGGGTATGCGTCTCGACCAGTTCGAAATGGTCGGCACGTTGTCCCGTGGTGCGCAGGCCTTTGCCTTGTTGCGGGCTGGGGCCAGGGTGTATCGGCTGGCGGTGGGTGATTACCTGGGGCCGGACCATGGCCAGGTCACGGCCATTCAAGACGCTGCTGTCGAGCTGGTGGAGCTGTTTCCCGATGGACAGGGTGCCTGGCTGGAACGCCCGCGAACCCTTGTGCTGAACGTCAACTCATAACGGAATCAAACAATGAAAAGGACCTTCTCGTCCTTCGGTGTGGCGCTATGGATAGCGTTCACGGCACCGATGGCTGCTGCTGTGCCCAATCGCCTGGACCTTATCCAACTGCCGCCGCCCGACAGCGCCCCGCCGGTCAGCTATACAGGCGCCAAACTGACCCTGAATTTCCAAGACATCGACTTGCGTGCGGTATTGCAGCAAATCGCCGATGTCGCCGGGCTCAACCTGGTGACCAGCGATGAGGTGCAGGGCTCGATCACCCTGCGGCTCAAGGATGTGCCCTGGGACCAGGCTCTGGACCTGGTACTGCAAACCAAGGGCTTGGACAAGCGAGTCAAGGCGGGCGTGCTGCTGGTGGCGCCCGCCGATGAATTGGCTGCCCGAGAGCTGTTGATGCTGGAGTCGCGCAAGCAGATGGCCGAGCTGGCGCCCTTGCGTCGGGAGCTGCTGCAGGTCAATTACGCCAAGGCCGCCGACCTGGCCAAGCTGTTTCAGTCGGTGACCGGCTTTGAGGGCGCCACCGATGAGCGCGGTTCGGTGGCGGTGGATGACCGCACCAACAACATCATCGCCTACCAGACTGGCGAGCGGCTCCAAGAGCTGCGGCGCATCGTGGCGCAGCTGGATATCCCGGTACGCCAGGTCATGATCGAGGCGCGAATTGTGGAGGCCAATGTCGACTACGACAAAAGCCTGGGTGTGCGCTGGGGTGGGCGGCTCACCCGCGGCAACGGCGGCGTTGGCGGTATTGCCAAGCCGCCGGCGGAGGGTGCCGAGCCGCCGCAAAACCCACCCAGTTCACCCTTTGTCGACTTGGGGTCGCTGGCCGGAACCTCGGGCCTGGGAATCGCCTATATCACCGACAACCTGTTGCTGGACCTTGAGCTGACCGCCATGGAAAAAACCGGCAACGGTGAGATCGTCTCGCAGCCCAAGGTCGTCACCTCCGACAAAGAGACTGCACGCATCCTCAAGGGCACCGAGATTCCTTACCAGGAATCCACCTCCCAGGGCGCCACCTCGGTGTCGTTCAAAGAGGCTTCGCTGTCGCTTGAAGTCACGCCGCAAATCACCCCCGACGACCATGTGATCATGGCGGTCAAGGTCACCAAGGATGAGCCTGACTACCTGAATCGCCTCAATGACGTGCCGCCGATCAAGAAAAACGAGGTCAACGCCAAGGTTCTGGTCAGGGATGGCGAGACCATCGTCATTGGCGGGGTTTTCTCCAACACCCAGAGCAAAGTGGTAGATAAAGTGCCATTTTTGGGCGATGTGCCGTATCTTGGCCGCCTTTTCCGGCGCGATGTGCTGGCGGAGAAAAAATCCGAGCTGCTGGTATTCCTGACTCCGCGTATCATGAATAACCAGGCGATTGCTGTGAGTCGTTGATTCTGTGCGAAATTTGATTCTTGTAGGGCCGATGGGGGCTGGAAAAAGCACCATCGGCCGTTTGCTGGCCAAAGAGCTGCGCCTGCCGTTCAAAGATTCCGACAAGGAAATTGAATTGCGCACGGGTGCCAATATCCCATGGATCTTCGATAAAGAAGGCGAGCTGGGCTTTCGTGACCGCGAGCAGGCGATGATTGCCGAGCTGTGCGGCTGCGATGGCGTGGTATTGGCGACCGGCGGTGGCGCTGTCATGCGCGATGAAAACCGTCGGGCGCTGCATGCCGGTGGTCGAGTGGTGTATTTGCACGCGTCGGTCGAGCAGCAGGTGGGCCGTACCGCCCGTGATCGCAATCGCCCGTTGTTGCGCACTGCCGACCCGGCCAAAACCCTGCGTGACCTGCTGGCGCTGCGCGATCCGCTGTACCGGGAAATCGCCGATCTAGTGGTGGAAACCGATGAGCGGCCACCTCGGATGGTCGTGCTCGACATCCTCGAGCGCTTGCAACGGTTGCCACCCCGTTAAAGCCTGGCCCGAAATGCGCTATTCTCGGCGGCGCGCCTTCACCCTGTAAGGTATGGCGTAGAGCCACTAGGCGGTGTCGAGATATCGACAGTGCCGGTCGTCAATACATCTTCAACGCGGGGACACATGCAGACACTTAAGGTCGATCTAGGCGAGCGCAGCTACCCGATCCACATTGGCGCAGGTCTGTTGGACCAGCCCGAACTGCTTGCGCCGCATATTGCCGGCCGACAGGTGGCGATCATCTCCAACGAAACGGTCGCGCCGCTGTATCTTGAGCGTTTGAGCCGCAGCCTGGCGGCGTACTCGGTGATCTCCGTGGTGTTGCCTGACGGCGAGGCCCACAAAAACTGGGAAACCCTGCAACTGATCTTTGATGGCCTGCTGACCGCACGCCATGACCGTCGAACCACTGTGGTCGCCCTGGGCGGCGGTGTGATTGGCGACATGGCCGGTTTTGCCGCGGCCTGCTACCAGCGCGGCGTGGATTTTATCCAGGTGCCGACCACCTTGCTGTCCCAGGTCGATTCGTCGGTGGGCGGCAAGACCGGTATCAACCACCCGCTGGGCAAGAACATGGTCGGCGCGTTCTATCAGCCCCAAGCTGTGCTGATCGACACTGCTACCCTCAACACCCTGCCACCGCGTGAGCTGTCGGCCGGCCTGGCGGAAGTCATCAAGTACGGGCTGATCTGCGATGAGCCGTTCCTGACCTGGCTGGAAGAGCACATGGACGCCTTGCGCGGCCTCGACCAGGTGGCGCTTACCGAGGCGATTTCCCGCTCATGCGCGGCCAAGGCGCTGGTAGTCAATGCCGACGAGCGCGAGTCCGGTGTGCGGGCCACACTGAACCTGGGCCACACCTTCGGCCATGCGATCGAAACGCACATGGGCTATGGTGTGTGGTTGCATGGGGAAGCCGTAGCGGCTGGCACGGTGATGGCATTGGACATGTCGCAGCGCCTGGGCTGGATCAGCGCCCAAGAGCGTGATCGCGGTATCCGCCTGTTCCAGCGCGCCGGTTTGCCGGTTATTCCGCCCACGGATATGACCGAGGCGGATTTCCTTGAACATATGGCGATAGACAAGAAAGTGATCGACGGTCGACTTCGACTGGTACTGCTGCGCCACATCGGCGAAGCCGTGGTGACCGACGATTATCCAAAAGAGATTCTACAGGCCACGCTGGGAGCGGATTACCGCGCCCTGGCCCAGCTCAAAGGTTAATAAGACCCGATGACTAGTTTGCATGCCGACGAGGCGTTCCTCGGCCATTACCACTTGAGCCACGACCCCTTTGCTCCACGGGTGCCGGGTTTCAAATTCTTCCCCGCCCAGCGCAAGCCGGTACTGGGGCAGTTGCATCACCTCGCGCGCTACAGCCAGTTGCTGCTGGTGGTCACCGGCCCTCTGGGCAGCGGCAAGACCTTGCTGCGCCAGGCGCTGGTGGCCAGCACCAACAAGCAATCGGTGCAGAGCGTGGTGGTATCGGCCCGCGGTGCCGGTGATGCGGCCGGCGTATTGCGCCAGGTAGCGCAGACGTTGGACGTCTCCAATGCCGAGCCGAACGCGATTCTCAAGCAAGTGGTGCAGTTGGGCCTGACCGGCCAGGAAGTCTACCTGCTGGTAGATGACGCCGAGCAGCTCGACGAATCCGCCCTCGAAGCGCTGCTGGCGCTCGCGGCGGGCACGCCGGAAGGTCGCCCGCATGTGTTCCTGTTCGGTGAGTCGTCGCTGATCGCCGATCTGGAGCAGATCAGTGGTGAGCAGGAGCTGTTCCACGTCATCGAGTTGCAGCCGTACGAAGAGGAAGAAACCCGCGAATACCTGGCACAACGCCTTGAAGGCGCCGGGGCGGGTATCGAACTTTTCACCGCTGCGCAGATCTCTGATATTCACGAAAGCTCCGATGGCTGGCCTGGAAACATCAACCAGGTTGCCCGCGATGCGATGATCGAAGCCATGATTGCCAGCCGCTCTGCGGTCAAGCGTCCAAAGATGGGGTTCACTATGCCTAAGAAGCACGTATTGGCTATTTCCGCCGTTGTCGTGGTCGCTGTAGCCGCCGCCTGGTTGATCCCGGGTCGCAACAAGGCACCGACAACCACCGGCGCGCCAACTGAGCAGGCGCAGTTGCCATTGGGCAAGCCCACGCCGAACGTCGAATTTGCCAACTCCGGCCAACCGACCAACCTGCCGATGGTCGGCCAACCGGTGATGCGCGGCCCGCTGGCAGAAGAAGCCGGTGGCATCTCCGAAGGCGACGACGGGGTGCCGGTGGAAGGCTCCAGCGCCACGCCGCCGACTGTGACCACCACCGCGCCACCTGCGGGCGTACCGGCTGGCACGCCAGCCACTCCGGTAGCGCCAGTCACACCGGTAGCGCCAGCGGCCAAGCCAACGCCTGCGCCGACCGTTGCCACCGCCAAGCCGGCACCGGTAGCAAAACCAGCGCCGGCTCCAGCGCCAGCCGCCAAGCCTGCTGAAAAACCAGCCGCCACCGTGGCCAAGGCCGGTGCCGCCGGCAGCAGCTGGTACAGCAGCCAGCCTACCGGCAACTTTGTGGTACAGATCCTCGGCACCAGCTCCGAAGCTAACGCCCAGGCGTTCGTCAAAGAGCAGGGCGGCCAGTACCGTTATTTCAAGAAAGTGCTCAACGGCAAGCCTCTCTACGTGATCACCTACGGCAGCTTCCCAAGCCGCGCCGCAGCCGATTCTGCTATCAAAGCCTTGCCAGCGAAGGTTCAGGCTGGTAAACCTTGGCCTCGCACTGTTGCCAGCGTTCAACAAGAACTGGCAGCAACTCGCTGAAGATCCGGCGGCCTTACCCAGGCCGCCCTCCCGGCACCTCAAAAAAATCCGCAAGTGCGTGCAGTCTTCCGAGACCGCGCGCTTTGTGGTGTCTGCGTCACAGTGGCTTTTGAGTCGTAGCGGTCAGAATTAAAAAAGTTTTGACTAGCACAGCATATCGCTTTAAACCTTTCATAAATGCGACATAGATTTGCGACATTTCGTCGCTAAATTTGTGAGCGTCTGTGTCGGTGTGTACAATGACCTCCCTTTTGCCCCCGCTAAGCCGGCGTACGTACGGCGTGGAAGGTAACCGGTTGAATTGAAAAGAAATTTGCCTCGATATAAGAGGCAGCCTGGTGAGAAAGTGTCTATGAAAGCAGGTCTGTACCAACCCGATGAATTCAAGGATAACTGCGGTTTCGGCCTGATAGCCCACATGCAGGGCGAACCCAGTCATACCCTTTTGCAAACGGCCATCGAGGCCCTGACCTGCATGACCCACCGCGGTGGGATCAACGCCGACGGCAAGACCGGTGACGGCTGTGGCTTGCTGATTCAAAAGCCCGACCAGTTCCTGCGTGCTGTCGCCAAAGAGCAATTTGCGGTCGAACTGCCCAAGCAGTACGCCGTGGGCATGGTGTTTTTCAACCAGGACCCGGTAAAAGCCGAGGCCGCTCGCGAGAACATGAACCGCGAGATCGTTGCCGCCGGCCTGAAGATCGTCGGCTGGCGCAAAGTGCCCATCGACACCAGCGTACTCGGCCGTCTGGCCCTGGAGCGCCTGCCGCAGATCGAACAAGTGTTCATCGCCGGCGATGGCCTGAGCGACCAGGACATGGCGATCAAGCTGTTCACCTCCCGTCGTCGTTCGTCGGTGCTCAACGCCGCCGACACCGACCATTACATCTGCAGCTTTTCCCACAAGACCATCATTTATAAAGGCCTGATGATGCCGGCGGACCTCACCGCCTTCTATCCAGACCTGAGCGATGAGCGCCTGCAAACCGCAATCTGCGTGTTCCACCAGCGCTTCTCCACCAATACCCTGCCGAAGTGGCCGCTGGCCCAGCCATTCCGCTTCCTCGCCCACAACGGCGAGATCAATACCATCACTGGCAACCGCAACTGGGCCCAGGCCCGTCGCACCAAGTTCGCCAACGATTTGATGGACCTCGAAGAGCTCGGCCCGCTGGTCAATCGCGTGGGTTCCGACTCCTCCAGCATGGACAACATGCTCGAACTGATGGTCACCGGCGGCATCGACCTGTTCCGTGGCGTGCGCATGATCATTCCGCCAGCGTGGCAGAACGTCGAGACCATGGACCCGGACCTGCGTGCGTTCTACGAGTACAACTCGATGCACATGGAACCGTGGGACGGCCCGGCCGGCGTGGTCATGACCGACGGCCGCTATGCGGTGTGCCTGCTCGACCGTAACGGCCTGCGCCCGGCGCGTTGGGTGACCACCACCAACGGTTTCATCACCCTCGCCTCGGAAATCGGCGTGTGGGACTACAAGCCTGAAGACGTGATCGCCAAAGGCCGTGTGGGCCCTGGCCAGATCCTGGCCGTGGACACCGAGACCGGGCAGATCCTCGACACCGACGCCATCGACAACCGTTTGAAGTCGCGTCACCCGTACAAGCAATGGCTGCGCAAGAACGCCCTGCGCATCCAGGCGACCATGGAAGACAACGACCACGGTTCGGCTTTCTACGACATCGACCAGCTCAAGCAGTACATGAAGATGTATCAGGTCACGTTCGAAGAGCGCGACCAGGTGCTGCGCCCACTCGGTGAGCAAGGCTACGAAGCCGTAGGCTCCATGGGTGACGACACGCCAATGGCCGTGCTGTCCCAGCGCGTGCGCACGCCGTACGACTATTTCCGCCAGCAGTTCGCCCAGGTGACCAACCCACCGATCGACCCGCTGCGCGAAGCCATCGTGATGTCCCTGGAAGTGTGCCTCGGTGCCGAGCGCAACATCTTCCAGGAATCGCCTGAGCATGCGTCCCGCGTGATCCTCAGCTCGCCGGTCATTTCTCCGGCCAAATGGCGCTCGCTGATGACCCTGGAGCGTCCAGGCTTCGACCGCCAGATCATCGACCTGAACTACGACGAGAGCCTGGGCCTTGAAGCGGCTGTACGTAACGTTGCTGACCAGGCTGAAGAAGCCGTGCGCGCCGGCCGTACCCAGATCGTACTGACCGACCGCCACATCGCGCCGGGCAAGTTGCCGATCCACGCGTCCCTGGCGACCGGCGCGGTGCACCATCGCCTGACCGAAAAAGGCCTGCGCTGCGACTCCAATATCCTCGTGGAAACCGCCACCGCCCGCGACCCGCACCACTTTGCGGTGCTGATCGGTTTCGGCGCCTCGGCGGTGTACCCGTTCCTCGCGTACGAAGTGCTGGGTGACCTGATCCGTACCGGTGAAGTGCTGGGCGACCTCTATGAAGTGTTCAAGAACTACCGCAAGGGCATCACCAAGGGCCTGCTGAAGATCCTGTCGAAGATGGGCATCTCTACGGTCACCTCGTACCGTGGCGCTCAGTTGTTCGAAGCCATCGGCCTGTCCGAAGAAGTCTGCGAGCTGAGCTTCCGTGGCGTACCGAGCCGCATCAAGGGTGCGCGTTTCGTCGACATCGAAGCCGAGCAAAAAGCCCTGGCCTTGGAGGCCTGGAGCGCGCGCAAGCCGATCCAGCAAGGTGGCCTGCTCAAGTTCGTGCACGGTGGCGAATACCATGCCTATAACCCCGACGTGGTCAACACTCTGCAAGCCGCTGTGCAGCAGGGCGACTACGCCAAGTTCAAGGAATACACGAGCCTGGTGGATAACCGCCCGGTGTCGATGATCCGCGACTTGTTCAAGGTGAAGACCCTGGACACGCCGATGGACATCAGCCAAGTCGAGCCGCTGGAATCGATCCTCAAGCGCTTCGACTCCGCCGGTATTTCCCTGGGTGCCTTGTCGCCGGAAGCTCACGAAGCCCTGGCCGAAGCCATGAACCGCCTGGGTGCGCGTTCCAACTCCGGCGAAGGCGGGGAAGACCCGGCGCGCTACGGCACGCTCAAAAGCTCGAAAATCAAGCAGGTGGCCACCGGCCGTTTCGGTGTGACCCCGGAGTACCTGGTCAATGCCGAGGTGCTGCAGATCAAGGTTGCCCAGGGCGCCAAGCCGGGTGAGGGTGGGCAACTGCCAGGCGGCAAAGTCAACGGCCTGATCGCCAAGCTGCGTTACGCCGTACCGGGCGTGACCCTGATTTCGCCACCGCCGCACCATGACATCTACTCGATTGAAGACTTGTCGCAGTTGATCTTCGACCTCAAACAAGTCAACCCTCAGGCCCTGGTCTCGGTGAAACTGGTGGCAGAAGCCGGCGTCGGCACCATTGCCGCTGGCGTGGCCAAGGCCTATGCCGACCTGATCACCATCTCCGGCTACGACGGCGGCACTGGCGCGTCGCCGCTGACCTCGATCAAGTACGCCGGTGCACCGTGGGAACTCGGCCTGGCCGAAACCCACCAGACCCTGCGCGGCAACGATCTGCGCGGGAAGGTGCGAGTACAGACCGACGGCGGCCTGAAAACCGGCCTCGACGTGATCAAGGCCGCGATCCTCGGCGCCGAAAGCTTCGGCTTCGGCACCGCGCCAATGATCGCCCTGGGCTGCAAATACCTGCGCATCTGCCACCTGAACAACTGCGCTACCGGCGTAGCGACTCAGAACGAAAAACTGCGCAAGGATCACTACATCGGCACCGTCGACATGGTGGTGAATTTCTTCACCTACGTCGCCGAAGAAACCCGTGAGTGGCTGGCCAAGCTGGGCGTACGTTCGCTGGAAGAGCTGATCGGTCGCACCGACCTGTTGGATATCCTCGAAGGCCAGACCGCCAAGCAACAACATCTGGACCTCACCCCGCTGTTGGGCAGCGATCACATCCCGGCAGACAAGCCACAATTCTGCCAGGTGGACCGCAACCCACCGTTCGACAAAGGCCTGCTGGCCGAGAAAATGGTCGAAATGGCCGGCTCCTCGATCAACGACGCCAGCGGTGGCGAATTCGCGCTGGATATCTGCAACTGCGACCGTTCCATCGGTGCTCGCATTTCCGGTGAAATCGCGCGCAAGCACGGCAACCAGGGCATGGCGAAAGCGCCGATCACCTTCCGCTTCAAGGGCACTGCGGGCCAAAGCTTCGGCGTGTGGAACGCCGGCGGCCTGCACATGTACCTGGAAGGCGACGCCAACGACTACGTGGGCAAGGGCATGACCGGCGGCAAGCTGGTCATCGTCCCGCCGGCTGGCAGCGTGTACAAGACCCAGGACAGCGCCATCATCGGCAACACCTGCTTGTACGGCGCCACCGGTGGCAAGCTGTTTGCCGCAGGTACCGCCGGTGAGCGTTTCGCCGTGCGTAACTCCGGTGCCCACACCGTGGTGGAAGGTACTGGCGATCACTGCTGCGAGTACATGACCGGAGGCTTTGTCGCGGTACTGGGCAAGACCGGTTACAACTTCGGTTCGGGCATGACCGGCGGTTTCGCCTACGTGCTCGACCAGGACAACACCTTCGTCGACAAGGTCAACCACGAGTTGGTCGAGATCCAGCGCATCAGCGGCGAAGCCATGGAGTCCTACCGGAACCACTTGCAGCACGTGCTGGACGAGTACGTCGAGGAAACCGGCAGCGAATGGGGTCGTAACCTCGCCGAAAACCTCGATGATTACCTGCGTCGTTTCTGGCTGGTCAAGCCCAAGGCTGCCAACCTGAAATCGTTGCTTTCCAGCATCCGTGCCAACCCGCAGTGATATGCGCCTGAACAGTTTGATGAGGTTTTAACATGGCTGAACGTCTGAATAACGACTTCCAGTTCATCGATGTCGGGCGCAAAGATCCGAAGAAGAAACTGTTGCGTCAACGCAAGAAAGAGTTCGTGGAAATCTACGAACCCTTCAAACCCCAGCACTCGGCCGACCAGGCCCATCGCTGCCTGGGTTGCGGTAACCCGTATTGCGAATGGAAGTGCCCGGTGCACAACTTCATTCCCAACTGGCTCAAGCTGGTGGCCGAGGGCAACATCCTCGCCGCTGCCGAGCTGTCTCACCAGACCAATACCCTGCCGGAAGTCTGCGGCCGGGTGTGTCCGCAAGACCGGCTGTGTGAAGGGGCCTGCACCCTCAACGACGGCTTCGGCGCGGTGACCATCGGTTCGGTGGAGAAATACATCACCGACACCGCGTTCGCCATGGGCTGGCGCCCGGACATGTCCAAGGTCAAGCCAACCGGCAAGCGCGTCGCGATCATCGGTGCGGGCCCTGCTGGCCTAGGGTGTGCCGACGTGTTGGTGCGTGGCGGCGTGACCCCGGTGGTGTTCGACAAGAACCCGGAAATCGGTGGCTTGCTGACCTTCGGCATTCCCGAGTTCAAGCTGGAAAAAACCGTACTGAGCCACCGTCGTGAAGTGTTCACCGGCATGGGTATCGAGTTCCGTCTCAATACCGAAATCGGCAAAGACATCACCATGGAGCAACTGCTCGCCGAATACGATGCGGTGTTCATGGGCATGGGCACCTACACCTACATGAAGGGCGGCTTTGCCGGTGAGGACTTGCCAGGCGTGTATGACGCGCTCGACTTCCTGATCGCCAACGTCAACCGCAACCTGGGCTTTGAAAAGTCGCCGGAAGATTTCGTCGATATGAAGGGCAAGAAGGTCGTGGTGCTGGGCGGTGGCGACACCGCGATGGACTGCAACCGCACCTCGATCCGCCAGGGTGCCAAGTCGGTGACCTGCGCGTATCGCCGTGACGAAGCCAACATGCCCGGCTCGCGCAAAGAGGTGAAGAACGCCAAGGAAGAAGGCGTGAAATTCCTCTACAACCGCCAGCCGATCGCCATCGTCGGTGAAGACCGCGTCGAAGGTGTGAAGGTGGTCGAGACCCGTCTCGGCGAGCCGGATGCCCGTGGCCGTCGCAGCCCCGAGCCGATCCCGGGTTCCGAAGAAATCATCCCGGCTGACGCCGTGGTCATCGCCTTCGGTTTCCGCCCAAGCCCGGCACCGTGGTTCGAGCAGTTCGAGATCCAGACTGACAGCCAGGGCCGCGTCGTCGCCCCGGAGCAAGGCCAGTACAAGCACCAGACCAGCAACCCGAAGATCTTCGCCGGTGGCGACATGGTGCGCGGGTCGGACCTGGTGGTCACCGCGATCTTCGAAGGCCGTAACGCCGCCGAAGGCATCCTGGACTACCTGCAAGTCTGATGATCGTTCCCACGCTCCGCGTGGGAATGCCGCCAGGGACGCTCCGCGTCCCGAACAGCATGACGCGGAGCGTCACAGGAGGCGTTATCACGCGGAGCGTGGGAACGATCCTGCGGCGGCATTGCCGCGACAAATTGACCCGATAGACAAAAGGCACGGCGCATTCCGTGCCTTTTGCGTCGCGCTCTGAGAAAATGCCCGCACTTTTTTTGCGGATGCCGACATGACTGCCCTCAAGAACGACCGTTTCCTTCGTGCCCTGCTCAAGCAACCCGTAGACGTCACGCCCGTGTGGATGATGCGTCAAGCCGGTCGCTACCTGCCGGAATACCGCGCCAGTCGCGCCAATGCGGGCGATTTCATGAGCCTGTGCATGAATCCTGCGTTCGCCTGCGAAGTCACGATGCAGCCGCTGGACCGCTACCCACAACTGGATGCGGCCATCCTCTTCTCCGATATCCTCACCATCCCCGACGCCATGGGCCAAGGCCTGTACTTCGAAACTGGCGAAGGCCCGCGTTTCAAGAAAGTCGTTAGCACCCTGGCCGATATCGAAGCCCTGCCGATCCCTGATCCACACAAAGACCTGGGCTACGTGATGGACGCCGTGAGCACCATCCGCCGCGAGCTTAACGGCCGTGTGCCGCTGATCGGCTTTTCTGGCAGCCCATGGACCCTGGCCACCTACATGGTCGAAGGCGGCTCGTCGAAAGACTTCCGCAAGACCAAGGCCATGCTCTACGACAACCCGCAAGCCATGCACCTGTTGCTGGACAAGCTGGCGCAGTCGGTCACCTCCTACCTCAACGGCCAGATCATGGCGGGCGCCCAAGCGGTACAGATTTTCGACACCTGGGGCGGCAACCTGTCGGCGGCGGCGTACCAGGAGTTCTCCCTGGCCTACATGCGCAAGATCGTCAGCGGCCTGATCCGCGAACACGAAGGCCGTAAAGTGCCGGTGATCATGTTCACCAAGGGCGGCGGCCTGTGGCTGGAAAGCATCGCCGATGCCGGGGCCGATGCCCTGGGCCTGGACTGGACCTGCGATATCGGCGAAGCCCGCCGTCGCGTGGGCAACCAGGTCGCGCTGCAAGGCAACATGGACCCCACCGTGCTGTACGCCAAGCCAGAAGCGATCCGTACCGAAGTAGGTCGCATCCTGGCCAGCTACGGCAAAGGCACCGGCCATGTGTTCAACCTCGGCCATGGCATCACCCCGGAAGTGAACCCGGAGCATGCGGGTGCGTTCTTGCGCGCAGTGCACGAACTGTCGGCGCAGTATCACGAATGACGAAAAAGCCCGGCTTGAAGCCGGGCTTTTTCATGGGTAAACACAAAACAAATGTGGGAGCGGGCTTGCTCGCGAATGCGCAGTGTCAGTCGACAAATTCGTCACTAGACCACCGCATTCGCGAGCAAGCCCGCTCCCACATAAAGCCAATCGCGTCAGGTCTGCATATTTCCCAGTGGCGGCAACTTCGCCAGCTTCAACGCCACCAGCAACGCGCCAATCAGCAGCGCGACGATAAACCCGCCAATCCCATTCCACCCGGCAAAGTGCCAGAAAAACCCTCCCGCCGTCCCGGCAATACTCGATCCCACGTAATAGCAGAACAGATACAGCGACGACGCTTGCCCCTTGGCTTTCACCGCACGGCGCCCGATCCAGCTGCTGGCGACCGAGTGGGCGCCGAAGAAGCCGAAGGTGAAGATCAGCATGCCCGGCACCACCAACCACAGCGGGGTGAACAGTGTCAGCGCCATGCCGGCGAGCATCAGCACGATGGTGCCCCACAGCACTCGGCGGCGGCCGAGACGGTCGGCCAGGGAGCCGATCTTGGCCGAGCTGTAGATGCCCGACAGGTACACCACTGACAACAGGCCAACCACCGCCTGGCTCAGCTCATAGGGTGAGGCCAGCAGGCGATAGCCGATGTAGTTGAACATCGTCACGAAGGCGCCCATCAGCAGGAAGGCTTCAAGGAACAGCCACGGCAGGCCGGCGTCCTTGAAGTGCATGACGAAGCCGTCCACCAGGTTGCGCGGCTTGAGGCTGCTGGCGCGGAAGTTGCGCGACTCGGGGAGGATCCTCCAGAACACTGTGGCGGCGATCAATGCCAGGGCACCGATGATCAGCATTGCGGTGTGCCAGCTGACGAAGTCGATCAACACGCCGATGATCAGGCGCCCGCTCATGCCGCCAATCGCGTTGCCACCGATGTACAAACCCATGGCCAGGCCAATGTGTTGTGGGTGGATCTCTTCGCTCAGGTAGGTCATGGCCACGGCGGCCAGGCCGCTCAAGGACAGGCCCACCAGTGCGCGCATCAACAGGATGCCCTCCCAGCTCGGCATCAGGCCGCTGGCGATGGTGGCCAGCGCCGCACAGAACAACGCGGCAACCATCACCGGCTTGCGCCCCAGCCTGTCGGATATCGGCCCGGTGATCAGCAGGCCGCAGGCGAGCATCGCGGTGGCGACGGATAGAATCAGGCTGCTCTGCGCGGCATTGATGGAAAACTCGTGGGACAGCGTCGGCATCATCGGCTGCACGCAATACAACAGCGCAAAGGTGGCGAACCCGCCGGAGAACAGCGCCAGCACGGTGCGCATGAACATCGGCGTGCCTTTTTCGATGTACGCGTCGTTGAGCTGCGCCACTACGTCATCAAGGGCTGAGGGCGAGGTGTGTTGGGCAAGTGGGGCAACAGCAGGATTCACGGGGGACCTCGGGGAGGAAAGTCTGCCAGGACTGACAATACGAAAAAGAATATAGCTGGCTAATGATTCTTTCCAATATATTGTTCGACCTGTTTGATAGCTTTTACGACCTAATGAGGCTTGCATAGAATTTCGCCATTTGCGCTACTTCATCGCCGTTGCCGAAGAGCTGCACTTCGGCCGCGCCGCGCAGGTGCTGGGCATCTCGCAGCCGCCCCTGAGCCAGCAGATACAGGCGCTGGAACACGAGCTGGGCGCACGCTTGTTCGAGCGTACCAATCGTCGGGTCGAGCTGAGCGAGGCCGGGCGCTTGTTCTTGCAAGAGGCACGGCTGGTGCTGGCCCAGGTCGACAAGGCGGCAGATGTGGCGCGGCGTGCGCAGTTGGGGGAACTGGGTGAATTGAAGATCGGTTTCACCTCGTCTGCGCCGTTCAACGCCAGCATTCCCCAGGCGATCTTTGCCTTCCGCCAGGCATTCCCGGCGGTGCATCTGAACCTGCAAGAAATGAGCAGCACCCAAGTGGCCGAGTCGCTGGTGGACGAGTCGATTCAGGTTGGGTTGATGCGGCCTTTGCCCTTGCCCGACTCACTGAACGTGATCGAGTTGATGCGCGAGCCATTAGTCGCGGTACTGAGCGCCGGCCACCCATTGGCCCACGGCAGCGAGCGCGGCTTGCATCTGGAGCAATTGGCCGAGGAGCCTTTTGTGTTCTTCCCGCGCAGTTACGGCAGCGGCTTGTACGCGCAGTTGCTCAACCTGGCCCGCGACGCCGGGTTCAGCCCGCACTTTGCCCAGGAAGCAGGGGAAGCAATGACCATCATCGGCTTGGTGGCAGCGGGGTTGGGAGTATCGGTGCTGCCGGCGTCTTACCAGCGCATCCGCATTGATGGCGTGGTCTATCGCACCTTGCTCGACCCGCAGGCGGTGACGGCGGTGTGGCTGGTGCAGCGCAAGGGCGCGCAAACGCCAATGGCGAAGGGGTTTGTGGAGTTGTTGACGCGTAAGGCCGCTCAATAACCTGTGGCGAGGGAGCTTGCTCCCGCTGGGTCGCGTAGCGGCCCTAAAAAATGGGCCTGCTGCGCAGTCCAGCGGGAGCAAGCTCCCTCGCCACAAGGGGGTCAGTTTTGGGGCGAAGTATTTGCTTCATTCACGCTGTAAGTACGCAACCCCGCCAGAATATCCCGATCCAGCATGCTCACCCAACGGTTGTAGTTGCGATGGATCTTACCGTCCTTGTAGCCCAGGTCGCGGCTGTCGCGGTAGGTGATGGCGTAGCTGTTGCGGGTGTAGCGGATGTCGATGGCGGCGTAGAACTGGCCGCGCACGGTGATCTCGGCCTGCACCAGTTGTGGGCTCAGGCGTTGTACCGTCCACTCGCGTTTTTGCAGGGCGGCGACGATCACTTGCTTCATTTTTTCTTCGCTGACCTGGCTTGTGGCCGGTAACTCATGCTGGGTGTTGAGCACGGGTTTGCTGGTGCAGCCAGCCGTGGTCAGCAGGGCCAGGGTGATCAGGGCAGCGCGTAGCAGGGAAGACATTCCGTTTTCTCCAATCGATTAAAAAGTCAGGCCCAGCGGCGGAAGATCAACGAGGTGTTGACCCCGCCGAAGGCAAAGTTGTTGTTCATCACGTAGTCGTTGTGCATCTGGCGAAAGCCACCTTGCAGGTAGTCCAGCTCGCCGCATTGCGGGTCGACCGCGTCCAGGTTGAAGGTGTGCACGTAC
This sequence comes from Pseudomonas sp. B16120, assembly GCF_044218845.1. Taxonomy (NCBI): domain Bacteria; kingdom Pseudomonadati; phylum Pseudomonadota; class Gammaproteobacteria; order Pseudomonadales; family Pseudomonadaceae; genus Pseudomonas; species Pseudomonas sp. B16120. Next base: position 580,752 of record NZ_CP162588.1, read on the forward strand.
TGGTCGCGGTTCATCATCTCGATGCTGAACCACGATTCCAACGCCCCGCACGCACCCAGGGTGTGTCCCAGGAAACTCTTCTGCGAACTGATCGGCATGCGGCTGCCAAACAGGCTGCTGGTGGCCAGGGTTTCGGCGATGTCGCCCTGATCGGTAGCCGTGCCATGGCCGTTCACGTAGCCGATGGCGGACGGTTCAAGACCTGCGTCTTCCAGGGCCAGCTCCATGGCGCGGCGCATGGTTTTCTGTTCCGGGCGGGTGGTGTGCTGGCCGTCGGCGTTGCTGCCGAAGCCGACCAGCTCCGCATGAATATGCGCGCCTCGCGCGAGTGCGTGTTCCAACTCTTCGAGCACCAACATGCCGCCACCTTCACCGATCACCAGGCCGTCGCGGCCGCTGTCGTAGGGACGAGGGCTGGTTTGCGGCGCATCGTTTTTCAGGCTGGTGGCGTACAGCGCATCGAACACCATGGCTTCGGTGGGGCACAGTTCTTCTGCGCCGCCCGCAAGCATCAACGGCAGGCGCCCGAACTTGATTGCCTCATAGGCGTAGCCGATGCCCTGGCTGCCGCTGGTGCAGGCGCTGGAGGTAGGAATCAGCCGGCCCGTGAGGCCAAAGAAGATGCTGATATTTGCCGCCGTGGTGTGCGGCATCATGCGCACATAGGAGTTGGCATTGAGCCCCTCGGCCACCGAGTTGAGCAGCATATTGCCGAACGCCTTGATCTCATCGGTGCTGCCGGTGGACGAGCCACAGGCCACGCCCATGCGCCCGTCCTTGATCGACTCGTCACCCAGCAAGCCGGCGTCCCGCAACGCCTGCTCCGCCGCCCACACCGCCAGGCGCGAGACGCGGCCCATGCTGCGCAGTTGTTTGCGCGTCCAGTGAGCGGGCACGACGAAATCGTCGATAGGGCCGGCCAGGCGGGTGTTCAGTTCGGTGAAACGGTCCCACTCATCCATGCGCCGAATGCCGCTGCGGTTGGCGCGAAAGTTCGCGGCGATGGTGTCCCAGTCGCTGCCCAGGGAGGTCACGCCGGCCATGCCGGTGACGACAACGCGCTTCATCAGCACAGGCCCCCGTTCACGGCCAGCACCTGGCGCGTGATGTAGCCGGCTTCGGCCGACATCAGGAAGTTCACGGCGCCGGCGACTTCTTCCGGCGTGCCCATGCGTTGGGCCGGGATCATTTTCATCAGTTCTTCTACCGGCACGTTTTCATCCAGCATCGCAGTGTCGATCAGGCCCGGCGCCACGCAGTTGACGGTGATCTTGCGCTTGCCCAATTCGATGGCCAGCGCCTTGGCTGCGCCGATCAAGCCGGCTTTGGAAGCGCTGTAGTTGACCTGGCCGCGGTTGCCGATCAATCCGGACACCGAGGTAATGCACACGATACGCCCGGCGGCGCGGCGCCGAATCATCGGCATCATCACCGGGTGCAGCACGTTGTAGAAGCCATCCAGGTTGGTGCGCATCACCACATCCCAATCGTCTTCCGACAGCGCAGGAAAGGCGCCGTCGCGGGTCAGGCCAGCATTGAGCACCACGCCGTAGTAGGCGCCATGCTGCTCCACATCGGCCTCAAGGATCTCTTTGCACGCAGCGCGATCGGCCACGTCGAACTGCAGCACGCGTGCCTCGCGCCCCAGGGCTTGGACCTCGAGCTGTACCGCGTCGGCTTCGGCACGGCCGCTGCGGCAATGCAGCACGATGTCATGGCCGGCCTGGGCCAGGCGCAGGGCAATGGCGCGGCCTATGCCACGGCTGGAGCCGGTGACCAGTACGGATTCAGTCATGGCGTTTCGTCCTTCGATTCATCTAAATAGTTGGCCGCCTGGGGCGGTCGAAATACGTTCAAGCGCGCGCTGGCCTGGATACCGTCGCCGGCGAGGTGGCATTCGAACACGCCCATGCCGTTGTCGTCTTCCAGGGAGCGCAGGCCGTGGATATTCAGCTCGGCACCGGCCGGGAAGTGCTCCACGTTGCACTCGAACTTACGTGTGCCCAACAGGAAACCCAGCTCCACGGCCTTACCTTGCTGGCGCGCATGGCAACCGGCATAGGCGGCGACGCTTTGCGCCATCAGCTCGATGCCGACCCAGGCGGGCAGGCTGCCGTCAGCACGGTTGAACAGGCCGCCGGGCTTGATGGTGACGCGGGTGTGGATCTGCTCTTCATCGAACGACAGCACCTGGTCGATCAGGATCATGTCGCCCGCATGGGGCAGCAGTTCGGCAAGTGGCCAATCGATCATGGGGCCTCTGCGATTATCAGGCTGACATTGTTACCGCCGAAGGCAAACGAGTTGCTCATCAGGCAGGGTTTTTTCAAGCTGTCGCCGCTGCGCGCCCATTGCAACGCGGGCAGCGCCGGGTCGGGGTGGCCGTCCCATACGTGGGGTGGCAGCAGGCGATGGGTCAGGCTCAGCCAGCAGAACGCGGCTTCCAGTGCCCCGGCAGCGCCGAGGGTGTGGCCGGTCATGGGCTTGGTCGATGAGCAGGCGACGCCGCCTGGAAACAGGCTGGCGACCGCCAGGCTTTCCATGGCGTCGTTGTGTTGGGTTGCGGTGCCGTGCAGGTTCAGGTAACCGATCTGCTCGGGCGAAAGCTTTGCACTGGCCAGGGCCTTGCGCATGGCCAGCAACGCGCCCTTGCCGCTGGGCTCGGGCGCAGAGATATGGTGCGCGTCGCAACTGGCGCCGCTGCCCAGCAAGGCGATGGGGGCCGGCTCGCGGCTCATCAGGAACAGCACCGCCGCTTCACCGATATTGATGCCGTTGCGGTTCACCGAGAACGGATTACAGCGCTCGGCAGACACGGCTTCCAGCGCGGTAAACCCGTTCAGTGTCAGCTTGCACAGGCTGTCCACGCCGCCGCAGATCACCGCATCGCACACCCCCAGGTCCAACAGGCGCTGGGCGCTCATCAATGCTCGGGCGCTGGAGGTGCAGGCGGTGGAAATCACATAGGCCGGGCCGCTCACGTTCAACCAGTCAGCGAGGAAGTTGGCCGGGGCGCTGAGTTCCTGTTGCTGGTAATCGTAGTCGGCGGGGAACTGCGTGTTTTGCAGGTAATGGGCAATGCCACGGCTGGCTTCGTCAATGCCCGAGGTGCTGGTGCCGAGCACAACCCCGACCCGGCCAGGGCCGTAGGTTTGGATGGCCTGACGAATCTGATCTTCGATCTGCAGCGCCGCTTCCAGCAGCAACTGGTTATTGCGACTGCTTTGCTGGGCCAGTTCCGGGGGCAGGCTCGCCAGTTCGCCGTATACGGCGGCCACCGGCACGACGCGTTCCGGCACCCAACCGCTTTCGGCACGCATGCCCGAACAGTCGCCGGCAAACAGCTTGCGGCTGACTTGCGCCTGGCCACGGCCAAGGGCGCAGATCACGCCAAGGGCGTTGAGGTAGGCGGTCATCGGCTCACACCCAGCGGGCTGATGCGGTAACTCAGCGGCGGGTCGGCCATGTTCACGCTGAACACCTCCGAAGACTGGTAGACGATCTGCCAGTGGCCCGGCAGCGTGCGCGTCAGGTCCATGGCCTGGGCAGTGGGATACAACGCCGGTACGTCACCGGACGCGGTCAGGGCAAACAGCAGCGCGGCAAATAGCGTGCGCGCCTGGGGGTTGGGCGGCAGCAAGCCGTCTGCCTGCCACTGCCCATCAAGCAGTTTTTGCCGGGCCAGGGGAATGCCCAGCGGGTCCATCATCGACCAGCGAATCGCGCGGCCTTCGCGCTGGATCACCAGCAGCCAGTCCTGGCTCTGGCTGTCCGCCAGGCGCTGCACATGCAATTGCATCGGCAAGGCCAGGGCCGGCATTTTTTCCGGCAGCGGCGCCTGGCTGGCGCAGGCACCGAGCAGCAGCAGGCAACTTATCAACAGCAGGCGCATCATGGGGCCGCGTTCTCCACAGGTTTACGGGCCACGCAGTTGACCAGGGTTTCCTCGCGCTGGCCCACGGGCGGTGCCTTGCGCAGGCCCCAGCGTTCCAGCAGGCCGAAGTCACTGGAACGGCTCCACCACAAGTAAGGGTACGAAATGTTCTGTGCAGCGAACTCAAAGCCCTGCTCGCGCAGCATCTCCAGGTATTCTTCGGCGCTCTTTTGCACATGCATCGGGTGGCGGAACAGCCAGCGAATCACCCAGGTGTCGATGTAAGCTTCGGTGGATTCGGCAAACAGCAGATAGCCGCCCGGCTTGAGCACCCGATAGAACTCCTTGAGTGCGCGATGTTGTTCCACCAGATGATGGAAGGTCTGGTGGCAGAACAGGATATCGACGCTGGCATCCGCTAGGTTGAGGGTTGCGCAGTCGCTGCCGATCAACTCCACATCCAGGCCCAGCCGCGCGGCTTCTTCGCGGCTCAGTGCCAGGCTGTGAGGGTCCGCATCCAGGCCGATCAGGCGCGAAGGCGCAAATACCTGATGCAGCAACTGGAAGGATTTGCCTTGGCCGCAACCGGCATCCAGCAACACCGGCGCCACCGGCAGCGGCTCGCTGAACAGGCTGCGAAGGTCATTGATCGCCACGCGCAACACGTGATGCTGCCAGGTATGGCTGCGCAGGAACCAGAAACCGAACTTGGTTTCTTCGACGTAGTTTTGACTCAGGTAGTTTTTTTCGACGCCCGGGCTGCTCATACCGCTTCACTCGCACAAATATCCGACAACATCCGCAAGCGCCGTTTCGGCTCGCTGACAAACGGGTTGCGTTCATCCCAGGCGTAACCGGCCAGGATAGAGCTGATCATGCGGCGAATCTCCGGTGAACTGCCAGGATGGAAAATCACGTCCTGGAACGTGCCCGCATACCAACCCTCGACGTAGCAACGGAAGGTATCGACACCGCGCTTGAGCGGTTCGGCGAACTCGGTTTGCCAGTCCACCGTTTCGCCGCTCAATTGGCGGTGCAGCACCCCTGCGGCCATGCTCGCCGAACGCATGGCAATGGTCACGCCGGAAGAGAACACCGGGTCGAGGAATTCGGCCGCATTGCCCAGTAGCGCAAAGCCTGGGCCGTGCAGGGTTTTGACGTTGGCCGAGTAGCCGCCGATGGTGCGCGCCGGAGTGTCCCAGACGGCATTTTGCAGCACGCCGGACAGGCTTGGGGTTTGCTCGATAAAGCCGCGCAGGCAGGCGTCGAGGTCGCTGTCGGCACCCTCGAAATGCTCCTTGGCCGCGACCACGCCCACCGAGCAACGGCCGTTACTGAACGGGATGGTCCAGAACCAGATGTCGCGCTGGGTCGGGTGAGTGGTCACCAGGATTTTGCTGCGGTCAAAGCCTGGGTGTTCGATACGGTCTTCGACGTGGGTGAATACGGCCTGGCGCAGCGGGAAATTCGACGGTGCTTCCAGGTCCAGCAGGCGTGGCAACACGCGGCCATAGCCGCTGGCATCGAGCACGAACCTGGCCTTGAGGTGGTACTCGCTGCCATTCTGGCGGCGCACATGCAAATACCGGCTCTCGGCAGAAAAATCCACGCCGACAATGGTTTGGCCATAGCGGATTTCTACGCCTTGCAGTGCCGCCTGGTCGGCCAGCAATTTGTCGAACTCGCCGCGCTGCACCTGGAAGGTGGTGGGCTTGCCGTTGCTGAAGGTGTCGCTGAAATCAAAGGCACTGTAGCGCTCGCCCCAGGCGAAGGCCGCGCCGGTTTTTACCTGGAAGCCTGCAGCTTGCACAGCGTCGAGCATGCCGGCTTCTTCGATAAAGTCGATGCAGTGCGACAGCAGGCTTTCGCCAATCGAGAAACGCGGGAAATGCTCGCGCTCGATGATCAATACATCATGCCCTTTGCGCTTTAACAGCGCGGCCGCGATGGCACCGGAAGGCCCGGCACCGATCACCACCACCTGGCGACGTTCCATTTCAACTGTGGGCACGAGGGCTCCTTGCCGCATAGGCGCTAATCACATTCATAAGGCGTGTTTCTGCCGGCCGGCCCAGGGTGCCAGCATAAAGCTGAACGCCAGGCCCAGGCTGACCGACAAGCCGAAATTACTCACGGCCGGTGTACTGGAGACCGCCAGCAGGCCGAACGACAACCAAGTCGTCAGCGCTGCCAGCAGTGTTCCCAACAGGCTGACGGCAGGGCCGCCGATCTGCTCGCGCATCAAAATCGCATAGTCGACGCTGATGGCCGTGACCAGCAGCAGGCCAAACAGGCTGAACAAAGTCAGCGGCTGGCCCAGCCAACCGAGGCTGGCCAGGCTGCACAACGCGGCCAGCAGCGGCAGGGCGACGATACGCAAGGCGCCGCCAACGCCGAAGGGCGCAATCAGCAATAGCACGATCAGCACGCAAGACAGCAACTTCAATTCGGCAGCGCTGATCTGCGTGTCGGCAAATACGCGGTTCAAGTCGCCCAGGCGGTCGACCAGTTGCACGCCGGGCAAGTCCAGCGCCTGTACCCGCAGCAGCGCCGGGTTGTTCAAGCCTTGCAGGCTGACCATGGCTGCCACGCCGCCGTCGACCGGGCCGAGCCACAGGGTGCGCCAGGGCTCGGCCAGCGGGCCTTGCAGTGCGGCGTCGATGTCTGCGGTGGGCAGCGCCTGCAATTGCGCCACTTCGGCTTGCAGGGCACTGAGGGGCACGCCGAGGTCCAGTAGCGGTTGCCAGTGTGGCGCCAGGTTGTTCAGCGCCTCGCGCAACTGTTGTTGTTCGGCGGGGAGGTTGACCAGTTGATTGAGCGCCAGGTAGCCCTGAAGCTTGTCCATCTGTACCAACTGGTCCAAGCGTTTGCCCAGGGCGGCCTGGCGTTCCAGCAACTGTTGCTGATTGTCCGCCCGCACCAGGAAAAACTGGCTGGTGGGCTGGAACCCGGTGATGCGCGCCACGGCCTGGGCTTCCTGCAGCAACTGCGGCGGTGCACCGATCCATTGGCGGATATCGTTTTTAGTGTTCAGTTGCCACAGGCCCGCCGCGCAGAACAGCAGCACCCACACCAGCAGTACCGAACTGGGCACGCGTTTGAGCAAGGCCGTGCGCAGCTGCCATAGGCTTTGGGCGACACGCAGCGGCCATTGCGCCGGGCGCAGTTCCACGCCCTTGAGCAGCGCGGGCAAAAGGCACACGGCACACAAATAGGCACCGACCAAACCGGCAGCCGAAAACACCGCAATCTGTGTCAGCGCCGGGAACGGCGTCCAGGCCAGCGCCAGGTAGCCGATAGCGCTGGTGGCCAGGCTCAGGCTCAGCCCTGGCAGGGTCAGGCGCAACGCCGGCCAACTGCGCCAGGGTTGCAGGCTCCAGCTTTTGGACAGGTAGTGCAGTGGGTAATCCACCGCCACGCCGATCAGGCTGGAACCCAGCACCAGGGTCATCACATGCATATGCCCAAACAGCGCCACACATGCCACCGCGCCAAACAGCATGCCCACCAGTACCGGCACGAACGCCAGCAACACCCGCCAGCGTCGGAACGCCAGCAGCAGCAACAACAGGATGCCCAGGGTGGCGCCGCCGCCGACCCAGGTCATTTCCCGCGTGGCCTGCTGCTGCCCGTTGGCCGCATAGAGTAAACCGCTGGCGGCGAGCAGTTGCGCGCCGTGTGCGCTGGCTTGCTCGCGGCTGGCCTTCAGCAAGTCCGCCACTTGCAGCGGCAGCTTCATGTCGAAGGCGTTGCCGGTAGTGCGGGCTCGCAGTAGCACCCAACTCTTGCCGTCGGCATCGGCGATCAAGGCGCCGCTGCCGATGTCCATTTGCACCGCACCGTGTTGCGGCTGGCTGTTCTGGATGCGCCCGGTGAGGCCGAGCCAATCGTCCTGGCTTGGCACCAGGCTGAAACCGGTGAAGGGGTCGAACAGCGATTGCACGCGTTGCTGGATGAACGCCTCAGGCTGCTGGATCAGTTGTTCGCGGTCCTTGGACGAGAGCATCGACAAACGCCCACGCAGCAGTTGTTCGCGCAACGCTGGCAAGTCGGCTTGCAGGTTCCACTGCACCTTTTCAAACAGGCCGCTGGCCTGCCAACGCTCACCCAGTTGCTGCGCCACGGCCACCGCTTGCTGGCGGTCGGCATGCCCCACCAGTACCAGCATTTCGCGGTTGAGCGGCTCTTGCATGCGCTGTTCGGCTTGCAGCTCCAACGCGTCCGGCGTGCTGCCGGGCACCAGTTCCATCAGGTTGGCCGACAACGGCGCGCCATCACGCCACTGCCAGCCTGCCAGGGCCAGCACGGCCACCAGCAAGGTCAGGAACAGGCGCGGCAGCAGGCGCTCACTGGGCAAAGTCGTGTTGCTCCGCATTGCTCAACGGCTGGTCGGCGGTACTGTCCTGCATGCGCAACAGCGTGCTGTCGCCTTGGGTTTCCAGCAGTTCAATGGTGCGCACCAGTGCGCCGCCGTCGATATTGATCTGGGTGAAGACTTGCTTGAGCAGCAGTGAGCGTGGGGTCAGCGTGAGCTTCCATTGTTGGGCCTCGCCTTGCAGTTGCAGGTCGAAGTCGCGCTGCAGGCCACTGCTGTCGCCCTGCAGTACTGCCAGGAACAAACGATTCTGTTCGGCGCCGGCACTCTTGTTTGGCAGTAGTTGCCAGCCATTGGCATCGCGGCGGGCAATGCCCTGGGCTGTAATGCGGTAGTCCTGTTGCAGCGGGGTTTTCAACAGCCACAGCAGGCCGTGATCCTTGGCGAGCACGAAGGTGCCTTTGCTCACCAATGGCTGGGGCAGGGCGCGCAGGTGTTTTTCCTGGGTGAAGTTGCCGTGGATCACGGAGGGTTTGGCAAGCTGATCGCTCAACTGCTGGAGGTCGAAGGCGTGGGCGCTGAAGCTCAGCAACAACGCGATCAATGTGGGCGCGGGCTTGCCCGCGAAGAACCTGAGGGCGCTGCGCAGCGTCAGGCGACCTGCGTTATCGTTAACGTCCATCGCGGGCAAGCCCGCTCCCACAGGGGATCTCATTTCAGGGCTCTCTCTACGGCGTCGGTGAAGACTTTGGGCGAGGCCAGCTGCATTTCGCGACTGGCGATTTCCACCGCCACTTGCACGGTGCTGGCGCGGGTCAAGCGTTCGCCGCTGGCCAGGTCGGTAATCAGGTAGTTCACCTTCAAACGGTTCTCCCATTCCACCAGGCTGGCGCCCACATTGATGGTCTGGCCGAAGGTCGCGCCGCGTACATAGCGTAGCTGCATGTCGATCACCGGCCACGCATAGCCGGCTTCGAGCATTGCCGTGTAGTTATGGCCGATCTTGTCCAGTAACGCACAGCGCGCCACTTCCAGATACTTCACGTAATGCCCGTGCCACACCACGTTCATGGTGTCGATGTCGAAAAAAGGCACAAGGATTTCAGTGTCGCTGTGCAACACGCCGGGGCTACGCATGCAGCCTCCAGTGTTGCGCGGCGATGCGTTGCAGGCACAGGCGCAGTTCGCCTTCCAAGGCGCGGTCTTCGATGACCGGCGCAAAATCCTGGGCCAGTTCGGCGTGCATCGCGGCCAGTGCCGGTGGCAGTGGGCGGGCATCCTCGGCCTGGGCGCGCAGCCACACGCCCTGGTTCGCGGCGAGCAGGGTCGCGGCGGCCACCTGTTCGGTCAACTCCAGCACGCGGATCGCATCGCGGGCAGCGATGGTGCCCATGCTCACCTTGTCCTGGTTGTGGCACTCGGTAGAGCGTGAGAACACGCTGGCCGGCATGGTGTTTTTCAGCGCTTCGGCGGTCCAGGCGCTGGTGCCGATCTGCACGGCCTTGAAGCCATGGTTGATCATTGCACGATCAGCCGGGGCGCCCGACAGGTTGCTCGGCAGGCCATGGTTGTAGCGCACATCCACCAACAGTGCGAGCTGGCGGTCGAGCAGGTCGGCAACGTTGGCCACCAGGGTCTTGAGGCTGTCCATGGCGAAGGCGATATGCCCGCCGTAGAAGTGCCCGCCATGCAGTACGCGTTCTTCTTCAGCGTCGATGATCGGGTTGTCGTTGGCGCTGTTGAGCTCGATTTCGATGAACGAGCGCAGCCAGCTCAAGCTATCGGCCAGCACGCCGAGTACGTGGGGTGCGCAGCGCAGCGAATAGCGATCCTGCAAGCGATGCAGCGGTGCGGTCGGTGCATCGATCGCCAGGTCGTGGCGCAGCCACGCAGCCACTTGCATCTGCCCTGGGTGCGGCTTGGCGGCGAAGAGGCGCTCGTCGAAGTGTTCCGGGTTGCCTTGCAGCGCCACCACATTGAGCGCGGTGATGCGCGTCGCCAGGTGCAGCAGGTAGTCGGCGCGGGCGAAGGCCAGGCAGGCCAGGCCGGTCATCACCGCGGTGCCGTTCATCAGTGCCAGGGCTTCCTTGGGGCGCAGGACCAACGGCTCCCAGCCCAGCTCGCGGTGAACGTCGGCCGCCGGACGGCGTTCACCACGGAATAGCACCTCGCGCTCGCCGGACAAGGTCGCGGCCACGTAGGACAGCGGCGTCAGATCACCACTGGCACCCACCGAGCCTTCTTCCGGGATCAGTGGCAGCACATCGTGTTCGAGGAAGGCGTGCAAGCGCTCCAGCAGCTCCACGCGTACGCCCGATACGCCATGGCACAGCGACTGCAAACGCGCCGCCAGCACGGCACGGGTGGCTTGGGCGTCGAGCAACTTGCCCAGGCCGCAACCGTGAAAGGTGTACAGATGACGCGGCAAGGCTTCGACGTGCTCCAGCGGCACCGCCACTACGCAGGAGTCGCCGTAGCCGGTGGTCACGCCGTAGATCACGCCTTCCTTGTCCAGCAGCGAGTCGAGGAACTGCGCGCCCTTGGCGATGCGTTGGCGGTACGCGGCATCGTCCTGCAGGCGAGTGGGTACCTGGCGGTTGGCCAGGGCCAGCACGTCTTCGATGCGCAGGGGGCGTTCACCAAAGGTGATGGGCTCAAGAGGCGTCGTCATCGGTCTTCCAGAAAGGGTAAAAGTTGAACCATTGTTGGGGCGCTTGCAGGCAGAACTGGCCCAAGCGTGCGGCGTAGCGGGCGGTCCACAGGGCGATGACCTGCTCGCGGGTACTGCGCTTCCACTCGATCAAATCGGCAAAGGGCTCGATAGTCAGGCGATAGCGGCCCTGGTGCTTAAGACACATCAGCAGATTGACCGGGCACTTGAGCAAGCCCGCCAGCAGCCATGGGCCTTGGGGAAATGCCGCCGTATGGCCGAGGAAGTCCACGCGCACCGTACGCCCGCCGTGCAGCGGGATGCGGTCGCCGGCAATCGCCAGCCACTCGCCATCGTCCAGGCGCTGGCTGAGCAGCAGCATGGTGGCCGGGTCCAGTTCGCTCACCTGAATCAGGCGCAAATGGGTCGCGCCGGCCTCGCCCAGCAGGCGGTTGAAACGCTCGGCGTGCTTGGTGTGCACCAGCACATTCATGGTGACCTGCTCACCAATCTCCGCGAGGGCGCGGCACACTTCCAGGTTACCCAGGTGCGCACCCACCAGCATCTGCCCGCGCTCGCCACGCAGTTGGCTGCGCAACTGCGCCGGGTCGTTGATCTCGATTTGCTCCAGGCGCAGCTTGCCGTTCCACACGTCCAGCTTGTCCAGCAGCGAATCGGCGAAGGCCATGAACTGGGCAAAGACGGTGCGGTGGCTCGGCAGCAAGTCATCGCGCCCGCTCCATTGCGCCAGCCGCTGCTGGTATTGCCACGCGCTGTGGCGTGCGGTGCGGCCGAACAGGAAGAAGTAAAAGACGATGCTGTAGAGCAACGGGCTCAATAGGCGACGGCCGAGGACTTTGACCGCGACCGCGGTGAATTTCATCAGCCAGAAGCTGCCGCGTTCCTCGCGGTCGGCCCAATGTTTGGTGCTGTCGTTCATGCTTGCCACCGTCGCCACAGGATCATCGGCGCGCGCACGAGCATGCCGAAGAACAACCGCGTGTGCATGGCGCTGATGCGCAGGTTGTCACGCAACAAGCGAAAGTGCGACAGGCCGTCGGCGGGGTAGTGCACCTGGGTGGGCAGCCAGCGCATAGGCTGGTTGCGCCAGGCCAGGCGTACCAGGATGTCCGAGTCGAAATCCATGTGCGTGCCGATGTAGGCCGAGTCCATCAGCGCCAGGGTCGGCGCCAGCGGGTACACGCGAAAGCCGCACATCGAGTCGCGAATCTCAAGCGACAGGGTGTTGATCCACACCCAAACGTGGGTCAGGTAACGTGCGTACAGGCGGCCCTTGGGCACGCTGTCGTCGTATTCGGGGTAGCCGCAGATGACGGCGTCGGGGTGCTGGCGTGAGGTGTGGATAAAGGTCTCGACTTCGCGCAGGTCGTGCTGACCATCGGCGTCCACTTGCAGGGCGTGGGTGTAGCCCAGGCGCGCTGCCTCGCGGAAACCGGCCATCACGGCGCCGCCCTTGCCCTGGTTGCTGGGCAGGGTCAGCAGGGTGACGTTGTCCAGCGTCGCCAGGTGCGCCAGCACGGCTGCGCAGGCGGCGCTGCTGCCATCGTCCACCAAGAGGCAGGGCAGGCCGCTTTTCAGCACACTGTGGACCACGGCCGGCACGGCGGCTTCGTGGTTGTACACCGGGATTAAAGCGCAGGGGTTATGCATGATGGGGGGCAACCGATACACCGCGCCGCCTGCATCGCAGGCAAGCCAGCTCCCACATTGGATTTGCTGTGCACACAAGATTGTTGGCCGACACTGATCCAGTGTGGGAGCGGGCTTGCCCGCGATTGAGCACGAAGTGCTCACCCGGCTTATGCATGCGCGGCCTCCAGCACGATCCGCCCGCTTGAGCACGCCGCAACCCCATTGCGATAGGCGAAGTACAGTTTGCTACGCTCCCGATCAAAGCGCAGGTGCAGTTCGATGTGATCGCCCGGGCGTACCAGTTGTTGGAACTTGAGCACTTCCATACCGGCGAAGGTGCTCGGCAAGTCGAGCAGTTGCTGGCCCAGGTTGAAGGCCCATTCCACTTGCACCACGCCGGGCAATACCGGCGTGACCGGGAAGTGCCCGCTGAAATAGGCCAGGTCCGGTGGGATGCTCAGTTGCAAGGTCCATTCACCTTCGGTTTCGACTTGCGCCAACACCTCTGGGCCCTTGGGGCGAGGCGCCAGCAACAAGGCTTCGACATCGGCCTGAGGCAGCTTGCCCTGGCTGTTCAGCGGCAGTTGGCGCAGCAAGCGCCAGCGGCGCGGCAAGGCCAGGGCCTCGCAATGTTGGCTCAAGTGCTGGCGCAAGGTTTGGGTGAGCGTGCGGCGGCCCTGGTTGCGCAGGGCATGCAAGCCATCGCTGCTGAGCACCACCAGCGCGCCGAGGGAGGCGCGGTTTTCCTGCACCACGCCCAAGCGGGTTTCGGCGACCCACGGGTGGGTCATCAACGCCTGTTCGAGCATCGGCAGGGAGATGCGTTTCTCTTCCAGCTTGACGATACGGTCCAGGCGGCCCAGCAACTCAAAACGGCCATCGGCATGGATGCGTGCAGCGTCGGCAGTCTGTTCGATGTGCCCTTCGGGCAGGTATTTTGATGCGATACGCAGAGCGCCGTCGGCATCCTGGCTCAGTTGTACATCGGCAAACGGCTGCCAGGGTTGCGCACCCTGGCGCCAGGCGATGCCGCCGGTTTCCGAGCTGCCGAGGATTTCCGTCGGCCATTGCTGTAAACGGTCGTAGAGGCGGCCGGCAGCTTCAATCGGCAATGCACCGCCGGAGGAAAACACTCGCGCAACCTGGCTCAGTGCCGGCCAGTCGAGGTTGTCGCCCATGCGCTTGAGCAACGCCGGGCTGGCCACCCAGGCAAATTGCCGGTGCTCTCGGCTGGAGCGCTGCATGTCTTCGGGGAACGCCAGTTGTTTGCGCACAAAGGTGCGACCTGCGCACAGCGGCCACAGCACGCGAAACAGCAAGCCGTAGATATGCTGGGTGGCGACACTGCCGATGATGCAGGCGTCCTTGAGGTCTTTGCCCCACAGGGCCTCCAGCGCCTCTACTTCATTGGCCAACTGGCGCAGGGACTTGTCGATGCGCTTGGGCTCGCCGCTGGAGCCGGAGGTGCACAGGCTCAGTTGGCAAGTGTCCAAGTCGAGGGCGGCGGCGCTCAAGGGCACTTGATACAGCGCGTCCAGGTCGCTGGCTTCGACCAGCCAGGCATCCACGGCAGTGGCCCAGCGTTGGCGCGTCTGGGGTTGCAGGTCGGCGGGCAGCAGCACGCTCGCGCCTGCGCGCCAGGCGCCCAGCAGCGCAATCGCCAGCAGCCCGGCGTCTTCCAGGTGCACGGCCAGGCGCCGGATACCCCGGGCTTGCAGGCCCGCCGCCAGGCTCAGCGACTGCTCCCACAGTTGCGCGTGATTCATGAGGGGCTCGGTGGTCACCCCGCGATCTTGCAGTGGCTCAAGCAGCAAATGCTCAAGTTTCAACCCTTTCATACGCGGCCTCGAACCCTTTGTCGTACCAGCCATTCCACGGCAAACAACAGCCCCATCAGCCCGTAGGCGATCAGGCCGTTGTACAACGTCCACCAGCTCAGCGGTGCCCACAGGGTGAGCGCGGCGGCGAGCAGGCCATTACAGAGAAAAAACACACTCCACACCAGGGTGACCCGGCGGGTATACACCACCGCGTGGGGCGGCAGGTGCGGGTCGGTCATGCGTGCCAGGCGCTCGACCATCGGCGGGCCGTATTTCAGGCTCAGGCCGAACAGCGCCAGCATGAACCCGCTGACCAGGCTCGGGTACCAGCGCAGCCACTGCGGGTTATCGAACCATGCCAGTGCCAGGCAAAACACGATCACCACCACCGCCATCCAACGGCTGCCCGGGCGCCGCGCAGCGGTGAGCGCGCGCAACAGCCACAGGCTGCCCAGCAGCAAGCCGAACTGCCAGGGTGCAAAATGCTCGGTGCCGTAATACACGGCGAAGGGGTACAGCAGCCCCGCCAATAACAGGCCAAGGCCGATCAGCCGGCTCATGCGGCGGGCTGGACCAGACGGTACACCGCCTCTACCACGTCGTTCACCGTGCGTACCGCCTTGAACTCTTCGGCGGCGATTTTCTTGCCGGTCTGGCGCTTGATGTGGTCGATCAGGTCCACGGCGTCGATGCTGTCGATTTCCAGGTCCTGGTACAGGTTGGCGTCGAGGGTGACGCGTTCCGGGGGCAGTTCAAACAGTTCCACCAAGGCGTCGCGCAGGGTGTTGAAGATATCGTCACGAGTTTGCATGGTACGGTCTCAAGCTGCCTGTCGGGCCGTGACGAATGCCGCAAGGCTGGCCACGTTGGTGAAGTGATTGCGGGTGTCCTTGGCGTCGGCATCGATTTTGATGCCGTATTTTTTCTGAATCGCCAGGCCCAATTCCAGGGCGTCGACCGAATCCAGGCCCAGGCCTTCGCCAAACAGGGTCTGGTCGCTGCCAATATCGTCGGGGCTGATGTCTTCCAGGCCCAGGGCCTCGATGATCAGCGTCTTTATGTCGTGCTCAAGGCGGTGTTGGTCGCTCATCTTCGGCGAGCTCCTTAATGAAATAGTGATGCAGGTGATCGTTGAGCTTGCGTGAAGCCTGGGGCGCGGGCCCGACTGCGGCAAACGCTTGTGGCTCTATATCGGCGCCCACGCGCAAACTGAAGTGAAATCGACGGTGGGGGATGCGATACCAGGGTTCGGCCTTGGTCAGGGTGGTGGGGCTGACCTTGATCACCACTGGCGTGATGATTGTCGCACCACGCAGCGCAATGGCCGCACCGCCGCGATGAAAGGCCGGCGCCGCGCCCGGCGTGGTGCGGGTGCCTTCGGGAAAGATGATCAGCGTCTGGCCGGCGCGCAGGGCGTCGGCTGCGGCATCGAGCATGTCGGCACTGCCGTCATTGCTGATATAGCCGGCATCGCGCACCGGGCTGCGGGTGAACGGGTTCTGGAACAGGCTCTGCTTGACCACGCAGTTGGTCTGGCGCATCAGGCCGATCAGGAACACCACGTCGATCAGCGACGGGTGGTTGGCGACGATCATCTGGCCAGGGCGGCCAAGCTTTTCGGCACCCTCGACGCGGTACGTGAGAATGCCCAGGCCCTTCATCAGGCGAATGAAAAACCAGAACAGGCAACTGATGGTGTGGCGTGCGCGCCGTTGATGCTGGCTGGCGTCGCCCGGCAGGCAACTGAGCAACGGAAAGACCAGCAAACGCAGGCACAGCCCGCCGATGCCAAACAGGCAAAAGCTGAGGGCCGTGGCGAACAGGCGCCAATAATAGGCCTGCCGTGGCTTGTGGGTCAGGGCTTGCGTTGCCAGTTCCATACTCGGTTCTTCCAGGCATGTTGGCAGGCGCCCTGTTCGGTCAGCAGGGTGCGCAGCAGGTTCAGGGCGTGGGGCCACTGGGTTTGAGTGAGTTGGACAGTGCCGGTGGTGAGTTCCAGTTGCCACTCGTCGCCCGGCGTGAGCAACAGGCCGAGGGCGTAGGGGAAGGGCACATCCCTAATCCAGCTGGCGTAGGCGTGGGGCGGTTGTTCTTCGGTGATCACCAGCAATACGGCGGCGGCGCCTTCGTTGAGCAATGCGGCGGCTTCGAGCAGGCCGTGTTCGAGGCCATCGCCGGCGGCGGCGAGGGCGGTCATCTCGCTGGTTTCATTGCGCAGGATCGACCACAGGCCAATCACCGCGTTATGCACCGACAGGCTGAACTGAGTGGGCGACAGCGGCTGCTCGTTGGCCAGGTCACTGAGGATGTCCAGGGTGCGCGGGGTTTCGCCGTGGCGGGAAATAAACACCAGTGGCAGGTCTTCAAGGCCCTCGGCCAGCGGCCAGCCGACGCTGAACGCCATGCGCGCCAGCCGGCTCAGACGGCGGCGCTGCATGGCTGGCAAAAATGACACATCGGGGGACGCTTCGCTGACAGGCGGCAACACCGGGTCCCGGCACCAGGCGTACCAGTCGTCCGCACTCGCAAGGCCGGGAGCCCAGGCGCGCCATTGGGCGATGTTGAAGTTGATCACTGAGAAGTTATCCCGCCCCTGCGGGCTTCCATGTGCGGCCAATGGCCCCGGATTCCGGGACAGGGAGCAATGGCCGTATGGCGCGCATTATCCCGGTGCCGTGGGGTTCTAGCAAATAGTGGTGAAAGTTTGTTCACTATTGATCACAAATAAGTTGGAAGAATTTGCAGATTATCGGCGATCAAAGGCCGGACTCGATCGTTACGCGGTTTCCATTCATTTGTGAGCCAGACAGTGCGCAAGGATGAACGAGGTAGCTAACCGGCGCTTTTGCGCTCTACACTCGGGGGATTCATTGATACACGGAGGTTTTTCCATGCGGCGCGTGGTGTTCAATCAAAAAGGCGGTGTGGGCAAGTCCAGCATCGCCTGCAACCTGGCGGCGGTCAGCGCCAGCGAAGGTTATCGAACCCTGTTGGTGGACCTCGATGCACAGGCCAACTCAACCCAGTACCTCACCGGGCTGACGGGTGACGACATCCCCATGGGGATCGCGGATTTTTTCAAGCAGACGCTGTCTTCCGGGCCGTTTTCGAAGAAGAACAAGGTAGATATCTACGAAACGCCGTTCGACAACCTGCACGTGATCACCGCCACCGCCGAACTGGCAGACCTGCAGCCCAAGCTCGAAGCCAAGCACAAAATCAACAAGCTGCGAAAGCTGCTGGATGAGCTGAGCGAGGATTACGACCGGATTTACCTGGATACGCCTCCGGCCTTGAACTTCTATGCGGTTTCGGCGCTGATTGCCGCTGATCGCGTGCTGATCCCCTTCGATTGCGACAGCTTCTCGCGCCAGGCGTTGTATGGCCTGCTAGCAGAGATCGAAGAATTGAAGGACGACCATAACGAAGGCCTGGAAGTGGAAGGCATCGTGGTCAACCAGTTCCAGGCCCGGGCGAGCCTGCCGCAGCAGATTCTCGATGAGTTGATTGCCGAAGGGCTGCCGGTACTGCCGGTGTACCTGGCCAGCTCCGTGCGTATGCGCGAGTCGCACCAGGAGAGCAAGCCGCTGATTCATCTGGACCCACGGCATAAGCTGACGCAGCAGTTTGTGGAGTTGCATAACTTACTTGAGAACGCCTGACCCCACAGGCAACACCGAACACTGTGGGAGCCGGGCTTGCCCGCGATGAGGGCGGCACATTGAGTCAATGTGTCGCCTGGAACACCGTTATCGCAGGCAAGCCAGCTCCCACAGTTTGGATTGCATGTCGGCAGGTGAGTTGGATTTGTCCCACAAGGTATGTAGGAAGGGGCTGGCAATTGGGCTTGTGCCTTGTAACCTTGTCTACAGCTACGCCAGAATCCGCCGGCTTGTGCGTCTGGATGGGCGTCTCTAAGGTTTGCCGGTCGCTGAATGTTCAGTGATCGGGTTTAGTAGCCCGACCGACCAAAGCATGTGCACCTGCTCCAAAAGCATGGCGTTTATCGCCTATCTGATGGTGGCTGTGCGCAGGGCACCTTCGGGTGCGCCGGTCTTTGCTTTGTTCCCCGGTCTACTAACCTGCGTACAGCTGCCACCCTTCGTTTAGTAGCGAAACGGTAGTGGCCCTATCAGGGAACAAATGCATGTCTATCCGTCTTTTCAATGTTTCACCCAACCTCCCCACCGAACCCTCGTACTCAACAGCTACGAAACCTTCTCCTCAGTGCGCACCTTGCTGCTCAACCTGTCCAACGACCTCACCGGCGAACACCGCGACGTAGCGCTGGCCATCCACCAGTTAAGCGAACTGGGCGTCATGCTGGTCAGCCAGATGATGGACCACGAAGCCCCGCTGACCTAACGCATGAAATGCATCTAATGTGGGAGCTGGCTTGCCTGCGATGGCATCACCTCGGTGTACCAGGCAGACCGAGTCGCCTGCATCGCAGGCAAGCCAGCTCCCACATTGACCGAGTTGATGGAGGGGGATGTTTACACCCCCTGGCTACGCAACCAACTCATCAACTGCGGCAACGGAAACGCCCCACTCTGGCGCGCCACTTCGCGGCCGTTCTTGAACAGGATCAAGCTGGGAATCGAGCGAATCCCCAGCTGAGCCGACAGCTGCTGGTTAGCCTCACTGTCCAGCTTCGCCAGCCGGCACTTGCCTTCCAACTGCCCGGCGGCCTGTTCGAATATCGGAGCAAACGACTTGCACGGCCCGCACCAGTCGGCCCACACATCGACCAGCAGCGGCAGGTCGCCCTTGATCTGGCTGGCATAGTCACCCTGTTTCAAATCAAAGGGTTTGTTCAGCAACACCGACTGCTTGCAACGCCCGCACTTGGGCGCATCACCCAGGCGTTCGCCGGGGATGCGGTTGAGGCCGTTGCAATGAGGGCAGGGGATTACAAGAGATTCGGACATCGGGGGCTCCTTGGGGGCGGCTATTGGCTTCAATCTGGTGTCGGCGACGCGGTTTATCAACACGCGAAAAAAGGACAAAGCATGAACCACGCTCTAAAACTGGCCATTGAACATTGGCCTTACGTTGCAACGCTGCTGCGCAAACCCCAAACCGAGGATGATTATGGCGTCCTGGTCGAGGCGATTGATGAGCTGCTCGATATCACAGGAGAAGATGAAGACCATCCAATGAGTGGGCTACTTGACATCATTTCTGACTGGGTGGAGGCCTATGATCTGGAGCATCAGCGTATGCCTCAGATCTGATGAGCCTACTCACCGCAGAATAATCCGACCGTCTTTAGGACTTACGACGAACAACTAATCTCCAAATGCTTGCCCCAATCCGGCGGTCGTTGCGCGTACTGCTCCATCCCCGCTTGTTCCTCAAACGGTCTGGTCAGCACGTCATGCAGCCGCCGCACTTCGCTGTAGTCGCCTGATTCGGCGGCGGCGATGGCGTTTTGGGCCAGGTAGTTGCGCAGGATATATAGCGGGTTGACCGCGTGCATGCGCTCACGGCGCTGTTCCTGGGTGTAATCCCCGTCCCGCGCCACGCGGGCCTTGTACTGCTCGGCCCAGGCGTCGAACCCGGCCAGGTCGACAAAGTCATCACGTAGCCGCGCCACGGCCAGAGCAGCGGGTTCATCGCCCAGGTGGCGCAAGAACAGCGTGTAGTCCACGCCGCTGTTCTGCATCAGCTTGAGCAAGCGCTCCACCAACTGCTGGTCGGCGTCTTCGGCGGTGGTCAGGCCCAGGCGGCGGCGCATCAAGTCCAGGTAGTGCGCCTGGTACAGCGGCAGGTACAGGCCGAGGGCTTCTTTCAGTGCGTCAACGCTGATAAACGGCGTGAGCGCCTGGGCCAAGGCGCTGAGGTTCCATTGCCCGATCGGCACCTGGTTGCTGAAGGAGTAGCGGCCTTCATGATCGGAATGGTTGCAGATGAAGTGCGCGTCAAAATCATCGAGAAACGCGAAGGGCCCGAAGTCGAAGGTAATGCCCAGGATCGACATGTTGTCGGTGTTCATCACGCCGTGGCAAAAACCATAAGCCTGCCACTTGGCGATCATTTCGGCGTTGCGCTCGACGATCTCGCGGAACATCGCCAGGTAAGGCTCGGGTTGCTCGCGGCATTCGGGGTAGTGCAGGTTCAGCACGTGCTCGGCCAGTTCGGCCTGTTGCTCAGGCTTCTTGGTGTAATAGAAATATTCGAAGTGCCCGAAGCGAATATGGCTGTGGGCCAGGCGTAAAACCATCGCCCCGCGTTCCTGTTTCTCCCGCCATACCGGCGTGCTGGAGCCGATCACGCACAGGGCGCGGCTGGTGGGGATGCCCAGCGCATGCAGGGCTTCGGAGGCGAGGAATTCACGAATCGAAGAGCGCAACACCGCCCGCCCGTCGCCCATGCGCGAGTAAGGCGTCATCCCGGCGCCCTTGAGGTGCAAATCCCAATGCTCGCCGGCCTCGTTATAGACCTCGCCCAGCAGCAACCCGCGGCCATCGCCCAGTTGCGGCGTGTAGCCGCCGAATTGATGCCCGGAATACACCATCGCCCGTGGCTCGGCTTCGGCCCACAGTTTGTGGCCGCCAAACAGTTCGGCAAACACGGAGGTTTCGGCCACGGCCGGGTCGAGGTCGAGCAGCGCCATGGCGGCCTTGCTCGCTACCACCAGGCGCGGTTCGTCCAGGGGTTCTGGCAGAACGTGGGTTGAGAACGCATCGCCCAGGCGTGCGAAGCGATTGTCGAAGGTCAGTTCGTCGAGGGCTTTCACCGGCCATCTCCAGCAGAATGTCCGAGCATTCTGCTGGGGATAGGGCATTTAGTCGAGTTTGCTGGGTGGCGGCTCCGGCGCATCCACCACTTTGCCCGCAGGTGGCTCTGGGGCGTCGGGCTGGTCGACGGGCTGCACAATGGTCTTGCGCTCATCCTCGGCCGGCACCAGTTTGTATTCCTGGCCGTGGAGGTTTTTCAGGTAGATCTCCATCTGCCGGAACGAGATGTTGATGTGCTGTTTCTTGAACTCACGGTTGATAAAGCGGTTGACCTCGTCGAGCACCGGGTTGCGGTCGCCCAGGTCGCGCACGTGCATGCGCAGCTCGTGGTCCAGTGTGCTTTCGCCGAAGTTGAGGAAGTACACATGGGGTTCCGGTTCTTTCAGGACCCGAGGGTTTTCCCGAGCGGCTTTCAGTAACAGTTCCTTCACCAAGTCGAGGTCGGAGCCGTAGTCCACGCCGAGTTTGAGGGTCACCCGAGTGATGGTGTCGGTCAGCGACCAGTTGATCAACTGCCCGGTAATGAAGGTCTTGTTGGGGACAATGATGTCTTTATTGTCGAAGTCGGTAATGGTGGTGGCACGAATACGGATCTTGCTCACCGTACCCGACAGGTTGCCGATGGTAATGGTGTCGCCGATGCGCACCGGGCGTTCGAACAAAATCATGATGCCGGAGATGAAGTTGGCGAAGATCTCCTGCATGCCGAAACCCAGGCCCACCGACAGCGCGGCCACCAGCCATTGCAGCTTGTCCCAGCTCACACCGAGGGTGGAAAGGGTGGTGACAAAGCCCACGCCGGCAATGATGTAGGACAGCAAGGTGGTGGTGGCGTAGGCACTGCCTTGGGCCAGGTCGAGCTTGGACAGCACCAGCACTTCCAGCAGGCCGGGCAGGTTGCGCGCCAGGGCGAAGGTGATACCGATGATAATCGACGCCCCCAGCAGGTCGCCGATGCTGATGGGCACCATGCTGATATTCGCACCGGTACCGCTGGTGTATTCGTACAGCGTGACGTTGTCCAGGTAGGAAAATACCGAGATCAGGTCCGACCACACCCAATACAACGCCGCGATAAAGCCGCCGAGCAGGGCCAGGCGGATCAGGCGCATGGACTGTTCGTTGACCTGCTCGATGTCCAGGGTCGGCTCTTCGATCACCGCTTCGCCGTCACCGGCCTCCTTGGCTGCCTGGCGTTTGGCCAGGGCGCGGGCGTAGGCCAGGCGCCGTGCGGCAACACCCAGGCCGCGCACGAAGGTGGCTTCGATCACCAGCCAGAACATCAGCAGGTACAGGGTGTTGATCAGCCGGTCACTGAGTTTCAGCGCGGTGTAGTAATAGCCAAAGCACACGGCAATAAACAGCGCGATGGGCAGGGCGGTGAACACCACCCCGATCGCTTTGCGAAACAATGAGGCCTTTTCGTGGGTTGGGCTGTTCAGCAGCAGGCGGCCCAGCAGCCAGGCCATCAGCCCGTAACAGGTCAGTACCACGGCGATACCCAACACGTCGTCAGCCAGCGCGGCCGGTTGATGTTCGGCAATTGCGACCACGGCCACCAACGCCAGTACCACCAGCCCGAGCTTGCGTATCCAGCCTTGCAGGAATTCGACCTGCGGCCTCTCCCAGCGAAAGTGCAGCTCCGCCACGCCGCCCGGCGCGAGGATGCGGTAGGCGGTGTAGAACACCAGCCAGGCTTGGGCGATCTGCAGCAAGGCCGCGCCCAGGTTGGCGTTTTGCCCGCGGGCGTCGATCTGCAACGCGTAGCCGCACAGCGCCAGGCCCAGGGCCACGGGCATCGCCAGCAGGATGTTGATCAGGATGGCCTGCGGCGTATGCCATTGGCTGTCGCGCTTGAAGTGGCCGATGTCCTGGTGAACCTTTTTCAGGCGCACATACAGCGCATTGCGCCGCCACAGCAGCGCGCCGATCAGCAACAGCAACGGCAGGAACAGCAGCGGGCGTTGGGTCAGGCCGTCATACAGCTCGCTGACGCTGGACGCCCAGGGCAGGGTGGTGACCTGCTTGCTCAGGTGCGCCGGTACGGTTTCCAGCCATTCGGTGTCCAGCGGCTTGTTGCTGGGGATCCAGAACATTTGCTCGTCGAGCGTGGCGCGCAGGGTGCTGGCGGTGCTGAGCAGTTGTTTCTGGTTCAGTTGCAGGGTGATGGATTCGTTGAGCAGTGCGCTCAGTTCGCGGCTCAGGCGTTCCAGCAGGTCGCTGCGGGTGATCGCCACTTCCAGCAGGGTGCGGCGCAGTTGCGGGGTGACTTCATCTGGCGGCTGGTTGGCCAGCAGGTTGTCCACATAGGCGCTGGGGGAGGTGATCAGCTCTCGCTGTTGGTTGACCTCGAACTGGTACAGGCGAATGTTGGCGATGTCGTCGGCCAGGTCTTTGTCCACGGTCAGACGCGGCAGGGCCTGCTTTTGTTTATAGAGAATCTTGGACAGCAGCAGGCTGCCCTTGAGCACGTTGATCTGCTCGTCCAGGGCCGAATCGCTTTGGGTCACGGTGTCCAGTTGCTGCTTGGTCTGCAGGTTTTTCTGGGTCAGGTCGTTGAGGCGGTCGGTGCTTTTGAGCAGGTAGTCGGACAGCTTCAGGTTGTCTGCGCTTTCCTTGGCCAGGATGCTGCTGCCCCCGGCTTTCTGCGCTTCGATGGACTGTTGGGTCACCGTCTGCTGGGACTGGGCCAGGCGTTTCTGGTTGATCAGGGTTTGCAGGTCCTGGATTTCTTGCTCCAGGCGTGCGGTTTTTTCCTGGATCAGGTCGTGCTGGCTGTTGCCCAAGTCTTGCAGTTGGCTGTTGCCGGCCAATTCCTGGCGGCGCAGGGGAATCAAGGCATTCAGGGCCGCCAGTTCGGCGTTGAGCTGGTTGCGCTGGTCGCTGCTGAGGGGCTTGCCGTTGTCTTTGCCAAGCTTGAGCGTCGCGTTGATTTGCTGGATGCGCGTCTGGCTGCTGCTGATTTCGGTCTGGGCGCGCTCGGGGCGGGTCTGGGCGGCGATGGTCAGGCTGTTGGCGTCGGCCAGTTCTTTTTGCAGGTCGCCTTGCTGGGTGCTGCGTTGCACCAATAACTGCTCAAGCTGCGGCACCGGCAGGCTGGCGTAGCGTTGGGCCACCGGAATGATTTTGGTGGCCTTGAGGCGCGCCAGCTCACGCTGGTTCTCATTGGTCTGGCGCGGGGCCTCTTCCAGCTGGCGCTTGAGGTCGGCCAGGCGCTGCTCGTAGTCCTGCTGATTGCCCAGGTAGGTCAGGGTCTGTTGCAGGGTCGCCTGCAGCGCCTTCATGTCGGCGTCAGGCAGCTTGCGGTCGGGCAGTTTATCCAGGCTTTGCTGGACGGCTTCGGCGCTGGGCGGGTCGGCGGCGTATACGCTGCCAACACAAAGGGTCAGGCCCAGCAGGGCAGTGGCGAGAAAAGTACGCAGGGTTGGCATAGAGACCGGTCTTGCAAAGTGAAGAATCGGGGCGTCGTTGTCCCGCAGTTTAGAGGAAGAGTCCGGGGCCCGGGCGACTTCCTTCGGGGAATCTGACGCCGACTTTGCCAATCTTGTTCCCGTCCATGACCGCGACGGTCCAGATGGTGTTGTTCCACTCCACCTGGTCGCCGACTACCGGTGCACCGCCCACCTTCTGGGTGATGAAACGGCTCAGCGGCATGTCCGGGTCGATACCCTCAAGCTTGAGCCCGTACAAGGCGGAAACCGCGCCCAGCTGGGCGTCGCCTTCGAGGACGAAGTCGCCGAAGAAGCGCAAATCGAGGCCCCGTTGCGGTGCCTGGCTGAACAGTTTGCCCAGAGCCGGCAGGTTGTGTTCGTGGCCGATCACACAGAGCAAATCGTCGACTTCCAGCACCGTACTACCCGACGGATGGAGCAGTTGTTGGCCACGAAACAGCGCGGCGATGCGCGTGCCTTCGGGCATTTTCAGCTCGCGCAGGGCCGCGCCGATGCACCATTTTTCTGCGCCCAGGCGGTAGACGAACAGCTCCCACTCGCTGGTGACGTGCACTTCCAGGGCCGCGCGGGAGATCGGCGCCGGGTCCGGCGGTACGGTGACTTTGAGCAACTTGGCCACCCACGGCAGGCTGGTGCCCTGCACCAACAGCGAGACCAGCACGATAAAGAACGCCAGGTTGAAGTACAGCTGTGCATGGGGCAGACCGGCCATCAGCGGGAACACCGCGAGGATGATCGGTACCGCGCCGCGCAGGCCGACCCAGGCGATAAAGGCCTTTTCGCGCCCGTGGAACGCTTTGAATGGCAGCAGGCCAACCATCACCGACAGCGGCCGGGCAAACAGGATCATCCACAGCGCCAGGCCCAGGGCGGGCAGGGCGATGGGCAGCAAATCGTGAGGCGTGACCAGCAGGCCCAGCACCAAGAACATCCCGATCTGCGCCAGCCAAGCCATGCCGTCGAGCATATGCAAAATGCCATGGCGGCTGCGCACCGGGCGGTTGCCGATCACCAGCCCGCACAGGTACACGGCGAGGAAGCCGCTGCCGTGCAGGGCGTTGGTCAGGGCAAACACGAACAGGCCGCCGGCGATCACCAGGATCGGGTACAGGCCGTTGGCCAGGTTGATGCGGTTGACCAGTTGCAACATCAGCCAGCCGCCACCCAGGCCTACCAGGCCACCGATGCCGAATTCGCGGATCAGGTGCGTGAGCAGGCTCCAGTGCAGGCCGGTCTGGCCGCTGGCGAGCATGTCGATCAGGGTGACGGTGAGGAACACCGCCATCGGATCGTTACTGCCCGATTCGATTTCCAGGCTGGCGCTGACCCGCTCGTTGAGGCCCTTGCCGCCCAGCAGTGAGAACACCGCCGCGGCGTCCGTGGAGCCGACAATGGCACCAATCAGCAGGCCCTGGATGATATTGAGGTCGAACAGCCAGGCCGCGGCCATGCCGGTGAGGCCGGTGGTAATCAACACCCCCACCGTGGCCAGGGACAATGCCGGCCACAGCGCCACGCGGAAACTCGCCACCCGGGTGCGCAAACCGCCGTCGAGCAGGATCACGGCGAGGGCGAGGTTGCCCACCAGGTAGGCGGTCGGGTAGTTATCGAAAATGATGCCACCGCCATCGACCCCGGCGGTCATGCCCACGGCCAGGATAATCACCAGGATGGGGATCCCCAGGCGTGACGAAAGCGAACTCACCAGAATGCTCGCAGTCACCAGCAACGCGCCGATCAAGAACAGGCTGTTGATGGTCGTCGCATTCAAAGGCAGTACTCCAGGGCAGGGGAAGACAGGACGCAAACTGACCATGCAGTCTGCGTGCCAGGGATTCTAACCTGTTGAATTGCTGCGCTGTCAAAAAGCTTTTGTGGCTGCGCATCGATCAAATGTGGGAGCTGGCTTGCCTGCGATTGCGGTGTGCCAGGCGCCAGGGGCGTTAGCTGATAGATTGCTATCGCAGGCAAGCCAGCTCCCACAAGGTATGCGGTGTGAGCAAAGGCTTATTTCAGAGGCGGAACCTTCCGACCATCCCATTCAGGTCCACCGCCAACCGCGACAACTCGCCGCTCGCCGCACTGGTCTGGCTGGCGCCGGTGGCCGATTGCACCGACAGGTCACGGATATTCACCAGGTTGCGGTCCACTTCCCGCGCCACCTGGGCCTGTTCTTCCGCCGCGCTGGCGATCACCAGGTTGCGCTCGTTGATCTCCACAATCGCCGTGTTGATGGTGTCCAGCGACAGGCCCGCGCCTCGGGCAATGTTGAGTGTCGATTCGGCCCGCTCGGTGCTGTTACGCATCGAATCCACTGCATGTTCGGTACCCGTCTGGATACTGCCGATCATGCGTTCGATCTCGCTGGTGGACTGCTGGGTGCGATGGGCAAGGGCCCGTACTTCATCGGCCACCACGGCGAAACCACGTCCGGCTTCGCCGGCGCGCGCAGCTTCAATCGCTGCGTTCAGGGCCAGCAGGTTGGTCTGGTCAGCCAGGCCACGGATCACGTCCAGCACTTTGCCGATATCCCGCGATTCATTGGCCAGATCGCCAATCAGGGACGCTGTGGCCTGCACATCGGTACTCATGCGTTCGATGGCGCTAACGGTTTCCTGCACCAGGTCGCGGCCGTCGCCGGCAGAGGTGGTGGCGTTGCGCGAGGCTTCGGAGGTGCTCACCGCGTTGCGTGCGACTTCTTCCACCGCGCTGGTCATCTCGTTGACGGCAGTGGCGGCCTGTTCGATTTCGTTGTTCTGCTGGGTCAGGCCACGGGCGCTTTCGTCGGTGACCGCATTCAGCTCTTCAGCGGCAGACGCCAGCTGGGTAGCGGAGCCGGCGATACGTTGCAGGGTGTCGCGCAGTTTGTGTTGCATCTTGGCCATGGCCGCGAGCAGGCGTCCGGCTTCGTCGTTGCCGTCCACGGTGATCGGGCGCGTCAGGTTGCCTTCGGCCACTTCTTCGGCGGCTTCTAGCGCCTGGGCGATGGGCAGGGTGATGCTGCGTGTCAGCAGCCAGGCGAACAGCAAGGTCAGCGCCGTGGCAACCACCAGCAGGCCTACCACCAGGTCAAAGGCCATGTCGTATTGGTCTTTGGCGCGCTGGTTGGTGGCGTTGGCGTCGTCGTTATTGATATCCAGCAAGCGGGTCAAGACCGCATTGACCTGCTCGGAGTTGTCCAGCAACTCGGTGTTGAGCAGGCTGCGCAGCTCGTTGACCTGATTGGCGCGAGACAGGCTCTTCATGCGCTCTTCAATCTGGCGGTACTGACCCAGCAAGCGCACGTACTCGTTGTAAGCGCTGCGCTCTTCGGTGCTGGTGATCAGTTTTTCGTAGATGTCCTGGGCTGTGCGAATCTGCTGATTGCGCAGTTCGAAGGCTTCCAGGGTCTTTTGCTGTACATCTGGCTCGCGGTTGGTCAGCAAGCGGTACGACAGCACGCGCAGGCGCAGGGTCAGTTGGGTGAATTCATCCAGGGCGCGAATGCTGGGCACGCTGGCCGAGGTGATGTCTTCGGTGGCTGCACGAATTTTGCTCATCTGGTTCAGGGCGAACACACCGAGCAACAACATCAAGGCGCCAATAAACGCGAAGCCAAGGAAGGCCCTCGGGGCGATATTCATATTACGAAGAGACATGCTGGAGTCCTGGGGGAGGCGCTATCCATGCGGCCATGAGACGAGGTGTGCCCGCCTTATCGGCCCTGCGACTAAAGTCTTAAGGGGGCGCGCGCTTTTGTCGCATCGGACCAGGGGTTGGGTGAGTTCAGGAACCAGATCGGGTAAATGCAGTCACTAAGGCTCGAAAGTGCGGCCCGGCCTTGCAACATCGGGCTGCGCGGCCGGGGATAACCCTGGCATCCGAGGTGAATTTTCTTTATCGTCACCGCCCTTTTTAAACGCCCGAGAAATCAAAATGTTAGAAGCATCCCTCAGCCAATTGGAACAACTGGTCAGCGACCTCGTACAGCAGAATCAAGAACTGCTGGGCAGCAACGAATCCCTCAAGGCCGAGCTGGCCCGCGCCAAGGACGAAAACGACAGCCTGCAACTGAACCTGATGGAACAGGAAGAAAAGCACGGCGCCACCGCCGCCCGCATCCAGGCGCTGGTTGAGCGTGTAAGTGCAGGGCCTGTCAGCGCATGAGTGAGGGCATAAAGGTCGTTTCGATTCTCGGAGAGGATTACTCGATCAAGGCACCGGCCGGCGAAGATCAGACCCTGATGCATGCCGTGACCATGCTCAAGGCCTCCCTGGCGGTTACCAAGAAAAAGTACCCGACCCTGATCGGCGACAAGCTATTGGTACTGGCCGCGCTGAACCTGTGCGCCGAGCAGATTGAAATGCAACAGGCGCACCAGCAGGAACTCGACCGTTACCAAGAGCAAGTCAGCGCCACGGTCGATGTGATTTCCAAGGTGATCGGTCAGCCCTGAGGGCTAGAACCACTCGTCTTGCATGCCCAGGCACGTATCGTCGCGTGCTTCCAGAATCGCCAGTTCATGATGGCAGCTCGGTACTTCCCAAGTCAGGAAGTACCGGGCGGCCTGGAGCTTGCCCTTATAAAAAGCCGCGTCAGCCGCTTCCCCTTTGGCCAGCCCTTCTTCGGCGCGGATCGCCTGTTCCAGCCAGCGCCAGCCAATCACCGTGTGCCCGAACACTTTCAAGTACAGCGCCGAGTTCGCCAGGCTGCTGTTGACCTTGCCTTGGGCGAGATCGGTCAGCAGGCCAATCGTGACGCTTTGCAGCCGGTTTACCAGTTGCTCCAGAGGCTCTCGCAGTGCCGTAAGTGAAGGGTGCTTTTGCGCCCGGGCTCCGGTTTCGGCGATCAGGCGAATCAATTGCTTCAAGCCGGCACCACCGTTCTGCGCCAATTTGCGCCCGAGCAGGTCCAGGGACTGGATGCCGTGGGTGCCTTCATGGATGGGGTTCAGGCGGTTGTCGCGGTAGTACTGCTCCACCGGGTATTCGCGGGTGTAGCCGTGGCCGCCGAGAATCTGGATCGCCAGCTCGTTGGCCTTGAGGCAGAACTCCGACGGCCAGGATTTGACGATGGGCGTGAGCAGGTCGAGCAGTTCGTGGGCTTGCTTGCGCTCGGTGTCGGTTTGCAGGGTGGTGGTGTCGTCGAATAGCCGCGCCGCGTAGAGTCCGAGGTCAAAGGCGCCTTCCACATAGGCTTTCTGGGTCAGTAGCATGCGCTTGATGTCGGCGTGCTGGATGATCGCCACCGGTGCGGTGCTCGGGTCTTTACTATCAGGCAGGCGCCCCTGGGGCCGTTCGCGGGCGTAGTCCAGGGAGTAGAGGTAGCCGGCGTAACCGAGCATCACCGCGCCCATGCCCACGCCGATGCGTGCCTCGTTCATCATCTGGAACATGCAGCTCAGCCCCTGGTGCGGCTTGCCCACCAGATAGCCGACACAGTTGCCGTTATCGCCAAAGTTAAGCGCCGTGGACGTGGTGCCGCGCCAGCCCATCTTGTGGAACAGCCCTGCCAGCAGCACATCGTTGCGAGCGCCCAGGCTGCCGTCCTCGTTGACCAGGAACTTGGGCACGATAAACAGCGAAATGCCCTTCACGCCTGCGGGAGCGTCCGGCAATTTTGCCAGCACCATATGCACGATGTTTTCCGACAGCGAATGGTCGCCACCGGAGATAAAGATCTTGTTGCCCTTGAGCCGATAACTGCCGTCAGCCGCGGGTTCTGCACGGGTACGAATGTCCGACAGGGAAGAACCGGCATGGGGCTCGGTCAGGGCCATGGTGCCGAAGAAGCGCCCGTCGATCATTGGCTGCAGGAAGCGTTGTTTCTGCTCCTCGGTGCCGAAGCTTTCGATCAGGTTGGCGGCGCCCATGGTCAGGAACGGGTAGGACGTCGAGGCGGCGTTGGCCGATTGGAAGTGCGCGAAACAGGCCTGGGACAACAGGGTCGGCAGTTGCATGCCACCTGCTTCAAAGCTACGTGCTGCGTTGAGGAAGCCGGCCTCCAGGAAGGCGTCTACGGCGGGTTTGACTTCCGGGATCAGGATCGCTTGGCCGTTCTCATAACGCGGTTCGTTTTCGTCGTTCTTGCGGTTGTGGGGGGCGAAGTACTTTTCGGCGATGCTGCGCGCCGTGCTGATTGCAGCGTCGAAAGTTTCGCGGTTGTGCTCGGCAAACCGCTCGCGCTGGGTCAGGCCCTCGGCATCGAGGACTTCATACAGCTCGAAAGCCAGATTGCGGGAACTGAGCAGCGTCTCGGACATGGCGGCGTACCTTTGAAGGAATTGGCCTGAGTCTAAGTGCGCGAATGTAGGGTGGCTAGCAAGATTGATCTAAGTGATAGAGGGGCAGAACGCTGGCGAGGCATCGAGATCGTTCCCACGCTCTGCGTGGGAACGCCTCTTTTGACGCTCCGCGTCACGCTTCTGGACGCAGAGCGTCCTTGAGCTGCATTCCCACGCGGAGCGTGGGAACGATCAGCCGCGATCAGCCGCGTTGTGTCAGTTAGCCGATGGTCATCAGGCTGGCGTTACCACCCGCCGCGGCGGTGTTTACGCTCAACGCACGCTCGATCACCAGACGCTCCAGCGCAATCGCCGTTTCGCCTTGCGACAGCCCATGCACCCCAACAATCGCCCCACCGCGCTGCGCCACTTGCTGGCACACCGCACGCAGTTGGTCGGAATCACCGTGATGCAGCACGGCGTCAAACACCACGTCGTCCTTGGTCCAGTCAGCCACGCGCTTGATCTTCGCCTGAATCTCTTTAGGCAGACGTGGGAACAAGGCCTTGGTCAGCTCGGTTTCCGGCCATACCGCCGAACCACCGACGGCCAATACCCCCGCCAGTTGGGTCAGCAGGTCGCCTTCCACTTCGGCCAGGCACAGTACGTGCTCGCGCGGCA
This sequence comes from Pseudomonas sp. B16120, assembly GCF_044218845.1. Lineage (NCBI taxonomy): Bacteria > Pseudomonadati > Pseudomonadota > Gammaproteobacteria > Pseudomonadales > Pseudomonadaceae > Pseudomonas > Pseudomonas sp. B16120. The sequence goes on from NZ_CP162588.1 coordinate 612,143, forward strand.
GGATGGCGTAGCTGTTGCGCTCGCCGGTCGGGCCGGCCAGTTGGCGGGTGATACCGCTTTGCGACTGGGCGGCGAATTGCGTGCACAGGGCGCTCAGTTCACTGAACTTATTGCCGTCGGCCCAGGTTTTCAGGGCGGTCAGCGATTGGCTCATGGCATCACGCAGGCGCACATCCGGCGCGGCCAACTTGTCGCCCCGTACGAAGGATTGCTCGATTGCATCGGTAGGACGAGTCGACAACAAGCGGTACAGGTACAGCGGGCCACCGGCTTTCGGGCCAGTGCCCGACAGGCCTTCGCCGCCGAACGGCTGCACGCCGACCACGGCGCCAACAATGTTGCGGTTGACGTAGACGTTACCGGCATTGACGTTGTCGATCACCTTGGCGATGGTCTCGTCGATGCGCGTGTGCACGCCCAGGGTCAGGCCGTAGCCGGAAGCGTTGATCTGGCCGATGAGCTGGTCGATCTCTTTGCGCTTGTAGCGCACTACGTGCAGCACCGGGCCGAAGATCTCGCGTTGCAGTTCGTCGAAGCTTTCCAGCTCGATCAGGGTCGGCATCACGAAGGTGCCGCGCTTGATCTCTTCACCGTCGGCAATCGCCACCTGGTAAACGTTGCGGCCTTTGTCACGCATGGCCTGGATGTGTTTCTCGATACCGGCCTTGGCTTCGGCGTCGATCACCGGGCCGATGTCGACCGACAGGCGTTCCGGGTTACCCAGGCGGCATTCAGCCATGGCGCCCTTGAGCATTTCGACCACACGGTCTGCCGAATCTTCCTGCAGGCACAGTACGCGCAGTGCCGAGCAACGTTGACCGGCGCTGTCGAAGGCCGACGACACGACGTCGATCACCACTTGTTCGGTCAGCGCCGAGGAATCGACGATCATCGCGTTCTGTCCACCGGTTTCGGCGATCAGTGGAATCGGGCGACCCTGGGCATCCAGGCGACCGGCGACATTGCGTTGCAGCAGGCGCGCCACTTCGGTGGAACCGGTGAACATCACGCCTTTGACGCGATCATCACCCACCAGACGGGCACCGACGCTTTCGCCCTGGCCTGGCAGCAATTGCAGCACACCTTCGGGAATACCGGCTTCAAGCAGAATACGTACGGCCTGGGCAGCCACCAGCGGCGTCTGCTCGGCAGGCTTGGCCAGCACCGGGTTACCGGCAGCCAGCGCTGCAGCTACCTGGCCGCTGAAGATGGCGAGGGGGAAGTTCCACGGGCTGATGCACACCACCGGGCCCAATGGGCGGTGGGCGTCATTGGTAAAGTCGTTGCGCGCCTGCACCGCGTAGTAACGCAGGAAGTCCACGGCTTCACGCACTTCGGCGATGGCGTTGGCGAAGGTCTTGCCGGCTTCACGGGCCAGCAGGCCCATCAGCGGCTGGATCTCGCCTTCCATCAGGTCGGCGGCGCGTTCCAGGATGGCAGCACGTTCGGCGGGCGGGGTGGCCTGCCAGATCGGCGCGGCGCTGATGGCGCACTGGATGGCGTTGTCGACGTCTTCGACGGTGGCTTCCTGTACCTGGCCGACCACGTCACGCAGGTCGGATGGGTTCAGAACCGGTTGTGCCGCTTCATTGCTGGCGGCGCAACCGAGCATCGGTGCGGCTTTCCAGTTGTTGTGAGCAGTGGCGAGCAGGGCGCAGGACAACGAGGCCAGGCGATGTTCGTTGGCCAGGTCGATACCGGCCGAGTTGGCGCGGTCGCTGCCGTACAGGTCACGCGGCAAAGGGATGCGCGGGTGCGGCAGGCCGAAACCGCCCTCCTGGGTTGCCATTTGCTCGATGCTGGCCACCGGGTCGGCTACCAGTTCCTGGATCGAGATGGACTGGTCAGCGATGCGGTTGACGAACGAGGTGTTGGCGCCGTTTTCCAGCAGGCGGCGTACCAGGTAGGCCAGCAGCGTTTCGTGGGTACCGACCGGCGCGTACACACGGCACGGACGGTTCAACTTACCTTCGGAAACCTTGCCTACAACCTGTTCGTACAGCGGTTCACCCATGCCGTGCAGGCACTGGAACTCGTACTGGCCGGGGTAATAGTTCTGACCGGCGATGTGGTAGATAGCCGACAGGGTGTGGGCGTTGTGCGTGGCGAACTGCGGGTAGATGACTTCCGGCACCGACAGCAGTTTGCGCGCGCAGGCAATGTAGGAAACGTCGGTGTACACCTTACGGGTGTACACCGGGTAGCCTTCCAGGCCTTCGACCTGGGCGCGCTTGATTTCGCTGTCCCAGTACGCGCCTTTTACCAGGCGGATCATCAGGCGATGGCGGCTGCGGCGGGCCAGGTCGATGACGTAGTCGATCACATACGGGCAACGCTTCTGGTACGCCTGGATCACAAAGCCGATGCCGTTCCAGCCAGTCAATTGCGGCTCGAAGCACAGGCGTTCGAGCAGGTCCAGGGACAGCTCCAGGCGGTCGGCTTCTTCGGCGTCGATGTTCAGGCCGATGTCGTACTGCTTGGCCAGCAAGGTCAGCGACAGCAGGCGCGGGTACAACTCGTCCATCACCCGCTCGTACTGCGCACGGCTGTAGCGCGGGTGCAGGGCGGAGAGCTTGATGGAGATGCCCGGGCCTTCATAGATCCCACGGCCATGGGAGGCTTTGCCGATGGAATGAATGGCTTGTTCGTACGAGGCCAGGTACTTCTGGGCGTCGTGTTCGGTGAGGGCGGCTTCACCGAGCATGTCGTAGGAATAGCGGAAGCCCTTGGCTTCGAACTTGCTCGCATTGGCCAGGGCTTCGGCGATGGTTTCGCCGGTGACGAACTGCTCGCCCATCAGGCGCATGGCCATGTCGACGCCCTTGCGGATCATCGGCTCGCCGCTCTTGCCGATGATGCGGCTCAGGGACGAGGTCAGGCCCGCTTCGTTGTGGGTCGACACCAGCTTGCCAGTCAGCAGCAGGCCCCAGGTGGCGGCGTTGACGAACAGCGAAGGGCTGTTGCCCAGGTGTGGCTGCCAGTTGCCGGTGCTGATCTTGTCGCGGATCAGCGCATCGCGGGTGCCTTTGTCCGGGATACGCAGCAGCGCTTCGGCCAGGCACATCAGCGCCACGCCTTCCTGGGACGACAGGGAAAATTCTTGCAGCAGGCCCTGAACAATACCGGCACGGCCGCCGGCACTCTTCTGATTGCGCAGTTTTTCGGCAATGCTCGCGGCCAGCTTGTTGGTGGCTTCGGCCATCGGCGCCGGCAGGCGCGCCTGTTCGATCAGCATCGGCACCACTTCCGGCTCGGGGCGCCGGTAAGCGGCGGTGATTGCGGCACGCAATACCGATTGCGGCAGGATGCTCTCGGCGAACTCAAGGAAGCACTGGTGGGCGTGGTCGGCCTGGACCTCGCCGGCATCATCGGCCTCCTTGCTGCTCAAGCCATTGAGCTCGGACAGGGTTGCACCACCCTCGAGTTTCTCCAGGTAATTGAAAATCGCCTGCTTGATCAGCCAGTGCGGCGTACGATCAATGGAGGTCGCGGCGGCCTTCAGGCGTTCGCGGGTCGGGTCGTCGAGTTTGACCCCAAGGGTGGTCGTTGCCATTTTTTTATCCTCATGGGTGCCACTACCGAGTGGCATCTGCTGGCGGCAAGATTAGCTTTGCCCATCCCGAGGTGCAACCGGGTGCAACCCTTTTGTTGGTTAAATGTTCGACGCTTGATCGGAAAAAAATAAACAGGCGACCGAATCCGCTCCGCGCTGGTGCATTTGCTTCTGAGATCGGCTGTTCTTGCTCCGAAAAGGAGCAAAAAAAGCGCGTTTGTCCTAAAACATACTTGGGTGCAACTTAATCGGCAGAAACTGGTTGCACCTTATTTGCTTTGTTGAATAGCATTCGCGCACCAAGGTGCAACCAACCCTCAGGGTGGGTTCATCGGCTGGCGGCTTTCCTGGGGAAACGCCAGTCATAAATGCGCGGCATGCAGGTTCGTCTATCCGGTTATCCACGGGTGGCCGTCCCCATGACCGTCGCTACATAAAAACAAAGCCAGGGCGTCACTCCTATGAGCGTTAGCAATCCAACCCTGATCACGTTCGTGATCTACATCGCAGCAATGGTGCTGATCGGCCTGATGGCCTATCGCTCCACCAACAACCTTTCCGATTACATCCTGGGCGGTCGCAGCCTCGGTAGCGTGGTGACAGCCTTGTCCGCCGGTGCTTCCGACATGAGTGGCTGGCTGTTGATGGGCTTGCCGGGCGCGATCTACATGTCCGGTCTGTCGGAAAGCTGGATTGCCATCGGCCTGATCGTCGGTGCTTACCTCAACTGGTTGTTCGTGGCCGGCCGCCTGCGGGTGCAGACCGAACACAACGGCGACGCCCTGACCCTGCCGGATTACTTCTCCAGCCGCTTCGAAGATAAGAGCGGCCTGCTGCGGATCATCTCCGCCGTGGTGATCCTGGTGTTCTTCACCATCTACTGCGCCTCCGGCATCGTCGCCGGCGCCCGCCTGTTCGAAAGCACCTTCGGCATGTCCTACGAGACCGCGCTGTGGGCCGGTGCTGCAGCGACCATTGCCTACACCTTCATCGGTGGTTTCCTGGCAGTCAGTTGGACCGACACCGTACAAGCCACGCTGATGATCTTCGCGCTGATCCTTACGCCGATCATCGTGCTGCTGGCCACCGGCGGCGTAGACACCACCTTCCTGGCCATTGAAGCCAAGGACCCGACCAGCTTCGACATGCTGAAAAACACCACCTTCATCGGCGTTATTTCGCTGATGGGCTGGGGCCTGGGCTACTTCGGCCAGCCGCACATCCTTGCGCGTTTCATGGCGGCGGACTCGGTGAAATCGATCGCCAAGGCGCGTCGTATTTCCATGACCTGGATGATCCTGTGCCTGGGCGGCACCGTGGCAGTGGGCTTCTTCGGTATCGCTTACTTCTCGGCACACCCGGAAGTAGCAGGCCCGGTGACTGAAAACCCAGAGCGTGTGTTTATCGAACTGGCCAAAATCCTGTTCAACCCATGGGTTGCCGGTGTGTTGCTGTCGGCCATTCTGGCGGCTGTGATGAGCACCCTGAGCTGCCAATTGCTGGTGTGCTCCAGCGCCCTGACCGAAGACTTCTACAAGGCGTTCCTGCGCAAGGGCGCGTCCCAGCGTGAACTGGTATGGGTCGGTCGCCTGATGGTGCTGGTCGTGGCCTTGATCGCCATCGCCATGGCAGCCAACCCGGAAAACCGCGTACTGGGCCTGGTCAGCTACGCCTGGGCCGGTTTCGGTGCAGCCTTCGGCCCTGTGGTACTGATCTCGGTAATCTGGAAACACATGACCCGCAACGGCGCGCTGGCCGGCATCCTGGTCGGCGCAATCACCGTGATCGTGTGGAAGCACTTCGAATTGCTGGGCCTGTACGAAATCATCCCAGGCTTCATCTTCGCCAGCCTGGCGATCTACTTCGTGAGCAAGATGGGCGCACCGACGGTGGGTATGGTCGAGCGTTTTGACGCGGCGGAAAAAGATTACAACTTGAACAAGTAATTCGCTGGGCGTTTAACGCCTGCTGAGCGAACAAGAAAGGCCCACGTCCGAAGGACGCTGGGCCTTTTTTTGGTGGGCTGATTGGTGCAATAGCCGCCGATGCCCGTGGATTCCAGCGGTGCTCACGTAGGACCTTACTTATTTGCCGAGGCAGCGCTCGGCCAGGCGAACGGCTGGTGCAGAATCGGTCGCCCACCCTTCGCAGAGAAACACCGGATGTTCGCTCCTGCCAACCAACCTGCATTTACCCTGGCCCTGGATGGGGCGCCCAGTGACTTCAAGGTGTTCGCGTTCGACGGCACCGAGGCCATCAGCCAGCCTTACCGGTTTGAACTTGAGCTGGTCTGCGAGCAGCCGGATATCGATCTGGAGGGCTTGCTGCATCGCCAGGTGTACTTGGGCTTCGATGATCAGGGGCATGGCGTTCATGGCCTGGTGTATCGGGTAGCCCAGGGCGACTCGGGCCGGCGCTTGACGCGTTACCAACTCAGTCTTGCGCCGCATCTGGCGTACCTGGCGCACAGCAGCCATCAGCGTATTTTTCAGCATAAGACGGTGCCGCAGATTGTTGCTCAGGTGCTGGCCGGGCAGGGGATTCACAGTGATCGCTTTGAGTTCCGGTTGAGCGGTGATTACCCGGAGCGTGAATATTGCGTGCAGTTCGGCGAGAGCGACCTGGCGTTCATTCAGCGCCTGTGTGCCGAGCTGGGGATTCACTATCACTTCCAGCATTCCCCCGAAGGGCATCTGCTGGTGTTTGGCGATGACCAGACGGTGTTTGCCCAGATGGATCAGCCCACGCCTTACCGGCCAGGTTCGGGAATGGTGGCCGATACCCCTGGGATCAAGCGCTTCACCTTGCAATTGGCGACCCGGACCACGGCGTTGAACCTGCGTGATTACGACTTTCGCAAACCCCATGTCGAGCTGGAAAGCGCAGCCGTCGATGAGTCTTTGCCCAAGCTTGAAGCGCAGCACTACCCCGGCAATTTTTCCGACCGAGCCCATGGCCGATACCTCGCCCAGCGTGGCTTGGAGCGGCACCGCAGCGACTACCGCAGTGCCCATGGCCAGGGCGATGAGCCGGCATTGGCCAGTGGCCGGTTTTTGCAGTTGCGCGAGCACCCCCGCGAGGACTGGAATGATTTGTGGCTGGTGACGCAGGTGCGCCATGAAGGCAAACAACCCCAGGTGCTGGAGGAGGCGGTTACCGAGGAAGAGGGTGGGGAGCTGCGCCAGGGGTATCGCAACACATTTGTCGCCGCGCCATGGGAGGCGGTGTTTCGTCCGCCCTTGCCAGAGCAGCCGCGCCCGACGGTGTCGGGGTATCAAAGCGCGGTGGTTACCGGCCCGGTTGACAGTGAGGTCCACTGTGACGAGTACGGCCGGGTCAAGGTGCAACTGGCCTGGGATCGTGTCGGTGAGCACAACGACCATTCCAGTTGCTGGCTGCGGGTAGCCAGCGGCTGGGCCCATGACCGTTATGGCGTGGTGCTGATCCCCCGGGTCGGTATGGAGGTGCTGGTGGGGTTCGTCAATGGCGACATGGACATGCCGCTGGTGGTGGGGTGCCTGCCCAACGCCGCCACGCCAGTGCCCCTCGACCTGCCCGCAGACAAGACCCGCAGTCTCTGGCGTAGCCAGAGCAGCCCTGGCGGTGGTGGCTACAACGAACTGCGTATCGAGGACCGCAAGGGCGCTGAGGAAATCTACCTGCGCGCCCAGCGGGACTGGACCCAGCATGTGTTGCACGACCAGCAGGTACAGGTCGATAACCAGCGTCGCGTGCAGGTGGGCGGCGAGTCGCGCCATGAGCTGCGGGGCGAAGAGCAGCGCATCACCCACGGCAACCGTTTGACGCAGCTCAAGCAGGATGACCATCTGGTGGTTGGCGGTTCGCAGCACATGCGTGCCGGGCAGACCATTGCGTTGGGGGCCGGACAAAACATCATTATTGATGCGGGTGCCAGCGTGACGATCCAGGCGGGTGGGCAGTCGATCACGTTGTCAGCGGGCGGGATATTCAGCAGTGTGCCGATCCAGCTCGGCAGCGCGCCTGCTCCGACACCTGCACCGTTGATGCCTGGATTGAACGAGACTTTATTGACCGTGGTTCCCGCGCCGTTAAGCCGCGCACAAGTGGTCAGCCTGAAACGCAGCGCGCCGTTCTGCGAAGAATGCGAGCGCTGCAAGAACGGCCAGTGTGACATCGGCGCCCATGCACGGAGTGCGTCCTGATGCCCGCGCCCTTGACGCCCAATGCCTGGCTGGCGCACTACCCGTTGCAGCCAGATGAACAGCTGTACGCCGTGCTGGGCAATGCCAGCGACGCCAAGCCGCTCGCCACCTGGCAAGGCACGGCTGCGGGGAAGATGCCGCGACCGATCTGGGTGGGCACGGCCTACGCTGACTGGGATGAGGTCATGCCCTACGTTGGCGTCGTTGAGCCGAGCAGTGCTTTTCTCGAGTGGATAGCCACCACCCAAGCGGCGGATTGGGGCTGGCTGGCGGTCTCATCCAGCCCGCTGGAGGTGGTGATCGCGCATTTGAAGGGGTTGACCCAGGTGTACCTGCCGGAAAGCCAGCCGGTGTTTTTGCGCTTCTGGGACGGCGCGCACCTTTTGCCGATGTTGCAGTCATTAGGCGACGAGGCGGCGCGCGTGTTGCCGGTGTTCCAGCGCTACCTGGTCAACGGCCAACCGCTGTCGGTGGCGCCCAAATCAGTCACTGCGGCCCCAACCAGTCCGTGGTGGCAGGTACCGGCATCGTTGCTGATGCATATGGCCCAGCAGTCACCGCAGGTGCTGGTCGACAACCTGTTGCAATGGCTCCAGGAACAGCGCCCTGACCTCTACACCGCGTTTACGCCAGCGACCTTGCAGCACAAGGTCGCCTACTTCGTACGCAGGCCGCAAGTCAGCCATGGCGCATTGGCTGATTACCTTGCCTCGCAACTCAGTTGAGCCCCTGGCGATAGCGTGACATCCGTGCCGCCTGCCGTGCGGCCCTGCACCTTTGCGTCGGTAGGAGGTAAACTTCGCCCCCTGCGCAGGAGCAACCATGAATTATCGTCACGCCTTTCACGCCGGCAACCACGCCGATGTCTTCAAACACCTGACCTTGACCCGCCTCATCGCCCTGATGTCGCGCAAGGAACAGCCGTTCGCCTACCTCGACACTCACGCAGGCATTGGCTTGTACGACTTGCAGGGCGACCAGGCCAACCGCACCGGTGAGTACCTGGAAGGCATCGCCCGCCTGTGGGGCGCAAGCGACCTGCCTCCGCTCACCGCCGACTACATGCGCGTGCTGCACGAGATGAACCCGGATGGCCAGTTGCGCTACTACCCGGGCTCGCCGGAACTGGCGCGCCGCCTCACACGGCCCCAGGACCGTGTGCTGCTCAATGAGAAGCACCCGGAAGATGGCGTGCTGCTCAAGGACAACATGAAGGGTGATCGCCGCGTCAAAGTGCATCTGGGCGAGGGCTGGCATGTGCCACGGGCCTTGCTGCCGGTGCCGGAAAAGCGCGGGCTGATGCTGATCGACCCGCCGTTTGAAAAACTCGACGAAATGCAGCGTTGCGCGGCGTCCCTCAAGGAAGCCGTCAGCCGTATGCGCCAGACGGTCGCGGCGATCTGGTACCCGGTGAAAGACCAGCGCATGTTGCGCCGTTTCTACCAGGACCTGGCCGGTACCGGTGCGCCGAAGCTGCTGCGTGTGGAGTTGCTGGTGCATCCGCTGGACACGCCCAACACCCTCACCGGCTCGGGCCTGGCGATTGCCAACCCGCCGTGGGGCCTGGAAGAGGAATTGCGTGAGTTGCTGCCATGGTTGTCCAAGCAACTGGGCCAGACCCAGGGTGGCTGGCAGATGGATTGGCTGATCGCCGAATAACCGATCTCAATCCAAACGCAGGACCCAATGTGGGAGCGGGCTTGCTCGCGAAAGCGGAGTGTCAGTCACTGAATTTGCTGACTGATATACCGCTTTCGCGAGCAAGCCCGCTCCCACATTTTGGTTTGTGTAGCTTCCTAGATCGGGCAGGTCACGCCAGTGCCGCCGATCCCACAGTAACCCTGGGGATTCTTCGCCAGGTACTGCTGGTGATACGCCTCGGCGAAGTACACCGTCGGGGCCTCTTCGATTTCTGTGGTGATCTCACCCAGGCCGGCCTTGCTCAGCTCTTGCTGATAAGCCTCGGCACTGGCTTTGGCCGCCGCCAATTGCTCCGGCGTGGTGGCGTAGATCACCGAGCGGTACTGGCTGCCGATGTCGTTGCCCTGGCGCATGCCCTGGGTCGGGTTGTGCAGTTCCCAGAACATCTTCAACAGGTCTTCGTATTTCACCTTGGCCTGGTCATACACCACCAGCACCACTTCGCTATGGCCGGTCAGGCCCGAGCAGACTTCTTCGTAAGTCGGGTTAGGCGTGAAGCCGCCGGCGTAGCCGACCACGGTGCTGACCACGCCGTCGCGCTGCCAGAACTTGCGTTCTGCGCCCCAGAAGCAGCCCAGGCCGAAGATCGCAAAGCCGACGTCATCCAGGAACGGGCCCAGCAGTGGGTTGCCGTTGACGAAGTGCGTCTCGGGCAACTTCATCGGGGTTTCACGACCAGGCAACGCTTGTTCTTGAGTAGGCAGCACGTTTTTGTTCACCAGAATTTCCGAGCGCAAGACCATGATCAGTCCTCTCGTCAGGTTGAGTAACAGTAAATTGTCAGACAGCCAGTGTGCCCGAGTGTTACAGCGCTGTCAGGCGATTGGCCCGCGCGGGTAGCGTTTAAGCCTCTGCATCAGCTCGGCACCCGGGATCGGGCGGTCGAACAGGTAGCCCTGGCCCACGTCGCAACGGTGCCGGCGCAGGAACGCCAACTGCTCAGCGGTTTCGATGCCTTCGGCCACGACCTTGAGTTTGAGGTTGTGGGCCATGGCGATCACCGCCGAGGTGATTTCCATGTCGTCCTGGTTGTCCGGGATTTCATGGATAAAGCTGCGATCAATCTTAATGATGTCGATGGGGAATTTTTTCAAGTAGCTCAGCGACGAGTAACCGGTACCGAAGTCGTCCATCGCCAGGGTCAGGCCAAAGCTCTTGAGCTGGTCCAGTTGCAGGCGCGTATCTTCGGTGGCTTCCAGCAGCAAGCCTTCGGTCAGCTCCAGCTCCAGCAGGTTGGCCGGCAGCTGTTCCTCCTTGAGGATGGTGGCAATCGAGGCCACCAGGTCCGGGTCGGAGAATTGCTTGGGCGACAGGTTGATGGCCACCTGCAAGTTGCCCAGGCCTGCGGCCGTCAATTGGCGGCTCATGCGGCAGGCCTGGCGCGCGATCCATTTACCGATGGGGATGATCAGCCCGGTTTCTTCAGCCACGCTGATGAACTGGTCGGGGCGGATCATGCCTTTTTCCGGGTGGTTCCAGCGCAACAGTGCTTCCATGCCCAGCAGGCGACCGCTGCGCAGGCATAGCTTGGGCTGGTAGAACACGTCCAGCTCGTTCTGGGTCAGGGCACGGCGCAGATTGTTTTCCACGAACAGCTTGTAGCTGGCCTCGGCATTCAGGGCTTCGGTGAACACCTGCACCTGGTGTTTACCGTTGGCCTTGGCCTTGTGCAGGGCCAGGCCGGCGTTGCGCATCAAGGTCTGTGGGTCGCGACCATGCAGCGGCGCACAGGCCAGGCCCACGGAGCCGGTGACGCTGATCAATTGGTTGTCGACGAACATCGGCTTGTCGAGGGTGGTCAGCAACTGGCTGGCCACCTGCTGGCCGGTCTCAAGGTCGGCGTCGTCCAACAGCACCGCGAATTCGTTGCTGGCAAAACGCGCCAGGCTGCCGCCGCTGCTCAAGCTGTTGCGCAGGCGGCGCGCCAGGCTGATCAGCAACTTGTCGCCGGTCTGGTGGCCGAGGCTGTCGTTGATGCGCTTGAAGTTGTCGATGTCCACCAACAGCAGGCTGATCGGGCTGTCGCTGTCGCGGGCAAAGCGCTCGTCGAGGTTGCGAATGAACGCGGGGCGATTGCCCAGGTTGGTCAGGTTGTCGGTGTAGGCCAGGCGTTCGATGCGCTGCTGCGCCAGCTTGGTCTGGGTGATGTCTTCGTAGATGCCGATGTAGTGGGTCAACTCGCGGTTGTCGCCATACACTTTGGAAATCGACAGCTGGCCCCAGTAGGGTTCCAGGTTCTTGCGGCGGCTCTTGAACTCGCCTTGCCAGCTGTTGCTTTTGGCCAGGGCCGAGGGCGCGTCGAACAGCAATTCGCTGAGGTTCTCCAGGGCTGGCAGTTGGGCCAGGCGATGGCCGTGGACTTCTTCGGCGCTGTACTGGGTGATCGCGGTGAAGCTGGGGTTGACGTACTCCACCACGCCGTCGCAATTGACCAGCAAGAACGCGTTGGCGCTTTGCTCTACCGCGCGCTGGAACAGGTGCAAGGCGCTGGTGGCAGTGCGGCGGTTGTGGTTGTTGATGACCTGGGCGAACTGGTCTGCCAACTCGCCGGCGAACGCGATTTCATCGGACTGCCAGGCGCGCGGGCTGCCACCTTGTTCCAGGCACAGCACGCCGACCACCTGGCCGTCGACACGGATGCTGGCGTCGAGCATCGCGTGGATGTCCTTGGCGCGCAGGCTTTCAGCCATTTCCCGGGTGCGTGGGTCGCGCATGGCGTGGGTGGCGTCGATGGCGCGGCTGGAGTGCAGGGCTTCCAGGTAATCCGGGAAGCCGCTGGCATCGATGGCTTCAGGCAGGTGGTGTTGTTGATCGGCGCGGTGATAGGCGGAGATCGGTACCAAGTGATGGCCTTCGAGGTTCCAGATGCTGGCGCAGTCGATCTGGTAAATGTCGCAGGCGCTGCGCGTGATCAGTTCAGCGGCTTCTTGCAGGGAGTTTGGCGTGGTGTAGCGTTGGCGCGCCAGCAGCAGGATCAGTTCTTGCTGGGCGCGCACTCGCTCCAGATGCTGCAACTGTTCCTGCTGTGCTCGCTGATTGAGCTCCAGGGCAATTTGCAGGCGGCTGTTCTGGTTTTCCAGGTCGACCGTCGGGGCGGGTGCGCTGTTCTCGCTGAACAGCCCCTCGACCACCATCAGGTAGCCGCGCACCAGGTGGCGGTTGTGTTGTTTGTAGGCCTCGCCCATTTCCAGCACGCTCAGCGGGCCGTCATGGGTGTGCAGGGTATAGCGCACCAGATAATGGGGGCTGTGGGCCAGTTGTTGCTGGATCGCATCGTGCAACTGGTAGCGCGCCTGGGGTTCCATCAGGCTGGCGTAGGGCGTGCCGATCAAGGCGCAGAGTTCAACCGCCGGCAGGCCGAACTGGCGTTCGCAATTGGGATCGAGGTAGAGCAGGGCCCAGCTTGCCTCATTAAGCCGCTCGAAACGCAGCATACCGAGGCGCGAAGGCACCGGTAATTGCGTCACTACCTCGGCCGCCATACGGGCGACATCGGGTTGGCTTTTCATGGGGAAACTCGCTTGGGAAAATGCGCACTGCGCTGGGCTCACGCCCTCTTGACTGTCGACTGCGGCAAGGTTGCATCATGCAGGACGCAGTGACAAGAGAGGATGAAGGCTAAGTGCTATAAGCCTGTTATCGGCCGCGCGAGGGATTTCTGTAATTGGGGTGATCGATGGTTCACGCCTGTTCTCTGTAGGAGCGAGGGGGACGCCTAGTTCTTGCTCGCGAAAAACGCCAGGGCACCGCGTTTATCCAGAAGACCCGCGTCATCGTTGACGATCTTCGCGAGCAAGCTCGCGTCTACAAAAACACAGGCAAAAAAAGCCCCGCCAAGTGGCGGGGTTGAGGTACGAGCGTGGCGCTCGGAAATCGGTGTGGCAAGGACCTTCCCGGTAACAGGAAGGCCCTGCGACTTACAGCAGGATGGTGCGGATGTCGTTCAGCAACTGGCTCAGGCGCTGGGTGAAGCGCGCAGCCGCGGCGCCGTTGATCACGCGGTGATCGTAGGACAGCGACAGTGGCAGCATCAGCTTGGGTTGGAACGCTTTACCGTCCCACACAGGCTGGATGGTGGCCTTGGACACACCCAGGATCGCCACTTCCGGCGCGTTGACGATTGGCGTGAAGCCAGTACCGCCAATGTGGCCGAGGCTGGAGATGGTGAAGCAGGCGCCCTGCATGTCGTCGGGGGTGAGCTTCTTGTCGCGGGCCTTGGCAGCCAGCGCAGCCGCTTCGCCAGCGAGCTGCAGCAGGCTCTTCTGGTCGACGTTCTTGATGACCGGTACCAGCAGGCCATCCGGGGTGTCGACCGCAAAGCCGATGTGCACGTACTTCTTGCGAATGATCGCCTTGCCGCTTGGCGCCAGCGAGCTGTTGAAGTCCGGCAGTTCCTTGAGCAGGTGTGCACAGGCCTTGAGCAGCAGTGGCAGTACGGTCAGCTTCACGCCGGCCTTCTCGGCCACGGCTTTCTGCGCAACGCGGAACGCTTCCAGGTCGGTGATATCGGCCTGGTCGAATTGGGTCACGTGCGGGATGTTCAACCAGCTGGCATGCAGGCCTGCCGCGCCGATTTGCATCAGGCGGGTCATCGGCACTTCTTCGGTTTCGCCGAAGCGGCTGAAGTCCACGGTACGGATCGGCGGAATGCCCGAACCACCGGTAGCGCCGCCGGCAGCCGGAGCTTCCTTGGCTTTTTGCATCATGGTTTTGACGTAAACCTGCACGTCTTCCTTCAGCACACGGCCGTGCGGGCCGCTGGCTGCAACAGCGCTCAGCTCGACGCCGAATTCACGGGCCAACTGACGCACGGCTGGGCCGGCGTGAACCTTGGCACCGCTTGGCGCAGGTGCAGCCGCCGCAGGGGCGGGCGCAGCTTCGGCTTTTGCGGCCGGCGCAGGGGCAGCAGCGGCAGGTGCCGCTTCAGCCTTGGCCGCCGGAGCAGCAGCCGGTGCTGGTGCGGCGGCTGGCGCAGCACCTTGTACTTTGAGCTTGAGGATGAAGTCACCGGTGCCGACTTCGTCTTCCAGCTTGACCGCGATGCTTTCCACTACGCCGGCAGCCGGCGATGGGATCTCCATGGAGGCCTTGTCGGACTCCAGGGTGATCAGCGACTGGTCGGCTTCGACGGTGTCGCCGACCTTGACCAGCAGCTCGATGATCTTGGCCTTGCCCGACGAGCCGATGTCCGGGACGTGAATGTCCTGGACGGTCGCGGCGGCAGGTGCGGCGGCCGGGGCTGGAGCAGCCTCGGCAGCGGCAGGCTTTTCAGCAGCAGGTGCAGGTGCAGCGGCGGCCGGAGCCGCGGCCGCAGGGGCTGCATCAGCAGCGCCTTCGATTTCCAGTTCCAGCAGTTCGTCGCCTTCTTTCAGGCGGTCGCCCAGCTTCACTTTCAGGCTCTTGACCACGCCGGCCTTGGGAGCAGGGATTTCCATGCTCGCTTTGTCCGACTCCAGGGTCAGGATGCTCTGGTCGGCTTCGACGGTGTCGCCGACCTTCACAAACAGCTCGATTACTTCACCTTCACCGCTGCCGATGTCAGGTACGCGAATGAGTTCGCTCACAAAAAATCTCCTCAGCAGTCCAGTGGGTTGCGTTTTTCCGGGTTGATCCCGAACTTGACGATAGCGTCAGCCACCACCTTGGGTTCGATCTCACCACGGTCAGCCAAGGCTTCCAGGGCTGCCAACACCACGAAGTGACGGTCGACTTCGAAGAAGTGACGCAGCTTCTTGCGGCTGTCACTGCGGCCGAAACCATCGGTGCCCAGGACTTTGAATTCCTTGGACGGGACCCACTGGCGAATTTGTTCAGCAAACAGTTTCATGTAGTCGGTAGAGGCAATGACTGGACCCTTACGGCCGGCCAGGCACTCTTCGACGTAGCTCTTGGCTGGCTTCTGGCCAGGGTGCAGACGGTTGCTGCGCTCCACGGCCAGGCCGTCGCGGCGCAGTTCGTTGAAGCTGGTGACGCTCCATACGTCGGCACCGACGTTGAACTCGTCGCGCAGGATCTTCGCCGCTTCACGCACTTCACGCAGGATGGTGCCGGAGCCCATCAGCTGTACGTGGTGCGCCGCTTCCTTGGTGTCTTCTTCGAGCAGGTACATGCCCTTGATGATGCCTTCTTCCACACCGGCCGGCATGGCTGGCTGCTGGTAGGACTCGTTCATCACGGTGATGTAGTAGAAAACGTCCTGCTGCTCTTCGGTCATCTTCTTCATGCCGTCCTGGATGATCACCGCCAGCTCATAGCCGTAGGTTGGATCAAAGGTGCGGCAGTTCGGGATGGTGGCAGCCAGGATGTGGCTGTGACCGTCTTCGTGTTGCAGGCCTTCGCCGTTCAGCGTGGTGCGGCCGGCGGTACCGCCGATCAGGAAGCCACGGGTACGGCTGTCGCCTGCTGCCCAGGCCAGGTCGCCGATACGCTGGAAGCCGAACATCGAGTAGAAGATGTAGAACGGCAGCATTGGCTGGTTGTGGCTGGAGTACGAAGTACCGGCAGCGATGAAGGAGCTCATGGCGCCCGCTTCGTTGATGCCTTCTTCGAGGATCTGGCCCTTCTTGTCTTCCTTGTAGAACATCACCTGGTCTTTATCGACTGGCTCGTAGAGCTGGCCGACGGAGGAGTAGATGCCCAACTGACGGAACATGCCTTCCATACCGAAGGTACGGGCTTCGTCCGGGATGATCGGGACGATGCGCGGGCCGATGTCCTTGTCCTTGACCAATTGCGCGAGGATACGCACGAAGGCCATGGTGGTGGAGATTTCACGGTCGCCCGAGCCGTCAAGGATAGCCTTGAGGGTGCTCAGGTCTGGCGTCGGCACGCTGAAGCTGTTGGCGCGGCGCTGTGGCACGAAACCGCCCAGTGCAGTGCGGCGCTCGCTCAGGTAGCGGGCTTCGGCGCTGTTTGGCTCTGGCTTGAAGAACGGCAGGTTCTCCAGCTCTTCGTCCTTGACCGGGATGTCGAAGCGGTCGCGGAACAACTTCAGGCTGTCGACATCGACTTTCTTGGTGTTGTGCGCGGTGTTCTTCGCTTCGCCGGCACCAGTGCCATAACCCTTGATGGTCTTGGCCAGGATGACGGTCGGTTGTTCTTTGTGGTTGACCGCTTCGTGGTACGCCGCGTAGACCTTGTACGGGTCGTGGCCGCCACGGTTGAGCTTCCAGATTTCGTCGTCGGACAGGTCGGCAACCATCGCCTTGAGTTCAGGCGTGTTGAAGAAGTGCTCACGGACGAACGCGCCGTCTTTGGCTTTGTAGTTCTGGTACTCGCCGTCGATGACTTCGTCCATGCGACGCTGCAGGATACCGTCGACGTCCTTGGCCAGCAGTGGGTCCCAGAAGCGGCCCCAGATGACTTTGGTCACGTTCCACTGAGCACCGCGGAACACGCCTTCGAGTTCCTGGATGATCTTGCCATTGCCGCGAACCGGGCCGTCGAGGCGCTGCAGGTTGCAGTTGATGACGAAGATCAGGTTGTCGAGCTTCTCGCGGCCGGCCAGGGAAATGGCACCCAGGGATTCCGGCTCGTCGCACTCGCCATCGCCGAGGAAGCACCAGACTTTCTGCTTGCCTTCAGGGATGAAGCCACGGGCTTCCAGGTACTTCATGAAGCGTGCCTGGTAGATTGCCTGGATCGGGCCCAGACCCATGGAAACGGTCGGGAACTGCCAGAAATCAGGCATCAGCCAAGGGTGCGGGTAGGACGACAGGCCCTGACCGTCGACTTCCTGGCGGAAGTTGTTCATTTGTTCTTCGCTGATGCGACCTTCCATGAACGCACGGGCGTAGACGCCTGGCGAGGTGTGGCCCTGGAAGTAGATCAGGTCGCCGCCGTGTTCGTCGGTCGGGGCCTGGAAGAAGTAGTTGAAGCCGATGTCATACAGGGTTGCGCTGGAAGCGAAGCTGGAGATGTGACCGCCCAGGTCCGAATCTTTCAAGTTCGTGCGCATTACCATCGCCATGGCGTTCCAACGTACCAGCGAGCGAATGCGGCGTTCCATGAATAGGTCGCCAGGCATGCGTGCTTCGTGGGTAACGGGGATGGTGTTGCGGTATGGCGTAGTGATGGCGTAAGGCAGTTGCGAGCCGCTGCGGGTCGCGAGCTCGCCCATACGGGTCATCAGGTAGTGAGCACGGTCTTCGCCTTCTTTGTCGAGAACCGATTCCAGGGCGTCCAGCCATTCCTGGGTTTCGACGGGATCGAGGTCTTGCATGGCTTGCTCCAGGGCGGAAAGGCTACCAGAATCGGTTGCCTGAAGTTTGCGACTGGCCTTGTGGGCAGACGACATAAATTCTTGGATGGCCGAAGGTTGCTTCGGCGTCCTGTAGTTTTACTACAAATCGTCGGCCATTTCAGCCTTTCGAATGTATATACGAGTAGTAAAACTACACAAGACTGAGCGTATGGCTCGGTCTTGCTGGTGAGCATAATCGTTATTGTTGGTCTATTGCGAACAAGAAAAGGTGAAACTTTGATGTTGCCTGCCAAGATTAATTTAATTTCAGCTATTTCTAACCTTTGTTCGACAGTCCTTCACCGAGCATGGCTCTTGCCTTCACAACTACACGCCATTTACACGCCGATCAAGGATAGACCATGAGCCTTCCAACGCTGGCCGAACTGCCGGCCATTCTGTTGCCTTACGCCAACCGGGCCGAACAGTCATTTCGTGACGCGGTGGCCGCGCTGGATGACGATCATGGCCTTTCTGCGTGGACGCCGCAACGGTGGGCCGACTTCGCCCGCGTGTGCGCCGCCAGTGATTTCGTCATTGAACAGAGTGTTCGTGACCCTTTGATGTTGCTGGAGCTGGTGGCCTGGGGCGAGCTGGACCGCGGCTTTGCGCCCGGCGAGCTGTGCAGCCAGATAGCCGGTGCCGTGCAACAGGCCGAAACAGAAGATGAACTGGGCCGTGCGCTACGCCGCCAACGCACGCGCCAGCAGGTGCGCATCATCTGGCGCGACCTCACACGCCAGGCCGACCTGGTGCAAACCTGTCGCGATCTGTCCGACATGGCCGACGCCTGCATCGACCAGGCCTATCAATGGCTGTACCAGCGCCACTGCGCCCAGTTCGGCACGCCGACCGGCGCACGCAGTGGCGAGGCGCAGCACATGGTCATCCTCGGCATGGGCAAGCTCGGTGCGGTGGAGCTGAACCTGTCGTCGGATATCGACCTGATCTTCGCCTACCCCGAAGGCGGCGAGACGGTGGGCGTGAAGCGCGCCCTGGATAATCAGGAGTTCTTTATTCGCCTGGGTCAAAAACTGATCAAGGCCCTGGACCCGATGACCGTCGACGGTTTTGTCTTCCGCGTCGACATGCGCCTGCGTCCCTACGGTTCGGCCGGCGCCCTGGTGCTCAGCTTCAACGCGCTGGAGCAGTACTACCAGGACCAGGGCCGGGACTGGGAGCGCTACGCCATGATCAAGGCGCGGGTGGTGGCCGGGGACCAGGCGGCTGGCGCGCAACTGCTCGACATGCTGCGCCCGTTTGTCTATCGCCGTTATCTGGACTTCTCGGCCATCGAAGCGCTGCGCACCATGAAGCAACTGATCCAGCAGGAAGTGCGGCGCAAGGGCATGGCCGACAATATCAAGCTGGGCGCGGGCGGCATTCGTGAGGTGGAATTTATCGCCCAGGCATTCCAGCTGATCCATGGCGGCCGCGACCTCAGCCTGCAGCAACGCCCGCTGTTGAACGTGCTGGGCACGCTGGAAGGCCAGGGTTATTTGCCCGCGGCGGTGATCAGCGAGCTGCGCAGCGGTTACGAGTTCCTGCGCTACACCGAACATGCGATCCAGGCGATTGCCGACCGCCAGACGCAAATGCTGCCGGACAGCCCCGAAGACCAGGCGCGCATTGCCTTTATGCTGGGCTTTAGTGACTGGGCCGCGTTCCATGAGCGCCTGATGTACTGGCGTGGCCGTGTGGACTGGCACTTTCGCCAAGTGATTGCCGACCCTGATGAAGAAGAGGGCGAAGAAAGCGAATTGGTGGTCGGCGGTGAATGGTTGCCACTGTGGGAGGAATCCCAGGATGACGATGCCGCGTGCCGCCAACTGAGTGAAGGCGGTTTCGCCGATGCCCCCAAGGCCCTCAAGGCCTTGGCCAGCCTGCGCGCCAGCCCGCAGTTGCGCGCCATGCAGCGCCTGGGGCGTGAGCGCCTGGATGCGTTCATCCCACGCCTGCTGGCCCAGGCCGTTGAACATGCCAACCCAGACCTGGTGCTGGAGCGCGTGTTGCCGCTGGTGGAAGCCGTGGCCCGGCGTTCGGCCTACCTGGTGTTGCTGACCGAGAACCCCGACGCCCTGCGTCGCCTGCTGACATTGTGCGCAGCCAGCCCGTGGATCGCCGAACAGATCACCCGTTTCCCGCTGTTGCTGGATGAATTGCTCAACGAAGGCCGCTTGTTCAAGCCGCCGCTGGCGCCGGAGCTGGCCGCTGAGTTGCGCGAGCGCCTCACGCGCATTCCCGAAGATGACCTTGAGCAGCAGATGGAAGCCTTGCGCCATTTCAAACTGGCGCACCGCCTGCGGGTGGCCGCTTCCGAAATCGCTGGCAGCCTGCCGTTGATGAAGGTCAGCGACTACCTCACCTGGCTGGCCGAAGCCATTCTTGAACAAGTGCTGGCCCTGGCCTGGCGCCAGACCGTCGCCCGCCACGGCTCGCCGCAGCGCCTGGACGGCACCCTGTGCGATCCTGGGTTCATCATTGTCGGTTATGGGAAAGTCGGCGGCATCGAACTGGGGCATGGTTCGGACCTGGACCTGGTGTTTATCCATGACGGCGACCCCCAGGCCGAGACGGACGGTGCCAAGCCGATCGATGGCGCACAATTCTTTACACGCCTGGGCCAGCGCATCATTCACCTGCTGACCACCCAGACCAACTCCGGCCAGCTGTATGAAGTGGACATGCGCCTGCGACCTTCCGGCGCATCGGGCTTGTTGGTGAGTTCCCTGGGGGCGTTTGATCGCTATCAACAAAATGAAGCCTGGACCTGGGAACATCAGGCCCTGATCCGTGCGCGGGTACTGGTGGGCAGCCAGGATGTGGGCCAGGCGTTCGAGCAGGTACGGGCTAACGTGTTGGGGCGTGAGCGGGACTTGGAGAAGCTGCGCCAGGAGGTCAGCGAGATGCGTGCCAAGATGCGTGACAACCTGGGCACCAAGGCCACGACTGCCGGCAGGGGCGCCAATGCCTTCGAGGCCACGGCGCTGTTCGACCTCAAGCAGGACGCCGGAGGTATCGTCGATATTGAATTTATGGTGCAATACGCGGCTTTGGCGTGGTCTGCGCAACATCCATCGTTGCTGCGCTACACCGACAATATCCGCATTTTGGAGGGCCTGGAGCAGGTCGGGCTGATGCCCGCCGCCGATGCCCATTTGCTGCGTGAAGTGTACAAGGCTTATCGCTCAGCCGCGCACCGCCAGGCTTTGCAGAACGAGGCCGGTACGGTAGCCGGGGACCAGTTCGCCGACGAGCGGCGACAGGTGATGCGAATCTGGCAGGCGCTGGGCTTAAATTGAAACTCGACTGATTGGCGACGCCAATTTTTATATGGGATGCGGATTAATGTGGGAGCCGGGCTTGCCCGCGATGCAGGCGCCTCGGTTTATCAGGGATACCGAGGTGATGCGATCGCAGGCAAGCCAGCTCCCACATAAAGATGCTCCCTGGCGCACCGCGATCTACAGTTATTATCGATGCGGGGAGGCATAGGCCTCCCCGCATCGTTTGTGGAAACTACATGAATATTCTGATCGTTGGGCCCAGTTGGGTCGGTGACATGGTGATGGCACAGACACTGTTTCAGTGCCTGCGCCTGCGCTATCCAGACTGCCAGATCGACGTGCTCGCCCCTGAGTGGAGCCGGCCGATCCTCGAGCGCATGCCAGAGGTGCGTAAGGCCTTGAGCTTCCCGCTCGGCCACGGCGCCCTCGAGCTGGCGACTCGCCGACGTATCGGCAAGTCCATGGCGGGCCAGTACGACCAGGCGATCCTGCTGCCTAACTCGCTGAAGTCGGCGCTGGTGCCGTACTTTGCCGGTATCCCCAAGCGCACCGGCTGGCGCGGCGAGTTTCGCTATGTGCTGCTCAACGACGTGCGCACCCTGGATAAAGCCCGTTACCCGTTGATGATCGAACGCTTTATGGCTTTGGCCTACGAGCCGGGCACTGAACTGCCCAAGCCGTACCCGCGCCCCAGCTTGCAGATCGACCCGGTGACCCGCGACGCGGCGCTGGCCAAGTTCGGCCTGACCCTGGATCGGCCCGTATTGGCCTTGTGCCCGGGCGCCGAATTTGGCGAGTCCAAGCGTTGGCCGTCGGAGCATTACGCCAAAGTCGCCGAAACCAAGATCCGCGAAGGCTGGCAGGTGTGGTTGTTCGGCTCCAAGAACGATCATTCGGTGGGTGAAGACATTCGTCAGCGCTTGATCCCCGGCCTGCGTGAAGAGGCGGTGAACCTCAGTGGCGACACGTCCCTGGCCGAGGCCATCGACCTGTTGTCGTGCGCCGACTCGGTGGTGTCCAACGACTCCGGCCTGATGCATGTGGCGGCGGCGCTGAATCGTCCGCTGGTGGCCGTGTACGGCTCCACATCCCCAGGCTTCACTCCGCCGTTAGCCGACAAGGTCGAAGTGGTGCGCCTGGGCCTGGATTGCAGCCCGTGCTTTGACCGTACTTGCCGCTTCGGCCACTACAACTGCCTGCGCCAGTTGCTGCCCCAGCCGGTAACCGATGCCCTGCAGCGTTTGCAGGGCGACGTGGTCGAGGTTCATTGAGTTGCGGGTTCTGGTAATCAAGACCTCATCCCTGGGCGACGTGATCCATGCCTTGCCGGCCCTCACCGACGCAGCGCGGGCGATTCCCGGCATTCGGTTCGACTGGGTGGTGGAAGAAGGCTTTGCCGAAATCCCCACCTGGCACCCGGCGGTCGACAAGGTGATTCCGGTGGCGATTCGCCGCTGGCGCAAGAACCTCTGGCAAACCGTCAAGAGCGGTGAATGGCGGAGGTTCAAGCAGGCGGTGCAGTCGACCAAATATGACCTGGTGATCGACGCCCAGGGCTTGCTCAAAAGCGCCTGGCTGACGCGCTATGTGCGGGCGCCCATCGCTGGCTTCGACAAAGATTCTGCGCGTGAACCCCTGGCTGCGCGCTTTTATTCCCGGCGCCTGGCCGTGGCCCGTGGGCAGCATGCGGTGGAGCGCTTGCGCCAGCTGTTTGCCGTGGCCCTGGGCTACGACCTGCCCCAACGCCTGGGCGACTACGGCCTGAGCGTTGAAAAGCTGCTCGGCCTGCCGCCGAAAAAACCGTTCGTATTGCTGTTGCATGGCACCACTTGGGACACCAAGCACTGGCCCGAAGCCTATTGGCGCGAGCTGGCCGAACGCATGGGCCGCCTGGGCGTGGACGTAAAGCTGCCGTGGGGCAACGCCGCCGAAAAGGCGCGGGCCGAACGCCTGGCCCTCGGCCTGCCCAACACCGAAGTGTTGCCCAAGCTCAACCTGGCGGGCGTTGCCCGTGTCTTGGCGAGCGCCCGTGCCTGCGTGGCCGTCGACACCGGCCTTGGCCACTTGGCGGCGGCATTGGACGTGCCGACCATTTCCCTGTTTGGCCCCACCAACCCAGGCCTTACCGGTGCCTACGGCAAAGGCCAGATTCACTTGGCCAGCGACTGGCCGTGCGCGCCTTGCCTGCAAAAACAGTGCACTTATCAACCCACTGCCGACGACCTGCGGCGGTTCGACATCGCCCGCGAGTCGCCCCTGTGCTTCACGCGCTTGAACCCTGAGCGTGTTGCAAGCCGGCTGAGCACGTTGTTACTGGCCGAGGAGCAGCACTGATGCAACTGGCTTTTGTTCTGTACAAGTACTTCCCTTTCGGTGGCCTGCAGCGCGACTTCATGCGCATCGCCCTGGAATGCCAGCAGCGCGGCCACAGCATTCGGGTGTACACCCTGATCTGGGAAGGTGATATCCCGCCAGGCTTTGAGGTGCTGGTGGCGCCGGTCAAGGCCTTGGTCAACCACCGTCGCAACGAAAAGCTCTACGCCTGGATCCAGGCCGACCTGGCCAAGCGCCCAGTGGACCGCGTGGTGGGCTTCAACAAAATGCCGGGGCTGGACCTGTACTTTGCCGCCGACGGTGTGTTCGAGGACAAGGCCCAGACCCTGCGAAACCCGATGTATCGCTGGTTCGGGCGCTACAAGCACTTTGCCGAATACGAGCGCGCCGTGTTCGATAAAAACGCCAAGACGCAGATCATGGTGTTGTCTGAGCATCAGCAGCAGCTGTTTACCCAGTATTACGGCACCCAGGCCGAGCGTTTTCACCTGTTGCCACCGGGTATTGCCCGCGACCGCCGCGCCCCGCCGAACGCCGCCGAAATCCGCGCCGAGTTCCGCGCTGAATTTGGCTTGGCCGAGGATGATCTGCTGTTGGTGCAGATCGGTTCGGGGTTCAAGACCAAGGGCGTCGACCGCAGCCTCAAGGCGCTGGCCGCTCTGCCTTCGCGGCTGAAGAAACGCACCCGGCTATTTGTAATCGGCCAGGACGACCCCAAAGTATTCCAATTGCAGAGCGCGGCGCTGGGCCTGGGCGACCAGGTGCAGTTCTTCAAGGGCCGCAATGATATTCCGCGTTTCCTGCTGGGGGCGGACCTGTTGATTCACCCTGCGTACAACGAGGCGGCCGGCATGGTGCTGGTCGAAGCGGTGGTCGCCGGCCTCCCTGTACTGGTGAGCCAGGTGTGCGGCTATGCGTTCTACATCGACAAGGCCCAGAGCGGCCGGGTGTTGGACGAGCCGTTCGAGCAAACCCAGCTCAACCAGTATTTGGTCGATATGCTCGACGACCCACAAGCGCGTGCGACCTGGAGTCGCAATGGTCTGGCCTTCGCCGAGACGGCCGACCTCTTTAGCATGCCGCAGTACGCTGCGGACCTGATTCTGGCGGAGCCAAACCGATGAAGTTGATTCTAGCCGAACCCTTCAAGACCCTCTGGGCCGGACGCGATGCGTTCGCCGAGGTCGAGAAGCTGGAAGGCCAGGTGTTCCGCGAGCTGGCCGCTCGCCGTACGTTGCGTACGGTGGTCGAGGGCCAGCCTTATTTTGTGAAGATCCACCGTGGGATCGGCTGGGGCGAAATCCTCAAGAACCTGGTCACCGCCAAATTACCGGTGTTGGGCGCGGGCCAGGAGTGGGTGGCGATCCAGCGCTTGCAGGCGCTTGGCGTACCGACCATGACCGCCGTGGCGTTCGGTGAAAAAGGCAGCAACCCGGCCGACCAGCATTCGTTCATCATCACCCAGGAACTGACCCCCATCATCAGCCTGGAAGACCTGACCCTGGACTGGGTCAAGCAACCGCCCGTGCCGGCCATCAAGCATGCCTTGACCCTTGAGCTGGCGCGTACCGTGGGCGCGATGCACCGCGGCGGCGTCAACCACCGTGACTGCTACCTGTGCCATTTCCTGCTGCACACCGACCGGCCTATCAGCGTCGACAACCTCAAGCTGTCGGTGATCGACCTGCACCGTGCCCAGGTACGTGCGACGATCCCCGTGCGTTGGCGCAACAAAGACCTGGCCGGCCTGTATTACTCCGCGTTGGAGATCGGCTTGACCCAGCGCGACAAGCTGCGTTTTCTCAAGGCCTACTTCCAGCAGCCGCTGCGCCAGATCCTGGCAGAGCAAACCGCGCTGTTGTCTGCGCTGGAACGCATGGCAGCAAAGCTGTATGCGCGTAAACAGCGATATGGGGATGCGATCTGATGGCGGGTTGGAATCTGGAACCTGCCTACGCCGCCCTGGCGGATGACTTTGGAAGCCTGGACGCGGTGTTCGCCCTGCAAGGCGAGCGGCTGACCCGCGACCCGTTGTCGGAAGTGATCCGGGTGGAGCGTGGCGGGGTCAATTATTACGTCAAGCGCTACGTAGGTGCCGGCAAGGGCCTGCGTCGTTACCTGGGCAGGCCGCGGGTGAAGTCCGAATGGCAGAACCTCAAGCGCTTCGCCAAGTGGGGCATCCCTACCGCCGACGTGGTGGCCTGGGGCCTGGACCGTAAGGGCCTGGCCTATAACCGTGGCGCCATGATCACCCGCGAACTGCCCAAGACCGAAGATCTGTCGGTGCTGGCCGAGCGTCACGATGAGCGCCTCAAAGACCCCCGGTGGGTCGATGGCATCAGCCGCCAGCTCGCCGAATACACGCGCACCATGCACGATCACCGCTTCACCCATAACGACTTGAAGTGGCGCAATCTGCTGGTGGACGACCAACGCACCCTGTACCTGATCGACTGCCCCAACGGTGATTTCTGGCGCGGTTTCTGGCTCAAGTACCGCATCACCAAAGACCTGGCCTGCCTGGACAAAGTCGCCAAGTATCACTTGTCGGCCACCCAGCGCCTGCGCTTCTACCTGCAATATCGTCAGCGCGCGCACCTGACCGCGTCGGACAAACAGCGAATTCGCCATGTGGTGAAGTTTTTCGAGGGACGCGAATGAGTGACTTCCTGGCGGCCGAAGACCGCGCTCTGCTTGAGCGCAACGGCCTGGCGACCTTCGACGCGCTGTGGGCCAAGCAACTGGATGCAGTGGACGAGCCGAACACCAGCGGCGACGGTTGGAGCAGTGTGTATCGCCTGGAGCTTGAGGGGCAGGGTTACTACCTCAAGCGCCAGAGCAACTACCTCACGCGCACCTTGCACCGCCCGTTCGGCGAGCCGAGTTTTGCCCGCGAGTTTCGCAACATCAGCCTGTATCGAAAGCTCGGTATACCGGCCCTGCAAGCGGCGTTCTTCGGTGAACGCAAGGTCAAGGGCGAGCGCCGGGCGATGCTGCTCACCCGTGCGCTGGATGGCTGGAATGACCTGGACTCGTTGCTGGAGCAGTGGTCGCAATTGAGCGCAGCCCAGCACAGTGCGATCCTGTTGGCGTGCGGCAAGCTGGCGCGTCATCTGCACAGCGTCGGGCAAGTGCATGGCTGTTTTTACCCCAAGCATATTTTCCTGCAGCCTGCCGGTGAGGGTTATGCCGCGCAGTTGATCGACCTGGAGAAAACCCGCCCGCTGCTGTTTGGCTGGCGTGACCGGGTCAAGGACCTGGAACCGCTGCTGCGCCGCGCGCCGCAATGGTCGGACGCGCAGGTGCGCCAATTGCTGGCGGCGTACCTTGAGCAGTCCGAGGACAGTGCCCTGGTGTCCACTTGGCACCAGCGCCTGACCGCGCGCCGCAGCCACAAGGAGAACCGCTGATGCGTTTATCCGAGCTGAAATCGGCTGGGCGTACCCCCGGCCTGCCACTGACCCTCGACCTGGCGGATGCCGCCGGCCCTGGGCAATTGCAATTGCTGAGCCTTTTGCGGGTGTTGCCGGGGCAGCGCTATGTGGGCGCCGCCGTGTGGCGGGGTCGCCCGGTGTTGGCCAAGTTGTTGGTGGGCAACAAGGCGGCGCGGCATTTTCAGCGTGAGCTTACGGGGGTGCGCCTGTTGGCTGAGCAGGGCCTGACCACGCCGTTGCTGCTGGCCGATGGCTTGCAGGACGGCGAGGGCGGTTGGCTGCTGTTTGAATTTATCGAGGGGGCCCAAAGCCTGTCCGACGCTTGGCTCGCCGTCGAAAACCTGCCGCCGTTGGCGGACGAACAAACCGCTGTGCTCGCCGAAGCGCTGGGCGCGATTGCCCAGATGCATGCCAAGGGCCTGTGGCAAGAAGACCTGCACCTGGACAACCTGCTGCGCAAGGATGGCAAGCTGTATTTGATCGATGGCGCCGGTATTCGTGTCGAAGAGGCGGGCAAGCCGTTGTCGCGCAATCGAGTGCTGGAGAACCTCGGTGTGTTCTTCGCCCAACTGCCCAAGAACCTCGAGCCCTTTACCGAAGAGTTGCTGGTGTATTACTTGCTGGCCAACGGCGAACACGCCTTGCCAATGCAAGCCTTGGAAAAGCAGGTGCGTAAAGTCAGCGCCTGGCGTTTGAGAGACTACCTGGACAAGACCGGCCGCGAATGCACGCTGTTCAGCGTGGTGCGCGGCGCTTTTGGCTTGCGTGCGATCCGCCGCGAAGAAGAAGCCGCCATGGTGCCGGTGCTGGAGCAGGCCGATGCGTTGCTCGACCAGGGTCACCTGTACAAGACCGGTGGCGCGGCGAGCGTGGCCAAGGTCGACGTGGCTGGCCGGCCGCTGGTTATCAAACGCTACAACATCAAGGGCTTTGCCCATTGGCTCAAGCGCTTCTGGCGCCCGAGCCGCGCCTGGCACTCCTGGCGCGAAGGCAACCGCCTGGCCTTCCTGGGCTTCGCCACGCCCAAGCCGCTGGCGGTGCTGGAGAAACGGTTCCTGTGGTTGCGCAGCCGTGCCTACCTGGTCACCGAATACCTGCCTGGGCCAGACATCATCGAGCGCTTTGCGCCGTATGTTGAAAGCGGCGATGCGCCCGAGAGCGAATTGCAGGCGCTGGACCAGTTGTTTGCCGAGCTGATCCGCGAGCGCATCAGCCATGGGGATTTCAAGGGCCATAACCTGTTCTGGAGCGACGGGCGCTGGGCGATGATTGACCTGGATGCGATGTGCCAGCACGGTTCGCTGTCCAGCTTCGCCCCTGCGTATGCCAAAGACCGTGCGCGATTTATGCGTAACTGGCCGCAGGGCAGTGCGCTGTACCAGGTGATTGACCAGCGCTTGCCCAAAGAGGCGGGTGTCGGCAGTTAAATCTATCGCGGGCAAGCCCGCTCCCACACTTGATCTGTGAACGCGGTCAAAATGTGGGAGCGGGCTTGCCCGCGATGGCGCCCGTCCAGGCGCTGCATTCAGAACTGGTACTGCGCCCCAGCCCCCGCATACCACGACCGCCCCGGCGCGGCTTCGTAATAGCGACCATTGCCGTCGCCCACAATTACCGACCCCACATACTGGCGATCCAGCAGGTTATCCAGGCGCAAGGTCTGGTGAAAGGTCCAGTGCTCTACCTTCTGCTCAAACCGTGCGCGCCAGTTGAAGACGCTGTAGGCCGGTGCGGCATGTTGCTGGTTGGTGTCTTCTACGTAGACTTTGCTGCGGTACAGGCCCTCGATGGCGGTGCTGACCCAGTCCCGTGGTTTCCAGTTCAGTTCGGCGAACAGGGTAGTTTGTGGCACGCCGGGGAGGTAGTTGCCTTTGTCGATGGTGTTGGCGCCGCTGGCAAAGTCGCTGTCGTAGGTGGCGTGCAGGCGGGTGTAGGCGAGGCTGGTGCTCCAGTGCTCGCTCAGTTGGCTTTCAACGCCCAGTTCGAAGCCGCGGCGCAATGTGCGACCGGCGTTCTGGTAGCTGGTACGGCCACCGATGGATTGCTGCACCACCAGTTCGTCCTCGGTGGTGATCTGGAAAAGGGCGGCGTTGATCCGCGTGTTGTTCAGTTGCGCTTTCACACCCATTTCATATTGCGTACTTTCAGATGGCTTCAAGCCGAAGTTGAAGCCCTCGGTGTTGCCCGGTGCATAGGCCAGCTCGGCCTGGGTCGGGGTTTCAAAGCCTTTGCCTGCGCTGATGTAGCCATGCAGGTCGGGGGTGAACGCATACATCACGCTCATCGACGGTGTGTTTTTCTGGTAGGTCTTGTTGCCGCTGGCGTCGCCATTGCTGAGGAACTGGTCGTCAACGTCCATCTGCATCGTGCTGTGGCGTACGCCGGCTTGCAGGGTCCAGCGGTCGAGGGCCCAGTTGGCTTGGATATACGGGTCGAGGCTGCGAGCCGTGTCGATTTCGTCGCGGCGTAGTTGGCCTTTCACGCCCAGGGCATTGCCGCTGTAGTTCTGATAGCCATGGCGGCTGTCCTCGCTTTGGTCGAAGTCCAGGCCGGTAATGATCATCAGCTCGCCAGGCGCGCTTTCGATGGGCTGCATCCAGCGCACGCTGCCGCCGTAGAACTTTCGATCAAATTGCACCACGCCTCCGCCGCGTTCGTTGGCGGGCGTGCCCTTGGGGATCGACAGGTACTGAATCACACTACGGCGCCCAGTGTAGGCATTGACCTGCAAGGTGGCGCCACCGAAATACCGCTCGTAATTCATCCCCAATTGCTGATGATCGATACTTTTGCGCGTGTTGTAGTTCAGCGCATTGGCGCTCACCGAACGCGGGTCGGCCTTGTACGCCGCCCAGGTCTGCCCCAGTGGATCTTGCGTACCGTTCTGCTCCAGGCTGCTGTAGATCAGCGCCAGCTTGCTGTCGTCATCGGGCTGGAAATTGAGCTTGGCGAAGGTCTGGTCGCGGCGCGCGC
Organism: Pseudomonas sp. B16120; assembly: GCF_044218845.1. Taxonomy (NCBI): domain Bacteria; kingdom Pseudomonadati; phylum Pseudomonadota; class Gammaproteobacteria; order Pseudomonadales; family Pseudomonadaceae; genus Pseudomonas; species Pseudomonas sp. B16120. The sequence continues at coordinate 641,851 of NZ_CP162588.1, forward strand.
TGCTGTGATCGCGGTAGCCGTTGGTGTCCATGCGCGAGGCGTCGAGCACAAACCCGGCGCCATTCGCCGCGCCCTCGGCGCTCAGGTGGTTCTTGTTCAGCCCGTCGCTGCCCACCAGGGTTTCGGCGCCGATGCGCGGCGGGCCCTCGCCGTCGCGGGAGAACATCTGGATCACGCCCCCGGCGTTGCTGCCATACAGCGTCGCCGCCGGGCCGCGCAGCACTTCGATGCGCTCGGCGGTGTCGAGGTTGAAGGTGGCGGCTTGACCCTGACCGTCCGGGGTACTGGCGGGAATGCCGTCGGCGACCAGCTTGATGCCGCGCACGCCGAATGCCGAACGGGCGCCGAAGCCGCGGGAAGAAATTTGCAGGTCCTGCGCATAGTTCTGGCGGTTCTGCACCACCAGGCCGGGCACGCGGGACAGGGCTTCGGAGGCGTTGATGCCGAGTTGGCCGTCACTGATCTGTTCGCGGCTGATGCCGTCCACGGAGTAGGGCAAATCAAACGTTGGGCTGGCGCTGCGCGAACCGGTGACCACGCTGGGGTCAAGTATCAGTGGCGAGTCCTCGCCTTGCGCTGTGGTGCTCAAGGCCAGCAGGCCAGGCAGCAAGAGGGAAAAGCGAGCGTGCGTTTTTTTCATGAGGCAGCCAGAGTCTCGGGCACGCATAGTGAAGGCGCGCAAAAAGTGCGCAAGTTTAAACAGTCAGGTAAGTTTTACCATTTCGGATTTTTCCCACGCAATGTGGCGGTGCTTCTCGGATGAATGAGCCAATCTCTCGGTGCTAGCGTGGCTGACCGTTTGCGAGGCTCGGATATGAAAAGAAAAAGAATGGCGGCGCTGGGTATAAGTGTCGTTGCGCTGTTATTAAGCGGTTGTGGAACCGTTAATAGCGTCATGCGCAAAGAGGGCGACACGGCGCGTGAGCTCAGGCTCGTAAAAACCTATTGCCAATCCATTCCCCGCGCTTACAGCGGCGTGGCGTTTGATTTCTGCATGCTGCACGCGGCCCCGGACCCCACCGGGTTCCTCATACCCTTCGTGCTCGTAGATATTGCGGTGTCCGCGGTTGCCGATACGGTGGTTTTGCCCTATACGATTTATCGACAATCGGCCGACGGTAATATCAGCATCTATTGGCGTCCAGGCCGTTCATAAGCCTATGGGTATAAAAGCACCTGCCCAGCCCATTTACTGGGCGAAAGGAGTAGTCCGTGAGTCGTGGTTTCAAAGTACTGCTGGTTTCAACCTTGTTAATGGCCTCCGGTTGCGGAACGATCAATACCGTCTTGCGTCCGGATGCCGTGGCCAGCCAGAATCTCAAGGAGTCGCGCAGCCACTGCGAAAACGTGCCGCGTATCTACAGTGGGGTGATCTACGGCTTTTGTACCCTCAATGGCGAGCCCGCACCGGACAAAAGCCTGAAGGACCAAAGCCTGCTGGATCGCCAAGGCAATGCTTTCCCGATCATCGCGATTGAATTTGTCGCCTCTGGTGTCATGGACACCCTGATGCTGCCTTACACGATCTACCGCCAGAACAAGGACGGCAGCATCGAGATCTTCCGCTAGCCCCTCTCGGCGCTTGCCGCTAACAGCTTCCCTCTGCTTTTAAGCTATAATCCCGCCCTTTAGCTGTTTCTCGCCCAGGCGAGAGGCACACTTTTTTCAGGCGCGATGCGCCTGCATGCAGACTAAAAGAGGCTAGACCCCAGTGGCATTGACGATTCTTGGCCTGTCCGGCGCCCTTAGCCATGATCCTTCCGCAGCCCTGTATATCGACGGCAAGCTGATTGCGGCCGCCGAAGAAGAGCGCTTCGTACGCGACAAACATGCAAAGAACCGCATGCCCTACGAGTCGGCGAAGTTCTGCCTTGAGCAGGCTGGCATCAAGCCTTCGGACGTTGACGTGGTGGCGATCCCGTTCGCCCCGATCAGCCTGTTCGGCGAGGCGCGCTGGCACTACGCCAAGCGTTACTGGTACGCCCCGGACCGCGCCCTCGACGCGATCCTGATGGGCAACCGTCGTTACAAACGCTATCGCAACAAGATCGTCTGGTGCCTGGAGCAACTGGGCTTCGATCCTAAGAAAATCAAGATCGAACCGGTTGAACACCACCTGGCTCACGCTTCCAGCGCCTACCACTGCTCGGGCTTCCAGGAAAAAACCGCGATCCTGGGCATCGATGGCAAGGGCGAGTACGCCACCACCTTCTTCGGCTACGGCGAAAACGGCAAGATCCACAAGATCAAGGAATTCTACGATCCGGACTCCCTCGGCGGCCTGTACGGCGCAATCACCGAGTTCCTCGGTTTCGAGATGCTCGACGGTGAGTTCAAGGTCATGGGCATGGCGCCGTACGGCGATGCCAGCAAGTACGATTTCTCTCGCCTGGCCTCCTTTGAAAACGGCGAGCTGGTGATCAACACCGACTACGCCAATGTCATCGGCCTGCGCCGCTACAAAGAGAAGGGCAAGGGTTTCTACTTCTCGCCGAAACTGATCGAGTGGCTGGGGCCGAAACGCGAAGGCGACATCGCCGACGAGCCGTACATCCACTACGCGGCCAGCATGCAGGCGCTGTTCGAGAAACTGGCCTTGCAGATGATCGACCACTACCTGGGCGACATCCTCAAGGACACCGGCAAGCTGGCCTTCGCCGGCGGCTGTGCGCTGAACGTCAAGCTGAACCAGAAGATCATTGCCCGTGACGACGTCAAAGAGCTGTTCGTACAGCCGGCTTCCGGCGATGCCGGCACCGCCGTCGGTGCGGCGGCCTACGTGTCCCATGCTCGTGGTGTACCGGTCGAGAAGATGGAACACGTCTACCTCGGCCCGTCCTACAGCAACGAAGACGTGATTGCCGCGTGCGCCAAGCACGAGAGCAAGCCGAACTGGCGCAAGATCGAGAACATGCCTAAGCGCATTGCCAAGATCATGGTCGACGGCAATCCGGTCGCCTGGTTCCAGGGCCGCATGGAGTTTGGCCCGCGTGCGTTGGGCGGTCGTTCGATAATCGGTTGCCCAAGTGCAACCGGCGTGGCGGATCGCATCAACCACCAGATCAAGTTCCGCGAGCGCTGGAGGCCTTTCTGCCCGTCGATGCTCGACACCGTGGCCCCACAGATGATCAAGGTCGATCACCCGGCGCCGTTCATGACCTTCACCTTTGAAGTCGCCGAAGAGTGGAAGACCCGTGTACCGGAAGTGGTGCACGAAGACGGTACTTCCCGTGCCCAGGTGCTCAAGCGCGAATACAACCCGCGCTACTACGACATGATGAAAGAGCTGGAAGTGCTGACCGGTAACGGCGTATCCCTGAACACCTCGCTCAACCGTCGTGGCGAAGCGATGATCTGCTCGCCGACCGACGCGCTGAACATGTTCTTCGGCTCGGACCTGCAGTACCTGATCATGGAAGACATCCTGGTGGTCAAGGACGGCGTGGACCCTTATGACGCCGTGGTTTAAATGCTGAACCGCTTCCAGGGCTGGCGTGAACGTGGCTGGGCGCCTGTCGAGGCCGAGGTTTACGCCCAGGCCTGGCAGCGTTACGGCGGCAGCGTGGCGACCCATCCCCAGGTGATCGAGCGGCTGGCCGGCCTGGCGCAGATACCCGTGCGCTACCTGGGCTGGGAGCAAGGTGGTGAGTTCAAGGGGGCGATCGCCACCTGGGGGCGCGACCTGGCGCTGTCCAAGGACGTGCTCAAGCGCAGCGGCAAGAAAGGCCTGTTTGACCTGGGCAACGCCGAGATCATCCTGCCGATTGCCGCCGATGCGCAGGTACCGTTACGGCACCGTGCGCGCTACCTCTCGGCGCTGAACGAGGGGCGCGTGAGCACCCTCAAGCCTCAGGCCGAGCAATTGGCCATGGCGCGCACGCCCGAAGACCTGTCGAAGAAGTTTCGCTATAACCAGCGGCGTGAACTGCGCCTGTTGGAAGAGGCGGGCGGCGTGGTACGGGCGGTCAGTGAGTTTTCCAGCGTAGAACTGGCGGCGATTTATTGCGACCTGTTCCAGCGTCGTTGGGGCTTCCCGGCGGCGGGCGCGGCGCGTCTGGCCGAGGTGCTGGAGTTGCTCAAGGAATTCCTGTTCGGCTCGGTGCTGTTTCTGAACGACGCGCCGATTGCAGTGCAATTGGTGTATCAGGTGCAGTCCAACGAGTGGTTCAGCGCCGAGTATGTCAACGGCGGCGTCGACCCTGAAACCCGTGCATTCAGCCCTGGCAGTGTGCTGAGTTTCCTCAATACCCAAAGTGCCTGGGAACAGGCGCGGGCGGCGAACAAGTCACTGCGCTTCTCCTTCGGGCGTTCCGACCGTGAATACAAGGAGCGCTGGTGCAACCCGGTGCCGGTGTTCAGCGTATGAGCCGCAAACAGCAACTGCTCAAGCGCCATCGGCGTAACAAACGTATTGCGCTGCTGATCGGCGTGCTGGTGTTGGTCGCGACCGGCGTACTGGTTGCCTGGTGGTTGCCGCTGATCCTTGCGGTGCTGTTGTGGGCCGCCCATGAGGCCTGGTTTGCCGATCACCTGTTTTACTCGCCCCAAGACAGCTATGAGTACGCGTTCCCGGCCGGCAGCGAACAACCCGGCTTGCGCCTGGAGGCGGGCCGACTGTTGCTGGATACGCCGTTGGCGGCGGATGAAACCCTGATCGTCGGCATTGAGTTGAAAAGTACCTGGCTGGGGCGTTTCTTCGACCCTGCGGTGGACCTGTTGGGCCTGGCAAGCCCGGACCGGCAAACCTTCGAACGCGGCGTCGCTGGGCGGCGTTATCTGAACCTGACCGGCGCCGCCGAAGACTTGGCGGCGGGCAAGCTCCACTTGCGCGGGCGTTTTTGCCGGATCAAGGGGCAGCCGACGCTGTGGCGCTTTCGCCAGCCCGACTATCGCCAGCAACGTGTGATGGTGATCGCGCCCCATGCCGACGATGCCGAGCTGGCTGCGTTCAGCCTTTACAGCCAGGCGACTGAAAGCTGGATCGTCACGCTGACCGCCGGTGAAATCGAAGCCGAGCATTATCAGCACATGGGCCTGCCCAAGGCTGAAGCTGCGCGCCTCAAGGGCCGTTTGCGCGCCTGGGACAGCGTCGCCGTGCCCCGCTGGGCGGGCGTGCCCGAGGCGCAGTGCGTGCAATTGGGCTACTTTTGCATGCAGTTGCAAGCCATGCAGGTCGCGCCGGATCAGCCTCAAGCCTCGCGCGAAGCCGATTTGGCCGATACGCGGCTGTTTCGCCAGTTCAATGGTTTTGCCCTGCCTGGCGATGCTGATGGCGCGCCGACTTGGCACAACCTGATCGCCGATCTGCGGGCGCTGCTGCTCAAGGCGCGGCCCCAGGTCATCGTGTTGCCCACGCCGTTGCTGGACCCCCACGCCGACCATATCTGCGCCCATGCGGCAGTGCTGGAAGCCTTGCAGGGCCTGGCGTGGCAGCCCGACACATTGCTCGGCTACGCCAATCACCTGCATGATAACGACCGTTGGCCCATGGGCGATTCCGGCGCTGGCGTAGCATTGCCGCCGCGTTTCGATGGCGCTGTGGAGCTGGTGCCGTGCAGTTTCGCCCTCGCCTTGAGCCAGCAGCAGGACAAGGCCATGGCCCTGGGCATGATGCACGACCTGCAGCCGCCAGCGCCGTTCAAGCGTCGAGTGCGTAGGTGGTTGCAGCAACTGCTGGCGGGCCGTAGTCCATCGCCCTATGGCGAGAACGAATTCTTTCGCAAGGCCGTGCGCCGCCACGAGCTGTTGTGGGTCCTGAAGCAGGACTGAGAGCCGATTGAAGGCGGGCCGTTATGCGCCTGCCGCCCTTTTTACCGGGCTGCGTGCCCGTAGCCAGATCGCTGCATGGAGAGTTATGAAGCCTCGTTTCAAGGTTTTGCAGTTACAGCCGGACTACAACGTCAAGACCCATGACTTCGCGGACTTGGGTGAGCAAATCGTCAAATCCCTGCCGGCTGAGCGTTTCGAGGTGACCTCCGGATTTCTCAGTGGGCGCCCGCTGCCCGGCCAGCCCCTGAGCGTGGCCGAGCACTCCCACTATTTCGAGCTGCCGGAGAAGTCTCTCAAGGGTATTCGCTTTGGCGCCATGTGGCAGATCTACAAATACTGCCGTGAGCAGAAGTTCGACGTGGTCATCTGTAACCGGTTCAAGTCGGTGAACATGATGCTGTCGCTCAACCGCTGGTTGAAGATCCCGCTGTGCATCGGCATCTCCCACGGCTTTGGCGAGTACGCCCGTGGTTACCGTCGACGTCAGACCCAGCGCTGGGTCAGCCCGGCGTGGCGCTTTGTCGGTGTGTCCGAAGCGGTCAAGGACTACCTGGTAGACCTCAACTGCGGCTTCACCCGTGAGAACACCACCTACGTCACCAACGCGATCGACATTCCCCAGGCAGAGGCTTTGCAGCTGTCCCGTGAAGACGCACGCAAGGCCTTGGGCCTGCCCATGGATGCACGGATGATTGGTGCCCTGGGCCGCCTCGTGCCGATCAAGGGTCATACCCATCTGCTGCAAGCCTTCGCCACGCTCAAGGACAAATACCCTGAGGCGCAGGTGGGCATCATTGGTTCCGGCCGTGCCGAAGCCGACCTGCGCGCCGACATCGAGCGCCTGGGCCTGACCGGCCGTGCGCACTTGCTGGGTTTTCGCGAAGACGGCATGAAGTACGTGCGTGGCTTCGATATCTGGACCATGCCGTCGCTGTTCGAAGGTCTGGGCCTGGCCTTGCTGGAAGGCATGAGCGGCCATCTGCCGGTGATTGCCTCCAACGGCCCGGCGATGCTGCCGCTGGTGCTGGGCGCGGGCGGCTTGTCCCACGACCCGGGCAATGTCGAACAACTGGCTGCGGCCCTGGATACTTACCTGGCCTTGAGCGATGAACAATTGCGCGCCAAGGGGGAGGAGGTGTTCCGCTATCTAGAGGCCAACCACACCCTCGACGAGTTCAAGCACAAGTACCTGACCCTGATTGAAACCGGTTTGCGTGAAGTAGGTAGAGCATGAATCAGCCACAACCCCTGGTCTCGGTGATCATCGCTTCCTACAACCATGGCCAGTACATCGAGCAAAGTATTCTTAGTGTGCTGGGGCAGACCTACCCCAATATCGAGCTGTTGGTGGTCGACGACGGCTCCAAGGATGACAGCGTCGAACGCATCCAGCGCTTGCAGGCCGAGCACGGCTTTGATTTCCAGGTGCAGCAGAATCAAGGGCTCAGCGCCACCTTGAACGGTGCGATTGCTCGCGCCAAGGGCAGCCTGATCGCACCGTTCGGCTCGGATGACATCATGTTGCCGGACCGTATTGCCACCCAGGTGGCGTATATGGACGGCAAGCCGAAGGTGGGCATGTGTGCTGGCAATATCGAGCTGATCGACGGGGATGGCAACCTGCACCCGGAGAAGAAACAGCGTCGCGACGTGCCGTTTCGCTGTCTGGATTTCGACGACCTGTTCCTGGACCGCAAACCGTTTCCACCGGCGCCGACCATGCTGATACGTCGCGAAGTGCTGGAGGAGGTCGGTGGTTTCGACCCACAGATTCCCCTGGAAGACTTGCTGATCCAACTGAAGATCACGGCGGCGGGCTATACCATCGACGCCCTTGACGTGGTGATGGCCAAGTATCGCCAGCACGCTAACAACACGTACAAGAACCACCGCTACATGATCCAGAACATCCTCAAGACCTACGCGAAGTTCAGCGAGCACCCGGCCTATGACGCGGTTCGCTACAACTTCCTGAACTCGATGTTCCTCAAGACCGCCGACCGCGACCGCCCGTTGGCGCGGGAGATTCTCAAGCAGATCCCTATGAAGTTCTGGGGGCGCAAGACCTTGCGGGGGCTGGTGCGGTTGTATCTGGCGCCGCTCAAGAAGAGCTGAACCGGCACCGCACCCTGTAGGAGCGAGCAAGCTCGCTCCTACAGGTGTTTACAGGCTTTGGACCTGCTCGCGGATTTTCGCAGTGGCGGTTGGGCTTGCCACCGAGGCGTAACCTTTGAGCAGTTGTTCGAAGTGCGTTTCGAACAGCCAGCTGCGGTCCTGCGGATAACGCTGCATGTGGCGCAGGTTACGTTGGCGCAAGGCGTGACGCAGTGAAGACGGGTAGATGCGCAGGTCAGCCACGTCGATCAGGGCAAACTCACCGTCGTCCATCAACAACACGTTACCCAGGTGCAGCGAGCGGAAGTACACGCCGCGCTCGTGCAGTTGCGCCATGAACCGGCCAAAGCGCTCCACCAGTGACTCACGCAGACTGCTGTCCAGGCTTTGCAGCGCTTGGCGCAACGTCAGGCCGGGCAGTGGTGTGTAGGTCACGGCGCTGCTGGCATCGCTGAGGCGATAGAGCCCAAGGATGTGCGGCGTGGGAATGCCCAGGGTGCGCAGTTGCTCGCTGTTGCTGGCAAAGCGCTCGGAGTACGGGTTGAAACTGCCGGAGGTGTACCAGCGGCGTGGGCGGAACAGTTTGAGGAAACTGCCGTCCTCCAGGCGCAGGACTTTGGGCCCCAGGCCATCGGCTTCAATCACGTGGGCGTTGCTGCACAGCTGTTCAAACGCCGCGGGCTTGAGGTTCTGCACCTTCATGCGCAGCAGGCTGCGGTGGCGTTGGGCGAGGCTCAGGCCAGTGATAATTGCCAGGGGAATCCACAGCAGGAACCAGTGTTCCTTGGGGCGCGACAATATGCCGCCGCCTTCGGTCAGGCCTGCTCCGATGCCATAGGCCAGCAGGGACGATGCCAGGATGAACAGCGGCTGGGCGCGCTCCTTCAAACCTTTGTATAGGCCCCAGCCGAGCATGAAGGCCCAGGGGATAAAACCAATGATGCCGACGTAATAGAGCACGCCGAGGGCAAAGCTGTGGGGCTCGCGCAGTTGATAACCGTCCGCCAAGGTCAGGAACAACTCGGAGTCGTAACTATGGCCGATCCACGGGTGCTCGGCGATAAGCTGCAAAGACATGCTCCACAATTCCAAGCGGAACGAGCTGCCACGCATAATGATTGATTCAGGATAGAACAGCATCAGCCCGACGATGCCCAAGGCGGTGCCGGCGAGCAGTAGCATTGAGCGTCGATTGCGGCTGACAAAACTCATCCAAAGTATGGCCAGCGTCAGCGCCACCAGCGGCGTGCGTGAGCCGGTCGCCAGCACCGCAGCGGTCATGATCGCCAGGGACGGTACGCTGAACCACAGCACGTTGAGACGCTGGGTGGTCATGCAGACGTATAGCCAGTACACCGTGAAAAAGCCAAACAGGTGCGAGCTGAGCAGCGGGTTGTCGAGGGCGCCCAGACCACCGATCATGCGCATGCCAGGTTGATAGCCCTTGGCGAACGCCACCAGATTACCCAGGCTCACCACCAGCGCAATCACCGCAGCGCTGAAGAAGATCGGTTTGAACAATTCGTTGCGGTAATGCAGCAACAGCCCGCAGCCACCAAACAGCATGAAGGTATTCAGCGGTCGCTTGAACAGGTCGGTATCGGAACTGGGCGCGGGGCTCCAGAGCAGACTGGTCAACGCCCAGGCGGAGAACGCCAGGAACGCGATCGCCAGGGGTTCGCGCAGCAGGTCCTTGAACTCCCGAGGACGCATGCACAACAGAAACAAGGTCGGTACGCTGAACAGGATGTAGACAATTCGGTGCAGTACATTGCGATTGCCGACAAAGAACAGTGCACTCAGGAGCAGCAACAAGCCAACAGGCAAAATCCATAGGACCAGGAAGTCGAAAACGCGATTTGAGCCATAGGTAAGGCGCTTGGAGTGCATACAGTAAAGCCATTCCAGAAAGAGAAAGCCGACCATCTTAAGCTAGTGGCTAAGTAATGTCGCCGGTAGGATCCAACCGGGCCGCGGCTTACGCCGGGTGCAAGTACAACAGAGAAGCTGTGCTAAAGTCAGCCTCCTTTTTCAAAACGCCGCGTGATATGACCGACTCCAGTCCGAGCGCAAGCCCTTCGAGCTTGAAAATATACTTCCGCCTGCTCAGTTACGTTAAGCCCTATATGGGCTTGTTCGCGTTGAGTATCCTTGGATTTTTGATTTTCGCGTCGACCCAACCGATGCTGGGTTACATCCTCAAGTACTTTGTCGACGGTCTTTCCAATCCGGAAGCTGTGCTGTTCCCGACCGTGCCCTTTTTGCGCGACCTGCAATTGCTGCAGGCGGTGCCGCTGCTGATTATCCTGATCGCGGCCTGGCAGGGCCTGGGTTCATTCCTGGGCAACTACCTGTTGGCCAAGGTCTCCCTGGGTTTGGTCCACGACCTGCGGGTGCAACTGTTCAACAACCTGCTGACGCTGCCCAACCGTTACTTCGATAACCACAACTCCGGGCACCTTATTTCCCGCATTACCTTCAACGTGACCATGGTCACGGGTGCCGCGACCGATGCCATCAAGGTGGTGATTCGCGAAGGCATGACGGTGATCTTCCTGTTCGCTTCCTTGCTGTACATGAACTGGCGCCTCACCTTGGTAATGATCGCGATCCTGCCGTTGATTGCCGTGATGGTCAGTACCGCCAGCAAGAAATTTCGCAAGCAGAGCAAGAAGATCCAGGTGGCCATGGGCGACGTGACCCACGTGGCCTCGGAGACCATCCAGGGCTACCGCGTGGTGCGCAGCTTCGGCGGCGAAGTCTACGAACAGAAGCGCTTTTTCAAGGCCAGCCAGAGCAACACCAACAAGCAACTGCGCATGACCCGCACCGGGGCGATCTACACCCCGGCGCTGCAATTGGTGATCTACTCCGCCATGGCCGTGCTGATGTTCCTGGTGCTGTACCTGCGTGGCGACGCCTCGGCGGGTGACATGGTGGCCTACATCACCCTGGCGGGCTTGCTGCCCAAGCCGATCCGCCAACTTTCGGAAGTCAGCTCGACCATCCAGAAAGGCGTGGCGGGCGCCGAAAGCATCTTCGAACAACTGGACGAAGACGTTGAGGTCGACCACGGCACTCTCGAACGCGACAAGGTCAGCGGTCGTCTGGAAGTGCGTCACCTGAACTTCACCTACCCTGGCATCGATCGCCATGTGCTCAAGGACATCAGCTTCACCGCCGAGCCTGGGCAGATGATTGCGCTGGTGGGTCGTTCGGGCAGTGGCAAGTCGACCCTGGCCAGCCTGATCCCGCGCTTCTACCACCATGAAAGCGGTGAAATTCTGCTCGATGGCATCGAGATCGAAGACTACAAGCTGCTCAACCTGCGCAAGCATATTGCCCAGGTCACCCAGCATGTGACCCTGTTCAGCGACACCGTGACCAACAACATCGCCTATGGCGACCTGGCCGGTGCGCCTCGTGCCGACGTTGAAGCGGCGGCGGCGGATGCCAATGCCAAGGACTTCATCGATCAGTTGCCCAAAGGCTTCGATACCCAGGTCGGTGAGAACGGCGTGCTGTTGTCCGGCGGCCAGCGCCAGCGCCTGGCGATTGCGCGCGCCTTGCTCAAGAATGCGCCGCTGCTGATTCTCGACGAGGCCACCTCCGCTCTCGACACCGAGTCCGAGCGGCATATTCAGGCGGCACTCGATAAGGTCATGCAAGGCCGCACGACTCTGGTGATCGCACACCGCCTGTCCACCATCGAGAAGGCTGACCTGATTCTGGTGATGGACGACGGGCGGATTGTCGAGCGTGGTACCCACGGCGAGTTGTTGGCGCAGAACGGCTATTACGCCCGCCTGCATGCCATGGGCCTGGATGCACCGGTGCAGGCTGATATCACCTGATCCACCCGGCATCACGGGGTAAATGAAATGTAGGAGCGAGCTTGCTCGCTCCTACAGAGAGCAAATCCCCTCCCACATTTGCCCTGCGGCGGTCGCAAGCCATCGCAAACCCTGTGCTAATATCGCGCCCCTGTTCATTTTGTATGTGGGTTGCTCCATGAAGTTGTCCATGCCGCGATTCAATCAAGCCGCTGTCTTGGTGGTCGGCGATGTCATGCTCGACCGTTACTGGCATGGTGGTACCTCACGGATTTCCCCTGAGGCTCCGGTACCGGTCGTCAAGGTCGAGCAAATCGAAGACCGCCCAGGTGGCGCTGCCAACGTCGCGCTCAATATTGCCGCCCTCGGCGCCCCGGCCTCCCTGGTGGGGGTGACCGGCGACGACGAAGCGGCCGAAAGCCTGGCCAACAGCCTGCAGGGCGCCGGCGTGCGTGCGTTGTTTCAGCGCATCGCCTATCAGCCGACCATCGTCAAGCTGCGGGTCATGAGCCGTCATCAGCAGTTGCTGCGTATCGATTTTGAAGAACCCTTCGCCACCGACGCCCTGGCCCTTGGCGACCAGGTCGAGGCACTGCTCGAAGGTATCAAGGTGCTGGTGTTGTCCGACTACGGCAAAGGCGCCTTGCAGAATCACCAGGTGTTGATCCAGGCCGCCAAGGCCCGCAACATTCCGGTGCTGGCCGATCCCAAGGGCAAGGACTTTTCGGTTTACCGAGGCGCCAGCCTGCTCACGCCCAACCTCAGTGAGTTCGAGACCATCGTCGGCGGTTGCGCTGATGAGCACGAACTGGTGAGCAAGGGCGCGGCGCTGATGGCCGATCTCGACTTGGGCGCCTTGCTGGTGACCCGTGGCGAGCACGGCATGACCCTGCTGCGTCCGGGCCATCCGGCGATGCACCTGCCAGCGCGTGCCCGTGAAGTGTTCGACGTCACCGGCGCCGGTGATACCGTGATTTCTACCCTGGCAGCCTCCATTGCTGCCGGTGAAGAACTGCCCCACGCCGTGGCCCTGGCCAACCTGGCGGCGGGCATTGTGGTGGGCAAGCTGGGTACCGCCGCCATCAGCGCACCGGAGTTGCGCCGTGCGATTCAGCGCTCGGAAGGCTCGGAGCGCGGTGTGCTAGGCCTGGAGCAATTGCTGCTGGCGATTGACGATGCCCGGGCTCACAACGAAAGCATTGTGTTCACCAACGGTTGCTTTGACATCCTGCACGCCGGGCATGTGACGTACCTGGAGCAGGCGAGTGCCCAAGGCGACCGTTTGATCGTCGCGGTCAACGATGACGCGTCGGTCAGCCGCTTGAAAGGCCCTGGCCGCCCGATCAACAGCGTTGACCGGCGCATGGCGGTACTCGCGGGCCTGGGTGCGGTGGACTGGGTGATCAGCTTCTCTGAAGGCACGCCGGAAAACCTGTTGGCCCAGGTCAAGCCCGACGTGCTGGTCAAGGGCGGTGACTACAGCGTCGACCAAGTGGTCGGTGCGGACATCGTCAGTGCCTACGGTGGCACGGTCAAAGTGCTGGGGTTGGTTGAAAACAGCTCCACCACCGCGATTGTCGAGAAGATCCGCAACAACGAGTGATACCCCGTGGGGCGAGCCTGCTCGCCCTAGCTTTTCTTCGGCACGATCTTGCGCAGCATCTGCCGCGCCTTGCCGGTCAAGCGCTTGAGCTTGGAGTCTTTTTCCGGCTCTGCCAGGCCCTGCTGCCTGAGCCAGTCCTTCCAGCGAATGCGCTCATCGCGCACCAGCCAGCCTTCTTGCTGGGCAAAACTTTCCGCCAGATACAGGCCGCGCGTGCTGGCCGGGTACAGCTGATCCTTCTTGACGGTATACAACTCTGCAAGCGGCTCGCCGTCTTTGAGCGGCATCAAGTACAGGTCCGGACGCTGACGATCCAGGCGTGCCACCAGTTGGTCGCCCTCCAAACGCTCATCCACATGAAACAAACTGAGGGACTTGGCCTCCTTCGGCACTTCCAGGCGCAGGTCATAAATCAATTGCAGCGAGGCGGTCGGCAGGTGCACGTAGGCCCGTGGGCGCTCGATCAGTTGCATGGTGGCGCAGCGTACCGGGCGTGCGGCGCCGGACAAGGGGCTGAGCCGAAACGGTAGGGCTTCGCGGTAATGCAGGGCGGCGGAGTAGGGCGCCGGCAGCCAGGTGTCGTTGAAGCGCCCGCCGAGCCAGCCTTCGGGTGTTTCGAGCAGGCACTCTTCAGCAATTTCCTGGATGGCGGTGTGCAGCGGCAGGTTCAGTTCATGGGCCGGGACGTAGCCGGAGATCAGCTTGAGCACCACGTCGCCACGGTCCTGGCGGCGTTGGCGCACCAGCACCCAGTAGTCCTTGTTTTGCCAGTGCAGGGTCAGGCGTACCGAGACGCCGAGGTTCGCCAGTTCCAGGGCGAAGCGTTCGGCATCTGGTACCTCGACCGGCTTGCGCCGTTGGAGGGTCTGGGCGAAGTTGAGCGGCATGCCGACGCTCTGGTAGCTCAGGCCTTCGGGGGTGGCTTCGACGTGCAGCGGCAGTGTCTTGAAGTTGCTGGGGTTCTTTCTTATGAGCGTACGCGGCATGTCGGCTCCTTCTTGCGACGGGGTCGGCCGCGTGGGCGGCATCAGAGTTGACGAATGACCCGGGCAGCAGTTGCTACGTTATGGGCCAGGTGCAGCGGATTAATGGTCCCGACAATAGCACTGACGACGCCCGTTTGCGCGAACAACAAGGTGAAACTGGCCTGAATTGGATCCATTCCCGGTTCCAGGCATACGTGGCCGCTGGCCAGCGCCTTTTTCACCAGGATGCCCTTGCCGTGGGCGGCCGCATAGTCAATCACGGCCTTCTCAGCCTGTTCGTTGAGGTTGTAGGTGACCATCGCGCAGTCGCCCTGTTCCAGCGCTTTCACGCCGCCCTCAACGGTTTTGCCGGAGAAGCCGAAACCGCGAATCTTGCCGTCTTTCTTCAACTGCGCCAGAGTCTGGTAAACCTCGCAATCGTTGAGGATATGCAAGTCGTTGCCGTCGGAGTGCACCAGCACCAGGTCGATAAAATCCGTTTCAAGTCGTTTCAGACTGCGTTCGATCGACATCCGCGTATGGGCCGCGCTGAAATCGTGATGGGACACGCCATTGGCAAACTCTTCGCCAACCTTGCTGACGATGACCCAGTCCTTGCGCTGGTCACGCAGCAGCGGCCCCAGGCGCTCTTCGCTCATGCCATAGGCCGGTGCGGTGTCGATCAGGTTGATGCCCAGTTCGCGGGCCTGGCGCAACAGCATGCGGGCCTCGTCGTCGCCAGGGATCTGAAAGCCGTTGGGGTATTTCACCCCTTGGTCGCGGCCCAACTTGACGGTGCCCAGGCCCAGGGGCGACACCAGCAGGCCGGTGCTGCCCAGGGGGCGATGCAGGTCGTGCAGGGTTGGCAGGCTCATGGCAACAGTTGCTCCCAGACGGGTTGGCCGATTGCCGGTGCTGGCAGCTCGGGCAGCGGGGTATTGGCGCCTGGGCGGATGCCGTCGCGCTCCAGAGCGTGGAGTACGCGGTCGGCGAAGTCCGGCGCCAGGGCCAGTTTGGTGGGCCAGCCGACCAGCAGGCGGCCGTCTTCGGCAAGGAACGCGTTATCGGGACGGCTCAGCCCCGATTGCAGCGGCTCGGCGCGATCCACCCGCAGGGTGGCCCACTGGGTCTGGCTCATGTCGATCCAGGGCAGCAGTTGCGCCAGCTCTTTCTGCGCGGTGGCGATCTGTTCTTGCGGCGTACGCGCCACGCCGTCAGCCTCGGCGATATCACCGCCCATGTACCACACCCAGTTGCCATCCGCGGCCGGGTGGGTGGTCACGGTGAGGCGCGGCTTGGTGCCGCCGCCCAGGCAGTGGGCGTACAGCGGCTTGAGGCCGGGGCCTTTGGCGATGATCATGTGCAGCGGGCGTTTTTGCATGGCCGGCTGGCTATGGCCCAGGGCGGCGAGCAAGTCTGCCGTGCCGCCGCCAGCGCTCAGGACTATGCGCTGGGCGCGGATCTCACGGCCATCGACCTTCAAGCCCACCAGGGTGTCACCCTCCAGCAACGGTTCGATGTGCACACCTGCGAGCAGGCTGTCACCAGCCAGTTGCGCCAAGCGATTGATCAGGCTGGGCACGTCCACCACCAGCTCGGCCAGGCGGTAGACCTTGCCTTTGAAGCGACGGTCCTGCAGCGCCAGGGGCAGTTCGTCGCCCTTGACCTGATCGACGCGGCCACGCACGGCCTTGCTGGCGAAAAAGCTGGTGAGGTTGCCGGCAATCGTCCCGGGCGACCACAAGTAATGTGCCTGGGACAGCACGCGCACACCGGACAGGTCCAGCTCGCCGTTGCCGGCCAGGGCTTCACGCCAGCGGCGCGGCATATCGGCAATGGCTTCGGAGGCGCCGGTGAGGGCGCCATGCAGGGCGTATTTCGCACCGCCGTGGATGATGCCCTGGGACTTCAGGCTTTGCCCGCCGCCCAGGGTGGCGCTTTCCACCAGTACCGTGGAAAACCCCTGGCCGCGCAGGCGCGCATTGAGCCAGAGGCCGGCAACCCCGGCGCCGACAATCAGAACGTCGGTGGAAATAACGGATGGCATCGGCGACCTCAGTGTTCAAGACAAGAGGCGCAGTATACAGGCTGTTGAGTGGCGGTCAGTGTCCGGCGGTTTTCGAGAACAGCTGAATCACCACCACGCCCAGCACAATCAGGCCCATCCCCAGCATCGCCGGCACATCCAACTTCTGCCCGTAGATGAACAGCGCCGCGATGCTGACCATGACGATGCCCATCCCTGCCCATACCGCGTACGCCACGCCGACCGGCACGGTGCGCACCACCAGAGTCAGCATCCAGAACGCCACGCCGTAACCGACGATCACCAGCAACAACGGAATAGGGGTGCTCCAGCCTTTGATGGCTTTCATGGAAACGGTGGCGATCACTTCCGAGCAGATGGCGATGGCCAAGTAGTAGTAGGCGGCATTCATGGGGCAATCCTCGAGGTGATGCGCATTTGATAAGGTCGGCATTCTAGAGGTTCGCCAGATGGGGTAAAGTCATTACCTATCTGGAATTGAGATGGGTTGAGCCATGAGCGTGCAATGGGATCTGGAGCAGATGCGCCTGTTTGTGAGCGTCGCCGAGCAGCGCTCGTTTTCTGCCGTGGCGCGGGGGCAGCGCAAGGCGCAATCGGCGGTCAGCAGTGGCATTGCCCTGCTGGAGGCGGACTTGGGCGTTGTCCTGTTCGAACGTAGCAGCGGCCGGCAACCGCGCCTGACCGAGGCCGGCAGTGTGTTGTTGGAGGAAGCGCGTGAGGTGCTGCGCCAGTGTGAGCGCCTCACGGGCCGGGCGTTGTCGTTGACCCGCGGCGAGGAAGCCTGCCTGCGCCTGGCCCAGGATGAGGCGATGTTGTTCCAGCCTGTGCTCGACAGCCTGGAGGCGCTGGCCGTGCACTACCCGCTGCTGGAGGTGCAGTTGTCCAGCGCGGCCCAGGGCGATGTGGCGCGCAAGCTGGTGGAGCGCAAGGCGGACCTGGGGCTGTTGTTCTATCACGACCAGATTCCCGAAGCCCTGGAGCGAAGGGTGGTGGGCAGCGTGGAAATGGTCACGGTGTGCGGAGTCAATCACCCGTTGGCCAAGGAGCAGTACGTGACGTGCCAACACCTGGCCCAGTTTCGGCAGTTGCTGATGTCGACCCAGACCAGCGTCTACCCCGGCAGCGAGGCGGCCAGCCCCCTGGTGTGGCGCGCCGACAGCTTCTACGTATTGGCCGAATGGCTGATGAGTGGCCTGGGCTGGGCCTGGCTGCCTCGGCATATCGTGCAATACCCGACCTACCAGCAACAGATGGTCGAATTGGCCAGCGAATGGACCCCGCCCGCCCTGGTGGTGGAACTGGTGTGGCGCCGCGACGAGCACCTTGGGCCCGCCGCGCGCTTCTTGGCCAAACGTTTTGCCGAGTGCTTGCAGGCGATCGACTGAAAAAGCCGATAAACTCCGCCGCCATGAATAGAACTCTCTACAGCTGTGTGTTTTACCTGGCGCTGCCGTTGGTGGCTTTACGCTTGTGGTTGCGTGCGCGCAAAGCGCCGGCCTATGCCAAGCGGGTGGGCGAGCGGTTTTCCTATGGCTTGCCGGTGATGCGGCCCGGCGGGATTTGGGTGCACGCGGTGTCGGTCGGCGAAAGCATTGCCGCCGCCCCGATGGTTCGCGGCTTGTTGGAGCGTTATCCACAGCTGCCGATTACCGTCACCTGCATGACGCCCACCGGTTCCGAGCGGATCCAGGCGTTGTTCGCCAACGAACCGCGCATCCAGCACTGCTATTTGCCGTACGACTTACCGTGCGCCGCCAAGCGTTTTTTGAACCGCGTCCAGCCCACGCTGGCGGTGATCATGGAAACCGAGCTGTGGCCCAACCATATCCACGCCTGTGCCCAGCGCGGTATCCCGGTGGCGCTGGCCAATGCACGGTTGTCGGCGCGTTCGGCCAAGGGGTACGCGCGATTTGCCAAGCTGACGGCGCCGATGCTGGCAGAAATGAGCCTGTTCGCCGTACAGACCGAGACCGAGGCCGAACGCTTGCGCAGCCTGGGTGCACGTCCTGAAACCGTGGAAGTGACCGGCTCGATCAAGTTCGACCTGAGCATCGACCCGCAGTTGACGGCCCGCGCCGCTGCCCTGCGTGAACAATGGGGCGCCAGCGAGCGTCCGGTCTGGATCGCCGCCAGTACCCACGAAGGTGAAGACGACGTGGTGCTGGCCGCTCATCGCCAGTTGCTGGCGAACTATCCCAATGCACTGCTGATTCTGGTGCCCCGTCATCAGGAGCGCTTTGGCCCTACGTTTGAGCGCTGCGTGCAGCAAGGGTTTGCCACCGTGCGTCGCTCCAGCGGCGAGCCGGTTACCGAGCACACCTCGGTGCTGCTCGGCGACACCATGGGCGAATTGCTGTTTCTTTACGCCCTGGCCGACAGCGCATTCGTCGGCGGCAGCCTGGTGCCGACCGGCGGGCACAACCCGCTGGAACCGGCGGCGCTGGGTAAACCGGTGATCATGGGCCCGCATGTCTTCAACTTCCTCGACATCACCGCGATGATGCGCGACGCCGGGGCTTTGCGAGAGGTGGACGATGCCGATGGGCTGGCCGAAGCGGTGCGACAGTTGTTTGAGTTGCCCCAGGACGCACGCAAGATGGCGCAGGCGGGGCTCAAGGTGATGCAGGCCAATCAGGGCGCGCTCAAGCGTTTACTGGAGGGTTTGGACAAACTGATCAAACACTGACAACACCAACCCAATGTGGGAGCTGGCTTGCCTGCGATAGCATCACCTCGGTGTACCTGATGTACCGAGGTGTCTGCATCGCAGGCAAGCCAGCTCCCACATTTTAATAGCCGGGGCGGGCCTTGAGCTGTTCGGCAGCGGCTTTGGCCAGGTCCGGCGGCAGGAAGTCTTTGTCCGGGTTGTAGTCAGCCTTGAGATAGCGCGCCAGATCTTGCAAATCCCCCGGGTTGAGCGTGCCGGCCGCCTGCTTCAAGCGCAGGTTGTCGAGGATGTAATCGTAGCGGCTGTTGTTGTAGTTGCGCACCGACGCGTACAGCTGGCGCTGTGAGTCCAGCACGTCGACGATGTTGCGCGTGCCCACCTGATAGCCGATTTCCGTGGCTTCCACTGCGCTCTGGTTGGAGATGATCGACTGGCGGCGCGCTTGCACCTGCTCCACATCGGTGTTGACTGCACGGTGCAGATTGCGGGTGTTTTCCACCACTTGGCGGCGCAGGCCTTCACGTTGTTGCTCGGTCTGGTCGAGGCGCGAATAGGATTCGCGCACTTGCGAGCTGGTAAGGCCGCCGCTATAGATCGGGATGTTCAAGCGCAGGCCGACGGTGCGTTGCGACACATCGCCACCGTACGGGATGGGCAACTGATTCGGGTTGCTGAAACCCAGGGCGTCGTTGTCGCCTTTTTCGTATTGCGCAACCGCATCGAGCGTCGGCAAGTGGCCGGCTTTGCGCTGCCGAAGGGTTTCTTCAGCGGCGGTTACCGCGTAATTGCTGGCGAGCAGGTTAAGGTTCTGGCGCCCGGCAGTTTCGACCCAGGCCTTGGCGTCGTTCGGCGCCGGCGGCAGCACCGGCAGCGTATGGACGATGCCCTGGATCGAATTGTATTGGCGGTTGGTCAGGGTGATCAGCGCTTCGAAAGCGTCGTCCACCTGGCGCTGGGCCAGGATGCGGTTGGCCCGGGCAGTGTCGTAGCTGGCCTGGGATTGCAGCACATCGGTCTTGTCCGACAGGCCCACATCGAAGCGTTCGTTGGACTGGTCGAGCTGGCGCTTGAAGGCATTTTCTTCGGCTTTGGTCGACGCCAGGTTGTCCTGGGCACGCAGCACGGCGAAGTAGCTCTCGGCACTTTGCAAAATCAGGTTCTGCTCGGAGGCCGACAGTTGCAGCGAGGCTTGCTCGTTGACCGCTTGTGCGGCTTGCAGCTGGAACCAGCGGTCGGCGCGAAACAGCGGCTGGCTCAGGGTGGCGCGCCAGGAGTGGGCGTCACGGTTGGCCGTGGCGGCCGGTTGATCGATCTGGGTGCGCACGTTATTGCTGTCGGCACCGGCCGACAGATTCGGCAGCAAACCTGCGCGGGCCTGGGGCACCACTTCTTTTTGCGCGCCGTACTGCGCACGGGCAGCGGCCAGGTCGGCGTTGTTGTGCGCCGCTTCCTGATAGACGCTGACCAGGTCGGTGTTGGCGGACAAGGGCGCTTCAGCTGCCCAGACCAGTCCGTTGGTCGCACAAGACACGGCAACAGCCAGTGAGAGTTTGCGCAGCATGAGGCGATCCCTAATTTTAATATTACGACTATAATTTAGCGCTCAAGGCTAAGGCTGGCCATTCCTGGCGTCAAGCCTTGAAGCAGTGCCCGAGTGTAGTGGCCGGACCTGCGCACAACAATCCCACGATCGCGCCATTCATCACGCTGAATGCACCGCTATTGGCAATTTGCCCACGCCATGGTCTAGACTGGCCGCGTTCTTGTCGGGGTGCCTTGTTGGAAGGCTGAGATCGGTAAATACCGGATCCCGTTGAACCTGATCAGGTTAGCGCCTGCGTAGGGAACAAGATTTCTCGTCACCCGGCGAGTCCTCTTGTGCTTCGTCCGGGATGTTGTTCGACAATCGAACAGCCCTCGTGCGCCAAGCACAGCACTGGTTACAGTGCGTCCGTCCGTCACAGGTTCGCTCCGACAAAAATCCACCGCCTGGATAAGTTGGAGAGCCCGTGATGAGTACAAAACTAAAAAATACCGTGCACCTGAGTGAATCGGCCAAGGTCGACTCCGGCTCCGTGCAGCCGTTTACCCGCTCGCAAAAAATCTACGTGCAGGGCTCCCGCCCGGATATTCGCGTGCCGATGCGCGAGATCAGCCTGGACGTCACGCCTACCGATTTCGGCGGCGAAATCAACGCGCCGGTTACCGTCTACGACACCTCAGGCCCCTACACCGACCCGAATGTGATTATCGACGTGCGCAAAGGCCTGGCCGACGTGCGCTCGCCGTGGATCGAAGTACGCGACGACACCGAGCGCCTGCCCGGTCTCACATCGCACTTCGGCCAGCAGCGCTTGAGCGACGCCGAACTGACTGCCCTGCGTTTTGCCCATGTAAAGAACCCGCGCCGCGCCAAGGCCGGTGCCAACGTCACGCAAATGCATTACGCGCGCAAAGGCATCATCACGGCCGAGATGGAATACGTCGCCATCCGCGAAAACATGAAGCTTGAAGAGGCCCGTGCCAGTGGCTTGCTGGATCAGCAGCACGCCGGCCACAGCTTCGGCGCCAGCGTGCCGAAAATCATCACGCCTGAATTCGTACGCGAAGAAATCGCCCGGGGCCGCGCGATCATCCCGGCCAACATCAACCACACCGAGCTGGAACCGATGATCATCGGCCGTAACTTCCTGGTGAAGATCAACGGCAACATTGGCAACAGCGCCCTGGGGTCGTCCATCGAAGAGGAAGTGGCGAAGCTCACCTGGGGCATTCGCTGGGGCTCGGACACGGTGATGGACCTGTCCACCGGTAAACACATCCACGAAACCCGCGAGTGGATCATCCGCAACTCGCCAGTGCCAATCGGTACCGTGCCGATCTACCAGGCCCTGGAAAAAGTCGGGGGCGCCGCCGAAGACCTGACCTGGGAGCTGTTCCGCGACACCTTGATCGAACAGGCCGAGCAGGGCGTCGACTACTTCACCATCCACGCTGGGGTATTGCTGCGGTATGTGCCGCTGACTGCCAAGCGCGTGACCGGCATCGTCTCCCGTGGTGGTTCGATCATGGCCAAGTGGTGCCTGGCCCACCACAAAGAGAACTTCACCTACACGCATTTCGACGAAATCTGCGAAATCATGAAGGCCTATGACGTCAGCTTCTCCCTTGGCGATGGCTTGCGCCCGGGTTCGATTGCCGATGCCAACGACGCCGCGCAATTCGGCGAACTGGAAACCCTGGGCGAACTGACCAAGACCGCCTGGAAGCACGACGTGCAAACCATGATCGAAGGCCCCGGCCATGTGCCGATGCAGTTGATCAAGGAGAACATGGACAAGCAACTGGAGTGCTGCGACGAGGCGCCGTTCTACACCCTAGGCCCGCTGACCACCGACATTGCGCCCGGCTATGATCACATCACTTCGGGTATCGGCGCGGCAATGATCGGCTGGTTCGGTTGTGCCATGCTCTGCTACGTCACGCCCAAGGAGCACCTGGGCTTGCCGAACAAGGATGACGTGAAGACCGGGATCATTACCTACAAGATCGCGGCCCACGCGGCCGACCTCGCCAAAGGCCACCCCGGCGCGCAGATTCGCGATAACGCCTTGAGCAAGGCGCGCTTCGAGTTCCGCTGGGAAGACCAGTTCAACCTCGGCCTGGACCCGGATACCGCACGTTCATATCACGATGAAACCTTGCCGAAGGATTCGGCCAAGGTCGCGCATTTTTGTTCGATGTGCGGGCCTAAGTTCTGTTCGATGAAAATCACCCAGGAAGTGCGTGAGTACGCGGCCAACCAGCGCATCGATGCGGTGGATGTGGATGTGGCCAAGGGCTTGGCCGAGCAGGCTGAGCGGTTCAAGCAGGAAGGTAGCCAGCTCTACAAGAAGGTCTGATCCATAGGCGGCGGTGCCTGCACCGCCGTCATCGCGGGCAAGCCCGGCTCCCACAGTTGGCCTAAGTGGACTCAGATTTTGTGTTCACTGCCGGTCCCCTGTGGGAGTCGGGCTTGCCCGCGATAGCGATCCGACAAACACCCACTCTCCCCTGCAATAACAACCGATCAGCGGCGTGCCGGCATCAGCTCAGGCTTGATCACGCCGGTGAGGCGCGTATAGGGCAGGGTGATTTCGATCAGCCCCTGTGCGTAAGGGGCGATGGTGCTGACGTTGTACTTGAGCACCACGCCGCCGCTGGTCAGGGCCACGTTCGGGGTTTTCTGAAACGGCCAGCTCTTCACGAACTCCGGATCGCGATCCATCTTGGTGCTGATCAACCAGCTGTTGTGGGCAACTTTAGCGGTATTCCAGAACGCCTGCTCCTGGCCGGGCAGCAGCATGTCGGCCAGGGTCAGTTCCTTATGCAGAATCCGTGAATAGTTGATAAACCCGCGGCCTGGCTCGCCGTGGGCGACGCCGGTGTCCAGGTAGCTGGACACTTCAACGATCACCAGTCCGTCATGCTGGTCACGTACCTTGGCTTGCAAGTACATGCCGTGGCGGTCAGGCGACTCACGCAGGAAGGTGTTCCGGTAGGCGTTCAGGCTCGCCGGTACGCTGGCGCCAGGCGTGGTGCGGGTCATTTGCAGCAAACGCTGTTCCACCAGGCTGTCGAGTTGTGGCTCGGTGGGGAAATGCACGGTGTCGATGTTTACCAGCGGGCAGGCCGGGCTATCACAGCCGGGCTTGATCTGCTCCGATTTGTCGGTGGTAACGTCCAGCGGCTTGAGATAGGCAGGTTGGAACAGGCTCTGGCAAGCACCCAGGGTCAAGGCAATACAGGCCACGGAGGCGATTTTTAAAAGCGACATGTGTGTCCTTCGTAAATCGATGGAAAGCGAAAAGAGTAGCGCTTGGACTGCCAACGTGGCCGCCAGTTCGCCACTAAACTGATTGCAGTGAGTTTGACGCTCGCCGCCTCTCCCGGCAACCGCAAAGGGGCTGCATCAACGGGCGTCGGCGCGTTAGGATGGCGCCCATTGCACGAGCTTAACGAGGGACACCATGACGGACATCGCGAAGTCGACGCCGAACAAAATCGAGATTGTTCAGCGTGACAATGCCTATAAAGGCTTCTACAAGCTCGATCGCGTGCAACTGCGCCACGAAAAATTCGACGGCGGCATGAGCCGGGTGATCAACCGCGAGGTGTTCGTGCGTCATGACGCCGTATGCGTGCTGCCCTACGACCCGCTGCGCGATGAGGTGGTGCTGATCGAACAGTTCCGCGTCGGCGCCATGGGCCGCGCCGATAACCCCTGGCTGGTGGAGATGGTCGCCGGCCTGATTGACAAGGATGAGCAACCCGAGGAGGTTGCACACCGCGAGGCCGAGGAGGAAGCTGGGCTGACATTCTCCGCGCTGTGGCCGATCACCAAGTATTTCCCATCGCCGGGCGGCAGCACCGAATTTGTCCACCTGTACCTGGGCCGTTGCGACAGCTCGGGCGCGGGTGGCGTCCATGGATTGGAAGAAGAAGCAGAAGATATCCGCGTCACCGCCTGGGCCTTCGAAGATGCCTTGCAGGCAGTGCGCGATGGCAAGATTTCCAACGCAGCCAGCATTATCGCCCTGCAATGGCTTGCGCTTAATCGCGCGGAAGTGAGGGGGTTATGGCAGTAAAGGCACGGGAACGTTATCGAGTAGACCTGATCGGGCTGCAAGCGGCCTGCGAGGCCAACTATGCGCGGCTGATGCGCCTGCTCCCGGACATGCGCCACGCCCCCCAGGCGCGGCGCATTGCTGTCACCCATGGCGACCAGATCCTCGGTGTGCTGACCCTGGAAGTCATTCTCACCTGCCCGTACACCACCACCCTGCGGGTGCGCCAGGAACACAGCCTGCCGTGGTTGCCGGTGCCGCAACTGGAAGTACAGGTCTACCACGACGCCCGTATGGCCGAAGTGATCAGCGCCGAGCACGCACGACGCTTTCGCAGCATCTATCCTTACCCGAATGTGTTCATGCACCAGCCCGATGAGAAAGCACAGCTCAATGTGTTCCTCGGTGAATGGCTCAGCCACTGCCTGGCCTTGGGCCATGAGTTTGAAGTGGTGCGGTAGAGGTGAACTGCGTCTGCTTCCTTGGGTTTCCTCTTTGTGTCCTGCCCCAGCATAATCGCGCCAAATGTCCATTCCTGTAGTTGCCAGGGAGAGCGCCTTGCCGAGCGTATCCGTCGTGAATCCTGATGCCGTGTTGCTGGTGCAGTTGTCCGACAGCCATCTGTTTGCCGACGCTGACGCCACGCTGCTGGGCATGAACACCCGTGAAAGCCTGCAGCGGGTGGTCGAGCTGGTGCGTGCGCAACAGCCGGCCATCGACCTGATACTGGCGACCGGCGACTTGTCCCAGGACGGCACGCTGGCGTCCTATCAACAGTTTCGCGATTTGACCGCTCCCCTTCGCGCCCCGGCGCGCTGGATTCCCGGCAACCACGACGAACCGCAGGTCATGGCCCAGGCTGCCATGCACAGTGATTTGCTCGAACCGGTGGTGGATATCGGCAACTGGCGTATCACCCTGCTGGATTCGGCGGTACCCGGGTCGGTGCCGGGTTACTTGCAAGACGAGCAACTGCAACGGCTGGCGCAGGCCTTGAGCGAAGCGCCGGATCGCCATCACCTGGTGTGTTTCCACCATCATCCGGTGCCCATCGGCTGTGCATGGATGGAGCCGATTGGCCTGCGCAACCCCGAGGCGCTGTTTGCCGTGCTTGAGCGCTTCCCGCAGACCAAGGCATTGCTTTGGGGCCATGTGCATCAGGAAATCGACGGCGAGCGCAACGGTGTGCGACTGCTGGCTTCGCCGTCCACCTGTATCCAGTTTGCGCCGGGAAGTGAGGATTTCCAGGTCAGCGAGCAAGCGCCGGGGTATCGATGGTTGCGCTTGCATGGCGACGGACGGTTGGAAACGGGGGTGGAGCGGGTCAAAGGCTTCGCTTTTACGGTCGATTACGGCAGCAACGGCTATTAAGGCCTGCAAACACTGATCAAAAGGTGGGAGCTGGCTTGCCTGCCATGACGGTGTACCTGGCGCTGACTCGTTGACTCAATCGCCGCCATCGCAGGCAAGCCAGCTCCCACATTGGGTCCGCTTCTGCCTGCATTCCCTGTAAACTGCGCCTCTTTGGCCCCAGCACGGAGAGCCCGGCATGTCCGCTTCGATCCTGTATATCCACGGCTTCAACAGTGCGCCGGCTTCCAACAAGGCCAGCCAGTTGACCACCGTGATGGGCACCCTCGGCCTGTCCGACCAGTTACGCGTACCGGCGCTGCATCACCACCCTCGTCAGGCAATTCTTCAATTGGAGCAAGCGATTGCGCAACTGGGCCGGCCACTGCTGGTCGGCAGCTCACTCGGCGGCTACTATGCAACCCATCTTGCCGAACGCCATGGCCTCAAGGCGTTGCTGGTCAACCCGGCGGTCAGTCCCCATCGGATGTTCGACGGTTACCTGGGCACCCAGAAGAACCTCTACACCGATGAGACCTGGGAGTTGACACAGGACCACGTCACGGCCTTGGCCGAGCTGGAAGTACCGGCGCCCCAGGATGCCGCGCGTTATCAGGTGTGGTTGCAGACCGGGGACGAAACCCTGGATTATCGCCTGGCCCAACAGTATTACCGGGCCTGCGCCTTGCGCATCCAGGCCGGTGGCGACCATGGTTACCAGGGGTTCGCCCAGCAATTGCCGGCACTGTTGTGCTTTGCCGGCATTGGCGCAGATCAGTTTCAATCCTTCGATTTTTCGTCACTGTAGAAAATCGCAGGTCACTTTTTAATCGAACGACTCACGACGAGACCCCATGGCCACTCCCAGCGCTAGCTCTTATAACGCCGACGCCATCGAAGTCCTCTCGGGCCTCGACCCGGTGCGCAAACGCCCCGGCATGTACACCGACACCAGTCGGCCGAACCACCTTGCCCAGGAAGTCATCGACAACAGCGTCGACGAAGCCTTGGCCGGGCACGCCAAGTCGGTGCAAGTCATCCTTCACGCCGACCATTCCCTGGAAGTGTCCGACGACGGTCGTGGCATGCCGGTGGACATTCACCCCGAAGAGGGTGTGCCGGGCGTCGAGCTGATCCTTACCAAGCTGCATGCCGGCGGCAAGTTCTCCAACAAGAACTACCAGTTCTCCGGCGGTTTGCACGGCGTGGGTATTTCCGTGGTCAACGCGCTGTCGACCCTGGTGCGGGTCAAGGTCAAGCGCGATGGCAACGAGTACCAGATGACTTTCGCCGATGGCTACAAAGCCACCGACCTGGAAGTGATCGGCACCGTGGGCAAGCGCAACACCGGCACCAGCGTGTACTTTGCGCCGGACCCCAAGTATTTCGATTCGCCCAAATTCTCCATCAGCCGCCTCAAGCACGTGCTCAAGGCCAAGGCTGTGTTGTGCCCGGGGCTGCTGGTCAGCTTTGAAGACAAAGGTACCGGCGAGAAGGTCGAGTGGCACTACGAAGACGGCCTGCGCTCTTACCTGGAAGACTCGGTCAGCGACTTCGAGCGCCTGCCCAACGAGCCGTTCTGCGGCAGCCTGTCGGGTAATAAAGAAGCGGTGGACTGGGCGCTGCTGTGGTTGCCCGAAGGTGGCGACAGCGTGCAGGAAAGCTACGTCAACCTGATCCCCACGGCCCAGGGCGGCACCCACGTCAACGGTTTGCGCCAAGGCTTGCTGGATGCCATGCGTGAGTTCTGCGAATACCGCAGCCTGTTGCCGCGCGGCGTCAAACTGGCGCCGGAAGACGTGTGGGAGCGCATCGCGTTCGTGCTGTCCATGAAGATGCAGGAACCGCAATTCTCCGGGCAGACCAAGGAGCGCCTGTCGTCCCGCGAGGCAGCGGCGTTTGTCTCTGGCGTGGTCAAGGACGCCTTCAGCCTGTGGCTCAACGAGCATCCGGAACTGGGCCTGGCCCTGGCGGAGCTGGCGATCAACAACGCCGGCCGGCGCTTGAAGGCGAGCAAAAAGGTCGAGCGCAAGCGCATCACCCAGGGCCCGGCACTGCCGGGCAAACTGGCCGATTGCGCCGGGCAAGACCCGATGCGTTCCGAGCTGTTCCTGGTGGAAGGTGACTCCGCCGGCGGTTCCGCCAAGCAAGCGCGGGACAAGGAGTTCCAGGCGATCCTGCCGTTGCGCGGCAAGATCCTCAACACCTGGGAAGTCGATGGCAGCGAAGTGCTGGCCAGCCAGGAAGTGCATAACATCGCGGTCGCCATCGGCGTCGATCCGGGCGCGGCAGACATGAGCCAGTTGCGCTACGGCAAGATCTGCATCCTCGCCGACGCCGACTCTGACGGCCTGCACATTGCTACCTTGCTGTGCGCGTTGTTCGTCCAGCATTTCCGCCCGTTGGTGGATGCCGGTCACGTCTACGTCGCCATGCCGCCGCTGTACCGCATCGACCTGGGCAAGGAAATCTTCTACGCCCTGGACGAAGCCGAGCGCGATGGCATCCTTGACCGCCTGGTGGCCGAGAAGAAACGCGGCAAGCCACAGGTCACGCGATTCAAGGGCCTGGGTGAAATGAACCCGCCGCAACTGCGCGAAACCACCATGGACCCGAACACCCGGCGCCTGGTGCAGTTGACCCTGGAAGACTTCGCCGCCACCTCGGAAATGATGGACATGCTGCTGGCGAAGAAACGCGCCGGCGACCGCAAGACCTGGCTTGAATCCAAAGGCAACCTGGCCGAGGTACTGGGCTGATGCGCACAGGCTTCGCCCTGGCGATCCTGATGTTGAGCGGGATGGCGGTCACCCAGGTGGCCGCAGCCAGCGTGGCAGAGCTCAAGCTGGTCTCGGAACACCCGGTTGACGGCATGCGCGGCGGGAACCTGTCGGGCCTGGCGTTGTGTGGCAACGAGCTGTGGACGGTTTCGGACCGCGATGACGACCAGATCTACCGCCTGGATACCCGTGCGCCGACCTGGAGCGCGCAAGCGCTGACGATCGACGTGCCGCCCGTGCCCGAGTC
The DNA here is from genome assembly GCF_044218845.1 of Pseudomonas sp. B16120. Lineage (NCBI taxonomy): Bacteria > Pseudomonadati > Pseudomonadota > Gammaproteobacteria > Pseudomonadales > Pseudomonadaceae > Pseudomonas > Pseudomonas sp. B16120. Next base: position 670,834 of record NZ_CP162588.1, read on the forward strand.
CGGCCTGCCTTGGGGCTTGCGTTCGCGCACCAAGGCCGCTTCGTTCATACGTGGTGGTGACCTGGACTTTGAAGGCATCAGTTGTGATGCCGCAGGCAACCGCTACATTGTCAGCGAAGCCCATGCCGCGGTGTTGCAGGTACCCGCAACGGGCGCACCCGAGTGGTTGAAAATCGCGCCGGGCATGGTGCGTGAAGCCAGGGCCAGTGGCATGTTGCTGCACTTTAATGCCTTGTTCGAAGGCCTGGCGGTAAACCCTGAAGGCAATCAGATCTGGCTGGCTGCCGAGCGCGAACGCCGTGGCCTGGTCTCGATCAAGCGTGGGCAGAGCGTATGGGATTGCGATGGCCGTTGTGTATTGTTGAGCGAGGCCGGCCAGGAAGTGCAACCGGCGCAGTTCCCCAACGCCAAGGCCGTGTCCAAGGACTTTGCTGACCTGTCGCTGTTCAACGGCAAGCTGTTTACCCTGGAGCGCAATGCGTTTCAGATCTGCCGGCGCGACCCGCTCACGGCCAAGGTTGAGCTGTGCTGGTCGTTTGCCGACGAAGCCCTGACGCCGCAGCGACGTTACCCGCAGTCGTATGGCCTGGCTGAAGCCCTGTTGGTGGATGCCGACGGTGCCTGGGTCGGGATCGACAACAATTTCGGCCCGCGTGCCGATGGTGAAAAACGTCCGATGGTCTATCGTTTTGCCGCTCCGGATGGCGGCTGGAGTGCCCAGCCATGAGTCGAGATTTTTTTGAATTGAATCAGCGCAGCGGCAGTTCCGCTGCGCCTTACCCCATGATGAGGCCCGCATGAGTGACATCCTCGCAGACAGCTTAGATGGCGTAGAACGCCGGTCGCTGGCTGAATTCACCGAAAATGCCTACCTCAACTACTCCATGTACGTGATCATGGACCGTGCCTTGCCGCATATCGGCGACGGCCTGAAGCCCGTGCAACGGCGCATCATCTACGCCATGAGTGAGTTGGGCCTGGACGCCGATTCCAAGCACAAGAAATCGGCGCGTACCGTCGGTGACGTGCTGGGTAAATTCCACCCCCACGGTGATTCGGCGTGCTATGAAGCCATGGTGCTGATGGCCCAGCCGTTCAGCTACCGCTATACCCTGGTGGACGGGCAGGGTAACTGGGGTGCACCGGATGACCCCAAATCCTTCGCCGCCATGCGTTACACCGAGGCGCGGCTGTCGCGTTATTCCGAAGTGCTGCTCAGCGAGCTGGGCCAGGGCACTGCCGACTGGGGGCCGAACTTTGACGGCACCCTCGACGAACCCCTGGTGTTGCCGGCGCGTTTGCCGAATATCCTGCTCAACGGCACCACCGGTATTGCGGTCGGCATGGCCACCGATGTGCCGCCGCACAACCTGCGCGAAGTCGCCACTGCCTGCGTGCGCTTGCTGGATGAGCCCAAAGCTACGGTCGAGCAGCTCTGCGAGCATATCCAGGGCCCGGATTACCCGACCGAAGCAGAAATCATCACGCCGCGCGCGGACCTGCTGAAGATGTACGAAACGGGCAAGGGCTCGGTGCGTATGCGCGCGGTGTACCACATCGAGGACGGCGACATTATTGTGACCGCGCTGCCGCACCAGGTATCGGGTGCCAAGGTGCTGGAGCAGATCGCCGCATTGATGCAGGCCAAGCCGTCGAAATTGCCACAAGTGGCCGACCTGCGTGACGAGTCCGACCATGAGAACCCATGCCGCATCGTGATCATCCCGACTAACAGCCGGGTGGATCACGAAGTGCTGATGCAGCACTTGTTCGCCAGCACCGACCTGGAGTCCAGCTACCGGGTCAACGTCAACATCATCGGCCTGGACGGCAAGCCGCAGTTGAAGAACCTGCGCAATCTGCTGGTGGAATGGCTGGAGTTCCGCGTACAGACCGTGCGTCGCCGCCTGCAATTTCGCCTCGACAAGGTCGAGCGCCGCTTGCACCTGTTGGACGGCTTGCTGATCGCCTACCTCAACCTGGATGAAGTGATCCATATCATCCGTACCGCCGAGCATCCGAAAGCCGAGCTGATCGCGCGTTTCGAGCTGAGCGAAATCCAGGCGGACTACATTCTAGACACCCGCTTGCGCCAGTTGGCACGCCTGGAAGAAATGAAGCTGCGCGACGAGCAGGATGCACTGCTCAAGGAACAAGCCAAGCTGCAAGCCCTGCTGGGCAGCGAAGCCAAGCTCAAGAAGCTGGTGCGCAGCGAACTGATCAAAGACGCCGAAACCTATGGCGATGACCGTCGCTCGCCTATCGTCGAGCGCGCTGAAGCCAAGGCGCTGACCGAAACCGAGCTGTTGCCCAACGAGAAAATTACCGTCGTTCTGTCGGAAAAGGGTTGGGTTCGCTCCGCCAAAGGGCATGATATTGACGCCACCGGCCTTTCGTACAAAGCCGGTGATGGCTTCAAGACCGCTGCCGCCGGACGTTCCAATCAATTCGCGGTGTTTATCGACTCGACCGGGCGCAGTTATTCGGTGCCGGCCCACACCCTGCCGTCTGCACGGGGGCAGGGCGAGCCGTTGACCGGGCGCCTCACGCCGCCACCGGGGGCGAATTTCGAGTGCGTGCTGTTGCCGGACGATGATTCGCTGTATGTCATCGCCTCCGACGCCGGTTACGGTTTCGTGGTCAAGGGTGAAGACCTGCAGGCCAAGAACAAGGCGGGCAAGGCGCTGTTGAGCCTGCCGAACAATGCCAAGGTGATCCTGCCAAGGCCGGTGGAGGATCGGGAGAGTAACTGGCTGGCGTCGGTGACCACCGAAGGGCGCTTGCTGGTGTTCAAGATCAGCGACTTGCCGCAGCTGGGCAAGGGTAAAGGCAACAAGATCATCGGGATTCCCGGTGACCGGGTGGCCAGTCGCGAGGAGTATGTGACTGACATCGCCGTGGTTCCGGAAGGTTCTACCCTGGTGCTCCAGGCCGGCAAGCGCACGTTGTCATTGCGCCCTGACGACCTTGAACACTACAAGGGTGAGCGTGGCCGGCGAGGTAACAAACTGCCACGAGGCTTCCAGCGAGTGGATGCCTTGCTGGTCGAAACGCCGGTTTAAGCGGTACTAGAGGCCTCGATCTACGATTTAACGCGTAGATCGATGCTTTCGCGCTGGAGTCATGGCGCATATTCACGGATGATATGGCCTTTCCAGCGCCGGCGTGGCCGAGCGTGTTCAGGTTATTTTTAGTATTACATTGTGGTTCGCCTTGTGGCAGCCACTTGGATGGGATGATGACTGCTCCACGCCTTCCTCTATTTTTGATGCTCGCTGGCCTTTTGGGGTTGGCGGGTTGCAGCACACATCAACCGGTGTCGCTGTACCAGCTGGACAGCGGAAGTCCGGCTCAGCCAGCCCAAACCGCTGGCATGGCCGTATTGCTGGGGCCGGTAGTGGTTGCCGATTACCTGCAACGCGAAACCCTGCTTCAACGTCAGAACGACGGCAGCCTGCAAGGTTCCACAGATGGTCGTTGGGCCGGTAGCCTGTCGTCGGATATCAACCAGTTGATGTTGCGTCAGGTCGCCGGCCAGCTGGACAGCCAGCGTGTGGTCCTGGCACCGGGACCCTCCGGGTTCACCCCGGATGTACAGGTGTTGCTGACCATTACGCGGCTGGATTCCGGCAAGTCGCAACCGGCGATCCTGGATGCACAGTGGCGCCTGATCGACCGTCGCGGGCAGGTGCGGGACAACCGCATTGTGCATCTGCAGGAAGAGCACGCCGGCACCACTGCGTCCCAGGTCCAGGCCCAGGGTGTGCTGTTGCAGCACTTGGCACAGCAGTTGTCGGTGGCGCTCAAACCATTGGCCAACCAGCCGCCGATTGCCGAAGCGCAACCGCGTAAGCAGGCCCCCGCCCAGGCCAAGCCTGCGGCCCCGGAAAAACCGAAGATGCCGATGGCCACGCCGATTCGTACGGATTTGGAAGTGTTCAGATTCTGATCTGAATGGCGCACAAACAAAAGGCCCGCTGAATAAGCGGGCCTTTTTGTTGGGCTGCGATTTAAGCTGCACCACAACCCAAATAGGGGGGCGGGCTTGTGTGTGAGCGAGCTTGCTCGCGAATCAGGTGTGTCAGGGGCGCATCAGCTGAGTGACACGCCGCCTTCGCGAGCAAGCTCGCTCCCACATAAGCCCAGCTCCACAGTAGGTATAACGCTATGCCTCAGGGCTTACGGGTCTCATGCATCCGCGCCAACTGACGCTCCAGCATCGACGGATACGGCTCCATCAACCGCTCCACACAACTGGCCCCTTCAGGGCTGGCAATCGGGCGGATACGTGCGCGTTGGCGGATCAGCGTGTCTTCGCTGATCTTGCGCTCCACCAGCAGCAGGTTACGGCTGTGCTGGGACAAGGCCAGGGCATCCTGGGCGATTTCGGTCAGCAGCAGGTCGATCTGGCTGATGCCAAACAGGTCGTCACCCACGGTTAGACCCAGCTGCAGTTGCAGGGTAATGCCGCTGTCGGCTACTTCGATCTGCAGGGCATGGCCCAGGGCGCGCAACAGCTCGCCGCAGCAGATGGCATTGGTCAGGTAGTCCTCGCCGCTGTCTTCGCTGTGGAACAGCATCAGCGTGCTGCCATCGTTCAGGGTGTGCAGTTCGCTCTGGTAGAGCGAAGCGGCCTGGTCGAGGCAGTCACGGTAGCGTTCGAGCAGTTCGGTCAGGCGGGCGCGGGGCAGGCGGCGCAGTTGCTCCTGGGCACCCAGTTGCACGGCGAGTACAGCACTGTGCTGTGGCTCGGCGTTCTTGACCGCAACCGGTTTGGGCGCAGCGACTGGGGCGGCTGCCGAGGTGTCGCGCAGGTCGGCGAACGGGTCTTCGTCGTCCAGCTCGTCTTCCTCAGCCTTGATCACATGGCGCGGCGCAGGCTTGAGGCCGGCCACCGGGGCGCTTTCGTCGAAGCCTGGGTCGCGCAGGTCGCGCACTTCAAACTCAGGCTCGTCGTTGTAGTCCTCGGTGTCGTCGTACTCAGGCTCAGGTTCGACTTCAGGCGCTTTCGGCTCCGGGGCAAAGCTGGTGTGGAGCTGGCGCGCGAGGTCGCCGATTTCGTCCTGGCGATCGGTGGCCGGGGTGTGTTCGTCGATATCCCGCAGCCAGATGCGCAGTTGCATCAACGGCGTGGAGATATGCCGACCAAGGCGCAGGCTCAAGGCCAGGGCCAAGGCCAGCAGGATCGCGCTCAGGATGCCCATGCTTTGCAGGCTGATGGTCATCGGCTGCTGGAACTGTTGCATATCAAGGCTGATACGCAGTTGGCCGGCCTTCACGTCCTGGAACGTGATATTGCTCTGATACAGGCCTTCGGCCTCACCGAGCAGGCCGTTTTTCGGGCGCTGCCCGGCCTCGGCCATGATCCGGTTGTCCACGCTATAGATGGCGGCGTGGGCCACCAGCGGGTTCTTGGTCAGGTTGTTGAGCAACACGTTGAGGCTGAGGATGTCGTTGGACACCAGCAACTCAGTCGCCGAAGTGGCAGTCTGGGTTGTCAGGCTCGCGCCCAGGGCGTCAGCTTGCTCGTGCATGGCCTGCTTGAACTGCAAACCCATCACGCAGGCGTAGATCACCAGGGCCAGAGCGACCAGGATCACGTTATGGCTGGCGATGCGCAATGCAATCGGTACACGGCGATGGCGCAGTGCCCGGAAGATCAGCAGGAAGAAGTTATCGGTTTTTACTGGCGTGGGCCGGTTCACTTGCGCTCGGCTCTTGGTCCGTGAAGTTGACGCGCAGTATAGCGACAGGCCCCTGGCCGGCAAAGCGCTGCCTGTGCCCGATGGTCACTGAAAGTGGGTAGAATGCGGTTTTTTTCCAGCCTGGGGGTGCGCTTTGCGCGAAATTGTCCTGATCAACATCACGGGTGAAGACCGACCGGGTCTCACCGCAGCCATTACCGGCGTCCTGGCCCAGGGTGGTGTGAACATTCTCGACATCGGCCAGGCAGTGATCCACGACACCTTGTCGTTCGGCATCCTGGTGGAGATCCCCAGCACCGAGCAGGCCTCCTCGGTACTCAAGGACATCCTGTTTACGGCGTATAAGCTCGATCAACAGGTACGTTTCACCCCGGTGTCCGAAGCTGACTACCAGCACTGGGTCGAAGGCCAGGGTAAAAAACGCCATATCGTCACCCTGTTGACCCGCAAGGTAACGGCTGAGCAGCTGCAGCGCGTCAGTTCGATCACCGCGCAATACGGATTGAATATCGACCATATTGACCGTCTGTCGGGTCGCATGCCATTGGACACCCCGGCTGACAAAGGCAAGGGCTGCATCGAGTTCTCCGTGCGCGGTGAACCGGCTGACGCGCAAGCGCTGCGCGCCGACTTCCTGAGCGTGGCCCAGGAACTGAATGTCGATATCGCCTTCCAGGAAGACTCCCTGTTCCGTCGCAACCGCCGCTTGGCGGTGTTCGACATGGACTCCACCTTGATCGAAGCCGAAGTCATCGATGAGCTGGCCAAGGCGGCCGGTGTGGGCGAGCAAGTTTCTGAGATTACCGAGCGCGCGATGGCCGGCGAGCTGGATTTTCGTGCCAGCTTCAAGGAGCGTCTTGCGCTGCTCAAGGGCCTGGACGTGGGCGTGTTGGACTCGATCGGCGCGTCGCTGCGCCTGACTGAAGGCGCCGAAACCCTGTTCGCCGAACTCAAGCGACTGGGCTACAAGACCGCCATCCTGTCCGGCGGCTTCACGTACTTCGCCAAGCAGTTGCAGGCCAAGCTGGGCATTGACTATGTATTCGCCAACGAGCTGGAAGTGGTGGATGGCAAAGTGACTGGCGTCGCGGTGGAGCCGATTGTCGACGCCCAGCGCAAGGCCGACCTGCTCAAGGAATTGGCCCATAAGGAAGGCTTGCGCCTGGAGCAGACCATTGCGGTCGGCGACGGCGCCAATGACTTGCCGATGCTGGCGATTGCCGGGTTGGGCGTGGCCTTTCGCGCCAAACCGTTGGTCAAGCAGTCAGCCAAGCAGGCGATTTCGACCTTGGGGTTGGATGGCGTGTTGTATCTGCTGGGCTTGCGTGACCGCGACGGTCAGCTATAACCCCACAGCTGATCGTTCCCACGCTCCGCGTGGGAACGCCTCCAGTGACGCTCTGCGTCACGCTTTGGGCGCAGAGCGCCTCGGGCTGCATTCCCACGCGGAGCGTGGGAACGATCAACTGCAATATCAGGCTTTAGCTGCGGCGATACCCTGGCCCATCTGCACCGGCGTACCCGCTGCCAGTTCTTCAGCCCACTTCACCTGGTCCGGCCCGAACAGCACGATGGCAGTGGAGCCCAGTTTGAAACGACCCAGTTCCGCACCCTTGTCCAGATGAATCGGCGCGCGGGCCGCTTCGTCGTAGCGGAAGGTTTTCAGCTCGCGTTTCGGCGGCGTTACCAAACCGGCCCACACGGTTTCAATCGACGCAACGATCATCGCACCTACCAACACTACGGCCATCGGGCCGCGTTCGGTGTCGAACAAGCAGACAACGCGCTCGTTACGGGCGAACAGTTCCGGCACGTTTTCGGCGGTGGTCTGGTTGACCGAGAAAATCCGCCCTGGCACATACACCATCTCGCGCAGGGTACCGGCCAGTGGCATGTGCACCCGGTGGTAGTCCTTGGGCGACAGGTAAATTGTCGCGAACTCGCCGCCCATGAACGGCGCAGCCATTGCGGCATCGCCACCGAGCAGTTCCAGCACGCTGAAGCTGTGGCCCTTGGCCTGGAAGATACGGCCATGTTCGATCGGGCCTAGCTGGCTGACCGCGCCATCGGCGGGGCTCAGGACTGCGCCAGGGGTTGGATCCAACGGGCGGGCGCCGTCTTTCAACGCACGGGTGAAGAAGGCGTTGAAGTGCTCATAGGCGCTCAGGTCTTCCACCAGGGCCTGGGACATGTCCACCTGGTAGCGCTTGGCGAACCAGGCAGTGAAGGCGTTCTTGAACCAGCGCACGCGGCACTCGGCGATGCAACCAGCCAGGCGCGACAGCAAGTGGTGCGGCAGCAAGTACTGGCTGAGGATAAACAACTGCTTTTTCATAACTGTCCTTAAACCTTAAATCTCAACGGGGGTGTCGGGGTGGTTGCCCCATTCGCCCCAGGAACCGGCATAACCTTTGACTCGCGGATAACCGAGCGCCTTGGCCACCAGGTAGGTGAAGCCAGAGCGGTGGTGAGTCTGGCAGTGGGTGATGATTTCTTTGTCTTTGGTCAGCCCGAGGTCTTCGAGGATTTGCGGCATGTCACGGCGGATACGCAGGTTGCGCGTCTTGTCCATGCCGGCAGTCCATTCGAAGTTCACCGCGCCGGGAATGTGGCCGCCCTTGGCTGCGAGCACTTTCTCGCCGGAATACTCCAGCGGGCCACGAGCGTCCCAGATCCCCAGGTCGGCCGCGCCGAGGCGGCTTTGCAGGTATTCGCGGGTGGCTGTGGGGCCGTCGTGCAGCGTAAGGCTGACCGGGCCGCCGGCTGCTGGGGGCACATCGGTGGAAAGCGGGTGCCCTTCCTCCAGCCAAGCCAGCAGGCCGCCGTCGAGGTAGTGATATTTCTGGTGGCCGATCACGTCGAGCATCCAGATAAAACGCCCGGCCCAACCGCCGCCTTCGTCGTCGTAGACCACATAGGTGGCGTCCGGGGTGTGGCCCAGTTCGCCGAACAGTTTTTCCAGGTCGGCCTTGCTTGGTAGCAGGCCGGGTGCCGGTGGCTGTCCCAGTTGGGTGCGCTTGGGGTCAACGAAATGCGCGCCGGGGATATGCCCTTCGGCGTAGCGGGCGACACTGGTGAGGTCTACCAGTATCAAGTGCTTGGAATCGAGGCGACCCAACAGGTCGGCGGATTCGATCACCAGCGGCAAGCCAGAGAAGTCAGGCATGTGAGGTCTCCTGGGCACAAATGTTGGCGATAAAGGCCGGTGATTGTAGCGCAAGCATCAGGCGCTGCGGTTGGTAAAGCTGTGCAGGGCTTTCTCGATGCATTGGGCGGTTTTGCCGAACGCCTGCACGGTGGTTTCCGAGAACGGCCCGCCGCCCTGGTCCGCCACGATCAGCATGACCACACGGCCGTTGCAGCTCAGTGAGCGCAGCAGCAGATGCTCGCCAATAAACAGACGACGCAGGATCGGTGGCAGCAATGCGGAAAACTGCGCATGGTTGTCGGGGGTCAGGCGTACCTGGGCGGACTTTTCCAGCAGGCGTTGCAGCAGTGTGCTGTTCACCACATCCAGGCTCAGGTGAGCCGCGTCCTTGGGCAGGCCGTCGGCCTGGTGTACACGCAAGGTGCTCAAGGCGCGATCTGCCATGAATATCAGTACCCGCTGCATGCCACTGGCGACCAGGGCTTCCTTGGCGCAAGTGGTCAGGTGCATGGCGTTGGCAAAGCGGCTCGGCTCCACCAGCAACTCGGTGCAGCGCGTGCGCCACACGGCCAAGGCTTCGGCCGTGGGCGGTGGTGCAGGCAGCAAGCCGCGATGGACTTTCTGCACATGCCACGGCCAGATCAGCGACAGCGCCGGGTGCCAGAGATCGGGCATCAAGGTGGTGCGAGCGCTGGTCACCGCTTGCTGGTGGGCTTGCTGTTGCACATCGCTCAATGGCGTTTGCAGGTACAGCGCCGTCAGGTATTGCCAGCGCTCTGTGTGCGGGCAGGTCCAGGATTCCTGGGCCGACATCGCCAGGCCATTGGCCAGCAATACGGTATTGGCCGGCTGGTTCAGCCAGCGTCGCAGGTTGGGCTCGGCATCGAGCAATTGCTGGTGGCGCAGGGCATCGTCTTGACGGGCAATGTGCAGCGCCTTGACCAGCAGGCGTTGCTCGGCCAACAGCAACTTGTAGCCCTGTGAAACCCAGATCGGCAGGTGCCAGGCTTCGGTCAGGCCCAGGCACAGGTCGAGCAAGCGCACGCCGAACAGCTGTTGCTCGACCTGGCGTGCCGATTGGCCTTTATGGATCACCCGCAACTCCCACTCTTCCAAAAGCTTGGGGTAGGCGACGGCCATCGGCCACAGTGGCGACAAAAACAGCAGGCTGCCCCAGTGGATGTCCTGCCACAACCGCGCCAGGCGACTGCCGAACAAACCGTTAGCTTGCTGGGATGCGTGCTGGCTGATTAGCAACAGTTGACGCAAGGCCACGGGGATTTCCCGGGCGGGTACCGAAGGCAGGCGCGCCAACAGCTCTTCGGCACGTTTGAGGCCAAGACGGTTAAGTGCGACTTCAAGGTTTTCCGCAGGTTCGGCCAGGCTGCCGTGGGCTTGGCTGTTGGCTTCGCGCATCACACTCAGCACCAGGGCCGGACTGTTTTGCATTAACTCAGCAATATCTCGCAATGAACTGCGGCTATCGCGAATAGCTTTGCACACGCGTTCGTGGCTGGCCTGGGGCACGGGCAGCAGCACGTCGTCCAGGCACTTGATCCAAGCGGCGAGGGTAGTGGGGCGGTTTGTTGGGGTTGTCGTTTCAATTGCCATGATTGGGGCGCGATCATCACTTGCGTTCAACACGCCCGGAACGGGCCGAATTGGCTTTTCGCCTTAACGGGCTATAGTCTGGCGCAGTTTTGCCGATAAGTAGAACAAGAGTTTTCTGCTGCACCCAATATGTCCATGAACCCGACGGCGCAAGTACCCCTCTCCTATGGCTAAAATTATCGGCATCATTGTCGTCATCGCAAGTGTGCTCGGAGGGTACGTCCTCTCCCACGGTAAAATCGCCGCACTGATCCAGCCTTTCGAAGTGCTGATTATCGGCGGTGCCGCGTTCGGCGCATTTTTGCAGGCCAACCCAGGCTATATGACCATGCACGTGGTCAAGAAGTCCCTGGGCATGTTCAGCTCGCGCTTCTCCCACACGTTTTATCTGGAAGTGCTGGGGCTGATCTACGAGATCCTCAACAAAAGCCGCCGCGAAGGCATGATGGCGATCGAAGGCGATATCGAAGACGCCGCGGCCAGCCCGATTTTTGCCAAGTACCCGGCCGTGCTCAAAGACGAGCGCATGACCGCGTATATCTGTGATTACCTGCGCATCATGTCCTCCGGCAACATGGCGCCCCACGAGCTGGAAGGCCTGTTCGACATGGAGTTGTTCAGCCTCAAGGAAGAGCTGGAGCATCCTTCCCACGCCGTGACCGGCATCGCCGACGGCATGCCCGGTTTCGGTATTGTCGCGGCGGTACTGGGTATCGTGGTGACCATGGCGTCCCTGGGCGAAGGCGATCAGGCGGCCATCGGCATGCACGTAGGTGCGGCGCTGGTGGGGACCTTCTTCGGTATTCTCGCCGCCTATGGTTTCTTCGGCCCGCTCGCCACCTCCCTGGCCCACGATGCCAAGGAAGAGATCAACCTCTACGAAGCGATCAAGGCGTGCCTGGTGGCATCGGCGTCGGGCATGCCGCCGTCGTTGGCCGTGGAGTTCGGGCGCAAGGTGTTGTACCCGAAACACCGCCCAAGTTTCTCCGAGCTGGAACAAGCGGTTCGCGGTCGCTAAGCCATGGAAAACAACCAGCCGATCATCATCAAGCGCGTCAAGCGCTTCGCTGCGGGGCACCATGGCGGCGCCTGGAAAATCGCCTTCGCCGACTTTGCCACGGCGATGATGGCGTTCTTCCTGGTGTTGTGGCTGATGTCCACCGCTACGCCAGAACAGAAAATCGCCATCGCCGGCTACTTCAAGGACCCGATTGGCTTTTCGGAAAGCGGTACGCCGTTTGTCATTGACCTGGGCGGCTCGCCGGAACTGGCGCCCGAGCGCACCATCAACCCGGAAGTGCAAACTGAATCGCCTCAGGAAAAAATCCCGATCGAGCGCGACACTGTCGAATCCATGGCCGAGCAGGTCGAACAGGAGCGACTGGAACTGTTACTGCAGGAATTGCAGAACAAGGTTGAAGAAAACCCACAGTTGCTGAAGTTCAAGGACCAGATTTCCTTCGAGATCACCCCCGAGGGGCTGCGCATCCAGATTACCGATGCCGCCAACCGGCCGATGTTCGACTCGGGCAGTGCGCGCTTGAAGCCGTACTTTGAAGACATCCTGCTGGCCATGGCTGACACCATCAAGGCGGTGCCCAACAAGATCAGCATCAGCGGGCACACCGACGCCAAGCCCTACGCGGGCCAGGGTGATTTCGGCAACTGGGAGCTCTCGGCCAACCGCGCCAATGCTGCCCGGCGTGCGCTGGTGGCCGGCAGCTACCCGGACCCGCAAGTGGCGCGGGTGGTGGGCTTTGCCTCCTCGCAGCTGTTTGATCCCAAAGACCCGTACAACCCGGTCAACCGCCGTATCGACATCGTGGTGCTGACCAAAAAAGCCCAGCGTGCGATTGAGGGCGATCAACCACCGCTACCGGCACCGACCCAGGGCGACGGTGCGCCAGGCGAAGTGCCGGCCGACCCGAACGCGCTGCCTCCGGAGCAGGAACCGCTGCCAGCCCATGAGCTGCGCCAGAAGCTGAACCTGTTTGATGACGGGGGCGTCAAGGATCCTACGGCGCCTGCACCGGGGTCATAGTTGATCTAAGCGCTGGAAACGTAAACGCCCCGATCATTCGGGGCGTTTTCATGTGTGTTCAAAGTGGGAGGTACGCTTTGACACCACTGACTACGCCTCGCATGTCGTCGGCGCACAGGCGTGGGACGAAGTACTCTCGACCTTTTGGAGCGAGTCTTTCTATGCAACTTGTCGAGGCGCTCAAAGCTGACGGTATAAATCATGTCGCACTTCACCCATAGCTCTTTATAGCCATCGGATTGAAGTGGATTGGTGCGTAGCAAATGGTGCCAGTCGTATTGGGTCGCTGGTGCAGTAGAGGAGATTGGCACCACGGTGCAGAGCTTGCGACTGTGGGTCGCGGTAGGAGATATCACTACGACTTTGCGGATCTTCAGCATTTCCGGGGCGACAAAGCCTCGGGTGAAGTCACACAGCAAAACGTCGCCTTGTTTGGGGTGATAGTAGAGAGCCAAATGTTAATTCCCCACAAAAAGCAAAGCCGCCCGAAGGCGGCTTCATTCGACACGCAGTGGAGCTTGCTTCGCCCCTTCTGCGCCGCTGGATCAACTCCGAAAAGGATCCAGACTCCTGCCAGCTTTCGCTGGTGACGGAGCAATTATGAGCATCAGGAAATCCGAATACAAGCTGGCATGTGCGTATCAGCCACCCAGTTGACTCGAATTCTTGATGCCTGCTCCTGTTAAATCAATGGGCTAGGGCTTTCAGCCCGCTGGTTTATGTGTATCAAGAAATTGACCGTCAATAGCTGCTCTCAGGCAAGCTCGCAATAATCGACCGATAGCTGTTCATCCGCTGCTGCTGCACGCGCCCATCTTCCAGTGCCTTGAGCAACGCACAACCCGGCTCGCGGTCGTGTTTGCAGTCGCGGAAGCGGCAGGTGCCGATCAGGTCGTTGAACTCGATGAAGCCCGCTTCCACATCGCTGCGGCTGACGTGGCCCAAGCCGAATTCACGGATACCCGGTGAGTCAATCAACTCGCCGCCGCCCGGGAAGTGGAACAACCGCGCGGTGGTGGTGGTGTGGGTGCCCTGGCCGGACAGTTCCGACAGCGGGCCCACGCGGGTTTCGACTTCCGGCAACAGGCTGTTGACCAGCGACGACTTGCCCACGCCTGACTGGCCGACGAACACGCTGATCCGCCCGTCCAACTGCCGTTGCAGCTGTTCCATGCCGTTGCCGTGGTGAGCCGACACTTCCAGCACCGGGTAGCCCAGGGTGCGGTAGACCGCCAGCAACGCATTGAGCGCCGGGGCGTTCTGCTCGTCGATCAGGTCGAATTTGTTCAGCAGCAGCAACGGGCGGATGCCAGCATGCTCGGCCGCGACCAAGTAGCGGTCGATCAGGTTGGCATGGGGCTCGGGCAGTGGCGCGAACACGATCACGATCATGTCAACGTTGGCCGCCACCGGCTTGAGCTGCCCACGGCTGTCGGGGCGGCGCAGCTCGGTACTGCGCGGCAACTGGGCGACGATGACGCCGATGCCCTGGTTGCCGGCACGCCACACCACCTTGTCGCCGGTGACCAGCGCGGGCAGGTTGGCGCGCAAGTGGCAACGGAACACCTGGCCCGCGAGTTCGCCTTCGAGCGCCTCGACTTCGACCTGCACACCAAAGTGCGCGATCACCAAGCCGGTTTGTTCGGGCCCCAGGTCGCCGCCCTCGAGCGCTTCCACGGCGGAGGATTCACGTTTGGCGGCGCGGGCGGCGCGTTCACCTTGAATCTTTTCGATGCGCCAGTTTTGGCGACGGTTGAGCTGGCGTTTGGCCATTGGTGTTCCGTGTCGATAATGCAAAAGTTGGGTAAAACGGTCGCGAGTCTAGCACGCCCCCGCCTGCTAAACTGCCCGGCTACGCCAAGGTGCCAAGAGAATCAAGCCATGCAAAACCCACAGAACCTGATTTGGATCGATCTGGAAATGACCGGTCTGAACCCCGACACCGACGTCATCATCGAGATGGCGACCATTGTCACCGACAGCAACCTCAACACCTTGGCCGAAGGCCCGGTGATCGCCATCCACCACAGCGACGCCGTACTCGCCACCATGGACGAGTGGAACACCCGCACCCACGGTAACTCCGGGCTGACCCAGCGCGTGCGCGACAGCCGCATCAGCATGGCCGAAGCCGAGGCCGAAACCATTGCCTTCCTGGAAAAATGGGTGCCCAAGGGCAAATCGCCGATCTGCGGCAACAGCATCTGCCAGGACCGTCGCTTCCTTTATACGCACATGAAGGGGCTGGAAAGTTACTTCCACTACCGCAACCTGGACGTGTCGACCTTGAAGGAACTGGCTGCGCGTTGGGCGCCGGAAGTCAAAGACAGCTTCCATAAAGGCAGCACGCACCTGGCGCTGGATGATATTCGCGAGTCGATTGCCGAGTTGCAGCATTACCGCAAGCATTTCATCAAGGCTTGATTCTGCGGCGCCAGTGAGTGCGCTATCGCAGGCAAGCCAGCTCCCACATTTGACTGCATTCGCAAATTCAAAGTGTGGGAGCTGGCTTGCCTGCGATACAGGCGACGCGGTTTATCGCCAAGCGCCCCCTTTTGGTGCCCTCGGCAAATGATTAGACTGCCGGCCTCTCTGTCAGGATCGCCATCATGTTGCTGATGCTCTACCTCGTCGCCATCACCGCCGAAGCCATGACTGGCGCCCTGTCCGCGGGGCGGCGTGGCATGGACTGGTTTGGCGTGGTGCTGATCGCTTGCGTGACAGCCCTGGGCGGCGGTTCGGTGCGCGATGTGTTGCTCGGCCACTACCCGCTGACCTGGGTCAAACACCCGGAGTACCTGGTGCTGACCTCCGTTGCGGCATTGGTGACGATCTTTATCGCGCCCTTGATGCGCCACCTGCGCTCGCTGTTCCTGGCGCTGGATGCGGTGGGGTTGGTGGCCTTCACCCTGATCGGCTGCATGACCGCCCTGGAAATGGGCCACGGTATGTTGGTGGCGTCGGTCAGCGGGGTCATCACCGGGGTATTCGGCGGCATCCTGCGGGATATCTTCTGTAACGACATCCCGCTGATCTTCCGCCGCGAGCTGTATGCCAGCGTGTCGTTCCTGGCTGCCTGGTTCTACTTGCTGTGCCTGTACCTGGAGCTGCCCAGCGAGCAAGCGATTCTGCTCACGCTGTTCAGTGGCTTCCTGTTACGCCTGCTGGCGATCCGGTTTCACTGGGAGATGCCCAAGTTCGTCTACAACGACGATGTGCACTAGCGCGCAGCGTGTTGCTCCAGCGCCCACTCCACGTGTTCGCGTACCAACTCCGACGGGTAGTCCCGCCGCGCCTTCAAGGCTTCCAGCACTGGAATGCTGGAGGGCGCATTGCCCAGGCCCACCGCCAGATTGCGTAACCAGCGCTCATAACCGGCACGGCGCAGGGGCGAGCCCTCGGTGCTGCTGAGGAATTTATCCTCGTCCCACATAAACAATTCGGCCAGTTCTGCGTTATTCAGATTGTGCCGTGGCTTGAAATCGCTTTCGGCGGTAGGTCGAGCGAAACGATTCCACGGGCAAACGATCTGACAGTCATCGCAGCCAAATACCCGGTTGCCGATCAGTGGGCGCAGATCTTCGGGGATGGCACTCTTGAGTTCGATGGTCAGGTACGAAATGCAGCGTCGCGCGTCCAGCACGTAAGGGCCAACGAAGGCGTTGGTGGGGCAGATGTCCAGGCACGCCGTGCAGCGGCCGCAGTGTTCTGTGGCGTGGGGTGGGTCTACCGGCAACGGTAGATCGACAAACAGTTCGCTCAGGAAGAAATAACTGCCGGCCTTGCGGTTGAGAACCAGGGTGTTTTTACCGATCCAGCCCAGGCCCGCTTGCTCGGCAATGGCTTTTTCCAGGACGGGCGCGCTGTCGACAAAGGCGCGAAAGCCGAACGGCCCGATCTGCGCCTGGATGCGGTCGGCCAGTTGCTGCACGCGCTTGCGGATCAGCTTGTGGTAGTCGCGGCCCAGGGCGTAGCGCGATATATAGGCTTTTTCCGGCTGGGCCAGTAGTTGCGCCATCTGGGTGTCGCCGGGCAGGTAGTCCATGCGCAGTGACACCACGCGCAAGGTGCCGGGCACCAGCTCGTCGGGGTGGGAGCGTTTGCTGCCGTGGGCGCCCATGTATTCCATCTCGCCGTGGTAACCCGCGTCGAGCCAGCGTTGCAGGTGCTGTTCATGCTCAGCCAGGTCGAGGCCGCTGATGCCGACTTGCTGAAAGCCCAGCTCGCGACCCCAGTCTTTGATCGATTGGGCGAGGGCGGGCAGATCGGAGGTAATAGCAGGCATGAGACACGGGAAACCACAGGTTAGATGCGTATAATTCTGCCAGACATCGGAGCTTGAAGACGCATGCCTCAGACAAAACACCCAATTACCGACGTTCAGCTGTTGTTGCCCGGCCATTTGCCGCAACTGGCTGCGCGTTCCCCGGACGCCCATAAGGGCCAATTCGGCCACCTGCTGGTCATCGGTGGTGACCGTGGCGTTGGCGGCGCGGCGTTGCTGAGCAGCGAAAGCGCCTTGCGCAGCGGCGCCGGCATGGTCTCGCTGGCGACGCGGCCGGAACACGTACCGGCCGCTCTGGCTCGGCTGCCGGAGGTCATGGCCGTCGGCGTGAGCTCGGCCAACCAGTTGATGGGCCTGCTGGAAAAAATTTCGGTGATCGTCATTGGCCCAGGCCTCGGCGATGCCGCCTGGGGCAAGAGCCTGTTGTCGGTCGCGGCCAATGCCAGCCAGCCGCAGGTGTGGGATGCCGATGCGCTCAATCAACTGGCCACTGGCAGCGTCGAGCTGCCGGCCAACTGTGTAATTACCCCTCATCCGGGCGAAGCTGCGCGTTTGTTGGGGCTATCGACAGCCGAGGTTCAGGCTGATCGCCTTAAGGTGGCGCGCGCGTTGAGCCAAAGATTCAATGCCGTGACTATCCTCAAGGGTGCTGGCAGTTTGATTGCCAGCCCGGATGGGCGTGTGTCGCGGTGTGATCAAGGCCACCCGGCGATGGCAACAGCTGGGCTCGGTGATGTTTTGGCCGGTCTGGTCGGGGCGCTATTGGCTCAGGGTATGCCCGCGTACGAAGCGAGCTGCCTGGCCGTGTGGTTGCACGCGACCGCCGGAGACCGCCAGGGCAGTTTTGGTCGCGGCTTGGCAGCCAGCGACCTGATGCCCGCCATTCGTCAATTGCTGGAGGAGCAGTCGCCGTGCCTGAAGTAATTCTTTTCCTGGCAGATGAAGAGGCTATGGTCGCGTTGGGTCAGCGTATTTCGCAGGTCACGCAAGGGGCCGGGTTGATCTTTCTCGAGGGCGATCTGGGCGCAGGCAAAACCACATTGTCCCGGGGGATTATTCGCGGCCTTGGCCATACCGGCGCGGTAAAAAGCCCGACCTTCACGTTGGTCGAGCCTTACGAGATCGGCGACGTGCGTGCTTTCCACTTCGACCTCTATCGCCTGGTCGATCCGGAAGAGTTGGAGTTCATGGGCATCCGTGATTACTTCGACGATGATGCGCTGTGCCTGATCGAGTGGCCAAATAAAGGCACAGGCTTTTTGCCAAAGCCGGACCTGACCATTACCATTACGCCGCATGAGCACGGACGTCAGCTGAAGTTGTTGCCCCAGAGCCCACGCGCTGAGTCGTGGTGTGCTGCTCTGGCATTGGAATTCAAATAATTGGTGGGGTTAGGTATGCGCTTTCGCGCGTTGGTTGCTGTCGTGGGGGTGTTGCTTGCGGCAATGACTGTCAATGCTCTGGCTGCTTCACAGGTGAAAAGTGTTCGCCTGTGGCGAGCGCCGGATAACACGCGACTGGTGTTCGACCTGTCTGGCCCGGTCCAGCACAGCGTCTTTACCTTGACGGCGCCTGATCGCCTGGTGATCGATATCAACGGTGCCAGCCTGGCCGCGCCGCTGAAAGTCTCCACCGCCAACACGCCCATTACCGCCATGCGCTCGGCCCAGCGTACGCCGACCGACCTGCGTGTGGTCATCGACCTGAAAAAGGCCGTGACCCCCAAAAGCTTCTCCCTGGCCCCCAACGCCCAGTACGGCAACCGCCTGGTGGTCGACCTGTTCGACAACCCCGCCGACGCCGCACCGCCGCCTGCGCCAACGCCGAGCGTGGCGACGGTGCCTGCGGTGCCGGTCAACCCTTCGCAACCCCAGGTCAAGCTGCCACCACCGCCGCCTGCCCCTGCAGGCAAGCGCGACATTATCGTGGTGATCGACGCCGGCCATGGTGGCGAAGACCCTGGGGCTTCCGGCTCCCGCGGCCAGCATGAGAAAGACGTGGTGCTCGCCATCGCCCGTGAACTGCAGCGCCAGGTCAATGGCATGAAAGGCTACCGCGCCGAGCTTACCCGTACCGGTGACTACTTCATTCCGTTGCGTGGCCGTACCGAAATTGCCCGTAAGAAGGGCGCTGACCTGTTCGTGTCCATTCACGCCGACGCCGCGCCTTCAACCGCTGCCTTTGGCGCCTCGGTATTTGCCCTGTCGGATCGCGGCGCTACCTCCGAGACTGCGCGCTGGCTGGCCGACAGTGAAAACCGTTCCGACTTGATCGGCGGGGCCGGCAACGTGTCCCTTGATGACAAGGACAAGATGCTCGCAGGCGTACTGCTCGACCTGTCGATGACTGCCTCGCTGACTTCCAGCCTCAACGTGGGCCAGAAAGTCCTGAGCAATATCGGCCGCGTGACGTCGCTGCATAAACAGCGTGTGGAACAAGCCGGGTTCATGGTGTTGAAGTCGCCGGACATCCCGTCGATCCTGGTGGAAACCGGGTTTATCTCCAACGCCAACGAAGCGTCGAAACTGGCCAGCGCCAGCCACCAGCAAGCGCTGGCGCGCTCGATCAGCGCCGGCGTGCGCCAGTTCTTCCAGCAGAACCCGCCGCCGGGCACCTATATCGCCTGGCTGCGCGACTCCGGCAAAATCGCCCAGGGCCCGCGTGACCATCGTGTGCAGCCCGGTGATACCGTTGCCATGCTGGCCGTGCGTTTCCAGGTCACGCCTGCAGCCTTGCGCAGCGCCAATAACCTGAAAACCGATGAGTTGAAGATCGGCCAGGTGTTGACCATCCCCGGCACCTCATTGGCGGCGCAGTGATGAGCGAATCCACCTTGAACAGCGGCTCGCGCATTGAATTGCTCAGCCCGCGCCTTGCCAACCAGATCGCTGCGGGTGAGGTGGTTGAGCGCCCGGCGTCGGTGATCAAGGAGTTGCTGGAAAACAGCATCGACTCGGGTGCCAAACGCATTGATGTCGATGTGGAGCAGGGCGGCGTCAAGCTGCTGCGGGTACGTGACGATGGCAGCGGCATCTCTTCGGATGACCTGCCCCTGGCCCTGGCCCGCCACGCCACCAGCAAGATCCGCGACTTGGAGGACCTGGAGCGGGTCATGAGCCTGGGCTTTCGTGGTGAGGCCCTCGCCTCCATCAGCTCCGTGGCCCGCCTGACCCTGACCTCCCGCACCCGCAGCGCCGAGCAAGCCTGGCAGGTGGAAACCGAAGGCCGCGACATGGCGCCTCGGGTCCAGCCGGCGGCGCACCCGGTGGGTACCTCAGTGGAAGTGCGCGACCTGTTTTTCAATACCCCGGCGCGGCGCAAATTCCTCAAAGCCGAGAAAACCGAATTCGATCACCTGCAAGAAGTCATCAAGCGCCTGGCCCTGGCCCGTTTCGACGTGGCCTTCCACCTGCGCCACAATGGCAAGACCATCCTCAGCCTGCACGAAGCCAACGACGACGCCGCCCGTGCTCGGCGGGTGGCGGCGGTGTGTGGCAGCGGGTTCCTGGAGCAGGCGCTGCCGATTGAGATCGAGCGCAATGGCCTGAGGCTGTGGGGCTGGGTCGGGTTGCCGACGTTCTCCCGCAGCCAGGCCGACTTGCAGTATTTCTTTGTGAACGGCCGGGCAGTACGCGACAAACTGGTGGCCCACGCGGTGCGCCAGGCTTATCGCGATGTGCTGTTCAACGGGCGCCACCCCACCTTTGTGCTGTTCTTTGAGGTTGACCCTTCGGTGGTCGACGTCAACGTGCACCCGACCAAACACGAGGTGCGCTTCCGTGACGGGCGCATGGTGCATGACTTCCTGTATGGCACGCTGCACCGTGCCCTGGGTGATGTGCGCCCGGATGATCAATTGTCGGCGCCGATCGTCACCGCGGTGGTGCGCCCGAGCGGTCCCGAGGCCGGTGAGTTCGGGCCGCAAGGTGAAATGAGCCTGGCGGCCAACCTGCTGCAATCGCCGCAGGCGCAGCCAGCCTACACGGCGCCGAATTCGGGTGCCGGTGCGGGTTATCAGTACCAATACACACCGCGCCCGCAATCGACGGCGCCGGTGGCCGAAGCCCAGGCGGCGTACCGTGAGTTTTTCGCGCCGTTGCCGGGTGCCGAGCCGGGTGCTGCTGTGGCGTTGCCCGAAGGCGGCGGTGATATTCCGCCGCTGGGCTATGCCCTGGCGCAGCTCAAAGGCATTTATATCCTCGCCGAAAACGCCCATGGCCTGGTGCTGGTGGACATGCACGCTGCCCATGAACGGATCATGTACGAGCGCCTGAAGATCGCCATGGCCAGCGAAGGCCTCAGCGGCCAGCCGCTGCTGGTGCCCGAATCCCTGGCGGTGAGCCAGCGTGAAGCCGACTGCGCAGAAGAACATTACAGTGTGTTCCAGAAGCTGGGCTTCGAACTGCAACGCCTGGGCCCGGAAACCCTGGCGATCCGCCAGATTCCCGCGCTGCTCAAGCAGGCCGAGGCCAACCGCCTGGTGGCCGACGTACTGGCAGACCTGATGGAGTACGGCACCAGTGACCGTATCCAGGCGCATATCAACGAATTGCTCGGCACCATGGCCTGCCACGGCGCCATCCGCGCCAACCGCCGCCTGGCCCTGCCGGAAATGAACGGCCTGCTGCGCGACATGGAAAACACCGAGCGCAGCGGCCAATGCAACCATGGCCGACCGACCTGGACCCAGATGGGCCTGGATGATCTGGACAAACTATTTTTGCGCGGCCGCTGATGAGTGCCTTGCCTCCCGCCATTTTCCTGATGGGCCCCACGGCCGCCGGCAAGACCGACCTGGCCATCGAGCTGACCAAGGTGCTGCCCTGCGAATTGATCAGCGTCGACTCTGCCCTGGTTTACCGGGACATGGATATCGGTACGGCCAAGCCGTCGAAGGCGCTGTTGGCCCAGTATCCGCACAAGTTGATCGACATCATCGATCCGACGCAGAGCTATTCGGCGGCGGATTTTCGCACCGACGCCCTGGCGGCCATGGCCGAGATCACCGCGCGCGGCAATATCCCGCTGCTGGTGGGCGGCACCATGCTCTACTACAAGGCGTTGCAGGAAGGCCTGGCCGATATGCCGCCTGCCGATACCCAGGTGCGCGCCGAACTTGAAGAAGAGGCTGCGCGCCTTGGCTGGCAGGCCCTTCATGATCAGTTGGCGGCGGTAGATCCGGTGTCTGCGGCACGTATTCACCCCAATGACCCCCAGCGGCTCACACGCGCCCTGGAAGTCTGGCGCGTCAGTGGCCAGACCATGACTGAACATCGGCTGAAACAAAGTGCGCAAAGTACTGATGCAGGCGCATCTGGACAGTCACAATTGCCCTATACTGTGGCGAATCTGGCCATCGCTCCGGCAGATCGTCAGGTGCTGCATGAACGAATTGCACAAAGATTCACAATTATGTTGGAACAGGGGTTTGTGGACGAGGTCGTAGCACTGCGTTCAAGAGGTGACCTGCATGCAGGGCTGCCTTCGATACGTGCTGTAGGCTACCGCCAAGTCTGGGATCATCTGGATGGCAAGCTGACGTCAGCCGAAATGCAGGAGCGCGGCATCATCGCCACGCGCCAGTTGGCGAAGCGCCAGTTCACCTGGCTGCGCAGCTGGAGCGATTTGCACTGGTTGGACAGCCTGGACAGCGACAATCTGTCACGCGCCTTGAAATACTTGGGAACGGTCTCCATATTGAGCTGAGTCCTTGCAATTGCCGTCTATCCTTGGGGGTGTGACGGCCATAAGCTATCTATTTTCCGATTTTTTATTATTGATCCTTAAAGGAGTGCGGCACATGTCAAAAGGGCATTCGCTACAAGACCCTTACTTGAATACTTTACGTAAAGAGAAAGTTGGGGTTTCCATCTATCTGGTCAACGGCATCAAGCTGCAAGGTACGATCGAGTCGTTCGACCAATTCGTTATCCTGCTGAAAAACACCGTCAGCCAGATGGTTTACAAGCACGCTATCTCGACAGTCGTTCCAGTTCGTCCAATCCGTCTGCCTAGCGCAGCCGGTGATGAACAGGGTGACGCTGAGCCAGGTAACGCCTGATAGGAGTCTCCTTTGTTCTTTGAGCGCCACGGTGGTGGTGAGCGAGTAATCCTCGTTCACTTGGATGGACAGGACCCTGAGGCGCGCGAAGATCCGCAGGAGTTTCAGGAGTTGGCAAATTCGGCCGGCGCCGAGACCGTTGCGTTTTTTAACGTACCGCGTCATCGGCCAACCGCCAAATACCTGATTGGCAGCGGCAAGGTCGAGGAACTGCGCGACCTGGTTCATGCCGAAGAAGCCGATCTGGTGATCTTCAATCACACCCTCACGCCCAGTCAGGAACGTAACCTCGAACGTGTTTTCGAGTGTCGCGTGATCGACCGTACCGGCCTGATTCTCGACATTTTCGCCCAGCGCGCCCGTACCCATGAAGGCAAGCTCCAGGTCGAACTGGCCCAGCTTGATCACATGAGCACCCGCCTGGTTCGCGGCTGGACTCACCTTGAGCGTCAGGGTGGCGGTATCGGCATGCGTGGCCCGGGTGAAACCCAGTTGGAAACCGACCGGCGTCTGCTGCGGGTTCGCCTGCGCCAGATCAAGGGCCGCCTGGAAAAAGTGCGCAGCCAGCGCGAGCAGTCGCGACGTGGCCGTTCCCGTGCGGATATCCCTACGGTTTCGTTGGTGGGCTACACCAACGCCGGCAAATCCACGCTGTTCAATAACGTGACCAAGTCGGATGTGTACGCGGCCGACCAACTGTTCGCCACCCTCGACCCGACCCTGCGGCGTCTGGACATCGACGACCTGGGGCCGATTGTGCTGGCCGATACCGTGGGTTTCATTCGTCACCTGCCCCACAAGCTCGTCGAGGCATTTCGGTCTACGCTCGAAGAGTCGAGCAATTCCGACTTGCTGTTGCACGTGATCGATGCGGCCGAACCGGATCGCATGTTGCAGATTGAACAGGTCATGGTGGTGCTGGGCGAGATTGGTGCCCAGGACTTGCCGATCCTCGAGGTCTATAACAAACTCGATTTGCTTGAAGGCGTTGAGCCACAGATCCAGCGCGACGAGAACGGCAAGCCCCAGCGGGTCTGGTTGTCGGCGCGAGATGGCAGTGGCTTGGAGTTGCTGGAACAAGCCATTGCCGAATTGCTCGGCAGCGATTTGTTCGTCGGCACCTTGCGCTTGCCGCAGCGTTTTGCTCGACTGCGTGCACAGTTTTTCGAGTTGGGCGCTGTACAGAAAGAAGAACACGACGAAGAAGGTGTCAGCTTGCTGGCCGTTCGATTGCCACGCTCGGAACTCAATCGGCTGGTCAGCCGAGAGGGTGTTGTACCGGCAGAGTTTATCGAACAACACACTTTGCAATAAAAGCCTGAGAAAGCGGTTGTGCCGCAGTAGCAGGCATTCTGTAGCATTGGTCGGCGCGCCGTGGGTGCGTCTTTGCTTTATCAGATGGAGAGCGCTATGGCTTGGAATGAGCCGGGTGGCAACTCGAATAATCAGGATCCTTGGGGTGGTAAGCGCCGCAATAACGGCGACCGCAAGGGGCCACCGGATCTCGACGAGGCCTTCCGAAAGCTGCAGGAAAGCCTGAATGGGTTGTTCGGTGGTGGAAAAAAACGTGGTGGTGACGACGGCGGTCGCACAAGCAAGGGCGGTGGCTATGGCCTGCTGGGCCTGGGTCTTGTCGTGCTCGCGGCCGTATGGCTGTACAGCGCGGTCTACGTGGTGGACGAGCAGGAGCAAGCCGTGGTGCTGCGCTTCGGCAAGTACTACGAGACTGTCGGGCCAGGCCTGAACATCTATTTCCCGCCGATCGACAAGAAGTACATGGAGAACGTGACGCGTGAGCGTGCGTACACCAAGCAGGGCCAGATGCTGACCGAAGACGAGAACATCGTCGAAGTGCCGCTGACCGTGCAGTACAAGATCAGCAACCTGCAAGACTTCGTGCTGAACGTTGATCAGCCGGAAATCAGCCTGCAACACGCAACCGAAAGTGCCCTGCGCCACGTGGTGGGTTCCACCGCCATGGATCAGGTGCTGACCGAAGGTCGTGAGTTGATGGCCAGCGAAATCAAGGAGCGTCTGCAACGGTTCCTCGATACCTATCGCACTGGTATTACCGTCACTCAGGTGAACGTACAGAGCGCAGCGGCACCGCGTGAAGTGCAGGAAGCCTTTGACGACGTGATCCGTGCCCGTGAAGACGAGCAGCGTTCGCGCAACCAGGCTGAAACCTATGCCAACGGCGTTGTGCCGGAAGCCCGTGGTCAGGCCCAGCGCATCCTTGAAGATGCCAACGGTTACCGCGATGAAGTGGTCTCCCGCGCCAAGGGTGAGGCAGATCGTTTCACCAAGCTGGTCGCCGAGTACCGCAAGGCTCCTGAAGTGACCCGCGAGCGTCTGTACCTGGACACCATGCAGGAAGTCTTCAGCAACACCAGCAAGGTTCTCGTGACCGGCAGCAAAGGTGGGCAGAACAACCTGCTGTACCTGCCGCTGGACAAGATGATCGAAGGTGGTCGTAGCGGCGCCAGTGCACCGTCCACCGGTTCGAATGCCGCTGCCAACGAAGCGAGTGCCCGTGCGGCCGCTGACTTGCTGCAACAGCAAACACGTACCAGGGAGAGCCGTTGATGAGCAATAAATCGCTGACCGCCCTGATTGTGGGCGTCGTCGTGGTCATCGCTGCCTGGAACTGCTTCTACATCGTCGCTCAGACCGAGCGTGCGGTGCTGCTGCAATTCGGTCGCGTGGTCCAGGCGGATGTCCAGCCGGGCCTGCATGTGAAAGTCCCCTACGTCAACCAGGTGCGCAAGTTCGACGCCCGCCTGATGACCCTGGATGCACCGACACAGCGCTTCCTGACCCTGGAAAAGAAAGCCGTGATGGTTGACGCCTACGCCAAGTGGCGCGTCAAGGATGCCGAGCGCTTCTACACCGCGACTTCCGGCCTCAAGCAGATTGCCGACGAGCGTTTGTCCCGTCGTCTGGAATCGGGGCTGCGTGACCAGTTTGGTAAGCGCACCCTGCACGAGGTGGTATCCGGTGAGCGTGATGCGCTGATGGCTGACATCACCCGTTCGCTGAACACCATGGCGGAAAAAGAGCTGGGTATTGAAGTGGTCGACGTTCGCGTCAAGGCCATTGACCTGCCCAAGGAAGTGAACCGCAGCGTGTTCGAGCGTATGAGCACCGAGCGTGAGCGTGAAGCGCGTGAGCACCGCGCCAAGGGTAACGAGTTGGCTGAAGGTATCCGTGCCGATGCCGACCGTCAGCGTCGTGTACTGCTGGCAGAAGCCTACCGTGAGTCTGAAGAGGCGCGTGGTGATGGCGATGCTCAAGCCGCGGCGATCTATGCCAAGGCCTACGGCCAGGACCAGGAGTTCTACGCGTTCTACCGTAGCCTGCGTGCCTACCGTGAAAGCTTCGCGAACAAAACCGACGTACTGGTGCTGGACCCAAGCAGCGACTTCTTCCGCTACCTGGAAAAGTCCAAGTAACCAGCCCGTGATTCTGTAAGGCGCACTCCGTCGGGCGGCTAAAATGCCTGGCGGGGTGATCCTTTCAGAAAACGGGTGTATGATGCGGCAGCCGGGAAATTCCCGGCTTTTTTGCGTCTGCATGTTTGATTCGGCAGGCGTGACAGGTTTTTCGAGGAAAGTGCCCGACGAGGCCGTTTGCAGGCCGTTCGTCACGTCGCTCTTGCGCGTGGTTTATGCAAGGGGCGGGTATTTTCTGCTTCACTCAAGGCTCGGCCGAGGGCTGGCCGCCCGGATCAAAGGGGAATGGCGTAATGGCAACGGTAGACCGCTGGCTGCTGCCAGATGGCATCGAAGAAGTACTGCCACCAGAAGCTGCGCGCATTGAAGTAGCGCGTCGCCAGGTGTTGGATCTGTTCCAGAGCTGGGGTTACGAGTTTGTCGTGACTCCCCATATCGAGTACCTGGAATCCCTGCTGACCGGCGCGGGCCAGGACCTGGATCTGCGCACCTTCAAGGTCATCGACCCGCAATCGGGCCGGCAAATGGGGTTCCGTGCCGACATCACGCCGCAAGTGGCGCGCATCGATGCGCACACCCTGCGTCGCGAAGGCCCGAGCCGCCTGTGCTACGCCGGCAGCGTACTGCATGCCCAGCCACGTGCGTTGTCGTCCTCCCGTAGCCCGATCCAGTTGGGCGCCGAGTTGTACGGCGATGCCAGCCCGAGCAGCGATGTTGAAGTGATCAGCCTGATGCTGGCCATGCTGCAACTGGCGGATGTGCCGGATGTGCACATGGACCTGGGCCACGTCGGTATCTACCGTGGCCTGGCGCGCGCTGCCGGGTTGTCCGGTGAAGTGGAGCAACAGTTGTTCGATGCCCTGCAGCGCAAGGCGATCGATGAAGTGATCGCCCTCACCGAGGGTGTGCCTGCTGAGCTGGCTGGCATGCTGCGCGCGCTGGTAGACCTGTGCGGCGGCCGTGAAGTGCTGGTGGCTGCGCGTGAGCGCCTGGCCAATGCGCCGGCACCGGTATTGGCGGCACTGGATGATGTGCTGGCGATTGCCGAGCGCTTGTCGGCACGGTTCCCGCAGCTGCCGCTGTATTTTGATCTGGGTGAATTGCGCGGCTACCACTACCACACCGGTGTGGTGTTCGCGGTGTTCGTTCCGGGTGTTGGCCAGGCCATCGCCCAAGGTGGTCGCTATGACGATATCGGCGCCGACTTCGGTCGTGCGCGTCCGGCCACTGGTTTTTCCACCGATCTGAAAACCCTGGTGACCCTGGGGCGTGCTGAGGTCGAGCTGCCGTCTGGTGGCATCTGGATGCCCGACAGTACGGACGCAGCGCTCTGGCAGCAGGTTTGCCAGTTACGCCGTGAGGGTCAGCGTGTAGTCCAGGCCTTGCCTGGGCAGCCATTGGCCGCCGCCCGTGAAGCGGACTGCGACCGGCAATTGATTCAGCAGAACGGGCTTTGGCAAGTATCGCCACTGGCTTCTTGAGTTTTCCTGCCGGCCATCGCCGGCACCAAGTTTGCGCGAATGAGGACAAGTGTTATGGGTAAGAATGTCGTAGTCCTGGGCACCCAATGGGGTGATGAGGGCAAAGGCAAGATCGTTGATCTGCTGACCGAACATGCTGCCGCCGTAGTGCGCTACCAAGGTGGCCACAACGCTGGCCACACCCTGGTCATCGATGGCGAAAAAACCGTCTTGCACCTGATCCCGTCGGGTGTCCTGCGCGAAGGCGTGCAGTGCCTGATCGGCAACGGCGTGGTGGTTGCACCTGACGCCCTGCTGCGCGAGATCACCAAGCTGGAAGAAAAAGGCGTACCGGTGCGCGAGCGCCTGCGTATCAGCCCGTCCTGCCCGCTGATCCTGTCCTTCCACGTTGCGCTGGACCAGGCCCGTGAAAAGGCGCGTGGCGAGCTGAAGATCGGCACCACCGGTCGCGGCATCGGCCCGGCCTACGAAGACAAGGTTGCACGTCGTGGCCTGCGTGTGGGCGACCTGCTCAACATGCCGCGCTTTGAAGACAAGCTGCGTGAACTGGTGGATTACCACAACTTCATGCTGGTCGGTTACTACAAAGAGCCAGCCATCGAGTTTGAAAAGACCCTGGCCGAGTGCAAGGAATACGCTGAGCTGCTCAAGCCGCTGATGCTGGACGTGACGGCCGAGCTGCACGACCTGCGTCGCGCTGGCAAGGACATCATGTTCGAAGGTGCCCAGGGTTCGTTGCTGGACATCGACCACGGTACCTACCCGTACGTGACCAGCTCCAACACTACTGCTGGCGGCGTTGCCACCGGCTCGGGCGTTGGCCCGATGTTCCTGGACTACATCCTGGGCATCACCAAGGCTTACACCACCCGTGTAGGTTCCGGTCCGTTCCCGACTGAGCTGTTCGACGACGTTGGCGCACACCTGGCCAAGCAAGGTCACGAATTCGGCGCCACCACTGGCCGTGCTCGTCGTTGCGGCTGGTTCGACGCCGTTATCCTGCGTCGCGCTATCGATGTGAACAGCATCTCGGGCATCTGCCTGACCAAGCTGGATGTACTCGACGGCCTGGAAGCCATCAACATCTGCGTCGGCTACAAAGACGCCCAAGGCAACGATGTTGCCCCGACTGACGCTGACAGCTACGTGGGCCTGCAGCCTGTGTACGAAGAAGTGCCAGGCTGGACCGAATCGACCGTGGGCGCCAAGACCCTGGAAGAACTGCCAGCCAACGCCCGCGCCTACATCAAGCGTGTGGAAGAGCTGATCGGTGCACCGATCGACATTATTTCGACCGGCCCGGACCGCAACGAGACCATCGTTCTGCGTCACCCGTTCGCGTAATAAGCTGTTGATGTAAAAAGCAAAGGGCTCCTTCGGGAGCCCTTTGTCGTTTCTGCCTGGCAAACGGCACGACCCTTGCTGTGTTTCCCTCTTTCGAGGTGCTATCAAATTAGTGGCACCCGTGGTGGAGGGATTTCCAGTGTCTGCCGTTCTCTCGTTGTTACAAAGCCGTCTGTTGCGGCCGGTGTTCGTTACCCTTGGTATCGCTCTTTTGGTGCAAGTGCTGGTGGCCGTCGCGCTGACGCGGAGCACGGTGACGGCGCTGGAAGCCGATTTGGGCAATCGTCTGGGCATAGATAGCCAGAAGTTGTCTGGTGAACTGGCCCAGGCTGGCAAGGAAGTCACGTCCAGCCTGGACAGCCTCTCCGCCAGCACGCGCCAGCGCCTCACAGCCGGGCTTTCCACGCGCTTGCAGGAAGAGCAAAAGCAGTTGCGTGCGACGCTGGAAAAAGACCTGCAGGACTCCGCCAATGACATGGCGCAACTGCTGGCCTCGGTCGCGCCCCGTGCCATGTGGGACAGTGACGTGCCGACCCTTTCTGAGTTTGCCCGCCGGGCCCAGCGCAACCCCAATGTGCTGTTTGTGGTGTATGACGACGCCGCAGGCGAGCACCTGACCCGATACCTGAACCGCGAAAACCCTATCAACCAGGCCCTGCTGGCAAAGGGCGCAGGGGAGCGTGCCCTGGACAAGGTGCTGGACGCGGCCAAGACAGACCCCTCCGTGTATTACGTCGAAGCCTCCATCAGCCCCAACGGCGTGGAAATCGGCAAGGTGCGCATGGGCGTGTCGACCGCGACGGTTGAAGCCGACCTGCAAGCCTTGGATAAGCGCTTTGCCGCGCTGATCGCCAGCGGTGATCAGCTGGTGGGTGACAGCCTCAAGGGAGCCGCTGCTGACAGCGCCAACGCCATGGGCGCCCGGCTGCAATCGGCGCAAGCCACTGCCACGCAAATGACGGCCAACACGGCCGCCGCTGTGCAAGACGCGGCGGGCACCCTGCGCTGGCGTATCGGCATGGGTCTGGCGCTGGTGGGGCTTGGGGTCTTGCTGCTGATCGCTATTGTGCTGGGCCGGCGCGTGGTCAATCGTCTGAAGCTGCTGATTGCCGCGATGGATGACCTGGCGGCCGGCGAAGGCGACCTCACCAAGCGCGTGCAGATCAACAGCAAGGATGAAATCGGTGATATGGCCTCGGCGGTCAATCGCTTTGTGGATAAGTTGCAGCCCATCGTGCGGGAGGCAGGCGACGTGGCCCAGCGTACTGGCGTGGAAATCGGCGCCATGACGTTGCGCAATGCTGGCGCCGATGCGGCGGCGGGCTTGCAGCGTGATGAAGTGGCCGAGAGTTTGCGCGCTTTGTCGCAAATGGCCGATGAGGCCCAGGCCGAAAGCCACGCCATGCAGGCGGCCCTGCAGCAGGTGGTGGATATTCGCCAGGCCACGGATGAAAACTCACGGACCTCGGCCGAAGTTGGCAGCTTGATCGAGGCGTTGGCGGGGCAGGTGCAGGCCGGTTCCCAGGTGATCGAACGGCTGGCGCAGCAAAGCGAACAAATTGAAGTGGTGTTGACCGTGATTCACGGTATCGCCGAGCAAACCAACCTGCTCGCTCTCAACGCGGCCATCGAAGCGGCACGGGCTGGCGAGACTGGGCGCGGCTTTGCGGTGGTGGCCGATGAAGTGCGTGCGCTGGCCAGCAAGACTCAAAGCTCCACTGGCGATATCCAGGCGCATATTGTTGCGTTGCAGCAGGGCGCGCGTGAGGCCGTAGAAACCATCGGCAAGGCGGGGCGCCAGGCCAGTGAGGGCTTGCTGGTGCTGCGCGATAGCGTGCGCTTGCAGCAGACGGTGCAGGCTTCTGTGGAGCAGGTGCATGCGGCGATTGGCCTGGCGACGCGCGCGGCCGAGCATCAAGCCCAGGGCGCGCATGCGGTGCGTGGGCGCGTCGAGGTGATTCATGCCCAGGCCGAGCGTGCGGCGCAAGCGGTGGTGGAGACGACGGCCAGTGGCAAGGTGTTGGATGGGTTGGCGGCGCAGTTGAAGGCGAGTTTGGGGCAGTTCAGGGCGTGAGGTTGTCTGGACTGGCCTCATCGCAGGCAAGCCAGCTCCCACATTCAACTGCATTCCAAAGTTGGAACTCGGTCACTGTGGGGGCTGGCTTGCCTGCGATAGCTGTTTCAGCGACTCAGATACATCCGAGTCGTGAGCAGATACACCGGCAACCCCGACACCACTATCAACAACGCCGCATACGGCGCCGCCGCCGCAAATTCCACATTCGAGGTATGTGCCCAGACGGCCGTCGCCAAGGTATTCAACCCGGTCGGGCTGAGCAGCAACGTCGCCGTCAATTCCTTCATCGCATCCAGGAATACCAAGGCAAACGCCGCCCCCAGCGCCGGAAAGATGATTGGCAACGTCACCCGGCAAAACGCACTGAAGGACGATGCGCCTAACGTGCGCGCAGCCTCTTCCAGCTGTGGCGCCGCCTTGTTCAGTGCTGTACGAATCGGCGCCTGTGCCAACGGCAAAAACAGCAGCGCATAAGCAATCAGCAATAACGCAGAGGTCTGGTACAGCGCGGGGATGTAATGCAGGGCGAAATACACCAGGGTCAGCGCAATCACCAGGCCGGGCAGGGCATGCAGTAGATACGGCAAGCGTTCGGCCCAGATTGCCAACTGTCCTTTGTAGCGCACCACCAGCAGCCCAACCGGCACTGCCAGTACCAGGCACAGTGCGGCGCCGCCCAGGGAGAGCGCCAGGGATGACAGCAGCGCCTCGCTGATCTCGGCCATCGGAAACGCCGCTGACGAACCGACGGCCAACCAATAGCCGAGCATGCCCAGCGGGATGCCGCTGCCGATGATCGCCAATGCCAGGCAATACACCTGGCCCAATGGCGCCCACTTGCCGAGTCGAACCTGCTCGGCGTGCCGCGCCGCGCCCTGGCCAATGCGCACATGCCGGCCTTTGCCGCGTGCGCGCAGCTCCAGCCACAGCAGGGTCAGGCACATCACCAGCAGCACTGCCGAGAGCATTGCCGCATTGGCATTGCTGAATTCCAGTTCGAACTGCTGGTAGATCGCGGTGGTGAAGGTCTGCAACCCGATAATCGACAGCGCGCCGAATTCCACCAGCATGTGCAGTGCGATCAATAGTGAGCCGGCCAGCAGCGATGGCCACAGCAGCGGGAGTGTGATGCGAAAGAACACGCCCCAGCGGTTGAGCCCCAGCGTGCGGGCCGATTCTTCCAGGGAGGGGTCTAGATTGCGCAGTGTTGCCGCCACCGGCAAAAACACCAGCGGGTATTTGGACAGGCTCATCACCAGGATCGCGCCACCGAGCCCCTCGAACTGAGCGCTCAGCGACACCCAGGTAAAGCTGCTGACAAACGCCGGCACCGCAAACGGCAGGCACAGGATCACGCCCCAGATGCGCCGTCCTGGCAGGTTGCTGCGTTCCAGTAGCCAGGCCAGGGACAGGCCGATCACGCCGCAGGTCAGGGTCACGCCGACCATCAATGCCAGCGTGTTGCGCAGCAGCCCGAACACATAAGGTCGCCACAGTAGATGCACCGCCTCCGTCCAGCCCGCCTGCCAGGCTTTGAGCCCGACATAGGCGAGCGGCAACAGGCTCAGGCCAACCAGCAATAGCACAGGCAGCAGCAGCCAGATTGACGGGCGTTTGCGACGGGGGGTGAACCCCGTGACGGAAAGCGATGGGTTCATCAGTTCAGGCCAACGTCACGTTCCAGCTCCAGGGCTTCTTCGGCGTTACCCAGGTCTGCGGGGGTGACCTTTGGTGGCTGCAGCTCGCTAAATGGCTTGAGGCCGCGGTTCGATTCCATGCCCTTGCGCAGCGGGTACTCGGCCGACGTGTTGGTGATCACGCGCTGGCCCTCTTCGCTGGCCATGAATGCCAGCAATTGCTGAGCTTCTTTGGGATGCTTGCTGGATTTGAGTGCGGCAGCGGAGGACACGGTGATCAGGCCGCCAGCATCACCATCGGTGAAGTAATGCAGCTGGGAGTCCAGGTTGGTTTTTTCCTTTTTCAGGGCGAACCAGTAGTAGTTGTTTACCAGCACGGTAGCCACTTCGCCGTTTTCCACGGCCTTGAGGGCGACCATATTGTTGCTGTACACCTTGCCGAAGGCGCGCAGGCCGGTCAGCCATTCTTCCGCGGCTTCGCGACCGTGCAGCTTGATGATTGCCACGGCTTGTTCCTGGAACGCGCCGCTGGTGGGCACGAAACCGACCTTGCCTTGCCATTCGGGGCCGGCGAAATCCAGTACCGACTTGGGCAAGTCTTTTTCCGCAATCAATTTGGGGTTGAAGGCTACGACGCGGGTGCGTGCGGTCACGCCCATCCAGTCGCCGTTTTTACCCACGTAATCCTTGGGCAGCACATTGAGGGTGCTGGCATCGATTTTTGCCAACAGGCCTTGCTCGCCGAGTTTGTTCAGGGGCGGTGATTCTTCGGTGTAGATGACGTCGGCAGGGGAGCGCTCACCTTCTTCGACGACTTGGCTGGCCAACTGGTTGCTGCTGCCTTTGCGCACGTTGACGTGGATGCCGGTCTTGGCTTCGAAGGCCTTGGCGAGTTCATCGCCGACTTCTTTGTGTTGGCCGTTGTATAAGGTCAGGGAGACCTTGTCGGCAGAATGGGCGGCGGGCGAGAGCAGGGTCAGGCTGAGTAGGGTGAGGGTCAGGCCGCGCAGAAGGGATGTCTTGAGTCGGTTGTCACGGATCATCATCCGAAGTGTTCCTCGCTTATATGCAACAAATCATTGCAAGGATAAACGATAAATCTTCTCAAGTGCGGATGACGGGGAAATCACTGGGGAAGTTTTCAAACCCCGGAAACGAAAAAACCCGCTTTCGCGGGTTTGATCTGAATTTGGTGCCCAGGAGAAGACTCGAACTTCCACGACCTTGCGATCACCAGCACCTGAAGCTGGCGTGTCTACCAATTTCACCACCTGGGCATTATCTAACAACGTTGCCGCTGTTGATGGGGCGAACTATACGGCGGGGTTTTTAATCTGTAAACCCCTGATTCGAAAAATATAAATCAATTTTTCCGTTAAAAATCAAAGGCCTGAAACGAAAAAACCCGCTTTCGCGGGTTTGATCTGAATTTGGTGCCCAGGAGAAGACTCGAACTTCCACGACCTTGCGATCACCAGCACCTGAAGCTGGCGTGTCTACCAATTTCACCACCTGGGCAGCATCAACAACGTTGCCGTCGTCGATGGCGCGCACTATACGGAGCGATATTTGAGCTGTAAACCCCTGCCATGAAAAAAGCCTGGAAAATTTCACCAGCGGTCGTGCAAGGTGCGTGGCGGGGGTCGTAAAGGTCTTTTAAACGCTTGTTGATACCTGAAATTTCCCGTTTCAATACGCGTATGCCAAACTAACCCACATATAGACAAGGTGAAAACTCTCTAATGGCCGATTGGCAGTCCCTCGATCCCGAGGCCGCTCGTGAAGCGGAAAAATATGAAAACCCTATTCCTAGCCGCGAACTGATCCTGGCGCACCTCGCCGATCGTGGTTCGCCTGCTAGCCGCGAGCAGTTGGTCGAAGAATTCGGTCTGACCACCGAAGACCAGCTCGAAGCCCTGCGCCGCCGTTTGCGTGCGATGGAGCGCGATGCTCAATTGATCTACACCCGTCGTGGCACTTACGCGCCGGTAGACAAGCTCGACCTGATCCTGGGCCGCATTGCCGGCCACCGCGACGGCTTCGGCTTCCTGATACCGGACGATGGCAGCGACGACCTGTTCATGAGCCCGGCGCAAATGCGTCTGGTGTTCGATGGCGACCGTGCCCTGGCGCGGGTTTCTGGCCTCGACCGCCGTGGTCGTCGTGAAGGCGTGATCGTCGAAGTGGTGTCCCGTGCCCACGAATCTATCGTCGGCCGTTACTTTGAAGAAGGCGGCATCGGCTTCGTTGTGCCGGATAACCCCAAGGTCCAGCAGGAAGTGCTGATCACCCCGGGCCGCAATGGCGCCGCCAAGGTCGGCCAGTTCGTCGAGGTGAAAATCACCCACTGGCCTACTGCGCGCTTCCAGCCCCAGGGCGATATCGTGGAGGTGGTCGGCAACTATATGGCGCCGGGCATGGAAATCGACGTTGCCTTGCGCACCTACGATATTCCTCACGTCTGGCCTGATGCCGTGCTCAAGGAAGCCGCCAAGCTCAAGCCGGAAGTCGAAGAGAAAGACAAAGAAAAACGTATCGACCTGCGCCATCTGCCGTTCGTCACTATTGACGGCGAAGATGCCCGCGACTTCGACGATGCGGTCTACTGCGAAGCCAAGCCTGGCAAGCTGCGCCTGTTCTCCGGCGGTTGGAAGTTGTACGTCGCGATTGCCGACGTCTCCAGTTACGTGAAGATCGGTTCGGCCCTGGATAACGAGGCTCAGGTGCGCGGCAACTCCGTGTACTTCCCAGAGCGCGTGATTCCGATGCTGCCTGAGCAGCTGTCCAACGGCCTGTGCTCCCTGAATCCGAAAGTCGACCGTTTGGCCATGGTGTGCGAGATGACCATCTCCAAAACCGGCGAAATGACCGACTACCAGTTCTACGAAGCGGTGATCCACTCCCAGGCGCGTCTGACCTACAACAAGGTCAGCACCATCCTGGAAACGCCGAAGACCAGCGAAGCCAAGGCCCTGCGTACCGAGTACGCTGGCGTGGTGCCGCACCTCAAGCAGCTTTACTCGTTGTACAAGGTGTTGCTGGGTGCCCGTCATACCCGTGGCGCGATCGATTTCGAAACCCAGGAAACCCGGATTGTCTTCGGCTCCGAGCGCAAGATTGCGGCGATCACCCCGACCACCCGTAACGACGCGCACAAGCTGATCGAGGAGTGCATGCTGGCGGCCAACGTGGCCACTGCCGAGTTCCTCAAGAAGCACGAAATTCCTGCGTTGTACCGTGTGCACGACGGCCCGCCGCCGGAGCGCCTGGAAAAACTTCGCGCCTTCCTCGGCGAACTCGGCCTGTCCCTGCACAAAGGCAAGGATGGTCCTACGCCTAAGGATTACCAGGCCCTGCTGGCCAGCATCAAGGACCGTCCGGATTACCACGTGATCCAGACCGTGATGCTGCGATCCCTGAGCCAGGCGGTGTACAGCGCCGATAACCAGGGCCACTTCGGCCTGAATTACGAGGCGTACACCCACTTCACTTCGCCGATTCGCCGCTACCCGGACTTGCTCACGCACCGGGCGATCCGCAGCGTGATCCATTCCAAGCAGAACACCCCGCACGTCAAGCGCGCCGGTGCCATGACCATTCCGAAAGCACGGATCTATCCGTACGACGAAGCGGCCCTGGAACAGCTGGGTGAGCAGTGCTCCATGAGCGAGCGCCGCGCCGACGAAGCCACCCGCGACGTGGTGAACTGGCTCAAGTGCGAGTTCATGAAGGATCGCGTGGGCGAATCGTTCCCGGGTGTGATCACCGCCGTGACCGGCTTTGGCCTGTTCGTCGAGCTGACCGACATCTACGTCGAGGGCCTGGTGCACGTCACCGCCTTGCCGGGTGATTACTACCACTTCGATCCTGTGCATCACCGCCTGGCGGGCGAGCGCACCGGTCGCAGCTTCCGTCTGGGCGATACCGTTGAAGTGCAGGTCATGCGTGTCGACCTCGACGAGCGCAAGATCGACTTCGGCATGCCTGACAAGCCGGCAGAGCCTGCGGGTCGTAAAAAACGTGGTGAAACCACAGCGCCTGCGTCCAAAGGCAAAGCGACCACTGCAAAAACCACGGCCGAGCCTGCACCTGCCAAGGCCGGTCGTCGTTCTTCCGCCAAGGACAAGGCCCCTGAAGCCTACCGCCCAAGCGACGCTGCGGCGAAAAACGCCGAGCTGCGCAAGAGCCGCGAGTTGAAGCAGCAGTTGCTCAACGAAGCCAAAAGCGGTGGTAAAGCGGCGTCTGGGGGAAAGTCTCACGGGGCGGAAAAGCCGTCGAGCAAGCCAAGTAAACACCGTAAAGGCCCGCCAAAAGCGGGTTCGGCTCCCGCAAAAAGCGGCGGGTCGCGCAAACCTAAGGCCAAGTCATGAGTCTGGAAAAAATCTACGGCGTGCACGCCGTAGAAGCACTGCTGCGTCACCATCCCAAGCGCGTCAAGCAGGTGTGGTTGGCCGAAGGTCGCAGCGAGCCGCGCGTACAGGCGCTGGTCGAGTTGGCTACGCAGAATAAGGTTGCCATCGGCCAGGCCGAGCGTCGTGAAATGGACGTGTGGGTCGAAGGCGTTCACCAAGGTGTGGTGGCTGACGTCAGTCCGAGCCAGGTGTGGGGCGAGGCGATGCTCGACGAGCTGCTCGACCGTACCGAAGGTGCGCCGTTGCTCTTGGTGCTGGACGGCGTGACCGACCCGCACAACCTCGGCGCCTGCCTGCGTTCGGCGGATGCTGCCGGTGCGCTGGCGGTGATCGTGCCCAAGGACAAGTCCGCGACCCTGACGCCGGTGGTGCGCAAGGTCGCCTGCGGTGCGGCGGAAGTGATTCCGCTGGTGGCCGTGACCAACCTTGCGCGTACCCTGGAGAAGCTCCAGCAGCGCGGCCTGTGGATCGTGGGCACGGCGGGGGAGGCTGAGGTCAGCATTTATGACCAAGACCTTACCGGCCCTACCATCCTGATCATGGGCGCCGAAGGCAAAGGCATGCGCCGGTTGACCCGTGAGCATTGCGATTACCTGGTGCACCTGCCGATGGCTGGTAGCGTCAGCAGCCTCAATGTGTCGGTTGCGACGGGTGTTTGCCTGTTTGAAGCCCAGCGTCAGCGTGGTGCGAAAGCCAAGGCCAAGCCCAAGAAGTGATCAAAATGTGGGAGCGGGCTTGCCCGCGATGACGGAGTGTCAGTCAGCAGAGATGTTGCCGGTGCCATGGTCATCGCAGGCAAGCCCGCTCCCACATTGGTTCTGTGGTGTTTATTCAGGATTGTTCAAATAATCACCAATTGCCTTGCGCCGCTTCTCCCCCTTCTCTACAATTGCGCCCCTTGCCTTCCTGGCAGGCACCGATGTGCCTCCCCTGCGGCAAGATCCATAAGTGTCATTCACTCCTTGTCTGACCGTTTTTGAGCGGCAGGCTACAACCCGTAAGGAGCATTCATGCGTCATTACGAAATCATCTTTTTGGTCCACCCGGATCAAAGCGAGCAAGTCGGCGGCATGGTTGAGCGTTACACCAAGCTGATCGAAGAAGACGGCGGCAAAATCCACCGTCTGGAAGATTGGGGCCGTCGTCAACTGGCCTACGCAATCAACAATGTTCACAAGGCTCACTACGTGATGCTGAACGTTGAGTGCACTGGCAAGGCCCTGGCCGAGCTGGAAGACAACTTCCGCTACAACGATGCAGTGATCCGTAACCTGGTCATCCGTCGCGAAGAAGCCGTTACCGGCCAATCCGAGATGCTCAAGGCTGAAGAAAACCGCAGTGAGCGCCGTGAGCGTCGCGATCGTCCTGAGCACGAAGGCGCTGAAAGCGCTGAAGGCGAAGAGAACGACAGCGATAACGCTGACGAGTAATCCACGGACCTTATTAAGGAGCCTATCAAATGGCACGTTTCTTCCGTCGTCGTAAATTCTGCCGCTTCACCGCTGAAGACGTGAAAGAGATCGATTACAAAGATCTCAACACTCTGAAAGCCTACGTATCCGAGACCGGCAAAATCGTTCCAAGCCGTATCACCGGTACCAAAGCACGTTATCAGCGTCAGCTGGCCACCGCTATCAAGCGCGCCCGCTTCCTGGCCCTGCTGGCCTACACCGACAGCCACGGCCGCTGAGACCGGGCAGTCGACAAGTAGTAAGGGATTGAATGCATGCGCGCCTTAGCTGAGTTCATCATGCGCGGTCGCGTGCAGGCCACTCTGGTAGTGGCTGGATGTGCGGCATTGCCGTTGCTTTATTGGTTGGGTGCTGCCGCAGGTTGCCTTGTGCTGCTGCGGCGCGGTTTGAAGGACGCCCTTGGCGTTCTTGCCCTGGGTTTGTTGCCGGCCTTGATCTGGTGGCTGCAAATGGGTGATCCACGGGTACTTCTGGTACTGCTGGGGTCATCGAGCCTTGCGTTGGTTTTGCGCGCAAGTGAGTCCTGGGTCCGTACGCTGCTGGTCAGCGTGGCATTGGGGTTGGTGTACTCAGTGATGCTTGGCGCGGCTTTCCGCCCGCAAATCGAGGCGCTGGCGCAGGAGATCGTCAAGATCCTGCCGTTGGCCCTCGGGGATCTCTACCAGCATTTGTCGGTAGATGAGCGAGCGCGGTTTGCGTCACTGATTGCCCCGGTCCTGACTGGCCTGATTGCGGCTTTGTTGCAGGTCGTCAGCGTGCTGAGCCTGATTCTTGGGCGTTATTGGCAGGCGTTGTTGTACAACCCGGGTGGTTTTGGTCGCGAGTTTCGCAGTATCAGAATCCCAGCGGGGCCGGCGATGTTGCTGCTGGCGTGCATGGTTGTCGGGCCGAACTTCGGCCCACAGATGGCCTTGCTGGCGCCGATTTGCAGCGTACCGCTGGTGTTTGCCGGGCTGGCCCTGATTCATGGGCTGGTTGCGCGAAAGCGCCTGGCCAGGTTCTGGCTGGTGGGGTTGTACGTCACGCTGTTGCTGTTCATGCAGTTGATCTATCCGTTACTCGTGGTCTTGGCCATTGTTGACAGCCTGATTGATTTTCGCGGTCGTCTGGCGTCGAAAGACGCCGATAACGCGAACGGTGAAGGTTAAAAGTTAGAGGATTTTCACATGCAACTGATCCTTCTGGAAAAAGTCGCCAACCTGGGCAACCTGGGCGACAAAGTGAACGTTAAGGCCGGCTACGGTCGTAACTACCTGCTGCCATACGGCAAAGCCACCGCTGCAACCGCTGCCAACCTGGCTGCGTTTGAAGAGCGTCGTGCTGAGCTGGAAAAAGCCGCAGCAGACAAAAAAGCGTCGGCCGAAACTCGCGCTGCCCAACTGGCTGAGCTGGAAGTGACTATCACTGCCACCGCTGGTGACGAAGGCAAGCTGTTCGGTTCGATCGGCACCCACGACATCGCTGATGCACTGACCGCCTCCGGCGTTGAAGTGCAGAAGAGCGAAGTTCGTCTGCCGAACGGCACCATCCGCAACGTAGGCGAATTCGACGTAGCCGTGCACCTGCACGCCGAAGTTGAAGCCACCGTACGCGTTGTCGTGGTAGCAGCTTAAGTCGCACCTAACTGACTGGCACCTCGCGTGCCAGCCGGTTAACATCGGGCACGATCCTGTTTACAGGTCGTGCCTTTTGTTTTTCTACACACCCCAAATTCCAAGTGGCCATGAACGAAATCTCCGCTCCTGAGCAATACGATCTGCAAACCGCTGCCCTGAAGGTGCCGCCGCATTCCATCGAGGCCGAACAGGCCGTGCTCGGTGGCTTGATGCTGGACAACAACGCCTGGGAACGCGTGCTGGATCAAGTCTCGGACGGTGACTTCTATCGCCATGACCACCGCCTGATCTTCCGCGCCATCGCCAAGCTGGCCGACCAGAACTCACCGATCGACGTGGTAACCCTGGCCGAGCAGTTGGACAAGGAAGGCCAGACCTCCCAAGTGGGTGGCCTGGGCTACCTCGGTGAGTTGGCAAAAAACACGCCGTCCGTCGCCAACATCAAGGCCTATGCCCAGATCGTCCGCGAGCGGGCCACGCTGCGCCAGTTGATCGGCATCAGCACTGAAATCGCCGACAGCGCCTTCAACCCCGAAGGCCGCACTGCTGCCGAGATCCTTGACGAAGCCGAGCGGCAGATCTTCCAGATTGCAGAAGCACGGCCCAAGACCGGCGGCCCGGTCAGCGTCAACGACCTGTTGACCAAAGCCATCGACCGCATCGACACCCTGTTCAACACCGACGCGGCTATTACCGGTATTTCCACCGGCTACACCGACCTCGACGAAAAGACCAGCGGTCTGCAGCCGTCCGACTTGATCATCGTCGCCGGCCGTCCGTCGATGGGTAAGACCACCTTTGCGATGAACCTGGTGGAAAACGCCGTTCTGCGCAGCGACAAGGCGGTGCTGGTGTACTCCCTCGAGATGCCAGGTGAATCGCTGATCATGCGTATGCTCTCGTCTCTTGGCCGTATCGACCAGACCAAGGTGCGTTCCGGTCAACTTGAGGATGACGACTGGCCGCGCCTGACCTCGGCGGTCAACCTGCTCAACGACCGCAAGCTGTTTATCGATGACACCGCCGGTATCAGCCCGTCCGAAATGCGCGCGCGTACCCGGCGCCTGGTGCGTGAGCATGGCGACATCGCCCTGATCATGATCGACTACCTGCAGTTGATGCAGATCCCCGGTTCCAGTGGTGACAACCGTACCAACGAGATTTCTGAAATCTCTCGTTCCTTGAAGGCGCTGGCCAAGGAATTCAACTGCCCGGTGGTGGCGTTGTCCCAGCTCAACCGTTCCCTGGAACAACGTCCCAACAAGCGTCCGGTGAACTCCGACTTGCGGGAATCCGGAGCGATCGAGCAGGACGCCGACGTGATCATGTTCGTGTACCGCGACGAGGTGTACCACCCCGAGACGGAACACAAGGGCATTGCCGAAATCATCATCGGCAAACAGCGGAACGGCCCGATCGGGTTTATCCGGTTGGCGTTCATCGGCAAGTACACGCGTTTCGAGAACCTGGCGCCGGGTAGCTACAACTTCGACGACGACGAGTAGTTTCAAGCACCTGTAAGGGCCTCATCGCAGGCAAGCCAGCTCCCACATGTGGAATGCGCTCTCCTGTGGGAGCTGGCTTGCCTGCGATGGGGTCACCACAATTCCGACTACTACCGTCGGAATTGGTCAAAATTTGTGCTATATTCCGCGCCCGCGATTTTTCATCTTCACACCGGTCACCGTCATGCAAACAGCCAAGCCGTTATTTGACTATCCCAAGTACTGGGCCGAATGTTTCGGTCCTGCGCCATTCCTGCCGATGAGCAGGGAGGAGATGGATCAGCTTGGCTGGGATTCGTGCGACATCATCATCGTCACCGGTGATGCCTATGTTGACCACCCATCGTTCGGCATGGCGATCATCGGCCGGCTGCTGGAGTCCCAGGGCTTTCGCGTCGGGATCATTGCGCAGCCGAACTGGCAGTCCAAAGACGACTTCATGAAGCTCGGCGAGCCGAACCTGTTCTTCGGCGTCGCGGCCGGCAACATGGACTCGATGATCAACCGCTACACCGCCGACAAGAAAATCCGCTCCGACGACGCCTACACCCCCGGCGGCATGGCTGGCAAACGCCCCGACCGTGCAAGCCTGGTGTACAGCCAGCGTTGCAAGGAAGCCTACAAGAATGTACCGATCGTACTCGGCGGCATCGAAGCTTCCCTGCGCCGCATCGCCCACTACGACTACTGGCAAGACCGCGTGCGCAACTCGATCCTGATCGACGCCACCGCCGATATCCTGCTGTACGGCAACGCCGAGCGGGCCATCGTCGAAGTTGCCCAGCGCTTGTCGTGGGGCCACAAGATCGAAGACATCACCGATGTGCGCGGTACTGCGTTCATTCGCCGTGACACGCCGGCGGGCTGGTACGAAGTGGACTCCACGCGCATCGACCGTCCGGGCAAGATCGACAAGATCATCAACCCGTATGTGAATACCCAAGACACCCAGGCCTGCGCCATCGAGCAGGAAAAAGGTCCAGTCGACGATCCGGAAGAAGCCAAGGTTGTGCAGATCCTCGCCAGCCCGCGTATGACCCGTGACAAGACCGTGATCCGCCTGCCATCGGTGGAAAAGGTCCGCGGCGACGCGGTGCTCTATGCCCACGCCAACCGCGTGTTGCACCTGGAAACCAACCCAGGCAACGCCCGTGCCTTGGTGCAGAAACACGGAGAAGTGGACGTGTGGTTCAACCCGCCGCCCATTCCCATGACTACCGAAGAAATGGACTACGTGTTCGGTATGCCTTACGCCCGCGTGCCGCACCCGGCATACGGCAAGGAAAAGATTCCGGCCTACGACATGATCCGTTTCTCGGTGAACATCATGCGTGGCTGCTTCGGCGGCTGCACCTTCTGCTCGATCACCGAGCACGAAGGCCGCATCATCCAGAACCGTTCCGAAGAGTCGATCATTCGCGAAATCGAAGAGATCCGCGACAAAGTGCCGGGCTTCACCGGCGTGATCTCCGACCTCGGCGGCCCGACGGCGAACATGTACCGCATCGCCTGCAAAAGCCCGGAAATCGAATCCGCGTGCCGCAAGCCATCGTGCGTGTTCCCTGGCATCTGCCCGAACCTGAACACCGACCACTCGTCGTTGATCCAGCTGTACCGCAGTGCCCGTGCGTTGCCGGGTGTGAAGAAGATCCTGATCGCTTCCGGCCTGCGCTACGACCTGGCCGTCGAGTCGCCGGAATACGTCAAAGAGCTGGTCACCCACCACGTCGGTGGCTACCTCAAGATCGCCCCGGAACATACCGAGGAAGGTCCGCTCAACCAGATGATGAAGCCGGGCATTGGCAGCTATGACAAGTTCAAGCGCATGTTCGAGAAGTACACCAAGGAAGCGGGCAAGGAGC
Organism: Pseudomonas sp. B16120; assembly: GCF_044218845.1. Classification (NCBI taxonomy): domain Bacteria; kingdom Pseudomonadati; phylum Pseudomonadota; class Gammaproteobacteria; order Pseudomonadales; family Pseudomonadaceae; genus Pseudomonas; species Pseudomonas sp. B16120. The sequence continues at coordinate 714,543 of NZ_CP162588.1, forward strand.
AGTACCTGATCCCGTACTTCATCGCCGCCCACCCCGGCACCACCGATGAAGACATGATGAACCTGGCCCTGTGGCTCAAGGGCAATGGCTTCCGTGCCGACCAGGTGCAGGCGTTCTACCCGTCGCCGATGGCCACCGCCACCGCGATGTACCACTCGGGCAAAAACCCGCTGCGCAAGGTCACCTACAAGAGCGACGCGGTGACCATCGTCAAGAGCGAGGAGCAGCGCCGCCTGCACAAGGCGTTCCTGCGTTACCACGACCCGAAGGGCTGGCCAATGCTGCGTGAAGCATTGACCCGCATGGGCCGTGCCGACCTGATCGGGTCGGGCAAGGACCAACTGATCCCGCTGCACCAGCCGTCCACCGACAGCTACCAGAGCGCCCGGCGCAAGAACTCGACGCCGGCCGGCAGCCATAAGGTCGCCAAGGAAACCACCACCAAGATCCTCACCCAGCACACCGGCCTGCCACCCCGTGGCAGCGACGGCAGCAACCCGTGGGACAAGCGCGAGCAAGCCAAGGCTGCGGCCCAGGCGCGCAATAAGCAGGCGGCCAAAGAGCGCAGCGATGCGGCCAAGGGCAAGGGCGGCAAGCCTACGCGCAAGCCGGTTGTGCCGCGTTGATCGACGCCTGAAATGCAAAACGCCAGCCTCGTGCTGGCGTTTTGCTTTCTGGTCGGTGGTGAGTCTGTTTGGTAAGGTGGCGCCCATTAGATTGCTATCGCAGGCAAGCCAGCTCCCACACTTGGAATGCATTCCCCTGTGGGAGCTGGCTTGCCTGCGATGAGGCCGGTCTGGGCACTCTCGATTTCAAGGAAGAACACTTATGGGCAACCCCTTGCTCAACATCGGCATGGACTCCAACCGCTCCCAATTCATGGCGCGCCAGCGCATTGAGAGCCAGATCAACCTGCCGCGGCTGTTCGCCGTCATTGACGCCGACCCCAGCATCGTCGGCGCTGGCGTGGTGTACATCGACGCCGACTTCAACGTGATCACCCTGCGCGAATTCAAGCCCATCTGCAGCATCAAACCCAAGCGCGTCATTTTGCGCGAGGCGCAGAAGTACATCTCGCCGGCGCAGTTCGTCGAGCAGGTGAAGACCGACCCCCGTGAAGGGCGACTCCAGAAGGAGGCCTTTGATATGGGGCTTTCCTGTGGGGCGGCGGTGATCGGTTGGATCGTGGTGTTCAGTGGCAGCGTCGCCGTACCCTTCACCGCCGGCGCCAGTGCTTTTGTGGTGGGTATTGGTGTCACAGCGGCGCTGGCCAGCAGTGCTCAGTGCGGGTTTGGCGTGGCCCGTACCTATAACGAGATCCTTGACCCGCAAGCCAACGACCGCATGGACGACGCCCAGTGGTATGGCGCGGTGTCACCGATTCTCGATGCCGCGTCGTTGGTCGGGATCGGAACGGGAGCCTTCACCACATTAAGGCTACTCAAGGCCAAAAAAGCCGCTGCGTTGGGCAAGAGCTGGTATGAATTGCTCAAGGGCTTGAATCGCCAGGAGCGCAAGAAGTTGACCCAGGAATTGCTCAGTCTCAAAGACCCAAGCCTGACCCCCAAGTTGCTCAAGTTGCAGCAGCGCGCCGGCACGTTGCCCAAGCGCTACAGCTCCACGGAAATTCGTCATGCCACGCTCACCCAGCTCAAGGACGCCTTGGGCGGCATGTTGGGTATCTGGGGCAGCTATCGAACCGGTCACGTTGGCTCGGCATCGACGCTTGCCATTGGCCTGTATGAGGAACTGACGGAATGAAGGGGTTTCCCGATAGGCGCAGTTTCCTTGCGCGTTATTTTCCGGTGTTCATGGGCACCATCTTCATGGCGATTTTCTCTGGTTCGGTGGCTGTCTCCACGGCGGGCGTGACCTATTTGCGCGGTGTTGAGCCGGCGCTCAAGGCCAACTACTCCGGGGCTGCAATCCTGGTGCTGGTGGCAGTGTTGGTGTTTGGCAATGTGATGATTGCACGCGGGTATCCCTGGGCGACCCGGCTGGTGGCGGGCTACCTGGTGTGTTGCCTGCTGTTCGTGTTGCCGATGATTCAATACGGCCTCAATACCCTGGTGTACGGCTCGGCGGTGCTGTTTCCGCTGCTGGGCTTGCTGCTGCTCAACAGTAAGCGCCATCGTGAAATGCGCCAGCGGTTACTCGAAATACGTCACCTGCGTCGGGCGGTGATTGCGCAACGCAAGGCCCGTTGATTAGGTAGGTTTATTGGCGGTAGGTGGCCTGTTTGTTAGGGTGGCGCCCATCAGATTGCTATCGCAGGCAAGCCAGCTCCCACAGGGGAATGCATTTCAAGTGTGGGAGCTGGCTTGCCTGCGATGAGGCCGGTCTGGGCACTTTCAATGTCAAGGAAGAACACTTATGGGCAACTCCTTGTTCAACATCGGCATGGATTCCAACCGCTCTCAATTTATGGCGCGCCAGCGCATCGAGAGCCTGATCAATCTGCCACGGCTGTTTGCGGCCATCGATGCTGACCCCGGCGTTGTCGGTGCTGGCGTGGTGTATATCGATGCCGATTTTAATATCGTCACTCTGCGCGAATTCAAGCCCATCTGCAGCATCAAGCCAAAGCGTGTCATCCTGCGCGAGGCGCAGAAATACATCGCGCCGACACAATTCGCTGATCACGTAGTAAACAATCCACGGGAATCCAGGCTGATCGGCGAGGCCGTAAATACCGGAATCTCTTGCCTGGGTGCTGTCATCAGTTGGGCTGCGATTGCCAGCGGTACTATTCTGGTTCCTTTCAGTGCCGGCGCGAGCTCAGTCATTGTGGTGGTGGGGTACGCGGCCGCAGGCGCGAGTTCGCTCCAGTGCTTCAATGGCATTGCCCGAACGACCCTTGAGGTGGCCAAGCCTGAGGTAAACGATTGGCTCGACAGTGAAGGCTGGTACCAGAATGCATCCATTGTGCTGGACGCGGCATCGTTGGCCGGTGTGGGCGCTTCAGCCCTGACGACGGTCAAGCTGGTCAAGGTCGCTAAGGCATCGACGGGCAAGAGCCTGCGGGAAGTGCTACGCGGCTTGAACCGTCAGGAGAGGGCCAAGCTGACCAAGGAACTACTGAGCATCAATGATCCCAGCCTGACCTCGAAGATGCTCAAGCTCAGGCAGGCATCGGGTGAGCTCTCCAAGCGTTTCACCCCGACGCAACTCAAGCAAAGCACCAGTACTCAGATCAAAGATATCCTGGGAGCGACCGTCGGGTTCGGAGGCAGCGCCTACTCTGGGAACGTCAATACCATTGCGATAGGCTTGTACGAGGAAATAAACGAATGAGTGAGCTGATGACGCTGCGCGACTTCTTCAGGCGTCACTTCTTGACGTTTCTGGGCGGCGTATTTGCTGCGTACTTTTCGCTGGCACTTGCAGTGGCGCTGGCTTTCGTTACCTATTTTCGTGATGCGTCCCTTGCTCAAGTCGGGCTCAAGATCCTGGTCGCAGGTGCATTGCTTATCTTGTTGACGGTCCATAGCAACTTTATGATCCTGCGGGGCAAACCTTCATGGGCATGGGTGATGGTCGCCATCTACGCTGCCTGTCTGTTGTTTGTGCTCCCCATGATTCAGTACAACCCACACAGGGTTCTCTATAGCCTGTCGCTGATTTTCCCGCTGTTCGGCCTGCTGGTGCTCAACAGCAGCGGGCAGCGAGAGATGCGGGCAAAACTTGTGCAAATCCGTCAACTGCGCCAAGCCCTGAATACCAGGCGTACTACGCCTTAACTGGGTAGATTCACCACCTGCACTCAGCCCGGCGCTACAAATGTGTGCAGCGCCTGCACCATAGCCGCAACGTTGGCGCTGTTTTGGTGCTGTACTGCACCGGGCCTGACGTTTTAGTGCAATGACTGCTGCTGTGGCATAAGTCTTGCGCGCGTTGTGCTTATGCCCTGGCTCGCAGGAGGCCGCCGTGTCGATTCATGTCGCGTTGCACCACGTTACGCATTACCGCTACGACCGTGCAGTTGAACTCGGCCCGCAGATCGTGCGGCTACGCCCGGCGGCCCATAGCCGTACGCGGATACTGTCCTACGCGTTGAAGGTGTTGCCCGAGCAGCATTTCATCAACTGGCAGCAAGACCCCCAGGGCAATTACCTGGCGCGCCTGGTGTTCCCGGAAAAGACTGACGAGTTGCGCATTGAAGTCGACCTGGTCGCCGAGATGGCGGTGTTCAATCCGTTCGATTTTTTCCTCGAGCCCTACGCCGAAAATATCCCGTTCAGCTACGCCGCCGATGAGCAGCGCGAGCTGGCGCCGTATCTGGAAACCTTGCCGCTGACGCCAAGGTTGGCTGCGTACCTGGCCGGTATCGACCGCACGCCGCTGCCTGCTGTGGATTTCCTGGTCGGCCTCAACCAGCGCCTGGCCGCCGATATCGGTTACCTGATTCGCATGGAACCGGGCGTGCAAACTCCGGAATTTACCCTGGAAAACGCATCCGGCTCTTGCCGCGACTCGGCCTGGTTGTTGGTGCAATTGCTGCGCAACCTCGGATTGGCGGCGCGATTTGTCTCTGGTTATCTGATTCAACTGACCGCCGACGTCAAAGCCCTCGACGGCCCGTCCGGTACCGAGGTGGACTTCACCGACCTGCACGCCTGGTGCGAAGTGTATTTGCCCGGCGCTGGCTGGATTGGCCTGGATGCCACGTCCGGGTTGTTCGCCGGTGAAGGGCATATCCCGTTGGCCTGTAGCCCCGATCCATCGTCCGCCGCGCCCATCAGCGGGTTGGTGGAGCCGTGCGAATGCGAGTTCACCCATGAGATGTCGGTGGAGCGCATCTGGGAAGCGCCACGGGTGACCAAGCCCTACACCGAAGAACAATGGTTGGCGATCCAGGCCCTGGGCCGGCAGATCGACGGCGACCTGCTCAAGGACGACGTACGCCTGACCATGGGCGGCGAGCCGACCTTCGTCTCTATCGACGACCCAGACGGCGCCGAATGGAACACCGCAGCCCTGGGCCCGGACAAGCGTCGCCTGTCCGCCGAGCTGTTCCAGCGCCTGCGCCAGCACTATGCGCCCAAGGGCCTGGTGCATTTCGGCCAAGGCAAGTGGTATCCCGGGGAGCAATTGCCACGTTGGTCGCTCAACTGCTATTGGCGCCGCGATGGCGTGCCGATCTGGCACAACAGCGCGCTGATCGCCGATGAACAGCAGGACTACGGTGCTGATGGGGTGATGGCCGGGCGTTTCCTGGCCAGCGTCGCCGAACGCCTGAAACTGCCGGCGCGCTTTGTGTTCCCGGCGTTCGAAGACAATTTCTACTACCTGTGGCGCGAAGGGGCGCTGCCCCAGAACGTCACTGCCCAAGACCCGCGCCTGAGCGACGACCTGGAGCGTGAACGCCTGCGCAAAGTCTTCAGCCAGGGCCTGGATAAAGTCATCGGCCAAGTGCTGCCGCTGGCACGGACTGCGGCCAATGACCGCTGGCAGAGTGGTCGTTGGTACCTGCGCGACAACCATTGCCGCCTGGTGCCGGGGGATTCGCCGCTGGGCTATCGTCTGCCGCTCGCTTCGCAGCCCTGGGTGACTGCGGCGGAGTATCCGTTTGTGCATCCGACCGACCCTAACCAGGATCAGCCGGAGCTGCCGACCAGCGCCCAGTTGCAAAACCATGGCGAGCCCGCGCCGGGTGATGAGCGTGTGCCCAAGGTCGACGAGTCCGCCGACTGGCTGACCCGTACCGCGCTGTGCGCCGAAGCACGGGGAGGGCGCCTCTACCTGTTTATGCCGCCGCTGGAGCGCGTCGAGGATTACCTGGAGCTGGTGGCTGCCATTGAGGCCACCGCCGAAGAGCTGCATTGCCCGGTACTGCTGGAAGGCTACGAGCCGCCAGCGGATATGCGCCTGAGCAATTTCCGCGTCACGCCAGATCCCGGTGTCATTGAGGTCAACGTACAGCCATCCGCCACCTGGGACGAGTTGGTGGAACGCACCGAATTCCTCTACGAAGAGGCACGGCAAACCCGCCTGACCACCGAGAAGTTCATGATCGACGGGCGCCATACCGGCACCGGTGGCGGTAACCACTTCGTGCTCGGCGGCGCGACGCCCAAGGACTCGCCCTTCCTTCGCCGCCCGGACCTGCTACGCAGCCTGATCAGCTACTGGCATAACCACCCGTCGTTGTCCTATTTGTTCTCCGGCCTGTTTATCGGCCCCACCTCCCAGGCGCCCAGGGTAGACGAGGCGCGCAACGATGCGCTGTATGAACTGGAAATCGCCTTCGCGCAGATGCCGGCACCGGGCGAGGAGTGCCCGCCGTGGTTAGTGGATCGCCTGTTGCGCAACCTGCTGATCGACGTGACGGGCAATACCCATCGCGCCGAATTCTGTATCGACAAACTCTACTCACCCGACGGCGCCACGGGCCGACTGGGCCTGCTGGAACTGCGCGCCTTTGAAATGCCGCCCCATGCGCGCATGAGCCTGACCCAGCAGTTGTTGCTGCGAGCGCTGGTCGCGCGGTTCTGGCGCGAGCCCTATGCGCCGCCGAAGCTGGCGCGCTGGGGCACTGAACTGCATGACCGTTTCCTGTTGCCGCACTTTATCGAGCAGGACTTTGCCGACGTGATCGTCGAGCTGAACGCGGCTGGTTACCCGCTGCGAGCCGAATGGTTCGCGGCGCATCTGGAGTTCCGTTTCCCCAAGGTGGGCGACTACGCCGTCAGCGGTATCGAACTGGAACTGCGCCAGGCCTTGGAGCCTTGGCATGTGCTGGGCGAGGAGGGCGCGGTGGGGGGCACGGTGCGCTATGTGGATTCGTCCCTGGAGCGCCTGCAAGTGAAGTTGAGCGGGTTGCCACCGCAACGCTACCTGCTGACCTGCAATGGCGTGCCGGTGCCGCTGCAACCGACCGGCCGCGTCGGTGAGTTCGTGGCGGGGGTGCGTTACCGCGCCTGGCAACCGGCCAACTGCCTGCAACCGACCATCCCCGTGCATGCGCCGCTGGTATTTGACCTGCTCGACACCTGGATGCAGCGTTCGTTGGGCGGCTGCCAATACCATGTGGCGCACCCGGGCGGGCGCAATTACGACAGCCTGCCGGTGAATGCCAATGAGGCGGAGAGCCGGCGCATGGCGCGGTTTTTCCGCTTGGGGCATAGCCCGGGCAAGCTTGTGGTGCCGACTGTAACGGTAAACGATGAGTTGCCAATGACCCTGGATTTGCGGCGTTTCACAAAAAATAAGGAATGAACATGATCCAAGTGTGGGAGCTGGCTTGCCTGCGATAGCGGTGGTTCAGTCGATAGTTCTGGTGACTGACACACCGCTATCGCAGGCAAGCCAGCTCCCACATTGGATCGTAGTGAATTTGAGTTAACCTGACTTCCCTTGCCTCTGCCGAGCGTTCCATGTCCGACTTGCTCGACCGCTACCCGCTCACCGCGGGCACCTATCACGAACTGCTGGACGCCAGCGGCGCGGTGCGTGCCCATTGGCGGCGCTTGTTCGATCACCTGCAACGCAGCACGCCCGCACAACTGGCCCAGCGCCAGGCGTTGCTGACGCGCCAGATCCAGGAAAACGGCGTGACCTACAACGTCTACGCCGACCCCAAGGGCGCCGACCGCCCCTGGGAGCTGGACCTGTTGCCCCATGTGCTGGCGGCCGAGGAGTGGCAGCAACTGTCGGCCGGCATCGCCCAGCGTGCGCGCCTGCTCAATGCGGTACTGGCCGACCTGTATGGCCCGCAGCGCCTGATCAAGGAAGGCTTGCTGCCGGCCGAACTGGTGTTCGGGCATAACAATTTTCTGTGGCCGTGCCAGGGCATCCATCCGCCCGACGGTGCGTTCCTGCATCTGTACGCGGTCGACCTGGCGCGCACGCCGGACGGCCGCTGGTGGGTCACCGCCGACCGTACCCAAGCCCCATCGGGCGCCGGCTACGCCCTGGAAAACCGCACCATCGTGTCCCGCGCTTTCCCGGACCTGTACCGGGATATGCAGGTGCAGCACCTCACCGGTTTCTTTCGCACGCTGCAGGAGACCCTGGCGCGCCAGGCCCCTGGCGATGACCAGCCGCCACTGATCGTGTTGCTCACGCCGGGGCGTTTCAACGAAAGCTATTTCGAACACCTGTACCTGGCGCGCCAGCTCGGCTACCCCTTGGTAGAGGGCGGCGACCTCACCGTGCGTGACAGCACTGTGTTCCTGAAAACGCTCAGCGGCCTGCGCCGGGTGCACGCGATCATGCGTCGCCTCGACGATGATTTCTGCGACCCGCTGGAACTGCGCACTGACTCGGCGCTCGGCGTGCCGGGCCTGCTCGACGCCGTGCGTCAGGGCAACGTGCTGGTGGCCAATGCCTTGGGCAGTGGCGTGCTGGAGTCCCCGGGGTTGCTGGGCTTTTTGCCCAAGATCAACGAATTTTTGTTCGGTGAAACCTTGATCCTGCCGTCGATTGCCACCTGGTGGTGCGGCGAAGCGCCGGTGCTTGCCGAAGCCCTGGAAAAACTCCCGGAACTGCTGATCAAGCCGGCATTTCCCTCACAAAGTTTCGCCCCGGTGTTTGGTCGCGACCTTGACGACGAACAGCGCCAGGCCCTGGCCGAACGCATGCGTGCGCGGCCCTATGCCTATGTCGCCCAAGAGCTGGCGCAACTGTCTCAGGCGCCCGTATGGCACACCGTGGATGACCACCTGCAACACCGTGCCATTGGTATGCGTGTCTACGCCGTGGCCAGTGAAGACGGTTATCGGGTACTGCCTGGCGGCCTGACTCGCGTGGCGGCCGACGCCGATGCCGAGGTGGTGTCGATGCAGCGCGGCGGGGCGAGCAAGGACACCTGGGTACTCGGTGAACGCGTGCCGGGTGGCGAGCAATGGCGCGCCCAACGCACCATTGGCGCCTATGACCTGGTGCGCCGCGATCCCTATTTGCCCTCGCGCGTGGTGGAAAACCTGTTCTGGTTCGGTCGTTACTGCGAGCGCTGCGACGACAGTGCGCGCTGGCTGCGTATCGTACTGGCGCGGTATGTCGATGGCGACGATCCGCTGGCGTTGCAGGCCGCCGTCGAACTCGGCGAAAGCCTGCGCCTGTTGCCGGAGGAGGGCGAGCTGCCGGAGCGCCTGCTCGCCGCCTTGCTGGGTGATGACTGGCCTTCAAGCCTGCGCGCCAATTTGCAGCGCTTGCAGTGGGCGGCGTCCCAGGTGCGCGGCAAGTTGTCCCGGGAAAACTGGCAGGCCCTGGTGGAGCTGCAACGCGAAGCCATGGAACTGGAAAGCGACACTGCAGACTTTGGCGAGCTGCTCGACTTTCTCAACCGCCTGGTGATGTCCCTGGCGGCACTGTCCGGGTTTGCCCTGGACGACATGACCCGCGATGAGGGCTGGCGCTTCTTGATGATGGGCCGGCGTATCGAGCGTCTGCAGTTTCTGAGCAGCAGCCTAGCGGCGTTCCTGCGTGGCGTGGCCGTGTTCGATCAGGCCGGGCTGGAATGGTTGCTGGAGCTGGGCAACAGCAGCATCACCTACCGCTCGCGCTACCTGGCGGTGCCGCAGTTGATCCCGGTGCTCGACTTGCTGCTGCTCGACGAGCAGAACCCCCATGCGGTGCTGTTCCAGCTCAAGTTGGTGAGCCGCACCCTGCGCCGTCTCAATGATGATTTTGGCGTGCCCCGTGAAACCGGGCTGGCGCCGTTGGTCGAGCGCCTGGCGCGTTTTGACCTGGGCTGCCTGGAGGACGGCCTGTTTGGCGAAACCAGCGTGCGTGCCGCGCTGGACGGCCTGGCCGACTTGCTGCAAGCGGTGGCCGATGAAAGCGGGCAGGTGTCGGATCGCCTGGCGCTGCGCCATTTTGCCCACGTGGATGATGTCAGCCAGCAAACGGTGTCGGTGTAATGAGCGCGCGCTATCAGATTTTCCACGATACCCATTACCACTATGACAGCCCGGTGTCCCTGGCCCAGCAACTGGCGCACCTGTGGCCAAGGCCGTGCGCCTGGCAGAAGTGCACCTGGCAGCAGTTGGATATTAGCCCGGAACCCACCTCGCGCCGCGACGAACTGGACGTATTCGGCAACCCGATCACTCGCCTGGCGTTCGAACGGCCCCATGATGAATTGCTGGTGAACGCCGGACTCACTGTAGAAGTGCTTTCGCGACCCGCTCTGGACTTCCAGCGGTCGCCGCCCTGGGACCACACCCGCGACAGCCTGACCTACAGCAGCCAGGCCTTGAGCGCCGAGCTGATCGAAGCCTGCCGCTATCGCTTCGAGTCGCCCTATGTCCATCTGAAGAAAACCTTCGTCGAGTTCTCCGAAAGCTGCTTCCCGCCCGGCGAGCCTTTACTGCTGGGCACGCAGGCATTGATGGAGAAGATCTTCAGCGAATTTACCTTCGATGCCGAAGCCACCCAGGTCGCCACGCCACTGGTTGAAGTGCTGGAGCGCCGTCGCGGCGTGTGCCAGGACTTCGCTCACCTGATGCTTGCCTGCCTGCGTTCCCGTGGCCTGGCGGCGCGCTATATCAGCGGCTACCTGCTCACCCAGCCACCGCCCGGCCAGCCACGGCTGATTGGCGCGGATGCTTCCCATGCGTGGGTTTCGGTGTTTTGCCCGGTATCAGGCTGGGTGGATTTTGACCCGACCAACAATGTGCAGCCGGCGCTGGAGCACATCACCCTGGCCTGGGGCCGGGACTTTTCTGATGTGTCGCCATTGCGGGGGGTGATTCTGGGGGGAGGCAGCCACGACCCGGAGGTGCGGGTGACGGTGATGCCGCTGGAATGAAAAACGATCATTCCCACGCTCTGCGTGGGAATGCCTGCTGTGACGCTCTGCGTCACCCTTGCGCTGGCTTCAAGCCTGGTGCGGGACGCGGAGCGTCCGGGGCTGCATTCCCACGCGGAGCGTGGGAACGATCATTCAGCTGGGTCTTTCAGGGTTTCGGTCTCGTCAGTTGCCGCTTCACCTTCGGCATCCGGGGTCAGCGCGCCGGCTTCTTCCTCTGCAGCGGCTTTCTTGCGTTGCAGCTTTTCCTCTTTCTTCTGTTCCTTGGCCAAGTCTCTCTGACGTTTGGCGAAGGAGTAATTAGGTTTGGCCATGGGCGATCCTCTAGGGTCGAAGGTGAGGGTGGGCGGCGCGCAGCTGCCTCGGGTCGTCATGGTAGCAGCTTCAGGGGGCCCTTTGCTTTCACTTACCGCAGGCGTAGGCAGCCAGAAGGCCGTTGAACAGGTGATTGGGGTGCATGGCATGAACTCCCGTGAGTGATGGGCCGATCATAATCAGGGTGCGGCAGTTTGGCTGGTTGATTGTGTTGATGAAGCTGATAGCCTAAAGTTGTATACAATCTGTTGATTCAGATCATAAGAACTCAAGCCTGATTGAGGCACCCTTACCGCAATCCGCGTTTTTAAAACCCTGCCTTGGAGATTCACATGTTTGCCAAACTCGTTGCTGTTTCCCTGCTGACTCTGGCGAGCGGCCAGTTGCTTGCTGCAGAGTGCAAGGTCACTGTCGACTCCACCGACCAAATGTCGTTCAACACCAAAGCGATTGAAATCGACAAGAGCTGCAAGCAGTTCACCGTTGAGCTGACTCACTCGGGTAACCTGCCCAAGAACGTGATGGGCCATAACTGGGTGCTGACTACCGAAGCCAATATGCAACCGGTGGCAACCGACGGCATGGCTGCGGGGATCGACAAGGATTACCTGAAAGCCGGTGATGAGCGCATCATCGCCCACACCAAAATCATCGGTGCCGGCGAGAAAGATTCGGTGACCTTCGACGTCTCCAAGCTGAAGGCCGATGAGAAATACAGCTTCTTCTGCTCGTTCCCAGGCCACATCTCGATGATGAAAGGTGCTGTGGTTCTGAAGTAAGACCGCGTTATCGTTCATCGCAGGCAAGCCAGCTCCCACATTCGACCGCATTCCCATGTTGGAATCCGGTCAAGTGTGGGAGCTGGCTTGCCTGCGATGGCGATGTGACAATCAATGCAAAACGATCAGGTTCACCTCAAGGTGCAAACGGCATCACCCGCTTGTGCTCAGTCTTGCGATAGGTCTCGCAGATAATCCTGAACGCCTCCTCACGCACCGGCTCACCCTGCAGGAACGCATCAATCTCGGCATAGGTCACGCCATGTGACGCCTCGTCCGGCTTGCCCGGCGAAAGGTCTTCCAGGTCGGCGGTCGGTACCTTCTCCACCAGCGATTCCGGCGCGCCAAAGTGACGGGCAATGGCCCGCACCTGATGCTTCACCAGCCCGCTCAACGGTGCCAGATCGCACGCGCCATCACCGAACTTGGTGTAGAAGCCCATCACCGCTTCCGCCGCATGGTCGGTGCCGATCACCAGCCCACCGGCCGCGCCGGCGATGGTGTACTGCGCCACCATACGCATGCGCGCCTTGGTGTTGCCCAGCACGAAGTCACGGGACGCCGCGGCCTTGCCTTCAAAGGCGGCCACTTCATTGGCCAGGGCTTTAACCGCCGGGCCGATGTTCACGGTGTGACGTTCATCCGGCTCGATAAAGTCCACCGAGGCCTGGGCGTCGTGCTCGTCGAACTGGGTTTCGTAGGGCAGGCGCACGGCGATAAAGCGGTACGCCTCATCGCCGGTGCTGGCGCGCAGTTCCTGCACCGCACGTTGGGCCAACAGGCCTGCGGTCAGGGAGTCGACACCACCACTGATGCCGAGCACCAGGGTCTTGAGCCCGGAATTGCGCAGGCAGTCCTGGATAAAGGCCACGCGCCGGGCAACCTCGGCTTCGAGTGCGGCCTGGTCCTTGAACGGGGCTTGCACCTTGAGCTGTTGTGCAATCTCACGCTGTACGGCTTGCATGATTCACTCCTTGCTGGATAGGGCAGGTACTTTGAAAACGTGACGCAAATAGGCGACAAAATTCGGGTCGGTGCAATGGGTCTTGCCCGCTTCATCGGAAATTTTTGCGACGGGCTGGCCATTGCAGGCGGTCATTTTAAGCACGATGCTCATCGGTTCCACCCCTGGAATATCACAGGTCAGGTTGGTGCCGATGCCAAAGCTCACATTAATGCGACCGCGCAACGCCCGGAATATTTCCAAGGCTTTGGGCAATGTCAGACTGTCGGAGAACACCAGGGTCTTGCTCATCGGTTCGATGCCCAGCTTGTGGTAGTGAGCGATGGCTTTTTCTGCCCACTGGATCGGATCACCGGAGTCATGGCGCAGGCCATCGAACAGCTTGGCGAAGTACAAGTCGAAGTCGCCCAGGAACGCGTCGGTGGTGATGCAATCGGTGAGGGCGATACCCAACAGGCCACGGTACTCGCGCACCCAGCAATCAAGGGCGGCGATCTGGCTGTCGATCAGGCGCGGGCCGAGTTGCTGGTGGGCCATGATCCACTCGTGGGCCATGGTGCCCAGCGGCTTCATATCGAATTCGCGCGCCAGGTGCACGTTGCTGGTGCCGACAAAACGGCCAGGGAAATCGTGCTTGAGCACGCTGACCACTTCCTCTTGCACCCGGTAGGAAAAACGCCGGCGCGTGCCGAAGTCTGCCACTTGCAGCTCCGACAGCTCATCGCTGCTGGCGTTGGCGGTCAACCAGTCGAACTTGCGATACAGCTGCTCGCGGGCCTGCTCGAGGATCACGGTCTGGTAGCGGTAGCGGTTACGCACCTCGCTGACGATGGCCAGCATTGGCACTTCAAACAGGATCACATGCAGCCACGGTCCGCGCAGGCGGATAAACAACTCGCCGTTCTCGATGCCGGTTTGCACATACCGCAGGTTGAAGCGAAACAGCCCGAGGAAACGCAGAAAATCCGGCTTCATAAAGCTGATGCGTTCCAGGAACCCCAGTTGATCGGGGCTCAGGCTCAGCTCGGCGAGGCGCTCGATCTGGTAACGAATCTCCGCCAGGTAAGGGCGCAGGTCTTCACTGTTACGGCAACGAAACTCCCATTCAACTTCCACGTTCGGGTAGTTGTGCAGCACCGCCTGCATCATGGTCAGCTTGTAGAAGTCGGTGTCGAGCAGGTTCTGCACGATGCGATCGGCAAACACACTCTCGCTCATAACGGGAATCTCCAGACGGGTCGGCGGTGGAGGCCGGCCTTTACGCACAATTGAGGAAGGGGGTTAGTGGCGCATAGACTTGTGGGGTTTTGCCAGTGATTTTTTCAGTAAGGCCACTGGCGCCATCGCAGGCAAGCCAGCTCCCACATTTGAAGTGCATTCCAAACGGTGGGAGCAGGCTTGCCTGCGATGGCGATTCTCCAGGCGCTAAAGCACCTGCTCCATCATCCACTTCACAAACTCGCGCACCTTGGGCACCTCTGCCGAATGCTCAGGATACGCCAGGTAGTAAGCATCCTGGCTCGGCATCGCATGTTGCCAGGGGATCACCAACTTGCCCTCGGCCAATTCCTCCTCCACCAGAAAGCGCGGCAATAACGCCACGCCGCATCCCACCTGCGCCGCACGGATACACATATAAAACGTGTCGAACCGCGGGCCATGGTAGCTGTGCTCGGTATGGAAGCCCTGGCTGGCGAACCAGTCATGCCAGCCCTGGGGCCGCGAGGCGTTTTGCAGTAGCACCAGGTCGCTCAGTTGCGTGGGGTCGGTGAAAGGCTGGGCGGGCAGGCTGTCGGGCGAACACACCGGTACCAGCTCTTCACTGAACAGTTTCAGGCTCTCGGTGCCGGGACGTGCGCCCTGGCCGAAATAGAACGCCATGTCGGCCTTGCCTTGCAGTAACTCGTCCGGGTCCTGTTCGTTGCACAGGTCCAGGTGGATCTGCGGGTGGCGCAAACGCCAGCCTTTGAGGCGCGGCACCAGCCAGCGTGCTCCGAAGGTGTAGGGCGTGGACACGCGCAGCACTTCTGTTTCGCCCCCGTAGGAGCGCAGGTAGTGGGTGGACATTTCCACCTGGGTGAGGATCTTGCGCACCTCCACCAGGTACAGGTCGCCCGCCGGGGTCATCTGCAAGCGGCGGCGCACGCGGCGAAACAGCAGGTGTTGCAACAGTTCTTCCAACTGCGCTACTTGTTTGCTCACCGCGCTTTGGGTGAGGTTCAGTTCCTCGGCGGCGCGGGTGAAGCTCAGGTGGCGGGTGGCCGCTTCGAAACACTGCAGGGCGGTGATCGAGGGCAAATGTCTTTTGTTCAGCACGGCATGCCTCTTTTTATTCTTTGCATGAATAAAGGGAATGATATCTCGCCTAATCGTCGTTTGTTGGCAAGTCTTGGGCCAGCTACAAATAGGGCCAGGATCGCCGTGCGTATTGCGGCGCGAATTTTTGTCTGCAGATTGAAGGAGTGACCCATGGTTGCCGCATTGCTTGATCGTCTCGGGGTAAACCCGGCGCTGTACCAGGCTGGAAAACAACCCGTGCATTCACCGATTGATGGCAGCCGTATCGGCAGTGTGCACTGGGAAGGCGCCGCCGAGGTGGAGCAACAGGTCAGTCGCGCCGAGCATGCATTCGAGGCCTGGCGCAAGGTGCCGGCGCCGCGACGTGGCGAGCTGGTGCGCCAGTTCGGCGACGTATTGCGCGAGTACAAGGCCGACCTGGGCGAACTCGTTTCCTGGGAAGCGGGCAAGATTACCCAGGAAGGCTTGGGTGAAGTGCAGGAAATGATCGACATCTGCGACTTCGCCGTCGGCCTGTCGCGCCAGTTGTACGGCTTGACCATCGCCTCCGAGCGCCCAGGCCACCATATGCGTGAAACCTGGCACCCGCTGGGCGTGGTCGGCGTGATCAGCGCCTTCAACTTCCCGGTGGCTGTGTGGGCGTGGAACACTGCGCTGGCCTTGGTGTGCGGCAACGCGGTGATCTGGAAACCGTCGGAAAAGACCCCGCTCACTGCACTGGCCTGCCAGGCCTTGTTCGAGCGCGTACTGAAAAAATTCGACGGTGCCCCCGAGTACCTCAGCCAAGTGATCATCGGCGGCCGTGACGCCGGCGCTGCGCTGGTGGATGACCCGCGCGTCGCCCTGATCAGCGCCACCGGCAGCACGCGTATGGGCCGTGAAGTGGCACCCAAAGTCGCCGCACGTTTCGCCCGCAGCATCCTTGAACTGGGCGGCAACAACGCGATGATTCTCGGCCCGAGCGCCGACCTGGACATGGCCGTGCGCGCCATCCTCTTCAGCGCGGTGGGCACCGCCGGCCAACGCTGCACCACCCTGCGCCGGCTGATCGCCCATGAGTCGGTCAAGGAAGAAATCGTCACCCGCCTCAAGGCCGCCTATTCCAAAGTGCGCATCGGCCACCCACTGGAAGGCAACCTGATCGGCCCGCTGATCGACAAGCACAGTTTCGACAACATGCAGGACGCCCTTGAGCAAGCCTTGAGCGAAGGCGGCAAGGTGTTCGGCGGCAAGCGCCAACTGCAAGACACATTCCCCAACGCCTACTACGTATCGCCGGCCATCGTGGAAATGCCCGAGCAAAGCGACGTAGTGTGCAGCGAAACCTTCGCGCCGATTCTTTACGTGGTCGGCTACACCGACTTCGCCGAAGCCCTGCGCCTGAACAATGCCGTGCCACAAGGTTTGTCGTCCTGCATCTTCACTACCGACGTGCGTGAAGCCGAGCAGTTCATGTCGGCGGTGGGCAGTGACTGTGGCATTGCCAACGTCAACATCGGCCCGAGCGGCGCGGAGATCGGTGGCGCGTTCGGGGGGGAAAAAGAAACCGGCGGCGGGCGTGAATCGGGCTCGGATGCGTGGCGCGGGTATATGCGCCGGCAAACCAATACTGTGAACTACTCGCTGGAACTGCCGTTGGCACAAGGCATCACGTTCGACTGACCAGACTGATCGTTCCCACGCTCTGCGTGGGAACGCATTCTGTGACGCTCCGCGTCACGACAATGCGGACGCGGAGCGTCCAAGGCTACATTCCCACGCAGAGCGTGGGAACGAGCGGTGGTGAATTCATCCCGGAGTCTGGAAATGGCACTGCGCGAAACATGTTTATGGGAACACCTCACCCCAGGCCGTCCCGACCGAGCCGCGCTCAAGGGCGCGGTCAAGGTGGATGTGTGCGTGATCGGCGCCGGCATCACCGGTTTGTCGGCGGCCATTCATTTGCTGGAACAGGGTAAAAGCGTCGTCGTACTGGAAGCCCATCGCACCGGCCACGGTGGTTCGGGGCGCAACGTCGGGCTGGTCAACGCCGGCCTGTGGATTCCACCGGACGAGATCGAGGCCGGTTTCGGCACGGCGGTGGGCAGCCAGCTCAACCGCATGTTGGGTGCGGCGCCGTCCCTGGTGTTCAGCCTGATCGACAAGTACAACATCGACTGCCAATTGCGCCGTGAAGGCACCTTGCACATGGCGCACAACGCCCGTGGCGAGGCGGATTTGCGCAGCCGTGAGCAGCAGTGGAAACGCCGTGGCGCACCGGTTGAGTTACTCACCGGCCAGGCCTGCGAGCACGCCACCGGTACCCGGAAAATCGCCGCCGCGTTGCTGGATCGGCGCGCCGGCACCTTGAACCCCATGGGCTACACCACTGGGTTGGCAAATGCCGCCGCAGCGTTGGGCGGGCAGTTGTTTGACCATTCTCCGGTCACCCAGCTTGAACGCCAAGGCGCCGATTGGTCGGTGCAGACCGCCGAGGGTGCGGTGCAGGCCGCGCAGGTGGTGATCGCCTCCAACGCCTACACCGAAGGCGAATGGACTGAACTGCGGCGTAACTTCTTCCCCGGCTATTACTACCAGGTGGCGTCGGCGCCGCTGACCGATGACGCGGCCAAACAGATCCTCCCCGGCGGCCAGGGTTCGTGGGACACGCGCCAGGTCCTGAGCAGTATTCGCCGCGATGCCGACGGGCGCCTGTTGCTGGGCAGCCTGGGTAACGGCAACCAGAAGCCGGCGTGGTTCCTCAAGGCATGGGCCGATCGGGTGCAGCAACACTACTTCCCGTACCTCAAACCGGTGCAATGGGAATTCACCTGGACCGGCTGCATCGCGTTCACCCCCGACCACTTGATGCGCCTGTTCGAACCGGCCCCCGGCCTGGTGGCGGTTACCGGTTATAACGGGCGCGGGGTGACCACCGGCAGCGTAGTGGGCAAGGCGTTTGCCGACTACCTGTGTCACCAGGACCCCCAAGCCTTACCGATCCCTTTTGCCCCTATGCAACCTCTGGCCGCTGTGGGCCTGCGCAGTTGCCTGTATGAAGCCGGCTTCTCGCTCTATCACGCCGGGCAATGCCTGAGGATCGTGATCTGATCAGCGAAATACCCCTCAGAAGCCTGCGTTTTCTTAGCAGGCTACCCATCTGTATTGGTGCAAGTCGTAGCAATCACGCACTGTAAATGTGCAGTTCCGTTACGCACGTTGTTACAGCTGTAGGAACTGTCGTTTATGCCTGTGGTTGCAGGTGCGACCTACCAGGGTTGTACTTTTTTGCAGTGCTGGTTGCACCCGTAGACGCTAGACGGTTGCACGTCCTGGCAAAAGGCGTCGAAACGCCTGTAATAACAATGACACCGTGTCTTTTTGAAGAATAAAAAAGTAATGGCACGCGGCTTGCTCTGAGCTTTCAGTGAAAAGTTTGAATGCAAGTTGTCGTGCCAAAAATCAAAAATATCGGAGCACCACTCATGTCCCAGACGTTTTACAAGAAAGGTTTTCTGGCCCTCGCCGTTGCTGCGGCGCTGGGTGTTTCTACGTTTGTTCAAGCTGATGTGAAAATTGGTGTGGCGGGCCCGATGACGGGTGCCAACGCCGCTTTCGGTGAGCAGTACATGAAGGGTGCCCAGGCGGCAGCCGACGTTATCAACAAGGCCGGCGGCATCAACGGCGAGCAGATCAAGCTGGTGGCGGGCGATGACGCCTGCGAACCCAAGCAGGCCGTGGCCGTGGCCAACCGCCTGGCCGACCAGGACAAAGTGATCGGTGTGGTCGGGCACTTCTGCTCATCCAACACCATCCCGGCGTCTGAGGTTTACGACGAAGCGGGCATCATCGCCATCACCCCAGGCTCCACCAACCCACAAGTGACCGAACGCGGCCTGGGCGCCATGTTCCGTATGTGCGGGCGTGACGACCAGCAAGGCATCGTCGCCGGCGACTACATTGTCGACGTGCTCAAGGGCAAGAAAGTCGCGGTGATCAACGACAAAGACACCTACGGCAAAGGCCTGGCCGACGCCACCGCTGCGCAGTTGACCAAGCGCGGCGTCAAGCCGGTGCTGGAAGAGGGCCTGACCCGGGGCGAGAAAGACTTCAGCGCCCTGGTTACCAAGATCCGTTCCCTGGGCGCCGACGTCGTGTACTTCGGCGGCCTGCATCCGGAAGCCGGCCCACTGGTGCGCCAGATCCGCGAAGCGGGCCTCAAAGACGTCAAGTTCATGTCCGATGACGGCGTGGTCACCGACGAACTGGTAGCCACCGCCGGCGGCGCGCAGTACGTTGATGGTGTGTACATGACCTTCGGCGCCGACCCGCGCCTGCTGCCAGACAGCAAGACGGTCGTGGAAGAGTTCCGCAAGAACGGTACCGAGCCTGAAGGCTACACCCTGTACGCTTACGCCTCGATCCAGGCCCTGGCCGCCGGCTTCAACGGTGCCAAGTCCAACAAGGGCGAAGACGCTGCCAAGTGGCTCAAGGCCAACCCGGTTAAAACCGTCATGGGCGAAAAAGCCTGGGATGCCAAGGGCGACCTGAAAGTCTCTGACTACGTGGTTTACCAGTGGGACAAAGACGGCAAATACCATCAGTTGGAAAAGCAGAAGTAATAACGCGACGGCCTGAACACCTTGATCCCTGTGGGAGCCGGGCTTGCCCGCGATGACGGACTCAATGCCAACCCTGTGTTGAATGTGAAACCGCTATCGCAGGCAAGCCAGCTCCCACAGAGGGCCTGGTTGCCTGCTCTATTGCAACAAACCTGTCTTTTCCTCCAGAAGCGCCGCACACCCACCGGTGTGCAGGTGCTCACCGCGTGAGATTGCGTTATGGATGGTATTTTCCTGCAGCAACTGGTCAACGGCCTGACCCTCGGGTCGGTCTATGGCCTGATCGCCATCGGCTACACAATGGTCTATGGCATCATTGGCATGATCAACTTCGCCCACGGCGAGGTTTATATGATTTCCGCTTACCTCGCGGCGATCAGTCTGGCACTGCTGGCTTACTTCGGCATCGAATCCTTCCCGCTGCTCATTCTCGGTACTTTGATCTTCACCGTAGTCGTCACCGGCGTGTACGGTTGGGTGATTGAGCGTGTCGCCTACAAACCCCTGCGTAACTCCACCCGCCTGGCACCGCTGATCAGCGCCATCGGTATCTCGCTGATCCTGCAGAACTACGCGCAGATCGCCCAGGGCGCCAAGCAACAAGGCATTCCCACCCTGCTGGCCGGCGCCTGGCGCGTCGATATCGGCACCGGGTTCGTGCAACTGACCTACACCAAAGTGTTCATCCTCGTGGCGGCGTTCGCCGGCATGGCCTTGCTCACCTACATCATCAAATACACCAAGCTCGGCCGCATGTGCCGCGCCACCCAGCAAGACCGCAAGATGGCCTCGATCCTGGGCATCAACACCGACCGAGTGATCTCCTACGTGTTCGTCATCGGCGCAGCCATGGCTGCCCTGGCCGGCGTGCTGATCACCCTCAACTACGGCACCTTCGACTTCTATGCCGGCTTCATCATCGGCATCAAGGCGTTTACCGCGGCGGTCCTCGGCGGCATCGGCTCCCTGCCTGGGGCGATGCTGGGCGGGATCATCCTCGGTATCTCCGAGTCGCTGTTCTCGGGGTTGATCAACTCTGACTACAAAGACGTGTTCAGTTTCTCCCTGCTGGTGGTGATTCTGATTTTCCGTCCCCAGGGCCTGCTTGGTCGCCCACTTGTGGCGAAGGTGTAAACATGTCTGCTGCCAAATCCATTGATATCAAGAAAAGTGTGGTCGATACGGTCCTCGCGGGGCTGATTTCGCTGATCGTATTCGGCCCGATTGTCGGCGTGGTGCTCGACGGCTACAGCTTCAACCTGGAACCTGCGCGGGTTGCCGTGCTGGTCGCTATCGTGATGGCCGGGCGCTTTGCCTTGAGCCTATTCCTGCAAACTTCCAAGGGCGTGAAGATCCTGCAGGGGTTCGAGAGCAGCGGCTCCGGCGTGCACGTGCTGCCACCGGACTACAAGTCGCGGCTGCGCTGGATCATCCCGGCGTTGATCGTGATCGCCATCGTGTTCCCGATCTTTGCCAACAAGTACCTGCTCACCGTGGTGATCCTGGGGCTGATCTACGTATTGCTCGGCCTGGGGCTGAACATCGTGGTGGGCCTGGCGGGCCTGCTCGACCTGGGTTACGTGGCGTTCTATGCCATCGGTGCCTACGGCCTGGCGCTGGGTTATCAATACCTGGGCCTGGGCTTCTGGACGGTGCTGCCACTGGCGGCCATCGCGGCGGCGTTGGCGGGGTGCATACTCGGCTTCCCGGTGCTGCGAATGCACGGTGACTACCTGGCCATCGTGACCCTGGGTTTTGGTGAAATCATACGCCTGGTGCTCAACAACTGGCTGTCGTTCACCGGCGGCCCGAACGGGATGCCCGTGCCGTCACCGACCTTCCTGGGCCTGGAGTTCGGCAAGCGTGCGAAGGATGGCGGCATTCCGTTTCACGAGTTTTTCGGCATCGATTACAACCCCAACATCAAGTTCATGTTCATCTACATCGTGCTGTTTCTGGTGGTGCTGGCCGTGCTGTACATCAAGCATCGCCTGACGCGCATGCCGGTCGGTCGCGCCTGGGAAGCCCTGCGCGAAGATGAAATCGCCTGCCGTTCCATGGGCCTGAACCATGTGCTGGTCAAACTCTCGGCCTTCACCATCGGCGCGTCCACCGCCGGTTTGGCCGGGGTGTTCTTTGCCAGCTACCAGGGCTTCGTCAACCCATCGTCGTTTACCTTCTTCGAGTCGGCGTTGATCCTCGCCATCGTGGTGTTGGGCGGCATGGGCTCGACGGTCGGCGTGGTGATCGCAGCGTTCGTGTTGACCGTGGCGCCGGAACTGCTGCGTAGTTTTTCCGAGTACCGCGTGCTGCTGTTTGGGGTGTTGATGGTGGTGATGATGATCTGGCGACCGCGTGGCTTGATTCGGATTAGTCGTACCGGTGTGACGCCACGCAAGGGGGTAGCGCCATGAGCAAGGAAGTCGTGCTGTCTGTCGAACACCTGATGATGCACTTCGGGGGCATCAAGGCCCTCAGTGATGTGAGCCTACAGGTCAAACGCAACTCGATCTTCGCCCTGATCGGCCCCAACGGCGCCGGCAAGACCACGGTGTTCAACTGCCTCACCGGCTTTTACAAAGCCAGTGGCGGCAAGATCGAGCTCAACGTGCGGGGCAAGCAAACCAACGTCATTCAGTTGCTGGGTGAGCGCTTTGAGGCCACCGACTTTGTCTCGCCCAAAAGCTTCCTCAGCCGCGTGTACTACAAGATGTTCGGCGGCACCCATCTGGTGAACCGTGCCGGCCTGGCGCGCACTTTCCAGAACATTCGCCTGTTCAAGGAAATGTCGGTGCTGGAAAACCTGCTGGTGGCCCAGCACATGTGGGTCAACCGCAACATGCTTGCCGGCATCCTCAATACCAAAGGCTACCGCAAGGCCGAAAGCGATGCGCTGGACTGCGCATTCTACTGGCTGGAAGTGGTCGACTTGGTGGACTGCGCCAACCGTCTGGCCGGCGAGCTCTCCTACGGCCAGCAGCGCCGCCTGGAAATCGCCCGCGCCATGTGCACGCGGCCGCAGATCATCTGCCTGGACGAACCGGCAGCGGGCCTCAATCCACAGGAAACCGAAGCCCTCAGCGCGATGATTCGCCTGCTGCGCGACGAACACGACCTTACGGTGGTGCTGATCGAACACGACATGGGCATGGTGATGAGTATTTCCGACCACATTGTGGTGCTGGACCACGGCAACGTGATCGCCGAAGGCGGCCCGGATGCGATCCGCAACGACCCGAAAGTGATCGCCGCCTACCTGGGCGCGGATGAAGAGGAGTTGGTATGAGTGCACCTATCCTCGAAATGAAGGACCTGGACGTGTTCTACGGCCCGATCCAGGCCCTGAAAAAAGTCTCGCTGCACATCAACGAAGGCGAAACCGTCAGCCTGATCGGCTCCAATGGCGCGGGTAAGTCCACGTTACTGATGTCGATCTTCGGTCAGCCTCGGGCCGAGTCGGGGCAGATCCTCTACAACGGCGTCGACATTACCCACAAATCGTCCCACTACATCGCTTCCAACGGCATTGCGCAGTCGCCGGAAGGGCGGCGGGTGTTCCCCGACATGACCGTCGAGGAAAACCTGTTGATGGGCACTATCCCCATTGGCGACAAGTTCGCCAGCGAGGACATGCAACGCATGTTCGAGCTGTTCCCCAGGCTCAAGGAGCGGCGCAACCAGCGGGCGATGACCATGTCCGGTGGTGAGCAACAAATGCTCGCCATCGCCCGTGCGCTGATGAGCCGGCCCAAGCTGTTGCTGCTCGATGAGCCAAGCCTGGGGTTGGCGCCGATTGTGGTGAAGCAGATCTTTTCCACCCTGCGCGAGCTGGCGTCCACCGGTATGACCATCTTCCTGGTGGAGCAGAACGCCAACCATGCGCTGCGCCTGTCGGACCGAGCGTATGTGATGGTCAATGGTGAGATTCGCC
Source organism: Pseudomonas sp. B16120 (assembly GCF_044218845.1). Taxonomy (NCBI): domain Bacteria; kingdom Pseudomonadati; phylum Pseudomonadota; class Gammaproteobacteria; order Pseudomonadales; family Pseudomonadaceae; genus Pseudomonas; species Pseudomonas sp. B16120. The sequence continues at coordinate 738,184 of NZ_CP162588.1, forward strand.
TGACCGGCACCGGCAAGGAGTTGCTGGTGAACGAGGACGTGCGCAACGCCTACCTGGGCGGCCACTGACCTAAGATCCAGGCGCATCAACCCTGTGGGAACCGGGCCTTATGTGGGAGCCGGGCTTGCCCGCGACAGCATCACCTCGGTTTAGCTGACATACCGAGGTGGCCGCATCGCAGGCAAGTTAGCTCCCACCCAAAGCCGGTTCCCACATTTGTTTTTGCGATGTCCACAAGCGCTCAACCAAATTGTGGAAAACAAATCCAGCCCACCTCAAAAGCGCGACATATAGTCGCCGCAAATCCCTGTTTTGTCACAGTTTTGACTTGTCCCCATCCACTGTGGAACCGGCTGTGGGTAACGTGGGAGTAGCTGGCTGAAAGCCTTTAACCACGTGGCTTGTAGCGTGTTGGTTGTTTTTCGATCAGTGTGTTTTTCGCGACCGTCTCAAGGGTTTGTCAACCTGTTTAAAGACACAGGTATATGAACGAAATAAGTCGTTACGGCCTGTGGATAAGTCTGTGATTAAACTCTGGAAAGACGCGCGCAGGGGCCGCAATGACTGGCCTGGAGCCATCGTTGTGTTTTTCAGCATTTGTCGCCGGCTACATAGGCGCTTGCCCAGGTCAAGCAAAAAACTTTATAAAACCGCCTGCAACCCTTGTACACAGTGGCTTTGAGCCGTTTGCACTTGCCCCCAAAGACTGTGGGCGCAGTTGTGGATAACCTGCGCGCATATGGCTGCAAGCTACGGTTTATAAGGCTTTGCGTCGCTTGATTAAAAAGTGATCAGTCAAGCATGCGCGTGTGTGCACAGCGGTTGCCGCAAACGCGGCGTAAGGGCATTCTGCTGGCTGTTTTTTTCCCGATGCCCGCAAGGAGAACACCATGTCCGACACGCTGTTTATCACTGGCGCTACTTCAGGTTTCGGCGAAGCCTGTGCCCGTCGTTTTGCCGAGGCCGGCTGGAAACTGGTGCTCACCGGTCGTCGTGCCGAGCGCTTGAATGCCTTGGTCCAAGAGCTTTCCAAGCAGACCGAAGTGCATGGCCTGGTGGTGGATGTGCGCGACCGCAAAGGCATGGAGGAGGCCATCGCCAACCTGCCGCCGTCGTTCGCCACGCTGCGCGGCCTGATCAACAACGCCGGCCTAGCCGTGGGCACCGACCCTGCGCCCAAGTGCGACCTCGACGATTGGGAAACCATGGTCGATACCAACATCAAGGGCCTGCTGACCACCACCAACCTGCTGTTGCCGCGCCTGATTGCCCATGGCCGCGGGGCCGGGATCATCAACCTGGGCTCCATCGCCGGTAACTACCCGTACCCGGGCAGCCATGTGTATGGCGGTTCCAAGGCGTTCGTGAAGCAGTTTTCGTTGAACCTGCGCTGCGACCTGCAAGGCACCGGCGTGCGCGTGACCAATATCGAGCCGGGCTTGTGTGAAAGCGAGTTCTCCCTGGTGCGCTTCGGCGGTGACCAGGCGCGTTATGACGCCACCTACGCAGGTGCCGAGCCGATCCAGCCGCAGGACATTGCCGATACGATTTTCTGGGTGATGAACACCCCGGCCCACGTGAACATCAACCGCCTGGAGCTGATGCCGGTGAGCCAGACCTGGGCTGGGTTTGCGATTGAGCGTGGGGCCAAAGGCTAAGACCGCGTCGCTGCCACCGCAGGCAAGCCAGCTCCCACATTTGACGGTATTCACACATCCAAGTGTGGGAGGGGGCTTGCCTGCGATGGCGGCAAATCGGCCAAAATGCGGCATAAGGTACACTGCCCGCCTGAAAACCCCACCGCACCCAGCGGTTTAAAGGTTTTGACAGGAGGCAATGTGAGTAACCGAGGTGAGCAGGCACTGCTCAAACAATCGACTATCCTGATGTTCGCAGTCGCGATCGCCGGGATTGTCACGGGTGTGATATCCGGCGCCCAATCCATTCTGTTCGACGGCTTTTTCTCGCTGATCGCCACCGCCATCAAGGTGCTGATGCTGATCACGGCCAAGCTGATCGCCAAGAAAAGCAACGAGCGTTTCCAGTTCGGCTATTGGCACCTGGAGCCAATGGTGCTGTTGATCGAAGGCAGTTTCCTGCTGCTGATCGCCATCTACGCGTTCCTCAATGGCGTGTTCGGCATTATCAATGGCGGGCGCGAAATCGAGTTGGGGCTGGTGATCATTTATGCGGCGGTGTTTACCGTCGTGGAGTTCGCCTACTTCTTCTATGTGCGCTACCGCAATCGCACACTCAAATCGTCACTGATCCAGTTCGACAACATCAGTTGGCTGGTGGACGCGATGCTGTCGGTGGGCTTGCTGATCAGCTTCCTGGCCGCACTGTTGCTCAAGTCCCAGGGCTATGGCGAGTGGGCGGTCTACGTGGACCCGTTGATTCTGATCCTGCTGGCCCTGAGCATGCTGGCGCCGGCATTCAAGATCCTGCGCCCGGCGCTGCGCGAAGTGTTGGGCATCGCGCCGGATCACTTGGACGACAAGGTTCGCGAAGTGATGGACGCGGCGCAGGCCAAGCATGGTTTCGACGACTATGTGTCCTATGTGCAGAAGCACGGGCGTGCGCGGTTTATCGAAATTCATGTGGTGCTGCCAGCGAATTACCCGGTGGATAACGTCGCGACTCTCGATGGGCTGCGGGAAGAGATATCCACAGGGCTTGGGGCGGCGGATGCGGCGCGGTGGTTGACGATCAGTTTTACCGGGGATCGCAAGTGGATTGCCTAAAGTCTGTTAGAGCGAGGTGAGGCTATCGCAGGCAAGCCAGCTCCCACATTTAAATGTGCGAACACTATCAACTGTGGGAGCTGGCTTGCCTGCGATGGGCCCAGCAGGTCAGCCCAGATGCTGGACCAAGCCCTGATAGCAAGTCGCCAAATGATAAGGCGTAGTCGAAGGCATATCCCGTCGGCTCACCTTACCCTCGGCATCCAGGCATTCATGCCAACCCTTGGCATGCAAAAAGCGCTGTTGCAGCGCCTGCAACTGACGCTGCAGCACCGCTTCACTGCCTGGCCGCAAGGTCAACGCCCGCAGGTACTCCGCCTGTGCCCAGATCCGTTGGGTACCGTCGCGCACCGTGCCATCCAGCGCAAGCATGCCGCTGACCGCCCCGCTTAACTTATCCACACCCTTTTGCTCGGCATAGGCAAATGCCCGTGTCAGCGAGCCATGCAGCGCGGTGCCGCGTAGCGCAGCTGAAGACTCGAGCAAAAAGAACCATTCGAACTGATGCCCCGGCTCAAACCAGTTATCCACAGCGCCCACAGGTTTTTCCATCATCACGCCGTGCTCGCGGTCGATGAAACGTTGCTGCATGGCCGTCGCCAGTGCCAGCAGGGCCGCTTGTACCTCGGCGTCCTCACGCACTGCGAGGGTGGCCAGGAAACCTTCGGCCAGGTGCATCAGCGGGTTTTGCAACGGGCCTGAGTTGAGGGAGGCCCAATTGCGTTCCAGTACGGCCTCGTACAAGCCGTCACCGGTGGCAAAACGTTGGGCGACGACTTCCAGGGCAGCGTTGAGCACCGATTCCACCAACGGCTCACGCATCTTGGCCCAGTAATGGGCGCAGGCAAAAATAATGAAGGCGTGGGTGTAGAGGTCTTTGCGCTTGTCCAGCGGTTGGCCGGCAGGGTCGATGCTGTAGAACCAGCCACCGTGTTCGGCATCATGAAAGTGCCGTTGCAGGGAGCGAAACAGCGCTGCCGCACGTTCTTCGGCGAAAGCCGCGCCGGGTTCGCCGATCAGGCTGGCGAACAGGTACAGCTGCCGGGCGCAGGCCATGGCGCGATAGCGCTGGGGGGGCAGTGGCTGGTGGTCGGCGTCCAGGGCCTCAAAGGGCAGTGCCAGGTCGGCATTCCAGCCCGGGCCTTGCCAGAGAGGCACGATCAGGTCATGGAAGTGCGTGAGCACAGGCGTCAGGGAAGAGGGGGAAGCGATGGGCATTGGCTGGCGTCGTCACGGCAGGGGTGTAGGCGCGCATGGTAGCAGGCTGATCGTTCCCACGCTCTGCGTGGGAATGCATTTTATGACGCTCTGCGTCATGCTTTGGAACGCAGAGCGTCTTCGGCTGCGTTCCCACGCGGAGCGTGGGAACGAGAGGCCCTCAGCAGTGCCGCAAATCAGCCCGCCAGCAACCACACCCCAGTCGCCGCCGAAGCCGCCCCGGCCACTCGCACCAAGGGTGCAGCAGCAGCTGGCAAAAAGCGCACGACTGCATAACCGGCTGCATGCAACGCCGCGGTCGCCCCCACAAACCCAGCGGCATACGCCCAAGGGCTGGTCATATCCGGCAGTTCCAGGCCATGGGCCACGCCATGAAACAGCGCAAACAACGCCGTGGCGCCCACGGCCACGAACAGCGGCGGCCGCACCGCCAATGCTACCGCCAGGCCCAAGGCCAGCACCGAAGCAGCAATCCCGCTTTCCAGCGCCGGCAGTTGCAGCCCTTCAAAACCCAGCACGCCGCCGATCAGCATGGTGCCGACAAAGGTGCATGGCAGCGCCCAGCGCGCGGCGCCTTTTTGTTGGGCCGCCCAGAGGCCTACCGCAAGCATGGCCAGCAAGTGATCGAGGCCGCCCAGGGGATGGCTGATACCGGCCACCAGGCCATTGTCGCCATGGCCCGGATGGGCGAAGGCCAGGGCAGGCGCGAGCAGCAGCGCGGCGGCGGCGAAAAGTCTGTTGAGTCTCATGGACAGGTTCCTTATGGGTTGATCAGGCGGCGGTCAGCAGGCCCTGGCGTTCGATGAAGGCGACGATGTCATCCAGGCCGACCCCGGTTTTCTGGTTGCTGAACACAAAGGGTTTGCCGTTGCGCATGCGTTGAGTATCGCTGTTCATCAGGTCCAGCGACGCGCCGACCAGCGGGGCCAGGTCGATTTTGTTGATCACCAGCAGGTCGGATTTGCAAATGCCAGGCCCGCCCTTGCGCGGCAGCTTGTCGCCCGCAGACACATCGATCACATAGATGGTCAGGTCCGACAGTTCCGGGCTGAAGGTGGCCGACAGGTTGTCGCCGCCGGACTCCACCAGAATCAGGTCCAGGCCCGGAAAACGACGGTTGAGTTGGTCCACGGCCTCCAGGTTGATCGAGGCATCTTCGCGAATCGCCGTGTGTGGGCAGCCGCCGGTTTCCACGCCGATGATGCGCTCCGGCGCCAGGGCCTGGTTGCGCACCAGGAAGTCGGCATCTTCACGGGTATAGATGTCGTTGGTCACCACCGCCAGGTTGTAGCGATCGCGCAGCGCCAGGCACAGGGCCAGGGTCAGGGCGGTCTTGCCCGAGCCTACCGGGCCGCCGATACCGACGCGCAGGGGTTGTGTGTTCATGTGCTTCTCCAGAATCAGGAACGGAACAGGCGGCTGTACTGGCGCTCGTGGGCCATGCACGCCAGGGACAGGCCAAAAGCAGCGCTGCCCAAATGGTTAGGGTTAATGCGCTCGGCATCCTGCTGGGCTTGTTGCAGCAGCGGCAGCAGTTCACTGGTTAGACGCTGGGCGGCTTGCTGGCCCAGTGGAAGGGTTTTCATCAGCACGGCCAATTGGTTTTCCAGCCAGCTCCACAGCCAGGCGGCGAGGGCGTCGTCGGCGTTGATGTGCCAGGCGCGCGCGGCCAAGGCCCAGCCAAGGGCCAGGTGCGGTTCGTCGCGTTGAGCGAGAAAGTCACGGGCGCTGTCGTCCAGTTCCGGCAAGCCGTTGAGCAACTGTTGCAGGGAGTAGCCCATCTGGCGGCTTTCCTGATACAGCTCCCGGGTCTCACGGCTGGCGCGGTGCTCGTCGCACCACTGCGCCAGTTGCGCCCAGTCCTGCTCGATGGCTGCGCGGCAATGGGCGAGCAACAGCGGCGCTTCGAAACGCGCCAGGTTGAGCAGCAACTGGTCACTGATCCAGCGTCGGGCGCTCGCGGCATCCTGCACGCGGCCGTTGTCCACCGCCATTTCCAGGCCCTGGGAATAGCTGTAGCCGCCAATCGGCAATTGCGGACTGGCCAGGCGTAGAAGCGCCCAGGCTGGGTTCATAGACGTACGCCGAACTGATGCAGCTTGGGGGCGTAGTTGAAGTCTTCATCCCCATGGCGCGAATGATGATGGCCGCCGCCATAGGCGCCGTGCTCGGGTTGAAACGGCGCTTCGATGGTCTGTGCATCGGCACCCAGCTGTTCAAGCATGGCCTTGAGCACGTAGTCATCGAGCAGGCGCAGCCAACCGTCACCGACTTGCAGGGCTACATGGCGGTTGCCTAGGTGATAGGCGGCGCGAGTCAACTCGAACGCGTTGCGGCAGGTGACATGCAGCAGTTGTTCAGGGCGGGCGCACACCCGTACGACGCGTCCGTCTTCTGCCTGTAGGAATTCACCATCATGCAAGGGCGGCTGGCCCCGCTCCAAAAACAGGCCGACGTCTTCACCGTCGGCACTGAAACAGCGCAGGCGGCTTTTGCTGCGGGCTTCGTAATTGAGCAGCAACTCGGCGGCCCAGAGGGCTTGGGGGGCGATTCGGCGATGTATCACCAGCATCAGAGAGCTTCCAGCTGTGAGCGATGAAAGACCTAGAGCAAGGGGCTTGCCAATCACGGGATTGAGTAGGAATTCCCTGTAGTCAGGCAGGCATGCTGCTCAATAGGGCGTCAGATAATTCAGTGTGTGAATCAATTTGGTGCGTGGCGAGGTTTATAGCACCGGCGAAGGGCGTTTTGCGTTGATGGAGGCGCTTGTCTTGATGAAATTTCTTTCATCTTTTTCTCTGTAGGCAGTTTTTAGGATTTGTCCTACGAATCATGAGGATTTGGAGTTCATGAGATTACCTGAGGGTTCTTTAGGCTATGCGCCCTGTTTAATACCACCGCGACGTTCATCATGCTTCGATCAATTTTCTGTATATGCCTGGTCAGCCTGACCTTCTTTATTTCATCGGCATCGGCCAATTTTCAGCCCCGCGCCAGCTTCGGCTCGTCGCTGCAAAGCCTCAAGCCGGCTTCCATCGACGACGTGATCGACCGCGCCCATGAGTTGCTCGGTACACCCTACAAGTGGGGCGGCACCTCGGCGGAGCAGGGCTTCGATTGCAGCAGCTTCCTGGTGTACCTGTTCAAGACCCAGGCCAATATCCAGATACCGCGCACCACCACGGCCATGCACCGTTCATCGGCGGCGACCATCAAGCGCAATGCGTTGAAGCCTGGGGATGCGGTGTTTTTCAAAGGCAACGGGCGCGGCCAGGTCAGCCATGTCGGGCTTTACATTGGCCACGGCAAATTCATTCATTCGCCGCGCACCGGCAAAACCATTCGTATCGATTCATTGAGCAATAGCTACTGGAACAAGCACTACACCAGCGCCAAACGGTTCCACACGGCGGGTTGATTGCTTTATTCGGTGCTGCCCAGCCCTTGCCAATGCTTGAGGCCGATAAAGATAAAGCGCAGTTGCTGGGTGATTTTCGCTTGGGGCGTAAGGTGGGCCGGCAGGGCGTGGGCCGGTGGGTCGATAATATCGGGCAGGGTGGCGAACACGCTCTTGACGATCAGGTCGGCCATCACATGCAAACCTTCGGCATCCAAGTGCTGGAGTTTGGGCATCAGCGTCAGGTCGGCGGCCAGGTCGCGGGTGATGTCTTCGCGCAGGGCGGCGATGGCTTGGCGCACGGCCAGGCAGCCGCCGTACTGTTCGCGAGCCAGGAACAGGAACTGAGAGCGGTTAGCCGAAACCACATCGAGAAAGATGCGCACCGAGGCATCAATGATGCCGCCCATCACGAATTCGTTGTGGCGCACCAGGCGGATCGTGGCGCGAAAGGTCTGGCCGACCTCGCTGACCAGTACCAGCCCCAACTGGTCCATATCGGCGAAATGGCGATAGAAACCGGTGGGCACGATACCCGCCGTCTTGGCCACTTCACGCAGGCTCAGGCTGCCAAACCCACGGCCGCACTCCATCAGATGCCGGGCTGCGTCCATCAGGGCGAGGCGGGTCTGTTGCTTCTGTTCGGCGCGGGGCAGCATGAGCGGATGAGCTTTGTCGGCAAGTACAGCGACGCACTCTAGCAAAAGCGCTTTGCCGGCGTCGAACTTGGCAGGGGCGGGGCGTGACGCGGTCTATATAAAAGCAAAAGCCCGATCGGCAGATCGGGCTTTTTTCTGGGCCACCACAGGCTTAGCTCTGTGCTTGATGCAGTTCTTGCAGACGGTCGGCACCGCCTTCAGCAACGCCTTCGGTGTAGGCACGTTTGTTGGCTTGTTCAGCACCGCCTTCGACCAAACCTTTCTCTTGCAGACGGTTGTAGCCATTTTCAGCTACGGCGCCTTTGGCGTAATCACGGTTTTCGTCTTCTTGCGAACCGCTGCGAGCCACGGTTTGGCTGGTTTGCACGGCTTGGGCTTTGTTCTGTGGGGTGGCCTGTTCGGCAGCTGGCAGGGCAAAGGCGCTGGAAGCCAGGACAGATAACAGAACGGTAGCGAGTAATTGGCGTTTCATGATGGTTGCTCCTAGGGAGGGCGATAAAGTGGGTACAGGGCTAATGTTACCCTTGATAAGTCGATATAAAAGTTCATAAACACAATGGTAATAATCAACAGAATTGATTGTTCTCGCCGGAGGCTCTAGATCGAGCCTCTCAAGCCCGCGGCTTTGCACCGATGTGGGTATTTTCGACACGAACCTGGGTAACAATGGTGCGTCGTCGATGGGGAAAATTGTCTGGTTGATCAGGAAAATCGCTTTTTTCGGCTAAATCCGCCGTTGCGTTAAACCCCCAGGCACTTTGCCAGTCGTAGTCCTATAAGCTGTTTAAAAGGCTGTTGCCCAGCCAGTCGTATTCAGGAGCCCTGTGCAATGACGCGCACTCGTAAAATTCTCGCTTGGAGCTGCGCCAGCTTCGTTCTGTTGATTGCCATCGTGGTACTGGTGTTGGTGTTCTTCGACTGGAACCGCATCAAGCCGCCCCTCAATGCCAAGGTCTCCGAAGAACTGCATCGTCCGTTCGCCATCAACGGCAACCTCGCCGTGGTGTGGCAGCGTGAGCCCGATGAAGGCGGCTGGCGCGCCTGGGTGCCGTGGCCCCATGTGATTGCCGAAGACCTGACTCTGGGGAACCCCGATTGGTCGAAACAACCGCAGATGGTCACGCTCAAGAAGGTTGAGCTGCGCATTTCGCCCCTGGCCTTGCTGGTGCAGCGTGTGGTGATCCCCCGCATCGACCTCACCGAACCCAGTGCCCAGTTGCAGCGCCTGGCGGATGGCCGCGCCAACTGGACGTTCAAGTTCGACCCCAAGGACCCCAACGCCGAACCGTCCAACTGGGTGGTGGATATTGGCGCCATCGGCTTCGACAAAGGCCATGTGACCCTTGACGATCAAAGCATCAAGACCCAGCTGGATGTGATCATCGACCCGCTGGGCAAGCCGATCCCCTTCGGTGAAATCGTCGGCGACGCCGATGCCAAGAAGGCCCTGGAAAAAGGCTCGGCGCCCCAGGACTACGCGTTCGGCCTCAAGGTCAAAGGTCAATATCATGGTCAGAAGCTCGCGGGCACGGGCAAGATCGGTGGCTTGCTGGCCTTGCAGGACGCGGCCAAGCCGTTCCCGCTGCAAGCCCAGGTCAAGATCGCGGACACCAGCATCGCCCTGGCCGGCACCCTGACCGACCCGCTGAACCTCGGCGCCCTGGACTTGCGCCTGAAGCTTTCAGGCAGCAGTCTGGGCAACCTGTATCCGCTGACCGGCGTGACCCTGCCGGATTCGCCGGCCTATTCCACCGACGGCCACCTGATCGCCAAACTGCATGAGGCCAGCGGCGCCTCCTTTCGCTACGAGAACTTCAACGGCAAGATTGGCAACAGCGACATCCACGGCGACCTGGCCTATGTCGCCAGCCAGCCACGCCCCAAGCTCAGTGGCGCGCTGGTGTCCAACCAACTGCTGATGGATGACCTGGCGCCTTTGATTGGCGCGGACTCCAACGCCAAGCAAAAAGCCCGTGGCGGTGAAAGCAAGCAACCGGCGACCAAAGTGCTGCCGGTTGAGGAGTTCCGCACCGAGCGTTGGCGCGATATGGATGCCGATGTGGAGTTCACCGGCAAGCGTATCGTGCACAGTGCCGACTTGCCCTTTACCGACCTCTACACCCACCTGGTGCTCAACGACGGCCAACTGAGCCTTGAACCCCTGCGCTTTGGCGTGGCCGGTGGGAAGCTCGATGCGCAGATTCGCTTGAACGGCCGCACTACGCCGATGGAGGGCCGCGCCAAGCTGACGGCGCGCAACTTCAAGCTCAAGCAGTTGTTCCCGACTTTCGAACCGATGAAAACCAGCTTCGGTGAACTCAACGGCGATGCTGATATTACCGGGCGCGGTAACTCGGTGGCGGCACTGTTGGGCACATCCAACGGTGACCTGAAGATGCTCATCAACGATGGTGCCATCAGCCGAAGCCTGATGGAAATCGCCGGGCTCAACGTGGGCAACTACGTGGTCGGCCGCCTGTTCGGCGACGAAGAGGTAAAGATCAACTGCGCGGCGGCGGACTTCGGCATCAAGACGGGCCTGGCGACCACACGGTTGTTTGTGTTCGATACCGAGAACGCGATCATCTACATCGACGGCACCGCGAATATGGCCACCGAGCAACTGGACCTGACCATCACGCCGGAATCCAAGGGTTTTCGCCTGTTCTCCCTGCGTTCACCGCTTTACGTCAATGGACCTTTCATCAAGCCCAATGCTGGCGTGAAAGCCATTCCGTTGGCGCTACGTGGTGCAGGCATGGTCGCCCTGGGCGTGATCGCCGGGCCGGCCGCTGGCTTGCTCGCCTTGGTTGCCCCAAGCGGTGGCGAGCCCAATGAGTGCGCACCGTTGCTGCAACAGATGAAGGAAGGCAAGGCGCCCAAGACCGTGAAGTAATTGTGGGAGCGGGCTTGCCCGCGATAGCGGGGTATCAGTCAATGATTTATCAACTGATCCAACGCTATCGCGAGCAAGCCCGCTCCCACAGGGGGATGTTGCGGTGTTAGTTATTACAGATCCTGCAGAATATCCGCCATATCGTCCGCGTGTTCTTCTTCCTGAGCCAGGATGTCTTCGAAGATGCGGCGGGTAGTCGGGTCTTTGTCACCGATGTACTGGATGATCTCGCGGTAGCTGTCTACTGCGATCCGCTCGGCCACCAGGTCTTCGTAGACCATTTCCTTCAAGGTGTTACCCGCCACGTATTGCGCATGGGAGTTTTTCGACAGCAGGTCGGGGTTGAACTCCGGCTCGCCGCCCAGTTGCACGATACGCTCGGCCAGTTTGTCAGCGTGCTCGGCTTCCTGGGTCGCATGTTCCAGGAACTCATCGGCAGCCACGCTGGCCTTGAGGCCGTTGGCCATGAAGTAGTGACGCTTGTAGCGCAACACGCAGACCAGTTCAGTGGCCAGCGACTCGTTGAGCAGTCGGATGATTTCCTGACGGTCGGCGTCGTAGCCTTCGGTCACGGCACCGTTTTCGACGTTCTGGCGGGCGCGGCTGCGCAGGGTCGCAACGTCAGTCAGTTGTGCTTGAGTCATTTCAATCTCCTGGGGCTAATCCGGTTGTACGCCACGCTCTGCCGGCGTGATCGCTATTGGTTGTGAGTCCCGGGCCAGGCGAAAAGTTTTATCGGATTTAACAGGATGTGTCCTGAGGGCGTCTGACCGGTGTGGTCCAGCGCTCCGACAGGATCACTCCACCCAGGGTCAGCAAGCCACCCACCAGGTGATACCGCGCCAACTCTTCCTTCAGCACCACCGCCGCAATCAGCGCGGTAATCAGCGGCAGCAGGTTGAAGAACAACGTGGTACGGCTGGGCCCCAGGGTCTTGACCGAGTGCATCCACGCCAGCGGTGCCAGCATCGAAGCCAGCAGGCAGGCATATAGCACCAGCGGAATATTCGCCCAGCCCAAACCGGCCTTGGCCGAGAACAGATACAGCGGCAGCAGCACCATCACCGCGACCAGCACCTGCAAATACAGCAGCACCAACGGCGGCAGGCGCAGCTGCCATTTTTTCAGCAGGGTGCTGTAGACCGCATAAGCCAATGTTGCCACCAGCATCATGCCGTCGCCCAGGTTGACCCCATGTTGCAGCAACGCGCCCAGGCTGCCGGCCGACACCACCACGACCACGCCTGCGAACGACAGCACCGCGCCGGTCAGCGCACCGAAGGTCAGGCGTTGGCCAAGGCTGATGATCGCGGCGGTCAGCGCCATCAACGGCATCAGAGACAGGATGATGCCCATATTGGTGGCGCTGGTCAGCGTCGCGGCGTAATAGGCCAGGCTTTGATACACCGCCATGCCGAGCACGCCGAGGATAAAGATCTTGCCCAGGTTGGGACGGATCTGCGGCCAGTGGGCGACCACCGGTTTGAGCATGAACGGCGTGAACAGCAACGCAGCGAACAGCCAGCGGTAAAAGCCGATTTCAGCCGGGAAGATCGAGCCCACGGCCAATTTGTTGACCACGGTGTTGCCGGCCCAGATAAAGATAGCCAGCAGCGGATACGCGTATTGCATTGAAAAGAAACCCAGTGTGTTGACGAGGCAGGATTATCCTCTGTCTGGATCGAAGCCTATACTGCGATCCAGACAACTGAGCGTTGAATCCAGACAATATGTCCCGACACACCGTACGCCTGCCCGATTTCGCCCGCCTGCCAAGCCCGGTGTACTTTCGGTATTCCGATTTTGCCCCGGACACCGAATGCACCCCCCACCAGCACACATGGGGCTCGCTGGATTACTCGGCCAGCGGTGTGATGCGCATGGAAGTGGCGGGCAATCGCTTCATGTCGCCACCGCAATACGCCGTGTGGGTGCCGCCGCTTACCGAGCACAGCTCCTACAATGCCGAGGCGATTGTCTACCACTCCGTAGGGCTGGCGCCGCAGCTGTGCGAGCAGTTGCCGCAGCAGCCTTGCACCCTGGCGATCAGCGACATTCTCAAGGCGATCCTCAAGGATTTCGCCCTGCGCGATGTCAATGCACCGCGCACCGATGCCGACATCCGCCTGGCCCAGGTGCTGGTGGACCAGCTCAGGCAGGCGCCGGTCCACGACTGCTTCCTGCCCTACGCCCGCCACCCGGGATTGCTTGGGGTCTTGGAGGGCATGCAGGCAGAACCGGGAGACAACCGCCCTCTGGCGCAATGGGCCGAGCAGGTGCATGTGAGCGAGCGCACCCTGGCGCGCCAGTTTGTGCGCGAGCTGGGCATGAGCTTCGGCGAATGGCGCCAGCGCTTGCGCTACCTGGCGGCCATCGAAGCGCTGGACAGCGACCGCAGTGTGCAACACGTGGCGTTTGATCTGGGCTACAGCACCGCCTCAGCGTTTATCGCCATGTTCCAACGCCACGCCGGCTGCACGCCGGAGCAATATCGGCGGGCGAACATTCGTGGCCGGTGAAGTTGTAACAGGTTTTGACTACACTGCGCTGTAGGCCGTGCCCGTCGGCACGGTAACAGGGAGAAAACTCCATGAAGATGCTGCGTATTCCGTTGTTGATGATGGGCCTGCTGATGTGTGCCCAGGGTTTTGCCGCCACTGCCCAGCAAAACAAAATGACCACCTGCAATGCCGAGGCCACCACCAAGACGCTCAAGGGCGATGACCGTAAGGCCTTCATGAAGACCTGCCTGTCGGCACCTGCCGCCAACGACGCCAAGACCCTGACCCCGCAGCAGCAGAAGATGAAAGACTGCAATGCGTCGGCGAAAACCAAGGCGTTGACCGGTGATGCGCGCAAGACATTCATGAGCACCTGCCTCAAGGGCTGATCGCGAGTTCACGAATGCTGCAGAACCCCTGTGGGAGCTGGCTTGCCTGCCTCGGTATGACGGATACACCGAGGTGCCCGCATCGCAGGCAAGCCAGCCCCCACACTTGATCGTATTCACAACACCCGCTCTCGCTTGATTCTTCCAAGGCTGGCAGACTGCCCATCCTTCAACGCCGTTTGTTTTGAGGCTGTATGCCAACGTTTTCTCAGCGTCATGTGTTGTTGCTGTCCAGCTACATCATCATTTTCGGCGGGTTGCTGCTGGTACTGCCGCTGAAATTGCTACCCAGCCTGCTGGCCGGCCTGTTGGTCTATGAACTGGTCAACATGCTCACCCCTCAACTGCAACGCCTGATCGAAGGCCGGCGCGCGCGCTGGCTGGCGGTGGCCTTGCTGGGCACCTTGATCGTCAGCGTGTTGGCCTTGATCTTCGCCGGCGCCATCAGCTTCCTGCTCCACGAAGCGGAAAACCCCGGGGCTTCCCTGGACAAATTCATGGGCGTGGTCGACCGCGCGCGCGGGCAATTACCGCCGTCCATCGATGCTTACCTGCCCGCCAGCGCCGCGGAGTTTCGCGTGGCCATCGGTGATTGGCTAAGCAAGCACCTGAGCGAACTGCAACTGGTTGGCAAAGACGCCGCCCACATGTTCGTCACCTTGCTGATCGGCATGGTGCTGGGTGCGATCATCGCCTTGCAGCGCGTGCCCGACTTGACCAAGCGCAAACCCCTGGCCGCCGCGCTGTTCGACCGCCTGCACCTGTTGGTCCAGGCGTTTCGCAACATCGTCTTCGCCCAGATCAAGATCGCCGCGCTCAACACCGCCTTCACCGCGGTGTTCCTGGCAGTGGTGCTGCCGTTGTGTGGCATTCACCTGCCGTTGACCAAGACCCTGATCGTGCTGACCTTCCTGCTCGGTCTGCTGCCCGTGATCGGCAACCTGATCTCCAACACCCTGATCACCATCGTGGCGCTGTCGCTGTCGATCTGGGTGGCGGTGGCGGCGCTGGGGTATTTGATCGTGATCCACAAGGTCGAGTACTTCCTCAACGCGCGAATCGTCGGCGGGCAGATCAGTGCCAAGTCATGGGAGTTGTTGTTGGCGATGCTGGTGTTTGAGGCAGCGTTCGGCCTGCCGGGGGTGGTGGCGGGGCCGATTTACTATGCCTATCTGAAAAGCGAGCTGAAGCTGGGTGGGATGGTTTAAGCCTTGTCCGCCTGGGCTGACGCCATCGCGAGCAAGCCCGCTCCCACATTGAAATGCGATCACCTGTGGGAGCTGGCTTGCCTGCGATGACGGCCTGTCAGCCGAAGCCTATCTACCTGAAACCCCAACGATCCAACTATGTGGGCTTGCTCGCGAAGGGCCCGCCACGGTTTCAGCTAAAACTCAGCTGCCGTAACGCTTGCTCGCCTCAATCGCCAAACCACTGCCAATGCTGCCGAAGATATTACCTTCCACATGCCGCGCATTCGGCAGCATTGCCGAGATGCTGTGGCGCAGTGCCGGAATGCCGCTGGAACCACCGGTAAAGAACACCGTATCCACCTGGGCCACGCTCACCGAGGCGTCATTGAGCAACTGCGTGACACTGCCGCGCACGCGTTCGAGCAGGTTGTCGATGGACGATTCGAACAGCGCCCGGCTCAGGTCTACGCTCAGGCCCGCTTCGATGCGGTCCAGCGGCACGTGGCGGCTGTCTTGATGGGTGAGCTGGATCTTGGTTTCTTCCACTTCCATGGCAAGCCAGTGCCCAGCACGCTGTTCGATCAGCTTGAACAGGCGGTCGATGCCGCCGGTGTCTTCGATGTCGTAGCGCATGCTGCCCAGGGCCAGCTGGGATTTTTGCGAGTACACCGAGTTGATGGTGTGCCAGGTCGCCAGGTTCATGTGGTGGCTGGTGGGCATGTAGGCGCCGCTCTTCATGCGGCTGCCGTAGCCGAACAGCGGCATCATGCCAGCGAGCGAGAGTTGTTTGTCGAAGTCGGTGCCGCCGATGTGCACGCCGCCGGTGGCGAGGATGTCGCTCTGGCGGTTGTCGTTGTGACGACGATCCGGCGACAGGCGCACCAGGGAGAAGTCGGAGGTACCACCGCCGATATCGACGATCAATACCAGCTCTTCTTTCTCGATGGTGGACTCGTAGTCGAACGCCGCTGCAATCGGTTCGTACTGGAACGAGATGTCCTTGAAGCCGATCTTGCGCGCCACATCCACCAGGGTGTTTTCCGCTTCCTGGTCGGCCATCGGGTCGTCATCGACGAAGAATACCGGGCGGCCCAGTACCACTTCTTCGAATTCACGACCGGCGTTGGCTTCGGCGCGGCTCTTGAGCTGGCCGATAAACAGTGCCAGCAGGTCGGTGAAGGGCATGGCAGTGCCGAGCACGCTGGTGTCGTGTTTGATCAGCTTGGAACCCAGCAGGCTCTTGAGCGAGCGCATCAGGCGGCCTTCGTAGTTCTCCAGGTATTCGTGCAGCGCCAGGCGACCGTACACCGGGCGGCGCTCCTCGAAGTTGAAGAAGACCACTGACGGCAGGGTGATTTTTCCGTCCTCCAGCGCGATCAGCGTCTCCTCGCCGGGGCGGATCCAGCCGACGGTGGAGTTGGACGTGCCGAAGTCAATGCCGCAGGCACGGGCTGGAGATTCGTTTTTCATGTCTAACAGGTTCCGGTCAAAAAACGGCCGCGCAGTGTATGTCACTCGCGAGCGGATGCGTAGACCGGTGATCCGTAAATCAGTGCGTAATCGCGCTACATAGCTACGTCTTGAACCGGCGGGTGCTTGGTTAGGCTGCGGTTTTACTGCCCTCACGGACGAACTGCTATGCCTGATGCAACCTTCAATGCCGACCTGCGCGGCGTGCATTACGACTTTCTCAAACAACGTGTGCCGAACTGGTTCAAGGAAGGTACGCCGCAACGCCAGGAAGAACTGGGCAAGCACGAGATGGATATTCCTGCCTGGTACCTGGCCGCCACCCACACGGACAAAACCACCCTGGCGGCGCAGCATTCACGCTTTCGTGAAACGCTTAATTCGATTGAGGCGCACCTGGGCCAGATTGAAGACGTCCTGACATTCGCCGAGCAACCGCTGAAAGATGCGATCAAAAAGGAGTTCAATCTGGAGCTGGATGTACGCAATGTGTTCTTCGTGCGCAAGTATGGCTCCAAAGGCGCTCGCGATGACTTCTACGGTGCCTTTGTTTTCGAACAACAAAATGACGCATCGCTGACCTACACATACCGCGGCATTTCATTGCTGGAAGCCGCCCTGGCCAATTTCGAGGCCGATGAAGAACAGCCCTGCGCGTGCACCGATTGCCAACTGATCACCACCTTCAACCCGCAAAACCCCAACATCATTGCGAGCTTCGCGGCGGTCAATGCCCAAGCTGTAGCAATCGCCCCCCACGCGTTCGCCAAGCTCTGCCGCACTCTGGACCTGGGCGCGCTTTACCAGGCGCATATCAAGGCGGTGGTTGAACCTGCAGACGCCGGCGAGCGCCAGGCACTGCAGCAGCTACTGGAAGAACACCAGCGCCAGCAGCTTGCAGTGTGCATCGAGATTGCCAGGCTGCAGTTGAACGGAGCGCTGAGTGCCGATGCCTATCGAATGCTCAAGCAGGTGGTGACCGGTTCTGATATCCCCAGGCTTGGTGGGAAACCGGTGACTTATGCCGCACTTAAAGTATTCGATAGCGTGTTGGTAGGGCCGCTTTTGATCGGGCCCGATCGTCAAAATACGAGCCGCTCCGAGCCGCTGGTGGTGTACATCCCCGGTGACCCCCAGCAGCCCGTCAAGGAATATGCGTCAAGTAGCGAGTTCATGGCTGACTTGCGCACACGCCTGCACAGCGCATCGTATCGACGCTTTTTCAGCCGCTTTGTGCCGGTGCGCGACCAAGGCGGTTTTTTCGCCCGGTTCAATCGGTTGTACCAGCCTGCCAACAACGGAAATGGCGGGGCAGACTATCCGCTGCGCACACCGTTAGCGCGGTTGCCGATGCAAGACTGGGTCGTTGCCGGTGACCTGTGGCAGCGCAGTCGCCAAGCACATATCAGCAAGATTTTGAGTGATGCACGTGCCGTGGCCGTGCCCACTGAAGATGAAGACCGCAAGGCTCGGCTCGAACGTTTGGAGAGCTTTTTCGACGCGGCTGTCAGCGTGTTCAACCTGGCCGCTTTTGTAGTGCCGGGGCTGGGGCCGATCATGCTCGCGGTGGGTGCTTCGCAAATGTGCTACGAAGTGTTCGAGGGCATTGAGGCCTACGAACAGGGCGAGCCGCGCCAGATGTGGGCGCATTTCGCTTCCGTGGCGCTGAACGTTGCCTTCATCGCCGCCGGTTCCAAGGTGTTGCCTGCCGTCAAATGGCAGAGTGCGGTGGATCATCTCAAACCGGTGACGCTGCCAACAGGCAAGCAGGTGCTGTGGAACCCTGATCTTGCGCCCTATGCATCGCCACTCAAACCTTTGCCCGAGGCCAAGCCCGATGCGTTGGGCCTGTACGAGCACGAAGGCCAACAGTTGGTGCCGTTCGACGACTCCCATTATCAGGTCAAGCAAGACCCACACACAGGTCAATACCGCATCCAGCATCCGAGCCGTCCCAATGCCTATGCGCCGGAACTGGAGCACAACCATAACGGGGTCTGGAGCCATGAACTGGAGCAACCGCTGACGTGGGACGAGCCCACGCTGCACAAGCGCCTGGGCCTCGTCGGACAGTCCGAACCGCTACGTATCAGCGGCGTCGAGACCGATGCGTTGCGCCAGACCATGGTCGATCATGAGCCGCTGCCGCTCTTGCTGGACGACACCCTCAAGCGCCTCGAACTGCACCGGCAACTCAGCACCTTTGTCGAGCAAATCAAAAGCAGCGACCCGCTGGTGTACCAGAAAGCCGATCCTGTGCTGCAATTTGACATGCTCCAGCGCCGCGGTTTGCTGCCCGATAACGTACCGCTTAAAGTCATTGGCCCCACCGGCGATGTGCTGTGGGAAACCGCCGATGCGCCAACTTCAGTGCGCAAGCGTGTGATAGTGCTGACCGAAAGCACCGTGGCTCAGGGCCGCTTGCTCAGGGAGTTGCTGTACACCTTGCAGGGTGTCGACCCGCAGCTCAAGGAGTTCCCGGGTAGCCCCGATCAATCCCTGGACGTTCGCTGCGGCCAACTGCGCCAGTACCTCGGCGATGCCGTGCAGAGTCTCAAGGGGCCGTTGCTGGAAGAACGCTACCGAGCGCTGAACCCCGCGCCCGATGCGGATGTACAACGTGTGCTGGACGCATTCCCGTCCTTGCCGACCCTGGCGGCCGAGCGGCTGTTGCAAGGGGCTGCGGCAAACGAACTGGAGGCCTTGCGCAGCAGCGGTCGCTTGCCTGAGCGATTGGCCGAGCAAGCGAAATGGTGTGCCCAGCAAACCCGTGTGGCGCGTGCCTACGAGGGCCTGCACCTGGACACTCAGACCGGACTCGACAGCCATCGCTTGGCCTTGCGCACCCTGGAAACGTTGCCAGGATGGCACCGAGGTTCGCGGCTGGAGTTACGCCAGTATTCCCCTGAGGGCACGGTGCTCGATGCCATCGGCTCACCCGATTTCCCGCACAAGCGAACCTTGGTGCTGCTGGAGAGCGGCGAATTCCAGGCTTCCATGCCCGGCGATTTCTACAGTGCCATCTGGGAGCAACTGGCGCTCGACGAGCGTCAGCGCCTGGGCCTGGGCAGCGCCGCTGAGCTCAAGCAGGCGATTCAGCGCAGCCCTTTACCACGCACGGAGCTGCTTACGGTGCTGGAGGCCAACCCACTGCGCAAACCGGAGTATGACCCGATGGTTCGTCTGTTGGGTGGCGGGCCGGGGTTTCGTCTGTTCAGGAAAATTGGCAACGCGTTGCGCACGGACAGAGGGCGTGTACGGCAGTTGTTTCCCAGCTTCAACGAGGAGCAAATCACCGCGTTTATCCAATCCTTGGGTGATGACGTGACTGGGGGACTAGCGCGGCGGGAGGAAGAGTTTCGGGCACTGAAAAAAACCTTGAAGGTGTGGTGGCGCGCCCAAGGGCCGCAAGCCATGAATGCCTACAGCGTTCAGACAGAGCTGGTCAATCAAGTCGTGCGTTGCTGGCGGCGGGAAACCGGGGCGTCACTGAAGCTGCATTACGGCAGGGGGGAACGGTTTGATTTGCCGCCAGTGAGTGCAGATTTCAGTCATGTGCAACACCTTGAGCTGTCCGACATCAGTTGGTCGAGCAACGCGGGCAAGTTTCTCGACAACTTCAGGCATCTGGAGGGTTTGAAGATCTTCAATGGCGACGTTGCCGAATTTGCGCCTGTGATCGGGGAAATGAAAAATCTGACTTCGTTGAACATCACCTTCAGCGGGCTTCGATTGACACCGCACAGTGCGCACTTGTTAAGCCGGCTCAGCGCGCTTGAAAACCTGGACCTGATGCATAACCCGTTAGGTACATTGCCCGACTTCAGTGGTATGCCAAACCTCACGGAGTTGAACTTGCGCGGTACGCAGATTGACCGGTGGCCTTCTGGATTAACCAGCCTGACCGGATTAAAGCGTGTCGACCTGTCGAATAACCGACTGAAGGAGGTCCCCGCGCAACACTTGACGCCGCCGGCGGATCAGCTCGAAGCGGTCGTGCGCACGAATAACGTCACCATCGTGCATGGCAACCCCTTTGCGGCCGACTATTGGCAGAAGTTCGACCAGTATTGGAAGAACCTGACGCAGAACCATCCGCGGCTCCTGCGAGGCGCCCTTGAGGACGCCTTCGACAGCGCGAATCCAAGGCTTCGGGTTATGCAGAAACTATACCCGAACAACAGCGTGCAGTTTTCCAGGGGGATGATTTGGGCGTTGGGCGAGGCCGCCGAGGCAGAGCTGGCGTCGCGTGAGCAGGCATTTGACACGCTGCTGCGTCAGTTGGAGGGCTGGCGGTTCTCCGGCGGCGGTGAGCGCCAGCGCTATGTGCGGGTTGGGCAACGTTCCACCGAGGTGGCGGCACTGAGTGATCGCGCAACGGCCCAGCAACGTATCTTGAGTTGCTGGCGCAGGGAAACCCCGCAGCAACTCACCCACGCGGGTGACCCCTTCGGTCTGGAGCTGGACCTCAGTGGCCTGAACCTGCCGAGCCTGCCTGATCTGGATGCGGATTTCAGCCATGTCGGTTCACTCAAATTGAGCAACATGAACCTCAATACGTCGCCTGAAGGTTTTCTCTCTGGCTTTCGAGGCGTGCGCTGGCTGGACCTGTCGAGTAACCGGTTGCGCGAATTGCCACCGGCGCTGGGGCAGATGCAGGGCTTGACCCGGCTGTCCCTGCAAAACAACCGGATACGCCTGACCCCCGATTCTGCAGCGATGCTGTCGTCACGCACCACGCTCAGGGCGTTGCTGCTCAATTCAAACCCACTGGGTATCACGCCGGATTTCAGTCAAATGTCGGATCTGCGTTCATTGGGCATGGGGGCAACCGGCATTGATAGCTGGCCGACGGGCTTGGGTGGCCAACCAAGCCTGGATGCGGTGTACCTCAGAGGTAACAATATTTCCACATTGCCCGATTCGCTGATAGCCCCGCCGGAAGAGCAACTGGCACAGACCCTGCGCGTCACCCGTGTGACCGATCTGGATTTGAACCCGCTGTCGGTCGAGACGCGACAACGCATAGTCGCTTACGGCAACCGGCTAAGTGCGGGAGAACGAGCCACTAACAGGCTGGTCGCCAGCGTCATGCGGGTGGCTGATCGTCCTGTGGTGTTGGCTGCCACTGATGCTCCGTTCCGGCGCTGGTCCACCGGGTTCTCCACGCAACAGGTTGCGCAGCGCAGACTTCAATGGGCCGCCCTGCAGGCCTTGCCCGGTGCGCAAGGTTTCTTCGAAGTGCTGCGTGACCTGGAAGTCGCACCAGCAGGCCATGCAGACTTGCAGCGGCGCGTGTGGGACGTGATCGATGGCATCACGCAAAACAGCGCCGAGTCCGAGCAGTTGCGCAAGGAAGTGTTTGAATGGGCGGGCCGGGCGGCCTGTTGTGATCGCGCGGCCCTGACCTTCAGCAACCTTGAGATCCTGCTGATGACCCACAACGCCAGGACCCTCGCACTGGACGCGTCCCAGGGAGCGGCGCTGCTGAAACTGTCCAGGGGGCTGTTGCGCCTGGAGGAGCTGGAGAAGATCGCACTGCAAGATATCGATCAGCGTAGAACTGCGATCCGCAAGCGCGACGACTTGACCTCCGCTCAGCGCGAGGTGGAGTTCAGCCGCTTGGAAGAGGTGGAGATTCGGCTGGCGTATCGTCATGGCCTGAAGGATCGCCTTGAGTTGCCGGGCCAGCCGCAACAGCCACGGTTCGCCCGTCTGGGTAATGTCTCCTTGGAGATGCTTAATGATGCCTATCAGCGAGTCATCAGCCTGGATAACTCCGCACAGGAGTTTCAGGCCGTGCTTTCAAGGGACTTCTGGAAAGATTATGTGGCGAACAAATACCGCGCACGGTTTGAAGTACAGAACGAGCCCCATCACCAAAAAATGGATACTTTGCGGCGTGATTTCGAGGCTGGGACGTTATCGCGCGCAGCCTACGATGCCAAGGCCGAGGAGTTGCAGGCACAGTTTGCGATTGAAGAAGCGCAGTTGATTGAAACCTTGACCCGCGATGAAGTGGCGCAGGCGTTGGTACCCACGGCAACGCTTGAGGCGCTGGTGGAAAGCACCTCCGTGAACCTGCAACTTTCCCAGGCGCAAGCCATTGAATTCAATGGCAAGCAATATTTTGTCGCGAGCATGCCCGACGCGGGCGACGGTGAGTACTACGTGCTGTGGGTACAGGCGGTGGACAATCCGTTGCTGTTGACCAGCAGCGGTGTGATTGCCAAGCCTGATATCACCGGGGTCTGGAAGCGCCGGGGCCTGAGGGGCGGGATGGTACCGCAAGGTTCGGACGATGAATTTGTGGAGGCCTCGGAGTCCATGCCGGTGCGGCCATACACGGCGGGCGAACTCAGCTATATGCGCCGTGAAATCCATTTCACGGCCAATCCCAATCCGGCCGGCAGCTACGTCCGTGCCAACAACGGCAAGTATCCGCTGAGGGATTATCAGGGACGGCCTATTCGAATCAGGTCGCTGGAGAAGCAGGTGACCCAGGACTCGGGCGCCCACTACACCTCGGCGCAGATCAAGCCTTACATCCAGTTCGAGGGATATGAACAGGTCGGCGCGCGCTATGAAGCGCAACTGCAACTGCGCACGTTCACCGAACAAGACGTGAAAGTGCCGGGCGAGAAAGCGTTGATCGGCCAGTCGATGGTGGTGGCCAACCGCCGAATCGCCAAAGGCGAAATCGTCGGTGTGTACGGCGGTACCGTGCTGCCGTTCGGTATCTTCGGGCCTGGCGAACAGACCTATACCATGAAGGTGGGCAGCCAGAGGGTTGCCCACGGGAACACGCTGGTGGAAGAACCGATTCACTTGTCGGGTGACAACATCCTGTCGCGAATCAACACCCACTTTGAGTACGACGAAAACGGCACACCCCTGCGCCAGGCGTTGGGAGGCTACAACGTTGAGACCGTGGCTTTCGACGTCGAGGCCGACATGTGGCTGGGCGTGGGGCCTGACGCGCAGATCAAGCGCAAGCCATTTTTACTCAATGCCATTTTCGCTACCGAAGATATCGCCGCTGGCACCGAGTTGCGTTTGGACTACCAGTACACCGAAGACATGATAAGAGGCCGATTTGCCTGATTCTTGCGTTGCGGGTAACGCGTCTGTCGTCGTAAATAGACGCGTCCTATCTTGAAAGTCCATGTTTTGCCCCAATCTTGTGGGCATATCCAGGCGGTACACAGCCATTGCATTGATGCCGTGTATCGCCATTTAACTTATGACGCGCCCTGACATCAATTCCCAGGCTGCCAGCCATGGCGTGCCGTGTGGCGGGCTGCGCGATATCGATAACGGATGGTGATGCCCCCATGGATTTCAAAGACTACTACAAGATTCTCGGTGTCGAGCCAACGGCTGACGACAAGGAGATTAAGTCGGCTTATCGCAAGCTGGCGCGTAAATATCACCCGGACGTGAGCAAGGAAAAGGATGCCGAAGCCAAGTTCAAGGACGCGTCCGAAGCCTATGAGGCACTGAAAAGTGCTGACAAGCGCGCCGAGTACGACGAGCTGCGTAAATACGGCCAGCATGGCCAGCCGTTCCAGGGGCCGCCGGGCTGGCAGAGCCGTGGCGGCTTTGGCGGTGGCCAGGACGCGGGCGACTTCTCGGATTTCTTCAGTTCGATCTTCGGCTCGCGCGGTGACGCTTTCGGTGGCGGCCAGCGCCGTCCCGCCGGGCGCAAGGGCCAGGATGTGGAGATGCAGTTGACGGTGTCGCTGGAAGAAACCCTGTCGACCGAGTCCAAGCAGATCAGCTTCCAGGTGCCCCAGTACGATGCCTCCGGCCGGCACGTCAGCAATACCGTCAAGAGCCTGAACGTGAAGATCCCGGCCGGTGTGGCCGATGGCGAGCGCATTCGCCTCAAGGCCCAGGGTGCGCCTGGCATTGGTGGTGGGTCCAATGGCGACTTGTACCTGATCATCAAGTTTGCACCACACGCCAAGTTCGAGGTGGATGGTGAAAACCTGATCATCAACCTGCCGCTGGCGCCGTGGGAGTTGGCGCTGGGTACGGAAGTCGCGGTGCCCACGCTGACCGGCAAGATTAATCTCAAGGTGCCCGCCGGCAGCCAGAACGGCCAGCGCATGCGCGCCAAGGGCCATGGCTTGCTGAACAAGGCCGGGCAGCGCGGTTATCTGTTCATCCAGCTCAAGGCTGTCATGCCCAAGGCGGCGGATGATGAGGTCAAGGCGTTGTGGGAGGCCCTGGCGCAAAAGGCTGCGTTCAATCCGCGCGAGCAGTTCTGAACAGATCATTGATTTAGTTAGCGCCAGCCGCAAAAACGGCGTGCCTAGGATGACAACCTCTTCCAAGAAAAGGTTGTCATCCCATGCCGGACTTTCAGGTCATCGACCCCGCCACCCCGCCTCCTGGTGAGCAGGGCCAGCATTACGAACTGATCAAGCAGGCGATCCCCACTTGCCTGGTCAACAGTTCGCCCTCCCGTCGCAAGGCCCTCAAGGACACGCCGCCGGCTATTCCCCGCTGGTATGACGCCGCTTCCCAGGCACGCAAAGATCAGCTCAAAGTGTTGCTGGACGCCCGTTGCGAGTCGCTCAACGAACTGGAGAAAACCTTCAGTCCCATACGCTCGGAGCAAGCGTTTGCCCAACCCTTGCTGGAAGCCGAGCTAAAGGCTATCGGCCACGAGCTGGACGTCAATCAAACCTGGTTGCGCCTGTATGTACCGGTCGAAGATGCCTTTGGCGTGAAGACCGGTGGCTTCAGGGTCAAAACGTTCTCCCTGCTGCACGCTGCCCTCGGCAACTTTGAGCAACGGGAGACTCGAGAGGGCTATTTCAACAGCGCCTCAGGTTTCATTACCCAACCGGACGTGCGCGATCATTTCGAGCGCCACACCACGACCCTGAAGATTCATGCGTTCACCCAGCTGTGCCGAGACCTGGACCTGGGCAAGCAGTACCAGGCTCACCTGCGGGCGCAATTGAAACCTGACGACGCCAAATCCCAAGCCGAACTGCGCGAACGTTATGTCCGGCATCAGAAAGCCGCCTTCAAGGCGGCGGCGTACCTGGCATTGCTCAAAGGCGACATTGGCGACAGCGACCACGCGCTGCTGATGCGCGTGGCGGCCGGGGAAAAACACATCCTCAGCGACGGCAAGCCCATCGGGTATCGCAGCCTGAGCCTGATGAACCTGCATGTGCACGATTGCCTGGTCATCGACACTTGCGCCAAGCCTGGCTACACCTGCTGGGTCATCGTCTATATTCCCGATGACCCCGACCATCCCATCAAGCGTTATGAAAGCTTCAATGACTTTCGCAATGATTTGACCGAGCGCCTGAGCGCGAAAACCACCCAGCAAGCTGACCGCTCCCAAGGCTGGAAGGCTACGCCGAACCAGCATTTTTTTGCCCGGTTCGTTGCCGACAAAGACCGCGCCTACTACTACAAACGACTAACCGAACTGGTGCTGGACGCACCTCCCCAGCCGTTTGGTGCACAGGCCTTGCGATCGGAGTGGGGGCGCTTGCTGACTTCTCCGTCCTTTGCCACGCCTTCGACACTGGGCGAACCCCAGCCCTACGTGCGCGTACATGCCGCTGCCCCTGAATTCAACATTCGCGCCCACACCCTGACGGACCTATGGCAAGTTGCAGACCTGTGGACCTATCGCCTGGGCAGCCTGCGTACGCGGCTGTTCGAGAACGCCCGGCATCGTGCGGTGAGCACCTCCGATGTCGATGAGGCCTCGCGTTCACTGCGCGCTGCGCATTACCTGAGTATCGGCCTGTTCGGCCTGAACCTGGTGGCCATGGCGGTGCCGCCGCTGGGTGTGGTGATGGCTGTGGCGATGGCCGGGCAACTACTTTACGAAGTCATCGACGGTGTTATCGAGCTGAGCGAAGGCGACCGCGAAGCGGGCTGGGCGCACATCACCGACGTGGTGGAAAACCTGGCGGCGCTGGCGGTACAGGCAGCCGTGGTGCACTTCACCGTGTCGCCGTTTATCGAGCAGCTCAAATCCGTTACCCTGCCCAGTGGCAAGACTCGGCTCTGGAAACCCGACTTGTCGGCCTATGAGCACACCGCGTCCCTCCCTTCAGTGGCGGCGGATGAGCAAGGCCTGCACCGGCACAACGGCCAGACCGTGCTGCCGTTGGAGGGCAAACGCTATGCCGTGCAACAAGACCCGCTGACCGAGCAATTCCGCATCCTCCATCCCACACGTGCCGAGGCCTATCAACCGATATTGAAGAGCAACAGCGCTGGCCTCTGGAACCATGAAGTGGAACGCCCGCACACCTGGGAAGGCGCCACGTTGATGCGGCGATTGGGCCCGGTGACGGAGGGCTTCAGCGATGCCGAGTTGGAGCAGGCGCGCAGCGTGGCGGCTGTGAGTGAGGACGTGCTGCGCCGCGTGCATGTGGAAGGCGAGCCGGTGCCGGCGATCCTGCTCGACACCCTGCGCCAGTTCAGGGCGTATCGCGATGCGGTGAACGTCGCCGAGGGCATTCGCCAGGGCTCGCTCAGCAGCGCACTGTGCAGCTATGCCGCATCCCTGGCGGTGGAGTCGCCGGGATGGCCAGCGAGCAAGGCGATCGAGGCATTTGCCGGCACCGAGTTGAGCGGACCGTCGATCAAATACGGTAATCAGCAGGCCGCGGCGGCGGACACCGTGCAGGTCCACCGCGCCGATTTG
This sequence comes from Pseudomonas sp. B16120, assembly GCF_044218845.1. Taxonomy (NCBI): domain Bacteria; kingdom Pseudomonadati; phylum Pseudomonadota; class Gammaproteobacteria; order Pseudomonadales; family Pseudomonadaceae; genus Pseudomonas; species Pseudomonas sp. B16120. The sequence continues at coordinate 765,341 of NZ_CP162588.1, forward strand.
ATGAGCGGCCAGTTGCCCATACGCATTATCGAAGCGCTCAGCGAACCTCAGCGCGATGCTCTGGTGGGCAGTTACACCGCCCGCACACCCGAGGCGAGAACCGAGGCCCTGAGATTGAAACTCGAACAAAGGGCCATCGAGGTGCGCGAGCGGTTGATGAAGAGTATCTACGTCGAGCAGCAGCCACCCTCCGACACCGCGATTATGCTGATCCAGCGCGACTTCAGTGGCGTGCCGACGATTTTGGCGCGCGAAGTGCTGGTGGACGCGACGCCGAGCGAGCGCGACACGATGAACCGCGCCAAGCGCATTCCCCTGCGCCTCGCTGAAAAGGCGCGCCGGGCGCAGCAGCAAATGCGCCTGACCCTCGCGTATGAAGGCTTGTACCTCGACGCGTTGGCCGGCCCAGACACCGAAACCCTGGCCCTGCACACACTGCCGGCACTGCCCGGCTGGTCGGACAATTTGCGCCTGGAAGTTCGCGAAGGCCGGTTTGAAGGCCCATTGCGCGCCAGCTTCGGCCCCCTGGAGGCGAGTAGTCGCAAGGTGTTGGCACGCATGGAGGATGGGCGTTACCAAGCCTTCGATGAGCGCGGCCAGCACCTGCATGGGCTCAATGGTTTCTATGGTGCTTTGCAGCATGCGTTGACCGATGCCCATCGCAACGCGATTGGCGTGCCCCACGTCGGCCAGGGTGAGCAATTGAAGGGGTTGATCAAGCAGCATGCAATAGGCCGAGTACCGTTGCGCAAAGCCTTGGGCATGTCGCCGGAAAAACTGCCTTTTTTTCGACCGCCCAGCGTGTTGCCGGGTGAGCGTCGCGGCTATCCATTGAGCGGGCGGGGTGGCACTGAGTGGGAAAAAATCACGCGCGAGCGGATCCGCAGCCTGTACCCGCAAATCACCCGGGACGAAATGCTCGCCCTGATCAACGAGCGCGGCGCGCTGGACCTGAGCTGGCTGCGTGCGTTGGAGCAAGAGTACAAGACCCTGCAGGCCACCTTGCACAACTGGTTGAGCACACCGCCCCAGGGCATGGAGGCGTTCGGTGACCAGCAACGCCAGGTGCTGAGGGCCAGGCGCAAGATTTATACGGCGCTGGATGACGCCTGGAGAAAGGTCGGCCCACGGCACTACGATCGAAATGGGCGCCTTTTGGGGCAGAAAATCGAATGGTTGGAAGACGACCTGGCACAGCAGCTCAGAACCTTGCCCGCACTGACTGCAAACTTCGACCATGTCAGCTACTTGGGCATTGTGGGAACCGAAGGCTCGCAGCTGACGGATGCGGATGTGCAGCCACTGCTCGCCAACTTTCGCGGTCTGCGTCGATTAGGGATCGAGGCTGCTCAACTGACAAGCGTGCCGTCAGCCATCGAACAGATGCCGCATTTGCAGCGGTTGCATTTGGGCGGCAACGATATTGTCCTGACGCCTGAAGACGTCCTGCGCTTGAAAGATCGGGTGCGTCTCAAGGAGTTGTTTTTGGACATGAACCCACTCGGCTTGCCACCCGATGTTGGGCGCATGCCGCGCTTACAGACCTTGCTGCTCAATGACACAAGCCTGGAGGAGTGGCCTGCCAGTGTGTTCCGTGTGCCCAGGCCGGAAAATTTCATTCTGGATATGCGGCAGAACCCGATAGCGCGGATTCCCGAGTTCGCGCCGGGCTCGGATAAGGCACTGATTGTGGCGAAAACCTTCCTCACCCGTGAAGAGCTGACGCCTGAGCTGCTTGCTCAATTCAAGCGGTACATCGAGGCCGCTGGCCGGGATCCGGATCGCCAATTGCCGAAAAGGGGCGCGCTCGACAGCGAGCAGTGGAAAACCGGTTATTCGGCGCAGGAATGGCCCTCCAGGCAAGTGTTATGGGACATGCTTGAAGGCTCGTTTGGCTCTGAGGGCTTTTTCAATCTTCTTCGTGCCGTCAGGCACTCCGGGGACTCGACAGGCAGGGGCGGCGTATGGTTGCCGGAATTGACCGCCAAAGTCTGGCGCATGCTTGAGGCGATGGGCGAAGACGCCGAATTACGCGAACACTTGTTCCTGATGGCCCGGGACCCAGCGGCCTGCGTGGACGCCGGGGCGCAGTTGTTCAATTCGATGGGCGTTGCCGTGCTGCATTGGTCAGCCTACTTCAGCGAGGATGTCGACGCCGTGCGCAGGGCCGTGTTCAACCTGGCCAGGAGGAAATGGCGCCTTGATGAGCTGGGGCGTATTGCCCATGCTCGCGTCGCCGAGTTGCAGGAGCAGGGCGCCAGGTTTCCCGAGTATGATGCCCAGGGCCTGCGCATTGAGCATTACGATGGCGCCGGTAATGTGATCGCCGATATCGACGAAGTCGAAATCTATCTGGCGTATACGGTGCCGCTGGCCACCCGGCTGGACTTGCCCTGGCAATCCAGAAGCATGATGTTTCGCGAGGACTATGTCACGGCGCCGATGGTGGAGGCGGCATTCCAGCGCGTACAGCTGCAGGATCAGGGCGCGCAGTTGCGTGACAATCTGCTGGAGCAGCCGATGTGGACTGACTTCCTGCAGCGTGCGCATCAAACTGATTACGCGCTGATTGCCGAAAAATTCGACGCCCTGATCGACTATGAGGCCGCGCAGGCACAATGGGCCGCCGCTGCCCACCTCCCCGAGAGAGCGAGGCAGGCCCTGCGTCAAACCATCAGCCAGACAGCCCGGCGCCTGGGCCGATCGGCTTCGGAAAGTGAACCGGGGCAACTGATGCCCCAGCAAGACTACGATGACACCTTTGGCCGCATCAATGCCGAGCTGATCACCTTGAACCAGACACTGACCGATCAAGCGATCAGCGCCATCCTCTAGAACAGGAAGTACCGCTGGGCCATCGGTAACACCTCGGCCGGTTCGCACCACAGCAACTGACCGTCAGCCTTGACCTGATAGGTTTGCGGGTCAACCTCGATATCCGGCAGGTAATCGTTGTGGATCAGGTCGGTTTTCTGCACATCGCGGCAACCCTTGACCACCGCGATCTGCTTCTTCAGGCCCAGGGCCTCGGGCAGTCCGGCCGCCTGCGCGGCCTGGCTGATAAACGTCAGGCTGGTGGCGTGCAGGGAGCTGCCGAAGCTGGCGAACATGGGGCGGTAATGCACCGGCTGCGGCGTCGGGATCGAGGCGTTGGCGTCGCCCATCAGGCTCGAAGCAATGGCGCCGCCCTTGAGGATCAGCGTGGGCTTGATGCCGAAAAAAGCCGGGCGCCACAGCACCAGGTCGGCCCATTTGCCGACTTCGATGGAGCCGACGATATGGCTGATGCCGTGGGTGATCGCCGGGTTGATGGTGTATTTGGCGATGTAGCGCTTGGCGCGGAAATTGTCGTTGCCGGGGCCGTCGCCGGGCAGCGGGCCACGCTGTTTTTTCATCTTGTCGGCGGTCTGCCAGGTGCGTGTGATCACCTCGCCGACGCGGCCCATGGCCTGGCTGTCGGAGCTGATCATCGAGAACGCGCCGAGGTCGTGCAGGATGTCTTCGGCGGCGATGGTTTCGCGGCGGATGCGGCTTTCGGCGAAGGCCACGTCTTCGGCAATGCTCGGGTCCAGGTGGTGACACACCATCAACATGTCCAGGTGTTCGTCGATGGTGTTACGCGTGAACGGCCGCGTCGGGTTGGTGGAGCTGGGCAGCACATTGGGGAAACCGCAGGCCTTGATGATGTCCGGTGCATGGCCGCCACCGGCACCTTCGGTGTGGTAGGTGTGGATGGTGCGGCCCTTGAGCGCGGCGAGGGTGGTTTCGACAAAGCCCGACTCATTGAGGGTGTCACTGTGGATCGCCACCTGCACGTCGTAGGCATCGGCGACGCTCAGGCAGTTGTCGATGCTCGCCGGCGTGGTGCCCCAGTCTTCGTGCAGCTTCAAGCCGATCGCACCGGCCTTGACCTGCTCGATCAGCGGCTCGGGCAAACTGGCGTTGCCCTTGCCGGTAAAGCCAATGTTCATCGGGAACGAATCGCTGGCCTGCAGCATCCGCGCAAGGTGCCACGGGCCGGAGGTGCAGGTGGTGGCGTTGGTGCCGGTAGCCGGCCCCGTGCCGCCGCCGATCATGGTGGTGACGCCGCTGGTCAGGGCCTCTTCGATCTGCTGCGGGCAGATGAAGTGCACATGGGAGTCGATGCCGCCCGCCGTGAGGATCATGCCTTCCCCGGCGATCACTTCGGTGCTGGCGCCGATGGCCATGGTCACACCGGGCTGGATGTCCGGGTTGCCAGCCTTGCCGATAGCGTGGATGCGGCCGTTCTTGAGGCCCACGTCAGCCTTGACGATGCCCCAGTGGTCGATGATCAGCGCGTTGGTGATCAGCGTGTCGACCACTTCATGGGCGAGCAACTGGCTCTGGCCCTGGCCGTCACGGATCACCTTGCCGCCGCCGAATTTGACCTCTTCGCCGTAGACGGTGAAGTCCTGTTCCACTTCGACGAACAGTTCGGTGTCGGCCAGGCGCACCTTGTCACCGACGGTGGGGCCGTACATGTCGGCGTAGGCTTGGCGGGTGATTTTCATGTGTGTGCCCTGAAGAATAGGTGTTGAATGTGAAATCGCTATCGCAGGCAAGCCAGCTCCCACAGGGGATTGCATTTCAACTGTGGGAGCTGGCTTGCCTGCGATGAGGCCCTAAAGGTCGCCCATGACCCGCCCTGCAAACCCAAATACCCGCCGCCCACCACCCAAATCCACCAACTCCACCTCCCGACGCTGCCCCGGCTCAAACCGCACCGCCGTGCCCGCCGGAATATTCAGGCGCATGCCACGGCTGGCCGCTCGGTCGAATTCCAGCGCGTCATTGGTCTCGAAAAAGTGGTAATGCGAGCCCACCTGGATCGGCCGGTCGCCGCTGTTGGCCACGCCGAGGGTGAGGGTGCGGCGGCCGACATTCAGTTCGATCTCGCCAGGCTGGATCTGATATTCACCAGGAATCATGCAGGTTGCCCCAGGGTCTTGAAGTAGATGGCGGTCGGGCTGTAGCGCCCGTCCGGGCTTTGGCAATAGTCGGGCAGCTCACCGATTTTGGTGTAGCGCAGCGACTGGTAAAAGGCTTCGGCGCCGGAGCCGGCCTCGGTGTCCAGGTACAGCAGGCCACGCTTGTGCTGGCGCGCGGCGAGTTCCAGGGTATTCATCAATTGCTGGCCCAGGCCATGGCGACGGGCGCTGCTGTGCACCAGCAACTTTTGCACCTCGGCGCGGTTCAGACCGTTGGCTTTCTGGCACAACGCCAATTGCACGCTGGCGATCACCTGCTCGTCGCGCACCACCACCCACAGCAGCAGGCTGGTGTCCTCGACACCGGCTTGCACGCCGCTCAGGTAGTCCCGGGCCTGGGCCTCATCGAAGTCGGCCATGAAGCCCACCGACGCGCCGTGCTGCACCGCGTCCAGCAACAGCTCGATCAAGCCCCGGCGGTAGTGGGCAAAACTTTCCGCATTGACTCGACGCAGTTGTGCAGCGCTCATCGATGTCACTCCTTGGGCGGTTGTGCGCCCGGGTTCAAGGTCAGTTGCATAAAGGTCAGGTCCAGCCAGCGGCCGAACTTGATGCCCACTTGCGGCATTTGCCCGGTAGTCACGAAGCCCAGGCGCTCATGCAGGCGGATCGAGGCCAGGTTGCCGCTTTCGATGGCGGCGACCATGACGTGCTTGCCGCAGCTGCGGGCGCGCTCGATCAGGGCCTGCATCAGGTGTGGGCCGAGGCCTTTGCCACGCTGGTCATTGCGCACGTATACCGAGTGTTCGACGCTGTAGCGGAAGCCTTCGAAGGGGCGCCAGTCGCCGAATGAGGCGTAGCCGGTGACTTCGTCGTTGTCCACCGCCACCAGGATCGGGTATTGCTGCGCCTGGCGCGCACTGAACCAGGCCTGGCGGTTGGCCAGGTCCACCGGTTGCTCGTTCCAGATCGCCGTGGTGTTCAACACCGCGTCGTTGTAAATGGCGCGGATTGCCGGCAGGTCGTGTTCGGTTGCATCACGAATCATGGCTGCGCCTCAGGCAATGGGCTGGTGGACGGTGACCAGCTTGGTGCCGTCGGGGAACGTGGCTTCCACCTGGATATCCGGGATCATTTCCGGGATGCCTTCCATAACCTGTTCGCGGCTGAGCAGGGTGGTGCCGTAGTGCATCAGGTCGGCCACCGTGCGGCCATCGCGGGCGCCCTCCATCAGGGCGGCGGAGATATAGGCGATGGTCTCCGGGTAGTTGAGCTTCACTCCGCGTGCCAGGCGCCGTTCGGCGACCAGGCCTGCGGTGAAGATCAGCAGTTTGTCTTTTTCCCGTGGGGTCAGGTCCATGGTTCAGGGTCCTTCATAAAATTCATTCTTAAATACATAGAAGATCCCATGTGAAGCTGATTTATGTGGGAGCTGGCTCCACAGTTTGATCTTCATGTGCTCCAGATTCTTGGTGATATCGCTTCCCTGCCGAGTACGGCCGGTCGCAAAAGCCGCCATAAATCAATCAACCACCCCCGCGCCAGCAGCGCTTCACTGGCCAGGCACCGCGCCACCAGCAAGCCGGGCAGTTGGGTCAGGTCACCGCGCACCGCGTGGGGCAGTGAGCGGCATTGTTCCAATAATTCAGGTTCGATCTCACCGGTCACCAACAATGTGGCAAACACCGGCTGCCCATCCAGCCCGATAGGCGAATCCAGCAACCCATCGGCGCCCACAATGCGCTGGCGCTCATGCCAGAGCAACTGGCCGTCGCGGCGAATGTCCAGGTGCGATTGGAAATGGCCCAGGTCGAACCGTTCGCCACTGGCCGGGCGCCCCAGGGCGACCACATCCCAATAGAACAACCGTGCATCGCCCAACAGCTCGATTCGCGTGGTGAGTTCGGCCTGGGCCGCGCTGAACACGATGGTTTCCTGAGGCAGCCATTCCAGGGTCGCGCCGGCTTCCACAGTCAGTTCAAGTTGCTGATACGCCGGGCCGCTGGCGCGGTACCACTTGGCGGCGCCGGGGCTGGTCAGTTGTGCCCAGGCACCCGTGCCCACATGGGCGCTGATATCCAGGCGATCGCCACCGGCAATCCCGCCGGGTGGGTGCACGATGATGTGCTGGCACACCTCGGGGCCTTCGGCGTACAAGTGTTTTTGCACGCGCAGCGGGCCAAGGTGGCGGCGCAATACCGGGCGTGTGGTGTCTTTGACACGCGCGTAGCCGAGTTCCAGTTCGGCGTGCCAGCTGGGCGTGAACAGGGCAGGGGTAATGGGCAGGTTCATGGCGTGTGCTTATCGTTAGGAGGCTACAGATTAGATGGTTACCAGCCCACGCACACCCTCGCTTTCCATATTTTCACCACGGCCCTGCTGCACGATTTCGCCACGGGACATCACCAGGTACTGGTCAGCCAGTTCAGCGGCAAAGTCATAGAACTGCTCCACCAACAGGATCGCCATGTCGCCGCGCTCCGCGAGCTTCTTGATCACCGCGCCGATCTCCTTGATGACCGACGGCTGGATGCCTTCGGTGGGCTCATCGAGAATCAACAGGCGCGGGCGGCTCGCCAGGGCGCGGCCAATCGCCAACTGTTGTTGTTGGCCCCCGGATAAATCGCCGCCGCGGCGGTGCTTCATTTGCAGCAATACCGGGAACAGTTCGTAGATGAAGGCTGGCACCTCTTTGGCTTCGGCGCCGGGGAAGCGCGACAGCCCCATCAGCAGGTTTTCCTCCACGGTCAGCCGCGCAAAAATCTCGCGGCCCTGGGGCACGTAGGCGATGCCGGCATGTACGCGCTGGTGCGGCTTGAAGCCGGTGATGGCCTTGCCTTCCCAGTTCACCGCGCCTTCCTTGGCTGGCAGCAGACCCATCAGGCACTTGAGCAGGGTGGTCTTGCCCACGCCGTTACGCCCGAGCAGGCAGGTGACTTCGCCGACCTTCACGTCGAAGGACAGCCCGCGCAGAATATGGCTACCGCCGTAATACTGGTGCAGCTTGTCGACTTGCAGCATTCTCAAAACCTCCTCAATCCCCCTGCGGGAACCGGATCAACTGTGGGAGCTGGCTTGCCTGCGATGCAGGCGACCCGGTGTGTCAGGTAAACCGCTATCGCAGGCAAGCCAGCTCCCACATACAGCCGTTCGTGTCAGCGTTAGCGGCCGAGGTAAACCTCGATCACCCGCTCATTTTCCTGCACCTGTTCTAGCGACCCTTCGGCCAGCACGCTGCCCTGGTGCAACACAGTCACATGGTCGGCAATCGAGCCGACAAACCCCATGTCGTGTTCCACCACCATCAACGAGTGCTTGCCGGCCAGGCGCTTGAACAGTTCGGCGGTGAACTCGGTCTCGGCGTCGGTCATGCCCGCCACTGGTTCATCGAGCAGCAACAGTTGCGGGTCTTGCATCAGCAACATGCCGATTTCCAGGAACTGCTTCTGGCCGTGGGACAGCAAACCGGCTGGGCGATGCACCGAGGCGGTGAGGCGGATGGTGTCGAGCACTTCCTCGATGCGGTCTTTTTGCTCGCCGTTGAGGCGCGCTCGCAAGCTGGCCCACACCGACTTGTCGGTCTTCTGCGCCAGCTCCAGGTTTTCGAACACGCTGAGGGCTTCGAACACCGTGGGCTTCTGGAATTTGCGCCCGATGCCGGCCTGGGCGATCTGCACTTCGCTCATGCGCGTCAGGTCCAGGGTTTCGCCAAACCAGGCCTTGCCGTGGCTGGGCCGGGTCTTGCCGGTGATCACGTCCATCAGCGTGGTCTTGCCCGCGCCGTTGGGGCCGATGATGCAGCGCAATTCGCCAACGCCGATGTACAGGTTCAGGTCGTTGAGGGCCTTGAAACCGTCAAAGCTGACGCTGATATCTTCCAGGGTCAGAATGGTACCGTGGCGGGTGTTGAGCCCTTTGCCCGCGACCTGGCCGATGCCAATCGCATCGCGGCCGCTGCCTGCGTCGAAAATAGGTTCAAGCATGACGTTCCTCATTTCTTCAGCAGGCCGATAACGCCCTTGGGCAGGTACAGGGTGACGATAATGAACAGCGCCCCCAGGAAGAACAGCCAGTACTCGGGGAAGGCCACGGTGAACCAACTCTTCATGCCATTGACCACACCGGCGCCGAGCAGCGGCCCGATCAGCGTGCCACGCCCGCCCAGCGCTACCCACACGGCGGATTCGATGGAGTTGGTCGGTGACATTTCGCTGGGGTTGATGATGCCCACTTGCGGCACATACAGCGCACCGGCAAGGCCGCACAACACTGCGCTCAACACCCACACGAACAGCTTGAAACCGCGTGGGTCGTAACCGCAGAACATCAGGCGGTTCTCGGCATCGCGCAGGGCGGTGAGCACGCGCCCGAACTTGCTCTTCGCCAGGCGCCAGCCGATGTAGAGGCTGGCCACCAGCAACAACACCGTGGCGAAAAACAACACCGCCCGCGTGCCCGGTTCAGTGATGCCAAAACCTAAGATGCTGCGGAAGTTGGTAAAGCCGTTGTTGCCGCCGAACCCGGTCTCGTTGCGAAAGAACAACAGCATCCCGGCGAACGTCAGGGCCTGGGTCATGATCGAGAAATACACGCCCTTGATCCGCGAGCGGAAGGCGAAGAAACCGAACACCAACGCCAGCACACCGGGGGCCAGTACCACCAGGCACAACGCCCAGAGGAAGTGGTCGGTGCCGGCCCAGTACCAGGGCAATTCGGTCCAGGACAAAAAGGTCATGAACGCCGGCAACTCGCTGCCTGCCGCCTGGCGCATCAAGTACATGCCCATGGCGTAGCCGCCCAAGGCGAAGAACAAACCGTGGCCCAGGGACAACATCCCGGCGTAACCCCACACCAGATCCAGCGCGAGGGCGACGATGGCGTAACAGAGAATCTTGCCCACCAGGGTCAAGGTGTAGGCCGACACATGCAGCGGGTTGTCGGCAGACAAGAGCGAGCACAGGGGCAACGCCAGCAGCAGGAGCAGGATGACTGCACCGACTGCAATCGTGACCTTGGGGCCGGCCTTTTGCGTGGCCGTAAGCATCAATGGCTGGTTCATCAGTCGATCACCCGTCCTTTCAGTGCGAAGAGTCCTTGCGGGCGTTTCTGGATAAACAGAATGATCAGCGCGAGGATCAGGATCTTGCCGAGCACGGCGCCGATCTGGGGGTCGAGGATCTTGTTGGCGATCCCCAGGCCAAAGGCGGCCATGACACTGCCGGCCAACTGGCCGACGCCGCCGAGCACCACCACCAGGAACGAGTCGATGATGTAGCTCTGGCCCAGCTCCGGGCCGACGTTGCCGATCTGGCTCAGCGCCACGCCGCCCAAACCTGCGATACCGGAGCCGAGGCCAAAGGCGAGCATGTCCACGCGCCCGGTGGGCACGCCGCAGCAGGCGGCCATGTTGCGGTTCTGGGTGACGGCGCGCACGTTCAGACCCAGGCGCGTCTTGTTCAGCAGCAGCCAGGTGAGCACCACCACGAACAGCGCAAAGGCGATGATCACGATGCGGTTGTACGGCAGCACCAGGTTGGGCAGTACCTGGATGCCGCCAGACAGCCAGGCCGGGTTCGACACTTCGACATTCTGCGCGCCGAACACCAGGCGCACCAGCTGGATCAGCATCAGGCTGATGCCCCAGGTGGCGAGCAGGGTTTCCAGTGGGCGGCCATACAAGTGACGGATGACTGTGCGTTCCAGCGCCATGCCGATGGCCGCGGTGACAAAAAACGCCACCGGCAACGCGATCAACGGGTAGAACTCGATGGCCTGGGGCACATAGCGCTGCATCATCAACTGCACCACATAGGTGGAGTAGGCGCCGAGCATCAGCATCTCGCCGTGAGCCATGTTGATCACGCCGAGCAGGCCGAAGGTGATCGCCAGGCCCAGGGCCGCCAACAGCAGGATCGAGCCCAGGGACATGCCGCTGAACGCCTGGCCGAGGATTTCACCCATCATCAGTTTGCGTTTGACCTGGGCCAGGCTGGTTTCAGCGGCGGTGTGCACGGCGGCGTCGGCTTCCACGCCTGGCGCCAGCAGCGCTTCAAGGCGCGTGCGGGCCAGCGGGTCGCCGGTGCTGCCGAGCAAGCGCACGGCTGCCAGGCGCACCACCGGGTCGGGGTCGACCAATTGCAGGTTGGCCAGGGCCAGGCTCAGGGCGCTGTGCACCTGCTCATCCGTTTCGGCGGCGACCTGCTGGTCGAGGAATTTAAGTTGTGCAGGCACCGCGCTTTTTTGCAGGGTGCGCGCTGCGTCCAGGCGCACCTTGGGGTCGGCGGCGAGCAGTTGCTGGCTGGCTTGCACGTTATTGATCAAGCCGCGCAGGCGGTTGTTCAGGCGCACGGTCTTGGTTTCGCCGTTGAGCATGAGTTGACCTTGCTCAAGGGCGTCCACCAACTCGATACGCGTTGGGTCGGGGTGGGCGGCCCAGTCCTGCAGGAGTTTGGCTTGCTGCACCGGGTTGGCGGCAAGGAAGTCTTCGGCGTCGCTGGCGTGTGCGCCAAAGGGCAGCACCAGCAGCACGGCGAGGATGAGGCGGTGGAGGGCAGTGGGCATAGCAAAATGTCCTGATCATGCGGGGACAGTGTGGGAGCAGGCTGTGTGGGGGCTGGCTTGCCTGCGATGGCATCGCTGCGGTGTGTCAGGCACACCGAGTTGTTTGCATCGCAGGCAAGCCAGCGCCCACAGTGACCATGTCCTACATTCGAGCTGTGGGGGGCGTTAGTTGCTCTTCACGGCATAGTCCGGCTTTTTGTCATTGCCCGGGATGTAGGGGCTCCACGGCTGCGCACGAATCGGCGCTTCGGTCTGCCACACCACCGAGAACTGCCCGTCGGCCTGGATCTCACCGATCATCACCGGCTTGTGCAGGTGGTGGTTGGTCTTGTCCATGGTCAGGGTGAAGCCCGACGGCGCGGCGAAGGTCTGGCCGCCCAGGGCTTCACGCACTTTGTCGACGTCAGTGGACTTGGCTTTTTCCGCCGCCTGCGCCCACATATGGATGCCCACATAGGTGGCTTCCATCGGGTCGTTGGTCACGGCTTTGTCGGCGCCCGGCAGGTTGTGTTTCTTGGCGTAGGCTTTCCAGTCGGCCACGAACTTCTGGTTCACCGGGTTTTCCACCGACTGGAAGTAGTTCCAGGCCGCGAGGTTGCCCACCAACGGCTTGGTGTCGATGCCACGCAGTTCTTCTTCACCCACCGAGAACGCCACCACCGGTACCTCGGTGGCTTTCAAGCCTTGGTTGGCCAGTTCTTTGTAGAACGGTACGTTGGAGTCGCCATTGACGGTGGAGACCACCGCGGTCTTGCCACCGGCGGAGAACTTCTTGATGTTGGCGACGATGGTCTGATAATCGGCGTGGCCGAACGGGGTGTAGACCTCTTCGATGTCTTTATCCGCCACGCCTTTGGAATGCAGGAACGAGCGCAGGATCTTGTTGGTGGTGCGCGGGTACACATAGTCGGTGCCGAGCAGGAAGAAACGCTTGGCGCTGCCGCCTTCTTCGCTCATCAGGTATTCCACCGCCGGGATCGCCTGCTGGTTCGGCGCCGCACCGGTATAGAACACGTTGGGCGACATCTCTTCACCTTCGTACTGCACCGGGTAGAACAGCAAACCGTTGAGTTCTTCAAACACCGGCAACACCGATTTACGCGACACTGAGGTCCAGCAGCCGAACACCACGGCGACCTTGTCCTGGGTCAGCAGTTGGCGGCCTTTCTCGGCGAACAGCGGCCAGTTGGACGCTGGGTCTACCACCACCGGTTCGAGCATCTTGCCGTTCACCCCGCCTTTGGCGTTGATCTCGTCGATGGTCATCAGCGCCATGTCTTTGAGCGAGGTTTCGGAGATCGCCATGGTCCCGGACAACGAGTGCAGGATGCCGACCTTGATGGTCTCGGCGGCCTGGACGGTCCAGGTCAAACCCATGGCGGCAATGGATGCCGACAAAGTGAAAGCCTTGATCAAGCTGCGACGCTTCATGGTGCGATCTCCGTGTACCGATAATTGTTGTGGGGCAGATACACAGGGCTTTGCAAGGGCTGTGCCTGCTACGCCAGACACGGGTTTACCGGCGGGTTCGGGAGGTAAAGCCGCTCCGTGGCGCACCAGGTTGGCGCCACGGAGGCCGTTGGGTGCACGGCAGGCTTCAAAAGAGGGCGTTGGGCGACAATGCTTCAGGCGTTTGCGCTAATGCGTGACAGCAGCAAGCGATCCAGCGCCCACACCAGGACCAACGAAGCCCCTACCAACGGGAAAATGATCGCCAGCCCGAGCATGATCGCCATCGCGGTTTTCCACTTGGGCAGGTCGTGGCGCAGCGGCGGTACACCCAGTCCACCCTGGGGCCGGCGCTTCCACCAGATCACCACGCCGCTGACCGCACTGAGCAGAATCATCAGGCAGATCACCAGCACGATCAGTTGGTTGACCCAGCCGAACATCTTGCCTTCGTGCAGCATCACGCCGGTCTCGGTGGCGCGTGCGACCAGGTTGTAATGATCCCAGCGTACATCGGCCAGGACCTTGCCGGTGTACTGGTCCACGTGCAGGGTGGCGTCGTTGCGCGGGTCGTCGGCGAACACCGCGACGGTGAATACACCGGAGGCGGTGGTGGGGAAGGTAACGCTGTAGCCGGGCTCGACCTTGCGTGTGTTGGCCAGGTCGACCACCTGTTGCAGGCGCACCGTGGGTGCGGCCGGGCCTGCGTGCATTGCGCCGTGATTCATATGCTCGGCGTGGTCGCCGGACATTGGCATCGGCGTGTTTTCCAGGGCCCAGGGCACGGTTTGCTGGGTGGCCGTGTTGAGCACACGGGCCTGCTGGTCGGACTGCGGCACGCTGTTCCACATCGCGGCTGGGAAGGTGTTCCACAGGTCGGCGTATTGCTTGCCCCAGAAGCCGGTCCAGGTCATGCCGCTGAGCAACATCACCAGCAGGAACGCTGCGCCCCAGAAGCCGGCGACAGCGTGCAGGTCACGCCAGAACAAGCGGCCACGGCTGCCGAAGCGCGGCCATAACACGCCGGCCGAGGACTTGCCCCGCGGCCACCACAGGTACAGGCCGGACACCACCAGCATCACGCCCCAGCCAGCGGCCAATTCGATCAGGCGATCGCCCACGGTGCCGATCATCAGTTCGCCGTGCAGGGCGCGGACGATGGCTTGCAGGTTGTTGTTTGCGTCTTGCTCACCGAGGACGGTGCCGCGATAGGGGTCGATGAACACCGTCACCTCGTGGGCATCGTTGCGCATCACGAACTGCGCGCTGCGAGTGGCGCCGGCAGGGGGCAGGTATTTGCTGATCGCGGCGTGGGGGTAGGCGGCCTGGGCGCGCTGCAGTTGCTCGTCGGCGCTCAGCGCATGTTCGGCGGCGGGCACGGTGAGCAGGTGGCCGTACATCAGCGGGTCGAGCTGGGGTTTGAACAGGTAGATGATGCCGGTGAGGGCCAGCAGCACCATGAAGGGGGCGACGAAGAGGCCGGCGTAGAAGTGCCAGCGCCAGGCCAGGTTGTAGAAGGAAATTTTTTGTGTGGTCATCGGCTGCTCCGCATAAGGCTTTTGATTTTTCTTGGTCTGTTACACCGTCATCGCAGGCAAGCCAGCTCCCACAGGGGACTGTATTGCACCTGTGGGAGCTGGCTTGCCTGCGATGCTTTTAGAAGCTCATGTCCACCTTGGTCCAGAGCGTACGCCCCGGCTCCTTGATGGCCTGCGGGTCGTTGGCTGGGTAACCGAAGCCTGCGTTACCGGCCAGGTTCAGATGCTCGGCGTAGGCCTTGCCAAACAAGTTGTCGACGCCGGTGCTGACCTTGAAGTGCTTGTTGATGCGGTAGGCCGCGTTCAGCGAGAACACGCCGAAGCCGCCGCTCTTGTCGTAGTCCTTGCCGACCACGTTGCCTTTGTTCGGGTCGATACGGTGTTGCGCCGCGACCACCCTCCACAACGCACCAGCGCTCCAATCGTCTTCGCTGTAGGTCAGGCCCAGGCGCGTGTCCAGCGGTGGCATTTGTGGCAGGGCCTTGCCGTCGCTGCTGTTCTTGCCCCAGGCATAGGCGAGGCTGGCGTCGGCTTTCCAGTGTTGGCTCAGCTTGTACGCTGCGCCCACTTCGCCGCCCATGATGCGTGCGTCCACATTGCGCGCCTGGGAGGTGGTGCCCATCATGCCGGGCCTGTAGTCGAACAGGATGAAGTCGCGCACCTGGCCGACATAGCCCGACACCCAGGCTTCCAGGTCGGCGCTCTTGTACTGGGCACCGAAGTCGAGCTGGGTGGTTTTCTCGGGCTTCACGCCGTCGAAGGCATTCACCGAACCGGCCGCGCCGGTGTTGGGGGAAAACAGCTCCCAGTAATCCGGGAAACGTTCCGCGTGGCCCAGGCCGGCATACAGCGTGGTGGGGCTGTCCGCCAGGTCGTGCTCATAACGCACAAAGCCCGAGGGCAATGTATCGGCGCGGGTGTCGCCGGCGGTCGGGTTCGGGCGCGACATCATTCCCGAGCCGGTGCGTTGACGGAAGTCCTTGGCCGAGGCGCGGTCCAAGCGCGCGCCGGTGATCAGGCGATCGTTGTCGGCGGCGTACCAGGTCAGTTCGCCGAACACACCGTAGTTGTGGAAATTGGCGTCCTTGTTGCGCGGCAAATCCTTATACGTGTCGATACCCATGCTGCTGCGCGCACGGTGTTCATTGGTCTGCGCATCCAGGCCGCTGATCAATTGCACATCCGCCCAGCGCCAGGTGGCCTTGATGCGTGCGCCAAGGGTGCGGCGGTCGACGTTGGACGCCATGGGGCCCGCCATCATGCCGGTGCCCGAAGGGACACGCAGGCTGTAGTTGTCCATCACATGATCGGCGTAGTTGTAGTAGACCTGGGCCTCGACCTTATCCAGCACCTCACCGATATTGGACTTTTCGAAACGCAGCCCCAGGCTTTCGCGCAGAAACTGCGAGCCGTCCATGCCGCGCCCGGCGTAGCGCGCCTCGCCGTCGCCACGCCCGGCGGTGAGTTCCAGCAGGGTGTCGGCGTCGGGCGTGAAACCCACGGCCACGTCACCGTTCCACTTGTCATAGCGCGAGGCGACGGTGTCGTTGTTGCCGTCCTTGTAATCGTCGGCATGGGCCTGGTTGCCGATCACCCGCACGTAGCCCAATGGCCCGCCGGCAGCGGCATCGATGACCTTGTCGAAACGCCCGTTGGAGCCGGCCAATACGCTGGCGTTGACCCGTGTGCCCAGCTCGCCGAACTGCTCCGGCTCACGCTCGAACAGGATGGTGCCGGCAGACGCGCCCGGGCCCCAGAGCACGGTTTGCGGGCCTTTGATCACGGTGAGCTTGTCGTAGGTTTCCGGCGAAATATACGAAGTTGGCGCATCCATGCGGCCCGGGCAGGCGCCGAGCATCATGCCGCCGTTGGTGAGGATATTCAGGCGCGAGCCGAACATGCCGCGCAGCACCGGGTCGCCGTTGGTGCCGCCGTTGCGCACCAGGGCGAAGCCGGGGATGGTCTTGAGGTAGTCGCCGCCATCGCTGGCGGGCACCGGTTGGCGAGGGTCTTTGGGGTTGGTGACCACGGTCAGCGGTGAGCTGGGGGCGATCGCGGTGATGACGGTGGGGCTCAGCTCATGCTCGTCGGCGTGAGCGTGGGCAGCCAATAGTGCGCCGCATAAGGCGGTGAGCAGGGCAGTACTTCCCAAACGGGTGTCAGCAGAAAACCTGGACATGACAAATTCCATCAATCAATCGTAAACAACACGGCCAGCAGCCTGCGGCTGTCTGTCTAAAGTCGGCCGGGGTGAAGTAACGCTGTGAAGGGCTTACGAAACGATGGGCGGCGCACGGCTACGGGCGCCGGGGAAGATGCTCTGCCGGGAATGGCCCAGGCGCGTGGCGGGTGTGAGGGCGTTGGCGGGCGGCGGGGTGCCGAGGGCCACGAACGACACACTGCCGGGCAGGGCCGGGCAGCTGAATAGCAGGTCGCAATAGCCGCACTTGGCCCAGAGTGCGTGGTGTTCGGCTGGAGCTTGGGTGTGATGGGATTTACCGTGGTCGCTCGGCATATCCATGGGCATTTCCATGGACATACCGGCGTGATGATCCATCGGCATCGCCTGGGAAATCAGCGGACCGATAAAGATCATCAGCATGGCGAACAGGCTGATCCAACTGCCGCGCTTCACGCGGTAGTGGGGAGACAACCTGGCGCGAGGAGCGCCCATCGAGGTTGGCTTACTGAGCGTGCATATGCTCGTGGCCAGCCATCGGTGGCGCTTTGTGCACCGACACTTGCACCTCGACCTTGCCGGCTTTCTCGAAGGTGAGGGTCAGCGGGAATTGCTTGCCATCGGCGAGCAGGCTGCGGTCCTTGAGGCCCAGCAGCATGACGTGATAGGCCATTGGCGCGAAGGTCAGTTCACCCTTGGCTGGTACGGCCACGTTGGGCACCTGTTGCATCTTCATCAGGTCGCCTTGCATTACGTGCTCATGCAATTCGGCTTTCTCCGCCAAGGGCGTCTCGGCACTGAGCAGGCGATCTGCCGTCTCCCCAGTATTGTGAATCACAAAGTACGCCGCGACGGTGGGCGCATTCGGCGGCAATTCCTGGGACCAGGGATTGCTGACCTCCAAGTCGCCGGCCTTGTAGTCATCGGCATTGGCAGCACTGAACACCGGCAGCAGCAACGCGGCCAGAAGCAGGGAAGATTTAAGCATGGCAGTTCTCCAGAACGGTTCTAAACGCAGTTCACTTGCGAAGAAGATCAGACCGTTGGAGAGGCGCGGGGGTTAAGGCTTGGCCATTGCTGGCGCGGGGTGGGATTGCGCAATAAGCGCGGCGGCAGGCTCTGCACCGCCTCGAAGCGCGTCACATACAACTGCGGCACATGCCCTGGCAACGCCACCAACGGCGCCGAACCCGAGCAACACCAGCAATGCTGCATAGCCGAGTGATCATCCGGCGGCGCCGGGATTTCCAGCTTGCCCAGGGCAATCGCCTTGAGGCTCGCGCCATTGGACGAACAGAACCCGCCCCACATCAGACGCTTGATCGGGTCATCCGTCTGCTGCATCGCACTGGCCAACGGCATGGCAAACGCATTGAACAGCACTGCAAGGCAGGCGATCCAGGCAATTGCAAAGCGTTGACGGGCCATGGCGGATAATCCGTAGGGTTAAACGATCAGGCGGGTATTTAGCCTGATCGGGCGGGATAAGTAAAAAGGGCGGGTGTGGTTTGGTGTCGCAGTGGTGGGTTTGAGGATAGACGAGAACGGCCGCTTGCCAATTTTGCAGAAGGGACGCAGCGTACCAGGCGGGCTGATCGTTCCCACGCTCTGCGTGGGAATGCCGCGTTGGACGCTCTGCGTCCGCTTTTAAAGCCGTGACGCGGAGCGTCACAGGATGCATTCCCACGCGGAGCGTGGGAACGATCAAGTCAGGTATAGGGCTTTTTCCAGCCAATGGTTGCGCAGTTGATTGAGCTAGCGCCTTGGCTGGCTGATCTACTACCGTCATTTGATAACGCAATTCCAAAGTGTGTGCGGGCTTGCTCGCAAAGCGGTGTGTCAGTCGCTGGATGTTTTGGCCGACACACTGCCTTCGCGAGCGAGCCCGCTCCCAAATTATGCAGCGGGTACGCCGTGGACCTGCATATCGACACCCAGGGCTTTTCTAATCACGGCAAAAATCGCCGCAAGGTTATCCATGCTGGGGTTGCCGCTGGCCGAAAGCATTCGGTGCAGGCTTTTGCTAGGTTTGGCGGTTTGTTTCGCAAGGCCTTCAAAGCCTACTGTGGCGTTGACTAAATCACGCAGGATCACGCGAGAGATTTCCGGCTCGCCATTGAGAAATAGCGTAGCGGCCTCGTCGAGAAGCGCTTGGGCGAATGCAGGGTCTCGCTGGGCACGTTCAGCGATGGTGTGTTTGTAGCTACGGGTAAGCGCCATGCTGGTCACCTCTTTTGTTTCAATTTCTTGTCACGCTGATACTCGTTAATCAGCGACTTTACGACCTTGATATCGCGCTTTTGACTGGACTTATCACCACCACCGAACAGGATGATTAATCGATGTCCTTCTCGTATCAAATAGATTCGCAAGCCGGGTCCCCAGTCGATACGGTATTCGCCTAGCCCATCGAACCACTTGATGTTGCTGGTGTTGCCTGTTTCAAGCCGAACTAAAGCGGTTGAAACTCGAGTTGCCGCTGGGACACTCAAGGATGAAAACCACTCATCGAACGGACTGGAATCGTTGTCGCGTTGGTATTCTTCGATCTCAATCATTAGCCGTCCTGAAGGTAACAAATAGGTTACTAATCAAGCAAGCGAGCGATCCTGACTCATCGAGTGAAGTTTGCCAACGCGCTGAGTGTTTCTTCAGACGACAGGAATTCCCTATCTACTTGAGCCAACATCGGCCGCTTCAACACCAACACCGGCACCCCACGCTCACGCGCCACTTCCAGCTTCGGCTCGGTGGCGGTGCTGCCGCTGTTCTTGCTGATCAGCACATCAATTCGCCGTTCTTCGAATAACGCCCGCTCGTCCTCGATGAGGAACGGCCCGCGTGCGCCGATCACTTCACAGCGCTTGTTGCCCGGATACACATCCAGCGCGCGCAAGGTCCAGAACTGCTCGGCGGGGATTTCGTCGAGGTGCTGCAAGGGTTCGCGACCCAAGGTGAACAGCGGGCGCTTGAAGGGTTTGAGCGCTTCGACCAGTTCGGCCCAGTCGGCGACCTCTCGCCAGTCATCCCCCGGCTGCGGCTGCCAGGCCGGGCGGCGTAATGCCCAGCAAGGTACGCCGCATGCCCTTGCAGCCTCGGCCGCGTTGCGGCTGATCTGCGCCGCATACGGGTGCGTAGCATCAAGGATCAGGCTGATGCGTTCGGCACGTACAAACTGCGCCAAGCCTTCACTACCGCCGTAGCCGCCGACCCGCACCTGGCAGGTGAGGTCGGTGGGTACGCGGCCCACGCCGGCCAGGCTGTAGACGTGTTCAGGCCCCAAGGTGCGGGCGATGGCCAGCGCTTCCGTGACCCCGCCCAGCAGCAGAATTCTTTTCATAGCGGCTTGATCACTTCCAGCAACGTGATCGGCAGCGCCTGGCGCCAGGTATCGAACTCGCCCAAGGGCTGCGCCTGGGCCACATGGATGCGGGTCAGTTCGCCGCCATGCTCGGCACGCCAGTTCATCAAGGTCATTTCGCTTTGCAGGGTCACGGCATTGGCAACCAGGCGGCCACCGGGGCGCAGGTGTTGCCAGCAGGTATCGAGCACGCCGTCGCGGGTGACGCCGCCGCCGATGAAGATGGCGTCTGGTGTTTCCAGGCCGCTTAACGCCTCCGGCGCCTTGCCGCGAATCAGTTGCAGACCGGGCACCCCGAGGGCGTCGCGGTTGTGTTCGATCAGGCCTTGGCGGCCGGTGTCGGCTTCAATCGCCAAGGCACGACAGCTGGGATGGGTGCGCATCCATTCAATACCGATGGAGCCACTGCCCGCGCCCACGTCCCATAACAGTTCGCCCGGCATGGGCGCGAGGCGGGCGAGGGTCATGGCGCGCACATCGCGCTTGGTCAGTTGGCCATCGTGTTTGAAGGCTGAGTCCGGCAAGCCGGCAAGACGCGACAGACGCGGTGCGTTCGCATCCGCCAGGCAGTCGATGGCGACCAGGTTCAAATCGGCAACCGTAATGTGCTCCCACGCTTGCGCGTGCCCGTCGATACGCCGTTCAGCCGGGCCGCCCAGGTGTTCAAACACACTGATGCGGCTGGGGCCAAAACCGCGCTCGGTTAACAACGCAGCAATCAAGGCGGGACTGCTGCCATCATTGCTCAGTACCAACAAGCGCACACCACTGGCCAAATGCGTGTTGATTGCCGCCAATGGCCGCGCCACTACCGACAATGTCACCACCTCCTGCAACGGCCAGCCCACGCGCGCCGCCGCCAGGGATACCGACGAGGGCGCGGGCAAAATCGTCAACTCCTCAGCCGCCACTTGCCGGGCCAGGCTGGCGCCGACGCCATAGAACATCGGGTCGCCACTGGCCAATACGCACACAGGCTCTCCACGCCGCGACAACACCGGCTCCAGGGAAAACGGGCTCGGCCACAGCTGGCGCTCGCCACCAATACACTGCGGCAGCAGGTCCAACTGGCGCTGAGCACCTATAATCCGCGTGGCGCGCAGCAAGGCATGCCGGGCATTCCTGCCCAGGCCTTTGAAGCCGTCTTCACCGATGCCTACAACCGTCAGCCAGGGCGACATATCAATTCCTTGAACGACATCCGACGGGCAGGCTTTTCATGCCGCCGGACAAAGCAGGCATAATACCGCGCCTTTGCCCATCAACCGGTAGCCCCGTGAACCCAACGCCCGCTGTGAATACCTTGCGCCCCTCGGCTTGTCCGGGGTTGCTGCGTATTGTGCAGGCGTTGGACGGCGGCATTTGCCGAGTCAAATTGGCGGGCGGCGCGATCACTGCCGCCCAGGCCCACGCCGTGGCGGACGCGGCCCAGGCGTATGCGGGCGGGGTGATCGAGGCGACCAACCGCGCCAACCTGCAGATCCGCGGCATCGGCGCCGAGCAGGAGGCGTTGATCGCCCGGCTGCTGGCGGCGGGCCTGGGCCCCAGCAACGCGGGCGGTGACGACGTGCGCAACCTGATGCTCAGCCCCAGCGCCGGCATCGACCCGCAGATGCTGTTCGACACCCGCCCGCTGGCCGCACAGATCCTCGCCACTCTGGAGAACCATCCGCGTTTCCATGAATTGTCGGCCAAGTTCGCGGTGCAACTCGATGGTGGCGAGGACCTGGCGATGCTCGAACATCACCACGACCTGTGGTTATCGGCCTTCGTACGCCACGGCGAAACCCTGCTCGCGTTCGGCCTGGCCGGCTGTCCGGGCCTGGATGCGCCCCTGGCCGCCGTGCCATTGGGCCAAGGCCTTGAGTTGGTAGTGGCTGTGCTGGAAACCTTTCTGGACCTCGCCACCCCAGAGCAAACGCGTATGCGTCATTTGCCTGTGGATAACGTACTGAGCCATTTGCGCTTGCCGTTGCTGCCAATCGACGGCTTCGAGCGCCCGCCCAGCGACGCGTCGCTCCAGGTGGGCACTTATCCACAAGTGCAAAAGAATCAGTTCTACGTCGCCGCCCTCGCGCCCTTGGGCCGCCTGGACCCGACGATGCTCAAGGGCGCCGCACAACTGGCCAGCGACTATGGGGACGGCACCTTGCGCTTCACCCCCTGGCAAGGTGTGCTGGTGCCCAACGTCGAAAAGCCTCACGCCGTGACCGAGCGCCTGGCGCAACTGGGCTTTATCTGCTCGCTCGGCCACCCGCTGGCGCGCATGATTGCCTGCACCGGTTCCAGCGGCTGCGCAAAAGGCCTAGCCGACACCAAGGCCGACGCCGTGCAACTGGCCGCTCTGCAATCGGGCGTTGAGGTGCATCTGTCCGGCTGCCCGCGCTCCTGTGCTGCCGCGCACACCGCGCCAGTCACCTTGCTGGCGGTGAGCCCCGGCCACTACGACCTCTATTTTCGCGATGCAGCCCAGCCTGGTTTTGGCCGGCTGCACGCGCGCACTCTTTCCATTGAAGCGGCGGGCGCCCTGTTGCGCGCTCGTCCACGGAGCAACACCGATGATTGATTACATCCGCGACGGTCAGGAGATCTATCGCAACTCCTTCGCCATTATTCGCGCGGAAGCCAAGTTGGACCGCATCCCGGCTGATTTGGAAAAACTCGCGGTGCGGGTGATTCATGCGTGCGGCATGGTCGAAGCCATCGACGGCCTGCAATTCTCCGAAGGGGCCGGCAAGGCCGGGCGTGACGCGTTGGCCGCTGGCGCGCCGATTCTGTGCGATGCGCGGATGGTCTCCGAAGGCGTGACTCGCACACGCCTGCCGGCCAATAACCAGGTGATCTGCACCCTGCGTGACGACAGCGTGCCGGAGCTGGCGCGGGAGCTGGGCAACACCCGTTCCGCCGCCGCCCTTGAGCTGTGGCGCCCGCACCTGGAGGGCAGCGTGGTGGTGATCGGCAACGCGCCGACCGCGTTGTTCTACCTGCTGGAAATGCTCGACGCCGGCGCGCCGAAACCGGCGTTGATCCTCGGTTTCCCGGTGGGTTTTGTCGGCGCCGCCGAATCCAAGGCCATGCTCGCCGCTGACAGCCGTGGGGTGCCGTTCGTGATCATGCAAGGTCGCCTGGGCGGCAGCGCCATGGCTGCCGCCGCCGTCAATGCCCTGGCCACGGAGGTCGAATAATGCAGGTGCGCGGACGTTTGCTTGGCCTGGGCGTAGGCCCCGGCGACCCGGAACTGATCACCGTCAAGGCTCTGCGCTTGCTGCGCGAATCGCCGGTGGTGGCGTACTTCGTGGCCAAGGGCAAGAAGGGCAACGCCTTCGGCATCATCGAGGACCACCTGGTGCCGCAACAGACCCTGATGCCGCTGGTGTACCCGGTGACCACTGAAGTGCTGCCCGCGCCGCTGTCCTACGAGCAAGTGATCAGCGACTTCTACGACAACGCCAGCCTCGACGTGGCCGCGCACCTGGACGCGGGCCGCGACGTGGCGGTGATCTGCGAAGGTGACCCGTTTTTCTACGGCTCCTACATGTACCTGCATGACCGCCTGGCCGAGCGCTACGACGCCGAGGTGATTCCAGGCGTGTGCTCGATGCTCGGTGGTGCCTCGGTACTCGGCGCGCCGTTGGTGTATCGCAACCAGAGCTTGTCGGTGCTCTCGGGCGTGTTGCCCCACGAGGACCTCAAGCGCCGCTTGGCGGATGCCGATGCCGCAGTGATCATGAAGCTGGGGCGCAACTTTCCGAAAGTGCGCCAGGTGTTGGAAGAACTGGGTCTGGCCGAGCGGGCGTTGTACGTGGAACGCGCGACCATGGCCAACCAGAAGATCGTGCCGCTGGATCAGGTGGAGCCGATGTCGTCGCCGTATTTCTCACTGATCATCGTGCCCGGTGAACGGTGGCAAGGTTGATGACCCCGGCGATTGTGATTCTGGGCCAGGGCAGCCTGGCGACTGCGCGCAAGCTTCAGCAGGTTTACCCCGGCGCGTTGATCCACGGTTTGGCCACACGGGTTGAAGGTGCAGACCGCACCTACAGCGAATTCGGCGCGACCTTGCGTCAGCTTTATCAGCAGGGCACGCCACTGATTGCCCTGTGCGCCGCGGGCATTGTGATCCGCACCCTGGCGCCGTTGCTGCTGGAAAAGGGCGAAGAGCCCGCCGTGCTGGCCGTGGCCGAAGACGGCAGCGCGGTGGTGCCGTTGCTCGGTGGCCTGGGTGGCGTGAACCTGATGGCGCGCGACATTGGCGCAGCACTCGGCGTGTCTGCCGCCATCACCACCAGCGGCGAGTTGCGTTTTGGCACCTGCCTGCTCAACCCGCCAGCGGGCTATCAACTGGCCGACATCGAGTTGGGCAAACGCTTTGTCTCCGACCTTCTGGCCGGCGAAAGCGTGCGCATCGAAGGCGCGGCGCCATGGCTGGAGGAGGCTAACCTGCCTCAGGATCAACAAGCGCGCCTGGCGATTCATGTGGGCAGTGCCGAGCGCACACCGGCAGCCAACGAGTTGCTGATTTACCCGCAGAATGTCTACGTCACCTGCCGGCCGGGTGCGCAGTTGGCCGAGCGTGTGCGCACGGCGTTGCAGGAGGCGGGCGTGGCCGTGCAATCCCTGGCCTGCCTGCTGGCCAGCGACCTGCAGATGGCTGACGCGTCCTTGCATGAGGCCGCGTCGGCCTTGGGTGTACCGTTGCGCTTTGCCGCGCTGACACCCGTTGCGGACATCAGTATTACCGTGGCCGAGCAGCCCTTGGACCTGTCACAGGTTGGGCGCCCGCGCGGGCGGCTGGCGGTGATTGGCCTGGGCCCCGGCGCCGCAGAACTGATGGTGCCGGCGGTGAAGGCGGAACTGGCGCGTTGCACCGATGTGCTGGGCTATGAAACCTACGTGCGCATGGCCGGGCCATTCCGTGACGATCAAGTGCAACACTGCACCGACAACCGCGAAGAAATGCAGCGCGCCCGCCACGCCTTCGAGCTAGCTGCGCAAGGCCGCTCGGTGGTGGTGGTGTCCTCTGGTGACCCGGGTGTATTCGCCATGGCCGCGGCGGTGATCGAGGCGCTGCACGAGTCCAGCGAGCCGGCCTGGCATCAGGTCGACCTGGAAATCCTGCCAGGGGTCTCCGCCTCGCTGGCCACCGCCGCCCAGGCAGGCGCGCCGCTTGGGCATGACTTCTGTGTGATGTCGCTGTCGGATAACCTCAAGCCTTGGTCTATCATCGAAAAACGCCTGGACCTGGCTTCCCAGGCCGACCTGGCCTTGGCGTTCTACAACCCGATCTCGCGGTCGCGGCCTTGGCAACTGGGGCGCGCCCTGGAAATCGTCGCGCTGCATCGCACGCCACAGACGCCAGTGGTGCTGGGCCGTGACATCGGCCGCCCAGGCCAGACACTGCGCGTCACCACCTTGGGGCAACTGACGCCCGAGCAGGTGGACATGCGCACCATGGTACTGATCGGTTCATCCACCACTTGTGTGTTCCCGCGTGCGGGTGGCGGCGAGTGGGTGTACACGCCACGTTGGTATGGCAACAAACCCAACTCCTGAAACAGCCCCGTTGGCTGCCGGAAAGCTCCGAATATCCCAGGGATTCCCCTGGCGTTGTTCGGAGCTTTTTCTTTTTTATGCGATGAAAACCGCACGCCTGCCCGCCGCGCCTTGTCATTGCTGGACGCTGGTTTTGGGCGGGGCAGGCCAAGGGATGTTTGTCGCATGGAAACCCCGCCGCTCCCTGGACTAGTGTGGAAGCAAGCCCCATGTGGGGTGCTTGTGGAGAACAGAAAATGGAGCGACGTCACAAAAGGATCAACAGCAAAAAAAGGCGCAAGTTGATTGCCGCCTACAAGTTACCGGGCGCACCTGCCAGGCAGGCCACGGCAGTGTTGGATAGCGAGGATGATTGCAATGCGGCCGTGGTCAACAACGGCGTGATTTCGTTTGCCGAAGGCTTGTCGGCGTTGAATCGGGAATACGTGCGCAAAAGCTATCTGCTGGCCAGCAGTTATGTGAGCGATGTGCTGAACGTCCAGCGAGGCAGCGAGGCGTGGTACGAGGAATTTATCAAGGTGATGGTCAGCCTGGGGTGGCTGCCGCTGCGCAGTCGCTTTGAGCGAGTCTCGCGTGCGGGCAAGGGCCTGACGGTGCAACTGGCGGCGCTGAATATCATCGCCTCGATGCTGACGTCGACGGCGCTGTCCGGGCCACTGCTCAGCGCATTGCCAAAGCTGGCTGCCGATGCGCTGGACGCACTGAAGCGCCAGCCAGCATCTTTCGAGCTGTTCAAGCGCAATTGCGCAGTGCGTGAGGGCGGCGATTTCGGCCTGGCCTCCTGCGTTGAAACAGACGGCGAGTTGATCATGGTGCTGGTGACCTACAGCACCCATGGTGTGGATAAACAGGTGGGCCTGCCCTTCCTGGAGTGGGACAGCTCCTCGTTCGAGGCCTTCAGCGGGCAGACTTGCCTGGTGCTCAATACCTCGATGGTCAACGAGAAAACCATCCAACTGATGCGCGAAAGCGCCGGTGACAAAGTGGAAATGGCTATCGCCAAATACCGGATCTAGGGCACCAGGTAGCCGCGTACCCCGGTAAAAATGATTTGCGCGGCCAGGGCGCAGACGAACAGGCCCATCAACCGGCTGACAATCTGCAAGCCCTGGTCGCCGAGAATGCGTTCGATACGGTTGGACAGGTACAGCACCACGCCCACCGTCAGGCTGGCCAGGGCAATACTGAGGATGGCGGTGAGCTTATCGTCCCAGTGCGGTTGGCTGACGCCCATCACCAGTAAGGCGCCAATGGTGCCGGGGCCGACGGTGAGCGGGATGGTCAGCGGCACGATGGTCACGTCCTGCTGCACGTTGTCGGTCTGCACCGCCGACTTGCCCTGAGCCATGCCTAATGCGGAGATAAACAACACGCTGCCGGCGCCGATACGGAACGCATCCACGGTAATGCCGAACACGCTGAAAATTACCCGACCGAACAGGTAGAGCAACACGCTCGATACCAGGGTGGCCAGTGCAACTTTCCACGCCAGGCGCCGACGCTCCTTGCTGGAGTAGCCACGGGTCAGGCTGATAAAGCAGGACAGCACAAAGAACGGGCTGTAGAGCACCAGCATCTTCAGGTAAACGCTGAACAACACATGGAGCATGGGGGCGGCTCGCGGGCGGGGAAAGTGTGGAGGAGTCTATCCGACACAGATCAAATGTGGGAGCTGGCTGATCGTTCCCGCGCTCTGCTGATCGTTCCCACGCTCTGCGTGGGAATGCATCCAGTGACGCTCTGCGTCGCGTTCAAGCAGGACGCGGAGCTTACCGGGCGGCGTTGCCACGCGGAGCGTGGGAACGATCATCAGGAAAGGGTGCTGTGCTCAGGGCGCTGTTGGCGCTGCGCCACCCAGTAGTCCACCAGCTCGCGCAGTTGCGACAGTTCCACCGGCTTGGCCATATGCCCGTCCATGCCCGCCTGGCGTGCGCGTTCTTTGTGTTCCGACAGGATATGCGCGGTAAGCGCCACCACCGGCGTGCGCACGCGTTGATGGCTGATTTCCCACGCCCGCAGTTGCTGCGTGGCGGAGAAACCATCGAGGATCGGCATCTCACAGTCCATCAATACCAGGTCATAACGCTGGGCTTTCATTGCCTGCAGCGCTTCTTCGCCGTTGCTGGCGGTGTCCGGGTTGAGGTTGAGCTTGCCGAGCATGCCGCGAATCACTTTGGTGGAGATGCTGTTGTCTTCGGCTACCAGGATGCGGAAATCGCTGGGCACGGTAATGGCTGCCGGTGCGCTGGGGGCCGGGCGTGCAACGAGGGCGCCTTTGCTGCGCTGGGTCAGCTCATCGGCCAGGGTGGTCTTGAGGGTATAACCCGCCACTGGCTTGGCGAGAATGCGCTTGATCCCACAGTTGCGCGCAATGATCTTGCTCGGCGCGTTACTGATGCCGGTGAGCATGATCAGCAGTATGTCGTGGTTCAGGCTCGGATCTTCCTTGATCTTCGCCGCCAGTTGCATGCCGGTCATGCCGGGCATGTTCTGGTCCAGCAGCACCACGTCAAAGTAATCACGCAGGTGCGCTTTGGTACGCAGCAGCGCCAGGGCCTCCTTGCCCGAAGGCGCGGCGCTGACGTTCAGGCCCCAGGCCGTGCACTGCTGCACCAGCACTTTGCGGCAGGTGTCGTTATCGTCCACCACCAGTACGCGGGCGTCCTTGAGCGGGCCGTCGAGGTCGCTGGTCGGATGCTCCAGGCGTTCCGGGTCCAGGGGCAGGGTCAGCCACAGGGTGCTGCCCTGGTGACTGCCGCTTTTGATGCCGAACTCGCCGTTCATCAACAGGATCAATTGGCGGGCAATGACCAGGCCCAGGTGGCCGCTCAAACGCGTCGCCGAGAGGAAGTTCTTGCTGTGCAGTTCGCTGTGCAGCAGGGCGTCGCGTTCGGCGGCTTCCATGGGCACGCCGCTGTCTTGCACGGCAATGCGCAGGCGTGGCTTGGGGCTGCGCTCATCCAGGGCGACGACGATCAGCACTTCGCCTTCATCGGTTTTGTGCAGGGCGTTTTCCAAAAGGCTCAGCAGCGCCTGGCGCAGCCGCGTCGGATCACCGCTGATCACCCGTGGCACCTGAGGCTGGATAAAGCTGATCAGCTCGACATTCTGCTGCTCGGCCTTGGCGCGGAAGATGCTCAGGCAGTCGTCGATCAATGCATTGAGGTCGAACTGCACATCATCCAGTTCGATCTGACCGGATTCGAGCTTGGAAATGTCGAGAATTTCGTTGATCAGGGTGAGCAACTCGTTACCGGCGCTGTGGATGGTCTGCACATAGTCGCGTTGCTTCACCGACAACGGCGTGCCCAGCAGTAACTCGGTCATGCCCAGCACACCGTTCATGGGCGTGCGGATTTCGTGGCTGATCTTCGCCAGGAACTCGGCCTTGGCGGCGATTTCGGCGTTGCTGGCCGCCAGGTCGCGGCTCAGGCTGAAGCGGGTTTCGACAATGGCGCGCTGGCGCTCGCCGAGGGCCAGGCTCATCAGCAGGCCGCTGAGGCAGATAAAGCTCAGCAGGGTGACGATCAGGCCTTGTGGCGCCACCAGGGTGAGGCCGAGCAGGGCGGGCAGGATGATCAGCGTGCCGATGTTGAACACCACCATGGCCGCCACGAACAAGCGCGCCGGGCGGTAGCCTTTTTGCCAATGATAGGCCGAGACGAACAGCATGCTCAGGCCCGCCAGCGCGACCAGGGCATAGGTGATGATGTTCAGCGGCAAGGTGTTGACGAACAACAACAGCAAGCCGCACAGGACGATCAGCAGGATGTCCGCCATCAACACTTTATTCAGCGGGTGCGGGCCCAGTGGCATGAAAAAGCGGTAGGCAAACATCAACCCGCAGGGTGCGGTCAGCAGTAGGGCCAGGTAGGCGCCAGGGGTCTGGATCGCGTGCCAGTTCGGCAGCCACGGCCCCACCAGGTTGAGCAGTAGCGCCAGGCTGAGCATCAACAGGAATTCGCACGCGGCCAGCCACAGGCTACTGCGCGAGCGGTGGTAGGCGAATCGCGTGAGGTTGTGCAGGATCAGCATCGACAGCACGCCGAACAGCAGACCGTAGATCAATGTCTGGTTCTGGTTGGCAGCGGCCAGCACCGCCGGTTCCAGGGTGATGTAAGGGCGCAGTTCGTGTTCCGAGACCAGGCGCAAATACACCTCCAGGGGCCGCGGGCTCTGGGGCATCGGTAACATGAAGTCACTGCTGGGCAACGGGCGCTCAGCCTGGGGTTGGCGAGTGCCGGTGATTTGCTGCTCCACCAGGGTGTCGCCGTCCAGTACGTACAGGCTCAGGCTGGACAGGTCCGGGGCAAACACCCGCAGCACTTGTTCGTGCTTGCCGGGTTGCAGCCTGAAGCGCACCCACAACGCACCGTCCGGCTGCGCGGCAGTGATCCGGTCCAGTTCGATGGGGCTGAATTGATTGGTATAGCGGGCGGAACGGATGTCGCTCAGTTGCAGGTCGGCCTGTTCATCAAGCAATACCGCCCAGCCACTGCCTTGTGCGGCGGCCTGGGCCGGTAGCAAGCAGAGCAGGGTCAGTAGACTGATTGTGAAACCTATGGCGATCCTGAGCCAGCGCACGGCGAAATCCCTTCGGTAGGTGGATGCACGGGTTAACTATGCGCGGGGCGACAGGGTACGGCAAGGGCCAAAGGCCCTTACCTAACCGAACGGATAGCTACTGCAAGTGTAGCTGCTCAGTTGTTCTCACCACGTTCGCGGGCAATGGCACGGTAGCCAATGTCGGTGCGGTAGAAGCAGCCTTTCCAGTCGATTTTCGCCGCCAGTTTGTAGGCCTGTTGTTGCGCGGCATCGACACTGGCACCCATCGCGGTGGCGCACAATACGCGGCCACCGGCGGTTACAACTTTGCCGTCCTTGAGCGCGGTGCCCGCGTGGAACACCTTGCCTTCCAGCGCAGCGGCGGCGTCGAGGCCTTCGATCACATCGCCCTTGGCGTAGTCGGCAGGGTAGCCACCGGCCGCCAGCACAATCCCAACACTAGGACGTGGGTCCCACTGCGCTTCGACCTTGTCCAGGGCCTGGGCGAGGGCGGCTTCCACCAGCAGCACCAGGCTCGATTGCAGGCGCAGCATCACCGGTTGGGTTTCCGGATCGCCGAAGCGGCAGTTGAACTCGATGACTTTGGGGTTACCTGCTTTGTCGATCATCAGGCCGGCATAGAGGAAACCGGTGTATACGTTGCCTTCATCCGCCATGCCGCGCACGGTTGGCCAGATCACCAGGTCCATGACGCGCTGGTGCACGTCGGCGGTTACGACGGGTGCCGGGGAGTAGGCACCCATGCCGCCGGTGTTCGGGCCGCTGTCGCCGTTGCCGACGCGCTTGTGGTCCTGGCTGGTGGCCATCGGCAATACGTTCTTGCCGTCGACCATCACGATAAAGCTGGCTTCTTCGCCATCGAGGAATTCCTCGATGACCACCCGCGAGCCGGCGTCACCAAAGGCATTGCCGGCGAGCATGTCGCGCACGGCGTCTTCGGCTTCCTGCAGGGTCATGGCGACGATCACGCCTTTACCGGCAGCCAGGCCATCGGCCTTGATCACGATCGGTGCACCTTTCTCACGCAGGTAAGCCAGGGCCGGCTCGATCTCGGTGAAGTTCTGGTAGTCGGCCGTGGGGATCTTGTGGCGAGCCAGGAAGTCCTTGGTGAAGGCTTTCGAGCCTTCCAGCTGGGCGGCGCCCGCGGTAGGGCCGAAGCAGTCCAGGCCACGGCTGCGAAACAGATCGACGACGCCTGCCACCAGTGGCACTTCCGGGCCGACGATGGTCAGGGAAACATTCTTCTCGGCAAAATCTGCCAGTTGCTCCAGGGCCAGCACGTCGATGGCGACGTTTTCGCACTTGGCTTCGATGGCGGTGCCGGCGTTGCCGGGGGCCACGAAGACTTTCTGCACGCGTGGGTCCTGGGCTACTTTCCAGGCCAGGGCGTGTTCACGGCCACCGCTGCCAATGATCAAAACATTCATTTCAAAAACCTCGTTAGGATGATCGTTCCCACGCTCTGCGTGGGAATGCCTCTACGGACGCTCTGCGTCCGAGGGACGCGGAGCGTCCCTGGCTGCGTTCCCACGCGGAGCGTGGGAACGATCAATCAGTGGCGGAAGTGGCGCATGCCGGTGAAGACCATCGCAATGCCAGCTTCATCAGCGGCGGCGATGACTTCTGCATCACGCATCGAACCGCCTGGTTGGATCACGGCAGTCACACCGGCTTTCGCAGCATTGTCCAGGCCGTCACGGAACGGGAAGAATGCATCGGAAGCCATCACCGAACCCACCACCTGCAAACCGGCGTGCTCAGCCTTGATCGCGGCGATACGCGCCGAGTTCACGCGACTCATCTGACCAGCGCCGACACCGATGGTCTGGCGGTTCTTGGCGTAGACGATGGCGTTGGACTTGACGTATTTGGCCACTTTCCAGGCGAAGATCAGGTCGTTGATCTCTTGCTCGGTCGGCGCGCGCTTGGTCACGACTTTCAGGTCCTGGCTGCCGATCATGCCGATGTCGCGGCTCTGTACCAGCAGGCCGCCATTGACGCGCTTGTAGTCCCAGGCCGCGGCGCGGTCTGCCGACCACTCGCCACAGGCCAGCAGGCGCACGTTGGCTTTGGCGGCGACGATGGCGCGGGCTTCTTCGCTGACGCTTGGGGCGATGATCACTTCGACGAACTGGCGCTCGACGATGGCCTTGGCGGTCTCGGCATCCAGTTCGCGGTTGAAGGCAATGATGCCGCCGAATGCGGATTCGGTGTCGGTGGCGTAGGCCAGTTCGTACGCCTGGCGGATACCGCCTTCAGCGTCCGGGCTGACGGCCACGCCGCACGGGTTGGCGTGCTTGACGATCACGCAGGCCGGTTTGACGAAGCTCTTCACGCATTCCAGCGCGGCGTCGGTATCGGCCACGTTGTTGTAGGAAAGTTCTTTGCCTTGCAGTTGGGTCGCGGTGGCAATGCCCACTTCGGCAGGCTTGGCTTCCACGTAGAACGCCGCGCTCTGGTGCGGGTTCTCACCGTAGCGCATTTCCTGGGCCTTGATGAACTGGCTGTTGAAGGTGCGCGGGAACTGGCTGCGGCCTTCGGTGCTGAGGGTGTCAGCCGCCTGGTTCACGGTGCCCATGTAGTTGGCGATCATGCCGTCGTAGGCGGCGGTGTGTTCGAACGCCTTGAGCATCAGGTCGAAGCGCTGGGCGTAGGTCAGGCCACCGGCCTTGAGGTTTTCCAGGACGTTGGCGTAGTCACTGGCGTTGACCACGATGGCCACGTCTTTATGGTTCTTGGCCGCCGAGCGCACCATGGTCGGGCCGCCGATATCGATGTTTTCGATGGCGGTCGGCAGGTCGCAGCCTGGCTTGTTGATGGTGGCTTCGAACGGGTAGAGGTTAACGGCCACCAGGTCGATCGGCTTGATGCCGTGCTCGGTCATGATGGCGTCGTCGATGCCGCGACGGCCAAGGATGCCGCCGTGGATTTTCGGGTGTAGGGTCTTGACGCGACCGTCCATCATTTCTGCGAAACCGGTGTAGTCCGCGACTTCCACTGCGGCCACGCCGTTGTCCTGCAGCAGTTTGAAGGTCCCGCCCGTGGAGAGGATTTCCACACCCAGGGCTTCCAGCTCCCGGGCAAATTCAAGGATCCCGGTCTTGTCGGAAACACTGATCAAGGCACGGCGGATCGGCAGGCGGGTGGTCTGGTCGGTCATCTCAATTTCCATCAAAAGCAAAGGAAGTCAGCAAAAAAGGCGACCGGTTTTACGCGGGCGCCTTTCTGGTTTGATTGAATGCTTACAGCAAATCGTACTGCTTGAGCTTTTTGCGCAAGGTGCCACGGTTGAGGCCCAGCAGCTCACTGGCTTTGGTCTGGTTGCCCTTGACGTAGTTCATCACGCTTTCGAGCAAGGGCGCCTCGACTTCGGAGAGCACCAGGTTGTACACATCCGTGACGGAAGCGCCCTCAAGGTGGGCGAAATAATTGTGCAGCGCCTTCTCGACACTCCCGCGAAGGGTCTGGCCTTCTTCGCTAGGCGTGTTGAGGTGCTGTTTCAAATTGACGTTGTCGCTCACGGGTGTTGTTCCACTCACTAAAGTCTCGGTCATCATCGTCATGCGGCCACCCCTTCTCCATCCCCTGTTCCCAGGCTCTTGTCGCGTCCGGCGAAGAACTCACGAACGGTGGCGACCTGTGCCTGCGTTTCATCCAAACGATTGAACTGAGCGCGGAATTCCTTGGCGCCCGGCAAGGTGGCGAGATACCAGCCGACATGCTTGCGAGCAATGCGTACTCCCATCACGTCCCCATAGAAGGCGTGCAGGGCGGCCAGATGCTCTAGCAGAATACGTTCCACCTCGACCAACTCTGGTGCCGGCAAGACTTCACCAGTACGCAGGAAATGCTCGATTTCACGAAAAATCCACGGCCGCCCCTGGGCGGCCCGGCCAATCAACAAACCATCGGCACCGGTCGCGTGCAGCACGCGCCGGGCTTTCTCGGCACTGTCGATGTCGCCATTGGCAAAGACGGGCATCGACACGGCCTGCTTGATCGCGGCAATGGTGTCGTACTCGGCTTCACCGGTGTAAAGGTCGGCGCGGGTGCGGCCATGCACCGCCAGCGCTGCAATACCAGCCTGTTCAGCGATCTTCGCCACCGTCAGGCCATTCTTGTTGTCCCGGTCCCAACCGGTACGAATCTTCAGGGTCACCGGTACATCTACTGCGCCGACAACGGCCTGCAGGATCTCGGCGACCAACTGCTCATCTTTCAACAGCGCGGAACCGGCGGCCTTGTTGCAGACCTTTTTGGCCGGGCAGCCCATGTTGATATCGATGATCTGTGCACCCAGCTCCACATTGGCCCGGGCTGCATCCGCCAGCATCTGCGCATCGCCACCGGCGATCTGCACCGAGCGTGGCTCGGGATCACCTTCGTGGATCATGCGCATCCGCGACTTGCGGGTGTTCCACAAACTCATGTCGCTGGTAACCATTTCAGAGACTACTAGACCCGCGCCCAAACGCTTGCACAGCTGACGAAAGGGCTGGTCGGTGACACCCGCCATCGGGGCGAGGATCAAGCCGTTCTGCAATGTGTATGGGCCGATGCGTACCGCCGACATAGGACTTCCCTGTTGTGGGGCCGGATCATTAGAGTTCGAAAAAGGGTTGGCATGATACCCGCTCTCGATGACGGGTTAAAGGCTGAATTGGATAAAATCTGAACAGTTATTTTTTTATCGCCATCGGTTTGGTTGACGATGGCCAAGTCAATAATCCGCCGTCAAACCTCGGTGGGCGCGCCGTTTCACTCGGGTGAATGGAAGCTCAGGCTGTAATTCACGGCTTTGTTGCCGGGGTCCAGGATGTCCAGGGAGATGTGGATTGGCGTCTGGGAGGGCATTTCGCTCACGCCGGCCAACTCGCCGCTCAGGTATTCGGCGGGCTTGAAGCGACGACTGGCAATCAGGCTGCCGTTCAAGTCCGCAAAGCGCAGCTCCAGCAGTGGGAAGGGCTGGGAGAAGGTCGCGCGGTTATAGAGGATGGCATCCACCACCAGTGCCCCGGCGAACTCGGGGTGGCTGCGCACCACCAGGTTGCTGCTCTTGATATGGGTAATGTCGACCCGCGATGGCACGGTGCACCCCAGTTTCGGGCATAGCGTCTGGAACCACGGGCGATAGGCGTCCTGGCGGGCCAGGTCGTCGAACTGGTAGGCGATGTACTGGCCGGCCAGGCCGGCGGCGGCGAGTACGACCAACAATATCCAGAGCAGACGGCGACCCCAGCCTGACGGACGCTTCTGCGCATACAGGTGCAGGGGGTCGTCTTCCAGGTCCTGGAGCAACTCATCGTGTACACCGGCCTCCGTTCGCGCGCGCTTGCGTCGCGCGAACGCGCGGTCTTCGGGTTCAGGCTCATCGTGCTCGTCGCGGGTGGGTGTCAGCGGCGGGTCGAGGTCGTCATCCACGGTAGTGGCGTGCGGAGCTGGTTCGTCATCGAGTTCGTTGACGTGGGCCGACAGGGACGGTTCGGTGCGCTGTTTGGACGCAGGTGCCTTAACCGGCTCGGGCTCTTCTTCTGGTGCCTGTGCGCGCTCTTCGGGTGGCTCACTGAACAGGCTGGCCGCCCATTTTTCTTCCTCGGCCTTGACCGTGTCGCGGCTGGCACTGAAGGACTCTTCCTTTTGCCGACGGTCGGCGCCTGGCTGGCGACGTTCTGCGCCCACTGCCTGGGTGTGCTGGATCTCGCGACGTTCCAGCCTGGCCAGTTCCTTGTCCAGGTTATCCAGGTCCAGCTCTTCGGCCGTCCACTGCTTCTGGCTGATGGCCCGCGGTGGCGGGGGAGGCATTTCGACAGTCGGTTCGGCGGCCGGCTCGGCGGTGGTCGGCACTTCAGGCTCCGGCGCAGACGCCTGGGCCCGTTGCTCCAGCAACTGGCGAGCGGCGTTGAATACTTGCAGACACGAGCCGCAACGCACCACGCCGCGAGCCACGCTCAGCTGAGCGTGGTTGACGCGAAAACGCGATTGGCAATGTGGGCACTGGGTGACGAAACTGTCGGTCATGCGGCCATCCGATTCAGGCAAGCGCTCATTCTAGCGCCGACGACCGCTGATGCGTACCCAGCCATCACGGTTGGCGATCGGGTCCAGCTCGAAGTCCTTGGCGTAGGCCGCAGCCACGTCTTCACCTTGCTCGGCGAGGATGCCCGACAGCGCCAGGCGCCCGCCCGGCTTGACCAGGCTCGACAGTTGCGGCGCCAGCGACACCAGTGGCCCGGCGAGGATATTGGCCACCAGCACATCGGCCTGAACCTGGGGCAGGTCCTCAGGCAGGTAGAGTGGGAATTTGCCCTCGGCAATGTTGTTGCGCCCGGCGTTATCGCGGGAGGCTTCCAGGGCCTGCACGTCGATATCGGTACCCACGGCCTCCTTGGCGCCCAGCAGCAGGGCGGCGATGGCCAGGATCCCCGAGCCGCAGCCGAAGTCCAGTACGTTGCTGTCGGTCAGGTCCTGGCCGTCCAGCCATTCCAGGCACAGGGCGGTGGTCGGGTGCGTGCCGGTACCGAACGCAAGGCCCGGGTCCAGCAGCAGGTTGACGGCGTCTGGCTCAGGAGCAGCGTGCCAGCTTGGCACGATCCACAAGCGCTGGCCGAAGCGCATGGGCTGGAAGTTATCCATCCAGCTGCGTTCCCAGTCCTGGTCTTCGATGACTTCGCTGTGATGCTCGGGTAGCGGGCTGCCGGTGAGCAGTTCCATATGGGCCAGAACGGCAGCGGCGTCGGTGCCGTCTTCGAACAGGGCCAGCAAGTGGGTGTGGGACCACAGCGGCGTGGTATTGAGTTCCGGCTCGAAGATCGGCTGGTCTTCGGCGTCCATGAAGGTCACCGACACGGCACCCACTTCGAGGAACGCGTCTTCGTAGGTTTCGGCTTGTTCTGGGCTGATGGCGAGACGGACTTGCAGCCAAGGCATGGCGGGCACCTTTGAAAAAAATGAATGTGCGGCGGGCAGGCCGCGAAAGCGCGCAAGTTTACGCGAGAGCAAGCCAGAAGACGACTGCGCCGACGATCGTTCCCACGCTCGGCGTGGGAACGCCTCTTGTGGCGCTCCGCGCCACGCCTTAACAACGGGACGCGGAGCGTCCGAGGCGGCATTCCCACGCCGAGCGTGGGAACGATCAGGGGTCGGTGGCCCATAAACAACAAAACCGCCCGAAGGCGGCTTTGTTGGGTGGAGCACTTACTGGTTGGCCAGCTTGTGTTCCAGGTAGTGAATGTTCACACCACCTTCGCAGAAGCCTTCATCACGAACCAGATCCCGATGCAGCGGGATGTTGGTCTTGATGCCGTCGACCACGATTTCGTCCAGGGCGTTGCGCATACGGGCCATGGCCTCGTCGCGAGTGGCGCCCCAGGTGATCAGCTTGCCGATCAGCGAGTCGTAGTTGGACGGAACCTTGTAGCCGCTGTACAGGTGCGAATCCACACGTACGCCGTTGCCGCCGGGCGCGTGGAAATGCTTGACCAGGCCAGGGCTTGGGATAAAGGTTTTCGGGTCTTCGGCGTTGATGCGGCACTCCAGCGAGTGGCCGTGCATCTTCACGTCGTCCTGGGTGAACGACAGCACGTTACCGGCGGCGATGCTCAGCATCTCCTTGACGATGTCGATACCGGTGACCATCTCCGATACCGGGTGCTCTACCTGCACACGAGTGTTCATCTCGATGAAGTAGAAACGGCCGTTCTCGTAGAGGAACTCGAAGGTGCCGGCGCCACGGTAGTTGATATCGATGCAAGCCTTGACGCAGCGTGCCAGGACTTCCTGACGCGCCTTTTCATCCAGGCCCGGAGCCGGAGCTTCTTCCAGGACTTTCTGGTGGCGACGTTGCAGCGAGCAATCGCGGTCGCCCAGGTGGATAGCGTGGCCCTGGCCATCGGACAGTACCTGGACTTCCACGTGACGTGGGTTGGTCAGGTACTTCTCCAGGTAGACCATCGGGTTGCCGAACCAGGCGCCCGCTTCGGAGCGGGTCTGCTTGGCGGCTTCGATCAGGTCTTCTTCCTTGTGCACCACGCGCATGCCGCGACCACCACCGCCACCGGCGGCCTTGATGATCACCGGGTAGCCGACTTCGCGACCAATGCGCAGAGCGGTTTCCTCGTCTTCAGGCAGTGGGCCGTCGGAGCCTGGAACGGTGGGCACGCCGGCCGCGATCATGGCGTCCTTGGCCGAGACCTTGTCGCCCATCAGGCGAATGGTTTCGGCTTTCGGGCCGATGAAGGCAAACCCGGATTTTTCCACCTGTTCGGCGAAATCGGCGTTTTCCGCGAGGAAGCCGTAGCCGGGGTGGATGCCATCGGCGCCGGTCACTTCTGCCGCAGCGATGATGTTCGAGACTTTCAGGTACGAGTTCGTGGCCAGTGGCGGGCCGATGCAGATGCTTTCGTCCGCCAGCTTCACGTGCATCAATTCGGTATCGGCCGTCGAGTAAACAGCGACGGTCTTGATGCCCTCTTCCTTACAGGCGCGCAGGATACGCAGCGCGATCTCGCCGCGGTTGGCGATCAGGACTTTTTGCAGTTTCTTCGCAGGTTTCAACATCGAAGGCGCTCCGCGGTTCAAACGATGGTGAACAGCGGCTGGTCGTACTCAACCGGCTGACCGTTTTCTACCAGGATGGATTCGATGACGCCGGCTTTTTCCGCGGTGATGTGGTTCATCATTTTCATCGCTTCAACGATGCAGATGGTGTCACCCACTTTCACGGTTTTGCCCACTTCAACGAAGGCTGGCGAGGTCGGTGCCGGGGTGCGGTAGAAAGTACCGACCATTGGCGACTTGACCACGAAGCCGTTCAGCGCAGGCGCGGCTGGGGCGGCAGGTGCAGTGGCGGCGGCAGGCGCGGCAGCCGGAGCTGCAGCGGCTGGAGCCGGTGCTTGCATCTGTGGCGCGTAGAACTGTTGGGCCGGGGTCTTGCTGTGACGGCTGATCCGTACGGACTCTTCGCCTTCCTTGATTTCCAGCTCGTCGATACCGGATTCTTCCAGCAGTTCGATCAGTTTCTTAACTTTACGGATATCCATGAATCATCAACTCCCAAGGGTCGGTCAGGGGCGTTTAGCCTGTTCTTCAATGTGTTCCAGGGCGGCCTCCAGGGCCAGTCGGTAACCGCTGGCGCCAAGGCCGCAGATCACTCCTACCGCTACGTCGGAGAAGTAAGAGTGATGGCGGAAAGCTTCGCGTTTGTGCACGTTCGATAAATGCACTTCGATGAATGGGATGCTCACCGCCAGCAGCGCGTCACGTAATGCAACGCTTGTATGCGTAAAAGCGGCGGGATTGATCAGAATAAAGTCCACGCCTTCGCCACGCGCGGCGTGGATGCGATCAATCAATTCATACTCGGCATTGCTTTGCAGGTAGAGCAAATGGTGGCCGGCTTCACGTGCCCGTCGTTCCAGGTCGAGGTTGATCTGATCGAGGGTTACTGCCCCGTAGACGCCCGGTTCGCGGGTGCCAAGCAGGTTCAGGTTGGGTCCGTGAAGAACCAGTAAGGTCGCCATTGGCTGTTCCTTGTTATTGGTGTGGGTGCGTCAGAACCCGGCGACTATGCCGCAAAGCCTTTGTGACTGTCCAGTTCTATGCAGTAGCCGGCACGATTAGCGAGGATTGCGCAAAATTTGTGACTGTGGTCTTAGATCCAGTCATCGCTAATACGGCACTGAGATCGCTGGAGACTCATTGTGGGAGCGGGCTTGCTCGCGAATGCGGTGGATCAGCTAAAGATGCATTGA
Source organism: Pseudomonas sp. B16120 (assembly GCF_044218845.1). Lineage (NCBI taxonomy): Bacteria > Pseudomonadati > Pseudomonadota > Gammaproteobacteria > Pseudomonadales > Pseudomonadaceae > Pseudomonas > Pseudomonas sp. B16120. Next base: position 805,246 of record NZ_CP162588.1, read on the forward strand.
CTGACACACCGCATTCGCGAGCAAGCCCCCCACATTTGGTCCACACCGGTCGGGATATCGGGTCAGACGCGGAAGGCTTGCACGGCGGTAGTCAGTTGCCCGCCCAGTACCAGCAGGTGCTCGCCCTGGCTACGGCCCTGGCCAATGCGCAGTAAATTATCCTCACCCAATTGATGTATCCGTTCACTGTTGTCGCGAATCTCGCTCACGGCTCCACTTTGCTGCGCGGTCACATCGGCAATGCGTACGGCGGTATCCGAGATGGTCTGGATCGCGCCGACGATTTCATCCAGCGCGCCATCCGCCGCCTGGGCCTGCTGGGCGGTGGCTTCGGCGTGTTCGACCTGGGCGCGCATGCCTTCTACCGACTGGTGCGCGGCAGTTTGCAGGCCGGCGATCAGGCCCTGGATTTCGGCAGTGGCACCGGCGGTACGCTGGGCCAGGGAACGCACTTCGTCGGCCACCACGGCGAAACCACGCCCGGCCTCACCGGCGCGGGCGGCTTCGATGGCGGCGTTGAGCGCAAGCAGGTTGGTCTGGTCGGCAATCGAGCGAATCACCGTGAGCACGCCGCCGATGGTGGCGGACTCTTCGGCAAGTTTCTCGATCATCTGCGCGTTTTGCTGCACTTCGCCCACCAGCGCATGCAGCCCGGTGAGGCTCAGGCCGATCACACGCTGGCCTTGCTCCACGGCCTGGCCCGCACTGCGGCTGGCGCCGGCCGCCTGGCTGGCATCCCCGGCAACTTGCTGGATGGTGGCTTCCAACTCACCCAGGGAATCACGGATTTGCGCGGTGTCGCCGGCCTGGCGTTCGGCGCCGTCGTGCAGGCCGCTGCTCAGTTCGGCCAGGGCGCGGCTGCTGCCCGCCACTTCTTCGGCATTGCCGCGGATGGTGCTTACCAAATCCACCAGGTAGGCGCGCAGGCGGTTGAGGGAGGCCTCGATATCGTGCAGCTCACGGTTGGTCTTGCCCAGGGCAATCGGTTGGCTGAAGTCGCCTTCGGCCCAGGTCGACAAGGCGGGTGCCAGGTTGGTCAGTACGCGCGCCAGGCGGCGTTGCAGGGTGTCGATCAGCAATGCGATCAGCAGGATCAGGCCAATCATCACGCCCTGCATCACGCGTACTTCGCCCTGGATCCTGGCATGTTGCGCGCGCACCACGGGTTCCAGGCCGGCGATGGCTTGTTGCACGTTAGTGATTTTAAGGTGGGTGCTGGCGGCGAGATCGGCGCGTTGCTGGATCTGTTCACGGGTGCGCTGCAGCTCGGCGGGGTAGCGGGTCAGCAGGCTGTTGAGTTCGCGCTTGAGGTCGACGCCGGTGTCCTGAGCTTCGGTTTTTTCGGTGTTTTCCAGCCCCATCAGCGCGGAAAAATCATCGGTGTTGGATTCAGCGCTGGCCTTTATTCCCAATAGGGGCAGTTGCGCGAGCAGGTCGGCCTGGGTTCGCAGGTTAGTCACCTCCCGCTCGACATCAGCAGCCAACTCGGCGCGCCCGCTGCTGACCAGCTTGTCGCGGGCCAGGGACAGTTTGCCCAAATGTTGCGAGGCGGCGAGCAGCGGCGACATATAGCGCGCAGCCTCCGCGGAATTGACGCCGCTGGCGTACTGGCTCAGTTGTTCCAGGTTTGCGCCCAGTTCACGTTCGGCTTGCAGCAACAGCGCTTGCGGGTCGCCAGCCAATTTACCGGCGGCCAACAGGTCAGTCTTGCTGAAGGTCTCCAACTCCACGAGGCTGGGCCGCAGGCTTTGCGCCAATTCGGGCGGCAGTTCGCCCAGTTGCAGCTGCAGGCTTTCCAGGCTCTGGGTGGCACTGCTCAGGCGCAGGGCATCGCCGCTGGCCAAGTAGTCCTCGATGTTTCGGGCGGCCTGGTTTTGAAAGATCTGGGACAACCCCAGGTAGCGCTCCATCAACAAGTACGGGCGCTCCAGCGCCCGTTGCGACCACCACAGCGTCGCGCCGAGGGCCAGGCACACGGCCACCAGCAGAAGGGTATTGAGATTGGTCAGCAGCTTCAGGCGCATGCGGGGTTTCAACCGACGGCAAGAGATAAGCGCCTGAATTTATTGCGTTTGTATTACAGCGTTATGACCGAATCGGTGGATTCTGGTGAAAAGATGGCACTTTGCTTTGATGTGCGAGCGGCTTGCACGCGGTTGCGTCCGGCGTCCTTGGCGCGGTAGAGCGCTTCGTCAGCCTGAGCGGCCATCATCAGGCTGTCGGAATCGTCGCACAGCTCCACCAGGCCGGCGCTGAAGGTGCACCACAAATCCTGCGGTTGGGCGGGGTAGTGGATTTCTGCAAAGCGCCGGCGAATGTCGTCTAGCACCTTGCAGGCCGATTCCAGGTCGGTGTCGGGCATCACGATGGCGAACTCTTCACCGCCGTAGCGGCCGATGTAATCGGTCTTGCGCAAACGCTGCTTGAGAAACAGTGCCAGGCTCTTGATCACCCGGTCGCCCATGGGGTGGCCGTGGCTGTCATTGACGCGCTTGAAGTGGTCGATATCGAGCATGGCAAAGCTAAGAGGCTTGTTCTCGCGGCGGGCGCGGAAGCTGCAATCTTCGAGCAGTTGCAGGATATGCGTGTGGTTGTACAGCCCGGTGAGGCTGTCGCGCACCATCCGCGCCTTCAAGTTGCGCGCACGCGACGCCCGGTTGCGCACAGTGGTGATCAGGTGACGCGGCTTGATCGGTTTAGTGAGGAAATCGTCACCGCCCTCGCTCATCGCATCCAGTTGCTTATCCAGGTCGTCCTCAGCCGACAGGTAGATGATCGGCACGCTGACGTAGCGGTCGTTGTGGCGAATCACCTTGGCCAGTTCGGTGCCGGTACAGGCAGGCATGTACATGTCGAGGATGATCAGGTCGGGTTGGAAATCCGCCAGCTCGGCCATGGCCTGGATCGGTTCGATCAAGGTGCGGGTGATAATCCCGGCACTGTTGAGCAAGCGTTCGGTGTGCAGCGCCTGGGCCCGCGAGTCGTCGATGATCAGCACTTTGTACGGTTCGTACTGGGCCGCGCAGGTCAGCACTTCGATCTTTTCCAGCAGGCTTGAGGCTTCCAGGGTGCCGGTCAGGAACTCTTCGCCACCGGCGCGCACGGCGGCCAGGCGCGTCGGGGTGTCGGTTTCGTGCAGGCTGAAAAACAACAGTGGCAGCTTGTGCTCCAGGCCCTCTTGGGCTTCTGCAGCGAGCTTCAGGCCCAGGCCTGTGCCGCAGAAGTCCACGTCCATCACGATCGCCGACGGCAAACGCTCTGCCATGGCCGCGCGAAAGGCGGCGACGCTGTCCAGGGCGTGGGCGCTCATGCCAAAGAATTCGAGCTGCTTGGCCAGGCGCTCGGCGCGGTCATGGTCGGCGAGCATCACATAGATCGGCTTGCGCATCGGCGGCAGGAAGGTTTGCTCAAGCTGGTCGCCCTGGCGCAGGCCGGTGCGGGACAGGCGTTGCATCAAGCGGTTGAGCTCGGTGATCAGTTGGCTGCTCAGGCGGCCACGGTTCTCGTCCACGGCTTGCAGGGATTCACTGATATGCCGTGCCAGTTGCGTGTGTTCGGGCTGTTCGAAGCGTTCGGCGAAGCGCTGCAGGCGCAGGTTGGCTTCGCTGAGTTCGGAAAAGTCGGCGTTCGACCACTCGCTGCGTTGCAGGCGCTGCCAGATCTCAAGAATTTGACGTGCCTGATGAATTACCCGCTGGGCAAAGTGCTGCTTGAGACGCTCGCGGCTGGGGTCTTCTGACTCGGTCATATCCTGACTACTGTGAGGGTGCATGCTGAGGTCGACTGATGGCTCTATGCTAGCACCTCTTTTCTGATAGATGAGTGTCATACGTCAATTAAGTCTGCATGCCAGAGATTCAGTTATTGACCGGCTGGTCGCCCAGCGTAAAAGGTGTGCATCCTTTATAGTCCAAGCGGCCCGGTGCGCCACTTTCGTGTAAAAGCCCCGCACCGATGGGCACGATGGGGTAGGGTTGTGGTCGGAATGTTTGAACGCACCCGGACAATTGACGTGCATGAACTCAAGTGATTGAAAGGATATCGCCATGCTGGACTGGAAAAACCGCGAAGGCAGTGCCAAAGGCCCCGCCCCTGAGCCCAAGTCGGCCAACCGCAGCTATTTTCGCAACCTGCTGATGAGCCGGGCGTTGCTCAGCATCATCGGCTTGTACCTGCTGGTCACCGGTGGCCTGGGTTGGTACTGGAGCCAGGAGCCGGCGCTGTTTCCGGTGCAGCAAAACGCCCAGCTTGCCGCCGAGAAGGAAGGCAAGCAGATGGTGGTGGGTTACACCACCGTTGAAACACTCAAGACCGTGGTCGGCACCTTGCTGAACAAGCCAGGCGGCTACATCTCCAACGACCGTTTCCCTCCGGGCTTGTGGATGGACAATATGCCGAGCTGGGAGTACGGCGTGCTGGTGCAGGTGCGTGACCTTACCCGCGCCCTGCGTAAAGACTTCGCCCGCTCCCAGTCGCAGTCGGCTGAAGACGCTGACTTGGCCAAGGCCGAGCCGCGCTTCAACTTCGATAACAAGAGCTGGGTGCTGCCTTCCAGTGAGTCGGAATATCAGGAAGGCATCAATTCCCTGAGCCGCTACGAAGCGCGCCTGTCTGACCCGAACCAGCGCGGCGCGCTGTTTTATGCGCGTGCCGACAACCTCAACAACTGGCTGGGTGATGTGGCCACCCGTTTGGGTTCGTTGTCCCAGCGTCTGTCCGCCAGCGTAGGCCGGGTCAAGTTGAACACTGCGCTGAAAACCGAGGCGCTGGCGCCGGGTGAAGTGCCGCAGGTTGATGAAGAAGTGGTGGAAACCCCATGGATGCAAATCGACAACGTGTTCTACGAAGCGCGCGGCCAGGCGTGGGCCCTGTCCCATCTGTTGCGAGCCATCGAAGTCGACTTTGCCGACGTACTGGCCAAGAAAAACGCCACCGTCAGCGTGCGCCAGATCATTCGTGAGCTGGAGGCCTCGCAGGAACCGGTATGGAGTCCTATGATTCTTAACGGCAGTGGCTTCGGCGTACTGGCGAACCATTCGCTGGTGATGGCCAACTACATTTCCCGGGCAAACGCTGCAGTGATCGACTTGCGTCAGCTCCTCAACCAGGGTTGATGATGGACGCTACTCAAAAGGAGGCCGCACACCGAGCGGCTTCCGATGCTGAACTGATCTGCTGGGTCGACGAGCAGGACCACCTGCTCGGCCACCTGGTCAGGTCCGACCTGCGCCAGCGCGGCTTGATTGGCCGCTGCACGTTTATCTTCCTGTTCAATTCCAAAGGCGAGTTGTGTGTGCACCGGCGCACGCTCAGCAAGGCGTTGTATCCAGGGTATTGGGATACGGCGGCGGGTGGGATGGTGGCCGAAGGTGAGAGTTATGCCGTTTCGGCAGCCCGCGAGCTGGAAGAGGAATTGGGCGTCAGCGGTGTGCCCTTGACCGAACATGACCATTTCTATTTTGAGGATGGCGACAGTCGGCTTTGGTGCAAATCCTACTCTGCCGTCTGGGACGGCCCCCTGCGCCTGCAGCCCGAGGAGGTCATGGAAGCGCGGTTTTTAAGCATCGAAATCATCCAGCAAGAGGCCGAACAAAAGCCCTACTGCCCGGACGCCCAGGAAGGCTTGCGGCGCTATCTGGCCTCGCGTCGCTAAAGTTGCAAAAAATGGCGCCATTTGGCTCTTAGCAAGTCGGCTTTTTGCCGTTACACTGCGCGCCTTTTCACCCGAACCACATTAGCGGTTCGGTAGCGCTGCCCCTGCCTGAGTGGGGCTTCGCGGTCGGTCACCGCCTTGTGCGGCGCCGATCAGTCTTCATCCTCCCAAGAGGATTGCCGGTGGCCAAAAAAGCCGCATCCTTCGCCGCCCTTGGTGGCCTGGTATTTTCCACCGATGCAGGTCGACACTGCCCGGACTGTCGTCAGCCCGTGGATTCGTGCACCTGCAAACAGACCCTGATCCCCGAAGGCGACGGTATTGCCCGCGTGCGTCGCGAGAGCAAAGGCCGTGGCGGCAAGACGGTGACCACCATCACCGGCGTGCCCCTGGCTGAAGAGGCCCTGAAGGAATTGGCCACCTCGCTGAAAAAGCGCTGTGGCACCGGTGGCGCGTTGAAAGACGGGGTTATCGAGATCCAGGGCGATCACGTCGAGTTGCTGTTGGCCGAGCTGATCAAGCTCGGGTACAAGGCCAAGAAGTCCGGCGGCTGAAAGCCTCTTCCCAACCTGTGGCTAAACTCTGTCCTGCCAGTGGGGTCTACTTCCCTTGCAGGCAAATCGTCATTTTCATTCTTTAGACTGCGCCAGCCTCCGCGAGAGGTGGCGCCTTCGCCTTCATTTATAGGGGACTTCGATGTCCGTACGACGCACACGCAAAGACGATGGCAGCCAATGGACAGTTGCGGACAGCCGCAGTGTTTACGGGATTCGCCATTGGGGGGCCGGGTATTTCGCGATCAATGAAGCCGGTCGCGTAGAAGTTCGTCCGAACGGCCCGAACAGCACGCCCGTCGACCTGTACGAGCAAGTCGATGAGCTGCGCAAAAGCGGCCTGTCGTTGCCGCTGTTGGTACGCTTCCCCGATATCCTGCAAGACCGCGTGCGCCAATTGACCGGTGCCTTCGATGCCAACATCGAACGCCTGGAATACCAGAGCAAGTACACCGCGCTGTACCCGATCAAGGTGAACCAGCAAGAAGCGGTGATCGAGAACATCATTGCCACCCAGAACGTCTCCATCGGCCTGGAAGCCGGCTCCAAGCCTGAGCTGCTGGCCGTGCTGGCCCTGGCGCCGAAGGGCGGCACCATCGTCTGCAACGGTTATAAAGACCGTGAGTTCATCCGCCTGGCGCTGATGGGCCAGAAGCTCGGCCACAACGTGTTCATCGTGATCGAGAAAGAGTCCGAGGTGGGGCTGGTGATCGAAGAGGCGGCGAGCCTCAAGGTCAAGCCGCAGGTGGGCCTGCGTGTGCGCCTGTCGTCCCTGGCATCGAGCAAGTGGGCGGACACCGGTGGCGAGAAATCCAAATTCGGCTTATCCGCAGCGCAGCTGCTGTCAGTGGTCGAGCGCTTCCGCGCGGCCGGCCTGGACCAGGGCATCCGCCTGCTGCACTTCCACATGGGCTCGCAGATCGCCAACCTGGCCGACTACCAGCACGGGTTCAAGGAAGCCATTCGTTACTACGGCGAACTGCGCAACCTCGGCCTGCCGGTGGACCACATCGACGTCGGTGGTGGCCTGGGCGTGGACTACGACGGTACCCACTCGCGCAACGCCAGTTCGATCAACTACGACATGGACGACTACGCCGGCGTGGTAGTGGGCATGCTCAAGGAATTCTGCGACGCGCAGAGCCTGCCGCATCCGAACATCTTCTCCGAAAGCGGCCGTTCCCTGACCGCTCACCACGCCATGCTGGTGGTACAGGTCACTGACGTCGAGAAGCACAACGACGAAATCCCGACCATTGAAAACAAGGAAAGCCTGCCCGAAACCGTGCAATGGCTGGTGGACCTGCTGGGCCCGACCGACATCGAGATGGTCACCGAAACCTACTGGCGCGCCACCCACTACATGAGCGATGTGGCGGCCCAGTACGCCGACGGCAAGCTGACCCTGGCCGAAAAAGCCCTGGCCGAACAGTGCTACTTCGCGGTGTGCCGCCGCCTGCACAACTCGTTGAAAGCCCGCCAGCGCTCGCACCGCCAGGTGCTGGACGAACTCAACGACAAGCTGGCCGACAAGTACATCTGCAACTTCTCGGTATTCCAGAGCTTGCCGGATACCTGGGCCATCGGCCAGGTCCTGCCTATTCTGCCGCTGCACCGCCTCGACGAAGAGCCGCTGCGCCGCGCCGTGCTGCAAGACCTGACCTGCGACTCCGACGGCAAGATCAAGCAATACGTCGACGAGCAAAGCATCGAAACCAGCCTGCCGGTTCACGGCTTGAATGAAGGCGAAGATTACCTGCTGGGTATCTTCCTGGTCGGCGCCTATCAGGAAATCCTGGGCGACATGCACAACCTGTTCGGTGACACCGACTCGGTGAACATCTACCAGCGTGAAGACGGTTCGGTGTACAGCGCCGGGATCGAGACCCACGACACCATCGAAGACATGCTGCGCTATGTGCACTTGTCGCCGGAAGAGTTGATGACGCATTACCGGGACAAGTGCGCCAGTGCGAAGATCTCGGCCTCGGAGCGCACCCAGTTCCTGGATGCGTTGCGCCTGGGCCTGACCCGTTCTTCGTACCTGTCCTCGTAATAAAAATGTGGGAGCGGGCTTGCCCGCGATGGCGGAGTGTCAGGCAACCGTTAGGGGGCTGACCCACCGCCATCGCGGGCAAGCCAGCTCCCACATTTGGGTCTGCGTTCCTTCAGTTCCCGCCCAGCCACAGCCCTTGCCGATTCAAGTGCCAGGCAATTGCCCACAGCGTCAGGCTGCGCACCGCCATGAACAGCAGGAAGGTGATCCACAATCCGTGGTTACCCATGCCCTGCAACGTCCAGGCAATCGGCAGTACCAGCAGCACCGTCAGCAACATCCCATTGCGCATCTCCCGTGCGCGCGTTGCGCCGATAAACAAGCCATCGAGCAAATAACTCCACACCGCAATCAACGGCAATACCGCAAGGTAGGGCAGGTAGATATCGGCGGTTTCGCGTACGCTGGGGATATCGGTTTGCATGGCGATAAATAGATGGCCGCCGAAGGTGAACAGCAGGGCGAAGCCGATGCTGGCGATCAGTGACCAACCGCAGGCCACGACCAATGAGCGACGCAACGCCTGCCGGTCACGGGCGCCGATGGCGTGGCCGCAGAGGGCTTCGACCGCGTGGGCCAAGCCATCCAATGCGTGAGCCGTCAGTAACAGGCCGTTAAGCAGCAGCGCATTGGCTGCCACGGTGGCATCGCCCAACCTTGCGCCTTGCACGGTGATCATGAAAAACACCGACTGCAACGCCAGGCTGCGGATGAAGATGTCGCGGTTGACCGCCAGCAACGGGCGCCAGCTTTGCCACAGTTTCAACGCGGCCCAGGCGATATGCCCCGGATAGGCGCGCAGGGCTTTTTGCGTGAGCGCCAGGCCGAGCAGGGCGCCGGTCCATTCCGCGATCACCGAGGCACGGGCGGAGCCGACCACGCCCCAGTCCAGGCCAAGTACAAACCACAGGTTAAGCGCAATGTTGACCAGGTTGGTGGTCAGCAGAATCGCCAACGGCGCCCGCGCATTCTGAGTGCCGAGGAACCAGCCGACCAGCGCATAGCTGGCGAGGGCGGCTGGCAGACCGAACAGACGGGTGTGGAAAAACTCGCGGGTCAGTTGGTTCAGTTCTGGCGAAGGCTGCATCCATTCCAGGGCCAGATGGCTCAAGGGAATGCCCGCGGTGCCCAGCAGCATCGCCAGGCCCAGCGCCAGCAACAAGCCTTGCAACAGGATCTGCCGCAACGCCGCGCCATCGTTGCGCCCGGCGGCTTGGGCGGCGAAGCCGGTGGAGCCCATGCGCAGGAAGCCCATGGCCCAGGCGAGGAATGTATACAGGCTGGCGCCGACAGCCACGGCGCCCAGTTGATGGGCGTGGGGCAGGTGGCCGATGACCATGCTGTCCACCAGGGCCACCAAGGGCACCGAGATATTCGACAGGATCATCGGCGCGGCCAGGGCCCAGACGCGGCGGTGGGTAGGGCGGTGGCGCCAGTCGGACAATAAGGTGGACATGCAGTCTCCTTCGGGGGAGCGGCATTGTACCCGGCCATCAGTTGTACAGCAGGCCCAATGTGGGAGCTGGCTTGCCTGCGATGACGGACTCTTTGCCAACTCATCCGGTGACTGACCCACCGCTATCGCAGGCAAGCCAGCTCCCACATTTTGATCTTGATCGCCAATGGTTGTGGGATTTGGCTTGGCTTCATGCCCCACCAAGAACCAACCGCCCCTCCGTCGGTCAATGTGACCGGTGCCGCAGCGGCTTGGTCGGCGCTGATATATAGTTCACCCCTCGGTTCCCTCTGACTATGAGTTCCCCATGCTTAACAAAGGACTGTTCCTGGCCTGCGCGCTGGCCCTGCTGAGCGCTTGCGATTCTTCCGATAAACCCGCTGCACCGCCTGCGCCCACTGTGGCGGCAGCGCCGAAGCCGGTGAAAGCTGCGGTGGACGTGGCAGCGTTGAAGCAACGCTATGCCGGGCGCGAGCTGAGCGTGGTGGACGTGTCCGAGGTGCAGTTGGACGGGGCCAGCACCTTGTCGGTGAGCTTTTCCATTCCTCTGGATCCGGATCAGAAGTTCGCCGACAAGCTGCACCTGGTAGACAGCAAGTCCGGCAAGGTCGATGGCGCCTGGGAACTGTCCGATAACCTGATGGAATTGCGCCTGCGCCACCTTGAGCCGCAGCGCAAGCTGGTGCTGACCGTGGACGCCGGGGTGAAGGCAGTCAACGGCAACACCCTCGCCGCCGAATACAGCGCCCGCCTGGAAACCCGCGACCTGCAAGCCACCGTCGGCTTCGCCAGCCGCGGCACCCTGTTGCCGACGCGCCTGGCCGAGGGCCTGCCGGTGATCGCGTTGAACGTCGACAAGATCGACGTGGAATTCTTCCGGATCAAACCCGAATTCCTGCCGTCATTCCTGGCGCAGTGGGGGCGTAATACCAGCCTGCAAAGCTATGAGTCCCGTGAACTGCTGCCGATGGCCGAGCTGGTCTACGGCGGGCGTTTCGACCTGAACCCGGCGCGCAATACCCGCGAAACCCTGCTGCTGCCGATTGCCGGCCTCAAGCAGTTGCAGCAGCCGGGCGTGTACCTGGCGGTGATGCGTGCTTCGGGCACCTACAACTATTCGCAACCGGCCACCCTGTTCACCTTGAGTGATATCGGTCTGTCGGTGCACCGCTATGCCAATCGCCTGGATGTGTTTACCCAGGCGTTGGAAGGCGGTAAGGCGCTCAACGGCGTCGAACTGGAAATCCTCGATGCCGAAGGCCGCGTGCTCGGCCAGGGCAAGACCGAAGACGGTGGCCACGCCGAGTTGCCACTGCCGAAAAAAGCCCAGGTGTTACTGGCCAAGCAGGGCGAGCAAACCAGCCTGCTGCGCCTGGATAGCGCCGCGCTGGACCTCGCCGAGTTCGATATCGGCGGGCAGCCCTCTCACCCGTTGCAGTTCTTTGTGTTCGGCCCGCGTGACCTGTATCGCCCCGGCGAAACCGTGCTGCTCAACGCGCTGTTGCGTGACAAGGATGGCAAGGCGGTAAAGCCGCAACCGGTCAGCGTCGAAGTACGGCGCCCGGATGAACAGGTGAGCCGCAAGTTCGTGTGGGAAGCCGACGCGTCCGGCCTGTATCAATACCCGTTGCAACTGGCCGGCGAGGCGCCGACCGGTCGCTGGCAGTTGGTATTCGACCTCGGTGACGGCAAGCCGCAACTGTATGAATTTCTCGTCGAAGACTTCCTGCCCGAACGCCTGGCGCTGGAACTCAAGGGCAGTGACACGGCGTTGAGCCCGGCGGATAACCCGGTCATCCAGGTCAACGGTCGTTACCTCTACGGCGCGCCCGCGTCCGGTAACCGCGTCAGTGGCCAGGTGTACGTGCGCCCACTGCGTGAGGCGGTCAAATCCCTGCCGGGCTACCAGTTCGGTTCCGTCACGGAAGAAGAGCTGAGCCAGGATTTCGAGCTGGACGAAAGCGTACTCGACGCCAATGGCGAGCAAGCGCTGACCCTGGAAAGCAAGTGGGCCGAGGCCAAATCGCCGTTGCAACTGATCGTGCAAGCCAGCCTGCAAGAGTCCGGCGGTCGGCCGATCACCCGGCGCCTGGTGCAGCCGATCTGGCCGGCCGAGCAATTGCCGGGCCTGCGTGGCCTGTTTGATGGCAAGGAAACCAACGGCGATGGCCCGGTGGAATTCGAAGTGCTGGTGGCCAACCAGGACGGTCAGAAACTGGCCGCGCAAGACCTCAAGGTGCGCCTGGTGCGTGAGCGCCGCGACTACTACTGGAACTACTCGGAGAATGACGGCTGGAGCTACCACTTCAACGAGAAATTCCTCAACCTCGATGAGCAGAGCCTGAACATCAAGGCGGGTGACACCGCCAAGGTCAGCTTCCAGGTGGAGTGGGGCCCTTACCGCGTGGAGGTCGAAGATCCGCAGACCGGGCTGGTCAGCAGCCTGCGTTTCTGGGCCGGCTACCAGGCCCAGGACAACACCGAAGGCGGTGCCGTGCGCCCCGACCAGGTCAAGCTGGCGTTGGACAAACCCGCCTATGGCGATGGCGACACCGCCAACGTCACCGTCACGCCACCGGCTGCCGGTAAAGGCTACCTGTTGGTGGAGTCTGCCGAAGGTCCGCTGTGGTGGCAGGAAATCGACGTGCCGGCCGAAGGCAAAAGCTTTGCGGTGAAGCTCGATCCGAAATGGTCGCGCCACGATCTGTATGTAAGCGCCCTGGTGATTCGTCCGGGCGAGCGCAAAGCCAACATCACGCCTAAACGCGCCGTGGGCTTGCTGCACCTGCCGCTGGATCGTACCCAGCGCAAACTCGGCCTGACCCTCACCGCGCCAGAGAAAATGCGCCCCAAACAACCGCTGACGGTGAAGATCGCCGCCAAAAACGCCGATGGCAGCGTGCCCCAACAGGTGCACGTACTGCTGGCGGCGGTGGACGTGGGCATCCTCAATATCACCGAATTCCCAACGCCCGATCCGTACGCCAGCCTGTTTGGCCGCAAAGCCTATGGCGTCGACCAATTCGACATCTATGGGCAACTGATCGAAGCCGGTCAAGGGCGCCTGGCCAGCCTGGCATTTGGTGGCGACGCGGCATTGGCCAAAGGCGGCAAGCGCCCGGACACCAGCGTTACCATCGTCGCCCTGCAAAGCGCCCCGGTGACTCTGAACGACAAAGGCGAGGGTGAAGTCAGCGTCAATATCCCCGACTTCAACGGCGAACTGCGCCTGATGGCCCAAGCCTGGAGCGATGATCGCTACGGTATGGCCGAAGGCAAGACCGTGATCGCCGCCCCGCTGATTGCCGAGTTGTCGGCGCCGCGCTTCCTGGCAGGAGGCGACCAGACCACCCTGGCCCTGGACCTCTCCAACCTGTCGGGCAAGGCCCAGAAACTCGATGTGCAATTGACCGCGCAAGGTCAGCTGCAGTTGGTCAACAGTGGCGCGCAATCGGTTGAGCTCAAGCAAGGTCAGCGCACCACCCTGCGTATTCCGGTACAAGCCTGGGGCGGGCTCGGCCAGGGCAAGGTCACGGTCACCGTCAACGGCCTGGACTTGCCGGGTGAAAACCTGCCGCCGTTCAGCCGCGAATGGACCTTGGGCGTACGCCCGGCGTACCCGGCCTTGCTCAAGCATTACCGCGCAGTGCTCAAGGATCAGCCGTGGAGCTTGCCGTCGGGCGCATTGGATCAATTCGATGCATCGGGACGTGAGGCGTTGTTGAGCCTGTCGAGCCGGCCGCCGTTGAACCTGGGCGCGCAGATCAGTGCACTCAAGGCGTACCCCTACGGTTGCCTGGAGCAAACCGCCAGTGGCTTGTACCCGTCGCTGTACGCCGACGACGCGCTGCTCAAGCGCCTGAGTATCAAGGGCGAGCCGGATGCCGAGCGCAAGCGCAAGATCGAGTTGGGCATTGAGCGCCTGCTGGGCATGCAGCGCTACAACGGCAGCTTTGGTTTGTGGGGCGCCGATGGCGAGGAAGAATATTGGCTGACCGCCTATGTCACCGACTTCCTGCTGCGCGCCCGCGACCAGGGTTTTGCCGTCCCGCCTGAAGCCTTGAAAAAGGCCAGCGAGCGCCTGTTGCGGTATGTGCAGGAACGTAATCTGATCGAGGTGGATTACAGCGACAACGCCGAACACACCCGGTTTGCCGTGCAGGCGTATGCCGGCATGGTGTTGGCGCGCAGTCAGCAGGCGCCATTGGGCGCGTTGCGCAGCCTGTTCGAACGGCGCAGCGACGCACGCTCCGGCTTACCGCTGGTGCAGTTGGCCATTGCCCTGCAGAAAATGGGTGACCAGCCCCGTGCGGATCAGGCGTTGTTGGCCGGCTTGGCGGCGCAGCGCAATGCCAATGAGTGGCTGGCCGACTACGGTAGCCCGCTGCGCGACCAGGCGATGATCCTGGCGTTGCTGGAGGAGAACGACTTGGCCAAGGGCCAGCGCGAGGAGCGGTTGTTCACCTTGTCGGATCAGTTGGCCGCCAGCCCGTACCTGTCGACCCAGGAGCGTAATTCCCTGTTCCTGGCCGGGCGCCTCGGGTTCGCCAAGCCGCAAGCGAACTGGCAAGTGTCGCTCACCGGCAGCGGTGGCGTACGCGAGTTGAACAACCAGCAATCGACGTTGGAGTTGGACGGTAAGTTGTTGTCCAGCGACCTGGCCTTGAGCAATCAGGGTGAAGCGCCGGTGTACCAGCAATTGACGGTCTCGGGTTATCCACAAGTGCCGCCAGCGGCCGGTGGCAACAACCTGAGTATCCGCCGCGAATACCTGGGCATGAACGGCCAGCCGTTGAACCTGCGTAACCTCAACAGCGGTGATCTGGTGCTGGTGCACTTGGCGGTCAGCGCCAAGCAACGGGTGCCGGATGCCCTGGTGGTCGACCTGTTGCCTGCCGGCCTGGAACTGGAAAACCAGAACCTGGCCCAAAGCGCGGCGAGCCTGGAGAACGCCAGCAGCCAGGTGAAGGAGTGGCGTGAGTCGATGCAGAATGCCTCGCTCAAGCATCAGGAGTTCAGGGACGATCGCTATGTGGCCGCGATGAATCTGGATGGCTATGGCACCACGCACTTGCTGTACCTGGCGCGCGCGGTGACACCGGGAACCTACCGCGTGCCGCCGCCGCAGGTAGAGTCGATGTATCGGCCGAACTGGCAGGCGGTGGGCGAGACGCCGGTGGATATGGTGATCAAGGGCCGCTGAAAGACAATGGTTGAATCCCTGTAGGAGCGAGCAAGCTCGCTCCTACAGGGGGAATCGAGCGTTTGCCCGTCAGTGCACAACCCAACTCAGCAACCACAGCCCCAGCATCAGCCAGATGATCCCCACGATAATCGAGGCCCGCATAAAGGCGCGTACCGCCGAGTAGAGGAACAACAACCCGACAATCAGGGTAATGATGCTGATGATCGAGGTGTCCATGCCCAAGGTGCGTGACAGGCCGTCGATAAAGTTGCCGCCGGCGTGGGTCAAGGCCCCGAACAAACCGCTGAGCCCGTCGACGATAAAACGGATGACGGAACCGAGCGCCTGGCCCAACCATTCGAAAAAGCTTTCTACCTGCATGTGCGTGTCCTGATGAGAAGGTGGGCGTAACTGTGCCTTTGGTTGTCGATAACGCAGGCGAGTTCCCTGCAAGCATAGAGGTTTGCCCGTTTGAGTTTTAGTTTAATCACGTCCGAATGTACGCGGCCCAATGTGGGAGTTGGCTTGCCGGCGATAGCGGTGGGGCAGTTGTGGATAAGTTGACTGATCCTGCGCTATCGCAGGCAAGCCAGCTCCCACAGTTATTGCGCTGGGCTTTGGGTTGTGTGGTGTTGGTGGTTGCCCTGCTATGGCTGGCCGATCGTATCTGGCCCTTGCCCCTGCCTCAGGACGACCTGGCCCGGGTAGTGCTGGCCGAAGATGGCACCCCCCTGTGGCGATTCGCCGATGCCGATGGCGTATGGCGCTACCCGGTACACACCAGCGAAGTATCGCCTTATTACCTCGACGCGTTGCTCACCTATGAAGACCGTTGGTTCTACCAACACCCCGGCGTAAACCCGTTGGCGCTGGTGCGTGCGACCTGGCAAAACCTGAGCGGCGCGCGGGTGGTGTCCGGCGGCAGCACTTTGTCGATGCAGGTTGCGCGCCTGCTCGACCCACATTCACGCACCCTGCACGGCAAGTTACGCCAGCTGTGGCGTACCGCGCAGCTGGAGTGGCACCTGTCCAAGGACGAAATCCTCAACCTGTACCTGAACCGCGCACCTTTCGGCGGCACGCTGCAGGGCGTGGCGGCGGCAAGCTGGGCGTACCTGGGCAAGTCACCGTCTCAGCTGACTCACGCCGAAGCCGCGTTGCTCGCGGTGTTGCCCCAGGCGCCAAGCCGTTTGCGCCCGGACCGTCATCCGCAGCGCGCCCAGGAGGCCCGCGACAAAGTGCTGCGCCGCCTGGCCGAGTTTCAGGTATGGCCGCAATCGGCGGTTGATGAAGCCCTGGAAGAACCCCTGCTGCTCGCCCCACGTTTGGAACCTAGCCTGGCGCCTCTGCTCGCACGCCGGCTGAACCGCCCCGACAGCCCGCCGCTGATTCGCACCACCCTGGATGCCACCTTGCAACGCCGTCTGGAAGACCTGTTGCTGGGCTGGCGCGCACGCCTGCCGGAACACACCTCGGCGGCCATCCTGGTGGTGGAAGAAGAAAGCATGGCGGTGCGCGCCTACCTGGGGTCGGTGGATATCAACGACACCAAGCGCTTTGGCCATGTGGACATGATCAGCGCGCTGCGTTCGCCCGGTTCAACCTTGAAACCTTTTCTCTACGGGATGGCGTTGGACGACGGCCTGATTCACTCTGAATCCCTCTTGCAGGATGTGCCTCGACGCTATGGTGACTACCGCCCTGGCAACTTTTCCATGGGCTTTACCGGGGCAGTGCCGGCGAGCACGGCGTTGTCCAGCTCGTTGAACCTGCCGGCGGTGCAACTGCTGGAAGCCTACGGGCCCAAGCGCTTTGCCGCGCAGATGCGCATCGGTGGCGTGCCGTTGGCGTTGCCGGCATTGGCCGAGCCGAACCTGGCGCTGATCCTCGGCGGTGCGGGCAGTCGCCTGGAGGACCTGGTGAGTGGCTACAGCGCCCTGGCCCGCGATGGCAAGAGCGCCACCCTGCGGTTGCAACCGGACGATGCGCTCAGGGAGCGGCCGTTGCTGTCGCCCGGCGCCGCGTGGATTGTGCGGCGCATCCTCAGCGGCCAGGCGCGGCCCGACCGCGACCCGCGTGCCGAGCTGGTCCAACGCCCGGTGCTGGCGTGGAAGACCGGTACCAGCTACGGCTTTCGCGATGCCTGGGCGATTGGCGTAGGCCCGCGTTACCTGATCGGCGTATGGATCGGCCGGCCCGATGGCACGCCGGTACCCGGGCAATTCGGCCTGGCGTCGGCAGCGCCGTTGATGCTGCAGGTGCACGACGTGCTGACCAACCGCGACAGCCAGCGCGGCATCAGTGCGCCGGTCAAACCGGTGCCTGCCAATATCGGCGTGGCGGCGATCTGTTGGCCGCTGGGCCAGCCCATGAGCCGCAGCGACCCCAACTGCCGCCGCCAGCGTTTTGCCTGGACCCTGGACAACACCACGCCGCCGACCTTGCAGGCATTGGATCAACCCTTGAGTGTGGGCTTGATGGAAAGCATCTGGGTTAACACCAAAGGCTTGCGGGTCGATGCCCATTGTCCTGGCGCAACCTCCAAAAGCATTGCCCTATGGCCGGCACCGCTGGAGCCTTGGTTACCCAGGGTTGAACGCCGCGAAGCGCGCATCCCGCCGGCTGACCCGGACTGCCCGCCACCGGCGCTGGCCGCGTCATCGCCGTTGTCCATCGTAGGCGTACGCGAGGGCGATCAATTGCGTCTGCCCGCTGCCAGTCAGCAAGCCTTGCGCCTGAACATCTCCGCCCTGGGCGGCAGTGGCCGGCGTTGGTGGTTCCTCAATGGTGCGCCGTTGGGCGACAGCGCCAATCAGGACAGCATCAATGCCAGTTTTGAACGGCTGGGCCGCTATCAGCTCAGCGTATTGGATGAAGCCGGTCAAACCGCCAGGCTCGAATTCAGCGTTGTCGACTGATCGCTGATCGTTCCCACGCTCTGCGTGGGAACGCCGCCTGGGACGCTCCGCGTCCCGTCATGGGGTAAGCTATACCCATTCAGGAGCCCGCGCATGAACCTCGAACACCTCACCGAACGGCTGCACCGCATCCGCGATACCAATGACTGGAAACAGTTTCACAGCCCGAAAAACCTGGCCATGGCTGCCAGCGTGGAAATGGCCGAGCTGGTGGAAATCTTCCAATGGCTCACCGAAGACCAATCCCGCCAACTGCCCGCCGATAAACTCGCCCATGCGGGCCAGGAGGTCGGTGATATCGTCCTGTACCTGCTGCTGCTGTGCAGTGAACTGGGCCTGGATATGAACGAAGTGGTGCGCGCCAAACTGGCCGATAGCGAACGGCGGTTTGCCCATGAGTGATCGTCATTTCGACCAGTTGGCCACGCGCTTTGCCGAAAAAATCTACGGCGGCGCCAAGGGCGCGATTCGCCTTGCGGTGCTCCAGGCCGACCTGGTAGAAGCCTTGCCGCAACGCCCATTGCGCGTGCTGGATATCGGTGCAGGCCTGGGGCATATGTCGCTGTGGCTGGCCGAGCAGGGCCACGAGGTAACCCTGGCCGAACCCGCTGCGCCGATGCTTGAAGGGGCGCGTCAGCGCTTTGCTGACGCCGGCCAGACCGCGACCTTTATTCATGCACCGTGGCAGGACTTGCTCGGCCAACTCACCGAGCCTTACGATCTGGTGCTGTGCCATGCCGTGCTGGAGTGGTTGGCCGAGCCCCACGCCATCCTGCCGGTGCTGCACCAACTGACGCTGCCGGGGGGCTGGTTGTCCCTGGCCTTCTACAACCGTGATGCGTTGATCTACCGCAACCTGCTCAAAGGCCACTTCCGCAAAATGCGCAAGAACGACATGGCCGGCGAAAAGCAGAGCCTGACGCCGCAACAACCCCTGGACCCACGGGAGTTGGCGACGCAACTCGAAGGGCTGTGGCAGGTCGAAAGCCAAAGTGGCGTGCGGGTGTTCCACGACTATATGCCGGTGGAATTCCAGGCGCGCGCCAACCTGCAGGACTTGTTGGAGATGGAGCTCGCTCACCGTCGTCACCCAAGCTTTGCCGGGCTTGGGCGATATTTGCACTGGATCTGCCGCCCGGTTTAAGCGGCCCAGCGTGGGAGGTCGACATGCGTCGTCTCGGTTTAATCCTGTTGTCTTTAGGTCTTGGGGCTTGTTCGAGCCCCAACCCTTACGTCGCCAGTTCGGCACCGATGCCGCCGGCGCCCGCCCAGGCAGCCACTACCTTTGATGCCAGCGCTTACCCCGCGCCGGTACGCGACTATGGCGCCTACCGCAGTTGGGGCTGGCTCAACGGCCAGTTGCCGGCGGGTACGGCCTGGGCCGATTCGGCGCAGATTGCCGAGGCGGTCAGCAGCGCTCTCGACCAGCGTGGCTTGCGTCCCTTGCATGACAAGCGTGCGCCCGACCTGCTGGTGAGCGCTGATGTACGCCTGGAAAAACGCCTGCGCCAGGTCCAGGATGATTACGGGTATGGCTACGGTGGCTACAACCGTTATGGCAATGGTTATGGCATGTACAACAGCGTGCCTGTGGTGCGTACCTATGAAGTGACAGTGGCCGTGGCGCGTATCAGCCTGTTCGATGCACGCACCCGCCAGCCGGTGTGGAGCACCAGCGCCGAAACCACCAGCCAGGGCAGCCTGAGCGAACGCGCCGATAGCTTGCGCAAGGCGATGCAGAAGGCAATGGCCGCCTATCCGCCCAGTTAGCAGCTATTCTCATTACAGGCCCACGTTGTTTTTTGGAGAACACCATGCTTCGTCGCATCGCTGCACTCGCTGTTGTCATGTTGCTGGGCGGTTGCCAGAGCAACCAGGTCAACCATGATTTCGACGCCAGCCGAGACTTCGGCGCCTATCGCAATTGGGCCTGGAAAGACCCGGCGTTGCAGTACCGTCCCGATGACCCGCGAATCAAGAGCGACCTCACCGAGCAACGCATCCGCCAGGCCGTGGGCGAACAGCTGGATCAGCGCGGTTTGCGTCCTGCGGCGGCGGGTACCAAGGCAGACCTGAATGTGCAGGCCTATTTGATTGTCGAAGACCGCCAGCAGCAAGTCACCACCAACTATGGCGGTGCCTGGGGCGGCCCGTGGAATGGTTATTGGGGCGCGCCGATGTACAACGAAACGCGCAATATCACCTACAAAGTGGCGACCATCCAGATCGACCTGCTCGACGGCAAGGACGGCAAACTGGTGTGGCGCGGCAGCGACGAACAAATGATGGCCAGCACGCCAAACCCCGAGGATCGCAACAAGGCCATCCGCAGCACTGTGACCAAGATCCTCTCCAACTACCCGCCGCGCTGATCACCCCCTCTCACCCCTGTGGGAGCTGGCTCGCGAAAGCGGTGTGTCAGTCACTGCTTCAGTTACTGCACTACCGCTTTCGCAGGCAAGCCAGCTCCCACATTTGATCTTCAGTGTTTTGAGCATAGCGTTCGCTTAGCTGAGTTGTATTAGGGGGCCGACATTCAGGGCATCTCCGCCAGTCGCCAATGTGGCGAGTTGCCAGCAACCTGTCGAAGCCTTGTCTACACTCCAGTGCAACGGAGAGTTAGCGCAGGAGTGCTTCGATGTCTCCCCGATTCGGTTCCAGACAGCATGGTGCAATAGGCTTGATGGCGGCAGGCACCTTGGCCTTGGCTCTGGTGTTTACGTTGCTGGCGGTCGACAGCGGGCGCTTGTATCTGGAAAAGCGCAAGCTGCAATCCGTCGCCGATACCTCGGCGTTGGAGGCAGCCGGTCTCGGTGGCCAATGCGGCACTAACACCACCGCCAACGCCTATGCCACGCAAAATGCGGCGCGCAACGGTTTTGTGGTCGGTAATGGCAGCACCCTGGCGGTGACATGCGGCACCCTGGCGACCAACGCCCTCAACACCCGTGTGTTCAGCGCCGATGCCACCAAGAGTGACGCAATCCGCGTGGTGGCCTCGCGCACCGTCCTGACCAGCATCGCCAATGGCCTGTGGAACCTGTTCAGCGGCGCGCCGATCAACCCGCAGATCAACTTGAGCGCCACCGCCGTCGCGGCGACACCGCCGCCCGTGGCGCAGTTGTCGATCCGCAGCAGCCTGGCCAGCGTCGATTCAGGCAAATCCCCGCTGCTCAACCTGGTGATCGGCAACCTGCTCGGCGGCAACCTTTCGCTCACGGCGGCGGGTTGGAACGGCTTGCTGCAGACCAACGTCAACCTGCTCAGTTACCTCGACCAACTAGCGATCAACCTGAACGTGAAGGCCGGTGACTACGATGCCTTGCTCAGTACCGCGGTCTCGGCGACTCAACTGATCGACGCTGCTGTGAAGGTCTTGCAGAAAAACGGCGCGGCGGCCACGGCAGTCATCAATGACGTGATTTCGATTCAAGCCATTGCACCTAACAGCAAGCTGTTAACGGTGGGAGACCTGGTCGACATCGCCACCGGCACGCCGACAGCGGCGCTGAACAGCAACGTGCAATTGTTTCAACTGCTGGAAGCGGTAGCGCAGTTGTCCAGTAGCAAGAATGCGGTGAGTGCGGCGGCGCAACTGAACATTCCGTTGGTCGGTAACGTTTCGATCCAGACTAAAGTGATTGAGCCACCGCAGCTGTCGGCGATTGGCAATCCGTTGTTGGCCAAGGAAGGTTTGAAAAAGAGCCCGCCGACCGATCAGATTTTTGTACGCACTGCGCAAGTGCGGACTTTGGTGTCTGTTCAACTGCCCGTGCTGAACGGTATCAATGGATTGACGTCTGCGGTCTCCGCTATAACGACGCCGGTGACAGGTGTCGTGAATAACTTGCTGCATTTAAACTTGGTGAGCCTGCTGGATCCACTCTTGTGCCTGATTTTAAAGCCTTGTGACCATACGGATGTTCAGTTGTTGAGCGGCCTGGACATCAATATCGAGGTGGCGAGCGCGAAGAGTCATGTCACGGATTTCAATTGTGCGAGCAATGCGGCGAAATCACTGACCGTTCAGGTTGAGACTGCGCTTGCAGATGTGTCGGTAGGGAAAGTGGATCCGGTACAGGCATTTTCCTCAGCAGTGGAAGCTGATGTGAAACCAGTAGCACTTGTTGATATCGGTGTGCAGACATGCAAGGGAATATTCGGCTGTGGCCCACGTAAGGCTGGTGTAGGTGGGAGCTTATCCTTATCGGTTGTTCACGCAAAGGTTGGCGGGGGGGAGCAAGCTCTAGTGTTTTCTCCAGTCAACGATATGAATCTGACACCCACTTATAAATCTGTTCCTCCCTCGACAGAAGTGGTCAAAGGATTGGTCAATACCTTAGGGGCTATTCAAGTGAATTACGTTCCCCCAGCCGGAAGCTCTCCGGGTGGAATCCTGCCGGCGGTCTCGGGTTTACTCTCCACCATCACCAATACGCTGGTCACCGCGATCAAAAGCGTATTGTCGCCAATACTAGACCCGATTGTGGATGGCTTGCTCAGCGCCTTGGGCATTAACCTGGGCAACGCCGAAGTCGGCGCCAATCTCACCTGCCATATGGGCCGGGCTTATCTGGTGATTTAGCCTGTTGGTCTATCTGACGCACCGCGTTCCAAATGTGGGAGCTGGCTTGCCTGCGATAGCGGCCTGCCAGTCGACACAGTTATACCTATACCGAATACATATCCACCTGCGGTAACGGCCGCTTAGGGTTCCGCTTTTACAGCCAGCCCTTTCAAGGTCTTCTGTAAAATCCCCTGAAATTCATTCAGGGGGTACCTAAACGATGTGGGCGGAAGTTCTAGCGCGTTTCGAGAAAAAAGCACCTGCCAGTGTCATGGCCAAACTGGCGCTGCAGCAGGCTATTGCCCCCGAGTGGATTGATCAGGTTTTCGAAGAACACCGGCAACGGCAGTATTCTCGTGAGCTATTGTTCTCGACCATCATCAAGCTAATGTCCCTTGTTTCATTGGGCTTGAAGCCATCTCTGCACGCCGCCGCGCGACAACTGGAGGACCTTCCGGTCAGCCTGGCGGCTCTCTACGACAAGATCAGTCGTACCGAGCCTGCTCTGTTGCGCGCCCTGATTACGGGCTGTGCACAGCGCCTGGCTC
Organism: Pseudomonas sp. B16120; assembly: GCF_044218845.1. Taxonomy (NCBI): domain Bacteria; kingdom Pseudomonadati; phylum Pseudomonadota; class Gammaproteobacteria; order Pseudomonadales; family Pseudomonadaceae; genus Pseudomonas; species Pseudomonas sp. B16120. Next base: position 828,183 of record NZ_CP162588.1, read on the forward strand.
CAACCATCCGGGAGCTGGGCTGCACGGCGATGCTGCCGGGTTGGCAGGTTCGGGTAGTGGACGGTAATCATCTGGCATCCACTGAAAAACGTCTGGGAGCTTTACGCAACGAGCGCGGCGCCGCTCGTCCCGGTTTTTCGGTTGTTGCATACGATCCCGATCTGGATCAGGTCGTCGACCTTCAGGCGTGTGAGGATGCCTACGCAAGCGAGCGCGTTTGTGTGCTGCCTTTATTGGCCAATGCCGAGCCAGGCCAAGTGTGGCTGGCTGACCGGCTTTATTGCACGCTCCCGGTTATGGAGGCTTGTGAGCAAGTCCAAACTTGCTTTGTCATTCGTCAGCAAGCCAAGCATCCACGCTTGATTCAAGAGGGTGAGTGGCAAGAGCCAGTACCTGTGGAAACTGGCACTGTGCGTGAGCAGATCATCCAGGTCAAAGGCGGTTACCAATGTCGGCGTGTCGAACTGACGCTTCATTCGCCAACGGACTCCGGCGACAGCAGCTTGATGTTCTGGAGCAACCTGCCTGAGAGCGTCAGTGCGCAACAGATCGCCGAACTGTATCGCCGCCGCTGGAGCATTGAAGGTATGTTCCAGCGACTGGAAGCGATCCTGGAAAGTGAGATCGAAACCCTTGGCAGCCCAAAGGCTGCCTTACTGGGGTTCGCAACGGCGGTATTGGCTTACAACGTCCTGGCTGTTCTCAAACGCAGTGTTGAACAAGCTCATCGGGATACCCAGCCTGAAGGATGGGAAGCCTCGATTTACCATTTAGCGGTTCAGGTCAGGAGTGGATATGAGGGAATGCAGATTGCGCTGCCCTCGGAACATTTTCCTGTCATTCCGTTGGAAAAACTGGCTCAGCACTTATTGGCGCTTGCCAGAAATATCCAACCTAAACAAGTTGCGAAAAGCCCCCGTGGCCCCAAGGTACCCAAGCCCAAAACATGGGTTAAAGGCACCGCGGTGAATGCGCATGTTTCAACGGACCGGATAATCAAGGCTGCCAAGACGAAAAGACCTTGAAAGGGCTGGCTTTTACAGCGGCTCGCTTCGCATCGTGGTTAGCTGATTGAGTTCTGCGCGATGGGCAACTCGACGCAGAATTTCGCGCCGGCCTCGCCGTTGGTAACGCTCAAGCGCCCACCCATGTTTTCCACAATCCCATAGCTCACCGAGAGCCCCAATCCGGTGCCGACGCCGATTGGCTTGGTGGTAAAGAACGGTTCGAAAATCCGCTCCAGCAAGCGCGGGTCTATCCCGCCGGCGTTGTCTTCGACCCAGATGCGTACATGGCGGCTGTCGTGCTCGCTGTGCAGGGCAATCCAGGGGCGCAGGGCAGGGTCTTTTTCTCGTTGGCTGAGCAATGCGTCACGGGCGTTGACCATCAGGTTGATCAGCACCTGTTCCAATTGGTCGACATAGCCTTTGACCTGCACCGAGAAGTCCGCGGGGCTGATGCGCACGTCCACACCTTTGCCGCGCAGGCCTTCGCTGAGCAGGGACAGAGTGCCTTCCAGCGCCTGTGCGGGGTCGAACGGTTGCTGCTCGATTTCCGAGCGGCGGCCGAACACGCGCATATGGTCGACCACCCGTGCTGCACGTTGCACCTGGGCGTCGATGCGCTGGAGTTTTTCCGTGAGGTAGTCGATTTGCACATCGCCATTGCCCAGGCGCTTGAGCACGTTGACGACGGCCATGTGCATCACGTTCAGCGGTTGGTTGATCTCATGGGCCAGGCCGGTGGCCATTTCGCCGAGGGTGGCCATTTTCGCGCTTTGGGTCAGTTGCTGCTGGGAGCGGCGTACTTCGGTGTTGTCGCGCCCCACGGCCTGCACCTCGATCAGGGCGCCTTGTTCATCGAAGACGCCACGGTCCGACCACACCCACCAGGCATGTTCGCGCCCCGGCAGTTGCAGGCTGATTTCCGCCGTGCTCACCGGGAATTCCGGGGTCAGTTGCTGGATGCGCTGTACAAAGGCGGCGCGTTGTTCATCCGACAGCCACTGGCCCAGGTCGATGCCTGGCAATTGCTCGGGCCGACATTCCAGGTAATTGGCCAGCGGCGTGTTGCCGAAGGTGAGGATCAGGTCGGGGCGGTAGCGACAGATCATCGCTGGCGAGTCTTCTACCAGGATGCGGTAGCGTTCTTCACTTTGGCGCACCTGCTCGGCGGCCAGGGTCGCTTCGGTGACGTCCAGCCACAGGCCTACGGCTTCCACCGGCAGGCCGAGGTCGTCGCGCAAAAGCTTGGCTTCGTCGAGCAGCCAATGGTAGTTGCCTTGTTTGTCGCGCAGGCGGTAGCGGCTGCGCACGTTGCCTTCGCGCAGCAGTTGGCGGGTGCGTTCGAAGTAGCGTTCTCGGTCGTCGGGGTGGATCAGCGCTGCCAGGGTGTCGTGGTTGCAATCGGCCAAGGTCCAGCCCAGCAGCGGCAACAGGCTGGCGCTGAAAAATGCCGGGTGCAGCGCGCCGTTGACGTAGCGCTGCACATAGATGACGGCCGGTGAGCTGGCGATCAGGTTGTCCAGGCGCGCATGGGCGGCGGCGGCTTGCAGTTGCTGGTTCTGGATGTCGCTGATGTCGAGCATGAAGCCGATCCAGCGCCGTTCATTGCCGGCGCCCAGCACTTGGCCTTGTATGCGGTACCACAGGGGCGACTGCTCGGACTCGGTGCGTTGCAGGCGCACGCTGGTCAGCAGTGGCTTGCCCAGGGCTTGCAGGTCTTTCAGGCGGCTGTCGAGGGCCTGGCGGTCGGCGGGGTGGATAAGTTCGAGCCAGGTGCCGAGAGGTTGGCGGGTGGGGCCTTCGTCCAGGCTCAGGTTGCGCAGCAATTGTGGCGCCAGCTGGATCTCCTGGGTGGCGGGCAACAGTTCCCACCAGCCAGTGCCGAGCAGGCCTTGCAGGGCTTCAACCCGTTCCAGTTGCTGGTGGTGACGCTGTTCGCGCAGGCGGCCCAGCAGCGGCGCGGCGAGTGCTGCGCACAGGTTCAGCCAGTCACGCTCGCCGGTGTGGTGTGCCTGGCCGTTATAAAAACCACACAGCAGCCACGCGGCGGCGCCATGGCTGTCGCGGTACGGCACCAGGAAGCCGTCGGCATTGCCAAATACACCGTGCAGGCGCGGGTTGTCGCTGCGCCCCTGGACAATGTCCAGGCTCAGTGGCGTGTTGCCGTTGATGCTGTCCAGGCTGGTGCCCAGGTGTTGCCCGGTTTGCCATAAGGCCGGGGCGTCGTGGGCGGCGTAGTGGCTGTAGATGCGCCAGCCCTGGTCATCTTCGTCGAGCAGTGCCATGGCGACGCAGGGGATGCGCCAGCGCTGGGCCACGCTGCGCAGGTGTTCGCTGAACACCTGGGGTAAGCGGTTGAGGCTGCACACGCGCAGCTGTTCGCTCATCAGGGCGGCGAGTTGGTGGTTCTGTTCGCGTTGCTGCACCCGTACTCGGTCGGCCAGCAGGTCAGTGATGTCCAGCAGGTGCAGGGCCCAGCCGTCACCCTCCGGCTCGATCCAGCCGCGGGTATGCAGGGCCTGGCCGGCAGCGCCCTGAAAGTCGAGGTCCAGGCCGTGTCGTTGCCACTCCTGCGGCGTGCCCTCGACACTCAGTGCGCTATCGGCACACAGCAAGGTCTGCAAGGGCGCGTTGGCAAGATGCTGGGCAAGTAAAGGCTTCAAGGTGCCCGAGATGTTCAGCACCCGACCCAGGTTGTCCAGTTGCACTTGCAGGCCCGGCGCGGGTGCTGCTGGCGCGTCCAAGGCCAGGGCGCTGGTGCGCCCGCGCAGGCGTGCGAACAATTTATCCCCCGTCGTCAAAACTGAAGGCTCGAGGTAGCAGTGAGGTTGGTGGGCAGGTTGGGTACGGTGCCCACCCCGGGCAATACCAGCGCCGGCAAGACCGCTTTGATATTGGCCGAGGGGTAGGTGATCTTCACTGTCAGCAAATTATTGGTGTAGGTGGCGGTGATATAGCCGGGCAAGAATTTCAGTGAGCCGGGGATCCAGTTCAATTGGGCCTGGGCGGCATCCTTGGCGCGTTGCACCACCAGGGCCGAATAGCCTGCGGTGCTGGGGTCCAGGGACACACTGCGGCGTACCCCTTCAGCCGCCGCCTGGTGAAATGACTGCATCAACAGCAATGGCAAGCTGTAGCTGAGCATGCCGTAGAACACCGCAAAGAAAATCACGAAGACCAAGGCAAACTCGATCGCCGCAGCACCTTTTTGCTTTCTCGGGAGGCTCGATTTCATGACTGCGTCTACCCTGAGGCGAGTACTTGATATCAGCATAGAATCATTCAGCCAAAAGGGATGTTTTTTACGTGATCCAGACGCTAGTGATTGTGCTGTGGTTGGGCGTATGTGCCGTGCAGGATATTCGCCAGCGCCAGATTGCCAATACGCTGACCCTGGGCGTTGGGCTGCTGGCGTTGATCTACCTGCTGTGGGCGGGGTCGACCTGGCTGGGCGCGCCCCGCAGCGAGGGCGGCCTGGCCTTGGCTTTGGCACTGGTACTGACCTTGCCGGGCTATGCGTTGGGCCGCTTTGGCGCGGGAGACGTGAAGTTGCTCGCCGCCCTGGGGCTGGCCTCCAATATCGAGTACCTGCTGGGGTCGCTGATCTGTGCGGGCATCGCCATGGTGGCCTGGACACTTATGCATCAAGGGCTTAGCTCAAACCGCGTTGAGCGGGGAGGGCAAGCGTCAACAAAACAGCCTTTTGCGCCCTTCGTTTTGACAGGTTTTGCCGGCAGCTGGTTTTGGATCCATCAGTCGCGCGAGTTGATTAATGCTATGTACATAGTCGGAAAGTACGTCTACGTTTAATCAGGAGTTGTGTAGGAATTTTCGTCAGAAAGGATAGGTCATCATTTGGCTTGCCAGGCATGGAGTAGCGCGTGAACAAGCTTACGTCCGCAGTAAAAGTGCTCGTAGTCGACGATCAACCCTTAATCGTAGAGGAGCTCTGTGAATTTCTTGAAAGCAGCGGGTACCGTTGTGTCCCGTGCGAGTCCAGTGAGCAAGCTGTCCAGCGTTTCAAGGAAGACCTTCAGATCGGTTTAGTGCTGTGTGACCTGCATATGCCGGACATGGACGGCATCGAGCTGGTCCAGGCGCTGCAACGCATCGCCGGCAAACATCGCGCGTTCGAAGCGATCATGCTTACCGGGCGCGCCGACAAGCAGGATGTGATCAAGGCCCTGCGTGCGGGCATCGCTGATTACTACCAGAAGCCGATCAACCTCGATGAATTGCTCGAGGGCCTCAAGCGCCAGGAAGTGGCATTGGAGGAGCGGCAGAAAGACCTGCAGCTGGGCACGCTCAACCAGAAGCTGCAGTACCTGTCCGAATCCATCAACGACTTGTATATGGACTTGGACAAGGTGCGCCGAAATCCGACGCCCCAGGACCATGACGGGGACCCTTCGGCCGATGAAGCCGGGCCGTTGGAGATCCCGGCGATCTTCAATCAACTGTCACCGCGCCAGTTGGACGTGGCCCGCCTGGTGGGCAAGGGCCAGACCAACTACCAGATTGCCTGTGAGCTGGGGATTACCGAGAACACGGTCAAGCTGTATGTGTCCCAGGTATTACGCCTGACCCATATGCACAACCGCACGCAGTTGGCGCTGGCGTTGTCACCGAACAACTCGGCGATGCGCCAGCGAGTAACGGCGCACTAGCACCGCCCCCTGTAGGAGCGAGCTTGCTCGCTCCTACAGGGGGGATTTTATTTGCTGCCCTGCGCAGTCCCGCCTACTTTCTGATCAAAAAACTCCGGGATTGGATGCTTGTTGCTGTCCAGCCAGCGCTTGAGCGCCTGTTCGCGTTCTGCCGGCGTGGTTTTTTGCGGGTTGGCCGAGGCTGCACGCCCGCTCAGTTGCAGCGCCATCCAGTTTTCCGTTTCTGCCTGCCGGGGTGAAGATGGCCCCGCTTCGATGGCCGAAGCAAGGAGGGGCAGGGCCAGGCAGGCAAGGCCGGCAAGGTGGTGGAATTTCATCATCGACTCCCTATTTCACAGAGGCCGGCAGCGTGTCGCTGACCGCCGCTACCTGATCTTTGACTGGACGCTGCGGTGCCGTGCCAGCCTCCTTGAGGTGTTGCGCCCGTGCCTGGGCCCGGGTCACCTGATCAGGGCTCAACCCGAGTTGGCCGACCACTTTCGCGGCCTGCTCCCAATTGTCCTGATAGATCAGCAAGGTCACCAGGTTCACTGCCGCCAGTTGATCGCTTTGCTTGAGCTCGATGGCGGTCATGAATTCAAAGCGTGCGTCGTCCAGGCGCCGTTGATCGAGGTACACCACGCCCAGGTCATTGCGGATTTTTTCGTCGGTGGGCGCCAGCCGTGCCGCACGTTGCAGGTGAGCCATGGCCTGGCCGTTGTCGCCCTTGGCCGATGCCAGTTGCCCCAGGCCGTGCTCACCGTCGGCGGCCAGGCAGGTGCCCAGCAGGCTGCGGTACAACGGCTCGGCGTCAGCACGGCCCAGCAAGCGATAGGCACGGGCCTGGCGTTGACGAACCTGGGGCAGGGTGCTGGGCAGGTTCTGCAGGTTGGCGAGGCTGGCGTGCAGCTTGCCTTCGTTGGCCATGTCATCGGCCAGGTTCAGCGACAGCTCCTGGTCGGCGCTGGGCTTGGGGCAACTGCCCGGCGCCAGCAACCCGGCCCACGGAACCTGGCCATTGCTGGCACAACCGCCCAACATCAGCAGGCTCAAGGCGACGATCAGTGGTTTCATGGCAGGCTCCTCAAAAATTATTCAAGGCTCGGGAGATGGCGATCATGGCCGGCCCCCCCAGCACGATCAGCAAGGCGGGAAACAGGAACACCATCATCACCACGGACATCTTCGCGGACATCTTCGAAATGTATTCCTGCAGGCGGGTCAGGCGGCGGTCGTCGAGCAACTGCTTGAGGGCCAGCAGGGATTTCATCGCACCGCCGCCTTGGTGGATCAACTGCTGAAGGATGATGCAGGTGTCGGTGAACTCATCCACGGCCAGCAGGCGTGCGGTCTTGCCCAACTCTTCGGACAGCTCCAGACCCGAGTCGACCCTTGCCAGGACCAGCCGCAGTTCATGGGTCAGGTCTGGCAGCAAGCGCTGGGCTTCGGTGCTCAACACCCGCAGCGATTGCTCAACTGCCATGCCGGATTCGAACAGGATGCGCAGCAACGGAATGAAGGTGGAAATTTCCCGAGCGATGCGCTCCTGGCGGTATTTCGCGCTGAGGGCCAGGATGCGTTTGGGCAGCAGGTAACCGATGCCCAGGGCAATTGCCGGGGCAATCCAGGGCGAGCCAGCATGGGGGAACAGCAGTTGCTGGCCGAGCAGGGTCAAGCCCAGTAGCACGATGGGCACGCCGATCTGGAAAGCCGCAAACATGGACCGCTGGTTGGCTTTGCGCCAGCCGACGCGGTTGAGCAGGGTCTGGGTTTCGTTGTCCAGGCTGACCGAGCGCTGGGCCACGGCGCTGGCGCCCAACTGGCGCATCAGGCTGCCGAGTTTGTCCTCGCGGGTCAGTTGGCCTTGCAGGCGTTGGCTGACCAGGCGTTGACGGCGCTTCTGCTCCAGCAGGTTGCCGACGATCAAGGCGACGGCGGCGAGCGACAGCAGGATGCAGATCAGGATGGCCATCTCAAATACTCCGCAACATGCGCCACATGACGAAGGTGCCCGTGATGTCGAGCGCCACCGCGGCCAGCAGCAGGTAGCGCCCTGTACCGTCGTTCCACATGCTCATCAGGTAGCCTGGGTTGACCATCAAAAAGTAGCCGACCATGGCGATGGGCAAGCCCGCCAGCACATAGGCGGTCATGCGCGTTTCGCCGGTCATGGCCTTGAGTTGGCGCGCACCCTGTTCGCGCTCGCGGATCATCTTGATCAGGTTTTCCAGCAGCTCGCTGGCGTTGCCGCCGTAGCGGTGGTTGACCTTCAGGCCCAGGGCAAACAGGCGGAACTCATCGCGTTCGTAAAACTCGGCAAAGTCGCTGACCGACTCCGGCAGGCTCACGCCCATTTGCACGTTACGCTGGATGCGGCTCATCGCCTGTTTGAGCGGCGCTTCGGTGCTGTCGATTGCGCCCAGAACGGCGTCTGCCAGGGTGCGCCCAGACTTGAGGCTGCGCACGCTGTGGTCCAGCAGCTGCGGTAATTGTTCGACCATGCGCTGCACTCGCCGTTGGTAGCGCCAGGCGATATACACCCGCAACAGCAGCGGCGGCAGGATCAGCATGGCCAACAGGCCTAGCCCGCCGGCCAGCAGATAGCCCAGCAACATGCCCGCGGTCCAGCCACTCAGCCACAACCCCAGGCGGTCGGTGGGCTTGCCCAGGCCGGCGCGCTGGAACATGCGCTCCAGCGCAACCCAGCTGCCGTTCGGCTCCTGGGCTACCGGCTGGCCATCGGAGAGCCGCTCCAGCACCCGATCGGTACCGGCCTGGCGCAGCCCTCGCTGGAACAGCCAGACGGACAGGCTGATCAGCAGGATGCAAATGAGCAGCAAGACAAGTCCGGTCATAAGCCCTCTCTACAACGGCAATGCCGATTCACGCCGCAGCTTGTCGCCGGCCGGGTTGAGCGCTTCGCGCAGGAAGCCAAAACCGGTACGGCGGTCGAGGCGGAACAGGGTGTTGGTGACATACACGTCGTCGCGCACGCCCACCACTTCTACCACCTCGCTGACGCAACGGCGCCCATCGGGCAGGCGCGTCAACTGGATCACCACATCCAGTGCGGCGCAGATCATCTGCCGCAGGGTTTTCTCCGCCACCACACGGCCGGTCAGACCCACCAGGGTTTCCAGGCGCAATAGCGCGTCCTGGGCATTGTTGGCGTGCACGGTGCTCATGGAACCGTCATGGCCGGTGTTCATGGCCGTCATTACGTCGAGCACTTCGACGCCACGGATCTCGCCAAGGATGATGCGGTCCGGGCGCATCCGCAGGGCGTTGCGAATCAGGTCGCTGGCCTTGACCTCGCCATGCCCCTCGGCATTGGGCGGGCGGGTTTCCAGGCGCACCACGTGGGGGTGGCCCAGTTGCAGCTCGGCCACGTCTTCGATGGTGACCAGGCGTTCGTGGGGGTTGATCAATTGGCTGAGGATATTGAGTAGCGTGGTCTTGCCGGTGCCTGTGCCGCCACTGATGAGGATATTGCAGCGCTTGCCCACCGCTTCCTGGAAGAACTCGAAAATAGGGTGGTCGATGGTCTGCATCGCCACCAGGTCGCTGCTCTTGAGCATGTCCTTGCGAAACTTGCGGATCGACAGGCAGGGACCGTCCAGGGCAATCGGCGGGATGATCGCATTGACCCGGCTGCCATCTGGCAAGCGCGCATCGACCATCGGTGACGACTCATCCAGGCGCCTTCCAAGGGGCGCGAGAATGCGCTGCATGACGCGTTCTACATGGTGCGCGTCGATAAAACGCAGATCGCTCTGATGGAGTACTCCGTCACGCTCGATAAACACCCGGTGCGGGCCGTTGACCAGAATCTCGGTGATCGACACATCGCGCAGCAGCACTTCCAGCGGGCCGAAGCCAGTCAGCTCGTCGACGATTTCCTCGGCCAGGCGCTCCATTTCATAGCGCGAGATCGCCAGGTGCATGCGCGTGATGTATTCGGCCACTTTGTCGATGACAAATTGCGCCAGGGATTGGCGCGAGCCTTCCAGCAGATTCTGGCCCGACTCTTCGATGGCATCGATGATGTAGCGATGCAGCACCAGTTTCAGGCCATCATGGTCGTTGTGCGCGGCGCTTCCACGGGCCGGGGCGCCGAAGAGTTTTTCGCCGTTCATCGACTCGCCCCCAGCAGGCGTTCGAACCAGCGTGTCGAGGGTTTATCCAAGCCTTCGGTACGTTTGGCCAGGCGCTCGCCCAGGTGACGCAGGGCTTGGGTCAACGCTTCGCGGGGGGCCAGGGTGAACAGGCTTTGCCCCTGGTTTTTGGCGTTCAGGCGCACTTCCGGGCTCAGGGGCAGCACGGCGATGCACTCCAGGCCGAAGCTTTTTTCCAGGGCTTCGGTGTCGGGGGCACAGCCTTTGATGTAGCGATCGACGAGCAGCTTGGCATGGTCGAGCTTCATGCCTTTTTCGCGCCACAGGTTCAGCACCGCCAGGTTACGCCGACAGTCGAGCACTCCCTGGTCGGTGCACCACAGCAACTTGTCGCAGTGGCTGACAAAGGTACGCAGGGCTTCGCTGTCCGCTTGCCCGGTGAGGTTGACCACGATGTGCTGGAAGTGCTGGCGCAAGGCGCTGAGCAACATGTACAGCTCGGCGGCGCTGGTCATTTCCAAGGGTTCATCGCTGGCGGCGTAGGCAAGGATCCGCAGGCCGTCGTCGGTGCTGGTGAAGGCGCTGTTGATGAGCGTGGCGTCCAGGCGGCGCAGGTGGCGCAAGGCGTCGCCGAAATTGAAGGTGCTGTCCAGGCCCAGCAGCGCGAGGCTATCGCCCCTGGGCAGGCCGAGGTCGAGCATCAGCGTCTGCTGGCCGCTTTTTTGCACCACCATCGCCAAGTGGCTTGCCAGCAAGGCGCCATCGGTGTTGCCCTGGGCACCGTAGAGCACGGTGAGGCCGCCGAGGTGGGCGTTCGGCGCGGTGGGCGGCAAGCGCTTGCTCAGGCGCCGCACCAGCCCGGCCACTTCGCTGGAGCGCGAGCCATAGGCGACAAAATCCCGCGCACCGGCACGCATGGCGTTGAGCACCAACTGGTTGTCCATGCCGTCGCCCAAGGCCACCACCGCCAACATCGGCTTGGCTTCCAGGGCGCCTTCGATCAAGGCGCTCTGGGCCACCAGGTGTTCACGGTCCAGGCCCACGAACACCAGGTTGGCGAAGGTCACGTCCACCAGTGCCAGCAATTCATCGAGGCTGCCGCCGCCCACGCTGATCACTTGGCCAAGGGGCGCCAGTGCACCTTGGAGCCATTCCAGGTCGGTGCTGTTGCGGGTGATTGCCAGGAAGGTCTGGCTCAGGCTATCGCTCATTGGGAAAGTCCGCTGCGACGGTCGAAGTTGCCGTTTTCCAGGAAGAACAGCCGGAACCAATTCGGGTCATAGGTGCGCAGTTTTTCGCCGGGCAGCGACGGCAACTGCGCATTGGCAGCCAGTGGCTGGACCAGATGCGGCGTGACAATCATCAGCAGTTCTTTTTCTTCGCTGTTGATATTGGAGTCGCGGAAAAACGCACCAAGGATCGGGATATCGCCCAGGCCCGGGAGCTTGGCGATGGTGGAGCGGTTGGTGCTGCTGATCAGGCCGCTGATCACAAAGCTTTCGCCATCGGCCAGTGACACACTGGTGTCGGTGCGTCGGACGGTCAGGGCAGGCACCTGGATGCCCTCAATCCGGATCGCGTTGTTGTAGTCCAGCTCGCTGACTTCCGGGGCGACCTTCAAGGCGATGCGGTTGTGGTCGATGACCGTGGGCGTGAGGGTCAGGCGAATGCCGAACTCCTTGTACTCGATGGTGATGGTATCGCTGCCGGCACTGGGCACCGGAATCGGCACTTCGCCGCCGGCCAGGAAGGTCGCGCTCTGGCCGCTCATGGCCACCAGGCTCGGGCGTGCGAGGGTGTAGGCGAAGCCACTGCTTTCCAGGGCGTTGATCAGCGCCTTGACCCGGCCACCGCCAAAACCGATGTTGAAGCTGTCAGCGCTCACCGGCAATTTGAAGATGCCCTCTGAAGGGGACAGCAAGCTTGGGCTGCCGAGGAAGAAATTGTTGCCCATGCCCAGGATCTTGGTGCTGGCTTCCTTGAGCTTGGTGCGGCTGACCTCGACGAAGCGAATATCGGTCTGCACCTGGCTGGGCAGCGTCGGGTCTTCGGAGGGCGACAGCGATTGGCTGGTCAGCGCCGAGGTGGCCTTGCCTTTAACGAACACCATGCTCTGACGCGGCGTGGTCGAGCAGCCGGTCCACACCATCAGGCTGGTGGCACCGCTGCCGACACCGGTGAGCAGAAAGTGGCGGTCGCCGTTGACCCGCACGTCGGCGATTTTCGGATCGCCGATAGCCAGGCGTGTAATCGCTACCGGCGATTGCAGCTCGGTCTGCAAGCCTTCGCCCACCTCGATCACAGCGGGCAGTTGGCCCAGGGTGTTGCAGTTGCCCGATGCGCCCATCGCCATGCCCAGGGGCAGGCACGGCAGCATCAAGGCCAAGGCCAATTGAGCGTAGCGTTGGCTCATTCAAGGCATCCTTGTTCAATCAGGGGGTAGGTTGTGCCGCCGCCGCGCCGCGAATCACTTCGACGCCCCGACGCTGGCCGGTGTCGGCCACCGCGGGGGTGATTTTTTTTGGCGGGCCGCTGAGGGCCAATTGGGTGAATTGGTAGAGGTCGCGGTTGGCGCTTTGCACCTTGTCCGGGGTGTCGCTTTCGCCGGCCCAGTAGCGGCTGAGCAATTGTTCGTCGGCACTGCGCACGGCCAGGCGCAGCGTGCCGGCTTGGGAGGCGAGCATCAGTCGGCTCAGCAAGGGTTCGGGCACCGCCAGCACCACACTGCGCGCGGCAGTGCGGCGTTGGGCAGCCTGGGCGCGTTCTTCGGCGGTGGCGGGTGGCGGTACGGCCGGGGTGCCGTCGTTGGCCAAGCCCAACTGGTCGCCGACGCTGAGCAGGCGAATCGCTGGGATGACCACCTGCGCCGACTGCTCGGCATTGGCATTGTCCTGGCGCAAGAACAGCAAGACATCCACGTAATCGCCGGGGCTCAACTGGCCACCGGCACCGATGACCTCATCGACGGCGACGGCCAGTGCGCGTTCGTTTGTACGAATCATGCGGGCCAGGGGGCCGCCGGCGGTGAAGCTCTCATCATTGAGCCAGGTGCCGGCACCCAGGGCCCGCAAGGGCGTGCGGCCGATGGCCTGGTCAACGCTGGTCAGGCTGCCAGCCGGCACGGTGCGCAGTTTTTCCACGGCGACATCGGCAGCGGTGAGGGGCACAAAAGGCGCAACCGCGTGCACCAGCACCACGACCGGCTGGCGGGTCTGGTCTTCCACGACAGCAACGGTTTTTTCAACGGAAATGACAGGTGCTGGCGAGGGCGCTACGGCGGGTGCCTGCGGACGGCTCAGCACCAGGCCCCAATACCCTGCAACCAGGGCTCCGATAAGCAGCAAGCCAGCAAGGACCATGCTGATACGACTGTTCATGACGGCGCTCCCTATCCTGTTGCACTGCTTTTATTCCCGTTAATCCAAACGAGTTAAATTCGCAACTGGGCTGTGATGAACAACTAACGATTTGGCTATTTGAAGGTAGCCCAGCTAGGACAAATTGCCATTACTGAATGAAAAATTTATCTGCGCGGTTAAAGCGAGGGCTGTAAATAACGGATTTGTGGGGCTGGCGCGGCGACTAATGCTTTATGATTAATTCGTTCTTACAGTTGTGAGTGTTAAATTTGTTGACAATGCTCTAGTGGCACACGGCAATCATTGTGCGGGCCAGCTGTATCGGCGCTTTGTGGCGCATGAAGGAGATCTCATATGATCCTTGACCTGTTCTTGAAATTTTACATTCACGCTCAGTTATTCCTGCGCCGTAGAGACGGGGCGTCGGCCATTGAATATGTGATTATTGTGGCGATAGTTGCGTTGGTTATCGTTGGTTTCGGTTCCGAGATTGGGGATAAGATAAAAGGTATCTTTCAAAAAATCTCCGATGAGCTGCCGGCTGCGACTTAGCTGTGATTGCTGTACGTATCTGTTCCGGTGATTCTTTTTATCAGGTACCGCCCATGACCCACCCTTCGTCATCCCGCCAACAAATCCTATTGGTGGATGACGAGGAGGATGCGCTGATCGAGTTGGCCGAATCCCTCGAAAACGAGGGATTCGTCTGTTTTACCGCGACTTCCGTCACCTTCGCCTTGCAAGAATTGACACTTAACCCCGATATCGCCCTGGTCATCACCGATCTGCGCATGCCCGAGGAAAGCGGTATCTCCTTGATCAAGCGCCTGCGCGAACACACCTCACGCTCGCATTTGCCTGTGATCGTGATGTCTGGCCATGCGGAAATGGATGATGTCAGCGATATGCTGCGCTTGCAGGTGCTGGATCTGTTTCGCAAGCCGATCTACCTGGCTCGCTTGCTCGATACCCTCAATAGCCTGTTTCCCCTCTCTACACCTGGTCGGTAACGGACCGGCACCGCTTATCAAATGTGGGAGCTGGCTTGCCTGCGATAGCGGTGGTTCAGTTAAAGATTCATTGACTGACACACTGCCTTCGCGAGCAAGCCCGCTCCCACATTTGGCTCGTGGGGTGCCAGGCACTTAGTCGCCGACTGTCCGGCCCTCATCGCAGGCAAGCCAGCTCCCACCGTTTGATCGCGGGGGCTCAGGTAGAGAGGTTTCGGCTGTCAGGCCGAAGGGATCTGTCGGGCACTGATTCTGTGAGCAACACAGACCCTTGTGGGAGCTGGCTTGCCTGCGATAGCGGTGGCTCAGTTAAATATTCATTGACTGACACACCGCCTTCGCGAGCAAGCCCGCTCCCACATTTGGCTCGTGGGGTGCCAGGCACTTAGTCGCCGACTGTCCGGCCCTCATCGCAGGCAAGCCAGCTCCCACCGTTTGATCGCGGGGGCTCAGGTAGAGAGGTTTCGGCTGTCAAGCCGCAGGGATCTGTCGGGCACTGATTCTGTGAGCAACACAGACCCTTGTGGGAGCTGGCTTGCCTGCGATAGCGGTGGTTCAGTTAAAGATTCATTGACTGACACACTGCCTTCGCGAGCAAGCCCGCTCCCACGTTGATTACAGGTGCCCTCATCACAGTTGATAACTGAAACTCAGCGTATATCGCGGCCTGCGATTAAAGCTGTCCAGGGCGATATCCGACATTGGCTTGGCCGCCTCCAGCGCGATGTTGTAGTACTTTTTGTCGCCAAAACGTAAACCCACCGCCGCCGAGGACATGTCGTTGGCCTTGACCGGCAGGTCGTTGAACCAGGATTTGGCGCGGTCGACTACGACGTAGGGTTGCAGGATCTTCACCCAGTTGCCGGTGCGGTTGAAGCTGTAGTTGACCTCGTACGCCACCCCCCAGCCCTTGTCGCCCGAGCCTTGGTCGTCCGGGTAGCCACGGCCGAAATTCTGCCCGCCGAAGGTCGCGCGCTCGCTGTCGGGCAGGGTGTTGTCGCTCCAGTACAGCGCACCCGACAACACGCCTTGCCAGTTGTCGAAGAACTTGTCGCTTTGCACGCCGGAAAGGCGCAGGCGGAAGAAGTCGAGGTCGGGTTTGGCCACGCCCAGGTCACTGCGGGCCTTGGCGCCCAGACCGTCGATGCCCTGGTACAGACCACCACTGATGATGC
Organism: Pseudomonas sp. B16120; assembly: GCF_044218845.1. Classification (NCBI taxonomy): domain Bacteria; kingdom Pseudomonadati; phylum Pseudomonadota; class Gammaproteobacteria; order Pseudomonadales; family Pseudomonadaceae; genus Pseudomonas; species Pseudomonas sp. B16120. Next base: position 843,492 of record NZ_CP162588.1, read on the forward strand.
GCAGGCGTTGCGCGTCGGCTTTGCGCCAATCGCCTTCGAAGGCCAGGGCGCGCAGGTTGGATTCGATGTCGAAACGCAGCGGGTAGCCCACCAGTTTATAGCGCGTGGTCTGGTCGACCGCGTACAGGCGCGTGCCCAGGGTGAGCGACTCGGTGGGGGAGGCGATGAACGGATGGCTCAGGCCAATGGAGTAGCGGTCTATGGACTGGTGCGGCTTGAGTTCGAAACCGCCGTCCAGTTGCACGCTGCTGTTGGGGTCGGCGCGATAGCGTTCGGCGGCGAGTGCCAGTTGGGTGCCCTCGGCGTTGATGAACTGGTTGTAGTCCACACGGTAGTAGTGTTCTTTGTCCTCGCCGGGTGGGAACAGGCCGCTGACGCTGAGCTGCTCGCCCATGGACGTCTGGGAATTGCTGGTGGCGCTCAGCAACGCTTGCGTGCCGCCACGGCTTTTTTGCACCAGGCTCATGCTGGTGGTGAAAGGTTTGCGGCTGGCCTGGATCTGCATGTGCGTGGCGCCATCAGTGGTGCCCGGTGGCGGTACTTGCGCCTGTACGCTGAGGCCGGGGATGCGGCTCATCAGCGTGGTGTAGCGCTCGAAAGTCTTGCGGGTCAGCGGGCGCTCAGCCAGGAGCTTCTGCGCGAGTTTATCGACGTAGGCCGACACCGAACCGATGTCGCCGGTTTGTTGATAGTCCTTGATGTAGCCCTCCACCAGTACCACGCGGACCAGGCCGTTTTCGAAATTCTGTTGCGGCAGGAACGCGTAGGACAGCAGGTAGCCATCCTCCTGGTAACGGCGGGTGATCCCACGGGTCGCTTCAATCAGTTGGGCGAGGTTGGTTTCTCGTCCAATCAACGGCGCATACACCTGTGCCGTCTCGGCGAGCGGGTAGACCGTTCCGCCTTCGATCTGCAACTTTCGAATAGTGACCTTGGTGTCCATCAACAGCGGCTGACCGGCAGTCGGTGGCGCTTCAGGTACCTGGGTTTTCGACGAGGGTGGTCGGTAGGCGTCGGCGGGCAGGTTGGGCACCGGCAGGGTGCGGACAGTGTCGTTGCTGTTAAGAAAGCTGGGAAGGGTCTCGGCCTGGACGTAGGCACTGAGGGTGAGCAATAACAACGGCGTCAACACGCGCATAGGACACTCCATGGTCAACTGCAGCAGCGCTTCGGGCCCGCCGGGTTCTGGGACTCGGTTCGGGAGGGTGGCGATTGATAAAGCGTGTCGCCGCCCATAAAAAAGACGAGAGACTTATTAAAGGTCTCTCGTCTCAACCAAGCGTAGGCGCTGTAGGGGAGGCCGTCTAATCGGCCAGGTGCATTTCTATTTGCCGGTCAGGCCGTTCAACAAACCGCCCAGACCGCCAGTGGCCGTAGTGCCGCCTGTGGTTGTGGCCGTGCCGGTTGCTGTGGCGGTGGTGCCGATATTCAGGCCACCGAGCAAACCACCGCTGGTGCCGCCAGTGGTGCCGCCCGTCACCAGGCCACCCACCGAGGCGACGGTGCCGCCGACCGCTGTGACGGTGGTGCCTACCGCGTTGGTGATCGGGTTGGCGTTGGCCGCCGTCAGGTTGGTACCCAAGCTGCTGACTGCGCCGCCGACTTGAGTGACCAAACCATTCACCGGAGCACCCACACCGGTAGTCGTGCCGATGGTTTGCGTCAGGTTGGTGACGCCGCTGGTCACAGGATTGAGCGCTGCGCCGACATTGGCCGCCACGGTGGCGACCGGTGCGGTAGCTGCGGTGTTTGCTACACCTGTGCCACCCAGCACAGTGCCCAGCGACGCAACGGTGCCGCCGACTGCACCACCGGTCACACCCGCTGCACTGACGGTGCCGTTGGTGTTGCCCACGTTCAGGCCGGTACCTACGTTAGCCACCAGGCCACCCACCAGCTCTGGAAGGCCGGAAGCCGAGGTGCCACCGGTTGGGGCCACATAACCGCCCGATTTATCCAGTGTGCCACCGACGCCAGTGAGCACGGTGCCGACAATACCGGTGACCGGGTTGCCCGTGCCGCCAGTGCTGGCGACTTGAGTACCCAGGCCAGTGACAGCCGAACCGACTTTATCCAGTACGCCATTGAGTGGAGCGCCCAGGCCGGTTGCGTTGCCCAGGTTGCCGGTGGTGTTTTCCACCAGCGACACTACAGGCACCACTACTTTGCTGCCTAAGGTATTGGTCAATGAACCCAGTGGGCCCGTGGTGCTGGCCGTGCTGAGGGTATCGCCGAGCATGGTGACGGTGGTGCCGACTTTATCCACAACGCCACCTACCGCAGTGCCTACTCCGCCTGTCACACCGCCGACGACGGGTACTCCCCCGAGGGTGGTTGACAGTGATTGGCCGGTGGTCGAGAGGCCGCCGCCCAAATCGGCCACCCCATTACCTACGCCTGCTACCGTGGTGCCCAGGGAGTTGGTGTTGGTGCCCAGTGAGCCCAAGCCGGCGGTTACGCCAGTGCCGATGCTGTTAACAGCGGTGCCTGCCGAGGTGACCAGGCCGCCAGCGGTTGCGCCGACGATGGGTACGCCATTCAACGTCGAACCCAGGTTACCGACCGCTGTACCGACATTGCCGACTGTGGTGCCAAGGGTGCCGGCGATCTGGCCGGTGACCAGTGGGGTGGTTGTCGAACCAGTGCCGCCGCCAGTGCCGCCGCCAGTGCCGCCACCAGTACCACCGCCAGTGCCGCCACCAGTACCACCGCCAGTGCCGCCGCCGGTGCCGCCACCAGTACCACCGCCAGTACCGCCGCCGGTGCCGCCGCCAGTGCCGCCACCAGTGCCGCCACCAGTGCCGCCACCAGTACCACCGCCAGTGCCGCCGTCACCACCGCCCGTGCCACCACCGGCTCCACCGCCAGTGCCGCCGTCACCGCCGCCCGTGCCACCACCGGTTCCACCGCCAGTGCCGCCGTCACCGCCGCCTGTGCCACCACCGGTCCCACCGCCTGTACCGCCATCACCGCCACCAGTACCTCCACCTGTGCCGCCTCCGGCGCCTGCACCCGCATCCGGCGATGACGCCGCCACGCTGGATTTATGCCCGCCACCACCGCTGCTGCAGCCGCCCAGGCTCATTGCCAGAACGAGGGCCAGCGCGGTACTTGCTTTCCAAAACACGACTTGAGTTTTCATGATTGAGTTCCTTGCACCTGGTACAACCTTGGTTGTTTCAAACCCTCGTTATTTCTTTGGATAACGATAGGTTTGTCCGTGTGGCTATCTCAGGCCAGGGCACTCTTTCACGCAATGCTCAACTTGGTATTAACGATTTATATACACCCGGGCTTAGTCGGCTTAGGAACTAATACCAAAGGTGTAATGGGAGTGTGTTTCGGATTGTTTAGATGATTAAAATCAAAGGCTTGTAAAAAAGCGGCGGACCTCTCAGGGTCCGCTATAACTTAGGGTGTATATATACAATTAATCAGGGGGTTTTCAGGAAATCGGCTGCCACTTGCCCCGCATGTGTTGAATATCCCCAGCGCCTTTGAGTTCCAACCCTCCGCTGGAACCGGCCGCGCTACTTATTAATATCACTTCACTGGGCAGGCGCACCGGCTTCATGAACTCGACGTCAATTTCAATATTGGCGGCCGGCAAGTGTTCTGCCAGCGCCGCGAGGGTGCGGGCCTTGTTCCACAACCCGTGGGCGATGGCCTGGGGAAAACCGAACAGCTTGGCGGTAGGCGCACTAAGGTGGATGGGGTTGTAGTCGCCAGACACGCGTGCGTAGCGGCGGCCTATGTCAGTGGGCGCTTTCCAGCGCGTCAATTCGGTGAGCGTGCCTGGGGTTTGCAATCCGCTCTCCAGGGCTTCGCCTTCCAGCTTCACGCCCCGGCATAACATTTGGCTTTCGGCTTCCCACAAGAGCCCAAGGGCATCCTCTATAACGGTGACGATGTCAAAGGTGGCCCCCTTGGGATGGGGGCTGAGATTGCGTGCGTAGACACCGACACTCACGTCACCGACTCCACCCAAAGGCCGATGAATACGGATGCGATTGCGCAGGTGGATCAACCCCAGCAGTGGAAATGGAAAAGTCTTGTCCGTCAGCAATTGCAGTTGCAGGCCGAACGCGAGGATATGCGGATAAGTCGCGGGCAGCATCGGGCTGTCAGCAAAGCCGCATACCTTGCGATAAGCCGCAACCGCGCCGGGATTGACACTTATCCGGCAGCGCAACCCACGTTCGGGCAATGTGCTGCCGGTGATCTTGCGCTTGAGCGCCGCGCGCCAATACAGCGGCAGTAGAGACGGGGTGCTGTCCAACGTTTGCCATTGCATGCTTACGCTCCCAGAAGACTTTGCCCACACACTCGCAGCGTCTGGCCGCTGACCGCACCGGAGCCCGGCTGGCTCAGCCAGGCGACGGCTTCGGCCACATCCTGGGGCAAGCCACCTTGACCCAGGGAACTCATGCGGCGCCCGGCCTCACGCAGGGCGAAGGGGATATGCGCGGTCATCTGGGTTTCGATAAACCCAGGCGCAACGGCGTTGATGCTGATCCCACGTTCCTTCAACAGCGGCGCCCAGGCTTGAGCCAGGCCGATCAATCCGGCCTTGCTTGCGGCATAGTTGGTTTGCCCACGATTGCCGGCGATGCCACTGATGGAGGCCAGCAACACCACCCGAGCGTTGTTTTGCAGTGTGTCGTTGTCGAGCAGGGCCTTGGTCAGCACTTGCGCAGCCTTGAGGTTGACCGCCAGCACTGCGTCCCAGTATTCCGGGGTCATGTTGGCCAGGGTTTTGTCGCGGGTGATGCCGGCGTTGTGCACCAGGATGTCGAGCCCGTCTGGCAGGTGCTCGATCAGTTGGCGTGCGGCATCTTCAGCGCAGATATCCAGCACCACCGTGCGCGCATTCAGGCGTGCGGCCAGGGCTTCAAGGTCGGCCTTGGCCTGGGGCACATCGAGCACAATGACCTCGGCGCCGTCGCGGGCCAGGGTTTCGGCGATGGAGGCACCGATGCCTCGAGCGGCGCCGGTAACCAATGCCTTGCGCCCGGCCAGCGGGCGCGTCCAATCTTGCACCGGCGTATCGCAGGCCGCCAGGCGAATCACCTGGCCGGAGATATAAGCGCTTTTGGGCGAGAGGAAAAACCGCAGCGCGCCTTCCAACTGATCTTCGGCGCCGTCGCCCACGTACAGCAACTGCAGCACGCCACCGCTGCGCAGCTCCTTGGCCAGGGAGCGGCTGAAGCCTTCCAGGGCGTGCTGGGCGCTAGCGGCGAAGGGGTCGCTGAGGCTTTCCGGCGCTCGGCCAAGGATTACCAGGTGTGCACTGTGGTCGAGATTTTTCAGCAGCGGTTGGAAGAATTCGCGCAGTTGCTTGAGCTGCTCGGTGTGTTGCAAAGCACTGGCGTCGAACACCACCGCCTTGAGCTTGGGGCCGTGTCCTGGAATCCACGCGGGCGCTGTCGAGGCTTCGGCGCCGTAGCTGTAGACGGCGTCGGTGAGTCGGTTGGCAAATGCCAGCACCTGGGTTGCCAATGCGCCACCGCCCAGCAGCAGGGCGCCTTCGACCGGGCGCAGGCGCCCGGCTTGCCAGCGTTCCAGGCGTACCGGTGACGGCAGGCCAATGGCGGCGACCAGGCGATGGCCGAGGCTTGAGTTGGCGAAGTCGATATAACGGTCAGACATGGAACGCTCTCCGAAGGCTGGGGTTCAAAGGTTGACCACCCTGGGGTGGCAGTCGTTCGATTGAGCCTAGGCTAGGCTTGATGATTCCACCCACCACCACAAGGGAGCTTTCCATGACTCAATTGCGCCGTGTAGCGATCATTGGCGGTAACCGCATTCCTTTCGCCCGTTCCAATGGCCCCTATGCCACGGCGAGTAACCAGGCGATGCTGACTGCCGCGCTGGAGGGCCTGATCGAGCGCTACAACCTGCACGGCCTGCGCATGGGCGAGGTGGCCGCCGGCGCGGTGCTCAAGCATTCCCGTGATTTCAACCTGACGCGTGAATGCGTGCTCGGCTCGCGCCTGTCACCGCAAACCCCTGCGTACGACATCCAGCAAGCCTGCGGCACCGGGCTGGAGGCGGCGCTGCTGGTGGCCAATAAAATCGCCCTGGGCCAGATCGAATGCGGCATTGCCGGCGGGGTGGACACCACCTCGGATGCACCGATTGGTGTGAATGAAGGGCTGCGCAAGATCCTGCTGCAAGCCAACCGCAGCAAATCCCTGGGAGATAGATTAAAACTCCTGTTACAACTTCGTCCTCATCACCTCAAGCCGGAACTGCCGCGCAACGGCGAACCGCGCACCGGTTTGTCCATGGGTCAGCACTGCGAGCTGATGGCTCAGACCTGGCAGATCCCCCGCGCCGAGCAGGACCAGCTTGCGCTGGAGAGCCACCAGAAGATGGCGGCGGCCTACGCCGAGGGCTGGCACAACGATTTGCTCACGCCCTTTCTCGGCCTCACCCGCGACAACAACCTGCGCCCCGACCTGACCCTGGAAAAACTCGCCAGCCTCAAGCCGGCCTTCGAGCGCAGCGAAAAGGGCACGCTCACCGCCGGTAACTCCACGCCGCTGACCGATGGTGCCTCTCTGGTGCTGCTGGGCAGCGAGGCGTGGGCCAAGGAGCGCGGCCTGCCGATCCTGGCTTACCTGCGCGATGGCGAAGCAGCGGGGGTGGATTTCGTCCACGGCGCCGAGGGCCTGTTGATGGCGCCGGTGTATGCGGTGCCACGCTTGCTGGCGCGCAACGGCCTGACCTTGCAGGACTTTGATTACTACGAGATCCACGAGGCCTTCGCCGCCCAAGTGCTGTGCACGCTCAAGGCCTGGGAAGACGCCGACTATTGCAAGACCCGCCTGGGCCTGGACGCACCGCTGGGGTCGATCGACCGCAGCCGGCTCAACGTCAAGGGCAGTTCCCTGGCGGCGGGCCATCCGTTTGCCGCCACCGGTGGGCGGATCGTCGCCAACTTGGCTAAATTGTTGGATGCGGCGGGCAAGGGCCGTGGGCTGATTTCCATTTGTGCCGCCGGTGGCCAAGGCGTGACGGCGATTATCGAACGCTGATTGCCGACAAAATTGGCCCATTGAATGCATTCTCAAGGGGTCAGAGGTCAGTAGCCTCTCCCCCCGGCGAGCCGATTGCCGTATAACGAGTTCCACACGCGTGTTTGGTAATACAGGACCCACAATAAAAGCTGATGAAGACTCCTAAACGCATTGAACCCCTGATCGAAGACGGTCTGGTCGACGAAGTGCTGCGCCCTCTGATGAGTGGTAAAGAAGCAGCTGTTTATGTGGTGCGCTGCGGCAATGAATTGCGTTGCGCCAAGGTTTACAAGGAGGCGAATAAACGAAGTTTTCGTCAGGCATCCGAATACCAGGAAGGCCGTAAGGTCCGTAACAGCCGCCAGGCACGAGCCATGGCCAAGGGCTCCAAGTTCGGCAAGAAAGAAACCGAAGATGCCTGGCAGAACGCGGAAGTGGCGGCGCTGTTTCGCCTGGCCGGTGCGGGCGTTCGTGTGCCCCAGCCGTTCGACTTTCTCGAAGGCGTACTGTTGATGGAACTGGTGGCCGACGAATACGGCGATGCGGCGCCGCGTCTGAATGACGTAGTGCTGGAGCCGGACCAGGCGCGCGAATACCACGCCTTCCTGATCTCCCAGATCGTGCTGATGCTGTGCACCGGCCTGGTGCACGGTGACCTGTCCGAGTTCAACGTACTCCTCACGCCTACGGGCCCGGTAATCATCGACCTGCCCCAGGCGGTGGATGCGGCGGGCAACAACCACGCGTTCAGCATGCTGGAGCGCGATGTCGGCAACATGGCTTCCTACTTCGGGCGTTTTGCCCCGGAGTTGAAGAAAACCAAGTACGCCAAGGAAATGTGGGCGCTTTACGAAGCCGGCACCTTGCACCCGGCCAGTGTATTGACCGGTGAGTTCGACGAACCGGAAGAACTGGCGGATGTGGGCGGTGTGATCCGTGAGATCGAAGCGGCGCGGCTGGATGAAGAGCGTCGCCAGGCAATTCGCGCAGCGGATGACGCGCCACCGAGCAAAGTGCCGGACGAGCCACCGCCGCCGCCTTGGATGCAGTAACTCACAATGTGGGAGCTGGCTTGCCTGCGATGCAGGCACCTTGGGGTATCAGTGACACCGAGGTGATGCTATCGCAGGCAAGCCAGCTCCCACATTGATCGTTCCCACGCTCTGCGTGGGAATGCATCCCTGGACGCTCTGCGTCCCAAAGCGTGACGCGGAGCGTCGAAAGCGGCATTCCCACGCGGAGCGTGGGAGCGATCATTGCGTACGGTCTGTCAGGCGCAGCAGTTGCCCGCGGCCAACTCCTTGAGGATCGGGCAATCGGGCCGGTGATCGCCTTGGCAGTGCTCCATCAGGTCCTGCAAGGTATCGCGTAGTTGCCCCAGCTCACGAATCTTGTGGTTCAGCTCGTCGATGTGCTGGCGCGCCAGGGCTTTTACGTCGGCGCTGGCCCGCTGCCGGTCCTCCCACAGGGTCAGCAACTTGCCGACTTCTTCCAGTGAAAACCCCAGGTCCCGCGAGCGCTTGATGAACGTCAGGGTGTGCAGGTCGTCGTGACCGTACACCCGGTAGCCGCTGTCGGTGCGGTGGGCGGTTTTCAGCAGGCCAATGGCTTCGTAGTAGCGAATCATCTTCGCGCTTAGCCCGCTGGTGCGGGCGGCTTGGCCGATGTTCATGGGCGTTGATCCTCCAAGTCCTTGGGTTTCCAGGTTTTCAACAGCAGGGCGTTACTCACCACGCTGACGCTGGACAAGGCCATGGCGGCGCCAGCCAGTACCGGGTTGAGCAGGCCGAAGGCGGCCAGGGGAATGCCGATCAAGTTATACACAAAGGCCCAGAACAGATTCTGTCGAATTTTCGCGTAGGTCTTGCGGCTGATCTCCAGGGCGGCCGGCACCAGGCGCGGGTCGCCACGCATCAAGGTGATACCGGCGGCGTGCATGGCCACGTCGGTGCCGCCGCCCATGGCGATGCCGATATCGGCAGCGGCCAGGGCTGGTGCATCGTTGATACCGTCGCCGACCATGGCCACCACGCCGGTTTTTTTCAGCTCGGCCACGGCAGCGGCTTTATAGGCGGGCAGTACTTCGGCATGCACATCGTCGATGCCCAAGGCCTCGGCCACCACCCGTGCACTGCCGTGGTTATCGCCGGTGATCAGGTGGCTGCTGATGTGCTGCGCCTTGAGTTGTTGCACGGCTTGCAACGCGCCGGGCTTGAGCGTGTCGCCAAAGGCAAACAGCCCCAGCACGCGCGGCTGCGCACCTTGCTCGATCAGCCAGGACAAGGTGCGGCCTTCGGCTTCCCATTCCTTGGCACGCGGGCCCAAGTCGCCTGCGTCCAGGCCGGTTTCTTCCAGCAAGCGGCGATTGCCCAGCGCCAGTGGCCGACCGTCGAGCGTACCGGCAATGCCGCGCCCGGTGAGGGATTGGCTGGCGCTCACATCGGCCACGTCCAAGCCTTTTTCGCGGCAAGCATCCAGCACGGCCTTGGCCAATGGGTGCTCACTGCCGCGCTGCAAGGCGCCGGCCTGTTGCAACAATAGGGCTTCGTCACCATCCACGGCCGCCAAATGCGCAATGTTGGGCGCGCCTGAGGTGAGGGTGCCGGTTTTGTCGAACACCACGGCGCTCACGGCGTGGGCACGCTCCAGGGCTTCGGCGTCCTTGATCAAAATGCCATGGCGCGCGGCGACGCCGGTGCCGGCCATGATCGCGGTCGGCGTGGCCAGGCCCAAGGCACAAGGGCAGGCGATCACCAATACGGCGACCGCATTGATGATGGCGGTTTCCAGGGAGGCGCCGTACAGCCACCAGCCCACCACGGTAATCAGCGCCAATACCAGCACGGCCGGCACGAACACCTGGCTGACTTTATCCACCAGTTTCTGAATCGGTGCCTTGGCGGCCTGGGCGTCTTCGACCAGGCGGATGATGCGCGCCAGCACACTTTCTGCGCCCAGGGCCAGGGTGCGCACCAGCAAACGGCCTTCACCGTTGATGGCGCCACCGGTGACCGCATCGCCGGGTTGTTTGGGCACCGGCAGGCTTTCGCCACTGATCAGCGCTTCATCGGCATGGCTCAGGCCTTCCACCACTTCACCGTCCACCGGGAAGCGTTCGCCGGGTTTGACCAGCACCAGGTCACCGTGCTTCAACGCACTGATGGCGACGTCTTCTTCGCGGCCGTCCTGCACGCGGATCGCCCGTTCCGGCCGCAAGGCTTCAAGGGCGCGGATGGCGCTGGCGGTCTGGCGCTTGGCGCGGCTTTCCAGGTATTTGCCCAGCAGCACCAGAGCGATCACCACCGCCGAGGCTTCGAAGTACAGGTGCGGCGTCACGCCTGGGGCGGCGGTGAGCCATTCGTAGATACTCAGGCCGTAGCCGGCACTGGTGCCGATCGCCACCAGCAGGTCCATATTGCCGGCGCCGGCGCGCACGGCTTTCCACGCGGCGACATAAAAGCGCGCGCCCAGGATGAATTGCACCGGTGTGGCCAGGGCAAACTGTATCCAGGCGGGGAGCATCCAGTGCAGGCCGAAGGGTTCTACCAGCATCGGCAGCACCAAGGGCAACGCCAGCAGAATGCCCGCCACCAGCGACCAGCGCTCGCGGCGCAGGCGTCGGGCTTGATCGGCGTCGGTGGCGGTTTCGCTTTGGGGCAGGGTGGCGGTGTAGCCGGCTTTGTCGACAGCGGCGATCAGCACGCTGGGGTCCATCTGGCCCTGTACTTCGATGTGCGCGCGTTCATTGGCCAGGTTGACGCTGACACGTTGCACGCCCGGCACCTTGCCCAGCGCGCGTTCGACCCGCCCGGCACAGCTGGCACAGGTCATGCCGCCGATGGGCAGGTCAAAGGTGGTGGATCCATTCATGGGGCAGTCCTCCAGAAGAAGTTGCCACTAGGATCAACCTTAACCTGTGGGGAAGGTCAAGCCCCTTCAGTATTCCAATGCCGCGGCTTTGAGGTACATGCCGTCCGGGCCCTGGGCAATGCGTAATTTGCGTACGTCACCGGCTTTCAAGGTGATGTTCTGCGCGGGTGGCGCGAGCATGCCTGGCAGACAGCCGGGGGCCTGGCTCGGCAACACTTTCAGGCGCAACGACACATCGCCAGGGGGAAGGTTGAAGGCGGTGGCCTGTTCCTGGAACAGACGCCCGGCCAGTTGGTCCTGGATATACAGGCCGATCTCGCAGTGGGTCGGCACTTCCAGGCGTTCGCGGGAAATAATCAGCACCGCATAATCTTCAGCAGCGAGGGCCTGGGGCGCAGCGGCAGGCAAGCTCATCAGGCCGGCAAGGGCAAAAAACAACCAGCGCATGGCGAATGCTCCGTGGTTCACAGCTAGGGAGGTTGAAGCTTGGCCGACGTCGCCGCCGAATACCAGCCCGGCAGAAATACTGAGAACTTGACCTTGCCATCATGGCAAGCTCGACACTGGGCTCAACCTCATCAAAGGAGTCATGTCATGCAAATATTCAGCGTTGAAGGAATGACCTGCGGCCACTGCGTTAAAGCGGTGACCCAGGCGGTACAGAGCAAGGATCCGGCGGCGAGTGTAAAGGTGGATTTGGCAGCGAAAGAAGTGGGTGTGGAAAGCCGCTTATCTGCAGATGACGTGATCGGCCTGATAACCGAAGAAGGCTACAGCGCCAAGCTGGCGTGATTTTTCTGATCGTTAGCCACCTAACGTAATGTTCATGGCACCCAAGCGCGGCTAGACTGTTGAGCTGCCGACTCACTTGGGTGTCTGATGAACCTTCGCATAATCCTGATTCTGGGCGCCTTGAGCGCCTTCGCGCCGTTGGCGATCGACTTTTACCTGCCGGGCTTTCCGGCAATGGCCACGGCCTTCGCCACTGATGAAAAACATATCCAGCTGACCCTGGCCGTGTATTTCGCGGGCCTGGCTATTGGCCAATTGATCTACGGGCCGCTGGCCGACCGCTTTGGCCGGCGCGTGCCGCTGCTCAGCGGCGTCACCCTGTTTACCCTCGCGTCTTTCGCCTGTGCGTATGCGCCGTCCCTGGAGTGGCTGATCGGTGCACGCTTCGTGCAGGCCCTTGGCGGGTGTGCGGGCATGGTGATTTCCCGGGCGGTAGTTAGTGACAAATGCGATGCCGTGGGCTCGGCCAAGGTGTATTCGCAACTGATGCTGGTGACCGGCCTGGCCCCGATCCTGGCGCCATTGGCCGGTGGCCTGATGGTCGGCGTGTGGGGCTGGCAGTCGATTTTCCTGGCGTTGTCGTTATTCAGCGTGATGGCGGCCATCGCCGTGGCGGTCGGGTTGCCGGAAACCTTCCCGGCCGATCAGCCGCGCCATCCGTTGTCGGGCTCGTTGCGCCGCTACGGCTCGCTACTGTCAGACCGGGTGTACCTGGGCTATGCCTTGACCGGCGGCATCTCGATTGCCGGGATGTTTGCCTACATCGCCGGCTCCCCCTTCGTATTTATCAAGCTCTATGGCGTGCCGGCCGAGCATTACGGCTGGTTGTTCGGCTCCAACGCCGCGGGCTTTATCCTGGTGGCGCAACTGAACGCAAGATTGCTCGCCAAGCGCGGCCCCGCGTTTTTGCTGTCGCGCACCGTGTGGGTGTACGTGGCGGCGGCGTTGACGCTGTTGGGAATTGCCGCGTTGCGCACCGAGGCGCTATGGCCGTTGCTGGTGCCGCTGTTTATCTGTATCGCCAGCCTGGGCTGCATTTTGCCGAATACCTCGGCCTGTGCCATGAGCGGGCAGGGGACTCGGGCCGGCAGCGCGTCGGCGTTGCTCGGTTGCATTCAGTTTGGTGTGGCGGCAGGCGCGGCGTCGTTGGTCGGTGTGTTGCACAACGGCACGGCGATGCCGATGGCCATGGTCATCTGCCTCTGCGGGGTGCTGGCGGTGACCATTGCCATGGCGACCCAGCGCCTGCAACGGGCAAGGGCCGTACAGGCGCAGGTCTGACGTTCGGTTCAGCCAGCGGAACGTTGCTGGTTGAGGGGGAAGCGGTGGGGAGCCTGGATCCGGGCCTGCAGCGTGTCGGCGAAGGCCCGGGCCTCGGCTTCACTGCGAAAGGTGATGGCCTCGCCGTCGAGACGAACTTGCCATTGGCTGCCGGGGGATTTTGCTAACGCTTTTATCAGGATTTTCATTGCTGACTTCCTCACGTAAAAGAATCGTGGCAAAGGCGGCCAATATAAACCTGAACGGGCTCATAAATATGACAAGGATCAACTCTCGGACTAATGGTGTCGTCCATTACCTACGTGGATAACGGACGACACTGACAGCCGTTTTTTCAGAACCCTTCCAGCACGATCTTGCCCTTGGCCTTGCCGCTTTCCAGCAGGGCGTGGGCGCGGCGCAGGTTCGCCGCATTGATCACGCCGAAGTGCTCGCCCACCGTGGTTTTCAGGGTGCCGGCGTCGATCAGTTCGGCCACGCGGTTGAGCAGGTTGTGCTGTTCGATCATGTCTGAGGTCTCGAACATCGAACGGGTGTACATGAACTCCCAGTGCAGCGACAGGCTCTTGCGCTTGAGCTTGCTCACATCCAGGGCCTTGGGATCGTCGATCAACGCCAGCTTGCCTTGGGGTTGCAGCGCTTCGACCAGTTGGTCCAAGTGATGCTCGGTCTGGGTCAGGCTGGCAACGTGGGTGACTTGCCCGTGCCCGGCCTGTTTCAACACTTCGCTCAGCGGCTGGCTGTGGTCGATCACTATGTGCGCTCCAAGAGCCTTGGCCCATGCCTGGGTTTCGGGGCGAGAGGCAGTGCCGATGACCTTCAGCGCCGTGAGCTGGTTGGCCAGTTGAGTCAGGATCGACCCCACGCCACCGGCAGCGCCGACGATCAGCAGGCTCTGGCCTTGATCGTCTTTGCCTTCAGCGACCTGCAAGCGTTCGAACAACAGCTCCCACGCAGTGATAGCGGTCAGCGGCAATGCGGCCGCTTCGGCAAACCCCAGGCTTCGGGGCATATGGCCGACGATGCGTTCATCCACGGTGTGCAGTTCGCTGTTGCCGCCTGGGCGTACCAGGGAACCGGCGTAGTACACCTTGTCGCCGACTTTGAATAACGTCACGTCACTGCCGACCGCCTTGACCACACCCGCCACGTCCCAACCCAGCACCTTGGCGGCGCCATTTTCCGGGGCGACGTTCTGGCGCACCTTGGTGTCCACCGGGTTGACCGAGATGGCTTTGACTTCCACCAACAGGTCACGGGGGCCGGCAACGGGAGCTGGTAATTCGATGTCTTGCAGGGATTCTGGATCGTTGATCGGCAGTGAGGCGTAGTAGGCAATGGCTTTCATGATGACTCCAAGTGAATACGGTCAAGGTAGGAGCGAGCTTGCTCGCGAAGATCGTTAACGATGACGCGGTGTTTCTGGTTTCGCGCGCCGTCCTTGGGGTTTTCGCGAACAAGCTCGCTCCTAAAAAAAGGCGGGATCAGGCGAGAAATTTCAGGCGTTTGAGTTCGAAGTGTTCGATCACATCGGCGGCCTTGGCGCGAAAGCTCTGGATATGCGCGCTCTGGTCGTGGTCGGCCAGCGCAGCGTCGTCGCTCCAGCGCTCGAGCATGTAGAAGGTCTCGGGGTGTTGCAGGTCCTGGTGCAGGTCGTACTGCTCGCAACCGGCTTCCAGGCGGGTCGGTTCCAGCAGGCCGCGCAGCAGGGTTTCCAGGGTGGCGTGCTGGCCGGGTTTGGCGATCAGCGTGGCGATGACATTAAAAGCGGTGGACATAGTCGACTCCTGGCACGGGCTAACGGGATGGGCAGATGATTGGCTATTTCCCACGCCGATAAAAGCGGCTAAAACAGCAGGCTGTTTCAACCAAATATTGATAATGAGCGGGTATGCATGCTGCGTTTTGATGATTTGCAGTTGTTTGTGCGGGCAGCGGACTTAGGCAGCCTGTCGGCCGCGGCGCGGGTCATGGACCTGTCACCGGCGGTGGCCAGTGCTGCACTCAAGCGTATCGAACAGCAACTGGGCACGCGCTTGCTGGCGCGCTCTACCCGCAGCCTTCGGCTGACGGCCGAAGGTGAGGGCTTTCTGGAGTACGCACGGGCGTCACTGAGTGCGCTGGATGAAGGGCGGCGCCTATTGGCCAGTGGTCAGGATCACGTCAGTGGTGTGCTGCAATTGTCGGCACCCTCGGATTTTGGCCGCAACCAACTGTTGCCGTGGCTGGATGCGTTCCAGCAGGAGCATCCGCAACTGAACGTGCGCCTGTTGCTCGGTGATCGCATTGCTGACTTGTTCCGTCAGCCCGTGGACATTGCCCTGCGTTACGGCGAACCCGAAGACTCCAGCCTGATTGCGCTGCCCATCGCTGCGGACAATATTCGCGTACTCTGCGCTGCACCCAGTTACCTCGTCCGGCATGGCGAGCCGCGGCATCTGGAACAATTGGCCCAGCACAATTGCCTGCTGTACATGCTCGGCAGCCGCGTCCACGACCACTGGGGTTTTTACGATGGCAAGCGCCACGTAAGCCTGACGGTCAGCGGCGATCGCTTCAGCGATGACGCTGATGTGGTGCGCCGCTGGGCGGTGGCGGGCATGGGCATCGCCTACAAGTCTTGGCTGGATGTGAGCACCGATGTGCTGGCCGGGCGCTTGCGTTTGATCCTGCCGGAACTGCAGGGCGAGCGCACCCCGCTCAACCTGCTGTGCGCCCACCGTGCGCAATTGAGTAAACCCATCAATCTGCTGCGGGACATGCTCGTGTCCCGCTGTGCGACATTGACGGCGCAGCGACCGGGACGCATGGTTTCCCGTCAATAGCCTGCGCCACGCTCGGAAGTTTCACTCGTCTCCTGTCCTGATCTGCACTGTCAGACGCCGCGGAACCTACTGCCCGCGCACCTATACTTGGGCGTCAACCGCAGCAGAAAAAATGGTTTAACAGGGAGTGAATACATGGGAGCAGCACCTTGCATCAGCCAGATCGCCAGCTTGCTCGCCGAGCCTAAACGCACGGCCATGCTCTGGGCCTTGATGGACGGTTCGGCGAAATCTTCAGACGAGCTGGCAGCGCTGGCCGGTTTGTCGCCGGCGTCAGCCAATGCACACTTGGCGCGGCTGACCGGCAGCGGCCTGTTGCGGATCGAGGCACGGCGAGGCCAGCGCCTGTTTAGGCTAGCGGCCGCTGATGTCAGCACCGCCATTGATGCATTGGCCAGCACCACCATGGCCAGCGCGGCCCGCAGCACCCCGGATGTTTTGCCACCGGCGCTGCGAGCGCCGCCGTTGCTGCGCCGCGCCCGCTGGTGCCACGGCCACCTCGGCGGTGAACTGGCGGCGCAGCTGTATCAACGGATGCTTGAGGCCGGATGGATCGAGCGCCATGAGCAGCGTACCGAGGTGACGCCCAGGGGCGTGCAAGCGTTGGCGGAACTGGGCATTTTTACCCAGGCATTGGCATCGCCGCTGGCCTGCGACTGTTTCGACTGGAGCCAGCAACAACCCCATCTGGGCGGTGCGCTGGGGGCGGGCTTGATGCAGCTGTTTTTGCAGGCGAACTGGATCAGCGTGATCAACGAGTCACGGGCCCTGTCGGTCAATGACGGGGGGCTTGAGCACATAGCTCGCGTTGCCAAGCTGTAGGAGCGAGCTTGCTCGTGAAAAACTTGAGGGCGCCGCGTTTTATCCAGATGCCCCGCGTTATCGTTAACGTTCTTCGCGAGCAAGCTCGCTCCTACAGGTGCTGGCGTCGCTCTCAGCTGTCGTCAGGTCGCATTCAGCAATAGCCGGCGTAAACGATGCCGCACACTCGCCAAGGGGATTTTTTCATACGAGGGGTGCGGCATGGGTAGGCAGGGTTATAGCGCGGCGGAACGCCTGGAACGGTTGCCCATCAGCGGTTACCACCGAGTCATTTTCATCATCATCGCCCTGGCGTTTTTCTTCGACTCCATGGACCTGGCGATGATGACCTTCCTGCTGGGCTCGATCAAAGCCGAGTTTGGCCTGAGCACGGCCCAGGCCGGGTTGCTGGCCAGTTCGAGTTTTTTCGGCATGGTGGTGGGCGCTTCGCTGTCCGGGATGCTTGCTGATCGCTTCGGGCGCAAGCCGGTGTTCCAGTGGAGCATCGTACTCTGGGGCCTGGCGAGCTACCTGTGTTCCATGGCGCAGACGGTGGAGACGCTGACGTTGTTCCGGATCCTGCTGGGCATTGGCATGGGCATGGAGTTTCCCATTGCCCAGTCGATGCTGTCGGAGCTGATCCCCGCCAAGCGACGCGGCCGTTACATCGCCTTGATGGATGGCTTCTGGCCGTTGGGTTTTGTGGCCGCGGGCGTGTTGTCTTACTTCTTGTTGCCGGTGATTGGCTGGCGCGACATCTTTCTGGTGTTGGCGATACCGGCGGTGTTTGTGCTGGCCATCCGTTTCTTTATTCCGGAGTCGCCGCGTTGGCTGGAACAGGCTGGGCGCCATGAGGCGGCGGACAAGGTCTTGCTTGGCATCGAGCAGAAGGTGCGCGATTCCCTGGGCCGCGCCGACTTGCCGGAGCCGATTGCCCTGCCACGGATCGAGAGTGCGCCGGGGACGTTTTTCTCCGCGTTCCAGCAGCTGTGGTCCGCGCAGTACCGCCAACGCACGATGATGATCTGGAGTGTGTGGTTCTTCGCCCTGCTTGGGTTCTACGGGCTGACGTCGTGGTTGAGTGCGTTGTTACAGCAATCGGGTTTTGCTGTGACTCAGTCGGTGTATTACACGGTGATCATTTCCCTGGGCGGAATCCCAGGCTTTTTGATGGCCGCGTGGTTGGTCGAGCGCTGGGGGCGCAAGCCCGTGTGCGTGGTGACCTTGCTGGGCGGCGGGGTGATGGCGTTTGTGTATGGGCAGAGCGCAGTGTTTGGCGGCAACGTAAGCCTGCTGATCACCTCGGGGTTGTTGATGCAGTTCTTCCTGTTTGGCATGTGGGCGGTGCTGTACACCTACACGCCGGAGTTGTATCCCACCTCGGCACGTGCGACCGGCTCGGGGTTTGCGTCGGCGATTGGGCGGGTTGGCTCGTTGCTGGGGCCGTTGGTAACCGGACTGGTATTCCCGATAACCGGGCAGGGCGGGGTATTTGCCTTGGGTGCGCTGTGCTTTGCGGTGGCGGCGCTGGTGGTGTGGTTGTTCGGGATGGAGACCAAGGGCAAGACCCTGGAAGAACTCACCCAGGCTTAAAGCTGATGGGGCCATGTGGGAGCCGGGCTTGCCCGCGATAGCGGTAGGTCAGGCAATAAGAGGCTGGCTGATACACCGCTATCGCAGGCAAGCCAGCTCCCACAGGTTGAGTCCAGGTCTATTCAGTTATGGCTTCACGAGCCGCGCATCCAGGCTGTTCTGCGCCAGGCGTTTGGCCTGGTCCTGAGTCATGCCCAGGCTGGTGTGCAGCGCATGGAAGTTCTCAGTGACGTAACCGCCGAAGTACGCCGGGTCATCCGAGTTCACGGTGACCTTTACGCCACGTTCGAGCATGTCGAGGATGTTGTGCTGGGCCATGTCGTCGAACACGCAGAGCTTGGTGTTGGACAGCGGGCACACGGTCAACGGGATCTGCTCGTCGATGATGCGCTGCATCAAGCGCTCGTCTTCGATGGCGCGCACGCCATGGTCGATGCGTTGGATTTTCAGCAGGTCGATGGCTTCCCAGATGTACTCGGGCGGGCCTTCTTCACCGGCGTGGGCCACGGTCAGGAAGCCTTCGTGACGGGCACGGTCGAACACGCGCTGGAACTTGCTCGGTGGGTGGCCCATTTCCGAGCTGTCCAGGCCCACGGCCACGAACGCGTCACGGAATGGCAGCGCCTGGTCGAGGGTTTTCTGCGCTTCGTCTTCGCTCAGGTGGCGCAGGAAGCTGAGGATCAAACCGCTGGTGATGCCCAGTTGCTGCTCGCCGTCTTTGAGTGCGGCGGCGATGCCGTTGAGCACCACTTCGAACGGCACGCCACGGTCGGTGTGGGTTTGCGGGTCGAAGAACGGTTCAGTGTGAATCACGTTCTGGGCCTTGCAGCGCAGCAGGTAGGCCCAGGTCAGGTCGTAGAAATCCTGGGACGTGCGCAGCACATCGGCGCCCTTGTAATACAGGTCGAGAAACTCTTGCAGGTTGTTGAAGGCGTAGGCCTTGCGCAGGGTTTCGACGTCGTTCCATGGCAGCGCAATCTTGTTGCGCTCGGCCAGGGCGAACAGCAGCTCAGGCTCCAGCGAGCCTTCCAGGTGCAGGTGCAATTCAGCCTTGGGCAGGGCGTTGAGCCAATCGTACATTTTTAAATTCTCATCAGGTGCAATGGCGGCATTCTACAGGCCATGGCTGAAATAATCGGCAAAACCTGACCAGCAGGAGAGTATTTCTGTCACTCACGCAAGGGCGGCCTGAACTAAGGTGTAACGAAACGTTAGTGGCTCGGCGCAGTCTGTACCCCATCAATGACTGATTCGCTGTATGAAAAGGCCCGGAATGCTCACATCCCTCAAGCAAGAAAAATTCATGCTGCTGGCGCTGATTGCCGCCATCGCCGCCTACCCGCTGGAACACTGGATGCTCCACAGCGGCCAACTGGTCGCGCTGCTGGCCGGCTTCGCGCTGATCGCGTTTATCGTGATGGCATCGATGCGCGTGGCTCATCACGCCGAGCAGTTGGCGGAAAAAGTCGGTGACCCCTACGGCACCATGATCCTGACCCTCGCCGCGGTATTGGTGGAGGTGGTGATCCTGGCGATCATGATGAGCAACGAGCCATCGCCGACGCTGGTGCGCGACACCATTTACTCAGCGGTGATGCTCGATATCAACGGCATCCTCGGCCTGGCCGCGCTGATGGGCGGCATCAAGCATGGCGAACAGTCCTACAACGATGACTCGGCGCGCACCTACAGTGTGATGATTCTTACTGCCATGGGTGTGTCGATGGTGGTGCCGGAATTTATCCCCGAAGCGGACTGGAAAATTTACTCGGCCTTCACCATTGGCGCGATGGTGGTGCTTTACACCTTGTTCCTGCGCATGCAGGTGGGGCCGCACAGTTATTTCTTCAGCTACAGCTATCCGGAAAAACGCCGTAAGAAACAGCCGGAAGACGAGCACGCGCCGTCTGTCAGCCTGACGTTTTCCATTGCGACCCTGGTGTTTGGGGTGATCGTGATTGGCGCGCTGGCCGAGGTGATGTCAAAGACCCTCGACCTGGGCCTGGAAGGGACCGGCGCACCGCCGGTGATTACCGCGATTGTGGTGGCGGCTATCTCGGCCGCGCCTGAGATCCTCACGGCACTGCGCGCCGCGTTGGCCAACCGCATGCAATCGGTGGTCAACATCGCGCTGGGGGCTTCCTTGTCTACGGTGATCCTGACGGTGCCGGTGATGGAAGCCATGGCGCTCTACACCGGGCAGCCGTTCCAGATGGCGATGACGCCGGTGCAAACGGTGATGGTGTTTATCACCCTGATCGTCAGCGCGATCAACCTCAACGACGGGGAAACCAATGCGATAGAAGGGATGACGCATTTTGTGTTGTTTGCGACCTTTATCATGCTGTCGCTGTTGGGGCTATAACCCGATTTGAACGGCGCCGCAGACCCAATGTGGGAGCGGGCTTGCTCGCGAATGCGGTGGTTCAGTCACAGATGTACTGACTGACACAGCGCATTCGCGAGCAAGCCCGCTCCACATTTGGATTGGTACCTGGCTTAGGTGCCTGCGATCAACTGGCGCGCTGCCTGGCTGTGATCCGCGATCAAGCCTTTCAGATCCAGCCCTTCGACTTGGCCGTCGATCACCCGCCATTGACCTGCGATCATCACCCGGTCTGCCCGGTCCGCACCGCACAACAGCAGCGCGGAAATGGGGTCATGGCTGCCGGAGAAGCGCAGCTCATCAAGCTTGAACAGTGCCAGGTCCGCCTGTTTGCCTACTGCCAACTCGCCAATATCCGTGCGCCCCAGCAACTGCGCCGAGCCCTTGGTGGCCCAGCCCAATACACCTTCGGGGGTGATCTTTTCCGCGCCGTAGCGCAGGCGCTGGATGTACAGGGCCTGGCGTGCTTCAAGGATCATGTTCGAGGCGTCGTTGGAGGCGGAGCCGTCCACGCCCAGGCCGATGGGGGCGCCGGCGGCGAGCAGGTCCAGGGTCGGGCAAATGCCGGAGGCCAGGCGCATATTCGAGCTTGGGCAATGGCAGATGCCGGTGCCGGCTGCGCCCAGGCGCTCGATTTCGTCCGGGTTGAAGTGAATGCCGTGGGCCAGCCAGGTGCGCGGGCCAAGCCAGCCGACGCTGTCGAGGTAATCCACGGTACGCAGCCCGAAGCGTTGCAGGCAGAAATCTTCCTCATCAAGGGTTTCCGCCAAATGGGTGTGCAGGCGCACGTCCAACTGGTTGGCCAGCTCGGCGCTGGCTTGCATGATTTCGGGGGTGACGGAAAACGGCGAGCACGGCGCCAGGGCGATCTGGATCTGCGCACCGTCACCGCGCTGGTGATATTCGCGGATCAGGCGCTGGCTGTCTTCGAGAATCACTTGGCCTTGCTGCACCGTTTGCTGCGGCGGCAGGCCGCCATCGGCTTCGCCCAGGCTCATGGAACCGCGGGTGAGCATGGCGCGCATCCCCAGTTCACGCACGCTGTCTACCTGCACATCAATGGCGTTTTCCAAACCATCGGGGAACAGGTAGTGGTGGTCGGCCGCCGTGGTGCAGCCCGAGAGCAGCAATTCGGCCAGGGCGACTTTGCTGGCCAGGGCGAGTTTTTCCGGGGTGAGTCGCGCCCATACCGGGTACAGGGTTTTCAGCCAGGGAAACAGCGGCTGGTTGACCACCGGGCCCCAGGCACGGGTCAGGGTTTGATAGAAGTGGTGGTGGGTGTTGATCAGCCCAGGCAGCACCACATGCTCGCGAGCATCGAACACCTGCGCGCAAGGCTGCGCGGGCGCTTGCCCTTGGGCCAGCACTTCGGTGATGACACCGTCTTGCAGCACCAGGCCGCCACGGGCATCGAGGCCATTGGCAGTGAAAATGGCGAGGGGGTTTTTTAACCAGATACGGGTCGCAGGCATTGGCCGGCTCCTCTGAATGATGGGTTCAGGTTTGCCAGCTCAGTGTTGCCCTGTCTGCTGATCCAGGGTCGCCGGGGAGGGCGAGGAGGGCAGTTTACGCGTGGATCGTTATCGACGGCAATTGGTCGATAACGACCCTTTGCCACTTACCAGGCGATGGTGTCGCCTTTGTAGTCGACGAAGTGATGGCCGCCTTTGCCGGTGTAGGCATTTACCTGGTCCACCAGGCCGCGCACGCTGGTCTCGACGTCGATGTGGGCGTTTTCGCCGCCCATGTCGGTCTTCACCCAGCCTGGATGCAGCGACAGCACCGTCGGTTTGGGCTCGCCCAGTTGCGTGATAAAGCTGTTGGTCATCGAATTGAGGGCGGCCTTGCTGGCTTTGTACAGCGCCAGGTCCGAGCCGTCGGGAATGGTCACGCTGCCCAGTACTGAACTCATGAAGGCCAGCACGCCGGTGTCTTTGCGGATCTGCCCGACAAAACGCTGGGCCAGGTTGATCGGCGCCACGGCGTTGGTGAAGAACAACTGGCCGACTTCCGCCAGGGTCGCGTGGCCGGGCTCCTGATTGGCCGGGCCTTTGACGCCGGCGTTGACGAACAGCAGGTCAAAGGTGCGATCTTTCAGGTGTTGGGCCAGGGCGATCACGGCTTGCTGATCGTCCATGTCCAACTTCTCGATTTGCACCGGCCCCACGGCTTTCAACGCATCGGCCTTGTTCGGATCGCGCACGGTGGCGGTCACGTCCCAGCCGTCCTGGAGCAGTTGCTTGACCAGGCCAAGGCCCAGCCCGCGCGAGGCGCCGATGATCAGTGCGGTTTTTGGCGTAGACATGAAAGGCTTCCTTTGAAATCGCGGTTCAGGGAGTTCAGCGCATAACAGTAGCAGTTTCAGCGTTCGAGCAGGATGCGCCCACGGCTCAGGTCGGCGAGCTGGGTTTGCAGGGTGTCGATGTGCGCCTCCCCCAGGGCGAGTTGCAGTTCTACGCCGTTGGCGGTAAAGGTTTCTTCCACCACAAGCCCGCCGAGTTCAGCGACACGCAGCTTCACCAGGTTCAGTTCGGAGAAGCCACAGGCGCAACGCAGGGGGACGCGGCTGATCAGCTCGATGCGCTCGGCATTTTGCAGGCATTTATTGGCCCCGCCGCCATAGGCGCGGGCCAATCCACCCGTGCCCAGTTGAATGCCGCCGTACCAGCGGATCACCAAGACGGCCACCTGATCAAAGCCCTGGGCCTCGATGGCTGCAAGAATCGGGCGCCCGGCGGTGCCTCCGGGTTCGCCGTCATCGCTGCTGCGGTATTGATCGCCCAGCTTCCAGGCCCAGCAGTTGTGCGTGGCGTTGAGGTCGCTGTGTTGCTCGAAAAACGCCTGGGCGTCCTGCGGGCTGGTAATCGGCGCCGCCAAGGTGATAAAGCGACTTTTGCGTATTTCTTCACGAAACTCGCAAAAGCCGGTGAGCGTAAAAGACATAAATCGCTTCGTTTATAGGGCTGGCTTGATGCCGCAGCCTTTGAGAATGATATGGATCAGGTTGGTGCCGGCATCTTCCATGTCCTGCTTGGTCAGCTTGGTGCGACCGGTAACACGGCAGATCTGGGTGGCGAAGTCAGCGTAGTGCTGGGTGCTGCCCCACAGCAGGAAGATCAGGTGCACAGGGTCGACGGGGTCCATTTTGCCGGCGTCGATCCACGCCTGGAACACTGCGGCACGGCCACTGAACCAGGCCCGATAGTCCTGGCCGAAATATTCAGTGAGGCATTCGCCACCGCTGATGATCTCCATGGCGAAGATCCGCGAAGCCTGGGGTTGGCGGCGCGAGAATTCCATCTTGGTGCGGATGTAGCGAGCGAGCGCCACGGCCGGTTCGTCCTCGGCGGTCAGCGCGTTGAAGGTGCTGTCCCACAGTTCGAGGATATTGCTCAGCACCGCGACGTACAGGCCCAGCTTGTTGGTGAAGTAGTAGTGCAAATTGGCCTTGGGCAGCCCGGCACTGGCAGCGATGGTGTTCATGCTGGTGCCTTTGTAGCCATGACGCGCGAATTCATCTTCAGCAGCCTGGAGAATCGCTTGTTCGTTCTTTTGCCGAATGCGGCTGGCGGGTTTACCGGCGTGGTTGCTGTGGGCAGGAACTTCGAGGCTCATGGAGGTTTCCGTGCTGATCGATAGAGACGACGTGTGCACAGATAACCCACCCTCAAGCCTCAGACAAGTCCTGATGCAATAAAACCGTCAAAGCGGCTCCAGGCTGTCGCGTTCCGGGCTGTGGTTTGCGGCGGCGGTACTTGCCTTGGCCTCCGGCAGTAACAGGCACAGCAGGATGGCGGTGATACCGCCGCTGGTGATGGCGGAGTCGAACAGGTTCTGCACCAGTGTCGGCATCAGGTGCAGCAGGTTAGGTTGCGCGGCGATACCCAGGCCAACGCCGAATGAGGTGGCGATGATCAGCATGCTGCGTCGGTCCAGCGGTGCCTGGGCAAGGATGCGCACGCCGGCCGCCGCCACGCTGCCGAACATCACCAGGGTGGCGCCGCCCAGCACCGGCTTGGGGATTTGCTGCAGCACGGCGCCGATCAATGGAAACAGGCCCAGACAGAACAGCAACACGCCGATGTACAAACCGACGTAACGGCTGGCCACGCCGGTGAGTTGGATCACGCCATTGTTCTGCGCAAACGTGGTGTTGGGGAAGGCGCTGAAGGTGGCGGCGATCATGCAGCTCACCCCATCGCCGAGCACGCCGCCCTTGAGCCGGCTTATATAAGAAGGGCCGCTGATGGGCTGGCGGGCAATCATGCAATTGGCGGTGAGATCGCCGACGGTTTCGATGCTGCTGATCAGATAAATCAGCGCAATCGGCAGGAAGGCGCTCCAGTCGAAGTTGAAACCAAAGCGGAATGGTGTAGGCAGGCTGACCAATGGCAGGTCAGGCAACGCCTGGGGAGTCAGTTTGCCGCTGAACCACGCCGCGAGGCTGCCCAGGGCCAGGCCGATGATGATGGCCGACAAGCGTACCCAGGGCGTGTTCGAGCGGTTGAGCAGGATGATCGTCAATACAACGAACAGGCCCAGCGCCAAGTTGGCGGGAGCGCCGAAGTCCGGTGCATTGAAACCACCGCCGAGGTCGGTGATGCCTACTTTGATCAGGCTGATGCCGATCAGCGTAATTACGATGCCGGTCACCAGGGGAGTGATCACGCGGCGCAACTGGCTGATAAAGCGGCTCAATACAATCTGCACCGCCGCGCCGAAGAAGCACACGCCGAAAATCATCGCCAGAATGTCTTCCGGGCTGCCGCCGCGTTGTTTCACCAGAAAGCCTGCAGACAACACCGCGCCGAGAAACGCAAAGCTGGTGCCTTGCAGGCAGATCATGCCGGCACCGATACCAAACGGCCTGCGTGCCTGGATGAAGGTGCCTACGCCGGAAACCATCAACGCCATGCTGATCAGGTAGGGCAAGTGGGCGGTGAGGCCGAGGGTGGAGCCAATAATCAGAGGCGGCGTGATGATGCCGACGAACGCCGCCAATACATGTTGCAGGGCCGCGAGGAAAGCGGGCAGTGGTTTCGGCCGGTCGTTGAGGCCGTAGATCAGGTCGCTGGGGCTGGAGGATTCTGGGGGCATGGCGGGTCAACTCAAGGCGGACGGTTCAAGGTCCTTGAACCCTTGCAAAAAGCTGTCCATATGCTCAGCTTTTTGTGCAAGGCCCGAGTTAGCGGGTGGCGGCCAGGCTTTCGAGGAAGCTTTCCAGCACCAAATGAGGGCGACGGCCCTTGCGCGTGACCGATGCCAGGCTCAAATCGTAAAAACGTGTCGCCGGTTTCAGCGCACGCAGTCGGCCTTGTTGCACCCATAGGCTGGCGTAGTGATCGGGCAAATAGCCGATATAACGCCCGGTGAGAATCAGGAACGCCATGCCTTCACGGTCTGACGCACTGGCGGTGCAGTTGAGCGCCTGGTAATGGGCCTGGATTTCCGCGGGTAAGCGGAAGGTGGGGGCGATGGCATCCTGGCTGTCGATGCGTTCGTCGTCGAGTTGCTTGTTGTCGGCGTAAAACAGCGGGTGGCCGACCGCGCAATAGAGCAAGGAGCGTTCGCTGTACAGCGGCTGGTATTCCAGGCCCGACAGTGCGCTGGCCTGGGGCACCACACCGACGTGCAGGCGACCGTCGAGTACGCCTTGCTCCACTTCATTGGGGGCGATCATGCGAATCTGGATCTGCACGTCCGGGCCGCGTTCCTTCAACTGCGCCAATGCGTGGGTGATGCGCATATGGGGCAGGGTCACCAGATTGTCGGTGAGGCCAATGATCAACTCTCCGCGCAAATGTTGGTGCAGGCCGTTGACCTCGGTGCGAAAACTTTCCAGGGCACTCAGCAGTTGCAGGGCAGACTGATAGACCTCGCGGCCTTCTTCTGTCAGAGAGAACCCGGCGCGGCCGCGTTGGCAGAGCCTCAGCCCGAGCCGTTGTTCAAGGTCGCTCATCTGCTGGCTGATGGCCGAGCGCCCGATGCCAAGGACGGTTTCCGCTGCCGAGAAGCCGCCGCACTCCACCACGCTGCGAAAGATGCGCAGCAAGCGAATATCGAAGTCACTGACTTGGGCCAAAGGGTCGGGACGACGGCTGCTCATAGTTTAGTGAAGGCCTGACTGAAGGTTAGAAGAGTTGGATTTCACCGACTTTATCCCCGTGGCAATTTAGCTGCAACAACGCTTTTTCAATCCCGACGCTGCCTTTTGCCCTGCGAGGTTTTGCTGATGAACATGCCCGAAAACGCCCCATCGTCACTGGCCAGCCAATTGAAGCTGGATGCGCACTGGATGCCTTACACCGCCAACCGCAACTTCCAGCGCGATCCACGCCTGATCGTGGCCGCCGAGGGTAGCTGGTTGACCGATGACAAGGGGCGCAAGGTCTATGATTCGTTGTCGGGCCTGTGGACCTGTGGCGCCGGGCATACGCGCAAGGAAATCCAGGAAGCGGTCGCCAAGCAATTGGGCACCTTGGACTACTCCCCAGGCTTCCAATACGGTCATCCGTTGTCCTTCCAGTTGGCGGAAAAGATCACCGACCTGACCCCAGGCAACCTGAATCATGTGTTCTTCACCGATTCGGGCTCTGAATGTGCCGATACGGCAGTGAAGATGGTGCGGGCCTACTGGCGCCTCAAAGGTCAGGCCACCAAGACCAAGATGATTGGTCGAGCCCGTGGTTACCACGGTGTGAACATTGCTGGTACCAGCCTGGGCGGTGTGAACGGTAACCGTAAGCTGTTTGGCCAGGCGATGATGGACGTCGACCATCTGCCTCACACCTTGCTGGCCAGCAACGCCTTCTCCCGGGGCATGCCGGAGCAGGGTGGTATTGCCTTGGCCGATGAGTTGCTCAAGCTGATCGAGCTGCATGATGCGTCGAACATCGCAGCCGTGTTTGTCGAGCCGATGGCCGGTTCCGCTGGCGTATTGGTGCCACCGCAGGGTTATCTCAAGCGCCTGCGCGAAATTTGCGACCAGCACAATATCCTGTTGGTGTTCGACGAAGTGATCACAGGCTTTGGCCGCACCGGCTCGATGTTCGGTGCCGACAGCTTTGGCGTGACACCGGACCTGATGTGCATCGCCAAGCAAGTCACCAACGGCGCGATCCCGATGGGCGCGGTGATTGCCAGTAGCGAGATCTACCAGACCTTCATGAATCAGGCGACGCCGGAATACGCCGTGGAATTCCCCCACGGCTACACCTACTCGGCGCACCCGGTGGCCTGCGCGGCGGGCTTGGCGGCATTGGACCTGTTGCAGAAAGAAAACCTGGTGCAGAGCGTAGCCGAAGTCGCACCGCACTTTGAGAATGCGCTGCACGGTTTGAAGGGCAGCAAGAACGTGATCGACATTCGCAACTACGGCCTGGCCGGTGCGATTCAGATTGCCCCGCGTGATGGAGATGCCATCGTGCGTCCATTCGAGGCCGGCATGGCATTGTGGAAGGCCGGTTTCTATGTGCGTTTTGGCGGCGACACCCTGCAGTTCGGGCCAACCTTCAACAGCAAGCCGCAGGACCTGGACCGTCTGTTTGACGCGGTCGGCGAAGTGCTGAACAAGATCGACTGATTTCTCCTTCTATATAGAACAATTTTTCAGGAGCCCTGCATGAGCCTTATCCAGCATTTGATCAACGGTGAGCTGGTCAACGACAGCGGTCGTAGTGCCGACGTCTATAACCCGTCTACCGGCCAGGTGATTCACCAGGTGCCGTTGGCCAGCCGTGAAACCATTCAACAGGCGATTGACTCAGCCAAGGCGGCGTTTCCGGCCTGGCGCAATACGCCGCCGGCCAAGCGTGCCCAGGTGATGTTCCGTTTCAAGCAACTGCTGGAGCAGAACGAAGCACGGATTTCGCAGTTGATCAGCGAAGAACATGGCAAAACCCTGGAAGACGCCGCGGGTGAACTCAAGCGTGGGATCGAGAACGTGGAGTACGCGTGCTCGGCGCCGGAGATTCTCAAGGGTGAATACAGCCGCAACGTAGGGCCGAACATTGATGCGTGGTCGGACTTCCAGCCATTGGGCGTGGTAGCGGGTATTACCCCGTTCAACTTCCCGGCGATGGTGCCGTTGTGGATGTACCCGCTGGCGATTGTCTGCGGTAACTGTTTCATCCTTAAACCTTCAGAGCGCGACCCGAGTTCGACGCTGTTGATCGCGCAGCTGTTGCAGGAAGCCGGGCTGCCCAAAGGCGTGCTCAGCGTGGTGCATGGCGACAAGGGCGCGGTGGACGCATTGATCGAAGCGCCTGAAGTCAAAGCCTTGAGCTTTGTAGGCTCGACGCCGATTGCCGAGTACATCTATTCCGAAGCGACCAAACGTGGCAAGCGTGTGCAGGCGCTGGGCGGGGCGAAAAACCACGCGGTGCTGATGCCGGATGCAGACCTGGATAACGCTGTGAGTGCCCTGATGGGCGCGGCGTATGGTTCCTGCGGTGAGCGTTGCATGGCGATCTCGGTGGCTGTGTGCGTGGGCGATCAGGTGGCGGATGCATTGATTGCCAAGCTGGTGCCACAGGTCAAGGCGTTGAAGATTGGTGCGGGCACTTCTTGCGGGCTGGATATGGGCCCGTTGGTGACGGGGCAGGCGCGAGATAAAGTCAGTGGCTATATAGAAGACGGTGTGTCGGCGGGGGCTGAGCTGGTCGTTGATGGCCGTGGCTTGAGTGTTGCCGGGCATGAGCAAGGTTTTTTCCTCGGTGGCAGCTTGTTTGACCGCGTCACCCCTGAGATGCGTATCTATAAAGAAGAGATCTTTGGCCCGGTGTTGTGCGTAGTGCGGGTGGATAGCCTGGAAGCGGCGATGCAACTCATCAACGATCATGAATACGGCAACGGTACTTGTATCTTCACCCGTGATGGTGAAGCGGCGCGTCTGTTCTGTGATGAGATTGAAGTCGGCATGGTGGGTGTTAACGTGCCGCTGCCGGTGCCGGTTGCGTATCACAGCTTTGGTGGCTGGAAGCGTTCGCTGTTTGGCGACTTGCATGCCTATGGGCCGGACGGGGTGCGTTTCTATACTCGTCGCAAGGCGATCACCCAGCGTTGGCCGCAACGGGCCAGCCATGAAGCGTCGCAATTCGCCTTTCCCAGCCTGTAAGGCTCGGTAGGTAAAAGGCCGGCCCCTTGGGGCCGGCCTTTGCGTTGTTGGAGCTTTTTTGACTTATATGACAGAAATGTGAAAAAGAAGGTTGACGGCAAATTCTGGAAGCCTATAATTCGCCCCACTTCCGGCGCAGTCGAAACGGAAAACTCCTTGGTAGACAATGAGTTACGCAGTTCTCGACAGCAAGTTGTTTCAGTTCATCGAAGCCAAAAGGAAGTTGAAAAAGAGGTGTTGACAGCAGCGTGTAACGCTGTAGAATTCGCCTCCCGCTTACGAGAGATCGCAAGCGCAAGTGGTTGAAGTTGTTGAAGAAATCTTCGAAAACTTCTGGAAATAACCACTTGACAGCAAGTGAGGCTGCTGTAGAATGCGCGCCTCGGTTGAGACGAAAGATCTTAACCAACCGCTCTTTAACAACTGAATCAAGCAATTCGTGTGGGTGCTTGTGGAGTCAGACTGATAGTCAACAAGATTATCAGCATCACAAGTTACTCCGCGAGAAATCAAAGATGTAACCAACGATTGCTGAGCCAAGTTTAGGGTTTCTTAAAAACCCAAAGATGTTTGAACTGAAGAGTTTGATCATGGCTCAGATTGAACGCTGGCGGCAGGCCTAACACATGCAAGTCGAGCGGTAGAGAGAAGCTTGCTTCTCTTGAGAGCGGCGGACGGGTGAGTAATGCCTAGGAATCTGCCTGGTAGTGGGGGATAACGTTCGGAAACGGACGCTAATACCGCATACGTCCTACGGGAGAAAGCAGGGGACCTTCGGGCCTTGCGCTATCAGATGAGCCTAGGTCGGATTAGCTAGTTGGTGAGGTAATGGCTCACCAAGGCGACGATCCGTAACTGGTCTGAGAGGATGATCAGTCACACTGGAACTGAGACACGGTCCAGACTCCTACGGGAGGCAGCAGTGGGGAATATTGGACAATGGGCGAAAGCCTGATCCAGCCATGCCGCGTGTGTGAAGAAGGTCTTCGGATTGTAAAGCACTTTAAGTTGGGAGGAAGGGTTGTAGATTAATACTCTGCAATTTTGACGTTACCGACAGAATAAGCACCGGCTAACTCTGTGCCAGCAGCCGCGGTAATACAGAGGGTGCAAGCGTTAATCGGAATTACTGGGCGTAAAGCGCGCGTAGGTGGTTTGTTAAGTTGGATGTGAAATCCCCGGGCTCAACCTGGGAACTGCATTCAAAACTGACTGACTAGAGTATGGTAGAGGGTGGTGGAATTTCCTGTGTAGCGGTGAAATGCGTAGATATAGGAAGGAACACCAGTGGCGAAGGCGACCACCTGGACTAATACTGACACTGAGGTGCGAAAGCGTGGGGAGCAAACAGGATTAGATACCCTGGTAGTCCACGCCGTAAACGATGTCAACTAGCCGTTGGAAGCCTTGAGCTTTTAGTGGCGCAGCTAACGCATTAAGTTGACCGCCTGGGGAGTACGGCCGCAAGGTTAAAACTCAAATGAATTGACGGGGGCCCGCACAAGCGGTGGAGCATGTGGTTTAATTCGAAGCAACGCGAAGAACCTTACCAGGCCTTGACATCCAATGAGCTTTCTAGAGATAGATTGGTGCCTTCGGGAACATTGAGACAGGTGCTGCATGGCTGTCGTCAGCTCGTGTCGTGAGATGTTGGGTTAAGTCCCGTAACGAGCGCAACCCTTGTCCTTAGTTACCAGCACGTTATGGTGGGCACTCTAAGGAGACTGCCGGTGACAAACCGGAGGAAGGTGGGGATGACGTCAAGTCATCATGGCCCTTACGGCCTGGGCTACACACGTGCTACAATGGTCGGTACAGAGGGTTGCCAAGCCGCGAGGTGGAGCTAATCCCATAAAACCGATCGTAGTCCGGATCGCAGTCTGCAACTCGACTGCGTGAAGTCGGAATCGCTAGTAATCGCGAATCAGAATGTCGCGGTGAATACGTTCCCGGGCCTTGTACACACCGCCCGTCACACCATGGGAGTGGGTTGCACCAGAAGTAGCTAGTCTAACCTTCGGGAGGACGGTTACCACGGTGTGATTCATGACTGGGGTGAAGTCGTAACAAGGTAGCCGTAGGGGAACCTGCGGCTGGATCACCTCCTTAATCGACGACATCAGCTGCTCCATAAGTTCCCACACGAATTGCTTGATTCATTGAAGAAGACGAAAAGAAGCAGCCCGAAATTGGGTCTGTAGCTCAGTTGGTTAGAGCGCACCCCTGATAAGGGTGAGGTCGGCAGTTCGAATCTGCCCAGACCCACCAATTTTGTGTGGGAAACGCCTGTAGAAATACGGGGCCATAGCTCAGCTGGGAGAGCGCCTGCCTTGCACGCAGGAGGTCAACGGTTCGATCCCGTTTGGCTCCACCACTACTGCTTCTGTTTGTATAAAGCTTAGAAATGAGCATTCCATCGTTGTGATGGTGAATGTTGATTTCTAGTCTTTGACTAGTTCGTTCTTTAAAAATTTGGGTATGTGATAGAAAGATAGACTGAACGTTACTTTCACTGGTAACGGATCAGGCTAAGGTAAAATTTGTGAGTTCTCTTAATTGAGAAATTCGAATTTTCGGCGAATGTCGTCTTCACAGTATAACCAGATTGCTTGGGGTTATATGGTCAAGTGAAGAAGCGCATACGGTGGATGCCTTGGCAGTCAGAGGCGATGAAAGACGTGGTAGCCTGCGAAAAGCTTCGGGGAGTCGGCAAACAGACTTTGATCCGGAGATGTCTGAATGGGGGAACCCAGCCATCATAAGATGGTTATCTTGTACTGAATACATAGGTGCAAGAGGCGAACCAGGGGAACTGAAACATCTAAGTACCCTGAGGAAAAGAAATCAACCGAGATTCCCTTAGTAGTGGCGAGCGAACGGGGACTAGCCCTTAAGTGGCTTTGAGATTAGCGGAACGCTCTGGAAAGTGCGGCCATAGTGGGTGATAGCCCTGTACGCGAAAATCTCTTAGTCATGAAATCGAGTAGGACGGAGCACGAGAAACTTTGTCTGAATATGGGGGGACCATCCTCCAAGGCTAAATACTACTGACTGACCGATAGTGAACTAGTACCGTGAGGGAAAGGCGAAAAGAACCCCGGAGAGGGGAGTGAAATAGATCCTGAAACCGTATGCGTACAAGCAGTGGGAGCCCACTTTGTTGGGTGACTGCGTACCTTTTGTATAATGGGTCAGCGACTTATTTTCAGTGGCGAGCTTAACCGAATAGGGGAGGCGTAGCGAAAGCGAGTCTTAATAGGGCGTCTAGTCGCTGGGAATAGACCCGAAACCGGGCGATCTATCCATGGGCAGGTTGAAGGTTGGGTAACACTAACTGGAGGACCGAACCGACTACCGTTGAAAAGTTAGCGGATGACCTGTGGATCGGAGTGAAAGGCTAATCAAGCTCGGAGATAGCTGGTTCTCCTCGAAAGCTATTTAGGTAGCGCCTCATGTATCACTGTAGGGGGTAGAGCACTGTTTCGGCTAGGGGGTCATCCCGACTTACCAAACCGATGCAAACTCCGAATACCTACAAGTGCCGAGCATGGGAGACACACGGCGGGTGCTAACGTCCGTCGTGAAAAGGGAAACAACCCAGACCGTCAGCTAAGGTCCCAAAGTTATGGTTAAGTGGGAAACGATGTGGGAAGGCTTAGACAGCTAGGAGGTTGGCTTAGAAGCAGCCACCCTTTAAAGAAAGCGTAATAGCTCACTAGTCGAGTCGGCCTGCGCGGAAGATGTAACGGGGCTCAAACCATACACCGAAGCTACGGGTATCACGTAAGTGATGCGGTAGAGGAGCGTTCTGTAAGCCTGTGAAGGTGAGTTGAGAAGCTTGCTGGAGGTATCAGAAGTGCGAATGCTGACATGAGTAACGATAATGGGTGTGAAAAACACCCACGCCGAAAGACCAAGGTTTCCTGCGCAACGTTAATCGACGCAGGGTTAGTCGGTCCCTAAGGCGAGGCTGAAAAGCGTAGTCGATGGAAAACAGGTTAATATTCCTGTACTTCTGGTTATTGCGATGGAGGGACGGAGAAGGCTAGGCCAGCTTGGCGTTGGTTGTCCAAGTTTAAGGTGGTAGGCTGGAATCTTAGGTAAATCCGGGATTCTAAGGCCGAGAGCTGATGACGAGTTACCTTTCAGGTAACGAAGTGGTTGATGCCATGCTTCCAAGAAAAGCTTCTAAGCTTCAGGTAACCAGGAACCGTACCCCAAACCGACACAGGTGGTTGGGTAGAGAATACCAAGGCGCTTGAGAGAACTCGGGTGAAGGAACTAGGCAAAATGGCACCGTAACTTCGGGAGAAGGTGCGCCGGTGAGGGTGAAGGACTTGCTCCGTAAGCTCATGCCGGTCGAAGATACCAGGCCGCTGCGACTGTTTATTAAAAACACAGCACTCTGCAAACACGAAAGTGGACGTATAGGGTGTGACGCCTGCCCGGTGCCGGAAGGTTAATTGATGGGGTTAGCTAACGCGAAGCTCTTGATCGAAGCCCCGGTAAACGGCGGCCGTAACTATAACGGTCCTAAGGTAGCGAAATTCCTTGTCGGGTAAGTTCCGACCTGCACGAATGGCGTAACGATGGCGGCGCTGTCTCCACCCGAGACTCAGTGAAATTGAAATCGCTGTGAAGATGCAGTGTATCCGCGGCTAGACGGAAAGACCCCGTGAACCTTTACTATAGCTTTGCACTGGACTTTGAATTTGCTTGTGTAGGATAGGTGGGAGGCTTTGAAGCGTGGACGCCAGTCTGCGTGGAGCCATCCTTGAAATACCACCCTGGCAACTTTGAGGTTCTAACTCAGGTCCGTTATCCGGATCGAGGACAGTGTATGGTGGGTAGTTTGACTGGGGCGGTCTCCTCCTAAAGAGTAACGGAGGAGTACGAAGGTGCGCTCAGACCGGTCGGAAATCGGTCGTAGAGTATAAAGGCAAAAGCGCGCTTGACTGCGAGACAGACACGTCGAGCAGGTACGAAAGTAGGTCTTAGTGATCCGGTGGTTCTGTATGGAAGGGCCATCGCTCAACGGATAAAAGGTACTCCGGGGATAACAGGCTGATACCGCCCAAGAGTTCATATCGACGGCGGTGTTTGGCACCTCGATGTCGGCTCATCACATCCTGGGGCTGAAGCCGGTCCCAAGGGTATGGCTGTTCGCCATTTAAAGTGGTACGCGAGCTGGGTTTAGAACGTCGTGAGACAGTTCGGTCCCTATCTGCCGTGGACGTTTGAGATTTGAGAGGGGCTGCTCCTAGTACGAGAGGACCGGAGTGGACGAACCTCTGGTGTTCCGGTTGTCACGCCAGTGGCATTGCCGGGTAGCTATGTTCGGAATAGATAACCGCTGAAAGCATCTAAGCGGGAAACTAGCCTCAAGATGAGATCTCACTGGAACCTTGAGTTCCCTGAAGGGCCGTCGAAGACTACGACGTTGATAGGTTGGGTGTG
Source organism: Pseudomonas sp. B16120 (assembly GCF_044218845.1). Taxonomy (NCBI): domain Bacteria; kingdom Pseudomonadati; phylum Pseudomonadota; class Gammaproteobacteria; order Pseudomonadales; family Pseudomonadaceae; genus Pseudomonas; species Pseudomonas sp. B16120. The sequence goes on from NZ_CP162588.1 coordinate 878,634, forward strand.
TAAGCGCTGTGAGGCGTTGAGCTAACCAATACTAATTGCCCGTGAGGCTTGACCATATAACACCCAAGCAATTTGCGAACTCGAGAGAGGCCAGATTGCGGTGTGTGAAGACGAAAATGAACCGAAAGTTCGACGCTCACAAAACACCACGATCTATCACATACCCAATTTGCTGAAGCGAGGCCAGCTGGCCACGACTCAGTACCCGAATTTCTTGACGACCATAGAGCATTGGAACCACCTGATCCCATCCCGAACTCAGCAGTGAAACGATGCATCGCCGATGGTAGTGTGGGGTTTCCCCATGTGAGAGTAGGTCATCGTCAAGATTAAATTCCGAAACCCCAATTGCGAAAGCAGTTGGGGTTTTGTTTTGGGCGCTCGAAAAGTGTCCACCTTGTCCCGCACGCCTGTCCGCCCCCACCTGCGACCTGACTGTCCCGACAAATTTGCACAGTTATTTCTGAGCGACACCACTAGAATAGCCACCTAACCATTTTTAGAGTCAGAGCCCTATCTATGCCCGATCCGGTTGATGCCCACGAGGTATCGGATTTACCGCTAGACGATCTGGTGGCATGCCATGAGTGCGACTTGCTGATGCGCAAACCAACGCTCGCCCTCGGCGAAAAAGCCCAATGCCCACGTTGTGGTTACGAGCTATACGCTCATCGGCACAATGTGGCCGAGCGCAGCCTCGCCTTGGTACTGGCAGCCCTGCTGCTGTACATCCCCGCGAACTTTTTGCCCATCATGCAGCTCAATCTACTCGGGCAGTCCTCGGAGGACACCGTGTGGAGCGGCGTGGTCGGCCTGTTCGATACCGGTATGCAAGGCGTTGCCGCCGTAGTGTTCCTGTGCAGCATGGGCATCCCCTTGCTCAAGCTCCTGTGCCAATTGGCAGTGCTGCTCAGTATTCGCTGGAACATAGGGCGCAATTACGGGCTGCTGCTATACCGCATCTACCACCACATGAAGGATTGGGGGATGTTGGAGGTCTACTTGATGGGTGTGCTGGTGGCGATCGTAAAGCTCGCCGATATGGCCTCCATCACCATTGGCCTGGGTCTGGTCTGCTTCGTCAGTTTATTAATAGTCCAAGTTCTGCTTGAGGTGGTGATGTCACCTCATCAGATCTGGCAAGCGCTGTCAGGAGAGGATGACCATGCGGGCGATTGATGCAGGCATTCTGATTTGTACCGAATGCCATGAGTTGAACAAGCAGGAAGCGGATACCGATGAGCAACTCTGCACCCGTTGCGGCGCGTTGATCCATGCCCGTCGCCCTAATAGCCTTACACGCACCTGGGCACTGTTGATCACCGCCGCAATCCTGTATATCCCCGCTAACCTGTTACCCATCATGACGGTCAGCTCCCTCGGCCAAGGCGACCCCAGCACCATCATGTCGGGTGTCATCCAATTGGTGCAGCACGGGATGTTTCCTATCGCTGCCGTGGTGTTCATCGCCAGTATCCTGGTACCGACCTTCAAGTTGGTCGGCATTGGCTTGCTGCTTTTCTCGGTGCAGCGTCACCAGCCACTGTCCGCGCAACAACGCATTGTGATGTATCGCTTTATCGAATTCATTGGGCGTTGGTCCATGCTGGATATTTTCGTGATCGCCATCCTGGTGGCGGTCGTTAACTTTGGGCGACTCGCCAGTGTCGAGGCCAACCTCGGCGCTGCGGCGTTCGCCAGTGTGGTGATCTTGACGATGCTTGCCGCAGTAACTTTCGATCCCCGACTGATTTGGGATAACACGGAGTCGGACGACGACCATGAGTGATTTGCCTAAAGCTAAAACCCGCCCAGCCTCTAACTGGTCGGCCATTTGGGTGTTGCCCCTGATTGCCCTGATCATCGGTGGCTGGCTGGGGTGGCGTGCCTATTCCCAGCAAGGTATCGAGATTCAAGTTCGCTTTGAGAGCGGTGAAGGCATTCAGATCAACAAGACCGAAGTGGTCTACAAAGGCATGACCGTGGGCAAGGTCAAAACCCTGGCCCTGGATGACGAAGGCAGCAATCGCGGGGTGATCGCCACCATCGAGATGAACAAGGACGTGGAGCAGTACCTCAAGACCAACACCCGCTTCTGGTTGGTCAAGCCCAGCGTCAGCCTTGCCGGTATCACCGGCCTGGAAACCCTGGTTTCAGGTAACTACATCGCCGCCAGCCCCGGTGATGGCGAGCCCACGCGCAAGTTCAAGGCGCTCTCCGAAGAGCCGCCGTTATCCGACGCCAAGCCCGGCTTGCACCTGACCCTCAAGGCCGATCGCCTGGGCTCGCTGAACCGTGGCAGCCCGGTGTTCTACAAGCAGATTCAGGTCGGCCAGGTTAAAAGCTACCTGCTGTCTGAAGACCAGAGCACCGTCGAGATCAAGGTCTATATCGAGCCGACCTACGCCAACCTGGTGCGCAAACACACGCGTTTCTGGAATGCCAGCGGCATCAGTATCGACGCCAACCTTTCCGGCTTGAAAGTGCGCAGCGAATCCCTCTCCAGCATTGTCGCCGGAGGTATCGCCTTCGCCACTCCTGAAAACCGCAAAGACAGCCCGCCCACCGACCCGAGCCTGCCTTTCCGCCTATACGAAGATTTCGATGCCGCCGCAGCGGGGATCAAGGTCAAGGTCAAGCTCACTGACTTTGAAGGCCTGCAGGCCGGGCGTACGCCGGTCATGTACAAAGGCATCCAGGTCGGCAGCCTGAAAACCCTGAAGATCGATCCGGACCTGTCCAGCGCCAGCGCCGAGCTGACCCTCGATCCATTGGCTGAAGATTACCTGGTCGAAGACACGCAATTCTGGGTGGTCAAGCCGTCCATCTCCCTGGCAGGCATCACTGGCCTGGAGGCCTTGGTCAAGGGCAACTACATCGCGATTCGCCCAGGCGACAAAGGCACCCCGCCACAACGCGAATACGTAGCCCGCGCCAAGGCCCCGCCTTTGGACCTGCGTTCCCCGGGGCTGCACATGGTGCTGCTCACCGACAGCCTGGGCTCGTTGGATGTCGGCAGCCCGATTCTGTACAAACAGGTCAAAGTCGGTTCGGTGCAGAGCTACCAGTTTTCACGCAAGAAAAAACAGCTGGTGATCGGCGTTCATATCGAGAAGGAATACGAAAGCCTGGTCAACGGCTCGACGCGCTTCTGGAATGCCAGCGGCGTCACCCTTACGGGCGGCCTCACCGGCGGCATCCAGATCAAAAGCGAGTCCCTGGCCAGCCTGATGGCGGGTGGTATCGCCTTCGAAACGCCGGAACCGAATGTGCCATTGAAACATCGCATCCCGCGCTTTCGCCTGTATGCCGACCGTGATGCCGCCAACCAGCACGGCACTCTGGTGACCATCAAAGTCGACCGCGCCGACGGCCTGAGCGCCGGCACACCGGTGCGCTTCAAGGGGTTGGATGTCGGCAAGATCGAAAGTGTCGACCTCAGTGCCGACATGCAGTCGGTGCTGCTCAAGGCGCGTATCACTCAGGTCGCGGACCGCATTGCGCGTACGGGCAGTCAGTTCTGGGTGGTCAAGCCGGAACTGGGCCTGATGAAGACGGCTAACCTGGAGACCCTGGTCACCGGCCAATACATCGAAGTGCAACCGGCCGCGAAAAATGCCGGCCCGCAAAAGAGTTTTGTCGCCCTGGCCCAGCCGCCCGAAGCGGTGCATCAGGAGGCTGGCCTGAGCCTCACACTCAGCGCTGCCCGCCGTGGTTCGCTGAAGGAAGGGGTACCGGTCACCTACCGTGAAGTGACGGTGGGTAAAGTCACCGGCTACGAGTTGGGCCAGACCGCTGACCGCGTGCTGGTGCACATCCTGATCGAACCCAAGTACGCGCCGCTGGTACGCAGTGGCAGCCGCTTCTGGAACACCAGCGGCTTTGGCCTCGACTTCGGCTTGTTCAAGGGCGCGACCGTGCGTACCGAGTCCCTGGAAACGCTGGTGGCCGGCGGGATCGCCTTTGCCACCCCGGATGGCGAGCGCATGGGTAACCCGGCACGGCCGCAGCAGACGTTCCCGTTGTTCGACAAGTTTGAGGATGAATGGCTGACCTGGGCGCCTAAGATTCCACTCGGTAAATAAACCGAGGCGCGGCTATCGCGGGCAAGCCCGGCTCCCATAGTTGGAATGCATACTTGCTGAAAATGCATATCCCTGTGGGAGCCGGGCTTGCCCGCGATGAGGCCCACAAACACACCGCAAATCCCAAACCGAAAAAAAGGCCGCGATCCAAAGGATCGCGGCCTTTTTGCCTTTCAGTACAACCCGTCAGACTTCATCCAGCTCCGGCTCGTCCGCCTGTACATTCATCGTCGCCTTCACCACATCATGGCGACGGATGTACTTCCAGTCCGCCTCATCGATGTAGATCCCGTTCGGCCCGCTGCCGCCTTCCAGGTCAATCGCCACCTGGGCAGAGACCTGCGGCTTTACACTCGCCAGGATCGGCACGAAGCCCAGCTGCAAGCTGGTTTCCAGCAAGGCGGCCTGGTTCTTCTCATCGATGTCTGCCGCTTCATCGAGGTAGTACGGCAACCGTACGCGACCGGCCTGGTCGCGGTCCATCAAGTGCAGCAACAGGTACATGTTGGTCAGCGCCTTGATGGTCATGGTGGTGCCGTTGGACGCAGCGCCGTCGATGTCGGTATGGATCACCGGCTGGCCGTTGACCTTGGTGATCTCGAACGCCAATTCGAACAAGTCCTTGAGGCCCAACTGGTTATGGTTGGCGGCTACCAGGCGAGCCAGGTATTCCTTGGCTTCTTCGTTCTTGTTGTCCTGTTCGGCGCTCTGGCTGAGGTCGAACACCGAGAGGGTCTCGCCTTCTTCATACTGACCGGCACTGTGGATGATCTGGTCGATATGCTTGAGGGCTTCCTTGTTCGGCGCCAGCACGATGCGAAAGCTCTGCAGGTTGGACACCTGGCGTTTGTTGATCTCGCGGTTGAACAACGCCAACTGGTGTTCAAGGCTGTCGTAGTCGCTGCGGATATTGCGCAGGGTACGGGCGATATCGGTGACCGCCGCACGACGTGCCTTACCAAGCGTCAACGCCTCATCGGTGCGGTGCGCATAAGCGTTGATCAGCAGCTGCAGGCGACGCTCCATGTCATCTTCGCTGTCGAACTTGGCCACGCCCTTGAGACGCACCTGGGCGTACAGCGCTTCGATCTGGCCATCGGCGCGCAGCAAGCCCTGCCAACTGTCCTGATAGTCATTGAGCAGCGGCAGCAGGTTGTCCATGGAGTCGTCGACCGGGTCCATGAATGGCGTGCCGAACGGCAGGTCCGCCGGCAAGAGCTGACGACGGCGCAAGGCGTCATCCAGCGTGCGTTGCTTGGCTTCCATGTCACCGATCTGGCGGCCGACCAATTGCAGCTTGGCCGACAGTTGCTGGACGCGCTCGGTAAAGGCATCGCTGGAACGTTTCAACTCGTCCTGGGCGGCTTCCATCTGCGCCAGGTTTTCCAGCTTCTCGCCTTCCTCGGCACTCAGGGTCTGGGTGCGGCGGAAGTCTTCCAGGGCCTTCTGGGCATCCAGTACCTGCTGGTACAGCGCTTCGGTCTGGGTCTTGCTCGCGGCGCGGTCGGACGCCACGGCCTGCTGGGTTTTCAGTTGCTTGAGTTCTTTTTCCAGACGTTCTTTCTGGTCACGCAACGCGGCGCGGTCCGCCAGGGCTTGCAGTGCCGGCGGCTCGATGTGCGAGATATCGATGGACAGCCCCGGCACTTCAAAACGCTCGCCCTTGAAGCCATCGAGGATCTGCTCCAGGGATTTGACCCACTGGCCGTCCTCGTCCAGCGTGATGCCATGTTCGCCCAGCGGCAGGCTGAACAACGAGCTGTTGAACAGGCGCATCAGGCGCTCGACATCCTGCTGCGAGAACTCTTCGCGCAGCTTGGCGTAGCTGTTGTTGTCCGCGTGATCGAGCTGCTGCTTGACCGACTTCAAGCGCTTTTCCAGGTCGCGCAGGCGCTCGTCCAGGTCCTCGGCGCTGAACTGTCGCGACTGCGCCAAGGCGCCCGCCAGTTCATCGTGGGCGTCTTTGGCGGCGAGCAGTTGTTGCTCCAGCATCTTGACGTCATCCACCAGGGCAAAGCGATGCTTGAGCACCGACAACTCGCCCAACCAACGCTGGATGCCGCTGATTTCGCGCTCCAGGCGCATCAGCTCTTGGGTGCCGCCGCGCTGGTCGTTTTGCAGCGCGTCCTGCTCGTTGCGGTAGTGTTCGGCCTGGATGGTCAGCTCTTCCTTGCGCGCACTGGCGTAGTCCGACCAAGTGCCCAGCAATGAATCCAGCAGTGGCGACAGGCGATGCAGTTTGCCGCGCAGGGCGTCGCGCTGTTTCACGCCATTGGCCAAGGCTTCAACCAAGGGGCCGGCTGCCACCAGCGAGTTGTAGTCCTGCTCCATGCGTCGCACATCGCGGAAGGCTTCTTCACAGGCTGCGATGTAATCGACACTGCCCGAACGCAGGCTGTGTTCGAAGGCATCAAGGAACAGTTGCTTGAGCTTGGCCGCGGTGATTTCGCGCATGTGTAGCAGGTTGATAAACAGCGCGCGGAACGTCTTCAGGCTCTGCTCGCTGGTGGAGCGCAGCGGAATCAGGGTCAGGTCCAGCGGGATCGACGTATGCCCGCCCACCAGCAAGCGCCGCAGCTCATCAGGCTTGAGTTCGTAGGCTTTGAGGCCCTCGCGCTCAAGGTTGGTGAACAGCTCTTTCTGGCGCAGGCAGGTGTCGTTTTTCTGGTAGTGGGCCAGGTCCAGCTTGCCGGCGTAGGCAAAGAACTGATGACCAAAGCCGCCGCCCGGGCCGCGGCCGACCACGCCGATGACGTGGGGGCCGTGGGGCAGCGAGACTTCTACCAGGATGTAGCTGGTGTCGGTGGCAAAGTAGAAACGCCGTGATTGTTCCAGGGTGTACTTGCCGAAGCTCATGTCCGACATACGTGCCAGGATCGGGAACTGCAAGGCGTTGATCGAGGCGGATTTACCCAGGTTGTTGGCGCCGTACACCGACAGCGGCTCTTCCAGCGGGAACAAACCCAGGCTGTAACCGGCGGTGTTCAATAGGGCGAAGCGGCGGATGCCGTAGCGTTCCTTACTCATGCGTCGGTCTCCTGTTCTTCGGCAATGGCACGGGCCAGGGCATCTTCTTCGCTTTCCTCAGTGAAGGCGCTCAAATCCAGCGGGTCATCGGTCTTCAGCAGTTTCTCATCGCTGTCTTCGTCGATAATCACCGGTGCTGGCAGTGGCAGTACGCTGTGCACGCTGGCGGCGAGGTCGCGGTCTTGCTGCACCGACAGGCACACGTCCAGGAAGCGGTGCATCGGCGGCAGGAAGCGGTAGATACCGTTGTCTTCGCTGGCAAAACCCAGTTGGGTCATGCGGCGCATGATTTTTTCTTCGAGTTCTTCCTGGGTTTGCACCTCGGCCTGGATAAACAGGTCACGGTATTTCTCCAGCAACGAAGGCAATTCATCACGGCCCAGGCTGCCGCCGTCGAGCACGGCAACCGGGTCGCGGCCTTGGTCGGCCAGGTGTTCGACGATGATGAAAGTAAACAAGGCCAGGCGCTGGGCGGTTTTGTTCACCTGCGCGGCAGCCACGGCGGTGTCCGGGACGAAGTAGTAGAAACCGCGGGTATCGCATACCAGCTCAAAGCCCAGCGCCTTGAACAGCGTGCGGTACTGGTCCTGGAAGTTCGACAATTGCGCGTACAGCTCCGGGTCGCGGCGGCTGACGTGGTAACCCTTGAACAGCTCGCGAAAGATCGGCGCCAGTTGGGACAGTTCGGATAGATCAAGATGCATAAGGCGTGCTCGCAGAATTCTCGGTGGCATCGACGCCGGCCGGGAGCAGGGCGAAGGAGCGCAGGCTGACCTGGTGCTCGTGGGTGTGGTAATCGCGACGTTCCAGGCGCTCGCGCTTGAAGCGTTTTTCCCGGGACAGGCGCGAGAACCAGTACAGCAATTCATCGGTGGCGCCGTCCGGTTCCTGCTCCAGCAGCCAGGTCATCAGGTCCGGCATTGGCAACGCGTCTTCGCAGCGTTCAAGCATTTCCTTGACCGTACGCGGTGCGCGCGGGGCTTCGCCTTTGTGCGACTTGTGCGCCTTGGGGAAACGCGCCGGTTTCGGCTCGAAATTCGCCAAGGCGTACACATAGGCTTCGACTTGGCTGGCACTGCCCAGGAAGGTACTTTGCGGCCGCGTGAACATCGGCATCGCCGCTTGCGGCACCGCGTCCAGGCCTTTGCGGCGAATCGCCGACAGGGCCAGCGCCGCACCGCGAGTCACGGCGTTATGCCGGCGTGCTTCTTCACGCAGCGGCAGCAGCAACTCCCGTGCATGGCGCAAGGTCAGCTGGGCGCTGGTTTGCATTTCGAGAATGCGTGCGTGGGTGCGCAGCAGCATGTCGTCGTCCACCAGGTGGCCAAGACGCTGTTGCTCGGTGAGCATGCGCAGCAGCACGTTTTCCACCTTGCGCACGCCTTGCTCGAAGGCGCCGTCGGCGTTCACCAACTGGATCATCGGCTCGACGTATTCGTCCCAGGTCGCCAGTACTTCGGCGTAGCGCTGGCGCAACGGAATCTGGCGGTCGCTGGTCTTGGCGCGGTCAGCCACGGCGGCGAGGGCCTGTTCGTCGTTGGCAAGTTTTTTCAGCACGTCGCGCACGCGCATATCCAGCAGGCGCAGTTGCCGAGCCAGGTCATGGCCGTCGCGGATGTCGAAGGCGTCCTGGATATAACCGGCCAGGCGCTCCAGGTGGCGCAGGTAGGCTTCGATTTCCAGGCACAGGCCAAGCCGGTGCTCCTTGCGAAGATAGGCGAGGAAGTCGTGGATCTGCGCGTTGAGCTCGAAACGGTTCGGGCTCTTGGCGACAGGCACCAGGATATCCAGGCGAATCCACACGTCCAGCAGGCTGGTGATGTCCTGGGGCGTGCTGTCCAGTTGTTGGGCGGCCAATTGCGCGCGCAGCTCGCCCAGGCTCAGGGTGCCTTGGTCGAAGTGTTCGCACAGAGGCTCAAGTAAGGCCCAGTGTTCGGCGAGGGCGCGCAGGACGCGCTTGGGTTCGATCATGGGAATGGCCGGCTGGTTGGCGATTAAAAGTCGCGATTGTACTGCATCAGGCGCGGGATTTATCCACAGCCGGTCAGTGCGCAGTGGGCGATTGTGGCCGAACAGCGGTAGAATCCCCGCTCTTTACTTATCCACAAGTGGCCGAGCTGTGCTTATCGAGTCCCGACGTCGCGCTTACTTGACCGCCATGCAGGTGGTCAACTGGCTGCCCCGCACCGAACTGCCGTTTGCCGCACCATCGCGGCCCGAGTTGTTGCAGGCGCTTGAGCCCTACGAGGCGTTCGAGTCGTCGGGAGAAGAGGCGGCCGCGCCCGTGGCGGTGGTCAAACCCACCCCAGAGACGCGCCCGGCGGTCGAGCGGGCCAAGATCGAAGTGCCGCGCCCTGCGCCGGCGACCAAGGCTGCCAAGGTGGTGGAGGAGGCTGCGCCGGTGGCCAAGGCGCCCGTGGTGCCGCCGCCACGCTTTGCCCTGCAATTGCTGCGGGCCGGGCGTTGCCTGTTGCTGGTGGAACTGCCGACCGGCGAGCGTTTCCAGTCCCGCGACCCGGCCTACCTGTTGCTCAAGGACATGCTGCGCGCCGCCGGCCTGCCTGACAGTCCTCAGATCGTCGGTGAGCCGGTGCGCTGGCCGCTGCTGGTGCGCGGCACCATGGACCAGGGCCCGGAGGCCGCACGAGATTTCGTCCAGGGGTTTGTCTCGGCACGCCTGGAAGACGAGCCCTGCGTGTGCCTGTGGCTGATTGGCCTGCCCGCCGTGCGGTTTGCCGGTGAAGCCAACGCTGAGGCCTGGTACCGCGAGCTGCAGGTTGAAGGCCTGGGGTCGGTGTGGGCCCTGCCGGGCCTGGAATTATTAATGGAAGAGCCACAGCGTAAGGCTGATGTCTGGCAAGCCATGCGCCGGCTGATGGCGCGCTGGAAAACAACTGATGAGTGAGGCTTTATCCTTTCGCCCGATGACCGAGGCTGACCTCGACGCCGTGCTGAAAATCGAATACGCGGCGTTCAGCCACCCGTGGACCCGTGGGATTTTTCTCGACGGGCTGGGCAAGTACCAGATCTGGCTGATGTTCGAAGGCGAGCAGCAAGTGGGGCATGGGGTGGTGCAGATCATCCTCGATGAAGCGCACCTGCTGAACATCACCGTGAAACCGGAAAACCAGGGCCGTGGTTTGGGCCTGGCGCTGCTGGAGCATTTGATGTCGCGTGCCTATGCCGCCAATGCGCGAGAATGCTTCCTCGAAGTGCGGGACAGCAATACCGGCGCGTTTCGCCTGTATGAGCGTTATGGCTTCAACGAGATCGGCCGTCGCCGGGATTACTACCCCGCTGTGGGTGGCCGCGAAGATGCAGTCGTGATGGCCTGCACCCTGGTTGATTAAATACACAGCCCCCTATGTGCAGAGCCTCTGTGGGAGCCGGGCTTGCCCCGATGCAGGCACCTCGGTTTTCAAGTAACACCGCAGTGATACCATCGCAGGCAAGCCAGCTCCCATCGGGTCAGCGCTTGCCGTTCAGTGGGTCCAGATCAGCCAGTTCCGCCTCATCCAGCCCACTCCCGCCGCCAATGTCATTTTCTCCCACGACGCTCAAGTCATAGTCGGCGGCATTGTCTTCGCCTTCCTCCTGCGCATCTCGTGCGCCGTCCTCACGGATCAGCGTCTGCGGGCTCATATCGTCATCGGTGGATTCATGATCATCCGTCGAAGCGCCGGTCAGCCCGGCTTCGCGCACCCGTTCGTCGGGCATCAGATGGTCGCGCTCACGGCGCGGCAACTCGTCGCCGATTTCCGCAGTCTGGTCCTGCTCGTCAAAATCCAGCTCGCGCATCTCACCCATGCGGTCTTCGTTGTCATCGATCGGTTCCGGCTGTGTTGCGCCGTAGGGACGTCGTGATTCAGTCATGGCCAATCCTCATACTGTGGGGCTTATAGTGTGTGGACAGGCATGGCAGCCAAAAAATTCAAGCTAATTAGCGCCTGGCGTGACCCGGACGAGGGCTTGTCAGTCACAAACCTGCGCATCATTCCTGAGGCTTCCCTGATGAACGAACTACAAGACCTGCTTGATAACAACGAACGCTGGGCGGATGCGATCAAACAGGAAGATCCCGAATTCTTCGCCAAGCTCGCCCGCCAGCAGACCCCGGAATACCTGTGGATCGGCTGTTCCGATGCCCGTGTACCGGCCAACGAGATCGTCGGCATGTTGCCTGGTGACCTGTTCGTGCACCGCAACGTCGCCAACGTGGTGCTGCACACTGACCTCAACTGCCTGTCGGTGATCCAGTACGCGGTGGACGTGCTCAAGGTCAAACACATCCTCGTCACCGGCCACTACGGCTGTGGCGGCGTGCGTGCGTCGATGCAGGACCGCCAGTTCGGCCTGATCGATGGCTGGCTGCGCACCATTCGCGACCTTTACTACGAAAACCGCGATGTGCTGGCCCAGTTGCCGACCGAAGAAGAGCGTGTGGACCGCATGTGCGAGCTCAACGTGATCCAGCAGGTGGCCAACGTCGGCCACACCAGCATTGTGCAAAATGCCTGGCACCGTGGGCAGAGCCTGTCGATCCATGGCTGCATCTATGGCATCAAGGACGGCCGTTGGAAGAGTTTGAACACCACCATCAGTGGCTTCGAGCAACTGCCGCCGCAATACCGCCTGCGTCCGTTGGGCGAAGCCTAGAGCCGTTTGTTTTCGTGCCACCAGGCCAGGCCTTGGGCGTTCAACGGCTCTTTGCTGCCGGTGATCCAACCCCGGCAGTTCAGCTCGCCGCAATGGCAAGCGAACTGCCGGTACAGCGCGTCTTCGGTTATGGCGTAATCCAGGGTCAGCAGGCTGCCTGCGGTAATGGTGTTCAGGGTCCATAGTTCCATGTACGTGGTGTCCAGAAGCACGTTCGGCTTGCAGGAGTGCCGTATCAGGCCGCAGAACCAGCTATCGTACAAGTGGATACGCGACGACAGTTGCAGCGTATGCGAGCGGCGCTCGCTGACTGCGTAGCCTGAAACCAGGGCGATGCGTACTCGACTGTCAAAGTCGATGCGCGCTTTGATTCCACCCCTCTTGCCATTAGGGTATCGCACGACCTTGAATTGTGCGGTCGAGGGGTAACCCTGTTCCACCTGCAGCGTTTCAAAGGGATAGAGGCCGTCATTCACAGCCGCTTTAGCCTTATCCATGGCTCGAGTTTTCATTACTCTCCTGAACGGGGCTGCATGGACCTGCGGACCTGGCGGCCAGTCTTGCAGCAAATGGGCGCGGCCCAAGATTCGCCGAAGTGGGATCCGATTTCTACTGTCAAAGTTGACAGTAGAAACGGTTTATTCACCTTAAAGCGCAGGGGCCGTGACGGTGGGGGCGGGGGCGGCATTTCTCAGCTGTTTCAACTGCGCCTTGATGGGCGCTGTGGCGCACTTGGCGTTGGCCTGCTCGGGTGTCAGGTGGCGCACCGAGGTGTAGAACAACTCACACGTCTGCTCCTTGCGCGTGACCTGCCACGTGTTCTGGCAGGCCTTGAGCAATACATTTGCATCGCTGGCGGGCTTCTGGCCCATGCCGGCTTGCCAGCAGGCGGCGCTCAAGTCCTGGCCCATCACTTTCAAGCCGGCGTCGTCGGCTTTTTGCTCGTCACCGTCATAGCTGTCGGGGCTGGCGGCATACCAAATGTAGCTGGGGTGGTTGGCGCCCAATACCGAGACGGTTTTGCCAGGCTCCGGGCTGATCTGCGCCAGGCTCAGCACGCCCACGGTTTGCCCGTATTGTTGCTGGATCCAGCTACGCACCGGCGCGCCGAAGGCCACCATCGGCAATGCGCCGCCAGGGCGCAGGCTCAGCTCCTTGACCATGCGGGTCTGGTAGTCGGTGAAATACCCGTAGACGGTTTCCAGGTCTTTGCCGGCATTGGACGGTGCAGCGATGGGCGCGATATCGATGATGGTCTGGTACGCCGGCGTTTCCGTGGCCGGTACGCCATTTTCGCTTAACAAGGTGGCCCAGCGGTCGGTGGTGGCCGATTCCAGGTAATCCTGGGCCTGGGTCAGCGAGTAATCCGGAGGGAAGTGCAACAGCTCAATGCTTTTGCGGTTTTCCAAGGCCATGCCTAACGGCAGGAACAGGTACCAGTTGTAGGCCCATTTGCCATCGCTGTTGAGCTGGCGCGCACCTTGGTAAGCCAGGTCGGCGGTATTGAGCAGCGTGGTCAGTGGCTGGCCGTAACCGTCTGGCACGCCGCTGAAGGTCGCCGTGACCTGACCGTCGTGGGTCTTCACACTGACCTTGGCCCGGCTGTAACCGTCACGTTGCAGGCTCTGGTTCAAATAGTGTTCGGCGGTCTGCTCCAGTGACCATGGCCGAAAGCAGATCACGTTGCAGTTATTGGGGTACGCGAACAACTGGGTGACGCGCTGCGTGCTGCCCAGTGGCACCTCGATGTCGGCCTGTACGACCGCACTCGCCAGTAGTGCGGCGAGGGTGAAGGACAGCCTGGTCGGTTTAAACATAGTCAATTCCTTGTCAGCGAAGCCCGTCTGCGCGGGATGGAAGCCCACCTGCACACAGTAGCGGCTGACCAGGAAAATCGCGTGTTAAATCGCCCGGCATGTCGTTATTGGATAAGCCCCTACAGGCTGAACTGCAGAGCATTGCTCAGATCGCCCATGGGCTTCTGGCCGCGTGCGATCATCGCGTCATCACGCTGCTTGAGGCCGTCCAGGGTCTCCAATTGGAACACCCGGGTGATCAAACGCAGGATCGATGCCGTGTCGTACACCGTATGGTCCACCGTGCCTTTGCGGGCAAACGGCGACACCACCAGCGCCGGCACCCGCGAGCCTGGGCCCCAGCGGTCACCCTGGGGCGGCGCCACGTGGTCCCACCAGCCGCCGTTTTCATCCACGGTCACCACCACCACCATGTTTTTCCACTGCGGGCTTTCTTGCAGCACCTTCAAGGCGCGGGCGATATGGCGGTCGCCCGAGGCCACGTCGGCATAACCGGCGTGCATGTTCAGGTTGCCCTGGGGTTTGTAGAAGCTCACGGCGGGCAGCTTGCCGGACTGGGCGTCGGCGAAGAACCGGTTGGTGCTCGACTCATCGCCCAAGCCACCGTCGCGCAAGCGCTTGGCACGTTCTGCGGGGTTTTGCGGCCCTTGCTGTTTGAAGTAATTGAACGGCTGGTGGTGGTACTGGAAATTCGGGATCTTGGGGATGCCGCCGGAGTCCTTGAACTGCTCCAGGGTGGCTTGCCACGCACCGGCGTACCAGGCCCAGTCGATGTTCTTCTTCGACAGCTTGTCGCCAATATGCTCGTGGGTTTGCGGCACCAGCACATTGGGCAGGTCGGGCTTGGAATAATCCGGGTTCTGCGGGTCGCGGATCCAGGTGGGCCAGTAGGGCGGGGCCAGGGTGTTTACCCCGTAACCATCGGGTGTCAGTGCGCTGGGGCCGAATTGCGGCGGGCCGGACATGGCGCTGGCCGGTGACGTGTCCAAGGGTTTGAGGCGTGTGCCGCGAGGGTCATCGCTTTGCAGCGTGGCGATCTGCGCTTTGGCCACCGACTGCGCGGCATTGGGATAAAACGGCGCGGTGGCGCTGATCAGGTACTGGTGGTTAAGGAACGAACCACCAAACGCGCCCTGGAAGAAGTTATCGCACAGCACAAACTCCTTGGCCACGTCCCACAGGCGCAGGGCATAACGGCTTTGGGCGTAATGGCCCATCACCAGCCCACCGGAATCGCCCCAGGCGACAAAACCATCATTCTTGCCGCCGTTGATCTGCATCTGGTTCTGGTAGAACACGTGCCACAGGTCGCGAGTCACCAGGCTCAATGGCAGGTCTTCGCCCTGCGGGCCTTTGAGGGCAAACGGCGCGTTGGGCAGGTTTTGCTGGAATTGCACTTCGCTGGGGTAAGTCACCCCGTCCACCGTTTGTGGGCCGACTTGCAACACACCGCCCCAGCTCGGTGGCAGGGCAGGCAATACGCTGCCATCGCGGTCGCGCTGCTGGAAGTCCTTGGCGGTTAACGCCGACAGCGGTTTCTCCACCCCGGGGAAATCTGCGAACAGGTTGTTGAAGCTGCGGTTCTCGGCGTAAATCACCACCACGGTTTTCACCTGCTCGCGCAACGCTTTGTCCAGTTCCTGGGGCGTGAGCGGCCGCGTCACGGGTGGGCTCGGTGCTTCGCTGGTATTGCCGCAGGCACTCAAGGTTGCACCCACCCCCAACACCGCCGCACCGCCGAGGAAGCGCCGACGGCTGGTGTCTACCGGCGTTTTGGGGGCGCAGTCGTGGGCAGGGTGGTCGTTGTGCTCGTCACTCATTGCGAGGAATCCTTGGCGAGATGTTGCAAGATATTTCGCAGGACGGTAGCAATGGAATGTGACGGAACAAAGACAGGCGTGTGATGGGCGGGGCGTGTCTACACAGCTCAAGCGCTGCTAGACTGCCCTTCTGATGCACATCACTGAGATGAGTCGTGAGACCTTCAACTGCACTTGATCTGCAACGAACGGCTGTACGAGAAGTGGTCGGACGTTTCCGTATTTCCAATCCCAGAGTATTTGGGTCGGTACTGATGGGGACTGACCAAGAAGGCAGTGATCTTGATTTGCTGGTAGACGCGCCGCCGGGCACAACGCTCTTTGATCTCGGTGGGTTGCAGGTCGAGCTTGAGGACTTGCTCGGCGTTAATGTCGACCTGCTTACGCCTGGCGACTTGCCTTTGAAGTTTCGCGATAAAGTGCTAGCGGAGGCCCGGCCAGTATGACGGAAAGTCGGCTAGGGGATTATCTGGCAAGCTGCCACTGACGCGATCACTTTTGTAGAGGGCTTGAGCAAAGAAGAGTTTTTGGAGGACCGGCGAACACAACAAGCTGTGGTCATGAGCCTGATCATCATTGGTGAAGCGTCGACGAAAATCATGGATCAGCATCCGGACTTCGCGGCACGCCATTCACATATTCCTTGTACAGAGTGCATTACCTGATCTATTGGCACGCCTTCCTGTAAATCCTTGACCGCAACTGTTCTACCAACAGTTGCGGTCACCCGTTATTCAGGGCATCACAGGCGGCAAATACTTCAGCGTCGTTCCCAACGCCCACAGCAGAAACAACACCAGCGGCGTATGCACCAGCAACTGCACAAATGAAAACCCGATCAAATCCCGCGCCTTCAAGCCCAGCACACCCAGCAACGGCAACATATAAAACGGGTTGATCAAGTTCGGCAGCGCCTCGGCGGCGTTGTAGATCTGCACCGCCCAGCCCAGGTGGTATTGCAGGTCATTGGCCACTTGCATCACATACGGCGCTTCGATGATCCACTTGCCGCCACCCGAGGGGATGAAGAAGCCCAGCACTGCCGAGTACACACCCATCAGCAGGGCGTAGGTGTCGTGTGAGGCGATGGAGGTGAAGAACGTCGAGATGTGGTGCGCCAGGGTCTGGCCGTCGCCGCCCTTGACTACCGTCATCAGCGCGGCGATCGAACCGTACAGCGGGAACTGGATCAGCACGCCGGTGGTGGTCGGCACCGCACGGGCCACGGCATCGAGGAAGCTGCGTGGGCGCCAGTGCAGCAGCGCGCCCACCATGATGAACAGGAAGTTATAGGTATTGAGCCCCGAGATGGCGCTGATCGCCGGCTTGGTCGAGAACTCATGGAACAGCCAGCCGGCCGCCAGCAACGCCAGCAGAATCGTCAGCAACGGGCTGTGTTCCAGCCATTCACCGGGGCGCGTCGGCGCCTGCGGCTTGGGCAGGTTGAAGGCCGGGTCAATGCCGCAGGCCTTGGCATCCCGGGCGCTGTTGGGGCCAGGCGCGGTGGCGTAGGCGATGATCAGCGACACTACGATCAGCGCCAGCAACAGCACGCCGGATTGCCACAAAAAAATGGTCTCGGTGAACGGGATCATCCCAGTGATCGACAGGATCGACGGCGGCAAGCTGGCCGGGTTGGCCTGCAACTGCGCGGCCGACGACGACAGCCCCAGCGCCCATACGGCACCCAGACCCAGGTACGCCGCAGCGCCAGCGGCGCGGTAGTCCATGCGCAAGTCCGTGCGTCGGGCCAATGCCCTTACCAACAAACCGCCGAACACCAGGGACAGGCCCCAGTTAAGCAATGAAGCCACCATGGAAATCAACGCCACCCAGGCCACGGCCGAACGGCCATTCTTGGGAATACGTGCCAGGCGGTCGATCAACTTCACTGCCGGCGGTGAACTGGCGACCACGTAACCGCCGATCACCACAAAGGCCATCTGCATGGTGAACGGGATCAGGCTCCAGAACCCATCGCCAAATGCCTTGGCCGCTTCGGCCGGTGCGGCGCCCATGCCCAGGGTCGCCACGGCGACGATAATCACGGCAAGGGCGGCAAACACCCAGGAGTCAGGAAACCAGCGCTCGGCGAAGTTGGAGCAACGCAGGGCAAATCGGGCATAGCGGCTGTCTTCGATAGCATCGGCCACGAGTCTTTCCTCTTGTAGTTATTATGGGGTTTGGCAGTTTTACGGCATGTTCCTCTACGGCCATTGATTTGGGAATGTTGTTATCTTCAACGATCAATGAGTAAAACAAATATATCCGCCGCGATTGCCATCGATGGGCTCAGCTCATAACCTGCACGCCATTTTGTTTGTCTGCCGAGCCTGCACATGACTGCCACCTTTTCCCCACGGGCGCAGCGTTTTTCCCGCTCCGACTACAAAACCCTGGGCCTGGCCGCCTTGGGTGGAGCCCTGGAAATCTACGACTTCATTATCTTCGTGTTCTTTGCGCTGACCCTTAGCCAACTGTTCTTCCCCCCAGAAATGCCCGAGTGGCTGCGCCTGCTGCAAAGCTTTGGCATCTTCGTCACCGGTTACCTCGCCCGTCCACTGGGCGGCATCCTGATGGCGCACTTTGCAGACCACCTGGGACGCAAGCGCGTCTTCAGCCTGAGCATTCTCATGATGGCCTTGCCCTGCCTGCTGATCGGCGTCATGCCGACCTATGCGCAAATCGGCTATTTCGCCCCGCTGATCCTGCTGGCGCTGCGCGTGCTGCAAGGCGCAGCGGTGGGCGGCGAAGTGCCCAGCGCCTGGACCTTCGTCGCCGAGCACGCACCGCGTCACCATCGTGGCTATGCCTTGGGTTTTTTGCAGGCCGGCCTGACCTTCGGTTACCTGCTGGGGGCACTGACCGCCACTTTGCTCGCGCAAGTCTTCACCCCCGCCGAGATCCTCGCCTACGCCTGGCGCTTCCCCTTCCTGCTCGGCGGCGTATTCGGCGTGATCGGCGTATGGCTGCGCCGCTGGCTCAGCGAGACCCCGGTATTCCTAGAGATGCAGGCGCGTCGCCAAGCCGCCGCCGAAATGCCCTTGCGCACCGTGCTGCGCGACCATCGCGCCGTGCTGCTGCCGGCGATGATCCTCACCTGCGTGCTGACGTCTGCCGTGGTGGTGCTGGTGGTCATCACCCCGACCATGATGCAGAAAACCTTCGGCATGAGCCCCAGCCACACCTTCGCTCTGAGTGCCCTGGGCATCGTCTTCCTGAATATCGGCTGCGTCCTCGCCGGCCTGCTGGTGGACCGCATCGGCGCGTGGCGCGCGGTATTGGTCTACAGCCTGTTGCTGCCGGTGGGCATTGCGCTGCTGTACGCCAGCCTGATCGCCGGCGGCGTGTGGCTCGGCGCGGCGTATGCCGTGGCGGGCCTGAGTTGCGGCGTGGTGGGCGCGGTGCCGTCGGTGATGGTCGGGCTGTTTCCGGCGCAGGTACGGGTATCGGGGATTTCCTTCACCTACAACATTGCCTACGCACTCTGGGCAAGTACTACACCGTTGTTGTTGATCGCGCTGATGCCAACCAGCCCGTGGATCTGCGTGGGGTATTGCGTAGTGATGGGGGCGGTTGGGGTAGCGAGTGTGGCGCTGTTTGGCAAGCGCCACACCTTGGCCGCCTGAGGGTCAGGTCAGGAAGTGCCAGAGCAACAAGGTACCCGCCAACCCAACCACCGAAACAATCGTCTGCAGCACCGACCACACCCAGATCGTCTGCTTCAACTGCAAGCCAAAGTACTCACGCACCATCCAGAATCCGGCGTCGTTGACGTGGCAGAAGAACACCGAGCCGGCGCCGATGGCCAGGGCGACCAATGAGCTTTGAGTCGCCGCCAACCCGGCCATCATCGGCGCGAGGATGCCGGCGGTCGTGGTGGTGGCCACGGTGGCCGAACCGGTGGCCTGGCGCAGGGCCACGGCAATCAGCCAGGCCAGCAGCAAGTAGGGCATGTGCGCGCCTTCGGCGACTTTGCTGATGGTCTGGCTGACGCCGGCGTCCAGCAGGGTTTGCTTGAGGCCGCCGCCGGCGCCGATGGTCAGCAGCAGTACGGCGATAGGCGCCAGGGCTTTGCGCAGGGTGTTGCCGACGTCGGCGCGTGGCATGCCCGCCGCCCAACCCAGGCAGACGACCGCGGCGATTACGGCCAGGCCGAGGGCGACCAGCGGTTCACCGAGGAATTTCAAGGTCAGGGCGAGGGTGCTTTCCGGCGCCAACGCGACTTTGGCCAAGGTGCTGCCGAGCATCAGGATCACCGGCAACAGAATGATCAGCAATGACACACCGAAGCTCGGCTGGCGCGGGGCCTTGGGCGGTGCGCTGAACAAGGCGCCGATATCCGCCGGTTCATCCACGTGCAGGCGCTTGGACAGCCAGTTGCCATACAGCGGCCCGGCCAGGATCACGGCTGGCACCGCCAGGCAAAAGCCCAGCAACATGGTCAGGCCCAGGTCGGCGTGCAATGCGCCCACGGCGATCAGCGGCCCCGGATGCGGCGGCATCAAGGCATGCAGGGTGGTCATGCCCGCCAGCGCAGGGATGGCGATTTTCAGCAATGGCTGGTTTGAACGCTTGGCCATCACAAAGATGATCGGCACCATCATCACCAGGCCCACTTCGAAGAACAGCGGCAGGCCGATCACCATGGCAACCAACGCCATCACCCAGGGCAATGACTTGCCTTTGCCCAGCCCGAGCAACGTGGTGGCAATACGGTCGGCCGCGCCGGATTCGGCCATCAGCGCGCCGAGCATCGCACCCAGGGCAATGATGATCCCGGCTTCGCCGAGAATCGCCCCGGCGCCTTTACTGAACGCCTTTGCCACTTCTTCCGGCGGCAGGCCGGCGCCGACCCCGGCGATAAAGGTGCCGATCAAAATCGACAGGAAGGGCGGCAGTTTGGTCGCGCTGATTAGCACAATGATGCTGGCGATCGCCAACAGCACGCAGAGCATGAGGCGGGTGTCGTGAACCATCCACGCGGCAGTCGATAACTCCAAGACGGGACTCCTTATCGAGCAGGTCGGCTAATATGTTTCTTTTTGTTTCAGCCTGAAAAGCATACCTGATAGCGCTCCCCCAACGCGTGCATGAACGATTTTGGTGCGCCCGAAGCTAACGACGCTCTGGCGCTCAGATGACAATTTTGCAAACCATGCCAGTGGAACTGGCCTATAGCTCTATGATCCGCCCCATCCCAACCCACGAGGACATTTCATGAGCGCAGGACACAGCCACGCCCAAGTACGCGCCGGCCACGAACGCAAGTTATGGATCGCCCTGGGGCTGACCGGCAGTTTCATGCTGGCCGAAGTCATCGGCGCCTTTGTCACCGGCAGCCTGGCGCTGTTGTCCGATGCAGCGCACATGATGACCGACGCCCTGGCCCTGGCGATTTCCCTGGTGGCGATCCAGGTCGCCAAGCGCCCGGCAGACCGCAAGCGCACCTTCGGTTATGCGCGGTTCGAGATCCTGGCGGCCGCCTTCAATGCATTACTGCTGTTCGCCGTGGCGTTCTACATCTTGTACGAGGCTTACCAGCGGCTGCAGGCGCCCGCCGAAATCCAGTCCACCGGCATGCTGGTGATTGCGCTGCTGGGGCTGGTGGTCAACCTGATCTCCATGCGCCTGCTCAGCGCTGCCAGTGGCGAGAGCCTTAACGTCAAGGGCGCCTACCTGGAAGTCTGGAGCGACATGCTGGGCTCCGTCGGCGTGATCATTGCCGCGCTGGTGATCATGTTCACTGGCTGGGGTTGGGTTGACTCCGTGGTCGCGGCCGCCATCGGCTTTTGGGTATTGCCGCGCACCTGGACGTTGCTCAAGGCGAGCATGAACATCCTGCTGCAAGGTGTGCCGGAGGGTGTGGACATCGAGCAGGTGGAGCAGGCCATCCGCAGCGTGCCGGGGGTCAGGGACGTGCACGACCTGCATATCTGGGCCCTCACCAGTGGCAAGAACGTGCTGAGTACGCATCTGGTCGCGGATGCGTCCCAGGGCACTGAGCAACAGATCCTCAGCCGAGTGACGGAGTTACTGCACGAACAGTTCGATATTTCCCACGCCACGATCCAGGTCGAGGGCGAGGGTTTTCAACATGACGATCACGACGAAGTGCATGCCTGAGCCTGGCTAACGGATTTGTAATCTTTCGCCCACGGCCCTGATAAGTACCGAAAGCTACATTGCCCCCGCTGGGAAACCTCAGCGACTTCATGGGCGTGGAACTCTCGTTATGGCAATTTTTGTTAGAACACTGTTGGGGGCGGCGGCATTGGCAGTGTGGATATCCGCAAACGCCGCCCAGGCACAACCCCTCACCCTCGATGCTGCCTTGCAAACCGCCTTCGCCAACAACCCGGACCTGGCGGCCGCACAATGGGAAATCGACATCGCCGAAGGCGGCCGCCAACAGGCCGGCTTGATCCCCAATCCGGTGGCCTCCTGGGACGCCGAAGACACCCGCCGCAACAGCCGCACCACCAGCATCAAACTCAGCCAGACCCTGGAACTGGGCGGCAAGCGCGGTGCGCGTATCGAAGTGGCCACCCGCGCCCAGGATGCCGCCGCGCTGACCCTGGAGCAGCGTCGCAACTTGTTGCGCGCCGAGGTCATCGACAGCTACTACGGCGCCCTGCGTGCCCAGGAACGCCTCGACCTGGCGCAACGCTCCATGACGCTTGCCGAGCGCGGCCTGGTGGTCGCCAACGGGCGCGTCACTGCTGGCAAGTCGTCACCCGTGGAAGCCACTCGCGCCCAGGTGCAGGTGTCGCAAATCCGTCTGGAATTGAACCGCGCCCAGATCGGCCTCACTGACGCCTACCGTCGTCTGGCCACCAGCACCGGCAGCGCCGCCACCGACTTCCAGGTCGTCGCCACGCCAAGCACTTCCGTACCGGCGTTACCCGCCGCCGCGCCATTGTTGGCACGCCTTGAGCAGACCGCCGAATTGCGCCTGGCCGAACTCAACATTGTGCAGAACGAAGCCAGCGTGGGCCTGGAAAAAGCCCAGCGCATTCCGGACCTGGACGTGTCCATCGGCAGCCAATACGACGCCAGCGTGCGCGAACGGGTGAACCTGGTGGGCGTGTCGATGCCGATCCCGTTGTTCAACCGCAACCAGGGCAACATCCTCGCGGCCACCCGACGCGCCGACCAGGCCCGCGACCTGCGCAACGCCGCCGAACTGCGCCTGCGCACCGAAACCCGCCAGGCCCTGGACCTGTGGCAAACCGCGAACACCGAAGTGCGCGCGTTCAACCAGCAGATCCTGCCCGCCGCACAAAGTGCGGTAGACAGCGCCACCCGTGGCTTCGAGATGGGCAAGTTCAACTTCCTCGACGTGCTCGACGCCCAGCGCACCTTGATCGCGGCCCGTACCCAATACCTTGCTGCCACCGCCCAGGCCACCGAGGCCTGGGTACGCATCGAACGCATTTACGGCGACCTCGCCCGCTTTTGATTTTTCCTGGAGTCTCCTGATGAACAAAAAACATGGCATGGCGCTCGCCGTCGCCCTGGGCCTGATGCTGTCGGGCTTCGCCCACGCCGAGGAAGAAGAAGGCAAGCTCGAACTCACCGAGCAGCAGATTCAAGCCGCCGGCATCCAGTTGGCCCAGGCGCAACCGCGCGCCATCAGCACCGTGCTGACGCTGCCGGGCGAGGTGCGTTTTGATGAAGACCGTACCTCCCACATCGTGCCCCGTGCGGCGGGCGTGGTGGAGGCGGTGAAGGTCAACCTGGGCCAGTCGGTGAAGAAGGGCGAACTGTTGGCGGTGATCGCCAGCCAGCAGATTTCCGACCAGCGCAGCGAATTGGCCGCCAGCGAGCGCCGGGTCGAACTGGCGCGCACTACCTTCCAGCGCGAGCGTCAGTTGTGGCAGGACAAAATCTCTGCCGAACAGGATTACCTGCTGGCGCGGCAAACTCTGCAAGAAGCCGAAATCGCCCTGAACAATGCGCGGCAAAAAATGACTGCGCTCAGCGGCACTGCCGTATTGGCCGGCGGCAATCGTTATGAACTGCGTGCGCCCTTCGCCGGTGTGGTGGTGGAAAAACACCTGGGGGTGGGCGAGGTGGTCAGTGAAACCAGCAATGCCTTCACCCTCTCGGACCTGTCCCAGGTGTGGGTCACCTTCGGCGTATTTCCCAAAGACTTGAACAAGGTTCGCGTGGGCAAACCGGTGAAAGTCAGCTCGACGGAAATGGGCACCGAAGTGCTGGGTACCGTGGCCTATGTGGGCAACTTGCTCGGTGAGCAGACGCGCACCGCTACCGTGCGGGTGACGGTCCCCAACCCTGACGACGCCTGGCGCCCGGGCTTGTTCGTGGCCGTGCAAGTGGCCACCGATACCTACCAGGCCAAGGTGACCGTGCCGCAAACCGCTATCCAGACCGTCGAGGACAAACCCTCGGTGTTTGTGCGCACGGCGGACGGCTTTATCACCCGCCATCTTGAACTGGGCGTCAGTGAAAACGGTTACGTCGAAGTGCGTAAAGGCCTGGAGGCCGGCGCGCAGGTGGCGACGGCTGGCAGCTTCATCCTCAAGTCCGAACTGGGCAAAGGCTCGGCCGAACACGCCCATTGATCCTGCGAGTGATTCCCCATGTTTGAGCGCCTTATCCAATTCGCCATCGAGCAGCGCATCATCGTGTTGCTGGCGGTGCTGTTGATGGCCGGTGTCGGCATCGCCAGCTATCAGAAACTGCCCATCGACGCAGTGCCTGACATCACCAACGTACAGGTGCAGATCAACTCGGCGGCGGCCGGTTTTTCGCCGCTGGAAACCGAGCAGCGCATTACCTTTCCCATCGAGACGGCCATGGCCGGCCTGCCGGGCCTGCAGCAGACGCGTTCGCTGTCGCGTTCCGGTTTGTCCCAGGTCACGGTGATTTTCAAGGACGGCACCGACCTGTTCTTTGCCCGCCAACTGGTCAACGAGCGTCTGCAAGTGGCGCGCGAGCAATTGCCCGACGGCATCGAAACCGCGATGGGGCCGATTTCCACTGGCCTGGGGGAAATTTTCCTGTGGACCGTCGAAGCCGAGGACGGTGTGCGCAAAGAGGACGGCACGCCCTACACTCCCACCGACCTGCGGGTGATCCAGGATTGGATCATCAAGCCTCAATTGCGCAACGTGCCAGGCGTGGCCGAGATCAATACCATCGGCGGCTTCGCCAAGGAATACCAGATTGCGCCAGACCCCAAGCGCCTGGCCGCCTACAACCTGACCCTCAACGATCTGGTCACGGCGCTGGAGCGCAACAATGCCAACGTCGGCGCCGGTTACATCGAGCGCAGCGGCGAACAGTTGTTGATCCGCGCGCCGGGCCAGGTGGCGTCTATCGACGACATCGCCAACATTGTCATCACCACCTCGGACGGCACGCCGATCCGCGTGCGCAATGTGGCCCAGGTCGACATTGGTCGTGAGCTGCGTACCGGCGCCGCCACCGAAAACGGCCGTGAGGTGGTGCTGGGCACGGTGTTCATGTTGATCGGCGAGAACAGCCGCAGCGTGTCCCAGGCGGTGGCGAAAAAGCTTGAGGAGATCAACCGCTCGCTGCCCGAAGGCGTGGTGGCTGTCACTGTTTACGACCGCACCAACCTGGTGGAAAAAGCCATCGCCACCGTGAAGAAAAACCTCTTCGAAGGTGCATTGCTGGTGGTGGCGGTGTTGTTCCTGTTCCTGGGTAATATCCGTGCAGCGCTGATCACGGCGATGGTGATTCCGCTGGCGATGCTGTTCACCTTCACCGGCATGTTCACCAACAAAGTCAGCGCCAACCTGATGAGCCTGGGCGCGCTGGACTTCGGCATTATCGTTGACGGTGCGGTGGTGATCGTCGAGAACGCCATCCGCCGTCTGGCTCATGCGCAACACCGTCATGGCCGGTTGCTGACCCGCAGTGAACGCCTGCACGAAGTGTTCGCCGCGGCCAAGGAGGCGCGACGCGCGCTGATCTTCGGGCAGTTGATCATCATGGTGGTGTACCTGCCGATCTTCGCCCTCACGGGCGTGGCCGGGAAGATGTTCCACCCGATGGCCTTCACGGTGGTGATTGCCTTGCTCGGCGCGATGATTCTGTCGGTGACCTTCGTACCGGCGGCGATTGCGTTGTTTGTCACCGGCAAGGTCAAGGAAGAAGAAAACATTGTGATGCGCAGTGCACGCCGGGTGTATGACCCGGTGCTCAACTGGGTGATGGTGCGTCGGCCCTTGGTGTTCGGCCTGGCCGCACTCACCATCGTCGTCTCGGGTCTGGTTGCCAGCCGCATGGGCAGTGAATTTATCCCCAGCCTCAGCGAAGGCGACTTTGCCCAGCAGGCGCTGCGTGTGCCCGGCACCAGCCTGACCCAATCGGTGCAGATGCAGCAGCAACTGGAAAAAACCTTACTGGCCCAAGTGCCGGAAATCGAGCGGGTGTTTGCACGCACCGGTACGGCGGAAATCGCCTCCGACCCGATGCCGCCGAATATTTCCGACAGCTACGTGATGCTCAAACCCAAGGACCAATGGCCGAACCCGAAGAAGTCCCGCGAGGCAATTATCGCTGACATCCAACGGGCCAGCGCGATTGTGCCGGGCAGCGTGTATGAGCTGTCGCAGCCGATCCAGTTGCGTTTCAACGAGCTGATTTCCGGAGTGCGCAGCGATGTGGCGGTGAAGGTGTTTGGCGATGATATGGCGGTGCTCAACCAGACAGCTGGGGAAATCGCCGAGACCTTGCAGAAGCTCAACGGCGCCTCGGAAGTGAAGGTGGAACAGACCTCCGGCCTGCCGGTGCTGACCATCAATATCGACCGCGACAAGGCCGCTCGCTTTGGCCTGAATGTAGGTGATGTGCAGGACACCATCTCCGTCGCGGTCGGTGGGCGCCAGGCCGGTACGCTGTACGAGGGTGATCGGCGTTTTGATATGGTGGTGCGCTTGTCCGATACGTTGCGCACCGATATCGACGGCTTGTCACGCCTGTTGATCCCGGTGCCGGCGCTGGCGAGTAGTACCTCGGGGCAGTTGGGCTTTATCGCCTTGTCCCAGGTTGCCAGCCTCGACCTGGTGCTGGGCCCCAACCAGATCAGCCGCGAGAACGGCAAGCGCCTGGTGATCGTCAGCGCCAACGTGCGCGGGCGCGATATCGGCTCGTTTGTCGAGGAGGCCGAAGCCGCCATCACCACCCAGGTGAAAGTCCCCGCCGGTTACTGGACCACCTGGGGCGGCCAGTTCGAACAGTTGAAGGAGGCTTCTGAACGCTTGCGCATCGTGGTGCCGGTGGCCTTGCTGTTGGTGTTCGGGTTGCTGTTCATGATGTTCAACAACCTCAAGGACGGCCTGCTGGTGTTTACCGGCATCCCATTCGCGCTCACCGGCGGGATCATGGCGCTGTGGCTGCGCGATATTCCGTTGTCGATTTCAGCGGGGGTGGGCTTTATCGCCTTGTCGGGCGTTGCGGTGCTTAATGGCCTGGTGATGATCGCCTTCATCCGAAACCTGCGCGAGGAAGGTCGCTCATTATCGGTGGCGATCCACGAAGGCGCGTTGACCCGTCTGCGCCCGGTGCTGATGACCGCGCTGGTGGCGTCCCTGGGGTTTATCCCCATGGCGCTCGCCACCGGCACCGGTGCCGAAGTGCAGCGCCCATTGGCGACAGTGGTGATTGGCGGGATTATTTCTTCGACCTTGCTGACCTTGCTGGTGCTGCCGGCGTTGTACCAATGGGCTCATCGCCGCGATGAAGAGACCGCCTGACAACCGTGAAAACGCCGCAACCCCCCTGGGGGAGCGGGCTTGCTCGCGAATGCGCCGGGTCAGTCGATACCTGTACTGACGGATACACCGCCTTCGCGGGCAAGCCCGCTCCCACAGGGGGCCAACGGTGCTTCCAGAGCCTGGGGAAACACCAGGCTGAACCGCGTAAAACGCCCAGGCTGGCTGGTGACATGAGCATGCCCCTGATGCAAATGCATGATCGATTTCACGATGGCCAGCCCCAGCCCGGTGCCGCCCTCGGCACGGGTACGGCTGCTGTCGGCGCGGTAGAAACGTTCGAACAGGTGCGGCAGGTGGTGCGCTTCAATGCCTCGCCCCGGGTTGCCCACCGACAGCGATACGCTCTGCTCGTAGGTCTCCACCAACAGCAACACGGTAGAGGCCTCGGGTGTGTGGCGAATGGCATTGGAGAGCAAGTTGGAAATCGCCCGCTGGATCATCAGCCGATCGCCCGTCACCCAGGCATCGCCGCGCAGGCTCAGGGTGATGTGTTTGTCTTCGGCACTCAGGGCAAACAACTCCATCACCCGCTGGGCTTCCTGCGCCAGGGACACCTCGGTGAATGAGGCCCGGGCCGCCGGGTGGCTGACCTGCGCCAGAAACAGCATGTCGCTGACAATCCGCGCCAGGCGTTCGAGCTCTTCGGTGTTGGATTCCAGCACCGCCTTGTATTCCTGCGGCGGGCGCTGGCGCGACAGGGTCAACTGGGCCTTGCCCATCAGGTTGGTCAAGGGCGCGCGCAGTTCGTGGGCCAGGTCATCGGAGAATTGCGAGAGTTGCTGCACCCCGGCGTCCAGGCGGTCGAGCATCACGTTGATGCCGTGGGCCAGTTCACCCAGTTCGTGGGGCAGGTTGTCCACAGACAAGCGATGGGTGAGGTCTTGGGTGGTGACTTTCGCCGCCACCTGGCTGAACTGCTTCAACGGTGCCAGGCCCCGTTGCACCAGCCACCAGGCGCCCATGCCAATCAGTATCAGCAGTAGCGGCAACGCAATCAGCGTGGCGCGCAGGTAGGCACTGAGCAATGCCTGGTCGTCCATGCGGTCCAGGGACAGCAGCACCCGCACGCGTTCACCGTTGGCCAGGCGCATCAAGCTGGAGGCACTGAGTATCTGGTTGCCGTAGCTGTCGACCCAATTGAGATAGCCCAGGGTTTCCCGTGGCTTGAAGTCGGTGAGCAGTGGCTCCTGGGGCTTGCTGCCGACGTTCAGCAGCACGCTGTTATCGGGCGCGGTACCGACGATGGTCAGGTGGAAATTGTCGTGGCCGATCACCAGGTCCATCAGCGAGTGCGGGCGGGCGCGGATGGCATGGGCGTCCAGGCCCAGGGCCAGGCTGTGCTGGATCTGTTCCATCTTGCTTTCCAGGTTCTTGCGCGCGAGTTTTTCCAGCTCATGGGTGAGGGCCAGGTAGGCCAGGGTCGCCAGCAGCAACACCAGGCCCGCGCCCATCAGGCTGACCGTCAGGCCCAGGCGCATCGACAGGCTGCCGGTCTTCATGGGCGCGCTTCCAGCACGTAGCCCACGCCGCGAATAGTGTGGATCAGCTTGACCTCGCTCTGGTCATCCACCTTGGCGCGCAGGCGGCTGATGGAGACTTCGACCACGTTGGTGTCGCAGTCGAAATTCATGTCCCAGACCAGTGAAATAATCTGTGTGCGGGTCAGCACTTCGCCGGCCTGGCGCATCAGCACTTGCAACAGGGCGAACTCCTTGGTGGTCAGGTCGATGCGCCGGGTGCCGCGATAAGCGCGGTGGCGGCGCGGGTCCAGTTCCAGGTCCGAGACGCGGAACACTTCCGGCTGTGGAATGTGCTCGCTGCGACGCATCAGGGTGCGCACGCGGGCCAGCAGTTCGGGAAACTCGAACGGCTTGACCAGGTAATCGTCGGCGCCCATGTCCAGGCCCTTGATCTTGTCAGCCAGCCGGCCACGGGCGGTGAGCATCATCACGCGCTGGGTGCCGTTGCGGCGCAATTCTTCCAGTACTTGCCAGCCATCCTTGCCCGGCAGGTTGACGTCCAGAATCACCAGTTCATAGGCGTGTTGCCCTGCCAGGTGCAGGCCGTCGACGCCATTGGCGGCGCAGTCGACCACGTAGCCACTTTCGTTCAGGCCCTGTTGCAGGTAGTCGGCGGTTTTCTGCTCGTCTTCAACCACAAGAATACGCATGGGGGTTACCTCTTGAATTAGGGGGAGAGAAGGCGCCCATGTCCCTATGGCGGCGGTTTCGGAAGTGGGAAAAGTCTGAAGGCTAAAGTAGCTTTAGGGTCAACTGCGACCGTCGGTCGCATGTGTCGCAGGCAAAAAAAACGCCCCAAGCGGGGCGTTAAAAATTCATCTCTTTCCAAAGGAGCTACACAAAAGCTTCAGAGATGAATGTGCTCGGGTGAATAAGTTGAAGCGAGTATAGAAAGTTCCACTTAACGAGAAGCTGAGGCCAATATTACAATTTTGATAACTGGCTATTTGTGAACAGATGTTAGTTAATCGCGAGCGAATGTAAGGGCTACAGCACGACCAATGGGTATTCGGCAATCAGACGAACTTCTTCCAGGTCTGACTCGAACGCACTGGAGCGCACGGTGGCCTGGCGCAAGCGCAGGGACAAATCTTTCAAACGCCCACTTTGCACCACGTACTTGGCCTCGATATCCCGTTCCCAACGGCGTTGATCGGTCAAGGGGTTACCCGCTGCATCACGGCGCATATACACGGCATTGGCGTTGCTGTAGTCGGCGCCGGTGCCTTTGCCGTAGCGGGTCATGAACGACAGGCCGGGAATGCCGAACGCCTGCATGTCCAGGTCGTAGCGCAGCATCCATGAGCGCTCCTTGGGCGCGTTGAAGTCGCTGTACTGGATGGAGTTGTTGAGGAAGATCGAGTCTGACTGGCGCAGGTAATCAAAATCATCGTCGCCGTTGTTGCGCTGGTGCGACACGGCCAGGCTGTGGGCACCGACCTTGACCCCGAGCCTGGCGCTCCAGATGTTGTTGTCGAACTCGCCGAGCCGTTTCTGGCCTTCGTCCACGGCCTTGTAGTAGTTGAAGTCGCCGAACAATGACACGTCGTCGGTCAATGCGTAATTGGCATTGCTGCCGAAGTAGTACTGATCCCAGGCGTCCTTCAAGCGGCTGCTGTACAGGCTAAAGCCCAGATGGCTGTTGAGCTGGTAGTCACCGCCGAAGTAGGCGATCCAGGGCGAGTCGACCTTGCCTGCATAGAAGGTGGCAAAGCCTTTTTTCATGCCGCTTTCACTGGGCTGGCTCATGCCGCTCAGGCGCCCGCCTTGCAGGCTCAAGCCTTCCACGCTGGTGTTTTGCAGGGTGACGCCGCGAAAGCTCTCGGGCAACAGGCGAGAGTCGCCGTAGGCCACCACCGGGGTGAGTGGGAACACGTCGCCGGCCTTGATCACCGTGTCCAGCACGCGCAGTTTCGCCGCGCCGCCGATTTTGCTGTAGCTGTCTTCCGGCTGGTTGTCGCTGTTCACCGGCAGCACGCCGAACGAGCCTTTGCCGCCGCTGCGGCCGCTGCCCGAGTCAAGCGTCAGGCCGTACATGGCGAACGCGTCCAGGCCAAAACCCACGGTGCCCTGGGTAAAACCGGATTCGAATTTGCCGATAAAGCCCTGGGCCCAGGCTTCGGAGTAACCATTGCCAGTGGGGCTGGACTGGCCTTTGCGGTCATCGCGGTTGAAGTAGAAATTGCGTGCCAGCACGTTGATGCGGCTGCCCTCGATAAAACCTTCGGGCTTGTCCTCCACCGCCAAGGCGGCCATGGGCAGTGCAGCCATCAGTGAAAAGGGAAGGGTGTAATGACGAATGCTCATGATGCGCTCCTCGGTGATGGCAGTTATCGGCTTCTTATAGAGGCGGGCGTTTTTATTGATCTGGCCCTGGCTGATAGTTGCAAACGACGGATAACAGCTGCATGGCGCGAAGATTACAATTCTGGAAACTAACGGCCATCTAACAAATAAGTAATGTTCTGGTGAACCTGGCGTCAGGGTGGGTTGGTTAATCTCGACACTGAACTTTTCAGTCGAGGAAACCGCGATGAACTTTTATAAAGCAGGTTTGGCTGTATTAACGGCTGTGTTGTCATTCGGCGCACTGGCCGAAGGGGGTGGGGATCGCACCTTTGCCCTGATGATGGAGCGCAATGAGAAAGCCATGGCCGCCTACGCCATCAAAAAAGGCAAGCCGGTGCCCGAAGTCCAGGCGTACCGCTATGGCATGGACCTGGACATTGCCAAGGTCGTCAACGTGACGCCGCCGATCCGCTCGTGCAACGCCGTGCCGTCGCGCATGACCTACGAAGACTCCAGCGGCAAGCTCAATACCCTGGAGTATCAGGTCATGGGCGTGTGCCGTAACAATGGCGGTTGAAAATATAGTTCGGCCCAGGGCTCAAGCGCTCTTCAGAAAACCCCGGCAGCGCCGATGCAAGGGAGTACACCCACCTCACTTGCCTAACGGTGCCCCATGTTCAATACCCGCCTGAAGCAGGAGCTGACCGCTCTGCGCGAAGAATTGTCGAGCTTGCTTCAGGTGAAAGAGAGCCTGGAAAGCGAAATGCTCTGCCTGACGCTGGACCCTGAAGGCCGTGTGGAGTGGGCCAATGCCAACTTCCTGCAGGAGCTGGCTTACTCGCTGGGCGAGATTGTCGGGCGCGCGATCGAAGACCTGGTGCCGGCCCACGTGCGCCAGGACGAGTTCCAGCTGCGCTTCAAGCACGCGCTGGCCCGCGGCGAACACTTTGCCGGCGCCGTGCGCCTGATGCGCGGCAATGGCAAGGAAGCCTGGTTGCGCTCAATCGTGCAGCCGGTGCGCAGTTCGGAGGGGCGCATCAAGCAGTTTTCGATGTTCTCCAGCGACCTTACCCGCACCATCGAGAGTTCGCGTGAACATGAAAACCTGATCACCGCGCTGATGCGTTCTACTGCGTTGATCGAGTTCGATCTGGAGGGGCATGTACTCACCGCCAATGACCGCTTCCTCGGTGCCATGGGTTACAGTCTGGCGCAGATCGAAGGCAAACATCATCGTATGTTCTGTGAACCACAGGAATACAACAGTGCCGAATACCAACAGTTCTGGAAGCGCCTGAACGCCGGTGAGTTCGTCGCCGCGCGCTTCAAACGCGTGGACAGCCACGGCCGCCTGGTGTGGTTGGAGGCCACCTACAACCCGGTGCTGGACGCCAATGAGCGGTTGTACAAAGTGGTCAAGTTCGCCACGGTCATTACCGACCAGGTCAACCGCGAGCAGGCGGTGGCCGAGGCCGCCAATATTGCCTACAGCACCTCGTTGCAAACCGACGACAGCGCCCAGCGCGGTACCACTGTGGTCACCCAGGCCGTGGACGTGATGCGCGACCTGGCCCAGCACATGCAGCAGGCCGGCGAAGGTATCGAGGCGCTGAATGCCCAGTCCCAAGTGATCGGCAGCATCGTCAAGACCATCAGCGGCATTGCCGAGCAAACCAACCTTTTGGCGCTCAACGCCGCCATCGAAGCGGCGCGTGCCGGTGAACAGGGGCGGGGCTTTGCGGTGGTGGCCGATGAAGTGCGGCAATTGGCGTCACGCACCAGCAAAGCCACCGAGGAAATTGTCGGTGTGGTGCGCCAGAACCAGGACATGGCCCGCGACGCGGTGGCCTTGATGGCCGACGGTCGTGCGCAAGCCGAGCAGGGCCTGGCCCTGGCGGCGGAGGCGGGTACCGTGATCGTCGAGATTCAGGACGGTGCGCAAAAGGTGGTGAGTGCGGTCGGGCAGTTTGCCAATCAGCTGTCGAGCTGACCTGTCGGGCTTGTGCTTGAGGTATCGTAGGTCTTTTCTCGCTTGCAGAGCTGATCGACCATGAGCCCTACGTTCCGTCGCCCCGTACCACTGTCCAAGGCTTACCGTTTGCTCAACCACGGGCCGACCGTGTTGGTGAGTGCAGCCCACAACGGCCAGCGCAATATCATGGCCGCTGCCTGGGCCATGCCGCTGGATTTCGAACCACCGAAAGTCGCGGTGGTGCTCGACAAGGCCACCTGGACCCGCCAACTACTGGAAGGCGCCGGCACTTTTGTGCTGCAGGTGCCTTGTGTTGCGCAGGCTGATCTGGTGCAGACGGTGGGCAATACCCGCGGCGTTGAAACCGACAAATTCGCAGCCTATGGCCTGCACACTTTCAGCGGTGAGCACACCGAGGCGCCGATGCTGGAAGGCTGCGTGGCCTGGCTGGAATGCCGCTTGCTGCCCGAGCCGCATAATCAGCAGACCTATGACCTGTTCCTGGGCGAAGTGGTCGCGGCCTATGCTGATGAGCGGGTATTCAGCGAGGGCCGCTGGCATTTTGAGGGGCATGATGAACTGCGCACGTTGCACCATGTGGCGGGCGGAAACTTCCTGGCCATTGGTCAACCGGTTGTCGGGCGCCAGCTCTGACAGAGGCGCAAAGCCACGAAGATCAACTGTGGGAGCTGGCTTGCCTGCGATGGCATCATCTTGGTGTACCTGATGTACCGAGGTGTCTGCATCGCAGGCAAGCCAGCTCCCACATGGGGTTTATGGTGTCTTCAGGTTCGTGGCATGCACTCGAGGGTGCGGTTTACTACGGTCTTGGCCATCTCCAGCAAGTGCCATGCGGCATGGATTCGGGCGCGGTCGTGGGGTTGCAGGTGATCGCAACAGTCCCACACCGTGGCCGATGCGCTGTTGATCAGATGGGAAATATAGAGTTGAGCGTCTTCGAAGCTGAGTTCTTCATTGACGACTAGGCAATCCATGGGTGGATCGGGAAGTGCTTTGGTCATGGTGTAACTCCTGATTGAGGCAGAAGCCGGCCCAGTCGCGACTAAACGAAGGGTGGCGGCTGTACGCAGGTTAGTCGACCGGCTAATCAGGAAAATCCGGCGCACCCGAGGGTGCCCTGCGCACAGCCACCATAAAACCTCATGGAGGACCATGCGCCTGATTAGAGTCCGGGCGACTAAACCCGATCACTGAAAAGGCAGTGACGGGCCGAAGACTAGCCATCGATTCCAACAGGCACAAGGCGGCAGGGATTGTCTCGGAAACGTCCTGCAATTTAAAGGGACGCAGCTTGCTGGCCCTTTACAAACCATGACCAAATGCCAGCAACGCCACCTCATCCAACTGTGGGAGCTGGCTTGCCTGCGATGGCATCAATAAGGTGTGTCTGATACACCGCGGTGTCTGCATCGCAGGCAAGCCAGCTCCCACAGTCCAACCCAGTACTCAGCGTCCGAGCATTTTCACCCAACGCGATGGCGGCATGCCGTAGGTGCTGCGAAATTGGCGGGTCATGTGGCTTTGGTCGGTAAAGCCTGCGGTCATCGCCGCATCCACCAACGATTGGCCCTGGGCCAATAAGTGGCGCACCAGGTCCAGCCGGCGCATGGTCAGGTAGCGGTAGGGGCTGGTGCCGAACAACAGACGAAAATCCCGCGATAACGCCCACCGGTCGCGGCCGGCATGGTCGGCAATTTCATCGAGGGTGATGCTGCGGCCCAGGGCGCTGTGGATGAATTCACGGGCGCGTTCGGCCGCGACGTAGTCGAAGGATTTAGGGCGAATGAGGGCCCCGGACGCAGCGCTCAGCGCGTGGGCCAGGTCGAACATAGCGTCTTGTTCTTGCATCGGGTCTATCGGGCAATCCAGGCTCTGCAGCAACACTTCGCTGGCGCGGTGCAGCCGTGGGTCGGTGGACAAGCCGCCGGGGATAAACGGCAACGGCTGGCCACCGAGGATCTGCTGGATCAGCGCCGGCTCCACATAAATCATCCGATACTTGAAGCCTTCGTCGCTGCCGGCGCGACCGTCATGGGTTTCATCGGGGTGGATCACCATGGTGGTGCCAGGCAGGCTGTGGGTCGTGCCGCCGCGATAATGAAAACTCTGTACGCCGAACAACGTGCGCCCGATGGCGTAGGTGTCATGGCGATGAGGGTCGAAGGCAAAGCCGGCAAAGTACGCCTCGATACGGTCAAGGCCACTGGCGTGGGGCGCGCGGTGCAGCCAGTCGAGGGAGTGGATGGGGTTGCCCATGGTGACTTGTCACAAAAGGAGGTGGAAACACGTTAACTGAGTCTGCACCGGTTGTCTGCTGGGGTCTTGTACGATTGTGCAGGTATTGGGCAATGCACATCGGGTAGCGAATCGCTGACCACCCATGGTAAGAAGCCTTACTTTCAACAGTGAGGCCGGGTCATGAGCAAGGTGCGGGTAGGGATTATTTTTGGGGGGCGTTCGGCTGAGCATGAGGTCTCGCTGCAATCGGCGCGCAACATTGTCGATGCCCTTGATCGCTCACGCTTCGAGCCGGTTTTGATCGGTATCGACAAGGCCGGTCACTGGCACCTTAATGACACCTCGAACTTCCTGCTCAACCAGGAAAACCCGGCGCTCATCGCCCTCAACCAGTCCAACCGTGAATTGGCCGTGGTGCCCGGCAAGGCCAGCCAGCAAGTGGTAGAGACCTCTGGCCAGGGCGTGCTTGAACACATCGACGTGATCTTCCCGATTGTCCACGGCACCCTCGGTGAAGACGGTTGCCTGCAAGGCTTGCTGCGCATGGCGGACTTGCCCTTCGTCGGTTCCGACGTGCTCGGCTCGGCGGTGTGCATGGACAAAGACATCAGCAAGCGCTTGCTGCGCGACGCGGGCATTGCGGTCACGCCGTTCATCACCCTTACGCGAGCTAATGCGGCGCGCACCTCTTTTGAAACGGCCGCTGGCAAGCTCGGTGTGCCGATGTTCGTCAAGCCCGCCAACCAGGGTTCGTCGGTGGGGGTAAGCAAAGTCGGCAGCGAAGCCGAGTACCGCGCTGCCGTTGAACTGGCGTTGGGGTTTGATGAGAAGGTGCTGGTGGAGTCCGCCGTCCAGGGCCGTGAGATCGAATGCGCCGTGCTGGGCAATGACGAGCCCATCGCCAGCGGTTGTGGCGAGATCGTGGTGAGCAGTGGTTTCTATTCCTACGACAGCAAATACATCGATGGCCAGGCCGCCCAGGTGGTGGTGCCGGCGGCGATCAGTCATGACGCCAGCGAGCGGATCCGCAGCCTGGCCATTGAGGCGTTTGAAGTGTTGGGCTGCGCCGGGTTGGCGCGGGTGGATGTGTTCCTGACGCAGGACGGCGAAGTGCTGATCAACGAGATCAACTCACTGCCCGGTTTTACCCGCATCAGCATGTACCCCAAGCTGTGGCAGGCGGCAGGCATGAGCTACAGCGAGCTGGTGAGCCGGTTGATCGAGCTGGCGCTGGAGCGGCATGCGGGGCGCAAGGGCTTGAAGATCAACCGCCAGTGATTGGCCCGAAGCAGTAACGCGATCAGGCGTTACTGAGTACTTCGCGAAAAACGTCCGGCCTTATGGCCGCAATATGCAGTAGCGAACGTGCTGCTCCGGAAGGTGCGCGACGCCCTTGCTCCCATTCTTGAAGGGTTCTTACTGACACGCCCAGAAGCTCGGCAAATTTGGGTTGTGAGAGCCCTGTCTTGCTTCTTGCTTCGGCAGCCTGAGTGACCTCAACGTGCTGCACGGCACCGTAACGTCCCGCTTTGACATCCTGAATGGCTGTGAGTAGTTCTTCGCCTATATTGCGTTTGGCGTCACGTTCCTTCAGTTCTTTATCAGTGAGTGGCATGGTTCATTTCCTTTGCGATTTTGTACAGGATATGTGCCGGAATATTCTCCGTGGCGCTCTTGCCATAAATCAGTAGCGCGACGACTGCTCCGCACTCCAGTTGTGTGGTGTAGATGACCCGCACTGATCCACTTTTACCCCGGCCCTTCATGCTCCAGCGTATCTTTCGGCAACCTCCCGAGCGCGGAATGACATTTCCAGCATCAGGATGGCTGGCGAGAAACGCCATGAAGATACCTTTTTCATCTTCAGTCCAATAGTCAGGCCATTGCCTGCTGAAGAGAGGGGATTCTATGAGAGTGAACACGCGAAATTCTACGTCTTTGACGTAGCCTCTGGCAAGAAAGGGCGGGCCAGAAAATCGCAGGTGAGATGGGGCTGCTCAAGAAGGTTTTTATCGCAAAAGATGACATGGCACTTTGAGTTCTGGCGCTCCGCGTAGGATTTAAGGCGTAAGGGTGCAGGTCTTTTTTTATAAGCCTGTACGGATAGATCAACACCTTAATCACCCAACGCCTCACCTTCACGCCGAGGGTCCGCGCCACCACTGAGCGTCACCTTGCCCTGGGCATCCCGTGTGCGCACGATGGCCTGCACGCCGCTGGTCATCTCGATCTCGCTCAGGGCGTGGCCCTTGTCCTTGAGCGCCTGTTTAAGCGCCGGGCTGAACAGCCCAGCTTCCAACTCGGTAGCACCATTGCGACTGCCGAAGTTGGGCAGGCTGATGGCCGCCTGCGGGTCGAGCTTCCAGTCGAGCATGGCCACCAGGGATTTACTCACGTACTCGATGATCTGCGAGCCGCCGGGGGAGCCGACGGTAGCCAGCAGTTCGCCCGAGTTGCGGTCGAACACCAAGGTCGGCGCCATGGCCGAGCGTGGGCGTTTGCCCGGTTGTACGCGGTTGGCTACAGGCTGGCCGTTTTCTGCGGGGATGAACGAGAAGTCGGTCATCTGGTTGTTGAGCAAAAAGCCCTGGACCATCACATGAGAGCCGAATGCTGCTTCAACCGTGGTGGTCATCGACACGGCGCCGCCCTGGTCGTCCACTGCCACCACCTGTGAGGTGGAGATGCGCAGCGGCGAGCGGTCTGGCGCATACGCTACCTGAATACCGGCGGGTTGGCCGGGCTTGGCGATGCCCATGCTGCGTTCGCCGATCAGCGTGGCGCGCTGCGCCAGGTAACTCGGTGCGACGAGGCCGGCGACGGGTACGGGGGTGAAGTCTGCATCGGCCACGTACAGCGCGCGGTCGGCAAAGGCCAGGCGCCCGGCTTCGGCGAGCAGGTGCACGGCCTCGGGTGTCGGCTCAAGCCCGGCCGGCGAGGCACTCTTGACCGGTGTCATAGGGGCGATGGCCAGGCGCGGGGTGCGGGTTTCCAGCGCCTGCAGTGTCCCGAGGATCTGCGCCACGGCAATCCCGCCCGAGGACGGCGGTGGCATGCCGCAGACCTTCCATTGTTTGTAGTCGGTGCACAGCGGTGCGCGTTGCTTGGCGGTGTAGCTCTTGAGATCAGCCTGGGACAGGCTGCCGGCATTGCGATGGCCCTGCACCTTGCGTGCGATCTCATCGGCAATCGATCCTTGGTACAACGCATCCGGCCCTTCCTTGGCGATGCGCTTGAACACCGCGGCCAGAGCCGGGTTTTTCAACAGCGTGCCGGTGGCTTTTGGCGAGCCATCGGCATTCAGGAAGTACGCCGCCATGTCGGGCGATTGCGCGATAAAGCGGTCAGTCGCGATCAAGCTGTGCAAGCGTGGGGAAATGGCGAAGCCTTGCTCCGACAGGCGAATCGCCGGTTCAAACAGCTTGGCCCATGGCAAGCGGCCGCTCTTTTGGTGCGCCATCTCCAGGGCGCGCAATACCCCTGGAGTGCCCACCGAGCGCCCGCCAATCTGCGCATCCGTGAACGCCATCGGCGTACCGTCGGCCTTCAGGAAAAGACGCTCCGTGGCCCCGGCCGGCGCAGTTTCGCGGCCGTCATAAGCCTGCACGTTGTGCCCATCCCACAGCATGATGAACGCACCGCCGCCGATGCCGGAAGACTGCGGTTCCACCAGGGTCAATACCGCTTGCATGGCAATCGCCGCATCAATGGCTGAACCGCCTTGACGCAGCATTTCACGCCCGGCTTCAGCGGCCAGCGGGTTGGCGGCGGCGGCCATATGGCGCTCGGCGTGGCGGGTGCTCAGGTCGGTGCGGTAGCCCGAGCCCAGCTCTGGCGCCGGAGGCTGTTCGTTGACGGGCGTGTGGCAGGCGGCGAGGGCCAGGGTTGCGGCGATGACTGTCAGACTGCGGCGGGAAATCAAAAACACGCGCTGAACTCCGTTCATGTTGAGAAGGTGCTGTGGTCCTTGGGCTACTGCGTTGTTTACAGGTAAATCGTGCCTTGCATGTACAGCACGGCCTTGCCGGAAATAATCACCCGGTCACCCTGCAGTTCACAGCGCAGCTGGCCCTTACGCTGGCCGCCTTGCTCGGCGCTCAATTGCGATTTGCCCAGGCGCTCGGCCCAGAAAGGTGCCAGCGACGTGTGCGCCGAGCCGGTAACCGGGTCTTCATTAACGCCCACATTCGGGCCGAACCAGCGCGAGACAAAATCAAACCGAGTGCTTTTAGCGGTCACCGCAACCCCGCGTTTAGGCAGGCCTTTGAGCCGCGCAAAGTCCGGTGTGAGAGCCGCCACCTGTGCTTCATCTTCCACCAGCACGATGTAGTCGTCGGTGCCAAACACCTCGGCGTTTTCAAGCCCCAGGGCGCTCAACATGCCGTGGGGCGGCTCGCAGCGTTCGGGTTTTTTGGCCGGAAAATCCATCGCCAGCTCATCGCCGTTGCGCGTTACCCGCAACTCGCCGCTACGGGTGGCAAAGCGCAGAACCTGCGGGGCGTCCGCCAACTTGTGGATCAATACCCACGCGGCTGCCAACGTGGCATGGCCGCACAGATCC
Organism: Pseudomonas sp. B16120; assembly: GCF_044218845.1. Lineage (NCBI taxonomy): Bacteria > Pseudomonadati > Pseudomonadota > Gammaproteobacteria > Pseudomonadales > Pseudomonadaceae > Pseudomonas > Pseudomonas sp. B16120. The sequence continues at coordinate 918,411 of NZ_CP162588.1, forward strand.
ACCTCGACTTCCGGCGTGAGCCAACGCAACTCATAGAACTCGCCACGGGGTACAAAGAACGCGGTTTCCGAAAGATTATTCTCGGCTGCAATCTGCTGCAGTTGCTCGTCGGCCAGCCACTCAGTGAGTGGGCACACCGCTGCCGGGTTGCCGCCGAAGGGATGGTGGCTGAAAGCGTCGACTTGGTAGATGTCCAGTTGCATCGGGGCACTCCGTGTTTAGGGGAGGCAGGACACTAACAGTGGGGTTGGGGGGCGTCAAAATACAGTTGGGGAGTTTTTTTGCGCGCATAAAAAAACGGCCTACCTTTCGGTAAGCCGTTTTTAGTACTTGGTGGCTACACAGGGACTTGAACCCCGGACCCCAGCATTATGAATGCTATGCTCTAACCAACTGAGCTATGTAGCCAAGTGGCGCGCATTATTCGCTTGGAACGGCAATGCGTCAAGCGTTTTTGTTGAAAATTTTTCTACGCTTTCAACTGTTTAAGCCAAAGCGCTGATTTTGGCGACGGGCGGTGGCGAATGCACCGTGCATGAGGGGAGCGCAAGCGCTAAGCGTCTTCGAGGGTCTACTCACGGGCCCAGTCCGACAGTGTTGGGCAGATATCCCTGTCGCCCAACGCTTGACTGGCTAGTTCAACTTACTGATGCAGTGGGGTGTGGGTGACGCGCTTGAGCTGTTCGCGTGCCCGTGACAGGCGCGAGCGCACGGTGCCGATAGGAATGTCCAGTACGTCGGCGGTGTCCTGGTAACTGCCGTCGGTTTCCAGGGAGGCATACAGTGTTCTGCGCATCTCTGTGGGCAAGTGATCAATTGCGCTCAGGGTATTTTCCAGGCGTCGGTTGACCTCGAATTCCCAATCCAGGCTGTGGTTTTCTTCATGGCCATGCCACAGCGACTCGTCGAATTCGCAATGAGAGGGCTTGGCATACAGGCGCCGGAAGTGATTGCGGATCAGGTTCTGCGCGATGCCGCACATCCAGGTGCTGAGCGTCGCGGTACCACTGAAGCGCTCGCGATTGCGCCAGGCCTCCAAGTAAGTCAGTTGCAATAGATCATCCGCGTCTTCCGGGTTGAGGACCCGTTTGTGAATGAAGCGCCGCAGTTTTTTCTGTTGATCGTCTGTCAGATGGAGCATGAATTGAGGCGAATTGCCACCAAGGTGAACTAAGGCTTCAATAGGGATATTCATGATTTTTTCCTTAAGGTAGACGCAGTCGAAAACGTATCGACAGGAACCCGATTGCACTGCGTGTGCCAAAGAGAAAAAATCGTTTAATAGCTTGATATACATAGATAAATATTTTGAATGGAGGTGTTTTTACGCAGACTTTTGCACGGGGGAACAGGTGCCTGTGCAAGTCTTTTCAAACCCGCCTCAGCCTCAAATTTCTATGGAACCGTATGGGTGGGCCTCGCCACACAGGGAAAACACTCTTCCTGAACTGGCCTGTCCATGAAAGTCGAATCTCGCAACGATGTGCAAACGGTCCAAAGCTCGGATCAACCTGTTATCAACACTGGCTCCGTGCCTTCACCTGCGAAGGGTGTCGACGAACTGGCCCATCTGTTCAATCAGGAAGTGGAGCTCAATAAGCTCCCGCTGGCCCATCGGCAAATGGGCGTGCGCGTGCCTGCGGCTGAAAAGCTGGTGGAGCTTTATGACCAGTTGGGTCACCCGGCCCAGGCGAGCATGGCTTCGGTTTCGCGCCGAATCAGGATGCAGTTGCTGCAAAGCGCCAGTCTCGAAAAATTGCTCGACCTCGCCGGAGGCGACCCGGCGCGTGCTTTCGTGGTGCTCAAGCATGTGGTGAGCGAGGCGGACGCTGAAGTCCGTAAATCCGAAGCGGCCCTTGCACACGCAGCCATCGCCAAGCTGGAGGCGCGTTTCAAGGGCGAAATCCAGGCCGGCCTGAACATCGCCTTAACACTGCAAGCCGCCAGCGTGGACCCCGAGGAGCGCCAGGCCCTACGTGCGCTCTACTACGCCAGCGTGGTCACGCGCCAATCCCTGGCAACAATGATGCAAGCCCTGCTGGGTGTATACGGCGGTGATGGGTTTCAAGCAGGGCTTAACGTGATGCGTAAAGCCCTGGCAGACGATATTGCCGCCTTGGTGTCCTCGGTGCCTACACCATTGCTGCGCTCCTTGCTGGTGGGGCTGCGAAGCTGCGGGCAGTTGAGCGCAGTGCTGGCCAGTTGCGTGACGTGCAAGCAGCGCCTGGAGATGGAGGATGAGGCCGTTACGCTGCTGCAGCGCCTGCTCGGATATGCCAGCAGCGGCATAGGCGCCGATGAAATTCTGCGGTTGGGGAATGAGATGGGGAGTGGTTCGCCTACCAGGCAATTGACAGCTCTCAACGCGCTTTACCCTCTGATCCGGCAGTTACCTTTGGCCTTGTGGCCTGACACCAGAGTCCGTGAGGAAACCTTGTTCAAGTTTGTAGCGGTGATGGACGAACTGAACCGGATCGATGGCGGAACCCAGCGTTCTCCTGAGCTGGCCGAGGCTATGACGTGACTCTGCTGTCGACCATCAATGGCTTACTGCTCAAAGTGGCACAGCGAGCTGAAGTGCTGGGCGCTGTGGTGGTCATGGCCATTATCTTTATCTTTATCGTTCCACTGCCGACCTGGCTGGTAGATATTCTGATTGCTCTCAATATCTGCATATCTTGCCTGTTGATCGTACTGGCGCTTTATCTACCGGGCCCTTTGGCGTTCTCGTCGTTCCCGTCGATCCTGTTGTTGACCACTATGTTTCGATTGGCGCTGTCGATCGCGACCACGCGCCTGATCTTGTTGGAACAGGACGCCGGTGACATCGTTGAGGCGTTCGGTAATTTTGTGGTGGGGGGAAACCTGGCGGTGGGGATGGTGATCTTCCTGATCCTGACCCTGGTCAACTTCCTGGTGATCACCAAGGGTTCGGAGCGGGTTGCCGAGGTCGCGGCGCGATTTAGCCTGGATGCAATGCCGGGTAAGCAGATGTCTATCGACAGCGATTTGCGTGCCGGGTTGATTGACGGTGTGCAGGCGCGCGACAAACGCGATCAGCTGTCGCGTGAAAGCCAGCTGTTTGGGGCCATGGATGGCGCCATGAAGTTCGTCAAAGGCGACGCCATCGCCGGTTTGATCATCGTCGTGGTCAACCTCTTGGGCGGCTTCTCCACGGGCATGTTCCAGCACGGGTTGAGCGCTGCCGATTCCATTTCGTTGTATTCGGTGCTGACGATTGGCGATGGCCTGATAGCACAGATTCCAGCGCTGCTGATCTCTCTGACTGCGGGCATGATCATCACCCGCGTGGCGCCGGATGGACGCAAAGGCGTCAGTAACATGGGCGTCGAAATTGCTCGGCAAATGACCAGCGAGCCCAAGAGCTGGGTGATTGCCTCGGTGGGAATGCTTGCGTTTGCCCTAGTGCCGGGCATGCCTACCCTGGTGTTTATTCTTATCGCGCTGATCACCGGCTGTGTGGGTTACTACCTGGTACGCCAGCGTCAACGACAGGCAGAGCCCGCCAACGAAGCCGCCGAGGTCGTTCGACCTGAAGAGAACGGTAAAGAGGACTTGCGCGGATTTGATCCGTCGCGCCCCTACCTGTTGCAGTTTTCCCCCGTGCTGCGCGGAACGCCTGAGGTGACGGACCTGATTCATGGGATTCGCCAGGCGCGAAACTCGCTGGTCGCCAATATCGGCCTGACATTGCCGCCGTTCGAAGTTGAACTCGATGATTCCCTGGCCGCCGATGAAATGCGCTTTTGCGTGCATGAGGTGCCCATGGTCAGGGCGTCAGTGGTCAACCATGTGGCTGTTGAGCGCAAGGCGCTGACGGTTGAGCCTGAGCACGCCATACCGGGGCTGGCTGAGCGGGATGAACAGGATTGGCTCTGGTTGCCTCCTGATGACCCGCTGCTGGAGGACCCAGAGCTGGAGCGCTTCACGGCTACGCACCTGATCCTGGAACGCATGAGGCAGGCAATGATGCTTAGCGGGCCGCAGTTCCTGGGGATTCAGGAGAGCAAGTCGATCTTGAGTTGGCTTGAGCATAACCAGCCGGAACTGGTGCAGGAACTGCAGCGCATCATGCCGCTCTCGCGTTTTTCGGCGGTGTTGCAACGCCTGGCCAGTGAAGGCGTGCCGCTGCGAGCAGTGCGGCTGATTGTCGAGTCGCTGATCGAGTACGGGCAGCATGAGCGTGAGCCGGAAGCCCTGGCCGACTATGCGCGCATTGCCCTCAAGGCACAGATCTACCACCAGTACAGCGAGGCCGATGGCCTGCATGCCTGGCTGTTATCTCCGCAGAGCGAAAACATCCTGCGCGAGGCGCTGCGCCAGACCCAGACCGGCGTGTTTTTCGCGCTGGACGAGAACCACAGCGCGGCCTTTATCAGTTTGCTCAACCAAGCCTTTGTTCTAAGGGCCAAGAGCAAAAGTGTGATGTTGGTGGCGCAAGACTTGCGCAGCCCATTGCGGACCTTGCTGCTGGAAGAGTTCAACCATGTACCGGTGCTGTCTTTCGCTGAGTTGGGAAGCACATCCAAGGTCAAGGTCCTGGGGCGCATAGACCTGGGCCAGGAAGCCTTGATGCGGGGGGCGGCGGCATGAGCCTGCGGCCATGGTTAACACGAAAGAGGGCTCGATAATGTATGAGCTAAGGGTGCTTGATGGCCAGCGCCAGGGCGCTGCGTTGCCGTTGTTTGGCGAGCAATGGAGTATTGGCGCCCAGGCAGATGCTGACTTGGTGCTGAACGATCCAGGGGTTGCCGAGCAGCATGCGTTGCTGCGCTTTTTTGAGGCTAACTGGTCGGTGCAGGCCCAGGCGGAACTGTTGTACGGGGCTGCTGGGCAAGCCATGGCGCAGATCCCGAATCTGGCATTGAACGTGCCCTTTCTGGTGGGCAGCGTAAGGTTGTGCGTCACCCTGGCGGATCAACCGTGGCCCGAGCCTGTGGCGCCGGCGGCCGCAGCGGTGCCATCGCCGGATGAACCCGCGCAGGCACTGATGTTGTCCGCCATTGCGCCCTCGCAGCAAAAGCGCTTGATCAGCCTGGTGCTGGTGATGGCGATCATCATCGCCGTAGTGGGCATGGTCTCGACAGGGGAGCATGAGGCCCAGGCTTCGCTGATGCCAGCGGTGGCTGGCAAACAGGAACTGGCCTCGCCGATTGATGTGCGCCAACAGTTGGTGAAGATGCTTGGCGAGCGTGAGTTGAACCCGCGCATCGGCTTGCAGGTGATCAACGGCCAAGTCGTGCTGAGCGGGGATGTTTCCCAGGAGGATGTGGAGTTGGTGTCGCGGATGCTCAGCCGTTTTGGTGAGCAATTCGACAGTGCGGTGCCGGTGATCAGTCGTGTCCGTGTGCGCGATGAGGCCTTGCCGTTCAGGATTGTGCAGATAGTGGGCGGACCGAACGGCCACGTGGTTCTGGAAGAGGGCAGCCGGCTTTTTCTGGGGGATCAGATAGACGGCCTGCGCCTGGTGCTGATCGACAACAGCAAGGTGGTTTTCGACGGTGCGCAGCGTTATGAGGTGCTTTGGTGAGTACGCAATTGCAAGCGCGTCTCGACGCCTGGCAACAGCGCCAGGCCCAGGCGCTGAGCAGCTTTGCGCCAGTGGCGATGCGTGGTCGCATCCAGCGCGTCAATGGCATGTTGCTGCAATGCCGATTGCCTCAGGCGCGCATCGGCGATTTGTGCCAAGTGGAAAAAGGGCCGGGCGATTTCATGCTCGCCGAAATCATCGGCTTTGATCAGCAGGATGCAGTACTCAGTGCCCTGGGTAATCTGGAAGGCGTACGAGTGGGCGCTGGCGTTGAGCGCCTGGGCGTTTCGCATCGTGTGCAGGTCAGCGAGGCGCTGTTGGGCCAAGTACTGGATGGTTTCGGGCGACCGATTACGGGGCAGGGCGCCAGTGCGTTTGTCGAAGCTGAACTGCCCGATACCAGTGCGGTGCTGTGTGAAGCGCCGTTACCCACCGAGCGCCCGCGGATCAACCGTGCCCTGGCCACTGGGGTGCGTTCCATTGATGGCTTGATGACGCTGGGTGAAGGCCAGCGCGTCGGTCTGTTCGCCGGGGCCGGTTGCGGCAAGACGACTCTGTTGGCCGAGATCGCCCGTAACGTCGAATGCGACGTCATCGTGTTCGGCCTGATCGGCGAGCGAGGCCGCGAGTTGCGTGAGTTTCTCGACCATGAGCTGGATGAGCAACTGCGCTCCAAAGCGGTACTGGTGTGTGCTACGTCTGATCGCTCCAGCATGGAGCGCGCTCGCGCTGCATTCACCGCCACGGCGTTGGCTGAAGGTTTCCGGCGCAAGGGTCAACGGGTGTTGTTGCTGATTGATTCCCTGACTCGTTTCGCCAGGGCCCAGCGCGAAATTGGCCTGGCTGCCGGTGAGCCCCTGGGACGCGGTGGTCTGCCGCCTTCGGTGTACAGCTTGCTGCCGCGTCTGGTGGAACGCGCCGGGTTGACCCGTGACGGTGTGATCACAGCGATCTACACGGTGCTGATCGAGCAGGACTCCATGAACGACCCAGTGGCCGACGAAGTGCGTTCGTTGCTTGACGGCCATATCGTGCTGTCGCGCAAATTGGCCGAGCGTGGGCACTATCCGGCGGTGGATGTGCTGGCGAGCCTTTCACGAATATTGAGCAACGTCGCAGAACCTGCGGATATCCAGGCGGGCACGGCGTTGCGGCGTTTGCTATCGGCGTACCAGCAGATTGAGTTGATGCTCAAGCTGGGCGAGTACCAGCCTGGCAGCGATGCCCTGACGGACCTGGCGGTGAACAGTCGCCAAGCGGTGGATGGTTTCCTGCGCCAGGATTTGCGTGAGCCGACACCGATGGCTGTCACGCTGGAGCAACTCAAGGAGCTGACCGCCCATGTCCCATTCTGACGTACTGCTCGGTGAGGTGGAGACGCTGCGGCGCCTGCGCAGGCACCGGGCCGATCGGGCCGAGCGTGCCCTGCGTGAGGCCAAGCGTGCGCAGCAGGCCCTGCTTGCGCACATCCAGCAGGCCCAGGAAGCACTTGAACAGACTCGGCAGGAGGAAGCCCGGCAAAGTGCGCAGTTGCTCAGTCAGCATCAGGGCCAGACCCTGACCTTGAAGGGGCTGAAATCCTGGCGCGCGCAGGAACACTCCTTATCCGCCAGCACCCAGCGAGAAGAGGGGCAGCTTGAGGCGTTGCGCAGCCAACGGCCAGTAAAAGAAAGCCACGTTGGCAAAGCCCAGAGGCAAGCCACCGAATGCTTGCGACAGGTCGAAAAGTTACAGGAGTTATCACTTTTACTGGCACGGGAGCCGGCATGACTAAGGTTGCTAATAAATCCCCTCAAAGACCGCCCCTGCGGGAGCCACGGGAAGAACGTGAGCCGGGAACAGCGGGCGTGGTGCCCTGGGAGCAAGGGCGACTGTTTGCGCGGCTGTTTGCTGATGAGCGTGAGGGCACAGGGACTGGAGCCTCCTTATCGGGAAAAAAATCAGCATCCGGTATCGCCATGATCGAGGCGCTCGCCGAACAGCTGGCGCCGCGTGTATTGGCCGGTTCGCAATGGCCGTTGCAGGCAGTGTTGTACTTGCCACGTCTGGGACGGATCAATGCCAGCGTGCGCCGAGAACAGAGCGCCTGGACCATTGAGCTGGAAGCAGAACAGGGCGCCACGGCACGGTGGCTCAGTGGCGTACGACAGCAGTGTGAGGAACGTTTTGCGCAAGCGCTGGGGCGGCCAGTCAGCGTACTTGTGCCAAGCGTCGGCAACCTATGATCGTACCGCTACTGACATTCCCGTCGATCAAGAGCGACTTGGTTGCCGCACGCAACCGACTGGGGCGCGGCCTGTACCTGCCGTTCCATGTCGCGGGTCAGGCCGGTGAGCTGCGGCTTGAGCCTGGACGTGCGCCAGTTGGCAGTGAAGCGGTGTGCTTTGACACGCAGTGCGGCGTGCTGGCGCTCGCTAAGGCAGGGCCGTTGCTCAGCCTGATGGGCGAGTGTCCGGTGACCCTCGCTGGGGCCGACAACGAACCAGACTCCTGGTTCTGGGCGTTGTTCCAGTATTACCTGAGCCCCGAAGTGCGGTCGTTGTTGGGTTATGTGAGATTGCTGCACACCGAGCGACCAAGGGGGTTTGGCTGCCGCCTCACCGTGACCCTGGGGGCATCCTGGGCTGAGGGTTATGCCTGGTTGAGCCCCGAAAGCTTTTTGGCCTTGCACGAGGCGAGTTCCTGGCGGGCCACGGCTGCGCCACTGCCGTTGTCGTTTCAATTGGCAATTGCCGTGACCCTTGGGCGGTTGCGGTTACCGATTGTACAGGCCAGTAGCCTGCGGACCGGCGATGTGCTGGTGCTTGAACAGACCTTCTTCCAGGCCCTGGGCAGCGGCTATGTGCAGGTTGGCAGAGAGCGCCTGCACGGGGGCATTGACGATGACAACGGGCGGTTACGTTTCATTCTTACTTCTATCGAGGACATGTCCGTGGACGAAGATTTAGCTGTACCTCATTACTCGGGGCATGAAAACGATGAACCTGTCATGGACGTATTCGGCCCCGAGCCGTTCGATGAGTTGAGCATGACGCTGAACGTACGCTGCGGAACACTGAACCTTACCCTGGGGGAGCTGCGTAACCTCGTGCCCGGCTCGGTATTGGGCATTGCCGGTTTCGCCCCGGGCACGGCGGGACTGTATTACGGTGATCGACCCATCGGCCAGGGACAGTTGGTGGAAGTTGACGGGCGTCTGGGGTTGCAGTTGTCCCGAGTGGTGTTCGGTCGATGATTCTTCAGGGGCTGGACCCGGTAGTTCTGGCGGTATTTCTGGGGGCGTTGTCGTTGATGCCCATGCTGTTGGTTGTCTGCACGGCCTTCTTGAAAATCGTGATTGTGCTGATGATTACCCGCAATGCCATCGGCGTACAACAGGTGCCTCCAAGCATGGCCATCAACGGAATCGCCCTGGCTGCCACCTTGTTCATCATGGCGCCGGTGGGTTACGAGATCGCCGAGAACCTCAAGGCTTCGCCTCTGGACATGACCAACGTGCAAACGTTTCTGAGTACCGGCAATGAGGCCATCAACCCCTTGCGTGCCTTCATGCTGCGTAATGTGGACCCGGATGTGCTGACCCATCTATTGGAAAATACCGCACGTCTGTGGCCAGCGAAAATGGCGCAGGAGGTGCAGCGTGAGGATCTTATCCTGCTGATTCCGGCCTTTGTGCTTTCGCAATTGCAGGCGGGGTTCGAGATCGGGTTCCTGATCTACATCCCCTTCATCGTGATCGACCTTATTGTTTCCAACCTGCTGCTGGCGCTGGGTATGCAGATGGTCTCGCCGATGACCATTTCCCTGCCGCTCAAGCTGCTGCTGTTCGTGCTGGTGTCTGGCTGGTCGCGGTTGCTCGACAGCCTGTTCCTTTCTTATCTCTGAGTGGCGTATGGAACCTATCGTGCTGTTCAAGCAGGGCATGTTGCTGGTGGTTGTACTGTCGGCGCCGCCGCTGATCGTGGCGGTGGTGGTGGGGGTACTGACTTCCCTGGTACAAGCACTGATGCAGATCCAGGACCAGACATTACCCTTTGGTATCAAGCTAGTGGCGGTGGGTGTCACATTGATCCTGACGGGCCGCTGGATTGGCGTTGAGTTGATCCAGCTGATCAACCTGACGTTTGAAATGATCGGCCGTTCGGCCCTGAACTGAGGCGTTGCCTGTGCTGCTTTATCTTGACTACCTGCCCAGCCTGGTGATTGGCATGGCGCGTATTTACCCCTGTGGCATTTTGGTGGCGGCGTTTTGTTTTCAGCACGTGCGAGGCCTGCCTCGGCACACCATCGTGATGGTCCTGGCGCTGCTGCCCGCGCCGGGTATTCACGCAGCTTTGGCAGGGCAGGACGCTTCAGCAATCATGCTCGGTGCGCTGATGATCAAGGAAGTGGTCCTGGGGTTGCTGCTCGGGGTGTTGCTGGCGATGCCGTTCTGGATGTTCGAGTCGGTCGGGGCACTGCTGGACAACCAGCGTGGAGCCTTGGCAGGTGGCCAACTTAACCCGTCACTGGGGCCGGACGCGACACCGATCGGGCACATGTTCAAGCAACTGGCGATTTACCTGTTGATGGCCGTTCTGGGGTTGGGCACGCTGACCCAGGTGATCTGGGACAGTTATCTGATCTGGCCACCCACCGTGTGGTTTCCGTTTCCAGCGGCTGATGGCATGAGCGTATTTGTCGGGATGCTGAGTGACACGTTCATGCACATGATGCTTTACGCTGCGCCCTTTATTGCCGTGTTGTTGCTGTTGGAGTTTGGCATCGCGTTGCTGGGCGTCTACAGCCAGCAATTGCAAGTGAGTACCTTGGCGCCACCGGTCAAATGCCTGGCGGGAATCGGTATTTTGTTGCTGTACTTTGCATTGTTGCAGGATCTTATTGTCGGGCGTATGAGCCAGCTGGGTGACCTTAAGCACTATCTGGGGCTTTTGTTCTCGGTCTCGGCACCGTGAGTGATTCGGGGGAAAAAAAGCACCCGGCGTCCGCCAAGAAACTGCGTGACCAACGCAAGAAAGGTCAGGTCGCGCAAAGCCAGGATGTGAGCAAGCTGTTGGCACTGACGGCTATCATTGAAGTCGCCTTGTTCACTGCCGAGACCAGTTTGCAGCGCTTTCAGCAACTGATGGTGTTCCCGATGTCGCGCTTGAGCCAGCCGTTTGTGCGAGTGCTGGAAGAAGTACTGGTGGAGGGCCTGGTCATGTTTTTCTCGTTCTCTCTGCTGATGGCCGGGCTTGCAATTGCTGCGAAGCTGATTGGCAGCTGGATGCAGTTCGGCTTGTTGTTCGCCCCGCAAACGCTCAAGCTGGATTTCAATCGCCTCAACCCTATCAGCCAGATCAAGCAGATGTTTTCTGCCCAGTCTTTGATGAATCTGTTGATGAGCATAGCGAAGGCGTTCCTCCTGGGCTTGATTGTGTACGTGGTGGTTTGGCCCTCTTTGGGGGCGTTGATCAATCTTGCCAACAGCGATCTGCAGAGTTACCTACTGGCGCTGATCGCGTTGTTCCGTCACTTGCTGCATGCCTGCCTGGGGCTGTTGCTGGTGTTGGCGTTGATCGATCTGACGTTGCAGAAGCACTTCTTCGCCAAGCGTATGCGCATGACACAGGTTGAGGTCGTCAAAGAATACAAAGACATGGAAGGCGACCCTCATGTGAAGGGGCAGCGCCGTCAGTTGGCGCAGCAATTGGCCCAGGAGGAACCGAAGGTCAAATTGCCCAAGCTGGAAGAGGCAGACATGCTGGTAGTCAACCCGACGCACTTTGCGGTCGCCCTGTATTACCGTCCTGGCAAGACGCCTCTGCCCCTGCTGATCAGTAAAGGCACGGACGACGAGGCGCGAAAACTGATCGCGCGCGCGAAGGCCGCCGAGGTGCCCGTGATTCAGTGTGTGTGGTTGGCGCGTACGATCTACACCAAAAAGTTGGGAGCCAGCATTCCTCGCGAAACCCTGCAGGCCGTGGCGTTGATCTATCGCACCTTGCGCGAGCTGGACGATGACGCCAAACGCGAGACGCTGGAGCTCCCGGAGCTTGACCAGCGCTGATCAGCGAATGGATCCTGGGTCCAGGACACTGAGACCTGCCAGCGAGAGCATCCGGCTCAGCATCCTGTCCAGATTGCCGGGCGGTGTTGGCAGCGCGTGCCAGATCACCATGGCGCCCTGGGCATCGAGGTAGACAAAGCACCCCTCGAAGACCAGGGCCTGCTCAAAGCGGCGCTGTAATATCCGTTGCAATTGCCCGGCTTGCAACGCTTCGCGAGCGACATGCAGAGCCAGCCCCGGGCGATTGCCCGCCTGCAACGTGCACACTTTGATACCGGGCGCGAGGGACTGGTGAGCGGCAGCGCCGCTCACCAGGTCGTTCAGCACTACCTGGGGTTGGTTGCCGGGCATTTGCGTCGTGCTCATCGCTCCAGCGATACCGTCTGGTAGTCCGCGCGCTCCCCGGACGGTCCAGGCTGGACGCGCATGTGCGATGGCCACCAGATCACCATCTTCTGCGCGGTCGACTGCGGGCGTGAGCAGGAGTCGCCTTTGCATGTTGGGGTACAAGCGCTGACGAGCAGCGCCGCACCGATCAGGGTGACGCACAACAATTGATGCTTCATGGTCGGGCCTTTTTGACAGGAGTAATCAAGGTAGGGCGCGGTACGCTGAGGTGTTCATCCTTCTTCACCGGGCGCATGGCGATAAAGACTTCGGCTTCTTCTCCCGGCTTCAACCAGGCGCGTGGCCACACGGTGACGGCCAAAGTCTGCGAGTTGCTGCATTCTTTTTCATCGATGCGCACATTGCGGTTGAACTGGTTGCGCATCACCACGACGGCGACGTTGTACTCGGGGCCTGCGTACCATTGGCTGCGCTCGGTGTTCAGCGCCAGCAAGTCGCGGGGGCTGCACAGCGTGTTCAATCCCAGGGGCATGGGCGCCAACTTGAAGGCCTTGGGCACTTCTCCCGTCACCAGATGCGCCAACGTGCTGATGATGTCGCTACGCTTGATCTCGGGCTGGTGAGGGGCGTTGCGCCTGGCCAGTGGTGCAAGGGCCGTCTGCAACTCGGCCTGGTCTGCCTGAGGCAAGTAGCGGGACGGATCGGCCTGGTCGCCGATGACGCGTGGGGTGATGATGAACAGGCGTTCACGCCGATTGTTCTGCCGTTCGCTTGAAGAGAACAACGCCTTGCCCAGCAGTGGGATATCGCCCAGCAGCGGCACCTTGTTGTGCTTGTCGGTGCTTTCCGTGACATGGAATCCGCCCACCACCATTGAGCGTTTTTCCGCCATGACCGCCTGGGTACTGACGTTACCGCGGCGCACATCCAAGTTATTGAGGTCACGATTGGGGTTGGACTCATCGAACGTACCGTCCTCGATATCCACCACCAAGTGAATCTGATGGCTGCCTCGGCTGGTGATGACGCGGGGCACGACCTGCACGCTGGTACCCACGGTGACCGGCAGGATGGTTGCGTTCTGACGACCGGGTGTCAGGTACTGAGTGCGGTTGAAGTCGATCACCGCCGGTTGGTTTTCCAGGGTGAGCACGGAGGGGTTGGACACCATGGTCGCCAGCCCCTTGGCTTCCAGGGCGCGTATGTCAGCATAGAAACGGTCGCGATTCTCGATCGACAACTGCTGCGATGTGCCGGGCGCCATATTTGCACCACCACGGAAACGGCTGTTCTGAAACCCCCAGTTCACGCCGAATTCACGCAATTGGGTGCGCTCGATATCCAGAATGATCGTATCGATTTCCACCAACTTGCGCGCCACATCGAGTTGAGCGATCAACTCGCGGTACATGGCCTGGCGCTCTGGCAGGTCATAAATGAGCACCGCGTTATTGCGCATATCGGCTTCGACGCGAATGCGACTGGTGGGTGCCGGCGCCCGCGGGGTGAGTGTGGCGCCAATATCCATTGGCATGGGAGTGCTGTTTGTAGCGAGCATCTGCCCCAGCAACGGGTTGCTCAAGCGGGGAACGTTGGGTACGAGAGGGGCGGGCTGTGAGGCGGGGCGCTGGGCTAACGCAGGGGGTGTCGCGTTGGAGCGTGGCTCCAGTAAGCCCCGCACAATGCTGGAAACACCGGCAATGGTGATCTTCTGGCCGCGATAATCCACGTGGCGATCCGCTGCATTGGCAAACTTCAGCGGGAAACTCAGCACGCTCTGTTTTTCGTCCACCGAGCGGCGTTGGCTGCTGAACTGTTTGACTTGCTCGATATAGCGCCGAGGCCCTGAGACCAACACGATGCCATCGTCGGGCAACTCACCCCAACCGAAGCGGCTGTCGAGCAGGCCGATATCAGTGAGGGCTTGCTTGAGGTCGGCAATGGTCTCGGAGGAGACCTCCAGGCGCGCTGACTCTTGCTGGTCCAGAGTACTGACGTAGAGCGTGTTGTTGTACAGGTACCATTGGAAGCGATGCTCTACCCCCAGGCGGTCGAGCAATGACTGCGGGGTGTTAGCGCGTATCTTGCCATTGACGATGCCTTCCAGCAGGCCCTCGATCTGCAGTTGTGTACCGAAGGTCTGGGCGAAATCTTCGAGTACCTCGCGCACCGGCTTATGCTCGGCTTCATAAGCGTAGGCGGTGTTTTTCCATTCCGAAGGGATGGCGGCCAGCGCGCTTTGTGCTGAAACCAGCAACCAGGAAAACAAAAACACATTCCGCCAGTGGGTTCTTTTGGCTGTAACGGCAGGCGAGCCAAGGTACGAGCGATTGCCCTTATGGGTCTTGTTAGACATAGACAGTTCTCTGATTAGTACGAACGTGAACTTAGCGGGGTGGGTTTGAGGTTTTGAACTGGGCGAGCAAGTCGTGCATTGATTGCGCGCCATGTGTCGCGTTGGTTGAGCAGGGCTTCAAGGCAGCCAAGCAGGCCGGCTTCTCCACGGTCGGCGCGCAGGCTGTTAATCACCCATAGCGCTCCCGTGTCGGCTTTTTGAGCCAATGCACCTTGAAAATGATTCAAGCTGGCCGCGCCCAGGCGCAGCCAGCCTTGCAAGGCTGAGTTATCGGGTAGAGAAGAGGTCAGTTGAGCCCCCAATAAAACGGTGTCTCCCTGACGTTGCAGGGTGACTTCGTCGTCGCCCTCAAATAGAGCGATTTTTTCCTTTCCGCTGCTCAACCAGTCACTCACGAGCGCCTTCATCTACTGGAAGCTTTCAATAGTTGTTTTAAGCATTTGGTTGACGGTTTTACCGTGCTCGTTATAAAGCGCAAAGGTGACCTCTCTACGCGTTACCAAGTTGTGAAAGAGTTCGCTGTCTTCGGCGGCCAGGCTTTCTTCGAAGCCGGCTTTGAACTCCTTGTATGTCGATGTTTTATTTCGGGCAATCGAATGAGTCAGTTCTTTGAAAAAATCCATGATTTTTCCTCGGTTTTCTATTGTCGATGGATGAATTTAAACAGTCAGCTCTGAGTGATTAACATAAAGAAAGTCTCTATGTTCGTAGGATTAAATCTCGATCAAGTACTCTTTATCCTGCTTGAAAAAAGTGTCGAGCATGGCGTTCCAGCTGATACGGAAGTCGCCCTCATCTGTTTTCAGTACGAGTGTCTGAAGATGAACTGTGTCGTCGGCGCTTAACTTCCAGGCGTTGCTCTTGTGGCGTGCAAGGCTCTGCCTTATTTCCTCAAGATCAAGGGGATGACAGAGCAGCGTCGCGCTGACTTCCTGAACTTGGCTCTCCAGCAAGTGCTTTAACAGTGCTGCGAGCCTTTGCGGGGCAGTCGTCTCGCCGAGCAAGCAGCGAATGGCCTGGTTGGTTATGGAGGTCGCATAGTGTTCAAGGTTGTCGCGCATCGTTTGACGGTCGCGTTCCCATTGCTTGAGTTGTGCATCTGCGCGTTGCCAGATTTCCAATGAGGCTTGTTCAAGCATGGCCTCGCATTTTTTCTCGGCCATACTTATCAATTCGTCGGCCTGGGCCTTGGCGTGGCTCAAGAGGTGGTTGGCGTGTTCCCAATGGGCAAGCTCTTCGCGCTTGATAAGGCTTCCTCGTGCGCCGGATGCGTCATTGCGTAACTCAATAGTATGTCGGCATAACATTACTGTTTTCCTCACCTGTGCGAGACAGGGGCGTGTTGCCGCTCGCCATGGTCGTGACGCGCCAGACGACGGCCTGCCAGAGAGTGTTCAATCGGCCGCTTGCATGTTCGAGTGGGGCGTTTGCTATTTCAGCCTCGCTCACACGTGTACGGGGAAAGCGCAATCGAAGACGCTGCCAGATAGCCGGTTCAACCCAGCTATGAAGCAGTCGCAGTGGATCGGAATGTGGGGGCAGCATGGAGGGGTGCAGCGCCATGGAGAGGCGCATGCACCACTGGTGATGACTTTCACTCAATGGTGATGGCGCTTCGGGATTGAATATGTGCGTGACCAATGCCAGCCCCAGGTTCAGTTGATCCGTCGTGGCCAGGGCCAACCGAAGCACGGTAGCGTGAGGCGCAGCAGGCAAGCAGGCTTTAAAACCCGTCAGGTTGTCGGGCACTGACCGGCCGTTGTAAAAAAGCCTTTCAATCGCACGATACTCCTCACCTCGCCAGTCTTCGTGGGCCTGCTTCCAGGGAAAAGCCCACCACTGAGCCCAGGCCAGTTGTTCACGCATGAGGGGGTCGGGTCTAGGTGCCATGCGTTGACCCCGCTGAGTCGCCTTTAATGGCCGGCTCCTGGGAGTGACGCTTGCGCCGCGCTTGGAGGAAGATCATGGCGGCCACGGCCGAAACCAGAGCGAGCAGCACAATCATTATGCTGGTTCGCCAGAAGCCGAGATCGTCGCCAGGCACCAGGAAGGGGCCGAAATACACCAGGCGTTGCTGTTCCTGATAAGTGGAGGCAGGTACAAACACCACAGTGAGTTTTTGCGGGTTATCCACCGCTGTGGTCATCCCGGGAATACTGCTTGCCACCATTCTGCGGACCCGCGCACGGATGTTGTCGGGATCCAGGCGTGGATCATGCTTGATAAACACGGAGGCAGATGCAGGTTGGACCGGCTCTCCTGGCGCAATGCGCTCGGGCAACACCACATGCACGCGTGCGACAATAACGCCATCGATCTTGGACAAGGTGGTTTCAAGCTCTTGGGATAAGGCATAGATGTAGCGGGCACGCTCTTCCAGGGGGGTGGAAATGACCCCTTCCTTGCGAAATGTATCCCCCATGGTGGTCCGGGCAAGTCGAGGAAGGCCTGCCGCTTCCAAGGTACGTACGGCGCGCCCGATGTCGTTTGTATTGACCGTTACGACGACGCCATCTTTGGCCGGGGTCTTTTGCGCACGAATATGTTTATCAGCCAATTCGGCGACGACCTCATTGGCTTCTTGCTCGGACAATTGGCGATGAAGTTCCACTCGGTCACCGCATCCGCTCAATAGAAAAGCCATGCTCAAAACTAAAGCGACACGCAGAGAGTTATTCATGCTCAGGACTGCATGTTACTGATCTTGTCGATGCACTGTGTTGTCTTGGCCAGGCATTTCACCATCAGTTGTGATGTGAGTTGTGCGTTATATAACTCGCGTGGGTACGTACCTATAGCCTCAACATCTATACCTTTTTTGGTTGAGCGGATTATTTTTGCGAAGCCATTTCTTGAGTTACTGAGATGCTTGGAGGCCTCTGTCAAAAGCAGTGAGGCCTGAATTCATAGAATAAGCGCAACGCTTGAAACGAGAGGCAGAGAGCCAGCCACCGGTAGAATCCAGGCTCTCACACCGAAGGATTCAAGCGCAGATGACTACGCATTACCGGCAGCTGACTCAGGGACAACGTTACCAGATTGAGGCTGGCTTGAGCGCCGCAGAGAGCCAGGCGAGCATTGCAAAGCGGGTCGGCGTGCATCCCTCGACGATCAGTCGCGAGGTTCGCCGCAACAGCACCCAGAATATCTACAAGGCTGTTTCTGCGGCCCATGAAAGTGATGCTCGTCGAGCGGGTGCGCGCAAGTTTTGCAAGCCGGCGACATGGCTCAGCCATCATCTCCCGGTGTGGCTCAAGCATGGCATGAGTCCGGAGCAGATCGCCCAGCGGTTGAAGCAGGAGCAGCCAAGCCGGGCGGTCAGCCATGAGTGGATTTATCGGTTCATTGCCGCCGAACAGCGCGCCGGTGGTGAGCTTTATACCTATCTGCGACATCGCCGAAAGCGCTACCGGAAACGCTATGGAAGCCACGATCGGCGCGGGCAGCTGCGTAATCGCGTGTCAATCAGTGAACGCCCAGCCGAGGTCGAAAGCCGCGAGCGCCTGGGGGACTGGGAGGGCGATACGGTACATGGACTGGGCGGTAACCTGGTGACCCTGGTTGATCGCAAAAGCGGCTATCTGAGCGCCTATCCGGTCAAGCGCAGAACGCGCCGGCAGGTAACGCGGGCGATCAATCTGATGCTTCAGGGCCATGCCGCTCACACGCTGACGCTGGATAACGGAAGGGAGTTTGCCGGGCATGAACGCATCGCGCTACGGAGCCAGTGCCAGGTCTTTTTTGCAGACCCCTATTCATCCTGGCAACGTGGCACCAATGAAAACACCAACGGTCTGCTCCGCCAGTATTTCCCCAAGGGCAGCGACTTCAGCAAGCTGACCGTCGAAGCCGTCAATCGGACAGTAGCGAGGATCAATCTACGCCCGCGCAAGCGCTTGGGCTGGAAGACGCCGTACGAAGTGCATACAGGGGTGAGCGTTGCACTTATGTGTTGAATTCAGGAGGCTTCAGGCTTGGCAGAGAGTGTGCTCGTTGGACGTTCGAGCATCGTTGAAAAAAAACTCACGTCCATACCGTCTGCCGATTGTTCCGGTGCTACACGGTGAAGTTCAGTGCTGTTGCCTTTCGGTGAAAAACGGTCGTTTATTTGCATACAGTGTCTACTTATTCAAGGTGGGCAGCGGCTCGACAGAAAATGGCCTGTCGGGAGGGTTGGACGATTACCTTTCGGGCTAAAAAGCCGGAAAGGTAATCGGTCACCTGATAGTTATTGACCTGAGCCCGAACGGATCAGCGATTGAATGTTCTTCACTTCAGCGCTCTTCCAGCCGTTTTTTATGGCATCAGCCTTCATCTTTTCGAAGATAGCTTCGGCTGATCCCTCATCACTACCACCGGCCCCACCTGCATTCGCTGACGAAAATGCGTCCTGAGCTACCGAACTGCTACTGCCTGTTGCGCCAACATTCATATGAAACTCCTACTATGATTTTTGGGGTTTGTTTATGCCATCATCAAAAGCGCGGGAACGCCTATGTCTTAAAAATTTGCTCCCGGCTATGACTGTGTGGCCTGTATGTGTAATGGGTTCCAGATGTTTCTAAGCCTCGATGTTACTAATTGTTTTATTGCGCAGAGGCTTGATCGAAACGTTGGAGATACAGGGGGTATGGTCTTTTGTTAACTGTTAGAGCAACGATTGAGCTTATGCCAATGATATGTCTAGTTGTTTCATTTTGTAATATAGCGTGCGCTTCGCAACCCCCAGCTCAATGGCTACGGTATCCACACAGTGTTGGTGACGGTACATCGACTCTTCAATCAACGCTTTTTCAATTTGTTGAAGGCGTGCCTTCAGGTCCGTCTGAGGGGGCGGCTGACGGCAGGCGGGCGCTGAGAGCGGCGGGAGGCCCAGGACGAACCGTTTCGCCGCCGAGCGTAGCTCGCGAACATTACCCAGCCACGGGTGGCAGAGCAGTTCATGCAACAGGCCGTCAGAAGGCGATGGAGGTGTGCAATTGAACTGGTCTGCTTCTTCCTGAATCATCTGCAGAAACAACGGGATGATGCGCTCGCGCCGATCGCGCAGGGCGGGCAGTTCGATGTTCACGACATTCAGCCGAAAGTAGAGATCACGCCTGAAGGCGCCCTGGTCGACCATGATTTGCAGGGATTGCTGGGCCGATGCAATGACGCGCATGTCCACGGAAATGAACCGAGTCGAACCCAGGCGCTCCACCCCGCGGCACTCCAGCACACGCAGTAGCTTGGCTTGCAGGCTCAAGGGCATGCTGTCGATCTCATCAAGGTACAGAGTACCCAAGTGGGCGGCTTCGACAAATCCAGCCCTTGATTGCACTGCCCCGGTGTAGGCGCCGCTGTTGACACCGAACAGCTGGCTTTCCGCCAGGCTTTCAGGGATGGCCGCACAGTTCACGGCGACAAAATTACCTCGTCGACCCGATAAGCGA
The DNA here is from genome assembly GCF_044218845.1 of Pseudomonas sp. B16120. Taxonomy (NCBI): domain Bacteria; kingdom Pseudomonadati; phylum Pseudomonadota; class Gammaproteobacteria; order Pseudomonadales; family Pseudomonadaceae; genus Pseudomonas; species Pseudomonas sp. B16120. The sequence continues at coordinate 938,147 of NZ_CP162588.1, forward strand.
TGAATCCGTTGTGCAAGCGTATCTTTGCCGGTACCCGTTTCTCCCAACAGCAGGATGTCAACGTTAAGCGCGGCAGTGTTGTTAAGTGTGGTTTCAATTTCCTGACCATCGATGAGTGAAACGTCTGTTGTATTATCCTTCTGGACGTAGGCCGACATCGATGTGTACTCCCTGTTCGCTAGTACTTCACTGTAGAAGGACGGTGTGCAAGCGCCAACTCAGTAGAACGCAGAATATAAAAGTTGTCACCCGGCGAAGAGGTAGTTATGTGCCGGAATAATGTAGGAAAATGACTGTAAGTTTAAGTTTTTAATGTGCTCGGCTTTAGTTTGGTTAAAGCGTCGAAAAAGGTAAGTAGGAAGATTCTGAGATAGTTGAGTATTTGGATATGTGTTTTTATTTGTAAGCTTAAATACCGGCCACAAAAAAGCCGATGCAATGCATCGGCTTTTTGTTCGCAGTCAATACTGCGGTGGTGCTTACACGTTAAAGCGGAAGTGCATCACATCGCCATCTTTAACAATGTAGTCCTTGCCTTCCAGGCGCCATTTACCGGCTTCCTTGGCACCGGCTTCACCCTTGAACTGGATGAAGTCGTTGTAAGCGATCACCTCAGCTCGGATAAAGCCTTTCTCAAAGTCGGTGTGGATCACGCCAGCAGCCTGTGGCGCGGTGGCGCCGACCTTGACGGTCCAGGCGCGGACTTCTTCGACACCGGCGGTGAAGTAGGTCTGCAGGTTGAGCATTTCGTAGCCTGCGCGGATCACGCGGTTCAGGCCAGGCTCTTCCAGGCCCAGGGCCTCGAGGAACATGTCCTTTTCTTCGCCGTCATCGAGCTCGGCGATTTCCGCTTCGATCTTGTTGCACACCGGAACAACGATGGCGCCTTCTTCGTCGGCAATAGCCTTGACCACGTCGAGCAGCGGGTTGTTCTCGAAGCCGTCTTCGGCAACGTTGGCGATGTACATCACAGGCTTGGTGGTCAGCAGGTGGAAGCCCTTGATCACGGCCTTCTCGTCTGCGCCCATGTTCTTCATCAGGCTGCGCGCTGGCTTGCCTTCGGTGAAGTGCGCGATCAGTTGCTCCAGCAGGCCCTTCTGGACCACTGCATCCTTGTCGCCGCCCTTGGCGTTACGCGCGACTTTCTGCAGTTGCTTTTCGCAGCTGTCGAGGTCGGCGAAGATCAGTTCCAGGTCGATGATCTCGATGTCGCGCTTGGGGTCGACGCTGTTGGAGACGTGAATCACGTTCTCGTCTTCAAAGCAGCGGACCACGTGGGCGATAGCATCGGTTTCGCGGATGTTGGCCAGGAACTTGTTGCCCAGGCCTTCACCTTTCGAGGCGCCGGCGACGAGGCCCGCGATGTCGACGAACTCCATGGTGGTCGGCAGGATGCGCTTGGGATTGACGATGGCCGCCAGTGCGTCAAGACGCGGGTCCGGCATCGGCACGATGCCGCTGTTGGGTTCGATGGTGCAGAAGGGGAAGTTCTCCGCCGCAATACCGGACTTGGTCAGGGCGTTGAACAGGGTGGACTTGCCGACGTTGGGCAGGCCGACGATGCCGCAATTGAATCCCATGGTGTTTCCCCTCGGATAAGAGTCAGGCCTTCTGGCTGTGCAGGTTTTTCATCGCACGGTTCCATTCACCGGCGAAGATATCCGGCAGCACGCCGAGGGCAAAATCGATGCTGGCATCGAGTTTTTCCTGTTCGGCGCGTGGCGCACGACCCAGGACGAAATTTGAAACCATACTGGCAACGCCTGGGTGGCCAATGCCGAGCCGCAGACGGTAAAAATTATTCTGATTGCCCAACTGCGCGATGATGTCACGCAGGCCATTGTGCCCACCATGCCCGCCGCCGAGCTTGAGCTTGGCTACGCCGGGTGGCAGGTCCAGTTCGTCATGGGCCACCAGGATTTCTTCGGGTTTGATCCGGAAGAAGCCCGCAAGCGACGCGACAGCCTGGCCGCTGCGGTTCATATAGGTGGTGGGAATCAGTAGACGAACATCCTGACCCTGGTGCGAGAAGCGCCCGGTCAGGCCAAAATATTTGCGATCGGCCACCAGGTTGACGCCTTGGGCGTGGGCGATGCGCTCAACAAAAAGGGCCCCCGCGTTATGCCGGGTCTGTTCGTATTCGGCGCCTGGATTTCCCAGGCCAACGATCAGTTTAATGGCAGTCACGACAGGAGCCCTTCCTTTGGAGTTGTGGATAACATCGCCGTACCCAGGTGCGGCGAAAGTGGACGACACTACATCATTTACTCAAGAGTAAACGCCGCGTTATCGCCCGCTTTCTCGCTACGTTTCGGTCCGCGATGTTTCCTCAAGCTCCGGCAATACAGAGTGAATTACTCTGCAGCGCCTTCTTCAGCTTCTTCTGGAGCAACGCGTGGAGCGTGAACGTTGGCAACAGCTTTGTCATCACCGTGAGCCAGTGCGACAAACTCAACGCCTTTAGGGGCCTTGAGGTCGGACAGGTGAACGATGGCGCCGATTTCCAGAGCCGACAGGTCGACTTCGATGAACTCAGGCAGGTCTTTCGGCAGGCAGGTCACTTCGATTTCGTTCAGGACGTGAGAGATCTCGCCGCCTTTCTTGACCGGAGCTTCTTCACCCACAAAGTGCACAGGCACGATGGCGGTCAGTTTCTGGCCAGCTACAACGCGAACGAAGTCAGCGTGCATGATGAACTGCTTGGAAGGGTGACGCTGCATCGCTTTAACGATGACGTTCTGCTTGGCGCCGTCGACGTTCAGCTCGATAACGTGGCTGTAGGCAGCTTCGTTTTCGAACAGCTTGGCGATTTCCTTGGCCAGGATGGTCACGGATTCAGCAGGCTTGTTACCACCGTAGACAACGGCTGGGATGTTGGCGGCGTGACGCAGGCGGCGGCTCGCACCTTTCCCCAGGTCAGTACGCGCTTGGGCGTTCAGAGTAAATTCGTTCATGTTGTATCTCCAAAATAGCCATCATCGAGGGGCGTTTGCGACCAGCGCCGAACTCGATATGGGCAAAAAAGCCCCGCCCCAGCGGAATGCTGGGGCGGGGCGCTTTTCGTCAGTGAGGTGATCCGTTGGTTTGACCCTTAACGGAACATCGCGCTGATCGATTCTTCATTGCTGATGCGGCGAACCGCTTCGGCAACGACCGGTGCAATATCCAGTTGGCGGATACGTGCACAGGCTTGAGCTGCGGCGGACAACGGAATGGTGTTAGTCACCACCAGTTCGTCCAGCACGGAGTTCTCGATGTTTTCGATCGCTCGGCCCGACAGCACAGGGTGTGTGCAGTAGGCGAAGACTTTTGCTGCACCGTGCTCTTTCAAGGCTTTCGCCGCGTGGCACAGGGTGCCGGCGGTGTCGACCATGTCATCAACCAGAATACAGGTGCGCCCTTCGACATCACCGATGATATGCATCACTTCAGAGTGATTGGCTTTCTCACGGCGTTTGTCGATGATCCCGAGGTCCACGCCCAGGGATTTGGCAACAGCCCGTGCACGCACGACGCCACCAATGTCCGGGGACACGATCATCAGGTTTTCAAAGCGCTGGTCTTCGATGTCATCCACCAGGACGGGGGAGCCGTAGATGTTATCTACCGGAATATCGAAGAACCCCTGGATTTGGTCAGCGTGCAGGTCAACCGTGAGCACACGGTCGATACCTACCACGGTCAGCATGTCAGCAACGACTTTCGCGCTGATAGCTACACGTGCGGAGCGCGGACGGCGATCCTGACGGGCATAACCAAAGTAAGGGATTACAGCTGTGATTCGAGTCGCTGAGGAGCGGCGGAAGGCATCAGCCATCACGACGAGTTCCATCAGGTTATCGTTGGTCGGAGCGCAGGTCGGCTGAATAATGAAGACGTCTTTACCGCGGACATTTTCATTGATCTCGGCTGTAATTTCGCCGTCGGAGAATTTACCGACAGAGATGTCACCGAGAGGGATATGCAGCTGACGTACGACACGTCGAGCCAGATCGGGGTTGGCATTCCCCGTAAAGACCATCATCTTGGACACGCGCAGTACCTAGAGGCTGAGGGTAACCTGGATGAGTATTAGAAAATGGCAGGGGCGGCTGGATTCGAACCAACGCATGGCAGGATCAAAACCTGCTGCCTTACCGCTTGGCGACGCCCCTGTATCTGTTGCAACGAGTGCCTAACACTCGGTTCCTTTTAGAGCAGACTTTGCAGCTTGCGATGCAACATCGAAACGTTGCTTCCTTTTGCTACAAACCCTGTAAGGGTCTCTGTAAGAAGGGCCGAGACTTTATCAGCTTCAGCTTTGCTTGGGAAGCCCCCAAACACACAACTTCCAGTGCCGGTTAATTTTGCTTCGGTAAATTTACCTAACAAATTCAAAGCGTTACGTACCTCTGGATAACGCCTTGCTACAACCGGTAAGCAGTCATTTCGACTGTTTCCCTTGGGAACGGGGCGCACTTTAATGGGAGAAGAGTTACGTGTCAACAACGGATCTGAAAAAATTTCTGCTGTACTTACAGATACTTGCGGCACCAGCACGACATACCAAGGTTCTTCGGGCTCTACAGGGGTGAGTTTCTCCCCAACGCCTTCAGCAAATGCGGCGTGCCCCCGCACGAAAACCGGGACGTCGGCGCCCAGCGTGAGGCCCAGCGCAGCAAGGCGATCGTGGTCCCAGCCCAGTTGCCATAAGTGATTTAGGCCCAACAAAGTGGTCGCGGCATTGGAGCTGCCGCCACCGATACCCCCGCCCATGGGCAGGATTTTGTCGATCCAGATATCAATGCCAAGTGGGCAGCCGGATTGTGCCTGAAGTTTTTTGGCTGCCCGCACAATCAGATTGCTGTCGTGGGGCACGCCGTCGAATTCGGTGTGCAGTTGGATTACGCCATCCTCACGCACGGCAAAGGTCAGCTCATCGCCGTAGTCGAGAAACTGAAACAGCGTCTGCAACTCGTGGTAGCCATCTTCACGACGGCCAAGGATGTGCAGCATCAGGTTGAGCTTGGCCGGGGAGGGCAGGGTCAATTTTTGTGCGGACACGTTATTGCCCCAGTTTGCGCGGTTGCCAGTCCTTGATCACCAGCGTGACATCAAGGTCGGTGCCATGCAGCTTGATACGTTCGGGAAGCCAATAGCCGCTTTGCTCCACGTAGCTCAAATATTCGACCTGCCAGCCATCCTGCTCCAGGGTGGCGAGGCGGCTGTCGCCATTGAGGCTCAGCCGGCTCTTGCTGTCAGGTGCCGGCAGGCCGCGGACCCACCAGACCAGATGAGAGACGGGCAGCTTCCAGCCAATCTGCTGCTCCAGCAGTTCTTCCGGAGAGGTTGCCTCGTAGCGGCCCTGATTGGCCACTTCCAGGCTTACTTGCCCTGGCCTGCCAGTCAGGCGGGCTGCGCCACGACCCAGGGGGCCCGAGAGGCGAATGTCGTAGTAGTCCTGGCGTTGCAGCCAGAACAGGGTGCCGCTGCCGGAGTCTTTCGGCGCACGCACCCCGACCTTGCCCTCGATCTGCCAGCCATCGATGCTGCTGAGCTGGTCCTTGTGTTGTTTCCATTGTGCCGGGTTGCCCTGGCCTTCAACGGATTCACGGCTGCCGATGCCCGCGCAACCGGCGAGCAGGGCGATGAAACTGAAAACGATAATGTGGCGCAAGAACATAAGCTTAAAGGGTCTCGGATCCGGTCAGGCGCTTGATGGTGCTGCGCAGGATAGGGCTGTCGGGTTGTTCCTTGAGGAACTTTTCCCAGATTTGTCGGGCTTCGCGCTGCTTGCCATTGGCCCAGAGCACTTCGCCCAGGTGTGCGGCAACTTCCTGGTCCGGGAAACGCTCCAGCGCCTGGCGCAGTAAGCGCTCGGCCTCGTCGAGGTTGCCCAGGCGGTAATTCACCCAGCCCAGGCTGTCGAGTACGGCCGGGTCTTCCGGGTTGAGCGCGTGGGCCTGTTCGATCAGCACCTTGGCTTCGGCGTAGCGCGTGGTGCGATCGGACAAGGTGTAGCCCAGGGCGTTAAGGGCCATGGCGTTGTCCGGGTCACGCTTGATAATCAGGCGCAGGTCTTTCTCCAACTGCGCCAGATCATTGCGTTTTTCCGCCTGCATGGCGCGGGTGTACAGCAGGTTCAAATCGTCTGGGTATTGCAGCAACGCCTGTTGCAATAACTTCCAGGCGCGTTCGCCCTGCTTGTTGGCCGATAAGGTCTCGGCCTGGATCAGGTACAGCTGGATGGCATAGTCCGGCTCGGCATCGCGGGCCGCGGCCAGGCGTTTTTCCGCTTCGTCGGTGCGGCCATTGCTCATCAGGATGTCGGCTTGGCGCAACTGCGCTGGCAGATAATCATTGCCGGGGCCGACTTGGGCGTATTCAAGCAGGGCCGCCTGCGGGTCGTTGCGCTCTTCAGCGATGCGGCCCAGGTTCAAGTGCGCCGAATCCACGTGGCTGTCACGTTCGATCAGCTCTTGCAGGTAGCCCTTGGCCTCGTCCCAGGCCTTGGCTTCCAGGCACACCAATGCCAGGGAATAACGCAGTTCGTCGTCGTCCGGGTATTGCTGGACCAGGTTGGCGAACTGCACTTTGGCGTCTTCCATCCGGTCCTGCTCAACCAGCATGCGTGCATAGGTCAGGAGCAGGCGCTTGTCGCCGGGGTATTTCTTGATGCTTTTTTCCAGCAGCGGAATCGCTTCCTTGCCGCGGTTAAGGCTTTGCAGCAGGCGTGCACGCAACAGGATCGGCGCGATTTCGCCTTCTTCCGGCGGGTTCTGTTCCAAGAGGTTGAGCGCGGCGTCGGCTTCATCGTCCTGTTGCAGCAGCAGGGCCTTGCCGAAAATCAACTGGCTGTTCTTCGGATGCTTTTGCAGCAGGCGATCGAAACTCTTCATCAGGCCGTTGCGCGTGTCCTGGTCGGTGTCGGCGGCCGATAGCGCAAGAAAGTCAAAATGTGTGTCGCCCTTGCCCTGCAGAACCTTCTCCATATAGACCATGGAGTCGTCATAGCGCCCGGCACGCGCCAGTTGCACCGCCGCGGCGCGTTGGGCTTCCAGATCATCCGGCGCGTTTTTGGCCCAGATCAGCGAGGTGTCCAGCGCTGCCTGGTCGGCGCCCAGGTATTCGGCGATGCGAAACGCTCGCTCGGAAATCCCCGGGTCCTGGGTGTTGATGGCCTGGGTCACGTAATTATCCAGTGCAATATCGAAGCGATTGCGCTGGCCGGCCAGTTCAGCGGTCAGCAGGCTGTAGATCGTTTCTTCACTGAACGAGGAATAAACCTTGGGTTTTTCAGGGGCGGGAGTGCTGTCTTCCACCGGCGACGTAGCGTCCGGCGACACGGGTGCCATGGCCTGGCAGCCGCTGAGGAAGACAAAAGCGAGGAGCAACGCGGAAGATCTATTCATATAGGAAGAGGACGACTAACCTGCGGTCGGATCATCATGACACAAGCCTTCGGCCAAACATAACCGGGGCACTCGGAATACGACTATTGCTGCCTTTTGCCTTTCCTTTGTAGAAGCGAGCTTGCTCGCTCCTACAAAAGTGCATTGATAGGCATAAGATATAGGGACAATAGACGACGGTGGTTGTTCTGGATCTTTCGAAGTAGGACAATTGTCGGCTTCCCGACATCATCAGCGATATTGAATGGCCTTCCTCGCACTCGGTATTAACCACAAGACTGCCTCCGTAGACGTGCGCGAGCGCGTGGCGTTTACGCCAGAGCAGTTGGTTGAGGCCCTGCAGCAGCTCTGCCGGCTTACCGACAGCCGCGAAGCTGCGATTCTTTCGACCTGCAATCGCAGCGAGCTCTATATAGAGCAGGAACATCTCTCGGCGGATGTGGTGCTGCGCTGGCTGGCCGATTATCACCATTTGAGCCTCGATGACCTGCGCGCCAGCGCTTATGTGCATGAAGAGGATGCGGCAGTTCGTCACATGATGCGCGTGGCGGCCGGTCTCGACTCGCTGGTGTTGGGTGAACCGCAGATTCTCGGCCAGATGAAGTCCGCCTACGCCGTGGCGCGTGAGGCCGGCACCGTCGGCCCATTGCTGGGCCGCCTGTTCCAGGCCACCTTCAATTCCGCCAAGCAAGTGCGTACCGATACGGCCATCGGCGAAAACCCGGTGTCCGTGGCATTTGCCGCTGTGAGCCTGGCCAAGCAGATTTTCAGCGACTTGCAGCGCAGCCAGGCCCTGCTGATCGGCGCTGGTGAAACCATCACCCTGGTGGCCCGTCACCTGCACGATCTTGGCGTGAAGCGCATCGTGGTCGCCAACCGCACCCTGGAGCGCGCCAGCATTCTGGCCGAGCAGTTCGGTGCGCATGCGGTGCTGCTGTCGGACATTCCCGCTGAACTGGTACGCAGTGATATCGTCATCAGTTCCACCGCCAGCCAATTGCCGATTCTGGGCAAGGGCGCGGTCGAGAGCGCCTTGAAGCTGCGCAAGCACAAGCCGATCTTCATGGTGGATATCGCCGTTCCCCGGGATATCGAGCCCGAAGTCGGCGAGTTGGACGACGTTTACCTCTATAGCGTTGATGATCTGCATGAAGTGGTCGCTGAAAACCTCAAGAGCCGGCAGGGTGCCGCCCAGGCCGCCGAGGAAATGGTCAGCACCGGTGCCGAAGATTTCATGGTGCGCCTGCGTGAACTGGCGGCAGTGGATGTGCTCAAGGCGTATCGTCAGCAGGGTGAACGCCTGCGTGATGAAGAGTTGCTCAAGGCCCAGCGCATGCTGGCCAATGGCAGTGGCGCCGAAGAGGTGCTGATGCAATTGGCCCGTGGCCTGACCAACAAACTGCTTCACGCGCCTAGCGTCCAGTTGAAAAAGCTTACCGCCGAAGGCCGCCTCGATGCGCTGGCCATGGCCCAGGAACTCTTTGCCCTCGGTGAGGGCGCGTCAGACAGCTCTTCGGATAAAAAACCGCAATGAAAGCGTCACTGCTCAATAAACTGGACGTGCTCCAGGACCGTTTCGAAGAACTGACCGCCTTGCTCGGCGATGGCGAGGTCATTTCCGATCAGACCAAATTCCGTGCCTATTCCAAGGAGTACGCCGAAGTTGAGCCCATTGTGGCCACCTATAAAAACCTGCTGAAAGTCCAGGCCGACCTCGAAGGTGCCCAGGCCCTGCTCAAGGACAGCGACCCGGACATGCGTGAAATGGCCGTGGAAGAAGTCCGCGAAGCCAAGGACAAACTCGCTGAGCTTGAGGGTGACTTGCAACGCATGTTGCTGCCCAAGGACCCTAACGACGGACGCAACGTGTTCCTCGAAATCCGCGCCGGCACCGGTGGCGACGAGGCGGCGATTTTCTCCGGCGACCTGTTCCGCATGTATTCGCGTTATGCCGAGCGTCGTGGCTGGCGGGTGGAGATCCTCTCCGAGAACGAGGGCGAGCACGGCGGCTATAAAGAAGTCATCGCCCGGGTTGAAGGCGACAACGTCTATGGCAAGCTGAAGTTCGAGTCCGGTGCGCACCGCGTACAGCGGGTGCCGGCCACCGAGTCCCAAGGCCGTATCCACACCTCGGCGTGCACCGTCGCGGTGTTGCCTGAGCCGGACGAACAGGAAGCCATCGAGATCAACCCGGCGGACTTGCGCGTCGACACCTACCGCTCATCCGGCGCGGGTGGCCAGCACGTTAACAAGACCGACTCGGCGATCCGTATCACTCACTTGCCGTCGGGCATTGTGGTGGAGTGCCAGGAAGAACGTTCCCAGCACAAGAACCGTGCACGGGCCATGTCCTGGTTGTCGGCCAAGTTGAACGACCAGCAGACCAGCGCCGCGGCCAACGCAATTGCCAGCGAACGCAAGCTGCTGGTGGGCTCCGGCGACCGCTCCGAGCGTATCCGCACCTACAACTTTGCCCAAGGCCGGGTTACCGACCATCGGGTCAACCTCACCCTGTACTCCCTCGACGAAATTCTCGCCGGTGGCGTGGATGCGGTGATCGAGCCGTTGCTCGCCGAATACCAGGCCGACCAACTGGCGGCGATAGGTGACTGAATGACCATCATTGCCAGCCTGCTGCGCGCCGCTGACCTGCCCGACTCGCCGACGGCGCGCCTGGACGTGGAGTTGCTGTTGGCCGCTGCCCTGGGCAAATCGCGCAGCTACCTGCATACCTGGCCGGAAAAGATCGTCAGCAGCGAAGACGCCCTGACCTTTGCCGGCTACCTGCAGCGCCGCCGCAGCGGCGAGCCGGTGGCCTATATCCTCGGCCAGCAAGGCTTCTGGAAACTCGACCTGGAAGTAGCACCGCACACTTTGATCCCCCGCCCGGAAACTGAGTTGCTGGTGGAAGCTGCCCTGGAATTGCTGCCCGCCACGCCCGCCCAGATCCTGGACCTGGGCACCGGCAGCGGTGCCATCGCCTTGGCCCTGGCCAGCGAACGGCCGGCCTGGCAGGTCACGGCGGTCGACCGCGTGCTGAAGGCCGTGGCCCTGGCCGAGCGCAATCGTCAACGTCTGCACCTCACTAACGCTACGGTGCTCAACAGCCATTGGTTCAGCGCCCTGCAAGGCCACCGCTTCGACCTGATCATCAGCAACCCGCCCTACATTGCCGACAATGACCCGCACCTGGCGGCCGGCGATGTGCGCTTCGAACCGGCCAGTGCGCTGGTGGCGGGGCACGATGGTCTGGACGACTTGCGCCTGATCACCCAAGAGTCTCCTGACCACCTGAACGACGGAGGCTGGCTGTTGCTCGAGCACGGTTACGACCAGGCCCAGGCCGTGCGCGATTTGTTGCTGAACCAGGGCTTTGACGGCGTACACAGCCGCATCGATCTCGGCGGTCACGAGCGCATCACCTTGGGGCGCCGCCCGTGCTGACCGATCAGGAGTTGTTGCGCTATAGCCGGCAGATTCTGTTGCAGCCTGTCGACATCGACGGCCAATTGCGCCTGAAGCAGAGTCGCGCGTTGATCGTCGGCCTGGGTGGCCTGGGCGCTCCGGTGGCGCTTTACCTGGCCGCTGCCGGGGTGGGCGAATTGCACCTGGCGGATTTCGATACAGTCGATTTGACCAACCTGCAACGCCAGATCATCCATGACACCGACAGCGTGGGGCAGACCAAGGTCGATTCGGCCATGGGGCGCCTGAGGGCGATCAACCCTCAAGTCACCCTGGTCGCCCATCGTGCTGCGCTGGATGCCGACTCGCTGGCCGCTGCGGTCAACGCAGTGGACCTGGTGCTCGATTGCAGCGACAACTTCTCTACCCGCGAGGCGGTCAATGCGGCCTGCGTCGCCGCCGGCAAACCCCTGGTCAGTGGCGCGGCCATTCGCCTTGAGGGGCAGTTGTCGGTATTCGACCCCCGTCGCGCCGACAGCCCCTGTTACCACTGTTTGTACGGGCACGGCAGCGACACTGAACTGACCTGCAGCGAAGCCGGCGTTGTCGGGCCGTTGGTGGGGGTGGTGGGCAGCCTGCAAGCGCTGGAAGCCTTGAAGCTGCTGGCCGGTTTTGGTGAGCCGTTGGTGGGGCGCCTGTTGTTGATCGATGCGCTGACCACGCGTTTTCGCGAGTTGCGCGTCAAGCGTGACCCAGGCTGCAGCGTCTGCGGGGCAAAGCATGGTTAAGGGCGCGCCTATTGGTGTGTTCGATTCCGGCATCGGCGGCCTCACGGTGCTGGAAGAAATCCAGCAGTTGTTGCCCCACGAGTCACTGTTGTACGTGGCGGACTGCGGGCACATTCCTTATGGCGAGAAAACGCCGGCGTTCATTCTTGAGCGTTCTCGCTCGGTCGCTGAGTTTTTCCGCGAGCGGGGCGCCAAGGCCTTTGTGATTGCCTGCAACACGGCCACGGTCGCCGCGGTGGCCGATTTGCGCCAGCACTACCCCGACTGGCCGCTGGTAGGCATGGAGCCTGCGGTCAAACCTGCTGCCGCAGCCACGCGCAGTGGCGTGGTGGGTGTGCTCGCCACCACCGGTACCCTGCAAAGCGCCAAGTTCGCCGCCTTGCTCGACCGCTTCGCCACCGATGTACGGGTGATTACCCAGCCGTGCCCGGGCCTGGTGGAGCTGATTGAAGCCGGCGACCTCAACAGCCCGGCCTTGCGCGCCCTGCTGCAAGGCTATGTCGAGCCGCTGCTCAGCGCCGGTTGCGACACCATCATCCTGGGTTGCACTCATTACCCCTTCCTCAAGCCACTCCTGGCGCAGATGCTGCCCCCCAGCATCATCCTCATTGATACCGGCGCCGCCGTGGCGCGCCAACTCAAGCGCTTGCTGGGTGATCGCGACCTGCTGGCCGCTGGCGAACCTGAACCTGCACAGTTTTGGACCAGCGGCGATCTGTGTCACCTAAGAAATATCCTACCGACACTTTGGAAACATCCTGGAGTTGTGCGAAGCTTTGGCTCGTGAAAATTTCGTGAAATAACACTGAAAAAAGCTGAACTTCTGGCTATGCGTCGGCTTCTATAGCCCGTTAGCCTGTACATAACCCAATTATTCCGTTTGCAAAGGACGTTTCACATGAAGCGCTTGTTCTGTTTGGCTGCGATTGCGGCCGCTATGTTGGGACACTCTGTTTCAGCCCAGGCCGCCGGCCTGGAGTTCGGCTTGGGGAGCACCAGCGATTCGACGCTGACCTACCGCCTGGGCCTGACCTCCGATTGGGACAAAAGCTGGATGCAGAGCAATGTCGGCCGACTGACCGGCTACTGGAGCGGCGCCTATACCTATTGGGAAGGGGACGACCGTGCAGGCGCCAGCAGCCTGTCGTTCTCGCCGGTATTTGTGTATGAGTTTGCCGGCGAGTCGGTCAAGCCCTACATCGAAGCCGGTATCGGCGTGGCGTTGTTCTCCCGCACTCGGCTGGAAGACAACAACATCGGCCAGTCCTTCCAGTTCGAAGACCGCCTGGGTTTCGGCCTGCGGTTCAACGGCGGGCATGAAGTGGGCATTCGTGCCACGCATTATTCCAATGCCGGCATCAGCAGCAACAACGATGGGGTAGAGAGCTACTCGCTGCACTACACCATGCCGCTCTAATCTCAAGAACACTTGGCCCCCTGTGGGAGCGGGCTTGCTCGCGAAAGCGGTGTATCAGCTAGCACATACTTAGACTGACCCACCGCATTCGCGAGCAAGCCCGCTCCCACACAAGCCCGTGATCGTCACGAAGTTCGGGGTCAGCGATAGGCCGTGGTAATACCTTCGCGCTCTTCAAGGCATTCCGGCGCCCCCATCTCGAACTCCCGGCAAATCAACGGCCGAAGCTCATAGATCGTGCACATCATCGTGTCGCGGTCCAGCGCTGCGCACCAGCCGTCGTCCAGGCGCAGCATCACCTCACCTCCCCAATCGTCGGTATCGATAAAGCGTTGCGGCACGCCGGTGTCGGTGATCAGCATGACTTCCAGCTGGCAGCAACAGGCCGCGCACGTCGAGCAGGTGACGGGTTCGGTGATTTGAATGTGAGGGATGTTGGTCATAGGCGCGCAGTGTAAGGCAAGTGCGCTAGACGCGTATGAATGCTCGGACGGGCGTCAGTATTCCAGCCTCTGTGCAACCCCGTGCAACAGCGGAAAGAGCATGGCCCATAACAGCGCCAGGCCGATCAGTGTTGGGGTGGTGCCGTACGCAAAACTCACGCCTGCCAATTGGCTGCCGGCGTAATAAGACAACGGCCCGCCCACCGCGCCTAGCAGGCTGGCCAGCCACCAGGGCCGTGCGCTCCAGGCCAGGCAATGGCGCAAGGTGGTGGCCAGCAAGGCCCATAACAGTATCAGCCACAGCGGAATCAGTGGTCCCGGCGTATTGAACTCAAACACGCCGAGCCCGCGCAGTGCTGTATCGACCAGCGTTCCCAGCACCGTCACGGCCAGAATCACTTGCCCCTCTCTTGCCCAAGCACTTATCCACAGCAAGTGTGCGCCCAGTACCGCGACGCCGATCAGCAACCAACGGCTATCGCCGCCGAGTACGCAGGCAAACCAGCCGCACTGAAACAGCACGGCATTGGCCAGGGATTTAAGCACTGAAACGCCCGAGCAGCGGCGGATTGATGGCCGCCGGTTTGGCCAGCAGCAACTGCGCGGTGCCGATGGTGCGCTCCATAAAGCCGCCTTCGCAGTAGCACAGGTAAAACTCCCACAGGCGCAGGAAGTATTCGTCATAACCGAGTTCCGCAAGACGGCCATGGGCGCGGCGAAAGTTTTCATGCCACAGGCGCAGGGTGCGAGCGTAGTGCAGGCCGAAGTCTTCCATGTGCAGCAGGTTCATGTCGGTGTCGCGGCTGACGATCTGCAGCATGTTTTGCACACAGGGCAGCGCGCCGCCGGGGAAGATGTAGCGCTGGATAAAGTCGACGCTGCGCTTGGCCTGTTCAAAGCGCTGTTCACGTATGGTGATGGCTTGCAGCAGCATCAGGCCGTCGGGCTTGAGCAACTGGGCACATTGTTTGAAATAGGTGGGCAGGAAACGATGGCCCACCGCTTCAATCATTTCGATCGACACCAGCTTGTCGTACTCACCGGTGAGGTCGCGGTAATCGCTCAGCAGCACGGTCACTTGATCTTGCAGGCCCAGCGCCTCGATACGCTGGGCGGTGTAGGCGAACTGCTCCTTGGACAAGGTCGTGGTGGTGACCCGGCAACCATAATGCTGCGCCGCATACAACGCCATGCTGCCCCAGCCGGTACCGATTTCCAGCAGATGGTCGCTGGGCTTGAGCGCCAGTTTCTGGCAAATCCGCGCCAGCTTGTTCAGCTGTGCCTGCTCCAGGGTGTCATCAGGCGTCAGGAACTGCGCCGCCGAGTACATCATGGTGGGGTCGAGAAATTCTTCGAACAGGTCGTTGCCCAGGTCGTAATGGGCGGCGATGTTTTTTTGCGAGCCTTTGCGTGTGTTGCGGTTGAGCCAGTGCAGGCCCTGAGTGAACGGCCGGGCCAGGCGTGCCAGCCCGCCTTCCATGGCGTCGAGCACCTCCAGGTTGCTGACCATCACCCGCACCACGGCGGTGAGGTCGGGGCTGGTCCAGTAACCATGGATAAACGCTTCGCCGGCGCCGATCGAGCCATTGGCCGCCACCAGCCCCCATACCGCCGCGTCGAGAATCTGGATCTCGCCCAGCAGGTGCGCTTCCCGTGCGCCGAAGACTTGCCGCTCGCCATCCTCGATGATCACCAACTGGCCGTGGCGCAATTGGCTGAGCTGGCGCAACACGCCTTTGCGCAACAGCGCAGCGGTCATGCCGTTGACGTTCAGGCGGTTAGCCTTGACCGATAAGCTAGGGGATTTCATGGTGGCGATCCTTGGTATACCCGACTGCGGTGCGAGAGGCGCCATCGGCGGCCTGGTGGGAAAAAATCGGTGTGCGTTTGAGCAGCAGGCGCAAGGCTTGCCAGTAGATCGCAAGGCCGGTCTTGGCGGTCATCCAGGGGAAGCGCCACAGATAGCGATGCAGGCTGGCGCGGCTCAGTGCCTGTTTTTCCAGGCTCAAGGTGGCGTCGAAGACTTTTTGCGTGCCCTGCCAATCGGCCATATGCACGCCGAGCCTGGCGGCGGGCGGGCTGAAACTCATGCGGTATTCCAGCTCGCGAGGCAAAAACGGCGACACATGGAAGGCCTTGGCCACGGCGAAATGCTGGTGCTCATCGGCGCCCAGTGCCTGGGCGGGCAGCACGTAGTGATAGCGCTCGCGCCATGGGGTGTTGGTCACTTCACACAGGATCGCGCCCAGTTGCCCGTCAGCCTCGAAGCAGTAGAAGAAACTCACCGGGTTAAAAGCCAGGCCCCAACTGCGGGCCTGGGTCAGCAGGCAGATAGCGCCCTGGGGCGTATGCCCCAGGGCCTTGCCGACTTCGTCGCGCACAGCATCGCTCAAGCTCATGCCGTGGCGCGTGAATTCACGCAGGTAATCCTGCTGGCGGAAACCGAAAGGCGCCAGGCGACTCGTGCCAGCCAGCGGCGAGAGCCCCAGTACTTCGTCCTCTTCGCTGAGGTCCAGGTACAGCAGGCCGATGCGGTAGCGAAAGGCGTGGGCCTTGGGCGTAAACCGCCGATGGGCGATCCAGCCGCTGTACAGGGCGCTGTTCACAGGGTTTCCCCAAACGCCTGGGCCATGCGCAGAGCGCTGACCACGCCGTCTTCGTGAAAGCCGTTGGCCCAGTAGGCCCCGCAGTAGAAGGTATTGCGCACGCCGTTCAATTCTTCCCAGCGTGCCTGTGCGGCGACTGCGGCCAGGCTGTATTGCGGATGGGCGTAGGTGTAGCGCGCCAGGATCTTTAGCGGGTTGATCATCGGCGTCTGGTTGAGGCTGACGCAAAAGGTAGTGGCGCTGTCGATGCCTTGCAGGATGTTCATGTCATAGGTGACGGCGGCCTGTTGTTGCACGTTGCCCGTCAGCCGATAGTTCCAGCTGGCCCAGGCCAGTTTGCGGTCGGGCAGCAGGCGTGTGTCGGTGTGCAGCACCACGTCGTTGTCGGCGTAGGGCAGGGCACCGAGGATCTGCTGTTCGGCCTGGCTGGGGTCATCGAGCAAGGCCAGGGCCTGATCGCTGTGGCAGGCGAACACCACGCGGTCGAAGGTTTCGCTGCCGGCCGGGCTGTGGATAACCACACCCTCGTCGCTGCGTTGCACCTTATGCACAGGGCAGTTGAGCCGTATCTGTTCGCGAAAGCTGCGGGTCAGCGGCTCGATATAACAGCTGGAGCCGCCTTCGATCACGCACCATTGCGGGCGGTTGCTCACCGAAAGCAAGCCGTGATTCTTGAAGAAGCGCACAAAAAACTGCAGCGGAAACTTGAGCATATCGGCCAAGGACATCGACCAGATGGCCGCGCCCATCGGCACGATGTAATGCCGGATAAACCTGGGGCCATAGCCGCCAGCGGTGAGGTAATCGCCCAGGGTCATGTCGGCGCTGATGCGCTGCTCTTGCAAGTCCAGGGGCGCCTGGCGATTGAAGCGCAGGATATCGCGCAACATGCCCCAGAACCCCGGCGACAGGATGTTGCGGCGCTGGGCAAACAGGCTGTTGAGGTTGTTGCCGTTGTACTCAAAGCCAGTGCTTTGGTCACACACCGAAAAGCTCATCTCGGTGGGTTTGAACCTGACCCCGATCTGCTCCAGCAGACGGATGAAGTTGGGGTAGGTCCAGTCGTTGAACACAATGAAGCCCGTGTCCACCGCATAGCTTTTGCCGTCGACCGTCACCTTGGCCGTGTGGGTATGCCCGCCAATGCAGTCACTGGCCTCGAACAGCGTAATGTCGTGGCGACGGCTGAGCAGGTAGGCGCTGGTCAGCCCGGCGATGCCGCTGCCGATAATGGCGATCTTCACAGGTCGTCCTTCTTCGGTGGCGGGCTGCGCAGCATGCGTTTGCCGATGATCAGTTGCGCGCGGTTGGGCAGCTTCGACAGCGGCCACAAGGTGGCAATGAACAGGGCCGGAAAGGCGATTTCCAGCGGGCGTTTTTCCAGCTTGGCGAAGATGTGT
Organism: Pseudomonas sp. B16120; assembly: GCF_044218845.1. NCBI lineage: Bacteria > Pseudomonadati > Pseudomonadota > Gammaproteobacteria > Pseudomonadales > Pseudomonadaceae > Pseudomonas > Pseudomonas sp. B16120. Next base: position 955,597 of record NZ_CP162588.1, read on the forward strand.
TTCGCGGCTTTGTCGGCCGGCCAGCTCAGGGGCATCGGGAAATCATTGCGCTCGGTCAGCGGCGTGTCGACGAAGCCTGGGCTGATCACCGTGACATCGATGTTTTCTGGCGACAGGCCGATACGCAGGGATTCGAACAAGTAACGCAGGCCGGCCTTGGACGCGCCGTAGGCTTCGGCGCGAGGCATGGGCAGGTAGGTCACGGCACTGGCCACGCCCACCAGATGCGGGGTACGCCCGGCGCGCAACAGCGGCAGCGCGGCCTCGATGCAATAACTGCTCGCCAGCAGGTTGGTACGCACCACGTGCTCGATGATCGAGGCGTCAAATTGCCGGGCGTCGACGTATTCACAAGTGCCGGCGTTGAGGATCACCGTGTCCAGCGAACCCCAGACCTCGCTGATACGCTCACCGATCTCGCGCACGGTCTGGCTGTTGGTCAGGTCGCCGGCCACCACCAGCACCTGGCCTGGATATCGAACGGCGAGGGCATCCAGCGGGCCTTGGGTGCGGGAACTGAGGGCCACGTGGGCGCCGCTGTCGAGCAACTCCACGGCCAGCGCCGCACCGATACCACTGCTGGCGCCGGTCAGCCAATAACGACGGGGCGGTGTAAGGCTCATCCCATTCTCCTTTTCAGCCAACGAATAACGCGACCCAGTAGGGGGACATGTTCATAGAGCAGGGCGCCGGCATCGAAGTAGTCGCGATGGCGGTAAACCTTGTCGTGCCACATCAAATGGGAACAGCCTGGCACCTCGATCACCTGGCCGCCGGCCAGGCGTGGGTGACGAAAACGCATAGTCCAGCGCAGGTAGCCCTCGCCTTCGGCCACGGTATCGAAGCCGTGGAAGTCAAAATTCAGCTCGCTGACGTTGCTGTACAAGTCGGCAAAGTAACGCTGCAACGCTGGCAGGCCCTGAACTTCATGCAGGGGGTCGGCGAAGGCGACGTCCTCGCTGTACAGGCGGCCGAGCAGGTGCAGGTTGTGCTTGTCCAGCGTGGCGAAGGTGGGGGCGAACTGGCGCAGGAAGTCACTCATGTTCGGCCATCTCCTGACGCGAAGGCAGCCGGCGAAATGCGGCCAAGGCGCGCTCGCGAGACTGTTTCAAATCGACGATGGCACGCGGGTAATCCGCCACGCCGAACAGGCCGCCAGCCGCTTCGGGGTTGTGCACTTGTTTTTTATTCAGCGCGGCCAGTTCCGGGAGCCAGCGTTTGATGAATACGCCGTCGCCGTCGAATTTTTCCGATTGGCTCAGCGGGCTGAATATCCGGAAATACGGCGCCGAGTCGGTGCCGGTGGACGAACTCCACTGCCAGCCGCCGTTGTTGGCCGCCAGATCACCGTCGATCAGGTGGCGCATGAAGAAGCGCTCGCCTTCGCGCCAGTCGATCAGCAGGTTTTTGGTCAGGAACATCGCCACCACCATGCGCAGGCGATTGTGCATCCAGCCGGTTTCCAGCAATTGGCGCATGGCCGCGTCGATGATCGGCAAGCCGGTGCGCGCCTGTTGCCAGGCGGCCAGGTCTTCGGGCGCCTTGCGCCAGGCCAGCGCTTCGGTTTCCGGGCGAAACGCGCGGTGGCGGGAAACCCGTGGGTAGCCGACCAGGATGTGCTTGTAGAACTCGCGCCACAGCAGCTCGTTGATCCAGGTGATGGCGCCGATGTCGCCGCTTTCGAACTCGCCCTGGTTGGTTTGCAGCGCGGCGTGCAAGCACTGGCGCGGCGAAACCACACCGGCGGCCAGGTAGGCAGAAAGCTGACTGGTGCCGGGCTTGGCCGGGAAGTCGCGTTCGTCCTTGTAATAGCTGATCTGCTGATCGGCGAAGGCATCAAGGCGACGGCGCGCTTCGTCTTCGCCAGCGGGCCAGAGGGCACGCAAGGTTTCGCTGGGTGTCGGGAACCCTTCGACTGCCGTTGGCACAGGGTCGCTCTTCACGCCAGGCTCGGCCTGGGCCTTTGGCGTCGGCACCCTGCGGGGCAGGGCGCTGTGCAGGCGGCTGTAGCAGACCTTGCGGAACTGGCTGAACACCTGGAAGTAGGTGCCGGTCTTGGTCAGCACACTACCCGGCTGGAAAAACAGTTGGTCCAGGTAGCTGTGGAAGGTCACGCCGTCAGCTTCCAGGGCCTGGGCCACGGCGCTGTCGCGGCGGCTCTCGTGAATGCCGTATTCCTCGTTGACGTGTACCGACTCCACCGACAGCTCGCGGCACAGTTGGCTCAGTACCGTCGGCGCCTGGTCCCAGGTCGCGGCGTGGCGGATTAACAGGGGGATGTTGAGGTTGTCCAGTGCCTGGCTCAGGTGCTGCAAGTTGCGCAGCCAGAAATCGACTTTGCACGGCGCGTCATCATGCGCCTGCCATTGCTCGGGTGTGATCAGGTAAACAGCCGCGACGGGGCCGCGCTGGCTCGCGGCCGCCAGGGCAGTGTTGTCGTGCAGGCGCAAGTCGGTGCGCAACCAGATCAGATGCATTCAGACAATTCCACGCTGGATCAATAATTGATGGGCCGACAACAGGTCCTCGGCCACGGACAACTCAGGGATGTCCTGGGTTAATACGCCCAACTCGGCGTGGTGGATGCACACCGTTGGTCCGGCAATCACGGTTGGGCAACGGATGCCGCCCAGCAGTTTGCTGAGGGCCGGCACCTGCAACGCCTTGCTCGAATACAGCAGCACCGCACGCGGTTGCAGGTGTTCCACCGCCAGGGCGAGTTCGCCCATCGGCAGCGGCCAATCGAACACTTCCACCGGGCAATCGGCACTGCTGGCCAGCCAGGCGCTGAGCCACAGGTGGGGTTCCAGGGGCAGGTCGGAATGATTGACCAGCAACAGCGGCGCGCCGTGGAGTTGACGATTGTTGTGATAGATCCGTGCGCCGAACTTGCTGCGCAACCAGGACAAGAAGAACACCCGCTCCATCTGCGCGCCGAACTGGCCCTGCCAGCGTTGTTCCAGCTCGTTGAGCAGCGGCAGCATCAGTTGCTCGCACAAGGTACGTGGTGGGTACAGCGCCATGGCCTGGTTGAAGGCGTCATCGACCCGGCGCTCGGCCAGTTCACTGATGGCACTCACCAAATGCTGGCGCAGGCTCTGCCACTCGTTTTCCATCGGCTCCGGGCTACCTTGGGCGGAGTCGATCAGCCCTTTGACCTGGCTGACCGGCACGCCGCGATTGAGCCAGGTGAGGATGGCCTGGATGCGTTGCACGTGTTCGGCGCTGAACAACCGATGCCCTTTGGGCGTGCGCTGGGGCACGATGAGGCCGTAGCGGCGCTCCCACGCGCGCAGCGTCACCGCATTCACGCCGGTCTGGCGCGCCACCTCGCGGATCGGCAGCCAACCGTTTTCCAGGGCCAGGGCGATGTCTTCGCCGGGTTCGTCGAGCAGGGCAGGTTTCATGGGTTAGATCGCATTACGCAGGCTGAGGTTTTCCGGGTGCGGTTGCAGGTAGGCCTGCTGCGCGATGTAGCGGTCCGGATGTTGGCGAAAGTGGTGCTTGAGCAGGGTCAGCGGCACCACCAGTGGCACGATGCCGTGGCGGTATTGGCCGATGACGGTCTGCATTTCCTGTTTGTCATCGGCGCTGATGGCCTGCTTGAGGTAGCCACTGATGTGTTGCAGCACATTGGTATGGGTACCGCGAGTCGCGCATTTTTTCAGGCCCGCCATCAGTTCGCTGAAATAGCCGTCGGCCAAAGCTTGCAGGTCAATGCCCTTGCCCATGCTGCCGAGCAAGTGGCCCAGGCTTTTGTAATGCGCCGGGCTGTGGGCCATCAGCAGGTACTTGTAGCGCGAGTGAAACGTCAGCAAGCGGTGACGGGTAAGGCCGTCGGCCAATAGTTGCTGCCAACTGGCGTACACGAATACGCGGGTGAGGAAGTTTTCCCGCAGCACCGGGTCGTTCAGGCGACCGTCTTCCTCCACCGGCAGGTTGGGGTGGCGGGCACAAAACGCCTGGGCGTAAATACCGCGCCCGCCACCGTCGACGGGCGTGCCGTTGTCGCGGTACACCTTGACCCGCTCCAGCCCACAAGACGGTGACTTTTGCATGAAAATGTAGCCGCACAGGTCGGTATGTTCCCGGGCCATTTGCTGGCCGTAATCGTCCAGTGGCTGAGTGACATTGAGCGCAGGGTTTACGCTGCCCACAGCCTGCGGTTGGTTGGGATCGCCGACCAGGCGGATCGCTTGCCGAGGAATGCCCAGGCCGATGGCAACTTCAGGGCACAACGGGACAAAATCGAAGTAGTCACTCAGGGTCTGGCTGCATAGCAGGGACTGTTTATGACCGCCATTGAAGCGCACGTTCTCACCCAGAAGGCAGGCGCTGATGGCGATCTTCGGTTTCACATGGCTGGACATAAGCAAACCTCTGCAAGAATCCTGTACAAGCTAAAAATCTTGTACAACTAAATCTCATCATAGGCTCGATGTTGTACAAGTCAAATAATTTGTACAGGTTTGTGCCGCCGCTTTATTTCCAGCCGATTTTCCAGTCTTCAGCGTTTTTCAGGGTCTGCCAGGGCAGGCGTTCGGCGCGCCGAGTCAGGATGGCCTGCAGTTCGATGTCCAGCACCGTGCCCTCGTCGTCACGGAACAACTCGGTGACCAGGAAGTGTTTTTCCTTGTGGCGAGGATGAGCTGCCGTCCATTTTGACAGCAGCAGTTTGGCGGGGTTGATGCGGTTCATTGCAGGTGCTCGATCAAGCGTCGCGCCGCTTCCTGGCCACTCAACCAGGCACCTTCCACCCGACCGGACAGGCACCAGTCGCCGCAAACGAACAAGCCCAGGTCGGCGTCGGCCAGCACACCGAACTCATGGCTGCTGGAGGGGCGTGCGTAGAGCCAGCGATGCGCCAGGCTGAACGACGGCGCGGGCATGGCGCTGTGCAGCAATTCGGCAAAGGCGCCGTGCAGGTGTTCGATCACCGCTTCCTTGGGCAGGTCCAGGTGGGCCTTGCTCCAGGCGCTGGTGGCGTGCAGCACCCAGGTGTCGAGGGTGGTGTCGCGCCCAGGCTTGCTGCGGTTGCGTGCCAGCCAGTCGAGGGGGCTGTCTTGCACGAAGCAGCCCTCCATCGGCGTATCCAGGGGCTTGTCGAACGCCAGGGCGATGGCCCAGGTCGGGTCCATTTTCACCCCGGTGGCGGCGCTCGCCAGCTTGGGCGCGGCGGCCAGCAGGGCGGTGGCTTGGGGCGCCGGCGTGGCAATGATCACGTGACTGAAAGGGCCGTGATTGCCGCCGTCCGCGTCGAGCAGGTTCCAGTGCTGCGTGCCCTGGAAGACTTCGGTGATGCGGCAACCGAACTCCACCGGCAAGTCGTCGAGCAGGGCGCGGGTGATGGCGCTCATGCGCGGTGTGCCCACCCAGCGGATCTGCTCATCGGGGGAGGGCGTCAACTGCCCGGACTTGAAGTTATACAGCTGGGGCTTCCACTGCTCGGCCCAGCCGTTGCTTTGCCAGCGCTGCACTTCGTTGACGAAGCGCCGGTCGCGGGCGGTGAAATATTGCGCGCCCATGTCCAGCGCGCCGGCGTCGCTGCGCTTACTGGACATGCGGCCACCGCTGCCGCGGCTTTTATCGAAGAGTTGTACTGCGTGCCCGGCGTCTTGTAACGCTCGGGCGGCGGAGAGACCGGCGATGCCGGTACCAATGATCGCGATGGGAACAGTCATGGGAGGCCTCGTTTTACCGTTGGGTACAGACTACGCCGACACCAATAGCTGTACAATATTGTTTTTTGGTATAAGTTTTGGCGTGCCTGATTGTGTGGCGTGACCTATGGTTAAGCTAAGGCTTGAACCCCCGTCACGCTCAATTATCAAATTGATCCCTGCTTATAAAATAGACCAGTGAGCGGCGGCGAACGTTACATGAGGAGAGTCCCATGCATATTTTGCTGACCGGCGGTACCGGCTTGATCGGTCGCCAACTCTGCAAGCACTGGCTCGCGCAAGGCCATCGCCTGACGGTGTGGAGCCGGCAACCGGAAACGGTCGCCCAGGTGTGTGGTGCGCAGGTGCTCGGGGTGGCTCGTCTACAAGAGGTGATTGGCGCGGTGGACGCGGTGGTCAACCTGGCAGGCGCGCCTATCGCCGACCGGCCTTGGACCCACAAGCGCAAGGCATTGCTGTGGAACAGTCGCATTCACCTCACCGAAACCTTGCTGGCCTGGATGGAAAGCCTGGAGCAAAAACCGGCGGTGCTGATCTCCGGTTCTGCGGTGGGTTGGTACGGCGACGGCGGCGAGCGCGAACTGACCGAAGCCAGCGGCCCGGTGCTGGATGACTTCCCCAGCCAGTTGTGTATCGCCTGGGAGGAAACCGCCCAGCGTGCCGAAGCCTTGGGCATTCGCGTGGTGCTGGTGCGTACGGGGTTGGTGCTGTCTGCCGAGGGCGGCTTTTTGTCGCGCCTGCTGCTGCCGTTCAAACTGGCGCTGGGCGGGCCGATTGGCAGTGGACGGCAGTGGATGCCCTGGGTGCATATCAAGGATCAAATCGCCCTGATTGATTTTCTTCTGCACAAGCAAGACGCCAACGGTCCTTATAATGCCTGCGCGCCACACCCGGTGCGCAACCGCGAATTTGCCAAGACCTTGGGCCAGGTGCTGCACCGCCCGGCGTTCATGCCGATGCCGGCATTTGCGTTGAAGGTTGGCCTGGGTGAGTTGTCCGGCTTGTTGCTGGGCGGGCAAAAGGCTTTGCCTGAACGGCTGCAGGCCGCAGGTTTCACTTTCCAGTTCACTGAGTTGCGTGCGGCTCTGGACGACTTGTCCAGCCGCCTCTAAAGATAGGATGTTGCATGACCGATCACGCGTTGTTACTGGTCAACCTGGGTTCGCCAAAGTCCACTTCAGTGGCCGATGTGCGCAGCTACCTCAATCAGTTCCTGATGGACCCTTATGTGATCGACTTGCCGTGGCCGGTGCGGCGCTTGCTGGTGTCGCTGATCCTGATCAAGCGCCCCGAGCAATCGGCCCATGCCTATGCGTCGATCTGGTGGGACGAAGGTTCGCCGCTGGTGGTGCTGAGCCGCCGCCTGCAACAGCAGATGACCGCGCAGTGGACCCAGGGCCCGGTGGAACTGGCGATGCGTTACGGCGAACCGTCCCTGGAAACGGTCCTGACGCGCCTGGCCGCCCAGGGTATTCAAAAAATCACACTGGCGCCGTTGTACCCTCAATTTGCCGACAGCACCGTCACCACGGTGATAGAGGAAGCCAAGCGAGTGGTGCGCGACAAGCAACTGAATGTGCAGTTTTCGATCCTGCAACCGTTCTACGATCAGCCTGAGTACCTCGATGCGCTGGCGGCGAGTGTGCGCGCTTATGTGGAGCAGGATTACGATCACTTGCTGCTCAGTTTCCATGGTTTGCCTGAGCGTCACCTGACCAAGCTCGACCCTACCGGCCAGCACTGCTTCAAGGACGCCGACTGCTGCAAGAACGCATCCCCTGAAGTGCTTGCCACCTGTTACCGCGCGCAGTGCTTCAGCGTGGCGCGGGATGTGGCCGAGCGGCTGGGTTTGCCGGAGGGCAAATGGTCGGTGGCGTTCCAGTCCCGCCTGGGCCGGGCCAAGTGGATCGAACCCTACACCGAGGCGCGCCTTGAGGCATTGGCCCAGCAAGGGGTGAAGAAGCTGCTGGTGATGTGCCCGGCGTTCGTCGCCGACTGTATTGAGACGTTGGAGGAAATTGGCGATCGCGGTCGCGAGCAATTTTGTGAAGCGGGGGGCGAGGAGTTGGTGTTGGTGCCTTGCCTGAATGACGAGCCGCAGTGGGCGGCGGCGCTTAATACCCTGTGCGAACGGGCGCCGGTTGCCTTGTAATCGAGCCCTGCGGTGATCCAATTGTGGGAGCTGGCTTGCCTGCGATGGCGGCCTAACCGCGACGCTTCCCTACTTGACCCCCCGCGGACCAACTGTGGGAGCGGGCTTGCTCGCGAAGGCGGCATGGCAGTCAACACAGTTGGATTGTGTACATATCCATTCCTGCGGTAACGGCTGCTTAGGGTTCCGCTTTTACAGCGGGTCACTTTGGAAAAGAGCCGGAATGCCGGCCCAGCCCAAAGTAACCAAAGGGCTCTTGCCCCACCACTCGGCACCTCGCCTAGGCTCGGTGTGCCCGAACACAGGCTTGAATCCGTGGGCCGCCGCCACGCGCCATCCATGGCGCGGGGCGGCTAACCCGGCGTCCTGCCGGGTTACCCACGAATTCAAGCCTGCGTTCGGCCAGCGTGGTTTAACGGGGCGCCTGAGATCAAGATCACAAGCAGATCAAGATCAAGAGCGGCTCGCTTCGCATCGTGATTACCTATGGTCATCGCAGGCAAGCCACACATTTTGACTGTATCTACAGATTAAGGGTCAGGCTAACCGTGAAGTTGCGCGGCTCGCCGGGGTTGACCCAATAGTTGCTGTAGGACCGCTCGTAGTACTTTTCATTGAACAGGTTGTTGAGGTTCAGCCCCACCGTCACGTTCTGCGTGGCCTTGTAATGGGCCAGCAAATCCACGGTGTGGTAGGCGGGCAGTTCGAAGCCTGTGCCGGCTTCGCCTGAGCGGTCACCTACATAGGTGAACGCTGCGCCCAGGTCTGAGCCACGCAATGCGCCGTCCTGGAATTCATACACACCCAACACACTGCCGCTGCGCTTGGCCACGCCGAGAATGCGGCTGCCCGTGGGGATGATTTTGTCGCCCTTGGTCACTTCAGCGTCGATGTAGGCCAAGGCGCCGATCACGCGGACTGCGTCGGTCACTTGCCCGGTTACTTGCAGGTCGAAGCCCTGGCTGCGGGCCTTGCCCATGGCGCGGTTGAGGTTGGTCGCCGGGTCCAGGGTCAGCACGTTTTCCTTTTCGATATGAAAGGCCGCCAGAGTGGCGCTGAGGCGGTCGTCAAACAGCTCGCTCTTGATGCCCACCTCATAACCCACGCCTTCTTCGGGCTTGAAGGACTTGCCACCGGCATCCAGACCGCCATTGGGCTTGAACGAGGTGGAGGCGTTGGCAAACACGCCGACTTCTGGCGTGAGCTGGTAGAGCAGGCCGGCGCGTTGAGTGAAGGCGTCGTGGGTTTGGCGGCTCTTGGCGTGGTTGAGGGTGAAGTCGTCGGTGCTTTGTTCGAAGTGTTCGAAGCGCGCACCGATCATGCCGCGCAGGCGGTCGGTGAAGATGATCTGGTCTTGCAGGTTCAGTGCGTGGCTTTTGGTTTGTTCGAAGAAGTCAGTGCCGGAGCGTATGCCGTTGGGTTTGGGCTGGCCGTACACCGGTTTGTAGATGTCGATGGGATAGTCGCCAGCGATCGTCGTCACACGCTCTTTCTTGCGGTAATCCTCGTATTCGGTGCCGATCAACAGTTCATGTTGCCAACTGCCGATATCGAACACCCCGCGCAGTTCCAGCTGGGTGATGCTGTCATGCCAACCGGTGGAGCGTTCACGGTAGCGGCGATTGACGCTGTGGCCGTCTGCGTTCAACGCCCGGCTTTCCGAAGCATCGCCCCACAGGCTGCCTTGCTTGTAATGGCTGGCCAGGCGCAGTTTCCAGGCGTCGTTGAGGTGGTGTTCCAACGCCGCCTGAATGCGGTTGTTGTGGTTGCGGATATTGCCGTCGTTGGGCTCGCCGAGGAAGGTGGAATGGGACATGCCGGTGTTGGCGACGATGCCCCGGTCGAAGGTGGAGCTGTGGCGCACGAATTCGCTTTCCACCAGCAGCGTGGTGTCCGGGTCCAGTTGCCAACTGAAGGAGGGCGCGACGAACACGCGCTTGGCGTCGACGTGATCGCGAAAGCTGTGGTTGTCTTCAACCGCCAGGTTCACTCGCGTCAGCACGCGCCCCTCGCTGTCCAGCGGCGTATTCACATCCAGCGCGGTGCGGTAACGGTCCCAACTGCCGGCGCTGGTCTGCAGCGTGGTGAAGGCCTCGGGCTGGGGTTTCTTGGTGACGATATTCACCGTGCCGCCGGGATCGCCACGCCCATAGAGGCTGGCGGCGGGGCCCTTGAGCACTTCGATGCGCTCGATATTCGCTGCGTCCGGGGTGCTGGGGTAACCACGGTTGGCGCTGAAACCATCCTGGTAGAACTCGGACGTGGTGAAGCCGCGCACGCTGTATTCGTAGAGGGTCAGGCCGCCGAAGTTGTTTTGCTTGGACACACCGCCGGCGAATTCCAGGGCGCGTTCAACGCTGGTACTGCCCAGGTCTTTGAGTACCGTGGCCGGAATCACGCTGATCGACTGCGGGATGTCGCGCAAGGCCGTGTCGGTCTTGGTCGCACTGGCAGAGCGGGTGGCACGGTAGCCGTCGACCGGACCGGTGGCGGATTCATAGGCGTCGGAAGTGACGCTGATGGTGTCCAGCTCCAGGGTGTTTTCTTCGGCGTAGGCAGGGTCGAGCAGCAAACCCAGGGCCAGGCCGGCCAGGGGCACAAACTTTCGAGACGACATGATAGAGCGTTCCAATAGCGATATTGAAACAATATAACATGCCTAATGAGAATGAATCGCTAAGAAATATAGCCTTACAAGCGCCCGCGAACGGGCGCGTGGGTCGCGACGGTTATTGCTCTTCTTTCACTGGCGCGGTCGCCGGTGGTGGGCGCAGGCCGATTTCCGCCGACAGTTTGATCTCCTTGCCGTTGCGCATCACCAGGATCGCCACCTTGTCGGTCGGCTTGATCCGCGCCACCTGGTTCATGGACTTGCGGCCATCACCCGCCGGCGCGCCGTCGATGCTGAGGATCACATCGCCCAGTTGCAGGCCGGCTTTCTGCGCCGGGCCGTCGCGGAAGATCCCCGCTACCACGATGCCTGGACGCCCGGTCAGGCCAAATGACTCGGCCAGTTCCTTGGTCAAAGGCTGTACTTCAATGCCCAGCCAGCCGCGAATCACCTGGCCGTGCTCAATGATCGACTTCATCACTTCCATCGCCAGCTTTACCGGGATGGCGAAACCAATGCCCTGTGAACCGCCAGACTTGGAAAAAATCGCGGTGTTGATGCCAGTCAGGTTGCCATTGGCGTCCACCAGCGCACCGCCCGAGTTGCCGGGGTTGATCGCCGCGTCGGTCTGGATGAAATCTTCGTAGCTGTTAAGGCCCAACTGGTTACGCCCGGTGGCGCTGATGATGCCCATGGTCACCGTTTGCCCCACTCCGAACGGGTTGCCGATGGCCAGCGCCACATCGCCCACGCGCAAACCGTCGGAGCGGCCGAGGGTGATGGCCGGCAGGTTCTTCAGATCAATCTTGAGTACCGCCAGATCCGTTTCCGGGTCGCTGCCCACCACACGGGCCAGGGTTTCGCGGCCGTCACGCAGGGCCACCACGATCTGGTCGGCGCCCGTGGTCACGTGGTTGTTGGTGAGGATGTAGCCTTCGGGGCTCATGATTACGCCGGAGCCGAGGCTGGATTCCATGCGGCGCTGCTTGGGGCCGTTGTCACCGAAGTAGCGGCGAAATTGCGGGTCTTCAAACAACGGATGCGCAGGTTTGTTGATGACCTTGGTGGTGTACAGGTTGACCACCGCCGGAGCGGCGATGACCACGGCATCGGCATAGGTCACCGGCCCTTGCACCACTGTGTTGGTCTGCGGCGCCTGTTGCAGGTTCACATCCAGTGTGGGCAGGCCCACCCACTGGGGATAACGCTGGATAATCAGCATCGCGATCAGCACGCCAGCCAACAATGGCCATCCAAAAAAACGCAGTGCCTTGAGCATCAAGTAAGTCCTGACAGGTTGCAGGGGGCGGGAGAGCGCCCATAATGTCGCGCATTATACGAGGCTGTGACGCCTGCGAACGGGATATTTAGGAGTCTTTTATGGCCGTGCCCCTTACTACCCTCGTCGAGGAAGCCGACCGCTACCTCGGCAGCGCCAAAATTGCCGATTACTGCCCCAATGGCCTGCAGGTCGAGGGCCGGCCCCAAGTGATGCGCATCGTCAGCGGCGTGACCGCCAGCCAAGCCCTGCTGGACGCCGCTGTCGAAGCCAAGGCCGACCTGGTGCTGGTGCACCACGGTTACTTCTGGAAGGGCGAAAACCCATGCATCACCGGCATGAAGCAGCGCCGCCTCAAAACCCTGCTCAAGCATGACATCAGCCTGCTGGCCTACCACTTGCCCCTGGACCTGCACGCCGATGTCGGCAACAACGTGCAACTGGCTCGCCACCTGGACATCACCGTCGAAGGCCCGCTGGACCCCGGCAACCCAAAAATCGTCGGCCTGGTCGGCTCCCTGGCCGAGCCCTTGTCACCCCGCGACTTCGCCCGTCGCGTGCAGGACGTGATGGGCCGCGAACCGCTGCTGATCGAAGGCAGCGAGATGATTCGCCGCGTCGGCTGGTGTACCGGTGGCGGCCAGGGCTACATCGACCAGGCGATTGCCGCGGGTGTCGATTTGTACCTAAGCGGTGAAGCGTCCGAACAGACCTTCCACAGCGCCCGGGAAAACGACATCAGCTTCATCGCCGCCGGCCATCACGCCACCGAACGCTATGGCGTGCAGGCGCTAGGCGACTATCTGGCGCGGCGCTTTGCCCTGGAGCATCTGTTCATCGACTGCCCCAATCCGATCTAAAGCACAGCATGAACACCGTGTGCGCTGGCTTGCCTGCGATGGCATCACCTCGGTCAGCCTGAAGGAGCACGGCGCCTGTATCGCAGGCAAGCCAGATCCCACATTGAGCGAGTTGGGCGCCAAACTCGGCGGCATATTCATATACCGTTTCGGTCTAGCTGGCTCCCTAAATAGAAGAAGTTGCTGTGCTAGCATGCCTCGCTCGAACACGGCCCGCTGGCCGTCCATAAGATCGTTTTTCCGTGAGTAACCATGGTCGACAAACTGACGCATCTGAAACAGCTGGAGGCGGAAAGCATCCACATCATCCGCGAGGTCGCCGCCGAGTTCGATAACCCGGTGATGCTCTACTCGATCGGTAAAGACTCCGCCGTGATGCTGCACCTGGCACGCAAGGCCTTCTTCCCGGGCAAACTGCCATTTCCGGTGATGCACGTCGACACTCGCTGGAAATTCCAGGAGATGTACAAGTTCCGCGACAAGATGGTCGAGGAATTGGGGCTGGACCTCATCACCCACATCAACCCCGATGGCGTGGCGCAGAACATCAACCCGTTCACCCACGGCAGTGCCAAGCACACCGATATCATGAAGACCGAGGGCCTCAAGCAGGCGCTGGACAAGCATGGTTTCGACGCAGCATTCGGCGGTGCCCGTCGCGATGAAGAGAAATCCCGTGCCAAAGAGCGCGTGTACTCGTTCCGCGACAGCAAGCACCGTTGGGACCCGAAGAACCAACGCCCGGAGCTGTGGAACGTCTACAACGGCAACGTCAACAAGGGCGAGTCGATCCGCGTGTTCCCGCTGTCCAACTGGACCGAGCTTGACATCTGGCAGTACATCTACCTGGAAGGCATTCCGATCGTGCCGCTGTACTTCGCCGCCGAGCGCGAGGTGATCGAGAAGAACGGCACGTTGATCATGATCGACGACGACCGCATCCTCGAGCACCTGTCCGACGAAGACAAAGCCCGTATCGTCAAAAAGAAAGTACGTTTCCGCACCCTTGGCTGCTACCCGTTGACGGGTGCGGTGGAGTCCGAAGCCGAGACGCTGACGGACATCATTCAGGAAATGCTCCTGACGCGAACTTCCGAGCGCCAGGGCCGTGTCATCGACCACGATGGTGCAGGCTCGATGGAAGATAAAAAACGTCAAGGCTATTTCTAAGGGGCTGTCATGTCGCATCAATCTGATTTGATCAGCGAGGACATCCTCGCCTACCTGGGCCAGCACGAGCGCAAAGAGATGTTGCGCTTCCTGACCTGCGGCAACGTCGATGACGGCAAGAGCACCCTGATCGGGCGCCTGCTGCACGACTCCAAGATGATCTACGAAGATCACCTGGAAGCCATTACCCGCGACTCGAAGAAGTCCGGCACCACCGGTGACGATATCGACCTGGCGTTGCTGGTCGATGGCCTGCAGGCCGAGCGTGAGCAGGGCATCACCATCGATGTTGCCTACCGCTATTTCTCCACCGCCAAGCGCAAATTCATCATCGCCGATACCCCCGGCCATGAGCAGTACACCCGCAACATGGCCACCGGTGCGTCTACCTGTGACCTGGCGATCATCCTGATCGACGCCCGCTACGGCGTGCAGACCCAGACCCGTCGTCACAGCTACATCGCCTCGTTGCTGGGCATCAAACACATCGTGGTGGCCATCAACAAGATGGATATCAACGGCTTTGACCAAAGCGTATTCGAGTCGATCAAGGCCGATTACCTGAAGTTCGCCGAAGGTATCGCCTTCAAGCCGAGCACCCTGGCCTTCGTGCCGATGTCGGCGCTCAAGGGCGACAACGTGGTGAACAAGAGCGAGCGTTCGCCCTGGTACACCGGCCAGTCGCTGATGGAGATCTTGGAGACTGTCGAGATCGCCAACGACCGCAACTACACCGACCTGCGTTTCCCGGTGCAATACGTCAACCGCCCGAACCTGAACTTCCGTGGGTTTGCCGGCACCCTGGCGAGCGGCATCGTGCACAAGGGCGACGAAGTGGTGGTATTGCCGTCGGGCAAGAGCAGCCGCGTCAAATCCATCGTCACCTTTGAAGGTGAGCTGGAACACGCAGGCCCAGGCCAGGCCGTGACCTTGACCATGGAAGATGAGATCGACATCTCCCGTGGCGACCTGTTGGTGCATGCCGACAACGTGCCGCAAGTGACCGACGCCTTCGACGCCATGCTGGTGTGGATGGCTGAAGAACCGATGCTGCCAGGCAAGAAATACGACATCAAGCGCGCCACCAGCTACGTGCCGGGTTCCATCACCAGCATCGTGCACCGCGTGGACGTAAACACCCTGGCCGAAGGCCCGGCGAGTTCGCTGCAGCTCAACGAAATTGGCCGGGTCAAGGTCAGCCTGGACGCCGCCATCGCCCTGGACGGTTACGACAGCAACCGCACCACCGGCGCGTTCATCGTGATCGATCGTTTGACCAACGGCACGGTCGCCGCGGGCATGATCATCGCGCCACCGGTGGGTCATGGCGGCGCTGCGCAGCACGGCAGCCTGGCGCATGTCGCCACCGAAGAGCGCGCCCTGCGTTTCGGCCAGCAGCCGGCCACGGTGTTGTTCAGCGGCTTGTCGGGCGCAGGCAAGAGCACTCTGGCCTATGCGGTCGAGCGCAAGCTGTTCGACATGGGCCGTGCGGTGTTCGTACTGGATGGCCAGAACCTGCGTCACGACCTGAACAAAGGGTTGCCGCAGGACCGTGCCGGGCGTACCGAGAACTGGCGTCGTGCCGCTCATGTGGCGCGTCAGTTCAATGAAGCCGGCCTGTTGACCCTGGCAGCCTTCGTTGCGCCGGATGCCGAAGGCCGTGAGCAGGCCAAGGCGCTGATTGGTGCGGACCGACTGCTGACCGTCTACGTGCAGGCATCGCCGTTGGTGTGCGCCGAGCGTGACCCGCAAGGTTTGTACGCGGCCGGTGGGGATAACATCCCTGGCGAATCCTTCCCGTATGACGTGCCGCTGAATGCCGACCTTGTGATCGACACCCAGGCGTTGTCGCTGGAAGACAGCGTCAAGCAAGTGCTGGAACTGTTGCGTCAGCGCGGCGCGATCTAAGCTTTATTGCCGCACAAAAAAGCCCGCCACCGGTTACCCGGTGGCGGGCTTTTTACATATTCTCAAATGTGGACTCGGTCAATGTGGGAGCTGGCTTGCCTGCGATGACGGACTGTCAGTTTATTGATCCTTAGCTGATCCACCGCTATCGCAGGCAAGCCAGCCCCCACATTAAATTGCATCCACATGTTGATCAGCGGCTGGCCGGAAAGTCTTTGTGCAGCTGTTCCAACAATGCATCCTTGTCTTGCCACAACTGGTTGATCCAGCCCTGGAACGCCAGTCGATATTCCCCATCCTGCTCATAATTCTTGCCGATGAATTCGGCCGGTATCTGCACCTCTTCAAAGTGCACCACCACGTCCTTCACGTTACCGCACAGCAAATCCCAATAACCTGGGCGCCCGGCGGGGTAGTGGATGGTCACATTGATCAGTGACTTGAGCTGCTCGCCCATGGCATCCAACACAAACGCAATGCCACCCGCCTTGGGTTTAAGCAGGTAGCGAAACGGTGACTGCTGCTGCGCATGCTTGCCCGGCGTAAAGCGTGTGCCTTCGGCAAAGTTGAAAATCCCCACGGGATTGTCGCGAAACTTCGCACAGGTCTTGCGCGTGGTTTCCAGGTCTTTGCCTTTCTTCTCCGGGTGCTTCTCCAAATAAGCCTTGCTGTAGCGCTTCATGAAGGGAAAGCCCAGCGCCCACCACGCCAGGCCAATCACCGGTACCCATATCAGCTCTTGCTTGAGGAAGAACTTCAGGGGGCGAATGCGCCGATTGAGCACGTACTGCAACACCATGATGTCGACCCAGCTCTGATGGTTGCTGGTCACCAGGTACGAGTGCTGGTAGTCCAGGCCCTCAAGGCCAGTCAGGTGCCAGCGCGTACGGCGCACCAGGTTCATCCAACCCTTGTTGTTGGTGACCCAGGCTTCATGGGTGTGGTTCATCAGCCATTCGCTCAGGCGCTTGGCGAACGGCAGCGCCTTGAACAGCGCCACGATAAACAGGAACGAACACAGCAGGATCGTGTTCAGCGCCAGCAACAGCGAAGCGATCACCCCGCGCACGGCGGCAGGTAGAAAATCCAGCATTTAGATATCCATGGGTCGGTTGGCGGCTTGGATCGCCGTCAGGGCGATGGTGTACACGATGTCGTCCACCTGGGCGCCTCGTGGCAGGTCATTGACCGGTTTGCGCAGGCCCTGGAGCATCGGCCCCAGGCTCACGCAATCGGCGCTGCGTTGTACGGCTTTGTGGGTGGTGTTGCCGGTGTTCAGGTCCGGGAATACAAAGACGGTGGCCTTGCCTGCCACCTGGCTGTTGGGCGCCAGTTGTCGGGCGACGTTTTCGTTGGCGGCGGCGTCGTATTGCAACGGGCCGTCGATCAGCAGCGAGCTTTGTTGTTCGTGGGCGAGCAGGGTGGCTTCGCGGACTTTTTCCACCTCCTCGCCGCTGGCCGAGTCACCGCTGGAATAGCTGATCATCGCCACCCGTGGCGTGATGCCGAACGCGGCCGCCGAGTCGGCGCTTTGCAGGGCGATTTCCGCCAGTTCCGCAGCGCTTGGGTGCGGGTTCATCACGCAGTCGCCGTACACCAGTACCTGCTCGGGGAACAGCATGAAGAACACCGACGACACGAGGGTGCAGCCCGGCGCGGTCTTGATCAGCTGCAGCGCCGGGCGAATGGTGTTGGCGGTGGAGTGAATCACGCCGGAGACCAGGCCATCCACTTCGTCGAGAGCGAGCATCATGGTGGCGATCACCACGGTGTCTTCCAGTTGTTGCTCGGCCATGGGCGCGTTGAGGCTTTTGCTCTTGCGCAAGGCGACCATCGGCTCCACGTAGCGTTGGCGAATCAGGTCGGGGTCGAGAATCTCCAGGCCTTCGGGCAGGTCGATACCTTGGGCGCGGGCGACTGCCTCCACATCCGCAGGCTTGGCCAGCAGCACGCAACGGGCAATGCCGCGGGCCTGGCAGATTGCGGCGGCCTGTACGGTCAGCGGCTCGCTGCCTTCGGGCAACACGATGCGTTTGTTGGCGGCCTGGGCGCGTTGGATCAACTGGTAACGGAACACCGCCGGCGACAGGCGCATCTCCCGCGGCGTGCCGCAACGCTGGTGCAGCCAGCGCGCATCGAGGTGGCTGGCGACGAAGTCGGTGATGATTTCCGCACGCTCGCGGTCATCGATAGGGATTTCCTTGTTGAGGCTATTGAGCTGGTTGGCGGTGTCATAGGAGCCGGTGCTCACCGACAACACCGGCAACCCGGCCTGGAAGGCGCCCCGGCACAGATCCATGATGCGTGGGTCGGGCAGGGTGTCGCTGGTCAGCAGCAGCCCGGCCAGCGGCACGCCATTGATGGCGGCCAGGCTGACGGCGAGGATGATGTCATCGCGATCTCCCGGGGTCACCACCAACACGCCGGGTTTGAGCAGCTCGACGGTGTTACGCATGGTGCGTGCGCAAATGATGATCTTGGTCATGCGCCGGCTTTCGTAGTCGCCGGCGTTGAGGATCTGCGCGCCCATCAGGTCGGCCACGTCGCGGGTGCGCGGGGCATTCAGCTCGGGTTGGTAGGGGATGCAGCCGAGCAGCCGGAAATCGCCGCTGCGCAACAGCGGCGAATGCTCTTTGAGGCGCGCCGAGAAGGCTTCCATGCTTTCGTCGGTGCGTACCTTGTTGAGGATTACGCCCAGCACTTTCGGGTCTTTGGGACCGCCAAACAGTTGGGCCTGCAATTCCACACGGCCGGAAAGCTCGGTGAGCACTTCATTTTCCGGCGCCGAGACCAGGATCACTTCGGCGTCCAGGCTCTTGGCCAAGTGCAGGTTGACCCGTGCCGCGTAGCTGGCGCTGCGGGTCGGCACCATGCCTTCGACGATCAGCACGTCTTTGCCTACGGCTGCCTGTTGGTAAAGGGTGATGATCTCTTCGAGCAGCTCATCGAGCTGGCCGTCGCCGAGCATGCGCTCCACGTGAGCCAGGCCCAGGGGCTGCGGCGGTTTCAGGCCGTGGGTGCGCGCCACCAGCTCGGTGGAGCGTTCCGGCCCGGTATCGCCAGGGTGTGGCTGGGCGATGGGTTTGAAAAAACCGACTTTCAGGCCGGCCCGTTCCAGGGTGCGCACCAGCCCAAGGCTGATGGAGGTCAGACCCACACCAAAATCGGTGGGCGCGATAAAAAAAGTCTGCATGCGAATTCTCTGGAGGTGCATGGCTTGGGTGGCGCTCTATGGGTGAGTGCCTACCGCGAATCAGGCGCCAAGGTTATCGTTATTCGTGCCCTTGCGCACACCAGCCGCACGCAAAGGCCTGGCCTATTTTTTCAAGGCGTTGCGCGGGGTCGAGCACCCAGGCGCGCGACTGCCAGGGCGGTTGGTGGCGCAGGTGCTGGGTGTGGCCGCAGGACAGCTCGGCCACCCAGTGGCCATCGTCGTCCTGATGAAAACCTGTGATCGTGACCGTTGATCGGCCCCGTCCGTCCGGGTTCCGTTCGCTTTCGGGCAAATCCTTGTTTAGACTTGTCCGTTCTTCATTCTTATGCAAAAGGTCTCGCCCCATGACGATCGCCGCTAACAAGGCTGTCTCCATCGACTATACCCTGACCAACGACGCTGGTGAGGTCATCGACAGCTCCGCCGGCGGCGCGCCGCTGGTTTACCTGCAAGGCGCAGGTAACATCATCCCGGGCCTGGAAAAGGCTCTGGAAGGCAAGAACGTCGGTGACGAACTGACCGTCGCCGTAGAACCTGAAGATGCCTACGGCGAATACTCCGCCGAACTGGTCAGCACCTTGAGCCGCAGCATGTTCGAAGGTGTTGATGAGCTGGAAGTGGGCATGCAGTTCCACGCTTCCGCGCCGGACGGCCAAATGCAGATCGTCACCATCCGCGACCTGGACGGCGACGACGTTACCGTTGACGGCAACCACCCTCTGGCTGGCCAGCGCCTGAACTTCCAAGTGAAGATCGTGGCCATCCGCGACGCTTCCCAGGAAGAAGTGGCTCACGGCCACGTCCACGGTGAAGGCGGTCATCACCATTGATTGTGGTTTGATCAATCGGTATCAAAAACGCCCCGACTGGTTCGGGGCGTTTTTTTGCCTTGAGAATATTCCCGGTCAACTTTCTGTAGGCGCGAGCGTGCTCGCGAAAAACCTGAGAACCCCTCGGGCGCCAAGCTTCCCGCGTCATCGTTAACGATCTTCGCGAGCAAGCTCGCTCCTACAGTTTTCAGGGGGCAAACAAAAATGCCCCGGACCTTTCGGTACGGGGCATTTCTTAACTGTTACGCAACCTGGGCTACGTGGCAGTTGTTACCACTTAGGCTGCAGCAGGAACGCTCAGAGCCTTGATGTGGCCATTCAGGCGGCTCTTATGGCGAGCGGCCTTGTTCTTGTGGATGATGCCTTTATCGGCCATACGGTCGATAACAGGCACAGCCAGAACGTAAGCTGCTTGAGCTTTTTCAGCGTCTTTGGTGTCGATGGCTTTGACTACATTCTTGATGTAGGTGCGAACCATGGAACGCAGGCTGGCGTTGTGGCTGCGACGCTTCTCAGCCTGTTTTGCACGTTTTTTGGCGGAAGGTGTGTTGGCCACCGTCGAGCTCCTCGAAAGACTTTTTAGGAAATAGCAAACAAAATAGGCCGCGAATCATGCCGATGACTTGACGGGTTGTCAAGGGCGGCTGATGCGAACTGCTGAGTGGTCGATCTGAAGAGGCGGGTGATTTATTTCCGGCGCTTGACCTGTAAACTCGCGAGCTTTGGCTCTGTGCTGTTGCAGGCGCGCAGTATCGCATAAGTGGGCGCGTAGTTCGCCTGCTCTTTATCTATAGGCGCAAACTCTTTCAATGAATCTGCTCAAATCGTTGGCTGCCGTCAGCTCTATCACGATGATTTCCAGGGTGTTGGGGTTCGTGCGTGACACCCTGCTGGCCCGCATCTTTGGCGCCAGCATGGCCACGGATGCGTTCTTTATTGCCTTTAAACTGCCCAACCTGTTGCGGCGGATCTTTGCCGAAGGCGCGTTTTCCCAGGCGTTCGTGCCGATTCTGGCCGAGTACAAGACCCAGCATGGCGAGGAGGCGACCCGTACGTTTATCGCCTACGTCTCAGGTTTGCTGACGCTGGTGCTGATGCTGGTAACCATCGTCGGGATGCTCGCCGCGCCCTGGGTGATCTGGGCCACGGCGCCCGGTTTTGCCAATACGCCGGAAAAGTTCGCGCTGACCACTGATCTGCTGCGGGTGACCTTTCCTTATATATTGCTGATCTCCCTGTCTTCGCTCGCCGGGGCGATCCTCAATACCTGGAATCGTTTCTCGGTACCGGCCTTTGTGCCGACCTTGCTGAACGTCAGCATGATTATTTTTGCGTTGTTCCTTACGCCGTATTTCGATCCGCCCGTCATGGCCCTGGGCTGGGCGGTCCTGGCCGGCGGCCTGGCACAGTTGCTGTACCAGCTGCCGCACCTGAAAAAAATCGGCATGCTTGTACTGCCGCGCTTGAACCTCAAGGATTCCGGCGTCTGGCGCGTGATGCGCAACATGCTGCCGGCGATCCTCGGGGTGTCGGTCAGTCAGATTTCCCTGATCATCAACACCGCGTTCGCCTCGTTGCTGGTATCCGGCTCGGTGTCGTGGATGTACTACGCCGACCGCCTGATGGAATTGCCATCCGGTGTGCTGGGCGTGGCGTTGGGCACCATCCTGCTGCCGACCCTGGCGCGTACCTACGCCAGCAAGGATCGCCAGGAATACTCACGCATACTCGATTGGGGCCTGCGCCTATGCTTTCTGCTGGTGTTGCCGTGCGCCCTGGCCCTGGGCATCCTCGCCGAACCGTTGACGGTCTCGCTGTTTCAATACGGGCAGTTCGACGCCCATGACGCCTTGATGACCCAGCATGCGCTGGTCGCCTACTCCGTCGGTCTGCTCGGCATTATCGTGATCAAAGTGCTGGCGCCCGGCTTCTACGCTCAGCAAAACATCCGTACCCCGGTGAAAATCGCGATTTTCACCCTGGTGGTTACGCAACTGCTCAACCTGGTGTTTATCGGCCCGCTGGCCCACGCCGGCCTGGCTTTGGCGATCAGCGCGGGGGCATGTATAAACGCAGGCCTGCTGTTTTACCAATTGCGTAAACAGCAGATGTACCAACCACAGCCCGGCTGGGGCGTGTTTGCGCTCAAGCTGCTGGTGGCGGTCGCCGCGATGTCGGTTGTGCTCTTTGCCCTGATGCACCTCATGCCGGCCTGGGACCAAGGTAATATGCTGGAGCGCTTCATGCGCCTGGGTGTATTGGTGGTCGCGGGCGTGGCGGTGTACTTCGGGATGTTGCTGTTGCAGGGTTTCCGCCTGCGTGATTTCAATCGCAAGTCGTTGGGATAGAGACTTTGCCGCGATAAAACGGTTGTTTTATCGATTCGACCCATTTGGCCTGCGCAGTTGCCTGTCGTCCGGGGCTGGGTGTGGTTATAATCGACCACTTTATGAGCAAGAAGCGCGTTATGCAGCTGGTTCGAGGTCTCCACAACCTGCGCCCCGAGCATCGGGGCTGCGTCGCCACTATTGGCAACTTTGACGGTGTTCACCGTGGCCACCAGGCTATCCTGGCTCGGCTGCGCGAGCGTGCGGTCGAGTTGGGCGTGCCCAGCTGCGTGGTGATTTTTGAGCCACAACCGCGGGAGTTCTTTACCCCCGAAACCGCGCCGGCCCGCTTGGCGCGCTTGCGGGACAAGCTGCAACTGTTGGCGGAGGAGGGCGTGGACCGTGTCCTCTGCCTGGCATTCAACCAGCGTTTGCGCAGCCTCAGCGCCGCCGAGTTCGTCGACCGCATCCTGGTGGACGGCTTGGGTGTACAGCACCTGGAGGTCGGCGACGACTTCCATTTCGGTTGTGATCGGGTCGGGGATTTCGATTTCCTGCAACATGCCGGCGTCAATCAGGGTTTCACTGTCGAAGCCGCGCAAACCGTCGAACTGGACGGCCTGCGCGTGAGCAGCACCCAGGTGCGTAACGCCCTGGCCGCCGCCGACTTCGACCTGGCCGAGCGTTTGCTCGGTCGCCCGTTCCGCATTGCCGGACGGGTATTGCACGGCCAGAAGCTGGCGCGCCAATTGGGCACGCCAACCGCCAACGTGCAACTCAAGCGCCGTCGTGTGCCGCTGACCGGGGTTTACCTGGTAAGCGTCGACATCGACGGCCAATCGTGGCCAGGAGTCGCCAATATAGGCGTCAGGCCCACGGTTGCAGGTGATGGCAAGGCCCACCTGGAAGTTCACCTTTTGGATTTTGCCGGTGATTTATACGACCGGCGTTTGACGGTGGTTTTCCACCAGAAGCTGCGTGAAGAGCAGCGTTTCGCCTCCCTGGAGGCGTTGAAAACGGCGATCAATGCGGATGTCGCCGCCGCCCGTGCACTAGCCGCACCTAGCGCCCATCGCTAACCGAAGAGCCTTAAATGACCGACTATAAAGCCACGCTAAACCTTCCGGACACCGCCTTCCCAATGAAGGCCGGCCTGCCACAGCGCGAACCGCAGATCCTGCAGCGCTGGGACAGTATTGGCCTGTACGGAAAGTTGCGCGAAATTGGCAAGGATCGTCCGAAATTCGTCCTGCACGACGGCCCTCCTTATGCCAACGGCACGATTCATATCGGTCATGCGCTGAACAAGATTCTCAAGGACATGATCCTGCGCTCCAAAACCCTGTCGGGCTTTGACGCGCCGTACGTTCCGGGCTGGGACTGCCATGGCCTGCCGATCGAGCATAAAGTTGAAGTGACCTACGGCAAGAACCTGGGCGCGGACAAGACCCGCGAACTGTGCCGTGCCTACGCCACTGAGCAGATCGAAGGCCAGAAGTCCGAATTCATCCGCCTGGGCGTGCTGGGCGAGTGGGACAACCCCTACAAGACCATGAACTTCAAGAACGAGGCCGGTGAAATCCGCGCCTTGGCTGAAATCGTCAAGGGCGGTTTCGTGTTCAAGGGCCTCAAGCCCGTGAACTGGTGCTTCGACTGCGGTTCGGCCCTGGCCGAAGCGGAAGTGGAGTACGAAGACAAGAAGTCCTCGACCATCGACGTGGCCTTCCCGATCGCCGACGACGCCAAGCTGGCCGAGGCCTTTGGCCTGGCAAGCCTGAGCAAGCCAGCGGCCATCGTGATCTGGACCACTACCCCGTGGACCATCCCGGCCAACCAGGCGCTGAACGTGCACCCGGAATTCACCTACGCCCTGGTGGACGTCGGTGATCGCCTGCTGGTGCTGGCCGAAGAAATGGTCGAGTCGTGCCTGGCGCGTTACGAACTAAAAGGTTCGGTGATCGCCACCACCACTGGTTCTGCGCTGGAGCTGATCAACTTCCGTCACCCGTTCTATGACCGTCTGTCGCCGGTGTACCTGGCTGACTACGTCGAGTTGGGTTCGGGTACCGGCATTGTCCACTGCTCGCCTGCCTATGGTGTGGACGACTTCGTGATCTGCAAGAAGTACGGCATGGTCAACGATGACATCATCAACCCGGTGCAGAGCAATGGCGTCTACGTGCCTTCGCTCGAATTCTTCGGTGGCCAGTTCATCTTCAAGGCTGACCAGCCGATCATCGAAAAGCTGCGTGAAGTCGGTGCGTTGATGCGAACCGCCACCATCCAGCACAGCTACATGCATTGCTGGCGTCACAAGACCCCGCTGATCTACCGCGCTACGGCGCAGTGGTTTATCGGCATGGACAAAGAGCCGACCAGCGGCGACACCCTGCGTGTACGCTCGCTCAAAGGCATCGAAGACACCAAGTTCGTCCCGGCCTGGGGCCAGGCGCGCCTGCACTCGATGATCGCCAACCGTCCTGACTGGTGCATCTCCCGCCAGCGTAACTGGGGCGTGCCGATCCCGTTTTTCCTGAACAAGGAAAGCGGTGAGCTGCACCCGCGCACCGTCGAGCTGATGGAAGTCGTGGCCCAGCGCGTTGAACAGGAAGGCATCGAAGCCTGGTTCAAGCTGGACGCCGCCGAGTTGCTGGGCGATGAAGCGCCGCTGTACGACAAGATCAGCGACACCCTCGACGTGTGGTTCGATTCGGGCACCACTCACTGGCACGTGCTGCGCGGTTCGCACCCTATGGGCCACGAGACCGGCCCGCGTGCCGACCTGTACCTGGAAGGTTCGGACCAGCACCGTGGCTGGTTCCACTCGTCGCTGCTGACCGGTTGCGCCATCGACAACCACGCGCCGTACCGCGAGCTGCTGACCCACGGCTTCACCGTCGACGAGACGGGCCGCAAGATGTCCAAATCGCTGAAGAACGTGATCGAGCCGAAAAAGATCAACGATACGTTGGGCGCCGACATCATGCGTCTGTGGGTGGCTTCCACCGATTATTCGGGTGAAATCGCCGTGTCGGACCAGATCCTGGCCCGCAGCGCCGACGCCTACCGTCGTATCCGCAATACCGCGCGCTTCATGCTGTCGAACCTGACCGGTTTCAACCCGGCCACCGACCTGCTGCCGGCCGAAGACATGCTCGCGCTGGACCGTTGGGCCGTGGACCGTACCCTGTTGTTGCAGCGCGAGTTGCAGGAACACTACGGCGAATACCGCTTCTGGAACGTCTACTCCAAGATCCACAACTTCTGCGTGCAGGAGTTGGGCGGTTTCTACCTCGATATCATCAAGGACCGCCAGTACACCACCGGCGCCAACAGCAAGGCTCGCCGTTCGGCGCAGACCGCGCTGTACCACATCAGCGAAGCGCTGGTGCGCTGGATCGCGCCGATCCTGGCGTTCACCGCCGACGAGCTGTGGGAATACCTGCCGGGCGAGCGTAACGAGTCGGTCATGCTCAACACCTGGTACGAAGGCCTGACCGAACTGCCGGCCGACTTCGAACTGGGCCGCGAGTACTGGGAAGGCGTCATGGCTGTCAAGGTTGCGGTGAACAAGGAGCTGGAAGTTCAGCGTGCGGCCAAGGCCGTGGGCGGCAACCTGCAAGCCGAAGTCACCTTGTTTGCCGAGGACGGCCTGACTGCCGACCTGGCCAAGCTGAGCAACGAACTGCGCTTCGTACTGATCACCTCCACCGCGAGCCTGGCACCTTTCGCCCAGGCCCCGGCAGATGCCGTGGTCACCGAGGTGCCGGGCCTGAAGCTCAAGGTGGTGAAGTCGGCCTTCCCTAAATGCGCCCGTTGCTGGCACTGCCGTGAAGATGTCGGCGTGAACCCTGAGCACCCGGAAATCTGTGGTCGTTGTGTCGACAACATCAGCGGTGAAGGCGAGGTTCGTCACTATGCCTAATACAGCCAGTCGTTTCGGACGTCTGGGCTGGCTCGTACTGAGCCTGCTGGTGCTGGTCATTGACCAGGTCAGCAAGGCTCACTTCGAGGGCTCCCTGGAAATGTTCCAGCAAATCGTGGTGATCCCGGATTACTTCAGCTGGACCCTGGCCTATAACACGGGTGCCGCCTTCAGCTTCCTCGCTGATGGCGGTGGCTGGCAGCGCTGGCTGTTCGCGCTGATCGCCGTGGTGGTCAGTGCCGTGCTGGTGGTGTGGCTCAAGCGCCTGGGCCGCGACGACACCTGGCTGGCTATCGCGCTGGCCCTGGTGTTGGGCGGCGCGCTGGGTAACCTGTATGACCGCATCGCCCTGGGCCATGTGATCGACTTCATCCTGGTGCATTGGCAGAACCGCCACTACTTCCCGGCGTTCAACTTTGCCGACAGCGCCATCACCGTTGGTGCAATCATGCTGGCGCTGGATATGTTCAAGAGCAAGAAAACCGGAGAAACCGTCAATGACTGATCAGGTATTGGCTGAGCAACGCATCGGCCAGAACACGGAAGTCACTTTGCATTTCGCATTGCGCCTGGAAAATGGCGACACGGTCGACAGCACCTTCGACAAAGCCCCGGCGACCTTCAAGGTTGGCGACGGTAACCTGCTGCCTGGTTTTGAAGCGGCATTGTTCGGGTTCAAGGCGGGCGACAAGCGCAACCTGCAGATCCTGCCGGAAAACGCTTTCGGCCAACCCAACCCGCAAAACGTGCAGATCATCCCGCGTTCGCAGTTCGAAGGTATGGACCTGTCGGAAGGTTTGCTGGTGATCTTCAATGATGCGGCCAATACCGAATTGCCCGGTGTGGTTAAAGCCTTCGATGATGCGCAAGTGACCATCGATTTCAACCATCCGTTGGCCGGTAAAACCTTGACGTTTGATGTTGAAATCATCGACGTTAAAGCGCTCTAACTGACGAAACCGGTTCCTGTGGGGCTGGCTTGTGTGGGAGCTGGCTTGCCTGCGATAGCATCACCTAGGTGTATCTGATACATCGAGTCGTTTGCATCGCGGGCAAGCCCGCTCCCACAGATGCTTATTCTATAGAGCTGAGTTGATCCAATTTCTTGGCCTGCAAGGCACGAGGCACAGCATGCAAATCAAACTCGCCAACCCCCGTGGCTTCTGCGCTGGCGTGGACCGGGCGATCGAAATCGTCAACCGCGCCCTGGAGGTCTTCGGGCCGCCGATTTATGTGCGCCACGAAGTCGTGCATAACAAGTTCGTGGTCGAAGACCTGCGCGCACGCGGTGCGATCTTTGTCGAAGAACTCGATCAGGTACCCGACGACGTTATCGTCATCTTCAGTGCCCATGGCGTGTCCCAGGCCGTGCGTACCGAAGCGGCTGGCCGTGGCCTTAAAGTGTTCGATGCCACCTGCCCGCTGGTGACCAAGGTGCACATCGAGGTGGCCCGTTATAGCCGCGACGGTCGCGAATGCATCCTGATCGGCCATGCCGGTCACCCGGAGGTCGAAGGCACCATGGGCCAGTACGACGCCAGCAACGGCGGCGCCATCTACCTGGTGGAAGACGCAAAAGACGTTGCCAACTTGCAGGTACACAACCCTGATCGTCTGGCTTTCGTCACCCAGACCACCTTGTCCATGGACGATACCAGCCGCGTCATCGACGCCCTGCGCACGCGGTTTCCTGCTATTGGCGGCCCCCGCAAGGATGACATCTGCTACGCCACGCAAAACCGCCAGGATGCGGTCAAGCAACTGGCGGACGAATGCGATGTAGTGCTGGTGGTCGGCAGCCCTAACAGTTCCAACTCCAACCGCCTGCGCGAGCTGGCCGAGCGCATGGCCACACCGGCGTACCTGATCGACGGCGCCGAAGACATGCAGCGCAGCTGGTTCGACGGTGTCGAGCGTATCGGCATTACGGCGGGCGCCTCCGCTCCGGAAGTACTGGTGCGCGGTGTGATCCAACAGTTGCAAGCCTGGGGTGCCACCGGCGCCGATGAGCTGGCGGGCCGTGAAGAAAACATCACGTTCTCCATGCCCAAGGAACTGCGGGTCCGCTCGCTGCTCTGACGGCCAGGGTGCTGGAATAGCCTCGGCATAATGCCTGTTCGGTCTTGTCACTGCGCAGGCTGATGCGCCCGCTGGGGGCCAGCACGATCTGATACAGGCTCTGTGCCTGGTCCTTGTCACACACATGTACGGTGCCGGCACGAAATCCCCCGCCGGCAAACACCGGCTCCCCCAGGCCGCTGAAGCGCACCTGGCTCGTAACCGGGCCATTCCCGGCCACCGACACGCGCCCATTGCCCTCGCGCTCCAGCAATACTGGATTGTTGTCATCCAGGTGGCCGCGCCCACTCACATCCAGTATCACGCGCCATCCCAGGCTCCAGTCCTCGTCCTTTGCATGAATGACCACCGCCCGGTTGCGCGCGATGGCCTCGGTGCGTGCGTAGCGCAGCCCGGAGGCGAGTGCTTGGGCCGCGTTTTGTCGTTGTTGCGATTCAAGCAAGCCCTTGAAACCGGGTACGGCCAGTTGCGCGAGAAAACTGGTGACGATCAGCCCCAGCAGCATTTCAATCAGGGTGAATCCTTTTTGTTTCATGTGCGTTCCCTCCATGGGCACGAGTGGGTTTTCTAGGTATAGCGCTTGGTCCTTGGCGCTGGATGATGGCCTTTATGTCCAAAGTATTTCCCTTTGTTCCGGGAGCAGCGCCGCTCGAAAACCGACGCTAGTCTTGGGTCGCACAGCAGGCCTTGCCTGCTTTTTTCTCCGGCCTTCGACATGGATGACGACGGAAATGCCTGCCTGCCAGAACCGATTCCTGCGCGTTGCGCACTTGCGCCAATCCGGCATGACACTGGTCGAGGTGCTGGTCGCGCTGTTGATTTTGGCGATCGGCCTGATGGGCGCTGCGGTGCTGCAACTCAACGCGCTCAAGTACACCAACAGCGCCAGGATGACCAGCCAAGCCAGTTTTATTGCCTACGACATGCTCGACCGCATTCGCAGCAATGCTGGCGCCGATTACACATGGGGCCGGGCGGAGCTGGCGCCACCCAGCACTGCCACCGCCAGCGTACGTGACCTGGACCTGCACGATTTCGAAGCCAATATCATGGGTTTTGCCGGCGAGGATGCCAAAGGATCAGTGGTGGTGAACGGGCACGAGGTCACCATCAGCATCAGTTGGGCGGATGCTCGGGCAGCAAATCGCCCTGGGGCGCGGGAAACCTTCACCCTGACCAGTCGCATCAGCAATGAACAGGGAGTGTCGCAATGAAGCGTCTTGGGCGAGGTTTCAGCCTGGTGGAAGTGTTGCTGGCGCTCGCCATCGGGTTGGTCATGATACTGGGGGCAAGCCAGATACTGATCAGCTCGCGATTGACCCATGCCAGCCAGCAGGCCGCCATGGTGCTGCAGGATGATGCGCGCTTTGTGCTGAGCAAGATCACCCAGGATATTCGCCAGGCGGGCATGCTGGGGTGTTTGGCCGTGGCGGCTATCGACAATGCTCCGGTTGCCTTTGATCGGCCGATAAGCTGGGAAGCGGCAGGGAGTGCGAAGTCATTGACGCTGGTGACCGCGAATGTCGGCGATGGCGTCGGCAGGCCTGACTGGACAGTGTTGTCCGACTGCAAGGAGGCGGCCAGGGCTTATGCAGGCACGCCACCCGGCGCCGAGCCCGGCCAACTTCGCTTTGGCATACGCCAACTTACCTACACCTACGAATCGGGCCAGTTGAAGATCAGTACCCCGGCGGCGCCGGCCAGGGCGGTATTGATGGATAACGTAAGGGCATTCGACGTCAGCTTCGGCATGGCAGCCACCTCGGCATCAACAGTTGTGGAGCGCTATGACAGCCATCCCGCCGATGAGTCGCTGATACGTAGCGTGCGCATCCTCATGACCCTTCAAGACCCCGCTGGGCGGGTGAAGGACCAGACCTATAGTGTCGTGGCGGCACTGCGAAATCGGCTGGGGTAGGGGCAATGATCATGCATGGCGGCATTCATGTACGGCAGACCGGGATGGTGCTGCTGATCAGTCTGGTGTTCCTGTTGGTGCTGTCGCAAGTGGGACTGTCATCAATACAGGCTGCGGTCTCCCAGCAAAAAGTCGCGAGCAGCCTGTGGCATCGCAATCAATCGTTTCAATCTGCCGAAAGCGGCCTGAGATTGGGGGAGTCGACCGTGCAAAAGGTTGGCCAGGCGATGCCTGTCTGCCACTCGATCATCCGTTGTGCGCCGCCTGCTGAAGCGTCTTCCTTGACGGCGGCCGGGACGAACCCGGTCTCGGCGGTCACCTGGCTCGCCTTGAAGGATGGGTTTTATGGCATTCAATCTCTTGGGGAAGGTGCAGGGCTTGCTCATTTACCCCCCCAAACCTTAGGCACACTTTTTCGTGTCACCTCGGTCGGGCTTGCGGGGCAAACGCGCACGGTGCTGGAGACGGTCTATGCACGGGTGGAGGAGGGCGGCCGCGTCAAGTTTCGACGGGTCTTATGGCGGCAACTTCAATAAGGAGCAATCGGATGGGCAAGGAGAGCCAGGGTTTTACCCTGATTGAGTTACTGATCGTCGTGGCGATCATCGCGTTGCTGGCCGGGATTGCGTATCCCGGGTACCTCAGCCAGGTGAAGAAGGTGTATCGGGCGCAGATCGTCGCGTTGTTGAGCGAACAGGCCCAGCACCTGGAGCGTTCTTATACGAGGAATGGCACTTTTATTGATGCAGGCGACGTCAGCGCGGGCAATGATCATTATAGAATCAGTGCCGTCCTCAACCCTCAGGATTTTGACCTGCTCGCCACTCCCGCTGCGGACTCGGTCATGGCGAACGACGCATGCGCAGCATTCAGCTTGACCAGCACCGGTATGCGCGGCAACCCGGGAGCAGGGCCTGAAATGTCGCCCAAGGTCTGCTGGGGGCAAGGATGAGCGTACTTGAAGCGTGGGCGCCGGGCGCGCCTTTCCCTGTTTATCGGCTGGATCAAATGATGGCTAAGCAACAGCAAGTGGTGATTGTCGGCGGCGGAGTAATCGGGCTGTTGACGGCGTACAACCTCGCCAGTGAGGGCCAGGCGGTCACGCTGCTGGAGCGCGGTGGGCTTGGGCAAGAGTCTTCCTGGGCGGGCGGTGGGATTGTCTCGCCCTTGTACCCGTGGCGCTATAGCCAGGCGGTCACTGCCTTGGCCCATTGGTCCCAGGATTTTTACCCGCAACTGGCGCAACGGCTGTTTGCAGCGACCGGCGTCGATCCAGAGGTACATACCACGGGGTTGTATTGGCTCGACCTGGATGACGAAGCGCAAGCACTGGCCTGGGCTGCCCGTGAAGGGAGACCGTTGAGCAAGGTGGACGTATCTGCGGCCCATGACGCGGTGCCGGTGTTGGGGGGCGGCTATTCTCAGGCGATCTACATGGCCGATGTGGCCAACGTACGCAACCCGCGCCTGGTCAAATCACTGAAGGCGGCCCTGCTGGCGTTGCCGAACGTGACGATTTGCGAGCAATGCGATGTGTCGGGTTTTGTGCTCGGCGACGGCAGGGTGGTGGGTGTGAATACCGCTACGGGCCAGGTTTTGGGGGATCAGGTGGTGCTCGCGGCCGGCGCCTGGAGCGGACAATTGTTGGGTACGCTGGGCTTGGGGCTACCCGTGGAGCCGGTCAAAGGCCAAATGATCCTGTACAAATGCGCGTCCGACTTTTTATCCAGCATGGTCCTGGCCAAGGGGCGTTATGCGATTCCCCGGCGGGATGGGCACATCCTGATCGGCAGCACGTTGGAGCATGAAGGATTCGACAAGACGCCAACCGACACCGCGCTGGAAAGCCTCAAGGCGTCTGCGCTGGAACTGATTCCCGCCTTGGCGGACGCCGAGGTGGTCGGGCATTGGGCCGGTTTACGGCCTGGCTCCCCCGAAGGTATACCGTTTATCGGTGAGGTCCCTGGCTTCAAGGGGTTGTGGCTCAATTGCGGGCATTACCGCAATGGTCTGGTACTCGCACCGGCATCTTGCCAGTTGTTCACCGACTTGCTGCTGGCGCGGGCTCCGATCATCGATCCAGCGCCTTACGCCCCCGCAGGTCGCCTCAACGCTGAATAGACTTTGGCCCTTGTTCCAGATGCGCCTGGGTGCAGTACCATTCCTGGCGTGAACTCAGTGCGCGGTCCTGCGGCAGGTGCACGCCACAGTGGGCGCAACGCACCATCAGGGCCGCATCCGGTTCGGCAGGCCGTTGCTGATGGGAGGCATTTTTTTTGAATTTGCGCCAGAACCATACCGCGGCAGCAATGACGGCAATCCAGAACAGTAGACGAAGCATGATGGGCAGTTTCTCGACAAGGAATGCGCCAGTTTAGCCAAGGTGGTCACGGGCGCACAGGGCAATAAATACTCGCTCATAAAAAAGGGAGCTCCTTCAGAGCTCCCTTTTGCGTTGCGTCGAACAATCAGTCGAACACACCGAAGGTCATGTAGCTGAACCACGAGCGGTCCTGGTTGTTGCCCAGGGCTTGCGGCTCTTCTTCTTCGATCACGTCACCGTTCTCGTCGTGCGGCTTGAGATCCGAAGGAATAGCGTCCTTGGCGTCCTGGTACATCTTGATCACGTCCTGGTTGGCGCGAGTTTCACCCGGCGGCAGTGGTGGACGGGACTCGATCAGGCCCAGGGTGTACTTGCTCAGCCACGAACGGTTGTCCGCTTCGGCAACCTGAGGCACGAACTGGCCGTCTTTCAGGCTAGGGTGGTCGGGGTAGTTGAGCTTCAGGGTTTCCAGGCTGGTCGTCGCCAGTGTGTCCAGGTGCAGACGCTGGTAAGCCTCGGTCATCACGGCCAGGCCGTCACCCACGGACGGGGTTTCCTGGAAGTTTTCCACCACGTAGCGGCCACGGTTGGCGGCGGCCACATAAGCCTGACGGGTCAGGTAGTAGTGGGCCACGTGGATCTCGTACGAAGCCAGCAGGTTGCGCAAGTAGATCATGCGCTGCTTGGCGTCCGGCGCGTAGCGGCTGTTGGGGTAGCGGCTGGTCAGCTGGGCGAACTCGTTATAGGAGTCGCGCGCAGCACCCGGGTCGCGCTTGGTCATGTCCAGCGGCAGGAAGCGCGCCAGCAGGCCAACATCCTGGTCGAACGAGGTCAGGCCCTTCATGTAGTAGGCGTAGTCCACGTTCGGGTGCTGCGGGTGCAGCCGGATGAAACGCTCGGCAGCGGACTTGGCAGCTTCCGGCTCGGCGTTCTTGTAGTTGGCGTAGATCAGCTCAAGCTGGGCCTGGTCGGCATAGCGGCCGAACGGGTAACGCGACTCCAATGCCTTCAGCTTCGCTGTGGCGCTGGTGAAGCTATTATTGTCCAAGTCTGTCTGAGCTTGCTGGTACAGCTCGACTTCGCTCAGGTTTTCGTCGACGACGTCCTTTGTTGACGAGCAAGCAGCAGTCATGGCGAGGATGGCGATCAGCAGCAGGTGTTTCACTTGCATGGCGGCTTGCGTCCCTATGACGGCCGCTGTCTTGGGCGGGGCCGTCCTGTTATGATGAGCGCCCCGTTGAAAGCCTCGGGGCAAAAGACGCCGTATTTAACCACAAGCGCGCAGCCGAAACCAAAGGCTACGCCACGCCTAGTCTGAGCATGTCCGATAAAATTGAACTTCGCGCAGAGGTGCCGTCCGAATTGGGCGGCCAACGCCTCGATCAAGTCGCCGCACAATTATTCGCTGAGCACTCGCGCTCGCGCCTTTCCGCCTGGATCAAAGACGGCCGCCTGACTGTGGATGGAGCGGTTATCCGCCCGCGAGACATAGTCCATGGCGGTGCGATTCTTGAGCTGACTGCCGAGCAGGAAGCCCAGGGAGAATGGGTTGCCCAGGACATCGAGCTGGATATCGTCTATGAAGACGACGACATCCTGGTCATCAACAAACCCGCAGGCCTGGTGGTTCACCCGGCCGCCGGGCACGCTGATGGCACCTTGCTCAATGCCCTGTTGCACCACGTGCCGGACATCATCAATGTGCCGCGCTGCGGCATTGTTCACCGTCTGGACAAGGACACCACCGGCCTTATGGTGGTGGCCAAGACCATTCAGGCGCAGACGCAACTGGTTACGCAATTGCAGAGCCGGAGCGTCAGCCGCATCTATGAGTGCATTGTGATCGGCGTCGTTGTGGCCGGTGGCAAAATCAACGCACCCATTGGTCGTCACGGCCAGCAGCGCCAGCGTATGGCGGTGATGGAAGGTGGCAAGCAGGCCGTCAGCCACTACCGTGTGCTGGAGCGTTTCCGTTCCCACACCCATGTGCGGGTCAAGCTGGAAACCGGGCGTACCCACCAGATTCGCGTGCACATGGCGCACATCAACTTCCCGTTGGTCGGCGACCCGGCCTACGGTGGCCGCTTCCGTATTCCGCCGGCCGCCAGCCAAACCATGGTTGAGTCGCTCAAGACGTTCCCGCGCCAGGCACTGCATGCACGCTTCCTGGAACTGGATCATCCGACGAGTGGTAAGCGCATGAGCTGGGAATCGCCACTGCCAGACGATCTGGTCTGGCTGCTGTCGCTGCTCAAGCAAGATCGCGAGGCCTTTGTCGGATGAGTGACTGGCTGATACCTGACTGGCCCGCGCCGGCTCGGGTAAAAGCCTGCGTCAGCACCCGTGCGGGCGGCGTCAGCCTGGCGCCGTTCGACAGCCTCAACCTGGGCGATCATGTCGAGGACAGCCTCGAGGCCGTCCTTGAGAATCGCCGTCGCCTGAGTGAGGCCTTCGATATCCAGCCTGCCTGGTTGCGTCAAGTCCATGGTACTCGCGTGGTTGAGGCCGATCCGGGCCGTACTGTCGAGGCTGACGGTAGTTGGACCAGCACCGCTGGCATCGCCTGCACAGCCATGACCGCTGATTGCCTGCCTGCGCTGTTCTGTGATCGAGCGGGCACCCGGGTTGCCGCAGCCCATGCCGGTTGGCGTGGTTTGGCGGCCGGCGTGCTGGAGGCCGCTTTCGAAAGCCTGGATAGCGCACCCGAAGACGTTCTGGTCTGGCTCGGCCCTGCCATTGGCCCACAAGCCTTTGAGGTCGGCCCGGAAGTGCGTGAAGTGTTCATGCAGCAACTGCGTGCCACCGCTGAGGCCTTTGTTCCCAGCCACAACCCTGGCAAGTACCTGGCCGACATTTACCAGCTGGCGCGCCTGCGTCTGGCCGCGCGCGGTGTTAGCGCTGTGTATGGTGGCGGTTTGTGCACTGTGACCGACCCGCGTTTCTTTTCTTATCGCCGAAGCCCACGTACGGGCCGATTCGCCTCCCTTATCTGGCTTGAACGCTAGACTGTCCTGACCTGTATCAACCGTCTGCCGCTTGAAACGCCCAGAATCCACCCCATCTATAAGGGTATCTGGCAGGTTTCTTCATTCAGGATGTGTTTGTTCATAGCTCCGGCCTGCTCAAAAGGAAGGTGACTAATGCGTATTGATCGTTTAACCAGCAAATTACAGTTGGCGTTGTCCGACTCTCAATCTTTGGCAGTGGGCCTCGACCACCCGGCCATCGAACCTGCACACTTGATGCAGGCACTCCTGGAACAGCAGGGTGGCTCTATCAAACCCTTGCTGATGCAGGTGGGCTTTGACGTCAACAGCCTGCGCAAGGAGTTGAGCAAAGAGCTCGACCAACTGCCGAAAATCCAGAATCCCACCGGGGACGTGAATATGTCCCAGGATCTGGCGCGCCTGCTCAACCAGGCCGACCGCCTGGCCCAGCAGAAAGGTGACCAGTTCATCTCCAGTGAATTGGTGTTGCTCGCCGCCATGGACGACAACAGCAAGCTCGGCAAGTTGTTGCTGGGCCAGGGCGTGAGCAAAAAGGCCCTGGAAAACGCCATCAACAACCTGCGTGGCGGCGAAGCGGTGAACGACCCCAACCACGAGGAGTCGCGCCAGGCCCTGGACAAATACACCGTCGACCTGACCAAGCGTGCCGAAGAAGGCAAGCTGGACCCGGTGATTGGCCGTGACGACGAAATCCGTCGCACCATTCAGGTATTGCAACGTCGCACCAAGAACAACCCGGTGTTGATCGGTGAACCTGGCGTGGGTAAAACCGCGATTGCCGAGGGCCTGGCTCAGCGCATCATTAATGGTGAAGTGCCGGACGGCCTCAAAGGCAAGCGCCTGCTGTCTCTGGATATGGGCTCGCTGATTGCCGGAGCCAAGTTCCGGGGTGAGTTCGAAGAGCGCTTGAAATCCTTGCTTAACGAATTGTCGAAGCAGGAAGGGCAGATCATTCTGTTTATCGACGAATTGCACACCATGGTCGGCGCCGGTAAGGGCGAAGGCTCCATGGACGCCGGCAATATGCTCAAGCCCGCCTTGGCGCGGGGTGAGTTGCACTGCGTCGGTGCAACTACGCTTAACGAATACCGTCAGTACATCGAAAAGGACGCAGCCCTTGAGCGTCGCTTCCAGAAAGTTCTGGTGGAAGAACCCAGCGAAGAAGACACCATCGCGATCCTGCGGGGCCTGAAAGAGCGCTATGAGGTCCACCATAAGGTGGCTATTACCGACGGTGCGATCATCGCGGCGGCCAAGTTGAGCCATCGCTATATCACTGATCGTCAGTTGCCGGACAAGGCTATCGACCTGATCGACGAAGCGGCCAGCCGCATCCGTATGGAGATCGATTCCAAGCCGGAAGTGCTTGATCGCCTGGATCGGCGCCTGATTCAACTGAAAGTCGAATCTCAGGCGCTGAAGAAAGAAGAAGACGAAGCGGCCAAGAAGCGTCTGGAAAAACTCCAGGAAGAAATTGTTCGCCTGGAACGCGAGTATTCGGACCTCGAAGAAATCTGGACCTCGGAAAAAGCCGAAGTACAGGGTTCGGCGCAGATCCAGCAAAAGATCGAGCAGTCCCGTCAGGAACTGGAAGCGGCGCGCCGTAAAGGCGACCTGAACCGCATGGCCGAGTTGCAGTACGGGGTGATCCCGGACCTGGAGCGCAGCCTGCAGATGGTCGACCAGCACGGCAAGCCCGAGAACCAGTTGCTGCGCAGCAAGGTGACCGAGGAAGAAATTGCCGAAGTGGTCTCTAAGTGGACCGGTATTCCCGTGTCGAAGATGCTCGAAGGCGAGCGGGACAAGTTGCTGAAGATGGAAAGCCTGTTGCATCAGCGCGTCATCGGCCAGGAAGAGGCAGTGGTGGCGGTGTCCAACGCGGTACGGCGTTCGCGGGCAGGTTTGTCCGACCCGAACCGTCCAAGCGGCTCGTTCATGTTCCTCGGCCCAACCGGTGTGGGTAAGACCGAGTTGTGCAAGGCCCTGGCCGAGTTCCTCTTTGATACTGAAGAGGCCATGGTGCGGATCGATATGTCCGAATTCATGGAGAAACACTCGGTGGCTCGTCTGATCGGTGCGCCACCAGGCTATGTGGGGTACGAAGAGGGCGGTTATCTGACCGAAGCCGTACGGCGCAAGCCTTACTCGGTGATCCTGCTGGATGAGGTCGAGAAGGCGCACCCGGATGTGTTCAACATCTTGCTGCAGGTGCTGGAAGATGGTCGCTTGACGGACAGCCACGGGCGCACGGTGGACTTCCGCAATACGGTGATCGTGATGACCTCCAACCTGGGCTCGGCTCAGATCCAGGAATTGGTGGGTGATCGTGAAGCCCAGCGTGCGGCGGTGATGGATGCGTTGACCACGCACTTCCGTCCGGAATTCATCAACCGGGTCGACGAAGTGGTGATCTTCGAGCCTCTGGCGCGGGATCAGATCGCGGGCATTACCGAAATTCAGTTGGGCCGCCTGCGTAGCCGTCTGGCTGAGCGCGAGTTGGACCTGGAGTTGAGCAGCGAAGCGTTGGACAAGCTGATCGCGGTCGGTTACGACCCAGTGTATGGCGCACGGCCACTCAAACGTGCGATCCAGCGCTGGATCGAGAACCCACTGGCGCAGCTGATCCTGTCGGGCAGCTTTATGCCTGGCACCCGCGTCACGGCGACGGTGAAAGACGACGAAATCGTCTTCCATTAAGGCCTGCGCTTGGCGCAACCAGAGAAGGCCCCGCATTGCGGGGCCTTTTTTTTCGATAGGGCGTTGAACTGTAAGGCAAAGGCTTGTAAAGTGCGCCCCGCAGCAACGTCAGCCCACGGGTTTCTTCTCCCCAAGAAGAAATCAGAAAGAAGCGCAAATCATTGTCTTAAAAGCAATTTAAAGGGTTGACAGGGGTTTTTAAGATTGTAGAATAGCGCGCCTCAGAGACGCTAACGTAGCGATACGGACAGGGTCGAAGAGGAAGCAACACAGCAGTAACTTTGAAATATGTAGTTCCGTGATAGCTCAGTCGGTAGAGCAAATGACTGTTAATCATTGGGTCCCAGGTTCGAGTCCTGGTCACGGAGCCAATTTCAAACCGGGGTATAGCGCAGTCCGGTAGCGCGCCTGCTTTGGGAGCAGGATGTCGGGAGTTCGAATCCCCCTACCCCGACCATATTTGGGTCGTTAGCTCAGTTGGTAGAGCAGTTGGCTTTTAACCAATTGGTCGTAGGTTCGAATCCCACACGACCCACCATTTTTGAGACCAGTTAACGCTGGAATCGAATCTTAAGATCAGAGGCCAAAAGCGCTGATCGAAGAAGGCGACTGAAAGGTCGCCTTTTTATTACCGGGGTATAGCGCAGTCCGGTAGCGCGCCTGCTTTGGGAGCAGGATGTCGGGAGTTCGAATCCCCCTACCCCGACCATATTAAAAATCCTCGTATCGAAAGATACGGGGATTTTTTTTGTGCTCGCAAATTCTGAATTCACCGCAAAATAAAGTGGGAGCGGGCTTGCTCGCGAATGCGCTGTGTCAGTCAGTACATCTGTGACTGAACCACCGTATTCGCGAGCAAGCCCGCTCCCACATTTGCCAGGCCTCCTCCGAGACCAGGTTGTTAATGCAATTTAAGGCGTGGCTCGGTGCCGCGGCCGATCTTGCTGCCCAGCATCAGCATCGCCGTGCGGAAGAACCCATACAGCGCCATCTGGTGCATGCGGTACAACGACACGTAGAACATCCGCGCCAGCCAGCCTTCCAGCATCACACTGCCCGTCAGATTGCCCATCAGGTTACCCACCGCGGAAAAGCGCGACAGCGAGATCAGCGAGCCGTAGTCGGTGTACTTGTAGGTCGGCAGCTCCTTGCCTTCGATTCGTAGCTTCAGCGACTTGGCGAGCAATGAGGCCTGTTGGTGAGCCGCTTGGGCCCGTGGCGGTACATTGCGGTCGGTGCCCGGCTGCGGGCAGGCGGCGCAATCACCAAAGGCGAAGATATTTTCGTCGCGGGTTGTTTGCAGGGTTTGCAGGACTTGCAGCTGGTTGATGCGGTTGGTTTCCAGGCCGTCGATGTCCTTGAGGAAACCGGGGGCGCGGATACCGGCCGCCCAGACCTTGAGGCTAGCCGGAATCACCTGGCCGCTGCTGGTGATCAAGGCGTCGGCAGTTACTTCACTGACCGCCGAGTTGGTCAGTACCGTCACCCCTAGTTTTTCCAGGGTCTTGTGCACTGGCCCACCGATCCGCTCCGGCAGTGCAGGTAATACCCGCGGGCCGGCTTCGATCAGGGTGATGTGCATGTTTTCTGGCTTGATACGGTCAAGGCCATAGGCAGCCAGTTCATGGGCGGCGTTATGCAGCTCGGCGGCCAGCTCGACCCCGGTGGCACCGGCGCCCACGATGGCGACGCTGATCTGTTCAACGGCGTCGGTCTGCCCGGCATGGGCGCGCAGGTAGTGGTTGAGCAGTTGCTGATGGAAGCGCTCGGCCTGCTTGCGGGTATCGAGGAACAGGCAATGTTGCGCTGCGCCCTCAGTGCCGAAGTCGTTGGTAGTACTGCCTACCGCAATCACCAGGCTGTCATAGCCCAGCACGCGGGCAGGCACCAGTTCGCGGCCTTCTTCGTCGAGGGTGGCGGCCAGCTGGATTTTTTTCTGCTCACGGTCAAGCCCGCTCATGCGCCCTAGCTGGAACTCGAAGTGGTTCCATTTCGCCTGGGCAACATAGTTGAGTTCGTCTTCAGAGGAGTTCAGTGAGCCGGCCGCCACTTCGTGCAGTAACGGCTTCCAGATGTGGGTCAGGTTGGTGTCGACCAGCGTGATGCTGGCCTTGCCACGCTTGCCCAGAGTCTTACCCAGGCGGGTAGCCAACTCCAGGCCGCCGGCACCGCCGCCGACGATAATAATACGATGGGTCATGGGGATATCTCGCAAGGCTAAAAGAAATCGGAGCAGTTACCCTCGTGAGCGCCAGGCGGCTCATAGCGTCAGGTAACTCAATAGGCGGCTCAGCGCACCGAGCCCGATTACCACGACCAGCACCACGCAGAGGAGCAGCCACGGCCGGAAAGGCTTGCGCTCGACTCTGTGCTGGGTAAGTCGCAGGTACTCTTCGACACGCTCTTGGTCATCGGGTTTCAGGCGGCTGGTCATAAAGGCCTCGTCAGGTAGACGTTGCAAAGGGGCGCCACGTTACAGCCAGGGGCATCAAAGGCTGATGCCGACATCAAACACTATGCTGCGGCCCAGGTTGTTGCGCAAGAAGTCCGGCGCGTCGGGATGTGCAAACAGCACCCTGGCAAAGGTTGGCCCCACCAGTGACAGCGAGCGCCAGCCTTGGCGCAGGTATTCGGTCGGCGGCGGAAAATGGCTGTTGAGGTCCAGCACTTCGCGTTTGAGGCTGGTAAACGCAATGAGGTCCAACTCCCCCAGGTCCATGCCGCGTTCTTTGTAGTTGTGGGCTTTTTTACGCAGTGTGGGGGCCAGGCGCAGCAGGAATTCATGGGCGGGAATGCGCCGTGGCTTGGCTTCGCGCCGTACCAGTTGGCTCAAGGAGAAAGCACTGCGCCTGCGCAGCAACTCATCGCGCCACTCGTCGTTCAGGCGACGGCCCTCGTCCAGCACAAAAAAGACCTCGAAGCTGGCGTCGCGAAACAACACGTCGGGCGGCTCCTGGCCCGCAGCGTGAAACTCTTCGACGCGGTAGGGCACGTTCAAGCCTTGCAGCAGGCGCTGGCAGACCCAACGCTCACGCTCCCACTTGCGGGCATTGGACAGAAACGCATTGGCTTGTTCGGCTGCTACGGTGAGCAGGCGCAAATAATCTGAGTCATCCATAGTCGCAGCTTAGCGTTCAAATGATGACCACAGGAAGTCTTGCCTTAAAAACGCGGGTGTAGAATGCTGATGTGGAGCAGGCCCAGGGACGAGGTGTGTGATGAGGTTTTTGGTAAAGGCAGAGCATCCGTGATCAGTGCAGCGGTTCTGGCACCCCAGACGCTCGGCCTCGGCTGGCTGGTGTATGCGCCCGTGTTGATGTGGGCGATGCTGCGCTCGCCATGGGTGGAGTTGTTTGCCGACCGTCGGCGCCAGCATTTGCTGTTCGGCACGGTGTTCGCGCTGTTCATGCTGTGGCTCGTGCGACGGGATTTCGATACCGGCGTGTCCTACCACTTTATCGGCATGACCGCCGTGACCTTGCTGCTGGATTGGCCGCTGGCAATCGTCGGTGGCTTTGCCGCCCAGCTTGGCTTGATGCTGTTGGGGCGCCAGGATCTGGCCGCGCTTGGCGTCAATGGCCTGCTGCTGATCGTGCTGCCGGTGCTGGTTACCGAAGGGTGCGCGCTGTTTGTAGAGCGGGCGCAGCCGCGAAACCCCTTTGTGTATATCTTCTGTTCGGGCTTTTTTGCTGCCGCCCTCTCGGCATTGCTATGCCTGTTGGCCGGCTTGGGCTTGTTGTGGTTCGACGGTCTTTTTGCGATGCCTGAGTGGTTGGAAGATTTTGTCGGTTACCTGTGGCTGATCATCTTTCCCGAAGCCTTTATCAACGGCATGGTCATCAGCGCGCTGGTGGTGTTTTGCCCGGAATGGCTGGAGACGTTCAACCGCACTCGCTACCTCTCGGCGCCGTGGAAGGACGACGATTCGCGGCGTTGATCCAGGTCAAATGCCAGGCCGCGGCGCGGGTCCATGCTCTGCAAAATTTTCAGGAGCACGGACAATGAGTGTGTACGAGTGGGCACGGCAGGAGTTGCGCAGAAGCCAGGATGCAGCGCAGGAAATCGGTTTTGACCCCGGCTTGACCTTGCGGGCCATGCTCAGTGCGGTCGTGCAGCAAAGCAAGGGTGTACGCAGTTTTGAAGACCTGGCCGACGAGTTGCAATACCTTGCAGAGAACCTCGACGACCAGCAGGAATATGCCTTTATGCGCCCTTAGTGGCGTGGCGGCAGGTCTTCGGAAAACAGTTCATCTTCGGCGTCAGGGGCCACGGGAATCTTGTGTTCTTCAGCGGCCCAGGCGCCCAGGTCTATAAGCTTGCAACGGTCCGAGCAGAACGGTCGGTTGAGGTTGGTCGCTTTCCATTCCACGGGTGCACCGCAGGTTGGGCAGTCGACGGTCAAGGGTTGGCTCATGATCGGCCTCCACGCAAAGTAAGGTAAAAGTGGTGCAGTCGCTCGACCTCGCCGTGCAGCCAGGCGAGGTCCTTATCGTTGACCAGCACGTCATCGGCATGGTTCAGGCGGTCTTCGCGGCTGGACTGGGCCTTGAGAATCGCCTGCACCTGTTGTTCGCTGATGCCGTCGCGCTGCAGGGTACGCTGAATCTGCAGTGATTGCGGCACGTCGATCACCAGGATGCGCTGGGTCATGCTGTACTGCCCGGACTCGATCAGCAGCGGCGACACCAGGATCGCGTAGGGCGATTGGGCGCGTGCCAGGTGGCTGCGAATTTCCTCGGCGATCAGCGGGTGCAGCAAGGCTTCCAGCCACAGGCGCTCTTGCGGGACCTCAAAGATCAGTTTGCGCAGCGCGGCACGGTCCAGTTGGCCGTCGGCTTGCAGCACGTCGCTGCCGAAGTGTTCGGCGATGCGTGCCAGGGCCGGGCGGCCAGGCTCGACCACCCAGCGCGCGGCGTGATCGGCATCCACCAGGTCGATGCCCAGCTTGATAAAGTGCTCGGCCGCAGCACTTTTGCCGCTGCCAATGCCGCCCGTGAGCCCAAGAATCCAGGGTGTTGCAACAGAAGTGGTCATCTGAAACCGACAGACTGCAAATAGAAGTCGGTTATTTGACCACCCCAGAGCAATGCAATCCAGCCGGCAATTGCCAGGCAGGGGCCAAACGGCATCGGCGCTGACACCTGAGCCTTACGCAAACGCAGCAGGATCAGCCCGGCAAGCACGCCCAGCAGCGAGGCCATCAGCAGGGTCATCGGCAGAATCTGCCAGCCGCCCCAGGCTCCCAGCAAGGCCAATAATTTGAAGTCGCCATGGCCCATGCCGTCTTTGCCGGTGGCCAGCTTGAACAGCCAGAACAGGCACCACAAGCTCATGTAGCCGATAACCGCGCCCCACACTGCATCGGGCAGTGGCGTCAACAGGTCAGCACTGTTGAGGATCAGCCCCAGCCATAGCAGCGGCAGCACCAGCACATCCGGCAGCAGTTGGTGGTCCAGATCAATCAGGCTCATGCCCAGCAAGCCCCAACTCAACAGCATCACCGCGCCGGCTTGCCAGCCGAAGCCGAAGTGCCAGGCGACAGCGGTTGAGATCAGCGCGCACGCGAGTTCGGTGAGGGGGTAACGCAGGCCGATGGGCTCACGGCAGTGGGCACAATGCCCCCGGAGCAACAGGTAGCTGAGCACCGGGATATTTTCCCAAGGCCGAATCGGTTGATTGCAGCGCGGGCAGCAGGAGTTCGGACGCATCAGGTTATAGGCCGGCCCACCGGGCTCGGCTGGCAAGTCGAGAATCTCATGGGCCTGGGCACGCCATTCCCGCTCGAGCATTTTGGGCAGGCGCCACGCCAGCACATTGAGGAAGCTGCCGACGATCAGGCCCAACACCAGCGCCAGGCCAACAAACGCCCAGGGATGTTCGCTCAGCAGCAGGCTCAAAATGCCGCCCCCAATTGGAACACCGGCAGGTACATGGCCACTACCAGCGCGCCGACAATCCCTCCCAATACGACCATGATCAGCGGCTCCATCAGGCTGGTGAGGTTGTCGACCAAGGTATCCACGTCTGACTCGTAGTGGTTCGCGACTTTTTCCAGCATGCGGTCCAGGGTGCCGGACTCTTCCCCGATTGCGGTCATCTGGATCGCCATGCCTGGGAACAGGCCGCTGTTATGCATCGATTGATTCAACTGCATGCCTGTGGATACATCGTGGCGCATACGTTCGATTGCCTGTTTGAAGGGGCCATTGCCGACGGCGCCGGCCACCGAACCCAATGCCTGTACCAGAGGGACGCCCGCCGCAAAGGTGGTGGAAAGTGTACGAGCGTAGCGGGCGACCGCAGATTTGTGCAGCAGTTTGCCTGCCATGGGCACTTTCAACAAACCTGCTGCCCACCAATGGCGAAACCCCGGGTAAGTACGGTAGGCGTGGCGCCCCACAACCAGCGCCGCGCCCACACCCAGCCCCAGCATCCACCACGCCTGTTGCAGCAGTTCCGACAGCGCGATGACCCCCAGGGTAAACCCCGGCAATTGGCCGTTGACCCCGGCGAACAAGTTCTGGAATTGCGGCACCACATGGATCAACAGCACTGTGCTCACCCCTGTGGCAATTACCAGTACCGCGAAAGGGTAGGTCATGGCTTTCTTGATCCTGGTTTTGAGCCGTTGGCTTTTTTCCAAATGAATCGCCACACGCTCCAGCAGGGTTTCCAGGGCGCCGGCCATTTCGCCAGCCGCCACCAGATTGCAGTACAGCTCATCGAAATGGCGGGGATATTGACGCAGGGCAGCGGCCAACGGGTGGCCGCTGGCAATATGCTGTTTCAACGCCTTGACCAGTTCGCGCAGCTGTGGGTTTTCGACGCCTTCGCTGATGATGTCGAAGGCTTGCAGCAGTGGGATGCCGGCTTTGAGCAAGGTGGCCAACTGGCGAGTGAACAGGGCGATATCTGCAGGCGTTATTCGC
Organism: Pseudomonas sp. B16120; assembly: GCF_044218845.1. Lineage (NCBI taxonomy): Bacteria > Pseudomonadati > Pseudomonadota > Gammaproteobacteria > Pseudomonadales > Pseudomonadaceae > Pseudomonas > Pseudomonas sp. B16120. The sequence goes on from NZ_CP162588.1 coordinate 1,000,508, forward strand.
GTCTTGAAGATGTGTAAACCATAAGATTTCTTGCGCACACGCTCAGGGCAGATGCCTTGCTGGCGCAGTTGCAGCTTGATCAGCGCAAGGTTATGGCCGGCGATTTGCCCGGACACCCGGCGCCCTTTGCGGTTGATGCCTTCCCAGGCATAAATTGTCGACGTGTCGTTCATGTGAGGTTGACGCACCCAGGTCGTGAAGAATTTATAGCTTAGTCAGGCGGCGGATTCGGGCAGGCTGGCGCTAGGCGATAAAATGTCAGATTGTGCGTCTTGCAGGCGATGGACTGCGTGGGGATGAGTACACTGGCGCCGTTGCACACTACGGGGCGCAGGACGTGCCTTGTCATGGTTCTATTCTGGAGAGTGAAAGAGATGCGTCAAAAAGGTTTTACCTTGATCGAGTTATTGATCGTCGTGGCAATCATCGGCATTTTGGCCACCATTGGCCTGCCCATGTACACCAAGCACCAGGCCAAGGCCAAGTTCACCGCGGGGTTGGCTGAAATCAGCGCGTTAAAGGCCGGCTATGAGGACGTCATCAACCAGGGCACCACGCCGACCCTTTCCCTCATCGGGGGCACCAGCCCTACCGCCAACTGCGCGATCGAGGTGACAGGCGATGTGGCCTCGGGCGCAGGCACCCTGCGTTGTGAAATCCTCGATGCACCCGCGCCCGTGCTCGGCAAGACCATCACCTTGACCCGCAGCGCCACCACCGGCTGGAGCTGTGCCACCACGGTAGAGCCGCAGTACGCTGCCAAGGGCTGCGGCGCCAACGGTGCGTGACAGTCGCCGGGCGGTGAGCGAGCAAGTTGCTGCATGCCCAATGCAGTGCTAGCTTTAGCCCACCGCCCGTGTAGCTCAGCCGGTAGAGCAGCGCACTCGTAACGCGAAGGTCGCAGGTTCGATTCCTGTCTCGGGCACCACAGGCACCACTGTTTCAACGGCAATGTTTTCAGATGATCCCAGAATGGTTCTGAAGGCCAGGTGAGCCGGGCATTTGCGCCCGCTCTTTTGTAACTGCGCAACCTTGAAGACCCAGATGCATTCCCATTCCTCGATCTAAGAGAACAATATGACCACGACCGAAATGACCCAGGCCGCTCGGCACGAACAAGCACTCAAGCACTACCTTGAGGACACGCCGCAGCTTAAAGAAGAGATCAAGGACCTGAGTGCCGACGATCAGCGCGACCAGATTCAGTGGGCATTCGAAGATGAGGCCGAGAGTCAGGGCTACCAGCCTTGGGAGCTGACCCTCAAGTACACCTCGACACCACAAGAGTTCGAAGCTGCGCGGTTGGCCTTGCACAAAGAGGCGGCCGAGGTGCTGGGTGTCGATTGGGAAGAGTACTGCGAGATGAATAATCTTGTAGTTTAAAAGCAGCCTGTAGGAGCGAGCTTGCTCGCTCCTACAGTTACGGCATCTTTCAGATACTGAGGCGCATCGACAGGTCCACCGCCTTCACATCCTTGGTCATCGCACCGATGGAGATGTAGTCCACGCCGGTTTCAGCGATAGGCAGCAAGGTGGTTTCATTGATCCCGCCGCTGGCTTCCAGTTTGGCCTTGCCGGCGTTCAGGCGCACGGCTTCGCGCATGTCGTCCAGGCTCAGTTCATCCAGCATGATGATGTCGGCACCCGCCGACAGGGCTTCACGCAACTCCTCCAGGTTTTCCACTTCGATTTCCACGGGCTTGCCCGGCGCGATCTTGTGGGCGGCGGTGATTGCTTGGGCAATACCACCGCAGGCGGCGATGTGGTTTTCCTTGATCAGGAATGCGTCATACAGCCCGATGCGGTGGTTGTGGCAACCGCCGCAGGTCACCGCATACTTCTGCGCCAAACGCAGGCCGGGCAATGTCTTGCGGGTATCCAGCAGCTTGACCTGGGTGCTGGCGACAAAGTCCGCCAAAAATTGCGCACGGGTGGCAACCCCTGACAGCAATTGCAGAAAATTCAACGCGCAACGTTCACCACTGAGCAGCGAGCGGGCAGGGCCCTCAAGGTGGAACAACGCCTGGTTGGGGCTCACCCGTTCACCATCAGCCACCTGCCAGTGCACGGCAACCCGAGGGTCCAGTTGACGAAACACTGCGTCCACCCACGCCGTGCCGGCGATAACAGCCGCCTCACGGGTAATGATCGTGGCCTTGGCCAGCCGTTCGGCCGGGATCAACTGTGCGGTGATGTCACCACTGCCGATGTCTTCCAGCAGTGCGCGGCGCACGTTGGCTTCGATTTCGGCGGTGAGGTCGGCAAGACGGAGGTTCGGCATAACAGGCTCCACAAACAAAGTGCCTCGATTATAGGGCCAGCGTGCGTTCTAACCCAGGCTCGCCACTCATTTACCGCACAAAGTCAGAGTGTGCTGGCGCAACTGCCCTCGTTTGCAAGATAATCTCGCGCCTTGCAATTGGCGTCATAGCTTTGACGTCTTGGTGGTGATCGGGTATTTGCAGTGCCTGCCGGGCCTGCGCTCCGTCTCTCCACCTCTCAAAACCGCCGTTTCAGGAGGCCAGGATGCACAATGACGGGAAGGTGGTGCCTATCAACAGGGCGCAGGCCACGCCATCGCCGCTCGCGCGCCTGCCGGTGGTGTTGCTGCAGGTGCGTGACAAGGCTGCGCAACAGCTGCAGCAAGGCTTGCAGGAACTGTTCGATAACGCCGACGACACCCTGTTCGAAATGGCCGAAAAGGCCCGTAGCACCGTCGACCATCATATTTTTTTCGAGGCCATGCGCGACCTGCGCCTCAAGCGCAAGAACTTCGAGCGCGTGTTCATGGAGCAGCTGTTCGTGGCGTTCGCCAACCTTGGCCAGGCCCGGTGCAGCGGGGCACACCTGGTGCCGGTGGTGTCTTATGAGGAGGTCCCCGGCACCGGCGCCGATGACGTGGAAAAAGCCGTGGCCCTGGAGGCGATGCTCGGTCGGGTGCATCACCGTGATGGTTTGGCGCTGGGGCAGTTGAACGCGCGCGTAAGTGCATTGCTCGGCAGGCGCCTGGACGATCCTGAAAACCCATTGGGCCCGGCGCGGTTGTGCGAGTTTTTCCTGCAAGCAGGGCGCAGCCTGGGGGTGGAAATCCGCGTCAAGCTGGTCATGCTCAAGCTATTTGAGAAATACGTGCTCAGTGACGCAGACTTGTTGTATGGCGAGGCCAACCAATTACTGATCGCCACTGGCGTATTGCCGGAGCTCAAGGCGCTCCCATCCCGTCGAGCCGGCGGACGTGCGGCCCGGGAGCACCAGCATTGCACCGGCCAGGCGATGGCCGACCCGCCGCTGGATAAAAGCGGCCAGCAAGCGTTCAGTGCCTTGCAGAAGTTGCTGGTAGCCGTGCGTGGCAGCGTGGCCCCGACCCTTGAAGCCAGCGCCGAACCGCAACCCGTTGTCAGCCGCGATCTGCTGCGTCTGCTGTCGCATCTGCAGCAATATGTACCGGAGCCGGAGTGCGAGGACGATTTCGACCTGCGCAACCAGCTGGAACAGCTGCTCACCCGGGTCAGTGTCAAAAGTGGCAAGTCGCGGGTGTTAGAAGAAGCAGACGAAGATGTGATCAATCTGGTCGCCATGCTGTTCGAGTTCATGCTCGATGACAGCAGTGTGCCGGACGCTTTCAAGGCGCTGATCGCTCGCTTGCAGATCCCGCTGCTGAAAGTGGCGGTGCTGGACAAAAGTCTGTTCAGTTGCGCGGAGCATCCCGCGCGGCGCTTGCTCAATGATATCGCGAGCGCCGTCATCGGCTGGAGTTCGCCCCATGACCACACACGGGACAACCTCTACCTGTGTATCGAGCAACTCGTACAGCGCTTGCTGAATGAGTTCGTCGAAGACCCGACGATTTTCTCCCATTTACTCACCACCTTCAGCGAATTCATAGCCCAAGAGCGCAAGCGCAGCGAACGCCTTGAGCGATATACCCGTGACGTCGAGCAAGAGCATCTGCATATCAAGGTGGCGCGCCAGCGTGTGGCGCACGTGCTCAATCGACGGCTCGTGGGCGAAACCTTGCCGCAATCGGTGCTGCAATTTGTACAGCAGGCCTGGAGCCAGGTGCTGTTAGTGGCCGTTCTCAAGCACGGTGAACACTCGCTGCAGTGGCAGACGGCGCTGCGCACCCTGGATGAATTGGTCTGGAGCGTCGGCCTGCGTGAAGACACCGAAGCGGGCCGGCGTTTGCTCGAGCAATTACCCGGGCTGCTCAAGGCATTGCGTAGTGGGTTGGCCGATGCGGCGTTCGATCCTTTCAGTACCCGCGAGTTCTTCCTGCGGTTGCAGGCCATGCATGTTGAGCCGCTCGACAGTGAGGCGCTGGTTGAAGTCCGTGAGCCTTTTGCCCTGTGGGCTGGCCCGCCGGCTGCCGACGAACCACTGCCCCCTGATGACCCCGACCTGCTCAAGGCCCAGCAGTTGCGCGTCGGTGACTGGGTAGCGTTGCTGCAAAATGAAGCCGGTAATCTGCGCTGCAAATTGACCGCAATCATGCCGCCCGCCGATACCTATATTTTTGTCAGCCGAGCGGGTCTTAAGGTGCTGGAGAAAAGCGCGGGCCAGTTAGCCTTGGCGTTCAAGCAGGGCGCCCTGCATACCTTGAATGATGGCCCGCTGTTCGAACGTGCACTGGCCGCCGTAGTGGGCGACCTTCGGCAACTCAATCGCGGCAAGTGATCGCAACCGCAGGGTGGAACGCGGCATACTGGTCACACCTCGTCTCACTCAAGGAGCCTGTATGCAGTTGGACCCCGCCAGCGGTTGGTGCCAGGGCATTCGTCATTGCCCTTCGCCCAACTTCAACGAGCGCCCTGAAGGCGAAATCTCGCTGTTGGTGGTGCATAACATCAGTTTGCCTCCGGCGCAGTTCAACACCGGTAAGGTGCAGGAGTTTTTCCAGAACCGCCTGGATATCTCAGAACATCCCTACTTTGAAGGGATTGCCAGCCTACGGGTGTCTGCGCATTTTCTGATTGAACGTGACGGCACTGTGACGCAATTTGTTTCGTGCCGTGACCGGGCCTGGCATGCCGGTATTTCCGTCTTTGAGGGGCGCGAGATCTGCAACGATTTTTCTCTGGGAATCGAGCTGGAAGGTACGGATGACCTACCGTTCACCGATGCCCAGTATGCGGCGTTGATCGACCTGGCACGCCAACTGTTGGCCGCTTACCCCGCGATCACCCATCAACGTATTTGTGGTCACAGCGACATCGCTCCGGGTCGCAAGACCGACCCGGGCCCCGCTTTTGATTGGATGCGCTTTCGCAGCGCCCTGCAGGATGGAGGACACGAACGATGAGTTTCCTGGTGTTGGTGCTGGCGGTATGGATCGAGAAGTTCTCGGCCTTGCGCCTGCGGTTGCAGCGTGACGGTGGATGGCTGCGTGAGCTGGCCAAGCTGGAATCGAGCCCGCGCATGGGCAAGCGGCCCTGGTTGATCCTGCTGGTATTGGTGCTGCTGCCGGTGGCGTTGCTGGCGTTGCTGTTGCTGGTCCTGGAGCCAGTGGCCTATGGCCTGTTGGCATTGCCGGTGCACTTGCTGGTGGTTATCTACAGCCTGGGCCGTGGCGATCTATTGGCCGGGCTGGGGCCGTTTCGCGATGCCTGGCGGCGCGGTGACCTGCAAGCGGCCGAGCATGTGGCCGAACGCGACCTCAAGCTTGGCGCCGACAGTGGCGAGCAACTGCTGGAGCGTGTTCAGGGCTACCTGCTGTGGCAGGCGTATCAAAGCTTTTTCGCGGTGATTTTCTGGTATTTCCTGCTGGGCCCGGTGGCCGCCCTGGCGTACCGCCTGTTGGCGCTGGTCAGCGAAAACAGCCAGAACCCCTTGGTGGCCGAGCGCGCCACGCAATTGCGCCACGCGTTTGACTGGTTGCCGGTACGCCTGCTGGCGGCCAGCTTTGCCTTGGTGGGCAATTTCGTCGGGGTCAGCCGGGTGATGCTCCACGAACTGCTGAGCTGGGACATCAGCGCTGCCCAACTGATGGAAAAAGTCGGCCTGGCCGCCGCGGAAATTCCTCCCCCCGTGGTGGGGGCCGATGGCATCAACAGCCTGGATCGCCTGTGGGAGCTGCTGCTACGTGCGGCAGTGCTGTGGTATGCCGGGTTTGCCATCTGGACGGTGTTGCCCTGAGTAATAGCGGCGGGGTGCATCCATCACTCCCGCCGTTAACCTTACGTTACAAAACTCCCTTTCGAATTGAGCTATACAGATAGAGCGCCAAATAGTGGCTATCTGCCGTCGCCCTGCGCCTCAATAAAAATAAAAGAAGGGGAGGTCACCTGTGAAGAGCTTGCTTTATCCCGCCGTCGCGCTGATGAACCGCCTGAGCTTCGGCATGAAGTTCAGCCTGATCAGCGTGCTGTTCCTGCTGCCGATGCTGGCGACCAACTATTACCTGGTGCGCGACTCGTGGCGCGAATACCAGGGCACCCGCGTCGAACTGCAAAGCCTTGACCTGCTCGGCAGCAGTCTGGCGTTGCGTCGGGAGTTGGAAACCCTCAACAACCAGGTACAGATCAACGCCACCCTCGGCCAGTCAGGCAAAGCGGCAGACCTGGAGGCCAGGATCAGCGCCTTGGAAGCCAGTGTAGTGGAGCGCTTGCAGGGCTTGCACGCGATCGCGACCCAGCCCGAGCACGTTGCCGTCTTCGACAGTAAGCGCGATGAGTTGATCGCTGCGTTCAAGGCTCAGCAACAGGAAACCTCGTTGCTCAACAAAGCAGCGTTGATCGGCAAGTTACTCAACCAGGCCCAGATGTTCAGCCAGATTATTGCCAGCCAGGCCGGCTTGAACCGTGATCCGCAAAGTGATCTGCGCCAGCTCAGCGACCTGGTCACCACCGTCACCCCTCAGGTCACCCAGGTCTTGGGTGAAGGCCGTGCGATGGGCGCGTACTCCCTGGGGCAGGGCTTTATCAATTCGTCCTCCAGTACCCGTTTTGACGAACTGCTGCAGCAGCTGGAAAAACTCCATGGTGAATATGGCCTGAAGCTGCAGGACGCGCTGGGCGCCAGCAAGGCCGCGCACGCCGCCCTCGAGGTGTCGGCGCAAGCCAGCCAGGCGAGCCTCAAGCAAGGCAGTGAGTTTTTCGAAGAGCAGGTGGTGATGGCCGAAACCCTCGACGCGCCTTGGCAGGGGTTTTATGACGGCGTCAGCCAACTAATGGCCAAGACCTATCAATTGGATGACGCCACCCTGGCGTTCCTCGGGCAGCAGTTGCAGCAGCGCCTGGCGCAGAACCGTCTGCACATGGTGTTGCTGGTCACGGCCCTGGCGACGGTGTTTGCGCTGATTTTCTATCTCTATGCCGGTTTCTTTGTTTCCACTCGCACCACCTTGCGCCGCCTGGGGGCGATGATGGACAAAGTGGCGACGGGCGATATGACCGTCACTTTCGTTGCGCAAAGCCGTGACGAATTGGGCGACCTGGGCCAGGTGTTCAATGGCACCGTGGCCAAGATTCATGACCTGATCGAGCGCGTTGGGCATACGGTCAGCCAGGTGGAGTTGCAGGCCGGCCAGGTGCAGGCGGTGTCGGCACAGAGTAACCAGGCGGTGTCCGGCCAGCGCAGCCAGATCGAACAAGTAGCGACCGCGATGAACCAGATGTCCGCCACCGCCCAAGAGGTGGCGCGCAGCGCGGCGGCGGCGGTCAGCAGTGCCCAGAGCGTCAATGATGAAACGGTCAGCGGGCGTGCGCTGGTGCAATCCCAGCAAGGCGGCATCGCACGCCTGGCGGCGGAGATAGACGATTCGGTGCGGGTGATCAACCAGCTGGCAGCCGACAGCCAGTCCATCAGCAGCGTTTTGGAAGTGATCAAGAGCATTGCCGAGCAGACCAACCTGCTGGCGCTCAACGCGGCCATCGAAGCCGCGCGCGCCGGTGACCAAGGGCGCGGGTTTGCGGTGGTGGCCGACGAAGTGCGCACTCTGGCTCGGCGCACCCAGCACTCAACCGAGGAAATCGAGCAGATGATCAGCCGCTTGCACAGCGGCGTCGGCGCGGCGGTGAAGGCCATGGGCAGCAGCCATGAGATGGCGAATGGCACGGTGGGGCAGTCGGAAAAAGTCCAGCAAGCCCTGGAAAATATCCTGGGAGCGGTAGGGATGATCGTCGACCAGAACCAGCAGATCGCCGCCGCCGTGGAACAGCAAACGGCGGTCGCCCACGACATCGACCAGAACATTGTCGAAATCAACCGTGCTGGCGAGCATGCAGCGCAAGGCGCCCAGCACACGGAAGCGGCCAGTCGGCAGTTGGCAATCCAGGTGGTTGAGTTGAAGCAATTGATTGGTGCGTTTCGGGTGTAGGGAGGTTCTGAAGGATGTGACTACCGACCCTGTGGCCGATGTCTTGATTTGCCTGGGCGTGTTTTATCGCGGCGTGAATAGGTGAAAATTTATTTCATCCGTCACGGTCACGAGGAGACACGACGATGGCCGCTGCAATCGGTATCAAAGGGCATTGCGCCCAGTGCGACATGACGTTTGAACTCAAGCCTTGGCAACTGAATGCCATTGCCATTGATGTGCCTTTTGACTGTACGTATTGCCACTCGGGGTTGCAGTTGGGGTGCGCCAAGCAGTTGCGGCAGTTCAGGGCCCTGGACCAATGGGCGCTGGTGCGGCCGAGCATGATCATGCTGACATGCGCGACCTTGCTGGTGGCCTTGTTCGCTGAATGGTTGGGGCTGCTCAGTGTGATCGGGCAACTGAACGTTTCGCTGGTCGCCGTGCTGATCCATTTGCTGGTGGTGCGCTATGCCCGGCATCGACAGACAATGATCTTGAAGTTGCAGGTGATCAGTCCGCTACCAGTTGAACAGCTCGCACGCATTGCGTGTGCTCGTCTCAGCGAGCAATAGAGGGCTGATACCCATGCGCTCGGCCAGGGCCGTGCAGATATCTGGCAGATGCTGCGGGCTATTGCGCTGGTTGGGGTACATGGCCGGAGCCATATCCGGCGCATCGGTTTCCAGCACCACGGCGTCGAGAGGCAACTGGGCCAGTACCCGGTGCATGCGCAGCGCCTGGGGCCAGGTGGCAGCGCCGCCCAGGCCCAGTTTGAACCCCAGCTTGATGTACTCGCGCGCCTCTTCAGCGCTGCCAGCGAACGCGTGGATGATGCCGCCTCTGGGCACGCGGATGCGCTTGAGGGTGGCAATCACGGCGGCGTGGCTGCGGCGAACGTGGAGCAAGGCCGGCAGTTGGAAATCCACCGCGAGTTTCAGCTGGGCTTCAAATAACTGTTGCTGGCGCTGGTGGTCCAACTGTTCGAGAAAGTAATCCAGGCCAATTTCGCCCACGGCGCACAGTTGCCGGTGGCCATGCAGGCGCGTCAACCAGTCGCCCAGCTCCAGCAGGTCGGCGGGGCGATGCTCCTCGAGATACACCGGGTGCAAGCCGAAGGCGGCGAACAAGCCTTCGTCCTGTTGCACCAAGTCCCACAGCCGCTGCCAATTTTTCTGGTACACCCCCAGCACCACCAGGCGCCGCACGCCGAGTTCACGGCTGTGGGCAAGGACGTGCGAGCGATCCTGGTCGAAGTCCTCGAAGTCCAGGTGCGTGTGGGTGTCGATCAGCTCCACGCTCAGGCCTCGTGGATACGCTGCTTGAAAGTCCGGCCAATCGCATGCACGCCGGGTTGGTACTGTTCTTCTTCAATGGCGGCCAGGGCCAGGCGCAGGGCGGTCTCGGCAATCAATTGATGTTGCTGGGCCATGGCGTTGACCGGCAGCGGGAGGAAATCCAGCAACTGGGTATCGCCGAAGGTGCCCAGGCGCAGGGGACGTGACTTGAGGGGGAAGTCATGCAGCGCATCAAACACGCCTTGCAGCAGTACGTAGGAGGTGGTTACCAGCGCGTCCGGCAAATGCCCCAGGCGTTGCAGCAGTTGCTCCATCAGCTCTCGGCCGCAGTCACGACTGAAGGCTTCGCCCTGTTCGATAATCACTTCGCCCGTAAAGCCTTGCAGCGCATCACGGAAACCGGCGGTACGTGCCTGGCTGATGCTCAGCTCGGGCCGCGCGCCAATCAGTGCGATCTGCTTGGGCAACGGTTGCAGCAGGCTGCTGGTGAGTTGCCTGCAGGCCTGGTGGTCGTCGCTGACCACGGAGCAGAACTGGTTCGGCTCCATCTCCCGGTCGATGGCAATCACCGGCAGCCCCTTGGCCTGCAGCTCGCGATAGCTGTCATCGCTGGCTGGCAGGCAACTGGCGACGAACAACGCATCGCAACGCCGCGCCCGGAACAGTTGCAGCAGTTGGCGTTCGCTGTCCGCTTCATCATCGGAGCTGGCGATCAGCAACTGATAGCCCCGCGCCCGTGCCCCTTGTTCCAGCAGTTTGGCGATGCGTGCGTAGCTGGGGTTTTCCAGGTCTGGCAGGATGAACCCCAAGGTTCGCGTATGCCGGCTGCGCAGCCCGGCGGCTTGAGGGTTGGGGGTAAAGCCATGGGCTTGGACCACGGCACGCACACGCTCAACGGTTGCGTTGCTGATGCGCTGCTGTTCGGCCTTGCCGTTGATGACATAGCTGGCGGTGGTAACGGACACACCGGCCAGACGTGCGATATCACTGAGTTTCAAACCGGGATTTCCTTGTTTTTTGGCGCTCGCCCCGACATTTTGTCCAATCGTAACCGATTCCAGCATTCGACCAATGTCCCACAGCAAGCGCCGAGTGGCCCTTCAAGCTTGCGCAATTAACGCGTAATCTGCCATAAATTCTAGATTAAACGTTTCAGCAAGCGTATTTTTACGATGTTCGCCACTGAGTGACCACTGCCAATTGACCGCTCAGTCAGTTAATTTCGAACCTATTTACCTACAACAATACCTAGTGCGCCCGTCGCACTAACTAGGAGAACGGCATGCTTGAGCTCACTGTAGAGCAGATATCCATGGGCCAGGTGGCTGTGGATAAATCTGCTGCCTTGCACCTGCTCGCTGACAAACTAGTGGCCGATGGCCTGGTTGCCGAAGGTTATCTCAGTGGCCTGCAAGCCCGTGAAGCCCAAGGCTCGACCTTTCTCGGCCAAGGCATCGCTATTCCCCACGGCACGCCAGAAACCCGCGACCAGGTGTTTTCCACTGGTGTGCGCCTGCTGCAGTTCCCCGAAGGGGTGGACTGGGGCGATGGCCAGATCGTTTACCTGGCGATTGGCATCGCGGCTAAATCCGATGAACACCTGCGCCTGTTGCAACTGCTCACCCGTGCCCTCGGCGAAACCGACCTGGGCCAGGCGTTGCGCCGTGCCGGCAGCGCCGAAGCGCTGTTGAAACTGTTGCAAGGCGCGCCCCAGGAACTGGCGCTGGATGCGCAGATGATCAGCCTGGGCGTGTCGGCCGATGATTTTGAAGAGTTGGTGTGGCGCGGTGCGCGCCTGCTACGCCAGGCCGACTGCGTGAGCAATGGCTTTGCAGCCGTATTGCAGCAGGTCGACGCGCTGCCCCTGGGCGATGGCCTGTGGTGGTTGCACAGCGAGCAGACGGTCAAGCGTCCGGGCCTGGCCTTTGTGACGCCGGACAAACCCATGCGTTACCTCGGCCAGCCCCTGCACGGCCTGTTCTGCCTGGCGAGCCTCGGTGAAGCGCACCAGACCCTGCTTGAACGCCTGTGTGCCTTGCTCATTGAAGGGCGCGGCCAGGAGTTGGGGCGCGCCACCAGCAGCCGCGCGGTGCTGGAAGTGCTGGGCGGTGAACTGCCGCCGGACTGGCCCAGCGCCCGTATTACCCTGGCCAACGCCCACGGCCTGCACGCGCGCCCGGCCAAGATCCTGGCGCAATTGGCGAAAAGTTTTAATGGCGATATCCGCGTGCGCATCGTCGATGGCGCGGTGGGCGCCGTGTCGGTCAAAAGCCTGAGCAAGTTGCTCAGCCTCGGCGCACGTCGTGGTCAGGTGCTGGAGTTCGTGGCCGAGCCGACGGTGGCCGGCGATGCACTGCCCGCCCTCTTGGCCGCCGTGCAAGAGGGCCTTGGCGAAGAGGTCGAGCCCTTGCCCACCGTGAGCGCACAGCCAGCACAGGTCGATATCGAACCGGTGCTCAGCGCGCCACTGAGCGGTAGCCAACTCCAGGCCATTGCCGCCGCACCGGGTATCGCCATCGGCCCGGCCCATATCCAGGTGCCGCAGGTGTTCGATTACCCGCTACGGGGTGAATCCGCCGCCGCCGAACGCCAGCGCCTGCACACCGCTTTGAGCGACGTGCGCACGGATATCCAAGGCTTGATCGAGCGTAGCCAGGCCAAGGCCATCCGCGAGATTTTCATCACCCACCAGGAAATGCTCGACGACCCGGAACTGGCCGACGAAGTCGACACCCGCCTCAAGCAGGGCGAAAGCGCCGAAGCCGCCTGGATGAGCGTGATCGAAGCCGCCGCCAAGCAACAGGAAACCTTGCAGGATGCCTTGCTGGCCGAGCGTGCTGCCGACTTGCGTGACATCGGCCGCCGCGTGCTGGCCCAGTTGTGCGGCGTCCAGAGCGTGCAGGAACCGAGCGAGCCCTACATCCTGGTGATGGAAGAGGTCGGCCCTTCGGACGTGGCGCGCCTGGACCCGGCCCGCGTTGCCGGCATTCTCACCGCCCGGGGCGGCGCCACCGCTCACAGCGCCATTGTCGCCCGCGCCCTGGGCATTCCGGCCTTGGTCGGCGCTGGTGCTGCGGTGTTATTGCTCAACGCGGGCACGCCGCTGTTGCTCGATGGCCAGCGCGGCCGCCTGCATGTGGACCCCGACGCCGCCACCCTGCAACGGGCCACCGTGGAGCGCGACAGCCGCGAGCAGCGCTTGCAAGCCGCTTCGGCCCAACGCCATGAACCGGCGCTGACCCGCGACGGACACGCCGTGGAAGTGTTCGCCAACATTGGCGAAAGCGCCGGGGTGGCCAGTGCCGTGGAGCAGGGCGCCGAAGGCATTGGCCTGCTGCGCACCGAACTGATTTTCATGGCCCACCCCCAGGCGCCGGACGAGGCCACCCAGGAGGCCGAATACCGTCGCGTACTCGACGGCCTCAATGGTCGCCCGTTGGTGGTGCGCACCCTGGATGTGGGCGGCGACAAGCCTTTGCCCTATTGGCCGATCGCCGAAGAGGAAAACCCCTTCCTGGGTGTGCGCGGCATTCGCCTGACGTTGCAACGCCCGCAGATCATGGAAGCGCAACTGCGGGCACTGCTGCGTGCTGCGGATAACCGCCCGCTGCGCATCATGTTCCCCATGGTCGGCAGCGTGGATGAGTGGCGCGCCGCCCGGGACATGACCGAGCGCCTGCGCCTGGAGATCCCGGTGGCGGACCTGCAACTGGGGATCATGATCGAAGTGCCCTCAGCCGCGTTGCTGGCGCCGGTCCTCGCCAAGGAAGTCGACTTCTTCAGCGTCGGCACCAACGACCTGACCCAATACACCCTGGCCATCGACCGCGGCCACCCGACCCTGTCGGCCCAGGCCGATGGCTTGCATCCGGCAGTCCTGCAACTGATCGACATCACCGTGCGCGCCGCCCATGCCCACGGCAAATGGGTAGGCGTGTGCGGCGAGTTGGCGGCGGACCCGCTGGCGGTGCCGGTGCTGGTCGGCCTGGGCGTCGATGAGTTGAGCGTGTCGGCCCGCAGCATTCCTGAAGTGAAGGCGCGGGTGCGTGAATTCAGTCTGAGCGAGGCCCAGGGCCTGGCGCAACAAGCACTGGCGGTGGGTTCGCCCGCCGAAGTGCGTGCCCTAGTGGAGGCCGTGTAGATGGCAAATATTCTGACCCTGACGCTGAACCCGGCGTTGGACCTCACGGTACGTCTGGCGCACCTGCAACCCGGTGAGGTCAATCGCAGTGAAGCGATGCTCACCCACGCGGCCGGCAAAGGCGTGAATGTGGCGCAAGTGCTGGCTGACCTGGGCCATTACGTCAGCGTGGGCGGGTTCCTCGGCAGCGCCAACCCCCAGGCTTTCAATGCGCTGATCAAGCGCCGTGGGTTTGGCGATGCCTTCATCCGGGTTCCCGGCGAAACCCGGAGCAATATCAAGATTGCCGAACAGGATGGGCGTGTCACCGACATCAATGCACCGGGGCCGCTGGTGACTGAAGAGGCGCTAAAAGCGCTGCTCAAGATGGTCGCGATCATTGGCCCGGAGTTCGATGCGGTTGTGGTGGCCGGTAGCTTGCCGCGCGGCGTCAGCCCGCAGTGGTTTAAAGGTTTGCTGGAGGCGTTGAAAGACCTCGGGTTGAAAGTCGCCCTGGACACCAGCGGCGAAGCGCTGCGCCTGGGGTTGGAGGTTGGCCCGTGGCTGGTCAAACCCAATACCGAAGAGTTGGCCGAGGCCTTGGGTAACGCCACCGATGCCATCAGCCGCCTGCATCAGCAAGGCGTCGAACATGTGGTGGTCTCCGACGGGGCCGCAGGTGTGACCTGGTACCGCCCGGGTGCGGCGCTGCATGCCACGCCGCCCAAGGTGGCAGTGGCCAGTACCGTGGGTGCCGGCGACTCGCTGCTGGCCGGGATGCTCCACGGTTTGCTCAGTGGCGACACGCCGGAGCACACCCTGCGCCGGGCCACGGCGATTGCCGCGATGGCGGTGACACAGATCGGTTTTGGCATCAGCGATGACGCGCAGTTGGCGCATCTCGAAAGCGGCGTCGAAGTACGCACGCTGACAGAACAATAAGAGGGTTTGTGATGAAGTTAGCCATTGTAACCGCCTGCCCGAACGGCATGGTCACCAGTGTGCTGTGCGCCCGCTTGTTGGACGCCGCCGCCCAGCGCATGGGCTTGCACACCAGTGTTGAAGTCGTCGATGTGCAGCGTCCGGAGCGCCAGTTGTCCCAGGCGACGATTGATGATGCCGAGTGGGTGCTGCTGGTCAGCAGTACCCCGGTGGATATGCAGCGGTTTGTCGGCAAGCGTGTGTTCCAGAGCACGCCGGCCCAGGCGTTGGCGGATGTCGAAGGCGTACTGCGCCGGGGCGCCGAAGAAGCCCAGGTGTATGTCGCCGACGCCGCCCCGGTGGCGGCCAAGGCTGCGCCGCGTATCGTCGCGATTACCGCGTGCCCCACCGGTGTGGCCCACACGTTCATGGCCGCCGAAGCCTTGCAGCAGACTGCTCAGCGCCTGGGTTATGACCTGCAGGTCGAAACTCAAGGCTCGGTAGGCGCCCGCACGCCGTTAAGCCCGCAAGCGATTGCCGATGCCGATGTGGTGTTGCTCGCGGCGGATATCGAAGTGGCCACCGAGCGTTTCGCCGGCAAGAAGATTTACCACTGTGGCACCGGCATTGCCCTCAAGCAATCCGAAGCCATCCTCAACAAAGCCCTGGCCGAAGGCGCGGTGGAAAGCGCGGCCGGCGGTGCACCGGCCAAGGCGGAGAAAACCGGCGTCTACAAACACCTGCTCACCGGCGTGTCGTATATGTTGCCGATGGTGGTGGCGGGGGGCTTGCTGATCGCCTTGTCGTTTGTCTTCGGCATCCATGCTTTCGAGCAGCCCGGCACCTTGGCGGCGGCGCTCAAATCCGTGGGTGACCAGGCGTTCCTGTTGATGGTGCCGCTGCTGGCGGGCTACATCGCCTACTCGATTGCCGACCGTCCTGGCCTTGCGCCCGGCATGATCGGCGGGCTGTTGGCGGGGACGCTGGGGGCTGGGTTTATCGGCGGCATCCTGGCCGGTTTCGTCGCCGGATATTGCGTCAAGCTGATCAGCCGCACGGTGCAACTGCCTCAGAGCCTGGAAGCGCTCAAGCCGATCCTGATCATCCCGTTATTGGCGAGCCTGTTTACCGGCTTGGTGATGATCTACCTGGTGGGCCCACCGGTCGCCCGCTTGCTCACGGGCCTGACGGATTTCCTCAGCACCATGGGCACCACCAACGCGGTGCTGCTGGGCATTCTGCTCGGCGGCATGATGTGTGTGGATTTGGGCGGGCCGATCAACAAGGCGGCGTATGCGTTTTCGGTTGGCCTGCTGGCCGCGTCGAGCGGCGCGCCGATGGCCGCGACCATGGCCGCCGGCATGGTGCCGCCGATTGGCATGGGCATCGCCACGTTGCTGGCCCGGCGCAAGTTCGCCCAGACCGAGCGCGAGGCCGGCAAGGCGGCGATGATCCTGGGGCTGTGCTTTATCTCTGAAGGCGCGATTCCCTTCGCCGCCAAAGACCCGCTGCGCGTCATTCCGGCCAGCATCGCCGGTGGCGCGTTGACCGGTGCGCTGTCGATGTACTTCGGCTGCAAACTCGCCGCGCCCCATGGCGGGTTGTTTGTGCTGGTGATTCCGAATGCGATGAACCATGCGTTGTTGTACTTGTTGGCGATTGTGGCGGGCAGTGTGTTGACCGGTTTGGTGTATGCCGTGCTCAAGCGACCGGAAGCGGCCGAACTGGCCGTGACTGCCTGACACTGGCAGAAAATGTGGGAGCTGGCTTGCCTGCGATAGCCTCGACGGGGTTTGCCTGATACACCGAGGTGTTTGCATCGCAGGCAAGCCAGCTCCCACAGGTGAACTCGACCGTTCTGCTAATCGGTGTCACATCCGCTTCATCCCATCATGCTTTAGTGGCCCTTTTGATACTCAAGAGGGCACCTGCATGAGCCACTTCGATCTCGGTCGCCGCCGTGTGATGCAAGCCGTGGGCGCTGGCCTGTTGTTGCCGGGCCTGGCGCCGGCGGTGATCGCTTCGGTGAAGGACCGACCCCAACTCACTGACGGCGTGCAATCGGGCGACCTGCAGGGCGATCGCGCAATGATCTGGAGCCGCAGTGACCGCCCGGCGAAGATGGTGGTGGAGTGGGATACCCGCAGCGTGTTCAGCAACCCGCGCCGATTCGTCTCGCCCCTGGCCGACAGCCGCACCGACTTTACCGCCCGTGTCGAGCTCACCGGGCTGCCGGTCGACCAGGCGATTTTCTACCGCGTGCATTTCGAAGACGCCCAGACCGGCATTGCCAGTGAACCCTGGTTCGGCCACTTGCGTAGCGTGCCGCAACAGCGGCGTGACATCCGTTTTGTGTGGAGCGGCGACACTGTCGGCCAAGGCTTCGGCATCAACCCGGACATCGGTGGCATGCGCATCTATGAAGCCATGCGCCTGCGCCTGCCGGACTTTTTTATCCACAGCGGCGACACCATCTATGCCGACGGCCCGGTCCCCGCGCAGCTCACCACTGAAGGCGGGCGCATCTGGCGCAACATTACCACCGAAGCCAAAAGCAAAGTCGCGGAAACCCTCGATGAATATCGCGGTAATTACCGCTACAACCTGCTGGATGAAAACGTGCGCCGCTTCAATGCCGAGGTACCGCAGATCTGGCAGTGGGACGATCACGAGGTGATCAACAACTGGTCATCGAGCAAGCAGTTGGATGAGCGTTACCAGACCCGCGACATCAATACCTTGGTGGGCCGTGCCCGCCAGGCCTGGCTGGAATATTCACCCATGCGCCGACAGAGCGCCGACGGTGGCGGGCGCATTTATCGCAAGCTCAGTTATGGGCCGCTGCTGGATGTGTTTGTGTTGGATATGCGCAGCTATCGTGGGCCGAATGATGACAACCTGGGCGCGGAAAAACCCTTCCTCGGGCGGGAACAGTTGGACTGGCTCAAACGCGGGCTCAAGGTCTCGCAAGCGCAGTGGAAGGTGGTCGCCGCCGACATGCCCATCGGTCTGGGCGTGCCCGACGGTGAAGTCAGCCCCGGCGTGGCGCGTTGGGAAGCGATCGCCAATGGCGACCCTGGCCCGGCGCAAGGGCGTGAGCTGGAGATCGCCGAACTGCTGGGGTTCCTGCATGAGCATAAGGTGCGCAACCACGTGTGGCTGACGGCCGATGTGCATTACTGTGCAGCGCATCACTATCACCCTGACCGTGCGACGTTCCAGGATTTCGAGCCGTTCTGGGAGTTTGTGGCAGGGCCGTTGAATGCTGGGAGTTTCGGGCCCAACCCACTGGATAAAACCTTTGGCCCGCACGTGGTGTTCCAGAAGGCGCCACCGGCGCAGAATACCTCGCCGTTTGCGGGCTTTCAGTTTTTTGGTGAAGTGCAGATAGATGGGCAGACGGCGGAGTTGACGGTGATGCTACGGGACTTGGACGGGGTTTCAGTGTTCGAGCAAAAACTGCAACCGGCCTGATCGTTCCCACGCTCTGCGTGGGAACGCATCCTGTGACGCTCCGCGTCACGCCGTCAAGAGCGGACGCGGAGCGTCCAGGGCGGCATTCCCACGCGGAGCGTGGGAACGATCAAGGCAGGCATTAGCGGGGTCAGTAGACATCCCGACGATAGCGGCCCTGTTCGATCAGGCGCTCCAGCGCCTCCTTGCCCAAGATGTCTGCCAGTGCCTGATCCACCCCCGTCGCCATCCCCTGCAAGCTGCCACACACATAAATCGCCGCGCCATCCGCCAGCCATTTGCGCAGCACATCCGCTGACTCGCGCAGGCGATCCTGTACGTAGACCTTCTCCTCTTGATCACGGGAAAATGCCAGGTCCAGCAGGGCCAGGTCTCCACTGGCGAGCCAGCCTTGCAGTTCGTCCTGGCACAGGTAGTCGTGGGCGATATTGCGCTCGCCGAACAGCAGCCAGTTTCGCTGCTGGCCGTCGGCAATGCGTGCTTTGAGCAAGCTGCGCAGGCCCGCAAGCCCGGTGCCGTTGCCCAGCAGAATCAGTGGCACAGGCGCGTCGGGCAAATGGAAGCCGCTGTTGCGCCGCAGGCGCAGGCTGATGGCCGAGCCGAGGGCGGCGTGTTCAGTCAGCCAGCCAGAGCCAAGCCCCAGGCTGCCGTCGGGGTGGCGTTCCTGGCGCACGATCAACTCCAGCACGCCGTCGCTGGCAATCGAGGCGATGGAGTATTCGCGCATGCCCAGGGGGACCAGCGCGTCCACCAACGCCTGGGCGTGCAGGCCGACCAGGTGCGTGCGGTTGTCCGGCAGTTGGCGCGTGGCCAGGGCTTGATCAAGGGTGTGGGCCACGCCGTCGATCACCACACCGTCGCTGCCGACCAAGCCCAGGCCGGCCAGGAAGTGTTCGATGGCCCAGGGGCAATTGCGCGGCAGGACTTCCACCAGGTCGCCGGCCAGCCAGCTGTGCGCAGACGTGGATGTGAGGCCCAGCAGGTAGACGGGCGAGCCGACACTGTCGGGGTTGAGCAGGGTGCGTTGGCTCAGGGTCCAGTTTTCGTACTGGGCCGTCGGCCAGGCCGCTGCCGGCGCATGCCCGGTGAGCTGGCCCAGTTGCTGTTGCCAGGTGTGCAGGGCCACTGCGTCGCCGTTGTCGACTTCCACCGGGGCAAACAGCGGGGTGCCGCCCTGGTTGGTCAGCCAGAAATGCAGGCGCCGGGCAAAGCCGCAAAAATGTTCGTACTGCCGGTCACCCAGGGCCAGCACCGAGTAGTTCAAGCCTGTGAGGGGCAGCGAATGGCCGAGCACGCTGCGCTCGAAACCGCGGGCGCTGTCGGGGGCTTCGCCGTCGCCAAAGGTACTGACCACAAACAGCGCGTTCTGTGATTGGCTGAGGTCGTCGCGGCTGACACTGCCCAAAGGCTGCACCTTCACCGCCAGGCCCGCAGCCTGCAGTTGCCCGGCCGTTTGCCAGGCCAGTTGTTCGGCAAAGCCGCTCTGGCTGGCGAAGCCGATCAGCCAGGCCGGGGCATTGCTGTGGTTATCTGTCAAACCTTTGCGGGCATCGCGGACCTGGCGCTTTTTGCGGCGTCGGTCCAGGTACAGCAGCCAGCCCGTGATGAAAAACAGCGGCATAAGCAGTGAGCTGACGGTGAGGACGATGCGCCCGACCAGGCCGAAATAGCTGCCGGTGTGCAGCGCATACACACTGGTCAGCAACTGCGCCTTGAGGCTTTTGCTGGCGTAGCGCTCGTGGGATTTGACCTCGCCGGTGGCCGGGTCCAGGTTGATCTGGTTCAGGGCACGGTCATGGGGCGATGAAGTGAGCAGGTAATACACGGTGGCCGGTTGCCCGGCGACCGCGGGCATCCGAATGTTGTAGGCGCTCAAGTCGGGGCCGGCGTTGCTGTAGATGCTGCTCCAGATTGCGTCATAGTTGGCCACCGGAGCCGGGCCTGCGGGAGCCGGGCCGCGCTTGCGCATGCGTTCGTTCTGCGGCGCGTCGGACAGCAGTTTGGTCACGCCACGGTTGTACCAGTCGTAGGACCAGTACAGCCCTGTCAGTGCCGCCAGCAGATAAAACAACAGGCACCAGGTGCCGAATACCGAGTGCAGGTCCCAATTGAAGCTGCGGCCCTTTTTGCGCCAGTCCAGGGTCAGCCAGACGCGCCAGCTTTTCACCTGGCGCGGCCAGCGCAGGTACAGGCCGGAGAGGCAGAAAAACAGCAGGATCAGGGTGCAGGCGCCGGTGATATTGCGCCCGGTATCGCCGATGGCGAGGAAGCGGTGCAATTGCAGGATAAAACCGAACAGGTCCTGGCCGACCGCGTCACCCATGTAGTCGCCGGTGTACGGGTCAAAGTAGCGCATCTGGCCACGGCGCTCGCCCGGTGGCGGGGTGAAGGACACGCGGCCGGCGTTGCCGCTTTCACTTTCTACCCACAGCATGGCCACGGTCTTGCCTTCGGCCGCTTCCAGCTTGCGTACCAGCTCGGCGGGCGGCAGTACACCGGCATCGCGTTTCTGTACGCTCAAAACCGTGGGGTTGAGGGCCCGCAGGATTTCATCCTGGAACGAGTACGCAGCCCCGGTGATCCCCATCAAGGCCAGCACCAGCCCGGCAGTGATGCCGAAGAACCAATGCAACTGGAACAGGGTTTTCTTCAACACGTCGGGCCGCCTCGCTTATCTGGATATCGATGTCACGGCGCGCATTATGCCGTGGGTTATCGAGAAAAATTCTGTTTTACACACAAAAGCCCCACGCATCCGATGCGTGGGGCCTTGGGTCGAGCATTGACTGCGTTTAGAAGTGGAAGCTGGTAGTCAACAGAGCGGTACGACCGGCCGCCTGGTTGGCGAAGTGCGCCGAGTAGGCCTTATCGTAATACGTCTTGTCGGTGAGGTTTTGTACGTTCAATTGCAAGTCGACGTTTTTGGTCAGCTTGTAGCTGGCCATGGCGTCGTAGCGGGTGTAGGACGGCACGTACACGGTGTTGCCTGCATCGCCGTAAACCTCATCGACGTAGAACGCGCCGCCGCCGACGGTCAGCTTGGGGGTGATGTCGTAGGTGGTCCACAGGCTGAAGGAGTTCTTCGGCGTGTTGGGCATCTGGTTGCCTTTGTTGGAACCGGCACTCACCACGTTTTGACGGTTGCCGATTCTGCCAGGATCTACCAGCTCGCTTTTCAGATAGCTGTAACCAGCGAACACTTGCCATTGATCAGTGATTTTTCCGCTGGCAGACAGCTCCAAGCCATCGACTCGGGATTCACCGCCGTTTTCGAAGGTGTTGGAACTCACCAGAATTCGTGTGTTTTTCTTCTCAGTGCGGAACACGGCAGCAGTTAGGGACAAGCGATCATGAAACAGATCCCACTTAGTGCCGAGTTCGTAGTTGACTGTTTCTTCGGGTTCCAGGTCGCTGGTGTTAATGCCGGTGACGAAACCATTGGGTTCCTGACCTTCACCTACTAAGCCGCCAACTGGCGAAGCTGAGGTAGCGTAGGAGGTATAGATGCTGCCGTTTTCCGTGGGTTTCCACACAAGCCCGGCCTGCCAGTTGAAAAATTGGCTGTCGTCCTTGAGCTTGGTACGTCCTGTAGCGGCATTGGTATTGGCTTGAGTGTCGAAAGTGTCGTAGCGCAGGCCGACATTGAGCAGCCATTTAGGATCAAGTTCGATGGTGTCGAATACATAGGCAGCGCGACTGGTGGCTTTGGTGTTGGTGCCGTTGTAGTTGCGCGCAACGTTGCCGTTCCAGGCATCATCCGGATTCGGGTTGCCGAGAGACGTACAATTGCCGCCGCTGCTGCCGACTACGCTAGGCGTGCAGCCATTGGGTATTGGGTTACTGTTTGGAGTGACCGTGTAGCCACTTACGCGGGTTTCTTCGCCCGTGAACTCCAAACCAGTGGAGTAGGAATGCTTCATCCCCGCCAATTGGAAATTACCAAACAGATCGGTCTGGTTAGTGGTCGTCGTAGTGGTGGACACGCGACTGTTAGCCCGACGCCACACGGTGCCGAACTGGTTGACGTTGTGCTGGCTGTCATCAGGCTGCGTCAATACGTAATCCTGGCCGGTGCTGCCATGACGCAGGGTGTTTTTCAGCGTCATGTTGTCGTTCAGGTCGTGCTCGATGGAGACCGTGCTGATGTCGGCGCGTGTTTTGCGGAAGTCGCGGCTTTTTAAGCCGTAAAAGTTGCTGCTATCGCCGCCATCGGTAGGTTTGTCATGAACGTGCACGGCATTCTTGGCTGTGCTGCCATAGCCATACGGAATCCCCGAATCCGGCAGGTCATCGCTTTCCATATGGTAATAGCTGAGGTTGACGCGGGTCGGCGTGCCCAGGCCAAACGTCAGCGACGGTGCCACGCCCCAACGGTCGTAGTTCACCGCATCGCGGCCAGCCACGTTTTGTTCATGGCTCATCAGGTTCAGGCGGAATGCCGCGCTGTCGTCCAGGAACTGGCGGTTCACGTCGAGCACGTAGCGGCGGGTCTGGTCGGAGCCATAGGTAAAGCCGCCGTTGGTGAAGTCCCGCGCTTGTGGGGTCTTGCTCACCAGGTTGAGGCTGCCACCGGCCGAACCACGACCACCGAACGAAGAGTTCGGGCCTTTGCTGACTTCGATGGACTCGATGTCGAAGATCTCGCGGCTCTGGCCGCCGGTATCGCGTACGCCATCGAGGTAGGTATCGCCCTGGGCATCAAAACCACGGATGAACGGACGGTCGCCCTGAGGGTTGCCACCTTCACCGGCACCGAAGGTGATACCCGGTACGGTGCGCAAGGCGTCCTGCAACGAGGTGGCGGCGGTGTCCTTGAGGACTTGTTGCGGCACCACAGTGACCGAACGCGGCGTGTCCACCAGCGGCGCGGTGTACTTCTGCGACGAGGCTTTTTCCACCTGGTAGGAGGTGTTGTCCTGCTCCTGGCCGGTGATGTTGGTGGCGCCGAGGGAGATAGGGGTGCGCTCGCCTTTTTGCTCGGTGTTTTCCGCTGCCTGCGCCATGTGGGCGGCAGAGCTGGCGCTGAGTGCAACGCCGATGGCCGAGGCCAGCATACGCGGTGAACTGGCGGTTGTTATTAGTGTAGTGCGCGACATGACGTGTCCCTTCCCCAAGGATGTGAGGCCGCGGAATATAGGGCCAACAAGACTTTGTATCAATTGCGAGATATTGCTATTCGCATCGAATTTACATTCTTTACACTTTTTTGTTACGGATTTTGCGCTCTCGTTCGTCCCCGTGTTTTACAGGGAGGATAAGAATCAATACCATTGGCGCCTCTCTGATCGCAGGTATTGCCTCATGTTGCTGCACATTCCCGGCCTGTTCTCTCGCGAGGAGGTGCTGCGCATTCGCCAAGCCCTGGAAGAGACCGAATGGGCTGACGGCAAAATCACCGCCGGGCACCAGTCGGCCAAGGCCAAGCACAACCTGCAATTACCCGAAGGCCACCCCCTGGCCAAGGAAATCGGCGCGGCGATGCTGGAGCGGTTGTGGAGCAACCCGCTGTTCATGTCGGCCGCGCTGCCGCATAAAGTCTTCCCGCCACTGCTCAACTGCTACACCGCTGGCGGCAGTTTCGACTTTCATATCGACAACGCGGTGCGCCAACCCAAAGGCAGCCATGAGCGCGTGCGCACCGACCTTTCGTCCACGTTGTTCTTCAGCGATCCCGACGACTACGACGGTGGGGAACTGGAGATCCAGGACACGTTCGGCCTGCAGCGGGTCAAGCTACCCGCCGGCGACATGGTGCTGTACCCCGGCTCCAGCCTGCACAAAGTCAACGCGGTGACCCGTGGCGCGCGTTATGCCTCGTTCTTCTGGACCCAAAGCCTGGTGCGCGAAGACAGCCAGCGCACCTTGCTGTTTGAAATGGACGGCGCGATCCAGCAACTGACCCGCGACGTGCCCGACCACCCTGCGCTGATCCAGCTCACCGGCACCTACCACAACCTGTTGCGCCGCTGGGTCGAGGTCTGAGCATGGGCTTTTTATTGCGCCGCGAAGAAGTGCTCAATGTCGAACAATTGCAGAGCATGCTCGATGACTCCCCGGTGCGCGCCGCTCAGGCCATTCTGATCGCGGCCAAGGCAGGCGTGGTCGATGCCCAGGCCCTGCTCGGGCAAATCTTGCTGGAAGGGCGCGGCATCGCACGCGATGAAGCATTGGCGCTGCGCTGGTTCCAGATTGCCGCGCAGGGCGGGCACCTGATGGCGCGCAATATGATCGGGCGTTGCCGCGAGCATGGCTGGGGCTGCGCTGTCGATGAAGCCGCCGCAGCACGGGAATATCGTCTGGCGGCACACGCCGGGTTGGATTGGGGGCAGTACAACTACGCCAACCTCTTGGCTACCGGCCGTGGCGTTGTTGAAGACCAGGCGCAAGCACTGGCGCTGTATCGCCAGGCTGCCGAACAGGGCCATGCCAAGTCGATGAACCTGCTCGGGCGTTACCTGGAAGACGGGCAGCATTGCCCCAAGGATGTTGAGGCGGCCGTTGAGTGGTACCGCCGCTCAGCCGAGGCAGGTGATTTTCGTGGGCAGTTTAGCCATGCGGCGGTGCTGGCAGACAGCGGCCAGGTCGACGCGGCGCTGGAGTGGTTGCACAAGGCGCTGGCAGGCGGGAATCTCAAGTTTCTGCAAACGGCACACAAGGCGCTGGCACGGGCGGATGACCCGCGAATTCGCGCCATGGCCGAGTTGTACCAGCAACGAGCTACGAGCTGATCGTTCCCACGCTCCGCGTGGGAATGCCGCCCTGGACGCTCCGCGTCCGCACTTGAGCGCGTAACGCAGAGCGTCACAGGAGGCGTTCCCACGCAGAGCGTGGGAACGATCGGGGGGGGGGTTAAACGTAGAAGGATTTCAGCGGCGGGAACCCATTGAACTCAACCGCGCTGTAGCTGGTGGTGTAGGCACCGGTCGACAACCAGTACAGACGATCACCAATGGCCAGGTTCAACGGCAGGCCGTACTTGTAGTTTTCGTACATGATATCGGCGCTGTCGCAGGTCGGGCCGGCGATGACCACTTCTTCCATCTCGCCTTTCTTCTCGGTCCAGATCGGGAACTTGATGGCTTCGTCCATGGTTTCGATCAGGCCGGAGAACTTGCCCACATCCGTGTACACCCAGCGCTCGACGGCGGTACGGGACTTGCGCGCCACCAGCACCACTTCGCTGACCAGGATACCGGCGTTGGCGATCAGCGAACGGCCAGGCTCCAGGATGATTTCCGGCAGGTCGTCACCGAAGTCTTCTTTAAGGAAACGGATGATTTCTTCGGCGTAGGTTTCCAGGCTGTTGGTGCGGGTGATGTAGTTGGCCGGGAAGCCGCCGCCCATGTTGATCAGCTTCAGGTGGATGCCGTCTTCTTCTTTGAGGCGTTCGAAGATCACCTTGACCTTGGCGATGGCTGCGTCCCACACGCTGATGTCGCGCTGTTGCGAGCCGACGTGGAACGAGATGCCGTAAGGCACCAGGCCCAGGTCGCGGGCGAGGATCAGCAGGTCCATGGCCATGTCGGTCTGGCAGCCGAATTTACGCGACAACGGCCAGTCAGCAGTGGTCGAGCCTTCGGTGAGGATACGCACATACACTTTCGAACCCGGCGCGGCCTTGGCGATGTTGCGAAGGTCGGCTTCGGAGTCGGTGGAGAACAGACGCACGCCCTTCTCATAGAAGTAGCGGATGTCCTTGGATTTCTTGATGGTGTTGCCGTAGCTGATACGGTCGGCGCTGACGCCGCGGTCCATGACCTTGTCCAGCTCATAGATCGAGGCGATGTCGAAGCTCGAACCCTTGTCTTTCAACAGGTCGATGATCTCAACGGCCGGGTTGGCCTTGACGGCGTAATACACCTTGGCGAATTCGAAACCGGCGCGCAGGTCGTCGTAGGCCTGGCTGATCATCGCGGTGTCGATCACCACGAACGGGGTTTCTTGCTTGTCGGCGAACGCCTTCATTTTGTCAAAAGTGGCGCGCGCGAAATAATCTTCGACGTTGATCGACATGCTGGGAACTCCTAAGGGCAAACTAATTTGATCAATGGGTGCAAATGAACGTCCTCCGTATCCCCACTTTGGTTCGCCTACTTCCCAAGGCATGTCGCCGAAAGCAAAAAGGCCATGGGGTAAGCTGCCCTTGGCCTTGCTGTCTCGTCGTCAGTACTTGAGCCGGATGGATCGTTTCCAGCATGGACGTTCGGCGCGAACTTTAGGGCTTGGCGGGCGTGGGATCAACTAAAAATGTCGCGTTTTTGCACGCGTTCGTCGCGCGGCCGCGTGCAGCTACTTATGTAACCGACCGGTGTGACGGATTGATGTTCCCCGGATGGGGCCAATCAGATGGATTTGCGGTGTATTCATCGCAGGCAAGCCAGCTCCCACATTTGAACTGCATTCTTATGCTGGAATGCATTCCCCTGTGGGAGCTGGCTTGCCTGCGATAGCGATCTATCAAGCCAAAGCAGTTTCGGCAGGCGAGACAATGCTGGTCTTGCCGCCACGGGATTTACCGGAACTCAGGTACTCGGCAATCGACTCCTGGGTCACCTCACCCAGGAACACGCGCTCGGCATCCATCACCGGCAACCACGAGCGGTTGAACTCGTACATGCGCGACAGCAGGATGCGCAAATGCTCGTCGTACGCCGCCGTGGCATTGAACTCGCGCAGGTACTGGCCGCAGGTGCCGGCCTGGCGGTGCAGGTCGCGGCGGCGTACGTAGCCCAGCGCCTTGTTCTCCGAACAGGTGACCACCACATAGCGGCGGTCGTGCTCGTCCATCAATTCCAGCGCATCGGCCACCGGTGTTTCCGGGCTTACCGACGGCGCGTTGTCCGCCGCGTCTTCGGCTTTTACCAGCAGCAGGCGCTTGAGGGTGCTGTCCTGGCCCACGAAATTGCTGACAAACTCGTCGGCCGGGTGCGCCAGCAGCGTGTCCGGGTGGTCGATCTGCAGCAGTTTGCCGGCGCGGAAGATGGCGATCTTGTCACCCAGCTTGATGGCTTCGTCGATGTCGTGGCTGACCATGATCACGGTTTTGTTCAGCGCGCGCTGCATCTCGAAGAACTCGTTCTGGATCATCTCGCGGTTGATCGGGTCGACCGCGCCGAACGGCTCGTCCATCAGTAGCAGCGGCGCATCCGCCGCCAGGGCGCGGATCACTCCGATGCGCTGTTGCTGCCCACCCGACAATTCACGCGGGTAGCGATGCAGGTACTGCTTGGGCTCCAGCTTGATCATGCTCATCAATTCGCGGGCGCGGTCGTGGCATTTTTGCTTGTCCCAGCCGAGCAGCTTGGGCACCACCACGATGTTCTCTTCGATGGTCATGTTGGGGAACAGGCCGATCTGCTGGATCACGTAGCCGATGTTACGGCGCAGGGTTACTTCATCGAGGTCGGTGGTGTCTTCGCCGTTGATCAGGATCTTGCCCGAGGAGGGCTTGATCAGGCGGTTGATCATCTTCAGCGTGGTGCTCTTGCCGCAGCCCGAGGGCCCCAGGAATACGCAAATTTCGCCTTCGTTGACGGTCAGGCTTACATCGTTGACGGCGGTGACGGTCTTGCCGTTGCTTTGAAAAGTCTTGGACAGGTTTTGAAGTTCGATCATTTGAGCAATCCTTTTGGAGTCAGCGAGCGTTGCAGCCATTGCAGAAGCAGGTCGGCGAAGATGGCCAGGAGACTGACCAGCACGGCGCCGACGATCAGCATCGACATATCGCTGCGGCTGATGGAAGCCAGAATAAGTACACCCAGGCCACCGGCACCGATGGTGGCGGCGATGGTCATCACACCGATATTCATCACCACGGCGGTACGCACGCCAGCGAGAATCACTGGCACCGCAATCGGCAGTTCGACCATGCGCAGGCGCTGGCCGAAGGTCATGCCAATGCCGCGTGCGGCTTCGCGAATGCCTGGCTCTACGCCGGTGAGGGCCAGGTAGGTGTTACGCATGATCGGCAGCAGGGAGTACAGGAACACGGCGGTGATCGCCGGCATTGGCCCCAGGCCCTGGCCGAACTTGGAGTAGAACGGCAGCAGCAGGCCGAACAGCGCGATGGATGGCACGGTCAGCAACACTGTGGCGCTGGCTTGCAACGGGCCGGCCAGGGTCGGGAAGCGCGTCATCAGAATGCCCAGGGGCACGCCGATGAAGATCGCGAGGATCACTGCGATGCCGACCAGGGTGATGTGCTGCCAGGTCAGGTGCAGGACCTGGGCCCAATCAAGATGGGAAAAGGCGTTCAAAAATTCCATGTCTTCTCCTTTTTAGTTGATTGGATGTTGGCGCAGGAAATCGGCGGCAACGGCGGACGGGCTTTCATGGTCGACGTCGACCCGTGCATTGAGCTGGCGCATGGTTTCGTCGTCGAACAGGTGGGCCAAAGGCTTGAGTTCGGCGGCCAGTTGCGGGTGTTTGTCGAGGTATTCCTGGCGGATCACCGGGGCTGCGGTGTAATCCGGGAAGTAGTGCTTGTCGTCTTCGAGCAGCTTCAACTTAAAGGCGTTGAGGCGCCCGTCGGTGGTGTAGACCAGTCCGGCAAACACCTGGCCATTACGCAGGGCGGTGTAGACCAGGCCCGCGTCCATCTGCCGGGTGTTTTTGCGCGTCAGGTTCATGTCGTACAGCTTGACCATGCCCGCCAGGCCGTCGGAGCGGTTGGCGAACTCGGTGTCCAGGGCGACCAGACGGTGCTCTTTGGTGTTCTCGGCCATGGCGTTGGTGAGGTCGCTGATGCTGTTGATCTCGGGATGTTCCTGGGCGACCTTCTCCGGCAGCGCCAGCGCATAGGTGTTGCTAAAGCGCGACGGCGATAGCCAGACCAGGCCTTTTTTCCCATCGAGTTCTTTGACCCGAGCGTAGGACTGTTCGCTGTCGAGTTTCTCGTCGATATGGTTGTAGGCCACCAGCGACACGCCGGTGTATTCCCATATCAGGTCCAGTTGCCCGCTTTCCTGGGCACTGCGCGCCAGGTTGCTGCCCAGGCCGCCGGTCACGCGGGCGTCGTAGCCCTTGGTGCGCAGGTATTGGGAAGTGATTTCGGCGAGCAGGGTCTGCTCGGTGAACACCCGGGCGCCGATGCGGATCACGGGTTTTTCGGCGGCTTGCGCAATACCTGCAAGCAGCAGGACGCAGCCTAATATCAAGCTCAGTTTTTTCATGTGAATTCCTTTACCGGGCTTAAGACGGGCGTAACCCGCGTTCCAGCCAGAGGCGGCTAGCCATGGTCGCCAGGCCATCAAGCAGCAATGCCAGCAGCGCGGTACACGCGGCGCCGAGCAACAGTTGCGGCTGATTGTTCAGGGCGATGCCGGGGAAGATCAGGCTGCCCAGGCTGTTGGCGCCAATCAGGAACGCCAGCGGTGCGGTACCGACGTTGATCGCCAGGGCCACGCGCACACCGCCGATGATGATCGGCACGGCGTTGGGCAGCTCCACGCGAAACAGCACCTGGCGCGGCGTCATGCCGATGCCGGTGGCGGCTTCCTTGAGGGAGCTCTGAACGTTTTTCAGGCCTTCGTAGGTGTTACGCACGATGGGCAGGAGCGAGGCGAGGAACAGCGCGAAGATGGCCGGGCCGCTGCCGATGCCGAGGACGCCGAGGGCGATGGCCAGTACGGCCAGGGGAGGGACGGTGTTGCCGATGTTGAAGATCTGCATGAAACGTTCTGCGCGTCCGACCATGTTGGGTCGGCTGAGCAGGATACCGGCGGGGATGCCCACAATCAGGGCTGCCAGCATGGAGACTAGGACGAGAATCAGGTGAGCTTGCAGGTAAAACAACAAATCGTCGCGGTACAGTTCGATCGTGTTGATGCCGATCCAGTGGACCAGCAGGGCCAGGAGCGCGACGACAACCGCGCCTCCTATCAGCCCTTTGCCATAGCGAATAGCCACAGGCGGACTCCTTTTTTTCTTTTGTCGGCGAACACATTTTCCGGCGGCACTGCCATTCCTGGCTGCCTCTGAATGAGTTCGCGAAAAGCAACTCGCCGATACTGGCAATGCAGTATGCGATCGAGCCATGAGCGCAGCCTCGTCAGGCTAACTTGCTGATATTTCAGCCCCTGTTCCGAGTGCGATAGCAGGGGAGTGGACGTCTCGACCTTTTAAAAGGTTCCACACTTGGGCGCATTTAGCCACCCCCAATGGGCTCAACGGTGGTCCGTACCCTCGCGTTTGCGCTATACTCGCCGCCCTTTTTTGACTCACCTGCCAGGCGATTTCCCATGACCCACCAGGCCGCCGAAGTCGCGAAACGCCGCACTTTCGCCATTATTTCCCACCCCGATGCCGGTAAGACCACCATCACCGAAAAGCTGTTGCTGATGGGCAAGGCGATCGCGGTGGCCGGCACGGTGAAATCGCGCAAATCCGACCGCCATGCCACCTCCGACTGGATGGAAATGGAAAAACAACGGGGTATTTCCATTACCACGTCGGTCATGCAGTTCCCGTATCGCGAGCACATGATCAACCTGCTCGACACCCCGGGGCACGAAGACTTCTCCGAAGATACCTACCGCACCCTCACCGCGGTGGACTCGGCGCTGATGGTCCTCGACGGCGGTAAAGGCGTCGAGCCACGTACCATCGCGCTGATGGACGTGTGCCGTCTGCGTGATACGCCGATTGTCAGTTTCATCAACAAACTCGACCGCGATATCCGCGACCCCATCGAGCTGCTGGATGAAATCGAAGCCGTCCTGAAGATCAAGGCCGCGCCCATCACCTGGCCGATTGGTTGCTACCGCGACTTCAAGGGCGTGTACCACCTGGCCGACGACTACATCATTGTCTACACCGCCGGCCACGGCCATGAACGCACCGAAACCAAGATCATCGAGAAGCTCGACTCCGACGAAGCCCGTGCCCACCTGGGCGACGAGTACGATCGTTTCGTCGACCAGCTGGAACTGGTGCAGGGCGCCTGCCATGAGTTCAACCAGCAGGAATTCCTCGACGGCCAACTGACGCCGGTGTTCTTCGGTACCGCGCTGGGCAACTTCGGTGTCGACCACGTGCTCGACGCCGTCGTGGACTGGGCGCCAAAGCCCCTGGCCCGCGTTGCCAACGAGCGCACCGTGGAACCGGTGGAAGAGAAATTCACCGGCTTCGTGTTCAAGATCCAGGCGAACATGGACCCCAAACACCGCGACCGTATCGCCTTTATGCGCATCTGCTCCGGCAAGTACGAAAAAGGCATGAAGATGCGCCACGTGCGCACCGGCAAGGACGTACGCATCGGCGACGCCCTGACGTTCTTCTCCTCCGAGCGTGAACAGCTGGAAGAGGCGTTTGCCGGCGACATCATCGGCCTGCACAACCACGGCACCATCCAGATCGGCGACACCTTTACCGAAGGCGAAGCCCTGGGCTTCACCGGCATTCCGCATTTCGCCCCGGAACTGTTCCGCCGCGTGCGCCTGCGTGACCCGCTCAAGTCCAAGCAACTGCGCCAAGGCTTGCAGCAATTGGCCGAAGAGGGCGCCACCCAGGTGTTCTTCCCCGAGCGCAGCAACGACATCATCCTCGGCGCCGTGGGTGTGCTGCAGTTCGATGTGGTCGCCAGCCGCTTGAAAGAGGAATACAAGGTTGAGTGTTCGTATGAGCCGATCACCGTGTATTCGGCGCGCTGGATTGATTGCAGCGATAAGAAGAAGTTGGAAGAGTTCTCCAACAAGGCCGTGGAAAACCTGGCAATCGACGGCGGTGGTCACCTGACCTACCTGGCGCCGACGCGGGTGAACCTGGCGTTGATGGAAGAGCGCTGGCCGGATGTGAAGTTCCGCGCGACCCGCGAACACCACTAAGGTTTGAGCGGTTCAGAGAATGTGGGAGGGGGCTTGCCCCCGATAGCGGTGTGTCAGCCAGTGTATTGGGCTCTGACACTCCGTAATCGGGGGCAAGCCCCCTCCCACATTTTGACCTCCTAAAGGCTGGGGATTGGCGGTAATCCGGCATCGCGACTAGCGTAAACGCTGGTGGCAGTTAATGACTGCCGTGCGGGGCCCATTTACTGACTGGACGGAATCGATCATGAGTATTTTTCAACGAATAGTGCTGTTGATGAAAGTGCTGGTGCTGTTGTCGTTGGGGATGTCGACGGCCTGGGCGCATAACCCGGTACCGAGCGCAGCGGTGGTGACCAGTGGTCAGGCATCGCACTTGCAGTTGGCCAAGTCCGAAGCCGAACCAGGCGATCAGGGCCAGGGCGGCAGCGAGGGTGATGATGACTCTACTACCGACGAGCCCGACAGCGACGACGCAGACGCAGACGAAGGCGATAGCCAAACGTAGGCTCGCTAGAAAGAAAGCGCCTCCCGCCAGCCTATAGCTGGTGGGAGGCGCTTTTCAGGCCTCAAACAATGCCTTAGAACGATGTAGTCACCGACGCGAAGTAAGCGCGGCCCGGTTCATTGTAGGTCTGGGCACCGGCGTCGTCGGCGTTACCTTTGCGAGACAGGCGCTTGTCCAGGAGGTTGTTGATGCCCACGCGTACGCTCAGGTTTTTGCTGAATTCGTAGCCGCTGCTCAGGCCCATCAACCCGTACGGGTCGACGTCCTGCTGGGCGCTGCGCTCGTAACTGCTGGCGCTGCGTGAGTTGAGCGTCGGTGCTTCTTGTTTGCCGTAATAGGTGCCGCTGACCTGGAATGACAGCTTGTCAGTGGCTTGCCAATCCAGCGTGGTGTTGACGGTGTACTTGGGGATGATGCTCAAGGGCTCGCCGGTGTCCTTGTCCTTGGAGTCGATCATGTAGGTCAGGTTGGTGTTCAAGTCCAGATCATCGCGCAGGCTGATGAACAGGTTGCCTTCAACGCCCTGCACCAAGGCGGGCCCGCTGTTTTCCCACTCCAGCACGCGGCGACCGTTGCCCAGGCGGAAGGTCGCCTCGTTACTGGCGTTGATCTTGTTCTTGTAGTCATTGCGAAAGTACGTCGCGCTGGTACGCCAGGTGCCCTTGTCGAAGGCCAGGCCGATTTCCTTGTTGACGCTGATTTCCGGCTTCAGGTCGCGGTTGCCCACCAGGTAGCAGCCGCCCATGTTGGCTTCGCTGGCGTTGCAGCCATTGCCCCGGCTATACAGCAAGTAGTTCGGGTTGGACTGGTACAGGTTGGGGGTCTTGTAGGCGCGGGCAATGCCGCCCTTGATGCTCAGTTCGTCGGTCAACTGGTGCGAGGCGTTGAAGCTGGGGCTCCAGTTGCCGCCGTATTCCTCATGATCGTCGAAGCGCAAGCCAGGGGTGATGACGGTTTTGCTGCCCAACTCAATGTTGTCCTCGGCAAACAAGGCGTAGCTCGAGGCGGTGGTTTTGGTGCTGTTGCGGCTTACGCCCGGGATGGCGGGGACGCCGCCGGTGCCCGGGTCATAGCTTTGCGGGCGCAACGAGCCTGGGTCGTTCATCGACTCGTAGAGGTACTCGCTGCCCAGGGTCAGCACCTGTTCGGCACCGACGCTCAGGGGCAGGTTGACCTCGGCGGTGGCCCGAGTGTTGCGCAAGCGCGACTCGAAACGGCCTGCGCTGGCAGACGGCGCACCCTCGCCAGAACCGGCCAGGCCTTCATTGAGGCGTTCGTTGCGGGTCAGGTCGTGGGTTAGCGAAGCCAGGGTCGAGCCCCAGTCGAACTCGCCGCGGTGCGTGGCCGAGAAGCTGCTGCGTTGAATCACACTGGTTTCCTTGCCCACCAGGCTTTCCACGAATGCGCCACCGCCGTTGAGCATGGTATCACCGGCGAAAATATTGCCCTGGCGGCTGTAGCTGGCTTCCAGGTCGAGGGTTTGCTCGGGGGTGAACTGCCAGCTCAGCAAGCCGTTCACGTCTTTATTGCGCACGCCTTCGCGGCCGGCCACCAGCGAGTCTGGGGTCGCCTGTGCTGCGCGGTTGATGTCGGCGTCATCGGCGTCGGTCTTGTTCAGGCCGCCATAGACGCGGAACGCCAGTGTGTCGGTCAACGGGCCGCTGAGGTTGAAGTTGGTGCGTTTGCTCGCGCCTTCGGCATCGTTTTCGGGGAAGGCGGTGTAGGCGGTCAGCGAGCCGTGCAGTTGGTCGGTGGGGCGTTTGGTGATGATGTTGATGACACCGCCCATGGCACCGGAGCCATAACGGGCGGCGGCCGGGCCGCGCAGGATTTCAATGCGTTCGACTTCTTCGGCCGGCACCCAATTGGTTTCGCCACGGGTATCGCGGTCGCCGCTCCAGCCATAACGCACGGCGTTGCGGGAGGTGGACGGCTTGCCATCGATCAGGATCAGGGTGTTTTCCGGGCCCATGCCGCGCAGGTCGATTTGGCGGTTGTTGCCACGGCTGCCGCTGGAACTGTTGCCGGTCAGGTTCACGCCCGGCTCGCGGCGGATGATCTCCGACAGGTCGTTGGTGGGCGGGCGTTTCTTGATGTCTTCGGCGGTGATGATCGACACACCGGGCGCCTGCTTGAGTTCTTCGGCAGCGGTGCCCAATACACGCGTTTCGCCCAGCACCAGGGCTTGGGGCGTGCCATCCACCGGCAGGTCTGTCGCTTGGATCGGCACTTTATCGCGCTCTTTTTCCACACTCTGCGCCAGCAGCGCGGGTGACGAAAGGGTAGCGATAAACGCCAGCGAGAGATGGCTGAGCCTGAATTGAGACGACATGTCCACAAAGTCCTTTAGGAGGGGCGATTGAACGAGAGGCGTCTGAATTTTTGTCGTGCATCCAGCGCTCTCCGTGCGTCGTAATGGTATTGATTCTCAAACAGAAGTAAATTGCATTTACAATCTATACACTTTTCGAAACGCTCTGGCTCAATGTTTTCAGGGCTTTTGGCATGGGTTCAAACGGTATGTTTTTTGTTACAACCGCGCAAAAAAAAGCCCCTCCAGCCAGACTGATGCGCAATCTGGCGGGAAGGGCGATGGAACTCGATATTACGCATTACCCCTGTGGGGCGGGCTTGCTCGCGAAGACGGTGTGTCAGCAACCCATCTGTAGCTGAACCCACGCATTCGCGAGCAAGCCCGCTCCCACAGAGGGAAACAATGTTGCTTCAGGCCACGAATTGCTCCGCGTAGTGACAAGCCACCTGCCGGTTATCCAACGGCCGCAACAGCGGCTCCTCACTGCTGCAGCGCTCGGTCGCATACGGGCAGCGCTTGTGGAACGCGCAACCCGGCGGCGGGTTCAGTGGGTTGGGCAGTTCGCCGACGATCTTGATCTTTGGCTTGCTCGGGTCCGGGTGAATGGTCGGCGTGGCCGACAGCAGCGCCTGGGTGTAAGGGTGCAGCGGGCGTGCGTAGATGTCTTCCTTGGGGCCCACCTCAACCGGGCGGCCGAGGTACATCACCATCACATCGTCAGCTACGTGCTGTACCACCGCCAGGTTGTGGGAAATGAACACGTAGGCGGTGTTGAATTCCTGCTGCAAATCCATGAACAGGTTAAGCACCTGTGCCTGGATCGACACGTCCAGCGCCGAGGTCGGTTCGTCCGCCACCAGCACCTTGGGTTGCAGCATCATTGCCCGAGCCAGGGCGATACGCTGGCGCTGACCACCGGAGAACATGTGCGGGTAGCGCTGATAATGCTCAGGGCGCAGGCCCACTTGCTTCATCATCGCCTGCACTTTTTCGCGGCGCTCGGCAGCGGACAGGTGGGTGTTGATCAGCAGCGGTTCGGCCAGTTGATCACCGACTTTCTGGCGTGGGTTCAACGAGGCATAGGGGCTCTGGAACACCATCTGCACGTCTTTGCGCAATTGCTTGCGCTGAGCCTTGTTGGCGCCGGCCACTTCTTGCCCGGCGATTTTCAACGAGCCCGACGAGGGCTCTTCAATCAGCGTCAGGGCGCGGGCCAGGGTGGATTTGCCACAGCCCGACTCGCCTACCACGGCGAGGGTCTTGCCGGCTTCCAGCTCAAAAGACACACCATTAAGAGCACGCACGATGGCATGGCCCTTGAACAGGCCACGGGACACTTCGTAGTGGCGGGTGAGGTCGCGGGCGGTAAGTACGACGGCCATTACGCCACCTCCTGGTTCAACGGGTAGAAGCAGCGGGCAAGGCTGTTGCTTTTCGGATCGAGGCCCGGCCGCTGGGCGCGGCAGGAGTCCTGCACATACGGGCAGCGCGGCGACAGCAGGCAACCCTGCGGACGGTCATAGCGGCCCGGCACGATGCCCGGCAGCGTGGCCAGGCGCGTGGCACCCAGGCTGTGCTCGGGAATCGCCTTGAGCAACGCTTCGCTGTACGGGTGTGCCGGAATGTCGAACAGCTGCGGCACCTGGCCGACTTCCACTGCCTGACCTGCGTACATTACGCAAACGCGCTGGGCGGTTTCAGCCACTACCGCGAGGTCGTGAGTGATCAGCACCAGGCCCATGTTCTGCTCTTTTTGCAGGGCCAACAGCAGCTCCATGATCTGCGCCTGGATGGTCACGTCCAACGCAGTGGTCGGTTCATCGGCGATCAGCAGTTTCGGTTCGCCGGCAATCGCCATGGCGATTGCCACGCGTTGGCTCATACCACCGGACAATTGGTGCGGGTAGGCATCCATACGGCTGGCAGCGCCTGGGATCTCGACCTTTTCCAGCAGCTCGATGGCGCGTTTGCGTGCTTGTTTGCCGGACATTTTCAAATGCAGGCGCAGCACTTCTTCGATCTGGAAACCCACGGTGTAGCTGGGGTTCAGCGCGGTCATCGGATCCTGGAACACCATCGCCAGGTCTTTGCCGACGATCTGGCGGCGCTGGCGGTTGCTCAACTTGAGCATGTCCTTGCCGTCGAAGTTCAGCGCATCGGCGGTGACGATGCCGGGGTGCTCGATCAGGCCCATCAGCGCCATCATGGTCACGGATTTACCCGAGCCCGACTCGCCAACGATTGCCAGGACTTCGCCCTTGTCGACGGAAATGTCGAGGCCATCGACCACCGGCACGGCGGTCTTGTCGCCGAAGCGCACGTTGAGATTCTTGATTTCTAACAGTGACATGGGAATCTCCTCAGGCGGCGTTCTTGAGTTTCGGGTCCAGCGCATCGCGCAGGCCGTCACCCATCAAGTTGATTGCCAGCACGCTGAGCAAAATGGTCAAGCCAGGCAGGCTCACCACCCACCAGGCGCGTTCGATGTAGTCGCGGGCCGAAGCCAGCATGGTGCCCCACTCAGGGGTTGGCGGTTGTACGCCAAGGCCGAGGAAGCCCAGGGCCGCGGCATCGAGAATCGCCGAGGAAAAGCTCAAGGTCGCTTGTACGATCAGCGGCGCCATGCAGTTAGGCAGCACGGTGATGAACATCAGGCGTGGCAGGCCGGCGCCGGCGAGGCGGGCGGCAGTCACGTAGTCGCGGTTCAGTTCGCCCATCACGGCGGCGCGGGTCAGGCGCACATAGGATGGCAACGACACGATGGCGATGGCGATCACGGTGTTGATCAGGCCAGGGCCGAGGATGGCCACAATCGCCACGGCCAGCAGCAGCGATGGCAGGGCCAGCATGATGTCCATCAAGCGCATGATGGTCGGGCCGAGCAAGCGCGGGAAGAACCCAGCGAACAGGCCTAGCAGGATGCCCGGGATCAGCGACATCACCACCGACGATAAACCGATCAGCAACGACAGGCGCGAGCCCTGGATCAGGCGCGAGAGCAAGTCACGGCCCAGTTCGTCGGTGCCCAGCAGGAACTGCATCTGCCCGCCTTCCAGCCAGGCCGGTGGCGTGAGCAGGAAGTCTCGGTATTGCTCGCTGGGGTTATGCGGCGCAACCCACGGGGCGAAGATCGCGCAGAACACGATCAGCAACATGAACAGCAGGCCGGCAACCGCGCCTTTGTTCTTGGAGAAGGCTTGCCAGAATTCTTTGTACGGGGACGGGTACAGCAGGCTCTGATCGACTGCTGACACTTGAGTAGGTGTGGTCATGGTCATGATCTCAGCGCTGGTGACGGATGCGTGGGTTGGCGAAGCCGTAGAGGATATCCACCACGAAGTTCACCAGGATCACCAGGCAGGCGATCAGCAGAATGCCGTTTTGCACCACCGGGTAGTCCCGCGCGCCAATGGCTTCGATCAGCCATTTGCCGATGCCGGGCCACGAGAAGATGGTTTCGGTCAGTACCGCACCGGCCAGCAGCGTGCCGACTTGCAGGCCGACCACAGTGAGCACCGGGATCAGCGCGTTACGCAGGCCGTGCACGAACACCACGCGCGCCGGCGATAGGCCCTTGGCCTTGGCGGTACGGATGTAGTCCTCACGCAGCACTTCGAGCATCGACGAACGGGTCATGCGCGCGATCACCGCCAGCGGGATGGTGCCGAGCACGATGGCTGGCAGGATCAGGTGGTGCAACGCATCCCAGAACGCGTCCGGCTCGTCGGCCAGCAGGGTGTCGATCAGCATGAAGCCGGTGCGTGGCTCGATGTCGTAGAGCAGGTCGATACGCCCGGACACCGGGGTCCAGCCCAGGCTCACCGAGAAGAACATGATCAGGATCAGGCCCCACCAGAAGATCGGCATCGAATATCCCGCCAGGGAGATGCCCATCACCCCGTGGTCGAACAGGGATCCTCGTTTGAGTGCCGCGATCACCCCGGCCAACAGACCCAGAATACCGGCGAACAACAGCGCGGCCATGGACAGTTCCAGGGTCGCGGGGAAGAGGGCGGTGAACTCGGTCCACACGCTGGTGCGAGTGCGCAACGATTCGCCAAGGTCGCCCTGGGCGAGCTTGCCGACGTAATCCAGGTATTGCGCATACAGCGGCTTGTTAAGGCCAAGGCGCTCCATTGCCTGGGCGTGCATTTCGGGGTCAACCCGTCGCTCGCCCATCATGACTTCTACGGGGTCGCCTGGAATCATGCGAATCAACGCAAAGGTCAGCAACGTGATGCCGAAGAACGTGGGGATCAATAACCCCAGTCGGCGGGCAATAAAACTAAACATCTTGGTGTGTACCTCAATCAGCCGGTTAGGCAGGTCCGGCACCGTCAGTGTCGACGGTGCCGAGCGTTTTTCTTATTTACTTCACCTGGGTGGTGGCGAAGTTATTGGTAGTCAGAGGGCTTTGGGTATAACCCTCGACGTTCTTGCGCATGGCGGTAAACATTTTCGGGTAGGCCATGGGGATCCACGGTTGGTCCTTCTCGAAAACGGCCAAAGCTTGTTCATAGAGTGCGGCGCGTTCGGCGGGTTCAGCGTCGGCGCGGGCCTTGTCGATCAAGTCTTGAAACTCTTTGTTACACCAGCGGGCGTAGTTTTCGCCGTTTTTCGCTGCGTCGCAACTCAGGTTAGGGGTGAGGAAGTTATCCGGGTCGCCGTTATCCCCGGCCCAGCCTGCAGAAACCATGTCGTGTTCGCCGGCTTTAGCGCGCTTGAGCATTTCGCCCCACTCCATGACCTTGATATTGACCTTCAGGCCAATCTGGGCCAGATCCGCCTGCATGCGCTGGGCGCCGAGCATCGGGTTGGGGTTGGTCGGGCCGCCGCCGTTACGGGTAAACAGGGTGAACTCGGTGCCTTCCGGTACGCCGGCTTCCTTGAGCAGGGCGCGCGCCTTGTCCAAGTCGCGAACTGGGTT
The DNA here is from genome assembly GCF_044218845.1 of Pseudomonas sp. B16120. Lineage (NCBI taxonomy): Bacteria > Pseudomonadati > Pseudomonadota > Gammaproteobacteria > Pseudomonadales > Pseudomonadaceae > Pseudomonas > Pseudomonas sp. B16120. Next base: position 1,040,165 of record NZ_CP162588.1, read on the forward strand.
TTTCAGCTTGTCACTGAAGCCCAGCAGGGTCGGCGGGTACGGCCCGGTGGCATCGACGGCGTTGCCTTTGCCGTACAGCGATTCGTTGTAGCCCTTTTTATCGAAGGCAATATTGATCGCGTGACGTACCCGCGCATCGCTCATGTACTTGTGGGTGGTATTCATGGCGGTGTAGCTGGTGGTCATCGCCGCTAGTTCCGCCACTTTCAGGTTGGGATCAGCCTTGGCGCTGGGTACATCATCGGGCTTGGGATACAGCGCGATCTGGCATTCGTTGGCCTTGAGCTTTTGCAGGCGCACATTGCTATCGGTGGTGATTGCCAGAATAAGCGGGTCGGCCGGCGGCTTGCCACGGAAGTACTCCGGGTTGGCCTTGAAACGCACCTGGGCATCTTTTGCGTAGCGGTTGAAGATGAACGGCCCGGTGCCGATGGGCTTGGCGTTCAGGTCATCGGTCTTGCCGGACTTGAGCAACTGGTCGGCATATTCGGCGGAGTGAATCGAGGAAAACGCCATGGCCAGGTCGGCCAGGAACGGGGCTTCAGGACGGGTCAGGGTAAAGACGACGGTGTGATCGTCGGTTTTCTCTACGCTCTTGAGCAGTTCTTTAAAGCCCATGCTTTCGAAGTACGGATAGCCCACGTTGGACTTTTTATGCCAAGGGTGATTCGGGTCCAGCTGGCGCTGGAAGCTCCAAAGCACATCATCGGCATTCAGGTTGCGCGTGGGTTTGAAATAGTCGGTGGTGTGGAACTTGATGTCGTCACGCAGGTGGAAGGTGTAGGTCAGGCCATCGGCGCTGATTTCCGGCAGGTCTTTGGCCAGGGCAGGCACCACTTCTGTGGTGCCGGGCTTGAAGTCCACCAGGCGGTTGAACATGGTTTCAGCGGCGGCGTCAGCGGTCACGGCAGTGGTGTACAGGACCGGGTCGAAACCTTCCGGGCTGGCTTCGGTGCAGACCACCAGCGGTTTGGCCGAAACGCCGATCGCCACGCTCAACAGCGCAGCGGCCATGGCGGCTTGTAGTGGGAGCATTTTCATTCAGAGCCCTCTGCAATCGATGGAACCAGAAAAGCGTAGGCGGCAAGCTCGTCCTGAGCTCGCCGCCTGCCTGGCATTAATTAAAGGATGTTGAACGGGATGGTGGTAACCAGACGGAACTCTTTGATGCTGCCGTCGGACTGGAACTCGCTGCCACGGTGCTCAACATAGGTTGCGCGCACGGTGGTGGCTTTGAGCGGGCCGCTCTGCAGCGCGTAAGAGGCGCCTACACCGTATTCCTGGTGCTTCTCGCCGTCCTGGGACTGGATGCCGTCATAGGCAAACTTGGCCCGGCCATTGTTGCCGGTGTAGTGGGTACCATCGATGCCCCAGCCGCGTGCCGAGTAGGCGTTGAACTTAAGGCCAGGTACGCCGTATTCAGCCATGTTGATGGCATAGGCGATCTGGAAGGATTTCTCGTTCGGGCCGTTGAAGTCAGACGTCAGGGAGTTGGCCAGGTAGATACCGTTGGTTTCGTGCAGGTAGTCGAAGTACTCGTTACCGTTCACTTGCTGGTAGCCAAAGGTCAGGCTGTGTGCCTGGTGAGTCAGGCCCAGGGAGAGGGAGAAGGTATCGTTGTCGATTTCCCCCATCTCTTTTTTGCCTTCATCGACAGTCTTGTAGTAGTTGAAGCCGGTGGTCAGGCCCAACTGCTGCGCGTCGCCCAGCTCGTGGGTGGCGCCGAAGTAGTACTGGTTCCAGAAGTCCTTCACGTTAGCGGCGAAGAAGCTGGTCTTCAGGCTTTTCAGCGGCTGGTAGTTCACACCCAGGGTCGACACTTTGTCGGTTTCTGCGCCATTGCCGTATTCGGTACGGAATTTCGACAGGCTCTGCTCGCTACGTGGGGAAACGCGGTCGAACACGCCGCCCTGGAACGACAGGTTGCTGAACTCTTCGCTGTTGAAGCTCACGCCCTGGAAGCTCGAAGGCAGAGCACGGTTGCCGATGGTGTCGACGATGCCGCTGCTGAAGTTCTGGCGACCGGCGGTCAGTGTGGTGTTGGACACACGGAATTGCACGTTGGCCAGGCCCAGTTTGCTCCACTGGTCTACGGCATCACCGTTGGAGTCGGCCAGGGTACGGTTGGAGCCGCCTTTGATATCACGCTTGCTGCGGTCCAGTACCAGGGCGTTGTACACCGCCACTTCAGTCTTGACCCCAACGGTGCCCTGGGTGAAACCCGAGCTGGCGTTGAGGATGGTGCCTTGGACCCAGTTGGTACGGTTGCGATCGGTCAGGGTCTGGCCGTGTTTCTGGTACGAGAAGGTGCCCCCGCGGTATTTGCTTTCATGGGAGTACCAGTTACGCGTGGTGCCGCCCAGGCTGAAATCTTCGATAAAGCCTTTGGCCTCGCTTTGGGCGCTGGTGCCGGCCAGGGTGGTAGGAACGAAGTCCTGGCTTTGCGTTTCAGCGTAGGCGGTGGCCGTGATGCTGCTGATGGCCAAGGCCAGAAGCGCTTTGCTGCTCAGTTTCATGGGTGAAGCTCCTTTGGTTCTCTTTTTTAATGCCGGTCTTTTTGGGTGATCCGGCTATTGGGTGTGGAACTTGTTCAAGCTATTGCAAACGTTTGGCGTAGGAAAATTCCCAACAAAAGCCTGCACGTTTGCCGGGGAGCTGATTTCGCTCCCCGCCATCCGGTTATTTTCTTATGGGTTGATGCTGACGCCCGAGAACACGTTGCGGCCGAAGGGGCTTACCTTGAAGCCTTCGACTTTGGCGCTTAACGGCTGGTTGACCGTCGAGTGGGCGATGGGCGTGATCGGCACCTGCTGCTTGAGCAGTTGCTGCGCCTGTTTGTACAGAACAGTCCTTTGTTCACGGTCGGTCACGACCTTGGCTTGCTTGATCAGCTTGTCGTACGCCGGGTCGCACCACATGGAGTAGTTGTTCCCGCCGATGGCGTCGCAGCTGTAGAGGGTGCCGAGCCAGTTGTCCGGGTCACCGTTGTCGCCGGTCCAGCCGATCAGGCTGACATCGTGCTCACCGTTCTTGGTGCGTTTGATGTACTCGCCCCATTCATAGCTGACGATCTTGACCTTGAGACCGATCTTGGCCCAGTCGTTCTGCAGCATTTCCGCCATCAGCTTGGCGTTGGGGTTGTACGGGCGTTGCACCGGCATGGCCCACAGGGTGATCTCGGTGCCTTCCTTGACGCCAGCGGCCTTGAGCAACTGCTTGGCTTTTTCCGGGTCGTAGGCGGCGTCCTTGATGCTGTCGTCGTAGGACCACTGCGTGGGTGGCATGGCGTTGACCGCCAGTTGCCCTGCGCCCTGGTACACAGCATTGAGGATGCTCTGCTTGTTCACCGCCATGTCCAGCGCCTGGCGTACTTCCAACTGATCGAACGGCTTGTGGCGTACGTTGTAGGAGATATAGCCCAGGTTGAAGCCCGGTTTGGTCAGCAGTTGCAGGTTCGGGTCGGTCTTGAGGGCTTCGACGTCGGCGGGGCGTGGATGCAGGGTCACCTGGCATTCGCCGGCCTTGAGCTTCTGCACGCGCACCGAGGCGTCGGTGTTGATGGCGAAGATCAGTTGGTCCAGCTTGACGCGGCTCGGGTCCCAGTACTGTTTGTTGCCCACGTAGCGGATCTGCGAGTCTTTCTGGTAACGCTGGAACACGAAGGGGCCAGTGCCGATCGGCTTCTGGTTGATGTCGCTGGGCCGGCCTTGCGTGAGCAACTGCTCGGCGTATTCCGCCGAAAGGATCGCGGCAAAGCTCATGGCGATGTTCTGCACGAACGCGGCGTCGACCGTGTTCAGGGTCATCACCACGGTGTACGGGTCGGTTTTCTCGACCTTGGCGATGTTCTTGTTCAGGCTCATCCCGTTGAAGTACGGAAACTCGGTGGGGTAGGCCTTACGGAACGGGTGTTCGGGGTCAAGCATGCGGTTGAAGGTGAACAGCACGTCGTCGGCGTTGAAGTCTCGCGTCGGCTTGAATTCCTTGTTGCTGTGGAACTTCACCCCTTCACGCAGGTGGAAGGTGTAGGTCAGGCCATCAGGGGAAATATCCCACTTGGTTGCCAGCCCAGGGACGACGTCGGTCGCGCCTTTTTCGAACTCCACCAAACGGTTATACAAAGGCTCCGCCGCATCGTTGTCGGTAGCGGTGGTGTATTGCGCAGTGTCAAACCCTGCCGGGCTGCCTTCGGAGCAGAACACCAGGCTCTTTTTCTCGGCGGCTTGGCCCATGGTGGCCATGGCCAGCAGGCTGGTAGCAAACAGAGCGGATACAACGGTGGTATGGCGCATGACGATCCCGGTCCTTGTTTGTAGTTATCAACAGCGAGCCTACCTGCTGGCGTGCAGCCAGGCAGACCTCACTGATCCCACACACAGCAAGTGCCCTTCCCAGAGTGATGCCTCTGCTGTCCTACGACCTTATGGGGCGTTGACCTTGCAGTAAATGCGTCAATTCTGACTGACCTTGTAGGCAACGGAGGCACGGGTCGCAGTTCATTGCTGTAAGACGGCAACGCTTGCAAACGTAGTCTGTTTCCTAAGGTCCAGGCGGATGGAATAACGGCGACGTTATGAAACGTCGCCGTTATTGGTCCTTACTTGCCGCTGACGCTAACGCCGTAGAAGGAATTCAAGCCAAACGGGCTGATCTTGAAGTCCTGCACGGTATTACGCATGGGTTGATACACCGTCGAGTGCGCGATAGGTGTGTAAGGCAATTCGCGTTTAAGCAGCTGTTGCGCCTGTTTGTACAGTTCGGTGCGCTTGGCGACATCCGTGGTCGATTTGGCCTGGCTGATCAGGTCGTCATACTGTTTATTAACGAACTTGGAGAAGTTGTTACCGTTCAACGCCGGGGACGAAAACAGGGTGCCCAGCCAGTTGTCAGGGTCACCATTGTCACCGCTCCAGCCGATGATCATCGCCTGGTTCTCGCCACCTTTGGAACGCTTGATGTACTCGCCCCACTCGTAGCTGACGATGTTGACCTTCAGGCCGATCTGTTTCCAGTCGCTCTGCAGCATCTCGGCCATCAGCTTGGCGTTCGGGTTGTACGGACGCTGAACCGGCATGGCCCAAAGAGTGATCTCGGTGCCTTCCTTTATGCCAGCCTCCTTGAGCAGTTCCTTGGCTTTGGCAGGGTCGTACTTGGCGTCCTTGATCGTAGTGTCGTACGACCATTGGGTGGGTGGCATGGCATTGACGGCCAATTGCCCAGCGCCCTGGTACACGGAGTCGATGATCTGCTGCTTGTTCACCGACATGTCCAAAGCCTGGCGAACCCGCAGGTCAGCCAGCGGGTTTGGCGTCGTCTGGCCCTTGAGCACAGGCATCACGTTGTAGGCGATGTAGCCCAGGTTGAAGCCGGCCTGGTGCGGCATCTTCATGTCCTTGTCCGCTTCCAGCGGCTTGATATCGGCCGGGCGAGGATAGGCTGTGATCTGGCACTCGTTCTTTTTCAGTTTCTGGATGCGTACTGAAGGGTCCGTGGAGATTGCGAAGATCAGGTTATCGATCTTGACGTCTTCAGGCTTCCAGTATTCCTTGTTGCCGGTGAAGCGAATATTGGAGTCTTTCTGGTAGCTCTTGAACACGAACGGGCCAGTGCCGATCGGCTTCTGGTTGATGTCGGCGGCCTTGCCTTCCTTCAACAGTTGGGCGGCATATTCGGCCGACTGGATCGATGCAAAGCTCATCGCGAGGTTCTGGATAAACGCCGCGTCCACGGTGCCAAGGGTGAACTTGACGGTGTGGTCATCGACTTTCTCGATGTTCTTGATGTTCTTGTCCATCTCCATGTCCGAGAAGTACGGGAACTCGGTAGGGTAGGCCTTACGGAACGGATCGTCTTTATTGATCATTCGGTTGAAGGTGAACAGTACGTCGTCAGCCGAAAATTCACGAGTAGGCTTGAAGTACGGGGTGGTATGGAACTTGACGCCTTCGCGAAGGTGGAAGGTGTACGTCAGGCCATCCGGGGAAACGTCCCAGCTGGTGGCCAGGCCAGGAACGACGGCGGTGCCGCCACGTTCGAACTGGCTCAGGCGGTTGAACATGGTTTCGGCCGAGGCATCGAAGTCTGTTCCGGTGGTGTACTGGCCTGGGTCGAAACCGGCCGGGCTCCCTTCGGAGCAGAACACCAGGTTAGTTGCCGCAAGGGCTACGGGGGCTGCGGCCATAAGGCCAGCGCTCACTAATAACGGAAGGACTGCGTGTTTAAGCATGTTGGCCTCATGATTTGTTGTCATTTTTGGTGGTGAGGGCGACCTCGTGAGTCGGCCTGCGGATACTTATGCAGGCGCCATACCCAATGCAAGATGCAGAGCGGTTGCAAAGGGAAAACTGTGGTACGAACGTACAGGAATGTCGCAATTATGAAAGTTTCGACACAAAAGTGCTTATTTGGAGGGTTTTTTCGGTGCAAATGGCGCACCAAAAATGCCCATCCGAGGCGTCTAGCGCACTCGGTTGGGGCATTGATGTTACTTATCTAGACCCACGCCGTAGAAGGGCGTCAGTCCAAACGGACTGATCTTGAAATCCTGCACTTGCTTGCGCATAGGCTGGAAAACCGTCGAGTTTGCAATGGGCGTTATAGGTACTTGTTCCTTAAGGATTTTCTGGGCCTGTTGATACCACTTGATGCGCTGCTCGCGGTCGCTGCTGACCTTGGCTTGTTGCACCAACTTGTCGTAGGCCGGGTTACACCATTTGGCATAGTTGCTGCCCTTGACCGCGGCACAACTGTAGAGCACGCCTAGCCAGTTATCGGGGTCGCCGTTGTCGCCGGTCCAGCCATAAATCATTGCATCGTGCTCGCCGTTTTTGGCGCGCTTGATGTACTCGCCCCACTCATAGCTGACGATGTTGGCCTTGATACCGACCTTGGCCCAATCCTGTTGAATCATCTGCGCGGACATCCGTGCATTAGGATTCGAGGCGCGTTGTACGGTCATCGCCCACAGGTTAATGGTGGTACCTGGTGCAACCCCTGCTTCTTTTAGTAGCAACCGGGCCTTGGTCGGGTCGTAGGGCGCATCGTGTATCGTGGGGTCATAAGACCACTGCGCTGGAGGCAGTGCGTTCTGCGCCAATTGTCCGGCGCCCTGGTAAACGGCCTTGATGATGGCGGGCTTGTCGATGGCCATGTCCAGGGCCTGACGAACCTTGAGTTGATCCAGCGGCGGGTGAGTCACGTTATAGGCCAGGAAGCCCAGGTTGAAGCCTGCTTGTTGCAATACGCGCAGGTTGGGGTCTTGCTTCATCATTTCGATATCGGCAGGGCGCGGGTAACCGCTGACCTGGCATTCGCCTGCCTTGAGTTTCTGCAGGCGCGCGGCGGCGTCCGGGGTGATGGCGAATATCAGGTTGTCGAGCTTCACATCCTCGGGTTTCCAATACTGTTTATTGGCCACATAACGGATCTGCGAGTCCTTCTGATAACGCTTGAACACAAACGGCCCGGTACCGACCGGTTGCTGGTTGATCTGCTCGGCCTTGCCTTGTTTCAACAACTGGGCGGCGTATTCGGCCGATTGAACAGAGGCAAAGCTCATGGCCAGGTTTTGCACGAACGAAGCATCGACAGTGTTCAAGTTGAACCGCACAGTGTGCTCGTCGAGTTTTTCGACGCTTTTGATCGTGGTGTTCAAACCCATGTCGGTGAAGTAGGGCGATTCGGACGGGTAGGCCTTGCGAAACGGGCTGTCGGCATCGAGCAAGCGATTGAAGGTGAACAGCACGTCATCGGCGTTGAAATTGCGGGTCGGGATGAAGTAGTCGGTGGTGTGGAACTTGACCCCGTCACGCAGGTGGAAGGTGTACGTCAGGCCGTCCTTCGATACATCCCAGCTTGTCGCCAGACCAGGTTCTACCTCGGTGCCGCCACGCTTGAACTGGGTCAGGCGGTTGAACACGGTTTCGGCGGAGGCATCAAAATCGGTGCCGCTGGTGTATTGGCTGGGGTCGAAGCCGGCGGGACTGGCTTCGGAGCAATAGACCAGGGTGGTGGCGGCCTGGGCCATGGGCATACAGGCCAGCAGGCTTGCGGCGATCAATAGTGGTTTGAAGGCGATTCTTTCCATGGAGACCCCTGAAATGGCAAGCATATTAGGCTGCCCAAACAAAAACGGCGGTTACCGAGGTTACCGCCGTTCAGGTGTTTCAGGTAAGGGGCCATTAGCCGGTTTATGCATTTACTATGTAGGTGACCTCGACCTTGGTAGGAGCATCTTTATCGATCGCATAGGCACCGTCCAACTCGTTACTCTCCCGTATCGTGAAGGTCCTGTTGATTGTTAACTTTACACCCGGAGCATTTTGGATATTTTTATCGGCGTTAGAGAAGTGTCCTTCAGAAGTCATATGGACCTTGGCCAGGTTGTTCGAGGGATCGTATTCAATCTGAAACTGGGTATTGTCAGCCTTAAAAAAATAGCCCTTCTGCAGAGTCACCTCTTCTTTGTTCAGGTCAAGTTCGTGTAGGTCAACGATAGCGGGCCCGGCAGAGCCTTGATGAGCCACTTCGGAGATGCGAGCCCGCAGATCGGCATTGGGAATTGCCGCTTCGAACTGCGCAATCCTTGCTTGCTTGGCACCCGCCGTCGTGTCTGCTGTTGCGTTCAGCTCAGTAGTCACTGACAAGGCGTTTTCGGTAGTGGTGACAGTGTAAGGATTACGATCGATATCCTTGACGAAGGCGGGCGAATACTCGCTGGCACCGTATTCCGTGGTGTGTGCTATCTCTTCCGGCAACAAGGTAAAATTCGGTTCTTCAAGGGTCCACGAGGTGATGAGCTTTTTTTTAATTATTCCTTCTTCCTCGATGTGACTGAAAGAGAACTCGTAGTTGGTTCCCGCTTTGTTCTTCAAGATTTCATCGAACTGTTCGGCACCGGCTATTTTTTTTCCATCGATATCGACAAATTCATCGGCAAAAGTGGGTGGGGACTTCAGGTCATCACTCGGCGTTGGCGAAACTGGACGACGTAGCCATGCAAACAACCCAGCACCGTCGCCGGGCGCGCGAGCCCATTCGCCATCGCGCCCGGGTGTTATTACCGTCAGCCCTGCGCGAGTATCCGGGTCAATAATTTTGGCAAATGAGTCGCCGGTCCTGTAGCGCCCGGATATTTCAAAGACCTTGCTCGTCCCTGTTTCATCAGTAAGGCGTACGAATTGGCGGAACGCCCCGGTGTCGTCAGTCATTCGATAAACCCCCAGTGCATCTCGGGTGGCATTTTTTATCAATGCCTCACCCTCAGGGACCGCATATTTGGCCAGCGGGATGAGTGACCGGGAGTCAGGCAGGGGCTGTGGAGCAGGTTTGCCAGCGCGCGTACCCCCGGACGGTCCCGGTTGTGGTTCCGCGACTTCATTGGCGGGGGTTGGGGTAATCGGTTCACCCAGTGGTAATTCTTTTTCGGGAGGCAATGCAAAAGGGTCTTCGGGGACTGAGCTGGCTCCGACCGAGAAGAGTGTGTTCAGTAAGCCATCGAACGCCTTGGAGGCACCCTCGTCACGCTCTTGCACTGTGTCGCCAGACGAGGTTTTTTCTGCGCCCAGCGCCAATTCGGTCAATCCTGTCACGACGGCTACCGCGGCCACGGGTGCGGCAATCGGCGCAAGTTTGGCCAATAAGCCAGCCGCCACGGTAATGTCGTTGAGCCAGGTGTCTCGAGTCTCTTCGCTGTTTGACTTGATGACCACGTCAGCATCGCTTTTCATGCGCTCCTGGGTGGTGGTCGCCAGGGTAGTAAATAAGTCGCCGGTAATTTTCGAGTGGCTTGCATCGATTGCCGGTCCCTTCAGTTCGCCGCTGGCCATTTTCTTCAGGTGTGTATCCAAGCCATCTTTCGTTTCGCCTACGTGGGTGAACCACAGGAGGGGCATAAGTACTTTCGCCGCTCTGGCGGCAAAACCGGCGGTTTGGTCCTGGCGATAAATCATCGGGAAGTGACTCGCCAAGGCCTCACTTTTTTTCGGATCTTTTGCCTGATCAATCAGCCATTGTTCCAGCTTTTGCGCAGAGTCGAACCTGAGAAACGCCGGCTCGGCGCCTGGGATGTAAAGCACTTGCCGGCCACCGTCGCCCGCGCTGAATCGCACAATGTCGCTGGAGGTAAAACCGTGGATGCTCAAGGCATTCGCCTGTACAGGGGCTTTTATCGGTGTTTTGGCTTTGAGTTGGTCGACGCTGATCGGTGCATTTTCATCCAGGGGCAGGTCGGGTACTGCTGCCATCACCATCTTGTAGTCGTCACGAGTGAATTGGTGTTCGGGTGCTTGCAGCGCACGTTCAACTGCAGGCCATGCTTGAGCTGTCTTGAATTGTTTGCGGGCCTGGAAGGTGAACTCGCCTTTGATCGCCGTCTGGTAGCTATCGGAATGAGAGTTCCAGAAGTTGTCGATCTTCTGGGTCATTTGGCTCTGGAAGTCAGTCTTCCAGCTTTCATGCATCACTTGCGACGGTTTGAGGTCGATCTGGTTGTGCTTGCCGTAGCCGCCTTTTTCGCTTTGCCCAGCAGGTTGGGTATACAGCCCCGCTTCCAGGTCCAGGTTGCCGGGCACCCAATCGTGCTCGGAGAAGTTTTTCAGCAGGGCGTCGGGCAGGCGCAGCGAAGACCAGGGCTCTTGGAATGTGTGTTCCCAGCCGGTCGCCGTGTCTGCACTTTCGCCACCTTTGAAACGGTTCAGGTACACGGTGTCGGAGTCGATAGGTTTGCCCGTGAGTTTGAGCAGCAGGTCATCCGCCCACTTTTTGGCCTCTGCCCGCGTATTGGGCAGGTTGTTGGCGACGTCAACCGCCAAACGCTTGTAAGCCAACGCCTGTGGTGCGGTGCTGTAGTAATTGGCGGCATTGTGTTTTTGCACTTGCAGCGCTTGTGAAGAGCGGCTGCTGGCAGGGCGCAGGCGGTCATTGGCGGGGATAGGGTCGAAGCTGTCTTTATGTTCCAGATACCTTATTTGTGTTCGAGCCTGGGACAGCGTTTGGGGAAGGGACACGCCTTCAAAGTTGGCCACCACTTTTGCACTGACCTGTATGGAGTCCTTACCCAGCCTCACACGCAAATCACCGTTATTGCCAGGGGCGATAACTTTTGCGGTCTCCAGCAAGGGGCCTGAAATTTGTCCCCAGCCTGATGTATCCGAGAGATGGAAGGTTTTCGTTTTGCCCTCGATCTCGGCGGACAAGGTACCTGTAGACGGGTTGATTGAAAGCAAGGTGTCCGGGGCGAAGTGTTGTTCGCGCAGCCAGCCCTGTACCACGGCGTTTTCCACATGCATGCGATACAGCCCGAGCCATTGGCCCAGAGTGCTTTGGGGCGGCACGGTTATCAGCCCGGCATTGCCGTGCAACACCTTGCGTTGTACGGCCTCGAGGTAGGCCTTGAGCAGTGCTGTTTCATCGGGTTGGACAGCCTTTGGCGTGGGCGGTGACGATGCCGGTGTCGCCTGAGCTTGAGTGTTGGATGTCGCAGTAGCGACGACGGGTGGCAGCGATAACGAGGGGGTTGGATCGAGTGATAGGGACATGAATTCGGCTCTCATTGTATGAATAAATGCCAGCACAGCCCTCCCTGGTAGCTATGGCAGTAATGAGTCGTGAAAACCGGACACTTGATTCCTACGAGATGTGCTGCCGTATATGACGGCGCGCGTGCGCGCAAAAAAAGCGCAATCCCGTGGGGCTGCGCCTTTGTTCTGTCTAAAAAGTTACTGTAAAACTTCGATCACACCATCGGCACTCATGCTGACCTGGCTGGTACCTGCTTCCACTTCCGGCGTCGGTGCTGAATCGGCCATCGCGGCTTTCATCATCATGCCGCCATTGCGGGCGTAGGGCATCGGGTAGCCATTGGTGTTGAAGTTCAGGTTGACGATCTTGTAGCCCTTGCCACCGAGTGCATCGGTCGCCAATTGTGCGCGCGCCTTGAATGCAGCCACGGCGTCTTTGAGCAGCGCATCTTCGCTGGCCTTGCGCGTGGCATCGGCGATGGCGAAGTCCATGCTGTCCATTTTCAACGTGTTCAACAGCTCGCCGGTGAGCTTGGACAGCGCCGGGAAGTCCGCGCTTTCCAGGCGCAGCTCGGCGCGTTCACGCCAGCCGGTGATCTTCTGGTTCTTGCTGTCGTAGATCGGGTAGCTGTTGCGGCTGCCCTGGCGCAAGGTCACGCCTTTGACTTCGCGGGCCTGGCCCAGGGCCTGGTTCAGGGTGGTGGTGATTTCGGCCGCGAGCTTGGCCGGGTCGGCGTTTTGCGATTCGGTGTAAAGGGTGACGATCATCTTGTCGCGGGCCACTTCCTGGCTGGCTTCGGCGCGCAGGGAGATCTGGTTGTAATGCAATGCATCGGCGGCCATGGCCGGCAGGCTGGCCAGGGCGCTGGCGCTGAGGGTAATGATGGCTGCACTGCGAATGAAACGAGACATGGAAGCTCCTTGAGATAGTCGTGCTCGGTATGACTGTAGACGTTGGCACTGGGTTCTTCGGGTTTACACATTACCTACAAGTTATGCCGGCGCCGACGAACGGTCATTTACCCGGCCTGCGTCAAAGAGCCACACACGCCGTGCCAGCAGGTCTGCTTCGTTTATACTCGTGCCGATCCGCCTGCAGCGCTCAACGGGAGAGCTCATGCTCGCCGCCGTAAAACTGACTTCCGCCACTCGCCAGAACCTTTGGCGCCTGACGTTCATTCGCACCCTGGTATTGGCCGCACAGGCTGGTTCCGTCGGGCTTGCCTATTGGTTCGACCTGCTGCCGCTGCCCTGGCTGCAACTGGCCGTGACCCTGGGTTTTTCCACCGTATTGTGTGTGTTCACCGCCATTCGATTGCGTACCACTTGGCCGGTGACCGAGTTGGAATATGCTCTGCAACTGGCCTGTGACCTGTTTATCCACAGCGTGTTGCTGTACTTCTCCGGTGGGTCCACCAACCCCTTCGTCTCCTACTACCTGGTGCCTTTGACCATCGCTGCCGTCACCCTGCCGTGGCGCTATTCGGTGGTGCTGTCGGGGATTGCGCTGACGCTGTACACCCTGCTGTTGGCGCAGTTCTACCCTTTGCAGACGTTCCCCATCGCCCGGGAAAACCTGCAGATCTACGGAATGTGGTTGAGCTTCGCCCTGTCTGCGGCAGTCATCACCTTCTTTGCCGCGCGCATGGCCGAAGAACTGCGCCGCCAGGAAGAACTGCGCGCCATTCGCCGTGAAGAAGGCCTGCGTGACCAGCAGTTGCTGGCTGTCGCCACCCAGGCCGCAGGCGCTGCCCATGAGTTGGGCACGCCGCTGGCGACCATGAGCGTGCTGCTCAAGGAAATGACCCAGGACCATCACGACCCGGCCCTGCAGGACGATTTGAGCGTGCTGCAGGAACAGGTCAAGCAGTGCAAGCTGACGTTGCAGCAACTGGTGCGCGCCGCTGAAGCCAATCGCCGTCTGGCGGTCGAAATGCAGGACGTCACCCAGTGGCTCGATGAGGCGCTCAACCGCTGGCACCTGATGCGTCCCGAAGCCAGTTACCGTTTCAACCTGCTGGGCCAAGGCAGCGTGCCGCGCATGGCGCCACCGCCGGACCTGACCCAGGCGCTGCTCAACTTGCTGAACAATGCAGCCGACGCTTGCCCTGAAGGCCTCGGCGTGCAGTTGGACTGGGACGCGGAAAACGTCACCATCAGCATTCGTGACCACGGCGCGGGCGTGCCGTTGGCCATTGCCGAGCAGATCGGCAAACCCTTCTTTACCACCAAGGGCAAAGGCTTCGGCCTGGGCCTGTTTTTGAGCAAGGCCAGCGTGACCCGCGCGGGCGGCTCAGTGAAGCTCTATAGTCATGAGGAAGGTGGCACGCTCACCGAGCTGCGCCTGCCCCGTGTCGCACGAGGAGATATCGATGAGTGACGAGATCCAAGTCGAAGGCGAAGAACTGCCGCACCTGTTGCTGGTAGATGACGACGCGACCTTTACCCGCGTGATGGCGCGCGCCATGAGCCGGCGCGGTTTTCGCGTCAGCACTGCAGGCTCTGCCGAAGAGGGCCTGACCATCGCCCAGGCCGACCTGCCGGACTACGCCGCCCTCGACCTGAAAATGGACGGCGACTCGGGCCTGGTACTGCTGCCCAAGCTGCTGGAACTCGACCCGGAAATGCGCGTGGTGATCCTCACCGGTTACTCCAGCATTGCCACCGCCGTCGAGGCGATCAAGCGCGGCGCTTGCAATTACCTGTGCAAACCCGCGGATGCCGACGACGTGCTGGCCGCCTTGCTGTCCGAGCATGCCGACCTCGACACCCTGGTGCCGGAAAATCCGATGTCGGTGGACCGCCTGCAGTGGGAACACATCCAGCGCGTGCTGACCGAGCACGAAGGCAATATCTCCGCCACCGCCCGCGCTTTGGGCATGCATCGGCGTACCTTGCAGCGCAAGTTGCAGAAGCGCCCGGTACGACGCTGAACGGCGACTGAACAACTCGCTTCAGGCTGCACGGACGCACGAACCGATCCCCTATGATCGGTTCAAACGCCTGTGACTTTTTCCTACCGAGCCTGAACGATGAATCAGAATGCTGAATATCGCGCGGTCAACGACGCGGTGCGTGGGCAATTCTTCCGCCGAACCTGGGCGATGATCACACCCTATTGGCGCAGTGAAGAGAAGGGCAGGGCCTGGCTGCTGCTGGCCGCAGTGATTGGCCTGTCGCTGTTCAGCGTGGCGATCTCCGTGTGGATCAACCACTGGTACAAAGACTTCTACAACGCCCTGGAGAAGAAGGACACCGCGGCCTTCTGGCAGTTGATCGGCTATTTCGGCGGGATCGCGGCGGTGGCGATACTCGGCGCGGTGTACCGCCTTTACCTGACCCAGATGCTGACTATCCGCTGGCGCGCCTGGCTCACCGAAAAACACTTCAGCCGTTGGCTGGCCCACAAGAATTACTACCAGCTGGAGCAGGGCGGCTACACCGATAACCCGGACCAGCGGATTTCCGAAGACCTCAACAACTTTACGTCCGGCACCTTGAGCCTGGGCCTTGGGTTGCTGCGTAACGTGGTCAGCCTGGTGTCATTCTCGATCATCCTGTGGGGTGTCTCGGGCAGCATCGAAGTGTTCGGCATCACCATTCCCGGCTACATGTTCTGGTGTGCGTTGCTGTACGCCGCCGTGGGCAGTTGGCTGACGCACCTGATCGGCCGGCGCTTGATTGGCCTGAGCAACCAGCAACAACGCTTTGAAGCGGACCTGCGTTTTTCAATGGTGCGGGTGCGTGAGAATGCCGAAAGTATCGCCCTGTACAACGGCGAGCCGAATGAAAGGCAGCGCCTGAGCACCCGCTTCGGCAAAGTCTGGCAGAACTTCTGGGACATCATGAAAGTGTCCAAGCGCCTGACCTTTTTCACCGCCGGCTACAGCCAGATCGCAATCATCTTCCCCTTTATCGTCGCCGCGCCGCGCTATTTCACCGGCAAGATCGAGCTGGGCGAGCTGATGCAAATCAACTCGGCGTTCGGCAACGTGCAAGAGAACTTCAGCTGGTTTATCAACGCCTATTCGGAGCTGGCGACATGGCGCGCCACCAGCGACCGTCTGCTGAGTTTCCAGCAGGCCATGAGCGACAACGAGCAACGCACGCCGGCGATCGACGTGCGCCCTGAAGGCGAGCGCCTGGTGATCAAGGACCTGGGCATGGACCTGGCCGACGGCCGTCACCTGCTCACTGATGCCGACATGACCGTGGAGCCTGGCGAGCGCGTCATGCTCAGCGGGCGTTCCGGCAGCGGCAAGAGCACTTTGCTGCGGGCGATGGGGCATCTGTGGCCCGCCGGTCATGGCAGCATTCGCTTACCGGCGACGCGCTATCTGTTCCTGCCACAGAAGCCTTACTTGCCGATTGGTACGCTCAAGGCCGTGTTGAGTTATCCACAGGACGACAGCGTCTATCCGGCAGAACGTTATGCCCAGGTCCTGGAGACTTGCCGCCTGCCGCACATGGTCAATCGCCTGGATGAAGCCAACCACTGGCAACGCATGCTCTCGCCGGGTGAGCAACAGCGCCTGGCCTTTGCCCGTGCGCTGTTGTTTGCACCGCGATGGCTGTACATGGATGAGGCAACCTCGGCCATGGATGAAGAAGACGAAGCAACCTTGTACCAGGCGTTGATCGATGAGTTGCCGGGGTTGAGCATCGTCAGCGTCGGCCACCGCAGCAGCCTCAAGCGTTTCCATGGGCGGCATGTGCGCATCGACGGTGGGCGGTTGCAGGAACAACAACCGACCTGAACGCGTGCGCGCTCGATGTGGGAGCCGGGCTTGCCCGCGATGGCGGAGTGTCTGAGGCAGGTGTGTCAACGGGCACGCCGCTATCGCAGGCAATCCAGCTCCCACAGGAGGCGGTGTTGTCTGATGATTCAGGCACCTAATAAAAAGCCCGGCTGATCATCGATCAGCCGGGCTTTTTTATTGCCCGAAGATGACTTACTTCTTCAAGCCGTAATGCTCATCCAACATGCCTGGAGCGTTCGGCGTCTTTGGCGCGTAGTCCCGTGGTGGCTCCTGGTTTTCCCGAGGCGGGGTCAGGCGTTCCCGTGGGGTTTGCGGTGCATCGGAATGCAGCGCGGCCAGCAGGCGCTGGCGGGTGATGTCGTCGAGGGCCAGGCGGTTAGCGCCATCGGCGAGGTGATCCTGTACTTCCTGGTAGCTCTGGGTGAGCTTCTTGACCAGGGTCGCGGTGCTGTTGAAGTGGGTAACAACCTCGTTCTGATAACTGTCAAAACGTTCCTGAATGTCATCCAGCTGACGCTGCGTGCGGTTAGGCGCGGCATTCGGCAGCAGGCGGGCAACCAGGAAACCAATGGCGACACCGGCAACCAGGGCAAGAGTCGGCAACAACCAAACTAAGAGCGAGTGTTCCACGAGTCCTTCCTCTATAAACGGCTTTGCTTTACGTTAACGGCTCAAACCTGCGCTGTATACCGCGATTAAGCTCGCAATGATGCCATGCACAGACTTTTAGCTAGACGAGTCGACCCCTTGAGAGGTCACGGAGTTCATCCTTGCTCATGCGTGAAACCCCCGTTTTGATCGATGGCCCGGTGGGCCAATTGGAAGCCCTGTACCTGGATCACCCCGAACCACGTGGCCTGGCGCTGGTTTGCCACCCTAACCCGGTGCAGGGTGGCACCATGCTCAATAAAGTCGTCTCGACCCTGCAACGCACTGCCCGCGATGCGGGTTTGATTACTTTGCGTTTCAATTACCGGGGCGTGGGTGCCAGTGCCGGTACTCACGATATGGCCACCGGTGAGGTCGACGATGCTGAAGCGGCCGCCACCTGGCTGCGTGAAAAGCACCCGGACCTGCCGATCACCTTGCTCGGTTTTTCCTTCGGCGGTTACGTGGCTGCCAGTCTCGGCGGGCGTTTGGAGGCCAAGGGCGAAAAGCTCGCGCACCTGTTCATGGTGGCTGCGGCGGTGATGCGCCTGGGCGAGTCGGACGTGCTGCCCCAAGGCTGCCCATTGACCCTGATCCAGCCGGAAAGCGACGAAGTGGTCGACCCGCAAGTGGTCTACGCCTGGTCCGCCGCCCTGAAACGCCCCCATGAGCTGCTGAAAGTGGCAGAATGCGGACACTTTTTTCATGGCAAGCTGACCGATCTCAAGGATCTGGTGCTGCCACGCCTTTCGAATTGATGACAAGCGATCACCCATGACGACCCGTACCCGTATCCTCACCGGCATCACCACCACCGGCACGCCGCACCTGGGCAACTACGCCGGTGCGATTCGCCCGGCGATCCTCGCCAGCGAAGACGCGAATGCCGATTCCTTCTACTTCCTGGCCGACTACCACGCCCTGATCAAATGCGATGACCCGCAGCGCATCCAGCGCTCGCGTATGGAAATCGCCGCGACCTGGCTGGCCGGTGGCCTGGATGTGAACCGGGTGACCTTCTACCGCCAGTCGGACATCCCGGAAATTCCCGAGCTGACCTGGCTGCTGACCTGCGTTGCCGCCAAGGGCCTGCTCAACCGCGCCCATGCCTACAAGGCCTCGGTGGACAAGAACGTGGAGAACGGCGAAGACCCGGATGCGGGCATCAGCATGGGCCTGTACAGCTACCCGGTGCTGATGGCCGCGGACATCCTGATGTTCAACGCGCACAAGGTGCCGGTGGGCCGCGATCAGATCCAGCACGTGGAAATGGCCCGCGACATCGGCCAGCGTTTCAACCACCTGTTCGGCAACGGTAAAGAATTCTTCACCATGCCCGAGGCGCTGATCGAAGAAAGCGTGGCCACCTTGCCGGGCCTGGATGGCCGCAAGATGTCCAAGAGCTACGACAACACCATCCCGTTGTTCACCAGCGCCAAGGACATGAAGGACGCGATCTCGCGGATCGTCACCGACTCCCGCGCGCCAGGCGAACCCAAGGATCCGGACAATTCGCACCTGTTCACCCTTTACCAGGCGTTCGCGACCAAGGCCCAGGAAGCCGAATTCCGTGGTCAGTTGCTAGAAGGCCTGGGCTGGGGCGAGGCAAAGAACCGTCTGTTCCAACTGCTCGACGGCCAGCTCGGCGAAGCGCGCGAGCGTTACCACCAACTGATGGCGCGCCCATCGGACATGGAAGACCTGCTGCAGGTCGGCGCGAAAAAAGCCCGTGCCGTGGCGGCACCGTTCCTGGCCGAGCTGCGTGAAGCGGTGGGCCTGCGTTCGTTCGTCAACCAGGCGGCGGCGCCGGTCGCCACCAAGAAAAAAGCAGCGAAGGCTGCGCGGTTTGTGAGCTTCCGTGAAACTGACGGCAGCTTCCGCTTCCGCCTGCTGGCCGCTGATGGCGAGCAGCTTCTGCTGTCGCGCAACTTTGCCGATGGCAAAGCAGCCGGCGCGGTGACCAAGCAACTGCAAAGTGGTGATGCGCTGGACGTACGCGCCGAGGCCCTGGGCTTCAGCGTATGGCTGGACGGCGCCGCAGTCGCTGACAGTGCCGAGTATGCCGATCAAGCATCGCGTGACGCGGCCATCGAAGCCTTGCGCGTTGCGTTGACCCCAATCGAGGATTAACCCGACCAAGGGTTGATTGCCATTATCCAGGGCCGTCGTTACAGTGTCGGCCCGTTTTTGTTGCCTTGCTAACGAAATTATGACGCCCCTAGAACGATATCAAGCTGATCTGAAACGCCCCGAGTTCTTCCACGACGCGGCCCAGGAAAATGCCGTGCGTCATTTGCAGCGCCTGTACGAGGACCTCGTGGCCGCGTCGCAAAGCAAGCCAGGGATGTTCAGCAAGCTGTTTGGCAAGAAAGACCACACGCCGGTCAAGGGCCTGTATTTCTGGGGCGGCGTGGGCCGGGGCAAGACTTACCTGGTAGACACCTTCTTTGAAGCACTGCCGTTCAAGGAAAAGGTGCGTACGCACTTCCACCGCTTCATGAAGCGCGTGCACGAAGAGATGAAGACCCTGCCGGGCGAGAAAAACCCGCTGACCATCATCGCCAAGCGTTTCGCCCAAGAGGCCCGGGTGATCTGCTTCGATGAATTCTTCGTCTCCGACATCACCGACGCCATGATCCTTGGCACCCTGATGGAAGAACTGTTCAAGAACGGTGTGACCCTGGTGGCCACGTCGAACATCGTGCCCGATGGCCTGTACAAGGACGGCCTGCAACGTGCACGCTTCCTGCCGGC
Source organism: Pseudomonas sp. B16120 (assembly GCF_044218845.1). NCBI lineage: Bacteria > Pseudomonadati > Pseudomonadota > Gammaproteobacteria > Pseudomonadales > Pseudomonadaceae > Pseudomonas > Pseudomonas sp. B16120. The sequence continues at coordinate 1,059,846 of NZ_CP162588.1, forward strand.
CATTGCGCTGATCAAGCAGAACACCGATATCGTCAACGTCGACAGCGGCGTCGACTACCGCTTGCGTCATCTGGAGCAAGCCGAGCTGTTCCACTTCCCGCTCAACGAAGCAGCACACGAAAGCCTGAAGAAAAGCTTCCGTGCGTTGACGCCGGAGTGCACCCAGGCGGTGGAAAACGACAAGCTGATGATCGAGAACCGCGAAATCATCGCGTTGCGCACCTGCGATGACGTGGCCTGGTTCGAGTTCCGCCAACTGTGCGACGGGCCACGCAGCCAGAACGATTACATCGAGCTGGGCAAGATCTTTCACGCCGTGATCTTGAGTGGTGTGGAACAGATGGGCGTGACTACCGACGATATCGCCCGACGGTTCATCAACATGGTCGATGAGTTCTACGACCGTAACGTCAAGCTGATCATCTCGGCGGAAGTCGAACTCAAGGACCTCTATACCGGCGGCCGCTTGAACTTCGAATTCCAGCGCACCTTGAGTCGCCTGCTGGAAATGCAGTCCCACGAGTTCCTGTCGCGCGGCCACAAGCCTTAAGCAATCTCCAGCTCAATGGAGAGCTAATGTGGGAGCCGGGCTTGCCCGCGATGGGGGTGTATCAGCCAACTATAGGCTGGCTGATACACCGTCATCGCAGGCAAGCCAGCTCCCACAATGGTTTGTGTTGGTCTGAGCTCAGGCGGCTTGCTGGAATTGCTGCCTGTACTGGTTCGGCGACAACTCCGTGTGCTGCCTGAACAACCGCGCAAAGAAACTCGCATCGTCGTAACCCACCTCGTAGCTGATGGTCTTGATGCTCTTGCGGCTGCCCGAGAGCAAGCCCTTGGCCGTTTCGATGCGTAGGCGCTGCAGGTAGTGCAGCGGCTTGTCACCGGTGGCGGTCTGGAAGCGGCGCATGAAGTTGCGGATGCTCATGCCGTGTTCCCGGGCGACGTCTTCAAAGCGGAATTTGTCGGCAAAGTGCTCTTCAAGCCAATGCTGGATCTGCAGGATGATCACGTCCTGATGCAGCTTCTGCCCGCCAAACCCGATCCGCCCCGGTGAATAGTTGCGCTGCACTTCATAGAGAATGTCGCGGGCCACCGCCTGGGCGATGTTGGCGCCGCAGAAGCGTTCGATCAGGTAGATATAAAGGTCGCAGGCCGACGTGGTGCCGCCGGCGCAGTACAGGTTATCGGCATCCGTGAGGTGCTTGTCCTGGTTGAGTTGCACCTTGGGGAAGCGCTCGCTGAAGGCATTGAAGAAGCGCCAGTAGGTGGTCGCCTCCTTGCCATCGAGCAGCCCGGCTTCGGCCAGCCAGAACACCCCGGTGGCCTCGCCGCAGAGTACGGCGCCGCGGGCGTGCTGTTCGCGCAGCCACGGCAGCACCTGCGGGTAGCGGGAGCACAGGGCATCGAAGTCGTCCCAGAAGGCCGGCAGCACAATGATGTCGGCGTCTTCGAGGCCGCCGTCCACTGGCATGATCACATCGCTGAAGCTGCGCACGGACTGGCCGTCGGGGCTGACCAGGCGCGTTTCGAACCCTGGGGTCAGGCCCAGCCCTTGCTGTTTGCCATGGCGCAGGCTGGCGAGATGGAAGAAATCCTTGGCTTGCATGAGGGTTGAAGCGAATACCCGATCAATGGCCAAAATGCTGACGCGCCGCAACGGCGTGGAGATTTGGTTAGACATAATTTCATTTATTCTTATAGGGGAAAGTGGTCACCAGACGGCTGGATCGTCTTATTTTTTGTCGCATGTGTCCAGTGTCCCGTGACGCCTTCGGGGCATAGGCTCTGTGGGCTCGTCCTTGTCCGACAATCCACGCAGGTGACCCATGATCCCCAGAACCTTGTTCAGCTCGGAGCACGAACTCTTCCGTGAGAGCGTACGCACTTTCCTCGAAAAGCATGCCGTGCCCTTCCATGGGCAATGGGAAAAGCAGGGCTATATCGACCGTAACTTGTGGAACCAGGCGGGGGAGGCGGGCATGTTGTGTTCCCACCTGCCAGAGGAGTATGGCGGGCTGGGCGCGGACTTTCTCTATAGCGCGGTGGTGATCGAAGAAGTCAGCCGCCTGGGTTTGACCGGCATCGGTTTTTCCCTGCATTCGGATATCGTCGCGCCCTACATCCTGCATTACGGCAGTGAAGCGCTGAAGCACAAGTACCTGCCCCAGTTGATCTCCGGAGAGAGGGTCACAGCCATTGCCATGACCGAGCCGGGCGCCGGTTCCGACCTGCAAGGGGTCAAGACCAGCGCAGTGCTGGACGGTGACGAGTATGTGATCAACGGTTCCAAGACCTTTATCACCAACGGTTACCTGGCCGATCTGGTGATTGTCGTCGCCAAGACCGACCCCAAGGCTGGCGCCAAGGGTACCAGTCTGTTCCTGGTGGAAGCCGACACGCCGGGCTTCGACAAAGGTAAGCGCCTGGAGAAAGTTGGCATGAAGGCCCAGGACACCTCGGAGCTGTTCTTCCAGGATGTGCGCGTGCCCAAGGAAAATCTGCTGGGCCAGGCGGGCATGGGCTTTGCCTACCTGATGCAAGAGTTGCCGCAAGAACGCCTGACCGTGGCGATTGGCGCGCTGTCCTCAGCCGAAGCGGCGTTGCAGTGGACCCTGGACTACACCCGTGAGCGCAAGGCGTTCGGCAAGGCGATCGCCGACTTCCAGAACACCCGGTTCAAGCTGGCGGAGATGGCCACCGAGATTCAGATTGGCCGCGTGTTTGTCGATCAGTGCATGGCCTTGCATCTGGAAGGCAAGCTGGACGTGCCCACGGCGGCGATGGCCAAGTACTGGGCCACCGACCTGCAATGCAAGGTGCTCGATGAGTGCGTGCAATTGCATGGCGGCTACGGCTTCATGTGGGAATACCCGATTGCCCGGGCCTGGGCGGATGCGCGGGTGCAGCGCATTTATGCGGGGACCAATGAGATCATGAAAGAGATCATTGCGCGGGCGCTTTGATTGTTAGGTGCTCTTGATTGATCGTTCCCACGCTCCGCGTGGGAACGCCTCATGTGACGCTCCGCGTCACGACTCTGAAAGCGGACGCAGAGCGTCCAAGGCGGCATTCCCACGCAGAGCGTGGGAACGATCAGTGCGGATCAATCAAGGTGCTGGATTCGGATGATCCTTCTGAATCGCCTCAATCCCTTCCAGCACCTCTTTCGACAATTTCAGTTCGGCACTGGCGATGTTGCTGTCCAGTTGTTCCAGCGATGTGGCCCCAATAATATTGCTGGTCACAAACGGTTGCTGCGTCACAAACGCCAGCGCCATCTGCGCCGGGTCCAGGCCATGTTCCCGCGCAAGAGCCACATACCGGCTGCACGCCGCTTCCGATTGCGGGTTGAAGTAGCGGCTGAAGCGGCTGTACTCGGTCAGGCGCGCCTTGGCCGGGCGAGCGCCATTTTCGTACTTGCCACTGAGCATGCCGAACGCCAAAGGCGAATAGGCCAACAAGCCGCACTGTTCACGAATGGCAACCTCCGCCAGGCCCACTTCAAAACTGCGGTTGAGCAGGTTGTAGGGGTTCTGGATCGACACGGCGCGCGGCCAACCGCGGGCTTCGGCCAGGGCGAGGAATTTCATGGCGCCCCACGGCGTTTCGTTGGACAGGCCAATGTGGCGGATCTTGCCGGCCTTTACCTGTTCATCCAGGGCTTCGAGCGTTTCCTCCAGTGGGGTGAGGTCGTCTTCGTCCTTGTGTTTGTAGCTCAACTGGCCGAAGAAGTTGGTGCTGCGCTCCGGCCAATGCAGTTGGTAGAGGTCGATCCACTCGGTCTGCAGGCGCTTGAGGCTGGCGTCCAGGGCTGCGGCGATGTGCTTGCGGTTGTGGCGCAGGTGGCCATCGCGGATATAGTCGATGGTGTTGCCGGGGCCGGCTATCTTGCTGGCGAGAATCCAGTCGGCGCGGTCGCCACGGCTTTTGAAGTAGTTGCCGATGTAGCGCTCGGTGGTGGCGTAGGTGTCGGCCTTGGGCGGCACCGGGTACATTTCTGCGGTGTCGAGGAAGTTGATCCCCGCGGCCTTGGCCCTTTCGATCTGCGCGAAGGCCTCTGCCTCGCTGTTCTGCTCGCCCCAGGTCATGGTGCCCAACGCGATCGCGCTGACATTCAGATCGGTGCGGCCCAGCTGTCGGTAATCCATCGGGTACTCCTTCGGGGTAAAACAATCATAAAAGCAGGTTGAATTTTTTTTCGCAATCTGCATAATTGCCCACCTCTTTCTGCAGTGGAAGTGATGCGCCGCCTGCCGAAGAATCTTGCCGTTGAACGGACGCGCCGACCCGAGCCCCCGATAGCGTCTGTATCCGGCTGCCTTTGACCTTGTCAAAGTACGCACTATTCAGTAAGATCCGCCGTCTAAATTTACAGGCGGCCCCTGAGGCTATTAAAGAATGACAACTTTTACTGCAAAACCGGAAACAGTTCAGCGCGACTGGTTTGTCGTCGACGCCGCTGGTCAGACCCTGGGTCGTCTGGCCACTGAAGTCGCCAGCCGTCTGCGTGGCAAGCACAAGCCTGAATACACCCCGCACGTTGATACCGGCGACTACATCGTCATCATCAACGCTGAGCAGGTTCGTGTAACCGGCAACAAAGCAAGCGACAAAATGTACTACCGTCACTCCGGTTTCCCAGGCGGTATCAAGTCTTCCAACTTCGAAGGCCTGATTGCCAAGAAGCCTGAAGCCCCGATCGAAATCGCGGTCAAAGGCATGCTGCCTAAGGGCCCACTGGGTCGCGATATGTTTCGCAAGCTGAAAGTCTATGCGGGCGCTGTACACCCTCATGCTGCTCAGCAGCCCCAAGAACTGAAGTTTTAACGGAATAGTTCATTATGTCGGCGACTCAAAATTACGGCACTGGCCGTCGCAAAACCGCAACCGCACGCGTTTTCCTGCGTCCGGGCACTGGTAACATCTCGATCAACAACCGCTCCCTGGACAACTTCTTCGGTCGCGAAACTGCCCGCATGGTAGTTCGTCAGCCGCTGGAATTGACCGAGACCGTTGAAAAATTCGACATCTACGTCACCGTTATCGGTGGCGGTGTAAGTGGTCAAGCTGGCGCAATCCGCCACGGTATCACTCGCGCTCTGATGCAGTACGACGAAACCCTGCGTGGCGCTCTGCGCAAAGCTGGCTTCGTGACTCGCGATGCTCGTGAAGTTGAACGTAAGAAAGTCGGTCTGCGTAAAGCGCGTAAGCGTCCGCAGTACTCGAAGCGTTAATTCGCTTTACGTTCCACAAAAACGCCCAGCCTCCTCACGGAGCTGGGCGTTTTTTATTGCCTGCGATTTATGCACATTTTTCGCCGTGACAACTTGCCACATCCGTAGACCCCCTATACTACAAGGCCTGGAGGCGGAGCCCCGGGCAATTCCCTTGTCATACGTGGGGCTTTTCATTACCATCCGTCAAAATTTTTATAAGTAAAGATTCAACACTTAGTAGACGCCTGATTTAACAGGCCAAAAAGCTGATGGGAGAGGACTGAATGAGCAATGACGGCGTGAATGCAGGCCGGCGTCGCTTCTTGGTAGCAGCCACATCCGTGGTGGGTGCTGCAGGAGCGGTGGGGGCTGCGGTCCCGTTCGTGGGGTCATGGTTTCCCAGTGCCAAGGCGAAAGCCGCAGGTGCACCGGTGAAGGTGAATGTCAGCAAGATCGAGCCAGGCCAGCAGATGATTGCTGAGTGGCGCGGCCAGCCGGTTTTCATTGTTCGTCGTACCGAGGAAATCCTGGGGAATCTGAAGAAGATCGAAGGCCAGCTGTCTGACCCGACGTCCGAAAAGTCCGACCAGCCCGCCTACGCCAAGAACGAAGCGCGTTCGATCAAGCCAGAAATTCTGCTGCTGGTTGGTCTGTGTACCCACTTGGGTTGTTCACCTACCTTCCGCCCGGAAGTGGCGCCTGTCGACTTGGGCAAAGACTGGGTCGGCGGTTATTTCTGCCCGTGCCACGGTTCCCACTATGACCTCGCCGGCCGCGTCTACAAATCCCAGCCTGCGCCCCTGAACCTGCCGGTTCCTCCTCACAATTACGAATCTGACGACATCATTGTCATTGGCCTCGACAAGGAGAACGCGTGATGAGCAAGTTCATGGATTGGGTGGATGCGCGCTTCCCCGCCACTAAAATGTGGGAAGACCATCTCAGCAAATATTACGCGCCGAAAAACTTCAACTTCTTCTACTTCTTCGGCTCCCTGGCGCTGTTGGTGCTGGTCAACCAGATCGTCACTGGCGTGTGGTTGACGATGAGCTACACGCCGTCGGCGGAAGAGGCGTTTGCCTCTGTCGAATACATCATGCGTGATGTCGAGTACGGCTCGATCCTGCGCCTGTTGCACTCCACCGGTGCGTCGGCGTTCTTTATCGTCGTCTACCTGCACATGTTCCGCGGCCTGCTCTACGGCTCGTACCAGAAGCCCCGTGAGCTGGTGTGGGTCTTCGGCATGTTGATCTATCTGGCACTGATGGCCGAAGCCTTTATGGGCTACCTGCTACCTTGGGGCCAGATGTCGTACTGGGGCGCCCAGGTGATCATCTCGCTGTTCGGCGCAATCCCGGTGATCGGCAACGACCTGACCCAGTGGATTCGTGGTGACTACCTGATCTCCGGCATCACCTTGAACCGCTTCTTCGCCTTGCACGTGGTGGCCTTGCCGATCGTGATCCTGGGCCTGGTGGTCTTGCATATCCTGGCGCTGCACGAAGTGGGTTCCAACAACCCGGATGGCGTGGACATCAAGAAGCACAAGGACGAGAACGGCATCCCGCTGGATGGCATTCCGTTCCACCCGTACTACACCGTGAAAGACATTGTCGGCGTGGTCGTGTTCCTGTTTGTGTTCTGCTCGATCGTGTTCTTTTTCCCGGAGATGGGCGGTTATTTCCTGGAGAAGCCTAACTTCGAACAGGCCAACGCCTTCAAGACACCTGAGCACATTGCCCCGGTCTGGTACTTCACGCCGTTCTACGCGATCTTGCGCGCGATCCCCGACAAACTCATGGGCGTGATCGCCATGGGCGCGGCCATCGCGGTGCTGTTCGTGCTGCCGTGGCTCGACCGTAGCCCGGTCAAGTCAATGCGCTACAAAGGCTGGCTGAGCAAGATCTGGCTGTGGGTGTTCTGCATTTCGTTCGTGATCCTGGGTGTGTTGGGTGTATTGGCGCCCACCCCTGAGCGGACGTTGCTGTCGCAGGTCTGCACCTTCCTGTACTTCGCCTACTTTATTCTGATGCCGTTCTATACCCGGCTCGAGAAGACCAAACCGGTTCCGGAAAGGGTGACTGGCTGATGAAAAAATTACTCGTTGCATTCGTGCTTGCGGCACTGCCGCTACTGTCCTTCGCTGCCGAACATGGTGCGCAACTGGAAAAAGTCGATATCGATGTGTCTGACAAAGCCGCCATGCAGGATGGGCTGCGTACATTCACCAACTACTGCATGGGGTGCCACAGCGCCAAGTTCCAACGGTACGAGCGCGTTGCCGATGACCTGGGCATTCCCCATGAAGTGATGCTCAGCCACGCGGTGTTCACGGGTGCCAAGATCGGCGACCACATGAACATCGGCATGCAACCGGCCGACGCCAAGACCTGGTTCGGCGCCGCACCGCCCGACCTTACCCTGGTGGCCCGTGTACGCGGTACCGACTGGCTCTACGGTTACCTCAAGTCCTTCTACGAAGACCCTGCACGCCCCTATGGCGTGAACAACAAAGTCTTCCCGAACGTCGGCATGCCGAACGTTCTGGTCGGCCTGCAGGGGCGCCAAGTGGTAGGATGCAAGCAGGTTCAGGTCGTTGAAGACGGCAAGAAGCAATATGATCCGTTGACCGGCACGCCGCTGACCCATGAAGCGTGCGATCAACTGACCATCGTGCCCAAGACCGGTACGCTGAACGAAGAGCAGTTCGACGAGAAGGTCAAGAACCTGGTGACCTTCCTGGCCTACTCGGCCAACCCGGTCAAACTGCAGCATCAGCGCATCGGTACCTACGTCTTGCTGTACCTGGCTTTCTTCTTCGTATTCGCTTATTTGCTCAAGCGTGAATACTGGAAGGATGTGCATTGATCCAACCGTAAGCAATTGCTGTTAATCTTGCGCGCCCAGCGGCATCTCTGAACACGTAGCGCCGGTATGAACCGGTCGTTACAGGGATGCTTTCTGGGCGCGCTCGTTTTTGAGCTTTCGATAATTTCAACAAGCGAGGAGGACCGCCATGGGCGTGACCAACCGGTTGGCCTGTTACTCCGACCCCGCCGACCACTATTCCCACCGAGTACGCATCGTGCTCGCAGAGAAGGGTGTCAGCGCCGAGATCATCAGTGTGGAGGCGGGCCGTCAGCCGCCGAAGCTGATCGAAGTGAACCCTTACGGCAGCTTGCCCACCCTGGTCGATCGTGACCTGGCGTTGTGGGAGTCGACCGTGGTGATGGAATACTTGGATGAGCGTTACCCTCATCCGCCTTTGCTGCCGGTGTACCCGGTGGCGCGTGCCAACAGCCGCCTGCTGATCCATCGGATCCAGCGTGACTGGTGCGGGTTGGTGGATGTGATCCTGGATTCGCGTTCCAAAGAAGCCGCTCGTGTGCAGGCGCGCAAGGAATTGCGCGAGAGCCTCACCGGCGTTTCGCCGTTGTTCGCCGATAAACCTTTTTTCCTCAGTGAGGAACAAAGCTTGGTGGATTGCTGCCTATTACCCATACTCTGGCGCTTGCCGATTCTGGGCATTGAACTGCCACGGCCGGCCAAGCCGTTGCTTGATTACATGGAGCGCCAGTTTGCGCGTGAGGCTTTCCAGGCAAGTCTGTCTGGTGCCGAACGCGATATGCGCTAAGGCTTAAGGAGCCGTTGATGAACTCCAGTCGACCTTACCTGGTCCGCGCGCTCTATGAGTGGATTGTGGACAACGATTGCACCCCGCACATGCTGGTCAATTCCGAATTTCCTGCGGTTCAGGTACCCCAGGGTTTTGCCAGTGACGGGCAAATTGTGCTGAACGTATCGCCCAGTGCCGTGCGCCACCTGCACATGGACAACGAAGCGGTGAGCTTCGAAGGGCGTTTCGGCGGTGTGCCCCATACGCTGTTCGTGCCCATCGGCGCCATCCTCGGGATCTACGCCCGGGAAAATGGCCAGGGCATGGTGTTCGATCTGGAGTCGCCTTTAGAGGATGACGAAACGATCGAAGGCGAAGACGGTGATGATGTACCGCCACCGGATACCGAGCCGCCGCGCCCTAGCGGTCGGCCAAGCTTGAAAGTGGTGAAGTAGGCGGATTTCGCTTACAGACCCATCTGAAAAATGCCCCGACGTCTATCGGGGCATTTTTTTTGCGTGAAGGATATGGATGAAAGTCGCGCCAGAACGGTGATCGTACAACCACCATGGGCTATGATGCGGTCTTTAGTTCGTCGAGAAAGATGGTTCATCATGGAAAACGCCAGCGCCGCCCCACGTCTTCCCCGCAAGCGCCGCAGCCTTGCCCAGGAATTGGTCACGGTGTTGTCCGAGCAGATCCGCGATGGCCAGCTCAAACGCGGCGACAAGTTGCCCACCGAGTCGGCGATCATGGACGCCCATGGCGTCAGCCGGACGGTGGTGCGTGAAGCCATCTCGCGCCTGCAGGCGGCGGGGCAGGTCGAGACTCGCCATGGTATCGGCACCTTCGTGCTGGACACGCCAAGCCCCAGCGGTTTTCGCATAGACCCGGCCACGGTGGTGACCTTGCGTGATGTGCTGGCGATTCTGGAGTTGCGTATCAGCCTGGAAGTGGAGTCTGCGGGCCTCGCGGCGCTGCGTCGCAGCGATGAGCAACTGGCGGCCATGCGTGCGGCCCTCGATGCCTTGAATGAAAGTGCGGCCCACGCCGGCGATGCGGTGGCGTCGGACTTTGCCTTCCACCTGGAAATTGCGCTGTCTACCGGCAACCGCTACTTCACCGACATCATGACCCACCTGGGCACCAGCATCATTCCGCGTACCCGCCTGAATTCGGCGCGCCTGGCCCATGATGACCAACAGCACTACATGAGCCGCTTGAGCCGCGAACACGAAGAAATCTATGAGGCGATTGCCCGCCAGGATTCGGATGCGGCACGGGCGGCGATGCGCTTGCATTTGACCAACAGTCGCGAGCGACTGCGCCATGCCCATGAAGAGGCAGAGGCGCAGCGGGGCTGATCGTTCCCACGCTCTGCGTGGTAACGCCTCTATGGACGCTCCGCGTCCCGATGCGCGTGAATTTCTCAAGCCCTCGCAGGGTGACGCGGAGCGTCATAGGCTGTATTCCCACGCAGAGCGTGGGAACGATCATGCCAGCCGTTAGTTGGCGGGTTGGTTTGGCTTGTAGTCCTTAAGCAACAAGTACGTACTCCATCCCCACCAATCATTGGTCCAGTGCTTGTCGTTCAAATCGTTGACGTCCTTGCGCCGCAGCACCTTGTCCCCCTCTATCTTGAACAGCGGCGAGAAGTTATTCGCCGGGTTCTGCGCGGCGTTCAGGTCGGGCACATACAGCGGTGCCTTGAACTCGGCCGGGGAGGGCGCGATGCCGCTGATGAAGGTTTCGAAGATTTCATCTGCCGAGGCCTGTACCGCCCGTTTGACCTGCACGCGATTGTCGGCGTCAATGCTGTCGAAGTAGCGCTTGTCGCCGTAGGCATGCCACTGAGCGCCCATGGCATTGCGCACCTTGAGCCCGAATTTACTGTCTTCATCGTGCATGAAGCGGCTGATCAGCGAGCCGAGTTCTCCAGGCGTCACCACCGCTGCCAGTTGTTTGCGCGGTACCCGCAGGTGGCCGGCGGAAAACAGATCGGTCAAAAAGTGATCGGCAAAGCTGTTCATGGCGTAAGCCAATTCCAGGGCCTGGTCGGTGCCGGTCTGATGGGCCACCACTGCCTGTTGCAGTGCTGCCGTATGGCCGGCCATGTAGGCCGACAAGGCCCACTCACCGAAGTGGTCGGCGTTGTCGGCTGCCAGTTTCAAGTAGCGGCCCAGTGGCACGAGGGCCGAAACAGCGCTGCCGCCGCCGGTGATGCGGTTCCACTCCTCGGACAACGTATCACCCAGGGCGTCGTAGGCTTCGTGCGGCTGTTTGCCGTCCTTGATCGCCTGGTTGACGGCGTTGATCTCCTTTTGCATCACCGCCAGGATCTTCTGCGCTTCTTGCCGTGAAGCGGGCAACACGGCGAGAGAGTTGAAAGCGGCGGTGAAGCGTTGCACGCGCTCGGACGGGGAGTTGCCATCGCTGATCGGTTGGCCGGGGATGCTATAGAAGTCGCCGCCCAGGGCGATTACTTGACCATAGGTCAGCGCGAGCCCGTTGGGCAGGTGCAGTTCGACTTGGCGCGCAGGGATGGCCGGGGCGTCCTTGCTGAAGCGAAGCAGGGTGTCATCGCCGATGGCGGTGTGTTCACCGCCTTCGAAGCGCAGGGTTGGCGGGTTTTTTTCGGGTGCTGCGAGTTCAAGACCTGACATGTTAGCTCCTTGCTATGTCGTAGGAATCTTCCGTGATAACTGTATACATATACAGTTATATGGATCATAGGTGAGAAATTTCCTACGTCAAGAGCCGCGTCTTAAGCCTTCGCAGGAGTACGCCGGATGAATTGCAGTTGACGAATTTATTTATAGTTGTACGATGACGTACGACATCATCAAAACCAACAACAACCTTTCGTTAGAAAGTCTTCGCCCAGGGTGTTCGAATAATGAATCCACAAGAACTGAAGTCCATCCTCTCCCACGGTCTGCTGTCTTTCCCGGTGACCGATTTCAACGCCCAGGGTGATTTCCACCAGGCGGGTTACATCAAGCGCCTGGAATGGCTGGCCCCTTATGGCGCCAGCGCCTTGTTCGCCGCGGGTGGCACAGGTGAGTTTTTCTCCCTGGCGGCCAGCGAATATTCCCAGGTGGTGAAAACCGCCGTGGATACCTGCGCGTCCAGCGTGCCGATCCTGGCCGGTGTGGGCGGTGCTACCCGCCAAGCCATCGAGTACGCCCAAGAGGCCGAACGCCTCGGCGCCAAAGGGTTGCTGCTGCTGCCGCACTACCTCACCGAAGCCAGCCAGGACGGGGTTGCCGCCCACGTTGAAGCCGTGTGCAAGTCGGTCAAGATCGGCGTGGTGGTGTACAACCGCAATGTCTGCCGCCTGACCGCACCGCTGTTGGAGCGCCTGGCCGAGCGCTGCCCGAACCTGATCGGCTACAAGGATGGCCTGGGCGATATCGAGTTGATGGTGTCGATCCGCCGTCGCCTGGGCGACCGTTTCAGCTACCTCGGTGGTTTGCCGACTGCAGAGGTTTACGCCGCAGCCTACAAGGCCCTGGGCGTGCCGGTGTACTCCTCGGCGGTGTTCAACTTCATCCCCAAGACGGCGATGGATTTCTATCACGCCATTGCCCGCGAAGATCACGCCACCGTCGGCAAGATCATCGACGATTTCTTCCTGCCGTACCTGGATATCCGTAATCGCAAGGCCGGTTACGCGGTGAGCATCGTCAAGGCCGGTGCGAAAATCGTCGGTTATGACGCCGGCCCCGTGCGCACGCCACTGACCGACCTGCTGCCGGAAGAGTACGAAGCCCTCGCCGCGCTGATCGACAAGCAAGGCGCGCAATAAATTATCCACAAGGCCGCTGAGCAATCAGCGGCCTTTTGCGTCAGGAGAAGATTCGTGTCCCAAGCAAAGCGTTTTGAGAACTACATCAATGGCCAATGGGTAACCGGCGCCGACTACTGCACCAACATCAACCCCTCGGATGTGTCCGACGCCATTGGCGAATATGCCAAAGCCGACGTGGCCCAAGTCAACGCGGCCATCGACGCTGCCCGCGCCGCGTTCCCGGCGTGGTCCACCTCCGGTATCCAGGCGCGTCACGATGCGCTGGATAAAGTCGGCAGCGAGATTCTCGCCCGTCGTGAAGAACTCGGCACCCTGCTGGCCCGCGAAGAGGGCAAGACCCTCCCCGAAGCCATTGGTGAAGTGACCCGCGCCGGCAATATTTTCAAATTCTTCGCCGGTGAGTGCCTGCGCCTGTCGGGCGATTACGTGCCTTCGGTGCGCCCGGGCATCAACGTTGAAGTGACCCGCGAAGCCCTCGGTGTGGTGGGCCTGATCACCCCGTGGAACTTCCCGATCGCCATCCCCGCGTGGAAAATCGCTCCGGCGCTGGCCTACGGCAACTGCGTGGTGATCAAGCCTGCCGAACTGGTGCCGGGCTGTGCCTGGGCCTTGGCCGAAATCATCTCCCGCGCCGGCTTCCCTGCCGGTGTGTTCAACCTGGTGATGGGCAGTGGCCGTGTGGTCGGCGACGTGCTGGTCAACAGCCCGAAAGTCGATGGCATCAGTTTCACCGGGTCTGTGGGTGTTGGGCGTCAGATCGCCGTCAGCTGTGTATCGCGCCAGGTCAAGGTGCAGTTGGAAATGGGTGGCAAGAACCCGCAGATCATTCTCGACGATGCCGACCTCAAGCAGGCTGTCGAGCTGTCGGTACAGAGTGCGTTCTACTCCACCGGCCAGCGTTGCACCGCCTCGAGCCGCTTGATTGTCACCGCGGGGATCCACGACCAGTTTGTCGCCGCCATGGCCGAGCGCATGAAGTCGATCAAGGTCGGCCACGCTTTGCATAGTGGTACCGACATTGGCCCGGTGGTGTCCCAGGCCCAGTTGGATCAGGACATGAAATACATCGACATCGGCCAGAGCGAAGGCGCCCGGCTGGTGAGCGGTGGCGGCCTGGTCACCTGCGACACCGAAGGCTATTACCTGGCGCCCACACTGTTTGCCGACAGTGAAGCGGCGATGCGCATCAGCCGTGAAGAGATCTTCGGCCCGGTGGCCAACGTGGTGCGCGTGGCGGACTACGAGGCGGCGCTGGCCATGGCCAATGACACCGAGTTCGGCTTGTCGGCCGGCATCGCCACCACCTCGCTCAAATATGCCAACCACTTCAAGCGCCACTCCCAGGCTGGAATGGTGATGGTCAACCTGCCGACGGCGGGGGTGGACTATCACGTTCCATTTGGTGGCCGTAAGGGCTCATCCTACGGTTCGCGTGAGCAAGGTCGCTATGCGCAAGAGTTCTACACCGTGGTGAAAACCAGCTACATCGGTTCGTAACACGCAGCACCCCGTGGCACCGGCTCCAGGTGGGAGCTGGCTTGCCTGCGATAGCCTCACCTCGGTCTCGCTGACACACCGAGGTGCCTGCATCGCGGGCAAGCCCGGCTCCCTCATAGTGCGGTTTCCACGGCAAAAAAATAATTACCCGCAAAAAAAATAATTAGTGGGAGTACTTCTACATGCAAGCGACCAAGCCGACCCACGTCCGCTATTTGATCCTGCTCATGCTGTTCCTGGTGACCACGATCAACTACGCCGACCGGGCCACCATCGCTATCGCCGGCTCCAGCCTGCAAAAAGACCTCGGTATCGACGCGGTCACCCTCGGTTATATCTTCTCTGCATTCGGTTGGGCCTACGTGGCCGGGCAAATTCCCGGTGGCTGGCTGCTCGACCGTTTCGGCTCGAAAAAAGTCTATGCCCTGAGCATCTTCACCTGGTCGCTGTTCACCGTGCTGCAAGGCTATGTCGGTGAGTTTGGCGTCTCCACTGCGGTGGTCGCGCTGTTCATGCTGCGCTTTATGGTGGGCTTGGCCGAGGCGCCGTCGTTTCCGGGAAATGCCCGTATTGTTGCGGCGTGGTTTCCTACGGCGGAACGCGGCACTGCGTCGGCGATCTTCAACTCGGCCCAGTATTTCGCCACGGTGTTGTTCGCGCCGTTGATGGGCTGGATCGTCTATCGCTTTGGCTGGCAGCACGTGTTTATCGTGATGGGCGTGATCGGCATTGTTTTCTCGCTGATCTGGCTGAAAGTTATCCACAGCCCGCGCCAGCATCCGATGATCAACGAGGCCGAGTTCAATCACATCGCCGCCAATGGCGCGATGGTCGATATGGATCAGGACAAGGGCAAGGGTAAGAAAACCGACGGGCCCAAGTGGGATTACATCCGCCAGCTTCTGACCAACCGCATGATGCTTGGCGTCTACCTGGGCCAGTATTGCATCAACGGTATCACCTACTTCTTCCTGACCTGGTTTCCGGTGTACCTGGTGCAGGAGCGTGGCATGACCATCCTCAAAGCCGGCTTCATTGCCTCGTTACCGGCGATCTGCGGCTTTATCGGCGGGGTGCTCGGCGGGGTGATTTCCGACTACCTGCTGCGCAAAGGCCATTCGCTGACCTTCGCACGCAAGGCGCCGATCATCGGTGGCCTGCTGATTTCCAGCAGCATCGTGGCGTGCAATTACGTGGACATCGAATGGATGGTGGTGGGCTTCATGGCCTTGGCCTTCTTCGGCAAAGGCGTTGGCGCATTGGGTTGGGCAGTGGTGTCCGACACTTCGCCGAAACAAATCGCCGGGCTCAGTGGCGGCTTGTTCAACACCTTCGGTAACCTGGCGTCGATCACCACGCCGATTGTGATTGGCTACATCATCAGCACCACCGGCTCGTTCAAATGGGCGCTGGTGTTCGTCGGCGCCAACGCGCTGGTGGCGGTATTCAGCTACCTGGTGATTGTCGGCCCGATCAAGCGCGTGGTGCTCAAGGAGCCGCCCACCAAAGGCCCGGAGTTGACCAACCTTTCCCAAGCGCATTCCTGAGGTTCGTGTGATGCAGTTGATTGAACATGCTGACTCGCCGCGCTCGATCCGTTTGCACGAGCGCGACAATGTGGTGATCGTGGTGAACGATCAAGGGGTACCCGCCGGTACCGAGTTTCCCGACGGCCTGGTCACCGTGGATTTCATCCCGCAGAGCCACAAGGTGACCCTGGAAGACATCCCCGAGGGCGGCCAGATTATTCGCTACGGCCAGACCATCGGTTATGCCCTGGCGCCGATTCCGCGCGGCAGTTGGGTGCAGGAGGACCAGTTGCGCATGCCCACCGCACCGCCGCTGGACAGCTTGCCGCTGTCCACCGAGGTGCCTGAAACCCAGGCGCCCCTGGAGGGGTTTACCTTCGAGGGCTATCGCAATGCAGACGGCACCGTGGGCACGCGCAATATCCTCGGCATTACCACCACCGTGCAATGCGTGACCGGCGTGCTGGACCATGCGGTCAAGCGCATCAAGGACGAGTTGCTGCCCCAGTACCCGCATGTCGATGATGTGGTGGCGCTGACCCACAGCTACGGCTGCGGCGTGGCGATTACGGCGACGGATGCCTATATCCCCATCCGCACCGTGCGCAACCTGGCGCGCAACCCCAACCTGGGCGGCGAGGCCTTGGTGATCAGCCTGGGCTGCGAAAAGCTTCAGGCAGGGCAGGTGATGCACGATAACGACAGCTCCGTGGACCTGAGCGAGCCATGGCTGTATCGCTTGCAGGATTCCAGCCACGGCTTTACTGAAATGATCGAGCAGATCATGGCCCTGGCCGACGTGCGCTTGAAAAAACTCAACCAGCGTCGCCGCGAAACCGTGCCGGCCTCCGAGTTGATCCTGGGCATGCAGTGCGGCGGCAGCGATGCGTTTTCCGGCATCACCGCCAACCCGGCGCTGGGGTATGCCTCGGATCTGTTACTGCGCGCCGGCGCGACGGTGATGTTTTCCGAAGTGACTGAAGTGCGCGATGCGATTTACCTGCTGACCTCACGCGCGCAGAACCAGGACGTCGCCCGCGAGCTGGTCAGGGAAATGGACTGGTACGACCGTTACCTGGCCAAGGGCGAGGCAGACCGCAGCGCCAATACCACGCCGGGTAACAAGAAGGGCGGGCTGTCGAATATTGTCGAAAAGTCGTTGGGCTCCATCGTCAAATCCGGCAGCAGTGCCATCAACGGCGTGCTTGGCCCTGGTGAGCGCTTCAAGGAAAAGGGCCTGATCTTTTGCGCCACACCGGCCAGTGATTTTGTCTGCGGCACCTTGCAACTGGCGGCGGGGATGAACCTGCACGTGTTCACCACCGGGCGCGGCACGCCATACGGGCTGGCGATGGCGCCGGTGGTGAAGGTCTCCACCCGCACCGAGCTGGCCCAGCGTTGGCCGGACCTGATCGATATCGACGCCGGGCGCATTGCCACGGGGCGGGCGAGTATCGAGGAGTTGGGCTGGGAGCTGTTCCACTTCTATCTGGATGTGGCCAGCGGCAAGAAGCAGACCTGGGCAGAGCGGCACAAGCTGCATAACGACATCACGCTGTTCAACCCGGCGCCGATTACCTGAGACCAGGCGCTAACCTGTGGGAGCTGGCTTGCCTGCGATAGCGGTGCATCAATTATGAGTGCATCGGCTGACATATTGCCATCGCAGGCAAGCCAGCTCCCACATTTGAATGGCGTTGCCCACACGAACCCGCTCGGACTGGCTTATCATTAGCCAACTAACGACGCCCACCAAGGTTCTCCCCGGCATGCTGGCAATCTTCCTCACCACCCTCACCATCACCGCGCCGGTGTTTGCCATGCTGTTCCTGGGCGTGTTTCTAAAGCGCATCAACTGGATCAATGACAACTTTATCCACACCGCATCGTCCCTGGTGTTCAACGTCGCCATGCCGGCGCTGCTGTTCCTTGGCATTCTGCATGCCGACCTGCACTCGGCGCTCAAGCCGGGGTTGCTGATCTACTTTTGCGTCGCCACCTTGGTGAGCTTTGCCATGGCCTGGGGCTGGGCAATCTTTCGTTGCAAGCGCGAAGACCGAGGCATCTACGCCCAAGGCGCGTTTCGTGGCAATAACGGGGTCATCGGCCTGGCGCTGGCGGCCAGTATGTACGGCGACTACGGTATATCGCTGGGCGCGATCCTCGCCGCGCTGGTGATCCTCTTTTACAACACGCTGTCGACCATTGTGCTGGCGGTCTATAGCCCAGTGATCAAGTCCGACCCGTGGAGCATCTTCAAAAGCGTATTGGCCAACCCGCTGATTATCAGCGTGATCGTCGCCACGCCGTTCGCGTACTTCCAGATCGGCGTGCCCGGCTGGCTTGAGAAATCCTTGCAGTACCTGTCCGACACCACGCTGCCGTTGGCGTTGATTTGCATCGGCGGCACCTTGTCCATGGCCGCGCTGCGCAAGAGCGGCAACATGGCGTTGAGCGCGAGCCTGATGAAGATGATCTGGCTACCAGTGATCGCCACGTTGGGCGCTTGGTTGCTGGGGTTCCGAGGGCCGGAGTTGGGGATTCTGTTTCTGTATTTCGGCGCGCCCACGGCCGCCGCGAGCTTTGTGATGGCCAGGGCGGCGGAGGGTAATCATGAGTTGGCGGCCGCGATTATCGTGATCACCACGTTGATGGCGGCGGTGACCACGAATATCGGGATTTTTGTGTTGCAGGCGGGTGGTTGGATCTGAAATAGGCGGGCAGCTTGAGGCCCCATCGCAGCGATGCGGCGACCCGACAAGCCAGCTCCCACATGTGGATGTGTGAATACTCTCAAGTGTGGGAGCTGGCTTGCCTGCGATAACTATCTGGCAGTCACTGCTGATCCGCCTGATACGCCTCAATCACTTCCTGCGCCGCCCGAAACGCATCAATCGCCGCCGGCACCCCGGCATACACCGCGCAATGCAGCAGCGCTTCGCGGATCTCCTCCACCGTACAGCCATTATTCAGTGCACCGCGCACATGGCCCTTGAGTTCCTGCGGGCACTTGAGGGCGGTGAGGGCGGCGAGGGTGATCAGGCTGCGGGTCTTGAGCGGCAAACCCTCGCGGTTCCAGACGCTGCCCCACGCGTGCTCGTTGACGAAGTCCTGCAGCGGCTGGGTGAACGCCGTGGCATTGCCCAGGGCGCGGTCGACGAACGCATCGCCCATGACCTGGCGACGTACTTCAACCCCGGGTTTTTTCTGATCGGTCATTGCGATTCCCTCTTGTGTTGGCGGTGCCAGGCGCGCAGTGAGGTGAACAACAGCAAAACCACTAACGCTGGCAGGACGTAATACAGCATCAATTGTTCAAGCTTGTTGGCCAGCGGCATGCCCGTGGTGAAGGCCATGACATGCAGCCCGTACGCCAGGTACAGCCCCAGCAGCACCAGCCCTTCGATACGTGTTACCCGATAGCCGGTATAGAACACCGGCAGGCACAGGATGATGGCGCCGAGCATCACCGGTAAATCGAAGTCCAGGGCGTTGGGTGATACCGAAAGCGGTGTCGGCGCCACCAGTGCGGTAAAACCCAGCACGCCGAGCAGGTTGAACAGGTTGCTGCCGATCACGTTGCCTACGGCAATCTCCCGTTCGCCACGCAACGCGGCGATCAGCGACGTGGCAAGGCACGGCAGCGAGGTGCCGACGCCGATCAACGTGAGGCCGATGACGCGCTCCGACAATCCGAGATCGCCCGCCACCTCCACCGCTGCGCCGAGCAACAAATGCCCGGCGAGCACCAGCACCAGCAAACCGCCGAGCATCAGCAGCACACTGCTCAGCCATGGCGCCTTCGCCACGGTGTCCAGAGTGCGCGGGCGGCGGGAATGACGTGTCTGGTAGTGCAATACGCCTAGGTAGGCCACCAGCGCCACCAGCAGCACGGCGCCATCGAAGGGCGTCAGTATTTCATTGGCGGCGAGGATAAACACCAGCAGGCCGGCGACGATCATCACCGGGATATCCACGCGCACCAGCTGCCGCGAGACCCGCAGCGGAATGATCAGTGCGGACAAACCCAGGGTCACAAGGATATTGAAGATGCTGCTGCCGATGACGCTGCCTACGGCAATGTCCGTGTTGCCGGCCAGCGTGGCCTGAAGACTGACGGTCATCTGTGGCGCACTGCTGCCGAAGGCGACGATGCTCAAGCCG
This sequence comes from Pseudomonas sp. B16120, assembly GCF_044218845.1. Classification (NCBI taxonomy): domain Bacteria; kingdom Pseudomonadati; phylum Pseudomonadota; class Gammaproteobacteria; order Pseudomonadales; family Pseudomonadaceae; genus Pseudomonas; species Pseudomonas sp. B16120. The sequence continues at coordinate 1,079,682 of NZ_CP162588.1, forward strand.
ATGATCAGTGGCCGCACCTTGAGGCTCGCCGCCAGGCGTACCGCGGCGCGTACCAGGATTTCAGCGCCGATGATCAGCAAGATCAGGCCGCCCACCAGTTCGAGCAGGCTCCAGGGTGAGAGGGCGTTCAATCCGAAAATGCTCAAGGCTGCCTCGATCAGTTGTTCAGGGCTTGCACGCGTACCCGTGCGGTACCGCTGCGCAGCATGCGCAACTGCTCGGCAGCCTTGCGTGAAAGGTCGATCAGGCGCCCACGGGTATGCGGGCCGCGATCAGTGATACGCACCACGACAGAACGGTTGTTGTCGAGGTTGGTCACCTTGACCTGGGTGCCGAAGGGCAGGCGCCGATGGGCGGCGGTCAAGGCGTTCTGGTTGAAAGGTTCACCGCTGGCGGTTTTCTTGCCATGGTGCTTGGCGCCGTAATAAGACGCGGTGCCGGTTTCGTCGTAGCCGTTGGGGTCGATGAGGCCGCTGGCGCAACCGGCCAGCAGGGAGGACAGGGCCAGGAGGCCGAGTAGACGCTTCATTGTCAGGAAGTCCCAGATGTAAATGTGGGAGCTGGCTTGCCTGCGATAGCATCGGCTCGGTGTAACTGAAACACCGAGGTGCCTGAATCGCAGGCAAGCCAGCTCCCACAAAAGGTCGGGGTGTAGGTGAAACTCCACTCCGACCATTTCACTGCAATCAGCCTTCGAGCTTGCTTTTGAGCAGTTCGTTCACCTGTTGCGGGTTGGCTTTGCCCTTGGAGGCTTTCATCGCCTGGCCGACAAAGAAGCCGAACATCTTGCCGCGCTTGGCTTCGTCTGCCGCACGGTATTGCTCGACCTGCTCGGCATTGGCCGCGAGCATCTCATCGAGCACGGCCGAGATGGCGCCGCTGTCGGTGACTTGCTTGAGGCCACGCTTCTCGATGATCTCGTCGGCATTGCCTTCACCGGCAGCCATCGCTTCGAACACGGTCTTGGCAATTTTGCCGGAGATGGTGTTGTCCTTGATGCGCAGCAGCATGCCACCCAGTTGTTCGGCGGTGACCGGCGCTTCGTCGATTTCCAGGCCTTGTTTGTTCAACAGGCTGCCCAGCTCGACCATCACCCAGTTGGCCGCCAGCTTGGCGTCGCCGGCAATGCTCACGACTTTTTCGAAGTAGTTGGCTTGTTCACGGCTGGAGGCCAGGACGCTGGCATCGTAGACCGACAGGCCGAACTGCTCCTGGAAGCGCTCGCGTTTTTGCTGCGGCAGTTCCGGCAGGGTGGCGCGGATGTCATTGAGGAAGGAATCCTCCAGCACCACCGGCAACAGGTCCGGGTCGGGGAAGTAACGGTAGTCGTTGGCTTCCTCTTTGCTGCGCATGGCGCGGGTTTCGTCTTTGTTCGGATCGTACAGGCGCGTTTGCTGGATCACCTTGCCGCCGTCTTCGATCAGCTCGATCTGGCGACGTACTTCGCTGTTGATCGCCTTCTCGATGAAGCGGAACGAGTTGACGTTCTTGATCTCGCAGCGGGTGCCGAACTCGACCTGGCCCTTTGGGCGGATCGACACGTTGCAGTCGCAACGCAGCGAGCCTTCGGCCATGTTGCCGTCGCAGATGCCCAGGTAGCGCACCAGCGCGTGGATGGTCTTGACGTAGGCCACGGCTTCCTTGGCGCTGCGCATGTCCGGCTCGGACACGATCTCCAGCAGCGGCGTGCCAGCACGGTTCAGGTCGATACCGGTAGCGCCCGGGAATTCTTCGTGCAGGCTTTTGCCGGCGTCTTCTTCCAGGTGCGCACGGGTGACGCCGACGCGCTTGATGGTGCCGTCTTCCAGGGGAATGTCCAGGTGGCCCTTGCCGACAATCGGCAGTTCCATCTGGCTGATCTGGTAGCCCTTGGGCAGGTCCGGGTAGAAGTAGTTCTTGCGCGCAAACACGTTGTGCTGGCCGATCTCGGCGTCAATCGCCAAGCCGAACATCACGGCCATGCGCACCGCTTCCTGATTCAGCACCGGCAGCACGCCGGGCATGCCCAAGTCGACCAGGCTGGCCTGGGTATTGGGTTCGGAGCCGAACGTGGTGGCGCTACCGGAGAAAATCTTCGATTGGGTGGCGAGCTGGGTATGAATCTCCAGCCCGATCACAACTTCCCATTGCATAGTGTTCTCCTCAGAAGCCGGTAGGGGTGCGGGTGTGCCAGTCGGTATTCAACTGGTACTGGTGCGCCACATTGAGCAGGCGGCCTTCCTGGAAATACGGGGCGAGCAATTGCACGCCCACCGGCAGGCCATCGACGAAACCTGCGGGCATGGACAAGCCCGGCAAGCCCGCGAGGTTGGCGGTGATGGTGTAGAGGTCTTCCAGGTACTCGGCGATCGGGTCGCCGGTCTTGGCGCCGATCTTCCACGCCAGGTTTGGCGCGGTCGGGCCGAGGATCACATCGACTTCTTCAAAGGCGGCCATGAAGTCGTTCTTGATCAGGCGACGGATTTTTTGCGCCTTGAGGTAGTACGCGTCGTAGTAGCCGGCGGACAGGGCATAAGCACCGACCATGATCCGGCGCTGCACTTCACTGCCGAAGCCTTCGCCGCGGGAGCGTTTGTACAGGTCGGTGAGGTCTTTCGGGTTCTCGCAGCGATAGCCGAAGCGCACGCCGTCGAAACGCGACAGGTTGGAAGAGGCCTCTGCTGGCGCGATCACGTAGTAGGCGGGAATCGCGTGCTGGTTGTTCGGCAGGCTGATTTCCTTGATCACGGCGCCAAGCTTTTCGAGCTCTTTGATGCTGTTTTGCACCAGTTCGGCGATACGCGGGTCGAGGCCAGCGCTGAAGTATTCCTTCGGCACGCCGATGCGCAGGCCCTTGATCGAGGTGTTCAGGCTGGCGCTGTAGTCCGGCACTGGCTCGTCGATGCTGGTGGAGTCCTGTTTATCGAAGCCTGCCATGCCTTGTAACAATATTGCGCAGTCTTCAGCCGTGCGTGCCAGAGGGCCGCCCTGATCGAGACTTGAGGCGTAGGCGATCATGCCCCAGCGGGAAACGCGACCGTAGGTCGGCTTCAGGCCGGTTAGGTTGGTGAAGGCGGCTGGCTGGCGGATCGAACCGCCGGTATCGGTGGCGGTAGCGGCCGGCAGGAAGCGCGCGGCCACGGCCGCCGCCGAACCACCGGACGAACCACCCGGGACGTGTTCCAGGTTCCACGGGTTTTTCACCGCGCCGTAGTAGCTGGACTCGTTGGCCGAACCCATGGCGAATTCGTCCATGTTGGTCTTGCCAAGGGTCACGGCGCCGGCGGCGGCCAGCTTGGCGACCACAGTGGCGTCGTAGGGCGCCTTGAAGTTGTCGAGCATCTTCGAGCCGCAGCTGGTGCGAATGCCCTGGGTGCAGAACAGGTCCTTGTGGGCGATCGGTGCGCCGAGCAGCGCACCATTCTCACCGTTGGCGCGACGGGCGTCGGCGGCCTTGGCCTGGCTCAGGGCCAGCTCCTCGGTGAGGCTGATGAAGCTGTTGACCTTCGGATCGAGCGCGGCGATACGCGCCAGCAAGGTCTGGGTCAGCTCTTCGGAAGAAAACGATTTGTCGGCGAGACCGCGGGCGATCTCGGCCAGAGTCATGTGATGCATGAAAGGCTCTTTCCCTTTAGTCGATGACTTTCGGAACCAGGTACAGGCCGTTTTCGACCGCTGGCGCGATGGACTGGTAGGCCTCGCGATTATTGCGTTCGGTCACGACGTCTGCGCGCAGGCGCTGGCTGGCTTCCAGTGGGTGAGCCAGGGGCTCGATGCCGTCGGTATTCACGGCCTGCATTTGGTCGACCAGCCCGAGAATGCTGTTCAGGGCTGCGGTGGTCTGTGGAAGATCGGCATCATTAAGGCCAAGCGAGGCCAAATGTGCGATTTTTTCCACGTCGGAGCGTTCAAGCGCCATGGGATTCTCCAGTGGAAAACAGAACGGAGGGCGTCCGTGTGTTAGATTGTCGGAACACTACCGCATTTCTACGGTCATAAGGCCGCGATTGTGGGGGTTGGTGCACAGAAAGTCGGCCAATTTAGCACATTGGCGCCTTGCCCAAAATCCCTGTCGTTGTTAGAGTTTGCCGCACTTTTTTACCCACGCGTTGCCTAGGGTCCTTTCCCCATGTTCAAGAAACTGCGTGGCATGTTTTCCAGCGATCTCTCCATTGACCTGGGCACTGCCAACACCCTTATTTACGTGCGCGAGCGCGGAATCGTTCTGAATGAGCCATCGGTTGTGGCCATTCGGACCCATGGTAATCAGAAAAGTGTCGTTGCCGTTGGCACCGAGGCCAAGCGCATGCTCGGCCGTACACCAGGCAATATTGCTGCCATTCGTCCGATGAAGGATGGCGTGATCGCCGATTTCAGCGTCTGCGAAAAGATGCTGCAGTACTTCATCAACAAAGTTCACGAAAACAGTTTCCTGCAGCCCAGCCCTCGCGTGCTGATCTGCGTTCCGTGCAAGTCCACCCAGGTGGAGCGTCGTGCCATCCGTGAATCGGCCCTTGGCGCCGGTGCCCGTGAAGTATTCCTCATCGAAGAGCCGATGGCGGCTGCGATCGGTGCCGGCCTGCCGGTGGAAGAAGCGCGCGGTTCGATGGTGGTGGATATCGGTGGTGGTACTACCGAAATCGCCCTGATTTCCCTGAACGGTGTGGTGTATGCCGAATCCGTGCGCGTGGGCGGCGACCGCTTCGACGAAGCGATCATCACTTATGTGCGTCGTAACTACGGCAGCCTGATCGGCGAATCCACCGCCGAGCGCATCAAGCAGGAAATCGGCACCGCTTACCCAGGCGGCGAAGTGCGCGAAGTCGATGTGCGCGGTCGCAACCTGGCCGAAGGCGTTCCACGTGCCTTCACCCTGAACTCCAATGAAGTGCTGGAGGCTCTGCAAGAGTCCCTGGCCACCATCGTTCAGGCTGTGAAAAGTGCCCTGGAGCAATCGCCGCCGGAGCTGGCTTCCGATATCGCCGAGCGTGGCCTGGTACTGACCGGTGGTGGCGCCTTGTTGCGCGACCTCGACAAGTTGCTGGCCCAGGAAACCGGCCTGCCGGTGATCGTCGCCGAAGACCCGTTGACCTGCGTTGCCCGTGGCGGTGGTCGTGCGCTGGAAATGATGGATAAACACACCATGGACCTGCTCTCCAGCGAATAAGATTGCCTGGATGGTTCATGCTTCGTCGGCAGGCAGCACTTTGCAGTGCTGCCTGTTGGCGTTTATCTTCTTCAATCTGCATCCAGGCCGGTTTGATGCCGTATGAATAAAGAGAACATTTGCCTGGGAGGAGCGGCTTATTAAACCGCTTTTCGCCAAAGGCCCCTCATTGGGTGTGCGCTTATTGGTGCTGACCGTGCTTTCGGTCGCGCTGATGGTGGTCGATGCCCGCTTTGCACTGCTCAAGCCGGTGCGCAGCCAGATGTCGCTGGTGTTGATGCAGACCTACTGGATCACCGACCTGCCGCAACGTCTCTTCCAGGGCGTGTCCAGCCAATTTGGCAGCCGCACCGAACTGGTCGCCGAGAACGAAAAACTCAAGACTGAAAACCTGCTGTTGCAGGGGCGCATGCAAAAGCTGGCGGCCCTCACCGAGCAGAACGTTCGGCTGCGCGAGTTGCTCAATTCTTCCGCACTGGTCAACGAAAAGGTCGAAGTGGCCGAACTGATCGGTATGGACCCCAACCCCTTTACCCACCGCATCATCATCAACAAGGGTGAGCGCGACGGTGTGGTGCTTGGTCAGCCGGTGCTCGACGCCCGTGGCCTGATGGGCCAGGTGGTGGAGTTGATGCCCTACACCTCGCGGGTGCTGTTGCTGACGGACACGACCCATAGCATTCCGGTACAGGTCAACCGTAACGGTTTGCGCGCGATTGCCAGCGGCACCGGTAACCCGGAACGCCTGGAACTGCGCCATGTGGCCGACACCGCTGACATCAAGGAAGGCGACCTGTTGGTCAGCTCTGGCCTGGGCCAGCGCTTCCCGGCGGGTTATCCGGTGGCGACGGTCAAAGAGGTGATCCACGATTCCGGCCAGCCGTTCGCTATCGTTCGGGCGGTACCGACTGCCGCGCTGAACCGCAGCCGTTACCTGCTGCTGGTGTTCAGCGACAACCGCACCCCGGAAGAGCGCGCTAACGACGCTGCCCAGGCCCAGGAAGCGGAGGACCAGCAGAATGGCACCGCGCCTATCGTGCCGGCCACGGTGCCAAAACCTGCTTTTGTTGGTCCGCCTGCACCCGCGCCAGCCACGTCACCTGCACCGGCAGCACCTGTGGCAACGCCGGCCAAACCTGCCGCGCATAACGCGCGCCCGGCTAAACCGACCGCCGCTCCGGCCACCACACCGCAGAGGGGGGACTAATGGCGGGTACTCATTCACGCAATGGCTGGATCGTCTGGCTGACCTTCGCCATCGGCTTGCTGCTCAGCGTTTCGCCGCTGCCGCAGTTCATGGAAATCCTGCGCCCGCTCTGGCTGGCCTTGTTGCTGGCGTTCTGGTCGTTGAACCTGCCGCACAAGGTGGGCATGGTCACGGCCATGTGCCTGGGGTTGGCCGAAGATGTGCTGTATGGCACCTTGCTGGGCCAGAACGCGTTGATCCTGACACTGATTACCTTCCTGGTGCTGTCGTTGCAACAGCGCCTGCGCATGTTCCCGATGTGGCAGCAGTGCCTGGTGATCCTGGTGATCTTCGGCCTGGCGCAGTTGGTGCAACTGTGGCTGAGCGCCTTGACCGGCAACCGTCAGCCTACGCTGGCGTTGGTCTTGCCGGCGCTGGTCAGTGCATTGTTGTGGCCCTGGATCAGTTTTGGCCTGCGCGGGCTGCGTCGGCGCTATAAAATCAATTGAATGGTTGCGAGGCTCTGCCTGGTTATCGAACTCAACAGGGAGAGGCTGCAATGAATTCGCTTTACCTGGCCTCGGGCTCCCCGCGGCGACGTGAGCTGTTGACCCAGATCGGTGTGCCCTTCACCGTGGTCAGCGCCGCTATTGATGAAACCCCTCTTGTCAACGAGCCTGCCGTTGCCTATGTCGAGCGCCTTGCGCGCGGCAAGGCGACGGCGGGTTTTATTGCGCTTGGCCAAACCTTGGGCGCCTGTGTATTGGGCGCCGATACGGCTGTGATCGTGGATGGCCAGATCCTGGGCAAGCCCGTTGACCAGGCCGATGCGCTGGCGATGCTGATGGCGCTTTCCGGTCGAGAACATGAAGTGCTCACCGCCATTGCCCTGACTGACGGCCAGCGTTGCGAAACCCGATGTGTAAGCAGTCGTGTACGTTTTCGCGAGGTGTCTGTTCAGGAGGCTACCGCCTACTGGCACAGTGGCGAACCGCAGGACAAGGCCGGCGGCTATGCTATCCAGGGGTTGGGTTCGGTGTTCGTTGCCGGGCTCAATGGCAGTTATTCCGCGGTGGTGGGCCTGCCTGTGTGCGAAACCGCGCAACTCCTGGCGCAATTCGGCATACCCTGTTGGCAAAACCTTACCGTGTGCTGAACGCCGTATTCCAGCGCCAAGCCTTAAGCGACCGGTCACTATTGTGAAAACGCCTGAACGAGACCCAGCCATGAGTGAAGAGATTCTGATCAATATCACGCCGATGGAATCGCGCGTGGCGGTGGTAGAGAACGGTGTTCTGCAAGAAGTGCATGTCGAACGCACCCAAAAGCGCGGGATCGTCGGCAATATCTACAAAGGCAAGGTGGTGCGTGTATTGCCGGGCATGCAGGCGGCCTTCGTCGACATCGGCCTGGACCGTGCAGCGTTTATCCATGCCTCGGAAATTTCCCTGCGCGAGGGCCCTGCGGTGGAAAGCATCAGCGCTCTGGTGCACGAGGGCCAGAGCCTGGTGGTGCAAGTCACCAAGGACCCTATCGGTTCCAAGGGCGCCCGCTTGACCACCCAGTTGTCGATTCCCTCGCGCTACCTGGTGTACATGCCGCGCACTGCCCATGTGGGCATTTCCCTGAAGATCGAAGATGAAGCCGAGCGCGAGCGCCTGAAGAAGGTGGTCAGCGACTGCGTCGCCGCCGAGGGCATCAAGGAAGCGGGTGGGTTTATCCTGCGCACCGCCGCAGAAGGCGCTGGCGCTGACGAGATCCTCATGGATATTCGCTACCTGCGGCGCCTGTGGGATCAGATCGACGCGCAGATCAAGACCATCGGCGCGCCCAGCGTCATCTATGAAGACCTTGGCCTGGCGCTGCGCACGCTGCGCGACCTGGTCAGCCCGAAGATCGAGAAAATTCGCATCGACTCGCGGGAAACCTTCCAGCGCACCACGCAATTTGTCGCTGAGTTGATGCCAGAAATCGCCGATCGCCTGGAACACTACCCCGGCGAGCGGCCGATATTCGACCTGTATGGCGTCGAAGACGAAATCCAGAAAGCCCTGGAACGCAAGGTGCCACTCAAGTCCGGCGGCTACCTGGTGGTAGACCCGGCAGAAGCCATGACCACCATCGACGTCAATACCGGCGCATTCGTGGGCCATCGCAACCTTGAAGAGACCATCTTCAAGACCAATCTCGAGGCGGCTACCGCTATTGCCCGCCAACTGCGCCTGCGCAACCTGGGCGGCATCATCATCATCGACTTCATCGACATGGAAGATGAAGAGCACCAGCGCCAGGTGCTGCGTACGCTTGAGAAGCAACTGGAGCGCGATCACGCCAAGACCAACATCATCGGCATCACCGAGTTGGGCCTGGTGCAGATGACTCGCAAGCGCACGCGTGAAAGCCTGGAACAGGTCCTGTGCGAGCCGTGCAGCAGTTGCCAAGGGCGCGGCAAACTGAAGACCCCGGAAACGGTTTGCTACGAGATTTTCCGCGAGATCCTGCGGGAGGCACGCGCCTATCAGGCCGAAGGTTATAGAGTACTTGCCAATCAGAAAGTGGTGGATCGCCTGCTGGACGAAGAGTCCGGTAACGTCGCCGAACTGGAAAGTTTTATCGGTCGCACGATTCGCTTCCAGGTCGAAACCATGTATTCCCAGGAACAATACGACGTGGTGTTGCTCTGATCCCCAACTGTGCACTTTCTTCGAGACCGGCAGACCTTGATCTGCCGTCCGCTAACTGTTTTTTGAGGGTCGCCTGACATGGAGCGTCTGATACGCTTTTTTGCCGCTTTGACCCGTTGGGGCCTGGGCCTGTGTGCGTTGTCGCTGGTATTGGCGGCGGTGTATGTGAGCCTGGGGCGCGAACTCACCCCGCTGGTGGCTGAATACCGCGCCGAAGTCGAGGCCAAGGCCCAGGCTGCGCTGGATACGCCGCTGCACATCGGTAGTCTTGAAGGCCGTTGGAGCGGGTTTGCCCCGGTATTGCTGGCCCACGACGTCATGGTCGGCGAGGGCAGCAGTGCCTTGCGCCTGGACCAGGTGGAAGTGGTGCCGGATATGTGGGCCAGCCTGATGGCCCGCGAAGTGCGTATCGCCCATCTGCAAGTCAGTGGCTTGCAACTGAGTGTCAAGGAGAACCAGGACGGCCGCTGGACCCTGCAAGGCTTGCCGGTGCAGGACGACCAGCCGTTGGACCCGCAACAACTGCTGACGCGCATGCAAATGGTCAAGCGCGTGTCGGTGCTGGACAGCCAGGTGACCCTGCAACCCTTCGACCAGGCACCAGTGACCGTGACCTATGTGGGCCTGAGCCTGCATACCGGCATGAGCCAGCAGCGTCTGGACGCTCGCCTGACATTGCCCGATGGCCAACCGTTGGCGGTCAGCCTGCGCAGCCGCATTCGCGCCAGTCAGTGGAAAGACGCTGAGGTCGATGCCTACCTGAGCCTGCCGCAAAGCGACTGGGCCAAGTGGATTCCCGCCAGGCTGACCCAGCAATGGAAGCTGACGCAATTGAAGGCCGGCGGTGAGTTTTGGCTCAGTTGGGCCAAAGGCACGGTGCAAAGCGCGGCGGTACGCCTCAATTCGCCCCAAGTGAAGGGCAGCTACGCCGACCGTAAGCCGGTGCACCTTGAAAACCTGTCCCTGACCGCCTACCTGCAACGCAGTGACACTGGCCTCAAGGTGCTGTTTGATTCCCTGGCGATGAACATTGGCGAAACCCGCTGGGAATCGCGCCTGCAATTGCAGCAAAACCTGGCGACCGACAAAGAACAGGAGGTGTGGAAATTGCAGGCCGACCGTCTCGACCTGGCCCCCATTACCCCGCTGCTCAACGCCTTGGCGCCGCTGCCGGACGGTTTCGCCAAGGCCGTCGAACACCTCAAAGCCACTGGCCTGTTACGCAATGTGCTGGTGGACTTCCGACCGCAAGACACCACCGACCGAAAACTCAGTTTTGCCGCCAACCTGGAACGTGTCGGCTTCGATGCCTACTTTGGCGCGCCAGCCGCACGCAATGTGTCCGGCAGCATCAGTGGCGACCTGGGCCAGGGCGAATTGCGCATGGACAGCAAGGACTTTTCCTTGCATCTGTATCCGATCTTCGCCAAGCCGTGGCAGTACATCCAGGCCAATGCACGCCTGACCTGGAAGCTGGACAAGCAAGGCTTCACCCTGATCGCCCCATATATCAAGGTACTGGGCGAGGAAGGCAAGGTGGCGGCGGACTTCCTGATTCGCCTGCATTTCGACCACAGCCAGGAAGACTACATGGACCTGCGGGTCGGCATGGTCGATGGCGATGGCCGTTTCACCCCCAAGTACCTGCCCGCCGTGTTGAGCCCGGCGCTGGATGAGTGGTTGCGCACAGCGATCCTCAAGGGCGCGGTGGACGAAGGCTTCTTCCAGTACCAGGGTTCGCTCAGCCACAATGCACTGCCCGCGTCGCGCAATATCAGCCTGTTCTTCAAGGTGCATGATGCCGAACTCGCCTTCCAGCCGGGCTGGCCTCATGTGAACAAGGTCAATGGCGAAGTGTTTGTCGAGGAGAGCGGCGTACGCATTCTGGCGAGCAAGGGCCAATTGCTCGACACCCAGGTCAAGGATGTCTACGTCAATATTCCCCACGCCCCAGCGGGCGGCGACAGCCATCTGCTGCTCACGGGCGGGTTCTCCGGCGGTTTGGGCGACGGCCTCAAGATCCTTCAAGAAGCCCCGATTGGCACGGCGTCTACGTTCGCTGGCTGGAAAGGCGAGGGCGACCTGCAAGGTAGCCTGGACCTGGACGTACCGCTGGCCAAAGGCACTGAGCCCAAGATCGTGGTGGACTTCAAGACCGACAAAGCGCGCCTGCAATTGGCGGAACCGCCGCTGGACCTGACCCAGCTCAAGGGTGATTTTCGCTTCGACAGCGCCAAGGGCCTGAGCGGGCAGAAGATCTCGGCCCAGGCGTTCGACCGCCCCATCACGGCGCAGATCTTTGCCGAAGGCAAACCGGGTAATATCAGCACGCGGGTGACTGCCAATGGCCAGGTCACCGTCAAGCGCCTTACGGACTGGTTGAAAATCAGCCAGCCGTTGCCGGTCTCCGGCGATATTCCGTACCAGTTGCAAGTGATCCTCGACGGCGCGGACAGCCAATTGATGGTCAACTCCAACCTCAAGGGTGTCGCGGTGGACCTGCCGGCACCGTTCGGCATGCCGGCCAGCCAGGGACGTGACAGCACCTTCCGCATGACTTTGCAGGGCGCTGAACGCCGTTACTGGTTTGATTACGGCGAGCTGGCTAACTTCACCTTTGCTGCGCCGCCGGACAAGTTCAATGATGGCCGCGGCGAATTGTTCCTCGGCGATGGTGATGCCGTGTTGCCCGGTGCCAAAGGCCTGCGCATTCGTGGCGTGCTGTCGGAACTGGATATCGATCCCTGGAAGAAACTCGTGGATCGCTACGCGGGCAATGATCCAGGTGGCAACGCCAAGCAACTGCTCAGCGGTGCGGACTTCAAAGTGGGCAAGCTGACCGGGTTTGGTACCCAGTTTGACCAGGTCAGCTTGCAGCTCGATCGCAAACCAGCGGCCTGGGGCCTGCAACTCGATAGCCAGCAAGCCAAGGGCGCGGTGAACCTGCCGGACGCCAAAGGCGCGCCGATTGCGGTCAACCTCAAGTATGTGAAATTGCCTGCGCCAGACCCGACCGCGCAGGCGGACGAAAACGCGCCGGACCCGCTGGCCGATATCGACCCAAAAAGCATTCCGGCACTGGATATTGCCGTCGACCAGCTGTTCCAGGGCTCGGACCTGATCGGGGCCTGGTCGCTGAGAATCCGCCCGACCGCCAAGGGCCTGGCCTTCAATAACCTCGACCTTGGCCTCAAGGGCATGCTGCTCAAGGGCGCTGGGGGTTGGGAAGGTGCGCCAGGCGCCAGCAGCAGTTGGTACAAGGGCCGCCTCGATGGGCGCAACATTGCCGACGTGCTCAAGGGCTGGGGTTTTGCGCCTACGGTGACCAGCGAAGACTTCCATCTGGACGTGGATGGCCGCTGGCCGGGGTCGCCGGCCTGGGTCGGGCCCAAGCGGTTTTCCGGCAGCCTGGATGCCGCGTTCCGTAAAGGTCAGTTCGTTGAAGTGGAGGGCGGGGCCCAGGCATTGCGAGTGTTTGGCCTGCTTAACTTCAACTCCATTGGCCGGCGTTTGCGTTTGGACTTTTCCGACTTGTTCGGCAAGGGCTTGAGCTACGACAGGGTCAAAGGCTTGTTGGCCGCCAGTAATGGCGTGTTCGTGACCCGCGAGCCCATCACCATGACCGGGCCTTCCACCAATCTGGAGCTTAACGGCACCCTGGATCTGGTTGCCGATCGCGTCGACGCCAAATTGCTGGTCACCTTGCCTGTGACCAACAACCTGCCGATTGCGGCGCTGATTGTCGGTGCGCCGGCCATTGGTGGTGCGCTGTTTTTGATCGACAAGCTGATCGGTGACCGGGTTTCGCGCTTCGCCAGTGTGCAATACAAGGTGCAAGGCCCCTGGAAGGATCCAAAAATCACCTTCGACAAGCCATTTGAAAAGCCAAACTGAGAGCCTGTGGAGTAGCATGGCCCCATGCCCTGTATGGAGTGTCGGCCCATGTCCTTTGCGGTAATTCAAATGGTCAGCCAGAGTGACGTGCTGGCCAACCTCGCCCAGGCGCGTCGCCTGCTGGAGCAGGCGGCGGCCGATGGCGCGAAACTCGCGGTGCTGCCAGAGAATTTCGCCGCCATGGGGCGCCGCGATGTGGCCGACATTGGCCGCGCCGAGGCGTTGGGGCAAGGCCCTGTGCTGCCCTGGTTGAAACAGGCCGCCCGCGACCTCACCTTATGGATAGTGGCCGGCACATTGCCGTTGCCGCCCAAGGACCAGCCCCATGCCAAACCCAATGCTTGCTCGCTGCTGATCAACGATCAGGGTGAAATAGTCGCTCGCTACGACAAACTCCACCTGTTTGATGTGGACGTAGCGGATGCTCGCGGTCGTTATCGCGAATCTGACGACTATGCTTTCGGTAACCAGGTGGTGGTGGCGGATACGCCGGTGGGCCGTGTGGGGTTGACGGTGTGTTACGACCTGCGTTTCCCCGAACTGTACAGCGAGTTACGTGCGGCGGGAGCTGAACTGATTACCGCGCCCTCGGCCTTCACGGCAGTGACCGGGGCTGCGCATTGGGATGTGCTGATTCGCGCACGTGCCATCGAAACCCAGTGCTACCTGCTGGCAGCTGCCCAGGGCGGTGTGCACCCAGGCCCACGGGAAACCTTTGGCCACGCGGCGATTGTCGACCCTTGGGGCCGAGTGCTGGCGCAACAGGATCAAGGCGAGGCGGTGTTACTGGCCGAACGCGATAGCAGTGAACAGGCGTCGATACGGGCGCGCATGCCGGTGGCCAATCACCGGCGCTTTTTCTCGCAGGGCGCGCAGCGGCCTGCTTCAGAACGATGAATTTAAGGCCAAACCTATGAGCGAGTTGTTGTCCTCAGTCAGTGATCACCTCCTGGCACCCGGTGGCGTGACCATCGAAAGCCTGCAAACCGTGCTCGGCGATCTGGCCGGGCCGGGTATCGATGCGGCTGACCTGTATTTCCAGGGGCAGATTTCCGAGTCCTGGGCGCTGGAAGATGGGATCGTCAAGGAAGGCAGTTTCAACCTTGACCAGGGCGTAGGCGTTCGCGCGCAATCGGGTGAGAAAACCGGCTTTGCCTACAGCAATGCGATCACCCTGGAGGCCCTGGGCCTGGCGGCGCGTGCCGCCCGTTCGATTTCCCGTGCCGGGCAGAATGGCACGGTGCAGGCGTTCAGTACCCAGGACGTGGCGCAGTTGTATGCGCCGGATAACCCCTTGGAAGTGATCAGCCGTGCGGAAAAGGTCGAGCTGCTCAAGCGAATCGACGCAGCCACCCGCGCCTTGGACCCGCGTATCCAGCAAGTGACCGTGAGCATGGCGGGCGTGTGGGAGCGCATCCTCGTGGCGTCCACAGACGGTGGGCTGGCGGCGGATGTACGGCCGCTGGTGCGTTTCAATGTGAGTGTGATCGTCGAACAGAACGGGCGCCGCGAGCGCGGTGGGCATGGCGGCGGCGGGCGCACCGACTACCGTTATTTCCTCGCTGACGACCGTGCCATGGGCTATGCCCGTGAGGCGCTGCGCCAGGCATTGGTCAACCTGGAAGCGATTCCGGCACCCGCCGGCACCTTGCCGGTGGTGCTGGGCTCGGGTTGGTCTGGCGTGTTGCTCCACGAAGCCGTGGGCCATGGCCTGGAAGGCGATTTCAACCGCAAGGGCAGTTCTGCCTACAGTGGGCGCATGGGCGAAATGGTTGCGTCCAAGCTGTGCACCATTGTCGATGACGGCACCCTGGCCGGCCGCCGTGGTTCGCTGAGTGTCGATGACGAAGGCACGCCGACCGAATGCACCACCCTGATCGAAAACGGCGTGCTCAAGGGCTACATGCAAGACAAGCTCAACGCGAGCCTGATGGGCGTGGCGCGCACCGGTAATGGTCGTCGTGAATCCTATGCGCATCTACCAATGCCGCGCATGACCAACACCTACATGCTCGGTGGCCAAAGCGATCCGGCAGAAATCATTGCCTCGGTAAAACGCGGTATCTACTGCGCCAACCTCGGCGGCGGCCAGGTGGACATCACCAGCGGCAAGTTCGTGTTCTCCACCAGCGAGGCGTACCTGATCGAAGACGGCAAGATTACCGCGCCGGTCAAAGGGGCGACGCTGATTGGTAACGGCCCGGAAGCCATGAGCAAGGTGTCGATGGTCGGTAACGACCTGTCGCTGGACAGCGGGGTGGGCACGTGCGGCAAGGATGGGCAGTCGGTGCCGGTAGGTGTCGGCCAGCCAACCTTGAAAATTGATGCGATCACCGTGGGTGGTACGGGATCGTAGGAACGCAAGCTTCGGGTGGCGAAGACCGCCACCCGGGGAAGAGGATCAGCGCAGGCCGCGTTGAGTCTCGTCCAGCTCACGGATGTATTTGAAGATTTTACGGCTGGTGGCCGGCGCCTTGTTATGCGCCAGCTCGTGCTGGGCCTGACGGATCAGGGAGCGCAATTGCTGGCGGTCCGCGTCCGGGTAGTCCAGTACGAATTTCTCCAGCACCGCGTCATCGCCCGAGATCAGGCGGTCACGCCAACGTTCCAGGTTGTGGAAGCGTTCGTTGTACTGGCGAGTGGAGGCATCGGTTTGATCGAGCAAAGTCAGAATGGCGTCAATGTCTTGGTCGCGCATCAGTTTGCCGATAAACGAGATGTGCCGTTTACGCGCGATATTCGCGGTGTGCTTGGGCGCATCCGCCAGGGCCCGACGCATTTCGTCGGTCAGTGGCAGTTTGGCGACCAAATCCTTTTTGAGCGTTGTAAGGCGCTCGCCAAGGTCAACCAGAGCATGCAGCTCACGTTTGACCTGGGTTTTGCTTTTCTCCCCATCGAGGGAGTCGTCGTAAGAATCAACCATGGTGGCAGTCCGCAAAGAAACGCCGCCATGATAACCAGTCGGGGGCCGCTTGTCCGGCCCGGTCGCTCGATGGCCATTACCGAAAGCAGAATTTGAGTGGAGAAAACCATGAGTGCAGCCCAAAGCGTCGGTCCACAAGCGTTACCGGCCCTGCAGGAACAAGTCGAGCAGATCCTTGCCGAGGCCAAGCGCCAGGGGGCCAGCGCCTGTGAAGTGGCGGTGTCGCTGGAGCAAGGGTTGTCGACTTCGGTGCGCCAGCGGGAAGTGGAAACGGTTGAATTCAATCGCGACCAAGGGTTTGGCATTACCTTGTATGCGGGCCAGCGCAAAGGCTCGGCCAGCACTTCCGCCAGTGGCCCTGAGGCGATTCGCGAGACCGTCGCCGCAGCACTGGCGATTGCCAAGCACACCTCCGAGGATGAAAGCTCGGGCCTGGCCGACAAGGCGTTGATGGCCAAGGATGTGCAGGATTTTGACCTGTTCCACGCCTGGGATATCACGCCTGAGCAAGCCATCGAGCTGGCGCTGACCTGCGAAGCGGCAGCCTTCGATGCCGATGCCCGCATCAAGAATGCGGACGGCACCACCTTGAGTACCCATCAGGGTTGCCGCGTCTACGGCAACAGCCATGGCTTTATCGGTGGCTATGCGTCCACGCGTCACAGCCTCAGTTGCGTGATGATCGCCGAAGCCAACGGGCAGATGCAGCGTGATTACTGGTATGACGTAAACCGCCAAGGCGATTTACTGGCAGACCCTGCAAGCATTGGCCTGCGTGCGGCGCAACGGGCTGCGAGCCGCCTGGGCGCGCGCCCGGTGCCGACCTGCGAAGTGCCTGTGCTGTTTTCCGCAGAGCTGGCCGGTGGTTTATTCGGCAGCTTTCTCGGCGCGATTTCCGGTGGCAACCTATATCGCAAGTCTTCGTTCCTGGAAGGCGCCATCGGCCAGAAGCTGTTCCCTGAGTGGCTGACCATCGACGAGCGCCCGCATCTGATGCGCGCGATGGGCAGTTCGTCGTTCGACGGCGATGGCCTGGCGACCTATGCCAAGCCGTTTGTCGAGCAAGGTGAGCTGGTGTCCTATGTGCTGGGCACTTATGCCGGTCGCAAGCTGGGCCTGCCAAGCACCGCTAACGCAGGCGGCGTGCATAACCTGTTCGTGACCCACGGTGATGAAGACCAGGCGGCGTTGTTGCGGCGGATGGGGCGTGGGTTGCTGGTGACTGAATTGATGGGCCATGGCCTGAACATGGTCACCGGTGACTACTCGCGTGGTGCGGCGGGCTTCTGGGTGGAGAATGGCGAGATTCAGTTCGCCGTCCAGGAAGTGACCATCGCGGGCAATATGCGCGATATGTTCAAGCAGATCGTTGCCGTGGGTAACGACCTTGAACTGCGCAGCAATATCCGCACGGGTTCGGTGCTTATTGAACGCATGACGGTCGCTGGCAGCTAATCCCTCCCGCACGTTCTGAAAGGCGCGCCATCGCAAAGATGGCGCGCCTTTTTTATTGCGCCTCTTTTGACAGGATTAATGGGCCACTCTTGTTTTGATTCTCAATATCATTTAATAATAAATATCATTACCGAATGAGTGTGTCTCATGAGTTCTGTCTTGCATGAGGATCCCTATCTGGAAAGCTGGCGTTGGATGAGCCGCCAGATTCGCTGTGGCCTGGATCCCAATGAACCCCGCCTGATTGAGCATTACCTGAACGAAGGTCGGTACCTGGCGTGTTGCACCGCAACCCATCCGTGGACCATCGCTGAAACCTCATTTCGTTTGTTGATCGACACCGCCGCTGATGTCGCCTTGCCCTGGCATTGGCGCTCTCTGTGCCTGGACCAGGCCTGGCGACCACTGCGCGACCTGGAAAAACTCTCCCACTGTGCCTGCCGCCTCAAGCGCTGGCAGACCTTTGCCTGGCAATTGGCGAGCTGCGAATTACTGCCTTCGATTTCCGTTTCTGACTTGGTGCAAGGATCTAATGATGAGTAACACCCGTATCGAACGCGACAGCATGGGCGAACTGCATGTGCCGCAAGAAGCTTTGTATGGCGCACAAACACAGCGTGCGGTGAACAACTTTCCGATCAGTCATCAACCCATGCCGGCGCAATTTATCCGCGCGCTGATCCTGGCCAAGACAGCCGCGGCCAAGGTCAACGTCGACCTCAAGCAAATCAGCGAAGGGCAGGGCAAGGCTATTGTCGATGCTGCCCAAGGATTGCTGGAAGGCGACTACATGCAGCACTTCCCGGTGGATATCTTCCAGACCGGCTCCGGCACCAGCTCCAACATGAACGCCAATGAAGTGATCGCGACCCTTGCCAGCCGTTTGCTGGGCGAGGCGGTCAACCCCAACGATCATGTGAATTGCGGCCAGAGCAGCAACGACATCATCCCCACCACCATTCACGTCAGTGCTGCGTTGGTGCTGCACGAGCAAACGTTGCCGGCCCTGCTGCATCTGGTGCAGGTCATCGAGCAAAAAGCCGAGGCGGTTCACCCGTTCATCAAGACCGGCCGCACGCATTTGATGGACGCCATGCCGGTGCGCATGAGCCAGGTGTTGAACGGCTGGGCGCAGCAGCTCAAGGCCAATATCGGTCACTTGCAGGACCTGCTACCGGCGCTGCAAGCATTGGCTCAGGGCGGCACGGCGGTCGGCACCGGGATCAACGCACACCCCGAGTTTGCCGGGCGTTTCAGCCAGCAACTGAGCCTGTTGACCGGAGTGAAGTTCACACCCGGCAAGAACCTGTTTGCGCTGATTGGCTCCCAGGACACCGCCGTTGCGGTCTCTGGTCAGTTGAAAGCCACGGCGGTGTCGCTGATGAAGATCGCCAATGACCTGCGCTGGATGAACTCCGGGCCATTGGCCGGCCTGGGTGAAATCGAACTGGAGGCGCTGCAGCCGGGCTCGTCGATCATGCCGGGCAAGGTCAACCCGGTCATCCCGGAAGCGACCGCCATGGTGGCCGCCCAGGTTATCGGCAATGACACAGTGATCACGGTGGCCGGTCAGTCGGGCAATTTCGAGCTGAATGTGATGCTGCCGATCATTGCCCAAAACCTGCTCAGCAGCCTGGAGTTGCTGGCCAATGCCAGCCGGTTGCTGGCGGACAAGGCCATTGCCAGCTTCAAGGTCAACGAACCCAAGCTCAAGGAAGCGCTGTCACGCAATCCGATCCTGGTCACCGCACTTAACCCGATCATCGGCTACCAGAAAGCCGCTGAAATCGCCAAGAAGGCGTATCAGCAAGGCCGCCCGGTGATCGATGTCGCCCTCGAACACACCGACCTGCCTCGCAGCCAACTGGAAGTCCTGCTGGACCCGGAAAAGCTCACCGCCGGCGGCGTGTAATCAACGACCCCGCTTTGGAGGCTCACCATGGAGCACTGGAAACGCACGATCGAACGGGCCAATCGCTGCTTTATGGCAGGCGAGTTGGTTGACGCTCGCGAGGCCTATCTGCAAGCCCTGGCCCTGGCCCAAGTGTTGTTCGAACGCTGGGCGGATGCTGACGAAGCAGTGGCGGCTTGCGTCATTTCCCATCACAACCTGGCGGACCTGCACTTGCGCCGGAACCAGCCTGAGGAAAGCGCGGAATACCTCTGCGCTATCCATCAGCGCCTCTTACAGACCATGCAGAACCCGCGACTCAGCCCGTCACTGCGCGAGGCCGCGCTGCGCCAAAGCAGCAAGACCTACGTCGAGCTGCTGAATTTCATCAGCGATCACGGCGAATACCCACGCACTCATCGGCTGCTGGGCAGTGCTGCGACGCCAACGTCCACGTCCCACTATGGAGCACATTGATATGACCTATACCTTGCCGGCCTTGCCTTACGCCTACGACGCCCTCGAGCCGCATATCGACGCGCAAACCATGGAAATTCACTACACCAAGCACCACCAGACCTACATCAATAACCTCAATGCTGCGGTCGAGGGGACTGAGTTCGCCGGCTGGCCGGTGGAGAAGCTGGTGTCCAGCGTCCAAACATTGCCGGAGAAATTACGCGCTGCTGTGGTCAACCAAGGAGGCGGGCATGCGAACCACTCGTTGTTCTGGGCAGTCATGTCACCGACAGGGGGCGGCAAACCCGAGGGCGCGCTGGGCAAGGCTATCGACGAGCAATTGGGTGGTTTCGACAGCTTCAAGGAGGCGTTCACCAAGGCGGCCTTGACGCGATTCGGCAGCGGTTGGGCCTGGCTGAGCGTTACGCCACAAAAAACGCTGGTGGTGGAAAGCAGCGGCAACCAGGACAGCCCGCTGATGAGCGGCAATACGCCGGTGCTGGGCCTGGACGTCTGGGAGCACGCTTACTACCTGCAATATCAAAACCGACGACCGGAGTACATCAATGCATTCTATAGCGTCATCAACTGGCCGGAGGTTGCCGCGCGCTATCAGGCCGCTTTGGCCTGACATTCACTCCATAACAAGATCTAAGGCCGACTATGGGCACTCAAACACTGGCGATCGGTAGCGTGCGAATGTTTCGTTATGCGTTTGGCACGCTGCTGCTATTGGCAGGTACTGCGTTATTGGTGGCCCATGGGCTGGCCTGGTTGAACCTGGAACCGCGCATACTGCGTGCTTTGCAGGGTGGGGCGATCTGCGCGCTTGGCACGGCGCTGGGCGCGGTGCCGGTGTTGGTGATTCGGCGCATGCCGATGGCGCTTAGCGACACCCTGCTGGGCTTTGGTGCCGGTGTGATGCTGGCGGCGACTGCGTTTTCTCTGGTGGTACCGGGCATCGCCGCCGCCGAAAGCCTGGGACTTTCACCTTGGGGCGCCAGTGGCTTGATCAGCTTCGGCATCATGCTCGGGGCGTTCGGCCTGTACCTCGTAGACCGCAAGGTTTCTGGCGCCAGCCCGGAAATGCTGGTGGGTACACCGGATAAACCGGTTATCCCGCCGCGTATTTGGTTGTTCGTGTTTGCCATCATTGCGCACAACATTCCGGAAGGCATGGCTGTGGGGGTTTCTGCGGGCGGAGGCATGGCGGATGCCGACAGCCTCGCCATGGGCATTGCCCTGCAGGATGTGCCTGAAGGGCTGGTGATTGCGCTGGTATTGGCTGGGGCGGGAATGTCGCGGATCAAAGCCTTTTTGATTGGCGCTGCATCAGGCTTGGTTGAGCCGGTATTTGCGGTGCTCTGTGCATGGCTGGTGAGCCTTGCCGAAGTGTTGTTGCCGCTGGGTTTGGCGTTGGCCGCCGGGGCAATGTTGCTGGTCGTGACTCATGAAGTCATCCCCGAGTCGCGCCGCAATGGCCATGAAAATCTCGCCAGCCTTGGGCTGTGCCTCGGGTTTTGCCTGATGATGGTGATGGATACGGCGTTAGGCTGAGGGTGGTTCCCTGTAGGAGGGAGCCTGCTCGCAAAAAAAACTGAGAGCACTGCGTTAACCAGGATGCCCGCGTTATCGTTGACGTTTTTCGCGAGCAAGCTCCTACAGTAGGGTTATTCGCCTTCGTCGAAGTAGTTGTTGATCAACGCGACCAGTGCGGCCATTGCTTCGTCTTCTTGCTCGCCTTCGGTGCGCAGATGGATTTTGGTGCCTTTGCCGGCCGCCAACATCATCATCGCCATGATGCTTTTGCCATCGACCATGGACTCTGGCGTACGCCCAGCACGGATCTGGCAGGGGAACTGCCCGGCCACGCCGACGAATTTAGCCGACGCCCGGGCGTGCAAGCCCAGCTTGTTGATGATTTCAATTTCCAGAGCAGGCATCGCGCAGGTGTTCCTTTCAACTCAGGTCGCGGTGGCGAACCTGGACGTTCTTGAGGGTTTGTTGCAGCACCTGGCCCAGCCGTTCAGTCAAATAGACCGAGCGGTGGTGGCCGCCGGTGCAGCCAATGGCAATGGTGACATAGGCTCGATTGCTGGCGGCAAAGCGCGGCAACCATTTGAGCAGGTAGCTGGAGATGTCCTGGAACATCTCTTCCACATCCGGTTGTGCGGCCAGGTAGTCGATCACAGGCTGATCCAGCCCGGACTGATCGCGCAACTCCGGCTTCCAGTAAGGGTTGGGCAGGCAGCGCACATCGAACACTAGGTCGGCATCTACCGGCATGCCGCGCTTGAAGCCAAATGACTCGACCAGAAACGCCGTCCCCGGCTCAGGCTGGTTCAGCAGGCGCAGCTTGATCGCGTCGCGCAACTGATACAGGTTCAGATTGGTGGTGTTGATCTTCAGGTCGGCCAGGTCAATGATCGGCCCGAGCAGCTTGGTCTCGTCCTCGATGGCTTCGGCCAGGGAGCGGTTGGCGCTGCTGAGGGGGTGGCGTCGACGGGTTTCGGAGAACCGCTTGAGCAAGGTCTCTTCGTCGGCATCCAGGTACAGCACATCGCAATGAATGTGCTTGGCACGCACTTCTTCCAACAGTTCCGGGAACCGCGAGAGGTGGCTAGGCAGGTTGCGCGCATCAATCGAGACCGCCACCAGCGGCTGCGCCAATTCGGTATGGATCAGTGCGCGTTCCGCCAGCTCTGGCAGCAGGCCGGCGGGCAGGTTGTCGATGCAATAGAAGCCGTTGTCCTCAAGCACATTGAGGGCGGTGCTCTTACCCGAGCCGGAGCGACCGCTGACGATGATCAAACGCATGATTACTGCCCGTTTTGTTCATCCAGGACAACTTGGTACAACGCTTCATTGCTGGAGGCGCTGCGCAGTTTGTCGCGTACATCCTTGCGGTCCAGCATGCTGGCGATCTGCCGGAGCAGTTCCAGGTGCGCATCGGTGGCGGCTTCCGGGACCAGCAGCACGAAGAGCAGGTCGACCGGGGCGCCGTCGATGGCGTCGAAATCAATGGGGTGATCCAAGTGCAGCAAGGCGCTCACAGGTGTTTCACAGCCTTTGAGGCGGCAGTGCGGAATGGCGATGCCGTTGCCAAAACCGGTGGAACCGAGTTTTTCACGGGCAATCAACGCTTCGAAGACATCTTGCATCTCCAGATCCGGCACTTCGCGTGCGATCAGGTTGGCAATTTGTTCGAGGGCTTTTTTCTTGCTGCCGCCCGGCACGTTCACGAGGGAACGGCCGGGGGTCAGGATGGTTTCAAGTCGGATCATGGGGGGAGAGTTAACGACCTGTACCTTGCATCAGGTGCAGATTCTTTTCCTTATGCTTTATGAGTTGGCGGTCGAGCTTGTCGTAGAGCGAGTCAATTGCCGCGTACATGTCTTCATGTTCTGCATTGGCAACGAGCTTGGCATTCGGTACGTGCAGGGTGGCCTCGATTTTCTGCTTGAGCTTATCGACCTCCATGGTGACCTGCACGTTGGTGATCTTGTCAAAATGTCCCGCAAGCTTGTTCAGTTTGCTCTCGGTGTATTCACGCAGGGGCTTGGTGACTACCAGCTGGTGTCCACTGATGTTGACTTGCATACAGCTTCTCCTTCGTTGCCAGTGCATAAAGCGGTGGGCAGGAATACCCACCACTGGAACGCTGTGGCCCGCCCGTCACATCAAACGCTTACGCTCGCTGGATGGCGCGATCCCTAGGGACTCGCGGTACTTGGCGACGGTTCGACGGGCGACCTGAATGCCTTGTGCCTCCAGTAAACCAGCGATCTTGCTGTCACTCAACGGCTTTTTCTGATTTTCAGCGGCAACCAGTTTTTTGATGATCGCGCGGATCGCCGTGGACGAGCATTCACCGCCTTCAGAGGTGCTGACGTGGCTGGAGAAAAAGTATTTCAGCTCATAAATACCCCGTGGGGTATGCATGAATTTCTGCGTGGTAACCCGGGAAATCGTCGATTCATGCATGCCGACGGCTTCGGCGATGTCGTGCAGCACGAGAGGCTTCATGGCCTCGTCGCCGTACTCCAGAAAACCGCGCTGGTGTTCGACGATCTGGGTTGCGACTTTCATCAGGGTTTCGTTGCGGCTTTGCAGGCTCTTGATGAACCACCGCGCTTCCTGCAACTGGTTGCGCATGAAGGTGTTATCGGCGCTGGTGTCGGCGCGGCGCACAAAACCTGCGTATTGCGGGTTGACCCGCAGGCGCGGTACCGACTCCTGGTTCAGCTCCACCAGCCAACGTTCGTTGTCCTTGCGCACGATGACGTCGGGCACTACGTATTCGGCTTCGCTGGATTCGATCTGCGAGCCTGGGCGCGGGTTGAGGCTTTGCACCAGCTCGATGACCTGGCGCAAGTCATCTTCCTTGAGCTTCATACGGCGCATCAGTTGGCTGTAGTCGCGACTGCCCAGCAGGTCGATGTAGTCACTGACCAGGCGTTGCGCTTCGGTGAGCCATGGGGTCTTGGCCGGCAATTGGCGCAGTTGCAGCAACAGGCACTCGCTGAGTGTGCGGGCACCAATGCCGGCGGGCTCGAATTGCTGGATGCGGTGCAGGACGGCTTCGATTTCGTCCAGTTCGATATCCAGTTCCGGGTCGAAGGCCTCAAGGATCTCCTCGAGGGTTTCGTCCAGGTAGCCCTGGTTGTTGATGCAGTCGATCAGGGTGACCGCGATCAGGCGATCGGTATCGGACATCGGCGCCAGGTTCAGTTGCCACAACAGGTGGCTCTGCAGGCTCTCGCCCACCGACGTACGGGTGGTGAAGTCCCACTCGTCATCATCGTTGCTCGGCAGGCTGCTGGCGCTGGTCTGGTAGACGTCTTCCCACGCGGTGTCCACGGGAAGCTCGTTGGGAATGCGTTCGTTCCAGTCGCCTTCCTCCAGGTTGTCCACCGTCGGGGCGGTTTCCTGATAGGAGGGTTCCTGCACGTCGGGATTGGGTTTTTGCTCGATGTTGTCGGCCAGCGGGTCTGCATTATCGAAGTCGTCGCCTTCTTCCTGGCGTTCGAGCATCGGATTGGACTCCAGGGCCTCCTGGATTTCCTGTTGCAGGTCCAGGGTCGACAATTGGAGCAGGCGGATGGCCTGTTGCAGCTGCGGTGTCATCGTCAGCTGCTGGCCCATTCTCAGGACTAGCGATGGTTTCATGGCAGGGGCTTAACACCTTATTCGCCGGCGCAATGCGCCATCCACGACAGGGCGCGTGAGCGCCAAACATAAGCAAATTATATGCCTGATCTCGGGGCCTTTGCCTAGAGCGCGGTAACAATAAAAAAACCGAGGTTTCCATTGACTCCCGCGCGCTCCAGGGAAAAGCGCGATACCCCTGTGTTTACAGGCGGAACTCGTGACCCAGGTACACTTCCTTCACCAGCTCGTTAGCCAGGATAGTCTCGGCATCGCCTTCGGCAATCAGCTGACCATCGTTGACGATATACGCTGTTTCGCAGATATCGAGGGTTTCGCGCACGTTGTGGTCGGTGATCAGCACGCCAATGCCCTTGGCCTTGAGGTGATGGATGATCTGCTTGATGTCACCCACCGAAATCGGGTCGACACCGGCAAAGGGTTCATCCAGCAGGATGAATTTCGGCGCGGTCGCCAGGGCGCGGGCGATTTCCACGCGGCGGCGCTCACCACCGGACAGGCTCATGCCGAGGTTGTCGCGAATATGGTTGATGTGGAATTCCTGCAGCAGGCTTTCCAACTCCTGGCGGCGGCCATCGCGATCGAGTTCCTTGCGGGTCTCGAGAATCGCCATGATGTTATCGGCTACCGACAGTTTGCGGAAGATCGACGCTTCCTGGGGAAGATAGCCGATACCTGCCCGTGCACGACCGTGCATGGGTTGATGGCTGACATCCAGGTCGTCGATCAATACACGACCCTGGTCTGCCTGGACCAGCCCGACGATCATATAGAAGCAAGTGGTTTTGCCGGCACCGTTGGGGCCGAGCAAACCGACGATCTGGCCGCTGTCGATCGACAGGCTGACGTCGCGTACCACCTGGCGGCTTTTATAGGCCTTGGCCAGATGCTGGGCTTTCAGGGTTGCCATTACTCGGCCTTCTTCTTCGGCTGGATAACCATGTCGATGCGCGGGCGCGGTGCAGTGACCTTGGAGCCGTTGGCGCGACCGGCGTTGGCGATCTGCTTGACGGTGTCATAGGTGATCTTTTCACCTTCGGTCGAGTTGCCGTCTGGGCTCAGTACCTTGGCCTGGTCGATCAACACGATACGATTCTGCTGGGCGTGATACTGGATAGTCTTGCCGTAGCCTTTCATCGGGCCGGTGTCGGTAGCGGACTGCTTCTGCTCGAAATAAGCCAGGTTGCCCACCGACGTCACCACGTCAATGTCGCCTGCCTGGGTGCGCGTCAGAGTCACCGTGTTGCCGGTAATCTTCATCGAGCCCTGGGTGATGATCACGCCGCCTGTATAGGTGGCAACACCTTTCTTGTCATCGAGCTGTGCATCGTCAGCCGAAATATGGATCGGTTGCTGGCTATCGTTCGGCAGAGCCCAGGCGCTCACGCTTCCCAGTGCTGCGCCCAGACCGAGCAAAATAGGGAGGGTTTTAACGAGCCTCATACTGTCCTCTTACGTTCGATAGCAGGTGTATCCTGCTTTCTTTCAAATACGCTTTCATTCCCTTGCCAGTCGATACACCGCCAGCGCCGTCGATTCTAACGTCTTGCTCGGTCTGCGCATATTGCTTCTGTGGGAATACGGTCATGCGACTGCTGGTAATGATGGTGTCGCGGTTCTGCGCGTCTGTACGTGCGACGCGAACCGAGTCGATCAGTTCAACTTCGGTGCCATCCGGGTTGACCTCGCCACGCTTGCTGGTGACGTGCCAGGGAAATTCGGTGCCGCGATACAGGTTCAGGTCCGGATTGGTCAGCAGGCTGACTTCGGAAGCCTTCAAGTGCTCGACCTTGTCCGATGTCATCTCATACTGCACCTTGCCGTCAGGCAGGTACTGAATGCTGTAGGCATTGGTGGCGTAATAGTCGATAAGACCTTCGTCAACCTGCGCAACAGGCTTGTCGAGAAAGCGCTCCGGGCTGATATTCCAGTAGCCCACCGCCAGGAGCAGCGCGGCGATGACCCCGAATAACAGGAAGTTGCGAATCTTTTTGCTCAGCATATAACGCTCTATAGGTAGGCGGCGTGGGCCGCTTCAAGACTGCCCTGGGCACGCAGGATCAACTCGCAGAACTCGCGGGCGGCACCTTCGCCGCCACGGGCGGTGGTGATGCCATGGGCGTGTTCGCGGACAAACGCCGCGGCATTCGCGACGGCCATGCCCAGGCCCACCCGGCGAATCACCGGCAGGTCTGGCAGGTCGTCGCCCAGATAGGCGACCTGTTCATAGCTTAGGTTGAGTTGGCCAAGAAGCTCGTCCAGCACCACCAGTTTATCCTCGCGGCCCTGATACAGGTGAGGAATACCGAGGTTTTGTGCGCGGCGTTCCACAACCGGTGTTTTTCGACCGCTGATAATTGCGGTTTGCACGCCCGCTGCCATCAGCATTTTGATGCCTTGGCCATCGAGGGTGTTGAAGGTCTTGAATTCGCTGCCGTCTTCGAGGAAGTACAGGCGGCCATCCGTCAGCACGCCGTCAACGTCGAAAATCGCCAGTTTGATGTTTTTACCGCGTTGCATCAGGTCGCTGATCATTTACATCACTCCTGCGCGCAGCAAGTCGCCTAGGTTTAGGGCCCCGATCGGCCGATCATCGTGGTCGACCACGATCAGTGCACCTATCCGGTGGTCTTCCATGATTTTCAACGCTTCAGCCGCGAGCATTTCGGCGCGGGCGGTCTTGCCGTGAGGGGTCATCACGGCGTCGATGGTCGCGGTATGGATATCAATGGTGCGGTCGAGGGTGCGACGCAGGTCGCCGTCGGTGAATATCCCGGCCAGCCGGCCATCGGTTTCGACGATGGCGGTCATGCCCAAGCCCTTGCGGGTCATTTCCATCAGCGCATCCCGAAGCAGAGTGCCGCGTGGAACGCTCGGCAGCTCGGCGCCGCGATGCATGACATTTTCCACTTTCAGCAGCAGGCGACGGCCCAGTGCGCCACCCGGATGTGAAAATGCGAAGTCCTCGGCCGTAAACCCGCGGGCCTCCAGCAATGCCACCGCCAGGGCATCGCCCATTACCAGCGCGGCGGTGGTGGAGGAGGTGGGCGCCAGATTCAGTGGGCAGGCTTCGTGGGTCACGTGCACGTTCAGGTTGACGTCGGCAGCCTTGGCCAACGTTGACTCAGGGTTACCTGTGAGGCTGATCATCTGGATGCCCAGGCGCTTGATCAGCGGCAACAGGGTCACGATTTCGTTGGTGGTGCCGGAGTTGGACAGCGCCAAAATCACGTCATCCTTGGTGATCATGCCCATGTCGCCGTGGCTGGCTTCGGCCGGGTGCACGAAAAACGCAGTGGTCCCCGTGCTCGCCAAGGTCGCCGCGATCTTGTTGCCAATGTGGCCGGACTTGCCCATGCCGACCACCACAACGCGGCCCTTGCTCGCCAGAATCATCTCGCAGGCGCGCACGAAATCCGCGTCGATATGGGCCAGCAAGCCTTCTACGGCTTCAAGCTCAAGGCGTATGGTGCGTTGTGCGGATTGAATAAGGTCGCTGGATTGGCTCATGTCTGAAATCGTATAGCCTGACGAAAAGTCGGCGATTATAGCGGTAATGATCGATTCCCTCACGCAAGTTCGTCAGGCTTTGTGCGCGGGATAACTGAAAAGCACCGTGGGCAACATAGCAAGCAACGTTTTTTCCCTGTCTCAAATCTGAACCAGCGCTGTTCCGGCCTTGGGCGCTCTGTACCAGCAGTGATATAGTTCGCCGCCAGTTCGGTCCGCCCAACCCATGTGCTCAACTATTGCGCATCTGTTGAAAACCAAAGTCGCACACATGGTGTCTGAGTGAAAGGCTGCATCCCAAGGAGATTAGATGAGTGCCGATAACGCCTACGCGGTCGAGCTGAAGGGTCTTACCTTCAAGCGCGGGACGCGCAGCATCTTCAATAACATCGATATTCGCATTCCTCGCGGCAAGGTCACGGGCATCATGGGGCCTTCCGGTTGCGGCAAGACCACCCTGTTGCGCCTGATGGGCATGCAATTGCGCCCCAGTGCCGGGGAAGTGTGGGTCAACGGCCAGAACCTGCCGACGCTGTCACGCAGCGATCTGTTCGATGCGCGCAAGCATATGGGCGTGCTATTCCAGAGCGGCGCGCTGTTTACCGACCTCGATGTGTTCGAAAACGTGGCCTTCCCGCTGCGGGTGCACACCCAGCTGTCCGATGAAATGATTCGTGACATCGTGTTGCTGAAGCTGCAGGCCGTAGGCCTTCGCGGCGCCATCGACCTGATGCCGGACGAGTTGTCCGGTGGCATGAAGCGCCGTGTCGCCCTGGCGCGGGCCATTGCCCTCGACCCACAGATCCTCATGTATGACGAGCCATTCGTGGGGCAGGACCCGATCGCCATGGGCGTGTTGGTGCGCCTGATCCGCCTGCTCAACGATGCACTGGGAATCACCAGTATCGTGGTCTCCCACGACCTGGCCGAAACCGCGAGCATTGCCGACTATCTGTATGTAGTCGGTGATGGTCAGGTGCTGGGGCAGGGTACGCCTGAAGAGTTGATGAACGCCGATAACCCGCGCATTCGCCAATTCATGACCGGCAACCCCGATGGCCCGGTGCCTTTTCACTTTCCGGCGGCGGACTACCGCTCAGATCTTCTGGGGAAGCGCTGATGCGCAAGACATCTCTTATCGAGAAGGTTCGCCTTTTCGGTCGTTCGGGCATCGACATCGTCGAAGTGCTGGGGCGTTCGACCATTTTCCTGTTTCACGCCTTGCTGGGGCGCGGCGGCATCGGCGGCGGCTTTGGCCTGCTGGTCAAGCAACTGCACTCGGTGGGGGTGATGTCCCTGGTGATCATCGTGGTCTCCGGCGTGTTCATCGGCATGGTGCTGGCCCTGCAGGGTTTCAATATCCTGTCCAGCTACGGCTCGGAGCAGGCGGTAGGGCAGATGGTGGCCCTGACCCTGTTGCGTGAGCTTGGCCCGGTGGTCACCGCCTTGTTGTTCGCTGGGCGTGCGGGCTCGGCGTTGACCGCTGAAATCGGCAATATGAAGTCCACCGAGCAGCTGTCCAGCCTGGAAATGATCGGCGTGGACCCGCTCAAGTACATCGTTGCCCCGCGCCTGTGGGCCGGCTTCATTTCCCTGCCACTGCTGGCAATGATCTTCAGCGTGGTGGGTATCTGGGGTGGTTCGTGGGTGGCGGTTGACTGGCTGGGGGTCTACGACGGCTCCTACTGGGCCAACATGCAAAACAGCGTGACCTTCACCGGTGACGTGCTCAACGGCATTATAAAGAGCATCGTCTTTGCCTTTGTGGTGACCTGGATTGCCGTATTCCAAGGCTATGACTGTGAGCCCACTTCAGAGGGGATCAGCCGTGCCACCACCAAGACCGTTGTGTACGCCTCGTTGGCGGTACTGGGCCTTGACTTCATTTTGACCGCCTTGATGTTTGGAGATTTCTGATGCAAAACCGCACTGTGGAAATCGGTGTCGGCCTTTTCTTGCTGGCTGGCATCCTGGCTTTACTGTTGTTGGCCCTGCGAGTCAGCGGCCTGTCGGCCAGCCCTACCGCCGATACCTATAAACTTTACGCGTACTTCGACAATATCGCCGGTTTGACGGTCAGATCCAAAGTGACCATGGCCGGTGTCACCATCGGCAAAGTCACGGCAATCGATCTGGATCGCGACAGCTTTACCGGTCGGGTGACGATGCAACTGGACAAGAAGGTAGATAATCTGCCAACTGACTCCACGGCATCTATCCTCACTGCGGGTTTGCTGGGCGAGAAGTACATCGGGGTCAGCGTGGGCGGGGAAACAGCCCTGCTCAAGGATGGTTCGACCATCCACGACACACAGTCGTCGCTGGTGCTTGAAGACCTGATCGGAAAATTTTTGCTCAATACGGTCAATAAAGACGCCAAATGAGGAATCTGTTCATGATCTCTACCTTGCGACGTGGCCTGCTGGTACTGCTTGCAGCATTGCCGATGATGGCCAACGCGGCAGGTTCTGCCCACGATTTGGTGCAGGACACCACCAGCAAAATGCTGGCTGACCTCAAGGCTAATAAAGAACAGTACAAGCAAGACCCTTCCAAGTTCTACAACGCGCTCAACACGATCGTTGGCCCTGTGGTCGATGCTGAAGGCATCTCCAAAAGCATCATGACGGTCAAGTATTCGCGCAAGGCTACGCCTGCGCAGATGCAGACGTTCCAGGAAAACTTCAAGAAGGGTCTGTTCCAGTTCTACGGCAACGCTCTGCTGGAATACAACAACCAGGGCATTATCGTTGATGCGCCCAAGGACGAGTCGGGCGACCGTGCTGAAGTCGGGATGAAAGTCTCCGGCAGCAATGGCGCCGTGTACCCTGTGTCCTACACCCTGACGAAGATCAACGGTGAGTGGAAGCTGCGTAACGTGATCATCAACGGTATCAACATCGGCAAGCTGTTCCGTGATCAGTTCGCCGACGCGATGCAGCGCAATGGCAACGATCTGGACAAGACCATCAACGGTTGGGCCGGTGAAGTGGCCAAGGCCAAGGAAGAAACCGACAAAGCTGCCGGGAAGCCTGCGCAATGACCGAGTCGGCTGTTCGTATCGGCGACGCCGGCGAGCTGTTCCTCAGCGGCGTGCTGGATTACCGCACCGGGCCTGACCTGCGCAAGCAGGGCCAGGCGTTAATCAAGGCCAGCAAAGCGCCAGAGCTGGTGCTTGATTGCTCGGCGGTGACCAAGTCCAGCAGCGTCGGCCTGTCGTTGTTGCTGTGCTTCATGCGTGATGCCGAGGCGGCGAAAAAACCGGTCAGTATCCGTGCGTTGCCGGAAGACATGCGCGAAATTGCCGAAGTTTCCGGTTTGACCGAGCTACTGGCGCATCCTTAATACACATTGTTAAAGAAGCCCCCCGTCAGAGTCCTGCTATGCGGGGTTCGCAGGCGCGGGGCTTTTTTGTATGATGTGCGACCCGTGCGCACTGGGCGCCGATAGAGGTTGAGCATGCAGGCCCTAGAAGTTAAGAGCTTCCTTGAAGGAAAGCTGCCTGAAACGACTGTAGAAGTCGAAGGCGAAGGCTGCAATTTCCAGCTGAACGTGATTAGCGATGAACTGGCGGCATTGAGCCCGGTCAAGCGTCAGCAGCAGATCTATGCCCATTTGAACCCATGGATCACCGATGGCAGCATCCATGCGGTCACTATGAAATTTTTCAGCCGCGCGGCCTGGGCCGAGCGCACCTGAGCCCCCAAGGCGTCGAGATTCTTATGGATAAATTGATTATTACCGGCGGTGCCCGCCTTGATGGCGAGATTCGCATTTCCGGTGCGAAAAACTCCGCCTTGCCGATCCTGGCAGCGACCCTGCTGTGCGATGGCCCGGTGACTGTGGCCAACCTGCCGCACCTGCACGACATCACCACCATGATCGAGCTGTTCGGTCGCATGGGCATTGAGCCGGTGATCGACGAGAAACTGGCCGTCGAAATTGACCCACGTACCATCAAGACCCTGATTGCCCCGTACGAACTGGTGAAAACCATGCGTGCGTCGATCCTGGTGCTGGGCCCGATGGTTGCCCGTTTCGGCGAAGCCGAAGTAGCCTTGCCTGGCGGTTGCGCCATTGGTTCGCGTCCGGTCGACCTGCACATCCGTGGCCTTGAGGCCATGGGCGCAGTCATCGACGTCGAAGGCGGCTACATCAAAGCCAAGGCGCCGGAAGGCGGCCTGCGCGGCGCGAACTTCTTCTTTGATACCGTCAGCGTCACCGGTACCGAGAACATCATGATGGCCGCTGCCCTGGCCAACGGTCGCAGCGTGTTGCAGAACGCCGCACGCGAGCCGGAAGTGGTCGACCTGGCCAACTTCCTCAACGCCATGGGCGCCAAAGTTTCCGGCGCTGGCACTGACACCATCACTATTGATGGTGTAGAGCGTCTGCACACCGCCACCTACAAAGTCATGCCTGACCGCATCGAGACCGGTACCTACCTGGTTGCCGCTGCCGTGACCGGTGGCCGTGTGAAGGTCAAGGACACCGATCCGACCATCCTGGAAGCCGTCCTGGAAAAACTCAAGGAAGCCGGCGCAGAGATCACCACCGGCGAAGACTGGATCGAGCTGAACATGCACGGCAAGCGGCCAAAAGCCGTCAACGTGCGTACCGCTCCGTACCCGGCGTTCCCGACCGACATGCAAGCGCAGTTCATCTCCTTGAACGCGATTGCCGAAGGCACCGGTGCTGTGATCGAGACCATCTTCGAAAACCGCTTCATGCACGTGTATGAACTGCACCGCATGGGCGCCAAGATCCAGGTCGAAGGCAACACCGCCATCGTCACCGGGATCGACAAGCTCAAGGGCGCGCCAGTAATGGCAACCGACCTGCGTGCCTCGGCCAGCCTGGTAATCTCGGCACTGTGCGCCGAAGGTGACACCCTGATCGACCGCATCTACCACATAGACCGTGGTTACGAGTGCATCGAAGAGAAACTGCAGATGCTCGGCGCGAAGATTCGCCGCGTACCGGGCTAGTCCCCGCTGCCCTGTAGGAGCGAGCTTGCTCGCGAAGGCCTCATGTGCACCGCGTTGACTCTGAATAAACGCGTTATCGTTGACGTTCTTCGCGAGCAAGCTCGCTCCTACAAACACTGGTTTGTTTCAAATCGAGGCTGTCATGGCCTCGATCTGTGTCTGGCGCCGTTTGCGACCGGACAGCAATAGCCTGATGAAGGACTGACATTTCCCATGTTGACCATCGCACTGTCCAAGGGCCGCATCCTTGACGACACGTTGCCGCTTCTGGCTGAAGCGGGCATCGTGCCGACCGAGAATCCGGACAAGAGCCGCAAGCTGATCATCCCCACGACCCAGGACGACGTGCGCCTGCTGATCGTGCGGGCTACCGACGTGCCGACCTACGTTGAACATGGCGCCGCCGACCTGGGTGTTGCCGGCAAGGACGTGCTGATGGAATACGGTGGCCAGGGCCTGTACGAGCCTCTGGACCTGCGCATCGCCCTGTGCAAGCTGATGACCGCTGGCCGCGTGGGTGATGTCGAGCCCAAGGGCCGCCTGCGGGTCGCCACCAAGTTCGTCAACGTTGCCAAGCGCTATTACGCCGAACAAGGCCGTCAGGTCGATATCATCAAGCTCTACGGCTCCATGGAGCTGGCACCGCTGATCGGGCTGGCCGACAAGATCATCGACGTGGTCGACACCGGCAACACCCTGCGTGCCAACGGTTTGGAGCCCCAGGATTTTATCGCTGACATCAGCTCCCGCCTGATCGTCAACAAAGCATCGATGAAGATGCAGCACGCCCGTATTCAGGCGTTGATCGACACCCTGCGCAAGGCAGTGGAGTCTCGACACCGCGGTTGACTCACCCGCGTAGCTGAAGAGCTGCGCCCGTCTATCCGCCTCATAGCCAGAATTCTCAGGTGCCCAAGCGGAAACGACTGCTAGTTTAGGGCGCCTGAGTTTTTGCCAATTCTATTGAGGCCCTCGCTATGACCACGTCCACTGCAATTGCCCGACTCAACGCTGCCGACCCGGATTTCGCCCATCATCTGGATCATCTGCTGAGCTGGGAAAGCGTGTCTGACGACTCGGTCAACCAGCGGGTGCTCGACATCATCAAGGCCGTGCGTGAGCGCGGTGATGCTGCGCTGGTGGATTTCACCCGCCAGTTCGACGGCCTGGACGTGCAGTCCATGGCTGACCTGATCCTGCCGCGTGAACGCCTGGAGCTGGCGCTGACGCGCATCACCGCACCGCAGCGCGAAGCCCTCGAAGTCGCTGCGGCGCGGGTACGCAGCTATCACGAAAAACAGAAGCAGGACTCCTGGAGCTACACCGAGGCCGACGGCACTGTGCTGGGCCAGAAGGTCACGCCACTGGACCGCGCCGGCCTGTACGTGCCGGGCGGTAAGGCGTCGTATCCATCGTCGGTGTTGATGAATGCGATCCCGGCCAAAGTCGCCGGCGTGACCGAAGTGGTCATGGTGGTGCCGACCCCCCGTGGCGAGATCAACGAGCTGGTGCTGGCTGCCGCCTGCATCGCCGGTGTCGACCGGGTATTCACCATTGGTGGCGCCCAGGCCGTTGCAGCGCTGGCCTATGGCACCGAAAGCGTGCCGAAGGTCGATAAAGTGGTCGGTCCCGGCAATATCTACGTCGCCACCGCCAAACGCCATGTGTTTGGCCAGGTCGGTATCGACATGATCGCCGGGCCCTCGGAAATCCTCGTGGTGTGTGACGGCCAGACCGACCCGGACTGGATCGCCATGGACCTGTTCTCCCAGGCGGAGCACGATGAAGACGCCCAGGCGATCCTGGTCAGTCCCGATGCCGAGTTCCTCGACAAGGTCGCCGCCAGCATCAATAAGCTGCTGCCGACCATGGAGCGTGCCGAGATCATCGAGAAGTCGATCAACGGCCGTGGTGCGCTGATTCGGGTGCGTGACATGGAGCAGGCCATTGAAGTGGCCAATCGCATCGCACCGGAGCACCTTGAGCTGTCCGTAGCGGACCCACAGGCCTGGTTGCCATCGATCCGTCACGCTGGGGCGATCTTCATGGGCCGTCACACCAGCGAAGCCCTGGGCGACTATTGCGCCGGCCCCAATCACGTGTTGCCAACCTCCGGCACTGCGCGTTTCTCGTCGCCGCTGGGGGTGTACGACTTCCAGAAGCGCTCGTCGATTATCTTCTGCTCGCCACAAGGCGCTTCCGAGCTGGGCAAGACCGCCTCGGTGCTGGCCCGTGGTGAATCCCTCAGCGCGCACGCACGCAGCGCTGAATACCGCATCGTCAAGGGAGCGTAAGGCATGAGCAAATTCTGGAGCCCTTTCGTCAAGGACCTGGTGCCTTACGTACCCGGTGAGCAACCGAAGCTGACCAAACTGGTCAAGCTCAACACCAACGAAAACCCCTACGGCCCATCGCCCAAGGCGCTGGCGGCAATGCAGGCCGAGTTGAACGACAACTTGCGTCTGTACCCGGACCCCAACAGCGACCTGCTCAAGCAGGCCGTGGCCAGGTATTACGGGATCGATGCCGGCAAGGTGTTCCTCGGCAACGGTTCTGACGAAGTCCTGGCGCACATCTTCCATGGCCTGTTCCAGCACGATCTGCCGCTGCTGTTCCCGGATATCAGCTACAGCTTCTACCCGGTGTACTGCGGCCTGTACGGCATTACGTTCGACGCGGTGTCACTGGACGAACAGTTCCAGATTCGGGCCGCTGACTATGCCAGGCCCAACGGCGGGATCATCTTCCCCAACCCTAACGCGCCCACCGGCTGCGTACTGGCGCTGGACGCGGTGGAGCAGATCCTCAAGGCCAGCCCGGACTCGGTGGTGGTGGTCGATGAAGCCTATATCGACTTCGGCGGCGAAACTGCCATCAGCCTGGTCGACCGTTACCCGAACCTGCTGGTGACCCAGACCCTGTCCAAATCGCGCTCACTGGC
Source organism: Pseudomonas sp. B16120 (assembly GCF_044218845.1). Lineage (NCBI taxonomy): Bacteria > Pseudomonadati > Pseudomonadota > Gammaproteobacteria > Pseudomonadales > Pseudomonadaceae > Pseudomonas > Pseudomonas sp. B16120. The sequence goes on from NZ_CP162588.1 coordinate 1,115,928, forward strand.
CGGTTTGCGTGTGGGCCTGGCTGTGGGCCACCCAGACCTGATCGAGGCGCTGGAGCGGGTCAAGAACAGCTTCAACTCCTACCCGTTGGATCGGTTGGCGATTGTTGGCGCGGCGGCCGCGTTTGACGACCGTGAATACTTTGAGAAAACCTGCCAGTGGGTGATCGACAGCCGCAACCAGGTCGTCGCGCAATTGGAAGCGAAGGGATTCGAGGTATTGCCATCGGCAGCGAACTTCATCTTCGCCCGTCACCCGCGGCATGACGCTGCAGGGCTGGCCGCCAAGTTGCGTGAGCAAGGGGTGATCGTGCGGCACTTCAAGCAGGAGCGGATTGCCCAGTTCCTGCGGATCAGCATCGGGACGCCGGAGCAGAACCAGGCGCTGATCGACGGGCTCGGTGAGCTCTGACAGACGCTGAAAATCAAATGTGGGAGCTGGCTTGCCTGCGATGACGGTGTAACAGTCGACCTATCTGTCGTTTGATACACCGCTATCGCAGGCAAGCCAGCTCCCACACTGATTTGCGTTTAGTCAGTTACAGCAGCGGCTCATCCGGCTTCTTGTTCTTCCAGCCATCATTGCCCGGTAGCAGCAAGTTCAAACCAATTGCCACCACCGCACACAGGGCGATGCCCTTGAGGCCGAAATCATCCGGGCCGGTGCCGGTACCCACCAGCACACCGCCAATCCCGAACACCAGCGTGACCGACACAATCACCAGGTTGCGCGCCTCGCCCAGGTCGATCTTGTGGCGAATCAGCGTGTTCATCCCCACCGCAGCAATCGAGCCGAACAGCAGGCACAGAATCCCGCCCATCACCGGCACGGGGATGCTCTGCAGCAGCGCGCCGAACTTGCCGATGAACGCCAGGCTGATGGCAAACACTGCCGCCCAGGTCATGATTTTCGGGTTGTAGTTCTTGGTCAGCATCACGGCGCCGGTCACTTCGGCGTAGGTGGTGTTCGGCGGGCCGCCAAACATGCCGGCAGCCGTGGTGGCGATACCGTCACCCAGCAGCGTGCGATGCAGGCCAGGCTTTTTCAGGTAATCGCGGCCGGTCACGCTGCCTACCGCAATCACACCCCCGATATGCTCGATCGCCGGGGCCAGTGCTACCGGGACGATAAACAGGATCGCCTGCCAGTTGAACTCCGGCGCCGTGAAGTGGGGCAGGGCGAACCAGGGGGCGGCGGCGATTTTCGCCGTGTCGACCACACCAAAGTAAAACGACATGGCAAAACCCACCAGCACGCCGGAAATGATCGGCACCAGGCGGAAAATGCCCTTGCCGAACACCGCCACGATCAAAGTGGTAAGCAGCGCTGGCATCGAGATCAGCATCGCCGTCTGATAGTGGATCAGCTCTGCACCGTCGCCAGACTTGCCCATGGCCATGTTGGCGGCAATCGGCGCCATGGCCAGGCCGATCGAGATAATCACTGGGCCAATCACCACGGGCGGCAGCAGCCGGTCGATAAAACCGGTGCCCTTGACCTTCACGGCCAGTCCCAGGAACGTATAGACGAAACCCGCCGCCATCACGCCGCCCATGGTCGCCGCCAGGCCGAACTGGCCCTTGGCGAGAATGATCGGGGTGATGAACGCGAAGCTCGATGCCAAAAATACCGGCACCTGCCGCCCTGTCACCACCTGGAACAACAACGTGCCCAGGCCTGCGGTAAACAGCGCGACGTTTGGATCAAGACCTGTGATCAGCGGCATCAACACCAACGCGCCAAATGCTACGAAGAGCATTTGTGCGCCAGACAGGATCTGGCGCCAAAGCGGGTCGTTGAATTCATCCTGCATGCTCACGCGTCCTTCTGCTTGGTGCCGAAGATCTTGTCACCGGCATCGCCCAGGCCCGGGATAATGTAGCCGTGTTCATTCAGGCGCTCATCGATGGATGCGGTGTAGATCTGTACATCCGGATGGGCCTTCTCGACGGCGGCGATGCCTTCTGGCGCGGCCACCAGCACCATGGCGCGGATGTCCCGGCAACCGGCTTTTTTCAGCAAGTCGATGGTGGCGACCATGGAACTGCCGGTGGCGAGCATCGGGTCGATGATCATGGCCAGGCGTTCGTTGATTTCCGGGACGAGTTTTTCCAGGTAGGTGTGGGCCTGCAGTGTTTCTTCATTGCGGGCTACGCCCACGGCGCTGACCTTGGCGCCCGGGATCAGGCTGAGTACACCTTCGAGCATACCGATACCGGCACGCAGGATAGGGACGACGGTAATTTTCTTACCGGCGATTTTCTCCACTTGTACGGGACCAGCCCAACCGGGGATCTCGTAGGTTTCCAGGGGCAAATCCTTGGTGGCTTCGTAAGTGAGCAACGCTCCGACTTCCTGAGCAAGCTCACGGAAGTTCTTCGTGCTAATGTCGGCACGGCGCATAAGGCCGAGTTTGTGTCGGATCAGCGGGTGGCGGATCTCGCGAGTGGGCATAGGAAAGGCTCCGGCGGCGGGCAAAAAAACCGGCCTAGATTAATCTATCCGAGGGTGTTGTCCTATAGACATCAAGTACGTTAGTCCATAAAGGCTTGATTGGAGCGCACGAGAAGCGTACCTTCGCCCGCTTTTCTTGCCACAGCACCCCCTTGGAGAGCGCCATGTCTGCTGATCTCGAGCATATCCGTCAAATCATGCACGAGGCTGACTGCCTGTACACCGAAGCGCAAGTCGAAGCAGCGATCGCCAAGGTTGGCGCGCACATCACCCGCGAAATGGCCGACACCAACCCGGTGGTCTTCTGCGTGATGAACGGTGGCCTGATCTTCGCCGGTAAATTGCTGACTCACCTGCAGTTCCCGCTGGAAGCCTCTTACCTGCACGCCACCCGCTATCGCAATGAGACCAGCGGCGGCGACTTGTTCTGGAAGGCCAAGCCGGAAGTGTCGTTCATCGACCGCGATGTGTTGATCATCGATGACATTCTCGATGAAGGTCACACCCTGGGCGCTATCATCGATTTCTGCAAACATGCCGGCGCACGCAAAGTGCACACCGCCGTGCTGATCGACAAAGACCACGACCGCAAGGCGCGCCCAGAGCTGAAAGCCGACTTTGTCGGGTTGCCGTGCGTCGACCGTTATATCTTCGGGTATGGCATGGACTACAAGGGCTACTGGCGTAATGCCAATGGCATCTACGCCGTTAAAGGAATGTAATCGATGGCCCGCTTTCTTGATCAGACGCTGTTTGCCGAGTTGGCCGAGAAAGCGGCCGCCAATCCCCGTGGTCGTCAAAACGTTAACTTCCATGAGATGCAAGAGCCTTGTCATCGCATGGCCGTCGGTTTGCAGCCCAGCACCTATGTACAGCCTCACCGTCACCTGAGTGCCGATAAGGCGGAGACGTTGCTGGTGCTCAAAGGGCGTCTGGGAATCCTGATTTTCAGCGAGACGGGGGAAGTGTTGAGCAAGCGTGTGTTGGAAGCGGGCGGGGAATGCCAGGGCGTCGACCTGTCGCCCGGCGTGTTCCATGGCCTGGTAGTGCTTGAGCCGGACAGCGTGATGTTTGAGTGCAAGGCTGGCCCTTACCGCGCTGTGGGTGAGGGTGAGCTGGCCGACTGGGCTCCCCGTGAAGGCGAGGCAGGTATGGCTGAGTATCATCGCTGGATGCTTGCCCAGTTCGACTGAGCAAGCCCCGTCCCACATTGCTTTCTCACCGCTTTCGAAGCCGGCGTCGCGCAGGTAGACTTCAAGCCCCGTGTAAATGTCTGCAGGCTGGAGTCGGTAATGCGTAAAGATAAGAAACAGGTGATTGGCGACGAAATCGGTGACGACCAGATCAAGTTGTTCCTGGACTTCGAGCCGGTTGATGCGACGTCGCCGTCCCTGCACAAACTGATCAAGGCCTATCGCGGCCTGCGTATCGACGACTTCGAGCGTTTCCTGGGCTTTTTCAAAGAAGCAGGCCTGGACCTGGACGGCAAGGACGAGCATGGCCAGACCTTCGTCGACCTGATCAAAGACCAGCGCAACGCCGCCGAATACATCGAGCTGATCGACAACGCCCGCGGCTGATTATCCGAGCCACAAAAAAACGCCCCGGCCTCATGAGAGGCCGGGGCGTTTCGCGCTCGTTCCCACGCTCTGCGTGGGAATGCATTCTGTGACGCTCTGCGTCACGACCTCACGCGTAGCTTTCAGCCTCGTTGCTTTGCTCCACCAGCTCCAGGCTGATGTTGTTCTGCGTGTTGAGCTTGCGATACAGCTCGGCGTCCGTCTCCAGCACTTTCTCGCGTGCCGGGAAGATCTCATGCAGCTTGGTAGCCCACTCACCGGCGGCTTTCTCCGGGAAGCAGCGCTCGATCAGCTCCAGCATGATCGAGACCGTGACCGAAGCACCAGGAGACGCGCCCAGCAGTGCCGCAAGCGAACCGTCCTTGGCCGCGACCAGTTCGGTGCCGAACTGCAGCACGCCGCCTTTCTTCGGGTCTTTCTTGATGATCTGCACGCGCTGGCCGGCCACTTCCAGGCGCCAGTCTTCGGCTTTCGCCTCGGGGTAGAAGCGACGCAGGGATTCCAGGCGCTGTTCCATGGACTGGCGCACTTCGCTGACCAGGTACTTGGTCAGGTCCATGTTGTCGCGGGCCACGGCCAGCATCGGGCCGATGTTGCCGGCGCGAATCGACATCGGCAGGTCAAGGAACGAGCCGTGCTTGAGGAACTTGGTGGTGAAACCGGCGTATGGCCCGAACAGCAGGGATTTCTTGCCATCCACCACGCGGGTGTCCAGGTGCGGCACGGACATCGGCGGCGAGCCAACGGCAGCCTGGCTGTAGACCTTGGCCTGGTGCTGCTTGACCACTTCCGGGTTGTCGCAACGCAGCCACTGGCCGCTCACCGGGAAGCCGCCGAAGCCTTTGCTCTCTTCGATGCCCGAAGCCTGCAGTAACGGCAGCGCCGCACCGCCAGCGCCGAGGAACACGAACTTGGCATCGACGTCGCGGCTGTTACCGCTGTTGACGTCCTTGATGCTCACGGTCCAGCCTGCGCCGTTGCGCTTGAGGCCGGTTACGCGCTTGCAGTACTTGACCTGGGCGTCTGGCGAACTGGTCAGGTGGCTGAGCAGCTGATTGGTCAGGGCGCCAAAGTTGACGTCGGTGCCGTTCATCACGCGGGTGGCGGCGATTTTTTCGTCGAGCGGGCGGCCCGGCATCATCAACGGCATCCACTCGGCCATTTCGCTGCGGTCTTCGGTGTAGTGCATGTCCGAAAACGCGTGGTGCTGGCTGAGGGTCTCAAAGCGCTTCTTGAGGAAGGACACGCCTTTGTCGCCCTGCACGAAGCTCAGGTGCGGCACCGGGCTGATGAACGACTTGGACGAGCCAAAGGTGCCTTTCTTGGTCAGGTAAGCCCAGAACTGCTTCGACACCTCGAACTGGGTGTTGATGTGCACGGCTTTCTTGATGTCGATGGAACCATCGGCGGCCTGTGGCGTGTAGTTCAGCTCACACAGCCCGGCATGGCCGGTGCCGGCGTTGTTCCACGGGTTGGAACTCTCCGCGGCACCCGAGTCCATCAGCTCAACGACTTCCAGCGTGAGGCTGGGGTCGAGCTCTTTGAGCAGTACGGCCAGGGTGGCACTCATGATGCCGGCCCCTACCAGTACTACGTCGACTGCTTCGTTATGCGCCATTTAACGCGTCTCCAAAATCTGCAGCACCAAATTGACGGCATGGCTGCCAGGAGTGATGGGGCGATTCACGTGTTGCCCCAGGTTACCCATGGCCAGGATCGCCATGTCCGTTTCGCAATTCTTTGCAACTTCAGCACACGCTTCCTGCCGGGCTAATCTGCCTATGAACGCATTCATGGGCGCCTGTGGCAATTCGACTTATGGTCAAAGCGTGCGATTCGTGCAACCAATCCGTAGCGGACAGGCTCAAGCTCCGGTTTTTGAGGATGGCTCGATCCTGTGTAATTGGGCTGACCCAGACGCTGATGGTGCTTGTACAAACGCCAAACTATTCATTTGCTCGCCACACTCTTGTGAAGTTGTGAAAACCCGTTTTTTCACGCTCTTTTGAAGACGTGAACCTCAAAAAAGGGCTGCCCCAGCCTGGCACCTGGCCCGTAAACCTCTGCCGACACGCGGCAAAACGGGCAAACAACTCAAGTGGCCGAGCGCAATGGCAGCTCTGGCAGATTCGATAAAAGACGGGGTGGTTTGCAAAGGAAACAGCAAGCACGCCAGCTTCACTCGATCTGTGTGGGCGGCTCTCTGTGGGCGATTTTGGGGGCTAATGCCTGGGCATTAACGATGCTGCGGGGCCCGATCAGGAGACGTCCTTATAATCGGGGGGAGATTGTAGCGAAGAACGCCAAGGAAATGGGCGTGTTTTATGACTTTTATTCGGGTCCCGGTCAGGAGGCCAACGCTTGCCGATGTTGTGCGCGAAAAACCTGCGGGCTGACCCGGGCGCTGGCCGGCAGTGGGCGGTGCATCCAGCCCAGGTGAGTCTCGGTCACTTCCACCCAGCCTTCACCGACGGGCGGCAGGCTGCACTGCTTGAATGCCTGGCAATGGCCTTTGGCATCGAGCAAGGCAAAGTGACGATGGCGGGTGTGTGACATGAACAGGGTCTTGAGAAGGCGCATGGCTGTGTACCTGGTGTGTTACATGCTTGAAGGTTGCCAGTGTGGCATGACACTGGGGTGACGAATTTATGCGAATTTGTAATTTGCACCGGGGCTTCAGCCGTCGTTCAGGATCGCTGGTGAGTGGCGCGCGTGCACCGTTATACTGGCGACCTGTCTGCACCTAGTCCTGGAGAAATGCGATGTTGCAACGCCTGTTGTTCGGTTTGATCACTGTGACCAGTTTGACCCTTGTCGGCTGCGCCAACAGCCCGCAACAACTCAGCCCGCAACCTAAAGTCACTGCGCCGTTGGCTGCGGTAGGTCATGGCCAGCCGGTGTCGGTGCGCGTGGTCGACGGTCGTCCGTCGCCGACCCTGGGCTCGCGTGGCGGCCTGTACCCGGAGACCGCACTGATTTCGGTGACCGGCCAGGATGTGCTGCCCAAGTTGCAGGCCCAGGCTGAAGCTGCTGTGCGTTTGTTGGGCTTTACGCCGACCAACTCGCCAGGCGTACCACAACTGACCGTGACCCTGGCCGAGCTTAAATACCAGTCGCCCAAAGACGGCCTGTATGTGACCGAGGCTTCCATCGGCGCCACCTTCAAGTCTGACGTCAGTGCCGGCACCCGCCGTTACAGTGGCCGCTACGCCGCCTCGCTCAACCAGCGTTTCGGCATGTCGCCCAACCAGGAAACCAACACCAAGCTGGTCAGCGACGTGCTCAGCGATGCCCTGACCCGCCTGTTCAAGGACCCAAGCATCGGCCAACTGCTCAGCGCGCAATAAGCCGCTCACAAAAAAACCGGGCTCATCGCTGAGCCCGGTTTTTTTATGCCTGTGGTTTTGTCATGCCGCCGTATCGACATAAAAGTCCAGCATGCTCACGCCGGTGAGCACATCCAGCTCCGGCAGATCGGCATGCTGGTGCCCGCCGAGGGCGCAATACACCAGCCAATGGCGGTCCTGAACGTTGAACGCGAGGCTGCCGATCAGCGCCTCCTGTTCATCGCTCTGGGCGATCAGATACAGCCGATCCTGGTTTTGCGCATGCAACATGACAAGCTCCTCAAGCGTCGAAGGGCAACAGAGTGGCTTGTTAAGGTGACGTTCAGGTGACGGCGTAAATTACTGGATACATTAGCCGTCCATGGGGAAGGAGCATTAAAGGCGCAGGAGGCGACTGTCGTTCAGGTGTGTATCTGGACTGATACCCGAACACTGGTTCACCGAGGTTTGCGATGGCGCTGCCCGCACTGCTCATTAATATTGTTGCCCTGTTGGTTGCCTGCTCGGGCGCCTGGGTGCTGTTCATCACCCGCCTGCATGCACAGCGTGCGATGGCCGACCTGGCCCTGCGCAGCGAAGAGCGCGCTATCGACCAGCCGATGCTGTTTCTGGATACACGCACCGAGCGGGCGCATCGCCTGGCATACCGCGTCGGGTTCGCCTGCCTTGGCTTGGCCCTGGCCATCTCCTGGCTCAGCACCCACTTTTAATTCCACTGCAAAACCAAATGTGGGAGCGGGCTTGCCCGCGAAGGCGGTGTATCAGCCGCTGAATCTTTAACTGACCCACCGCTATCGCAGGCAAGCCAGCTCCCACACTGGCCATGTACTGCCCACAGAATCAGCGCCTGCCCCATATCCCCAGTGGGCTCACATATTTGGGTTGGGTGTTTATAGAGGGATCCCAGCCTTGACTCGGTATTGGTTGCGTACCGGCGTCGCATACTGCACCACCAGATAAGGCCGGTGCTCCGCCGGGCACTCGTTCAAGCGCCGCTCCCATTCCGCCTTGGCCTTGGCCAGCTCATCGGCCGGGAATACGTCCGCCGCCTTGGGCACCTGCAATTGCGGGTCGGCGTCACTCCACTGCGCATATGCCAGGTAGTGCACCGGGAACAACCGATAGCCGCCCAGGATCTGCCGGTCCATTTCCACGGCCAGCAGCTTGGTGTCTTCGAAACGCTCGGTGATCGGCGGCGCAAAGTTCACGTGCACCCGGCCTTTATAGCCGGTAATGCCCAGGGCAATGCTCACATCATCCTCGCCCGGTGCCTTGCTGTAGGTACCGGTGGTGGCGCGGATATACAACTCGCGGGCTTTGGCGGCATCGCAAGGGTCGTACTCGTAGCTGATGGACACCGGCGTCAGGTTCAACGACTGTATGACCTCGGCAAATGGCTCGTCCTTGCGGCTGACGTGGAACATCTTGAGGATCGCCGATTCGGTACGGTCATCGCCATCCTTGGCCCGGCCTTCAGCCTGGGCAATCCAGATCGACTGGCAGTCGTTGCGGATCGAATGATTGATGTAGGCCGACAGCAGGTTGTAAGCCGCCATCTTCTCCTTTCGCCCGGTGATCGAACGGTGCACGATGAAGCTCTTGTTCAAGCGCATCAGGTCGCTGACAAACGGCTTTTGCAGCAGGTTGTCGCCGATGGCGATGCGCGGCGTCGGCAGGCCGGCGTGGTACACGGCGTAGTTGACGAAGGCCGGATCCATCACGATGTCGCGGTGGTTGGCCAGGAACAGGTAGGCGGTGCCGGATTTCAGTTGCTCGACGCCGGTATAGGTCACGCCGTCGGTCGCCCGGTCAATGGTGTGGTCAACGTAGTACTCGACCTTGTCCTGCAGCGTGGCCACGGTGGTGACGCCAGCGAACTCACGGCGCAGTTTGCGCGCGATCATTGGCTTGAGCAGCCAGCCCAGGGCGCCTGCAAAGCGCGGGAAGCGGAAGTGGGTCAGGATGTCCAGAAAGGCCTTGTCACTGAACAGGCGCGCCAGCACTGCCGGGACTTCGCTGTCGTTGTAAGGTCGGATGGTATCGAATTCGCCCATCATGCTCTCTTGTTAGAAACGGCTAGGGTAAGTAAAAGGAAATGTCAGGGTGCGGTCCGAATAAGGGGCCGGCCAAGAATAGCCCTGTAAATAGACCGGCGATTATACGCACAAGTCACCTGGGAGACTGCGATGCTCGAAACTGCGCTGTACGATTGTCCTTATTGTGGCGAAGAGGTCGAGACAACGGTGGATTTGTCCGGTGGTGACCAGACCTATATAGAAGACTGCCAAGTGTGTTGCCGGCCGATCACATTCGACCTGCAAGTTCATGGTGAAGAGTGGATGCTTGAAACCCGCAGCGAAAATGAATAATGCGCAGCGGGAACGAATAAAAAGGTACGCCCATGCAGCGAGTCTACGAACCGGAAAACCTGATGGAGGGCGAGTTGTTGCAGCAGATGCTTGCCAGTGAAGGCATCGAGGCGCATCTGGTGGGGCGCCACCTGCTCGGCGGCACGGGCGAGTTGCCGATCTTCGGCTTGCTGGGGCTGGAGGTCGATAACGATCAGGCGGCTGTTGCCCGCGAGCTGATCACTGCCTATATCGGCGCGCAACCGTTGCCCGGCGACGAACCCGACAGCTTCCCCGACGTATTGGTCTGTTAGGCTGTCGGTCGGTTTACCCCAAGAGTCGTGTTGCCCCATGTGTGGACGTTATGCCCTGTTTCGCTGGAACCCTGCCTTTGCTGCCTTGCCCGGCTTCCCCGCGGATCAGCAGGCCCAGTGGAACATTTCCCCCAATGATTCGGTACTGATCCAGCGCCTGAGCGAAGGCCAGCTCACCCTGGCGCGTGCCCGTTGGGGCCTTACGCCGCCTTGGCTGACAGACCTGTCGCGTACCCCAGCCCATGCCCGCGCCGAAACCCTGGCCGAACAACCGATGTTCCGTGAAGCGTTCCGCCAGCGCCGCTGCCTGCTGCCGGCCAACGGTTTCTACGAATGGCGCGGCACCCAGCGCAAGCGCCCGTATTGGCTCACGCCGGGGGAGGGCTCCACGTTGTTCTTTGCCGCAGTGTGGGAAGCGTATCCGGTGCAGGAGCAGGTATGGCTGAGTACGGCGGTGGTTACCCAAGCGGCGCAAAGTCAGCGCCGGCCATTGATCCTGGACGCGGCAGCGCAGGCCGCCTGGCTCGACCCCGAGACACCGCTGCATGTATTGCAGAGCCTGCTGGCGGCTGAGCCTGCCGTGCTGCGCGAGCGGGTGCTGGCCAATATGGTCAACGATCCGAAGCTCAATGGGCCCGAGTGCCTGACCCCGGCGTGAGCTTTGCCAGTCCGGTCGCGTTCGGATGTATCTGAAATTCAGCGGTTAAACGTCTGGTGTATCTGGCGCAGATACCAATGACCGCCTACGATACGCGCCATGTTTTCAGGGAGCGTGTTCATGAAGAAGTCATTGGTGGTAAGCGGTTTGGTTGCAGCGATGCTGCTGGCGGGTTGTCAGTCGGTCAATACCACCAGCGGCGGCGCCGTTGGGGTGGAGCGCAAGCAGTACATGTTCAGCATGCTGTCGAGCCAGGAAGTCGACCAGATGTATGCCCAGTCTTATCAGCAGACCCTGGGTGAAGCCAGCAGCAAAGGGGTGTTGGACAAGACCAGCGCCAACGCCAAGCGCGTGCAGGCCATTGCCAAGCGCCTGATCGCCCAGGCTCCGACTTTCCGCGCGGATGCGGCCCAGTGGAACTGGGATGTGAACCTGATCAAAAGCGATGAGATGAACGCCAACTGCGGGCCTGGCGGCAAGATCCTGGTGTACAGCGGCTTGATCGACAACCTCAAGCTCACCGATGACGAACTGGCCGCCGTGATGGGCCATGAAATCGCCCACGCCTTGCGTGAGCACGGCCGAGAAGCCATGTCCAAGGCTTACGGTATCCAGATGGCCAAGCAGGGCGCCGGGGCAATATTCGGTCTCGGCCAGGACAGCCTGGCACTGGCCGATACCGTGGCCAACTACGGCATGACCTTGCCCAACAGCCGCAGCAATGAAAACGAAGCCGACCTGATCGGCCTGGAACTGGCCGCCCGCGCTGGTTACAACCCGAACGCGGCCATCACCTTGTGGAACAAGATGGCCAAGGCTTCGGAAGGCGCACCGCCGGAATTCATGAGCACGCACCCGGCTTCCGACAGCCGCATCGCGTCCTTGCAGGCGGCGATTCCGAAGGTAATGCCGCTCTACCAGCAGGCCAAGAAGTCCTGATCGACGCCCTGTGGCAGCGAGTTCGCTCGCGAATGCGGTGTTGCAGTGACTCATTCAGTGACTGATACCTCGCCTTCGCGGGCAAGCCCGCTCCCACAGGTCCTATGCCAGGCGCTGATTCTGGACCACTGTGGGAGCTGGCTTGCCTGCGATAACGCCCGTTCAGCAACAGATTCAGTGACTGATACGCCGCTATCGCGGGCAAGCCCGCTCCTCCCGCCCTGATCGGTTTACAGCCAGCCGCTGCTCTGCATAGCCTTGTACACCGCAATAATCGCCAGCACGAAGAACGCCGTAGCCGCCAAGCGACGAATCAAGGTCAGCGGCAGCTTCTCCGCGGCAAAATTCCCCGCCAGCACCACCGGAACGTTGGCAATCAACATGCCCAGGGTGGTACCGATAATCACCAGCCAAAGTTCCGGGTATTGCGCCGCCAGCATCACCGTGGCGATCTGGGTCTTGTCACCGATTTCGGCGAGGAAGAATGCAATCAAGGTGGTCAGGAAGGGCCCGAACTTACGGGTGGTACTGGCTTCGTCATCATCGAGTTTGTCCGGCACCAGAGTCCACAGCGCCGTGGCGCAGAAGCTCGCGGCGAGGATCCAGTGCAGCACCGCATCCGAGAAGAAACTCCCGAACCAGGCGCCCACGGCACCGGCCGCCGCATGGTTGGCCAGGGTCGCGGCGACGATACCGGCGATGATCGGCCAGGGCTTGCGAAAGCGCGCAGCAAGGATGAGTGCGAGCAGTTGCGTCTTGTCGCCGATTTCGGCCAAGGCAACGATTGCGGTAGGAACGAGTAGTGAATCCAGCATCAGGTAGTTTCCAGGGGCGGGTCGACACGGCTATGACACGTACAGCCTTCCCGCCCCGGGTAAGGTGTGCGTGTCATAGGTCTTGTCAAACCCCGGTCCGTCTGTGCGGACTCCTGGGTCGCATACGCCATGGTCTGCTGACCAAGTATGTTGACGTATGCCGGACGAGCATGGCGCTCGTGGGAGACTACTCCCCTAGGACGCTGCGGATTCTGCCTAGGCAAAATCCATTCGGCAAGCGTTCTTTTTCAAACCTCCGTCAGGGACGCTTGGCGCGGTAAATGCGAAAACCATTGCCTTCGGCCTTGATTGCGCAGATGCCCAAATGCTCTTCGATCAGTGGCTGGTACTTCAGGAAACTATTGGCGACCAGGCGAAGTTCGCCACCTTTTGCCAGGTGTTTCGCCGCTTTTCGCAGCAGGTTCTCCGTGGCGAAATAATCGGTGTGCACGCCGACATGGAACGGCGGATTGCTCAAAATCGCGTTCAAACCCATGGGCGCGGCGTCGATGCCGTCACCGGTCAACACATCAGCTTCCAGGCCGTTCGCTGCCAGCGTCAGGCGACTGCTGGCGGCGGCGAAGGCATCCACATCCAGCATCGTCACGGTGTTATGCGGGTAGCGGCGTTTGACCGCAGCCCCCAACACCCCGGCGCCGCAACCGAAATCGAGCAGGTTGCCGCTGGGCAGCTTGTCCAAGTGCTCCAGCAACAACTCGGTGCCGCGGTCCAGGCGACCATGGCTGAACACCCCTGGCAAGCTCACCACCTTCAGCGGGCCTTCGGCCAGCGGTACGTCGAAGACCTGTGCCAGGCTCTCAAGCTCCACGGCGTGCGGCGCGTTGGCGACGGTGACCTGCCACAGCTGGCAATGCCGTGCACTATCGAGCTTGCGCGGTTTGCCGAACGGAACCATCTGTTTGGCGGCGCTTTCGATACCCCCCTTTTTCTCGCCCACCAGAAACAGCTCAGCGCCAGGCAGGCGCGCGGCCACGGCGTTGAGCAGGTAGTCGGTGAGGTCTTTGGACTTGGGCAGGAAAATCACCGCCGCATCAAAGGCGCGCTCGGGCACCGTCACGCCAAACTGGCTGCGTTCGGCGAAGCGCGCATCGAGCGCCGCCTGGTCACCGGCATGCCAGCACCAGCCGTGGGCATTGGGCAGGCGCCCAAGCAAATCGTCGGCAGGCAAACCTACGAGCAGCAGGTTGCCTTGAAAAAGTTCGGCCTGGCGAAGCAGTACTTCACTGCGCGGATCCATAGTCTGCTCCTTGAAAAGGCGCGCAGTTTATCAACTGACGACGCGCAGCGGGGCGCCGTTGAAAAAGCTCTGGGCGTTTTCCGTGAGCTGGCCGACGATGCGCTGCCGCGCTTCGCGACTGCCCCAGGCGTTGTGGGGTGTGACGATCAAGCGTGGAATGTTTCCCGCCAGCAGCGGATTACCAGTGACTGGCGGCTCGACACTCAACACGTCAGTCGCGGCGCCGCCAAGATGACCACTGCGCAGCGCGTCGGCCAGGGCCTGTTCATTGATCAAGCCACCGCGTGCGGTGTTGACGATAAACGCGCCGGGCTTGAGCAGCGCCAGTTCACGGGCGCCGATAAAGTCGCGGGTGTGTTCATTGAGTGGGCAATGCAGGGTCAGCGCATCGACCTGGGTCAGCAATTCGTCCAGCGGCACACGGTCGGCGCGGGCAGGGCGCCCAGGTATCGCGCCGAGCACCACGCGCATGCCGAACGCTTCAGCCAGGCGTGCCACGGCACTGCCCAATTCACCGTGGCCGAGCAGGCCGAGGGTTTTGCCTTCCAGTTCGACGATCGGATGGTCCAGCAGGCAAAACTGTTTGGCCTGCTGCCATTTGCCAGCGGCCACATCCTGTTGATAGTCCTTCAAGCGCGTGGCGAGGTTGAGCAGCAGCATGATCGTATGTTGTGCCACCGACGGCGTGCCATAGCCCTGGCAGTTGCTCACGGTGATGCCGTGGGCGCGGGCCGCTTCAAGGTCGATATTGTTGGTGCCAGTGGCCGACACCAGGATCAGTTTGAGCTCGGGGCAGGCGGCCAGGGTTTGCGCCGTGAGCGGGATTTTATTGCTGATGGCGACTTGGGCGCCCTGCAAGCGCTCCAGCACATTTTCTGGCGTGGTCTGTTCAAACAACTGAAGCTGGCTGAAGCAGTCATGCAAACCGCTGAGGTCGAGGTCGCCCAAGTCCAGGGAAGGGTGGTCGAGGAAGACGGCGCGGCGATTGTTCATGATCAACTGTACCTTTTGCGACGAGGTTCGAAGGCGTAATCTGCCGAGCCTATCAGATGAAATAATCAGTTACTTAATGGAGTGAGCATGTACGTCGCCGAGTTTTTGACCGTAGCCTTGATTCACTTGTTGGCAGTGGCGAGCCCCGGCCCGGATTTCGCCGTGGTGGTGCGTGAAAGCGTGACCCACGGCCGCCGTGCCGGAACCTGGACGGCCTTGGGCGTCGGTTCGGCGATTTTCCTGCATGTGGGTTACTCGTTGCTGGGTATCGGCTTGATCGTGTCCCAGTCTATTGTGCTGTTCAATGCGTTGAAGTGGGCCGCAGCCGCGTACCTGCTGTACATCGGCTTCAAGGCCCTGCGCGCTCAGCCGGCCAAGCCTGCGGCCGAGGGCGAGCTGCACCGTGAAGCGGGCGAGCGCACTCCACGCGGCGCGTTTACCGCAGGCTTTGTGACCAATGGCTTGAACCCCAAGGCCACGCTGTTCTTCCTGTCGCTGTTCACCGTGGTGATCAACCCCCACACGCCGCTGGCGGTACAGGCTGGTTACGGTGTGTACCTGGCGGTGGCCACGGCCCTGTGGTTTTGCCTGGTGGCCATGTTGTTCAGCCAGCAGCGCGTGCGCGCCGGGTTTGCAAAGATGGGTCATTGGTTTGATCGGACCATGGGCGCGGTGTTGATTGCCATCGGGGTGAAGCTGGCCTTTACCAGCATGAAATAATCACTTTTCTCAAGTCAGCACAGTCCAAATGTGGGAGCGGGCTTGCTCGCGAATGCGGTGGTTCAGTCAAAGATATACTGGCTGACACTCCGCATTCGCGAGCAAGCCCGCTCCCACATTGGGTCTCATTAGGTCCTCGGTAATGGCGTAACGCTAGCATTTGCTGGTCCCTGCAAATCATTCCTTTGGCTGATTTGGCTGAAACATAAGCGCTCTACAGTGCAGGTCTTCAAGCCAAGACCGTGCAGTCATTAAAGGGATTCTTATGTTGCAGACCCGTGTTATCCCGCCCGCCGAAGGTGCGTACCAGTACCCGCTGTTGATCAAGCGCCTGTTGATGTCCGGGACTCGCTACGAGAAGACCCGGGAAATTATCTACCGCGACAAGCTGCGCTACAGCTACCCGACGCTGATCGAGCGCGTTGCGCGCCTGGCCAATGTGCTGACCGAAGCCGGGGTCAAGGCTGGTGATACTGTGGCGGTGATGGACTGGGACAGCCACCGTTACCTGGAGTGCATGTTCGCCATCCCGATGATCGGCGCGGTGATTCACACCATCAACGTGCGCCTGTCGCCAGAACAGATTCTGTACACCATGAACCACGCCGAAGACCGCTTTGTGCTGGTCAACAGTGAGTTCGTGGGGCTCTACCAGGCCATTGCCGGGCAGCTCACCACCGTCGACAAGACCTTGTTGATTACCGATGGTGACACCCTCACCGCCGAGCTACCCAACCTGGTGGGTGAGTATGAAACCCTGCTGGCCGCGGCCAGCCCCATCTATGACTTCGAGGATTTCGACGAAAACTCGGTCGCCACCACCTTCTACACCACCGGCACCACCGGTAACCCCAAGGGCGTGTACTTCACCCACCGGCAACTGGTGCTGCACACCATTGGCGTGGCGACCATCATGGGCAGCGTCGACAGTGTGCGCCTGTTGGGCACCAACGATGTGTATATGCCGATCACGCCGATGTTCCACGTACACGCCTGGGGCTTGCCGTATGTGGCGACCATGCTCGGGCTCAAACAGGTGTACCCCGGCCGCTACGACCCCGAATACCTGGTGGAACTGTGGCGCAAGGAGAAGGTGACGTTCTCCCACTGTGTGCCGACCATTCTGCAAATGGTGCTCAACGCCAAGGCTGCGCAGAACGTGGATTTCGGCGGCTGGAAAATCGTCATCGGCGGCAGCGCCCTCAACCGTTCGCTGTATGAAGCTGCCAAGGCTCGTGGCATTCAGCTGACCGCTGCGTATGGCATGTCCGAGACCGGGCCGCTGGTGTCCTGCGCTCACCTCAATGATGAGCTGATGGCCGGCAGCGAAGATGAGCGCACCACCTACCGCATCAAGGCCGGTGTGCCGGGCCCGTTGGTCGAGGCGGCAATCATGGACACCGACGGTCGTTTCCTACCCGCCGATGGCGAAACCCAGGGCGAACTGGTGCTGCGCGCGCCGTGGCTGACCGAGGGTTACTACAACGAGCCGCACAAGGGCGCCGAGCTATGGGCCGGTGGCTGGCTGCACACCGGTGATGTGGCCACGCTGGATGCCTTCGGTGTGATTGATATCCGCGACCGCATCAAGGATGTGATCAAGACCGGCGGCGAATGGATCTCTTCCCTGGCACTCGAAGATCTGGTCAGCCGCCACCCGGCGGTACGGGAAGTGGCGGTGGTGGGCATTGCCGACCCGCAATGGGGCGAGCGGCCCTTCGCCTTGTTGGTGGTGCGTGAAGGGCATGTGATCGATGCGCGAGAGCTCAAGGAACACCTCAAGCCTTTTGTCGAGCTGGGCCATTTGAGCAAGTGGGCGATCCCGAGCCAGATCGCCGTTGTTACTGAAATTCCCAAGACCAGTGTCGGCAAACTCGACAAGAAACGTATCCGTGTCGACATCATCGAATGGCAGGCCAACAACAGCACGTTCCTGTCCACGCTCTAAACCTTCTCGCCGCGCCCGTTCGGGCGCGGCAATGCTCTATATCAAGCCTTTACTTGTGATTTGCCGAATTTCAGCCATCCTTCCCGCGTCGACCTTCGTCGGCGTGGCGAAAGGGTTGTGGCAGACAGGTTGGTGATGCAAATCACACTTTAGAGGGATCAAGCACTACCCCCCTCTGGCTATAGTCCCTTTCAGAGTTTTTCGCGGATGTTGCGCTTCGAGCCATGGAGGCTCGGTGGCGATGCGGCATTGGAATCGTTGTATCCCGGCCGTTACATCTGAAGAAAGGGCTCACTGCCATAACAATAAAATATGCACATGGAGTAGCGTCGATGACCTCAGTAAACCAGTTCTGGCGCCGGGCAAGACTGCCCCTGGCCGTCAGCCTCGCTTCTACGCTCGCCGGGCCGGCATTCGGCGTCAGTTTCAACATTGGTGAAATCGAAGGGAGCTTTGACTCGTCGCTTTCCGTGGGGGCGAGCTGGTCCACGGCCAAACCCAATCGTGACCTGATCGGTGCCAACAACGGCGGCAAGGGCCTGTCCCAGACCTCCGATGACGGGCACTTGAACTTCAAGCGCGGCGAGACGTTCTCGAAGATCTTCAAGGGCATCCACGACCTGGAACTGAAGTACGGCGACACCGGTGTGTTTGTGCGGGGCAAGTACTGGTACGACTTTGAACTCAAGGACGAAAGCCGTCCGTTCAAGGACATCAGCGACAACAACCGCAAGGAAGGCGCCAAGTCTTCGGGCGGGCAGATTCTCGACGCATTCGTCTACCACAACTACTCGATTGCCGATGCGCCGGGTTCCGTGCGTTTTGGTAAGCAGGTGGTGAGCTGGGGCGAAAGTACCTTCATCGGCGGCGGCATCAACTCCATTAACCCGATCGACGTGTCGGCGTTTCGCCGTCCGGGGGCCGAGATCAAGGAAGGCTTGATCCCGGTGAACATGTTCTACGTGTCCCAGTCGCTCACCGACAACCTGTCGGCCGAGGCGTTTTACCAGCTGGAGTGGGACCAGACCGTGACCGATAACTGCGGCACGTTCTTCTCGCAGCCGGACGTGATCTCCGATGGTTGCAGCAATAACCTGCGGGTACTGAACAAGCGTTCGACCATTCCTGCCGCCGCCCTGCCGACCCTGGGTGCCTTGGGGGTGGACGTGAACAGCGAAGGCGTGCTGGTGCGCCGTGGGCCGGACCGTGATGCCCGCGACAGCGGCCAGTTTGGCGTGGCCATGCGCTACAACTTCGAACCGCTGGATACCGAATTCGGCGCCTACTTCATGAACTACCACAGCCGTGCGCCGATCTTCAGCGCGCAGGGCGCGCCATCGGCGGCCTACACGCGTCCGCTGGGGCCACTGGGGGCCTTGCGACCGTTGATCGTGGCGGGTAGCTCGAACTACTTCGTCGAGTACCCGGAAGATATTCGCCTCTACGGCCTGAGTTTCTCCACCACCTTGCCTACCGGCACCGCCTGGAGCGGTGAGTTGAGCTACCGTCCGAATGCGCCGGTGCAGTTGAGCACCACTGACATTCTGTTCGCCGGTGTCACGCCGATCCCCGGCTTTGGCAATGCGTCCGTGCTCAAGGGCACGCCGGGCCAGGACCTGCACGGCTACAACCGCAAGGAGGTCACCCAGTTCCAGACCACCTTCACGCACTTCTTCGATCAGGTGATGGGCGCCAGCCGCCTCACCACCGTCGGTGAAATCGGCGTGACCCACGTGGGTGGCCTGGAAAGCAAATCCCAGGCTCGTTACGGCCGCGACCCGGTGTTCGGCCCAGGCACGCTGCCAGGTGGGTTCTGCAACGCCCTCAACAACTCCACCGCCAACGGCGCCGGCTTGCCCAACGCTGCTGGCCTGAACACCAACTGCAACAACGACGGCTACACCACCGCAACGTCCTGGGGCTACCGCGCCCGTGCCATCTGGGAATACCCGGACGTGTTCGCGGGCGTGAACCTCAAACCCAACGTGGCCTGGTCCCATGACGTCAAAGGTTACTCGCCAGGCCCTGGCGGCAACTTTGAAGAAGGTCGCAAGGCGGTCAGCCTGGGCCTGGATGCCGAATACCAGAACACCTATACCGCGAGCCTGGCGTACACCAACTTCTTTGGTGGCAAGTTCAGCACTGTGGATGACCGCGACTTTGTCGCCTTGAGCTTCGGCGCCAACTTCTAAGCACACTCTTTTCAAGTGGCATGTATTCAGGAAGACCAGAGCATGAAAATAACAAAAAGTCTGTTGCACGTGGGTGTGCTTGGGCTGTCGATCCTGGCGAGTAACGTCATGGCGGCAGTCTCGGCAGATGAAGCCGCCAAGCTCGGCACGACCCTGACCCCGATGGGCGCCGAGATGGCCGGTAACGCGGCCGGCACCATTCCAAAATGGTCGCCATTGCCGACCAATGCCGGTGCGGTCGACGCCCGTGGTTTCCTCGCCAACCCGTATGCCAGCGAGCAACCGCAGTTCACCATCACCGCGCAGAACGTCGAGCAGTACAAAGACAAGCTGGCCCCCGGGCAATACGCGATGTTCAAGCGTTACCCGGACAGCTTCAAGATGCCGGTGTACCCGACCCATCGCGGCGCCACCGTGCCGGCCGAGGTGTTTGCCTCGATCAAGAAAAACGCCACCACCACCAACCTGGTGTCCGGCGGCAACGGTCTGGAAAACTTCGAAACCGCCGTCCCGTTCCCGATTCCCAAGAGCGGCGTTGAAGTGATCTGGAACCACATCACCCGTTATCGCGGTGGCAGCGTGACCCGCCTGGTTACCCAGGCCACCCCGCAAACCAACGGTTCCTACAGCCTGGTGTACTTCCGCGACCAGTTCGTGTTCCGCGACAAGATGAAGGACTTCGATCCGAAAAACCCAGGCAACGTGCTGTTCTACTTCAAGCAGCAAGTGACTGCGCCAGCGCGCCTGGCCGGTGGTGTGCTGCTGGTGCACGAAACCCTGGACCAGGTCAAAGAACCGCGTTCGGCCTGGGTCTACAACGCCGGGCAGCGCCGTGTGCGTCGGGCGCCGCAAGTGTCCTATGACGGGCCGGGTACTGCCGCCGACGGCCTGCGCACCTCCGACAACCTCGACATGTACAACGGTGCGCCGGACCGCTACGACTGGAAGCTGGAAGGCAAGAAAGAAATCTACATTGCCTCCAACAGCTACAAGATCGACGATCCCAAGCTCAAGTACGCCGATATCATCAAGGCTGGCCACATCAACCAGGACCTGGCTCGCTACGAGCTGCGCCGTGTCTGGCACGTGGTCGCCACCTTGAAGGAAGGCCAGCGCCACATCTACGCCAAGCGTGACTTCTACATCGACGAAGACACCTGGCAGGCAGCGGTGATCGACCACTACGACGGTCGTGGCCAACTGTGGCGC
Organism: Pseudomonas sp. B16120; assembly: GCF_044218845.1. Taxonomy (NCBI): domain Bacteria; kingdom Pseudomonadati; phylum Pseudomonadota; class Gammaproteobacteria; order Pseudomonadales; family Pseudomonadaceae; genus Pseudomonas; species Pseudomonas sp. B16120. The sequence continues at coordinate 1,136,701 of NZ_CP162588.1, forward strand.
GTCGCCGAGGCCCATGGCGAGAACTACTACGACAAGCAAGTGCCGTGGTACGCCCTGGAAACCCTCTACGACCTGCAGTCCGGCCGCTACCTGGCCCTGGGCATGAAGAACGAAGAGAAGCAGGCCTATGACTTCGGCTTCACCGCCAGCACCAGCGACTTCACCCCAGCGGCCCTGCGCCAGGACGGTGTTCGCTAACCTCTGCTGATGCTCTCTGAATGATCGCTCCCACGCTCTGCGTGGGAGTGCTTCCTGTGACGCTCTGCGTCACGCCTCAAAAGTCGACGCGCAGCGTCGAAGTCTGCATTCCCACGCAGAGCGTGGGAACGATCATTCCTGGATGGGCGCGTTTTTTTTTGTGCTTCGCGAGCAAGCTCGCTCCTGCTTCTTGCTTGGCGGCTGGAAGGGATATTTCTTGTCGCAGTTCTTTTTCAGCCATTTGTTGCAAAGATCTACAATCCCGCCGCTTTTACCGCTAGTCTGCGGACATCTGCAATGCCGACAACAGCCTTCTACAAGAGCCCGGCGATGACTGATCTGTCCCGAACCCATGGGCCTGCCAGTGTGGTGATGCCGCCGCTGGAAGGCCGCTTCTACCGGCCCCCGTTGCCTGACGGCTACGTGCTGCGCCCGCGCCTGTGCGAACGGCTGAATGCGGGCCTTGATGGGCGACTGTTGCTGGTCAGCGCGCCCGCGGGGTTCGGCAAGAGTTCGTTGGCGGTGGAGTTCTGCCAGGGCTTGCCAGCCCAGTGGCAAAGCCTGTGGTTGGGCCTGAGCCCTCGTGACAGTGACCCCGGCCGTTTCCTGGAGCGGCTGCTCGACGGCTTGCAACAGTATTTTCCGCAACTCGGCGCCCAATCCCTGGGGTTGCTGAAAATGCGCCAGCGTCACCAACCCTTTGCCTTCGAAGAATGGCTCGATGGCCTGCTCGACGAACTGGCCGTGCACCTGTCTGCACGTTCGCCGTTATTGCTGGTGCTGGATGACTATCACCTGGCCCAGGGCCCGGTGCTGGATCGCTGCCTGCAGTTTTTTCTCAATCATTTGCCTGATGGCCTGGTGGTGCTGGTCACCAGCCGGCAGCGTCCGGACTGGCACCTGGCACGCCTGCGTCTGTCGCGACACCTGTTGGAACTGCATGAGCAAGACCTGCGCCTGACCCATGACGAATCCCTGGCGGTGCTGGATGGACACGGCAATGCATTGCGCGGTGAGGCGTTGGAAAACCTGATCCGTCGTAGCGAGGGCTGGGTCGCCGGCCTGCGCTTCTGGTTGTTGGCGGCCTCCGAAGCCGGCAGTGAGGGCGCCTTGCCGCAAAGCCTGCACGGTGGCGAAGGGCTGATTCGCGATTACCTGCTCGAAGAAGTCATCGACTGCCTGCCCGCAGAAGTGCAAGCGTTCCTGTATGACACCGCACCTCAGGAGCGTTTTTGCAGCGAATTATGCGACGCCGTCCGCGAGGCCCATGACAGCGCAGAAATCCTGCGCTATTTGCAGGCTCATCAAGTGTTCCTGGTGCCGTTGGATGAGCAAGGGCACTGGTACCGTTATCACCATTTGTTCTCCGACCTGCTGCGTACCCGCCGCGAGAAAAGCGCCACCTTGCCGCCGGCCAGCCTGCACTTGCGCGCCTGTCGCTGGTTTAACACCCAGGGCTTGATCGACGAGGCGGTGGAGCAGGCGCTGCGGGCCGGGCATCTGGATGTGGCGGCTAACCTGGTGCAGAACCTGTCCGAAGAGCAACTGCTGGCAGAGCAGAACATCGGCATGCTGCTGCGCTGGAAGATGGACTTGCCCGACAGCCTGCTGATCAGCACGCCGCGTTTGATCGTGCTGTACAGCTGGGCGCTGGGGCTCGCATGCCAATTGGATGCAGCGCAGGAGCTGTCCAGCTACCTCAGCCGCTTCCTGCCGGCGCCATCGGCCACCGCGCAAAAATCCATGTTGGCCCAATGGTTGGCGCTGAGCGGGATTATTGCCCGTGGGCGCGGAGACCGTGAGCTGACCCAGCGCTATTGCAACGAAGCGTTGGAAAGCTTGCCGCCAAAGCGTTACGGCCAGCGCCTGATGTGCCTCTCGACCCTGTCCAACCTGGCGATCGTCGATGCCGACCTGTGGCGCGCTCGTGGTCTGAACCGCGAATCGTTGGAGCTGGCGCAGCGCGTCGGTAACCCCTTGTTTGAAGCCTTGGCCCATTACGACCGGGCGCGGGTGCTGCAGGCGCGGGGGGAGATCCTGCGTTCCCTGGATGAAGCCCGCCAGGGCCTTGAGCGCCTGCATGGGCTGGCGCCCCAGCGCCTGTATGCCGTGCGCGCACGCCTGTCGCTGTACGAGGGGTACCTGCTGCTGGTGCGTTACCAGCCCGAAGCCGGCCTGGCGCGTTTGCGCGCCGGCCTGGCCGAGGCCCGTGCCTGCCGCGATATCAGCGTGCTGATCGGGCACTGCGTCATCGCCAGCTTCGAAGGGCGGCGTGGGGAGTTTGCCCATGCTTTTGCCGAACTGGCCGAGGCCGAACGCTTGATGCACATCTGGGATGTGCCGCCGATCTATTACCTGGCGATGATCACCCTGATCAAATGCGAGTTGTGGCTGGCCCAGGGGCGCACTGACCTAGCCGACGCCTGGCTGGCCCGCCTGGGGCAGACCTACAACGGCGAGCACGCCGCGGCCGCCCCCGAGTTTCATCCGCACCTGCCGCAACATATCGAGCTGCAACAAGCCGCGCTCGATGCCACGCGCCATCAGCCCGACAGTGCGCTGCAACGCCTGGAAGCGTTGGCCCAACAGGCCCATGACAGTGGGCGCCAGATGATTGCCCTGATGGCGCTGGTCCAGCAGGTGCAGTTACTTCTGGATAATGGCCAGGAGGCCAAGGCCCGGCCGGTATTCGCCCGTGCCCTGGAAGCCGGTTCGGGCGGTGCGTTGCAGCCGTTTCAACGGTTGTTGGAGGGTTACCCGCAGTGGATGCGCGAGCAGTTGGGCAAGGATTCCCATGGGCTGCTCAACCAGAGCTTGCTGGCGTTGCTGCCCCAAGTCAGCGCAGTTGAAGCCGCACCTCAACAGGAAACCCTCAGCACCCGAGAGCTGGCGGTGCTGCAACTGATTGCCCAAGGCTGTTCAAACCAGGAAATCAGCAACCAGTTGTTCATCTCTCTGCACACGGTGAAGACCCACGCCAGCCACATCAACAGCAAGCTCGGCGTGGAGCGTCGTACCCAGGCAGTAGCGCGGGCCAAGGCCATGGGCTTGTTGGCCTGAGCCCTGGGTTTATGGCGTGGTCGGGCAGCCTTTGAGTGAGGTGTCGACGGTCTGATTGATCAGCGCCGCGAAACGCTTGAGGTTGTTCTGATGCGCCACCACCAACTCGTCGATGCTCGGCCCGGCAGGTGATTGCAAGGTGGTGCGGCAGGTCAAGGCCGGGCGATCGCCATTGACTTGCCTCAGGCGCCAGCGCACATCGAGCAATGCGTACTGCCCCGGTACCGAGTCAAACCGCTGCACGTCTACGCGCAAAGCCACGGCTTGCCGGGCATTGCTGTTGGCCAATTGATCGACCAAGGCGCTCCTCAGTTCATCGGCGAGGGTGGCGGCCCACCACTGGGTTTCAAGAATCGCCAGGCCGCTGTCGCCCTGGCGGATCACTATCTGCGCGCGGTCGACCTGAGGCGGCACGCTGATGCTCTCAATGCGCACACCGCCGGCCTCTGCTCGCGTACTCGGGCTCAAGTGCGCCGGGGTCAGGGTATGAAAAGCGATGGGTTCACTGCGACAGGCACCGAGCAGCAGCAGGGCGCTCAGTAACGTGATCTTCAACGGCAATGTCATGGCGGCTCCAATGGTCATTTGCGGGGTGGCCCTTGCAGGTCCGTCGGTGCGGCGTTATCGGGGCGGCCGCGAATCAGCGACTCCGGATGCCGGCCCAGATAATCCGAAAGCTCGCGCAGGGAACGCGACATGCGCCCCAACTCGTCGAGGGTCTGGGTCAGTTGTTCACGCTGCGGCGAGTCTTCGGCCAGGGTTGAACTGGCCGATTGCAGGGTCTTGCTCACGTCGGCCAAGGTCGTTTGCACACCCGGCAGCGTCTTGGCGTTGAATTGCGCCAGGCCCTTGCGCAGTTCGACCAGGCTGGCGTCGAGGTTGCCGGCAATACGCTCGACAGGCAGTTGGCTGATCTTGTTGACGATGCCTTCGAACTTCTCTTGCAGCTGTTCCAGGTTGCCCGGAATGGTGGGGATGCCCACGGGGCGCTGGTTCGGGTCGAACGCGACTTTTTCCGCCTTGGGGTAGAAGTCCAGGGCGATGTAGAGCTGGCCGGTCAGCAAGTTACCGCTGCGAGCCTGGGCGCGCAGGCCGTTTTCGATGAAGGTCCCGATCAGGCGTACGCCGGCTGCCTCATCGTCAGGGTTATTGTTCATGGCCTTGAGCAGCTTGGTGTGGGCCTCGCCGAGCAGTTGCGGGTAGATCACGATGCCGACATTGACCGGGAAGGTGCGTTTCTTCGCATCGAAATCCAGGTTGATCGATACAACCCTGCCGAACTCGACGCCGAGGAACTCCACCGGTGCGTCGACTTTCAGCCCGCGCAGGGCCTGATCGAAGCGCAGGACCATGTATTGCCCATTGCCGTTGGGCGGGGCGAGGGCGCTTTGCTGGTCTTCGAACAATTCAAAGCTGCGACTTTCTTCGGCCGGTTTGTCATTGGGGTTGTAGGGCGGCGCCTGGAAGGCAATCCCCCCCATCAACATGGACGACAAGGATTCGGTTTTCAGCGCAAAGCCATTGGCACCGACGCTCAAGTCGACGCCGCTGGCATTCCAGAACCGCGTGTTCTCGGTGATGTACACATCATTGGGCGCATGCACGAAGATTTCGACATTCACGCCCTTGCCCTCGTTGTCCAGCTCATAGGCCACCACCTGGCCCACCGGGATCTTGCGGTAATAGACGGGGGAGCCGATGTCCAGGGAACCCAGGGCCTGGGTGTGCAGGGTGAAGCGCTTGCCCGGCTCGCCGTAGGTGATGGGCGGCGGGTTTTCCAAGCCGGTGAAGTGCTTGGCGCGGGTCTCGGATTGACCGATGTCCGCGCCGATATAGTCGCCGGACAACAACGTGTCGATGCCCGACACGCCGCCTGCGCCAATGCGCGGGCGCACCACCCAGAATTTCGAATCTTCGCGGGTGAAGCTTTCGGCCTGTTTGACCAGCTCGACGGTGGCATTGACGCTTTTCTGGTCATCACTCAGAGCTACGGCGGTTACTTGGCCGATCACCACGTTGCGGTATTTGACCTCGGTTTTGTTGGCAACCAGCCCGCTGCCGGTCTTGAAGTTGAGGACGATGGTCGGCCCTTGTTGCATGACGCTGTGAATCACCAGCGAGATCCCCACCAGTACGGCGACAATCGGCACGATCCAGACCAGCGAGACACTGAAACGACGCGTCTTGATCACGGGTTGCCCCGCAGGGGTGTCAGCCTTGGATGAGCTCATCCGTGGTCTCCTCGTTATGTGGGTTTTCCCAGATTAGCCGGGGATCAAAGCTCATGGCCGCGAGCATCGTAAACACGACCACCAGGCCAAAAAACAGAATGCCCAGGCGCGGTTCTATCGTGCCCAGGGCTTGAAACTTCACCAGTGCGGCCACCAGGGCGACCACGATGACATCGAGCATCGACCAATAGCCGATCAGTTCGATAAACCGAAACAGCTTCGAACGCTCCTTGCGCGCCCACTGGCTATTGCGCTGCACAGTGACCAGCAGCAGCCCCAGCGACAGGAACTTAATGCCCGGCACGGCAATGCTGGCGATGAAAATGATCAGCGCAATGTCCCAGGCGCCATGTTGCCAGAACTCCAGCACGCCGCTCATGATGGTGCTGTCTGCGCCCGAGCCGAGCATGGTGGTGTTCATCACTGGCAATAAATTGGCCGGGACATAAAAGGCGAGGGCGGTGAGCATGTAGGCCCAGGTTCGGGTCAGGGACTGCACCTTGCGCCGATGCAGCGCGGCGCCACAGCGGTCGCACTCGGTGGGCTCAAGGCGCATGTCGCAGGGCTGGCCGCAGGTGTGGCACAGGCACAGGTTCAGCTCGCGGGCGGTGGGCGGTGAATTCATACGGTGTCCCACAGGTCGCGCACATCGCGCCCGGCAATGCGGATCAGCAACAGGCTCAGGGCGGCCAAGGCGAACAGGCCGGTGCCTGGGATCACATCCAGCATGCCGGCCAGCTTGAACACCGCGACCATCGCGCCCAATAGGCACACCTCCAGCATGCTCCAGGGCCGGAGTGCTTCGAGCCAGCGCATGCACAGCTTGAACGCCGGCGAGCGCCTGCCGGCCAAGGCGAAACTCAGCACCCAGATCAGCAATAGCAGCTGAAACACCGGCGCGATAATGATGGAAATCGCCGCTACCAAGGCAATGAACGTGATCGGCCCCAGGCTCAGTGCAACCACTGAGTCCCAGAGGGTGGCGCTGTTTTTCAAACCCTGCAGGCTGATGCTCATCACCGGATAAAAGTTGGCGAAGGTCCACAGCACTGCGGCAGTCACCGTCAGGGCGAGGCGTTGCTGCACCGACAAGCCGTTATAGCGCTGCAGTACGCCCGAGCAACGTACGCATAGGGCTTTTTGATGTTTGGCGAGCGTGACTTTCTCGTACACGCAGTCGCAGTGCTCGCAGATGATCTGTTGATTCGCCATGGGTGTTGCTCCAAATGCGACTGACTGCAGCGGGGGATTTCAATGGCGCGTGTGTAGCTTAGCAGCGGATAGACCGCGCAATCGACTCCTTCCAGAGCAGGGGCAAGCTACACCATACTGCACTTGGAACGCGCCAGAGAGCTTGCAGGACACCCATGACTATTGAAAAACAACCGTTGATTCGCGAAACCTTCCCCGTCGGCCCGTTGCAGTGCAACTGCACCATCATTGGTGACCCGGTCACAAAAAAAGCCATCGTCGTCGACCCCGGCGGCAATCACGAGTTGATTCTGGCGCGCCTTGATGCGCTGGGCCTGAAGGTGGTGAGCATTATCCACACCCATGCTCACCTTGATCATTTCCTGGCTTCCGGCCAATTGAAGGAAAAGACCGGTGCTACGTTGCACCTGCATAGGGATGATCAATTTCTGTGGGACAACCTGGAAATGCAATGCCAGATGTTTCGCGTGCCCTACGTCCCGGTGCCGTCTCCGGATCGCTGGCTGGAGCATGACGAAGAACTGGCCTGCGGCTGCGGCGTGGCCTTGCACACCCCAGGGCATACACCGGGCTCGATGAGTTTCTGGTTTGCCGACGCCAAGCTGTTGATCGCCGGCGATACCTTGTTTCGTCGCGGGGTAGGGCGTACGGATTTATGGGGCGGCGACCAGGCGACGATTGTGCGGTCGATCAAGCAGCGCCTGTATACGCTGGACGAAGGCGCGACGGTGGTCACTGGGCATGGGCCGGATACGTTGCTGGGCGATGAGATGCGGGAGAATCCTTTCGTGCGTGCGTGATGGGTTGTCGGCTCTGATACAAGCCGGTACAGACACACAGGCACAGGCCCGAGCCAAAGACAGCTATGCTTTACGCACCCCTGCACGGAATTTTTGCCGTTTGTCGCGTTCCAAACTCGGCACAGGTCCATTGCCAATGTCCTCTGCATCACAGAATGCAAAAGTAGGAGCTTCCTTCATGTTCACTCCGCGTCGTCTGCTTGTTGTCGCTACCGCCTTAGCCCTGTTGTCTGGCTGCGCTTCACCTAACCCTTATGACGGCAGCCAGGGACAGGCCAGCAATGGTTCCGAAAGCGGCATGAGCAAAACCGCCAAGTACGGCGGCCTCGGTGCGCTGGCTGGCGCATTGGCCGGTGCAGCCATCGACCATAACAACCGTGGCAAGGGCGCGCTGATTGGCGCAGTCGTTGCGGGTGCCGGTGCGGCGGGCTACGGCTACTACGCCGACCAGCAGGAGAAAAAACTGCGCGAAAGCATGGCCAATACCGGGGTTGAGGTGCAGCGCCAGGGCGACCAGATCAAGCTGATCATGCCGGGTAACATTACCTTCGCCACCAACTCGGACGCGATCTCCAGCAGCTTCTATCAGCCGCTGAACAACCTGGCCAACTCCCTCAAGCAGTTCAACCAGAACACCATCCAGATCGTTGGCTACACCGACAGCACCGGTAGCCGTCAACTGAACATGGACCTGTCCCAGCGCCGTGCGCAGAGCGTGGCCAACTACCTGACCTCCCAAGGTGTCAACGGTGCCAACCTGAGCGCACGCGGGGCCGGCCCGGATAACCCGATTGCCAGCAACGCCGACGTGAATGGCCGTGCCCAGAACCGTCGTGTCGAGGTCAACCTCGGCCCGATCCCTGGCCAGCAATACGGCCAGCCTGGCCAGCAGCAGGCGCCACAGCAGAACAACCAGTTCCAGGGCAACCCGTACCAGCAATACCAGTAAACCCCTGGGCACTAAAAAGGGCGCCGTGCAGTCAATGCACGGCGCCCTTTTTAGTGGCTGCGTGTTTTGATCGTTCCCACGCTCTGCGTGGGAATGCCCGCTCCTTCGGACGCTCCGCGTCCTACTCTTGGCGCAAAAGCTGAAGCGTGTGCGGTGACGCGGAGCGTCACGGGGTGCGTTCCCACGCAGAGCGTGGGAACGATCAGGCACCTTCGATCTACATCAGTCGATGTATTCGAACACCTTCACGATCTTCTGTACGCCCGACACGCCCTGCACCAGATTGGCGGCGCGGGTGGCTTCTGCCTGGGTCAGCAGGCCCATCATGTAGACGATGCCGTTATCGGTGACGATCTTGATCCGCGAGCCTGGCACTGCACTGTCGGTCAGCATCTGGGCCTTGATCTTGGTGGTCAGCAGCGCATCGTTGCTGATGGCCAGCAGAGTGATCGGGTCCATGACCTGCAGTTCGTTGTGGACCTTCTTGACGCGTTGCACGCCGGCGGCGGCTTGCTCGGCCTGGGCCTTGAGGTCGGCGCGCGGGGTTTGGCCTGCCAGCAGGACCACACCGTTGAAGCTGGTCACCACGATGCGCGAGGCACCGTTGCCCAGGTCGGTAGCCGCCTTGGCGACGTTGACCTTGACCTTGGTTTCGATCAGCGAATCATCGATGGTGCTGCCGAAGGTACGTGTGCCACGGTCGTCCTGGATAGGGGTGTCCCGTGTAGCGGTGATAGCCGAGCTGCAGCCGCTGATGGCGACGCACAGCGTGATGGCCAAAAGACTGAGGCGATTAACGGTCATTCTTCACTCCCGAACAGTTGGCTGTCGATCAGATCGCACAGGCAGTGGATCGCCAGCAGATGAACTTCTTGGATGCGTGCAGTGACATTGGCCGGGACGCGAATCTCCACGTCCTCCGGCAGCAGCAGCGAAGCCATGCCGCCGCCGTCGCGACCGGTCAAGGCTACGACAATCATTTCGCGATCATGTGCGGCCTGGATCGCTTGAATAATATTGGCCGAGTTGCCGCTGGTGGAAATCGCCAGCAATACATCGCCCGGCTGGCCGAGGGCGCGGATCTGCTTGGAGAAGATTTCGTTATAGCTGTAGTCGTTGGCAATCGAAGTGATCGTCGACGAGTCGGTGGTCAAGGCAATAGCCGGCAGGCTCGGGCGCTCACGTTCGAAACGGTTGAGCAGCTCGGAGGAAAAATGCTGGGCATCGCCAGCCGAACCGCCATTGCCGCACGAAAGCATTTTGCCTTCGTTGAGCAAGGCATTGACCATCACCTGGCTGGCTTGCTCGATGTGCGGTGCAAGTACGTCCATCGCCTGTTGCTTGGTGTCGATGCTGGCCTGGAAAAGCTGGCGAATTCGGGATTGCATGTCCATCTGTGTGACCTTAAGTAGCGCGGCTGTTTGGCACAGGTAATGTGCAGCCCGCAAAGCAAAGAGCAAAAATGAGTGGTGAAGGTGCCCGGCGAATCAGCTGTCAAAGGCATTTTTGAGCCAGGTCAGATCAGCTGTGCCTGACGGGGTGCTTTCCATGGCAACCACATCGAAACGGCAGGGGCAGTCAGCCCAGCGATGCTCTTTTTGCAGAAAAAACTGCGCAGCGAGTATCAGCTTTTGACGCTTGCGCCCGTCGATACTGGCGAGCGCGCCACCCCATTGTGCGTGTTTTCTGTAGCGGACTTCGACGAATACTACTGTATCGCCGTCAAGCATGACCAGATCAAGCTCGCCGCGTTTACATAACCAGTTCTGCGCCAGAAGGCGCAGACCCTGTTGTTGCAGGTAGTTGAGTGCATGCAGTTCGGCATCCTTGCCGCTGTGTGCGCTGGACCGCTCGGGCATCAGCGTGGGGTATCGGGCAGGCGCTGAATGTCGCCGCCGACGAACTTCGCCCACGGCATCTGGCGATCAACGCGCTGGTTGGCGCTGATGCCCAGGTTGCCCGAGAGGCCGTCGACACGGGTGTCCGGCAGTGCCTTGAGCTGGCCCAGGCGTGGCGCCAGGCGGTAGGCATCGACGCCCATCGCGTAGAGGCGGCCCAGGCTGCCATTGGCTTGCGGCCATTGCGCGGCGACCTGGTTGCGCAGTGGGTCGGTGGTATTAAGCAGCCAAGGGGTTTCGCAGAACATCACGTTGGTCATGTCCAGGTACTGGTTACGATCACCGCTGGCGCTGTACACGTGGGAGGTTGCGTATACCGGCACATCCCCGGCGTACTGGAAGTTCAGGGTCGGCTTGATCTGCTGGGCCAGTTGCGGCGTGACGGCCAGGAAGATGAACTCGATGTCCTGGCGACGCGAAGGCTGGGCGGCGACGTCGGTACCGACTGTGCTTTGCAGGCTCTTGGCGCGGCCTTCGCTCTTGCGCAGTTGGAACAGATCGGCGATCTGCTGGGCCAGGGCCACAGGTTGGTCGACATATTCAACGCCCATGACGGTGCCGCCATTGGCTTCCCAATCCTGGCGGAACGCCTTGTAGACACGCTCACCCCATTCGCCACGGGGCACCATGGCGGCGGCGCGATGCAGGCCATCGGCACGGGCACGGCGCGACACTTCGCGGGCTTCGTCTTCAGCGGCCAGGCCGAATTGGAACAACTGCGCCGGGCCCTGATCGGTCTCGCTGTAGTTCAGGGCCAGGGTGGTGATCGGTAACTGCGGGCGCGCGCTGAGTTGCTTGACCAGCGGTTTTTCCAGCGGGCCGACCACCAGTTGCACACCGGCGGCCTGGGCCTTGGCATAGAACTCGTCGAGGGAGGCCAGGCGCGAGCTGTCATAGAACTCAATGACCGGCGGCTTCTGCCCGGCTTGCTCAGCCTGGTAGTGCGCCGCCATGAAGCCTTCGCGCAGCGCTTTGCCCACAGCAGCCAGCGGACCTTCCTGCGGCAGCAGTAGGGCAATCTTGTTCAGGGGCTGGCTGGCCAGTTCCTTGAGCTTGGTCAGCGGTGCTGGCAGTTGCACTGCCGCCGGGTGCCCTGGGTTCTGAGCGCGCCAGGTGTCGATGGCGGCTTGTTGTTGCTCCAGCGTACCGGCGCCCTTGACCGCCTGGGCCAGAGTGATCCAGCCATCGAGGGTCGGGTTGCCGGTAGCTTGCAGCTGTTCGGCTGGCAGCGCGGCAATCAATACCCAGATAGCCTCGTGGTTGCTGCTGGCAGCTTCAGCCGTCAGCAGGAGCGCCATGGCCACCCGCTCGCGAGCGGCGGCGAGGGTCTGGCCGTCGGCTTCATAGGCGCGTGCATGTACGGTACCGGTGCGGATCTGCTGGTCGGCCGGCAGTTCCTTCAGGTTTTGCAGGCTAGGGTGGTTCAGCGCTGCCAAGGCCGCCTTGGGCTGGTTGCGCCCCATGGCCAGTTCTGCGGCCAGGGTGCTGGCAAATACTTGCGCGGCTGGCTTCAGGGCATCCAGGGGCACTTGCGCAAGGATCTGCGAGGAGCGGCCGGGATTGTTCTGCTGGTAGGCCAGGTCCGCCGCGCTCAGGCGCAGCAACGCGGCTTTTTCTGGCGTCTTGGCGTTCGTCGCCTGTTCGAGCAGTTGCTCGATACTGGCATCGGGCGTGCGTGGCAGTTCGCCAAGACTGGAGGAGGGCGAACTGGCGCAAGCGGCCAGCAAGGCAGCGAGGCAGAGGGCGGAGAGCAGCCGCAGGCAAGCGATCATGTAAGTGTTCCTGATACCGATCAAATTAGCGTGGAAGTGTACCCAAGCACTGGCCCAGGCGCGATGTTCATGGCGTTAAACCGTGGATTTAGGTCGTGCAAATGTTGCCAATAGCTGACGGTGGCTGAAACGGCATCGGCCGTGATGGCATATTTTCAAGGCGTCTACGCGCTACAATGTGGCTTTTGCCAACCATCGAGGTGTGCGCTTTGACTGCTCCAGGTCCTTTGAATTCCACTGCTGGCTCGCTTTTTGTGGTGGCGACGCCCATTGGCAACCTGGACGACATCAGTGCCCGGGCGCTGAAGGTGTTGCGCGAGGTGAAATTGATCGCGGCAGAAGACACGCGGCACTCCCAACGGTTGATGCAGCATTTTGGTATCAGCACGCCATTAGCGGCCTGCCACGAACACAACGAACGTGAAGAGGGTAGCCGCTTTATCACGCGTCTTTTGGCGGGTGATGACGTGGCGCTGATTTCCGACGCGGGCACGCCCCTGATTTCCGATCCTGGTTACCATCTGGTCCGCCAGGCGCGCGCCGCTGGTATCAATGTAGTGCCTGTTCCAGGAGCCTGCGCGCTGATTGCTGCATTATCGGCCGCCGGGTTGCCCTCGGACCGCTTTATCTTCGAAGGCTTCCTGCCCGCCAAGGCCGTAGGGCGTCGGGCGCGTCTGCAGGCACTTAAAGAAGAGCCGCGCACCTTAATCTTTTATGAGGCCCCGCATCGCATCCTTGAATGCCTGCAAGACATGGAGCTGGTGTTCGGCGGCGAGCGCCTGGCCTTGTTGGCCCGGGAGTTGACCAAGACCTTCGAAACCCTCAAGGGGTTGCCGCTGGAGGAGCTGCGAGCGTTTGTCGAGGGCGACAGCAATCAACAACGTGGCGAATGCGTGGTGCTGGTAGCAGGCTGGACCGCGCCGGAGAATGAAGACGCGGTGGGCAGCGAGGCCATGCGCGTCCTCGATTTGCTGCTCAAGGAAATGCCGCTCAAGCGCGCCGCCGCCCTGGCTGCCGAAATTACCGGTGTGCGCAAGAATGTGTTGTATCAGGTCGCGCTCGATAAACAGAAGGCCGAATAGTTCCGGGGCCAAAACTGTATTTCGTCTGAACGTGATGGCAATGCTGCACTTTTAATACTTGTCCTCAAGCCGCCGTGCCGTTAACCTTCGCGGCGGAGAGTCGATTGGACAGTCGCTGCCCTCTATGAAAATTAGGGGGGGGAGGAAAGTCCGGGCTCCATAGGGCGAAGTGCCAGGTAATGCCTGGGAGGCGTGAGCCTACGGAAAGTGCCACAGAAAATAACCGCCTAAGCACTTCGGTGCCGGTAAGGGTGAAAAGGTGCGGTAAGAGCGCACCGCACGACTGGCAACAGTTCGTGGCTAGGTAAACCCCACTTGGAGCAAGACCAAATAGGGTCCCAAGGCGTGGCCCGCGCTGGGACCGGGTAGGTTGCTAAAGATGTCCAGTGATGGCCATCGTAGACGAATGACTGTTCAAGACAGAACCCGGCTTACAGATCGACTCTCCACCTTTTTTCCTTGCGTTCGAATCTCGTGCGCAAACCCGGTAGTAACGCAAGAATCCCTCCCTGCCAAATCATTGGCAGATGCATCTTCGTAATACCAAAAAAATCTTACTCTTAATAAATTACTTTAACTTTGCGCTCTAGCTCTTTGAGCTATTTGCTGTTGTTGAGTCAAAAACATCGCAAAACTCTCGTTTCTCCTCCTTTTACCCTCCTAAATCTCCGTTCTGTAAGGCTTTTCCTTGAATACGCGCCTTGACGGTGTGGTAGGCGCATTCCTATAGTGTGCGCAAGTGGCGGAAAGTGGCACAAAGTGGGTTTTTTGAACGTAAAACGCTAAAATTTGGAGAAACGCATCTGTGTTTCGCGGAGCTAACGCTATCAGTCTCGATGCAAAAGGCCGTCTCGCTATGCCGAGCCGGTATCGTGACGAGCTCATTTCGCGAAGTTCAGGGCAATTAATCATCACGATTGACGCCGTTGATCCTTGTTTATGCGTTTACCCCCTCGATGAGTGGGAGTTGATTGAAACCAAGTTGCGCGCGCTGCCTTCATTGCGTGAAGAAAACCGCCGACTCCAGCGTTTGCTGATCGGTAATGCCGTCGACCTTGAACTCGATGGCAGTGGTCGTTTCCTGGTGCCGCCGCGACTGCGCGAGTACGCCAAGCTCGACAAGCGCGCAATGCTGGTAGGCCAACTGAACAAGTTCCAATTGTGGGACGAAGATGCCTGGGATGCTGTGTCTGCAGCGGACCTGGCTGCTATTCAACAACCGGGCGCCATGCCTGATGAACTGCGTGATTTGATCCTGTGACTATTGATAGCGGCTTTAACCACATCACCGTACTGCTTGACGAAGCCGTCGAGGCTCTCGCCGTACGTGCCGATGGCTGCTATGTCGATGGCACATTCGGCAGGGGCGGGCATAGCCGGTTGATACTCAGCCAGCTCGGGTCCGACGGCAAACTCCTTGGGTTCGACAAAGACCCTCAAGCGATTGCCACCGGGCAAGCGCTAGCGGCCGAAGACGGCCGCTTTGTCGTTGTGCAGCGCAGCTTTGCCGAGCTGGGGGCCGAAGTTGCCGAGCGCGGCATGGCGGGCAAGGTGGCCGGGGTTCTGCTCGACCTGGGCGTGTCTTCGCCACAGCTCGATGACCCGGAGCGCGGCTTCAGTTTCATGAACGACGGCCCCCTCGATATGCGCATGGACCCTACCCGTGGGGTCAGTGCCGCACAATTCATCGCCACCGCGCCGGTGGAAGAAATCGCCCGTGTGTTCAAGGAATACGGTGAGGAGCGCTTCGCCGGTCGAATGGCGCGTGCCGTGGTCGAGCGCCGCGAAATCCAGCCGTTCGAACGCACCGCTGACCTGGCCGAAGTGCTGAAGGTCGCCAATCCGGCCTGGGAAAAGGGCAAGAACCCGGCGACCCGTGCGTTCCAGGGCCTGCGCATTCACGTCAACAACGAATTGGGCGATCTGGAAGCCGGCCTCGAAGCCGCTCTGGATGCTTTGGAAGTGGGCGGTCGCCTGGTGGTGATCAGCTTCCACTCCCTGGAAGACCGCATCGTCAAACTGTTCATGCGTCGTCTGGTCAAGGGCGAATCCGACAACCTGCCGCGCAACCTGCCGGTGCGTTTCGAAGCCTTTGTGCCGAAAATCAAAATCCATGGCAAAGCGCAGTTCGCTTCCGAAGCCGAACTCAAGGCCAACCCACGTTCCCGTAGCGCCGTCATGCGTGTTGCGGAGAAATTGCGGTGAGCAAGCTTTTCGCCAAGCCCCTCCCGGGCGGCAGCTTCTTTATGTTGCTGCTGTTTGTCGGCGTGCTGGTATCCGCGATTGCGGTGTCCTACAGCGCCCACTGGAACCGCCAGTTGCTCAATACCCTCTACGGGGAATTGAGCGTGCGTGACAAAGCCCAGGCAGAGTGGGGCCGGCTGATCCTTGAGCAAAGCACCTGGACGGCTCACAGCCGTATCGAAGTGCTGGCCACTGAACAATTGAAGATGCACATCCCTGGCGCGGCTGAAGTTCGCATGGTGGCGCCATGATGAAACTCGAAGGGGCACTCTACCCATGGCGCTTCCGCCTGATGCTCGGCTTGCTGGCATTGATGGTGGGCGCGATCGTCTGGCGCATCTTCGACCTGCAGGTCGTCGACCGCGACTTCCTGATCGGCCAGGGTGACGCCCGCAGCCTGCGGCATATTCCGATTCCTGCGCACCGTGGCCTGATCACCGACCGTAACGGCGAGCCTCTGGCCGTCAGTACCCCGGTGACCACCCTGTGGGCCAACGCCAAGGAACTGCAAGTTGCCAAGGACAAGTGGCCTGAACTGGCCGCTGCCCTGGGGCAAGACCGCAAGGCCCTGACCGAGCGCCTGGAAGCCCAGGCCAACAAAGAATTCATCTACCTGGTGCGCGGGCTTACCCCTGAGCAAGGCCAGCAAGTGCTCGACCTTAAAATCCCCGGTGTCTACGGCATCGAGGAGTTTCGTCGTTTCTACCCGGCCGGTGAAACCACCGCGCATATGGTCGGCTTTACCGATATCGATGACCATGGTCGCGAAGGTGTCGAACTGGCCTACGACGAATGGCTGGCCGGCGTTCCCGGCAAGCGGCAGGTCATCAAGGATCGGCGCGGCAGACTGATCAAGGATGTCCAGGTCACCAAAAACGCCAAGGCCGGCAAGCCTCTGGCGTTGTCGATCGATTTGCGCCTGCAATACCTGGCCAACCGCGAACTGCGTAACGCGATCATCGAGAACGGCGCCAAGGCCGGCAGCCTGGTGATCATGGACGTGAAGACCGGCGAGATCCTCGCCATGGTCAACCAGCCGACCTACAACCCGAACAACCGTCGCAACCTTCAGCCGGCGATGATGCGTAACCGCGCGATGATCGACGTGTTCGAGCCGGGCTCGACCATGAAAGCGATCTCCATGAGCGCTGCCCTGGAAACCGGCCGCTGGAAACCCAGCGACAAGGTCGAGGTTTACCCAGGCACCTTGCAGTTGGGCAAGTACACCATTCGTGACGTGTCCCGCACCGAGGGGCCAGTGCTGGACCTGACCGGCATCCTGATCAACTCCAGTAACGTCGGCATGAGTAAGGTGGCCTTCGATATCGGCGGCGAGACTATTTATCACTTGGCGCAAAAGATCGGCCTGGGCCAACCCACCGGCCTCGACTTCCCGGGCGAGCGGGTCGGTAACCTGCCGAACTACCGCGAGTGGAGAAAAGCCGAGACTGCCACGCTGTCCTACGGCTACGGCCTGTCGGTGACCGCCATCCAGTTGGCCCACGCGTTCTCGGTATTGGCCAATAACGGCCGTATGGTTCCGCTGAGCCTGATCCACGTCGACGAAGCGCCAAAAGCCACCCAAGTGATCCCGGAAAACGTCGCCAAGACCATGCAAGGCATGCTGCAACAAGTGATCGAGGCACCGCGCGGCGTATTCCGCGCCCAGGTGCCGGCGTACCACGTTGCTGGCAAGTCCGGTACGGCGCGTAAGACCTCGGTGGGCACCAAGGGCTATGCCGAAAACTCCTACCGTTCGCTGTTCGCCGGCTTCGGCCCGATGAGCGACCCGCGCTACGCCATCGTCGTGGTCATCGACGAACCTAGTAAAGCCGGTTACTTCGGTGGCCTGGTTTCGGCGCCCGTGTTCAGCAAAGTGATGTCCGGCACCCTGCGCTTGATGAATATCACGCCGGACAACCTGCCGCCGACGCAACAAGCCAACGCTGGTCCACCGGCTGCCGCTGTCAAAGCCAATGGAGGGCGCGGCTGATGTCTCTTAGCCTGAACAAGATTTTTGCCCATGCCGGCCACGATCTGCTGATTCGTGAGCTGACCCTGGACAGTCGTAATGTACGCGCCGGCGACCTGTTCCTGGCGGTACCTGGCGGCAAGCTCGATGGCCGTGCGCATATCGCCGATGCCCTGCAACGCGGTGCGGCTGCGGTCGCCTATGAAGTGGAAGGCGCCACCGTGCTGCCGATCACCGATGTGCCGTTGATTCCGGTCAGGGGCCTGGCTGCGCAGCTTTCTGACATCGCCGGGCGTTTCTATGGTGACCCGAGCCGCCAGCTCAACCTGGTGGGCGTGACGGGCACCAACGGCAAGACCAGCGTGACCCAATTGGTCGCCCAGGCTTTGGACCTGCTGGGTCAGCACTGCGGCATCGTCGGCACCCTGGGTACCGGTTTCTATGGCGCGCTGCAAAGCGGCCTGCACACCACGCCAAACCCGATTGCCGTGCAAGCGACCCTGGCCGACCTGAAAAAGGCCGGCGCCAAGGCGGTTGCCATGGAAGTGTCTTCCCATGGCCTGGACCAAGGGCGTGTCACTGCTCTGGCCTTTGACGTGGCGGTGATGACCAACCTGTCCCGCGATCACCTCGACTACCACGGCACTATGGAGGCGTATGCTGCCGCCAAGGCCAAGCTGTTTGCCTGGAATGACCTGAAGTGCCGGGTGGTCAACCTCGACGACGCGTTTGGCCGCCAACTGGCGGGCGGAGACAGCGACGCGCGCCTGATCAGCTATAGCCTGCAAGATGCCAGTGCCTACCTGTATTGCCGCGAAGCCCAATTCAATGATGAAGGCGTGCGCGCCACATTGGTGACGCCGCAGGGCGAGCACCACTTGCGCAGCACCTTGCTCGGGCGGTTCAACCTGAGCAACGTGCTCGCCGCTATCGGTGCATTACTGGGCCTGGACTACGCCCTGGATGAAATCCTGCGGGTACTGCCGAAGCTGGAAGGCCCGGCCGGTCGCATGCAGCGCCTGGGTGGCGGCACGCAACCGCTGGTGGTGGTCGATTACGCCCACACACCGGATGCCCTGGAAAAAGTCCTCGAAGCCCTGCGCCCACATGCCAAAGGCAAACTGCTGTGCCTGTTCGGTTGCGGCGGTGATCGCGATCGCGGCAAGCGCCCATTGATGGCCGAGATCGTCGAGCGTTTGGCCGACGGCGTACTTGTCACCGACGACAACCCGCGCAGCGAAGACCCGAGCCAGATTTTCGACGACATCCGTGTCGGTTTCAAAGACGCCTCCAAGGTTACGTTTGTGGCTGGACGCGGCGCCGCCATTGCCCAGCTGATCGCCAGTGCCGGCGCGGACGACGTCGTGGTGCTCGCGGGTAAAGGCCACGAGGACTATCAGGAAATCAACGGTGAGCGCCATGCCTTCTCCGATCTGGTCGAGGCGGATCACGCCCTGACCGCCTGGGAGGTCGCCCATGCTTAAGGCGATGACGTTCCGCGAACTGGCCCAGGCCCTGTCGGCCCGTGTGCTGTCGAGCGACTGCACATTCACCGGCGTCAGTATCGACAGTCGTAACATCCAGTCGGGGCAGCTGTTTGTCGCCCTGGCCGGCCCGCGTTTCGATGGTCACGACTACCTCAACGACGTTGCCGCCAAAGGTGCCGTCGGTGCCTTGGTGCAGCGTGAAGTGGCCGATTCTGCCTTGCCGCAATTGCTGGTAGCCGACACCCGCCTGGCCCTGGGCCAACTGGGTGCGCTTAACCGTGCTGCTTTTGATAAGCCGGTGGCGGCCATTACCGGTTCCAGCGGCAAGACCACGGTCAAGGAACTGCTTGCTGGCGTCTTGCGTACGCGCGGGCCGGTACTCGCGACCCGTGGCAACCTGAACAATGATTTCGGCGCACCGCTGACCCTGCTCGAACTGGCTCCGGAACACACGGCGGCAGTGATTGAACTGGGGGCTTCGCGCATCGGCGAAATCGCCTATACCGTGGCGCTGACCCAGCCTCACGTGGCGATCATCAACAACGCCGGTACCGCCCATGTCGGTGAGTTCGGCGGCCCGGAAAAAATCGTCGAAGCCAAGGGCGAAATCCTTGAGGGCCTCGACGCCTCGGGCACTGCGGTACTGAACCTGGATGACAAGGCGTTCGAGACCTGGCGTGTACGCGCCGCCGGTCGCAAGGTCCTGACGTTTGCAGTGCTGAATGCCGCAGCCGATTTTCACGCTTCCAACATCAATGTCGATGCCCGTGGCTGCCCGTCCTTCACCTTGCACACTCCGCAAGGTGATGAGCACGTGCAGTTGAACCTGCTGGGCAACCATAACGTCGCCAACGCCTTGGCCGCCGCCGCTGCCGCCCATGCCCTGGGTGTGTCGCTGTTCGGCATTGCCACGGGCCTGGGCGCGGTGCAGCCGGTCAAGGGCCGCACTGTGGCGCAACTGGCTGGCAACGGCATGCGCGTGATTGATGACACTTACAACGCCAACCCGTCCTCCATCAATGCCGCTGTGGACCTGCTCAAAGGCTTTGATGGGCGCAAGGTGCTGGTGCTGGGCGATATCGGCGAACTGGGCGATTGGGCTGAACAAGGCCACCGTGAAGTCGGCGCCTATGCCGCCGGCAAAGTGGACGCGCTCTACGCCGTTGGCACGAACATGGCTCATGCGGTCAACGCTTTCGGCCCCGGCGCGCGGCATTTCGCCAGCCAGGCCGAGCTGATCCAGGCGTTGACGGCGGCTGAACATGACAAACACACAACTATTTTGATCAAGGGATCGCGCAGCGCGGTGATGGAAAACGTCGTCGCAGCCTTGTGTGGCTCAAGTACGGAGAAACATTAATGCTGCTGCTGCTGGCTGAGTATCTGCAACAGTTCCACAAAGGCTTCGCGGTCTTCCAGTACCTGACCCTGCGCGGGATTCTGGGTGTGCTGACCGCGCTGTCTTTGTCGCTGTTTTTAGGGCCGTGGATGATCCGCACCCTGCAGAACCTGCAAATTGGTCAATCGGTTCGTAACGACGGCCCGCAGTCGCACCTGTCCAAGTCTGGCACTCCGACCATGGGCGGTGCGCTGATCCTGTCGTCCATTGGCGTCAGCACCTTGCTGTGGGCCGACCTGCATAACCGCTACGTGTGGGTGGTGCTGCTGGTGACCCTGCTGTTCGGCGCCATCGGCTGGGTGGATGACTACCGCAAAGTGATCGAGAAAAACTCCAAGGGGCTGCCAAGCCGCTGGAAGTATTTCTGGCAGTCGGTGTTCGGCCTGGCCGCCGCGATCTTCCTGTACACCACCGCGCCAAGTGCCGTGGAAACCACCTTGATCATCCCGATGCTCAAGGATGTGAGCATTCCTCTGGGTGTGGGCTTTGTGGTGCTGACCTACTTCGTGATCGTCGGCTCCAGCAACGCGGTGAACCTGACCGATGGCCTCGACGGCCTGGCGATCATGCCGACGGTGATGGTGGGCGGCGCGCTCGGCATCTTCTGCTACCTCTCCGGTAACGTGAAATTCGCTGAATACCTGCTGATCCCTTATGTACCGGGCGCCGGTGAGCTGATCGTGTTTTGCGGTGCGCTGATCGGTGCCGGCCTGGGGTTCCTGTGGTTCAACACCTACCCAGCACAAGTCTTCATGGGCGACGTCGGCGCACTGGCGCTGGGCGCGGCCTTGGGCACCATCGCGGTGATCGTTCGCCAGGAAATCGTGCTGTTCATCATGGGCGGCGTGTTCGTGATGGAAACCCTGTCGGTGGTCATCCAGGTGGCGTCCTTCAAGTTGACCGGGCGCCGCGTGTTCCGCATGGCGCCGATTCACCACCATTTTGAACTCAAGGGCTGGCCTGAGCCACGCGTGATTGTCCGCTTCTGGATCATCACCGTGATTCTGGTACTGGTCGGCCTTGCCACCCTGAAACTGAGGTAGAAACGAGTGTCCCTGATCGCTTCAGACCACTTCCGCATCGTTGTCGGCCTCGGCAAGAGCGGCATGTCCCTGGTTCGCTTCCTGGCGAACCGGGGCACGTCGTTTGCCGTGGCCGATACGCGGGAAAATCCACCGGAGCTGGTCACGCTGCGCCGTGACTACCCGCACGTGGAAGTGCGTTGTGGCGAGCTGGATGTCGAGTTTCTGTGCCGTGCCGACGAGCTCTACGTGAGCCCGGGCCTGGCCCTGGCGACACCGGCCCTGCAAGCGGCTGCGGCCCGTGGCGTGAAGCTGTCTGGCGATATCGACCTGTTCGCACGCAACGCGAAGGCGCCGATCGTGGCCATCAGCGGTTCCAACGCCAAAAGCACCGTCACCACTCTGGTCGGCGAGATGGCGGCTGCGGCGGGCAAGCGTGTGGCCGTCGGCGGCAATCTTGGCGTGCCGGCACTGGATTTGCTCAGCGACGACGTCGAGTTGTACGTGATGGAGTTGTCGAGCTTCCAGCTGGAAACCACCCACGACCTGGGCGCTGAAGTGGCGACGGTATTGAACGTCAGCGAAGACCATATGGACCGCTACAGCGGCCTGCCGGCTTATCACTTGGCCAAGCACCGGATCTTCCGTGGCGCCAAGCAATTTGTCGTCAACCGTCAGGATGCCCTGAGCCGTCCGCTGATAGGCGAGGGCATGCCCTGCTGGACCTTCGGCCTGGGCAAACCGGACTTCAAAGGCTTCGGCATTCGTGAAGAGAGCGGCGAGAAGTACCTGGCGTTCGAATTCCAGAACCTGATGCCGGTACGCGAACTGAAAATCCGTGGCGCACACAACCAGTCCAATGCCCTGGCGGCCTTGGCGCTCGGTCACGCGGTTGGCCTGCCGTTCGACGCCATGCTCGCGAGCCTGCGCACCTTTGCCGGGCTTGAGCATCGCTGCCAATGGGTGCGCGACCTCAATGACGTCAGCTATTACAACGACTCCAAAGCCACCAATGTCGGTGCAGCCCTGGCGGCCATCGAAGGCCTGGGGGCCGATATCGACGGCAAGCTGGTGCTGATCGCCGGTGGTGATGGCAAGGGTGCCGACTTCAAGGACCTCAAAGCTCCAGTGGCCGCCCATTGCCGCGCCGTGGTGCTGATGGGCCGCGATTCGGACCTGATCGCCGCCGCCCTCGGTGACGCTGTACCGCAAGTACGCGCAGCTTCCCTGGACGACGCCATTGCCCAGTGCAAAGCCCTGGCCCAGCCTGGCGATGCGGTGTTGCTGTCGCCCGCGTGCGCCAGCTTCGACATGTTCAAGAACTATGAAGAGCGCGGCCAACTGTTCGCCCGCGCCGTGGAGGCTTTGGCATGAGCCTCAACCTGAGAAACATCATCAAGCCATACCCGTCGCCGATCATTACCGGGCGCGGCATCGACCTCGATTTCCCGATGCTCGCCGGTTGCCTGGCGCTGCTCGGCCTGGGCCTGGTGATGATCACTTCGGCGTCCTCCGAAGTGGCCGCCGTGCAGTCGGGCAACACGCTGTACATGATGATCCGCCACCTGGTGTACCTGGTGATCGGCCTGGGCGCCTGCATCGTCACCATGATGATTCCGATTGCCACCTGGCAGCGTCTGGGTTGGCTGATGCTGATCGGTGCGTTCGGCTTGCTGGTCATGGTGATCGTGCCCGGCATCGGCCGCGAGGTGAACGGTTCGATGCGCTGGATCGGCTTCGGCGCGTTCAACGTGCAGCCGTCGGAAATTGCCAAAGTGTTCGTGGTGATCTACCTCGCCGGTTACCTGGTGCGCCGTCAGAAAGAAGTACGCGAAAGCTGGATGGGCTTCTTCAAGCCGTTCATCGTGCTGCTGCCCATGGCTGGCCTATTGCTGATGGAGCCCGACTTCGGGGCCACGGTCGTGATGATGGGCGCCGCCGCCGCGATGCTGTTCCTGGGTGGTGTCGGGCTGTTCCGCTTCACCTTGATGGTGGTGCTGGCCGTCGCGGCGGTGACCATCCTGGTGCAGGCGCAACCCTACCGGATGGCGCGTTTGATCACCTTTACCGACCCCTGGTCCGACCAGTTCGGCTCCGGCTACCAGTTGACCCAGGCGCTGATCGCCTTCGGTCGCGGCGAGTGGCTGGGTGTGGGCCTGGGCAACAGTGTGCAGAAGCAGTTCTACCTGCCGGAAGCCCACACCGACTTCGTGTTCTCGGTATTGGCCGAAGAGTTGGGTGTGGTGGGTTCGCTGTGCACCGTGGCACTGTTTGTATTCGTCTGCGTGCGCGCCATGTACATCGGCTTGTGGGCCGAGAAGGCCAAGCAGTTCTTCGCCGCCTACGTGGCCTATGGGTTGGCTTTCCTGTGGATCGGCCAGTTCCTGATCAACATCGGCGTGAACGTCGGCCTGCTCCCGACCAAGGGCCTGACCTTGCCGTTCCTCAGTTACGGCGGCAGTTCGTTGGTGATTTGCTGCGCCTGTCTCGGCTTGTTGCTGCGTATCGAGTGGGAGAGTCGCACCCACCTGGGCAGCGAAGAGATGGAGTTCAGCGAAAGCGACTTCGCCGAGGAGCCGACCCATGGGCGCTAACGTGCTGATCATGGCGGGCGGCACCGGGGGGCATGTGTTCCCGGCCCTGGCTTGCGCCCGTGAATTCCAGAACCGTGGCTACACCGTGCACTGGCTGGGTACGCCCCGTGGCATTGAAAACGAATTGGTGCCCAATGCCGGCTTGCCGCTGCATTTGATCAACGTCACCGGCCTGCGTGGCAAGAGCAAGTTGTCATTGCTCAAGGCACCGTTCGTGTTGCTCAAGGCGGTCATGCAGGCGCGCAGGATCATTCGCGAGTTGAAGCCGGTGTGTGTGCTCGGCTTTGGCGGTTATGTGACCGGCCCTGGTGGTGTTGCGGCGAAACTCGCGGGTGTGCCGGTGATCGTTCACGAACAGAACGCCGTCGCCGGTACTGCCAACCGTCTGCTAGTGCCGTTGGCTGCGCGGGTGTGTGAAGCCTTCCCGAAAACCTTCGCCGCCTCCGACAAGCTTCGCACCACCGGTAACCCGGTGCGTACCGAACTGTTCATGGCCATTGCGCGTGACGCGCTGGCGGGGCGCAAGGCTCACCTGCTGATCCTGGGCGGAAGCCTGGGCGCCGAGCCGCTGAATAAATTGCTGCCTGAAGCCGTTGCGCAACTTCCTGAGGATGTGCGCCCGGAGATCTTCCACCAGGCCGGCAAGAACCACGATGAAATCACCGCCGCGCGTTATCGCGAGGCCGGTGTAGAGGCCAATGTACAGCCCTTCATCAAAGACATGGCCCAAGCCTATGGCTGGGCCGACCTGGTGGTCTGCCGCGCTGGTGCGCTGACCGTCAGTGAACTGGCGGCCGCCGGTCTGCCGTCCTTGCTGGTGCCTTTGCCCCATGCCATCGACGATCACCAGACCCGCAACGCCGAATATTTGGCCGGGGAGGGCGCTGCCTTCCTGCTGCCGCAAAGAACGACTGGCGCCGCCGATTTGGCCGCACGCCTGACCGAGGTTTTGATGCAACCGGAACGACTCAACAGCATGGCGAGCACCGCAAGCCGCCTGGCCAAACCTGACGCAACCCGCACCGTGGTCGATATCTGCCTGGAGGTGGCCCATGGTTGAGAATCAGAAAGCCATGCCGCAACCCGAGATGCGCCGTATCCGTCGTATTCACTTCGTCGGTATCGGTGGCGTGGGCATGTGCGGGATTGCCGAAGTGTTGCTGAACCTGGGCTACCAGGTGTCCGGCTCGGACTTGAAAGAGTCGCCGGTCACCGAGCGCCTGAAGTCCTTTGGCGCGCAGATCTTTATCGGCCACCGTGCCGAGAACGCTGCCGAGGCCGATGTGCTGGTGGTGTCCAGCGCCGTGAACACCTCCAACCCGGAAGTGGCCACCGCCCTTGAGCGCCGTATCCCTGTGGTGCCGCGTGCCGAGATGCTCGCCGAGCTGATGCGCTATCGCCACGGCATCGCCGTTGCCGGTACCCATGGCAAGACCACCACCACCAGCCTGATCGCCTCGGTGTTCGCCGCCGGTGGCCTGGACCCGACCTTCGTCATCGGTGGCCGCCTGAATGCAGCTGGCACCAATGCCCAGCTCGGCACCAGCCGCTACCTGATCGCCGAAGCCGATGAAAGTGATGCGAGCTTCCTGCACCTGCAACCGCTGGTCGCCGTCGTCACCAACATCGACGAAGACCACATGGCGACCTACGACGGTGACTTCAACAAATTGAAGAAAACCTTCGTCGACTTCCTGCACAACCTGCCGTTCTACGGTCTGGCCGTGGTGTGCCTGGACGACCCGGTGGTGCGTGAAATCCTGCCCCAGGTCAAACGCCCTACCGTGACCTACGGCTTCAGCGAAGACGCCGACGTGCGCGCAATCAATGTGCGCCAGGAAGGCATGCAAACCTTCTTCACCGTGCTGCGCCCCGATCGCGAGCCGCTGGACGTGTCGGTGAACATGCCGGGCAACCACAACGTGCTGAACTCTTTGGCGACCATCTGCATTGCCACCGATGAAGGCGTCAGCGATGAAGCCATCGTCGAGGGCCTGTCGCGCTTTGCCGGTGTGGGCCGTCGCTTCCAGGTCTACGGCCAACTGCCGGTTGAAGGTGGTGACGTGATGCTGGTGGACGACTACGGGCACCACCCGACCGAAGTTGCGGCCGTTATCAAGGCCGTGCGCGGTGGTTGGCCGGAGCGCCGGCTGGTTATGGTGTACCAGCCGCACCGCTACAGCCGCACCCGCGACCTGTACGACGATTTCGTCAATGTACTGGCCGATGCCAACGTGCTGCTGCTGATGGAAGTCTACCCGGCCGGTGAAGAACCGATCCCGGGCGCTGACAGCCGCAAGTTGTGCAACAGCATCCGCCAGCGCGGCCAGTTGGACCCGATCTACATCGAGCGTGGCGTGGATCTGGCGCCTATCGTCAAGCCGCTGCTGCGCGCCGGCGACATCCTGCTGTGCCAGGGCGCCGGTGATATCGGTGGCCTTGCGCCCAAGTTGCTGGCGAGCCCGCTGTTTGCAGCCGCCGCCAAGGGGAAGTCGAAATGACCACTGATTACGGCTCCCTGTTTTCAACCCTTGCGCCTGCCGACTTCGGTCGCGTGGCCGTGTTGTTCGGCGGCAAGAGCGCTGAGCGCGAAGTGTCGCTCAAGTCCGGCAATGCGGTGCTTGAGGCGCTGCAAAGTGCTGGCGTGAATGCCTTCGGTATCGATGTGGGCGATGACTTCCTTGCCCGCCTGCAGGCTGAAAAAATCGACCGCGCCTTTCTCATTCTTCACGGCCGCGGCGGTGAGGACGGCAGCATGCAGGGCCTGCTCGAATGCGCCGGCATCCCTTACACCGGCAGCGGCATCCTCGCATCGGCCTTGGCGATGGACAAGTTGCGCACCAAGCAGGTGTGGCACAGCCTGGGTATTCCGACCCCACGTCACGCCGTACTGTGCAGTGAAGACGATTGTATTTCTGCGGCCAAGGAACTGGGCCTGCCTTTGATCGTCAAACCAGCCCATGAAGGCTCCAGTATCGGCATGGCCAAAGTGAACTCGGCCGCCGAATTGATCGACGCATGGAAAGCGGCAAGTACCTACGATTCGCAAGTGTTGGTGGAACAGTGGATTTCCGGTCCCGAGTACACCATCGCCACCCTGCGTGGCCAGGTATTGCCGCCCATCGCTTTGGGCACGCCCCACACCTTTTATGACTACGACGCCAAGTACCTGGCTTCCGATACTCAGTACCGGATCCCATGCGGCCTCGAAGCAACCAAGGAACAAGAATTGATGGACCTCACGGCGAAAGCCTGTGAGGCGCTGGGTATCGCCGGTTGGGCGCGGGCAGACGTGATGCAGGATGACCAAGGGAATTTCTGGTTCCTTGAAGTCAACACCGCACCGGGCATGACCGACCACAGCCTGGTTCCCATGGCAGCCCGTGCCGCCGGTCTGGATTTCCAGCAGTTAGTGCTGGCGATCCTGGCCGACAGCATTGAGCCAAGAGGCTAAACACATGAACGGCGCATCGCTTCGTCATCAGCCCCCACAAGCACCGAGCCGCAAGCCGGTGCCACGGGGTGCAAGCCGAATGGTGGCTAAAGAGCCGATGTCTTCGCGCCTGCCAAAAGCCAACTTTGGTTTTATCAAGGCGCTGTTCTGGCCGGTGCTGCTGGTGGTGCTGGGCTTTGGCACGTACGAAGGCGCGCAGCGTCTGTTGCCGTATGCCGACCGGCCGATCACCAAGATCAGCGTGCAGGGCGACTTGAGCTACATCAGCCAGCAAGCGGTACAGCAGCGCATCGGCCCATACCTGGCGGCGAGCTTCTTTACCATCGACCTGGCTGGCATGCGCTCGGAGCTGGAACAGATGCCGTGGATCGCCCACGCCGAAGTTCGCCGTGTATGGCCGGACCAGGTCACGATCCGCCTGGAAGAACAACTGCCCGTGGCCCGTTGGGGCGATGAAGCGCTGTTGAACAACCAGGGCCAGGCGTTCACCCCGCGTGAGCTGGCCAATTATGAACACCTGCCGCAGCTGTTCGGGCCGCAGCGGGCGCAGCAGCAAGTGATGCAGCAGTACCAGGCCTTGAGCCAGATGCTGCGGCCACTGGGCTTCTCCATTGCACGCCTGGAATTGCGTGAGCGGGGCAGCTGGTTTTTGACGACCGGGGCAGGCAGTTCCGGCCCGGGCATCGAGTTGTTGCTGGGACGCGACCGCTTGGTGGAAAAGATGCGCCGCTTTATTGCCATCTATGAAAAAACCTTGAAAGAACAGATTACGAACATTGCGAGCGTCGACCTGCGTTACGCCAACGGCCTGGCCGTCGGCTGGCGTACACCGGCTGCGCCCACGGCAGCACAACCCGCTGTCGCGAAGAATTAAGAAGAGGCAGGACCCATGGCAAACGTGCAAAGCGGCAAAATGATCGTCGGTCTCGATATCGGCACCTCCAAGGTGGTGGCGCTGGTGGGCGAGGTCGGGGAAGACGGCGCGATCGAAATCGTCGGTATTGGCACGCATCCGTCCCGGGGCCTGAAGAAGGGCGTGGTGGTGAACATCGAGTCCACCGTGCAGTCGATCCAGCGCGCTATCGAAGAAGCGCAGCTGATGGCCGGTTGCCGGATTCACTCGGCGTTCGTCGGCGTGGCGGGCAACCACATCCGTAGCCTGAACTCCCACGGCATCGTGGCGATCCGCGACCGTGAAGTCAGCTCGGCCGACCTTGAGCGCGTCCTCGACGCCGCCCAGGCCGTGGCGATCCCGGCGGACCAGCGCGTGCTGCACACCCTGCCGCAGGACTACGTGATCGACAACCAGGAAGGCGTGCGCGAGCCCCTGGGCATGTCGGGCGTTCGCCTGGAAGCCAAGGTTCACGTGGTGACCTGCGCCGTCAACGCCGCACAGAACATTGAAAAATGCGTGCGCCGCTGCGGCCTGGAAATCGACGACATCATTCTCGAGCAGTTGGCCTCGGCCTACTCGGTACTGACCGACGACGAAAAAGAGCTGGGCGTGTGCCTGGTGGACATCGGCGGCGGCACCACCGACATCGCGATCTTCACCGAGGGTGCGATTCGTCACACCGCCGTGATCCCGATTGCCGGCGACCAGGTCACCAACGACATCGCCATGGCGTTGCGCACACCGACCCAGTACGCCGAAGAAATCAAGATCCGCTACGCCTGCGCCCTGGCCAAGCTGGCCGGTGCCGGTGAGACCATCAAGGTGCCAAGCGTGGGTGATCGTCCACCCCGCGAGCTGTCGCGCCAGGCCCTGGCCGAAGTGGTCGAGCCACGCTACGACGAGCTGTTCACCCTGATTCAGGCTGAACTGCGCCGCAGCGGCTACGAAGATTTGATCCCGGCCGGCATCGTGCTGACCGGTGGTACCTCGAAGATGGAAGGCGCGGTCGAGTTGGCCGAAGAGATCTTCCACATGCCGGTGCGCCTGGGCGTGCCCCATGGCGTGAAGGGCCTGGGCGACGTGGTGCGCAACCCGATTTATTCCACCGGTGTGGGCTTGCTGTTGTACGGGCTGCAAAAGCAGACCGACGGCATTTCCCTGTCGGGCCCGAGCATCCGTGACAGCTACCGCAGCGATGACGATGAGAAAGCGCCGCTGCTGGACCGGATCAAAAGCTGGGTACAAGGCAATTTCTAAAGATTTACCGCGACACCGCAACACCCGCAACAAGCAGTAGGCGAAAAAACTAGAGAAAATGAAAGGAGAGGGAACATGTTCGAACTCGTAGACAACATCCCCGCTAGCCCGGTTATCAAAGTAATCGGTGTCGGCGGTGGCGGCGGCAACGCTGTCAACCACATGGTCAAGAGCAACATTGAAGGCGTTGAGTTCATCTGCGCCAACACTGATGCCCAGGCGCTCAAAAGCATCGGCGCGCGGACCATCCTGCAATTGGGCACCGCGGTGACCAAAGGCCTCGGCGCTGGCGCCAATCCGGAAGTCGGCCGTCAAGCCGCCCTGGAAGACCGCGAGCGTATTGCCGAAGTGCTGCAAGGCACCAACATGGTGTTCATCACCACCGGCATGGGCGGCGGTACCGGTACCGGTGCTGCACCGATCATTGCCGAAGTGGCCAAGGAAATGGGGATTCTGACCGTTGCTGTCGTGACGCGTCCGTTCCCGTTCGAAGGCCGCAAGCGCATGCAGATCGCCGACGAAGGTATCCGTCTGCTGTCTGAAAGCGTCGACTCGTTGATCACCATCCCCAACGAGAAACTGCTGACCATCCTGGGCAAGGACGCAAGCCTGCTGTCTGCGTTCGCCAAGGCTGACGATGTACTGGCCGGTGCCGTTCGCGGTATCTCCGACATCATCAAGCGTCCGGGCATGATCAACGTCGACTTTGCCGACGTTCGTACGGTCATGAGCGAAATGGGCATGGCGATGATGGGCACTGGCTGCGCCAGCGGTCCGAACCGTGCACGCGAGGCCACCGAAGCGGCCATCCGCAACCCGTTGCTCGAAGACGTGAACCTGCAAGGCGCACGCGGCATCCTGGTGAACATCACCGCCGGTCCCGACCTGTCCCTGGGTGAGTACTCCGACGTGGGTAGCATCATCGAAGCCTTCGCGTCCGAGCACGCCATGGTCAAGGTGGGTACCGTTATCGATCCGGACATGCGCGACGAACTGCATGTAACCGTGGTTGCGACCGGCCTGGGTGCGAAAATCGAGAAGCCTGTAAAGGTCATCGACAACACTCTGCACACTAGCCAGGCCAGCCAGGCAACTGCTGCCCCAGCCCCTGCTCGCCAGGAACTGCCGTCGGTGAACTACCGTGACCTGGACCGTCCGACCGTGATGCGCAACCAGGCTCAGGCCGGTGCTGCGGCGTCCCGTAGCCCGAATCCGCAAGATGACCTGGACTACCTGGACATCCCGGCATTCCTGCGTCGTCAGGCCGATTAATGGAATGTATCAGGGCTATGAAGGTGATTGGTGTTCAGCAAAGGTCTGGTCTGTTATTATCGCCAGCCTTTGTTGATACCAGTTCGCAATTTGCGCTGAAGCGGTCCAAGCCATGATTAAACAACGCACCCTGAAGAATATTATCCGTGCCACAGGTGTAGGTCTGCACTCCGGGGAGAAGGTATACCTGACCCTCAAGCCCGCACCTGTCGACACCGGCATCGTGTTTGTTCGTGCCGACCTGGACCCTGTGGTGCAGATTCCTGCTCGCGCGGAAAACGTTGGCGAAACCACGATGTCGACCACTCTGGTCAACGGTGACGTCAAAGTGGACACGGTGGAGCACTTGCTCTCGGCCATGGCTGGCCTGGGCATCGATAACGCCTACGTCGAGCTCTCCGCGTCCGAAGTCCCGATCATGGATGGCAGCGCTGGACCCTTCGTATTCTTGATTCAATCTGCCGGCCTGGAAGAACAGGACGCAGCCAAGAAGTTCATTCGCATTCTGCGGGAAGTGA
Organism: Pseudomonas sp. B16120; assembly: GCF_044218845.1. NCBI lineage: Bacteria > Pseudomonadati > Pseudomonadota > Gammaproteobacteria > Pseudomonadales > Pseudomonadaceae > Pseudomonas > Pseudomonas sp. B16120. The sequence goes on from NZ_CP162588.1 coordinate 1,168,017, forward strand.
CAGTAGAAGACGGCGACAAGCGCGCCACCTTCGTCCCGTTCGAAGGCTTTAAAGTGAGCTTTGAGATCGATTTCGATCACCCGGTATTCCGTGACCGCACCCAAAGTGCAAGCGTGGATTTTTCCAGCACTTCGTTTGTAAAAGAAGTCAGCCGCGCCCGTACCTTTGGTTTCATGAGTGACATCGAGTACCTGCGCAAGCACAACCTCGCACTCGGCGGCAGCGTGGAAAACGCCATTGTGGTCGACGCGGATGGTGTCCTGAACGAAGACGGCCTTCGCTACGAAGACGAATTCGTGAAGCACAAGATCCTCGATGCAATCGGTGACCTCTACCTGCTGGGCAATAGCCTGATAGGCGAGTTCAAAGGCTTCAAGTCGGGCCACGCCCTTAACAACCAGCTGCTGCGCAAGTTGATTGAGCAGACAGACGCTTGGGAAGTCGTGACCTTCGAAGATGCCAGCACCGCACCGATCTCTTACATGCGTCCCGTTGCGGCGGTGTAAGTAACAACTCTCTTTCTTTAGTTTTGAAAGGCTGCCTTCGGGTGGCCTTTTTTTATGCCTGACGAATATCCAAATGTGGGAGCTGGCTTGCCTGCGATAGCGGCCGGCCAGTTAGCTTATAGATAGCTGCCCCACCGCCATCGCAGGCAAGCCAGCTCCCACACCTGACCTCATCAGTTTGAGGTCTTTGAAACATCCACTATCCGGTTACGGCCGCTGTGCTTGGCCTGATACAACGCCTGGTCAGCCTTGAGCAGCAGGTCTTCAAGGGAAATACGGCTGTGCTTTTGCCAAGTACTCATGCCGATGCTCACCGTGATTGGTTGCTCATCCCCGGCCTTGCGCGGCAAGTGCTGGACACCCTTGCGGATATGCTCGGCGATCACCCACGCCCCCTTGGCGTCGGTATTGGGTAACACCACCGCGAACTCTTCACCGCCATAACGCGCCGCCAGATCGGCAGGGCGGCGGATATGGCTGGCGATCACCTGCGCGACTGCGCGCAACGCCTCATCGCCGCCCTGGTGGCCGTGGCGGTCGTTGAAGGCCTTGAAGTGGTCCACATCGATCATCAGCACACTCAACGACTCGATGGAGCGTTGTGCCCGGTCCCATTCCAGCCGCAAGCGTTCGTCCAGCGTGCGGCGGTTGGCCAGGCCGGTAAGGGCGTCGGTGGCTGCCAGTTCTGACAGCACCTGTTCGGCGCGATGGCGACGGCGCAGCTCCATGCACAGTGCCCAGGTCAGCCACAACAGGCCCACGCACAACACTCCGGTCGCGATGCTGACCAGCCACGCCGCACGTCGCCAGGGGGCGAACATTTCATTGCTGGACAAGGCCACTGCCACGATCAGCGGCAAGTTGCCCACATTCGAAAAACTGTAGAGCCGTGCCTGGCGATCGACACTGGAGATACTTTGGAAGCTGCCGTCCCGTTCGCGCAGCATGCGCGCCACATTCGGGCGCTGGCTCAGGTCCTTGTCGACGATATCTGCCTCCAGCAGAGGCTCTTGCGCCAGCAGGATGCCTTGGTGGTTGAGCAGGTTGATGGTGCTGTTGCTGCCGATGTTCAAGCTGCTGAATAACTGATGAAAGTACGACAGGCGCATGGACGCGACCGCCACTCCCAGGAAGCGCCCATCCGGTGACGAAACGCGACGGCTGAACGCGATGCGCCAGGGGTCGGCACACTGGCAGCGCGCCATGAACGGACGGCTGATATACAGGCCCAGGTCGGGGTTGGTGCGGTGCGCCCGAAAGTAGTCCCGGTCGGCAAAGTTACCCAGTTTGGGCGTGAGCAGGGAGGAATCGGCAATCACCTCGCCAGCCGGGTCCAACAGCAGGATATCGCCCTTGTAGGGCGCCGCTGCGGAACGATCGAACAGCACCAAATGACGGATGCTCTCTGAAACGTCTTGCAGGTCGGTGCGCTCGGTGGCGCTGATCAAGCCTTTGAGGGCCATGTCGTAAAGTTCGACATTGCGCAGCACGTCAGCGTCGATCAATTGAGTGATGGTGTTGGCGGTGCGCTTGGCCGTCTGCAGGGTGTTGGCATGTTCACGAATCAGCAGCGCAGTGACGACCCCCACGATCAGCAACACCGTGAGGGTGCTGCCCAGGATCAGCAGGCGCTCCGGGCGGCGGTTGGGGCGGGTAGGGCTTGAACTCATCGGGCACACTTCTGCATTGAGAATGCCCTTAGCGTAGTAGCAACTCTTAAATATGGCGCAAAGCCAACCTGTAGGAGCGAGCAAGCTCGCTCCTACCTGTACTCAGAACACGTTGATCGGGTAGTCCACGATCACACGGTATTCATCCACATCCCGGTCCACCGCCGAGTAGCCATTGCTGCCGCGATTGGTCGCCCATTGCAGGCGCACGGCCAAGTCCTTGGCCTTGCCGCCCTGCACCACATATTTCAGGTCGATATCGCGCTCCCAGTGCTTGGCATCCTTGCCATCGGCGCTGTACCAGTTGCTGTAGCCGCGACTGTTGGGGTCGACCTTGGTCAGGTCGGTCTTGCCGCTGATGTAGGACACGGCGGACGTCAGGCCGGGCACGCCGAGGCCGGCAAAGTCGTAGGCGTACTTGAGCTTCCAGGAGCGCTCATTGGGCCCGTTGAAATCCGAGTACTGCTGGGAGTTGTCCAGGTACACGCTGTCGCCCTGGGTGATGTAATCGAACGGCGTGTTGCCATTGACCCGCTGATAAGTCGCTGTGACGCTGTGGTTACCCACGCCCACGGTGAAATGCAGGCTGTAGGTGTTGTTGTCGATATCCCCCAGCAGCGATTGACCGGTGTCCTGGGTATGGTAGTAGTGCAGGCCGGGCGTCAGGCTGACCAGGTCGTTCAGGGCGTAGGTGTATTCCAGGTCGTAGTAATACTGGTGCCAGACGTCCTTGAGCTCGGACGCGTACAGGTTGCTGGTCAGCCCCTCGATCCCGCTGAACGACACGCCAGCCCAGTCCAGGTGCTGGCTGTCGGTGTTGGCGGGCAGCGTGCCGTAGCTGGTACCAATACGCCGATGGCCGCTCTGGTTATAGAGCTTGGTGAAACTGGCCTGGCCACCTTCGAACATCCAGCCGTCAAAGCTGTGGTTGGTCAGGCTCACGCCACGGAAAGTCTGCGGCAACATGCGTGTCATGCCGCCGGCGATCACCGGGTTGTTGAGGAACAGGTCGCCGGCTTTCAGTTCGGTGTCGAAGGCGCGCAGCTTCAAGGTGCCGCCAGCCGTCGAGAACGAACCCGGCGCTTTGCCGTTGCCGCTGCCATACGGAAGGATGCTGGAACCATCCGTACCGCCACCGCCGTCGAGCTTGAGGCCGAACATGGCATTGACGTCCAGGCCCAAGCCGATGGGGCCCTGGGTGTAGCCGGATTCGAAGGTGCCGATAAAACCCTGACCCCACTCTTTGCTGTCATCGGTATGAATATCGCGCCGGTCGCGGTTCATGTAGTAGTTGCGGGTGTTGATCGTGAGGTGTGAACCCTCGACGAAGCCTTCGACGGGCGGGGCGTCTGCCGCGTGGGCAAGCGGGATGATCGTTGCTGCGATTGCGAGGAATAACGGGGTGAACGTCAGCGAGTTCTTCACCGGTGGAGCTCCTTTGGTCAATCATGAACGGCCAGTGTCGTGGGGTGTGCCCGGCCTTTTTTCACGGCAAAAAAAAGCCGCTGAAGTCAGCGGCTTTAAGACAGATTCCCAGTGTAGAGCCCTGGAAATAAGTCGAGGGAAATTCGGGTGAGTGGTCAGCTGTCTTTGCCGTCGCGCTCATCGATGCGTCAAAGTAACGCAGGGGAGCGGTGCGATACAGAGTGTAACAAGATAATAACTATTGCCCAAATCGCAACAGTGAGGGCCATGGGATCTTCTGTGGGAGCTGGCTTGCCTGCGATGCAGACACCTCGGTATGCCAGGCCTACCGTGGTGATGCTATCGCAGGCAAGCCAGCTCCCACATTTTGACCGAGTTGTTTAGATCGGCAGGGTGATACCAAACGTATTGCCACCGCCTTCACTGCGCACAAACACATCCCCGCCATGCATCAACGCAATCGCCTTGACGATCGCCAGCCCCAATCCGTGATTGGCCCCGCTGTTGCTGCGCGAGGCATCCACCCGATAGAAGCGTTCGAACAGGCGTGGCAAGTGTTCGCTGGCAATCGCGTCGCCGGGGTTGGTCACGCCGATTGCCACCTGCTTCTCCTGCACCTGGATATGCACGTCGATAATCTGTCCGGGTGCGGTGTGTTGCACGGCATTGCTCAGCAGGTTGATCAGCGCACGCCGCAGGTGGGCTTTTTCGATCTGCACCAGGGCATCGCCGTCCACGCGCACCTGAACCTGGGCGTCTTCGAGGATAAAATCCAGATAGTCGAGGGTGGTGGCCACTTCATCGGCCAGGGAGCATTCGATCAGCTTGGTGGCTTTGCTGCCCTGATCGGCGCTGGCAAGGAACAGCATGTCGTTGATGATCGAGCGCAGCCGTTCCAGCTCCTCCAGGTTCGATTGCAGCACCTCAAAATAGTGTTCGGCCGAACGCCCGCGTGTCAGCGCGACTTGGGTCTGGCCGATCAGGTTGGTGAGCGGCGAGCGCAGTTCATGGGCAACGTCGGCGTTGAACGATTCCAAGCGCGAATACGCCTGTTCAACCCGGTCGAGGGTGGCGTTGAATGAATTGACGAATTGGCTCAGCTCGGGCGGTAAGGGTGACAATTGCAGGCGCCCGGAGAGTTTCGGCGGCGCAAGCTTTTGCGCTTCATCCGAGAGTTTGCCCAAGGGCTTGAGGCCGATACGCGCGACCCAGAACCCCAGCAGTGCCGCCAGTATTACACCCACCAGCGCGAGGCTGATCAACGCCACCAGCAAGTGATGCTGGGTGGCGCGGAAGTTCTCCGTGTCGATGGCAATCATAAAGCGCAACGCCGGGCGCTGGTCCTTGGCTGCAAATTGGCTGACCAGCACCTTGAAGGGATAATCGTGACCCGGCAGGCGCAGGTCGCGCTTACCTGTGGCGCCTTCGGCAAAGGCGCGAATCTGCGCGTCCGGCTCACCGTATTCGTAGCTCGGGTCGCTGCTGACCACCCAGAAACGGATGCGCTTGTCTTCTTCCCCCAACAGCTTGAGCTTGGACCTGATCTTGGCCCAATGTTCCGGCGTGCCGAAGCGATTGATCGACGATTCCAGCACGCTGTAGCGCGCATCCAACTCGGCACCTGGCAACAGCCCCAGGCCACGGTCGACCTGCTGGTACAGCGCGCCGCCGATCAACAGAAAGATCAGCAACGCCACCAGGGTGAACATGCCACTCAGGCGCAGGGCGATGGAATTAGCGACCACTGTGGTTTTCCTGCATGCGGTTTTCCAGCACATAGCCCATGCCACGAATGGTGTGCAGCAGCTTGTGTTCGAACGGCCCGTCGAGCTTGGCGCGCAGACGCTTGATCGCCACTTCCACCACGTTGGCATCGCTGTCGAAATTGATGTCCCAGACCATCTCGGCAATCGCGGTCTTGGACAGGATCTCGCCCTGGCGTCGCGCCAATACGCTGAGCAGCGAGAACTCCTTGGCGGTCAGGTCCAGGCGTACACCGTTGCGGCTGGCCTTGCGGCTGATCAGGTCGATCCACAGGTCGGCAACGGTGACCTGCACCGGTTCATGGCCGCCGCTGCGGCGGGTCAGGGCTTGCAGGCGGGCCACCAGTTCCAGGAACGAAAACGGCTTGCCCAGATAATCGTCGGCGCCTTCGCGCAGGCCGCGGATGCGGTCTTCAACGCGCTCGCGAGCGGTGAGCATGATCACCGGCGTCTGCTTGCGGGCGCGTAAGGCACGCAACACACCGAAGCCATCCAGGCCGGGCAGCATCACGTCGAGCACGATCACGGCGTAATCGTTTTCCAGCGCCAGGTGCAGGCCCTCGATACCTTCCCGGGCCACATCGACGGTGTAGCCTTGCTCGGTCAGGCCGCGGTGCAGGTAGTCCGCGGTTTTTTCTTCATCTTCAATAATCAGGACGCGCATGACCGCCTCAGTGTGTGGTCGCCAGCGTCAGCGCTGGTTTGGGCCTGTGGAAAAAACGTTCAAGGTACAAGTATATGACCGGCGTGGTGAACAGCGTCAGCGCCTGGCTCACCAGCAAACCACCGACCACCGCGATGCCCAGCGGCTGGCGCAGTTCCGCCCCAGGGCCTGCGCCGAGCATCAACGGCACGGCGCCGAGCAACGCGGCAAGGGTGGTCATGATGATCGGCCGGAACCGTGTCACGCAGGCTTCATAAATCGCATCTTCGGGTGGCAGCCCGCGTACCCGCTGCGCCTCCAGGGCGAAGTCGATCATCAAGATACCGTTTTTCTTCACGATGCCGATCAGCAGCACCAGGCCGATCAAGGCCATGATCGAAAAGTCCTGGCCCAGCAGCCACAGCATGACCAGCGCACCGAGGCCCGCCGAGGGCAGGGTGGAAATGATCGTCAGCGGGTGCACAAAACTCTCGTACAGCACACCCAGAATAATGTAGACCGCCACCAGCGCCGCGAGGATCAGCCAGGGTTGGCTGGCCAGCGAGCTCTGGAACGCCTGGGCCGCACCCTGGAAGTTGCCGATGATTGTGCTCGGCATCCCGATTTCGTTTTTGGCCTGGTCGAGCATGATCACTGCATCGCCCAGGGCTACGCCGGGCGCCAGGTTGAACGACAGGTTGGCAGCAGGGAACATGCCGTCATGGCTGATGGACAACGGTCCGACCGTGGGCGGGTCGACTTTGGCCAAGGCCGACAACGGCACCATCTCGTTGGTCAATGGCGAGCGCAGGTAAAAATAGTCGAGGCTTTCGGCCTTGCCGCGCTGTTGGCTGTCCAGTTCAAGTATCACTTGGTACTGGTTGATCTCGGTCTGGAACTCGTTGATCTGGCGCTGGCCGAAGGCGTCGTACAACGCCTGGTCGACATCGGTGGCGGTCAGCCCGAAACGTGAGGCGGCCTGGCGGTCGATGCTGATATGGGTGATGCTGCCGCCCAGTTGCAGGTCGTTGGACAGGTCGCGAAACGCCGGGTTGGCGCGCAGTTTTTCGGTGAGACGCTGGGTCCAGGTGTTCAGCGTCGGGCCGTCGTTGCTCTTGAGCACGTATTGGTACTGGGCGCGGCTGGGGCCGGAGCTCAAGTTGATGTCCTGGCCGGCGCGCAGGTACAGCACGATGCCAGGCACCCTCGCCAGTTGTGGGCGGATGCGGTCGATAAACTGGCTGGCGGACACATCGCGCTCACTGCGGTCTTTCAAGGCGATCCAGAAGCGGCCGTTGGCGATGGTCTGGTTGCTGCCGGTAACGCCCACCGAATGGGAAAACGCCTGCACCGCCGGGTCGGCCTTGACGATCTCGGCCAGGGCCTTGTGCTTGGCGACCATGTCCTTGTACGACACATCGGCCGCCGCTTCGCTGGTGCCGAGCACGAAACCGGTGTCCTGCACCGGGAAGAATCCCTTGGGAATGAACACATAGCCGACCACCGCCAGGGCCAGGGTTACCACGAAGATCGCGGCCATGCTGCGTTGGTGCGCCAAGGCCCGGCGCAGGTTGCGCGCATAGCCGGCCAGCAGGCGTTCGCTGAAGCTGGGTTTGGCGTGGGCAGGGTGGGTAGGGGCACGCATGAACAAGGCGGCCAGCGTCGGGGCCAATGTCAGCGAAACCACCACTGAAATCAGAATGGTCGCGGTGGCCGTCAACGCAAACTCCTTGAACAACCGACCGACCACGCCGCCCATGAACAGCAGCGGAATAAACGCCGCCACCAGCGAGAAGCTGATGGACACTACGGTAAAGCCAATTTCACCCGAGCCCTTGATCGCCGCTTCACGTTTGCCCAAGCCGGCTTCCAAGTGCCGATGAATGTTCTCCACCACCACAATCGCATCGTCCACCACAAAGCCCACGGCGATCACGATGGCCACCAGGGTCAGGTTGTTCAGGCTGAACCCCATCACATACATCAGGGCGAAACTGGCTACCAGCGACACACCCAATACCGCAGACACAATCAGCGTCGCCGACAGTTGACGCAGGAACAACGCCATCACCGCCACCACCAGCAGGATGGCGATCAGCAGGGTCATTTCCACTTCATGCAGTGAGGCGCGGATAGTCTTGGTGCGATCGGTCAACACGCTGACCTGCACCGAGGCTGGCAACATGCCTTGCAGGCGCGGCAACTCGGCCTGGATGCGGTCGACGGTGTCGACGATGTTGGCGCCAGGCTGGCGTGAAATCACCAGGTTCACCCCTGGCGTATCGCCGGACCAGGCTTGCACGTAGGCGTTTTCCGAGCCGTTGATGACCTTGGCGATATCGCGCAGTTGAACCGGCGCACCGTTCTTGTAGGAAACGATCAGTTGGCCGTATTCCTCTGGGTGAAACAGCTGGTCGTTGGTCGACAGGGTGGACACGCTGTTTTCGCCATAGATCGCGCCCTTGGCCAGGTTCAGGCTCGACTGCTGGATGGCCAGGCGTATGTCGGCGAGCGTCAGGCCGATGGCCGCGAGCTTGTCGGGTGCCGCCTGCACGCGAATCGCCGGGCGTTGCTGGCCGGTGATGTTGATCTGGCCGACGCCGTCGATCTGGCTGATCTGGCGCGCCAGCAGGGTTTCCACGTAGTCGCTCAGCTCGGTGCTGGGCATGCTGCTGGAACTGACACTGAGGATCAACACCGGGCTGTCCGCCGGGTTGACCTTCCTCCAGGTGGGCAAGCTCGGCATGTCGCTGGGCAACTTGCCGGACGCGGTGTTGATCGCGGCCTGGACTTCCTGGGCGGCGGTGTCGATGCTTTTTTCCAGGGTGAACTGCAGGGTCAAGAGGCTGGAGCCCAAGGCGCTGCTGGAGGTCATCTGGGTCATGCCGGGGATGGCACTGAACTGCACCTCAAGAGGCGTGGCCACCGATGAGGCCATGGTGTCCGGGCTGGCGCCGGGCAGTTGCGCTGTGACCTGGATGGTCGGGAATTCCGCTTCCGGCAGTGGCGCGACGGCCAGGTTCGGGAAGGCAATAATCCCCAGCAACACCAGGGCGAAGGTCAGCAACAGGGTGGCGACCGGATGGTCAACGCACCAGGCCGAGGGCGACCGGCTTGCACTCATGGTTGCACCTGGGCGTTGGCGGTGTGGATCACTTGCGGCGGCTCCTTGAGCACCTCCACCTGCGCACCGGCCTTGAGCCGCGATTGCCCATCGCTGACCAGCACATCGCCGGCCTGCACGCCTTTGATGATATTGATGTCGCTGTTCTGGTAGGCGACTTGCACCGGCACCACCTCGACTTTGTCAGCGCTTACGCGGTACACGAAATGTGAGTCCAGCCCGCGCTGCACCACGGTCGGCGGTACCACCAGGGCGTTCTTGTCGAGGGCCGTCTGGACCTTGATGGTCACCAGTTGCCCCGGCCATAGCTTATGCGCCGGGTTGCTGAACTCGGCCTTGGCCCGCAGGGTGCCGGTGGTGGAACTGATCTGGTTGTCGATCAGGCTCAGGTGGCCTTCGCCGAGCAGGTCGCCGGTCTGGTTGTCGGTGTCGGCGCCCAGGTAGGCGTCGACGGTGGCCCGGGTGGGGGCGGCAATCAGGCCCTGCAAGGTCGGCAGCATCTGTTGTGGCAGGGAGAACTCAACGGCAATCGGGTCGAGCTGCGTGACGGTAAACAGCCCCTGGGTGTCGCTCATGCGCAGGAAGTTGCCTTCGTCCACGTTACGGATGCCCACGCGGCCGCTGACCGGGGAGCGAATCTGGGTATAGGAAAGTTGTACTTGAGCCGCATCAATGGCCGCCTGGTTGCCCTGCGCGGTGGCCTTGAGCTGGTTGACCAGCGCCTGTTGCTGGTCATAGGTCTGTTTGGACACGCCGTCGTCGATGCTCAGCGCTTTGTAGCGCTTGAGATTGACCAACGCCACTTGCAACTGCGCCTGGCTTTCGCCCAATTGCGCCCTGGCCTGGTCGAGGCTGGCGCGGATCGAACGGTCATCGATGGTCGCCAGCAAGTCGCCGGCCTTCACCGATTGGCCCTCCTTGACCAGCAGCTGGGTGAGGATGCCGTCGATCTGCGGGCGAATCACCCCACTGTGCAACGACAGCACTGAGCCGATGCCGCTGATGAACCTGGGAACGTCCTGTTGCGCGACGCTCACCACCCGTACCGGGATCGCTGTGGGCGCAGCCAGCCGGGGCTTGGCAGGCCGTGTTACGGCCCAGGCGGCCACCGCTAGTATCAAGAGGACGCCCACCATCAGGGCCGTGTTTCGTTTTATCTGCATGGGAGGCGCCGGGACGCAGTTGCACGCTTTAAGCCGCAAGCTGCCAGTTGAAGGTTGGGTAGCTGCTTTATAGCCCGGTAATACGGTCAGCACGGTGACGCGAAACTGACAGTCGCGACAGCTAGCGCTTTTTACTTGTGGCTTGAAGCTTACCGCTTGCTGCTTTGCCCCCGTATACTCGCGCTTTTACACCTATAGCTGCGCCGGAGCCCCTATGACTTCCCCAACCCAACCCCCTGTCGACGCGGCTGACCTCGTCGATTCGGCCACCGCCGACGGCGTTGAAAAAACCGAGATCCCGGCGTTTAAGTTCCCCTTCAAACCGGGCGAGCTGGCTGGCGCCAAGAATGCCAGCCAGCCCTGGTACAAAGGCGGCGCCAAGAACGGCCATACCAAGACGCCGGGCATGGCGCCTCCGGGCACTCGCCGGTCCATGGGTAAACGCTGAGATTAAAACCGTAGGTGCGTTATAGGCTGTTACCTACATTGCCCGTAGAAATTTCTGCTTGTAGGTCCGCGACCGATTCTTGAAAGCTTGCACAGCGTTTGCTTCGTCCCGATGACGCTCATCGGGGCGTGGTGAGTCAGCTTTCCGGAAAAGGACATTCCCGTGGCCCTGATACACCTCTGTGCGGTGCTCGTCCTCTTGCTCTCGTCGACTGCGGTTGCCGTCGACGTGCAACCGCGGCGTGAAATCCGTTTCGCCGTTGCCGCGCATTTCCCGCCATTTCAAAGCCGCAATTCCCAAGGGCAATTGGTGGGGCTGAATATCGAACTGGGCAATGCCCTCTGCGAGCAGCTCAACGTGCGCTGTACCTGGGTCGACCAGGTCGTGATGGAAAACTTCCCGGCCCTTGAAGCCAGGCAGTTCGACGCGATCATGGGCATGGCGCCCACCTGTCGTCGGCGCAAACGGGTGAGTTTCACCGATGACCTCTACCCGATCACCACGCGGCTGGTGGCGCGTAAAACCTCAGGCCTGCGCCCTGATCGGCGCTTGCTCAAGGGCAAGCGGGTCGGGGTGTTGGTGCGCAGTAATCGTGAAGCCTACGCCCTGTCGCAGTGGGCTCCGGCGGGAGTGATCATCAGGAGTTTCTGGCTGAACGACCAACTGGTGCAGAGCCTGGTTTCGGGCGATATCGATGCGACCCTGCAAGGCGTCGTGGAGATCCGTGAAGCCCTGCTCGACACGGCCGATGGCCTGGACTTCGACTTCATGGGCCCGCCTGTGTCGTCTGGCCTGCTGGGTAATAGCGTGGCGATCGCGGTGCGAAAAACCGATACCGCGTTGCGTAATGAGCTTAATCATGCGCTTGAGCAACTGATGCAGAATGGCGAATACCAACGCATCCTCCAGCCCTATCGCCTCGGTGTATTGCCCGCCCGTCCATGAGCGCTAATGGGTGTGCAGCTTTGCACCCGAAGTTGAATTAGATACCCATACCGTCATGAGGCCGCAGCGGCTTAAGCCGCCCTCAACGAGATAAACGCATAATTGGCTGGCACCTCAGTGGCAATTTGCGCTCCGGCATCCAGCACCTGTTCGGCGACGTCCATCCCGGACACATGAAACACCCATTCATTGGTCACCGCCGGCTGTTCAACCGCCTGTTCAATGGCTTGGGCAAACGCCTGCATATCCGGCAAGTACGCGGTAAACCCGTCGCCCTTGAGCGCGGTCGTGCGGATGCCGAGCAACGCGCACACCGCTTCTTTGGTCTGCACGTCATCACGGTCGGCCTGGCGTGAGCGGCGAATCAGTTCGGCCAGTTGTGCGTCCATCAACTCGCCACCGACGATCAGCGCGGGGCCTTGCTCCCAGGATTCGGGCGGGCAGTCTTTGGCGCTCGGGTTCAGCGGGATATGCGGGTTGATCTCCATCGGGTAGATGCGGCACACCAGCGGGCGCCGTTCGTAGATGCGGCAGCGGTTGTCTTCGTCAAGATTCCGGCAGCGTCCGGCGTTGTAGGCGGCAAAGGTAATTGCCACAAACGCCTCGGTATTGCCGCTGGGCACGACCACTGAGCGGCGCTCGGCGTGTTCCCGTTGTTGCAGGGGCAGGCCCAGGCCATTGCCAAGAAAGCCCTCGACCAGAACGATGACGTTGCCACCGTCCGCCGCCCAACTGCGGGCTTCTTCGAGGGTCAGGGGCACGTGATGGTCGCTGCAGCATTTACCGCAACCGACGCAGGAAAAGTGTGTGTTCATGGCGGATCTGTCACCAGGCAAGGTCAGAGGGCACGCTTGAGGGGTGACGGGTTTTTACCTCTATCTACCGCTCAGGGGCTCTGGAAGCAAGTTATGCGCCAGTGAGGATCAGCCATTGGATACGACGTCGCGCAGCACAAACCGCATGCCCGCACTTTCGTACAGTTGCCGGGCGCGCAGGTTGCTCTCCAGCACCTTGAGGTCGACATAGGGTTCGCTGCGCTGCTTGAACACCTGGAAGCTGTGCAGCAGCAAGGCGCGGCCCAGCCCTTGGCCTTGGGCACAGGGGTGTACGGCCAGGTTCTTGATAAAGGCGCTGGTCCAGCATTGGGCCACTGCGAGAACACCGTCGTGGTTACTGGCCACCAGGCACAGCGTCGGGTCGTAGTCGGCATCGGTGACGAACTGCTGGCGCCACTCCTCCAGGTGGCCGACACGGCCGCCGCCCTGGTCCTGGGTCATGCGCAGCACGGCATGGATCGCCGGAGCTAGCTCATCGCGATAATGATCCAGCCGGGTATTCGCTGGCCACTGCGGGGCGGGCAGGCTGCCGGTGAGGTCGCGACGCAGCAGCTGGTAATACTCGGCCAAGGCTTACAGCCCCTTTTGCGCCACGGTTTGCGCGGCGACCACCAGGCATTTGGTCAGCTCTGGGGATGAGAACTTGGTGAGCACCGAGTCGGCGCCGGCCAGGCGCGCTTTTTCGCTGTTCATCGCACTGTCCAGAGAGGTGTGCAACAGCACATAGAGGTCCTTGAAATCCGGGGTTTCGCGCAGGGTGCGGGTGAGGGCGTAGCCGTCCATCTCAGACATCTCGATGTCCGACACCACCACGTTGATCTGTTCAACCGTGCCTTGCAGTTCCAGCAACACGTCGATGGCTTCCTTGGCGCTGCGGGCGGTGTGGCAGGTCAGGCCGAGGTTGCGCAGGGTGTGTACCGATTGCTGCAAAGCCACCTGGCTGTCGTCCACCACCAGGATGCGGGCGTTGCCCAGCACTTCGGCTTCTTCCATGGTCAGGTCGGTCGGCGCCGCTTCAATCGGTGCCGGGGCGATGCCATGGATGACTTTCTCGATATCCAGCACCTGCACCAGGCCACCTTCCACCTGGGTCACACCGGTGATAAACGCCCGATTGCCGCCGGAGCCGTAGGGCGGCGGGCGGATATCGGTGGTCAGGCAATGCACGATCTTGCTTACCGCCTGAACATGCAGGCCCTGCTTGGAACGGCTGACATCGGTGACGATCAGGCAGCCGCCGTCCGGGTCTTGCAAAGGCATTTCACCCAGGGCGCGGCTCAAGTCGATCACCGACAACGAAGCGCCGCGCAAGGTGGCGATGCCTTTGACGTGCGGGTGGGACTCCGGCAGCTTGGTCAACGGCGGGCAGGGGATGATCTCACTGACTTTCAACAGGTTGATGGCCATCAGCTTGCCGCTGCGCAAGGTAAAGAGCAGAAGCGAGAGTGAGTCTGCGCGGGCTTTGGTGGTGGACATAAAAACCTTCTGTGGATCAGGGATGACGATCTATAGAGAGTTATCGACTTGGCTGGCCTGGGCTTTAACCGGATTTTTGTGTCGGGCACTGTTTATGTGGGCGCTGGCAAGCCAGCTCCCACATTAAGTCCAATATCAGCCCTTCCAGGCCTGTGGGTTCACCAGATCCTGCGGGCGTTGGCCCAGCAGGGCGCTGCGCAGGTTGTCCACGGCGCGGTTGGCCATGGCTTCGCGGGTTTCACCGGTGGCCGAACCAATATGCGGCAGGGTCACCGCATTGCTCAGCTGGAACAACGGCGATTCAGCCAGCGGTTCCTTTTCATACACATCCAGCCCGGCGCCACGAATGCGTTGGGTTTGCAGGGCTTCGACCAGCGCAGGCTCATCCACCACCGGCCCACGGGAAATATTGATCAGAATCGCGCTGGGCTTCATCAACCCCAGCTCCCGAGTGCTGATCAGGTGATGGGTCTTGTCGCTCAACGGCACCACCAGGCAGACGAAATCCGCCTCGGCCAGCAACTGCTCCAGGCTGCGAAACTGCGCGCCCAGTTCCTGCTCCAGCGCGGTCTTGCGGCTATTGCCGCTGTAAATGATCGGCATGTTGAAGCCCAGGCGCCCACGCCGGGCCACGGCCGCGCCGATATTGCCCATGCCGACAATGCCCAGGGTCTTGCCGTGCACATCGCAACCAAACAAAGGCGCGCCCACGCTGGCTTTCCATTGGCCGGCCTTGGTCCAGGCGTCCAATTCGGCCACGCGGCGGGCGCTGCTCATCAGCAACGCAAAGGCCAGGTCGGCAGTGCTCTCGGTGAGCACATCGGGGGTGTTGGTGAGCAGGATCCCGCGCTCGGTGAGGTACGGCACGTCGTAGTTGTCGTAGCCCACCGACACGCTGGACACCACCTCCAGCTTGCTTGCGCTTTCAAGCTGCTCGCGGCCCAGCTTGCGGCCCACGCCGATCAAGCCATGGGCATGGGGCAGGGCTTCGTTGAACTGTGCGTTGATGTCACCCAGCTTGGGGTTGGGCACGATCACCTCGAAATCCTGTTGCAGGCGTTCGATCATGGGCGGGGTGATACGGCTGAAGGCCAGGACAGTCTTTTTCATTGCAGAACTCCACTCAACATGTGGGAGCTGGCTTGCATGCTCCCACAATGAATTTATAGGGGGTGGGGAAGCAGCATGCCAAAATCAGTTCGCCATCCGCACGCCACCCACACCACCGCTCAACTCATACGCCACCAACTCCGCTTGGTGCGCCGCCAGAATTTCCGGCAACGAACCGCGCAGGTATTCCACCCAGGTCTTGATCTTCGCATCCAGGTATTGGCGCGAAGGATAGATGGCGTACAGGTTCAGCTCCTGGGAACGGTAGGTCGGCATCACCCGCACCAGCGTGCCATTGCGCAGCCCTTCGATGGCGGCATACACCGGCAGCAGGCCGACGCCCATGCCGCTGGTGATCGCGGTTTTCATCGCGTCGGCCGAGTTCACCAGGAACGGCGAGCTGTTGATCGCCACGCTTTCCTGGCCTTCAGGGCCGTTGAAGGTCCATTTGTCCAACTGGACCACTGGGCTGACCAGGCGCAGGCACGCATGGTTGAGCAAGTCCTGGGGCCGCTGTGCGCAGCCCTTGGCCTTGACGTAGTCCGGCGAGGCGCAGGCGATGCTGTAGGTGATGCCCAGGCGCTGGGACACGAAACCTGAATCCGGCAGTTCGCTGGCCAGCACGATGGACACGTCGTAGCCCTCATCGAGCAAATCCGGCACGCGGTTGGCCAGGGTCAGGTCGAAGGTCACGTCGGGATGGGTGCGGCGGTAGCGGGCAATGGCGTCAATGACGAAATGCTGGCCGATGCCGGTCATGGTGTGCACTTTCAACTGCCCGGCCGGGCGCGCGTGAGCGTCGCTGGCCTCGGCCTCGGCCTCTTCGACGTAGGCGAGGATCTGCTCGCAGCGCAGCAAATAACGTTTGCCGGCTTCGGTCAGCGCGATGCGTCGGGTGGTGCGGTTGAGCAAGCGGGTTTGCAGGTGGGCCTCAAGGTTGGAGACCGCGCGCGAGACGTTGGCCGTGGTGGTGTCCAGTTGCACGGCGGCGGCGGTGAAGCTGCCGGCTTCGGCCACACAACTGAAGGCGCGCATGTTTTGCAAAGTGTCCATGGAGTGTTCTCAAGGGAGATAGCAAATTGTGACAGAAAGTTACGCTTTCAGTGATCCCTACCAACGGATTATCGCCTGAACGGTAACAAAGATTCACAGGAATGCCAGCTTATCGTCCTCCCTGGCGCCGCCTAGAATTGCGCCACCTCTCCCGCAACACCCTCTCAGGAATTCGCTTGCCGTGCCGCGTCGCATCAGCAGAGAGCTGAAGACTCTCAGTGTTTGGGCTTTAACGTCAGTCATCAGCGGTTGCATCGGAACCGGAGGAATCGCCCCGCAAGGCAAGGCGATCAACGCCAATACCCTGGCCACCGACGCCGCGATCCAGAGCGCCGACCGCGACGCCCACTGGCCCACCGCCCAATGGTGGCAGGCCTACGGCGACCCGCAGCTCAACCGTTGGGTCGAACTCGCCACCCGCAACAGCCCCAGCCTGGCCGTGGCCGCCGCCCGTGTGCGGCAAGCCCGAGCGCTGGCCGGCGTGGCCGAGTCGGCCGAGTCGCTGCAGGTCAACAGCGACACCACCCTCAAGCGTCACAACTGGCCGAAGGATCAGTTCTACGGCCCCGGCCAATTGAGCGGCGCCAACACCTGGGACAACAATTCGTCCCTGGGCCTGAGCTACGCCCTCGACCTGTGGGGCCGGGAAAGCAACACGACTGAACGTGCGGTCGACCTGGCGCACATGAGCGCCGCCGAAGCGCGTCTGGCCCAGCTCGAGCTGCAAAATAACGTGGTGCGCGCCTATATCCAGCTGTCGTTGCAGTACGCCAACCGTGACATCGCGGCCGCCACCCTGGCCCAGCAACAGCAGATCCTAGACCTGGCCAACAAACGCCTGGCCGCTGGGATCGGTACTCACTTTGACGTCAGCCAGGCCGAAACCCCGCTGCCGGAAACCCATCGCCAACTGGATGCCCTGGACGAGGAAATCGCCCTGAGCCGTAACCGACTGGCGGCGTTGGCCGGCAAAGGCCCGGGGGAGGGCGCGCAGTTGCAGCGCCCGACCCTGGCCCTCGCCGCGCCGTTGAAATTGCCCTCCAGCCTGCCCGCGCAATTGCTCGGCCAACGCCCGGACGTGGTCGCCAGTCGCTGGCAGGTAGCGGCCCAGGCGCGGGGTATCGATGTGGCTCATGCAGGCTTCTACCCCAACGTCGACCTGGTCGGCAGCCTTGGCTACATGGCCACTGGGGGCGGCATGCTGGAATTCCTGGCTGGCAAGAAATTCAACTACAACGTCGGCCCGGCGATCACCTTGCCGATCTTCGACGGCGGCCGTCTACGTGCGCAATTGGGTGAAGCCAGTGCCGGCTACGACATCGCGGTGGCCCAGTACAACCAGACCCTGGTCAATGCGCTCAAGGGCATCAGCGACCAGTTGATCCGCCGCGAATCCATGGACAAGCAATCGGTTTTTGCCGCGCAGTCGGTGGCCTCGGCGCAGAAAACCTACGACATCGCCATGATCGCCTATCAGCGTGGCCTCACTGATTACCTCAACGTGCTCAACGCCCAAACCTTGTTGTTTCGCCAGCAGCAGATCGCACAACAGGTGCAGGCGGCACGCCTCAGCGCCCATGCCGAGCTAGTGACCGCCTTGGGCGGCGGCCTCGGTGCTGGCGATGATGTGCCCAAGGCTGCCAAGACACTCCCAAGCAAGACTCCGGCGGCGCTCGCCGTGTTTGATCACTGAGTAGGCCTTGATGACTCCCTTGCCTGCACCGCTGCGCTGGCTGCATTCCCTTGAGTGGCGCCGTGGTTTTTTCGACTGGGCACGCAGTGATGGCGTGACCTGGGTGTATATCTTCAAAGTGCTGGTCGCTGCGTTCCTGACGCTGTGGCTGGCGATGCGCCTGGAACTGCCGCAACCGCGCACGGCGATGATCACCGTATTTATCGTGATGCAGCCCCAGAGCGGCCAGGTGTTCGCCAAGAGTTTCTATCGCTTCCTCGGGACCTTGGCAGGCTCGGCGGTGATGGTGCTGTTGATCGCTTTGTTTGCGCAGAACACCGAACTGTTCCTCGGTGCGCTGGCGATCTGGGTGGGCATTTGCACCGCTGGCGCCACGCGCAATCGTAACTTTCGCGCCTATGGGTTCGTGCTCGCCGGCTACACCGCGGCGATGGTCGGCCTGCCGGCCCTGGCCCACCCGGACGGCGCCTTCATGGCGGCGGTGTGGCGGGTGCTGGAAATCTCCCTGGGGATACTGTGCTCGACACTGGTCAGCGCCGCCATCCTGCCGCAGACCTCCAGCGCCGCCATGCGCAACGCGCTGTACCAGCGCTTCGGTGTGTTCGCGCTGTTTGTGACCGATGGCCTGCGCGGGCGCAGCCAACGCGAAGGTTTCGAGGCCAGCAACGTGCGTTTTATTGCCGAAGCCGTGGGGCTGGAAGGCCTGCGCAGCGTCACCGTGTTCGAAGACCCGCACATGCGTCGGCGTAACGGGCGGCTCAGTCGCCTTAACAGCGAATTCATGAGCATCACCACGCGCTTCAACGCCTTGCACCAATTGCTTGAACGCTTGCGCGCCGATGAGGCCGACCATGTAGTGGCAGCGATCAAGCCCGGCCTGCAAGACCTGGCCGAAGTGCTCGACGGCTTCTCTGGCCGCGCTCTCACCAGCTTGGATGCCGCGCGCCTGGTCAACCAACTGAGCGCCTACAAGGACGGCCTGCCCGCCAAGGTGCGTAGCCTGCGGGCGAGCTTCCAGGAAGACAACCCGACGGACGCCGAGCAGTTGGATTTCCACACTGCCTACGAGCTGCTGTACCGCTTCGTCGACGACCTGCACAACTACGCGCAAACCCACGCGTCCCTGGCCGATCATCGCCATGCGCGGGAGGATTGGCACGAAGCCTACACGCCAAAGACCAACTGGCTGGCCTGTGCCGCTGCCGGTGTGCGCGCCTCGTTTATCCTAGTTGTGCTGGGCAGTTACTGGGTGGCCACGGCCTGGCCCAGCGGCGCCACCATGACCCTGATCGCGGCGGCCACGGTGGGCCTGTCTGCTGCCACGCCCAACCCCAAGCGCATGGCGTTCCAGATGGCCTGCGGTACCTTGATCGGCGCCTTGGTCGGCTTTGTCGAAATGTTCTTCGTGTTCCCCTGGATCGACGGTTTCCCGCTGCTGTGCGTGATGCTGGCGCCGGTGATCATCTTCGGTGCCTTCCTCTCCTCCCGCCCGCAATACGCCGGTGTGGGTGTGGGCCTGTTGATCTTCTTCAGCACCGGCTCGGTGCCCGACAACCTCACGGTCTATAACCCCTACACCTTTATCAACGACTACATCGCCATGGTCATCGGCATGCTGGTATGCGCGGCGGCGGGGGCGATCATTTTGCCGCCCAACAGCCGCTGGTTGTGGCGCCGCCTGGAGCAAGACCTGCGTGAGCAGGTGGTGTATGCCATCAGCGGCAAGCTCAAGGGCCTGGCGTCGAGCTTTGAAAGCCGCACCCGCGACCTGCTGCACCAAGCGTATGGCCTCGCGGCCGGCCAGCCGCAGGTGCAACGCGATTTGCTGCGCTGGATGTTCGTGGTGCTGGAGGTCGGCCACGCGATCATCGAACTGCGCAAGGAGCAGGCGATTTTGCCGGTGCACCCGGCGTATGCCGAGTCGCAGCCGTGGCGCCAGGCGATCCGCGTGATGGGACGCTCGCTGGTGCGGCTGTTCCTGCAACCCAGCGCCAGCAACCTGGAGCGCGGGTTGATTGCCGTCGACCATGCGATCAGCCGCGTGCAGGCCACCGACGAACCCTTCGCCCCGCACTTCGACACCTCGGCCCTGCGCCGGGTGAAGAGCTACCTGCACTTTATTCGCACCTCGTTGCTCGACCCGCAATCGCCTCTGGCCGCCCTCAAAGGAGCCCCGAATGCCTCGTGAAATTGCATTCCACGGCATCTATATGCCGACCATGACCCTGATGTTCTTGATCGCAGCGGGGCTGGCCTGGGCGGTTGACCGCTTCCTGGCCGGGTTCGACCTGTACCGTTTCTTCTGGCACCCGGCGCTGCTGCGCCTGAGCCTGTTCGCTTGCCTGTTCGGCGCCCTGGCGCTGAGCGTCTACCGTTGAGAATGCCCCGATGAAAAAGTTTTTCAGCCTGCTCGCCACCTTGCTGGTGCTGGCGTTGGCGATCTGGATTGGCCGCACGTTGTGGGTGCACTACATGCAAACGCCGTGGACCCGCGATGGTCGCGTGCGCGCCGACATTATCAATGTGGCGGCTGACGTTACCGGCGAAGTGGTGGACGTGCCGGTACGCGATAACCAGTTGGTGAAAAAAGGCGACCTGCTGATGCAGATCGACCCCGAGCACTACCGCATTGCCGTCAAGCAAGCGCAATCGCTGGTGGCCTCCCGCAAGGCCACTTGGGAAATGCGCAAGGTCAACGCGCACCGCCGCGCCGACCTGGACGCGCTAGTGATCTCCAGGGAAAACCGCGACGACGCCAGCAACATCGCCGACTCGGCCCTGGCCGATTACCAGCACGCCCTGGCGCAACTGGAGGCCGCCGAACTCAACTTGAAACGCACGCGAGTGCTGGCGGCGGTAGACGGTTATGTCACCAACCTCAACGTGCACCGTGGCGACTATGCGCGTATCGGCGAAGCGAAGATGGCTGTGGTGGATATGAATTCGTTCTGGGTGTATGGCTTCTTTGAAGAAACCAAACTGCCCCATGTGAAGGTGGGCGACAAAGCCGATATGCAATTGATGAGTGGCGAGACACTCAAGGGGCACGTGGAAAGCATCTCCCGTGGCATCTACGACCGCGACAACCCCGAGAGCCGTGAACTGATCGCCGATGTGAACCCGACCTTCAACTGGGTGCGCCTGGCTCAGCGCGTGCCGGTGCGGATTCACATTGATGAAGTGCCGGAAGGCGTGTTGTTGGCGGCAGGGATTACCTGCACCGTGATCGTCAACCCAACACAAAACTAAACTGTGGGGGGGCTTACCCGCTCCCACAGTTGACCGCGTCAGGCTTTGATAAAGGTTTCATGCAGGTGTCGCCACAGCAGCGCGCCACTGGCCTGTTTCTCGAACACCACCGTGGCGCGGCGGTCGGTCTGGGTGCCGCTGTCGTCAATCTGATGCTCGCGATACGTCACCGTGGCGCCGCGCGCATGGCGGTCGATGCCGGTCATTTCACTCAAGGTGATTTTCAACCCCGGACGCATCCCGCCCAGGCGCGTAAACAACGCATTGACCCCGGCCCTGTTGACCCGCGTACCGGTGGCGGGCGCGATCATGCTGAACTCGGGTGAGAAGCGCGCGAGCAGATTTTCCAGCGTGCCCTGAGGCGCAACCCCGGCAAACCATTGCTCGATCTCGACGTGGGTCTGGATCACTTCTTCAAAAAAATCGCTGTAGTCAATCATGCTTGGGCTCGCTGCAAGGGTGAAGCAGCGTGCGTACTCTGGAAGCATCCAGGCGCAACACTGCGAAAAGCGGCAACAGGGTCAGAGCTGCCGCCATCGTGAAGGTTATGGCGAAGGAATCCAAGGCCGACAGTATTGCACTGAGCACGGCGGCGCCGACGCAGAAGCTTACTTGACGGTTCATGTTCCACAACGCACTGGCGTGGCCCATGCGCTCGGCGGGAATATCCAGAAAGGCCAGAGTTTGCGCAGTGCTGCTGCACAGGCTGCCGCCCAGGCCCATCAAGACGTAGGCCGCAATAATCAGCGCGGGCTCGTTGAGCAACAGGATGCCAGCGCATTGCAGCGCCATGCCCGCCAGCAACAAGGGTTTGGGGCCGCAGCGATTGAAGAGTTTTTTGCTCAGGTAGATTGCCACTGCCGAGGCCAGCGCCCAGGGCAACATCAGCGCGCCGGTTTGGGTGGCGTCATAGCCCAAGCTGCGCACATAAAGGATGGCGATCAGACTGGTGCCGATAAACACCCCGGGTATGCACAGGTAGACGAGCATCGCCACGCGCAGCATCGGACTGGCAACCTGTTTGAAAATGCTGCTCAGGTCCAGAGGTGGGCGCACGCGGGTGGGCGCGTCGGGTTTTATCCACAACAAGGCCAGCAGCAGGGTCACCAAGGCCAGTGGCAAGTTGGCGTAGAAAATCCAGCGCCATGCCACAGTGTCGACAATCACCCCACCCAATGCTGGCGATAGTGCCGGCACCAGCAACGCCACCGACATCACCCGCGCCGTCAGCTGGCTGCGCTCGGCGGCGGGGAAGTGCCGGTAAGCCATGGCCTGGCCCACGGGAATCAGCAAACCGCCACCGAGCCCTTGCACTGCGCGCCAGCCTATCAACGCCTCAATGGAGCCGGCCTGGCCCACCATCACCGAGGCGCCGGCGAACAGCAGCAGGCTGGAAGCGATCAGGGTGCGCTCGCCCATGAGCGCCGCCAACCATACACTCAAGGGGATGATCACTGTCAGCCCGAGCATGTAGGCATTACTGATCCACGCCAACTGTGTGACCGAGGCGTGCAGCTCGCGGGCGATATCCGGGTAGGCGACGGTGGCAACAAACATGTTCACCAGGTCCAGGGCAAAACCCAATAAAAAGATCCAGGCGACTTTCGAGCGGTAGGTCATGAACGCGTTCCTGCAAGTGAAGCCGGCAGGGTAGGCCGCAAGCAGGGTTTGGGATACGCCGGTTTGCCTGCTAGTTTGTCAAAAATATTTTGACAAAGGAGGGCGTCCATCATGGTCAGCCTGGACCGTTTTGACACTTTCAAGGCTGTGGTCGAGGCCGGCTCGCTCACTGCTGCCGCGGACCTGCTGGGCCAGACTCGCGCCGTGGTCAGCTTCAACCTCAAGCGCCTGGAGGCGGAACTCGGCGTCACCCTGCTGACCCGCAACACCCGCCAACTGGCGCTCACCGATGCCGGCGAACGCTTTTACCTGCGCTGCACGCGCATGCTCGAAGAGGCCCGCCTGGCGGTAGAAGAAGCCCGCAGTGAGCATGCTCAGCTCAAGGGCACGCTGCGCATCACCACCACTGTCGAATATGCCCTGGCCGTCGTTGCCCCGGCGGTAGAAGCCTTTCGCCGCCTGCACCCGGACCTGAATATCCACTTATCCACATCCTCCACCCATGCCGACCTGATCTCCGAGCGTTTTGACGTGGCGATTCGCCTGGGGCGCCTGCTGGACTCCAATCATCGGGCGGTGCAGTTGTCGACGTTCGATGTGTTTGCTGTTGCGGCACCGCAGTTTGCCGGGCTTCAGACCCTGGAAGAGCTGGAGCAGATCCCCCGGTTGGGCCATGGCCGCTTGACCGAACTGAGCGTCACCGACCCGGCGGGCATTCAACATCAATACCGTGCCGGGCCTGCTGCGTTGGTGGCTGATAGTGCGGCAGTGCTCCAGGCATTTGCTGTGCGCGGCCACGGTGTGGCGATTCTGCCGCAATGGCTGGTGCAGGAAGACTTGGAGGCCGGACGGCTGGTGCGTGTGCTGGCGGATCATCGCTTCGCCCCCCAAGGGGTCTACGCGATGTACCCGGATACCCGGCACCTGCCGCTGAAGGTGCGGGCGTTTATTGATTTTATGAAGGGCTAGAGGCTGCCACTCAAACCAAAGCGCTTCTTCAACACCATCTCCAGCAAACCCTTTGGCAACAGTGCCGCCATCAATGGCAACGCGCGGCTGCCGTTGCCCGAACGCAACAGGCGTGGCGGTCGCACGTGCTGCACCGCCTTGAGCACGTCTGCAGCAAATTCACTGGCCGGGGTTGGCTTGTCCTGGGACGCTTGGCTGCGTGCCCGAATGCCCTCGCGCAACGGCCACCATGGTGACTGTTCGTGGATCAGCAATTCGGCTTGGGCGCCGGCATTCTTTGCAAAGCTTGTATTGATCGCACCAGGCTGAACTTCCATCACCTGCACGCCAAACGGTGCCAGCTCCATGCGCAGGGCGTCGCTTAACGCATGCACAGCGGCTTTGGACGCGCAGTAGGCGCCGGCAAACGGCGTCACCAATACGCCGGAAACGCTGCCGATATTCACCACCAGGCCCTTGTTGCGGCGCAGGGCGGGAAACAAGGCCTGGGTCACGCCGACGATGGAAAACACATTGGTTTCGAATTGGCGTTGCATCGCCTCGGTACCGCCGTCGAGCAATGGGCCCATGGCGCCGTAGCCAGCGTTGTTGATCAGCACATCCAACTCGCCCCACTGCTCGGACAAGCGTTGCAGGGCGGCGCTGTCGTTGACGTCCAGTTGTAGGGCATTAAAGCCTGCGGCGGTAAGCGCGGCGACATCATCGGGTTGGCGGGCGCTGGCCCATACCTCGAAGCCTGCGGCTTTGAACGCCTCGGCAAGGGCGCGGCCGATGCCGCTGGAACAACCGGTGATCAGTACGTTGGGCATGCATCATTCCTTTGTCAGTCCGAGAAACTGCCTTGCAGGTGCTCGGCGCGAAATTCCAGGGTTTGTGGGCGATAGCCGGGACGCAGCGGCGGGGTGGGCAGGCAGTCATCCCAGGTGGCGCCCGCCTGCAACTCGCCGGGGCCGCGATAGCGTGGGGCGGCGTAGACATTGTCGGCCAGGTTGACCGTATCGCCCGGTGCATAGGCGGCGACGCGCCAGCGCAGTTCGGTCAGTGGCACGTCGTTGCCGTTGTTCAGGGTCAGTTTTAAAGGACGGTCGGCCGGGCATTCCTGTGGGGCGTAAGTAATGCGCAGCTCAAGGCGAGCCAATTGCGCGGCTTCGCGGTTGTCCAGCCATACCACCCAGACGGCGACGAAACCCAGGCCAACGGCAGCGGCCAACGATACCGGCAGCGCCTTGGCCGGGTAGCGCAGCAGCAGGATCAGCCAGGTGATGATCAGGAGAACGCCGAAGAACATGGAGACCACCTCGAATAGGGAACCAGCATCCTAACTTAAGCTTAGGTGGGATTGGTTACCTTGAGCATTGTGTTGGCCGGGCAGACGCCATCGCAGGCAAGCCAGCTCCCACATTCGACCGCATTCTAAAGTGGGCGCGCGGTCAACTGTGGGAGCTGGCTTGCCTGCGATGAGGCCTGTACAGTCACCACAAACCCCAAAAAAAAGCCCCCACCCAACCCACTGCGGATAGGGGACGCAATGGGCTGGGCGAGGGCTTCTTGTACGACTGTTTTACTGCGCGATAGTTTTCACCGATACACCACGTTCAACCGGTGTCGAGCGCCCGTAGATATCTTCGAAGCGCTCGATATCGTCTTCACCCAGATAGCTGCCCGATTGCACTTCGATGATCTCCAACGGGATCTTGCCCGGGTTGCGCAGGCGGTGCACCGAGGCGATCGGGATGTAGGTAGACTGGTTTTCGCAGAGCAGGAACACGTTGTCGTCACAGGTGACTTCGGCGGTGCCGCTGACCACGATCCAGTGTTCGGCGCGGTGGTGGTGCATCTGCAGCGACAGGCACGCGCCCGGCTTGACCGAGATGTGCTTGACCTGGAAACGCCCGCCCATGTCCACCGAGTCGTAGGAACCCCACGGACGATAGACTTCGCAGTGGTTCTGGGTCTCGCTGCGGCCTTGCTCGTTGAGGGTGTTGACCATCTGCTTGACGCCCTGGACCTTGTCCTTGTGGGCAATCATCATCGCGTCTTTGGTTTCCACCACCACGATGTTGTCCAGGCCGATTACCGACACGAGTTTGCCGTTTCCATGCACCATGCAGTTGCGGCTGTCCTGGATCACCACGTCGCCTTTGCTCACGTTGCCGTTGGCGTCTTTATCGTTGACCGCCCACAGCGAGGCCCAGCAACCCACATCGCTCCAGCCAGCGGCCAAGGGCACGACGCAGGCGCGTTGGGTTTTTTCCATCACGGCGTAGTCGATGGAATTGTCCGGGCAGCAGGCGAAGGTGGCGTCGTCGAAGGTCACGGTATCGGCGGTCTGCTCGCTGCGCTCCAGGGTCAGCACGCAGGTGTCGTAGATGTCCGGGTCATGCTTTTTCAGCTCTTCGAGGAAGCGGCTGGCACGGAACAGGAACATGCCGCTGTTCCAGAAGTAGCCACCGCTTTTGACGAACTCGACCGCACGTTTTTCATCGGGTTTTTCCACGAACTGTTGCACGCGGCTCACGCCTTCAGGCAGCAGCGAATCGTTGGTGGACTTGATGTAGCCGTAGCCGGTCTCCGGGCGGGTGGCCGGCACGCCGAACAGTACCATCTCGCCCCGCTCGGCGGCCACGGTGGCCAGGGCCAGTGCGCGTTGCAGGGCTTTCTGGTCGTCGATCACGTGGTCGGCGGGCAGTACCAGCATCAAATCGTCACGGCCTTCGTTGACCAGCATCATCGCGGTCAGGGCCACGGCCGGCGCAGTGTTGCGGCCGAAGGGTTCCATCAGGATGCGCTGGCAGTCGAGCTTGCGTGCGCTCAGTTGCTCGTTGACGATGAAACGGTGATCTTTGTTGCAGACCACGATGGGGGCGTCCATGCCTTCGAACACCAGGCGCTCCAGGGTTTGCTGGAACAAGGTGTGCTCGCCGGTCAGTGCCAGGAACTGCTTGGGGAATTGTTTACGCGAAAGCGGCCAAAGACGTGAGCCGCTACCACCGGAAAGGATTACTGGGATCATGTTGTTTCTCCTTGAA
This sequence comes from Pseudomonas sp. B16120, assembly GCF_044218845.1. Taxonomy (NCBI): domain Bacteria; kingdom Pseudomonadati; phylum Pseudomonadota; class Gammaproteobacteria; order Pseudomonadales; family Pseudomonadaceae; genus Pseudomonas; species Pseudomonas sp. B16120. Next base: position 1,194,739 of record NZ_CP162588.1, read on the forward strand.
TCGATATGGGTCAGAGCTACGAAGGTTTGTCGTTTCACTCTTGTTTTTGTCTCGGTCCTGAGTTGAGCCCCGGTCAGTGTGGGAGCTGGCTTGCCTGCGATGGCGCCTACAAGACCGCCATCGCAGGCAAGCCAGCTCCCACAAGGGGGCGTGTCAACTCAGGGAAATAATCAGCGGGTCGACACTGGGCGTTTCACCCACACTGGCGACAGGCTCGAACCTGAACCGGTGACGTACAACACCGCCGCTTCACCGCGTTCCAACGCAACCGGCTTCACATCGCCGACTTTCTTGTCACCGTCATACAACGCCAGGCTTACCTTCACCGGGTTGATCTCGCGCTCGCCACGGCCCTTGGCAGCCACCGACTTGACCACATCGGTCTTGCCGTCGGCGGTTTTCAGGGTCAGGGCCTTGTCGCTGAGGTTCTGTACGCGCACCAGGGATTTCTGCTTGTTCTTGAACGGGGGTTCTTCGATCAACTGCGGCTGGCCGCTGCCGCTGTTGACCAGGGTGTAGTAGTGGTCGGCGGCCAGCTTGACCGGCAGGGTCTGGCTGCCGACCTTGGCGCTGTAGTCACCGCCCGGCATGAAGCTGAAGTCGCTGCTGGCCAGTGGCGCAACGTCGCTGAGGTTGGTGCTGCCGACGGTGGCGCTGACTTCCTGGTTGCTGGCGTTGTAGATACGCACAAAGCTGGAGCCTTTTGGTGCAGTCGGGCCGTATAGGGCGGCGTCACCGGCAGCGAAGGCCGACAGGGATACGACGCTCAGGCCTGCTGCGATAGCCAGGGTTTTAGCGAGACGACGAGGAGTAGTAGTGAAAGTCATGTGAGTTACCTCTCTTTCAGTTTTGCGCCCGGTCGGGCGTCTCGGATTTAGGTGTGTTGATTGCCATGTTCTGTTGGCGCGAACCGGCTTGTTTAAGCTGCGCAACCCAGGCTGGGTCGGCATCACCGATTTCGTTGTTGATAGGCAGATAACGTTCAGGAAACTCCCAGATCAGCACCTGAGGCGGGCTGTTCTTGAAGTCGTCACTTTTGAGGTAGCTGAGCATCGGCAGGATCGGGCCGTGGCCATCTTCGGCGTAGCTGACCACGTCGCTGTGCAAGGCTTGTTTGAGCGCACCCACGAAGTTCCAGTTGGGGTTGGCGCTGTAGCTGGTGCCCACCAGGGCCACCGGGGTTTCGCTGTCGCTGAACAGCGCGTCATCACCTTTCTCTTCGGCCAGGTGGGTGACGCGTTTTTCCAGCGGCTCTTTAGGTGGCATCAGGTTTTCGAACAGCGGGTCCAGGGGCAGGAACAAACGCAAGTCACCTTTATGTGGCTCGGTTTTCTCAGCCTCGGTGACAAAGCGCTGCGGCTCGCCGCTCAGTGGGGTCTTGTCGGCAATCGCCTTGGCCAATTGCTTGGCGGCGACTTCGGCACCGTCCGGTGTCCAGTGAGTATCGGTGCGCAGGAACACCTGCTTGCCGGCTAGCTTGGCCTGTTGCAGCGGGCCGAGCAGATCTGGAGCTGGAATGTTGTCCGCCGCCACTCGGGCATGGAAGTCCTGGTACAGGTTGGCGTGCACGCTGGCCGGTTTCACTTCACCCAAATGCTCCGGATACAGGCGTACCTTGGCCGGCACGATCGCCATCACCAGTTGGATACCCTGGGCCTTGAGCTTCTGGCGCACGCCTTCGACCAGCGCGTAGTTGCCTTGCAGGTTCTGGTCTTCGTTGACGGCGGGGTTGAATTCCTCGTCGCTGTACAACCAGTGATCACGGCCCAGCACCACGCCAGGGCGGCCTTCATTGAACAGCTTGTAGTCCAGCGCCGCCCACAGGTTGGTGCCCAGGCGCTTGATCGGGAACTCGTCGTCATAGTGGGTCTCGACGGCTTTGGTCCAGCGACCGTTGAGCACGGTGGCATCGGCGTTGGTGCTGAAGCCAAAGAAGCTGCGCAGCGACCAGGCGCCAAGTGCCAGCAACAGCACCAGGAACAGGCTTATGTAGAGGACGCGTAATGAACGGGTCATGGTCGGCTCCCTCAGAATTGGAAGTAAAGGAACGGCGAGAAACTCTGCGCCGACAGTTTCAGGATCGACGCCACGAACAGCAGCAGCACCGCCGCGCGCATGGCGTAGCGTGGCCAGTCAGCGGTCCAGTAGGCCGGTTGCACGGCAGCGTCACGGCCCACGCTGAAACCGGGCTCGTGGATGCTGCCAGGGTTGTCGCCGGGTACGGCCTTGATCAGGCTCGGGTCGGCTGGCTGGGCCTTTTCGGCAGGGCGGTTGGTGTAGAAGTCGCGCAGGCCGAAGAACGCCAGCGTTGCATAGGCCACCACCAGGGTTGCCACTTGCAGGCCGGTAAGGTTGGCGCGGTTGAGTTCCGACAGTGACCACTCGCCAAAGCTGAACATCGCACCGTACATACGCCCGGCAACGTGCAGGTTTTCGGCGCGGAAGATCACCCAGCCCATTACCACCAGCAGGAAGGTAAAGGCCCAGCGCAGCACATTGAAACTGCGCGGTGCGGTGTTCAGCCCGATGGCTTTTTCAATCGCCAGCCACATGCCGTGCCAGGCGCCCCACACGATGTAGGTGATGTTCGCGCCGTGCCACAGGCCACCGAGCAGCATGGTCAGGAACAGGTTGCGGTAAGTGGTCAGGGTGCCTTTGCGGTTGCCGCCCAGGGTGATGTACAAGTAGTCACGCAGCCAGGTGGACAGGCTGATGTGCCAGCGCCGCCAGAACTCGGTGATCGACTGGCTGATGTAGGGCTGCTTGAAGTTTTCCATGAAGCGAAAACCCATCATCAAACCCAAGCCAATGGCCATGTCGCTGTAGCCGGAGAAGTCGAAGTACAGCTGCGCGGTATAGGCCAGCGCGCCGAGCCAGGCATCGCCTGTGGTGGGGTTTTGCAGGGCGAAGCAATGGTCGGCCACCACCGCGAGGGTGTCAGCAATAAAGACCTTCTTGATGAAACCCTGCATGAACCGCGTGCAGCCCTCGGAGAATTTATCCAGGGTGTGGGTGCGGTTGTTGAACTGGTCGGCCAGGTCGCGAAAGCGCAGCACGGGACCGGCGATCAGGTGCGGGAAAATCGCCACGAACGCCGCAAAGTCGATGAGGTTGCGGGTCGCCGGGGTGTCGCCACGGTACACGTCGATGATGTAGCTGATGGACTCGAAGATGTAGAACGAGATCCCGATCGGCAACAGCACGTGAGTGAGGATGAACGGCTCCAGGCCTGCCGACTTCATCATTACATTGATGCTGTCGACGCCGAAGTTGGCGTACTTGAAGTAGCCGAGGATGCACAGGTCGACCGCCACCCCGAGCAACAGCCAGCGCTGCGCTGGCTTGGTGCGTACACCGGCGGCACCGACCTTGAGGCCGATCCAGTAATTCCACAGGGTCACTGCGGCGAACAGCGCCAGGAAGTCCACTCGCCACCAGGCGTAGAACACGTAGCTGGCAATCAGCAGCAGCAGATTGCGATAGCGTTGCCCGCTCAAGTAGTACAAGCCGAGAAAGATCGGCAAGAACAGAAACAGGAACACATTGGACGAGAAAACCATCCCGATCTCTCCATGTTTAACCAATAGTCAAGGGCCAGAGCCCCCCCAAACCCCCCACGATGTCGGGGGAGGCTGTGATCGTTCCCACGCTCTGCGTGGGAATGCCTCTTGTGGCGCTCTGCGCCACGCTTTGGGACGCACAGCGTCCCGTGCTGCATTCCCACGCAGAGCGTGGGAACGATCAGCGACTAGCTGCCTTTGTTGCCTTTTTCATGCGCCGGGTCGTAGACCTTGGTCAGGTCACCGCCCAGGCGGAAGGTCTTGAACGGTTGCATGCCATGCTTGCGTTCGATCACATCCGGTGCGCAGGTGTAGAGGGTGCAGAAGGGCTCAAGCCAGGCAAATTTCATGTCTTCCTTGAGGTCCTTCATGTCCTGCTCTTTGCCGTTCTTCTGCTCGAAGATGTCCGGGTCTTTCACCCCGGCCAGCACCTTGTCGCCCAGGCGCTTGAGCGCGCTGTTGTTTTCCTGGCGCAGGTCCACGCCGTTGACCAGCGCAAAACTGGCGATCATCGACAGCGGCGGCAGCGCGTAGTTGTGGTACGACAGGGCGCGTTGCTGGCGCTTCAATTCGTTCGGCAGGAAACCCTGGTCATCGACCTGGTTCACGCCGACCTTGTATTCCTTCACCGCCCAGTCAAACAGGTCGCGGCGGTTGGTAGCGATGGACGTTGCCATCACTGACCAGGCGGCCCAGTACGAGTGGTTGTTAGTTTTTTCCAGGGGCAGGTTGTCCCAGTCGCTCACCACCTGGTCGGCCAGCTTGTTGAACCAGGCTTCGATCTGCTGGGCTTCCTGCGGATGCTTGGCCAGTGGCTGCGACTCGGAGAACTTCAGGCGCACATAGGCCGAGGCCATGCTGCCCAGCGCCCATTTGCGCATGGACTTGCCGGTGTGATTGAAGTCCTTGGACATCAACGCATCGGCCTTGGCCCATGACACCAGCCAGTTCAGGGTGCATTCGAGCTGCTGTGGACGGCCGTCGCGCATGAACTGCATCACCCGTTTGCTGGTGTCTTTTTCCAGCTTGGTGATGTCGGCGGTGCTGTCGCGAAAGGCTTTTTCCGACTGCACATTCAGGGTCGAACGGGCCTTGTCGGAACCTTCGTACTTGCTGCGAAACTGCAACGGCCCGGTGTAGGGCGTTGGCATGCTGTCGCAATCATTCTTGAAGTCGCCGGTCTTGAACGCTTCGATCGGTGCGAAATAGCCCTGGGGTGGACGCAGTGGCGCCGCTGCATTGACGGAACCTGCGAACATGGCCAGGCCCAGCAGGCCAGGGAGCAATAACTTTTGCATAAGTAACCTCACTTCCCGAGTTGGGCGGTCTGCTGACCACCGCTTGGGAATACGTTGCGTGTGCAAATTTTCGCTTCAACCTTCTGCGCCGCAGCGCCCGCTTCGGGGCCCTGCACTTCCACGGCCAGCAAGTTCTGCGAGGCCCAGTCTTCATCGGTGCGCAGTTCAAAGGCGAAACGCCCGTCTGTATCGGATGTTTCGGGTTTCTCGATCTTGATGTCCTCGTGGCGCCCGTTCATGTACCAGAGGGTGGCTTGCAAGGTTTTCACCGACGGATCGGCGAAGCGGATATCGACCTGATGGTTGGCGTTGCGCAGGTCTTTGTTCGCGCTGTTGACCATCAGTTCGTTTTTGCCCGGTTTGAGCGTGGTGCTGGCCGACATCTGCGCGGTCTTGCCTTCGCAACCGTTGTCCAGCAGCGCCATCATCTGGCGGTAGATGGTTTCCTGGTCGAGACGGTACAGCGGCGAGAATTCCCAGATCAGGATCTTCGGCGGGGTCTTCTGGAATTCGTCGCTGCCCAGGTACTGCAGCATCGAACCTTCCAGGCCACCGCCGGGGAAGGCGACGTTGAGGATGTCGGCCCCGATTTCCTCTTCCAGGAAACCGGCGAAGTTGTAGTTCTTGCCGCTGTGGCTGGTGCCCACCAGGGTGATCTGCGGGTTGCCCGAATCGCCGAACAGGTCGCCGTCGCCGGCTTCGCCCTTGGGCTCGGTGGTGAACTGGTCCATGTACTGGATCGCATAGCTGGTGCCACACAGTTGCCCGGCCATGTTGTGCAGGGTGCCGGTCTTGCCCATGCGGCCCGAGCGCTTGGTCTCGAACTCACGCTTGGGAATCTCGGCATATTCCGGCATCTGCTTGACCTTGGCCGCGACGATTTTCGCGGTGCGCTGGGCGCCGTACGGAGTCCAATGCTGGTCGCCACGGAAATAGAAATCGTGGGCTGGCAATTCATCCGGCAGTTGTTCGTTGGTCAGCGGCGACAGGTCTGGTACCACGTAGCCCATCTTGGCGAAGCGGCCGAGCATGCTCTTGTAGTTGCCCAAGGCCTTGTCGAAATCGAACGAGGCTTTCTCCGCGGGGTTGAGCTTGTTGCGGTTCACCAGGCCACGGGTTGGCTGGTAGACCACCACCAGTTCCACGCCCTTGCTCTTGAACGCATCGTGCAGCTGCTGCATGCGCTTGTAGCCGGCCGGGGTGGTGTCGAACTCGGTGCGCAGGTCTTCCTGGGTACGGAACAGCCAGTCGCCCTGGGCTTGCACCAGGGTGGTGAAGTTCTGCTGGTAGCGCGTGGTGTAGTTTTTCGCGTCATGGGCGGCCGGGCACAGGCTGCAGCAGGTTTCAGCGGTGAAGGTAGGAGCTTTGACTTCATCGGCGCGTACGCCCTGGCTGGCCGCCAGCAGGCCGAGGGTCAGACCCGAGAGGCTCAGCAGTTTGATCATGTGTGGGTGCATAAGGGTCATCCTCAGTCCTGCAATTCGGTCTGGCGTTCGACGGGGTCGATCAGCACGGCTTTCTGCTGGCGCACCAGCAGGTCGAGAATTTCTTCCTGGCGGTCGCCCAGGATGCCGGAGAAGCTGATGCCGCTGGATTTGGTCGGCGCCAGCATCGACACGCGATACAGCTCGATACTCAACGGCGAGTCGATGGACAGCGGCCCGCTGCCGTTACCCGCCAGTTCACCGCCGACCACGATCAGCGAGACCTTGGCGTCGAACGGGTCGAGGGCGATGTCGCGGTCGGTGTCGGTCAAGTCCTTGATGTGGCCGTACACGCCGGTCAGCCCGTTGGCCATCGAGGTGTTTTCGTAGAGCTTGATGTTCACGCTGTTACGCACGCGGATCCCGTGGCGACGGTTGCTGATCACCTTGTTGCCCCACAGCAGGTTGTCGCCGCTCTCATAGAGGGTGATGCCGTCGGTGTGGTTGCGGTAGATCTCGTTGTCGGCGATCAGGTTGTTCACGCTGTTACGGTCGATCACCAGGCCCGAAAGCTTGTTGTCATAGCTGCGGTTGTTGAAGATGAAGCTGTCATTCACTTCCCGGGAAATGATGATGCCGTGCTTCTTCTTGGTGCCGTACACGGTGTTGTCCGCGATGATCAGGCCGTGAGAACGGTCATGGGGGTCAATGCCGTAGACGATGTTGTCTTTGTAGGTATTGCCCTTGATCACAAAGCCCGTGGTCTCGTAGCAGTAGAAGCCGTACCACATGTCCGAGAACTCGGAGTCGATGATCCAACCGGTCGGCTCGGGGCGCTTGAGCACCTTGGCCATGTTCGGCGTGTACTGGGAAATACTCACCCCGTACGACTTACTGTTGGCGTAGCCGAAGCTGGCCATCTTGGTCTTGGAGATGTAGGTCTCGGTGCCGCCCCAGGCCAGCAGGAATGGGCGGAATTCCTTGGCTGACTTGAACAGCGCCGGGCCATTGGTTTTTTCATCCCAGCCGGTGACCTTGGTGTCGCGCACGAACAGCTGGCCGTCGTTGATCAAAAACGAACCGGCTTGTTGGGACAGGCGCAGTTCCTGGGTATTTTTGTCGATATCGAGGATGCCCTTGCGACCGACCACGATCGGCAGCTTGGCCAAAAAGACACCCGGCGACGTTTCGCTGAAGTACTGCTTAGGCACCTTGCCCAGCAGGTCCTTGAGGTTCATGTAGCCGTCATCGACGAAGATCGCCTGGGGAATGCCATGCTGGCGCACCACCCATTCGGCCATCTTGTTATCGCCGCCGATAAAGTCCTTGAGCGCGTCTTCTTGCATCATGCGGCGGATGCTGATTTTGCCCGCCTTGGTCTTGACGATTTTCTTTTCCATCGCCTGCGCGGTGTAGCCCGACAGGTCGGGCAGCGCCGGCTTGGCCATTTCCAGCGGCGCGGTGGGCGGGCTGGAGATGGTGTAGGTTTTGGCCTGTTGCAGTTCCTTGGCGATGATCGGCGCCTTGGCCGCCGTATCGGCAAACGCTGTGGCGCTGGCCATCAGCATTGCCGCGACGAGTAGGCTTTGAGCATTCATGGCGCAGGCTCCCATCAGAATTTCCAGACCACGTCGACAAACGCGCGGTGCATGTAGGAGTCGACCTGGCTGCCATAGGCATCGCCGGGCTTGAACACGCCGGCACGCAAACGCACCAGGGCTGAAGGCTCGTCGATCGACTGGCTCAGCGCCGCTGGCAGCAAGCCTTTCTTGAAGTACTTGGTGACCACCAGGTCCATTTCTTGGCCGAGGTCTTTCTTGCCGTCTTCCAACGGCAGGGAGGTGCTGGAGAGGATCGCGCCGGTGACGTCATCGGTGTTGTTCTGCACCGCGTCGATGCCGTTGCTGCCCACCGGCTTGTTGCCGTCCACGCGCCAGAACTTGTGGTACACCAGGCTGGCGTCATAGTCCTCGCGCAGCTGCCAGGAACCGAACAGGCTCATGGACTGCATGTTGTTCATTTCGCCGCGAAACGCTTCACCAAAGCGATGCACACGGGACTGGGTGCCGGTCCAATTCGAACGGTTGCTTTGCAGGCCGTTCTGTTCGTACTCGGCACTGGCGCGCGAGTACGCGGCACCCACTTGCCACTGCGGATCCAGGCGCAGGCGCACGCCGATATCGGTGGCCCAGCCGCTGGCGTCATCGCTGCGTTTGGCGGAGGTGGGGCGGCTGCCGTCGGCGTTCAAGGCGTTGACCTTGTCGCGGTCGCCTTTCATGCCGGTGATGCTCGCCCAGTAGTTGACGGTGTTGGTGTTGCGCCAGTTGTAGGCGTCGCTATTGGCTTCGATGCCCAGCCAGGTGAGGTCGCCGTTTTCGCGCTTGTCCAGCGGGTCGCTGGCCACACCCGGTTCGGCGTAGTCGAGCTTGCCGTCGTCGTGGGTGTGGTGGCCGCGCAGGCCGATCCACTGGCCCGGTGTCCACTGGTAGGCGGCGTCGGCGTAGAAGTGCTGGCGGTCCTTGTCGACCGGCGACAATTCCTTAAGGTCGGTGCGGTATTCGCTGAAGCGTTCGGCGGCGCCGACATTGGCCTTGAGCAAGGTGGTGTCGAAGGTCCAGTTCAACGCTTCGATGTTGGTGTCGCGCCACTGGCCGTCGTCATTGCGCAGGCGCTGGCGGCCGAACTTGAGGATCTCGCCGGGGTAGGGCGTGAAGCCGCTGTAGCCGACCCAGAACTCACGCAGGGCCAGGTAGTTTTTCTTGGCCTTGCGGTCGTCGTTGCTCGACTGCTGCTCGGTGGTGTCATCGGCCGACTGTTGCAGGGTGTCGGTCTCGATGATGTCGCTGGACACCACTGCCTGGCCCATGGCGTAGGCGCTCCACGCGCCGCTTTCGCCGTAGATCCAGGGGCGCAGGTCGAGGCCGATGCCGTTGACGTCGCCGCCTTTCTGGGTGCCCAGGTCGCGGTCGTCTTCAGACTGCGCGGTGGCTTTGACTTCCAGGCCGAAGTTCTTCGCTTCGGTGAGCGCGGCCAGGGTCGGGCACGACCACAGCAGGGCGAAGGACAGGCCGATACCGGCCTTGACGAATGGGTTGAGCTTCATAGGGATTCCTCGCCGTCTTCTTCTTGCAGGGCGTGCAGTTGCAGCGTGCTTTGGGCCAGGGTGCCGCGGGCGGCCAGTTCCTGTTGCACCAGGCGTTGGCCTTCGGCGCGTTGCGCAGGCGTCAGCGGCGCTTCGAGCTGGGTGGCCAGGTCATTGGCTTCTGGCGTGTCCTGGGCCTTGGCCAACTGGCTGAAGACATAGGCGTTCAATGGGTCGGGCTTGGTGCCCTTGCCTTGGGAAAACAGTTGGGCAATGGCGAAGTCGGCGCTGTTCTGGCCGTTGCGCGCTGCGGTCAGCAGGTGGTCCAGGGCTTTTTGCGGGTAAACCTTGCCCAGGTAGCCACGGCGGTAGATCTGGCCGAGGTAGTAATCGGCGGCCACTTCACGGCCCACGGCTTTTTCGAAATGCGCCTCGGCGGCCTTGGCATCGGCGGGCACCCACTTACCTTCGTAGTAGAGCTTGCCCAGCAGCAATTCGGCGCGTGGCTGGTCGGCGGCGCGGCCGTTGTCCAAGTACTTCATCATCTGCTCGACATCGCCCAGTTCGGGGAAGTCGTAGAGCAGTTGCGCCAGGCTGACCCAGGACGCCGGGTAGCCGGGGGCGATTTTTTCCAGCAACGCCTGGGCGGTTTTCTCGTCCGGGGTACCGAGGGTGGCATCGCCGAGTACGCGGGCGACGCTGTCGACGCGCTGGGCGGTGACGGTGCCACGGCTTACGCCTGCTTCCATTTGCTTGAGCAGTTCGGCCTGTTGTTCCGGCTGCTGTTTTTTCTGATAGACCGTGGCCAGTTCGACGTAGCAGATATCGGTGGTGTTCAGCGCGGCTTTGCAGATGCGCTCCACATCATCCAGATGCTGGTCGTAGGTACCCTGCGTGCGATACAGCAGCACCTGGGCCAGGCCGGCCTCCGGGTAACCCGCCGCCTGCCATTGGCTGATCTGCTGTTGGGCATTCACATTGGGGAAGCTGTGGGGGTATTGCAGGTACAGCATCGCCAGCGGGATCAAGGTGTTGCCTTCGCCATTGGCAAAGGCTTTTTTCAGTAGGCTTTCGGCTTCATGGTGCTCGGCCTCAGTGGCGCCCGGCTTGGCCGCCAACAGGCGACCCAGGCGTGCCTGGGCGCGGGGCGAGGTGTCTGCGGCCGCACGGTAGGTGGCTTCGGCCTGCTTGATTTGCGCTGGGTCGCGGGTGCCGACCTGGATATCGGCCAGGCCCACCTGGGCCTCGCTGTAGCCCAGTTCCGCCAGTTGCTGGTAATTCTGCTGGGCGGTGACGGTGTCGCCGCGTTTCAGCGCTTCATTGGCCAGGCGCTGGTCGGGCAGGCCGGCGCAACCGGCCAGGCTTACGGCCAGTGCCAGCGCGCAGTACGCAGAGGCCAGGTGAAATTTGCTCTGTGTGGGAGCTGGCTTGCCTGCGATGGCATCGCTGCGGTGCAACTGATGCACCGAGTCGCCTGCATCGCGGGCAAGCCCGGCTCCCACAGAGGTCAGCGGTGTTGTTGGAATAGAGTTCACAGGCATGTCCTCGCTTACAGACCGTGAGCCATGGCTTTGTCGATCAGCCAGTTCAGCGATGGGCCACGGTCGCTGGTGACTTCCACCGGGCGGCCGGCGTAGGTGCTGTCCAGCGGTGCGTCGGGCTTGATCTGCACACGGATGTCAGAGGACAGGTCGGCGCTGTTCAGGCTGGTGCTGCTGACGATGGTGCCGGTGCGAACCTGTTCTTCGTCGGCGACCTGGAAGCTCACCGGGGTACCTGGGCGCACATCACCGAACTGGCGATAGCTGAAGCGCGCTTCCACATTGGCCTGGCTGCCGCGTGGCACCAGTTGGAAGATCACATCGCCCTTGCTGGCGTACTGGCCGTCGGCGACCAGTTGCTGGGCGACCACGCAGTCGCACGGCGAAGTCAGGGTGCCGGTCATTTGCTTGCCGAACAGCTCTTCAACCTTGGCCGGTTGCAGTTGGTCTTCGTCCAGGTGGCCCTTGAGTACGTCGAGCATACTGGTGCTGAACGTCGCCAGTGGCGCGCCCTTGGCCGCAACCGAATCACCTTTGAGCAGGCTCTGCACGGTGCCGTCACGGGGCATGGTCACGTTCATGCCCGGTACGCTGACGAGGCCGGCCTGGGCGTGGCTGACGAAGTACATGCCGTAGAGCGACTTGACCACAAAGCCGAAGGCTGCCAGGCCGACCAAAAAGATCGCCAGGCTGAATGTCACGGCGCGCAGGCGACCGAACGCAGTCATGCCGCTGCCGCCGTCCTTGACCTTGCGTGCCTTGGTGAAGTTGTCGCGTTGCAGGGTCGCGAGTACGTCGCCCATGGTCACGATGTCGCCGGACAGGTGCGAAGTGATCAGGTGACGCAGGGTAGAAATATCCTGGGCATCGAGGTTCTGGAACTGGCAGCCGGTGCGGCCGGTCTGGCGGTCGTAGGAGCGGATCTGCAGCTCCACGTCCATGGCCAGGCCGAGGTTGTCGATCACGAACTGCAGGCGGCCCTTGTGCACTTGGCCGATGGTGAGCGGCTGGGTGGCGGTGAAGGCCAGGCCGCCGGCGGACAGGTCGATAACCTTTGCTTCGGTCGGCGTGCGGTCACTGTTGAAGAAGCGCAGCTTGGCCGGGATTTTCACCCGGGCGTGTTGGCGCTGGGCTTCGGATTCGTGGACAACGTTGGCGTTTACTTGGCTGTTCATAGTATTCGATTTCCTAGTTAATTCAGGCTTGGCAGGGTCAGACCATCATCAGCAACACGGCAACGAAGATGCTGCCGGCGGAGAAGGTCATGGTCCGAGACGACCAGGTGTTGAACCAACGTTGAAAGCTGGCCAAATCGCGGGTCAGTTTGGTGTCCTGGCGGGTCCAGGACTGTTGATCAAGGCGGAAGAACACGTAGATCTTCACCAACGCGCCCATGATCTGGTTGTAATAGAGAATCAGCGGGTAGGCCGGGCCGATCTTGTGGCCGGAGCACGACAGCAGCAGGGTGAGGATCAGGCGGGTGATGCCGATCCACAGCAGGTAGGCGAGGATGAAGGCGCCGCCGTACTTGAAAGTGGCAATCATCGCTACGGTCAGGCCGAGCAGGGAGGTCCACATCGACACGCGCTGGTCGAACAGCACCACGCTGGTGAACAGGCCCAGGCGACGCACGCCCAGGCCGAGGGCACGGGAGTTCTGGCGCAAGTTGTTGCCGTACCAGCGGAACATCAGTTTGCGGCTGGCCTTGATAAAGCTCTTTTCCGGCGGGTGTTCCACGGTGTTGATGGCGGCGTCCGGCACGTAGAAGGTGTCGTAGCCCAGGCGCATCAGGCTGAACCAGCTGGACTTGTCATCGCCGGTGAGGAACTTGAAGCGGCCCAGGCGCCAGTGTTGCAGCGAGTCGCTTTCCACATCGGCGATAAAGCCCGGGTCAGTCACTACGCTGGCGCGGAATACCGACATGCGCCCGGTCATGGTCAGCACGCGCTTGGACAGGGCCATGGAGCACATGTTGATGTGGCGTTGGGCAAAGCGCAGCTTGTGCCACTCGCTCATGATGTAGCCGCCGCGCACTTCGCAGAATTCGTTGGTGGTCAGGCCACCGACATTGCCGAACAGCTGGAACCACGGCACGGTCTTGCGCACTACGCCTTCGGCGAGCACGGTGTCGCCATCGATCACGGCCACCACGGCGCGATCGTCCGGCAGGTGGCGGGAGATGGCGCGGAAACCAAACGCCAGGCCGTCGCGTTTGCCGGTACCGGCGATGCGCACGAAGTCGAGCTTGACGTGAGCCGGCGGGTTGAGCTTTTCCCAAAGGCTTTTCACCAGCAGCTCATCGGACATTTCCACCAGCGAGCACACCACGGTGGTGGGAAAGCCGCAGTCGATGGCTTCACGAATCACCGAGCTGTAGACCTGTGCGGTGGTCAGCGCATCGATACGAAAACTGGTGACCATCAGGAACACATGGGACGGGTCGGCGGCCTTGCCCAGCTTGCGCACTTTGCGGCGCAGGTGCGGGTACACCACGTAGAGAAACAGCATGCCGCGAAAGAAATGCGTCGCGCCCATCGAGTAGCGCCAGATACCCACAGCGCCAATCAGGAAAATAAAATTCTTCGATTGCGAATCGAAGGTACTCGCCGGCAACAGCAGGGCGAGACCCATCAGCAGGCTGAGAAAGAACAGCCAGCCGGCCGATTGCAGAAATACATGTTTTAACTTGGACATAAGCGTCATCCGCAAGGTGAGGAGGCTTCAGGCTGCAAGCGCTGGGGATAAAGCCACTGGCAGCCTGAAACTTGCCGTTGCTGTTACCAGCAAATACCTTCGGTACGGCCGCTCACGCTGGTGGCCTTGGACATGAAGCCCACCAGGTCGACCACTTGCTTGCCTTCCGGAGCGTTATGCGCCAGGGCACGGAACTTCTCGTCACGGTTACCGAGGATGATCACGTCGGAGTTGTTGATCACATCATCGAAATCCGAGTTGAGCAGGGACGACACGTGCGGGATTTTGCCTTCGATGTAGTCCTTGTTCGCGCCGTGCACGCGGGCGTATTCGACGTTGCTGTCGTAGATGCTCAGGTCGTAGCCCTTGCCGATCAGCATTTCTGCCAGCTCTACCAGGGGGCTTTCACGCAGGTCATCGGTGCCGGCCTTGAAGCTCAGACCCAGCAGCGCAACTTTGCGTTTGTCGTGGCTGGAGACGATGTCGAAGGCGTTCTGTACCTGGGACTCGTTGCTGCGCATCAGCGAGTTGAGCAGCGGTGCTTCCACGTCCAGGGAGCCGGCGCGGTAGGTGAGGGCACGCACGTCTTTGGGCAGGCACGAACCGCCGAAAGCGAAACCTGGGCGCATGTAGTACTGGGACAGGTTGAGGGTCTTGTCCTGGCAGACCACTTCCATCACTTCACGACCGTCAACGCCGACGGCCTTGGCGATGTTGCCGATCTCGTTGGCGAAGGTGACTTTGGTGGCGTGCCATACGTTGCAGGTGTACTTGATCATTTCGGCAACGGCGATGTCCTTGCGGATGATCGGCGCGTCGAGTTCTTCGTACAGCGATTGCAGCACATCGCCGGAGGCTTTATCAAACTCGCCGATAACGGTCATCGGTGGCAGGTCGTAGTCGGCGATGGCAGTGGATTCACGCAGGAATTCGGGGTTGACCGCAACGCCGAAGTCGACGCCGGCTTTCTTGCCGGAGCAATCTTCCAGGATCGGGATTACCACGTTGGCGACGGTGCCCGGCAGTACGGTGCTGCGCACCACGATGGTGTGGCGGGTGGTCTTGTCACGCAGCACAAAACCGATCTCGCGGCATACCGACTCGATGTAGTTCAGTTCCAGGTCACCGTTCTTCTTGCTTGGCGTGCCGACGCAAATCATCGACAGGTCGGTATCGCGAATCGCCTCGGCGAAGTTGGTAGTGCCACGCAGTCGGCCCGTCTGGATACCCTGGCTCAACAGCTCGCCCAGACCCGGTTCAACAATCGGCGACTTACCGGCATTGATCAGGTCGATCTTTTCCTTGGAAATGTCTACGCCGACCACTTCGTGGCCACGGGCAGACAGGCAACCGGCACACACTGCGCCAACGTAACCCAAACCAAATATGCTGATGCGCATCGCAATTACCTCTTTGTTTAATTCATGCCATTAAATGGCCGGAGTTCATGTTTGCAAGCGTCACTGATGCCGCGAAAGTTAGGCGAATAGACGCCGACTTACCGCGTGCAGGCATGTTGAATAACGAGTGACTAACTATTGCACTCAAGTTGTGCGCAACGAGGCCTTATTATTGGGGCTTGCCCTGAAATGCAGCCGTGCTTCCTTGGAGGAAGGCTCCGGCGCCGGTGCGGCAAGGTTTTGATGCAGGCAAAATGCCTTTTTTATCAATGCCTTGTGTGTTTGCACGGGCTCATTTAGGTCAGCGCTGCCTTGGCCTGCAGGGGATAGCAATGCGTACTTATCGCCACCCTTAACTCGATCAGTTGATGTTATGACCATAGAACCAAAGTGCTTTATGACAACTTGGCTACTTCCGTTGGTCGCTATGTAAGTCATCTCTTACGTAAGCAGAGAATTTCGTTACCGGTGGTATGAGCGGTGCTTCAGGACGAAGTTCCGGGCCACTCATCCCCTTTCCCGAAATTTTTTGAAATATTAGAAAAGATGGCACTGGTACTATATTGATAGCACTTGCTATTTAGGCCAGTAGTTATGGGGAGTTGGTGCGAGGGGATAGTTTTGTGCCACTACCGTTTAAAAAAAGTGGTGCCACTACGAAAAAAACCGACGGGTGTCGAGTGAAGAAATCGTTAGGGTTGTGTCTGGATGTTTTTCTGGCGCCAAATAAATGACGATGGATGGGGTGGAATGCAGGCAAAAAATGTGGGAGCTGGCTTGCCTGCGATAGCGGTGTATCAGCGACATGTGAGTCGGCTGACCCTCCGCTATCGCAGGCAAGCCAGCTCCCACAGTTGATGTTGGTGGCTGTACAGGCCTTATTCCGGTGCGTGATCGCGCAAAAACACTAGGTTATCCGGCTTGGATTGCTCCGCATTGAAGCGATAACCCTGCACATCGAACTGCTTGAGCTTGGCCGGGTCGTTGATGCGTTCTTCAATCACAAAACGGCTCATCATGCCTCGGGCCTTTTTGGCGTAGAAGCTGATGATCTTGTACTGACCGTTCTTCAGGTCCTTGAACTCGGTATTGATGATCCGCGCGTTCAAGGCCGTGCGCTTGACTGCCGAGAAGTACTCATTGGAGGCCAGGTTAAGCAGCACATCGTCGCCTTGTTCGGCCAGGGCCTCATTCAACCATTCGCTGATGCGTGTGCCCCAGAACGCGTAAAGGTCCTTGCCGCGGGCGTTGGCCAGCTTGGTGCCCATCTCCAGGCGATACGGCATCATCAGGTCCAGCGGACGCAGCAGGCCGTACAGGCCCGAGAGCATACGCAGATGGTCCTGGGCATAGCTGAAATCGGCATCGCTGAAAGTCTCGGCATTCAGGCCGGTATACACATCGCCCTTGAACGCCAGCAGCGCCTGCTTGGCGTTGGCCGGAGTGAAGGCCGGTGTCCAACTGCCGAAGCGCGCGGCGTTGAGGCCACCGATCTTGTCGGAGACATGCATCAACTCACTGATTTGCGCCGGGCTCAGTTCGCGCAGTTGCTCGATCAGTTCCTGGGAGTGGTCCAGGTACTGCGGCTGGGTGAAGCGTGCAGTGACCGGCTTGGACTCGAAGTCGAGGGTTTTGGCGGGGGAAATCACCATCAGCATGAAGTTGGCTCCTGGAATCGTGGGCGAGATTCTAGGGGTTGGGGCGTTTTGACTCCACCTATGATGGCGATAGATGCGATCCGCTATGATGGGCGGTAACTCTGTAGAGGGAGACCCCGTGTGCGATTAGCGCTTTTATTGTCCGCTTGCCTGCTGTGCCTGAATGCCCAGGCCGCGCCGGTGGATGTCGCCAGCCTGGACCGTGGTACCTGGCCGGAAAAACTCGCCAGCCCGGCGCTGTTCGATGTGGCTTCGCGGGCGGAAATCCTGATGTTTGCCCATGGTTTAATCGCCAGCGAAGCCCAGGACGAAACCGCGCTTAAGCAACGGCTGGGGCTGAAGATCATCAACCTGGCCGCCATCGATGACCTGCGTCGCCAGCTCTGGCAACGGCTGTTGGAGAACTACACATTCGCCCAGCAGAGCTGCGAAGCAGATGCCTCGTTCTGCTACCTGGTGGAAAACATGGACGATCTGCGCGAGCAGGCCGGCAAGTTCGAGGTCAGTGACAACTCTTTCTATATAGGCTGGGCTGCCCCCAGTCGGCACTTTCACGAACGCTATCTGGACGAGTTATTGCGCAAGGCCGCGCTGTTTCCGCAGATCAGCAGTGAAGTGGCGCGCTTTGGCGATCATGAGCGCAACGGTGATGAACTCAATGACCGGATGTTTTTACTGACCTTCGACGGTGGCCCTGCACCTGTCAGCGGCAATACCGACTGGCTCACCGATTACCTGCGCAAGCAAAAGATGAACGCGACGTTCTTTGTCCTTGGCAGCAGCTTGCAAACCCGTGTGGAGCGCAGTTCCGCCGCCGATGTGCAGGCGCTGTACCAAGGACAGTGCGTGGGGCTTCAGGGGTGGCAATACCGTTCCCATAGCCATTGGGTTGACTGGCAAAGCTCCATCACCCGCAGTGCCGGGCTGGTACAGAACCTGATGCCGGAAAACTATGTGCCCTTGTTCCGCCCACCGTATGGGCAGCGCCGCGCGGACAGCCAGGGCTTCTTCCAGCAACAGGGCCTGCAAGTGGCGTTATGGGACATCGATTCCCAGGACGAGCCGGGCAAGCTCAAGGCCGATGAGTCGGCGCAACGGGTGCTGACGTTGATGCTGCTATGGCGCAAAGGCGTGATCGTGTTTCATGACACCCAGGACAAGGCGCGGGTGGCATTGCCGATGGTATTGCAGGCAACGACGCAGAGTGGCTTGGGTTGGCAGGAGTGTCGCGAGGCATTTCGATGAAGTGCCCGGTTTTGCTGGCGATGGGGTGTTTTCGGGGTGATTTGCTACGACATTTCGATGCAGGCGGACTTCCGACTTTAACGGGGTACATGGCACTCGGCTAGTGCTATTCGTCATCCTGAAAAATAAACTTCAAAAAAACGTCAAAGTGCTTTTTCCTGTCATTGGTTTTGCGGTATTACGAAGTCAGATCGCCGAAACCTGCAGCACAGGTGGCGTCTTCCAAGACTCCTCCTGTGGGCACTGCACTTGACCTTGTTCAAGGTGCAATCGGTGGTCGAATCGAGGCGCAGCACCGCCCAGGTATTGCGTCGAATGGCTCCCACAAAGGTGACCGAGTATGGATGATCATGGACGTAACCCTTCTTCCGACCAGCCAATCCTTTATGTGCTTGATACCAACGTATTGATCCACGATCCAAACGCACTGCTGAACTTCGAAGAACACCACGTCGCCATCCCGATGATCGTGCTTGAGGAACTCGACAAACTCAAAAGCGGCCACCACAGCGTTGCCGCCGAATGCCGCCAGGCCATCCGCCTGATCGACAAGACCCTGGGTGAAGCCTCGCCCGAGGACGTTGAAGTCGGCGTACCGATCCAGCGTGGCAAGGGCGGCCCGAAGGGCTTGCTGTCGATCCTGATGAGCAAGCGCAGCGAGCCCAACAGCCTGCTGCCGGAAAACCTGAACGACAACAAAATCATCAACCAATTGATCGACCTGCACGCCCGCGACAAGGACCTGCGCGTGGTGCTGGTGACCAAAGACATCAATATGCGCCTCAAGGCACGAGCGTGTGGGATCGCTGCCGAGGACTACAGTACCGACCAACTGGTCGACGATGTGTCGATGTTGTCCCGTGGTTATCACATGATGACCGGTTCGTTCTGGGACCGTGTGAGCAAGGTCGAAACCCGTCAGGACCACGGCCGCACCTGGCATCAGGTACAGCTGATCGACAACCTGCCGGCCGTGCATATCAATGAGTTTATCGTCGATGAACAGGGCTTCGTGGGCTGGATCAAAGAGATCCAGGTCGACAAGTTGCTGATCCTCGACCTGCATCAGGAACCCCTGTTGCACCAGGAAGCCTGGGGCCTGAAACCGCGTGATATCTACCAGAGCCTGGCGCTGTATGCGCTGCTCGATCCGGACATTCACCTGGTCAACCTCACCGGCGCCGCAGGTTCGGGCAAAACCATCCTGGCCCTGGCCGCCGCCATCGAACAGACCATGGTCACCAAACGCTATCGCCGCATCATCGCCACCCGCAGCGTGCAGGGCCTGGACCAGGAAATCGGCTTTCTGCCCGGTACCGAGGCGGAAAAAATGGAGCCGTGGCTGGGGGCGATTACCGACAACCTCGAAGCCTTGCACATGGATGACGAAAACACCCATGGCAGCGTCGACTACATCCTCAGCAAAGTGCCGTTGCAGTTCAAATCCCTCAACTACATCCGAGGTCGCAGCTTCCAGCAGAGCCTGATTCTGATCGATGAATGCCAGAACCTCACACCGCACCAGATGAAAACCATCATCACCCGTGCCGGCGCCGGTTCCAAAGTGGTGTGCCTGGGCAACCTGGCGCAGATCGACACCCCTTACCTGTCCGCGACCAGCTCCGGGCTGACTTACCTGACGGAACGCTTCAAGGACTTCCCGAACGGCGTGCACATTGCGCTGCAAGGGGTACCGCGTTCGATCCTGGCTGAATACGCCGAGTCCCATCTGTAACTACGCTGAACCCGCTGCGAAAAGCCCTGGATTTTTCACGAAATCCGGGGTTTTTGTTATGTGCGACATTTGCCTGCGTTAACGCGTCCTGGGTGCTTGTGGTTTCTGTAATTATTTTGTTACATTTTTTCTGCGGTAAAAACAATAAGAACACTGCTTGACCCCGTCGGAACGCCACCTCCTTGATTCGACGAACGCTTGGAAAACCTGTCCAGGGTTTTCACCGTGACCCTGCCTATTACAAAAGCCCGAAACACCGCTCATTGATGACGCACATATCCAAAGGGAAAGGAAAATGGACGTAGCAGGTAATGGCTTCACTGTGTCGCAACGCAATCGTACCCCCCGTTTCAAGACCATCCCCCTCACACCCATAGCACTCGGCCTGGCGTTATGGCTGGGCCACGGTTCCATGGCCAGGGCAGACGATAACCCTTACACCCCGCAGGTATTGGAGTCGGCGTTCAGGACAGCCGTCGCCTCATTCGGCCCTGAGACTGCCGTGTACAAAAACCTCAGGTTTGCCTACGCGGATATCGTCGATCTCGCGGCCAAGGATTTCGCCGCCCAGTCCGGCAAGTTCGATTCGGCCCTCAAGCAAAACTACGAGCTACAACCCGAAAACCTGACCATCGCCGCCATGCTCGGCGACACCCGGCGGCCACTGGACTATGCCTCGCGCCTGGATTACTACCGCAGCCGGCTGTTCAGCAACAGCGGCCGTTACACCACCAATATCCTCGACTTTTCCAAAGCCATTATCGCCAACCTGCCGGCCGCCAAGCCTTACACTTACGTCGAGCCGGGCGTTAGCAGCAACCTCAGCGGGCAGTTGAACGCAGGCCAGTCCTGGGCTGGGGCAACCCGTGACTGGAGCGCCAACGCGCAAACCTGGAAGACCCCGGAAGCCCAGGTCAACTCCGGCCTGGACCGCACCAACGCGTATTACGCCTATGCCCTGGGCATCACTGGCAAGGGGGTCAATGTTGGCGTGCTGGACTCGGGCATCCTCACCGGACACTCCGAATTCCAGGGCAAGAACGCTCAGGGCCAGGACCGGGTGCAGGCGGTAACCTCCACGGGCGAGTACTACGCCACCCACCCGCGCTACCGCCTTGAAGTGCCCAGCGGCGAGTTCAAGCAGGGCGAACATTTCAGCATCCCAGGGGAATACGACCCCGCGTTCAACGACGGGCATGGCACAGAAATGTCCGGGGTGCTGGCCGCCAACCGCGACGGCACCGGTATGCACGGCATTGCCTTCGACGCCAATCTGTTTGTCGCTAACACCGGCGGCAGCGACAACGACCGCTACCAAGGCTCCAACGACCTCGACTACAACGCATTCATGGCCAGCTACAACGCCCTGGCGGCGAAGAACGTGGCGATCGTCAACCAGAGCTGGGGGCAGAGCTCGCGTAATGACGTGGAGAACCACTTCGGCAACGTCGGCGACAGCGCCGCGCAGAACCTGCGCGACATGACCGCCGCCTATCGCCCGTTCTGGGACAAAGCCCACGCCGGGCAGAAAACCTGGATGGACGCCATGGCCGATGCGGCCCGGCAAAACACGTTCATCCAGATCATCTCTGCGGGCAACGACAGCCACGGTGCCAACCCGGACACCAATGCGAACCTGCCGTTTTTCAAGCCGGATATCGAAGCTAAGTTCCTCTCCATCACCGGCTACGACGAGACCAGCGCCCAGGTCTACAACCGTTGCGGTACCTCCAAGTGGTGGTGCGTGATGGGCGTGTCGGGCATCCCGTCCGCCGGCCCCGAGGGCGAAATTATCCCGAATGCCAACGGCACCTCGGCCGCCGCGCCGAGCGTTTCCGGAGCCCTGGCGTTGGTGATGCAGCGCTTCCCCTATATGACGTCCAGCCAGGCGCGGGACGTGTTGCTGACCACCTCCAGCCTGCAGGCGCCGGATGGCCCGGACACGCCGGTTGGCGAGCTGACCGGAGGCCGCACCTATGACAACCTGCAACCGGTGCATGATGCCGCGCCGGGTGTCCCACAAGTACCAGGTGTGGTCAGTGGCTGGGGCTTGCCCAACCTGCAAAAAGCTATGCAAGGGCCGGGGCAGTTCCTCGGTGCGGTAGCAGTGGCGTTGCCCAGCGGTACCCGCGATATCTGGGCCAACCCGATTTCCGATGAGGCCATTCGCGCCCGTCGCGTAGAAGACGCTGCCGAACAGGCGACCTGGGCCGCCACCAAGCAGCAAAAAGGCTGGCTCGATGGCCTGCCCGCCAATGCCTCGGCCGACGATCAGTTTGAATACGACATTGGTCATGCCCGGGAGCAGGCAACACTCACCCGCGGCCAGGACGTGCTCACCGGCAGCACCTACGTCGGTAGCCTGGTCAAGTCCGGGGATGGCGAGTTGGTGCTGGAAGGCCAGAACAGCTATTCGGGCAGTACCTGGGTGCGCGGAGGCAAATTGTCGGTGGACGGCGCATTGACCTCTGCCGTGACGGTAGATAGCAGCGCCGTAGGCACGCGCAATGCCGATAACGGCGTGATGACCACACTGGGCGGCACCCTGGCCGGCAACGGCACGGTGGGCGCCTTGACCGTCAACAACGGTGGGCGAGTGGCCCCGGGGCATTCGATTGGCACACTGCGCACCGGCGATGTCACGTTCAACCCGGGTTCGGTGTATGCCGTCGAAGTCGGGGCCGATGGCCGCAGCGACCAGTTGCAGAGCAGCGGGGTGGCGACCCTCAATGGCGGTGTGGTGAACGTGTCCCTGGAGAACAGCCCCAACCTGTTGACCGCCACCGAGGCGCGCAGCTTGCTGGGCCAGCAGTTCAATATCCTCAGTGCCAGCCAAGGTATCCAGGGGCAGTTTGCAGCGTTTGCCCCCAACTACCTGTTCATAGGCACTGCGCTCAACTATCAACCGAACCAATTGACCCTGGCGATAGCCCGCAACCAGACCACCTTCGCCAGTGTCGCGCAAACCCGCAATGAGCGAGCGGTGGCGACGGTGGCCGAGACATTGGGCGCTGGCAGCCCGGTCTACGAAAGCCTGTTGGCGTCGGATTCCGCCGCCCAGGCGCGGCAGGGCTTCAAGCAACTTTCAGGGCAATTGCATTCGGACGTGGCCGCAGCGCAAATGGCTGACAGCCGCTACCTGCGTGAAGCGGTCAACGCTCGCCTGCAACAGGCGCAGGCACTGGACTCCAGCGCGCAGATCGACAGCCGTGACAACGGCGGTTGGGTACAGCTACTCGGTGGACGCAACAACGTCAGTGGTGACAACAACGCCAGCGGCTACTCCTCGTCCACCAGCGGCGTACTGCTGGGCCTGGACACCGAGGTGAACGACGGCTGGCGTCTGGGGGCGGCGACCGGTTACACCCAAAGCCACCTTAACGGCCAGTCGGCGTCGGCCGACAGCGACAACTATCACCTGTCGGTCTACGGCGGCAAACGCTTCGAGGCGATTGCCCTGCGCCTGGGCGGTGCCAGCACCTGGCACCGTCTGGACACTTCGCGTCGGGTGGCCTATGCCAATCAGTCGGACCATGCCAAAGCCGACTACAACGCGCGCACCGACCAAGTGTTTGCCGAGATCGGCTACACCCAATGGCGCGTGCTTGAACCCTTCGCCAACCTCACGTATCTGAACTATCAAAGCGACTCGTTCAAGGAAAAAGGCGGTGCTGCAGCCTTGCATGCCAGCCAGCAAAGCCAGGACGCGACGCTCTCCACCCTGGGCGTGCGTGGCCATACTCAGTTGCCACTCACGTCCACCTCGGCGGTGACCCTGCGCGGTGAGCTGGGGTGGGAGCACCAGTTTGGTGACATCGATCGTGAAGCTTCTCTGAAGTTTGCCGGTAGTGACACGGCCTTCGCCGTCAACAGCGTGCCTGTGGCGAGGGATGGCGCGGTGATCAAAGCCAGTGCGGAAATGGCCCTGACCCAGGACACCTTGGTGTCGTTGAACTACAGCGGCTTGCTCTCCAACCGAGGGAACAATAACGGCATCAATGCCGGGTTTACTTTCCGGTTCTAACCTTGAATGTAGGAGCGAGCAAGCTCGCTCCTACAGGATGGGATAAACAGCCCTGCGCAAATTTTGACCCACAGGTTTACAATCGCTGCTCCTGATCAGGAGTATTGCTGTGCTGACTCATCTCGATTCCCAAGGTCGCGCCCACATGGTCGACGTCACCGACAAAACCGTGACGTTCCGTGAGGCCGTGGCGCAAGCGCGGGTGCGCATGCTGCCCGCCACCCTGCAAATGATTGTCGACGGCGCCCACCCCAAAGGCGACGTGTTTGCCGTGGCCCGCATTGCCGGGATCCAGGCAGCGAAAAAAACCAGTGACTTGATCCCTCTGTGCCACCCGTTGATGCTCACCGGCGTCAAGGTGGAGCTGAGTGCCGACGGCACAGACGCGGTTCGTATCGTGGCGCGCTGCAAACTCTCCGGGCAGACCGGCGTTGAGATGGAAGCCCTGACCGCCGCCAGCGTCGCCGCACTGACGATTTACGACATGTGCAAGGCGGTGGATCGCGGCATGACCATTGAGAGTATTCGCCTGCTGGAAAAGCTGGGCGGTAAGAGCGGGCATTTCAAGGCGGATGAGCAATGAGTATCAACGTACTGTTTTTTGCGCGCTACGCCGAAGCGGTGGGCTTCGATTCGCTGGAGATGGAAGGTGAGTTTGCCACTGTTGACGCCGTGCGCCTCGCGCTGGCTGCTGATCCGGAATTCGCCGTGCTCAACGAAGCGAGCCTGATGTGTGCGCGCAACGAGGAGTTGTGCAGCCTGGACGAGCCGGTGCAAGCCGGCGATGAAGTCGCCTTCTTCCCACCCGTGACCGGAGGCTGATCATGGCCATTCGTGTGCTGGTCGAAGCCTTTGATCCAGGTGCCGAAGTCAACGCCATGCACGCGGCCAACGTGGGCGTGGGCGCGGTGGTGAGCTTTGTCGGCTATGTACGCGACTTCAATGACGGGCGCGAGGTGTCGGGGATGTTTCTTGAACACTACCCCGGCATGACCGAAAAAGCCCTGGCCAAGATCGCCGTGGAAGCCGAACAGCGCTGGCCGTTGCTCAAGCTGGAGGTGCTGCACCGTATCGGCACGCTGGAACCGGGCGAGCCGATTGTGTTTGTCGGCGCGGCCAGCGCGCACCGGCAGGCGGCGTTTGATGCCTGCGCATTTGTGATGGATTACTTGAAGACGCGGGCGCCGTTCTGGAAGAAGGAAAACACCAGCGAGGGGCCGCGTTGGGTAGAAGGGCGCAGCAGTGACCACGCCGCAGCGGATCGCTGGAAGTAGCCAGCCAGACGCAGAAACCAATGTGGGAGCTGGCTTGCCTGCGATAGCATCACTCGGAGTGACTGAAAAACCGAGGTGTCTGCATCGCAGGCAAGCCAGCTCCCACATTTTTTTATCGCATTCCTGTATCAGGGGCGTTTGCGTTCTACAGCCCGCAGCAAGTGCGTCGGCGGCGTCTCACAGCTGATCTTGCGCCCCAGCAACGCCTCGATGGATGGCAGCTGGTACGAGTCATCTTCCCCTGCAAAGCTGATCGACACACCCGCAGCCCCGGCACGTCCGGTACGGCCAATGCGGTGCACGTAGTCGTCCGGCACTTCCGGCAGGGTGAAGTTGATCACGTGGCTGATGCCGTCGATGTGAATACCGCGACCGGCCACGTCGGTGGCTACCAACACGCGGATCTTGCCTTCGCGAAAGCCTTCCAGGGTCTTGATGCGCTTGTGCTGCGGTACATCACCCGACAGTTGCGCAGCGTTGACGCCGTCGCGCACCAGGCGTTCTTCGATGCGGCGCACCTCGTCCTTGCGGTTGGCGAAGACCATCACGCGTTCCCAACCGTTGTCGTTGACCAGGTTGTAGAGCAGCTTGTACTTGTCGGCACCGGCGACGGCGTAGATATGTTGCTCGACGTTTTCGCTGGCGACGTTGAGTGCTTCGATCTCGACGAT
The DNA here is from genome assembly GCF_044218845.1 of Pseudomonas sp. B16120. Lineage (NCBI taxonomy): Bacteria > Pseudomonadati > Pseudomonadota > Gammaproteobacteria > Pseudomonadales > Pseudomonadaceae > Pseudomonas > Pseudomonas sp. B16120. Next base: position 1,220,345 of record NZ_CP162588.1, read on the forward strand.
GGATGGGTCGGTGGTCCACTGCTTGGCGAGGTTCATCACGTCTTCGGTGAAAGTCGCGGAGAACAGCAGGGTCTGGCGCTCGGCTTTCGGCGGCGTCTGACGAATGATCTGGCGTACTTGCGGGATAAAGCCCATGTCGAGCATGCGGTCGGCTTCGTCCAGTACCATCACTTCGACCATGTCCAGATGTACGTCGCCACGCTGGTTGAAGTCGAGCAGGCGGCCCGGGGTGGCGACGAGGATGTCGCAGTGACGGGCTTCAAGGTGCTTGAGCTGCTTGTCGAAATCCATGCCGCCCACGAACGTCATGACGTTGAGGCCGGTGTACTTGGTCAGGTCGGCGGCGTCCTTGGCGATCTGCACCACCAGCTCCCGGGTCGGGGCGATGATCAGCGCACGCGGTTCACCCATGTAGCGCTCTTTGGGCGGCGGCGTTTGCAGCAGTTGGGTGATGATCGAGATCAGGAACGCGGCGGTCTTGCCGGTGCCGGTCTGGGCGCGGCCGATGGCGTCTTTGCCCGCGAGGGTGAAGCCCAGCACTTGCGCCTGGATGGGCGTGCAGTACGGGAAACCCAGGTCCTGGATGGCGTGCATCAGTTCCGGGGCCAGTTTGAAATCGTGGAAGCGGGTCTTGCCTTCCTGGGGTTCGACGACGAAGTCTTCGAGTTTCCAGGGGGTCACGGGCGGCTTGGGCGCACGTTCGCGACGGGGCTTGGCCACAGGCGTCGGGGCGGGCTCGGCAGGCTTTACCTGTTCAGGCGGCGTCACCGTGGTTTTGCTAGGTGAGGCGGCGGGTGCGTTCCGGCCGGGCTGTTGACCGTCATTGCGGTTGCCGGGCTTGGGGGCAGGAGCACTGGGAACAGGCGCGAGCGGCTCAGCCTCGCTTTTGCCGAACATCTTCTTGAGTGCTTTGAGCACGGTCATCTCATTAATTGGTTAAGGAATGTACGCCGGCCAGTGTAATGCAAGAATCGAGCGCGGCGTAGTGCGTCTGTCATACGGCTACATAAACACGGGGTTCAGCGCAGGCGTTCAGTCAGCCAGGTGCCAATATCGTGTATCTCTTGGGGTAACACTTCGTGGCCCATTGGGTATTCCTGCCATGTCACGGTGACACCACGGCCCTTCAAATGCTCGTAGGCGCTGCGGCCCATGGCGTTTTGTACCACTTCGTCGTACTGGCCGTGCAGGCACAGCGTGGGGATGCGTTGCTGGCTGGCGGATAATTCCAGCTCATTATCGAAGGTGGGCGCATAGGTGGAGAGGGCGATCACACCGCCCAAGGGGCCCTCCCATTTCTTAAACGCGGTGTGGAAGACCACCGCGCCACCTTGAGAAAAACCGGCGAGGAAAATTCGCGAGGTGTCTATTCCGGTTCTCTGTTGCGCCTCGATCAGGTCGGTGACCATTTTTGCCGACGCTTCCAGTTCTTCCAGGCTGATCGAACGGGCCGGGCTCATGGCCTTGATGTCGTACCAGCTAGGCATCTCGTAGCCACCATTAATGGTCACCGGACGCGTAGGTGCCTGGGGCAAAACGAAGCGGGTGGTCAGCAGGGTTTCCTGCAGGGCTTCGGCCACCGGCAAGAAGTCGTAGCGATCGGCGCCCAGGCCATGCAACCAGATAACGCAGGCGTCTGCGGGCTTGGCGGGCTGAAGAATCAAGGGTTCGGTCATGTCTGCTCCATAGATGTGCGGGCGCTCCGATGAGGTGCGTCGGAACGGTGCGCAACAGGTTGATCTGTTAAGAGAATGTCGCAAGGCTGAATCTTTTGCCATGTAACCGCAGTTGCAGCCACTCGACCAAGACTCTGGTACGCGCCTTGCTATGTGTAGCTCGATGTCAGAACTCTCCTAGGACGGTAACACTATCAGTGACTGCCGCCTGTGGGAAAGCAACTGGAATTACCGCAAAAACCTCATGCTGCTTGGCCCCAAAAAAAACCAACACGGGTCGATATCGCCTCATAAGGGTGCGCTGAGGTTGGAGCTCCGACACAACAAGAGCAATTGGAGGTTTGTAATGAAGGTATTGAAATCCACCCTGGCCATCGTCTCTGCGGCGGCTGTACTGGGTGTCAGTGGTTTTGCCCACGCGGGCGCCACCCTGGACGCCGTGCAGAAGAAAGGCTTTGTGCAGTGCGGTGTGAGTGACGGCCTGCCGGGTTTCTCGGTGCCGGATGCCAGCGGCAAGATCCTCGGGATCGACGCTGACTATTGCCGCGCGGTGGCGGCTGCCGTATTTGGCGATGCCACCAAGGTCAAGTTCAGCCAGTTGAACGCCAAGGAGCGTTTCACCGCGCTTCAATCCGGCGAAGTCGACATCCTGTCGCGCAACACCACCATGACCAGCTCGCGCGACGCGGGCATGGGCCTGAAATTCCCGGGCTTCATTACCTACTACGACGGCATTGGCTTTCTGGTGAACAACAAGCTGGGCGTGAAAAGTGCCAAGGAACTGGATGGTGCAACCATCTGCATCCAGGCCGGTACCACCACCGAGCTGAACGTTTCCGACTATTTCCGCGCCAACAACCTCAAATACACCCCGATCACCTTCGACACCTCCGATGAAAGCGCCAAGTCGCTGGAATCCGGGCGTTGCGACGTACTGACTTCCGACAAGTCCCAGCTGTTCGCCCAGCGCAGCAAGCTGGCCTCGCCGAAAGACTACGTGGTGCTGCCGGAAACCATTTCCAAGGAGCCCCTGGGCCCGGTCGTGCGTAACGGCGATGACGAGTGGCTGGCCATCGTGCGCTGGGTGGGCTACGCCATGCTCAACGCGGAAGAGGCCGGTGTGACCTCCAAGAACGTCGAGGCTGAAGCCAAGGCCACCAAGAACCCGGACGTTGCGCGTCTGCTCGGTGCCGACGGCGAATACGGCAAAGACCTGAAAGTGAAGAAGGACTGGGTGGTACAGATCGTCAAGCAAGTGGGTAACTACGGCGAGATGTTCGAGCGCAACCTGGGCAAGAGCACGCCGCTGGAAATCGACCGTGGCCTGAACGCCCTGTGGAACAACGGCGGCATTCAATACGCACCCCCTGTGCGCTGATCGCTGATGGTTCTGTCACCCGGTAGGCCAACTGCCGGGTGATGTTCTGTTCCATTATTTTCGGGGCACTTCATGCAAAATAAAATCGGCGCACCCAAGCAGAAGCTCAGCTTCAGCGACCCCAAAGTGCGTGCGTGGCTGTTCCAGATCATCACGATCGTGGCGGTGGTCTCGCTGGGCTGGTACCTGTTCCATAACACCCAGACCAACCTGCAACACCGGGGCATCACCTCGGGTTTCGACTTTCTTGAGCGCAGTGCCGGCTTCGGCATCGCGCAGCACTTGATCGACTACACCGAATCGGACAGCTATGCCCGGGTGTTTGTCATCGGCCTGCTCAACACTTTGCTGGTGACCGTCATCGGTGTGGTGCTGGCAACCCTGCTCGGCTTCATCATCGGCGTGGCGCGCTTGTCGCCCAACTGGATGATCAACAAGCTGGCGACGGTGTACGTGGAGGTGTTCCGCAATATTCCGCCGCTGTTGCAGATCCTGTTCTGGTACTTCGCGGTGTTCCTGACCATGCCAGGGCCGCGCAACAGCCATAACTTCGGTGACACCTTCTTTGTCAGCAGCCGTGGCCTGAACATGCCGGCAGCGCTGGCCTCCGACGGGTTCTGGCCGTTTGTCACCAGCCTGGTGGTCGCCATCGTTGCCATCGTGCTGATGACCCGCTGGGCCAACAAGCGCTTTGAAGCGACGGGGGTTCCCTTCCATAAATTCTGGGCGGGCCTGGCGCTGCTGGTGGTGATCCCGGCGTTGTGCGTGTTGATCTTCGGTACGCCATTGCATTGGGAAATGCCCAAGCTTGCGGGCTTCAACTTCGTCGGTGGCTGGGTGCTGATCCCAGAGTTGCTGGCGTTGACCCTGGCGTTGACTGTGTACACGGCGGCGTTCATTGCGGAGATCGTGCGCTCGGGCATCAAGTCCGTCAGCCATGGCCAGACCGAAGCGGCACGTTCACTGGGCCTGCGCCCGGGGCCGACGCTGCGCAAGGTCATCATCCCGCAAGCGCTGCGCGTGATCATTCCGCCGCTGACCAGCCAATACCTGAACCTGGCGAAAAACTCGTCGTTGGCCGCCGGTATCGGTTATCCGGAAATGGTTTCGCTGTTTGCCGGCACGGTGCTCAACCAGACCGGCCAGGCCATTGAAGTCATTGCCATCACCATGAGCGTGTACCTGGCGATCAGTATCAGCATTTCCCTGCTGATGAACTGGTACAACAAGCGCATTGCGCTGATCGAGCGGTGAGGACACACCCATGACTACGCATACGTTCAAACCTGACATGCCACCGCCGAGCAAAGTCTTCGGGCCGGTGGCCTGGATGCGCGCCAACTTGTTCTCGAGCTGGCTCAATACACTGCTGACCTTGCTGGCGATCTACCTGGTGTACCTGGTGGTGCCACCGATCCTGCACTGGGCCATCCTCGATGCCAACTGGGTGGGCACCACCCGCGCCGACTGCACCAAGGAGGGCGCCTGCTGGGTGTTTATCCAACAGCGCTTCGGGCAGTTCATGTATGGCTACTACCCCGTCGACCTGCGCTGGCGCGTGGACATGACGGTGTGGCTGGCCATCGTGGGCGTGGCGCCGTTGTTCATCTCGCGTTTCCCTCGCAAGGCGATCTACGGCCTGGGCTTTCTGGTGTTGTACCCGATCATCGCCTACTGCTTGCTGCACGGCGGCGTGTTCGGCCTGAGTAATGTGGCGACCAGCCAATGGGGCGGCCTGATGCTGACCCTGGTGATCGCCACCGTGGGCATTGCCGGCGCCTTGCCGCTGGGCATTGTGCTGGCGCTGGGACGGCGTTCGAACATGCCCGCCATTCGGGTGGTCTGCGTGACCTTCATCGAGTTCTGGCGCGGCGTGCCGTTGATCACCGTGCTGTTCATGTCGTCGGTGATGCTGCCGCTGTTCCTGCCTGAAGGCATGAACTTCGACAAGCTGCTGCGGGCGCTGATCGGTGTGATCCTGTTCCAGTCGGCCTATGTGGCCGAAGTGGTGCGCGGTGGTTTGCAGGCGATTCCCAAGGGCCAATACGAAGCCGCTGCGGCGATGGGACTGGGCTACTGGCGCAGCATGGGCCTGGTGATCTTGCCGCAGGCCTTGAAGATGGTGATCCCAGGGATCGTCAACACCTTCATCGCCCTGTTCAAGGACACCAGCCTCGTGATCATCATCGGCCTGTTCGACCTGCTCAACAGCGTCAAGCAAGCCGCCGCCGACCCCAAATGGCTGGGCATGGCCACTGAAGGCTACGTGTTCGCCGCCCTGGTGTTCTGGATTTTCTGTTTTGGTATGTCGCGCTATTCCATGCATCTGGAACGCAAGCTCGACACAGGCCACAAGCGTTAGGAGTTCTTTTTATGAGCGAAGCAATCAAACAGCCTGTGAGCCCTGAAGGCATTATCCAGATGCAGGGCGTCAACAAATGGTACGGCCAGTTCCATGTGTTGAAAGACATCAACCTCAACGTCAAGCAGGGCGAGCGTATCGTGCTGTGCGGCCCGTCGGGCTCAGGCAAGTCCACCACCATCCGCTGCCTCAACCGCCTGGAAGAGCACCAGCAGGGCCGCATTGTGGTCGATGGCGTGGAGCTGACCAACGACCTCAAGCAGATCGAAGCGATCCGCCGTGAAGTCGGCATGGTGTTCCAGCACTTCAACCTGTTCCCGCATTTGACCATCCTGCAAAACTGCACGCTGGCGCCGATGTGGGTGCGCAAGATGCCCAAGCGCAAGGCCGAGGAAATCGCCATGCACTACCTGGAGCGTGTGCGCATTCCGGAGCAGGCCCACAAGTTTCCCGGGCAGCTTTCAGGTGGCCAGCAACAGCGCGTGGCGATTGCCCGCGCGCTGTGCATGAAGCCCAAAATCATGTTGTTCGATGAGCCGACGTCGGCGCTGGATCCTGAGATGGTGAAAGAGGTGCTGGACACCATGATCGGCCTGGCTGAAGACGGCATGACCATGTTGTGCGTGACCCACGAAATGGGCTTTGCCCGCACCGTGGCCAACCGCGTGATCTTCATGGACAAGGGCGAGATCGTGGAACAGGCGGCACCGAATGACTTCTTTGATAACCCGCAGAATGAGCGGACCCGGTTGTTCTTGAGCCAGATACTGCATTGATGGAGTGTTAAAAATAAACCCGGCCTGGTGCCGGGTTTGTTTTTTGCCCTCAGTCAGGGCGTCGTCGCGATCTCGTGTTCTTTGTGGGGTGTATGCGTGGTGTTACGCATATCAGCACCCTCACTCAAGGTTTTTGCATCAACGAGCAGATGCGGGTGGCGATCAAGCAAGCGCATAAGCACGACGAGGGATTTTGGCGCCAGCAGCTCACCGCGTTCGTAACGTGAAAGTGCGTTATGTCCGCCGCCGGAAAGCAGTTGCACAGTGTCCTTTTGTGAAAGATGCAATTTGCGACGAATGCGCTTTATCTCGTTACCGATCATTCGTCTGAAGCTGTAGACCATCTCATCACAGTGATCTGAATAGCGGTCCGCGTCTTCAGGGTCAAAGATCACCTCACCACAACTTTGGCACTCCCAGCCTGAAAGGTTGTCGATTCGGCGGTGCAAGCCTTTGACTTCCGATGTTTCGCTGCGACCCGAAAAATGTCGCATTCCGTCATGCTGGCCGCAGCTGAAGCACTGTTCTGTTTTCATAGGTTACTCTCCTTGAAGGAGATCACCGGAGGTTTACCGTCCGTGCGGTACGTCACCTTGATTTAGATCTCCAGGCCATGTGAGTGAATGTGATAAACGTCTTGCCAGACGCAATGGTCGCCATAACTTGTCATGGATTTAAACAGCATCTTGCCCGTTAGCTTGTAAACAACCTCCTGCATTTGCGTGATGCTCAGATCGAGCTTTTCCCCGCAGTTGCGTGCTGTTTTGGTAAAAGCTTGTTTTCCAAGCCGCCTGACATCCGCCTTGATCAGGGCCAAATCGTAATGAGGTGTGTACTTTTCCATAAGACACCTGAGTCCAATAATTACCCTCTAAGGGTAATTTTACCAATCGAAAATACTGCTCCTTTTCCTGCCTAAGAACCCTAGTGCGTTGCCTTTGTAGGCAACTCCGAATAGCCTGTAGGGAAATTCATCCTATGATTGGACGAAAGCGCTAAACCCATGACAGACATCGCCCCGCTGATCAAACGCTCCCTGGTCGACCAGGCCCTGGAGCAACTGCGCCTGCGCATCTCCCAAGGCGTATGGGCCATCGGCGAGCGCCTGCCCACCGAGCCCGAACTGTCCGCCGAGCTCGGTATCAGCCGTAACACCGTGCGCGAGGCCATGCGGGTATTGGCCTTCTCTGGCTTGATCGACATTCGCCAGGGCGACGGTAGTTACCTGCGCTCGATGACCGACCCGCTGGGCACAATGCGGGCGCTGTCTCATTGCACGCTGGAGCAGGCGCAGGAGACGCGCCAGATTCTGGAGGTGGAGGCCATCGGCCTGGCTGCGTTGCGTCGTACCGAAGCGGACCTTACGGCATTGCGCAAGGCGCTCGACCTCAGCGCCGGGCGTTATCACGGTGACCTGGAGGCCTATATCAGTGCCGACCTGATCTTCCACCAGCACTTGGTGGATGCGGCGCACAACCCGGCCTTGAGCGAGCTGTACCACTACTTCTCCGCCATTGTCGGCGCGCAGCTGCGCCAGACCCTGAACCGCTCACCGCGACGCCAGGCGGTGTTCGACCTGCATGGAGCGCTACTCGATGCGGTGGAACAACAAGACCCGGACCGCGCCAAATCCCTCTGCCGGCAGTTGATCAATGAACCCTGAAGCCCCACGCAAGACCGAACTCGAAGAACTGTTGATCGACGCCGAAGCTGACGACGACAGCGTGCAGCAGGCGCAGCCGAGCGTGGTTCGGCCATGGCTGCTGTTGCTGGGCCTGGTGTTGGTGGCCTTGAACCTGCGCCCGGCCTTGTCGAGCCTGTCGCCGTTGCTGGCAGAGGTTTCGAGCAGTTTGGGCTTGTCCGCCGCCAAGGCCGGTTTACTGACCACCTTGCCGGTGCTGTGCCTGGGCCTGTTTGCACCTACCGCGCCGATGCTGGCCCGGCGTTTCGGCGCCGAGCGCGTGGTGCTCGGCATCCTGCTGACCCTGGCCGCGGGGATCATCCTGCGCAGTTCGTTCGGTGAGGTGGGGTTGTTCCTCGGTAGCCTGGTTGCAGGTGCCAGCATTGGCATCATCGGCGTGTTGCTGCCGGGTATCGTCAAGCGCGATTTCGCCAGCCAGGCCGGCGCCATGACCGGTGTCTACACCATGGCGTTGTGCTTGGGCGCCGCCATGGCGGCCGGTGCCTCGGTGCCACTGAGCCACGCCTTTGGCGACAGTTGGAAGATCGGCCTGGGCTTCTGGATCCTGCCGGCCCTGGTGGCGGCCCTGGTCTGGTTGCCCCAGGTTGGGCAGAAGCACGGAGCCCATCGTGTGGCCTATCGTGTGAAGGGTTTATTGCGCGATCCGCTGGCCTGGCAGGTCACCCTGTACATGGGCCTGCAGTCGTCACTGGCCTACATCGTGTTCGGCTGGTTGCCGTCGATCCTGATTGGCCGCGGCCTGAGCGCGACCGAAGCCGGGTTGGCGCTGTCGGGCTCGATTATCGTGCAACTGCTCAGCTCCCTGGCCGCGCCGTGGCTGGCGACGCGGGGCAAGGACCAGCGCCTGGCGATCGTGGTGGTGATGCTGTTGACGCTCGGCGGCTTGTTCGGGTGCCTGTACGCGCCGCTGGATGGCCTGTGGGGTTGGGCGATTGTGCTGGGCCTGGGGCAGGGCGGGACGTTCAGCCTGGCGCTGACCCTGATCGTGTTGCGTTCACGCGATTCCCATGTGGCGGCCAACCTGTCGAGCATGGCCCAAGGCATTGGCTACACCCTGGCCTCCCTCGGCCCTTTCGCGGTCGGCCTGGTACATGACTTGACCGGCGGCTGGACGGCTATCGGCTGGATCTTCGCCGTGATCGGCCTGGGCGCTATCGTCGCGGGCCTCGGCGCCGGCCGTGCGCGCTATGTGCAAGTCACCAGCGAGAAAGTCTAGAGATACACCACTTCCAGCGTGGCCGAGCCATCGAGCGGTGTTTCTACGCTCAAGTCCAGATTCTTGCGCGCATTGATCACGGTCTGCACCGTCACCATGCCTCCCAGGATACCGATCGCCGTGGGCCCGCTGACGCTGCCCTCGACGTCCGTGAAGCCCAGGTAGCTCCTGGAGCCGATGTCGATGGGGTTGAGGTTGGAGGTTCGCCACGCCAGGCCACCGGTGGTGGATTCAGTGCCGTAGATCTGTGCGGTGTTGCTGGCCTGCGTCTGCCGAGGGTCGAAGGTCATGGAGTAGACGCCCAGGCGGTTACCGCTGTTATCGAACCCCAACCCGTAGTAAATCTCGCTGTTGACCATGGCCGAGCCGTCGCGGTTGTCAGTCATGCGCAAGGCATAGCGCACGGGGCCGTTGCAGGCAATGCCGATGTGCAGATTCTTGACAGGCAGGCGCGTGGCGGTCTCCAGGTTCAGATCTTGTTGGGCAATCTTGCCGTAGTCGATCAGGCCGCCGCTGGAGAGTTGTGGCAAGCAGGCGGCGGGAATGATCAGGCCCTGGACGCTCAGGTCAACCGTGGAGGCCGCCAGTGCCTGGGCGCTGCCGCATAAAAGCAGGCTGCAAAGAAGGTGTCTTTTCATGATGCGAACTCCTACAAGTAGACAATTTCGAGAGTGCCGGACCCATTGATGCGCACCACATCACGCAGATCCAGGCTTTGCATGGGCGCCAGATACGTTTTGATGCGCATCGTGCCGGTCAGTGTCTGCATGGACACCGGCCCGGTGGTGACACCTGTCTTGTCGGTAAAACCCAGCAGGCTGTTGGCCGCCATGGGGATCTGCCGGGCGGTGGAACTGCTCCACGCCACGCCATTGCTGGTGGAGTCGGTGCGGTACAAGGTGGGAAAGCTATCGGCGCTGAATTCCCCCGGGTCGATGGTCAAATAAAAACGCCCGATTTTGTTACGGCTGGCGTCCAAGTCCAGTCCATAGGCCGTTTCATCAGTGCCGCCGGTGGCCGAACCGTCGCGGTTGTCTTTCATGCGCAGGCCAAAGCGGATCGGCGCGTCGCAGCTCACGTTCAGGCGCAGCGTACGAGTGGGCAGGGGTGTTTCGTTGGTGGCGCTGAGGTCCTTGGCGTACAACGTGCCATAGTCGACCACGCCGTGGTCCGACAGTGTCGGCAGGCAAGCAACGGGCGCAAAGTGCGCGCGCAGCGTCAGTTCCCGGTAGCGGCCGTGGCTTGCGCCGTACAGCATTCCAGAGACTTCCCAGGTAGTTGCGTCTCTGGCTTGTATTGCCGCCACACCGGCCCAGGCGCGTAGCGTCAGTTGCAACGAAAGGGTTTTGCCCATGAGTACGGCACCTTGTTCAATCGGTGCGATGCCGTGCCCGGGGCGCCACTCCAGTACCGTTGCACTCATCACGGGGGGCTGGCCGGCAGCGGTCAGCAAGCCCAATTCAACGGAGCGACCGTCGAGCACGGCATTGCCGACCTCGATGGCATAGCTGCCGTGTTCGGTAAATTGCAGGCGCTGCGGGGTGGCAGCCAGCGCACGATAGAAGAGGCTGAGGTCTTCGGCCTGGGGGCAGTTGACGTTCACGCTCAGGCGGCGCTCACCGAGCAAGCGTTCCGGCGCGCCGTCGTGTTGCGCAAGACGGTTCATCAGACCGAAATCAACCTGAGCTTCGCTGACGTTCAGTTGGCATTCTTCCAAGGCTTGGGCCGTGCCGGCGATGCCGAGCAGTAGCCACATACAGAGTGAGCGCATACAGGTTGCAAGGGGCATGACAGAAATCCTCAAGGTACGCGGCAACGTGCGGGAGCCGATTCGAAGTACACCGACGGGTCGGCTTTGGCTGCCAGTTGGTAGTGCAACTGGCAACGGCCTCCCTGGGGTGTGGTTATCCACAGCGTCGTTTGATCCAGTACGTTGGGCAGAAAGACCTGGCTGCCGTCCTGCACCAAGGTCACAAACTCACCACTGGCACTGCTGACAGAGGCGCCCGCAGGCAGCGGCGAGCCGTCGTCGTGACTGACGGTGAGCAACACACGGCGGGTCAAACCGACGCCGAACTCGACCCTGTCCACCGCGCCGCGTCCGGCCGAGATCATTGCCAGGCCGTTGTTGATATCGGCATTGCGCGGCAGCGAGCGGGTCTGGACTTCCACCGGGCTGCGCCCGTACGCGGCCACTTGCGGCACCACGGCCTGGCCTTGCCAATCGGTCCAGACCGGCCCGCTGGGGGTACTGAGCTTGATGCCGCTCATGTCGCCGACGGACACCAGGGCAAAGGTGTCGCGCACCGGGTAGGGGGAAAGGGTCACGCCGCCACCGTGCATCACCACTGCGCCGCGGGCCCCCCCTTGATAACTGGAGCGCTCGGCATCGGAGCGGCTGTAGCTGAAGTCGAGCTGGCTGTAGCGTGGCAACGCCGAGACGCCGACAGTGGTTTCCACCTGATGATCGCTGCTGTCATGTTCGGCGCTGACCCGGTAGCTGAGCTGGTCGTCGATCTGTTCGGTCACGCCCATGCCGGTGCGGTTTTCGCCGCCGGAGTTGCGTACCCAACTGCGCAGTCGGCGACTCTCGCCCAGCGGCACACTGATGTTGAGGTAAACCGCGTTATCTTGTTGCTGGCTGCCGCCCATTTGCCATTCGGCGCTGGCTGACAAAGACACCGCGCCAATACTGGTGCCCCAGGATGCCAATGCGCGGCTGCTGCTGTCGCCGGCGAAGTTGGATGAGCGCGAAACCCCGGCGCTGAATGCACCCAGTATTGGGTGCGACCACCCCAGGTTGAGGCTTTGCTGGTCGCGGTAGCGTGAAGCGCGATTGCGGTCGTCGCGCTCGTAGGTGCTCTCTTCGAGTTCGCGGTAGCCGGGGCTGCGCCAGGAATTGGCGGCGCTGAATGACCACTGTTCGTTGAGGCGCTGGGACCAGGAAAGATCGGTTTGCACACCGGAGACTTTTTCACGCGCCTGGGTGTTGGACACTTGCGTGGACAGTTGGACCTGACTGTCCAGCCAGGGAATCCAGCCCAGGCTGGCGCCCACCGAGCGGTATTCGCTGGCCGCCAGCACGCCGCTGCCCAGGGTCACTTGAGGATGCAGGGCGCCTGTCCAGCCGGCACTGACCACCCAAGGATCATCCCCTTTGGCGTCGCCGACATTACGTACCCGGCCCGCCGCCACGGAGTAACCCGGCGCTGGCAACCCGAGACCCAGCATGGCCGCCGGCACAGTGAAGCGTCGCTCACCGCCGACACTTTCCTTGACCGTGACCTCCACATCCGAGCGCGTGTTCAACCGGCGCACATCGGACAGGACAAAGGGGCCGGCAGGCACCACGGTGGAGTGAATCAACGCACCGTTCTGCCGCACTTCGACCTGTGCGGGACTGTTGGCGATACCTTGGATCAGCGCACCCTGGCCCTGCTCCTGAAGGGCGTGTTCGGTGAGCACTTGCACCCCGGTGATCTGTGCGCCGGACAGCACCGGGTTATACAGATTGACCTGCCCGGCCTGAAGCACTGCCTGATGGCTGGCGAAGGTGCGTTGAGCATAGGCTTCCAAGTGGGTGCTGCGTGACAGGCCATCCTGCCAGGTCTGCACCTGACGACTGCGCACGATCCAGTCGCCGGCATTGAAACCCACCTCGGTATTGGCCGAGCCGAACCGGCTGGCGTCATCGCCGAAGCGGTTGTAGAAGCCGCTGAGGTCGTAATTGAGTAGCCCGGCAAATCCGCCGGTTTCGTAGCCGGAAATATCCTGCCGCACCGGGCGCAGCGCTTCGGTGGGCACCACCAGGGATACCGTCAGTGTCGCCGGATCCGGCTCCACCAGGCTTTGCGGATATTGCCCAAGGAAGTCCTGGCAACCTTCGGTTTCACTGGGCAACTGCAGGTTGGCGGCGTCCAGCAAGGCCCGGTCAAAGCACAGGTTGCCCTGCTGATCAAAACTGACATCATGCCGGCCGCGTCGCTCGCCGTTGACCCGCAGGTGGACGGTATGTCGCCCGGCGGCGAAGCGCGGTGCGGCCAGCAACAGGCTGGCCAGCTGTGGGTCGATGCCACGTTGATGCAAGGTCTGGGTGTCGAAGCCGGCCGGGCTCGAATCATCGGCCCAGGCCTTGGTCGACAGCACTGCGCACAGCAGCAGCGCCAACGGCAACGGCGGTCGGGCAAGGATGGCGGGCACGGCTTCGCCGTCACGGTAACTCAATACTGTTATCACGCAAGGTACTCTTGTAGTGAACACTCAGGCCGTGTGCGCCCGGCGTTCTGGTGACGGTCGATATGCCGTCACTTCGTTATCCAGGCGTCGGTCGATGGTGCGACGCCTGTGGTTTTCCGTCAGAGGGTGATCGGTGCGTCGTAGGCCTTGACCGCAAAGCCATACACCGTGGCCGGCTGCAGCCTGACTGTGCTGGCCTGGCCACCGCTGGCCGGTACGCTGATGGCTTCGCCCGGCAGCACGTAGGTGCGCGGCAGCATGGCTTTGCCGTTACCTGGCAACAGCAGCAGCTCCTGCGCCAGGCGCACCACATAGGGCGTGTCATTGCGCACCTGCAACTGGCCGTCGCGCAGGGTCCAGGTCAGGTCGGTCCACGGTGTGCGGTTCGGCGCCAGGCCCTTGGGGTGCACGATTACCGGCAGGTTCTGGCGCACAGTCACGCCCACGCGGGCATGCCCGGCGGCAGTGGCGGCGCGACCTTGCGGCATGCCTTCGAACACGGCGCGTTTGAGTCGCTGAGTGAGCAGCGGCTGCTGGTTCTGCAGGATGAACCGCACCAGCTGGGATTTGGACGCCTCAACCCGTGACAACGGCGGTGTCACCACCAGCAGCGGCTCGGTGTCTTCTGGAATATCCAGCAAGGTCACATGCAGCAGCGCGAGCTGGCTGTCGGTGTTGGTCACCGACACGGCGGCTTCGCCCTCGGCTTCGTGCACGATCACCACGGAGGTGTCGGGTACCATGCCATCGGCTTTTACTGGATTACCCAGCACCAGTAGCAGGGCCAGGGCGCCGACGGCGGTGTTTGAGCGTGTCATGGTCATGACGGTTTTCCATTAGGCGATAGTTGGGTCAGAGGTAGCGCAAATCCAGGACGATGGAGCCGTCCAGAGGGACTTCCTGGTCCAGTGTCAGGTACTGCGAAAAGTTGATGGCCGTGTCCACCTGCAGCCTGACCAGCAACTGGCTGATGAACTCGGGCTGACGGTCACCGGGCGGCGCGAAGGCCATGTAGGAGCGTGGATAGGCATTGGGGTCTTGTGACCAGGTCTCGCCGCTGTTGATGGAGGCCAGTACCTGCAACGGCTGTGAGTCGCCCAGGGCGTCGCGATAGGACAACGCTACGGAACCGAGACGCTCCTCAGGGGCGTGTATGTTTCTTCCCAGCCCATAGAAGTAGTCGGGCGCCAGTGACGACTCGGCACGATTGTCGATGCCCACCAGTGCAAACAGCATGGGCCGGGCGCACAGCACGTGCAGATCAAGCATCTGGCTGGGCAGCACGGTGAACTCGTCGACGTTGAGGCTGTGGGACGGGATCTTGCCGTGATCGACAATGCCCTCGTTCGTCAGCTCGATATGACAGGCGTCCGGTGTGACCCGGCCGGTTACCGTGAGGTCGACGAACGAGCCCGCGTGTGCCTGGAACGCGATGAGCAGGCACAGTACGGCGGCACAGAGACGGGCGGGTGCAGCCAACACAGGCATCGGCAGGCGCAGCCCATGCCTGTCAATGTTCAAGGGATGGGCCGCCATGGGTTAAAGGTACTTCACTTCAAGGGTGGCGGAGCCGTCGATGGTGACCTCATTGCTCAGGTCCAAGCCATCGGCGCGATTAATGATGGTTTGCACTTCCAGGTCGAGGCTCAGGTCCTTGACCGCCAGTGGCTGGGTGTCGTCATCCATCGCGGCGACTGACATGTACAGGCCTGGGTCCCAGAACTTTTCCCTGTACCAGGTATTACCTTGGTCGCCCGACGCAATCGGCTGCACCACGACGCCACCTTCGGCAACCGGGTTGGCGAACGTCAGGATGTACCCGCCAAGCACCTGGGTCTCATTGATAAATCCAAGACCGTAACGTATCGAGCTGCCGGACGCTGCGCGGTTATCGATCGAGTGCAGAGCAAACTGGATCGGCGCGTCGCAATTGACCGCCATGCTCAGTGTGTTGTTGCCGATGACCGTATTTTTGTCCGGGTTCAGGTCCTTGGCGGAAATCTTGCCGTGGTCGATCACGCCACCACCGGACAGGCTCGGTGTACAGGCACTGGGCACGATCAGGCCTTTGACGGTCAGGTCAACGGTGGACGCGGCGAAGGTGGCGGCCGAGTTGAGCAGCAACAGGCTGGCGGCCAGGGTGGTCAAGCGGGTTTTCATGGTGCGGGCTCCTTAGAGGTAATTGACTTGCACAGTGGCGTGACCGTCGATGGGGACTTCGTCGGTAAGCGTCAGGTCGTTGGCGGGTGCAATGTGGGTGATCAGGCGTATCTCGGCGTCCAGTTCCTGGATCGCAATGGGGGTCACGTCGTCGTTGTTGGCGACCGCCGTCAGCAAGGTGTGACTGAGCATCACGGAGGGCATCCAGGTCGTGCCGCCATCCCTTGAAGTGATGGTGCGCACCGATACGTTGTCGGCCACCGGGTTATAGAGGCCAAGCCCGGCGTCGCCGACTTTTTCATCGTTGGCCGTGGTGCCCAGGCCGTGCCAGCTGAAGTGGCTGGCAGCCGTACCCGGGCGGTTATCGATGGTGTTGAGGGTAAAAAAAGTCGGCCCGTCGCAACGCACGCTCAAGAGCATGGTTTCCCTGGGCAAATCGGTATAGGTGTGGGTATTGAGGTCTTTGACCGACACCTTGCCGAAGTCGACAATGCCACCGCCGGAGACCACCGGGGCGCAGGCGCTGGGGGTGATGACGCCTTGGACCAGCAACTCGGTGTTGCTGTTGGCGAATGCTGGCGGGCAGAGCAGCAACACGCCTGTCAGGCTGAACGTGAGTACCTTCATGGTCGAATGGATCTCCTGGGGGTGGTTTGAATCTTCTAGAGGGAGTTACAGATACAAGCGTTCTGCAGTGCCCGGGCCTGGACGCTTATCCACAGCGCTGGCGGCCAATAGGCGGGCGCTCGCCGCCAGCGACAGGACGCTGCCGAGTAGGGCTAGGCAGAGCTTCATCGAAGAAGCCCCCTTACAGATAGTTGACTTCGAAGGTCGCGGAACCGTCCATTGCCACCTCGCTGTCCAGTGTCAGGGTATTGGTAGGTGCAATGGCGCCACGTACGGAGATGTCCATGACCACGTCCTGAAGTGGTTGCGGGGCCCAACCGCTATCACTGCGACCGCCAAAACCTACCAATGTGTTGGGGGTGACCCCGTCATCCGGGTAAAGCACAGTCCATGTCGGGCTCCAGGGGTACTGGATCAATGCTGTGGAGGGCGTCTCAGAGGTATGACTGAGCAGCGACAGCTCAAACCCACCGAGCTTTTCGTTTTCGTCGGTCAAGCCCAGGCCAAAGGTGCCGATGGTTGACGAGCCGGCCCGATTGTCGACGGTGCGGATGGCGAACAGCGTCGCCGCATCGCAGTTGACGCTCAGTTTCAGTGTCCGATGCTCAAGCCAGGTATGGCTGTCGGGGCTCAGATCCTTCGCTGCGATTTTTCCGTAATCAATGTCGCCTGGCAGGTTGGGGGTGCAGGCGCTGGGGGTGATCACCCCTTTGACGGTCAGGTCCACGCTGCTGGCAGCGAACGCAGACGAAGTCATTGCCAGCAGCAGGGCGCTGCTCAGCAGAGATATACGGATCTTCATTTCAATTTTTTCCATTGCAGGCTGGCAGATGGAGGCGCGTGTAGGGCAGCGTCCGACCCGACATGGACGGGCGGTTTGCCGAGTGGCGCTCTCGATTTTTTCGCGGCTGCCGAGTGGCAAACCGTCCCTCTTTTGGGGTGGGCCCAATTTAGCCAGGGGGTGGCACGTTGGAAATACAACTAATACGACATTGGCCTGATGCGCGGCGGCCATGAGCCAGTGGATTTTTTCGTAGTTGTTGTATCGGCTTTTAATTGCTCAAAAGGTTATTTGTTTCAGGTCGATAACATTCAAATGGATGTGGCGATCGTTGCTGCCGAATAGGCCTTTTTGGCTATTGCACCAGTGCTGCGGATTGCCGCCGGATCAATAGTCACGAAGAGGTACTGATGGGTTCGCTTTCAGGTTCAACCGCAGGAGCGAGCCAGACACTCAAGCCGCCTGTTGCCGTACCGCGTCATTGGCAACAGTTGAATATCCTGGTCGTAGAGGATCACTCCGCCTACCGCCTGTTGTTGGGATGGCTGTTACAGAAGCTGGGGCTGGGGCACGAGTTGGTCGCCGACGGGTTCATGGGCCTGGTCGCGTTCACCAGCCGGCCCTTTGATTTGGTGATCAGCGATTGCCAGATGCCGTTCATGGATGGCTACAGTATGGTCCGTGCCATTCGCCAGCATGAGCGCGACCACGGTTTGAAACGGGTACCGATCATTGCTTTGACCGCCAACCTGCAGAACGACAGCCCTCAGCGATGTCTTGACGCCGGAATGGATGCCTGGCTGCTCAAACCGCTGACCCTGGAACAACTGCATGCCCTGTTGGTGCGCTGGTTGCCAGGCGGTGATGCTGGCCAACCCGACCGGCAGGACACATTGCCGTGCGCCGTTTGGCCAACACGTGCCACGCTGGTTGCGACGTTTGGCAGCGACCTGATTGTTGACTCGCTGCTCGAAAGCCTGTTGATCGAAGCATGGGAGGACCATCGTGTCTTGCGTCATGCCTGCGCGACACTGAATGCGTCACTGGCTGCGGAGCGCCTCCATCGCTTGGTTGGCAGCCTGGTGTTTTTGGGGAGTTGCGACCTTGAAATCACCGCTACACAGTTGATCAAGCAAGTGCAGACCGATGGAGTTGCAGCACACAGCAGGGATTTGGACGTGTTCCAGACACGCTTGTGTGTCTGTCTTGAGTACCTGTCCAGCATTTGAAGCAAGAACCCGCCGGGGTTGTAAGTGCTGCTGACTGCCTAGTTTTGGTTGTAGGTACTTTCCTATTGTGTTGTAGTCCAAAAAATACCCACTACTGAATATTGGGCGCGGCTGCAAGCAGCTCTTTGTTAGCAGTTGTTGATGGGCGCTGGCGGAGGTATTTTGCGCGGGTCCAAGTTGCCATCATGCGTGGGTATCTATGCTTCGAGTAATTATTGCTGACGATCATCCTATTGTCCGAGTCGGGCAGAAAGTCGTGATTGAGGCGAATGGCAAGTGCAAAGTGGTGGGTGAGGCCGACGGTCCTGATCAGTTGCTTGGGGTATTGAGCACCACCCCGTGCGATGTGCTCGTCACGGACTTCGCCATGCCGGGCGGCCAGCACGCTGACGGTTATGGTTTGTTGGGGCTGCTGCATCGCCAGTATCCGAAGTTGCCGGTGATTCTGGTGACCATGTTCGCCAACGTCGCCACCTTGCGCGCGTCTTTCGCTCATGGTGCCAAGGCGGTTGTCGCCAAAAGCGCTTCGGCCAGGGAGTTGCCCCTGGCCATAAAGGCGGTGTGCGCCGGGCAGACCTTTGCCAGCGAATGCCTGCGAGTGCAACTGGTTGAGGCGGGAACGGGCGATCAATCCCAAGAGCCGCAGTTGTCGGGCAAGGAACGCGAGGTGGTGCGGATGCTGGCCAGCGGCATGACCGTCAGCCAGATCGCAGCACAGGTCAATCGCAGTATTTCAACTATCAGCAAGCAGAAAAGCACCGCCATGCAACGGTTGAGTATTTCTACCGACGTTGACTTGTTTGCTTACGCCCGAGATGCGGGAATGGTGCCTTAGAAAGTTACAGTTTTATGACGAGGCTGAAACTAACCGGTGTTTTTTTCAATTCGTATTAGTTGTATGGGGTTTGAAAGAGGCGGTCTTTAAAGTAGCCACGGTGCCTTTGCAATATGTGCGATGGCCGTCCCCAAATCCCTAGTCTATTAGATGAGTCGAACATGCAGGTTGATGGCGCACGTGCAGGTGCCTTTTGTCCTGTGTAGTTGAACGACCGCAAGTGAGCGCTTATATGCATCCCTCTCGTGTACTTATTACCGCCGCGTTTGTGCTGGCCGGTGTTTCCAATGCAATGGCCGCCTCCAGTGTGGACCTCAGTGTCGTCGGTGTGATCACGCCCTCCGCCTGTACACCCACATTGTCCGGTGATGGGGTAGTGGACCATGGCAAAATCTCGATTCAGGACTTCCCGGAGTTTGGCTATAAAGTACTTCCAAAGGCCACGCTGCAGCTCGAGGTGGCCTGTGATGCGCCGGTGCTGATGGCCGTCAAGAGCACGGATAATCGCCCGGGCACTGCAATTCCCACGTATCCAACTCAGCCGCAAGACCTTTCACGTTTTGGTCTGGGCCTGACCAGCGCCGGGAAGAAAATCGGTTGGTACGAACTGTCAACGTCTAACGCTACCGCCGACGATAACCCTGTTGGTTTAATCGAGTCCCCGACTGGTAATACCTGGGTGAATGCACCCGACCGTTCGACGTGGCAGCCAGGCTGGATGCGTACCGCCCACGACAGCAGTAGTGCGCCTTTTCCAATGACCAGATTCAGTGCGCAAGTGGGCGTTGCCACGACCCTGACGGGCAAGAGGGATTTGCCGATTGCCGAGGAAGTTTACATAGACGGTAGCGCTACGCTCGACGTCGTCTACCTTTAACGCTGTGGGGCATCACGCATTCCTTACGGGTAAAGCCATAGCTTTCTGCTGTAACGCGGACTATTGTTCAGCCCCCTGTTCATTGTGCGGAACCTGCCCATGAGTGATGCCCACAACGCCCTGATCACCCAGTTCTATAGCGCTTTCCAGCGGCTGGATGCCGAAGCCATGGCGGCCTGCTACACCGACGATGTGCTGTTCAGCGACCCGGCATTTGGCGAATTGCGCGGTCGGGATGCCGGCGACATGTGGCGCATGCTCACCACGCGAGCCAAGGACTTTTCCCTGGTGTTCGATCAAGTGCGCAGCGATGACACGGGTGGCAGTGCCCACTGGGTGGCGACGTATCTGTTCAGTGCGACGGGCAATACGGTGGTCAACGATATCCAGGCGCGGTTCGTGTTTCGCGACGGCAAGATCTGCGAGCATCACGACCATTTTGACCTGTGGCGTTGGTCGCGCCAGGCCTTGGGTGCCAAGGGCCTGTTGCTGGGGTGGACGCCGCTGGTGAAAAACGCCGTGCGCGCGCAGGCCAATAAAGGCCTGAAGGTATTTCAGAGCGGGCGTTGATAGACTGGGCGCTCCCTTGCGTTAACCGAATCAACTTGTGAATACTCTTGAGCCAAAACCCTGGTTTGTCTATTTGGTGCGCGCCGCCAATGGTTCGTTGTATTGCGGCATCAGCAACGATCCTTTGCGCCGGTTTGCCAAGCACCAGAGCGGTAAGGGGGCGCGTTTTTTCCTCTCCAGCCCTGCGGTGGCGCTGGTGTATACCGAGCAATGCGCGAGCAAAGGCGAAGCGTTGCGTCAGGAACGCTTGATCAAGAAGTTGAAAAAGAGCGCCAAGGAGTGCCTGGCGGCAAGTGGCTCCCCCACCAACGCCTCCTGAGTACGCGAGGGCGGCTAAAAAAGTTATTTGCATAAAAAAGGTGAGGTAAACACTCGGCCCATCCGTGTAATGCTTGAAACTGCGATCAATTCGCATTAACAGCGTTTTTTACACGGATTCTCACAGCATGAAGTCGACGGCGGGCGGTTGGATCAAACAGTGGCTGGGAGCCTCGGCATTAGCGGTATCGGGGCTGGCGTTGTTGCCGCTTGGCATTGCCCAGGCGCAGGAGCAGCAAAGCACTCAATTCAAGTTTGCCCTGGCGGCCAAGCCATTGCCTCAGGCGCTGAGCGAGTTCAGCCGGATCACCGGTATCAGCGTGATCTACACCGATGAAGCGCCCTACGGCCTCAATGCCCCGGCGGTCAGCGGGCCGATGACTGCAAGCCAGGCGCTGCAACGTCTGTTGAGCCAGTCCGGCTTCACCTTCCGCCAGATCGACGCCCGAACCCTGGCGCTGGAGCCGGTGCCTACCGATGGCGCGGTCAACCTCGGCGCTACTACCATCAGCGGCACCAACCTCGCTCAGGACAGCACCAGCTACCAACCGCCGCCGACCAGTTCGGTGATGCGCTCCCATGGGTTGCTGCTGGAAGCCCCGCAGACCGTCAACGTAGTCCCGGCTCAAGTGCTGCGCGACCAACAACCGCGCAACCTGGATGATGCGCTGGGCAATATCAGCGGCATCACTCAGTCCAATACCCTGGGCAGCACTCAGGATGCGGTGATGTTGCGCGGCTTCGGCGACAACCGTAATGGCTCGATCATGAAGGACGGTATGCCAGTGGTGCAGGGCCGGGCGTTGAACGCTACCGCCGAGCGTGTCGAAGTGCTCAAGGGCCCGTCATCGCTGTTGTATGGCATCCAGGACCCGGGCGGTGTGGTCAATATCGTCAGCAAAAAGCCTGAACGGGTGCAGTCCACCTCCCTGACAGCGCGCGGCTCTACCTTCGGCAGCGGCAAGAATGGCAGCGGCGGCAACCTCGATACCACCGGCCCCCTCGGTGACAGTGGCTTGGCCTATCGCCTGATCGTCGACCATGAAGACGAAGACTACTGGCGCAACTACGGCACCCACCGCGAGACCCTGGTGGCGCCGTCCCTGGCCTGGTACGGCGACACCACCCAAGTGGTGCTAGCCTATGAACATCGCGAATTTCTCGCGCCGTTCGACCGGGGCACCGCCATCGATCCCAAGACCAACCATCCGTTGAACATCCCCGCCACCCGCCGTCTGGATGAGCCTTTCAACAACATGGAAGGCCGCTCCGATCTGTACCGCTTGACTGTCGATCATGATCTCAACGACGACTGGAAAGCCCACTTCGGCTACAGCTGGAACCGCGAAACCTACGACGCCAGCCAGGTGCGCGTGGTCAAGGTCAACCCCAACGGCACCCTGACCCGCAGCATGGACGGCACTCAGGGCGCACTGACCACCGACCGCTTCGCCACCGCCAGCCTCGAAGGCAAGGTCGATGTTGCGGGTATGCAGCACGATCTGGTATTTGGCCTGGACGATGAATACCGCAAGATCTACCGCGCCGACCTGATCCGCCAGGCACCGCGAGGCAGCTTCGATTACAACAACCCGGTGTACGGCAACGAAGTCGCCGGTTCCAAAGTCAGCGCGCCGGACAGCAACCAGACCGATCTGCTGCGCAGCGATTCGTTGTTCTTCCAGGATGCCATCCACCTCAACGAGCAATGGATTCTGGTCGGCGGTGCGCGTTACCAGATGTACGACCAATACGCCGGCAAAGGCGTGCCGTTCACCGCCAACACCGACGGCAATGGCCAGAAGTGGGTGCCGCGGGCTGGGCTGGTGTATCGCTATAGCGATGAACTGTCGTTTTATGGCAGCTATACCGAGTCGTTCAAGCCCAACTCCACCATCGCGCCACTGGCCAATAAAACCGTGTTGAACGGCAGTTTGCAGCCGGAAGAATCCAAGGCCTGGGAATTGGGTACCAAGTTCGACCTGCCGGGGCGCATCACTGCCAGTGCGGCGCTGTTCACCATCGATAAACGCAACGTGTTGGTGCAGGTAGGCGAGGGCCTGACCTCGGAGTACAGCGTGGCCGGCAAAGTGCGCTCTCGCGGCCTGGAGTTGGATGCCAGCGGCCAGCTGACGGATAAGTGGAGCCTGATCGGCAGCTATGCCTACACCGATGCCGAGGTCACCGAAGACCCTAAGCTCAAAGGCAATCGCCTGCAGAATGTGGCAAAAAGCACCGGCTCGTTGTCGGCGGTGTATGACTTCGGCAGCATCCTGGGCGGTGATCAACTGCGCGTCGGCGCCGGGGCGCGTTATGTCGGCGAGCGGGCAGGGGACGCGGCCAACAGTTTCGAGCTGCCCAGCTACACCGTGGCTGATGTGTTCGCCAGCTACGACACCAAGCTTGAGGGGCAGAAGGTCAAGTTCCAGCTCAACGTGAAAAACCTGTTCGACCGTACCTACTACACGTCCTCGGTGAATACGCAGTTTGTGTCCATGGGCGATGCGCGGCAGGTGTCGGTGTCCAGCACCTTGACCTTCTGATTCATTTATCTGTGGGAGCCGGCTTGCCTGCGATGGCATCGACCGGGTTTGCCTGATACACCCAGTTGTCTGCATCGCAGGCAAGCCAGCTCCCACAGGAAAGCGGTCGCCACATTGATAGCGAGCTGTTAGCGTTGCCGCCATTGCATGCTTATGGAAAACGCGACTGATGTACTTTGGAAAATGGTTACGCACCGGCACCCTGCTGGTCGGTTTGAGTTTTTTACTGGGCGGCTGCGCCAGCGTCTCCCAAACTTCCACGCCGGCAACCCTGGATAAACTGCTGAGCGATCCGGCGCTGCAAGGTGCTACGGTCTCGCTGATGGTACGTGACGCCCGCACGGGCTCCACGCTGTATCAGCACAACCCACGCACCGGGTTGGTGCCCGGGTCCAACCTCAAGTTGTTGACCACGGCGGCGGCCATGGATGTGCTGGGGCCGCAATACCGCTTCGCCACCCAACTGCTGAGCAACGGCATACGCCAGGGCGACCGCCTGACCGGCAACCTGTACCTGCGTGGCCTGGGCGACCCGAGCATTCAGTTTGCCGACTACCAGGCGCTGGCCGCGCAGTTGGCCAGCCAGGGCGTACGCCAGGTACAGGGCGATCTGGTGTTCGACGACACCTGGTTCGATGCTGAGCGATTGGGGGTGGATTGGTCCCATGACGATGAAACCACCTACTACGGCGCGCAGATTTCGGCGCTGACTGTGGCACCCAATGCGGACTTTGATGCAGGCAGTGTGCTGGTCACGGCCAAGGCGCCGTTACGGGCCGGCACCCCGGTGAGTGTCGATATTTTCCCGCCTACTGATTACCTGCAACTGAGCAACCGTGCCATGAGCGGTCCGGGCAACAGTTATGGGATCAACCGTCGCCATGGCACCAACCTGTTGCAACTCAGTGGCGCAGTGGCGCCGGGAAAGCAGAGCCAGCAATTGGTCAGCGTCTGGGAGCCAACGCAACTGGTCGCGAATCTGTTTGAACAAGCCTTGGCGCAACAGGGCATCACCGTACTGGGGCGTCGGGTGATGGGCGGGGCAAGCCCGACGGCGGTAACGGTGCTGGCCGAGCACCAATCGGCGCCGTTACAGGATTTGATCACGCCGTTGCTCAAGCTTTCGAACAACAACATGTCCGAAGCCTTGCTCAAGGCCATGGGGCACCACACCGCCAATAGCGGCACGGCAGCAGCGGGCGCCGTGGCGGTGGCCGGGTTCCTCAAGCGTCAGGGGCTGGACACCGCCACGTTCAACCAGGTCGACGGCTCCGGCCTGTCACGGCGCAACCTGGTGTCGTCGCAAACCCTCACCGACCTGTTGCTGGCCGCCAGCAAACAGCCGTGGTTCGACGCCTGGTACAACGCGCTGCCGATTGCCGGCAACACCGACCGCATGACCGGCGGCAGCCTGCGCTATCGTCTGCGCGACACGCAGGCGCAAAACAACCTGCACGCCAAGACCGGCTCCATGGGCGGCGTGTCGTCATTGAGTGGTTACATCACCGACGCCGGCGGGCGCAAGCTGGTGTTTTCGATGCTGACCAACAACTACGTGGTGGCCGGCGCCCAGGTCAAGGCGCTCGAGGATCACGTGGCAGTGGCGCTGGCGCGCAGCGACGAGTGATTCAGGGCTGATAGCCCATGCGCCAACTCACGGCCCGGGTCGCCGCCAGTAAGTGCTGCGCCGCCGGGCCATCTTCATCGGCATGGAACAGCGAGGTTGGGCCGACCACGGTCATCACCGCCGCCACGTGCCCGACCGCATTGAACACCGGCGCCGACAATGCATCCACGCCGGGCATCAGCAAGCCATGCACAAAGTGCAGGCCACGGCGGCGGATTTGCTCGCACACGCTGGCATAGGCCTGATCGTCCGCCAAGCTGTGGGCGGTGCCGGCCTGAACCTCGCGTTCGCGCAGTTCTACAGTTTCCCGTGACGGCAGATAAGCGCTGAACACCAGCCCGGTGGAAGAGCTGAGCAGCGGCAACACTGAGCCCAGTTGCGTCACCACGGTAACGGCGCGCACTGCCGGCTCGATCTGCACCACGGTCGCGCCCTGGTTGCCCCACACCGCCAGAAAGCAGGTTTCGTTCAATTCATCGCGCAGTTCGGCCAGGGGCATGGCGCCGACTTTCAACACATCCATGCTGCCCAGCGCCGCCAGCCCCACTCGCAATGCCTCCCGGCCCAGGCCGTAATGGTTGGTGGCTGCGTTCTGTTCGGCAAAACCCGACGCGATCAGGGCCTGCAAATAGCGGTGCACCTTGCTCGCCGGCATCTGCACATGTTCGGCCAGGCGTGACAACGAGGTGGCCGGGGACAGTTCGGCCAGGGCCTTGAGGATATCGGTGCCGACTTCCGCCGAGCGGACTTTCTGTTTACCGGTGTCGCGAGGCTTTTCCATGGAAGGGCGAGAATCCGAGAGATGAATGGGCGTCTTTATAGCTTGACGGTCGATAGTGATCAAATTACGTTATGCGTAACTGGATTACGATAAATACAACTGACCCTCAGAGGACGATCCATGAACCTCGAATACCTGTCGGGCTTCGGCAATGAATTCGCCAGCGAAGCCTTGCCCGGCGCGCTGCCGGTTGGCCAGAACTCGCCGCAGAAAGCCCCTTACGGCCTCTACACCGAACTGTTTTCCGGCACCGCCTTCACCATGGCCCGCAGCGAAGCCCGTCGCACCTGGCTTTACCGCATCCAGCCGTCGGCCAACCACCCGGCATTCGTCAAGCTTGCGCGGCAATTGGCCGGTGGCCCGTTGGGCGCGGTCACGCCGAATCGCTTGCGTTGGAACCCGTTGGATATCCCGAGTGAGCCGACGGACTTTATCGACGGCCTGGTGGGCATGGTCGCCAATTCGGGGGCGGAAAAACCAGCGGGCATCAGCATCTATAATTACCGCGCCAACCGCTCCATGGAGCGCGTGTTCTTCAATGCCGACGGCGAACTGCTGATCGTCCCCGAGCAGGGCCGCCTGCGCATCGCCACCGAACTGGGCGTGCTGGATGTCGAGCCGCTGGAAATTGTCGTGCTGCCCCGTGGTCTCAAGTTCCGTATCGAGCTGCTGGATGCGCAAGCACGCGGTTACGTCGCCGAGAACCACGGCGCCCCGCTGCGTCTGCCTGACCTGGGGCCGATTGGCAGCAACGGCCTGGCCAACCCCCGCGACTTTCTTACGCCGGTGGCCCGCTACGAAGACCTCAAGCAACCGACTACGCTGGTACAGAAGTTCCTCGGCGAACTGTGGGCCTGCGAGCTGGACCATTCACCGCTCAACGTGGTCGCCTGGCACGGCAACAATGTGCCGTACAAATACGACCTGCGTCGCTTCAACACCATTGGCACGGTGAGTTTCGATCATCCGGACCCGTCGATCTTCACCGTGCTGACCTCGCCCACCAGCGTGCATGGCCTGGCCAACCTCGACTTCGTGATCTTCCCGCCGCGCTGGATGGTGGCCGAGAACACCTTCCGGCCGCCGTGGTTCCATCGCAACCTGATGAACGAATACATGGGCCTGATCCAGGGCGCCTACGACGCCAAGGCCGAAGGCTTCCTGCCGGGCGGCGCATCGCTGCACAGTTGCATGAGCGCCCACGGCCCGGATGGCGAGACCTGCACCAAGGCCATCAACGCGGACCTTGCGCCGCACAAGATCGATAACACCATGGCGTTCATGTTCGAGGCCAGCCAAGTGCTGCGCCCGACCCAGTTCGCTCTGGAGTGCCCGCAACTGCAACCTGCTTACGACGCGTGCTGGGCTGCGCTGCCCGCCACCTTCAACCCGAATCGGAGATAACCCATGACGCAACCAACGCAGACTCGCAGCTGGGTGGCCTCGGCCAACGGTCACGCGGATTTCCCCCTGCAAAACCTGCCCCTGGGCGTGTTCAGTATCAACGGCTCGGCACCGCGCAGTGGCGTGGCGATTGGCGATGCGATTCTCGACCTGCATGCCGCACTGGACGCGTTTGAGGGCGAAGCCCGACGCGCCGTCGAAGCCACTGCGGGCGGGCAGTTGAACGCGTTTTTCGAACTGGGCCGTGGCCCTCGCGTTGCCCTGCGCGAGCGCCTGCTGGAACTGCTGGCCGAAGGCAGCGAGCTGCAAAACCGCGAAGCGCACGTGCTGCACCGTGCCGCCGATTGCCAGATGCACCTGCCGGCCAAGATCAATGACTACACCGACTTCTACGTCGGCATCGAGCACGCGCAAAACGTCGGCAAGTTGTTCCGCCCCGATAACCCGCTGTTGCCGAACTACAAATACGTGCCGATTGGTTACCATGGCCGTGCCTCGACCATTCGTCCCTCGGGTACAGAGGTGCGACGCCCTAAAGGCCAGACCCTGCCGGCCGGCCAGTCCGAACCGACCTTTGGCCCCTGCGCGCGCCTGGACTATGAGTTGGAGCTGGGCATCTGGATCGGCCAGGGCAATGCCATGGGCGATGCGATTGCCATTGGCGATGCCGCCGAGCATATCGCCGGTTTCTGCCTGCTCAACGACTGGTCGGCGCGGGATATCCAGGCCTGGGAATACCAGCCGCTGGGGCCGTTCTTGTCGAAAAGCTTTATCACCAGCATCTCGCCGTGGGTGGTGACTGCCGAAGCCCTGGAGCCCTTCCGCAAAGCCCAGCCGCCGCGCCCTGAAGGCGATCCGCAACCGCTGCCATACCTGCTGGATAAGCGCGATCAGAACGCGGGCGCCTTTGATATCGAACTGGAAGTGCTGCTCACCACGGCCTCGATGCGTGAGCAAAACCTGCCCGCCCATCGCTTGACCCTGAGCAACACCGAGCATATGTACTGGACCGTGGCGCAAATGGTGGCGCACCACAGCGTCAATGGCTGCCAGTTGCAGGCCGGCGACCTGTTTGGTTCGGGCACGTTGTCTGGCCCGCAGCCGGGGCAATTTGGCAGCCTGTTGGAGATTACCGAAGGCGGTAAAAAGCCGATTGAACTGGCTTCCGGCGAGGTGCGCAAATTCCTCGAGGATGGCGACGAAATCATTCTGCGTGCCCGTTGCAGCCGCGAGGGTTTTGCCTCCATCGGCTTCGGCGAATGCCGCGGTACCGTGGTCGCGGCGCGCTGAGAGGGCAGGGCCATGGAACTCTATACTTACTACCGTTCTACCGCGTCGTATCGAGTACGTATTGCCCTGGCCCTCAAAGGCCTGGATTTCACCGCGCTGCCGGTCAACCTGCTGGTGCCGGCAGGCGGCGCCAACCGCCAGCCTGAATACCTGGCGATCAACCCCCAAGGGCGGGTGCCGGCACTGCGTACTGATGAAGGGGCGTTGCTGATCCAGTCACAGGCGATCATTGAGTACCTGGAGGAGCGTTATCCCCAGGTGCCGTTGCTCTCCAAAGACCTGGTAGCGCGCGCTCATGAGCGGGCGGTGGCGTCGATCATCGCCTGTGATATCCACCCGTTGCATAACTCCAGCACCCAGAACTTGCTGCGCAAGTGGGGGCACGATGAGACGCAATTGCTGGAGTGGATCGGACACTGGATCAGCCAGGGCCTGGGCGCGGTGGAGCAGTTGATTGGCGACACCGGGTTTTGCTTTGGCGAGCAGCCGGGCTTGGCCGATGCGTTTCTAATTCCACAGCTGTACGCGGCCGAGCGTTTCAAGGTGCCCTTGGCGGCGTACCCACGCATTGGGCGGGTGGCGGCATTGGCGGCCCAACATCCGGCCTTCGTGCAGGCCCACCCCGCCAGTCAGCCTGACACACCCTAGGACCCCTGTGGGAGGGGGGGGAAGCCCCAATGCCGTTCAGTCAAGCGAGCGCAATGCTCACAGCCATGAAGATCAAATGTGGGAGCTGGCTTGCCTGCGAAAGCGTTAGTGCAGTGGCAGATGCTGTGACTGTCACACCGCCTTCGCGGGCAAGCCCGCTCCCACAGGGGATTCGCGCTTAACTGACTGGCATTGGGGTAAGCCCCTCCCACATTTGATCGCGCCAACCTAATAAAAAATAAAGGTACCTTGCGATGCACAATCAGATAGCCAGCTTTCGTGCGGCACTCGACGCCCGTCCGGTGTCGCGCTACCAATGGTTGATTCTCCTGCTGCTGGCACTGCTACTGGTCACCGATGGCTACGACGCCCAGGTGTTGGGCTATGTAGTGCCGGCGCTGGCTCAGGACTGGGGCCTGGAAAAATCCGCGTTTGGCCCCGTGTTCAGCGCCAACCTGCTGGGCCTCACCCTCGGCTCGCTGTTGGTGACGCCGCTGGCGGATCGGTTTGGCGTGCGACGTATCCTGCTGGCATGCGTGCTGATCTACGCCAGCCTCACGGTATTGATGGTGTTCGCCAATTCCCTGACCACGTTGATGGCGGCGCGGTTTATCTGCGGCATCGGCATGGGCGGTGCGATGCCCAGTGCCATGGCGTTGATGTCAGAGTATTCGCCGCCACGCCTGCGCACCTTGATGGTGACCCTGGCCGCCTGTGGCTTTTCGTTCGGCGGCGCGGCGGGTGGCTTCGTGGCGGCGGGGTTTATCGACAGCTTTG
This sequence comes from Pseudomonas sp. B16120, assembly GCF_044218845.1. NCBI lineage: Bacteria > Pseudomonadati > Pseudomonadota > Gammaproteobacteria > Pseudomonadales > Pseudomonadaceae > Pseudomonas > Pseudomonas sp. B16120. The sequence goes on from NZ_CP162588.1 coordinate 1,250,158, forward strand.
GCTGGCAGGCGGTGTTCCTGGCCGGCGGTGTGACGCCGTTGCTGCTGTTCCCGTTCCTGGTGTGGCTGTTGCCCGAATCCTTGCCGCGCCTGTTGCGCGATGCGCCGCCCTATCTGCGTTTGCGCAGAGTCACGGCGCGGATGCTGCCCGACTGGCAGCCACCGCCCGCGACCGAAGCGGAAAACTTGAAGGAGCAAGGCAGCAAACTGACGGTAGTGGAGCTGTTTCGCAACGACTACGCGCGCCCGACGCTGCTGATCTGGGCGACTTTTTTCGTCAGCCTGATCCTGCTGTATTTCATGATCAGTTGGTTGCCGTCGCTATTGCTCGAAAGCGGCCTGGCGTTGAACGAAGCCAACCTGGTCACCTCCATGTTCCTGTTCGCCGGCACCTTGGGCGCCATTCTCATGGCCTGGTTTGCCGACCGCCTGAAAAGCAAAGTACGGTTGCTGTCCGGCGTGCTGGCGGCGGCAGCGTTGTGCACCGTCCTGCTGGGCTTGAACCACGACAACCCACGCTACCTGGTGGCCTGCGTGTTCGCTGCCGGGTTCTGCATCATCGGCGGGCAACTGACCCTCAATGCCTTCGCGAGCAACTTCTACCCGGCGCACGTGCGCGCCACCGGCACGGGTTGGGCGTTGGGTGTGGGGCGGTTCGGGTCAATTCTGGGGCCGCTGTTTGGCAGCCTGTTGTTGGCGATGCATATACCGGTCGAGCAGATTTTCTTTTTTTGCGCGATTCCGGCGGTGATTGCAGCGTTGCTGATTATTCAAGTGCGGGCGCCTTCACTGTAGGAGCGAGCTTGCTCACGAAGGCCGCAAGGACAGCGCGTTAAACCAGGATGCCTGCGTTATCGTTGACGTTCTTGGCGAGCAAGCTCGCTCCTACAGTGGGGTCAGTGCACCACTGAGTTGGGCGGCAGATGCCCCAGCCGCTCGGTCAGGCGCAAGCGCTGGATCGGGTCATCGCTGAGCAGCAGCGCGTGTTCCAGGTCGAAGCGTTCGGCGCTGGGGCAGTCCAGGCGTTGATACAGGCTGGCCCGCGCCAGGTAGTCGGAGGCGCTGGCGTTGCCCAGTTCCAGTACGCGCTCGGCGTCCACCAGGGCGGCCAGTGGCTCGTCGTTGGCAAGGTAGAGTTGGCGCAGGTTGCGCGACAGCCGTTGCAGGATGGCCCGTGGCTCGGCGGTCAGCAGGTGGTCGGCCTGCAATTTCAGCTTCGACCCATATTGGCGCGCCAGCAACTCGCGACAGTCGTTGGGGTACAGGCGCCGGCCGCCGCAAGGGTCCAACAGGTGATCGGCTCCCGGTACCCGCAGCAGGAAGTGCCCAGGGAAGTTCACGCCGACCATGGGGATATCCAGGCGCCGTGCCATCTCCAGGGCGATCAGGCCCATGGCCAAGGGTTGCCCGCGTTTGCGTTGCAGCACTTTGTCCAGCAGCGCGGCGGCGGGGCGCAACGGCGTGTGGTCATCCTGGGCAAACCCCAGGTCATTCATGCGCCGCAGTAGCGGCTGGCCGAGTTCATCCGCCGGTAGCAAGGGCATGCCCAGGCTCACCTGTTGTTGTAGCGCACCAAGGTCGTGCAGGATCAACGCGGGCTGCACGCTGGCGTCATGCTCGGCAGCAATCCACAACGCGGCTTCAAACAGCGCAGGGGGGGAACGGTCCAGACAGGCGAAAAAGGCTGTGCGGGGATTCATTGAGTTCTCCGGCGTATGCCCCCGTTTTAGCCTTGCTGCGAATTTTCGTCCAGCATCTTGAGAGATATCCCAAACTCTTATGTCGTAGATCCCACGAAAACGCGCGGCTTATTCCAGCGCAATCCAGCAGTTTTCTGCCGCAAGCCTATACTTGGCCCACTACCAGAAGTGATTCGGGAGCTCATTGATGTTTGCGCTCATGCACAGCACCCGCCTTGAATCGCTGCACCTGAGCGTTGATCCGGTGACCGGCTTGGAGGCGATCATCGCCATCCACAACAGTCGCCTGGGCCCAGCGTTGGGTGGCTGTCGTTACCTGGCTTACCCTAATGATGAAACCGCCGTGGCCGATGCCGCGCGCCTGGCGCAAGGCATGAGCTACAAAGCGGCACTGGCCGGGCTGCCGGTGGGCGGCGGCACGGCGGTGATCATCCGCCCCGTGCACGTGGAAAGCCGTGCGGCGCTGTTCGAGGCGTTTGGCCGTTGTGTGGAAAAACTCGATGGCCGCTTCATCACCTCGATCGACAGCGGCACCTCGGTCGCCGACATGGACTGCATCGCCCAGAACACCCGCTTTGTCACCAGCACCACCGCCGCCGGAGACCCTGCCCCTCATGCTGCCATGGGGGTGTTTGCCGGTATCCGCACTACCGCCATGGCGCGCCTGGGCAGCGACAACCTCGAGGGCCTGCGCGTCGCGGTGCAAGGCCTGGGGAATGTCGGTTATGCCCTGGCCGAACAATTGCACGCCGCCGGTGCCGAACTGCTGGTCAGCGATATCGACCACGGCAAGGTGCAACTGGCCATGGAGCAACTGGGCGCCCACCCGATTGCCAACGACGCCTTGCTCAGCACCCCCTGCGATATCCTCGCACCGTGCGGCGTCGGCGCCGTGTTCAACCGTAACAGCGTCGGCCAGTTGCGTTGCGCCGCCGTGGCGGGTGCGGCCAGCGCACAACTGACCAACCTGGACATCGCCGACCAATTGGAAGGCCGCGGCATCCTCTACGCGCCAGACTACGTGATCAACTCTGGCGGGCTGATCTACGTCGCCCTCAAACACGCCGGCACCGACCTGCCTGGCATCACCGCACACCTGTCGAACATCGGCAGCCGCCTGACCGAAATCTTTGCCCACGCCCAAGCCGAAAAACGCTCCCCCGCGCGGGTGGCCGATGAACTGGCCGAACGCTTGCTGTACAAATAGGCCAGGCATTAAAAAGGCCCTGAATCCATGATTCAGGGCCTGTTCAATTCGGGCTTTACTCTGCTGCCGGGTTCAGCAACTCGGACAGCGCGTCCGGTTGGCTCTTGAACGCCTTGGCAAATACATCACGGTTCTTCGCCATGTAAATCCCGGCTTCCTCCACCTGCTGCTCGCTCAACGACGGCACGGCTTTTTGCAACACCTCTGCCAGCAACTCAGCGAGTTCAAGCATCTTGTCATGACGGTCAGCTTCGGCTTTATCCATGAACAAACGCTCCAGATCTCGGCTGCTGCGGTATACCACTTCGACGGCCATTCACCACCTCACATGCCTTCACGATAGTTGTCTTTTGCGACTACTGTATTTATATACAGCGAAAAGGATAAGCCAAACGCTGGGGTTTGGGTAGTAGGTTTTTAATGTAGTTGGGAAATTGGGGTTTGCTACACCGGAAATTTCTGACAACTTGCCGGGGTTGCGCTGGAATTGTCCGGTGGCTTACCTTCTTCGGGCGCTGCATTTGCAGCGAGCGGGCTTGGCGGCCCACCAAGGAAGCGCAACGACCCCCTATGAGATTGCTGGGTTTTTACACGGCACTCTTGTTTTTATGGCGGGTTGCGCATGGACCCTTCGGGGTGCCGGGTTGTTCCTTACCGGTCCGCCAACCTTGTGCAATCCGTCACCCAATCTGCTTGGCGGCAGACGGTGATGGTTTCTTAACTAAGGAACTAGTCGATGAAGAAACACACACCCACCCCCCCGTCTACCGAGTCAGTGCTTTTCAGTGTCACTCCTGAAGCTGATACAGAAACCTTGCTGGCAAACGCCAGCGAAACCTTGAACAGCGCCCGTGAGATGGCCAGTACCCTGGCATTCGACCTTGATGGTCCACAGCGAAGCTTGGTCCTGGCGATTCATCAACTGATTGAAATGGGCGGTCTGCTAGTCGATCGAGCGCTGGAGCAAATTGCACCAGCTTGATGCCATGATCTGATCGTTCCCACGCCTGTGGGGACGGTCTAAAAAGTGATTGGTGAACACGGATTTTTTCTGTTACTCACTTCATCGCCGGGAGCACGACAGCGAAAACGCTAGCGACTAGACTCCTTTTACATCAACAACGGAGGCTTTTATGGACACTTCCTTTTCCTCAGGTATCCAAGCAGATATCGAAGAGCAGGCTGACAGCTACGACCGCTGGTTTCGCGCGAGAGTGCAGGCCGCTCTTGATGACCCAAGCCCTGGCATTCCTCACGACGAGGTGATGGCCGAGATGCAAGCGCTGATCGAATCTAAACTCAAGAAAGGCGATGCTGATTGAATGGCTGCCCGCAGCGCGGGTAGAACTCCGGCAAATTATTGAGTACCTCAGTCATCGTAATCCTGTAGCAGCGCTTGAGCTTAAGCGATCAATCGAAGCTTCAGTGCTTGCCCTCTCGCGCAGACCCCATCTTTACCGCCCCGGCAGAATCGGCGGAACACGAGAGATGGTGGTACATCCGAATTATCTGGTTGTATACAAAGTGACAGACAATATTCGGATTCTCTCGGTTTTACACGCACGCCAGCGATATCCTTGAAGTTTTCGTTTTTCGGATGAGCAAAAGATCTACTCTGCTCATCCTCCTGCGTGCCTCATGCTAGCCAGTCATCATCTCATGCCTGCCCTCTGGCCTTGTTTCTGCATACAGAACAACCGTCACGTCCAACCGGCATTATCCGGTCGAATCGACCTAAGGAAGCATCATCGTGAAAATCAACTGGGCCGAAAGGCTGCGCCAGCAAGTGCACGGGCTAGCCGAGTCCCTGGGCAATCTGTTTGTCGAGTCGTTCCATTACCTGGCGCTGTTCGCCATTGGTGCGGTGACCGCATGGGCGGCGGTGATGGAGTTCTTGGGGATGCTGGAGAATGGGCACATCAAGATCGATGACATCTTGCTGCTGTTCATCTACCTGGAATTGGGTGCCATGGTCGGGATTTACTTCAAGACCAACCACATGCCGGTGCGCTTCCTGATCTACGTGGCGATTACCGCGCTCACGCGTTTGCTGATCTCCAACGTGTCTCATCACAACCCGCCGGATCTGGGCATCATCTACCTGTGCGGCGGGATTCTGCTGTTGGCGTTTGCGATCCTGGTGGTGCGCTACGCGTCGTCGGCCTTCCCTTCGGTGAAGGTCGAAAGCCCGCGTCGCAAGGGCGAAGCGAGCCTTGAGACCGAGAAAGGCGAGCTTTAAAGCCCCACGCTGAAGGGCATGGTGCGGGCGGGCGGTCGCTGCAGGAGTTTGTGGCTGTCGCCGTCCGTCATCAGCTCCAGGATTTCTACAGCGCTATGGCCTTGTTCGATGGCGATGCCGAACTGGATGCTTTGCACCAGGCGCTTGAGGCGTTGCGGGTCGTTGCGTTGTTCGGCGCTGATCATGCGCTTGGCCACTACGCCGGTCTCGTTCGAGAGGGTGAGCATGATGCTGCCGTCCAGCCGTTGAATGCTCAGGTTGACGCGGTATTGGGGGCTGAACGTGTCGGTGATGATCTGAAAAGGATTGTCCATGGTGCGTTACCGCCTGATAAGAACATGCAGTCATTGACGGCCGGTGTCGGGATTAGTTCGCATTGCCTGACCACTGGCCAAATTCCGTTTTCCTCAAAAGCTCTACAGCAAAGGCCGTGCCGTACAGCGATTTACCCGGCACAGAAATCCAAATGTGGGAGCGGGCTTGCCTGCGATTGCGGTGTATCAGCCAATCAATAGTTGGCTGAATGATCGCTATCGCGGGCAAGCCCGCTCCCACATTGGATGTATGTCGTGAGCTAATTCAGGGCATTACGGAAAAAACGATCGCAGACAGCGCAATCAGGCCGATGACCACCACAAACACATTCGATACCTGACCTGAATACTGGCGCAAAGATGGCACGCGGCGAATCGCGTACATCGGCATCAGGAACAGCAGGCACGCGATGATCGGTCCGCCCATGGTTTCGATCATGCCCAGGATGCTCGGGTTGAAGGTGGCCACGGCCCAGCACGTCAGCACCATGAACAACGCGGTGCAGCGTTCCAGCCATTTCGCCGACATCGAACGGTTGCGCCCGCGCAGGGATTTGACGATCAAGCCTTGGAAGCCTTCGCTGGCACCAATGTAGTGGCCCAGGAAGGATTTGGTGATCGCCACCAGCGCGATCAACGGTGCGGCGTAGGCAATCACCGGCGTCTGGAAGTGGTTGGCCAGGTACGACAGGATCGAGATGTTCTGCGCCTTGGCAGCGGCCAGGTCAGCCGGTGACAGCGCCAGCACGCAGCTGAAGCAGAAGAACATCACGGTCAGCACCATCATGCCGTGGGCGGTGGCCAGGATGCCGCTGCTTTTGCGCTCGGCCTGGGCGCCGTAGACGCGCTTCTGGTCCACGGCAAAGGCGGAGATGATCGGCGAATGGTTGAACGAGAACACCATTACCGGGATCGCCAGCCACAACGTCTTGAAGAACAGCGGCAACGGCATGCCTTCGCTGGCCGAGGCGAAGAACGCGCCGTTCCAGTTGGGAATCAGGCTGAACGCCAGCAGCAGCAAGGCGGCCACGAAGGGGTACACCAGCACGCTCATGGCCTTGACGATCACGCCCTGGCCGCAACGCACGATGGCCATCAGGCCGAGGATCAGCACCAGCGACAGAATCGCCCGGGGCGGGGGCGCCATGTGCAATTGGTGCTCCATGAAACTGCCGAGGGTGTTGGTCAGCGCCACGCTGTACACCAGCAGGATCGGGAAGATCGCAAAGAAATACAGCAGGGTGATCAGCTTGCCGGCGCCGACACCAAAGTGTTCCTCGACCACTTCGGTGATGTCGCCGGATTTGCCCGACAGCACAAAGCGCGTCAGCCCACGGTGGGCGAAGAAGGTCATCGGAAATGCCAGCAATGCCAGCACGATCAGCGGCCAGAAGCCGCCGACGCCGGCATTGATTGGCAGGAACAGGGTGCCCGCGCCGATGGCGGTGCCATAGAGGCCGAGCATCCAGGTGGTATCGTGTTTGGTCCAGCCGGTGGTTACTGTGCTTTCTCTGACATCGGGATTTTCGGCAGCAGGTGTACGTACATCAGTCATCGGTATTGCCTCGTTATTATTTTTGCGCGGGCTCACGTTGGGGCGGGTAGCAGTGCTCCGATCAGCACTCCACCCAGCTGACCGCCAGGCCGCCCCGTGAAGTTTCTTTGTATTTGTCATGCATATCGGCGCCGGTATCGCGCATGGTGCGGATGACCCGGTCGAGGGAGATGAAGTGTTTGCCGTCGCCGCGCAGGGCCATCTGCGTGGCGTTGATCGCCTTGACCGCCGCAATGGCATTGCGCTCGATGCAGGGCACCTGTACCAGGCCACCGACCGGGTCGCAGGTCAGGCCGAGGTTGTGTTCCAGGCCGATTTCGGCGGCGTTTTCCAGTTGCTCCGGGGTGGCACCGAGGATATCGGCCAGGCCGGCAGCCGCCATGGCACAGGCCGAACCCACTTCGCCCTGGCAGCCGACTTCGGCGCCGGAGATGGAAGCGTTTTTCTTGCAGAGGATGCCGACGGCAGCGGCGGCCAGGAAGAAATTGACCACGTCGTCGTCAGACGCGTCGGCGTTGAATTTCATGTAGTAATGCAGCACTGCCGGGATAATTCCGGCCGCGCCGTTGGTCGGGGCGGTGACCATGCGTCCGCCGGCGGCGTTTTCTTCGTTGACGGCGAGGGCGAACAGGTTGACCCATTCCATCGCCGACAAGGTCGAGGTGATCACGTTGGGCTTGCCGATTTCCAACAGGCTGCGGTGCAGCTTCGCGGCGCGACGGGGTACATCCAGGCCACCGGGCAGGATGCCTTCATCGCGCAGGCCCTGTTCCACGCACTCGCGCATCACCGACCAGATATGCAGCAGGCCGCTGCGGATTTCTTCGTCGCTGCGCCACGCCCGTTCGTTGGCCATCATCAGTTCGGATACCCGCAGGCCGTGCTTGTTGCACAAGGCCAGCAGTTCCACCGCACTGGAAAAATCATAGGGCAATTGCACATCGCTGGTGGGCGCAATGCCTGATGCAGCTTCGGCGGCTTCGATGATGAAACCACCGCCCACCGAGTAATAGGTTTGTTCGCTCAGCAGGCCGCTGTCGCCATAGGCGTGCAAGGACATGGCGTTGGGGTGGTACGGCAGGCTTTCGTCCAGCAGCAGCAAGTCGGTGTGCCAGTTGAAAGCAATTGCCTGAGAGCCCGCCAGCAGCAATTGGCCGGACTCGCGCAGTTGCTGGATACGCGCATTGATCGAGGTGGGGTCGACGCGGTCTGGCCATTCACCCATCAAGCCCATGACACAGGCGCGGTCGGTGGCATGGCCGACACCGGTAGCGGACAGCGAGCCATACAGGCGCACTTCGACGCGACGGGTTTGGCTGAGCACATGCTGGTCGGTCAGGGCTTGGGCGAACGTCGCGGCAGCGCGCATCGGGCCGACGGTGTGGGAACTGGATGGGCCGATGCCCACCTTGAATAGATCGAAAACACTGATAGCCATGCTAAAGCCTTACAAGCAATGGAGTAGAAATCGCTGCCATGTTTTGTAGAGCAGGCGGAATTGGCGCGATACTGAGCCTCTGGCTCGGCACTGACCAACGAATTATCCTAAGACACCCTTTAGCAGGACTAAACACTATGACTCGCCCCCTCCACGGCCAGACCTATGTCTGGTTGCATGTGTTTTCCTGCGCCGCACGGCATCTGTCGTTCACCCGCTGCGCCGAAGAACTGCACATCACGCCCGGAGCGGTGAGCCAGCAAATTCGCCAACTGGAGGAGCGCCTGGGCTTTCGACTGTTTCATCGGCGTGCGCGAGGCGTTGAACTCAGCGCCGAGGGGCAGCGCCTGGCGGCCGTGGTGGGGGAGGCTTATGGCAGCATTGATGCCGAACTGCAGCGCCTGGACGCCGGGATGATCAGCGGCACCTTGCGCCTGCGTTCGATCCCCTCGTTTCTGGGCAAGTGGCTGACCCCGCGTCTGCCACGTTTTCAGCAGCGTTTTCCGGACATTCAACTGCGCATGGTCGCCGAAGACAGCAGCATCGCCCTGCATGAAGGCGACTTCGACCTGGCCATCGACCTGAACGACGGCAGCTACCCTGGCTTGTTATCCACAGCCCTGTTGGATGAACAGATATTCCCGGTGTGCGCCCCCAGCCTGTTGCGTGGCCGCCCGCCCTTGCATGGCCCGGCGGATCTGGCGCATTTCCCGCTGCTGCACGACATCACGGCCTGGCGTGGGAGTTATGAATATGCCGAGTGGGAGTTTTACCTCAATGCCATCGGCTACCACGGTGCCGACGTACGGCGCGGGCACACCTTCAACCGCAACCACCTGACCATCGAAGCCGCCATTGCCGGCATGGGCGTAGCGATTGCGCGGCGCACCTTGCTGAACGATGAGCTGGAGCGCGGCACCCTGATCGTGCCGTTCGGCCTGGCGGTGCCCAACCATAAACGCTATGTACTGCTGTATGCGCCGGGCGCGTTGAACCATCCGGGCGTGCGTGCGGTGCATGATTGGCTGGTGGAGGAAGCGGGGATTTTTCGCAGCTTGCACCCGTTGGGAGAGGAGCAATTGTGAGGAAAACAGGACGTAAGAAGTTGTAACTAACTCCCCACCCTACCAGCGTTTTTGCTCGTCGTCAGGGTTAATTTGTAATGTAGGATTTATCTTTGCAAAGGGGTTGAAATGTTTCAGCAGGTGCTCAATTGTGTAATCAAGAGGTCATGGTTTCACCACCCCGGTGTTGCAGTTTGTGACCTCTGGCGAGCTAGCTGAAATAAGGGAAGAACTATGCAAATCCAAGTCAATAGCGATAACCATATTGAAAGCAGCATCCGACTGGAGGAGTGGGTACGTACTACCATTGAGAGCACGCTCGAACGCTACGAAGAAGACCTGACCCGTGTAGAGGTCTACCTGCGAGACGAGAACGGCGACAAGCCCGGCCCTCACGATTTGAGTTGCCGTCTGGAAGCACGGCCAAAGGGCCATCAACCAGTTTCCGTGTGCCATAAAGCCGATACGCTGGAGCAAGCGATCGATGGCGCCGCAGTCAAGCTCGACCACGCACTGGAACATCTGTTTGGCAAACTGCAAGGCAAGCCGCGCGCTGCCGGTAAAAACCAGCCAATCAACAAAGTGAACGAAGACGCTTTGGAAGAGGAATTCCTGGAAAACGAAAACGCTGCTATTAACGGCTGATTGTTTTTTTATTCCCCCACTGAAAACGGGCCTGCACATGCAGGCCCGTTTTTCGTTCAGCGCTCACGCCGGAAGAAATGCCGGCTCAGCATCGCCAGCCCGCAGGCGCCCAACCCCGCAAACAACATGGCCCAGCCGGCGCCGCTGCGCAGCGCTGTTTGCGCATCCTGAACGGTCAGCCCCGGCGCATCCAGCTTGCCGGCGGCAATATGCTGGCTGAGTCTTGTCCACTCCAGTGTTGTGCTGTCAGGCAGCACGTGGGCCAGGTTGTGGCTGATCCCCAACAACAGCACCAGGCCCATCAGCGCGATATTGAGCGCGAGGGTGATCAGCCGTGCGCTGAAGTCGATGCCCGAGGCCATGCCTGCGCGGTCATTCGAGACGGAGCCGGTGGTGGTGTTGGTGGTCGGCGAATTGGTCAACGCCAGCCCGATACCGGCGATCACGCAACTGAGCAGCACCAGCGCGGTGCTGGGTTGTCCGGCGTAATTAACGGCGGCCATCCCCATGAACCCTGCGCCCATTGTCCCCAGGCCCAAGGGAATGATGCGTTCGGCGCCAAAGCGCAGGGCCAGGCGTTCGGCCAGCGGCGGCACCAGCAAAGTGGGCAAGGTGTAGGCGAGCAAGGCGGCGCCGGTGGTCAGCGTGTCGTAACCCAGGCCTGCCTGGAAGTACAACGGCAGGTAAATCATGAACGGCCAGAAGCTGAAGTTCATGCCGATCGAGCCCATCAACGCGCCATTGAAGCGTTGGATGCGGAACACCGAGAAGTCGAACATCGGATGGGCGCTGCGCCGCTCAATCAAGATAAACAGCAGCAGCCCGAAGACCGCCAGGCCGGCCCAGCCGAGCATCGCCGGCGCGCCAAAGCCGATTTCGCTGCCCTGGGTGATGAAATAAACCAGCGCAAACACCGTGAGTGTCATGGTCAGCATGCCGGCGATGTCGAGGCGATGGTTGGCCGGGTCGCGGGATTCCTGCACGCTGATGTGCAACAACGCCAAGGTGAACAGGGTCAGCGGTACATGCACCAGGAACACCCAGCGCCAGTCCGCCACGGCCAGGATCAAGGCTCCCACCATCGGTCCGAAACCCAGGCCCACGCCAGCGATCACGCCCCATATCGCAAAGGCCCGCGCACGCGTTGCCGGTTCGCGGAACTGATGGGACAAGATCGCGAACTGGCAAATCATCATGGCCCCGGCCCCAATGCCCTGGACGAACCGCGCCGCGATCAGTGTCGGCGCATCGTTGGCCAAGCCACAGGCCAGTGAGGCCAGGGCGAATACCCACAGACACACCACCAGCACACGCCGACGACCGAAGCGATCCGCCAGGGTCCCCGCCGCCATCAGCACGCTGGTGCAGGCCAGGGTGTAGGCATTCATGATCCATTGGGCGTCTTGAAAGCCCGTGCCCAGTTCCTGTTCCAGCGTCGGCAGGATGACCGGCACGCTGGAGATTTCCAGGCCGAACATCAGGGCCACCAGGCAGACGGCGGTGAGGGCCAGGCCGTTCCTGGCGGTGCGCGGGGGAGTGAGGGCCGAGAGTGCGGCGGCGCGGGACATACGACATTCCTTTCGAAAGCGGGAGGGGCTATTCTCTCGGGAATCAGGTTCTTTATTGGCGATAACTTTTCCTTGGACAAGGGAATACAAGGCGACAATTAAGCATGGCTACCCCACGTTTTGATGGTGTCGAACTCTTTCTGCAGATTGTTGAAAGCGGCAACCTCACCGAAGCCGCCGAGCGCCTGAACCTCACGCGTTCAGCGGTGGGCAAGGGCCTGGCGCGTCTGGAAGCGCGTTTGGGTACTTGCCTGTTACAGCGTTCCACCCGGCGCCAGCGGTTGACTGAGGATGGCCAGGCGTACTACGAGCATTGCTTGCGCGCATTGGCGGAGCTGGAAGCGGCAGAGTCCGTGCTGGAAAGCGGCCGTCAGCAACCCCGCGGGCGTTTGCGAGTGAGCGTGCCCCTGGCGTTTGGTCATCACTATGCCGCGCCGGCGTTATGGGCTTTGCTGGATCGTTATCCGGAACTGGAAATCGACATTTGTTTTTCCGACCGCATGATCGACTTGGTGCAGGAAGGCTTCGATATGGCCGTGCGCATCGGCCCGTTGCCGGACACCGACCGCCTGAGTGCCCGCCGCTTGGGTCAGCAGGCCATGGGGCTGGCGGCGTCACCGGGGTATTTGCAGCGCAAGGGTGCTATTGGCAGTATCGAAGACCTGGCCGCTCATCGTGGCATTGCCTACCGCAGCAACACCGCGCAGCGCTCGCGCCTGGCTTCGCCCTTGATCGTGGACGACCTCCAGGCGGTAGCCGATGCCGCTATCGCGGGCGTAGGTCTGGCCTGGTTGCCGAGTTGGTTGATTGCCCACTATGCGCTGCGCGGGCAGTTGCAGGCCGTGCTGCCCAGCTACCGTGAGCAACCTGCGCCGATCCATGTGATCTGGCCGACGGCGGCGCATATGCCGGCCAAGACGCGGTGTGCCATTGACGCGTTGGTGGCCGCCACCCCGAGTTGCCTGGCGGGTAGCTAGCCCCATTCAATCCTAAACACACCGACAATCAACTGTGGGAGGTGTTGCAGTCTGCAGGTTGCAGTCAGAACGCGATAGAGGTTTGCACATACACCGTGCGCGGCTCACCCACGTACTTGCCCTTGTTGTTGTCGTCGAACGAGCGGGTGTAGTACTGCTTGTTGAAGATGTTCTTCACCCCCACCGCCACATTCAGATCCGACAACTGCGGGCCGAAGTCATAGGCTGCGCGGCTGCTGAACAGCATGTAGCCGGGGATGCGGCCATTGGCACCGTCGGCGCTTTCGGCCTGGGTGTTGGCGTTGTCGGCGAACTGGCTGCTCTGGTAGCTGCTGTCCACATTCAGCTTCCACGGGCCTTCGGTGTAACCCACGCCCAGGGTGCCTTTGTGCTTGGACGAGAAGGGCACGCGGTTGCCTTTGTTCGGGCCGTCTTCGCGGATGGTCGCGTCCACATAGGCGTAAGTGGCGTACACATCGAAACCGGCCAGCGCCGGGCTAAGGCCGTCGAGCGCATAGTTGAAGCTCGACTCGATGCCCTGGTGACGGGTTTCACCGCGGGCGATCACCGTGTCGTTGGTCTGGTTGCTGTCGTACTGGTTGTCGAAGTTAATCAGGAACGCGCCGATTTCTGCACGCAGATTGCCGTTGTCATAGCGCGTGCCGAGTTCCCACGTGCGGGCTTTTTCCGGTTTCACTTCGCCGCTGTTCACGCGGTTGGGCATCTGGCTGTACTGCACGCTGCCGAACGAGCCTTCGGTGTTGGCGTAGAGATTCCAGTCATCGGTGAGGTGATAGAGCACGTTCAGCGCCGGCAGTGCGGTGTTGTAGTCGCCCTTGTATTTGACGTTGCTCAGGTTGTTGGTCTGCTGGGACTCGATCATCTCGTAGCGTACGCCCGGAGTGATGGTCCACTTGCCGATATCAATGCGGTCGTCGATAAAGAACGCGTTGGCCTCGGTGCCGCCACGGGTGTCGCGGTCGTTGCGACTGTTGGTGGTGGGGATTTGCTGGTTGGCGGCAATCGGCGTGCGGTAGCGCAACTCGTGACCGGCTTCATTGATGTAGCGGTAGCCGACGCCCACTTCGTGGCTGGTGGGGCCAAGGTCGAAGCTTTGGGCGAAACGGGTTTCCAGGCCGCGTACCCAGTATTCGCGTGGCGACAGCGACAGGAAACTGCCCTGGTCCAGGTAACCGCTGCGCAGGGTCTTGGTGAAGAAACTGTTGACCGTGAATTCGCGGCGGTCCTGCTCGTAGCGGTAGCCGACGTTGAACATCGTGCGGCGGCCCCAGAACTTGTCGTAGGGCCGAGTGGACTGATACGGGTCGGCCTTGTAGTCCTTGACGTTCAAACCACCGGGCATGTCGGCCTGGCCTTCGTAGTACTGTGCCATGGCGTTGAAGCTGTTGGCGTCGTCCAGTTGGTATTTGCCCTTGAGGATCAGGTCATCGATGCGCGTGTTGCTGTTTTCGCGCCAGTCGCCGCCGCGGGTGCCGGAGTACAGCAGCGCACCCCCCAAGCCATTGTCGGCAGTGCCGCCGGCCAGCAAGTTGCCGGTGGTCTTGAAGCCGTCGTGGCTGGAGGAGGGGCTGGTCTCGGTCTGCAAGCCGCCCTTGACCGTGGGCGCATCCGGGATGGCACGGGTGACGAAGTTGACGATGCCACCGACGTTTTGCGGGCCATAGCGCACCGCACCGCCGCCGCGTACCACGTCCACCGCGTCCATATTGCCCATGCTGATCGGCGCAAAGGAGAGTTGCGGCTGGCCGTAAGGCGCGAAGGGCACCGGGATGCCATCCATCAGCACGGTGGAGCGCGACGCCAGGCGCGGGTTGAGCCCGCGAATGCCGAAGTTCAGCGCCATGTCGTGGCTACCGGTGCCGTTGTTGTCCGGGGCGTTGACGCCAGGGATACGGTTGAGCACATCGCGAGCCTGAGTGGCGCCCTGGCGTTCGAATTCTTCGCGGCGGATCACATCACGGGCGCCGGGGTGCTCGAACACATTGGTTTGCGCCGCGTCACCGAGCCAGTCGCCGACCACGTTGGAGGTCTGCAGCTCAAGGGTCGCAGGGGCGCCAGCCGGTTGCAGGCTGTAAGCGTTGTCACCCTCGGCGCGGGCTTGCAGGCCGGTGCCTTCCAGTAGTTTTTGCAAGCCCTCGGCAGCGCTGTAGCTGCCCGACAACCCAGGGCTTTGCATCCCGGCCGTCACGGCGGAACCGAAGGACACCAACACGCCGGCTTCGCGACCGAATTGATTCAGGGCCGCTTCCAGGGTAGTAGGTGCGATGTGGTACGCCTTGGCGTCGGCTGCCATCACCGCCGGCAGTGTGGTCAGGCTGAGGCTGGCACCGAGCAGGAGTTGGCGCAGTGTACGGGCGAGAAGCGTCGGGTGCTGGGGCATGAAGGGCGGTCCTGAGAAGGAAGGATCAAGGTGGCTTTCCTTCTCTGTCACGCCAGGTGCGGAAAACGGCTCACACAAAAGTAAAATAAATTCAGACCCGTGCCTGCACGGTCACCCAATAACGCGTAAAGCGCCGCACTTTCACCGGCAGGCTGATTTCCAGTAGGTCGAGGATGCGTTCGCTGTCGTCCAGCGGGTAGCTGCCGGACAGCAGCAGGTTGGCGACGTGTGGATCGCACTGGAGCTGGCCGCGACGGTAGCGTCCCAGTTCATTGAGGAAGTCTTCGAGGCGCATGTGTGCGGCCACCAGCATGCCGTCGGCCCAGGCGCCGCTGTTGGCGTCGGTGGGGCGTGGGGTGTCCCAGCCTTTGCGGGTGAAATTGACCTGGTGCGCGGCATCGACCCTCAGCGCCAAGCCGTTGTAGCGGTTGGGCATCACCTCGACCTGGCCGGCCAGTACCGCCAGTTGGGTGTGGTCGTTGAACTGGCGCACAGTCAAGCGCGCAGCCTGGCTGCTGAGCAGGCCCTGGCCGGTCAGCACGTGCAACGGCGTCTGGCCTGCACGGGCGGTGAGCAGGATTTCACCTTCAAGCAAGCGCACCAGGCGCTGTTGGCCGTCGAAATGCACATCCACCGCGCTGCCGGTGTTGAGCTGCAACTGGCTGCCGTCGGCCAGTTGTACTGTGCGGCGCTGGCCCACCGGGCTGCGATAGTCAGCCGTCAGCGGCGGCAGGATATGTTGCTGGCGCAGGCTCCAGGCGGCGGCCGAACCGGCACCCACAATCAACAGTAATTTAAGCGCCTGACGCCGGCTGCGGGAGGTAGGCGCGTTCAACGCCGCGTGGGCCAGGGGGGAGGGCACGCCGCGCAGGCGTTGGTTGACGCTCTGGATCTGCTCCCACGCGCGTTGGTGTTCGCTGTGGGCATTCAACCATTGCTGCCAGGCCGCCTGCTGGCGTGGGTTGAGCGTGCCTTGCTGCATTTCCAGCAACCAGTGCACGGCTTGTTCGGCGACTTGGCTGGAGACGTTCATAGGGCGAAGTAGCAGCGCATGGCCGCTTTGGTCAGGTGGCGTTTGACGGTGGCGATGGAGATGCCCAGTTGCGCGCCGATTTGCGCGTAGGTCAGGCCGTCGAGTTGGGCCAGCAGGAAAGCGCGTTTGACCTGCTTGGGCAAGCCGTCGAGCAGTTGGTCCAGTTCCAGCAGGGTTTGCAGGATGATTGCGCGGTCTTCTTCCGACGGTGCCACGTGTTCGGGCATCTGCGCCAAGGCCTCGAGGTAGGCGCGCTCCAGGTCCTGGCGGCGGTAGAAGTTGAACAGCACGCGCTTGGCCACGGTGGTGAGGAAGGCGCGCGGCTCGATCAGCGTTGGCGCTTCCCGGGCACTGAGCACGCGGATAAAGGTGTCCTGAGCCAGGTCGGCGGCGTTTTCCGGGCAGCCGAGCTTGCGTCGCAACCAGCCGGTGAGCCAGTGGTGATGGTCGTTGTACAACACTTCGACGGGGTTGGACGGCTGCAACGCGATCACTCCGCAAGCATTCGACATGCTTTAGAGAACAAGAATTGTTCGCATTGTAGGGGGCGTGACAAGGTTCGGCAATCGGCCAAGGCAGGTGATTCATCCGTTCTCTTTTGCTTATGAGAATATTTATCATTAATATTGCGCGCTGATGAACCAGGCGCCTGCCGCATGAAAAGCAAAACCTCATTGCCCGTTTCCTACCGCCTCGCCGTCACCTCGCGCGTGCTGGCGGCGGTGATTGGCGGTTATCTGATGGCCTCCCTGGCCGCCATCTGCCTGGCGCTCTGGCTGCCCACCTCCCGTGCCGATGCGGTGGTCACCGGCATGATGAGTTCCTTTGTGTTCTACCTGCTGGCGGTGCTCTGGTGTTTTGCCTGCCGCACGGCATGGCGCGCCTGGGCAGGGGTGATGGTGCCGAGCGCACTCTTGGCCTCCCTGGCCGGCATCGGTTTCTGGATGGCTCGCACATGAAAGAGGGCTTTCGCCAGGCCATGGCCTGGCTGCACACCTGGGCAGGCTTGATCTTCGGCTGGCTGCTGTTCGCGATTTTCCTGACCGGCACCCTGGCCTATTTCAAAGATGAAATAACCCACTGGATGCAGCCCGAAGTGCAGGCCCATCCCCTGGACGATGGGCGCAGCCTCGCCGTCGCACAAAACTACCTGCAACAGCAGGCGCCTACCGCCGCACGCTGGTTCATTACCTTGCCGAACCGCCGCGACCCCGGTTTGTCGGTGATGTGGCAAGACAAGCTCGAACCCGGCAAGCGCGGTACCTTCATCCAGAAAGTCCTCGACCCCGTCACCGGCCAACCGGTGCAGGTCCGCGACAGCAAGGACGGCGAGTTCTTCTATCGTTTCCACTTCCAACTGCAAATGCCTTACCCGTGGGGCCGCTGGCTGTCGACCATCGCCGCCATGGTGATGTTCGTCGCGCTGATCACCGGCATCATCACCCACAAGAAAATCTTCAAGGACTTCTTCACCTTCCGCCCGCGCAAAGGCCAGCGCTCCTGGCTGGACGGGCACAACGCGGTGGGTGTGTTGGTGCTGCCGTTTCACCTGATGATCACCTACAGCAGCCTGGTGATTTTCATGAGCATGGTCATGCCTGCGCCCATCGTGGCGTCCTACGGCGACGACAGCCGGGCGTTTTTCAGTGAGCTGTTCCCCGCTACCGACAATGCGCCGGCCCTCGGCCAGCCGGGCAAACTGCTGCCGTTGATGCCGATGTACCAGCAGGCGCGGGAACAGTGGGCGGGCGGGCATGTGGGGCGTGTGGCGGTCAACAACCCCGGCGATGTCAACGCGTCGGTCAACGTGTCGCGCGCTGGCTCCGACAGCGTGGTGCATGCCTCCGGCAGTACGTTGTCGTTCAACGGCACCACCGGCGAGCTGTTGCGAGGCAGTGCCGAGCCGTCATTGGCGACGGCCATCGGTGGCAGTTTCTACGGTTTGCACATGGGCCATTTCGCCGGCCCGGTGCTGCGCTGGCTGTACTTTATCTGCGGCTTGGCGGGCACGGCGATGATCGGCACAGGCTTGGTGATCTGGCTGGGCAAGCGCCAGCTCAAGCATGCCAAGGCCTCGGTGATGCCCTTTGAACTGCGGTTGGTAGAAGTGCTGAATATTGCCAGCATGTCTGGCTTGATGATCGCCATCGCGGCGTTTTTCTGGGCTAACCGCCTGCTGCCGGTGAGCTTCACCGCGCGTTCCGACTGGGAAGTGCAGGCGTTCTTTATCGCCTGGGCCCTGAGCCTGTTGCACGCCTTGCTGCGGCGCGGTCGCCAGGGCTGGGTCGAGCAACTGAGCTTCGGCGCGCTGTTGTTTGCCGCCATTCCATTGCTCAACGCCATCACCACCTCGCATCACTTGGGTGTCTCTGTGCCAAGCGGCGACTGGGCGATGGCCGGCTTCGACCTCACCTGCCTGGCCAGTGGCGCGTTCCTCGCCTGGGCAGCCTGGAAGATGCACCACCGCAGCGCGCCGCTACCCAAGGCTGAGCGTGCCCGCGGGTTAACACTCAAGCAGCAGGCCAACTGATGCTTCTAGCGCTATTGATGTGCTACGCCGGGTTCATGGCACTGTGCTTGTCCACCGACCGTCACCACGGCGAATTGCTGCACAGCAAACCCACAGCCATTCGGCGCCTGGGGTTGCGGGTGGGCGGTTGGTTGTTGCTGGGCGTGTCGATCTGGCCCTCGGTGCTGGGCGCCGGTTGGAGTCAGGGCCTGGTGGAGTGGTGCGCGGTGTTGATGCTCAGCGCCTTGCTGCTGGTGTTGCTGTTGCCGTATCGGCCAAGGCTGGCCTTGATCCTGGCGGGGCTCGCCCTGTTGGCCAGCCCTGTTGCGGCGTTCGCTCTCTCTTGAGCCGGCCATGAGGAGCCATCGACCGCAATCTCCTCAGGACACTCCGCACGCGGATGCAGCGGGGGGACGCGCGCATTTCCTGCAGGTGTTTTTGTCCCAGCGCTCGCAAATGGAGGCGTTGGTCAGCCGCCGTGTGGGTTGCCGCGCCACGGCAGCCGACCTGGTGCAGGATTTGTTCCTGCGCTTCTGGCGTCGCCCGCTGGTGCAGGTCGAAGAATTGAGCACCTACCTGCTGCGCTGCGCCGGCAACATCGCCATCGACCACCTGCGCAGCGAAGGCGCGCGAGCACGCAGCAGCGAAGGCTGGCTGCCGGAACAATCTGACCACCAAGGCTGCGAACCCCAGGCAGCGTTGGAGGCGGGCAATGATCTGCGCCATGTGGAAGCCGCCTTGCGCAGCTTGCCCGAGCGCACCCGCCAGATTTTCCTGCTTAACCGCATCCACGGCCGCAAGTACGCCGAAATCGCCAAGGCCATGGGCCTGTCCCAAAGCGCCGTGGAAAAACATATGATGCGCGCCCTCGAAGCCTGCAAGGCCAGCCTTCGCGAACCACCGCCTCCACGCATGCCAGGGAAAGCCCCGTGAACCTCACGCCCACGCCCGCCCAGGAACAGGCCGCACTCGATTGGTTGTGCCTGCTGCATGACCAGCCCAGCAGCGGCGACCAGGCCACGTTCAGCCGCTGGTTACGTGCAGATCCCGCACACGTCGAGGCCTACTCCCAAGCCCAGGTGCTCTGGGAATTAAGCGAAGTACCGGCGCGCCAACTGGCCGATGAGGACGCGCTCGCCTTGCAGCGCTACCTCAATACGATCAACGCCTCCAAACGCTCCCGGGTAGCGCGTTGGTCTGGTGCCTTGGCCGTCGCCGCCTGCCTGCTGCTGATGGTGTCGATGGGCGCCGGTTGGCAGCCGTCACGCTGGGTCGATGAGTGGGGCGCCGATTATGTGACGGCGCCGGGTGAGGTAAAGACCTTCACCCTGGCCGATCAATCCAAGGTCACCCTCGACGCCGACAGCGCCATCTCTGTAGATTTCAGCCAGGGCGAACGGCACATCCAATTGCGCCGTGGTGCAGGTTTTTTCAGTGTGACCCACACCGGCCAACCCTTCGTGGTGGAGGCGAACGGCGGTGAAACGCGAGTACTGGGAACGCAGTTTGAAGTGCGCCTGCAACCTGACGGCGCCGAGGTCACCGTGCTGTCCGGCCGTGTGGGTGTGACGCCCTCGAAACAGGGCCAGCAACAGGTGCTGACAGCGGGCCAGCAAGTGGCCTATGCCGATGGTATTGCCGACCCTTTGCATGGGGTCGACAGCGCCTCACGCCTGGCTTGGCGCGAAGGTTGGCTCAACTACTACAGGGCACCCCTGGCCGATGTGGTCCAGGACCTGAGGCGTTATTACCCCGGCCGAATTCTTCTGCTTAACGAAAACATGGCCGCCAAACGCGTCAGCGGCAGCTTTCCGAGCCAGGACCCCGTAGCGGTCTTGAACGCCTTGCAAGCGGTGTTGGGCTTTGAACAGCACACCTTGTTGGGCCGAATGATTGTGGTGCGCTAGGCCCGCAGCGCCTTCATCGAACCTTCATCGCAATCGCCACAACCTGTCACCAAACGGTTACACGTGCCGTGGATCATCCCTGGGTTCCTGAACAAGTGGTCAGGAAGCTCGCATCTGCCCCATACAACACAACAATGTCAGTAAGGGATCTACACGTGAACCACAACACTCTTTATGCCCTGCTCCTCGCATCGGGCCTGGGCGGCTTTGCGCCGCTGGTTTTGGCCAATGATGCCCAGGATGTAGGCTCGGTGAACATCGCCGGCAAGCAAACCCTTGGCAGCGGTCACATGATTCTCGAAGAAAGTGCCAAGGCACGCTCGACGGTGACCAAGCAAGCCATGGACGAAATGTCGGCCACCGCCAACGCCATCGACAAGCTCAAGTACACGCCGGGCATCAACGTTTCCAGTGATGACGCCAGCGGCACCAGTGGCACCAGTTTTACCATGCGGGGCATGAGTTCCGACCAGGTCGGCGTCTCGGTGGACGGCGTGCCGATCAACGATTCGGGCAACTACAGTGTGTACTCCAACCAGTTGGGCGACCCGGAAAACCTGGCCGAAGTGTTCGCCACCCAAGGTTCCTCCGAGGCGGACGGCCCGCACATCGGCTCCAGCGGCGGCAACATTGGCATGATCACCATTCGCCCGACCAAGGACGCCGGGGTTTTCGCCAAACAGATCGTCGGTGCCAACGCCCTGCGCAAGACCTTCGTGCGAGCGAACACCGGGGATGTGGGGGGCCTGAAAACCTGGGTGTCGGCATCCCACCTGGAAGGTGACAAATGGCGCGGCAAGGGCACTCTGCGCAGCGACAAGATCGAGTGGAGCAGCCTGTTCGAAGGGGATAACGGCAACTCCACATTGGCCACGATCAAGTACAACAAGCAGGAAAACTACAACTACAACAGCCTTAGCAAGGCGCAGTTCGACACCGAAGGACGGCGTAAGGATTACGCGCAAAGCCCGGTGTACAAGGCTGGTTTGCTGTCGGCGTCCTACAAGCTAAACCGCAACCCGTTCGAAAGCGTCAACGCCACGCTGACCCAGCGCTGGCAACTGCAGGACAATTTGTCGCTGACGCTCACGCCGTATTACTACTGGGCCAACGGTGGCAGCTTCAGCGGCCAGACGGCTTCCAACCTGGGGCCAAAGTCCGACAAGGCCGGCAACTACGACCTGAGTAACCTGCAATCGGCCAACTATTACCGCCCTTCGTGGACCGAAACCTGGCGCCCTGGCTTCACGGCGAAAATGAAGTGGGACATCAACGAAGAACACAGCCTGGACTATGGCTACTGGTACGAACGCGCACGCCAGCGCCAGACCCAGCCCTTTATCGGCATTAACAACGAAGGTGCCCCCGACGATGTGTGGGGCGACTACAACAGCGGCGGCCAGGTGGTCGACAAAAACGGCGCTACGGTCCAGGGCCGCCACTACTACACCGTCACTCCCGCGCAGAAGCTCTGGGTACAGGACAACTGGCAAGCCACACCGGACCTGAGTTTTGTTGGCGGCGTGGCCTACCAATATGTCGAGCGTGACGGCAACAACCTCGGCAGCCTGTACGACACACCGGAGAAGCGTAACACCCGCTACCACCAGTTCCTGCCCAACTTCAGCGCCAAGTACCAGGTCGATGAAAGCAACCAGGCGTTCTACAACGTCACCCGCAATATGCGCACGCCGCCCAACTACGTGCTGTACAACAAGGGCGACTCCGTCAGCCTCAAGTCCGAGTTGAGCTGGAACCAGGAACTGGGCTGGCGCTACACCGAAGACGATATGGCCTTGAGTGCGACCCTGTTCTACATCAGCTTCAAGGATCGCCAGGTCTCGACCACCGACGCCAGCGGTGACTACATGGTGCTCAACGTCGGCACTGTCGATAACAAAGGCCTGGAGCTGGAATGGAGCGGCCTGTTGCCGCACAACTTCAATTACTACGCGTCCTATACCTACACCCAGTCTGAGCAGAAGGACGATCTGCTCAGCAAGAACGTGCTGCTACCAACCTCGGGCAAGCAATTGGCCAACGTGCCGGAAAACATGTTCAACCTGGTGTTCGGGTATGACGATTCGCGGTTCTACGGCAACATTGCAGGCAAATATGTCGGCAGTTTCTATGGCGATTTGACCAACAAGGAGAAGATCGAAGGCCGTACGGTGTTTGACCTGAATGCGGGTATTTATTTGCCGGTGGATAAGAAGGTCATCAAGTCGGCGGCACTGCGGTTTTCGATGCTCAACGTGTTCGACAAGGAGTACTTGAGCTCGGCGCGTACGGTGGCGTTCAACTCGGCGCCGGTGAACGGGTTGGGGGCGAGCACGGCGTATTACAACGTGGGTGAGGAGCGCACGGCGATGGTGTCGCTGGAAGCCAACTTCTAAACCCACCCGCAAGCCCAATGTGCAGAGCTGACTTGTGTGGGAGCTGGCTTGCCTGCGATAGCGGTGTGTCAGTCACAGGTATTGAACCTGTTACACCGCCATCGCAGGCAAGCCAGCTCCCACATTTGATTGGGTGTTACTTCAGGGCGGCCATGATCGCTTCAGGGTTGTAGTCGCGAATCAAGGTCCCATTTACGTCCACAAACGGAATCCCGCCACCGCCCAGCGCCTCATACGCCTTGCGCGCCTGGGCGTCCTGCTCGATATCGACGGCCCGGTACGGGATACCCTTCTGGTCGAGAAAACGCCGGATCTGCTTGCAGTACCCACACCACTCGGTGGCATAGAGCACCACCCGCGCCGAGGCGCGTACGTGCTCGGGCGCCACCTGGGACGGGTTGAACAGCCGCTCCACCTTGCCCCAGTTCTGGATCGCAACCACCACCAGCAGCACCAGCAGGACTTTCTTGAGTACCCCGCCCAGCATCAGTTACGGCGCTTGAGCTGGTCGGTCAGTTGGGTCGGCAGGCCCTTGATGATCAAGGTGCCGGCGGCTTCGTCGTACTCGATCTTGTCGCCCAGCAGGTGCGCTTCAAAGCTGATGGACAGGCCCTCGGCGCGCCCGGTGAAGCGGCGGAACTGGTTGAGGGTGCGTTTGTCGGCCGGAATTTCCGGCGACAGGCCGTAATCCTTGTTGCGGATGTGGTCGTAGAAGGCTTTTGGCCGGTCTTCATCGATCAGGCCCGAGAGCTCTTCCAGGCCCATGGGTTCGCCGAGCTTCGCCTGGCTGCTGGCGTAGTCCACCAGGGTTTTGGTTTTCTCGCGGGCGGACTCGTCGGGCAAGTCTTCGCTTTCGACGAAGTCACTGAACGCCTTGAGCAGGGTGCGGGTTTCGCCCGGGCCATCCACGCCTTCCTGGCAGCCGATAAAGTCGCGGAAGTACTCCGAGACCTTCTTGCCGTTCTTGCCTTTGATGAACGAGATGTACTGCTTGGACTGCTTGTTGTTCTGCCACTCAGAGACGTTGATACGCGCCGCCAGGTGCAACTGGCCCAGGTCCAGGTGGCGCGAGGGCGTCACGTCCAGCTCATCGGTCACCGCCACGCCTTCGCTGTGGTGCAGCAGGGCGATGGCCAGGTAGTCGGTCATGCCTTGCTGGTAATGGGCAAACAGCACATGGCCGCCGGTGGAGAGGTTGGATTCCTCCATCAGATCTGGAGCTTTGATAACTGTTATATGTGTTTTATCGTCCATAAATCAGATGCTTACCTAATTTAATTTTTTTTCCTATTTTTATATGCGAAACAACTGAGTAGCTGCCCTCACGAAGAGCCAACCTCGTATCGCCTTGTCCATTAGTGAGCAACCGTGTCGAAATTCAAGCCATTTCAGCGAAATGCTTTTGATCGCGCACCATCGCATTCAGGATCGTCAGCAACTTTCTCATGCATGCCACCAGCGCTACTTTCTTCGTCTTCCCTGCAGCAAGTAGATGGTTGTAAAACCTCTCGATCACCGGGTTATGGCTCTTCGAGGACAAGACAGCCATGTAAAGGACACTTCGCACCTCAGCTCGACCACCCCATATCCGTCTACGTCCTTTGTAGAGGCCGCTATCGCAGTTAAAAGGGGCCACACCAACCAATGCAGCCACTTGTTTGCGATTAACCTTGCCCAGCTCCGGAACCATTGCCAGCAGCGAAAGTGCGAGCACATTGCCAACGCCCGATACCTCGCGCAGCAAATCATAATTGGCCTTCCAAGCCGGCGAAGCTTTGATCGCTTCGTGCAAGTCATCGTCTGTGCTTTTAAGGCGCTTTTGAAGCCAGACGATATGTGCCTTGATGTCCCGTCGAAGTGCCTTGAATACCGCCTGTTTCAGTCGAGACTCTTCCGCCACGATCATATCGATGAGCTGGCGGCGTCGAGTCAGTAGATCCGCCAGTTCACGAGCGTGTTCATCTGGCATCTCCCGAATCTCGGGTTTGACCGCCTGGGCAAACTCCGCAATTACCTGGGCATCCAGAGCGTCGGTTTTCGCCAACCTACCGGTCGCCTTGGCGAAATCACGAACCTGACGGGGATTGACAACAACAACTGGTAATCCAGCAGCACAAAGCTCGGCAGCGGCAAGCCGCTCATATCCACCAGTCGCTTCCAGCACCACCAAAACCGGCTCCTGAGCCTTGAGATGTTTAGCTAAACGCTGGATATCTTCTTGAGTATTGGAAAACTGTTCGACTTGGCCAGTAGTGCTGACGAATGAGTCGAGCTTGTTTTTGGAAACATCAATTCCGACGAACGCAGAGTCATGGTCCATAGCGTTTTCCTCACGTCCAACCTTGCAGAATCGGGCTTTGCGCCCAGGCAACCGTTCGGACTAGTTTAGGAAGAAACCCGCTCCGACCCATGCTCACTCACGATCTCGAAATCAGAGGGCACTACGGTCTGAAGCAGGTGAAAACAATCTTACAAGGGGCGTTCTTGCGGATGACAAGTCCAGACTTCCCGATTCAAGTACCAGCTCCACCGCCACCAGCACCGGTTCGAGACCGGGAATGGGCACAGCAGCCAGTACCTGCATCATGATTCGATCACCGTGGGTGTGACGCATCAGTCCGCGCTTGAGAAGCCGTAGCGGTTTTGGCAGATCGGCACATGACGCGCCATTGCGCAGTGCACCAGTCTTGCGTTCGATAAGCGGAATAAATGCTACCACTCAAAGCTGGCCTGATCTCTATCAAAGAGGCGCTCGTGACTTGCGATCACCATTTCGTCGGCGATGACCACGATCCGCGAAGGATACAGACGCCCTGCTGGGTCAGTTTTCGGTCAGAGACAACGCCGCGAATCGTCGGCCTTTATACGTTTCTTTGTCGGCGCCGACACAACTTGGCACACATTTTTCATATAAATCCGAGCGAGCAGTTCTTTTGCTGGAATTAAGCCTTCCAGAGTGCGCAACCCGCACCAATTGCAAGCAAAGACGTAAACGCCGTCCACCTTCAGTGCAAAGACTGACCAAAAGTCACGTCAATGATTGGCTGTTTTAAAGGAATTAGAACGATGTCTGATGTACGCATGCGCTTAATGAACCTCTGCCTCTTGCCCCTCGCGCTCGGCCTGTATTTGCCCTCCTGCGCTGTGCCTTCCCCCTCAGGCACCGACACATAGCCTCAGCTGCGTCGCCGCGCCCTGTAGGGGGGTCGGACAGACGCATCCGTCCTTTTTGAGTGCCCTCACTCGGCCGCGGCTTCTCGCGCAGCCGACGCGGATAGCTTTGCTTTGAAAAAAGGTCTGTCATGTCAAAATTTGACGCTATCACCGTTCCTCCCAAACGGCCGTGGGCCTTTGTGTGGCATTACATACGGCTGTATCCGCGCTGGCACTGGGCAATCGTGGTGTTGCAAGTGGGCGCGGCCCTGTTCGCAACGCTGATGCCCTATGCGATTGGCCGCATCACTGGCGCGGTCAGCGCTGGGGCGTGGGAGCATGGCGATCTATTCGCCGCCAGCCTGCCCTCGCTGGCTTTATTATGCGGGCTTGCGGTGGCCCAAATGCTCTGCGCACGCGGCGCCACGCTGTGCATGATAATGGTTCGGCCGGATCAGAAAATCCGCATCGTGCGTGACTTGTTCGCCTACTTGCAGTGCCATTCAGCGCGCTATTTCGGCGAGCACTTTGCCGGCAGCCTGGCGCATCGCATCGGTGAAGGCAGTATTGGCCTGCTGGAAATTACCTGGTCGCTGGCAATCGAGATGCTGCCGATTTTAGTCGTGTTGCTCACCAGCCTGGCGCTGCTGACACAGGCGTCACCCTGGCTGGGCCTGGGCCTGGTGGTATGGATAGTGGCCTACACGCTGTTGGCGTTTGTGCTTTCACGCAAGGCTCAGGTGTTGGCGGCCACGCATGCTCAGGCACGCAGTATCACCACCGGCAAGATCGTCGACGCGGTGAGCAACTTGAGCAGCATCCGCCTGTTCGTCCGCCAGGACTTTGAGCTCGGCTACCTGAGCCGTTACCAGATCCGTGAAAAACAGGCGGCGCAACGCTCGTTTTTCTACCAGGAAAAAATCCGCTTGTTGCAGGACAGTCTGTCGGTTGTGCTGCGCGTCGGCCTGGTCGCCTTGGCGCTGTACTTGTGGCATGTGGGCAAAATCGATGTAGGGCAGTTCGTGATGGTGGCGACGCTGGGCTTGATGATCGTGGCCCAATGCAGCTTCCTGAGCATGCAGTTCATGCACTTCTTCGAGTGCACCGGCAATATCGAAAACAGCCTCGATACCTTGTTGCAACCGCACGAAATGCCGGATCAGGCGAGCGCCCTGCCGACCACTGTGCAAAAAGGCTCGATTCAGTTTCGCGACGTTAACTTCGCCTACGGCCCTGGCAAACCGATATTCAAACACTTCAACCTGCATATTCGCCCCGGCCAGCGGGTAGGCCTGGTTGGCCTTTCCGGTTCAGGCAAGTCGACACTGCTCAACCTGCTGCTGCGTTCGTACGACCCGCAAGCCGGCACCGTCGAAATCGACGGCACCAATATTCAGCAGATGACCCAGCAATCGCTGCACAGCCAAATTGGCTTGATTCCACAGGAACCCGGCCTGTTCCACCGCACCCTGCGCGAAAACATTGGCTACGGCGACGTACTCGCCAGCGAAGCGCAAATCGTGCAGGCAGCCCGGCGTGCGCATGCACATGAGTTCATCTTGAATATGCAGGACGGCTACGACGCCTTGATCGGCGAGCGCGGCGTGAAACTCTCGGGCGGCCAACGCCAACGCATTGCGATTGCACGTGCGTTGCTCAAGAACGCGCCGATTCTGGTACTCGATGAAGCCACCGCCAGCCTCGACTCAGAAACCGAGAGCCTGATTCAAAGCAGCCTGGACGACATCATGGCCGGCAAAACTGTGGTGGTCGTAGCGCACCGACTGTCAACTATCGCTCACTTGGACCGCATTATTGTGCTGGACAACGGTTTGATTGTGGAAGACGGCAGCCATCATCAACTACTTGAACTTCGCGGTTTGTATTACCGGCTATGGCAGCATCAAGCGGACGGTTTGTTGAGCCAAACCGATGCGCCAAAACATGACGTGTTAGTCACCTGATAAACACCCTGCAGTCCGGCAGTTCGCGCAGCACCCTTTATAACTTTATGTGAATAGATGTTAACTAACTGATAAGACCCTGGACTAAGTTCAAGGTCTTACGCTGAAGAAGGACCGTCAATTGATGAGTACCGCCCAGTCTGCACTCAGGCGATTTATGCAACAGTGTGAGCATGTGCCTGGCTTTATTTCCCTGCGCCTGGTTGAACAACAATCGCAGTCTTTGGTTGTGATCCGAAATATTATTGAGCCACCCGCCCAACGCAATGAATGTGGGGTAATGGTGTGTGTGCACGTTGACGGTCAACAGGCTTTTGCCGCCACCAGTGACATCAGCCAATCCGGATTGCGCTACGCACTCGATCGCGCCACCCAAACGGCCCAGGCACTGCGCGGTCGCGGCCTGTTGAAATACACCACGGCGTACGTGCAAGGCGTGCACGCCCATTACCGCTCCCCCGAACTGGACACGCCGCTCCCCGACACTGCCGAGTGGCTGGCGCTGTTAATGCAAACCTCGCAGCAAGTGCCGAAGGATGCGCGACTGGTGCAGTGGTCCTGCAGCGTTCGCGTGGTGCGCGAACAACAGCTGTACCTGGATAACCAGGGCAACGACATTCAGCGCACACAACAGCAACTGTTTCCGGCCTTGGCCGTCACTGCATTTGAGGGCCACCAGAGCCAGCACCGCTCGTACCAGTTGGCGCAGCAAGGCAGTGCGCGCCTGGTGACCGAGTCAGGTTTTACGGATCAAGCGCCGCGCGTGGCGGACCAGGCCTTGCAACTGCTGATGGCCCCCAACACCCCGAACGGCGTGCGGGACACGCTGTTGATGCCGGACCAAATGATCCTGCAGATCCACGAATCCATCGGTCACCCGCTGGAGCTGGATCGTATTTTGGGGGATGAGCGCAACTACGCCGGCACCAGCTTTGTCACGCCGCAAATGTTCGGCCATTACCGCTATGGCTCCGATCTGCTGAATGTCAGCTTCGACCCGAATGTGACGGGCGAACTGGTCAGTTACAGCCATGACGACGAGGGCCTTAAGGCCGAAAAACACCTGTTGATCGAGCAGGGAATTTTGCAACGGCCAATGGGCGGCGCGCTGTCGCAGGCCCGCAGTGACTTGCCGGGCGTTGCCAACAGCCGCGCGTGCAATTGGAACCGCGCACCGATTGACCGCATGGCCAACCTCAACATAGAGCCTGGCGATCAAAGCATGCAGCAACTGATTGGCGGTATCGAACACGGCATTCTGATGGCCACCAACCGGTCGTGGTCGATTGACGACGCGCGCAACAAGTTTCAGTTCGGCTGCGAATGGGGCCAGTTGATCGAAAACGGTGAGTTGGGAGCGGTCGTAAAAAACCCCAATTATCGCGGCGTGTCATCACAGTTCTGGCGCAATTTACGCGCCGTGGGCGATGCATCGACCCTTCGGGTAATGGGTACGGCCAACTGCGGCAAGGGCGAACCCAACCAGGCAGTGACCGTAGGCCATGCGTCGCCGGCCTGCGTATTCAGCGCAATTGATGTGTTCGGAGGCCAGGCGTGATGAATAACGATTGCCCATTCGCCGTTGAGTTCAAGGCACTGCAACAATGGCTCACGCGCCAGTTGCGCGCCGATGAACATTTCACCCTGCGGTACGAGGCTGAAGACAGCAAGTTCGTGCGCTTCAACCACGGCAAAGTGCGCCAGGCCTACCCTGTGCTGCAAATCGAATTGACGCTTCGCGTGATCCGCAACGAACGACACAGCAGCACACAAATAAACCTCAGCGGCGCGTTCGAACACGATGTGGCGCAGTTGGGCGAAACCCTGCAGCAGTTGCGCGATGTACTCGACGTGCTGCCCGCCGACCCTTATTTATTGCTCAACACTCAGGACTGGCAATCCGAGCGCCATGTGCCGGGTTGTGTGCCGCCGATGCAACAGGTGATCGACACGATTTACCGGCTCAGCCAAGGCCTCGACATGGTCGGCATTTACGCTGCGGGCACGTTGTACCGCGGGTTCGCCAGCAGTTGGGGCGCGTACGGCTGGCATCAATGCGCCAACGCGTTGTTTGACTGGAGCCTGTTCAATGCCAGCGGTGAAGCGGTCAAAACCACCTACGGTTCGGCGCAGTGGGATACCCAGGCATTAACCGATTTGTTTGGGCACGCTCGCGAGCAGCTGGAACACCTGAACAAGCCGCGAATCAAGCTCCAACCCGGTCAATACCGTGCCTACCTCGCCCCGGCGGCAGTCGATGAAGTACTCGGCATGCTCAGTTACGGCGCGTTTTCGGCCAAGGCGCTCGCCACCCGACAAAGCCCATTGCAACAGTTACAGTTGGGCGCTCAACAGCTCTCGCCACGGGTCAGCCTGCGCCAACAGTCTTCCACCGGCTTTGAACCGGGTTTCAGCCACGACGGCGTACTGGCCGAAGACGTCAATTTGATTGAGGCAGGGAAACTGGTGGGTCAATTGGCCAACTCGCGTTCGGCTGCCGAATATGACCTGCACGGCAACGGTGCGGGCGAAGAAGAAATGCCGCACTCATTGGTGATGGCGCCCGGCGAGCTGGCGACTGCGCAGGTGTTGCGCGAGCTGGGCACCGGCTTGTACATCAGCAATCTGTGGTATTTGAACTACTCGGACAGCGGGGCCGCGAGGCTCACCGGGATGACGCGCTTCGCCACCTTTTGGGTGGAGAACGGGCAAATCGCCGGCCCGGTTGAAACCATGCGGTTTGATGACACGGTGTACAACCTGCTGGGGGCTAATTTATTGGCGCTGACCCGCGAACAGGCCTTGTGCATCGACGCCGCAACTTACGCGCGCAGGCAACTCGGCAGCCGCGTTGTTCCGGGGGCTCTTTTAGAGCACTTGACACTGACTTTATAAGTAACGCGCCGCGCACCGCACTACTAAATGGCAGTGCGTTGTAAGTATGGTGCACTGCCTTGAGCGTTTCCGAGAACATGAGCGGATTGTAGGACAGTCACGTGTTTAATGGCCCTGCCAAGACTGTCAAACATACAATTTCGTTAACCCTGAAACTTGTAATCAGCGCTTGCCTGAAAAAACCACTGGCCGTTTATATAGAAGCACTTACAAAAAACCTGAATCGGAATTTTTGGCATAGCTGTTGCTATAAACAATGTAACAAGCGTAATCCACCCACTATTACTGGATCCAATTCACAACAAGACAGGAGCTGTAATGACTACTCTCTCGCCATAGTGGCCAATGCATTGCACCGGTGAGTTATCACTTGTACAGGCGCCCATTTTTATAACTGTTGAATGAAATGATTAGTTCTCGTCCCTGCGTGCAAGGGCGAACGGAGCCTTATTGCCCTTCTTTTAGTCGAGGGACTCTTAATGAGTGACGAGGTAAAACACAAAGAGCGGCCTGAGCCACTCATCGGCGCCGAGCGGATGCAGCAGTGGATGCGTATCAGGCATGTGCCTAACGCGTCGCAACCGGGCGGGCTGAGCAAGCCGTACTTGTTGCTGTTGATCGCCGTGGTTGCGCTGTTGCACGGCGGTGCCTGGTGGTTTTTTCAGGAGGCCAAGGCAGCCCCATTGGTGACGCCGCCCGAGATCCCGGAGATGACGGTCGAACTCACCAGCCCGGCGCCCCCGGCACCGCCTGTAGAAGAGCCGCCACCCCCTCCACCTCCACCACCGCCGCCCGAACCGGAGACGCCGCAGGAAGATGAAGATGCGGTAAAGGAACCTCCGCCAAAACCGGTGGAGAAACCCAAGCCCATCGAGAAACCCAAGCCTGTGGTCAAGCCGAAGCCGCTGCCAAAACCGCAGCCGGTCAAGCCCGCGCCACCGGCACCAGCCGCTCCGGCAGCGCCCGCAGCTGCGCCGACACCGGCGCCTGCAGCACCGGCGGCAGCGCCCGGGCCGGTCAAGGAAACCGCCGCGGTGTCCGGGTTGGCCAGCCTCGGCAACCCGCCACCGGAATACCCGTCCCTGGCATTACGGCGCAACTGGGAAGGGTCGGTGGGGCTACGCATCAAAGTGCTGCCCAACGGCCGCGCAGGTTCTGTGGAGGTGATCAAGTCCAGCGGCAAACAAGCCCTGGATGACGCCGCCGTTGAGGCTGTACGCAATTGGAAGTTTGTGCCGGCCAAACGCGGGGATACCCCGATAGAAGGGTTTGCGACGCAGACAATCGCTTTCAAGTTACCGGAATAACCCAGTCGAGTGCCGACATTCATTTAAGCCGCGTTATTAAACCGCAGTGCGAGGTATAGCCATGAACGAGTCTCTGTCTTCCATGATTGTCCCGGGGGTACTTTGGGCATTGGTGCTGTTTTCGGTGATCAGTTGGGCGCTGTTGCTCATCAAGTCATCGCAATACTTGCGTCAGAAATCCCAGAACAACCAGTTCACCAAGGTCTTCTGGGCCGCGCCGGATCTGTTGACTGCCGCTGAACACGCCAGCCAATACCCGGGTTCCTTGGCGCGCATCGCCAACAGCGGTTTTGAAGCGATGATTGTCGATGACACGCCGCGCAATACACAGCAGTTGGCCCACACCATCAACCGCGCCGACCGGCTGGAACGCAACCTGCGACAGCAGATTCAGAAAGAACGACGCTCCCTGGAAAGTGGCCAGGCTATTCTCGCCAGTATCGGCAGCACCGCGCCGTTCATCGGGCTGTTCGGCACGGTGTGGGGCATCATGGAAGCCCTGCAAAGCATCGGCGTCAGCGGCTCTGCCAGCCTTGAAACAGTCGCAGGCCCGATCGGTCACGCGCTGATCGCTACGGGCGTGGGCATTGCCGTCGCGGTGCCTGCGGTGCTGATTTACAACTTCTTCCTGCGTCGCCTGAAACTCGCATCGGCCAACATGGACGATTTCGCGCATGACTTTGACGCCCTCGCTCAACGCAGCGACTTTGCCATCGACCGCCAGGCCATCTCGGCCAAACGTTCGCCCGTACGGGAGGCAAGCTGATGTCGTTCTCAACCCAAGACAGCGATGAAGTGCTCAGCGAAATGAACGTCACGCCGTTGGTCGACGTGATGCTGGTGTTGCTGGTGGTGTTCATCGTGACCACGCCGATGATGACCAACGCCATCAAGATCAACTTGCCCAAGACCGATGCGGTCGCCACCGAGAAAAAGAAAGACCCTGTGGTGGTCAGCGTCGACCAGGACGGCAAGTTTTTCCTGGCCAAAAACGAAGTGGCCCCCGAACTGCTGGAAAAAAGCCTGCAGGACGTGAAGGCCCAGGACCCGGAAGTGCGGGTTCAGTTGCAGGCCGACGCTTCGGTCAATTACGGCCAGGTCGCCAAGGCGATGGCCTCGATTGAGCGCTCCGGCATCACCAAGATTTCGGTGATGACCGCAAGGTAACGCTCAACTTCACGCCCCGGCAGGAGCGCGCACGTGCGCTCCCGCAGGAACTGCGTAGCCCGCTGTAACAAGCCATGCAAGGGCACTTTTGCCCCGGCAGGGGAACGGCTTGCTTTAAGAAAGTGTTTTGCGCCGGGTCGACAAAGCCCAAACGGAATCATGAAGGTCCACGAGACCATTCCAACAAACATCCAATAAAGTCGGAATCAACCATGCAGATGAAGAGTTCAGGTTTCACCCTCAAACCGCTCGTTGCAAGTGTTCGGCGGCATCGCTTTGTGCCCTTGTACCTGGTTGCCCTGGGGATGACCGCAGGCCAGTTGCAGGCCGCAGAAGCCACCGCTTCGCAAGACTCGGCGAGTACCGTCAGCGCAGCCGCAGTGAGCACCGATACTGCGCCGCCCGCCCCCACCACCACGCAACTTGATCGCGTGGAAGTGACCGGTTCGGCGATTCGCCGGGTCGATGCTGAAACCGCGGTGCCTATCACGATTCTGCGCACCGAACAGTTACGCAGTGAGGGCGTGACCACCACCGCTGAAATCATGCAGCGGGTCACGGGCAACCAGTCGCTGCGCAACTCGGCCAGCTCCGTGGGCTTGTCCACCGGTGGCTCCAGCTTCGCCGATATGCGCGGCATCGGTTCCAACAAAACCCTGGTACTGCTCAATGGTCGCCGCTTGGGCAACAACGCCATCGACGGCGCTTCGGTTGACCTGAACACCATCCCTTTCGCCGCCATTGACCGTGTTGAAGTGTTGCGCGACGGCGCATCGGCTTTGTACGGCACTGACGCGATTGGCGGCGTGATCAACTTCATCACCAAAAAATCCATGACCGACGGCACGCTTTCGCTGGGCGGCGAAGGCGCCGATGCCAGCGGTGGCGGCAACAGTCACGACTTGAGTGGGAGTTGGGGTTTTGGTGACCTGGAGCAAGACCGTTTCAACCTGATGGCGGTGATGAACTACAACAAGCAGGACAGCCTCAGGGCCAAGGACCGTACTTTTGCCACCTCGTACGCACCGGGCCGTGGCCTGGACCAGACGTCGGGCACCTCTTTTCCCGCCAACTACAGCCAGGGCGGTGTGACCACTAACCCGCTGTCCAGCGGCAACTGCAACGGGCCTAACCTGGTGTCACGCCAGGGTGTGTGCCGCTTCAACACCACCGACTATCTGGATTTGTTGCCCGAGACCGAAAAAACTTCCTTCTTCGGCAAGGCCACCGGCAAGATCACCGATGAAGACAGTGTCAGCCTCGAATACTTCTGGGCGCGCAACAACAACGCGGTAGGCATAGCCCCCGCACCTTTGACCGGCCTGAGTATGGACCCGACCTCGCCGTACTTTCCCGGCAACGGCATCACCCCTGCGTCGACCAACGCCTCGTTCGACGCAACCCAACCGGTCGACCTCAACTGGCGCGAAACCGCAGCCGGCGGGCGCCAATCCAAAGACCAGAACACCAGCCAGCGTCTGGTCCTGAGCTTTGACGGTGTGGCCAAGGGCTGGGATTACAACGTTGGCGCCTCGTACAACCAGAACCAAGTGCTTTCCAGCGTCACCGGCGGGTATGTCAGTGACGCGGCGATGATCAATGGCATCGCGGACGGCATCATCAACCCGTTTGGTCCGCAAAGCGCTGCCGGGCAGGCGCTGATTGACGCCAACCAATACCATGGCCAGTACTCATCCTCTGTGGGCCGCGTGACCGGGCTGGATGGCCGGATGAGCCGTGAAGTGGGTGACTGGTTTGGTGCTGGGCCTGCCGGCCTGGCGATTGGTGGCGAGTTCCGCCAGGAAAAATTCCATCAAAGTTACGAGGCCTTCGCTGCGGACATTTCCAGCTTGGGCGTCGACCCCAACGGCAGCGTCGAGGGCGACCGTACCGTCAAGGCGGTGTACACCGAGCTGAACGTGCCGGTATTCGACAGCCTGGAATTATCGGCCGCCGTGCGTCACGACAAATACAGCGACTTCGGCAGCACCACCAACCCGAAATACTCGTTCCGCTACCAGCCTTTCAAAGAAGTGGTGGTGCGTGGCGCGTACAGCGAAGGCTTCCGCGCCCCGTCGCTGTATGAGCTGTACAACCCGCAATACACCACCTTTACTCAGGGTTATTACAACGACCCGAACCTGTGCACCGGCGGTGTGGTGCAAGCGGGCGGTAACGCCGGTCGCGATTGTGGTCAGCAGTTCCATAATCGCACGGGTGGCAACACCAATCTGTCACCTGAAAAAGCCCGTAACGTGACGGTGGGGTTCGTCTATCAACCGGTACGTAACTTGTCGATGGGCCTGGATTTCTGGTGGATTCACATCGCCAACCAGATCGCCGAGTTCCCTGAATCCACCGTGTTTGACGACCCGAACGCTTACGCCGATCGTTTCATCCGCAACGCCGATGGCACGCTCAACTACGTGCAAACCGGGCTGGCTAACCTGGGTGCAGTCAAAACCAGCGGCGTCGATGTGTCGCTGGACTACAAGTTCCCGAACACTCCCTACGGCCAGTTCGGCCTGGGCCTGCAAGGCACCTACGTGTCGCGTTATGACTACCAGACCACGATTGGAGGCGCCTACACCGACAGCGTCGGCGCGTTTGAAGGTGACGGCATGATCGCGCGCTGGAAACACGTACTGAGCGGCACCTGGAACTTGGGCGCTTACCGCGCCTCGCTGGTCAACCGCTTCACTAGCGGTTACGACGACGCAGACCCTGAAACCCATTCGCGTGTGGCGTCTTACACGCTGTGGGACCTGTCCGGTGGCTACACCTTCAACAAAACAGTGGACCTGGATGTAGGGGTTAAAAACATGTTTGACCGCAACCCGCCGTTCTCCAACCAGGCTTATAACTTCCAGAGCGGCTACGACCCACGTTACAGCGACCCGATGGGCCGTACTTTCTTTGCCCGAGCGACTTACCACTTCTGAGTGAACACCGGTGCGGGTCCACTCCTGCCCGTACCGGTGCAATTGCGAGCTCGCAACCCCCAGCGCTTTTCGACACGCAGCGCTGGGGATTTTTGCCACGCACTCAACGGTTCAACACGCGGTACAAGGAAATTCCATCATGTGTTCGTTCATCCTGCCCCTGCTTCGTTTTTTGCTGGTGCCTGCGTTGTCTTGCGTGTGCATGAGCGTGAATGCGACGCCCAGCCAAGCCATGACGGTGTATGGCGAAGCGCCAAAATACTCGGACAATTTTCAACACTTCGATTACGTCAATCTCAGCGCGCCCAAGGGCGGTTCGTTGAGTCGCGCGTCAATGGAAATTGGCCAGTTCAACTACATCGTCCCGTATATCGACCAAGGCACCGGTGTCGCGCAGGTCGACCAATGGGTGTACTCGCCCTTGGCGTTTCGCTCACTCGACGAGCCCTACACGGTCTATGGCTTGATCGCGCAGAAGATGGAACGCGACCCTGACGGCCTGTGGGTACGTTTCTACCTGAACCCCAAAGCCCGTTTCGCCGACGACACCCCGATCACGGCAAACGATGTAGCGTTCACCTACACCACATTGATGACCAAAGGCAGCCTGAGTTTTCGCATGCTGTATGGCGAGGTCAAAGACATGGTGGTGGAAAACCCGCTGCAAATTCGCTTTGACTTCAAGAATAACCAGAACCGCACGCTGGCCCTGGACCTGGCGAGCATGCGCATCCTGCCGGAACACGACTGGAAGTCGCGCGATTTCGGTACCGGCGGCGGCTTTGAACCGCCGCTGGGCAGTGGCCCGTATTCGGTCAGCCAGGTCGACCCCGGGCGCAGCATCAGTTTTGAGCGCAACAAAAACTGGTGGGCCAAAGACTTACCCGTCAGCAAAGGCCTGTACAACTTCGACCGCTTGACCGTGAATTTCTATGCCGACACCGACATTGCCCGGCAATTGCTCAAGGCCGGTGCGTTTGACTACAACCGCGAGTTTTCGGCCACCGGATTCAGCATCGGCTACGAATGCCCGGCGCTGGCCGACGGGCGCCTGCAACGCGGCGTGTTTGCGAAAGAAAAACCCGGCACGGCCCAAGGCTTTGCGTTCAATTTGCTCAACCCGTTTTTCCAGGACCGCAGGGTGCGCCAGGCGATCAGCCTCTTGTGGGACTTTGAGTGGACCAATAAACAGATGATGCGCAATTTTTATGTGCGCCAGCAAAGTTACTTCCCCAAAAGCGAAATGGCCGCCACCGAGCTGCCCGACGCCCGCGAGCTGGAGATTCTCGAACCGTTGCGCGGCAAGGTGCCGGACGAAGTGTTCAACCAGGTTTACCAGGCACCCAAAACCGATGGCAGCGGTTATATCCGCGACAAACAATTGCAGGCACTGGCGCTGCTCAAGGCCGCCGGCTGGCAGCCCAAAGGCAATAAGCTGGTGAATGACCAGGGCCAACAGTTGAGCTTTACCTTTCTGGACGGTCAAGGCGGTTTTGACCGCATGATCCTGCCGTTCAAACGTACGCTGGCACAGATCGGCATCAACATGGACATCCGCAAGATCGACTCGGCGCAGTACATCAACCGGGTCAACGCCCGCGACTACGACATGATCGTGGTGCAGTTCCCGCGCGGCGGCCAACCCATCGTTTCGCCGGGCCGCGAAATGTATGACATGTACGGCTCAGGCAGCGCCACCCAAGTGGGTGCCTCCAACGCCTTTGTACTGCGCGACCCCGCCGTCGACACGCTGATTGACGGCTTGGTGCAGGCGAATAATCGCGACGACATGGTGCATTACGCCCGCGCACTCGACCGAGTGTTGCAATGGGGCTACTACATGATTCCCAACTACTACTCGGTCGGCACGCCCACCGTGTACCTCAACCGTTTCGGTCGGCCTGCGCGTGAGCCCACGTTTGATGAGGGCCTGGACAGCTGGTGGGAAGTCAGCAAAACCGCGCTGACCACTGCCGACTTCAGCAAGGCAAACGCACCGTCGGAGGGGCATTGAGATGCTGCATTACATCAGTCGACGTTTACTGCTGATCATCCCCACTTTGCTGTGCATTCTGGTGGTCAACTTTTTGATCGTGCAAGCGGCCCCCGGCGGCCCGGTGGATCAGGCCATCGCGCGTTTGCAGGGTTTCAGCGGCGCAGCCGTGGGCGGCGGCGGCAGCGAAATGGCCGCCGCGAATGCCGGCGCGAGCCGCAGCAGCCGAGGCCTTGACCCGGCGCTGATCGAAGAAATCACCAAGCACTACGGCTTCGACAAACCCATGCACGAACGCTTGTGGCTGATGCTCAAGAACTATGCGCAGCTGGATTTCGGCAGCAGTTTCTTTCGCGGTGCAAAGGTCACCGACCTGATCCTGCAAAAGCTGCCGGTGACTATTTCGCTTGGGCTCTGGGCCACCCTGATCACCTATCTGGTATCGATCCCACTGGGCATTCGCAAAGCGATCCACAACGGCAGCACCTTTGATATGTGGACCAGCACCGCCATCATCATTGGCTACGCCATGCCGGCGTTTCTGTTTGCGATCTTGCTGATCGTGGTATTCGCTGGCGGCAGTTATGTCAGTTGGTTCCCGATTCAGGGGCTGGTCTCGGACAACTTCCACAGCCTGAGCTTTTTCGGCAAAATCGGCGATTACCTGTGGCACATGGTGCTGCCGGTCAGCGCCTTGGTGATCGGCGGCTTCGCCACCCTGACCATCCTCACCAAAAACAGCTTCCTCAACGAAATAAGCCGCCAGTACGTGGTGACGGCGCGTGCCAAGGGCTTGACCGAACAGCGCGTGCTCTACGGCCATGTGTTGCGCAACGCCATGTTGCTGGTGGTGGCCGGGATTCCCCAGGCGCTGATCGAGGTGTTTTTTGCCGGCTCGCTGCTGATCGAAACCATCTTCAACCTCGATGGCATTGGCCGCATGAGCTACGAAGCGGCCGTGTCCCGCGACTACCCGGTGGTGTTCGGCACGCTGTTTCTGTTCACCCTGTTCGGGCTGTTGATCAAATTGATTGGCGACCTCTGCTACACCCTGCTCGACCCCCGTATCGACTTTTCGGCGAGGACTGCCTGATGTTCACCCTGTCTCCCTTGGGCCGTCGACGCCTCGCCCACTTCAGGGCCAATCGCCGTGGCTGGTGGTCTTTGTTGCTGTTTGTCGGCCTGTTTGTGCTGTGCCTGGGTGGTGAGCTGATCGCCAACGACAAGCCGCTGGCCATTCACTACAAGGACCATTGGTATTTCCCGATTGTGGCTGAATACATCGAGACCGACTTTGGCGGCGAGCTGCCCTTCGAGCCCGATTACCGCAGCGACTATGTGCGCAACCTTATCGCCGATCAAGGCGGCTGGATGCTGTTCGCACCCATTCCGTTCAGCTACGACACGGTCAACTACGACCTCAGCGAACCCTCGCCCAGCCCACCGACCACGCATAACTGGCTGGGCACCGACGAACAAGCGCGCGACGTCTTGGCGCGGGTGATTTTTGGGGCGCGGATCTCGATTCTGTTTGCGCTGATTCTGACCGCCGTCAGCGCCTTGATAGGCATTACCGCAGGGGCCTTGCAGGGCTTTTATGGCGGGCTGGCCGACTTGATCGGCCAACGCGTGCAGGAGGTCTGGGCCGGGCTGCCGGTGCTGTACCTGCTGATCATTTTGTCCGGGTTCGTGGCACCGAGTTTCTGGTGGCTGCTGGGCATCATGGCGTTATTCAGCTGGCTGGCGCTGGTGGACGTGGTGCGCGCGGAGTTCCTGCGCGGGCGCAACCTGGAATACGTCAAAGCAGCGCGGGCATTAGGCCTGACCGACGGTGCGCTGATGCGCCGACACATTCTGCCGAATGCCATGACCTCGACCCTGACTTACCTGCCGTTCATTTTGACCGGCGCCATTTCGACCCTGACCGCGCTGGATTTTCTGGGCTTCGGCATGCCACCGGGCACCGCCTCATTGGGCGAATTGATCGGCCAGGCCAAGCGCAACCTGCAAGCTCCCTGGCTGGGCCTGACGGCGTTCTGTGCACTGGCATTGATTTTGTCGCTACTCGTGTTTATCGGCGAAGCCTGCCGTGATGCTTTCGACCCCCGGAGTTGAGATGACCAATACATTGATAGAAATACGTGACCTGCGCGTGGCGTTTGGCGGCCGGGAAGTGGTGCACGGGGTCAACCTCGACATCCTCCGTGGCGAGTGCCTGGCGCTGGTCGGCGAGTCCGGCTCGGGCAAATCGGTCACGGCGCACTCGATCCTGCGCTTGCTGCCCGGCAAAGAGGTGCAGACGCAAGGCAGCATCCGCTACGAAGGCATCGACCTGATCAATGCCAGCGACAGCCAATTGCGCAGTTTGCGTGGCAACCGCATAGCGATGATCTTCCAAGAGCCGATGACCTCGCTCAACCCGTTGCACACCGTGCAAAAGCAGATCAGCGAAATACTCATCACGCACAAAGGCCTGAAAAACCGCGCCGCGCGTACGCGCACCCTTGAGCTGCTGGAGCTGGTGGGCATCCGTGAACCGCACAAACGCCTGAACGCCTATCCGCATCAACTCTCCGGTGGTCAGCGGCAACGGGTGATGATCGCCATGGCGCTGGCCAACGAACCTGAACTGCTGATCGCCGATGAACCGACCACGGCGCTGGACGTGACGGTGCAGCAAAAAATCCTCGAACTGCTGATCGAGCTGCAACAGCGCTTGGGCATGTCGCTGCTGCTGATCAGCCACGACCTTAACCTGGTACGCAAAGTTGCCCAGCACGTGTGCGTGATGCGCGGCGGCGAGATCGTCGAGCAAGCAAGTTGCGACGCGCTGTTCAGAAACCCGCAACACCCTTACAGCCGCAAATTGATCGAAGCCGAGCCCGACGGCAGCCCGGTGCCTTGCGACTATCGGCACAACCTGTTGGAAGTCGACAACCTGAAGGTCTGGTTTCCCTTGCCAAAACCGCTGTTCAGCCGTGAGCGGCACTACATCAAAGCCGTGGACGGGGTCAGCTTCGAGCTGAAAAAGGGCAGGACCTTGGGCATTGTCGGCGAGTCCGGTTCGGGCAAGTCGACACTTGGCCAGGCGATTTTGCGCCTGGTCGACTCGGAGGGCGAGATTCGCTTCGGCAACAAACACCTGAGCCTGCTCAACCAAGACCTGCTGCGCCCACTTCGGCGCCAAATGCAGGTGGTTTTTCAGGACCCGTTTGGCAGCCTTAGCCCGCGCATGTCGGTGCAGCAGATTATCGCCGAAGGCCTGTTGGCGCATGGCATCGGAACCGAGCAAGAGCGTGAGGACGCGGTGATTCGTGTGCTGCAAGAAGTCGGGCTGGACCCGCAAAGCCGCCACCGTTACCCGCATGAGTTCTCCGGGGGCCAGCGCCAGCGCATCTCCATCGCGCGCGCGTTGATCATGGAACCGGCGCTGATCCTGCTCGACGAACCCACCTCGGCACTCGACCGCACGGTGCAAAAACAAGTGGTAGATTTGCTGCGCGAGTTGCAGGCTCGACACGGCCTCACTTATCTGTTTATTAGTCACGACCTAGCTGTGGTCCACGCCCTGGCACACGACGTGATTGTGATCAAGGATGGCAAAGTGGTGGAGCAAGGCGCGGCGCGGTCCGTATTCGACAACCCGGAACATCCGTATACCAAAGAGCTGCTGCAGGCCAGCAGTTTAAAGCTGGCGCAAACGCGGTAAGTGGTGTTTTAAAGTTAGCTATCGCGCTAACCGCTCTGCTACCTAGCGTGCTGTTTTCGAAATAATTTTCCCTTCCATGTGCACACCGGTAAGAAAAAAGCAGACTCGACGCTATGGCTTCTTGGCTGACCTTGAACCACCGGTGCCCTGGACGCTACTGGAGGCGCAAGTAGCACCGTTCTACAGCGACGCCACAGGTAAACGTGGGCGCCCTGCAATTGGTTTGTCGCGCATGCTGCGTATGTATGTCGTGTAGTAGTGTTTCGGGTTCTCCGATGAGGGCACCGAATCTGCCGTCTAAGACAGCCAGGCCATTCGTGTTTTTATCGGCATCGACCTGGGCCATGAGTCGGCGCCGGATGCCACCACCTTGCTGCGATTCCGTTGCTTGCTGGAAACCCATCAGCTGACGCGAGTGCTGTTTGAAACGGTCAGCCAGCATCTGGCCAACCAGGGTCCGCTGCTCAAGGAAGGCACCATTGTCGATGCTACCCTCATTGCCGCGTCGCCCTCGATCAAGAACCGAGAAGGCGAGCACGATCCTGAGATGCATCTGTCTAAAAAAGGCAATCAGTGGCACTTCGGGATAAATGTCCACATTGGTGTCCACGCCACGTCGGGGCTGGTACACAGCGTGGTAGTCACTGCCGCCAATGTGGCGGACGTTACCCAAGTGGCGCAGTTGCTGGATGGAGAGGAGAACGCGGTTTATGCGGGGGTGGCAGGTGACTGCTATCACTACCGCGACCGATATTTACATCTTGCACAGCCAGTGAATACCGCGCTAAAAGCAACGCTATCGTCGGCTTACGCCGTGCAGGTTATTCTTAATAACCCCCCCCTTTATAGGAAACGCTCTGATGCCTATTCGTCATTGCATTGTTCATCTGATCGACAAAAAACCCGACGGCACACCCGCAGTCCTCCACGCCCGTGACTCAGAGCTTGCCGAGTCGGTCGCCATCGAAAACATGTTGGCCGACCTCAACGATAGCTATAACGCCAAACAAGGCAAGGCTTGGGGGTTCTTCCATGCTGAGTCCGGCGCGCATCCGTTCAGTGGCTGGTTGAAGGAGTATTTCGACGGTCGCCAGGATTTCACTAGCTTCAGCCGCGTGGCCATAGAGCATTTGCAGGCGCTGATGGAGGAGTCCAACCTCTCCACCGGCGGCCATGTGCTGTTTGCCCACTATCAGCAAGGCATGACCGACTACCTGGCTATCGCACTGCTGCATCACAGCGAAGGCGTGGCGGTGAACGACGAGCTGGATGTAACCCCCTCGCGTCACCTCGATCTCGGCCAATTGCACCTAGCGGCACGCATCAACGTCTCCGAGTGGCAGAACAACAAGCAGTCCAAGCAGTACATCTCGTTTATCAAGGGTAAGAACGGCAAGAAAGTCTCGGAGTATTTCCGCGATTTTATCGGCTGCCAGGAAGGCGTCGACGGCCCGGGAGAAACCCGCACGCTGCTCAAGGCATTCAGCGACTTCGTTGAAAGCGAAGACTTGCCGGACGAGTCCGCCCGCGAGAAAACCAAGACCCTGGTGGATTACGCCAGCAGTCAGGCCAAGCTTGGCGAGCCTATGGGCCTGGAAGAACTCTCCGGCTTGATCGATGAAGATCGGCCCAAAGCGTTCTACGACCATATCCGCAACAAGGACTACGGCCTGTCACCGGAAATCCCGGCGGACAAACGCACCCTCAACCAGTTCCGCCGCTTCACCGGCCGCGCCGAAGGCTTGTCCATCAGCTTTGAAGCGCACCTGTTGGGCGACAAGATCGAATACGACGAAGCCGCTGGCACTTTGATCATCAAGGGTTTGCCAACTCAACTCAGTGATCAGTTAAAGCGTCGCTGAACACAGATTTACAATCTCTAGTCATCAATGCACACCAGATCCGTCACCTTGCGGTCGCTCATCTTGGCTTTGAACACACGGATCTCGTCCAATAGCACCTCGTTGAGGGATGCGAGACTGGCGACTTTGGCTCGCAGTTCCTCTATCTCATGACGGTAGTCTGCGGATCTCGTGCGCTCAGCGACCAAGTCGTGGTGTTTCACGTCACGCATAGCGCGACTGGAGCGCCCCTGAGCCTCGCGGATAGCCTCAGCAACTTTTGGGTAGTAGTTGTGGATTAGCGCCGTTGATACGCCTGCCTCGCGGGCGACGGCGGCGATGGTAATCTTGGTTTCTCCAGAGTGGGTGCGCCCTTTCAGGATGCGATAAAGCGCGAGCCGCAGATCCTTTTCGCGATCCTCAGCCGGCTTGTAGTGGGTTGCCTTGTTCTTGGGCTTCATGCG
Source organism: Pseudomonas sp. B16120 (assembly GCF_044218845.1). Classification (NCBI taxonomy): domain Bacteria; kingdom Pseudomonadati; phylum Pseudomonadota; class Gammaproteobacteria; order Pseudomonadales; family Pseudomonadaceae; genus Pseudomonas; species Pseudomonas sp. B16120. The sequence continues at coordinate 1,294,545 of NZ_CP162588.1, forward strand.
ATTAAAGTCTCCGGCGGCATTCCCAACTGGGTTAGTACGTCGCGGCATCGAATCAGGTCGCGCTCAACGCGCTGGCGACCTCCGTCGCCAATGTCTGGACAATACAGCAGCCCTTTCAGCTCATTGTAGAGCCGCTGATAGATTGCCGTATGTTTGTTCCCGATCACGGCATTGTTGCAGTTACTGCATCGAGTGCGCTCAAGGGTATTGCCGACACAACCATCATTGTCCGCCGTGCACCAAGCGTGGCCGTTGCTGCGAATTGAGGTGCTCTCGGCAATGGACTTCAGCATCGAGGCATGATCCTTGAAAATCAGCAAGTTCTGCGGCTCCCGCTGCCACTGCTTGAGGGCGAGGCCATAGCCTCCGGCCAGGGGGGCGTCACCGAACCAGTTATTGACGACGCCGAGCTTAATATCATCCAGCTCGGTCTGAATGTCGATATACAGATCAAGATCCAAGTGCTGCCCCCAACTGTCGTCCATGCCGTAGCCTAATGTCATGTCCAACGTCCAGTGCGCGTAATGCTCCTTAAGATAGCGCAAGTCACCAAAGCGGCTATGGGCGGCGTAGTTGGCGAACTTGCGGCGAAACTGGTGGCTGGTGAGGTTCCAACTCAACCCGCAATCCTTGGCGAATGCCTTCAGATAAAAGTTCCAAGTCGCGTTGCAAAGCGTGCGTACCTGGTCACCTCCCAGTGCCACTCCGAGAAACAGCGCATGGCGGTGCTTGTACGCCTCGACAATCTGTGGATCATGCGTGTTGGCCTGGCGTCGCTGCAGGAGTTCTACGGTGATCATGGCCTGATAAGGCACAGCCCAGCGCTCCATCAGGCGCAGCGTACGTACAGCAGCTTCGGGGATCATCCAGTGATGGATACCCGCATCGGTCTTGTCCGACCTTGAACGCATCCAGTGGTAGACCGTGCCCTGATTGTCCTGGGTGCGAAAGTGTGGACCTGATTGCACATTGGCCAACTCGTGGTTGCGGCAGCCGGAGGTGCTGGCAAGAACGATGTAACAGGCCGTACGCAGATTGATCAGTGCCTTGTTGAGTGCTTTCAGACCACCCTCCCAACCAAGGGCCCCCAGTTGGTGGTTTTTGGCAACATTGATAGTCGTGTTGGATTGCCCCTTGCGCCGCGCCTTGAGGGCATCCAGTGCATCGCGAAGGTCAAGCAGTTGCTGACCGCGTTCAACCTGCTGGTAGGCTCGCTCGAACAGGGTACAAAACACATCATCGGGGATTAGTGGCGTTTTGCAGCCTTGGGCTCCGCGACCGGTGAGCCCCACCAACGCTTTTGCGGAAGACTCGGGCCAGGGATGCGTCGGCATTCGGTCATCGGTGTATTGACTGAGTTCATAGAGCGCTTCGACAGCCTTGAAACGGGCTTCCATTCCACGTTGCGACAGCGGCTTACCCTTGTATCGGCTGATTTGGCGGTACGCCTTGCAGGTCGTCACGTAGGTCGCGCAGACCATGGGAGTCACCGCGCCAATATGATTGAGCTTAAGTGCTTCCAGGTGACGTAAAAATGGCATTGCATCATGGAAAATAGCTTTCATTGAGCCGCCTTTAGGTCGCGTGGCCCCTCGTCGCCCACGTCGTAGGTAGCGGTACAGCATCGCCTTCATCACCGCTCGAAATGCCAGTGGCACGAGGCCGAAGTCCAGTCGCTTCTGGCAGGCCGGCACGTTGCTGGTGAAGCCGTCGAGCTGCCAGATGTCGTCGCCATAGCGGCTGAGGATAACCCACAGGCCATCGACTTGGGTCGCGCTGATGATCAGGGTGTCGCGTTCGTGGAGTCCACGCACATCGCCTGGCTGGGCTGTAAAGGTGGCCCAGGGTAGTACCGCTAGGGAGTTATCGTTCATGCAAATACCTCCAGGCTGTCGATCAGATCAACCGACCAGAACAGGTGTGGCAGGATGCGGGCGCGCTCACGGGCTGCCTCCACCTCACTGGCCTTGAAAGTGCCGCGCCGCAGCCCCTCGGCAATGATGTAGTGATCGATTAAGCGGGGGATGTGGGCGTATTCCCGCGCCCAGCGCCGTTTATCCATGCGCGAGCGCTCGGCCAGTGCGCGGAAATAGAAACTGAACAGTTTGTACAAATCTTCGGCGGTCACCGCGTAGTGCTTGCAGCGCAGGCAGTTGATGAAGTTCATACAGGTCGCGCCCTCCCGCTTCGGAGCGTACTGGCCGTTCGCCGGGTCGGCGCAGCGGCCCATGGGCGTGTCCCGATAGGTTCTACCGATGGTCCGAGTCAATAACTCCTGCACCAATACCTCGCCCATGAACTGCCAGTTGTGACGGGCCTCTTCACTGGGCGCTAAATAGTGTTGGTCGGTGACCTGAAGGGTGTTTCCCAGTGCTGCCGCTGTGGTTGCGAGATCGCCGCCGGTCAGCTCGAAGATACGGCTGGCGAACGTCTTGCGCAGGCGCGAGATGTTAATGCGCAGCGGCTCTCCATCGCTGTCGGTCAGACTATACTTAGCCACCAGTCGGGTTGCCGCGATTGCCACCGCTGGTGCATTCAACGCAGTGACGTTGCCGACATTTTTCGAGGCGCGAGTACGATACAGCCATACACGCCCCTTGAGGTCGACCGGAGCCTCCGCATCCAGAGGTTCGGTCAGGACCATCACGCGACGAATCAGACGCTCCACGCTGCTTCTCACGCTCGGCGTGGATTCAAGAAGGCGTTCGACGTCCGACTCGGCGCGCAGGGCCACCTTGCTGGTGTTGTATCCCCGCCGCTTCCACAGAACCAGGAACACGGTGTCATCCTTGGGGTGCGGACGTAGGCAGTTACGGTCCATTTCCAAGAGTGGCGTGTTATTACGCCCGGTGTGTAGCGCCACAACCAACAGTGCGAATGCCAGCAGCTCGCCGGTTACAGACACGCCGTCGGTCCATATCGGCTTGATGGCTTGCCGCAATGCCGCAGCGAAGGCTTGCCGTTCACTGTTGGACAACGCCGTCTCGCCCTTGTACTTGTGGTTACTGTTCGGGAAGGGAGTGCTCGGGAAGGTGGCCATATCGCCGGACGCGATCAGAGGAATCAGCCCACGCCGCCCCAAGGCAAGCAGTACCGGCTTAGTATGCGTGTAAAGGGTCTTTTGAGACGGTGTTGCCACGCCCAGCCCTGCCAGATGGCCGAGGTAACCGTCGATCAGGTCCCGGTTTATATCGGTCAAAAGTAAGTCACGGCCAAAAGCGGTCGCCCGCAGCACGCAGCAGTCGAGGAAGTTGCGCAGTCCATTTACGCAGTAGCTCGCCACGGTGGTGGTGGCGATGGCGCCATCCTGCTCGGCGAGGAAGCGTTCGATTTGGCGCTGACAGGCGTAGGTGATGGTATCAATGCCTATGCCGTACCAGCGGGCAAAGTCGAAGCGACGGCTGCTAGACGTATTCCGTCCAAGCTCGACAGTAGTGTTCTTCGGAGGGATAGCCTGGGACAGGATGACCACATTGCCTGCCGCGTCGTGGTGGTGCTCGACCTGGGGAACGCTAAGGTCGGTCCTGACAAATACCTTGCGCTTGCCCATCAGGTTGTTCCCATGAATGCGTTCAACTCATCGTCATAGGCCAGCACTGCCTCGTCGGCCATTTCGTTGACCAGATGCAGGTACACCATGGTCGTCTGAATTGAACTGTGGCCAAGCTGCCGTTGAAGGAACACAAGGGGCTCCAGCCCGCTCGCGGGATTGCGCTTAAGGCTGACCAAGGTATGCGTAGCATAGGTGTGTCGAAGCATATGCGTATGAACCTTAACGCCAGCCCGCATACCGGTTTCGCTGATGATCCGGTTAAGGCTCTTGCCGTCCTCGGCATAGGGTTCCCCGAATTGGTTAAGAAATAGCGCTTTTTGCGGGGGCTTGCTCGGTGAAACGCGCTCGCCACGCACCTTCGTCACGTAGCGATAGAGTTCGGCGATGAACGGGCGACTGAGGTAAATATTTCGCGGCTTGCTGCCCTTGGTCACCATGCCGCTTCCGTCGAAGGGGTCGAGACAAATGCGCAGGTTACGCTCGGTTCGTCCCGCTCTGTCCGGATCAAAGACATAGGCCAATGGGAACGCTGCGATTTCCTCACGGCGCAGGCCCGTATGCAAAGCGAGGCGCATCATCATTCGGTGATGGGGATTTTCCGCTGCGGCCAGGAGCGACTTGATCTCAGCCATGCTCAAAAACTTGGGCGGGGCCTTGTGGCTACGCGGCATCACATCGTTTGCAATGGACTTGCCGCCGCTGGCATCTACATGTTCTAGGAAGGCTTTTTTACTTCGTACGCTGCGTTCTTCGTAGGCGAAGGGGAGGCGTTTCACCCAACCCTCCTTCAGCGCGTATTCGTAGAACTTGCAGATGTAAGTCAGGCGTTGGCGAGTGGTGTTCGGTGCCAGCTTGCATGTTGCCAAGCAGTAGTCCCGATAAGCCGCCACAAGACTTTTGGCCTCGCCACGCTCTACGTCGAGCCAGCCAATATTATGGGCTTCAAGAAAGCTGAAGAAATCGTACAGTGCGCGTCCGGTACTGGGCCAAGACTGCTTAGAACCAATGGCCCCACGAAGCAAGTAGTGACGAAAGAACTGATTGGCGGGCGCACAACTCTCCATCGAATCCCAAAGCAGAATAGGAAACCCTGGATAGGGTTGCCCGGCGATCACCAAATCTTCAGTAGCCCACACAAGTTCCATCTGCGGCCCCAGCATTGACGCTAACTTGGTCTCAGGCAGAGCTAGGGACGTTAAGCGGCCTTAAAACGCCTGAGTTTCTAAATGTCTGTATCTCATAGCACAGATATTTAACGTTCGCCAGGTACCGGATCATCAGCTTCTGCAGGTGCTCTACCGCCGTGCGGCTGAAGCTGGTGAAGTCCTGGCCACCGTCAAAGTACTCCTTCAACCAACCGCTGAACGGGTGCGCGCCGGACTCGGCATGGAAGAAACCCCAGGCCTTGCCTTGTTTGGCGTTGTAGCTCTCGTTGAGGTCGGCAAGCATGTTCTCGATGGCGGCGGACTCGGCCAGTTCCGTGTCGCGGGCGTGAAGAACTGCGGGTGTGCCGTCGGGTTTTTTGTCGATCAGGTGGACGATGCAATGACGGATCGGCATAGGCTTCTCGGCTGGTTGAAGGGGGAGCGGTTGGCCTCCCCAAAAAGTCGCCCAGTGTACCGCACCCATTGGTCAAGACGTGCCCCGAACGGCATTTTGCACGCCCTGTGACTGGCCATATGCCTTTTTTTCACGGTTTAGAGCGATAAAGCTGACCAAATGGGTATGTTGAGGCGGATATTTCCCCGTCGCTGTGCTAGTTTTGCCCCGTCTTACGCCAAGTCTCGGCGTTAAGCGTGCATTCAGCATTTGTCAGGTCGAACCAATCCCCGTTTCAAGCATCTATAACCCCGATCTCCGTGGTTATGGCCGGGGATGCCAGGCCATGACGGTCGGGCTCGACGGCTGACACTGCACTCTGCAATCCATATGAATTTGATAGGGAAGGAACACCACAATGGCTATTACTAAAGACCAACTGATCGCTGACCTGGCTGAAGCAGTAGACGCACCGAAAACTACCGTGCGTGCTCTGCTGGACCAACTGAGCCAAGTTGTTGCTGATCAGCTGGAAAATGGCGGCGAAATCACTCTGCCAGGCGTTGGCAAACTGAAAGTGACCGAGCGTCCTGCCCGTACTGGCCGTAACCCTTCGACTGGCGCTGCCATCGAAATCGCTGCCAAGAAAGTTATCAAGCTGGTTGTGGCTAAAGGCCTGACCGACGCTGTTAACAAGTAAGACGCAGCAAAAAAACCGTGCTTCGGAGTGATCCGGGCACGGTTTTTTATTGCCTGCGTTTTTATTGTGTGGCGGGCTTATCGAACCCAGCGCTGGCGCCAGATCTGCTGCTCGTTCTTGGTCTGGAACGTCCAGGCCACAAAGCGGCTCTGCTTCTGCCCCTGGGACATCTCTACTACCTGGCTTTCCAGCACGCCGGCTTTTTTCAGCGCGGTTTCGATCACCGGCAAGTTGGAGGCTTTGGACACCAAGGTGCTGAACCACAGCACTTTATGCGCAAAATGCGCGCTTTCGGCGATCAACTGCGTCACAAATCGCGCTTCGCCACCTTCACACCACAGTTCGGCCGATTGACCACCGAAGTTGAGCACCGGCAACTTGCGTTTCGGGTCGGCCTTGCCCAAGGCGCGCCATTTACGCTCGCTGCCTTTGGTGGCTTCGTCCATGGATGCATGGAAGGGCGGATTGCACATCGTAAGGTCAAAGCGCTCACCCGGCTCCAGCAGGCCCAACAGGATCTGCTTGGGGTTGGGTTGCTGGCGCAGCTGGATGACCTTGCTCAGGTCGTTGGACTGCACGATGGCCTTGGCGGCGGACACGGCGATCGGGTCGACCTCCGAGCCCAGGAAGTTCCAGCGGTACTCCATATAGCCAATCAGCGGGTACACGCAGTTGGCGCCCATACCGATGTCCAGCACCTTGACGATCGAGCCCCGCGGGATCTTGCCGTCGTTGACGCTGGCCAGCAGGTCGGCGAGGAAGTGCACATAGTCAGCACGCCCCGGCACCGGCGGGCACAGGTAGTCCGCCGGGATATCCCAATGCTGGATGCCATAGAACGACTTGAGCAGCGCCCGGTTGAACACCCGCACTGCATCCGGGCTGGCGAAGTCGATGCTCTCTTTGCCGTAGGGGTTGATGATCACGAACTGCGCCAGTTCCGGCGTGGTCTTGATCAGCGCCGGGAAGTCGTAACGGCCCGTGTGGCGGTTGCGCGGGTGCAGGGTGGCCTCTTTGCGTGGCGCGACGGGTTTGGCCGTGGCGGCGGTTTTAGGCTTCTTGCGCGGAGGTTTGGGCGTAGTGGGGGCGGTCATGATGATTCTGGGTTTGGCTCAAAGTGGCGGTCATTGTCACACATTCCCGGGGACAACTCGGTCAAATGTGGGAGCTGGCTTGCCTGCGATGCAGGCGACTGGGTGTATCAGGCAGACTGAGGTGATGCTATCGCTGGCAAGCCAGCTCCCACAGGGATAGGGTTTTGATTGGGAAATGGTGTCGTTTGCCTGGACAAAAAAAGAGACCCGAAGGCCTCTTTTTTTACACGGCGCAAGCCTTACAGGCTGGAAATCCGCGCGTGTTGCTCCGCCAGCTTGCCCAAGGCCTGTTCAGCCTCGGCCAACTTGGCGCGTTCTTTCTCGATCACTTCAGCTGGCGCTTTGTCGACGAACGCCGCGTTGGACAGCTTGCCGCCCACTCGCTGCACTTCGCCTTGCAGGCGCACAATTTCCTTGTCGAGGCGGGCAAGTTCCGCGCCCTTGTCGATCAGGCCGGCCATCGGCACCAGCACTTCCATATCACCGACCAACGCGGTGGCAGACAACGGTGCTTCGGCATCGGCAGCCAATACGGTGATCGACTCCAGCTTGGCCAGTTTCTTGAGCAGCGCATCGTTCTCGCTGAGGCGACGCTGGTCTTCGGCACTGGCGTTCTTGACGAACACGGCCAGCGGCTTGCCCGGCCCGATGTTCATCTCGGCGCGGATGTTGCGTGTGCCGAGCATCAGGGTCTTGAGCCATTCGATATCGCTTTCGGCGGCCTCATCGATGCGCGCTTCGTTGGCCACCGGCCAAGGTTGCAGCATGATGGTCTTGCCTTCGATACCGGCCAGCGGCGCCAGGCGCTGCCAGATTTCTTCGGTGATGAACGGCATGAACGGATGCGCCAGGCGCAGCGCCACTTCGAGCACGCGCACCAGGGTGCGACGGGTGCCGCGCTGGCGTTCGACCGGGGCGTTCTCGTCCCACAGTACCGGCTTGGACAGTTCCAGGTACCAGTCGCAATACTGGTTCCAGATGAACTCGTACAGGGCCTGTGCGGCCAGGTCGAAACGGAACTGGTCGAGCTGGCGGGTCACTTCGGCTTCGGTGCGCTGCAGCTGCGAGATGATCCAGCGATCCGCCAGGCTCAGCTCATAGGCTTCGCCGTTCTGGCCGCAGTCTTCGCCTTTGTCCAGCACGTAGCGCGCCGCGTTCCAGATCTTGTTGCAGAAGTTGCGATAGCCTTCGACGCGGCCCATGTCGAACTTGATGTCGCGACCGGTGGAGGCCAGCGAGCAGAAGGTGAAGCGCAGAGCGTCGGTGCCGTAGCTGGCGATGCCGTCGGCGAATTCGTCGCGGGTCTGCTTCTCGATCTTTTTCGCCAGTTTCGGCTGCATCAGGCCCGAGGTGCGTTTCTGCACCAGGGTTTCCAGGTCGATGCCGTCGATGATGTCCAGCGGGTCCAGGACGTTACCCTTGGACTTGGACATCTTCTGGCCCTGGCCGTCGCGTACCAGGCCGTGTACGTACACGGTCTTGAACGGTACCTGCGGGGTGCCGTCTTCGTTCTTCACCAGGTGCATGGTGAGCATGATCATCCGGGCAACCCAGAAGAAAATGATGTCGAAGCCGGTGACCAGCACGTCGGTGGAGTGGAATTTCTTCAGGAACTCGGTCTGCTGCGGCCAGCCCAGGGTAGAGAAGGTCCACAGGCCCGAACTGAACCAGGTGTCCAGTACGTCGTTGTCCTGTTGCAGCGCGATGTCGGCGCCGAGGTTGTGCTTGGCACGCACTTCGGCTTCGTCGCGGCCTACATAAACCTTGCCCGATTCGTCATACCAGGCCGGAATACGGTGGCCCCACCACAGCTGACGGCTGATGCACCAGTCCTGGATGTCGCGCATCCACGAGAAGTACATGTTTTCGTACTGTTTGGGCACGAACTGGATGCGGCCATCTTCCACGGCGGCAATCGCAGGTTCTGCCAGCGGCTTGGTGGACACGTACCACTGGTCGGTCAGCCACGGCTCGATCACGGTGCCGGAGCGGTCGCCCTTCGGCACTTTCAGGCCGTGGTCGTCGACGCTGACCAGCAAACCGGCGGCGTCGAAGGCAGCTACGATCTGCTTGCGCGCTTCAAAACGGTCCAGACCTGCGTATTCGGCGGGGATCTTGCCGTCGATGCTGTCGTTCAGCGAGCCGTCCAGGTTGAACACCTGGCAGGCCGGCAATACGGCGGCATTTTTGTCGAAGATGTTCAGCAGCGGCAGGTTGTGGCGCTTGCCGACTTCGTAGTCGTTGAAATCGTGGGCCGGGGTGATTTTCACGCAGCCGGTGCCGAACTCAGGGTCGCAATAGTCATCCGCGATGATCGGGATGCGGCGGCCAACCAGCGGCAGTTCGACAAACTTGCCGATCAGCGCCTGGTAGCGCTCGTCGTTCGGGTTAACAGCGACGGCGGCATCGCCGAGCATGGTTTCCGGACGGGTAGTGGCGACGATCAGGTAATCGTTGCCTTCAGCGGTCTTGGCGCCGTCGGCCAGCGGGTACTTGAGGTTCCACAGGAAGCCTTTCTCGTCGTGGTTTTCCACTTCAAGGTCGGAAATGGCCGTGTGCAACTTGGTGTCCCAGTTGACCAGGCGCTTGCCGCGGTAGATCAGGCCGTCTTCGTGCAGGCGCACGAAGGCTTCCTTTACGGCTTCGGACAGGCCGTCGTCCATGGTGAAGCGCTCGCGGCTCCAGTCTACGGACGAACCCAGGCGACGGATCTGACGGCTGATATTGCCGCCGGACTGGTCTTTCCATTCCCAGACTTTCTCCAGGAATTTCTCGCGACCCAGGTCGTGACGGTTCTGGCCGGTGGCTTCCAGTTGGCGTTCCACCAGCATCTGGGTGGCGATGCCGGCGTGGTCGGTGCCCGGTTGCCACAGGGTGTCGCGACCCTGCATGCGGCGGAAGCGGATCAACGCATCCATGATCGCATTGTTGAAGCCATGGCCCATGTGCAGGCTGCCAGTGACGTTCGGTGGCGGAATCATGATGGTGTACGAGTCGCCCGCACCTTGTGGGGCGAAATAGTTCTCGGACTCCCAGGTGTTGTACCAGGAAGTTTCGATAGCGTGGGGCTGGTAGGTCTTATCCATGCGCGGCGGGACCCTAGTTGGCATTTATTCAGGAAAGCCGGCAAGTATAACGGGGGATAGGGGCGAGGGCGAGGCGAAGACGGTTAAGACCGATGCAGAATTAATGTGGGAGCTGGCTTGCCTGCGATGGCGGTGTTTCAGTCAGCATCGTCGGCGACTGATGCGCCGCCATCGCAGGCAAGCCAGCTCCCACAAGGATGGGGGGACTTTCAGTTCTGGTATTGGCTGAGCAACCGCTCCATCCGCGCATCCATCCGACGCTTGATCTCGGCTTCGATATGCGGCGCAAAGTCGTCGATCACATCCTGCATGATCAATTGCGCGGCGGCGCGCAGTTCGTTGTCCAGGTGCAGCAGCAGGGCATCGGGGGCTTTTTCGGCGGCTGGGGCGGGTTCAGCAACCACAGGTGCCGGCGCGGCAGGCTTGCCGCCGACCATGTCGAACAGCAGCGGGATCTGTACCTCGCCATCGGCCGTCTCGGTCAGCAGCGGCGGTTGCAGGTTGTCATCACCCAGTAACTGACGGATCGACTCCAGGTCATCCAGCAGGTGGTCGTCTTTTTTCAGCGGGTTTGGAGTGTCCATCATGTACTCAAAGTCGTTGTAGCCGGTGATCTTGCAGAGGATAGCCCTGTTCGCGGTAGAAACGGAAACTCTCCCGCGCGGCCTGACGAATAGCCGGGTCTTCCACCACCACTTCCGCCACACGGGCGAACGCTTGGGCAAAGGCCGGTACTTTCAGGTCGAGGTTGACCAGCAAGTCATGGTGATCGCCGCAGTTGTCTCCCAAGCCCAGCACAACCAGGCTTTCAGGTTCGGATTCGGCGTGGCCGTGGGGCACGAAGCTTTCGCCCTTGAAGCGCCACAGACGGGCATCAAGTTCGTCACGTTGGGCGGCATCGCTGCAGTGCAGGTAGATGCGATGGCCCATACGCCAGGCTTTTTCGGTGAGTTTGCAGGCAAAGTCCAGGCGCGCGAGGGGATCGGCGCTGGGCAATATATAGAAGTCGACTTGGGGCATTGAAAATCCTGGGGTTGGCCTGATGGCCCCTCTGTAGGAGCAAGCTCGCTCCTACAAAGAGGCGCAGGGGCCGCTTAAGCCTTGGCGCGATCCAGCAGGTATTGGGTCAACAGGGGCACCGGACGGCCAGTGGCGCCCTTGTCCTTGCCGCCGCTGGTCCAGGCCGTGCCGGCGATGTCCAGGTGAGCCCAGTTGAAGTTCTTGGCAAAGCGCGACAGGAAGCAGGCCGCCGTGATGGTGCCGGCTTTCGGGCCACCGATGTTGGCGATGTCGGCGAACGGGCTGTCGAGCTGTTCCTGGTACTCATCGAACAGCGGCAGTTGCCAGGCGCGGTCGTCGGCGGCCTTGCCGGCGCTGAGCAGTTGCTCGATCAGTTCGTCGTTGTTGCCCAGCAGGCCCGAAGTGTGGGCGCCCAGGGCAACTACGCAGGCACCGGTCAAGGTAGCGATGTCGATCACGGCCTGGGGCTTGAAGCGCTCGGCGTAGGTCAGGGCGTCGCACAGCACCAGACGGCCTTCGGCGTCGGTGTTGAGGATCTCTACGGTCTGGCCGCTCATGGTGGTGACGATATCGCCCGGGCGAGCCGCGCCGCCGCTCGGCATGTTCTCGGCGCAGGCCAGGATGCACACCAGGTTGATCGGCAGCTTGAGTTCCAGCACGGCACGCAGGGTGCCGAACACGCTGGCGGCGCCGCCCATGTCGTACTTCATCTCGTCCATGCCGGCGCCCGGCTTGAGGCTGATGCCGCCGGTATCGAAGGTGATGCCTTTACCTACCAGGGCGTAAGGCTTCTCGGACTTCTTGCCGCCGTTGTATTGCATCACGATCAGGCGTGGCGGCTGGTCGCTGCCCTGGCCCACGGCATAGAACGAGCCCATGCCCAGGTCCTTGATCTTCTTCTCGTCCAGCACTTCAACCTTCAAGCCCTTGAACTCTTTGCCCAGTGCCTTGGCCTGTTCGCCCAGGAACGTCGGGTGGCAGATGTTCGGCGGCAGGTTGCCCAGGTCGCGAGTGAACGACATGCCGTTGGCGATGGCCTGGGCGTGGGTGACGGCGCGCTGGACTTCAGCCTGGGCAGCCTTGATGGTCAGCAGGGTGATTTTCTTCAGGGCGCGGGGTTCGGCTTTCTGGCTCTTGAACTGGTCGAAAATATAGCCGCCGTCCACCAGCGACTCAGCCAGCAGTCGGGTCTTGCCGTAGCTGTCGCGGCCCTTGACCACGATTTCATCGAGTGCCAGCACCGCATCGCTGCCGCCCAGGCCCTTGAGGGTGGTGAGGAGACCGCTGACGATCTTGCGAAACGGACGGTCGCCCAGTTCGGCATCCTTGCCCACGCCCACCAGCAAAACGCGCTCGGCTTTAAGGTTGGGCAGGCTCTGCAGCAGCAGGCTCTGGCCGACCTTGCCGGCCAGGTCACCGCGCTTGAGCACTGCGCTGATAGCGCCGCCGCTCAGTTCGTCCAGTTGCTTGGCGGCGACGCCGAGTGTGCGGCCTTCGCCGACAGCGACCACGAGGGTGGCGGTTTTCAACGTTTCGGGGCTAACGCTTTTTACAACCAATTCCATTTTCGGGTCCCTTATCAAGGTCTGTGAGCCGGGAGCTTGTACTCCGGCTTTAAAGCTCGGCAGCGTTGTAAACCGCCAGCGACAAAGGCCGCAGTTTGAACCTCGCCAGCGGAGCCTGACAACCCTTGGCGCACGCTTTGTGCGTGCGCATGAGTAAGCTCCGTGACAGGCGCGGTCAATCACAGGATAATGCGCCATCTTTTTAGCCGGCCCGTGGTAAACGGGTCGACTCGGTATGCTTGCTTGTTTGGCCGCCTTAGCCTGACAACCCTGGAGTGTCTGGTTTGATTGTCTTCCGTTATCTGTCCCGCGAAGTCCTGTTGACCCTGAGTGCCGTGAGTGCGGTGTTGCTGGTCATCATCATGAGTGGTCGTTTCGTCAAGTTCCTGGCCCAAGCCGCCGCCGGCGCCCTGGATCCGGGCTCACTGTTCCTGATCATGGGCTACCGGATGCCCGGCATGCTGCAGTTGATCCTGCCGCTTGGCCTGTTTCTCGGCATATTGCTGGCCTATGGCCGGCTGTACCTGGAAAGCGAGATGACCGTGCTGTCGGCCACCGGCATGAGTCAGCAGCGCCTGCTGGCCATGACCATGGTGCCTGCCGCCGGTGTTGCTCTGGTGGTGGCCTGGTTGAGCATGAGCCTGGCGCCCCAGGGGGCCATGCAATTCCAGCTGCTGCTGAACAAGCAGGATGCGATGACGGAGTTCGACACCCTCGAGCCCGGTCGCTTCCAGGCGCTCAGCGACGGCTCGCGGGTGACCTACACCGAAACCATGACCGACGACCGTTCCAACCTCGGCGGCGTGTTCATTTCCCAGAAGAACCTCGGCCAGAACCAGAAAGACCGTGGCATTACCATCCTGGTGGCCGACAGCGGTCGCCAGGAAATCCGCCCCGATGGCAACCGCTACCTGATCCTGGAAAACGGCTACCGCTACGACGGCAGCCCTGGCCTGGCGGATTATCGGGCGATCAAGTACGACACCTACGGCGTCATGCTGCCCAAGGCCGAGATCAGTGACGAGGTCACCGACCGCGACGCACTGCCCACCTCATCGCTGTTCGGCAGCCCGGAGTTGCGCTCCATCGCCGAGTTGCAATGGCGCCTGTCCCTGCCGCTGTTGGTGTTTATCGTGACCTTGATGGCCGTGCCGCTGTCGCGCGTCAACCCGCGCCAAGGGCGTTTCCTCAAGTTGCTGCCGGCGATCCTGCTGTACATGGCCTACCTGACCATCCTGATTTCTGCCCGTGGTTCCCTGGAAAAGGGCAAGTTGCCGCCAGCGCTGGGCCTGTGGTGGGTGCACGGGGTTTTCCTGATGATCGGCCTGGGGCTGCTCTACTGGGAACCTATCCGTTTGAAAATGAAGAGCCGTCGTGGCCTGAAGGAGTTGGCCCGTGGCTAAGCTTGATCGCTACATCGGCATTAGCGTACTGATCGCCATCCTCGCGGTACTGGGCATCATCCTCGGCCTGGCCTTGTTGTTCGCCTTCATTGATGAAGTGGGCAACGTTACTGACACTTACACAGTCACGGACGTGCTGAGCTACGTCGCACTGACCGCGCCGCGTCGTCTCTACGACATGATGCCAATGGCCGCGCTGATTGGTTGCCTGATCGGCCTGGGTACCCTGGCCAGCAACAGCGAGCTGACCATCATGCGCGCCGCCGGGGTGTCTATCGGCCGTATCGTCTGGGCGGTGATGAAGCCGATGCTGCTGCTGATGGCGTGCAGCGTGCTGATCGGTGAGTACGTCGCGCCACCGGCCGAAGCCACCGCCCAGGCCAATCGCGCCCTGGCCCAGGGTTCGGGCGATGCGCAAAGCGCCAAGCATGGCCTGTGGCACCGCCAAGGTGACGAGTTCATTCACATCAACGCCGTGCAGCCGGGTGGCCTGTTGATCGGGGTGACCCGCTACACCTTCGACAAAGAACGGCACATGCTGTCGTCCAGCTTCGCCAAGCGCGCGCAGTACAGTGGCGAGCAATGGCAACTGAGCGACGTCACCACCACCCACTTCCGTAACGTGGGCCAGGGCACCCAGTCCAGCACCGAAGTGGTCAACGTGCCGACCGAACAGTGGGATATCGCCCTCAAGCCGGAATTGCTCAACACCGTGGTCATGGTGCCGGAAGCCCTGCCGATCTCCGGTTTGTGGAGCTATATCCACTACCTCAAGGAACAGGGTTTGAACAATGGCCGCTACTGGCTGGCGTTCTGGGTGAAAGTCTTGCAGCCGGTGGTTACCGCCGCCTTGGTGTTGATGGCGATTTCCTTCATTTTCGGGCCATTACGCTCCGTGACCCTGGGCCAACGGGTATTTACCGGCGTGCTGGTGGGCTTCACCTTCCGCATCGCCCAGGATTTGCTTGGGCCGTCGAGCCTGGTATTCGGCTTCTCGCCGCTGTTTGCGGTGCTGGTGCCTACGGCCATCTGCGCCGTGGCTGGGTTCTGGCTGCTGCGCCGGGCGGGTTGAAGCCGCGCTCGCGAACGTCTGCGAAACGCCGCGTTTATCCAGAATAAGCGCGTTATCGTTGGCGATTTTCGCGAGCAAGCTCGCTCCTACAGTTTTAAGCCCCATTAAAGTGGGGCTTTTTTGTATTGGTCAGCAAAGATGACGTCTGGCCTGAGCATCAGGTACAATTCCCGGCTATTTTTCAGCGGGCAATCTGCCTGCAGCCTTTTTGAGTGTTGATCCGTGAGTGATTTGAGTCATATCCGCAATTTCTCCATCATCGCCCACATTGACCATGGCAAGTCGACGCTGGCCGATCGATTTATCCAGATGTGCGGCGGCCTTGCCGAGCGTGAAATGGAAGCCCAGGTACTGGACTCCATGGACCTCGAACGCGAGCGCGGGATCACCATCAAGGCCCACAGCGTCACGCTGTACTACAAGGCCAAAGACGGCATCACTTACCAACTGAACTTCATTGACACCCCTGGTCACGTTGACTTCACCTACGAAGTCAGCCGTTCGCTGGCGGCCTGTGAAGGTGCGTTGCTGGTGGTCGATGCCGGCCAGGGCGTCGAGGCGCAGTCGGTTGCCAACTGCTACACCGCGATCGAGCAGGGCCTGGAAGTCATGCCCGTGCTCAACAAGATCGACCTGCCCCAGGCCGAGCCTGAGCGCGTCAAGGAAGAGATCGAGAAGATCATCGGCATCGATGCCACCGACGCCGTCACCTGCAGCGCCAAGACCGGCCTGGGTGTCGACGAAGTGCTCGAACGCCTGGTGCACACCATTCCCGCGCCGACCGGCAACTACGAAGATCCGCTGCAAGCGTTGATCATCGACTCCTGGTTCGACAACTACCTGGGCGTTGTGTCCCTGGTGCGCGTGCGCCATGGCCGTGTGAAGAAGGGCGACAAGATCCTGGTCAAGTCCACCGGCAAGATCCACTTGGTGGACAGCGTCGGTGTATTCAACCCCAAGCACACCGCTACCGTTGATCTGAAAGCCGGTGAAGTAGGCTTCATTATCGCCGGCATCAAGGACATTCATGGTGCGCCAGTGGGTGACACCCTGACCTTGAGCTCCACGCCAGACGTCGACGTGCTGCCCGGCTTCAAGCGCATCCAGCCACAGGTCTACGCCGGCCTGTTCCCGGTCAGCTCCGATGACTTCGAAGATTTCCGCGAAGCCCTGCAAAAACTGACCCTCAACGACTCGTCGTTGCAGTACACCCCGGAAAGCTCCGACGCCCTGGGCTTCGGCTTCCGTTGCGGGTTCCTGGGCATGCTGCACATGGAGATCATCCAGGAGCGCCTTGAGCGCGAGTACGACCTGGACCTGATCACCACCGCGCCAACCGTTATTTTTGAGTTGCTGCTCAAAACCGGTGAAACGATTTACGTCGACAACCCCTCCAAGCTTCCGGACCTGTCGGCCATCGAAGACATGCGCGAGCCGATCGTGCGGGCCAATATCCTGGTACCGCAGGAACACTTGGGCAACGTCATTACACTGTGTATCGAAAAGCGTGGCGTGCAGCGCGACATGCTGTTCCTCGGTACTCAGGTACAAGTGACCTACGATATGCCGATGAACGAAGTGGTCCTGGACTTCTTCGACCGTCTCAAGTCCACCAGTCGCGGCTATGCTTCGCTGGACTACCATTTCGATCGTTACCAATCGGCTAATCTGGTGAAACTGGATGTGCTGATCAACGGCGACAAGGTAGATGCCCTGGCACTGATCGTGCACAAGGACAACGCGCATTACAAAGGTCGCCAACTGACCGAGAAGATGAAAGAACTGATTCCGCGCCAGATGTTCGACGTCGCGATCCAGGCCGCCATCGGCGGGCAGATCATTGCACGGACCTCCGTCAAGGCTCTCAGAAAGAACGTACTGGCCAAATGCTACGGCGGTGACGTAAGCCGTAAGCGCAAACTGCTTGAGAAGCAAAAGGCCGGTAAAAAACGCATGAAGCAAGTAGGCAACGTGGAAGTTCCACAAGAAGCCTTCCTTGCGGTGCTCAGGTTGGATAGTTAGGTCCTATGTCACTAAATTTCCCGCTGTTGCTGGTCATTGCCGTTGCCGTCTGTGGTCTCCTGGCGTTGCTCGATCTGGTGTTCTTCGCCCCGCGTCGTCGGGCGGCCATTGCTTCCTATCAGGGCAGCGTCAGCCAGCCCGATGCGGTGGTGGTCGAGAAGCTGAACAAAGAGCCCTTGCTGGTTGAGTACGGCAAGTCGTTCTTCCCGGTGTTGTTCATCGTGCTGGTGTTGCGCTCGTTTCTGGTAGAGCCGTTCCAGATCCCTTCGGGGTCGATGAAACCGACCCTGGATGTGGGCGACTTCATCCTGGTGAACAAGTTTTCCTACGGCATTCGCCTACCGGTGATCGACAAAAAAGTCATCCCGGTGGGTGACCCGCAGCGCGGCGATGTGATGGTGTTCCGCTACCCAAGCGACCCGAACGTCAACTACATCAAACGTGTGGTCGGCCTGCCGGGCGACGTGGTGCGCTACACCAGCGACAAGCGCCTGTTCATCAACGGTGAGTCGGTGGCCGAGAAGCTGCTGGGCGCCGAGCCGAATACCCTGGGCAGCGCCGAGCTGTACCAGGAAAAACTCGGCGCGGTGGAGCACCAAATCCGCAAGGAAATGAGCCGCTACCGCGCGATGCCGGATGGCCAGTGGAAAGTGCCTGCCGGGCATTACTTCATGATGGGCGACAACCGCGATAACTCCAACGACAGCCGCTACTGGGATGACCCCAACATTCCCAAGGACCTGCTGGGCATGGTGCCGGACGAGAACATTGTCGGCAAAGCCTTCGCGGTCTGGATGAGTTGGCCGGAACCCAAGCTCAGCCACCTGCCGAACTTCTCGCGGGTCGGGCTGATCAAGTAATACAAGCGGCGCTGTGAACACAGCGCCGAATGCTTTTCTGGGGCTTGGACATTTTCCGATGCCCGGTACCCATCAGGATTTGAATTTGAACACTGCGTCAATCGTCGATGGCCGCCGGTGCCATCAACTAGATATGGATAAACCGTGACCGTTTCTCTAAGTCGTCTCGAGCGTCAGCTCGGCTACACCTTCAAGGACCAGGAATTGATGGTCCTTGCCCTCACACACCGCAGCTTTGCAGGGCGCAATAACGAGCGCCTGGAATTCCTCGGTGACGCTATCCTCAATTTCGCCGCCGGCGAGGCGCTGTTCGAGCGCTTCCCCCAAGCGCGAGAAGGCCAGCTGTCGCGCCTGCGCGCACGCCTTGTGAAAGGCGAGACCCTGGCCGTGCTGGCCCGAGGCTTTGGCCTGGGCGAGTACCTGCGGCTGGGTTCCGGTGAGTTGAAAAGCGGCGGTTTCCGTCGCGAGTCAATCCTGGCTGATGCCCTGGAAGCCTTGATCGGTGCGATCTACCTCGATGCAGGCATGGAGACGGCCAAGGAACGCGTTGTCGCCTGGCTGGCCTCGGAAATCGAAAGCCTGACGCTGGTAGACACCAACAAGGATCCCAAGACCCGCCTGCAAGAGTACCTGCAGTCCCGCGGTTGCGAACTGCCACGCTACGAAGTGGTGGATATCCAGGGCGAGCCCCATTGCCGGGTGTTCTTCGTGGAATGTGAAATCACTTTATTGAACGAAAAAAGCCGAGGTCAGGGTGTGAGCCGTCGTATTGCCGAACAGGTAGCGGCCGCTGCAGCACTGATTGCCCTGGGCGTGGAGAATGGCCATGACTGATTCAACCGCAACACGCTGTGGCTATGTTGCCATCGTCGGCCGCCCGAACGTGGGCAAGTCCACGCTGCTCAACCACATCCTCGGCCAGAAGCTCGCGATCACCTCGCGCAAGCCCCAGACCACCCGCCACAACATGCTGGGCATCAAGACCGAAGGCAACGTGCAAGCGGTGTATGTCGATACCCCTGGCATGCACAAAGGCGGCGAGAAAGCCCTGAACCGCTACATGAACAAGACCGCCTCGGCCGCGTTGAAAGACGTCGACGTGGTGATCTTCGTGGTTGACCGCACCAAGTGGACCGACGAAGACCAGATGGTCCTCGAGCGTGTGCAATACGTGACCGGCCCGTTGATCGTCGCGCTGAACAAGACCGACCGTATCGAAGACAAAGCCGAGCTGATGCCGCACCTGACCTGGTTGCAGGAGCAACTGCCGAACGCCCAGATCATGCCGATCTCAGCCCAGCACGGCCACAACCTCGAAGCCCTGGAGCGCGTGATCGCCGGTTACCTGCCAGAAAACGAGCACTTCTTCCCGGAAGACCAGATCACCGACCGCAGCAGCCGCTTCCTTGCCGCCGAACTGGTCCGCGAGAAAATCATGCGCCAGATGGGCGCCGAGCTGCCGTACCAGATCACCGTCGAAATCGAAGAATTCAAGCAGCAGGGCAAGACCTTGCATATCCATGCGTTGATCCTCGTCGAACGTGACGGCCAGAAGAAAATCATCATTGGCGACAAGGGCGAGCGCATCAAGCGCATCGGCACCGAAGCGCGCAAGGATATGGAGTTGCTGTTCGACTCCAAGATCATGCTCAACCTGTGGGTGAAGGTGAAGGGTGGCTGGTCCGATGATGAGCGTGCGTTGCGCTCCCTGGGCTACGGCGACCTGTAACGGGCCTCGAACACACTGCAAAACTTTGTGGGAGCGGGCTTGCCCGCGATGATGATGTAACATTCGGCAGAGATGTTGACTGTGACGCCGACATCGCGGGCAAGCCCGCTCCCACATTGGATCGGCGCTGTTTCACGTTCTGCGAGAGAGCCTCATGTCCGCCTCCCCCCCCAGCCAACTCGCCTATGTCCTGCACAGCCGCGCCTACCGCGAAACCAGTGCGCTGGTGGACTTCCTCACGCCCCAAGGCCGACTGCGCGCAGTCTTGCGCAGCGCGCGGGGCAAGGCGGGCACCTTGGCGCGGCCGTTCGTGGCGCTGGACGTGGAGTTTCGCGGCAAGGGCGAGCTGAAAAACGTCGGTCGCCTGGAAAGCGTTGGCACCTCGGCCTGGCTGAATGGCGATGCGCTGTTCAGCGGCCTTTACCTCAATGAACTGCTGATTCGCCTGTTGCCCGCCGAAGACCCGCACCCGGCGATCTTCGATCACTACGCCGCCACCTTGCTGGCCCTCGCTGAAGGCCGCCCACTGGAGCCGCTGCTGCGTGCCTTTGAATGGCGCTTGCTCGACGACCTTGGCTATGGCTTTGAATTGCACAACGACCTGCACGGCGATCCCGTGGCCGCCGACGGCATGTACCGCCTGCAAGTGGATGCGGGCCTTGAGCGCGTATATCTATTGCAGCCGGGCCTGTTCCAGGGCAGCGAACTGCTGGCGATGAGCGACGCGGATTGGAGCGCGCCGGGCGCTTTGTCCGCCGCTAAGCGCCTGATGCGCCAGGCACTGGCCGTGCACCTGGGCGGGCGGCCGCTGGTCAGTCGCGAGTTGTTTCGAAAGCCCTGACGTCCCCGTGTATGCTGTGCACCGATTCTTTCCCTTTTCAGGAGCGCTTCCGTGACCACCAGCAATCGCATTCTTCTTGGCGTCAACATCGACCACGTCGCCACCCTGCGCCAGGCCCGGGGCACCCGTTACCCTGACCCGGTCAAGGCCGCGCTGGACGCCGAAGAAGCGGGCGCCGACGGCATCACCGTGCACCTGCGCGAAGACCGCCGCCACATCCAGGAGCGCGATGTACTGCTGCTCAAGGACGTGCTGCAAACCCGCATGAACTTCGAAATGGGTGTGACCGAAGAAATGATGGCGTTCGCCGAGCGCATCCGCCCGGCGCATATCTGCCTGGTACCGGAAACCCGCCAGGAGTTGACCACCGAAGGCGGCCTCGACGTCGCCGGCCAGGAAGCGCGGATCAAGGCTGCGGTGGAGCGCCTGTCGCGGATCGGCAGCGAAGTCTCGCTGTTCATCGACGCCGACGAACGCCAGATCGAAGCCTCTCGCCGCGTGGGCGCCCCGGCGATCGAGCTGCACACTGGCCGTTATGCCGATGCCACCACGCCGACCGAAGTGGCCGACGAGTTGCAACGCATCATCGACGGCGTGAACTGCGGGCTCAACGAGGGCTTGATCGTCAATGCCGGCCATGGCTTGCATTACCACAACGTCGAAGCCGTAGCCGCGATCAAGGGCATCAACGAACTGAATATCGGCCACGCCCTGGTGGCGCACGCGTTGTTCGTCGGTTTCAAAGGCGCAGTGGCCGAGATGAAAGCCCTGATTCTGGCCGCTGCCAAGCACTGATAAACAATGAAGATCATTGTGGGAGCTGGCTTGCCTGCGATAGCGGAGTGTCAGTTGACGCATTCGTAGCTGGCCCACTGCAATCGCAGGCAAGCCAGCTCCCACATGATGAGTCGTCGGCGTTTTTGGCATGCGGCAATGCGAAGCCTTACTGTTTAGCCGACGCAGGTGTATCGTATCAGCCCTTTGCGGGCCCTTGGCCTGCGGCAGATACGCGAGGTTGTTGTGTCCCGATCCTTTTCCCGTCGACAAATCCTGGGTGGTCTTGCTGGCCTGGCCGTAGTAGGCGTCGGTGCCGGCGGTGGCTACCGCTACTGGCTGGGGAAAGTCGCTGAGTCCGAGGCGGGGCACGATTACGAGCTGATCGCCGCGCCCCTGGACGTAGAGTTGGTGCCGGGGCATAAGACCCAGGCCTGGGCGTTCGGCCCATCGGCGCCGGGCACCGAGTTGCGGGTGCGCCAAGGCGAATGGCTGCGGGTGCGCTTTATCAACCATCTGCCAGTCGCCACTACCATCCACTGGCACGGCATCCGCCTGCCGCTGGAAATGGACGGCGTGCCCTACGTCTCGCAATTGCCGGTGCTGCCTGGCGAATACTTCGACTATAAATTCCGCGTACCCGATGCCGGCAGCTACTGGTATCACCCTCACGTGAGCAGCAGCGAAGAACTCGGCCGTGGCCTGGTCGGCCCGTTGATCGTGGAAGAGCGCGAACCCACCGGTTTCAAGTACGAACGCACTTTGAGCCTGAAGAACTGGCACATCGACGAAGAGGGCGGGTTTGTCGAGTTCAGCATCCCCCGTGAAGCGGCGCGTGGCGGCACGGCCGGGCGCCTGTCGACCATCAATGGGGTGCCCCAGGCGGTCATCGACCTGCCGGCTGGGCAAATCACCCGCGTGCGCCTGCTCAACCTCGATAACACTGTGACCTATCGCCTCAATATTCCCGGGGTCGAAGCGCAGATCTACGCGTTGGACGGCAACCCCATCGAGCCGCGCCCGTTGGGCAAGGAATATTGGCTGGGCCCGGGCATGCGTATTTGCCTGGCGATCAAGGCGCCACCGGCGGGCGAAGAACTGTCGTTGCGCAACGGCCCGGTGCGCCTTGGCACCTTCCGCTCGGTGGCCAATACCGACGCGCCTACCCTGTGGCCACCGGCATTGCCGGCCAACCCGGTTGCCGAGCCAGACCTGGCCAATGCCGAGAAACTCAACTTCAATTTCGAATGGGTCGGTTCAGTGTCGGTCAATGTCGAAAACGGCAAGCCGCCGAGCCTGTGGCAGATCAACGGCCAGGCCTGGGACATCACCGACAAGACCTGTGCCGACCGCCCGATTGCCAAGCTGGAGAAGGGCAAGAGCTACATTTTCGAATTGAAGAACATGACCCAATACCAGCACCCGATCCACCTGCACGGGATGAGCTTCAAGGTGCTTGCGTCCAACCGCCACAAGGTGATCCCGTATTTCACCGACACCTATCTGCTGGGCAAGAACGAACGCGCCCGCGTGGCCTTGGTGGCGGATAACCCAGGGGTGTGGATGTTCCATTGCCATGTGATCGACCACATGGAAACCGGCCTGATGGCCGCCATCGAGGTGGCGTGATGCGCCAGATTCGCCCCGCCGCGATTATCGACCGCAGCCGCGACCAGGACTTTATGCGCGAAGCCCTGGCGCTCGCCGCCCAAGGTGCTGCATTGGGCGAAGTGCCGGTGGGTGCGGTGCTGGTGCAGGGCGGTGAAATCATCGGCCGCGGCTTCAACTGCCCCATCAGCGGCAACGACCCCAGCGCCCATGCCGAAATGGTCGCGATCCGCGCCGCTGCTCAGGCGATCAGCAACTATCGGCTGGTGGGCAGCACGCTGTACGTGACGCTGGAACCGTGCAGCATGTGTGCCGGGCTGATCGTGCATTCGCGGGTGGCGCGGGTGGTGTATGGCGCGTTGGAGCCGAAGGCGGGCATCGTGCAAAGCCAGGGTCAGTTTTTTACCCAGGGTTTTCTTAACCATCGGGTGTTGTTTGAGGGCGGGGTATTGGCCGAGGAGTGTGGGGCTGTCCTGAGCGAGTTCTTCAAGGCTCGCCGGGCCAAGCCACCACTCTAAAGAACACTGAAATATCAATGTGGGAGCTGGCTTGCCTGCGATAGCCATCTGTCAGTCAGCCCAATATTGACTGACCCACCGCTATCGCAGGCAAGCCAGCTCCCACCGTTGATCTCCATTTTTTCAGAACGAGCGTGGTGTTATTTGCGCGCGATGATCACCGCCCGCATCGGTGCCGGCAGCCCTTCAATGGTCTTGCTGTGATCCTCAGGGTCCAGGAAATCACTCAGCGACTGATACTTCATCCACTGCGTTCCACGCTGCTCCTCAACCGTGGTCACGCTCACATCCACGCACCGCACGTCACTGAACCCGGCCCGGCGCAGCCACAGCATCAACGCCGGCACCGACGGCAAGAACCACACGTTGCGCATCTGGGCGTAACGGTCTTCTGGCACCAGCACTTGTTGTTGGTCGCCTTCCACCACCAATGTTTCCAATACCAGCTCGCCGCCCTTGACCAGGGTGTCCTTCAACGCCAGTAAATGTTCGATGGGCGAGCGGCGGTGGTAGAACACGCCCATGGAAAATACCGTGTCAAAGCCTTCCAGGTTCGCCGGCAAGTCTTCGAACGGGAACGGCAGGTGCCAGGCCTTGGGCTCGGACAAGTAGCGCTGCACTGCCTGGAACTGGCAGAAGAACAGCCAGTTGGGGTCCACGCCAATCACGCTGTCGGCCCCGGCGCCGAGCATGCGCCACATGTAGTAGCCGTTGCCGCAGCCCACGTCGAGGATGCGCTTGCCTTTGAGGTTCAGGTGCGGCGCGACCCGCGACCACTTCCAGTCCGAACGCCACTCGGTGTCCACATGCACGCCGAACAGATGGAACGGGCCTTTGCGCCAGGGGCTCAGGCCCATCAGCGCGGTGTGCATCTGTTCGCGGGTGGCGTCGTCGCAATCGGTGTCCAGCACCAGGCCGTTGAGCAAATCTACGCTGTTGGGCTGGATCTTCGGCAGTGCATCCAAGGCGCTCTGCCAGCGCTCCAGGTCGCCATGGCCTTTTTCCATCTTGCTATCGAGCTGCGCTTGCAGGCCCTGGGCCCACACGGCCAGGGGAGTGCCGACCAGATGGCGGGCGAGGGGGGACAAATCAATCATGGCAAGGCAATCAACGAGGCAAAGTTAAGACACTGGAACCACGGCACGACTTTCGAGAACCCGGCCGCCAGCAGGCGTTCGCGGTGTTCTTCGAGGCTGTCGGGCTTCATGACGTTTTCGATGGCGCTGCGCTTCTGGGCGATTTCCAGTTCGCTGTAGCCGTTGGCGCGTTTGAAGGCGATATGCAGGTCGGTCAGCAGCGCGTGCTCTTCAACATCGTTAAAGCGCAGCTTTTCCGAGAGGATCAACGCCCCGCCCGGCAGCAGCGCCTGGCGAATGCGCCCCAGCAACGCCAGGCGCTCCTGGGGGGCGATAAATTGCAGGGTGAAGTTCAGGGCCACCACCGAGGCGGGCTTGAATTGCAGGGCGAGGATGTCGCCCTCGATCACCTCCACCGGCAGCAACTCCTGGAACATCGAGTCCTGGCCATTGAGGTATTCGCGGCAGCGCTCGACCATCGCGGCGGAGTTATCCACGGCGATCACCCGGCAACCCTCGGTGCGTACATGGCGACGCAGGGCTTGGGTCACGGCGCCCAGGGAAGAGCCCAGGTCATACAGCACGCTACCCGGTTGGGCAAATTGCGCGGCCAGCACGCCGAGGTTTTCGACGATGGTGGGGTAGCCCGGCACCGAGCGCTTGATCATGTCCGGGAACACCCGCACCACATCCTCGTTAAAGGCGAAGTCCGGCACCTGGGGCAGGGGCTGGGCGAATAGGCGATCGGGTTCTTTGCTCACGGCTGTTCCGGCGACGATGGGGGAAAGGCCGGCATTTTAGCCAAGTTGCTCCTCGGATGCGCGGGTTGTCTGATGGAAAGCCGAGGCGGTGATGCCCCACTGCCCGAGCCAGTAGGTGGTGATCAGCAAATACGGCGCTGCCTCGAACGCCAGCACAAACCGGTTGATGCCGATCAGCGCGTCGGAAACCACAAACGACACCGCACCCACCGCCGCCAGCCACGCTGAACGTTTGGGCACCTCGCTGCCCAGTCGTGCCAACGCACGCCAGAGCATGGCGCTGATCACCAGCGCGTAAACCACCACCGGTATCAGCAGTTCACCGAGGCCGTGGGAGATCAGGATGCTCAGCAAGATTGCGCCCACGCCGAGGGCCAGCACCATCGGCAGCAGCGCCAAGCGCCGACAGTCACTGAAATAAGCTTTGAGATAAGCCAAATGCGCGAACAGAAACGCGCCCAGGCCAAAGATAAACAGGTCGCCTGGCCAGGCAAGTAACACGTCGCCCACCACGGAAAAAATCAACCCCAGGCTGATCCAGCGTCGATACTCGGTGGGCGGCGCGTCATGCAGCCAACCCAGCAGCGCCAGCACCGGCAGTGGCTTGACCAGCAGGCACAGCAGCGTCGCATGGGTCGCCAGGCCATAGACAAAGGTGCCGGCGCCCATCAAGGCAAGGATCAGCCATGGCATATCAGTTCACCGTAATGGCGCAGTCAAAGGTTTCGACAGGTTCGGCCTCTGGCTCCCAGGGTTGCTGGGATGTCAGGCGCAAACGCCCTTGCCCTGGGGCAAACGCCTGGAAGCGCCAGGTGGACTGGCCGCCCCCGCCGATCACGCCGGACTCGGTGCTGCTGTAGACCTCAGGGCTCAAGGCGCGCAACACGCCGCCCGCGGAGTCCTGGATGGCCCAGCGGTAACCGGTGGTGGGGTTGCTGGGCAGGGTGAGGATCAGGTTTTGCCCGTTTTTAAGCTGGAGCGGGCAGGCGCTCTGGTTGTCCACGCTGACGTTTTGCTGGGGGGCACTGGCGCATGCGGCCAGCAGGGCAAGGCTCAAGGGGAGAAACAGGCGGGCAGCGGTCATGAAGGCTCCGTTAATACACGACGAAGGGGGAGCATAACCGAAGATGAGACAAGGTGTGACAAGAGGGCATGCGGTATGGCGGATGGCGCCATCGCGGGCAAGCCCGCTCCCACATTTGACCCGCGTTGTCATCAACAACGCCGATCCCTGTGGGAGCCGGGCTTGCCCGCGATAGGGCCCGTACAGGCACTAAAGCAGTGTCAGAAGAGCACCTTCGCCACATCCGCAAACCGCTTGGCAAAGTGCACCGTCATCCCTTCCTTCAAATAATCCGGCAACTCTTCAAAGCTGCCACGGTTGGGCTCCGGCAAGATCAACTCGTGAATCTTCTGGCGCCGCGCCGCAATCACCTTCTCGCGCACCCCGCCAATCGGCAGTACATGCCCGGTCAAGGTCAGTTCGCCGGTCATCGCCACACCTTTTTTCGGCGGTTGGTTGCGGGCCAGGGACAGCAACGCACTGGCCATGGTCACGCCGGCACTCGGGCCGTCTTTCGGCGTGGCGCCTTCCGGCACGTGCAAGTGCACGAAGGCCTCGTCGAAGAATTTCGCATCGCCGCCAAACGACTTCAGGTTTGAGCTGATGTAGCTGTAGGCGATTTCGGCGGACTCTTTCATCACTTCACCCAACTGCCCGGTGAGCTTGAAGCCGCGATTGAGCGTGTGGATGCGCGTCGCTTCGATCGGCAAGGTGGCGCCGCCCATGCTGGTCCAGGCCAGGCCGGTAATCACGCCGGTGCCGGACAGCACTTGCTCATTACGGAACACGGGCATGCCCAGGGAGCTTTCCAGGTCCTTGTTGCCGATCTTGATCACCGACTCCGGTTCATCCAGCAGCTTGACCACCGCCTTGCGCACCAGCTTGCCCAGTTGCTTCTCCAGTTGGCGCACGCCGGCTTCCCGAGCATAACCATCGATCAATGCGCGCAGGGCGCCGTCGGTGATGGTCAGGCTGTTTTTGGCCACGCCGGCTTTTTCCAACTGCTTGGGCCACAGGTGGCGCTTGGCGATGGCGACTTTTTCTTCGGTGATATAGCCCGACAGGCGAATTACTTCCATGCGGTCCAGCAACGGGCCCGGGATCGAGTCCAGGGTGTTGGCGGTGCACACAAACAGCACTTTGGACAGGTCCAGGCGCAGGTCCAGGTAATGGTCGAGGAATTCGACGTTCTGTTCCGGGTCCAGGGTTTCCAGCAACGCCGACGCCGGGTCGCCCTGGAAGCTCTGGCCCATCTTGTCGATTTCGTCGAGCATGATCACCGGGTTCATCACTTCCACGTCTTTCAACGCCTGCACCAGCTTGCCGGGCAGGGCGCCGATGTAGGTGCGCCGGTGGCCCTTGATCTCGGCCTCGTCGCGCATGCCGCCAACACTGAAGCGATAGAACGGCCGCCCCAGGGATTCGGCGATGGACTTGCCCACACTCGTCTTGCCCACGCCGGGCGGGCCCACCAGCAACACGATGGAACCGGCGACTTCGCCTTTGTAGGCGCCCACGGCGAGGAATTCGAGGATGCGGCTCTTGATGTCATCCAGGCCCGCATGGTGCTTGTCGAGCACTTTGCGCGCGTGCTTGAGGTCGAGTTTGTCTTCACCGTATACGCCCCACGGCACCGAGGTGGCCCAGTCCAGGTAGTTGCGCGTGACGGCGTATTCCGGCGAACCGGTTTCCAGGATCGACAGTTTGTTCAGTTCTTCATCAATGCGTTTTTTCGCTTGCGCCGGCAGCACCTTGCCTTGCAGGCGCTGTTCGAACTGTTCGACATCGGCGCTGCGATCGTCCTTGGTCAGGCCCAGTTCCTGCTGGATGACCTTGAGTTGTTCCTTGAGGAAGAACTCACGCTGGTGCTCGCCGATCTTGCGGTTTACCTCGGCGGAGAGCTCTTTTTGCAGACGCGCGACTTCTACCTCTTTGCGCAGCATCGGCAGCACTTTTTCCATGCGTTTGAGCATGGGCACGCAGTCCAGCACTTCCTGCAGTTCATTACCTGTCGCCGAGGTGAGGGCGGCGGCAAAGTCGGTGAGCGGCGACGGGTCGTTGGGGCTGAAGCGGTTGAGGTAGTTCTTCAACTCTTCGCTGTACAGCGGGTTGAGGGGCAGCAGTTCCTTGATCGCATTGATCAGCGCCATGCCGTAGGCCTTGACCTCATCGGTCGGCTCGCTGGGCTGGTGCGGGTATTCGACTTCCACCAGGTACGGTGGGCGGTGGTGCTTGAGCCAGGTCTTGATGCGCACGCGGGTCAGGCCCTGGGCGACGAACTGCAGCTTGCCGTTCTCGCGGCTGGCGTGGTGCACCTTCACCAGGGTGCCGTACAGCGGCAGGGCGGAGGTGTCGAAGTGGCGTGGGTCTTCGGGCGGCGTGTCCATGAAAAACAGCGCAAGGGAGTGGTGGTCGGATTTGCTCACCAACTCCAGGGTTTCGGCCCAGGGCTCTTCATTGACGATCACCGGCAACACTTGGGCCGGGAAAAACGGCCGGTTGTGGATCGGGATGATGTAAACCTTGTCCGGCAGGTTTTGCCCAGGCAGCGCCAGGCCGGTGTTGGACGAGGAGGTTTCGGCGTTTTCGGGGTCGGCGTAATCGTTGAGGTCGTAATCTGGAAATTCTTGCTGGTCGCTCATGGGGCACCTGCATCAGTAAGTATGCAGGTTAGATGGGGCGGGGTTGCGGTGGTTTCAATGGGGCGGCGTCGTTAGCAACAATTTGCATGAAATAACGGGAGAGGTGGGGTCAACGTACTTTACCCCTCCGCTTCTCGAATTGATCGTCAATAATATGACAGTTAGGCCCAGCTTTTATTGGGTTTACTTATCCTCAGTCCCAGCTAACCTGCCTAAATAAAATAATCCATTAAAAAGGATGTTTTTTTGACGCCGGTTAGCAGTCGGCAGGGACGCGTATGACACAAGGAAAGCACGGCCAAGAGCGACGAGCGCGGCCCGAGGGCGCGGCCATGCATTGGCGCCACACGTTTCAGACCCGCATAGCCGGGGTGCTGGCGCTGTTGTTACTGGTGGTCGTGGCCGCCACCTATTTTGCCGTGAACGCTGCCACCACTCGGGCGGTGGAGAACCAGGCCGACGTACAGCTGAACACGGGGCGGCAGGTGTTCGAGCGCCTGCTGGACCTGCGCGGGCGGCGCTTGCAGTACGGGTTGGACTGGCTCACCGCCGATGGGCCGTTCAAGCAGGCGGTGGCCGGCGGCCGCACGCTGCCGATCCTGGCGGCCCTGGGCACCCATGGCACCGGGGTCAGTTCCAGCGAAGTGATGGTGCTGGGCCTGGATGACAGGGTCATGGTCAGCACCCTGCTGATGCAGACGCGCGGCCAGCTGTTCCCGTATGCCGATGCCTTGCGCAAGGCGCGGCGCAGCGGCCAGCAAATGTTGATCGTCGCCATGGCCGGGCGCCCCTATTTGCTGGTGCAAAAAGATGTGCTCGGGCCTGTGCCGATCGCACGCGTGGTCATGGGCTTTCCCATGGACACGCAATTCGCCCATGAACTGCGCTCCATGAGCAACCTGGAGGTGTCGTTCCTCAGTGTGCAGGACGGCCATCTCGGTCAGTTGTTCACCACCCACCCTGGCAATTGGCGCCCAAGCATCATCAGCCTCTTGCATGGCACGCAGGTCGATCTTGAGGCGAAGATCCAGCTGTTCCACGGCCAGCGTGTGCTCAGCCAAGTGTTGCCCTTGGCCAACAGCGGCGAAGGCGATGAAGTGCGCGTGTTGCTGCAAAGCCCGCTGGACCATGCGCTGGAATCCTTCGCGCCGCTGGACCGGCAGTTCATGGGGATTGCCCTGGCGGTGCTGCTGGTCTCGCTGGCGGTGGCATTATTCCTGGCGCGGCGAGTGTCACGCCCGCTCAATGCGCTGGTGCAAGCCGCTGAACGGATCGGGGCCGGTGACTACCGCACCCCGGTGCGGGTGCGCAGCCACGACGAGTTCGGCCTGCTGGCGCGTGCGTTCAATGCCATGCAAAGCGGCATCGCCCTGCGCGAGCGGCAACTGGCCCACAATGCCTTGCATGACCCGCTCACCGGCCTGCCCAACCGCGCCCTGGCCATGGAGCGCCTGGGCAGCGCGATCAGCGCACGGCGGCCGGTGGTGTTGCTGTACGTGGGGATTGAAAACTACCGGGTCATCAACGAAGGGTTTGGCCCCGAAGGTGTCGAGCACATGTTGTGCGAGGCCAGCCGCTGCTTGTCCAGCAGCCTGTTGGCCAGCGACACCGCAGCACGCATCGCCGGCAGTGAGTTTCTGTTGTTGCTGGAAAACACCGAGATCGACTCAGCCGTGGCCCGCGCCGACCAGTTGCATGGGGCGTTGACCGAACCCCTGCGCATCGGCAATGACGAAGTGCGCCATGAAGTGAGTATCGGCATCGCCGCGTACCCTGCTGATGGGCAACAGGTGGAAGAATTGATCAACCGCGCGGCCATCGCCCGGCACGACGCGGCCAACCTGCCGGGGCATTTGCAGATCTACCAACCGGACCGAGACCTCGCCCACCAACGCCAGATCACCCTGATTCGCGACTTGCGCCGTGCCGTGATCGAAGGCGAGTTGTACCTGTGCTACCAGCCCAAGCTCGATCTGCGGCACGGCCATGTGAGCCAGGCTGAAGCCTTGCTGCGTTGGCAACACCCGACGCTGGGGCAAGTGTCCCCCGGGGAGTTCATTCCCCTGGCCGAACGCACCGGTAGCATGAGCGCGCTAACGCTGTGGGTGATCGAGGAAGCCATCCGCCAGATTGCCGAATGGGCGCAGCGTGGGCTGGTTATCCAGCTGTCGGTGAATATCTCCGTGAACGACTTGGCGGATGATGACTTGGCCATTCGCGTCACTGCGCTATTGGCCCAATACCACGTGGACGCCGAGCATTTGATTTTTGAAATCACCGAGAGCGCCATCATGCACAACCCGCAGCAGGCCCTCAGCGTGCTGGAGCAGCTGCGCAATTGCGGAATCAGCCTGTCGGTGGATGATTTCGGCACCGGCTACTCGTCCCTCGCCCAATTGCAGCGCCTACCGGTGCAAGAGCTGAAGATCGACCAGTCCTTTGTGCGCAACCTCGACAGCACCAGCGGCGACGGCGTGATCGTGCGTTCCACCATCGAGATGAGTCATAGCCTGGGGCTCAAGGTGGTGGCCGAGGGCGTGGAGTTCGAGCACAGCCTCACCTTGCTCAAACGCTGGAACTGCGACACGGCCCAGGGCTACCTGATCAGCCGGCCGCTCAACGCCATGGCGTTCGAGCGGTGGTTGCGGCGTGAGCGGGTGCCTACTTAGACCAGTGTTTGCAACCGCGCCCACAACCTTTGAACATGCTGGCGTTCGGTGCCCAGCGCGCCGATGGACACCCTCACCATCCAGCGCTCATCGAGGAGGGCGGGGGTGACGTAGGCATCGCCTGACTGGTTGAGTTTTTCTGCCCAGGCTCGGGTGTGATGGTCCAGTGCCTGGCCTTGCAAACCCGGCGGCTCATGGCGAATGCACAAGGTTTGCAAGGCGGGCGTGGCCACCAGCGTCCAGTGTTCGCTGGCTTCGATCTGCTCTGCCAGCCAGCGCGCATTGGCCAGGTCTCGCCGCAACCGCGCTTGCAGGCCGCTGACGCCTTGCTCGCGTATCAGGAACCACAACTTCAAAGCGCGGAAACGGCTGCCCAGGGAGATCCGCCAGTCACGGTAGTTTCGCACTTGGCCGTCTGCGCTGGACTGCAGGTAACTCGGGTTGGTGGTCATGATGCGAATCAAATGCTCGGGGTCGCGCACGAAATACACCGAGCAATCGAAGGCCGCGCCCAGCCATTTGTGCGGGTTGAGCACTAGGGAGTCAGCCTTTTCGATGCCATCCCACAAGGCCCGGCATTCTGGCAGGATCATCGCGGCGCCAGCCATGGCCGAGTCTACATGCAGCCACAGGCCGTGGCGTTGGGTCAGGTCGCCAATGGCCGCCAGAGGGTCGATCGCCATGGCGGCCGTGGTGCCGGTGGTGGCAATCACCACGCAGGGCGTGTTGCCGGCGGTCAGGTCCTGTTCGATGGCGTGCGCCAGTGCCTGGGGCGACATTGCATTGTGTGCATCGGTGGCGATGGTGCGGATATGGTTCTGGCCGAATCCGGCCAGGATCGCCGCCTTGTTGACCGAGCTGTGGGCATGGGCTGAGGTGTAGACGATCAGGGGCGCGCCGCTGTTTTGCAGGCCGTTGTGCATCAGCGCGTAATCGGAGCTGCGTTCCCGGGCGCTGATAAGCGCCACCAGCGTGGACGTGGACGCAGAGTCCTGGATCACACCGCTCCACGTGCTGCCCAGGCCGAGCATGTCGCGCAGCCAATCGGTGGTGACTTCCTCGATTTCGGTGAGGGCCGGGCTGGATTGCCAGGACAACCCAATCACACCCAGGCCGGTGCTCAGGCAATCGCCCAGCACTGAGGACAGTTCCACATTGGAAGGGAAGAACCCGAAGAAACTGGGATGCTGCCAATGCAGCAAGCCGGGCATGATCAGTTTTTCGACATCGCCCATGATCTGTTCGAACGGTTCGGCGGTTTCAGGCGGGCTGACCGGCAGGGCGGCTTTGATCTCGCCAGGTTGGGTGGTGGGCTGCACGCCGCGTTGTTCGATGTTCTGTCGGTAGTCTGCAATCAGGTCGATCATGGCATAGCCATGTTGGCGGAATTCTTCGGGGGTCATAGATAAACGTCCATGTGCACGAGCAATAAAAGTATTAGCACCAGAAGTAAAACGGTTCGCCGGCGTTATAGCCGATAAACGACTGCATGCTGACGCGTTTTCCCGAATCGAACCCGCAGATGGCGTGGGGGCGGCGGGTATTGATGAGCACCAGTTCGTTCTGGCGTGGGCGGATGCGCAGCGGTTTTTGTAAACACTGTTCGGGCAGTTGGGCCCCCTCGAAGCGCTTGACCTCCTCATAGCCAAAGGCTTGGGTATCCCAGATGACCAACTCGCCCCCCGAAGGCGGTGTTTGCAGGTAGATATTGGCGCTGAATTGATGCTGCAGTTCAGCGACTGTGCGGGGCAGGCAATCCACATGGGGCACCGTTTCCGAGAGGTGCGCCGTCTCCGGGAACATGACGCGGATGATCCCGCAAAACATCGGTCGGCCCTGGAACGCAGCGGCTGTTGCACCTTGCGGCCAGAGCGCCTGGAACTGTTCCATCAGCTGTTGAATGGGCGGCGTTTGCGGCGCACAGAGGCTGTCGATAAGGCCGCGCATACGGGCCGCGTCTGCATAATATTTTTCTTGGGCGTCACCGCCGGCGGCCTTGCCGTACGTGGAGTTGAACGGCGTGCCCCAGCGATGCACACCGTAGAAGTGCTGAACGACGCGCCCCTCTTCGTAGGTTTCATGGCCGTAGTGTTCCAGGGTGGCGGTATCGTCGATGGCCTGAATCAACCGTGCGCTGGTGGTTGCGTTGGCAAACTCAGGTACCCGAATGGCAAGCACTTCGCCACTGATGAGTTTTTTCAAACTGGCAGTATTGAGGTGTTCAAGCTCCAGGATTTTTGTGGGGGTGGAAAGCATCGGTTTTGTAGCGACATGGTCCGTCATGCGGTGAAGCTCCCTTTAAAGTTTTATCCGTACGCCTTTTGTATTACGCAGGGCGTGCGCACTAAATTAGTTTTAAAGGGCTGAGGGGAAACGCTGGGGCATTTTCGGCAGGCAAAAAAAAGCGGCTGCCCATTCGGGCCGCCGCTTTTTTGTACCGCCAGCGTTGCTTAATCCGGCAGTTTGAACGCCATTACATAGTCACCCTGCTTGGTCCCCAGGGAGCCGTGACCGCCCGCCATGACCAGCACGTATTGCTTGCCGTCCTTGCCGGTGTAGGTCATCGGGGTGGTTTGCGCGCCTGCAGGCAGGCGGCCTTCCCACAGTTGCTTGCCGTTTTTCACGTCATAGGCACGCAGGTACTGGTCCAGGGTGCCGCTGAGGAACGCGACGCCCCCGGCGGTGGTGAACGTACCGCCCAGGCTAGGCACGCCCATGGTCAGTGGGATTGGAACCGGCGAGCTATCACGCACGGTGCCGTTCTTGTGCATCCAGATGGTCTGGTGGGTGGTCAGGTCGACCGCCGCCACGTAGCCCCAGGCCGGTGCCTGGCACGGCAGGCCCATCGGCGACAGCAGCGCTTCAAGGATCACACCATACGGGGCGCCTTTGTTCGGCTGCACGCCTTCGGTTTCGCTGACGCGTGGGCCTTGCTTGGCAATGTCGGCAGCTGGGATCAGCTTCGATTTGAACGCCATGTAGCTTGGGTTCACGAAGGCGATCTGGCGCACCGGGTCAACCGAGATGCCGCCCCAGTCGAACACGCCGAAGTTGCCTGGGTACACGATCGAACCTTGCAGGGACGGCGGTGTGAACGGGCCGTCGTAGCGCATGGATTTGAAGTCGATCCGGCACAGCATCTGGTCGAACGGGGTCACGCCCCACATGTCGCGTTCTTTCAACGGCGGCGGCATGAAGTTCAGGTCGGACTTGGGTTGGGTAGGGGAGGTGCGGTCGCCCGCCACTGCGCCTTGTGGCACCGGGATTTCATTGACGGGCACCACTGGCTGGCCAGTGGCGCGGTCCAGCACGTAGATGCTGCCTTGCTTGGTCGACGCCATCACTGCCTGCTTCACGCCCGCAGCGGTCTTGATGTCGATCAGCGAAGGCTGGCCGCCCACGTCCATGTCCCACAGGTCGTGGTGGGTGAACTGGAAGGTCCACTTCACGTGGCCGGTGTCGATGTCCAGGGCGGTCAGGCCAGCGGCGTACTTCTCGGACTCATCGGTACGGTCGCCGCCGTACTGGTCGGGCATCTGGTTGCCCATCGGCAGGTAGAGCATGCCGAGTTTTTCATCCACGGCGAACATGGACCACATGTTCGGCGAGTTGCGGGTGTAGGTCTTGCCCTCGGCCAACGGGGTGGTGTCGTCCGGGTTGCCGCTGTCCCAGTTCCACACCAGCTTGCCGGTGTGCACGTCGAACGCGCGGATCACGCCGCTTGGCTCGTCGATGGAAACGTTGTCGGTCACGTGACCGCCGATCACGACCAGGTTCTTGGTCACGGCCGGTGGCGACGTGGAGTAGTAACCGCCTGGGGCGAAGCTGCCGATGTTGGCACGCAGGTCGACCTGACCTTTGTCACCGAAGTCTTCGCACATCTTGCCGGTGTCGGCGTTCAGGGCGATCAGACGGGTGTCGGCGGTCGGCACGAAGATACGTTTCGGGCAGGCATTCGGAGCGGCGGCCGGGCTGGCAGTGCCCGTCGGGCTCTGCTCGGAAGCGTAGGCGGCGTCATCGTGGTACGACACGCCACGGCAGGTCATGTGCGCCCAACCTTTGAAGCTCTCAGCACCCTGGGTGGTGATCTTCGGGTCAAAACGCCAGATTTCCTTGCCGGTATCCGGGTCCAGGGCAATCACTTGGCTGTGCGGTGTGCACACGTAGAGCATGCCATTGACTTTCAGCGGGGTATTTTCCGCGGTGGTTTCACCGGGATCGCCTGGGCCAGGGATGTCGCCCGTGCGATAAGTCCACGCCGGCACCAGCTTATGGGCGTTCTCCGGGGTGATCTGTGCCAGTGGCGAGTAACGGTCACCGAAGGCCGAGCGGCCATAGGAGTTCCAGTCGCCATCGGCCTGGGTTGGCGCAGCGCTGGCCATACCCGGCACCGCGTCGCGGTCCAGTTGGCCGGTCTTGACCATTTCACCTGGGTTGGTGAATTGGCTGGCCAGGGCGGTCGCGCCCGCCAGCACCACGGCAACGCTCAGCGCACCGGTACCCAGCGGGGCCGCTTGGCCACGCAGCAACGGACGACGAAACCACGGCAACAGCATGACGATGCCCAAGGCGAACAGCAGGGCCAGGCGCGGCACCAACTGCCACCAGTCCAGGCCGACTTCCCACAAGGCCCACACGGTGCTGGCGAACAACACCAGTGCGTACAAGCCCAGCGCGGCGCGGCGGGTGGCCAGCAGCAACACGCCGGTCAGGGTGATGCCGATACCGGCGAGCAGGTAGTACAGCGACCCGCCGAGCATGCTCAGCTTGACGCCGCCAGCCAGCAAGGCCAGCCCCATGATCAGCAGCAAGACGCCTAGCAGCCTGGGCAACAGGCGGCTTGGGCTTGAGGCACCATCAGTGCTCATAGTGTGTTTCTCCGTTACGTTGGAATTATGTAACCCCGTGCTTCACTCACTGTAGATGACGATTCGGCTCGGGCTTGGTTCATCGTTATTTTTGGTTTTTTCTGTAGGTAACCGGGTTATCCACAGGCAGGCAATAAACTCCCGAGCGCAGGTCGGATTAAGACAGCGCTGTCTTTGAGCAAAAAGAGATTCGGCAAAAGGAGTCGACCGGGAGCTGAAGCGTTTCAGATTGTTGCGAAGGATAATGCGGCGGGGCGTTTTGAGAAAGGGTGAATCGCAAGATGCATCATTTCAGTTTTGGTAACAGTGACAGATAGTCGCCCCGATCCCGATCAGTCAAGCGAACGCAATGCTCAACGCAACGACCTTCAAATGTGGGAGCTGGCTTGCCTGCGAAGACGTCGGCCCAGCAAACATTGATGTTGACTGACCCAACGCTTTCGCGGGCAAGCCCGCTCCCACAGGGGATTTTCGGTGATGATTAGAAGGTAGTGCGAACCCCGAACTGCACGCTTCTACCTGGCGCCGGCGCGATATCGCGCAGGATCGAGCTGGCATAGCGCACGGTCTGGTTGGTCAGGTTTTCTCCGTTGACGAAGGCCAGCCACTGGCTGCCGCCCACATTGAAGCGATACCCCGCGCTGGCGCCGAGGGTGGTGTAGCCATCGGTGCCGCTTTCGTTATCCGGCACGCGTCCTTGGCCTGCGGCATGTTCCACATCGATACGTGCCTGCCAGCGATCCAGTTCCCACAGCAAGCCGCTGTTCAAACGCAGGGGCGCAATGCGCGGCAAGGCTTCGCCGGTGTCCAGGTTGGTGGCTCGGGTGTAATCGCCCGACAGTTCCAGCGCGAACTTGCCGTAGGCACCTTCGCCGAGCTTCCAGTGATCCTGGGCTTCGAAGCCGGCGAAGCGTGCTCGTACGCCAGAATATTCGTACTCGGGAATACCGCCCGCGTCCTCTTCACCTTCGTCGTTTAGCGTACGGCCAGTGCCGAGCAAACCGATGTAATTGGAGAAGCGGCTATAGAACACGCCAAAGCTGCCCTTGTGGGTGCCGTTGTCAAAGCGCAGCGCCAGGTCGCTGGACACGGCTTTTTCTTTCTTCAGGTTGGCATCGCCCAACTCGTAGGTGCCGGTGGCGACGTGGGCGCCGTTGGCATACAGCTCGTAGAAGGTCGGTGCGCGTTCGGTGTAGCCCAGGGTGGCGGCCAGGGACCAGACCGGCGTAAGGGTGTAGACAGCGCCAGACGACAAGCTGCCGGCGGTGAAGTTATTGCTCTTGTCGGCATTGGCAAAACGCTCGTTGCCTTTGGCGTTCGGGTCGACGCTGGTGTGTTCCACGCGTGCGCCGAGGCTGAGTTTCAGGCGTTCAGTGGCTTGCATTTCTTCGAGGATAAACAGCGCGCCGGCGTTGGTGTCGCTCTGTGGCACGAAAGCTTCTTCGCCCAGGGCCGAGAATTCGTTGCGCGTCACTTGGGCGCCGACCACGCCATCGAACGGGCCAATCGGCTGGTGTCGGGCTTCAACGCGGGCTTCATAGCCTTTGTTCTTGAAGGTGGTGCCGGTTTCGCCGCCTTCGATTTCCCGGTGTTCGTAGTCGGTGTAACCGGCGTCTATTTTCACCGAGGTAAACGGCCCTTGCAGGTTGCGGATCTCGGACGCAAAGGCGTAGTGGTCCTGTTTCATGCGGATGCGCACATCCTGCTCGGCGGGTGAGCCGTAGTTACTGTCGTAATTGCTGTAGGACAGCCCGGCATAACCATCGTCCCAAGTGTAGGAACCGCCCACCGCACCGCCGTCCTGGCGCCCATTGCTGTTACCCAGGCGCCCGTTTTTGCCGGGGCCGTTCTCGCTCTCCGGTGCATGCCGGCTGCGGGCATAGCCTGGGATTTTAAGGTCGTTGAATTCGCGCCCATTGGCATCCAGGTGCAGGGCGAAGGTACCGTTGCCGGCCTCCAACTTGCCCGCGCTGCTGCGGGTGGTGTCGGCACCGCCGTAGCGCAACTCGCCAGCGCCATGGATGCCTTCGATGGCCTCGGTGGGGATGCGATTGTCGAAGGTGTTGACCACCCCGCCGATGGCGCTGCCGCCGTACAGCAGGGCGGCCGGGCCCCGCACGATTTCGATGCGGTCAACGTTGATCGGGTCCAGCGGTACCGCGTGGTCGTAGGACAGCGACGAGGCATCCAGCGCCCCCACACCGTTGCGCAGAATACGAATGCGGTCGCCGTCCTGGCCGCGAATGATCGGGCGGCTGGCCCCCGGGCCAAAGTACGAAGACGACACACCCGGCTGCTTGTTCAGGGTTTCACCGAGGCTGCCTTTTTGTTGCAGGGTCAGGTCATCGCCTGTCAGCACAGTGGTGGGCGAGGCCAGCTGTTCGCTGCCCAGCGGGTTGCCAGTGACCACTTGGGGTGGCAGTTCCAGGGCATGGGCCTGGGAGCCAATCAACAGGGCGGCGGCGAGGGGCGACAAGCGCCAGAGAGAAGGCAGCGACATCGGAGATTCCTGGGCAAAATGACTGATAATTTAAGTTACAATATAACATCTCTTTTTTGTGTAGAAGGGGAACTTTTCCTGGCGGGCTATATTCAATGCGATGCTTCCACCTGCACGCCCCGTCGGCTAAGGTGCGCGGCTGTGTTTCCTCTTTTTGCAAAAGGCCTGGCATGACTGCGACAAGCAACGACCCGCTCCACGGTGTGACCCTGCAACACGTGCTCACCACCCTGGTGGAGCATTACGAGTGGAGCGGCTTGGCCGAGCGCATTGATATCCGCTGCTTCAAGAGTGACCCGAGCATCAAGTCGAGCCTGACTTTCCTGCGCAAAACCCCGTGGGCGCGGGAAAAGGTCGAAGGTTTGTACGTCAAGCTGATGCGTACCAAGCGCCCCCTGGATTGAAAGCATGAAGCGCTTTGTCGCGACGGCAGCCTTGGCCGGTTGGGTGGGGTTGGCGATCCAGCAATACCTGATTCTCTATTCGCGCTGGACCAGTGGCGCGAGCTTGCTGGGCGGCCTGATCAGTTTCTTCAGCTTCTTCACCGTGCTGACCAATACCCTGGTGGTCGTGGTGCTCAGCTACGCGCTGGTCAGGCGCGACTCTGGCGCCAAGCGGTTTTTCCTCGCGCCTCGCATCAGTAGCGCGATTGCCGCGAGCATCGTGGTGGTAAGCCTGGCCTACAACCTGCTGCTGCGGCATCTGTGGAGCCCGCAAGGCTTTCAATTTATCGCCGATGAGTTGCTGCACGACGTCATGCCGTTGTTGTTTGTGGTGTATTGGTGGCGGTGTGTGCCCAAGGGTACGTTGCGGCTCAAACACATTGCCGGCTGGGTGATCTACCCATTGGTGTACTTCGGTTATGTGCTGCTGCGGGGGCATATGCTCGGGCAGTATCAGTACCCGTTCATGGATGTGGACAGCCTCGGTTATCCACAGGTGTTTGTGAATGCCGCAGGGATTTTGGCAGGGTTCATCGTCATCGCGTTGGCGATCATTGGCCTGGACAAGCGCCTCAAATCCCCCTCGATTTAAAGTGAGCACCATTAATGTGGGAGCTGGCTTGCCTGCGATAGCATCACCTCGGTGTACCTGATAAACCGAGGTGCTTGCATCGCAGGCAAGCCCGCTCCCACCTTAATCATTCTTCTTCGCTGCCCTCAGCACGCCAGTAACCCACGGCCTTGAGGTATTCCTCGTTGACCTTGTGCGTGTCCAGCAGTACCCGCCGTACCTGGCGCGACAGCTTGGTTTCGGTGGCGACGAAGCTGTACAACGCCCCGCTGGGCAGCGTCAGGTTGCGCACTACATCGAGCAGGTCATCGTGGCCGCGCAGAACCCAGATCACCTCGACTTCGGCTGCGCTGCCGAGCACCTGTTGTTCCGCCGCATCGGCGATTTCAATCACCGCCAGCACCTTGCGCCCGGCCGGTAATTCTTCCAGGCGTCGACCGATGGCGGGCAGGGCGGTTTCATCACCGATCAGCAGGTAGCTGTCGAAGATGTCCGGCACGATCATCGAACCCCTTGGCCCACCGATATAAAGATGCTGGCCGACCTGTACCTGCTCGGCCCAGGTGGAGGCAGGGCCATCGCCGTGCAGCACGAAGTCGATGTCCAGCTCGCCGATGTCCAGGTCGTAACGCCGTGGCGTGTAGTCTCGCATGGCGGGTTGCGGGCCGTCGCCCTTGATGGCGAACGTCGGGCTTTCCAGCGCCGCTTGTTCGGCGGCGTTCTGCGGGAACAGCAGTTTGATGTGATCGTCGCTGCCCAGGCTGATGAAACCTGCCAGTTCCGGCCCACCCAAGGTGATACGGCGCATACGCGGGGTGATATCCACCACCCGCAGTACTTGCAGGCGGCGGCGTTTGATGTCGTGGGTCACGCGATGGATGGCTTGTGTGTTCATTGATCTCTCCCGTCGGCAATAGCTTGGGCGGTGCCGTTGAGCAGCGCCGCGACACGAACGATTTCTTCCGGGCTCCAGTGCCCGTGGTGTGAGTGCAAGGCATGGCGCAGGTTGTGCACCGCCTCGTGGATCTCGGGTGGGCGGTCGTGCCCGCGCAGCGAGCGCTTGCTGACATCGATACGCATGCGCACGCCGTCCAGGGCAACGGCTTGCTCGCTTAAGAAGAGACGACCGGCGTCGGTGATTGTGTAGCGCTTTTTTCCGCCATCGGCGTCGCCGCTGATCAACTCGCTCTCTTCAAGAAAGGTCAGGGTGGGGTAGATCACGCCGGGGCTGGGGCTGTAGGCGCCGTCGAACAAGCCTTCGATGCGGCGGATCAGGTCGTAGCCGTGGCAGGGCTGTTCAGCGATGAGGGCTAATAGCAGCAGCTTGAGGTCGCCTGGGGCGAACACCCGGGGGCCACGGCCACCCCGTTTTTCAAATTCGCCGCGATGATCATGCTTCATGTAGGGCTTCTCTGTTCAGGTTTAGATATAACGTAAGATATATCTTATGTCGTTGGTAGCCTATGGCGACCAACGGTCGTGGCAGCGTGAGACGCAGCCGGAAATCGGAATATGTGAATAGACGAATAGCGTCTTT
Source organism: Pseudomonas sp. B16120 (assembly GCF_044218845.1). NCBI lineage: Bacteria > Pseudomonadati > Pseudomonadota > Gammaproteobacteria > Pseudomonadales > Pseudomonadaceae > Pseudomonas > Pseudomonas sp. B16120. Next base: position 1,336,059 of record NZ_CP162588.1, read on the forward strand.
AGAGTTATAACTTTAATTAGAGTTGGCGCTCCAATTCAAGCTAAGTGTCGTGAGTTTTTTGTCGAGTGTATGTATGGTGTAGTCCAGTTCTTACAGTGGTTTTCAGGTTATGCTTTTACTGCCGTGTAGCCTGTTTCTTACAGCGGATTTTAAAGTTTGGTCAAAGTGCCATGTTTTTCCCGCGCGCCCTGATTACAAGGGCTACGAGCGTGTGAGAAGAAGCCTGCATACCTGTTTTTAATTTTATTGAATGATTGTTTGGCGTTGTGTGGTTCAACTAACCAGCGGCGTAATTCGTTGTTGAGGTGGTACTTGGCAACGAACCAATCAATGTTAATAAATGCAGGTACTGATCATGTTCAAGAAGTTTGCTGTTGCTGTTCCCCTGGCTGTTTTGGCTTTGTCTTCCTCGGTAACAGCTATCGCTGCAGGTGAAGCCAGTCACACCGTCAACCTCAAGGCAAACATCCCGACCACCGTGTTCCACGCACAACCGCGTGACCCGAACTGGGGCCGTGACGAAACCATGAGCTACAACCTGGTCAGCGGCGAGTTGGCTCCGTTGAGCGCCATCTACGATCTCAAGAACACCAACGGTTCGGTACACGCTTACATCGAAGGTGGCCCGGCTGTGTTGTTCAATGGTGACGTGTCGCAGAACATCCCGCTCACCACCAGCCTCAATGGCGTCACGCTGACCGGCACCCCCCAGGAAGTAGTCAATGAAGCCGACTCCACCCCTGGCGTGGGTGCTGAAATGCGCATCGTCGCGGCCAAACCGTCGGCCACCCAGCGTGGTTCCTACACCGCGGTGATGCCGGTGGTGTTCGACGCGGTATTGCCAACGCCTTGAAACCCATAAGTGCCCGCGACGTACGGGCACCCCTTGTATGACTTGCAGGTCGGCTGATTTTTCCTCCTCGGTCTGCCGACCTGATTTTCATTTTTGGCCCTGGCATTCCGAGTATTCCGTTCATGTTTCCGATGACGCCTATCGCGGCAGCGCTTGCGCTGTTGGTGTGTACGAGTGCCCTGGCAGCGCCCGCCACTTCTGGCGCTGCCACCCCCGGCACCCTGATTTCTCAGGCCCAAGGCTTGCCCGCAGGGTTTGCCGACCATTTTTTTGATGTGCCGCTGGCGGTGCGTGTGGACCTGGACCAACAACTGCTCGGCGAAGCCTTGATCGTGTTGTCTCAAGACGACCGCGTGACCCTTCTGGAATTTACCGATACCGGTGACAGTAAAGTCCCGGCGGCCACCCGCGACACCTGGCAGGCCGTGCTGGAACAAGGCGTGGCGCTGGGCGCCTGCACCCAGTCCTGCCCGCAAAAAATGATCTCGGCGTACTACAACCTCGAAAGCTCGCAGTTGTCGATCCTGACGCAAAACGTCGAATTGGCAGACGACACCCCGCGTTTCTATGACCAACCGGAAGGCGGCAGCCTGGGGTTGATCATCAATAACCAGCTCAATCTCAATGGCAGCCAGCAAGACAGCCTGGGTGGCCGCTATGGCCTGCAAGCCAGCTCCAGCGTGGGTAACTGGAGCCAGGTGTTCAACCTGCAGTTGGCCCGCCAGAGTGGCGATGAGGCGCAAATGCGTCATGCGATCCACGAGCTGTACACCCAGCGCGAACTGCAAGGGCAGTTTTTCCGCCTGGGCCACTTCACGCCGAATTCCGATGGCCTCACCCGTCAACTGCGCAGCTTCGGCGCCAGCCCCGATACGGCGCTGGGTGTGATGTATGGCAGTTCCGACACGTTGGCGATCAATGACGCCAAGCCCAGCGTGTATCCGATCTACGTCACCGCCAGTCGGCAGGCGGCGGTAGAGATTTATCGCAATGGCTTGTTGATCAACACCCAGTCGGTGACGGCCGGCCTGCAAACCCTGGACACCCGGCCACTGCCGGGCGGCATCTATGAGGTCGAAGTGCGCCTGGTGGAAGATGGTCTCACCACCAGCACCAGCCAGGAACTGGTGTACAAGCCCAGCAACTGGCGCAACGCCGACGACCCCTGGCGCTACAACCTGTTTGCCGGGCGCGAGACCAAGCTGTTCAGCAACTGGGATGAGCAGGCCTCCGGCGCGATCACCGCCGGTGCGTCACTCAACTACCTGGTGCATCCGCGCGTGATCCTCGGCCTGTCCGCTCGCCAGGTGCGCGAGCAACTGCAGTACGGCGGCTCGGTGGATTGGACCGTGGCCGGCAATACCAGCCTCTACGCCAACCTGTATCAAACCCAGGAACATGGCACTGGCATGGACCTGCAAGGGCTTTACAGTTTCGGTGCGACCAACCTGGTGTTCAGCCATAACCGCAGTTGGCTCGACACTCGCGACACTTACGAAACCCTGCCCGACGGTACACGCCTGCGGCGCAACACCTTCGTCGGCCAGGCGAGCAATTCTGCCCTGTCGGTCAACCACCGCCTCGACGCACAGAACACCTTGAACCTGCGGGTTTCCCACAGCCAGGGCAATGTGGAAGGGGCAGGCGTGGACTTGGGCTGGAGCCGCCACGACAAACTGTTCGGCAGTGATGCCAACTGGCGTTTCTCGGTATTCGACCGACCGGGCAGCAGCGGCACCAACGACCAACGCAACCGTGGCGTCGACGTGACCCTGAGCATGAACCTGGGCACAGACGGCCGGCAGATTTCCGGCAGCGTCGGCACCCGCACCGCCCGCGATGGTGGGCGTGACAACAACGCCTCGCTGACGATTCGCCAGGACCTCACCGACCACGTGCTGCAAAGCGTTTCGGCCACGGCCATCACCGACACCTACGGCGTCGGCTTGTCGAGTATGGCCAGCTTCAGTACCGATGCGCTCAGTGGTGACGGCTTTGTGCAGCGCAGCTCCTTCAACGGCGACCTCAGTGGTGGCTTGAACCTCAACAGCACGTTCGTCGCGGGCGCCGGCAAGATGTTGCTGAGCAGCCAGTACCAGGGCAATGGGGCAGGCATGATCATCGATGTGGAAACCGACCTCGATGAAATTGCCCTGCGCGCCGACGACCTGGGCGGCGGCAGCGCCGTGTTGCGGCCAGGACGCAACTATGTGCCGGTCTCGGCCTACAAGAGCAGCAGCGTCAGCTTCGACTTCGAAGGCAATCACCCGCCGGCGGCCAATATCCAGCCCACCCGTTCCAGTTACCACTTGAACAAGGGCGGTGTGGACTACCGCAAGGTCACCGTGATGAAAACCGTCACCGTACTCGGTCGCTTGCTGGACGGGCGAGGCGCGCCGCTCAAGGGGCATCACGTGATCAACCACGCCAGCCGCGGCGTCAGCGAAGTGGACGGGTTTTTCTCCATGGAGATGAGTTCCAGTTCACCGACCCTGCAAGTGCGCTACCAGAACCAGTTGCTCTGCCAGTTCCGCCTCGACCCGAGGCATACGACCAATGAAAACGATGTGTTGATGATCGGTGATCTGCGTTGCACGCCGGACACGCTGGCTGAAGCTAACCACAAGGCCGACACCGCCGGTTAACGGCGGCTTGGATGGGATTCGATGACTTTTATCACTGCAATAAAAACACTGTTGAGGCCGATGCCCCTGGCACTCGCACTCGGCTGTACGAGCTTGACGGCGCAGGCGTTCGTTGAAGACATCACCGCCGTGTTTCGCCCTGATCCGACGAACCCGATGAGTAACAAGTTCAAGAACACCACGGTGCACAGTGGCGTATGTGCTTGGCATATACCGGCGCGATGCGAGGCATTGAATATTTTCAGCATCCGCAACATGGAATTTCGGGCTCAATCGAATGCGCTGATTTCCGCGGGGCATACCGACCCACGACAAGGCGCCTACTTCAAACTGCCATCTGCCTGGCGCGATGTTCAGGTCACCCATACCGCAACCGGCGAAATGGCAACGGTACAAATGCGCATCGCCGGTATGGGGACCCGCTGGAATATTGCCTATCCCCCCGGCGTCAGCGCCTGGACCTATGGGGGTGTTAACTGGGATTACTATTGGGTAAGTGGCCCGCCGCCTTGTGTAGGGCTGGGCTATCAAGCGGCTGGGGTTAATTTTGGCTTGTTTTTCTGGAGTGTTCCCGAAAACGCAGGGGCCTGCAGCATCACGCCGGGATACGATATTCCGTGGTTGACTTACAACTATCTGGAGTATGGCTACGAACTCAGGACGCCGAACCCGTTGACGATGGCCGCCGGCGAATACAAGGGGACGGCGACATACAGCATGGGGCCGGGGGGGGACTTTGACTTCGGTGACGTGATGATTCCCAGCGACAACATCGCCACCTTCAATTTCACCCTGCAAGTCGAGCACATCCTCAAGGTCACCCTACCTCCGGGCGGCAACCGTGTCGAACTGCTCCCCGAAGGCGGCTGGCAAGCCTGGCTCAACCGCGGGCGGCAACCCTCGCGATTGTCCCGTGATCAGACCTTCAGCATTTTCTCCAGTGGGCGTTTCAAGATGACCCTTGAATGCGGCCTGGCGATCGGCAACACCTGCGGCCTGCGCAACGGCGCGGGCGATGAGGTGCCGTTGCAGGTCGCGGTCAGTTTGCCGTTTGGCCTGCACAACCAGCGCGACGAGCCCGTAAACCGGCAGCCGTTACGCCGGGATGGGGTAGGCACCGAGTTGATCCAGTCCGTGCACTACGTCAACAACCGCCCCGGCACGCTGCACTTTCAAGTCGACAAAGAAGACGTGAGCGACATGCTCAAGGCGCCCGGCAGCACTTATTCAGGCGTGGTCACCGTGGTCTGGGATTCTGAGGTCTAGGCGGGTTTTGCCCGCACATCGGCCCGCTGTCGTGGCGGGCCGCGTTCAATCAACAAGGCGTAATCAACTATGAAACATGCAGTGCTATGGGCCGGGCTTTTCCTGATGTCGTTGACGGCGCAGGCGGGGCCGGCAATCAACGTCGGCGTCGTGTACGACTACCTGGAAGGCGACCGCAGCTCCTACCTCAAGCGGGTATTCAACGGCGGCACCAGTACCGCGTTCATCAAGGTCAATGTGCTGGAGATTATCTATAACGCCGACGGTACCTCCCGGGAAGTGCCGGTCGCCTCGATGACCGACGCCAAGGGCAGCACCACCAATCGTGACGGCCTGATGGCCAGCCCGGCGCGCCTGATCGTGCCGGCCGGCGGACGCCAGGGCACTCGTCTGTTGTACATGGGCCAGCGTGACAAGGAGCGTTACTTTCGTGTGCGCTTTATCCCCGTCGTGCCGGAAAAGGAAGATGACTTTGCGGTCACCGACGCAGAGCGCAGCGAATACAAAAAAGACCTGGCAGCCGGGGTCAACGTCATGGCGGGCTATGGCACGGTGTTCTTCGTGCGCCCCAAGGATACCCGCTTCGATACGCAGATCAGCGAGACCGCCAGCCAGTACACCCTGCGCAATGCCGGCAACAGTACGGTCGTGCTCGATGAGTTCCGGGACTGTTCAGTGGCAAAGAAAACCGACTGTGAACCCACCACCAAGCACCACATCCTGCCTGGCCGCCAGCTGGTATTCGAGAAGAAAGTCGAACGCCAATTCAGCTTCCAGTTGGTTGAAGGCCGGGACAAAAAACCGATGAAGGTCACCCGATGATATTTAGACAATTGACGCGACTGGCGGCGCTGATGGTGCCGTTTACCCTGGGCGGGCAAGCGATGGCGTTTCAGGAACGCCAGAGCTTTGATGTGTCGGTGACCATCCCGATCCACGAAGCCTATGTATTGCCTTCCGAACCCGACTGGATGGGGCAGGATCAGTTGCTGGCCTGGGACTTGACGACCTCCCGGCTTGGCCGCCTGCGCAAGCATTTCGACGTCAAGAATCTCAATGGCGGCGTTGCGGCACGCCTGGGAGACGTGCCCTATCTGTTGAGCGGCAATGACCGTATCGATTTGCGCGTGCTGTTCAACCGGGTGCCCCTGACCCTGGACTCGACCCAGGTACTCAGCGCTGACGAAGCGGGCATGGGCCGGCGCGTCGAGCTGGATATTTCGGCGATCGAGCCGCAGGGGGGTTACCAGGGCGGGGCCTACTACGGCACGGTGCATCTGATGTTTGATTTTCTTGCGCCTTGAACGCCAGGGCCGCATCAAGCCCGGTTTTTACGTGCTCCGGCCCGGTTCAGCGCAACACGCGTCAGATCTCGCAGCCACTGATTGTGCCGGTACCCCAGCTCATTGAGTGCTGTGTCGTACTGTGTTGAACTCATAGGGTTGCCGGATAACACGCTGTCTTCGTCCAATCCCAGGGCTTGCGCCAGGCCGCGCAGTTTTACCCGCTGGGTTTGCCGATCAATCTCCGGCAGCGTCTGTGACTGGGCGTATTGCGCTTGCAGTGCCTGTAATTCATCGAGTTGGAGGTACTTCAAGTCGAAGGCTGTGTCATTGTTCCATTTGGCGGTGGGGTTGTGCTGCTCAAGGTAACGCTCCCAACCTTTGTCCAACAGCATCTGGTTCACCAGCCCGTCACCTTCTTCCAACCTGGCTACTGCGGCGGCCACCTTTTCGATCTGCGCGGGGGTTACATCGGCGAGAGTGCGGTAAGTCATATGGGTCGATAGCCACGGCAGGTCCAGCCGGTCTGCCAGGGTGCTGCGATAGGCTAAGTGAATGCCGGCCTCGTCGACCTCGCCATGCTCGCCGTCGATGACCTGCGACCATAGCCGTTGCCCCAGCCCGCCCTGATCTTTGGGTTTGAGGCGGTGGGCGATGTCTTCACCAATGGCTTTGCCCATATAGGCATCGCGCGCGGCTCCGCGGGCCAGCACCACCAGCCTGGCCTCGAGTTCTGCCGGTGTGGTGCTGGTTCGATAGGCTTCGCTGGCGAGTACTTCGACGCCCAGTTTCTGGAATATCAGCGCGCCGGCGTCGGGGCACAAGCCGGGGTAGCGAGTATCCTTGAACACGCGCTCGCGCAGGTCGCTGTCGGCTTCGACCGCCCTCAGCAGGCGCCATACCCTCTGGCTCAGCTCAGGCCGGTTGTTCTGATAGGCCAGGCGGTCTTCCTCGGCCTGGAACTCGTCCGGCTCTTCGAGCGATTTGATCACCTCAAACAGACCTTGAGAGCCGGATTCCTTTTCAATCGCGTCCCACAGCTGCCGGTGCTGCTCATGCTCCTCAGGCTTGATGTCACTCAGCCAGGGTGCGCTTTCACCTCTAGGCGCGTAGAAGCGCAGCGGGTCCAGCCCCACAGACTCGCGGTATTCAGCGAGCAAGTCCTGAAAGTCCGAGGTGAGCCTGCTCTGGTCCAGGCGGGTACGGGCAATGATGTCGGCATCATCCGAACCTGAGGCGACATGGGGTAACTGGGTGATCGGGTTCTCGCTCAGGTCCAGTTGGAACCCGCGCGCGCGTGAGCGACCGACGAGCCCGACGGGCCAGTCCTTTATTTGCGTATTGCGCAGGTTCAGCAAGGTCAAGGCCGGCATTTGGCTGATATCCGGTGTTTGCCCCAGTGGGTTGCCGGCCATCTCAAGCTGTTTGAGACGCTTGAGCCGTCCAAGTGTTGCAACGGCGGCATCGTCCAGAACCAGGGCATTTGCTTCCAGATGCAAGCGTCGAAGACGTTTGAGCTTGCCCAGGGTCGCAGGTAACTGGGTGAGCTGGTTGTGACTCAGATCGAGGTCGCGCAGATGCGGGAAATTGTCTAGAAAGGCGGCGTGGCGATCGGAAAAATCACAACCACGCAGGTCCAGGTCGCTGATGTGGTTCAGTGGCACGTTAAGGGTGGGCAGTTCGTCGGGCATGGGCGTATTGAACAAGTCCAGAGCGATACCGCCGCGGTGTTCGAAGCTTTCGTCCAGATGCACCGTCAGGCCATTGCTCCAGCCATCATAGAGGCGGGTTGCGACTTCTGCCCGGCGTTTGCGGACTTCCGGCTCCAACAGCGTGCCCGCCCTGGGCGTCGGACCCTTTATGTAGGCGTCGAGCTGATTGAACAACTGCTGTTTTTGCGACTCCATCTGCATCAGCGTTTGCTCGCCTTCGGCTGTGCTCATCGTGATTGATAAGCGTCGAACGCTGTCGTTGCTCATCGCGGGCAGTAACTGTTTGATGCGTTCTTCAATGGTTTTGGGTTGCATGTCATAGCTGTCGACCCGGGACATTTTGCAGGATGCGCCTCCGCCCAGCAGCACCTCGGTCTCGGGAGCGGGCCGCATGCGTAAGGGCGGCTCAGCCAATGCCAGGCGTCGCTCGGCCGGTGCCTGGTTATGTTCGATCACCCACTGCCTGAGCTGTTCACCTTCGCCGACGGTGTAGGGCGGGGCGCGCTGCGGATCCTGCGCCAGGGTCCAGAGCAGGGACTCGTACAGCGTGGTGGCTGGATTGAGTGGGTTGGCATCGGCGTCGAATACGGTGTAGGTCCCGTCTGCGCTGCGTACCAGTGTGCGGGCCTGCGGCGCGTCGGTTTCACCGACGCTGCAGCGCAACGGGCCGGTGGGGCTGTTGTCCCGGATGTCGATGTTCAGATGGCTGAACACGTCGCTGTGCAGGCGCAGGGTATTGAGCACCAACCGTTCGCTGTGCGCCGAGGGTTGCCGGGGAGGGTAAAGCCCTTCGACAGCGCGGCTGGCCTGATGGTCGAAGTCCAACTCCCGTGCCAGGCTTTTGAGGCGCAGGGGCAGGCGCTGTGTGTCGTTCATCACCGTTGTTTCTTCAGGCCAGGCCTGCTTGAGCAACGCGTTCGCACTGCTCAGCGCCAGCTCGGGAAAGTCCTGGCGCAACAGGGCCACGTGTGGGTCGCTGCTGGCTTGGCCCAATTGGTAATGACTTTTGGCGACATGCCCGCCATAGCCCTCTACGTAGTTCGCCAGTTTATTGCGCAGTGCCTGGGCCTGTTGAGCCTGGGGCAAGGTTTCACCCAACAACGTATTGACCTGATGTTCGTCCAGAAAACCCAGCACGCGCTCGGGCAGCCTGGCAGCCATCACGTCAGCCAGGCTGATGCGCAGGGTATCGACGGGCGCGGCGTGGGTATCGCCGTATTTGCGCGACTCGCCGCTCAGATCGCTGTTGTGAAACACCTCCAGGGCTTTGCTCGGCGGCCAGCCGGGGAGGTCGGTAACGGCTTGTTCGAACCAGTAGGAATAGGGGGCGAGTGTCTGGCCCGTACGTATTTTCTGGACAGACGCCTGGGCGAAACGGTCTGCGCTAAAGCGTTCGATGCTGTCGGTCAGCAGCGGCGGGGACGGCTGGTTGCGCACATACATGTGGCGCAAATGGTCTGGCTCGCTGCCGCTGATGATACGGATCTGTTCAAGCTGCTCGTTGGTGAGCGCCTGGGTGGCGGGGCTGATGCGGCGCATCAGCGTGTGATCGTCCCAGCTGCGCGGTTGTTCGCCTTCATGTACCCAGGCGCCGTGACCATTGAAGCGCACTTTCGGTTGATAGGCGTGTGGCCGGCGGGGGTGCACGATTCGGTGATGAGGCAACTGCGGGTCCGGTTCTACCTGGTAGTGATGGTCGGCATGGGCCAGCCAGTGTTTCTGGGCATGCTGATACAAACCCTGTGTATCAGCGGCGATGCCTTGGGGCAGGCTGATGGTCTGCTGGTAAGGCGAAAGATCGGGGTTCCACAAGCGCTTTTCACCGCCATCCAGCGTCACCGGGTGCAGGCCCTCGACGAAGGGCGACAGCTTGAGGGTGACAGCCTGGCCGACGGTGCCGGCCCCCGCCCAAATGCCTAGTTGCACCACCGTTTCCACCACGTCCATGACATGCCCGATGGCTTCCAGTCCGTTGCCTTGCGCCCAGTCAACAATACCTTCGAACACATCGCTGGCCACCTGGTAGGCGGTGTAGGCGAGCATCAACTCCCCCAGGAACGGCACGAAGGGGGTGACCACCAGGAGCGCCGCATTGAAAATATCCGAGAGAATCTTGCCCAGGTTATCCCACCAGGCCCAGCGCGCCATCAAGTCGGCGTAAGCGGTGCTGATCGCCACGTCCCGGGTATCGTTGACAATTTTATTGACGTTGACCCGGTACAGGTAGTGCCACAGCGTGTCAGGCTCCGAATGCCCGGAAGGCGCTCGGTTCTCGTGGTCGTCAAAAATGTTTTGCACGCTGAAGTGCAACCGCGGCGTGTCCACCGCGATGGTTTGCCAACTGGGGCCACTATCGGTGCGCTTCTTTTCGTGCCACTGCACCTTGAACAGGCGGCTTTGCAGCTCGGCAAAAAAATGCCCGCGTTGTTTATGGTCGACAAATCGACTGAAAAACTGCCGGTAGGTGGTCTTTGCAGGCGCTTGGCCGTGGGCATCCAGGGTGGCGGTGCTGTCGCGCAGTTGGCGCGTCAACTCATTCATGAATTCAATCGGCGAGGGGTACTCCTTCAACGGGTGCTCCGGGTCTTCAGGAACATAGGCAATCAGGCGTTCGATGTGTTTGTCGCTGCCCTGTGGCGCGGCAATCAGCACGATACCGCTGAGCCGGGCATCCAGCAGGCTGAGGTTGTAGTACTCCACCGGTATGCCGTCCAACGCTGGGTCGGGCTTGTCCTCGACAATATCGAACAGCAGACGTCGGGCGTCCTCCTGGATATGCTGCTGCGACCAGGCGATGCAGGCGGCGTTTTTCAGCGTGGCCTTGTCGCAGGCAATCACTTTGCGCCGTAGCGTATCGGCCTGGACTTGATTGCCGAAGCCAAGGGTGCGCAATAACCGTGTCTGGTATTGGCGGCCTATATCCAGGGTGCGGCACAGATTTTTGAATACTTGCGCGGTCAGGGGCTGGCCGCTGGTATTGGAGGTGAACGTCAGGATGGGCTGCTGGCCACGGGCGTCGGGCTTGGACAAGAACCCATAGTCGGCAAACTGCTCGCTGGCGGAAAAGTTATGCAGAGCGGCGTCCAGTAACGTTACGGTCCGGCTGGTTACGCCTTTGCGAACGCCAATGACCCACCAGCTTTTTTCGGCCGGGGCATACAGGCGAATGAACGTGTTTTTTACATCAATGTCGCCGTATTCACGCAAGGCCTTTTTGAGCAGAGGCTCTGCGAATGAGTACACGTCCTTGATGTATTTGAAGTGTTCATCCAAGGCATTCCTGGCGGTCCACTGCTCGGCCATGGCCTCTGTGGAAACCGTATCTGCGCGCGTGTCGAGCGAGTTGAGTCGGGTGTAGACAAAAGGGCTTGCGACTTTCAGTGCGCGAGCGCGTGTCAGCGTGGTCGCGCTGAGCCAATCTGGAATGGAGCGCTGGATAACATCAAAGTGCATACCCTTCTGGGCATGGCTCGCAGCGTGTGGGGAGGGGCGTTCGAAGAACATGGTTGTGTTGCCTTGAGATGAGTAGTGGGGGGGGTCAACCCGATCTACACTAATCACCCTCATGAAACGTTCAGGCATACATAAACACCACTTGGCCCCTCCCTGGAAAAATCAAACGCAGGGCTCGAGAAATGGGCGTTTTGGATCAATAAGCCAGGAGCAAGCAACAACGGATTACCACTCTGGCGCGGCGCTCATCGAGGCAGGCATGTGCTCTGACTCTCACCTTGCAGATAAGGCATCAATATCGGGGCCATGCCTTTAAGCACTTGTACCGGCAACGCCGAGGTGAACTTGAAGCCCTGCGCCGAGCTGCCCGGTACGAACGCAGTGAGTGTGCCGAAGTGGCGCTCGCCGATGTAGAACACGAAAGTGGCGGTGCGGTTGATCGCCTTGGAACTGATGATACGTCCGCCCGAACCGATCGCTTCGATGCGGTTATCGCCGGTGCCGGTCTTGCCGCCCATGGCCAGTGGTGTGCCGTCGGCCTGTTTGAAACTGCCGGCGACGCGTTTTGCAGTGCCGGCGTCCACCACTTGGGATAACGCGCCGCGCAAGGCCGTGGCAACTTCGGAGGGCATGACACGATGCGCCCGGTCGGGGTCGTTGATCACGCGGGTGTCGTACGGTGTACCGGCGGCAAAGTGCAGGCTGTCGATGCGCAGTACCGGGATGCGCACGCCATCGTTGAGGATGATGCCCATCAACTCGGCCAGTGCGGCAGGGCGGTCGCCGGAGCTGCCGATGGCGGTCGCCAGGGACGGCACCAGATGGTCGAAGGGGTAGCCTACGTCCTTCCAGCGTTGATGAACCTCCAGGAACGCTTCGATCTCCAGCATGGTGCGGATACGGCTGTCGCGTGCTCTCTGGTGGCGGCTCTTGAACAGCCAGCTGTAGACCTCCTGGCGCTCGAACTGGCTGGCCTTGACGACTTCGCTGAACGTCGCCTCCGGGTGGTTGATCAGGTAGCCCAGCAACCACAGGTCCAGTGGGTGCACCTTGGCGATATAGCCCTGGTCGGGCAGGTCGTAGGCGCCGGGGCCGTAGCTGTCATAGAGTGCATCGAGGCGCTTGTCGGTCAGCGTCTGCTCGCCCTTGGTGCCGGCCAGGCGCGCGCGCACGAAGCTGTTGAAGCTGTCGCGGCTGGCCTCCGGCAGCAGATAACGGTGGACCGCGGCCAGGCGGATCGCCGTGGGATGCAGGCTGTCGAGGAAGGTTTCCAGGCGCGCCTGGGTGTCTTTCTTCTGGTATTTCTTCCAGAACTTGAGCAGGAACGTGGTGCCTTCGCGGTCGGCGAATTGCGCCAGGTATTCCTGACGGCGCGGCTCGTTGTCGTCCTTGAGCAAATGCGCGCTGTTGTTGGCACTGGTGTAGGTGGTGTAGCGCACCAGATCGCGCATCAGGCGGATAAAGGGCAGGTTGATCGATTCACGCAGGGCGTCGCGCAGGGTCGGGTTGCGGCCATTGTCTTCGTTGCGAAAGTTATGGAAGCGGTGCAGGCCACCACCGGTGAAAAAGTTCTCGCCCGGGCTTGCCGAATAGGTGCGGTCAAGCGCAGCGTCGAGCATGTCGGCCAGGGATTTGCGGGGGTTTTGTAGCAGGTAATCGACGGCCCAACGGCTGATGCGGTCCTGCTCCGCAACCTCGATTTTTTTCAGTGCCGCAGGTGTTGCGGCGCCGTAGCGCTCATGCAGTTCGGCGACGATTTGCAGGTAAGTGGTGAGCACCCGCAGCTTGGCGGTGGAGCCCAGTTCCAGTTTGCTGCCGTTGTTGATGTCGAAGGGTTGGTCCGTGTTGTCGGTCTGTACCCGTACCCGTGCGCCATCATCGGTGCGCTCGAACAAGGTGAAGCTGTAGCGTACCTGCGGGGTACTCGCCGGGGTGAGCAAGCGCTCGCCGAGTAACCCGATTTCGGCGGCATAGTCAGGGGCGGCAAGGCGTTTGAGGTAGGCGGTGACTTGCTCTTGCAACTGGCCCTGCAAAGTACTGGTGGCCGACAGGTCCAGGCGGTCCAGGTCGTACAGTGGGCGGTCGAGCAGGGCGGCCAGGCGGCTGCGCGCGACGCTGATACCTTTGTTGGTCTCGACTTTTTGCAGGGTTGGCTGCTGCTGCCAATCACGGTAGCTGACCTTGCTTGCCAGCGCCGCCGTCACCCATTCGGCCGGCACCACACCATTTTGCGCCAGCAACCGCAAGTGGCTGTCGGTCAGTTGCACCAGGTCGTCACGGCCCTTGGTCAAGTAATAGGAGGGGCGGCGCTGGGCGATGATCAGCGAGAGCACTTGGCGCAACGCCAGGCCGCGCGCTGCGAGGCTGGCCGGGGTTTGTGCGGTGTCGTTCAAGGCCCGGTTGACCTGGGCAAACTCGGCGCCGTACCACACCCGCAACCCCTCGGCGATGCCATGCACTTCGCCGTGCCCAGGGACCGCCGACAGGGGCACGCTGTTGAGGTAGTCGCGCACTACGTTTTGCCGTGCGGTGAGGGTGTCGGGCCCGTGCTGGTAGGCGCGTACGCTGGCGGACAGCATCTGGCGGATCTTTTCGCTGCCCGACAGGGTCAAGCCGTCCGGGGAGTGGCGGTACTTCTCCAATTGCGTCGCCAGGGTACTGCCGCCCGCCGATTGCCCTGGCAGGTGCAACTGACGGGCGACTTGCGACCAGGCAGCCTTGGCAAAGCGCGGCCAGTCCACGGCGGGGTTCGCCTGGGGCGGGTCAGGGTCGAGCAATTGGCGGTTTTCAATGAACAGCAGGCTGTGGACCATCAGCGCTGGCACCTCGTTGAAGTGCTTATACAGCTGAGGCGGATAGTTGAATTGATAAAGCGGTGCGGCGCGGCAGTCGGTGATGGTCAATCCGGCTTGCAGCTTTTCGGCATAGGGAATGAACAGGCCATGGCGGCTGTAGTCCATCAGCGCGTCGGAAAAGCGCGCCTGGGATTCGATCAGATAGTTGCGCTTGAGCAGGCGCGGCAGGAACTCACCCAGGGCGCTGTAGCCCAGGCGCCGATCGAACGGACCGTCGCCGGGGTACACCATGGCATCGCTGGCGCCGGGGGCCACCGTGTAGGTCAGTTGGGCCGCCCACTGGCTGAATGTGCGGGCTTGCCAGTGGGCCGTGTGCATTTCACGGGTGGCGGCAAACCCCAGGGCGATCAGGGCCATTAACAGAATCATCCAGTACAGCCGGCGCCACGACTGGGCGGGTTTGAGTTTTTTTGCCAGCGGCGTGGCTGACGGGCTGTCAGCTTGCGCCTGGTGTGAGTCGGTTTGCCACAGTGCGCCCATAGTCGATTGACCATTCTTATAGATTGATCGGACTTGTCTGAAGCGTAGACGCTGATTGACTGCACTACGAAGTTTGTAGGGCGCTAAAGATCGAGTCGTCAGACGGGAGGGTAGATAACTACCGCGTCGCCAGGATGGCAGCGGGTAGCGTTCGTGATTTAAACCATCATAGAGCTCTGCCATGACCCTTTCCGACACCGCTTCAGGCTCGCCGCGCCAAGCCACCATTGAGCAAATCCAAACCTTGTTCGGCGAGCCGCCGAGCCTGCTCACAGTCGCGAACGACAGTGTCCAGGCTTATCTGGACGAGCATTTGGGCGCGGGAAAATGGCAGGTTGGCTTGATTTACATCGCCACCCCGACCGATGACGACGACGCGCTGGCCTACCGGTCTTTGCCCGAGTGGGTGCTGCAACGCTTGGCCAGCAGCAAGCCCTTGCTGTTGGTGGCGGACTATCACGTCGTGGTGCAGCGCGTGCGGGAAGTGTTTGTGGTCGGTGGCCCGACCCTCAGCGAGCTGGAGCCGCTGCTCAATCGCTGCGGCGCGGGGTTGTTGGGGGCGTATGCACAGCGCTTGCAAGCCTGGTGGCGTGAGGCGTTGCCGGTGGAGATGACGCGTTGGGGCTACCTGTCGGATGATCTGCTGACGTTGCTGTACGATGCCGGCAAACCACCTGGTTTCAATGACGAGGGGTTTGCCCGGCTGTTCCCCAAGACCCTGCTGCACCCGACGCGGCCCGACCGCGAGTGGAGCGCCCACGGTGAGGCGTTGCGTGTACAGGCGGTGTTCCTGGCCGGCGCGACGCCGCTGATGTTGCCGTTGCTGATCCTCAGCCACGGGCAACAGACGTTGCTGTTCAGCCCGGCCAGCGGTGTTCATCCATTGGGTAGCATTGACGATGTGGCGGCGCTGTTACCGGCCTGTGTGCCCGAAGACGCCGACACTGAGCAGTGGTTTGCCCAGGACGTGGAAAGCGATCCCTTCGATGCGTTGGCCGCCAGTTACCTGGCGCTGCAGCTGCGGGAAATCGATCGCATCGACCGCAACCTGCCCCTGGCGCCGGGCCAGCACCAAGCGTTGCTTGCGTACATCACCAACCCCCACCGCTGGTTTGTTGCGCACCTGAGTGCAGGCCAGCGCAAGCTGCGTGAGGCCCTGCCGTTGTGGCTGGTCCATGCCAACCGTGACGACAGCATCACCTACGCACGTCTGGTCCAGGCGCTGGTGCTGGCCCATGAGCACAGTGGCGGGCAACATTTTCTGGACGGTATTGATTCAATTCAGGTGTTTGCCGACCGGGCCTTGCGCACTTGCCTGCAAGCCGAACCCGCCACCAAAACAGTACGGCCCGCCGACGTTCAGTTGACCTTCAACCGCGTGATCGCTGCGGCGATTCCAGTCCCAGGGGGCTTTGTCGCCGGTGAAGTCGACCCGGTCACGGTGAGCCTGACCGAGCTGGCCCTGGAAAACCTGGCCGGCTTCCCCCACACCGTCACCGAGATCACCCTCAAGGGTGCCCAAGCCCCCGAGTGGTTGACCTATGGCCTGCTTCAAGGTTGTGTGGAAAAAGCCGATGTGGGCCAGGCCTACCCTGATCTATTGAAGAAAAAACTGCTGGATGACCCGTTGGAACGCAGTCGTCGCTCAGGGTTGTTCACCCGCCAGTTACGGGTGCAACTGCCGATGCTGGCGCTGGAACTGAAACTCAAAGGTGAGCACGGCCTGACTCAGGAAGGTGTCGACCGCGTACAGGCCGCGTTGCAAGCCAGCCTTGCCGAGCGCAAGGTGCAAGGCCAGGCGATGACGTTGTGGCCGCTGGCATTCAAGGCTTCGCCTGAGGCTGCGCAGGATGTGGTCACTAATCACTTCATCATTGGGCCGGCTACCGGGAACGCTGGCGTTCATCTGCTGTACCGGCCCTTGCTCAAGCCGATGTTGCAAGGGTTCGAGTCGATCAAGGCTTTGTTTGACGCCATCAAGGCTAACGGCCCGCTGCAGGATGACGTGCTGACGTGGCTCGCCCCGGCACGCCAGGCGGTGTATGCCAACGGCGGCTTCCTTGAACCGCATATCCGCCGCTTTTTACCCGGTGATGAATTTACGCTGTACGAGAAACCTGCCCCGGTCCAGCTCAGCAAACAATTGAACGACGAGGACGCTTGCAGCCTGGTCTTTGAGGGCACGGCCCAGGCCCTGGTGGCTCTGGCTGATCGGCAATCGGTATCGAATGCCGAGCAGCGCTGGGCCAGGCTTAAAGAGGTGGGGTGGCTGCTGTTTGGCAGCGTGCTGCCGTTTGCCATCGGGCCCTTGCAACTGGGGGGGTGGCTGGTGCAACTGATCGACAGCCTGCAACAAGACATTCAGGACTTGGCCAGCCAGGATGAACAGGTCAGGAACAAAGCGGTCATGGACGTGTTAAGCAATCTGATGGTTGTCCTTGCCCATCAAGCCACGCCCCATGATCCTTTACCGCCATTGCAACTGGAGCATCCGGTGTTCGCCCCCCTGGCCCGAGCCACTGCCACCACCAGGGTGCCCACACGTGGCGCACCGCCCGTGACGTTCAGCTCGCCGACCCGTTGGAGTAACGCCCGCGATACCCTGACCGCCGCGCAACATGCACGGGCCCGTACCTTGAGCCTGGGCGCGTTCTCCGGCGGCTGGGACCACGCCGAGTCAAGCGGCCCGCGCCGTGGCTTGTTGCGTGACACCGCTTATTCGCCGCCGCAATGGCGAGCCTTGGTGCGTGGGCATCTTTATCGGGTGGTGGACGAGTCGGGCGCGTGGCGGGTGATCAGCGCCGATGGTGCCCAGAAAGGGCCGTGGCTCAAGCCGTTGGGGGACGGGCATTGGGATTTCGATGGGCGCTTGCGCTTGGTCGGCGGCAATGCCGATGCGGCGATGGAGGCTCAGTTGCAGGCGCTGGAGCTTTCACTGCCACGCCTTGAAGAACAGTACCGTGAGGCTGGACGTTCGCGTGCCAAAGCGGCTGCCGCCATGCAGGTGGCGCGCAAGCTGGTGGTTGAGTCCAAAGATAAAATCGACGCCCAACAGCTTGCCAGGCTTGAGCAGCGTTACCAGCAGGAACTGCGCAACAAGGTCGAGTTTTCCGAGAAGGAACTGCAACTGCTCATGCGTCTGCGGGCAATCAAGCCCCGTCCCCGTTACGAGGAAAATCTGTGTGAAATACTCGAGTCGCTGATTCTCACCTTGCGATTGATGGACGCTGACACCCGTGAGCGCATGATCCAGATCAATCGGCGGATCAAACCTTTGTTGGATCTGCTGCAAGACGAAACCGATGACGAAGCCGGCTCCGACCTTAACCGTCAGGCCCATGCCAACCTGAAAAAAAACATGCGCGAACAGGTGACGGCCGAGGACGCAGCTATCAGCAATCGCAAGTTGGAAAGCGCCTATATGGAGCAGTTGAACAGCGTACCGCGCCTGGGCCGTGACAAAGCCCGGGCGCTGGACGCACAGCTGCCTTCGCGCCCCTCCATTCTGGATTTGCAGGCGTTGCAGGTCACCACGCTGTGGGGCATCACCATCGACATTGAAGGGCCGCCCCTGGAAGTAGAGTTTTTCGACAGCTTGAACCGGGTGATCAATCGGGCCCGTTGGGCCAGCCGCTCCCTGGCCGAATTGGAGAACCTGACCACCACTGTTGAGGAGCGTATCGAACTGCTTAAAAGCCTCAGTCATGTCTACGCGGTGACCGACGACCATATTCAGTTCTGGCGAGCCATGGCACCGGACACCTTTGACTTGCCCAACCTGGAAAAGCTGCAGGCGCTGTTGGCCGACCTGCACCAGCAAGCCGATGGGCAACTGGCTGATCTGCTGGCACCGTTGCCTGGCGGCAGACAACCCAGGCCGCCCAGCGCAGCAGGGGCGCGGGTCAAAAAGATCATCCGCACCCGTAACCGGGAAGTTTATGTAGCACGCATCAAGACGCCAGCGGGCACGGCAGAGTTGGTGGATGACAAAGGCAGTGTGCTTGCCACCTTCACCGAGGCTGAAGACGGCATATGGGAGCCGGTTGAGCCTGCGCCCCAGCGCACGGCCAACCCACAATTGGGCGCGCTGCTGAACAAGGGCCAGCGATTGTTGGAAGATGTCGATATCGCCATCCTCAAGGTGCAGGCCTTGGCCAGCCAATGCGAGCCTTCATCTCTGCAAGCCTTACTGGCGGCTCAGGCCAACAGCCGGCGGATGGTCGCTGCGGATATCGACAAGAAACTGCTGACCTTGAACCCGTCACGGCTGAAGCCTACCCAGCAAAACACGGCGAGAGTGCGTGCCACCCAGTTGCGTGCCGCCGCGCTGCTGTTGGACGCAGCGGGTGTGGAGGCGCGGGTGCGCGCGAGCAAGCTGAAGTTGAGTCGCGCCGAAGACGTGGACTTTCTGCACGGGCTCAATGAAGTTCGCATCGTTCGCCAAGACGCGCGCGTGCCCATCAAGGACAAAGCCCGGGATTTTATCCAAGTGTATGTCGTGCTGGACGCGGACACTGGGCTGCCCCTGTGTTACGCGCATTTTCACTATGAAAACCGCCAGGGGCCGGACGACCACTACACCGCTGCCCACCTCAAGAGCCCTGAACAGGAACGCCTCGGGCGCCAGGCCCAGGCCCAGGCCGAAGCCCAGGCGTTCGCGCGGATTCGCACCGGCCAGACCGGCCGTGTACAGCAGACCCTGGAGATCGAACGGGCGAGCATTTCCAGGCTGTTGGCGCGGCGTTTGTTCTTCAGTGTTGACTGACTGCCAAGGTGGGCTCGCTCGCGCCTGCGGCGGATGAGCGAGCCCAACCGGTAACAGGTTATGCAATACTCTGCGCCGTTTTACCCTGGGAAGGCCGGTTTAGAGGCCTGGTACTTCCCCCGCCCAAGGACTTTTTTACGGGGCATATCGCCAAATTTGTGTGTTTATAGAGTGAAATATCCTACCGCTTGCTTTTTATACTGACGCCCCGCTGACCTGGCCGCCTACGCCCGCCAGGCGGGTTTGCCCACGAGGCAGACCCGGTCAAGCCGGTGTATCGGCCTACACGCTGCTGCACCACAGGCTCGGTGGCTTAATCCAATAACAAAATGAGGTTGTATCCCTATGCCTGTCGGCAAACCACTGCCCCCTGGCGAGACCGCTCAAGGCGGACCGCTCAAACGCGAACTCGGTGAACGGCATATTCGCCTGATGGCGCTTGGCGCCTGCATCGGTGTGGGCCTGTTCCTGGGTTCGGCCAAGGCGATTGAAATGGCCGGCCCGGCGATCATGCTCTCGTACATCATCGGTGGCCTGGCCATTCTGGTGATCATGCGCGCCCTCGGTGAAATGGCGGTACACAACCCCGTGGCCGGTTCGTTCAGCCGCTATGCCCAGGATTACCTCGGGCCGTTGGCGGGTTTTCTCACCGGCTGGAACTACTGGTTCCTGTGGCTGGTGACCTGCGTCGCGGAAATCACCGCCGTAGCGGTGTACATGGGCGTCTGGTTCCCCGACACGCCGCGTTGGATCTGGGCCCTGGCGGCACTGATCAGCATGGGCACCATCAACCTGATCGCGGTAAAGGCTTTCGGTGAGTTCGAATTCTGGTTTGCACTGATCAAGATCGTCACCATCATTGCCATGGTAATCGGCGGCGTCGGCATCATTGCCTTCGGCTTCGGCAATGACGGCGTTGCACTGGGCATTTCCAACCTGTGGGCCCATGGCGGCTTCATGCCCAATGGCGTGCAGGGCGTGCTGATGTCATTGCAGATGGTGATGTTCGCCTACCTGGGCGTCGAGATGATCGGCCTCACCGCCGGTGAGGCGCGCAACCCGCAGAAGACCATCCCCAGCGCCATTGGCTCGGTGTTCTGGCGCATCCTGTTGTTCTACGTCGGCGCGTTGTTCGTGATCCTGTCGATCTACCCGTGGAATGAAATCGGCACCCAGGGCAGTCCGTTCGTGATGACCTTCGAGCGCCTTGGCATCAAGACTGCTGCCGGCATCATCAACTTCGTGGTGATCACCGCCGCGCTGTCCTCCTGCAACGGCGGTATCTTCAGCACAGGGCGCATGCTCTATAGCCTGGCGCAGAACGGCCAGGCGCCAGCTACCTTTGGCCAGACCTCCAGCAATGGCGTGCCGCGCAAGGCGCTGCTGTTGTCAATCTTTGCCTTGCTGCTCGGCGTATTGCTCAACTATCTGGTACCGGACCAGGTGTTCGTCTGGGTGACCTCCATCGCCACCTTCGGCGCGATCTGGACCTGGCTGATGATCCTGCTGGCTCAGCTCAAGTTCCGCAAAGGTTTGAGCCCTGCCGAGCAGGCAGGCCTGAAGTACCGCATGTGGCTGTACCCGGTCAGCTCCTACCTGGCGCTGGCGTTCCTGGTACTGGTGGTGGGCCTGATGGCGTACTTCCCGGACACCCGCGTGGCCTTGTATGTGGGGCCTGCGTTCCTGGTATTGCTGACTGTGCTTTACCATGTGTTCAAATTGCAGCCAACGGCTACCCATAGCACTGCAACGCGCTCGGTTTAACCTGTTGCAACGGCCTGCCGCAGCAGGCGGGCCGTTTTCTTTCAGGGCCGGGTGATTGACGCCCGTATGGCTTGCGTCAGTTGTCGCAGCAGCGAGGCCAACTCCTCCTTTTCATCGTCGATGATTGCCTGGCGCCGGTCCAGGTAGGCGTCCGAGCGTCTGTCCAATTCCTCCCGATTAAGCCTTTCGATTTTGTGGCGCGTGGTGTCCCGAATGGCCGTGAATGGCTCTGGCAGGTGGCGCGTCATGAACTCGATCCAGAAGGGTTCGGTCATCAGCGCTTCGTACGCGGCGTCGGTGTTCTTGAGCGCTTGCAGCCGCTGGCGAGCGCGGGTGACGTCTGCGGCGCTGACCCAGCTGTCGACCGAGTACAGCATTTCCTCGCGACCTACCGGCAGGCTGAACTCCTGAGCCAGCGCTATGCGCAAGTAAAGCTTGATTTCAACGTCGTCCGGGTTTTTGTCAGCGGCACGCAGTGCCAGAATATGTTCCTCGGCGAATTGGTCCAGTTCACGCAGGAAGAATACGCTGATGCTCAGTTCCATCAGTTCGCGGCTGGCTTGCAGAGTGGCGGGTTGCACCTTGGCCTGGTGACGCCGGTGCGCGATTTCCATATCAATGAAGGTCAACAGCGCACCGTCGCCGCAGGTGCCTGCCAGGTAGGTGTTGAGGAAGATTTCATTGCGCAATTCAGTGGAGTCGCCCATGGCCTCCATCAGTTTCCAGACGCGTTTGGTCAGTGCTGGGCGCAAATGCGTATTGCGATAGGCATAAGCGCTGGTCAAATCCCGGAACACCCGAAAGGCGTCATCGGGCCTGGGCTCTTCGATCTGCAGCAGTTGGTCCCAGAGGGTGCGGCGTTGTGCGTGTTCAGCCTGCGGTATGCCGCTCAACCAATCGGAACAATCTGCCGGGAGCAGTTGATGGACAATTCCGGGTAGTGGCCCACCGGCGGTGTTTCCGGTGCGCAGGCGGTATTCACCTATCAATGCCAGGGACTCGGCATTCAGCGGGTTGTCATGCAAATTGATATTGCGGCTGGAGCGGACCCTTCGATCGGATTGGAACAGGGTCGGCGGCAACGTCGTCAGTTGATTCTCCTGGAGCAGCAGTTGGGTCAGCAGAGGCCTGCTTTCAGCCCCGGCGGGCCATTGATCGAGCTGGGTGTTACGCAGGTTGAGGATTCGTAAACGCTCCATGGCGCTGACGTCCGGAGCCAGGCGCAACGGGTTGTCGTTCAGGTTCAACTCCTGCAACGCCGTCATTTGCCCCAAGCGTTGGCGAGCCTCCTCGGTCAGGGTGATGTTGTTGCCACCCAGGTTCAGAATTTGCAGCTGGCGCATCTGGGTGATTTCGACGGGCAACTCGTTGAGCAGGCAATCGATATTCAGCGTACGCAGATTGGAAAAGCGACTCAGAAAGGCGTTGCCGGTGGGCGGGAAAGCATTGCCCGACATGTTCAGGTATTCAATGTGTTCAAAGCCCCGTGTTCCCAGGATGAAGTCGGCGTCGGGCAGGTTGTTGTCATCCAGACGCAGGATCATACAGTGGGTATCGAACTGGCCGTGGATATGGCCGCGCCAGGTTTCCCGGCGCCAGGCCCGACGAATGTGCTGGGCCAGGTGGCGCCGCCGGCCCATGTTCAGCCCCAAGGGGTCGGTGGCAGAGTCGTCAATGGGCTGCGGGGTTTCTGCCCACCGGGTCAGACCGTAATCCAGGCTGGCGTATTCGACTCTGCGCCGTTCCAGTTCCAGCAGCAGGGCGGGTTGTGACAGGCCCAGTGAGTCGATCAGATCACCGGCGTGCATCGCATTGAGGCTGGGGTAGAGCGCCTGGACTTTGCTGATCAGGTCTGGCGAACGAAGGGGGCGGGCCACAGGTTTTGCAGTGAAAGCGGGTACACCACGAACGAGCTGTTTACCTGCATGGGCGGCTGCAGCCATGGCGGAATATGGGGCAGGTCGAGCAACCGTTTGATCGACACCCGCTGGTTGAGCGCCAGGTCGACGATACGCGCCTGCAGCGCCGTTAGGTCCAGCCGGTCAGCCACGCCCAAGGCCTCGCATTCGCGTGTCGACAGCAGCAGGATAATCGCGCTCAACAAGTCACAGGTACTGTCTGCCGGATCGTTGAGTGAACGGCCTTGTGCGTCGAGCGCACGGTAACGCCCACCCTCCCGGACAAGTGAGCGGCGATCGGTGCCGTTCAGATTACCGCCGCTCTCGAGCAGGCGCCCCGGGTCGCGTTCAGAGTGAACATCCAGGCGCAATTGTGCAGGCCAGCCCGGAAGGGTTTTGAGCAAGTGCAGGATGATGGAGTCGCTGTCGGGGTTCATCAGGGTGGTCAGGTACAGGCCTTCATACGCACGGTTGAGGCGCAGGTCGTTGGCGGTCAGCCGGGCTTGTTCGGCCAGGCGCAGGCCGACCTGATCCTTGTCCTGGAGCTGGCGCTGTTCTTTGAGCGTGGCCTGGCCGAGGATGGCCCTGACGGCACTGACGGGCAGATGGGGATGTTGAGCTTTCAGGCGCGTCTCCAGAAGTGTGCCGGGCTGTTCGCTTTGCGTGTAAAACTGCTCGAACAACTGGGCCCGTTCCTGGTAGGCGTACTCGGCGATTTTCTTTGCCAACTTGAACTGGCGTTCTTGCACGGTGCCTGGCAGTTCCCCCAGCAGCGCCTGGACCAGGGTGTCATTGAGTGCCGCATCGTGCAGCGGCGTCGGCCCTCGGGCGTCGGCTTCTGAAATCAAGATCTTCTCTATGGGGTTTTTGACCCTGGCCGGGTATTGCGCCAGTACTTGGCGTTGTCTGCCCACCACTTGCAACACATGGGTCTCAGGCCAGCCCGGCAGCAGGCTCAGCAACATCAATTGCAGGGTCGGGCGGGCGTTTTGGCGGGCTGACGCCGTGCGCATGGCCTCGATGAAGTGCAGGATTTGCCGCTCGATAGCCACCCGCTTACGGGTATCGGCAAGCAGCGGCGGTGGCGGCAGGCCGGCGCTGTGCACTTCACGCAGGGCCCGAGCCGGGGTATCGGTGATGGCGAGGATGCGTGCCGAGGTTGGCCGGTCGATGTGGAGCTCTTGCGGGCCCAGGCGATAGAGCAATGCATGGTCATCCCAGCTAAGCGGGTCTTCGCTGGCCAAGCGCCAGGCGCCGTGGCCATTGTGTTCGAGCCGTGGTGTATCGACGCCGACTTTCTGCGGATGCTTGAGCCGCCACTTGAGCACTTGTTGATCGAATGTGATCGGATACAGCGAGCCGTAGAGGGCAATCAACTGCTGGTCTCGCCATTGATAGATGCCCTCGGCGTTGGCCTGCACGTGCGCCGGCAGCAGCACATTCTGTTCGTACTGCCCCAGAGAACCGTTGAGCAGGCTGACACCTTCGGGGCCGCGCCGTTCGCTCATCAGGTCGCCCAGGGTTTTGCGCAGGCCCTTGGCATCGGTGTCGGCGGTCATGCCCAATTGGGTGCGTTCGTGAGGTTGCAGCACCGAGGCAATGGCCAGGTAAAAACTGTCGGTGGTGGGCGATACAGGAATGGTGCCGCCGTTGCGCATGTCATACGCTTCGTAGCGGCCTTCGCCGTAATGGCGCAGTTCAACCGTGGTGTCATCGGGCCCCGTCGAGACATAGGGCCGGGTGATAACGCCATCGACGACCTCGGTCACCACGAAAGCGCGGTTGAGCCGCGTGCGTAGCAGGCTGGATGCAAACTCCCGGGCCCACTGGTCGTTGTCTGGATTGAACGGGCGCGAATGGTACAGGCCGTCGATGGCGGCATCGAGACGCAACGCGATGCGGTGTTGTTCCAGCCCTTGATGGACTGTGGGTGGCAGGGTGGCGTCCTGTAAAAAGCGTGCTTGCTGCTCTGAGGTCAGTGGGTGTTGCTCAAGCAATTGTGCCAGGTTGGCTGGCGTGAGCGGGGGATAGCGTTCGTGCAGTTTTCGCAGCAATGGCGTGATCGCTACCAGCGGTTGAGCCACCCTGGTGGGTACAAGCGAACGGGCCGGATGGTCCGCAGGCATTTCGTGGCGGGCGTAACCGGCGAAACGAGTCATGGCGTTGAACAGGTCGGCACGTCGGGCCTGGGCCAGGGCGCTGATTTGCAGGCGCAAGCGGGCGATACGCTGGGTATTGTCGAGCAGCGGGCTGCCGGCCTTGCCCAATACGGAACCGGCGGGTTGCTGGCGCAGGATCAGCTCAAACAGTGCCTGCCTCGTCGTTTCGCTGTCAGCAGGATCATCAAGCCCCGCGTAGCGGCCATCGTCGCGCCGCTTGATATTGATGGCCGTGGTTGTCTGCTCACTGGCGCTGTAGGTTTCGCTCAGATTGCCTTGGCCGTCATACACATTGATTGCCGCGCCCGCCGGCCACTCCGGTAATTGAGTCAGCAGGCACAGCACGGCACCGTCGGCGTGGGGCGGCATGTGGCCGCGTCGATGAAAGGTGTGGATGAGTTGTTCGATCACACGGTCGGCCTGCAGTCGACGCACCCCTTCGGTAAGGTTGACCGGCGTCGGCTGGCCTGCCCAGATACCATCCAGGGTACTGCGGCTGGTGGCCGTGCTGCGCAGCAGGTTTTCCATGGACTCAATGGGCACGGCGGCAGCGCCATTGGGCAGCATGCGTTCGGCCAATTGCACGTTGGACAGGGTGTGTGCGTTTTGCAGGTCCAGCGTCCACGCGTCCAGGTGCGGGGTGAACACAATCGGTGGGGCAAAGCCGCCCTGGTGGTCGTTCTTGAGCACAAAGCGCATCAGGCGGTTGTCGTAGCCCACCTCCACCACGTGTTTTTGCTCGGCCGCTTGAAGCCACACGTACTGTTTGCCCCTGAGCGAATAGATCCCCTGGGCATTGGCTATCTGGCCGTTGAGCAGGTGCTGGTCGAGGATCGCGTAGGGGCTGATGTCGGGTTTCCACAGCGCAGGGCTGCCATCGTTGCGCGTGACTTTGCGTGGGTTGCCCAGTTGCTGGAGCAACTGGTTCATACGGCGACGATGTACCCGGCCGGCGGTAGAGATCAGCAGGCCGCTGATTGCCAGGTCGGCGACGTCACCCATCGCGGCGGCAAAGGTACTGGCCTCGCCCTTGAGCGCTTCGTTGACGCCCTGCGTGACGCTGTGGGCCAGGCTGCCGAATACCGCCACTTGCATGACCCGGTTCAAGCCGGTGACGCCGCCCGGTACAGGCGTCAGCAACAACTCCAGGACTTCGGCGGCAATCGCGGCGGCGCCATCGATGACGGCTTGCACGTCGCGGTCCGTACGGGTATTGGCCAATGTGGCCAGGTTGGACTGCAATTGTTGCACCATCGAGGCGGTCAAAGTGTCGACCACTGAAACGGGACGCGGGCTCTTGGGCACGGGTGTGAAGCGCAGGTCAGCCAGCGTGCGCTCGGGGAACAGGTAGTGCAGGCTGTCGTACAGAAAAGCGGCAGCGGCAGACAAACCCTCGGGGCGCTCTTGCGCGTACAACAGGCGTTTGAACTCGTTGAGTTCGGTGATCGGCAACTGGCGAGAAAACCAGCCCAGGTCGTGTTTGCGATGGCTTTCTTTGAGTTGCGCCAGAAATTGGGCATGGGCGCTGCGTGCATCGGGATGGAAACGCAGCGCGCCACCGGGGCGGAAAGGGAAGTAGGAGACTACTCCAAGGCTGGCGACCGGAATCAGCAGCAGCGGCAATGGAACAGCGCTGGCGGGCGGCGTGAGGGTGACCTGCGGAAACACACCTGACGGTTTGCTCAGCGCCAATTGCTCAATGTGCTGGACCGTTTCATCCTTGTCGATGGCCTCGATCAACGTGTTGTAAAGCCCAAGGGTCAGGCCAGAGCTGCGGCGATTGCGATAGGCTTCTAGGGCCTCGAAGCGCAGGCAGGCGCGTGCACTGGTGCGCAACAGGGCATGCAGGTTGCCGTCCGGGCGCAACTGCGCATTGAGGGTTGCTTGCAGCGCGCCGCCCAGGTCCAGCTCGCGGGTGATCGCGATAAACGACTCCACCGTCAGCGACTTGTCGTGGCTGCCGGACAGGTAGGAAGCGTCGACGAATGTGTGGCCGGAAGCCTGGCGCGTCTGGGTGGCGAAACTGAAGTTCAGGCATGCGGCTTCCCACAATGACATCGTCGACAGGTGCGGCCGGTATTTCCATTCGTCATACGCCCTGCGAAAGCGCTTGGGGTTCAGGCCGTTGACCGTGCTGGCACGGGGCTCCCACGGGAGGGGCGGCGAGACCGGTTCCAGATAGCGTGTGTGCAGGTAGATTTTTTCTGGATCCTGGCCGCCGACCTTCGCCCTCAGGCGTGCCAGGCCCTGCGCCTTGAAGGTGCTGATCAGGGTGTTGTTGGCGGCTTCCACCGCCATGAGTGCGCGATGTGCCTCGCGCTGCAGCTTCACATACTCACGTTGTTGGGTGGGCGTGAGGCTGGCCAGGGTTTGGGCGACGGTGTCGCGGATCATTGCCAGGGCTTGTTGCCGGTTCCAGGACTCGCTGTCTTGCAAGGTCCCGGATAAACCGTTGAGCAGTAACTGGGTGGGCATGGCGCCATTTCCTTTCACGGTGAGGTGGAAGGGCAATGGAACCATCCCGCTGATGGGCGCCGTGACTAACTATGTAGCGATGCGGCGCGGGCGGCGGCGCGTTGGTTCAGTTGCTTGTTCACGTCCAGCCACCCCGCGAGTGCCGCCATCAGCGCCGCCCCTGCCAGGGCCGTGGTCAGCTTGATCGCCAGGGAGTCGCCGGCCATGGCATTGAGCATATCGGCCAACGGTGCCAACACCACCCCCAGGCAAAACACTTCCAGTGAATAACGCCCCATCCGCGCCAGTTGTCGGGCCAGCCACTGTTGCGTCCAGCCGACATCGGGAAGGAGTTTGGCGGTGACGTAGGCCAAGGCCAGGAAGTGCAGCAGGCGCACGGGGGACAGGTCAGTCTTGCTGATGGGGTACAGCCATTCGCCAATCGCCCTCGGCATCCAGGCGTCGTGCACCTCGGGCCAGCGCCACGACAAGGTGATCACGCAGGTCACCAACACGTAGACCGCAGCGGCAACGAATAGCGGTTGGCGCAGCAGCGGGCGTGCATCGACCGGGCCTGGCGAACGCAAGGCCGACGCACCGCCGAGGATAAACAGGCATTGCCAGGTGACAGGGTTGAAGTACCACACGCCGCCGTTGCTGGCCGGCAGGTTCCAGCCTTGCCAAGGCGCCAGCAGATACACCGCTAACGATATCGCCACCATCAGCGTGGGCGCTCGCACCAGCAGCGGCAGGGTAATGGGCAGGCTCATCATCAGCACGATATACAGCGGCAATGGGTCGGTCAGGTTGGGTTTGAAGCGCAGCAACAGCTCATCGAGCAGGGCCTGCTGGGTGTGAGTGAGGAAATACTCGAGGCCCATCTCCTGCACCAGATCGCGGGTTTCGATATGGCTGTTGGCAAAAATCACGATGCCCATCAACAACGCCAACAGGAAAATATGCACCACGTAAAGCGTCCATACCCGGCGCAGGACCTTCACGCAGGCAAACACGTAGCCGTCGCGCAGCAGGATCTTGCCGTAGGCCAGCACCGCCGCGTAGCCGGCCAGGAACACGAAGATTTCGGCGGCGTCACTGAAGCCGAAATTCTGCACGGTGACATTGGCCAGGGGGTTGTGAGGCACGTGATCCCAGAAAATGAAGATCAACGCCAGGCCCCGAAAAAAATCGATGCGCGGGTCGCGTCCGTTCAGCATGGCAGCGGGCTCTTGAACAAGTAGTTGATTGACGATAGGTGAGCGTGGGCGTCGCCGCACGTAGGGCGGGCGCAGGTTGGCGGTATTTGTAAGCAATTGCAAAGGCTGGGTATTACTGAATGTCTCTAGAGATCAATGATCACCAGGGTGCCCTGGCTGCCTATGAGCACACCGTGGGCAGTGCCGGCTTCCACCAGGTACATCTGGCCGGCGTCCACCCTGATGGCTTGATCACCGATGCGCAGGTGCAAGTACCCGCTGATCACCAACAACCCTTCGTTGTAGTCGTGGGTCTCTTCCTCGTACGCCTGTTCATCCATGCGCAGTACTTTGATCCGCGCCGGGCCAACCTGGCCCAGACGTGTGGATGTCCAACTGTCGGGCAGTTGCGCGGCGATAGCGACGAAGTCCAATAACGGCATGTGAATCTCCTTGTTTCAACGATGCCGTCGGTGGTCCGGTTCAGCAGGCGGCGGGTCTTGTCAGAAAGCGTCCATCAACAAGACCCGGCATGGCTTGGCTTGATGCTCATTGATCTGGGGCACCAACCGGGTGAAGTGCTCGGTCTGGCAGTGCGCATCCAGCGCCGCTTGATCCGGCCATTGCTCGATAAAAATGAAGTGCCCGGGGTCTTTTTGATCGACAAACAAGTCGTAGGCAATGCACAGCGGTTCCTGGCGGGTTTTTTCCACCAGTTCGGCGTACCAGGGGCGCACGGTTTCCACATGTTCGGGCTTGATAAAGTCTTCGGCGATGACTTTCAACATGCTAGGTGTCCTTTAGGCTGCAGCAATTTCATGCGGCTCAAAACTGTCCGCCCGCGCCATCTGCCACATCCGCGAATAAAACTCGCCGTTCACTTCCCCGGTGAGCAATTCCCCAGGCTTCAGGAATACATGCAACTGCGAAAACAGTTTGATCTCGGTCGCCGACATGCGTCGCACCAAGTGCTTGGCCGACAACTGCGACGGGTGATCGAGCCCGGCGGCGGCGAGCATTTCGGCCAAAGCGTGCAGCGTGTTGCGGTGGAAGTTGAATACCCGCTGGGCCTTGTCCGGCACCACCAAGGCACGTTGACGCAGTGGGTCTTGCGTCGCCACGCCAGTCGGGCATTTGTTGGTGTGGCATGACTGCGACTGAATGCAGCCAATGGCGAACATGAAACCACGCGCCGAGTTGGCCCAGTCGGCGCCGATGGCCAGGACGCTGGCGATGTCGAACGCACTGACAATCTTGCCGCTGGCACCCAGCTTGATCTTGTCGCGCAGGTTCAGGCCCACCAGGGTGTTGTGCACGAACAGCAAGCCTTCACGCAGTGGCACGCCAATATGGTCGGTGAACTCCACGGGGGCGGCGCCGGTGCCCCCTTCCTTGCCGTCCACCACGATAAAATCCGGAAGGATGCCGGTTTCGAGCATGGCCTTGGCGATGCCCATGAATTCCCACGGGTGGCCCAGGCAGAACTTGAAGCCCACCGGTTTGCCGCCGGACAGTTCGCGCAATTGGGCGATGAATTGCATCAGCTCGATGGGCGTGGAGAACGCACTGTGGCGTGACGGTGATATGCAGTCTTCGCCCATCATGATGCCGCGCGTATCGGCGATTTCCTGGGTGACCTTGTGCTTGGGCAGGATCCCGCCATGGCCGGGCTTGGCACCTTGGCTCATCTTGATTTCGATCATGCGCACTTGCGGGTTCTGGGCCTGTACGGCGAAGCGTTCGGGGTCGAAACGGCCGTCGCTGGTGCGGCAACCGAAGTAACCGCTGCCCAGTTCCCAGGTCAGGTCGCCGCCGTTTTCTCGGTGATAGGGGCTGATGCTGCCTTCGCCGGTGTCATGGGCAAAGTTGCCGAGCTTGGCGCCGTGGTTGAGTGCCCGGATCGCGTTGGCGCTCAATGAGCCGAAACTCATGGCCGAGATGTTGAACACCGACGCCGAGTATGGCTGTGCACACTGCGGGCCGCCGACCATCACGCGAAAGCTGCTGGGGTCGCTCAGTGGCGCAGGGCGCATGGAGTGGCCGATAAATTCAAAGCCTGACTGGTACACGTCAATCAGGGTGCCGAAGGGTTTGTCCGCCGTTTCGTTCTTGGCGCGCGAATACACCAGCGAGCGCTGGGCGCGGGAGAAGGGCAGGGCGTCGCTGTCGGACTCCAGCAGGTACTGGCGGATTTCCGGGCGGATGGTTTCTACCAGGTAACGGATATTGCCCAGGATCGGATAGTTACGGCGCACCGCATGGGGGCTTTGCAGCAGGTCGACAATGCCGATCAGGCTGAGTACGCCGGTGACCAGCGTGATCGGCCACAGCCATTCATGTTCGATAAAGGGGAGGCTGGCGAGGGTGAAAATGACGCACACAGCAAAGAAGGCGTAGCGGCTTAACAAGGACAGGCTCATACGGTTTCCTTGGGTTCGGACTCTTCAGGTCGATCCGCCATTCTGCGCCTGTCAGGAAACCATAGACAACCTGTGGGAATATTCAGTTTGGCAACGCGGGTGGGACAGACTGGCCTGGGATAGACACCTGTCGGCGCTTGATTCGGTTCAACCCTTGTCAGCATTGATAGTTTCGGGCGGCTCTCAGCATCGGCTTACTAGACGCAACAAGCCTAACCTTATTGCAAAAGGTTCTCGTTTGGATGCTTGATGTTGTGTTACTGTATAACAAATCAACCGCACCCAGACGCCCCGGAGGCCTCATGAAAGCTGGTATCCACCCCGACTACCGCACCGTGCTGTTCCACGACACTGCCGCCGACGTGTTCTTCCTCATCGGTTCCACCGCCGACAGTGATCGCACCCATAAGCACAGCGACGGCAACACCTATCCCTACATCCCGCTGGACGTCTCCAGCGCCTCGCACCCGGTCTACACCGGTCAGCAGCGCAAGACCCAGGCCGAAGGCCGGATTGCCGGGTTCAACAAGCGTTTTGCATCGTTTGGGTCGAGCCCGAAAAAAGCTGACGCATGAGCATGATTCGGCGGCGTGCCCTACGCCGCCGTCTGCCGAATCGGCAGTACTACCCGAAACTTCGTACCCTTGCCTACCTCACTGCTGACGCTGATATCGCCACGGTGTTTCTTGACGATCCCGTAGGACAACGACAACCCCAACCCCGTCCCTTCGCCCACCGGCTTGGTGGTGAAGAACGGGTCGAAAATCTTCTGCACGGTCTCGGGGGCAATCCCACAGCCGTTGTCTGCGACTTCCAGCCACACGTTTTCGCCTTCCACTCCGTTGCTGATGGTAATGGTGCCGCGCTCAGGGCCCATGGCTTGTGCGGCGTTGATCACCAGGTTCATCACCACCTGGTTGAGTTGAGAGGCCAGGCATTCGATTTCCGGCAGCGGCGTGTAGTGCTTGACCACATCGGCCTTGTACTTGAGTTCGCTGGCGACGATGTTCAGCGTCGAATCGATGCCTTGCTGCAGGTTGGCGAATTGCCAGGTCTGGTCGTTATCCACCCGTGAGAAGTTCTTCAGGTCCTTGACGATTTGCACCACACGGCCGATGCCGTCCTTAGATTCGCGGATCAGGATCGGAATGTCGTCCTTGAGAAAATCCAGGTCCAGCTCGTTGCGCAATGCCGTGAGCGGTTCGCGATGTTCTGGCGCCCCGATGTGCGCTTCGCTGCGCTGGTAGGCATCGAGCATCTGTTGCAGCTGCTTGAAGTAGCTGTCGAGGGTGCTGAGGTTGGAGGAAATAAAGCCCACCGGGTTGTTGATCTCATGGGCGACACCGGCTGCGAGTTGCCCCAGTGAGGCGAGTTTTTCCGACTGCACCAGTTGGCTTTCCAGGAGCTTGCGCTCTTCAATTTCCAGTTGCAGCGCTTGGGTGCGTTCTTCCACCAACCGCTCCAGCTGCGAGGTTTGCAGGGATGCGCGGCGCGCCATGTCCCATTTGTTGGCCAGGGTGTTGGCCATTTGCTGGACTTCAATGTTGTCGAACGGCTTTTTCAGGATCAGCAGGCGGTCGTGGGCGTGCAGGCGAAACAACAGGTCATCCCAGGAATAGTCCGAGTAGGCGGTACACACCACCACTTGCAGGTCGGGGGCGACTTTCCACAGTTCTTCAATGGTCTTGGCGCCGTCCCAACCCTGGGGCATCCGCATGTCAACGAAGGCCAACGCATAGGGGCGCTCTTGCGCCATGGCGCTGGTCAGCAAGCCCAGGCCTTCTTCGCCGCCATAAGCGCCGTGCAGTTCGAATGCCTGGGTTTGAGGTTTGGCCGCGTCGCCAAACAGTGCCGACTCCATCTCATCCAGCGCTTCGGTTGAGGCTTCGTCGGGCATCAGGATCTTGCGAAAATCCTCATGGATGGACGGTGTGTCATCGATCAGCAGGATGCGCCGGTTGGGAGGTTGGTTCATGAGCTGCTTCCGGCAAGGGTCAGGGGGATGGTCAAGGTGAAGACGGCGCCAAGGCCCGGCCCGTCGCTGTGGGCGCTGAGCTGGCCGTTCATTTCCACTGCGGCCAGGGCGCAGCTGTGCAGGCCGAAGCCGTGGCCTTCCTTGCGGGTGGTAAAACCGTGGGTGAAGATGCGTGCCATGTTCTCGGGCGGTATGCCTTCGCCATCGTCCTTCACACTGATCTTCAGGGTCTCATCGCCTACCGATTCCACCGCCAGGGTGATTTGCCGTGGCCGCTCAGACAGTTTGTCCATGGCGTATTTGGCATTGCTGATCAGGTTGACCATGATCAGCAGTAACCGGTGCTTGTCCGCCAATATCTCCGGCACCGGGGCGTACGCCTTCACAACAGTGACATGGTGACGGCTCAGCGCGCCGGCGTTCATGCGCAGGGCGTCATCCATCAAGGCGCTGATATTGACCGGCTCCAGCAAGGTAGACGCACCCGCATAGGATTGCTGGGTCGAGACGATGTCCTTGATGTGGTCCACGCTTTTGCTCAACTGCGCCAGCTCATCGCTCATGCCTTGCTGTTCGGTGGCAATCGCTTCGACCAACTGGTTCAGATAGCCCGGCAGCAACTTGCCCTTTTCATCCTCGGTAAGGAAGGTACCCAGGTCGCCTTGGTGAGCGTTGATCAGTTGCATGGCCTTGCCCAGGCCGAGCGCCTTGCTGCTGCGCAACTTGCGGCTGACCAGGTCGGCGGAGATGTTCACACTGTTGAGCACGTTACCGACGTTGTGCAGCACGTTGGTGGCGATCTCCGCCATGCCGGCCTGGCGGGCGCTGTCCATCAGCTCGCTCTGGGCATCCTTGAGCTGTTGCGTGCGCCGCTCCACCCGTTGCTCCAGGGTTTCGTTGGCGGCCTGCAACGCGCGGTTGACGCGGTTGATCTCGGCGAAGCTGCGCAGCAGGCGCACCGCCAGATAAAGCAGTAACACCACCAGCAAGGTCGAGAAGATCAGCAGGTAGCGATGGTACTGATGATCGATGAGGTCAGTGGCCTGCTGGTCCTGATTGAGGTGAGTGGTCAGGTCATCGAGGTGTTCGGCCACCGGTACGGCGGCAATCCGCTCGAGCAGGCTGTTGACCAGTGGCTGTTCGCGCAGGATCAGCGAAATATGATTGCTGAGAATCTCCACCGGTGCCTGGAACTCGCTGGGCAGGCTCTGTTGGTTGATGGCCAGCTTGCCCAGGCCCACCAGGATATCGGCGGCACGTTCGTCGCTGGTGACTTGGGCGAACTCCAGGCTGCTGAGCAGCAGGTCGTAAGTGTCGGTGGCCACGCTTTGCAGTTGCAGGCGGCCTTCGTCGGTCATGCTGTTGAATTGGGCCTGGATGTCGTCTTCGGCCGTCGGCAAAAAAGCCAATGAGTTACGCAGCACTGCGTTGTGGGATTTGAACTGGTCGACGAGCCGGGCTTTTTCCTCGATGGCCGTCAGGTACGCCGCATGGCTGGCTTGCCAACCGGGCAGGTCGGCAGCGCTGTGGTAGGTGTCGCGGCTCTCCAGTTCAGCGCCGATGCGGGTCATTTCGGTCAGCGGTGTGACCAGTGGGTCGTAGTTGTGGGTGATCGCGATGCGGGCCTTGAGTACTTCGCTGTCCCACTGGGCATTGAGCTGCTGGAGTTGGCGGATCAAGTCGCGCGACTGGGTATAAGTGGCTGTCTGGTCGCGTGAAGACTTGAGGTACAAAAACACCAGGGTGGAGGCCAGGAGCAGGGTGATGAGGCCTAGCAGGATCTGACTGGTGCGTCGGCGTGACAAGGGTCTCATAACGGCTTGCCCGCCCATTCACCGGTCAGGGTCTTGAGAAACTGGATAATCAGGTCCTTGTCTTCCTGGGACGGGTTGCGCCCCAACTGGTACTTGAACATTACGTCAACCGCCTCTTCAAGGGTCTTGGCCGAGGCGTCGTGGAAGTACGGCGCCGTGACGGCCACATTGCGCAGGCTGGGCACCTTGAACACATGGCGGTCCTCTTCATCCTGGGTTAGCAGGTAGCGCCCCAGGTCTGATTCCAGCGGGTTGCCGCGGGCCTTGAAGTAGTCGCCCATCACGCCGAACTTCTGGAACATATTGCCGCCAATGTTCACGCCCTGGTGACAGGCGATGCAGCCGTAATCCTTGAAGCGTTGGTAGCCGTATTTTTCCTGGCGGGTCAGGATATCGGTGTTGCCCAGCACGTATTGGTCAAACCGCGAGTTGGGTGTCAGCAGCGTGCGCTCGTAGGTGGCCAGGGCATTTTGCACATTGGAAGCGGTGACGCCATCGGGATAGGCCTGTTCGAACGCGTTCTGGTAGGCGGGCAGGGCAGACAGGTTGCGCACCACGGTTTTCCAGTCGCTGCCCATTTCCACCGGGCTGATCACCACCTGCTCGACCTGGGCCTGCAACGTGTCCACCCGACCGTTCCAGAACTGTTTGAAGTTCAGGCTGGCGTTGAACACGGACGGAGTGTTGATCTGCACCGGTTTGCCGTCAAAGCCAATGGAGAATGGCTTGTTGTCGGCGCCGCCGCTGGTCAGTTGGTGACAGCTCGCGCAGGACAAGGTGTTGTTGACCGACAAACGCGGCTCGTTGAACAGTTGGCGACCCAATTCAACCTTGGCCGGGTCCAGTACTGGAACCGCCGGCAAGGGCTTGAGTGCTTCGTCCAGCGGCGCGGCTGACAGCGATGCGGTGCCCAGGCATAACGCGAACATCAGGCCGGAACGGTGGTTTACGACATTGCTCAAGCGAGCACTCCTTGCAGGCCCAGGGCTATTGATTTTATTGATCCGGCATCAGTGTCGCGCTATCCGTTTGCAGCAACTGCACGAAATCTTTCGAAGGCAGCGCCTTGCTGAACAGAAAACCCTGGCCCTCCTCACACTGCTGGGCTTTGAGGAAATTCAGTTGGTCGACGGTTTCCACGCCTTCGGCAATGATGTTCAGTTCCAGGCTCTTGCCCATGCCGATGATAGCGCTGATCAGTTGTTCGTCCTGGCTATTGATGCGCAGGCCGCGCACGAAGGATTGATCGATCTTCAGCACGTCGATGGGAAAGCGCCGCAGGTAGCTGAGGCTGGAGTAGCCAGTGCCGAAATCGTCCAGGGCCAGGCGGATGCCCATGGCCTTGATCTTTTGCAGGGTTTCCACGGTTTCGTCGACGTTCTGCATCAGCACGCTTTCGGTGATTTCCAGTTCCAGTTGGGTGGGCGGCAGGCCGGTGTCCTTGAGGATGGCGGCCAGGTTGTCGACGAAGTCCCGTTGGCGAAAGTCGATCGCCGAGATGTTCACCGACATGCGCAGGGGCGCCAGGCCCATCTCGCGCCAGGCTTGGGCCTGTGTACAGGCTTGGCGCAGTACCCACTGAGTCAGGCGTACGATCAGGCCGCTGTCTTCGGCGACCGGAATGAACTCCGCCGGGCTGACCCAACCCGACTGCGGTCGAAACCAGCGTGTCAGCGCTTCCGCACCGACGATGCGCCCGGTCTCCAGCGCCAGCTTGGGCTGGTAATGCAGCACAAACTCATCGCGGTCCAGCGCCTGGCGGATCGCGCTTTCCAGGTTTTGCTGGTGCTGGGCGCGCAGGTTCATGTCTTCGGTGTAAAAGCTGAGATCCCCCGGGCCGCGTTCTTTGCTGGTGCGCATCGCGGTTTCAGCGTGCTTGAGCAAACCCACGGCATTGTCGCTGTCATCGGGGTAAATACTGATGCCCAGGCTGGCGCTCACACTCAGGTCATGCCCCGCGACATGGCGAGTCGCGCTGACGGCATTGAGTACCTTTTGCGCAATGTGCTGGGTTTGCTGGGGGTGCTGGATATCGTTAAGCAGCACCACGAACTCATCGGAGCCATAACGAAACACCGAATCCGACGCCCGCACCGCCGCCACCAGGCTCAGGCTCACCTGCGCCAGCACCTCGTCGCCGGCCGGATAGCCCAGGGCGTTGTTGATGCGCTTGAAGCGGTCGAGCCCCAGAAACATCACCGCCAGTTGCGTGTCGTGCCTGCGGGCCAAGGCGATCGCCTGGGTCAGGCGGTCGCCCAGCAACGTGCTGTTGGGCAACTCCGTCAGGGCGTCGTATTGCAATAAGTGCGAGACCTTGAGCAGCTCCTGCACGCGTTCCTCGATGGTGCGCTCCAGGCTGATCACCTTGAGGGCCGCGTCCTGGGCCAGTTGCCATTTCCAGGTCAGGGCGCTGGCCATCTGGCGGATTTCCAGGTGGTCGAAGGGCTTTTTCAGGATCAGCAGTTGGTCGTTGTACTTCAGGCGCGCTTCGATGGCCTCGAAGGAATAGTCGGAATAGGCCGTGCAGAGCGCGATTTGCAGGTTGGGGTCCACCTCCCACAACTGTTCGATGGTGTGCAGGCCGTCCCAGCCAGGGGGCATGCGCATGTCGATAAACACCATGGCGTAGGGCGAGTGGGCGTCCAGGGCTTTCTTGACCAGCGCCAAGGCTTCCTGGCCCTGATAGGCCGAGTCCAGGTCAAACGCCTGGCGCACCGGCACCGTGGTGCCGAACAGGGCGGACTCCAGAGTGTCGAGGGAGGGCTCGCCGTACTCGTCGGCACAAAGGATCTTGCGGAAATCCTGGTGGATCGAAGCCGTGTCATCCACGATCAGGATGCGCCGGTTGGCCCGGCCCGATTCCGTCCTCATGGCGTACTCGGCACGTGCAAAAGGCTTGATGGCATGACAATTCCTTCCCTGGTTCTACAACTGAACGGGGCGCGAGCATGCAGTGCAGCATAGTTGAGTTCCCTTGATATCGACGGCCAGTTGGCGTCAAATCAATCGCGCTTTGTATTGCGCGGATTCAATTTAGCCTAACTTCGTTTAATTTGAAGGCAGAGTCGCCATGGATGAACAACTCGCTACGAAGTCCGTTGTTTTGCTGGTCGACGATGAAGAGTCGATCCTTAACAGCCTGCGCCGCCTGCTGCGCGGCCAGCCCTATGACGTGGTATTGGCCACCAGCGGCGCCCAGGCGCTGGAGATCATGGCGACCCGGCCTATCGATCTAGTGATGAGCGATGCGCGCATGCCCGGCATGGACGGCGCCACGCTGCTGGCCGAGGTCCACCGCCTGTATCCCGCCACCAGCCGCATCCTGCTCACCGGCTACGCCGACCTGACCACCATCATCAAGGCGATCAACGACGGGCAGATCCACCGCTACATCAGCAAACCCTGGAACGACGAGGAGTTGCAACTGGTGTTGCAGCAAACCCTCGAGCACCAACGGCTTGAACGCCTGGCCCGAGACCAGACCGAACAGCTCAAGCTGCTCAACGCCACCCTGGAAAAACGTGTGGCGGCGCGTACCGCCGAGTTGCAACAAACCGCCGACATGCTCGACCTGGCCTACGACGAGCTCAAGCGCAGCTACGTGACCGGCACCGAAGTGTTCTCGCTGCTGGCCAACCTGCGCTTGCCCAAGGACAAACAGACCAACCGTGCGTTGATCGAGTTGATCCGCGTGTATTGCGCCGCCCAGTCCATGGACGAATCCAGCACCCGTGACCTGACCATGGCCGCCGCGTTGTACAACATCGGCAAGTTGAGCTGGACCGACAGCATGATGGTTGCACCGTCGGACAAACTGCATAGCACCGACCGCGGTTTGTACCGTGAGTATCCGGGGCAGAGCGAGTCGTTGCTGATGACCCTGGAGCCGATGAAGGACGCGGCGCGGATCATTCGTCATCACCAGGAACGTTGGGACGGCACGGGGTTTCCCGACCACCTCAAGGGCGATACCATCCCGCCCGGTTCACGGCTGCTGAAGCTGGCGGTGGACTTTATCGAATTGCAGAAAGGCCTGATCCTGGAGCGACACCTCAACAGCGACGAAGCGCTGTTGTATATCCGCAAGTACGCCGGGCGCCTGTATGACCCGGCGTTGGTGGAAGATTTTGTGCAAGCCTGCGCCACCTTCCTCAGCGACGTGACCCTGGGCGACCCTACGGTCAAAGTCCTCACCACCCGTGAGCTTGAGGCCGGTATGGTGTTGGCCCGTAACCTCAACGCCGATAACGGCATGCTGTTGCTCAATGCCGGCAAAGTGCTGAACTTGCCGCTGGTGGACAAATTGATCGCGTTCGAAGCGATGGAAGGCGCCAAGTACAGCGTATTTATCAAACAGCCCGAAGAGACCTCGATTCTTTCATGAATGATTCAACCATCCGCATCGCCGCCGCCATCCTCATTGATCAAGCCGGCCAGACCCTGCTGGTGCGCAAGCGCGGCACCCAGGCGTTCATGCAACCTGGCGGCAAGATCGACACGGGCGAACAACCCGTCCAGGCGCTGGCCCGTGAGCTTTATGAAGAGTTGAACCTGCACATCAAGGTAGAGGACGCCACGTACCTGGGCCAATTCTCGGCGCCTGCCGCCAACGAACCGGGCTTCACCGTGCAGGCCGAGCTGTTCCAGGTGCAGATCGACGTTGCGGTGATGCCAGCGGCGGAAATTGAAGAAATCCGCTGGATCGACCCCTCGGGCGATGGCGGCCTGCAATTGGCGCCGTTGACCCGCGATACGATCCTGCCGCTCTACCGCGCGTCGCTGATCGACGCATGATCATTCGCGCGCTGGAGGCTAAAGACGCGCCTGCTTACCGGGCGTTGATGCTACAGGCGTATGGCGCTTATCCCCAGGCGTTCACCTCCAGCGTGGCCGAGCGTGCTCTGATGCCCCTGAACTGGTGGGAAAAACGCCTCGACAGCCCGCTGGACCGTCTGTTTGGCGCCTTCGACGGCGATCAGTTGGCGGGTATTGTCGGCCTTGCGTTCGAGCCACGGGAAAAGGCCCGGCACAAAGTGACCTTGTTCGGCATGTACGTGACCGAGGCTTATCAACAGCAGGGGCTGGGGCGGCAACTGGTGCAAGCGGCACTGGAAGAGGCCCGCCGCCACCCGCGCCTGAAGCTGATCCAACTGACGGTCACCGCCGGCAATGACGCCGCCTTTGCGCTCTACCAGCGCTGCGGTTTCATTCAGTACGGCCTGGAGCCACTGGCGGTGCGGGTAGGCGTCGAATACTTCGACAAGATCCACATGTGGCGTGAATTGCACGTTGACTGAAATTCACTGTGGGAGCTGGCTTGCCTGCATCGCTGGCAAGCCCTGATCCCGGTCAGTTAAGCGAACGCAATACTCAAAGCAACGAAGATCAAAATGTGGGAGCGGGCTTGCTCGCGAAAGCGCGATACCAGTTACTGGATACGTTGACTGACCCACCGCATTCGCGAGCAAGCCCGCTCCCACAGGGGGGGCTGCGTTTAACTGACCGGCATTACTCACACAAGGCCACACACTTGAAGCCCGTTCAACGCGCCGCGCTGACGCCATCCAAGGTGGAAAATGAGGTGTCCTTGGCCGTCAGCAAAAAGTCGCGCATGTAAGGCGCATCGAGCATGTCGGCACGAATGCCCGCATACAAGGTGGCGAACAAACCCTTCTCACCCAAACGCTTGGCCTTCACATACCCGCGCGAGCTGTATTCATGCAGCGCCCAGTGGGGCATGCCGCACACCCCACGGCCGCTGGCCACCAGTTGCATCATCATCACCGTCAGCTCCGAAGTCCGTACCTGGGCCGGTTCAACGTCGGCCGGTTCCAGGAAGCGGGTGAAGATGTCCAGGCGGTCACGTTCCACCGGGTAGGTGATCAGGGTTTCTGTCAGCAGGTCTTCCGGCACGATGTAGGACTTGTTCGCCAACGCGTGCTGGTTGGCCACCGCCAGCATGGCTTCGTAAGTGAACAGCGGCACGTAGGTGATGCCCGGCAGTTCCAGCGGGTCGGAGGTCACCACCAGGTCCAGGTCGCCACGGGCCAGGGCCGGCAGCGGCGCGAAGGCAAAGCCCGAGGCCAGGTCCAGCTCGACTTCCGGCCAGGCATCGCGGAACTGGTCGATGGTCGGCATCAGCCACTGGAAACAACTGTGGCATTCGATCGCCATGTGCAAGCGCCCGGCG
The DNA here is from genome assembly GCF_044218845.1 of Pseudomonas sp. B16120. Lineage (NCBI taxonomy): Bacteria > Pseudomonadati > Pseudomonadota > Gammaproteobacteria > Pseudomonadales > Pseudomonadaceae > Pseudomonas > Pseudomonas sp. B16120. Next base: position 1,377,241 of record NZ_CP162588.1, read on the forward strand.
GTGCCCCCGGCCAGCCGCGCAATATCGCGCTCGGCGCCGCGCAGCAAGGGCAGGGTGGCGTCGGCCAATTGCAGCAGGCGCAGGCCGGCACTGGTGAAGCGCACAGGCTTGGTCTTGCGCGCGAACAACTGCATGCCCAGGCGCTCTTCCAGCTCCTTGAACTGATGGGACAGGGCGGACTGGGTCAGGTGCAGGCGTTCGGCGGCCTCGACCAGGCTGTCAGCTTCGCGCAAGGCGTGAAGCGTCTTGAGGTGGCGAATTTCGAGCATGGCGGCCTTCATGAGTGCAATTTGCGTTCAATGATAATGCATTGAGCTTTGTTCATGTTGGCCGCAGCGTAACGGCGTCAACCCAATGGCAGGAAGTGGGTTTCGGCGATCGACTTGTCGATGTTGCCGCGCCAGATCCTGGTGTCGGCAAAGGCAGCGCCAGCACCCTCTTTGGCGGCTTGCCATTTCATCCCGAGATATTGCTGATGTTGCAGCTTTAAATGTGCTTTGCGAAAACTGTCGAATGCCGAGTTCGGCGCATCGTAATGAAAATGGGCGTACCAGATCGGTTTGTCGGTTTTCGCCTGCTTGCTCGCCTCGTATATTTCATATTCTTGCAGGTAGTCGTCTTGTCCATCGGGACGCTTTTCGCGCATTTTTTGCCGTGTGCCTTTCTTGCGGATTACCACGCGACCTTTGCCCATCAGGTAATCCAGGTAGCCCTCGGTAGGCGTACTGCTTTGCAGGCTGCGCGTGATACGCAACGCTTCACCGGACTTTTCAAGCGCACTGGCTCGAGTGTTCAGTTGTTCGATGATCGGGTTGTTTGCATCCAGGCTCTGCACTTTGCTGGCGCGGGCACGCAGATCGTTGGCCTCGGTCACCAGCATATGTTCAAGATTGATCGGTTCCATGGTTTTGTAGCTTCGCACCTTATTTTCAAAGGCATCCGCCGCCGCCAAGCGTGCACGGGCGTTGGCGAGCAAGGCGTTTACGTCGGTGGGGAGCTTCGGTGGGGCGGCAACCGTTCGGCTTTGGTTGGTGTTCAAGCGAAAGGTGTTGCTGTCGCCAATCTTGTCCCACACTTCAACAGTCGCCCCATCCGCATCGTTGATGATCAATTGCCTCGGCGACTGCTGGCCGGCCGGCTTCTCGATACCAATCAATAACTGACCCTCTTCAGTTTCAAACACCGTTTGGGTGGTGTTCGATGTTGACTGGGAAGCGGGCTTTTTTATCGTGCGCTGGGCTTTTCGTATCAGGCGGGCAAGATCCTTCTGCAGCAGCCCCAGAAAGCTTTGGTCGAAATGGCTGGGCGATTTTTCGTTCCAGGTTATCAAGTCAAGCGACAAGTCTTCATAGACCTTGATGCAGTTTTGCAGGACCCGGTTGCGTTCGACACGGCTGATGTTGGCATCGGGCAACGTCATGTGGCTGGTGACGGCACGATCGAACTTGCTTCTGGCTCGATGCACTGCGGCCTCCAGAAACAGCCAGTCAATGCTCAAGGTGTCTGGCCGCAGGCTGAGCGCTTGCATGAGATTGCTGCTTCTCGTGCTCGCCATGCGCAGGTCGGTAAACCTGTTTTTCCAGGCATCCAAGTAGGTGGAGACCTCCGTGCGCGTGTGCCTGACGGTGATGCGTTTGACCCACGTGCTCATGTCTTTCATCGAGGCCTCTATCCGGTTCAGCTCATCGAGCAAGTCCAGGCGACACTGTCTGATTTCCTGGGTCAGTGCTTGAAGAGCCCCTGGTGTGTGAGATGAGCGGTTCAGTTGGTGGTTGATCTCGATGATTCGATCGATAAGCACACCGGCCCGGTCTTTTGCATTCTGGATCAGGTGGTTCAGGCGGTCCGCTACGATGTGGGCTGTCCGGTTCAGTTCCTCGGAATAGTCGAGGTCGCGAATATGCACTTGACGCTGTTTAGCCGTTTCGAACGATGCATACAGGTGCTTGGCATCGTCGACGTCTTTGGTCAGCGCGATATCCAGGATTTTGCTGTCCGTTAATTTTTGTGGTGATACGTCTGACGGGGCCGGATAGTCACTGGCAAATTTCTTTAGCTTGCTGGTGGTCTCGCTGACCTGACCGTAACAGGCACGGGCCTGGTTTTGCAGGGATTGGCCGAGTTCGAGGCGCTGCATATTGACCTCAAGCGCGTCTGCAGGCAGTTGCCGAGCAACGGTTGCTGGCACGTTGGCCCGCGCCCGCGATGCGTCACGTCCTGTGCGCCTGCTGCCGCCGCCATAACCCGTGAGGTGGCCGCCATGCAGTGCCGAGTAAGTGTCCCACTGCAACGCGTGGTCCAGGGCAACGGCCGGTGAGTAATACTTGCCCTTGGCGACCAGACGCATCTCGTGAGCCGTTGGGTCAAACTTGACGTTGTAATAGCGCCCCTCACTGAGGATGAAATGCTCGCCAGAGGTGTGGCGCAGGGTATGGCGATAAGGCCCGGTATGTACCGGTTGCAGGCTGTCGATACTGAAGATATGCGGGTGTTCGTAACCGGCAAAACGCTGGCGTGCGGTTGTGCGCTGGTGTGTTTTGACAGAGCGCCAAAAGTTTGGGCGTCGCGGATGCTTGAGCTGGTGGGCGGCGCTCAATCGCCGGGCCGAACTGCCGCGTGAGCCGGGCACGGCCGCCAGCGCCAGGGTATCCATCGCCGCGTATACCAGGCACTCGAACACCGAGGCTAATTGTTCGATGCCATGCCCGCTGTCACCGCGCCTGAAGGCAGCTACGGCTTGGTACAGGCTGGTGGTGGCGTCTGCCAGGGACACTGCAGTGCCGATGAAGGGTACGAACGACAGAGCGATTTTGATGCCGTTGAACACCTTGCCGCTTTTGAGAGAATATTTTTCGTGGGCCAGGTCATCATTGGATCGCGCATCATTACGATGCGCTTCCAGCAAACGGCCCATCTGAGCATTCAACTGATGGGCGGCCAACGAAGTGGTGACTGGCCAGGGGAGTCCGGCCTGTATCATCGCGTCGTAGCCTTTACCGGTGGCATGGTCGATACGACCCAGGTGTGCTCGCACATCACCCTTGATTGCGCGACCCGCCACGTATAGCGCCATGCTGTCGAGACGGCAGAGTTCGAACAGGGCAATGCGCGCCTGCTCAAGATTGGCATAACGGCGCAGGTAGCGTTCGTCAGGCGCGTCCGGAAGGTAAAGCAAGGTGCTGCCCGAGTTTTGTTCCTCGATGAATGTGATGCCCGACAGGGTAATCTGGCTCTCCTGCCGGGTGTCCGCACCACCAACACTCAGATGAGCCGGCAGCAGACGGATGCGCTTCGCGCTGGCGTGCCAGGCGGCCTGGGTATCGGCGTCGATGGCAGTGTTCAACACCTGTACTTCGTCGGCGCTGATGTGGTTCTGCATGTGCGCCAATATGCCCTGCGTTTTGAGCATCAGGCGCAAAGGCTCCACCAGGCATTCGCGGCGGTAGAGTTTTTGATGGATGGATTCGCCCTGGGCGCCCTTGAACGCGTCGAGGATGCGGACTTCGTACTGTTTAGCCAGGTCAAGGCCGGTAACTAGATTCTTCAGGTAGCTTTTTGTGATGCCAGCCTTGAGGGTGTCACGCTCCTCGACATCGTCGGCTGTCACCTGGACAGTCACGAACCCCAGGCGCTGGCTCAGTTCGGCGTCGATGTTGCGTAGCGCCAGGTCGTCCAACGTCATCTGGCTGCGCCTGGCACTGGGTACATCAATGATTTTGACCGGAGTACCCGGTGCGGCGCCGGCAATGATGTCGCGTTTATGCTCCACCGAGTCAGGCAGTTCCAGTTGAAGAGTAAAGCCTTTGCGGATGGAAAAATCCTTGCGTATACGCGCATCGAGCTTGTGCCTGACGAACGCGTCACGCGGTGGCAGGGAGCGCTCCAGCAGCGTCTGGGCATTGTTCAGCGCCGGTATATAGGCGCGTAGCAGGGCCTTGAATGCCTCGCGTTTTTCAACGGGTTGAGTGATCAGCCATGACGGCAGTCGTTCGGCCAGCAGCCGCGCATTATGTTGTTCGACAAGTAGCAGAAACGCCGCCTCACGCGCCGAGTTTTCGGGCACCAACAAGCCAGGCAGCGTTTGCTCCACCCGTTGCTCCAGTTCACCGACGCGCTGTGACGCGTGTTCATCGGCTGACCACGTCTGGCGCACGCGGGCGGCCTGTTCTTCAAAGGCGGCCTGTTGACTGCTCAAGCTGTAGTCGAATGGGTCCTGGGTCAGTGTCGTGAATTGCAGCGCCAGTTGTTGATCCTCGGGCTGAATGCCAAATATCCCATCCTCCAGTGCCTGGCGCGACGAGAAACGCTGCAAACCACCGTCGCTGCCGGGCCAGTAAATGATATGCACGCCTTCACGTGTCCCGGCCGTGGATTCGTCCTGGGGTGGAAGGAAAACCAGTGGCCCGTTGAGTTCGGTGCGGGAAGGCGTTGGATTCCCGGCCTGAGTGACCGACAAGGTCAATGCGACGACATCCGGCGAGGGTGCGGCCAGGGCGTTTTCGATCAGTTGCAGTTCGTCCTCACTTAGTTGATCGAGGGTTCTCTGGATACGCGCTTCGGTCTTGACCCCCTGCAAACGTGCCTGGTACAGCGCGGTGTAGTGGGTGTTGAGCGTGTCGAAATCCAGGGGCGCTCGGTTGAGCATGGCCCGCGCCGCCGCTTCGGCAGCGTGTTGTAGCGCCTTGAGTGCGTCCAGTTGTTGCTTGAATGACTGCCAGCGCTCACTCGTTGGTGTGTCGTTGCCCAACAGGTTTTCCAGGGCGCGCCGTTGGTGCTCGATCAAAGCTTTGCGTTGGCGGGTATCGACACCGTTATGCAGCCGGCCGAATTGGGGAACGGGTGGGGTGCTAGTGGTGTCGACGGCCGATTCCGGGTGTTCAGGCTCCGAGGCAAACAGACAGCGGGTTTTACGCATGTCATCAAGCCGGTCGACGTGCTGGAGGGCCAAGTAAGCGTTGTGGATCTGTACGTTCGCAAGAGGACTCAGCGCGTCCTGATATTGCGCCTCGGTCAATTGCTTCAGCCAAAGGGTGATGCCCGTTTCCAGCGGGTTGTGGCTGGCCTTATAGTCGATCCTTGCCAAAGGATCGACCTCGGTGATGCCGAACAGCGCTTGCTGTCGGTCGAGCAGCCAGCGTTCCAGGTCTTCGCGTCTGCTCAATACCTTCCATGTCGGAACCTGAGTGGGCAGGTACAGCAGTTGACTGGCCGGCGTTTCCGTATCGAGGCTCAATACCCAGGCACCAGGCAGGGCGATGGCTGGGGCGTCGTGGGGCTTGAGAAATAGGTGTTCGGTGTAGCGGCGAGGTGTCTGCGCTGTAGCAGACTGCGAATGGAGCAGTGAAAACACGGGATCGAGGACTTCGGCATGCACCTTCCCCGAGGCGAGTGACCGCTCAGCGCTGGCTTCAATGTGAATCCGGTACAGCTCCAGCACCCGCTTGTAGCAAGTTACCGGCGAGCGGGGCGCTCGCTCTGTACGCCAGTAGCGCAGCCAGTGGTCATCCAGGCTTTGTTCCAGGTCCAGGCCCTTGAGCTCGTCGAGCAGCATCGCCGCGGTGTAGCGCGACAACGCGTGGGCCTGCGGCAGGTTGAGCACACGTGCGTCTGGCACCTGCGCTGTATCAAGGGCCGGATGCTGTTGCATATAGAGGCAGGCATCTGTCAGGACAATGCGGCTGCGCCCACGTCGCTCGGTGGCGGGAAACTCCAGTGCCACGCGCTCGCCGTCCAATTGAAGCTGCGCTTGGAGCATCCGATTGATGGTGTCGCGCACCGTCGGGATACCCTCCATTAGCACGAGCAGCTCGGCGCGGCAGTTCTGCAAGCGTTGCGTGGCATCGGCGAGCAGGTGTTCGTCGATGGCCGGTTGCATCAGTGGGTGTGTCGCAGGAGGTAGGGCAATGGAAGAAGGCATGGGGCGGATTCGCTCTATCTAAAAGGCCAAAGCCCTATTAGAGATCGACATGCCAAGTGGGCTGCGGCACATAGCTATCGACATGACCGCTGGGCACTCTTCATCAAACTGTCATCGAACTGTGGCAGCGCGCTTGAACAAACTTCATCAGACTCGCGCTCTACTGGGGTTCTGCGTTTTGGTGTTTTTCATGCGTGCGTTGTTTTTAGTGGCCGCTCTCCTGTTCGGCCTGCCGTCTTTTGCGGCTTCTCGGTGTGATGTCAATGTCCCGACCCAAACGGTCGACCTGGCTCAGGTGAGCATCGCCTATCAAAGTATCGGCCGTGCGTCCGACCCTGCGTTGCTGCTGGTGATGGGGCTGGGCGGGCAGTTGATTCACTGGCCGGATGAAGTGGTGGTGGCCCTGTGCGAACAAGGCTTTCGGGTGATTCGCTACGACAACCGCGACGTCGGCCTGTCCACCTGGCGGCAGGCGCCGGCGAGCGCCAACCTGACCTTCGAAGTGCTGCGCTACAAGCTCGGTTTGCCGGTGGCGGCACCCTATACGTTGACCGACATGGCCGACGACGCGCTGGGCTTGATGGATGCATTGCAGGTGCAGCAATTCCATGTCCTTGGCGCAAGCATGGGCGGCATGATCGCTCAACACCTGGCGGCCATGGCGCCACAGCGTGTGGAAAGCCTGACCCTGATCATGACCAGCTCCGGCGCCGAGGGCCTGCCCGCACCGAACGCAGCCCTGGTGCAATTGCTGTCGCGGCGCAGCGCGCCCAATCGTGAGGTGGCGCTGGAGCAACAGGCAGACTTGCTCGCGGCGTTGGGCAGCCCGGATATCAAGGACGATCGCCAGGCGTTGCTGCACCAGGCGGCGCTGTCCTATGACCGCGCCTTCAACCCCGAAGGCGTGAAGCGCCAGATCATGGCGATCCTGGCCGAGCCGAGCCGTGTGCCCTTGCTCAACCAGCTGCGGGTGCCGACCCTGGTCGTACACGGCACCGCCGACCCGTTGTTGCCGGTAATGCACGGCGTGCATCTGGCCGCGCATATCCAGGGCAGCCAGTTGAAATTGATTCCCGGCCTGGCCCACCGTTTTCAGGAAGCGTTCAAGGCGCCCTTGCTGGCGGCGGTGTTGCCCTACCTGCAAGCCCATCGCCAGGATGCCGCGCACTGGGCGCAGATCGATTTGAGCGAGCCTTCGAAGGTGCTGTGAAGGTGGTGTATCGTGCAACCTTTATGTATGCGCATGACTGCACGCGAGGTTGCCCACCATGAGTACTCCCCTGAAAATCGATTTCGTCAGCGACGTATCCTGCCCCTGGTGCATCATCGGCCTGCGCGGCCTGACCGCAGCCCTCGACCAGCTCGGCAGCGAAGTGCAGGCCGAGATTCATTTCCAGCCGTTCGAACTGAACCCGAACATGCCCGCCATCGGGCAGAACATCGTCGAGCACATCACCGAAAAGTACGGCTCCACGGCGCAAGAGTCCCAGGCTAATCGTGCGCGTATCCGCGACATGGGCGCCGCATTGGGCTTTGCGTTCCGCACCGACGGCCAGAGCCGTATCTACAACACCTTCGACGCGCACCGCCTGTTGCATTGGGCCGGGTTGGAAGGTTTGCAATACAACCTCAAGGAAGCGCTGTTCAAGGCGTATTTCAGCGACGGCCAGGATCCTTCCGACCACGCGACCCTGGCGATCATCGCCGAGAGCGTAGGGCTGGACATTGCGCGCGCCGCCGAGATTCTTGCCAGCGATGAATACGCCGCCGAAGTCCGCGAGCAGGAACAGCTGTGGGTTTCTCGTGGGGTGAGTTCGGTGCCGACCATTGTCTTCAATGACCAATATGCGGTGAGCGGTGGGCAACCGGCGGAAGCCTTCGTCGGCGCGATTCGCCAGATTATCAACGAATCGAAATCCTGAGGCCGAGCACGGAGCAAAATGTGGGAGCTGGCTTGCCTGCGATAGCGGACTGTCAGTTGCAAATGGGCTGGCTGACACACCGTTATCGCCGGCAAGCCAGCTCCCACACGTGATACTCATTGTTTGCAAACATGGCGCTCATCCGAGCGCTGGCCCATCCCTTGCATTACACCCCTAAAGCCCAACCGGCCTGCGGTTGGGCGCTGCCATTAGGGGTGAAACTTACCTTGAACATTCTAGACCTTGACCACAGCCTCACCGGCCAGGCACCGATTGCCCGGCGGTTGGCCAGCGGTCGGGCCACGCGCCTGGACCTGCTGGACCTGGGCCCGAAATTGCGTTTGTGGTCCACCGAAAAAACCTGGAAGCGTTTCGTCGAGCGCCTGGCCCAACGGCCACGGCCCCGTGACGCGCGCCCGGAAATCCTGTTTGTCGGTTCCGGCGATTATCACCACCTTACGCCGGCGTTTTTGGCCGATCTCAAAGAGCCCGTCAGCCTGATTCACTTTGACAACCACCCCGACTGGGTGCGCTTTGCGCCCAAGCGGCACTGCGGTTCGTGGGTCAACCGGGCGCTGAAGATGCCGGCGATCCAACGCATCGTCACCCTCGGCCCGTGCAGCGATGACCTGCATAACCCGCAACTGCGCGGCGGCAACCTTGGCGCCCTCAAGCGCGGGCGTTTGCAGTTGTTTCCCTGGCAGCATCCGCCGTCCAAGGTCTGGGGCCGGGTGGGGGACGGCGCCGGCCACCAGCAACAGGAAAACCACCTGCACTGGCGCAACCTGGCGGACCTGGATTGGGGGGCCTTCCTCGACCAGATGATTGTCAGCCTGCCCACCGAGGCGATCTGGATCACCATCGACAAAGATGTGCTGGCCAGTGAAGACGCCGCCACCAACTGGGACCAGGGCGGCATGCGCCTGACCCATTTGCTCCAGGCCCTGCGGGCGTTGGCGGCGGGTAAACGCATCATTGGCATCGACATCTGCGGTGAGTTCGCCACACCGGCGTTCAGCAACGCGTTCAAGCGCTGGGAAGCCAAGTCCGACCAGCCGCCACCGGAGCGCTGGAGCCCGCAAGACTTGCAGCGCAATGCTGCAACCAATGAAGCCTTGATCGACCTGTTTGAGGAGCTGTTCCCGTGACCCTGACCGTGGTGTTGTTACTGGCGTTTTCCATCGTCCTCGATGTGATTGGCCAGCTGTGTTTCAAATTGGGCGTGGACCGTTTGCCCCAACTCGATGGCGTTTTTCGCCTGCGTGCGTTCTGGGGCCAGGTGTTCAATGCGCCGCTGCTGTGGGCCGGCGTCGGCGCCTATGTGATTGAGTTTTTTGTGTGGCTCGAAGCGCTGTCCCGTGCGCCCTTGAGTCTGCTGTTTCCGCTGGCGGCGTTGGCCTATTGCCTGGTGGTGTTGGCGGGCAGGGTGGTGCTCAAGGAAACCGTCAGCGGACGTCGCTGGCTGGGCACATTGGTGATCACTTTGGGTGTGATGTTGGTAGCAATCGCGGGGAACCAGGCATGACAACGCAAACAATCAATACCGGCTGGCTGCATGGGCGGCTTGGCACCCTGGTGCTGTGGGCACTGCTGATCGCCACCGAAAGCGCCGGGCAGTTGTTCACCAAGGTGGCCGGCGATCAATTGGGGCAGATGGACTTCAGTTGGCAATGGCTGGCGGACGTGGCGCGCAACCCGGGGATTCTGGCGGCGATTGCCAGCTATCTGGGTGCGTTTTTTGTGTGGATGCTGATCCTGCGGCGTAGCAGTTTGTCCCTGGCGTTTCCGCTGAGTTCGCTGGTGTTTGTGGCCGTATTGCTGGGGTCTTGGCTGGGGCTGGGCGAGCACATCAGCGTGCTGCATTGGGTGGGCGTGGTGGTGATTATCGGTGGTATCGCGCTGTTGGCTGAAGGCGAAGAACACTGAAGTTAGTGCTATGAAACACAGGCTCAATGTGGGAGCGGGCTTGCTCGCGAATGCGGTGGGTCAGTTAAGTAGCGGGTGACGGACACACTGCTTTCACGAGCAAGCCCGCTCCCACAATTTTGCTCCCGTGTAATTCAGTCGAAGGTGTAGCTGATCGCCGTCTGCACCTGGCCCTGATTCACATGGCCAGCCTCCTTGACGATGCTGCTCTTGGCCGCCGACCCCACCAGGTGTACCCAGCTGGCGCTGGTCAGCAGCGACCAATGGGGCGCCAGGGGGAAGGCGAAGCTTTGGCTCAGCGTCACATTCTGGAAGCCCCCGCTCGCGTTATAGGGCCGCAAGCCTGAAGCGACGGCTTCGTTGTTGTCCACGCCGAAGAAGGTATTGGTCTGGCGCGCATCGGCAAAGTGCGCAACCAGGCTATTGCTGCCGATAATCCCGCCACCCACGGGGTAACCCAGTTCGCCGCCGATTTTGCCCAGGGCGCCGCTCTGGGAATGCCCGCCGCCCACGGCCTGGCCCAATTGCGCATAGACCCGCCAGAAATTGGCCGGGGCGTATTGGACGAAGCCGCCCACCTCGGCCATGTCCGACACGTTGCGCAGGCCCTGCAATTCGCCGTTGGAAGTACGCCCCGGAAGGTAGTTGATATAGGGGCCAGCGGTCAGGCCGTGGGTATCCAGGGCGCTCCAGGTGAGGCCGTCATCGGTACTCAGGCTGACGTCGCCCCAATCCAGGTCCAGGTAAGGCACAGGCCGGGTTTCGTAGCGGCTGGCGCTGGGGTCGTGGGGCTGATAGCTGAGGCCCGCGCCCACGTCGCCTGTGATGCCTTCTGCCCACGCGGCACTGCAAAGGCCCCACCCTCCAAGTAAACCGGTGAATACAGCAGCAGCGAGCTTGGACATGGAGACGTTTCCTGAAGGTGGGCAGGCGCGCATGAACGCGCAAACCGACGCGCCTGCGCAAGCACTCATGTTGTTTGTAGCAAGCTACAAAAATTGTAGCTCCTGCGACATATATCGCTGCGCATTTCGCGCTCACCCCCAGCCCTGCGGGGTTTTGGCCAGTTGGCACAGTCCCTGCTCTATCCCTTGGCAAGCGCAGACAGCGCGCTCCTCCAAGGCCCTTTACCTAAAGGAAAGGCAGATGATCAACTGGCATATCGTGTGTGACTTCGACGGGACCATTACTCCCACGGATGTCATCGACAACGTCCTCCAACGCTTCGCCGGCCCCGAGTGGGAAACCATTGAGCAGGAATGGCTGGATGGGCATATCGGTTCACGCGAATGCCTGAGCCGCCAACTAGCGCTGATCAAGGCCACCCCAGCTGAACTGCTGGCGTACTTTGACAGCGTCGAGATCGACCCGGACTTCCCGGATTTTGTCGATCACGTCATGGGCCTGGGTGCTTCCATCGAAGTGGTCAGCGATGGCATCGAGCAGGGCATTGCCCGCATCCTTTCGCGCAACTACGTGACCTTGTTGCCGATCCTCGCCAACCGCCTGCGCCAGGTCGACCAGGACAGCTGGCGCATCGACTTCCCGTATGCCAGCGATGCCTGTCGCGCCGCTGCCGGCAACTGCAAGTGCAAATCCACGCCGCGCAACAAGCGCGTGCTGGTGATCGGCGACGGCAAGTCCGACATGTGCGTGGCCTCCACCGCCGACTTCGTGTTCGCCAAGGGCAGCCTCGCCGACTACTGCGTCGCCCACCAGATTCTTCATGCGCGCTTCGACAGCTTTGCGCAAGTGCCGGCGTTGCTGGCCAAGCTGCCACAAGGCCTCGCCGCCAACGCCACCACCTTCAACACCTCTTCTGACAATCAGGAACTCTTCCATCATGTCTGATATCCGTATCGCTACCGCTGAAGACCAGGTGCTTCTGGATAAAGAAGCCAAGTATTGCTCCTACGGCGACACCGTTCACTACATCGAGCCGCCGCGTATTTTCAGCCGCTGCGAAGGCTCCTATGTGTGGGACACCGAAGACCAGGCCTACCTCGATCTGCAGATGTGGTACTCGGCCGTCAACTTCGGCTATGCCAACCCGCGCCTGAACAACGCGCTGAAAAAGCAGATCGACACCCTGCCGCAAATCGCCAGCCAGTACCTGCACAAAGGCAAGATCGAGCTGTCGGAAATGATCGCGGTCGATGCCAAGAACAAGTTCGGCCTCGACGGCCGTGTGCACTTCAACGTCGGCGGTTCGCAGTCCATCGAAGATTCCCTGAAGGTGGTGCGCAACGCCAGCAACGGCAAAAGCTTGATGTTCGCCTTCGAAGGCGGCTACCACGGGCGCACCCTCGGCGCCTCGTCGATCACCTCTAGCTTCCGCTATCGTCGTCGCTACGGCCACTTTGGCGAACGCGCCAATTTCATCCCATTCCCTTACCACTTCCGTGGCCCGAAGGGCATGACCAAGGAAGAGTACGGCAGCCATTGCGTGCAGCAGTTCGCCCGCTTGTTCGAGACCGAATACAACGGCGTGTGGGACCCTAAGACCAACCAGTGCGAATACGCAGCTTTCTATGTCGAGCCGATCCAGGGCACCGGCGGCTACGTGATCCCGCCGATGAATTTCTACCGCGAGCTCAAGCACGTCCTGGACCAGCACGGCATCCTGATGGTGTCCGACGAAATCCAGATGGGCTTCTATCGCACCGGCAAACTCTGGTCGATCGAGCACTTCGATGTACAGCCGGACGTGATCGTGTTCGGCAAGGCGTTGACCAATGGTCTCAACCCATTGGGCGGTATCTGGGCCCGTGAAGAGTTGATCAACCCGAAGGTGTTCCCGCCAGGTTCGACTCACTCCACCTTCGCCTCCAACCCGTTGGGCACCGCGGTGGGCCTGGAAATGTTCAAGATGACCAGCGAAGTCGACTACGGCGCCATGGTCATGGCCAAGGGCAAATACTTCCTGGAAGGCCTGCAAGACTTGCAAAAACGCTTCCCCATCATCGGCGATGTGGACGGCCTGGGCCTGGCGCTGCGCTGCGAAATCTGCGGCCCGGATGGCTTCACCCCGGACAAGGCGACCCTGGACTACATGGTCGAAGAAGGCATGAAAGGCGACATGCTGGTAGACGGCCAGAAGCTCGGGTTGATCCTCGATGTGGGTGGTTACTACAAAAACGTGATCACCCTGGCGCCGTCCCTGGAAATCAGCTACCCGGAAATCGACCTGGGCCTGAAGTTGCTCGAGCAACTGCTGGTGCGAGCGACCACGCGGTGAATGCTCAAGGGATCGACCTCGGTGAAGGCACTGCCGGTTTCGTTCTCGGTGATGGTCCGGTCGGGATCCTGTTGATCCACGGCCTGACCGGCACACCGACCGAGTTGCGCCAGGTCGCCAAGGGCCTGGCCAAGGCGGGCAACTGCACGGTGTATGTGCCCACGCTGGCCGGGCACTGCGGCGACAACAGCGACTTGCAGGCCACCGGCTGGCAGGACTGGTACGAAGGCGTGCGCAAGACCTTCGTACAGGTCAAGCAACGCCACGGGCAGGTGTTTGTCGGTGGCTTGTCCATGGGCGCGGTGATGTCGATGTATGTGGCGTCCGAACACCCAGGGCAAGTCGCCGGGTTGCTGATGTATTCCACCACCTTGAAGTACGACGGCTGGAGCATCAACAAACTGGCGTTTCTCACGCCCTTGCTGATGAAGATTCCGTTCGGCGTGCACATTTGCAGCTTCGAAGAGAAGCCGCCCTATGGCATTAAGAACGAGCGCCTGCGGGCCATCGTCGAGCGGCAGATGAAGGAAGGCGAGAGCAGTGAGGCGGGGTTGCTGACCATGGAAGGCATCACCGTGCGCGAGCTGCACCGCATGAACGCGGTGGTCAAGAAACGCATGCCCCAGATCAAGGTGCCGGCGCTGGTGCTGCATTCCATCGAGGACGACATCACCAGCCGCTGGAACGCCGATTACGTGGAGCGCCACCTCGGCGGGCCGGTGACCAAGATCCTGCTGGACAACTGCTACCACATGATCACGGTCGATTTGCAGTACCGCCGGGTGATCGAGTTGAGTGCCAGGTTTGTCGAGCAGCACGCAGTCTTCAAGCCAACGCAGGCACCTGTGGGAGCTGGCTTGCCGGCGATGGCATCACTGCAATCTGCCTGATACACCGCGGCGCCTGCATCGCAGCGATGCGGCGACCCGACAAGCCAGCTCCCACATTGGATCGGCGTTCGCCATTGAAATAAGGGCAATCTGTGATAACCACCCAAGCCTTCCCGACCATCCGGGCTATCCAGCGCGATGCCTGGAACGACTGTTTTCCCGGTGCCCTGGAGGATTGGGACTATTACCTGGCCGTGGAAAACGCCGCGATCGATGACTTTCAGTGGCGTTACCTGGCGGTCTTCGAGGATCAAACGCTGGTGGCCGTGGCTGCCGCGTTCATCACCCATTATCGCCTCGACACTACGCTGTCGGGGGCCGGCAAACGCTTGACCGAGCGCCTGGAGCGGCTGTGGCCGGGCGTTTTGCAACTGGCGTTGTACGCCATCGGTTCGCCGGTGGCTGAGCGCTGTGATGCCGGTGTCGCCAGCCATGTGGCCGAATCCCGGCGCCCGTTGCTGTTGCAGCAGTTACTGGCGGCTGCGCGCAGCGATGCCAACGCGCTCGGTATCGGCTTGCTAGCGGTCAAGGATGCGCCCACCAACGACCCGCATTGGGCCCAGAGCTGCCTTGCCGCAGGCTTTCAAAGCATGCCCAGTTTGCCCACGGGGGTGTTGCCCCTGCCTTATGGCTCGGTGGATGCCTACCTGGGGTCGCTGGGCAAATCCACGCGCAAGGACCTGCGCCGCAAACTGCGCGCACCAGGGCCGCGGGTCGAGTGGCGGCGCAATATCGATGACGTGCTGCCCGAGGTCATGCGCCTGTACGAGGCCACGCTCGCGCGCGCAGACTTGCAGTTCGAGCGCCTGCCCGCCGGTTACTTCACGGGGGTGCTCGAACACCTGCACGAGCGGGCGGTCTGTGTTCTGTACTGGGTGGACGAGCGCCTGGTGGCGTTCAACCTGATCCTGCTGGATGAGCATCGGCTGGTGGACAAGTTCTTTGGCCATGACCTTGCGTTCAGCCGCGAGTACAACCTGTACTTCCGTAGCTGGTTGACCAATGTCGACTACTGTATTGAACACCGTATTGCGCTGTACGAGTGCGGCCAGGCCGGGTATGCCAGTAAACTGCGCCTGGGGTGCGAGTTCGAGGGCAACAGCCTGTTCTTCCGCCACCGTAACTGGCTGGTCAACGGCCTGCTCAAGCTTGTAAAACTGTTTATTCGACCGGATCGTTCCGACCCTGCCATGGCTGCTGCGATAAGCGAAACCTGATGATTACCAAGACCCGCCAGAAAGCCCGCCCCTTTGCCATTTCGCGTTGGAGCGTCCAGCGCAAGCTGGTGCTGGCGTTCTGGCTGGTCAGCGTGATTCCTACGATGATCGCGGCTGAGCTGGCTGCCACCACGCTGTCGCAGATTTTCGACAGCAACGTGCGTATCTGGCTGCAAGAGTCGACCAAGATCGTCAAGGACGAAATCGGCGACATCCTTCACGACAACGCGCGCATGGCCAAGCTGTTCCTGCGCTATACCAGCCCGCCGTCGTCCAAAAATGCCGAAAAGCATGACCGGCTCACCGCCGACATTGCCGATGCCACCGATATCGACGTGGTCGCACTGATTCGCACCAGCGACCGCAAAGTAATGTTCAGCACGGCCGCCGATGACATCGTCAGGCAGATCAACCTCACCAGCAACGCGGTGCTGCAAACCGTGCAAGTCGCCGGCGTGAGCACGGGCCTGGTGGTGTCCACCTTCGAAACCAGCCGTGACGGCGTTGATTACCTGTTGCTGGTCGCCACTTACCTGGACAGCAGTTTCCTCACCAGCGTGGCCGATGTGCATTCCCTCGACCTGCGTCTGTATTTGGCCAACCCTGCCGGGTTTTCCGAAATATTTTCCACCCAGCGCTTCGCCAATCATCCCTCGCGCATCCCCAAGAATGTCGAGGCCTACCTGCGCAGCACCAAGCAGCCCAGCGAGCAGTTCACTAACCAGTACAGCGGTTTGTATTGGCCGATTTTCAATGACGCCGGTGAGTTGCAAGGCGTGATCTTCAGCGGCCTGCTACGCCATACCAGCCTGGTGGGGTTGGTGAACCAGAGCAACCTGTTCGTGCTGATCTTCCTGGTCAGCTCGGCGCTGTCATTGGCGGCTGGGTTGTTGGTGTCGCGGCGCCTGACCAAGCCTCTGCGCGATTTGTCCCAGGGCGTGGATGCGGTGATCTCGGGCAGTTATGCACACCGTGTGGTGGTCAGTGGCGGTGACGAACTGGCGCAATTGAGCAGCACCTTCAACCACATGACCGAACGCCTGGGCGAGTTGCATCATCTGGAAGCCCAACTGCGCCGGCGTGACCGCTTGCATGCCCTGGGTGAAGTCGCCATGGGCCTGGCTCACGAAATTCGCAACCCATTGGGCATCATCAAGACCGCCACCCAACTGTTGCATCGGCGCGCTGACCTGGCGGAAACCGACAAGCGTCACCTGGAATATGTCATCAGCGAAGTCAGCCGCATCAACGAGCTGATTACCGAGTTCCTCGATTTCGCCAAGCCCAACCCGCCGATACGCGTGCAGCAACCGGCACGCGCCCTGGTGGAAGAAATCCTCGGTTTCTGCGGCCCGGAGCTGAGCAGCCATCGCATTGACGCGCAGATCGACGACCAGGCGCCTGGCGCAACGATCTACGCCGATGCCAAGCAGCTCAAGCAGGCCTGTCTCAACCTGATTCTCAACGCCATCGACGCGATGCCCGACGGCGGGCGCCTGACCCTGGGCATTCGCAGCGTGGGCGACAACACCGTGATCAGCATCGCCGATACCGGCGAGGGCATCCCTGCGGACATGGTGGAGCGTATCTTCACGCCATTCGTCACCACCAAGGCCTCGGGCACAGGCCTGGGCCTGGCCAAAGTCTATTCGATCATGGAAAGTCACGACGGCAGCATCGAATGCGCCAGTGAGAAAGATGCCGGCGCGACCTTCAGCCTGTACATTCCGGCTGACGGTGAAGACGACGGTGAAGATGAGGAAGGGCATGACGCATAACGTATTGGTGGTCGACGACGAGCCCAAGCTCTGTGATCTGCTGACCCAGGCCTTGAGCCAGAACGGCATCCAGGTGTTCAGCGCGGGCAATGGCCTGCATGCGCTCAAGGTGCTGGGGGAGGAGGACATCGACCTGGTCATCAGCGACTGGCGCATGCCGGGCATGGACGGGCCGGCGTTGCTGGCCGAAATCAAGGTGCGTTATCCGACCTTGCCGGTGATCGTGATGACGGCCTACAGCACGGTGAAAAACGCCGTGCAGTCGATGCGTAACGGTGCCTATGACTACATTGCCAAGCCGTTCGACATCGACGAGCTGGACATCACCGTGGCCAAGGCCCTGCAGTTTCGCGACATCATGCGCGACAACGCGCGCATGCGCGCCGAGCTGGACGAGCATGCGCAGTTCGACAGCCTGGTGGGCGATAGCCCGGCGTTTCGCCAAGTGCTCCAGGCGGTCGATTCGGTGCGCGACAGCAACGCTACTATCCTGCTGACCGGCGAAAGCGGCACTGGCAAGGAAATGGTCGCCCGCGCCATCCACAAGCATGGCAGCCGTGCCGACCAACCCTTCGTGGCGGTCAATTGCGCGGCCATCCCTGAAGGCTTGCTGGAAAGCGAGATGTTTGGCCATCGCAAAGGCGCGTTCACCGGCGCCGTGGCTGACCGGGTAGGGCGCTTCATGCAGGCCGACAAGGGCACGCTGTTTCTGGATGAGGTGGGTGATATGCCCTTGGCGTTGCAGGCCAAGATTCTGCGCGCCTTGCAGGAGCGGGTTATCGAACCTGTGGGCGACCCCCGCGAGCGCAAGGTGGATGTACGGGTAATTGCCGCCACCAACAAGAACCTGCTGGATGCGGTGGCAGCCAAGGAGTTTCGCGAAGACTTGTATTACCGCCTGAATGTCTTCCCGATTCCGTTGCCGTCGTTGCGCGAACGTGTGGAAGACATTGCGCCCCTGGCGCGCCACTTCGCCCACACCCTGAGCGCCACCACGGGCAAGCGCATCACCGGTTTCAGCCCCGAGGCCTTGCAGGCCATGGCGGCGTATCACTGGCCGGGCAATATCCGCGAGCTGCAAAACTGCGTGGAGCGCGCGACCATCGTGGCGGCTTCATCGGTGATCGAAGATATTGATTTGCCGGGGTATCTGTTTGCTTCCAAACCAAGCGAGGGCGATGTGACCGCGATCCTCAGCGACGGCCCAGGCGTGCCGCGGGACCTGGATGCGGCGCTGGCCGAAGTGGAGAAAGCCTACATTCTTGCGGCGTTGCAGGAGAGCAATGGGGTCCAGGCTGCCGCGGCACAACGGATCGGCATTTCCGAGCGCAGCTTCTGGTATCGCCTGAAGAAGCTGGGGATTCAGGTAGACAAGATCGTGCGCTGATCTGAGTGTGGGAGCTGGCTTGCCTGCGATGATCGCTCCCACGCTTCGCGTGGGAGTGCCGCTGGTGACGCTCTGCGTCACGCGCGTGGACGCGGAGCGTCGTTGGCTGCATTCCCACGCGGGAGCGTGGGAACGATCTGCCGCGTTGTGTCAGGTGTGCAGGCGTACCCACACGCTGACCAACACCGTCGCGGCCATCAACCAGGCCACGGCGGCGACTGCCAGCGATGCCTCCAACCGCAGCCGATCGACCATTACATACAGCGTCGCCAAATACACAAAGTAAGGAATGATCGACCACATCCCGAACAAGATGGTGGTCTTCAAATCCGCAACTGTTCGGCCTTTGCCGACGATGTAATGGGCGATCAGCGCAAAAGTGGGAAACAGCGGCACCAAGCCCGCGATGTAATAGTTTCTGGTCTTGGCCAGCGCCGCCAGGATCAGCACCACTGCGGCGCCAAGTGCAGCCTTCAAGAACAGATCCATCAGTGACTCAACCCGTATTTCTTGACCTTGTCGAACAGGGTGGTCTTGGCCATCCCCAGTTCCTGGCTGGCCTGGGTCAGGTTGCCGCCGCTGCGTTGCAGGGCATCGTTGAGCAGGTTGCGCTCAAAGGCTTCCACCGCCTCGGTAAAGGCAACCCCTTGGTTGCCGCTGCCGGCGCCGCTTTTCTTGAAGGCGGGCAAGCCCAGGGCGAAGCGTTCGGCGACGTTGCGCAGCTCACGTACGTTGCCCGGCCAGTCGTGGCTCATCAGGCTGGACAGGGTCTGGTTGTCCAGCTCCGGCACGGCGCGGTCGAAGCGTAGCGACGATTGCTGCAGGAAGTGTTCGAACAGTTGCAGGATGTCTTCGCGCCGCTCGCGCAAAGGCGGCAGTTCCAGGGTGACGACATTGAGGCGGTAGTACAGGTCGCTGCGGAACTGGCTGGCGCGGCTCAACTCGTCGAGGTCGGACTTGGTGGCAGCGATTACCCGACAATCCACTGCCACGCTCTGGTTCGAACCCAGGCGTTCCAACGTACGTTCTTGCAGCACCCGCAGCAATTTGATCTGCAGGTTGATCGGCATGCTCTCTACTTCATCGAGGAACAGCGTGCCTTGATGGGCATGCTCGATCTTGCCGATGCGACGTTTACCGGCGCCGGTGAAGGCGTTGGCCTCGTGGCCGAAAATCTCGCTTTCGAAGAGGTTCTCCGGCAGGCCACCGCAGTTGAGCGCAACGAACTGGTGGGTATGGCGTCGACTGAAATCATGCAGGCAGCGCGCGACCAGTTCCTTGCCGGTGCCGGTTTCGCCTTCGATCAACACGTTGGCCGAGGTGTCGGCGACGTTGGCGATCAGTTCACGCAGGTTTTGCATCGCCGGCGAGCGGCCGATGATGCGGCCTTCCAGCGAGTCGCGCTCGGCCAGTTGCCGGCGTAACGACCAGACTTCCCGCGCCAGGCCGCGCTGTTCCAGGGCGCGGCGTGCCACGTCCACCAGGCGTTCGGGCGAGAAGGGTTTCTCCATGAAGTCGTAGGCGCCGTTACGCATGGCGCCCACCGCCATGGAGATATCGCCATGCCCAGTGATCAACACCACCGGCAGGCTTTTATCCATGGCCTTGAGGCGGGTCAGCAGTTCCAGGCCATCGATGCCCGGCAGGCGGATATCGCTGATGACGATGCCAGCGAAGTTCTCGCCGATGCGCTTGAGCGCTTCTTCGGCGCTGCCCACGCCGACGCTGGTGATGTCTTCGAGCGCCAGTGCTTGCTGGCAACCGAGCAGTACGTGGGGGTCGTCTTCGACGATCAGGACGGTAAGGTCTTGGGCTTGTGTATTCATGTCGACTCAGCTCGTTGAGCGCCCACCAATGGCAGGTTAAGGACAAAGGCGGTACCACCATTGGCCGGATGTTCCACGGCAAGGCTACCGCCGGTAGCGGCCGCGAGGCTTGCGGAAAGGGTCAGGCCCAGGCCCAGGCCTTGTTCGCCGGGCTTGGTGGTAAAAAAGGGTTCGAACAAATGCTTGCGCGCCTCGGGGTCGATGCCGTGGCCATTATCACGCACCAACAGGCGGTATTTGCCGTCGCCGCTCTGGCCTTCCAGCCATAGCTGCGGCGCTGCTTGGGCCTGCATCGCATCGAGGGCGTTGCCGATCAGGTTGAGCAGGATCTGCTCCAGGCGGGTCTGGTCGATCTGCAATTGGGCGTTGGCAAAGTCACGGTGCACGGTCAACGGCAGGCTGTCCAGGCGCGCGCCGAGCACCTGGAACGCGGCGTCCACGGCCTTGCCGAGGCTGGCTTCGCCCTGGTCGTCGCCGCGCCGAGCAAAGGAGCGCAGGCTGGCGGTGATGCGGCCCATGCGGTCGATCAGTTCGTTGATGGTCTTGAGGTTGGTGCTGGCGGTGTCCAGGGCGCCGCGCTCAAGGAAGCGTACGGTGTTGCCCGACAGCGTGCGCAAGGCCGCCAGCGGCTGGTTCAGTTCGTGGGCGATGCTGGTGGACATCTGGCCGATGGCCGCGAGTTTGCCGGCCTGTACCAGTTCGTCCTGGGCGCGGCGCAAGGTTTCTTCGGCCTGGCGTCGTTCGCGAATCTGGCCCTTGAGCCGTTCGTTGCTGGCGCGCAGGTCGGCGGTGCGTTCGGCAATCCGACGCTCAAGCTGGCTGTTGGCTTCCTGCAAGGCTTCCCGTGCGGCGAGGCGGGTGGCGATGACCTTGCGTCGCTCGTTCCAGGCAATCAGCAGGAAGGCGACCAGGCCGAAGGCGACGGCCACCAGGATGCCCTGGTTGATCGCGGCGCGGCGCAGGTCGTTGAGCGGGGTGAGCAGGGTGAAGTTCCACGGCGTGTCGTTCAGCGGGCGGGTCTGCGCCAGGTAGCTGACCGCGTGCTGGTCGTTGACCACTTCGGTGTTGGCCGGGAAGGTCAGTTTCTCGGTGCCTTCGTTCAGGCGCTCACGGGCCAGGGGTTGCAGTTCATTGAGCGTCGCCCAGTAATATTGCAGGCTGTGGGCCAGGCGGTCCTTGGTGTCATCGCTCAGCGGGCGTACGGCCTTGAGGCGACGCGCCGGGTCGCTGGAAAGAATAATGATGCCGTTCTCATCGCTCACGAAAGCTTCGAGGCGCGCACGTTGCCAGCGCTCTTCAAGGGCTTCGAGGCGTACCTTGACCACGGCGACGCCGATGATCTTGCCGTGCTCTTCCAGGCCATGGGCCAGGTAATAGCCGGGTTCGCCGTTGGTGCTGCCGATGCCGTAGAAACGACCGGGCTGGCCGCGTACGGCGTTCTGGAAATAGGCGCGAAAGGACAGGTCCTCACCTTGGTAACTGTCGGCATCGCGCCAGTTACTGGTGGCCAGCACGCGGCCGGTGGTGTCCATCACATAGATGGCGCGGCTGCGACTGCGGCGGTTCAGGCCTTCGAGGTAGTCGTTGACCGTCTTGCGGGTTTCCTGGTTCGGGTCGGCGAGCAGTTGGGAAACACTGGACTCCAGTTCCAGCAGGCTGGGCAGGTAGGTGTACTTGCTCAGTTCGCTTTCGACGGTGCGGGCGTGCAGCTCCAACTGGCGTTCGCCGTTGTCGCTGAGGGTGCGGATGCCGTAGTAGTCACTGACCCAGAAGCCGATATAACCCAGGCCGACCATCAGGGCGATGATCAACGGCGGCAGGAACAGTTGGCGTATCAGACGAGGCTTCACGGCAAGTGATGGCGGCGCGGCGCGATATTGATTGGGGTCGCATTTCATCACAGATGCCTTGGGTCAGCTACTTCTCGCCAGTGTAAGAGCGGGCTTGTGTGGGAGTCGGGCTTGCCCGCGATGCAGGCGCCTCGGTGTAACAGTTGCACCGAGGCGATGCCATCGCAGGCAAGCCAGCTCCCACACAAGCCCGGCTCCTACAGGACGAACGGTGTTGCTTTTAGTGCTGCAGGATTTTCTCGAGGAAGTGCTGCGCACGCTCGGAGCGTGCGCTGATGTCGCCGAAGAACTCTTCCTTCGGGCAGTCTTCGATGATCTTGCCGGCGTCCATGAAGATCACGCGGTCGGCCACTTTGCGCGCAAAGCCCATTTCGTGGGTCACACACATCATGGTCATGCCTTCGTGGGCCAGTTGCACCATCACGTCGAGCACTTCGTTGACCATTTCCGGGTCCAGCGCCGAGGTTGGTTCGTCGAACAGCATGACGATCGGGTCCATGGCCAGGGCGCGGGCAATCGCCACACGTTGTTGCTGGCCGCCGGAGAGCTGGCCAGGATGCTTGTGGGCGTGAGCCGACAAGCCCACGCGGTCGAGCAGTTGCAGGCCCTTCTTGGTGGCTTCTTCCTTGCTGCGGCCCAATACCTTGATCTGCGCGATGGTCAGGTTTTCGGTGATGGTCAGGTGCGGGAACAGCTCGAAGTGCTGAAACACCATGCCCACGCGCGAACGCAGTTTTGGCAGGTTGGTCTTCGGGTCGGCGATGGAGGTGCCGTCGACGACAATGTCGCCTTTCTGGAACGGTTCCAGCGCGTTCACGCATTTGATCAGGGTGGATTTGCCCGAGCCGGACGGCCCGCACACCACGATCACTTCGCCTTTTTTAACCTCAGTGCTGCAATCGGTCAGCACCTGGAAGTCGCCATACCACTTGTTGATGTTCTTGATAGAGATCATACGGCAAACCTTTTTTGCAGACGCTTGACCAGCAGCGAGGCGGAAAAGCTGATGATGAAGTAGACGACACCGGCAAAGATCAGGAACTCGTTGGAGCGGCCGATGATGTCGCCGTTGGAGCGGGCGGAGTTGAGGAAGTCCACCAGGCCCACGGTGTAGACCAGGGAGGTGTCCTGGAACAGGATGATCGACTGTTGCAGCAGCAACGGCGTCATCTTGCGGAACGCCTGGGGCAGGATGATCAGGCGCATGGTCTGGCCGTAGGTCATGCCCATGGCTTGTGCTGCCGCCATCTGGCCCTTGGGAATCGACTGCACGCCGGCTCGTACGATTTCGCAGAAGTATGCGGCCTCGAACATCATGAACGCCACGACGCAGGAGGTGAACGCGCCGATCGGGGTGTCTTCGCCGGTGATCCAGCGCAGCACGAACGGCACCGCCAGGTAGAACCAGGTGATCACCAGCAGCAGCGGGATCGAGCGGAAGTAGTTCACATAGGCGCCGGCCACGCGGGACAGCAGTTTATTGGACGACAAGCGCATCAGGGCCAGAATGGTCCCGATGATGATGCCGCCGACCACACCCATGACCATCAGCTTCAAGGTCATGACCATGCCGTTCCACAGGCCCGGGATGGCGGGGATGATGCCGCTGAAATCGAAGTCCATTATTTGCCCCCCACGGAGATCAGGCCGGGCACTGCGACTTTCTTCTCGACCACGCGCATCAGCAGCATCAGGCTCATGTTCAGGGTGAAGTAGATCAGCGTGGCCAGGGTGAAGGCTTCAAACAGGTTGGCCGAGAATTCGGCGGTCTGTTTGGTTTGCGCCAGCAGTTCCATCAAGCCGATCAAGGACGCCACGGAGGAGTTCTTGAACACGTTGAGGAATTCCGAGGTAAGCGGCGGAATGATGATGCGGTAAGCCTGGGGCAGCAGCACGTTCCAGTAGATCTGCGGCAGCTTGAAGCCCATGGCGCGCGCCGCGGATTCCTGGCCCCGTGGCAGCGCCTGGATACCGGTACGCACTTGCTCGCACACACGGGCGGCAGTGAACAGGCCCAGGCACACTACGACACTCAGGTAGGCCGAAGTGGTCGGGTTCAGGTCTTGTTTGTACCAGTCCTGCAGGTTCTGCGGCAGCATGTCCGGTACCAGGAAGTACCAGATGAACAGCTGAACCAGCAGCGGCACGTTACGAAACAGTTCCACGTAGCAGGTCGCGATGCCCGATACGAGGCGGTTTGGCACCGTGCGCATGACCCCCAGAATGGAGCCCAGCAGCAAGGCGATAATCCATGCCACGACAGCAATGGCGATGGTCCAGCCCAGCCCGGAGAGGTACCAGTCGAGATAAGTCTCGCTGCCCACGCCGGTGGACTTGAAGAACACGCCCCAGTCCCAGTTGTAATTCATTAGGGTCTCCCCTCGAGATCGATCGATGTACAAGCACCCGCTTGGGGAAGATCCGTTCCCGCCTGACGTTGAACGCCAGGCACACACGATCGGCTCGAAAACCGCCAGGTCGAGTGTTCCAAGTTAAAACCAGCAGGTAATTACAGACGCCTGAGGGAGGGTTGGCTCCCTCAGGACATAAGCTTAGTCAGGTATCAGATTTTTACTTCTGGCGCTGGTTTGTCGCTAGGGTTAGCGATCAGCTCCTTGACCTTGTCGCTCATCGGGAAGTTCAGGTTCAGGCCTTTCGGTGGGATCGGGCTTTCGAACCATTTGGCGTAGATCTTGTTGATCTCGCCGGACTTGTACAGGGCGACAATGGCGTCATCCACGGCTTTCTTGAAGTCCGGGTCGCCTTTGCGAACCATGCATGCATAGGCTTCGAATGACTGCGGAGTGCCGGTGATAACCCAGTCATCGGGCTTCTTGGCCTTGGCTTCTTCACCGGCCAGCAGGGCGTCGTCCATCATGAATGCAACGGCACGGCCGCTTTCGAGCATCTGGAAGGATTCGCCGTGGTCTTTGGCGGAGATAACGTTCATGCCCATCTGCTTGTCGGCGTTCATCGCCTTGATGATGCGCTCGGACGTGGTGCCGGCGGTGGTCACGACGTTTTTGCCTTTCAGGTCGGCAAAGTCAGCGTAGGACGGCTTGCCTTCCTTGTCTTTCTTGACCAGCAGGCGGGTGCCGATTTCGAAGATGTTGACGGTGAAGTCAACTTGCTGGGCGCGTTCGGCGTTATTGGTGGTGGAGCCGCACTCCAGATCCGCGGTGCCGTTCTGGATCAACGGGATACGGGTTTGCGAGGTCACCAGGTTGTACTTGGCTTTGAGGTCGGGTTTGTTCAGGTCTTTTTTCAGTTGCTCGACAACGGCCAACTGGATGTCGTGGGAGTAGCCCACGGGTTTGCCCGAACCATCCGCGATGTAGGAAAACGGAATGGAGCTGTCGCGGTGAGCGAGAGTGATGGTGCCGGAGTCGTTGATTTTCTTCAGTGTGCCGGTGAGTTCGGCGGCAAAAACTGGAGTGCTGATCAGAGCAGCAGCGATAGCTGCGCCCAGGATATGGGGAACGATGCGCATCAATACTTCCTCGACATTTGTTTTTTTTATGAAGCCAGCTGAACGGCTCTCTTGTACAGCAACTGCCCGTGACGGCTCCTAAGGCGCCTCAGGCAATCGTTGAAGAGTGTAGAGCATGAGTCGTGCCATACCGAAAATAAAAGGATAAATGCATGATTTATATGGAAATTAACTTTTTGTTTCGGTGATATTTTCGGTCTTTGATCCGGCAAACCGAATAGAGTTGAGGGGCACGTTCGGAAAACCGAATAGTCTGTAGGAGCGAGCTTGCTCGCGAAAAACGCAAAAACGCCGCGTTTATGCTGAATAAACGCGGCGCTCTCTAGTTTTTCGCGAGCAAGCTCGCTCCTACAGTCAGGCGGTCAGGCCGCTTCGATCTTGCTGCGGTTCTGCTCGACCTTGGACAAATAGCGTTGCAGGTTTTCCTGCTCCTGCTCGGTGGTGAACAGGCCAAGCTTGGTACGGCGCCACAGCACGTCCTGCGGTTGCGTCACCCACTCTTCGGCGCACAGATAGTCGACTTCGCGGCTATACAGGCCGCCACCCAGGTGGTCACCCAGATCGGCGAGCGTTTGCACGCCCTCCAGCAAGCGCCAGGTGCGGCTGCCGTAAGTGGTGGACCAGCGGCGGGCGATCTCGCTCGGTACCCAGTCGAACTTGGCGCGGATGGCGTCGGCCAGGGCTTCAGGGGTGGTCATGTCTTCACCGCCGGGCAGGCTGGCCGTGGCGGTCCAGCTAGGGCGCATCTGGGTGAAGTACGGCGCCAGTTGGGCCATGGCCGACTCGGCCAGTTTGCGATAGGTGGTCAGCTTGCCGCCGAATACCGACAGGATCGGCGCTTCGCCGGTGCCGCCGGACAAGGCCAGGGTGTAATCGCGCGTGATGGCCGATGGGTTGTCGGACTCGTCGTTGCACAGCGGGCGCACGCCGGAGTAAGTGTGGACGATATCGTCACGGCTCAGTTGTTTCTTGAAGTGCGCGTTGACCACTTTGAGCATGTAGTCGGTTTCGCCTTCGGTGATCGCCACTGCAGCCGGGTCGCCGGTGTATTCGCGGTCGGTGGTGCCGATGATCGTCAAGTGGTTCAGGTACGGAATGGTGAAGACGATGCGCTGGTCTTCGTTCTGCAGGATGTGCGCGTGGGCGCCTTCGTACAGGCGCGGCACGATCAGGTGGCTGCCTTGAATCAGGCGGATGCCGTAGGGCGAATCCAGCTTCAGGTCGTCCTTGATGAATTTGGCTACCCAAGGGCCGGCAGCATTCACCAGGGCGCGGGCGCGGATCGAGAACAGGCTGCCGTCGGCACGCTCCATGTTCATTTCCCACAGGCCGTTACTGCGATGGGCGCTGACGCAACGGGTCTGCGTATGGATGTGCGCGCCTTTCTCGCGGGCCGCCATGGCGTTGAGCACGACCAGGCGAGCGTCATCGACCCAGCAGTCGGAGTATTCGAAGCCTCGGGTAATTTCACTTTTCAGCGGGCTGTCGGCACCGAACTTGAGGCTTTTGGAGCCTGCCAGTTTTTCGCGCTTGCCCAAGTGGTCATACAGGAACAAGCCAGCGCGAATCATCCACGCCGGGCGCAAGTGCGGGCGGTGCGGCAGCACAAAGCGCATTTGCTTGACGATGTGTGGGGCTTTGCCTAGCAGCACCTCACGTTCGGCCAGGGCTTCGCGCACCAGGCGGAATTCGTAGTGTTCCAGGTAACGCAGGCCGCCGTGGATCAGCTTACTGCTGGCCGAGGAGGTGTGGCTGGCCAAGTCATCCTTTTCGCAAAGGAATACCGACAAACCGCGACCGGCTGCGTCTGCCGCAATCCCGACGCCATTGATCCCGCCACCAATTACGGCAACGTCATAGACTTCGGCAAGCGGTGGAGCAGGCAAGGTGGAAGGGTTCATCGGCTGGCCTCGCGATCTTTTCGTCTTTGAATTCGAACATTAATGTTCATTTGCGAAAATGGTAGCTGATAATTGCGGGCACAGCCACCCGACTTCGATTGAAAAAACTCATCGAAGGGCGGAGAAAGGAAGAATTATGAACAAAGGTGAATGTATGGGTGTGAGTGAGGCCGTCATCGCGGGCAAGCCCGGCTCCCACATTTAATCGCATTTCAAACTGTGGGAGTCGGGCTTGCCCGCGATGACGCCTGAACAGGCGCTAAACGACTTCCAGCCGCACCTTGTGCTCATTCAGCACTTGCACCAAGGCCGGCACCGGCTGCTGGTCAGTCACCAGGCAGTCCACCAGGCTGATCGGCCCCAGGCGAATCATGGCATTGCGCCCGAATTTGCTGGAGTCTGCCGCCAGAATCACTTGCCGCGCATTGGCGATGATGGCCTGGGAAACCCGCACTTCTTGGTAATCGAAGTCCAGCAGGCTGCCGTCCTCGTCGATCCCGCTGATGCCCACCAGGGCAAAGTCGACCTTGAACTGGTTGATGAAGTCGACACTGGCTTGGCCCACCACGCCACCGTCACGGCGCACATTGCCGCCGGTGAGCAACACATCGAAGTCGTCCTTGGCGCTGAGCATGGTGGCAACGTTGAGGTTGTTGGTGATGATTTTCAGATGGTTGTGATTGAGCAGCGCACGGGCGATGGATTCGGTGGTGGTGCCAATGTTGATGAACAGCGAGGCATGATCGGGAATCTGCGCGGCGATGGCTTCACCGATGCGTTGCTTCTCGTCGCGCATCTGGTCGGCACGCATGGCGTACGCGGTGTTCTCGACACTGGAGTCATAGGCTGCGCCGCCGTGGTAGCGGCGCAACAGGTTGGCGTCCGCCAGTTGGTTGATATCGCGGCGGATGGTTTGCGGGGTGACAACGAATAGCTGCGCCATTTCCTCGATACTGACGTAGCCGCGTTCGCGGACCAGTTCGAGGATTTGTTGTTGGCGGGGAGGCAGATTCATGGGGCGTCCTTTGGGCTGCCATACAAAAGTGGCCCATGATGACGCAGGAATCCGCTCCCTGCCAGTTACAACCTGCCGTAAGCCAGCACTTGGCTTATTCGGCGCCTTCGTGCGGCTCCCAGTCACGGGTGCGGCTCACAGCTTTTTGCCAGCCGGCGTAGAGTTTCTCTTTGGCCGCCTCGTCCAGCTGTGGCTCGAACTCGCGCTCGATTACCGCCTTGCCGCGCAACTCGTCCAGGCTGCCCCAGAAGCCACACGCCAGGCCCGCCAGGTAGGCCGCGCCGAGGGCTGTGGTCTCGCGCATTTGCGGGCGTTCTACCTGGGTGCCGAGGATGTCGGCCTGGAATTGCATCAGGAAGTTGTTGGCAACCGCGCCGCCGTCCACGCGCAGGGCCTTGAGGCGTTCGCCCGAGTCCTGTTGCATGGCGTCGAGGACGTCGCGGGTCTGGTAGGCAATCGACTCCAGGGCTGCGCGAATAATGTGGTCTACGCGTACGCCACGGGTCAGGCCGAACAGTGCGCCACGGGCATACGGGTCCCAGTAGGGCGCGCCGAGGCCGGTGAAGGCGGGTACCAGGTACACGCCGTTGCTGTCTTTGACCTTGCCGGCAAAGTATTCGGTGTCGTGGGCATCGTTGATGATCTTCAGCTCGTCACGCAGCCATTGCACGGTGGAGCCGCCGTTGAAGACCGCGCCTTCCAGGGCATAGGCAACCTCACCGCGCGGGCCGCAGGCAATGGTGGTGAGCATGCCGTGTTTGGATTTCACCGCCTTGTCGCCGGTGTTCATCAGCAGGAAGCAGCCGGTGCCGTAGGTGTTCTTGGCCTGGCCCGCTTCCACGCACATCTGGCCAAACAGGGCCGCTTGCTGGTCGCCGGCAATGCCACCGATAGCGATGCCGCTCTTGGTACGGCCATAGATTTGCGACGATGACTTCACTTCAGGGAGCATTTCTCGCGGGATGTCGAGAGTCTCCAGCATCTTCGCATCCCACTCCAGTGTGTGGATGTTGAAGAGCATGGTGCGCGACGCATTGGTGTAGTCGGTGACGTGGGTCTTGCCGCCGGTAAATTTCCAGATCAGCCAGCTGTCGACAGTGCCGAACAGCAGTTCGCCATTGCGCGCACGTTGGCGGCTGCCTTCGACGTTGTCGAGGATCCACTTGAGCTTGGTGCCGGAGAAGTACGGGTCGGTCACAAGGCCCGTGGTGTCGCTGATGTATTGCTCATGGCCGTCGCGCTTGAGCTGCTGGCAGATCTCGGTGCTGCGACGGCACTGCCAGACGATGGCGTTGTAGATCGGGCGGCCGGTGATCTTGTCCCAGACCACCGTGGTTTCACGCTGGTTGGTGATACCGATGGCGGCCACCTGGTCATGGTGCAGGCCGGCCTGGGCCAGCGCCTCAACCATCACCGCGCTCTGGGTGGCGAAGATTTCCATCGGGTCATGTTCAACCCAGCCCGCCTGCGGGTAGTGCTGGACGAATTCACGCTGGGCGGTACACACCACGTTGGCGTCACGATCGAAGATGATCGCCCGGGAACTGGTGGTGCCCTGATCAAGGGCAATGATGTAGTTCTTATTCTGAAGGTCGGTCATGTCAATTGCCTTGGACGAAATAAGGAAGTCAGAAATCAGCCTGGGCCGCGAAGGGCAGGGGACCAGGCTGGCGCTTTCAGGAAATACGAGTCTTGCCGTTGACAGCCGTGTCAGGTGTTTCTTCAGCGATAGCCGGTGCTGCGCTCGGCAGATGGCGGGCAATCAGCCCGCGATAGGCCGCAGCACCCAGGCATGCGCCGACAATCGGGGCGAAAATCGGCACCAGGAAGTAAGGAATATCTCGACCGCCAGTAAAGGCCATTTCACCCCAGCCGGCGAAAAAGGTCATCAGCTTGGGGCCGAAATCCCGTGCCGGGTTCATCGCAAAGCCGGTCAGGGGGCCCATGGCGCTACCAATCACCGCGATCAGCAAACCGATCAGCAGGGGGGCCAGGGGGCCGCGTGGCAGGCCATTGTTATCGTCGGTGAGGGCCATGATCACGCCCATCAGGATGGCGGTGATGACCATCTCCACCAGGAATGCCTGGGCCGTGCTCAGCAGCGCATGGGGATAGGTGGAGAACACCGAGGCCAATTCCAGGCTGGCTTGGGAGCCGCGGACCATGTGGTGGGTTTGTTCGTAATCGAAAAACAGATTGCTGTAGAGCGTGTACACCAGGGCGGCGGAGCAAAAGGCGCCGGCGACCTGGGCAAGAATATAGAAGGGCAGTTTGCGCTTTTCAAAATCGGCAAAGATGCACAGGGCGATACTGACCGCTGGGTTGAGGTGAGCCCCGGAAATACCGGCACTCAGGTAGATCGCCATGCTCACGCCGACCCCCCAGATGATACTGATTTCCCACAAGCCAAAGCTCGCACCCGCGACCTTGAGCGCGGCGACGCATCCTGTGCCGAAGAAGATCAGCAGCGCGGTGCCCAGGAATTCGGCCATGCATTGGCTCGAAAGTGAAGGCTGTTGAAGAGCAGTTGTCATGGAAAACCTCAATTGTTGTTCTTGTCTTGCGCACGGCCTCAACGGGCAGTTGCGCGATATTCACCACGAGAAGGATCCCCATCCTGGATCGCGGCTTACTGCGGAGTACCGCAGGATTATTCCTACGGTATTCGGAAACGAAAAAATATAGACAAGAATGACCGCTGTCAAAGGTCGAAAGT
This sequence comes from Pseudomonas sp. B16120, assembly GCF_044218845.1. Classification (NCBI taxonomy): domain Bacteria; kingdom Pseudomonadati; phylum Pseudomonadota; class Gammaproteobacteria; order Pseudomonadales; family Pseudomonadaceae; genus Pseudomonas; species Pseudomonas sp. B16120. Next base: position 1,408,314 of record NZ_CP162588.1, read on the forward strand.
GAACCATTGGTCATTTCCGAACTATTGGTGTGATGAATGATCATGGCCAAGGCGCGTTGCTTAAGCGGTAATAGGTCTGTGCTAGAGCGTTTTAGGTAGGCTTGGCCTAGAATTGGCCATCAGTTTGCCCGCCCGGAGCCGCTATGACCCCTGCATTGGACCTGTTGAAAAAAGTTCGCGCCGAACATCGTGTGCATAGTTATGAACATGATCCCAAGGCAGCCTCGTATGGGCTGGAGGCCGCGGAGAAATTGAGCCTGGACCCGGCCCAGGTGTTCAAGACGCTGCTGGCGAGCAGTGAGAAGGGTGAATTGTTGGTGGCGGTGGTGCCGGTCGTCGGAAGTCTGGACTTGAAAGCCCTGGCTCACGCTGCGGGTGTGAAGAAAGTCGAAATGGCTGACCCGGCAGCGGCGCAGCGCTCCACGGGTTATCTGTTGGGCGGCATCAGTCCGTTGGGGCAGAAAAAGCGCCTGCGCACGTTTATCGATGAAACGGCGCAACCCTTTGCAACGATTTTTGTCAGCGCGGGCAGAAGAGGCCTGGAAGTTGAATTGCCAGCGGCGGTGCTGGCAGAACACACCCAGGCCAAATTCGCACCGATCGGGCGGGCCTGATAATCATCTTTGAAGTCTATGAGGATCAAATGTGGAAGCTGGCTTGCCTGCGATAGCATCAACGCGGTGTAACAGATAACCCGAGTTGTCTGTATCGCAGGCAAGCCAGCTCCCACAGTTTGATCCGGTTTCGTCAGTGAGCGACGCTGTGGCGGCGCACGCCTGACTCAACAGCGGGAATCTGCGCCGCTGTGCTGCCGGATGCCTGGAACACCACCAAATGTTCAGCCGCCACACGGATCCCCACCTCTGCGCCCACTTGGTGATCGGCATGGCTGGGGAAAATCGACTCTAATTGCGCGCCGGTCGGCAGCTGTAACCGGTACAGCGTTGAGGCGCCGAGGAAGGTCTTGCCGACGATCCGGGCTTTCAACGCGCTGTCCGGCGCATACACGATGTCGTCCGGGCGCAGCAGCACATCCACTGCTGCACCGGTCGGCAAGGTATAGGCTCGGTTTCCGCGCAAGTCGCCCAGTTCAGTGCTGACCGATTCCGGTGAGTTCAGCCGCCCACGGATGAAATACCCCTGGCCGATGAAACTGGCAACGTAAGGCGTCTGCGGTTCGTGATAGAGGTTGTAGGGTGTGTCCCACTGCTCCAGTCGGCCTTCCTTGAAGACCCCGACGTGATCGCTGACGGCGAAGGCCTCTTCCTGATCATGGGTCACCAGGATCGCGCTAGTGCCGCGTGCCTTGAGGATGTCGCGCACTTCATGGCTGAGCTTGCGGCGCAGTTCGCCATCGAGGTTGGAAAAGGGTTCATCCAGCAACAGCAGCTGCGGCTCCGGCGCCAGGGCGCGGGCGAGGGCGACGCGTTGTTGCTGGCCACCGGAAAGCTCATGGGGGAAGCGCTTGCCCAGGTTCTTCAAGTTGACCAGTTCCAGCAACTCGGCGACCACGCGCTCTTTTTGCGGGTGTTTGCGAATGCCAAAGGCGATGTTGTCAGCCACGCTCAGGTGCGGGAACAATGCGTAGTCCTGGAACACCATGCCGATGCGACGCTTCTCCGGCGCGAGGGTGAAACCGGCGCGGGAGATGACGTCGCCCGCCAGGCTGATTTCGCCTTCATGCACCGGCTCAAAGCCTGCGATCGCGCGCAGGGTAGTGGTCTTGCCGCAGCCCGAAGAGCCGAGCAGGCAACCGATATCACCGGCGTTGAGGTGCAGGTTGAGGTTCTGCACCACCCGCTGGTCTTGATAGCCGCATGCCAGATTGCGCAGGTTCAGCAGTAATGGCTGGCTCATGCGTGGTGGTACGACGGCGGGACGAGGAATTCGAGCAAGGCTTTTTGCGCATGCAGGCGGTTCTCGGCCTGATCCCACGCGACTGAGCGCGGATCGTCGAGCAGGTCCTGGCTGATTTCTTCGCCCCGGTGGGCGGGTAGGCAGTGCATGAACAGCACGTCCGGCGCGGCCAGGTCGAGCAACGCGCGAGTCACCTGGAACGGCGCGAACCGGGCCAGGCGCTTGGCGGTTTCGTCTTCCTGGCCCATGGAGGTCCAGACGTCTGTGCTGACCAGGTGCGCGCCGACCACTGCGTCTTTTGGATCGCGCAGCAGTTGCACACGGCCATCGGCCTTGGCCATGAACTCGGCGCTGGGCTCGTAGCCTTCAGGGCAGGCGATACGCAGGTGGAAGTCGAACTGGATCGCCGCTTCTATATAGCTGTTGCACATATTGTTGCCGTCGCCGATCCAGGCCACGGTCTTGCCTTGGATCGAGCCACGGTGTTCGAGGAAGGTTTGCATGTCGGCCAGCAACTGGCAGGGATGCAGGTCATCGGACAGGCCGTTGATCACGGGCACACGGGAGTTGGCGGCAAATTCGGTCAAGGTGCTGTGGGCGAAGGTACGGATCATCACGGCATCGAGCATGCGCGACATCACGATGGCGCAATCGCTGATCGGCTCACCACGGCCCAACTGGGTGTCGCGCGGTGACAGGAAGATGGCCTGGCCACCCAGCTGGATCATGCCGGCTTCGAACGACAGGCGTGTGCGCGTCGAGGACTTTTCGAAAATCATCCCGAGCACCCGGTTTTTCAACGGCTCAAACAGTACACCGCGGTTACGCAGGTCTTTAAGCTCAATGCCGCGACGGATCACGCTGACCAGCTCTTCGGGCGTGCAATCCATCAGGGAGAGAAAGTGCCTTGCGCTCATCATTAACTACCTTTTGCAACAGACCGCAGATACTCAAAGCCTTGTTTATTGCGACAACGGGCGAGACCTGCGGCGAAAGCCGCACGGGGCGACGAAATAGGGGAAGACGCGATATTGACATTAAATGTCGCGTTTTACCAATAGGGCTACGGCTTTAGGGATGTTCAAGCAGGGCGCTGGCGCGCGTTTGAAGACGATTTCCTGACAGCAGCGAGCCATTTGTACACTGGCGTCCAGGCCTTTTGCAATGCGCGGGGGCGGGCTTGGGCCAGGCCGCGTCGGTTTCAGCGCCTGCTGGCAAGGTTTCTGAAACATTTGCTCATGCTTAGCCATGCCCTGGCCTATGCCTGTCGATTCACAACGCGAAGGTTGCTGGCGCCCCAAGTGGTCGCGGCCCATAGTTGAGCCAAAGCCCCTATAAAAGAGACTGGCCATGACCAAGACTCTCCACCACCGTGCCTGCCACCTGTGCGAAGCCATCTGCGGCCTCACCCTGGAAACCACCCAAGGCGAAGACGGTCGCCTGGCGATCACCTCGATCAAGGGCGACCCTCTGGACAGTTTCAGTCGCGGCCACATCTGCCCCAAAGCCGTGGCCCTGCAGGACATCCAGAATGACCCGGACCGCCTGCACCAACCCATGCGGCGGGTGGGCAGCGAATGGCAGCCGATTGGCTGGGATGAAGCCTTTGCCCTGGTGGCCGAGCGGCTTGCGGGTATCCAGGCGCGGCATGGGCAGAACGCGGTGGCGGTGTATCAGGGCAACCCAAGCGTGCATAACTATGGGTTGATGACCCACAGCAACTACTTTCTAGGGCTGTTGAAGACGCGCAATCGCTTTTCCGCGACCTCGGTAGACCAGTTGCCTCATCACCTCACCAGCCACCTGATGTACGGCCACGGCCTGTTGTTGCCCATCCCCGACATCGACCAGACCGACTTCATGTTGATCCTCGGCGGCAACCCGCTGGCCTCCAATGGCAGCATCATGACCGTGCCCGATGTGGAAAAACGCCTCAAGGCCATCCAGGCGCGGGGCGGAAAAGTGGTGGTGGTCGACCCGCGGCGCAGCGAGACGGCAGCCATCGCCGACCAGCACGTATTCGTACGCCCCGGCGGCGATGCGGCGTTGTTGTTTGGGGTGCTCAACACGTTGTTCACAGAAGGGCTGACACGCGACAGCCATTTGCCGGTGGAAGGCCTGGATGATGTACGCAAGGCGATTGCCAGCTTCGATGCCGAGGCCATGAGCCGCCAGTGTGCGGTGCCTGCCGAGCAGATCCGCCAGTTGGCCAGGGACTTCGCCGGCGCTGACAAGGCCGTTTGTTATGGCCGCATGGGGGTCTCGACCCAGGCGTTTGGCACGCTGTGCCATTGGCTGGTGCAACTGATCAACCTGGTGACCGGCAATCTGGACCGCGTCGGCGGCGCGCTCTGCACCAGCCCCGCGGTGGACCTGGTGGCCTCCACCAGCGGCGGCCATTTCAACCGCTGGCAGAGCCGCGTGTCCGGACGCCCGGAGTACGGTGGAGAACTGCCGGTGTCGGCGCTGGCCGAAGAAATGCTGACCGAGGGTGAAGGGCAGATCCGCGCCCTCGTGACGGTGGCCGGCAACCCGGTGCTGTCCACACCTAACGGTCGCCAATTGGAGCAAGCACTGGACGGGTTGGAATTCATGGTCAGCATCGACCTGTATATCAACGAGACCACGCGTTATGCCGACCTGATCTTGCCCTCCACCTCGGCGCTGGAAAACGATCACTACGACACCACCTTCAATCTGTTTGCGGTGCGCAATGTCACGCGCTTCAATCGTGCCATCCTGCCCAAGCCTGAGGGGGCGTTGCATGACTGGGAGATTTTTGTCGGCTTGGCCAAGGCGTTTGCGGCGCACACTGGCGCGGTGCTCAAGCCCACCCTGCCACCGGCACAGATGATCGACTTCGGCCTGCGTGCGGGTGCCTATGGTGACGCATCCAGTCATAAACTGTCGGTGGCCATGCTGGCGGATCATCCCCATGGCGTGGACCTGGGGCCGCTCAAGCCCAACCTCGGGGCACGTTTGAAAACCGCGGATGGCAAGGTGCAAGCGGCACCGGCCGTGATCCTGGCAGACCTGGCGCGTTTCACCGCGCAGCCGTTGCCGGTGGCCGACGAACTGCTATTGATTGGCAGGCGGCATGTGCGCAGCAATAATTCCTGGATGCATAACTATCACCGGCTGGTGAAGGGTAAGCCACGCCATCAACTGCTGATGCACCCCGATGATCTGGCTAGCCGTCAGTTGAGCGATGGCCAGCGGGTGCGGGTGAGTTCGCGTATCGGTATGGTCGAAGTGGAAGTAGCGGCCAGCACGGACATGATGCCGGGTGTGGTCAGCTTGCCTCACGGCTGGGGCCACGGTCGTCCGGGCGTGCAGATGAGCATCGCGAGCGGCCAGCCGGGGGCGAGTGCCAATGACTTGACCGACGAGCGGCAATTGGACGAGTTGTCGGGTAATGCGGCGCTCAACGGCGTACCGGTGAAGGTGGCGGCGGCCTGAGCATCCTGCTGGATTTTTGCGTTACAATGCGCCACCGTGCCGACCCGTGAGTCGCAAAGTTCCTGCAGAGGTGTTCCATGGATATCATCGAAACGATCAAAGAGCAGATTGCCAACAACACCATTCTGCTTTACATGAAGGGCGCACCTAACGCGCCTCAGTGCGGTTTCTCCGCAAAAGCGTCCCAGGCCGTCATGCAATGCGGCGAGAAGTTCGCTTACGTGGATATCCTGCAAAACCCTGAAATCCGTGCCAACCTGCCAAAGTACGCCAACTGGCCGACTTTCCCGCAGTTGTGGGTAGCCGGTGAGCTGGTTGGCGGTAGCGACATCATCACTGAAATGGCAGCTGATGGTTCGCTGCAAGCGCTGATCAAAGACGCAGCGCAAAAAGCAGCAGTCAAGACTGACGCCTAATTGGCGAGCAATAAAAAGCCCCGCTTCTCTGGTGAGAGCGGGGCTTTTTTGTGCCTGAACGCTACGGGTTATTCACCCATCTGCGATTGCAGGTAATTCTCCAGGCTGACCTTGTCGATCAGGCCCAACTGGGTTTCAAGCCAGTCGATATGCTCTTCCTGATCTTCCAGGATATCTTCCAGCAGTTCACGGCTGCCGAAATCGCCCTTGGTTTCGCAGTGAGCGATAGCGGCTTTCAGATCGCTGTGGCTCTTGCGCTCGAAGCCCAGGTCGCTGCTGATCATTTCCTGGGTGTGCTCGCCGATGTTCAGCTTGCCCAAGTCCTGTACGTTCGGCAGGCCTTCCAGGAACAGGATGCGCTTGATCAGCGCGTCGGCGTCCTTCATGGCCTTGATCGACTCTTTGTATTCACGCTTGCCGAGCTTTTCCAGGCCCCAATCGTCGTACATGCGCGCATGCAGAAAGTACTGATTGATCGCGACCAGTTCATTGGCAAGGATTTTGTTGAGTTGCTGGATGACTGAGATGTCGCCTTTCATGACTGGGGTCCTGCCCTGTAATAGCTGTGTATAGGGCGGAGTCTGAGCGGTGAAAATCTTAGTGTCAAACCTAAGTTATTGAATAATAAATGAAAATTAATCGGAATAAGAATGTTTGTGTTCCGCGTCTTGGCGCTAACTATTTGAATTGATGGCATAAAAAAACCGGACACTAGGTCCGGTTCTTCAAAACATGCCTATTCAGGCGTGTTTAAATTCTGCTGGGTAGGGGAGCGCGGCCTGGGCTGTTTGCAGCTGCGTCAGGGTTTCCCGTACCACTTGCTTGGCCAGGCAAGCACATTTGCCACACTGGCTGGCAACGCCGGTGGTTTCACGTACTTCCTTATAGCTGCAGCAACCTTCGTAGATTGCTTCGCGGATTTGTCCGTCGGTGACGCCAGTGCAGAGGCAGACATACATAAGTGAGAACCGTCGCGGGTTTATGGCTTAAGTGCGATGGATCTTAATGTTAACGAGAATGATTGTCAAAATAGTTTCAGCAGCAATCCGGGGGGAATTGCCCGTGCGCTGACGAACGGTTTTTTCGGTGTATGATGGTCGGTCTTCACGAAGCGTGATTGCGTCATATTTCTGTCTGTTTCCACAGGCAGATTCGACCGGTCCTTTTACTTCAATCGTCACCCCTATATCAGGAGATATCCAATGAGCGTACTCGTCGGTAAACAAGCCCCGGATTTCGACGTACCAGCCGTCCTCGGCAATGGCGAAATCGTAGACAGCTTCAAGCTGTCTGAAGCCATCAAAGGCAAATACGGCCTGGTGTTCTTCTACCCGCTGGACTTCACCTTCGTCTGCCCTTCGGAGCTGATCGCCCTGGACCACCGCATGGACGATTTCAAGGCGCGCAACGTTGAAGTGGTCGCGGTTTCCATCGACTCCCATTTCACCCACAACGCCTGGCGCAACACCGCCATCAATGACGGCGGTATCGGTAAAGTCAAATACACCATGGCTGCCGACATGAAGCACGACATCGCCAAGGCCTACGACGTTGAGTCCGAAGGCGGCGTGGCGTTCCGTGGCGCGTTCCTCATCGATGACAAGGGCGTTGTGCGCTCGCAGATCATCAACGACCTGCCGCTGGGCCGTAACATGGAAGAGCTGATCCGCCTGGTCGACGCGCTGCAATTCCACGAAGAGCACGGCGAAGTCTGCCCTGCCAACTGGAAAAAAGGCGACAAAGGCATGAACGCTTCGCCAGAAGGCGTTGCGGCTTACCTGACCGAGAACGCTGGCAAGCTGTAAGCCAACGTCACGGTAAAAAAAACCGGCCTGAAAAGGCCGGTTTTTTTATGCGCGGGATTTGACTTCAGTCGTTGAAGTCTTCCCAGCCGCCCATCTGCTTCCAGCGGTTGACGATGCCGCAGAACAGCTCGGCGGTCTTCTCGGTGTCGTAGCGGGCCGAGTGGGCTTCACGCCCGTCAAAGTCGATACCGGCCGCCTGGCAGGCTTTGGCCAGAACGGTCTGACCGTAGGCCAGGCCTGCAAGCGTTGCGGTGTCGAAACTGGAGAACGGATGAAACGGGTTGCGCTTCATGTCCAACCGCGCCACGGCGGCGTTCAGGAAGCCCAGGTCGAAACTGCTGTTGTGACCGACCAGGATCGCACGTTTGCAGCCATTGGCCTTCAATGCCTTGCGCACGCCACGGAAGATGTCGGTCAGCGCCGCTTCTTCACTTACCGCCATGCGCAGTGGGTGGTCGAGCTTGATCCCGGTGAATTCCAGGGCAGCGGCTTCGATATTGGCGCCTTCAAACGGCTCGACGCGAAAGAAATGGGTGTGTTCCGGGTACACAAAGCCCTGTTCGTCCATGCCGATGGTGGTTGCGGCAATTTCCAGCAAGGCATCGGTGGCGCAGTTGAAACCACCGGTTTCTACGTCGATGACGACCGGCAGATAGCCGCGAAAACGCTCGGCCATCGGATGGCGCGAGCCACCACCGCCGTGCTCTTGTTCGTCGTCGTAATGGTCTTCACTCACTTGCTTTCCTCCAGCAGGCGCCAGCGCAGTGTTTCACCGGCGCGCAGCGGGATAACGGTCAGCTCGCCAAACGGCAGGCTGGCAGGGGCGGTCCAGTCTTCACGAACCAGGGTAATGCGGTCGGTATTCGCCGGCAGGCCGTAGAAACGCGGGCCGTTGAGGCTGGCGAAACCTTCGAGCTTGTCCAGAGCATTACGTTGTTCAAACGCTTCGGCGTACAACTCGATGGCGGCAAACGCGGTGTAGCAGCCGGCGCAGCCGCATGCGGCTTCCTTGGCGTGCTGGGCGTGGGGGGCCGAGTCGGTGCCGAGGAAGAACTTCGGGTTGCCGCTGGTGGCGGCATCCAGCAGGGCTACCTGATGGGTGTTGCGTTTGAGGATCGGCAGGCAGTAGAAGTGCGGCCGAATCCCGCCCACCAGCATGTGGTTGCGGTTGTAGAGCAGGTGATGGGCCGTGATGGTCGCGCCAACGTTGGCCGACGCCTCGCTGACGAACTGCACCGCATCGGCGGTGGTGATGTGTTCAAACACCACCTTGAGCGTGGGGAACAGCTCGACCACACGACGCATGTGTTCATCGATGAAGATTTTTTCGCGATCGAACACGTCCACATCGCCACGGGTGACTTCCCCGTGGATCAGCAATGGCATGCCGACCTCCGCCATGGCTTCGATTGCCGGCAGGATCTTATCGATGCTGGTCACGCCGGAATCGGAGTTGGTGGTCGCGCCTGCCGGGTACAGCTTGGCGGCGTGCACGTAACCGCTGGCCTTGGCTTCACGGATTTCTTCAGGCTGGGTGCGGTCGGTGAGGTAGAGCACCATCAACGGTTCGAAGCGGCTGCCGGCCGGTCGCGCAGCGAGGATGCGCTGGCGATAGGCGTCGGCTTCTGCGGCATTGCGCACCGGAGGTACGAGGTTAGGCATGATGATGGCGCGGCCAAACGTGCGCGCGACATCGGCCACGGTTTGAGGTAACGCAGCACCATCGCGAAGATGAATATGCCAGTCGTCGGGACGCAGCAGGGTCAGGCGGTCGGACATTGGGGATTCCAGGCGGGTCAATCTGGTGGGAATGCTACCGGAAAAGACTCTTGCAGGCACTCGCTATCAAGTTTTGCCGGATGCTACCGATATCTCCGGGTATGCCTTAACGATGTATGACGCTTTGAAGTGTTGTAGAAACCAGTGGAGCCTCCCGTGCGCCAGTATTATCTAGCCCTGCTCAGTGTGTTCGCCAGCCTGCCTGCGGCGGCCCTCACGTTCCAGACACGTCTGGAGAATATTGAGTGGAAGGTAGAGGGCGATCAGTTCGAGTGCCGCCTGACCCAGCCGATCAGCGATTTCGGTTCCGGTGAATTCGTACGCCGGGCCGGCGAACAGGCGACGTTTCGTCTGAAAACCTATGGCAGCAGCCTCGGCGCCGGCTCCGCAACCCTGTTGGCCGCTGCCGCGCCTTGGCAGCCGGGCCGAGGTGATATCAACCTGGGGGCCGTGCGTGTCGGCAGCGGCGACGTCCTGTTCAATAGCTCCCAGGCCCAGGCCGGCCGCCTGTTCACGGGTTTGCTTGAAGGGCGCAGCCCGACCGTGCGGCATTACGGGCGTCAAGGCGGCTACTCGGAAATTCGCCTGCTGCCTGTGAAGTTCAACAAGGCGTACAACGATTATCAGGTGTGCACCACCAAGCTGCTGCCCATGAATTACGACCAGGTCAAACAGACTGAAGTGGGCTTCCCCGGTGGTGGTATTGAGCTGGACGCGGCGGCCAAGAAGAAGTTGTCGGTGATCCTGGCATTCATGAAAGCCGATCCCACGGTCAATCATGTCGAGTTGAACGGTCATTCCGATAACAGTGGCAATCGCCTGACCAACCGTGACGTCTCACGGCGCCGCGCCCTGGCGGTGATGGACTACTTCAAGGCCAACGGCATTCAGGAATCGCAAATCACGATGCGCTTCCATGGCGAAAGCTACCCCTTGGCGCCCAACACCAATGCCGCCAACCGTGCGCGTAACCGCCGTGTGAATATTCAGCTGGAGCGCGTGGCTGCCCCCGAGAAACCGGCGCCCCAGACCATTGCGCCAAGCAACCCGGCGGCTACCTCATAAGGGCGACCATCGGTCGCCCACTCGACATAATCTGTCGCTTTATCTTCATTTGCTGTCGCGCCCCTGTAATTTCACGGTTTTGATCGGTAGAATCGTCGCCTTTCCGTACAACCCCGTGGAGTGATGGCATGGCCGACGTAAACAAGGTCGTTCTCGCGTATTCCGGCGGCCTGGACACTTCGGTGATCCTCAAGTGGCTGCAGGATACTTATAACTGTGAAGTGGTGACCTTCACCGCTGACCTGGGTCAGGGTGAAGAGGTCGAGCCTGCACGTGCCAAGGCGCAAGCCATGGGCGTGAAAGAGATCTACATTGACGACCTGCGCGAAGAATTCGTCCGCGATTTCGTTTTCCCGATGTTTCGCGCCAACACTGTCTACGAAGGTGAGTACCTGCTGGGTACCTCCATCGCACGTCCGCTGATCGCCAAGCGCCTGATCGAGATCGCCAACGAAACGGGCGCCGACGCCATTTCTCACGGCGCCACCGGCAAGGGCAACGACCAGGTCCGTTTCGAACTGGGTGCGTACGCACTCAAGCCAGGGGTGAAAGTCATTGCGCCGTGGCGGGAATGGGACCTGCTGTCCCGTGAAAAGCTGATGGATTACGCTGAAAAGCACGCCATCCCGATCGAGCGCCACGGCAAGAAGAAGTCGCCGTACTCAATGGACGCCAACCTGTTGCACATCTCCTATGAAGGCGGCGTGCTGGAAGACACCTGGACCGAGCACGAAGAAGATATGTGGAAATGGACGGTCTCCCCGGAGAACGCTCCAGACAAGGCGCAGTACCTGGAACTGACTTACCGTAACGGCGATATCGTTGCGCTGGACGGCGTTGAAATGACCCCGGCCACCGTACTGGCGACCCTGAACCGGATCGGTGGCCAGCATGGTATCGGCCGTCTCGACATCGTCGAGAACCGTTACGTGGGCATGAAGTCCCGTGGCTGCTACGAAACCCCAGGTGGCACCATCATGCTGCGCGCCCACCGCGCCATCGAATCCATCACCCTGGACCGCGAAGTCGCTCACCTCAAAGACGAGCTGATGCCCAAGTACGCCAGCCTGATCTACACCGGTTACTGGTGGAGCCCTGAGCGTCTGATGCTGCAACAGATGATCGACGCCTCCCAGGCTCATGTGAACGGTGTTGTGCGCCTGAAGCTGTACAAGGGCAACGTGATCGTCACCGGCCGCAAGTCCGATGAGTCGCTGTTCGACTCCAACATCGCCACCTTCGAAGAAGACGGCGGGGCCTACAATCAGGCGGACGCGGCAGGCTTCATCAAGTTGAACGCACTGCGCATGCGCATTGCTGCCAACAAGGGCCGCTCGTTGTTCTGAACCGTGCGCCTGTCGTGAAAAATGGCCCCTTATGCAAGGGGCCATTTTTTTTGCCTGGATTTTAGATGTCGCACTGTTTATTAGCGTTTAGCGTGTGTTTAAGGTTTTTTCGTAACTTACGCAATTATTTACCGGTTTATCTTTTTTTAAGGCTGAATCATTTTTTACATCTGGGGAGGAACTATGTCTGACAGAAAATTCACTCATGTAGTTGCAATGGAGATGTGAGTTGTTGAATTTTCTGTAGGAATTGCGGAAGTGTTGAAATATGTTAAATGGAACTAATGCGGACGGTTTTTCCGGGTCGGTTTGCGGGCGTCATTGCGACAAGCAAGGGGCATTTCCTGAAAGTCTTGTGCGGCACGTTTACCTTCAGGGGCTCATGCCCCAGACATTTCACTCAAAATATGTGCGCGCCGGGAAAGGTCTGAAAGCAACCATAAAGCTACATGCATCTAAGTTGGCGAATTTTTGTAGGTTAATTCCTATCTTCTTGTGGGTTGGGTCTCTGCCTGCTCTTGCTCGGGGTGGAATGCTATGCCAACTAGTAATCGACTAGGCTATTGTGTTTGCTCTAAATAATTCGAACAGCGAAATTGGACTTTCTCATGAATAAAGTGCTGATCGTGGATGATCATCCCGTCATTCGTCTTGCTGTGCGCATGCTAATGGAGCGTCATGGTTATGAGGTCGTTGCCGAGACTGATAACGGTGTCGATGCGTTGCAACTTGCACGGGAACATATGCCGGATATTGTGATACTGGATATCGGAATCCCCAAGCTCGACGGCTTGGAAGTTATTTGTCGGCTGGCTTCGACCAAGCAAGCCGTCTCGTTCAAGGTGCTGGTGCTGACGTCCCAGGCGCCTGGCCATTTTTCCATGCGCTGCATGCAGGCGGGTGCCGCCGGCTATGTGTGCAAGCAGCAGGATCTGACAGAGTTGCTCAGTGCCATCAAGGCGGTGCTTTCCGGCTATAGCTATTTCCCGAACCAGGCGCTCAACTCAGTGCGGTCAACCATGGGCAATGCCAGTGAAGCCGACATGGTCGAACGCTTATCGGGGCGGGAGATGATGGTGCTGCAGCAACTGGCCCGTGGCAAAACCAACAAGGAGATTGCCGATGGCATGTTCCTCAGCAACAAAACCGTCAGTACCTACAAGACGCGCTTGCTGCTCAAGCTCAATGCCAGGTCCCTCGTGGACTTGATCGAACTGGCCCAGCGCAACGGCCTGGTCTAGGAGGATATTGCATCTCTTGAATACCCGTGTAACCGGCAGAAAAAAGCCTCCGTCAGGGAGGCTTCCGGCCGCCAACGGCTCGATCAGAGATCGAAGTCGTAATCGGCCAGCTGTTTTTGCAAGCGTCGCTCTTCCAGAAGATTGTCGATAGTGCGGCGTTTGCTTAAATTGGTCTTGGCCACCTCTGCCACAGGTGCCTCTACCACATCGTCATCCGACTCAACGAGGTCGTCTTCCACTTCCAGTTGTTCGTTGCCAGCGCTCATAAGGTCAACTCCAGGCTAAGACTGCCGTTGGGGCTCCTTATAGCGATAATCCGCGAACGGGTAAAAAAGATTTTTTCAATCGCCTGATCACAAAAAGCAATGATCGCTCAATCGTCGGAGGTCTTGTCCTTGTATTCGCACAAGTCTTCGATACGGCAGCTGCCGCAGCGCGGCTTGCGGGCCTGGCAAACGTAGCGTCCGTGCAGGATCAGCCAATGGTGGGAGTCGAGCAAATAGGGCTTGGGCACGAACTTCATCAATTGCTTTTCCACCTCAACCACATTCTTGCCCCGTGCAATGCCGGTTCGGTTGCTGACGCGGAAAATGTGCGTGTCCACCGCCATGGTCAACTGCCGAAACGCCGTATTGAGCACCACGTTCGCCGTTTTGCGGCCCACGCCTGGCAAGGCTTCGAGGGCTTCGCGGGTTTGTGGCACCTCACCCCCATGCAGCTCCAACAACAGGCGGCACGTTTCGATCACATTCTTGGCCTTGCTGTTATACAGGCCGATGGTTTTGATGTATTCGGACAAGCCTTCCACACCCAGGGCGTAAATCGCGGCGGGTGTATTGGCCACGGGGTACAACTTCGCCGTGGCCTTGTTAACGCCTACGTCTGTGGATTGAGCCGATAGGATCACCGCAATCAGTAATTCGAACGGTGAGGAGTAGGCCAGTTCGGTTTTCGGTTCCGGATTGTCTTCGTGAAACCTGCGGAAGATTTCCAGGCGTTTTGCGGCATTCATAGGGACAGGCGTTTCCTTGCAGGCGGTCGGCGTGATGTTAGCAATACACAGCGCACTGGGTCAGCCGTTGGCCTCGGCATCTTGCAGCGTTTGCTCGGCGGCATTCAATGCGGCTTTCAAGGTTGCCAATTGATGCTCGTCGGCATGGTGATCCTGAGCCTTTTTCAACGCTGCACGGCGCATGGCCAGCTGGATTTTTGCGCGCTTGAACTCGGCGCTTTTAGTGGTCGTCTTTGGTGGCTGCGGTGAGCTGTTGGCCTCCAGTGCGGCAAGCGCCTGCTCGGATGCCTCGAACTGCCGCTGCAGCATAATCAATTGCGACTGTTGCTCAAAGGTCGGCGGATGCCCAAACGCTTTCAAGGATTTGTGCAACTGAGCGCGACTCATGGCGACGCTGCTTTTGGCCTGCTTGATCGCAGCGTCCTGAGCGGCCTGAGTGTTATCAACCGGTGCCACCTCCATCGGCGCTGTGCGCTTGGCTCGTGCCAGGCGTTCGGCGAGCTTGTAGGCTTCTTCACGTTGCAGGCGGGCGTTACGTTGCTCGAAGCGCCGCCGCGCCCGGTTGCGTTTGCGGTCGCGTACACGCCGTTCATCATCGTTGCTGGCCAAGTCACCGACGATAGGCAGAACGTCAGCAAGTGGGCGCATCTCGATACAGTCGACAGGGCAAGGCGCAACGCACAGGTCGCAACCGGTGCACTCGTCGACAATCACGGTGTGCATCAACTTGGCGGCACCCACAATGGCGTCCACCGGGCAGGCCTGGATGCATTTGGTACAGCCGATGCATTCGGCCTCGCGGATATAGGCGACTTGCGCAGGCGCATCTCCACGGCTGGTGTCCAGCTCCAGTACCGGCAGGCGCAGCAGTTGCGCGAGCCCGGCAATGGTTTCCTGCCCACCGGGCGGGCACTTGTTGATGGCTTCGCCTTTAGCGATGCCTTCTGCGTAGGGCTTGCAGCCCGGGTGCCCGCACTTGCCGCATTGAGTCTGCGGCAGCAGCGCGTCGATACGTTGAATGAGGTTCATGCTGTGATCATAGCGTTGATGCCCGGTCCAGGGAGGAGGGCAAGCTGAGAAGCCCCGCTGTAGCAACAGCGGGGCATTTTGCAGAGGTTACTTGATGCGTTGACCCGGCTTGGCACCGCTGTCCGGGCTCAGCAGGTAGATTTCTTCGCCGCCAGGGCCCGCAGCCATCACCATGCCTTCGGAAATGCCAAACTTCATTTTTCGTGGCTTGAGGTTGGCGATCATCATGGTCAGGCGACCATCGAGCTTGGACGGGTCCGGGTAAGCGCTCTTGATGCCGGAGAACACGTTGCGCTGTTCGTCACCGATATCCAGCGTCAGGCGCAGCAGCTTGTCGGCGCCTTCCACGGCCTCGGCCTTGATGATCAGCGCCACGCGCAGGTCCACGGCGGCAAAGGCGTCGAAATCGATTTCCGGGGAAATCGGGTCCTTGACCAGCTCGCCATTGCCCGCCGGCGCGGATTGGCCGGTATCGGTCTGGCTGGCCACCAGGTCTTCTTTCGAAGCATCGGTCATGGCCTGGACTTTCACCGGGTCAATCCGGGTCATCAAGGGCTTGAACGCGTTCAACTGATGATTACCGAGCAAGGTGGTGTGATCGTTCCAGCTCAACGGCGCCACGTTGAGGAACGCCTCGGCATCGGCGGCCAGCAATGGCAGCACCGGCTTGAGGAAGATCACCAACTGACGGAACAGGTTGACCCCGGTGGCGCAGATCGCCTGAACCTCCGCTTCCTTGCCTTCCTGCTTGTTCAGCGACCATGGCGCCTTGTCGGCGATCCAGGCGTTGGCGCGGTCGGCCAGGCCCATGATCTCGCGCATGGCGCGGGCAAAGTCGCGGGCTTCATAAGCGTCGGCGATGCTCGGCGCGGCGGCCAGGAACGCGTCGGTCAGTTCCGGTGCGGCGTTCTCGGCTACCAGTACACCGGCGTTGCCCTTGTGGATGAACCCGGCGCAACGGCTGGCGATGTTGACGACTTTACCCACCAGGTCCGAGTTGACCTTCTGTACGAAGTCTTCCAGGTTCAGGTCCAGGTCGTCGACGCCACGGCCCAGCTTGGATGCGTAGTAATAGCGCAGGTATTCCGGCGACAGATGGTCCAGGTAGGTGCGCGCCTTGATAAAGGTGCCACGGGACTTGGACATTTTCTGGCCGTTGACCGTCAGGTAGCCGTGCACGGCGATGCCGGTCGGCTTGCGGTAGCCCGAGCCTTCAAGCATTGCCGGCCAGAACAGCGCGTGGAAGTTGACGATGTCCTTGCCGATGAAGTGGTATAGCTCGGCGGTGGAGTCCTTGCCCCAGAACGCGTCGAAGTCCAACTGCGGGGTGCGATCGCACAGGTTCTTGAAGCTGGCCATGTAGCCGATCGGCGCGTCCAGCCATACATAGAAATACTTGCCTGGCTCGCCCGGAATCTCGAAGCCGAAGTACGGCGCGTCGCGGGAGATGTCCCACTGCTGCAGGCCACTGTCGAGCCATTCGGAGAGTTTGTTGGCCACGGCGTCCTGCAAGGTGCCGCTGCGCGTCCAGGTTTGCAGCATTTGCTGGAAATCCGGGAGCTTGAAGAAGAAGTGCTGCGAGTCCTTGAGCACCGGCGTGGCGCCGGAGATCGCTGACTTGGGATCCTTCAAGTCGGTCGGTGCGTAGGTCGCACCACATTTTTCGCAGTTGTCGCCGTACTGGTCTTCGGTGCCGCATTTCGGGCAGGTGCCCTTGATGAAACGGTCGGCCAGGAACATTTTCTTTTCCGGGTCGAAATACTGGGTCACCGAACGTTGGTCGATGTGCCCGGCTTCCTTCAACCGCAGGTAGATCTGGCTCGACAGCTCGCGGTTTTCGTCGGAGTGGGTCGAGTGAAAATTGTCGAAGTCCACCAGGAACTCGGCAAAGTCGGCGCTGTGTTCAGCCTGCACATTGGCGATCAGCTGTTCCGGGGTGATGCCTTCCTTTTCAGCGCGCAACATGATGGCCGAACCGTGGGCGTCGTCCGCGCAGACATAAATGCATTGATTGCCGCGATGCTTCTGGAAGCGCACCCACATATCGGTCTGGATGTACTCAAGCATATGGCCAAGATGGATCGAACCATTGGCATAGGGCAGGGCGCTGGTGACGAGGATCTTGCGTGGCTCGGACATGGGGCTCGGCTACTTGATGAAACGGAGGTCGGCCACTATAAAGCGCCGGGAAATTTATTTCACCCCGTGACGCTGTTTCAGAATCTTCCGTACCTTCGAAAGCATGCCGTTCGGCGGCTGGAACGGTTAGGATAGCCGCCTGTTTCAGTCAGTCTTTTTTTCGGGAGTAGCCCATGAGCGCCGTCAATCGCGCAGCGGTGGAAGCCGTTCTTCGCCAGTACACCGACCCCTATTTGAACCAGGACCCGGTCAGTGCCGGCTGTGTACGTGCCATCGAGGTCCAGGGCGACCAGGTGGCGGTGCAGTTGCAACTGGGTTATGCCGCGGGATTGTTCAAAAGCGGTTGGGCGCAGATGCTGCAAATGGCTATCGAGGGCCTCGACGGTGTGGGTTCGGCCAAGGTCGACATCCAATGCGTGATCACGCCGCACAAGGCCCAGGCGCAGATCCCGGGTCTGGCCAACGTCAAGAATGTGGTGGCGGTGGCTTCCGGCAAGGGTGGCGTGGGTAAATCCACCACCGCGGCCAACCTGGCCCTGGCCTTGGCCCGGGAAGGGGCGCGCGTGGGCATTCTCGATGCCGATATCTACGGGCCGAGCCAGGGCGTGATGTTCGGCATCGCCGAAGGCACACGGCCGAAGGTCAAGGATCAGAAATGGTTTGTACCGATCGAGTCGCTGGGTGTGGAAGTGATGTCCATGGCGTTTCTCACCGATGACAACACGCCGATGGTCTGGCGCGGGCCAATGGTCTCCGGTGCGTTGCTGCAACTGGTCACACAAACAGCTTGGGGCGACCTCGACTACCTGGTGATCGACATGCCGCCAGGCACCGGCGACATTCAACTGACCCTGGCGCAGAAAGTGCCGGTGGCCGGTGCGGTGATTGTCACCACGCCTCAGGACCTGGCGCTGCTGGACGCCAGGAAAGGTGTGGAGATGTTCCGCAAGGTCAACATTCCGGTGCTGGGCGTCGTGGAAAACATGGCGGTGCACATCTGTTCCAACTGCGGGCATGCCGAGCATCTGTTCGGTGAGGGCGGGGGGGCGAAGCTCGCTACCCAGTATGGCGTTGAACTGCTGGCATCGCTGCCATTGGCGATGGAGATTCGCGAGCAGGCCGATGGTGGCAAACCTACCGTCGCGGCAGAGGCCGATGGGCAGATCGCGATGATCTATCAGGAATTGGCCCGTCACGTCGGTGCGCGGATTGTTTTGCAGGAAGCGACGGCGCCGGCAATGCCGACCATTACCGTGAGCGACGATTGATTAGGCTTTAACGGTTACGCGAAAAGCCTGACGATCCGTGGTGCTCTCAGGTTTTTCGCGAGCGAGCTCGCTCCTACAGGTGGGGCGCCAAAAGGGCTTGTTGCTACTTTGCGCAATGCACGTGTAAGCATTCGCTTACTTTTTCGTAAGTGTTTGGTTTTTTTAGCGGTTGCGTACGTCTTGAATCGACGAAGCTATTATCTATCTTTTTGAAAAATAACGATTATTTTCATGCTGGCGAGCGGCAACTTTTGTCAGCCCGCCGTGGGGATCGCGTTGAACTTCCCTTGGAACGCTCTAACATCAGCCCTGTGTCCACGGATTGGCACAGCCATCAAGGAACGATGGTTTGAAGGAACGTCGCAGGATGCGATTCATCAGGATGATGAAAAGGAATACAGGGACTAGGGAAAAAATGTGGGCGGGTCATACCGCCCCTTTTTTTGCCTGTAGAAAAGTGAACCCAGGCACCCGAACGCAAAAAAGGCCCTCAAGGGCCTTTTTTTGTTGGGCAGTGGCGCTTTAGCGCTCTAGTTGCTCAATCTTGTTGGGCTTGCCATCCCATTCGGCGGCGTCCGGCATCGGATCTTTGCGCTCAGTGATGTTTGGCCAGATGTCTGCCAACTCGACGTTCAACTGAATGAATTGCTCCATGCCCGCAGGCACTTCGTCCTCGGAGAAAATCGCGACGGCCGGGCATTCTGGTTCACACAGGGCGCAGTCGATGCACTCATCCGGGTGGATAACCAGGAAATTCGGGCCTTCGTAGAAGCAGTCCACCGGACAGACTTCTACGCAGTCGGTGTACTTGCACTTGATGCAGTTGTCGGTGACGACGAAGGTCATTTCTAATTTTCTCCTCAGGCGGCGGCAGCGAAACCCCTTGTGGTGGGGTTCGCGAGGTTTGAGAGCGATAGTCTGCGGACCAGGCTAAAAGCCCGCAGCATCCCAAACCGCGCGAGATTCTATCAGCTTGCAAGCGTCTGCGTTATATCCGAGTCTTCAGTGCATATAACATTTCGAGCGCTTTACGCGGCGTCAAGTCATCCAGGTCAAGCTTTGCCAACTCATCCAGCACCGGATGGGGCAGGCTGGCGAACATATCGCTCTGATGCGGCGCGGCAGGTTTCTTGCCGGCCTTGGCCGGGCTGGCGACCACGGTTTCATGGGGCAGGGCCGTGGTTTCCAGGCGGCTGAGGTGTTCGCGGGCACGGGTGATCACCTCGTTCGGCACACCGGCCAACTGCGCCACGGCCAGGCCGTAGCTCTGGCTCGCAGGCCCTGGCAGCACATGGTGCAGGAACACGATGCGCTCGTTGTGCTCGGTGGCATTGAGATGCACGTTGGCCACCAGCGGCTCGCTTTCCGGCAACACCGTCAGCTCGAAGTAGTGCGTGGCGAACAGCGTGTACGCACGCAAATGCGCCAAGCGTTCGGCCGCGGCCCAAGCCAGGGACAGGCCGTCGAAGGTGCTGGTACCACGACCTACTTCGTCCATCAGCACCAGGCTGCGCTCGGTGGCGTTGTGCAAAATGTTGGCGGTCTCGCTCATTTCCACCATAAAGGTCGAACGGCCACCGGCCAGGTCATCGCTGGAGCCGATCCGCGTGAAAATGCGGTCCACCAGCGACAACTCGCAACTGGCTGCGGGTACAAAGCTGCCGATATGCGCCAACAGCACGATCAACGCGGTCTGGCGCATGTAGGTGGATTTACCACCCATGTTCGGACCGGTGATCACCAACATGCGGGTATCGTCGTCCAGCGACAGGTCATTGGCGACGAACGGCGTGGTCAGCACCTGCTCTACCACCGGGTGACGGCCTTGCACGATGCGCATGCACGGTTCGCTGACAAACCGTGGGCAGTTGAGGTCCAGGTTCAGCGCCCGTTCGGCGAGGTTGCTCAACACATCCAGCTCCGCCAGGGCGGCGGCGGTGTCTTGCAACGGCGCCAGGCGGCTGATCAGGTCCTCGAGCAAGGCTTCGTAGAGCATCTTTTCCCGCGCCAGGGCGCGGCTTTTGGCCGACAGCGCCTTGTCTTCGAACTCTTTGAGCTCTGGGGTGATAAAACGCTCGGCGCCTTTGAGGGTCTGGCGACGTTGATAGTCGATAGGCGCAGACTCCGCCTGCTTGCTCGGCAACTCGATAAAGTAGCCATGCACGCGGTTGTAGCCGACTTTCAGGTTAGCCAGGCCGGTACGGGCTTTTTCGCGGGCTTCCAGGTCGATCAGGAACTGCCCGGCGTTTTCGCTCAGGGATTGCAGCTCATCCAGCTCGCTGTCGTAGCCGGTTTTCAACACGCCGCCGTCACGAATGATCGCGGGCGGGTTGTCGATGATGGCTTTTTCCAGCAGTGCCGCGAGGTCCGGGTACGTGCCGGCAGTCACTGCCAGCTGTTGCAGGTGCGGCGTGTCCAGCTCGGTCATCGCCACTTGCAACTGCGGCAGGGCGCTCAAGGCATCACGCAGGCGCGCCAGGTCACGGGGCCGTGCATTGCGCAAACCGATCCGTGCCAGGATACGTTCGATATCGCCGATTTCTTTCAGTTGCGGCTGCAGCTTTTCAAAGCGATAGCCGTCGAGCAGGCAAGTAATAGAAGACTGGCGTGCTTGCAGCACGGTCAAGTCCCGCAGCGGACGGTTCAGCCAACGGGTCAGCAAACGGCTGCCCATGGCGGTCTGGCAACGGTCTACCACCGATTGCAGGGTGTTATCGCGGCCACCGGCCAGGTTGGTGTCCAGTTCCAGGTTGCGACGGCTGGCGCCATCAAGCACCACGGTATCGTCCAGACGCTCATGGCGCAGGCTGCGCAAGTGCGGCAGGGCGGTACGCTGGGTTTCCTTGGCGTAGCTGAGCAGGCAGCCGGCAGCGCCGATAGCCAGGGTCAGGGTTTCGCAACCAAAGCCTTTAAGGTCCTGCACCGAGAACTGCTGGCACAGACTTTTCAGTGCCGAATCACGTTCAAAATCCCACGGTGCACGACGTTTGGTTCCCCGACGCTTCTCGGCGGGCAAGTCCTTGGGCCAATCATCCGGGATCAACAACTCCACCGGATTGATACGCTCCAGCTCCGCCAGCAGGTTTTCCCAACCCTTGATCTCCAGCACGCTGAAGTTGCCACTGGTGATATCCAGCACCGACAGGCCGAACAGACGCTCATCGCCCAATACCGCAGCGATCAGGTTGTCGCGACGCTCATCCAGCAACGCCTCATCACTCACCGTGCCTGGGGTGATGATGCGCACCACCTGGCGTTCCACCGGCCCTTTGCTGGTGGCCGGGTCACCGATCTGCTCACAGATCACCACCGACTCGCCCAGCTTGACCAGCTTGACCAAGTAGCCTTCCAACGAGTGATAAGGAATCCCACACATCGGAATCGACTGCCCCGCCGACTGCCCACGCGCGGTCAGGGTAATGTCCAGCAGCTTGGCGGCCTTCTTCGCGTCTTCGTAGAAGATCTCGTAGAAGTCGCCCATGCGATAGAACATCAACTGATCAGGGTGCTGGTTTTTCAGGCGCCAGTACTGCTGCATCATTGGGGTGTGGGAGGACAGGTCTGAAGTGTTTTTACTCATTGGGTAGTAGGCAAATTCGTTGAAAGTGATGGGGCAAAGGGGGCGCTTGGCCCAGCATTTTTTGCGATGGCGGCAAGGTTAACACGCGAGGTCGGGGGTTCGCAGGTCGCAAACGGATAGGTAAAAAAGCAAAAGCGGTGCCGCCCCGATATCCACCACTAAAGGAGCGGCGCCGCCACAGGTTAGCGGTTACCCGCCTTTTCTATTTTCGCGGCTTACTGGGTATTAACCGGCGAATCCAACACCTTCACCCCATCATCAACCACCGCCTCGACCATTTCCTGCAAATCATGCGAAGCCCAGGCGTAACGGTCCGTCTCCATGGTCATCGCCGCATCTTCTGCGAGCAGCTTGGCGACGTGGAGAAGATTGGAGGTGGGGTGCAAGGCGTTTTGCAAGGAAACACCGCTGTTAATGCGTGAACCTGCTCTGGCTTTTCATAAAGTCGTGTTTATGAAGAATTGTTTAAGTTGCGCTCGCAGGTCGTGCCTTCGCGAGATTCTTTCCGGGGCGAGCGTTTTCGAGCGGGTGAATATAATTTCGAATAATCAGGGTTTTAGAAAAAACATCCGCACTAAAAAGAATCGTTGATGTGATTTTTATTAGCTTCCTATCATTTTTTTCTGACTCTCTATTCCAAAAAGGTCTTTTGTCGAAAAATTCGGAGCATGTTTTATTGCTCACAGATGTAACAAATTGTTTCATTTTTTTGCCGTTTTTCGGTATCGACAAGGGGGCTTTCTGTCGGCGAACAGGTGAGTTCCGTTCGTTGCGACGCAGTGGGTTAAGCCTGGGACATTGATGATTTTGCGTGTGTCTGTTCGGCGCACTGCAAACAAGGGATTTGACAATTATCGAGGCTTGAACCCATGAATCATGTGATCAACTCCATACTGGAAAATGCATCAACTCGCCCCTCAATCGGCCATACCAACCCCGCGCTACTGCATGACGTCCTATGGCGAGCCCTGGAGCACGCACTCAAGGCCAACACGGATGATGCTTCCCACACCCCGCATGCCCGTGCCTGTCTCAGGATCTATGCTGAAATCGATACGCTGTCGTATCTGGACAAGGGTGATTCGAAATTGGCCGCAGCTCTGGGCAAGGCGTTCTTCGAATCGCGCTCCAGCAAAGACGTCGAGGCATTCTGGAAGTTGTTACTGATCAAGCAACTGCTGTTCGAATTGTCGGTCAGGGGTGTGGCGACTCAGATTGCTTCGCAAGCCAGTCTGCCTCGTCAGTTGCTCACGCTCGATCCGCAGTTGATTGCAGCGCCTGCGGGCGTGAATATCAGCCTGGGAGTGCTGTGCAAAGAAACCGACCAGCTCAAGCACTCCGTTGTGCTGGTCTTGCAGAAACTGGCACAGCACGTCGAGGATCGTGGCCTGAAAAAGCCTCAAGTCACTGCGCAGCTTCTGCTGGAGTTGTACAACGCCGTGTGGTCGGGCAGTAATGGCACCGATATCGAGTCACAGATTTTTTACGCCGACAGTGTGTATGACGCGTTGCCCGACGTGCATCACGCCCTGGGCCTGGCGCCGCAGGAAAAATGGCTGACGTTGTTCACCTGGTTATACGGCGACAAGGATGGCCGCCCCTATGACACCAACCAGCACACCGAAACCCTGGTGGTGGCGCTGGAAACGGCGCTGCGCAATCGCTACATCGCTGATATCGACAGTCTGATCAAAGACGGCGGCGCACGGCATCGCCTTGAAGAGATTCGTGCTCGCGTGGGCAAGGATCATCCCGAGCATTTCAAGCGTCCCGCCGAACTGATCGACGCACTGAGCAGCATCCGTTTTACCCAGCCCGCCGCCATCGACCGTCTGCTGCTGCGGATGCATGCGTTTGGCTTTCACTATCTGGATATCGAGTTTCGTGAAAACGCCGAGATGTTCAGCTGCGTGGTCGATGAGATCCTTTCCAGTCAGTGGCTGGAAACCATCGGCCTGGGCCAGGGCCGGCACTATCACGAGCTGGATGAGCGTGCGCGTCAGGCCGCCCTTGAGGTCGCGCTGGAGGGCGGGACGGCCCGGACGCCCGCTGCCCTGTGGCAGGAGTATTTGCAACGCACCACGCCGATTTACACGCGGAAAGTCGAGCAATATGCCGGCCAGGATTACATTGCGCTGATGGAGCAGGATGCGAGCTATATCCGCATGCACGATGCGCGCAACGCGGTGGAACGGTTTGAAATGATTGACCGTTATCGCGACCGGATGAAAATCCACGGGATCGCCGAGTACACCTCGGCCCTCAGCGCGCTGGAGGTGCTGTTCCTGATGAAAGCGGCCCAGGTACGGGACGGGATTGACATCGCTCTGCAACCTGAAGACCTGGCAGGTGCCGAGCGCACGGTGGCCACGGTGCATGAGGTGTACGAAAACCCGGTGTACCGCCAGCACCTGGCAACGCGCGGCAACCGCCAATACATCACGTTTGGCCCCAGCGACACGGGCAAGCAAGGCGGCAAGGCCATGCACAAGCTGAACATGGCGATTGCCAACCAGCACAAGTTGATCGCGGCCCGTTATGGCATCGAGGTGGTCGTCCACGTCATCATGGGCGGGGAACACGCACGGTGTAATGGGGTGATCGCCGAGACCTTGCAGGAGTTCGGCGCGCTGGAGGGCCCGGAAACCCGCTTCATGCTGGCCGGCTGCGCGGAGATGCGCGCTCATCTGCTGACCCGCAACCAGTCCGTCAACTTTCTCAGCCAGTTGTACCGTATGCACGCCGAGCCCAAGCCGCAGCCGTCCGAGGAGGTCATTGCCGGCAGGGTTCAACGTTGGGGGGGCGTGGTGCGCCGCTACCAGGCGACGTTCTTCGAGCATCCGGCGCTGCCTTCCCTGCTGCGGGACCTGGCACGATTCGATGTGGTCAGGGCCACCGCCAAAGGCACCCGGCCGCCTTCTCGTATCTTCAACATCAAGGTGTTCGAGTCGCGTCCCGATGCCATTCGTGCGATTCCCTGGACCCGCGCCTTGCTGGCCGGTGGACTGCACAGCGAACTGATCGGCGTCGGGCAGTTTGCGCAAGAGCCGGCAACTTGCTTGTCCAAGGCCTTCAACGAGGATGAGAGCTTTCACACCTACGTCAAAGGCATGGCCTACGCCATTGCGCGAACCGACCTCAAATGCGCCTGGCTGACCCTGACCGGCAGCATCCCGGAAAAGGCCCACATCCAGAGGCTGGCGCAAGCCTTGAAGGCCGAAGCCGTCGGTACCGCCGAACAGCTGCTGGCCAGCCTGCACCTGGAAGTGATTGAAGGTAAGCGCTTCGTGTACAAAGCCACCAACGGCACCGAGCCGGCGGATCCATGGAAAATCAAGGAAGGCAGCTTGCTCAACCTATGGCCCAGCCTCAGGGCCGAGGTCTATCTCAAGGAAAAGAACTTGCGAATCTATCGCTTGTTTCTGCTCTACGCCAAAAGCAATCCCGCGTTCATCCAGTCGTCATCGCTGAATGATTTCTACAGCGGGTTCCTCGCGGCCGTGAGTACCGATGCAGGTTTGGTCGATCCCGCAAGCGCCCACCATTTCACCTGGTGATTAACCCCGATGCCCAGGGCAACCTGGGTATCGGCAGGCGCTACCCTCCAAGAGGATCAACTGTATGGCATTTACCACCTTGATACTGGATGCCCCCGGGCCGCCGTTACTGTTTGAGGAAGTCGATCGCTTTCTTGAACTGGGCCTGGGCGTCACCCTCAACCTGCATTATTTCGCGGACAAAGAGCGCATCCGGCAGCACTACGGCACGCGCATTCACTATGCCGAGATCAACTGCCATGACGAGCCTGGCTTTATTGCCGCCGTGAGTCAGGCCGGGGGTTACAGCGTGTTCAAGACGCGCCTGAACATCCCGTTGGGCGCTGGCCTGATCCGCGCTGCCACCTCGCCGGCGTTGGCCACGCCACTGCGCGCCATTGCCCAGGCTGGCACAGGGATCAATCATATTGATCGGCTGGCGTGCGAGCAGTGTGGCGTGGCGATCCTCAACACACCGGGCTCCAACGCGACCGCTGTTGCCGAATACGTCGTGGCCCAGGCGCTGTTTCTGTCGCGCGACCTGGATGACTACAACGCTGAAACGCACAACGGCCATTGGGCAAAAGGCTCCTTGGCACCTGCCTGCGAATACGCCGAACTGACGCTTGGGCTGGTGGGCACCGGCAGCATTGCCCGGCAGGTGGCGCGCAAGGCTGCGGCGCTGGGCATCAGGGTGATCGCCACCGGGTCCGAACGTTTTACCGAACCGGTGGCGCACAGCCTTGGGCTTGAACGGCGGGCAGGTCTTGGACAGTTACTGGCCGAGGCGAACATCGTCTCGATCCACGTACCGCTCACCCCGCAGACCCGAGGCTTGTTCGGCACCGCCGAGTTCCAGCAGATGCGCCAGGGATCAATCCTCATCAATACCGCGCGCGGCGGGATCGTCGACGAACACCGGTTGGCCGCTTTCATGCGCCAGTTTCCCAGGCATATCAAAGCCGTCGCCATCGATACCTTTGCCCTTGAAAAAGACCGCTTCGACTCGCCATTGACCACTATTGCCAATGCGCAATTGACGCCGCACATCGCTGGCAATACCACCACGGCAATCCGGACGGCGTCACGCCAGATCGTCGACAAGATCCACGCATTCAGTGCCGACGCCACCGCGCGTTAACCCACAGGACACAAGGAAGGCCACATCATGCAAACCTCTATTGTTACCCGCCTCGACGCCCTGAGTTGCACCGACCTCAGCGATGCGATGGACCGCCTGAAAATCGTTTGCCAGTGCACCGACATCATGCCTCTGGACCGGTCGTTCAACCTCACAGGCAAAGCCTGGACCCTGCGCTACGGCCCTACTGGCCTGGACGGCGGCTCTGTTGGTGACTACATCGACGACCTTGAGGCTGGCCAGGTGGTAGTGATCGACAACCAGGCGCGGCTCGACACCACCGTGTGGGGCGATTTACTGACCTCTACCGCCGCCCGTAAGCAGTTGGCCGGGACGGTGATTGACGGTATCTGCCGCGATGTCGACCGTGCGTTGGAGCTTAACTACCCGATCTTTTCCCGGGGGAACTGGATGCGCACCGGCAAGGATCGCGTGCGTGTCGAAGCGATCCAGGCGCCCGTTACGCTGGGTGGCGTGCGGGTACAACCCGATGATTGGTTGCGCGGCGACGGTGACGGCCTGGTGGTGATTCCGGCCGGCTCACTGAGCGAAGTGCTGGAGGTGGCCGAAGAAATCCACCAGGCCGAAGAACATATTCGTACGGCTATCGAGGAGGGCGTTCCTTTACGCAAAGCTCGCGCCGATTACGGCTACCACGCCTTGCAGACTCCGCGCCGCTGACTGGCCGACGACAGAAGCCGCCGCGGGTGCGGCTTCAGTTGATGCTGGTCGGGGTGGTCAATAGCACCGACCCGGTTAAGCGGGACCAGGTCTTGCGCAATACGGACGTGGCGGAAATCCGAGGTGTTGGCCGCAAGATGAAACTCCACCTCGGTGCGATTTTTGCAGCCGGTCGCTGCTGGATAAGGTCGGCAAAAACTAAAAAACCGATCAGTGCCTTGAAGATGATTAACTGACTTTTGCGTGCTCACACCTCAATGCCGGATAGAGAGAAGTCAGGGTATGAGTACGACCAGACTATTTGGATTTACGCCCACT
The DNA here is from genome assembly GCF_044218845.1 of Pseudomonas sp. B16120. Classification (NCBI taxonomy): domain Bacteria; kingdom Pseudomonadati; phylum Pseudomonadota; class Gammaproteobacteria; order Pseudomonadales; family Pseudomonadaceae; genus Pseudomonas; species Pseudomonas sp. B16120. The sequence continues at coordinate 1,435,986 of NZ_CP162588.1, forward strand.
AGCCGGAAACAACCCTCTGATCACCCCAAGAAACGCCGCAAACAAGTTGATTGAAGTCGCCGTAGTGATGGCAATCAACACATTGTCCGAGAACGGCGCTTTACCCGAGTAATACGTCGACCAGCCATTCCACACCAGCAGGACCCCCCAGAAGATCACCCCGCACGCAGCGAACCAAAACGCACGCCCCGCATATTTCTTGCGCAGTTGCCTTTCAGCCTTCTGGTCTTTGAGGTTCTGGCTTCTTTCATCGTCGGTGCCTATGGCTTGCTCGCCACCGGCTTGGGTGTCCTGGTCAGGCCCTGCCACGGGGGGCAAGGTGAGTTCCAGGTTGTCGAGTTCTTCACTCACGGATGCGGCTCTTTGGGTGAATGAGTGTGGCCATGTCTTCCCAGTCGATGGCCGAACCGTCGGCGCCCTTGAGGGCCCAGGCTGTGCCGTCCTCGTGGGAGAGGTTGGACAGTTGGGTGCCAGACCACTTGCCGTATTTGTTGATGATCCGGTCAATCAAACGATGGGTGTAGGTATCGCTCTCAGGAACCCTCGGTGTCACGAAGACAATGTCTTCGGCGTCGGGCTTCAGGTTGCTGAGCAACGCGGTCACCGGGCGATTACCGTAGGATTTTAACTCATGGTAAAGCGACGGAATGACCGGGCCATATTGCCAGCGGGCGAAGTGATCATCCATGAGGGGCTGATCCCGTTCGCGCAAATGCCAGGACTGCGTATAAAACAGCAGTTTTTGCAGCTTCATGGGCGTCAGGCCCGAAAGCTTGCCTTCCTTCGCACGTTCAATGAAGGCGTTAGCGACAGCTAGCGCTGAATAAGCCATGAGCACCTCCGTCGTTGCTGGCTACGTTGTCAAAGAGTTTTATACATAGGCCTTGAGTTGTCGACATGCAAGGTGTTGATCGGCAGCAATACCAAGCTGTCGGAATAATAGAGTGTCAATAACTGGTTGTATATACAGTGTTCTGATTCGAATTAAGTGAGGTCCGGATGTTTAGTGCATAAATATGCAAATTAGCATTTGCCAACCCCCCAAACTCCCGTCACTATCCGCGCTATGCAAAAACGCAACGTTTCTATCGTCTTAAGAGAGCTGCTGGACCGCGACCGGATCTCCCCCACGGAGCTTCACCGACGCACTGGCGTGCCTCAATCCACACTGTCCCGGATCCTCAGCGGCAAGATCGTTGATCCGTCGGATAAACACATCTCCCGTATCGCCGAGTATTTTCGCGTGAGCACTGATTACCTGCGCGGGCGCTCAGCAGTGGGCGCTTTGCGCGATGACGGGCGCGACCCGATGCATTCGGAACTCAAGGACATAAGCCTGTGGGACGACGACACCCCCGTCAATGATGACGAGGTGTCGATCCCCTTTCTGCGCGAGGTTGAATTGGCTGCTGGATCAGGAAGATTCGTCATCGAGGAAAGCGAAAAGGCCAGCCTGCGGTTCGGCAAGCGCAGCCTGCGGCATAACGGTGTGCAGTTCGACCAGGCCAAGTGCGTGACGGTGCGCGGCAACAGCATGTTGCCGGTGTTGCGCGACGGCGCCACGGTGGGGGTCAATGCCGGCAAGAGCGGCATTGGCGATATCGTCGATGGTGACCTGTATGCCATCAATCACAACGGCCAGTTGCGGGTTAAACAGCTCTACCGCCTGCCTTCCGGTATCCGCCTGCGCAGCTTCAATCGTGATGAACACCCCGATGAGGACTACAGCTTCCAGGATATCCAGGACGAGCAGATCAGCATCCTCGGTCATGTTTTCTGGTGGGGTATGTACGCCCGCTAACTCCCACTCGTAAGAAGAAACCCGCCCATGTGCGGGTTTTTTTTCGCCCGCAGAAAACCGGCAAACCCCAAGCCAGTAGGCCTTCTAATGCATATGCGCATTTGCGCAGCAAAAATAAATGCATTTGTGCATTGACTGTATATGCATACATGCATATTCTTCGTCTCAAGCCAGCCAACAAGGCCTGGTGGAGGCGGCAAGGATGCTGCCAAGGAAGACAAGGAAGGCACGCAACATCGGCAAGGACGCCATCGAAGCGATGGCAGGGATGCCAGGCAACACCGGCAAGGATGCCGACGCTCTTTAGTTTCACCGCTTCAACAACAGGCAGCGATGAACCGGCCTTAACGGTTCAGAGGGTTGGCAACTGACCCGGGTGTGCAGCGTAAAGCACCAGAAGCAGTTATCCGGCAGACAGGGATCGTGGTCGGAAAAACATCGAGGAAAGGACCGTACCGCGCCAGTAGCGCCGAAAGTCCGAGGACATCATTACTGAAAAGCCCGGGCGACCGGGCTTTTTGGAATGCCTACCTACTCAAGCATTTGTAAATGAAATACGGACTATCTATTGCTCAGCCAGGAGGCGTGACATGACAAATGAACAGCAAGCGTTAGCGGAAATGCCTATCTGGCTGGTGATCGTATTGGCAGTGATCGGCGGCGTATCCGGCGAGATGTGGCGGGCCGACAAGGAGGGCGCCCGCGGTTGGTCACTGATCCGCCGTCTGGCCCTGCGTTCCGGGGCGTGCATGGTTTGCGGGGTTTCCGCCCTGATGCTGTGCTACGCCGCCGGAATGTCGATCTGGACCGCCGGCGCCATTGGTTGCCTGACCGCCATGGCCGGTGCCGACGTGGCCATCGGTCTTTATGAACGGTGGGCAGCCAAGCGCATCGGGATCAACCAAGGCTCCCGCCAGGACCCGCAGTAATTGTTGCAAGGACGCTACTTAAAATGACGCTTATCGAAAAGCCATCCCAACTGCCCCAGGCCATCGGCGCGGTGCTGCACGCGGCCTTCCCGGACATCAAGGTCGGTAGCCACCAGGACTTTAAGGGCGACGCCGAAAAAACCGGTGTGCAGGTCACGGTCGAAGGCAATGGCCCGGGCATTCGCTCTCGCGAAGGGCGCAAGGCTCACGTGCTGAGCATTTCACTGAGGGCCATGGTCGCCCCCGGTGCATTGCCGTTCGATGCCTGCGACCTGGCCAGCCAACTCATGGACCTGGTGTTGGATAACCGTTGGAACCTGCCCCAGACGCAGTGCGATTTGCCGGCGAATATCGTCGCCGCTCCCGCTGCGCGCACTTCCGTGGAAACGGACTACGACACCTGGACGGTTTCCTTCACGCAAACCCTCTATCTGGGGCCGGTGTTACTCGACGATCCCACAGGCCAACCGCTATTTGCCTGCACTTGGGACGTCTCCAACATCGACGACCCAACCCAATACCAGCCCCTGGCGGAGTAGCCCATGTTCGACGCGCTGTTACGCATGCAATTGGGACCGATCGTCGAACGCCTGGCTGAGATGGAGTCCCAGCTTGAGGACCTCTACCGCCGCGCCGAGAGCTTCTGCCGGATCGGCATCTGCCAGCACGTCGATGCGGCCAGCAACACCTGCAAGGTCAGCCACGGTGACCTGCTCACCCCGGCGATCCGCTTTTTCAACCCCAGTGCCGGTGCACAAACCGAAACCCGCATCCCCACGGTGGGTGAACAATGCCTGCTGCTCAACTACGGCGGGGGGGAGGGCGGGGTGCAGTCTGTGGCGCTGTTTGGTCTCAACAGTGATCGCTTCCCGCCGGTCTCCAGCGTGGCAACGCTGACCCGGCGGCGCCATCAAGACGGCACCCAAAGCGACTACGACGACGCCAGCCACACCTTCAACTGGGTCAACGGCCCGACCAGCTTCAGCGGTTCCCGTGAACAGGTTGACGTCAAAGTCGGCGCCGCCAGCCTGACCCTCAACGCCCAGGGCATCACCCTGCAAATCGGCGGTACCAGCCTGTTGCTGGATGCCGGCGGCGCGCACTTCAGCGGCCCGGTGGTGGACCATCAAGGACGCGTCATCAGCCCCCGATAAGGACACCCCATGCTCGGAATCGATAGGAACACCGGGGCGGCCGTCGACGACTGGCTGCAATTTGTGCAGCGCGCCACCCGAGCGCTGACCACCCCCATCGGAACGCGGCAAAAACGCCCGCTGTACGGCTCACTGATCCCGCAATTGCTCGGCCAGAACCTGGGCGATGACTTGCTGATCCTCGCCCAAAGCCACGCCGCCCAAGCGTTCTACAACATTCATAACGGCATTGGCGATTTTGACCCTCAGGTCATTGTCGCTACCCGCCAGGGCGCCGGCCTGCTGCTGCGGTTTGCCGGCACCTGGAAAAACCGCCAACAATCCTTCGAGGTCGTGACATGAGCATGCTGATCCCCGGCCAGAACCAACTGGCGGAACCGGCCATCATTAAGGTCGATGAGTTCGAACCGTTGCTGGCCGAATTCAAAGCGTTTGTCATCGACTACGTCGCCACTCGCGCGCCGCAAAGCGCAGCCAAACTCCAGGTCAGCCTCGACAACGAAAGCGAACTGCTGACCCTGGCCCTGGAAGCGTTTTGCGTGCGCCTGCAAACCCATGAGCGCAAATACAACGCGCGCATCAAGCAGATGCTGGCGTGGTGGGCCACCGGCAGCAACCTGGATGCGCGCCTGGCCGATATGGGCCTGGAACGCCAAGTGCTCGACCCAGGCGACCCGGCGGCTTTCCCGCCGGTGCCGCCCACCTTGGAAAGCGACGACGACGCCCGCCTGCGCTACTACTTGGCACCCCACGCCCCAGCGGCGGGCTCGCGCATGCAGTATCGCCGCGAAGTGTTCACCTTGGGCGAGCGCCCAGCAGTGAAAGTACAAAGCGCGACGCCCGGTGTGGTCACGGTCACCTACACCTTCGACCCCGACGGCTACGCGGCCCAGGTCAAGGACGGCAACGCTCGCCGCACCGCACCGGGGGAAGTCATGGTCACCGTGCTTTCCAGGGAGGGCGACGGCACGCCATCTGTCGACTTGCTTGACGGTGTACGTCGACATTTCGCACGGCCGGATGTACGGCCGGAAACCGATCTTGTCAGCGTCCAAGGCGCGCAGATTCAACCCTATAAAATTCGCGTGGTGGCCAAGATCAACGCCGGCCCGGACTCGGGGCTGACCCAAGTGGCCGCGCAGAAACTGCTGCAAGACTACGCCGAGTCCTGCCACCGTCTGGAAGGGCGGGTGGACCCCAGCTGGATCGACTACGCCATCCACAGTGCCGGGGCCGCGCAACTGCACATCCTCGAACCGCTGGCGCCGATTGTCAGCACGGCGTTCCAGGCCCCGTATTGCACGGGCGTCGAGGTGGAGGTGCGCACACTATGAGTGAACCCAAAGCGAGTTTGCTGCCCGCCAACAGCTCACCGCTGGAAAAGGCGTTGGACCTGGGCTTCGGCACATTGCTTGAGCGTGTCGCCCCGCCGTTTCCGGCGCTGATGAACCCGCTGTATACCCCTAGCGAGTTCCTGCCTTACCTGGCCGCCGACCGTGGCGTCAGCGAATGGGATGCCGAGGCCAGCGAAGCGGAAAAACGCCTGACCGTGGCCTTGTCCTGGCAGATTCAACGCCAGGCCGGCACGCCCAAGGCACTGAGCCATGCGGTGGAGTCATTGGGCTTCACGCCGAATATCAGCGCTTGGTATCAGCAGCGCCCCTTGGGCGTGCCTTACACCTTCGACGTGCAGGCGATCATCGGGCGCAGTTGGTCCAGCGGCGACCACAACCGGCTGATCCGTCGCATCAACGCGGCGAAAAGCGAGCGCGATCAGGCGACGATTACCATCGTGCATGAAACCGAAGGCCAGCTCGCGCTCACGCAAGTGCTCGACGCGCCTTTAAGCGACGGCGAGTTTTACCTGAACGGCGCATTGCCGGACCTGGCGCTGGTGGCTCGCCTAAACAGTGCCGGGGTTGCCCAGCACTACACCATTAACGATTACGACCTCAGGGCGCAGCCATGACAGATGAAATCACGCGCCTGGTGCGCTTCACCTCCAAAGGTTTGGATGAAGTGCTGCAGGCAAAGAACCAGGGCCTCAAAGGCGAAATCACCCACATCGGCGCCGGCACCGGCCGCTACAACCCCGACGGCACGGAAGTGGCCTTGCGTGACGAGCGCCAACGGGTGGCCATCGTCGATTACGAAGACCTGGGCGAGCGCCAACTCAGGATGGCCGCGCTGTTTGATGGCGACGGTGAGTATGAGATTGGCGAGTTCGGGTTTTACCTCGCCAGCGGCACCTTGCTGGCGGTGTATTCCGTGGTGGGGAAGTTGCTGACGTATAAAGCGGCGGCGGCGCGGGTGCTGCAGAAGTTTACGCTGGATGTTTCGCCGTTGCCGGCGGATAGCGTGACGATTGTGGTGGGGAGTGAGAACTTGAATCTGTTGTTGGCGGAGGAGATCGCGATTATGGCCGCGGCTTCGGTTGGCAATATGTCCCGCCACGTTGATTTGATGTTTCGGGTTATGCAGCTCGAAGCGAAGTAGTAGCACTGACAAAAGTGCTGGAAAGATTAACTGACAGGGAGTTGATGATGGGACTTGAAACGACTATCACGAAGGTTGTGGATGCATGTAATAAACTTACGGAGACGGTTACCAACCAAATTGGGAAGATTGATGCGCGGGTAGAGGCCGCTTCGAGTCAGTTTACTGCTTGGCGTAATAGTGTGCAGGCTAAGGATATTAATGGCCGTGCCTCTTATACACAAACAATTGATCTTACGGGACTTTCTACCAATATTTTTTATCCGGTCTGGTGGCGTATGCCAGGTAACGAGAGAGGTATGTCGGAGATCATAATTTCCAGAAACTATGGCTTGGACGCAGGCCTCAATCCATTCAACAACAATTTTGAGCCCCATGTCGCCGGTCTAAATCTGCAAATGGAGGGCTGTGGGATCCCGTGGAATGGGGACGCTAATTTTTTGACTATCAAGCGCATCTCTCAAACCTACCGAGAGACCGTCCGTCGTGCTCAATTCGGGATGTGGTCGTACGTCCGTCCGGTCACTGGCTTGAAGCCCATCTGGCTTAACCAGATACCAGGCACATTGGTCTCGTCCCCGCAGGAATCTGGCTGCTATTTGCGTGGCGGGCTGACGTATATCGTCACCAAGAGCTTTGAGGAGCCTGTGAAGTACAGTCGCTCAGATGCTGAAGTGGAATTGAGCCAAGCAGTGACCCCTGAATATGAAATTTGCTGGAAGGTGAAACCGTTTGCGATAACCGCCACCGAACTTGGAGAAACTTATCCGGAAAGCCGCTTGGCTTATACGTTGGATAACGATCTGCGTTACACAGCAAAAGGGGTATGAAGATGATTGGATATATCAAAACACTACTGCTTCCCTCTGGAGAGACGCTGATCAATGTCCCTGCGGACCGCCCAACATTGATGGCATTGGGATTTGACGAGGTTCGCGCAGATGAACTCGTCATGCAGGCGGAAAGCAATGCCAAGTTGGAGAGCGTTATCTCTGCGCGTCGTACGTTGTACGTAACTGAAGCTGATCCATTATTTCTGGAGTGGCAATACGACGAAACTCCAGAAAAAGAAAAGGCCTGGCGTGACAAAGTCGCCGAAATCAAGGCGCTCTATCCCTTGCCTGATCGCAACTGATCCCCACCGCGAAAGCGGTTTTTTTTCGCCTCCCCAAAGCCCCTCCCCGCAGGGGCTTTTGCATTTCTCACCCGGAGATTTCCACCCATGCCCACCCGCCAAACCTACACCGTCCTCATCCCATTCCCCATCGGCAACGGCCATTGGTCCACCGCCGGCGAGGAACTGGAACTGCTCGACGTCGAAGCATCCGCCCTGCGCACCGCTGGCCGTCTGGAACTGACCAGCGTCCTCAACTCCACCCCCAAGAAGGCTGAATAACCATGGCAGAAGTCCTGAACTTCGAGCACAACGGCATCACTGTGAATGCCACTGAATCCCCCGAGGCCATGGGTGGCCTTGGCGATAACGTCATCGGCCTGGTCGGCACTGCGCCGAATGCCCATGCGTCAATCCCCAAAAACGCGCCGTTTCGCATCAACAGCTTCACCGCCCAGGCGCTGCTGGACCCTACCGGCACTGAGTCGGGCACCTTGTTCCAGGCGGTGTACCAGATCCTCAAGGTGGTCAAGGTGCCGGTCTATGTGGTCATCGTCGAAGAAGGCGCCACCCCGGCCGATACGATCAATAATGTGATCGGCGGCAACGACCCGGTCACCGGTCGCAAGCTGGGCCTGGCGGCCCTGAGCAGCGTGCCTGAAGACCTGACCATCATCGGCGCTCCAGGCTTTACCGGCACCAAGGCCGTGGCTGGTGAGTTCGCCTCCTTCGGCAAGCGCATCAAGGCCCGTGTGGTACTGGATGGCAAGGACGCGTCCGTTGCCGACCAAGTGACCTACAGCGGTGAACTGGGCGGGGCCGACCTCGGCTTCGACCGTTGCCTGCTGGTGCACAACATGCCGTCGGTGTACTCCAAAGCCGCGAAGAAGAACGTGTTCCTGTCGCCATCCTCGCTGGCCATCGCCGCATTGGCCAAGGTCAAGCAGTGGGAGAGTCCAGGTAACCAGGTGACCTTCGCCGAGGACGTTTCCCGCGTGGTCGAGTACAACATCCTCGACACCTCCACCGAAGGCGACCTGCTCAACCGCTATGGCGTGAGCTACTACGCCCGCACCATCCTCGGCGGCTTCTCGCTGTTGGGCAACCGCTCCATCACCGGCAAGTTCATCAGCTACGTCGGCCTGGAAGATGCCATCAGCCGCAAGCTGGTCAAGGCCGGCCAGAAAGCCATGGCCAAGAACCTCACCAAGTCCTTCATGGACCAGGAGGTTAAGCGCATCAACGACTGGCTGCAAACCCTGGTGGCCGACGAAACCATCCCCGGCGGCAGCGTGTACCTGCACCCGGAACTGAACAGCGTCGAGAAATACAAGAACGGCACCTGGTTCATCGTCATCGACTACGGCCGCTACGCGCCGAACGAACACATGGTTTATCAACTCAACGCCCGCGATGAAATCATCGAGCAGTTCCTGGAGGACGTTCTCTAATGTTTACCAACCGAGTCAGACAGGCCATTGCGGCCACCCTTCAAGGCCTGCCGTTGTCCGCAACCGTGGAAGAATTCACCCCGCCGAAGATCGAGTTCGACATGGAGGCCATGTCCGGCGGGCGCTTTATCGCCGAGGAAATGGCCAAGAGCGGCAAGGTGCTCAATGCCAAGCTGGTGCTGCAAGGTGCCGGCCCGCAAATCATGCTGGCCCTGGGCGTGCGCATGGGCGACGACATTTTGCTGAACGTGCGTGAAGCCGGCCAGGATCAAGACGGCAAGACCTATTTCACCTACCACACCGTGGGCGGCAAGCTCAAATCCCTGGAGGAGGCGAAGCTGAAAATGGGCGACAAGGCCACCACCACGCTGGAGCTGTCCTGCCGTACCTACAACCGTCTGGAAAATGGCATTTCGGTGATCGATATCGATGTGCGCACCCAGAAGTTCGTGCTCAACGGCGTCGACATCCTTGGCGATGCCCGCCGCGCCGTGCTGATGCCTTAAGGGCCGGCGCAATCTGAAGCGAGCACGGTCAAGGTGGGAGCTGGCTTGCCTGCGATGCAGGCGACTCGGTATCTCTGGAGCATCGAGTGGATGCCATCGCAGGCAAGCCAGCTCCCGCAGGGGCCGTGCTCAGGTTTAGATTTTTTGCACTTTTCAACACCGCTCAACAAGGAATTCCCCATGGCCTGGATGCCACCGTTGCACATCCTGCTGTCCCCGATCACCGCCGACACCGGTGCAATGATCGAGCAGGTTCAACTCAAACCGTTGTTCTATGCCGCGCAAAAAGACGCGCTGGCCCGGGCCGGTGATGACGAGGACGACCAGTTCTTCGAACTGGCGAAACTCGCCACCGGCCTGTCGGAAAAAGAGCTCGACCAACTCAAGCGCCCGGACTACGTGAGCATTGCGCAGTACGTACACGAAATGTCGACACGCCCGGCCTCGTTCTTCCTGAAAGAACAGGACGTGACGACCCACGACCAGCCTGTCCACCTGCTATTACCCCTGGAAGCCGCCGGCCGAAACCTGTCGGAACTGCCCCTGGAAATGCCCGCCCTGCGCGCTACCAAGGTGATGAAAAAACTCGCCACTAACAAAGAGCGCGCCGAGTTCATCACCGCCCATTGCACGGGCCTGATGATTCCCGATCTTGCCGGCCTGACCGTGCCCGACTGGACCGAGCTGCAGGAGCGCATCGACGATTTTTTAAACAAACCGGCGGACTTCTTTCGGAGCGCGACATCGAAGTGATTCTCGATGTAGTGCCGCTGGTTTACTCGGTGAACGAAGCGGAAATCCTCGATTGGGAAGCCGGCAAAGCATTGCGCCGCTACGACATCGCAATCAGTCGTCTTGGCGTCAAACAGGAGTAGAGCGCAATGGCAGATAGTAATCATGGAGCAGGGTCAGCCATTGCCAAGGACGGCGTGATGACTCAGGGCGCCCTTCAGATGACAGGAATGCAGGCCAGTCTCAAACCTATCACTCAAGCGCTGCCGAGCCCGCTTGAGGTGGCCCCGGGGAGTGCGGCGAGTTTGGCCCTGGCATTGGCCGATGCCAGCTTGCAGATCAAGCATCTGGCGGACGGGCAGGTACGGTTGGTCGATACGCTGGAGCTGTTCAACGTCTCGTTGCTCAAGGTGATGGACGCCCGGCAAGCTCAAACTGCCGGGAACGCAGAGGGCACGAAGACCGTCGCGGCTACAGACAAGCGTACACCCTCGCAGGCGCTGGACGCCGCGATGACTGATATTGATCAACTGTTGATGTTTGCCCGGCATGAGCGCAAGGCATTGCGTGAAGCCAACCTTGCCATGGCGTCCGAGCCGGTGGTAGCTGCCAGTGGTGCCAATGCCGTCGACCTCGCGAAGGTCGAGTATGCCGCCGCCCGTTCCGGTATCGGCAGTGATCGTAAGGACGCTTCGGGCAATATCGACCCCGTTGGGCGCCGGGCAGACCTGCAGCAGTTCGCTCGCGACGCTGCGATCATGGCGACGGCGTTCAAGATCGACGTCAAAAATGCCGGCGAAATCATGGGCGGCTGGCGCGAGTCAATGCACCTTGATCGCGCACAAGCCTTGGACCTTGCCGACGCAACAAACGTGCTGGGCACCCAGGTATCGCTCAAGGCCGAATCGGCGGATATCGGCGCTGTTGTGCAACTCCAGGGCGCTGCCGCGAAGGCTGCGGGCATGAGTCCCGAACAGGCTGCAGCGCTTTCGGCGGCGTTGTTGAGCGCAGGTAACAGCAAGGCTGTTGCTGGTGCCGGGCTGGAAAAAATCAGCACCGTCCTGGCTAAAGGCGACAACGCCTCTGCAGGGCAACGCAGTGCCTGGGCAGAGCTCAAGCTTGATCCAAAAGTACTCGCGGCGGGCATGAAACAGGACGCCCCACAGGCCGTGCTTACGGTGCTGGAGGCGCTCAAGTCGCAACCTGCCGAAAGGCAGGCGGTGCTGGCGACGCAGTTGTTCGACGGCAACCAGACGATTCTGAGCCTGGTACCGGTGATCGACAGCGTGAAACAGGCCTTTTCGCTGGTCGCAGAAAAATCCACCTACGCCACTTCGACGCTGGGCGACCAAGGTTCGGTGCTGCGTTCGGCCGCGGTTCGTGCGGACTCTACTTACGCGCGTCGGCAAGCCTACGAGGCCAGTACCACACGCTTGAGCACCGCCTCTGATACAGCGCTTGCCCCCGTTGTAGATGCCTCGCTGACCGCAATGAACGGCCTGGTCAGTGGCGTGGCTTGGCTCGCGGAAGGCCTGCCCAAGGCTGCCGCTGCCGTCGCCCTGGCGGGGGCGGTGCTGATCCCGGTGGTTTCTGGTGTTTTCGGTGCCGTGAAGGACAAGATTTTCGAAAAGGTCGCAGGGAAAGTGCTCGGAGAGGGGCCGGCAGCAGGGAATAAAACCACACCGCCGGACAGCCAGCGCAAAGCCCCGAGCAATGACGAGCACAGCGGTAATCGCCCGCCTGCTTCCGGCCCTGGCATCTCTGGCAAAGCGGCGAAGGTGAGCAAGCTGGCCAAAGGGGTCCCCCTGGGTTTGGTGGTGGCCCAGGCCGGTGTCGAGATGACGCAAGGCGCGATGACCGGAAACCTGGGTCAAGCGGTTGGCACTAGCGTGGGCTCTATCGGCGGCGGTGTTGCCGGCGGTGTCGTCGGTGATGTGGCTGGGATGGCGATAGGCCGAGCGGTCGGCACGCTGGCGGGAGCTGTTATCGGTTCGGTCGTTCCGGGTGCCGGCACAGTGTTGGGCGGTGTGATGGGCGGCGTCGCCGGGGGCGCAATCGGTAAGGTAGTCGGTGGTGCCGTGGGCACTTTCGTGGGCAGTGACGTCGGTGCGTGGCTGGCTGAAAAAGTGATGGGGGCGGGCGATCGCCTGCCATCCCCCACAGAGGTCAGCAAAAACCTCAACGCCCCTCAAGCCGACAACCGCCAAATCAACTTCGCCCCGCAAATCACCATCACCGCGCCTGAGCAAGCCAGCCATCAACAACTGGCGGCGCTCGTGGTGCAACAGATCGAAGCGCAATTTACCCCGCTGTCGATGGACAACCTGCTGGCGACCCGACGCGGCGCAGCACTCACCGATGGAGCTGTGTGATGCGACAACAGATGGTCTTGGGTACTTTTATTTTCGGGCTGTCCCGTGGGTTCGCCTACGACACGCTTGATCGTGGTAGCAGCGGGGGCTGGGTCAGTCTCGACATCATTGCCGGCAAACCTAAATCCAGCCAGGTCGGCCAGGGGCTCGAAACGCTGGCATTGGGCGGCAAGGCTGCGCGTGCCAATGGCATGGCGCGCCTGGATGAGTTGCGCACCCTGCAGGCCCTGCGTGCGCCGTTGCCTTTGGTGGACGGGTTAGGGCGTAACTGGGGGCTATGGACCATCCAGTCGATCAGTGAAAAACAAGCCAGCGTGATCGACGACGGGACGGCCATGGTGATCAATTGGACATTGTTACTGGAGGAGTTCGTCAATGCGTAGGGTTCGAAGTATTGCCGGCGACTCGGTGAACCTGTTGCTCTACCGCGAACTGGGGCGCAGTGACGACGCCGCAGAAGAAGCGTTGTGGCGCTTGAACCCGGAGTTGGCCGAACAGGGCGCGGTACTGCCGGCGGGCGTCAGCGTGCTGGTGCCCGAATTGGACGCGCAACCAGTTGCGAGCCGGCCGGTTTCCGCCTGGGATTAAGGAGCCATCATGGCACTCGGATTTACACCTGTAGTGGAGCTATACGGAGCCAATGCCGCGTTATTCAACGAGCGGCTCTTGGAGTGGGAACATACCGACGCAGCGGGGTTTGTATCTGATCAACTGAAGCTGACCCTCGATATCGAGGGGCTTGAAGGGCTGCCCGATCTGGGCGGCAAAATTGGCCTGCGTATTGGGTACCTGGAATCGGGCCTGGTGGATAAGGGCGTGTTCAATATCACCCAGCGCACGCCCTCGATGTTCCCATTGCGACTGGTGCTGGTGGCCACGGCGGCACCGTTCGACGAGCACGAATTCAAACAGCGCCGCACCGCCAGCCATGGTCCGATAACCCTGGGTGCGCTGTTTCGCCAACTGACCACCCGATACGGTTTTTCACCGCGTGTGGCGCCTGAACTCGACGGTGAGCCGATCGCGCACATCGATCAGACCAATGAAAGCGACATGGCTTTTCTGACGCGCCTGGCCAAGCGCTTCGATGCGGTGGCCAAGCCTGTCGATGAGCTGTATGTACTGGGGCGCAAAGGCCAGATCAAGACGCTGTCGGGCAAGGCATTGCCGGATGTACGGTTGTCGATCACCCATGATAATCGCCCAGGTGACCGCGCGTTCATCAGCGCCAGTTTCACCGAAACCAGCCGTGCCAAATACAACGGCGCGCAAACGTCATGGTGGGACGCGGCAGCCGGAAAACAGCGTGTCGTCAAGGTGGGCATCGCACCCTTCAAAGTGGTGACACAGCGCTACCAGAGCGAGGACGAAGCACGCTCGGCGGCGCAGGGAGAGATGCGGCGGGTGGGGCGCGAAGGGTTGCAGATTGATGTGGTCTGCCCTGGTAATCCTTCGTTGGCTGCTGAAGGCCTGTTGCTGCTGGATGAGTCGTGGCCGGGGTTCATGCAAGGGCGCTGGTCGATTAAAACGGTGACATCCAGGGGCGAGCGAAAAGGTGGCTATCGGAGTACGGTCCAGGCCAGCGGTTTGTCGGTGTAGATCCTTCCTTAGAGTAAAACCCATGGTAATCACACATGCTCAGCTTCTGGGTGTCATGCCTGGAGCCCGCCTTCGCGCGGGCATTTTTTTAACCTTTCTAAATGCGGCCTTTGCGGGGCATCAGATCAATACGGCCCGTCGCGTCGCCGCCTTCCTCGCCCAAATCGGCCACGAGTCTGCCCAGTTGCAGTACGTGCGCGAATTGGGCAGTGATCAATACTTGAGCAAATATGACACCGGCGTCTTGGGCGCGCGCCTGGGCAACACCCCGGAAGCGGACGGAGATGGACAAAAGTATCGCGGCAGAGGGTTGATCCAGATAACCGGCCGCCGTAATTACCTTGCGTGCAGCCAAGCACTGTTCGGCGATGATCGCCTGCTGCTCCAGCCGCAACTGCTGGAACAACCGCAATGGGCCTGCGAGTCCGCCGCCTGGTTCTGGCAAAGCAACGGCCTTAACGAACTTGCCGACAACGATCAGTTCACCACCATCACCCGTCGGATCAACGGCGGCCTCAATGGCCTGGACGACCGTTTGCAGTTGTGGGCGCGGGCGAAGGCGGTGCTCTGCGTTTCTTAGGTGCGTTTCGCCTGATCGGTGCGCGCCTGCTCATGGCGCATGTGTGGCAGGTGCAGGCCGTCGCGCATTAGCCTCTTGATGCACTCTGTACCTTGCATGGCCGATAGGCTCCTGTAGGGTAGGCGAACCCCCGCCCACTCCTGGAGACGACTGTGAAGGAAATCACTCAACTGGCTGCCGAACTGGGTCGCCGTTTGCAGGTGCTCAGTGCTCACGTGACCACTGCCGAGTCCTGTACCGGCGGCGGCATTGCCGAAGCCATCACGCGAATTCCGGGCAGCTCGGCCTGGTTCGAGGCGGGCTATGTCACCTATTCCAACCGGCAGAAGACCCGACAGTTGAATGTGCCGGAAAAACTGTTCGTCAAGGTCGGGGCTGTCAGCCAGGAAGTGGTGGAGGCGATGGCCCGCGGTGCGCAGGAAAAAAGCCTGGCGCGATTTGCCGTGGCGGTCAGCGGTGTGGCCGGCCCCGATGGCGGTTCGCCGGACAAGCCGGTGGGCACCGTTTGGCTGGCCTTTGCCGTGGGCGACGAGGTGACCGCCGAGCTTGCGCACTTCCCCGGCAACCGCGACGAGGTCCGCCGACAAACGGTAAAAGCCGCGCTGGAGGGCTTGTTGCGACGAGCTGCAGCAGAAATAGACAATCAGGGGTAGGCGATCACCGATCTTTGTGGAACAATACTGTCTACTTATACAGGTGTTGGCCGTCAGGCCTTATTGATTACGTGAGGACTTTAATGGACGACAACAAGAAGAAAGCCTTGGCTGCGGCCCTGGGTCAGATCGAACGTCAATTCGGCAAGGGTGCCGTAATGCGTATGGGCGATCACGACCGTCAGGCGATCCCGGCTATTTCCACTGGCTCTCTGGGTCTGGACATCGCGCTCGGCATTGGTGGCCTGCCAAAAGGCCGTATCGTTGAAATCTACGGTCCTGAATCTTCCGGTAAAACCACCCTGACCCTGTCGGTGATTGCCCAGGCGCAAAAGATGGGCGCTACCTGCGCGTTCGTCGACGCCGAGCACGCCCTGGATCCTGAATACGCCGGCAAGCTGGGCGTCAACGTCGATGACCTGCTGGTTTCCCAGCCGGACACCGGCGAGCAAGCCCTGGAAATCACCGACATGCTGGTGCGCTCCAACGCCATCGACGTGATCGTGGTCGACTCCGTGGCGGCCCTGGTGCCCAAGGCTGAAATCGAAGGCGAAATGGGCGACATGCACGTGGGCCTGCAAGCCCGCCTGATGTCCCAGGCGCTGCGTAAAATTACCGGTAACATCAAGAACGCCAACTGCCTGGTGATCTTCATCAACCAGATCCGTATGAAGATCGGCGTGATGTTCGGCAGCCCGGAAACCACCACCGGTGGTAACGCGCTGAAGTTCTACGCTTCGGTCCGTCTGGATATCCGTCGTACTGGCGCGGTGAAGGAAGGTGACGAGGTTGTCGGTAGCGAAACCCGCGTCAAGGTCGTGAAGAACAAAGTGGCCCCGCCATTCCGTCAGGCTGAGTTCCAGATTCTCTACGGCAAGGGTATCTACCTGAACGGCGAGATGATCGACCTGGGCGTACTGCACGGTTTTGTCGAGAAGTCCGGTGCCTGGTATGCCTACAACGGCAGCAAGATCGGTCAGGGCAAGGCCAACTCGGCCAAGTTCCTGGCAGACAATCCGGATATCGCTGCCACGCTTGAGAAGCAGATCCGCGACAAGCTTCTGACCGCAGCGCCGGACGTGAAAGCGGCTGCCAACCGCGAGCCGGTAGATGAAATGGAAGAAGCCGATACTGACGTCTGAAGCAAACGATGACTGTTGTACTGGATACACTCGTCGCCGTTCGGCGCACTGCGATGGACCTGCTCGCTCGCCGCGAGCATGGTCGAGTCGAGCTGACACGTAAGTTGCGTCAGCGCGGCGCAGAGCCAGAGATGATCGAAACAGCCCTCGACCGGTTAACGGAAGAAGGGCTGTTGTCGGAAGCCCGTTACCTTGAAAGCTTTGTGTCTTACCGCGCACGTTCCGGTTACGGCCCTGCGCGGATTCGCGAGGAGTTAAGCCAACGTGGACTGCAACGTGCCGATATTGACCTTGCGCTACGTGAGTGCGGTATCAATTGGCAGTCGCAGTTGGAAGACACCTGGCGTCGCAAATTTGCGGGGCATCTTCCGATTGATGCCAAAGAACGTGCGAAGCAAGGTCGCTTCTTGAGTTATCGCGGGTTTTCGATGGACATGATCAGCCGCTTGTTGAGCGGCCGGGATATGGACGACTGAACGCCAAAAAACAAAAGGCCCACTATGAAAATAGTGGGCCTTTTTTTTTGCCTGCAAAAAATCACGCTGTCTCTGGCGTCATCCGTTGCTGGGCCTTGCCCTGAGCCTGTGCCCAGTTCTCCGGCAGGTTGATGTAATCCACCAACTCCCGCAATCGCCCCTGATCGCGACCGTTGAAATTGAACACCAGGCGCGTCAAATGGCTGAATCTCGGTTCGTCATGGTCTTCGCCCGTATAGGCGAGTTGCTGGAATTCGCCACTGAGCCGCAGGCTGGCAAACGCTTGCTGCATATGGGCGAGGGCACGCTCACTCAGGGGATGATTCATGCGCACCACAAACTCACGCTTAAGCCAGCGGGTGGAGTGGAAGTTGGCGTAGAACTGGTTGATTTCGTCTACGGCCTCTTCGGCGCTGTAGACCAGGCGGACCAGTTTGAGGTCGGTGGGCAGGATATAGCGATTGGCTTCCAACTGACTGCGGATGAAATCCAGGGCGCCTTGCCAGAACCCACCGCCCGGCGCATCCAGTAGCACTACCGGCACCAGTGGGCTCTTGCCGGTCTGGATCAGGGTCAGCACTTCCAATGCCTCGTCGAGGGTGCCGAAACCGCCAGGGCACAACACCAGTGCGTCGGCTTCCTTGACGAAGAACAGCTTGCGGGTAAAGAAGAAGTGGAATGACAGCAGGTTGTCGGTGCCATCAATGGTTGGGTTGGCATGCTGTTCAAAGGGCAGGGTGATATTGAACCCTAGGCTGTGCTCCAGGCCCGCACCTTCGTGGGCCGCGGCCATGATGCCGCCACCGCCACCGGTGATGACCATCAGGTCGGACCGTGCCAACGCCGCACCTACCTCTCGGGCTAGCGCATACAGGGGGCTTTCCACTGGCGTACGCGCCGAGCCGAATACCGTGACTTTGCGCCGGCCCTTGAATTGTTCGAGCACCCGAAAGGCATGATCCAATTCGCGAATGGCGCGCAGGGTGATCTTGGCGTTCCAGCGATCACGGTCGTCCTGGGCCATGCGCAGGACGGTGAGAATCATGTCTCGATAAAGGGAGATATTCGGGCTGTTGGGGGCGATCAACTGAATTTGTGCGTCGACCTGCTGGGCGAGGTCGGTCCCGTTTTCTTCAAAATGACGAAGCAACAAATCATTCGATTCATAAGGCATTCAATTTCTCCTTCTCTACAGGGCCTGGGTAGTCGACGAGAACGTCGCCTGGGCCACGACACTGCTTGTGTCGCGGCATGCCGCAGGAGGGCAGGCCTTTTTTGCCCTGAAAATGTGACAGAACAGCGTTAAAAACTGTGGTGGGCGGGCATCTGGGATGAGCTGATCATGGGCCGAAAAACCCTTGGCTGGCAACCGCTTATTGATGGCTCATTAGGCAGTTTAGTCGTTGACAGCAAACGCAGCGGGGGCGTGCGCGCCGCTGGGCAGCGGCGCGGGAGGGGCAAGCAAAGGTTACTTTTTCTTCTTCGTCGGAGCCGGGCAATCGGCCTCTGCGAACTTGACCGAGGCCACCGGGCGATTGGTCTTGTTCTCGGTGATTTCATAGCGCATCACTGCGCCCTTGGCCATCAGCTCGCGGTAGCCCGGGTTGGTGCATACACTGCGGCCCAGCTGGAAATACACAGCCTTGGGGTTGGCGCGCATCTGTTCGGCACGGTCAGGCAACACGCTGAGGTGATCGATCAGTTGCATCCCTTCAACGGTGTAGGCGACTTCCAGGGTTTTTTCGTCGATTTCCCGGGGCAGGTCCTTGTTGCTTTCGGCCGCGACGCTTTGCAGCTTCTTGTTCATTTGAGCCTCCAGCAGCGAGGCCGCGTGGGCGCCCATAGGCAAGACCAGCGCAAGGGCGACGGATGGGGCAACAAGGCGCAGCATGGAACGCAGCATGAAACTCTCCTGATTCGGTTACTGGTGCATAGACCAGCCACTGGGCTGTGCGTTCAGTGGCGCGCAATTATAGGTGAGCCCTTGCCACTACAGCCAGGCGTATCGCTGGTAAACTGCGGGACTTCTGTTTTTCACGAGTTTGTTCCGTGTCGATTTCTTCTACTTCGCCGCGTGCCCGATGAGTCACGCCGTCTCCCGTTTGCGTACCCAGCGTCTGGCGCGTGCCGTCAGGCCGTTTCTCAATCGGGGTTCGCGTGCTGAGCGCTGTCCCGGCTGTCGGGTCATTCCTGAGTACTGCCTGTGTGCCTGGCGGCCTCAGGTAGAAGCCAAGTCCGCCATGTGCCTGTTGATGCATGACGTTGAACCGATGAAGCCCAGTAACACGGGCTGGCTGATCGCCGATGTCATACACGACACCACCGCGTTTGCCTGGTCGCGTACCGAAGTCGACCCCGAGTTGCTCAGGTTGCTGGCCGACCCGCAGTGGCAACCCTACATCGTATTTCCCGGTGAATTCGTGGCGCCGCAACGGGTGGTCAGTGAAGTGCGCGTGGAGGAGGGCAAGCGCCCACTGTTCATCCTGTTGGACGGCACCTGGAGCGAAGCGCGCAAGATGTTTCGCAAAAGTCCCTATCTGGAACATTTACCGGTGCTGAGCCTGGCGCCCGAACAGTTGTCACGCTACAAACTACGGCGCTCCAAGCGCGATGACCATTTCTGCACCGCCGAGGTGGCGGCGCTGTGCCTGGAGCTGGCCGATGACCTGGCCGCCAGCGAAGTGCTGGATGCCTACCTTGATGTGTTCAGCACCCATTACCTGGCTGCCAAATTCCAACTGTCATTGGATGCGGAGGACACCGTGCATACCCGCCTTGCACCCTACATCCCGGCGGGATAACCA
Organism: Pseudomonas sp. B16120; assembly: GCF_044218845.1. Taxonomy (NCBI): domain Bacteria; kingdom Pseudomonadati; phylum Pseudomonadota; class Gammaproteobacteria; order Pseudomonadales; family Pseudomonadaceae; genus Pseudomonas; species Pseudomonas sp. B16120. The sequence continues at coordinate 1,455,795 of NZ_CP162588.1, forward strand.
GACGACGTTTGCATGATGGCACTGTAAGCCCGCAACCCGCTAAAATCCCCACGGGCGTAGTGCTTGACCCTCCAGGCTACGCTGGGCATGCTGTGCGCCGATTGGGCGCAACCGTGAATTATCGACGTCGTTTCATGTGTTTTTGACGTTGAGCGGGCCCTGTGGCGATCGCTGCCTGGCCGTCGCCTCGTGTATTGGTGAACCCTGAACCCATCAGGGCTCCCATAAAAAACAGGATCATTTAACCAATGGCCACATACGAAATCCTGATTGCCGATGACCACCCGCTGTTTCGCAGCGCACTGCATCAGGCCGTAACCCTGGGCCTTGGCCCCGATGTACGTCTGGTCGAAGTGGCCAGCATTGCCGAACTGGAAGCCCGCCTGACTGAAAAATCCGACTGGGATCTGGTGTTGCTCGACCTGAACATGCCGGGCGCGTACGGTTTCTCCGGGCTGGTGCTGCTGCGCGGCCAATACCCGCAGATCCCCGTGGTGATGGTGTCGGCCCAGGAAGAAGCCGACGTGGTGGTGCGCTCCAAAGAGTTTGGCGCCAGCGGCTTCATTCCCAAGTCCAGCGCGATGGAGGATATCCAGAAAGCCGTGCGCACGGTGTTGGACGGCGATGTGTCCTGGCCACCCCAGGCGTTTGAAGAAATCAATGTGTCCGATGAAGCCAAGGCCGCCCGCGATGGCCTGGCCAGCTTGACGCCCCAGCAGTTCCGAGTATTGACCATGGTCTGCGAAGGGTTGTTGAACAAGCAGATTGCTTACGAATTGAGTGTGTCGGAAGCGACCATCAAGGCCCACGTTACGGCGATTTTCCGTAAGTTGGGCGTGCGTACGCGCACTCAGGCGGCGTTGCTTTTGCAGCAACTCGAGTCCATCTCGCAACATTAAGTTACAGCCGCTTCACGCTTTTTTGACTTTGCGTGATCTAGCTTCCCCACTTCTTTGGTTCAGTTGCCTACATCTATGTCGCCTTTCAAGGGTCAAACCGGTATCAAACGTATCTTCAATGCAGGGGGCTATTCCCTGGATGGCCTGCGTGCGGCTTTCACTGGCGAGGCGGCATTCCGCCAACTGGTATTGCTGAATGTCATCCTGATTCCCGTGAGCTTTTTCCTGCAGGTCAGCCGGGTTGAACGGGCGCTGCTGATTGCAGTGTGTTTGTTGGCGCTGATCGTCGAATTGCTCAACTCAGCGGTAGAAGCGGCCATTGACCGTATTTCCCTGGACCGCCACCCGCTGTCGAAAAACGCCAAGGACATGGGCAGCGCCGCGCAATTAGTGGCACTGACCATGATCACCCTGGTATGGGCCGTAATCCTGATCTGACGATCAAGCGATACTCGGCAGCACGATCTCGTCGCTGCGCTGCACCCCGGCGGTGAAAGCGCGGCACAGTTCGAGAAATTCGCGCATCGCCGAGGTCTGGTACTTCTGCTTGTGCCAGATGAAGTAGAACTGCCGGGCCAGGTCCAGGTCCGGGGTTTCTACCGGCACCAGGCTGCCGCGACGGAACGCGTCGCGTAGCGCCAGCCGCGAAATGCAGCCAATCCCCAACCCCGACTCCACAGCCCGCTTGATTGCCTCGGTATGTTCCAGCTCCAGGCGGATATTCAGCGCGCTGCGATGATGGCGCATGGCCTGGTCAAAGGTCAGGCGCGTGCCAGAGCCTTGTTCGCGCAGGATCCACGCTTCGTGGGTCAGCTCATCCATGCTTGCCACGCCACGCTTGGCCAGATGATGCTGGGGCGCGCAAAACACCACCAGCTCGTCTTCTACCCAGGTTTGCACTTCGATATCCGGGTGGCTGCAGTCACCTTCGATTAGACCCAGGTCAATTTCGTAGTGCGCCACCTGATGCACGATATGGGCAGTGTTCTGCACATGCAGCTTTACCTGGCTCTCGGGGTGTTGCTGCATAAAGCTGCCAATCAGCAGTGTCGCCAGGTAATTGCCTATGGTCAGCGTGGCGCCGACCGCCAGGGAACCGAAGCCTGACTTGCCGTTGAGCAGGTCTTCGATCTCCTTGGCCTGGTCCAGCAATGCCACCGCCTGGGGCAACAGCTGGTGACCGAGGGCGTTGAGGCTCAGGCGTTTACCGGCGCGGTCGAATAATTGACAGCTGGATTGACGCTCCAGCTCGGTGATTGAGGTGCTGGCGGCGGATTGAGATAAGGCCAGAAGGCCAGCAGCGCGCGAGACGCTTTCCTGCTGGGCGACGGCGACGAAAACTTGCAGTTGACGGAGAGTAAATCGCATATCGATATAACCGATAACCCTTATCTTAATAATCCAGTTAACAGATATTGTCGCCGCCATTAGAATGCTGTGCAATTGCGCATCCTTACCTTTGGCGCAGACCCATTTCCAGGAGTCCCCCGTACATGAGCAACATGAACCACGAGCGTGTCCTCAGTGTTCATCACTGGAACGACACTCTGTTCAGCTTCAAGTGCACCCGCGATCCGGGCCTGCGCTTCGAGAACGGTCAGTTCGTGATGATCGGCCTGCAACAGCCCAACGGCCGCCCGCTCATGCGCGCTTACTCCATTGCCAGCCCGAACTGGGAAGAGCATCTGGAGTTCTTCAGCATCAAGGTGCCCGATGGCCCGCTGACTTCCCAGTTGCAGCATCTGAAGGAAGGCGACGAGATCATCATCAGCAAAAAACCGACAGGCACCCTGGTGCTTGACGATTTGAAGCCGGGCAAGCATCTGTATCTGCTCAGCACCGGTACTGGCCTCGCCCCGTTCATGAGTGTGATCCAGGACCCGGAGACCTATGAGCGTTTCGAAAAAGTGATCCTGTGCCACGGCGTGCGTTACGTCAACGAAGTTGCCTACCGCGAATTCATCACCGAGCACCTGCCGCAGAACGAGTTCTTCGGTGAGGCCCTGCGTGACAAGTTGATCTACTACCCGACCGTGACCCGCGAGCCGTTCGAAAACGAAGGCCGCCTGACCGACCTGATGCGCAGCGGCAAGCTGTTCAGCGACATTGGCCTGCCGCCAATCAATCCCGAGGACGACCGCGCCATGCTGTGCGGCAGCCCAAGCATGTTGGACGAGACCAGCGAAGTGTTGAACAGCTTCGGCCTGAAAGTTTCGCCACGGATGCGTGAGCCGGGTGACTACCTGATCGAGCGTGCGTTCGTCGAGAAGTAATACGAGAGTCAGTAACACCAGCGATCCCAAAAAATGTGGGAGCTGGCTTGCTTGCGATAGCATCACCTCGGTTCAACTGAACCACTGAGGTGTCTGCATCGCAGGCAAGCCAGCTCCCACATTTGGTTTTCGCCCTATTTAGCCGAAACCACTTCCAGCACACAAATCATCCCCGGCTCCGGGTAGTGCCAGCGCACATCCACATCCCAGAACCGCACACCGTATTCCCGTTCTGAGGTAGGAACCTGATACGCCGGCCGCGGATCCTGTGCCAGACACTGTTCAATCAACTCCACCAACGGTTCACCAAGGCGCTGTGCATGGCCTTGCGCCTGTTGCAGTGCAGCCTTGAGCCATTGCACGCCGATCAGCGCGGGCGCATTGCTGGCGATGCCGTTGGTGGCCGCATCCACGATATCGGCATACGGCACATACGGCTTGATATCCAGCACCGGCGTGCCATCGAGCAAATCTATGCCCGATATCCACAACCGCCCCGGTTCCACCTTGTCCAGCTTCACCACCGACTGGCCGATGCCATTGGGACGATGGGTTGCGCGGGTGGCAAACACACCCATGGACGTATTGCCGCCCAGGCGTGGCGGGCGCACTTTCAGGCGTGGCTTGTCTTCCAGTGCCTGATGAAACAGAAACAGCAGCCACACATGGCTGACCTGCTCCAGCCCCTGCACCGCCTCACCCTGGTCGAACGGCGCCACCAGCTCCAGCACGCCACGGGCAGCCGGTGCCAGTTGCGGTTGGCGCGGGATGGCGAACTTCTCCTTGAAACAGGAGCGTACGAAGCCGACGGGCGAGACCTGGTAACTCATGGGCTTAGGCACGGACCCGCAAGGTCAGGCCCTTGAGGAAGTTACGCAGCAACTGATCGCCACAGGTGCGGTAGTTGGTATGACCAAACTTACGGAACAGCGCGCTCAGCTCTGGCTTGGACACCGGGAACTCCGCCGCCTTGAGGATTGCATGCATGTCGTCTTCCTTCAGTTCGAAGGCCACACGCAGCTTTTTCAGGATGATGTTGTTGGTCACCGGGGTTTCGATTGGTTGCGGCGGGCGGCTTTCGTTCTTGCCGCGCTTGAAGATCACCAGACCATCGAGAAAGTGGGCCATGACTTCATCCGGGCAGAACACAAAGCCTTCTTCCTCATCTTTCTTGAGGTAGGTCAGCAGGTCTTCCTTGGTCACGTCCATGCCGCCGAGCTTGATGATCTCGACCATCTTGTTGTCGCTGATGTCGAGCATGTAGCGCACGCTGCGCAGTACGTCGTTGTGAATCATGGTGGGCAATCCTGGTATTCAACTGATGACACCGACGGAATCAGGCGGTGTCGGGAAAAGGGAACGGCTTAAAACTTTTCTTTGCCGGACAGGTAACGCCATTGGCCCACTGGCACCTTGCCAATGGACACGCCGCCGATGCGGATGCGGCGGATGGCGATGACTTTCAGGCCAACGGCTTCGCAGAACAGCGCGATCACGCCGGGTTGCGGGTTTTTCAGCGCAAAGCGCAGGCGGTTCTCGTTCTGCCAGCTGGCTTTGACGGCAGGCAGCTCTTTGCCTTTGTAGGTCAGGCCGTGGTTCAGGCGGTTAAGGCCGTGGGCAACCATGTCGCCTTCGACTTCCACCACGTATTCCTGCTCGATCTTGGCGGCATCGGCGGTCAACTTGCGCAGAATCTTCCAGTCTTGGGTGAACACTAGCAGGCCACTGGCCTTAGCTTGCAGGTCGGCGCTGGCGCTCAGGCGCAGGAAATGCCCCTTGAGCGGACGCTTGCCGAAGCGGTGTTCTTCAGAGAGGGTTTCGGCGCTGATCGAGGCCATGGCGGTTTCAGCATCCATGCCTGCGGGGGCGTGCATCAGGATGGTCACCGGCTCTGGCGCGGTGGCTTTAGCTTCCGGGTCCAGCTCGACCTTCTCGTCAGTGACCTTGAACTGCGGCTCGTCGATCACTTCGCCGTCCACCGAGACCCAGCCGCCTTCGATAAACAGCTCAGCCTCCCGACGGGAGCAACCGACCAGTTCGATAAGGCGTTTGGAGAGGCGTATGGGGTCAGTCATGACAAGGGCCGTAACAAAAGGGGGCCACTATTGTACCTGCCTGGCGCCGGTTAATCCCGGCCCCATTTCAGCCCATGGGCCATAACAATTACTTAACTGACGCAACACGGGCCAAATGTGGGAGCTGGCTTGCCTGCGAAGGCGGTATACCAGCACCGGATGGGTAGACTGACCCGACGCCTTCGCGGGCAAGCCAGCTCCCACAGTTCATGCATTACGGGCCTGTTGCTGCTGGCGCAGACGCAGGTGCAGCAATGGATAAGGCTGCCCAAGCCCATCATGTTCTGTTCGCCCGATTACCTCGAAGCCTTGCTTGAGGTAAAAACCCAGGGCCTGGGGGTTCTGTTCGTTGACGTCCAGTTCATCGGCGTTCATGTGTTCGATCGCGTAGCCCAGCAATTGCCGGCCCAGCCCCTGGCCACGGTAGCGCGGGTCGATAAACAGCATTTCCACCTTGCCCGCCGACACCCCGGCGAAGCCGGTAATGTGCTGGCGCACGTCCTTGGTGCAGATCAGCATGACCGCATCGAGATAGCGGCTCAGCACCAGGTTTTTCAACATGTCGATATAGCTGTCCGGGAGGAAGTCGTGGGTGGCGCGTACCGAGTCCTCCCAGATCTGCACCAGGCGTGCGTAGTCGCTGGTTTTAGGTGTGTGAATCACCGAATGCTGACGCATACCCGCTGTCCCTTGCTGTATTCGGGGTTGATGGACAATACGATAGACCTAAAAAAGCCCCGCATCTTCTCAGAGGCGAGGCTTTTTTATCACCGTGCGATCAGTCGCGCTTTTCAGCCCACAAGTCGTACTCGTCGGCGTCGGTCACGGTGCACCAGACTTTGTCACCCGGCTTCAGGCCGCTGGCATCGTCGATAAACACGTTACCGTCAATTTCAGGGGCGTCGAAGAAGCAACGACCCACCGCGCCTTGCTCGTCGACTTCATCGATCAGCACTTCGATTTCCTTGCCGATGCGCAGTTGCAGGCGTGCCGAGCTGATCGCCTGCTGGTGCGCCATGAAGCGCTCCCAACGGTCTTGCTTGACGTCGTCCGGCACCACGGCCAGGTCCAGCAGGTTGGCCGGAGCACCTTCCACCGGCGAGTACTGGAAGCAACCGACGCGGTCCAGCTGCGCTTCGGTCAGCCAGTCCAGCAGGTACTGGAAGTCTTCCTCGGTCTCGCCGGGGAAACCGACGATGAAGGTGGAGCGGATGATCAGCTCCGGGCAGATCTCGCGCCAGTTCTTGATGCGTGCCAGGGTCTTGTCTTCAAACGCCGGACGTTTCATCGCCTTGAGCACTTTCGGGCTGGCGTGCTGGAACGGGATGTCTAGGTACGGCAGGATCTTGCCGGCGGCCATCAACGGGATCAACTCGTCCACGTGCGGGTAAGGGTAAACATAGTGCAGGCGCACCCACACGCCCAGGCTGCTGAGGGCTTCGCACAGCTCGGTCATGCGGGTTTTCACCGGCGCGCCGTTCCAGAAACCGGTGCGGTATTTCACATCGACGCCGTAGGCGCTGGTGTCCTGGGAGATCACCAGCAGTTCCTTGACGCCAGACTTGACCAGACGCTGGGCCTCGTCGAGCACATCACCCACCGGGCGGCTTACCAGTTTGCCGCGCATCGACGGGATGATGCAGAAGCTGCAGCTGTGGTTGCAGCCTTCGGAAATCTTCAGATATGCGTAGTGGCGTGGGGTCAGCTTGATGCCTTGAGGCGGCACCAGGTCGATCAGCGGGTTGTGATCCTGGCGTGGCGGCACCACCTCGTGCACAGCGTTGACCACTTGCTCGTACTGCTGCGGGCCGGTCACCGCCAGCACACTCGGGTGCACGTTACGGATATTGCCTTCTTCCACCCCCATGCAGCCGGTCACGATGACCTTGCCGTTTTCCTTGATGGCTTCGCCGATCACTTCCAGGGATTCGGCCTTGGCCGAGTCGATGAAGCCGCAGGTGTTGACCACCACCACATCGGCGTCCTGGTAAGTGGACACGACGTCGTAGCCTTCCATACGCAATTGCGTGAGGATGCGCTCGGAGTCGACAAGCGCCTTCGGGCAACCCAGGGAAACAAAGCCAACCTTGGGGTTGGCTTTTGCGATGGTGGTGGACATGTCTAACCTCGGTATTGAATGACGCTGCCGGTCGTGCACGACAAGGCAACGGATGGGCGCTTGGTGCGCCTCTGATCAAAAAGTGCGCAATTCTATCGGTGGGCAACGCACTTGACCAGCTTTATGCAGGGAAATACGACGAGTGCTGCGCCGGGTCATCCCCATAGCCACTGGCGCGCGCTTAAGCCTGGACGTCTTGTTCTGTTCGGTGCGATACCACTTTAGACATACCCACACCTAACGCCTGGAGGACTTTAAGCAAAGTGGAGAGCTTAGGATCACCGCCGACGCCGATGGACCTGTAGAGGTTTGCTCGATTGAGTCCTGTGTTCTGCGACAAGCTGAGCATCCCACCACGAGCTTCCGCCACTCGACGGATAGCGACAAGGAAAGCGTCCTCGCCACCGGCTTCATCTATTTCCTCAAGCGCGACAGATAAATATTCGAGGGCGAATGCTTCGTCGTTGCGAAGCATTTCCAGAACGCTATCTTCGTGCGGGCGGGTACGAATGGTCATTTTTGCTGCACCTTGTAAGATTTCCAGAGAGCCTTGGCCTGATCGATATCGTTCTGCTGTCTGGCCTTCGAACCACCGCCCAATAGGAAAATGATTTTTCGATCCTGGACTGCGTAATACACGCGAAACCCCGGGCCGAAATCGAGCTTCATTTCAAAGACCCCATCACCCACTGGCTCGGTAACGCCAAAGTGACCAAGGGACGCCCGATCCACTCTGGTGGTGATTCTTGCTTTCGAACGCGTGTCCAGCACTGTATCCAGCCAAGCCTGGTAGATATCCACGCCATTGATTGACAGTACGTGTTTCACTTCGTACATGAGGAATGTACCTTAAAAGAGACAGCTCGATAATTGAGTTTTTATATCGACTGCGTGCCATGCGAATGCACGATTGACTGATCAGGTAACCCGGCCAAGGCGCTCCTGCTCACACCACCCAGGCATCACGACTGAGCCGGGCCAGGAATATACGGTTGGCGGTGCATGTGATCAATGCAGGCAAAAAGGCGCCAAAGTGCTGCTGTGGCCTCTATGACTGATTGCCTAAAACGACATCCCGTTCACTTGAACGGGGAAATGCGACGAGTGCTGCGCTATGCTTCGCGCCGTTGCGCACGGGTAAAGCCCTTGGGTCAATAAAACGTCTGTTACGAGAAGTAAAACAGCGCATGCTAGGGTCAGCTTAGAAGCGCTGTTTATAAAAGACCTCAGGTCAAAGGGCAGGAGTGGTTGATGGGTCAGGCAAGTAGTCAGGCAGCAGGTGCCGAGCATTCAAAAGCCAAGCCGATTGGCATGCTGGTGGCGGCGGTCGGGGTGGTTTATGGCGATATCGGGACCAGCCCGCTCTACACCCTTAAAGAGGTGTTCAACGGCGGTTATGGGGTGCAGGTCAACCATGACGGTGTCTTGGGGATCCTTGCGCTGATCTTCTGGTCGCTGATCTGGGTGGTGTCGATCAAGTACGTGCTGTTCGTGCTGCGTGCCGACAACCAGGGCGAGGGCGGCATCATGGCCCTCACCGCGTTGGCCCGGCGAGCTGCCGGGAAGCACACGAAATTGCGCAGTTTCCTGGTGGTGTGTGGCCTGTGTGGCGCGGCGTTGTTCTACGGCGACAGCATGATCACCCCGGCAATTTCGGTGTTGTCGGCCATCGAAGGCTTGGAACTGGCGTTCGACGGCCTGGAAAAATGGGTGGTGCCCATTGCCCTGGTGGTGCTGGTGGCGCTGTTCCTGATCCAGAAACACGGCACCGACCGCATCGGCAAGCTGTTTGGCCCGGTGATGGTGACCTGGTTCCTGGTGTTGGGCGGCCTGGGGGTGTACGGCATCCTGCAGCAACCCGAAGTGCTCAATGCACTGAACCCGGCATGGGGTGTGCGCTTCTTCATGGTTCACCCCGGTATTGGCGTGGCGATCCTCGGCGCGGTGGTGCTGGCATTGACCGGCGCTGAAGCGTTGTACGCCGACATGGGCCACTTCGGCCGCAAACCCATCGCCCGCGCCTGGTTCCTGCTGGTGCTGCCGGCGCTGGTGCTCAACTATTTTGGCCAGGGCGCGATGCTGCTGGGCGATCCGGAGGCGGCGCGCAACCCGTTCTACCTGCTGGCGCCGAGCTGGGCCCTGGTCCCGTTGGTGGGCTTGTCCACCATGGCCACGGTGATTGCTTCCCAGGCGGTGATTTCCGGCGCGTTTTCGTTGACCCGCCAGGCGATCCAGTTGGGTTACATCCCGCGCATGCATATCCAGCACACCTCCAGTGCCGAACAGGGCCAAATCTACATCGGTGCGGTGAACTGGTCGTTGATGGTCGGTGTGATCCTGCTGGTCCTAGGCTTCGAATCCTCCGGTGCCCTGGCCTCGGCCTACGGCGTAGCTGTGACGGGCACCATGCTGATGACCACCATCCTGGTGTCGGCGGTGATGCTGCTGCTGTGGAAATGGCCACCGGTGCTGGCCGTGCCGCTGTTGCTCTGCTGCCTGTTGGTGGATGGCCTGTTCTTCGCAGCCAACGCGCCGAAGATCCTCCAGGGCGGCGCCTTCCCGGTACTGGCGGGGATCGTGCTGTTTGTGCTGATGACCACCTGGAAGCGCGGCAAGCAATTGCTCGTCGGCCGTCTCGACGAGGGTGGCCTGCCGTTGCCGATCTTCATCAGCAGCATCCGCGTACAGCCGCCCCATCGCGTTCAGGGTACGGCAGTGTTCCTCACCGCGCGGCCCGACGCCGTGCCCCATGCTCTATTGCATAACCTGCTGCATAACCAAGTGCTGCATGAGCAGGTGGTACTGTTGACCGTGGTTTACGAAGACATTCCACGGGTGCCAGCGGCGCGACGCTTCGAGGTGGATGCCTACGGCGAAGGCTTCTTCCGCGTGATCCTGCACTTCGGTTTCACCGATGAGCCGGATGTGCCTGAAGCGCTGAAACTGTGCCATCTGGATGACCTGGACTTCAGCCCGATGCGCACCACTTACTTCCTCAGCCGTGAAACGGTGATTGCCTCGCGCATCAAAGGCATGGCCCGTTGGCGCGAAGTGTTGTTTGCCTTCATGTTGAAAAACGCCAACGGCAACCTGCGGTTCTTCAAACTGCCGGTCAACCGTGTGATCGAGCTGGGTACCCAGGTCGAGATGTAAGGCGCTGCCTACCGGGAGCCGGCAATCGGCTCCCGCTTTCCTTCTGAACCCTGTGCAAACGATGGTTGTCGACTAGGCTGGTAGGAGCGAGCTCGCTCCTACAAAAATGCCTATGAAGCCCAGAAGAGGTGCGCCATGAGTCAGCTGCTCGAACCTTATACCCTGCGCCAATTGACCCTGCTCAACCGCATCGCGGTTTCACCCATGTGCCAATACTCCAGCGACGATGGCCTGGCCAATGACTGGCACCTGGTGCATCTCGGCAGCCGGGCCGTGGGTGGCGCCGGGCTGATTTTTACCGAGGCCACGGCGGTGACCGCCGATGGCCGTATCACCGCCCAGGACCTGGGCCTGTGGAACGACGCCCAGATCGAACCGTTGCGGCGCATCACCCGTTTTATCGCGGCCCAGGGCGCGGTGGCTGGGATCCAGCTGGCCCATGCCGGGCGCAAGGCCAGCACCCATCGGCCATGGATCGGCAAACACGGTAGCGTCAAGCCGGAGGAGGGCGGCTGGGTGCCGGTGGGGCCCTCGCCGATTGCCTTCGACCCCAATCACACCCAGCCCAAGCCACTGGACGAAGGGCAGATCCAGCAAGTGATCGCCGACTTTGTCGCCGCCGCCAAGCGCGCTTTGACCGCAGGCTTTGAAGTGGTGGAAATCCACGCCGCCCACGGGTATCTGCTGCACCAGTTCCTCTCGCCGATCAGCAACCAGCGTCAGGATCACTATGGCGGCTCCTTCGAAAACCGCATTCGCCTGGTGCTGGAAGTGACCAGGGCCGTGCGTGCCGTGTGGCCAGAGGAGCTGCCGCTGTTTGTGCGCGTGTCGGCCACCGACTGGGTGGAAGATGGTTGGAACCCGGATGAAACCGTGGAGTTGGCGCGCCGCCTGAAAGACTTGGGCGTTGACTTGATCGACGTGTCCTCTGGCGGCACCGCTGCCAATGCCGAGATTCCCACCGGCCCCGGCTATCAGACGCGCTTCGCCGAGCGAGTGCGCAAGGAGTCGGGCATCGCCACCGGCACGGTTGGCATGATTACCGAACCGGCCCAGGCCGAGCATATCCTGCGCACTTGCCAGGCCGACATCATCTTCCTGGCCCGGGAACTGCTCCGCGACCCGTACTGGCCTTTGCATGCCGACGATGATCTGGGTGGGCGCAAGGCCATCTGGCCCGCGCAATACCAGCGCGCCACCCACCGCGACCAGCCGATTCATGAGTCGGATCTGCGCGATTGATCCTGCACACGGCCCTACCGGACCCACCCTGACACGGTGGGTTTTTTCTTGCTCGCGTTTATAGGAAGGCTGATCCTTGGCGGTTGTTAAGCAGGAGAAGCTTATGCTGGTGGAACGCGCGTTAACCGAAGACGATATCCCTTTGCTGGCAACCATCGATCGTACGGAGCTGATCCCGGCGTGCTATCGCATGGACTGCGGCGAACTGGTGTTGTATGCCACACATCATGATATGCGCGGCTGGCCCGAAGGCGAGGCTGAACAGGATGCGGTGGCGCTGCATGCCTGCCTCCAGCGCGGCGGGTGGTTGTGGGGCGTATTCGACGGCCCGGTGCTGGTCGCCGCAGTGGTGGTGGACAATCGGTCCTTCCATCACCAGGGCTTGCTGATGCGGCAGTTGAAATTCCTGCATGTGAGCCATAGTGCCCGCGGTACTGGCCTGGGCGGTCGGTTGTTGGCGCTGGCTTGCGAGCACGGCCGGCAAGTGGAGGTCCAAGCGCTCTATATCTCGGCGACGGAGTCGCGTAACACCGTGGACTTTTACCTGCGCCATGGTTGCCATTTGTTGCAGCAACCCCACGCTGAGCTTTATGCGCAAGAACCGCTAGACATCCACCTGTATCGACCCCTGCGTGAGTAATGGCTGTAGGCTTTTATTACCGACGTTATTTTTTTAAGTTAATACTCTAAAAAAATCCCACGAATGGTGAGATAGTTTCTACGCTAAGGGTAAGCCCGCCTCCTGGCCCAGGGAGACAGGCGGTTGGTCCGCGAAGCCGTTGCGCTTCCCGGGAGTTGGGAAATGGGCACCAGGAGTGTTTGACTGATATCAGGAGTAGCGGTCCATGGCCAAGTCCTATGGCGTAGCGGGTGCGGTGGCGTCTTTTCTGAGTCGCCGGATGTCCTTGCGGGGTCGAAGGTTGAGTTCAGATGAGATGGAGTTGCTGGTGCAATACCGGGCGCTGACCGAGAGCGATCAGGTGGCGATGCGCTATCTGATTGGCGCGATGAAAAGCGTGTCGCGATTCTGAGCCAAATCCGATCATTCCCACGTTATTGCGTGGGAATGATCGTGCAGTGTGGCATCAGGTGTATTTGCGTTGCTCTGGGGCAGGTGGGAAGTACTGATACAGCCAGGTTTCACTGAGGGTGCGGTCCTGGGTTCGTATAAACAGGCGCAATTCGACGGGTTCCACGCTGTCGCTGGTGGGGTACCAGTCGAACAGGATGCGGTAGCCCTTGATGTTGTCCAGCACCAGCACACTGAAGTCCTTCACCTCACCATGGGAACAGGTCACCACGGGCTCGATGCCGGTGCCCGCTGGCAGGCGATCCAGGCCGCCGCCCTTGAAGTCCACGGCGAAACGCCGCGCCCATACCTTCGGATAATGCTCGCCGGGTGCCCAGCCTTCGGTAAAGCCGCCCATGCCGGAACGGGTCGCATCGACCTGTGCCAGCGGCGTGCTCACTGGCGGCAGTGCGCTCCAGTACAGCTTGTAGCCGTAGTTGAGCGAATCACCGGCGGCCACAGGCTTTTTCGGGGTCCAGAAGGCCACGATATTGTCCAGGGTTTCGCCAGTGGTGGGGATTTCCAGCAAGTCGATGGAGCCTTCGCCCCAGGCCGTGGTCGGTTCAACCCACAGGCTTGGGCGTTTGCTGTACCAGTCGACGGTGTCCTGGTAGCTGGCGAACTCATGGTCGGTCTGCACCAGGCCGAAGCCTTTGGGGTTGGTGTCGGCGAACGCGTTGAATTGCAACTTGGCCGGGTTGTTCAGGGGGCGGCAGATCCACTCGCCGTTGCCGCGTCACATGGCCAGGCGGTCCGAGTCGTGGATTTGCGGGTGGATGGTGTCGCACATGCGGCGCTCATGGGTGCCGCAGCTGAACATACTGGTCATGGGCGCGATGCCCAGTTGCTCGATGGCGGTGCGCGCATTGATGTGCGCGTCGATCGCCATCACCACTTGGTTGGCCTGGCAGTCGATGTCGAAGCGGTAGGCACCGGTGGCGCTTGGCGAGTCGAGCAGGGCGTAGACCACAAAGCGCGTGGCGTCCTTGTCCGGAGTTTCGAACCAGAACTGCGTGAAATCGGGGAACTCCTCGCGTTTTTTCGCGTAGGTATCAATCGCCAGGCCACGCGCCGAGAGGCCGTACTGGCCGGTGGAATCCACCGCACGGAAGTAGCTGGCGCCCAGAAACGACAGCACGTCATGGCGGTCCAGCTCCGGCGCCTTGAACAGCTTGAAACCGGAGAAACCCAGGTCGCCGGTCAATTGCTGGGTGTCCACCGTGGTTTTTTCATAGTTGAACAACGACGGGCGAAAATGCACTTCGCGGGCTTCACGGGTCTTGGGGTCGACGCTGTGCATGCGCACCGGCGTCTTGAAGCCCATGCCGACGTGGAAGAAATGCACGTCCAGTTGGCCGTTCAACTCTTTCCACAGCGAATGGTTACGGTCATAGCCGATGGCGTTGAAATTCTGCGGGGTCATGGTAGCCAGGGTTGGCGGCAGCACCTGCTTAGTGTCCTGGTAGCCACGGGTGGCCAATTGCTTGGCCTGGGCCTTGAGCGCTTCGAAATCGAACGCCACGGCCTTGCCATCGGCAGCCCGATTCCCGGCCCAGGCCTGCGCGGCCAGCAGGCCACTGGCCGACAAACCGGTGTAAGCCGCAATGGCCATGGATGCTTTGAGCAAATTCCTGCGGTGCATAGAGACAACCTGTCGTGAGCAAATCCCGCGCCGTTCCTGGCACGTAGCGGATCAGAAATAACGGTTCGGACATGCCTTCGGCCAAACGCAACGGACAATAAACAGACGCCGGATAGCTTAAGCGGTTCGATGAACAAGGCAAATTGATTGATGGCGGGATGATGGCGTTGCATATGCAACAAGACATTTCCAGCATCGCAGTAGAACGTTACATCTGGAAGCACTCTAGATCGCGGCTTTTTGGCACTTAGTTTTACGCTGGAGGCCTATTGGTCCTACGAACCCAAGTGTCTGGAGGCTACGAATGAATACCCGTGGATTGCTCGATCAACTGCTTAAGTCTGGCCAGGATATGTTGCAAAACAAGGCGGGTGGGCAGCCTAAGTCGAATGACAAGGGCGCCCTCGGCGGCTTGCTCAGCGGTGGCGGGCTCGGCAGCATGCTCGGCGGTGCAGGCGGCGGGGCCCTGGCGGCGGGAGCCATGGGCTTGCTGCTGGGCAACAAGAAGGCGCGTAAATTCGGTGGCAAAGCGCTCACCTACGGCGGCCTGGCCGCACTGGGTGTGATTGCCTACAAGGCTTACGGCAACTGGCAGTCCCAGCAGGCCAGCGCGCCCCAAGGCGAGCCGCAAACCATCGACCGCCTGCCAGCGGCCCAGGTTGAACAACACAGCCAAGGCATTCTCAAGGCATTGGTGGCCGCGGCCAAGGCTGACGGCCATGTGGATGAGCGCGAGCGTGCCTTGATCGAAGGCGAGTTTACCAAGCTGGATAACGACCAGGAGTTGCAACACTGGCTGCACGCCGAACTCAACAAGCCCCTGGACCCCACCGACGTCGCCCGCGCCGCCAGCACCCCGGAAATGGCCGCCGAAATGTACATCGCCAGCGTGATGCTGGTGGACGAAGAAAACTTCATGGAAAAAGCCTACCTGGACGAACTGGCCCGCCAACTGAAACTTGAGCCCGGCTTGAAGCTTGAGTTGGAAAAACAAGTGCGGCTTAACGCATAAACAAGGCCGCACGCCAATCAAAAATGTGGGAGCGGGCTTGCTCGCGAATGCGGTAGACCAGTCACTCTATTTCTGGCTGACTCACCGCATCCGCGAGCAAGCCCGCTCCCACTTTTGCATTCTGTGCACTGCACATCAAAAGCCTTGATAAAAGCGCGCAGCCGCTCAGCTATACTCCCCTCCATTTGAATGGCCCTGCGAGGAATTACTGTGAAGAACTGGACCCTGCGCCAAAGGATTTTGGCGAGCTTTGCGGTAATTATCGCGATCATGCTGCTGATGGTCGTGGTCTCGTATTCGCGCTTGCTGAAAATCGAAATCAGCGAAAACTCAGTGCGGGACGATGCGGTGCCCGGGGTGTTTTTCAGCTCGATGATTCGCAGCGCCTGGGTCGACAGCTACCTGCAAACCCAGGAGTTGGTCGGAATCCACGAGAACCAGGGCATTTCCGAAACCGACAAACAGGATTACAAGTCTTTCGAAGCTCGGCTTGAGCAGCATATGGCCAGCTACGCGGGGACGATCAATATCACCCAGGATCGCACCGAATTCGATGCCTTCGAAAAACTGCACCAGAGCTACAACCAGATTCTCGCCCAGGTTTTGGCGGCCCATCAGAGCAATAACGCCGCCGAAGCACTGAGGTTGTTCAACGAGCAACTGACCCCCGCCTGGACAGCAGGCCGCATGAAGCTCAATGACATTATCAATGAGAACAAGCAGGTCGCCGACAACGCCACCGCCGCCATCGATGATGCGGTAGCGGCCGCGAAGATCAGCATGGGCGTCTCGCTGTTGCTGGCGATTCTCGCCGCCGCGCTGTGTGGCCTGTTGCTGATGCGCGCGATCATGGCGCCGATGCAGCGCATCGTTCAAATCCTCGAAGTCATGCGCACCGGTGACCTGAGCAAGCGCCTGAACCTGGAGCGCAAGGACGAATTCAACGCGGTTGAAACCGGCTTCAACGACATGATGACCGAGCTGACTGCCCTGGTGTCCCAGGCGCAGCGTTCATCGGTGCAGGTCACCACCTCGGTCACCGAGATTGCCGCGACCTCCAAGCAGCAACAGGCGACCGCGACAGAAACCGCAGCCACCACCACCGAAATCGGCGCCACTTCCCGCGAAATTGCCGCCACGTCCAAGGACTTGGTCCGCACCATGACCGAAGTGTCCACCGCCGCCGACCAGGCCTCGGTGGCTGCCGGTTCCGGCCAGCAGGGCCTGGCCCGCATGGAAGAAACCATGCACTCGGTGATGGGCGCCGCCGACCTGGTCAACGCCAAGCTGGCGATCCTCAATGAGAAGGCCGGCAATATCAACCAGGTGGTGGTGACCATCGTCAAGGTGGCCGACCAGACCAACCTGTTGTCCCTGAATGCGGCCATCGAGGCTGAGAAAGCCGGTGAGTACGGGCGCGGCTTTGCCGTGGTTGCCACCGAAGTGCGCCGCCTGGCCGACCAGACCGCTGTGGCGACCTACGACATCGAGCAGATGGTGCGTGAAATCCAGTCGGCGGTGTCGGCGGGGGTGATGGGCATGGACAAGTTCTCCGAGGAGGTGCGCCGTGGCATGTCGGAGGTGCAGCAAGTGGGCGAGCAACTGTCGCAGATCATCCATCAGGTACAGGCCCTGGCGCCGCGGGTGTTGATGGTCAACGAAGGCATGCAGGCCCAGGCCACCGGCGCCGAGCAGATCAACCATGCGCTGGTGCAATTGGGCGATGCCAGCAGCCAGACCGTCGAATCCCTGCGCCAGGCCAGCTTTGCCATTGATGAACTGAGCCAGGTTGCGGTCGGTCTGCGCAGCGGCGTCTCGCGTTTCAAAGTCTGATGAGTGAGCTCGCGGCTAAACGCGGTGCCGTCCCGGCAGCGAAAAAGGCATTGTTTCTGGTGTTTCGCATCGGCAACGAACGCTTTGCCCTCAAGGCCACAGAAGTGGCCGAGGTGCTGCCGCGCCTGGCGCTTAAACCTATCGCCCAAGCGCCCTTATGGGTGGCGGGTATCTTCGCCCATCGTGGGGCGCTGGTGCCGGTCATCGACTTGAGCGCCCTGACGTTCGGCACTTCGGCCCAGGCGCGTACCAGTACGCGCCTGGTGTTGGTCAATTATCAGCCGCAGCCTTGGAGTGAGGCGCGTTGGCTAGGGCTGATCCTGGAACAGGCCACCGACACCCTGCGTTGCGACCCCGCCGAATTTCAGCCCTATGGCCTGGACAATCAGCAGGCGCCATACCTGGGGCCGGTGCGCGAGGACGCACAGGGCTTGATGCAGTGGATTGGCGTCGCGGATCTGTTGACCGCGCCAGTGCGTGCCTTGCTGTTTTCCGCCGAGTTGAGCCTATGAGCAATGACCCGCGGTTTTTCGCGTTCTTGAAAGAACGCATCGGCCTGGACGTCGCTTCGGTGGGCGAGGCGATCATCGAGCGCGCGGTGCGCCAGCGCTGCCAGTCGTCCCAGTCGCCGTCGGCGGAGGCTTACTGGCAACACCTGCAAACCTCCCATGACGAGCAGCAGGCGCTGATCGAAGCGGTGATCGTCCCCGAGACCTGGTTTTTCCGCTATCCCGAATCCTTTGCAACCCTGGCTCGCCTGGCCCAGGCACGCTTGGCCGAGATCAACCAGATGCGCGCCCTGCGTATTCTCAGCCTGCCGTGTTCGACCGGCGAAGAGCCCTATTCGATTGCCATGGCCTTGCTCGATGCGGGGTTGGCGCCCCACCAGTTCAAAGTGCAAGGCATGGACGTCAGCCCGCTGTCGGTGGAGCGCGCGCGGCGGGGCGTGTATGGCAAGAACTCGTTTCGCGGCGCCGATCTTGAGTTTCGCGACCGCCACTTCACTGAAGACGCAGGCGGTTACCGCATCGCCGACCGGGTGCGTGAACAAGTGCGCCTGCAAGTCGGCAACTTGCTGGACCCGGCACTGCTGGCGAACGAGCCGACCTACGATTTTGTATTCTGCCGCAACTTGCTGATCTACTTCGACCAGCCGACCCAGAAACAGGTCTTTGATGTGCTCAAGGCTTTGACTCACGTGGACGGCGTGCTGTTTATCGGCCCGGCCGAGGGCAGCCTGCTGGGGCGCCACGGCATGCGCTCCATCGGCGTGCCGCAGTCCTTTGCCTTCAGTCGGCATGTAGAACCGGCCGCGCCGGCTGCACCTGTGATCAAACCGACGCCCGCGCCGCTACCGCAGCGCAGGGCGGCGCCGATACCGCTCAAGCCGCGACCGTTCAGCTCGGTCACCCCCCACGTGCCACCGGTCAAAGCTACGCATACCGATGCAGGGGATCTGCTCAGCCAGATCGCAACCCTGGCCAACGAGGGCAAAAGTGCCGAGGCCCGAGCGGCCTGCGAGCGGTATTTGAGCAGTCACCCGCCGGCCGCCCAGGTGTTTTACTGGTTGGGGCTGCTCAGCGATGTGGCTGGCAGTGCCCTGGAGGCCCAGGGGTATTACCGAAAAGCTCTGTATCTGGAACCGCAGCATCCCCAGGCCCTGATGCACCTGGCCGCGTTGCTCGAGTCCCAGGGTGACAGTGTCGGCGCGCGTCGTCTTCAGGCACGCGCCGCCCGTAGCGAGCGAGCTGACAGTGAGACCAAACGATGAGTAGCCCTGACGCGCTCGACACCGCAGGCCTGGACCTGACGCTGACCGATACCCAAGCCATTGACGACTGTTGGAACCGCATCGGTATTCATGGCGACAAGTCCTGCCCGCTGTTGGCCGAGCATATCCACTGCCGCAATTGCTCGGTGTATTCCGCCGCCGCCACACGCCTGCTCGACCGCTACGCACTGCAACAGGACGACCATCACGCGCAGGCAACTGCCGAAGCGGATAACGAGGTGGTCACCCGTTCGCTGTTGATGTTCCGCCTCGGCGAAGAATGGCTCGGTATCGCCACCCGTTGCCTGGTGGAAGTGGCGCCGTTGCAGCCGATCCACTCGCTGCCGCACCAGCGCTCCCGAGCGCTGCTGGGCGTGGCCAACGTACGCGGGGCGCTGGTGGCGTGCCTGTCGTTGGTGGAACTGCTGGGCCTGGACAGCACCAGTGCCGGCGCCAGCGGCGGGCGGATCATGCCGCGCATGCTGATCATCGCTGCCCAGGACGGCCCGGTCGTCGTACCGGTAGATGAAGTAGACGGCATCCACGCCATTGATGAGCGCACCTTGAAGGCTGCGTCGGTGTCCGGCACCCAGGCCAGCGCACGCTACACCCAAGGCGTGTTGCAGTGGAAAGGCCGCAGTCTGCGCTGGCTGGACGAAGTGCAATTGTTGTCCGCCGTGACCCGGAGCCTCGCATGACCCCCGACCAGATGCGCGATGCCTCGCTGTTAGAACTGTTCAGCCTGGAAGCCGATGCGCAGACCCAGGTGTTGAGCGCGGGCCTGCTGGCGCTGGAACGCAACCCGACCCAGGCCGACCAGCTCGAAGCCTGCATGCGCGCCGCGCATTCACTTAAAGGGGCGGCGCGGATTGTCGGCGTGGATGCCGGGGTCAGCGTGGCCCACGTCATGGAAGACTGCCTGGTCAGTGCCCAGGAAGGCCGCCTGTACCTGCAACCTGAACATATCGACGCGTTGCTGCAAGGCACCGACCTGCTGATGCGAATCGCCACGCCGGGCAATGACGTGGGGCCGGCGGATATCGAGGCGTACGTAGCGCTGATGGAGCGCTTGCTCGATCCCTCGCAGCCGATTGCCACGCCCGTGCCAAATCCCGAGCCCATCCCCACGCGGGTTGACGCATTGCTGCTGGAGCCCGAGCTGGAGCCCGCGCCGGTCAGCAGTGAAGCGCCGCGCCAGAGCAAACGCATGACTGAAGGCGGCGAGCGCGTGCTGCGGGTGACGGCCGAGCGCTTGAACAGCCTGTTGGACTTGTCCAGCAAATCCCTGGTGGAAACCCAGCGGCTCAAGCCGTACCTGGCCAGCCTGCAACGCCTCAAGCGCATTCAGAGCAACAGCTTGCGTGCACTGGATGCCCTGGATGGCCAGCTAAAATCCCTGGATCTGAACCTGGAAGCCCAGGAAGCCCTGGCCGATACCCGTCGCCTGCTGAGTGAAGCTCAGGCCCTGCTGGCGGAAAAAAACGCCGAGCTGGATGAGTTCGGCTGGCAGGCCGGCCAGCGCGCCCAGGTGCTCTACGACACCGCGTTGGCCTGCCGCATGCGGCCGTTTGCCGATGTGCTGGCCGGGCAGGTGCGTATGGTGCGTGACCTCGGTCGCAGCCTGGGCAAGCAAGTGCGCCTGGAGATTGAAGGCGAAAAGACCCAGGTCGACCGTGACGTGCTGGAAAAACTCGAAGCGCCGCTCACCCATTTATTGCGCAATGCCGTCGACCACGGCATCGAAACCCCTGAGCAGCGCGTGCTGGCGGGCAAGCCGGCGGAGGGCTTGATTCGCCTGCGCGCGTCCCATCAGGCCGGGTTGCTGGTGCTGGAATTGAGCGATGACGGCAACGGTGTCGACCTCGAGCGCCTGCGCGGCACTATTGTCGACCGGAATTTGTCTCCGGTGGAAACGGCTCTGCGCCTGAGCGAAGAGGAGCTACTGACCTTCCTGTTCCTGCCGGGGTTCAGCCTGCGGGACAAAGTCACCGAAGTGTCCGGGCGCGGTGTGGGCCTGGACGCGGTGCAGCATATGGTTCGCCAGTTGCGCGGCGCAGTGGTGCTGGAACAGACGGCGGGGCAGGGCAGTCGCTTCCATCTTGAGGTGCCGCTGACCCTGTCGGTGGTGCGCAGCCTGGTGGTGGAAGTCGGCGAAGAAGCCTATGCGTTTCCCCTGGCGCATATCGAACGCATGTGCGACCTAGCCCCCGACGACATCGTGCAGTTGGAAGGCCGCCAGCACTTCTGGCATGAAGGCCGACACGTCGGCCTGGTTGCCGCCAGCCAGTTGCTGCAGCGCCCGCCGGGGCAGACCCCTTCAGATACCTTGAAAGTGGTGGTGATCCGCGAACGCGATGCCGTGTACGGGATTGCCGTGGAGCGCTTTATCGGCGAGCGCACGCTGGTGGTGTTGCCGCTGGATGATCGCCTGGGCAAGGTCCAGGACATTTCTGCCGGGGCCTTGCTCGATGACGGCTCGGTGGTGTTGATCGTCGATGTCGAAGACATGCTGCGTTCAGTGGACAAGCTGCTCAATACCGGCCGCCTGGAGCGCATCGCCCGGCGCAACCAGCAGGCCACCGAAGCGCCGCGCAAGCGCGTGCTGGTGGTGGACGACTCACTGACGGTGCGCGAGCTGCAACGCAAATTGTTACTCAACCGGGGTTATGAAGTTGCCGTGGCGGTCGATGGCATGGATGGCTGGAACGCATTGCGCTCCGAGGACTTCGACCTGCTTATCACGGATATTGATATGCCTCGCATGGACGGTATTGAATTGGTCACACTTTTGCGCCGTGACAGTCGCCTGCAATCATTGCCGGTGATGGTGGTTTCCTACAAGGATCGTGAAGAAGACCGCCGCCGTGGCCTCGACGCCGGGGCCGACTATTATCTAGCCAAAGCCAGTTTCCATGACGACGCCTTGCTCGACGCCGTGGTTGAACTGATTGGAGGCGCCCGGGCATGAGGATTGCGATCGTCAATGACATGCCCCTGGCCGTAGAGGCCTTGCGCCGTGCCTTGAGTTACGAGCCCGCCCACGAGGTGGTGTGGGTGGCCAGCAATGGCCTGGAAGCGGTGCAGCGTTGCGCCGAGCTGACCCCGGACCTGATCCTGATGGACTTGATCATGCCGGTGATGGACGGCGTGGAAGCTACCCGCCAGATCATGGCCGACACGCCATGCCCGATCGTGATCGTCACCGTTGACCGCCAGGCCAACGTCAGCCGTGTATTCGAAGCCATGGGCCACGGCGCCCTGGATGTGGTGGACACCCCGGCACTGGGCGTGGGCAACCCCAAGGATGCGGCGGCGCCCCTGTTGCGCAAGATCCTCAATATTGGCTGGCTGATCGGCCAGCGCGGCACGCGGGTGCGTGCCGAAACCCCGCCGCAGCGGGTCACCGGCAAGCGTCTACGGCTGGTGGCGATTGGTTCTTCGGCCGGTGGGCCGGCGGCCCTGGAAGTTCTGCTCAAGGGGTTGCCCCGGGATTTCCCTGCCGCCATCGTGCTAGTGCAGCATGTGGACCAGGTGTTTGCCGCTGGCATGGCCGAGTGGCTGAGCAGCGCTTCCGGCCTGCCGGTGCGCCTGGCCTGTGAAGGCGAGCCGCCTCAACCCGGCGTGGTATTGCTGGCCGGCACCAACCACCATATTCGCTTGTTGAAAAATGGCACGCTAGCCTATACCGCAGAGCCGGTGAACGAGATTTACCGGCCGTCGATCGACGTGTTTTTCGAAAGCGTCGCCAGCCACTGGAACGGTGACGCCGTCGGTGTCTTGCTCACGGGCATGGGGCGCGACGGCGCCCAGGGCCTCAAGCTGATGCGGGAACAAGGATATTTGACCATCGCCCAGGACCAACAGAGTTCGGCGGTGTATGGCATGCCCAAAGCGGCGGCGGCGATTGATGCCGCTGTTGAAATTCGCCCACTGGATAGAATTGCGCCCCGATTGCTGGAGGTCTTTGCAAAATGAACAAAAATCTCCCGCCGTGCTGGCTTGCAGGTAGTAATTCAGGTGACTGCACATGAATGATTTACAGCTCGACGACTTCAAGACCGACGAAAACGCCGCCATGGTGTTGCTGGTCGACGACCAGGCCATGATCGGTGAAGCCGTGCGGCGTGGCCTGGCCCATGAAGAAAACATCGACTTCCACTTTTGTGCCGACCCGCACCAGGCGATTGCCCAGGCGATCCGCATCAAGCCCACGGTGATCTTGCAGGACCTGGTGATGCCGGGCCTGGACGGCCTCACTCTGGTGCGCGAATACCGCAATCACCCGGCCACCGCGAATATTCCGATCATCGTGCTGTCCACCAAAGAAGACCCGCTGATCAAGAGCGCGGCCTTTGCGGCCGGGGCCAACGATTACCTGGTCAAGCTACCGGACAACATCGAGTTGGTGGCGCGCATCCGCTACCACTCGCGCTCCTACATGACCCTGTTGCAGCGCGACGCGGCCTACCGCGCGTTGCGCGTCAGCCAGCAACAGTTGCTGGACACCAACCTGGTGCTGCAACGCCTGATGAACTCCGATGGCCTGACCGGGCTGTCCAACCGCCGCCACTTCGACGAATACCTGGAGTTGGAATGGCGCCGCGCCATGCGCGACCAGACCCAACTGTCGCTGCTGATGATCGACGTGGATTTCTTCAAGACCTTCAACGACAGCTTCGGCCACGTCGAGGGCGACGAAGCCTTGCGCAAAGTCGCCAACACCATCCGTGAAGCCAGCAGCCGCCCTTCGGATTTGCCGGCGCGCTACGGCGGCGAGGAGTTCGCGCTGGTCCTGCCCAACACCTCACCGGGCGGCGCACGCCTGGTCGCGGAAAAGCTGCGCATGGCGGTAGCGGCGTTGAAAATCCCGCACATCGCCCCGGCTGAAGGTGCCAGCCTGACCATCAGTATTGGGCTGTCGACGTTGACGCCGGTCCAGGGTACCGATTGTCGGCAGTTGATCATGGCGGCGGACAAGGGGTTATACACGGCCAAGAATAATGGGCGTAATCAGGTGGGCATCGAATAATCCCAAGCGCCGGGCGCCTCTGTGGGAGCAGGTAAGCCAGCTCCCACATTTGATCGCTATCTGGCTATGGATCCTGTACAAACCGCCGCCTTTTCGGCCAAGCGGACTGCCGTTCGCAGCCGTTTGCCGTTATACTCGCCGGCTTTCAAAAGTTCGCCAACGAGTGCTGCCCGCCATGGAAATCAACCCGATCCTTAACACCATCAAGGACCTGTCCGAGCGCTCCGAAACTATTCGGGGGTATCTTTGACTACGATCAAAAGCATGAGCGTCTGACCGAGGTCAATCGCGAGCTTGAAGATCCGAGTGTCTGGAACAAACCTGAGTACGCCCAGGAACTGGGGCGCGAGCGCGCTGCGCTGGCACAGATCGTCGATACCCTCGACGAACTGAACACCGGCCTGGGTGATTGCCGCGACCTGCTGGACATGGCCGTCGAAGAAAACGACGAAGGCGCAGTGGGCGATGTCGTCGCCGAGCTGGCCCGTCTCGAGGAAAACCTCGCCAAGCTTGAATTCCGCCGCATGTTCAGCCATGAAATGGACCCGAACAACGCCTATCTGGATATCCAGGCCGGTTCCGGTGGCACCGAGGCCCAGGACTGGGCCAACATCCTGCTGCGCATGTACCTGCGCTGGGCCGACAAACGCGGTTTCGACGCGACCATCATGGAACTGTCCGCCGGTGAAGTGGCCGGTATCAAGGGCGCGACCGTGCACATCAAGGGCGAATATGCCTTTGGCTGGCTGCGCACCGAGATCGGCGTGCACCGCCTGGTGCGCAAGAGCCCGTTCGACTCCGGCAACCGTCGCCACACCTCATTCTCTGCGGTGTTCGTCTCGCCAGAGATCGACGACAAAGTGGAAATCGAGATCAACCCGGCCGACCTGCGGATCGACACCTACCGTTCCTCCGGCGCCGGTGGCCAGCACGTAAACACCACCGACTCGGCCGTACGTATTACCCACGTACCGACCAACACCGTGGTCAGCTGCCAGAACGAACGTTCCCAGCACGCCAACAAGGACACCGCCATGAAAATGCTGCGGGCCAAGTTGTACGAGCAGGAAATGCAGAAGCGCAACGCCGCTTCCCAGGCGCTGGAAGACACCAAGTCGGATATCGGCTGGGGCCACCAGATCCGTTCGTACGTGCTCGATGCCTCGCGGATCAAGGATCTGCGCACTAACATCGAACGCAGCGACTGCGACAAGGTACTCGACGGCGATATCGACGAATACCTGGAAGCCAGCCTGAAATCCGGCCTCTAATACCCTCTGTGGGAGCGGGCTTGCCCGCGATCCCCCGCCGAAGGCTGGGGGCAACGAACCTGATGGAATATTTAAAGACATGAGCGACCAACAACTCGACCCGCAAGCCCTGCAACAGGAAGAAAACTCCCTGATCGCCCTGCGCAAGGAAAAGCTTGCTGCCGAGCGCGCCAAGGGTAACGCCTTCCCCAACGACTTCCGTCGCGACAACTACTGCGATGCCTTGCAGAAGCAATACGCGGACAAGACCAAGGAAGAACTGGCAGAGGCTGCGATCCCGGTCAAGGTGGCAGGTCGCATCATGCTCAACCGTGGCTCGTTCATGGTGATCCAGGACATGACCGGTCGCATCCAGGTCTACGTCAACCGCAAGACCCTGTCCGAAGAAACCCTGGCCTCGGTGAAAACCTGGGACATGGGCGACATCATCGCAGCCGAAGGCACCCTGGCCCGTTCCGGCAAGGGCGACCTGTACGTCGAGATGACCAATGTGCGCCTGCTGACCAAGTCCCTGCGCCCGCTGCCAGACAAACACCACGGCCTGACCGACACCGAACAGCGCTATCGCCAGCGCTACGTTGACCTGATCGTCAACGAAGACGTGCGCCAGACCTTCCGCGTACGCTCGCAAGTCATTGCTCACATCCGCAGCTTCCTGATGCAGCGTGACTTCCTGGAAGTGGAAACCCCGATGCTGCAGACCATCCCGGGTGGTGCCGCAGCCAAACCGTTCGAAACCCACCACAACGCGCTGGACATGGAAATGTTCCTGCGTATCGCGCCGGAGCTGTACCTCAAGCGCTTGGTGGTGGGCGGCTTTGAAAAGGTGTTCGAGATCAACCGCAACTTCCGTAACGAAGGCGTCTCGACCCGTCACAACCCTGAATTCACCATGTTGGAGTTCTACCAGGCCTACGCCGACTACGAAGACAACATGGACCTGACCGAAGAACTGTTCCGCGAGCTGGCACAGCTGGTGCTGGGCAGCACTGACGTGCCGTACGGCGACAAGGTGTTCCACTTCGGCGAGCCATTCGTGCGCCTGTCGGTGTTCGACTCGATCCTCAAGTACAACCCCGAGCTGACCGCTGACGACCTCAACGACATCGACAAGGCCCGTGCCATTGCCAAGAAAGCCGGCGCCAAGGTGCTGGGCTTCGAAGGCCTCGGCAAGCTGCAGGTGATGATTTTCGAAGAACTGGTGGAGCACAAGCTGGAGCAGCCGCACTTCATTACCCAGTACCCGTTCGAAGTGTCGCCGCTGGCCCGTCGCAACGACGACAACCCCAACGTCACCGACCGTTTCGAGCTGTTCATCGGTGGCCGCGAAATCGCCAACGCCTACTCCGAGCTTAACGACGCGGAAGACCAGGCCGAGCGTTTCATGGCCCAGGTGGCCGACAAGGACGCCGGTGATGACGAAGCCATGCACTACGATGCCGACTTCGTTCGGGCCCTGGAGTACGGCATGCCGCCCACCGCCGGTGAAGGTATCGGCATTGACCGTCTGGTGATGTTGTTGACCAACTCGCCGTCGATCCGCGACGTGATCCTGTTCCCGCACATGCGGCCGCAAGCGTAACCGTAGCGAAATCCGAAGCCGCCTTTTATAAGGCGGCTTTTTTATGTGGCCTGTTCAAGTGGTGCTCGTCAGTGATCATTCCCACGCTCCGCGTGGGAATGCACCCTGTGACGCTCCGCGTCACCTCTAAAGGAAGAAGTGTGGTGAACCGCGTAATAGCTCAAGAAGGTGCCGCCGGCATTGCTGCTGCCGTGGCTGAAAGCGTTCAGTACCAGGGCCGCAAGGCCAGCCGACGGGGCAGCGAGCAACGCCGGCAAGACATTCTCGATGCGGCCATGCGTATCGTCGTGCGCGATGGCGTGCGGGCCGTACGTCACCGGGCAGTGGCGGCAGAGGCGGGGGTGCCGCTGTCGGCCACCACCTATTACTTCAAAGACATCGACGACCTGCTCACCGATACCTTCGCCCAGTACGTGGAACGCAGCGCCGCTTTCATGGGCAAACTGTGGGTGCGCAACGAAGGCCTGTTGCGCGAGATGGTCGCCTATGGCGATGGCAGTCCGGAGTCGCGCTCGCAACTGGCCGATGATATCGCGCGCCTGACCGCTGACTATGTACTGCGCCAGCTGACCAACCGGCGCGAATACCTGATGGCTGAGCAGGCTTTTCGCCAGGAAGCCCTATTGAACCCGCGGCTGGCCGAACTGGTACGCTCCCATCAACAGATCCTGTTGCAGGGTACCGGGCAGTTTTTCCAGGTATTGGGCTCCCGGGAGCCGCAGCAGGATGCCAAGGTGTTGACGGCTATCATCAGTCGGATGGAATATCAGGGCCTGTTGGGCGGCGCAGAGCCTCTGACCGGTGACGAGATGCTTGAAATTCTCAAGCGTTACATGCACCTGGTATTGGCCTCGGTCTAGCCCTGTGCGCAATCTGCTTTGGGGGAGCTGGGCTTGCTGCTGAAGCCGTGCGCTACCTGCGCGTGGGCCAATAACGTTTAAAGAGGAAGCACCGGGTGGACGATTACCAGCAGACGATACGCACCTTGTCCGATCGCATTGTGCTGGCGCAAACACCGATCCGCGTTCTCGATGCGGTGAAATGGGACGAAAACATTCGCCAGGGATTTCTCAAGGCCAAGGGCAAGGCGATGCCTGCCGTAGACCGTGATTACTACCTGAACCGACCGCTGTCGTTCGACTCCAGCGCGGTGAAGCTGGAATTCCAGAACATCGAGCGCGACATCACCCGTCGCCTTGGACAATTCAGCCCGGTGGGGCAGATCATGCGGCGCATGTGCCGCGAATACCGCATGGTGGTGCGCATGCTTGAAGCGCGCGGCACCGAGGACTTCGGTCTGATTTCCCAAGAGCTGTACGGCGCCGCCTCCGATGCGTTCCACGCTGGCGACCCGACCCTGGCCGACCTTGGTCTGATGCTCTCCGATTACCTCAACAACATTGATGGCCGGGGTGACCTCAAGGACGAAGCCAAGACCCTCACCGCCAAAGATGCGGTCAGCCTGCTGCAAACCCGTCTGAACAAAGTGTTTGGCGAAGCGGAGGAGACCATCCGCGTATTCGAGTCCGATGGCATTGTCGCCGACGCAGCGGCGGGCGCTGACTACATCAAGATCCGCGCCGACGCGATGTTCAACGACCGCGACGTGCGCGCTTTGGAGGTGCATGAAGGCCTGGTGCATGTGGGCACCACCCTCAACGGCCAGAACCAGCCGATCTGCACGTTCCTGTCCAAAGGCCCGCCGTCGTCCACCGTCACCCAGGAAGGCCTGGCGATCCTGATGGAAATCATCACGTTTGCCTCCTACCCCAGCCGCCTGCGCAAACTTACCAACCGGACACGTGCCATCCATATGGTGGAGGAGGGGGCGGACTTCCTGCAGGTGTTTGAGTTCTTCCGCGAGCAAGGCTTTGAAATGGCCGAAAGCTATGGAAATGCCAGCCGGGTATTCCGTGGTTCGGTGCCCACCGGTCTGCCATTTACCAAGGATTTGTCCTACCTCAAGGGCTTTATCATGGTCTACAACTACATCCAGCTCGCTGTACGTAAAGGCAAGCTGGAGCAAGTGCCGCTGCTGTTCTGCGGCAAGACCACCCTTGAAGACATGCGTACCCTGCGCCAGTTGGTCGACGAAGGCCTGGTGGTGCCGCCCAAGTACCTGCCGGAGCAGTTTCGCGACATGAACGCGCTGGCGGCCTGGATGTGCTTCTCCAACTTCCTCAACCACTTGAGCCTGGACCGGATCGAGGCGGATTACTCCAATATCCTTTAACGGACGAAACCGGATCAAAATGTGGGAGCAGGCAAGCCAGCTCCCACATTTGATCTGCACGGGTCTTCAGAACTTTCGCGAGGCTTCAACGGATGAGAATCCTCGGCATTTTATGCCTGCTACTCACACTGAACGGCTGCAGCTCCTTGCTGTTCTACCCCGAGCCCGGCCTGCCCTTCACGCCGGAAAAAGCCCATCTTCCCTACCGCGACGTCACGCTCACCACTGCAGATGGCGTGAAACTGCACGCCTGGTGGCTGCCGGCCAAACCCGGTGTACCGCTCAAGGGCACCGTCCTGCATTTGCACGGCAATGGCGGTAACCTCGCCTGGCACCTGGGGGGCAGTTGGTGGTTGCCGGAACAGGGCTATCAAGTGCTGTTGCTGGACTATCGTGGCTATGGGCTTTCGGAAGGCAAGCCATCGTTGCCGGCGATCTACCAGGATATCGACGCCGCTTTCAGCTGGATCGACAAGGCGCCTGAAACCCAGGGTCAACCGCTGATTATCCTCGGCCAAAGCCTGGGTGGTGCACTGGCAGTGCATTACCTGGCAGCCCACCCGGAGCGCCAATCCCAACTCAAGGCGCTGGTATTGGACGGCGTACCCGCCAGTTATCGTGACGTAGGACAATTCGCCTTGAGCACTTCCTGGTTAACCTGGCCGTTGCAGGTGCCGCTGTCATGGCTGGTGCCTGACGGCGATAGTGCGATCAAGGCCATGCCAGGGCTGACCGGCGTGCCCAAGTTGCTGTTCCACAGCCTGGATGACCCTATCGTGCCGGTGTCCAATGGCATCCGCTTGTATCAGGCCGCCCCCCCGCCCAGGGTGTTGCAACTGACCCGTGGCGGCCATGTGCAGACCTTTGCCGACAAAACCTGGCAAACCGTCATGCTGCGTTATCTGGACGACCCGCAGCACTTCAACGGCTTGCGCCGCCTGGGAGAAATCCCGAATTACCCTGTTCCTAAAGTTGATTCATCAGAGAGCCCGCAATGAGCGAAGAACGCAATATGATCCCGCTGATTCTCACCGGCATCGGCACCATCATCGGCACCGTAGGCTGCCTGTGGTACTACGGCTACCTGCACTTCGCCAAGCCCGAAGATGCGTTGCTGCTCAGCGACTTCACCATGCTCAAGACAGTGCCGGGCGAGGATTACAAGATCTCCCTGACCCCGGCTGCGCAAGTGGCGCAGTGCGTTGACGGCGTGTTGGTGATGTTTGATACCGAACAGAAAGGCTTGAGCGGCGTGCTGGTCAATAACAAGAAGCAGGCCGTGCGTTGCATGGGCCAAGAAACCCCGCAGTTGCAACAGTGAGCCCAAAAACCATCCGGTGTGCAGCTTAGTTGCTCAAGGGCTTTCGAGCCTTTACAGATTGGAACCATCTTCATTCGTACGCCACAGATGAGGTACTGATTGGCCTGGCTGATCAGCGCACTTTATTTCATCAATCTGGAGTACGAGTTTTATGAATGGTATTGGCGCAGCACCTTCAATTGGCGTCGGCAATTCGGGAGGTTCTCAGGGGGCTTCGCAAGGTCTTGATCAGCAAATCCAGCAACTTCAAGAGCAAATCCGCGCTAAGCGCGGTGAAGGTTCGCAAGGTTCTGGTTCCGGTGGTTCCCAGGGGGGTGGAGGCGCTCAAGGTTCCGGAGCAAGCCAAGGCGCTGGTGGGGGAGAAAGCATTGAAGAGCTGCTTGAAATGCTGAAGCAACTGCTGGAAAAAAAAGCGGCTCAAAGTGGCCAAGCCGGTGAAGGTGGCTCAGCTGGCCAAGGCCAGATTCAGGCCGGCGGTGGCGAGAATCAAGGCTCAGTCACCTACTGATAGGCAACCCTTAAAAACCTGTCAGTTATCGACAGGTTTTTCATGTCAGCGGCATTGCACTTATCGGCGTACCGGGGGCGTGTAACGAAATTGTTTGGAACCTAATTGCGTCAGGTACCACAAAGGGCGATGTAACTTACGCACAGTGGGGGCGGGAAGGCAGTGATAAGAATTGATGCGATATGCAATATGCTGGCTATGGCCAGGGCGCATCAGGCGTTGGAGCGGGCGGATGCGCAAGAACAGGCGCGTAATCAGTTGGCAGGTTGCTCATCTGATACCTCCCGTCATAACAAAAAGATAACGCCGCCGGATGAAGATACTGATCGCATGATCAAGTTTCCCTAGTCAAAAAAACCACCGTTTCTGGTGGTTTTTTTGTGGCAATCGCATCACCTTCGGATACCTCAATGACTAAAGCTTGAATACGCTTTCATGAATGGCAACGAAAAAGCCCCGCCTGAAGGCGGGGCTTTTTACCAGACCAATGATCAGTTAGCGACGGAAGACCGTGGCTTGACCGGCTGGTTGTCGTTGGAGATTGTCACTTCAACGCGACGGTTCATGGCGCGGCCGGAAACGCTGCCGTTATCGGCAACCGGATATTCCTTGCCATAACCCTGGGTCACGATGCGCGAGATATCCACGCCTTGTTGAGCCAGTGCACGTTGAACGGAAGCGGCACGACGCTCCGACAGGCTCTGGTTGTACGAGTCAGAACCGGTGCTGTCGGTGTAGCCTTCGACGATCACTTTACGGTCTGGGTTGTCGCGCAGGAACTGAGCCAGCTTGGTGATGTTCACCAGGCCGCTGGATTTCAGGTCGGACTTGTTGGTGGCGAACAGCACGTCACCGAAAGTCACCAGGGTGCCACGATCGGTTTGCTTGGCGTTCAAGCTGTTTTGCAGTTGCTTGATCTGCGCATCACGCGCGTCCAGCAGCGCACGGGCGCGTTCGTCACCGGCGTTTTTCAGCTTGGCTTCGGATTCTCGCAGGACGATGGTGTCCTTGGCCACTTCAACGCGCTGGTTGGTCAGGTATGCGAGTTGGTCGACTTTCTTCTCGTCTTCTTTGTCGCGGTAGGCCTTGTCAGCCTTGTCCAGCCAGTCGCTGGCGTCTTTGGTTTCCAGCGCAGCCAGCTTGGTGGCTTGTGGGTTGGTTTGCAGGGACGAGAAATTGGTCCGCGCATTTTCCAGGTTCGCGTTCGGCGGGGTGGAGCAGGCCGCCAAGGCAACGCTCATCGCCAGCAGGGCAGGGATCATCAATTGTTTACGCATAGTCGTGTCGTCCTTTCAATTCGATATCAGGTGCGATGCAGTCAAGTGGCAGCGGCTTACTTCTGCATGATTGCAGCTGGGCGCATGCCTTCTTTACGCAGTTCGTCAACAGCCTTCTGGGAATCCTTCACAGCCTGTTGAGCCTTGGCAGCCTGGGCTTTACGCTCAGCGACGCGAGCATCCCACTCGGCTTGTTCAGCCAGTTGGCGAGCTTTGTCGTAGTTCTTGTCGTGCATGGCAATCTCAGCTTCTTTGAGCTTGTCCTGGGCCGACTTCATTTCCACCGCCGCATACTCGGTACCGCCGGCGCTGACTGCGCTGTTGACGGCCGATTGGGTTACGGCGTACTGCTCGGTTGGAGGGTTGCCGGCGCAGCCCGCCAGAACGAAGCTGGTGCCGATTGCCAGCGCGGCCAATTTGAGCCCGCGCAGGTGGTTAAACGAGGATTTGGCAGTGCTGGTGTTCATCGTCTTCAACTCCATTGGATAACTCCTGAAAAACATCAAAATCCATCGGGGCGTATCGATTTCGGGCCCGTCGGTAAAGCACATGGCGTCCGTTCAAACGATCGTTCCACAAGTGATGGCTACTGGCTGTGACCGGAGGCTTTTTTCAAAAGTTCAGCGGATATGGCGATTTGCCTAAAAAAATATCTGACTGACTGGTCAATGTTTAAAAAATGGAACTTTCGCGGCGGGCAGCGGTACCTCCGGGCCTGTAAAAGGCCCGGAATACGTGGGTTTAATTGACGTCAATAAATGTTTATCAGTGTTTTTGTTCGTCAGCAACGGCTGATAAATCATGCAAATGGCGACGGGATAACGTGAGAAAACGTGGGGTGGGGCCGACGTCTTCATACAGCGGATCACCCTCTTCGTCGGTGGCAATCACCTGCTGGCCCTGGATGTAGGGAAAGCTGGCTTCCAGCTCTTCCAGTGCGGCGCCGATCAGCTCGCCGAGCAGTTCTTCGACGTGGCGCTTGGGGTACATCTCGGCAATGGCCGCCAGCCGGGCAGCGGCTTCTACATCCAGATGAATGGCGTATTCAGTCTTGGTCAAACGACCCTTGGCGGTTTCTTCCCAATGCTGGGCCAGTTCTCGAATTTTCATGGCTACCTCAATAAAGCCTGCGATGGCAGGCGGTGATGAGTGACCAGCCGCCTGCGTGAAAATAACGCGGCGACTCATCGTTGAGACTAGCTGTAAGCGCCAAGGTTTAAAGTCGTTCGCGTTCGGCCTTGTCAGAAACCGACGTCGGCGGCACTCTGAAGCACCTGCGCGTCCCGGATTTCTGGCTGGAGATTGGCTGATGAGTGATATCGATGCACGCTTGCGTGAGGATGTTCACCTGCTGGGTGAGCTGTTGGGCAACACCATTCGAGAGCAGTACGGCGAGGCTTTCCTCGATAAGATCGAGCAGATCCGCAAAGGCGCCAAGGCCGACCGCCATGGAGCCGTTTCGCAAAATGCCGCTGGTGATGAACTGAGCGCCAGCCTCAATCAGTTGCAGGAGGAGGAGTTGCTGCCCGTGGCGCGGGCCTTCAACCAGTTCCTCAACCTGGCCAACATTGCCGAGCAATATCAGTTGATTCATCGGCGCGATGAATCGCAATCTGCGCCGTTCGAATCCCGCGTCTTGCCAGAATTGCTGGCCCGTCTGCAAAGCGAAGGGCACAGCAATGAATCCTTGGCCCGGCAGCTGGCGCGGCTGGACATCGAGCTGGTGCTCACCGCCCACCCCACCGAAGTGGCCCGCCGCACGCTGATTCAGAAATACGATGCCATTGCCGCGCAACTGGCCTTGCAGGATCACCGCGATCTCACCACCGCCGAGCGCGAGCAGATTCGCGAGCGCTTGCAACGCTTGATCGCCGAAGCCTGGCACACCGAAGAAATCCGGCGCGTGCGCCCCACGCCGGTAGATGAAGCCAAATGGGGCTTTGCGGTGATCGAGCATTCGCTGTGGCACGCCATTCCCAATTACCTGCGCAAGGCCGACCAGGCCCTGCACGCCGCCACCGGCTTGCGCCTGCCCCTGGAGGCTGCGCCGATTCGCTTTGCTTCGTGGATGGGCGGCGACCGTGACGGCAACCCGAACGTCACCGCGCCGGTCACCCGCGAAGTGCTGCTGCTGGCGCGTTGGATGGCGGCGGATTTGTATCTGCGTGACATTGATCAACTGGCTTCCGAGCTGTCGATGCAACAGGCCAGCCCGGCGTTGCAAGCGAAAGTCGGCGACAGCGTCGAACCTTATCGTGCCTTGCTCAAGCAACTGCGTGAACGCCTGCGCGCCACGCGCCAGTGGGCCCACACCTCGTTGACCAGCACCACCCCGGCGCCGGCCGAGGTGTTGCAGGACAACCGCGACCTGCTCGACCCTCTGCAACTGTGCTACCAATCGCTGCACGAATGCGGCATGGGCGTGATCGCCGATGGCCCGCTGCTCGACTGCCTGCGCCGTGCCGTAACGTTCGGCCTGTTCCTGGTGCGCCTGGATGTGCGTCAGGACTCCAGCCGTCACTCGGCGGCCATGACCGAAATCACCGATTACCTGGGCCTGGGGCGTTATGAGGACTGGGATGAGGATGCGCGTATCAGCTTCCTGACCCAGGAACTGACCAATCGGCGGCCCTTGCTGCCGGGTTACTTCAAACCCTCGGCGGACACTGCCGAGGTATTGAATACCTGCAAGGAAATCGCCGCCGCACCGGCGGCGTCATTAGGTTCGTATGTCATCTCTATGGCGGGCGCCGCGTCGGATGTATTGGCGGTGCAACTGCTGTTGAAAGAGTCGGGCGTACAACGGCCGATGCGCGTAGTGCCGTTGTTCGAGACCCTGGCCGACCTGGACAACGCCGGACCGGTGATGGAGCGCCTGCTGCAATTGCCGGGTTACCGCGCACGCTTGCAGGGCCCGCAGGAAGTGATGATTGGCTACTCGGACTCGGCCAAGGACGCGGGCACCACGGCCGCCGCCTGGGCGCAGTACCGGGCGCAGGAACGTCTGGTGGATATCTGCCGCGAGCAACAGGTGGAGCTATTGTTGTTCCATGGTCGCGGCGGCACCGTTGGTCGTGGCGGTGGCCCGGCACACGCGGCTATCCTGTCGCAGCCGCCGGGCTCGGTGGCGGGGCGTTTCCGTACCACTGAGCAGGGCGAGATGATTCGCTTCAAATTCGGTCTGCCGGATATCGCTGAGCAGAACCTCAATCTCTACCTGGCGGCGGTACTGGAAGCGACCCTGTTACCGCCGCCCCCTCCCGAGCCTGCCTGGCGTCATCTGATGGACGAACTGGCGGCAGACGGTGTCAGCGCTTACCGGGCCGTGGTGCGGGAAAATCCGCAGTTCGTCGAGTACTTCCGCCAGTCCACGCCGGAGCAGGAGTTGGGCCGTTTGCCCTTGGGCAGTCGCCCGGCCAAGCGCCGTGCGGGCGGGATAGAAAGCTTGCGCGCCATCCCATGGATCTTTGGCTGGACCCAGACGCGTCTGATGCTACCCGCCTGGCTCGGTTGGGAAGCGGCACTGAGCAAGGCGCTGGAGCGCGGTGAAGGTCAATTGCTGGGGCAGATGCGCGAGCAGTGGCCATTCTTTCGCACGCGCATCGACATGCTGGAAATGGTGCTGGCCAAGGCCGATGCCGATATCGCCCGTCTTTATGATGAGCGTCTGGTGCAGCCGGACCTGCTGGCATTGGGTGCGCACTTACGCGACCTATTGTCGCAGGCGTGTGACGTGGTGCTTGGCCTGACCGGCCAGTCGCAGCTGCTGGCCCATAGCCCCGACACCCTGGAGTTCATCCGCCTGCGCAACACCTACCTGGACCCCTTGCACCTGTTGCAGGCCGAGTTGCTGGCACGTTCCCGTCAGCAGGAGGCTGCCCAAGACAGCCCTCTGGAACAGGCGCTGCTGGTGTCCGTGGCCGGTATCGCGGCCGGTTTGCGCAACACCGGTTGAGGTTTTTTGCGTGTACTCAATGGCTTGCGGATAAACCACGACGACCGCCCGGAAACGGGCGGTCGTCTTTTGAGCAGGCGGGTTGCGCTCAGGCACACCCTGGCGCTGACGCATGTGCGGCGCGGGTTTCTCCTACTTTTGGCGGCTTGTATGGTGAGGGCCCGCTGTGTATCTTGATCAGCCTTTGGCCGTTTGATCGGCCTAGAACCACATTTTTACGAGATTGGCCCCACGCGGCGAATCCGAGCGTCATCTCTATAAAAAATTGAGGAGCACATCGATGCGCGTCATTCTGCTGGGAGCTCCCGGGGCCGGTAAAGGTACTCAGGCAAAGTTCATCACTGAAAAATTCGGCATTCCACAAATCTCCACCGGCGACATGCTGCGTGCGGCCGTCAAGGCTGGCACCGAGCTGGGCCTGATCGCCAAGAGCGTGATGGACAGCGGCGGCCTGGTCTCCGATGACCTGATCATCAACCTGGTCAAGGAACGCATCAGCCAGGAAGACTGCAAGAACGGTTTCCTGTTCGACGGCTTCCCACGCACCATTCCCCAGGCTGAAGCCTTGGTGAAGGCGGGCGTGGAGTTGGACGCCGTGGTCGAGATCGCAGTTGAAGACGAAGAGATCGTCCAGCGTATCGCTGGCCGTCGCGTTCACGAAGGCTCGGGCCGCGTGTACCACATCGTCTACAACCCGCCGAAAGTCGAAGGCAAGGACGATGTCACTGGCGAAGACCTGGTGCAGCGTAAAGACGACACCGAAGAAACTGTGCGTCATCGCCTGTCGGTCTACCATTCCCAGACCAAGCCCCTGGTGGACTTCTACCAGAAGCTGTCCGCAGCCCAGGGCAAGCCGAAATACAGCCACATCCCAGGTGTGGGTTCGGTAGAGGCCATCACCGCCAAGGTGCTGCAAGCACTGAGCTGATCCTGTGATCGGCGGCACAGACAACGGCCCGCTTGCGGGCCGTTGTTGTTTATACTGGCGCACTTTTTTCCGACTTGGACACCCACACCGATGAGCACCCTGCTGGCCCTGGACACCGCGACTGAAGCTTGCTCCGTTGCCTTGCTGCACGATGGCAAGGTTACGAGCCACTACGAGGTGATCCCGCGCCTGCACGCGCAGAAATTGTTGCCGATGATCAAGCAACTGCTTGAAGACGCCGGTACCACCCTGGCTGCCGTGGATGCCATCGCGTTCGGCCGTGGCCCCGGTGCATTCACTGGCGTGCGCATTGCCATTGGCGTGGTGCAGGGCCTGGCCTTTGCGCTGGAGCGCCCGGTGCTGCCGGTGTCCAACCTGGCGGTACTGGCCCAGCGCGCGTTGCGTGAGCACGGGGCGTCGCACGTGGCAGCGGCAATTGATGCGCGCATGGATGAAGTTTACTGGGGTTGCTACCGTGAGACCGCAGGCGAAATGCGCCTGGTCGGCACGGAAGCGGTGCTGGCCCCCGAAGCGGCGCAGTTGCCCGCTGACGCCAGCGGCGATTGGTTCGGTGCCGGTACGGGCTGGGGTTATGGCGAACGCATCAAGGTGACCTGCGCCGAACAGGACGCGGCGATGTTGCCCCACGCCGAAGACCTGCTGGCGTTGGCACGTTTCGCATTCGAGCGCGGCGAGGCGATTGCGGCGGACCAGGCAGCACCGGTGTACCTGCGCGATAAAGTCGCGCAGACCAAGGCCGAACGCGGGATTATTTGACGTCAAAAATGTGGGCGTTACGCGGCAAATTTCGCCAATCGTCAGAATTTGCCTGGGTTTTTAAACCTTTTACAAATTATGTGTTCTAGTTATCACCAGAGCATTTGCGCGCCATGGAAAGTGCCGCTAAATTGCCATCATTGATACCGAGTCTGCATGTATGCGTATAGACGGTTTTTCCTCACAGTCGTACCCCCTCAAGCGTAAGCCGCGCAAGGCGAGCGTGACGGTAGACGAGTCCGTCGAGGATTCACCGGACTTCATCGAAGTACACACCGATACGCCTTCCAAAGCTCAAGGCGCCTCGAGCGCACGTATCAGCGGCGTTCCTGCCCGTCAGCAAGACATGGTCTTTCCCCGTTCCATGAGCAAAAGCGTTGCCACCGCCCTGGCCAGCTACCTGACCACTGCCGGCTTTGTCGAATGGGATATGGAAGTGCTGGGTCTCGATATCCATATCTGATGCGTTTGCCTTATTACATCGGCTGCCCGTCCTGGAGTGAAAACGCCTGGCGCGAGTACCTGTATCCCGTTGAGGCATGTTCCAGCGATTACCTCGGGCTCTATTCCCAGGTCTTCAACGCCGTTGAGGGCAATACCACTTTTTACGCTCGCCCCTCGGCCGCCACTGTGCAGCGCTGGGCCGAAATCATGCCTGATGATTTTCGCTTCACCGCCAAATTCCCCGGCGATATCAGCCATGCTGGCGATTTACGTGAACAGTTGCCGGCGGCAGAAAGTTTTGTCGGCTTGATGAGCCCGTTGGGTGAGCGCGTTTCACCGCTGTGGCTGCAGCTCTCGAAGAGCTTTACGCCGCCACGCCTGGCGGAGCTGGCTGGATTTCTCGATGGCATTGATCGGCCGCTGGCCGTGGAGGTGCGTCATGAACAGTTCTTTGCCAAGGGTGATGCTGAGCGCATGCTCAACCGCCTGTTGCGCGATCGCGGTGTCGAGCGCATCTGCCTCGATCCCCGTGCACTGTTCAGTTGTACTTCTACCTCGGAAGCGGTGCTGCATGCCCAGTCAAAAAAGCCCCGGGTGCCACCGCGCCCGGCGGCCCTGACGCAGTTTCCCCAGGTGCGCTTCATCGGGCATCCGGACCTTGAGGCCAATGACCCGTTCCTGATTCCCTGGGTGGAAAAGATTGCCACTTGGATCGAAGAGGGCCGCACGCCCTATATGTTCCTGCACACGTCGGACAACCGTCTCGCGGCACAGCTGGCGCTGCGCTTCCACGCCAAGCTGATGGTGCGCCTGCCAGGGCTACCGCCGCTGCCTGCCTTGCATCGAGAACCCGTGGCGGAGCAGCTCGGACTACTTTGAGGGTTGAGCCGTGGGTGTGGTCAAGACATTGAGTGTGTTGCTGTTGTTGGTGGGGGCATTTGCGTTGGCTGTCTGGCGCGGTTGGGTGCCGATGCCGCCTGAATGGAACCCCTGGGCGCCCTTGGATGTGCGAGCGAGCCCCAACCTGTTGACGCGCTACAAGCTCAGTCGTTTGCAGGATGATCCAGCGCTGTGTGACCAGGTGTTGAACACCTCTGGTCTGCGCGTGAGCCGCCAGGCTGATACACCGACTGATGCGGCGTGCCCCTTGCGCAGTGTCCTGCGCGTGCAGGGCGCTGACGTGGCCTTGAGCAGCAGCTTTCTTGCCAGTTGCCCGCTGGCGGTGGCGTTCGCCTTGTTCGAGCGACATAGCCTGCAACCGGCGGCCCAGGCCGTGTTTGGCCAAGCGGTGAGCCGCGTCGAGCATTTGGGCAGTTTTGCCTGCCGTAATATCTACAACCGTGCCGACGGTCGACTCAGCCAGCATGCGTCGGCCAATGCCCTGGATATCGCCGGTTTTCGCCTGGCGGATGGGCGCAGCATCAGCGTGCTCAAGGATTGGCCGGGCCAGGGCGACAGTGCGCGTTTCCTGCGCTTGGTACGCGATGGCGCCTGTGATGATTTCAACGTGGTGTTGAGCCCGGACTACAACGCCGCCCATCGCAACCATTTCCATCTGGACATGGGGCGTTGGTGGGTGTGTCGCTAAGGTTCAGGCGGCCAGGCGCAGGTTGTGGGTCACCAGCGGACGCGCCCAGTAGTAATCGAAATCCAGGGCCTTTTGCTGCGCCAGCAGTTCTTCTTCGGGGTACGGCGTGGCGGCCGGTGGCAGCAGGTCCAGCTCGAATTCGGCAATCGGCAGGTGCAGTGGGCGTGGTTGTGGCGCCGGGCCCGGCGCGGGTAGCGGTTGGCCGGCGTTCAGCACGATGGGGCGCACCCACTCGCTCTCAAACGCTTGCTGGCGTTGCTGGGCGACTATTTCTTCTTCCGGGAACGGCGTCGCGGCCGGTGGCAGCAGCTCGGTTTCGAACTCGGCAATTGGCAGGAAGAGCGGTTCCGGCGGGGCGATCTCGGTGTCTTTCACATCGCACTCACGCTGGGTGAGGATCTGCGCCAGCAGGTCGGCGCCTTCGCGGGGTTCAACCGCCGGGTCTGCCGGGGCAGGCGTCTTGGCGGCGAGCGCGTCCGACGTTTCACCGAGCTGCTCGGCCAACGCACGGGCGAAGAAGTCCTGCCACACATGACTCACCCCGGCCAGCGCTTGGGTATTGCGCAGGCCGTAATGGTTGTGGGTCGGCAGTACACCGATGGAAAGGGGAAGAATGTCTGACATTTTTCTCGGTCGACGCTCAGCTCTGGCAAAATACCTGACTGTGATTTTTATCGGCCGTTGTTTGCCGATCCTTAATATTTTTGAGCGTGGCGATTGATGAACGAACAACCAGCGGCCAGCCGCATCCAGGTCCAAGCCTTGGCTGACAGCTTCCAGGCCCGCGCTGAACAGTGGGCTTCGCTGCTGGGGTTGCCTCTGCAGGTGGCCGATGCGGATTTTTCCCTGCAAGTGGGGGAGCACGGCTTGCAGTTGCAACAGCTTGGGCCTGATGCGCCAGGGCCGGTGCGGGTCGACTTTGTCGAAGGCGGCGCGGCGCATCGGCGGTTGTATGGTGGCGGCAGCGGGCAGATGATCGCCAAGGCGGTGGGCATCGCCCAGGGCGTGCGCCCGCGGGTGCTGGATGCCACGGCTGGCTTGGGCAAGGACGCGTTCGTGCTGGCCAGCCTCGGGTGTGAGATGAGCCTGATCGAGCGCCAGCCGCTGATCGGCGCCTTGCTCGAAGATGGTCTGGCCCGCGCTGCCGAGGATTTTGACGTGGCGCCGATTGTGGCGCGCATGAAGCTGCTCAAGGGTAACTCCATCGACGTGATGCTCAACTGGCAGGGCGAGCCGCCTCAGGTGATCTACCTGGACCCGATGTTTCCGCACCGTGAGAAAACCGCCCTGGTGAAGAAGGAAATGCGCCTGTTCCGCCCATTGGTGGGCGATGACCCGGATGCCCCGGCGTTGCTCGCGGCGGCTCTGGCCCTGGCCAGCCATCGTGTGGTGGTCAAGCGTCCGCGCAAGGCACCCTGCATTGAGGGGCCGAAGCCGAGCCATGCGCTGGATGGCAAGTCCAGCCGCTACGACATTTATCCCAAGAAAGCGCTCAAGCCGTAAGCTGCAAACAGCAGCACTTATCTCCCAGGTGCGGCGAGATCCAACTGTGGGAGCTGGCTTGCCTGCGAAGACGGCCTGACAGCCGATGCCTATCTCTCTGGCGCGCCGCAATCCAAATGTGGGAGCTGGCTTGCCTGCGATGACGGCCTGAAAGCCGACACCTGTCTACCTGACGCCCCGCTATCCAAACTGTGGGAGCGGGCTTGCTCGCGAAGGCTGCCTGGCAGTCAACACAGTTGGATTGTGTACATATCCATTCCTGCGGTAACGGCCACCTAGGGTTCCGCTCTGACAGCGGCTCACTTTTGAAAAGCGCAAAAGTAAGCAAAACGCTCTTGCCCCACCACTCGGCACCTCGCCTGGGCTCGGTGTGCCCGTAATCCGCCAGTGAGTTGGGGGGCCGCCGCCACGCGCCATCCATGGCGCGGGGCGGCTAAACCGGCATCCCTGCCGGTTTACCCCCCAAATCCCTGTCGAATTCCGGCCAGCGTGGTTTGACGGGGCGCTTAAGATCAAAATCAAAAGCAGATCAAGAGCAGATCAAGAGCGACTCGCTTCGCATCGTGGTTACCGTCGGTTGCTACCGCCTATGCGGTGCTGTCGAGCCCCGTGCTGCGATAGGCCCGCATAAACAACTGCACCACGTCCTGCACATGCTCTTCGGCCTCTTGCGCGCTCAATTGTCCGCCGCAGCCATACAACAAGCGAAAGTTCGCCGTGCCCTTGAGCAGGCAAAAGAAGTGTTCCGCGGCTTTGAACGGTGTGTCGATGCTCAAGGCACCGCTCTGGTGAATCTTGCCGAGCAAGCGCTCCATGCCTTGCAGCATGCGCATGGGGCCGGCGTTGAAGAAGATCTGGGAGAGTTTCACGTCCTGATTGCCGGTGGTCATCATCAGGCGATGCAGGTTTACCGACTCCTCGCTGTTGATCAGCCGATGAAAGCCGCGTGCGATGTTGAGCAACACCGTCTCGACGGGCATGCCTTCGGGAAGCTCGAAGTACATCACCGGCAATTGCTCTTCACATTTGGCCACTACCGCCGCGGTGAACAGCGTCTCCTTGTCGGTGAAGTGGCTGTAGACCGTGAGTTTCGATACGCCGGCCGCCAGGGCGACGGCGTCCATGCTGGTGTTTGCATAGCCCTTGTCCAGGAACAGCGATTTTGCCGATTCGAGGATTGCCTGGCGTTTTGCCATGTCCTTGGGGCGCCCTGGGCTTGCGGTGTTCAGAGGATTGTCGGACATTTTCACCTTTAATACTGGACTGGTGAGTTTGGTATTAATAACATACCGGCCAGTATAATTATTCCAAGCTCTATTTGCGAAAGGTCCTTCAGCATGCGCAGCGCTTTCCTGCCCCTTGCTTTGCCTGTCAGCCTGATCTTCCTGTTGGCCGCTTGCGGCCATGAAGAAGCGGCCCAGACCACCGTGCGCCCGGCCATGGTGGTGCAACCGCAGCCGTCGGCGCAGGCAATGGACAGCTACCCCGGTGAGGTGCGTGCCCGTTATGAGCCGGACCTGGCCTTTCGCATCGGCGGCAAAGTCAGCAAGCGCCTGGTGGAGGAGGGCGAACGGGTCAAGGCCAACCAGCCGCTGGCCGAACTCGACCCCCAGGACGTGCGCCTGCAACTGGAGGCCACCCGCGCCCAAGTAGCCGCCGCAGAGGCCAATCTGAGCTTGGTACGTGCGGAGCGAGATCGCTACAAGACCTTGATGGACCGTCAGATGGTCAGTCGGTCGCAGTACGACAATTCCGAAAACCTCTACCGAGCCGGTGAAGCACGCCTGAAGCAGATCAAGGCCGAGTTCGATGTGTCCAGCAATCAGGCCGGCTACGCCGTGCTGCGTGCGCCTCAGGATGGGG
This sequence comes from Pseudomonas sp. B16120, assembly GCF_044218845.1. Classification (NCBI taxonomy): domain Bacteria; kingdom Pseudomonadati; phylum Pseudomonadota; class Gammaproteobacteria; order Pseudomonadales; family Pseudomonadaceae; genus Pseudomonas; species Pseudomonas sp. B16120. The sequence goes on from NZ_CP162588.1 coordinate 1,499,162, forward strand.
TAGTCGCCAAGCGTGCCGTCGAGGTGGGGCAAGTGGTTTCCGCTGGCCAGACGGTGTTCACCCTGGCCACCGATGGCGAGCGTGAAGTCTTGATCAGCCTGCCCGAGCAGGGCTTTGGCCGCTTCAAGATCGGCCAGCCGGTGTCGGTGGAGTTGTGGAGCCAGCCAGAGCAACGCTTCGCCGGGCGCATTCGTGAACTGTCGCCTGCCGCCGACCCCAAGTCTCGCACCTTCGCCGCGCGCGTAGCCTTCACCGGCGGCAAAGTGCCCGCCGAACTGGGCCAAAGCGCACGGGTTTTCATCCAGGTCGACGGTGTCATTCCCCTATCGGTACCGCTGTCTGCCCTGAGTGCCGAGAACGGTGCGTCCTACGTTTGGCGTGTAAAACCGGACAACACCCTTGAACGCACCCCTGTACGCATTGGTGCGTTTGGCGAAAACACCGTGCCGGTACTCGAAGGCTTGGCCGCCACCGATTGGGTGGTGGCCGCAGGCGTGCATGTGCTCCATGAGGGCCAGTCAGTGCGCCCGGTGGATCGCTCCAACCGTGTAGTGAATCTGGCGACCAAGGAGTAGTCCCCATGGGTTTCAATCTTTCCGAATGGGCGTTGCGTAATCGCCAGATTGTACTGTTCCTGATGATCCTGCTGGCCGTGGTTGGCACCTTGTCCTACACCAAGTTGGGACAAAGCGAAGACCCGCCCTTTACCTTCAAGGCCATGGTGATCAAGACCAACTGGCCTGGAGCCACGGCCCAGGAGGTCTCGCGCCAGGTCACTGAGCGAATCGAGAAAAAACTCATGGAGACCGGTGAGTATGAACGCATCGTGTCGTTCTCCCGTCCTGGTGAATCCCAGGTCACCTTTATTGCCCGTGATTCGATGCGTTCGGCGCAGATTCCTGAGTTGTGGTACCAAGTGCGCAAGAAAATCAGCGACATCCGCCACACCTTGCCGCCGGATATCCAGGGGCCGTTTTTCAACGACGAGTTCGGCACCACCTTCGGCAATATCTACGCCCTGACCGGCGACGGCTTTGACTATGCGGTGCTCAAGGACTACGCCGACCGCATCCAGATCCAGCTGCAACGCGTCCCGGATGTGGGCAAGGTCGAGCTGCTCGGCCTGCAGGACGAGAAGATCTGGATCGAGCTGTCCAACCTCAAGCTCGCCACCCTCGGCTTGCCTCTGGCTGCGGTACAACAGGCGTTGCAGGAGCAAAATGCGGTGTCCACCGCCGGCTTCTTTGAAACCCCCACCGAGCGCGTGCAACTGCGCGTTTCGGGCAACTTCAAGACAGTAGAGGAGATCCGCAACTTTCCGATACGCGTGGGGGATCGCACCTTCCGCATCGGTGACGTGGCTGACATCCATCGAGGCTTCAACGACCCACCGGCACCGCGCATGCGCTACATGGGCGCAGATGCCATCGGCCTGGCCGTGGCCATGCGCGACGGTGGCGACATCCTCGTACTGGGCAAGGCCCTTGAAGCGCAATTCGCACGCCTGCAAAAGAACCTTCCGGCAGGGATGGAGCTGCGCAAGGTGTCGGACCAGCCGGCAGCTGTGAAGACCAGCGTCGGAGAATTCGTCCAGGTATTGGCTGAAGCGCTGGCGATTGTTTTGCTGGTGAGCTTTTTCTCCCTCGGCGTGCGCACCGGCATGGTCGTCGCCCTGGCGATTCCGCTGGTACTGGCGATGACCTTTGCCGCCATGTATTACCTGGGCATCGGCCTGCACAAGATTTCCCTGGGCGCCTTGGTCTTGGCCCTGGGCTTGCTGGTGGATGACGCGATCATCGCCGTGGAAATGATGGCGATCAAAATGGAACAGGGTTACGACCGCCTCAAAGCCGCGAGTTTCGCCTGGACCAGCACCGCATTCCCCATGCTCACCGGCACCCTGATCACGGCCGCAGGCTTCTTGCCGATTGCCACCGCGCAATCGAGCACTGGTGAATACACCCGTTCGATCTTCCAGGTGGTGACCATTGCACTGCTGGCCTCCTGGGTGGCGGCCGTGGTGTTTGTGCCCTACCTGGGGGAAAAACTCCTGCCCGACCTGGCGAAGATTCATGCGGCCAAACACGGCACCGACGGCCCGGACCCTTACGGCACACCCTTCTATCAGCGTGTAAGGCGTCTGGTGGAGTGGTGCGTGCAGCGGCGTAAAACCGTGATCGTGCTGACCCTGCTGCTGTTTATCGGCTCGGTTGCACTGTTTCGCTTCGTGCCGCAACAGTTCTTCCCGGCTTCCGGTCGCTTGGAGTTGATGGTCGACCTGAAACTGGCCGAAGGCGCTTCCCTGAGCAACACCGCCGAACAGGTCAAGCGCCTGGAGGCGTTGCTCAAGGAGCATGCCGGCATCAATAACTATGTCGCCTACGCGGGCACCGGTTCGCCACGGTTTTACCTGCCACTGGACCAGCAATTGCCCGCTGCCAGCTTCGCCCAGTTTGTGGTGCTGGCTAACACCATCGAGGAGCGAGAAAGCCTGCGCACCTGGCTGATCGAAACCCTCAACGAGCAATTCCCCGCCCTGCGTTCGCGGGTCACGCGCCTGGAGAACGGCCCGCCCGTAGGCTACCCCGTGCAGTTTCGTGTGACTGGCGAGCACATCGAAGAAGTCCGTTCGCTGGCGCGCAAAGTGGCGGCCAAGGTTCGCGAAAATACCCATGTGGTGAATGTGCATCTGGACTGGGAAGAACCGAGCAAAATCGTATACCTGAATATCGACCAAGACCGTGCCCGTGCACTGGGTGTGAGCACTGCCAACCTGTCGAAATTCCTGCAGAGTTCCCTGACCGGCGCCAGCGTCAGCCAGTATCGGGAGGACAACGAATTGATCGAGATCCTCCTGCGCGGCACGGTGCATGAGCGTAGCGAGCTGTCGCGCCTGCCAAGCCTGGCCGTGCCCACCGACAATGGTAAAAGCGTGGCGCTGTCGCAAATTGCCACCCTCGAATATGGATTCGAAGAAGGCATCATCTGGCGTCGCAACCGTCTGCCCACAGTGACCGTACGGGCCGACATCTATGGCAAGGAACAGCCGGCGACCCTCGTGCAGCAGATCTTGCCGACGCTCGCCGATGTGCGAGCCGAGCTGCCGGACGGCTATCTGTTGGAGGTGGGCGGTACGGTTGAAGACTCTGCGCGGGGGCAAAACTCGGTGAAGGCCGGCGTGCCGCTGTTTATCGTGGTGGTGCTGACCTTGCTGATGCTGCAACTGCGCAGCTTTTCGCGCACGGCCATGGTCTTTCTCACCGCACCGTTGGGGCTGATCGGCGTGACCCTGTTCCTGTTGGTGTTCCGCCAACCCTTCGGTTTCGTCGCCATGCTCGGCACCATCGCGCTGTCGGGCATGATCATGCGTAATTCGGTGATTCTGGTGGACCAGATAGAACAAGACATCAAGGCCGGCCTGGCACCCTGGCAGGCAATTATCGAAGCCACCGTCCGACGCTTTCGCCCGATTGTGCTGACGGCGCTGGCAGCGGTGCTGGCGATGATTCCGTTGTCGCGCAGTGTGTTCTTCGGGCCCATGGCTGTGGCGATCATGGGCGGGTTGATCGTGGCGACGGCGTTGACACTGTTGTTCTTGCCGGCGTTGTACGCGGCTTGGTTCAGGATCAGGAAGGACGTGGAGTAAATCTGTGACTGTTTTTGGGTGGGCCCAATGGGAACCTTTTTTTCAGGCTTGCCACAGATAGTTACCTGTTCGCAGGTACTTTATTCGGTGGTTTTTATCACGTGGATAACATTTCCAGAACGTTCATAGAGGCGAAATAGATATGCTCCTACAAGCAGTGGGAAACTTTTACTCGGTGATTGGTATGATACTGGGCGGCGGTCAGATGGGCGGCGCTTGCGCCAAACATTCACATAATGACTCCGTCAGTCGGCGTGAGCTTTCGGACGCGCTCAAATCGTTCAAATACGATCATCCCCAGCCCACCACTAATTTTACGATCAACAACAGCGTTTCCAACGCGAACAGCAATGCGAATACCAACGCTCAAATCGGCCGTTGAATGCGCTGAGTTCTGATATTCAGCCGTTGCAAACACTCTGCACCCGCAGAGTGTTTGCCGCGTTACGTCCCAGTACAAGTCGCTGGCGAAAGCTTAAAGTGCCCCAAACACCTTCTTGGCCAAGCTGGTGGCTGCCGCCGCCGGGTTCTTGCGAATGGTTTCTTCCTGCTGCGCAATCATCTTGAACAAACCATCCAGCGCCTGCTCGGTCACGTAGTTTTCGACGTTGGCGCTCTTGGCATCCACGGCGCCAAAGGCTGCGGCCTTGCCGGCCAGAGCGTTGTACTGCTGAGCCACGCCGACTTTGTCGGTGGCGGCCTTGACGATGGGCAGGAACTTGGCGCGAATTTCTTCACGGCTGCTTTTGTTCAGGTACTGGGTGGCGGAGTCCTGGCCTCCACTGAGAATGCCCTTGGCGTCGGTCACGCTCATGTTCTTCACGGCGTTGACCAGAATTGGCTGGGCCTGGGTCACGGCGGTTTCTGCGGCCTTGTTCATGCTGGTTTCCAGTTGCGTGACCTGGTCACCCATACCAAACATTTTAAGCTTGTCGGCGACTTTGCCGAGTTTGCCCGGCAGGCCGATCTTCACGTCCGGGTTGTTGCTGAAACCACCGGGCGTCCCGAGTTGTTTCACAGCAATCTGTGCACCTTGGGTCAAGGCATCCTTGAGGCCGCCGCTGGCGTCACCCTGGGACAGGCTGCCCAGATCCAGGGCCATGGCGTTGGCGCCGAACAGCAAGCCAGCACACAGGGCGGTGAGGCGAAGAGATTTGCGGAGCATGGGCGCTTCCTTATGAAGTGGGAATGATCAATGTGCGGCCGCATCTACCCGCAGGCGCAGCGGTTGTGGGTCCTGGCCGTTGAGTTGCACGGTGTGCCGCTCGGTGGTGATAAACAGTAGCTTGCCGTCCAGCTCGATGCGAGCGCTGACCGAATAGGTGTGGCCCGGTTTGACCTGAGCCGGGTCATAGCTCAGGTGAAACGGCAGCGGCACCTGGCCTTTGACCGGGCCTTTCTGTTCGGCGAGGGTCACGGCCGGGGCGTCCATCAGGGACACGTCCTGCAGGCTGACACTCAAGGTGGCGGCCGGCGGCAGGGCGATGCGTTGCAGGTAGAACACTTCGCCGTCCAGACTGGCCTTCGGGGTTGGGGTCATCGAGTGGCAGGCTCCGAGCAGGGCGGTCAGGCCCAGAAGGATGAGTTTTTTCACGGTGCAACTCCTTTTCAACGGCGCCGGAATCCGCCCGACGCCTCGTTCAATTTAGCGGTTTTCTTCAGGAGGGGCGGCAACCGGTTCAGGCGCGGTCTCGGTTGCGCCGTCCACGCGGTGCAAGGCCACCTGGCGGATCGACAGGCGAATATCCGCCGGCAACACGCGTTTGGCCGCACCTTCTGCCAGTTCGCCGAGCAGGTCGTGATAGCCCAGCTTGCCGGCTTCATCGCGGCGCAGCACATCTTGCTCCAGCAACGTCTGGATGAAATGTCGGAAAAGGCTCTTGTCGAAGAATTCCGGAGCGTTGAGGCCGTGCAGGATTGACAGGCGCTGGGCCATGATCGTGCACAGGTCTTCCAGCTCTTCTGCGCTGATACTGTTCTGGCCGCTGTTGAGCAGCAACGAGATCGCCATGTAGAAGCGTTGCAGGGTCTGGGCGATGCTCTTGGACAGCAGCGTCAGCAGCACAAAGTGCCGCGAACTCGGCGCCGGGCGCAGGTACACGGCGTTTTCGAAACGCAGCAGGCCTTGTTCGACAAACGCGTCCAGCCATTGATCGACCACCTTGTCCAAGTCGTCCAAGGACCAACGAATAAACAGTTCCGATTGCAGGTACGGGTAAAGCGCGTGGGTGTAGCGCAGGATCTGTTCGCGGCTCATCCGCGAGCTGCTCTGGAAGAAGCTCGCCAGCAACGCCGGCAGGGCGAAGATGTGCAGCACGTTGTTACGGTAGTAGGTCATCAGGACGGCATTCTGCTCATCCAGATAAACGATTTTGCCCAGGGCGTCACTCTGCTCGGACAACAGGTTCATGTCCTTGACGTGCTTGATCAGCGCCAGGCCATCGCCTTCCGGCAGGGTGGTGTGGGGCGAGTAGGGCACACGACGCAACAGCGCCAGGTACAGGTCCAGCTGGCGGGCCATGGCCTGTTCATCCAGGGCCAGGCGGGTGGTGGACAGCAGGGCCAGCGCCACCAGGTTCACCGGGTTCACCGCAGCGGCTTCGTTCAAATGACGCGCCACCTGTTCGCCGAGGCGATTGGTGGTTTCGTTGAGCCAGGCCGGTTTGTAGTTCGGCCCCAGTTCCTGGGCGCGCCAGTCCGGTTGCTCGGCGTCGAGGAACTCTGCCAGCTTGATCGGTTCGCCAAAGTTGACTGCCACTTGGCCGAAGCGCTGCTTGAGCGCGCCGACCACTTTGAAGATATCGAAGATCGACTCTTTCTTCTTGCTGGCGCCACGCAGTTCGCCCAGGTAAGTGCGGCCTTCGAGGACACGCTCATAGCCGATATACACCGGCACGAACACGATAGGCATGCGCGAGGAGCGCAAGAAGCTGCGCAGGGTGATCGCCAACATCCCGGTTTTCGGTTGTAGCATGCGCCCGGTGCGCGAGCGGCCGCCTTCGACGAAGTACTCCACCGGGAAGCCCTTGGTGAACAGGGTGTGCAGGTATTCGTTGAACACCGAGGTGTACAGCGGGTTGCCCTTGAAGGTGCGGCGCATGAAAAACGCACCGCCACGGCGCAGCAGGCTGCCGATCACCGGCATGTTGAGGTTGATGCCGGCGGCGATATGCGGTGGGGTCAGGCCGTTCTTGAACAGCAGGTAGGACAGCAGCAAGTAGTCGATATGGCTGCGGTGGCAAGGCACGTAGATCACCTCGTAGCCCTGGGCCACCTTTTGCACGCCTTCGATGTTATTGACCTTGATGCCGTCGTAGATCTTGTTCCAGAACCAGCTCAAGACCACTTCCAGGAAGCGGATCGCGGTGTAGGTGTAGTCCGAGGCAATTTCGTTGCCATAGCGCAGGGCCAGGGCCTTGGCTTTTTCCGGCGAGATTTTTTCGCGTTCGGCCTCATCAGAAATGGCTTGGCGCACTAGCGGCATATTGACCAGGCCCTTCACCAGATTACGGCGGTGGGACAGGTCGGGGCCGATCACCGCCGTCTTCAGGTTACGAAAGTGCACACGCAAGATGCGCTGGGCCATGCGCACGGTGCGTTCGTGGCCTTTATTGTGCTCGATCAATTCGCGCAGGTTGATAGGCGCGGAGAATTGCACACGGGTCTTGCGCCCCAGGATCAGGATGCTCAACAACCGGCGTAGACGCCCGGTGACCGCCCAGCTGTCGGCGAATAAAAGCTTCCAGGGGCTGGACTCGCTTTCGGGGGATTGGCCCCAGAACACGCTGACCGGAATGATTTGTGCATTCTCTTCGGCGTGTTCGGTGAGGGTATTGACCAGCCGCGTCAGGGTGGGTGGTGCGCCACGCTTGTCCTGGCGCCCAAGCCAATCCGGATCCGGCGTGAGGTAGAAGAACGCCGCAGGCTCCATCAACGGCCCCACTGACACTGGCAGCACCGGGCGTGGCAGGCCGGCCTTGGTGCACTCGGCGTCGACCACTGCCAACTCGGTGAGGGAGGGTGATTGCAGGACGTAGAAAACCGGCCGGCTGCGGTCCAGGTTAAGGGTGAGGGACGACTGGTTGATCGTCTCTGAGCGAACCCAGAGGTACAACAGTCGGCGCAAGGTGCCAAACACCAGACGGCGGAACGGGGAGCGGGTCATAGGCGAACTGCTTCAAGTGGAAAAAACCGAGCAGGCGCTCGGGCGGGTAGTGTGCCGTATTCGCCGAAAATCGGCAAAAAAGCAGCGATGTAAAGTTGAGTTGATGGTTTTTGAGCCTGTCTTATACTCGGCAGTTCAATGCGAGCGACTCAACAATAAAAAAACCAGTGGGAGTGAACAGATGACAACGCGTGAAACCGGCAATGTGAAGTGGTTCAACGATGCAAAGGGCTACGGCTTTATCCAGCGTGAAGATGGCAAGGATGTGTTTGTGCACTACCGCGCCATTCGCGGTGAAGGCCACCGCTCGTTGGCCGAAGGCCAGCAGGTGGAATACGCCGTGGTGACCGGCGAGAAGGGCTTGCAGGCGGAGGATGTGGTCGGCCTGTAACAACTTGGTCTTGATAACCCAATCAACTGTGGGAGCTGGCTTGCCTGCGATAGCATCACTGTGGTCTGACTGACTAGACCAAGGTGTCTGCATCGCAGGCAAGCCAGCTCCCACATTGATTGGGTTGGCAATGGGCTGTCAGGCGGTTTTCCAAGTGATCTGTTCTTCACCGTCTACGCTGATGCGAATCCAGGTGTCGGCACTTTCCTCACCCTCTTCTTCTACCCAGGTGCCCGGCGCGCAGCGCACTTCGACGTTCAGCGCGGCAAACGCGGCGCGGGCGCAGGCGATGTCGTCGTCCCACGGGGTCTGGTCGCTTTCCAGGTACAGGCTGTTCCATTTGCCCACCGCCTTGGGCAGCCAGGTCACCGGCACGCTGCCGGCCTTGCACTTGTAGGTCTGGCCTTTCTGGACCCAGTCGGTGCACGGGCCCAGGGCGGCACCCAGCCAGGCGGCGATGGCCTTGTGATCGACGTCGGCGTCCTTCAGGTAAATCTCAATATCGGGTTGGCGCATGGATGTTCCTCGTTGCGGGATTCGAAAATCCATTCGCGGGTGGGTGAACGTCAGTCATTGAAGCACGAAATAATCGTAACGCATCGACACCGTGACCTGCAGCGGCTCGGCCGCCTCGATCACCTCGTGGCGTCGCTCGGCACTGGCTCGCCAGCCGTGGGGCGTCATCGCCAGCAGGTTGGCGCGGTCCTGGGCTTCGGCCAGGCTCAGGGTGAATTCCAGTGTTTCACTGTGTGCCAGGTGCATGCCATCCGGCACCAGGGCCAGATGTTTGTCGTCGGTATACTCGCGTACCTCGTCGTAAAGACGCTCGCGCAGTTCCATCAAGTGGCCGCTGGTCGGGCCGACCTTCATCAAACCGCCGCCGGGACTGAGCAGGCGCTTGGCCTCTTGCCAGTCCAACGGGCTGAACACGCTGGCGAGGAACTGGCAGCTGGCATCGGCCAATGGCACGCGGGCCATGCTGGCGATCAACCAGGTCAGCGCCGGGTTGCGTTTGCACGCGCGCTTGACCGCTTCCTTGGAGATATCCAGGGCATAGCCATCGGCGTGGGGTAGGGCCTGGGCAATTTGCGCGGTGTAGTAACCCTCGCCACACCCAATGTCGACCCAGCGCTGCGGTGCACGCTCGGCGGCCAGTTCGGCCAGGCGCTTGGCCACCGGGGCGTAGTGCCCGGCGTTGAGAAAGTCGCGGCGCGCCTCGACCATGGCCAGGTTATCGCCTGGGTCGCGGCTGTTCTTGTGCTGCACCGGCAACAGGTTCAGGTAACCCTGGCGCGCGCGATCGAAACGGTGCCCGGCCGGGCACGCCACGCCACTGTCCACCGCATTGAGCGGTGCGCTGCAAATGGGGCAGGCAAGCATCAGGCGAGCAACTTGATCAGGGTCTGGTAGTAGATTTCGGTCAGCACATCGAGGTCGCTGGCCAGGATGCGTTCGTTGACCTGGTGGATCGTCGCGTTGACCGGGCCCAGCTCGACCACCTGGGTGCCCAGCGTGGCGATAAAGCGCCCATCGGAAGTACCGCCGCTGGTGGATGCCTTGGTCTCACGCCCGGTGATCGCCTTGATACTGGCAGACACAGCATCCAGCAGCGCACCCGGCTCGGTGAGGAACGGCAGGCCCGATAGCGCCCAGTCCACATGCCAGTCCAGGCCATGTTTATCCAGGATCGCCGCGACCCGCTGTTGCAGGCCCTCGACGGTGGACTCGGTAGAGAAGCGGAAGTTGAATACCGCCGTCAGGTCGCCGGGGATTACGTTGGTGGCGCCGGTACCCGAATTGAGGTTGGAAATCTGAAAACTGGTCGGCGGGAAGAAGGCGTTGCCGTCATCCCAATGCTCGGCAGCCAATTCAGCCAGGGCCGCCGCAGCCAGGTGGATCGGGTTCTTCGCCAGATGCGGGTAAGCCACATGGCCCTGTACACCGCGCACGGTCAAGGTGGCACCGAGGGAGCCACGACGGCCGTTCTTGACCACATCGCCCACCAGGGTCGTGCTCGACGGTTCGCCGACGATGCACCAGTCCAGGCGTTCCTTGCGCGCGGCCAGACGTTCGATCACCGCCTTGGTGCCATGGTGCGCCGGGCCTTCTTCGTCGCTGGTGATCAGGAAGGCGACCGAACCCTTGTGGTCCGGGTAGTCGGTGACGAAACGTTCCGCTGCCACCAGCATCGCCGCCAGGCTGCCTTTCATGTCAGCCGCGCCACGGCCACAGAGCATGCCGTTTTCATCGATCAACGCGTCGAACGGGTCGTTCTGCCAGGCCTGTACCGGACCGGTCGGCACCACGTCGGTGTGACCGGCAAAGCACAGCACCGGACCTTCATGCTTGCCATGGGTGGCCCAGAAATTGTCCACATCTTCGATGCGCATCGGTTCAAGCGCAAAACCGGCGTCGCCCAGGCGCTGCATCATCAGCTTCTGGCAATCGGCATCGATCGGCGTGACCGACGGGCGACGGATCAGGTCGATGGCCAGTTGAAGGGTCGGCGAAAGGTCGGCATGGGCCGTCATGGGGGGAACTCCGGAAAGCGTGTGATGGGGCGCAGGACGAATGTGGAAATACAGAGCCTGGAGCGACGCAACTCCAATGTGGGAGCTGGCTTGCCTGCGATAGCATCGCTGCGGTGTGCCTGTCAGACCGCGGCGTCTGTATCGCAGGCAAGCCAGCTCCCACATAGAATTGGGCCAGGCCAAGTCTCACAAAAGGGCCGTTATCTTATAGCAAAACGGCGGCCAAGGGCCGCCGTTTAGTGCATTGCGTCACTTTTTACGCCGCCGGTGCGGGCTCGGGCGCCGCCGAAGGTTTGGGCAGCGACGATAAGAACGCCATGATCAGCGCCGCCACATAGGGCAGCGACTGCACCAGCAACATCACCACCCAGAAGCGAATGTCGTTGCTCGGCAGGCCTTGCACCAGGTAGATCCCCAGCGCCGCGCCCCACAGCAGCAGCATGATGAACATTTCTTCGCGGGCTTCGGAAATGGCCACCCAGAAGCCGTGGTTATCGGCGTTTTTCGGCGTGCGAAAGAACGGAATGCTGGTGGTGAAGAAACCATACAGCACCGCCTTGGCGATGGTATGGGACAACGCCAAACCGGCCAGGGCCGCGCAGAACGCATCTTTCAAGTTCACGCCTACCGCACGACGGTAGAGGAAGATGATCTTGCCGACCTTGAACACGAACAACGCCAACGGCGGGATCGCGAAAATCAGCAATGGCGGGTCGACTCGAGTCGGCACGATGATCATCGCCGCAGACCACAACAGGGCGCCGACGGTAAAGAAGATGTTCATACCATCGGCCACCCACGGCAACCAGCCCGCGAGGAAGTGGTAGCGCTGACCGCGGGTCAGCTCGGTGTCCTTGCCACGTATCAGGCTGGCGGTGTGGCGCTTGATGATCTGGATCGCGCCATAGGCCCAGCGGAAACGCTGTTTCTTGAAGTCGATAAAGGTATCCGGCATCAAACCCTTGCCGTAGCTGTCGTGGTAGTACGCCGCCGACAAGCCTTTCTCGAACACACGCAGGCCCAGTTCGGCGTCTTCACAGATGCACCAGTCGGCCCAGCCCAGCTCTTCGAGCACCGAGCGGCGGGTCATGGTCATGGTGCCGTGCTGGATGATCGCGTCGCGGTCGTTACGGGTGACCATACCGATATGGAAGAAGCCCTTGTATTCGGCGTAGCAGAGCTTCTTGAAGGTGCTTTCGTTCTGGTCGCGGTAATCCTGGGGCGACTGCACCACGGCGATTTTCGGGTCGGCGAAGTGCGGCACCATGTGCTTGAGCCAGTTGGGCGATACGCAGTAGTCCGAGTCGATCACCGCGATCACTTCGGCATCCTTGGCGGTGTGCGGGATCAGGTAGTTCAGCGCGCCGCCCTTGAAACCGGCCAGGGGCGCGACGTGGAAGAACTTGAAGCGCGGGCCCAGGGTTTCGCAGTAATCGCGCACCGGCTCCCACACCGCCGGGTCCTTGGTGTTGTTGTCGATGATCAGGACTTCGTAGTCCGGATAGTCGAGGGCGGCCAGCGCGTCGAGGGTCTGTTTGACCATTTCCGGCGGCTCGTTGTAGCACGGCACATGGATCGACACTTTCGGGCGGTAGTCCGAATCGCCTTCCACGGGCAGGAATTCACGCCGACGCTTGTGGGTCCAGACTGCTTCCGCCAGCTCATGGGCTTCGGTCAGCAACACAATGAACACGCCCAGGGCGCCGAGTGCCAGCAACACACCGACCGTCACGCTGAACCAGGTGCTGTATTGCTGGCTGTAGTCGTAGCCGATCCAGACCAGCACCGACCCGCACAGGAACGCAATAAAGGTCAGGAAGGTGCGGCCACGCTGGCGCAGGGCCGAGCCATCGATCATCAACAGGGTCAGGGACAGCAGCGCAAGCACCACTGAACCGATGGCCAGTACCCGCCATTGCGGAATCGCCACCACCGGGCCGTCAAAATTGAATTTCTGCTGGCGCGCGGCGTTGAATACACCCCAATACGCACCCGCCGAACCTTCATCGCTGACCTTCCACGGCTGGTCGAAGGCCTCGATCACGAAGTAGTTGTAACCCTGGCGATTGAGCTTGTTGACCAGTGTACGCAGGTAAATCGCCTGGTCTGCCGGCGACGATTCATTGCCGCCGCGCATACGGCCGTTGCTCGGCCAGCCCACTTCCGACAGCAGCAGTGGCTTTTTCGGGAAGGCTTTCTTCAGGTCCTTGGCGCGGTCCAGGACGTACTGGCCGGCCTTGTCCATTGGGATGTATTCCCAGAACGGCAGGATGTGCGCGGCGATCAGGTCGACGTGCTTGGCCAGTTGCGGGTTCTTTTCCCAGATGTGCCATTGCTCGGAGGTGGTCACCGGGACTTTCACGGCGGCGCGCACGCGGTCGAGCAGCACGATCAGGGCTTCGGGGGTGATTTCTTCCCGGAACAACGCTTCGTTGCCCACCACTACGCGCACGACACTGCGCGAGGTGTTGGCGATCTCGATAGCGCGCTGGATCTCCCGCTCGTTACGCTCAAGGTCCGGGCTGATCCAGATCCCCAGGGTCACGCGCAGGCCGAACTCTTCGGCCAGCTTCGGAATATCGCCCAGGGGGCCGTCCACCGAGTAGGTACGGATGTTGTCCGTCAGCTTGCTCATGATCGCAAGGTCCTGACGCATCTGTTCGTCGGTAGGGTACTGGCCTTTCTGCGGGTACTGGCCTTGCTGGAACGGCGAGTAGGAAAAGCCGGAGATCTGATCGGGCCAGTTGGGAGCGGTGACCGGGCGGTTGATCAGCGCCCAGAAACCGGTGAACAGCGCGGCAATTGCCAGCACCACCACCAGGTTGAGTCCAAATTTACGCGATGCCATGGTTATGTCGGGTTCCAAAGGGTGCGGAACGAAAGAGGTGTCGGCCTGCGCCGAACGGCGCGCATCCTACACCGGCCCTTCCCTGAGCGTACAGCAGACAGAGAAAAGCCGGACGTTAGTCTGCGAAACTCCATCTAAGTTCTTCACTTGTAACTTGTAGCTTAAAACTTGCTGCTGCGTAGCCCTATAATGCGCGCCGGTTTTTGGGGTAATGATGATGAGTACAGAAGATCCGCGGTTTGCAGGCGTTGCCCGCTTGTACGGCCTTGAGGGCCTGGAACGCTTGAAAGCGGCCCATGTGGCGATTGTCGGCGTCGGCGGCGTGGGTTCCTGGGCGGCAGAAGCGATTGCCCGCTGTGGGGTGGGTGAGATTTCGCTGTTTGACCTGGACGATGTCTGCGTCAGCAACAGCAACCGCCAGTTGCATGCCCTGGACAGCACCGTGGGCAAGCCCAAGGTCGAAGTGATGGCTGAGCGCCTGCGCGGCATCAACCCCGATTGCACCGTGCACGCGGTGGCAGACTTCGTCACCCGCGATACCATGGCCGAGTACATCACGCCGACTATCGACTGTGTGATCGACTGCATCGACGCGGTCAACGCCAAGGCGGCGCTGATTGCCTGGTGCAAGCGCCGCAAGATCCAGATCATCACCACCGGCGGCGCCGGTGGGCAGATTGACCCCACGCTGATCCAGGTGTGTGACCTGAACCGCACCTTCAATGACCCGTTGGCCTCGAAAGTGCGCTCTACCTTGCGCCGCGATTATGGTTTTTCGCGCACCGTGACTCGTCATTACAGCGTGCCGTGCGTGTTTTCCACCGAGCAACTGCGCTATCCCAAGCCCGATGGCAGCATTTGCCTGCAGAAGAGTTTTGTCGGTGATGGCGTGAAGCTGGACTGCGCGGGCGGGTTTGGCGCGGTGATGATGGTCACGGCCACGTTCGGCATGGTGGCGGCCACCAAGGCGGTAGACAAGATCGTGGCGGGAGTGCGCAGGCCGTCGGAGCGCATCAAACCCAGCTAAATCTCATTGCCGAACATAGATCCAAATTGTGGGAGCTGGCTTGCCTGCGATAGCGGTGTGTCAGCCACTGAAAATACTGACTGATTCGCCACTATCGCAGGCAAGCCAGCTCCCACATTAGTTTTGTGTATGCGTCAGGTCTCGCATGCGTTGCAGTACGGCATTCAAGCCATTGCTGCGCGACGGCGATAACTGGCGCGACAAGCCCAGTTGATTGAACCAGTCAGGCAGGTCAACCGCTTGCAGTTCATCAGCCGACAGCCCATTGACCCGCGCCAGCAGCAACGCCACCAACCCACGAATCATCCGCGCCTCGCTGCTCGCCGTAAACTGCCAATGGCCGTCCTGCAAGCGCCCCACCAGCCACACCAGGCTTTCGCAACCTTGCACCAGGTTGGCGTCGACCTTTTCATCATCGGCCAGGGCGGGCAAGCGTTCACCCCATTGCATCAGCACCCGGGCGCGCTGCTCCCAACTGCCAATGGCCTGGAAGGCTTGCAGTGCGGCGTGTGCCTCCAGCGGCAAGTTCATCGCAGCATGTCCAGCGCCTGGTCCAACGCTTCAAAAAAGCGCTCCAGGTCATCGGAATCGTTGTAGAGCGCCAGTGAAACGCGGATGGCGCCTGACAGATTCATCGCCTTCAACAGCGGCATTGCGCAGTGGTGACCGGCACGCACAGCAATGCCTTGCTCGGTCAGCAGGTGGGCGAGGTCGGCGTTGTGCACGCCCGCCACCACAAAACTCACCAGCGCCACCTGCGGCGATCCCAGCACGCGTACGCCATTGCGGGCCTTAAGCCCACGCAGCAGGTAGTCATGCAGGGCGGCTTCGTGGGCGATCACCGCCGAGGGATCCAGTGAACTCAGGTAATCCAGGCTCGCGCCCAGGCCGATCACACTGGCAATCGGAGGAGTGCCGGCCTCGAAACCCAGCGGCGCGGGGCGAAAGCTGGCGCTGTGGTAGTCGGCCTGTTGCACCATCTCGCCGCCGAACTGCCAGTGGCGCAGGTGGTGCAGGGCCTCATTACGGCCATACAGCACACCCACGCCGTCCGGGCCGTAGAGTTTGTGGCTGGAAAATACGTAGAAGTCGCAGCCCAGGGCCTGCACGTCGTGACGGCCATGGACGATGCCTTGGGCGCCGTCCACCACCGTGAGGGCGCCGTGTGCCTGGGCCATCGTCAGCAAGGCTGGCAGCGGCTGCCAGGCACCGAGCACGTTGGATAACTGGCTCACCGCCAGCAAGCGTGTGCGTGGGCCAACCAAGCTGGCCGCGGCGTCCAGGTCGATGACGCCGTCATCGTCCAGAGGCAAGACCACCAGTGTGAGTGCGCGGCGTTTGGCCAATTGCTGCCAGGGCAACAGGTTGGCGTGGTGTTCCAGGGCGCTGATGGCAATCTCATCGCCCGCATTGAATAAGTGCTCCAGGCCATAGGCCAGGAGGTTCAGCGCAGAGGTTGCGCCGTGGGTAAACACGACCTGCCCGCTGTCACCTGCGTTCAACCACTGCGCGACCTTGCTGCGGCTGTCTTCGAACGCCTGGGTCGCATGGGCTCCGGGCAAATGCTGAGCACGGTGCACATTGGCTGCGCCATTGGCGTAGTAATGACTGATGGCATCCAGCAGGGCTTGGGGTTTTTGCGTGGTCGCGGCGCTGTCCAGATAGGTCTGGTCTTGCCGTTGCAGGGTGGCGATGGCCGGGAAATCGGCGCGCCAGGGGGAGGGCACAAGCATGGTGATCAAGACTCGTATAAGCGAGCCGCCCCCGAAGGTGCGGCCGCTAGTGGCATCGAGTGGCTGCTTAGTTGTGAGCGTGCAGCGCTTCGTTCAGTTCGATGGCCGATTTGTGGGTTTTGCACTCCACGGCACCGGTCTCGGAGTTACGACGGAACAGCAGGTCTGGCTGGCCAGCCAACTCACGCGCCTTGACCACCTTGACCAGTTGGTTCTGCTCATCCAGCAGGGCAACCTTGGTGCCGGCGGTGATGTACAGGCCCGACTCCACGGTGTTGCGGTCGCCCAATGGGATACCGGTACCGGCGTTGGCGCCGATCAGGCAGCCTTCGCCCACCTTGATCACGATATTGCCGCCGCCCGACAGGGTGCCCATGGTGGAGCAACCGCCGCCCAGGTCCGAGCCCTTGCCGACGAATACGCCCGCCGATACGCGGCCTTCGATCATGCCCGGGCCTTCGGTGCCCGCGTTGAAGTTGACGAAGCCTTCGTGCATCACGGTGGTGCCTTCGCCTACGTACGCGCCCAGGCGGATACGTGCAGCGTCAGCGATACGCACGCCAGCCGGTACGACGTAGTCGGTCATTTTCGGGAACTTGTCCACCGAGAACACTTCCAGCAGGTCGCCACGCAGGCGCGCTTCCAGTTGGCGCTCGGCCAGTTCATTGATGTCGATAGCGCCCTGGCTGGTCCAGGCCACGTTCGGCAACTGCGGGAACACCCCGGCCAGGCTCAGGCCGTGGGGCTTGACCAGGCGATGGGACAGCAGGTGCAGCTTGAGGTAGGCCTCAGGCGTGGAGGTCAGCGCTGCGTCTTCGGCCAGCAAGGTCGCGACCAGCGGCGTGTGGCTTTCGGCCAGGCGGCTGAGCAGGGCGGCCTGGGTAGCATCGACGCCTTTGAGCGCGTCGGCCAGTTGCAGGGCCTGGCTCACGGTGAAGGTGATCGCCTGGTTGCCTTCGGTGTAACCGAGGATCGGTGCGATGGCGGCAACGATTTCAGCCGACGGGTTGAGCAAGGGCTGTGCGTAAAACACTTCCAGCCAAGCACCTTGGCGGTTCTGAGTGCCGACGCCGAAGCCCAGGCTGAACAGGGAATTGGACATGCTGTTACCTCTACAAAAATGGAAGGCTGGCCTACTTGAGGGCCGCCGAATAACTATCTGGCTTGAAGCCAATCAGGGTTCTGTCACCGAGATCGAGCACCGGGCGCTTGATCATCGAGGGTTGTGCGAGCATCAATTCAATGGCTTTCGACTGATCGAGATCGGCTTTGCGTTCGTCTTCGAGTTTGCGAAAGGTGGTGCCCGCACGGTTCAAAACCACCTGCCAACCGTGCTCGTTGCACCATTGGGTCAAGTGTTCGCGGTCGATACCGGCTGTTTTGTAGTCATGGAACTCATAGCTCACCCCGTGCTCATCGAGCCAGGTGCGCGCCTTTTTCATGGTGTCGCAGGCTTTGATGCCGAAAAGGTGCAAGGTTTTGCTTGAAGCACTCAAGGAATTGCCCCCCTTTGGACGTATGAAAATGAAAGATCGCCGATTATGCCACGACCAGCGGGTTTCGGCGCCGCTCGTCAACAGCGTGCGACTTTTGCGCAAAGTGCCAGTGCGCAGCATAGGCGAGTAACATAGCCAGGTAACATAGCCGGGTAATATGGCACTTCAACGGCCAGTTGTTGCCTGATGTGTCGTTGCAAGTCGATTGTCCGGGAAACCCGCGTTATGCAAACCGCCTACACCGTTCTTATCCTGCTGATGCTGGTCAGCCTTTCGCGCCTGGTCGGGCGCATCATCCCACTGCCGTTGCCCCTGGTGCAGATCGCCGCCGGCGCCTTGCTGGCCTGGCCCACGTTGGGGCTGCATGTGGCGCTGGACCCGGAGCTGTTCCTGTTTCTGTTCCTGCCACCGCTGCTGTTTTCCGATGGTTGGCGCATGCCCAAGCGCGAGTTGTGGCGCCTGCGTGGTCCGATCCTGACGTTGGCGGTGGGGCTGGTGCTGTTCACCGTGGTGGGCGCAGGTTACTTTATTCATTGGTTGCTGCCCTCGATCCCCTTGCCGGTGGCCTTTGCCCTGGCAGCGGTTTTATCCCCGACGGACGCCGTGGCAGTGTCGGCCATTTCCCAGAACCGTTTGCCCAAGCCGCTGATGCACATGCTCCAGGGCGAAGCCTTGATGAATGACGCGTCGGGCCTGGTGACCTTCAAATTTGCCCTGGCCGCGGCGTTAACCGGGGTCTTTTCCCTGGCGGATGCCAGCCTGACGTTTGTACTGGTGGCAGTGGGTGGGTTGGCGATCGGCGTGGCGCTGAGCTGGCTGGTCGGCCGCCTGCGCGCCTGGATGATCGCGCGCGGTTGGGATGACCCGGCGACCCATGTGGTGTTCATGTTGCTGCTGCCCTTTGCTGCGTACGTACTGGCTGAACGCCTGGGCGCGTCCGGCATTCTCTCGGCGGTGGCGGCGGGCATGATGCAAAGCTGGCTCGACCTGCTGCCGCGCCAGACCAGCACGCGTTTGCTCAACCGCAGCGTCTGGTCGCTGCTGGAGTTTGCCTTCAATGGCCTGATTTTCCTGCTGCTCGGCCTGCAACTGCCGGACATCATCAAGGCTGTGGTCAGTCATGAAACCACGCTGTGGCCCACCTTGATGTATCGCTGCCTGGATGTGGTGGCGATCTTCCTGGTGCTGGTGGTATTGCGCTTTATCTGGGTGCAGAGCATCTGGCGGCTGTCGGGGTTGCTGCGCAGGCTGCGTGGCAAAAGCGCGCTGACCCTGGTGCCGACGGCCCGCTCCTGCTGGTTACTGACCGTCGGCGGTGTTCGCGGAGCGGTGACCCTGGCGGGCGTCATGTCGGTGCCCTTGTTGCTGGCGCCGGGCCAGGATTTCCCTGAGCGTGACCTGCTGATCTTTATCGCTGCCGGGGTGATCCTGCTGTCGCTGGTCGCTGCCTGCATCGCGCTGCCGTTACTGCTGCGTGGTGTCGAAAAAGGCCCGGATGAGAAGCGCCACAACGAAGTGCGCGAGGCCTGGAAGAAGACCGCCGTGGCGGCGATCCATGCGCTGGAGGCCCAGGAACCCGCCGAAGCCGAAACCCCGGATGCCGCTCAAGCTGCGCTGGCCACCGAGCTCAAGGCGCGGCTGATGGCGGAGTATCGTCATCAGTTGGATGTGTTTAATGATTCGGCTGAAGCCCAGGCGCTGGCGCTGCAGATGGACCAATTGGAGCGCAAGCTGCGGCTCAAGGCCCTACGCGCGCAACGGTTGGAGTTGTACAGCTTGAGCCGTCATCACCAGATTGGTGATGACGTGTTGAGGGAGGTGTTGGCGGAGTTGGATATGAGCGAGGCGAATTTGGGTCACATGAAGTGACCGGTAGGCCCTTAACGGCGACGCTGGATAAAGTCGCGAATCCGCTCAGCCGCTTCCACGCATTCGGCTAACGGCGCAACCAATGCCAGGCGCACACGCCCCGCGCCAGGGTTCAAGCCGTCCACTTCGCGCGACAGGTAAGAGCCCGGCACCACCGTCACATGTTCTTCCACGAACAAATCGCGGCAGAAAGTGGCGTCGTCACCCTCTACATTCGGCCACAGGTAAAAGCCGCCGTCCGGGCTTTGCACGTCCAGCACCGGCTTGAGGATCGCCAGCACCGCGTCGAACTTCTCGCGGTACAGGTCACGGTTGGCCAGTACGTGGGCTTCGTCCTGCCAGGCCGCAATGCTTGCAAGCTGGGTTTGCACGGGCATCGCGCAGCCGTGGTAGGTGCGGTACAGCAAAAAGGCCTTGAGGATCTCGGCGTCGCCGGCCACGAAGCCTGAGCGCAGGCCTGGCAGGTTGGAGCGCTTGGACAGGCTGTGGAACACCACGCAACGCTTGAAGTCCTGGCGCCCCAGCTCGACGCAGGCGCTGAGCAGGCCCGGCGGTGGGGTTTGCTCGTCGAAGTACAATTCGCTGTAGCACTCGTCGGCGGCGATGACGAAGTCATATTCGTCGGCCAGGGCGATGAGTTTTTTCAGGGTGTCGACCGGGATCAGCGCGCCGGTCGGGTTGCCTGGGGAGCACAGGAACAGGATCTGGCAACGTTTCCAGATGTCGGGGGAGACGGCGTCGAAGTCCGGGTTGAAGCCATTGCTGTCCAGGCACGGCAGGTAATGCGGCTTGGCCCCGGCCAGGAACGCGGCGCCTTCGTAGATCTGGTAGAACGGGTTGGGGCTCACCACCAGCGCGTCGTCGCCACGGTTGACCACGGTCTGGGTGAAGGCAAACAGCGCCTCGCGCGTACCGTTGACCGGCAGGATGTTTCGTGCCGGGTCCAGCCAGCCCTTGGGCACGTTGAAGCGACGTTCGCACCAGGCGCCGATGGCTTCGCGCAGGGCCGGAATACCCAAGGTGGTGGGGTACACCGCCATTTGATCGAGGTTATTGCTCAAGGCCTCGGCAACGAAGGCCGGTGAGGTGTGCTTGGGCTCGCCGATGGATAGCGCAATCGGGCGCTTGTCCGGGTTCGGCGTCACGCTGCCGAGCAGAGCGCGCAGTTTCTCGAAGGGGTAGGGCTGCAACTGGTTAAGGGCGTTGTTCATATAAGCCTCTGTCACGGTGAGCGCGGATCCTGTGGGAGCTGGCTTGCCTGCGATGGCCTCACTGCGGTCGACCTGACGCACCGAGGTGTCTGCATCGCAGGCAAGCCAGCTCCCACATGACTCCTGTTCACAAAGTTAAGAATTCAAATGGTCAGGCGTGTCAGCTCGACGCCGGGTTCCTGGCTCACGCTCAATTGCTCCACGATCGCCGCTTGCAAACGCAGGCACAGCTGCGGGTCGGACAGCGGCTGGTTATCGGCATCGGTGATAAAGAACACGTCTTCCACACGCTCGCCCAGGGTCGCAATCTTGGCGTTCTGCAACGACAGGTCGAACTCCAGGAAAATCCCGCCGATGCGTGCCAGCAGGCCCGGGCGATCCGGTGCGCTGAGCTCCAGCACCGTCACCGGTCGCTGTGCGTCGTTGGAGATGGTCACCTGGGGCGCAAAGGCAAAGTGCTTGAGCTGGCGCGGCACCCGGCGCTGGATGATGGTGGGGTAGTCGTCGGGGTTGCGCAGGGCTTCGGTAAGACCTTCGCGGATCTTTTTCACCCGCGCCGGGTTATCGCCAATTGAGTCGCCGTCGGTGTCGAGCACGATGTAGGTGTCGAGGGTGAACTGGCTGCTGGAGGTGATGACCCGGGCGTCGTGGATGTTCAGGTTGAGCTGGTCCATGGCCGCCACGGTCACGGCAAAGAAGTCGTGCTGGTCGGGGGCGTAGATGAAGATCTGCGTGCCGCCTTCGAATTCGCGCTGGGTGGTTTCCTTGATCAGGACCAACGGGCCGCCATCGGCGGGTTGCTGCAGGATCGCGTCGCTGTGCCAGGCCACGTCGCCGGCGGTGTGGCGCAGGAAGTAATCGTCACCCAGTTGCGACCAGAGTTGCTCGACGTCGTCCGGGTCGTTACCGCCGCGCACCAGGATATCCAGGGCTGCGCTTTGGGTGCGGCGGATCTGCTCTTCGCGGTCCACCGGGTTCTCCAGGCCACGGCGCAGGGCGCGCTTGGTCTCGGTGTATAGCTGGCGCAACAGGCTGGCGCGCCAGGAGTTCCACAGCGTCGGGTTGGTGGCGTTGATGTCGGAGACGGTCAGCACATACAGGTAATCCAGGCGGGTCTCATCGCCGACGATGCCGGCAAAGTCGTGAATCACCTGCGGGTCGGACAAGTCCTTGCGCTGGGCCGTGGTCGACATCACCAGGTGGTTCTGCACCAGCCAGACAATCAGGCGGCTGTCCCACACCGGCAACTGGTGGCGCTGGCAGAAGGCTTCGGCATCGACCGCGCCGATCTCCGAGTGGTCGCCATGCCTGCCCTTGCCGATGTCGTGGTACAAGCCGGCCAGGTAAATCAACTCGGGCTTGGGCAGCTTGGCCATCAGCTTACTGGCCAGCGGGAATTTCTCTGACACCTGGGTGTACTGCAACTTACGCAGATGCTTGATCAGGTTCAGGGTGTGGGCATCGACGGTATAGATATGGAACAGGTCGTGTTGCATCTGCCCGACGATAAAGCCGAACTCCGGCAGGTAGCGCCCGAGAATGCCGTAGCGGTTCATGCGCCGCAGGTTGCGATGGATGCCGATGCGGCACTTGAACAGCTCGATAAACAGGCTGGTGTTACGGATATCGTTGCGAAAGTCGTCGTCGATGAGGTGACGGTTTTCCCGCAGCAAGCGGATGGTGTCGGCGCGCACGCCTTTGATCTCCGGCTGCTGGGCCATCAACACAAAGATTTCCAGCATGGCGAACGGTGTGCGGCGGAACACGTTGTCGTTACGCGCTTCGATATAGCCGTCATGCAGTTGGAAACGCGCGTTGATCGGCTGCGGCGGCGCTTCATCTTCGGGAGCCAGGATCACTTCTTCGAAGTGCTGGATGATCAAGTCGCTGAGCTGAGCAATGCTCATGACCACCCGGTAGTACTGCTGCATGAAGCTCTCGATGCTGGTCTTCGCATCTTCGCCTTCAAAGCCCAGAAGGGTAGCGATAGAGCGCTGGTGGTCGAAGAGCAGGCGGTCTTCGGAACGACCAGCCAGCATGTGCAGGGCGTAGCGCACCTTCCACAGGAATTCCTGGGACGAGGCCAGCAGAGTGTTTTCGCTCTCCACCAGAAAGCCTTCGCCAGCCAGGGCGCGCAGGTTCAGCGTGCCGTATTGGCGACGCGCCACCCACAAAATTGTCTGGATGTCCCGTAGCCCACCGGGTGAGCCTTTGACGTTGGGTTCCAGGTTGTATTCGGTGTCGTTGTACTTGTGGTGCCGGGCTTTTTGTTCGGCGCGCTTGGCCAGGAAAAAGTCTTTGCTTGGCCACATGTGTGCGGTGCTGGTGACTTCGAGCATGCGCTGGCGCAGGCGCTCGGGGCCACAGATGGTGCGGCTTTCCATCAGGTTGGTGACCACCGTCAGGTCCGCACGGGCCTCTTCCGCGCATTCGTCCACCGAGCGTACGCTCTGGCCGACTTCCAGGCCGATGTCCCACAGCAACGTCAGAAAGCGCTCGATGGAATCGCGAAAGGTCTCGTGATCGGCTTTGTCCAGCAGGATCAGCAGGTCAATGTCGGAGTAGGGGTGCAGTTCGCCGCGACCGTAGCCGCCGACCGCCACCAGGGCGATATCGGCGTCGAAACTCCAATTGAACTGCTCCCAGGCCTTTTGCAGGATGTTATCGACGAACCAGGCGCGGTCTTCGATCAGGCGGCGAATATCCCGGCCACTGCGAAAGCGCGCATCGAGCACCTCGCGGGCTTGGCGGATGGCCTTCTTGAAGGCGGCGATGGGGCTTGCCTTCAATGCCAGTTCGGCCTGGAACTGGCCACGGTCGAAGAGTTCGGGATCCACCTGGGGCATCGATCGGCTTTCCTTTCTATCTATCAGTCAGTCACAACACGCTGTGGGAAAACCTGGGCAGCCTTCAGGCCGAAACGCGTGGAATGGTGTCGTCGGCGCGCAGGGTGAAGATCTCATAACCGGTGTCGGTGACCAGCAAGGTGTGTTCCCACTGGGCCGAGAGCTTGCGGTCCTTGGTGATGGCGGTCCAGCCGTCGCCCAACACCTTGGTGTCGGCCTTGCCCTGGTTGATCATCGGTTCGATGGTGAAGGTCATGCCGGCCTTGAGTTCCATGCCGGTGCCCGCACGGCCGTAGTGCAGAATCTGCGGCTCTTCGTGGAACACTTTGCCGATACCATGGCCGCAGAATTCGCGCACCACCGAGAAGCCGTTCTTTTCCGCGTGCTTCTGGATCACTTCGCCAATGTCACCCAGGCGGCAGCCGGGTTTGACGATCTCGATGGCCTTGTACATGCATTCCTGGGTGACCTGGGACAGGCGCTCGGCCCACACCGGCACGTTACCGACGTGGAACATGCGGCTGGTATCGCCGTGGTAACCATCCTTGATCACCGTGACGTCGATGTTCAGGGTGTCACCGTCTTTCAGTGGTTTGTCGCCCGGAATGCCGTGGCAGACCACGTGGTTGATCGAGGTGCAGATCGACTTGGGGAAACCTTTGTAATTCAGCGGGGCAGGGATGGCTTTTTGCACGTCGACTATATAGTCGTGGCAGATACGGTCCAGCGCTTCGGTGGTGACGCCGGGCTTGACGTGTTCGGCGATCATTTCCAGCACGTCGGCAGCCAGTTTGCCGGCAACGCGCATGCCTGCGATGTCTTCGGCGGTTTTCAAGGTAACGGTCATACAGGCTCTCTCTAGCGCGACGCGCTGAAATCAATACGGTTCACGGGGGCGCGACAAAGGGTTACAACATTCGCGCAAGTCCCAAAAAACGCGATTCTAACAGACGATGCTGGCAAATCATGCGCGTCTGGTGATCGCTTCTCTCTATGAGGTAGAGGCATGTTGGCTGTATTCAAGGGCTTACGCAAAGGCGGCGACCGGCAAATGTGATTGCGGGTTTCGTTTTTGCCGATGCTGTGGTATAAAATGCGCCGCTTTCCGGGGATACCCCGCAAAGCTTAAATCCACACACGTGTCGACACGATGACCTGGGTGCCGGAGGCCTTGATGCCGCTGGTTGGTCATTGGGATACGTGGAGGCCAAACCCGACTTATTAAGGAACTATCATGTCCCAAGTCAACATGCGCGATATGCTGAAGGCCGGTGTGCACTTCGGTCACCAGACCCGTTACTGGAACCCGAAAATGGGTAAGTACATTTTCGGCGCGCGTAACAAGATTCACATTATCAACCTTGAAAAAACCCTGCCAATGTTCAACGAAGCGCTGACTTTCGTAGAGCGTCTGGCCCAGGGCAAAAACAAGATCCTGTTCGTCGGCACCAAGCGTTCCGCTGGCAAGATCGTTGCTGAAGAAGCAGCACGTTGCGGTTCGCCGTACGTCGATCACCGCTGGTTGGGCGGCATGCTGACCAACTTCAAAACCATCCGTGCTTCCATCAAGCGTCTGCGTGACCTTGAAGTACAAGCCGAAGACGGTACTTTCGCCAAGCTGACCAAGAAAGAAGCGCTGATGCGCTCCCGTGACCTGGAAAAGCTCGATCGTTCCCTGGGTGGTATCAAGGACATGGGCGGTCTGCCTGACGCACTGTTCGTGATCGACGTTGATCACGAGCGCATCGCGATCACCGAAGCCAACAAGCTGGGCATCCCGGTTATCGGCGTAGTCGATACCAACAGCAGCCCGGAAGGCGTTGACTACATCATCCCAGGCAACGATGACGCAATCCGCGCTATCCAGCTGTACATGGGTTCGATGGCTGACGCTGTAATCCGTGGCCGCAACCACGTTGCTGGCGGTACCGAGCAGTTCGTTGAAGAAGCTCCGGTAGCTGCCGCTGAGTAACTGACGCCCTGGCGTTGACTCAGTAAGCAAAAAGGGGGCTTGGCCCCCTTTTTGCCACCTCGAAAACCATTTGTCGGCAGCGCAGCTACATTATTTGTAACGTGCAGCGGCCTACAACGGAGATTCGGGAAGAATTGATCGCCCGTTTGATCGGGTGGAATGGTTGAAAACCTATCCAAGAGGATTTTGAAATGGCAGAGATTACTGCAGCGTTGGTTAAAGAACTGCGTGAGCGTACTGGCGAAGGCATGATGGATTGCAAAAAGGCCTTGACCAAGGCCGGCGGCGACATCGAAAAAGCCATTGATGACATGCGTGCTTCCGGCGCCATCAAGGCTGCCAAGAAAGCAGGCAACGTGGCTGCTGAAGGCGCTATCGCTCTGAAAGAAGACGGCAAGTCCGCCGTTCTGCTGGAAGTGAACTCCCAGACCGACTTCCTGGCTCTGCAGGACGACTTCAAGGCATTCGTGGCTGCCAGCGTTGAAAAAGCGTTCGCCGAGAAAATGACTGACGCCGCTCCGCTGATCGAAGCTCAAGAAGCTGATCGCCTGGTACTGGTCGGCAAGGTTGGCGAAAACGTCAACATCCGTCGCCTGGTTCGCGTTGAGGGTGATGTGGTTGGTGGTTACCTGCACGGTAACAAGATCGGTGTTGCAGTTGTTCTGAAAGGCGGCGACGTTGAGCTGGCTAAAGACATCGCAATGCACGTTGCTGCAAGCAACCCTGAGTTCCTGCTGCCTTCGGAAGTGTCTGCCGACGCAATCGAACGTGAAAAAGCTGTGTTCCTGAGCCTCAACGCCGACAAGATCGCCGGCAAGCCAGAGAACATCGTTGAAAACATGATCAAAGGCCGTATCAGCAAGTTCCTGGCTGAAGCAAGCCTGGTTGAGCAGGCGTTCGTCAAGAACCCTGAAATCAAGGTTGGCGAACTGGCCAAGAAGGCCGGTGCTGAAATCGTTTCCTTCACTTACTTCAAAGTAGGCGAAGGCATCGAGAAGCCGGTCGACAACTTCGCTGAAGAAGTTGCTGCCCAGCTGGCTGCCGCCAAGCAATAAGACAGTTCCAAACTGTCGCCGAAAGAGGCTGCCCGCTCACGCGCGCAGCCTCTTTTCAAATGGGAAGGCCAATTTTATTTGGTTTCCTCTCGGAACTGGCTTACAAAGCCGTGTTCCGATGGCGCTGTGACAGCGTCCAGCTAGAGTGAACGCAAGCCGTAAACGGCTCGCCAAGAATTTTTAAAAAATACGCCGCAGGAGAGATTCGCAATGGCTCAGCAGGGCAGTGGTTATCAGGCTCGCTATAAACGCATTCTACTCAAGCTCAGCGGCGAGGCCCTGATGGGCTCGGAAGAGTTCGGGATCGACCCCAAGGTGCTTGACCGCATGGCGCTGGAAGTCGGCCAATTGGTCGGTATCGGTGTGCAGGTCGGCCTGGTGATTGGTGGTGGCAACCTGTTCCGCGGTGCGGCACTCAGTGCTGCCGGTATGGACCGGGTTACCGGCGACCACATGGGCATGCTGGCCACTGTGATGAACGCCTTGGCCATGCGCGACGCCTTGGAGCGCGCCAATATCTCGGCCATTGTGATGTCGGCTATTTCCATGGTTGGCGTGACCGATCATTATGATCGCCGCAAAGCCATGCGCCACCTGAACTCCAAGGAAGTGGTGATCTTTGCCGCTGGCACAGGTAACCCGTTCTTCACCACCGACTCGGCCGCATGCCTGCGTGCTATCGAAATCGATGCCGACGTGGTGTTGAAAGCGACCAAGGTGGATGGCGTTTACACTGCAGACCCATTCAAAGACCCGCATGCCGAGAAGTTCGATCATCTGACCTACGATGAAGTACTGGATCGCAAGCTGGGTGTCATGGACCTGACCGCTATCTGCCTGTGCCGCGACCACAAGATGCCGCTGCGCGTATTTAACATGAACAAGCCCGGCGCCCTGCTGAATATCGTACACGGCGGCGCAGAAGGGACTCTGATCGAGGAAGGCCAACAATGATCAACGAAATCAAGAAAGACGCCCAGGCGCGTATGCAGAAATCCCTGGAATCCTTGAGCCACGCCTTTGGCCAGATCCGTACTGGCAAGGCGCACCCAAGCATCCTGGGCAGCGTGATGGTGCCTTACTACGGTTCCGACACCCCGCTGAGCGGTGTAGCCAACGTGACCGTGAAGGATTCGCGCACCCTGCAAGTTGTGGCCTTCGAGCGCAACATGCTCGCGGCTGTCGACAAGGCTATCCAGAGTGCCGGCCTGAACCTCAACCCGACCAACCTGGGCGAGTTGCTGCTGATCTCCATGCCAGCCCTGACCGAAGAAACCCGAAAGGGCTTCACCAAGCAGGCGCGCAGTGCTGCTGAAGATGCGCGCGTTGCCGTGCGTAACATCCGCCGCGATGCGCTGGGCGACCTGAAGAAACTGGTCAAGGATAAGGAAATCAGCGAAGACGAAGAGCGCCGTGCCGTCGCTGATATCGACAAGCTGACCAAGGACGCCGAAGCCCAGATTACCAAGGCGACCGAAGAAAAAGAAAAGGACCTGATGGCCGTATAAGGGGTCAGGACGCCTTCATGGAAAAGACCAAGCAGACTGTGCCCTCCGTGGTGCCGCGCCATGTCGCGATCATCATGGATGGGAATAATCGCTGGGCGAAAAAACGCTTTATGCCGGGTGTTGCCGGGCATAAAGCGGGTGTTGACGCGGTAAGGGCGGTGATTGAAGTGTGCGCCGAGGCCAAGGTCGAAGTGCTGACCTTGTTCGCGTTCTCCAGTGAGAACTGGCAGCGGCCCGCCGATGAGGTCAGCGCCTTGATGGACCTGTTCTTCAAGGCCTTGCGTCGTGAGGCCAAGCGCCTCAATGACAACAACATCAGTCTGCGCATCATTGGTGATCGTTCGCGGTTCCATCCGGAGCTGCAAACGGCCATGCGCGAAGCCGAGGCCATCACTGCCGGCAGTAACCGTTTTGTACTGCAGATCGCAGCCAACTACGGTGGCCAGTGGGATATCGCCCAGGCTGCACAGCGGCTGGCCCGCGAAGTGCAGGCCGGCCATCTGCGCCCGGACGACATCACGCCCGAACTGTTGCAAACCTGCCTGGTGACCGGCGACCTACCGTTGCCGGACTTGTGCATTCGTACCGGTGGCGAGCATCGCATCAGCAATTTCCTGCTGTGGCAGCTGGCCTACACCGAGCTGTACTTCTCCGACCTGTTCTGGCCGGACTTCAAACACGATGCCATGCGTAATGCACTGGCCGATTTCGCTTCCCGTCAGCGTCGTTTCGGTAAAACGAGCGAGCAGATCGAAGCTGGAGCCCGGGTTTAAATGCTTAAACAACGAATCATCACGGCGCTGATCCTGCTGCCGATTGCCTTGTGCGGTTTTTTCCTGCTCGACGGTTCCGGCTTTGCGCTGTTCATCGGCCTGGTCGTGACCCTTGGGGCGTGGGAATGGGCGCGCCTGGCAGGTTTCGTCAACCAGTTGCCGCGTGTGGCCTACGCCGCCGTGGTCGCGCTGTTGTTGTTCTTCATGTACATCCTGCCGGACATCGCGCCCTGGGTGCTGGGAGCAGCAGTGTTGTGGTGGGCGTTGGCGACGTTCCTGGTACTCACCTATCCACGCACCAGTGGCCAATGGTCCAGCGTGGCCTGCAAGCTGGTGATCGGCCTGGCGATCCTGTTGCCGGCCTGGCAAGGGCTGGTGGAAATCAAGCGTTACCCGCTGGGCAACGAATTGATCCTGGCTGTAATGGTATTGGTATGGGGTGCTGATATTGGTGCCTACTTCTCGGGTAGAGCCTTTGGCAAACGCAAGCTGGCCCCGGCCGTAAGCCCCGGCAAGAGCTGGGAAGGCGTATACGGCGGCCTGGCCTTGACGCTGCTGATCACCTTGGTGGTCGGTGTGGTGCGTGACTGGCCGGTAAAGGAAGTGCTTCTGGCCTTGCTGGGGACGGCTATTGTCGTCTTCATCTCGGTGGTGGGCGACCTTACCGAGAGCATGTTCAAACGCCAGGCGGGCATCAAGGACAGCAGTAACCTGCTGCCAGGCCATGGCGGTGTGCTTGACCGTATCGACAGCCTCACCGCTGCGCTGCCTATTTTTGCCGTGCTGTTGTGGATGATCGCTTCGTGAGCCGCCTGCAGCAGGTTACGGTGCTGGGCGCGACCGGCTCGGTCGGGCTCAGTACCCTTGATGTCATAGCGCGTCACCCCGATCGCTATCAAGTTTTCGCCCTGACCGGCTTCACGCGTTTGCGCGAGTTGCTGGCCTTGTGCGTGCGTCACTCGCCGCGCTTTGCCGTGGTGCCTGAGGCGGCTGCGGCTCGTAATCTGCAGGAGGATCTGCGGGCTGCCGGGCTGGCTACTCAGGTATTGGTCGGCGAGGCAGGGTTGTGCCAGGTCTCGGCCGATGCGGACGTGGATACCGTCGTGGCGGCGATTGTCGGTGCAGCCGGTTTGCGCCCGACCTTGGCGGCAGTCGATGCTGGCAAGAAAATCCTGCTGGCCAACAAAGAAGCCTTGGTCATGTCCGGCGCACTCTTTATGCAGGCGGTGCGTAAGAGCGGCGCGGTGCTGCTGCCTCTGGACAGCGAGCACAACGCCATCTTCCAGTGCATGCCCGGTGATTTTGCCCGCGGCTTGAGCCAGGTCGGCGTGCGCCGGATTTTGCTGACGGCATCGGGTGGCCCATTCCGCCAGACTCCGTCGGCCGAGCTGGACCATGTGTCTCCCGATCAGGCATGCGCTCACCCGAACTGGTCCATGGGGCGCAAAATCTCCGTGGATTCGGCGAGCATGATGAACAAGGGCCTGGAGTTGATCGAGGCATGCTGGCTGTTCGATGCGCGGCCTGACCAGGTTGAGGTGGTCATTCACCCACAAAGTGTGATCCATTCCCTGGTCGATTACGTGGATGGCTCGGTGTTGGCGCAGTTGGGTAACCCGGACATGCGCACACCGATCGCCAACGCCTTGGCGTGGCCTGAGCGGATTGATTCCGGCGTAGCACCGTTGGACCTGTTTGCAATTGCGCGCCTGGACTTCGAAGCTCCAGACGAGCAGCGTTTCCCTTGTTTGCGCCTGGCGCGGCAAGCGGCCGAGGCGGGTAACAGTGCCCCGGCGATGCTTAACGCGGCCAACGAAGTGGCCGTGGCGGCGTTTCTTGAACGGCGCATCCGCTTTCCGCAGATCGCGAGTATCATCGAGGACGTCCTGGCGCGTGAGCCGGTAGTGGCAGTGAATGACCTGGAGGCGGTGTTCGAGGCTGACACCAAGGCCCGAGCCCTGGCTGGGCAATGGTTGGATCGCAATGCGGGTTAGGCCGCGGGCAGGTTTGAGTCTTCAGGCATTGGATTGAAATGCGGAGAAATTAGATGAGTGCGCTCTACATGATTGTCGGCACCCTGGTTGCTCTGGGTGTGTTGGTGACCTTCCACGAATTCGGCCACTTCTGGGTGGCGCGTCGTTGCGGCGTCAAGGTATTGCGCTTTTCCGTCGGTTTCGGCATGCCGTTGTTGCGCTGGCATGATCGCCGCGGCACTGAGTTTGTCATTGCTGCTATCCCGTTGGGCGGCTACGTCAAGATGCTCGATGAGCGCGAAGGCGAAGTGCCTGCAGACCAACTGGACCAATCCTTCAATCGCAAGACCGTTCGTCAGCGTATCGCGATTGTCGCGGCGGGGCCGATTGCCAACTTCCTGTTGGCGATGGTGTTCTTCTGGGTTTTGGCCATGCTGGGCAGCCAGCAGGTGCGCCCGGTCATTGGCGCGGTCGAAGCCGACAGCATCGCGGCCAAGGCGGGCCTGACGGCAGGGCAGGAAATTGTATCGATTGATGGCGAACCCACCGCAGGGTGGGGCGCGGTCAATTTGCAGTTGGTGCGTCGCCTGGGTGAAAGCGGCACCGTCAATGTGGTGGTGCGTGATCAGGACTCCAGCGCCGAAACCCCGCGGGCATTGGCGCTGGACCATTGGCTCAAGGGCGCCGATGAGCCCGATCCGATCAAATCCCTGGGGATCCGCCCTTGGCGTCCGGCCTTGCCGCCGGTGCTGGCCGAACTCGATCCAAAGGGGCCGGCCCAGGCTGCTGGCCTGAAAACCGGTGATCGCCTGTTGGCCCTTGATGGTCAGGCGCTGGGTGACTGGCAGCAGGTGGTCGACCTGGTGCGTGTGCGCCCTGATACCAAAATTGTGCTGAAGGTTGAGCGCGAGGGTGCTCAAATCGACGTCCCCGTGACCTTGTCGGTGCGAGGGGAAGCCAAGGCGGCCGGCGGATACCTGGGTGCCGGGGTCAAAGGTGTCGAATGGCCGCCATCGATGGTGCGAGAGGTCAGTTTCGGGCCTTTGGCCGCGATTGGCGAGGGTGCGAAACGCACCTGGACCATGAGCGTGCTGACCCTCGAATCCCTCAAGAAAATGTTGTTCGGTGAGCTCTCGGTAAAAAACTTGAGTGGACCGATAACCATTGCTAAAGTGGCGGGCGCTTCTGCCCAGTCGGGTGTCGCGGATTTCCTGAATTTCCTGGCTTATCTGAGTATTAGCCTTGGGGTTCTGAATTTGCTGCCCATTCCAGTATTGGATGGGGGGCATCTGCTGTTTTATCTGGTCGAGTGGGTGCGTGGTCGCCCCTTGTCGGATCGGGTGCAGGGTTGGGGGATACAGATTGGTATCAGTTTGGTGGTCGGGGTGATGTTGTTAGCCTTGGTCAACGATCTGGGACGTCTGTAACGCTTCGCTGAATTGCGAATCTGCCGCATTTTGCGGCAGTTTGTTTATTGCCAGTTGGAATAAGAAAGGACTTCATGAAACGTCTGCTGCTAACTGCGGTTCTCACCGTATTGATGATCGCCGAAGTTCACGCCGAGTCCTTCACCATCTCCGATATTCGCGTCAACGGCCTCCAGCGGGTTTCCGCGGGTAGCGTCTTTGGTGCCTTGCCGTTGAACGTCGGGGAACAGGCGGATGATCGTCGCCTGGTGGAATCCACTCGTGCGCTGTTCAAAACCGGGTTCTTTCAAGATATCCAACTGGGTCGCGAAGGTAACGTCCTGGTCATCACGGTCGTCGAGCGACCTTCCGTCGCGAGTATCGCGATCGAAGGTAACAAGGCCATCTCCACTGAAGACCTGATGAAGGGCCTGAAGCAATCGGGCCTGGCCGAGGGCGAGATCTTCCAGCGCGCAACCCTTGAGGGCGTGCGTAACGAGTTGCAACGCCAGTACGTTGCCCAGGGCCGCTACTCCGCGACCGTGGAAACCGAAGTGATCCCCCAGCCTCGTAACCGTGTGGGCCTGAAGGTCAACATCAACGAAGGCACCGTGGCCGCCATCCAGCACATCAACGTCGTGGGCAACACCAAGTTCCCTGATGAAGACCTGGTCGACCTGTTCGAACTCAAGACCACCAACTGGTTGTCGTTCTTCAAGAACGATGACAAGTACGCCCGTGAAAAACTCTCCGGTGACCTGGAACGCCTGCGCTCCTACTACCTGGACCGTGGCTACATCAACATGGACATCGCTTCGACCCAGGTGTCCATCACCCCGGACAAGAAGCATGTCTACATTACCGTCAACGTCAACGAAGGTGAGAAGTACAAGGTTCGTGACGTCAAGCTCAGCGGTGACCTGAAAGTGCCTGAAGACCAGGTCAAGTCCCTGTTGCTGGTGCAGAAGGACCAGGTGTTCTCGCGCAAGCTGATGACCACTACCTCCGAGCTGATCACCCGCCGCCTGGGTAACGAAGGCTATACCTTCGCCAACGTCAACGGCGTGCCGACCCCGAATGATGAAGACCACACCGTGGACATCACCTTCGTCGTCGATCCGGGCAAGCGTGCCTACGTCAACCGCATCAACTTCCGAGGCAACACCAAGTCTGCGGACGAAGTGCTGCGTCGTGAAATGCGTCAGATGGAAGGTGGCTGGGCTTCGACCTACCTGATCGACCAATCCAAGACCCGTCTTGAGCGCCTGGGCTTCTTCAAGGAAGTCAACGTCGAAACCCCGGCCGTACCGGGTGTGGATGACCAGGTTGACGTGAACTACGCCGTTGAAGAACAAGCCTCGGGTTCGATCACTGCCAGTGTCGGTTTCGCCCAGAGCGCCGGTTTGATCCTGGGTGGTTCCATCACGCAGAACAACTTCCTGGGTACCGGTAACCGTGTGTCCATCGGCCTGACCCGCAGCGAATACCAGAGCCGATACAACTTCGGCTACACCGACCCCTACTGGACTGCAGACGGTGTGAGCCTGGGCTACAACGCCTTCTACCGCACCACCGACTACAAAGACCTCGATGTTGACGTTGCAAGCTATGCGATCGACAGCCTGGGTGCTGGTGTCAACGTGGGTTACCCGATCAGCGAAACCTCGCGCCTGACCTTTGGCCTTACCGCCCAGCAGGATGAGATCAAGACCGGTGTGTACACCGTGGACGAAATTTTCGACTTCACCCGTCGTGAAGGCGACAAGTTCCTGAACTTCAAGGCGTCTGCCGGTTGGTCCGAGTCGACCCTGAACAAAGGCGTACTGGCAACCCGCGGCCACTCCCAGAGCCTGACTGCGGAAGTCACCACGCCGGGCAGCGACCTGTCGTTCTTCAAGCTCGACTACCGTGGCCAGTTGTTCCAGCCGTTGAGCGATAACTACACCATGCGCCTGCACACAGAGCTGGGCTATGGCGACGGCTATGGTTCGACCAATGGCTTGCCGTTCTATGAAAACTACTATGCAGGTGGCTTCAACTCGGTACGTGGCTTCAAGGACAGTACCCTGGGGCCGCGTGGCACGCCGAGCCGTGGCCAGGCCTTTACAGGTAACCAGGGGACGCAAGTGGACTCCGACAACGACCCGCTTCCTTTTGGTGGTAACGTGCTGATCCAGGGTGGTGCCGAAATTCTGTTCCCGCTGCCATTCGTAAAAGATCAGCGTTCCCTGCGTACTTCGGTCTTCTGGGACGTGGGTAACGTGTTCGACTCCAAGTGCGATCAGATCACCAACCCAAGTGGCGTGAAGTCCAACACTCAATGCAACGACGTAAGCCTCAGCAACCTGGCG
The DNA here is from genome assembly GCF_044218845.1 of Pseudomonas sp. B16120. NCBI lineage: Bacteria > Pseudomonadati > Pseudomonadota > Gammaproteobacteria > Pseudomonadales > Pseudomonadaceae > Pseudomonas > Pseudomonas sp. B16120. The sequence goes on from NZ_CP162588.1 coordinate 1,533,963, forward strand.
AGCTCCGTGGGCGTGGGTGTGACCTGGGTGACTGCGCTGGGCCCGTTGAGCTTTGCTCTGGCCATGCCGATCAAGAAACCGGATAACGCTGAAACCCAGATTTTCCAATTCTCCCTCGGCCAGACGTTCTAAGCGTCTGACCTAAGATAACGACAACGGATTCTGTAGGAGTACATCGTGCGTAAGTTGACTCAATTGGTCTTGCTGGCCACTGTGCTGGTCACCACCCCGGCCTTCGCCGAAATGAAAATCGCGGTCCTGAACTATCAGATGGCCCTGCTGGAATCCGATGCGGCCAAGCGATATGCCGTGGATGCCGAGAAGAAATTCGGTCCGCAACTGACCAAACTCAAGACGCTGGAAAGCAGCGCCAAGGGTATCCAGGACCGCCTGGTAGCCGGTGGCGACAAGATGCAGCAAGGCGAGCGCGAGCGTCTGGAGCTTGAATTCAAGCAAAAGGCCCGTGACTACCAGTTCCAATCCAAGGAGCTGAACGAAGCCAAGGCTGTGGCCGACCGCGAAATGCTCAAGCAGCTCAAGCCTAAATTGGACAGCGCTGTGGAAGAAGTCATCAAGAAGGGTGCCTTTGACCTGGTGTTCGAGCGTGGCGCCGTGATCGACGTCAAGCCTCAATACGACATCACCCGCCAGGTGATCGAGCGCATGAACCAGCTGAAGTAAACCATGACAGCGACTATCAAACTCGGCGAGTTGGCCGAGTTCCTGGGGGCCACCTTACGTGGCTCCAAGGAGAAAGAAATCACTGGGCTAGCCACCTTGCAGGAGGCTGGCCCAGCTCAGTTGAGCTTCCTCGCAAATCCTCAATACCGTAAATACCTGGTCGACTGCCAGGCCGCAGCCGTGTTGCTGAAGGCCGCTGACGCCGAAGGGTTTGCCGGGGATGCGCTGGTGGTGGCCGACCCGTACCTATCGTACGCCAAGGCGTCGCACCTGTTCGATCCCAAGCCGAAGGCGGCTGGCGGTATTCACCCGTCTGCCGTGATCGCCGAGGATGCCCAGGTTGACCCTGCCGCCAGCATCGGTGCGTTTGCCGTGATCGAGAGCGGGGCGCGTATTGGTGCTGGTGTCACCGTGGGTGCCCACTGCTTTATCGGTGCACGCTGTGAAATTGGTGCCGATGGTTGGCTAGCCCCCCGCGTGACGCTCTACCACGATGTGCGTATTGGTCAACGTGTGGTCATACAGTCCGGTGCTGTTATCGGCGGCGAAGGCTTTGGCTTTGCCAACTCCAAAGGTGTCTGGCACAAGATTGCCCAGGTCGGTGGCGTACTGATCGGCGACGATGTGGAGATCGGTGTGAACACTGCTGTGGATCGCGGAGCCTTGGCCGATACCGTGATCGGTAACGGTGTGAAGCTCGACAACCAGATCCAGATCGCTCACAACGTACAGATTGGCGATCACACCGCCATGGCCGCCTGCGTGGGTATTTCCGGCAGCACCAAGATCGGCAAGCATTGCATGCTCGCCGGTGGCGTAGGGCTGGTGGGGCATATCGACATTTGCGACAACGTCTTCATCACCGGCATGACCATGGTGACCCACTCGATCACAGAGCCAGGGGCCTATTCATCCGGTACCGCGATGCAACCTGCGGCCGAATGGCGCAAGAGTGCCGCGCGTTTGAGGAAGATCGACGACATGGCACGACGTATCAAACAGCTTGAAAAGCGTGTCGGGGACGTGACCCCTGGCGGTAATGCTTCATCAGAAGGCTGATACCATTTCCATATCAAGTGTGCGCGGCCGCTAGACGGCCTCCTTGATTTGCTAGCGGGGCGTGCGCCTGGTGCGCCCGCCCCCAATCTTTATTACAGGCTTCCCCCCGAAATGATGGACATCAACGAGATTCGCGAATACCTGCCTCACCGTTACCCGTTCCTGCTGGTGGACCGCGTAGTGGACCTCAACGTCGAGGAAAAGCGCATTCGTGCCTACAAGAATGTCAGCATCAACGAACCATTCTTCAATGGTCACTTTCCTGCGCATCCAATCATGCCAGGTGTGTTGATCATCGAAGCCATGGCCCAGGCTGCCGGTATCCTTGGTTTCAAAATGCTCGACCTCAAGCCTGCCGACGGCACGCTTTACTATTTCGTGGGTTCCGACAAGCTGCGTTTTCGCAACCCGGTCACCCCGGGTGACCAGTTGATCCTGGAAGCCAAGTTCATCAGTTGCAAACGCCAGATCTGGAAGTTTGAATGCCAGGCCTCGGTAGATGGCAAGCCGGTGTGCTCTGCCGAGATCATCTGTGCGGAACGCAAACTATGAGTTTGATTGACCCTCGCGCAATCATCGATCCGTCGGCCGTACTGGCCGCCGACGTTGAGGTCGGCCCTTGGTCGATCGTCGGCGCAGGTGTGGAAATCGGCGAGGGGACTGTCATCGGGCCGCACGTGATCCTCAAGGGTCCCACCCGAATTGGCAAACACAATCGTATCTACCAGTTTTCCTCGGTAGGCGAAGACACCCCGGACATGAAGTACAAGGGTGAAGAAACACGCCTGGTCATCGGTGACCACAACATCATTCGTGAAGGCGTCACCATTCACCGCGGCACCGTGCAGGATCGCGCCGAAACCACCTTGGGTGATCACAATCTGGTCATGGCCTATGCGCACATCGGCCATGACAGCGTGATCGGCAACCATTGTATTCTGGTCAACAACACTGCGTTGGCAGGCCATGTGCACGTTGATGACTGGGCGATCCTCTCCGGTTTTACCCTGGTGCATCAATACTGCCACATCGGCGCCCACAGCTTTTCCGGCATGGGCACCGCCATCGGCAAGGATGTCCCGGCGTTCGTGACGGTGTTCGGCAACCCTGCCGAAGCCCGTAGCATGAACTTCGAGGGCATGCGTCGTCGCGGTTTCAGCGAAGACGCCATCCACGCCCTGCGCCGTGCCTACAAGACGGTTTACCGCCAAGGGTTGACCGTGGAACAGGCCTTGGCCGAGTTGGCCGAGCCTGCCACGCAGTTCTCGGAAGTCGCGGTGTTCCGTGACTCCATCCAGACCTCGACTCGCGGCATCACTCGCTGATCATGGCCACTCTGCGTATTGCGCTCGTGGCCGGTGAAGCTTCCGGCGATATCCTGGGTGCCGGCTTGATGCGGGCGCTCAAGGCCCAGCATCCGGCGGTGGAATTTATCGGGGTCGGTGGCCCGTTGATGCAGGCCGAAGGCCTGACCTCCTACTTCCCCATGGAGCGCCTGTCGGTCATGGGGCTGGTGGAAGTCTTGGGGCGCCTGCGTGAGCTGCTGGCTCGCCGCAAGCTGTTGATCAAGACACTGATCGAAGAAAAGCCTGACGTCTTTATCGGCATCGATGCGCCGGATTTCACGCTCAATATCGAACTCAAGTTGCGCCAGGCCGGGATCAAGACCGTGCACTACGTCAGCCCATCCGTGTGGGCGTGGCGCCAGAAGCGTGTGTTGAAAATCCGCGAAGGTTGCGACCTGATGCTGACCTTGCTGCCATTCGAAGCCCGGTTCTACGAAGAGAAGGGCGTGCCGGTGCGGTTTGTCGGCCACACCCTGGCTGACGCCATTCCCTTGCAAGCTGATCGTGCGGCTGCGCGTGCCGAGCTGGGCTTGCCCGATGGCCCCTTGGTTGCGTTGATGCCAGGGAGCCGTGGCGGCGAGGTAGGACGTTTGGGAGCGCTGTTTTTTGATGCCGCCGAACGTCTCCAGGCGCAAAAGCCGGGGATCCGCTTTGTACTGCCCTGTGCCAGCCCACAACGCCGTGCCCAGATCGAAACCCTGCTGGAAGGTCGCAGCCTGCCGTTGACGCTGCTCGATGGCCAGTCCCACCTGGCCCTGGCAGCCTGCGATGCGGTGTTGATCGCCTCGGGCACCGCCACGCTTGAGGCCTTGCTGTACAAGCGGCCGATGGTCGTGGCCTATCGCCTGGCGCCACTGACCTTCTGGATTCTCAAGCGCATGGTCAAGAGCCCTTACATTTCCTTGCCCAACCTGTTGGCCCAGCGCCTGCTGGTGCCGGAGTTGTTGCAGGACGATGCAACGCCCGACGCGCTTGCGCAAACCCTACTACCCTTGATCGACGGCGGCGAAGAGCAGACCCGTGGTTTCGACGATATTCACCGCACGTTACGCCGTGATGCCTCGAACCAGGCGGCCGACGCCGTGTTGACCTTGATCGGCCATAAACAGGAAGCCTTATGACCATGCAAATGGGCCTGGATTTCAGCCTCGTTGCCCAGGCCCACGAACTGGTGGCGGGTGTTGACGAAGTCGGGCGCGGTCCGCTCTGTGGCGCAGTGGTTACGGCGGCGGTGATCCTTGATCCGAACCGCCCGATCCTGGGGCTCAACGATTCGAAGAAGCTCACCGAAGCCCGTCGCGAAAAACTCTATGACGAAATCTGTGAAAAAGCCCTGAGCTGGCATATCGCCCGGGCTGAAGTCGAAGAAATCGACGAGCTGAATATCCTGCACGCCACCATGCTGGCGATGCAGCGTGCTGTGGAAGGGCTGCACATCACCCCGAAAATGGCGATGATCGACGGTAACCGCTGCCCTAAACTGACAATGCCGTCCGAAGCGGTGGTCAAGGGCGATAGCAAGGTTCCGGCCATTGCGGCTGCCTCGATCCTGGCCAAGGTAAGCCGCGACCGTGAAATGGCCGCGTTCGAATTGATCTATCCCGGCTACGGCATTGGTGGCCATAAAGGCTACCCGACCCCCGTTCATCTGGAAGCTCTGGCTCGGCTCGGCCCCACCCCGATCCATCGCCGCTCGTTTGCCCCGGTGCGCCAGGCTTATGAGGCCCGTGAAAGTCTGATCGAGGTTTAGCAGCAAGGCTGATGTTTTTACCCAGGCCCGGTACAATCCGGGCCTTGTTGTTTTCATGTATCAAGACAGGATCACTATGCCGGCTTCATTCGTTCATCTACGCCTGCACACTGAGTACTCCCTGGTCGACGGCCTGGTACGGATCAAACCGCTGGTCAAAACCCTGGTGGGCATGAACATGCCTGCGGTCGCGGTTACCGACCAGAACAACATGTGTTCCCTGGTCAAGTTCTACAAGAACGCCATGGGCGCCGGCATCAAGCCGATCTGCGGCGCCGACCTCTGGCTGTCCAACAAAGACCCGGATAACCCCCTGAGCCGCATCAGCCTGCTGGCGATGAACGGCGTGGGTTATCGCAACCTCACCGAACTGATCTCCCGTGGCTTTATCGATGGCCAGCGTAACGGCTCGATCATCATCGAGCGCGAGTGGGTGGCCGAAGCCAGCGAAGGCCTGATCATGCTCTCGGCGGCCAAAGAGGGCGAAATCGGTATCGCGCTGCTGGGCGGCAACCCTCAGGAAGCCGAAGTGCTGGCGCGTGAGTGGATGCAGGTGTTCCCAGGCCGGTTCTACCTGGAAGTCCAGCGCACCAACCGTCCCAACGATGAAGAGCATCTGCACGCTGCCGTCGCCCTGGCCGATAAGCTGGGTGCGCCGCTGGTGGCGACCAACGATGTGCGCTTTATCAAGAAAGAAGACTTCGAAGCCCACGAAACCCGCGTGTGCATCGGTGAAGGCCGGGCCCTGGATGACCCGCGCCGCTCCAAGAACTACAGCGAAGAGCAGTACCTCAAAAGCGCCGAGGAAATGGCGCAGCTGTTCAGCGACTTGCCCGAGGCCCTGGAAAACTCCGTCGAGATCGCCAAGCGCTGCAACATCGAAGTAAAGCTGGGCAAGCACTTTTTGCCCAACTTCCCGATTCCCGATGGCATGACCATCGACGAATACTTTCGCAAAGTGTCGTTCGATGGCCTGGAGGAACGCCTCAGCGTCCTGCTGCCCAAGGACACCACCGAGGACTACGAAGCCAAGCGCCAGGTGTATGTCGATCGGTTGAATTTCGAGCTGGATATCATCATCCAGATGGGGTTCCCCGGCTACTTCCTGATCGTAATGGATTTTATCCAGTGGGCGAAAAACAACGGCGTGCCGGTAGGTCCGGGCCGGGGGTCAGGTGCTGGCTCGCTGGTGGCCTACGTACAGAAGATCACCGACCTTGACCCGCTTGAATATGACCTGCTGTTCGAACGGTTCCTGAACCCGGAACGGGTATCCATGCCCGACTTCGACGTCGACTTCTGCATGGATGGTCGTGACCGCGTCATTGAATACGTGGCCGAGAAATACGGCCGCAACGCAGTAAGTCAGATCATCACCTTCGGTTCCATGGCCGCCAAAGCGGTAATTCGCGACGTGGCGCGGGTGCAGGGCAAGTCCTACGGTTTGGCCGACCGCCTGTCGAAGATGATCCCGTTCGAAGTCGGCATGACCCTGGAAAAAGCCTACGAGCAGGAAGAAATCCTGCGCGACTTCATCAAGGTCGATGAAGAAGCCGCCGAAATCTGGGACATGGCGCGCAAGCTCGAAGGCGTGGTGCGTAACGTCGGTAAACACGCTGGTGGCGTGGTTATTGCGCCGACCAAGCTCACCGACTTTTCGCCGATCTATTGCGATGAAGAAGGCGACGGCCTGGTCACCCAGTTCGACAAGGACGACGTGGAGGCCGCCGGCCTGGTGAAGTTCGACTTCCTCGGCCTGCGGACCCTGACGATCATCGACTGGGCACTCAAGACCATCAACCGCGACCGTGCCAAGGTCGGCGAAGAACCGCTGGATATCGCGTTTATCCCGCTGGACGACAAACCGACCTATAGCCTGCTGCAAAAAGCCGAAACCACGGCGGTGTTCCAGCTTGAATCCCGGGGCATGAAGGAGCTGATCAAAAAGCTCAAGCCCGACTGCCTGGAAGACTTGATCGCACTGGTGGCCCTGTTCCGTCCGGGCCCGCTGCAATCGGGCATGGTGGATGACTTCATCAACCGTAAACACGGCCGCGCCGAGCTGGCTTACCCGCACTCCGACTACCAGTACGAGGGCCTCAAGCCCGTACTGGCGCCGACCTACGGCATCATCCTGTACCAGGAACAGGTGATGCAGATCGCCCAGGTGATGGCCGGCTACACCCTCGGCGGTGCGGACATGCTGCGTCGCGCCATGGGTAAGAAAAAGCCCGAGGAAATGGCCAAGCAGCGCGGCGGTTTCATTGAAGGTTGCGCCACCAACAACATCGATGCCGACCTGGCCGGTAACATCTTCGACCTGGTAGAAAAATTCGCCGGTTATGGCTTCAACAAATCCCACTCCGCCGCCTATGGCCTGGTGTCGTACCAGACCGCCTGGTTGAAAGCCCACTACCCGGCACCGTTCATGGCGGCGGTACTCTCGGCGGATATGCACAACACCGACAAGGTCGTGACCTTGATCGAGGAAGTGCGCACCATGAAGCTGCGCCTCGACGCGCCGGACGTGAACGCTTCGGAGTTCAAGTTCACGGTGAACGACGAAGGCCGCATCATCTATGGCCTCGGCGCGATCAAAGGCGTGGGCGAAGGTCCGGTGGAGGCCATTACCGAAGCGCGTCAAGACGGGCCGTTCAAGGACCTGTTCGATTTCTGCGCGCGGGTGGATCTCAAGCGCATCAACAAACGTACCCTCGATGGCCTGATCCGCAGCGGCGCACTCGACCGTCTTGGCCCGTATTTTCATGATGAGCCCAAGGCTTACCAGGCCAATATCGATCGTAACCGGGCGGTGCTGCTGACCGCCATGGAAGAGGCGATCAAGGCCGCCGAGCAGACCGCTCGTACCCATGACAGCGGCCACGCCGACCTGTTTGGCGGGCTGTTCGTCGAAGAGGATGCGGATGTCTACGCGAATCACCGCAAGGCCAAGGAGCTGACTCTGAAGGAACGCCTCAAGGGTGAAAAAGACACCTTGGGCCTGTACCTCACCGGTCACCCGATTGACGAGTACGAAGGCGAAATCCGCCGTTTTGCTCGTCAGCGCATCATCGACCTCAAACCGGCGCGGGATACCCAGACCGTCGCCGGTATGATCATCGCCCTGCGGGTGATGAAAAATAAGAAGGGCGACAAGATGGGCTTCATCACCCTCGATGACCGCTCGGGCCGCATCGAAGCGTCATTGTTTGCCGACGCGTTTCACTCCGCCCAATCGCTGTTGCAGACCGACGCCATGGTGGTGGTGGAAGGGGAGGTCAGCAATGATGACTTCTCCGGTGGCCTGCGCCTGCGCATCAAGCGCGTGATGAGCATGGAAGACGCTCGCACCAACCTGGCCGAAAGCCTGCGCCTGAAGGTCAAAACCGAAGCGCTTAAAGGCGATCAGCTACGCTGGTTGGGTGACCTGCTAAAACGCCATCGTGGCGCATGCCCGGTGACCATGGAGTACACCGGCAGCGATGCCAAGGCCATGTTGCAGTTTGGTGAGACGTGGCGAATTGATCCCGCTGATGGCTTGATTCAAGCTTTGCGTGACCAGTTCGGGCGAGACAACGTCTTCCTCCAATACCGTTGACGGTCAGATAGATCTGATCTCGACTAAACATTTAATCTCGACCTAAACGCGCCTCTCCCTTAAGGTAGGGCGCGAATAGACAACCGGCTGGCCAGGCACCCCTTGGCCGTCGACCCAAGACGGACGCTTATGAACCCGAATTTTCTTGATTTCGAACAGCCGATCGCTGACCTGCAAGCCAAGATCGAAGAGCTGCGCCTGGTCGGCAATGACAATTCGCTGAACATCGGTGATGAAATCGCTCGCCTGCAAGACAAGAGCAGCACGCTCACCGAAGACATCTTCGGCAAGCTGACCAGCTGGCAGATCGCGCGCCTGGCTCGCCACCCGCGCCGTCCCTACACCCTGGACTACATCGAACACATCTTCACCGAGTTCGACGAGTTGCACGGCGACCGTCATTTCTCCGACGACGCAGCCATTGTGGGCGGTATCGCTCGCCTGGACGACCAACCGGTGATGGTGATCGGTCATCAGAAAGGCCGTGAAGTGCGCGAGAAAGTACGCCGCAACTTCGGCATGCCGCGCCCGGAAGGCTATCGCAAGGCGTGCCGCCTGATGGAAATGGCCGAGCGCTTCAAGATGCCTATCCTGACCTTCATCGACACGCCGGGTGCCTACCCGGGTATCGACGCCGAAGAGCGCAACCAGAGCGAAGCGATTGCCTGGAACCTGCGCGTCATGGCGCGCCTGAAAACCCCGATCATCGCCACTGTGATTGGTGAAGGTGGTTCCGGCGGTGCCCTGGCCATTGGTGTCTGCGACCAACTGAACATGTTGCAGTACTCGACCTACGCGGTGATCTCGCCGGAAGGTTGTGCCTCGATCCTGTGGAAAACCGCCGAAAAGGCGCCGGACGCTGCCGAAGCCATGGGCATCACCGCCGATCGCCTCAAAGGCCTGGGTATCGTGGACAAGGTCATCGCCGAGCCACTGGGCGGCGCTCACCGTGATCCGGCTGCCGCTGCTGCGACCATCCGTGCCGAGTTGGGGTCGCAACTGGCGATGCTCAAGAAGCTGGATAACGAAGCGCTGCTGGCTCGTCGTTATGAGCGCCTGATGAGCTACGGCCTCTAAGCCGACGCTGTACCCAATGTAGTAGCCGGCTTGTGTGGGAGCTGGCTTGCCTGCGATAGCATCACCTTGGTATCACTGATACACCGAGGTGCCTGCATCGCGGGCAAGCCCGGCTCCCACATTTGCTTTGTGTATGCTGACGAACGTATTCAAGCTTTGCGGCGGTGACGTGTGATGAAACCAACCCTGCCGGCCACACTCCTGCACACCCTGGCCCCCTGGCGCAACGCCCCGGCCTGGCATATCGCGTTCTCCGGCGGTCTCGACTCCACCGTCCTGCTGCACCTCCTGGTCTCACTGGCCAACATCGAAAATCTGCCTCCTGTCAGCGCCGTCCATGTCCACCATGGCCTGCAAGCTGCTGCCGAGGCGTGGCCTGCTCATTGCCAATCGGTCTGCGACAGCCTGGGCGTACCCTTGCGCGTCATGCGCGTGCAGGTGAGGCCCGGCGCGAGCATTGAACGTGCGGCGCGCGATGCGCGCTACCAAGCGTTCATGCAAATCATGGGGGCAGGGGAGGTGCTTTTCACTGGCCAGCATCGCGACGATCAAGCCGAAACCCTGCTGTTTCGCCTGCTGCGTGGCGCCGGTGTGCGAGGGTTGGCGGCTATGCCTGAGCATCGCCCGTTGGCCCAAGGCCGCTTGGTGCGGCCGTTGCTGGCGTGCACCCGTAGCGAGCTGGAAGCCTACGCCCATCAGCATCAGTTGCAGTGGATCGAAGATCCCTCCAACGTTGATTCCCGGTTTTCCCGCAATTACTTGCGTCACCGTGTACTCCCTGCCGTGACGGAGCGCTGGCCCCAGGCCATCACCCACCTGGCTCGCACGGCTGAACACATGGCTGAGGCTCAGGGGCTGCTCGACGAATTGGCGCTGATGGACCTGCAGCGCGCCGATCAGCCTTCTGCGTTTCCCTGGTTGCCTCTGCAGTCCCTGGCGCTTGAACCATTGCGTGAATTGTCCGATGCCCGCCAGCGTAACGCCCTGCGGCATTGGCTCATGCCACTGACCCGTTTACCCGACAGCGATCACTGGGCCGGTTGGCATGCCCTGCGCGATGCCAAGCGTGACGCACAGCCTCTGTGGCGCCTGGCCGACGGCCAAATGCAGCGTAGCGGTGAACGCATCTGGTGGTTGCCCACAACATGGTCGGAGTTTTCCGACGCATCGGTGAGCTGGCCCAATCCGCAAAATCCACTAGAGTTATCGGGTAATGGCCAACTGAGATTTATCGGCAAGGCTCCCGAAGGCCCGCTGCAGGTGCGTTATCGCCAGGGTGGCGAAATCATCGACGTACCGGGCCGAGGCCGGCGCGATCTCAAGCGTCTGCTGAATGAAAGCGGCATGCCGGGCTTCGTCCGTGGCAGATTGCCGCTGGTCTATCGGGGCGAGCAATTGCTGGCTGTGCCAAGCGTTGCGGGGGCATGGGCCCGGTCGATGGGTGAGGTGCAATTGGATTGGTTGCCACAGACCTGCGATCAAGGTTTGAGCTGATAGCGCCTTTCCGGTAGACTACGCTCCCTTCTTGATACAACTTCTGTGGATTCGCCTGAATCGCAGTCGTTGCCGATTACCAAGCAGTCTTTGCTGGGCGATTCCAAAAAATGTGTAGCGATCAACGTACCGGTGTTTCATTGCTGGTCTGTCACAACGCGGCGGTTTTTTTGAAAGGTGCACTGTGATTAATGCAGGTGATCGGGGGCTTCGGCCTTCCTTCGCTTTCCCCGGCGGCTCGGACCGCTTTAACGCAGACTTCTAGGGTTTTTCATGACGCGCTACATATTCGTCACGGGCGGTGTTGTTTCTTCATTGGGGAAAGGCATTGCCTCCGCTTCATTGGCGGCCATCCTGGAGGCGCGGGGACTTAAGGTCACCATGCTCAAGCTGGACCCGTACATCAACGTTGACCCGGGCACCATGAGCCCGTTCCAGCACGGTGAAGTGTTCGTCACCCACGACGGCGCCGAGACCGACCTGGACCTGGGCCACTACGAGCGGTTCATCCGCACGACCATGACCCAGAACAACAACTTCACCACCGGCCGTGTCTACGAGCACGTGCTGCGCAAAGAGCGCCGTGGTGATTACCTGGGTGCAACCATCCAGGTGATCCCGCACATCACCGACGAAATCAAGCGCCGCATCATCAAGGGTGCAGGCGATGCCGACGTGGCGATGGTCGAGATCGGTGGCACCGTGGGTGACATCGAGTCCCAACCGTTCCTCGAAGCCATCCGCCAGTTGCGTTTCGAAGTTGGCGCCAAGCGCGCGATGCTGATGCACCTGACATTGGTGCCGTACATCGCCACTGCCGGCGAAACCAAAACCAAGCCTACCCAGCACTCGGTCAAGGAACTGCGTTCCATCGGCCTGCAGCCGGATGTGCTGGTATGCCGCTCCGATCACCCGATCGACATTTCCTCGCGCCGCAAGATTGCGCAGTTCACCAACGTTGAAGAACGTGCGGTGATTGCCCTGGAAGACGCCGACACCATCTACAAGATCCCGGGCATCCTGCATTCGCAAGGCCTGGATGATTTTGTGGTCGAGCGTTTCGGCTTGCAGTGCGGCGGTGCAGACCTGTCCGAGTGGGAAGCGGTTGTCGACGCCAAGCTCAACCCAGAGCATGAAGTCACCATCGCCATGGTCGGCAAATACATGGAACTGCTGGACGCGTACAAGTCGCTGATCGAAGCCATGAGCCACGCCGGTATCAGCAACCGTACCAAGGTCAACCTGCGCTACATTGACTCCGAAGACATCGAGAACCAGGGCACCGCGCTGCTCGAAGGTGTTGACGCGATCCTCGTTCCCGGCGGTTTCGGCCTGCGTGGTGTGGAAGGCAAGATCACTGCCGTGCAGTACGCCCGTGAAAACAAGGTGCCGTACCTGGGTATCTGCCTGGGCATGCAAGTGGCCGTTATCGAGTTCGCTCGTAACGTGCTGGGCTGGAAAGACGCCAACTCCACCGAGTTCGATCACAGCAGCGGCCATCCGGTCGTGGGTCTGATCACCGAGTGGGAAGACGCCACTGGCGCCGTTGAAACCCGTACCGAAACGTCCGACCTGGGCGGCACCATGCGCCTGGGTGCACAGGATTGCCTGCTGGAAGCTGGCTCGCTGGTACACGACTGCTACGGCAAGGACGTGATCGTCGAGCGTCACCGCCACCGCTATGAAGTGAACAATAACCTGCTGCCGCAGATCAAAGAAGCTGGCCTGAAAATCTCCGGCCGCTCCGGTGATGGCAAGCTGGTTGAAGTGGTCGAGGCACCGGATCATCCGTGGTTCGTGGCGTGTCAGTTCCACCCGGAGTTCACCTCGACGCCGCGCGACGGTCACCCGTTGTTCAGTGGTTTCGTCAAAGCAGCACTGACGCAACATCAGAAGAAGGCGTAAACCTGATGGCCCAGAAGATCATTCGCGTAGGCGACATCGAGATTGCCAACGACAAGCCCATGGTGCTGTTCGGCGGCATGAACGTGCTGGAAAGCCGTGACATGGCGATGCAGGTGTGTGAGGAGTACGTGCGGGTCACCCAGAAACTGGGTATCCCTTACGTCTTCAAGGCCAGCTTCGACAAGGCCAACCGTTCGTCCGTGACCTCCTATCGCGGCCCGGGCCTTGAAGAAGGCATGCGGATCTTCCAGGACATCAAGCAAGCCTTCGGCGTGCCGATCATCACCGACGTCCACGAGCCTGATCAGGCTGCCGTGGTCGCCGAGGTGTGCGACATCATCCAGTTGCCGGCCTTCCTGTCGCGCCAGACCGACCTCGTGGTCGCCATGGCCAAGACCGGCGCTGTGATCAACATTAAGAAAGCCCAATTCCTCGCTCCTCAGGAGATGAAACACATCCTGAGCAAATGCGTGGAAGCGGGTAACGACCAGTTGATCCTCTGCGAGCGGGGTTCGAGCTTCGGCTACAACAACCTCGTGGTGGACATGCTCGGTTTCGGCATCATGAAACAGTTCGAATACCCCGTGTTCTTCGACGTGACCCACGCGCTGCAAATGCCCGGTGGTCGTTCGGACTCCGCTGGCGGGCGACGTGCCCAGGTGACGGACCTGGCCAAGGCGGGCATGAGCCAGTCCCTGGCGGGCCTGTTCCTTGAAGCTCACCCGGACCCGGACAACGCCAAATGTGATGGCCCATGCGCCCTGCGCCTGGACAAGCTGGAGCCATTCCTGGCCCAACTCAAGCAGTTGGACGAGCTGGTCAAGAGTTTTCCGACGGTAGAGACCGCGTAACTGGCATTTCTCCGGTAGAATTTCCCACGCTTTACGCTCAGGCCCCCGGGCCTGAGCCTTGTCGTCTGCAAGCCTGCCCCGTTGTTCCACCCTTGCGGTCGGTCAAAAGATTTCCTTCAGCTGCGTCGTTTTCGTCAACTTTGGAGTGTTTACAACAATGGCAAAAATCGTCGACATCAAAGGTCGTGAAGTTCTCGACTCCCGTGGCAACCCCACCGTCGAAGCCGACGTGCTTCTCGATAACGGCATCATCGGCAGCGCCTGCGCGCCGTCCGGTGCTTCCACCGGTTCGCGCGAAGCGCTGGAACTGCGTGATGGCGACAAGAGCCGTTACCTGGGCAAGGGTGTACTCAAGGCTGTAGCCAACATCAACGGTCCGATTCGTGACCTGTTGCTGGGCAAGGACCCGCTGGACCAGAAAGCCCTGGACCACGCGATGATCAAGCTCGACGGCACTGAAAACAAAGGCAGCCTCGGCGCCAACGCCATTCTCGCGGTGTCCCTGGCAGCTGCCAAGGCGGCTGCGCAGGACCAGGACCTGCCGTTGTACGCACACATTGCCAATCTGAATGGCACCCCGGGCGTCTACTCGATGCCGGTGCCGATGATGAACATCATCAACGGTGGCGAGCACGCAGATAACAACGTCGACATCCAGGAATTCATGGTACAGCCGGTTGGCGCCAAGTCCTTCTCCGAAGGCCTGCGCATGGGTACCGAGATTTTCCATCACCTCAAGGCTGTACTGAAGGCTCGTGGCCTGAGCACTGCCGTGGGTGACGAAGGCGGTTTCGCGCCGAACCTGGCCTCCAACGAAGACGCACTGAAAGTCATCTCCGAAGCCGTGGCCAACGCTGGCTACAAGCTGGGCACCGACGTGACCCTGGCCCTGGACTGCGCCGCCAGCGAATTCTATGAAGACGGCAAGTACAACCTGTCCGGCGAAGGCCAGGTGTTCAACTCCGAAGGCTTCGCTGAATACCTCAAAGGCCTGACCCAGCGCTACCCGATCATCTCGATCGAAGACGGCCTGGACGAGTCCGACTGGGATGGCTGGAAAATCCTCACCGACAAGATCGGCGAAAAAATCCAGCTGGTGGGTGACGACCTGTTCGTGACCAACACCAAGATCCTGAAAGAAGGCATCGACAAGAAGATCGCCAACTCGATCCTGATCAAGTTCAACCAGATCGGCACCCTGACCGAAACCCTGGAAGCCATCCAGATGGCCAAGGCCGCGGGCTACACCGCCGTGATCTCCCATCGCTCCGGCGAAACCGAAGATTCCACCATTGCCGACCTGGCCGTGGGTACTTCGGCGGGCCAGATCAAGACCGGTTCCCTGTGCCGTTCCGATCGCGTGTCCAAGTACAACCAATTGCTGCGCATCGAAGAGCAGTTGGCAGGTAAAGCCAAGTACAACGGTCGCGGCGAGTTTCGCGGCTAAGCAGTAAATGGTAAAAAGTCGGCGGATTGCGTCAGAAATCTCACGTCAGTGTGAATTTCGGCGCTAATCTGCTGACTGACAAGCGCAAGCCTGGTTTTTCCAGGCTTTGTGCTATCAGTTGCTGCAAAAGGTTTGCATGACTGTCTTTTTTCACTGGATACCCGGATTTCGATGCGCAGTCCCAATTGGTTGTTCCTCGTCTTACTCTTGTTGCTGGCTGGCCTGCAGTACCGCCTATGGGTCGGTAATGGCAGCTTTGCGCAGGTGGAAGAGCTGACCCAGCAAATTGCCGACCAGCGTGCCGAAAACGAACGCCTGCTGGAGCGCAACCGTGTCCTGGACGCTGAAGTGCTTGAGCTGAAAAAAGGCACGGAGACCGTTGAAGAGCGGGCTCGTCATGAGTTGGGCATGGTCAAGGAGGGCGAGACCCTCTACCAGTTGGCCCAATGAGCCACGATTTACCGGCCTTCTGGGCCGTGATTCCTGCCGCGGGCGTCGGTGCCCGTATGGCCGCAGACCGTCCCAAGCAGTACCTGCAACTGGGCGGGCGCACTATTCTCGAACACAGCCTCGGCTGTTTTCTCGACCACCCACGCCTCAAGGGCCTGGTGGTCAGTCTTGCAATTGACGATCCTTATTGGCCCACCTTGGCATGCGCCACTGACCCGCGTATCCAGCGTGCCGACGGGGGCTCGGAACGTTCCGGCTCGGTGCTCAATGCGCTGCTGCAACTCAACGCCCTGGGCGCCAGTGATGACGACTGGGTGTTGGTGCACGACGCTGCGCGGCCTAACCTGAGCCGTGATGACCTCGACAAATTGTTGGCGGAACTGGCTGACGATCCGGTAGGTGGCCTGCTGGCGGTGCCGGCGCGCGACACCCTCAAGCGTGTCGACAAGCATGGCCGTGTGGTGGATACCGTTGATCGCAGCCTGATCTGGCAGGCTTACACGCCGCAGATGTTCCGCCTGGGCGCCTTGCATCGCGCCTTGGCCGACAGCCTGGTGGCCGATGCGGTGATCACCGATGAAGCGTCGGCCATGGAATGGTCCGGGCAGGCGCCGCGCCTGATCGAAGGGCGTTCGGACAATATCAAGGTGACTCGGCCGGAAGACCTGGAGTGGTTGAAGTTGCGCTGGGCTAACCGGCGGTAACCTGTCAGACCGGGTCTGCTTCATCGCAGGCAAGCCAGCTCCCACATTTGATCGCTGCCACATCAAACAACACGTCCAACTGTGGGAGCCGGGCTTGCCCGCGATGAGGCCGGTGCAGACCACCTCAATTCAATGCTTGTACTCCGGCCTCTGCGCCAACCCCACCTTCAAAAAGTCCACCAGCTTCCTCACCTTCGGCGACAAATGCCGCTGCTGCGGATACAACGCCCACACCGCAGTATTTGGCGGTTGATGAGCCTCCAGCAACGACACCAACGCCCCGCTGTGCAGATGCTCCAGCACGTAGTAATCCGGCAACTGGCACAAGCCCATGCCTTGTAACGCCGCATCCAGCACCGCTTGCCCGCTGTTGCAGCGCCAATTGCCTTGCACGCGCTGGGAAAATTCCCGCCCATCCTGGGCCATTTGCCAGATATCCGAGCTGCCAATCAGGCAGTTATGCCGGCTCAACTCCGACAAACTGTGTGGCCGACCGTACCGTTCGAGGTAGGAGGGCGACGCGCATAGGTACATGCGTCGAGGTGCCAGGCGGCTGGCAACCATGCGCGAGTCTTGCAGGCGTCCCAGGCGGATGGCCAGGTCGAGGCCTTCATGCACCAGGTCCAGCGAGCGGTTGGTCAACTCGATGTCCACGCGCAGTTGCGGATAGTGCGCCATGAATCGTGTCACCAGCGGCACGATAAAGCGTTCGCCATAGGCCACGGCGCAGGTCATGCGCAACATGCCCTTGGGTTCGCTGGTCAGGTCGCCCACCGCCCGCAACGCTTCCTCGCGACCGTCCTGCAGGCGTTGGCAGTGCTGCAGGAAGGTCTGACCGGCTTCGGTCAAAGTCACCTTGCGCGTACTGCGGTACAGCAATCGGGTTTGCAGGCGTTCTTCAAGGCGCGCCACTTGCCGGCTGACATGGGATGAAGACACCCCCAACCGTTCGGCCGCCGCCGTGAACTGGCTGCATTCGGCCACCGCGACAAACTCGTCAATGCCTTCCCAGCGGTTCTCCAGCATGGTGATTGTCCCTGTACAGCAATAATGTTTTGCTTTAGTCCGAATTATTCATCAATAGGTGATGATTTACACTCACCGTCTCAGTTTTTAACCCGATGGAGAAACCCGGATGATCAAGTCCCGTGCCGCCGTAGCCTTCGAGGCCAAGAAGCCCCTTGAGATTGTTGAAGTGGATGTCGCCATGCCCAAGGCTGGCGAGGTGCTGCTGCGGGTGGTCGCGTCCGGCGTGTGCCACACCGACGCCTACACCTTGTCGGGGGCTGACCCGGAAGGCATCTTCCCGTCGATCCTCGGCCATGAAGGCGGCGCAGTGGTGGAAGCCATCGGCGAGGGCGTAACTTCGGTGGCTGTGGGCGATCACGTGATCCCGCTGTATACCCCGGAATGCGGCAAGTGCAAGTTCTGTCTGAGTGGCAAGACCAACCTGTGCCAGGCCATTCGCGCCACGCAGGGCAAGGGCTTGATGCCGGATGGCACCACGCGTTTCTCCTACAAGGGCCAGCCGATTTTCCACTATATGGGCACCTCGACGTTCTCCGAGTACACCGTGCTGCCGGAAATTTCCGTGGCCAAGATTCCTAAAGAAGCGCCGTTGGAAAAAGTCTGCCTGCTCGGTTGTGGTGTCACCACCGGCATCGGTGCGGTGATCAACACCGCCAAGGTCAAGCCGGGCGACACCGTGGCCGTCTTCGGCCTGGGCGGTATTGGCCTGTCGGCGATTATCGGTGCAGTCAAGGCCAAGGCCGGTCGCATCATTGCTATTGATATCAACCCGGCCAAGTTCGAAATCGCCAAGCAACTGGGTGCCACCGATTGCATCAACCCGAAAGACTACGACCGCCCAATCCAGGACGTGATTGTCGACCTGACTGACGGCGGCGTGGACTTCTCTTTCGAGTGCATCGGCAATGTGCAACTGATGCGTGCGGCCCTTGAGTGCTGCCACAAAGGCTGGGGCGAGTCAGTGATCATCGGCGTGGCCGGTGCTGGCCAGGAAATTGCCACTCGCCCATTCCAGCTGGTCACCGGTCGCGTCTGGCGTGGTTCGGCGTTTGGTGGCGTGCGCGGTCGTACCGAATTGCCAAGCTACGTGGAAATGGCTCAGTCCGGTGAAATTCCGCTGGATACCTTCATCACCCACACCATGGGCCTGGAAGATATCAACAAAGCGTTTGACCTGATGCATGAAGGCAAGAGCATTCGTACCGTCATTCACTTCTGAGGTCGGCCATGAGTCTGGAAAACCTGTCATGCCAGAAGAGCTTCGGCGGCTGGCATAAACGCTACAAGCATCATTCCGATGCGCTCGGTTGCGACATGACCTTTGCCGTCTACCTGCCTCCGCAAGCGGAGCAGGGCGGCAAGCTGCCGGTGTTGTATTGGCTGTCCGGTTTGACCTGTACTGACGAAAACTTCATGCAGAAGGCCGGCGCCCAGCGCATGGCCGCCGAGTTGGGCTTGATTATCGTCGCGCCGGACACCAGCCCCCGTGGCCCCGGCGTGCCGGGCGACCCGGACAATGCCTGGGACTTCGGCCTCGGCGCCGGCTTCTACCTCAATGCCACCCAGGAACCCTGGGCCAAGCACTATCGGATGCATGACTACGTGGTGCAGGAATTGCCGGCACTGGTGGAGGTGCATTTCCCTGCGTCGGATAAACGCGGCATCAGCGGCCACTCCATGGGCGGTCACGGTGCGCTGGTCTGTGCGCTGCGCAACCCTGGACGTTACCTGTCGGTGTCGGCATTTTCGCCGATCAACAATCCGATGGACTGTCCGTGGGGCCAGAAGGCCTTTTCCCGTTATTTGGGGGAAGAGCGCTCGAAGTGGCGTGAATGGGATGCCTGCGTGCTGATCAGCGAAGCCTCGGAAAAGTTGCCGCTGTTAGTGGACCAGGGCGATCGCGACGATTTCCTCGCCGTTCAGCTCAAGCCCGAAGCCCTGCTGCAAGCAGCCAAGGCAGCCAACCATCCGCTGGAACTGCGCCTGCAGCCTGGCTACGACCACAGCTACTTCTTCATCGCCAGCTTCATCGAAGACCATTTGCGGCATCATGGTCGTGCTTTGCTCGGTTAATCTGAGGCAAAAGTAGGTAGAATCACGCCCTGAATTAAATCGGGGCGTTTTTTTATGCGTATTGGCCACGGCTACGATGTGCACCGTTTCGCTGAAGGCGATTTCATCACCCTGGGCGGCGTGCGTATTGCACACCACCATGGGTTGCTGGCTCATTCTGACGGCGACGTGGTCTTGCACGCCTTGAGCGATGCCTTGCTCGGCGCGGCTGCATTGGGCGATATCGGCAAGCACTTCCCGGACACCGATCCCACCTTCAAGGGCGCGGACAGCCGTGTGTTGCTGCGCCATGTGGTCGGCCTGATCCATGCCAAGGGCTGGAAGGTTGGCAACGTCGATAACACCATCGTCGCCCAGGCGCCGAAAATGGCCCCCCATATCGAAGCGATGCGCACAGCGATCGCCGCAGACCTGCAAATTGAATTGGATCAAGTCAACGTGAAAGCCACCACCACCGAAAAGCTCGGGTTTACCGGTCGTGAAGAGGGCATCGCGGTGCACTCCGTCGCCTTGTTGCTGCGCGCATGAACGACCTGCAACTGCTGGGCCCGAGGGCCTATGGCGAGGCCCTGGGCAGCGCGGTACTCAAGGCCACAGCCGAAGACTTCCAGGTTGATGAGGTGCTGGACATCCCGCTGACCGGCGACGGCGAGCACCTGTGGCTGTGGGTGGAAAAGCGCGGCTTGAACACTGAGGAAGCGGCACGGCGTATCGCCAAGGCTGCTGGGGTGCCATTGCGCACCGTCAGCTATGCCGGGCTCAAGGACCGTCAGGCCCTGACCCGCCAGTGGTTCAGCGTGCAATTGCCCGGCAAGGCCGACCCGGACATGAGCGGCGCAGAAAACGACACCCTCAAGATCCTGAAAACCGCCCGTCACAAACGCAAGTTGCAGCGTGGGGCTCATTCGGCCAACGGCTTCACCTTGCGCCTGACCCAACTGGTCGGCGACACCGCTGCCATCGACGCACGTCTGCAGTTGATTGCCCGGCACGGCATCCCCAATTATTTCGGCTCCCAGCGTTTTGGCCACAACGGCGGCAACGTGGTGGATGCTCGCGAGTGGGCCGCCCGCAAGGCCCTGCCCGAGCAGCGCAACGTGCGCTCGCGCTTGCTGTCCACCGCTCGCAGTTACCTGTTCAACCAAGTGTTGGCGGCTCGTGTCGCCGACGGTTCATGGCAGCGAGCCCAAGTTGGCGATCTGCTGGCGTTTACCGACAGTCGCAGTTTTTTTCCGGCCGGGGAAGCTGAGTGCAGTGACCCGCGCCTGGCGATTCTGGACCTGCATCCCACCGGCCCGCAGTGGGGCGAGGGCGATTCACCGGCGAAAGGTCTTACATACGAGCTGGAACAATCTGTCGCCGCTGGCGAAGCTGACCTACGTGATTGGCTGGTGAAGGCGGGAATGAGCCAGGAACGTCGCATTCTGCGACTGCCCATTGGCGGGTTGACGTGGCATTATCCCGGGCCTGACATTCTGCAATTGGAATTCGTCCTGCCGGCCGGATGCTTCGCCACTGTCTTGGTGCGCGAGCTTGTTGATCTGGTGCCGGTGGGGCAGACGGACAGCCCATGCGTATTCTGATATCAAACGATGACGGTGCCACCGCACCCGGTCTTGCCGCGCTCCATGCTGCGCTGCAGGATTACGCCGAGTGCGTGGTGGTTGCCCCCGACCAGGACAAGAGCGGCGCCAGCAGTTCGCTGACGCTCGACCGTCCGCTGCACCCGCGGGTCCTGGCCAATGGCTTTATCAGCGTTAACGGCACCCCCACCGACTGCGTGCACCTGGCGATCAACAGTCTGCTGGAGCACCAGCCAGACCTGGTGGTCTCGGGGATCAACCTGGGCGCCAACCTGGGTGATGACGTGCTGTATTCCGGTACCGTGGCGGCCGCCCTTGAAGGGCGCTTCCTGGGCCGCACCGGCTTTGCCTTTTCCTTTGCCTCGCGGCAATTGGATAATCTGGCGACGGCGGCGTATTACGCGCGCAAGCTGGTGGAGGCCCATGGCTCCCTGGACCTGCCGCCGCGTACGGTGCTCAACGTCAATATCCCCAACTTGCCCCTCGACCATATTCGCGGTATCCAACTCACGCGCCTGGGCCATCGCGCCCGTGCTGCGGCGCCCTTGAAGGTGGTCGACCCACGCGGCAAGGAAGGATACTGGATCGCCGCGGCCGGTGACGCCGAAGATGGCGGCGAGGGCACGGACTTTCATGCGGTGATGCAAGGCTATGTCTCCGTTACCCCGTTGCTGTTTGATCGCACCTTCAGTGATGCCTTCAGTGGCCTTGATGGCTGGCTGGAGGGACTGCGTTGATGGCTCGTGAACAAGACGACTTGTTGCGCCGCGGCATCGGGATGACCTCCCAGCGCACCCGGGAGCGGTTGATCCAGCGTCTGTATGAAGAAGGCTTGTCCAACGCACAGGTGCTGGAAGTAATCCGACGCACGCCGCGGCACCTGTTTGTCGATGAGGCGCTGGCACATCGCGCCTATGAAGACACAGCGTTGCCCATCGGCCACAACCAGACCATCTCTCAGCCCTATATGGTTGCGCGTATGAGCGAGCTATTGCTGGCGGCGGGGCCGTTGGACAAGGTGCTGGAGATTGGTACCGGCTCTGGCTATCAGACGGCCGTGCTGTCGCAATTGGTAGAGCGGGTGTTTTCGGTCGAGCGCATCAAGGTGCTACAGGACCGGGCCAAAGAGCGTCTGGTGGAGCTGAACCTGCGCAACGTGGTATTCCGCTGGGGCGATGGCTGGGAGGGCTGGCCGGCGCTGGCGCCCTACAACGGTATCATCGTCACCGCCGTGGCCACCGATGTGCCGCAAGCCTTGCTGGATCAATTGGCACCTGGCGGGCGGCTGGTCATCCCGGTGGGCTCCGGCGAAGTGCAACAGTTGATGCTTATTATCCGTGAGGACGAAGGTTTTTCCCGGCATGTACTCGGTGCCGTGCGTTTCGTCCCCTTGCTCAACGGCCCGCTGGCCTGATCATTTATTCGCGGGCAGTGAATTCTGTAAGCGGGGATGTGTCTTACGGCGGGGTCTATTGAATCAACATGCCTGGCAGCCACGATTAAACATGGTGAATTTTTCCTTTCAGTCAGGTGCCAGTAAAAAGCCAATGCCCAGTTATACTTGCGTCATATTTCAAGCCTGATACAGGCGTTAACGTTCAGCCACCACAAAGGGAGCGGCGGGTGAGTCTCACAGGTCCTGCGCAGCGAATGAGTAAAACAAGCTTTCAGCGACTGGTGCTTGGCCTTGTCTTGAGTTCCTTATTGGCAGCCTGCTCGAGCACGCCATCCGGCGGTGCGCGGGTCGTTGACCGTACCAACGCAACCCCCCAGAGACCTACGGTCACCACTGGCCAATACGTGGTGCGCAAAGGCGACACCCTGTTCTCGATTGCCTTTCGTTATGGCTGGGACTACAAGGCGCTGGCCGCCCGTAACAACATTCCTGTGCCGTATACGATCCATCCGGGGCAGACCATTCGTTTCGATGGTCGCTCAGGTTCTGCACCTACGGCAGTTGTGACAAAGTCGGGATCTTCGCCATCGTCCTCGAGCAAGACCACCATCATTACCCGGCCTGCAGGCAGCGCCGCGCCTACGGTTGCGAGCAAGCCGGCACCCGCGCCGTTGCCACCCGCCGGGCCTGCGCCGACCGGTTGGGGATGGCCTTCAAACGGAGTGTTGATTGGAAAATTCTCTTCAAACGGTAGTTTGAATAAAGGCATTGATATCGCCGGGGATTTGGGACAGCCTGTTTTAGCTGCGTCTGATGGGACAGTGGTGTACGCCGGGAGTGGTTTGCGGGGCTACGGCGAGCTGGTCATCATCAAACACAGCGATACCTACGTCAGTGCCTACGGTCATAACCGCAGGTTGTTGGTTCGGGAGGGGCAGCAGGTCAAGGTCGGACAGACGATTGCCGAAATGGGGTCAACGGGCACAGACCGGGTGAAACTGCACTTTGAGATTCGCCGCCAAGGGAAGCCTGTAGATCCGCTGCAATTCCTGCCCCGTCGTTGATGTGTTGCACAGCCTGTTCCCTCACGTAGAAGGAACAGGCTCCAGCGTTGCCAAGGATAGAGGCGTCGCTTGAGCTTGAGGTCGAACTCACCAAAGGACTATAACAATGGCTCTCAGTAAAGAAGTGCCGGAGTTTGACATCGACGATGAGGTTCTCCTTATGGAGGCCGGTATCGATTTGGAAACGATGTCAGATAATGAAGGGGTATCACCACCTTCAGTTCGCACCAAATCCAAGAATGCTGCCGCGTTGAAGCAGCACAAGTACGTTGACTATACGCGGGCGCTCGACGCGACCCAGCTGTACCTCAATGAAATCGGCTTTTCCCCTCTGTTGACCCCCGAAGAAGAAGTCCATTTTGCGCGTCTGTCGCAAAAGGGCGATCCGGCTGGGCGTAAGCGCATGATTGAAAGCAACCTGCGCCTGGTGGTGAAAATCGCCCGACGCTACGTCAATCGTGGGCTGTCCCTGTTGGACCTGATCGAGGAGGGCAACCTGGGCTTGATCCGGGCTGTGGAAAAATTCGACCCTGAGCGGGGCTTCCGTTTCTCCACCTATGCCACCTGGTGGATTCGCCAGACCATCGAACGGGCGATCATGAATCAGACCCGCACGATCCGGTTGCCGATCCATGTGGTCAAGGAGCTCAACGTCTACCTGCGGGCGGCGCGTGAGCTGACGCAAAAACTCGATCATGAACCTTCGCCTGAAGAGATCGCCAACCTGCTGGAAAAACCGGTAGGGGAGGTCAAGCGCATGCTCGGCCTTAACGAGCGTGTCTCTTCGGTCGATGTCTCGCTGGGGCCGGACTCGGATAAGACCCTGCTGGACACCCTGACCGATGATCGTCCGACGGACCCTTGCGAGCTGTTGCAGGACGATGATCTTTCCCAAAGTATTGACCAGTGGCTCTCAGAGCTCACGGACAAGCAGCGTGAAGTGGTGATTCGCCGCTTCGGCCTGCGCGGTCATGAGAGCAGCACCCTGGAGGATGTAGGTCTGGAGATTGGTCTGACCCGTGAGCGGGTGCGGCAGATCCAGGTAGAGGGCCTCAAGCGCTTGCGCGAGATCCTGGAGAAGAATGGCTTGTCGAGTGAGTCGTTGTTCCAATAACGATTGGTAGGGCAGCGATGACAAAACGCCCGATGCATGTGAATGCATCGGGCGTTTTGCTGTGCCCTGATCGTTCCCACGCAGAGCGCGGGAACGATCAGGCATAAAAAAACCCCGCTTTTAAGGGCGGGGTTTTTTCGACTAAGTCAGTACAAGTTAGATAACTTGTACTTCTTCAGCTTGCATGCCTTTCTGACCGCGGGTAGCGATGAAAGAAACCTGTTGGCCTTCTTTCAGGCTTTTGAAGCCGTCGGATTGGATAGCTTTGAAGTGAACGAACAGGTCGTCACCGGATTGTGGAGTGATGAAGCCGAAGCCTTTTTCATCGTTGAACCACTTAACGGTACCAGTTTGGCGATTAGACATGGTGTATCTCCTTGGACAAAGTTAACTGCGACTCAGGAAAAGCCCTGGCCGAGACTGAGTGCAAAGAGCAGGAAAAATTCTTGGAGATGGTTGGATCGAAATTCAACATATCGTGTAGAGATTCTCAGTGACACAAGCAGCACAGTGGCGCCACCTTAACCCTTTTTCCGGAACGTGCCAATGGTATTTCCGAAGGTTTCTCTATTTTCGTGACTGGCGGTGGTATTTACAGTCATTGGCGCCTGCCGTCCGGGTCCCGGCCACGCTCGCTATGGCTTATAACCAGCCGTGCATTGATCAAGAAAACCCGTACGGCCTTTGAACCCCAACGCCGGCCCCGGTAAGATGGCTCACAGATTTTTTTCGCCTCGCTATTCAGGACACCGCCATGAGCATCAAATCGGACAAGTGGATTCGCCGCATGGCGCAGGAACACGGCATGATCGAGCCGTTCGTCGAACGTCAGATTCGTGGCGAAGGCGACGAGCGCGTGATTTCGTACGGTGTTTCCAGCTATGGCTACGACGTGCGTTGCGCCGATGAATTCAAGGTGTTCACCAACATCAATTCGGCGATCGTCGATCCAAAGAACTTCGACGAAAAGAGCTTCGTCGACGTCAAGAGCGACGTGTGCATCATCCCGCCCAACTCTTTCGCCCTGGCGCGCACCGTGGAATTCTTCCGTATTCCGCGCGACGTGTTGACCATCTGCCTGGGTAAAAGCACCTATGCCCGCTGCGGCATTATCGTCAACGTCACACCGCTCGAGCCGGAGTGGGAAGGCCACGTGACCCTGGAATTCTCCAACACTACCACCTTGCCGGCGAAAATCTACGCCAACGAAGGCGTGGCACAGATGCTGTTCCTGCAGTCCGATGAGGCTTGTGAAGTGTCTTACAAGGACCGTGCGGGCAAGTATCAGGGCCAACGCGGCGTCACTCTCCCACGCGCTTGATCGAAAGCGCCTACGGGTAAAGGGAATTTGTCTGCAGAAAGTGACTCTATCTAGGTGTACTGCTTCGGCGCGTGTGAAACGCGCCGGGCCATACTTGAGGAGTACCTTATGAAGATCGACCCGCGAATCAGCGCAGAACTCGCCCGGCTTGAACCCAACCAGATTGGTGTTCTGGCCTGGTCCTTGATGGCCAACCCCGCGCACGCGGGGGGCATCCCTGGTCAACCCGAACCTGATTACCCACAGCCTACCGAACCGGGTGAGCCGACCTTACCGGACGAGCCGCCACCCGCGCCCGTTGCCTGATCCCTGAGCAGGCCTTATCGATCATTGAATCGGCCAGACCTGGTGATCGCCGATCACATAGATTCGGCGGTCTGGGGCCTGCTCCACGGCATAGCCCCCTGTAAACGCGCCAAAGGCTGGCAGCAGGCTTACCCGCCCGCCGACTTGGAAGCACGGCAGGCGTAGCCGTTGGCGCCCTTTACCGCGCAGGTGGTACACAGGATGCACATGCCCCGCCAGTACATGATGGCTGGCATGGGCGTCGGGCTCATGTCGCAAGGCGAAAGGGCCCATCAGCAGAGGCTCCGCGACCACGTCGATGCCCAAGTCCAGTGGTGGGTCGCCGGCACGTTTGTCGTGATTGCCGCGAATCAAGATCAAGGCCAGTGTGCGATTGCGCTCACGCCAGGCCCGGATTGCGTTCAGGGTGGCGCTGGCGTGAGAGCCGGGGCCGTGCAGGAAATCGCCGAGAAAGATCAACTGTTCGCAGGGTAGGGCCGATAACAGCCTGTCCAGGCCTTCCAGGTTGGCCGTAGTCGTGCCCTGTGGCACCGGCTGCCCCAGGCTGCGATAGGCCGACGCCTTGCCAAAATGCGCGTCGGCGATCAGCAAACATTTACGCGCGGGCCAGTACACAGCTTTCTGCGGCAATAGCCATAGCTCTTCACCTTCCAGTGTCAGTGGGTAATGCATCAGCCTTGCCCTTTGTCGGCGACTTTTTCCAGGTCCTTGACCATCCGCGCGATGCGCTCCGAGAGTTTTTCCGAGCTCATGCTTTCGCGCATCCGTTCTACCAGCAGCGGAAAGGCCAGGGGCGTGGGCCGCTGGATCCTGTGCAGGTCCAGCTTCAGCGTCGACAGATGATTCAGCGTCTGTTCCAGCCGGCGAATATCCAGCTCGTCCCGCAGAACTTCTTCCCCTGCCTGGGCCAGCAGCAGATTTTGTGGGTCATATTGCTTGAACACTTCAAAGAACAAACCACTGGAAGCCTGCACTTGTCGCGTGCTTTTTGGCGCGCCGGGATACCCGGCAAATACCAGCCCGGCGATTCGCGCAATCTCGCGAAAGCGGCGCAGGGCCAGTTCGCCGGCATTGAGGCTGGCGACCACATCCGCCAGCAGGCCTTGGGGGCTCAGCAACCTTGTATTCAACAACTGGGGCCACTGCACCTCGGTGGCGCTCAACAGCTCCAGGCCATAATCATTCACCGCAATCGAAAAGGTCAGCGGCTGCTGCTGGCTGACCCGCCATGCCAGCAAACTGGCTAGGCCCAGGTGTACCTGGCGGCCAGCGAATGGGTACAGAAACAGGTGCCAGCCCTCTCGCGACCGCAGGGTTTCAGCCAGCAGATGCTCGCGGGTCGGCAGCCCGGACCAGCGCAATTGGGTATGCAGCAACGGTTGCACCGCCTTCATCTCTGGGCCGTCGAAGTGCCCATGCGCGGCGGCATCAAAACGCTCGACCACCGCCTGGGCCAGTTCGTTGGAAAGGGGCATGCGCCCGCCATTCCAGCGTGGCACGGCGGCTTTTTTCGCGTTGCTGCGGCGTACGTAAGCGGTCATGTTTTCCACGCGCACCAATTCCAGCAACCGCCCCGCGAACAAAAATCCATCCCCCGGCTTGAGCCTTGCAATAAAGCCTTCCTCGACACTGCCCAGGTTCTTGCCGCCGCCGCCTTTGCTCCAGAACTTGAGCTGGATGCTGGCGTCACTGACGATGGTGCCCACGCTCATGCGGTGGCGGCGTGCCAGGCGGGCATCCGGAACGCGCCAGATGCCGTGCTCATCGGGCTCCACCCGGCGGTAATCCGGATAAGCGGTGAGTGACAGGCCACCATGGCGCACAAACCCCAGGGCCCAGGCCCAGTCCGCTTCGGAGAGGTCGCGATAGGCCCAGGCGCCGCGCACTTCGTCCAACAGTGCCGCCGGAGTAAACCCGCCACCCAAGGCCATGCTGACCAAGTGTTGGACCAGCACATCCAGCGGCTTGTACGGTGATTCCCGCGCTTCGATGCGCCGTTGGGCGATCGCATCCTGGGCGGCTGCGGCTTCCACCAGCTCCAGGCTGTGGGTGGGCACCAGCGTTACCCGTGAGGGCCGCCCTGGTGCGTGGCCGGAGCGCCCGGCGCGTTGCATCAGCCGCGCTACGCCCTTGGCGGAGCCGATTTGCAGCACCCGTTCCACCGGCAGGAAGTCAACGCCCAGGTCGAGGCTGGAAGTGCACACCACTGCCTTGAGCTGTCCATCCTTCAACGCTCGCTCCACCCAGTCCCGGGTCTCTCGCGATAACGAACCGTGGTGCAGGGCAATCAAGCCGGCCCAGTCCGGACGAGCGCCCAGAATCGCCTGGTACCAGATCTCGGATTGCGCGCGGGTGTTGGTAAACACCAGGCAACTGCTGCTGGCCTCTACCTCGGCGACCACTTGCGGCAACATCTTCAAGCCGATATGCCCGGCCCAGGGAAAGCGCTCGGTGACGGGCGGCAGCAAGGTGTCGACCTTCAGTGCCTTGGCCGTTTGCCCCTGTACATTGATGCCGCCGCCCTGTGGGGCCAGTACCTCCAAGGCGTGGGCCTGATTACCCAGCGTCGCGGAAATACCCCACACCATCAACTCAGGATGCCAGCGCCGCAAGCGTGCCAGTGCCAGTTGCAACTGCACGCCACGCTTATTGCCGATCAGTTCGTGCCATTCATCCACGATGACCATGCGCAGGTGCGCCAGGCTGGTTTCACTGTCGGCACGGGCCAGCATCAGGGTCAGGCTTTCCGGGGTGGTGACCAGGGCGGTGGGCTGGCGGCGGGTCTGGCGTGCGCGTTCGCTGCTGCTGGTATCGCCGGTGCGCAGGCCCACGCTCCAGGGAATCTGCAGGGCCTCCAGCGGTGCTTGCAGGGCGCGTGCGGAGTCGGCGGCCAGGGCGCGCATCGGCGTGATCCACAGGACGGTCAGCGGCTGGGCAGGCGGTTTGCGCTTGCTTGTAGCGGGCGGGCGGGTAATGGCGAAACGGTTGAGTGCGGCAAACCACAAGGCATAGGTTTTACCCGCCCCGGTGCTGGCATGCAGTAACCCCGACTGGCCGGCCTTGACCGCGGCCCATACCTCTTTCTGAAAGGCGAATGGCTTCCAGCCTTGGGTGGCAAACCATTGCTTGGCGAAGTCGTGGGTTTTTGCCATGCGGCAGCGGACGCTCTGGAGGGGTTAGTTCAAAGACCCTTCAAGCAGTGCTGACGTTCCAACTGTAGGCGCGGGCTTGCCCGCGAACAAAGCCCAGGCGCCGCGTTTAATCTGGAGGCCCGCGTTATCGTTGACGATTTTGGCGAGCAAGCTCGCGCCTACTTCAAATTGCCACTCAGAAACTGCTGCAGGCGTTCGCTTTTCGGATTGCCCAGCACATCCTCCGGCAAGCCCTGCTCCTCCACCAGACCCTGGTGCAGGAACAGCACCTGGCTTGAAACCTTGCGCGCAAAGCTCATCTCGTGGGTCACCATGATCATGGTGCGGCCTTCCTCGGCCAGGCCCTGGATCACCTTTAACACTTCGCCCACCAACTCCGGGTCCAGCGCCGACGTGGGTTCATCGAACAGCATCACCTCCGGCTCCATGGCCAGGGCGCGGGCGATGGCGACACGCTGCTGCTGGCCGCCGGAGAGGAATGCCGGGTATTGATCAGCCACCCGCGCCGGCAGCCCGACTTTGTCCAGGTAGCGGCGGGCACGGTCTTCGGCGTCCTTCTTGCTGCAACCCAGCACGCGGCGGGGGGCCATGGTGATGTTTTCCAGCACGCTCATGTGGCTCCACAAGTTGAAGTGCTGGAACACCATCGCCAGCCGTGTGCGCAAGCGTTGCAGCTCGGCGTCGTCAGCCACCCTCATGCCCTGGCGATCGCTGACCATGCGGATCGCTTGGCCGTCCAGGGTCATGGCGCCATCGTTGGGGGTTTCCAAAAAGTTGATACAGCGCAGGAAGGTACTCTTGCCGGAGCCACTGGCGCCGATCAGGCTGATCACATCACCGGTCTTGGCCTTGAGCGACACACCTTTGAGCACTTGATTGTCGCCATAGCTTTTGTGCAGGCCTTCAACGGTCAGTTTGTACATGGGGCATGCATCCTCAAGGCGAAAGTAGATAACCGCTGCGGTAGGCCTGTGTGCCGGCGACATGGCAGATCACCATGCCGGCCGTGGCCATGCGGCGTAGCGAACGGGCGTAAAGCAGCCCGGCGTGCTGGCAGTGCACAGGCGTTACGCGGTCTGTAATGGGGTCGATGATGTCGGCGACCCATTGCCCGGCCTCCAGGTATTGGCCTGGCAGGGCGTTGAATACCAGCAAGCCACCCACCGCCGTGGTCACCGGCTCCACCGCCGCCAACGGCGTAGCCGGGTAGGCCAGGGCAGGCAAGGGGGCTGCATTGTCGCGAATGGCGCCGAAGTGGATCAAATAATCAATGATGGCCTGGCAGTCCAGCGCGGCGAGGCCGTGGTTGACATCGCCCTGGCCACGCAGCTCGACGGTCACCGACAAGCTGCCCATGGGGATCGGGTAGCGTTCGCCGAAGCGTTGCTGCAACTGCCACCACACCAGGGTGAAACACTCATCAAAAGACTGCCCGCCGGAATCGGTGGCCAACAGGTTGGCCTGCGAACCCAGGTAGCGCGCCAACGGCTCTACCTGTGGCCAGGCTTCGGGCGTGGTGTACAGGTGCGTCACGGCTTCGAAGTCGCAATGCAGGTCCAGCACCACGTCGGCATCACAGGCCAGGCGTTGCAGCACCAGGCGTTGGGAGTGCAACTGGGTCTGGGCGGTGTGCGCGGCCAGGGCGTGGGACAGTGCGCTGCGGATCAATTGGGCATTGCGCTGGGGATCATCGCCCAGCAGGTCTTCGACCTGGTTACCGACGTCTTCGCTGAGATCGACGAACAGGCGATTGAAGTTCTGCCCGCTTTCCAGTTCGTAGCGGCCCAAGGGGATATCCATCAATACCTGTTCCAGGCCCACCGGGTTGGCGACGGGCACCAGCACGATTTCGCTACGCAAGCGCCCGGCCGTTTCAAGTTCTGCCAGGCGCGCCTTCAGATGCCAGGCCACCAGCATGCCCGGCAATTCATCGGCATGCAGGGAGGACTGGATGTACACCTTGCCTTCGGGCTGCTGCGGGCCGAAGTGAAAACTGTGGATCTGCCGCGCCGTGCCGGGCACCGGCGCGATCAAGTCATGTAGCTGATGGTGCATGCAAACTCCTTAGTGGCTCGGCCCGAGAAAGGCCAGCCAACGGCGTTCCGCCAGGCGAAACAGGCCGACCAGGGCAAAGGTCACCGTCAGATAGATCAGTGCGGCAATGCCAAATGACTGGAAGGTCATGAAGGTGGCGGAGTTGGCATCCCGGGCCACTTTGAGGATATCCGGGATCGTCGCGGTAAAGGCCACGGTGGTCGAGTGCAGCATCAGGATCACCTCGTTGCTGTAGTAGGGCAACGAGCGTCGCAACGCAGAAGGCATGATCACGTAGGCGTACAGCTTCCAGCCGCTTAGGCCATAAGCCTTGGCCGCCTCGACTTCGCCGTGGGCCATGCTGCGGATCGCCCCGGCGAAAATCTCGGTGGTGTAGGCGCAGGTGTTGAGGGCGAAGGCGAGGAGGGTGCAGTTCATCGCATCGCGAAAGAACGCATCCAGCACCGGTTGTGCTCGTACGGCGGCAAGGCTGTAGATGCCGGTGTAGCAGATCAGCAGTTGGATATAGAGCGGCGTGCCACGAAACAGGTAGGTGTAGAACTGCACGGGCCAACGCACCAGGCGCTTGCGCGAAACGCGGGCGATGGACAGCGGGATCGACACCAGAAAGCCGATGACCAGTGAGGCGCTGAGCAGCCACAAGGTCATGGCCAGACCGGTGATGTGCTGGCCGTCGCTATAAAGAAAGGGGCGCCAGTATTCCTGCAATAGCTCGATCATCGCACGGCCTCCCGGGCGCCTGCGGAGTAGCGACGTTCAAGTCGGCGCAAGACAAAGTTGGACGCGCTGGTGATCAACAGGTAGATCAGCGCCGCCAGCACCAGGAAATAAAACAATTGATAGGTGCTCTTGCCAGCGTCCTGGGCGGCTTTTACCAAGTCTGCCAGGCCGATGATCGACACCAGTGCGGTGGCCTTGAGCATCACCATCCAGTTATTGCCGATGCCCGGCAGCGCAAAGCGCATCATCTGCGGGAAGGTCACATAGCGAAACCGCTGTCCGCGCTTGAGCCCGTAAGCGGTGGCGGCTTCGAGTTGGCCACGGGGCACGGCGAGGATCGCACCGCGAAAGGTTTCGGTGAAATACGCACCGTAGATAAAGCCCAGGGTGATCACCCCGGCGCTGAACGGGTCGATCTCGATGTATTCCCATTCCATAAAGTCGGTAAAGCCACTGAGCCAGGTTTGCAGGCTGTAGAAAATCAACAGCATCAGCACCAGGTCCGGTACCCCGCGAATCAGGGTGGTGTAGAGCTGGGCGGGGATACGCACAATGGCCAGGCTGGACAATTTGGCGCTGGCGCCGAGCAGGCCCAGCACTACGCTGACGGCCAGGGACAGCACCGACAACTTGATGGTCATCCAGGTGCCTTGCAGCAACAGCGGGCCGAAACCCTTCAGGCTGAATGCGCTCAGCCCGAGGGTTTGCAACAGATCTTCGAACATAAATCAGGACCTATGGCGATAAAAAAGCGCCCCACCCGAAGCAGGGCGCCCCAGGCATTATTTGCCGCTGTACAGGTTCAGATCGCCAAAGTGTTTCTTCTGGATAGTGGCGTAGGTGCCATCATCGTGTAACGCTTTGATACCTTTATCCAAAAGCGCCTTGAGTTCAGTGTTACCTTTTTTGATACCGATGGCGGTTTTCGACGGCAGCAGCGGGTCGTCGATAGCGGCGCTCACTTCATAGCCAGCACCGGCGGGCGACTTGAGAAAGCCCAGTTCGGCTTGCAGCATGTCCTGCACGGAAGCGTCGAGGCGCCCGGAGGTCAGGTCGGCGTACACCTGGTCCTGGTTGGCGTAAGCCTTGGTGGTCACCCCGGCTTTATCCAGTACGGCCTTGGCGTAGGCTTCCTGGATGGTGCCTTGCTCATAACCCACGGATTTGCCCTTGAGAGATTCTGGCGTCGAATAGCCAGCGCCTTTCTTGAACACCAGCGAAGTCGGGCCGGAGAACAGCTCGGAGGAGAAGTCGATGGCCTTCTCGCGCACTGGAGTCACGGTCATCGACGAAATCACGCCATCGAATTTATTGGCTTTCAGGCCCGGGATCATGCCGTCGAAGTCACTTTCGACCCACTTGCACTTGACCTTCAGCTCTGCGCAGATCGCATTGCCCAGGTCGATATCGAAGCCCACCAGGCTGCCGTCGGCGGCCTTGGATTCGAACGGTGCGTAGGAAGGGTCGACACCAAAACGCAATTCCTTGTATTCCTTGGCTGTAGCAACACCAGCAGCCATGCACAGAGCCAGTGCAGAAAGGGTCAGCAATGCTTTTTTCATTAGGTAATCCCTGGAAACCAAGATAAGCGCTTGTGGCGCGATTAGGACTGTTACTGAACGGTGTCAGACCCACCACAAGTAGCAATTTCTGCACCATAGTTCCGGATGGGCTTTTTAAACGGTGGGGTAAGGCAGTTCCAAGTGTAGGCGGTGCCCAAAAATGGGCATGGAATTTCCAGTGCACCATTCTGGATCTTTCATTTATCAAGAAGGTGGGAGGTGGATCAGGCCAACAGGTCTTGTAGCGTGGCCAGGTTGTCCGCTTCCTCCACCGCCTTGTCCTGGCGCCAGCGCAGCATCCGCGGAAACCGCACCGCAATTCCGCTCTTGTGCCGCTTGGACAGAGCAATCCCTTCAAAACCCAGCTCAAACACCATGCTCGGCGTCACGCTGCTGACCGGGCCGAACTTCTCCACTGTGGTTTTGCGCACAATGGCGTCGACCTTGCGCATTTCCTCGTCGGTCAGCCCGGAATACGCCTTGGCGAACGGCACCAGAGTGCGCTCGCTGCCTGGCGGGCCGTCCCATACCGCGAAGGTGTAGTCGCTGTAGAGGCTGGCGCGCCGGCCATGGCCGCGCTGGGCGTAGATCAACACGGCGTCGACGCTGAAGGGGTCGACCTTCCACTTCCACCACAGGCCCATGTCCTTGGTGCGGCCCACGCCGTAGAGGCCGTTGCGATCCTTGAGCATCATGCCTTCCACGCCCAGGCTGCGAGAGGCGTCGCGCTGCTCGGCCAAGGCTGCCCAGGTCTTGCCTTCCAGCAAGGGCGAGGGCAATAACACCGGTTGGTTGCACGCAGCGATGACCTGTTCCAATTGGGTACGGCGTTCGGCTTGGGTGTGGTTGCGCCAGTCGTCGCCCTGATACTCCAGCAGGTCGTACGCGAGCACCGCCACTGGCGCATCCTCAAGAACTTTTTTACTCAAGGTTTTACGGCCAATGCGCTGTTGCAGCAGCGCGAAGGGTTGCACCGAGTCTTTCCACACCACGATTTCGCCATCAATCACCGTACCATCGGGCAGGCCACTGACCAGGCTGTGGAGTTCAGGGAAACGTTCAGTCAGCAACTCTTCCCCGCGAGACCAGACCCACAGGCGGCCCTCGCGCTTGACCAGTTGTGCGCGAATGCCATCAAACTTCCATTCCACCTGCCAATCGGCGGGTGAACCGAGCAGGGTGTCGAATTGCTCCACCGGTTGCGCCAGCCCGTGAGCCAGAAAAAACGGATAGGGTTGCCCGCCACGTTGCGCGTGCTCGTCGGATGATTCGGCGGCAATCAGCTTGAGGTAGCCTTCGGCTGTGGGACGGTTCGACAAATCGGTGTAGCCCACCAACCGCTGCGCCACGCGCTTGCTGTCGAGGTCGGCCATGGCAGCGAGGGCGCGGGTCACCAGCAGTTTGGATACGCCCACCCGAAAGCTGCCGGTGATCAACTTGATGCACACCATCAGGCTCGGTTGGTCCAGTTGCGCCCACAGCGCCGGCAGCCGGTCTGCAAGGTCCAAGGGTGGCAGACCGCGCAGGGGCAGCAGTTTTTCTTCCAGCCACACGGCCAGGCCGTCTTCGGATGTGTAGGTGGATTCTGGCAGGAGCAGTGAGATCGTCTCGGCCAGGTCACCTACGGACTGGTAGCTCTCTTCGAACAGCCAGGGTTCGATGCCGGCCGCTTCGGTGGCCATGTCCCGTAGCAGGCGCGTCGGCACCAGTTGCCGTGGCCTCCCGCCGCTGAGAAAGTACACCGCCCAGGCCGCATCGGCTGGCGGCGCCTGCAGGAAGTAGGCTTGCAGAGCCGCAAGCTTGGCATTGCTGGAAGTGGTGGCGTCGAGGTTGGCGTACAGCTCGGCGAAGGCTTTCATGCAGTAGCCTCTTCTTCGTCATCGCCGTATTCGGTGCTGAAGCCTTGGGCATCCAAGCCCTTTTCCCGCAGGTGACGCACCAACACACCGACCGAACCATGGGTGACCATTACCCGTTGTGCGCCGGTTTGTTCGATGGCCCACAACAAGCCGGGCCAATCGGCGTGGTCCGAGAGCACGAAGCCACGGTCCACACCGCGTCGCCGTCTGGTACCACGCAAGCGCATCCAGCCGCTGGCGAAGGCGTCGCTGTAGTCGCCAAAGCGGCGCATCCAGGTACTGCCTCCGGCGGAGGGCGGGGCGATGATCAGGGCTTGGCGCAGCAGTGGGTCGGTCTTTTTGAAGTCGCCGGCATACAGGGTCTCGGGGATGTAGATGCCCGCTTCGCGGTACACCCGGTTCAACGGCTCGACCGCGCCGTGGCTGAGGATCGGGCCGATGCTGGCGTCCAGCCCATGGAGAATGCGTTGGGCCTTGCCGAAGGAATAACAGAACAACACGCTGGCTTTGCCGCTGGCGATATTGGCCTTCCACCAGTCATTGATCCCGGTAAAAATCTGCGCCTGAGGCTGCCAGCGGTAAATCGGCAGCCCGAATGTGGATTCGGTGATAAAGGTGTGGCAGCGCACCGGTTCGAAGGGTGCGCAGGTGCCATCGGGCTCGACCTTATAGTCGCCGGACGCCACCCAGACCTCGCCCTGGTATTCCAGGCGCACCTGGGCCGAGCCCAGAACATGCCCGGCTGGATGAAAACTCAAGGTCACGCCGTGATGCACCAACCGTTCGCCGTAGGCCAGGGTTTGCAGGTTGATGTCCTGGCCCAGGCGCCAGCGCAGGATACCTTCGCCGGGGGCGGCGGCCAGGTAGTGTTGATTGCCGGTGCGGGCGTGATCGCCGTGGGCGTGGGTGATGACTGCACGTTCTACTGGGCGCCAGGGGTCGATGTAAAAATCACCGGCAGGGCAGTAGAGGCCTTCGGGGCGGGCGATGACAAGATCCATGGGGGTGCCGGGGCGGTGGGCTTGTTAGTTATGAGGCGGGGCTGGGTGCAGAAGTTCTATCTGAATGCAGGTTGCAAAGGTGGGCTTGCCTTCGATGTTGGCCTAGAAGCCGACACCTATCTACCTGACACCTGACGATCCAACTGTGGGAACTGGCTTGCCTGCGATGACGGCCTGACAGCCGAAGCTGTTATCCGTGTACATATCCATTTCTGCGGTAACGGCCACTTACGGTTCCGCTTTTACAGCCAGCCCTTTCAAGGTCTTCTGTAAAATCCCCTGAAATTCATTCAGGGGGTACCTAAACGATGTGGGCGGAAGTTCTAGCGCGTTTCGAAAAAAAAGCACCTGCCAGTGTCATGGCCAAACTGGCGCTGCAGCAGGCTATTGCCCCCGAGTGGATTGATCAGGTTTTCGAAGAACACCGGCAACGGCAGTATTCTCGTGAGCTATTGTTCTCGACCATCATCAAGCTAATGTCCCTTGTTTCATTGGGCTTGAAGCCATCTCTGCACGCCGCCGCGCGACAACTGGAGGACCTTCCGTTCAGCCTGGCGGCTCTCTACGACAAGATCAGTCGTACCGAGCCTGCTCTGTTGCGCGCCCTGATTACGGGCTGTGCACAGCGCCTGGCTCCAACCATCCGGGAGCTGGGCTGCACGGCGATGCTGCCGGGTTGGCAGGTTCGGGTAGTGGACGGTAATCACCTGGCATCCACTGAAAAACGTCTGGGAGCTTTACGCAACGAGCGCGGCGCCGCTCGTCCCGGTTTTTCGGTTGTTGCATACGATCCCGATCTGGATCAGGTCGTCGACCTTCAGGCGTGTGAGGATGCCTACGCAAGCGAGCGCGTTTGTGTGCTGCCTTTATTGGCCAATGCCGAGCCAGGCCAAGTGTGGCTGGCTGACCGGCTTTATTGCACGCTCCCGGTTATGGAGGCTTGTGAGCAAGTCCAAACTTGCTTTGTCATTCGTCAGCAAGCCAAGCATCCACGCTTGATTCAAGAGGGTGAGTGGCAAGAGCCAGTACCTGTGGAAACTGGCACTGTGCGTGAGCAGATCATCCAGGTCAAAGGCGGTTACCAATGTCGGCGTGTCGAACTGACGCTTCATTCGCCAACGGACTCCGGCGACAGCAGCTTGATGTTCTGGAGCAACCTGCCTGAGAGCGTCAGTGCGCAACAGATCGCCGAACTGTATCGCCGCCGCTGGAGCATTGAAGGTATGTTCCAGCGACTGGAAGCGATCCTGGAAAGTGAGATCGAAACCCTTGGCAGCCCAAAGGCTGCCTTACTGGGGTTTGCAACGGCGGTATTGGCTTACAACGTCCTGGCTGTTCTCAAACGCAGTGTTGAACAAGCTCATCGGGATACCCAGCCTGAAGGATGG
Source organism: Pseudomonas sp. B16120 (assembly GCF_044218845.1). NCBI lineage: Bacteria > Pseudomonadati > Pseudomonadota > Gammaproteobacteria > Pseudomonadales > Pseudomonadaceae > Pseudomonas > Pseudomonas sp. B16120. The sequence goes on from NZ_CP162588.1 coordinate 1,571,948, forward strand.
GAAGCCTCGATTTACCATTTAGCGGTTCAGGTCAGGAGTGGATATGAGGGAATGCAGATTGCGCTGCCCTCGGAACATTTTCCTGTCATTCCGTTGGAAAAACTGGCTCAGCACTTATTGGCGCTTGCCAGAAATATCCAACCTAAACAAGTTGCGAAAAGCCCCCGTGGCCCCAAGGTACCCAAGCCCAAAACATGGGTTAAAGGCACCGCGGTGAATGCGCATGTTTCAACGGACCGGATAATCAAGGCTGCCAAGACGAAAAGACCTTGAAAGGGCTGGCTTTTACAGCGGGTCACTTTTGGAAAAGAGCCCCAAAAGTAACCAAAAGGGCTCTTGCCCCACCACTCGGCACCTCGCTTGGGCTCGGTGTGCCCGTAATCCGCCAGTGATTTAGGGGGCCGCCGCCACGCGCCATCCATGGCGCGGGGCGGCTAAACCGGCATCCCTGCCGGTTTACCCCCAAAATCCCTGTCGAATTCCGGCCAGCGTGGTTTGACGGGGCGCTTAAGATCAAAATCAAAAGCAGATCAAGAGCGACTCGCTTCGCATCGTGGTTACCGTCGGCTGCTATCGCAGCAAGCCACACAGCGTTATCCGGTTTCGTCAAGGAAGCCCGGTTACTTACCGGGCGTCAGGGTCAACCTTGTCTTGCCATACACCTTTTCAAAGTTCTGCGGCTGCATCGGAAAGCTCAGGTATTGCGCCTTCAACGACGGGTCGATGCCGCTGACATAGTTCGGGCTGGCCGGGTTGCCGGATTGGCCGATGCCGCCCTGGCCCATCATCGGTTCCGCCTGGCCGAAGTCGATGATCATGCGCAGCGCCGACACCTGGGTCGCGTTGAAGTCCTGGCCCCAGCTATAGGGCGCCGGGTTCAAGGTGTTGTGGTCGCCACCGCTGGCAAAGGGGCCGCGGAGGACCTGGCCGCTGGTGTTTTTCCATGTGGTGCTGTGCAGTTTGCCCCACTGCCAGGCCTTGTGGTCGGCGCCCAATTGGCTGTCGCCAGTAGTGATGGCGGCGGCCAGGGTACGGGCCAGGATCGCGGGTTTGTCTTCTTTTTGCGGTGTACGCGTGTCATCCCAGAACGGGCTGTCTTCACGGCCCAGCAGATGGTCGGCGATGGCCGAGTAGGACAGGCTGGCGTTGCTGACGAAGGCTTTCCAACTGGCGCTGTTTTCCGGGCCGAGTTTGTCGAGGAAGATTTGCCGGGCGCTTTCTTGCAGAAACAGTTCATAGATCGCCGCGTCAGCCGAGGTGGTTGCCAGCCGACCATCGAAGGCCATCAGGCGCTCCAGTGCTTCGCGGGCCTTGGCACGCTCCGCTGCCGGCAGGGCCTCGATGGCCTGCTTGAGGGGCTGGGCCATGCCGGGTGCCTGGAACATGCCCTTGAGCTTGGCGGCGAAGAGGGTGGTCTGGTCGTATTGCATGGCAATCAGGCTGCGGCTGTCATGCTTGCCGGCGTTGGCCAGTTGCGCCAGGCGTTCGCTGCGCTCCGGTGCATCCCAGGCGTTGGACAGTTGCATACCGTAGCCACGCGGCGCGGTGCGCTGGTTGGCGGTGCCGATCCAGCCTTGGGCCGGGTCCTGGTCGTACGGGTGCAGCATCGCGTCGGCGTAGCCGTCCCAGTCAAAGCGCGTGTCCCAGCCCGGCGATGGCAGCAGGCCTTCGCCTTCGCGGCGGTTGGGGAAGCGGCCGGTAACCTGCCAGCCGATGTTGCTGGCGTCGGCGAAGATCATGTTCAGCGCGATGGCGCGAATCTCGCGGGTAGCATCCGAGGCCTTGCCGGCGTTTTGTGCGCGGGACAGGTCGAAGAACGCATCCAGGCTCTTGTCGTCCTTGAAGTCGGCGGTTTGCAAAGCCAGGCCTAGACCGCTGGTGAGCGCCTGGCTGCTGTTGAGCAGGGCGCCGTGGCGGGTTTCGTACACCACTTCGCGAATCGAGCGCTGGCCCTTGATGAAGAAGGTTTCGTTGCGCACACCGGCCGGCAGCCATTTGCCGTTGTTCTCGTAGTAAAGCGCGTTGCCCTGGCGTTTGACCTTCTCGAGGAACAGGTCCTGGGTGTCGCCCTTGACCGCGCTCATGCTCCACGCGACCTTGCCGTTGAAACCCGACAGCAGGGTCGGCAGGCCGGCAATCGAAGCACCGACAGCCTGGTATTTGGGCGCACGAATCTGCACGTAGTTCCACGGCGACGGTGCTTGTGGCTGCGCGGCGATGTCGTTGGCCAGCAGGCTCTTGCCGCTGCGGCTGCGTTGCGGGCCAATGGCCCAGTTGCTTGAGGTGGTGACGCCCAGGGCATTAAGGCTGCGCAATTGCTGGCCCACCGTCTCTAGCCCGGCGAGGCCGGTGATCTGGCTCAGGTTGACGCCTTTGAGCTTGTCGGCTTCGGCCAGCGGGACGGGTTCGTCCGGTGCGCTTGGGGTGAGCCAGGCGAGTTTGTCGACGCCGACCTTTTGCGCCAGCACTAGGGCCGAAAGCTCCTCCTGCAAGTTGCTCGACTGGCTGAAATTGAGCAGGCAGAACAGCAGCGCCGAATCTTCCGGCTTCCAGTACTCGGGCTTGTAGCCGCTCTGGGCCAGGTCCGTCGGCAACTTGTCGCGATAACGGAACAGGTAGGCGTTGACGCCTCGGGCATACACTTCAAAGAAGCGTTTGAGGCGCGGCGACGAGGCGTTGTACAACTCGCCAGCGCTTTTCTTGAGGTTGACCGCCCGCATGAAGCGGTCGACATCCAGCACTTGCGGGCCCGACATTTCCGCCAGACGGCCCTGGGCCAGCAGGCGCAGGGTGACCATCTGGGTGATGCGGTCGCTGGCGTGCACGTAACCGAGGCTGAACAGTGCGTCGTGGAAGGTGTTGCTTTCGATCAGCGGCATGCCTTGGGCATTGCGGCGCACCGACACATTCTGTGCCAGGCCCTTGATTGGCTGCACGCCAGCAACGGGCGGCAGGGTGTCCTGGGTGTTCTGGAGCTGGCAACCGGCCAGGCCCAAGGCACTGACCACTGCCGCGGCAACGCCGAACCGGGGAAGAAAATGTAAGAGGGCTGGCGAGGCCATGGCAAAGCTCCTGCGGGGGGTAGCGTCAGTAAAGGCGCTACGTTAGTGAGCGCGGCGAAACGACGCAAGCGGGAGTTTTGGGTTAAGCATTAGAACTTGAGTCAGGCGCAGACCTGTGTGGGAGCGGGCTTGCTCGCAAAAACAGTGTATCAGTCAGTGTCTGTATCAACTGACGGAACGCGTTCGCGAGCAAGCCCGCTGCCACATTTGATCGCCTGCAACCTTGGATCAAGGCTGGGGCGGGGGGCCGCCGGCATTTTGATCTTCAGTACGGTTTAAGCGCCGTGGCACTTCTTGAATTTTTTCTCGCTGCCGCACGGGCAAGGATCGTTGCGACCGACGTCCTTCAACGCATTGCGCACCGGCTCTTGATGAGCGTGGCCGCAGTTCGGGCCGTGGACATGGCCGTGGTCGTGATCATGGTGGTCATGATCGTGGTTGCAGTCAGGACCGTGGACATGGGGTTGCTGTGTCATCGATGTTGCTCCGGAATAAAATCGCCGGGGATTATCTCGCCATTGTGTGCCACCTGCACGTCATTACCGATGAATAATCCGGTTTTCAGTTCGCCTTCCAGACGATAAGGCACGGGCTCGTCGGGATTTTTCAACATCTGCACCACCTCGCGCACCTGCGGCCAGAGGTTGGTGCGCACCGAGACCTTGAAGAATTTATGACCGCGTGGCGGTACGGTCAGCCACTCGTTGGACTCGCCTTCGGTCAACACCAGGTTGCCCAGGCTGACCTTGTAGACCAGGCCGCGCACGGTCAGGTCGGCGTCGTCACGGTTGTCCACGCGAAAGTACAGCTTGAATTTCTGTTCCAGCAGCTTGGCCCGTACCACTTCGACCTTGACCAGGGAAACGTGGGGTGGCGGCGCGTCGTCTTCGAACCAGGACGCGCAGCCGGTCAGGCCCAGGGTCAACGCCAGTATCAAGCTATACATCCGAAGCATGGCGTTATCCCCGTCGAGTCATTAGAAGTAGCTGGAACAGCACTTCTTAAATTTCTGCCCACTGCCACACAAACAGGCATCGTTACGTCCGGCCTTCACTTCTACCGTAGGGTCGATGAAGTACCAGCGCCCTTCATTCTGTACGAAAGAAGACTGCTCGCGGTGACTATGTTCACCGGTAGCGTCATGCCAGCGCGCGGTAAAGGTGACAAAGGCGTGTTCCGGCTGGCCGCCGAACACCTCGGAGCTTTCAACCTCCAGCCCCAGCCAGGTGCTCTGGGCACTCCAGGCGGCAATGGCGTCGCGGTCCAGGCCGGCCTGTTGCGCAGGCAGCGTAGTGGCGACCAGGTAATCGACCAGGCCCAGCACATAGGCGCTGTAGCGCGAGCGCATCAACGCGCTGGCACAGGGGGCCGGGTGACCGGCGTGATAATGGCCGCAGCAGGCATCCAGCAGATTGCCGCTGCCACACGGGCAAATGGATGTACTCATCGGGTTACCACCAATACTTTCCGAAGTTTTCCGGGTTGGCCCAGAAGCGGGCGTTGAGCCAGTCCGGCACCTGTTTATAGTCAAGCAGATCATAGGTAAACAGCGTGAGTACCTGATCATCGCGTTGGAAGCGTTCACCGGCTTGCAGGGCCAGGGAGAAAAAGTCGGTGTCCTTCCAGTCGCAGGCACTCAGGTCGACCAGCACCGCAATGCGGCTGGCGTTGAGGTTACGAATGCCACCGAGCAAGGTCAGGCCTTGGGGTTTGGGCAGGTGCTCCAGGCAGTCGACCACCAGCGCGAGGTCAAAACGCTGCACCGCGAGGTCTTCCGACAACGGCCCTGGCGCGGCATAGAACACCTCGGTGTCCGGGTGCGCAGCTTTGAAGGCATCCAGCGCCGGAAATTGGCTGGCGCCCACTAACAACAGGCGTTTTGGCCTGTGAAGGTCCAGCAGGGCCGCCAAGGCGTGTTGGGGCGTACGGGCAGAAATTCCAGCGGTCATTGCAGATCCTCGTATCAAGACCGTAGAGACTAGCGCGGCTAGGCGCGTGGGCCTAGAGCGCGACGGTCGATACCCACCGAGGCAGAACTGAAGTTTTTTGATCCTTCACTGGCAAATCGCCGGTAGAAGTCGTTACTGTGCGCTCAAAGAAAAATTTGAAAACACTCAGGAGCCCCATGATGCGTAAGGTTTTTCTGCTGGCCCTGTTGGTCAGCCCCGTTGCCCTGGCCCAGAGCGTCAGTGTCGAAACCAATTCCTTGATGCGCCTGCCCAGCAGCACCAGCGTGTTGCAGCTTGAACGCCTGGACGTAGCGGACTACGGCACCTTGCTGATTCCGGCCACTATCAGCCAGGTCACGGTGGATGAGCTGCACTTGGGGCGCGACGCACGCATCACCATTGTGCCCGGCAATACCGCCTTGCAAATGCAAGTGCGCGAGGCGCAGTTGGAGCACGGTAGCCAGATCACCTCACGGGGCGCCCCCGGCACCCACGAAAAACCCGCCAAAGCTGGGCGTGACCTGACCTTGCGCATTAACTCGCTGACTGCCCAAGCGCTGTCGGTGGATGCCCGTGGCGGCGCTGGCGCCCAAGGATATGCGGGCCTGGACGGTGCCAACGGCGTGGACCCGGGTTGCACCTGGGGCTCAGCCGGGCGCGGCTTTAATGGCGATAACGGCGGCGATGGCCGGCCAGGGGCGGCGGGCGCCCAGGTACGCCTGGAGTTGCCGCAGGCGTTCCCGGCTGAACAGATCAAGGTCTGGGTCGATGGCGGGCCGGGCGGCCTGGCTGGGGTGGCGGGTAAACCCGGCAAGGGCGGGCAGTCCAAGGGTTGCCTGGTGTACCGCGCGGACGGCGGCGAAAAGGGCCGGCCAGGGTTGGAAGGGCAACCGGGGCCGGCTGGGCCTGCGGGGTCTGTGACTATCCAGCGGCTCTGAGTCGCCTGGCCTGACGCTATTGCGGGCAAGCCCGGCTCCCACATTTGGAATGCATTCCAGTGTGGGAGCCGGGCTTGCCCGCGATAGCGGTGTAAGGCTCGCCTCAGAACATCGGCCGAGCCGAAGCCACCGCCACCACCACCAACCCCACGATCAAATTAATCCCCACCAACCTGCGAATCTGCCCCAGCGCAGCCGCGCCCGCCGGCCAATTCTCAGCCGCCACCGCGGCCTTCAGCTCCGGGAACTTCAACGCCTGGATGCGGATAAACAACGCCGTCATCACCAGATACAACCCCATCATTACCTGCACATAACGCGGCGCGGTCTCAAAACCACTGAAACGCAGTTGCAGCAAACCAATGCCGCTGATCGGCAAAAGCACCACCGCCACCCATACCCATACAAAAAAACGTTGAAACACATTTGCCCATAGCTTGAGCCGGGCAGGGCCCTCAAGCGCCGCCATGGCGGCGGGGCGCAGGATCATCCAGGCGAAAAACATGCCGCCGACCCAGATCAATGCGGCCAGTACATGCAGGGTATAAGCGAGGCTAAACGCGGTCATTGTGGTACTCCGTTCTGCGCGGGATTAATTAGCGGGGTATGATAGCGGCCGATCCGAACCACTGAAAATTTATCCAGCGTTTTTTGCGCCCGACTATCCATGATCAGCACTGAACTCAAAACCACGATCCAGGGCGCCTATTCGCGTTTTCTCGAAGCCAAGAGCTTGAAACCGCGCTACGGCCAACGCCTGATGATCGCCGAAGTGGCAAAAGTCCTCGGGGATATCGACACCGACGACGAAGGCCGCCGCGAGGGTGAGCCTGCGGTAGTGGCCGTCGAGGCCGGTACCGGTACCGGCAAGACCGTGGCCTACAGCCTGGCTGCGATCCCTACGGCCAAGGCTGCTGGCAAGCGCCTGGTGATCGCCACCGCTACCGTCGCGCTGCAAGAGCAGATCGTCTACAAAGACTTGCCCGACCTGATGCGCAACAGCGGCTTGAGCTTTACCTTCGCCCTGGCCAAGGGCCGTGGCCGCTACATGTGTCTGTCCAAGCTCGACGTATTGCTGCAGGAAGGCCACGCCCAAACCGCCACCGCCTCCTTGTTCGAAGAAGAAGGCTTCAAGATCGAGGTGGATGAGGCCAGCCAGAAGCTGTTTACCAGCATGATCGAGAAGCTGGCCGGCAACAAATGGGACGGCGACCGCGACAGCTGGCCCACTGCCCTAGAAGACTCCGACTGGGCGCGCCTGACCACCGACCATAGCCAATGCACCAACCGCCATTGCCCCAACTTCGGCCAGTGCGCGTTCTACAAGGCGCGCGAAGGCATGGGCAAGGTGGACGTCATCGTCACCAACCACGACATGGTATTGGCTGACCTGGCCCTGGGCGGCGGTGCGGTACTGCCCGACCCCCGCGACACCCTCTACGTCTTCGACGAAGGCCACCACCTGCCAGACAAGGCCATTGGCCATTTCGCCCACTACACCCGTTTGCGTTCCACGGCCGACTGGCTGGAAACCACTGCCAAGAATCTCACCAAGTTGCTGGCCCAGCACCCGTTACCCGGCGACTTGGGCAAGTTGATCGAGCAAGTGCCGGAGCTGGCGCGCGAGATCAAGACCCAGCAGCAGTTCATGTTCAGCGCCTGCGAGCAGGTGGCGGACTTCAAGCCCGGTGAAGACGTCGAGGGCCGAGAGCGCCCGCGCCACCGTTTTGTCGGCGGGATGATTCCCGAGCACATGCGCGAAATGGGCATCGAGCTGAAGAAAGGCTTTTCACGCCTGACCGACCTGTTCACCCGCCTGACGGATTTGCTCAAGGAAGGCATGGATGGCGAGGTCAATATCGGCATCGCCAGCAACCAGGCCGAAGAGTGGTATCCCTTGTTCGGCAGTTTGCTGTCTCGTTCCCAAGGCAATTGGGAGCTGTGGACCGCCTTTACCGTCGAAGACCCGGAAGACAACCCGCCCATGGCCCGCTGGCTGACGTTGTCGGAAAGCGGTGCGCTGTTCGATATCGAGGTCAACGCCAGTCCGATCCTCGCCGCTGAAATGCTGCGCCGCAACCTGTGGAACGTCGCCTACGGCTGCCTGGTAACCTCGGCCACGCTGACGGCCCTGGGCACCTTTGACCGCTTCCGCATGCGCGCCGGCCTGCCGAAAAAGGCCGTCACCGCCGTGGTGCCCAGCCCGTTTCATCACGCTGACGCCGGCGTGCTTCGGGTGCCGGACCTCAAGGCCGACCCACGGGACGCGGCCGCGCACACGGCGGCGATCATTCGCGATCTGCCGTCGTTGGTGGAAGGCTCCCGCGGCACCTTGGTGCTGTTCTCGTCGCGCAAACAGATGCAGGACGTGTTCGACGGCCTCGACCGCGACTGGCGCAAGCAGGTGTTTATCCAGGGCAACCTGTCCAAGCAGGAAACCCTGAACAAGCACAAAGCGCGGGTCGACGGTGGGGATTCCAGTGTGTTGTTCGGCCTGGCCAGCTTTGCCGAAGGCGTGGACTTGCCCGGTGCCTACTGCGAACACGTGGTGATCGCCAAAATCCCGTTCTCGGTGCCGGACGACCCGGTCGAGGCCGCACTGGCCGAATGGATCGAAGCCCGGGGCGGCAACCCGTTCATGGAAATCTCGGTGCCGGATGCTTCACTGAAGCTGGTGCAGGCCTGCGGGCGTCTGCTGCGTACCGAAGAAGACCGCGGCACCATCACCTTGCTCGACCGTCGCCTGGTTACCCAGCGCTATGGCAAGGCGATCCTCAATGCCTTGCCGCCGTTCAGGCGCGAAATTTCTTAAGCCACCGTGGGCGGATTCGCCCACTCTGTGGTCTATCTCATCACTATCATCAGGCCAGTCATCGGCCGTTTGGGAGAACCTTGTTCGTATGATCCGCACGCTGCCCGCTCTTTTTGCCCTGCTGTTCGCTGCGCCTTTGATGGCGGCGCCCGAGGGGCAACAAACGCTGTTCAACTTCGTCCGGCCTGCCGATGTGGTCAAGGTGGCGACCCAGGACGCCAGCCTGCCGCAATACAACGCCGAACAAACCCCCGAAGGCGAGGTGCTGCGCCGCATCACCTTCAACCCAGCGGCCGAGCCGAGCCTGGTGCTCAGCCCGCAGACGGGGACGTGGGATTGGTCGCAATCGAGCGCCATGAGCCTGCGTATCCAGAGCGCAATGAACTGGGCGCTGACCCTTTACGTCAAGGTGCAGAGCGCCGACGGCAAGACGCTCGTCAGCCGCATCGACCTGCCGGCCGGCCCGGCCCAGACGTTGCTCGTCCCGCTGCAAGCCAACGCTCCCCTGAGCCAGGGCATGAAGGCCGGCCCGCCGATGCCGATGACGGTGGATGGCCAACGGGTATTGCTGGCCGCCAGCGCCGGCGAAATCGACCGCAGCCAGGTGGTCTCGGTGACCCTGTCGATGCTCAAGCCCAATGCCGCCCAAAGTATCCTGCTGGAGCGCTTTGGCGTGCAGGACAGCGAGCCAGTATTGAAGGCTGCCTACACTGAACTAGTGGATGCCTATGGCCAATCCAACCGCGCGCGCTGGCCGGAGAAGGTCAGCAACGACGAGCAACTCAAGGCATCGGCCGCCAAGGAACAACAGCAGCTCAAGACCTGGCTGGCCGAGCGGGACAAGTCCTCCCTGGATCAATACGGTGGCTGGAAGAAGGGCCCGGCCTTCGACGCCAGCGGCTTTTTCCGCACCCAGAAGCGCGACGGCCGCTGGTACCTGGTGACGCCGGACGGGCATCCGTTCTACTCCCTGGGTGTGAACACCGTGGCGCCGGACAACAGCCAGACCTACGTGGCGGGGCGCGAGTGGATGTTCGCGGCGCTGCCCAAGGCCGGCGAACCCTTTGACAAGTACTACGGCAGCGACGACAGCCGCACCGGCAACGGCGCCGGCGAAGGTCGCGGCTTTGGCTCAGGGCGTTGGTACGATTTCTACGGCGCCAACCTGCAACGCACTTACGGCGGTGACGCGTTGGACCAGCCACGCTGGGTGACCCATACCCTCGATCGCCTGCAAGCCTGGGGCTTCAACACCGTCGGCAACTGGAGCGATCCGGACCTGGCTACTGCCGACCGCGTGCCGTACACCTTGCCGCTGTCGATTGTCGGTGACTATGCCAGCATCAGCACCGGCACCGACTGGTGGGGCGGCATGCCCGATCCGTTCGACCCGCGCTTTGCCATGGCCACCGAGCGCGCAGTGGCTATTGCCGCACGCGATCACCGTGACGATCCTTGGCTGATCGGTTTCTTTGCCGACAACGAACTGGCCTGGGCCGGTCCTAGCGAGGATGCAAAATCTCGCTACGCCCTGGCGTACGGCACCCTGCGCATGACCACCGACGTGCCGGCCAAGCGCGCCTTCCTCAAGCAACTGCGCGATAAATATCGCAATGAAGAGGGCCTTTCCAAAGCCTGGGGTATTCAACTGGCTGGTTGGGAACTGATGGAAGACCCAGGCTTCGAGCCGCCGATGCCCAGCCCTGAACACCCGGAGATCGAAGCCGACTTCAAGTATTTCCAGAAGACCTTCGCCGATGCTTACTTCAAGACCATTTCCGACTCGTTGAAGTGGCACGCGCCCAACCAGCTGTTGCTGGGCGGCCGTTTTGCGGTGAGCACGCCGGAAGCGGTCGCTTCGTGCGCGCAGTATTGCGATGTGCTGAGCTTCAACATGTACACCTTGAAACCCCAGGACGGGTATGACTTCGCCGCCCTGCGTGCGCTGGACAAACCGGTACTGATCACCGAATTCAACTTTGGCTCTGCCGACCGTGGCCCGTTCTGGGGCGGCGTGACGCAACTGGCCCGCGAAGAAGACCGCGGCGCGGCGTACTCCACCTTCCTCAAACAGGCGGTGGCCGAGCCGTCGATTGTCGGGGTGCACTGGTTCCAGTACCTGGACCAGCCGGTCACCGGGCGTCTGCTGGATGGTGAAAACGGCCATTTCGGCCTGGTCGGCATCACCGATGTACCCTTCCAGGGTTTTGTCGAGACGGTACGCAAGAGCAACCTGGCCGCGCTCGACCAACTGGGCCGTGAGGCGCAAAAAGCCAAGGCCACCCAAGCGACGCGTGAGAGTGACGCCGCCAAACCTGGGCGTGACGGCAAAGGCGCGGGGCAGGGCGCCGGGCACCCTGGCGGGCATGCTGGGAATGGGCATTGATTCATCGTTGACGGGTTCACAAAACCCACAATGGCTGAAAGAATGGCGACCAATTTTCATGGTGTTTTCCGAGGGGACTTAGGTGCAGATTCAGGGTCATTACGAGCTGCAGTTCGAAGCGGTGCGCGAAGCCTTCGCCGCCCTGTTCGATGATCCTCAGGAGCGTGGTGCCGGGCTGTGCATCCAGATTGGCGGGCAAACCGTCGTCGACCTGTGGGCCGGTACTGCCGACAAGGACGGTGCCGAAGCCTGGCACAGCGATACCATCGTCAACCTGTTCTCCTGCACCAAGACCTTCACGGCAGTGACTGCCCTGCAACTGGTGGCCGAAGGCAAGCTCAAGCTTGATGCGCCGGTGGCCGAGTACTGGCCGGAGTTTGCCGCTGCTGGCAAGGACGCGATCACGCTGCGCCAGTTGCTCTGCCACCAGGCCGGGCTGCCCGCCATCCGCGAAATGCTGCCTACCGAAGCGTTGTACGACTGGCAATTGATGGTCGATACCCTGGCGGCAGAAGCCCCGTGGTGGACACCGGGCCAAGGCCATGGCTATGAAGCGATCACCTATGGCTGGCTGGTTGGCGAACTGTTGCGCCGCGCCGATGGGCGCGGGCCGGGGGAGTCGATCGTGGCGCGGGTGGCACGCCCCTTGGGGCTGGACTTCCATGTGGGCCTGGCGGATGAAGAGTTTTATCGCGTCGCCCATATCGCACGCAGCAAAGGCACTATCGGTGATGAAGCCGCGCAACGGTTACTTCAAGTAATGATGCGCGAGCCTGCGGCGATGACTACCCGTGCATTTGCCAACCCACCGTCTATTCTGACCAGCACTAATAAGCCCGAATGGCGACGCATGCAGCAGCCTGCGGCGAATGGCCACGGTAATGCGCGCAGCCTGGCCGGGTTTTATAGTGGTTTGTTGGACGGTAGTTTGCTGGAAAGCGACATGCTCGAACAATTGACCCGCGAGCACAGTATCGGGCTGGATAAAACCTTATTGACCCAAACCCGTTTCGGCCTGGGCTGCATGTTGGATCAACCGCAATTGCCCAATGCCACGTTCGGCCTTGGGCCACGTGCATTCGGGCATCCCGGGGCAGGGGGATCAGTCGGGTTTGCCGACCCTGAACATGATGTAGCCTTCGGTTTCGTGACTAATACCCTGGGGCCTTACGTACTTATGGACCCGCGGGCCCAGAAGTTGGTCGGAATATTGGCCGGTTGTCTATAAACCCCTTGCTGTTTCACAATTTTTTGTTACAAAGGCAAGTATAAAAAAGATGCTGAACGACATGTTGTAACTTGAATGTTCTTTTAGCGTCTGTTTAACGGGTCCCGCGACCCCCCTGGTTTTTTCTCATTTTGTGGATATCTCATGTTATCGAACAAGTCTTTGGCACTGGCGCTGTGCCTCACTATTACGGGTTGTGCACAAACTCCACAAAATGATGCCGAAGGTGGGCATTGGTGGTCATTTGGATCTGACAAAGCTGCAACCAAGGATCCAGTGGCCCAGACCGACGCCAAGCCGGATGCCAAACCCGACGCCAAGCCGGCCGCCGGTGCCAAGCCTGTTGAACCTGTCACCGCTGCTGCCGCTGCCCCGGCCGCCAAAGCCGACACCGGTTACAGCTGGTGGCCGTTTTCCACCAAGACCGCCGAAGAAAAAGCCGCCGACGCCAAGGCTGACCTGAAAGCCGACCTCAAGGCGGCAACGCCGGCCTCTGACGCAGCGCCTGTCGTCGCCAAGACCGACAGCGAGCCGCGCTGGTGGTGGCCGTTCGAAAGCAAGCCAAAGCCTTTGGCCAAGGTCGATGTGACCAACGTACAAATGCCTGACCCGAAAGTCACCCAAGCCTGGCTGGACGAATACGAACCACGCCTGCGTGCGGCCATCAAGGACAGCAACCTGCAACTGGAGCGCCGTGACAACACCCTGGTAGTGATTGCTCCGGTAGACGGTTCCTACAACCCGAAGCGCCCGGCCATGTTACTGCCGGTGACCCTGGGCCCGTTCACGCGGGTGGCCAAGGCTGTTGAAGCTGACCCGAAGACCGCCGTACTGGTGCTGGGCCACGTTGATGCCACTGGCAGTGCTCCCGCCAGCCAGGCGTTGAGCAAGGAGCGTGCGCAGTCCATTGCCTCGATTTTCAGCCTGAGTGGTCTGAAACAGGATCGCTTGATGCTGCGTGGCATGGGCGACCTTATGCCGCGTGCCGCCAACGACAGCAATCAGGGGCGTGCGCTGAACCGTCGCATGGAAATCATGTTCACTCAGCGTACAACGATGTTGGCACTGCTGAGCAAGTACAACTCCGGCAAGACCCCGCCCGTAGCCGAAATGGTCGCGGTGCAGAATGTGCCTGCACCAGCACCGGCGGCAAAAGCGCCTGCCAAAAAGGCCACGGCCAAGAAAGCGGCGGCCAAGCCAGCGGCTAAAAAGGCTGCGGCCAAGCCGGCTGCCAAGAAGCCGGCTACTGCAAAAGCCAAGGCGGCACCCGCTTCGAACGACCAGGCGAAAAACTGAGCTGTTGAACCACAAGGATAAAGCCGCATGACCCAGGCACTGGCCGATATGCGCCGTGACTACACACGGGACGGTTTGAGCGAGGCCCAGGCCCCGGACGAGCCGTTTGCGTTGTTCCACCAATGGTTTGGTGATGCGGTGAAAACCGAACAGCCGCCAGTGGAGGCCAATGCCATGACGCTGGCGACGGTGGATCAGGACGGTCGCCCGCACTGCCGTATCCTGCTGCTCAAGGGCCTGGATGCACAGGGCTTTACCTTCTTCACCAACTATCAGAGCGCCAAGGGTGAACAACTCGCGGCGCGGCCGTTTGCGGCCATGACCTTCTTCTGGCCAACCCTGGAGCGCCAGGTACGCATTGAAGGGCGCGTGGCCAAGGTCACGCCTGAAGAGTCGGATGCTTATTATCAGGTGCGCCCATTGGGCAGCCGCCTGGGCGCCTGGGCCTCTCCGCAGAGCAAAGTCATTCGTGATCGCGAAGAGCTGCAGGCGCTGCTCAAGGCCACTGAAGAGCGTTTCAGCGATACCCAGCCCGATTGCCCCGAGCATTGGGGAGGGTACCGTTTACTGCCTGAGCGCATCGAGTTCTGGCAAGGCCGGGCCAGCCGCCTGCATGATCGCCTCAACTACCGTTTGCAAGACGGCCAATGGTGCCGCGAGCGCCTGGCGCCCTGAGCGTCACCTTTCGTCATCCCACCTGAATCAACACCGTTGCGTCGAAGTCTTTGTTCAAGAGACTTCGGACGCTTTCGGCTGCGCGGCTACACTGATCAAGCCGGTTATGGCATCGTTCTGTGCCCTGGCCTGGTTACCGTTCGTCGAGTTCTCTGGTGCTGGCAGTCTGTACTCAGGCTGAATGAAAGCAAGTTTCTGCCTGGTGCGCCGTGACACGCGCCAAGCCACAGCGTTTAATGAATACCTGTCCTTTGGAGTTGATGCTATGCGTAAGTCCGTTTTACTAGTTGCCTGCTTTACCACCCTGTCGTTGCTGTTGGGTGGCTGCGCCTCGAGTCTGACCGGCGACTCGTACTCTCGTGATGAGGCGCGTCGTGTACAGACCGTTCGCATGGGCACCATCGAATCCCTGCGTCCGGTGAAAATCGAAGGCACCAAAACCCCAATCGGCGGCGCCGCGGGCGCAGTCATCGGCGGCGTTGGCGGCAGCGCCATCGGTGGCGGCCGAGGCAGCATCGTTACTGCTGTGATCGGCGCAGTTGCGGGCGGCCTGCTGGGCTCGGCCACTGAAGAAGGCCTGACCCGTACCCAGGGCGTGGAAATCACCGTGCGCGAAGACGACGGCAGCATGCGTGCTTACGTACAAGCCGTGCAGGAAAATGAAATCTTCCGCATTGGCGACCGCGTACGCATCATGACCGTCGACGGTACCAGCCGCGTTACTCGCTAAGCCTTAAGCTTCAGGCGAAGAAAAACCCCCAACCGGGTGACCGGTTGGGGGTTTTGTTTGTAGGAGCGAGCAAGCTCGCTCCTACAACTGACTGACTTCAATCATGCAACGACGGCTTTCTTGCGACTTGCCATCGCCGTCACCGCATACCCGATAAAGGCCGCCAGGATCGACCCGGTCAGAATCCCCATGCGATCTTCACCGGCAAACTCACTGGCGCCTGGCACAAACGCCAGGGAGCCGACAAACAGGCTCATGGTGAAGCCGATCCCGCACAGAATCGCCACGCCCATTACCTGACCCCAGTTGGCGCCGCTGGGCAGTGAGGCGATGCCGGTTTTGATCGCCAGCCAGGTGAGGCCGAACACACCGACGGTCTTGCCGATCAAGAGACCGGCGGCGATGCCCATGGGCACGGAGTGGGTGAAGCTCTCCAGGCTGACACCTGTCAGAGAGACCCCGGCATTGGCAAACGCGAACAGCGGCAGGATGGCGTAGGCCACCCACGGGTGCAGGGCGTGTTCCAGGCTCAGCAGCGGTGAGGTTTCGGCATTTTTGGTGCGCAGTGGAATGCAGAACGCCAGGGTTACACCCGCCAAGGTCGCATGCACACCGCTCTTGAGCACGCACACCCACAGGATCAGGCCGATGATCATATACGGCCCCAGTTTGATCACGCCCAGGCGGTTCATCGCAATCAGCGCAATCAAGCACGCCCCCGCGCCCGCTAGGGATGCCGTGGACAAGTCAGCGGAATAGAACAAGGCAATGACGATGATGGCGCCAAGGTCATCAATGATCGCCAGGGTCATCAGGAACAGTTTCAGTGACACCGGTACGCGCTTGCCCAGCAGGGCCAGCACGCCCAGAGCGAAGGCAATGTCGGTGGCCATGGGGATCGCCCAGCCAGCGAGGGCGGCCGGGTTGTCCTTGTTCAGCGCCCAGTAGATCAGCGCCGGCACCACCATGCCGCCGATGGCCGCTGCGCCAGGCAACACCACTTGCGAAGGCTTGGACAGGTGACCATCGAGCAGCTCACGCTTGACCTCCAGGCCGATCAACAGGAAGAACAGGGCCATCAAGCCATCGTTGATCCAAAGCAGCGCCGGCTTGGCGATTTTCAACGCGCCAACCTGAGCCACCACCGGCGTGTCGAGAAAGGCGTTGTACAGGTGCGACAACGGTGAGTTGTTGATAATCAGCGCCAAAGCGGCAGCGGCGATCAACAACAGACCACTGGCGGCTTCCAGCTGGAAGAAACGGGTGAAAGTGCTACGCAGAGGCAAGGGATGCTCTCCAATCCAGGTTCAATAGGTGGGTACCCTAACCCGTACCGTTAGTTGTTAAAACAAAAGTTATATTCTTATTTGTTATAAGGGATGGGCCGGGGCATCGGTGGGCTAAAGACTAGCAATTGTGTGTCCAATTGCGTCGTCACTGTATCTGTGTGAAGCGTGGGAAACATCCTAAGATCACCGCTGAAAACCTTTAGAGAACCCACCATGAGCGACCACCGTACCTGGGCCCGCGAAGCCATTCGTATCATTGAAGCGGACTTCCAGCGGAGCGCCGATACCCACCTGATCCCGCTGCCATTACCGGGTTTGCCAGGCATCGAGTTGTACTTCAAGGATGAGTCCAGCCACCCCACCGGCAGCCTGAAACACCGGCTGGCGCGCTCGCTGTTCCTGTATGCGCTGTGCAATGGCTGGCTCAAGCCGGGCGCCCCCGTTATTGAAGCGTCCAGCGGCTCTACGGCGATCTCGGAAGCCTACTTCGCGCGCTTGCTCGGCTTGCCGTTTATTGCCGTCATGCCCGCGACCACGTCCCAAGAGAAGATCGCCCAGATTGCCTTCTACGGTGGCAAGAGCCATCTGGTCCAGGACCCGACGCAGATCTACGCCGAATCCGAACGCCTGGCCCAGGAAAGCGGGGGGCACTTCATGGACCAGTTCACCTACGCCGAGCGTGCCACCGACTGGCGGGCAAACAACAACATCGCCGAATCGATCTTCCAGCAGATGCGCTTTGAGCAGCACCCGGAGCCGAGTTGGTTGATTTCCAGCCCTGGCACCGGCGGCACCACCGCGACCCTGGGCCGTTATGTGCGTTATCGCCAGCATTGCACCCGGGTGCTGTGTGCCGATGCCGAACGCTCGGTGTTTTTCGATTTCTACCAGAGTGGTGACGCCAGCCTGCGCCTGGACTGTGGCTCGCGGATTGAAGGGATTGGTCGCCCGCGGGTGGAGGCATCGTTTCTGCCCGCGGTGATTGACGCCATGGTCAAAGTGCCGGATGCAGTGTCCCTGGCGGCCATGCATTACCTGGCTGAGCGTTTGGGGCGACGGGTTGGCGGGTCCAGCGGGACCAACCTGATCGGTGCGCTGATGGCGGCGCAACAGATGAAAGCGGCGGGGGAGTCGGGGTCGATCGTTGCGATCTTGTGCGATGGTGGTGAGCGCTATGCCACGACCTATTACGATCAAGCGTGGCTGGCGGGGCAGGGCTATGAGCTGGAAGGGTTGATCGCGGCGGTTGCGGCGAGTGTCGAACGCGGTGAGGCGCTACCCGCTAATATCCTGCGCGCTAATATCTGACACCCCACTATCCAACTGTGTGCGGGCTTGCCCGCGAAAGCGGAGTGTCAGTCACTGAATTTTTAACTGCACCACCGCTATCGCAGGCAAGCCAGCTCCCACACTGGTCGTGTATTGCCCCCAGGATCAACGCCCGGCACAGATCCCCTGTGGGAGCGGGCTTGCCCGCGAAAGCGGCGTGTCAGTCACCGAGTCTTTAACTGCACCACCGTTTTCGCAGGCAAGCCAGCTCCCACACTGGATTTATGTTCGCCGTCAGCGTGCTTCAGGCCTCGATGCCGAGCATATCCCGCGCCAACGCCTCGGCGATCCGAATCCCGTCGACACCCGCCGACAGAATCCCGCCGGCATACCCCGCGCCCTCTCCGGCCGGGAACAAGCCTTTGACGTTCAGGCTCTGCATCGACTCGTTGCGGGTAATGCGCAGTGGGGACGAGGTGCGGGTCTCGATGCCGGTCAGCACCGCATCGTGCAGCGAGTAGCCTTTGATCTGTTTCTCGAACGCTGGCAAGGCTTCGCGGATGGCTTCGATGGCGAAGTCCGGCAAGGCCAGCGCCAGGTCACCCAACGACACGCCGGGTTTGTAGGACGGCTCCACGCTGCCCAGCGCCGTGGAGGGCTTGCCAGCGATGAAGTCGCCCACCAGTTGCGCGGGGGCCTCGTAGTTACTACCGCCGAGGATGTAGGCGTGGGACTCCAGGCGTTCCTGCAACTCGATACCGGCCAGCGGGCCGCCTGGGTAATCCACCTCGGGGGTAATGCCTACCACGATGCCGGAATTGGCATTGCGCTCGTTACGCGAGTATTGGCTCATGCCGTTGGTCACGACGCGATGGGGTTCCGAGGTCGCAGCCACGACGGTGCCGCCCGGGCACATGCAGAAGCTGTAGACCGAACGGCCATTCTTGGCGTGGTGCACCAGTTTGTAGTCCGCTGCGCCCAGCTTGGGGTGGCCAGCGTATTTGCCCAGGCGTGCGGCGTCGATCAGCGACTGCGGGTGCTCGATACGGAAACCCACCGAGAATGGCTTGGCCTCCATGTACACGCCACGGTCGTGGAGCATGCGGAAGGTGTCACGGGCGCTGTGGCCCAGGGCAAGAATCACATGCTTGGAGAGGATCTGCTCGCCGCCGTCGATGACCACGCCGTTCAACTGGCCGTCTTCGATCAACACGTCGGTGACCCGTTGTTCGAAGCGCACTTCACCGCCCAGGGCGATGATCTGCTCGCGCATGTTTTCTACCACGCCGGTCAGGCGGAAGGTACCGATGTGCGGCTTGCTGACGTAGAGGATTTCTTCCGGCGCACCGGCCTTGACGAACTCGTGCAGTACTTTGCGACCGTGGAATTTCGGGTCCTTGATCTGGCTGTACAGCTTGCCGTCAGAGAAGGTACCGGCGCCGCCTTCACCAAATTGCACGTTGGACTCTGGGTTGAGCACGCTTTTGCGCCACAGGCCCCAGGTGTCCTTGGTGCGTTGGCGCACTTCCTTGCCGCGCTCGAGGATGATCGGCTTGAAACCCATCTGTGCCAGCAGCAGGCCGGCGAAAATCCCGCAGGGACCAAAACCTACCACGATCGGCCGCTCAGCCAGGCCTTCCGGCGCCTGACCCACCACCTTGTAGCTGACATCCGGTGCCGGGTTGACGTTGCGGTCGTCGGCAAACTTGAGCAGCAGCGCGGCTTCACCCTTCACGTTCAGGTCGACGGTGTAGATGAAGCACAGCTCGGAGGTCTTTTTACGCGCATCGTAGCTGCGCTTGAACAGGGTGAAATCGAGCAGGTCATCACTGGCGATGCCCAGGCGCTGCACGATGGCCGTGCGCAGGTCTTCTTCGGGATGGTCGATGGGCAGCTTGAGTTCGGTGATTCGTAACATGACAGGATCCGGTAGGCGGCGGGCAAGAAGGCCGGCTGTTTTGCAAACCGGCGATTATAAGCCCCAATGGCAAGTTTCCGTCAGGTTAAAACAGCACAGGGGCTAATCAGTCGTCCCGCGAGCCGCCGAACGCCGCGCAACCACGCTGCACCTGGCCGTTCACGCGCAGCTCGGCGCTCATGTGCTGCAGGCTGCCGCTCACACTGTCGACGCAGCGCTGGGGCGCCACCCATAGTTCGATGTGCTGGTTATTGGCTTCGGTCATCAGGTTGAAGCGGCCGTCGCCCAGTTGTTCCTCGACGTACGGCACTGCCAAAGGTGGCTGGCCTTCGCGCTCCAGCACCATGCCCTTGGCCGTGACGTTCATCGCCCAGGCGGGTTTATGGCCGTTGGCCCGCAGGATCATGCGCTTGAAATCCGGGTCAGAGCACGCTGAGGTCGAGCGTTCGACGCGATACAGCTGTTGCAGGTCCACTGAACCCTGGGTGCCGCTGGCGACCCCGGAAAACTTGCCACGCAGGTCGGCAAACAGTATGCCCTGCTGGCCAGCCAGCGAGGCGGCTTCCTGCAGGACGCTGGTGCCGCCGGTATCGTTGACCACGTAGCTACGCTGGTCGCCACAGGGCTGGAACAGCAGTTTGCCGTCCACCGCCGTCAACTCACCCTGCATACGGGTCAGCCCGACAGTCGATGGCTTGGCCGGCTCGCTTTCGAACAATTGGCAGGCGGCGAACACAGGAAGCAAGGCAAACAGGGCGAGGGTACGGGCGGCGCGCATTATCGGGTCTCCAGGCAATTGCCGCCACGTTACGCAGGCTGGCCGTGCATCACAAGCCCGCTTGCCAGCTTCAGGCGTTTCTTACGGATCTCACCCTCAACCTACGATAAAGGTCTGACCGGTTTGCAGGCCCTCGACGCTTTTGGCGTAAGCCAGTGCCACATCGGCGGCCGGGGCAGGTTTGTAGCCACGGAAATAGGGAGCATAGCTGCCCATGGCTTCCAGCAACACCGTCGGGCTGACCGAGTTGATGCGCAGGCCGCGTGGCAACTCAATGGCCGCCGCTTTGACGAAGGCGTCCAATGCACCGTTGACCAAGGCCGCCGAAGCGCCGGTGCGGATCGGGTCACGGTTCAGAATGCCGCTGGTGAACGTGAACGAAGCACCGTCGTTGGCGTATTCACGGCCGATCAACAGCAGGTTGACCTGGCCCATCAGTTTGTCACGCAGGCCCAGTTCGAAATCGCTGTCGTTCATGTCTGCCAGGGGCACGAAGTTGACGCTGCCTGCCGCGCAGATCAGCGCGTCGAACTTGCCGGTCTGCTCGAACAGCTTACGGATCGAGTTGCTATCGCTGATATCCACCTGGAAGTCACCGCTGGTGCGGCCGATGCTGATCACTTCGTGGCGCTGGGCCAACTCTGCCTTGACTGCTGAACCGATGGTGCCGCTGGCACCAATCAATAGGATTTTCATCGTGCTGTTCCTCTGGGGCTGACTCCCTGCAGGAGCGAGCTTGCTCGCTCCTGCAGGGGTTGGGATTTGCATTCAGTCTAGTGTGGCTTTTTAGCTGGATAAACGCGCTAATAGGCAACCTTTGGTTTTCAAATGGAAACAGTCCATGAGCGAAATGGATGACTTGGCGGCGTTCGCCGTGCTGATCGAAGCCGGCAGTTTCACTGTGGCGGCCTCACAATTGGGCTGCAGCAAAGGGCAGTTGTCCAAGCGCATCAGCCAGTTGGAAGCGCAGTTTGCCGTGGTTTTGCTGCACCGCACCACGCGCAAGCTGAGCCTTACTGCTGCCGGCGCGGCGTTGCTGCCCCAGGCACAAGCATTGGTGGTGCAGGTGGAACGCGCGCGCCAGGCCTTGGCGCGGCTCAAAGATGATTTGGCCGGCCCTGTACGTATGACTGTCCCGGTGTCGTTGGGTGAAACCTTTTTCGATGGCTTGTTGCTGGAATTTTCCAAGCAATACCCGCAGGTGCAGATCGAGCTGGAGCTTAACAACAGCTACCGGGACCTGGCGCGCGATGGCTTTGACTTGGGCGTTCGCTCGGGCGCCCTCGAAAATGAACGCCTGGTAGCCAGGCCTTTACTGGCCTGGCATGAGATGACCTGCGCCAGCCCGGCCTATCTGGAACAGCATGGCGAGCCGCAGACCCCGGCAGACCTGGCGGCGCACAGCTGTTTGCTCAACAGTCATTACAGTGGTCGCGAGGAATGGTTGTACCACCAGCAACACGAATTGCTGCGGGTAAAGGTGAGCGGCACCTTCGCCTCCAACCACTACAACCTGCTGAAAAAAGCCGCCTTGGTCGGCGCCGGTATTGCTCGCCTGCCGTCCTACGTTTTACCCACGGAGCTGGCTGATGGCCGATTGCGCTGGCTGCTGCGCGACTATCAGACGCGCAGCATGCCGATGTACCTGGTGCATCCCTACCAAGGCGGCCTGCCACGGCGTACCCAAGTGTTGGCCGACTACCTGGTGGACTGGTTCAAGCGCAGCGGCGAGGCACTGGATCGACTTCAGCGATAACGACGGGCAATCAGGTGGTCGATGGACAGCCAACCTGGGCCTTTGGCAAGCAACAGCAATAACAGCGCAAGCCAGGTGCCATGAGTGGGATAGGCGTCGGGGTAGACGAACAGTTGGATGGTCAGGGTCATGCCGATCAAGGCCAGGGCCGAAAAGCGCGTGGCGAACCCCAGCAGGATCAATACCGGAAAAAAGTGCTCGGCAAAGGTTGCCAAGTGCGCGGCCACCTCGGGCGACAGCAGAGGCAATTGGTATTCGCTGCGAAATAAAAACAGGGTCGAGGCGGCAAGTTTGGGCTCACCCCATTGGAAGGTGCCGCTGATCAGGTCAATGGCAAAGCCTTCGACCTTGGTCTGGCCAGACTTCCAGAACACCGCCGCAATGGAGAAGCGCGCGATAAAGGCGATCAGGCTGTAGGGGATTTTTTCAAACAGTGCGACGGTTCGCTTTACCAGGCAAGGAGCGGGAATGTTCATGGCAATACCTCGGGTTGCAGATGCAAATGAGTGATGGCGTCGTGGCTGATCAACAGCGTGAGACATTGGTGCAAATCGAATTCGGTGGAGGCTTCCAGGGCATCAGCGATGGCCATTTCCAGCCCGGCGCCTTGGTTGAGGCGGTTGATAAAGGTCACAGACCCGCGGTCGATGGCGAACACCTTGACCGCTAAGCCTTGGCGCACGACCAGCGCGCCTTGGGCATACCAAGGGTGCAAAGTGGCGATAGCCCCGTCGACCTGATGCGCCGCCCAGACCGATACCACCGCGTAGGAAGATTCCAGCGTGGCAAGTGACGGATGCAGTCGTACACGCAGTTGCCCCAGTTGCGCGCAGCCTTGCAGTTGCCGAAGTACGCTGTGCTGATCCAGAACCTGGCAATCCGCCGCGTGATAAGCGCGAACCCTCAAGCGTTCCAGCCGGGCGACATCGGCCAGGTAGGGCACGCTCGAGGCCGGTTCGAAACCTTGGATAAAGTCAGAGAACGTGCTGCCGTACTCACTTATCAACGGGCTGGTGGGCGGATGAGCCTGGGCATACAGGCCGGCCATGGCGCGGAAGAATTCATCGCCGACCAGTTGCCGGGCCACCGGGTAGGCGGCCGCCAAAGCATTGATCAACGCGCTATGGACATTGTTTCGATACACCGCAAAGCGGCTCGTCGGCTCAGCACCGTTGCTGCTGAACACGCCCTCGGGGCAGGTTGCTTGCGGGGCCAGTAAAGCCTCGGCGAATGTTTGCTGAATACTCATCTGTCCACCTGCGACAAATACCATTCGGCCTGCCGGGCCTCTGTTTGCAGCACGCTGAACGCGGGCACCTGGTTATCCCGCTCGATCAGCGTCGCCACCGCTCCGGTTCGCGCCAGTACCTGTGCGTACAGCTGCCACACGGCGTTATCGATCGGCGCGCCGTGGTCGTCGATTAGTAGGCGGTCGCCCAGGCTGTCGGTGTCTTCGGCAAAACCGGCCAGATGAATCTCACCCACCGCGTGCAATGGCAGGGCATCGATGTAGGCCAGCGGGTCGCGCTGGTGATTGATGCAGGACACGTAGACGTTGTTGACGTCGAGCAGCAGGCCGCAACCGGTCCGGCGGACGATCTCGCTGATAAAGTCGGTTTCGTCCAAAGTAGAGCGCTGGAACTGCAGATAAGTAGACGGGTTTTCCAGCAGCATCGGGCGCTTGAGCGTGCTCTGTACTTGGTCCACGTGTTCGCATACCCGCTCCAGAGTGCTGGCGTCGTAGGCCAGGGGCAGCAGGTCGTTGAGAAACACCGGGCCGTGGCTGGACCAGGCCAGGTGTTCGGAAAAAGACTGGGGTTGGTAGCGTTCGATCAGCGTGGCCAGGCGTGCCAGGTGCTCGCGGTCCAGAGGACCTTCGCCGCCAATAGACAGGCCGACGCCGTGCAGTGACAGGGGGTACTGCGCACGAATCAACCCCAGGTAGTGATGAAACGGGCCGCCGGCCACCATGTAGTTTTCGGCGTGTACTTCGAAAAAACCGATGTCGGGGCGGGTCTCGAGCACCTCGGTGAAGTGCTCGGTCTTGAGCCCCAGCCCGGCCCGATAGGGAAGGCCGGGCACCTGAGCCGGTGAGACCGCGTGTTGGGCTGTAGGCGTCATCATCAGTACTCAGGCTGCGCGGGGTTCAGGATTTGGCGGTGAAGGCCGCTTCCTGGCCAAAACCGGTCGGCGAGGTGGTGCTTGGGGTCTGGGTGCACGTGCCGGCGGGGACCAGCTTCCAGGCATTGGCCTGGTCTTTGGTTTTGGAGGTGCCAGCGCAGGAAGTGCCGGCGCCCGCGGCGCAGTCATTCTTGCCGGCTTCAGCCACGCCGAAGCATTTCTGCATGTCGTCGGCCGCGTGGGCGGTGGTGGTCAGGGCGGACAGGCTCAGGGCAGAACCAAGGGCCAGAACGAGGGTGGCAGCGGACAGTTTGGTGGTCATGGTGTGTCTCCAGCAGTGGTTGAATGCGCAGGCTTGATTGCCTGCATGCACCACTAGAGAAAGGGGGAGGGAATTCGTTACAAAGCCATCGAAAAAAACTGCAAAACAACACCTATTTAATGGCTTATACAAAGAAAATGTGGGAGTCGGGCTTGCCCGCGATGCAAACGCCTCGGTTCTTCAGATACACCGGGGTGATGCTATCGCAGGCAAGCCAGCTCCCACACAAGCCAGCTCCCATTTAGAACTTGCTCTTTCTTAGCCGCCGAGGTACGCCTCCCGCACCTTCGGATCCGTCAGCAATTGCTCGCCAGTGCCCTGCATCACCACCCGGCCATTCTCCAGCACATAGGCACGGTCAGCGATTTTCAGCGCCTGGTTGGCGTTCTGCTCCACCAAAAACACCGTCACACCGTCCTTGCGCAGTTGTTCGATGATGTCGAAGATCTGCTGGATGATGATCGGTGCCAGGCCCAGGGAAGGCTCGTCCAGCAACAACAGCTTGGGCTTGCTCATCAGCGCCCGGCCGATGGCGAGCATTTGCTGCTCGCCGCCGGACATGGTGCCGCCGCGCTGGCTGAAGCGTTCCTTGAGGCGGGGGAACAGGTGCAGCACCTTGTCCATCTGCTCCTGGTAATCGCCCTTGTCGGTAAAGAACCCACCCATGGCCAGGTTCTCTTCCACGGTCAGGCGCGAAAACACCCGACGGCCCTCCGGCACCACCGCAATGCTCTTGCGCATGATCTCGGCGGAGTGCTTGCCCACCAGTTCTTCACCCATGTAGCGGATGCTGCCACTGTAGGCTTGCGGCGAACCGCACAAGGTCATCAGCAAGGTCGATTTGCCAGCCCCGTTGGCGCCGATCAGGGTCACGATCTCACCCTGGCGTACTTCGACGTTGACGCTGTGCAGGGCCTGGATCTTGCCGTAGAAAGTGGAAACGTTTTCGAATTGCAGCATTTTACGCTTCCCCCAAGTAGGCTTTGATCACTTCAGGATTGTCGCGGATCTGCTCCGGCGTCCCATTGGCCAGCGGCGTGCCCTGGTTGATCACCACGATGTGGTCGGAGATGCTCATGACCAGTTTCATGTCGTGTTCGATCAACAGCACCGTGGCATTGTTTTCCTCACGCAGCACACTGATCAGCGCCTTGAGGTCTTCGGTTTCCTTGGGGTTCAGGCCCGCGGCAGGTTCGTCGAGCATCAGGATGCGCGGGCGGGTCATCATGCAGCGGGCGATTTCCAGGCGACGTTGCTGGCCGTAGGCGAGGGTGCCTGCCGGGCGGTTGGCGAACTCGGTCAGGTTGACCTTGTCCAGCCAGTACGCCGCGTATTCCATGGCCTCGCGCTCGCTCTTGCGGAACGCCGGGGTCTTGAACAGACCTGCGAAGAAGTTGGTGTTCAAGTGACGGTGCTGGGCGATCAACAGGTTCTCAACCGCCGTCATGTCCTTGAACAACCGCACGTTCTGGAAGGTGCGCACCACGCCTTTTCGGGCGATTTCGTGGCCGGCCAGGCCCTGTATGGGTTGGCCGTCCAGCAGGATGCTGCCACCGCTCGGCTTGTAGAAACCGGTGAGGCAGTTGAACACCGTGGTCTTGCCGGCGCCGTTGGGGCCGATCAGCGCTACCACTTGTTTCTCTTTGACGGTCAGGGCCACGCCATTGACCGCCAGCAAACCGCCGAAGCGCATGCTCAGGTTTTCGACTTTCAGGATCTCGCGGCTCATTTGCGCAGCTCCATGTGTGGACGTTGCATGGGCAGCAGGCCTTGAGGGCGCCAGATCATCATCAGCACCATCATGGCGCCGAACATCAACATGCGGTATTCGCTGAACTCACGCATCATTTCCGGCAGCAGGATCATCACGATGGCCGCCAGGATCACGCCCAGTTGCGAGCCCATGCCACCCAATACCACGATGGCGAGAATGATCGCCGACTCGATAAAGGTGAACGATTCCGGCGTCACCAGGCCTTGGCGAGCGGCAAAGAAGCTGCCGGCAAAGCCTGCGAACGCAGCGCCCAGGGTGAACGCGGATAGCTTGATGATGGTCGGGTTCAGGCCCAGGGCGCGGCAGGCGATTTCATCTTCGCGCAACGCTTCCCAGGCGCGCCCGATGGGCATGCGCAGCAGGCGGTTGATCACGAACAGAGCCGCCAATGCCAGCAACAGCGCGACCAGGTACAGGAACACCACTTTGCTCACCGGGTTGTAGGCAATCCCGAAGTACTCGTGGAAGGTCTGCATGCCTTCGGCGGCGGTGCGGTCGAACGACAGCCCGAAGAACGTCGGTTTGGGAATGCTGCTGATACCGTTGGGGCCACCGGTGATATCGGTGAGGTTACGCAAGAACAGGCGAATGATTTCCCCGAAGCCCAGGGTCACGATGGCCAGGTAGTCACCGCGCAGGCGCAGCACCGGGAAGCCCAGCAGGAAGCCGAACGTAGCCGCTGCCATACCGGCCAGTGGCAGGCAGATCCAGAAGCTCCAGCCCAGGTAGTGCGAGAGCAGCGCGTAGGTGTAGGCACCCACGGCGTAGAAGCCCACATAACCCAGGTCGAGCAGGCCGGCCAGGCCCACTACGATGTTCAGGCCCAGGCCCAGCAACACATAGATCAGGATCAGGGTGGCAATGTCGACCGCGCCGCGCGAGCCGAAGAACGGCCAGATCAGCGCCGCGATGATCAACCCGATGATGATGTAGCGCTGGGTGCGCGGCAGGGTCAGAAATTGGCTGACCTTGGGCGACACCAATGGGCCACGGTTGCCCTTGAACAAGGCACCGACCTGCTGCGTGAACAGTACACGCAGGAACATCAGCACCGAACACAGGGCGATGATGGTCAGGGTCACTGGCCCGGTGCCGTGCACCTCCAGGTTGATGCCGACAATGCTCAGCTTGAGGCCGAGTACCGGAAAGGCCACGGCCCATACCAGCAAGGCGCTGAAAAACGCCGATTTAAGATATCTGCTCATACTTTCTCAACCTCCGGACGGCCCAGGATGCCGGTCGGACGGAACAACAACACCAGAACCAAAAGGCCGAACGCGACGACGTCCTTGTACTGGTCACCGAAGATATCGGCGCCAAAGGCTTCGGCCACACCCAGCACCAGCCCGCCGAGCATGGCGCCCGGAATGCTGCCGATGCCGCCCAATACCGCTGCGGTAAAGGCCTTGAGGCCCACCAGGAAGCCGGCGTTGGGGTTGATCACGCCGTATTGCATGCTCAGCAACACGGCCGCCACGGCCGCCAGCGCAGCACCAATGACGAAGGTCAGGGCGATGATGTTGTTGGTGTTGATGCCCAGCAGGTTGGCCATCTTGATGTCTTCGGCGCAGGCCCGGCAGGCGCGGCCCAGACGGGAGCGAGAGATGAACAGCGTCAGGCCCAGCATGGCCACCAGGGTGACCACGAAAACCAGAATCTGCATGTACGAAATCAGCACTTCTTGTGCGCCACCCGGGCCGAAGGAGATGCTCCCCGGAATCAGGTTGGGAATGGACTTGTCCTTGGAGTCCTGGGACAGCAATACGGTGTTCTGCAGGAAAATCGACATGCCGATGGCAGAAATCAGCGGGATCAAACGGTTGCTGCCACGCAAGGGACGGTAGGCAACCCGCTCGATGCTGTAGCCATAGGCACTGGTCACGATGATCGACGCCAGGAACGCAGCGGTCATCAACAGCGGCAGGGAGTGGATCCCCATCATGGCCAGCCCGGCAAGGGCGATAAAGGCCACGTAGGAACCAATCATGTACACCTCGCCATGGGCGAAGTTGATCATTCCAATGATGCCGTAAACCATTGTGTAGCCAATGGCTATCAAGGCATAGGTGCTGCCAATGGTCAGGCCATTAACCAGCTGTTGGAAAAAATGATAGATCTCAGGCATTACAGCGCTCCTAAAAACCCGATACGCATTTCACTGGTGGAGTCATTTCCGGCTCGGTGCCCTGTTCTGTGACCAGGTTGCACAAAGCGTTTGCCAGCGAACCGCTGGTGACGGTTTTAAGATTTTCAGGTGAGCCAGCGCCCGGATCGCGGGTGACATGGCCCATAAACCTCGTAAAACAAAGCCCACTGCTTGCACAGTGGGCTTGTTGACCAGTAACGCCTGGCTTACTGAGGGGAAACTTCGGTTTTTGGTTTACCGAAGTGCCATTCGTAGACCACGAACTTGAAGTCCTTCAGGTCGCCCTTGGCGTCGAAGCTCAGGTCGCCCGTAGGGGTCTTGAAGGTACCGGCATGGATGGCCTCGGCCACTTTGGCGGTGTCTTCGCTCTTGGCGGCCTTGATACCGCCGGCAATGACCTCAACCGCCGAGTAGGCCGGGAACACGAACGGACCGGTTGGGTCCTGCTTGTTCTTGGCGAACTCTTCAACGATGGCTTTGTTGGCAGGGTCGGTGTCGAAGGATTTCGGCAGGGTCACCAGCAGGCCTTCGGAAGCGCCCTGGGCGATTTGCGAGATAGAGTCGTTACCCACGCCCTCTGGGCCCATGAACTTGGCGTTCAGGCCTTTTTCCTTGGCTTGGCGCAGGATCAGGCCCAGCTCAGGGTGGTAACCGCCGTAGTAGACGAAGTCGACGTTGGCTTGCTTGAGTTTCTGGATGATCGAGGAGAAGTCTTTATCGCCAGCGTTCAGGCCTTCGAAGACGGCAACCTTGGTGCCTTTCTTCTCGAGGGTCTGTTTAACGGCGGTGGCGATGCCTTCACCGTACTGCTGCTTGTCGTGCAGTACGGCAACGATCTTCGGTTTCACGTGGTCGGCGATGTAGTTGCCGGCTGCCGGGCCTTGGGCGCTGTCCAGGCCGATGGTGCGGAAGATCAGCTTGTAGCCACGGGCGGTGATTTCCGGGCTGGTGGCAGCCGGGGTAATCATGATCACGCCTTCGTCTTCATAGATGTCGGAGGCGGGTTGAGTGGAGCTGGAGCAGAGGTGACCAACCACGAACTTGACGCCATCATTGACCACTTTGTTGGCAACGGCCACGGCTTGCTTTGGATCGCAAGCGTCGTCGTATTCCTCGGCCTCAAGCATCTTGCCGTCTACGCCGCCCTTGGCGTTGATGTCTTTGATGGCTTGCTTGGCACCCATGAATTGCATGTCGCCGTATTGCGTCACCGGACCGGTCTTGGGGCCGGCGATGCCGATCTTGATGGTGTCGGCTGCGAACGAATGGCCGGCAACCCCAGCCAGGACCATAGCGGCAAACAGTTTGGAAATCTGCTTAGTAGCCTTATTCATAGTGCTCCACTCTTACTGTTGTATTTTTTATAGTTCTAGCGGCCTTGTGAGCTGCAGAACCGGATCAGATATCGCGGATATCCCCCCGGCATTGCCCTGGCAACTGTACCGGTACAGTGTAGAGCGCCGGTTGATCGCTTGAAAAGCTGGCAGCTGGGGGCAAAACCTGGGTGTGTCGCTTAAGTGAAAGAAAAAGACAGAATTGCGCCGGGTTGCTGATAGCTTTCAAGGCATTCCGTGGCTTTCCTGGCAGTTTCAATCGCTACTTCATTTGCTACTGGGTTTTTCTGCCTGAGCGACGGGGCTATGATTGCGCCGATTTTTTACTCAGGTGAATTCCCATGACGCAAGAACCAAGCACCCTCTATGCCAAGCTGCTCGGTGAAACCGCCGAAATTTCCTGGAAGGAGCTTGAACCGTTCTTTGCCAAGGGTGCCCTATTGTGGGTCGATGCCGGCCTGGATTTGATCGAGGCCGCCGAAGGAATGGCCGAAGACAACCGTGACAAAGTCGCCGCCTGGCTGGCTGCAGGCACCCTTGGCGAGGTGTCTGCGACGCGGGCATTGGACCTGGTGGAACGGGATCCAAGCTTATGGGCGGTAGTGGTCTCGCCGTGGATCCTGATCCAGGAAAGGGCGCGGTAATAATGGCGCGCACGAAAAAGGTGCGTATTTTTCACGGAGTGAAGTGTGTAGCCGAGTAACCGCTCAACGCGTGATGGCACCTTGCCGTAGAGAAAGGTCACAGCCGAGGGTGACGTAAGCGTCACGGGAACAGTTGAGGGCAGAAGGAATGAGTGGCGCAATTGTTTCCGGGTATGACGCGGCGTGAAGAGAAGCAACGATCACACCACCACTCCCCGTGCCCGGGTCTCAGCGAATCGGCCTGACAATAGAAGGCGAGCCGATACGCCCTGGCGCCGGGTCTTTTGGCTGCGCAGCGTCGTTGCCTTCCACGCTTGGCAGATATAACGGATTGCGCATGGCAATGCCCTGCATCACGCCGATGATGTCATCGAAAGGCACCGCCGGGCTGAGCAGGTAGCCCTGGATGTAGTCGCAGCCATGCTTGAGCAGCAGCTCGAACTGCGCCTGGGTTTCCACGCCCTCGGTGACCACCTGCAAGTGCAGGGTGTGGGCCATGCCAATAATCGCCTGGACAATTTCACTGTCTGCGGTGGACTTGGGGATGTCCTGGATAAACGAGCGGTCGATCTTCAAAGTGTTGAGCGGCAAGCGCTTGAGGTAAGCCAGCGACGAATAGCCGGTGCCGAAGTCATCAATGGCCAGCGACACACCCAGGGCGCGGATCTGCCGCAACAGCGCCAAGGTACTGCTGATGTTGCCCATCAACGCGTTTTCAGTGACTTCCAGTTCCAGGCGGTTGGTGCCTATGCCGGCGAAGCGCAGGGCGTCTTCGATTTCATCGGCCAGTTCGTCACGCGCCAGGTTCAGCGCCGAGCAATTCACGGCCATGATCAGCTCGGTGTAGCCCCGGTCAGACAACAGGCTCAGGTCGTGACAGGCCTGACGCAATACCCAGTGGTCCAGCTCGGCGATCAGTCCGTTGTTCTCGGCGATGCCGATAAAGCGGTCCGGGGCCAGTAGCCCGTGTTGGGGGTGCTGCCAGCGCACCAGGGCTTCCAGGCGTGTGACCTTGCCCAGTTTCATGTCAAAGATCGGTTGATAAAACAGCACCAGCTGGCTGCGCGTACGCAAGGCGGCGCGCAGTTCTTCTTCCAGTTGCAGCTCAAGAAAGGCACGGGTTTTAAGGTTGGAACTGAAGAAGTTCAAACAATTGCGCCCCGCATCCTTGGATTGGTACAGCGCCAGGTCGGCGGTTTTCAGCAGCTCTTCGCAGGTGTGGCCGTCCTCGGGGAACAGGCTGATACCGATACTGGTGGTCATCACCATGCGTCGGCCGGCCAGTTCAATGGGCTCTTTCATCTTCTGCATGATGCGCTGGGCCATGTGCCGGGCTTCGTCGCGGTGATGAATATTGACCAGGATGCAGAACTCATCGCCGCCAAAGCGTGCCACTACATCTTCATGGCTGCGTATCGAGACCTTGATATGCCCGGCGAGCACTGTGAGCAACTGGTCGCCCGCGTCATGGCCCAGGCTGTCGTTGATACGCTTGAAATGGTCGATATCAAGGAAGATCACCGCCAGCATGCCTTGGCTGCGGGTTTTTTCCGCGACTTTTTCCGCAAAGATCTGATTGAAACCACGGCGGTTAAGCAGGCTGGTCAGTGCGTCGAAGTGGGCCACTTGTTGCAGCGAAGCGCGGGCCTGGTCGAGTTCGCTGAGCAGCGCGTTGACCCGACGCAGGTCACGCTCCTTGTGTTGCAACTTCTTGTCGGCCAGGGCTGCGCTGATGCTGCTGCCGATTACCAGCAAGGTGATCATGGCGACCGACAGGCCCAGTTGAATCGGGTTGTTATCCGCCGGTAACGAAAGATCCGCGCCACTGGGCACCAGCATTTGCATAGCCGCCATGCCGGTGAAGTGCATGCTCAGAATCCCGGCGCCCAGCACCAGGCTGGCGGCGTATTTGAGCAGTTGGTGAAACACGCCGGCACCGTTGCGCAGGTAACTGGACAGCAACAATGCGGCCAGGCTGGCGCCCATGGCAATCGCCACCGAGGCCAAAAACAGCCGTGTTTCGAAGTACACCTGGGCCTGGGAGCGCATGGCTGACATGCCCACGTAGTGCATCAACGCGATACCCAGCCCCATCCACACCGAAGCCACCAGGTACTGATGAAAGCGCAGGTGGGTATGACTGAGGGTCTGCATGGCAAGCAACGAGGCGATCAGGGCGATCAGCAGCGAGGCGAACGTCATGATCAGTTCGTAGTGAATGGCGATGGGGGCCTGGAAGGCCAGCATGCTGATGAAGTGGGTCGACCAGATGCCGCCTGCCAGGCAACCGGCACCCAGCCAGCGCCAATGGCGGCGGGCGGTGGGGTCTTCGACATGGCCCACACGTTCGGCCATGTCCAGGGTACCGAAACCCGCCGCGCAGGCGACCAGGTACGCCAGCAGCACCAGAAACGGGTTATGACTGCAGTTGAGCAATAAATGCCCGCTGTCTGGAAGGTCGGTAAAAAAATGCTGCCCCAGCCATTCCATAGCTTATCCCGTCACAGAGCCATGTCACTGCCAGCGGCGATGACCTATGAGGTCGAGTATAGAAGTCTCTCGAGATTTGCCATGAGTAATGGCGTTTTGATCTCAAATTATTTTGATATGCCGTCCATAGCGTTTGGTGCTAAGCGCTGATGGGCAGGTCGAGTTCGAAGTGCGGGGCCTCCAACGGGGCCAGGCCGAATGCGGCACGGGCAGCGTCGCAATCGACATTTTGCACGCCCTGGCTCCAGGACGCCTCGAACTCGCGACACACGCTGGAGCGCTGCTCATAAATTGAGCAGCTGGTGGCCTGTCCGACTTCACCTTCAAGGCTGCAACACCGTGCCGGTTTGCGGTCGGTGCCGATCATCGCCACGCGGCTGGGGTTGATCTGCACCACCAGGTCATCGGGCACCGTGCCCCCGGACGAGGCGCACTCACCCCAAAAGAAGGACACGCGAAAGTGTGAACAGCAGGCACCGCAATTCAGACACGGACTGGCTTCGGACATGGGCGTCATCAATAAGAAAGTAGGTTGGGGGTGTTACAGGAAGGCTCGCCATTCTATCCGTGCCATGGCCGTTGGGAAGGGGGGGCACGCACTTATATTTTCGTGGGACAAATCCCCGTGTTGTCGGGTGAAATCATGCCCTATCAGCTTTACGAATCATTACAGACAACCCCGCCTTACCTGACTATGTTGCAGGTACCGGGCAGGATGCATCGGGCATCACAGCTCTCATAACAATAAAAGAGACGGACCCATGCAGAACTCGACCCAAGCGGCGAATGCCTGGCGCATTCTGTTCCTGCTGTTCCTGGCCAACCTGTTCAACTTCTTCGATCGCACCATCCCCGCGATTATCATCGAGCCGATCCGCATGGAATGGCACTTGAGCGACTTTCAGCTCGGTATCATCGGCACCGCCTTTACCATCGTCTACGCCATTGCCGGGCTACCGCTCGGGCGCCTGGCCGACACCGGCTCACGCAGCAAGTTGATGGGCTGGGGCTTGTTCGCCTGGAGCGGGCTGACGGCGGTTAACGGCATGGTCGGCAGTTTCTGGACCTTCCTGCTGGTGCGCATGGGCATTGGCATCGGCGAAGCCAGCTATGCACCCGCGGCCAATTCGCTGATTGGCGACCTCTTTCCCGCCCACCGCCGTGCCCGAGCCATGGGGATTTTCATGCTTGGCCTGCCGTTGGGCCTGTTGCTGGCGTTCTTTACCATCGGCGCGATGGTCAAGGCGTTCGACAGCTGGCGCGCGCCCTTCTTTATCGCGGCGGTGCCGGGGCTGATCCTGGCGGTGTTTATGTTCTACATAAAAGAACCCAAGCGCGGCGCGGCTGAAACCGTGCAGGTCTCCCAGGCGCGCGTCGACCGCCCGATCCGCCGCGTGCTGGCCGTGCCGACCTTCCTGTGGCTGGTGCTGGCCGGGCTGTGCTTTAACTTTGCCACCTATGCGTGCAACTCATTCCTGGTGCCGATGCTGCAACGCTATTTCCTCATGCCGTTGCAGGACGCGGCCGTCGCGACGGGCGTCATTGTCGGCCTGACCGGCTTGGTGGGCCTGACGCTGGGCGGCTGGATTGCCGACAAAATTCATCAGCGGGTCGCCAATGGTCGATTGTTGTTTGCCGCCTTCAGCTTGATCATCTCCACGGGCACCACCGCCTGGGCATTGCATGCCGGGCGCGTCGAAATCGGAGTGTTTGTCGCGCTGTTCAGTGTGGGCTGGTTGTTTGCCTACAACTTCTATACCTGCGTGTATACCGCGATCCAGGACGTGGTCGAACCGCGTTTGCGCGCGACGGCGATGGCGCTGTTCTTTGCTGGGCTGTATTTGCTCGGCGGTGGCATGGGGCCGGTGGTGGTCGGGGCGCTGTCCGATCACTTTGCTCATTCAGCGATGTATGCGGCCGGGGCGCAGCAGATGACCGAGGCTTATAAAGCGGTGGGCTTGCATGACGCCATGTACCTGATTCCGGTAGCGCTGTTCTTGACCATGCTTTTTCTGTTCCAGGCCTCGCGCAGTTTTGTGCGTGATGCCAAGCGGATGAAGGAAGGGTTGAGTGCGGTTGAGGTGCCGGCAACTGCGGTAACGGCGTGAGACCGAGTGATCGTTCCCATGCTCTGCGTGGGAACGCCGCTCTGGACGCTCTGCGTCCGCTTTAAAGTCGTGACGCAGAGCGTCACATGATGCATTCCCACGCAGAGCGTGGGAACGATCTCTAAAAAGGCCCGCACTAAGCGGGCCTTTTACGTTCAGCGGTTTATCAACCTGCCACCAGCACCCGAATCGCTTCCAGTCGCAGTGCCGCTTTATCGAGCATGGCCAGGCCTTGCTCGCGCTGGTTGCGCAAGGCGACCAGCTCGCTGTCACGCACGGTCGGGTTGACCGCTTGCAACGCGGTCAGGCGCGCCAGCTCTTCGTCAGTGTCTGCCGCGAGGCGACGCTTGGCTTCGGCGACACGCTCGGCGTGACGCGGGGCGATCTTCTCTTCACCGGCGTTGATGCGCGGGGTGAGTTGGTCGCGCTGCGCCTGCACGAATTTGTTCGCGCTGGCCCGTGGCACGCTTTCCAGCTGGTCATTCAAGGTCACGAACGACACGCGGCCCGACAAATCGTTGCCGTTGGCATCCAGCAGGCAGCGCAAGGCGGCCGGTGGCAGGTAGCGGCCCAGTTGCAGGGAGCGCGGGGCGACCACTTCGCTGACATACAGCAGTTCAAGCAATACGGTGCCTGGCTTGAGCGCCTTGTTCTTGATCAGCGCCACGGCGGTGTTGCCCATGGAACCGGACAGCACCAGGTCCATGCCGCCCTGCACCATCGGGTGTTCCCAGGTGATGAACTGCATGTCTTCGCGCGACAGCGCCTGGTTACGGTCGTAGGTAATGGTCACACCTTCGTCGTCGCCCAGGGGGAAGCTGGCGTCGAGCATTTTTTCGCTGGGCTTGAGGATCAGCGCGTTTTCCGAATGGTCTTCGCTGTCGATGCCGAACGCGTCGAACAGGGTTTCCATGTAGATCGGCAGGGCGAACTGGTCGTCTTGTTCGAGGATGTCCTCGACCAGGGCATCGCCTTCGCCGGCGCCGCCGGAATTGAGCTCCAGCAAACGGTCCCGACCGGTGTGCAGCTCCTGCTCCAGGCGCTCGCGCTCGGCACGGGCTTCGTCGATCAGGGCTTGCCACTCGCCGTCATCGGCGGCTTCCAGCAAGGGCAGCAGGCGCGGGCCGAACTGATGCTGCAAGGCGTTACCGGTCGGGCAGGTGTTGAGGAAGGCATTGAGCGCTTCGTGGTACCACTGGAACAGGCGTTCTTGCGGGCTGGTTTCCAGGTACGGCACGTGCAGTTCGATCACGTGTTTCTGGCCGATCCGGTCCAGGCGCCCGATGCGCTGTTCCAGCAGGTCGGGGTGGGACGGCAGGTCGAACAGCACCAGGTGATGGGAAAACTGGAAGTTGCGGCCTTCA
This sequence comes from Pseudomonas sp. B16120, assembly GCF_044218845.1. Classification (NCBI taxonomy): domain Bacteria; kingdom Pseudomonadati; phylum Pseudomonadota; class Gammaproteobacteria; order Pseudomonadales; family Pseudomonadaceae; genus Pseudomonas; species Pseudomonas sp. B16120. The sequence goes on from NZ_CP162588.1 coordinate 1,608,337, forward strand.
CTGCCGATTTCCGAGCAGATCAGCACCTGGGCACCGAACTCTTCATCGGCAAAATAGGCAGCGGCGCGGTCACGCTCCAGGATGTTCATGCCCTCGTGGAACACCGTGGCCGGGATGCCGGAGCGCACACGCAGGGCGTCTTCCAGGTCCATGGCGGTTTCGGCGTGGGCGCAGATCACCAGGACCTTGGTGCGCTTGAGCATTTTCAACTGGTCGATCAGCCACTCGACCCGAGGGTCGAAACGCCACCAGCGGTTCTCTTCCTCGATGTCCGGTTGCGCCTGGAAGCTGACTTCCGGGTACAGCTCGGCGTGTTCGCCCAGGGGCAGTTCGAGGTATTCGTCCGGGTTGGGCAGCGGGTAGGCGTGCAGCTTGCGCTCGGGGAAGCCTTGCACCGCGGCACGGGTGTTGCGAAACAGCACGCGGCCGGTGCCGTGGCGGTCCAGCAGTTCACGCACCAGGCGGGCACTGGCTTCGCTGTCGCCATCGTTGACGGCGGTGAGCAGGGCTTCACCTTCGTCACCGAGGAAGCCTTGAATGGTCTTGTGCGCGGTTGGCGACAGGCGGCCCTTGTCCAGCAGCTCCTGCACGGCTTCGGCCACCGGGCGATAGTTTTCGCTCTCGGCGCGGAAGGCTTGCAGATCGTGGAAGCGGTTCGGGTCCAGCAGGCGCAGGCGCGCAAAATGGCTGTCCTGGCCCAGTTGTTCCGGGGTGGCGGTCAGCAGCAGCACGCCTGGAATTACTTCGGCCAGTTGTTCGACCAGCGAGTATTCGGCGCTGGCCTTGTCTTCGTGCCATACCAGGTGGTGGGCTTCGTCGACCACCAGCAAGTCCCAGCCAGCGGCGAACAGCGCGTCCTGGGCCTTCTCGTCGTCCACCAGCCATTCCAGCGCAACGAGTGCAAGCTGGGTGTCTTCGAACGGGTTGGTGGCATCGCTTTCGATAAAGCGCTCTTCATCGAACAGCGCAACCTGCAGGTTGAAGCGGCGGCGCATTTCCACCAGCCATTGGTGCTGCAGGTTTTCCGGAACCAGGATCAGTACGCGGCTGGCACGGCCCGAAAGCAGTTGGCGATGGATCACCAGGCCCGCTTCGATGGTCTTGCCCAGGCCCACTTCGTCCGCCAGCAACACGCGTGGCGCGATACGGTCAGCGACTTCGCGGGCGATGTGCAGTTGGTGGGCAATCGGTTGGGCGCGTACGCCACCCAGGCCCCACAGCGAGGACTGCAACTGGCGGCTGGTGTGTTCCAGGGTGTGGTAGCGCAGCGAGAACCACGCCAGCGGGTCAATCTGCCCGGCGAACAGACGGTCACTGGCAAGGCGGAACTGGATGAAGTTGGACAGTTGGGTTTCCGGCAGGGTGACCTGCTCGTTCTGCCCATTGAGGCCGTGGTAGACCAGCAGGCCATCGACGTCGTCGACTTCCTGTACGGTCATTTTCCAGCCTTCGAAATGGGTGATGGTGTCACCCGGCGAAAACCTCACGCGAGTGAGGGGCGCATTCCGTAGCGCATACTGGCGAGTGTCGCCAGTGGCCGGATAGAGCACGGTCAACAAGCGGCCGTCCTGTGCCAGAACGGTGCCTAACCCCAGCTCTGCTTCGCTGTCACTAATCCAGCGTTGCCCCGGTTGATACTGCTGCGCCATGCTGCCTGACTCCCGCCGTGAAAAAGCCGACTATGTTAACGGAACACGGCCCGGCGCCCAAGAACTCTGACAAAAACTACGCTGTTTGTATGGGCCGGCGGAAATTGAATCGACGGATGGCGGGCACTTGAGAGTGTCGACTGAGTCACAGCTTGGCACGCGGGTGCTCAAGTCGCCCTGCCACCCGCCGACAGCCTGTTGATCAGGAGAATAATTATCATGCTGCCACCCATGCTGCCCGTCAGTGTTGTGCCGGTCACGTCGCAACTCGACCCGGCACGCCAGAAGCCGGATATTCCGCCGGTGGTGCCCGTTCAACCGGGCTCCAACGAGAGCACGATCGACCTGAAAAAAGGCGATGCCGAGCAATCGACCTTTCTGCTGCGCGAAGAGCAGCGTCGCCAGCAGGAGCAGCAGAAACGCCGGCGCGAAGCCGACGACGACGCGGAGCAGCATTTGCCGATTCCCGGCGACTTGCTCAACGCTGACAACACCGTGCCCGTGGCGCCGCTAATCGAAGACGCGCCGCGCCAGGGCCTGTGGGTGGATATCGAGGTCTAACCGTTCAGTTCGCGCAGGGCCTTCACCAGCAGCTCAATATCGTCATCGGTGTTGAGCGGGCTGACGGAGATGCGCGCAACGCTGCTCAACCCACGTGCTTGCATGTCCAGCGGGGTGTAGGCCACGCCATTGGCGCCGATGTTGATGCGCTTTAACCCCAGGCGTTGTTTGAGTTCAAAACTATCCCAGCCGGCCAGGTTGAACGCGATCAAGCCTGAATGCGTGCTGCCCAAGTCGTGCAAGCTGATCCCCGGTATCTGACGCAGTGCTTCGCGGATTCGCGCGCTGGTCTGCAAGACTCTTTGCCATACCCGCTCAATCCCCAGTTGATTGATCTCGTGCAACGCATTGCCCAGGCCGGCCAGCAGGGCGAAAGAGACTTCGCTGGTTTCAAAGCGCCGGGCGTCGTTGCGCAGGTCGAAGCCTTCGGCGGTCCAGGGCGCTGAAAACACGTCGCGTTGGGCCGGGTTCAGATGCGGCAGAAAATCCGGCCTGATATACAGCAGCGCGGTACCGCGAGGCCCGCGCAGGTGTTTGCGGCCGGCAGACTTGAGCACATCGCACTGCAACGCTTGCACATCCACCGGCAGTTGGCCGACGGCTTGGCCCGCGTCGATGAAGTAGGGGATGGCATGCCGCCTGGCCACATCGCCGATGGCCTGGGCCGGGTTGATCAAGCCACCGTTGGCCGGCAGCCAGGTGAGGTCGATCAGCTTCACCTTGGCATCCAGCATCGCCTCCAACGCCACCGGGCAGGCCGCGCCGCTGGCATCGCACGGGATGACCTCCACCCGCGCCCCGGCTTGAATGGCCAGTTCCATGCTCGCCAGATTACCGCCCCATTCGTGGCGCCCCACCAGAATTCGATCACCCGGCTGCCAGGGCCCCAGCGCCTGGAAGGCCATGCTCCAGGCCGTCGAGCCACTGCTGGCGAAGGCAATCGCTGAGGCGGGCGCATTGAGCAACTGCCCAGCGGCGCGGCGGGCCTTTTCCACTAAGATGGCACCCTGTTCTCCGGCCTCCATCGGGCCGTCGCGGGCTTCGCGTTGCAGCTGTTCGATGATGGCGTCGAGCGTCGCCTGGCTGGGCAAGGAGGCTCCAGCATGATTGAAGTGCACGAGGCCGGACTGGCAACCGGGCGTGGCTTCTCGCAAGTGCTGGATTTGCAGCGGGCTCATGGCTGCAGCTCGAAAATGGCGTCCACTTCCACGGCGACACCAGCCGGCAGACTGCAAACACCTACGGCGGTGCGCACGTGCCGGCCCTTGTCGCCGAGGGCGTTGACCAGCAGGTTCGAAGCGCCATTGGCGACCAGGCTTTGGCGCTGGAAGTCGGCGCTGCTGGCAATGAACACGCCCAGGCGAAGGATGCGCACCACCCGCGACAGGTCATCGCCCAGCGCATCGCTTAATTGCCCCAGCAGGCCCAGCGCTGCCAATTCCGCCGCTTGGGCGCCATCTTCATCGCTGAGAGAATCGCCCAGCCGGCCAATGTAGGCGGGTTTGCCATCGATCATGGGAATTTGTCCCGAGATGAACAGCTGGTGTTGGCTGATCACATGATTGATGTAGTTGGCTGCGGGTTGGCTGTGCGTAGGCAGTGTCAGGCCGAGGGCGTGTACGCGCTGGCGGATGGAGTCAGTCATGGTGAAATCCTCTGGTGTCAGAAGGTTCCAGCATGTTGGTGGTGGCGAGGGGCGACAAACGGATAGATCTCAACCGACGTATCTAAAAAACTCACGCGTCGGCACACGCTTGCTTCAACCACTGACTGAAGCATTCAGCCGCCTCACTGAGCGGACCTTGGGGGGCGATCAGCCAATAGCCGATGTCGCTGTGATAGGGCGGCCAGTCAAAGGCCTCCACCAGGCTGCCGTCGTGGAGCCTGCGTTCAATCAGGCGATGGCGGCCCATGGCGATACCCTGGCCGGCCACGCTCGCTTCGACCACGATGTTGTAGTCATGCAACATCACGCGGGGGTGATGATCGAGGTTGATCTGGTAATGGGCGGACCAATCGGTCCACTCGAAAGGGCGGTGCGAGGTCGCCATCAACAACGGGCCTGTGGCGACCTGCCTGGCCTTGAACGCCGGGCTGCATACCGGTGACAGGGTTTCGGTCATCAGGCGTGTGGCGAGCACGTCGGGCCAGTCGCCCTTGCCGTAGCGGATGGCCAGGTCAACTTCGGCCGTGGCGACGTTGGCCAATTGAATCGCGGGCAGCAATTCCACCTGGATATGCGGGTGGCGCTGTAGAAACTCGGCCAGGCGCGGCGCCAGCCACAGCGTGGCAAAGGACGCCAGCAAGCCGATACGCAATACACTGGCGCACGGCGCTCCCCGCTGGCTGCGTGTTGCAGCGGCGATGGCGTCCAGGGCAGGGCGTATTTGCGCGTAGTAATCTTGCCCGGCCAACGTCAGGTCGATCGCACGGGTTCGCCGGATAAACAGCGGCTTGCCCAAGTGGTGCTCGAGCTTATGTACCTGGTGGCTCAGCGCACTTTGGGTCACCGACAACTCGTCAGCCGCCTTGATAAAACTCAAGTGCCGTGCCACGGCCTCGAAGGCGCGCAGGGCCAGCAGCGGTGGAAGGTCGTTGTGCAAGGCCACCTGGATGCACCTCCTGGGCAGGGTAGAAAGTGCCGATTTTGGTCGATGGCCTGCATTTTGTCGCCCGCTTAATTGCCGTCGGGCGGGGCAGGCCGCATTATTGAGGCATTCTCGCCACGACGTAAGCCAAGCCATGAGTGATGACGACAAGCTGATCGACCTGAACGCCGAACGTGCCAAGCGCGTTCACGACCTTAATGACAAGCGCCTGAATGAAGTGCGCCAAGCCTTTGAGCAAGCCATGCCCTTGGGCAAGCCCAAGAAGAAGTCGAAGAACAAGCCGAAAAAACGTTGAAACGTCCTGCCTCTATTGATGCAGGTCAGTTATTCCCCTTCTTTACGCCCCGTTGTGGGCGACATTGATCCTGGTCAATTTCCCACTGTGCCTTCTCTATTAACTTAGCCCTATCGCAACAGGGCAAGTGCAGGAGGCCGGTCATGTTTTTCGATAATGTGGTTTTTGCCGGAGTGCTGACTGTTAGCCTCATGGTGCTGTTTTTTGTAGGGTTTGGATTTTTTATCTGGAAAGACGCGAACAAGCGTAAAAAACCTTAAGTCTTTCCGGGTTACATGAGCACGCAAGGCATTTTGGGCGACTTCGGTCGCCCTTTTTTTTGGCTGTGACGCTCCGCGTCACCCGTGCGCCAGTGGGACGCGGAGCGTCCGTGGCGGCATTCCCACGCAGAGCGTGGGAACGATCATAACGATCATAAAAAAAGGTGCGACCCTCGCGGATCGCACCTTTTTTATTGCCGGCCGGCTATCAGTTGCCCAAAGCCTTGGACGCCAACCAGAACAGCCCGGCCGAGAGGCCTACGGTCGCTGGCAAGGTCAATACCCAGGCCATCAGGATGGTCTTGACGGTGCCACCTTGCAGGCCGCTTTTGTTCGCAACCATGGTGCCTGCCACGCCAGAAGACAGGACGTGGGTGGTGGACACTGGCAGGGCGAAGATGTTGGCGAAGCCGATCATGGTGGCCGTGGTGATTTGCGCCGACATGCCCTGGGCATAGGTCATGCCTTGCTTGCCGATCTTTTCACCGATGGTCAGCACCACGCGCTTCCAGCCCACCATGGTGCCCAGGCCCAGGGCCAGTGCGACCGCGAGGATCACCCAGAACGGGGCGTACTCGGTGGTGGCGGTCAGGTCTTTGCGCAGCTTGTCGAGGTCGGACTTCTCACGGGAGTCCAGGCCTGGCAGCTTGCCGACCTTTTTCGCGGTGTCATCCAGGCAAAGCAGGTAGCGACGTACCTCGATGCGGTGGTCGGCCGTCAGCGAGTGGTAGTCCGAGACGCCCTTGAGGGTGCCCAGCAGCGCGTTGATCGTCGGTTCGGTCTGCTGCGGGTTGCAGCGGAACTTGCCCGGCAGGTCATCCTTCACGCTTTTGCCCAGGGCCAGGAATTCACCGAGGGTCTCGTGGTTGCGCTGGTAGAACTGGTTCAGGTGCAGGGTGGCGTCGCGGGTACGTTCGATCTGGTAAGTGGTGCTGCCCAGGTCCAATACGAACTGCGCCGGCACGATACCGATGAGCACCAGCATGATCAGGCCGATGCCCTTCTGGCCATCGTTGGAGCCGTGCACGAAGCTCACCGCCATGGCCGAAATCACCAGGACGAGGCGGTTCCAGAATGGCGGGTGCTTTTTGTCGTCAAGCTTGCGGCGCTGGTCCGGGGTCTTGTGCATCTTCGACAGCGGACGCCACCACTTCAGACCGATCAGTACCAGAGCGGCGACCAGAAAGCCCGCCATCGGCGAGAATACCAGGGACGCGCCGATATCCACGGCCTTCTGCCAGTTCACACCGTCAGCCAGGGGGATGTCGTTGATCAACGCGTTGGCCAGGCCGACACCAAGGATCGAACCGATCAGGGTGTGGGAGCTGGAGGCGGGGATACCGAAGTACCAGGTGCCCAGGTTCCAGGTGATCGCTGCTGCCAACAATGAGAAGACCATTGCCAAGCCATGGCCGGTGTTCACATTGATCAGCAACTCCACCGGCAGCAAGTGCACGATGGCGTAGGCGACACCGACACCACCGAGCAATACGCCGAGGAAATTGAACACCCCGGAGAAGAACACGGCCAGGTGTGGCGGCATGGCTTTGGTATAGATGACTGTGGCCACCGCGTTAGCGGTGTCATGAAAGCCATTGATGAACTCGAAGGCGAGGACAAAGGCCAAGGCGAGCAACAGGCTCACTAGAACCCAAGCATCCAGTCCGCTGAATAAATCGATCATGAAGGTTTTCTGACCCGGTCGTAAGGGGGCGCGATTATGCCAGAAAACATCAGTAATCGATGCATTAGCTGCTCATCGGTAACAATCTTCCTGGAAAAAAACGCGGCAGGACGCACGCATCCCAGGGTTTTCGGGGCTTTGGCAAGTCTTTGATTTATAAAGCGCAGGCCGCAGAAGGCGGGCTTTAGTCATGAAAATGCCATGCCTGAAACATTTGTATGAAATTTCGTAGGTGGCTGTAGGTTACTGACCAGTGGACGCTAAAGCGGGTGCCCTCTGCCAGTACTTCACCGGCAGAGACAGCACGACCCTTAAGGCTCGAACCGAAGCGCTTATGGCTCCTCGGTCTTGAGCTCCTGCTCGATCTTTTGGATTTCCTGGGCAAATGCCTGGTCTAGCAGGCTGGCGCGTTTACGCCATGGCTTGCGTTCCGGCTCGGGTTGCGCGGCGTAGGTGGTGACTTCCCCGCCGTAGACATCCTTGTAACGTTGCTCCTGGCGCTCAAGTTCCGCGCGCAGTTCATCTTTCGTCACAGTATTACCTAATTGAGTTGAGTTTATTGATTGCGCAGCGTCATGCCTGAAAGTCGTGCTCGGGCGATTCCAAATAGAACAATAAAACGTTCAAATGGGTAAATAGGCCTGAGGGCAGTACTTTTAAGCGAGTACTTGTGTCCGGCCCTGCATACAACCCGCAACGCCCGGTGAGCTCCACTCCCGATACATACCGGGCTGACCTCTGCACAGGTTGCATTATAGCGGCGCATTTGAATAACACTATCATCGTGAAGTTAAAAAGCGTCAACGATGTGTCAGAGGTTTGTTACATGTTGGCGTGGGTATTTGTGAACACCGTCATCATCCTGGCAGGGTAAATGCGCCTGCTTTATAGATGCATCAGGCAAATCTGAAACCAGGGCCGCGAGGTGTGCGCCAGCGCCGGCCAAATTGCGATAATCGCATGGTCGTTCGATAATCGCCCAATGTTGCCGACGCTGACTTGTGCAGGGCGACCGGCACGGCTTGTAATAGCCGCCAACCCTCCCGTGGTGATAACAAGAGAAGGCCCCTTGAAATGAACGATCAATTGCGCAACTCCTTTGCATCAGTGGCGCCGCCGATCGTGGCTTCACCGGCCAAGCGCATCCAGGCATTCACCGGTGATCCGGATTTCATGACGTCCTTGGCCCGTGGCCTGGCCGTGGTGCAGGCATTCCAGGAGCGTAAGCGTCACCTGACCATCGCCCAGATCAGCCATCGCACGGAAATTCCCCGCGCCGCCGTGCGCCGTTGCCTGCACACCTTGATCAAGCTCGGCTACGCCACCACGGATGGGCGCACCTACTCGCTGTTGCCCAAGGTACTGACCCTCGGTCATGCCTATCTGTCGTCCACACCGCTGGCTGTTTCGGCCCAGCCTTACCTGGACCGCATGAGCGAGCAACTGCATGAAGCCTGCAACATGGCCACCCTGGAAGGCGATGACATTCTTTATATCGCCCGTTCCGCCACCACCCAGCGTCTGATCTCGGTTGACCTGTCGGTGGGTGGGCGCTTGCCTGCATATTGCACATCCATGGGCCGCATTCTGCTGGCCGCCCTCGACGACGCTTCGCTGCAGGATTATCTCGACCATGCCGACCTGCAAACCAAGACCAGCCGCACCCTGACCACGCCGCAAGCGTTATTGGAATGCCTGCAACAGGTGCGTCAGCAGGGCTGGTGCATTGTCGACCAGGAACTGGAGCAGGGCCTGCGTTCCATCGCGGTGCCGGTGTATGACGCGTCCGGCCAGGTGTTGGCCGCGCTTAATGTCAGCACCCATGCCGGGCGGGTCAGCCGCAGCGAGTTGGAGCAGCGCTTTTTGCCGAGCATGCTCAGCGCCAGCCGTGAGCTGAGTGCGCAGCTGTTTGCCTAAGCTGTTCGGTGACCGCACAGATCCCGGCTGGCTCGATTGACGGTGTTTCCCTTGGCTTATTAATGTGCGGCAGCGCTCTGAGGAGCTGCCCAATAAGAATGATGACCCCAGGTCGTCAGCCCGCCATCGGTGTGGAATAAAAATAATGAATCAGCCTTCTGTCGGTACCACCCTGGACGTACAGTCCTTTATCAACACCCAGCCACTCTCGCGCTATCAGTGGCGCGTGGTGATCCTGTGTTTCCTGATTGTCTTTCTCGACGGCCTCGACACCGCCGCGATGGGCTTTATCGCGCCCGCGCTGTCCCAGGACTGGGGCATCGACCGCGCCAGCCTCGGCCCGGTGATGAGCGCCGCGTTGATCGGCATGGTGTTTGGCGCACTCGGTTCCGGCCCCCTGGCCGACCGCTTTGGCCGCAAAGTCGTGCTGGTCGGCGCGGTGTTGGTGTTTGGTGCGTTCAGCCTGGCGTCGGCCTACAGCACCACTGTCGACCAGTTGCTGGTGCTGCGCTTTCTCACCGGCCTGGGCCTGGGCGCCGGCATGCCGAATGCCACCACCTTGTTGTCTGAATACACCCCCGAGCGGCATAAATCCTTGTTGGTGACCAGCATGTTCTGTGGCTTCAACCTCGGCATGGCCGGTGGTGGGTTTATTTCGGCCAAGCTGATCCCGGCCTTCGGCTGGCACAGCCTGTTGCTGATCGGCGGCATCCTGCCGTTGATCCTGGCTGGGGTGCTGCTGGTATGGCTACCGGAATCGGCGCGTTACCTGGTGGTGCGCAATCGCGGCACCGACAAGGTGCGCAAGACCCTGGCCCCTATCGAGCCAAACATCGTTGCCCAGGCCTCTCACTTCAGCGTACCGGAGCAAAAAACCGTCAAGGCCCGCAATGTGTTCGCGGTGATCTTCTCGGGCACCTACAGCGCTGGCACCTTGCTGTTGTGGCTCACGTACTTCATGGGCCTGGTGATCGTTTACCTGCTGACCAGTTGGCTCCCCACCTTGATGCGCGACAGTGGCGCGAGCATGGAGCAAGCCGCGTTCATCGGCGCGCTGTTCCAGTTTGGTGGGGTATTGAGCGCGGTGGGCGTGGGCTGGGCGATGGACCGGTTCAACCCGCACAAAGTGATCGGCACGTTCTACCTGCTGGCCGGGGTGTTTGCCTACGCGGTGGGGCAGAGCCTGGGCAACATCACGTTGTTGGCCACCCTGGTGCTGGTCGCCGGGATGTGCGTCAACGGTGCGCAATCGGCGATGCCGTCGCTGGCGGCGCGTTTCTACCCCACCCAAGGCCGTGCCACCGGTGTGTCGTGGATGCTCGGCATCGGCCGCTTCGGCGCGATCCTGGGGGCGTGGATGGGCGCAACCTTGCTGGGCCTGGGCTGGAACTTCGAGCAGGTGCTCACCGCATTGGTGATACCGGCGGCCTTGGCCACGGCAGCGGTAATGATTAAGGGCATGGTCAGCCATGCCGATGCGACCTGAAACCGATCACTACCCCTGTGGGAGCTGGCTTGCCTGCGATAGCGGTGCTGAATCCACTCGCGCCATCGCAGGCAAGCCAGCTCCCACATTGACCCTGTTCCTTGCGATGGTTAGTTAAGCAACAATCGGTTCGATAATCGAACGCTCAGTCGATTATCGGATTGTTTGGCCTATTTCCCCGGCTTAATCTTCTAGCACTTCGGCGCCACCTCAGCGCCTTTTTCGATCAACACCGGGAGCCCAACCCCATGGCTGAAATCCTCACCCTGCGTGATGCGGTCAAGCGCTTCGTGAACGACGGCGATACCGTCGCCCTCGAAGGCTTCACCCACCTGATCCCTACGGCCGCAGGCCATGAAATCATTCGTCAGGGCAAGAAAGACCTGACGCTGGTGCGCATGACGCCTGACCTGATCTACGACCAGTTGATCGGTGCCGGCTGTGCGCGCAAGTTGATTTTCTCCTGGGGCGGCAACCCGGGCGTGGGTTCCCTGCATCGGCTGCGCGACGCGGTAGAGAAACAATGGCCGCAAGCGCTGGAGATCGAAGAGCACAGCCACGCCGACCTGGCCAATGCCTACGTCGCCGGTGCCTCCGGCCTGCCGTTCGCGGTGTTGCGGGCCTATGCCGGTTCCGACTTGCCCAAGGTCAATCCGCTGATCAAGACCGTCACCTGCCCCTTCACCGGCGAAGTGCTGGCGGCGGTGCCATCGGTGCGTCCGGACATCACCGTGATTCACGCGCAGAAAGCCGATCGCAAAGGCAACGTGCTGCTCTGGGGCATTCTGGGGGTGCAAAAGGAAGCGGCGCTGGCGGCCAAGCGCTGCATCGTCACCGTCGAGGAAATCGTCGACGACCTGAATGCGCCGATGAACAGCTGCGTGCTGCCGACCTGGGCGCTGACGGCGGTGTGTCACGTACCCGGTGGTGCCCATCCTTCCTACGCGCACGGCTACAACGAGCGGGATAACCGCTTCTACCAGGCGTGGGACCCGATTGCCCGCGACCGCGGGACCTTTACCGCCTGGATCGACGAATACATCCACGGCACTGCCGACTTCAGTGAATTCCAGGCCAAGCTGGCCGCCGCGCAGGAGGCTAAGTAATGGCTTATTCCACCAATGAAATGATGACCGTCGCCGCCGCACGCCGCCTCAAGAACGGCTCGGTGTGCTTCGTCGGCATCGGCCTGCCATCCAAGGCGGCCAACCTGGCGCGCCTGACGTCCTCGCCGGATGTGGTGCTGATCTACGAGTCCGGCCCGATTGGGGCCAAGCCCAGCGTGTTGCCGCTGTCCATCGGCGATGGCGAGCTGGCGGAGACCGCCGACACCGTGGTGCCCACCGGTGAGATCTTTCGCTACTGGCTGCAGGGCGGGCGCATTGATGTCGGTTTTCTCGGCGCGGCCCAGGTCGACCGTTTCGGCAATATCAACACCACCGTGGTCGGTGATTATCACCAGCCCAAAGTGCGTTTGCCGGGTGCCGGTGGCGCGCCGGAAATCGCCGGTTCGGCCAAGAGCGTGTTGATCATCCTTAAGCAATCGTCCCGTTCGTTTGTGGACAAACTGGACTTCATCACCTCCGTCGGTCACGGCGAAGGTGGCGACTCACGCAAGCGTCTGGGCCTGCCCGGCGCCGGCCCGGTGGGCATCATTACCGACCTGTGCATCATGGAGCCGGAGGAGGGCAGCCATGAGTTCGTGGTCACTGCACTGCATCCCGGCGTGACCCGCGAGCAAGTGGTCGCCGCCACCGGCTGGGCGATTCGCTTTGCCGACCAGGTGAGCACCACCGCTGAACCCACCGAGACCGAACTGACCGCCCTGCGTGACCTCGAAGCACGCACCGCCGCCGCCCATGGCCAAGCACCGGGAGAAGCCTGATGCGCGAGGTTTATATCTGTGATGCCATTCGCACGCCCATCGGCCGTTTCGGTGGTGGCCTGTCCACGGTGCGCGCCGATGACCTGGCGGCACTGCCGATCAAGGCGTTGATCGAGCGTAACCCGTCGGTGGACTGGAGCGCCGTAGACGAAGTCTTCCTCGGCTGCGCCAACCAGGCAGGTGAAGACAACCGCAATGTGGCACGCATGGCGTTGCTGCTGGCGGGGCTGCCGGAAAGTATTCCCGGCGTGACCCTCAACCGCCTCTGTGCCTCGGGCATGGATGCCATCGGCACCGCCTTTCGTGCGATTGCCAGCGGTGAAATGGAGTTGGCGATTGCCGGTGGCGTCGAATCGATGTCCCGCGCTCCGTTTGTGATGGGCAAGGCCGACGCGGCGTTCTCGCGCAACATGAAGTTGGAAGACACCACCATTGGCTGGCGCTTTATCAACCCGCTGATGAAGGCCCAGTACGGTGTGGATGCCATGCCGCAGACCGCCGATAACGTGGCCGATGACTATCAGGTTTCCCGCGCCGACCAGGACGCTTTCGCCCTGCGCAGCCAGCAACGCACCGCCGCTGCCCAGGCCGCCGGGTTCTTTGCCGAGGAAATCGTTCCGGTGCGAATCGCCCATAAAAAAGGCGAAACCCTGGTGGAACGCGATGAACACCCACGGGACACCACGTTGGAAGCCCTGGCCAAGCTCAAGCCGGTCAACGGCGCGGACAAGACCGTCACTGCCGGCAATGCCTCGGGCGTCAACGACGGCGCCGCCGCGCTGATCCTCGCCAGCGCCGAGGCCGTCAAGCAACACGGCCTCACCGCCCGCGCCCGTGTGCTGGGCATGGCCAGTGCCGGAGTCGCCCCGCGGGTGATGGGCATCGGCCCGGTGCCGGCGGTGCGCAAACTGGTGGAGCGCCTGGGGTTGGCGGTCACCGACTTTGATGTGATCGAACTCAACGAAGCCTTCGCCAGCCAAGGCCTGGCGGTGCTGCGCGAGCTGGGTATCGCTGACGATGCGCCCCAGGTCAACCCCAACGGCGGCGCCATTGCCCTCGGTCACCCCTTGGGGATGAGTGGTGCGCGGTTGGTGATGACGGCCCTGCACCAATTGGAAAAAACCGGCGGCCGCAAAGGCCTGGCGACCATGTGCGTGGGCGTCGGCCAAGGCCTGGCCCTGGCGATTGAACGCGTCTGATAACTAAAAGAGGATTGCTCCATGAGTGACAAGCCCGGTTACCGGCGCCCGCAAGCGGGCACTCAACCTGATTACCTGCACCCGGCCTACCAGTCGACGAACCTGCGTTCGCCTTCACAGCCTTTGGTGTTCCTGCCCCATTCCTTGTCGGAAATCACTGGCCCGACCATCGGCGCCGAACGTATCAATGAGAAGGACAACGACCTGACAGCCCAGCATGAGGGCGAGCCGCAAGGCGAGCGCATCATCATTCATGGCCGTGTGCTGGACGAAAACGGCCTGCCAGTGCCGGGCATCCTTGTGGAGATCTGGCAGGCCAATGCCGCCGGCCGCTACAACCACAAGCGCGACCTGCACGATGCACCCCTGGACCCGAATTTCACCGGCACCGGGCGCACCGTCACCGACGCCGACGGCTGGTACCAGTTCCAAACCATCAAGCCCGGCGCCTACCCGTGGGGCAACCACCACAACGCCTGGCGCCCGGCGCATATCCACTTTTCGCTGTTCGGCCCCAGCGTGCTGACGCGCCTGGTGACGCAAATGTATTTCCCGGGCGACCCGTTGCTGGAATACGACCCGATCTACAACTGCGTGCCGGACACCAGCGCCAAGCAACGCTTGATCGCCAGTTTCGACCTGGAAAAAACCATTCCTTCCTATGCCCTCGGCTACCGCTGGGACATCGTCCTGCGCGGCCGCGACGCCACGCCGATGGAGAAATGAGATGACACTCAACGCGACCACGTCCCACACCGTCGGGCCGTATTACCACATTGGCCTGACCTGGCTGAACCGTGAAGACCTGACCGTCACTGCCACCCTCGGTGAACGTGTGGCAATCAGCGGCCAAGTGGTGGACGGCAACGGTGATGTCGTCAACGATGCCATGCTGGAAGTCTGGCAGGCCAATGCCGCCGGCAAATATGCTCACCCCGAAGACGAGCAGGACAAAGCGCTCGATCCGAACTTCGAAGGCTTTGGCCGCGTGCCGGTGGATGCCGAAGGGCGTTTCCGCTTTACCACCGTCAAGCCGGGCAGTGTGCCGGGGCTGAAGGGCACCACCCAGGCGCCGCATTTGGTGGTGCTGGTGTTTGCCCGTGGGTTGGTGAAGCACTTGCTGACGCGGATTTATTTTGACGGTGAGGCCTTGAACGGCGATGACCCGTTGCTGGCGTGTGTGCCGGCAGAACGTCGGGGCACCTTGATTGCCCAGGCGGATGCGGCAGGGGTTTATCAGTGGAATGTGATTTTGCAGGGCACAGATAAGGAAACGGTGTTCTTCGACTATTGAGTTGGCTGTAACGATCGTTCCCACGCTCTGCGTGGTAATGCATCCCGTGACGCTGCGCGTCACCCGCGAACGGCAGGACGCGGAGCGTCCCATGCGGCATTCCCACGCAGAGCGTGGGAACGATCATCCAGGCTCCACCTATCCAAAAGTCTGCTTGCGGAACAGGGTTGTTGCAAAGTATGTCTAGGCTATAACCGTTCCCACTGAGTAAAAAAACATGACAACAAAAACCAGCCACTACACCGGAGAAGAACGCAGCAAAAGGATCTTTGCGATTGTCGGTGCGTCCTCCGGCAACCTGGTCGAATGGTTCGACTTCTACGTCTATGCCTTCTGCGCGATTTATTTTGCTCCGGCGTTTTTCCCCTCGGACGACCCCACGGTGCAGTTGCTCAACACCGCCGGGGTGTTTGCCGCCGGGTTCCTGATGCGACCGATCGGTGGCTGGTTGTTTGGCCGGGTGGCCGACAAGCACGGGCGCAAGAACTCGATGATGATCTCGGTGCTGATGATGTGCGGCGGCTCCCTGGTCATCGCCTTTCTGCCGACCTACAACGCCATCGGTGCCTGGGCGCCAGCGTTGCTGTTGGTGGCGCGGCTGTTCCAGGGCTTGTCGGTGGGCGGCGAATACGGCACCACGGCCACTTACATGAGTGAAGTCGCGCTCAAGGGCCAGCGTGGCTTCTTTGCTTCGTTCCAGTACGTGACCCTGATCGGCGGCCAGTTGCTGGCGGTGCTGGTGGTGGTGATCCTGCAACAGATCCTCACCGAAGAAGAACTGCGCGCCTGGGGCTGGCGCATCCCGTTTGTGATCGGCGCCATAGCCGCCGTGATCTCCCTGCTGCTGCGTCGCACCCTGAAAGAAACCACCAGCAAGGAAATGCGTGAAGACAAGGACGCCGGCAGTATCGTCGCGCTGTTTCGCGACCACGGCAAAGCCTTCATTACGGTGCTGGGCTACACCGCCGGCGGCTCGCTGATTTTCTATACCTTCACCACCTACATGCAGAAGTACCTGGTGAATACCGTGGGCATGCACGCCAAGACGTCGAGCTACATCATGACCGGCGCGCTGTTTCTGTACATGTGCATGCAGCCGTTGTTCGGCATGTTGGCCGACAAGATTGGCCGGCGTAATTCCATGCTCTGGTTTGCCGGCCTTGGCACGCTGTTTACCGTGCCGATCCTGCTGACCTTGAAAACCGTGACCAGCCCGTTTTTGGCGTTTGTGCTGATCACCCTGGCCTTGGCGATTGTCAGCTTCTACACCTCCATCAGCGGCCTGGTCAAAGCGGAGATGTTCCCGCCCCAGGTGCGTGCATTGGGCGTGGGCCTGGCGTATGCGGTGGCTAACGCGGTGTTTGGCGGTTCGGCAGAAGTGGTTGCGCTGAGCCTCAAATCCATCGGCATGGAAAACACCTTTTATTGGTACGTCACCGCGATGATGGCGGTGGCCTTCCTGTTCAGCTTGCGCCTGCCGAAACAGGCGGCGTACCTGCATCACGATCTGTAAGGGATGAGTTATGACGCTGCGCACGAGCAATCAACTGTTCGACGCTTATTTCACCGCTGACAGCATGGCCGAAGTGTTCTGTGACCAGGGGCGTTTGCAGGGCATGCTGGATTTCGAGGCCGCACTGGCCCGGGCGCAGGCCCGGGTCGGGTTGATTCCCCAGGCCGCTGTCGCACCGATTGCCCAGGCATGCCTGGCGTCGCTGTATGACGTGGACGCCCTTGGCAGCGCGATTGCCATGGCGGGCAACTCTGCGATTCCATTGGTGAAGGCGTTGGGCAAGTTGATCGCCAGTGAGGACGCCGACGCCGAGCGTTATGTACACCTGGGCGCAACCAGCCAGGATGTGATGGACACCGGCCTGGTGCTGCAACTGCGCCGTGGGGTGGAATTGATCGAAGCCGACCTGGCTCGCCTGGGGGAGGTGTTGGCCGCCCAGGCCCAGCGTTATGCCACCGTGCCGTTGGCCGGGCGCACCTGGTTGCAGCACGCGACGCCGGTCACCCTGGGAATGAAAATCGCCGGTTGGCTGGGCGCGGTGACGCGCAGTCGCCAGCGCCTGGCTGAATTGAAACCGCGCCTGCTGGTCCTGCAATTTGGCGGCGCCTCGGGCACCTTGGCAGCGCTGGGCGAACACGCCATGCCCGTGGCCGAAGCCTTGGCCGCCGAGTTGCAACTGGGCTTACCGGAACAACCCTGGCACACCCAGCGTGACCGCCTGGTGGAGTTTGCCAGCCTGCTTGGCCTGATCGCCGGTAGCCTCGGCAAGTTGGGCCGCGATATCAGCCTGTTGATGCAGACCGAAGCGGCCGAGGTGTTCGAGCCTTCGGCGCCGGGCAAGGGCGGTTCGTCCACCATGCCGCACAAGCGTAACCCGGTGGGCGCCGCAGTGCTGATCAGCGCGGCCACCCGCGTACCGGGCCTGGTGGCAACGATGTTCAGCGCCATGCCTCAAGAGCACGAACGCAGCCTGGGCTTGTGGCACGCCGAATGGGAAACCTTGCCAGAGATTTGCCGCTTGGTGTCCGGTGCCTTGCACCAGGCAATTCTGGTCAGTGAAGGGCTTGAGGTGAATGCCGAACGTATGGCACACAACCTCGACCTGACTCAGGGCCTGGTACTGGCCGAAGCGGTGAGTATCGTGCTCGCCCAACGCTTGGGCCGCGACACTGCGCACCATCTGCTGGAGCAGTGCTGCAAACGTGCGGTCGCCGAGCAGCGCCATTTGCGCGCGGTACTGGCGGATGAGCCGCACGTCACCGCCGAGCTGTCGGCGGCTGAATTGGACCGCCTGCTCGACCCGGCCCATTACCTGGGCCAGGCGTCTACCTGGGTCACGCGTGCGGTGACCGAACATTTTGCTTTGACTGCCTGAGGAGACCGCTGTGGCTTTTGTACAACTCGCCGAGGGCGAACTGCATTACCAACTCGAGGGGCCCGCCGACGCACCGGTACTGGTGCTGTCCAATTCCCTGGGTACCGACCTGCATATGTGGGATATCCAGATTCCGGCCTTTACCGAGCATTTTCGTGTGCTGCGTTTCGACACCCGTGGCCACGGCCAATCCCTGGTGACCGAGGGGCCTTACAGCATCGAGCAACTGGGGGCAGACGTGCTCGCACTGCTGGATGCGCTGGATATCCAGAAGGCGCATTTTTGCGGATTGTCCATGGGCGGCTTGATCGGCCAATGGCTGGGCATTCATGCCGGCGAGCGCCTGCAACGCCTGGTGGTGTGTAATACCGCGGCCAAGATCGGCACGCCCGAGGTGTGGAACCCGCGTATCGAAATGGTCCTGCGTGATGGCGCCGCCGCGATGGTGGCGCTGCGCGATGCGTCCATTGCGCGCTGGTTCACCGCAGATTTCGCCGCTGCCAACCCGCACCAGGCCAAGCAGATCACCGATATGCTCGCGGCCACTTCGCCCAAGGGGTATGCCGCCAACTGCGGCGCCGTGCGCGATGCGGATTTTCGTGAGCAATTGTCCTCGATCAAGGTGCCGACCCTGGTGATTGCCGGCACCGAAGACGCGGTGACGCCGCCAGCTGGCGGCCACTTTATCCAGAGCCATGTGCAGGGCGCCGAGTACGCCGAGTTCTATGCAGCGCACCTGTCCAACGTTCAGGCCGGTGCTGCGTTCAGCGACCGGGTGATCGAATTTCTGCTGGCCCGCTGAGGAGCTATTTGTGGACGAGAAACAACGTTACGCCGAGGGCCTGCAGGTGCGCCGCGAAGTACTGGGCGATGCCCATGTCGACCGCAGCCTCAATGCCCTGACCGAGTTCAACAGCGAGTTCCAGGAAATGATCACCCGCCACGCCTGGGGTGACATCTGGACCCGTCCCGGCCTGCCTCGGCATACCCGCAGCCTGATCACCATCGCGATGCTGATCGGCATGAACCGCAGTGAAGAACTGAAGCTGCACCTGCGTGCCGCCGCCAGCAACGGCGTAACCCGCGCCGAGATCAAGGAAGTGCTGATGCAGAGTGCGATCTACTGCGGGATTCCGGCAGCGAATGCGACGTTTCATTTGGCTGAGTCAGTGTGGGATGAGTTGGGTGTGGAGTCTCGCCAACAAGACTGAATGTGAAAGGCGATCACCTGTGGGAGCTGGCTTGCCTGCGATTGCAGCGACGAGGTCTGACTGGGGACCGTGTTGTCTGCATCGCAGGCAAGCCAGCTCCCACAGGGGATCGTCACAGGTTTAAGGTATTAGTGGGAATCAGCATCCCACAGCCAATTCCACACCCCAGGCAGATGCACCGGCTCGTTCACAGCCTTGACCGTACGGGCCAGCGCTGCGCGTTCCAGCGCGGCGTAGTCGGTATAGAACGGCTCGGCCGCGGTCTTCAAACCGTTGACCCGTGCGCTGTCCATCAGAATCTGCAAGTACTCCTGCATATGCCGCGCGGTGTAGCGGTTGATGTCATGGAAGGTCACCACTACCGGGATCACACCCTCCACTGTCGGTAGTTCACCCAAGGCGATGCGTTCGCGTACCACCGACAGTTGCCGATACAGGTTGGCCCGCCGACGCGGGCTGGCGTTGAAGCCCCAGATCTTGCC
Organism: Pseudomonas sp. B16120; assembly: GCF_044218845.1. Taxonomy (NCBI): domain Bacteria; kingdom Pseudomonadati; phylum Pseudomonadota; class Gammaproteobacteria; order Pseudomonadales; family Pseudomonadaceae; genus Pseudomonas; species Pseudomonas sp. B16120. The sequence goes on from NZ_CP162588.1 coordinate 1,627,757, forward strand.
GTCATTGGCACTCAAATCCGTCAACAGTACCTGCATGCCGTGGCGTTGGTAGGCGGCGAAGGTGCGCTTGTCGTAGTTCCAGAAGGGGGGGCGTACCAGCACGGGGGGCGCGCCCGTGATGGCGGCAATGTCTGCGGCGCCTTCGGTAAGGGTGTGTTCCAGGGTGGCGTCGTTCAGCCAGCGATGATTGGTGTGAAACGCGGTGGCCGTGTGGAAGGCCAGGATATGGCCAGCGGCGAATTCTCGTTCCATGGTCTTGCGGCCTCGGGAACTGCCGCCTGCGCGAGCGGCTTCGGTCTGCAGGAAGAACACCGCCTTGATCCCCGGCAGCACCGGGTTGTTGGCCAGGTCCGCCACTACCGAACGGCTCGGGTTGTTGTAGCCCGAGGCGCTTGGGCCATCGTCGAAGGTCAGCAAAAAGCGGATCGGCGCCTGGGCCAGCAGGCGTTGTTCGGTCTGTGGTGTCAGGGCGATGGGTGCGCTGATACAGCCCCCCAGGCTCAAGACCAGGGCAAACAAAGCGATTGCTGTAGCGAAGGATTTCATGCCGTGCAGGGCCCGAGTAAAGGCCGCTGCTGGGGGGATCAGCAGCGGCAGGCGCGCACCATACAGTAAGTGCTATGCCGGTTTACAGCAGACTGATCGGATAGCTGACGATCAACCGGTTCTCATCGAACTCGTTGTTGCTGTAGTCCCTGCGCATGCTCGAATTGCGCCAGCGCACGTTGAGGTTTTTCAGCGTGCCGCTTTGCACCGTATAGCCTACTTCGGTCTCGCGGCCCCACTCCTTGCCGTCGGTGATGGTGCCGGTGTGCACGTTGCTGCCGCTGATATAGCGGTTCATCAGGGTCAGGCCTGGTACACCGAGGGCGGCGAAGTTGTAGTCGTGGCGAACCTGCCAGGATTTTTCCTGTGCGTTGTCATAGCTGGAGTTGTAGCTGTCGTTGGCCAGGGTGCCGCCGCTGGTGCCGTTGACGCGCATCCAGGCACTGTCGCCGGTGAGTTTTTGCAGGCCGACGTAGAAGGTGTTGCCACCGTACCTGGCCGAGAACAAACCGGACCAGGTTTTGTTGTCCAGGTCGCCGGCGCGGGCGCTGCCGTCGTCCTTACCGTAAAAGAAGCCCAGGTTGGCGCCCAGGGTCCAGTCGCCCACAGGCTGGCTGTGGATCAGATTGACGAACTGCTGGCTGTAGATGTCCTTGAGCTGGGCATTCCACACGCCGACTTGGGTGCGTTTGTCGTTGAACGCGTATTCGGCGCCCTGGAAGTTGAAACGGTCGGAGGTGAAGGCGGTTTTGCCGAACATCGACATGTCGCTCATGCTGCCGTCGTCCCGCGGGCTATTGGCGCGGAATTGGCCGCCATAGAGGGTCAGGCCGTCGATTTCCTTCGAGGTGATCTGCCCGCCACGCAGGGTCTGTGGCAGGGAGCGGCCATCGTCGGAACGCAGGATCGGCAGCACCGGCATCCATTCGCCCACCTTCAGCTCGGTCTTGGAAAAGCGCGCCTTGAATGCCACGCCCAGCCGGCCAAACTCATCGGCTGGCCGGCCGTCATGGTCCAGCGGCAGCAACTGCGTGCCGCCTGTGCCACGCCCGCCATCGAGCTTGAGCGAGTACAAGCCCAGCACATCCACACCAAAACCGACTGTGCCTTGGGTGAACCCGGACTTGGCGTCGAGAATGAAACTTTGCGTCCACTCCTGCGCGCCACCCTGAGCCTTGGTCGGGTTGGTGTAGTTGCGGTTGAAGAAGAAATTACGCAGGTTGAGGTTGGCGCTGGCGTCTTCGAGAAAGCCATGATCCTGGGCGAGAACGGGCAGGGCAGAACTGGCGACAGCAGCCGCCAGCAACAGCTGGCGCGGTTGGAAAGTGCTCATGGTGTGAACCTGTTGTTATTGGGTTTATGCAGGTGGCGGCCATGGTGCGCGGCGGTGCGGGGGCGATGAAAGTAGGGGAAGGTGGGTTGTGGGCGATGATCGAACGCAAGTTGTAAGGGCAACAATGCAGGCATAAAAAAACCGCTTCCGGTGAGGGAAGCGGTTTTCACACCCGCGCTATCAGAACAACTTCAACGGCGGTGCTTGTTCTTTCAACGGCTCGTTCTTCGCAGTCTGCTCGTTCCAGCCACCGCCGAGGGCCTTGTACAGGTTGACCTCGCTGGTGAGCTGCGCCAGGCGGTCGGTGATCAGCGATTGCTGGGCACTGAACAGTTGGCGCTGGGCGTCGAGGAAGGTCAGGTTGCTGTCGACACCAATGCGGTAGCGACGCTCGGCCAGGCGGTAGTAATCCTGGTTAGCCTCGACGAAGCCGCGCTGGGCATCCAGTTGCTGCTTGTAGGTCGCACGCGCGGCCAGGCCGTCGGAGACTTCCTGGAAGCCGGTCTGGATGGCCTTCTCGTAGTTGGCCACGTTGATCTCTTTCTGGATCTTCGAGTAGTCCAGGCTTGCGCGCAGGCTACCGGCGTTGAAGATCGGGATGTTGATCTGCGGGGCAAACGCCCAGGTTCCCGAACCGCCTTTGAACAGGCCACCCAGGGTAGGGCTGGCAGTACCGGCGCTGGCGGTCAGGCTGATGCTCGGGAAGAACGCCGCACGGGCCGCGCCGATGTTGGCGTTGGCGGCCTTGAGGTTGTACTCGGCTTGCACAATGTCGGGACGACGTTGCAGCAGGTCCGATGGCAACCCGGCCGGCACTTCGCTGAGCAGGTCATCGGACAGCGGCTTGCTGGCGATATTCGCCGGCAGGCCGGTGCCCAGCAGCAGGGTCAGGCTGTTTTCGTCCTGGGCCACCTGGCGGGTGTAACGCGCCAGTTGCACACGGGCGTTTTCCACCGAGGTGCGTGCCTGGCTGAGGTCGAGGGCCGAGGCCACGCCGACTTCATTGCTGCGCGAGGTGAGCTTGTAGCTTTGCTCGAACGCGGCCAGGGTGTCCTGGGTCAGCTTGAGCAGCTCCTTGTCGGCCTGCCAGGTCAGGTAGGCATTCGCCACGCTGGCCACCAGGCTGATTTGGGTGCTGCGACGTGCTTCTTCAGTGGCGAAGTACTTCTGCAGCGCTTCTTCACTGAGGCTGCGCACGCGACCGAACAGGTCCAGCTCATAAGAGCTGATCCCAAGGCCCGCCGAGTACTGGCTGGCGATGGTCGATTCGCCGGTCTGCGACAGCTTGGCCGGGGTGCGCGAACGGCTGCCGTTACCGGTGGCCGACACGGCCGGGAACAGGTCGGCACGTTGGATCTGATATTGCGCCGCATAGGCGTCGATGTTCAGCGCCGCGACACGCAGGTCACGGTTGTTCACCAACGCGGTCTGGATCAGCTGTTGCAGGGCAGGGTCATGGAAAAACTGCTTCCAGCCTTGCTCGGCAGCGGCCTGGCTCGGCGCCTGGGCCGACGAATACGCCGGCCCCTGCGGGAACTGCGCGGCCACCGGCGCTTCGGGGCGCTGATAGTCAGGTATCAGCGAGCAGCCACTGAGCACGAATGCGGTGACGGCTAGGGAAAGTAGCGACTTGCTCATTGGCCAGCCTCTTTAGGAGTTTCAGTAGTGTCTTTCTTTTTGCGTTCGCCAGCGGCGGACACGGTTGCGTAGAACAGCGGCACCCAGAAGATCGCCAGCACAGTGGCCGTGATCATACCGCCGATAACACCGGTACCGATTGCGTGCTGGCTGCCTGAGCCGGCGCCGGTGGAGATTGCCAGCGGTAGTACGCCGAGCATGAACGCCAACGAGGTCATGATGATCGGGCGCAGACGCATACGGGACGCTTCGATAGCCGCCTCGACGATGCCTTTGCCTTGCTCGTGCAGTTCCTTGGCGAATTCCACGATGAGGATGGCGTTTTTCGCCGCCAGGCCCACCGTCACCAACAGGCCCACCTGGAAGAACACGTCGTTGGACAAGCCGCGCATGCTGGTGGCGATCAGTGCACCGATCACACCCAGTGGCACAACCAGAATCACCGCAATCGGAATCGACCAGCTTTCGTACAGTGCTGCCAGGCACAGGAACACGACCAAAAGCGACAGTGCGTACAGGGCTGGCGCCTGGGAACCGGAAAGGCGTTCTTCGTACGACAGGCCTGTCCAGGCATAACCGACACCGGCCGGCAGTTCTTTGGCAATGCGTTCGACTTCGGCCATCGCATCACCGGTACTGTAGCCCGGTGCCGGGGTACCGAGGATTTCCATCGCCGCTACACCGTTGTATCGCGAAAGTTTGGGCGAACCGTAGATCCACTGGCCCGACGAGATAGCCGACAGCGGCACCATTTTCCCGTCGTTGCTGCGCACGTACCATTTGTCCAGATCTTCGGGCGACATACGGCTGGCGGCGTCACCTTGTACATACACCTTCTTCACGCGACCACGGTCGATGAAGTCGTTGATGTAGCTACCACCCAAGGCAATGGCCAGGGTCTGCTGGATATCGGCGAGGCTGATGCCTTGGGCACTGGCCTTCTCGTCGTCAACGGTCAGCTCGTACTGCGGCTCATCGTTCACGCCGTTAGGGCGTACGCCGGCCAGCACCTTGCTTTGTGCCGCAGCGCCCAGGAACTGGTTACGTGCAGCCATCAGCTTGTCGTGGCCGACGCCACCCTGGTCTTGCAGGAACACGTCAAAACCGGTGGCGTTACCCAGCTCCAGCACCGAAGGCGGCACGATGGCAAATACCATGGCGTCCTTGAAGGCCCCGAAGAAGTAACCCTGGGCACGCTTAGCCACTTCGAACACCGACTGGCTCGAATCCCGCTCGTCCCACGGCTTGAGCATCACGAACGCAAGACCCGAGCTCTGGCCACGGCCAGCAAAGTTGAAGCCGTTCACGGTAAACACCGATTTCACTGCCTTGCCTTCGCCTGGCTCGCCTTCCTTGTCGTTCAGCAGGAAGGCGCGCATGTCGTCGACGACTTTTTGCGTGCGCTCAGCCGAAGCACCGACCGGTGTCTGCACCTGGGCGAAGATCACACCCTGGTCTTCCTCAGGCAGGAACGCGCTTGGAATACGGGTGAACATCCAGATCATGCCGGCCAGGATCAGCGCGTACACCAGGAATGCCGGGATCTTGTGCTTGATCATGCCGCCCACGCCGCGCTCGTACTTGAGTACGCCACGGTCGAAGGTGCGGTTGAACCAGCCGAAGAAGCCGCGCTTGGGCTGGCCGTGTTTTTCCGGATCAATCGGCTTGAGCATGGTGGCGCACAACGCCGGGGTGAAGATCAGGGCAACCAGCACCGACAACGCCATCGCCGAAACGATGGTGATGGAGAACTGCCGGTAGATCACACCGGTAGAACCACCGAAGAACGCCATCGGCAGCAGTACCGCCGACAGTACCAGGGCAATACCCACCAGGGCGCCCTGGATCTGGCCCATGGACTTGATCGTTGCTTCCTTGGGCGACAGGTGCTCCTCAGCCATTACCCGTTCGACGTTTTCCACTACCACGATGGCATCGTCCACCAGCAAGCCGATGGCCAGGATCATGCCGAACATGGTCAAGGTGTTGATGGTGAAGCCGCACGCCGCCAGGATCCCGAAGGTACCCAGCAATACCACCGGTACGGTCATGGTGGTGATGATGGTGGCACGGAAGTTCTGCAGGAACAGGAACATCACCAGAAACACCAACACGATCGCTTCGACCAGGGTGTGAACCACACCGGAGATCGATTCGGTCACGACCGGCGTGGTGTCATACGGCACCACCGCCTTCATGCCTGGCGGGAAGAACGGCTCCAGGGACTTGACTGTTTCGCGGATGGCCTTGCCAGTGTCCAGTGCGTTGGCACCGGCCGCCAGCTTGATCGCCATACCCGAAGCCGGCTTGCCGTTGAACTGTGCACTGATGCTGTAGTTCTGGCCGCCCAGTTCGATGCGCGCGACGTCACCCAGGCGAACCTGGGAGCCGTCGGTGTTCACCTTCATCAGGATCTTGGCGAATTCCTCGGTGCTTTGCAGGCGCGTCTTGCCGATGATCGTGGCGTTCAGCTGGGTGCCGGGCAGGGCAGGCAGGCCGCCCAGTTGGCCGGTGGCCACCTGCACGTTCTGGGCCTTGATGGCATTGCTGACGTCCACTGGCGTGAGCTGGTAGTTGTTGAGCTTGGCCGGGTCGAGCCAGATACGCATCGCGTACTGCGAACCGAACACCTGGAAGTCACCCACCCCCGCGGTACGGGAGATCGGGTCCTGGATGTTGGACACGATGTAGTTGGAGAGGTCGTCCTTGGTCATGCTGCCGTCTTCCGACACTAGACCGATCACCATCAGGAAGTTCTTCACCGACTTGGTCACACGGATACCCTGTTGCTGCACTTCTTGCGGCAGCAGTGGGGTGGCCAGGTTCAGCTTGTTCTGTACCTGGACCTGAGCGATATCCGGGTTGGTACCCTGGTTGAACGTCACGGTGATGGTCATGCTGCCGTCGGAGTTACTGTCCGAGGAGACATAACGCAGGTTGTCGATACCGTTGAGCTGTTGCTCGATGACCTGCACCACGGTGTCCTGCACGGTTTGTGCGGACGCACCTGGGTAGGTCACCTGGATATCAATGGCCGTTGGCGCAATGGCCGGGTATTGGTTGATGGGCAACTTCAGGATCGAGAGTGCCCCGACCAGCATGATCACCAGGGCAATTACCCAGGCGAAAATGGGACGGTCGATAAAAAATTTCGACATGGATTACTCCCCTTGACCAGCAGCGGCAGCAGGCGCTGCGGCAGTACCGGCGGGTTTAGCGTTGGAGGCTTCCGTGACCTTCACCTCGGCGCCTGGCTTGACGTACTGCAAGCCTTCGGTGATGACGCGATCACCGGCATTGAGGCCTTTTTCCACCAGCCAGTAGGCACCGGCGGTACGGTTGGCAACCAGTTCACGTTGCTCGACCTTGTTGTCCTTGTTCACGATCAGCGCCGTCGGAATGCCGCGCAGGTCACGGGTCACGCCTTGTTGCGGAGCCAGGATGGCCTTGCTGTTCACACCGGCCAGCAACTGGGCGTGTACGAACATGCCCGGCAGCAGCACGTGGTCAGGGTTGGGGAACACGGCACGCAGGGTCACGGAACCGGTGGTCTGGTCGACCGACACTTCGGAGAACTCCAGCTTGCCGTCCTGGGCGTAAGCCGTGCCGTCTTCCAGGGTCAGCTTGACCTTGGCAGCGTTGTCGCCGGCTTTTTCCAGTTGGCCACTGGCCAGGTCGCGACGCAGCTTGAGCATTTCAGCTGAAGATTGCGTGACGTCGACGTAGATCGGGTCCAGTTGCTGGATCACCGCCATGGCGTCGGCCTGGCCATTGCTGACCAGTGCGCCTTCGGTGACCGAAGAACGGCCAATACGCCCGGAGATCGGCGCGTACACCTTGGTGTAGCGCACGTTGATCTGGGCGGTTTGAACGTTTGCCTCGGCAGTCATGCGGTTGGCAACGGCGGTGTCGTATTCCTGACGGCTGACGGCCTGCTCCTCGACCAATTGCTTGTAGCGATCGGTGATGGATTTGGTCTGGGTCAGGCTCGCCTGTGCGCTTTTGAGCGTGGCTTCATACACCGACGGGTCGATCTGGTAGAGCTGTTGCCCTTCCTTCACGTCGGCGCCTTCCTTGAACAGGCGCTTGAGAATGATGCCGTTGACCTGCGGCCGGACTTCCGCAATGCGGAAGGCCGTGGTGCGGCCTGGCAGCTCGGTGGTCAGGGTATAGGCTTGCGGTTGAATGGTGACCACGCCGACCTGAGGGGTTTGAGCGGGCGGTGCCGCTTCTTCCTTTTTACATCCGCTGAGCAGCGATGCCAGGGCGACGGCAGTGACCAGAGCGGTAACAGCTGGCTTAAGTTGCATGAAGATCCTCGGGTCAGGCGCGCAGAGTGCGCACAAGAAGTGTGGAAGGGTAAAAAACAAGCCGTGAGTGGATAAGTAGCTTGCTACGCAATATACTTACGTTCATGGTTGTTTGTAAACTCTTGACAGGCTTCGCGCAATGCTGACAAAGCACCGCTGCAAGCCTCGATTCTAGTACGTTCGGCGCCCATGACGGCGTCGTCCCACAATTATTCAGATGATGGTCAAGTACCATCCACAGTGTCCTGATTGAGGTTTTACTGCCATGGTTCGTCGCACCAAAGAGGAAGCTCAGGAAACGCGCAGCCAGATTCTCCAAGCCGCCGAGCAAGCCTTTTATGAGCGTGGCGTGGCGCGCACCACCCTGGCGGACATCGCCGCGCTGGCAGGGGTGACGCGCGGGGCTATCTATTGGCATTTCAGCAATAAGTCCGATTTGCTCCAGGCCCTGCTCGACACGCTGCACGAACCGCTGGACGAACTGGCCCGGGCGAGTGAAAGCGAGGATGAAGCCGACCCGCTCGGCTGTATGCGCAAGCTGCTGATTCATCTCTACCATGAAGTGGCCCTGGACCCGAAAACCCGGCGCATCAACGAGATTCTGTTTCATAAGTGCGAGTTCACCGATGAAATGTGCGACATGCGCCGCCAACGCCAGACCCACACCCTTGAGTGCAACCTGCGCATCGGCTTGACGTTGCGTAACGCGGTCCATCGCGGGCAACTTCCAGCCACGCTGGATACCACCCGTGGGGCCGTGTGTATTCATGCGTTTATCCACGGGTTGATCGGCCAGTGGCTGCTGGTGCCTGACAGTTTCCAATTGCATCAGGACGCCGAGCGCTGGGCGGATATAGGGCTGGACATGCTGCGCCTGAGCCCCAGCCTGCGCAATTGAAACAAAATGCGTAATTGCAACCCGTTGTGTCAACAGTAAAGCCTAAAGACAGTCAATCGTCCTTCTGCCTGATTTGTGGGGTGACTTTATATACGGCCTGGCGGGCGGTTGATAGGTAGCCGGCTAAGTATTTTGTAGCGATATTGTTGCAAGGCTGTGAAGGAATGTTACCTGCGGCCCATAAAAAGCCCTGGCTCTCGAAAGCCGGGGCTTTTTTATTTCAATTGAATGCCAGGGAGGGTGGTTAGGACTTGACAGCGCTGGGCGAGTGAAGGCGGTCAAGTGCGCGGCCGCCTAGCATAAAGGTTATCCGATAACAACTGCCTGAGTAGACAGGTGTGTGGTTTTTTGTGGCTCGTTAGTGTCTGCATCCAGAGCGGGCAGCCGCAGTGGCGAAAAACCTATGTCGATGAGGAAGCAGGTTATGGGTGCGGTAAAGGTGTTTGATGAGTTCACCGTAAAGTATGACGCTGTGCACCGGGCGTATTGGACTAATACGTTGAGTGAAGACGATTTGAAGCAATGGCATGAAGCCCAGCTTAGAACAGTCTTGCGCCACGTTAAAAACAAGTCCGCTTTCTATGCCGGGCATTTGAAGGACATCAATGTCGACGGTGTCACGCTGGCGAATCTTTCATCACTGCCACCAAGGACGATTTGCGCGAGTCCATGCTGGACATCCTGTCAGGCACATTGGAAGACAGTATCTATTACTACGAAACCACCGGTACCACCGGCCCAGCGACACCTTGTCCGAGGGATAAGAAGGAAAGTTATGCCAGCAACAAACAACTGGCCATGTCATATCAAGCGGTATTGGAGAAGCATTTCCCCACAGAGAAAACAGTTGTAGGCGTCATGGGACCGACCGAGGTGCATTCCTTCGGCGATACCTTGGGCGATGTCTGCCAACAACTGGGGGTCTGTAACGCCAAAATCTGGCCACATTCCCCCGTCATCGGGTACCCCAAGACGCTCCAGTTGATGAAGGATTTGCGTATTGGTGTTGTTGCGTCCGCACCTGGACTATTGCTGGCATTGGCCAAGGAAGCCGAGCGACTTGGCTTCAATCCTAGTCAGGACTTTCACTTGCGGGCGTTCATGATGAGCGGCGAATTGTGCACGCCAGCGCTGAAGAACAACTTGTATAGCCTCTGGGGCTGTGAAGCCTACAACAGCCTGTATGGCTCCCAGGAAACAATGATCATTGCCGCGGCCAACGCCAGCGATCAACTGATGCCTCACCGACTCAACTACATCATTGAAGTGCTGAATCCGCAAACGGGTGAAAGCCTGGGTGACAGTGGCGAAGGGGAGCTGTGCGTCACAATGTTGATCGATGGAGTGAAGCCGCTGATTCGCTACCGTACGGGCGACCTGGTTTGCATACAAAAAAATCCGAAGAACCCTATCGCCCATGCGCACGTCATGAAAGTGGTCGGGCGGGTCAAGGATGCGATGACGCTCAACGGTAAGGCTTTCACCGCTGGTCATATCGAGCAGGCGCTGCTTGAAGGTGTGGAGCAATGTCTGGGTTATCAGATCGTCATTAACTCCGTGAACGGCAGGGATACGGTGATCGCCAAGATGGAAATGTCCAGGTTCTATGAAGGCGACCGCAGCCAATTGACATTACTGATTCGTGAGCGTGTACGCGAACGCCTGGGCGTCGAGGCCACGATCATGGTCGTCGATGACCTGGATGATCACGTCAACCTGGGCAGTTGGTTCAGTTGGAAAGAAGCGCGAATCGTCGATCAGCGCAATCGCTAGGCTGGGTCTGCGCATGAGCATGTCCGTGAAAATCGTTTCTGCGAAAAGTGAACTGTTCCAGAAAGTCTGCGCATTAAGGTCTCGCTATATAGGTGACAACCCGGCCAACGAGGAAAGTTTTTCCGATGCCGAGGTAGTGCGCGATACCTGTTCGTACCACATGGCTTATTTCGACGGCGACGAGATAGTCGGCGCTATCCGGATAACGCCATTGGGGCATGGCATGAGCTTTGTCGAACGTGTAGTTGACGTAGGCCACTACTTTGCTCACCCCCTGGACTCATTTGATGCCAATCGGTTGGTGTTGGATGAAAAATACAGAGGGGGATTGCACTTGAGGTCATTTCTTCTGCAAACCGCCATCTGGTTGAAGGCTAATACGCACTTTCAGTACATCTCGGCTTTATGCCGTGGGCGTTTGGCTGCCCTGTATGTCGATATCGGCGGCCATGTTCTGGCTGACGATATTACCTGGACGAACCGCCAGTCATCACGGGATTACAGTTTGGTTTACCTGGAACTGGAAACCGTCTTTAACACCATCAAAGGAAAAATAGCTCATGGATAATTTTTTCAAAGAACTGGACGCGATTGTTGATAGCGGCTGGGCCAAAATCAAGAAAGGACGTTATTGGAATCACAGCCTTGAGCAGACGATGACGGTCGAGCTTTATCAGCAGGTGATGCTCCAAGTTTATCACTACACCCGTTTCAACTCGATTAATCAGGCGGCCTGTGCGTTCAGCGCGGACCCCAGTCAGACTACGTTACTTCGCTTTGTCTACAAGCATGCGCTTGAAGAATTGGGGCACGAAAAAATGGTGATTCGCGACTTGGAATCCATCGGCGCCTTGCCTGTATCACTGCCCGCGCCGCTCCCGCCTACTCAGGCGCTGATCGCTTATTTGAATGACGTCGCCATTCGTCTTGGGCCGGTCGCGCGACTGGGTTACAGCTATTGGGCGGAGGAGGTGTATGAGCATATCCAGCCGATCCTAAACAAGTTTCGCACCGACCTGGGGCTCAAGGACGAGCAGATGACATTCTTCGTCGCCCATTCGAGCATTGACGAAAAACACTCCGAAGAAGTTCGTCTTGCGATGCAACGCTCGGTGAGGACGGATGAAGAGCGGACGCTTATCAAGGAAGTCGCCCGGGTGACCCTGTACCTCACCGGTCAGTTGCTGGAAGAGTCGTTGCTCGAATACGAGCGTATCGCCGACGCGCCGCTGGCCAAGGCGTCCTGAACTGATGAAGCTGATCGTCATTGTCGGGTCAAACCGCTTGCACGGGGTCAGCAGCCAGGTGGTGTCGTTGATTCGACGCCACTTGGAGGGACGCGCCTCTGTCCAAGACCTTTGGCTGCGCGATTATCGTATCGACTATTGCGACGCTGATAACGCGTGCTCACATCGCGATTGTTTACTGCAGGACGATGTCGGCGCGATTGTCGATGAAATGGCCAGGGCCGACGCCATCCTGTATCTACCCGTCATGCATGCCTATGGTACCAACAGCCGGTTCCAGGCGTTCCTGGAACGGGTGGGTTACGGCTTTTTGCGCCCCAGGGAGCGGCCGTTGCGGGACAAGCTTGCCGCGGTGGCAGTGGTGGGGCGCCGGTACGGACATACGGCCGTGTTCAGTCAGGTGGTGCTGAACGTTCTGTTGAACAAGATGGTGCTCGTTGGCTCCGGCTTTCCAGCCACATTCAATACGCAACTGGTTCAGGACACTGAGGCGGAACAGGCTCTGCGGGAGACGCTGGATCGCCTCCTTGAACACTTTCAAAAATTGAATGCACACCCACGCCAAGGCGTGGAGCGCCTGCGTCTGCTCAAGCAAGTCCAATTTCAAACGGGATGATGAATTAATGCCTATTCGCGATTCGTTGATAGCTGTCCTGGTCGCTTTTTTATGGGGCGCCCAAGTGACAGCAGTTAAAGTTGGGGGGCAGGAACTTCCGCCAATTCTCATGGTTGCCATGCGCTTTGCCTTGATGGCGATTGTATTGGTGCCGTTTTGCGGGATTCCTAAACGCCGTGAGCTCCTTCCTGTGTTCTGGATCGCCTCGCTGGTGGGAGCTCTGCATTTCGGGCTTTTATACTGTGGCATCTCGCGGGTGGATGCCTCCACTTCTGCTGTTGCGTACCAACTGGCCACACCTTTCACGTTGCTGTTGGCTTTCGCCGTCTTGAAGGAGCGAATTGGTTTGCAGGTGGTAGTCGGGATTGTCATCGCATTGATTGGAGTGCTGACGGTGGTAGGGGGGGTTGGCCGCGGCGGTGCGTTGTCGGGGGTGTTGCTGGTGATTGTTGCGGCGTTTGTTTTTGCGGTGGGCACTGTCCTTACCAAGCGCTGGGGACCTTTCAATCCTGTGGCGATCAGCGCGTGGACAGCATTGATTGCCGCACCGGAGTTACTGATGGTCTCCGCCGCGGTGGAGGGGGATGCATGGGGTTCGGTGCTGACTGCCAGCCCGAAAGCATGGGCTGCCGTCCTGTATACCGCTGTCAGTGGCGGGCTGATTGGGTTTGGCCTGTGGTATTGGCTTTTGGGGCGGCACCCGGTTCAGCGCCTTACGCCGTTCCTTCTATTGGTGCCAGTATTTGCAGTGGCGGTCAGCCAGGTACTTCTGCAGGAAGGTGTTTCGCTGAGCTTGGTCGTCGGTGGTGTTGCGGTTTTGGCAGGCGTTGCACTGTGCCAGGTCCGGCTACCGGCACGGCAAGTCCGCGCCGGAGATGCTCCTGTCGAATGATTGGCGAACCCGTTGAGAGGTAATGTTCGATGAATTGGCCAGGTCAGTGGGTATTGCTCGCCATGCGTAAGCAAAACCGGTTCCGCTACAGGCTTAAGGTCCGGCGGTGGAAGGGGCAAGGTTATGAGGTCGCCTACTTGCAATCGAGCAGGGTCAAGACCGGCCCTACCTTGGTGTTCCTTCATGGCCTGGGAGCCAGCAAGGACCAGTGGGGCCCTAAGCTTTACTCGTTGGTTGAGACCTGTAACTGCGTTTTCCTTGATCTTCCTGGAGAAGGCGAGTCGTCTTTCGACGGCTTGCAAAGCTATGACCCTACGGCTCAGGTGGTCCGATTAAGGGCGTTTTTCGAGGCGCATGCCTTCCCGGAGCTGGTGTTGATAGGCAGCTCTATGGGCGGCTGCATTGCCTGTCTTTATGCTGCCACTTATCCGGCAGAAGTTTGCGGTGTAATCGCGCTGGCACCTGCGGGGTTATCTTCGACACGGCTCAGTGCGGCGATGAATCAGTTTCTGGAGTCGGGCAGACACCCTTTTGGCTATCGCTGCGTTGACGAAATGCAGGCCCTGTGGGAGATGATATTCACCCGGCCGCCGAGGGTACCAGCCTTTCTGGCGAGGGCGCTGGCCAACAAGGGGGCGCAGCGCTATGAGAAAATCGGAAAAATACTAAGGGACTTCAAGGACGCCGGACTGTACCCGCTTCAATCGCGATTGGCGGACGTTCAAGCCAAGACGTTGGTGGTGTGGGGGCGCAATGATCGGGTCTTTGATGTTTCGTGCCTGCATGAGGTCCACCGGCTTTTGCCACAGGCCAGTATTTGCGTTATCGAAGATGCGGGGCATGTACCCTACCTGGAGTGTGCCGAGCAAACCCTGCAGGCTATTCAGTGGTTTCTCGCAGGGACTCAAGCGTTGCCTGACTCAGTGTGAGAGCACCTGTAAACCGTGGGTAATTGAGGTTGACCCCTATTGAACCTATGAGTAGTATCCAACGGGTATTCAGGAATCACTCCTGCAATGCCCTCAAGACACAGGAAGTCTTAAATGTACTACCGACTATCAGTGCTGAAGAGCTCCCTCGGATCGTCCTCCGAGTCCAACACTGCCCATCTTTCGGTTTTCAAAAGCAATATCTGGCGTCGCTAATCCAGCAACCGCCGGTGTCTTGCTGCCTGTTTCAGTCAAACACCCCTAATTGGTAACTCATTAATAGCCGAGCGCTATTATTCGATTTTTCGTGGCTGGTCCCGGCAAAATCGTAATAGGCGAATGGTGCGCTGAAGTTCTGTCTCTTTTTTGAGTAGGTGCTTTTGCGGGCCCGAGTGCGCGTGTGGCTGATGAGTCCTTCACATCAATAATTAACTGGTTGAACTGCCAGGCAGTTTAAGTAATCGCTCTGTGCGTTCGATTCTGCTGTGTGAGCCTGTTATCAATAAAAAGGAGTTATGTCATGCGTGGGATAACCACACCCGTGAGCGTTAAACTACATACCGAAAGTTTGAAGTGCGACCCGCTTGTTGTCTATGAAGCGGCGGCAAAAGTACTCGGTGCCGACAAAGTCTTCATTCTCGAATCGCTGTCCGGCCCCAGCCGGGATCGCAAGGCAACAATTATCGGACTAGAACCTCTATTGGCCCTGAATTCAACACATAAGTGCAACGCTCACCCCTGTATGCACTTCGTACGGCGTCTTCCAGCCCAAGCGCTTGCGCGGGCGTAGATTGATCCTCGCTACTGTCCGATTGACGGCTTCGACGG
This sequence comes from Pseudomonas sp. B16120, assembly GCF_044218845.1. Lineage (NCBI taxonomy): Bacteria > Pseudomonadati > Pseudomonadota > Gammaproteobacteria > Pseudomonadales > Pseudomonadaceae > Pseudomonas > Pseudomonas sp. B16120. The sequence goes on from NZ_CP162588.1 coordinate 1,642,767, forward strand.
TCAGCTTGCTGAAGTCGCTGCCCTTGGGGAAATACTGGCGGAGCAGACCGTTGGTGTTTTCATTGGTGCCACGTTGCCAGGATGAATAGGGGTCTGCAAAAAAGACCTGGCACTGGCTCCGTAGCGCGATGCGTTCATGCCCGGCAAACTCCCTTCCGTTATCCAGCGTCAGCGTGTGAGCGGCATGGCCCTGAAGCATCAGATTGATCGCCCGCGTTACCTGCCGGCGCGTTCTGCGCTTGACCGGATAGGCGCTCAGATAGCCGCTTTTGCGATCAACCAGGGTCACCAGGTTACCGCCCAGTCCATGTACCGTATCGCCCTCCCAGTCCCCCAGGCGCTCGCGGCTTTCGACCTCGGCTGGGCGTTCACTGATTGACACGCGATTACGCAGCTGCCCGCGCCGATCGTGGCTTCCATAGCGTTTCCGGTAGCGCTTTCGGCGATGTCGCAGATAGGTATAAAGCTCACCACCGGCGCGCTGTTCGGCGGCAATGAACCGATAAATCCACTCATGGCTGACCGCCCGGCTTGGCTGCTCCTGCTTCAACCGCTGGGCGATCTGCTCCGGACTCATGCCATGCTTGAGCCACACCGGGAGATGATGGCTGAGCCATGTCGCCGGCTTGCAAAACTTGCGCGCACCCGCTCGACGAGCATCACTTTCATGGGCCGCAGAAACAGCCTTGTAGATATTCTGGGTGCTGTTGCGGCGAACCTCGCGACTGATCGTCGAGGGATGCACGCCGACCCGCTTTGCAATGCTCGCCTGGCTCTCTGCGGCGCTCAAGCCAGCCTCAATCTGGTAACGTTGTCCCTGAGTCAGCTGCCGGTAATGCGTAGTCATCTGCGCTTGAATCCTTCGGTGTGAGAGCCTGGATTCTACCGGTGGCTGGCTCTCTGCCTCTCGTTTCAAGCGTTGCGCTTATTCTATGAATTCAGGGGCGGTAAAAATTTATGAGGGGTATGCAACACTCGAAGCCAATGAGCAACTGTTCAGTTATTTAAGAAGTGCATTGTCTGCTCAGGAAATAGTTCTGGATGACCATGGCCGTATAAACATTCGTTCGAACGATGCGGTATGGAATTTGCTGCGTGCGTTACAAACACCCTTTGAGGTTCAGCGTCAGACTCACCCCAGCCTCGCTTTTTTTGGCTACCTCTCTTATGACTGCGTTCGGTTTGTCGAGGAAATTCCCCACTTGACCGAGCAAACCAATGATTATCCGATTATTGCCTTGACCGTATTTCAGACGCTGGTTTACTTCCATTCCAATGGAACAGTGGACCTCATGGTCAACAACAGTTCCCTCTGGAAATCCCGTAGTACCGATGACTACGTTGCGCTACTGGCAGATGCCAAGGGTATCCCGGCTGATGACTCTCCGATTATTTACCCGTCGGTCACGGTCGCGCGCGATACGGTGCAAAAAGAGCAATTCCTTGGCTGGGTCGACAAGGCGCTGGAGCACATTCGCCAAGGTGATATTTATCAGATCCAATTGGGTCATGAGGTGCAGGTGGATACGCCGGTCAAACCTTTTGATGTGTACCGTGCGTTGCGCAAGAACAACCCGTCTCCTTACATGTATTTGGCCAACCTGGGGGGCGTTGACCTGATTGGCGCAAGCCCCGAGCTATTTGTTCGCATCAAGGACGATCTGATTGAGATGAGGCCCATCGCCGGCACCGTGGGCAAAACCCCTGGCATACCGTCGAGCGAGCTGATTTTAAGCATGACACGCTCTGAAAAAGAACGGGCTGAACATTTGATGCTGGTGGATTTGTGCAGGAATGACATCGGTCGTGTCTGCCAGCCAGGTTCACTTGAAGTCGATGAATTGATGTTGGTCGAAGAGTACTCGCACCTCTATCACATGGTCTCCAACGTGCGTGGCTTGTTGCGAAAAGGCTTCGATGCCTTCGACGTGATCAAGGCTTCTTTCCCCGCGGGAACCATGACCGGTGCGCCAAAAATACGTGCGATGCAGATTATCGAAAGCATGGAAAATAACCGTCGTGGAATATATGCCGGAGCAGTCGGTTTGATCGGATTCGACGGCAGCATCAATACGGCTTTATGCATTCGCTCAGCGGTTCATAAAGAAGGTACTTATTACCTGCGTGCGTCGGCAGGCGTGGTGGCCGACTCGGTTCCGGATAAAGAGTGGACCGAAACCTTCTACAAAATGGGTTCTGTCTATCGTGCGGTTACCGGCAAGGAGATGCTGCAATGAAAGTTTTCTTGATTGATGCATATGACAGTTTTGTTTTCATTATCAGCCAGTATCTTGAACAGCTTGGACTGGAAACCCATGTGGAGCGCAATGATGTTCCAAATTTGATCGAACGTATCGAAGCGTATGCGCCAGACTTTTGTGTCTTGGGCCCAGGGCCTGGGCACCCGCAGGACGCGGGGTACATTGAAGTCATCCAAAACTTTAAAGGGCGCCTGCCGATATTGGGCGTCTGTTTGGGGCATCAAGCCATCGGTCTGGCGTTTGGCGGGGCGGTCATCCGAGCCTCGCATGTCATGCATGGCAAGATCAGCGCCATCGATAACGATGGGCTAGGTGTCTACGCCCATACAGGGGGGCGTTCGATCAAGGCGACTCGTTACCACTCGCTGATTATTGATAACGAGGGGCTACCCGGTGAACTGGCAGTAACGTCCACCTCGACCGATGATGGATACATCATGGGCGTGCGGCACGCTGACTATCCGATAGAGGGAGTCCAGTTTCACCCCGAAAGTATATTGACGGAGGACGGCCTTGGAATATTCAAGAGCTTTATAGACCAACACTGTCTCCAAGCAGGATTGTAAGCGGCGCGCAACGGGTCGCTTGTTCAGCGGCCCGTTTTTTTAACCAAGTTGTATCAAAAAAGCTTCTATGAGTGGCAGGGATTCATCGTGGATGACTTATTTAGGTATAAAAAAGAAGACGTACTCCTGAGGGTTAATTTCAAAGAAGTATTGGATGACTTTTCCGTGCTGGCCACCGACTTGCACCGACGAGATTGGGAACGCCATCTGCGCAAGGTGCTGCGTCGTATTGGCTATCAAAGCTATTTGCTGAGCTTGGGCCCTTCAACCACCAGTGACCCCTTTAACAGGATCATGACGACTTATCCTTCTGACTGGCTCAGGCGATACAAGGAGGAGAACTTCATTCAGGTGGACCCGATAATCAGGCATTGCCGCCATCACTTCGCGCCTCTTTTCTGGGGGCTGGCACGCAGACAAGCACGAGGTCGGTCCCATCAGTTCTGGACGGAGCGCGAGGGGTATGGGCTTTTGCAGGGTGTCAGTATTCCCCTGCGTTTTAACGAAATGGCCGGATCGCTCAACGTCGCTCAATGCGTGAGCTTTACCGACGATCTTGGCGATGACCTGAATGGTCCGTTAGGCAAGCTATTCATGCTGATTCCCTTCCTTCTGGAGGGCTCCCAAAAACATTTGAACGCAGTGGGTGAGCAACTCTGCAATCTGACATTAAGGGAGTCAGAAGTGCTGAAATGGTCTGGTGTGGGCAAAACGACTTGGGAAATGAGCTGCATCTTGGGATGTTCAGAGAGAACCATCAATTTTCACATTGCAAATGCGAGTCGAAAGTTGGGCTCTTTCAGCCGGCGGCAAGCCGTCGGCGTGGCGTTGGCGCAGGGACTGATCTCTCTATAGAAAATGATTCAAGAAGAGGCCGGTCATTTCAAATCATGCCAAGCGTTTCTCGCCGTCCATAAAAAGCCCCGGCTGTCGCAAGCCGGGGTTTTTTGTTCCAGTCGATCAGAGTGCCAGCGTCGGGTAGTCGATATAACCCACCGGGCCTTTGCCATAGAAGGTCTCCGGATGCGGCTCGTTCAACGGCGCATCAGCCTTCAGTCGCGCCGGCAGGTCCGGGTTGGCGATGAAAGGAATACCGAAGGCCACTGCATCCGCCTTGCCCGCCGCCAGCCAGGCATTGGCGCTGTCTTTGGTGAAACGTTCGTTGGCGATGTACGCGCCGCCGAAGGCTTTTTTCAGCTGCGGGCCAAGGCTGTCTGCGCCTTCTTTTTCACGGGAGCAGATAAAGGCGATACCGCGCTTGCCCAGTTCGCTGGCGACGTAGGTGAAGGTCTCGGCGAGGTTGTCGTCGCCCATGTCATGCGCGTCAGCACGCGGTGCCAGGTGCACGCCCACGCGGCCGGCGCCCCAGACTTCGATGGCGGCGTCGGTGACTTCCAGCAACAGGCGCGCACGGTTTTCCAAAGAGCCGCCGTACTGGTCGGTGCGCTGGTTGGTGCTGCTTTGCAGGAACTGGTCGAGCAGGTAGCCGTTGGCGCCGTGGATTTCCACGCCGTCGAAGCCTGCGGCCTTGGCGTTCTCGGCGCCGGTGCGGTAAGCGTCGACGATGTCGGCGATTTCAGCGGTTTCCAGGGCGCGCGGGGTCGGGTAGTCGGCCAATGGGCGAACCAGGCTGACGTGGCCTTTAGCCTGAACCGCACTCGGAGCCACCGGGGTTTCGCCGTTCAGGTAGGACGCGTGGGAGATGCGGCCCACATGCCACAACTGCAAGAAGATCTTGCCGCCCGCGCCATGCACGGCCTTGGTGATGTTGGCCCAGCCGCGCACCTGATCGTTGGACCAGATGCCGGGGGTGTCCGGGTAGCCCACGCCCATCGGTGTCACGGAAGTGGCTTCGCTGAGGATCAGCCCGGCGGAGGCGCGTTGCACGTAGTACTCGGCCATCAGCGCATTGGGCACGCGGCCGGCATCCGCGCGGCAGCGGGTCAGCGGCGCCATGATGATGCGGTTCGACAGTTGCAGGTCGCCCAGTGTGATCGGATCGAAAATAGTCGTCATGGGAAAAACACCTTCTCTTTCAAGTTGATCAGTGGGTCGCGGGGGCCAGGTCGGCATTGGCGCCCTGACGGAAAGTGATCAGGGTCACCAGCAGCGCGAGGATGGCCAGCGCCGCGGCGGCCAGTGGCACGCGGGTCAGGCCGAAACCGTGGGCAATCACGCTGCCACCGACCCAGGCGCCGAGGGCGTTGCCAATGTTGAAGGCCCCGATGTTCAAGGTGGACACCAGGTTCGGCGCGGCCTTGCCGAAGGTCACCACGTTGATTTGCAGCGCCGGCACGGCGGCGAACGAAGCGGTGGCCCACAGGAACAGGGTGATTTCAGTCGGTATCACCGCAACGCTGGTCCAGCTCAGTACCGTGCAAACCACCGCCATGCTGATGAACACGCCGATCAAGGTGGCCGCCAGGCGCTTGTCCGCCAGTTTGCCGCCGATGATGTTGCCCACGGTGAGGCCCAGGCCGATCAGCAGCAGCGTCCAGGTCACGCCTTTGGGCGACACGCCAGTGACATCGCCCAGCAGCGGCGCGACGTAGGTAAAGAGGGTAAACATGGACGCGGCAAACAGCGCAGTCATGCTCAGTGACAACCAGATACCGGCGCCCTTGAGGGCGGCCAGTTCGGCACGCATGTCGAGTTTTTCTTCGTCACGCTTGGCGGGCAGGAAGCGAATAAGGCCGATCAAGGCGATCACGCCAATCACGGTCACGGCCCAGAAGGTCGAGCGCCAGCCGGCTTCCTGGCCCAGCGCCGTACCCAGGGGCACGCCCAGCACGTTGGCCAGGGTCAACCCGGTGAACATCAGCGCCACCGCCGACGCACGTTTGTTGGCCGGCACCAGGTTGGCCGCCACCACCGAACCAATTCCGAAGAAGGCTCCGTGGCACAACGCCGTGACCACACGGGCAAACATCAGCACGTTGTAGTCGCTTGCCAGGGCGCAGAGCAGGTTGCCGATAATGAAAATACCCATCAACGCTACCAGCGCCGCCTTGCGTGGCAGCCTGGCGGTGGCCAGTGCCATGAACGGTGCGCCGATGGCCACGCCCAAGGCGTACCCGGTGACCAGCCAGCCGGCGCCGGGAATTGACACACCCAGGTCTGCCGCCACATCGGGCAGCAAGCCCATGATGACGAACTCGGTGGTGCCGATGGCGAAGGCGCTCAGGGCCAGTATGAGTAGCGAGAGGGGCATGTACGTGTCCTTGGTGATTACGGTGCGCTGAGTTCGGTAATGAGCGCAGTGAGAAAGGCTTGGATCACTTCCTCATTGCGCTTGAAAAAGTGCCACTGTCCAGCCTTCTGGCTGCTGATCAGACCCGCACGTTGCAAGGTGGCCAGGTGGGCCGACACCGTCGACTGGGACAAGCCGCAGCGCTGGTCGATCTGCCCGGCGCAGATGCCGTATTCGTGGTTGTGCAATTGCTCGGGGAACTGCACTTTCGGGGCTTTGAGCCAGGTGAGGATGTCTCGTCGTACTGGGTGCGCCAGGGCTTTTATTATTTCGTCGAGGTCGATGGACATGGCAGGGTGCTCGGTGTCGTAAAGCGTTATATCGCGATAAGGCGAACTTTAGATCGTAATATCCCGATATACCAATATGATTTTGATCTGAGGCCAGGTCGAATCGGTATATCGGGTTATAACGATATATTGGTGGCAGTGGTAGACTGCGCGGCATGAATTATCTCGCACATCTGCACCTGGGCGGCCAACTTCCTGCGCAATTGCTGGGTAGCCTTTATGGTGACTTCGTCAAAGGCCGCCTGCAGGGCCAGTTCAGCCCGCAAATCGAAGCGGCGATCCAGCTGCATCGTTCCATCGACCGCTTTACCGATAGCCATCCGCTGGTGGGCGAGGCCTTGTCGCGCTTCAGTCTGACCCGCCGGCGCTATGCCGGGATCGTCCTCGATGTGTTTTTTGACCATTGCCTGGCGCGGGATTGGGCGCTGTATGCCGACCAGCCTCTGGAGCGTTTCACGTCCCAGGTGTATCAGGTGTTGGCGGCTGAACCCGCGTTGCCGGGGCGGCTGGCGCAGATTGCGCCGTATATGGCAGCGGATGATTGGTTGGGCTCGTACCGCGAGTTTGCGGTGATGGACCAGGTGCTGCGCGGGATTTCGCGGCGGCTGACGCAGCCTGAGGAGTTAGGATATGCGATGCAGGAGTTGCGGGTTTTGTATGAGCCCCTGAGTGAGGACTTTCGACTGTTCTACCCAGAGTTGCAGAAATTTGCACAATCTCAACTGACTACATGAGAGCTGAATGTGGGAGCTGGCTTGCCGGCTCCCACATTTGGATTGTGTTCACATTGCTTCAGGCTGCGAATGCAGGTCGAGCAGCCACTTGCTCTGCTTCCGGCACTGGCCCAAACAACGCCTTCTGCACCGCTTGCTGCGCCTGATACGCCAACGCCGCACGTTCCTGCCCAGTGCAGGCAATCGGCTTGAGCACATGAATCTCTACATCGCCCTGGTCATTGGAAAACAAGCGCATCAGGTGCGAGAGCAAATCATCATCGCCAATAAAGGGCGCCAGCGGGTCGACCTGGCCGTCGCGCAGATACCGAATCGCCACCGGCTGCAGCGACACATCCGCATCGATCGCGCTGGCCAGCAAGCGCCCGTGGAACGTGCGCAGGCCGCGACCGTCGGTGGTGGTGCCTTCGGGGAACATCAGCAAGGGGTGCTGTTGTTCCAGATGACGGGTCATCTGCTTGCGAATCAGTTGGCTGTCACCTGAACCGCGACGAATAAACAGGCTGCCAGCCTTGGCCGCCAGCCAGCCCGCCACCGGCCAGGTACGTACTTCGGCCTTGGACAAAAACGACATCGGCGCCACCATGCCCAGCAACGGGATATCCGTCCAGGACACATGATTGCTCACCCACAGCATCGGCGTTTGCGGCAACTCGCCATGCACCGTCACGCGAAAGGGCAGGGCGTTGGTCAGCCGTGCCATGAAGAAGCGCGACCAACGCTGGCGCCGCACCATCGAGTTAGCCACCCCCAGGCGCTCGAACAGGCCGAACACACTGGCCATGCTCAACCCCAGCCCCACCACCAACAGCACGCGGGCGATGCGCCCGTAAATGCGCAGGCGGTTCATCACATGGCCGCCTTGAAGTGGCGCGCGTAACGCGGGCACAACTCGTCGCGCTTGAGCAGGATAAACACGTCGGCTACCTGGAAGTCTTCATCCCAGCACGGCTCGCCGCAGATCTTCGCGCCCAGGCGCATGTAGGCCTTGAGCAGCGGCGGCATTTCGGCGATGACGTTGGACGGCAAGTCCAGGGCCGGCAGCGGTTTTTTCGGTTCGGCGCGCAGGTGTTCGTTGCACAGGTAGCGCTCGCGCAAGCGCTGCATGATCGCGTGGGCCTGGATGCCGCCATCGTGCATCGGGATGCTTGCGCAGCCCATCAGGTAGCTGTAGCCACCCTGGTTGAGTACCTCGGCCAACTCGCCCCACAACACCGCGATGGTGCCGCCATTGCGATAGGCCGGGTCGACGCAGGTGCGGCCAATCTCCAGAATCGGGCCCTGCAAGTGCAGCAGGCCATGCAGGCTGAATTCTTCTTCGCTGTAGAACCGTCCCAGGGTGTTGGCGGCCTGGTGGTCGAGCAGACGGGTGGTGGCGACGAGTCGACCGCTGTTCAAATCCCGCACGCCGATATGGCTGCAGTGAACATCATAGTCATCCATGTCCAGACCCAGTTCCGCGCCTTTCAGTTTGGCGTTGAACTCGCCGCTGAACACGTTGAACCGCAGGGCCTGGGCTTCCTGCAATGCCTGTGCGCCTACCAGGCGTTCGGCTTGCAGACGGCGTTCATTGCCTTTGTCGCTGATGCGGGCGATCTGAGTCATAGCGAGTCTCCGGGTGCCGGCCAGGTTGCGGCCAGTCGACTTTGTTGTCCAAAGTCAGGCTATGTAGCCTCGGTGTCAGCTCCATGAAGTTACGGTGACGGTTGGATGACAGCCCCCTTGTCGCAAATCTGTCACTGGCGTGAGCTAGGCTCGCGGGCTTGAATGCCCCCTTGAGTTTGCGTCCATGGTCCGAGGCCTGTTGTGCGTTGCCCTGTTGTTTGTCGCCGTGAATGCTCGCGCTGAAATCTGGCCTGAAAAGGAGTGGGCCGTGGGCACAGCCCTCACTGGTCCCGCTGTCGATGCCCTGAACGCCTACGCTTTCCCACCCCGTGACGATGCCACCCGCAACGGTATTCGCACCGACGCGTTGCTGGTCATTCGGGATGGCGAAATCATCTATGAACGCTACGCCGCACCCACCACTGCCAGCACACCGCACCTGACCTGGTCCGTCAGCAAAAGCCTGATGGCTACCGTGCTGGGCGTGGCCTATGGGCAAGGCCGCTTCAAACTCAGCGACCCCGCTGCACGTTTCTACCCGCCGATGAAGCAGCATCCCAAAGTGAGCATGGCCGACCTACTGCACTGGGCCTCGGGGTTGGATTGGCAGGAAGACTACGAATACGCCCCGTTGAAATCTTCGGTGGTGGCGATGCTCTACACCCGTGGCCACACCGACATGGCGCAATTCGCAGCGGATACCGATGCGGTCGCCGCCCCTGGCCAGGCTTTCCGTTATTCCAGTGGCGACAGCAATATCCTGTCCGCCGCGCTCAAGGGCATGCTCGGCCACAAGGCCTACATGACCTACCCGTGGGACGCGCTGTTCCAGCCCCTGGGCATTCGCGACGCAACCTGGGAAACCGATGCTGATGAGACGTTTGTCGCGTCGTCCTATGCCTACCTCACGGCCCGGGATCTGGCACGAGTAGGGCTACTGATGGCGCGGGATGGGCGCTGGGGCGAGCGGCAACTGCTGCCCAAGGACTGGGTCGCCTTCAACCGCCGGCCCTTCGATCGCTACAAAGCCGGCCAGGATGAAGCCGTGCCGGGCGGCCATTGGTGGCTCAACACCGGCGCCCCCCAACCCTGGCCCGACGCACCGGCCGCCACCTTTGCCGCGCTGGGGCACTGGGGCCAGGCGCTGTTTGTGCTGCCCGATGAACACCTGGTGATCGTGCGTTACGGCGATGATCGGGATGGTAGTTACCGGCATAACGAACTGCTCAAACGAGTGCTGGCGGCGGTGCGCTCATGATGCGTCGTCATCCGTTCATCAGCGTTTTACTGGTGTTGTTTATCGCACTCTTGGGCTGGGTTTGGCACGAGCGCGTCAACCTGCAAGCCTTCCCTGACATCATCGCGGCGTACACCGCCAAGGAGTATTGCTCGTGCCGGTATGTGGCCAACAACCCTGCGCAGTATTGCCTGGGGTATGTGAAGCAGTACGTGCCAACCAGTGCGTTCACTGACTCGCCGGAACGCAGTGAAGTCACGGCAAGCGGTTTAGGGCGTACGCAGACGGCGCGGTGGTTGGGCGACCGTCAAGGCTGCCGCCTCAACCCCTGACACATCCAAATTCCCCTGTGGGAGCTGGCTTGCCTGCGATAGCGCCAGGTCAGTCAACATCACGGGTGCCTGTGCCGCCGTCATCGCAGGCAAGCCAGCTCCCACATTTAGATTATCTGCGTGGGTTCTCGGAAAAAGAACCGGCCCTGAGGTTCCACAGAGTGGAACCACCTTTGATTGTCCTCACGCGCACATCGCGCTTAGCTGTCGATGTGTCGCCAACAAGAACGGGACCACCCGCCTGTGAGGAGAATCACCATGCGCCCGCACCAGCACATCCTGGATTGGCTCAGTGACGTTGCCAGCGACTTGCACGCTGTGCGTCACGATATCCACGCCCATCCTGAGCTTGGCTTTGAAGAGAACCGTACCTCTGCACTGGTCGCGCAGTCATTGCGGGAGTGGGGGTATGAGGTGCATACCGGCATCGGCAAGACCGGTGTGGTCGGCGTGCTGCGTAACGGCAACAGCTCGCGCACGTTGGGGATTCGCGCCGACATGGACGCCTTGCCCATCATCGAAAATACCGGCGCGGTCTATACCAGCCAGCATGCCGGCTGCATGCACGCCTGCGGCCATGACGGCCACACCACCATGTTGCTCGGTGCCGCGCGTTACTTGGCGGCGACGCGGCAATTGGACGGCACTTTGAACCTGATTTTCCAACCCGCCGAAGAAGGCCAGGGCGGCGCCGAGGCGATGCTGGCGGACGGTTTGCTGGAGCGCTTTCCTTGCGACGGGTTGTTCGGCATGCACAATATGCCGGGTTTGCCGGCGGGGCATCTGGGCTTGAGAGTTGGCCCGATGATGGCGTCCCAGGATTTGCTTACCGTGACCCTCGAAGGTGTCGGTGGCCACGGCTCCATGCCACACCTCACTATCGATCCACTGGTGGCGGCAGCCAGCATGGTCATGGCTCTGCAAACGGTGGTGGCGCGCAATATCGATACCCAGGAAGCCGCCGTGGTCACCGTCGGCGCCTTGCAGGCCGGCCAGGCGGCCAACGTGATTCCCCAGCAAGCGTTATTGCGCCTGAGCCTGCGCGCACTCAACCCCAAGGTGCGTGAACAAATGCTGGAACGGGTCAACGCGATCATCCAGACCCAGGCCGCCAGCTTCGGCTGCACCGTGCAGGTCGAACACCGCCCGGCCTACCCGGTGCTGGTCAACCACGCCGAAGAAACCGAATTCGCCCGTCAGGTCGGCGTGGCCTTGCTCGGTGCCGACGCCGTGGACGGCAACACCCGCACGCTGATGGGCAGCGAAGACTTCGCCTGGATGCTGCAACGCTGCCCAGGCAGTTATCTGTTTATCGGCAACGGCGTGTCGCGGCCGATGGTGCACAACCCCGCCTATGACTTCAACGACGACATCCTGCTGACCGGCGCAGCCTACTGGGGCGCGCTGGCCGAGAGCTGGCTCAAGCCGGCCTGATGACCTCTTTTTTCTGCCGCTGGACCCTTTCCCTGACCGGTTGAACGGAGTGTTCCTCATGCAGACTGCAAAACCTGGTGTTTCGCGCACCCGCCAAGTGGTGGCGGCGGTGATTGGCAACGCGTTGGAATGGTATGACTTCATCGTCTACGGCTTTCTCGCCAGTATCATCGCCCGGCAGTTCTTCCCCTCGGAGGACGAATACGCCTCGCTGCTGATGGCGTTGGCCACCTTCGGCGTGGGCTTTTTCATGCGCCCGGTGGGCGGCATCCTCTTGGGCATCTACGCCGACCGCAAAGGCCGCAAGGCGGCGATGCAGTTGATTATCCGGTTGATGACCGTGTCCATCGCGCTGATCGCCTTCGCGCCGAATTATGCTGCCATCGGCATGGGCGCGCCGTTGCTGATTGTGGTGGCGCGGATGCTGCAGGGGTTTGCTACCGGCGGTGAGTACGCGAGTGCCACGGCATTTCTGGTGGAAAGTGCACCGGCCCATCGCAAGGGATTGTATGGCTCCTGGCAACTGGTGGGGCAATGCCTGGCGGTGTTCGGTGGGGCAGCGATGGTGGCGCTGGTCACGCATTTCTTTTCGCCCGAAACCCTCGACTTGTGGGGCTGGCGCCTGCCGTTTGTGCTGGGCTTGCTGATCGGCCCGGTGGGGTTGTGGATTCGTCGGCACATGGAAGACCCGGAAGAGTTCATCGAAGCGCGCAAGCAAGCCACTGGCCCGGCGCCGAGCCTCATGCAAGTGCTGCGTGAGCATCGGCGCAGTATTCTGGTGTCGATGGGGCTGGCCTGCGGCGCGACGGTGTCGTTTTATGTGGTGCTGGTGAACATGCCGACCTTCGCTCACAAGAACCTTGGCCTGCCGCTGGACCAGGTGCTGATGGTGCAGATGTTTGCGGTAGCGCTGATGACTGTGGTGATTCCGTTGTCCGGCCTGCTCTCGGATCGATGGGGACGGCGGCCGGTGTTGATGGCCTTCACCTTGGCGTTCTTCGTGATGGTCTACCCGTTGTATGTGTGGGTGGCCGCCGCGCCGTCTATCGAGCGCCTGCTGGTGATGCAGGTGATGTTGTGCACGGCGATTGGCGGGTTCTTCGGGCCAGCGCCGACGGCATTGGCCGAGCAGTTCCCTATCGAGGTGCGCTCGACCGGTGTGTCGGTGGCCTATAACGTGGCGGTGATGGTGTTCGGTGGTTTCGCGCCGTTGATCGTGACCTGGCTGAGCAAGGTACTGGGCACGCCGGTGGCGCCCTCGTTCTATGTATTGTTTGCGTGCGTGCTGACGCTGCTGGGCACTTACTGCATGCGCGAGGCACCCCGTGCGAGCAAGCCGCTGCCGTTTTCCAGAGAGGTGAAGCCTTGAGTATTGTTGATTGGGATGCCACTGAGCTGTCGCGGGCCATTCATGGGCGGCAGGTGTCGTGCGAAGAGGTGATGCAGGCGTACCTGGCACAGATTCAGCGCTTTAACCCTGGCGTGAATGCGCTGGTGTCGTTGCGCGACAGCGAGGCCGTGCTGGCCGAGGCGAGGGCGTGCGATCGTGAGTTGGACCAGGGCCACTCCCGTGGCTGGATGCATGGCATGCCCCAGGCCATCAAGGACCTGGCGGCCACCCGGGGCTTGCGCACCACCCTGGGCTCACCGCTGTTCGCCGAGCATGTGCCGGGCGAGGACGCCATCAGCGTGGCGCGGGTGCGGGCCAGTGGCGCGATCATCATCGGCAAGACCAACGTGCCGGAGTTCGGCCTGGGCTCCCACACCTACAACACGCTGTTCGGTACCACCGGCAACGCCTATGACCCGCGCCTGGCGGCCGGCGGTAGCAGTGGCGGAGCGGCGGTGGCCCTGGCGCTACGCATGCTGCCGGTGGCCGACGGCAGCGACATGATGGGCTCGCTGCGCAACCCGGCGGCGTTCAATAACGTGTTCGGCTTGCGCCCCTCCCAAGGACGGGTGCCCCACGGGCCGATGCCGGAGTTGTTCGTGCAGCAACTGGGCACCGAAGGCCCGATGGGGCGCAGCGTGACGGATGTGGCTCGGTTGCTGAGCATCCAGGCCGGTTACGACCCTCGCACGCCGCTGTCATCCCAGGCCGATCCGGCGGTGCTGGGCCAGCCGTTGCTGCGCGACTTCAAGGGCGTGCGCCTCGGTTGGCTGGGGGACTACAACGGTTATCTGCCGATGGATGATGGCGTGATGAGCCTGTGCGAAGCGGCGCTGGTTGATTTCGCCAGGTTGGGCTGTGAAGTGCACAGCTGCCAACCGGACTTTTCCATGGCGCGCCTGTGGCGCTGCTGGTTGGTACACCGCCATTGGCTGGTGCACGGCAACCTCGGCGCGGCCTATGCCAACCCACAAAAACGCGCGTTGCTCAAGCCCGAAGCGCAATGGGAAGTGGAGGGCGGCCAGGGCTTGAGTGCCCAGCAGGTTTACCAGGCGTCGGTGGACCGCAGTGAGTGGTACCGCGCTTTGGGCAAGCTGTTCGAACGTTACGATTTCCTGCTGTTGCCCACCGCCCAGGTGTTCCCTTTCGATGCACAACAGCCTTGGCCGCGCCTCGTCGGCGGGCGTGAAATGGACACTTATCACCGCTGGATGGAGGTGGTGATCGGCCCGACCCTCGCCGGTTTGCCGAGCATGAGCATCCCGGTGGGCTTCAACCCCCAGGGCTTGCCCATGGGCCTGCAAATCATCGGCCCGGCGCAGGCCGACAGGGCCGTACTGCAATTGGCCTATGCCCATGAACAACTGACCCAATGGGTACAACGCCGGCCACCGGCGTGCCTTGCAACGACCCGTTGAGCGCTGACCGGGCCTGTATCTTGCTGTGAAAAAAGATCATCCACCGGCAACAGGGAGATCGAACATGGAGACAGGCACCGTACGCTCGGTTGAGCGCGCTCTGGCAATCGTCGAGTTGCTGGGCGAGCACCAAGCCCTGGGGCTGGAAGAACTGCACTACCTCACGCAGCTGCCCAAGGCCACGGTGTCGCGCATGTTGCTGACCTTGCAGGAACAGGGGTGGGTCTACCGCGGCCTGAGCGATCGGCGTTACCGCCTGCGTGCCCGGCGCTTGTATCGGCGATACCCAGCAACGCTTCAAGCGCCAGGTGGTGGAGAGCGCCGCGCCCTGGTTGCTGGAGCTCAGCGAGCGCACCGGGCTGGTGGTGGACTTGTCGTGTTTCGATGGTGAGCGCCTGGAGGTCATGGAAAGCGCGATCCCCCGCGTGTTGCGCAAGCTGTACCCGAACAACTGCCAGATCGTCGGCCAGTATGCCAGCCTGTTCCATTCCGCGATGGGCAAAGCCTGCTTGACGCAATTGCCGGCCGAAGAAGTAAATCGCCTGGCAGGCCGTAATCATGTGGCGGCAGACGAGCACTATCGCGCATGCGAGCAAACCCAGCACCAGGGCTTTGGCCAGCGTACCGAGGGCTATTGGGAATATCCTGTGCGTTTGCCGTTCCTGATCCGGGCGGTGGCGCTGCCGGTGCGCGCCAATGGCCGCCTGGTGGGGAGCATGGCGCTGCATTGGCCAATGCATCAGGCGCCGGTGGAGCGAGTGTTGAATTTGCATATGGGCAGCCTTGAACAGGCGGTGTGCGAAGTGCAGCGAACGCTGGATTAAAAACACCGCAAAACCCTGTGGGAGCTGGCTTGCCTGCGATGGCGGTGTGCCAGGCGAGAAATGGTTGACTGATACACCGCCATCGCAGGCAAGCCAGCTCCCACATTTGAATTTGCGCCGGTTGTGAGATTGCGCTTAAGGTTCGCCCAGGTTTTTTGCCCCATGAGTCTTTATGTTCAATGTCAAACCTCTGGTCTTCGCGCTGCTGACCTGTGCTGCCGTGCCCGCCCACGCCGACTGGTACCTGGATAACGAATCCTCACGCCTGTCCTTCGTCACCACTCAAAACACCGAAGTGGCTGAAGTCCAGCGCTTCCTGGTATTGCATGGCAAAGTCGACGCCAAAGGTGCGGCTCGGCTGGAAGTGGAGCTGGACTCAATCAACAGCGGCATCCCGCTGCGCGACGAGCGCATGCGTAAAGAGCTGTTCGAGATCAAGACCTTCCCCGAAGCGCAGATCAGCGCGCAAATCAATCTGCAGCCCATCAATGACCTGGCATCCGGCGCGCAGTTGGAATTGCGCCTGCCCTTGAGCGTCACGCTGCACGGCAAGACCCAGACCTACAGCGCCGAACTGCTGGCCACGCGCCTGGATGAGCGGCGTTTCCAGGTGGTAACCCTGGAGCCCGTGGTGCTGCATGCCGAAGATTTCGACCTGGCGCCCGGTGTGGCTACCTTGCGCAAGGCGGCGGGGCTCAAGTCGATCAGTTTGTCGGTGCCGGTGGGTGCGGTGCTGATCTTCACGGCGCGCTGACATGAGCGGCGCGGTGTTCCCGTGGCGCAGCGCCAATCAGTTCGAATTGCTGATCGACGGGCCGAATTTCTTCCCGCAGATGCTGGTGGGCATCGCCCGGGCTGAGCAGCAGGTTGACCTTGAGTTGTACCTGGTCGAAGCCGGTGCCTGCGCCGAGGCCATGGTGCAGGCACTGGTGCTGGCTGCCGAACGCGGCGTGCAGGTGCGTTGCCTGTTTGACGATTACGGCAGCCTGGCGTTTACCCTGGGGCTGCGCAAGCGCTTGACCGACGCCGGCGTGACGCTGCGCTTTTACAACCGCCTGAATTGGCGGCGCTGGATGCGCAACCTGTATCGCGACCATCGCAAGCTGCTGCTGATCGACCAGCGCATTGCGGTGGTCGGCGGCACCGGTGTCACCGACGAGTTCTGGACGCCGGGGCAAGACACCGCCGACTGGCATGAAGTGATGGTGCAGATCAGCGGCCCGCTGGTGCTGGACTGGCAGGCCCTGTTCGATCGGCAATGGCACGCTAACGCCGCGCGCCGTGAATGGAAACCGGCGACCCATTTTGGTTTGCCCCGCTTACCCAAGGTGCCCGCCACCGGGCCGGGGCTGGGTCGCGTGGCGTATGCCGATGCGCGTCAGCACCGTGACATTCTGCAATCGTTGATTCGCGCCTTGAACAGCAGCAAATCGCGTATCTGGCTGGCGACCCCATACTTCCTGCCCACCTGGAGCGTGCGCCGCGCCTTGCGCCGGGCGGCAGGGCGCGGTGTGGACGTGCGTCTGTTGCTCACCGGCCCGCGCACCGATCACCCGTCGGTGCGTTACGCCGGGCACCGTTATTACCCGCGTCTGCTGCGTTCAGGGGTGCAGATCTTCGAATACCAGCCGTGCTTCCTGCACCTGAAGATGGTGCTGGTGGACGATTGGGTGAGCATTGGCTCGTGCAATTTCGACCACTGGAATTTGCGTTTTAACCTGGAAGCCAATCTTGAAGCGCTGGACCCGGGATTGACGGCGGCGGTGGTGGGCAGTTTCGAAGCGGACTTTGCCCAGAGCCAGGCGGTGAGTCTGGAGGCATGGAAGGCGCGGCCATTGTGGCGGCGGGTAAAGCAGCGGGTGTGGGGCTGGATTGATCGGTTGGTGGTCAACCTGCTGGATCGGCGCGGCTAGTCGGGCCAACTCAATCAACTGTGGGAGCTGGCTTGCCTGCGATAGCATCACCTCGGTACACCTGACAAACCGAGGTGCCTGTATCGCAGGCAAGCCAGCTCCCACAAAAGCCAGCTCCCACAGCGACCGTGTTGACAGCTTCAGATCAGAGCAGTTCGAAGGTTTGCTGCTGCACATCCTGGGAATCCAACCCGATCTGTACATTGAACTCACCCGGTTCGGCTGCGTACTTGAGCTGGGTGTTATAGAACTTCAGGTCGTCCTCGGTGAGGGTGAAGTGCAGCGTGCGCGCTTCGCCAGCCTTGAGCATGACCTTCTGGAAGTGCTTGAGCTCCTTGATCGGGCGGATCATCGAACCGGCCACGTCCTGGATATACAACTGCACAACCGTTTCGCCATCGACCTTGCCGGTGTTCTTCAGGGTGACGCTGGCGTCGAGCTTGCCGGTCTTGTTCAGCGTGGTGGACGACAGTGCCATGTCCGACAGGCTGAACGTGGTGTAGCTCAGGCCATAGCCAAACGGAAACAGGGGACCGGTGGTGTCATCGAAGTACTGTGAGGTGTAGTTGCCCGGCTTGCCTGGGGTGAATGGCCGGCCCACGGTCAGGTGGTTGTAGTAAGTCGGAATCTGCCCCACCGAACGAGGGAAGGTGATCGGCAGTTTGCCCGACGGGTTGTAGTCGCCGAACAGCACGTCGGCAATGGCGTTGCCGCCTTCGGTACCTGCGAACCAGGTTTCCAGGATCGCATCGGCCTGTTGGTTCTCTTCAAGAATCGACAGCGGACGGCCGTTCATCAACACCAGCACCAGCGGTTTGCCGGTGGCTTTGAGGGCCTTGATCAAGTCGCGCTGGCTTTGCGGGATGTTCAGGTCGGTACGGCTCGACGATTCGTGGGACATGCCACGGGACTCGCCCACCGCCGCGACGATGACGTCGGCGTTGTTCGCCGCCTTCACCGCTTCATCAATCAGCACCTGGGCAGGGCGCGGGTCATCCACCACTTCCGGGGCATCGAAGTTGAGGAAGTTGAGGTAGTCGAGCACCGCTTTGTCGCCGGTGATGTTGGCGCCACGGGCATAGATCACTTTGCCTTTTTCGCCGATCACGGCGTTCATGCCGTCGAGCAGGGTCACCGACTGCGCAGGCCGGCCGGCAGCAGCCCAACTGCCCATCATGTCGATGGGTGCCTTGGCCAGCGGGCCGACCAGGGCAATGGTCGCGGATTTTTTCAGCGGCAGGGTGTCGTTGTGGTTCTTGAGCAACACCAGGCTGCGGCGCGCAATGTCGCGGGCCTCGGCGCGGTGCAGGCGGCTGTCGGCGTAGGTGTCGACCGGGTCATCCTCGGCCTTGCCGATGCGCAGGTATGGGTCCTTGAACAGGCCCATGTCGTACTTGGCACCGAGCACTTCGCGCACGGCGTTGTCGATGTCGCTCTGCTGGATTTCGCCGGACTTGAGCAGCCCCGGCAATTCCTTGCCGTACAGCGAGTCGTTCATGCTCATGTCGATGCCGGCCTTGATCGCCAGCTTGGCGGCTTCACGCCCGTCTTTGGCCACGCCGTGCTTGATCAGCTCGAAGATCGCGCCGTGGTCGCTGACGGTCAGGCCCTTGAAGCCCCAGTCCTTGCGCAGCAGGTCGTTCATCAGCCAGGTGTTGGCCGTGGCGGGCACGCCGTTGATCGAGTTGAGCGCCACCATCACGCCGCCGGAGCCAGCCTTGATCGCTGCGTGGTAGGGCGGCAGATAGTCCTGGTACATCTTGACCGGGCTCATGTCGACCACATTGTAGTCGCGCCCGCCTTCCACCGCGCCATAGAGGGCAAAGTGCTTGACGCTGGCCATGAGGCTGTCGGCATTTGCGGGGCTGGTGCCCTGGAACGCCTTGACCATGACTTCGGCAATGCGTGACACCAGGTAGGTGTCTTCACCGAAACCTTCTGAAGTGCGGCCCCAGCGCGGGTCGCGGGAGATATCGACCATCGGCGCAAACGTGATGTCGAGGCTGTCGGCGGCGGCTTCCTGGGCGGCGATGCGCCCGGAGCGGCCAATGGCGTCCATGTCCCAGCTGGAAGCCAGGGCCAGGCTGATCGGGAAAATGGTGCGGTGGCCGTGGATCACGTCATAGGCGAAGAACATCGGGATCTTCAAGCGGCTGCGCATGGCCGCGTCCTGCATCGGACGGTTTTCCGGGCGGGTGATGGAGTTGAACGTGCCACCGATGCGGCCGGCGGCGATCTCCTTGCGGATCAGCTCGCGGGGCATTTCCGGGCCGATACTGATCAGGCGCAATTGGCCGATCTTCTCATCCAGGGTCATTTGCTTGAGCAGGTCGCTGACGAAGGCGTCCTTGTCGTTAAGCGCAGCAGGCTTTGTTTCTGCCCATACGGGGTGGCTGGCCAGAGTGGCAACAAGGCCGAGCAAACACAGCTTTTTCATGAATATCCTTTTTCGGCGACTGCGCAGCATTCAGAGAGATGCTGTCGGCCAAAATGTGGGGAACGTCTATTGTTGTTCGGGTGTTGTTCAGATAAATGCAGCACACTCTGAACTCTTTTTCGCGCTGGGCATCTTTGTAGCTGATTGGCTCGAAGCATTCCAGTGGTGGCGGATTATGCCCCAAGCGCGTGGTTTATAGGGTTAGTCGTCACATTCCATCAGATCGGGCAGGAGAAACACTATGCAAGCAGCACACACTTATCGCTGGGGCTTCAAGGCTGCGGCGCTGTTACTGATCAGCAGCGTGCTGAGCGGTTGCGGCATCAACAACATCCCGACCCTGGACGAACAGGCCAAGGCCGCCTGGGGCCAGGTGCAGAACCAGTACCAGCGCCGTGCCGACCTGATCCCCAACCTGGTGGAAACGGTGAAGGCGTATGCCGCCCACGAACAGGAAACCCTCACCGCGGTGATTGAAGCGCGGGCCAAGGCCACCTCGATCCAGGTGGATGCGAGCACCCTGGACAACCCCGAGAAGCTCAAGCAGTTCCAGCAAGCCCAGGATGGCCTGAGCGGCGCACTCAGCCGTTTGATGGTGGTGTCCGAGCGTTACCCGGACCTGAAGGCCAACCAGAACTTCCTGGCCTTGCAATCGCAACTTGAAGGCACCGAGAACCGTATCGCTGTGTCTCGCCGTGACTTTATCCAGGCCGTACAGGCTTACAACACCGAGATCCGTACTTTCCCGGGCCGCCTGTGGCACAGCGTGATGTACAGCGATTTGCCGATCCGCGCCACGTTTGAAGCCACCAGCGCCGATGCCGATAAAGCGCCGCAAGTGAAGTTCAAATAAGGCTGCACTGAGGTGTCGATGCGTTTATTACGGATAGGCCTGGCGCTGTGGCTGTTGGCCTGCGTGGGCGTGGCCCAGGCGGCACTGAGCTTCCCGGCGCTGACCGGGCGGGTGGTGGACAGCGCGCAGATGATCGACCCGGCGGTGCGCGAGCAACTGACCCAGCAATTGCAGGCGCTGGAGCAGACCTCGGGCGACCAGCTGGTGGTGGTCACCGTGCCCGACCTGCAAGGTGTGCCCATTGAGGACTACGGTTATCAACTGGGCCGCCAGTGGGGCATTGGCCAGAAGGGCAAGGACAACGGCGCGCTGTTGATCGTTGCCCGTGATGACCGTCAATTGCGCATCGAAGTCGGCTATGGCCTGGAAGGTGTGCTGACGGATGCGCAATCCTGGGTGATTATCAACCAGGTGATCCTGCCCAAGTTCAAGGCCGGCAATTTCAGCCAGGGCATCAGCGACGGCGTGGCCGCGATGATCCAGGTGGTGGGCGGTGAGCCCTTGGCGGTGCCGGCTCATGTGGCGGATGCGAACTTCGCCATGGATAATCCCGGTTTTTCCATCGGCCTGTTTATTCTGCTGATCGGCGTGCTGTGGCTGTGCAATCGCATGGGCTTGCCGGTGGGCGCTATCCTGCTGGCGATTCTCAACAGCAGCGGGCGCGGCGGTGGTGGGGGCGGCGGTGGCGGTGGTTTCCGCGGCGGCGGCGGTGGTTTTGGCGGTGGCGGGGCTTCGGGCAGCTGGTAATGACAATAACGAGAATAGAGCATCTACAACCATGGCATTACTGACTGAACACGAGCAGCGCCAAGTCGCCGAAGCGATCGCCCGGGTCGAGAAAACCACCGACGCGGAGTTGGTCACCGTGCTGGCGGCGCGCGCCGACGACTACGCCTACATTCCGTTGCTGTGGGCGAGCTTGATCGCGTTGGTGGTGCCGGGCGTGGTGCATTACCTGTCGGGTTACCTGACCATGTACACCTTGCTGGTGGCGCAGTGGGCGACGTTCATTGTGCTGTGCCTGGTGTTCCGCTTGCCCAAGGTCACTACTCGGCTGATCCCGCGTTCGGTACGCCACTGGCGTGCGTCCAACCTGGCGCGGCGGCAGTTTCTGGAGCAGAACTTGCACCACACGCTGGGCAGCACCGGGGTGCTGATTTTTGTCAGCGAGGCTGAGCGTTATGTGGAGATCCTGGTGGATGAGGGGATTTCCAAGCGCCTGGATGACAGCAATTGGGACGCTATTGTCCAGGCGTTTACCCAGCAGGTGAAACAGGGGCAGACGCTGGCCGGGTTCATCGCCTGCGTTGAAGCCTGTGGCGAGTTGCTCAAGGTGCATGTGCCCGTTACTCACACCCGCAACGAACTGCCCAATCGCCTGGTCGTACTCGAATAACTGCTTTCTGTGGGAGCCGGGCTTGCCCGCGATGGCATCGCCTCGGTTTGCCTGATTAACCGAGTGGCCTGCATCGCAGGCAAGCCAGCTCCCGCACAAGGCAGCATCCTTATTCGGGTTGATTGACCGTTGATCAAATAACCCCGTGCCCTGAACCCCCATCCCGCCTAAAATGCCCGGCATTCTTTACCCGAGGCGTTTTTGTTCATGTCCGTCACCGCTCAACCTGCCCGCCCTGCGCCGGATCATCATGCCCAGTTCATCGAACTGTTGAGCGCAAGCCTGGCCCAGAACGCTTTTATCAAGCTGGTGCTGGCCAAGTACGTCGGTGAGGAAGCCGAGTTGCAGCGGCTGATCATCAAGCCGGTGGTGGTCAAGGACCGGCCATGCCTGTCGTTCGTCTATCGCTACAAGACCCGCGATATCACCAAGAACTTCCCCTTGGCCGACGGCGTTGCGGCGATCGGCGAGCTGTTGCCCAGCTCGTTCAAGAACGCGCACTTGCTGGCGCTGACCGACGAAGCCCAGTTGGAATACAGCAAGAAGAACAAAAGCTCGCTGTTCAAAAGTAAACCGCAGCAACTGCGCGAGGCGCCTTCGGCTGAGCATAACCGCGAAAAAAATCGCTTCCTCGACCTGAGCCGGCCGTTCCTCGCCGACCTGGGCGTGACCGACGCCAAGCAGGCGCTGATCCCCTCGATGTCGCGCAAGTGGAAGCAGATCAACAAGTTCATCGAAGTGTTCAGCCATGCGCTGACGTCGTCGCCGTTGCAGCTCGACCGCCCGGTGCGTGTCGCCGATTTCGGCTCGGGCAAGGGCTACCTGACCTTCGCCATTCACGATTACCTGCGCAATACCCTCAAGGCTGAGGGCGAGGTCACCGGTGTCGAGTTGCGTGAAGACATGGTCACCCTGTGCAACAGCGCCGCCGCACGCCTGGAACACCCGGGGCTGGTGTTCAAATGCGGCGATGTGCGCAGCGTGGCGCCCAGTGAGCTGGACGTGATGATTGCCTTGCATGCCTGCGACATCGCCACCGACTACGCGATCCACACCGGCATCCGTTCCGGTGCGTCGATCATCATGTGCTCGCCGTGCTGCCACAAACAGATCCGCCTGCAGATCCAGAGCCCGGCGCTGCTCAAACCGATGCTGCAATACGGCCTGCACCTGGGCCAGCAGGCAGAAATGGTCACCGACAGCCTGCGTGCATTGTTGCTTGAAGCCTGTGGCTATGAGACCAAGGTGTTCGAGTTCATCTCGTTGGAACACACGAACAAGAACAAGATGATCCTGGCGGTCAAACGTGCCGAGCCTGTGGACAACGCGCAGCTATTGGCAAAAATCCAGGAGCTCAAGGCGTTCTATCACATCACCGAGCACTGCCTGGAAACCCTGCTGCGCGGGGATGGCTACCTGGCTTGAAATGGGCGCGGTTCCCTGTGGGAGCTTGCTCCCGTGACGGCCCCGGCGGCCAGCGCATATCTACCTGACGCCCCACGATCCAAATGTGGGAGCTGGCTTGCCTGCGATAGCGGCCTGACAGCCGACGCCTATCTGCCTGACACCCCACAATCCAACTGTGGGAGCGGGCTTGCTCGCGAAGGCGGCCTGGCAGTCAACACCGTTGGATTGTGTGTATATCCATTCCTGCGGTAACGGCCACCTAGGGTTCCGCTCTGACAGCGGCTCACTTTTGAAAAGCCGGAATGCCGGCCCAGACAAAAGTAAGCAAAACGCTCTTGCCCCACCACTCGGCACCTCGCTTAGGCTCGGTGTGCCCGTAATCCGCCAGTGATTTGGGGGGCCGCCGCCACGCGCCATCCATGGCGCGGGGCGGCTAAACCGGCATCCCTGCCGGTTTACCCCCCAAATCCCTGTCGAATTCCGGCCAGCGTGGTTTGACGGGGCGCTTGAGATCAAAAGCAGATCAAGATCAAGAGCGGCTCGCTTCGCATCGTGGTTATCGTCGACCGTTACAGCGTTGTGTAGATACTTTTGGCTATCGCAGGCAAGCCAGCTCCCACAGTTGGAATACGTGCGTGCTTAGAAGAAACGCGTCACGCTGATCTTCGCATCACGCCCTTTCGTGTACGCCCGGTCGCCGCTCAAGGCCGGGCGGAAGTTTTTGTTGAACAGGTTGTCTACCGTGAAGTTCACCTCGGTGCCTTTGAGGTACGCCTGCTGCGGTGTCCATTTGGCGAACAGGCCCTGGGTGTTGTAGCGCTTGTTGCCGTACTGGTCGTAGAACAGATCGCCGACGCTGGAGCCCGGGCCGCCCGAGTATTTGTCGCTGGGCAGGCGGTCGGTGGCGCCGATGAACTGGCCCATCCAGCCCACCTGGGCATCCCAGGCCGGGATGTGGGTACCCAGTACCAGCACCCATTTGGTCGGCGGGATGTCCCGCGCTGCCACGTCCGGGCCCCAAGGGTTGGTGTAGGCGCCTTGGTGCTGGCCCTTGGCATAGGCGAACGACACCGAGCCAAACAGGTAGGTGGAGTTGTAAATCGATTCGAGCTCAACGCCCTTGATGGTCAGGCTGCCGATATTGCGGTAGTTGGACATCGGCCCAGGCGGGCAAGCTGAAGCGATGCTGCCGCCATTGACTGCCTGGTTCTGGCAGCCCACGCCGGTGGCCTTGAAGATCTCGTCTTCGACCTTGTTGTGAAACAGGGTGGTGCGCAGTTGCAGGTTATCGTCCTGGGCGATCAGGTTGTCGAAGCTGGTGATGTTGCCCAGGGTGATCGAGGTGATGCGCTCCGGGTCCAGGTCGACGCTGGTGGCGGTGCGACTGCCCACGCCCTGCACTTCGTATTGTTCGTCGATCACCGGGGCGCGCCAGGTCTGGCTCCAGTTGGCGAACAGCCCCACGTTCGGCGTCACGGTCCAGAACAGCGCCAGGCGTGGCGACCAGCCTGTGTAGGTGCGGTCGCTGTAGTCGTGACCCACTGCCGGGTTGGGGTTGTTGTAGTAGGGCGCATCGTTGCCTTCGCCGCGGTTGCGCACATGGTCATAGCGCAGCGACGGCGTGATCGTCACGTCGCCCAACGTCACCGCGTCCTGGATAAAGAAGCTGTTGGTATCAACTTTGCCGTGGGGCATGAAGCCTGGCTGGAAGTGCCCGTAGTTGTAGCGCGGCGTGTTGTAGGTGGCGCCGGGCATCCACATTTCGGTTTCGCGGGTGTGCTTGCGGATTTGCCCGCCAACCGTCACGGCATGCTGCAAGGGGCCGGTGTCAAACAGGCTGACGTTGCGGATGTCCAGGAGCTTGTCGGTGTAGGCGGTGTCCATCTTGCGCCCGCCGGTGGCCAACTGGAAAAACGCCGTGGCGTCACGCTCATCGGTCTGCTCGGTGTTGGACTGTGAGTACTTGACGGTCAAGTCCACCAGCGGGTTGTCCAGCGGCTGGTATTCATACTTGCCCGACCAGGTGGTGTCGACCGTGTCACGGTGGGCGAGGAAACGCTTCAACGCGCCTTCGTAGCCGTAGCGGTCGATGTTGAACTGGGTTGGCGGCGTGGGGTAACTGGCGGCGGAAAACGGGGTCCAGCGGTTGCTGTGGGAGCGCGAGTATGACAGCCCGACACTGTGCTCATCGGTAAAGTGCGCGTTGACCTTGAACAGCTTGCCGTCCACATCCTGGGCGCTGTTGGGCAGGCGCTGAGGGTTGATCGGGTACTCATTGTTGTCGTTGGGCAACTTGGCGGCCACTTTCATATCGCCGCCGTCGCGTTGGGTCAGGTAGGCCAGCGCATCGAAACGGCCGTCGTCGGTACGGCCATACACGGCACTGCTGTAGACCTGCTCATGGTCGTTGCTGGAGTAGCCATATTTGAGCATCGCACCGCTGTTGCGGCCGTCCTTGAGCAGGTCCGGGGCGTCCTTGGTGACCATGTTGACCGTGCCGCCGAAGCCGCCATTACCGGTGAACGGCGAGTTGGGACCTTTTTCCACTTCGATGCGCTTGATCAGCTCGGGCTCGATAAAGACTGTACCTTGCTGGTAACGCTCAAAGCCCGTCTTGGTGGCACCGTCAACGGTCAGCGGCACGTCTTCGGCATCGCCGAAACCGCGGATGTTGATGGTCTGGCCGCCGGGTTTCAGCGAGCCGCCCTGGCTGACACCGGGCAAGGTCTGCAACAGGCTGGGAATGTTATTGGACTGGTAACGGTCGATGTCGGCCTGGGTCAGGGTGGAGCGGTTGACGGTGCTGGCGTTCACCTCGTTGCCGGTGCCGATCACGCTCAAGGTGTCCAACTGGATTGCCCCACCGGTGGTGGTGGTTTTACCCTCATCGGGGCGCACCACGTAGGTACTGCCGACCTTGAGCAGGATGAGTTCACCGTTTTTGAGCAGGGAGCGGATGGCCACTTCCGGGGTGTAGTCACCGTTAAGCGCCGGGGCCTGCACATTCTTGAGCAGGGTTTCATCGAACAGCAGCTGGATTTTCGCCTGCTGGGCCACCTGGCTCAGGGACGTGGCCAGCGACTGGGCAGGCAGGTGCAGCTTGAATGACTCGGCTTCGGCGCTGAGGCTCAAGGCCAGGCACATAGCCATGAGTGTCGGTCGAAGAAACAGGTGCGAAGCGTGACAAGGCGCGCGAAACATGAAATCCCCCGGAGCGGCTAAATAGCCAAAAAGGTGTGCGTATCAAACACGGACAGGAGGAAGACGGGGCAGGCAAAAAAAACCACACATGCGAATGCAAAATATTCTCATGTGTGGTGTTGCCGCCTATTTGCTTGGCTCGATTCTCATAATGCCGTCCGCCGAGAGTACGGTTTTCACCGGCAACAGCGCGGGCAAGGCATTGAGCAGGGCGTCCGGGTCATTCACATCCAGGTTGCCCGAAACCTTGAGTTGCGCCACGGCCTTGCTCACCTGCAACGACGCCTGTGGACGGTACAGGCTCAGTTCGTCGATCAGGCTGGCCAGCTCGCGATTGCGAAACGACAAGTGCCCGCTGCGCCAATCGGCGACCTCTTCGGCGCTGAGGCTTTGCGGTTGCACGGTGCCTTTGGCGTAGTTGTATGAGGCCCGTTGCTGGGCGCCGAGCAGGGTGACGGGGCTTTTGCCATTGGGCGCGAAAGCGACCTGACCATGGGCAACGCTGACCACCAATTGCTGCTGCCCTCGGCGCACATCGAAAGCAGTGCCCACCACCCGTACGCTCGACTCGCCGGCTTGCACGTAGAGGGGGCGTTCCTTGTCGGCGGCCACTTCGAGGTACAGCTGACCTTTGTCCAGGTGCAGCACCCGTAGATGGGCGCTGAAGTCCACGCGGATATGGGTGTTGGCATTCACATACAAGGTACTGCCATCCGGCAGATTCAACGTGCGCATGCCCTTGGCCTGGGTGGCAACCTGGCTGTGATACAGCTCGCGCGGTGCGCCGATAGAGGTCGCCAACACGGCGCACACCAAGGCAGCGGCCACCGCCAGGGCAGGGCGCCACAAGGCGGGCTTGCGCTTGGGCAGTGCCAGCGGTTTGTTCAGTTGTTGCAACTGGGCGAGGTCGGCCCATAACTGTTCGAATTCGGCATAGGCGCGCCCATGGTCGGGCACCGCCTGCCAGGCGGCAAAGGCTTTACGGTCGGCGCGGCTTACTTCGTTGCGGTTGCGTGCAAACCAACTGGCGGCCTGGGCATCGATGGAATCGCTCGCTTGGCTGTCCAGCGCGTTTGTGTCGCTCGGGCGGTTCATTCTGGCTGCTCCGTGCCGGTGTCGGGTTGAAGGCGTCGCTTGCAGTGCAGCAGGGCAAAGGCGATGTGCTTTTCCACCATGCTGGTGGAGATGCCCATGCGCGTTGCGATCTGCGCCTGGCTCAAGCCTTCGAAGCGGTGCAGCATAAGGGCTTCTCGCCGGCGGGGCGAGAGTTCGGCGAGGACTTCTTTCAACTGTTCCAGGCGTTGCAGGCGAAGGGCGGCGGCCATAGGGTCGTTGTGCTCGTCGGTGACCGGCTCGGCATCCATTTCGGCGTGATCAGGGTGGACGATTTGCCGTACCTTCTGTTTACGCCAGTGATCGCGCAGCAGGTTGCGTGCCATCTGGAACAGAAACGCCCGTGGCTGCTCGACCTTGGCCCGGTCGCGGTAGCCCAGCCATTGGGTAAACACATCCTGGGCCATGTCTGCCGCATCGCTGGCGTTGTCCGTGCGTTTGCGCAGGAAATACAGAATGTCTGCATAAAACCCGCGACAGGCATCGGCCGACGACGGGTCGGGCTGGGGAGGAGACATGGATACCCTTCTTGACGAAGCACGATGTGGAAAAGTCGCGAATGATATCGAGAATTATTGTCATTTGTCTCCAGCTAAATAGATCTCCCGTGTTTGGCTGGAAAAAATTGGGGCATGGCCTTTAATCCTACAAGTTTGGGAGCGATATCCCACTCAAAGGAGAAAGTCATGGCTGGATGGTATGAGTTGAGTAAAAGCAGTAACGGGCAGTTTCGTTTCGTGCT
This sequence comes from Pseudomonas sp. B16120, assembly GCF_044218845.1. Lineage (NCBI taxonomy): Bacteria > Pseudomonadati > Pseudomonadota > Gammaproteobacteria > Pseudomonadales > Pseudomonadaceae > Pseudomonas > Pseudomonas sp. B16120. The sequence goes on from NZ_CP162588.1 coordinate 1,671,170, forward strand.
TAAGGCGGCGAACGCAGAAACCATATTGACCAGCGAGCTTTACACCACCCGCGGTGCTACTGAAGCCGGCATTGCTTCAGTGCAGACAAACAGCCCACATGATGAACGTTATGAGAAAAAAGTGGCCAGCAACGGCCAAGCGTTCTTCAACCTCAAGGCGGCCAATCATCAAGTGATCGGCAGCAGTGAGCAGTACACCTCTACAGCCGCACGAGACAATGGCATTGCCAGCGTCAAGACCAATGGTCCCAGTGTCACTATCAAGGACAAGACCTGACGGTTGTGCAAGAAGGCCTACGCCCGGCTCGCGAGAGCCGGGCGTTTTTTATACCGATGACAGCAACGCTTGGAGCTGTCCGATCCCTGCTTCGCCCAACGGGAACACCGGCAAGCGCGGATGACCCACCTCCAACCCGGTCAAGCGCAACCCGGCCTTGATCGTCGCCGGCAGCCCGCCTTTGAGGATGAATTGCAGCAAGGGCAACTGTCGGTAGAACAGCTCCCGCGCCTTGTTCAAATCATCGGCCAGTACGGCCTGATACAAGCTCAGGTTCAGTTGCGGGATCAGGTTCGGCGCCGCGGTGCACCAGCCTTTGGCGCCAGCCGCGAAGGCTTCCAGCGCCAGCGGGTTGCAACCGTTGTAGAACGGCACGTCACTTTGCAGTTTCAACTGGTGCATGCGCTGGATGTCGCCAGTGCTCTCCTTGACCATCGTCACGTTCTCGACCTGCTTGAGGATGCGCAGGATCAGCTCCACCGACATGTCGGTGCCGCTGGTGGCCGGGTTGTTGTAGAGCATGATCGGCACGCCGATGCTGTCGCCGATGGCGGCGTAGTGAGCGAGGATTTCCGCGTCACTGAGTTTCCAGTACGAGGCCGGCAGCACCATGACCACATCGGCGCCGTGCTCTTCGGCGTAGCGGGCGCGGCGTACGGCCTTGGCGGTGGTCAGGTCGGACACGCTGACAATGGTCGGCACGCGCTTGGCGACTTTCTTGATGCTGTAGGCGCTGACTTCATCCCACTCGGCATCGCTCAGGTAAGCGCCTTCGCCCGTGCTGCCCAAGGGCGCAATGGCGTGGACGCCGCTGTTGATCAAGCGGTCGATGGAGTGCCCGAGGGCGTCGAGGTCAACGCGTTGGCCGTCGGCACTGAAGGGGGTGATGGTGTAGCCGATGATGCCGTGAATGGTTGGGTTGGACATGGGAAAAACTCCGGTCGAAAAGGGGGACAATCAGTTCAGGCAGTCGGCGTGCTTGCGCAGGTTTTGCCGGGCGTAGTAGTTGAACGCGGCGCCGTGGCGTTTGGGCTTGGAGATCCAGTCATGGGCCTCGCGCCCCAGCTCCGGCAGGATCGGTTTGACGCTGCCCGCAGACATCGCCAGCAACTGCAACTTGGCAGCCCGTTCGATCAGTTGCGCAATCACGCAGGCTTCTTCGATGTTGGCCCCGGTGGACAACTGCCCGTGGTGCGAGAGCAGGATGGCGCGCTTGTCGCCCAGGGCCGTGGTGATGATTTCCCCTTCTTCGTTGCCCACCGGCACGCCGGGCCAGGCCTCCAGGAACGCGCAATCTTCGTACAGCGGGCAAAGGTCCATGTGCGACACCTGCAACGGCACTTCCAGCATCGACAGCGCGGCAATGTGCGTAGGGTGCGTGTGGATGATGCAGTTTACATCCGGGCGGCCGCGGTACACCCAGGTGTGAAAACGGTTGGCGGGGTTGGGAATGCCATGGCCTTCCAGTACTTCGAGGTCTTCGTTGACCAGCAGCAGGTTGCTGGCGGTAATTTCATCAAAACCCAGGCCCAGTTGCTGGGTGTAGTAGGTGCCGGGCGTCGGCCCACGTGCGGTGATCTGCCCGGCCAGGCCGGAGTCGTGGCCGTACTCGAACAGGATTCGGCAGGTCAGCGCCAGCTTTTGCCGGTCGGTCCACGTATTATCTGCCAGGCTGTTTTGCATCTGGCTCAGTGCTTGCTTGACCAGTTGGTCTTTTGGGAGTGCTAATGTCTTGGCCATATCGGTGTCCTTTGGATGGTTCAATGGACGTCGGATTTGCTGGTCGCCCGCTGCTCGCAAGGTCGTTGGGTGAGTGCAAATGACACTAAAGATGCTATATGACACTTTGTGTCATTGGCAAGCCTGTCTCATCGCTTTCTGCATGGATTAACCGCAGCAAATGTCTATCCGCTTGAAAATATTAAGAAAAAAACTTGGCGTAACCCTGGAGGCCCTGGCCGAAAAATCCGGGATGACCAAGAGTTACCTGTCGAAAGTCGAGCGCGGGCTCAATACGCCCTCCATCGCCGCGGCATTGAAACTGGCCAAGGCTCTGAACGTGAAGGTCGAAGAGCTGTTCAGCGAAGACAACGTCAGCCTCGACAGCTACAGCCTGGTGCGCAGCCATGAGCGGCCCGACACCTCGCCGGGTTATGCGGTGCTTGCCCACCAAGTCAGCGAGCGCAGCCTGCTGCCGTTCATCATTTATCCGCCGGCGGAGTTCACCGACAAGACCTTCAAGGAGCACTTGGGAGAGGAGTTTTTATTCGTGCATGAAGGCCAGGTTGAGGTGGATTTCATGAGTGAGCGCGTGCTGTTGGCGCGCGGCGATGCGCTGCATTTCAACGCGCAGAAACCCCACCGGATTCGCTCGGTGGGAGAGGTGCAGGCGCAGTTGCTAGTGGTGGTGCACAGCGCTGAGGAATGAGGCTGATCCCGACTTGAAATGCAGTCAATGTGGGAGCTGGCTTGCCTGCGATAGCGGTTTATCGGTGCCCGATCTGTCGCTGACCCACCGCCATCGCAGGCAAGCCAGCTCCCACATTTTGCTCAGCGTTCCACAGGGACGGACAATGCCGGATTACCCAGTGGGTGCGTACGCGCTGTAAAGAACCTCAGTTCCACAGCAGAGCCCTCGAACAACTCCAGATACCGCCGCTTCTGCTGGCGAATAAACCCATCGCTGCGCCCCGACACCGAGATCGCCAGGGTGTTGATGCTGGCCTGGCCGATAGCATCCACCAGGTGTTTATCCTGCGGCCCCAAGTCATGGCCGAAGATGCACAGCGCGCCTTCATGGCTCAACAGCTGTTCATAACAGAACGACAGATAATCCGAACTGCGGATACTTTTGAGTTTCTCCTCCACCTTGCCTTCACTGACAAACAGCGGCACATCGTCGAGGGTCTTGATCGTGTTGTTGATGGCAAAACTGCTGAGCAGGGTGCTGTCGGTGGACGGCAATTTGCGCGCCGTGCCGTCGAGGTTGCGCACCAGGTGCAGGCCGCCGTGCAGGTACAGGATGCGGGTGGCGTCGGTGTGCGTATTGCGCAAGTCGAAGCTTGAGTCGGCGCTGCGAAACAGGTCGTCAATGCCCGGTGCGTGCAGGGTCGCCCAATAGTTGAGCAAGTCGTAGTTACTGGTGAAGACGGTGGCGTAGGTGGTCAGCTCCGCGTTGATCGTCGCCAGCGTCGACGGTTGCACCAGGCGCCAGGGAATGTGCACGGTATGAATGGTGTTGATCAGCGCTTCCTTGATCGCGTAGTAACGGTTACGCGGCGCCGCCGAGCTGACCGCCAGGGCTTTGTTGACCCGGCTGGTGGTTTTCAAGGCGCCCAGCGCTTGCTCGAAACTGCGGGTCTGCAAGGCATCGAACACGCTGAGTTCGGAGGGGCTCAGGGGTTTTTCTTCGACGGTACGGGCGTTTTCGAACAGCGAGTCGTAGGCAAAGTCTTCCCAAATCGTACGGCTGGCGCCGTTGCCGATCAGAATCCCGCTGAAGTCGACGGCAGCGCGCAGGGCGCTCCAGTCTTCAAGGTGGGCGTCAATATCCTGGAAATCCTTCATTGCGGCGGGTCTACTCGAAATCGGCTGGGGGGTGACTTTATCACGAGCCGGCATTGATCCTGATCAAGATGCGCCACGCGGTACAGGTTGATTCTGTCGGCATAAAGCCTTTGAGGATTGATCATGAGCAGCACGTTCTTCATCCCCGCCGTCAACATCATGGGCATCGATTGCCTCGACGAAGCGATGACCGCCATCCGCAACTACGGCTTTGGCAAGGCGTTGATCGTCACCGACGTCGGCCTGGCCAAAGCCGGTGTGGCCGGCATGATCGCCGAGAAGCTGGCGATGCAGGATATCGACTCGGTGATCTACGACGGCGCCAAGCCCAACCCCAGCGTGGAAAACGTCGAAAAAGGCCTGGCGTTGCTGCAACAGAGCGCCTGCGATTTCGTCGTGTCCCTGGGTGGCGGTTCGCCCCATGACTGCGCCAAGGGCATTGCCCTGTGCGCCACCAACGGCGGGCGCATCGGCGACTATGAAGGCGTCGACCGATCGAGCAAGCCGCAACTGCCGCTGGTGGCCATCAATACCACCGCTGGCACGGCCAGCGAGATGACGCGTTTTTGCATCATCACTGACGAAAGCCGCCACGTAAAAATGGCCATCGTTGATCGCAATGTCACGCCGTTGCTGTCGGTCAACGACCCGGCGCTGATGGTCGGCATGCCCCAGGGCCTCACTGCCGCCACGGGCATGGATGCGCTGACCCACGCCATCGAAGCCTATGTGTCCACCGCCGCGACACCGATCACCGACGCCTGCGCGATCAAGGCCATCGAGTTGATCAGCGCCAACCTGCGCCTGGCGGTCCGCGACGGCACTGACAAGGCCGCACGGGAAAACATGGCCTATGCGCAGTTTCTCGCCGGCATGGCCTTCAACAATGCGTCCCTGGGTTTCGTGCATGCCATGGCTCACCAATTGGGCGGCTTGTACGACCTGCCCCACGGCGTGTGCAACGCCGTGCTATTGCCCCATGTACAAAGCTTCAACGCCAGCGTCTGCGCCAAACGCCTGAGCGACGTGGGCCGCGCCCTTGGTGCGGATATCAAGGGCATCACCGCCGAGGAGGGCGCCCAGGCTGCCATCGCGGCGATTCGTCGGTTGTCCCAGGACGTGGAAATCCCTGCGGGCTTGCGTGAGCTTGGCGCTAAGTTGCAGGACATTCCATTGCTGGCCAGCAATGCGTTGAAAGATGCCTGCGGGCTGACCAACCCACGGCGGGCGGACCAGCGTCAGATTGAGGAGATCTTTCGTAGCGCGTTTTGATCCGAGCTGCAGCGGGCAAGGCATACGCATGTGCCGCCCGCCAACGCCACACACAACACCGCCAGCGGCCACGCCTGCTGGCTCACCAGTAGGCTTGCCGCACCGCCGATCATGGCTGCCATCAACTGATGCACAAAACCGCCGAGGGCCATGGCGTAGGGGCCGCTGATGGGGGCCTCATCATTGGCGAGAGATAAACTGATAGGGTAACTGATCGACTGCCCCAGCACCGCCACGCAATAGGGCAACCACAGCAGCACCGCGAGCCCACTGGCAAGCACGCTGCCTAGCAACATGGTCGCCGTACCGAGCAGTACCAATGCAACGCCTGCACGCATCATTCTCAAGCGACCTGTGCGTGCAACGAAGCGATTGACCATTAACGCACCTGCCAGGTAAGCCCCACTGATCGGCCAACCCAGCCAGCCGTATTCCATTGCGCTCCACTGAAAACCTCCCTGAAAAATCAACGGTGCGCAGGTATTGAATGCAATGATCACCCCATAGCCCAAACCGCCGGCCAGTGCGGCGTGCAGAAAGGGAGGATGTCGCGCAATCGCGTTGTAAACACGCCAAGCGCGGACCGGGGAGCCAGCTTTTGCTTGCGTCGCAAATACCACCCGCTGCAACACCCCTATCAAAGCGACAGCCCCGATTGCCAACGTATAGAAAATTGCCTTCCAGCCAAACGCCATTTGCAATAACGAACCCACGAATTGGCCAATACCCAAGGCGACCACGAAGGTCATCCCCAGCCACGATAGTCCTTTGGCCAACTGTGCACCGCTGAAGTTGTCGCGCACTAATACCCGTGCCATGACGGACATCCCACCAGCCCCCAAGCCTTGAAGCAGGCGTAAGGCTAGAAATGACTCAACATTGAACGCTGATGGGATCGTCGCACTCGCCAGGGCATACACCGCCAAGGCTGCAAGTAACACCGGTTTTCTGCCAAGTCGCTCAGCCAGACTACCCCACAGCAGCATTGGCAAGGCCATGCCCACCAGATACACCGCTAGAGCCAGAGCAACATGCTTTTCGACGGCTAAAGCTTGCGCGATTGCTGGGACTGCGGGCAGATAGCTGCTGATACCGGCTTGAGCGAGGAAGGCAGCACTACAGGCGAGGAGGAGAGCGATATTGCTTTTCAATAAAAATCGTCCTATATCCTAAGTAAGGAAGAAACTGCTAGTTCGGCATCGTTTACACAGTTTTTAATCCGTTTCAGTAATCGTGGCCATTAATGAACGTCCCCATTAGGTAGCTTCTGACTGGGAGTGCAAGCTGGTGCTGGTTTTTGAGGCCGTGGTTAGTTGGGTTAGCTGTGCGCAAAACGACTCTATCGTTGTAGGGGACATATCTGCTCGGAGCGTTATGCGTACGGCTGATTTTCCTTTTGGCACTACCGGAAAAAATACAGCAGATGTAAAAAAGCCAATGTCCGAAAGTCGGGTGGCGAGCTCATTCGCTTTTTCAGCTTCTCCACAGTTAATTAAGCGTATGGCAGTCTGGGTGCCGTGCTGCTCTGTATATATTAATTTGTCAAATAGTTGAATGTTAAATTGAAGTTTTTCTTGAAGCTCGTATAGCTCTTCAGTCTGTGTATTTTTAGCGACGCCAGCCCAGCGCCAATAGCCGCTGAGTTCAGACTTTGCGACCAGTTGCTCGGGCCACCATAACGGTACATCAGACTTTTTTGTCGTTCGCTGCCAAACATGATCAACCCGCCGCTAGCACCGAAAGACTTTCCTAAGGACGCGACTATTAATGTCTGATCGTCTTGCGCATGCACAAATGGCCGGATGTAACCACGTCCTCCCTCTCCGAATGCCGACAGCGCATGCGAGTCGTCCATATAGAGAAATAGCCCATAACGAGCTTTTAAGTAAAGTAAACCGTCAACGTCCGCAACGCCGCAGGGTTTTGGCCTCCCTTATTCCCTGCATCGCACCTTCTATTATGGCCGGGTGGTGATCGAGCCCAACATATGAGGTTGTGCAGAAGTGATGGAAGTCGCGCCCATATTGATCTGTCAGGTAATTATTACTTTTGACGGTGACATTGAGCTCGCATATTCGCCCGCTCTTTGCCGAGTGCCAGTCCGTTTCGGCCAATGCTATGAGTTTTTTGTAATTTGAGAATTTGTGTGTGAGTGATGAGTTTTCCATTTCTCTAGCGTCCTTTGGGGGGGCTGGAAAACACTATCGGGAAAATTTTGATTCGATAAGTCAGACGATTCCCAGGCACGATAGTCCGGATGGAGTATTTCGTGTAGGTCCATTCCTGCTTTTAGGATGGCACAGTAATGTCATTCGATAGCTGCCTACAATGTCCTGGTGTGCCAAGGGACCTGAAGGGGGGTGATATCATGCGATTTAATGGGAGTGTGCGTCAGTAAATTGGGTAAGGTGCCGGCGTGCAGGGCGGATGTGCCGGTAGCCTTCAAGAGGCTCGTCTATCGACTCGCCAAGTCAGTGGGATGAAGGAATATTTGATGAGAGTTCTGTTATTCGGCGCCACCGGCATGGTGGGCCAGGGTGTGCTGCGCGAGTGCCTGCTGGCGGCCGATGTGCAGGAAGTGGTAGCCGTCGGCCGCACGCCCCTGACTCAGGAGCACGGCAAGCTGCATCAGGTATTGCACAACGACATGCTGGATTTCCAACCCCTGGAAAACCTGCTGCAGGGTTTTGATGCCTGTTTCTTTTGCCTCGGCGTTTCGTCGGCGGGCATGAAGGAGGCGCGCTACACCCACCTCACCTATGACCTGACCCTGGTGGCGGCCAGCACCCTGGCGCGGCTCAATCCGCAGATGACCTTTATCTATGTGTCCGGCGCCGGCACGGACAGTTCCGAAGCCGGCAAGTCGATGTGGGCGCGGGTCAAGGGCAAGACCGAAAATGCCTTGCTGCGCTTGCCGTTCAAGGCGGTGTATCTGTTCCGCCCGGGGATCATCCAGCCGTTGCACGGTGTGCGTTCGAAGACGCCGTTGTACCAATCCTTCTATAGCGTGCTCGGGCCGGTGCTTTCGTTTGTGCGGCGACTGAAACCGGATTGGGTGGTGAGCACCGAGACCGTCGGCCGTGCGATGTTGCAGGCGGCCAGCCAGGGCGCGCCGCAGCCCGTGGTGGAGCAGGCGCAGATCAATCGCCTTGCGGCTGAGCGCCGCTGAACTGAATCAGCGCAACGCCGCTGATCAGCAGTAGCGCGCCCAACACCCGGGAGGTTGTCAACTGACGTTCCACCAAGCCGAACAGGCCGAAATGGTCCAGCAGCAATGACGCGAGAACCTGCCCGGCCATGGCCAGCGCAATGAAGCCCGATGCGCCGAGCTTGGGCAGCAGCATCAACGCCAATGAAATAAAACACACGCCAAAGGCACCGCCGGCCCACATCCACAACGGTGCCTTGCTGATAAAGGCCAGGCTCGGCAGGGGTAAACGCAGCGCCACAATCACCGGCAGCAGCACGATGATGCTCACCAGTAACGAAGCCAGGGTGGCCCACAAGGGATGGCCGAGGCCGCGCCCGAGGTTGGCGTTGATCGCACTCTGAAACGGCACCACCGCGCCGGCGAACACCGCCAGCGCTAACAAACCTACCCAATGCAACACAGTCATCTCGACGCTCCCAAAGGTTTTGCTGGACTCTAGGGTATTCGTCGCGCAAATTTAAATTCCGAATTATTATGCCGAGCATGCAGCTGATGAATGATCTGCGTCGCATCGACCTGAACCTGCTGGTGATCCTCGACGCTTTGCTCAGCGAGCAACACGTCACCCGCGCCGCCGAGCGCCTGCACCTGAGCCAGCCGGCGGTCAGCCATGCGTTGGCGCGGCTGCGCGATATGCTGGGCGACCCGCTGCTGATGCGTCAGGGCGGCACATTGGTGCCAACCGCCCGAGCCATGGAATTGGCGGCGCCATTGACCGAAGCCCTGGCCCAGGTGCAGGCCTTACTGGCGCCGAATCGTTTTGACCCCACTTCTGCCAAGCGCCGCTTTCGTGTGGCGATGTCGGACTACAGCGCGGCGATATTCCTGCCCAGCCTGGTTCGCCTCCTACGCCATGAAGCGCCCGGTATCGACTTGCAGGTCATCCAGGCTAGCCGCGAAGGCATGGTTGAGGGTGTGCTCAATGGCGATCTCGACCTGGCTGCGGGCGTATTCCCCGACATGCCCGCCGAAATGCGGACTACGCCGCTGTTCGAGGAGCATTACACCTGCCTGGTCGACCGCGATAGCCTGGCCCCCGCCGGGGTGCTGGACCTGCCGGCCTATCTGTCGCGCCCCCATGTACTGTTGGAGATGCGCGGCAGCGGCACGCCGGAAATCGAACGGGCGCTGACGGCCATTCGTGAACGCCGCCATGTAGCCATAAGCCTGCCGCACTGGGGTGTGGCGCCGCAGTTGATCCAGGGTACGGACCTGATTCTGACGGTGTCGTCCCGGGGTTTGATAAATATTGACGCTCGGCAATTGCTGGCCGTGCCACCGCCGTTTCATATTCCGTCGTTTGCCTTTGAGCTGGCCTGGCATACGCGGCGGGGTGGGGATGTGGGGTTGCAGTGGTTGATTGGCAGGGTGGTGGGTGTATTGTCCGCAGACCCACGATAACGCGAGAACACCTAGATGCTCAGCGGTTTCAACCACCTGACCCTGGCCGTCACCGATGTGCCGCGCAGCGTCAGTTTCTATCACGATCTGCTGCGCCTGCAGCTCGACGCAACCTGGGACAACGGTGCCTACCTCTCACTGCCTGGGCTTTGGCTGTGCCTGTCGCTGGACCCGTTGCGCTCGACTGCTCCGGCGGTGGATTACACCCACTATGCCTTCACTGTCGATGCTGCTGATTTCACTCCCTTGGTCGAACACCTGCGTGCTGCCGGGGTACAGGAATGGCGAGACAACCGCAGCGAAGGCGCATCGTTTTATTTTCTCGATCCCGACGGCCATAAGCTGGAGGTTCATGTCGGCGATCTGGCCTCGCGGCTGCAAGCCTGTCGCGCCCAGCCCTATGCTGGAATGAAGTTTTACCCACCGCGCTGAAACATGCAGAATCAATCACCTTTTAGCGTCTGTCGGAGCGTCTATCCATGACCCCATCCTTGCTGCTCGCCGTGCTGGCTTCGGGTTTTATCTACGGCATTACCCCAGGCCCCGGTGTCCTGGCCGTATTCGGCATCGGTGCGGCTCGTGGCCGGCGTGCCGGGGCAGGATTCTTGTGCGGTCATTTGCTCGGCGATGTGGTGTGGTGCAGCACGGCGCTGATTGCCATCGTCGGTGCGCGGGAAGTCGGCAGCAGTGCGTTTGACGTACTCGGTGTACTCAGTGGAATGTATTTGTTCTGGCTCGGCTGGCGTGCGATCCGTACCCAGCGCCGCAACAGCGACGCCCCTCAGGGCGCGGCGCGCCATCCGTTCTGGCACGGTATTGTGTTTGGCTTGACCAACCCCAAGGCCTACCCGGTCGCCGTGGCGACGTTCACCGCGTTGCTGTCCAGCCGAGCCGAGTTGTTGACTTGGTCGATGTTGCCGGCGTTGATTCTGCTGAGCTTTATCGGTGGCTTGCTGGCCTACGCGATCCTGATCGGCGTGGTGGGTGCCCAACGGGTGCGCACGCTGTATCAACGCCATGAAATCCTGATCACCAAGCTCTGCGGCGTGATGTTTATCGGCTTCGCCCTCAATGCCCTGGCGCACGCATTGCCGGGCCTGTTCGGCAGCAAAGCGGCCTGATGCGACGACGACCGTTCGTCGCACAGGTAAGTTTTTTCTAAACCTTTACCGCCGTGAAAATTCGAATTCAGGGCGGGTTGTATGCTCCCGCGCCTATTTTTGCCCTGGAGGAACCCATCATGAGCCGCATGGCTACCCGGTTACGCACCGCCAGTTTCGCGATGCTGCTGGGCCTCGGCGCCAGCAGTGCTTTCGCCCAGTCGCCTGCAGAATTCATCGAGCAGGCTTCGGCCAAAGGCATGGCCGATATCGAAACCAGCCGCATGGCCCACGCCAAGACCTCGTCCCAGGAAATCAAGGACTACACCATTGAGGTTATCAACGAGCGCACGCTGGCCAACCAGCACTTGGCGGCGATCGCCAAGAAGCTTGATTTGCCAGTGGCCCCACGGGAGAAGATCGTTGATAAGGCCGAAACCCTGATGCCTGAACTCAAGGACGGCGATTCGTTTGACGCTGCCTATACCGCGCAGCAGGTCAAGGAGAACGAAGACGCCATCGCCCTGTTCAAGAAAGAAGGCGCTGCGTCGGATGTGCCAGAGATAAAGGCACTGGTGGATGAGACGCTACCCAAGCTTGAAGAGCGCCTGCAAAAAGCCAGGGCCCTGGCCTCGACCTACGGTAAGGGCCATCAAGGCGACGGTTGAGGCGACTACTGGAAATGAAAAAACGGCGGTTGGAGAGGATCCAACCGCCGTTTTCATATCAACAGGACTGTGGGTTTTTCTGCCGTGCTTTTAGGAGCGAGCCTACGGTATCTCAAGGCGGCGAGCGCAAGACTGGGTTTTTACCTGGATAACCCCTATGACCGCATATGCCACCTGCGACCTGCGCACACTTTATCACCTGACCGAAGATCACTATTTTTCTGCCACCTGCGGCCTGCATCGCCGTTATAGCGCGGCTATCAACGCTTATTTCGTTGACGTATGTTCTGGCCTGTATGACTTGTTATTTATTCGCGTGGGCAGCGCTCCATTGGGCGAAGCTTTTGCTGCCCCGTTGGGCTTGATCCATGGTTCCGTCCTTGCAATACGCATTGTGGTTCATGAGGAAAAGGTCGCTGAGCTACGCGAGGCGCTCTGCGCAATCGGTTTCCAGCCTGCTGAACAGACAACCGCGATGGTTCTCGAGCTGTCGCGTTTTATTCCAAGGATGAGCGAGGGGACTCTACAGGTCTGCCTGACGCGGGATTTGAACGAATGGGCGGGTCCAGTTGGCAGCGCATATTCGATGCTTCCCGAGGTCGTTGTGAACTATCAGGCACGGCACCAGAGGGCGCTTGATGCGGGTGAGGCCCTTTACCACTTCACCCTGTCCGCCGAGGGGCGTGTGAGCTGTTCGTTGACGTTGTCACTGTGTGAAGGCGAGGCCCGTCTGAATGATGTCGGCACGCTCAAGGGCTTTCGTGGAAGAGGCTATGCCACTTGCCTGATTCAAGCTGCCCTGCTTCACGCCTCGAGCCTGGGGGCTCACCGATGTTTTCTCGAGGCCTCGACGGAGGCCATCTCGCTGTATCAACAGTTGGGCTTTGCACGTTTGTTCGAGTATCAGGCTTTCACTCGCGGAGCGCTCGCTGACCGGTAATCAAAAAGCCATTTTTGCCTGGCTGCGATCCTCAAGCGTCAGTAGATACTGCTTGGCCTCAAGCCCTCCGGCAAACCCGGTCAGCCCGCCCGAAGCCCCCACCACTCGGTGGCATGGCGCAATGATCGAGATCGGGTTGCGCCCATTCGCGGCCCCGACTGCGCGCACGGCTTTGGGGTTGCCGATCTGCTCGGCGATCTGGCTGTAGCTGCGGGTTTCGCCGAAGGGAATGGTCAGCAGTGCCTGCCAGACCTGCTTCTGGAAGTCAGTGCCGGCGAAATCCAGCTCCAGTTCGAACTGGTTACGCGTTCCGGCAAAGTATTCCTTCAATTGGCGTTCGGTTTCTCGCAGCGCCGGGCTGTCGTTGGCCTCAATCAATTCACCCAGGCGTACGCGATTGGCGCGTTCTACTTCCCAGAGGATGGCGCTGAGTTTGCCATCGCGCGCCACCAGGGTGAGTTCACCGACAGGGGAAGGCATGAGCTTGTACTGGTAGGTCATGAGCTGTTTCCTTGAAGGGCGTTGAGGGGGGACGACGCCACTGTAGTTCCACCAAGGGGTTAGGGAACTACGTTTCTTGCGGTCAAATTCTTCGCCCCATTAGAAATTCCAGTAAACCCAGTTGGAATAATAGGGGTACCCGTAGAGCCAGGCGATAATGTAAAGGGCCTTGAGTACTGACGCGGTACCTAACATGAACATAGAAATGACGTTGAGCAGGGTGACAAACAAAGCGAACACAGCCACGCGTGGGGTTGCGTGACGCCAGGCAAACCTCACGCCATACGCTGACGCGGCAATCACTCCTAACTCCAGCAAAAATCTAAGGGGGAAGGGGAAGGGCAGCCGTACAAACGAGATCAGCAGCGGCAAAACCAACACCCAGCCGACTACTTGGCGCAGGATGATGTTGGGTGTGGTTTTTTGGGTGTCCAGCATTGCCATATTCCGAACTCTGGGCCGATGAGCCTACATTATCGCGCGGTGTTGCCGGCCTTGCCGTAAGACTTTGCTTAGGCGTACCTACCGCTCCTGCTGCAATACCTGGAGCGCTGCGGATGCCAGAAAAGAAATCCCGAGCAGCTTTTTTTCCTGTGGATGATTCAACACAAGGTGCTTCACACCCTCAGGCTCGACTGCCGAGGACCAGATGGGCGCTGCAGAACAAATTTCAGACATAAAAAAACCGGTCACCAAGGACCGGTTTTTTGTGCATCCTGCGTCAGAACCTTCCTGACGCCAGCGCAAATCTGAGTGGAGCGGGTAGAGGGAATCGAACCCTCGTCGGAAGCTTGGGAAGCTACTGTTCTACCATTAAACTATACCCGCTCAGAACGGCTGACTTTGTACCAGATGTTCGGCTGGATTTGAAGTTTTTCTTTGAAAAATGTGAGAGTTGCGTGTGGCGAGGGAGCATGCTCGCCACAGTGTCAGGCTTGATCTCAAAGCGCCCACGCATGTTGCGCCTGGCCCTGGCTATACCGCAACGGGCTGGCGGGCCGCTGCCCTTTCAAGAAGCCCACCACGGCCTCACGGCTATCGCGGCACGCGGCTTTATGTTCCATGTCCAGGAAATGCCCCGTTGCCTGGATGGTGCTGAAGCAGCTCTTGGCCACATGCTGGCCAAACAGCTTGGCGTCGTCTGCGCTGGTGTATTCGTCCCACTCGCCGTTCAAGAACAGCACCGGAATGTCGATTTGCCTGGCCGCCTTGAGGTAGCACTGCCGGTCGCTGTTGAGCACGTGGCTGATGTGGAAGTGCATTTGCCCGTATTCGTGTGCGGCCAGGCTGCTGACATGGCGGTAATTGAAGCGTTTGAACAGCGAAGGCAGGTGCTTGCCAATGGTGCTGTTGACCAAGTGGCCGACACGGTCGCGGTCGAGGTTGCCCAGGTAGTCGACGCCTCGTTCGAGGTAGTCGCGCATCGGCGCATTGATTACCGGCGAGAAGGAGCTGATCACGGCTTTTTCTATCCTACGGGGCCGGTGTGCAAGGGCGACCAACGTGGCGGCGCCGCCCCAGGAGAAGGACAGCACATATTCAGCGGCGAAGTGGTCGAGCAGTTCCAGGAGGATCTGGCCTTCGACTTCCTTGGTGAGCATCTGCTCATGACGGTTATGGATTTTGGAACGGCCAGCGTAGGGCTGGTCGTACAACACCACATTGAATTGCGGGTACAGGCTTTTGACGGTTTGAGCGAAGGACGCCGTGGTCGCCATGGAGCCGTTGACCAGGACGATGGTCTTTGCCGCCGCGTCCGCGCGATAGAACTCCGTGTAAACCCGATACTGACCCTGTATATCCAGCACAGCGATTTCTGGCCTCATGTCGTAAGACTCCTGGCAAGCGGGTAGTGCGCGCAAATCACTTTGCACGTGCTTTATGACAGGTAGGCATACGCCTGGAAAATGAAGGCTCACGTCGGTCCGATGACGGCTGGCCGGCGGGTGTTGTTATGGCGGGCGGTTTGCCGGGAGGGCCCGACGATCAAGCACGGGCGCGGCAGGTGTTTCTTGGAGGTTATAGGGCGACTCATCAGTCATCATCTGGCTGAAGCCTTGATTCAAGCAGCACCGAAGGCAGGTCGCAAGGTAAGCGGTTGGTTTTTTGCCATCACCGGCTGAACGGTCGTCAGATTAGTCGGATCTCGTCGTCAGTCAGTGGCCGATACTGACCCGGCGCAAGCGAGGTATCCAGCACCAAGGGGCCCATTCGCTCGCGGTGCAGGCCGATTACCTTGTTATCAAAATGCCCGAACATGCGCTTCACCTGGTGATAGCGGCCTTCGACGATGCTCAACCGGGCCGTTCTTGGGCCCAGCCGTTCAAGTTTGGCAGGTTGGGTAGTGAGATCTTCAAAGGCGAAATACACCCCTGCCGCGAACTTCATCGCATACTGCGGGCCTATGTCCTGTTCGGTTTGCACGTGGTACACCTTGGGCAACTTGGTCTGTGGTTGCGTGAGGCGCCGTGACCATTGGCCATCGTTGGTGATCAGCATCAGGCCGGTGGTGTTGAAATCCAGGCGCCCGGCGATATGCAGGTCGGCTTTGTCCGGTTCGTGCAGCAGGTCCAGGACCGTGGAGTGTTGCGGGTCCGACGTGGCGCTGACGCAGCCCTGGGGTTTGTGCAGCATGAAATAGCGTGCCGGCTTGCCCGCTTGCAGAATTTCACCGTCAACGCAGACCTGGCTGAACTCACGTACGTCATGGTGCGGATCGCTGACTGCAACACCCTCGACGGTCACCCGGCGCTCCACCAGCAACAAGCGCACTTGTTTACGATTGAACTGTGGCAAGTTGCTTAGGAAGCGATCAACGCGCATGGCGGTTACGCAACTGTTCGTCCACTTGGGCGCAGCGTGGGCACAGGCAGGCTTTATTGCGCACCTCATCCGGCAGGGCTTCAAGCACCGCCGGGTCGATGATGACGCTGTAGCACCAGCAGGCTTGATCGGCCGTGCGCGGATCGGCCAGGGAGCAGTCGTTGCGGGCACCGCAGGCGGGGCATAGGGTCGGTGTGGTCATGGGTCGGTTCAGGCAGGCATCGGGTAGGACAGCGGTAGTTGTTGCACGATACAGCGCGGCTGGGCGGCATTCCATCATCATGGGTTTTTGACAGACCTTCACTTCGTCTGAAACAGATGTTTCCACTTGTGTCGCGAACGCACCAGATTCGGTTTTTGATGTCAGATGTTTCGTCATTCAGTGAAAGCTGAATGCCGCTCGCCAGCGTCGCTGGAGGAGCTCTTCCGCGGTCCAGGAGGCCGCCATGTATCGACGACTGCTGCTCATCGCTTTGCTCGGCCTGACCCTTTCAGCCTGCGTGCCCTATTACGATGGAGGCGCCACCTACTATCGCTCCGAGGTCTACACCGCGCCGGCGCCAGCCTATTACTACGGCGGCCCGCGTTATTACCCTTCTGGGCGCAGCTATTACGCGCCAGCGCCTCGCTACTATGCGCCACAGCCTCGCTACTATTCGGCGCCGCGCTACTACCAACCAGCCCCGCGCTATTACCCTCGCGCCGGCTACCGACCCTACCCCAACCAGGGGTGGGGCGACCGCTGGGGTAATGGCGGGCGTGGACGCGGTTCCGACCACGGAGGTGGTCGCGGCGGTCACCGTTAAATATCTTGAAAAACAAGCGGCGCATCATGCGCCGTTTTTTATAGGTACCGTATGTCCGTACTGTCAGATTTAACAGCTATCTTTGAGGCGCTAGCTGTACTTCACTAACGAGAAGCCTTGTGCTTTTGCGTGGTGAGACTGAGCAGATGGAATCCCTATGTTCAAACAATTGATTTGCGTGCTCCTGCTGATGAGCTGCTTCATTGCATCGGCAAGTGCGGAGCAAGGCTGTCCTTATCCGTCGCAGATCGTGTACGCCGATGGCCATTATCGCGCCCAAGACAACGGCCTGCGCTGGCAAAGTCCGAAGGTCGCGTCGCGTGGTGTTGTCGACGGGTTCATTGGCGCAGTCTTCATGCCGGGCGACGGCGAGGAGAGAGGAAACGGCTACATGGACAAGTGCATCTACCGCACCAACTGGAGCGGGGTAGTAGTAGCGTTGAGGCCAAGCAGGGGCAATGAGATTATCAACATGTCGTTGACCAGCTCCTTGTATTGGAAGCTGCAGCCCGATGCGTTCGAGTTGCCGGTGTATACGTGCGTGGACAGCCAACCGGACAATTGCAAGTTCAAGGTCAACGACAAACGTACAGACCTGTCAGTAGTCAGATAAATCTGCCAGAGGATTTCTACCTTCCCAGGCCTTGTCAAAGTGCGCCTGCACCACCGCTTCCGGGAGTGTGTTGATATCCGGCCAGTGCCAATGAGGCGCCTGGTCTTTGTCGATCAGGCGCGCCCGCACCCCTTCGGCAAATTCCGGATGACGGCAGCAGTTGAGGCTCAGGGTGTATTCCATCTGGAACACCTGGGCCAGGGATAGGTGGCGGGCGCGCTGGAGCTGTTCCCACACCAGATGCGCCGTCAGTGGGCAGCCCTCACTCAGGGTTTTGCCGGCCCGGCTCAATAGCGGGTCGCTGTGGTCGCGCAGCAGGTTCAAGGCGCGCCAGGCACAGCGTACATCTCCTACATCCAGCCATTCGTCGATCTGTGGGCGGCGTGGTAGCCATTGCGCGTCGGGTTGATCGCTGATCGCCTCCTGCGCCAGGGCCTTGAGCAAGCTGTTGAGTTGCATCGCGCTCTGTTCCTGCCAGTTCAGCTGCAGCAGGCCATCGAGCAATTCGTCTTGCTGGTCATCACGCAGAAAACGGTCTGCCAGGCCCAAGTCCAGCGCGTCGCGACCGTTGATATGGGCGCCGGTGAGGCCCAGGAACAGGCCGAGCTTACCCGGCAAGCGGGACAAGAACCAACTGGCCCCCACATCCGGGTACAAGCCAATGCTGATCTCGGGCATGGCCAAACGGCTGCTTGGCGTAACGATACGCACGGCGGCGCTTTGCAACAGGCCCATGCCACCGCCCAAGACATAACCGTGGCCCCAGCAGATCAACGGCTTTGGGAAGGTGTGCAGGCGGTAGTCAAGGCGATATTCAGCGGCAAAAAACTGGGCGGCCAGAGCCGGAACTTCGCCGGGCTGCTCACGGCAAGCCTGAGCCAGGCTGCGCACTTCGCCACCGGCGCAAAAGGCTTTGGGGCCGTTACCGCGTAGCAGCACGCAGACGATCTGCGGGTCTTTGGCCCAGGCCTCCATGCGCTCATCCAGGGCCAGAATCATTGGCAGGGAGAGGGCGTTAAGGGACTTTGGCGCGTCCAGGCTGGCGATACCGATGCGAGCGCCGCCACTGCCGGTCAGTTCTTCGAAATGCAGGTTCATCGTGACCTCAATCGAGAAGGTGAAGGATGAGTATGATCCCTTCGTGGGAAAGTGCCGGTGCTGTGTCAGATCAATTGACAAGCGGGGTCGGCTTTCCTAGGGTTCGCCTCATTCTTTTTTACAAGACAATTCAACTATGACCGATGGCGACCGTATCAAACTCGAACCCAGCTGGAAACACGCTCTGCGTGAGGAGTTCGAGAAGCCTTACATGGCGCAATTGCGCGAGTTTCTGCGCCAGGAACATGCCGCTGGCAAAGAGATCTATCCGCCCGGCCCATTGATTTTCAACGCACTCAATTCAACACCGCTGGACAAGGTCAAGGTCGTGATCCTCGGCCAGGACCCCTACCACGGCCCTGGCCAGGCCCATGGCCTGTGTTTCTCGGTGCAACCGGGCGTGCCGGCGCCGCCGTCGCTGGTCAATATCTATAAAGAGCTCAAGCGCGACCTGAACATCGACATCCCCAACCACGGCTACCTGCAAAGCTGGGCCGACCAGGGCGTGCTGATGCTCAACACCACCATGACCGTGGAGCGCGCCAACGCCAACGCCCATGCGGGCAAGGGTTGGCAGTTCTTTACCGATCGGATTATCGAGGTAGTCAGCGAGCATCAGCCGCACCTGGTGTTCCTGCTGTGGGGCGCCCATGCTCAAAGCAAGCAGAAGCTCATCGACGCCACCAAGCATCTGGTGCTGACCTCGGTGCATCCTTCGCCGTTGTCGGCGTATCGCGGGTTTCTGGGCTGCGGGCATTTCAGCCGGGCCAACAAGTTTCTCGAGCAGAATGGCGAGGCCCCCATCGAGTGGCGTTTGCCACCCGTCTGAGGCCTGGCACATTCAGCATGTGGGAGGTTTTAGAGGGGGGCGGGCTGACGGTTCCAGTGCCGAAACAAAGGCTCGGCCAAGAACAGCACGAACAACAAGCGCATCACCTGCATCGCCGTCACCAAGGGCACCGACAGCTGCAGGGTTTCAGCTGTCAGGCTCATCTCAGCGATACCGCCTGGCATCATGCCCAGGGTCAGTGATCGCAGGTCGAGGTGAGTGAGGGCGCTCAAGCCCACCGCCGCTAACGTCGCCAGCAGCATGGTCAATGCCGTGCCAATCAAAGTGCGGCCCATGAATGAGGGCGCGCGACGGAAGAACTGCCGATTGAAGTGGCAGCCCAACCCGCTGCCGATCAACCATTGGCCGATCTGGCTGCCGCCGTCGGGCAGGCCAATGTGTAAATCCCAGGTCACACTGGCAATCGCACTCACCAACAATGGCCCGAACAGCCAAGGGTTGGGTTGGCGCAAGCGTTGCCAGCCCCAGGCAACCAGCGCACCCACCGGAAACAGCATGGCCAGCCACGCCCAGTCCACCGGCGCCGGGTGAAACTGCGGTGCGCCGCCTCCGAGCAAATACTTGAAGATCGCCGGCACACACAACACCACCACCAGCACACGCAAACTCTGCCCGGCCGCAACCCGGCTGAGCACCGCGCCGTTGCGAGCGCCCAGGTTGACCATCTCCCCGGAACCGCCCGGCATGCTGGAGAAAAACGCCGTGGCGCGGTCTTCCCCGCTGCGGCGCATCAACCACACGCCGACCACACTCGACAAGCTGGTGACCAGTGCACCGAAGAAGATCAGGCCGAAGTGGCTCATCACCTGCTCGATCACCAGTGGGGTGAAGTGCAGGCCAATGCCGATGCCCACCACCCATTGGCCGCATTTGCGCCCGCCGGGAATCTCCGCCAATTGCCAGGGCGTCAGGCAGCGCACCAGGATGATCGCCAGCAACGAGCCGACCATGTACGGCAACGGCCAGCCGACCAGGCTGGCCAGGTAACCGCCGGCCAGGCCGACCAGCGGTGTTCCCCACCAATGTTTAAAGGTGACCTCAGACATCGGCCAGGGCACGACGCTGTTGCACGCGTTTACGCCAGATACGCAGCAGCGGTACAAGCAGCATGATTGCGGTCAGCACCCAGACGCCGAAGGTGATCGGGCTCGACCACAGGATTTCCAGCGCACCGTTGGAGATCGACAGCGCACGGCGCAGGTTCTGTTCCATCAAACCGCCGAGGATAAAGCCCAGCAGCAGCGGCGACAGCGGGAAGTCCAGCTTGCGCAGGATGTAGCCGAAGATGCCGATGGCGATCATCAGGAACAGATCGAAGGTGGTGGCATGCACGGCGTACACGCCAATCGCGGTGATGATGGCGATCACCGGCACCAGCGCCCAGTTCGGCACGGCGAGGATACGGGTGAAGATGCGGATCATCGGGATGTTGAGCACGACCAGCATGATGTTGGCGATGAACAACGAGGCGATCAGGCCCCAGACAATGTCCGGTTGCTGTTGGAACAGCAGTGGGCCGGGAGTGATGTTGTACAGCGACAGGGCGCCGATCATCACCGCCGTGGTGCCCGAGCCAGGAACGCCGAGCGTCAGCATGGGTACCATGGCGCCGCAGACCGACGCGCCGATCGCGGTTTCTGGAGCGGCCAGGCCGCGCATGTCGCCCTGACCGAATTTGCCGCTGGCGCCTGCGATGCGTTTCTCGGTCATGTAGGCAACGGCCGAGGCCATGGTCGCACCCGCACCCGGCAATACGCCGATGATAAAACCCGATACGCCGCAACGAAGGTTCACGGTCAGTACCGACAAGGCTTCCTTGACGTTGAACATCATGCGCCCTGTGGCTTTCACCGCTTCCTGGCCACGGTGGGTTTTTTCCAGCAGCAGGAGAATCTCGCTGATGGAGAACAGGCCGAGTACCAACACCACGAACTGGATGCCGTCGGTCAGGTGAATATTGTCGCCGGTAAAGCGGTACACACCGCTGTTGGCGTCGATGCCCACGCAAGAGAGGAACAAGCCGATCAGCGCCGCAACAAAAGTCTTCAGTGGTTTGTCACCGGCCATGCCGCCCAGGCAGACAATCGCAAACACCATTAAGACAAAATATTCCGCCGGGCCGAACGCAATCGCCCACTTGGCCAGCAGCGGGGCGAACAGCACCATGCCGCAGGTAGCGATAAACGCGCCGATGAACGAACTCCACGCCGACAACGACAGTGCCACGCCAGCCAGGCCTTTGCGGGCCATCGGGTAGCCGTCGAGGGTGGTCATCACGGTGGAGGCTTCGCCCGGGATGTTCAGCAGAATCGAGCTGATGCGGCCGCCGTATTCGCAGCCCAGGTACACGGCTGCCAGCAGGATCAGCGCCGACTCGGGCGGCAAGCCCAGGGCAAAGGCGATGGGGATCAACAGTGCCACGCCGTTGATCGGGCCCAGGCCCGGCAACAGGCCGACCACGGTGCCAATCAGGGTGCCGCACAACGCGGTCACCAGGTTATAGGGGCTCAGCGCAACGCCGAAACCCTGGCCCAAATAGCCAAAAGTATCCATGTCAGTTCTCCAGAACGTCGAGCAGGCCGAGGGGCAACGGTACGTCCATGGTTTTATCGAACAGCAGATAAAGACCGACGCTCATCAAGGTGATGATCACCACGCTGGGCAACCAGCGGCCGCCGTACAGCCGTGCCATCGGAATACCGATCAGCATGCTGCTGAGAATGAAACCCAAGGATTCGAATGTGCCGGCAAACACCAGCAGCAGGGCCACACAGATGCCGATCTTGATCAACGTGGGTTGATCCAGCGCGGGTTCATCGTCAGTGTGTTTGGTCGCCTGCGGGCGAATCATCATGTAGATGAGCGCCAGGCCCATCAGCCCGAGCAACAGCAGGGGGAAGGCTCTTGGCCCTACGGGTTCGTAGGAAAAAGCCGCCTGATACGGCCAGGCCATCAGCGCCAGGCCGATACAGGCCAGCAATAGCACGGCAGCGAAAATGCGTTGTAAGAGCATAGAAAACTCCAAGGCCCCTCTTGTAGGAGCGAGCTTGCTCGCGAAAAACTTCAACGATAACGCGTGCTCTCTGGACGCACGTGGATGTCCTTGGGTTCTTCGCGAGCAAGCTCGCTCCTACAGGGGCATTACACAAAAAAAGGAGCGATTACTGGATCAGGCCGAACTCTTTGGCCAGCACTTTGTAGTCAGCCACCTGTTTCTTCACGTAGGTGTCCAGCTCCTGGCCCGTCATGGCGAACGGGAACAGCTCGCGCTGGTCACGCAGCTTGGCGAACTCCTCGGAAGCCAGCAGTTTGTCGAAGGCGTCTTTCCACCAGGCGTAGTCGGCATCGCTGACCTTTGGCCCCAGGTAGAAGCCACGCACCACCGGCCAGACGATGTCGTAGCCTTGCTCTTTGGCGGTCGGGATGTCCTTCATTTCCGGCTCATCCAGGCGTTGCTCGGAGAACACCGCCAGCAGGCGCATATCGCCGCTCTGGATATGCGGCATGGAGTCGGAGATGTCGGTACTGCCCACCTGGATGTGCCCGCCCAGCAGAGCCGTAGCGATTTCACCGCCACCCTCAAGGGCGACGTAACGCAGTTCGCGCGGGTTGATTCCGGCGGCCTTGGCGATCAGCGCGGTTTGCATCCAGTCCTGGCTGCCGACGGTGCCGCCGGAGCCGATCACCACGCTGCCTGGGTCTTTCTTCAGGGCTTTAACCAGGTCATCGAGGGTCTTGTAGGGCGAGTCGCTTTTCACCGCGATGGCGCCATAGCTGGTGCCCACTGCCGCCAACCAGCGCACGGCGCTTTCATCAAAACGGCCGAACTTGCCCTGGGCCAGGTTCAGCAACGAACCGCTCGACCAGGCGACCAACGTGCCGGCATCTGCAGGGCGCTGGGCGACGACCGCGTTGTAGGCCACCGCGCCCACGCCGCCTGGCATGTAGGTCACACGCATCGGCTTGGTCAGCAGCTTCTGGTTCACCAGCGCGCTTTGCGCCAGTTTGCAGGTCAGGTCAAAACCGCCGCCAGGGGAGGCCGGGGCGATGCATTCCGGACGCTTGGGTTCGTCGGCGGCCAGCAGTTGGCCGGCGAACAGCATGCAGCCGGCGGCGAGGGCAAATTTACGCAGTGAAGGGGTCATGGCGATCTCCATCGTTGTTGTTATGAGGGGTACTACCAAAGTGCGACGCTATAGCTGACCAGCAAGCGCATTTCATCCGCATCACGGGCCGAGTAGTTGGAACGATAGGTGGCGTTACGCAGGCGCACGGCCACATCTTTGAACGTGCCGCTTTGCACCACGTACTTGATCTCGCTGTTGCGTTCCCACTCCTTGCCGGTCTCGCCGTTCTTGAGCTTGATGTTGTCACCCGAGAGGTAACGGCTCATGAAACTCAAGCCAGGAATGCCCAGCTTGGCGAAGTCGTAGTCGTAACGTGCCTGCCAGGAGCGTTCTTCGGCGCCGGCAAAATCGTTGATCTGCACGAAGTTGACCAGGTACGGGTCGCTGCCATCCACATACGGGAAGGCGCTGTCGCCGGACATGTGCTGGTAGCCGGCGCTGAGCTTATGGCCATTGAGGGCATAGCTGAACAGGCCGTTGAGGGACTTGTTGTCGATATTGCCGCCGCGGGCCGAGCCGGTGTCATCGCTGATGGCCAGCCGCAGGTCGGCGGCGAAAGTGCCAGGGCCCATCGGGCGTGATGCGACCATGCCGAAGAAGTGTTGGCGATACACGTCGTCGAGTTGGGCGAAGTGGTAGCTGCCGGTGATCTTGTCGGCGAACTTGTAGTCGACGCCACCGAAGTTGAAGTGCTTGCCGGTGGCACCGCTGAGGAAGCGGCTGTTCTTGTTATTGAGCGCGATGTCTTCGTAGTTGGTGTCGTCGCGGTCCTTGGCTTTATCCAGGCGGCCACCAGTGAATACCAGGTTCTTGAATTCCTTGGAGGTGATCAAGCCACCGTTGAAGGTCTGCGGCAGGATGCGCCCGTCGTTGGGCTTGAGGATCGGCAGTTCGGGGATCAGCGAGCCGATTTTCAGCTCAGTCGCCGAGATTTTCACTTTGCCGGTCAGGCCCAGCTTGGCGTACTCGTTGGCGGCGCGGCCGTCATCGTGGGTCGGCAGCAGGCCGGTGCCGGTGCGGTCGGGGCTGGAGTCGAGCTTGACGCCGAGCATGCCCAGCGCATCCACGCCAAAGCCGACGGTGCCGTCGGTGTAGCCTGATTGCAGGTTGAGCATGAAGCCCTGGGCCCATTCGTCGCGCTTGGATTGCTGCGCACTGGTACCGTCGCGAAAGTCGCGATTGAAGTACATGTTGCGGGTTTCCAGGGTCGCGCTACTGTCTTCGAAGAAGGCAGCCTGGCTGAGCGGCGCAAAGCCGGCAAGGGCAGCGGCACTGGCGAGGGCGGTGTGGGTCA
Source organism: Pseudomonas sp. B16120 (assembly GCF_044218845.1). Classification (NCBI taxonomy): domain Bacteria; kingdom Pseudomonadati; phylum Pseudomonadota; class Gammaproteobacteria; order Pseudomonadales; family Pseudomonadaceae; genus Pseudomonas; species Pseudomonas sp. B16120. The sequence continues at coordinate 1,695,718 of NZ_CP162588.1, forward strand.
GACGGCAAGAGCGAACAGGCGGGCAAGCCTGTGGCTGGGTCGACAGCATCGTGGTGTACTCCGTTATTGTTCTTATTTTGGCGAAAACGCTTCGAGGCGTTTTTCGGGCGCTACGGGTCAGGCAACTCGGCGGGCATAGACCACCGTGGTTGGATGCTAAAGGGCGAAGCTTTCACTAACCTTTCAATCGCCTTTCAATGTTTTCGGGCTTCACAGGCCAGGTTGCGGCTGTAAACTGCCGGGCAAAGCGTGGCGCCGACCACCCCTGAACGAGGTAGAAATCCATGCGTGTCCTCCTGGTTGAAGACCATCTGCAGCTCGCCGAAAGTGTCGCCCAAGCGCTCAAGAGCATGGGTTTGACCGTTGATGTGTTGCATGACGGCGTGGCGGCGGACCTGGCCTTGAGCAGCGAGGAATACGCCGCGGTGATCCTGGACGTAGGGCTGCCGCGCCTGGATGGTTTCGAGGTGCTCGCGCGTTTGCGGGCACGTGGAAAAAACCTGCCGGTGCTGATGCTGACTGCTCGCAGTGATGTAAAAGACCGCGTGCACGGCCTGAACCTGGGCGCCGATGACTACCTGGCTAAACCGTTTGAACTCACGGAACTCGAAGCACGGGTCAAGGCACTGTTGCGGCGCAGCGTGTTGGGCGGCGAGCGTCAGCAAACCTGCGGTGTGCTGGTGTACGACCTCGACACTCGGCGCTTCACGGTCGCAGGCGAGCTGATGACCTTGACCTCCCGAGAACAAGCGGTGCTCGAAGCCTTGATCGCCCGGCCGGGGCGCGTGATGAGCAAGGAGCAATTGGCTTCCCAGGTATTCGGCCTGGACGAGGAGGCCAGCCCCGACGCCATCGAAATCTACGTGCATCGCCTGCGCAAGAAGCTCGATGGCCAACCCATCGCCATCGTCACCTTCCGCGGCCTTGGCTATTTGCTGGAAGCCCGTGATGCATAAGCCCAGCAGCCTGCGCTGGCGCTTGCTGTGCAACCTTGCGTTATTGCTGGTGTTGTTGATGCTCGCCAGCGGCATGAGCGCTTATTGGAACGGTCGCGAAGCCGCCGACACCGCTTATGACCGCACGCTGCTGGCCTCGGCACGCACCATTGCCGCCGGTTTGACCCAGGTGGACGGCACCCTCAGCGCCAATGTGCCCTATGTGGCCCTGGACACTTTTGCCTACGACAGTGCCGGGCGCATTTATTACCAGGTCAATGATATTGATCAGAAACTGATTTCCGGTTACGAAAACCTGCCCGGCCCGCCGCCCGGCACGCCCCGCACCGACGATTACCCGGCCTTGGCGCGGTTCTACAACGCCATGTATTTGGGCCAGCCTGTGCGCGTGGTGAGCCTGCTCAAGGCCGTCTCGGAGCCGAACATGAACGGCATGGCCGAAATTCGTGTTGCGGAGACCGACGAAGCCCGGGTGGCCATGGCCCGCAGCCTGATGGCCGACACCTTGTTGCGCCTGGGCATGCTCGCCATCGGTGCGTTATTGCTGGTGTGGTTCGCGGTGAGCGCCGCGCTGCGCCCGCTGGAACGCCTGCGTACAGCGGTGGAAGAGCGCCAGCCTGATGATCTGCGGCCCCTGCCCTTGGTGGAAGTTCAGGACGAGTTCGGCCCACTGGTACGCTCACTCAACCATTTCACCGAACGTCTGCGCGGGCAGTTCGAGCGCCAGGCGCAGTTTATTGCCGACGCTGCCCACGAGCTGCGCACCCCCCTGGCGGCGCTTAAGGCCAGGCTGGAACTGGGCCTGCGTGCCGAAGAACCGGCCACCTGGCGCAGCACCCTGGAAACGGCCGCCCAGGGCACCGACCGCCTGACGCACCTGGCCAATCAATTGTTGTCCCTGGCCCGCATCGAAAACGGTGCCCGGGCCATTGCCGAAGGCGGTGCGCAACTGCTCGATTTGAGCCAATTGGCCCGTGAGCTCGGTATGGCCATGGCGCCGCTGGCCCACGCGCGGGGCGTGGCCCTGGCGCTGGAGGCCGACGAGCCGGTATGGCTGCGCGGCGAACCGACGCTGTTGAATGAGCTGCTGAGTAACCTGGTGGATAACGCCTTGGCCCATACCCCGCCCGGCGGCAATGTGATTCTGCGCGTGACGGCCCCGGCGGTGCTGGAGGTGGAGGATGACGGCCCCGGCATCCCGCTGGATGAGCGGGACCGGGTATTCGAGCGCTTTTATCGACGCAGCCAGCAGGGCATGGGGTCGGGCTTGGGGCTGGCGATTGTCGGGGAGATTTGCCGTGCGCACCTGGCGCAGATCAGCCTGCATGATGGCGAGCTGGCGGGGCTTAAGGTGCGCGTGAGTTTTATCGCGGGTTGATCAGTAAAACATCGAGCGCGCTTCGTCCAGTTCGCTGCGCAGGGCGTCGCTGTGCAGGTCTATGCGTAACTTCGTGATGGCCGGCAATGTGGCAATCGGCGCGGTCCCCAGGGGATGGTCGGTGCCGCGGTGGCAGTACAGCGCGGCGACCTGCACCAGGTCGACGTAGTCCAGGCTTGCAGAGTCGCGTGTCAGGTCCAGGTATTGGCCTGGCACGTTCACCAGCATCTCAGGAAAGTCCCAGACCCGCAGCAGCTTGTCCCCCAGCACCGGGTGGATGCTGTCGATGACGTGGTTGAGGCTGACGGGGTCGGCCAGCAGCTCATAGTGATCCTCGGCATACGTGAGGATCGGCAGCACGCCGATCTGATGCACCAGGCCACCCAGGGCCGCCTGGTCTGGCTTGAGGTGGCTGTGGCGACGGCACAAGGCGTAGCTCACGCCCGCCACCTCCAGGCTGCGGCGCCACACGTCGCGCATTTTCTGTTCGACCACCTCGGAGCGGGCGTGAAAGATCTGCTCCATCACCAGGCCGATGGCCAGGTTGCTGCTGTAGTTGGTACCAAGCCGGGTGATGGCGGTGTGCAGGTCGGTGACTTCCTGGCTGGCCCGTAGCAACGGGCTGTTGACCACTTTGATCAGGCGCGCCGACAGGGCCGTGTCACGACTGATCACTTTGCTCAGGTGGCTGATGCTGATGTCCGGGTCTTCGGCGGCCTGGCGAATTTTCAGGGCCACCTCCGGCAATGTCGGCAGAACCAGGTCATCGTTGTCGATGGCCGTTACCAACGCTTGTTGGACTTTTTCCGCCAGCTTGTTCATTCATGCTCTCTAGGGTGCTGCAAAAAAGTACGGCGATTAACGCTGGATCTCGCGATCACGGTCCAGTTGGTAGGGCAGGTCAAGCAGGTGCAAGCCCGGGCCCTCCAAGGTGCCCAAGCGCACGTCGCCACTGTCGGCAGCTTCGGCTTGCAGCACAGCGAGAAGTTCAATCGACTGGTCAGCTTTTGCCGCGATGACCACTTCGCCGATTGCGCTGTTATGGCTGGGGGAAAACAGCGGCGTGCCTGGCTCGGGAAGTTCGTCGGCCTCCAGGCTCAGGCGATACAGGCGCCGCTTGAGTTTGCCCAGGTACTGCATGCGCGCGACGATTTCCTGGCCGGTATAGCAGCCTTTCTTGAAGCTGACGCCACCCACGGCCTGCAGGTTGAGCATCTGCGGGATGAACAACTCGCGCGTCTGGGGCATCACCTGGCCGATACCGGCACGGATCTGACCAAGCAGCCAGGCATTCAATTGAGCTTGTTGCAACTGCGCGGCTAATTGGCTGCGCACGGCGTCGGCGTGTCCGGCAGGTACCCAGAGTTCGGCACGGCCCGGGGAAACGCGGACGGCGATCAATGCTTCGTTGCGCGCCACGCTATCGGTCTCGACCGGCAGCGCGAGGCCCAGGGCGCTCAGGGCCGCGTCTGCGTTCGCCAGGCCGAAGCGCGCCCAGGCAGCGCTTTCGTCGGTGAGCTTGGATTTGGAGAACACCGCGTACTTTTTCAAATCTGCCAGCTGCGGTTCAAGCAACTCGGTCGCCATGGCCAGGAGTACGCCATCACCCTGCAGCAGGATGCGGAAGCTCGACTGCATCCGGCCTTTTTGCGTGCAGCGCGCGCCCAGGCTGGCCTGGGTTTCACTCAGGTAATTAAGGTTGCAGGTCAGTTGGCCCTGCAGGAACTTGGCAGCATCAGAGCCGCGGACGGCGAGAACGCCTTCGTGGGACAGGGAGCAGAAAAAAGCGGAGTCAGCCATGGGTCATCGCAGGTCAAAAAGTCATGGGTGCATCATAGAGGGGCGTCCGGCAAATGCATAGTTTCGTCGCGGTCGACCAAAGCCGACTGTTCCGGTGTCGCCTGGGCTGTATACTTGCGCTCTATTTTAGGAGGGCTCCATGGTCGAAGATGTAGAAATCAATCGCCTCTACTGGCACAGCCGTCGCGGCATGCTGGAGCTGGATGTGTTGCTGGTGCCTTTCACCAAAGAGGTGTACGCGACGCTCAATCAGGTGGACCGCGACCTCTACGTCAGGTTGCTTACGTGCGAAGACCAGGACATGTTTGGCTGGTTCATGGAGCGCGCCGAATCCGAAGACCCGGAGCTGCAGCGCATGGTTCGGATGATCCTGGACCGTGTCCAGCCCAAGTAATCGTTTCGAATGCCGCTGGCAGGCCTCGCGGCTGTTGCTGGCGGCCTATGTGCTTGCCCAACTGATCGCGCTGGGCAGCCTGCTGGTTCTAAACCTGCCTTACTCAAGCCTGGGCATCCTGTTATGCCTGGCTCATTGTGCCTGGGTGTTACCGCGGCAAATTCTGCTCACTCACCGTTCGTCGATTCGTGGCCTGCGCCGTGACGACGATGGCTGGCAATTATGGAGCGCCGCACGCGGGTGGCACCCTGTGCAACTGCGGCCCGACAGCCTGGCGTTGCCGCTGATCGTGGTGTTGCGTTACCGGGCGCAGGGTGAACGGCGAGTGCGGTCCATCTGCGTGCCAAGGGATGCACAGGCCGCCGATGTGCACCGGCGCCTGCGGGTACGCCTGAAGTTCAGCCGGCGTAGGTGGTTGGCACCAGGATAGTGTCCCGGGCTTCGGGCAGCATCTGTGGATAGTCGAGGGTGTAATGCAAGCCGCGGCTTTCCTTGCGCTCCATGGCCGACCGGATCATCAGCTCGGCCACTTGGGCCAGGTTGCGCAATTCGATCAGGTCGCGGCTGACCTTGTAGTTGCTGTAGAACTCGACCCTGTGAGGCTAAACCCAATGGATACAGGGGTTTCAGCCGATGACCGTCAACCACCGCTCCCAAAGTGGGACAAACCTGTTACAAACTGCGCTCGCCAAGCCATACCACTATCGCCGGTCTGGTCGCTATTACCTTCGCCTTCGCCCGCAAGGAACCGTTAAGGGCTTCTTCACGCTGTCACTCAGGACCACCGACAAGGCCACCGCAATGACCATCTCAGACGACATCCTTTCGACCCTCAAGGCCTACCACTTGGACAACCCAGAGGCGTCATGGGATGAACTGCGCGCGCGCCTGACTGACTTCGCTGAGTACAACTTGACGATGGCACACGGTGACAGCTCACTGGTCGCTTACGAGATGATCAACGATGAGCATCACTTGGCGTTGCGTAAGGCGTCCGCAACGTTGCCTCTGAGTGTGAATCAGCAGCGGGCAGTCAGTAAGGCCCTTGAGATCCTTGAGGCCTCTCAGGAGCGTATGCGGGGCCGTTCAGGGAAGCTGGTCGAGATCGTTAAGGACCTCAACGATGAACCTTGTGGCACGCCTGAAGCCCTCTTTCTCTCCCAATCTGTAAATGCTTCTCCGGGTCTGACCTTTAAGTCTCTCTCTGCGCTCTACATGGAGGAACGCAAGGACAGCATTCAGGCCAGCACCATGCGGGACGTGAAGTCATCGTGTGAGGCCATCGGTGCGGTCCTTGGTGACTTGGACATGAAGAGCCACACACGGGAGGAGATGAAGGGCCTACGGGACAAGCTCCTTGAGGACCGTAAACCGTCGACGGTTAAGAAGCTGCTGACCCGGCTATCGACGGTCATGGATTGGGCTGTGAATAACGGCTATCTCGACAAGAGTTTCGACAAGGGTCTGAAGCCGACTAAGGGCGCTGACAGTTCGCGTGAGGCGCTCTCTCAGGCTCAGGTAAAGGCTCTGATGACCCATGCTAATTCTCTACCAGTGGACGCATGGCAGCGCTGGGCGTTGTCCCTTGGTGCGATCACTGGGACCCGTATTGAGGAACTGAGGCAATTGACCAAAGCTGACGTTAAGCAGGTCGGGGAAGTGTGGGTCATCGACATTAATAGGAACGATGGCAAGACAGCCAAGACCAAGAATGCTCTGCGTGTCATACCGCTAACTGACGGGGCCTATGGGTTCGACCTTAAGGCGTTCCTTGAGTTTGTCAGGAAGGCCGACTCTCGGCTGTTCACCTTGGGAGCTGGTCAGTTCTCGAACGTGCTTAATGGGGCGCTACGGGATGTCTTGAGCTTGAAAGCTGATCGGACCCAGACCTTCCACTCGTTGCGTCACTCTCTGGCCGGTGCCCTGAAGGCCGCTGAGGTGCCTGTGGGGACCGCTGAGTCCATCTTGGGGCACGCCTCGGGGTCGATCAGTTATGACCTGTACGGGGCTGGGAGTGCGGTTGAGGTAAAACGAATGGCCGAAGCTCTGATTGAGGCATTATCAGAAGGCTGATTCGAGGGTCGCTGGCGTTCGATCTGTACGGAGGCAATGCGAGCGCCTCAATGGTGCTTATGGTGTGCGGGCTTCAGGAGATTCGCTGGGTATGTGGTAGCCTTCAGCCATTACGGGTTGAAAGGAATCCATTGCAAATGGGCCTAATGAGTTTTTTTAAGAGGCGGAGCGAGCCAGCGCCGAAGGTTTACCCTGTGAGTAGTCCAGCGGTGACAGACCTTGTAGCTGATGTGTGCTCGGCGCTCAAGGCGCAGTACCAGTTACTCTGCGGTGGTGAAGATAGAGGAAATCCTCCATTAGTTCACTGGACCAACGACGGAAAACCGATTATTGATCTTTGGCTGATGGGCTATATAAGTGGTTTTTATGATGCAGCCAGTCAAAGTCGAGGCTGTCCATTCGAGCTTAATGCGCTGGAGCTTATTTTTTGCGTGTTCTATGGTGAAGAAGATGCAAGCGCGGCGGTGGCGCAATATCACGTAGTGCGCATGGCACTTAAGTCAGATTCGGAAGCGGCGAAGCTCTTCGGCTTTGATGAGTTCGAGGAAGGTATGCTTTCTGGAGGTAACGAGCTATTCGAGTGGCTGAGCAAAAAAATTCAGTGTCCGCTAAAAGTTTACAAACGGTATAGCGGGATGGCTTAGATTTAGTTTGTGCTCTGAGCGCTATTCCTTATCGGTACCACGGTCCGAAGCGATTTGGAGCTGGGTGAAGCAGCAGGTGAGTCCGTCGATCAGCGAACTGCGTCTTACAGGGCGGAGTGGTCGGAGACAGCGTAGCCAGTTGTAGCGTGTGGCTTAACTAACAAGTTGGCAGCACGTTCGACGAAGATTTAAAAACCCTCACCCAAAGAGGGACAGGCTAAATCAGCGTTGCTTTCCTTTCAAGATGCCGCAAGGTCACCTCAAGGTGGCCCTCTGCGGGCAAGGCGTGTACGTCCAGTGACTGGCGCTACCTCTCATAGGTAGCCCTATATCCAAGACCCCACGACCACCAAGCAGAGCCCTAACGGGACCTCTGGGACCAGCATCAGGTCCACTGTAGCGATTCTGTCTGACCACTCCGTGTGGAATGACCCTTGATAGGTTTGGGCCTCCTATCACTGATCGCACAGTATAAAGGGGCCTTTTAACTTAAAGACCTCTATAAGATGACTATAAGTTTAAGTCTTATTAGTTTAATTCTATAAAGAATAAAAACTTAAAGAGAATACTCTTAGAGTTACCTTAAGGTAGCTCATTAAGATCTTGGGTCTACCTTCGGTGTCGTGGTAACCGAACTGTGACCGTAACGGCTCGTTGGGTCTCCAGTATGACCAGATTAAAAATCCTCACAAGAACAGGGCAGACTGCTTAGCTAAGCGGTCGCTCTGAATTCCTCTACGTCCGTCGCTGGGCTTACTTCAACGTCAAGTCTTTCTGAATGCTTCTTGAGCCATGGTCGATGCCCGTAGTGGGGCCTTGACGGTCGGCCTGTGGGAGCGAACTCAGGGAGCATTCAAAAGGAGTCCACTACTATGTTTAACGGTATCAAAGAAATCACCATGACCACCGTCGAGATTGCCGCAATGACTGGCAAGCGTCACGACAACGTACTTCGAGATGCACAAGGGCTTTGCCTCGCTGTCGTTCCGTCATGACCAAGAAGGCGACGTATGGAAGATCCTTGCGAGCCGTAATGTTGGCGTACAGGGCTGGGACTTTGAGGTGAGCGGTGTGGCTGACGTAATGGCTCAGGCCAAGGTCAAGATCAAGCTGGCAAACCCAGCGGACCCTACTGAGAAACTTCAGGTCGAGACCGTAGACTTTCCGCTGATCACCCGTGTGGTCGTCAAGCCGTAACACCCGCTGTATCCATGAGGTCCGTAATGGGCCTCATGGGCGAGCTGTTTAGTTGCTATGCTTGGGCATCGACCATGTTACGGCAAGGCCAGCCATGAGTTTTACTCTCTGTTATACCTACAAGGACAAACGGGTGGTTACGAAGATACAAGTCGATCACCTGACCCCATATGCAGCCGTTTGCTTTGCCCTGCTCCAGTCAGGGGCCACCAACGACTCAAGTGGTGGAGGCTGGCCTAAATCCTATGAGGGCATCCTTGAGATTGCCACTCAATACGGTCTCACAAACCTGACGGTTCACCGATCCCTTAACTCTTAGGACAACTTCATGGACACGTTTAGCGCGGCCTACGGGCCTGCGTTGGTGTCCATGTGGCCTTCTGGCTGTATGGGTGCCTCAAGGGCACCTCATGAGGATCTGGCACAAAAATCTGAGTGACCACCTGTAACTACTAACCTGCGCGCTTACCCCCATAGGCCCTCGCATGCTCGCTCAGGCGCACGATAAGGACCCTTGCGGGCAGGTGATAAGGACCTCAGCGTTGGGACAAATGTGCGCCAAAGCTGTTACAAACTGGGGCCCCATGGTGCTACGCTATGGCTCCTAACGTGCCTCATTTGTCGGGTGTAAGGATCGTATCCTTCGCCTCTGGCAGCAGCTCTGGATAGTCCAACGTGTAGTGCAGACCCCGAGATTCCTTACGTTTCATGGCAGACCTGATCATCAGTTCCGCTACTTGAGCAAGGTTCCTCAATTCAATCAGGTCTCTGCTTACGCGATAGTTGCTGTAGAACTCGTCGATCTCATCCAGCAGCAAGCGCACCCGATGTTGCGCCCTTTGCAGGCGCTTGTTGGTGCGCACGATGCCCACATAGTCCCACATGAAGCGTCGCAGCTCGTCCCAGTTGTGAGCGATGATCACGTCTTCGTCCGAATCAGTGACCTGGCTCGCATCCCAGCGGGGCAGGGCGGCTGGTACCGGGATGCGCGGCAGTTGCTCAAGAATGTCCGCTGCCGCCGAGCGGGCATACACGAAGCATTCGAGCAATGAATTGCTGGCCATGCGGTTGGCGCCGTGCAGGCCAGTGAAGCTGGTTTCGCCGATGGCATACAGGCCCGGCACGTCGGTGCGGCCATGCTGATCGACCATCACGCCACCGCAGGTGTAGTGCGCGGCCGGCACCACGGGGATCGGGCCCTTGGTGATGTCGATATTGAAGGTCAGGCAGCGTTCGTAGACGGTCGGGAAGTGGGTCTTGATGAAGGCTTCGGGCTTGTGGCTGATGTCCAGATACACGCAGTCGATACCCAGGCGCTTCATTTCGTGGTCGATGGCGCGGGCGACGATATCGCGTGGTGCCAGCTCGGCGCGTGGGTCGAAGCGCTGCATGAAGCGTTCGCCATTGGGCAGCTTCAAATGTGCGCCTTCGCCGCGCAGGGCTTCGGTGATCAAAAAGCTCTTGGCCTGCGGGTGATACAGGCACGTGGGGTGGAATTGGTTGAACTCCAGGTTGGCGACCCGGCAGCCCGAGCGCCAGGCCATCGCAATGCCGTCGCCGCACGCACCGTCGGGGTTGCTGGTATAGAGGTAGACCTTGGCGGCGCCGCCCGAGGCGAGAATGGTGAAGCGTGCGCCATAGGTATCGACTTCACCGCTGGTGCGGTTCAGTACGTAGGCGCCCAGGCAGCGTTCGCCCGGCAGGCCCAGGCGTTTTTCGGTGATCAGGTCGACGGCGACGCGCTGCTCTAGCAATTGGATGTTGGGGCGTTGGCGGGCCTGATCGAGCAGGGTCTTGAAAATCGCGGCCCCGGTGGCATCGGCAGCGTGAATGATTCGGCGATGGCTGTGGCCGCCTTCGCGGGTCAGGTGGAACTCAAAGCCACCGTCGTCGCTGCCGGCATGTTCATCACGGGTGAAGGGCACACCTTGGTCGATCAACCATTGGATGGCTTCCCGGCTGTGCTCGACGGTGAAGCGCACGGCGTCTTCGTTGCACAGGCCACCGCCGGCGTTAAGGGTGTCTTCGACGTGGGATTGCACGGTGTCTGTGTCGTCCAGCACCGCAGCCACGCCGCCCTGGGCCCAGAAGGTCGAGCCGTTGGCCAGGTCGCCTTTGCTCAAAACCGCTATACGCAAATGGCTGGGCAGGGTCAGGGCCAGGCTCAAGCCGGCGGCGCCGCTGCCGATGACGAGGACATCGTGTTGAAACTGTTGGCTCATTTGACGGATTCCGCAAAAAGCGATCCAAAGGGGGGCGCAAACAGGACGCCTGGATCGGCGAATCAAAGGGTCACACGGGCCACTAGTATATAGAGGGGTGGAGCGGCACAATAGCCACGCCTTCGTGGCATTGTGAGATTATGCTGCGCAGCGTTGGGAAACGGCCGGTTGGCGGGACGGGAACTTTTTGCATAAGCCCCGACTCAATAGCAGGTTGCCCGAAAGCTGGGAAAACGTTGAGTTTATTGGCCCGTCGGGAGCATTGGACGCGTCACGAAACCGGCGACAAGATTATTCGCGCAGCCGGCACCGACCGTGCTGCGTTTTTCGTGTGTGCCAAATCAGTGCATGCCGGAAACTTGCTTGAAGGGGGAGAACTTTTGCGAAAAGCCCGAGTCTATGTTTGCAAGCCTGATCGTTTAGTTATGCAAGCCTCCTTCAAGTACAACGAGGAGTGTTCATGCTAACCCAGGAAGAGGATCAGCAGCTGGTCGAGCGCGTACAGCGCGGTGATAAGCGAGCATTTGATCTGCTAGTGCTGAAATACCAGCACAAAATTCTCGGGTTGATCGTGCGGTTTGTGCACGACACCCATGAAGCGCAGGACGTTGCACAGGAAGCCTTTATCAAGGCTTACCGTGCACTTGGAAATTTCCGCGGTGACAGTGCGTTTTATACGTGGCTGTACCGCATCGCCATTAACACGGCGAAAAACTATCTGGTGTCACGCGGTCGCCGCCCACCAGACAGTGATGTCAGTTCAGAAGATGCAGAATTTTACGATGGTGATCACGGCCTCAAAGATCTCGAGTCGCCGGAGCGTGCATTGCTGCGCGACGAGATCGAAGGCACCGTTCATCGCACTATTCAGCAACTGCCAGAAGATTTGCGTACGGCGTTAACTTTACGTGAATTCGATGGTCTGAGTTACGAAGACATTGCGAGCGTCATGCAATGTCCGGTGGGGACTGTGAGGTCACGGATTTTCCGGGCCCGAGAAGCCATCGATAAAGCCTTGCAACCGTTGTTGCAGGAAAACTAAAGACAGCGGCGACAGCCAAGAGAGGAACCGCCATGAGTCGTGATGCCCTGCAGGAATCGCTGTCCGCAGTGATGGATAACGAAGCGGATGAACTGGAACTTCGTCGAGTGCTCAACGCATTTGATGACGCCGAAACCCGTGATACCTGGTCTCGTTACCAAGTCGCTCGGGCGGTGATGCACAAGGATCTCCTAATCCCTCGTCTGGATATTGCTGCGGCCGTTTCTGCTGCACTGGCGGATGAAGCCGTTCCGGCAAAAGCCTCGCGTGGTCCATGGCGTAGCCTGGGTCGTCTGGCAGTGGCCGCCTCGGTGACCGTTGCTGTGTTGGCAGGCGTTCGCCTGTACAACCAGGACGAGATCGCAGGCAACGAGCTGGCCCAGCAGACTCAGCAGCCGGTCATGGCCGGTCCGCAAGTCAAAGGCCCGGCCGTGCTGGCTGGCTACAAGGAAAGCACCGATACCACCGGCCCTCTGGCCAATGGTGTACTTCAGGGGCAATCCGGCTGGCAAGATCAGCGCCTTCCAGGCTACCTGCGTCAACATGCGCAGGAATCGGCCGCCAAAGGCACTGAAAGCGCTCTGCCATACGCTCGCGCAGCAAGCCAGGAAAACCGCTGATTCGCTAAGGAGCCCTATGCGCGCCATACCGCTCCTTGCGCTTTTGCTCAGTAGTTGGTTTGCACTATCCGCCCATGCCGATGAAGCCCAAGACTGGCTGACTCGACTTGGGCGTGCAGAGCAGCAGCAAAGCTTCGAAGGTACGTTTGTCTACGAACGTAACGGCAGTTTTTCAACCCATGACATCTGGCACCGCGTCCAGGATGGTCATGTCCGTGAACGATTGTTGCAACTTGACGGCTCCGCCCAAGAAGCGGTCAGGGTTGATGGTCGGGCACAATGTGTCAGTGGCACGTTGGTTGCCGGTCTCGGTCATTCGCCTGAGGCACCCTCGCGTATTCTTGATCCAAAAAAACTCACTTCATTCTATGATCTGGCCGTCATTGGCAAATCCCGTGTGGCCGGTCGTAATGCGGTGATTGTGTCGATCAGCCCGCGTGACCCCTACCGTTATGGGTTTGAATTACACTTGGACCGTGAAACTGCGCTGCCGCTCAAGTCCTTGCTGCTAAATGACCAGGGGCAGTTGCTGGAGCGTTTTCAGTTCACCCGCCTGGATACTTCGGCCACTCCTTCTGAGCAGAGCTTGCAGCCCGGCAGCGACTGTTCGCCGGTAACAATGTCCGCCGCTAAATCTCCTGACATGTCTGCCACGCAAAAGTGGCATCTGGACTGGCTACCGCCTGGTTTCCAACAGATCAGCAGCGCTACGCGCAAAGATCCCCAAACGAAATCTACCGTCGACAGCCTGATGTATGACGATGGGCTCGCGCGTTTTTCGGTGTTTCTTGAGTCAGCCAACGGCGCTGATGTAAATGAAACCCGCGCTCAGCTTGGGCCGACCGTGGCAGTATCCCGGCGATTGAATACGGTGGATGGCGAAATGATGGTTACGGTGGTGGGCGAAATTCCCATCGGCACAGCTGAACGTATCGCGTTGTCGGTGCGTGGTGAAAAAGCCGCCGCCAAGCCCTGAGATTGTTAATCTTATGTTCATCCTGGTCTATCAATCTGGGCCCGAATTTCGTTGGGTGCTGGGCGTATGAAATCTCTGGACAGCATTTTCACTTGCAAAAACTTCCCATGTTTTTTATAGGTCAGGGTTTGATGGCTCTGGCCTTGTTTGTTCGCGGAACAAAAATGCCACTCGCAGTATCCGGCGTTTATTGAACCCTGTCGCTTAACCCTGCTCGTCGTAACGGGAGCTGTATGTCGATACCACGTTTGAAGTCTTACTTATCCATAGTCGCCACAGTGCTGGTGCTGGGTCAGGCCTTACCTGCGCAAGCGGTCGAGCTGCCTGATTTCACCCAGCTGGTGGAGCAGGCCTCGCCTGCCGTGGTGAACATCAGTACCACGCAGAAGCTGCCGGATCGCAAAGTCTCGAACCAGCAGATGCCCGACCTGGAAGGCTTGCCGCCCATGTTGCGCGAGTTCTTCGAGCGCGGGATGCCCCAACCTCGCTCTCCCCGTGGTGGCGGTGGTCAGCGCGAAGCCCAGTCCCTGGGCTCCGGCTTCATCATTTCGCCTGACGGCTACATCCTCACTAACAACCATGTGATTGCCGATGCCGACGAGATTCTCGTGCGCCTGGCCGACCGCAGTGAACTCAAGGCCAAGCTGATTGGCACCGATCCACGTTCCGACGTGGCTTTGCTCAAAATCGATGGCAAGGATTTGCCGGTGCTTAAGCTGGGCAAGTCTCAGGACCTGAAAGCCGGTCAGTGGGTGGTCGCGATCGGTTCACCGTTCGGCTTTGACCACACCGTTACCCAAGGCATCGTCAGTGCCATCGGTCGCAGCCTGCCAAACGAGAACTACGTACCGTTCATCCAGACCGACGTGCCGATCAACCCGGGTAACTCCGGTGGCCCGCTGTTCAACCTGGCCGGCGAAGTGGTGGGGATCAACTCGCAGATCTACACCCGCTCCGGTGGCTTCATGGGCGTGTCCTTCGCGATCCCGATCGATGTGGCCATGGACGTCTCCAATCAGCTCAAAAGCGGCGGCAAGGTCAGCCGCGGCTGGTTGGGCGTGGTAATCCAGGAAGTGAACAAGGACCTGGCTGAGTCCTTCGGTCTCGACAAGCCGGCCGGTGCTCTGGTTGCGCAGATTCAGGACAATGGCCCTGCGGCCAAAGGCGGCCTGAAAGTGGGCGATGTAATCCTGAGCATGAACGGCCAGCCGATCATCATGTCGGCAGACTTGCCTCATTTGGTCGGCGCGCTCAAGGCCGGCGGCAAAGCCAAGCTGGAAGTGATTCGTGACGGCAAGCGCCAGAACGTCGAACTGACCGTTGGGGCAATTCCGGAAGAAGGCGCGACCCTGGACGCCCTGGGCAACGCCAAGCCAGGTGCCGAGCGCAGCAGCAACCGCCTGGGTATCGCCGTGGTTGAACTGACCGCCGAACAGAAGAAAACCTTCGACCTGCAAAGCGGTGTCGTGATCAAGGAAGTTCAGGACGGCCCAGCCGCCTTGATCGGCCTGCAACCGGGTGACGTGATCACCCACTTGAACAACCAGGCAATCGATACCACCAAGGAGTTCGCCGACATCGCCAAGGCGTTGCCGAAGAATCGCTCGGTGTCGATGCGCGTCCTGCGTCAAGGCCGTGCCAGCTTCATCACCTTCAAGCTGGCTGAGTAATCCGCTAGACCTATAAAAAAGCCCCGCTGCCGGTTAACGGCAGCGGGGCTTTTTTGTGGGCGGCGGGTTCAGCTCATCATGCCTTTCACCAGGCGCTCCTGTTCGATCAGCTCACGCTGACGGGCGTCGATGCGCGAGGACAGCGGGAAGTTATTGCCAGCACGCCGCTTGGCAAAGTCCAACTGCTGGATGGCTTGCTGGAAATCCCCCACCAATGCGAAATATTCAGCGCGAGCCTGATGCAGGCCAATAATGTTGCCGGACAAACCGCGTGTTTCAGCAACCTGATACCACACGTCCGGATCGTCCGGCCGCGACTTGAGTAGCCCGTCCAGCGCCTTTTCTGCATCGGCGGTACGGTTCTGTTTAAGCAACAGATCTACCCGCACCTGGTTCAATGGATAGTTGCTGGGGTACTGGGTGAGCATGCGGTCGGTACGTTGCTGCGCATCCGGCATGCGGTTGCTGGTGATGTCCAGTTCGATTTGGGCCAGGTTGTAGGTGATGTCGTTAGGCGCCTTGGCCAGCAACGGCGCCAGGCTTTCCCGCGCTTCCTTGAGTTGAGTACCCTTGATCTGGGCGATGGCCAGGCCATAACGCGCTACATCATTTTTAGGGTTTTCATCCAGCTGTGCCTGGAAGCGCTTGGCGGCCAGACCTGGCGTGTCTTCGTATTTGAGCTGCACCCGTGCGCGAATCAATTGATAGCGCAGGCTGTCTTCCTTGCCGCCAGGTTTGGCTTGTTCGGCGCGGTTGCGGGTGTCGGCGATACGCGATTCGGTTACCGGGTGAGTCAGCAGGAATTCCGGCGGCTTGGCGTCGAAGCGGTATTGGCGCATCAGCCGTTCGAACATGGTGGGCATGGAGCGCGGGTCGTAGCCGGCTTTCTCCAGGTTGAGAATACCGATGCGGTCGGCCTCTTGCTCGTTCTGGCGGGAGAAGCGGCGCTGTTCCTGGATCGCGGCGGCTTGTGAGCCGGCAATCGCGGCGATACCGGCATCACCGGCACCCGCAGCAGCGGCGATAATGCCCCCAAGCAGGGCGGCCATCATCGGCAGTTGCATGCGTGATTGCGCTTCCACGCCTCGGGCGAAGTGGCGCTGGGACAAGTGTGCCAGTTCGTGGGCCAGTACCGACGCGTATTCACCTTCGGTCTGTGCATTGAGAAACAGGCCGCCGTTGACCCCGACGATCCCACCGGGAGCCGCAAAGGCGTTGAGCTGTGGGCTGTTGATCAGGATGAATTCCAGGCGCCGGTCATTGACCTGGCTGGTCTCCACCAGCTTGTACACGCTGGTTTCAACGTAATCCTTGAGTTGCGGGTCGTTGAGTTGCGAAACCTGGCCGCGCAGGTAGGCCAGCCAGGCGCGGCCCAGTTGGTATTCCTGTTGCGGCGAGACAATGGCAGAACTGGCATCACCAAGTGACGGCAGGTCGTCAGCGAAGGCCGGGGAGGCCAGCAGGCAGGCCAGCGTCAGCAGGGTAGGGCGCAAAAAAGTCATGCACAAAGCCTTTCGACAAAGAGCTTACTGTAGCCGGACACTGAGCTTGGGACCAGATATTCTAAGCAGCCCGAATGTTTGCCTGGAGTAACACCATGACCGACGCTGTAGCCTGTGACGCCGAACTCGACGCCAGCGGTCTGAACTGCCCTTTACCATTGCTAAAGGCCAAGCTGGAGCTCAATAAAATGGCCAGTGGTGCCGTGCTCAAGGTGACTGCTACCGACGCCGGCTCCCAGCGTGATTTTCGCACCTTTGCCAAGCTGGCCGGCCACACCCTGGAGCATGAAGACGCCGCCGAGGGTGTGTACCGTTATTGGTTGCGCAAGGCCTGAAGGCCTTATCGAGGCAAGATCAAGCCTTGTTCAGCGCCTGCGCTGCCGCCAGAACCGCATCAACATGGCCCGGCACTTTCACGCCGCGCCATTCCTGACGCAGGACGCCTTGGCTGTCGATCAGGAAGGTGCTGCGATCCACGCCCAGGTATTCCTTGCCATACAGCTTCTTCAACTTGATTACATCAAACAGCTGGCAGACCGCTTCGTCCTTATCGCTGATCAGCTCGAACGGAAATTCCTGTTTGCCCTTGAAGTTCTCGTGGGACTTCACGCTGTCACGCGACACGCCGAACACTTCGGTGTTGGCGGCCTTGAACGCGGCGTACTGGTCACGAAAACCCTGGCCTTCGGTGGTGCAGCCAGGGGTGCTGTCCTTCGGGTAAAAGTAGATCACCACTTGCTTGCCCTTGAAGGCTGCAAGGCTGAAGGTCTGGCCGCTGGTGGCCTGGGCCTCGAAATCGGCCACGGGTGTGTCGATGGCTACCGGCATAGAGAAGTACTTCCTTACATTGGGTTCTGTGGGCGCCATGGCTCAATCAAGGCGTCGAGGTTCAGGGCATCGGCGAAATCCAGGAACTGGTCGCGCAACCAACTGATCTGTACACCGGCCGGCAAGGTCACGGTAAAGGTGGCATTGAGCATGGTGCCGCCGGTTTGTGGCGCCTGGTAGGTGTCACAGGTCAGGTTTTCCAGCTCGACGTTGTGGTCGATAAAGAACTGGCACAACTCGTTGACGATGTCCGAACGGTAGGCCGAGCTGACATAGGCTACGTAAGGCAGGGCCTGGGGACGGTTTTCCAGGGCAGCGCTGCGTACCACGTTGACGGTGAAATCATGCTTCTTGGCCAGGCCTGGCAGGCCGGTTTCCAGACGCGCCAAGGCATCCCAGGAGCCAGAAATCTGCAGGACCAGCGCACTGCACTCGCCATGGCGGGTGAGGCGGGAGGTCACGACGGCGCAGCGGTTCTCATGGCTGGCGCGGCACAGGACGTTGGTCAGCTCCATGGGGTTGGCGCCGAGGGCACTGATAACAAGGAATTGTTCGCGAACTGTGGGGGTGGACATGCAGCCTTCCTAAAGCGATGAGCGGTCGATACCGTGTGGGCGGTATCGATCAAAGGATCAAGGGTAGCGAAAAGCGTCGCCAAGGGCTAGGAGGTGGCGTTTTCATTGCGTGATCAGCCCGCTTGGGGCGGTGCTTTGGCCTAATGATGGCATTGCCCGTCGTTTAGTTGCGCCAGAACGCATCCTCACGCGGTACTTCGCTTGTACAAGCATCTTGGCGCCAGTACCATTACGGCTCTCTTTTTCCGGCAGGAGCGGTTGCATGATTGCGGGCAGTATGGTGGCACTGGTCACACCCATGGATGCACAAGGTCGTCTCGACTGGGACAGCCTGGGCAAACTGGTGGACTTCCACCTGCAAGAGGGCACCAACGCCATTGTGGCGGTCGGCACCACAGGTGAATCGGCCACCCTTGATGTGGAAGAACACATCCAGGTGATCGAATTCGTGGTCAAGCGCGTAGCGGGCCGCATTGCCGTGATCGCCGGTACGGGCGCCAACTCGACGCGTGAAGCGATCGAGCTGACCAAGAACGCCAAGAAGGCCGGCGCCGACGCTTGCCTGCTGGTGACTCCGTACTACAACAAGCCGACCCAGGAAGGCTTGTACCAGCACTTCAAAGCCATCGCCGAAGCCGTGCAGATCCCGCAGATCCTCTACAACGTACCGGGTCGCACCGCGTGCGACATGAAGGCCGAGACCGTGATCCGCCTGTCCACCGTGCCGAACATCATCGGCATCAAGGAAGCCACCGGCGACCTGCAGCGCGCCAAGGACATCCTGGCCGGCGTGAGCAGCGACTTCCTGGTGTATTCCGGTGACGACGCCACCGCTGTCGAGCTGATCCTGCTGGGTGGCAAGGGCAACATCTCCGTGACCGCCAACGTGGCCCCGCGCGCCATGAGCGATATGTGTGCCGCCGCCATCGCGGGCGATGCAGCCACCGCGCGTGCGATCCACGAGAAGCTGATGCCGCTCAACAAGACACTGTTTATCGAATCCAATCCTATTCCCGTGAAGTGGGCGCTGTTTGAGATGGGCCTGATGCCGGACGGTATCCGTCTGCCGCTCACCCGCCTCAGCGAAGCCTGTCACGAACCGCTGCGACAGGCCCTGCGCCAGTCCGGCGTCCTGGTTTAATTGAGGAAGCACTACGCATGAAGCGATTGGCCGGACTTTCCGCACTTGCCTTGATTATCTCCAGCACCAGTGGCTGCGGTTGGGTATGGGGCCCGGAAGGCTACTTCCGTGACCGCGGCAGCGATTACCTGGAAGCGCAAGCAACCAAACCGATGCAACTGCCGCCTGATGTCAATGTCGCCAAGCGCCTTGACCCGCTGCTGCCGATTCCACGCAACGTTGCCGACGACACGGTCAAGGGTGAGTACGTAGTGCCACGCCCACAGCCGATTATGTCCGTGGCCGATGCCAGCGACTACAGCCTGCAAAAAAGCGGCGACAATCGTTGGATCGTGGCTCAGCGTCCGCCTGCCGAGGTCTGGCCGGTGGCGGTGCAGTTCTTCCAGGACAACGGTTTTAGCATCGACCAGCAACGCCCGCAGACCGGTGAGTTCACCACCGCGTGGCAGCAAGGTCGCGAGCTGTCCGCCAACATGGCCCAGCGCCTGCTGGCGGGCGGTGTTGCCGCCGACAGCGAAGCTCGTGTGCGTGTGCGCATCGAGCCAGGCGTGCAGCGCAACACCAGCGAAATCTATGTGGTCAGCGCCGAGCGTCCTGCAGGCAGCACAGCCAACGTCGATTTCACTCCACGTTCGGTCAACACGGGTGTTGACGCCGCGCTGGTCGACGAAATGCTCGCCAGCATGAGCCGTATTTCCGAGAAGGGCGGTTCCGTATCCTTGCTCGCCGCCCGTGATTACGACACCCCTAGCCGCGTCAGCCTCACCGAAGACGGCAGTGGCAACGTCGTGCTGAACCTGGGTGAAGACCTCGACCGTGCCTGGGCCAGTGTTGGCCGCGCGTTGGAGCAGGGCCCTTGGCGCGTTGAAGACATCAACCGCAGCCTGGGCCTGTACTACATCAACGTGGCTGAAAAGGCTGAGAAGAAGGACGACGAGCCAGGTTTCTTCGGCAAATTGTTCGGCAGCGCGCCGACCAAGGAAGAGATCGAAACCCGTGCCGAGCGTTATCAGGTTCGTTTGAGCAAGGTGGGCGAAAGCGTGCAAGTCACCGTCGAGAAGAACATCAACACCGTCGCGCCAGCTGAAACAGCGCGCAAAGTGTTGGGGGTGATTCAAGACAACCTGGGCTGATCCGATGCGTTTTGCCGTTCTCGGCAGCGGTAGCCAAGGGAACGGTACGCTGGTCGCCCACGATGACACGTATGTGCTGGTCGATTGTGGTTTCTCGTTAAGAGAAACCGAGCGACGCCTGCTGCGCCTCGGTGTTCACCCGGCGCAGTTGAGCGCGATTCTAGTGACCCACGAACATGCCGACCACGTGCATGGCGTGGGTTTACTGTCTCGGCGCTACAATCTGCCGGTGTACATGAGCCGCGGCACGTTGCGCGGGATGCGCAAACCCATCGAGCCGGCAGGTTTTCTGGCTGGTGGCGAGCAACTGCAAATCGGTGCCCTGAGCATCAATGTCGTCGCGGTTGCCCACGATGCCCAGGAGCCGACGCAATACGTATTCAGTGACGGTGAGCGGCGCTTCGGTGTGCTCACCGACCTGGGTTCTTATTGCGCCAAGGTGCTGGAGGGTTACCGGGACCTCGATGCCTTGATGATCGAGTCCAACCACTGCCGAGACCTGCTGGCACGCGGTCATTACCCTTACTTTCTCAAGCAACGGGTGGGCGGCGAGCTGGGACATTTGAACAACCACCAGGCCGCATACCTGGTGTACGAGTTGGGCTGGCAAGACCTGCAACATCTGGTCCTGGCTCACCTCAGCAGCAAGAACAACCTGCCGACGCTTGCCCGGCAATGTTTTGTCGACACCCTAGGGTGCGACCCGGACTGGCTGCAACTGGCCGATCAAGATTCAGGGCTCGACTGGCGACACATCGCCTAGCCCACCTTACTCAAAGCGGAGCCCATCATGGAAAAACGTGAAGAACTCTACCGCGGTAAAGCCAAGTCGGTGTACAAGACCGACGACGCCAACCGCCTGATCCTGCTGTTTCGCAACGACACCTCGGCGTTCGACGGCAAGCGCATCGAACAACTGGATCGCAAAGGCATGGTGAACAACAAGTTCAACGCCTTCATCATGCAGAAGCTCGAAGCGGCCGGTATCCCGACCCAATTCGACAAACTGCTGGGCGACAACGAGTGCCTGGTCAAGAAGCTCGACATGATCCCGGTGGAATGCGTCGTGCGCAACTACGCCGCCGGCAGCCTGGTCAAGCGCTTGGGCGTGGAAGAGGGCCTCAAGCTCAACCCTTACACGTTCGAACTGTTCTTGAAGGACGACGCCAAGGGCGACCCGTTCATCAACGAATCCCACGTCGTGGCGTTCGGCTGGGGCACCGCTGAGCAACTGGCGCGCATGAAGGAGTTGTCCCTCAAGGTCAACGACGTGCTGACCAAGCTGTTCGACGACGCCGGCCTGTTGCTGGTGGACTTCAAGCTCGAATTCGGCGTATTCCACGACGGCTCCATCGTCCTGGGCGACGAATTCAGCCCGGACGGCTGCCGCCTGTGGGACAAGGACACCAAGAAGAAGATGGACAAAGACCGCTTCCGCCAAGGCCTCGGTGACGTGATCGAAGCCTACGAAGAAGTCGCCAATCGTCTCGGCGTACCGCTGTAATCGACGCAAGCATCTGATAGCACGGAAAAAAATCACCTTTGGGGTTTGCTTCCGCGAAACACACTGTTATGATGCGCGCCGTTGGAGAGATGCCAGAGTGGCCGAATGGGACGGATTCGAAATCCGTTGTACCTTCACCGGTACCTAGGGTTCGAATCCCTATCTCTCCGCCATTACATAGAAAAAGTCCCGCAGCTGAATAAGCTGCGGGGCTTTTTCATTTCCAGTCTTTATCAGCGACTGCTTCAGGGATATTTTCCAGTCCTGCCTAACGCTGATCAAGGCGCTCAGACGCTTTGCGATAAGCCTGATCACGCTCACGTTTATCAACGGCGACCACGAACACCGCAATTTCCTGATCGATCACTTGATACACCAGCCTGTACCCGCTACTACGCAGTTTGATCTTGTAGCAGTCAGGCAGGCGATGTAGGCGATTAGCCTCAATACGTGGGTTGTTCAGGATTTCGACCAGCTTCTTTTTGAGTTGCTGACGGAGGGTGTCACCGAGCTTTTGTCATTCTTTCAATGCACGCGCATCAAAATCAAGGCTATAGGTCATCCAAAGAAACCCTTACGCGTTGAGGCGAAGCAAGACGCTCACGTACGGTCGCCATCAAGGCTTCATCCTCTTCAGTCATCAGCACAGGCTTAAATGGCAACTGGCCGCGCTCGGCAACATATTGCAACGCCTGGCGTATCAGTTCGGAAGGGGTGACACCAAGTTTCTCCAGCTCCAGGTAGGCGCGAGCTTTCAGGTCGTCATCGATACGAATGTTGATAGATGCCAAGGGATAGCTCCTTGTGTAATGACGATGGTCATTACATTGGAGCAATCGGGTTTCATTGGCAAGTTTGTCTGGACATACGGCAGTCGCTCTCATCTGTTGATCCTACTTTTTGGCCGTCGGCTTTGCCGGGCGCTTTTTATCGGTTTCTTTCACCGTTTCCCTTGGTCTTTTCTTCGCCTCTTGCTCGGTTACGTATTCACCTGTGACCGCATCGCGATATCTCGTTGGCATATCAGCACCCTTGACAGTGTGTCGCCACGGCGGCGACTTTTTGAGACTAGCTCGCAGGCTTATGCACACAAGGTTCCCGGTGGAGATTCTGGTTACCAAGCTTTGCCGAAACAGGTGCTTACGTTGTGCAGGTTCGGCAGTTTTCGTGCAGGGTTGCGTTGGCTGGGGTTACATCATGAATAAGATCACCGCTGATTCTACCGAAGGGCATGCACGCAAAATCTTTTGCGTAGCCGATGATGTCGGCACCGAAGAAACCCTTATAAACGCCACCGAAACCCTCTCATCCGCCCTTCAATCCGCCTACCAATGCGCCGAAGATCCAGTCAGCACGCAGTCGCCCGTGATCATGGCCCTGGCTCAATTGATCGAGAACGCGCAAGCCTTGGTGGATGCTGTCCTTGAGCGTGATTTCCCCACGGCCAAATAAATACCTGCTCCCTGAAACGAAAAAAGCCTGCTGAGCTCAATGCTCAGCAGGCTTTTTTGCGCCTACAACCCGGTCAGGCTGGCTGCGCCACCAGGCTATTACTCACCTTGCGTCCCAACACCAGCACGGTCGCAAATCCGAAACCCACCAACACCGTGGCCAGGCTCAACAACACCGAGCTGCCCATCTGGTCGACGATCCGCCCGCCAAAGAACGAGCCCAGGGCAATGATCACCTGAAACAGCGCCACAAACAGCGGCATGCCGCGTTCTACATCCTTGGGCGCCACGACGAACATCCAGATGCTCGCGCAGGCCGGGAAAGCCCCGAAGGCGAAGCCCCACAGGGCGATCAGCATCGCCGCGCCGGTCATGCCGGTGGCGAAGTAGGGGAACAGCGCGGTGCTGGTGCCGATCATCAGTGCGACCAGCAACAGGGTGTTGCGTACGCTGCGGTTGGCGGCAAAGCCGGCGAAGATATTGCCCAGCACCCCAGCCACGCCATACAGCAACAACAGCGAGCCAATCGTCGGTCCGTCGAAGCCGGAGCTGTGTTTAAAGAACGGTGCGACATAGGTGTATGCGGCAAAGTGTGCGAGACCGATCAGCAGCACGGCGATCAACCCGACCCGTGCTTGTGGGTTGATAAACAAAGCCGGCAGGTCACGGATCTGAATGGCTTTCTCCGGGGTGAGTCGCGGCAGCAGGAAGATCTGCGCCAGCAGTACCGGAATGCCCACCAACGCCGTGACCAGGAAGGTCATGCGCCAGCCCATCAGGCCGCTGAGCCATGTACCTACCGGTACGCCCAACACGGTGGCCAGGGTTACGCCCATCATGATGATCGAGGTGGCTTTCGCAACCCCCACGCCTTTGGGCGCCAGCCGCCCGCTGAGGGCAATGGCGGTGGCCCAGAAGCCGCCGATGCTGATGCCGAGCAATACGCGGCCGAACAGCAGCAGGCTGAAATCGGTGGCAAAGGCCACCACCGAGTTGGCGATGATCATCACCAGTGTCAGGCCAATCAGCAGGTAGCGACGGTCCATGGCGCCAATGCTGACCGACAGAAACGGCGCGGCGAGGGCGGCCATGATGCCGGGTAATGTGACCATCAATCCGGCGTGACCGGCACTGATACCCAGGTCGCTGGCGACGTCGTTGAGTACGCCCACCGGCAGGAATTCACTGGTCACCAGGGCAAAGGCACCCACGGCGACCGAAAGAATCGCCAGCCACTGCTGTTTGACGCTTTGTTGATTATGTTCGGGAAGGCCGTTAGAGGCCTGGCTCGCGCTTGGCATGGTGTGGGATTCCAAGGTGAAAGTCGCCTGAGGTCAGACGCAGGAGAGGGAAGCTGGGGCGATTATAGGAATCAGTGTTGGCAATCGAGCAGGCGCTCGTTTCGATAGTAATCATCAGTGCTATCGATGTGAGGTTTTTGAAGAGTCCTCACTCAGCATCACAAACGAAAAAGCCCGAAGTTGAGTCAGCTCCGAGCTTTTCCGGTTATGACGATGTTTAAGGTGCAGGGGGGGAGTTTTATTTTAGCTAGCCAGCGCGTTCAGTACATGTACCGGGTCGTTATGGATAGCTTTCAACAACGCCTTTGCCGGCCCAGTAGGTTCGCGACGACCCTGCTCCCAGTTGCGCAACGTACCGAGCTGAACGTCAATCAGCGCTGCGAATTTAGCCTGGGTCAGCCCTGTTGCCTTACGGATCTCTTTAACTCGCATTGAGTCGACATGAAATTCACGGGATGGCTCCCGTTCTCCGCGCAGGATCTCGTTCATCTCTTGAACGCTTTCCATCAATTCATCAAAAAGTCGGCTCATAGCTATCTCCAGTGCTCAATCGCAGCCTTCAGTGACTTGCGTTCGTCGGCGCTCAAGTCTGCTGTTCATTTTTGGGATAGATCATCAGTAAAACAATCTGTGATGCCGAGGCGAAGTGCTAATAGATCACACGTGCCCCGCCTCGTTTACCATGGCTCTTGGCTGCTACTCGTATTTTGCGGATACCGCCCGTACCCTCAATCACATCGCCTGCAGCGGGATTCACTACAAGCACGTTCTGAAAGGCCGTGTAGGCATCTTCGTCGATCAATTCTTTAACGCGACGTGTGAAGACCGATGTCTCAATGAAAATCATCGCTAATGTACGCCATTGGCTTAGTTCGCTGCAATCCTAGCCGTGCGCGCTTCGGTGCGCATCCGGTGAGTTGTAACTGCTTTTTGGCGCACTCGGATGCGGCCAATTATGTTCTGGCCAACCGCTCCAAAAGGCACTCAATAAACACCCCCTCCGCCCGACTCATCTTCTGCTCCCGGTTCCAAAGCACGTGAATATCCACATCCGCAATGCCCTCATCCGGCGGCAGCCGCCAGAGCAGCCCGTTCTGCACATCTTCGGCCACTACATGCACTGGCAGGCATCCCAGGCCATACCCGGCAATCACCAGGCGCCGCACTTCTTCCAGGCTGGATGACGACGCCACAATCCGCCCGCCGAACCCTTGCTGATCACGGAAAATAGTCAGCGGCGAGAGCATCCCGCCAATCTGGTCGCTGGTAAAGCTCACGAAATTTTCCGATTGCAGATCCCCTTCGACCAACCCTGTGCGTCCGAACAATGGGTGGTGTTTCCCACAAAAAAACGCATAACGCTGACGCAGAAACAGATGCTGTTCCAGGCGCGGTTGTGGCCGGCGGTTGAGGCTGAGCCCCAGGGTCGCGGTTTTTTCCAGCAGCGCGGCAACAATGTCGGAGCTGCGCATCACTTCGACCTCCAGGTCTACCCGTGGGTGCTCGCGATGAAAGCCTGCGAGAAAGTCATCGAAAGTGTCGGAATTAATCCGGCTGATCATCAGCAAGCGCACTTTGCCGATCACTTCATCACCCGGCTTTTGCAGGGCGTTGCTCATCTGCGAAACCTGGCCGTACATCTCCCCGGCAATGGCGAAGATCTGTTCACCCGCCTCGGTGAGTACGAAGCGCGGGCCACGGCGCAGGATGAGCTGGCAATCCAGCTGTTCTTCCAGGCGCTTGAGCGCCTGGCTGATCGCCGGTTGCGTCAGATGCAGGCGGGCAGCAGCGCGGCTGATGCTCAGTTCCTGGCCGATCACGCGGAAGGTGCGCAGCAGGTTCCAGTCCAGGCGGTCGTTGAGCAGGGGGTGAATATCGCGGCGGGATTCGGGCATGGCATCGCTCGATAATAAGCAGTTTTTATAATTAAGATAATAAATAGAAAATTGACTAATCATAGCCCCAGGCCGAAAAATCGGGCTTAACGAGCGCCACCAGAGCGCACTGGTTTGATCTTCTCCTGCCAAAAAAATAACCAAAGGAGCCAGCCCCATGAAGCCTTCTGCTT
Organism: Pseudomonas sp. B16120; assembly: GCF_044218845.1. Taxonomy (NCBI): domain Bacteria; kingdom Pseudomonadati; phylum Pseudomonadota; class Gammaproteobacteria; order Pseudomonadales; family Pseudomonadaceae; genus Pseudomonas; species Pseudomonas sp. B16120. Next base: position 1,722,193 of record NZ_CP162588.1, read on the forward strand.
CGCCGCAGCCTCGCCGTGCCGCGGCCGCCGCCTTTATCGGCACCATGATCGAGTGGTACGACTTTTACATCTATGCCACCGCCGCCGCGCTGGTGTTCGGTCAGCTGTTCTTCCCTTCCGACGATAAACTGTTCAGCACCATGGCCGCCTTCGGCACCTTCGCCGTGGGCTTTTTCGCACGGCCGTTGGGCGGCATCGTGTTTGGCCATATCGGCGACCGCATCGGGCGCAAGAAGTCCCTGGTGATTACCCTCGTGATGATGGGCGTGGTGACGGTGTGCATCGGCCTGTTACCGACCTATGCGCAGATCGGCGCTGCCGCGCCAGTGCTGCTGATACTGTTGCGAGTGGTGCAGGGCATTGCGGTCGGCGGCGAGTGGGGTGGGGCGGTGTTGATGGCCGGGGAACATGCGCCAAAGGGGCGACGTAACTTCTTTGCATCTTTCGCGCAGTTGGGCAGCCCGGCCGGTTTGATTCTGTCCTTGCTGGCGTTCAGCGCCGTCACTCGTCTGCCGGAAGAAGACCTGCTCAGTTGGGGCTGGCGCCTGCCGTTCCTGGCCAGCGCCTTACTGCTAGTGGTCGGCCTGGCGATTCGCCTGGGTGTGAACGAGTCGCCGGAGTTCCTTGAAGACAAGGCCCTGGCGGAAAAGGCCCGAGCTATTAAAAAGGACCAAGCCCCCGTCCTCGAAGTGCTGAAGACCGCTTGGCGCCCGCTATTGCTGTGCATTGGCGCCAATACGTTGGGGATTGCCGGCGTGTATTTCACTAACACGTTCATGATTGCCTACAGCACTCAGCAATTGGACCTACCGCGATCGCTGATCCTGGAATGCCTGTTCTTCGTTGCCATTATCCAGTTCTGCGTTCAGCCATTGGCCGCCTGGGTGGCGGAGAAGGTCGGCGCTACGCGGTTCCTGTGCGCCATGTGTGTACTGGCAATGGCTTCGCCGTATCCGATGTTCGTCTTGGTCAGCAGCGGCCAGGCGCCCTTGATCATCCTCGGCATTGCCTTGGCGGTGGTGTGCATGGCGTCGTTCTACGCCGTCATCGCAGGTTTTGTCAGCGGCCTGTTTGAAACCCGTGTGCGCTACACCGCGATTTCCCTCGCCTACCAGGTATGCGGCGCGTTGGTCGGTGGTTTGACGCCGCTGATCGGCACCTGGCTGGCTCATCAATACCTTGGCCAATGGTGGCCGATGGCAGTGTTTTACAGCGTGATCGCGGCGGTCTCGTTGGTGTGCGTGCTGGCCTTGTCCCGCCGCCACGCCACGGCTCACCGCCTGGAAATGGCACACAGTTGAGGGAGTCAGTAATGTTGAAGATTAATGGCGAGCGCCTGTGGCATAGCCTGATGGACATGGCCGAGATCGGCGCGACGGCACGCGGTGGCAGCTGCCGTCTGGCATTGAGCGCTGAAGACAAGGCCGGTCGTGAGCTGTTCAGCCACTGGTGTACAGCCGCTGGCCTGACGTTGAGCGTGGACGCTATTGGCAACCTGTTCGCCCGCCGCGGCGGCACCGATAAGGACGCAGCCCCTGTGATGATGGGCAGCCACCTGGATACCCAGCCCGAAGGTGGACGCTTCGATGGGGTGTACGGCGTGTTGGCTGGCCTGGAGGTGATCCGCAGCCTTGACGACCACGGCATCCAGACACGCAAGCCATTGGAAATTGCAGTGTGGACCAACGAGGAGGGCGCCCGTTTCACCCCGGCCATGCTGGGCTCGGCGGTGTTCACCGGCACGCTCGCCCTGGACAAGGCACTGGCAACCGCCGATGTAGACGGTATCAGCGTGAACGAGGCGTTGCGCACCATCGGCTACAACGGTGAGCGCCCGTTGGGTGGCGCAGTAGATGCGTATTTCGAGGCGCATATCGAGCAAGGCCCGATCCTGGAAGACAACGCCAACAGCATCGGCGTAGTCACCGGTGGTCAAGCGATTCGCTGGCTTGATGTACGGGTCGAAGGCATGGCCGCGCACGCCGGGACCACGCCGATGCCGTTGCGTAAAGATGCGCTGTACGGCGCGGCGAAAATGATCCAGGCCCTGGAAAATCTCGCTGCCGATTTTGCCCCGCAGGGCCTCACCACTGTGGGTGAACTGAGCATCGCCAAGTCGTCGCGCAACACTATTCCCGGCTTGCTCAATTTTACCGTCGACCTGCGCCATCACCGCGACGCCGACATCGACGCCATGGAGCAGCAAGTGCGTGCACGCCTGCAGGCTATCGCTGACCACCGTGGCCTGAGCGTCACCATCACGCCTCACTGGATCAGCCCGGCCACGCCGTTCGACGCCGAATGCGTGGCTTGCGTGCAGGCTGCGGTGGACGGCTTGGGCTACAGCCAGCAGACCATCGTCAGCGGTGCCGGCCACGATGCGATTCACCTGGCGCGCTATTGTCCCACCGCCATGATCTTCATCCCCTGCGTTGGCGGCCTCAGCCACAATGAAGCCGAAGATGTCTTGCCCGACGATGTGCGCCAGGGCACCGATGTATTGCTTAACGCCGTCTTGAAACGCGCCGGGCATGTTCATTTCTAAAGGCCGACGCCGCACCCCTGTGGGAGCTGGCTTGCCTGCGATAGCGGACTGTCAGAGAACAATGTACTGCCTGATTCACCGCTATCGCAGGCAAGTCAGCTCCCACAGGTTTTGTGTTTATTCAGGAGCAACTCATGAAGGCGTTTTTCCACCCCGAACAACTCCTGCATCACCCACGTAGTTACTACTCCCGCGGCCAGATGCGCACGCCCCAGGAGGTTCCCGAGCGCGCGCGCAACCTGTTGCTGGCTGCGCAAACCCTGGGCTTCGATATCCAGCAACCGGCCGACTACGGTCTGGATCCGTTGCTCGCCGTGCACGGCGGCGACTACCTGGCTTTTCTTCAAGAAGCTCACCAGCGCTGGAAAGAAATCCCCGAAGACTGGGGCGACGAAGTCATGTCCAACATCTTCGTGCGTGAACCCAATGCCTTGCGCGGCATCCTGGCCCAGGCGGCACGCTACCTGGCCGATGGCAGTTGCCCCATCGGTGAGTTGACCTGGCGCTCGGCTTATTGGTCAGCCCAAAGCGCCATCGCCGCAGCGGGAGACATCCTCGATGGCGCCCCTGCCGCCTACGCCTTGTGCCGGCCCCCGGGCCATCACGCCCGCTTCGACGCGGCCGGTGGCTTCTGTTACATCAACAATGCGGCCGTGGCTGCGCAAGCACTGCGCCAAGGTTTCCAGCGTGTCGCCGTGCTCGATACCGATATGCATCACGGCCAAGGCATCCAGGAAATTTTCTACGACCGCGACGACGTGCTGTATGTGTCGATCCACGGCGACCCGACCAACTTCTATCCTGGCGTGGCAGGCTTTGCCGAGGAAAAAGGCGGTGGCGCCGGCGAGGGGTATAACCTCAACCTGCCGATGCCCCATGGTGCCAGCGAAGCGGTGTTCTTCGAAAAGCTGGAGCAGGCCCTGGCAGCGGTGAAGGACTTTTCGGCGGATGTGCTGGTGTTGTCACTGGGCTTCGATATCTACGAGCTGGACCCACAAAGCAAAGTCGCGGTGACGCGGGAAGGCTTTGCGCGGTTGGGAGCCCGCATCCGCGCGCTGGGGTTACCCTGCGTGATCGTGCAGGAAGGCGGGTATCACTTGGAAACGTTGGACAGTAATGCCCAGGCGTTTTTCGGTGCACCAACGGCGTGGAACGCGCTATCAGGCCCTTCGCTAAAGGGTGATTGAACGCTAAAAGCCTGCTGATCAGTTTTCAGCAGGCTTTTCAGCCCTTGTCGGGTGTTCGTTCTCATCTGCATGCAACAACGCCGTGTAGTCTTGCCCGCCGTAAAACACCCCCACTATCGATACCGTTTTGAAGTCAGGCTTCACCCTGAACGCAATAATGGTGCTGCTACGATAGTGAGTGATGCGCAATTCTTTCAGCAGGTTGTCACGGTGCATGCCGCGCAAGGGAAACAGGGCAAGGCTTTCGCAGTAGCTGACAAGATTGTCGATAAAACGCACCGCTACAAGAGGGGAGCCCACATCGCTGATGTAGTCTTCGAGGGCATCGAGCTGCGCCAAGACCTCGGGCGAAAAAACTACCGAGTAGCTCACGCTTGCCCTGTGCCTTTGCCCCGTCGTCTGGCGGCCATATGTTCGCGGACCTGTTCTGGCGATAACCCAAGCTCAGGCTTCGCCTCAAGGGCGGTCGCTGCTGGGATGACTTCGTCTCTGAGCCAATCTTCCATGGCACGATCACGCGCCAGCAACGCCCGCAGGCCATCGCGAATCACTTCACTTTCGCTGGCATATTCGCCAGCAGCCACCTTGGCTTTGACCATGGCAGCCATTTCAAGGGGCAAGGTGATGCTCATTTGCTGGGTTGAGCGCATGGGGTTATCCGCCAGGGTTGAGTACGATTCAATCCTACTCGACCATTGGCGCGATGCAAGAAGCAACTGATCGATGCCGATGCCCGGCGCCTCGTCGTCCATCCAGAAGGGGTAGGTTTCCATGAGTTGCTACGTCTCCAGTTGTGTAGGTCAGGCCCCAAGTATTGACCCGTTTTGGCGATCGCGTGGCCGTACGCGGCCGATAACTTGCTGATATGTATGACTTCATATGTGTAACAGGATGATCTCGGCAAACCGTCTCGGCATACATGGCGTCCCACCGGCTCCCATACGATAATGCTTGTCACCTCGACCACCTTTGGCCAGCCTCCCGTGATCATCAACTTCGACCTCAACGACCTCCAAGCCTTCCGCGCCGTGGTGGACAAGGGCAGTTTTCGTGGCGCTGCCGAGGCCATCCGTATCTCGCAACCGGCCCTCAGCCGGCGTATCGAAAAGCTCGAATCCGCGCTGGATGTAAAGCTGTTCGAACGCACCACGCGGCGGGTCAGCCTGACCATGGTCGGGCGTGCGTTTTTGCCCCAGGTGGAGCGAATGCTCGATGATCTGGACATCGCCTTGATGGGCATCAGCAACGTCGCGTCCACACGCATGGGCAACGTCACCATCGCCTGCGTGCCGTCTACCGCGTACTACTTCATGCCCCACGTGATCTCCGAATTCCATAAGCTGTACCCGAAGATTCGCCTGCGGGTGTTGGATGCCAGTGCCGGCGAGGTGTGCAATGCGGTGGCCAGCGGCGAGGCGGACTTTGGTGTGAGTTTCAGCGGCAGCCTGGCCGATGAGGTGGAATTCGAGTTGCTGTTGCAGGAGCGCTATGTGTTGGCCTGTCGGCGTGACCACCCGTTGGCTGAGCGTGACAGCGTGAGCTGGACCGAGGCCTATGAGCATGACTACATCGAGGTGGATAAGACGTCGGGCAACCGCTTCCTGCTCGACCAGGCCCTGCGAGGGGTGCGGGTGAAAAAGCCGAGTATCTGCGAGACGCACCACGTGACCACGATGATCGGGCTGGTGGAGGCAGGGTTGGGCGTAGCGATGGTGCCGTCGATTGCGATGCCGGCGCACACTCACCCGATTCTGGTCAGTGTGCCGCTGGTGGAGCCCCAGGTGCTGCGCAATGTGGGCTTGATCAAGCGCCGCGGGCGGACATTGCCACCGGCGGCGCTGGAGTTGGAGCGGTTGGTGCGGGAGATGCCGTTCCGGTCAGCGTGACACCGAGTCCAGGCCGGTGGATTGCACCTCTGGCTGGGCCTCGGGCGATGCCATGAACTGCAACAGCGCCTTGGCCTGCTCCGGGTGTTCGGCGTTCACCGGAATGCCCGCGGCAAAGCGCGTCACCGACTGCACGTCTTCCGGTATCTTGCCCACAAACGTTACACCCTTGACTGGCAACAGCTCCGCCACTTGTTGCAAGCCGACCTCGTAATCGCCCTTGGCCACCTGCTCGCCCACCGGCACGCGTTCGATCATGGTGCCCTTGGCCGGCATGCCGAGTTTCTTGAACAATTGCTTCTCGACATACACGCCGCTGGCGCTATCCGAATAGGCCACCGACTTGGCTTGGCTCAGCACAGCCTTGAGCTCGGCGTCGGTATTGATCGAAGGTTTGGCCGCACCTTCCTTCACCACCAGGCCGATCCGCGAGTCCGCCAATTCCACGCGGGAGGCGGGGTCGACTTTGCCTTGTTTGATCAATTCGTCCAGGGCATAGCCGACCATGATCACCACATCGGCGTGCTCGCCACGGGCCAGGCGGTTGGGAATCGCTTCCGGCGCCTTGCCCATGGACGGGCCAAGAATGGTCTCGAGGGTGTCACCACTTTGCTTGGCGTATTGCGGGCCGAGCAACTTATACGCGGCGGTGAAGCCGCCCGAGGTCATGACTTTGAGTTGCTCAGCCTGGGCGGCCAGCGCCAGGGTGCCGAGGACGACAGCGGTGAGGGTCTTGAACAGCGGCTTCATTGCGCGGCCTCCTGCAGGACTTGGCCACGGGTATTGGCGCGGCGATACAACGCCAGGGTCGAACACAATGCACACAGCGCGGCAAAGATCATCCAATACGCAGGTGAAGCCTTGTCTTCAGTGATGTGAATGAACCAGGTGGAGATCGCCGGGGTAAAGCCACCGAACACTGCTGTCGCCAGGCTGTAGGCCAGGGAAAAACCCGCCACACGCACTTCCACCGGCATGATTTCAGTCAACGCCGGGATCATCGCGCCGTTATACATGCCATACAGGAACGAGAACCACAGCAGGGTTTCCAGCATGTGCGCAAAGCTTGGTGCGTTGACCACGTAGGACAATGCCGGATAAGCCGTAAGGACAGTCAGCACTGTCATGGCAATCAGCACCGGTTTGCGGCCGAAGCGGTCGCTTAACGTGCCGCCGATTGGCAGCCAGAAGAAGTTCGAAATCGCGACCAGCAAGGTCACCAGCAGGGCGTCCGAGGTGCTCAGGTGCAACACGGTTTTGCCGAAGGTCGGTGCGTACACAGTGATCAGGTAGAACGCGGTGGTGGTCATGGCCACCATCAGCATGCCGCCGATGACCACGGTCCAGTTCTTCACCAGGGTCGCCATCACTTCACGCATGGTCGGGCGATGCTTGCGGTTGGCGAACTCTTCGGTTTCCTGCAGGTTGCGACGCAACACGAAGATAAACGGAATGATCACGCAACCGACGGCAAACGGAATACGCCAGCCCCAATCGGCCACCACCGCAGGTTCCATCCACACGTTCAGGCCATAACCCAGGGCCGCGGCGACGACGATGGAGATCTGTTGGCTGCCCGACTGCCAGCTGGTGTAGAAGCCTTTACGGCCCGGCGTAGCCATTTCGGACAGGTACACCGACACGCCACCCAGCTCCGCGCCGGCCGAGAAGCCTTGCAGGAGGCGCCCCAACAGCACCAGAAACGGTGCCCATAGGCCGATGGTCTGATAACTGGGCACCAGTACGATCAGCAGCGTACCGCTGGCCATGATCGACAAGGTCACGATCAAGCCTTTGCGACGGCCCACGTCGTCGATGTAGGCACCCAGAATGATCGCGCCCAATGGACGCATCAGGAAGCCAGCGCCGAACACGGCGAAGGTCATCATTAATGACGCAAACTCATTAGCGGCCGGGAAGAACGCGGCAGCGATATAGGTGGCATAGAAACCGAACAGAAAGAAGTCGAACTGTTCGAGGAAGTTGCCCGAAGTAACGCGCAATACAGCGCCTACTTTGGAGGGGGCAGCCGCAGGCCGGGAAGGGGTCGTCATGGTTTTGTGTCTCCAGCGTTCTTTTTAAAGTGCTTGTTTCGCTTAAGACTTTGGATATTGGCTGACACATTTAGAAATGATAAGTGACTAATTTGGATGAATTGATGCGTATTTGCTATCAATCTGGGCCGGCTTCAAAACAGCCTGCTGTGTTCTATGCTTGAAGCTGTATCCAATTCTTATGGGCGCAGACCTTTATGGGGAACGAACAGAAGCAGCACCACGAGCCGGAGCGTGAAGAGCATCGGCAGAAGCCTGAAGAAGAAAAGCCGCAAACCTGGAAGCATCCGGACGACGGCACCGAGCTTTCCGAGCGTGACCAGGAGCGTCCGCTCAAACCCTGAGTAACAGGTCAAACGCGGTCAAATTGTGGGAGCGGGCTTGCCCGCGAAGGCGGTGTGTCAGTCAACCAATATGTGACTGACCCACTGCATCGCGGCCAGGCCCCCTCCCACATGTCTATGTGCTCACGCTCATTGGCGGGAAATCATTTGACATATTTGATTTGTGATCACATATTGAGGCCATAACAACCACAACACAGGTTTTGCCTCATGACCGATGGTCCGCTCCTCCTGCCCACCTTGCGTCAGGTGTCCCGCGATACCCTGCAAGACCAGGTCTACCGCCAGATCCGCGAAGCGCTGATGAGTGGCCGTTTCCAGCCTGGCCAGAAACTCACCATCCGTGGCCTCGCCGAAGCGCTCGGCTCCAGCCCCATGCCGGTACGTGAAGCGTTGCAACGCCTGAGCGCCGAAAACGCCTTTGAAGTCACCGAAACTTCCCGCCTGCGAGTGCGTTTGATGACCGCCGAACGCTTGCGTGAAATTCGCGACACGCGGGTAGCCCTTGAAGGCTTGCTGGCGGAAAAAGCCGTGCTGCTCCTGCAAAAACACGACCTCGACGAAATCACCGATCTGTGCAACCAGATGCAACACGCCGCCGATGAGGTCGACGTATCCCGCTACCTGTGGACCAACTTCGCCTTTCACCGTCGCATTTATGCAGTGGCCCAGGCCGAATTGACCATGGCAGCGGTGGAGAATTTCTGGCTGCACATGGGGCCGTGTTTTGCCCTGGTCGCCCCCGATAAAGCCCACCTGCAACGTTCGATGGAAGCGCATACGCGCATCGTTGAAGCCCTGGCTGCCCGCGATGGCGCCGGCGCGCGGGCAGCGGTGACCGACGACATCATGCAGGCCGCCGATTCCCTGGCGCGCTTGCTCGTCAAAAACGACCGTGCGCGGTCGTCTGTATCAGGAGGTAAACGTGCATGAGTGTCCTACAACGGCTACAGCCTTATCCTGGGTTACGTGTGTTGATTTCCGGCGGGGCTGCCGGCATTGGTGAAGTGTTGGCCGCGGCCTATATGGAAGCCGGCGCCCAAGTGCATGTGTGTGATGTGAGCGAGCCGGCGCTGGCGGCGTTTCGGGATAAATACCCTGGCAGCGTCGCGACCCGCGCCGATGTCAGCGATGCCGCGCAGGTCGAGGCGGTATTCAAGGTGCAGCGCGAGCAGTTCGGCGGTTTGGACGTATTGGTCAACAATGCCGGAATTGCGGGGCCTACGGGAGGTATCGACACCATCAGCGACGCCGAGTGGCAAGCCACCATCAACATCAATCTCACGGCCCAATACCGCTTTGCCCACCACGCAGTACCGCTGCTCAAGGAATCGTCCCACGGCCATTTGCTGCATATCGCCTCGGTGGCGGGGCGGCTAGGCTACGCGTGGCGTACGCCCTATGCGGCGACCAAATGGGCCATTGTCGGCCTGATGAAATCCTTGGCTTCGGAGTTGGGCGAGAGCGACATCCGCGTCAACGCCTTGCTGCCCGGCATTGTCGAAGGCCCGCGCATGGACGGTGTGATCCGCGCCCGCGCTGAGCAACTCGGCGTGCCCGAAGCTCAGATGCGCCAGGAATACCTCAACAAGATCTCCCTCAAGCGCATGGTCACCGCCGAAGACGTGGCTGCCATGGCCTTGTTCCTCTGTTCGCCCGCCGCACGCAACGTGACCGGCCAGGCGATCAGTGTCGACGGTAACGTCGAGTACCTGTAAGCCACGCAAGCACATATCGCGCTGCACCCAGGATTTTTTTCATAAGAATAAAAGTCGGAGAATCGTCATGCCCAAAAATCGCCCTGTCATCATTACCTGTGCTGTTACCGGCGCCATTCATACGCCGTCGATGTCACCGCATTTGCCCATCACCGCGCAGCAAATCGCCGACGCAGCCATCGGCGCCGCCCAAGCTGGCGCGGCCATTGTGCACTTGCATGCCCGTGACCCGATTGATGGGCGCCCTAGCCAGGACCCGGCGCTGTTCGCCGAATTTTTGCCGCAGATCAAGGCGGCCAGTGACGTGGTGATCAACATCACCACCGGCGGCGCGCCGACTATGGGCGTGGAGGAGCGCCTGCAACCGGTGATGCAGTTCAAGCCGGAATTGGCCTCGTTGAACATGGGGTCGATGAATTTCGGGCTGTACGAAATGCTCAACCGCTTTACCGAGTTCCAGCACGATTGGGAACGCCCGTATCTGGAAGAGAGCGACGACCGGATCTTTCGCAACACCTTCCGCGACATTGCCCACATCCTCAATGCCTGTGCCGATAACCGCACCCGCTTTGAAATCGAGTGCTACGACATCGGCCACCTCTACACCGCCGCGCATTTCCTGGAACGCGGCCTGCTCAAACCACCGCTGTTTATCCAGTCGGTGTTTGGTCTGCGTGGCGGCATCGGTGGGCACCCGGAAGACCTGGCGCACATGCGGCGCACTGCCGACCGCCTGTTTGGCGATGACTACGTGTGGTCGATCCTCGGTGCCGGGCGTGGGCAGATCCCGCTGGCGACCATGGGCCTGTCCATGGGCAGCAACGCACGGGTGGGCCTGGAGGATTCGTTGTGGGACGGGCCGGGCAAGCTGGCGGCTTCGAATGCCGACCAGGTACGGCGCATTCGCACGGTGATCGAGGCTCTCGGCCACCGCGTCGCCACGCCCGATGAAGCGCGGGAAATCCTCGGGCTCAAGGGGCGTGACCAGGTCAATTTCTGATCCCGTTTATTTATCGACAAAAAGGCCGCGTCATGACGTGGCCGACATTCCCGCACAACAACAATAAGGGGATCACACCATGCGTATCGAAGTGCCCAAGCACGTCAAGACCGGTTCACCCCGTGAACCGCAGGCCCTCAACAGACTGATGTTTGCCAAGTTGATGCCACTGTTGATCATTGCCTACATTCTGAGCTTTCTGGATCGCACCAACATCGCCCTGGCCAAGCATCACCTGGACGTCGACCTGGGTATTTCTGCCGCCGCCTACGGGTTGGGCGCCGGACTGTTTTTCCTGACCTATGCACTGTCAGAAATCCCCAGCAACCTGATCATGCACAAGGTTGGAGCGCGGTTCTGGATCGCCCGCATCATGGTGACCTGGGGCCTGATCTCTGCGGCGATGGCGTTTGTGCAGGGCGAAACGTCGTTCTACGTATTGCGCCTGCTGCTGGGTATTGCCGAAGCCGGTTTATTTCCCGGTGTCATGCTGTACCTGACCTACTGGTTCAACCGCGAACAGCGGGCGCGCGCCACCGGGTATTTCCTGCTGGGCGTGTGCTTTGCCAACATCATCGGTGGCCCTGTGGGCGCGGCTTTGATGCGTATGGACGGTATGCTCGGCTGGCACGGCTGGCAGTGGATGTTCCTACTCGAAGGCCTGCCCGCCGTGGCGTTTGCCTGGGTGGTGTGGCGCAAGTTGCCGGACCGTCCGAGCAAGGCGCCGTGGCTGTCGGCCGAAGAAGCACGCGGTATTGAACAGCGTATCGCCCAGGAAACCGAGGAAGGTGCGGGGGCGGGCGGCCATGCGTTGAAAAACTGGCTGACGCCGCAAATCCTGCTGGCGATCTTTGTGTATTTTTGCCATCAGATCACCCTCTACACCGTGATCTTTTTCTTGCCGAGCATCATCAGCAAATACGGCGAGTTGAGCACCATGAGTGTCGGCCTGCTGACCTCGTTGCCGTGGATCGCGGCGGCACTGGGTGCGGTATTGATCCCGCGTTTTGCGACCACGCCCGGGCGTTGCCGCCGGCTGCTGGTCACTGGGTTGCTGACCATGGCATTGGGGCTGGGCATTGCGTCGGTGTCGGGGCCGGTGTTCAGCCTGTTGGGTTTTTGCCTGTCTGCAGTGATGTTTTTTGTGGTGCAGTCGATCGTGTTTCTCTACCCGGCCTCGCGCCTCAAAGGCGTGGCCTTGGCGGGAGGGCTGGGGTTTGTGAATGCGTGCGGGTTGTTGGGCGGCTTTGTCGGGCCGTCGGTGATGGGCGCCATTGAGATGAGCACGGGCAATGCCATGAACGGCTTGAAAGTCATTGCCGTGGTGTTGGTGGTGGCTGCGTTGTCGGCTTTACGCCTGCGCCAGGGCCAGGAAGCGTCTCACACCAGCAACGAAGTGGGGAATCCGGAAGCCAGCACCAGGTAAACCAGCACCGCCGCCAGGCACAAGCCGACAAATGCGCGCAGCAGTGTCCTGGCGGTGGGGTGCACAATGAATTTGATGGCCCAGAGCAAAGCCCCGCTGAGCAGGACGCTTAAGGCGAAAATGACCAGCACAAGGGGGTACCTGCAACCTTCAAGACCTGATTTATAGTCCCAAACCCGTTTATTGAACAGTGCGCACATAGACGCAGCCCCGCAGCCTTCCTAAACTGCCGCTTGTCTTGGGCAAAGGGGCAGGCGCCGATGAATCGCAATGAATTACGCAAGGCCGACATCAACTTGATGGTGGTCTTCGAAGCACTGATGCTCGAGCGCAATGTGACGCGGGTGGCGGAGAAGCTGTTTCTCGGCCAACCGACCATCAGCTCGGCCCTCAACCGCCTGCGTACCCTGTTCAACGACCCACTGTTTATTCGTGTCGGCCATCGCATGGAGCCTACGGCGCGCGCCGAGGAGATCATCCAGCACCTGTCGCCAGCCCTGGACTCGCTGTCTTCGGCCCTGAGCCTGACCCATGATTTCGACCCGTCCATCAGCACCATGACTTTCCGCATCGGTCTGTCCGATGACGTGGAGTTCGGCCTGCTGCCACCCTTGCTGCGCGCCTTGCGCCAGGAGGCGCCGCAGGTGGTGTTTGTGGTGCAGCATGTGGATTACTGGCGCATTCCGGACCTGTTGGCTTCCGGCGATATTACCGTCGGCATCACCCAGACCCGCGGGCTGCCGGCCAATGCCAAGCGTAAGCTGTTGCGGCACATCCGCCCGTGCCTGCTGCGCGCCGATGCCTCGGACACACCGCTGACCCTCGACGAATATTGCGCACGGCCCCATGTGCTGGTGTCCCACACCGCCAACGTCGCCGGGTTTGCCGATGAGTGGCTGGCCGAGGTGGGCCGCAAACGCCATGTAGTGCTCTCGGTGCCGCAATACAGCTCGTTGCCGGCCTTGCTTGCCGGCACCGACATGATCGCCAGCCTGCCCGATTACACCGCCCAGGCCATGGCTGCCAGCGGGAACCTGTTCTGCGAGCCGTTCCCGTTCGAAACCCCGACTCTGGATTTGTCGATGGTGTGGCTCAGCCATGTCGACACCGACCCGGCGGAGCGCTGGATGCGCTCGCGGCTGGAGGCATTCATGAGTGATAGAGGGCTGGTGGCCAAGGCTTGAGGTGTTTTTCCGTGGTATATAGCTTGGCATCTTCCTACAAAAAACTCGGAGAAAAGCATGCCGCACCTGCACTTGGAACACACCGCCAACCTGACGCAACTGGACATCGACAAGGCCCTGTTGCGCCTTAACCATGCGTTGGTGGCCTCCGGTCAGTTCGGCGCCGAGTTCGACATCAAGAGCCGTGCGGTGGCGGTCGAGCGATTTCGGGTCGGCACTGGCCTGGGTGAGCGCGGTTTTGTCGCGGTGCGTCTGGCGTTATTGAGCGGGCGTTCACCGCAGATCAAGAAGCAGCTATCAGAAAGCCTGCTGGCGGTGCTTCAGGACCTGGGCCCGTGGCCCGAAGGTGTGCAGGTACAACTGAGTGTCGAGCTGCTGGATATTGATCGCGATTCCTACAGCAAAATCGCCATCGGCTGACTTCCACCATCGCCATCCAATTACAAAAGGCCCTGATCCGCACACACCTTCACCACTTGCTCCCGAAACCAGGTATTGGCGCTGTCCTGCCCACTGGTTTCGTTCCACTGCATATCCAGGGTGAACCCCGGCAAACCGTTAGGTGCTTCGCAAACACCGAATGCCGGCGCCGGTGCCAGTAACTTTTGCACGCGGCGGGGCAGGGTGACGATGAAGTCGGTGCCGGCAATCATCTTCAATGCCGCGCTGTAGCTGTTGGCCCGTGCAATCACCTGACGCTTGCGCGCCTGGCGCGCAAGCCAGCCGTCGATCATGTTGGTGTCGGAGGTCCAGGGTGTGGGGAATACGTGGCGCCGCTCAACGAAGGACTGCAGGCTGAACGCCTGTTCCCTCGGCGCTGAGCGTTGGTCGCACACGCAGACCAAGTCGTCCTCCAACAGCATCTGGGTCTTGAAGTCTTTGTGAGCGCGGTGAAAGTGCGGGCCGAAACAGATCACCAGGTCCAGGCGACCCTCACGCAGGTCGTCGGCGGGGATGTCGGTTTCCAGCTTCTGCACGTTGACGATCACCGGCAGGTCGGCATGGTCGAAACGCTTCAACAGGCGCGGCAGAATCAGCTGCTCGAAATATTCCGGCGCACACACATTGAAGGTCACGGCCTGTTGGGTCGGATCAAAAGCCTGGCCACCGGCATGGCACAGGTTGATGCTTTCCAGAATCTTCTGCACATGCTCGTACATGGTGGTGGCCTTGTACGTAGGACGCATGCCTGCGCGGGTGTTGATAAACAGCTCATCTTCAAAGCTGGTGCGCAGCTTCTTCAGGCTATAGCTCACGGTGGACTGGCTGACGAACAGCGTTTCAGACACCTCGGTAACGCTGCTCTGGTCGTAGACGGCGATAAACACCATCAAATCCTGCATATCGAGCTTTCTGAGCAAGTTACTGTTTAGCATCGGTTTCGTCCGTAAACCCTTTGTACCGAACTCAGTACAAGACTGAGCAAAATGTTAACGGAACGCTCGTACCAATAGAAAGCTCTGTAGGACCTTTCAATGTTTTGTGTGGGACAAAAAATGTTTTTAATACGACGTCAGCGGATATGGCGTGCGTAATGCGCCGGGTTGAAACGCATGACGATCAGCAGCATCAGCCCGCTCACTGCCATCAATGACCACCAGGCCCATTCGAAGCTGCCCAACTGGTCGCGGATCATGCCGGCGATCAGCGGCGACAGGCCGGCGATCAGATAACCGATGCCCTGCACAAACGCGGTAAGGCCACCGGCACGGCGCGGGTTGTCGAGGTGGTCCAGGGACAGGATCAGGCTCATCGGGAACAGGCCGCCAATCCCCAGGCCTAGCAGGCAGGGCCACAACAGGCTCCAATGTTGCGGGCTGAGGATTAGGCCGCAGAAACCCAGGATGATCAGCACCAGCAGCACCGCCACCAAGCCGCGTTTATCCTGGCGGCGGTTGGCGATGGCCGGTGTGACCAGGCCGGAGATCACTTCCATGGCAGTCAAGAAACCCAGCAGCAAACCGGCATTTTGTTCACTCCAACCCTGCTCGACGTAGTACGGCGCCAGCCATGCCAGCACACAGGTGTAGGACGCGGTGCCGAGGCCAAAAAAGATCGCCAGCAACCAGGCACGGCGATTGCTGAAAAAAGCCTCCTGGGGGCCCGAACCGGCGTGGGGTAAGGGCGGCAGGGCCGAACGCTGCGCATACCAGAACACTAGGGCCAAAAACGCCAGCAGTGCCCAGATCGCCAGGCCGATACGCCAGCTGCCGGTCTGGGTTTGCACCAACGGCGAGAACGAAGCAGCCAGGGCCGCGCCGCCCATGATCGCGGTGACATACAGGCCCATGAATAACGAAACATTGGCGCTGAAACGCGACTTGATCAGCGCCGGCATCAACGCCTGGATCAGCGCAATGCCGACACCCGCCGCAATGGCACTCGCGATCAGCTCCAGTGCCGAATCCAGGAACAACCGCGACACAGTCGCCAGCCCAATCACCAGCAACGACACCACAATGCTGCGATGCTCGCCCACGCGCTTGGCCAGGCCCATGCCAAAGAACATCGCCAGGCCCATGGCCATGACTGGCAACATGGTCAGTAAGGCGGCGGTGCTGAAACTTAGCGGCACATCCGCACGAATCGACGCCAATAACGGCCCCACGGCCGCCATCGACGGACGCAAATTGAGGGCGACGAGCACCACGCTGATCATCAGCCATAGTGCGCAGGTGGATTTTGCCTGAACGTTTTCCATGGGCCTGCCTTGAATGCACAAGGGCGAATCAGGCCATGGAGTGTGTAGCGGGGCAAATCAGAAAGTCGCAGGGGCTATTGAAAAAATGCGGATGCGAAGTGGTGAGGTAAAAGCGCATTGGGCGTCGGCTGTCAGGCCGTCACGGGAGCAAGCTTCCTCGCCACAGGCCCAACTTAGCGGGATTACAGACTCGGCAACTCCCACCGCGCCTGGTCGATTTCAAGCAATGTGGGCCCCTGGCGATCAGCGGCGGCACGTAAAGCCGTGCGCAACCCTTCAATGCCATGGACGCTTTGTGCCGCGCAGCCCAGAGCCTTGGCCACACCGATAAAGTCCGGCGTGTAGATGTCCACACCCACCGGCTCGATGTCACGGTTGACCATGTACTTCTTGATCTCTTCATAACCCTGGTTATTCCACAACAGCACGATCATCGGTGTACGGGCCTCCACCGCGCTGGCCAGTTCCGGCAGGGTGAATTGCAAACCGCCGTCGCCGATCAGGCACACCACCGGTTGGCCATCGCCGCGCCCGAGCCAGGCCCCCATGGCGGCGGGCAGGGCATAACCCAGGGTGCCGTAACCGGTAGAGGCGTTGAACCAGCAGCGTGGGTGGTCGAGGTTCAGGGTCAGGTTGCCGCTGTACACCGGTTGAGTGGAGTCGCCCACGAACACTACGCCCGGCAGTTCCTCCAGAACGGCGTTGAGAAACCGGGTTTGCACGCGCGTCGCAGCGTCCCACGTAGGTTCCAGCTCGGCCCATAAACGGGCGACGCGTGCTGTGCCCCAGTCGGTAGTGCGCGGCGTCAGCGGCTGGCGGTTGATTTCGGTGAGCAGGGCCTGGGCGGCGATGCGTGCGTCGGCCACTAGTGCCACTTGGGGCGGGTAGTTGCGTACGGTCTGGTCCGGGTCAATATCGATGCGCAACAGCGCACCGGGAATGTTGAAACCACCGGCGAAGGTGACGTCGTAGTCGGTCTCTGCCAACTCGGTGCCGATCGCCAATACCACGTCAGCCTCAGCCACCAGGGCACGGGTGGCGGGCAGTGTTTGCGTGGAGCCGATCAGCAGCGGGTGCGCGGCCGGCAACATACCCTTGGCGTTGATGGTCAGGGCCACGGGCGCGCCGAGGGCTTCTGCGAGGCGGGTCAGTTCGGCGGCTGCGTCAATGGCGCCGCCACCGGCCAGGATCAGCGGGCGCTTGGCCGCAGCCAGCCTCTGGCTCATCTGCTGCACGGCCGCCGGTGCCGCGCCAGCGCGGGTGACGCTGACAGGCGTGCTACCCAGCAACGCGTCGGCATTTTCCACCAACACATCCAGGGGGATCTCGATATGCACCGGGCGCGGCCGACCGGCCTGGAACAACGCAAACGCCCGCGCCAGCACGGCGGGCAGTTCAGCCGCCGACATCAAGGTGTGGGAGAACGCCGCCACCCCGGCCACCAGCGCGCTCTGGTTCGGCAGCTCATGCAACTTGCCGCGCCCACCGCCCAGTTGGCTGCGTGACTGCACGCTGGATATCACCAGCATCGGGATCGAGTCGGCATAGGCCTGGCCCATGGCCGTGGTGATATTGGTCATGCCGGGGCCGGTGATGATAAAGCACACGCCGGGCTTGCCAGAGGTGCGCGCATAACCGTCGGCCATGAAGCCGGCGCCCTGTTCGTGGCGCGGGGTGACATGTCGAATGCTGGAGCGCGCCAAGCCCCGGTACAGCTCCACGGTATGTACGCCGGGAATGCCGAATACGTGGTCCACGCCGTAGCGTTCCAGGAGGTGCACCAATACTTCGCCGCAGGTCGCCATACAGGTCGCTCTTGTGATGGGGTCGAAGCGCTATTGGAGCGGTTGGCCGGTGGCGGCAACAATCGATAAAAAGTCATACTCGCCATGTCCTCCCGTCATGGCTGCGCCCCGATGAAACGCCTCCCACCGTTACCTGCGTTGCACACCTTCTGGGTCACAGCCCAGTGCTGCAACTTCACCCGTGCCGCCGAACACCTGCACATTACCCAGGGCGCGGTGAGTCGACAGGTGGCCGGGTTGGAAAGCCAGTTGGGCTATGCCTTGTTTCAGCGCCAGGCGCGTGGCTTGAGCCTGACGGAGGAGGGGCGCGAATGGCTGGCATGCGCGCAACAGGTGTTTGGCTTGCTCGCTGACGCGGTGGAGCACATCGGTGACCGGCGCCGCACCTTGCAGCTCAAAGCGTCCACCTGCGTGATGCGCTGGTTGTTGCCGCGCTTGCTGCAATGGCAAAAAGAACGCCCGGATGTGCCGGTGGAGCTCACCACGACGGTGGCCTATAACGTCGACTTTCGTCGTGAGCCGTTTGACGCGGCGGTGATCTACGGGCCCATCGCCGAGCAGTCGGCCGAGGCGCGGCATCTGTTTGACGAGCGTCTCACGCCGGTCTGCGTGCCTGGGTTGCTGGGCAGTTTGCGTACGCCGCAGGATTTGCAGCATCAGGTACTGTTGCACCCGACCCGAGACGAGCGCGATTGGACGTTGTGGCTCAAGGCTGCCAATGCCTGCTTGAGCGACCCCATCCAACGGCACCACTTCGAAACCTTGGACTTGGCAATGACCGTAGCGTCCCAGGGCTCCGGGGTGGCGATGGGCGACAGTGCGTTGATTGGCGAGGATCTGAGGGCGGGGCGGTTGGCGATGCCGTTTGAACTGCGGGTGTCGACGGGGATGGGGTATTTCCTGGTGTATCCGCCGGGGAAGGAACCGTCGGTTGGGTTGGTCGCGCTGATGGATTGGTTGGTGAGTGAGGCCAGTGTGGGATGACAGCCTACGCCTATCTACCTGACTCGCCGCGATCCAACTGTGGCTGGCTTGCCTGCGATGACGGCCTGAAAGCCGACACCTATCTACCTGACACCCCGACGATCCAGATGTGGGAGCTGGCTTGCCTGCGATGAGGGCCTGAAAGCCAACGCCTATCTACCAGACACCCCACGATCCAACTGTGGGAGCGGGCTTGCTCGCGAAGGCGGACTGACAGTCAACACAGTTGGATTGTGTACATATCCATTGCTGCGGTAACGGCCGCTTAGGGTTCCGCTCTGACAGCGGGTCACTTTGGAAAAGAGCCGAAATGCCGGCCCAGCCCAAAGTAACCATGGGCCTGTCCCGTGACAACGGACGCCAAGAAGCGATACTTAAATCGTTCTCTTGGAGGTTGCCATGTATCCATCCACTCGCCGTAACTACACCGATGAGTTCAAGACTCAAGCGGTTGCGTTAGCTGAAAGCGTTGGCAGAACCGAAGCTGCCCGCCAGCTAGAGATGTCCGTCAAAACGCTCGATAACTGGGTGAACGCCACGCGCAAGGGTCAACCGTTGAGCTCGCCCGAGCGCAAGCCCATCACTAAGGAGGACAGCGAGCTTGCCCGCCTGCGAGCCGAGGTTGCCGAGCTAAAAATGGAGCGTGAAATCCTAAAAAAGGCGGCGGTATTCTTCGCCAGAGAGTCCAGGTGAGATACGCCTTCGTCGCTGCTGAACGGACTCAATACCCGGTACGTATGTTGTGCCGGGTGATGGAAGTCTCAACTTCAGGTTTCTACGATTACACGCACAGGCAGCCTCGCCCTGATCCTGACGCTCAGATTCGCATTGAGTTGCGCAGCGTCTATGCGGCCAGTCGACACACCTACGGTCGGCCACGGTTGGTCGCAGCCTTACGCCAGAAATCGTATGCAGTGGGCCACAAGCGAGTCAGCCGGTTGATGCAGGAGGAGGGTATTCACGGCAAGTCCAAACGCGGTTTCAGGCCCTGTACCACTGACAGCAACCATTACTTGCCGGTCGCGAACAATGTGGTGGCGCGGCAGTTTGCCATCGATAACCCCACTCCGACTTGGGTCAGTGATATCACCTATCTCCCAACCAGAGAGGGTTGGCTGTATCTGGCCGTAGTGTTGAGCATCCAGACCCGCCAGATCTTGGGCTACAGCTTGTCAGACCGCATGCCAGATGGCCTGGTGGAAAGTGCGTTTCTGAATGCCTGGAGCGCCTGTTCTGGCACTAGCGGAGCAGTATTTCACTCCGATCAGGGCCGTCAGTACGCAAGCAGTAAGTTCCGTCTAGCGTTAGCTAAGAAGGACTTCAAACAGAGCATGAGTCGAAAGGGAAATTGCTGGGATAACGCAGTGGCGGAGAGTTTTTTCGCTACGCTGAAAAGAGAGGAGGCTTTTGGGGTCTACCCCACCAAAAAACAGGCACAGCTATCGATCGCCAGCTATGTGCATGGGTTTTACAACAGCAGTCGACTGCACTCAGCTCTGGGGTATCGGTCTCCGAACGAATATGCAAAGAGCTTGAGGCAGAAGACTGGATAACCAGCTTCATGGCGTACGCTGCCGGGGGACAGGCCCACCAAAGGGCTCTTGCCCCACCACTCGGCACCTCGCCTAGGCTCGGTGTGCCCGTAATCCGCCAGTGATTTGGGGGGCCGCCGCCACGCGCCATTCATGGCGCGGGGCGGTTAAACCGGCATCCCTGCCGGTTTACCCCCCAAATCACTGTCGAATTCCGGCCAGCGTGGTTTAACGGGGCGCCTAAGATCAAGATCAAAAGCAGATCAAGAGCAGATCAAGAGCAGATCAAGAGCAGATCAAGAGCGGCTCGCTTCGCATCGTGGTTAGCGTTGACGGCGTTGGGTCAGTAACCGACCGTAAAGCGCTGGCGCGAGTGCTTCGGTGTTTCCACTTCATCCAGCATGGCGATGGCGAAGTCGGCAAAACTGATCGAGCTGTTGCCGTCACTGTCCACCAGCAGATCATCCGTGCCCAGGCGGAATTTGCCGGTGCGCTCGGTGCCGTCGAACAGGGCCGATGGCGACAGGAAGGTCCAGTCCAGTTCCTTTTCCTGGCGCAGCGTTTCCAGGAATTGCGCCCCGGCACTGGCTTCAGCTTTATATTCAGCCGGGAACCCTTCGCTATCGATCACGCGCCCGCCACCGGGCAACAGCAGTGAACCGGCGCCGCCGACCACCAACAAACGTTTCACACCAGCCTTTTTCACCGGGCCGATCACGGCGCTGGCGGGAAGCGTGGCGAAGTGCGCCGCGCTGATCACCACGTCGCTGCCGCTGATGGCGTGTTGCAAGGCTTCGGCATCCAGGGCATCAACCTGTTTGACCGTAACGCCAGGACGCACAGCCAGCTTGTCGGTATTGCGGGCGATGGCGATGACGGTATGCCCGCGGCGCAGCGCTTCTTCCAGCAGTTGGCTACCGGCGCGGCCAGTGGCACCAATGATTGCGATCTTGCTCATGATGTTCTCCAACAGGGTTAAGGTTTAAAGCCAGTTACCACTTCATTTCGCCCTTGGCGACTTTGGCGCTCAGTTCCAGCGAGCTTTCGTCGGCGAGGGTGGGGTAGCGTTTTTTCATGGCCGCAATCAGGGCGGCGGAGTCCTTGGCCTTGGCGGTTTCGAGGTCGAAGGCCTTGATGTAATCGGCGGTGAAGGTGACCGAGGCCAGCGATGGCGTGCCCAGGTAATGGCCCGGCACCACGGTGTTCGGCTTCAGGTCTTCAATGCGCGTGAGGGTAGCCAGCCAGTCTTTATGGGATTGCGCGCTCTGGGTATCGGCCATCCAGACGTGGATGTTTTCAGCGACCACCACACCACCGACCACGGCCTTGATCGACGGGATCCACACAAAGCTGCGATCTGGCTGCGGGCCGTCAAGGCCAACCACTTCAAGCTGTTGCCCTTCCAGGGTCAGGCTGTGGCCTTTAAGCACTTGCGGCACAAGGGTCTTGGCCGGCTTGTCGGCGCCCATTTTCGGGCCCCAGAAGGCCAGCTTGTCGGCGACGGTGGCGTTGATATGGTCCACCACTGGCTGTGGCGCCAGCACTTTGGCGTCGGGGAAGGCGGCGGTCAGGGTGTCGAGGCCGAAGTAGTAGTCCGGGTCGCCATGGCTGATGTAGATGGTGGTCAGGTGCTTGCCGCTGGCGCGGATCTTCTGCACCAGCTGCTCGGCTTGGCCTTTGCCGAATTGCGCATCCACCAGGATCGCGTCTTTCTCGCCGCTCACCAGCACCGAGCTGACCGGGAAGATCGCGGCCTCGCCTGGGTTGTACACGTCGAGTTTCAGCTCTGCCGCTGCTGCGTGGGCAGCGAAGGCCAGGGCGGCGGTGGCCAGGGTCAAGCGTTTGAAGGTCGAGAACATCGGGCAGCTCCTGCCATCGGTAAGGGATGCACAGAGCTTAGTTGCATAAAACACGACAAAAAATGCGATGCTGGGACATAGTTTGTTTCTAAAATCGGGCAAATCATGGATCGTCTTCAAGCAATGCGCGTGTTTGTCACCGTGGTGGACCTGGGCAGCCAATCCGCCGCTGCCGACCACCTTGACCTGTCGCGCCCGGTGGTCTCGCGCTACCTGGCCGAGCTGGAAGACTGGGTGGGCGCACGCCTGCTGCACCGCACCACGCGCAAGCTCAGCCTCACCGCCGCCGGCGGAGAAACGCTGCCGCGTTGCCGGCAATTGTTGGAACTGTGCGGTGATATGCAGGCCGCCGTCAGCGAGCCCGATGATGCGCCCCGAGGCCTGTTGCGCCTGAGCGTCAGCACTTCGTTCGGCCAGGCGCAGCTGGGCGCGGCGATTGCCGAATACGTCAAGCTTTACCCCCTGGTGACGGTGGATTTGCAGATGCTTGATCGCACGGTGAACCTGGTGGACGAACGCATCGACCTGGCGATCCGCACCAGCAACGATCTGGACCCCAACCTGATCGCCCGGCGCCTGACCGTATGTCGCTCGGTGGTGTGCGCCACACCGGCTTATCTGCGCGAGCATCCGGCGCCGCAGAAGGTCGAAGACCTGGCCCGGCACAACTGCCTGACCCACTCTTACTTCGGCAAGAGCCTGTGGCATTTCGAAGAAAACGGAGAGCACGTGTCGGTGCCGGTCCACGGCAATATCACGGCCAATGAGGCCAGCACGTTGATGCGCGTGACGCTGGCCGGGGCAGGGGTGGCGATGCTGCCCAGTTATCAGGCCGGTGAGCTGATTCGCAGTGGGGAGTTGGTGCGCTTGCTGCCGCACGCCGAGCCGCGACAGATGAATATCTATGCGGTGTACGCCTCACGCAAACACATGCCTTCGGCGCTGCGTAGCCTCCTGGATTTCCTGGTGCTGCGGTTTCCCGAAGAGCCGGTTTGGGACATAGGGCTCTGAGGTGAAATAAGCGCGCTGAATGGCAGCGCATCATGGCAAGTTGCCCTGACTGACCTATGCTTTAAACAGCACCCTGTAGATCCGTTCAGAGGTCTGTGCCATGAGCATCAAAACCAGAAAGTACCTGACGATTTTCACCCTCTGCGCATTGGCGACAGCGCTGTATGGGACTGCCGCCTACCGCGTCGAGCAAACACGCATGCAGCCGGCGGCATTCGCCATCAGCTGCCATCAGGACCAATGCGTTCCCCGCACCGGCAGTTTCAGTGCGCTCAGGTAGGCTGCTCTGCCTTCAGTTGTTCACGAAACGCCTTGGGTGAAAAACCGACCCTGCGGCGAAACAGCCGTGAGAAATTGGTCGGGTCGGAAAAGCCCAGCACCTCGGACATCTCGTTGATGGTCATGCTGGTGTAGGTCAGCAGGCGCTTGGCTTCCAGCAACTGGCGGTCATGCATGATCTGCAACGCCGGTTGCCCACCCAACTCCCGACACGTCCCGTTCAAGTGTGAGACCGAGATACCCAGCTTGTGGGCCAGGTCTTCAATCTTGGGGTGTTCGCGGTAATGCTGTTCGACCAGTTGCGTAAACCGCCGAAAGTACTCACGACCCCGTGGCGCCCGTGGGTGACGGCGCTGGATCGCCTGGCGGCTGACCCACACCAATAACACGCTGACCAGGGCGTGCAGCATCATGTCCCGTGCCGGTTGGTCATCGGCGTATTCGTCCTGCAAACGTACGAACAGGCTGTTCAAGTAATCGCTGTCCTTGCCCGCCGGGTAGCTGCCGAGTGTGTGCAGGCCATCGACGGTAGAGCCCAGTTGCGCCTGCAAGTGGCTGACCAGCGGTGCCGACAGCGTTACCACAAACCCTTCCACATCCTCGGAAAAACGAAAGCCGTGCACGCAAAGCGGTGGCAGCACTTGTAGGCTCGACTCATTGAGCGTGGTGCGCTGGCCTTCGATTTCCAGTTGTGCCTGGCCTTTGTGCACATACAGCAACTGGCACAGGTCCGCGTGCCGGTGGGGCTGGATTTCCCACTGGTATTCCCGACTGCGCCGGGAAATGGTTTCGCAGTGCAACAAATCGGGAGTCGGCCACTGCTGGCTTTCCCCGTAAAGCTTGAAGACCGGAATCGCGGTTTTGGTCATGGTTTCAATCCGATACTCAGGATAGTGGTTCGGTAATCGCCCCGATTGGCGAAAAGCACAGGTTTTGACGCAGTTTTCACCTTCTTATGAGCCTCACTCAAGTGAAAAATGTCAGCCACAAGAGCAATGACAACTCTTTCACTCCATACGTTCGCGTGAAGCTTGAAGGTCATAAAAATAATGAAAACCCTGAAAACCCAAGTCGCCATTATCGGTGCCGGTCCTTCCGGATTGCTGCTCGGCCAACTGCTGCACAATGCTGGCATCCAGACCCTCGTTCTAGAGCGTCAGAGCGCCGATTACGTACAAGGCCGTATCCGCGCCGGTGTGTTGGAACAGGGCATGGTCGACCTGCTGCGCGAAGCCGGCGTCAGCCAACGCATGGACGCCGAAGGTTTGGTGCACGACGGGTTTGATATTGCCCTCAATGGCCAACTCACCTCCATTGACCTCAAGGCCTTGACCGGCGGCCAGTCGGTGATGATTTACGGCCAGACCGAGGTCACCCGCGACCTGATGGCCGCCCGCGCAGCCGCCGGTGCCATCACCCTGTACGAAGCCTCCGATGTTCAACCCCATGACCTGAAAAGTGAACAGCCGTGGCTGACCTTTGAGCACGAAGGCCAAGCCTACCGCCTGGAGTGCGACTACATTGCCGGCTGCGACGGTTTCCATGGTGTGGCCCGCCAGTCGATACCGGCGCAAGCGCTGAAGGTGTTCGAACGCGTCTACCCCTTCGGCTGGCTGGGCGTGCTGGCCGACACGCCGCCGGTACATGCCGAACTGGTGTACGCCAAACATGCGCGGGGTTTTGCGCTGTGCAGCATGCGGTCGCCGACCCGCAGCCGTTACTACCTGCAAGTGCCGGTCGAAGAGAAGCTGGAAGACTGGGCGGATGAACGTTTCTGGGATGAACTCAAGAGCCGCCTGCCCGGCTCATTGGCCGAACAATTGGTGACCGGCCCGTCGATCGAGAAAAGCATCGCGCCGCTGCGCAGCTTTGTGGTGGAACCCATGCAGTACGGGCGCCTGTTCCTGCTCGGCGATGCCGCGCACATTGTGCCGCCCACCGGTGCCAAGGGCTTGAACCTGGCGGCCAGTGATGTGAGCACCTTGTTTCGCATCTTGCTCAAGGTGTACCACGAAGGGCGCCTGGACTTGCTGGAAAAATACTCGGCAATCTGTCTGCGCCGAGTGTGGAAAGCCGAGCGGTTTTCCTGGTGGATGACCTCGATGCTGCATCAGTTTCCCCAGGCGGACGCCTTCAGCCAGCGCATTGCCGAGAGCGAGCTGGACTATTTCATCCACTCCCAGGCCGGGCGCAAAACCATCGCAGAAAATTACGTCGGCCTTCCTTACGAGCCTATCGAATAGCCTGCTATCGTATCGAGCATTCCCACCGGTGACCGTTGCCTGTGGGCCCTGCTCGAAGGTTCTGCCGTGACTCACCTCAATCAGCCCGCTCCAACCGTTCCCGCCGTGCGCAGTATCCTGGTCGCGCTGATGATGGCGATCTTCCTGGGTGCCCTTGACCAGACCATTGTCGCCGTGTCCATGCCGGCCATTTCCGCACAGTTCCATGACGTCAACCTGCTGGCCTGGGTGATCTCCGGCTACATGGTGGCGATGACCGTGGCGGTGCCGATCTACGGCAAGCTCGGTGACCTGTATGGGCGCCGGCCCATGATGCTCATTGGCATGGGCCTGTTCACCCTGGCGTCGTTGTTTTGCGGCCTGGCGCAAAGCATGGAGCAACTGGTGCTGGCGCGGGTGCTGCAGGGCATCGGCGCTGGCGGGATGGTCTCTGTGAGCCAGGCGATCATTGGCGACATTATTCCTCCCCGCGAACGGGGACGTTATCAGGGGTATTTCAGCAGCATGTACGCGGTGGCCAGCGTGGCCGGGCCGGTGCTGGGCGGTTATATGACCGAGTACCTGTCGTGGCGCTGGGTGTTTTTGATCAACCTGCCACTGGGCGTCGGCGCCTGGTACGTGGC
Source organism: Pseudomonas sp. B16120 (assembly GCF_044218845.1). Taxonomy (NCBI): domain Bacteria; kingdom Pseudomonadati; phylum Pseudomonadota; class Gammaproteobacteria; order Pseudomonadales; family Pseudomonadaceae; genus Pseudomonas; species Pseudomonas sp. B16120. The sequence goes on from NZ_CP162588.1 coordinate 1,748,574, forward strand.
CCATCGCACCCTGGTGGGGCTGCCGGTGCCGCAGCGCAAGCCGATCATCGATTACCTCGGCACGGTGCTGATGATCGTCGGCCTCACCGCCTTGTTGCTGGGCATCACCGAAATCGGCCAGGGCCATTCGTGGCGTGACGATCAAGTGCTGGGGTTGCTGGCCTGCGCACTGCTGGCGTTAAGCGTGTTTGTGTGGCACGAACGCCGCGCACGGGAACCGCTGTTGCCGATGCACTTGTTTGCCAACCGCAATGCGGTGTTGTGCTGGTGCACGATTTTCATCACCAGCTTCCAGGCGATTTCCCTGACGGTGCTGATGCCCCTGCGCTACCAGACCGTAACCGGCGCCGGTGCCGACAGCGCGGCCCTGCACTTGCTGCCCTTGGCGATGGGCTTGCCGATGGGCGCGTATTTTGCCGGGCGCATGACCTCGGTGACGGGCCGCTATAAACCGATGATCCTCAGCGGCGCAGTGTTGAGCCCGCTGGCGATTCTCGGCATGGCCTACAGCGCGCCCCAGGCGGTGGCGCTCACCAGCGTCTTCATGTTGTTGTGCGGTATCGCCGCGGGCATGCAGTTCCCGACCTCGTTGGTGGGGACGCAGAACTCGGTGGAGCAGCGGGATATCGGTGTGGCCACCAGCACCACCAACCTGTTTCGCTCCCTGGGCGGGGCAGTGGGGGTGGCCTGCATGTCGGCGTTGCTGCTGGCGCTGTTACACGATTCCAGTTTCGCCCATCTGGCAAGCGGCGCACTGGTGGCCGAAGGCAGTTCCGGCAACGTGCTGCTCGACGGCCTCAACGCCGCACCCGGCCCGGCGCAAGATGCGTTGCGCGGCGAGCTGGCGGTGACGTTCCGGCATTTGCTGATGGTGAGTGCGGCGGTGTCGCTGCTGGGGTTGGCCGCTGCGATAGCGATGCCGAATCGGGTACTGCGCGGCCGTGAAGACAAAGTTAGATAAGCGGACGCGGAGCGTCCCAGGCGGCGTTCCCACGCAGAGCGTGGGAATGATCAGGATCAGGGGCTGTAATACCCCACCGCAACCATGAAATGCCCGCTCTTGCGCACATAGGCATGCTTGTTCTCGACCTTGCCGGTCACCGGGTTTTTCCAGCGGTATTTGTATTCGCCCTGGTCCTGTTCAGCCATCATCTGGAGGATCGGCACACCCACCGGTTTGCCATCCGGGTCCTTGATCTTGGCAAAATCGGTGTTGATCAGGCGCAGGTTGGTGCCATGGGCGACGTAGCGCCGCGTGTTCAGGTCCACCACGAATACGTAGAGATCATCTTGCAGGAAGCCGCCTTGCAAGGAGTTGATCGCCTTGAGCGTGCCGGCTTCATCCTTGACCAACGCCTCCACCGCCTTGTTGCGCAGCGCCCGTGCCTGTTCCGGTGTGGCGCGCGGCAAGTAATAACCGACCGCCAGGATGCGTTCGCCCACGCGCTGATAAAACACGTGTTTATGTTCGACCTTGCCGTCATTCCAGTTCTGCCAGCGGTAGTCAGCCTGCTGGATACCCTGGTTTTCGGGCACCTTGAGCGCGTCCTTGAAGGATTGGCGCAAATCCGGTCCGAGTACCTCGGACACATCGCGACCTATGAGCGCGGAGGAGGGCCCGCCACTGGCCAGCAGTACGCCTTTTGTATCGACCACAAACACATAACGGTCCTGGTCGATGAACTCGCCCTGACGGCTGAAGGCGGCGAACGCCTTGTCACCTTGCTTGTGGTAGTACGCCAAGGCCTTTTCCAGCAGGGCCTTGGCGGCTTGGGCATCCGCTTCCTGTGCCGTGGCGGCATGCACCTGGCTGCAACACAACAGCAGCAGCCAGGTGAATCGGAGCAGTCTCTTCATTTACCCGTCCCTCGTTCTTGTTGGTGTGCCAAGAGCGTAGACGGTTGGCGGCGAATCAGAAGGGTTTGGTCGGCAGGTATTTGCCGTCCAGGGTGATGACCGCACGGGAGCCGCCGTCCGGGTCTTCGACTTTCTTGATGTCCAGTTTGAAGTTGATGGCGCTGATGATGCCGTCGCCGAATTGCTCATGCACCAGGGCCTTCAAGGTAGAGCCGTAGACTTGCAGCATTTCATAGAAACGGTACATGGTTGGGTCGGTCGGCACACCGCTCGGGAAGCTGCCGCGCAGTGGGACGCTTTGCAGCAGGCGGCTGGCGTCCTCGTCAAGGCCGAGTTTGCCGCACACGATGTCGGCCGCTTCCTTGGGCAGCGGGTGCTGGCCGAGCAGGGCTGCGGTGACGAATGCCAGGCTCAGCCCGGTGCCGTCGGTGAGGTCCTGCCACGACAGGTTTTTGCGTGCCTTGAGGTCGATAACGGTGTCGGCCAGGGCCAGGCGTGGGGTTTGAGCGAATTGGGATTGCAACATGGTGACGTCCTCTTGGGTTGATTAGGGTTCAGGCGGCGTGGGCGCGGGTGCTGGGGTGGTCGAGCAGGGAGACGAAGCGCCCGGTGTGCCCGTCCAAAGCGTCAATGCCGCCGGTTTCGATGTCGTACACCCAGCCATGCAGGTTCATCCGGCCTTGTTCCAGCGCCAGGGCGACCGAAGGGTGAGTCTTGAGGTTGGCCAGTTGGGCGACCACGTTTTCGCGCACCAATGAATCCAGGCGTGCAGCGTCCGAGGCATGCGTACGGGCGGCATTGATCACCTTGGCCGACTCGGCATGGCGCAACCAGTTGGCCACGGCGGGCAGGTGGTCCAGGCATTTGCAGGTAGAAATTGCAGTCATCGCGCCGCAGTCCGAGTGCCCGCAAATCACGATGTCGCTGACGCCCAGCACCGCTACGGCATATTCGACTGTGGCCGACACACCTCCCGGCTCCGGGCCGTAGGACGGCACTATGTTGCCGGCGTTACGGATGACGAACAGGTCGCCGGGTTCCTGCTGGGTCAACAGCTCGGGGACTACGCGGCTGTCAGAGCAGGACACGAACAAGGTGCCGGGGCTTTGCGTGGTCGCCAGGTGTTTGAACAAGTCACTGCGAGGGGTAAAGGCTTCACGTTGGAATTTGCGAAAGCCGTCGATGAGATGCTGCATGGTGGTTCTCCTTGCGTCGCTGATGGGGGCAAGGATGGGAGTTTTTGGCTATAGGGTCCAAGACCGGTTTATTATGCTTTCTATAAGTCATGCCTATAGTTGGAGCGCTGCCCATGCTGTTGCGTCATATCCGTTACTTGCTGGCCGTTGCCGAGCACCGCAACTTCACGCGGGCTGCAGAGGCGCTGCACGTGTCGCAGCCGACCTTGTCGCAACAGATCAAGCAACTGGAAGAAAGCCTGGGCGCGCCACTGCTGGACCGCTCCGGGCGCAGTGTCAGCCTGACCGACGCGGGGCAGGCCTATGTGCGTTATGCGCGGCTGGCCTTGCAGGATCTACAAGCCGGCACCCGCGCCATACATGACGTGCAGGACCTGCGCCGAGGGCATTTGCGCCTGGCCATGACGCCGACTTTCACCGCCTACCTGATCGGGCCATTGCTGGCGCGTTTCAACCAGCTGTATCCGGGCATCACCCTGAGCATCGAGGAACTGACCCAAGACCGTATCGAAGCCGCGCTGGGCGAGGACCTGCTGGATATCGGCATCGGCTTTACCGGCGAGCATGGGCTGGAGATCGACTGTGAGGCGCTGTTTGTCGAAGAGCTGAGCCTGGTCGTCAGTGCCAGTCACCCCGAACGCACACAACCGGCCTGGCTCGAACAGCCTCTGGTGCTACTGAACACAGGCTTCGCCACCCGCTGCTACATCGACGACTACTGCCACCAGCAAGGGGTTAAACCGCAGATTGCCATGGAGGCCAATTCCATCAGCGCGATTATCGAAATCGTGCGCAGCACGCCCCTGGCAACCGTCCTGCCCCGCGCACTGGCCGAGGCCCAGGCAGGCCTGCATGCCGTGGCGATTGCCCCACCGTTGCCGCAGCGCACCGCGGCACTGCTGAGCCGCAAGGGCGCATATCGCAGCGCTGCGTGTGCGGCGTTTGTAGCGTTGATCAAGGCGTAGGGCCGGGCTGACGCCCCAGGATCCAAATGTGGGAGCTGGCTTGCCTGGGATGACGGCCGGACAATCAACACCGATCTACCTGACACCCCGCATTCAAGGCGCAGCCAACCACTGCCCCACAATCCCCGCATACGCCCCCGTCGCTACACTTAAACGCAACCACTGATCTACGTAACTCTTCCAGGCCACATCATCGCGCGGCAACAAAAACGCTTTTTCAGTGTACTGCATCGGTTGCTCCGGGTTGACCGCGCACAACCCAGGCTTGAGCTTCTGCTGATAACGCGCCTCGCTGGCGTCGGTAATCATCACATCGGCTTTGCCCGCCAGCAGCTCATCAAAAATCGTCACGTTGTCATGCAGGCGAATCTGCGTCTGGCCCAAATGCGCACGGGCAAACACTTCGTTGGTGCCGCCCGCCGGTTCGATCACTCGCACCTGGGGCTGGTTGATCTGCTCCACCGTCTGGTAACGCTGCACGTCGGCGCAGCGCACCAGCGGGATCTTGCCGTCGACTCCGAGTGATTGGCTGAAGAAGGCTTTTTTCTGACGTTCCAACGACACGGAAATACCGCCCACCGCGATGTCGCAGCGTTGGGCCAGGAAGTCCGGCATCAGGGTTTTCCAGGTGGTAGGCACCCAGGTGATTTTGGCGTTCAGGCTCTTGGCGAGAGACTCGGCCATGGCAATGTCGATGCCTTCATAGCCGCCGTCGCTGCGCAGCGAGGTGTAAGGCTTGTAGTCGCCGGTGGTACACACGGTGAGGGTGCCGCGCGCAATCACGTCGTCAAGGCGAGATGCAGCGGTGTCGGCCTGGGCGACAGTGGCCAGGCTTGCCAGTACACAAAGGGCCAGAGGCGCTTTCATGGGGTCGAATCCTTGGGGCACGGTCGGGGGCTCATTATTTCCAGCACAGGGCAGGGTGGCAAGGCGCGGTGAATGTTTAGCCAAACTGCAACCAAACTCCGTCAAGCCTGAATTTACCCGCGTATCCCCGCGTGTGACGCTCAAGTCTTTCTATCACTGTGAAGCGCGCATGCACGCTTGCCCCGACATTCACACCGCGACATTGCCGTCTGCGCTTGCGTTCTGGGCTCTGTTCCATTGCCGACACGCGCGCCCGCCAGATACCTCTCTCCTACGTTGATCTACCCCATGGATGACGCGCACCTGTGCGCATCTGCCCGGCGGCGCCTGCGCGCTTGCCTGACGCAAACGTATGAGAATTCCCATGAGTGTTTTTGCCCGCCTGCATGAAGCCCAGACCTTCCTTGAACAGAACCCCGACATTGAGATGTTCGAGCTGTTTATCCTCGATAACAACGGCGTACCGCGCGGCAAGCTGCTGCACCGCGACGAACTGCTGGCGGTGTACGAAAGTGGCCGGCCTCTGCCCAGCACCATCCTCGGCCTGACTATCAATGGCGATGACGTAGAAAACTCCGGGCTGGTCTGGGAGGTGGGGGATATCGACTGCCGCGCCTATCCGATCAGCGGCAGCTTGCAGCGCATGCCATGGCGCTTGATCCCCACCGCGGCGGTGCAAGTCAGCATGCACCCCACCGAAGGCCTGCCCGCCACCGTGGCCGACCCCAGGCACCTGCTGGCCAATGTTATCGAGGCGCTCAAGGCCGACGGTTATTACCCGGTGATGGCGGCGGAGCTGGAGTTCTACCTGCTCGACCAGAAGCCCGACAGTAACGGCCGCCCGCAACCGGCGCGGGATGTGGATGGCAAGCGTCCGCGCTCGACCCAGGTGTACGGCCTGCGTGAGCTGGAGCAGATCGAGCCGTTTCTTGCCGACCTCTACAGCGCCTGCAAACTGCAAGGGATTCCGGCGCGCACGGCCATCTCCGAGTACGCGCCGGGCCAAGTGGAAATCACCCTCGAACACCGCACCGACGCGCTGCAGGCGATGGACGAAGCCGTGCGCTACAAACGCTTGGTCAAGGGCGTGGCGCACAAACATGGAATGACCGCCTGTTTCATGGCCAAGCCGTTTGACGACCTGGCCGGTACAGGCATGCACATGCACGTCAGCTTGGCCGATGCCCAGGGCAATAACCTGTTTGCCAGTGAAGCGGCCGACGGCACGCCACTGCTGCGCCAGGCCGTGGGCGGCATGCTCAGCACCTTGCTCGATTCACTGTTGATGTTCTGCCCCAACGCCAACTCTTATCGACGCTTCCAAACCAACAGCTATGCGCCGCTCGCTGCCACCTGGGGCGTGGACAACCGCACCGTCAGCCTGCGAGTGCCCGGTGGCCCGGCACAATCGCGGCATATCGAACACCGCATCTGCGGGGCCGACGCCAACCCCTACCTGGCGGCCGCCGCGATCCTGGCCGGCATTCATCGAGGCATCCGCGAACAGCTCGACCCTGGCGCCCCGGTGCAAGGCAACGGCTACGCCCAGGCCAAGGAACTGTTGCCCACCGACTGGCTGACCACCTTGCGCGCGCTGGAAACCTCCCGCTGGGCACCGGATGCGTTCGGGCGCCAATTCCTCGGCGTTTACCTGGCGGTCAAACGTGCCGAATACCGCCAGTTCATGGGCGAGGTAGGGGAGCAGGATTGGCGCTGGTACTTGCATCAAGCGTGACCGGTTTTAGTGGGGGGCTTTCGACCTTTTTTTCACGTTGCGGCGGTTAAGCTGCGAATCAAGGTCGTTTACTACCGTTTCATTCACATGAGCCCGCGATGTCGCCACAACCTCCATCCTCCATCGAGACCGAATTCACCGAGCGCTATGACCGTGAGCATGCCAGGGGCTGTGGCGACCCGCGTCCGCCCAGGCTGTTGCAGCGCCTGTCGGCGTGGCGCGATGCGCGGTTGGTACGCCAAGCCCTGAAGGTGGCGGGGGAGCCAGGGCTTATCCTCGACCTGGCGTGCGGTTCCGGGCGCTTCTGGCCGGTGCTGGCCGAACACGTCAACCGCGTGATACTGGCCTCGGACAACTCCCAGGCGATGCTCGATCACGCGCGCACCCATCACCCGGGCGGGTTGCTCAAGCGTGTCAAAACATTCCAGGGCTCGGCGTTTTCCATTGGCCTTTCGGCGAATGCGGTGGACTGCATTTTTTGCCTGGATTTGTTTCGCCATGTGCCCGACAGTGATGCGCGGCTCATGTTATTGCACGAGTTTCACCGCGTCAGCCGCGACACGGTGATTGTTGCCGTGAACGTGGGCACGCCCGTAGAGAGCGAGTTTCGGCAAGCCGGCTTCAAAATCCTCAATTACCAAGAGTTCCTGCCGGGCTCGCGGCGATGGTGCGTCTACGTTTTGCGTAAGAGAGGATAACGCCCCTTTGTCGGACTATTCTTCATCTCCTGTCGGAGTTTTCATGATGGCGTGTGCACTGCGGATGCTCGCAAGCCCCTTTCGCGATATATACTGCGCGCCATTCTTCAAGGGAGAGCCGTGTGGCCATCGATATTCACTGGATCTGCGACAACGATAGCCTCGGCCAGCATTGCGCCGAATGGCAGCAGTTGCCATTCGTCGCCCTCGACACCGAATTCATGCGGGTCGACACCTTTTACCCTATTGCCGGGCTGATCCAGATCGGTGATGGCGTGCGCGCTTACCTGATCGACCCCCTGACCATCGACAATTGGCAACCCTTGGCCGCCTTGCTGGAGAACCCAGCGGTGATCAAGGTGGTGCACGCCTGCAGTGAAGACCTGGAAGTGCTGTCGCGCCTGACCGGCAGCTTGCCGGTGCCCTTGTTCGACACCCAATTGGCAGCGGCCTACCTCAACCTCGGTTTTTCCATGGGCTACTCGCGCCTGGTGCAGGCGGTGTTGGATATCGAGTTGCCCAAGGGTGAAACCCGCTCCGACTGGCTGCAGCGGCCATTGTCGGAGACGCAGATCAGCTACGCCGCCGAAGACGCGGTGCACTTGGCCGAGGTTTACACCCGTCTGCGCCCGCAACTGTCGGATGACAAATACGCCTGGGTACTGGAAGACGGCGCCGAATTGGTGGCCAACCTGCGCCGCGAGATCGACCCCTACGAGGTGTACCGCGACGCCAAGCTGGCGTGGAAATTGTCCCGTGCCCAACTCGCGGTGTTGCGTGAACTGTGCGCCTGGCGCGAGCAGCAGGCCCGTGCTCGCGACTTGCCGCGCAACCGTATTATTCGCGAACACTCGTTGTGGCCCCTGGCCAAATCCCAGCCGGATAACCTCGCCGCCCTGGGCAAGATCGAAGACATGCACCCGCGCACCGTGCGCCAGGACGGCCAGTTTTTGCTGGACCTGATCAAACGCACCGGTAGCGTGCCCATGGACCAATGGCCGCCTGCCGTGGCTGAGCCGTTACCCGTGGACGCTGCCGCGTTGATCAAGCAACTGCGGGCCCTGGGCCAAACTTTCGCCGAGCGCCTGGACATGGCGCCGGAACTGATGCTGCGCAAGAAAACCCTCGAAGCCCTGGTTAAAAGTGGCTACCCCGATGGGCCTTACCAATTGCCAGACTCGCTGCGTGGCTGGCGCCGCGAGTTGATGGGCCAGGCGTTGCTCGACAGCCTGGCCAATGCCGGAGAACAGCCTTGAAACGTATTTGCTCCATCTACCGCAGCAAGAAAAAAGACGGCATGTACCTCTATGTGCTCAAAAGCGATGCCCTGGAGCGCGTACCCGAGCCGTTGATGGAAGCCTTCGGCAAGGCGCATCACGCCTTTGACATGGTGCTGACGCCTGAGCGCAAGCTGTCGCGCGAAGACATCACCGTGGTGCTGGAAAACCTCGACAAGCAGGGCTACCACCTACAAATGCCGCCAGCTGAGGACGAGTACATCGAGCACTTGCCCGAAGAGCTGCTGCGCCGCAACGACCCGATGTGATCGACCCGTGCCCGGCTCAGGGCACAGTTTCAATGGAATCGTATTAGAGGACGGTGGCCGTAAGGATGCGGGCGGCCGTCTGCACTGTTTTTTCAAAGGTTTGAACCATGCGTGTTCTGATTGCTGAACAGGATCATCCGCTCTACGCCCAATTGCTCAGGGACGCCGCCCCAGACCTCGAAGTGCTGACCAGCGGCGATTCGGCCGAACTCTCGCGCCTGGCCGCCGACTGTCCGGTGTGGCTGGGCCAGCCCGATCTGTTGGCGACCCTGCTGCGTCAGGGCCATCATCCGCAATGGCTGCAATCGACGTGGGCGGGCATCACGCCACTGCTGGCCGACGGCTTGCCACGCGACTATCGGCTGACCCGCGCGGTAGGCATTTTTGGCCAGGTCATGGCCGAGTTTGTCCTCACCTACATGCTGGGCCACGAGCGCGAAGTGCTGGCGCGGTTGGTCAGCCAGGTGGAGCGCAAATGGGATAACCGCATGGGTCAGAGCCTGGCGGGGCGTAAGGCGCTGATCGTCGGCACCGGTGACATTGGCCAGAGCGTGGCCGAGTTTCTGCTGCCGTTCGGCGTGCAGTTATATGGCATCGCCAGCCAGGCCCGCGAGCAGGCACCGTTTATCGAAGTGGCGGGGCTCGACCAGTTGGGCCGGCTGGTGGGGGAGGTGGATTACGTGATCAACCTGCTGCCCAACACGCCTGATACCCATGACCTGTACGACGCGGCGCTGTTCAAGCAATTCAAACCCACCGGTTTGTTTATCAACGTCGGACGCGGCGTGGCGGTGGTGGACGCCGACCTGGTCGAGGCGCTCAAAGAAGGGCACCTGGCCGGCGCGGTGATCGACGTGTGCCGCCAGGAGCCCTTGCCGCAACGCCATCCGTTCTGGACGGCGTGGGGTTTGCTGTTGACCGGGCACAGCTCGGCCCCGACCTCGCCGCCGATGATGGTGGCGTTGTTTGTGCAGAACCTGCGGGCGTATCAGGCCAAGCAAGCGCTGCGCGGGGAAGTGGATTTCGAGCGCGGTTACTGACAAAACGCGGAAAAAAATGTGGGAGCGGGCTTGCTCGCGAATGCAGGGGATCAGTCAACACATTGGGTGGCTGCCACACCGCATTCGCGAGCAAGCCCGCTCCCACATTGAGTGTATGCAAGTCTTAGAGACTGAAGTCACCCTCGGACACCAGCTCGCTCAACGGCTTGCGCGGGCTCGGCATTTCGCGCCCTTGCAGGTACTCCGGCAAACTCGACTTGTCGCCCAGCTTGCCCACCGCCACGGCCGCATGCAGCGCATAACCCTGGGGAATCTTCAGCTCCTTGCGGGTCAGTTCCTGATCGAAGCCGGCCATGCCGTGGGTGTGCCAGCCACTGAGGCTGGCTTGCAGCGCCAGGTGGCCCCAGGCCGAGCCGGTGTCGAAGGTGTGCCACAGCGCCGGGGTTTCTTCTGTGGCGCCGGGGGCGATGAAGTCGGTTTTCGACGCGATAATGACCAGAGCCGACGCATGCTGCGCCCAATTGCGGTTGAATTCATTCAGCAGGCCCAGGAAACGCTCCCAATCCGGCGTGTCACGGCGCGCATACAGAAACCGCCACGGCTGCGAGTTGTAGGCCGAAGGTGCCCAGCGTGCCGCTTCGAAGAAACTCAGCAGCGTCTCCTGCGGGATGCTCTCGCCGGTAAAGGCGCGGGGCGACCAGCGCTCGGTAAATTGGGTGTGGATCGGATAATCGGCAACGCGGGGGTTATTGCTCATGGACAGACCCTGATGAAAAAACCGGGATTCAAAACTACTGCGCGCACCCAGGCCTGACAAGTCTTGCAACACCGTCAGTCGTAAGCGCTTGGCCCCAACGGGCTTGGGCACTAGACTGGCGGCCTTTTCACCTTCCGATACTGATGCAGAGCCATGGCCGCCAAAGTCGAACCTTTCTGGATACGCAAAACCCTTGAGCACCTCGACCAGGAGGAGTGGGAGTCGTTGTGCGACGGCTGTGGCCTGTGCTGCCTGCAAAAGCTCGAGGATGAGGACGACAACAGCGTCTATTACACGCGCATCGCCTGCAAACTGCTCGACCTGAAAACCTGCCAGTGCACCGATTACCCCAACCGCCGCGCCTCGGTGCCCGACTGCATCCAGCTCACGCCGGGCCAGGCCGACCAGTTCAAATGGTTGCCGCCGACCTGCGGTTACCGCCTGGTCAGCGAGCGCAAGGACTTGCCGCTGTGGCATCACCTGGTCTGCGGCGACCGTGACGCGGTGCACCACGAACGCATTTCCCAGTCCGGGCGCATGCTCAGCGAAGGCAGCGTGCCCGAGGACGACTGGGAGGATTACCTGATTTTCCGCGCGGGTTGAACGAGGAGTGTGTATGAAGGTGGCCGCCAAGTGGGCAGCGGGCCTGGTCGTGCTGGCGCTGAGCGGGCCGGGCTGGTGCGCGAAGAAAGTCGACCTGGATTACCACGTCAAGCTGTTGCCCCAAAGCCAGCAGGCCGAGGTGCGCGTCAGCCTGTCCCAAGGCGCGGCGGTGCGCAGCCTGAACTTCGACCTGGGCCGCGACGGTGACTACAGCGACTTCAAGGCCGATGGCCAGTGGCAAATCACGGGCAACCGTGGCCTGTGGCAACCCAGTGCCGACAAGGCCAGCCTGACCTACCGCGTGCGCCTGGCCCATGCGCGCAAGCCCGGCGTGTATGACACACGCATCACGCCCGGCTGGGCGTTACTGCGCGGCGAAGACCTGGTGCCGGCCGCCCGTCTCGACCAGCAAGACGGCGTCGAACTGGTCTCACGCCTGATGTTTGAACTGCCGACGGGTTGGAAGAGCGTCGAAACCGCCTGGCCGCGCATCGGCCAGAACAAATTCCGCATCGACAACGTGTCCCGCCTGTTCGACCGCCCCACCGGCTGGATGCTGGCGGGCAACCTCGGCAGCCGCCGCCTGCGCCTGGGTGATACCGACGTCACCGTGGCCTCGCCCAAGGGCCAGGGGATGCGCCGCATGGACGTGCTGACGTTACTGACGTTTGTCTGGCCCCAGGTGGAGGCCGCGTTCCCGCGCCATCCTGGCAAACTGTTGATTGTCGGTGCCAGTGATCCGATGCGGCGGGGCGCTTATTCGTTACGCGATTCGATCTACCTCAACAGCCGCACGCCGCTGGTTGGCGAAAATGGCAGCAGCTCGTTGCTGCGCGAAGTGGTGCAGGCCATCGGGCGCTTTAATGACCACGACAGCAGTGACTGGATCAGCGAGGGCTTGGGCGAGTACTACGCAATCGAGTTGATGCGGCGTGCCGGCGGTATTACCGATGAGCGCTATGCGGCGATCCAGGCACGGCTGACCAAAGAAGGCAAAGACGTCAGCACCCTCAAAGGCGAGCACGTCAACGGCGCGACGCTGGCGCGTTCGGTGGTGGTATTGCAGGAGCTGGACCGTGAGATCCGCGTGAAGACCCACAACAAGCGCTCCCTGGACGATCTGGCGCAGGCAGTGATGCGGGTGAACAGCATCAACACCAAAGAGTTCGTGCAGTTGGCCGAGAGTGTGATTGGTGAGTCTTCGGTGGTACTGGACAGCAAACTTCTGCGCTGATCCTTAGCCCTGTGCAATTCAAATGTGGGAGGGGGCAAGCCCCCTCCCACATTTGAATCTCCAGCATGTCCAAGTCTTAGGTCAGGCTTTAGGTTTCACCGCCTTTTCAGCCGCCACTTCAGCCTTGGTCTTCAGGTTCTTCAACTCTTCCCCGGCGCGCTCGATTTTCGTGCGCACGCTGTTCATTTCCTGGCGGCCCTGTTCCAGTTTGTCCTTGAGCGAACTGTGCCCGGTAAAGCCACGAGCCAGTGCCACGCCACCAATCGCCACCTGGATCAAGCCGAAAATCCCACCGCGGCGCAGGCCTTTACCCACCATCATCACTCCGCCGGCCACTGAGCCGATGCGCTCCCAGCCATGCACGTTCTGGGTGGGTTGAGGCTTCAACGGTGTGGCTTCGATGATAGGTCGCAAGGTTTTGCTGTCGCTCATGATCAGTCTCCAACAAGGGCAAGTGTTACTAGCTGACTGCGCGCATGTGCCGGATGTTCCCGTAATATCAGTACTTGGGGCCCGAACGGGTGTTGTTGCCCTTGGCCAGGCGGTCATAGAGCACCACGTTGACCGTGGCCGCCAGGTTCATGCAGCCGGTGGTGGGGATGTACACCACGTCCTCGCACCAATCGCGGATCTCTTTGTCCAGGGAGCCGTCTTCGGGGCCGAAGATATACAGCGCGCGGTCGGGGTGGGTGTATTCAGGCAACGGGCGGGCGCCGTCGACCAATTCCACGGCGACCGGGATGCAGCCTAAGGGCAGGATCTTTTTCAGATCGTCGATGCCGATCAGCGGGATATCGTGGTGCACCTTCTTGGTGTCGGTGATGAAATCCCTGGCGCGCTCGTAACGCACGCCGGTGTAGAACACCGAGGCCACGCCGTAACAGCCGGCGGCACGCATCACCGAGCCGACGTTTTCGGGGGATTTGGGGTTGTACAGACCGATGCAGCTGTAGCGTTTATTGCCCACGGGGAAGGGTGCCTTGAGAAAAACGGCGATTATACGGCCTGGGGGGATGCAGTGCTTGGACGATCGTCATCGCGGGCAAGCCCGTCTCCCACCGGGAAATGCATTCCTACTGTGGGAGCTGGCTTGCCTGCGATGAGGCCGAAGCAGGCAAAGAAAAGCTTCAGTCGTCCTTCTTCATCAACCCCGCCAACGCCGCAAACGGGTTGTGCGTCGCCTTGGCAATGCTCGGGCTGCTGGTGGAGCCTTCGCCGAAGTACTGCTGGTCGGTGTAGCGCGAGTGTTCGTTGTCGTGGCAGTACAGGCACAGCAACTCCCAGTTGGAACCGTCCTGGGGGTTGTCATCATGGTTGTGGTTACGGTGGTGGACGGTCAGTTCACTCAAGCGCTTGCCGGAAAACTCACGGGCGCAGCGGCCACACACGTGGGGGTACATCTTCAAGGCTTTATCGCGGTAGCCCATTTCGCGGTCGCGCTGGGCATCGGCAAGGATGCGGTCCAGCTTGGCGGTGTGGGAGGGCGGGTTGTTCGAGCTCATCATGGCTCCTGGCTATTATTGGGTGGTTCACGGACAAGGTTGATTCTAGCCGCTCCCACAGGGGATTGGCGCTATTGAATCAACCGTGATCAGCCCTTGAGCTTCTCTGCAATCCAGATGGTATGCCGCGTGCCCTTGTTGCCATGGGCAAATACTTGCACTTCTTCGGCCTTGAAGCCGGCCTTGCGCAGTTTGTCACTGAACAGCTTGTCGGCGCTGGCCGACCACACGGCCAGCACGCCCTTGGGGCGCAGGGCCTTGGCACACGCGGCCAGGCCACTGGCCGAGTACAACCAACTGTTAGCTTTTTGCGTGAGCCCTTCAGGGCCGTTGTCGACGTCGAGCATGATCGCGTCAAAGCCTTGGGGCTCGGCCTGCAGTACCTTGGCCACGTCTTCCTGGCGGACCACGGTGCGCGGGTCCAGCAGCGGGCGTCCGGATTTCTCCCCCAGCGGCCCTCGGTTCCACTCCACGACGCCGGGCACCAGTTCGGCCACCACCACTTCGGCGCTCTTGCCCAAATGCTTGAGCGCCGCGGCCAGGGTAAAGCCCATGCCCAGGCCGCCGATCAGCACCCGAGAACCCGGGCGCCCGGCCACTTTGCGGCAGGGAATCTCCGCCAGGGCATCTTCGGAGCCGTGCATGCGCGTGTTCATCAACTGGCCACCGTCACCGCCCTGGATCTTGATGACAAAGTCCTCGCCGTATTCGAACAGGCACAAGGCGCCGCCGTTGTCGGGGATTGGGGTGGTGTCCAGCAGAACGAAACGTTTCATGGAAATCTCATTGGGAAGGGCATTCTTGCGCGGTTGGGAGTAGCCTTAGGGCATTCCGGTCAGGCCATGGAGCCATCGATGAAGTGCAGCATTCTAACGGTCATTGTGTTGAGCGCGCTCGCATTGGGTACCGCGCAGGCTCAGGAGTTACAAACCGTACCGGTCGCGCCCGCGCCAACCCCAGGCGCGCCGGGCACGCCAACGCCCACGTTGTACCCGCAAGTCACGCCGCCCGTTGCGCCCAAGACCCATAATGGCTCGCCACCGCTGGCGCCCATCGTGCTGCCGGCGCCGCCCAAGGACCAGACGGTCCCTGGCCTGCAGCAAAACGACAGCAAGCCGAAAACGCCGGGCGGTTAGACCAGACCGAGGGCCTTGAACACAAAGGCATATTCGAGGGCCACGTCACGTAAGCCCTGATAGCGCCCGCTCATGCCGCCATGGCCGGCACCCAGCTCGGTCTTGAGCAGCAGCAGGTTGTCGTCTGTCTTGGTATCCCGCAGCTTGGCCACCCACTTGGCGGCTTCCCAGTACTGCACGCGGCTGTCGTTATAGCCGGCGATCACCAGCGTGGCCGGGTAAGCCTGGGCACGGACGTTCTCGTAGGGCGCATAGGCCTTGATGCGCGCATACACTTCGGGGTCCTCGGGGTTGCCCCACTCGTCGTACTCGGTGATGGTCAGCGGCAGTTCCGGGTCGAGCATGGTATTGAGCACATCGACGAACGGCACTTCCGCAATCGCCGCCTGGAACAATTCCGGACGCTGGTTGAGCACCGCGCCGATCAGCAGGCCGCCGGCACTGCCGCCGCTGATCGCCAGTTGTGGGGAGGTGGTCAGGCCCTCGGCGATCAAATGTTCGGCGCAGGCGATAAAGTCGCTGAAGGTGTTCTGCTTGTGTTCCTGCTTGCCGCTGCGATACCAGGCCTCACCCAGCTCACCGCCGCCGCGCACATGGGCGATGGCAAACGCCACCCCGCGGTCGAGCAAGCTCAGGCGCGCATGGGAGAACCACGGGTCCAGGCTTGAGCCGTAGGCACCGTAGCCATACAGGTACAGCGGCGTCGGCTTGCCGAGCTGGTCACGCTTGACCACCAGGCTGATGGGTACCTGGGTGCCATCGGCAGAAGTGGCCCACAGGCGTTGGCTGATGTAATCGTCGGCGTTGAAGACGCCCAGCACCGGGGTTTCCTTGAGCACGACCTGCGCGCCTGTCGCCAGCTCGAGCTGGCGCACTTGGGCGGGACGGTTCAAGGCCTCATAGCGCAGGCGGATCTTGTCGCTGGGAAACTCGAGGCTGTTCTGTACGTAGAGGCTGTAGGCGGCGTCAGGCAATTGCACCCGATAGGCCGGCACGTTCTCGGGGTGTACTTCGATAACCGGCAGGCCACCAATGCGCAGGCTCAAGGTCATGGCGTTGGCGTTCAGGCTCACGCCGTCGAGCATGACCTCGTCGCTGTGGGGGATCAGGTTCTGCCAGTCGGCTTCGGTGGGCGGCGTGCCGGTGTCGGCTGCCACGTACAGCGCATGGTTGATGCCGTCGCGGTTGCTGCGGATAAACCAGGTCCACTGGCCATTGCGCTTGCCGTGGTCGACGTCGTATTCGTGGTCTTCGACCCGTGGCGCCAGGCAGGTGAAGGCCAGGTGCGGTTGCTCGGCGTCCAGCGCCCAGACTTCGCTGGTGGTCTTGCTGCCCAGGGCCAGCAACAGTTGGCGTTCGGAGCTTGAGCGGTAGCAATGCAGGAAGAAACGGCCGTCGGGCTCGTGGAACACTTCCTGCGCGGCGGTGCCGTCCAGGCGATAGCGATACAGTTTGTGCGGGCGATGGGTGTCGTCCAGCTCACCGAAAAACAGGGTCAGGCTGTCATTGGCCCAGGTCATGCTGCCATCGCAGTTTTCGAACGCCAGTTCGCTGACCTTGTCGGTCGCCAATTCCTTCACGAACAGGGTGTAAATCTCTTCGCCGCTGGTATCGAGGCTATAGGCCAGGCGTTGGTGATCGGGGCTGATGCTGAACGCGCCCAGGGAAAAAAAGCCGCCATTGGCCAAGACGTTCGGGTCCAGCAACAGTTCTTCGCTGCTGGCGTCCACCTGGTTGCTGTCATCGGCCGGGCGGCGGCAGCGGTAGTGGCGGGCGTACTCGTCACCGGCGGTGGTGCGGGTGTAATACAAATACGGGCCCCAAGGGGAGGGCAGGGACAGGTCGGTTTCCAGAATGCGGCCCTTGATCTCGTCGAACAGGGTCTCGCGCAACGCCTGCTGATCGGCGAGTTGGGCTTCCTGCCAGGCGTTTTCGGCCTTGAGGTAGTCGAGTACCTCAGGGTTGTCGCGTTCTTGCAGCCAGGCGTACGGGTCTGGGCCTGGGGCCTTGCGGGCAATCGGTGCGGTGGAAATAGGCATGGATAATTCCCTATCTGGCAGACGGTGGCAGGCATTGCAGCCGCGACACGCAAAAGCCGTTATCATAGCCGCCTGTTTGCCAACCTTGCCATGGACACCATGACCGAGAACGACTATCTGACCGCTTGGGGCCTTTACGCCTTCGCCGCTTTGGGCTGCCTGTTGGTGTGGTGGCGCATGACCCGCTGGATCTGGCGCTGGCTGCGCGAGCCCCTGCAATTGCTGATGGCGGTGTTGCTGCTCAGCCCGACCATTGTCGACCCGGTCAAGACCCAGTTTGCGCCGGCCGTGGCCATTACCGCCCTGGACCTGGTGCTCAAGGTCGGCAACAACGCCTGGCGCGCCATTTCCGACCTGTTCATGTACACGATGATCGCGTTTGCCCTGTACATCGTGTTTGTGCTGATCCGCTGGCCCATCGAGCGCGCCGCCAATGCTCGCCGTGAGCGCAAGGCTGCTGCGGATGCGGCCTTGGCCGCCGAGCCGGAAGACGACGAACCCTTCCGTCGTCCGGCGCCTGCCGGTGGTATGCGGGTCGAACCGCGCCTTTAACGTTGTTTGCCCTGCAGCGAGAGCCCTGGCATGTGTGAATTATTGGGCATGAGTGCCAACGTCCCCACCGATATCGTGTTCAGCTTTACCGGGCTGATGCAGCGCGGTGGGCGCACTGGCCCGCACCGCGACGGCTGGGGCATTGCCTTCTATGAAGGCCGTGGCCTGCGCCTGTTCCAGGACCCGGCTGCCAGTAGCGAGTCGGAAGTCGCGTTGCTGGTGCAGCGTTACCCCATCAAGAGCGAAGTGGTGATCGGCCATATTCGCCAGGCCAATGTGGGCAAGGTCAGCCTGGCCAATACCCATCCGTTCGTGCGCGAGCTGTGGGGGCGTAACTGGTGTTTTGCCCACAACGGCCAACTGGCAGACTTCGATCCCCGCGCCACCTTCTACCGCCCGGTGGGCGATACCGACAGCGAAGCGGCGTTCTGCGACTTGCTCAACCGTGTGCGCGAAGCCTTCCCCGAGCCGGTGGACATCGAACAGGTGCTGCCCGACCTGATCGCCGCCTGCGCCGAATACCGCAGCAAGGGCGTGTTCAACTGCCTGCTCAGCGACGGCGACTGGCTGTTCTGCTATTGCTCGACCAAGCTGGCACAGATCACCCGGCGTGCGCCTTTTGGCCCGGCGCGCTTGAAAGATGTCGACGTGATCGTCGATTTTCAGGCCGAAACTACCCCCAATGATGTGGTAACGGTGATCGCCACCGAGCCGTTGACCGACAACGAAAACTGGACCCGCTACGAACCGGGCCAATGGAGCCTGTGGCGACGCGGTGAATGTGTCAGCCAGGGCGTTACCAAGTAAGGAATCGAGCATGTTGCTTAGCTATCTGCGGTTGGTGCTGTTTGCCGTTGGCTTGTTGGTCGGCGTGCAGGTGCCGGGGTTTATCAATGACTACGCCAAGCGCGTCGAAGCCCACTTGATTGAGGCCCAGACCGGCTTGCGCGGTTTCGAGTCCACGGCGCAGCAGTTCTTCAACGGTGATATGCAAGCCTTGGTGGCGCATTACCGCGCCAGCGATGACCCGGTGTTCCAGAGCGACGCCAGTAGCCTGGGCGCCATGCTCGACCGCCAGCTCGAGCTGGACAAGCAATTCCAGGCCATGCAGGGTCCGTGGTACATCCGCGCCCTGCAAGTGGCCGTGGCTGCCGACCCGGATATCCGTTCGGAGACCTGGAATGGCTACAGCTACCAGATCTTGCTGACGCCCGAAGCCATGGGCTGGGGCCTGGGCGGGGCGATGCTGTTGTCGTTCGGCATCGAGTGCCTGTACCGCTTGATTGATTGGGTGGTGCTGGGTGGCCGGCGCCTGCGCCAGAGCCGGCCCATCGAAGAACGGGACCTCAAGGGCCTCTAACGACCCACTGATCGTTCCCACGCTCCGCGTGGGAATGCTTTTTCTGACGCTCCGCGTCGCGCGTGAGGGCGCAGAGCGCCCTGTGCTGCATTCCCACGCAGAGCGTGGGAACGATCAGTCGGGTTTATTCAGTTGCATGCGTTCTGCACCTACTTGCTCGGCATAGCGGGCAACGACTTTCTGGCACAACCCCACAATCTCCTCCACCAACTCCACCCCCACACGCCACGACACCACCACCTGCAAGTTCGGCAGACGCTGGGCCATGGGCAGCATGACCAATTCCCCTCGCTCCAGTTCTTCGCTCACCAGCACCGGCGGCAGTGCGCCGATGCCGAAGCCATCGCGCAGCAACCGGGTAATCGCCGACACCGAGTTCACGCAGTTCATGCGCGGTGCGGCCACGCCATTGGCCTGCATCAAACTCAATACGTCCTGATGCGGGTGGGAGTTTTTCGAGTAAGTGATGATGCGCTCCTGGGCCAGCTCGGCGAGGGAGGCGTAGTCACGGTTGTAAATCGACTGGCTGGCCACGATCCAGGCCATGGGGTGGCTGGCCAGCTCCAGGCTGCGCACGGTTTCCAGGCGCAGCAGGTCGGTTTGCAGGATCAGGTCGAGGAAACCTTTTTGCAGTTGATCGCTGAGGTTCAGCGCAGTGTCGGCGACCAGCTCGATTTCCACCAGTGGGTACAGCTTCATCAGCTCAGCAACCAGCGGGCTTAGCCAGGTGTGGATCACCGTGTCCATTGCGCCGATCCGAATGCGCCCAACCTTGCTGCTGGTGG
The DNA here is from genome assembly GCF_044218845.1 of Pseudomonas sp. B16120. NCBI lineage: Bacteria > Pseudomonadati > Pseudomonadota > Gammaproteobacteria > Pseudomonadales > Pseudomonadaceae > Pseudomonas > Pseudomonas sp. B16120. Next base: position 1,768,407 of record NZ_CP162588.1, read on the forward strand.
TCTCCAGGGACTGCTTCAAGCCCTGCATGGTCACCATCATCTGCTCGGCATAGTCGAGCACTTTCAAACCTTCCGGGGTCAGGCTCACGCCACGCGAATCACGCAGGAAAAGTTTCACCCCCAGCTCGCTTTCCAGCACCGCGATGCGGCTGGAGATCGAGGCTTGGGTGGTGAACAGCTTCTCGGCCGTCAGCCGGAAGCTCTTGAGCTTGGCCACCCAGACGAAGGTTTCGAGGAACTTCAAATTCATGGGATCAACTTTTTCTTATGCATGGATCGGTTTTTATTAGTTGGACGTCGCACCGGGCAAGCGCCAAAAATCGAGCTATTCCACGATAAGCGTCGTTGGGGTGTCAGGACAAGTTGCGAGTTCTGCGTAAAAAATCCCACACTACAAGAAAACAAAGCCTACAGGAGCGACCCCCGTGAGCCGCCTGCTACTGAACTGCGACATCGGCGAAAGCTTTGGCAACTGGACCATGGGTCTGGACGCCGAAGTCATGCCGTTCATTGATTGCGCCAACGTGGCTTGCGGTTTCCATGCCGGCGACCCGAGCATCATGCGCAAGACCGTCAGCCTGGCGTTCAAGCACGGCGTGCAAGTGGGCGCTCATCCGGCCTACCAGGACCTGCAAGGCTTCGGCCGGCGCTCCATGAACTACACGCCGCAGGAAATCCAGGACCTGTTGCACTACCAGATCGGTGCGCTGGACGGCATCTGCCGCGCCCAGGGCGGGCGCGTCAGCTATGTGAAACCCCACGGCGCGATGTACAACGACATGATGGCCAACCCCGCGCAGTTGCGGGCGGTGATCCAGGCCGTGGCCGCTTACGGCGACCTGCCGCTGATGCTGCTGGCCACCCGCGACAACCGCGCGGCCCAAGCCTTGGGCGACGAATACGGGGTGACCCTGTGGTTCGAAGCCTTCGCTGACCGTGCCTATGACAGTAACGGCCATCTGGTGTCTCGCCAAGTGCCCGGCGCGGTGCATCACGACGCCGACACCATCGTGCAGCAGGCCCTGACCCTTTTCCGTGGCGAATCGCTGATTGCCAGCGACGGCAGCCCATTGGTGCTACAAGCCAATACCCTGTGTGTGCATGGCGACAACGCCAGTTCGGTCGCTGCCGTGCAGCGTATCCGCGAAGCGTTGAAAACAGCATGAACCCACGCATCGAAGTGGTGGCGATCGACTGCCTGATGGTGCGTCTGTTTGACGTGATCGCCGAAGCCAACATGCCGTGGATGATCGCGGCTACCGAGCGCCTGCGCCACGGTTTTGGCCCGGCCTTGGTGGACCTGGTGCCGTCCTACACCACCTTGATGGTGCATTACGATCTCACGGCGCTGACCCCGGCCCAGGCCCGGGCGCTGATCGACCAGGCCCTCACCGATCTGCAACCCCAGGCGCAGGGCAGTGGCCAGTGCCATGTGCTGCCCGTGTGGTACGACCTGAGTGTCGGCCCGGAACTGAACTTGCTGTCCCAGCGCAGCGGGCTGGCCGTGGAGGAGGTGATCCGCCGCCACAGCGCCCACGAGTACCAAGTGTTCGCCCTCGGTTTTGCCCCAGGGTTTGCCTTTATGGGGCTGGTGGACGAGCTACTTGCCACGCCGCGCCTGAACACGCCGCGCAAACGCGTGGCTGCCGGCAGCGTCGGCATCGCCGAACGGCAAACCGCCGCGTACCCGGTGGTGTCCCCGGGCGGCTGGAACCTGATCGGCCGCACCCCGGCCAAACTGTTCGACCGGGAGCGCGACGGCTACAGCCTGATGCAACCCGGCGACACGGTGCGCTTCGCCTCGGTCAGCCACGCCGAATTCATCCACTTGGGTGGCGACGACACGCCGCTGGAGGCGCAGGCATGAGCCGCTTGATCATCGAGGCCAGCACGCCGCTATGCCTGTTGCAGGACGCCGGTCGTTTTGGCGTACGCCACCTGGGCGTGACCCAGGGCGGCGCGCTGGATTGGGTGTCGATGTCCTGGGCCAACTGGCTTTTGGACAATGCCCTGGATGCGCCGGTGGTGGAGATCACCCTGGGGGGCTTTACCGTGCAGGCCGAGGATTATTGCCTGCTGGCCTTGGCCGGTGCGGACCTGGGCGCCTATGTCGATGAGCGAGCGATAAGCCCCGGTCGCAGTTTTATCCTGCAAAAGGGCCAGCGACTGCGCTTCACCCAGCCGTTCAATGGGGCACGCGCTTATCTGGCCGCGCCCGGTGGCTTTGATGCGCAGGCTGTACTGGGCAGTTGTGCCACGGTCGTGCGCGAAGCGTTGGGCGGGGTGGACGGTTTCGGCAAGGCCTTGGCCGAAGGCGGGCGTTTGGCGTATTCCGGTACGGGCGGTGCAATGAAGGTGCTGGCCAACCCGGATGTGCAATCCGCTGCATCACTGGACGTGATCATCGGCGCGCAGATAGGCCAGTTCAGCGGGCAGAGCCTGTTCGATGCTTTCAACACCGAATGGGCTCTGGACAGCCGTGCAGACCGCATGGGCATGCGCTTGCTCGGCACGCCGTTGCAGTATCAGGGGCCGTCGTTGATTTCCGAAGGGATTCCATTGGGCGCGATTCAGGTGCCCCCGGATGGGCAACCGATTGTGTTGCTCAATGACCGGCAGACGATCGGCGGTTACCCGCGGTTGGGCGCGTTGACACCTTTATCCTTGGCGCGGCTGGCGCAGTGTCTGCCGGGGGAGAAGGTGCGGTTGGCACCGGTGGTGCAGGAGGCTGCGCATCGGCAGCACATCAAGTTTTTGCAGCAGTTTGCCGATCGCTAAAAAGCATCGCAGGCAAGCCAGCTCCCACATGTTGACTGCATTCCAACGTTGAAATGCAGTCAACATGTGGGAGCTGGCTTGCCTGCGATGAGGCCGGTCAAAACACCGCCTATTTCGAGAGAAAGCGCATACCTTCTTCCAACCCGCGCAGCGTCAGCGGGTACATCTGATCCTCCACCAACTCGCGAACAATCCCCGTCGACGCTGTATAGCCCCAAGTATCTTTCGGGTAGGGGTTAATCCAGATCAGCTTCTTGTACTTGGCCATGAAGCGCTGCATCCACACATACCCCGGCTCCTCGTTCCAATGCTCGACGCTGCCGCCGGCCTGAGTGATTTCATAGGGCGCCATGGCCGCATCGCCGATAAAGATCACTTTGTAGTCGGCGCCGTATTTGTGCAGCAGATCCTGGGTGGACGTGCGCTCCGAGGTGCGACGCTGGTTGTTCTTCCACACCGACTCGTACACAAAGTTATGGAAATAGAAGTACTCCAGGTGCTTGAACTCGGTCTTGCACGCGGAGAACAGCTCTTCGCAGATCTTCACGTGGGCATCCATCGAACCGCCGATGTCGAACAGCAGCAACAGCTTGATGGTGTTACGCCGTTCGGGGCGCATCTGAATATTCAGCAAGCCGGCATCGCGAGCGGTGTGGTCGATGGTGCCATCGATATCCAGCTCTTCGGCCGCACCCTGGCGCGCAAACTTGCGCAGGCGGCGCAGGGCGATCTTGATGTTGCGCGTGCCCAGTTCTACCTGGTCGTCGAGGTTCTTGTACTCGCGCTGGTCCCAGACTTTCACCGCCTTGCCCTGGCGCTTGCCCGCGTCACCGACGCGAATGCCTTCGGGGTTGTAGCCGCCAGAACCAAAGGGGCTGGTGCCGCCGGTGCCGATCCATTTGTTGCCGCCGGCATGGCGTTCTTTCTGTTCTTCCAGGCGCTTCTTGAACTCTTCGATCAGTTTGTCCAGGCCACCGAGGGACTGGATCTGCGCACGTTCCTCATCGCTCAAGGAACGTTCGAATTCCTTGCGTAGCCATTCTTCGGGGATCAGCGCCTGCAGGTGGTCGTCGAGCTTTTCCAGGCCGTTGAAATAGGCGCCGAAGGCCCGGTCGAACTTGTCGAAATGCCGCTCGTCCTTGACCAGGATCGCCCGGGCCAAATAATAAAACTCGTCCATGTCGGCGAAGGTCACGCGCTGTTTCAGCGCGTTGATCAGGTCGAGCAGCTCGCGCACCGACACCGGCACCTTGGCGGCACGCATCTCATTGAACAGGTTGAGCAGCATCAGCGATTACCGCGACGGCTCATGAACGCCAGACGCTCCAGCAACTGCACGTCTTGCTCGTTCTTCACCAAGGCGCCGGCCAGGGGAGGGATGGCCTTGGTCGGGTCGCGCTCGCGCAGCACCGCTTCGCCAATATTGTCGGCCATCAGCAGCTTGAGCCAGTCGACCAGCTCGGAGGTGGAAGGTTTTTTCTTCAGGCCCGGCACCTTGCGCACATCGAAGAACACGTCCAGCGCTTCGCTGACCAGGTCTTTCTTGATGTCCGGGTAGTGCACATCCACGATTTTTTGCAGGGTGGTGCGGTCGGGGAAGGCGATGTAGTGGAAGAAGCAACGGCGCAGGAACGCGTCCGGCAGCTCTTTTTCGTTGTTGGAGGTAATGATGATGATCGGGCGCTTCTTGGCCTTGATGGTCTCATCGATTTCGTAGACGTAGAACTCCATCTTGTCGAGTTCTTGCAGCAGGTCGTTGGGGAACTCGATGTCGGCCTTGTCGATTTCATCGATCAGCAGGATCACCCGCTCTTCGGACTCGAAGGCTTCCCACAGTTTGCCCTTCTTCAGGTAGTTGCGCACGTCGTGCACCTTGTCCACGCCCAGTTGCGAGTCGCGAAGGCGGCTGACCGCGTCGTACTCGTACAGGCCCTGGTGCGCCTTGGTGGTGGACTTGATGTGCCAGGTGATCAACCTGGCACCGAAGGATTCGGCCAGTTGCTCGGCAAGCATGGTCTTGCCGGTGCCCGGTTCGCCCTTGACCAGCAGCGGCCGCTCCAGGGTGATGGCGGCGTTGACGGCCAGTTTCAGGTCATCGGTAGCCACATAGGCCTGGGTGCCTTCGAACTTCATCGGTCATTCCTCGGATTCATCAATGGCCCGACTATACCCCTCAGCCCCGGCGACTGTGAACGCAGACGGGGCATTCAGTCTCTGAATGGCGGGTCACATCAGCCCTGGCCCATGCAGGAAGTGTGGGAGCTGGCTTGCCTGCGATGGCGGTGTATCAGTGACAGATGAGTTGGCTGATCAGCTCCCACAGGGTTAATCAGCGCTGGGCTTGGGCTGTTCGTAATGAGCATTGAACGCCTGGATGAACCCATTGCGCAGAATCGCGATCACCGCAGAAAACGCACTGACATTTTGCTGATGCACGCTACCGCTCAGCTCCACACGGGTGGCGAACTGGTTTTTACGCTGGTTTTTCAGCACGGTTTCGCTGGCGCCCACCACGGCTTCCCAGATTGAGCGGAAGATATTCTTGTCCTGGTTTTCAACGTCTTGTTGCCAGTCGAACACCTCCACATCACGCAGCAGTGGCTTGATGTAGCCGGTGAGCCGGCCATTTTCAGCCTGGGCTTCGATCACCACATCACCCGTGCCTGCCTTGAAGTCGAACTTGCCATAGGCCGATGCAAAGTCGTTCATGCGTTTGAGTTGCAGGTCGCGGGCGCGGAAGCGGAACTCGAACTCTTCGAAATCGCTCAGCGGGTCAAAGGTGGCGTTGGCTTCCAGGGGCGCCTGGCCTTGCAGCAGTGCCTTGCCTTCAAAGCGTGCATCACGCTTGCCTTTGACATCCACCACATTGGTCAGGTTATAGAAGCTGGCGTTGACCCCGGTGGCGTTGATATTCACCTGAGGCTTGGAGCTGAAGTTATGGAAGGCGATCTCGCCGTCTTCGATGCGTACTTCATTGAGGGTAATCGGCAGCAGCTTGCGCAGTTGTTCCTGCCAGTCGGTGCCTTTACCGGTCTGGGACGCCTGTTTGTTGGCACCGCCATCGACGAAGTTGATCTGGGGGCGTACAAAATGCCCCTCGGCCACGACGGCATGGTCGTACCACAGCGAATGCCAGCTCACGGCGAACTCGATCAGCGGCGCCTTGACGAAAGGTACCGGGACCTTGCCGTCCACCTTGACGATTTGCAGGCCGTTGATCCGATAGGCGCCGCGCCATAGCGCCAGGTCCACATCGGCAATCTCGCCACGGTAGTCGCCCATGTTGGCGAGTTTGTCGTTCAGGTAGTTGCGCACCAGGTAGGGCAGCGCGATGTGCACGGCAATCAGGACCAGCACCAGAGCGGCGATTGTCCCTAACGGCCAACTGTAGCGACGTTTCATTGGGCAGTTCTCCTAGCTTGTAGGAGATTGACTGTTCTGATCGTCGCAACGTTCCTCCTTCTGGACGCTTGGGAGCACGAGGCATACCCTTGGGGCCTTCCAAAGTCTCGACAACAGGAATCGCCATGAGCCGCATCTTCGCAGACAACGCGCACTCCATCGGCAACACGCCTCTGGTTCAGATCAACCGCATCGCACCGCGGGGCGTGACGATCCTGGCCAAGATCGAAGGGCGTAACCCCGGCTATTCGGTGAAGTGCCGCATTGGCGCCAGCATGGTCTGGGATGCGGAAAGCAGCGGCAAACTCAAGCCGGGCATGACCATAGTCGAGCCGACTTCGGGCAACACCGGTATCGGCCTGGCATTTGTCGCCGCTGCCCGTGGCTACAAGTTGCTGCTGACCATGCCGTCGTCCATGAGCCTTGAACGCCGTAAAGTGCTCAAGGCTCTGGGCGCCGAACTGGTGCTGACCGAGCCGGCCAAGGGCATGAAGGGCGCCATCGATAAGGCCGCCGAGATCGTCGCCAGCGACCCGGCCACCTACTTTATGCCGGCCCAGTTCGACAACCCGGCAAACCCTGCGATCCACGAGAAAACCACCGGCCCGGAAATCTGGAACGACACCGATGGCGCCGTGGACGTGCTGGTGGCGGGCGTGGGAACCGGCGGCACCATCACCGGGGTATCGCGCTATATCAAGAACACGGCGGGCAAGCCGATCCTGTCGGTGGCTGTGGAACCCATGGTTTCGCCGGTGATCACCCAGGCTTTGGCGGGTGAAGAGATCAAGCCCAGCCCGCACAAGATCCAGGGGATCGGCGCCGGTTTTGTGCCGAAAAACCTCGACCTGTCGATGGTCGACCGCGTGGAGCTGGCGACCGACGAGGAGTCCAAGGCCATGGCCCGGCGCTTGATGCTGGAAGAGGGCATTCTGTGCGGGATCTCCTGTGGCGCCGCCATGGCGGTGGCCGTGCGCCTGGCCGAGAAGCCGGAAATGCAGGGCAAGACTATCGTGGTGATCTTGCCGGACTCCGGTGAGCGCTACCTGTCGAGCATGTTGTTCAGCGATTTGTTTACCGAGCAGGAAAACCAGGCCTGAATACTGTAGGAGCGAGCTTGCTCGCGAAAAACCTGAGAGCGCCACGTTGTGTCAGTAAGCCCTCGTTATCGTTGACGTTCTTCGCGATCAAGCTCGCTCCTACAAGTGTTGATACAGGTCAGTCTGGTTTCCTGGGCCTTCTGCATAATGGCTCAAGTGTTTATCATGGCCGGCTGTTACGTCTGGTTTCCCATTGACAGAAATTTGCTGGCCAGGCGCTTATTTCCAGGAGTTGCTGCATGACCTTTTCTTTGGCCGCCAAACTGTCGGTGTTGCTGCTGTTCATTGGCAGCACGCTGTATGTGCACCTGCGTGGCAAGGCCCGTTTGCCGATGTTGCGTCAGTTCGTCAACCATTCGGCGCTGTTCGCCCCGTATAACGCCCTGATGTACCTGTTTTCCGCGGTGCCGTCCAAGCCCTACCTGGACCGCAGCAAGTTCCCGGAACTGGATGTGCTCAAGGACAACTGGGAAGTGATCCGCGAAGAGGCCATGCACCTGTTCGACGAGGGCTACATCCGCGCCGCCGAAAAGAACAACGACGCCGGCTTCGGTTCGTTCTTCAAGAAGGGCTGGAAGCGTTTCTACCTCAAGTGGTACGACAAACCGCTGCCTTCGGCCGAGGCACTGTGCCCCAAGACTGTGGCCCTGGTGAGCAGCATCCCTAACGTCAAGGGCGCGATGTTCGCGCTGTTGCCGGGTGGCAGCCACCTCAACCCGCACCGCGACCCGTTCGCCGGTTCCCTGCGTTATCACCTGGGGCTGTCCACGCCGAACTCCGACGACTGCCGTATCTTCGTCGACGGCCAGGTCTACGCCTGGCGCGACGGTGAAGACGTGATGTTCGATGAAACCTACGTGCACTGGGTGAAAAACGAAACCGAACAGACCCGTGTGATCCTGTTCTGCGACATTGAGCGGCCATTGAGCAACCGCGTGATGACCCGCATCAACCGCTGGGTCAGCAAGCAACTGGGCCGCGCAACCGCGCCGCAGAACCTCGATGACGAGCGCGTGGGCGGCATCAACCAGGCGTACGCCTGGAGCAAGACCTTCAGCGACAAGTTCAGTGGCCAGGTCAAACAGTGGAAGCGCAAGCATCCCAAGGCCTACCGCATTGCGCGGCCGGTGCTGGCGGTGGTGGTGTTGGTATTGCTCTGGAAGTGGCTGTTCGGCTAAACCGCACACCATAAAAAGGCGCTGTATCGAAAGATACAGCGCCTTTTTCATGCCTGGAATGTGATCAAAACTGTGGGAGCTGGCTTGCCTGCGATGGCGGAGTATCAGCTATAAAAAGGTTGGCTGACCCACCGCTTTCGCAGGCAAGCCAGCTCCCACCCACCTTTGATCTGCGTTTTTCTTAAGAGGCGATCAACTGGCGCAGCACGTAGTGCAGAATCCCGCCCGCCTTGAAATACTCCACTTCATTCAAGGTATCAATCCGGCACAGCACCTCAACCTTCTCGCTGCTGCCATCCTCCCGCGTGATCACCAACGTCAGGTTCATCCGCGGCTCGATCTCGGCGTCGGTCAGTCCGAGGATATCGATCTTCTCCTTGCCGGTGAGCTTGAGTGTCTTGCGGTTCTGATCCAGCTTGAACTGCAACGGCAACACGCCCATGCCTACCAGGTTGGAGCGGTGGATACGCTCGAAACTCTCGGCAATCACCGCCTTGACCCCTAGCAGGTTAGTGCCCTTGGCCGCCCAGTCGCGGCTGGAGCCGGTACCGTATTCCTGGCCGGCGATCACCACCAGCGGGGTGCCCGAGGCCTGGTACTTCATGGCGGCATCGTAGATCGCCATTTTCTCGCCAGTGGGGATATACAGCGTGTTACCGCCTTCTTCGCCGCCGAGCATTTCATTGCGAATACGGATATTGGCGAAGGTGCCGCGCATCATCACTTCATGGTTGCCCCGGCGTGAGCCGTAGGAGTTGAAGTCACGCGGCTCCACGCCCTGTTCGCGCAGGTAGCGCCCGGCCGGGCTGTCGGCCTTGATATTGCCGGCTGGGGAGATGTGATCGGTGGTCACCGAATCCCCCAGCAGGGCCAGCACGTTGGCGCCCTTGACGTCCTCGATCACCGGCAGCGGGCCAGCAATGTCGTCGAAGAACGGCGGGTGCTGGATGTAGGTGGAATCCTGCTGCCACACGTAGGTGGCTGCCTGCGGCACTTCAATGGCTTGCCACTGTTCGTCGCCGGCAAACACTTCGGCATATTCCTTGTGGAACATGCTGGTGCTGACTTGGGCCACCGCTTCGGCGATTTCCTGGCTGCTGGGCCAGATGTCCTTGAGGTATACCGGATTACCCTGCTGGTCATTGCCCAGCGGTTCGCTGCTGATGTCGATGCGCACGGTGCCGGCCAATGCATAGGCGACGACCAGGGGCGGCGAGGCCAGCCAGTTGGTTTTCACCAGTGGGTGCACACGGCCTTCGAAGTTACGGTTGCCGGACAGCACTGAGGCCACGGTGAGGTCGGCCTTCTGAATGGCTTTTTCGATCGGCTCGGGCAGGGGCCCGGAGTTGCCGATACAGGTAGTGCAGCCGTAGCCCACCAGGTCGAAGCCAAGCTTGTCCAGGTACTGGGTGAGGCCCGCAGCCTTGTAGTAGTCGGTGACCACTTTGGAGCCTGGCGCCAGGGAGCTTTTCACCCAGGGCTTGCGGGTCAGGCCTTTTTCCACGGCTTTTTTCGCCACCAGCCCGGCCGCCATCATCACGCTGGGGTTGGAAGTGTTGGTGCAGGAGGTAATCGCGGCGATCACCACCGCGCCGTTTTTCAGGCGATAGGTGTTGCCTTCGTATTCATAATCCGCCTCGCCGACCAGATCGGCATTGCCCACGGCAACGCCGCCTCCGCCCTCGCTTTCGAGGCGGCCTTCTTCTTTGCTGGTGGGCTTGAATTGCAGGTCGAGAAAATCACTGAACGCTTGGCCTACATTCGGCAGGGCGACGCGGTCCTGGGGGCGTTTAGGCCCGGCGAGGCTGGCCTCGACAGTGCCCATGTCCAGGGCCAGGGTGTCGGTGAAGACCGGCTCCTGGCCTGCGTTGCGCCACAGGCCCTGGGCCTTGGTATAGGCTTCCACCAGCTTGACCGTCTCAGCCGGGCGGCCGGACAGGCGCAGGTAGTCCAGGGTCACCTCATCCACCGGGAAAAAGCCACAGGTCGCGCCATATTCCGGTGCCATGTTGGCGATGGTCGCGCGGTCGGCCAGGGGCAAATCGGCCAGCCCGTCGCCGTAGAACTCGACGAACTTGCCCACCACGCCTTTTTTGCGCAGCATTTGCGTCACGGTCAGCACCAGGTCGGTGGCGGTGATGCCTTCCTTGAGCTTGCCGGTGAGCTTGAAGCCGATGACTTCCGGGATCAGCATCGACACCGGCTGGCCGAGCATCGCCGCTTCGGCTTCGATGCCGCCCACGCCCCAGCCGAGTACGCCGAGGCCGTTGATCATGGTGGTGTGGGAGTCGGTGCCTACCAGGGTGTCGGGGAAGGCGTAGGTGCGGCCGTCTTCTTCTTTGGTCCATACGGTGCGGCCCAGGTATTCGAGGTTGACCTGGTGGCAGATACCGGTGCCAGGTGGCACGACGCTGAAGTTGTCAAAGGCGCTCTGGCCCCAGCGCAGGAAGGCGTAGCGTTCGCCGTTGCGCTGCATTTCGATGTCAACGTTCTGCTCAAAGGCGCTGGTGCTGCCGAACTTGTCGACCATCACCGAGTGGTCAATCACCAGGTCCACCGGTGACAGCGGGTTGATGCGCTGCGGGTCGCCCCCGGCCTTGGCCACGGCGGCGCGCATGGCGGCCAGGTCGACCACCGCGGGTACCCCGGTAAAGTCCTGCATCAGCACGCGAGCGGGGCGGTACTGGATCTCGCGGTCAGACTGGCGCTCTTTGAGCCAGGCGGCGATGGCCTTGAGGTCGGTGCCGGTGACGGTCTTGGCGTCTTCCCAGCGCAGCAGGTTTTCCAGCAGCACCTTGAGGGACATCGGCAGCTTGTCCAGGTCACCCAGGCTCTTGGCGGCTTCGGGCAGGCTGAAGTAGTGGTAGGTTTTACTGTCTATTTGCAGTGTCTTAAGGGTTCTCAGGCTATCAAGGGATGACATTACATGACTCCTTATGGTCCGCACGGCTACGGACCTGACGGGACGAACAGAGCTATCACGTTAGCGCTGTTTTCATTAGCAGGCTAATAACTGGACTCTATCGCTGAGTCCAAGGTTCCGAACTCGGCTATCATGCGCGCGTTTTCATGACAGGTATTGCGATAGCGCAAGGCCAGTTGATTCACCAGGAGATTCAATGAACACCCTTTTTATGCACTGCCGCCCGGGTTTTGAAGGCGAAGTCTGTTCCGAGATCGCGGAGCACGCCGCGCGCCTGAACGTGTCCGGCTACGCCAAGGCCAAGACCGGCAGCGCCTGCGCCGAATTTGTCTGCACCGAAGAAGACGGCGCCCAGCGCCTGATGCACGGCCAGCGCTTTGCCGAGCTGATCTTCCCCCGGCAGTGGGCGCGCGGGGTGTTTATCGACCTGCCGGAAACCGACCGTATCAGCGTGATCCTCGCCCACCTGCGCGAGTTCCCGACGTGCGGCAGCCTGTGGCTGGAAATGGTCGACACCAATGACGGCAAGGAACTCTCAAACTTCTGCAAGAAGTTCGAAGTGCACCTGCGCAAAGCTCTGCTTAACGCCGGCAAGCTGGTGGACGACCCGAGCAAGCCTCGCCTGCTGCTGACCTTCAAGAGCGGTCGCGAAGTGTTCATGGGCCTGGCTGAGTCGAACAACTCGGCGATGTGGCCCATGGGCATCCCGCGCCTCAAGTTCCCGCGTGACGCGCCCAGCCGCTCGACCCTGAAGCTGGAGGAAGCCTGGCACCACTTTATCCCCCGTGACCAGTGGGACGAGCGCCTGCACGGCGACATGACCGGCGTCGACCTCGGCGCCGCACCGGGCGGCTGGACCTGGCAACTGGTCAACCGTGGCATGCTGGTGACTGCCATCGACAACGGCCCCATGGCCGAAAGCCTGATGGACACCGGCCTGGTGCAGCATCTGATGGCCGACGGCTTCACCTTCGTGCCCAAGCAGCCGGTAGACTGGATGGTCTGCGACATCGTTGAGAAGCCCGCTCGCAACGCGGCACTCTTGGAAACGTGGATTGGCGAAGGGCATTGCCGCGAGGCGGTGGTGAACCTGAAGTTGCCGATGAAACAGCGTTACGCCGAAGTGAAGCGTTTGCTGGAGCGCATCGAAGAGGGCTTCAAGGCGCGTGGCATTCGTGTGGAGATCGGCTGCAAGCAGCTCTACCATGATCGCGAAGAAGTGACCTGTCACCTGCGCCGCCTGGTAGACGTAAAGAAATCCAAAGGCCGCTGATATTAAATGTGGGAACTGGCTTGCCTGCGAAAGCGGTATAACAGTCGAAATTTATGTTGAATGTGCCCCCGTCATCGCGGGCAAGCCCGCTCCCACATTGTTGAGCGGTGCCAGTTTTAGGAGTGAAGTATGAGTCTTGAACAGCCGGTTGATGGCACCCTCGACGCCACCGGCCTCAACTGCCCGGAACCCGTGATGATGCTGCACCAGCACATCCGCGACCTGCCGGCGGGCGGCCTGCTCAAGGTGATCGCGACCGACCCGTCGACCCGTCGCGATATCCCCAAGTTCTGCGTGTTTCTCGACCACGAACTGGTGGATCAGCAGGAAGATGCTGGCACCTACCTGTACTGGATCCGCAAGAAAGCCGATTAAGCCTGCGCCTTTTCGGCCCGAATGCGTCGGCGTGCACTGCGCGCCAGGCGCACCACCAACATCCCCGCCGCACAGCTCAAGCCCACGATCAGGCCTTGCCATAAACCGCTCGGGCCGCTGGGTTCGCCGAGCCAGTTGGTCAGGCCCAGGGCGTAACCCACCGGCAGGCCCACGCCCCAATAGGCGAACAAGGTCAGCACCATGGTCACCCGGGTGTCCTGGTAGCCGCGCAATGCGCCGGCGGCGGTGACCTGGATCGAGTCAGAGAACTGGAACAGCGCCGAGAACACGATCAGCATCGACGCCAGGTGGATCACCACCGGGTCGGGCGTATAGATCGCTGCAATCTGCTCGCGAAACAACAGCATCAAGCTGCAGGAAAAGCAGGCATACGCCAGTGCGGTGCCCATGCCGACGCCGGCGGCGAAGCGTGCTTCCCGAGGTTCGCCGCGCCCCAGCGCCTGGCCGACGCGCACGGTGACGGCCATGCTCAGGGAGTAAGGGATCATGAACACCAGGGAGCTGACGTTCAGCGCGATCTGGTGGCCGGAGACCACCGTGGCGCCCAGGCTGCCGATCAACAAGGCGATCACCGCAAAAATACTCGATTCGGCAAAGATCGCCACGCCTATCGGCAGGCCAATGCCCAACACGCGCTTGATCACCGCCCACTGCGGCCAGTCGAAGCGCTTGAACAATTCGCTGCTTTGATAGGCCGCGCCCCAGCGCGTCCAGATGGCCAGGCCGATCATCATCACCCACATTGCAATCGCGGTAGCCCAGCCACAACCCACGCCGCCCATGGCCGGTACGCCCAGGTGGCCGTAGATGAAGATGTAATTCAGCGGAATATTCAGCGCCAACCCGCACAAGCCCATGACCATGCTCGGCCGTGTGCGGCCCAGGCCGTCACTGAAACAGCGAAACACGTAGTACAACGCCACCGCCGGCATACCGGCGGCGATGCCATGCAGGTAGCCCATGGACGGCTCGATCAAGTCGGGTTCGACCTTCATCGCATGCAGGATCGGCTCGGCGCACAGCAACAACAGCGCCCCTGCGATGCCAACCACCACGGCCAGCCACAATGACTGACGCACCAAGGGCCCGATCTCGCTGAACTGGCCCGCACCGTAGCGCTGGGCGACTTTCGGCGTGGTGGCCAGCAGAGTACCGGTCATCAACAGGTACACCGGGATCCAGATCGAATTACCCAGGCCCACCGCCGCCAGGTCCTGCGGGCTCACGCGCCCGGCCATCACCGCATCGACGAAGCTCATTGCGGTGGTTGCCAGTTGGCCAATCATGATCGGCAAGGCCAGCGTCAGCAGGCCGCGCACTTCCCGGCTGATGCGGGCGGGGCGGGAGAGGGTAGCGGTGGCAGTGTTCACGTACAGGTGTCCAATAAAAAAGGCAGTCGCAAGGACGGCGGATTCTACGCGTTGACGCAGCGGTCAGGAAAAAACCTGTGTTAGGGATTTGTAAGCAATGCGCCCAGGCCAGCGCTGAACCCTGTGGGAGCTGGCTTGCCTGCGATGCAGGCACCTCGGTACATCAGGCAAACCGGGTCGATGCAATCGCAGGCAAGCCAGCTCCTACACAGGATCTTCTGTACACTGCCAATCCGCCAAAGGAGCCTGCCATGCTGATTGTTGCCGACGAAAATATCCCGCTGCTCGATGCATTCTTCGAAGGGTTTGGCGAGATTCGCCGCGTGCCTGGCCGTTCCATCGACCGCGCTACGGTCGGGCAGGCCGACGTGCTACTGGTGCGCTCGGTGACCAACGTCAACCGTGCCCTGCTTGAGGGCAGTAACGTGCGCTTTGTTGGCACCTGCACCATCGGCACCGACCACCTGGACCTCGACTACTTCAAGCAAGCGGGTATCCAGTGGTCCAGCGCGCCCGGCTGCAATGCGCGTGGGGTGGTGGACTACGTGCTTGGCAGCTTGCAGACCCTGGCTGAAATCGAAGGCGCTGACCTCAAACAGCGTACCTATGGCATCGTCGGTGCCGGCGAAGTCGGCGGGCGCTTGGTCAAGGTGCTCAAGGGCCTGGGCTGGAATGTGTTGGTGTGCGATCCGCCGCGCCAGATTACCGAAGACGGTGATTACGTCAGTCTGCGGCAGGTCATCGAGCAATGTGACGTGATCAGCTTGCATACGCCGCTGATCAAGTCCGGCAACGGTTCGACCTGGCACCTGTTTGATCGCCAGCGCCTGGCACAGCTCAAGCCGGGCACCTGGCTGATCAACGCCAGCCGGGGTGCGGTGGTGGATAACGCCGCGCTGCGCGAGGTGTTGCTGGCGCGCGAAGACCTGCAAGCGGTGCTGGACGTGTGGGAAGGCGAGCCCGAGGTGGACGTCGACCTGGCTGACCTGTGCGTGCTGGCCACGCCGCATATTGCCGGCTACAGCCTCGATGGCAAGCAGCGCGGCACCGCGCAGATTTACCAGGCGCTGTGTGCGCACCTGGGCCAGGAACCGAGTATTCACTTAAGTGATTTGCTGCCGGCCCCCTGGCTGGCCGAGATGCACCTGCATCCTGAGACTGACCCGGCCTGGGCGCTGGCGACCTTGTGCCGCAGTGTGTACGACCCACGCCGTGACGACGCGGATTTGCGTCGCAGCCTGGTGGGCACTGTGCAGGAACAGCGCCAAGCTTTCGACCTGCTGCGCAAGCACTATCCGGAGCGTCGCGAGATCGATGGCTTGAAGGTGCGCATCAACGGGGAGTCGGCGGTGCTGTCACAGATCGTGACTGCTCTGGGTGCCGAACAGCTGTAACGGTTATCGCGGTGCTCTTGAGGCCTTCGCGAGCAAGCTCGCTTCTACAGCGGGCATAAAAAACCCGGCCACCTGGGCCGGGTTTGAAAGAGCGTGGGCGCTTCAGCCTTGCTGGGCAGGCTTGACCAGTCGCTGTTCCAGCTCGCTGCAGGCTTGCTGGATCATTTCTTCGGTAATCTGCACTTCCCGGCCCTTGGCATCGATGTACGAGCAAGGCAGCTGCTGCGGCTGGCGGATCACTTCAATCTTGGCGTCGCTGCTATTTTGCAAGGTCATGGCCTGTCTCCTCATCAGGTTGTGTACCTACTTTAATTCCCCCGCATGAACGCGCTGTTACAACTCCTTACACGCTCATCGGTTTGAACACCCAGTCCACCAGAAACCGGTACATATTTCCAGATCAGGCTTAGACCGATAGCCTCTAGCGGCCTGCATCGGCGGGCATAATTAACCTGACTCATTGTTATTTGCGCAAGTTCCCCCAATGTTGAGGTACAGACTCCTCATTGGGTGATGCCTTCCATGTTCTCCATCCGTCAACGCCGTGCGATTCGCCTGGCCAGCCGCTTTATTGCGCCCTACCGTTGGCAGGCGCTTGGCGCACTGCTGGCGCTGATCGTCACCGCTGGCATCACCTTGTCCATGGGGCAGGGCATACGCCTGTTGGTGGACCAGGGCTTCATGACCCAGTCGCCACACCTGCTCAACCAGTCAATCGGCCTGTTCATGCTGCTGGTGCTCGGCCTGGCCGTGGGCACCTTCACGCGGTTTTACCTGGTGTCGTGGATTGGCGAGCGGGTGGTAGCCGATATTCGCCGGCAGGTGTTCAGCCACCTGATCTACCTGCACCCCGGCTTCTACGAGAACAACCGCAGCTCGGAAATCCAGTCGCGGCTGACCACCGACACCACCTTACTGCAATCGGTGATCGGCTCATCACTGTCGCTGTTTCTGCGCAACGCCCTGATGGTGATCGGCGGCATCGTATTGCTGTTTATCACTAACCCCAAGCTCACCAGCATCGTAGTGGTGGCGTTGCCGCTGGTGCTAGCGCCGATTCTGATCTTCGGGCGCAGGGTGCGCAGCCTGTCGCGTTTGAGCCAGGACCGTATCGCGGACGTCGGCAGCTATGTCGCCGAGACGTTGGGCCAGATCAAGACCGTGCAGGCCTATAACCATCAGGTGCAGGACGAACAACGCTTTGCCGTCACCGTCGAGGACGCCTTTGTCACGGCACGTAAACGCATCTTGCAGCGCTCCTGGCTGATCACCTTGGTGATCATGCTGGTGCTCGGCGCGGTAGGCGTGATGCTGTGGGTGGGCGGCATGGACGTGATCAGCGGGCGCATTTCCGGCGGTGAGCTGGCGGCGTTCGTGTTCTACAGCCTGATTGTCGGCAGCGCCGTCGGCACCCTGAGCGAAGTGCTTGGCGAGTTGCAGCGTGCCGCCGGGGCAGCCGAGCGTATCGGTGAGCTGTTGCAGTCAGGCAACGAGATCCAGGCGCCGGCCACTGGCGGCGTACGTTTGCCGGAACGGGTCAGTGGCCGCATGGAACTGCAGGACCTACGCTTTTCCTATCCTTCGCGACCGGACAGCTATGCCATCGACGGCTTGAACCTGACCATCAACCCGGGCGAAACCCTGGCCTTGGTAGGGCCGTCCGGTGCGGGCAAGTCGACGATTTTCGATCTGCTGCTGCGCTTCTACGACCCCCAGCAAGGCCGAATCCTGCTTGAAGGCCAGCCGCTGACCGAGCTAGACCCCCTGGACCTGCGGCGCCATTTCGCCCTGGTGTCCCAGAGCCCGGCGTTGTTCTTCGGCAGCGTCGAGGACAACATCCGCTACGGCAACCCGTCCGCCACCACCGCCCAGGTGGAAGCCGCCGCGCGTATTGCCCACGCCCACGACTTCATCCTGCAAATGCCCGACGGCTACCAAACCCACCTCGGCGAAAGTGGCCAGGGCCTCTCCGGCGGCCAGCGCCAACGCCTGGCCATCGCTCGCGCCTTGCTGGTCGACGCGCCGATCCTGCTGCTGGACGAAGCCACCAGCGCCCTCGACGCCCAGAGTGAACACCTTATCCAGCAAGCGCTGCCGCAGCTGATGCAGGGGCGCACCACGCTGGTGATCGCCCACCGTTTGGCCACGGTGAAGAATGCCGACCGCATTGCGGTGATGGACCAGGGCAAGCTGGTGGCGGTGGGCACGCATCAGCAGTTGATTGCGAGCAATCCGCTGTATGCGCGGTTGGCGGCGTTGCAGTTCAGTGCGGACCCTGTGGGAGGGGGCTTGCCCCCGATAGCGGCGGATCAGCAATAGACGTGTGACTGACAGCCTGCAATCGGGGGCAAGCCCCCTCCCACATTAGAAGCAGGTTCAGAGCCTTATTGGTCGTCGAAGTACCGCTCATGCCAATCCACCAACGGCTGCGGTGAGTTGAGCTTCTGCCCGTAGATCACCGAATAAGACAGCACGTTCTGCACATACTGGCGGGTTTCGTCGAAGGGGATGCTTTCCACCCACACGTCGAAACTCAGGTGGTCTGCGCCGCGCAGCCATTGGCGCACGCGGCCTGGGCCGGCGTTGTAGGCAGCGGAGGCGAGCACGCGGTTGCCGTTGAACTGGCTGTGCACCTGGCTCAGGTACGCAGCGCCGAGCTGGATGTTTTTATCCGGGTCCAGCACCTGGGCCGGGGAGGCCAGGGGGATGCTGAACTTGCGTGCAGTTTCCTTGGCGGTGCCGGGCATCAGTTGCATCAGGCCGCTGGCGCCGACGCCGGAGCGGGCATCGTCCATGAACGCGCTTTCCTGACGGGTGATGGCAAAGATCCAGCTGGAGTGCAGGCCACGTACCTTGGCTTCGCGCACCAGGGTGTCGCGGTGGGCCATCGGGAAGCGGATGTCCAGATCGTCCCAGTACTGCGCCTGGCTGATGGTGCGGATGGCCGGAAAGTACCACTTCATGTCGTAGGCCAGTTTGGCCTGGGCGACCATCTCGTCACGGTTGAAATGACGGCTGACGTGGTACCACTCACGGCGACCGTCGACGATCTGGCCACGGGCGTAGAACTCCAGGGCACGCCGCACCCCAGGGGTATTGCGCACCTTGTTGACCAGCGCCTGGCTCATCACCAGCGGCTTGTTGTTCAACTGGTAAGGGGCTTTGGAGCGGTCAGCAGCGAGGAAACCGTAGAAGTCCCGCTCCTTGGCCACGTTTTTGTACAGCACCAAAGCCTGCGGGTTTTTCGGCTCGGCCAGCTCCAGGCTGCGTGCCTGCCAGTAGCGCCAACGGTTGGTGGTGGCCAGGTCCTGTGGGAGTTTGCGGGTCAACTGGTAGGCGTCTTCCCAGCGCGCCAGGCGCAACAGCAGGCGCAGACGCCACTCGGAAACCGTATTGTCGCGTAACTCGGGGTCGTACTTGGTCATGACCTCCAGCGCGCGCGGGTCGAAGCGCTTGGCCAGGGTCAAGCCGATCTCGCGGGCAATCGAGACTTTTTCGTCACGGGAGAAGTGCATGCTGCTGGCGTAACCGTCGAGCAGCGACATGGCTTTGTCCGGATCCTGCCGCGCCAGGCGACGCAGGCCCAGGCCCACGGCGTCAGACATGGCCTCGGTGGCCGGCTGGAAGCGTGACGGGTCGCTGAGCATGTCGGGCTTTTGCGCAACATCCACCATCAAGCGGCCTTGGGCGCCGAGGGTGGGTAGGGTTTTCACCAGGCTGTTGGCCAGCGCGTAGTTACGCGCTTCGGCGGCGAGCTTGGTGCGCTCCCAGATCTTCTGCTCGGTGAGCTGGCCGGCAGCGGCCCATTGGCCAAACGTGGCGTCACAGGCGGCTGGCTGGGATTTGCCGGTCATCCAGAGCTTTTCGGCAGTCTTGTAGCCTTCGGCCTTCAGGTTGTGGCTGAGCTGGTACTGGCCATGCAGGCAGTCCAGCTCGACGAAATTGAGCTTGGTGTCGTAGTACTTTTCAAAAGTTTGCCAATCGCCGCGTTCGGCCAGCCAGCGCAGCCAACGCAGTTTCATCCAGTTGGCCTGGGGCAAGTCGCCGTGTTTGGCGAGGAATTGTTCGATTTCCTCGTTACTTGCGGTTTTCAGGCGCGCGGTCAGTTCGTCGTAGGCCAGGTAGGGCGTGAGCGGGTAATCGGCCAGGGCCTGGCTGTATTGCATATAGGGGCCGCTGTCGCCCTTGGCCAGGGCACGTTTGGCTTGATCGTAATACTGGCGTTGAGTGGTGAGGTCCACCGCCTGGGCGGATTGAACGGCAGTGGCGGAAAGAAGCAGACAAGATAAAAAGTTGAAAAGGCGACTGCGCATGAGACGTCCGTGCAGAGAAATCACGACTAGCACCGGCACTGCCGACACTGATTGCCCCTAGCTTAGCCTTTTGCCAGCGGCCCGCGAAAGCTTTGCCGGCTGGTTCGTTCAAGTTCACCGGAAATGTCCTACAGAACGTGTCAATAGAGAAAATGCCGACCGCATCCCACCCTCACATCAGGTAGAATGCGCGCCCAGTTTTTGGAGAAGCGTATGACCCTGCTCAAATTCAGCGATGTGTCCCTTGCTTTCGGCGCCATGCCGTTGTTGGACAAGGTGTCCTGGCAGATCGCCCGTGGTGAGCGGGTGTGCATCATCGGCCGCAACGGCACCGGCAAGTCCAGCATGATGAAGCTGGTAAAAGGCGACCAGAAGCCCGATGACGGCTCTGTCTGGCGTGCCCCGGGCCTCAAGATCGGCGAATTGCCGCAAGAATTGCCGGTGGCCGACGGACGGACAGTGTTCGACGTGGTAGCCGAAGGCCTGGACGGTGTTGGCGAGTTGCTCGCGCAATACCATCACCTGGCACAGAACTGCGTCACCGAAGAAGACCTGGACAAACTGATGCACGTCCAGCAAGACCTCGAAGCCCGTGACGGCTGGCGCTTGCAGCAACTGGTGGACAGCACCCTGAGCCGCCTGCAACTGCCGGCAGACAAGACCCTCGCCGAATTGTCCGGCGGCTGGCGTCGCCGTGTGCTGCTGGCCCAGGCCCTGGTGTCCGAGCCGGACCTGCTGCTGCTCGACGAACCGACCAACCACCTGGACATCGGCGCCATCGCCTGGCTTGAAGAAGCCATCAAGGACTTCCAGGGCGCCGTGCTGTTTATCACGCACGACCGTGCTTTCCTGCAGAGCCTGGCTACGCGCATCCTCGAGCTGGACCGTGGCGGCCTGATCGACTGGAACGGCGACTACGCCAGCTTCCTGGTGCATAAGGAAGCCGCCCTGGCGGCCGAAGAAACCGCCAACGCGCTGTTCGACAAGAAGCTGGCCCAGGAAGAAGTCTGGATCCGCCAGGGCATCAAGGCCCGTCGCACCCGTAACGAAGGCCGTGTGCGTGCCTTGAAAGCCTTGCGCGTGGAGCGCAGTGAGCGCCGCGAGCGTACCGGCAAGGCCAATATCCAGCTCGATACTGCCGACAAGTCGGGCAAGCAAGTGATGGTGCTGGAGAACGTCAGCTTCCATCACCCGGACGGCCCGTTCCTGATCAAGGACTTCTCCATGGTCCTGCAGCGCGGCGACCGTATCGGCCTGTTGGGCGCCAACGGTACCGGCAAGACCACCTTGCTCAAGCTGATGCTCAGCGGCCTGCAACCGACCAGCGGCAAGGTGGAAGAGGGCACTCGCATCGACGTGGCCTACTTTGACCAGTTGCGCCACCAGTTGGACCTGGAAAAGACCGTGATCGACAACGTCGCCGAAGGTCGCGACTTTATCGACATCGACGGCCAGAGCCGCCACGTACTCAGCTACCTGGGCGACTTCCTGTTCAGCCCGCAACGTGCGCGCACGCCGGTCAAGGCGCTGTCGGGGGGGGAGCGTGCGCGCCTGCTGCTGGCCAAGCTGTTCAGCAAGCCGGCCAACCTGCTGGTGCTCGACGAGCCGACCAACGACCTCGACGTGGAAACCCTGGAACTGCTGGAAGAGGTCTTGCTGACCTTCAACGGCACCGTGCTGATGGTCAGCCACGACCGGGAATTCCTCGACAACGTGGTCACCAGCACCCTGGTTTTCGAAGGCGAAGGCAAGGTGCGCGAATACGTGGGCGGTTATCAGGACTGGCTGCGTCAGGGCGGCTCGCCGCGCCTGCTGGGCGTGACCGAGAGCAAGTCGGGCAAGGCGGACCTGAACACGGCGGTGGTGGCTCCCGCCGCTGCCGAGGCGCCTGCACCGGCTGCTGACGCTGCGCCGGCCAAGAAGAAGCTGAGCTATAAGTTGCAGCGCGAGCTGGAAGCCTTGCCAGGCGATATCGACGCCAAGGAACAGCAGATCGCTGCGGTCGAAGCGGAAATGGCTGACGCCGGCTTCTACCTGCGCCCTGCGGCAGAAACCGCCAAGGTTATCGCCTCCCTGGAGACGTTGAACCAGGAGCTGGAAGCGTTGGTTGAGCGTTGGGCCGAGCTGGATGCCTGAGTGATCGAGCCGCAATAAAAAGCCCGGCGCTCTTCTATGAGCGCCGGGCTTTTTAATATGAAATGCGATTCAACTGTGGGAGCTGGCTTGCCTGCGATAGCAGTCTGCCAGTTGATGCATCGGGTGGCTGATACACCGCTATCGCAGGCAAGCCAGCTCCCACATTAGACCTTTATCGGTCTTACGGACTCTTTATCAGTTTGACGGCCAATACATCGCACGGCGCGCCGTGCAATACATCATTGGCGGTCGAGCCCAGCAACAACGCCAAACCGTGACGACCATGGCTACCCACCACGATCAAGTCGCAAGCCTTTTCCTTGGCCAGGTGGTGAATTTCCTGGCGCGGTTGGCCGTATGTCAGGTGGCAGTCTTCCTTTTTCAGGTGCGGGTATTTGAGAATCAAACGGTCAAGGCGCTCCTTGGCCTGGTCAAATTGTTGTTGCTGCAGCTGGGAAAGGTCCATCGGCACGTCACCACCAAAGGCCATGGCCATGGGCTCGACGATGTGTACCAACGACAGTTTGGCGCCATTGGCAATCGCGGATTCCTGTGCGCGCTTGATCACTGGATCGCACTCTTCGGTCAGGTCGACAGCGACCAGAATATGTTCGTAGGGCATGAGGCGTTCCTCCAGAGGACTGCAATAAGTTCAGTATGGCTGCTTTCAAGCGGATGGGGTTGCCGCAGATCAAATCCGCTCATCTAGAAATTCGGGAGTACACATATGACGGTCTGGATAGTGGTGTCAATCCTTGCGGTGGTTTTGAGCCCCCTGGTATGGCTGCGACCTTCGCGCCAGCAGAGTGGGCGTATGGCCCTGCGCATGGAGGCACGCCGCATCGGCCTGGCCATGCAGTTGGCGCCTCAGGAATGGCCGCACTGGCTCAAGCAGGAGCCGCCGAGCCCCTGTGCGCAGTATTGCCGGCCACGACGCGGCAGCGCGCCCGCAACCTGGAGCTACTGGCAGCTGGAGCCGGGGCTATGGGTCAATCAGTGGCGTGAACCCTGTGTGGATGAGAAGTTGTTGCCGCATTTTGCAACGCTGCCGGCAAACGTCTATAAGGTCGAGGCCGACAAACAGATGATTGCTCTGTATTGGGGCGAAAAGGGCGACGCAAGCGTGCTGAAAGATATTGATACGCTGCTCAAGGCCCTGGCCTGACCCAAGCTCTGTAGGAGCGAGCCAGCTCGCTCCTACAGGAAAGCCAGGCAATAAAAAGCCCGACATCATCATCGGGCTGGAGGTGGCCAGGCAGGCCGGTAAATCTGCACATTGCCGCTAGCCTAGTCGTGTATTGCTTTCTGTACAGCCTTTTCCCACATCCTTTCCATTATTGATCCTGTGAATATTTGAATATTGACGGGTGGCGAGCCTGTGGGCCGGGTTCTGAAATGACTGGAAAGTCGCGTTTTTCCTAGCCTTTGGAGCGATTGACAATTGCTCGGAATTGGATGAAGGTGGCGTACCCAAATCAAACGGGCGTATGAATTGAGCGTTTGCCTGTCAGACGACTCATACAAAACCCGACTATCGCACTGGCGGGTGTGCCTGGCGGATTGGCGTGAGCATTGATTCAACTGTCAATGTCAAACCAGAGACCAGCGTCCAGTGTGTACTGTTCAGCTTCCATATCGTGGAGATCAGTTGATGATTTACGAAGGTAAAGCCATCACGGTTAAGGCTCTTGAAAGTGGCATCGTCGAACTCAAATTCGACCTCAAGGGTGAGTCCGTCAACAAGTTCAACCGTCTAACCCTGAACGAACTGCGTCAGGCCGTAGACACCATCAAAGCAGATGCTTCGGTCAAGGGCGTGATCGTCTCCAGCGGCAAGGACGTGTTTATCGTCGGCGCTGACATCACCGAATTCGTCGACAACTTCAAGCTGCCCGATGCCGAGCTGGTGGCTGGCAACCTCGAAGCCAACAAGATCTTCAGCGATTTCGAAGACCTCAACGTGCCGACTGTTGCTGCCATCAACGGCATCGCGTTGGGCGGCGGCCTGGAAATGTGCCTGGCGGCAGACTTCCGTGTCATGTCCGCGACGGCCAAGATCGGCCTGCCGGAAGTCAAGCTGGGTATCTACCCAGGCTTTGGCGGTACCGTGCGCCTGCCGCGCCTGATCGGTGCCGACAACGCGATCGAATGGATCGCCGCCGGCAAGGAAAACAAAGCTGAAGACGCGCTGAAAGTCGGTGCCGTCGACGCTGTGGTGGCCCCGGACAAACTGGCCGAAGCCGCGCTGAACCTGATCAAAGGCGCCATCAGCGGCGAATTTGACTACAAGGCCAAGCGTCAGCCGAAGCTGGAAAAACTCAAGCTCAACGCCATCGAACAGATGATGTCGTTCGAAACCGCCAAAGGTTTCGTGGCAGGCCAGGCCGGCCCGAACTACCCGGCGCCGGTTGAAGCGATCAAGACCATCCAGAAGGCCGCGAACTTTGGTCGCGACAAAGCCCTGGAAGTGGAAGCGGCAGGCTTCGTCAAACTGGCGAAAACCTCGGCGGCCCAGAGCCTGATCGGCCTGTTCCTGAACGATCAGGAACTGAAGAAAAAGGCCAAGGCCTACGACGAAATCGCCAAGGACGTGAAACAGGCCGCCGTACTCGGCGCCGGTATCATGGGCGGCGGTATCGCCTATCAATCGGCGTCCAAAGGCACGCCGATCCTGATGAAAGACATCAACGAGCACGGTATCGAACAGGGCCTGGCCGAAGCGGCCAAGCTGCTGGTGGGCCGCGTTGATAAAGGTCGTATGACCGCTGCAAAAATGGCTGAAGTGCTCAACGGCATTCGTCCTACGCTGTCCTACGGTGATTTCGGCCACGTCAACCTGGTGGTCGAAGCGGTTGTCGAAAACCCGAAGGTCAAGCAGGCGGTACTGGCTGAAGTGGAAGCCCAGGTCAAAGATGACACCATCCTGGCCTCCAACACCTCGACCATTTCCATCTCGCTGCTGGCCAAGGCCCTCAAGCGTCCGGAAAACTTCGTCGGCATGCACTTCTTCAACCCGGTGCACATGATGCCGCTGGTGGAAGTGATCCGTGGCGAGAAGTCCAGCGAGCTGGCCGTGGCCACCACCGTTGCCTACGCCAAGAAAATGGGCAAGAACCCGATCGTCGTCAACGATTGCCCGGGCTTCTTGGTCAACCGCGTGCTGTTCCCGTACTTTGGCGGTTTCGCCAAGTTGGTCAGCGCCGGTGTGGACTTCGTGCGCATCGACAAGGTCATGGAAAAATTCGGCTGGCCCATGGGCCCGGCGTACCTGATGGACGTGGTCGGCATCGACACCGGCCACCACGGTCGCGACGTCATGGCTGAAGGCTTCCCGGACCGCATGAAAGACGACCGCCGCTCGGCGATCGACGCGCTGTACGAGGCCAAGCGCCTGGGCCAGAAGAATGGCAAGGGCTTCTACGCCTACGAGGCCGACAAGAAGGGCAAGCAGAAGAAAGTGGCCGACCCGTCGGTGCACGAAGTGCTCGCTCCGGTCATCTACGAACAGCGTGAGGTGTCGGACGAAGACATCATCAACTGGATGATGATCGCCCTGTGCCTGGAAACCGTGCGTTGCCTGGAAGACGGCATCGTTGAAACCGCCGCCGAAGCCGATATGGGCCTGGTGTACGGTATTGGTTTCCCTCCATTCCGTGGTGGCGCGTTGCGTTACATCGATTCGATCGGTGTGGCCGAGTTCGTTGCCCTGGCTGACAAATACGCTGATTTGGGCCCGCTGTACCACCCGACCGCGAAGCTGCGTGAAATGGCCAAGAATGGCCAGAGCTTCTTCGGTTAAGCGCCCAATCGACTAGAGCGAGAATATTTATGAGCTTGAATCCAAGAGACGTCGTGATTGTCGACTTCGGTCGTACGCCGATGGGCCGCTCCAAGGGCGGCATGCACCGCAACACCCGCGCCGAAGACATGTCGGCGCACCTGATCAGCAAAGTGCTGGAGCGCAACACCAAGGTCGACCCGAACGAAGTCGAGGACGTGATCTGGGGCTGCGTCAACCAGACCCTGGAGCAGGGCTGGAACATCGCGCGCATGGCGTCGTTGATGACCCAGATCCCGCACACCGCGGCCGGCCAGACCGTCAGCCGCCTGTGCGGCTCGTCGATGAGCGCGCTGCACACCGCTGCGCAAGCGATCATGACCGGCAACGGCGATGTGTTCGTGGTCGGTGGCGTGGAGCACATGGGCCACGTCAGCAT
This sequence comes from Pseudomonas sp. B16120, assembly GCF_044218845.1. NCBI lineage: Bacteria > Pseudomonadati > Pseudomonadota > Gammaproteobacteria > Pseudomonadales > Pseudomonadaceae > Pseudomonas > Pseudomonas sp. B16120. The sequence continues at coordinate 1,794,887 of NZ_CP162588.1, forward strand.
GATGCACGGCGTCGATCCTAACCCGCACATGTCCCTCTACGCGGCGAAAGCCTCGGGCATGATGGGCCTGACCGCGGAAATGCTCGGCAAAATGCACGGCATCACCCGTGAAGCCCAGGACGCCTTCGGCCTGCGCTCCCACCAACTCGCCCACAAGGCGACGGTGGAAGGCAAGTTCAAGGATGAAATCATCCCGATGAACGGCTACGACGAGAATGGTTTCCTGAAACTGTTCGACTACGACGAAACCATTCGTCCGGACACTACCCTGGAAAGCCTGGCGGCCCTCAAGCCCGCCTTCAATCCAAAGGGCGGCACCGTGACAGCCGGTACTTCCTCGCAGATCACCGACGGTGCTTCGTGCATGATCGTGATGTCGGCGCAGCGTGCCCAGGACCTGGGTATCCAGCCGCTGGCCGTGATTCGTTCGATGGCAGTGGCGGGTGTGGATCCGGCGATCATGGGCTATGGTCCAGTACCGGCCACACAAAAAGCCTTGAAGCGCGCAGGCCTTTCCATCTCTGATATCGACTTCTTCGAGCTCAACGAAGCTTTCGCCGCACAGGCCTTGCCAGTGCTGAAAGATCTGAAAGTACTCGACAAGATGAACGAGAAGGTTAACCTGCACGGCGGTGCGATTGCCCTGGGCCACCCATTCGGTTGCTCCGGTGCGCGTATCTCTGGCACTTTGCTTAACGTGATGAAGCAAAATGGCGGCAACCTTGGGGTTGCAACCATGTGCATTGGTCTCGGCCAAGGCATCTCTACCGTCTTCGAACGCGTCTAAACGTTCGGTTGACGGAAGCCGGGGCCCAGTGCCCCGGTTTTTGTTTTTTGGAACTTTTAAATATTTTTTTTCAACAAATTTTGCATGAGGGCCAGAGCATGAAAGTCGAACCAGGGCTCTACCAGCATTACAAGGGGCCGCAGTACCGTGTTTTCAGCGTGGCGCGCCACTCTGAAACCGAAGAAGAAGTGGTGTTTTACCAAGCGCTGTATGGCGAATACGGCTTTTGGGTGCGCCCTTTGAGCATGTTCCTGGAGACCGTCGAAGTTGACGGCGAGCAGGTCCCGCGCTTTGCTTTGGTCACGGCCGAACCCAGTCTTTTTACAGGGCAATAACGGCAGGTCGCGCAGAATGCTGCGCTTGACCTCATCCGGTTGCCACTATATATAGCGTTGCCGCGTCAGGCGCCAACTGCCTTTCACTTCTCGAATTCAGGAATTTTCCGATCCATGGGCAAATCGCTGGTCATTGTGGAATCCCCGGCTAAGGCCAAGACCATCAACAAGTACTTGGGCAACGAGTACGTGGTGAAGTCGAGTATCGGCCATATCCGAGACCTGCCCACCAGCGGTTCGGCTAGCGCCAGCAAGGAGCCTGCCGCCAAGCGCGGCAAGGCCGCCGCGGGCGAAGGTCCGGTACTCACGCCTAAAGAAAAAGCGCGCAAGCAACTGGTTTCGCGCATGGGTGTGGACCCGGACCATGGCTGGAAGGCCAAGTACGAAATCCTTCCGGGCAAGGAAAAGGTCATCGAAGAGCTGCGCCGGCTCGCCAAAGATGCTGACACCATCTATCTCGCGACGGACTTGGACCGCGAAGGGGAAGCCATTGCCTGGCACCTGCGCGAAGCCATCGGCGGTGATGACAGCCGCTACAAGCGCGTGGTGTTCAACGAAATCACCAAGAAAGCCATCCAGGAAGCCTTCTCCAAGCCGGGCGAGCTGGACATCGACCGTGTCAACGCCCAGCAGGCCCGTCGCTTCCTCGACCGCGTCGTCGGCTACATGGTCTCGCCACTGCTGTGGGCGAAGATCGCCCGTGGCCTGTCCGCCGGCCGTGTGCAATCGGTAGCGGTCAAGCTGGTGGTGGAGCGTGAGCGCGAGATCCGTGCGTTCATCCCTGAAGAATACTGGGAAGTCCACGCCGACCTCGGCACTGCCAAGGGCGCCAACGTGCGCTTTGAAGTGGCCCGTGAGAAAGGCGAGGCCTTCAAACCGCTGAACGAAGCCCAGGCCATGGCCGCGCTGGAGAAGCTCAAGGCTTCCAGCTACAGCATCGTCAAGCGTGAAGACAAACCGACCAGCAGCAAGCCGTCGGCGCCGTTCATCACCTCCACCCTGCAACAGGCCGCGAGCAACCGTTTGGGCTTCGGGGTGAAGAAGACCATGATGATGGCCCAGCGTCTGTATGAGGCTGGCTACATCACCTATATGCGTACGGACTCCACCAACCTGTCGCAAGACGCGGTGGCGATGGCGCGTACTTATATTGAAAACGAATTCGGCAAGACCTACCTGCCGGAGAAGCCGAACGTCTACAGCAGCAAGGAAGGCGCACAAGAGGCACACGAAGCGATTCGTCCTTCCGACGCCAACACCACGCCTGCCAAGCTGAGCGGCATGGAGCGCGACGCTGAGCGCCTCTACGAGCTGATCTGGCGCCAGTTCCTGGCTTGCCAGATGCTGCCGGCGCAATACCTGTCTACTACCGTCAGCGTGGGCGCGGGCGATTTCGAGTTGCGTGCCAAGGGCCGTATCCTCAAGTTCGACGGCTACACCCGTGTGATGCCGCAGATCGCCAAGCCTGGCGATGATGATGTGCTGCCGGACATGGCCCAGGGCGACACGCTGAAGCTGATCAAGCTCGACCCGTCCCAGCACTTCACCAAGCCGCCGGCGCGTTATTCCGAAGCCAGCCTGGTGAAAGAGATGGAAAAGCGCGGTATCGGTCGTCCGTCGACCTACGCGGCGATCATCTCCACCATCCAGGACCGTGGCTACGTTGCGCTGCACAACCGTCGTTTCTATTCGGAAAAGATGGGTGACATCGTCACCGAGCGTCTGTCGGAGAGTTTCTCCAACTTGATGGATTACGGCTTCACTGCCGGCATGGAAGAGAACCTCGATGACGTGGCCCAGGGCGAACGCGACTGGAAAAACGTGCTGGATGAGTTCTACGGCGACTTCAAGAAAAAGCTTGAAGTGGCCGAGAACCCCGAGAACGGGATGCGCGCCAACCAGCCGGTGATGACGGATATTCCGTGCACTACCTGCGGTCGACCGATGCAGATTCGTACCGCCTCCACCGGCGTGTTCCTCGGTTGCTCGGGCTACAGCCTGCCGCCCAAAGAGCGCTGCAAGGCGACCGTCAACCTGGTACCGGGCGATGAAATCGCGGCTGACGACGAGGGTGAGTCCGAGTCGCTGGTGCTGCGTGGCAAGCACCGCTGCCCGATCTGCAGCACGGCGATGGACGCCTACCTGCTGGACGAGAAGCACAAGCTGCACATCTGTGGTAACAACCCGGATTGCAACGGCTACGAGATCGAAGAGGGCACCTATCGCATCAAGGGCTATGAAGGCCCGAGCCTGGAATGCGACAAGTGCGGCAGCGAGATGCAGCTTAAGACTGGCCGTTTCGGCAAGTTCTTCGGGTGCACCAACCCAACCTGCAAGAACACCCGCAAACTGCTGAAAAGCGGTGATGCGGCGCCGCCGAAGATGGATCCGGTGAAAATGCCCGAGCTCAAGTGCGAGAAGGTCAACGACACCTACATCCTGCGTGACGGCGCTTCGGGGCTGTTCCTGGCTGCGAGCCAGTTCCCGAAAAACCGCGAGACCCGTGCACCACTGGTGATGGAGATCGTGCCGCACAAGGACGAGATCGATCCGAAGTACCACTTCCTGTGTGAAGCGCCGAAAAAGGACCCGGATGGTCGCCCAGCCGTGATCCGTTACAGCCGCAAGACCAAGGAGCAGTACGTGCAGACCGAAGTGGACGGCAAGCCTACTGGCTGGAAAGCGTTCTACGACGGCGGCAAGTGGAAGGTCGAGGACAAGCGCCAGGGCGCTTGATCCGCTAGTCTGTTAACGCCAAAAGCCGTCTGTATAGACGGCTTTTGCTTACTGTAGGATTGAGCTTGTTGTGGCGAGCAAGCTTGCTTGCGCTGGGGTGCGAAGCGCCCCCAATAGCTGGCGACTGCTACGCAGTCGAGCGGGAGCAAGCTCCCTCGCCACAGCAAGCTCGCTCCTACACAGCCAGCATCACGCCTATTCGTTGTGGAGATTGCCGTCATGGCCAACGAACTCTATACCCGTACCAATCAGAAAATTTACTTCGCGGGTTTATCCCTGGAGGCCCTTGGCCGTGCCGAGGAAGGGAAAGAGATGAACGCCATCGCGCTGGTACAGGCGGGGCGCGAAGCGGCGTTGTTCCACCTGTACGGTGCCTTGCTGGGGCTGTGCCATGAGATCGCCGGGTTCTACCGCCTACCCCAGGCCGGTGCGCCGCGTGCAGAAATGATCATGAATCGTGAAGTGCTGGATTCCATGGCGATCCCCGAGTTGGCCGAGCTGGTGGAAATGGCCCAAAGCCCCGACAGTTGGGTGGCACGGCTGCTCAAAGCCCATGCGGATATGTTTCAACCGCCGCGTATTCCCCATGTGCCCAAAGGTGATGTCACCCAGCCGCTGATCGTCGCCGTGGCCTTGGAACAGGATGAGCCCAAGCCTTTGAGCCGTGAGGAGTTGGAAGGCTGGCGCCAGGAGCTGAAAAAGATGGCGCTGCGTTTTCGTGAAGGGCTCAACGAGTGCTGAAGGGGTTGCACTAAGCAAATGTGGAGGCTGGCTTGCCTGCGATGACGGCCTGCCAGCCGACACCTATCGATCTGATGCCCCGCGTTCAACCTGTGGCAGCTGGCTTGCCTGCGATGGCGGCCTGACAGGCGACCCTGTTATACCGAGTACATATCCATTCCTGCGGTAACGGCCACTTAGGGTTCCGCCTGACGGCGGGTCACTTTGGAAAAGCCGGAATGCCAGCGTGGTTTAACGGGGAGCCTGAGATCAAGATCAAAAGCAGATCAAAAGCTACTCGCTTCGCATCGTGGTTACCGTTGGCTGCTTTAGCCTGCAAAGTTGTATAGGTACCTATGCTGCGATAGCGGTGGGTCAGTTTGCTGGTTATTCGCTGATACTCCGCCATCGCAGGCAAGCCAGCGCCCACATAGAGACGCGTGTTCCCTAGGGCGCCATTCATCACACCGTAAACAAACCTGTCCATATCCCCTGCGAGGCTGGGTGGATGACTGATATAATCCCAGGCCTTTCGTGGAGAACAGACTTTTATGCCAACGTCCTTTCTGGAAATTGTTGAACTGCCTGACGGCCGAATCGAACTGCGCCGGGCTGAGGACGAGGGTTCTCTGGTTATTCTGGATTTCTCCGAAGACGCCAAGGTCTTCCTGCAAGGCCAGCACGTCGAAGTGGCTAAAGCCATGTTGAGCGTGGGCGTGCAGATGGCAGGTCGCCTTGCCGAAGGCGAGCCGGAGAAAGATGAAGGGCCGCGCGTTCTTCACTGAGTCCTTTGTGACGGCTGCTTCTGTGGCGCGCCATCATTACCCCAATCGAATATTCAAACTCTGTGCATCACCCGTGCGCGCAGCACTGATCAGTTGCTGCTTGGCGCTGGCATTCAGCGGGTTCAACCAGCTCACCACCGTATGGCTGCGGCCCAGGCGCAAGGCTTCGCAGGTTAGCTGCTGGGCACTTTGCGCGCCGCGTGGTTGCAGCAACAGGATACGCTCACGGTTGAGCCCAGCGTCCCGCAGCCAGGCCTGGGTGAGGCTGGCGGGCGGGGCGATCAGTGTCAGCCAGCGGGCGTCCTGATCTTCGCTCAATTCGCGCAGGATAGGTGCCAGCAGGTTCAGGCAGCTCTCAGCCGCACCGCGCAACGACAGTTCACTGAACGCCTCAGGTTCGCCGCCCCAGGGGGCTTCGACCGTTTCCTTGAGGATTGGCGCAAGGGGCTGGGCCATGAAGGCCTCGAACAGCGACAGTTGTGTATGTTGTGGGGTGTGCACGAGCTGCATGATGCCTCCTTTAGCGGCGAATGACGCCGACACTCAAGCCTTCGATCACCAGGTCCTGGTCTTTCAGGTTGACTTCGATCGGGGCAAACTCAGGGTTTTCGGCCAGGAGCCAGACCTTGCTGCCTTCGCGCTTGAAGCGTTTGACCGTGACCTCGTCGCCGATACGGGCCACGACGATCTGGCCATTGCGGGCTTCGCGGGTGGTATGCACGGCCAGCAGGTCGCCGTCGAAGATACCCACGTCCTTCATGCTCATGCCGTGCACACGCAACAGGTAGTCGGCGCGAGGGTGGAAGAAGGTCGGGTTGATGTTGCAGGATTCCTCGACGTGCTGCTGCGCCAGGATCGGCGCACCTGCGGCGACGCGACCGATGATCGGCAATGTCGACTCGTCGGCCTTGGCTTCGAAGCCAGGGATGCGAATACCTCGCGAAGCACCCGGGGTCATCTCGATCGCACCTTTGCGAGCGAGGGCCTTGAGGTGTTCCTCGGCGGCGTTCGGGGACTTGAACCCCAGTTCCAGGGCAATCTCCGCACGGGTAGGCGGGTAACCATTGTCATCAAGGCAGCGCTTGATAAAAGCCAGAATCTCAGCTTGGCGTGGCGTCAGTTTTAGCATGTTGATCGCTCTGTCTTTTTATACAGTGACTGGGATTATATACAGTGAACTGCGCTTGGCAATCATCCTTTTTAGTGGCCCCGCTGGACGGTCATCCGTCAACCGTCCTACAGAGCAGAAGCGGCGCTGCCTACACAGCTGCAAGGATGTGATTAAATAGCGACGAATCAGATGACTGACCAGCCGCAAAGCGGACCCGCAGGCTTGACAAGACACACTCTGAAACGTATGTTTCAAACAAGTGTTTGTCAGGCGGAGTAGCCATGGCCCAGTCGGAAACCGTTGAACGCATTCTCGATGCTGCCGAGCAATTGTTCGCGGAAAAAGGATTTGCTGAAACTTCATTGCGCCTGATCACCAGCAAGGCTGGGGTCAACCTGGCCGCCGTGAACTATCATTTCGGCTCGAAAAAGGCCCTGATCCAGGCGGTGTTCTCACGCTTTCTGGGTCCGTTCTGCACAAGCCTCGACCGTGAGCTGGAGCGCCGCCAGGCCAAGGCCGATCACAAGCCTAGCCTGGAAGAGCTGCTGGAAATCCTCGTGGAGCAAGCCTTGGTCGTGCAGCCTCGCAGCGGCAACGACCTGTCGATCTTCATGCGCCTGCTGGGCCTGGCGTTCAGCCAGAGCCAGGGCCACTTGCGCCGCTACCTGGAAGACATGTACGGCAAGGTGTTCCGCCGCTATATGCTGTTGGTCAACGAAGCGGCCCCGCGTATTCCACCTATCGAGCTGTTCTGGCGTGTGCATTTCATGCTCGGTGCCGCAGCTTTCAGCATGTCGGGTATCAAGGCGCTGCGGGCAATTGCCGAGACCGATTTCGGTGTGAACACGTCCATCGAGCAAGTCATGCGCCTGATGGTGCCGTTCCTTGCCGCTGGCATGCGCGCCGAAACCGGCGTCAGCGACCCGGCCATGGCCGCCGCCCAGTTGCGCCCACGCAGCAAAACCGTACCGGTCGCCGCCAAGGTTTGATCGCTGCGGGTGGGCGCGGCCGCTTGCATCCGCTAAGCTAGCCGCCATGCCGATTTCAGCTATTTCTTCGCAACCCGTCGTCCTTGCCGAGCCTGGCAAGGACGACGGGTTGTGTGCGTTATTTAAGGAAGGTTTATGACTGCTGCCCTGCAAGGTTCTTTGATGGTCGACGTCGCCGGTACCTGGCTCACGGCCGAGGATCGTCATCTGTTGCGCCAACCGGAAGTGGGCGGCCTGATTATTTTTGCGCGCAATATCGAGCACCCGCGCCAGGTTCGCGAGTTGAGCGCCGCGATTCGTGCAGTGCGCCCGGACTTGCTGTTGGCCGTGGACCAGGAGGGCGGTCGCGTGCAGCGTCTGCGCCAAGGCTTCGTGCGCCTGCCGGCCATGCGTGCGCTGGCGGATAACCCCAACGCTGAATACCTGGCCGAACAGTGCGGCTGGATCATGGCCACCGAGGTGCTGGCGGTGGGCCTGGACCTGAGTTTTGCCCCCGTGCTGGACCTCGACTACCAACGCAGCGCCGTGGTCGGTACCCGTGCTTTCGAAGGCGACCCCGAGCGCGCTGCCGTGCTCGCGGGTGCCTTTATCCGTGGCATGAACAGCGCCGGCATGGCCGCCACCGGCAAGCACTTCCCTGGCCATGGTTGGGCCGAGGCCGATTCCCACGTCGCCATTCCCAATGATGAACGCAGCCTGGAGCAGATTCGCGCCAACGACCTGGTGCCTTTCGCACGCCTGAGCAAGCAATTGGCCGCCGTGATGCCGGCGCACGTCATCTACCCGCAGGTCGATGCCCAGCCTGCTGGTTTTTCGCGCCGCTGGTTGCAGGACATCCTGCGCGGTGAGTTGCAGTTTGACGGGGTAATCTTCAGCGATGACCTGTCCATGGCCGGCGCCCATGTGGTCGGCGATGCGGCCAGCCGTATCGAAGCGGCGCTGACCGCCGGTTGTGACATGGGCTTGGTGTGCAATGACCGTGCGGCGGCCGAGCTGGCGCTCAGTGCAGCACAGCGGATGAAGGTCACGCCGTCGGCGCGGATTGCGCGTATGCGTGGGCAGGCGGTTGCCTCGACGGACTATAAGCAGGACCCGCGTTGGCTGACAGCGCTTACTGCGTTGCGTGATGCGCAGTTGATCGACTGAAAACCGAAGCGCGGCCATCGCAGGCAAGCCAGCTCCCACATTTTGATTTGTGAATACAGTCAGGTGTGGGAGCGGGCTTGCTCGCGAAGGCGGCCGAACAGTCAGCGCTTTTCTTGCTTATTGGGCAACGGCGCAAACAACGCTTCAATCTCCTCATTGCCCAACTGCCAATCCCCCGTGGTTCGCCCATCCAGCACGCCCGCAGCCAGATCGGACTTCTCCTTCTGCAAGTGCTGGATTTTCTCCTCTACCGTGCCCCGGGCAATCATCTTGTACACGAACACCGGCTTTTCCTGCCCGATGCGGTATGCACGGTCGGTGGCCTGGTTTTCCGTGGCTGGGTTCCACCAGGGGTCGTAGTGGATAACCGTGTCGGCTTCGGTCAGGTTCAAGCCCACGCCGCCAGCCTTCAGACTGATTAAAAAGATCTGCAACTTACCGCTCTGGAAATCCTTCACCGGTGTACGTCGATCCCGGGTCTGGCCGGTCAGCAGGGCGTAGGCAATGCCGCGCTTTTTCAGTTCGGCCTCGATCAGGCTCAGCATCGAGGTGAACTGTGAGAACAGCAGGATCCGGCGGCCTTCAGCAAACAGCTCGTCGAGCATGTCCATCAGGCTGTCGAGCTTGCCCGAGCTGCTGCCACGGGCGGGCAGGGTGGCGTCGTTGACAAGGCGCAAGTCGCAGCACACCTGGCGCAGTTTGAGCAGGGCTTCGAGGATGATGATCTGGCTGCGAGCCACGCCCTTGCGGGTGATCTCGTCGCGGACCTTTTTATCCATGGCCAGGCGCATGGTTTCGTACACGTCGCGCTGGGCCTCGTTGAGGTCGACCCAGTGGATGATTTCGGTTTTGGGTGGCAGTTCGGTTGCCACTTGTTCCTTGGTGCGGCGTAGCAGAAAGGGTTTGATCCGACCGTTGAGGTGCTGCAATCGCACCTCGCTGGCACGCTTTTCAATCGGCACGCGGTAATCACGGTTGAAGCTCTTCACGTCGCCCAGCCAACCCGGCAACAGGAAGTGGAACAGCGACCACAGTTCACCCAGGTGGTTTTCCAATGGCGTGCCGCTCAGGCACAGGCGCTGGCGTGCATTCAGCTCGCGTGCGGCCTGGGCCGCCTTGCTGGACGGGTTCTTGATGTACTGCGCTTCATCCAGGATCAAGACGTGCAAGGGCAGGGCGGCGAGCTGTTCAATGTCCTTGGGCAGCAGGGCGTAGGTGGTCAGCAGCAGGTCGTAGTCATTCAGGTTGGCGAAATGTTTCTTACGCCCCGCGCCATAAAGTGCCTGCACTCTCAACTGCGGGGTGAAGTGCGCGGCTTCATCCAGCCAGTTCGGGATCAGGCTGGTAGGCATCACGACCATGCACGGCCGATCAAGGCGCCCTGCGTTTTTTTCGGTGAGGATGTGCGCCAGGGTCTGCAAGGTTTTGCCCAGGCCCATGTCATCCGCAAGTATCCCACCCACCTCCAGTTGGCGCAGCGACTGCATCCAGCTCAGACCTTCCAACTGGTAGGGGCGCAAGGTCGCATTCAGGCCTTCGGGCGCCACGCAGGTGAAATCCTTGATATCGCGCAGGCGCTGGGCGAAGTTGCGGATCTTCTCGCCGCCTTCCCATTGCAGTGGCAGGTCTTCCAGCGGGTTGATGCGTATGGCGTCGGCCTTGGCCAGGCGCAGCGCGGTGGTGCCGGCTTCCTGCAGGTAAAACTCGCCGAGGGTCGCCAGCACCGGCTTCAAGCGGCCGTAGGGCAGCGCCACTTGCAGCGGGCCGTGGCCGTTGGGCAGGCCGGGGATGTTCACCAGGATCAGCTCTTCATCGCGGCGCCGCGCCAGTTTCTCCGGGTTGAGGATCTCGGTGTGGGAGCGCATCAGGTTCAGCAGGATCGGCAGCAGGCTCAAACGTTCGCCGTTGACGATGATGCCCAGCTCCAGGTCGAACCAATCGCGTTCCGGCCCTTCATCGATCGTGGCATACCAGTCATCGACGGGGCTGAGATCAAAGCCGAAGTCTTCATCGATCTGCAGCTCCCAGCCCTCGGCACGCAAAGTGGGCGACACATTGAGGGTGAAGTTCAGCCAGGCACTGTCATTGACCATTTCGAAGAGCTCGCCGGCGCTTTCCGGCAGGGCCTTGCTCTGGCGCGTGGCGATCTTGAAGCCAAGCAGGCGCAGGTGTTCGCGATAGGCCTGTTCTTGCTCGGGATGGCGCTTGATCCGCAGGCTCTGCGTCTCTTGGCGCACAATGATGTCAGCATTTTTTTGCCCGCTGACATAGTTGCCCAGGTAGTTGAACGACAACGCCGCACGGTGCTGGATATAGCGCTGCATCTTGCCGTTGCGCGGTTCGAACGCGCTGAACTCCACGCTGGCCAGCCACAGGCGTGGCACCGGTTGCACGTCGTCCATCACCACTTGCGGCAGGACCACGCGGTTTTCGAGCACCGCCTGGAGCTTCTCCAGCAGCTGCGCATCCTGAGCCGCTGCCGGGTAGGCCAGGGTTTCCTGGACCTTGAGCAGCACCGCCGCGATGTGTTTGCAGTTGGTGTGCACCGGGCACGTGCAGCGGCTGTCCACCAAGATCAGCAGGCCCTTGGCTGATTCGCGCAGTGAGATGGTTTGGCGGTAAACATTACCGCCCGAGCCTTCGCAACTGGCGGTGATGGTGCTGTCGCCGCACTCGACGATGCGCACGCGGTTCTCCAGGGCGTAGCGTCGCCCGCGCTCGAGGCTTTGCTCTTTGAAGCGATTGGCCCACGAAGGGGCCAGGGGTTTGGTCAACGACGACGTCAGGGGCATGGCGCGCAATCAGTCCTGAAGGTCGGGCGGTGGTGCGCTGGGTGGCTTGGCGGTCAGCGAGGTGATCTTGATCAGCAGCGCCAGGTGGCCGCCGTCCAGGTAGTTGAGCTGGTTGTTCTTGGTGCGCACGTCTTTCTGGCTCAAGTGTTCGCTGGCGAGCACGCTGCCGTTGCCGTCGAACTGGTTGATCCAGAAATCCGCGTCGATATCGGTAAAGCGCCCCAGTTGCAGGCTCAACACCCCTTCGATAGGGAACTGGCCGAACTGCTCCTGGCCGTCGGTGATCGCCACCTTCACCGCTTGCTCGCCCAGGTTCTGCTCCCAGGCCTTGTGGGCGAGCACCGTGTAGTTGGCGTCGGCGCGCAGCTTGTCGACGATATTGCCCAGGCGCGGCGGGTTCATCCGCTCACCCAGGCGCGGCGCGCCCGCATCCCAGTTTTCCGGGGCGGCGCGGCTGTTGATCACTGGTTCTGCATTCTGGCGCACCAGGATCATTTCCACCTGATACAGGCTGTCGGCAAAGGCCGAAGGTGCGAGTACCACCAACAACAGGCTCAAAATGCGGAACACGCGCATGGGGGCGTCCTTAAACGGATTTCGGAATGAGGCGTTCAAACAGCGCCTCCAAAGTGTTGAAGCGTTCTTCGGCGCGTTCCATCGGCACCATGAACTTGAACAGCGTAGCCCCTTCGAACTTGTAGCGGTTGGGCTGGCCCTGGATCAGCTTGATCAGCACCAACGGGTCGACCGGCGTCTGCGCTTCGAATTCGATACGCCCGCCTTGCGGCCCGGCGTCGACTTTCTTGATGCCCAACTGCTCGGCCTGCAACTTGAGCAGGGTCAGGCGCACCAGGTTCTTGGTCGGTTCCGGCAGCAGGCCGAAACGGTCGATCATCTCTACCTGCAAGTCCTTGAGGCCTTCTTCGTCGGCCGCCGAGGCAATGCGCTTGTACAGGATCAACCGTGCATGCACATCCGGCAGGTAGTCTTCGGGAATCAACGCCGGCAAGCGCAGGTTGATCTCCGGGCCGCCGCCCAAGGGTTGGTCGAGGTTCGGTTGTTCGCCTTTGCGGATGGCTTTTACCGCGCGTTCGAGCATCTCCATATACAGCGTGAAACCCACCGCCTGGATCTGCCCGCTCTGGCCGTCGCCGAGCAATTCACCGGCACCCCGGATTTCCAGGTCATTGGTGGCCAATACAAAGCCGGCCCCGAGGTCCTGGGTATTGGCGATCGCTTCCAGGCGTTTTTCCGCATCGGAAGTGATCTGCTGGCGCGGCGGTGTGAGCAGGTAGGCATAGGCCTGGTGGTGACTGCGCCCGACGCGACCGCGCAATTGGTGCAGCTGCGCCAGGCCGAACTTGTCGGCACGCTCGATGATGATGGTGTTGGCGCTCGGCACGTCGATGCCGGTCTCGATGATGGTCGAGGCGATCAGCACGTTGAAGCGCTTGTGGTAGAAGTCGCTCATCACCTGTTCGAGTTCGCGCTCGCGCATCTGCCCGTGGCCGATAGCGATACGGGCCTCAGGTACCAGTTCGGCGAGGTCGGCGGCGCATTTCTCGATGGTCTTTACGTCGTTGTGCAGGTAATACACCTGGCCGCCGCGCAGCAGTTCGCGCAGCAGGGCTTCCTTGACCGTGCTCTTGTTCTGCTCCATCACAAAGGTGCGCACCGACAAACGACGCGCCGGTGGCGTGGCGATGATCGACAGGTCGCGCATGCCCGACACCGCCATGTTCAGCGTGCGCGGAATTGGCGTGGCGGTGAGGGTGAGGATGTCGACTTCACTGCGCAGGGCCTTGAGCTGTTCTTTCTGGCGCACGCCAAAGCGGTGTTCTTCGTCGATGATCACCAGGCCCAGGTTCTTGATCTTCACATCGTCCGACAGCAGCTTGTGAGTACCGATGACGATGTCGATCTTGCCCTCGGCCAGGTCGGCAACGGCGGCGTTCACTTCCTTGGCGGACTTGAAGCGGCTCATCACCTCCACGGTCACGGGCCAGTCGGCAAAGCGGTCGCGGAAACTGTTGTAGTGCTGCTGGGCGAGCAGGGTGGTCGGCACCAGGATCGCCACCTGGCGACCGCCGTGTACCGCAATAAAGGCTGCACGCATGGCCACTTCGGTCTTGCCGAAGCCCACGTCGCCGCACACCAGGCGGTCCATCGGCTTGGGCGCGAGCATGTCGGCGCGCACCGCTTCGATGGTGGTTTGCTGGTCCGGGGTTTCTTCGAACGCGAAGCCAGCGCTGAAGGTGGCGTAATCGGCTTTGGGGTCAGCGAAGGCATAACCTTCGCGGGCAGCACGGCGGGCATAGATGTCGAGCAGTTCGGCGGCCACGTCGCGCACCTGTTCGGCGGCCTTGCGCTTGGCTTTCTGCCAGGTCTCGGAGCCCAATCGATGCAACGGCGCCAAGGCGTCGTCGCTGCCGGTGTAGCGGGCGATCAGGTGCAGGTTGGCCACCGGCACGTAGAGCTTGGCGCCCTCGGCGTATTCCAGGGTGAGGAATTCGGCGGCCTGGTTGTCGATCTCCAGGGTCTGCAGGCCCAGGTAGCGGCCCACGCCATGGTCGATATGCACCACCGGCGCGCCTTCGCGCAGCTCGGTGAGGTTCTTGATCACCGCGTCGTTGTTGGCATCGGCGCGTTTTTCCCGGCGACGGCGTTGCATCACGCGCTGGCCGAACAGCGGGCTTTCGGCGATCAAGGCCAGCGCCGGGTCATCCAACCGCAGCCCTTCGTCCAGCGGCGCGATGGTGATCGCCAGGCGCTCTTTGCTGGCGACAAAGTCAGGCCAGCTGTCGACGGTTTTCGGCCGCAACTTCAGGCGTTCCAACAGCTCTAGCAGCACTTCGCGACGCCCGGCGGATTCGGCGGTAAACAGCACGCGGCCCGGGAAGTCGCCGAGGAAGTTCGACAGCGCCTCCAGCGGTTGCGTGGCTTTGGCCTGGATCGCCAAATCGGGCAACGCGCTCGCCGGGAAACGCTCCCGGCCACTGCCGGCGTCCACGTCCTGCTGGCTGGCTACTACACGCGGCCAGTTTTTCAGGCGCGCGAAGCAGTCTTCAACTGGCAGGAACAGTTCAGCGGGCGGCAATAAAGGCCGGGATGGATCGACGCGACGTTCTTCGTAGCGGTTGCGCACATCGTTCCAGAAGTTTTCCGCCGCCTGTTCGATACCCGGCAGCGAGAACACCTGGGTGTCCTGGGGCAGGTAGTCGAAGAGGGTGGAGGTCTCGTCGAAGAACAACGGCAGGTAGTACTCGATACCGGCAGGTGTAATCCCGCTGCTCAAGTCCTGGAAGATCGGGCAGCGACGGAAATCCACATCGAAGCGCTCACGAAAGCGCGCCTTGAAGCGTGTTACCGCGTCTTTTTGCAGCGGAAACTCCCGCGCCGGCAGCAGCTTGATCGAGTCGACCTTGTCGATAGAACGCTGGTTCTCCGGGTCGAAGGTGCGCAGCGTCTCGATTTCGTCATCGAACAGGTCGATGCGGTACGGCAGCTTGCTGCCCATCGGGAACAGGTCGATCAAGGCGCCGCGCACCGCAAACTCACCGTGCTCGTACACCGTGTCGACGCAGCGGTAGCCGCTGGCTTCCAGGCGCGTGCGCATCTGCTCGACGTCGAGCTTCTGGCCCACGTCCAGCACCAGGCTGCTGCCGAGCAGGAACTTGGTCGGCGCCAGGCGGTGCAGGGCGGTGGTGATCGGCACCACCAGCACGCCGTGGGCCAGTTCCGGCAAGCGGTACAGGCTGGCGATGCGCTGGGAGATGATGTCCTGGTGCGGCGAGAACAGGTCGTAGGGCAGGGTTTCCCAGTCGGGAAAATGCAGCACCGGCAAATCCGGGGCGAAGAAGCTCAGCTCCTGCTCCAACCGTTCGGCACTTTGGCTGTCGGCGGTGAGCAGCAGGGTAAAGCGCTTGGCTGCGCTGGCAGCCTCGGCAATGGCCAGGCTCAGGGCGGCACCGGGCAGGTTGCCCCAGTGCTGTTTACCTGCCGCGGCAGGGAGTAGCGGTAGACGCAGAACGGGCACGGAAGGTTGAGCTCCAAGCGTTGCGACAAAGTCGGTAATTGTAACGGCCCCAGGTGCCGCCTGTCAGTTGCTGACTGTGCCTATTACGGTTTGTAGGAAATGTAGTGGCTAAGACAAACAATGGCGGGTTTTGACTCAATATGTAGTGCCAAAATGCGCGAATGTTTAGGAGGGTTACGGACAAGTCGGCCTGTTCGCCAAACTAGTGGCCTTCTGGAACCCGCGTGTTTCCTGGGCTGTAGCGCGGTGGTATTTTTTTGCAAGGGCTTTTTGTTGCCCTTCGCGCATTGCTCAACGCTCAGTCGGGCGACATAATGTAGCCCCTTTTTTCTGCCCCTACATGTGGAAGGTTCCCGTGACTCAGAAGCCCGACCAGTGTCTTGGTGAATGGATCGACCGTGAAGCACTCGCTGAAGCGATGATTCCGCTTATCGGTCAGCTGTACCGCAATAACAATGTGGTGAGCTCGATCTATGGCCGCAGCCTGATCAACCAGTCTGTCATCGCGATTCTCAAAGCTCACCGCTTTGCGCGCCATCGCTCCGCCGACGACAGCGAACTCTCCGTCCACGAAACATTCCCGCTGCTCAAAGCCATGAGCGAGCTCAAGCTCGGCGCGGCTTCGGTAGACCTGGGCAAGTTGGCCTACAAATTCCGCAAAGAAGGCGCTGGCCGCACCGCCGAGCAGTTCGTGCGTGAAGAAATGGCCGATGTGGTTGGCCAGCAAAACGCTGCCGCCCGTAAAGGCACCGACGTGGTGCTGTACGGCTTTGGCCGTATCGGCCGCCTGCTGGCGCGCATCCTGATCGAGAAAACCGGTGGCGGCGACGGCCTGCGCCTGCGTGCCATCGTGGTGCGCAAAGGCGCCGAGAACGACCTGACCAAGCGCGCCAGCCTGCTGCGTCGCGACTCGGTACACGGCTCGTTCAACGGCACCATCACCATTGACGAAGAAAACAACACCATCACCGCCAACGGTAACCTGATCCAGGTGATCTACGCGAAGAACCCTACCGAGGTGGATTACACCCAGTACGGCATCCAGAACGCCCTGCTGGTGGACAACACCGGCGTATGGCGTGATGCCGAGGGCCTGGGCCAGCACCTGGCTTGCCCGGGTGTTGACCGCGTTGTGCTGACCGCGCCTGGCAAAGGCAAGCTCAAGAACATCGTGCACGGCATCAACCACGCTGAAATCACCGCTGACGACAAGATCGTGTCCGCCGCGTCCTGCACCACCAACGCCATCGTGCCGGTGCTCAAGGCGGTGAATGACAAGTTCGGCATCGTTAACGGCCACGTTGAAACCGTTCACTCGTACACCAACGACCAGAACCTGATCGACAACTTCCACAAGGGCGATCGCCGTGGCCGTAGCGCCGCGTTGAACATGGTGATCACCGAGACCGGTGCTGCCACCGCTGCTGCCAAGGCCCTGCCTGAATTGGCCGGCAAGCTGACCGGTAACGCGATCCGCGTACCGACGCCGAACGTGTCGATGGCCATTCTCAACCTCAACCTTGAGAAAGCCGCCACCCGTGAAGAGATGAACGAGTACCTGCGCTACATGGCGCTGCACTCCGACCTGCATAAGCAGATCGACTTCGTCAATTCTCAGGAAGTGGTCTCCACCGACTTCGTTGGCTCGCGCCACGCCGGTGTGGTGGACGCCGAAGCGACCATCACCCAGGACAACCGTGTTGTGCTGTACGTGTGGTACGACAACGAGTTCGGCTACAGCTGCCAGGTGGTTCGCGTGATGGAAGACATGGCTGGGGTCAACCCGCCTGCGTTTCCGCGCTAAGCCTGTGCGCTGAATGAGAAAGCCCCGACTGGTTCGGGGCTTTTTTATGCCTGTGGTTTTTGTGGTGCCTGGGAAGGCCTTATCGCAGGCAAGCCAGTTCCCATAGTTGAACTGCATTTACCTGTGGGAGCTGGCTTGCCTGCGATGACGATGGAACCGTCAACGCCGCCATCACTTGAGTAGCGTGTTGCGCAAACTGCCCGACAGCCCTTTGGGCCCGAGCCAGATACCCAGGTAGGCCTTCGCTAATTCAGCGTCCGGACTGCTGAACACCACCTGGCCATTAATCTCCAGATTCAACCCGCGCCCCGGACGAAAATCCAGGGCATAGCGATCACCGCTGCGAATATCCCGAAAGCGCGCGTGCAGCCTGGCTATCTCTGGGTTCAACCCGGCATTGGCTTGCTGGCGCTCCAAGGTGACGGTGGCCGCCTTGATCACATCATCGCGATCAATGTCGCGAAAGTAATACAGCGCCAGGCGCACAGCCTTCTGCTGGTCCCAAGCCTGCTTTGCCGGCAGGTCAGCGGGTGCATACAGCGCCGCGGCATACACATCCGCCCAGAGATAGTTGAACACCGCCTGGTTTTTCAGGGCCAGCCCCGCAACCTTTGCGGGGAAGCTTGCCTGCTTGAGCCGCTGTGCATCGTTGGCGTACGCCGTGAGCGACACCATCAGCATCAAACAGAAAAATAGTTGTCGCATAATGGCTCATCCTGAATTCGGCGCTGGTTTGCGTCCTGTAGTATGGCAACACTGGCCTACGACGCGACCAAGGGTTAATGTTCGCGGCGCTCGGCCTTCTATAGACTGTGCCCCGGTTCACACACTTGAGCCAAATTGTCCTTCATGCACGCTGGCCGCGGCATGATTTAGCCCGGCGTCCAACCGTACGCCTGGCCTGTTCTGAGGAGTACGCATGGCTGTCTACAACTACGACGTGGTGGTACTGGGTTCCGGCCCAGCTGGAGAAGGTGCGGCGATGAACGCTGCCAAAGCAGGGCGCAAGGTGGCGATGGTCGATAGCCGTCGCCAGGTCGGCGGTAACTGCACCCACCTGGGTACCATCCCGTCCAAGGCATTGCGTCACTCGGTACGGCAGATCATGCAGTTCAATACCAATCCGATGTTTCGGGCCATTGGTGAGCCGCGCTGGTTCTCCTTCCCGGACGTACTGAAAAGCGCTGAAAAAGTCATCTCCAAGCAAGTCGCCTCGCGTACCGGCTACTACGCCCGTAACCGCGTCGACCTGTTCTTCGGCACCGGCAGTTTTGCCGATGAGCAAACCGTCGAAGTGGTCTGCGCCAATGGCGTGGTCGAGAAGCTGGTGGCCAAACACATCATCATCGCCACCGGTTCGCGCCCGTATCGCCCGGCGGACATCGATTTCCACCACCCGCGTATCTACGATAGCGACACCATCCTGAGCCTGGGCCACACCCCGCGCAAACTGATCATCTACGGCGCCGGCGTGATCGGCTGTGAATACGCCTCGATCTTCAGTGGCCTGGGTGTACTGGTCGAGCTGGTGGACAACCGCGACCAGTTGCTCAGCTTCCTCGACTCGGAAATCTCCCAGGCGTTGAGCTACCACTTCAGCAACAACAACATCACCGTGCGCCATAACGAAGAGTACGAGCGGGTCGAAGGCCTGGACAACGGTGTGATCCTGCACCTCAAGTCCGGCAAGAAGATCAAGGCCGACGCCTTGCTGTGGTGCAACGGCCGTACCGGCAACACCGACAAGCTGGGCATGGAAAACATCGGGGTCAAGGTCAACAGCCGTGGCCAGATCGAAGTGGATGAGAACTACCGCACCTGCGTGCCGAACATCTACGGCGCCGGTGACGTGATCGGCTGGCCAAGCCTGGCCAGTGCCGCTCATGACCAGGGCCGCTCGGCCGCTGGCAGCATTGTCGACAACGGCAGCTGGCGCTACGTGAACGACGTGCCGACCGGGATCTACACGATTCCCGAGATCAGCTCGATCGGCAAGAATGAGCACGAACTGACCAAGGCCAAGGTGCCTTACGAAGTGGGCAAGGCGTTCTTCAAGAGCATGGCGCGTGCGCAGATTGCCGGTGAGCCGCAAGGCATGCTGAAAATCCTGTTCCACCGCGAAACCCTGGAAGTACTCGGCGTGCATTGCTTCGGCTACCAGGCCTCGGAGATCGTGCACATCGGCCAGGCGATCATGAACCAGCCAGGTGAGCAAAATACCCTCAAGTATTTCGTCAACACCACCTTTAACTACCCGACCATGGCCGAAGCCTATCGGGTAGCGGCCTACGACGGTCTCAACCGGCTTTTTTGAGCGGCTCCGGCCGGTGGCCTGAGCCGGCCGGGGAGACCGATTTCAGTAATTCTCGAGGGTGGCAGTGGCCAAACCGGGAAAGTCTGTAATCAGGCTATCTACGCCGAAGTCGGCGAGCCTGCGCATCAGCGCAGGTTCGTTGACTGTCCACACGGACACATGCAAGCCCTGGCGCTGGGCTTTTTCCAGCCGCTCGGGGGTGCACAGCGTCCAGTTCAATGCCAAATACTCACAGCCGTAGTTCTGCGCGACTTTCAGCGGGTCGAGCCAGGCGTATTCAGCGACCAGGCCGCGTGACAGGTCCGGGGTGAGTTCCACGGCGGCCTTGAGCACTTCCCGCGAGCTTGACGTCACCGTGACCTTGTCCATCAAGCCAAAGCGCACAGCCATTTCGCGAATCGCCAGCACAGTGGTGGCGGCACGGGTACGCGAGGCGCTTTTGACTTCCAGTTGCCAGTGATCGAAGTCGCACTGTTCGAACAGCTCCTCCAGACGTGGAATCGGGCAGGGGCTTACCCAGCCTGGGCCGCCTTTGCGTGCGTCCATCTTCACCAGGTCAGCCGCCGAGTACTCGACGACCTTGCCGCGTCGGTCGGTGGTGCGCTTGAGGGTCGGGTCGTGGATGACCATCAACTCGCCGTCCATGGACAGGTGCAAGTCCAGTTCGCAGCGGCGTACGCCGTGCTTGAGGCATTCCTGAAAGCTGGTCAGGGTGTTTTCCGGTGCTTCGCCTTTGGCACCGCGGTGGCCGTAAATCAGGGTCACAGTTGCTCCTTTGCGCCAGGATGGCTGGCGTCGTGAATACGCATTCAGAGGTCTTCGCTTTGTTCTCGCGCCAGGCGGCGTTCCTGGGCCTGTTTCTGCAGGATATAGCGCGCCAGCAGTTGGCGTTGGGCATCGGTCATGGACTCGAACTCCGTGCCCACATCAAAGCCGTCGCCCTTGGGATCGCAATGGGTCACCCGCGCGCGCAGCAACAGGCCGAGCGCCTGGGGCATCAGCACCAGCTTGACCGCCAGGTGAGTGTCGGCGGGCAGCGGTGTCGGGTGCTGGAAGTCGATGCCGCCTTCGGAGAGGATCACCGGTTGCGGCGCGCCCACCTCGTTCAGCAAACCGCGAGCCATGACCTGGCTGAGCAGATCCAGGCGTTTGTTCTGCACTTTGAGGAAGGCCGCCAGGCTGCGGTCTTTCTCGCTGATCTGGCGCAGCAGGTGCTGGGCTTCGAATTCGCTCAGATGCAGTTCGCTGAGCAGATTGAACAGCGGCGAATCATCCAGCAACACTTCCTTGCTCGCCGCGTCGGGGCCAGACAGGGGTTTGATTTGAAGTGCGATCATGTCATCGATACGGTAGTATTCGCGGCGCTCTTCTTCATCTAATGTCGACATGGCGAACCCCAGGTAACGGTAATGGTCTGAGTGTAAAGCTGCTGACCAGACCCCGCCACCGGGACGTCTTCTTTTCCTCCGAACAAGCCCCGACATGTTCAGACCTCTCTTCGTATTTATCGGCACGCGTTATACCCGTGCAAAGCGTCGCAATCATTTTGTGTCGTTCATTTCCTTGACCTCGATGATCGGTCTCGCCCTGGGCGTGGTCGTGATGATCGTGGTGCTGTCGGTGATGAACGGCTTCGATCATGAGATGCGCACCCGCGTGCTGGGCATGGTGCCCCACGCGACCATCGAGGGCGATGCGCCCATCAACGACTGGCAAAGCCTGGCCGCCAAGGTCCAGCAGAACCCCAAGGTGGTGGCGGTAGCGCCGTTTACCCAGATGCAGGGGTTGCTGACCAACGACGGCAAAGTGCAGAAGATCCTGCTCAATGGCATCGACCCGGCCCAGGAACGCAATGTCTCGATCATCGACAAGTTCATGCTGCAAGGTAAGCTCGACGCGCTGTCGCCGGGCAGCTTTGGCATCGTTATCGGTGACAAGGCCGCGGCCAAGCTGGGCGTGGGGGTTGGCGACAAGCTGACCTTCGTCGCCCCGGAAGTCACCGTGACCCCGGCCGGCATGTTCCCGCGCATGAAGCGCTTTACCGTGGTGGGCACCTTCCACGTCGGTGCTGGCGAGATCGACGGTTACATCGGCCTGACCAACCTCACCGACCTGGCCCGCCTGCATCGCTGGCAGCCTGACCAGGTGCAGGGCCTGCGCCTGAAATTCAACGACCTGTTCGATGCGCCGCGCGGTGCCTGGGAAATTGCCCAGCACCTTGGGGAGACCGAGTACTACGCCCGCGACTGGACCCGCACCCACGGCAACCTGTACCAGGCCATCCGCATGGAAAAAGCCATGATCGGCCTGTTGTTGTTGCTGATCGTCGCCGTGGCGGCTTTCAACATTATCTCCACGCTGGTGATGGTGGTGAACGACAAGAAGGGCGACATCGCCATTCTGCGTACGTTGGGCGCCACGCCGGGGCAGATCATGGCGATCTTCATGGTGCAGGGCACCGTGATCGGCGTGGTTGGCACCTTGATCGGCACGGCGGTGGGCATTCTGGCCGCGCTGAACGTCAGCGCCGCCATCGCCCTGCTTGAAAAGGTGATCGGCCACAAGTTTCTCAACGCCGACGTCTACTTCATCGATTACTTGCCGTCCCAGGTGCAAACCCAGGACGTGCTGATGGTGGGCGGCGCTGCGTTGGTCCTGAGCTTCCTTGCCACCCTGTATCCAGCCTGGCGCGCGGCACGTACCCAGCCAGCACAGGCATTACGTTATGAGTGAATCGGGCATGAGTGAAAAAGCAATCCTGAGCTGCCGCAACCTGGGCAAATCCTACGAGGAAGGCCCGGAGTCGGTGGTGGTGCTGTCCAACCTGCAGCTTGAACTGCACCCTGGCGAGCGTGTGGCGATCGTCGGCAGTTCCGGTTCCGGCAAGAGTACCTTGCTCAACCTGCTGGGCGGCCTCGATACGCCGTCCCAGGGCAGCGTATGGCTGGCCGGTGAAGAACTATCGGCGTTGAATGAAAAGGCCCGCGGCCAACTGCGCAATCGCTCGTTGGGCTTTGTGTACCAGTTCCACCACTTGCTGCCGGAATTCACCGCCCTGGAAAACGTGTGCATGCCGCTGTTGATCGGCAAGACCGCGATTCCTGAAGCGCGTCAGCGTGCCACGGCCTTGCTCGAACGCGTCGGCCTGGGCCACCGCCTGGAGCACAAGCCGGCGGAGTTGTCCGGTGGTGAGCGCCAGCGCGTGGCGATTGCTCGTGCCCTGGTGAACAACCCGGGCCTGGTGATGCTCGACGAGCCGACCGGCAACCTCGACTCCCACACCGCCCAGGGCATCAAGGACTTGATGCTGGAACTGAGCACCCAGATGCGCACCGCGTTCCTGGTGGTGACCCATGACATGAGCATGGCCCGGCAGATGGACCGTGTACTGCATTTGCAGGAAGGTCATCTGGTCGCTATCTGACCTGTTGCAAGCCCGGTTTTTAGAGGTCGGGCTTTTTCATTTTTCCAACGGTGCCCGCGAATGTTCAGACCGTTATCGATTTTTATCGGCACGCGCTATACCCGCGCCAAGCGCCGCAACCGTTTTGTCTCGTTTATCTCGATGACCTCGATGATCGGCCTCGCCCTGGGCGTATTGGCGATGATCGTGGTGCTTTCGGTAATGAACGGCTTTCAGCGTGAAATGAGCTCGCGCATCCTCGGCATGGTGCCCCACGCCACCATCGTCGGCGTAAAGCCGATTGATGATTGGCAGCCGGTGGCCGCGGCCGCGATGAAGAATCCGCAAGTCACCGCCGCTGTGCCCTTCACCCAGATGGATGGCATGTTTTCCTATAAGGGCGCGATGCAGCCCATCGAGATCAGCGGCGTCGACCCGGCTCAGGAAGGCAAGGTGTCGATCGTGGCCCAGCACATCGTGCGCGGCAAACTCGACGACCTCAAACCTGGCGAGTTCGGTGTGGTGGTCGGTGATATCACTGCGCGGCGTTTTCGCCTGAACGTGGGCGACAAGCTGACCCTGATCGTGCCGGAGCTCAGCAGCGCCCCGGGCGGTATCACCCCGCGCATGCAGCGCCTGAATGTGGTGGGCATCTTCAAGGTCGGCGCCGAACTGGATGGCTCCATGGCCCTGATCCACATGGCCGATGCCGCTGAAATCCAGCATTGGCAGCCCAACCAGGTGCAAAGCGTGCGCCTGGCGGTAAAGGACTTGTACGCAGCGCCCAAAGTCTCGGCAGATATCGCCGCCAGCCTGGGCGCGGCTTACAAGCCGGATGACTGGACCCACACCCAGGGCAGCCTGTTCAGCGCGATGAAAATGGAAAAGACCATGATCGGCCTGCTGCTGCTGATGATCGTCGCCGTGGCCGCGTTCAACATCATCGCCACCTTGATCATGGTGGTGAACGACAAGGGCGCGGATATCGCGATCCTGCGTACCATCGGCGCCACACCTCGGCAGATTATGGCGATCTTCATGGTGCAGGGCACCGTGATTGGCGTGGTCGGCACCTTGATCGGCGGCGTGTTGGGGGTGATTGCGGCGCTGAACGTGAGTGAGCTGGTGGGCTGGCTGGAGCGGGTGAGCGGGCAGCATATCTTCAGCTCGGATGTGTACTTTGTCAGCAACCTGCCTTCGGAGCTGCAAGGTGGGGATGTGTTGCTGATCTGCTCGGCGGGGTTTGTGTTGAGCTTCTTGGCGACGATTTACCCGGCGTATCGGGCGGCGAAGATTGAGCCGGCGCACGCCCTCAGGTATTCGTAACCTGCTCGTTCCCACGCTCTGCGCGGGAATGCCTCACCGGACGCTCCGCGTCCGCTGTTGGGACGCACAGCGTCCCGGAATGCGTTCCCACGCGGAGCGTGGGAACGATCAGCAGTCGCCCTTGGGCAATTCAATCACAAACCTGGTCCAGCCCGCCTGCGACTCACAATAAATCCTCCCGCCATGCGCCCGCACAATCGACTGGGTAATCGCCAACCCCAGGCCTGCATGTTCACTGCTACCTGCACGCCTCGACGGATCGGCTCGGTAGAACCGGTCAAACAGCCGCGGCAATAACGGCGCAGGAATACCTTCCCCGCTGTTCTCAACCGTCAGTGTCACGCCACTCTCGATCCGCACCCGCACTTCGCCGCCCGGTGGGGTAAACCGCAGCGCGTTATCCAGCAGATTCGACAAGGCCCGGCGCAACATACCGCGATCGCCCATCGTCTGGGCGGTGCCTTCGCGCACCAGCGTCACCTGTGCGTCCTCCGCCAGCAGGGTAAAGAACTCCAACAGTGCGTCGACCTCATCGCCCAAATCCAGAGCTTCTCGGCTGGGCATCAGCAAGCCGTGGTCAGCTTTGGCCAGGTACAGCATGTCGTTGACCAGTTGCGCCATCCATTGCAGCTCTTCCAGATTGCTGTGCAGCGCCTCGCGGTAATCCTCCAGCGGGCGCGGTTGGGTGAGGATGACTTGGGTCTGGGTCAGCAGGTTGGACAGCGGTGTGCGCAGTTCGTGGGCGATATCTGCGCTGAAGGCAGACAGGCGCTGGAACGCGTCATCCAGGCGCGCCAGCATGGCGTTGACGGCTTGGGCCAGCTCCGCGAGCTCCACCGGCATTTGTTCTTGGGGTAAGCGTTGCGTGAGGGAGTGGGCGTAGACACTGGCGGCCACTTCGCCCATGCGCCGCAGCGGTCGCAAGCCACTGCGCGCGGCCCAGGCGCCGAGCAGGGCAGTGGCCAGGGCCGAGAGGCCGACGGTCAGCCAGATCAAGCGTTGCATGCGTTGCAGAAAGTGCTGGTGGTGGGTGATGTCGAGGATCAGGGTCAGTTGTGGCGAATCCAGTTGGCTGGGCGTCAAGGGCGCGATGAATACGCGGTAGTCGGTGCCTGCGTATTGCAGGCTGTGCAGGCCGGGTGCTTGGGGCAAGGGAAGGTGTGGCGCGCCGTCCAGCCAACGTTGCCCAGCTCCGGTGATGCGCAAGGCGAGGTCGGGCTGGTGATCGAGTTCGGCGCGCAGTTGAGGGGTTCGCCGGGCGAGGTCTTCCGGTGAGGCGACACCCTGCAAGGTGCTGCGCAGGGCCACCAGTTTGCTTTCGAGCTGTTGCTGGTCCAGCTCCATGAAGTGCGCCTCGCTGGCCCGGTTGAACAACACCCCGGCGATCAACGAGACCACCGCCGTGCAGGCGGCAAACAGCAGCGCCAGGCGGCTGGTCAGGGACAGGCGCTTGATCACGTGAACCGTTCCTCCAGCACGTAACCCATGCCGCGCACGGTGTGGATCAGCTTATTGGGGAAATTGTCATCGACTTTCAGGCGCAGGCGGCGAATGGCAACTTCGATGATGTTGGTGTCGCTGTCGAAATTCATGTCCCACACCTGGGAGGCGATCAGCGTCTTGGGCAGCACTTCGCCCTGGCGGCGTAGCAGCAGCTCCAGCAAGGCGAACTCCTTGGCGGTGAGGTCGATGCGCTGGCCGCTGCGCTCGACGCGCCGGCGGATCAAGTCCAGGCTCAGGTCGGCCAGTTGCAGCGTGGTCTCCTGCGGCGTGCTGCTGCCACGGCGCAATAAGGTGCGCACCCGCGCCAGCAGTTCGGAAAACGCGAAGGGTTTGACCAGGTAATCGTCGGCGCCCAGCTCCAGGCCATGTACTCGGTCTTCTACGGCATCGCGAGCGGTGAGGAACAGCACCGGGATGTCCAGGCCGGCACTGCGCACCGCCTGCAGGATTTGCCAGCCATCGCGGCCGGGCAGCATCACATCGAGGATCAACAAGTCATAGTCGCCCGTTAGCGCCAAGTGCTGGCCACTGGTGCCGTCGGCCACCAGTTCGGTGGTAAAGCCCGCTTCGGCCAGGCCCTGACGCAGGTAATGACCGGTTTTGGGTTGGTCTTCGACGATCAGCAGTTTCATGTAGGGCTCTTGGTCAAGGTGGACGCCGGCCTTTATACCCTGGGCTCCGGGGTATGGGCGCAAGCTGACAAAGTTGTAATCTAGCAGTCAGCTGGCTGGCAGCGAGGCCATCTTAAAGTGTTGCCCACGCTGGATACCTATTTTGGAGAGTGAAAGATGGCGTTGCGTACACCCCAGTTATTGGCGGGCTGCCTGTTGGCGTTGAGTTTCAATGCACTGGCGGATGCGACTCACACCTACGCGTTCGGCCAGCCGGCCCCGGCGGATAAAGCCACGCGCACCGTTGAAGTCACGCTGCGGGACATTGCCTTTGAGCCCAAGTCCCTGGACGTCAAGGCCGGTGAAACCGTGCGCTTCGTGCTGGTCAACAAAGGCCAGTTGCTGCATGAGTTCAACCTGGGTGACGCGGCCATGCATGCCGCCCACCAGAAAGAGATGTTGCAGATGCAAGCCAGTGGCATGCTCACCGCCACCGGCATGGGCAAGATGGATCACAGCGCCATGGGCCACGGCGACATGGGCGGCATGAAGCACGACGATCCCAACAGTGTGTTGGTGGAGCCGGGCAAGACGGCCGAACTGACCTGGACGTTCAAGCAGGCCACAGGCCTTGAGTTCGCCTGCAACCTGCCTGGGCATTACCAGGCGGGCATGGTCGGCAAACTGACCGTTGAGTGAGGCGTTTGTTAAGGGCGGGAGCAAAGGCTGGTAGACTGGCGCGGTTTATTTAGCCAGGTTTCCGCCATGCATCCCGCAGCCGAACATTCGCCGCTGGGCAAGTCCAGTGAATACATCAGCACCTACACGCCTTCGTTGTTGTTCCCGATTCCACGCGCCGCCAAGTGGGCCGAGCTGGGCCTGAGCGCCGAGACCCTGCCGTACAAGGGCGTGGATTTCTGGAACTGCTTCGAACTGTCCTGGCTGTTGCCCTCGGGCAAGCCGGTGGTAGCCATCGGTGAATTCAGCATTCCGGCCGACTCGCCAAACATCATCGAGTCCAAGTCGTTCAAGCTGTACCTCAACTCGCTGAACCAGACCGCGTTTGCCGATACGTCCAGCCTTGAAGCCACCCTGCGCACCGACCTCAGCGCTGCGGCCGGCAAGCCCGTGAACGTGCGTATTCGCAGCCTGGCCGACATCGAGGCAGAAGGCGTGATGGCGTTGCCCGGCGTGTGCATTGACGGCCTGGATATCAACGTCAGCAGCTACGAACACCCACGCCCTGAACTGCTGCGTTGCGATGATTCGCGCGTGGTGGAGGAGAGCGTGCACAGCCACCTGCTCAAATCCAACTGCCCGGTGACCAGCCAGCCTGACTGGGGCAGTGTGGTGGTGGAATACCGTGGTGCGGCGCTGAATCACGCCAGCCTGCTGGAATATATCGTCAGCTTTCGCCAGCACTCGGACTTTCATGAGCAGTGTGTGGAGCGGATCTTCCTGGACTTGCAGCGCTTGCTCAAGCCGGAGAAGTTGACCGTGTATGCACGCTATGTGCGTCGGGGTGGGTTGGATATCAACCCGTATCGCAGCACTGAGAACACCCAGTTCCTGAACGTGCGCCTGGCGCGTCAGTAAGCCTTCATACAAAAAACTGTGGGAGCTGGCTTGCCTGCGATTGCGATCTTTCAGTCATTCATCAAGTGACTGATACACCGCTATCGCAGGCAAGCCAGCTCCCACATTTGGTTTTGTGTTTGGCTTGGGCTCGGGTTAGATGCCGATATTGCCAAGGGTTAGCACGATATTGCGCAACGTCCCGGCAATGCCTGGATGGTCCAGTTCAAAACCTTCCACTGCCCGGTTCACATCGTCAGCGATGCTGGGCGTCTGGGTGGCCGGTTCCATTTCCAACTGGACTTCGAATTTGGCGATCAACTCTTCCAATGCTTGACGTTTCTCGGCGGGCAACTCGGGATGATTCTCCAGTTGCTCACGCACAATATCGGCCTGCTGTTGTAACTTCTCGCGATCAGGCATGACGTTCTTTCCTTTTATCGATAGGCACTGGCATAGACCGCGGCACGCCGTGAAAGGTCTACGGGCTGACCTGTAGATTAATCCACTGCGGCCAACTGTGCATGATCTCGATCAGGGCTTCTCGCCCTTGAGTTGGCGCAGGCGGATGTCGGCCAGGCAGGTGCCGAGTTCGCCGAGGTGGTCGATCACCGAATGCACACCCAGGCCATAGAGCGCCACCGTGGCCTTGCCGCGCTTGTGTTCGCGTTGCTGCTCGGTCAGCGCCTGCCATTGCTGGGGCGACAGGCCGCAGAGCGAACCGCAGGAGGCCAGGCCGATGGTCCACAAACCGGCATTCAGGCCCGATTGCAGCAGGCGCGGCTCGCCGCTGACCAGTACGCAGCCTTCCAGGCGTTCGATGTTCAACTCCATCAGGGCTTGCCAGCAAGCGTGGGGCGCGGGCCAGCGAATGGAGGAGGGCGAGGCCGCCTTGAGCCAGCCCGGCAGGCCGGCGCAGAGTGGCGTGGTCACGGCGGGAGGCAGTTCGTCCAGCCAGGCGCAGGGCACGCCTTGTTCTTTGAGACTGCGCAGGATTTTCAACGCGCCTGGCGTGGCCTCGGCGTCGGCGCAAGGTGAGTCGGTGCGCGCCAGGGAACCAAAATCCACCAGGCAGCCACTCAGGCCAAATAACACGGCGGTCAATGAGGGGGCGGCGGCGACGGCAATCTCGACGTGTGGCATCTGAACGTCCCTGAAATAGCTGCCACGCTATCGGGGCGGCATGACAAGGGGATGACACTGTCGATATTTGTAGGAATTTTGTGCATTTTCCCTAAGACGATTCTAGGTAGCTGCCTAAATCGGCACTTCCGTCATATACTGACAGCCTTATTCAGGGCATAGCGCCCATGACAGACCATTCAAGGAGCAAAAGCTATGCGCTGGAGCCAGTACTTCGCTCAGCTATCGGTGTGTGCCACCATCCTGTTGGCGCCTTTCGCTGCCCAAGCGGCCTCGGAAGATGACCCGTGGGAAAGCGTCAACCGCCCCATCTTCACCTTCAACGACACCGTTGACACCTATGCCCTCAAGCCAATCGCCCAGGGCTATCAGTTCGTCACCCCACAATTTGTGCAGGACGGCGTTCACAACTTCTTCCGCAACATCGGTGATGTCGGCAACCTGGCCAACAACGTGCTGCAACTCAAGCCGCACAATGCAGGCGTCGACACCGCCCGCTTGTTGGTCAACACCACATTTGGCGTTCTGGGCTTTATTGACGTCGGCACCAAAATGGGGCTGCAGCGCAGCGATGAAGACTTCGGCCAAACCCTCGGCTACTGGGGCGTGGGCAGCGGCCCGTACGTGATGATCCCGTTGCTGGGCCCAAGCACCTTGCGTGATGCGCCGTCCAAATACGTCGACAGCTACACCCAACCGTACCGCTACATGAACGACATCGGCTGGCGTAACAGCACCTTCGGCCTCAACGTGGTCGACGTGCGCGCCAGCCTGCTCGACAGCGAGAAGCTGATCAGCGGCGACAAGTACACCTTCATTCGTAACGCTTACCTGCAGAACCGCGAGTTCAAGGTCAAGGACGGCAAGGTCGTTGACGACTTTTAAGCTGTGACGTTTTGAAATGAAAAAGGCGACCTTTATAGGGTCGCCTTTTTTGTGCGCGCTGATCGTTCCCCACGCTCCGCGTGGGAACGCATCCCGTGACGCTCCGCGTCACCCTTGCGCAGGGGCTGGATGCTGCGTTAGCGCATTTTCAGAATCTTGAGGCCCAGATGCTGGTCATCGCCTACTGCCTTGGTCCACACCACCTCGGTATCCGCTTCAAGACCCCTGAGCGCAGCGTGTTCTGAATCAATGCGCACGGTCAGCAGGTCACCCACCGTGAACTGGCGAGGTGCCTGCACTTGCATGCCGGAACTGGAGAGGTCCACGCAGGTACCGGCAATCTCCTGCCCGGCATGGATCAAAGACACATCGGCATCTATTCGCATGCGGATGAAATCGCGTTTTTCGGCGTAGTCGCGCTCGTGTTCGCTCACAGCATCCATCCTTACTTTGCGTTGTGGTTGTGAGGGTTCTTATAACTCCCGGTGATTTGCGGTGTAAAGACGCCCGGCGACCATCGGCATGAGCTTGAAACCCCTCACGGATGGGAGTACCGTCTGCGCCTTAGAAGGGCACCTCTGCTTTACCGTTGTGCATGGGCCAAATCCCAATGCTTTGTAGGACAGAGAGGCTAGAAAGCGAATCCAGTACGTGAGCCCGGCCATTGCCGAGCCGCCTACGCCAACCTAATTCTGGCGCCGTTTGCCCACATGCAAAAAACCAGTGCCACGCTGCTGATAATCGATGACGACGAAGTAGTGCGCGCGAGCCTCGCGGCCTACTTGGAAGACAGTGGCTTCAGCGTCCTGCAGGCCAGTAATGGCCAACAGGGTCTCCAGGTATTCGAGCGCGACAAGCCCGACCTTGTGATCTGCGACCTGCGCATGCCCCAGATGGGCGGCCTGGAGCTGATTCGCCAGGTGACCGACCTTGCCCCGCAAACGCCGGTGATTGTCGTGTCCGGTGCCGGTGTCATGAACGACGCCGTCGAAGCCCTGCGCCTGGGCGCTGCCGATTACCTGATCAAGCCCCTGGAAGACCTGGCCGTGCTGGAGCACTCGGTGCGCCGCGCCCTGGACCGTGCACGCCTGCTTTTGGAAAACCAGCGCTACCGCGAAAAGCTCGAGACCGCCAACCGCGAGCTCGAAGCCAGCCTGAACCTGCTGCAGGAAGACCAGAACGCCGGTCGCCAGGTGCAGATGAACATGCTGCCGGTGAGCCCCTGGACGATTGACGAATTCAAGTTTGCCCACCAGATCATCCCGTCGTTGTACCTGTCGGGTGATTTTGTCGACTATTTCCGCGTCGATGAGCGCCGCGTTGCTTTCTACCTGGCCGACGTTTCCGGCCACGGCGCGTCTTCGGCTTTTGTCACCGTGTTGTTGAAGTTCATGACCACACGGCTGTTGTTCGAGTCCAAGCGCAATGGCACCTTGCCGGAGTTCACCCCCTCCGAGGTGCTGGGCCACATCAACCGGGGCCTGATCAGCTGCAAGCTGGGCAAGCACGTGACGATGGTCGGCGGCGTGATCGACGAAGAAACTGGTCTTTTGACCTACAGCATTGGCGGTCACCTGCCGATGCCTGTTTTGTACACTCCTGACAGTGTGCGCTACCTGGAAGGGCGTGGCCTGCCCGTAGGCTTGTTTAACGAAGCCACCTACGAAGACCACATCCTGGAACTGCCGCCGACTTTCAGCCTGACGCTGATGTCCGACGGCATCCTGGACCTTTTGCCAGAGCCTACACTCAAAGAGAAAGAAGCCGCCTTGCCCCAAAAGGTCAAGTCGGCGGGCGGCAGCCTGGATGGCCTGCGGCAGGTTTTTGGATTGGCCACGCTAGGGGAGATGCCGGATGATATCGCCCTATTGGTGTTGAGCAGGAATCTTTGATGAGTACCGGAAGAATCCAATTCGCCGAGCAAGACGGGACCTTCGTCCTGAAATTTGTCGGTGAAGTGCGCCTGACCTTGTGTTCGGCCCTGGATGCGACGATCGAGCGGATCTTCACCGCGCTGAACTTCTCGGCGATCGTGATCGACCTGACCGAAACGCGCAGCATCGATAGCACCACCCTGGGCCTGTTGGCCAAGTTGTCCATTCTGTCGCGGCAGAAGGTCGGCCTGTTGCCGACCGTGGTCACCACCCATGAAGACATCACTCGTCTGTTGCAGTCCATGGGCTTTGACCAGGTGTTCAACATCGTTGATCGCCCCATCCCGTGCCCGGAATGCCTCACCGACCTGCCGTCCCAGGACCAGTCCGAAGAGATCGTACGGGTCAAGGTGCTGGAAGCGCACAAGATCCTGATGGGCCTCAACGAGTCCAACCGCGAAGCCTTCCACGACCTCGTCAACGCACTCGAGCGGCACTAACAGCTTCCCTGCTCAAACACACACAGTCCAATGTGGGAGCTGGCTTGCCTGCGATTGCGCAGTGTCAGTCGATTAAGTGTTGACTGGCCCACCGCTATCGCAGGCAAGCCAGCTCCCACATAGGGCGGCGGTGACACCGACGCACAAAAAAGGGCGGCACCCTCACAGGTACCGCCCTTTTTGCCGCTATCTGCCTTTACAGCTTGGCCGACAACAACGCCTCCAGCTTCTCCTGGTCCCGCGCAAACTGGCGAATGCCCTCCGCCAGCTTCTCAGTCGCCATCGCGTCCTCGTTGGACTCCCAACGGAACTGCGCTTCAGTCATATGCACACGGGCCTCACCGGCATGGCCTGGCGCCAACTTGCGCTCCAGCTTGCCTTCATCCGCCGCCAGCTTCTCCAGCAGGTCCGGGCTGATGGTCAGGCGATCACACCCGGCCAGCTCTTCGATCTGGCTGAGGTTACGGAAGCTCGCACCCATCACCACGGTCTTGTAGCCGTTAGCCTTGTAGTAGTTGTAGATGCGCGTCACCGACTGCACGCCCGGGTCATCGGAACCGGTGTAGTCGTTGCCGTTGGCCTTCTTGTACCAGTCGTAGATACGGCCTACGAACGGAGAAATCAAAAACACACCCGCTTCAGCACAAGCCACGGCCTGGGCAAACGAGAACAGCAGCGTCAGGTTGGTCTGGATGCCTTCTTTTTCCAGCTTCTCGGCGGCACGGATGCCTTCCCAGGTGGAGGCGATCTTGATCAGCACGCGGTCACGGCCAACCCCAGCCTTGTCGTACAGGTCGATCAGACGGTGCGCACGCTTGAGAATCGCGGCCTCGTCGAACGACAGACGCGCATCCACCTCAGTGGAAATACGGCCCGGCACGACTTTGAGAATCTCTTGACCCACCGCCACCGCAAAGCGGTCACTGGCCAGGCCCACATCGCCGTTGCAGTCCTGCACACACTCATCCAGCAGCTTGGCATAGCCAGGAATCGACGCAGCCTTGAGCAGCAGGGAAGGGTTGGTGGTCGCGTCTTGCGGCTTGAGCTTGGCGAGCGTGGAGAAATCGCCGGTATCGGCTACGACGGTGGTGAATTGCTTGAGTTGTTCCAGCTTGGAAGTCATGGGCGTGCTCTGTCCTGTGGGTCTGATGACATTACCCGAGCGCTGGCAGGCGCTCAAGGGCGCAAATGCGTTAGGTCGTTTGCGAGGGCAATAACCTGGAAACAGCCGTTTGAATTACCGGCCGTGGTGCTAACTAGGAGGCCAGAATCGCCGACAGGTTCCCCCCAACTGCTCGATGCCCTCCGATCAAACTGTGGGAGCCAACTTGCCTGCATGACGCCAGCCCAGCCACTGAGATTCACCTAGCCCTCATCGGTCAAACTGTGGGAGCTGGCTTGCCTGCGATAACGCCGGTACACCCAATGAGTACTTACCTGACACTCACCAGGCAAAAATGTGGGAGCTGGCTTGCCTGCGATAACGCCGGTACACCCAATGAGTACTTACCTGACACTCACCAGGCAAAAATGTGGGAGCTGGCTTGCCTGCGATAACGCCGGTACACCCAATGAGTACTTACCTGACACTCACCAGGCAAAAATGTGGGAGCTGGCTTGCCTGCGATAACGCCGGTACACCCAATGAGTACTTACCTGACACTCACCAGGCAAAAATGTGGGAGCTGGCTTGCCTGCGATAGCGCCGGTACGCCCAATGAGCATCTACCTGACACTCGACCAATCACCGCCCCTCCAACAACGCCCCCGCCTGATCCAACAACGCCAACGGATCCGCAGCCTTATGAATATCCACCGACAACAACTGCCTGAACTTGCGCGCCCCAGGAAACCCAGTACCCAACCCCAACACATGCCGAGTAATGTGATGCATCGTCCCACCACTGGCCAAATGCTCAGCAATATAAGGCCGCAACTGCGCCAACGCCTCCGCCCGGCTAATCACCGGCGCCTCACTGCCAAACAACCGCTGGTCCACCTCCGCCAACAGATACGGATTGTGATAAGCCTCCCGCCCCAGCATCACCCCATCAAACGTCTGCAAATGCTCCTGGCACTGCTCCAGCGTCTTGATCCCACCATTGAGATTAATCTCCAACTCCGGAAAGTCCCGCTTCAACTGCGCCGCCACGTCATAGCGTAACGGCGGAATGTCCCGGTTCTCCTTGGGCGACAACCCCTCCAGAATCGCAATCCGCGCATGCACGGTAAAACTGGTGCAACCGGCTTCCTTTACCGTCCCGACGAAATCACACAACTGGGCATAACTGTCCCGCCCATTGATGCCGATACGGTGCTTCACCGTCACCGGAATCGACACCGCATCGCGCATGGCTTTCACACAGTCCGCCACCAGGGCAGGGTGCGCCATGAGGATCGCGCCGATCATATTGTTCTGCACCCGGTCGCTGGGGCAACCGACGTTCAGGTTCACTTCGTCGTAACCGGCGGCCTCGGCCATACGGGCGCAGGCGGCCAGATCAGCCGGAACACTGCCGCCCAACTGCAGCGCCAGCGGGTGCTCGGCTTCGTTGTGGCGCAGGAAGCGGTCGTGGTCGCCATGGAGGATAGCGCCGGTGGTGACCATCTCGGTGTAGAGCAGGGCGTGTTTGGAGAGCAGGCGTAGGAAGAACCGGCAGTGGCGGTCGGTCCAGTCCATCATGGGGGCGACGGAGAAGCGGCGGGAGAGGGCTTTCGGTGGAGCTATGGCTGAAGGCATTGGAGTCTTGGATGGAGAATGCGAAGGGTGGGCAGTTTATCAGGAATGGGTCGGAGGGGCTGGGTGATGATCGGGTGGCGCGAGACCCTAATATTAAACAAATCTGTCTTCCTTTTCCGTCCCCCTTTTCCTTTGGATTTTCGAGAGCTATTTCGCTTCGTCTTCCAGATTTTTGAATGCTTTTTCAAGCCACTCAACCCGGATTCATGCTCCAGCGCCTAGCGCGTATGGCTGCTACTTGGTCATTGGTGGCGAATTTGCCTTGGCCGGCTTCCTTTACTGCCAGCTCAATTTGGGCGGTCAGCGTTTTTTTGTGCTCGATGTAGTCGCGAAGAACGTCCATTGCTAGGTAGCTTGCTGTCTGACCGTTGGTTTTTGCTAGGTCGGCGAGAGAATTGGATAAGTCTTCCGGCAGGTTTAGGGATATTCCAGTCATGGCAGCCTCGATGAAAGAAGGTTTTGGGGCATCTTACGCCTTGGAGCGGTGGGTTGAATCGACAGGTCGTGGTGAGGTGTGTCTGGGAGTGAATCGTTTGCTTTTCCTATACCAACTCAAAACCGGTTATGGTGGTCTGATACGATATCTCGGTAAATTTGAACAGGTATTTATGATTACAAGAGAGGATATGAAACCTTGGGTTGTTACCGCGTTGAAATCCATGGGTGGGGTTGGCTGGCCGAGGGATGTCGCCAAATATATATGGGATCATTATGAGTCTGATATAAAGCGGTCCGGCTCGCTTCTCTATACTTGGCAGTACGACGTTCGGTGGACGGCAATGGCGATGAGAAAGGATGGGGTGTTGAAGCCAGTCGATGGCCGAAATGATAAACCTTGGGAGCTTGCTTAGGTAATTGTCTTGAATGTTCAATGGGGGAGTTGTTCGCTTCCACTGTGTATTAAAAGTCTAGGCTTCCTTTCAGCGAATAATAGGTATTGGTCGCGCTTCGGAGTCAGACCACCATACCTTCATCTCTGATCCAAAACCCAGCGGGAAACTTCCCACACTTTTCTCGGCTTGCCCCTCAGACCTCCTCTGGCTAACCTCCCTAAACCGCTGGAAAACCAGCGGTCGGATGTGGAAGTCCGTACCGAGCTAAGACGCAATCGTCATAAACACCTACCGGCGTTTTTTAACGTCTGTATCATGTGTTTCGGCGGCTGTGCGCGGGGCACTTCGGTGCGCCGGGTCCTTAGCCCTGGTCTTCCACACCTGCGTACAGCTGCCACCTCTCATGTGGAAGTGAGACTGGTAGTTCCTGAATAGTTAAGGAGCTTCGCCATGTACAAGGTCACACCTAATCCGCCTTATGCTTCAAACGCTGCATCCTCTGATCCCAAG
Organism: Pseudomonas sp. B16120; assembly: GCF_044218845.1. Lineage (NCBI taxonomy): Bacteria > Pseudomonadati > Pseudomonadota > Gammaproteobacteria > Pseudomonadales > Pseudomonadaceae > Pseudomonas > Pseudomonas sp. B16120. The sequence continues at coordinate 1,831,345 of NZ_CP162588.1, forward strand.
CTTCAAGCCGCAGCCCAGCGAGCAATCCATCATCACTTGCCCCCATCCGACGACGCTGCGCCCACCGAGCGCCCAAGCGACAACCTATTCATCGTCAACCCGTCCACCGACTCCGAAACCCTCCTGGCCAACGCCGCCGAAAACCTCGCATCCGCCAACGAAATGGCCGTCACCTTGGCGTTCGATCTCGACGACTCCCAGCGTGCCATCGCCCTGGGCATCCAGCAGTTAATCGAGTTGAGCTCGCTGCTCGTTGACCGAGCCCAGGAGCAGGTTGCGCCTGTAACCGCCTCAGTTAAAGCCTGACAACTAACCCTGCCGCCTTGCCCTAAGGCGGCAACCTGAACTTATGCTGTCTTCCAGCAAAGTTTCATAATTCCCTGCGCCGTTGAGGTCTACGATTCCCTGCGAGAGAGGACCCCAGCGCCTCCAGCCCATAGGGAACTGAAAACCATGATCTCGAACCTCGTCAAAGTCGTGATGATCACCGGCACGTTGTTGTTAAGCGCTTGTTCATCTTCACCCGCCGTGAGCAGTGACCCGTGCTTTTCAGGTGGATGCCGGGCGTTTGGTGACCATAGCCCCAACAAGGCCGCGAAGATGAATTTCGGTGGCAGTGGGCTGGGGAGTAGTTATGGGGAGTATGGTTCGGGGTTGTTGCATGATGATTGATGGGGTGGTGGGGCGAGAGTGTTTCGCTAGCTTTGCTGCTTTGCAAAGTGAGCAGCCGTTGGGGGAGAACGCTAAGTAGCCGTTGCCTGAGTACCGGATAGTACGCGGTCTGATCCAGCATTTTCGTCGGCTGTCGGGCCGTCTTCGCGAGCAAGCCCGCTCCTACAGTTGGAGCGTGGGAGTCAGGGATATAAGCGTCGGCTGTCAGGTCTTCAGGGGAGCAGGCTCCCTCGCCACAGTTGCAGCGTCGTGCCGAAGTTGTGTAGATATTGACGCTGCGATGGCGGTGGGTCAGTTAACTCATCTGTTACTGATATACCGCTATCGCAGGCAAGCCAGCTCCCACATTGGCCATGTATCGCTCGCAGAATCAGCGCCCGGCTCGGATCCCTGTGGGAGAGGGCTTGCTCGCGATGGCGGTGGGTCAGTTAATTCATATACCGCTATCGCAGGCAAGCCAGCTCCCACATTAGCCAATGTATCGCCCACAAAATCAGCGCCCGGCCCAGATCCCTGTGGGAGCGGGCTTGCTCGCGAAGGCGGCGTGTCAGTCACTGGATCTATAACTGAACCAATGCTTTCGTAGGCAAGCTCCACACATTGGATCTTCGTTGTGTGGAATATTGTGTTCGCGTAGCTGATCGGTATTAGGCGCGCCGTTAATGGCCGCCTTTCATACGCCGGGCGATCAGGTAGAGGCCCAGGCCCACCAGCGCTGTCGCTGCGCCGATGTAGCCGGTGCTGGTCCAGCCGAGGCCAGCTGTAATCGCCATCCCCCCAAACCACGGCCCCAGCGCATTCGCCAGGTTAAACGCCGCATGGTTCGACGCTGCCGCCAGGCTCGGCGCTTCATGCGCGATGTCCATCAAGCGAATCTGCAACGGTGCCGCCAACGCGACCATGGTGCCCACCAACCCCATGCTCAGCAGCACGCCCCACAGCGAAGACGCGGCGAAGGGGAAGAACAGCAGCACGGCCATCGACCATACCAATATCAAACCCACCGCCCGAAACTGCATGCGATCAAACAGCTTGCCACCGGCAATGTTGCCGATGATGCCGCCCACGCCAAAGGCGGCGAGGCCGAAGGGGATCCATTGCGGCGAGACCTTGGTCACTTCCAGCATGGTCGGCGCCAGGTAGCTGAATACGCAGAACATCCCGGCAAAGCCAATCGCGCCGATGGACAGGGCCATCCATACCTGGGGTTTGGTGAAGGCGCGCAGTTCTTTGCGTGGGTCGCTGCGTTGTTCGTCGTGGCGGTGGGGCACGAATTGCCAGACCAGGGCGATGGTGAGCAGGGCGATCACGCTGACCAGGGCGAACGCCGAGCGCCAGCCCAGGTGTTGGCCGAGGAAGGTGGCGATGGGGTTGCCCAGCAGCATGGCCAGGGTCAGGCCCATCATCACGCGGGCTACGGCGCCTGCGCGTTTGTCGGTGGGTACCATGCTGGAGGCGACCACGGCGGCGATGCCGAAGTAGGCGCCGTGGGGCAGGCCACTGATAAAGCGGAAGGCCACCAGCGAGCCGAAGGTGGGGGTGAAGGCGGTGGCGAAGTTGCCCAGGGCGTACAGGCCCATCAGCAACAGCAGCATGTGTTTGCGCAGCAGCTTGGCGCCGAGGATGGCCAGCAGTGGGGCGCCGACCATGACGCCCAGGGCGTAGGCGCTGATGGCGTGGCCCACCTGGGGTTCGCTCAGGCCCAGGTTCTGGGCGATGTCGGGCATTAGGCCCATGATGGCGAATTCGCCGGTGCCGATCGCGAAGGCGCCCACGGCCATGGCCGCTTCCATTTTGGCGGCGCTGCGCGCGGGCAGTACGTGCCCGGGTGTTTGCTGGATTGTCATGGGTAACTCTGTGTGGAGGGTGTGCACGAAGGACGTCGCCGATGCTACGCAAGCCGCGACGAAGGTGTCTAGAACCGCCATTTTCGGCAGAGTTCCACGCCTGTGACCGCAGGTCGCGGCTGCCAGGCTTGACAGGGGCGCATTAAAAGCCGCGATTTAGGCCTGTCAATTGGCCAAACGGCGCATAAACGCTGTTTAGCGTGATATTCTGCGCGTCGTCTTGGGCTAGTCTTTCCCTGGTGCGTACACCCGTATACGTCCCAGCGGTTGGCTGTCGCCCAGGTAGCTGAAGCCAATAATGATAAGAAGTCAGCGCAGAAGGGACATAACAGTGAGGTCGATCCATCGGCCTTGTGTGCCCACCCTGCAGCCTTTATGTGACTGTGCAGACCCCGCGGTACGTTGCCTGACGTAGCGTGAACGAGGGTTACTCATGATCGGGGGCGGTAGGGCGGATGGCGTTTTATCATAGGTGCTACTGATGTTTAAAAAAGTAAACACTGCCCTGCTGGGGCTGGCTTTGTCGATGGGGATCACGTCCGTTCACGCGGAAGAGGCAAAGAAAGTCGATGTGCTGCTGATCGGCGGCGGCATCATGAGTGCAACCCTGGGTGTCTGGCTCAATGAGCTGGAACCGGATTGGTCGATGGAGATGGTCGAGCGCCTCGATGGCGTGGCCGAAGAAAGCTCCAACGGCTGGAACAACGCCGGTACCGGTCACTCGGCCCTGGCTGAGCTGAACTACACCCCGGAAGACAAGAACGGCAACGTTGAGATCCCGAAAGCGGTCGAGATCAACGAAGCGTTCCAGATCTCCCGTCAGTTCTGGTCCTGGCAGGTTCAGCAGGGCGTGTTGAAGAACCCGCGTTCGTTCATCAACTCCACTCCGCACATGAGTTTTGTGTGGGGCGATGACAACATCAAGTTCCTGAAAAAGCGCTACGAAGCCCTGAAGGCCAGCCCGCTGTTCGCTGGCATGCAGTACTCCGAAGACCCGGCGCAAATCGCCAAGTGGGTTCCGTTGATGATGGAAGGGCGTGATCCCAACCAGAAAATCGCGGCCACCTGGAGCCCGATCGGTACCGACGTAAACTTCGGCGAGATCACCCGCCAGTTCGTCGCTCACCTGCAAACCACGCCGAAGTTTGACTTGAAGCTGTCGAGCGAAGTGCAGGACATCACCCGCAACGACGACGGTTCGTGGCGTGTGAGCTACAAAAACCTCAAAGACGGCACCAAGACTGAAACCGACGCCAAGTTCGTGTTCATCGGCGCCGGCGGCGGTGCCCTGCACTTGCTGCAGAAGTCGGGCATTCCTGAAGCCAAGGAATACGCAGGCTTCCCGGTGGGTGGTTCGTTCCTGGTGACCGAGAACCCGACCATCGCCGAGCAGCACCTGGCCAAGGCCTACGGCAAGGCTTCGGTAGGTTCGCCACCGATGTCGGTTCCGCACCTGGACACCCGTGTGCTGGATGGCAAGCGCGTGATTCTGTTTGGCCCATTCGCGACCTTCTCGACTAAGTTCCTGAAGGAAGGCTCGTACCTGGACCTGCTGACCAGCACCACCACCCACAACATCTGGCCGATGACCAAAGTCGGTATTCGTGAATACCCACTGGTCGAGTACCTCGCCGGCCAACTGATGCTGTCTGATGATGACCGCTTCAAGGCGCTGCAAGAGTACTTCCCGAACGCCAAGCAGTCCGACTGGCGCCTGTGGCAAGCCGGCCAGCGCGTGCAGATCATCAAGCGTGATGAAGAGCAAGGCGGCGTGCTGAAGCTGGGTACCGAAGTGGTCAGCTCTGCCGACAACACCATCGCAGGCCTGCTGGGTGCATCGCCAGGCGCGTCCACCGCGGCTCCGATCATGCTGACCGTGCTGCAAAAGGTGTTCAAGGACAAAGTAGCCAGCCCGGCCTGGCAGGAAAAACTGCACCAGATCGTGCCAAGCTACGGCACCAAGCTGAACGACAGCCCTGAAGCTGTTGCCAAGGAATGGGCCTACACTGCCGGTGTGCTGCAACTGACACCACCGCCAGCGATCCCGCAACTGGCTGCTCCACAGGCTACCGAGGCTGCCAAGCCTGCGGCTGAGCCAAGCAAGCCGGCGTCTGATCTGGCGCTGTAAGCAACACCCACGAAAAAGCCCGCTGAACCGGTGACGGTCAGCGGGCTTTTTTGTGCGCTAACGATCAGGCGCGCGGCGGGTGTCGCTCCACCGGAGGCAGCTCAACCGTACGCTCGGCCGCTGCCAGCGCCGCCTTCAAGCCCGCTTGGTTAAGGGGTACGCAATACGCCGGTTTAGCCCGCTCGAATCGCCAGCTTTCATCCAGCCCTCCAGCATCCACGGCATCGAAACCCATTTGGTCGAGTAACGTCATCACTTGCGCCTTTGCCGTCGCGTCATCTGCTGCCACTGGCAATGCGCGGCGTTCAGGCGCGCCGTGCGGGCGGGCATCCTGCGTCAGGTCTGGGGCGAAGATCGCATTAAATACTTTTACCACATGTGATTGCGGCAAATGGTCAGCCAGCAATCGGCTGGTGGTGGTTTCAAAACGGTCCAGTGTCGGGATATGCCCATCACGATCGGGGTAGTAATTGTTGGCGTCCATCACTGTCTTGCCCTCCAGCCATTGGGCGGGGACGCTGCGGTAGTGCTCCAGGGGGATCGCCACCAGTACCAGGTCACCAAACCTGGCAGCGTCATCTGCGCTGCCCACTTGCACACCGAGTATGCCGCTCACCACGCTGCTCATGGTGTGTGGGCCGCGGGAATTGCTCAGCATCACGTTATGTCCGGCGGCAAGCGCCAGTTGCGCCACGGCACGCCCGATAAAACCTGCTCCAATCACGCCAATCTTCATGTGCTTGCTCCAGTGGAAGTAGGAAGTGGCTATGATGATTAGCAACCATAACGTGATAAATCGTCATTTTGATGTGGGTGTTGTTACTGGGAGTGGGTAATGATGGATCGCCTGTCAAGCATGAACGCCTTCGTGATAGCGGCTGAATTAGGCTCCTATGCGAGGGCCGCCGAACGCTTGGGCATGTCGCCGCAGATGGTGGCCAAGCATGTCACCGCATTGGAACAACGCCTGGGCGCGCGATTGCTCAACCGCACAACCCGTCGACAAAGCCTGACTGAACTGGGAGGGGAGTATTACGAACGCTGCAAACATATCCTGACGGAGGCCGAGGCCGCCGACGCCCTGGCACAGGTCATGAACGACACGCCGCGTGGCAAGCTGAAAGTCACCGCCCCGGTGACCTTTGGCTCCTACAGCCTGATGCCGTTGATCACCGGTTTTTTACGTGACAATCCACAGGTAGAAGTCGATTTGCACCTGACGGATCGTTTCGTCGACTTGGTGGAGGAGGGCTACGACGCCGCGTTTCGCATTGGTCCGTTGGGCACCAGCGGCCTCACAGCGAGACCTTTGGCACCGTATCGGTTGGTGGCCTGCGCTGCACCGGCTTATCTGATGGCGCGAGGCACACCGCAGAAGCCGGCAGATCTTGAGCGTCATGAGTGCCTGGGGTACGCCTTTTCAGCGCGTCCGGCGGATCGAGAGTGGGTGTTCTTCCAGGGCACGGTTTCCTACAAGGTACGAGTGGCCAGTCGTTTGCTCATCAATGAAAGTCGGGCATTGATGTCGGCGGCATTGGATGGTTTTGGCATTGTGCTCGGCCCGCAAGACTTTCTGCGAACGGCGTTGGCGAGTGGCGAGTTGGTGCGGGTGTTGCCGGAGTTTGAGGCTCCGAGCCGGTCGATGCATTTGGTCTACACCGCAAACCGCCAGCGTACCGCCAAGTTGCGCTGCTTTGTCGAGACTGTGCTGGGACGTTTTGGTCCGGTATGAAGGAGCACCACCGTGGCGGTCGCCGGGAGGCACGCTAAAGATCTACAGGTTCAGCCATCTGACAGACATCTCCTGTTGAAAATAACCCAGGCCCAAGCAGGGCCCGGCTGCAACAAAGGAAGGACTTCTTTCTGATGCAGGTGTTGGGCGTTCGCGCCCGAGGGTTTTGTATGTGGCTACGTTATGCAGCATTGGCCGCCATGGTGGTCGCGGCTTCCGGGTGTGTGCAAGAGCGTGTTGTGCATGAGCGCAGGCCGATGCAACACGAGTACGTGGATGTGGTGGCGCCGCAACCGCCGCCGGTGCAGGTGATTGAAGTCGAGCCGGCGGTGCGCGAAGGTTATATCTGGTCACGCGGTTACTGGCGCTGGGAAGGTGGGCGCTATGTGGCAGTGCACGGCCATTGGGAACCGGTGCGCCAGGGGTATCGTTATGTACACCCGCATTGGGTGCAGCGTAATGATGGCTACCACTGGCAGATCGGCGGTTGGGTTCGCTAGCCCAACTTCCTCTCCCTCTGTAGGCGCGAGCTTGCTCGCTCCTACAAAAAAGCCGCTCTAACCGAGCCGTTTCATCCCTGCTGCCTTGGCTGCGTGCAGATCAAACGTGGCGGTGTACTCGCAACCGGCCGCATGGCCACAGCGTTCGATCAGGCAGTCGGCAAAGTCCGCTTTGCTTGCGGTGAACTTGCGCAGGGCCTGCCAGATGATATCGGCGTGCTCGACGGTCAGTTCCCGTGTGTGCAGCAAGGTCTCCAGTACCGTTACCACATCGCTTTTGGCCGACTGGTAGCAGGACTGCAACACCCACACCAGTTCCGTAAGCGTCACCAGGCTGACAAAACCTGGTGAGGCGGCGGTGAGCGATTCGATCAGTTGGGACGCCTTGGCGGATTGAACCGGGTCATCCTGGGTCACATAACGCACCAGCACATTGGTATCCAGGCCGATCATCCAGCGCTTGCTCCCTGGGCCGCGATGGCGCGGTTCATGTCTTCGATAGACACGGCATGGGCGGGCTTGCGGATCAAACCCTTGAGGTCCTTGACGGTTTTGCTGGCGGCAATCATGGAAAACTTGCCGTCTTCCATTTCGACGAATTCCACCCGGTCGCCTGTTTCCAGGCCCAGGGCTGTCCTGACCTGAACAGGGATGGTGATTTGCCCTTTTGAAGTGAGTGTGGCGGTGGCCATAGTGAAGATCTCCATCGTGATATTCCTTACCTTAGGGTAAGGAATGACGGAGGACAATATCCCTTGGTCCATAGGTCGCTCGCTGAGGTGAATGAGTTGGAATAGTAAAACCCTAGTCCGAACTCTTGTTCCTCACACGCGTTGCTATGTCCCAAACGAATACAAACTATGACCGACCGCCGCTGGCTTACTGCACCACGCGATAGCACGGCACATACGCCGCGCCGCCCGGCAGTTTCATGCGGTGCTGGGCCACGAACGCCTTCAATAATTCATCCAACGGTTTCATGATCGCCGGGTCGCCGTGGATCTCATACGGGCCGTTCTCCTCGATCAGGCGAATACCCTTGTCCTTGACGTTACCCGCCACGATCCCCGAGAACGCCCGGCGCAGGTTGGCCGCCAATTCATGGGGCGGCAGTGCGTGGCTCAGTTGCAGGCTGGCCATGTTTTCGTGGGTGGGGTCGAACGGGCGCTGGAAGCCTTCGTCGATCTTCAGCAGCCAGTTGAAGTGGAACGCGTCGTTACGCTCGCGGCGGAACTGCTTCACCGCCTTGAGGCCGGTGGTCATCTGGCGGGCCACTTCGGCCGGGTCGTCGATGATGATCTGGTAATGCTTCTGCGCCGCTTCGCCCAGGGTGGCACCGACGAACGCGTGCAATTGTTCCAGGTAAGGCGCGGCATGTTTGGGCCCGGTAAGCACCACCGGGAACGGCAGGTCGCGGTTGTCCGGGTGCATGAGGATGCCCAGCAGGTACAGGAACTCCTCGGCCGTACCGGCGCCGCCGGGGAAGATGATGATGCCGTGGCCGACACGCACGAAGGCTTCCAGGCGTTTTTCGATGTCCGGCAAAATCACCAGCTCGTTGACGATGGGGTTCGGCGCTTCGGCGGCGATGATGCCTGGCTCGGTCAAGCCCAGGTAACGGCCATTGGTGATGCGTTGCTTGGCGTGGGAAATGGTCGCGCCCTTCATTGGGCCTTTCATCACGCCTGGGCCGCAACCGGTGCACACGTCGAGGCTGCGCAGACCCAGTTCGTGCCCGACTTTCTTGGTGTATTTGTATTCTTCGGTGTTGATCGAATGGCCGCCCCAGCACACCACGATCTTGGGCTCCACACCCGGGCGCAGCGTACGGGCGTTGCGCAGCAGGTGGAACACGTAGTCGGTGATGCCTTGGGAGTTGCTCAGGTCGATACGCTGGCTGTCCAGCTCGTTCTCGGTGTAGACGATGTCACGCAGGGCGCTGAACAGCATCTCGCGGGTGCTGGCGATCATCTCGCCATCGACAAAGGCATCGGCCGGGGCGTTGAGCAGTTCCAGGCGTACGCCGCGGTCTTGCTGGTGAATACGCACTTCAAAGTCTTTATAGGCGTCGAGGATGGTCTTGGCGTTGTCGATATGCGCGCCGGTGTTGAGAATCGCCAGGGCGCATTGGCGGAACAGAGTGTAGATGCTGCCGGTACCGGCTTCGCTCAGTTGCTGCACTTCACGTTGGGACAGGGTTTCGAGGCTGCCCTTGGGGCTGACGGAGGCGTTGATGACTTGACGTTGGGGCATTCTGATTCCTTGAAAGCACAGCCACCGCGTCCGCTTGGGGGCGATGGCTTGAGAAGGGTGAGCGCCAATTAAGGTCGCACGAGACGGTTATTTACCTCAGGCGCAAGGCCTAGCGCAAATGCCGTCCAACACCATCATGCCGCAGAACTTACTGAATCAGCTTCCAGTTTTTGTAGAAAACCCGACGCAGGGTAAAGACCAGGCCGGCAAACCCTGCGATCACGGCGTTGAGCACCGAGGGCAGCAGGGTCGGGCGCACAATATCAATAAACAGGCAGTAGCGTTTGGCGTCGTTTTTGTTGAAGGAGGCGTGCATCAGCGTGTCATCGAAGATAAACAGCGGGTCGTCGTGCCAGTAGTGCTTGTGCTTACCCACCTGGATATACACGCCCTCATGGTGCGGTGCCGGCGCCATGTTGTAGAGCACACGGAACATCATGCGCAGGGGGCCGAAGTGGAACGACGTCGAGCGGTTCTCGTTGAACACCGAGACGCCGATGGTTTTCACGAACGGCAGTTTCTTGCGCAGCTGCGGGATATCCAGGGTGGTTTCGATCGGGCGGCCGTACCACTGGAAAAACAACATGCCGCGTTTCTTCTCGGCCATGCGTTCGTCCAGGTAGCTGATGATTTCATCCTTGCGGGCCATGGCGTCGTCGATCACCTGTTGCAGGTCTTCGCGCCAGGCCGGCGGCAGGTCTTGCAGGGTATAGACATGCCGGTTGCGGCTGCTCAGCAGGTCGAGCAGGGTGTTGAACGGTGCCAGCACCCAGGTATTACGACCGTTGCCGATAAAATACTTCTTGATGGTGTCGCGGTCGTACAGGCCGTTACGCAGGAAGTCATAAACGCCGCAGCACACCACCAACAGCAGAAACACCAGGCAACTGCGCGGGAAACAATAGATCAACAGCAGAACGCCGAGCGCCCACGCCAGGGACACCAGCTTTTTGCCGACAGCATTTTTGCTCATGAAACGAGGCTCCAAAGCCGAAATATATTGAAACAATATCGTCATCATAGGGCTTTCTGACACCGGCAGGCGTTTTTAAATAGGGCGAAATTGTGAAGCCACTGCACAATTTGTAACCGTTACCGTGCAGGCTCCGACGTTTTGTGGATTGAATTTTGAGAACAGAAGATTTGCGACTATCGTGACGCTTCGGTTTTTCAGGCGTCATAGACCGGTACGATTGAAGTTGAATGGCCACTATTGGCCTTCGGCACCTTGGAAGAGGCAGAAATTTTTATGATCATCAAACCGCGGGTTCGTGGCTTTATCTGTGTGACCGCTCACCCTGTTGGCTGTGAAGCGAACGTCAAAGAGCAGATCGACTACGTAACCAAAAACGGCGTCATCGAGGGCGGCCCTAAAAAGGTACTGGTCCTCGGTGCCTCCACCGGCTACGGCCTGGCCGCGCGCATCAGTGCTGCGTTTGGCTGCGGCGCCGACACCCTGGGCGTGTTTTTTGAGAAAGAAGGCGAAGAAGGCAAGCTGAGCTCCGCCGGCTGGTACAACAGCGCGGCGTTCGAGAAGTTTGCTGTGGAAAAAGGCCTGTACGCCAAGAGCATCAACGGCGACGCGTTCTCCGACGAAATCAAGCGCCTGACCATCGAAACCATCAAGAAAGACCTGGGCAAGATCGACCTGGTGGTCTACAGCCTGGCCGCCCCACGCCGTACCGACCCGCAAGGCGTGGTGCACAACTCCACCCTCAAGCCAATCGGCAAGGCCGTGACCCTGCGCGGTATCAACACCGACAAGGGCGTGGTGGTCGACACCACGCTTGAGCCTGCGACCCAGGAAGAAATCGACGGTACCGTGAAGGTCATGGGCGGCGAAGACTGGCAGCTGTGGATCGACGCCCTGCGTGACGCCGATGTATTGGCCGAAGGCGCCAAGACCACCGCGTTCACCTACCTGGGTGAGAAGCTGACCCAGGACATCTACTGGAACGGCTCCATCGGCGAAGCCAAGAAAGACCTGGACAAGAAAGTCCTGACCCTGCGCGAAAACCTCGCTGCGCTCAAGGGCGACGCCCGTGTGTCGGTGCTCAAGGCCGTGGTTACCCAGGCCAGCTCGGCAATCCCGATCATGCCGCTGTACCTGTCGCTGCTGTTCAAGGTGATGAAAGAGCAGGGCACCCACGAAGGCTGCATCGAGCAGGTCTACGGCCTGTTCAAGGACAGCCTGTACGGCAGCCAGCCGAAACTCGACGCCGATGGCCGCCTGCGTGCCGACCTAGCCGAGCTGGAGCCCAAGGTGCAGGACGCCGTGGCTGCGCTGTGGAACCAGGTCACCGACGACAACGTCAACGAGATCAGCGATTTTGCCGGTTACAAGGCTGAGTTCCTGCGCTTGTTCGGCTTTGAGGTCGACGGCGTGGATTACGACGCGGACGTGAACCCGACCGTCAAAATCAACGGGCTGATTCAAGCTTAAAACCCGGTCAATAAGGTGGGAGCTGGCTTGCCCTGATGTCAGTCAGTTAACGCACATCCCCTGTGGGAGCGGGCTTGCCCGCGAAGGCGGTGCGTCAGTCGCGGCATCTGTGACTGCACGACCGCTTTCGCAGGCAAGCCCGCTCCCACATGTGATCTTCGTTGCTTTGAGCATTGCGTTCGCTCAATTTGGCTGTGCCTACTCCCTCTTTCTTTTCAGCCCCTTCTTACGCCTCCCTCTTTTAGATCTGTCAGACTCCAGCAGCTATCAAGCCACGCTAACGGAGGATCTGATGACGATTCGTGCAGTAGTTTTTGATTTCGGCGGTGTCCTGTTCGACTGGAGCCCGCAGCATCTGTACCGCAAGCTGATTGCCGACGATGCAGAACGGCAGTGGTTCCTCGACACCATCTGCACCCAGGCCTGGAACACCGAGCAAGATGCCGGTCGCTCCCTGGCTGAAGCCACCCGCACCCTGGTTGCCCAATACCCCGAACACAAGACCCTGATCCAGGCTTATTACGAGCGCTGGCCCGAAATGCTGCGTGCTGAATTACCCGAGGGCGTGGCGATTCTCGAAGCGTTGCACCAGGTTGAGATGCCGCTGTTCGGGCTTACCAACTGGTCGGCTGAAACCTTCCCTTACGCCCGGGCCAACTACCCGTTCCTGAAGCGTTTTCGCGACATCTTGGTGTCTGGCGAGGTGAAGCTGATCAAGCCTGACCCGGCGATCTACCACGCCAGCCTCAGTCAGGTGCGTGAACACCTGCCAGACATCCAAGCCAGTGAAGTGGTGTTTATCGACGACGTCGCCGGCAACATCGAGGCTGCCATTGCGTTGGGCTGGCAGGGCATTCACCACGTATCGGCCGAGCGCACCGCCGCGCGTTTGCGTGAGTTGGGCGTGGCGTTCTAGCGCGCCCATTTCTCCATTACAAAGTCGACGAACGCCCGCAGCTTGGGCAGGCGGTAGCGGTCTTGGCGATACATCAGGTGCATGGGGCGGCTGGGCAGTTTATAGGTGGTCAGCAAGGCCACCAGCTTGCCGCTCTCCAGGTCCGGTTGCACCAGGGCATCGGCCAGCATAATGATGCCCATGCCGTTGATGGCGGCCTGGCGCAAGCCTTGGGAGCTGTTGATGGTCAATGAGCCAGACACCGGCACCTCCACCCCACCTTCATCGCCGGTCATGCGCCAAAGTTTATCGGTGTCGCGCCAGTTGTCGTTCGCGGGGTAGGCGAATGCCAGGCAGTCATGCTGCTGCAGGTCATCCGGGGTGTGCGGTGTGCCGCGTCGCGCCAGGTAGGCAGGGGAGGCGCAAAGGGTGAGGGTATAGGCCTGCAGAGGCCGGGCGATCAGGCTGGAGCTTTCCAGTTCGCCGAGACGGATCGCCACGTCAAAACCGCTGTCGACGAGATCCATGCGCTCATTGCTCAGCACCACGTACAGGTCGATAAGGGGGTAGCGCTGGGAAAACTCACTCAAGGCCGGCACCAGGCGTTCGGTGCCGAACACCGGGGGGGCGGTGATGCGCAGGCTGCCTTTGGGGGCTTCGCTGTGGGCCTGCTCGGCCAGTAGCTCCGAGTCGGCCACCAGCCCCAGCACTTCCAGGCAGCGCTGATAATACTGCCTGCCAAATTCGGTGAGGTTCTGTTTGCGCGTGGTGCGTTTGAGCAAGCTGACGCCAAGCCGTTGTTCCAGCGCTCGCAGATGGTTGCCCACCATGGTGGTCGAAATCCCGCATTCCTGCGCGGCGGCGGTCATGCTGCCGGTCTCGACGACTTTCACGTACACCGACATTGCCTGGAACAGATCCATTATCAAGCCCTGGTTTAAAGTTATTGCAGTAATTCTGCGTTTATCCAGCGAGGGTGGTTAACCATACTTGATCCACCCCAACGATGCACTGGAGCCGCCACCATGACCGCCGCCTGCCTGATGAGCACTTATCAACCCCTGGCCCTGAGCTTCACTCGCGGGCTGGGCACGCGCCTGTGGGACCAACAGGGCCGCGAATACCTGGACGCCGTGGCCGGCGTGGCGGTGACCAATGTTGGTCATTCCCACCCCAGGTTAGTGGCCGCCATCAGCGAACAGGCCGGCTTGCTGCTGCACACCTCCAACCTCTACAGCATCGACTGGCAACAACAATTGGCCCGGCGCCTGGCCCAACTGTCCGGGCTGGACCGCGCGTTCTTCAACAATTCCGGCGCCGAGGCCAACGAGACGGCGCTGAAGCTGGCGCGTTTGCATGGCTGGAAAAAAGGCATCGAACAGCCGTTGGTGGTGGTGATGGAGAACGCCTTCCACGGCCGCACACTGGGCACCATGGCCGCCAGCGACGGGCCCTCGGTGCGCCTGGGGTTCCAGCGCCTGCCCGGCGATTTCATCAAGGTTGGCTTTGGCGACATGGCGGCCCTGGAGGCGGTCACCGAACAGTTCGGCACGCGTATCGCGGCGGTGCTGCTTGAACCGATCCAGGGCGAAAGTGGTGTGTTGGTGGCGCCGTCGGGCTACCTCAAAGCCCTGCGCGAGCACTGTACGCGCCACGGCTGGCTGATGATGCTCGACGAAATCCAGACCGGCATCGGGCGCACCGGCACCTGGTTTGCCTTCCAGCACGAAGGCATCGTGCCGGACGTGATGACCCTGGCCAAAGGCCTCGGTAATGGCGTGCCCATCGGCGCTTGTCTTGCCCGCGCCGCTGTCGCTGAACTGTTCACCCCAGGCAGCCATGGCAGTACCTTTGGCGGTAACCCGCTGGCGTGCCGTGTGGGGTGTACGGTACTGGAGATTATCCAGGAGCAAGGCTTGCTGGAAAACGCCGCACGCCAGGGCGAACACTTGCTGGCGCGTTTACGCATTGAGTTGGAGGACCATCCGCAGGTGCGGGCGATTCGTGGCAAGGGCTTGATGATCGGCATTGAACTGGCAAGCCCTTACCGTGACCTGGCCCAACGGGCGGCGCAGGAGCATGGGCTGTTGATCAACGTCACGCGGGGCAAGATCATTCGGCTGTTGCCGCCGCTGACGTTGCAAGGCAAGGAAGTAGAAATGATCGTGCGAGCCATCACCCGCCTACTGGACTGAAAAAGTGCGGAAGGGGGCGATGCTCGTTCCCACGCTCTGCGTGGTAACGCCTCCTGTGACGCTCTGCGTCACGCCTTAAGAGCGGACGCGGAGCGTCCAGGGCAGCGTTACCACGCGGAGCGTGGGAACGATCAGAGGGAGGGGCCATTCAGCCATTCCTGGTTCATGGTCTCCGTATCGCCCAAGTATTCCAGCAACCACGCCATGGCTGGCGACAGCTTGTTCTGCGCCCACGCCACACACGACGGGCTGGCCGGAAATGGCCGGCTCAACTGCAGCGCGACCAAGTCCCCGCGCTCGATCCATGGCAATACCTGATGGGCCGGTGCCATCCCTACACACAGGCCATCGCGCAGGCAATCCAGAGCCGACGCCCAGTTGGGCACCACCAGGCGGCGCTGGTTATCCAGGGTCCAGGTGTCGCGCTTGGGCAGGTTGCGTGAGGTGTCGGTCATGCACAGCGAGGCAAAGGGGCGCAGTTGGTCATCACTGAGTAAACCTTCCACCGCAGCTAAGGGGTGCCGGGCGCTGACCACGCACAGCCAGTTCAACAGGCCCATGTCGCGGAAGCTGAAGTGGCTGGCCACCGGCACCGCGCTGGTGGCGCCGATCACGATGTCGGTGCGTTCATCCGCCAGCGCATCCCACACGCCGTTGTACACCTCGTATTCGAGCAGCAATTCCACTTCGGGAAACTGCCGATAGAAGTCGAGCACCAACTGCCGGCAGCGCTGGGGTTTGACGATGGAGTCCACGGCCACCTTCAACTGGCCGCTCCATCCATTGGCCACCTGTTGGCACAGGCGCCGGGTGCCGAGCATTTTTTTCATCACGCCGCGGGCTTCGTCGATAAACAAACGGCCGGCGGGGGTCAGTTCTACGTCGCGATGCCGCCGCACAAACAGCGGCACGGCTAGCCATTCTTCAAGCTGGCGCACGGTGTAGCTGATGGCCGACGGTACGCGGTGCAGTTCCTGGGCGGCGGCGCTGAAGCTGCCGTGACGGGCAACGGCGTCGACCACATCCAGGGAATATTCCGACCACATAGGTAATGCCTTCAAAATTATTGATAAGAGTGTCCAATTATTATCGCTTCACACAGATATTGTCAGCTTCATAATGGGCGCCAGTCAGCAAATAGTTTGATGGCAGTATCTACAAGGCTTCGATGAAAAATTCTTTTGGTTTTACCTGGTATCTGGCGGGGCTGAGCATGCTCGGTTATCTGGCCATGGACATGTACTTGCCGGCGTTTGGCGCCATGGGCGAGCAGTTGAACATTGGTGCTGGCGCGGTGGGCGCCAGCTTGAGTATTTTCCTTGCCGGCTTTGCGCTGGGGCAGTTGCTGTGGGGGCCGCTCTCGGACCGCCTGGGGCGCAAACCGATTCTGATCGCGGGCCTGAGCCTGTTTGTGCTCGGTTGCCTGGGCATGTTCTGGGTTCAGAGCGCGCCGCAACTGCTGGCCCTGCGCTTTATGCAGGCGATTGGCGTGTGTGCCGCCGCCGTCAGTTGGCAGGCCTTGGTGATTGATCGCTACCCGGCCGACAAGGCTCACCGCGTCTTCGCCAGCATCATGCCGTTGATGTCGCTGTCTCCGGCCCTGGCTCCGCTGCTGGGTGCCATGGTGCTGAATCACTTTGGTTGGCAGGCGATCTTCGGCGTGTTGCTGGTGGTGTCGTTGTTGCTGTTGTTGCCGACCTTGTTCCTGCGCAATGTGCCCAAGCGTTCGGAGCACAAGGGCAGCCCGGTGCGCCTGGGCTATGGGCAATTGCTCACCTCGCGGGTGTTTACCGGCAATGTAATGATCTTCGCCGCCTGTTCGGCCAGCTTCTTCGCTTGGCTGACCGCCTCGCCGTTCATCCTCGGTGGCATGGGCTACAGCCCGAACGACATCGGCCTCAGCTACGTACTGCCGACCCTGGCGTTTCTCGTTGGCGGCTACAGTTGCCGCAGCGCCTTGCAGCGGCTGCCGGGTAAAACCCTGCTGCCGTGGTTGCTGGTCGCCTATTGCTTGAGCATGGTGGCGTTGTACCTGGTGGCCACCTTGAGTGTGCCGACCCTGACCACCTTATTGATCCCGTTCTGCCTGATGGCGCTGTGCAACGGCGCCAGCTACCCGATTGTGGTGGCGAATGCGCTGATGCCCTTTGCGGAAAATTCCGGCAAGGCGGCGGCCCTGCAAAACACCCTGCAGTTGGGCCTGTGCTTCCTGGCCAGCCTATTGGTGTCGTCGATGATCGAGCAACCGCTGTTGATCACGGTGATTGTGATGCTGGCGACCGCGCCGCTGGCGGTGTTGGGGTATTGGTTGGCACGGCCGAAGGGCAATTCTTCCGAACTGGCCAACGCCTGAGCTGACAATACGATCAAAGTGTGGGAGCTGGCTTGCCTGCGATAGCGGTGTATCAGTGCCAGATGGGCTAACTGACAGACCGCTATCGCAGGCAAGCCAGCTCCCACATTGTTTTGCGTTTCTTCAGTTAGAACGTCACTTCCATGTTCAGCGTCGGCGTTGAGGTGCGGCTGCCACGCCCACCGTCCACGCCGAATTTGTTATGCCAGTACTCATACCCCACCCCCAGGTACAAGTTCGGCTTGACGCTTTTACCCGGTCGCACCGCCACCATCAGCGCCGTACGCATCAGCGCTTCCGGTGCGGTATCGCGGCCATGGTAGTCCTCGCCTTTTTCCCCGACGTAGTTAATGAACCCCTGGAATTTCGCCGCATGGTTGCCCAGCTCGAACGGTCGCATCCAGGCCAGGTTGAGCATGTAGGTAGCGTCGAAGGTGTGGTTCGACTCTTGCGCGCCGGGAATGCCGGTGTGGTTCTTTTCCTTGTAGTACATCAGGCTCAGGTCCAGCACGCCGACAGTGTTGAACTTCAACGTGGGGCCAATCACCAGAGCGCGCTTCTTGGCGGAGGCGAAGTTGTTGTTGCGGTTGGCGTCGAAGCCCAGGGTCAACGCGTAATCCTTGATCAGCCCCGTGCCCGGCGGCAAGTCGAACACGCGTGAGGCATACAGCTGATGCCGGTACACGGCGTACACCTCGCTGCCCCCGTGGTCGGTGCCTTTGCGCGGGTCGCTGCTGTCGGACAGGAATACGTCGAGGTTGAGGAAGTTGCTGCCGTAACGGTAGCCGCTGGCGTGGGTAAAACTGTAGATGCGCTTGCTGAAGTCGTCGGGGTTGTTCGGGTTGGTGAAGTGCTGCCCGTAGCGAAACCCGACGCTGTTGTTCATCCATTCCACCGCAACGGCCTCCCCGCCGCCGAGAAGGGTCAATGCGACGGTGGCGCCCTGTAGTGCCTTTTTCATTCTTTTTGTCCTTTGGCGTTCTGGCTCGTGACGGCCGGATTGTTTTTGTAACGCCGTTGGAGGGTATCTTGTTCGATTGATTGTATACAACTCTATGGACATACAGTCTTAACATTGCATACAGTGAGCGCACAACAAAAACAGAGAACCCCTCACCATGACTATCCCGAAGGCGTCACCGCAGCGGCCCGAAGATGAAAATCTGGGCGTCGCCGCCAACATGGCTTACGGCCTGCAGCATGTGCTCACCATGTATGGCGGTATCGTCGCCGTGCCGTTGATCGTCGGCCAGGCAGCCGGGTTGTCGCCGGCGGATATCGGCTTGCTGATCGCTGCATCGCTGTTTGCCGGTGGCCTGGCCACGCTGCTGCAAACCCTGGGCCTGCCGTTTTTCGGCTGTCAGTTGCCGCTGGTGCAGGGCGTGTCGTTCGCGGGTGTGGCGACCATGGTGGCGATTGTCGGCAGCGACGGTGCCGGTGGTGTGCCAGCGATTCTCGGGGCGGTGATGGCCGCATCCTTTATCGGTTTGTTGATCACCCCGGTGTTCTCAAGGATCACCAAGTTTTTTCCACCGTTGGTGACGGGCATTGTGATTACCACCATCGGCCTGACCCTGATGCCCGTAGCGGCGCGCTGGGCCATGGGTGGCAACAGCCGGGCGGCGGATTTTGGCAGCATGTCTAACATCGGCCTGGCCGCGCTGACCCTGGTGCTGGTGCTGCTACTGAGCAAGATCGGCAGCGCAACCATCTCGCGCCTGTCGATCCTGCTGGCCATGGTGATCGGCACGGTGATCGCGGTGCTGCTTGGCATGGCGGACTTCTCTGGTGTCATGCAGGGGCCGATGTTCGGTTTCCCCACGCCATTTCACTTCGGCATGCCCACCTTCCATGTGGCGGCGATTATTTCCATGTGCATCGTGGTGATGGTGACGCTGGTGGAAACGTCAGCGGATATCCTGGCGGTGGGCGAGATCATCGACACCAAAGTGGACTCCAAGCGCCTGGGCAACGGCCTGCGCGCCGACATGCTGTCAAGCATGTTCGCGCCGATCTTCGGTTCGTTTACCCAGAGCGCGTTCGCCCAGAACGTCGGCCTGGTGGCGGTGACCGGGGTCAAGAGTCGGTTTGTGGTGGCCACTGGCGGGGTATTCCTAGTGGTGCTCGGCCTGCTGCCATTCATGGGCCGGGTGATCGCGGCCGTGCCCACCTCCGTGTTGGGCGGCGCCGGGATTGTATTGTTCGGCACGGTGGCGGCCAGCGGGATTCGCACGCTGTCCAAGGTGGATTACCGCAACAACATGAACCTGATCATCGTCGCCACGTCCATCGGCTTCGGCATGATCCCCATCGCCGCGCCCAGCTTCTACGATCAGTTTCCAAGCTGGTTCGCGACCATCTTCCACTCGGGCATCAGCTCGTCGGCAATCATGGCGATATTGCTGAACCTGGCATTCAACCACTTCACCGCCGGCAACTCGGACCAGCAGTCAGTGTTTGTGGCGGGGACTGAGCGCAGCTTGTGCTTTCGCGACGTGGCCGCGTTGCGCGACGGCGATTACTACCGGGGTGGGAAGTTGTTTGATGCCGAGGGCAAGGAAATTCCCCTGGTAGCGGATACCTTGAGGAAAGCGTCCAAGGCTGAGACCAGCGAGGTTTAACGAGCGACCCGTGTACCCTGTGGGAGCTGGCTTGCCTGCGATAGCGATGGTGAATTCACCGGTGCTATCGCAGGCAAGCCAGCTCCCACAGGGATTCAGCCGGCCTTGAGGGCTTTGTGCGGCAACGAACACGCCTCATCCAGAAACTTCACCACCGTCCCCATGCATGCCTGGCGTTCTTCCACATGGGGCATGTGGCTGGAGTCTTCAAACAGTGCCCAGCGCACGTCCGCTATCTCATCCAGGAACGGCTTGACCACCAACGGTGTGGCTTCGTCGTGCCGGCCGGAAATCACCAGGGTTGGCACCTTGATGGCTGACAGGCGTCCGATCACGTTCCAGTCCTTCAAGCTGCCGATCACGTGGAATTCGGTCGGGCCGCTCATGGCGTGGTACACCGTCGGGTCGGCATCCACCTGGGCGAAGGTGCGTGCCACTTCTTCGGGCCACGGGTTGACCCGGCACACATGCTGGTCATAGAAAATCCGAGAGGCCGCGAGGTATTGCGGGTCTTGGAAGGTGCCGGCCTGCTCGTGCTTGAGCAGGGTTTCGTGCACGCCTTCAGGCAACAGCTTACGCAGGCGATTGGCTTCGCTGACCCAGGTGCGCATGCAGGTGGGCGAGTTGGCAGGGATAAACGCGCGCAGGCCTTTGGGTTGCAAGATCGCGTGTTCGCTGCCGAGCATGCCGCCCCAAGATTGCCCCAGGATCGCGTAGTTCTCACTGATTTGCAGGTGGTCCAGCAGGTTGTTCAACTCGTCGAGGAACAGGCCGATGGTCCAGAACGACGGATCTTTTTCCGGCAAATGCGTGGAGCGGCCGTTGCCCAACTGGTCGTAATGGATGACTGCGTGGCCGCTGGCGGCGACGTCCTTGAAGGCGTCGACGTAATCGTGGGTGCAGCCCGGGCCGCCATGGATGATCACCAAGGGCGTGCGGCCTGTGCTCAGGTCGCCCGTGACGCGATACCAGGTCTGATAGGCGCCAAAGGGCGCGTAGCCTTCGCGAACTTTTTCGATGAATTCCATTTCGTACCCTGCTCTGAAAAAAAGGATCAGGGTTACGATAGTCTGAACAAAAAGTTTAGGTAACTAGCAAAACAGATAGGTTTTTGCCGAAAGCTCAATCTTCCAGCAAGCGGTAATGGGTGGCTCGAACCACCGCTTGAACACGGTTTTTGGCCCCCAGTTTGTGCATGGCCGAGGCCAGGTGCAGGGTGACCACTGCCAGGGAGCGGCTCAATTGCATGGCGATTTCAGCGGCGGTCAGGCCTTCTGCCGCCCATTTCAGGCATTCGCGCTCGCGCTTGGTCAGGCGGATGTGCGGATAAGCCCGCACCTCCTTGCTGAACAGCGGGTACGCCGCTTCCTGGAGGGCATGGGTAATCAGACTGAAATCGGCCAGCGTATGTTGGGCGTCCTTCAATACCGTGCGCGCCTTGCCGGTGCGTAAGCCGGTGAGCGAGGCAAAACCGCCCTTGGGCAGATGAATCGGCACACTGACGCCGCAGGTCAGCTGGCGTTCATGCAGGTAGGAGGAAACGGGAGCGTGGCACGGGTCGATGATCTTTTGCAGGGCGGTCTCAGTCTTGGCCTCATAGGACCAGACAAACGGTGATACCGAACTCAATGCCAGGTGTTGCACCGGGTCGATCTGGTAAAACCCTTCGCTGCACCATAAGGCGTGCCAGTCGGCCGGTGTGTTGCGCAGTTGCAACAGCGAAGGCGTGATCAGTGCGCCGTTGAGATCGATGGGCACCGGGCTGTAGTCATACACCAGCGCATCGAAGCCCAGTTGTTGGGCCAGGATAAACGTATTGTCCATCTGTTCATCCAGGCTCCTGCCCGGTATGAGGCGATTATTGAAGGCGGTCAGCTTGGCCAGCATCCGTTCTGCTCCCGAATTCATTTGAATCTCCACTTGCTGCAAGTAGAATGCCACGCCCCGGCGAAGGACTGCCAGGCCAAACCTATAAGAAATACTAGGTTATGGACGCACGGCATCCTCGGTAGTGTTGACCTGATAAACGGCCGCTACCCGCCAGGCCGATACAACACAAGGAATGTATGCATGTGGCGTGAAATTGCCCCCGACCAGCAATACAACGTGCAAGTCGACGGCCATAACCTCGTGGTCTACAGCTTTGGCGAAGGCGATGAGGTGCTGCTGTGTCTCAACGGCGGGCCGGGCCTGCCGTGTGACTATCTGCGTGACGCCCATGGCTGGCTCAAAGCGCATAACCTGCGAGTGGTTGCATTCGACCAGCTTGGCACAGGCGCATCAGCCAGACCGACCGATGCCGCACTGTGGGAAATCCGCCGTTATGTCGAAGAAGTCGAGACCGTGCGCCAGGCGCTGGGCCTGGGCCGCGTGCATTTGCTCGGGCACTCCTGGGGCGGTTGGCTGGGGATCGAATATGCCGTGCATTATCCCGGTGCGCTCAAAAGCCTGATCCTGGAAAACACCGTCGGCGACATTCCCCACCTGTCCCAGGAGCTGGAGCGCCTGCGCGGCGCCCTGGGCAGCGAAACCGTGGCCATGATGCAACGCCACGAAGCCATGGGCACCCTCGACCACCCGCAGTACCAGGCCGCCATCACCTTGCTCAACTACCGCCACGTGTGTCGGCTCGACGAATGGCCGGAGCCGGTCAAGCGCTCCCTGGGCGACTGGAACATGGGGCCTTACGAAACCATGCAAGGCCCCAACGAGTTCCTCTATATCGGCAACCTCAAGGACTGGAACCGCCTCAAGGAAATGGCCGAGTTCACGATGCCGATCCTGATCACCACCGGCCAACATGACGAACTTACCCCCGCTTGCGCAATGCGCATGAAACTCGCGGCCCCCCACGCCGAGTTGCATGTGTTCCCCAACAGCAGTCATATGCCGTTTTACGAGGAGCCGCAGGCGTACTTCCCGGTGCTGCTGGACTTCCTCGCTCGCCACCGAGACTGACGCATGAACCTGGCGCGCTACCGTTTTGTGTTGTCCCGGCCCCTGCAATTGCTGCCGGTGCTGCTGGGCATCAGCCTGATCACCTTCGTGTTGGTGCGCTCGATTCCTGGCGACCCGGCGCGCGCCTTGCTGGGTTCGCGCAGCACGCCGGATGCGCTGCTGAAGATCCGCGCCCAGTTCGGCCTCGACCAGCCTTTGTGGTTGCAATACTTTTACTTCCTGAAAAACCTGCTCAAGGGCGACCTCGGCCAATCGCTGCTGTACAAGGTCGACGCCCTGAAACTGATCGTCACCCGGATCGAGCCGACCCTGGTGCTGGTGCTGGGCAGCGTGGTGCTCGCGTTGTTGATAGCGGTGCCACTGGCAACGATTGCGGCGCGCCAGCAAGGCCGTTGGGCAGACAAGCTGATCCGCGTGTTCACCACGGTCGGCCTGGGCATGCCGGCGTTCTGGCTGGGGTTGATGCTGATCCTGCTGCTCAGCGTGAAATGGGGCTTGTTCCCGGTGTCCGGTTACGGGCGCACCTGGCTGGACAAGGCGCACCACATGCTCTTGCCGTGCCTGACCATCGCCCTGGCGCTGTCGGCGGTGCTGGTGCGTAACCTGCGGGCGAGCATGTTGATGGAATTGCAGGCGGATCACGTCACCGCCGCACGCGCACGCGGGCTGTCGGAAGGCGCGGTGTTTCGCCGGCATGTGCTGCCCAACGCTCTGGTGCCGGCGGTCAACCTGCTGGCGGTCAACATCGGTTGGCTGATCAGCGGCACGGTGGTCATCGAAAGCCTGTTCGCGATTCCAGGCATCGGCCAGTTGCTAGTGCGCGGCATTTTCACCCGTGACTACATGGTGGTGCAGGGCGTGGCGATGGTGCTGGCCTGTGCCACTGTGGTGGTCAACTTCATGGCTGACCTGGTGACAGTGGCCCTCGACCCACGGGTGAAGATGCAATGAGCAGTCGCCCCCTGATGGCCCCATGGCGCTTGCGCCTGCGCTTTGGTTTTCGCAATGGCCGACTGACCGCCGCATGGGGGTTGTTGATCCTGTTCGCGTGGTTGGCCCTGGCGCTGTTTGCGCCGTGGGTCGCGCCCTATGACCCCATCGCGCAGGACACCGGCATGAGTTTGCTGGCCCCCAGCCTTGCCCATCCGTTGGGTACGGACAATTACGGCAGGGACATCCTGTCGAGGGTGATCTGGGGGGCGCGCATCGACCTGCAGTTGGCGGTTGTCGGGGTGATCTTCCCTTTCATCATTGGCACCTTTATCGGTGCGGTCTCGGGTTATATCGGCGGGCGTTTCGACAGTGTCTGCATGCGTGTGATCGACGTGGTGCTGGCGTTCCCGTTCCTGGTGCTGATGCTGGCGATCATGGCCATCCTCGGGCCGGGCTTACAGAGTTTTTACATCGCCATGACGCTCGTGGGCTGGGTGTCGTATGCGCGCCTGATTCGCTCGCAGATCCTGGTGCTCAAGGAAAGCGAGTTCGCCCTGGCCGCCAAGAGCCTGGGCTTTGGCCATGGACGCATTCTGTTCCGGCATTTGTTGCCCAATGCGCTGTTTGGCTCCATCGTGTTTTCCATGTCCGACGCGGTGCTGGTGCTGCTCAACGGCGCCGCCGTCAGCTACCTGGGCCTGGGGGTGCAACCACCGACCGCCGAATGGGGGACGATGGTAGCCGAGGGGCAAGCCTTTATCACCACCGCCTGGTGGATCTGCACCTTTCCGGGCCTGGCCATCGTGACCTTGGCCATGGGCTTCAGCCTGTTGGCCGATGGTGTTGCACAGGTATTGGGGGAGCGCTCATGAGCCTGCTGAAGGTGCGCGACCTCAGTGTGATCGCCAACAACGCCGGGCGTGAGGTCACCTTGGTGGACCGGGTGTCTTTCGACCTGGCCGAGGGTGAAATCCTCGGCCTGGTGGGCGAGAGCGGTTCGGGCAAGACCATGGCCTGTCGCGGCCTGATGCGTCTGTTGCCATCGCCCAACCTGCGGGTGCAGGGCGGCGCGGTGCAGTTGGCCGGCCAGGACTTATTGGCACTGGATGATGCCGGTATGCGCGCCGTGCGCGGCGGGCAGTTGGGCATGGTCTTCCAGAACCCCAGCAGCCACCTGGACCCGCTGATGCGTATCGGTGAGCAGATCGCCGAGGGCATCCGCCTGCATCAAGGTGCGTCGAAAAAAGACGCGCGCTTGCAGGCGATCGAGGTATTGCGTCAGGTCGGGATTCCCGATCCGCAGGCCCGGGTCGACAACTACCCCCATGAGTTTTCCGGTGGCATGCGCCAGCGCGCAATGATTGCCGTGGCCCTGGGCTGCAACCCGAAGGTGTTGATCGCCGACGAACCGACCACGGCCCTGGATGTGACGGTGCAGGCGCAAATCCTGCGGCTGTTGCTCGACCTGCGCGACCAGCGTGGCCTGTCGATCATCATGATCACCCATGACCTGGGCGTGGTGGCGCAAACCTGCGATGCCATCGCCGTGATGTACGCCGGGCGCCTGTGCGAGCACGGCAGCAAATACGAACTGCTGGCCCAACCGCAACATCCGTATACCGCAGGCCTGATCGACTGCCAGCCGGCCCACAGCAGCGGGCATGCGTTGTTGCGCACCATTGCTGGCCAGCCGCCGTTGCTCGATGCATTGCCCGACGGCTGCCGCTTCCACCCGCGCTGCCCGCAGGCAGGCGCCTTGTGCACCGAGTTGCTGCCCCAGGGCGCACGCGTGGCCTGTCACTACCCGTTGGGAGCGCGCCCATGAGCTTGTTACAGGTCAAGGATCTGGAAGTGCGCTTTGCCGCGTCCGGCAGTGGCCTGCTGGGCCTCAACCGCCAGTGGGTGAGGGCGGTGAACGGGGTGTCGCTGAACCTCGCCGCCGGTGAAACCCTGGGTTTGGTGGGCGAGTCCGGCAGTGGCAAGAGCACCCTGGGCCGGGCAATTCTGCACCTCAACCCGATCAGCGCCGGGCAGGTGTTGTTCGACGGTATCGACATGGCCCATGGCAGCGCCATCGACATTGCCCGGCTGCGGCATGAAACCGCGATGATTTTCCAGGACCCCTACGCCGCGCTCAATCCACGGCACAGCATTGGCGAAACCCTTGCCGAGGTACTGCGTGTACAGGGTAAGGTGGCGGCGCAGCAGATTCCTGAGCGTGTGAATGAGTTGCTCGAACTGGTCGGCTTGCGTCCTGAGCTGGCTTCACGCAAGCCCGGCTCTCTCAGTGGCGGCCAGTGCCAGCGCGTGGGTATCGCCCGGGCGCTGGCGGTGGAGCCGCGCCTGATCATTGCCGATGAATGTGTGGCCGCGCTGGATGTGTCGATCCAGGGCCAGATCATCAACCTGCTGCTGGAACTGCAACAACGCATGAACCTGGCGATCCTGTTTATCGCCCATGACCTGGCCATCGTGCGACGCCTGTGCGACCGCGTGGCGGTGATGTACTTGGGCAAGATCGTCGAGGAAGGCCCGGTGGAAGCGGTGTTCACCGCGCCGCGTCACCCGTATACGGCAGCGCTGATCCAGGCCATCCCGGAGATCGATCCGCACCGGCCATTGCCTGCGCAGCCATTGCCCGGCGAACCGCCGAGCCCGCTGAATCTGCCGACTGGTTGTGCCTTTCACCCGCGTTGCCGGTATGCGCAAGCCAAGTGTTCCTCGGTATTGCCTCCCACCCATTTCCTGCACGAGCATCGGTACAGTTGCGTGCTTGAAGACCCTTTGCTTTGACTTTCTGCCATTCATTAACAAGGAGTTGTGATATGCACTCGCGCCACTTGAAATTGCTCGCCGCCGCTACCCTCACGGCCTGGTCGCTGACCGCCGGCCTGGCACAGGCCGCCGGTGTGCTCACCATCGGCTGCCGTGAAGACAGCACCACCTTCGACCCGATCAAAAGCGCGCAAAACCGCGACACCTGGGTATTTGCCAACGTCTACGACACCCTGGTGCGCGTGGATAACCTGGGCACCAAGATGGAACCGGGCCTGGCCGAAAGCTGGGACATTTCCAAGGATGGCCTGACCTACACCTTCAAGCTGCGCGAGGCGAAGTTCTCTGACGGCTCGCCGATCACTGCCGCCGACGCCGCATTCAGCCTGCTGCGCATCCGCGACAACAAGGCCTCCTTGTGGAGCGACCCGTTCAGCCTGATCAACACCGCCACGGCCAGCGATGCCAAGACCCTGGTGGTCACCTTGAAAACCCCGGCGGTGGCCTTTCTCTCGCAACTGGCGTCGCCAACGGTGTCGATCCTGTCGGAAAAAGCCATGACCAAGATGGGCGAAGACGCCTACTCGGAAAACCCGGTGACGTCCGGCGCGTTTACCGTGGACGAGTGGCGCAAGGGCGACCGCGTGATCCTGAAGAAAAACCCGAATTTCTGGCAGGCCGGCAGCGTGAGCCTGGACGGCGTGGAATGGGTGTCGGTGACCGATGACAACACGCGCATGCGCATGGTGCAGAACAACGAACTCGACACGGCGATCTTCGTGCCGTTCTCCCGGGTCGAAGAACTGAAAAAAGACCAGAACGTGGTGATCCACGCCGACCCGTCCACCCGTGAAGATCACCTGTTGATCAACCACGAGCACGGCTTGTTGGCCAAGCCGCAAGTGCGCCAGGCCCTGGACATGGCCATCGACAAGCAATCGCTGGTCAAAGCCGTCACTTACGGTCAAGGCACCGTGGCTTATTCCTACATTCCAAAGGGCTCGCTGTACCACTACGCCAACAACCTGCAACGCCCGTACGACCCGGCCGAAGCCAAGAAGCTGCTGGCCGCTGCAGGTGCCCAGGATTTGAAGCTCAACTACGTGGTCAATGCCGGCAATGAGGCCGACGAGCAGATCGCGGTGATCATCAAAGACCAGCTGGCCAAGGTCGGTGTGACCGCCAACCTGCAAAAAGTCGACCCCACCCAAAGCTGGCAGATGCTGGTGGATGGTGAGTACGATATTTCGGTGATGTACTGGACCAACGACATCCTCGACCCCGACCAGAAAACCACCTTCGTGCTGGGCCACGACACCAACCAGAACTATATGACCCGCTACAAGAACGACCAGGTCAAGGCCTTGGTGGCGGCTGCGCGGATCGAGGCAGACCCGGCCAAGCGTGAGCAAATGTATGTGGAGTTGCAGAAACTGGCCAAACAGGATGTGAACTGGATTGACCTGTACTACAGCCCGTACATCAATATCTCACGCAAGAACGTAAGCAACTTCCTGCAGAACCCGTTGGGGCGCTTCACCCTTGAGGAAGTGGTCAAAAACTGAGTATTTGAGTACACCACAAAGCAATGTGGGAGCTGGCTTGCCTGCGATACAGACACCTCGGTGCTTCAGTGACACCGCGGTGATGCTATCGCAGGCAAGCCAGCTCCCACCTTTGTTTTGCGGTGTGTCAGGGCTTACTGCGCATCGAAGGCCTGGCCATTGATGCCCGCACTGTCCGGCCCCATCAGGTACAGGTACACCGGCATGATCTCTTCCGGCGCCGGCCTTTCCATCGGGTTTTCCCCTGGGTACGCCTGGGCGCGCATGCTGGTGCGGGTGCCGCCCGGGTTGATGCTGTTGGCGCGCACTGCGGCCACATCTTCCAGTTCATCGGCCAGGGTTTGCATCAGCCCCTCGGTGGCGAACTTGGACACGCCATAGGCACCCCAATAAGCACGGCCCTTGCGCCCGACGCTGCTGGAGGTGAATACCACCGACGCATCCTGGGACAGCTTGAGCAACGGCAGTAAAGTGCTGGTCAGCATGAACATCGCGTTGACGTTGACGTGCATCACCCGCATGAAGTTCTCGCCGGACAACTGCTCGATGGGCGTGCGCGGGCCGATGATCGAGGCGTTGTGCAACAAACCGTCGAGGTGGCCGAATGCCTTTTCGATCATCGCTGCCAGCTCATCGTATTGATGGGGCAGGGCGGTCTCCAGGTTGAACGGGATCACCACCGGCTGTGGGTGGCCGGCGGCTTCGATCTCGTCATACACCTGGGCCAGGTTGGCTTCGGTCTTGCCCAGCAACAGCACGGTGGCGCCATGGGCGGCATAGGTCTTCGCCGCTGCCGCGCCAATCCCGCGACCGGCGCCGGTTACCAGGATGATCCGGCCTTTGAGCAGTTCTGGAGGGGCAGAGTAATCAAACATAAATAGCCTCGACAAATTTCAAGGTGATACAGCTCTCGAAGTGGAGTCCATATCCTGTGGGAGCTGGCTTGCCTGCGATGGCGGACGACCGGTCGCCAAATGTGCTGGCTGGCAGACCGCTATCGCAGGCAAGCCAGCTCCCACATTGCTTCGAACCATCAGCAACTGCACAGCGCGTTATCCAGCACCTTGCGCAATTCCAGCGGGTGATCCACCACCACATCCGCGCCCCAGTGGCGGGGGTTGTCGTCCGGGTGGATATAGCCATAGGTGACCGCCGCCGTGCGCGTACCAGCATCGCGGCCGGATTCGATGTCGCGCAGGTCATCGCCCACGAACAGCACGCTGGCCGGGTCCAGGTCGAGCATCTTGCACGCCAGAATCATCGGCTCCGGGTCCGGCTTGCTGTTTTTCACGTGGTCCGGGCAGATCAGCACGGCCGAACGCTCGGCCAGGCCCAGCCGTTGCATGATCGGTTCGGCAAAGCGCACCGGCTTGTTGGTGACCACACCCCAGATCAACTTGGCTTTCTCGATGTCTTCCAGCAGCTCGGCCATGCCGTCGAACAGCTTGCTGTGGACTGCGCAATCCTTGAGGTAACGCTCCAGGAATTCCTGGCGCAGTTCCTCAAAACCCGGCGACTCCGGGTCCATCGAGAAGGTCACCGCGACCATCGCCCGCGCACCACCGGAAATTTCATCGCGGATGTGCTGCGGGTTGATCGGCGCCAGGCCACGGTCGGCGCGCATGGCCTGGCAGATGGCGATAAAGTCCGGCGCGGTGTCCAGCAGGGTACCGTCCATGTCGAAGAGAACCGCTCGCAACTTCACAGGCTTACTCCTCGCGCAGGGTCTGGATCATGTAGTTGACGTCAACATCGTTGGCCAGCTTGTAGTGCTTGGTCAGCGGGTTGTAGGTCAGGCCGATGATGTCCTTGACGGTCAGCCCGGCTTGGCGGCTCCACGCACCCAGCTCGGAAGGGCGGATGAATTTCTTGAAATCATGGGTGCCGCGCGGCAGCAGCTTCATGATGTATTCAGCGCCGATGATCGCGAACAGGTAGGCCTTGGGGTTGCGGTTGATGGTGGAGAAGAACACCTGGCCGCCGGGCTTGACCATACGGAAGCACGCACGGATCACCGAGGACGGGTCTGGCACGTGTTCGAGCATTTCCAGGCAGGTGACCACGTCGAACTGCTCGGGCATTTCCTCGGCCAGGGCTTCGGCAGTGATCTGGCGGTATTCCACGCTCACGCCGGATTCGAGCTGGTGCAACTGGGCTACGGCCAGCGGCGCTTCGCCCATGTCGATGCCCATGACGGTGGCGCCGCGCTGGGCCATGGCTTCGCTGAGGATGCCGCCGCCGCAACCGACGTCCAGCACTTTCTTGCCGGCCAGGTTGACGCGCTCGTCAATCCAATTGACCCGTAGTGGATTGATGTCGTGCAAGGGCTTGAATTCGCTCTCGCGGTCCCACCAGCGATGGGCAAGGGCTTCAAACTTGGCGATTTCGGCGTGGTCGACGTTGCTCATGGTGAATCCTCTGAATCTGATAAGTCGGTGTGTCGCGGCTGAACCCAAGGCTTCAGCCGCGTCGTTATTCGCTGTGCCCGCTGATGCGTTGGCCCCAGGCAATGGCCGTGGCGGTCAACTGTTGTTCATCCATGCGGGTCAATTGCCGGTCGTCGAGCAATGGCTTGCCGGCAACCCAAAGGTGTTTCACGCAATCGCGCCCGGTGGCATATATAAGCTGTGAGACCGGATCGTAGATCGGTTGTTGCGCCAGCCCGGAAAGATCAAAAGCGACGATGTCTGCCGCCTTGCCGACTTCCAGGGAGCCAATCTGGCTGTCCAGGCCCATCGCCCTGGCGCCGTTGAGTGTGGCCATGCGCAAGGCGCGGTGGGCATCCAGCGCAGTGGCCGAACCGGCCACGGCCTTGGCCAGCATCGCCGCCGTGCGGGTTTCGCCAAGCAGATCCAGGTCATTGTTGCTGGCGGCGCCGTCGGTGCCGATGGCCACGTTGACGCCAGCCTGCCACAAGCGCTCCACCGGGCAAAAGCCGCTGGCCAGTTTCAGGTTCGATTCCGGGCAGTGAATGACGCTGGTGTTGCTTTCTGCCAGTAAAGCCAGGTCGTCTTCGCTGATTTGGGTCATGTGCACGGCCTGAAAGCGCGGGCCCAGCAAGCCAAGGCGAGCCAGGCGCGCCAATGGCCGCTCGCCGGTCTGCTCGATGGCTTGCTGCACTTCAAAGGCGGTTTCGTGAACGTGCATATGGATCGCGGCGTCCAGCTCTTCGGCGATCACCCGGATTTTTTCCAGGTTGGCATCGCACACGGTGTACGGGGCGTGGGGGCCGAAGGTGATTTTGATGCGCGGGTGGTGCTTGAGGTCGCCGAACAACTCGATACCCTGGCGGATCGCCTCGTCGGCACTGCTGGCGCCGGGGATCGGGAAGTCGAGGATCGGCAGCGCGATCTGCGCACGCATACCGCTGTTGTGCACGCAGTCACTGGCGACCTTGGGGTAGAAATACATGTCCGAGAAGCAGCTGATGCCGCCCTTGATCTGCTCGGCAATGGCCAGGTTGGTGCCGTCGCGCACGAACGCTTCATCGACCCACTTGGCTTCGGCGGGCCAGATGTGCTTTTCCAGCCAGGTCATCAGTGGCAAATCGTCGGCCAAGCCGCGGAACAGGGTCATGGCGGCATGACCGTGGGCATTGACCAGGCCGGGGCTGAGCAGCATGCCGGGCAGTTCACGCACCTCTTGCGCCGCCAGCTTCAACGCCGCGTCCCGTGGCCCGATAAAGGCAATGCAGCCATCGCGGATACCCAGGCCGTGCTCCTTGAGCACCACGCCAGCGGGCTCGACGGGTACCAGCCAGGTCGGCAGCAGCAACAAGTCGAGCGGGGCGGCAGTGGAGGTCATCGCAGGCTTCTTCCCAGGCAGCTATAAAAGAAGGGCGAAGTATACCCGAGCGTCCTGGCTGGCGGATCGCTATAATCGGCGGCTTTTGTTCATGAGTGCGGGGTAAGGGATGCGCGACCGACTGTTGGCTGCAGACAAAGTGAAGGCCATCGAATGGCGTGATGGCGCGCTGCACCTGCTCGATCAGCGCGTTTTGCCGTCCCGGACGCACTGGGTGGCCTGCAGTACCGTTGAGTCGGTGGCCGACGCCATTCGCACCATGGTGGTGCGGGGCGCGCCGGCTATCGGCATCTGCGCCGCCTATGGCTTGGTCCTGGCCGCCCGCGAGCGTATCGCCGAGGGTGGTGACTGGCAGGCTGCATGGGAAGAAGACTACGCCTTGCTGGCCCATACCCGACCGACCGCATCGAACCTGTTCTGGGCCTTGCAGCGCATGCGCGACCGCCTCGACCGCCTCAAGCAGCACGCTGACCCGCTGGTGGTGCTGGAAGCCGAAGCCGTGGCGATCCATGAAAGCGACCGGGAGGCCAATGTGGTCATGGCCCAGTTGGGTATGGAGCGGATTCGCAAGCACCAGGGCAATGCCCAGGCGATCCTCACCCATGGCAACGCCGGCGCGTTGGCTTCCGGCGGCGTTGGCACAGCCCTCGGGGTCATTCATGCAGCGTATCTGGAGGGCTTGGTCGAGCAGGTCTATGTCAATGAAACCCGCCCATGGCTGCAAGGCTCGCGCCTGACGGCCTGGGAATTGGCGGGCCAGGGCATCCCCGTGGCGGTGAATGCCGACTCCGCCGGGGCGCATATCCTCAAGACCAAAGGCGTGACGTGGGTGGTGGTCGGTGCTGACTGTATCGCGGCCAATGGCGATGTGATCAGCAAGATCGGCACTTATCAGTTGGCCGTGTGTGCCATGCACCATGGCGTGCGCTTTATGGTGGTGGCGTCGAGTTCGACCCTGGATTTGATGATGGCTACGGGGGAGGATGTTGCGCTGGAGCAGCGCGATATGGGTGAGTTGCTTGAGGTGGATGGGCAGCGGTTGGATATCGCGGCGTTTAACCCTGTGTTTGATGTGACCCCTGCGGACCTGATCGACGTGATCGTCACCGAAAAAGGCATTGTCGAGCGGCCAGACACTGCCAAACTGGCCAAGTTGATGTGTCGTAAGCGCCTGCATTGAGGGTGTCGGTGGCTGTGGGGGCTCTATCGCAGGCAAGCCAGCTCCCACCTTCAACCGTGTTCACACATCAAAGGTGGGAGCTGGCTTGCCTGCGATTGGCCCTTGAAGTCAATAAAACGTCTGCATTCCACCCTCGCAAAAAAGCACCATCGCGCCTCTGAGCCCCTCTCGTCCCCTTCAAGCCTGTCATCCGTCAAATTACTAGCCTCCATGCGCATCAGGGGGATAGGTGCGTGGCGGCGATTGTGATAACATCCGGCGGTTTCCAGGGCTGCCCCGAGGGGTGGCCTATAACGTGCAGATCCGTGTCATAACTCGTTGATTTGTCGTAAGTCGTTGTCAGGCACCGTGCCGGCAGCGGCGAGCTTCGTTCGTCCCGAATGGATGTGACGAGGTTTCACCCGAAAAAGGAATCAGGCTTCTCATGGGCGAACTGGCCAAAGAAATCCTCCCGGTCAATATCGAAGACGAGCTGAAACAGTCCTACCTCGACTACGCGATGAGCGTAATTGTCGGTCGGGCACTGCCTGATGCGCGCGATGGCTTGAAGCCCGTGCACCGGCGTGTGCTGTTCGCGATGAGCGAGCTGGGTAACGACTGGAACAAGCCGTACAAGAAATCTGCCCGTGTTGTCGGTGACGTGATCGGTAAGTATCACCCTCACGGCGACACTGCGGTGTACGACACCATCGTTCGGATGGCGCAGCCGTTTTCCCTGCGCTACCTGCTGGTAGACGGCCAGGGTAACTTCGGTTCGGTGGACGGCGACAACGCCGCGGCCATGCGATACACCGAAGTGCGCATGACCAAGCTGGCGCACGAGCTACTGGCCGACCTGCATAAAGAAACCGTGGACTGGGTGCCGAACTACGACGGCACCGAAATGATCCCGGCTGTCATGCCCACCAGGATTCCCAACCTGCTGGTCAACGGTTCCAGCGGTATCGCCGTGGGCATGGCCACCAACATCCCGCCGCACAACCTCGGTGAAGTCATCGACGGTTGCCTGGCCCTTATCGACAACCCTGAGCTGACTGTCGATGAGCTGATGCAATACATTCCCGGCCCGGACTTCCCGACCGCCGCGATCATCAACGGTCGCGCCGGCATCATCGAAGCCTACCGCACCGGCCGTGGGCGCATTTACATGCGCGCCCGCTCGATCATCGAAGACATCGACAAGGTCGGTGGCCGCCAGCAGATCGTCATCACCGAACTCCCTTACCAGTTGAACAAGGCACGCCTGATCGAGAAGATCGCCGAGCTGGTTAAAGAGAAGAAGCTGGAAGGCATCACCGAGCTGCGCGACGAGTCCGACAAAGACGGCATGCGCGTGGTCATCGAGCTGCGCCGCGGCGAAGTGCCGGAGGTGATCCTCAACAACCTCTACGCCCAGACCCAGCTGCAAAGCGTGTTTGGTATCAACGTGGTTGCCCTGATCGACGGCCGCCCGCGCATCCTGAACCTCAAGGACCTGCTGGAAGCCTTCGTGCGTCACCGTCGCGAAGTGGTCACCCGCCGTACCGTGTTCGAACTGCGCAAGGCCCGCGAGCGCGGCCATATCCTGGAAGGCCAGGCGGTTGCGTTGTCGAACATCGACCCGGTGATCGCCCTCATCAAGGCCTCGCCAACCCCGTCGGAAGCCAAGGAAGCGCTGATCAGCACACCTTGGGAATCCAGTGCCGTGGTCGCGATGGTTGAGCGCGCTGGCGCCGACTCGTGCCGCCCCGAGACCCTGGACCCGCAATACGGTCTGCGTGAAGGCAAGTACTTCCTGTCGCCAGAACAGGCCCAGGCCATCCTGGAACTGCGCCTGCACCGCCTGACTGGCCTTGAGCACGAGAAGCTGCTGGCCGAGTACCAGGAGATCCTCAACCAGATCGGCGAGTTGATCCGCATCCTCAGCAGCGCTGTGCGCCTGATGGAAGTGATCCGCGAAGAACTGGAAGTGATCCGCGCCGAATACGGCGACGTGCGCCGCACCGAAATCCTCGATGCGCGCCTGGACCTGACCCTGGGTGACATGATCCCGGAAGAAGAGCGCGTGGTGACCATCTCCCACGGTGGCTATGCCAAGACCCAACCGTTGGCGGCCTACCAGGCCCAGCGTCGTGGCGGTAAAGGTAAATCGGCTACCGGCGTGAAGGATGAGGACTACATCGCTCACCTGCTGGTCGCCAACAGCCACACCACGCTGCTGCTGTTCTCCAGCAAAGGCAAGGTGTACTGGCTCAAGACCTACGAAATCCCGGAGGCCTCCCGCGCTGCCCGTGGTCGTCCGTTGGTCAACCTGCTGCCGCTGGACAGTGACGAATACATCACCACCATGCTGCCGGTCGAGGAATACACCGAAGGTCACTTCATCTTCATGGCCACCGCCAAAGGCACCGTGAAGAAGACCCCGCTGGAATCCTTCAGCCGTCAACGCAGCGTGGGCCTGATCGCCTTGGAACTGGACGAAGGCGACGTGCTGATTTCCGCAGCCATCACCGATGGCGAGCGCGAAGTCATGCTGTTCTCCGATGGCGGCAAGGTCACACGCTTCAAGGAATCCGACGTACGAGCCATGGGCCGTACCGCCCGCGGTGTACGCGGCATGCGCCTGCCGGAAGGGCAGAAGCTGATTTCGATGCTGATCCCGGAAGAAGGCAGCCAGATCCTCACCGCTTCCGAGCGTGGTTATGGCAAGCGCACCGCCATCAGTGAGTTCCCGGAGTACAAGCGTGGCGGCCAGGGCGTGATCGCCATGGTCAGCAACGACCGCAACGGCCGTCTCGTCGGCGCGGTGCAGGTGCTCGACGGCGAGGAGATCATGCTGATTTCCGACCAGGGCACCCTGGTGCGTACCCGTGTGGCGGAAGTGTCGAGCCTGGGCCGTAACACCCAGGGCGTGACCCTGATCAAGCTGGCCAAGGACGAAAAACTGGTCGGCCTGGAGCGTGTGCAGGAGCCTTCGGAAGTCGAAGGTGAAGAGCTCGAAGGTGAGGAATTCGAAGGCGAGGTGATCGCAGCTGGCGATGACAACGTTGACGAGCCAACCCTCGACGCTGCCGCAGACGAAGAAGAACCGCAGGAATAAGCGGACACACAGGGGGCGGATGAAGATTCGCCCCCTTGTTGTTTGTCCCCTATGAAACACAGCGCCCTTTGCCTGGACGCGGTCCATGTGGGAGCTGGCTTGCCTGCGATGCAGGCGCCTCGGTCATTCAGTGATACCGCGGCGCTGCTATCGCAGGAAAGCCAGCTCCCACAGATGTCCGCTCCAGAATGAGGGCGTTGCTGACATGATTGCAGCCCCACCAGATCAGAGTGAGATTGGATGTGAGCAAGAGAGCCTATAACTTCTGTGCCGGTCCCGCGGCGCTTCCTGAAGCAGTCCTGCAGCGTGCGCAGGGTGAACTCCTCGACTGGCATGGAAAAGGCCTCTCCGTGATGGAAATGAGCCATCGCAGCGATGAGTTCGTGTCCATCGCCAACAAGGCCGAGCAGGACCTGCGCGACTTGCTGGACATCCCATCCCATTACAAAGTGCTGTTCCTGCAAGGTGGTGCGAGCCAGCAGTTCGCCCAGTTACCGCTGAACCTGCTGCCAGAAGGCGGGACTGCCGACTATATCGACACCGGTATCTGGGGTCAGAAGGCTATCGAAGAAGCCTCGCGCTACGGCCATGTCAACGTGGCAGGCACCGCCAAGCCCTACGACTACTTCGCCATTCCCGGTCAGAACGAGTGGAAGCTGTCCAAAGACGCGGCCTACGTTCACTACGTCGCGAACGAAACCATCGGTGGCCTGGAATTTGATTGGGTGCCGCAAGTCGGTGACGTTCCGCTGGTGTGCGACATGTCCTCGGACATCCTCTCGCGTCCGATCGATGTGTCCAAGTACGGCATGATCTACGCCGGCGCGCAAAAGAACATCGGCCCAAGCGGCATCCTGGTCAATATCATCCGCGAAGACCTGCTGGGCCGCGCCCGCTCGCTGTGCCCGACCATGCTCAACTACAAGGTCGCGGCCGATAACGGCTCGATGTACAACACCCCGCCGGCGTTTGCCTGGTACCTCTCCGGCCTGGTCTTCGAGTGGCTCAAAGAGCAGGGCGGCGTGGCGGCCATCGGCAAGCTCAACGAAGAGAAGAAGCGCACCCTGTACGACTTCATCGACGCCAGCGGCCTGTACAGCAACCCGATCAACCTCACCGACCGCTCGTGGATGAACGTGCCGTTCCGCCTGGCGGACGACCGCCTGGACAAGCCGTTCCTGGCCGGCGCCGACGAACGCGGCCTGCTGAACCTCAAGGGCCACCGCTCGGTGGGTGGCATGCGCGCCTCCATTTATAACGCCGTCGACATCCACGCCATCAATGCGCTGGTTGCCTACATGGCAGAGTTCGAGAAGGAACACGGCTAATGTCTGAGCAAGAACTCAAGGCCCTGCGCGTACGCATTGACAGCCTGGACGAGAAGGTCCTGGAGCTGATCAGTGAGCGTGCGCGCTGCGCCCAGGAAGTGGCACGGGTGAAAATGGCGTCGCTGGCGGAAGGCGAAGTGCCGGTGTTCTATCGCCCCGAGCGTGAAGCCCAGGTGCTCAAGCGTGTGATGGAGCGCAACAAGGGGCCGTTGGGCAACGAAGAGATGGCGCGGTTGTTCCGTGAAATCATGTCCTCGTGCCTGGCGCTGGAGCAGCCACTGAAAGTGGCTTACCTCGGCCCTGAGGGCACCTTCACCCAGGCAGCGGCCATGAAGCACTTCGGCCATGCGGTGATCAGCAAGCCGATGGCGGCCATCGACGAAGTTTTCCGTGAAGTCGCCGCCGGTGCGGTGAATTTTGGCGTGGTGCCGGTGGAAAACTCCACCGAAGGTGCGGTCAACCACACGCTGGACAGCTTCCTCGAACACGACATGGTGATCTGCGGTGAGGTGGAGTTGCGTATCCACCACCACCTGCTGGTGGGTGAAAACACCAAGACCGACAGCATCAGCCGTATCTATTCCCACGCCCAGTCCCTGGCCCAGTGCCGCAAGTGGCTGGACGCCCATTACCCGAATGTCGAGCGCGTGGCGGTGTCCAGCAACGCCGAAGCGGCCAAGCGGGTCAAGGGTGAGTGGAACTCGGCGGCGATTGCCGGCGATATGGCCGCGGGCCTCTACGGCCTGACGCGCCTGGCTGAGAAGATCGAAGACCGCCCGGATAACTCCACGCGCTTTTTGATGATCGGCAGCCAGGAAGTGCCGCCCACCGGCGACGACAAGACTTCAATTATCGTTTCCATGAGCAACAAACCCGGCGCGCTGCATGAGCTGCTGGTGCCGTTCCACGATAACGGGATTGACCTGACGCGCATCGAGACTCGTCCTTCGCGCAGCGGTAAGTGGACCTATGTGTTCTTTATCGACTTCATCGGCCATCACCGCGACCCGCTGGTCAAGGGCGTGCTGGAGAAGATCAGTCAGGAAGCCGTGGCACTCAAGGTGCTGGGCTCTTACCCGAAAGCGGTTTTGTGAGGCTTTGACATGAGTGGCAACTTCCTCGCCCTGGCGCAGCCGGGCGTGCAACAACTCTCGGCTTACGTTCCAGGCAAGCCTGTGGACGAGTTGGCCCGTGAGTTGAATCTGGACCCGTCCAAGATCGTCAAACTGGCGAGTAACGAAAACCCGCTGGGCCCGAGCCCCAAAGTGTTGGCGGCGATTCGTGAAGAGCTGGCCGAGCTGACCCGTTATCCCGATGGCAACGGTTTTGCCCTCAAGTCGCTACTGGCGGACAAGTGCCGGGTCGAGTTGAATCAAGTGACCTTGGGCAACGGCTCCAACGACATCCTTGAACTGGTCGGCCGTGCCTACCTGGCACCAGGTTTGAATGCGGTGTTCAGCGAACATGCGTTTGCGGTCTACCCGATTGTGACCCAGGCGGTGGGGGCAGATGCTCGCGTGATTCCTGCCAAGGACTGGGGCCATGACCTGCCGGCGATGCTGGCGGCCATCGATGCCCAGACTCGCGTGGTGTTTATCGCCAACCCGAACAACCCGACCGGCACCTGGTTTGACGAGCAGGCACTGAACGAATTCCTGCAGGACGTGCCCGAGCATGTGCTGGTCGT
Source organism: Pseudomonas sp. B16120 (assembly GCF_044218845.1). Classification (NCBI taxonomy): domain Bacteria; kingdom Pseudomonadati; phylum Pseudomonadota; class Gammaproteobacteria; order Pseudomonadales; family Pseudomonadaceae; genus Pseudomonas; species Pseudomonas sp. B16120. The sequence goes on from NZ_CP162588.1 coordinate 1,870,293, forward strand.
GCTGGACGAAGCCTACATCGAGTACGCCGAAGGCAGCGACCTGCCCGACGGCCTGGATTTCCTTGCGGCCTACCCGAACCTGCTGGTGTCGCGTACGTTCTCCAAGGCTTATGGCCTGGCGTCGTTGCGGGTCGGTTATGGCTTGTCCACGCCTGTGGTGGCCGATGTGCTGAACCGCGTGCGCCAACCGTTCAACGTCAACAGCCTGGCCCTGGCGGCCGCCTGTGCGGCGGTGAAGGATGCCGAATACCTGGAAGAAGGCCGTCGCCTCAACGAAAGCGGCATGCTGCAATTGCAGGAAGGCTTTCGTGAGCTGGGCCTGGGCTGGATTCCGTCCAAGGGCAACTTCATCTGCGTCGACCTCGGCCAAGTAGCGGCGCCGGTGTTCCAGGGTTTGCTGCGCGAGGGTGTGATCGTACGCCCGGTAGCCAACTACGGGATGCCGAACCACCTGCGTATCACCATCGGTTTGCCGGCTGAGAACAGCCGCTTCCTTGAGGCGCTGGCCAAGGTTCTGGCCCGTGGTTGATGTCACTGCATTGCAACCTGCTGTGCCTATGATCGGTCGCCTGGTGGTGGTCGGTCTGGGGTTGATCGGTGGTTCCTTCGCCAAAGGCCTGCGTGAAAGCGGGCTATGTGGCGAAGTGGTGGGGGTGGACCTCGACCCGCAATCGCGCACGTTGGCGGTGGAGTTGGGGGTGGTGGACCGCTGTGAGGCGGACCTGACCGTTGCGTGCCAGGGCGCGGATGTGATCCAGCTTGCCGTGCCGATCCTGGCCATGGAGAAGTTGCTGGCGGTACTGGCGGGTATGGACCTCGGGCAAGCGATCCTTACCGATGTGGGCAGCGCCAAAGGCAACGTGGTGCGCGCGGCACGATTGGCGTTTGGTGGCATGCCGCCGCGTTTTGTGCCGGGCCATCCCATCGCGGGTTCCGAGCAGAGCGGGGTGGAGGCCTCCAATGCGCAGTTGTTTCGTCGGCATAAGGTCATCCTGACGCCGCTTGCGCAAACCGATCCCACGGCGTTGGCGGTGGTGGATCGTCTCTGGCGCGAACTGGGCGCGGATGTGGAGCATATGCAGGTCGAGCGTCACGACGAAGTGTTGGCAGCCACCAGCCACTTGCCGCATCTGCTGGCATTTGGCTTGGTGGATTCTTTGGCCAAGCGCAACGAGAACCTCGAGATTTTCCGTTACGCCGCCGGCGGCTTCCGCGATTTTACGCGGATTGCCGGCAGCGATCCGGTGATGTGGCACGACATCTTCCTCGCCAATCGCGAAGCGGTGTTGCGCACCCTGGACACCTTCCGCAGTGATCTCGACGCCTTGCGCGACGCGGTGGATGCGGGAGACGGCCATCAACTGCTGGGCGTGTTCACACGGGCACGGGTGGCGCGTGAACATTTCAGCAAGATTCTCGCACGCCGGGCCTATATGGAAACCGCAGTGAACACCGATGATCTGACCTTCATCGCCAGCCCGGGTGGCCGCTTGAGCGGGCGCATCCGCGTGCCGGGTGACAAGTCGATCTCCCATCGCTCGATCATGCTGGGCTCGTTGGCCGAGGGTGTGACCGAGGTGGAAGGCTTCCTTGAGGGTGAGGACGCCCTGGCGACCTTGCAGGCCTTTCGCGACATGGGCGTGGTGATCGAGGGCCCGCACCATGGGCGCGTGACCATTCACGGTGTCGGCCTGCAGGGCCTGAAGGCAGCGCCGGGGCCGATCTACGTGGGCAATTCCGGCACGTCGATGCGCCTGTTGGCCGGTGTATTGGCGGCGCAGCGCTTCGACAGCGTGTTGACCGGCGATGCCTCGCTGTCCAAGCGCCCGATGAACCGCGTGGCCAAGCCGCTGCGTGAAATGGGCGCGATCATCGAGACCGGGCCGGACGGGCGTCCGCCACTGAGCATTCGTGGCGGACAATCGCTCAAAGGCTTGAACTATGTACTGCCCATGGCCAGTGCCCAGGTGAAATCCTGCTTGTTGTTGGCGGGGTTATACGCTGAGGGTAAAACCTCGGTGACCGAGCCCGCACCGACCCGCGACCACACAGAGCGCATGCTGCGCGGCTTTGGCTACCCGGTGGCGGTGCAGGGCGCGACGGCGTCGCTGGCGTCGGGGCATGGGTTGACCGCTACGCGTATTGAAGTGCCGGGGGATATTTCGTCTTCGGCGTTTTTCCTGGTGGCGGCCTCGATTGCCGAAGGCTCCGAGCTGTTGCTGGAGCATGTCGGTATCAACCCGACCCGCACCGGTGTGATTGACATCCTGCGGCTGATGGGGGCTGATATCACCCTCGAAAATCAGCGTGAGGTGGGCGGCGAGCCGGTTGCGGATTTACGTGTGCGTGCTGCCGCGCTCAAGGGTATCGAGATTCCAGAGGCCCTGGTGCCGTTGGCGATTGATGAGTTTCCCGTGCTGTTTATTGCCGCAGCCTGCGCTCAGGGGCGTACTGTTTTACGCGGGGCCGAAGAGCTGCGCCTCAAGGAGTCCGATCGCATCCAGGTGATGGCCGACGGTCTGTTGGCTCTGGGCGTGAAGTGTGAACCCACGCCTGATGGGCTTATCATTGACGGTGGCCCGATGGGCGGCGGTGAAGTGCATGCCCATGGCGACCATCGGATTGCCATGGCGTTCAGTGTGGCTTCCCTGCGGGCGACGGCGCCTATTCGTATCCTTGACTGCGCCAATGTTGCTACGTCTTTTCCGAACTTTCTGACACTGTGTGCCCAAGTCGGCATCCGTGTTGCCCAAGAGGCTCAATTGTGAATATCAAAGCACCGGTGATTACCATCGACGGGCCTAGCGGCTCGGGCAAAGGCACAATCGCTGGCATTCTGGCCAAGCGCCTGGGTTGGTGCCTGCTGGATTCTGGCGCGCTGTATCGCCTGCTGGCGTTCGCTGCGCACAACCATGGTGTGGACCTGACCAACGAAGAGCTGCTGACGAAACTTGCCGCCCATCTGGATGTGCAGTTCATTGCGGCGACCGAGGGTCAGTTGCAGCGCATCATTCTGGAAGGTGATGAAGTCAGCGATGTGATTCGCACCGAAAGTATCGGCGCGGGCGCCTCCCAAGTGGCCGCGCTGCCTGCCGTGCGCGAGGCGCTGCTGCAGCGCCAGCGCGCATTCCAGGAGGCGCCGGGCCTGGTGGCCGATGGCCGCGACATGGGCACGGTGGTGTTTCCCGAGGCGCCGCTGAAGATTTTCCTGACCGCCAGCGCCGAGGAACGGGCACGCCGCCGATACTTGCAGTTGAAGGGCAAAGTCGATGGTGTTAGTCTGTCGAGTCTGCTAGATGAGATCCGTGCACGCGATGAGCGTGATACCCAGCGTGCGGTAGCCCCGCTCAAGCCGGCGGCTGACGCCATACAGCTGGATTCCACGGAGCTATCCATCGAGCAGGTGCTGGAACGCATCATGAGTGAAATCGCCATTCGCGATATCGCCGGGTGATCAAGAAGGCCGCAGGGGACCAGTCATAGTCCTGCGGTGGCTTCTTTTAACTGAAACTGACCCACACCGTCTGGGGTGTGGAGATGGGCGTATTCTTCGCCCTTATCAACAGGAATTAAAATGAGCGAAAGCTTTGCGGAACTCTTTGAAGAAAGCCTAAAAACCCTGAACCTTCAGGCAGGCTCCATCATCACCGGTGTTATCGTTGATATCGATTACCAAGCTCGCTGGGTAACCGTTCACGCTGGTCTGAAGTCTGAAGCTCTGATCCCGCTGGAACAGTTCTACAACGATGCTGGTGACCTGACTATCAATGTCGGTGACGAAGTTCACGTTGCTCTGGACTCGGTTGAAGACGGTTTCGGTGAAACCAAGCTGTCCCGTGAAAAAGCCAAGCGCGCTGAATGCTGGATTGTTCTCGAAGCAGCCTTCGCAGCTGAAGAAGTGGTCAAGGGCGTTATCAACGGTAAGGTTAAAGGCGGCTTCACTGTCGACGTTAACGGCATCCGTGCGTTCCTGCCAGGTTCTTTGGTCGACGTTCGTCCAGTGCGCGACACCACGCACCTGGAAGGCAAAGAACTGGAATTCAAAGTCATCAAGCTCGACCAGAAGCGCAACAACGTTGTCGTTTCCCGTCGCAGCGTGCTGGAAGCAGAGAACTCCGCCGAGCGTGAAGCTCTGCTGGAATCCCTGCAGGAAGGCCAACAAGTCAAAGGTATCGTCAAGAACCTCACCGATTACGGCGCATTCGTCGATCTGGGTGGCGTCGATGGCCTGCTGCACATTACCGACATGGCTTGGAAGCGTATCAAGCATCCTTCCGAAATCGTCAACGTTGGCGACGAGATCGATGTCAAGGTTCTGAAGTACGATCGTGAGCGTAACCGCGTTTCCCTGGGCTTGAAGCAGCTGGGCGAAGATCCATGGGTTGCTATCAAAGCTCGTTACCCAGAAAGCACCCGCGTAACCGCGCGTGTTACCAACCTGACCGACTACGGCTGCTTCGCAGAGCTGGAAGAAGGCGTGGAAGGCCTGGTACACGTTTCCGAAATGGACTGGACCAACAAGAACATCCACCCTTCGAAAGTCGTACAAGTCGGCGACGAAGTGGAAGTTATGGTTCTGGACATCGACGAAGAGCGTCGTCGTATCTCCCTGGGCATCAAGCAGTGCAAATCTAACCCATGGGAAGATTTCTCTGGCCAGTTCAACAAGGGCGATAAAATCTCCGGCACCATCAAGTCGATCACCGATTTCGGTATCTTCATTGGTCTGGACGGCGGCATCGACGGCCTGGTTCACCTGTCCGACATCTCCTGGAACGAAGTTGGCGAAGAAGCTGTTCGTCGTTTCAAGAAGGGCGACGAGCTGGACACCGTTATCCTGTCGGTTGACCCAGAGCGCGAGCGCATCTCCCTGGGCATCAAGCAACTGGAAAGCGATCCGTTCTCCGAGTACGTTCAAGAGAACGATAAAGGCGCCATCGTTAAAGGCACTGTGAAAGAAGTTGACGCCAAAGGCGCCATCATCGTTCTGGCCGACGATATCGAAGCGACTCTGAAAGCCTCCGAAATCAGCCGTGACCGCGTTGAAGACGCGCGCAACGTTCTGAAAGAAGGCCAGGAAGTAGAAGCCAAGATCATCAGCGTTGACCGCAAGAGCCGCGTGATTCAGCTCTCCATCAAGTCGAAAGACGAAGTGGAAGAGAAAGAAGCTATCCAGAGCCTGAAAGAAGCTGCTCCGGAAGCTGCTGCTGATACCACCATGGCGGCACTGCTGCGCCAGGCAATGGCTAAGCAGAACTAAGTTCTGTAAAGCTGTAGAAAAAGGGCGACTTCGGTCGCCCTTTTTTGTGCCTGAAATTTGATGAAGCAACTGCATCGAACCAAGGCATTCAGCCCAATGTCAGAACTGACTATAGCCTTGAAAACGGCTATTTCGCGTTGCTGACTCAATAAGGGTTTGAATGAACAGAGTTATCGTAATACTCGCCTTGCTGGTACTTGCAGGCTGCTCCTCCACCAGTGCCAAGACACACGCGAAGCGCGGCGTCAGCGGCATCGAGGTCGACTGCTCTGGCCTGGGCAACAAGTGGGAAAAGTGCGAGAAGCGCGCCGCCCGTGAGTGCAAGATGCAGGGCTACAAGGTCATAACCCGCTCCAGCGATGCAGAGGACGAAGAGGGCGACTACCTGTTCGGCTGGAACCCTGCTGGCGCGGTGACGCGGACCATGTTGGTGATCTGTAAGTAAGGGGTTGGCTGCTTGCTGAACGTGTTTATTCAGCCTCAGATAAGTTGACACATGGGCTGTTCAAATTCATCAACTCATGCTAAAACCTTCGGAGCGCTTTTCCTAGCTGCTTGAAAAAGAAGGGAAAAATATGACGAAGTCGGAGTTGATCGAACGAATTGTCACCCATCAAGGGCTGCTCTCATCCAAGGATGTGGAGCTGGCTATCAAGACCATGCTTGAGCAAATGTCCCAATGCCTCGCCACCGGAGATCGCATCGAAATCCGCGGCTTCGGCAGCTTCTCCCTGCACTACCGCGCACCACGCGTAGGCCGCAACCCAAAAACCGGCCAATCCGTCAGCCTCGACGGCAAATTCGTTCCCCACTTCAAACCGGGCAAGGAATTGCGCGATCGGGTGAACGAAGAAGAGGAAGAAGGCGTCTGAGTGTCTTTGGGGAAGGAGAAGGGTATGCGTGGGGTTAAGCGCGTTGTTGCGGTGTTGATTGCGGTGCTTGCGGCTTTGGTGGTTCTGGCGTTTGTGCTGGAGAACCAGCAGGGTGTGGTGCTGTCATTCCTGGGGTGGAGTACTGCGCAGATGCCGGTGGCGGTGTTTGTGGTGGTGGCTTTGATTGTGGGGATGGTGATTGGGCCGGTGTTGGGGGTGGTTGTGCGTAGGCGTCGGGGTAAGGCGGTGGTTTAGGGGGGTAGTCTTAGCTGGCATTGTGATGGGAATGGGCGGTGTTTGAGACCGCTTGTCAGAAATCTAGTCATGTCGAGCGCTTTGCGTTGCCTAGCTACCTATTCCCGCTGGTTGCGACAGTTCTCATGGGGAATTCAGAAACGTCCGACAGACATGTCAAGACTTGTAATATGCCAAAGAGATGGCAGAATGGAATCTGTTCTCGATAACAGGCATTTTGTGCGCTCAAAATTTGGCAGAGACGCTGGGTTTTAGTGGTAAACCAATTAGAATAAAAATACGCAATTTTGTCTGCATAACGAGCCCGCAGTTTCTCTTTGAAGGCAGGTTTTTGTTGTGAGTAGCAGTTTTCGCGCCCCACCGGTATCGCCATCCGACGAAATTGACCTTTTTACCCTTTTTCAGGCCATCTGGAGGCAGAAAAAGCTAATTTCGCTTGTTACTGCTGGCGTGGTTCTCGTCGCAGGGATCTATGCATTTTCGACTACACCTGAGTACCAGGTAGTTAGTATATTGCGACCTGCTGCTATCAATCAGCTGGATGCCCTAAATCGTTCCGAAATCTACAGGCTCCCTCCCGGGGATGCTTTAAATAGAGTGGGCGCCTCATTAGAATCTTACGAAGCTCGGCTTGGTTTTTTCAGGGCTAATCAGAAGCTTTTTAGTCGGTTCGAACGTCCCGGAAGGACGTTGGAGCAGAGCTTTGAGGAGTTCAACCGTAACTCTATTAATTTGGTCCTACCCGATCCGAGAAAGGCCGACTCTCTAAGTGCTTATATCAAGCTGGAGATGAATTATCCCAAGGGCGTCGATGGGGTTAGCATCCTCAATGGATTTGTGGACTATGCTATTGCTATTGAGCGCCAGCAAATTGCTGCTGATATTGAGGTGATCGTCAAGAATCGACTAAATGAGCTTTCCGAGAAAGTTAAAGCTGCGCGCGCGAGTTACGACATGGAAAAAGAGGCGAGAATTGCCTCGTTGCATGAGTCTGATAACCTGAAGCGTGCGCAATTGCAGGACGAGTTAAAGGCGCTTCGTACCCAGCTGAAAACTGAGAGAGCTGATCGCATGACTCAGTTGGATGAGGCAATTGGAATAGCTCAATCTCTTGGTATTCGCAGGCCAACGGCGCCAACCTCTCTCGGTGACGTAGATCGTGTAAATTCTCAGGTTGTAATGCGAACAGAGGTCAATAATCAGCAAATTCCTCTATATTTTATGGGGACTGATGCCTTGGCAGCTGAAAGGGCTGCTCTCAAGCTTCGAAAATCCGATGATTTCACTGCGGAGCGGATCGCGCAGATAGCTAAAGAGCTACAGCTACTTCAGTCCAACCGTGAAATCGAAATTCTCGGCCTTCGAGAGAATGAAGATTTGTTTCTTCAGGGGGTCCAGCCATTGCGTGCTGAAATGGCGCGCCTGCGTAATCTCAACATCGACATAAGTCGTTTGCAACTGGTCACGATTGATAAGCAGGCTTTAGAGCCTCTGAGTCCGGTCAAACCTAAAAAAGCCTTGATACTTCTGGCGGCGTTAATGGCCGGCTTGATGCTGGGCGTAGCTTTCGCGCTTATACGCCACACCGTCCGTAATAGCAATGCTACTGTCGCGAATTTGTCATTATTGCCTAGCTCATCTGATCTCTCAAAGAAAACGGCTGGTGATACGTTTGATCGGTCCTGAAGATAATTTGGTTGGTTTCGCGCTTAGGTGCCTTCGGTCTGCGCTGGGGGTGGCTATTGGCGCTTCATCAAGTGATCGTTATGCTCGTTCCCGACGGTATCTTTATACGGATTTACCATCGAACCTATGATTTAATTCATCGGTAGATACTGAGGGGAGCTGTATGCCAGCCAGGTCTTTGCTGGGCTCCTGGGTAAACCGATTGCGCTAGGAAAGGTCATGGCCTGCGGAGACGCGACCCGTCCTCTCATGATGCGCACGAGCCATGGTGTGCGTTGACTGCAGTTGCTGCTCGGCTACCGCCTATGACAGCGAAATTCATCTTGTTTAATCTGGAGTATTACTGATGCACCTGCAGAAACTGGCCAGTGTCGCCAAGTTCAAAAGTAAGGAAGCGCTGATCGGGATCGTGGGTCTTGGTTATGTGGGCCTGCCGTTAATGCTTCGTTACAACGCGATTGGTTTTCGCGTGCTTGGCATCGATATCGACGTCAGTAAAGTCGAAAAGTTGAATTCGGGCGAAAGCTACATCGAGCACATACCAGGTGCAAAAATTGCGGCGGCCCGTGACTCGGGATTTGAAGCAACCGTGGATTTTAGTCGCGTTGCAGAGTGTGATGCGCTGATCCTGTGTGTGCCAACGCCCTTAAATAAATATCGCGAACCTGACATGAGCTTCGTAATCGATACCACCGACGCAATCAAGCCCTACCTGCGTGCCGGTCAAGTCGTGTCGTTGGAGAGCACAACTTATCCGGGAACCACCGAGGAAGAGTTGCTGCCGCGAGTTCAGGAAGGTGGTTTGGTTGTTGGGCAAGATATTTTTCTTGTCTACTCACCTGAGCGCGAGGACCCGGGCAATCCGAACTTCGAGACGCGCACGATTCCAAAAATTATCGGTGGTGATACGCCAGCCTGTCTGGAAGTGGGCACGGCGCTGTATGAACAGGCAATCGACCAGGTCGTGCCTGTCAGTTCTACCAAAGCAGCAGAAATGACCAAGCTATTGGAAAACATTCATCGCGCCGTAAACATTGGCTTAGTCAACGAGATGAAAGTCGTTGCTGATCGCATGGGTATCGATATTTTTGAGGTCGTCGACGCCGCGGCTACAAAGCCTTTCGGGTTCACCGCCTATTATCCGGGCCCAGGTTTGGGGGGGCACTGTATTCCTATCGATCCATTCTACTTGACTTGGAAGGCCCGGGAGTACGGATTACATACACGGTTTATCGAGCTCTCTGGTGAGGTAAACCAAGCTATGCCTGAATACGTCGTCAGTAAGTTAGTGGATGGGCTGAACGAGAGTGGCAAAGCCCTGAAGGGCAGCAAGGTACTGATCCTCGGTATTGCCTACAAGAAAAACGTCGATGATATGCGTGAATCACCATCAGTCGAAATCATGGAGCTGCTTGAGGCTAAGGGGGGGCTTGTCGCCTACAGCGACCCACATGTTCCGGTTTTTCCAAAAATGCGTGAGCACCATTTCGACTTGAGCAGTGAAGTCCTGACGAGTGAAAATCTCGCCAGTTTTGATGCGGTTGTACTGGCGACAGACCATGACAAATTTGATTACGAGCTGATTAAATCTTCCTCGCGACTGATCGTTGATAGTCGGGGTAAGTATCGCTCTGTGGCGCCACACATTATCAAGGCTTGACTGAAGGTACCGCGCCTCGTGCACTCCAATCACTCTAATACGAGGTGATTGGAGTGTTTACATTTCAAAAGGAATCGACTAAATGAAAAAATTTGCGCTCATCGGAGCCGCCGGTTATATCGCGCCACGTCATATGCGCGCAATCAAGGATACCGGTAATACGTTGGCCTCTGCTTATGACATTAATGACTCTGTAGGGATCATTGATAGTTTGTCGCCAGACAGTCAATTCTTTACCGAATTTGAGCGTTTTCAGGAGCATGCGTTTCGTCTGAAACGCGATCCTGAAACTGCCCTTGATTATATTTCAATTTGCTCGCCGAACTACTTACATCATGCTCACATAGCGGCTGCTCTACGGCTAGGATGCGATGTTATATGCGAAAAACCACTGGTGCCAACTAGTGAAATTCTTAACGAACTCCTGCTCGTTGAGCAGGAAACGGGCAAGCGCGTATATAACATCCTCCAGTTACGTCACCATCAAGCCATTCTAGACTTAAAGGAAAAAGTTGCTAAAGAGCATAACGACAAAAAATATGAAGTGGAGCTTACCTATATCACTTCCCGTGGTAAGTGGTACATGGAAAGCTGGAAGGGAGATCCACGTAAGTCATTTGGCGTAGCTACCAATATTGGTGTGCATTTTTATGACATGCTGCACTTCATTTTCGGTAAGCTTGAGCGCAACGTTGTGCATTTTACGAGTAATCATAAGGCCGCTGGCTACCTTGAGTATGAGAAAGCAAGGGTGCGCTGGTTCTTGTCAATTGACAGCAATGATTTGCCTGATTCAGTAAAAGGAAAAAAACCAACTTATCGTTCTATTACCGTGGACGGCGATGAGATGGAGTTCTCTGAAGGTTTTACAGATCTTCATACAACCAGTTACCAAGAAATTTTGGCTGGACGTGGTTACGGGATTGAAGATGCGCGCCATTGTGTTGAAACAGTCGAAGTTATTCGCGCATCTAAAATTTCCGTGCCGACTGTTGGAGAAGGCCATCCGGTGCTTGCTGATCTGCTCCGCTGATCTGTTGTAACATCCAAGGGTGGGCGTATACACCCATCCCTTGTCTGCTGTTGGAGAGTTGAGCAAGCGTGGTGAATTTGAACGAACCAGTCAAAATTCCGGCGAAAGCTTTGGTAAGCACAACAGTGAGGCTCCAAACTGCTTTTCGACGTGACGTCCAAGGATTGCGAGCTATCGCTGTTTTGGTTGTCATGCTTTTTCACGCGTCTAAAACGTGGTTGCCAAGCGGTTTTATAGGAGTAGATGTTTTTTTCGTTATTTCGGGATATATAATCTGTTCATTAATTATTGATGGGAAAACTGAGTTCAGCTGGCCCGCGTTTTACTGGGGGCGGGCAAAGCGTATCGTACCAGCATATGGCGTCATGTTGGCGGCGGTTAGTATTTTTTCTGCGTTGCTTTTTTTGCCTGGTGACTTTCATTTTTTTAAGGGGTCACTGCAGTCCGCAATTTTATTTTATAGTAATCAGTATTTTTCTGATTTTGGCAGCTATTTTGCGCCTGGAACATATGAGCTTCCACTTTTGCATACTTGGTCGCTTGCCATAGAGATGCAATTCTATCTATTCTTTCCATTGCTTATTCTTTTCACTCCACGAAAATATCTGACCTGCATGTTGGGTGTAATGTGCGTAACTTTATTTGGTTACGCAGAGTGGAGTATGCGCACTCAAGTTGGTCACTCTAGTATATATTATTCGCTAATTGCGAGAGTGCCTGAGTTTCTTATAGGAGCGTTAGTTGCTATTACTCGAATAGGGCGTAATTGGTCGATGAGTATCTCGAACTTTGTTGGTTGGATAGGCCTGATACTTCTTGCTTTTTTAGTCTTTTGCATTGATGAAAAAAACTTTCCAGGTGTGTTATCGATTCTGCCATGTATTGCGACTGGGTTGCTGATCGCCGCTAGAACAGGCACGGTAAGCAAATTGCTCTCTACAGATATATTTGTTTGGGTGGGCGGACTCTCTTATTCACTTTATCTTTGGCATTGGCCTGTTCTTGCGTTCATACGCTATTACACCGAACGTTACGAGCTGGGCAATGCGTGGGTGTTAGTATTTCTAATTACTACGTTTTTATTAGCTTGGCTGTCTTTTCGATGCGTAGAGATCCCAACTCGTAATAGCACTGGTCTCTTGGCGAAACCTATCAGGGTAGGCGCCTTGCTAATGGTTTTAGCTTTAATCGTGGTTGGGAGTTCAGCGCTCAATGAGCACATTGAAAAACCCTTGCCCATAGAGTTAACGAGATACGCGCGCCCAGAAGCAATTTGTCATGGTCGGATAATCGGGGAATGCTTACGCGGAAGTCGCACCGAAGCGATACCTGTACTTGTTCTTGGTGATAGCCATGCAGCGCAACTTAACGGCTTTTTTGATGCAGTAGTTAGACAAGAAAATATGGCTGCGAGAGTAATCACAGCAAGCAATTGTGTACCAATCTCCGGCTTTGATGTAGACCGAATACCCGAGTACTCGCGTGCAGATTGTCGATCACAAATAGCGGCACTTGCGCCGTATATCGATCAAGCCACTACGATCGTAGTCGCTGCGATGTGGGAGTGGCAGGCTTCTAATTCAGAATTTTTACATGCATTTTCAAATTTTTTGGAAGATACCACTAAGCGCAACGTGAGAGTAGTTGTACTTGCACAAATACCTATGTTTGATTTTAATCCACGTCGGGTCAGGCGATTCTCAGAGTTGGGACTGCCAATTAAAGTTAGTAAAAATGAAGGCTGGGAAAAAGCCAATAATAAAATAGCTGAAATTGTTAGACAATATAAAGGCGCCGATTTTATGGATTTTTCACATAGTGTTTTTTTTGCGGAGGCGCCGTTTTATTCTGGCACCTTAATTTATATGGATAACCACCACTTAAATGAGCGAGGAGCATATGATTACGGACTATTTGCTGCTCCTTTTATGAAACCAATTTTTACCTCTAATCACTAATCTAGGTACCAATTATGCCTCACTATCAACACCCCTCCGCTATAGTCGATCCGGGCGCCCAGATCGGTGAATCTTCAAAAGTTTGGCATTTTGTACATGTTTGTGGGGGGGCGCGTATCGGAGACGGAGTTTCATTGGGACAGAATGTATTTGTTGGTAATAAAGTAGTAATAGGTAATAATTGTAAAGTTCAAAACAATGTATCAGTTTACGATAACGTAACGTTGGAAGAGGGCGTATTTTGTGGGCCCAGTATGGTATTTACTAATGTGTACAATCCGCGCTCCCTCGTTGAGCGGAAAAGCGAATACCGTGACACCCTTGTAAAAAAGGGTGCAACACTGGGTGCCAATTGCACGATCGTTTGTGGTGTGACAATTGGTGAATTTGCTTTTATTGGTGCCGGAGCCGTGATCACCAAAAATGTACCTGATTATGCGCTGGTGGTTGGTGTACCTGCTCACCAGATCGGGTGGATGAGCGAGTATGGCGAGCAACTTGAGCTCCCACTCCAAGGTGATGGAGAGGAGGCGATTTGCATTCACACCGGGGCACGGTATGTTCTTAAGGGTAATCAAATTAACAAACTGGAAAAGACACATGATTGATTTCATTGATTTGAAAACCCAGCAAAAACGTATCAAGGGTAAGATTGACGCGGCAATCGCTCGGGTGATGGCTCACGGCCAGTATATTTTAGGCCCGGAAGTGAATGAATTAGAACACGCTCTTGCAGCGTTTGTGGGGGCTAAATATTGTATCACCTGTGCGAACGGCACAGATGCGCTACAAATTGTACAAATGGCGTTGAACATCGGACCTGGCGACGAAGTGATTACACCTGGGTTTACGTATATTGCCACGGCAGAAACGGTAGCGCTGTTGGGTGCCAAGCCGATATACGTCGATATTGATCCGGCTACCTACAATCTAGACCCTCTAAAATTGGAGGCTGCAATTACAAGCAAAACCAAAGCTATTATCCCGGTGTCATTGTATGGGCAATGTGCCGATATGAATGCAATTAATGAAATTGCTGCACGATTTGGAATCCCAGTAATTGAAGACGCCGCGCAGAGTTTTGGCGCTACGTATAATGGGAGGCGTTCGTGTAATCTGACGACTGTATCGTGTACTAGCTTCTTTCCGAGCAAGCCCCTTGGCTGCTACGGAGATGGGGGAGCCATTTTCACCAATGATGAAGAACTAGCGAACGTTATTCGTCAGGTTTCACGACATGGTCAAAGCCGCCGATATCATCATGTTCGAGTGGGGGTCAATAGCCGACTGGATACCCTTCAAGCGGCAATTCTCCTGCCGAAGCTGGAAATTTTCGAAGAAGAGGTGAAACTCCGACATGATGCAGCAGTAAAATACGATAATTTAATTGGAGACGGGTCGTCTATAATTCGCCCTTTTATAGCGGTTGGCAATGAAAGCGTTTATGCGCAATACACAGTTCTAGTGCCGCAGCGTGATATCGTGCAAGGCCGTTTGGCTGATTTGGGTATTCCAACAGTAGTGCATTATCCTACGCCGTTGAATAAACAGCCTGCTTTTTCCGATGGGACGGTATCTCTTCCTGTTGGAGACAGAGTTGCTGACTCAGTGCTCAGTCTACCAATGCATCCGTATCTACACGAGAGAGTACAGGTCGAAATTGTAGAGAAACTTTTTTCCGTCGTTAGTGGGCTATGAGATGTCCACGGGTAAAAATTTTCTAAGAAACATTGCACTGTTGATGACCGGAACGACGATCGCGCAAGCAATACCTGTGTTAGTAAGTCCCTTACTGACAAGAATATATAGCCCTGAAGACTTCGGTGCGTTTGCATTATATTTAGCAGTAGCGTCTATAGTCGCTGTCGTCGTAACTGGACGTTACGAGATGGCGATTATTGTTCCGAAAAAAGAAAGTGATGCTTATCACCTTGTCGCGCTGTCAGTTATGTTGGCGGCCGTCTCGTGTATTGGAATATTCGTCTGCGTCCTGATGTTCAAAAGTAGCCTTCAATCAATGTTTGGCTGGGGCGGTGACAGTCAATGGGTGTATTGGTTGCCAATAAGTGTATTTTTTATGGCTAGCTACCAAAGTCTGAATTATTTGTGTAACCGGGAAGGGCGCTATAAGCAGATGGCGCTCAGCCGAATTTTCCAAAGCTCGAGCATGACGGTAATTCATGTTGTTGGTGGGTATCTAAAAGCCGGGAGCGTAGCCTTGGTCACAGGCCAGATAATAGGTCAAGTCGCTGCGGCCTTTATCATGGCTTATATGATGTTTGTCAGTACGCCTCGTAAAAGCTTGAGAGTTAACAAGCATAAAATTATAGTGCTCGCAAAAAAGTATGCAAATTTTCCTCGATACTTAATTCTGGCGCATGGATTTAACACGGCATCTGCCCAGTCTCCCGTTTTATTCTTAAGTGCTCTATTCGGATCAGGTTCTGCGGGATTTTATATCTTGATCCAGCGCGTGATCGGCGCGCCTATGGTTATTGTTGCAGGTGCCATTGGCGATGTATTCAGACATGAAGCAAGCCGGGAATATGCGAAGACTGGACAATGTCGATCGATATATAGAAGCTCATTTCTACGGCTGTTAGTTATCTCGATAATTCCGTTTTCTATTTTTTTATTGTTTGCGCCAGAGTTATTTGTCTTGGTGTTTGGGGATACTTGGCGACTGTCTGGAGAGTACTCTCAAATTTTGACGCCCATGTTTTTTTTGCAGTTTATAACTAGTCCCTTAAGTACCATGTATATGATTGCACAAAAACAGAAATTTGATCTTGTATGGCAAGCTATACTGTTTAGTTTGCTTTCTTTGGCTTTTTTAATTGGCCAATATTATGGTGATATTAAAGTTGCACTCTCATGGTTTAGTGGGTTCTATAGTCTGATGTATGCAGTGAATGGTCTTATTTCATATAATCTTGCTTGTGGTAAGTGGAGGTAGATTTGTGTTTTACAGTGTGATCAATAATATTTATTTATTTATTTTTTTTGTTGTTTACATCATGAGAGAAAGCGCCTTTGTACGAAATTTGAAAGGCGTAAGACTCACCCAGATTAATTATTATCAGATTCGACAATCACAGCGCTCAAAGCCGAGTCAGTTTTCTTTAGCCTCCCAAATTCGGGGGCAAAAAATATTCGTTACCAACTGGCTATTTAAGTTTTTTTGGAGTCAAAAGAAAGAAAATTGCTTTTTTAACAATCGAACAGCATTGCGAGATGCTGAACGAAAGGAACGGTACTCTTTTGTTCGCCCGCTGGAGGCATACAAGTGACAGATTTTAAAAGCGTGTACAGGGATCTATGCGATGAGGTAGATGATATACCTATATTCAGTCAAGCCTGGTGGCTGGATGTTGTGGCAGGAGAAGAAAATTGGAACGTAGCCATTGTTAGGCGAGATAATAAAGTAATCGCCTCTATGCCGTATGTAATACAAAAAAAATTCGGAATGACGTTGCTTCGACAGCCATCATTAACTCAGACACTTGGCCCGTGGATAAAGAAGAGTGATGCTAAATATGCGAAATCTTTGAGCCAGCAAAAAGACCTGATGGAATCTCTAATCGATCAGCTGCCAGCGTATCAATATTTTACTCAAAATTGGCATTATAGCCAGACTAACTGGCTTCCTTTTTTTTGGAAGGGATTCAAGCAGACAACTCGATATACTTATGTAATTAATGATTTAACGGACGAGAGAGCACTCTGGGAAGAGCTTCAACAAAACATTCGTACGGATATTAAAAAAGCAGAAAGCCGTTTCTTAATAACGGTTAAGGAAGATTCTTCCATAGACGAATTTCTAGAGTTGAATAAGCTTGTTTTCAAACGTCAAAATATTGGATTGCCTTATTCGGAGACGCTGGTAAGAAAGATTGATCAGGCTTGCGCTGAACGTGGCTGCCGAAAAATATTTATTGCTGTCGATGAGCAGGGCAGGCGACACGCAGGAATTTATCTCATATGGGACAGCAATAGCGCTTACTATTTGATGGGAGGCGGCGATCCGGAACTTCGGAATAGCGGAGCTACGAGTCTGTGCATGTGGAAAGCAATTAGATTTTCTTCCAGTGTTACGAAGGCTTTTGATTTTGAAGGTTCAATGATGGAGCCCGTCGAACGGTTCTTTAGAGGATTTGGTGCCCATCAGACCCCCTATTTTTCGATATCTAAAGTGAAGTCAAAAGTCATAGACACTGCTTTTTTTATTAGAGGGCTTAAATCATGGTAACCATTGCGGAGTGCATATTTAAAGGAGACTCAACTCGCTGGATTGAAAGTGTGCTTTTCGAGCGCTTCGGTTTGGTGCTGTTGATTCGAAAAAATGAGGTTGGTTCTATTACTCTGCATCTTGAAGGACGCGCAGGGTCCATAGAGTTTGCGTCGGATCTGGATGAGTTCGGAGACGGAAAATTCAATGTGCCTTTTATCGAACTTGACTTAGCAAATGAACCGGTTTCAAGCTTTTTGCCTGGTCCTATTCCTGCTCCTGGGCTAAGAGCGAACAATTGCCTTTTCGACAAAATTGAAAGCGGTTATCGGATAAATTACAATATTATTGCCCTCGTGTATTGGATGTTAAACCGGGTGGAAGAGCTTGATAGAGATGATCTCGATAGTCATGGTCGTTTCCCGGCCGCATCCTCGCATGCAGTGAAACATGGATATCTTTCCCGGCCAGTCGTCGACGAATGGCTATTTATACTGGGACAATTTATTGAGTTGCAGTGGCCAGGCGTGGTTTTGAAGACCCAGCAATTTTCGATGAAAGTCTCGCATGACGTTGATATGCCAGGACGTTACGCATTTGCGCCTTTTTTCAAACTGTTCAGAAGAATGACCGGTGATCTGCTACGTCGTGATATGAAAGGTTTCTTACGTGCTCCATTTTGTAAGTTAGGCACCCGAGCTAAAATTAGCCACCTTGATCCGGCTAATACATTTGATTGGCTGATGGATGTATCGGAACGATACGGCATCGCAAGTGCGTTTTATTTTATTTGTGGGAGGACCGACCCTGCACTAGATGGCGACTATGAAATTGAGCACCCCGCGATGAGGAAATTGCTGGCATCAATTCACCTCCGCGGCCACGAAATAGGTTTGCATCCAAGCTATAATACGTACCTAAACCTACCCTCCTTGGTCAGAGAAGCTGAACGATTGCGGAAAGTATGTGCAGAGGAGGAAATTTCACAGAGTGTGTGGGGCGGGAGAATGCATTATCTCCGCTGGTCGCACCCACAAACGCTATTGGCGTGGGAGGCGGCTGGGATGCAATACGATTCAACGCTCGGATATGCGGATGTACCAGGCTTTAGATGCGGTACTTGTTTCGAATACCCCGCATTTAATCCAAAAGAGTATAGGGTGTTGAATATTCGAATCCGCCCATTAGTGGCGATGGAGGTTTCGATTATGGATGAGCACTATTTGGGGTTGGGTGCTACCGAGGACGCATTCTTGAAGTTTAAAGAACTAAAGGATACTTGCCGTGCAGCTAAGGGTAACTTTACGTTGCTATGGCATAACTCGCATTTTTCTAAAGCAGCTGAGTTCGATATTTATAAACGTGTTATTGCTTGCTGATCACGGGAAATTATTGATTATCAATGAATAATTTAAAAGAGAATCCAAGATTTTCGTTGAGTATTACGGGGGGGGCTGCCTTTCAGGCGGTTTTTTGGCTGTTCCCTGTATTTATGATTTACCAAGCTTTGGCCCAGTTTCAAATAATTTCTCCAGTGTTAGGGAGTTATTTTTCTGTCGCCGCCGTTGTAACACTTCCTCTTTCTGTGTGGGTAGTGGTGCGACGATTTGGTTTTTTTAAATGCCTTAATTTGTTTTGCGTGAAGTTGCTTTTCCTGCTCATAGCAATGATGCTCTTACTGTCCATGAACGGATATTTCTCCGGGGTTAATCCAGAAATAAATGACTATCACTTTCGGAGTGCAATCAGGTTCTGCTCGCTTTTCTTCGTGATGTTTTCCTTCGGACTACTCAAAGAGAAATCCAAGTATCTCTTGTATTTGTTTCTTGTTGGGTATTCTGTATTTGTATGCATTTTTTCCACAGCGGGGACGTTTGTGCTTCCGGCTTTGGTTCTTGAGGGATATGTCTTCGAACTTGACTATCAGCAGTTGGCTCTAGTGTATCTTGTTATATTAATCATGATGCTACCTGAGCGAAATACCAATCAGCGTCTGGTGCTGTATCTAGTTACATTGCCAGCAATGCTTTTCATAGGGGCTCGCTCAGAATTCTTTGCTTTTTTTATAATAATTTTTGTTGTTGAACTAAGTCGACATGGTGCTAGATTTATAGTTGTTTGTTATTTTTTATTGGTGTCGTTGATTGTCGTTGGTGCGTTTTTTATAAATAATATTGATCTGTCAGGATACAGGATGTTTTCCATTTTTTCTTCGGAAGGTGATCTTTCACTTAATTCCAGAAAGAGTTTGCAAATGCATGCCTTGCGTACAATCGCCGAGCATCCATTGACAGGAGACTATTCAAGTCATGAGCCTGGTGCTTACGCTCACAGTGCTCTGGCGGCTTGGGTAGATTATGGCATTCTAGGTTTCATTTTGTTACTTGTTCTAGTACTAGGACCATTTTTTTCATTGATGCTGAAATACCGCCGTTACTACGGGTCACCGTTCTGGATACAGGCGTTTTCTTCAGTGGCGGTAACTGTGTTTTTGCTGATTTTTGCTAAATCTTACACTTATAGTATGGTTCCAGTGGCAATAGCCCTGTACTGCGTATTTCGGCTAAATCTAAAAAAATACTATTAACCAAATTTTAGTAGAAGAGGGAGATTATGGCGATTAAGATATTATACATCGACGGCGATGGTCCATTGGGAGGAGCCTCGCGGAGCTTGTTCGAGGCGGTTAAAAATCTTCCTAGTGGGGAGGTAGATCCATATTTTTTTGTTAGTCGCGGTACTGCGCTGAAATTTTATACTCAAGTGGCGAAGGACCTCATCACAGTTCGAGGAATGACGAAGTTTGACAATACGCGTTACGGTTATTATCGCGGCGCACGTTGGTTGATACTATTGCGCGAGTTGTTTAACTTTCCATTCATGTTGCTAGGCTTGCTGCAGGCAAAGCGAAGATGGAAAAAATTTGATATTATTCATGTGAATGAGTTTGTCTATATTGTTCCTGGGCTTTTGGCAAAGTGGTTATTTGGTGCGCACTTGGTTGTTCATGTGCGGGCATTGTCGCGAGTAGATAAACACTCATTGCGTGTTCAAGCAATAAATAAAATCTTTGAACGTTACGTCGATGAAGTTATTGCGATTGACGGCAATGTGCGTGCTACGCTTTCACCAGAAATGCCTGTTTGTATTATTAATAATTCATTTACTCCTGTTGCCGATACGGTTCCGGAAGCGAGATTGGTCGATTTCTTCGAATCAATTCCGGTTGGGGCTCTCAAAGTAGGGTTCGTTGGCAATATTCACTATTCTAAAGGTATAGTTGAAATATTCGATGCGGCGAAGCTGATTTCTAATTTGAATAAAAATGTTGAGTTTATTATCGTTGGCGGTATTACGACCAATGATAAAGGTCTGAAGGCTTGGCTTTTACAGAAATTCGGTTTCGCACAAAATGCCGGAAGTGATATTGAATCACTTGCGAAGTCGGAGCAGTTGACTGAGAGCTTTCATATGCTGGGAGCCACGCTCAACATTAAGTATGTTTACGATCGCCTAGATGTTTTGCTTTTTCCTTCTCATTTTGATGCGCCAGGTAGACCCGTTTTTGAGGCGGGTTTCTCTTCTGTGCCCAGCATTGTTGCCGTCACTCATCCGACACCAGATACATTTAGTCATCAGATAACTGGGTTAGCAATCCCAGCCAAAGACCCGCGGGCGCTAGCTGACGCTATTCTTTTCATGTTGTCGCACCCAGCGGATCGTGAGCGTATGGGGCGGGAGTCGTATGCGCTTGCGCTCAGGAATTTCAGCCCGGTAGTTAACTCCAAAAAGCTATTTGAAGTATACTCGCGATTGAATTCTTCTTTATAAGAACCTTGAAGTGCTGAATATAGGTATAACATGAAAATAGTACGAAGCTCTAAACAGTATAAAATATGCTCAACTTGCATAATGGATACTACCGACCCAAGTATTTCTTTTGATGTGCAGGGGGTTTGTGATTATTGTCACAATTTTAAAGACGCAATTTCGCCGAATTGGCACCCTGACGAAAAGGGCGAAGTCGAACTGATGGCTATCGCACAAAAAATTAAGGAAAATGGTAAAGGTAAAGACTTTGATTGCATTATTGGTTTAAGCGGTGGATTGGATAGCTCTTACGCTGCTTATATTGCAAAAGAAAAAATGGGATTAAGGCCTTTATTGTTTCATGTCGATGCTGGCTGGAATACTGACCAGGCGGTAAGTAATATTGAAAAGCTGGTAGATGGACTTGGCTTGGATTTATACACGGATGTTATCAATTGGGAGGAAATGAAAGATCTTCAGACGTCTTTCTTTCGTTCTCAAATAGCCGACCAAGACTTGCCCCAGGATGCTGCTTTTTTTTCCGGTCTTTATAAATTTGCTCGAGAACACGATATTAAGTACGTGCTGACTGGCGCTAACTATTCAACGGAGTGCTGCCGTGAACCTGAGGAGTGGGGCGGTTATCCAGGTATTGATAAGACATTATTCAAAGATATCCATAGGCGTTTTGGTAAACGAAAGCTGAAGACTTTCCCGTTGACTGATATCTTGATTTACAAGATATTGTATCAGCGCATCTTGGGAATGGAAATTGTTAAGCCGCTTAACTTGGTTCCCTATATTAAACAAGACGCTGAAGCTACATTGGAACGCTTGTATGGCTGGAAAAAATTTAAGCATAAACACCATGAGTCACGATTCACTCGTTTCTATGAAGATTACTGGATGCCCCGAAAGTTTGGTTATGAAAAGCGTCGCGCACATTTTTCTAGTCTGATAATGACCGGCCAGATGACTCGTGAGGAAGCGCTTGAGCGCATATCCAAGCCTGAGTTGGACGAGCAGTTTCTCAAGGGCGAATTTGAATATGTTGCGAATAAACTTGATCTATCAGTTGAGCAGCTACAAGCTATTTTCGACGGTGAAAACACGACTTATCACAGCTATCGTAATAAACGCTTCCTCATTGGTATCGGTTCGCGTGTAATGAGCTTCCTGGGATTGGAGAGAAGGCTTTTCAGATGATCACTATCATCGATTATGGGTTGGGTAATATTCAAGCGTTTGTTAATGTCTACAGGCGCTTGAATATTCCGGTGTCAGTCGCGAGGACGGCGAGCGACTTGGAAGGGGCGACGCGCTTGATTCTGCCTGGCGTAGGCGCCTTTGATCACGCTATGGAGCGCCTCGATGCTTCTGGCATGCGTTCGACGCTCGAGCGTATGGTTCAGGAGCAAGAGGTGCCCGTTCTCGGGATCTGTGTAGGCATGCAAATCCTTGCCAGTGCTAGCGACGAGGGAAGCTTGCCTGGGCTGGGTTGGGTCACTGGCCGAGTAAAGGGGTTTTCCTCCATCCCAGAGTTAGCTCGATTGCCTTTACCGCATATGGGTTGGAATGATGTTCAATCGCTCAACGGGTCCCCTCTGTTTAAAGGTTTGGAAAAGAATGCACGTTTCTATTTTCTGCACTCCTTCTATTTCGATTGTGAACGAGGCTCAGGAGGCATAGCCTCGGCGTCTTATGGGCAAGATTTTATCTGCGCTGTTGCTGAAGGGAACGTGTTTGGGGTTCAGTTTCATCCCGAAAAAAGCCACCACTTCGGTACAACTCTTTTGAAAAACTTCGCGGAATTTTGAGATGCTCAGGCCTAGAATCATTCCATGTTTGTTGATTCAGGACGGTGGTTTGGTTAAGACCGTTCGCTTCAAAGACCCTAAATACGTTGGAGATCCGATAAACGCGGTGAAGATCTTTAACGAGAAAGAGGCAGACGAGCTCATTGTCTTGGACATTGATGCCTCAATTTGTGGCGTCGAGCCCAACTACAAACGTATTGCCCATCTGGCCGCAGAGTGTCGTATGCCTTTGTGTTATGGAGGCGGGATCCGCACTGCGGAGCAGGCTAAAACGATTATCAGCCTTGGTGTCGAAAAGGTCGCTATCAGTGCTGCTGCGCTTGAGGACCCTAAGCTGATCACTCGTATTGCAGATGAGATCGGTCGTCAAAGCGTGGTTGTGGTTCTTGATTACAAGCCCCGACTTCTCAGCAAAACCTGTGACGTTTGGACTCACAATGGCACTCGTAACACAAAGCGGAACGTCTTGGACGTTGCGCTGGAAATGCAGCAGTTAGGCGCCGGGGAGATCGTGATCAACTCAATCGATCATGACGGACGCATGAAAGGTTATGATGTGGGTCTTGCCTCAAAGCTGAGAAAAACGATCAATATCCCCATGACTGTGCTTGGTGGCGGGGGAGCGCTGGAGCATATGCGTGACGTCGTTGCAGAGTGTGGCGTCGTTGGTGTTGCTGCTGGCAGCTATTTTGTTTTTAAAGGACCCTACAGAGCCGTTCTTATCAGCTACCCGAGCGATCAGCAAAAGGATGAAGTTGTCTATTCAGCCTTGCAATCAAACTAATAGACAGTTGTATCAGTTTCAGGACTTATTATGTTTAATGGAAAAAAGCTTCTTATTTCGGGTGGCACTGGGTCGTTTGGTAACGCCGTGCTCAAGCGTTTTCTCGATACAGATATCGCTGAAATTCGAATTTTCAGCCGGGACGAGAAAAAACAAGACGATATGCGTAAGCGCTACGCCAGTAGCAAGTTGAAATTTTATATTGGCGATGTTCGTGATTACCAGAGTGTGCTGAACGCTACTCGAGGTGTAGATTACATTTTCCATGCTGCAGCGCTGAAGCAAGTCCCATCTTGTGAATTTCATCCGATGGAGGCTGTCAAAACTAACGTAATCGGCACAGATAATGTCCTTGAAGCGGCTATTCAGAATGAGGTCCGTCGAGTTGTTTGTTTGAGTACGGATAAAGCCGTTTATCCTATCAATGCTATGGGTATTTCTAAAGCTATGATGGAAAAAGTCATGGTTGCGAAGTCGCGTAACGTGGATGAGGCAAAGACGGTAATTTGCGGGACGCGTTACGGAAATGTTATGGCGTCTCGAGGTTCTGTTATTCCATTGTTTGTTGATCAGATCCGGGCAGGGGTTCCTCTGTCGATTACTGATCCGAATATGACCCGCTTCATGATGACCTTGGCTGATGCAGTCGACTTGGTTCTGTATGCCTTCGAAAATGGCAACAATGGTGACATGTTTGTTCAAAAAGCACCTGCCGCGACAGTGGAAACGCTAGCACGGGCGTTGACTGCCATGGTTGGCAAACCTGAGCATCCGATCCAGATTATCGGCACACGACACGGTGAGAAACTGTATGAAGCCCTACTGAGCCGTGAAGAAATGGCGTGTGCGGAAGATATGGGAGCTTACTATCGCGTTCCTCCCGATCTGCGCGACTTGAACTACAGCAAGTTTGTCGAGCAGGGCGAGGAAAAAATTTCTCATACTGAGGATTACAACTCGCACAACACTGAGCGTCTTGATGTCGAAGGTATGAAGCGCTTGTTGCTCAAGCTCGACTTCATGCGTGCGATTCAACGCGGCGAGCATGCTACACCCGAGGAGTGATCATGAAAGTTCTTATCACAGGCTCTAATGGATTTGTCGGCAGAAATTTGGCCGTCCACTTAGATGAGCGCAAAGATGTAGAGGTTTTGTGCTTCTCCCGGGAAAACGACCCTAAGGATTTGCTTACACTGGTGGCACAAGTTGATTTTGTATTTCACTTGGCAGGTGTCAACCGTCCCCAAGATCCTGAAGAGTTCAAAACCGGTAATGCTGGTCTGACCCAGGCGTTATCAGACGCGATTATTGCCAGTGGCCGTAAAATCCCTCTGATCTATACCTCGTCGACTCAGGCTGCCCATGATAACGCCTATGGTTCAAGTAAACGTACTGCCGAGGAGGTGTTGCACAAGCTCGCCTCGGAGCACGGTTCGCCTGTGTACTTGTTCCGGTTACCCAACGTTTTCGGTAAATGGGCGCGTCCGAACTATAACTCTGCAGTCGCGACGTTCTGCCACAACATTGCACGTGGCCTACCCATACAGATCAACGATCCTTCCGCGAGTATCACACTTGTCTACATCGACGATGTAGTCAAAAGTTTCATTTCGGTCATGGACGGTTTGGTTGCGCCTACGCCGTTCAGCGAGGTGGAACCGCAGTATCAGATTACAGTCGGAGAACTTTCGCAGCAGTTGCAAGCGTTCCGCGACAGTCGCGTTACATTGGTTACCGAGCGTGTGGGTACGGGCTTGCCCCGTGCTCTTTACTCCACCTACCTCAGCTATCTGCCTCCGGAGAGCTTTACCTATGAGGTGCCGAAGTATGGCGATCCTCGTGGTGAGTTTGTGGAAATGCTAAAGACGCCTGATGCCGGACAGTTTTCGTTTTTCACTGCGCATCCTGGTGTCACACGGGGTGGTCATTATCACCATACCAAAACTGAAAAGTTCCTGGTGATCCGTGGTGAGGCCTGTTTCAGGTTCAGGCATATCGTTTCCGGCGAGTTTTACGAGCTATTCACTGATGGTGTGAATCCGGTCATTGTTGAAACGGTGCCTGGATGGACGCACGACATCACGAATGTAGGTGAAGGCGAAATGATAGTCATGCTTTGGGCCAATGAAATTTTTGACCGGGAGCATCCTGATACTTACGCCTTGGCGGTCGGTACCCAGGCTTGAGTGGAAGACTCGGAGAGTGAATATGAAGCAAATGAAAGTTGTAACTGTTGTAGGTACCCGACCTGAGATTATCCGTCTGTCGCGCGTTATGGCTGCTTTGGATGAGCATTGTGAGCATATTTTGGTGCACACTGGACAGAATTATGATTATGAGCTTAATCAGATTTTTTTTGATGACCTGGGCATTCGCAAGCCAGACTTTTTCCTCAATGCAGCGGGTGCCAGCGGCGCGGAAACAATCGGTAATGTGATCATTGCCGTCGATCGAGTGCTGGCAGAGGTAAATCCTGAAGCATTATTGGTGCTTGGGGATACCAATAGCTGCATGGCTGTTATTCCGGCCAAACGTCGCAAAATTCCGACTTTCCATATGGAGGCGGGTAACCGTTGCTTCGATATGCGTGTGCCGGAAGAAATCAACCGCCGTATTGTTGACCACACTGCGGACATTAACCTGACGTACAGCACCATTGCGCGCGATTATTTGCTGCGCGAAGGTCTGTCTCCAGACATGGTCATCAAGACTGGTAGTCCGATGTTTGAAGTGCTCCAGTACTACCGGCCGGGTATCGAAGCGTCCGATGTCCTGGAACGCCTGGGCCTGGAAAGCGGCAAGTTTTTTGTGGTCAGCGCGCATCGCGAAGAAAATATCGATTCCGATAAAAACTTCTTGAAACTGGTGGATGTGTTGAACTCGGTAGCCGAGCATTTCGGCTACCCGGTGATCGTTTCAACCCACCCTCGCACGCAAAAGCGTGTGGACGCATTGGGCATAACATTTCATGAAAATGTACGGTTGCTCAAGCCGTTGGGTTTCAAGGACTACAACAAGCTGCAACTTGAGTCCAAGACCGCGCTGTCTGACAGCGGTACTATTAATGAGGAGTCGTCGATTCTCAACTTCCCTGCTCTGAACCTGCGTGAAGCCCATGAGCGCCCGGAAGGCATGGAAGAGGCTGCGGTGATGATGGTAGGCCTGGAAGTTGAGAGGGTGATGCAGGGTCTGCATCTGCTCGAGAGCCAGCAGCGGGGAACTGACCGTACTTTGCGTCTTGTGGCGGACTACAGCATGCCAAACGTTGCCGCCAAAGTGGTTCGGATCATTCACAGCTACCGCGATTATGTTATGCGCGTAGTCTGGAAAAGGTATTAATTAAATGGCAGTCCGTGTTTTGCTTTTGACTCAGTGGTTCGATCCGGAGCCCACATTCAAAGGATTGGTTTTTGCTCGAGAGCTAGTGAAGCAAGGGTTTGATGTCGAGGTAGTTACCGGATTTCCAAACTACCCAGGCGGTAAAATCTATCCTGGCTTCAAGATGCGCTTGATTCAAAAAGAAGTGATTGATGGAGTCAACATTACGCGGCTGCCTTTATACCCTAGCCATGGTCAAAGTGGTTTGGGCAGGGTCGCAAACTATATAAGCTTCGCAGCAACAGGCTTGCTCTACGGCTTGTTCGGCGCAAAACGCCCGGATGTGATCTACGCCTATCATCCGCCTTTGACAGTGGGTATTGCTGCGATTTTCATCCGTTTTTTTCGCCGTGTGCCGGTAGTCTACGACATTCAGGATATGTGGCCTGACACGTTGCGGGCAACCGGGATGTTTTCAAATGAAAAGGCATTGAGCGTCGTTTCAAAAGTTTGTAATTGGGTCTATCGGCATGTTGATCAACTGGTGGTCTTGTCACCGGGCTTCAAACGTTTACTGATAGAGCGTGACGTGCCTGAAAACAAGATTGAGGTTATTTATAACTGGTGCGCGGAAGATCAGATTACGGCGAGTACAAATGAGATTCCGAATGGGTTTCCGGACGCGTCGCGCTTTCGTGTTCTTTTTGCCGGGAATATGGGTAAAGCCCAGGCCCTAGACTCAGTGCTCGACGCAGCCAAAATCCTGCAGGCACGCGAGAAATCTATGGTGTTTGTATTTCTGGGTGGCGGTGTGGAGGTCCAGAGGCTGGAGCAGAGGGCTAGCGCTGAGGGGCTGAGGAATGTGGTGTTCCTTCCTGCGGTGTCCATGGCGCAGGTTGGTGACTATTTAAGCAGCGCGGATGCGTTGCTGGTCCACCTTAAGAAAGACCCTTTGTTTACCATCACGATACCCTCCAAGACTCAGGCTTACATGGCGGTAGGCAAGCCGTTGCTAATGGGCGTAGATGGTGATGCGGCAGATCTTGTCACTCAAAGTGGGTGTGGCTATGTTGCGGAATCACAGACTCCGAATTCCTTGGTTGCGGCAGTCGATAAATTGATGGACGCAACACCTGCAGAGCGCACGGCGATGTCTGAAAAGGGGCGTGATTTTTACCGCCTGAATTCATAGAATAAGCGCAACGCTTGAAACGAGAGGCAGAGAGCCAGCCACCGGTAGAATCCAGGCTCTCACACCGAAGGATTCAAGCGCAGATGACTACGCATTACCGGCAGCTGACTCAGGGACAACGTTACCAGATTGAGGCTGGCTTGAGCGCCGCAGAGAGCCAGGCGAGCATTGCAAAGCGGGTCGGCGTGCATCCCTCGACGATCAGTCGCGAGGTTCGCCGCAACAGCACCCAGAATATCTACAAGGCTGTTTCTGCGGCCCATGAAAGTGATGCTCGTCGAGCGGGTGCGCGCAAGTTTTGCAAGCCGGCGACATGGCTCAGCCATCATCTCCCGGTGTGGCTCAAGCATGGCATGAGTCCGGAGCAGATCGCCCAGCGGTTGAAGCAGGAGCAGCCAAGCCGGGCGGTCAGCCATGAGTGGATTTATCGGTTCATTGCCGCCGAACAGCGCGCCGGTGGTGAGCTTTATACCTATCTGCGACATCGCCGAAAGCGCTACCGGAAACGCTATGGAAGCCACGATCGGCGCGGGCAGCTGCGTAATCGCGTGTCAATCAGTGAACGCCCAGCCGAGGTCGAAAGCCGCGAGCGCCTGGGGGACTGGGAGGGCGATACGGTACATGGACTGGGCGGTAACCTGGTGACCCTGGTTGATCGCAAAAGCGGCTATCTGAGCGCCTATCCGGTCAAGCGCAGAACGCGCCGGCAGGTAACGCGGGCGATCAATCTGATGCTTCAGGGCCATGCCGCTCACACGCTGACGCTGGATAACGGAAGGGAGTTTGCCGGGCATGAACGCATCGCGCTACGGAGCCAGTGCCAGGTCTTTTTTGCAGACCCCTATTCATCCTGGCAACGTGGCACCAATGAAAACACCAACGGTCTGCTCCGCCAGTATTTCCCCAAGGGCAGCGACTTCAGCAAGCTGACCGTCGAAGCCGTCAATCGGACAGTAGCGAGGATCAATCTACGCCCGCGCAAGCGCTTGGGCTGGAAGACGCCGTACGAAGTGCATACAGGGGTGAGCGTTGCACTTATGTGTTGAATTCAGGCCGCGCCAACTTATCTTTGCGCAAGGGCGTAGAGAGTTTTGCGGTTGTATTCAGGCGACTGGCTGGGAAGCATGGTCAGTGACAGCAATACAAGTTAAAGTGTCAATATTCTGGACTGAATGCGGGATTGCTAAATGCTTAAGCGGTTGTTTGATATAGTTGCATCATTCTTTGGACTGGTGTTGCTTTTGCCGGTCATTGCCATTGTTGCTTGGCAGGTCCGCCGTAAGCTGGGCACTCCCGTACTTTTTCGCCAGGTGCGCCCAGGGTTGCATGGTAAACCCTTTGAAATGATCAAGTTTCGCACAATGAAAGATGCCTGTGATGTCCATGGCAATCCACTCCCTGACTCCGAACGCATGACTGCATTTGGGGCGTTCCTGCGCTCAAGCAGTTTGGATGAGCTTCCGGGCTTATGGAATGTTTTAAAAGGTGAGATGAGTTTGGTTGGGCCGCGCCCGCTACTAATGGAGTACCTGCCGCTTTATAGCGAGCAACAATATCGACGTCATGAAGTTCGCCCAGGCGTAACTGGCTGGGCGCAAGTCAATGGGCGTAATGCGTTGAGTTGGGAAGATAAATTTAAACTCGACGTGTGGTATGTCGATAACCGAAGTATTTGGCTGGATTTAAAGATTGTTTTCCTGACCTTGAAAAAAGTGCTCATTCGCGAAGGCATCAGCGCTGATGGTGAGGCGACGATGTCGAAGTTCACAGGGGGTCGATAGTGAGGCGCTTGGCGATTGTCGGCGCCGGAGGGCACGGTAAGGTTGTTGCTGATACGGCAGAGTGTTGCGGTTGGGACGTTGTAGAGTTCTTTGAAGACGGCTGGTCGGGACGTCAGACGAACGGTTGCTGGCGCATTGCTGGCGATACCTCGACCTTGCTAAGTCGTACCAGTGATTATGAGGGTGTCGTCGTTGCTATCGGCAACAATACGGTGCGCTATGCAAAGCTGATGGAACTTGCGAAGGCAGGGGCGCAGCTGGTTTCGCTGATCCACCCAAATGCAACGATCAGTCGTCACGCGGCTATAGGGGCGGGATCGGTGGTCTTCGCTGGCGTAGTGGTGAACGCCGGTGCGCATATCGGTTTAGGTGCGATTCTCAATACTGGGTGTAGTATTGATCACGACTGCGCGCTTGGGGACGCTGTCCATGTCAGCCCTGGGGCAAGACTGGCAGGCACAGTGCAGGTTGGTAGCATGAGTTGGATCGGCATCGGTGCCTGCGTCAGGCAATCTATACAAATCGGCGCTCACGTGACAGTGGGAGCCGGTGCTGCTGTGGTCAGCGATGTTGCTGACGCGCGGACAGTCGTTGGTGTACCGGCCAGGCCACGTTAAGCACGCGTTCAATGTGTTGAATTCGGCCGGTCATGAGTAATTGCGGCAGACGAACGGACGCTTACTGCGCTCCTTACTTTTTTCATCGAAATTTATGGGTACTGTGTTGTGCTGAATACACCCTTTTCTCCTTGGCCTTCTTTTACGACCGAAGAAGCCGACGCGGTACGCGATGTCATCCTTTCCAATAAGGTGAACTATTGGACTGGCAAGGAATGCCGCGAATTTGAAAAAGAGTTTGCTGCCTGGTCAGGTACTGAATATGCCATTGCGCTGGCAAACGGTACTGTGGCGCTTGATCTGGCACTGCAGGCATTGGGAATTGGTTCCGGCGACGAGGTTATCGTCACTTCGCGTACGTTCCTCGCTTCGGTATCCAGTATTGTTAACGCGGGTGCGGTCCCGGTATTTGCCGATGTTGATCGCGACTCGCAAAACGTTACCGCCGACACCATTTCTGCTGTCGTCACCCCACGTACCAAGGCAGTTATTTGCGTTCACTTGGCCGGCTGGCCGTGTGACATGGATCCGATCATGGCGCTGGCTGAAGCGCATGACCTGAAAGTGATTGAAGACTGTGCTCAGGCCCATGGCGCCGTTTACAAAGGTCGTCCAGTAGGTGCTATCGGCCACATCGGCGCATGGTCGTTCTGTCAGGATAAAATCATGACCACCGGCGGCGAGGGTGGCATGGTGACAACCAATGACCGTTCCCTTTGGCTGAAAATGTGGGCCTTCAAGGATCACGGCAAGAGCTGGGAAGCAGTGTATGAGCGCGAGCATCCGCCAGGATTCCGCTGGGTTCACGAGGGATTTGGTACCAACTGGCGTATGCTTGAGGCACAGGGCGTTATTGGTCGCATTCAATTGCGCCGCATGCCTAAGTGGCAAGCCAGCCGTTTAGCCAACGCACGCCGTATTTGGAACTGTGCCCAGGGTTTGAGGGGTATTCGAGTTCCTGCTGTTCCTGAAGATACAGTCCATGCAGCCTACAAATGCTACGTTTTCGTCGAACCTGCGCAGTTGAAACCGGACTGGAGCCGTGATCGTCTGCTGACCGAGATCAACGTGCGTGGTGTGCCGTGCTACTCGGGTTCATGTTCCGAGGTGTATTTGGAAAAGGCATTCGACAACACAGGATGGCGTCCTGCGAACAGGCTCCCTGTTGCTAAAGAGATGGGAGAAAACAGCCTTATGTTTCTTGTGCATCCGACGTTGGAGGCTTCCGAAATTGATAAAACCTGTGCCGTGCTCACTGAAGTTATGAGTTTGGCGGCTGCGGATTGAGTTTGTACGCGGTTTATTGAGGAGGCGGGCTTGGCTCGCTTTTTCAGTTTCAGAAGCGGCGATGCTCATTGAGCGTCTAAATCAAGTAGTGACATTATCGACGAGTACGTTGGTTTTGGTTGTCACACTGATAATGTAAGTTGCAGGAGCAGTACGAGGTGGTTGAAGGGCTTATGGAGAAGTTAAGAGCGTTATTGCTGGGGTTACCGCGCCGTCAGAAGCGTCTGATACAGGTTTCTACAGACGTCGTACTGGTGTGGTTTGCGCTGTGGATGGCTTTTGTGGTGCGCTTGGGTATTGACGAGATGGTCAACCCCGTTATTCAGCACCCATGGTTGTTTCTGACTGCCCCAGTGGTCGCAATTCCTCTTTTCATTCGTTTTGGAATGTACCGTGCTGTCATGCGTTACTTCGGAAACGATGCGCTTGTCGCCATTATCAAAGCTGTGAGTCTTTCTTCGCTGATTCTCGGCGTTGTCGTTTATTGGTACAGCAACCATCAGAACGTGGTTCCACGCTCCATTATCTTCAACTACTGGTGGTTGAGCCTGATCATGGTCGGTGGTTTGCGTCTGGCGATGCGTCAGTATTTCTTGGGCGACTGGTTCGCGGCCTCGCAACATGTGCCGTTTACCAGTCGTGACGATGGTCTCCCACGTGTTGCGATTTATGGAGCAGGGGCTGCGGGTAACCAATTGGTTGCGGCTTTGCGCATGGGCAGGGTTATGCGGCCGGTAGCGTTTATCGACGACGACACCAGTATTGCGGATCGTGTCATTTCTGGCTTGCAAGTCTACAAACCCAAGCATATACAACGCATGATTGACGCCACCGGTGCTCAAGAAATCCTGCTTGCGATACCATCCTCCAACCGTGGCCGCCGCCGTGAAATCCTCGGTTTTCTTGAAGGCTTTCCGCTCCACGTGCGAAGCGTTCCAGGTTTTATGGACTTGGCCAGTGGTCGTGTCAAAGTAGACGATATCCAGGAAGTCGATATCGCAGACCTGCTGGGCCGCGATGCAGTACCTGCCCAGGCCGATCTTCTGGAGCACTGTATCAAGGGGCAAAATGTCCTAGTAACCGGTGCGGGGGGATCGATCGGCTCAGAGCTTTGCCGCCAGATTCTCGCCTTGCGTCCAACGACGCTGCTGTTGTTCGAACACAGCGAATTCAATCTGTACAGCATCCTTTCGGAGCTTGAGCAACGTGTTATTCGTGAGTCGCTGCCAGTTAAGTTATTACCGATCCTCGGGTCGGTGCGTAACCAGTCAAAATTGGTAGACGTCATGAAAACTTGGCGCGTAGACACTGTTTACCATGCCGCAGCTTATAAACACGTGCCGATGGTGGAGCACAACATTGCCGAAGGCGTGCTGAACAATGTGATCGGTACGCTTAATACCGCCCAGGCTGCGCTTCAGGTTGGCGTGTCCAACTTTGTTTTGATCTCCACCGACAAAGCGGTACGCCCAACTAATGTCATGGGCAGTACCAAGCGTTTGGCTGAATTGACCCTACAAGCGCTCAGTCGTGAACCGGCTCCAGTACTGTTCGGTGATAAGTCGAACATCTCTCGCGTCAACAAAACCCGTTTTACGATGGTTCGTTTTGGCAATGTACTGGGTTCCTCCGGCTCAGTGATTCCGCTCTTTCACAAGCAGATCAAGTCTGGTGGCCCGCTGACGGTCACTCATCCCAAGATCACCCGTTACTTCATGACGATTCCTGAAGCGGCCCAGTTGGTAATCCAGGCAGGCTCTATGGGCTTGGGGGGGGATGTATTCGTGCTGGACATGGGCGAGCCGGTGAAGATTGTCGAGCTGGCCGAAAAAATGATTCATCTTTCTGGTCTGAGTGTTCGTTCTGAGAAGAATCCCCACGGTGATATTGCCATCGAGTTCTCTGGCCTGCGTCCCGGTGAAAAGCTTTACGAAGAGCTGTTGATTGGTGACAACGTTGTCGCCACTCAGCACCCAATGATCATGAGTGCCAACGAAGATCATCTTTCATGGGAAGCGCTCAAAGGCAAGCTCACTGAGTTGCTTGCTGCGGTGGATGAAGACGACTATACCCGTGTCCGCCAGCTGCTGCGCGACACCGTCAGCGGCTATTCTCCCGATGGCGAAATCGTCGACTGGATCTACCAGCAACGCCGTCTGGAACCATGAATTAACACCCTGTTACTCACCAATTTTTGACGCCCTCCACCCATCGCCTAACGTAGAAAAGCAGCTTCGGAAAAGCTGCTTTTTTCTCTTACCGATGTCATGGAGCGTCACCAATGCAAAACCTCTACATTTCATCCCTCATCTTCGCCTTCCTCACCAGCCTCTCCGTCGCCACCACCGCTGCGCCGTCCATCAAGCCAGAGCCTCCAACCCCGATCTCCACCCAGATGACCAAGACCGAGCAATCCACCAAGGTCAACCTCAACGCCGCCGACGCCGAAACCCTGCGCCGTGATCTGTTCGGTATCGGCGCTTCCAAGGCGAAGGCAATCGTCGCCTATCGCGAGAGCAACGGCCCATTCACAGGGGTGGATGAGTTACTGGAAGTAAAGGGCATCGGCAAGGCACTTTTGGAAAAGAATCGTGGCAGGCTAGTTGTTAACTGAGGATGCACGAGAGGCCGGTCATTGATCGGTCTTTCCTTTATCCGGCAAACGCTCGCGCTACGGCCATGATACGTGTGGTTGATTGCGGACTCTCCACACTTCTGGTCAATGCCCCGCTAACGCCGACATCAACATCACGCTTTGTTTGTTATAAACATGCCATAACTCCCACATTCAATACCACACCTGACTCCGGATGCTGTGCTGCGGATTCCACGCCATCCGGCCACCCAGTCCGCTCTCATCTGGCCAGGCATTCCACGGCCATCTGGCCACCTGTTCCACGGCCATCCGGCCGGGCAGTCGGAGCGCAGCGACGCAGGGGGGGCATTGTTAGTCTGAGGTGCCCGGTGTCGTCAATTTCTTCGTCTGTTTGCGCATCGACTCACCCTTGAGGTTGATCCGATAAGCGTTGTGCACCAGGCGGTCGAGGATGGCGTCGGCCAGAGTCGGATCACCGATCAGTTCGTGCCAGTTGTCCACTGGCATTTGGCTGGTCACGATGGTCGAGCGCTGGCCGTAGCGGTCGTCCAGTAGCTCCAGCATGTCGCGGCGCTGTTCCGCGTTGAACGGGGCCAGACCCCAGTCATCAAGGATCAGCAGGTCGGTCTTGGCATAGCCGCTCATCAGCTTGGCGAAGCGCCCGTCGCCGTGGGCTAGGCCCAACTCTTCCAACAGGCGCGGCAAGCGCAGGTAACGCACGCTGTAACCCTCTCGGCAGGCCTGGTGGGCCAGGGCGCAGGCCAGCCAGGTCTTACCGACGCCAGTCGGGCCGTTGATAATCAGGTTGAGTCCGTCGCGTAACCACTGACCGCTGCTCAGCTGGAGGATCAGCGCCTTGTCGAGTCCGCGCGGGCTGCGGTAGTCGATGTCTTCGAGGCAGGCGTTGTGCTTGAGCCGGGCCTGACGCAGGCGGCTGCTGAGGCGCTTGTCGTCGCGCTCGGTCAGTTCGCGGTCGACCAACAGGCCGAGGCGTTCCACGAAGCTCAGGCTGTCGATGTCGGGGGTTTTCAGTTGCTCGGCGAGTGCCTTGAGCATGCCGGTCAGGCGCAGGGTCTGGAGCTTGTCCAAGGTCGGATGGGGCAGCATGGTGGGATTCCTTGTGTTCAGTGGTAGTAGCCGGGGCCGCGCAGGTTGGCGTGGTCGTCCGGCAGCAGGGGCAGGTGCTGCTGGGCCAGCGGCAGGTTTTCCAGCCCCTGGCGCAGGATCGATTCGAGGCTCTTGTAGCTGCACGCGCCGAGGCTGAGGGCGCGTCGGCAGGCCAGCTCCAAGCGCACTTCGCCATGGGTCTTGCCCAGGCGCAGGATGCCCAGGCAGGCCCGGTAGCCTTGGGTTGGGTGGATGCGCCGTTCGAGGATGTGGCTGATCACGCCGGCGGTGTGCGGCCCGGTCTGCTCGGCCCAGCGGATCAACCGTTGCGGCGTCCACTCGGCATGCTCGCGATGGCTCTTGGGCATGTGCTCGGTCTGTGTGCTATGCCGGCCCTTGTGTGGCGAGCGCAGGTGGCTGGCCACCCGCTGGTTGGCGTGGAAGCACTCGACGGTGCGCGCCGTCAGCCGTACTTCCAGCTGTTTCTTCACCAACTGGTAGGGCACTGAGTAGTAATGCCCATCGACCTCGACGTGATAGTCGATATGCACGCGCGCCTTCTTCCACTCGGCATAGACGTAGGGCTGCTCCGGCAGTGGGCTCAGCGCTGGACGATCCAGGGCTTCGAAGGCCGAGTGCCGGGAGCCCGGCAGCTTGCGAAACGGTCGTCGGTTGAGCCGCTCCAGCAATAAGGCGATGGCGCTGTTGAGTTCGTCCAGGGAGAAGAACTGGCGGTTCCTCAGCGCGGCGAGGATCCAGCGCTCGACCACCTGCACGCCGACCTCAGCCTTAGCCTTGTCGCGCGGCTTACGCGCCCGCGCCGGCACCACCGCCACGCCATAGTGCTCGGCCAGATCGCGGTAGCTCGGGTTGATGTCCGGCTCGTAGCGATGGCTCTTACTCACCGCGCTTCGCAGGTTGTCCGGCACCACGATTTCCGGCACGCCGCCGAGAAAGGCGAAGCAGCGGACATGGGAGCCCAGCCAGTCCGGTAACTGCTGCGACCAAGTGGCTTCGGCGAAGGTGTAGCTGGACGCGCCAAGCACCGCGACGAACACCTGCGCCTGGCGGATCTCGCCGCTGTGGCGGTCGATCACCGGCACCGTCTGCCCGGCGTAGTCGACAAACAGCTTCTCACCGACGCGATGCTCCTGGCGCATCACCACGTCCAGCTTGCCCTGCCAGGCTCGGTAGTGCTCGCAGAACCAGCTGTACTGAAAGCCTTTCGGCTGGCTCAGGCGATACTCCTGCCAGAGCAGCGCCAAGGTCACGCCCGGCCGGCGTAGCTCGGCATGCACCCAAGACCAATCGGGCAATGGCCGTTGCTCGCTGGGCACCGCAGGGGGCGGTGGGAACAGTTGCTGCTCCAGCTCGGAATCGGACAACGAACAGGGCCAGGCTAGACCGCTGGCGGCAAAGCGGTTGAGGTAATCGCCGACAGTGACACGACCGATCTGCACGCTGACGGCAATCTGGCGAGCCGATAGCCCGACCTCGAACTTGAGACGAAGTACTTCGCGAATCTTACGCATGGATAAACGCTCCACGACGACCTCTCTGCTTCGAAAAAGAGGTCGATGGTAGTGAAGAAATCCTGCGTTACTGCCTGCCCGGTTGAGTGGCCGGATGACCGTGGAATCAGTGGTCGGATACGCGTGGAATGGGTGGCCGGATCACCGTGGAATCGGTGGTCAGATGCTTATGGAATGGGTGGCCAGATGACCGTGGAATCCGCACTGTGCTCCCGATTCGCTTTCTAAAGTTCATCCGCCGCAGGCGTCATCAGCTGAAATTACGAAGCCCTGCTGCCGTGGTACTGCACGTCCCAGATGCATGGTTAAATGCTCAGCCTGACTTTGGCTAGGTGGGTTCATAGCTACACCTTTTCGACGTTGGCGCTTGGACGCGACTTGACGACTGGCTCCTGAGAAAAAACGGAGCACAGCATTGGTCATTAGATTCTGGCTTTGAATTTTGGCTTTGTGGAGCGTTTCCGCTTTACTTAAACTCGCACCCTTTTAATAATTTAAAACTCTCATTGCATAAGCGGCTTTTTATATCATGGGGAGTATTAATTTTCTTATCAGCATTTTTGTGTTGAACGAACTGCTCAGGTTTATGATTCCGTCTCGACATACCAGAAAAGTTTTTCCATTTTCTTTATATATTTTTCCTGGAGTGTGGTTAGGGGTTGCCATGAGTTCAAAGTTCTCTACTGTCCAGCGCTGACCATAATGAAGTCCTCGAGGTTGTTCTATTGCATTTAACCACTGCTCTGTACCACGAAGCGTATGCCAAATACGATCAACTGACCAATCATCCCATTTGATTAAATCTCCATGTTCTGAGGGTTTCAGGTTTCTTGCACGTACCGTGGGTGAGTTTTTTGGTTGAGATATTCGGGGCGCCGAGTTGGATAATAGGGCATCCAAAGTTTTCATTAAAAGCGTAATGCCCAACTCTCTTACTAATTTTTGCGATCGATCCGGTGATTTAGTTCCAAGAGGAATGTTGATTCGATCTTGGTATATGATGTCTCCGGTGTCTTCACCATCGTCTATAAAGTGAATCGTAACGCCGGGAGAAAGTTCGCAATCATAATATTGCCAGAAGTCTGGATTTGGCCCGCGGTAATCAGGAAGGTAAGACGGGTGAAGGTTTATCGTGCCCAGTCGTGGTAAGTTATAGATATTGCTTTTTAAGAGCTGAGACATGCTATAAACAACAATGACATCGGGGTTGGAAGTGTGAACAAAATCTTCTAGGTGTTGGTCGTTGCTCGAGAACATGAATCGATAATTGATCAGTTTTTTTGAGCAATATTTTTTAAGCGATGGTGAGTTAAATATATAGCCTGATAACCCGAATACAAGTTTTCGTATTAGACTGGAGAATCCGTGTTTCTTTTGATTTCTTGCTGCTGATTCGATGACGCCTACAATAGTGTGCTTTGAGTTGAACAATGGCTCAACGATCGAAGATAAGCCTTGTGTAATTATAAGTATTCGTAGCGACGGTTCATCCATTTTAGGCATATGGTTTTTATCCTTGCAAAAGTTGCGTTTCATGATGATTGGTGACTTGTTTTTTATGTTGTCTAGTGGGCTGGTAGTTAGGCTTTTGAGCCGAAGCGCTCAGTGATAGCTTTGCCATGCTACCCATACCTCATGATCTGAAAGTATTTATTTTTATTAGTATACATGAGCATTTATGAATTTTGAAAGTGGGCTGAATAATTTGGATGTTAGAGTCAATCGTTAGCCTCCAGCCCCACCAGCTATGCCCTGATCCGCTCGTTCGTGATGTTGTGGCTTTTCAAGGGGCCCTTTAATGAAATTACTTCAGTTACGTGAACCGCATTACGGTCATTGACCGGCCTTCCCTTTAGCTAGTGCTCGGGTCTTTAAGCTCTCGCGCACCACATCCATGATGCGCGTGGATAACTGATCATTCCCTATACTCCTGGCCAACATCAACACGCCCACCAGCGTGGACATCACCACTAGTCTCTGTTCGTTGGCACTATCACCCAACGCCGCTTCGACCTGCTTCAACCGTGCGTCCAGCACCGCGTCTGTGGTCGGGTTGTGTAGGCCTCTGAGCCCCACCTCTAAAGACATGGTCGGCAACGGACATCCGTGATCCTAAGAAGTCTGCGCCACTGCGACAAATACTGTCGATAAATATGTCTAGGTACCGCTCCTGGCTGAACGGCATCTCGCAGTGCGCATCCTGTTCCGCCGCCGCAGGCTTCAGGGCTTTTTACCAGTATATCCTTGGATTGAAATGCGCATAGAAGTCGCAGTGTGTCAGGTTCAACGCTTTCATCAGCGGCTGCAGGCCAGTGGCTCCGATGCCGTCGCGGCGAAAGCGCATGGCGGCTTCCTTGATGATGCGGTGGTGCATCTGGGCATTATGTTCTGATGAGTAGTGTGTGGAACCGCCTCGTGAACAGGCGCGCATTTAACGGATTAGCACGTTTTTACCCATCCAGGCAACGTTGGCATGAAACATGGTTCCAACTAACTCAGTGATTGTTCAACAATCTCGAGGTAACGATGCCACTCACCCTATCCTTAGCCGACCAGATCGCCCTGGAACTGCGCGCCGACATCATAGGCGGCCGGCTGTTACCAGGCATGCCGTTGATCGAGGTCGATCTGGTCAAGGCCTACAACGCATCCCGCAATACGATTCGCGAGGCGCTGCATCGTCTCGGCCAGGAGGGCCTGACTCGCTATGTCCGCAACAAGGGCGTCATGGTTCGGCGCTTGGAGCGAGCAGAAGTGCGTGACCTCTTCGTAGTCCGCCGCACCCTGGAATTGCAGGCCATAGCCCAAAGCGGCCCGCTGACGGACGCTCAATCGACACATATGCAAAACGCCATTGACGCTACACACTTGGCCTGGGAGCGCGAAGACTGGCGGGCTGTGGCGACTCACAGCCTGGCGTTTCACCAACAGATCGTCGCGTTGATGGGCAGCCCGTTGTTCGACGAGTTCTTCGCCCAGGTGATTGCCCAGTTGCGCCTGGCGTTCTGCGCCGCGCCTGACGAGCAACGTTTCCAATCACCCTGGCTGGAGCGTGACCATGAGATATACACATTGCTAACCCGCAACCAAACCCAGGCCGCCAGCGAGGCGATGAGTCTGTACCTGGATGACTCGGAACACCTTTCTCTCGCTTTGTTTG
Source organism: Pseudomonas sp. B16120 (assembly GCF_044218845.1). Taxonomy (NCBI): domain Bacteria; kingdom Pseudomonadati; phylum Pseudomonadota; class Gammaproteobacteria; order Pseudomonadales; family Pseudomonadaceae; genus Pseudomonas; species Pseudomonas sp. B16120. The sequence continues at coordinate 1,910,246 of NZ_CP162588.1, forward strand.
ATCAACCTTGATGGAGGAGTGCCCCATGTACAAAGACTATCCCGCCGCGTACCAGGTCAGCAAAGGTTCGGCGTTGCAGGTGGATACGGCGTTCTATGAGCGCATTCGTGATCAGAAAACCCAGCGCACGTTGATCGAACAGTTCGAGGTGCCGATCCGCACGGGGAGGGCGTGGAAGGTGCCGGCGGGGCATGTGTTTCGTGTGACCACGCCGGTGGGTCCGCAGGTGGGGGATTTCAATGTCTGGAACGCTAACGACCCACGCGAACGTTTGTGGGCCGCGCGCACCCGGCAGCTTCAAGGCGCCCATGTCAGCACCCATGATCGGTTGTGGTCGAACCTGCCTTTTCTACGGCCCTTGGTCACGATCACCGATGACAGCCTGGCCAGCTACGGCATTGATGAGCACGGGGGGCGTTTGCACGATTTGTTGGGCACGCGATGCGACCCCTATGTGAACCGTATGTTGACCGGGGAGGACTTTCATCACCATTGCCACTCGAACCTGACGCGTGCGGTATTGCCCCATGGGCTGACGGAGTTCGATGTGCATGACGTGTTGAATATTTTTCAGTGCACCGGGCTCAATCAGGATGACATGTACTTTATGAAAGCCTGTCCGGCGAAGAAGGGCGATTACTTGGAGTTTTTTGCCGAGATTGATCTGCTCTGTGCGTTGTCGACGTGCCCTGGCGGGGATTTGTCGCTACCGATGTGGGGGCCGGATGCGCAGGATCCGCTGACGGTGTGCCGTCCGTTGGGGGTGGAGATCTACCGGTTGGAGGATGAGTTGCTCAATGGCTGGAGCCAACCGGAACGTGCTGCCTACAAGGGGCAGCACGGCTTGCATATTGCCAAGGCGGATTGGGAGTAACGCAAGATTCAGCGATCCTGCGCATCCTTGGCATCTGCCTGCGCATTGCGCTCGGCTACGCGTTTACGTTGTTCGTCGGTGAGTTCCACCTTGTTGGCGCTGTCACGCAGCATCATCAGGCCACCGACGATCGACCCGATCGCTACTACCATAATCAACCATGCATACCACGGCATAAGACGCTCCTTGAGGCAGAGGTTCGTGGGAGAATTTTCCCACGGTAATCACTGCTTTGAGTGACGGGCTTTCTGAGTAGTTCAGTGTAGGCCCGTTCTGCCTCATAGGCGCTACTGTCCGGTCAACATTGCATCCGCCGGCGCATCGATGCGGTCTTGTGCGGTCATCTGGAAGTAGATAAAGCCCACCGCCATAAAGCCCAGGAAGATCAGCCCGATCAAGGCATTGAACCAGGCCATCGCCACCAGGCATACCACCGCTAGCGCCAGCGCAATACCCGGCACGATGGGGTAGCCCGGCGCGCGGAAGGTGCGTTCCAGTAGTGGCTCGGTCTTACGCAGTTTGAACAGGCTGAGCATGCTCATGATGTACATGACGATGGCACCGAACACCGCCATGGTGATCATCGCGGCGGTCAGGGTCATGCCGCCCAGGTTGATCAGGCCGTCGCTGTAGATGGCGGCGATGCCCACCACGCCGCCGGCGAGGATGGCCCGGTGCGGTGTCTGGAAACGTGAGAGTTTGGCCAGGAAAGACGGTAGGTAACCGGCACGGGCCAGGGCGAAGAACTGGCGCGAGTAGCCGAGAATGATGCCGTGGAAGCTTGCCACCAGGCCGAACAGGCCAATCCATACCAGCATGTGCAACCAGCCGGAGCTGTCACCCACCACGGTTTTCATCGCCTGGGGCAGTGGGTCGTTGATGTTCGAGAGGGTGCGCCAGTCACCCACCCCGCCAGCGAAGAACATCACGCCCATGGCCAGGATCACCAGGGTGAGGATGCCGCTGATGTAGGCCTTCGGAATGGTGCGCTTGGGGTCCTTGGCTTCTTCGGCGGCCATGGCCGCGCCTTCGATGGCGAGGAAGAACCAGATCGCGAAGGGGATGGCGGCAAACATACCGGCAATCGCCGGGGCACTGAAGGTGTCGGAACCGGCCCAGCCATTGAGGGCAAAATTGCTGAAGCTGAACGCCGGGGCGACTACGCCCATGAATACCAGCAGTTCGGCGACGGCCAGCACGCAGACCACCAACTCAAAGGTGGCGGCAAGTTTCACCCCGAGGATATTCAGGCCCATGAACACGATATATGCACCGACGGCGGCGTGCTTGGGGTCGAGTGCCGGGAATTGCACGTTCAGGTACGCGCCAATGGCCAGGGCAATCGCGGGCGGGGCGAAGACGAATTCGATCAAAGTGGCCAGGCCGGCAATCAAGCCGCCTTTCTCACCGAAGGCGCGACGGCTGTAGGCAAAGGGGCCTCCGGCGTGGGGAATCGCAGTGGTCAGTTCGGTGAAGCTGAAGATAAAGCAGGTGTACATCGCGGCGACCATTAATGATGTCACCAGAAACCCTAAGGTCCCGGCGACGCCCCAGCCATAGCTCCAGCCGAAATATTCGCCGGAGATCACCAGCCCGACGGCGATGCCCCATAGGTGCAGGGTGCCCAAGGTGGGTTTGAGTTGTGTGTCCATTGTGGGGTGCTCCCTGAACCGTTTGGAATGATTCAAGGTGTTGCAGTGGTTATGCCAAGCCTCAGAACTATGTCGTAAAGCAGTGCCTATGTCGCCGGGGGGACGGTTTGGCGTTTGAATGTGGCATGAGTTGCACCACATAAGTGCGGTGGTGACTTGGCGGGCGCTTTCGCGGGCAAGCCCGCTCCCACACTTGACCGAGTGTTAACTGAAAGAACGCAGTCGAATGTGGGAGCCGGGCTTGCCCGCGAAGAGGCCCTCCCAGCCACTGCAAATCCCGCTGTAAACCCCGCGTAAACCCACTCTTTACGCCATCTTTACGCCCCACCCACCACCTCGCTCTCGTTCCTTTACACCCCTCCTGCGGACAATGCCCCCACACGCGGCAATCGCCGCAAGACGGGGAGACTTCCATGAGTGTTCTGGACGGGGTGTCACTGCTATTGGCCGTGGCGCTGTTCATTTATCTGCTGGTTGCGCTGTTACGCGCGGATCGGAACTAGGAGCGGCTATGCACAGTTATGACTATTGGCTGATCATCGCCTTCTTTGCCGTGGTACTGGTGCCGGCTCCGTTCCTGGGGCGGTTCTACTACAAGGTGATGGAGGGCCAGCGCACCTGGCTCAGCCCGGTGCTGGGGCCGGTGGAAAGCGCCTGTTATCGCCTGTCGGGTGTGGACGCACAGCAGGAACAAAGCTGGCAGAAGTACATGCTGGCCTTGCTCGCATTCAACCTCGCCGGCTTCCTGCTGCTGTTCTCTATTCTGTTATTTCAAGGCTCCCTCCCGCTGAACCCGCAAAACCTGCCGGGCCAGGAATGGACCTTGGCGTTTAATACCGCCGTCAGTTTCATGACCAATACCAACTGGCAGAACTACAGCGGTGAGGCGTCCCTAAGTTATCTAAGTCAGATGGCCGGCCTCACGGTGCAGAACTTCGTCAGCGCCGCGACCGGCCTGGCCGTGCTGGTCGCACTTTGCCGTGGGATCGGGCGCAAATCTGCCCAGACCCTGGGTAACTTCTGGGTCGACATGACCCGCGCCACCCTCTACGGCCTGCTCCCGTTGTGCCTGGTGCTCGCACTGTTTCTGGTATGGCAGGGCGTGCCGCAAACCTTCGCCCACTATGTTGATGCCGTCACAATGCAGGGCGTGGACCAAGTGATTCCCTTGGGCCCGGCCGCCAGCCAGATTGCGATCAAGCAATTGGGCACCAACGGCGGTGGCTTCTTCGGCGTGAACTCGGCGCATCCGTTCGAAGACCCGACCGCCTGGGCCAACCTGTTTGAAGTGGCCTCGATCATTCTGATCCCGGTGGCACTGGTGTTTACCTTCGGCCATTACGTCAAGGACCTGCGCCAGAGCCGGGCGATCCTCGCGTGCATGCTGGCGCTGTTCTTGATCGGCGGCGCGACGTCGCTGTGGTCCGAATACCAGCCCAACCCAACCCTGAACAACCCGGCCGTAGAGCAAACCGCCCCGCTGGAGGGCAAGGAAACACGCTTCGGCACCACCGGTACCGTGCTGTGGTCGGTGACCACTACCGCGGCGTCCAACGGCTCGGTCAATGGTATGCAAGACAGCCTCAGCCCTCTGAGTGGGATGGTGGCGCTGGTCAACATGATGGTCGGCGAAGTGATCTTCGGCGGTGTCGGTGCCGGTATGTACGGCATGTTGCTTAACGTGTTGATCGCGGTGTTCCTTGCCGGCTTGATGATCGGCCGCACCCCGGAATACCTGGGCAAGAAACTCCAGGCCAGGGAAGTGCAATTGTTGGTGGTGACCCTGCTGGTGATGCCGGTTGGTGTGCTGGTGCTGAGTTCTATCGCTGCCAGCCTCCCGGGCCCGGCGGGCGCTATCAGTAACCCTGGCCCCCACGGCTTCAGCCAATTGCTGTACGCCTACACCTCGGCCAGTGCCAACAACGGTTCGGCGTTTGCCGGCCTCGGCGCCAACACCCCGTTCCATAACCTGATGCTGGGCCTGGGCATGTTGATCGGCCGCTTTGGCTACATCCTCCCGGTACTGGCCCTGGCCGGCAGCCTGGCGATGAAGAAAGCCGCGCCGATTGGCCAGAACAGCTTCCCCACCCATGGTGCGCTGTTCGTGACCCTGTTGACCGTGACCATTTTGTTGGTGGGCGGCCTGACTTTCCTGCCGACGCTGGCGTTGGGTCCCATCGCTGAACACTTGAGCATGGGCTTCTAGTTAAGGGATATGAAAATGAATATGCCTGCAAAAAACGCGGCCCCGGTCAAACCCCAGGAGCCTGCCAAAACCGCCATCTCGGCTCTCTGGCGCCCGGCGCTGGTCCAGGCGTTCGTCAAGCTCGACCCACGCCAACTGCAACGCTCGCCAGTGATGCTGGTGGTGGAGCTGACCGCCATCCTCACCACCGTATTGTGCTTCGTGCCCGATACCACCGTGCCCACCTTTGTTGCGGTGCAAATCGCGGTGTGGCTGTGGTTCACCGTGCTGTTCGCCAACTTCGCCGAAGCCCTGGCCGAAGGCCGCGGCAAGGCGCGCGCCGACAGCCTCAAGGCGGGCAGCGAAGGCTTGAGCGCCCGACGCCAGGAATCCGATGGCAGCTTCAAGGTGGTGCCGGCCACCAGCCTGCGCAAGGGCGATGTGGTACGTGTTGCCGCCGGGGAAATGATCCCCGGTGACGGCGAGGTCGTCGAAGGGATTGCGGCGGTCAACGAAGCGGCGATTACCGGCGAATCCGCCCCGGTGATCCGCGAGTCTGGCGGCGACCGTTCGGCCGTCACCGGCAACACGCGGCTGGTGTCGGACTGGCTGCTCATCCGCATCACCGCCAACCCGGGCGAGTCCACCCTGGACCGTATGATCGCGCTGGTGGAAGGCGCCAAACGCCAGAAAACCCCCAACGAAGTTGCGCTGGATATTCTGCTGATCGGCCTGACCCTGATCTTTCTGCTGGTGGTGGTGACCCTGCAGCCGTTCGCCCACTTTGCCAATGGCAGCTTGCCGCTGGTGTTCCTGGTCGCACTGCTGGTGACGCTGATTCCCACCACCATTGGCGGCTTGTTGTCGGCCATCGGGATTGCCGGCATGGACCGCCTGGTGCGTCTCAACGTGATCGCCAAGTCTGGCCGCGCGGTGGAAGCGGCGGGGGATGTGCATGTGTTGCTGCTAGACAAGACCGGCACCATCACCTTTGGTAACCGTCGTTGCTCGGCCGTGGTGTCCGCGCCTGGCGTCAGTGGCCGCGAATTGGCCGAAGGCGCGCTGCTGGCGTCCCTGGCGGATGATACGGCGGAAGGCAAGTCCATCGTTGAATACCTGCGCGCCTTGCACCCCCAGGCCGAGCCGAGCCTGGAGGCGTTGACCGCCGTGCCCTTCAGCGCCGAGACCCGTTTGTCCGGTGTCGACTATCAGGGCCGTGTGTTCCGTAAAGGCGCGGTGGACTCGCTGCTGACGTTTATCGGCCAGCAACGCAGCGATCTGCTGCCTGCGCTGTCGCGGGAAATCGACAAGATCGCCCAGAGCGGCGGCACGCCCTTGCTGGTGTGCGCCGATGGCAAGTTGCTGGGGGCGATCCATCTCAAGGACGTGGTCAAGCCCGGTATCCGCGAACGGTTTGCCGAGTTGCGCAAGCTGGGGATTCGTACCGTGATGGTCACAGGCGACAACCCGCTGACCGCCGCCGCGATTGCCGCTGAAGCGGGGGTGGACGATGTGCTGGCCGAAGCCACGCCAGAGAAGAAACTCGCGCGTATTCGCCATGAGCAGAACGATGGACGCCTGGTTGCCATGTGTGGCGATGGCGCCAACGATGCCCCGGCGCTGGCCCAGGCTGACGTCGGCATGGCGATGAACGACGGCACCCAGGCCGCGCGCGAAGCCGCCAACATGGTCGACCTCGACAGCGACCCGACCAAGCTGCTGGACGTGGTGCAGATCGGCAAGGAACTGCTGGTGACCCGTGGCGCGCTGACGACCTTTTCCATCGCCAACGACGTGGCCAAGTACTTCGCGATCCTGCCGGCGCTGTTCGCCTCGATCTACCCGCAACTGGGCGTGCTCAACATCATGCACTTGCAGAGCCCACAGAGCGCGATCCTCTCGGCCATCGTGTTCAACGCGCTGATTATCGTGGTGCTGATCCCATTGGCCCTGCGCGGTGTGCGCGTGCAGGCGGCGAGTGCGGCGGCGTTGTTGCGGCGCAATCTGCTGATCTACGGGCTGGGCGGGCTGTTGGTACCGTTCGTGGGCATCAAGGCCATCGACATGCTACTGACCGCGCTGCACCTGGTTTGACCTGGCCGCTGATCGTTCCCACGCTCCGCGTGGGAACGCCGCCGCCCCGGACGCTCCGCGTCCCACCGCACCACTGAATTGAGGAGTCTGAAATGTCCAACATCATCCGCCCAGCCCTGAGCTTGCTGGTACTCATGACCCTGATCACCGGCGTGGCCTACCCGCTGGTAGTCACTGGCGTGGCCCAAGTGGCCTTCCCCGATCAATCCAATGGCAGCCTGGTGCGCGACGCCAGCGGCAAGGTGCGTGGCTCCAGCCTGATCGCCCAGGACTTTACCGGCGACAGCTGGTTTCACCCACGCCCGTCAGCCGGTGCTTTTGCCACAGTGTCCAGCAGTGCCAGTAACCTGGGCCCGAGCAATCCGGCCTTGGCGACTCGCATATTCGAGGACGCCAGCAAGCAGTCAGTGCCTGGCCAGGGCCCGGTGCCACTGGCCTCGCTGACCACCTCCGGCAGCGGCCTTGATCCACACTTGCCACCGCAGGCGATTGCCTATCAACTGGCGCGAGTGGCGGCGGCGCGAAATGTGCCGGTGTCGACCTTGCAGCGGTTGCTGGATGAGCACATCGAAAGCCCGTTGGTTGGCCCGCCCGTCGTAAATGTCCTGGCCCTGAACATGGCTTTGGAAACGTTGTAAGCCTTGCGACCGCCATCGCGGGCAAGCCCGGCTCCCACATTTGGAATGCATTCCACTGTGTGAGCCGGGCTTGCCCGCGATGGCGGCCTTGAAGACTCTCCATCAATACCTGAAGGAACCCCCGAGCATGAGCGACGCCGGCCGCGCCGATGCCCTGTTAGCCGATCTGCCCCGGGACGGCCGTGGCCGGCTTAAAGTCTTCCTCGGCGCCGCGCCCGGTGTGGGTAAGACCTACGCCATGCTCCAGGCGGCCCATACCCAACTCCGCCAGGGCGTGCGCCTGCTCGCTGGGGTGGTCGAAACCCACGGCCGCGCCGAGACCGAAGCCTTGCTCAGCGGCCTGCCGCAACAACCGCTGTTGCGCAGCGAATACCGTGGCGTGATGCTCGAAGAAATGGACCTCGACGGCCTACTCGCCGCCAAGCCAAAGCTGGTGCTGGTGGATGAACTGGCCCACAGCAACGCCCCCGGCAGCCGTCATGAAAAACGCTGGCAAGACATCCAGGAACTGCTCGCCGCCGGCATCAACGTGTTCACCACGGTCAACGTCCAGCATCTGGAAAGTCTCAACGACCAAGTGCGTGGTATCACCGGCGTGCAAGTGCGCGAAACCCTGCCGGACTGGGTGCTGCAAGAGGCCGACGAACTGTTGCTGATCGACCTGCCGTCTCGCGAGCTGCTCGAGCGCCTGCGTGACGGCAAGGTGTATGTGCCCGAACAGGCGCGTGCGGCCATCGATGCGTTTTTCACCCAGACCAACCTCATGGCCCTGCGCGAACTGGCCATGCAAACCGCCGCCGCCCACGTCGACGATGACTTGGCCCAGGGCTACCGCCAACTCGGCCAGGCCGCGCCGGCAGTGCGTGGGCGCCTGTTGGTCGGTGTGGATGGCGATGCGCAAGCCGAACGACTGGTGCGCCATGCCAGCCGCGTGGCCCAGCGTCGGCATTTGCCCTGGAGCCTGGTGCACATCGACAACGGCCGTGCTCGGGATGAGCAATCGCGCCTGCGCCTGCAAAACGCTCAGCAACTGGCGGAGCGGCTGGGCGGGGAAGTGGTGTTGCTGCGCGCTGGGGAAGTGGCCAAGACCCTGATCCAGCACGCCGTTGAACGCCGTGCCAGTTTAGTGCTGGTGGGGCAGTCACGGATGCGCTGGCGGCGGCGCTTGTTCGGTGGTGGCTTGGCGGCACGCCTGTTGCGCAATGCCCGCGGTTTGGAAATCAACGTCCTCGACAGCGATGACATGCCTGCACCGCCACGTCTGCCGGAGGTACGCGGGTTGGTGTGGTTCGATTACGCCTTGGCGGTGGTGGCGACCCTCGCCGCTGCCGCAGTGGCCTGGGCCGTGTCCAGTGCGTTGGCGCTGCCGAACATCTCTTTGGTATTTCTCGCCGCCGTGCTGCTGGTGGCGGTGCGCAGCAGCCTGGGGCCGTCCCTGGTGTGTGCGGCACTGTCGTTTTTGACTTACGATTTTCTGTTTATTCCGCCGAATTTTTCCTTCGCCATCCAGCGCGAAGAAGACGTGCTGACCCTGTTGTTCTTCCTGTTGATGGCAGCGTTGACCGGCAACCTCGCCGCACGCCAGCGCCGCCAGTTGCAGGCGTTGCGCGATACCCAGGAAGAAACCAGCGAGCTGCTCGACCTGTCGCGCAAGCTCACCGCTGCCACCGACCGCCAAGCTGTCATCAGTGCCGCCGCCCACCATCTGCAAGGTTGGAACGACCTCGACCTGTGCCTGGTCAATCGCGACGGGCAGGGCGGCTGGAAGGTCGAGACCGGTGGCCCGTTGACCCTCACCGAAGCAGAACGCGCCGCCGCCGACTGGGCCTGGCAGCATGATCAGCCGGCCGGCATGGGCACCGGCACCTTGCCGTTTGGGCGTTGGTGGTGGTGGCCGTTGTCGGGTGAAGAGGGGCCCTTGGGGTTGCTGGGTGTCAGTGCCAAGCCTGGCCTGGAATTGAGCGGGCAACGTCGACGTTTACTCACCGCGTTGAGCCAACCGCTGGCCCAGGCGCTGGCGCGGGCACAACTGGGGCAGGAGCTGGAATCGGCGCGCCTGCACGGCGAAACCGAACAACTGCGCAGCGCTTTGCTCGCGTCGGTGTCTCACGATTTGCGCACGCCATTGACGTCCATGCGCGGCAGCATCGACAGCCTGCTGGCCCTGGGTGAAGCCATCCCGCTGGAGGATCGCCGCGAATTGCTCGAAGGCACCCGTGATGAAGCCGAGCGCCTGGACCGCTATATCCAGAACCTGCTGGACATGACACGCCTGGGTCATGGTGCGCTGAAACTGGCACGCGATTGGGTGTCGCCCGGCGATATTGTCGGCAGTGCCCTTGGGCGACTGCGCGCCGTGCTGGCGCCGTTGCAGGTGAGCACCGATATGCCGCCGGAGCTGCCTTTGTTGTATGTGCATGCGGCGTTGATTGAGCAGGCCTTGGTCAACGTGTTGGAAAACGCCGCACGGTTTTCGCCCCCCCAGGGCCGCTTGCAGTTGCGCGCTGGGGTGCAGGATGAGCAGTTGTTTTTTGCCGTGGCGGATGAAGGACCGGGGATTCCCGAGGAGGAGCGGGCGAAGATTTTCGACATGTTCTACACCGCTGCCCGTGGTGATCGAGGCGGACAGGGCACCGGCCTCGGCTTGGCGATCTGCCAGGGCATGGTCGGCGCGCACGGTGGGCATATCAGCGTGGCCGATGGCATTGACGGGCGGGGCACCTGCATCACTTTGTTTTTGCCGTTGCCGACACCACCAGTCCTGGAACACAACCTGTAGGAGCGAGCTTGCTCGCGAAGGTCGTTAACGATAATGATGACGTCCTGAATGCACGCGGTGCCTAGAGGTTTTTCGCGAGCAAGCTCGCTCCTACAGGGGGGTGATTTTTTAATGGGTTTTGATGAGACACCATGAGCCAGACCGCGACGATTCTTGTCATTGATGACGAACCGCAGATCCGCAAATTTCTGCGCATCAGCCTGGCTTCCCAAGGCTATAAGGTCATCGAAGCCGGCACCGGCAACGAAGGCCTGGCCCAGGCGGCCTTGAGCAAACCGGATTTGCTGGTGCTCGACCTGGGCCTGCCCGACATGGACGGTCAGCAGGTGCTGCGCGAGTTTCGCGAGTGGTCCACGGTGCCGGTGCTGGTGCTGTCGGTGCGGGCCAGTGAAGGTCAGAAGGTCGAGGCCCTCGACGGTGGCGCCAATGACTACGTGACCAAACCGTTCGGCATCCAGGAGTTTCTTGCCCGTGTGCGTGCGCTGTTGCGCCAGGCACCGGCCGGAGAGGCCCAGGAAGCCGCCTTGAGTTTTGGCCCGCTGACCGTAGACCTAGCCTACCGCCGCGTTTTGCTGGACGGTGCCGAGGTGGCGCTGACCCGCAAGGAATACGCAGTGCTGGCGCAGTTGGCACGCCACCCTGGGCGGGTGATTACCCAACAGCAATTGCTCAAGGACATCTGGGGGCCAACCCATACCGAGGACAGCCACTACCTGCGGATCGTGGTGGGGCACCTGCGCCAGAAGCTGGCGGATGACCCGACCCGGCCACGGTTTATCGTGACTGAGGCGGGGGTGGGGTATCGGTTGCTAGGTGCCTGAATCTGTGGTGCCTGCGCTGGCGCCATCGCAGGCAAGCCAGCTCCCACAGTTGAAATACATGCCCCCGTGGGAGCCGGGCTTGCCCGCGATGAGGCCATCTGCAACACCCACACGCTCAACTCTGTTCGCTTTCATACCGATCCAACGTATCACTGGCAATCTCCCGCCCCAAAGCGATCAACTCCGGCGCTTTATAGAACTCGAAAAACCGGCACACCCGCTTTGGCACGTTGATCAGCACATCGGGCGGATACCCAGCGATCTTGTATTGCGCCAAGGAGGTTTGCATCACCTCGAAACTCTGGTTGATCAGGTCCAACAGCGATGCAGGACCGACGTTGTCGATGATGAACGAGCCGGTCGCCGACTTCGGTGCGCCAGCTTTCTCCGGCGCCGCGGCAGGTTGCTGGGCTTCGGGTTCGGCAGACTCCAGCCACGGGTTGATTTCGGCGGCCTGGGCCTGCAAGGCTTCTTGTTCCAGTTTCATCAACTGCTCGGCCTGTTTGCGGCGAAACGGCAGGTGCGAACCCAGTGACTTGGCCAGGCTGTTGAAGCGGCTCTTGAACGCTGGCGGGCGCTGGATCACCGGCAATTGATAGTGCTTCTGGTTGGTGGCGTTGAGGTTGACCGCAATGATCAAGTCACAGTGGCTCGACACCACCGGCACGATGGGCAGCGGGTTGAGCAGGCCGCCGTCCACCAGCATACGGTTGCCTTGCATCACCGGGGTGAACAGGCTCGGGATCGCCGCGGAGGCGCGCATGGCCTGGTGCAGGCAGCCTTCCTGGAACCAGATCTCCTGTTGGTTGGTGAGGTCGGTGGCGACGGCGGTGTAGGGGATGCGCAGCTCCTCGATATTGATATCGCCGACGATCTTGCGGATTTGCCCGAACACCTTCTCACCGCGAATCGCTCCCAGGCGAAAGCTCACGTCCACCAGGCGCAAGACGTCGAGGTAGTCCAGGCTTTCGATCCAGTTGCGGTACTCGTCGAGCTTGCCGGCAGCGTAGATCCCACCCACCACGGCGCCCATGGAGCAGCCGGCGATACAGGCGATGTCATAGCCGCGTCGTTCGATTTCCTCGATCACCCCGATATGGGCGTAGCCCCTGGCACCACCGGAGCCCAGCACTAAGGCAACACGTTTCTTCATGGCCAGATCCTTTGCAAAACAGGGGCCCACAATGCACCCATCAAGGGGCCTGCTTCAATCCTTGCTGACAGCGCGCAAGATTTTTCCAGGCTAGCGATCAGGCTCGGGTATGCTCTGGCAATAGGTACTACCGATTTCAGGCTAAGGACAAGGCACTTTTCCCTGTAGGCAACGTCTACAGGCTACGACTGAATTTGTATATTTGAGGTGTCATCAATGAAAGCCTGGATCTGTGTGCCTGTGATCGTGCTGGCCTTGGCTGGTTGTGCCGGGAAAACCGCGTATCGCGACAGCTGTGGCTCGCAATTGGACGCCGCCTGGAAAGAACTGGACCTGGCCAAGGCCGAAGGTTTTGCCGGCACTGTCAGCTACTCCAAGGCGTTGTCGCTGTTGACTGGCGCCAAGACCCAGCAGCAGTTTGAAGCGTTCGAGGGCTGCTCCAACAAGGCCGAGAAAGCGCGGTTCTACATTCGTGAGTCTCGCGCCGGGCGATGACCCCGCAGCGGGCAGGATTTTTCATCGGAAAGTGAGGGCAGGATGTCAGCGTTGGTCAATCAGTTAGTCGCTCAGGTCATTGGCCTGGAAGTAGGGTTACTGAGCTGCCAGGCTCGCCTCGCCGCCGTCACTGACGATGAAGCCTTGCATGATTTGCGCACCACTGTGCGACGCCTGCGCAGCCTGTTGCGCCCTTTGCGCGGGCTGCCCGGTGTCGAACAGCTTGAATTGGCCGCCAGCACGGTTGGCCAACTGACTACGCCGCTACGCGACCGAGAGGTGCTGGCGGCGTATTTGCATCAGCACGGTTATCACGACGCGGCTGATCGACGCCTGCGTCTGCAGCCCGAGGCTTATCGCCAGGTGGCGCAAAGCCCGGAGCTGGCGCACTTGCTGCTGATCCTGGATGCGTTCCCACGGTTTATCCGCGCATCCCAGCACCAGAAACTGCTCAAGGGTTTGCGCCCGCGTATCCAGAAACGCCTGGCCAAGCAATGGCAGGCACTCGATGGCGCCTTGAAGGACCCCGATCATGACCGCCACCGGCTACGGTTGCTGATCAAACGTGTGCGCTATGCCGCCGAGGCGTATCCCGAGCTGGACAAATTACCCACCAACGCCCTGTCGCACTTGAAGAAGGCCCAGAGTGCGCTGGGTAACTGGCATGACTGTTGGCAGTGGCTGGCCCAGGCCGGCCATGAGCCAGACCTGCAACCCTGCGTAGCAGTGTGGCAGCGCACCATGCTCAAGGCGCAAGGCAAGGCCGACCGTGTGCTGGACACGCTCAGCGCCGAGTGTTTTTAAACCGGTCCGGTTTTTGGCCGGAATGGGCGCTGTGCCTGTGCAATTCGATGGTTAAGATTCCTCCAGGATTTTCTTGATGTGAGGTCGCCATGCGCTTTAGTGATTTGCTCGACGCTGCCCGTAGCAATCCGCTGGATGTCACCATCCCTGCCGAATGGGCCCAGGGCCGGGCCACCTTTGGCGGGCTGGTCGCTGCCTTGCAGTACGAGGCGCTGCGCGCCCAGGTGCCGGCGGACCGACCGCTGCGCTCGCTGGCCATCACCTTTGTCGGCCCGGTAGCGCCGGATGTACCTGCCAGCTATCAAGTCGAAGTGCTGCGCGAAGGCAAGGCGGTCAGCCAGTTGCTGGGGCGCGTGGTGCAGAACGGTGAAGTGGCGACCCTGGTCCAGGCCAGTTTTGGCGCCTCTCGCCCCTCCGAAATTGACGTGGCAAGTGAGCCGCCACCGGTATTCAAACACTGGGATGAGTGCCAGGAACTGCCCTATATCAAGGGCGTTACCCCCGAATTCATGCGTCATTTGGCAATGCGCTGGAGTGTCGGTGGCCTGCCGTTTACCGGCAATAAATCCCGCGACATGGGCGGCTGGGTACGGTTGCGGGGGGATGTGAAAGAGGAGCCACTGACCGAGGCGCATATCCTCGCCCTGGTCGACGCCTGGCCACCGGCGTTGCTGCCACACCTGAAAAAGCCCGCGCCGGGCAGCACCCTGACCTGGACCATCGAGTTCATCCAGCCGTTGCAAGACCTGACTACGCTCGACTGGTGCCAGTACCACGTCAACATCGAACACGCCCGCGACGGCTATGGCCACGCGGCCGCTGCGTTGTGGAGCCCGACCGGCGAGTTGATCGCCCTCAGCCGCCAGACCGTGGTGGTGTTCGCCTGAACCCGCCGGTCAGTGGTGGTGCCGCTGCCGCCAGGCGCGCCACCAGCCACCGCTGAGCACAAAGCGCGGGAAGGTCACGAACTGCTCGACCACCAGGCGCTGCACCGCATCTTTACGATCACTGAACGGCTCACTGGCCTGGGCCTCCAGGCTATGGCCGTGACGCTGCAACGCCAGGCCCGCGACAATGCCAATCACACCGACCGCGAAGCTGGCCAGGCTGAGGCTGAACACGCCCGACACGATCAGCAGAAAACCGACGATAAACAGCGGCACGGCAATCAGGTGCAACGCCAGGTTGGTTGGGTGCTGATGGTTCTGTGGGTACTGACGCCATTGCCAGGCGGGGAGGTTGGGGTGACGTTTGCCCATGGTGGTGAATCCTCTGTCCGTTGAAACAACTTGAACAGAGTTTAGGTTGAGGTGGGCGAGGTGGCGAATTGGGGCTGGCTATGGGGGTCATAGGCTGCAATTTAGGCGGAGTGACCCTCATGCCCAAATGACACAGTCATGATCATCCATGTGTACCAAGAACGTCAGCTCTTTATCGGTTATCCAAAACGGATATCCGGTGGTTTCGCCTAACACAGAGGCTAGCACTCGAGCGTTTTCCATTCTCCAGGCGCTATACGCTGAGTCAAATACCAGCAGAACCAGGCCATTCCCGCTAATGCGATGCGGCATCTCCTTCCAAAAGTCAGGGTTGTGTTCGGTGCTTTTCTCGTTCAGTTCGATGGGATCAAGCACATTGCTCTGCGCTTTGAAGAATTTTCTCGTCAGAGAGCTTATCAACAAGTTGAGTTCGCTCGAATCAAGCTTTCCAGCGTCGAGGTTCAGCGCATTACAGGCTTCGTCTATTTCGTCTTCCAGGTAACTCATCAGGGGACACCTATTCTGGACCGGCTGACAGGAACCAGTTGGAGCAGTATATGGCCTCTTTTGGCTCCTCCGTCGCCTCTCTTTCCAGGTGTTTGATAGCCAATATGAGGTGATTTCGGGCCTTCTTTACTTGGCACGAGCATAGGATCGTCAATATTCACTTCCGCTCCTCTATTGGGACCGGTTTGTACTCGCCATTCTGTTGGAAATGATTTGCCATATTGGTCTTTGCCCCATTTCGATACGCTGTATTCGGACCTGGGTATACGCGTTCTGCGAAAAGCCTCATCCAAACCATCGGTGGGAAAGAGTAGCGCCGTGGGTGTGAATGTGGGAAGGATTCCAGTCTGTTAAGCGCAGATCCCCTGTGGGAGCGGGCTTGCCCGCGAAGGCGGTGTGTCAGTCACTGCCTCTGTTACTGCACTACCGCTTTCGCAGGCAAGCCAGCTCCCACTTTTGATCTTCGTTGCTTTGAGTATTGCGTTCGCTTGACTGATCGGCACCAAGGCTTACCTCCGATGTTGTTGGGTCAGTTTGCACATGCATTGGCTGGTTCACAGTTATCGAGGTCAAGTCCCATCCCATATTCGATATTCAGAGTGTCTAGGGTAAGGAGATTTACCTGAACGGCATCAAGACTGTATGAAGTACAAATTAGATGTGGACCCTTCGATTTTCTTGGCTTTGCCCTTTTTTAGGTACGCATTGAACTCACGTTCCAAGGCTTGTTTATCTGTATATTTTTTGTACTTGCAGGGTGTTTCGCATGCGTACATATACAGCCTCCACGAGTCGAAACCGTCGACCCTATCGTCCGGGCCGTAATCAAAGTCGACACATATTTCAGATAAGTAAACACTGCAACCAATACCGTGCAGCTCGTAGGTGACATTTGCAGCGACCGTCCCACGCTGCGGGATTTTTTTGGATCGCCACAGACCAATGATATTTTTGGTTCCAAACACTTG
Source organism: Pseudomonas sp. B16120 (assembly GCF_044218845.1). Lineage (NCBI taxonomy): Bacteria > Pseudomonadati > Pseudomonadota > Gammaproteobacteria > Pseudomonadales > Pseudomonadaceae > Pseudomonas > Pseudomonas sp. B16120. The sequence continues at coordinate 1,926,475 of NZ_CP162588.1, forward strand.
CTCAAGTAAGTCGGTAGCCTTTTTTACTTGCTCCAAGTATTCTGTGATCAAATGTTCTAGCGTCTGAGCTCTCATCGTCTAGGCCTTTCCAGTCTATCCAGTCCTACTGCATTTGAAGCGTCTATTACGTCCTGGGTGCTGTTGAACGAGCTGTTATGGTCACCTATATTCTGGATTAGTTTTATGGTGACTGGCGTCTTTGTTTGTCTTGCAGCGGCAGCTCGGTGGTGCCCATCAACAATATAGCGTTGCTCGTTATACTCAAAAACGTCTATTGGCGTATTTTTATCGTATCCGTCGTTTCGCATACTGCGAGCAATTTCTTCCACACGCTTGGTTGACCGCTTCCCTTCAATGCTGTGTGTTCTATTTAAGAAGGTTGCGTCTACTCCGTGAACAAGAGGAGCTGAAGGCTGTCCATCATCCACGCTCGATTTGTAGGATGGATCGTCAGCACTCGTTTGCTTTTTACACCCATCATCGCCTGGGCATGAATTCAAGCCTAGCGGGTCTACCCACCCTGTCGGATTGGGCACATACCGGTACCCATTGATCCCTCCCGCCAACTTCACCGGATCTGGCGTCAGGTAGCGACCAATATCTGGATAGTAGTAGCGATGGCGGTTGTAATGCAGCCCGCTTTCCGCATCGAAATACTGCCCTTGAAACCGCAGTGGGTTGTCGATTTTGCCCACGTCGAGCCGGGCGATCTGGCCGTAGGCGCGGTAGTGGGCGGACCAGACGATTTCTCCCTCGGGGTTGGTCAGTTCCTGCGGGGTGCCGAGGTGGTCGAGTTGGTAGTGGTAGGGCTTGGTTTCTTTTGGGCCGAAGCCTTCCAGTAGCGCCAATGGGCGGAAGCTGCCGGGCTCGTAGAGGTAGCTGCGATGGCGCTCTGCATGATGTTCGGCAATCAGCTTGTCGCCTTGCCAGAAAAACTCGGTGGTTTTGTCGTCCACGGTTTTGCTGATGCGGCGTCCAAATGGGTCATAGCGATAGCTGGCGGTTTGGCCGTTGGGCGTTGTAACCCCGACTAACCGATGCTGGCAGTCGTAGCGGTACTCAGTGACAAGTTGCTGGCCTTTGCCGCGTCGTTCGCGAATGAGGTTGCCGAAGGCGTCGTAGTCGTAGTGGCGGTCGCCCTGGATCATCAGGCGGTTGGCCGCGACGATGTCGGGGCCGGGGCGGTCTTGCATGAGCAGGTTGCCCGCCGGGTTGTGGCCGAAGCGTTCCTGTACGTCTTGGGAGTGGTCGGCGCGGGTTAGGCGGGCGAGGGGGTCGTAGTGGTAGCGGTGTTCGCCTTTGCGGGTGTCGAGCAGGCGGGTGAGGTTGCCGGATTTGTCGTAGTCGTACTGGCGTTGGTAAAAATGGTTTTGCTGTTGGGTTACCGCATGGGCGTGTAGGCGGCTCTGGTCGTCGTAGTGGTAGTGGCTGAGCAGTTGGCCTTGCTGGCGCTGGTGTTCGCGGCCGCTCTTGAACAGATGTGAGGTGAGTACTTCACCGTTGAGTTCGACCGTGGCGAGGTGGCCGCCTTTGTCGTGGTTGAAGGTGACGCGGTTGTTGTCTGGCAGGCACAGGTTTTTCAGCTGCCCGCAGGCGTCGTAGCCGTAGCGCAGGGTGCCCCAGCCTTGGTGTTCGGCGGTGAGGCGGTTTTGGCGGTCGTATTCGTAGGCCAGCGCCCAGTGGCCGTCTTCGGCGCTGAGGAGGTTGCCTTGGCGGTCGTAGGTATAGTCGACAACGCTGGCATCGGGCAGGGTTTTTTGTACGAGGCGCCCGGCGTGGTCGCGCTGATAACGGGTGATTAGCTGACTGTTATCGTCGCCGTATTCGGTCTTCTCCAGCAGGTTGCCGTTGAGGTCGTAGGCATAGGCGGTGCGCTGGCCGTCGAAGCCGGTTTCCTGGCGGATCAGGCCGTTGGGGTGATAGTCGAGTTGGTAGGTTTCGCCGGCTTCGTTTTCGATCTCGGTGAGCCGCAGCCGGGCGTTGTCGTAGCGGTACTTGACTTGGGTGCCGTCGGCGTTGAGACGGCGGCTGATCAGGTGCAGGCCGTCTGCGTATTCGTAGCGGGTGACGTGGCCGAGTTCGTCGCGTTCGGCGATGATTTTGCCGTAGGGGTTGTAGCTGAATTCCCTACAACCACCACCGGGCTCGATCAGCTTTAGCAGACGCCCGACGGCATCCCATTGATATTGAGTTTGAGCCCCATGCTCATCCTCACGCGCAATCTGCCGGCCTAGATCGTCATAGCGATAACGCTTGATCCCGCCGTTGGGCAATTGCTCCTCAAGCAACTGCCCACGCTCGTTCCACACCAGCCGATGGCAACTGCTGTCGGGATACCAAACACCGGTCAGTTGTCCCTGTTTGTTGTAGCTGTAGTCAGTAACCTCACCATCGGGATCGGCCCTACGCGTTACATCGCCTTGCTCATTACGCTCATATTTCCAGACCGCCTCACCACGGCGCACAACTCGTACGAACCCATTGTCATGCTCGTAGGATGTCGGCTCATCCTCCCCCGGAAACAGCGCCACCAAGCGTCCGGCGTCGTCATATTGATAGGCCGTCACCGCGCCCATCGGGTCTTGCTCGACGGTCAGCCGGCCCTGGTCGTCGTAGGATTTGAAATGCGTGGCACCATCCGGATCAATCCTCTGTACCAGCCGCGCCCGCTGATCATGGACATACACCTCCTGGCTACCATCGGCGTTATGCACCGTGACACGCCCGTCATCCCCCCAGGCGTAACGCGTGTCCATCTGCGAAAAACTTGCCCAATGCCGGACGCAGCGCGCCGCCTTGCCCGCGCGTTCCCATTCCCAGAAGAAACTCGCGCCACCGGCCAGTTGGCGCTCAAGAATGACGTGCTGATCGTCGTACCGATAACGCTCGCTTTCACCGACAGCATTGGTCGCGCAAACCAGTCGTTCGTCTTCGTCATAGGCGTAGGAAACAAGGTTCTGCTCGGTCTCCCACACGTAGGGCTCTCGCCCTTTGGCACGATGTACTTGGTAGTCCACCGCAACGATGCGACCCAACTCATAACGCAGCAGCAACGAACGACCGGCGCCGTTATCCAGCCGCTCAATCCGCCCGGAACGATCACGGCAAATGCGCAGACGGTTGTCATACGCATCGCTGATGGAAACCAAGACACCGTTACGAAAGTGATAAAACCGCGACGCCTGGGCCAGCACCAGTTCATCAGGAGCCGAGCCCAAATAGATCGCCGCTTCCGCCAGGCTATTGGTGATCGCCGGCCGAGAATCGGTGGGCAAGGGCAGGGTAGTCGAGCGGTTCTCATGGTCAGTCCACACCACCGAATCGCCCGACACCACCAGCCGATGGGCCAGCGCATGGCTCCAGCCAAACCCCAATCCACAATCAATGTCCACCGCACTGGTGCGGTACAGCCGCGTCCACTCAAACGGCAAAATCCCATCCAGCGCGCCGTCGGTAAGGGTCAGCAACTCCTCGCCGGTGACCATCGACACCGGGCAACCATGGGTGACCGTTTTATCCGCAGGCGCCGCCGCATCGCCCTTCGGATTCGACGCCACAGTTGGCACATCATCGACAGGCTCCTGACGGACCAACGTCGTGCGCTGGGTCTTGCCGCGCACCATCGGCACCGGGTTCGAAACCAGCGTATCGCCCGCCTTCAACGGCACAGCCGGCACCGTCTTAATCGGCGTCGCCGCACTGCTCAGCAACACCGGCTTGGCGGCCTCGACATGGGTTTCCAGCCGAGGCCCCGCCACCTGCTTGGCCAGCAACTCCAACAACGCCCGCGCCCGCCCGGACTTGACGCCACTAAGCACCTGAGCACCCAGGCGCAGCTGTACTCCAATACCCCGTGTGGCCCAGATCAGCAGCAAGTTGATCAACACTTCGCCGGTGATTTCACCCAGCAGTTCGTACATGTCGGGTGGCGGCAGCATGCGTACCCAGGCCACCAGCGCCGACAGGTAGATAAACAACAGCGGCTCATCACTGAGTACCAGCAACCCCTTGGCCAGCGTGTCTTTGCCCAGCTTGAGCAGCGCATTCAGCTCGGCCTCGGACAGGTATTTCAGCAACGTTTCGCTGTTGGACTTGAGGTTCGCGAGCAGGTCGTACAGCTCGGTGATGTTGTCCCACAGGTTGTAGAGCGCCTTGCCCAGCCCGGTCGCAAAGGCAATGCCCTGAATGCCGCTACGCTTGTAGGCTGGCGCTTTGGCAAAGTCTGCCCATCGAGGCTTGAAGTGCTCGGCCCATGCCGTGCGCAAATCCGTTTCCAGCCCGGCGATCACAGACTCATAGGACGCATACAGCGCCTGGACGTGAGCCTTGGAAACAGTGGGGTAAAAGGTGATTTCGTACTGTTGGTCGCGGCTACAGTCGCTGACTTCAAGAATGCCGCTGGGGCCAATGGTCCGATGCAGTGGCGCGCCTACCGGGCTGCCGTCCTGTGCAACGGCTTGCAGCCTCACGGGCGTGTTGCCGATAGGCACGAACTGCGTGCTTTCGAACAGATGTACCAAGGTCAGCCCGCCCTGGGCTTTGCATTGAGCGACCGTGCGGCTGGGCTTGTCGGAAGAGATCGGCGCGACCAGTGCGACGTCTTCCCCAACCTTGAACACCTGCTCCACGCTAAGTGCCGAACCACTTAAAAAGCTGTCGGCCCACGTATCAAAGGTATTCAGGCAGGTGCGGAAATCCGCGAATACGCGCTCAACCTTCGGCGCTTCGGGATCCATGGGCACTAGCACCAAGTTGGCCAGCACCGAGATCAAGAGACAGCCCCATTCATCAGGGCTCTAACGAACACCACCATCTGCAATCCCTCGCACTGTTTGATCAGGCGAGGGACTTTGCAGCGGTTGTCAGGTAAAAGAAGTCGGCGTTATTCGCGGGGATGGCGAGGAAGTTTCGTCTTAACTTCAGGTAAACCGAGGCTTGGTCGTAGGAGTTGGATTACAGCTGGAACAGTCTTACAACTTCAACTGCCCAATCGCCTTGCTCAACTCCCCGGCCAACGTCGCCAGTTCATTGCTGGTAGTGGCCGACGCCACGGTCTGATGCACGGTGTTTTCGGTCACATCGCGAATGCTCACCACGGCGCGGTTCATTTCTTCGGCGACATGGCTTTGTTGCTCGGCGGCCACGGCGATCTGGGTGTTGCTTTCGCGCATCTGTGCCACAGCGCCGGTAATTTCAGCCAGCGCGATGCCGGCTTCCTGGGCCTGCTGTACGCAGTCATCTGCCTTGAATGAGCTTTCCTGCATGAAGTCCACCGCGTCGCGGGTGCCGGCTTGCAGCGCCGAGACCATGCGGGTGATTTCGTCGGTGGAGCTTTGCACGCGCTTGGCCAGGTTGCGCACTTCGTCGGCGACCACCGCGAAACCGCGGCCCATTTCCCCGGCGCGGGCGGCTTCGATGGCGGCGTTGAGGGCGAGCAGGTTGGTCTGTTCAGCGATGCTGTGGATCACACTGACCACACCGTTGATTTTCTGGCTGTCTTCGGCCAGTTTCTGGATCATTTCGGCGGTCTGCTGTACGCCGCTGGACAGCCCGGCGATCGAGCGCTGTACCCGGCTGACCACTGCCTGGCCGCTGCCGGCGAGGGTATCGGCGGCCTGAGACAAGTCACGGGTGGCGCCCGCGTGCTGGGCGATGTGGTAGACGGTGGCGGTCATTTCGTTGATGGCGGTGGCAGCCTGGTCGGTTTCGCTTTGCTGGCCCAGCATGCCGTGTTGCACCTCGTTCATGCTGCTGGCCAGGCGAGCGGCGCCGTCGTCCAGTTGCCGGGCGGTGCGTGCCACGGTATTGACCACGCGCTGGTAGCCGGCTTGCATGGCGTTGAAGGCGCTGGCCATCTGGCCGACTTCATCCTTGCAGGCCAACGGCACCCGCGCCGACAGGTCGCCGGTTTTTTCGACGTGCAGCATCACATCCTTGAGGGTGTTGAGTTGGCTGAGCAGGAAGCGGATCAACAACTGCGAGGCACCGAGCATGGCCAGCATCAGCACTGCCACGGCGACGGCGTAGTGGGTGAAGCGTTCACTGAACACTTGGCTCAGGCTCGGCGCGTAGGCCAGGACTGCGACCTGCTGGCCGTCGGCCCGGCTGATCACCTCGGCGCCGATCAGCGGGTTTTCACCGAACAACGGCATGGGGTTGAGTTCAGTCCAGCCGTTGGCAGTGCTCAGGGTGGGTAGATCCTGGGGGGGCTGGCCTTTGGAAAATGCGAGCCAGTGCTCACCCGTGGGCAAGGTTCTGTCGGCTGGCCAGGCGCTGAGCAAGCGTCCTTGGGCCTGGGCCGATGCTTGCGACGCCTGGCTGCGCGCCTGTTGTTCAAGCTGTACCGCGTACAGCACCAGCAGCAGGGTGGTGATGAAGGCGACCGCGTTGACGGCCCAGAATTTGTATTTGAGCGAGATATTGCTAAGCCAGGCACCCATGGAAGGTTTTCTCTGATAGCGGAAACAGTATTGGCAAGGTGCCATTATTGTGCCGCTATTCAGAAAAGCGCTTTTGACATGGGTCAATGCGCCGTATTAATCGATGGCAGGCAAGCCGAAAAAGCGGCGGGCGCAGGCGGTGCTGTGCAACGCCAGATCTTCCATCGTTTCGTTACGGTGCAAGGCCACTTCGCGCAGTACTTCGGGCAGGTACGCCGGCTCATTGCGACCATTTTTCGGCTTGGGGCGCAGGGTGCGTGGTAGCAGGTAGGGCGCATCGCTTTCCAGCATCAGACGGCCTCGGGGAATTTCCCTTACAAGGGGATGCAGGTGGGTGCCACGGCGTTCGTCGCAGATCCAGCCCGTGATGCCGATGTGCAAATCCAGGTCCAGGTAACTGAACAGTGCGGCCTGTTCACCGGTGAAGCAGTGCACCACGGCGGCCGGCAGGTGGTCGCGGTAGCCCTTGAGGACCTCCAGCAGGCGCTGGTTGGCATCGCGCTCATGGAGAAACACCGGCAGTTTCAGCTCGACTGCCAGGGCCAGGTGTTCTTCGAGGACTTTTTCCTGCTGGGGGCGAGGGGAGAAGTCCCGATTGAAATCCAGCCCGCACTCACCCACGGCGCGCACTCGGCTGTCGCCCAGCAAGCCACGCAGACGTTGGGCGCTGTCGCTGTTCCAGTCGCTGGCAGAGTGGGGGTGAATGCCGGCGGTGCTGAACAGGCGCTGGCCGCTTTCGTCGAGTTTTACACACAGTTGCAGGGCCTGTTCGCTGCCCTCGACGCTGGTGCCGGTGAGTACCAATTGCTGCACGCCAGCGGCGTAGGCGCGTTCGAGAACGGCCGTGTGCCTCTCGTCGAAACTGGGGTTGGTCAGGTTGACGCCAATATCAATGAGTTGCATGGTGCTATCTCCGCCTGCGGCCGGAAAGCATATCAGAGCTGTAGATTGATAAGAAAAACCAAGAACTACAATGCGTTAACGCTGTCTTTGAACGTCGCAAGCGACATTGTGGTGGGCCGATTGCCTGCCACCTTGGCGCTGTTGCACGCCTTGCCAGCGCATAAAGCGCTCTGTTTCTGACCCCCAGCACTGCGTAATTCGCACAGGCGCTGGCCAGTTTTCTTTCCGGAGAGCGGATGATCCGACCCTCGGCGTTGCTTATGTTGTGCCTGGCGTTATTGCTGCCCATGACGGCGGTCGCACGTCTGGATGGGCCGCTGCAAGTGGCCAAGCCCGGCAAGGTCCGCGACCTGGCGCAAATTCGCTCCAGCCGCACCCTGCGTGTCTTGGTCAACCAGAGCCGCAACAGTTCCGGTGAAGTGCAGGGCCAGGCCATCGGTGTCGAATACCATCGGTTGCGCGCCTTCGAGCAGTACCTCAACGGCCATGCCCGTGATGGGCAGGCCATCAACCTCAAGATCATCCCCAAGGCCAAGGACCAGTTACTCGGTGCGCTGGCCCGTGGTGAAGGTGACCTGGTGGCGCCCGGTGAGTTGCTGGACGTGAAAGGCGTGCACAAGGTCAGCGCCAGCGCCCCGATTGTCAGCGATGTGCCGTTGTGGCTGGTGGGCGTCAAGGGTGAACGACGGTATACCAAACTGGAGCAACTGTCGGGTCGCACGGTGACGCTGACCACCGGTAGTGCGGCGGTGGACGCTATCAGTCAGGTCAATCAAAAGCTGGCCCTGCACAAGCGCCCACCAGTGAAAGTGGAATGGGTTGACCCGAGCCTAGCGGTGGAAGATGTCCTGGAGATGGTGCAGGCGGGGATTTTTCACCTGACGATCGTGGAAAAACCGATTGCTCAACGCTGGTCGAAAATCCTGCCCAAGTTGCGCTTTGACAAGCAGGTCGTCATCAGCGAGCCAGGCGACGAGTTCTGGTTTGTGCGTCAGGACGCGTCGATGCTGCGTGCCAGCATCGATCGGTTTCTCAAGACCTATCACACGCCTTCCGACCAGGATGTGGCCTTCCAGCGTATCTATCGACGCCTCTACCAGGTCCGTAACCCATTGGCGCGGGCTGACCGCCAGCGCCTGGAAAAACTGCGCCCGGTTTTGCAAAAACATGCGCGTGAGCAAGGTATGGACTGGCTGAATCTGGCGGCGTTGGCGTTCAAGGAGTCTTCCCTGGACCCAGGCGCACGCAATAGTGGAGGCCCTACCGGCCTGATGCAGATCACGCCGTCGGCGGCGCAGCGGGTGGGGGTCAACAATATCGAGTCGCTCGACAGTAATGTGCAGGCGGGGGCGCGTTACCTGGCGATGATCCGGCGCAAGTTTTTCTCCAGCCCCAAGCTCAATGAGCGCGAGCGCATGGCCTTTATGCTGGCGGCGTACAACATGGGGCCGGAGCGGGTGCAAGGTATGCGCACCGAGGCCAAGCGCCGTGGGCTTAACCCCAATCAGTGGTTCTTCCAGGTTGAACGCATTGCCATGGAGCAGGTAGGGATGGGCGGCGTCAGCTATGTTAATAGCGTCAACAAGTATTATTTGGCGTTCGATCGGGAGCGCGAGTCTCTGGAGCCGCCTGCGGCTAAAGTTGCATCGCGTGAATAATCGATTTTTTAGATGTAAATTAGGCAATATTTCGGCTTTTACCATTGCTTAAACTGATTAATATAGCGGCCAACCAACCCCTACCTGGAAAAGGATTTACCCCCATGAGCCCAATGATTACCCGTGTACTGTCCACTCGCGCCGGTTATGGCCTGACTATTCTGCGTATCTTCGTCGGCATCATCTTCGCTGCCCACGGTTCGCAAAAGCTCTTCGGCTGGTTTGGCGGTGGTGGCCTGGCGGGCACCGCACAATGGATGGAAAGCATCGGCCTGGCGCCGGGCACGCTGATGGCGCTGCTGTCGGGCGGTACCGAGTTCTTCGCCGGCCTGGCCCTGATCATCGGTTTGCTGGTTCGCCCTGCTGCATTGGGCCTGACCTTCCTGACACTGGTGGCGATTTTCTCTGTACACATCCACAACGGGCTGTTCATGGCCAACAACGGTTATGAGTTCGCACTGGCGTTGCTCGGCGGCGCGTTGGCGGTGTTGTTGGAAGGTGCGGGCAAATTGTCTGTCGACCGCGCGATCACTCACTGATCGTTTAGCAAGCTGCACAAAAAGGCCCGCTGATGCGGGCCTTTTCGTTGCCCGGGATTCTTGACACTGCCCCACAGGCTTCTCTAGGATGCTGCTCATGCGCCGATTTAAACAGCTAATTGCGGGGCGCCACTGGGTCTCAATGCAGCCCGACAGAAGTACGCTTGCTCACGCAGGGCGTTCCTCGAAATACCGCTAAAGCGCTGGTTCGGTGTTGCCTCTCACCTGCCCGCAGACTTTTGAGGCAGAGACACGACACGATGAATGCACTACGCCCCCTCATACGCCTGGCCCCGATCACCGCGGACCTGACTCAACGCAATCCGAAAATCCTCCTGGGCGGTAAGCACCAGCCGACACTGCTGCGTTATCTGGACGGCTGGCCACGCCGTTCCGGTCGGCCTTCGGCGTTCCTGATCCAGTTTGTGGAAGACGGCGATTCCCTGGCCCGTTTTGCCAGCGACAGTTTCGACCTTGCAGTGATTCAGGCACCGAGTGCCAGCAACGCCCATGAGGTGATCCACCAACTGACGCGCATTGCCCGGCAAGGGCTGATTGCCCGTCGCTGAGCGACTAGTGAAAGGTTGCCAGTGCGAGGAGTCGACGCTTGCGCTGGTACAGGAACAGTAACCCGGCAATCAGGCACAGCAGTAGCGGTAGAGGCACGACCATCAGCCCTTTGAGCTGTCGCTCGAAACGCTGCACCGGGGCATAGGCCTGCGCCTTGAGTGTATGCAACTCGATGGGCAACTGCAGGCGCTCCTTGTTGAGTACCTGCAACTGCGTATTGGTATCCACCGCCTGGGTGATAAGCCGCGTGTGCGCTGGGTTCAACTCGCGCCATGCTTGCTCTGTCTGCTCAAGTCGTCGCTGGAGCTCAAGCGAATTTTTCCGATAAGCCTGTGCGGCTTCGTCGCGCATGTGTTCCAGCCTGTGCAACGGTTGGCGCATGACACGGGATCGAATGCGCTGGAGTGCTTCGGGCGCCGCCAGGTTATCCAATGTGTTCAATACAAACTGCGCGTTGCCGTTGCGTGCATGGCTGACTGTGTCCGCGAGCAAGTCGGTGTCGGCCACGACCACCATCTGGATCAGTTCTGCTTTTTGCAGCCCGGGCGGCTGGCCCTTGAGGCCGTCGGGAAACGCTGAGTAAGCGGGCCCCTCAACGCGCGCAGCGATCACATGGCGCTGCCCTGAAGTCGCCGTTTCATCGATAAGTGAGTCAAATGTCGTCGCCGAGCCAAAGCGTTTCGCGTCCAGCAGGGCCGATTGCCGTGAGCTCAACAGAAGCGGGGTCAACAGTGAACGGCTCTTGGGGGCCAGGGAAAGCGCGCCGCTGCTTGAGACCATCACGGCGTCCAGCCCCCAGGCGCTGACATCCGTTGGAGTCATCGCCTGTGATGGAAGGTGTAGCCTGGCCGGGTGCAGTACCCGGGGCATTCCCGGGCCGGGCGTGGCTGATGAGGCATAGAGATTATCCACCAACAGCTTATCCGCGGGCATTTGGATGCCCCACGCGTTCAGCAGCCCCTCCATTCTGGCGTTCGCTGGCACGGCGTCAGCGCCCATCTCGCTCACGGGGTCGAGGAACATCATCAACTGGGTGCCTTTCAATACCGATTGCTCAATGGCATATAGGGCTCGTTCAGGTAAAGCGTGCGGCTGTACGACTATCAATGTCGCGATGGATGACGGAACCTGGGCGATGTTCGCAGCCAGTTCCACCACGTTGAATTGCTCGCGGATCAACCCCAGCAACTCGCTGGCCGATTTGTCTAACGCCAGTCCCGACAGCAGGCCGATAGTGGCACGCTCAGGCTGCCCCAACTTATAGATCAGGTGGCTGATCTCATATTCGAGTAATGACTCGTGCTCAGGCCGGAACGCTTCGATGCGTTGGGCGCCCTGGCCAGTACGGGTGCCGATAAGGCCAAGGAATCCTTGTGTGTCATCAAGCCCAAACAAGCGGGCTTTGTAGGCATCTTCAGAAAAGGGAGCGGGGTTAATGATATGTAAGTTGATCAGGCCGTTTGCCGCTTTTTCGAACGCCTTGAGCACGTCTTCCACGCGCCGACCATAACGTTCTAATGCCTGGCTTTTTTGCGGCGCATTGAGGGTATTGAAGTAATACAGATCCAGTGGGCTTTCAAGTGACAGTAGCAGTTGCTGCGCCGCGGGCGATAAGGTGTGGATTTTTTCTTCGGAAAAGTCCCAGCGAACAGTGGGCAGTTTGGGTGCCCAGACTAGATTGAATGCCAGAAACAGCAGTGATATGACGAGAAGTGTCATACCCGCACGAAAAGCGGATCCCATCAGTGGTCTTCCTTTTCTCAGCTGTTTTTATAATTGAGTGTGAGGGTGGTCGCAAACAGAAAAGCAACGATCATGCTGATAAAGTACAGGCTGTCCTGCAGTGTGAGCTTGCCGTTATCCATCGCGCTGAAGCGGGCAACGGGATCCAGGGACATCAAACTGTCGATAATCCATATCGGTGCTTGTTGTTCAAGTGCATCCAGTACTGACGAAAGCCCACTGGCGGTCAGCAACAAGCCGAGCGTGAAAAAGAAAATCAGCAGGCGTTGGTTCGCAAGTACACAGATGAAACAACCTACCGAAAGATAACTTCCCGCCAGTAACCAACTGGCCAGGAATTGTGAGGCGATAACGCTATTGTCAGGTGTGCCCAGATAATTCACGGCAATCACCAGCGGGAAATTAAGCATCAGCGCAATGCCACAGACAGTCCATGCCGCGATGAATTTTCCGATCACCCGTTCCATCGAGGTGACAGGCAAGGCATTCAGGGTGTTGTAAAAGCTGGCGTTGGATTCATCCGACCACAACTGCGTCGATAAAAGGGGGACCAGCAGGAGATAAAGCCAGGGGTGCAGTTCGAAAAAAGCCTGCAAATCACTGCTGTTTCGCTCCATCCATTGGTTGGAATGCAGTCCCAGCGCTGCGCACAGTGCGAGAAAAACCGCCACGCTCAGGTAAGCGCTGGGGGCGCAGGCATAGCTGACGAGTTGTCGTTTGAAAATGACAGGTAGCAGTCTCAAGGTGTTACCTCTTGGCTCAGATGGTGAACGACATCGTTCAGGCGACCCGGCTCCAGATTCATTGAGGTGATGTTCCAGCCGCGATGGGTGATAAGCGCGTTGATCGAGGGAAAGATGGAATGCCCGGGCATGGCCAGTACCGTAACCTTGCCGGGCGCATGCCGGTCTTCTTCGATGCCTGCGACGCCGGGCAATACGGCCAACGCGAGCAAATCCAGCGGGGCGTCTGCCGCGAGGGTGACGGCCTGGAAGTGCCGGGAGCTGCGCTGTAAGTCGGACAGCGAGGCATCGCCCACCAGGCGACCACCGGCGATAACCAAGGCACGGGTGCAGATGTCCGCCAGATCCTGGTAATGGCGGGAGGCGATGATGATGGTCATTTCCTCGCTCAGGGACTGGATGAGTGCCCGGAACTTGAGGCGTTGATCAGGGCAGAGCCCTTCTGTGGGTTCGTCCAGCAGCAGCAGGCTTGGGGAATGCAGGAGCGCCTGGGCCATTGCCACTCTGCGCTTCAAACCAAGGGAAAGGACGTTGATGGGGCAGTCGAGCACGGGCAGCAGTTCCAGTCGTGCGGCTACCTGCGCCACCTGGCTGCGTTTTTCCATCCCGCTCAAGCCGCGAATGGCGGCAATGAAATTGAGCATGTTTTTGACGGGCATCGTGTGATGGTCGAGGCCGTTTTGGAGCTGATAGCCAATGACCTTTTTGGCTTGAATTGAGTGGGTATGGGTATTGAAGCCTTGAATACTGATGTGCCCGGCCGTCGGCTTGATCGTCCCGGCGATCAGGCTCAACAGTGTTGTTTTTCCCGCCCCACTCTCTCCCAGCAAGCCCACACACTCCTGGCGCTGGGCACAGAAGGACAAGTTGCTGATTACGCGTGTTTTGCCCAGCTGTTTTGTCAGGTTGCTTATCTCGATCATGGTTTTACCGAATAAGTTTTTCAGGGCGTGTGAGAGAGGCCGGCTGTATGGAAAAGTGCTTTAAAAAGGGTACGTTCAATATGAAGGCTTGGGAACGCGAAGTGTGATTAATAAGAAGAATCCTACGTTCGGCCCGATAATCCGCTGAAACAATTGTTTTGTTTTGAATACTTATTAATGTCCAGATGTTTATCTGATGTTTATATAAAGTTTTCTCCTTTGTAACGAGGCCAGATTGCCATGATGCTTCTACGTACTCTTGTTCTTGAGCGCAACGATGAAGGGACGCCCGTTAACGGCGCCTTGTTGTGCGGGTTTGCTGTGACGCAAACGGCGTCCAACTTTCTGGTGTATAGCCTGGATGAGGAGGCAGAACCCGGCCACTCCAGGGTCTATATCGCGGCACTGCGTAAAAAGATTGACCGGTATTTCCTGGGAGGCGTTGACTCCAAAGAGGACCTGCAATTAGCCATGCAAGTCTTCAAACAGATCCTGACGATGGCAGCGGCAGCCGGCTCGAAGACAACGCCGATTGCCGAACCCCAGGTGCCCTTTCATTTCGTTGATTTGAAAGGCTGCCGGTTGCCGCCTGCCAGGCCAGAGGATCATCACTCGGTGATCATCAAGAAAGCTTTGGTCATGAAGGTCATCACCTTGGGCATGTCGGCCCCGGCGTTGCCTGCGATCGAAAGCAGCGCAGTGATCGTGCCGTCCATTCGCTTCTCGTCGCAAATGGTTGCGCCGCCGCGAAATCCGCGCTCAGCCACGACTGCGCCGCAACCTATGGATGAAGGCACCCTTGAAGAACCGGCGCGGTCGCTGGTCGCGATACCGCAGGAGCAGGTTGAGCCCAGTGCGTCGTCTGTTCCTGTTGAACAAGATGACAGTCACTTTGAGTCAGACAACCTACGGTTGGCGCCACCCGAGCCTGAGCCTGAGCCTGAGCCTGAGCCCGAACCCTTGGACCCGCCTGCCCAGTTGGACCATACCTCTTTGCTCGAAATGGACAGCGCGCTGAGCAATCTGGCCAAAGTCGCCCAGGAACTGACGCAAAAAAAATGCGCGGTCCTAGAGAAGGAGCAAATGCTTGAACAGTGGCAGGCGCGATTGCAACAGCAGCAGAGCCAGTTGGAAGAAAAAGGCCGTGAACTTGAGCAGCGCCATACCTATTTGCAGGAGCAGGGACTGGAGGTCAGCCAGAAGGCCGAAAAGCTGGCGATGATGATGTTGCAGTTGTCGGGTATGCGCCAGCGTATGCAAGGCACGTTGCTTGAATTGGACCAAGTGCTGGAGGGGCATGGGTGAGGTAATGGGGCGCCGGCCTGGATACTTTCCAGGGTTCATTTATCATCAGTCCCAGCCGGCCGCTGCCTGGGCATGATGCCCTGGCATAACGGCACCATTGGACATTGCCTGGGGATGCAAGCGTTTGAGTACCAAGCTGATTACCAAAGAAGGTCATGAAGCGCTGAAAAAAGAGCTGGATTACCTGTGGCGAGAGAAACGCCCGGATACCACACGCAAAGTGACCTGGGCCGCCTCCCTGGGAGATCGCAGTGAAAATGCGGATTACCAGTACAACAAGAAGCTGTTGCGGGAGATCGACCGACGGGTGCGTTACCTGCGCAAACGCCTGGAAGACATGCGGGTGGTGGAGTACATGCCCGAGCAGGAAGGAAAGGTATTTTTCGGTGCATGGGTCGAAATCGAAAACGAACAGGGCGAGACCAAGCGTTTTCGCATCGTCGGTTATGACGAGATCTACGATCGCATGGATTACATCTCCATCGACTCACCCATGGCACGGGCCCTGCTGCGCAAGGAGGTGGACGACGAGGCAATCGTACAGACCCCCGGCGGAGAGGTGTGCTGGTGGATCACCAAGATCGAATATGTGAGGACCGCCTGATGGCACGTACCCTTGGCTGGGGGCGTGCCATCCAGGTCTCAGCCTTCGCGCAATACGGTCAGCGGGCTGGCATTCAGTGCACGGCGTGTGCCGAATACCCCGGCAGCGCCAATCAGCACGGCACCGATCACGGGCAGCAGTAACAACCACGGGTGGGGATGCCACGCCAGGTCAAAGGCATAGCGGTACAGCACCCAGGTCACCAGTTCGGTGCCCAGTGCCGCCAGCAAGCCACTGACCGCCCCCAACAGACCGAATTCGATGCGTCGGGCCTTGACCAGCAACTTGCGCTCGGCGCCCAAGGCTCGCAGCAATGCACCTTGGCGGATTCGTTCATCCAGGGTGGCCTGCAGGCCAGAGAACAACACTGCCATGCCCGCCGCGAGTACAAACAACAGCACGTATTCGACCGCCAACGTCACTTGGGCGAGGATGCTGCGCAACTGCTCCAGCAGGGCCTCGACCTGCAGGATAGTGACCGCCGGGAAGGCCCGTGACAGGTCGACGATCTGTTGGTCATGGCCGGGAGCCAGATAGAAGCTGGTGAGGTAGGTCGCGGGCAGATCCTTCAAGGTGCCCGGTTGGAAAATCATGAAGAAGTTGGGCTGGAAGTTATCCCAGTTGATGGTGCGCAGGCTGGTGACCCGTGCTTCACGGTTTTCCCCACCGATGGTGAACAATAAATGGTCGTTGAGCTTGAGCTTCAAGCTCTCGGCCACCTTGGCTTCCACCGACACGCCAGGAACCCCGTCAGTGGGTTGCGCCGACCACCACGTACCTGCCGTCAGGACGTTACCCGCTGGCAAGTCGGCTGCCCAGGTCAGGCTCAGATCGCGTTGAGTGGCCCGGTCGCCACTGGAGTCCTTGCTGACAATCTCCTGCACGGGTTCGCCATTGATGCTGATCAAGCGCCCCGGCACCACCGGGTAGAGCGGCGCCGCTTGTGCCTGGACGTCCAGCAGACGGGCGCCAAAGGCGTCCTTGTCGGCCGGCAGGATATTCAGGGCGAAGTAGTTGGGCGCATCCTTGGGCAACTGGTTTTGCCAGGTGTCGAGCAATTCGCCTCGCAACAGCGCGATCAACCCCATGGACAACAGGATCAAGCCAAAGGCCAGGGATTGGCCTGCCGCCGCCAACGGGTGACGCAACAATTGGCCCAGGCCCAGGCGCCACGGCAGGGAGGCACGAGCCAGTAACCGCCGCAGGCTCTGTAGCAACAACAGCAGCAAGCCACCCAGGAGCAGCGCAGCGACTACACCGCCGCCGAGTAACGCGAAGGTCAATACCAGGTCCAGGCTCAGGCGCCACATGATCAGGCCCAAGGCAAACAGTGCCGCGCCGTAGACCATCCAAGTGCTTGAAGGAATAGGCAGCAAATCGCGGCGCAATACCCGCAGCGGCGGTACCCGGCCCAGTGCGGCCAGCGGCGGCAGGGCGAAGCCGGCGAGGGCGACCAGCCCGGTGCCAATCCCCGCGACGGCCGGTAGCAGCCCGCCTGGCGGTACGTCGGCGGGTAGCAGGTCGTGCAGGAAGTAGAACAGGCCAAATTGCGCCAGCCAGCCGAGCAGGGCGCCGGCCAGGCTCGCCAGCAAGCCCAGTACGCTCAGTTGCAGGCTGAACAGCAGCATGGCTTCACGGCGCGACAAGCCCAGGCAGCGCAACAACGCGCTGGCATCGAAACGTCGACTGGCGAAGCGGTTGGCTGACAGCGCCACGGCCACGCCAGCCAGCAGCACAGCCACTAGGCTGGCCATGTTCAGGTAACGTTCGGCCTTGCCCAGTGCGCCGCCGATTTGCTGGTTGCCATCGCGGGAGTCCTGCAGGCGCTGGTTGGCAGCCAGGCCCGGTTTGACCAGGTCGCGATAAGTTTGCAGCGCTGTGCTGCCTTGTGGCGCACGCCATAGTTCGCGGTAGCTGACACGGCTGCCTGGCTGGACGACACCGGTGGCGTCCAGGTCCGCCAGGTTGATCATGACCCTGGGCGTGAGGCTGTAAAAGTTGCCGGCGCGGTCGGGCTCATAGTTCAGGATGCGCGCCAGGCGCAGGGTCTTCATGCCGACATCGATGCTGTCGCCGACTTTCAGGTCCAGCGCCGTCAGCAACCGTGCTTCTACCCAGGCTTCACCAGGTTTGGGGCCACCGCCCGGGATTTGCGTACCGAAGGGCTCGGTGCTGCTTTTAAGCTCGCCGCGCAAGGGGTACTGCTCGTTGACCGCCTTGATGCTGGAGAGCTGGATGCCGTTATCGGTGGCGATAACGCTGGAGAACTCCACGATGCGAGCGTGATCCAGGCCCAATTCGGTCCCAGATTTGATTTGCTCGGCACGGGCCGGCGAGCTGCCTTCGAGCACCAGGTCGGCGCCGAGGAATTCGGTGGCGCGCAGCAGCATGGCGCCGTTGAGGCGCGCACCAAAGTAGCCGATAGCGGTGCTGGCGGCCACGGCCACCAGCAGGGCAAAGAACAGCACGCGCAATTCGCCGGCGCGGGCATCGCGCAGTAACTGACGCATGGCAAGACTGAACAGGCGCAACAGCGGCAAACGTGCCATCAAGGCTCCAGGGGCGCGACCATCAGGCCGGCTTCAAGGCGGATCAGGCGCCGGCAACGGTGGGCCAGGCGCTCGTCGTGGGTGACCAGTACCAGGGTCGTACCGCTCTCTTTATTCAACTCGAACAACAGGTCGCTGATGCGCTCGCCAGTATGGCTGTCGAGGTTGCCGGTGGGCTCGTCGGCAAACAGCACGTCCGGTTCGGCGGCAAACGCGCGGGCAATCGCCACGCGTTGTTGTTCGCCACCGGACAGTTGGCGGGGCGAGTGGGTCAGGCGCTGGCCCAGGCCTACGCGCTCCAGCAGGTGTTTGGCTCGCTCGCGGGCGTCCTGGCGACCGTCCAGCTCCAGCGGCAGCATCACGTTTTCCAGAGCATTCAAGCTGTCGAGCAATTGGAAGGATTGGAATACGAAACCCACATGCTCGGCACGGATGCGCGCGCGCTGATCTTCGTCGAGGGTGCTCAGGGCTTGCCCGGCCAGGGTCACTTCGCCGCTGCTGGGCAGGTCGAGGCCGGCCAGCAGGCCCAGTAGTGTGGATTTACCGGAACCGGAGCTGCCGACGATAGCCAGGCTATCGCCCTTGTTCAGTTCCAGGCTCAGTTCGTGCAGGATAGTCAGTTCACCTTCCGCGCTGGGAACCACTTTGCTAAGGTTTCGCGCGGTGAGAATGCTTGCGCCCATGGAGAATCCGATGCGAGTGTGGTTTTTGAGTGCTGGCCTGGCCTTGATGTGCATGGCCCAGAACGCAGCGGCGGGTACAGTCCTGATCGTTGGCGATAGTATCAGTGCCGGTTTCGGCCTGGATACCCGCAAAGGGTGGGTCGCGTTGCTGGAGCAACGGCTCAAGCAGGAGGGTTTTGACGACAAAGTGGTCAATGCTTCCATCAGTGGCGACACCAGTGCAGGAGGCCTCGCGCGGCTGCCCGCGGCGCTTGCAACGCACAAACCGGACGTGGTGGTGATCGAGTTGGGTGGCAACGATGGCTTGCGCGGCCAGCCGCCTGCGCAATTGCAACAAAATCTTGCTTCGATGATTCAGCAGTCCCGGGACAGCGGCGCCAAGGTGCTGCTGTTGGGTATGCAGATTCCGCCCAATTACGGCAAGCGCTATGTCGAAGCTTTTGCCAAGGTATTCGGTGATGTGGCACAGAAAGAAAAGGTGCCGTTTGTGCCGTTTTTCCTCGAGGGCGTGGGTGGCCATCCGGAGTTGATGCAAGCTGACGGGCTGCACCCGGCGGTCGCGGCGCAAGACAAGTTGCTGGAAAATGTCTGGCCGGCGCTAAAACCGCTGCTATGACGCTTTTCTACCGGCAGGCTTTCGGCTAAGGTGGCGCCCCCCTGATTTGGAGCCCTCGATGTCGCGCCCTGCCTGGTCCCTGTTTAACTACCAACTGATCGAGCCGGACGAGCAGCTGGACCTGTTCGCCTGCCAGGAAGTGCGAGTGCATTTGGTGGCGCGTCAATTGGAACTGGGCGGCTCCATCGACCGCACGCTCTGCGGCACTTTATTGCCCGCACAGCCACGCTGGTCATCGGTCAACCGCTCGATTTTTCAAGACCAGCGACTCTGCCCGTTATGCCGGGCGATTCTAGAATCGCAAAAGCGCGGCACGCCGCCGATCTGGCCGGAGCTGCGCTTCGAGCTGTAAAACAGCTTGAAGCTTGGCGCTGCGAAGCCGTATACAATCAATTTTTCCCTACCCGTCGTCTTGCGAAGGATTTTCCGGATGTTGTCGCGCCTTTCCGTCGTCACCTGCTGCCTGTCTCTTGCTGCGCTTTGTGCGGCGGGTTCGGCGGCGGCCTTGCAGTTGCCCTTGCCACCGCCCGGTGAGGACATTGTTGGCCAGGTCCAAGTGATCAAGGCCAAGTACGAAGACACTTTTGCTGACCTTGGCACCACCTACGACCTGGGCTATTCGGAAATGGTCGCGGCCAACCCGGGTGTCGATGCCTGGTTGCCGGGTGCGGGCACTGAGATTGTGCTGCCGACACGCTTTATCCTGCCGCCCGGGCCGCGGGAAGGCATTGTGATCAATCTGGCGGAATACCGGCTCTACTACTATCCAAAAGGCCAAAACGTCGTCTATACCTTCCCTCTGGGCATTGGCCGGGAAGGCTGGGGTTCGCCGATCGCCCATACCAGTATCATCGCCAAGACGCCGAACCCGACCTGGACGCCACCGGCCTCGATCAAGGCCGAGCACGCCGCCAACGGTGACCCGCTCCCCAACGTGGTGCCTGCCGGCCCCGACAACCCACTGGGGCCGTTCAAGTTCACCCTGGGCACGCCGGGTTACCTGATTCACGGCTCCAACATGAAGTTTGGTATCGGCACGCGTACCAGCCACGGGTGCTTCCGCATGTTCAATAACAACGTGTTGGAAATGGCAGGCATGGTGCCGGTAGGCACGTCAGTGCGCATCATCAATGACGCGTACAAGTTCGGCAGCAGTGGTGGCAAGGTCTACCTTGAGGCCCACACGCCGTTGAATGATGACGGTACGCCATCGGTGGTCGACAAGCACACCGCGGTCATCAATGCGTTGCTCAAGCGCGAGGACCTGTCCAATAACCTACGCGTCAACTGGGACCAGGTGCGTGATGTGGTCGCCGCCGAGGATGGCTTGCCGACCGAAATTGGTGTGCCAGGCGGCGCACCTGTGGCGTCCAGCACCCCGCTCGATCTTCAATAATAAGCCTGAGCGAACATCCCTGTGGGAGCGGGCTTGCTCGCGAAGACGTCGGCCCGGCAAACATTGATGTTGACTGACCCACCGCTTTCGCGAGCAAGCCCGCTCCCACATGCCAAATCATAGGCAAAAAAAAGCCGACCCATAAATGGATCGGCTTGATAACAACCCCGAAGGATTATTACTTGCGGCTTGCTTTTTCAAGCATGCGCAGAGCGCGCTCGTTAGCTTCGTCAGCAGTCTGTTGTGCTTTTTGAGCAGCAGCCAGAGCTTCATCAGCTTTACGGTAGGCTTCGTCTGCACGGGCCTGGGAGCGAGCTGCTGCGTCTTCAGTTGCAGTCAGACGAGCTTCGGTTTCTTTGGAGACGCTGCTGCAACCGGTAGCCAGAACTGCGGCCAGAGCCAGAGCAGAGAATTTCAGAACGTTGTTCATCGTGTTCCCCTTCAAGGACTTTCAATTTAATGGCTACTTTCTCAGAGTGAGCTAATAGCCGGCGTACATACTACCCATTACTTGTAGTAAGTAAACTGACGTTGCGCAAGAAGCAAAAAAATTTCTTGTGCCGAATCTATTTTGGCTAATCTTTTGGCGGTTTGTATGAAAACTGTCCAATTTTTTGCACCTGGACGCACATTGGATCCAGGCTGAAAGGGCCGGCCCGCATGTGTTAAGCCTTGTAAATAGATGAAATTTTATATAACGAAGCGGGGCACTTTGGTTACGCTTGGCTTTACTGCGGCGGGCATCTTTTGCGCATCTAGAGGTGACTTTAAGAGCGCCAGTTCGTCTCAAGGTTCAACTGCCGGCAATGTTCAGGCTATCGGTCACCGGTTGATCGAGGCCCTTTCTATATCCACCAGCGGCGGGGAATGACGAGTGCGCCTTGAGCAATTTCAGGATTGGTGCCTACTATTCCCTATGTGCTGGTTGTGAGCGCTCACGGTTTTCTCGCTGTCGAAACCGGCACGGGGTGGCGTAGATGTTCCTTCGCCGGAAAAACATCGGTAAGGTAGGGTCGTTAATTCAGACCCGCGAGGAGTAGTGATGAGCGAGGCGTTGTCCATCCACCATGACCAGGCTGGTCATCAGTTCGAGACCAATGTGGACGGTCATCGTGCCTACCTGACCTACATGGACCTCGGGAAGCAGACCCTGGATATCTATCGCACCTTCGTGCCCAACGCACTGCGGGGGCGAGGCATTGCGGCTGCGTTGACCGAGGAAGCCTTGAAGTTTGCCGAAGAGGCTGGCTACACGGTGATCCCGTCGTGCTCTTATGTCGAACGCTATATGGAGCGCCACCAGCGCCATGCCGCGAAGCTGTAACTGACCAGTTGCCAATAAAAAACGCCGGGCTTAGCCCGGCGTTTTTGTGTGCGCGAAACCGGTACGGACTCAGGTGCGCTTGCGCTGGGGCAACACGTCCTTGAGCTTGGCGTGCATGCTGCGCAGGGTAGTTTCGGTGGCGGACCAATCGATACAGGCATCGGTGATCGACACGCCGTACTGCAAGTCGGCCAAGTCTTTTGGAATCGCCTGGCAACCCCAGTTCAAATGGCTCTCGACCATCAAACCGATGATCGACTG
Organism: Pseudomonas sp. B16120; assembly: GCF_044218845.1. Taxonomy (NCBI): domain Bacteria; kingdom Pseudomonadati; phylum Pseudomonadota; class Gammaproteobacteria; order Pseudomonadales; family Pseudomonadaceae; genus Pseudomonas; species Pseudomonas sp. B16120. Next base: position 1,948,732 of record NZ_CP162588.1, read on the forward strand.
GTTACCTTCCAGAATCTGGTTGGCAACGTTCTCCATCACCAATGGCTGCAAGGCCGGGTCTTTGTTGGAGTTGGCGTGGCTGCAGTCGACCATGATGTTTGGCTTGATCTTGGCCTTGTTCAGCGCCTGTTCGCACAGCGCGACGCTGACCGAATCATAGTTGGGCTTGCCATTGCCGCCACGCAGCACCACGTGACCGTAGGCGTTGCCCTTGGTCGTCACGATGGACACGCCGCCTTCCTGGTTGATACCCAGGAAGCGATGAGGGCTGGAGACCGATTGCAGCGCATTGATCGCCACGGTCAGGCCGCCGTCAGTGCCGTTCTTGAAGCCTACGGCCGAAGACAGGCCGGACGCCATTTCGCGGTGGGTCTGGGATTCGGTGGTGCGTGCGCCGATAGCCGACCAGCTGATCAGGTCCTGCAGGTATTGCGGGGAGATCGGGTCGAGGGCTTCGGTGGCGGTGGGCAGGCCCATTTCAGCCAGGTCCAGCAGCAGTTTGCGACCGATGTGCAAGCCATCCTGGATCTTGAAGGAGTCGTCCAGGTACGGGTCGTTGATCAAGCCTTTCCAGCCGACGGTGGTACGCGGTTTCTCGAAATACACGCGCATGACCAGGTACAAGGTGTCGGACACTTCAGCCGCCAGCACTTTGAGGCGCTCGGCATATTCGTGGGCGGCCTTGAGGTCGTGGATAGAGCAGGGCCCGATCACCACGAAGAGACGGTGGTCGGTGCCGTCGAGAATGTCACGGATGACTTCGCGGCCCTTGGTGACGGTCTGCAGGGCAGCGTCGCTCAGGGGGATTTCGCGCTTGAGCTGATCGGGGGTGATCAGGGTCTCGTTGGATTCAACGTTAAGGTCATTGATCGGTAAATCAGCCATCGTGTTACTCGCCAGGGTCACGGGTGCCGGCCGCCAGCTATCCCCGTGCGGCGGGCACAGCATGATTTGAATGCAGGGGGGAGGAACCTTAGCGCGTAACACGGGCCCGCGACAATGGGCAAAGCCCGGTTTAATCCAGCGCTGGCTGCACAACCGCCTCATGGGAGAACTCGCCGGCATGACGCGACACCCACTCACGGGCCATGGTTTCAAGTTGTGCAGGCGTTGGCTCGGCGTCTTCGTGCAGGCGGCAGTAACGCTCGATCTGGCACACTTGCTCGCCCATCCGTGCACCGAACAAGGCGTGTTCGTCGGTAAAGCAAATACCAATGCGATAGCCCTGTTCGACTTTGCGGCACCAGGCGACATAGCCTGGATAACGGGCGCTGGGCCCTAGGGAAGGGATATGCAGGTCTACCGCCGTGCCGGCGCGCCAGGCACGTGGCCAATTGCAGGCGACGCCGCCGCGGCCGATAGTGTGCAGGCGTTGGCGGGGAAGGGCGGGAGAGGGACGTTGGATCAACTCGACAGCGACATCATCAGGGTGAGGTAAAAAACGACCCATGTACACGGACTCCGAGCGCCGTCCAGTTGACGGCAATGGCAGCAGTATAGTGAAGGAACTGGAATTGACCGACCTGGATATTGACCAGCAATTGCTGGGATTGCCAGGTATTTCGCTGGTAGTGTTCACCAGTGTCGGTTGTGCCAGTTGCCGCTGGGCACGCCAGCAGTTGCCCAGCTGGCACTTGCCGGTGGACCGCGTGTGCTGGGTGGATGCCGGGCACAACGGCGGTGCGGTGGAACGCTACCGGATCTTTCATTTGCCGGCGTTGTTCCTGGTGTGCGAGGGTCAATTCTTTGGGCAATTACAGACACGTCTTACAGCATCCGACCTCGCCGAATGCCTAAACCAGGCGCTCAACCGAACACCAGAGGATTTGCCATGACAGCAGTTGCAGCCCCGTCGCCACGCATTGGCATTATTGGCACCGGTGCCATCGGCGGTTACTACGGACTGATGCTGGCGCGTGCCGGCTTCGATGTGCATTTCCTGTTGCGCAGCGAATATGCCGCGGTGAGCAGGCATGGCCTGCACGTCAACAGTACGGTGCATGGGCAACTGCACCTGCATCCGGTGCAGGCCTATGCCAGCGCCGCCGACATGCCGCCGTGCGACTGGCTATTGGTGGGCACCAAGTCCACCGGTAATGTGGACCTGGCGCCCACCATCGCCCAGGTGGCGGCGCCGGATGCCAAAGTGGTGCTCCTGCAAAACGGCCTCGATGTCGAAGACAGCCTGCGTGAACACCTGCCGCCGTCGCTGCATCTGTTGGGCGGCCTGTGCTACATCGGTGTGCACCGCTCGGCCCCCGGCGTGGTCGAGCATCAGGCGCTGGGCCGTGTCAACCTGGGCTATCACAGTGGCACGGCGGCCAACGATAAGGTGCAGCAACAGGCGATTGTCGAAGCCGGTGCCGGGCTGTTTCATCAAGCTGGCATCGAGTCCCAGGCCATGGCCAATGTGCATCTGGCGCGTTGGCACAAGCTGGTCTGGAACGTGCCGTTCAACGGCCTCTCTGTGTTGCTGGGCACGGGTACCACGGCCATGATGGCCGATGAGTCCAGCCGCGAGTTGATCCAGGCGCTGATGGCCGAGGTGGTGCAGGGCGCTCATGCCTGCGGGCATGAAATTCCTGCCAGTTACGCTGGGCAGATGTTCGCCATGACAGAAACCATGGACGACTACCTGCCCAGCATGTACCACGACCACCTGCACAAGCGGCCGCTGGAGCTGGCGGCCATCTATGCCCGTCCCTTGGCTGCTGCCAAAGCGGCCGGTTGCGAACTGCCACGCATGCAGGCGCTCTATCAGGCCTTGAGTTTTATTGATCGGCACAACCGCTGATTGGGGGGGACCACCATGGTGAAGGGATTGGCTGACAAACTGGTGCTGGCGATTTCCTCACGAGCGCTGTTCGACCTGAGTGACAGCCACAAGGTTTATCTGGCTGAAGGGGTCGAGGCTTACCGCAAATACCAGATCGAGCACGAGGAAGAAACCCTCGAGCCTGGCGATGCCTTCCCGCTGGTCAAGAAGCTGCTGAGCCTGAATGCCAGCCTGGGGCGTGCGCGGGTCGAGGTGGTGTTGGTGTCGCGCAACAGTGCCGATACCGGGCTGCGGGTGTTCAACTCGATCCAGCATTACGGCCTGGATATTTCCCGCGCCGCTTTCGTAGGCGGGCGTAGTCCCTATCCCTATTTGGCCGCCTTCGGTTGTCATCTGTTTCTCTCCACCCATGCCGAAGATGTGCGCAGCGCCCTCGATGCCGGGTTTGCGGCCGCGACGATTCTGTCGGGCGGCCCGCGCCGCGCTTCCAGCGAAGAGCTGCGCATCGCATTCGACGGCGATGCCGTGCTGTTCTCCGATGAGTCCGAGCGCGTCTACCAGGCCGGTGGGCTGGCAGCCTTCCAGGCCAGCGAGCGAGAGTCGGCGCGCCAGCCTTTGCACGGCGGTCCGTTCAAGGGCTTCCTGGCGGCACTGAACCTGTTGCAACGCGAGTTTGCCGATGAGGCCTGCCCGATTCGTACCGCGTTGGTCACCGCACGTTCGGCACCGTCCCATGAGCGCGTGATCCGCACCTTGCGCGAGTGGGATATCCGCCTGGACGAATCGCTGTTCCTCGGTGGCCTGGAAAAATCCGCGTTTCTGGAAGCCTTTGCCGCCGATGTGTTTTTCGATGACCAGGCCGGCCATTGCGAGAAAGCCAGGGAGGTAGTGGCCACCGGGCACGTGCCCCATGGCATCAGCAATGAGTTGAGAATCCAGACCGAGCGCTAGCTGCTAAGCTCATTCAATTCCCGCCATCCTGGCAGTCCAGGAGGTTTTATGATTCGCTCGATGCTGTTTGCCACGGACCTCGGTCTGTATGCACCCTATGTGATGCAACATGCAGTGGCGCTGGCGCGAACGTTCAAGGCTGACCTGTATGTGATCCACGTGGTCGAGCCCATTGGATTGTTCGCCGAATCGGTGTTGCAGAGCTACCTTGATGAAACCGCCTTGAGCGAATGGCAGAGCAAGGGGCTGAGCACGGTGATGGCGACGATTGAACAGCGTGTGCTGGACAGCTTTCGCGAGGAGTGGGAGGAAGGGGAGCAGGACCTGCAATGGATTCGCTCGGTCAAGGTGATCCAGGGGGATCCTTGCGAGGTGATTCTCGACCAGTTGCGAAAACTGTCCGTCGACTTACTGATCGTCGGGAGTCATAGCCAGGCAACCGGTGTGGCCGTCCCCCTTGGACGTACCGCCGCACGGGTGTTGCAGTTGTCCCCCGTGCCGGTTTACCTGGTGCCGTCGCTGCAGCGTCGGCGCAGTGACGATAGTTGATCGGCAAAAACGATAAAAAGTTCTAGATTTATCCGTCAAACCTTTAATATAGTTATATACCGTCGCTGATACCCGTGGCGTCTATCTGCTTTGAGGGATTCATATGAAGCTTCAACAACTGCGCTACATCTGGGAAGTGGCGCACCACGACCTCAACGTTTCCGCTACCGCTCAAAGCCTCTATACCTCGCAACCTGGTATCAGCAAGCAGATCCGCCTGCTCGAAGACGAGTTGGGCGTCGAAGTCTTCGCACGCAGCGGCAAACACTTGACCCGCGTCACTCCAGCTGGCGAGCGCATCATCACCACCGCCGGCGAGATCCTGCGTAAAGTCGAAAGCATCAAGCAGATCGCCCAGGAATTCTCCAACGAGAAGAAAGGCACCTTGTCGATCGCCACCACTCACACCCAGGCGCGCTATGCATTGCCGCCGGTGATCCGTGATTTCATCAAGCAATACCCGGACGTAGCCCTGCACATGCACCAGGGTTCGCCGATGCAGATTGCCGAGATGGCCGCTGACGGCACCGTCGATTTTGCCATCGCCACCGAGGCCCTGGAATTGTTCGGCGACCTGGTAATGATGCCCTGCTACCGTTGGAACCGCTGCGTGGTTGTGCCCCAGGGGCACCCTTTGGCCAAGCTGCCGAAGCTCACCCTGGAAGCCTTGGCTGAATACCCGATCGTGACCTACGTGTTCGGCTTTACCGGCCGTTCCAAGCTCGACGAAGCGTTCAGCCATCGCGGCCTCACGCCCAAGGTGGTGTTCACTGCTGCCGATGCCGACGTGATCAAGACCTACGTGCGCCTGGGCCTGGGCGTCGGGATCGTCGCCAAGATGGCGGTCGACACCAACCTCGACAAAGACCTGGTGGTGCTGGATGCCAGCGAATTGTTCGAGTCCAGCGTGACCAAGATCGGTTTCCGTCGCGGTACCTTCCTGCGCGGCTTCATGTGCGACTTCATCGAGAAGTTCGCACCGCACCTGACCCGTGAAGTGATGGCCAAGGCGATCCAGTGCCACAACAAGCAAGAGCTGGAAGAGTTGTTTGACGGCGTTGAATTGCCCGTCCACTGACCGCGATTACCCTGTAGGAGCGAGCAAGCTCGCTCCTACAGGGGTGTAGGTTATCGGGCCTCGGTCACCGTAAAGTGCTGCCGAGCGCCGGCCACCAGAATCTCTACCTCTTCATCGATACGCTTGCCCAGCAGGCCTTTGCCCAGGGGCGAGCGTGGCGTGATGACCGTCACCGGTTGCCCCACCACATCCACTTTCAAACCCGCCGCATCCGGCGCCAGGAACAGCCATTGCTGGCGACCGTCCTCGTCTTCCAGGCCCACCAGCGTGCCTATCTCTATCCCGCGTTGATCATCGTACGCACGTAGCTGCAGTTGCTGGCACAGCACCAGCGATTGCTTGATCTCCTCCACTCGTCGGGCCTGCCCGGTGGCCAGGTACGAAGCCTCCAGGCCGAGGGTGTCGTATTTGTTTTCGGCAATGTTTTCTTCGTGGGTCGCGGTTTCGTAGGCGGTCTGCGCGGCGCGTTGGACGACGTCGATGTCGACGGTGAGCTTTTCCAGGATCAGCTGGAGCACGGCGTGTTTATTCATGGCGGTATCTGGCATCAATCGCAGAATTGCAGGACATTGGCCCGCGTCTTTTCATTGGGGGCGTTCTGGTCTTGTTGCAGCCAGAACTGGCATTTGGGGTTGGACAGGTTACGCGCGTTGCTTCGGGCCTGGTCCAGGGCCTGTTGTTGTTCCTGTTTTTGCAGGTTCTGTTGGTACTGTTCGAACAGACGGTTCGGTGGCTGCGGCTCAACCATGGCCGGTTTGCCCAATTGCTGAACCGCCTGTGCCACCGGCGCCAGGCTCTGGGGGAACAGGTAGCGAGACGCCAGCCAGGCGGTCAGCGCAATGGCGATAAACCCTAGCCACACGCCGGCGGCAATCGCGATGCAGAGCTTGAACAGCGATAACGGACGGTCAGACATAAGGGCCTCCTGGCAGGCATTGACGGCATGACGGTGATTGTCGCACAGCCTCCGTGCAGAATAATCGCGATCAAGCCTTCTGCATCCACGCATTTATGCGGACAATCGAACCTTTGATCGATGGAGCCCGGAATGAAAGCCCGCTGGGATATTTTTTGCAGTGTCGTCGACAACTACGGCGACATCGGCGTGACCTGGCGCCTGGCCCGGCAGTTGGTGGTGGAGCATGGCTGTGACGTGCGCTTGTGGGTCGATGACCTGCGCGCCTTCGAACGCATGTGCCCGGACATTGATGTGCAGGTGGGCCAGCAATGGCAAGAGGGCGTCCAAGTGCGCCACTGGCCGGCCGAATGGCCAGGCGCACACCCGGCGGATGTGGTGATTGCTGCGTTCGCGTGCCAGCTACCGCCCGAGTACATGGACCGCATGGCCGAGTGTGAACGTGCGCCGTTGTGGATGAACCTGGATTACCTCAGCGCTGAAGACTGGGTGGTGGGCTGCCATCGCTTGCCTTCGGTGAAGTACAAGGGCGTGCAGAAGTACTTTTTCTTCCCCGGGTTTCGCCCTGGTACTGGCGGCCTGTTGCGCGAAGCCGGCTTGTTGGAGCGACGCCGGGCGTTTCAGCAGGACGCGGCCGCGCAACAACGGTTCCTGCAAAGCCTGGGCGTTGCTCCGACGGCCGGCGCGCGTTTGATGTCGCTGTTTGCCTATGAGAATGACGGGTTGGCCGGCTGGCTGGACGTATTGGCGGCCGATGGACGGGGGACGCACTTGCTGGTGCCGGAAGGGCGCATTCTGGGGGACGTGCAACGCTGGCTGGGGGTGAACAGCTTGTCGGCGGGAGACATCCAAGTACGTGGTGCGCTGACCGTACAGGTCATTGCATTCGTACGTCAGGAGCAATATGACCGATTGCTATGGTGCTGCGAATTTAACGCCGTACGTGGCGAAGACTCGTTCGTGCGTGCCCAGTGGGCGGGGAGGCCATTGCTGTGGCACATCTACCGCCAGGACGAAGACATCCACCTGGACAAGCTCGATGCCTTCCTGGGACTGTACACAGCCGCACTTTCACCGGCCGCCAAAGCTGCCGTCGTCACGCTCTGGCAAGCCTGGAACGCTGATGGCGATATGGCACAGTCCTGGAAAATGCTGCTGGAACATTGGCCCGAGGTCAGCCAGCACGCGCAGAACTGGTGTCTGGAACAAGGCTTGCAGGCCGATCTTGCGACGGCGCTGGTACAGTTTTATGAAAGTTGGATATGATACGCCACCTTGATTTTTGTCAATCCCATCCAAATTTCGGATATACGCAATGAAAACTGGTAAAGAACTGAAACCCGGTACAGTGATCCGTCTCGAAAACGACCCTTGGCTGGTTCAGAAAGCTGAGTTCACCAAGTCTGGTCGTAACAGCGCAATCATGAAGACCAAGCTGAAGAACCTGCTGACCGGTTACAAGACCGAAATCGTCTACAGCGCCGATGACAAACTGGACGACGTGATCCTCGACCGCAAAGAAGCGACCCTGTCCTTCATCAGCGGCGACACCTACACGTTCATGGACACCACTGACTACACCATGTACGAGCTGAACGCTGAAGATATCGAAGCCGTTCTGCCGTTCATTGAAGAAGGCATGGAAGACGTCTGCGAAGCTATCTTCTTCGAAGAGCGCCTGGTTTCCGTAGAGCTGCCGACGACCATCGTGCGTAAGGTTGCTTACACCGAAGGCTCCGCTCGCGGCGACACTTCCGGCAAGGTGATGAAGCCTGCCAAACTGAGCAACGGTACCGAACTGCAAGTGGCCGATTTCATCGAAATCGACGACCTGATCGAGATCGACACCCGTGAAGGTGGTTCGTACAAAGGCCGCGCCAAGAAGTAATTCTGGCCCCGGCTATACGAAAAAAGCCCGACCTTGAGTCGGGCTTTTTCATGGGCGTCTGTTTTTCAGACCGTTACATGCAAGCGCACCTCAACGTTGCCACGGGTGGCGTTGGAGTACGGGCACACTTGGTGCGCAGCGTCGACCAGGCTTTGCGCGTCATCCTGGGTCAGGCCCGGCAGGCTGATATGCAGGTCGATATCCAGGCCGAAGCCGCCCGGGATCTGGCCGATGCCCACGTGGGCGGTGATCGAGGCGTCATCCGGGATTTTGCGTTTGGTCTGGCTGGCCACGAACTTCAGTGCGCCGATAAAGCAAGCGGAGTAGCCGGCAGCAAACAATTGCTCTGGGTTAGTGGCCTGGCCACCGGCGCCGCCCAACTCCTTTGGAGTCGACAGTTTGACGTCGAGAATATTGTCGCTGGAAACGGCGCGACCATCACGGCCGCCAGTGGCGGTGGCTACTGCGGTATAGAGCGTTTGCATGGGGCGTTCCTTTGTGTGTTTAGCGCTAAACATTTGTGCGCTAAGTAGTTGGTGAGGTGAATGTATAGCGCTAATGTTTAGTGCGCAAGTTAATTTTTCAGCGTTGAAGAATTTAAGGGTGTCGCAGAACAAAAAGTGGGAGCTGGCTTGCCTGCGATGACGGTGTATCAGTCACTGCATGGTTGACTGATGAATCGCAATCGCAGGCAAGCCAGCTCCCACTTTTGAGTATGTTTAGTGCTGGGGCCTAGCGTGTCAGATGCTGGTTTGCAGATTGGCGCGCAACGCGATCAGGTCGCCTTGCAGCTTGCGCAATTGCTCCAGCGCCATCCCGCTGGCGCCCAGGATGCATTGCGGAACATCCTTGGCCTTCTCCTGCAAGGCGCGCCCGGCGTCGGTCAGTTTCACCACCACCACCCGCTCGTCTTCGCGGCTGCGCGTGCGGCTGAGCAGGCCCTCGGCTTCCAGGCGCTTGAGCAGTGGCGTCATGGAGCCTGGGTCCGTCAGCAGGCGGCTGCTGATTTCACTGACGGTCAACTCATCCTCTTCCCACAGCACCATCATGGCCAGGTACTGCGGGTAGGTCAGGCCGATGGCCTGGAGCAGGGGCTTATAGACCTTGGTCATTAGCAGTGAGGTGGAGTGCAGGGCGAAGCACAGCTGGTTGTCCAGCAACAGCGATTCGCAAGGATCAGGGTTTTTGCTCATGGTGGCGTCTCGAAAAAGCATGTCTGGGCTGGAATCTAGCGGGCAAATCTTTAATGCGCCAGGTAATTCTTGCCGTAGGCGTCAGACCAAGCCACTTTGCAATGCCAGATCCCAGGGCGGCACCGGGCTGAAACGGGATTTGAGGTATTCAAGCAACAATCGGCTGCGTGCATTGGGCTGTTGCTCCAGGCGCAGCGCATAAATGCCGGCGGTTTCTGGGCTGGGCAAACCGTCTTCACAAAACAGCGGCAACAGTTCGCCGCGCACCAGGTATTCACTGGCCAACCAGGTCGGCAAGTGAGCGATGCCCAGCCCGGCCAGTGCGCCCGAGAGCAGGGCTTCGGCGTTGTTGGCACTCATGCGGATGCGTCGCGGGCGATAGGTGGTGCGGCGCCCGTCCAGTTCGAAGCGCCAGGCGAACATTGGCGCCAGCCCGTCCCAGTCCAGGCCGTCATGTTCACTCAGCTCTCGAGGATGGGCCGGCGTGCCACGGCTTTTCAGGTACGCGGGGCTGGCACAGGCGATACGCACGATACTCGCCAACGGCGTAGCGACCAGCCGGGTGTCGACAATATGCCCTGCGCGCAGAACCAGGTCGACCTTGCCCAGATGCGCGCCCTGCATATCGACAAAGCTGTCGATCAAGTGCAGGTGCACGTCCAGGCCTGGATACAGGCTCAAAAAATCCGCAATGACCGGCGCCAGGTGCCGGCGGCCGAATGCTGCGGGCGCATCGACCCGGATCAACCCCTCCGGCGCATGGCTCAGCGAGACCGCCTCTGCCCGTGCCAGCTGCAACTCGCTGACAATCCGTCGCGCCCGCTCGGCAAAGGCCAGGCCTGCGGAGGTGGGCACCACCGCATGGGTGCTGCGTTGGAACAGGCGGCTACCCACGGAGCTTTCCAGGCTGTCGATGCGCCGGGCCACGGCTGAAGGTGTCAGCGGATGGAGGCGCGCGGCGGCGGAAAAACTGCCGGCTTCCATTACGTCGAGAAACAGGCTCAGCTGGTCGGTCAAGGTGTTGGGGTTCATAGCTCAGCGCTTATGCGAGATTGGCACAGCCATTGTGCGTTGCTGTGCGTTTCCGCGCCAGAGCCGACTGCGTAGCATGCCAAGCATGAAATTGCGGAGTACCGAGCGGTGTGGGATTTAGTGATGTACCTGGCATTGGGTGCGGCGTTGGGCACTGTAGGTGGGCTGTTTGGCATTGGTGGTGGGCTGATTGCCATCCCGGTGCTGGGCGTGTTGTTCGGCCTGGATCAGCAGATTGCCCAAGGCACCGCCTTGGTGATGGTCGTGCCGAATGTGATGCTTGCGCTGTGGCGCTATCATCAGCGTAACCGCATCGAGTTGCGTCACGCTTTACCCCTGGGTGTGACCGGCTTTTGCTTTGCCTGGCTGGGATCGATCTGGGCGGTGGGCCTGGATGCGGGCGCCATGCGCATCGGTTTTATTGCGTTCTTGGTGGCGTTGTCTGCCTACAACCTGCTGCGCATGTTCACTCGCAATGCGCCGCCCACCGCACAAATGCGTTATTCCTGGCCCTGGCTTGGCGTCTTGGGCGCGGCATCCGGTTCCATGGGCGGGCTGTTCGGGGTCGGCGGCGCGGTGGTCGCCACGCCGGTACTCACCAGTGTCTTCGGCACTACTCAAGTGGTCGCCCAAGGCTTGTCGTTGGCCTTGGCGTTGCCCAGCACCGGTGTGACCCTGGTCACCTATGCCTGGCACCACGAGGTGGACTGGATGATCGGCCTGCCACTGGCGGTGGGGGGCCTGCTGAGTATCAGTTGGGGCGTGAAAGTGGCGCATGCCTTGCCGGAACGTCTGTTGCGCGGCCTCTTCTGTGGCTTCTTGGTGGTGTGCGCGGTGATGCTGACCTTTAAAGTTTGAAGCCTTCGACGATGTAGTCCGCCAGGCATTCGGTGATCGGCGAGGTCATCTGCGGGTTACGCAGCAAGCGCAGGTTCATCGACGGTAAAGGCGGGAAGCCTTCGTCGCTGCCGAGCACTCGCAGGTCGTCGGTGACCAGGCTTTCCATGCTGACCATCGCCGCCAGGCCTGCACTGACCACTGCCAGGATCGCTGCTCCGTTAGAGCTGTGATAGGCCAGGCGATAATCTCGCCCGGCCGCCTCCAGTGCGGCCCGTGCCCAATGGGTGTACAGGCACTCGTCGCCGGACACCGCCAGGGGCAGGGCATCGTGCTCCTCCACACAAAAGCACGGTGATGCTGCCCACACCATGCGCTCGGTACGCAATAACTCACCCAGATCATTGCCGGGCTCGCGGCTGATTACGGTCAACGCCAGGTCCCGCCGTTGCATCAATACGGTCGATGCTTCGCAGTGCATTTCGATCTGGATCAGTGGGTAGGCTTTGGAAAATTGCTTGAGGATGCCTGGCAGAAAGCGCATCACGTAGTCATCCGGCGTTCCGATACGCACCAACCCCACCATATGCGGCTCGCGCAGGGTATTGAACACTTCGCTGTGCAATTTCAGGATGCGCCGCGCATAACCCAACAGCACCTGGCCTTCGGGCGTGAGCCGTACCTGGCGGCCATCGCGCTCGAACAGTTTGCGCTGCAACACGTCTTCTTCCAGGCGCTTCATCTGCATGCTCACCGCCGATTGAGTGCGGTTGACCTGCTCGCCGGCGCGGGTGAAACCGCCCTGGTCGGCAATGGCGACGAAGGTGCGCAGCACATCAGTGTCGATGCTGGGATAGGCGGACAATTGATCAATCTCCGAGATGTAATGCATAAGAAACATTCGTTGGATTGATCATAATGCTCGGCACACACTGTCGTCATCCCCACTGGAGGGCGAGAAGATGAAAGGTCAAAAAGGTTTCATATCGACGGATAAATGGCCGTTTGCCGGGCTGTTTCACACATTCGCGCGTTGGCAGCTGTTGCATCAGGAGCGTCAGATGCTGGCGACCCTGAGCGATGACGCCCTCAAGGACATCGGGCTCAATCGCGCCGACGTCGCGCAGGAAAGCCATCGGCATTTCTGGGAAGACCCGCTGCGAAAATAAGCGCGGATGCAGTAGGGTAGGGGGCGAGCTTCTATGGAGATTGCCATGCCCGCCGACCTGTGTTTTTCACTCAAGCAAGCTCGACGCATGGCGCTGGCTGCCCAGGGATTTTCCGGGCGCCAGGCGCCTGCACAGATAAAGGCTGCGCACCTCAACCGCTTGATCGAACGCCTGGGCGTTTTACAGATCGACTCGGTCAATGCGCTGGTGCGTTCCCACTACCTGCCCGTGTTTTCCCGCCTTGGTTCTTATTCCCCATCGATTCTTGAACAGGCGGCCTGGAGCCAGGGGCGGCGGCGTTCTCTGTTTGAATACTGGGGGCATGAGGCGTCACTGCTGCCCTTGGCGCTGTACCCGTTGATGGGTTGGCGCATGGAGCGCGCCCGGCAAGGGCGGGGGATTTATGCGCAAATGGCACGTTTTGGCCGTGAACAGCAGGCGACGATCCAACGCGTGTTGCGCACCGTCGAACAGCAGGGCGCCTTGGGGGCGGGTAGCTTGTCGACCCGCGAGGAGCGTGCCGGACCCTGGTGGGATTGGAGTGATGAAAAGCACGCGCTGGAATGGCTGTTCGCCGCTGGCCTGGTCACGGTTGCCGGTCGTCGAGGGTTTGAGCGGCTTTATGATCTGCCCGAGCGTGTTATTCCCGCAGAGGTGCTCAGGGTCTCCATGAGTGAAGGTGAAGCGCAGCGTGGCTTGCTGTTGCACAGTGCGACTGCATTGGGTGTCGCCACCGAAAAAGACCTGCGCGATTATTTCCGCCTCGACCCCGCCGACAGCCGCAACCGCTTGGCCGAGCTGGTTGAGGATGGGCAACTGCTGGCGTGCCAGGTGCGGGGCTGGAAACAACCAGCGTATTGCCTGGCGGCGCCCAAACTGCCGCGCAACGTGCCGGCCAGTGCATTGTTGTCGCCGTTCGATTCGCTGATATGGGAGCGCAGCCGCACCGAGCGCTTGTTCGACTTTCGCTATCGCCTGGAGATCTACACGCCGCAAGAAAGACGCGTGTACGGCTATTACGTCCTGCCGTTTCTCCACAACGAACGCATTGCCGCACGCGTCGACCTGCGGGCCGAGCGTGCCCATGGGCGCCTGGCCGTGCATGCCGTGCACGAGGAAGAACCTGGGCTGGATGAGGAAGGTATGTTGGCGCTGGCCTTGAACCTGCGAAAGATGGCCGACTGGCTAGGGCTGGAACAGATCCAGCTCAATTGCCAGCGGCCCAGTGCTGCTCGGTTAAGGGCAGCGATGCCGAACCGGGATACCAACCTTTAAACCTCTATCGCGGGCAAGCCCGGCTCCCACAGAGAAACGCGTTCAAATGTGGGAGCCGGGCTTGCCCGCGATGGCGTCATCCCCGTCGCTAAAACGTCAGCGCTTTACCTGTTTCAAGGTCTCTGCAATCAGAAACGCCAACTCCAGCGATTGATCGGCATTCATCCGTGGGTCGCAATGGGTGTGATAACGGTCCGACAGGCCATCTTCGGTGATCGGCCGTGCGCCGCCGATGCATTCGGTGACGTTCTGCCCGGTCATCTCGATATGGATCCCGCCAGCATAGGTGCCTTCTGCCTGGTGCACTTGGAAGAAATCCTTCACTTCGCCAAGGATCTGCGCAAAGTCGCGGGTCTTGTAGCCGCTGCTGGCCTTGATGGTATTGCCGTGCATCGGGTCGCAGCTCCACAGCACTTGCTTGCCCTCGCGCTGCACGGCGCGGATCAGGTTGGGCAAATGGTCGCCGACCTTGCCTGCCCCCATACGGGCGATGAGGTTGAGGCGGCCAGGGTCGTTATCCGGGTTGAGGATGTCGATCAGGCGGGTCAGGTCGTCCGGGTTCATGCTAGGTCCGACTTTCACGCCGATCGGGTTGTTCACTCCGCGCAGGAACTCGACATGGGCGCCGTCCAACTGACGGGTGCGGTCGCCGATCCACAACATATGCGCCGAGCAGTCGTAGTAGTCGTTGGTCAGGCTATCGCGGCGCACGAAGGCCTGTTCATAGTTGAGCAGCAATGCTTCGTGGGCGGTGAAGAAGCTGGTTTCGCGCAATTGCGGCGAGCTGTCCATGCCACAAGCGCGCATGAAGGCCAGGGTTTCGTCGATGCGGTCGGCCAGTTGGCTGTACTTCTCGGCGAGCGCGGAGTTGGCGATGAAATCCAGGTTCCACTTGTGCACCTGGTGCAGGTCAGCGAAACCGCCCTGGGCAAAGGCGCGCAGCAGGTTGAGGGTGGCGGTGGACTGGTGGTAGGACTGCAACAGGCGGTCCGGATCTGGCACGCGGCTTTTTTCGTCGAAGCCGATGCCGTTGACGATATCGCCCCGGTAGGCGGGGAGGGTGATGCCGTCGATGGTTTCATCGTTGGCCGAGCGTGGCTTGGCGAACTGGCCGGCCATGCGCCCGACTTTCACCACCGGGCAACCGGCAGCGAAGGTCATGACAATGGCCATCTGCAGCAGCACCTTGAAGGTGTCGCGAATCTTCGCGGCGGAAAACTCGGCAAAGCTCTCGGCGCAATCACCGCCTTGCAGCAGGAACGCACGACCTTGGGTCACTTCGGCAAACTGACGGCGCAATTCGCGAGCTTCCCCGGCAAACACCAGGGGCGGGTAGCTCGCCAGGCTCTGCTCCACTTGCAGCAAGTGTGCAGCGTCCGGGTATTGGGGTTGCTGCTGGATCGGCAGGGCTCGCCAGCTATCGGGGCTCCAGGGTTGGCTCATCATGAACTCGTTTGCGGGTGGATGTTCGGGCGTCAATGTTAGCAGCAATTAGTGCGTGACCTGTTGCTGCCGCTTGGCCGACAATCGCGCCTTTGCCGTGCAGCAGACCCTTTTAGGAGTAGTGATGAGCGAGGAGCGTGTCGAGCACCTGCTGGCCGAAGTCCATGATGAATTCGGCATGATCCGTGTGCTTGAAGTGGCTGATTACCGCTTTCTCGAATTTGGCGACGCCATCGAGCAAAGCTGTGTGTTCACTGCTGACCCGAGCTGGCTGGAGTACGACTACACCCGCGCCATGCTGATCGGCGCGTTGTGCCATGAACAGCCGGAGAGTGCATTGTTTCTCGGCCTGGGCGCGGGCACATTGACCCAGGCGTGCCTCAAGTTCCTGGCGCTGGAAGATGTCGAAGCCATTGAGCTGCGCCCTGATGTGCCGCGGCTGGCCATCGAATATCTGGGGCTGGATGACGACCCGCGCTTGTACATCCGCATTGGCGACGCGTTGCAATTGCTCGACAGTGCCGAATCGGCCGATCTGATTTTCGTCGACCTCTACACCGATGTCGGCCCGGGCGTGGGGCATCTGGCCTGGACCTTCCTGGAAAACTGTCAGAAGAAACTCAACCCCGGCGGCTGGCTGGTGATCAACCAATGGGCCACCGATGATGGCAAGCCGTTGGGGGCGGCGTTGTTGCGTGGGTTGTACCACCGGCATTACTGGGAGCTGCCGGTGAAGGAGGGCAATGTGATTCTGTTGGTGCCTTCGGAGCTGGATCAGGTGCTGGACCTGGAGGCGCTGTCAGCCCGCGCCGAAGCTTTGGCGCCGCGCTTGGGGTACTCGTTGCAGCCGTTGATCAAGGCGATTCGGCCGGCAACTTAGTTGCCAGTTCGGACGCTTTCGCGGGCAGGCCCGCTCCCACAGGGGATTGCATTTCAACAGAGCATGCAATTCAACTGTGGGAGCGGGCTTGCCCGCGAAGAGGCCCTCACTGCCGACCGCTAATTCAGTTCGTTCAAATCCCCTTGAACACCCCCGGCCGCTTCTCGACCATCGCCCGAACACCCTCCTTGGCATCTTCACTGTTGAGCAGTTTATCCACCATGGGCGGCAGCGCGGCGGCTGCGACAGCCTCACCCTCCATACGCGCCAGCCGTGCCGACATCAACGTGGCCTGTACACCCAGCGGTGCCTGGCGCGCAATGCGGTTGGCCAACTCGATGGCGCGGGGCAACAGGTCTTCACTGGCCATCACTTCCTGCACCAACCCCAGGCGCAGGGCTTCATGGGCGTCGAACTCGTCGCCGGTGAGCAGCCAGCGCATCGCATTGCCCCAGCCGGCAATCTGATGAAAGCGCAATGTCGCGCCGCCAAACGGGAAGATCCCGCGTTGCACCTCCATCTGGGCAAAGCGGGTATTGCTGGCGCAGAGGTTGATATCCGCCGCCAGCATCAATTCGATACCGATCGTCAGGCAATAACCCTGGGCGGCGACGATCACCGGCTTGCTCACGCGCGGGCCTGCAAATACCCCCCACGGGTCGCACCCTCCCAGCGGCGGTTGCCAGCCACCCGCCATCACGCTGCTGACATTGGCCAGGTCCAGCCCGGCCGTGAAGTGGTCGCCATGGGCAAACACCACGGCCACCCGTGCGTCATCGTTTCGATCAAATTCGCCATAGGCCAGGCTCAGCGCATTGAGCAAATCCAGGTCGAAGGCGTTGCGCTTGGCCACACGGTCCAGGCCCAGCAATAGAACATGACCCTCAAGTGCGCGGCTGACACGGCTACTGCTGGCTTGATTCATGGGGTGTGCCCTCGGGGCGCGGGTAAGGTTTCAGACCAAAGGGTCTCAGTGGGTGGGTGAACCGTTTAAGCTCGATGACCAACAGGGCCGGGCCTTTGAAAAATAGACCCTGGCGCACGGATCTGCAAAGCGCGTGACGCAGTGCGGTTTATCGGTGCCTGGCGATAAAAAAAGCTCCCTTTTTCAGCTATTTCCGGTATAGTGCGCGCCGGCCTTTAACCGGGCCGCGTTTAGGTAGCGCAATTCCCCGAAGTCAGCTTCGGCTGCACGTCCGCACAGCGGACTCTTCCTTGACGAATCTTTTTCATTCATTCGTTTTCGCAAATCCCCGCCGACAAAGCAGCCAGGGCGACTCTTGAGTCTCAACACGGCATGCGCAGCTTTGGAGCATGGGTCTTTGCGGATGCACTTAGAGGCAGACCCATGACCCAGGAAACCGGCGGCTTCGCCGCTTTTAATCTTAACCCGAATATTCTTGCAGCCGTCGCAGCGACCGGCTACGAAGAACCTTCGGCGATTCAGCAGCAATCGATCCCGATCATCATGGCCGGTAAGGACATGATTGGCCAGGCGCAAACCGGTACCGGCAAAACTGCCGCGTTCGCTTTGCCAATCCTGCACTGCATCGATCCTGCCAAGCGCGAGCCGCAAGCCCTGATCCTGGCGCCAACCCGTGAGTTGGCGCTGCAAGTAGCAACCGCCTTTGAAACCTACGCCAAGCAAATGCCAGGTGTAACTGTTGTGGCCGTTTACGGCGGCGCGCCTATGGGCCCACAACTCAAGGCAATCCGTAATGGCGCACAGATCGTTGTCGCCACTCCGGGCCGTCTGTGCGACCACCTGCGTCGTGACGAAAAAGTCCTGTCGACCGTGAACCACCTGGTTCTGGACGAAGCTGACGAAATGTTGAAGCTGGGCTTCATGGATGACCTGGAAGTCATCTTCAAGGCACTGCCGGCGACCCGTCAGACCGTGTTGTTCTCGGCGACCCTGCCGCAGTCCATCCGTGCCATTGCCGAACGCCACCTGCGCGATCCGGAGCACGTGAAGATCCAGACCAAGACCCAGACCGTTACCGCGATCGAACAGGCTCACCTGTTGGTTCACGCTGACCAGAAGACCTCGGCTGTATTGAGCCTGCTGGAAGTCGAAGACTTCGACGCCCTGATCATGTTCGTGCGCACCAAGCAAGCGACCCTGGACCTGGCCAGCGCCCTGGAAGCCAAAGGCTACAAAGCCGCTGCGCTGAACGGTGACATTGCCCAGAACCAGCGTGAGCGCGTGATCGACTCCCTCAAGGATGGCCGTCTGGACATCGTTGTAGCGACCGACGTTGCCGCCCGTGGCCTCGACGTTCCACGTATCACCCACGTGTTCAACGTTGACATGCCTTACGATCCAGAGTCCTACGTTCACCGTATCGGCCGTACCGGCCGTGCCGGTCGCGAAGGCCGTGCATTGCTGCTGGTGACTCCACGTGAGCGTCGCATGCTGCAAGTGATCGAGCGTGTTACCGGCCAGAAAGTTGCCGAAGTCCGCCTGCCGGATGCCCAGGCCGTTCTCGATGCGCGCATCAAGAAACTGACCAACAGCCTGGCGCCACTGGTGGCAGACGCTGAATCGACCCACGGCGACCTGCTGGACCGCCTGACTGCCGATATCGGTTGCACCCCGCGTGCCCTGGCTGCAGCTCTGCTGCGCAAAGCTACCAATGGTCAGGCCCTGACCCTGGCAGCCATCGAAAAAGAACGTCCACTGGTTCCGAACAGCGCGCCACGCGGTGATCGTCCAGAGCGTTCCGGCGACCGTCCAGACCGTGGTGATCGCGAGCGTCGCGCTCCAGTGCCTTTGGCTGAAGGCCGTGCTCGTTGCCGTACCGCGCTGGGTGCGCGTGATGGTATCGCGGCCAAGAACCTGCTGGGTGCTATCCTCAACGAGGGTGGCCTGGCACGTGAAGCCATCGGTCGCATCCAGGTGCGTGACAGCTTCTCCCTGGTGGAGCTGCCGGAAGACGGCCTGGAAAAACTGCTGGCCAAGCTCAAAGACACTCGCGTTGCCGGTAAGCAGCTCAAGCTGCGTCGCTACCGCGAAGATTGATCTGCCCTTGGGCTGATTGATCGCACATAAAAAATCCCCGACTGGTTCGGGGATTTTTTTTGCCTCATGTTTTAGTCTCCGAGGCGATCAACTGTGGGAGCTGGCTTGCCTGCGATAACGGTGAGTCAGCAAGCCAGTGTGTGACTGATACACCGCTATCGCAGGCAAGCCAGCTCCCACAGATGTGGCGGTGTCAGCCAAAACGATAGATATCCATGCCCAGGGCGCCCAGAGTGAAGCCCTGATGCGCCACACTGAAATCACCCCCGGCACCCCGCGCAAAGTACAGCGGCAGCAAATGCTCATCGCTGGGATGGTTGCGCACGGCATGTGGCGCCTGGCGCCGATAGTCATGCAAGGCGGCGTCGTCATTGGTCGCCAGTTTGTCGACCACCCAGTCGCGAAACTCCCGCGCCCACGGGGTGATCGTTTCCGGCCCGGCGCGCCAATCCAGTTCGCCCAGGTTATGAGTGATGCTGCCGGAGCCGATCAACAGCACGCCCTGTTCGCGCAGGCTGGCGAGCGCATGCCCGACCCGGGTTTGCAGGGCGGGGCCCAGGCGGCTGGGCAAGGAAACTTGTACCACTGGAAGGTCTGCTGCCGGATACATCAGCGACAGCGGGACCCAGGTGCCGTGGTCGAAGGGACGTTGCTCGTCAATACGTGCAGCCAGACCGTCGGCGTGCAGCAGCTCGACGATCTCACTGGCCAGCTGTGGGTCACCCGGCGCGGGGTATTGCACCGCAAACAACTCGCGCGCAAAGCCGCCAAAGTCGTGCCAGGTTTCGGGTGCAGCACCGCCGCTGACCAGCAGTTCCGGGCTTTCCCAATGCGCCGACACCACCACAATGGCTTTGGGGCGGGGTAGCTCGGCAGCCAGGCGCTGTAGCGCGGGGCCACTGGCGCCGGGTTGCAAGGCCAGCATGGGCGAGCCGTGGGAGATAAACAGGCTGGGGAGCATGAGCGGGTCCTGAGGGTTAAGATAACGCCATCTTCAATCAGATCATTGATCTAAATCTAATATAAGTTTTAGCGCCTTTTGATCGAATTTTCGGAGTGATTCATGCAGCCTGAATTTTGGCAGGACCGGTGGGCGAGCAATCAGATCGGTTTCCATCAGCGCGAGGTCAATCCCTACTTGCAACGGCACTGGCCCGTGTTGGGGTTGCCCGAGGGGGCAAAGGTGCTGGTGCCGTTGTGTGGCAAAAGCCTGGACTTGGTATGGCTCGAGAGCCAGGGGTACCCGGTAATGGGCGTGGAGCTGTCGGAGCAGGCGGTTGAGGCGTTCTTCAGTGAGCAGGGGCTGGTGCCGCACGTCAGTCATAAGGGCGTCTTCAAGGTCTACCAGGCGGGCCAGATCGAATTGTGGTGTGGCGATTTCTTCAGCCTGGATGCGCAGGCGCTGGTCGGTTGCCGCGGCGTATATGATCGCGCCGCGTTGATTGCATTGCCTCCGCTGATGCGCGCGCAATACGCCGAGCACCTGAATGCCTTGCTGCCGTCCGGCTGCCAGGGGTTGCTGGTTACCCTCGATTACGACCAGGCGCAGAAAGCCGGCCCACCCTTTGCTGTCTCGGACGAGGAAGTGCAGGTGCTGCTAGCACCGCATTGGGCGTTGGAGCGGCTGGAGGAGCGAGACATCCTGGGGGAGAGCTGGAAGTTCGTGCAGGACGGAGTGACTCGCCTTGAAGAGCGTGCTTATCGGCTGACCAGGCTCTAAAAGGCCTTTTCCTTTTGTAGGCGCGAGCGGGGAAATCAGCAGGCACAAAAAAGGGGCGATTAGATCGCCCCTTGTCGAGTCATCCGGCTATCAGCCGCGGCGACGCAATGCGTCAATCCGCTCTTCCAGCGGCGGGTGGCTCATGAACAGGCGAGCCAGGCCCTGCTTGATGCCGCCGTTGATGCCGAAGGCGGTCAGGCTGTCGGGCATATGCACCGGCAGGCCCTGTTCAGAGCGCAAGCGTTGCAGCGCGCCGATCATTGCGCTGGTGCCCGCCAGGCGTGCGCCGGCTTCGTCGGCGCGGAACTCGCGTTTGCGCGAGAACCACATCACGATGGCGCTGGCCAGGAAGCCCAGGACCAACTCGGCGAAAATGGTCGCCACGAAGTAGGCAATGCCGCGGCCTTCTTCGTTCTTGAAGATGACCTTGTCGACGAAGTTGCCGATGATCCGCGCGAAGAACATCACGAAGGTGTTCACCACGCCCTGTACCAGCGCCAGGGTGACCATGTCGCCGTTGGCCACGTGACCGATCTCGTGGGCCAGCACCGCCTTGACTTCATCGGGCGAAAACCGCTCCAGCAGGCCCTGGCTCACGGCCACCAGCGCGTCGTTCTTGTTCCAGCCGGTCGCAAAGGCGTTGGCCTCATAAGCCGGAAAGATCCCCACTTCGGGCATTTTGATGCCGGCTTCTTGAGACAACTGTTCCACGGTTTGCATCAGCCATTGTTCATGGCGAGTGCGGGGTTGAGTGATGATCTGGGTGCTGGTGCTCATCTTCGCCATCCACTTGGAGATGAACAGCGAAAACAGCGAACCGGCAAAACCAAAGACCGCACAGAAAATCAGCAGCTGATTGAGGTTCAGATCAACCCCATTGGCCGCCATGAACCCGTTGAAGCCAAAAAGGCTCAGGGTGACGCTGGCAATCAGTACGACCGCCAGGTTAGTGGCCAAGAACAGCAGGATGCGCATCATGGTTGTAGAATTCTCCTCATGCTTAATATGTCGCTCACTGCGGGGTATATAAGGTGCGGCATGGGGTGATTCAACCGGGGGACTATTTCAAACTGTGTCCTACGCCTCGGGCGTAGGGCCTTGAAGGGATTTTCCGACCTGTATCGTCAGCCCTTATCAACCCGATACTACCTCGCCGCCCCGTGATTATAAGGGGTACGTCCTCGGCAGGGGCCAAATGAAGTACAACCGCAAGTAAGTGACGCAGAAGTGTTGCCAGATAATCGCTGTACGACCCCAAGTGAGTCGTACAGCGTCAATGGCCTTACTGGCGATAGGACTTCAGGAAGTTGCCGATGCGACCAATGGCCATTTCCAGGTCATCCACGCGTGGCAAGGTCACTACGCGGAAGTGATCCGGCCATGGCCAGTTGAAGGCGGTACCTTGCACGACCAGCAGTTTTTCCGACAGCAGCAGGTCGAGCACGAACTTCTCATCGTTGAGGATCGGGCAGACTTTCGGGTCGATCCGCGGGAACGCATAGAGCGCACCCATGGGCTTCACACAGCTCACGCCGGGGATAGCGTTGAGCAACTCCCAGGTGCGGTTACGCTGCTCCAGCAGGCGGCCTTGAGGCAAGACCAGGTCATTGATGCTCTGGTAGCCGCCGAGGGCGGTCTGGATCGCGTGCTGGCTAGGTACGTTGGCGCACAGGCGCATGTTGGCCAGCATGTCGATGCCTTCTATATAGCTTTGCGCATTGTGCTTGGGCCCGGAGATGGCGATCCAGCCGGAGCGGAAACCCGCCACGCGGTAGGACTTGGACAGGCCATTGAAGGTCAGGCACAGCAGGTCCGGGGCCAGGGAGGCGGTGCAGATATGCACGGCGTCATCATAGAGGATCTTGTCGTAGATCTCGTCGGAGAACACCACCAGGTTGTGCTGACGCGCCAGTTCCAGCATGCCCAGCAATACTTCCCTGGAGTACACGGCGCCGGTGGGGTTGTTCGGGTTGATGATCACCAGAGCCTTGGTGTTGGGAGTGATCTTGGCCTTGATGTCGGCCAGGTCCGGGAACCAGTCGGCGCCCTCATCACACAGGTAATGCACCGGGTGCCCGCCCGCCAAGGTCACGGCGGCGGTCCACAGCGGGTAATCCGGGGCTGGCACCAGGACTTCATCGCCGTTGTTGAGCAATGCCTGCATGGACATCACGATCAGCTCGGACACGCCGTTGCCCAGGTAGATGTCCTCGATGCCGACACCTTCGACCTGCTTCTGCTGGTAGTACTGCATCACCGCCTTGCGCGCGCTGAACAGGCCTTTGGAATCGCTGTAGCCCTGGGCGGTCGGCAGGTTGCGGATCACATCCTGGAGGATTTCGTCCGGCGCTTCGAAACCAAACGGCGCCGGGTTGCCAATGTTCAGCTTGAGGATGCGATGGCCTTCCTCTTCCAGGCGTTTGGCGTGCTTGAGCACCGGGCCGCGAATGTCATAGCAGACGTTGGCGAGCTTGTTCGATTTGCTGACCTGCATGGCGATGTGATCCTGAAAATGAACGATCCCGACGGCGTAGGCACTACCGTAGGGTGAAGCCTGCACGGCCCGCACCCATAAATACGTTTGAATGCCGATGGCGCGGGTGCCAGACTGGCGTTTTGAAGAGGCGCAATCATACGTGCCGTCTGATCCATGGAAAAGACACAGATCAGGGTTTTTCAGTTGCCGAGGTGTACCGATGGAAAAGTTGCAGAAAACTGTAGATGAATGGAAGGCGATGCTCGATCCGGAGCAGTACAACGTGTGCCGTCTCAAAGGTACCGAGCGACCGTTCAGCGGCAAGTACAACGCCACCAAGACCGACGGCGTCTACCACTGCATCTGCTGCAACGAGCCGCTGTTCGATTCCAAGGCCAAGTTTGATTCCGGCTGTGGCTGGCCCAGCTTCTATGAGCCGATTGCCGACAGCGCGATGGTCGAGATCCGCGATGTCAGCCACGGCATGATTCGTACCGAAGTCACCTGTGCCAAGTGTGACGCACACCTGGGGCATGTGTTCCCGGATGGTCCGCCGCCGACGGGCCTGCGCTACTGCATCAACTCGGTATGCCTGGAGCTGGTGCCGCGCTAGGCTTGCATGGTCCCTGCAGGAGCGAGCGTGCTCGCGAAAAACGTCAACAATAACGCGGGCTTCCTGAATGAACGCGGCGCCTGATGGTTTTTCGCGAGCAAGCTCGCTCCTAAAATAAGGCTCTTTTTTCCTGACTGAGGCATTGCCATGAGCGACTCCCTGCTGAGCATCCCTTGCACCACCATAAAGGGTGAACAAAAGACCTTGGCCGATTTTGCCGGCAAGGCCATTTTGGTGGTCAACACCGCCAGCAAATGCGGCTTCACCCCGCAGTACAAGGGCCTTGAGCAGCTTTGGCAGCAATACAAGGACCAGGGCCTGGTGGTGCTCGGCTTTCCCTGCAACCAGTTCGGCAAGCAGGAACCGGGCAACGAAGGCGCGATATCCGAGTTCTGCGAGCTGAATTTCGGCGTCAGTTTTCCGCTGTTCAAGAAAATCGACGTCAATGGCAGCGATGCCCACCCGCTGTTCGTGCAGTTGAAAAAACAGGCCCCGGGACTACTGGGTTCCAAGAACATCAAGTGGAACTTCACCAAGTTCCTCATCGGCCGTGATGGCCAGCAGGTCAAGCGCTTTGCGCCAACCACCAAGCCCCAGGACTTGACCCAGGAGATCGAAGCCCTGCTCAAATGACCTAAGCATTGCGGGTACCCCTCAGAGGCTGATGGTCTTCGGTACCCACAGCTCCAGCAAGGCGTTGAGTTCTTCCCGGCGAAACGGCTTGGCCAGGTAATCGTTCATTCCCGCGGCCCGGCAACGCTCGCGTTCTTCGGCCATCGCGTTGGCGGTCAAGGCCACGATGGGCAAGTCCGGCCACCGCCCGCTGCGACGAATCTGTCGGCTGGCCTCATAGCCATCCATCACGGGCATGTTGCAGTCCATCAACACCATATCGAAGCGCTGATCCTCCAGCAGCTTGAGGGCTTCGCCACCGTGGGCCGCGACGATCACCTCGCACCCGAGCTTGCTGAGCATGCCCTTGGCCACCAGTTGGTTGACCGCGTTGTCCTCCACCAGCAGGATGCGCGCGCGGTGCGCAAGCGGTGCGGCTTCTATCTGCACCGGATCGAGGACCAGTTGCGCGTCGCTGCGCAGGTTGCGTTGCAGGATCTGGTACAGCGCGTTGCGGCTCAACGGGCGGGCTTGTTGCTGCAGCGGCGCCAGGGCCGCGACTTCAGCGCTGGGCAAAAAGTTGCCGTAGGCGGTGACCAGCAGAATCGGCGCGCTGATGCCCGGGCGCAAGCGGAACAGGCATTCAGGGCAGTCGGTGATCAACAGGTCGGGCGCCAGCCCGCTCAGATCATCGTCCTGGGAGTAGCAGCGCGGCGTCAGCCCCCAAGAGGGTAGCAGGGTGGTGAGCAGCTCCGTCAGCCCGCCGCCGGCGTTGGTGATGGCGATCACCTCGCCGGTGAGCGGTGCATAGCGTGTGGCAGGCAGATGCGCGGGCAGCGGGAGGTCGGCGCAGAACTGGCTGCCAAAGCCCACCTCCGAGCTGATACTCAAACGACCTTGCATGGCTTCGCACAGGTTATGGGTCAACGCCAGGCCCAATCCCGTTCCACCAAACTGGCGGGTGATGCCAGCGCCGGCCTGGGTGAATGGTTGGAAAATTTTCACTTGGGCTTCCTGAGCGATACCAATGCCGGTATCGCACACTTCGATGCTGACCCTGCCTGCCGAGGCGCGCAGGCGCACGTCGACGCGGCCAAAGCGGGTGAACTTCAAGGCATTGGAGAGCAAGTTGCTGACGATTTGCCGCACACGGGTTGGGTCGCCGATCACCTGGGCGGGAAATCGCGGGTCGATCAGGCAGGTCAACTCAACACTCGGCGCCGCGTTTTGCGACAGCAGGTTGGCGGTGTCCTCCACCAGGGAGCCCAGGTCGAACGGAATATGCTCCAGCTCCAGTTGCCCAGCGTCGAATTTGGACAGATCGAGGATATCGTTGAGCAACTCCACCAGCACTTTACCTGAGTCATGGGCAATGGACAGTTGCTGGCGCTGTTCGGCAGTCAGCGGGCTGTCCAGTGACAGGGCAATCATGCCCAGCAGCCCATTGAGTGGCGTGCGGATTTCATGGCTCATATTGGCCAGGAATGCCGCCCGCGCCTGGGCCATGCCCAACGCCGTCATTTTCGCTGCTTCCAGCTCATCGTTGGACTGGCTCAAGCGTTGGTTGCTGGCCTTGAGTTCAAGGGTGCGCGCCGAAACGATATTTTCCAGCTGGCCCAGGTACTCCGTGAGGCGGTCTTCGGCGTGGCGCCGTTGCTGGATCTCGGTTTCCATGTTTTCAAATTGCTGGTTAGCGACATTGACCAGCACGCCGATTTCATCGTGTTCATGCCCCGCGGGGCAATCCAGTCGCGCCTGTTTGCGTGTGCTCAGTTCGCGAATAATGCGCACCAGCGGTTGGGTGAGCATCACATAGAACAGGCCCAGCAAAATCCCGGTGAGCAGCAGGCTGCGGGCGAAGCCGTTGAGCAGGGTGATCTCGGCGCGATGCAGGAAACGGCTGCCAAAGGCATAGGTATCGACGTCCAGGCGTAGCACACCCAGGGAGTCGTTGGGCATATGGCTGAGAAACAGCCGGTCTTCAAACTGGCGATTGGCCCCAAACAGAAAATCGCTGACGGGCCGATAGTTGCTTTCTTTGCGCGGGCGGTTGACGTCGGCCAGCACCACGCCATTGTTGTCGATCAACTGCGCGCGGATGATGGCAGGGGAGTGCAGCAGGCCCAGGGTCAGTTCCTGGGCGAGTTCGGCATCGATGTTGTAGGCGATGCGTGACGCCGGGTTATGGCTGATTTCAATCAGTGAGCGTATTTCACGGTTGATGGATGCGTCTTCGCTGGCATAATCAATGCCGATTTGGATCAGGCTGAGCAAGGTTCCCAACACGAAACCGACCAGCACAGTCAATCTGGCTTGTTTATAAGACAAGCGGTGGGCGAACTTGATATCCATCGAGTGTTGAACCACTTAGCGTTTCCCTTCGCCCGGCAAGCATAGCTGAACATCCACAAGCTTTGGCTTGCCCGGCATGAATCGTTTGTTTGATGCAGCCCATGCAGTGTGCCGCAGGGTTGCCAATACGCCATCTTTTGCAAGAACTTGCCAGAGGAATAGCTGTGGATTCTCGATTGAATGCCTTTCTTGAGCGTGCCGATGCGGTGCTGGCTCGCCTGGAACCGTTGTTACCCGCACCGCGCCAAGCGATCGACTGGAACCAATGCCTCGCCGCCCGTTGGCAGCGCGAAGGCCGCAATGGCTTCCTGTTGCCGCTGGAGGTCAGCCTGGACATGCGCTTGTCGGACCTGATAGGTGTCGACAAGCAACGTGAACAACTGGCGCGCAACACCCAACAGTTCCTCGACGGTTTGCCCGCCAACCATGCGCTGTTGTGGGGTTCGCGTGGCACCGGCAAGTCTTCCATGGTCCGTGCCTTGCTCGCCCAGCACGCCAACGCGGGCCTGCGCTTGATCGAGATCGAGCGTGACCACCTGGCGGACCTGCCGCGGGTGGTCGAGCAACTGATCAAGCTACCACAACGCTTTATTTTGTTTTGCGATGACCTGTCGTTCGAGGCCGGCGAAGGTGACTATCGGGTGCTCAAGAGCGTGCTGGATGGCTCCCTGGAGCAGGCGCCGGAAAACGTGCTGCTGTATGCCACGTCCAACCGTCGCCATCTGGTGCCGGAAAACCAGAGCGACAATGACAACTGGAAACGCGTGGATGGCGAGTTGCACCCGAGCGAGGCGGTTGAAGACAAGATTGCCTTGTCGGATCGTTTTGGTTTGTGGTTGTCTTTCTACCCGTTTAGCCAGGAGCATTTCCTGGATGTGGTGGAGCACTGGATCGGTGAGCTGGCCAGCAAGGCCGGCTTGCAGTGGCAGCGCGATGAACAGCTTGATGTCCTCGCGGTACGCTGGGCCACTGGGCGCGGCAACCGCAATGGTCGGTGTGCCTATCAATTCGCCCGTTACTGGGTAGGTCTCAAATTGCTGGAACGTCAACCATGATCGATCTACAACAGGCCGGCAGCGGCCTTGATGGCTATGCCATGCTGTGCGCGCAACTGGAGTCGCTGTTGGCTGATGAACGCGATTTTATTGCCAACAGTGCGCAGTTTTCCGCGTTCCTGTTCAACCAGCTGGATGACTTGAACTGGGCGGGTTTTTACCTTAATCGCAATGAAGAGCTGGTGCTTGGGCCATTTCAGGGGCAAATCGCCTGTGTGCGCATTCCGTTCGGTCGTGGCGTGTGTGGTGCGGCTGCGGCAACGCGGCAAACCCAGCGCGTGGAAGATGTGCACGCATTCCCAGGCCATATTGCCTGCGACAGCGCTTCGAACAGTGAATTGGTGGTGCCCTTGGTCAAGGACGGTCAATTGATTGGCGTCCTTGACCTCGACAGCCCGTCCTTGGCCCGGTTTACCCCCCAGGACCAGGTGGGGATCGAGCGCTTGGCGGCGATTTTCCTGCGATTGACCGACTGCTGAAGCGGCGGGTGTTTATGCCGGTAGCGCAAGGAGCGCGTTTGCTCGTTCCTTGGTCTACCGGCTGTTGCACTTATTGGCCAGGCAGCTCATCCAGCTGAACCTGCAACATCTTTTCCAATTCCAGCATGAGTTGTTCCAGGGCCTTGATGCCGCTTTCGATCACCGCCCACTCCTCATTGCGAGAGCAGGTTTGCTCCAAGGCTTCGCATTGCCCCGCCAATGAGTGGGCTTGCACGATACGGGCCGCGCCTTTGATCTTGTGAGCTTGCTCGATGATTTCTGAGGGGGGCGCGTGTCGATCCAGCAGTTCGATAAGCAGCTGGCGGTCGTGAAGGCTGCTGCTCAGCAGTTCCTCCAGCAAGCGTCGACTCAAGTGGGGATCACCGCCGGTCAGCGCTTCCAGGCATTCGAGGTCCAGCCGTGGGTGCACGGCTTTAGGGACAATGTGTGTCAGTTGGCGCTCCAGCACGGTAAGGCTGATGGGCTTGAACAGGCAGTCATCCATGCCGGCTTGCACGCACCGTTGCCTTTCCTCTGGCTGGGCGTTGGCGGTAAAGCCCAGTACCACGCAGGGCACCAATTGCTCGCGCTGCTCATACTCACGGATTGAGCGACTCAGTTCATAGCCATTCATGATGGGCATATTGCAGTCGGCAATCACTAAGTCGAAATGCTCTTTACGCCAGGCCTGGAACCCCGCCGCACCGTGCTCGGCAGCGGTGAATTTATGGCCCAGGTAGCCCAGCTGCTGGCACATCAGCAGGCGGTTCGCCGGGTGATCGTCGACCACCAGTACATTAAGCATCAGTGCGGTAGCCGGCTTTTGCGGCGTTTGGTCACCTACCGGCTGGACCGCTTGCAAGCGGGGCATGCTCAGGTTGACGTGCACCTGGGTGCCCACCATGGGCACGCTGCTCAGGCTCAGTTGGCCGCCCATCATCGCGCACAGGCTGCGGCAGATCACCAGCCCCAGGCCCGCACCACTACGGGCCAGTTGCCCGGAATTGTCTGCTTGCGCAAAGGGTTCGAACAGGCGTAGTTGGTCCTCCCGACTGATGCCGATGCCGGTGTCTTCCACCACCAGTTTCAGCTCGATCTGCTCCGGTGCCTGGGTAGGCTGCAGTTCAACCTTGATCTTGACCTGCCCCTGTTCGGTGAACTTGATCGCGTTGCTCACAAGGTTCGAGAGCACCTGCTTGAAGCGCAGCGGGTCTATCAGCACCTCGATATCGTTAAGGTCGGGCTTGAACTCCAGCAGCAGGCTGAGGGTTTTTTGCCGTGCAAGACCGTCGAACACGCGCACCACTGATTCAATGACCTCCCGCAGGTTCACGCGCTCCGGCGCCAGGCTGAGGCGGCCCGACTCGATACGCGCGATGTCGAGGATGTCACCGATCAGTTCCAGCAGGTCTCTGGCCGAGTTGTACGCCACTTCGATTGCCGGACGGTCAAGATGCCCTTGATCGGCGCGCTTGAGCGTCAGTTCGAGCATGCCGATCACGGCGTTCATCGGGGTGCGAATCTCGTGGCTCATGGTGGCCAGGAACGTGCTCTTGGCGCGATTGGCCTCGTCGGCACGCTCCTTGGCGGCGCGCAGTTCATCGAATAGCTGGCGTCGGTCACTGATATCGATCCAGCCACCGATGATGCCTTGGACTTCACCCGTGGAGTCGCGGTAAGGCAGGATCCAGTGGTAGATGGTCAGTTTCCTGTCGTGGATATGCAGGCTGCGATCGAGGATCAGCGGGTTGCCCTCGGCCACCACGCGCAGATAGTCAGCATGGTACTGGGCCGCCTCCGACTCCAGGGCCATGCTCATCTGGGTCACGCTTTTGCCGATCACGTCTTCACGCTTGACGTCGAACACCTGCAGGTAGCTGTCGTTGCAGGTCTGCAGCAGGCCATTGCGGTCGCGCACGTAGATCGGATGCGGCGTCTCATTGACCAGCGCGCGCATGAACTCGAACTGATCGTTGAGGGCGCGTTCGGCCATTTTTCGATGCTTGATCTGGCGCCGCATGTAGGCGTTCCAGGCCAAGGAAATCAACAGCAACAGGCCGGTGCCGATGATGATGCGCGCGATCAACTGATGATAGTTTCGCCAGTAACTGTCGGACGCGGCGGTGTAGCCCCGCCAGCGGCTGTTGATCACGCCCATTTCATCCGGGGCAATGCTGAGCAGGGCCTTGTCGAGGATCGAGCTCAACTCCGTGGCTTGGCGCGAGGTGGCCAGGGTGAATGTTGCGGGGGTGGTGCCGATGCTGGCGCTGATTTGCAGGCGGTCCTGGAAAACCTGGGAAGACAGGAAGTAGTTGGCGATCACCAGGGTGTTCACGGCCCCATCTACTTGTCCCTGTGCGAGCAGCTCGGATGCTCTGAATGTATCACTGGTTTCCACCAGGTGAATCTCAGGAAAGTCCTTGGTCAAGGTTGCGGCCAAGGGGTTACCCTGGGTTATCGCCAGGCGCTTTCCGGCCATTTGCTCCATGTTCGACGGCGCTCCTGGCTCTTTGCGCGTCAACAGCACATAGGAGTTTTCGAGGTAAGGGCGGCTGAAATTAAGTTGTGGGTCTCGCTCGTTGCTGGGAACGATGGCCCCGATCATATCGACTTTCTGGGTCGCGACCTGGTCGATCATCGCGTTGACGTCGCGCCCACGTTGTACCGAAAAACGCAGGCCGGTGCGCAGGCGGATCAATTCCAGCAGGTCCGCGGTGATCCCGCGAAAGTTGCCGTCCGCATCGAAAAATGTCAGTGGCGCGAAGGTTTCGTTGACGATGACCGTCACCACCGGGTGGTCTTTGAGCCAACGCTCTTCGCGCTGGGTCAGTTGCAGTTTCTTGTCGGTCAGCAGGATATCGCTGCCGGCGCTCCAACGCTTGGCGATGCTCTCCCGTTCATTGATGGGCACCGAAGCCAGCGCTGAATCGACAATGCTCAAGAGCATCCGGTTGTCCTGACGCGTGGCAAAGCTGAAACCATAAGCTTCATGCTTGCCGAAGTTGGCCATGCGAATGTTTTTGAGGTAGCCCTTGTTGATCATGTAATGGGTGGAAATGGTGTCACCGAGAAACACATCCGCCTGGTCGAAGGCCACTGCATTCAAGGCATTCTGATAAGAGGGGTAGGCGCGGATGATCGCCTTGGGGTACAGCTTTTCCACCTCATTAAGCGGCAGGTAGTGATAGACAAGGCTCAGGCGCAGCCCGTCGAGGCCTTCACTGAGGCTGCGGGTTTCTCCCTCGCGTGTGACCAGGACTGGCTGGTCTACCGCATAGGGTTCGGAGAGGATCAGATTCGGCGTTGCAGCCTCAAAGCCGTTGGAGGAGCCCAACAAGTCGATTTCCCCGGCTTCCAGGGCGCGAATGGCAGCCGCCCGGGACGGGTAGCGCATCACAGTGATGGGCAGGGAGAGTGCCTTGGCCAGCAATCCCGCGTAATCGGCGGTAAGGCCTTCATAATCATGTCCGCTGGACGTGAGGTCAAAGGGTGGATAGTCAGGACTGGATGTACCCAGCGTTAGTTCACGTTTGTTATGCAGCCACTGGCGCTGGGCCTTGTCAAAATGAGTGTCCAGTTGTACAGCTCCCGCACGACTCAAGAGGGTGAAGCGTTCCGGGCTGGTTTGGTGCTCTGCCAGCACAGTTGTGCTGAAGTACAAACCGGCACTTAATATAATCAGATAGTCCTTTATACGCCTGGGCATCCGCTTTCTCACACTAGCGCGTTTCGTTTTGCCAACTCGATGAGGTCGACCAAGGATTTGGCTTGGAGTTTTTGCATTAATCTTTTCTTATAAGTACTGACGGTCTTGTTACTCAGGAACACCTGAATTCATAGAATAAGCGCAACGCTTGAAACGAGAGGCAGAGAGCCAGCCACCGGTAGAATCCAGGCTCTCACACCGAAGGATTCAAGCGCAGATGACTACGCATTACCGGCAGCTGACTCAGGGACAACGTTACCAGATTGAGGCTGGCTTGAGCGCCGCAGAGAGCCAGGCGAGCATTGCAAAGCGGGTCGGCGTGCATCCCTCGACGATCAGTCGCGAGGTTCGCCGCAACAGCACCCAGAATA
This sequence comes from Pseudomonas sp. B16120, assembly GCF_044218845.1. NCBI lineage: Bacteria > Pseudomonadati > Pseudomonadota > Gammaproteobacteria > Pseudomonadales > Pseudomonadaceae > Pseudomonas > Pseudomonas sp. B16120. The sequence continues at coordinate 1,981,125 of NZ_CP162588.1, forward strand.
TCTACAAGGCTGTTTCTGCGGCCCATGAAAGTGATGCTCGTCGAGCGGGTGCGCGCAAGTTTTGCAAGCCGGCGACATGGCTCAGCCATCATCTCCCGGTGTGGCTCAAGCATGGCATGAGTCCGGAGCAGATCGCCCAGCGGTTGAAGCAGGAGCAGCCAAGCCGGGCGGTCAGCCATGAGTGGATTTATCGGTTCATTGCCGCCGAACAGCGCGCCGGTGGTGAGCTTTATACCTATCTGCGACATCGCCGAAAGCGCTACCGGAAACGCTATGGAAGCCACGATCGGCGCGGGCAGCTGCGTAATCGCGTGTCAATCAGTGAACGCCCAGCCGAGGTCGAAAGCCGCGAGCGCCTGGGGGACTGGGAGGGCGATACGGTACATGGACTGGGCGGTAACCTGGTGACCCTGGTTGATCGCAAAAGCGGCTATCTGAGCGCCTATCCGGTCAAGCGCAGAACGCGCCGGCAGGTAACGCGGGCGATCAATCTGATGCTTCAGGGCCATGCCGCTCACACGCTGACGCTGGATAACGGAAGGGAGTTTGCCGGGCATGAACGCATCGCGCTACGGAGCCAGTGCCAGGTCTTTTTTGCAGACCCCTATTCATCCTGGCAACGTGGCACCAATGAAAACACCAACGGTCTGCTCCGCCAGTATTTCCCCAAGGGCAGCGACTTCAGCAAGCTGACCGTCGAAGCCGTCAATCGGACAGTAGCGAGGATCAATCTACGCCCGCGCAAGCGCTTGGGCTGGAAGACGCCGTACGAAGTGCATACAGGGGTGAGCGTTGCACTTATGTGTTGAATTCAGGACATACCTTTGGCGATTTCCTTGTTAGTGCGACCTTGTGCAAACAGTTGCAGCACCATCAGCTCCCGGTCGTTGACGGTCTTGAACAGTTCCAGCTCCTGAGCATCCATGCCTTCCGTTCCGGGGCCATTCAAGGCCTGGCTGGGGAAGTAGTTGTAGCCGGATAGCACCGCGCGGATGGCGCTCAGCAACTCGCTCAGGTCACCCTCCTTGCACACATAGCCCTCTGCCCCCGAGCGCATGCACCGCGTGGCAAACAACGTCGGACATTGAGCCGTGAGGACCAGGGTTTTCATCGAGGTGTTCATGGCGTTGAACCGGCAGAGCACCTCAAGGCCATCAAGTTTCGGGATGCTGATGTCGAGAATCACCAAGTCTGGAAGGCATTCACGCACCATCTGTATGGCATCGCACCCGTTATCTGTTTCGCCGACGACTTTGTAACCTTCATGTTCCAGCAACATTCGAATGGCAAGCCGGATAACGGGATGGTCGTCGATAATAAAAACTGAGTTCATAGTCACATTCCATGCAGGTGCAGATAAAGCGGGCACATTAGCTCAGAAGGTGAGTCCGCAGTATGAAGCTCGCAAGGAGTAGATGCAGAACAGGAAAGTTCCTACATTTAAAAAGGTATAGACCTACAAGTTGTTAGGTAATCGTGACAAGGCATGTGAGCGTTTCGAGGTCGATCATGACAAGACGCAAGGCTGGGGAATTTACGGCGGGCCTCGTATCTATTTTCGTTGAAAGGAATGTTTAAAATCCTACATGAGGGGGTCGAAAGTTAAGCCGATTAATATTTCAAGATCATCTTTGTTCAAAGGTTTTGGCAAATAGCCAAGGAGGGGGAGATTTCGTTGCGCGGCTTGTGTCGTCAGGTTGACCAGTTCTGGCGTAGGTAAGCCGCTCAACAGGATGGCACTGCTGATGAAGCGTCGGCGGCTGGCGATTTCCACCAGTTCAAGCCCAGGCAGGTCTGGCAGGCATTGGTCGCATAACATCAGGTCGAAAGGGTGTTCGGACTGGCTCATCGCGCGTATGGCCTGCTCGGCATTTTCCACCGCGGTCAGTTGGTCGAAGCCGAAACTTCTGAGCAGGCATTGGGTGGCCAGGAGTTGAAAGGGGTGATCCTCCACCAAAAGAATACGGAGAGAATAGCTGGGCATAAAGAGCACACAGTAAGGCAAGCGTCGATGGGGGCAGTAGGAATGACTCGGCTGGTCCGTTGGGAGCGCGCGTGATTATTCTTCGAGTGTCTGTACGAATTCGATCAGGCCGCTCTGTTCCCGTCGTAGGGCAATTCGCTTCAGGGAACAGGTTGCCTGATGAAGTCGTTATTGGGGGCCGGAGCGCCCGGTCATTTCTCGTGCCATTTCGGTGGCGTAGCTGTCGGTCATACCGGCGATGAAGTCGATCATCCGCAGGAACGAGGCGTGCAGTGACCAGGCGGGGTCTGGCGCGCTATTGCCTAGCAGGTCGAGAATGCGCCGGTTCTTGAACGACGGGGTGCGCCCGCCATGTTGTTCAAGGGCCGCGCCGCAGAAGGCGTTCAGCAGGATTTCCAGGGTGGTGTAGGCCCCGATTTCATGCAACGTCTTGCGCTTGTCCTGGAAGATTTTCTTGCGCGCCATGTCCTTGGCATCCAGCACGCAGCGCTTTGCCGGGCCGTGCATGTGCTCCACCAGATCCCCCGGCAGCGTGCCGGCCAACAGGGCGTCCTGTTGTTCGACGAACGCCTGCGCCGCTGCGTTGGTCAGGTGCTCGATGGCTTTGCCGCGCAGGATCGCCAGCTTGCGGCGGCGCGAGTCCATTGGCCCCAGTTGGCGATAGGTTTGTGGCAGATCATCGCCGACCAGGTCCAGCAGCAATGACTCGACTTCGGCGTACTCCAGCAACTCCATTTCCAGGCCGTCTTCCAGGTCGATCAACGCATAGCAGATGTCGTCGGCGGCCTCCATCAGATACACGAGCGGGTGACGCGCCCAACGTTGTTCCTCCAACTGAGGCAACCCCAGCTTGTGGGCGATTTGCTCAAGAATCGGCAGCTCGCTCTGGTAACAGCCAAACTTGTGTTTCTTGTAGCCCAGCGAGTCGGCGTGGCGGGCGGTCCAGGGGTATTTAAGGTAAGTGCCCAAGGTGGCGTAGGTCAGCCGCGTACCGCCGTCGAACTGATGGTATTCAAGTTGGGTGAGCACCCGAAAACCCTGGGCATTGCCTTCGAAGTTAAGGAAGTCATTGCGTTCGGCGCTGCTCATGTCATCCAGCCAGCCGCGCCCGGCGGCCTGTTGGAACCAGTGGCGAATGGCGTCTTCGCCAGAGTGCCCGAACGGTGGGTTGCCGATGTCATGGGCCAGGCAGGCCGATTGCACCACCATGCCCAGGTCGCTCGGGTCGCACCAGTCGGGCAGGGCGCCGCGCAGGGTTTCGCCTACGCGCATGCCCAGGGAGCGCCCCACGCAGCTGACTTCCAGCGAGTGGGTCAAGCGTGTGTGGATATGGTCGTTGCTCGTCACCGGGTGTACTTGGGTCTTGCGCCCCAGGCGCCGGAACGCGCCAGAGAAAATAATGCGGTCGTGATCTTTGTGAAAGGGACTGCGGCCCAGTTCTTCAGGGCTGTGCAGGGGTTTTCCAAGACGTTCGCGGGTCAACAGGGTGGGCCAATCCAAGGCAGAGGCTCTCCGTAGGGTGAATGACAGCGCCAGCTTCCCGGTTCGGCCTTTATGGGGCAAGCGAATCCAGCGGTCGGCCGCGTCAGTATCAATTAACAGGCAGCGCAAAAAACCGCAATGACCAGCAGGTGTCTGGTCATTGCGGTCATTGGCTTTCGAAGGTCAGCTTTTGCGCGAAGCGCCTTGCATGGCCAACTTGATCAGTGGGATCAACCCGGCACCCAGCCGCACCAGGCGCGTGATGCTGCTGATACTGCCGCCCTTGGCGCCCTTGCCGGTAAAGAAGCCCATCAGCGTGACCGCCGCCACGCCCCACAACGGCGCGTGCTTGATGCCCAGGCTGTCCTGCCAGTTGTGGCGCATATTGCGCATTTTGTGCAGGGGCGCCATGAGTTGTTGGGACTCATGCCGGATTTCCTGGCGGTGCATTTCCATGCGCAGGCGGATCAAGGCTTTGCGCATTTCCCGGCGTGACGTATTTTGCGGGATCTCAGTCATGCTCATGGCAGCAGGCGCTCCCGGTCATTGGCCAGTTCTTCGAGCGTGGCATGGAAGGGCGTGGACTCATCGAATACCGCCGCCTTCAAGCGCACGCCGCAGAACGCAGCGGCCAGGCTATAGAACACGCAGAGGCAGATGATGCCGGTCAGGCGATAGCCCGTGTCCCACACCAGGATCATCACCAGCGTCGACAAGCCCACCAGCAACAGCAGGGCAAACACCAATGCCAGGCCGGCAAACAGCAACAGGCTGACGGTACGGGCCTTTTGCTCTTGTAATTCAATGCCGAACAACTCGACATGACTGTGCAGCAAGCCCAGCACAGCTGCGCCCAGGCGTCGGGAAGTTGAACCGCTTGCTGAGGAATGTGCGCTCGTGGATGAGCTGGATTCGCCGATAGACATGGTTAGCGCCTTGTAGCCAATAGACCGATCAAAAAACCTACGCCGGCAGCAATGCCGACTGACTGCCATGGGTTGGCTTGCACGTAGTCTTCAGTGGCAGTGATCGCCGCCTGGCCGCGCTCGCGCAATGAGTCTTCGGTCAGTTGCAGGGTCTCGCGGGCCTTGAGCAGGCTCTCGTGGATCTTGGTGCGCAGCTCGTCAGCCTGGTCACCGGCCAGCACGGCAGTGTCGTCCAGCAGCTTTTCGGTATCGCTGACCAGGGTTTGAAAATCCTCCATCAGTATCTCTTGAGCAGTCTTTGCTGTTTTACCGGCCATGGTTATCTCCGTGGGTAGCTGATCTGTACGTGTGGTTTCGAGTCGCGGCGTTCGCTGAAGGTTCACTGCAATTGTGTGGTACAGCTTTTGCTTTGCCTTGGTGCGCAGGCCCTGGAGCCTGCGCTGAATCCGGGCGGTCGAGGTGAAAACCTTGAAAAACCTTACCCTAAATCACTTAACTTCGCGGAAAAACCCTGTCGGCAACGGCCTGTTGTGTTGATCGCTGCGCTAAAGCGGTTCACGCCCTCTGAAGAAGGGCGAGGCCGGCGGTGCCAATTTAGTGCGCGAAACCCTGGCTTGAACCGCTTTGGTGCTTTTTGCCTTGATGCAGGCCTGCCAACCTCCATGGAAAACTTGCAAAGCGCGGTGGACACCCTCGTCCACAGTTCCAACACCTTGTTCATTCTGATTGGCGCGGTCATGGTGCTGGCCATGCACGCCGGCTTTGCCTTCCTTGAGGTTGGCACGGTGCGCCAGAAGAACCAGGTCAACGCCTTGTCGAAAATCCTCAGTGATTTTGCGATTTCAACGCTGGCCTATTTCTTTATAGGCTATTGGATCTCCTACGGTGTGAGCTTCCTGCAACCGGCCGCCGTGATCAGCGCCGATCATGGCTACGGCCTGGTGAAGTTTTTCTTCCTGCTGACGTTTGCCGCGGCGATTCCGGCGATCATTTCCGGTGGGATTGCCGAGCGTGCCAAGTTTGCGCCGCAGCTGTGTGCCACCGCGTTGATCGTGGCGTTTATCTACCCGTTCTTCGAAGGTCTGGTGTGGAACGGCAACCTTGGCCTGCAAGCCTGGCTGCTCGCAACCTTTGGTGCCAGCTTCCACGACTTTGCCGGTTCCGTGGTGGTTCACGCCATGGGCGGCTGGCTGGCGCTGGCGGCGGTGTTGCTGCTGGGCCCGCGCAATGGGCGTTATCGTGAAGGGCGTCTGGTGGCGTTTGCGCCGTCGAGCATTCCTTTCCTGGCGCTGGGGTCGTGGATTTTGATCGTGGGCTGGTTCGGCTTTAACGTGATGAGCGCCCAAACCCTCAATGGCGTCAGTGGCCTGGTGGCCGTCAATTCGCTGATGGCCATGGTCGGTGGCACCGTGGCTGCTCTGGTAATTGGCCGTAACGATCCTGGGTTTCTGCACAACGGTCCTTTGGCCGGGTTGGTGGCAATCTGCGCCGGTTCCGACCTGATGCACCCGGTGGGCGCGCTGGTCACGGGCGTGGTGGCTGGTGGCTTGTTCGTATGGTGTTTTATCGCTGCCCAGTCGCGCTGGAAGATCGATGACGTGCTGGGCGTGTGGCCATTGCATGGCTTGTGCGGTGTGTGGGGCGGTATTGCCTGCGGTATTTTCGGGCAGGCCGCCCTCGGTGGGCTGGGCGGCGTGAGCCTGATCAGCCAGTTGATCGGCACCGGGTTGGGCGTGGCCGTGGCGTTTGGCGGCGGCTTGCTGGTGTACGGTGTGATCAAGCGTGTGCAAGGGCTGCGCTTGAGCCAGGAGCAGGAGTATTACGGCGCAGACCTGTCGATTCACAAAATCGGCGCGGTCAGTCAGGACTGATCGGCGCGTCTTCGTCAGTGTGTTCCGGTGGGTAGAAACCGTGCAGCAGGCGATAGTGGTTGCGCCGTACTTCGTTCACTCGCGCCTGCACCTGTTGGTCCGGCAGACCCAGCAGGATCAGGGCATGGGAGGCGAGCATCAGGCTCGACTCCAACAGCTCGGGCACCACTTCGCTGGCGCCCGCGGCCTTGAGCTCAGCCAACTGGCTGTCATCGCGGGTGCGCACCAAAATCGGCACGTCAGGGTTGATCTGCCGTGCCTCCTTGAGCACCACCAGCGCGACATCGCTGTTGTCCACCGCGATCACCACCAACCGCGACCGTTCCAGGCCGACGGCGCTGAGCAAAGCGCCACGGCGGCAGTCGCCGTAATGCACGCTGCTGTCCTCGGTGGCGGCTTCCTGCACCCGTTCGGGGTCATCATCCAGGGCGATAAACGCCTGTTGTTCGCGGCGCATAAAGCGCCCGATGGACTGGCCTACCCGGCCATACCCGCAAATCACCACGTGCCTATGCAGTTGGGCGTTGAGCGCGGTGATGTGTTCCAGTTGCACTTGTTGGTTGGGCTTGCGATGCAGGCGCAGGGCGATGGCCGGTGCCGCACGTAACAGCAGTGGTGTCAGCAGCATTGAGCAGAAGGTGGCAGCCAGTAGCAGGCCGTTGAACTCATCGGGAATCAACCGGCTCTGCTGCATCTGCGCCATCAGCGCAAAACAGAATTCGCCGCCCTGGGCCAGTGCCAGGCCGCTGCGCCAGGCCGTTTCGGTGTCGCTGCCACGCCACTTGACCAGCGCCGCGACGACCATGCCTTTGACCAGCATCAACGTGAGCGTCAGGCCGAGGATCAACAGGCTGTGGCTGACGAACAACTGCAGATCGATGAGCATGCCGATGCTGACAAAAAAAAGCCCCAGCAGGATGTCGCGAAACGGGCGGATATCGGCTTCGATCTGGTGTCGGTAATGGCTCTCGCCCAGCAGCATGCCGGCCAGGAACGCGCCGAGGGCAGGGGACAGGCCCAGCAGGTGGGTGAGCCAGGCGGTGAGCAAGACAATCACCAGCGCCAGCAACACAAACAGCTCCGCCGAATGAGACGCGGCGACTTCACGGAACAGGCGCGGCAGCAACCAGCGGCTGGCGAACAACAGGCCCACGAACAGCACCACGGTCTTAGCCAGCGTCAACGGCAGCGCCCAGTACCAGGCTTGGTCGCTGCTGCCGGCAAACACCGGCACCAGTGTCAGCAGCAACACCGCCACGACATCCTGGAACAGCAACACGCCTATCGCATTCTGGCCATGACTGCTGAAGATTTCCCCGAGGCTGGTCAATTCCTTGCTGACAATGGCCGTGGACGATAACGCCAGCCCTGCGCCCAGCAATAACGCGATGCCAGGCGCGAGGCCAAAGCTCATCAACAAAGCGCCCAGCAATGCCCCGCACCCCAGCACCTGCAGGCTGCCCAGGCCAAATACCACGCTGCGCAGCGCCAACATTTTCGACAGGGAAAACTCAAGCCCCAGGGAAAACAGCAGGAACACCACGCCCATCTCGGCCAGGTCCGGCAGGTCTTCGTTGTCATTGACCCAGTCCAGCGCGGTGGGCCCCACTGCCAGGCCCACGCACAGGTAGCCCAGCACGGGAGGCAACTGCAGCCGGCGAAACAACGCAATCACCACCAGGGATGAAGCCAGAATAATCAGCAGGTTGGCGAACACAGGCATCTCCGTTGCAGGGTGAGCGGCAAAAAGCCGCGAGAATCGCTGAACCAGTTATAGGCCATGGTGATCTGGGTCAGGCTTTTTGTACCGTAGGAGCGAGCAAGCTCGCTCCTACAAGGGGCTTGTTGGGCTTAGAATGGAGATTCGTTTTGTGACCGAGTCCTTTCATCATGCTTCCTGAATGCCAGCTGTTCGGCACCCTGGGTTGCCATTTGTGTGAGATCGCCGAAGCCGAAGTCATGCCGCTCGTCGAACACGGGCTGTTGGTGGAGTTGGTGGATATCACCGATCCGCAGGACCTGACAGACGTCTACGGCCTGCGGATTCCGGTGCTTCGCCGCACGGACACCGGGGCGGAACTGGACTGGCCGTTCGACACCGAGCAGGTGGTTGCCTTCCTGCGCTGAGATTTATGCGATGGCGGCTTTTCAAATATTCAGTTACTGTATATTCGTACAGCGATTGAATAGAGGGAACGCCCGTGGTGAATGTTGAACAACTTAAAAGCAGCGTCAATCGCATGTCCGCCGATGTGGTGCGTGACGCGGTGAACGAACTGCGCCTCGATGGCTTGGTCACGGAAGGCAAGACGCCGTTTAACAAAGTGCATTTCAACACCTGCTTCGCGGAAATCGAGGCGCTGTTCCAGCGCGCCGGTTATCACAAGCAGCTGGATGTGGTGGGTTATCAGGGCTTGCTCTACGCGCTGTATGACCCAGGCCGTTGGGAAGCGGTGGACGTGCTGCGCTGGCTCAAGGAATTCACCGAGGCGGCGAGCGCCTCGCCGGTGCTGCGGGCTCAACTGGCCAAGGCCTGAGATAGGCCCTAGGCAATCGCGCGCCATGGGCGATAATGCCCGCCTGTTTTCCAGGCTTTGAGCGTCGGCATGTCCACTTTGGTTTTTTCCCCCTCCCAGCACCAAGCCAGCACCCTGTACTTGCCGCCGGGCTCCTGGGTGACAGTGCTCGATTGCCTGTGCGCACACTTCCCGGCCATTGGCCGCGAACAGTGGCTGGACCGCATTGCCCGCGGCCGGGTGCTGGATGTCAATGGCAACCCGATCAGCCTGGGCCTGGGCTACAAGGAAGGCCTGTGCATCTATTACTTTCGCGAAGTGCTCAACGAGAAAGTGATTCCGGTGCAGGAAAACATCCTGTACGCCGATGAACACCTGGTGGTGGCGGACAAACCGCATTTCCTGCCAGTGACACCCGCTGGCGAGTACGTCGAACACACCTTGTTGCGACGCTTGATCCGGCGCCTGGACAATCCCGCCCTGGTGCCTCTGCACCGCATCGACCGGCATACGGCGGGGTTGGTGCTGTTCTCCGCCAACCCGCACAGCCGTTCGGCCTATCAGCAATTGTTTCCCACACGACGTATCGACAAATTCTACGAAGCCATCGCACCGGCCTTGCCGCACCTCAGCTTCCCGTTGGTGCACAAAAGCCGTTTGGTGGATGGCGAGCCTTTCTTTCGCATGCAGGAAGGGCCGGGGGCCAGCAACACCGAGACGGCGGTAGAAGTGCGCGAGAAAAACGCTGATCTATGGCGCTACGGCCTGTTCCCGGTGACCGGTAAGAAGCACCAGTTGCGCGTGCATATGACGGCGCTGGGGGCAAGCATCTGTAATGACCCGTTTTACCCCGAAGTAATCAAGGATGCCGAGGACGATTACGCCAAGCCACTTAAGCTGCTGGCCCAGGGCGTGCGCTTTATCGACCCGGTGAGCGGTGAACAACGCAGCTTCCGCAGCCAGATCACCCTGGACTGGTAAACCCCAGGAACAACAAGGCCCGCGCTAGGCGGGCCTTGTGTGCAAGCGCTGAAGCTTACAGGTCTTTAACGGTGCGAACCTGATCTTTGTTGATACGGGTGTGCTTGCCGTCCAGTTGTTCGAATTCGTAGAAGCCCGAATCTTCATCGTATTTCGGGGTGTCGACGGCCTGGATTTCGCGACCGTCATTCAGGGTGATCACTGTTGGCGAGGCGCAACCGGCGAGGGTGGCGAGGCCCAGTGCAAGCATGAGAGCGGCGATGGTCCGTTGAGTCATGAGTTTGTCTCCGAGAGAATACTTTTAAATTGCTGACCTTGTGACGTACGGGACGCCGGCAAAGTTCCTTGTGCAGGGTTCATTCTGACATGCCAGCCCCGGGGTGCAACAGCTCGGGCGTATTAAGATTGGCCAGGCGTGGGTCATCGGCCGGGCATTCCACGGCCACCGCGCCCAGTTGCAGCCAGAGCTTGCGCGGGCTGCGCTCACCCGCTTGCCATGCCTCTTCCACCTGGTTTTTCAGGCTTGTGGGAATGATGCACAGCAAGGGTTCCCAGCATTCACCCTGGCGCACCATCACCGGTATCTGCGGGTTGCGTCGTGCGGTCGCACGCAGGTCGGCCAGCAGTCGCGCATCGACCTGCGGCACATCGCAAGGCAATATCAGCAGATGCGCATGGCGTGCGGCGAAGAGTCCCGCACGGATACCGGCCAGCGGGCCGGGGAAGTCCGGGTTGTCGTCACTCACCTGCTGGTCGGCATAGGGCGCGTAGCGTTCATGGTTGCGGTTGCACGAGATGATCAGGTCATCGGTGAGCGGCCGGGCCAACTGGTGCAGGTGGGCGATCAAGGGCTGGCCTTGCCATTCCAGCAGCCCTTTGTCCTGGCCGCCCATGCGTTGGCCGCGACCACCGGCGAGCAATAGGATCGAACACGGCAGTGAGGAAAATTCAAACGTCATGGTGGTTGCGCTGCGGCAGGGAAACAGGGGCCTGTGATATAACACCGGGCTGTTCCTTCGACAACCGGACCGTGCCATGAAAGCCAAGGCCGATGCGCCCTTTGTACCCCTGAATATTGCTGTATTGACCGTCAGCGACACCCGCACCCTGGAGACTGACACCTCCGGCCAGGTCTTCGTCGACCGCCTCACCGCCGCCGGCCACCGCCTGGCCGAGCGCGTGCTGCTCAAGGACGACCTCTACAAGATTCGCGCCCAGGTGGCCCACTGGATCGCTGAAGACGTGGTGCAGGTGGTGCTGATTACCGGCGGCACCGGCTTCACCGGTCGCGACAGTACCCCTGAAGCAGTGAGCTGCCTGCTCGACAAGCAGGTCGATGGTTTTGGCGAGCTGTTCCGCCAGATATCCGTGGCCGATATCGGCACCTCCACCGTACAATCGCGCGCCTTGGCGGGGTTGGCCAACGGCACCCTGGTGTGCTGCCTGCCAGGCTCCACCAATGCCGTGCGCACCGGTTGGGACGGCATCCTCGCCGAGCAGTTGGATAACCGTCACCGCCCGTGCAATTTCGTCCCGCATCTGAAGCAGGCAGAACCTTGTGAATCCCGTGGATAAGCCCGGCAAGACCGGCGCCCTGATGCCGGTGGAGGCAGCCCTGCAACGTTTGCTCGACATGGCCGCCGCCGCGCCGATCCGCGAGGAGGAAGTACTGTCCCTGGCTGAGTGTGATGGCCGGGTATTGGCCCAGGATCTGATCTCCACACTCGACCTGCCACCGTGGCCCAACAGTGCCATGGACGGCTACGCCGTGCGCCTGGCGGACTGGACCGGCGAACCCTTGGTGGTGAGCCAGCGGATTTTCGCCGGCACTGCCCCTGAACCCTTGGCGGCCGGCACCTGCGCACGCATCTTTACCGGCGCGCCGGTGCCCCAAGGCGCTGACTGCGTGCAAATGCAGGAAAACGCCGTGGTGCATGCCGACCAGCGCGTGAGTTTCACCGAGCCATTGCAGATGGGCGACAACATCCGGCCTCAGGGCCAAGAGACCACGGTCGGCGAGACCGTACTCAGTGCCGGTACCCGCCTGGGCCCTATCGAACTCGGTTTGGCCGCGTCTCTTGGACGTGATCGTCTCGAGGTGGTGCGGCGCGTGCGCGTGGCCGTGTTGTCGACCGGCGATGAACTGATCGAGCCAGGGTTGCCGCTCGGCCCTGGGCAGATCTACAACAGCAACCGCCGCGTGCTGTGCAGTTGGCTTGGGCGCATGGGCTGCGAAGTGATTGATGCCGGGATTCTACCGGATGATCTGGAACAGACCCGCGCGCGCCTGGCGGGGCTGGGCAGCGTTGACCTGATCCTCTCGACCGGCGGTGTGTCGGTGGGCGAAGCGGACTTCCTTGGCATTGCCTTGCGGGAAGAGGGTGAGCTGGCGCTGTGGAAACTGGCGATCAAACCGGGCAAGCCGCTGACCTTCGGGCATTTTCGTGGCGTGCCGGTGATCGGCCTGCCGGGAAACCCGGCCTCGACCCTGGTGACCTTTGCGCTGTTGGCGCGCCCGTATCTGCTGCGCCGTCAAGGTGTGCTGCAGGTGCAGCCGCTGCGCTTCGAAGTGCCGGCAGGGTTCGTCTGGCCCAAGCCCGGCAACCGCCGCGAGTACCTGCGCGGGCGGATCGAACAGGGCAAGGCGATCATCTACCGCAACCAAAGCTCCGGGGTGCTGCGCAGTGCGGCGTGGGCTGAAGGCTTTGTGGAGGTAGTGGAAGGCACCACGCTGGCCATCGGCGACCGGGTCAACTTCATTCCTTTGAGCGAAGTCCTGAACTGAACACAGATCAAAAATGTGGGAGCAGGCAAGCCAGCTCCCACAGTTGGATGTGTGGGGAGCTCATGAGCAATCAGTAATCGTCACCCTGCTCAGTGACATCCCGCTCTACTGGCCCTGCTTCCGGGTCGTAGCCGGCCGGGAACTTGCCCTTCAACGTCCAGGCAAACGCAATGATCTCGGCAATCGTGCGGTACAACTCTTCCGGAATGCTGTCCCCCAGTTCCATGCGCGCCAGCAGCTTCACCAACTCGGCGTTTTCATAGATCGGTACTTCATTCTCCCGTGCCAATTTGAGGATGGCTTCGGCCAGGGCGTCGTCGCCTTTGGCCGTCAGGGTGGGGGCCTGTTGGCCGTCGTACTTGAGGGCGATGGCCTGGCGGGGTGGGGCGGCGTTTTTCATGCGGTTTCATCCACCCAGCGTTGCTCCAGTCCGGTTTTTGGCCCACGGGGCGGGGTGCCCAGATGGCAATCCAGGTCGCCGACGTTAAGCCCGGATGACACCAGGCGCTCGCGCAGGCTGCCCAAATGGCTTTCGATCAGGCTGGCGGTGAATGGGCGGCTGGCCCACAGCTGGCTGGACAGTTTGCCTTGAGACAACTGCGCCTGAACCTGCAGTGGCCCCAGCGGCTCCATGTCGAAGGCCAGTTCTACGCGCCAGAGCATCTGTTTCGGGTCTTTTTTATCCTTGCGCTCGGGCTGGTCCTTGTCTGGCGCGGGCTCCTCGCGTTGGAACTTGACCTGCAACGGCACAATGTCTTGCAGGGTGCGCATGGGGATCTCCAACTGCCAGGTCGTTTGCAGGCGGCCATCGGCGGTGATGCCGGTCTGTTCCAGGCTCGACAGTTGATGGCTCTGCAAGCGCGAGATCGCCCCGGCGGCCAGGCGTAGCAGGCTTTCCAAGTCGCCTTCACCTTCCAGTTTTGCCATGAGCCGCTCGGGCAGCGGGAAGCCGGCGGGTATCTGCCGGGCGCCGACCTGGCCGAGGGTGTTCAACGGGCTGCGCACGAAGTGCGGCAACACCTGGGCCAGGGTATTGGCGGCGAGGATCGCATTCAGGTTGGTACTGGCAGGCAAGGCGGGCAAAAGGTCTGCGACCAGGCGTAACAGCGCGCCTTTCATGTCCAGCGGTGGGATTTGCGGGTTCTGCCCGGCAAGCAATTTGGCTTCCAGAAAGGCGCCGCTGTTCTGCACCACCTGGGCCAGTATCTTGGGATTGCTGACCTGTGCCAGATCGGGCAACGCCGCCAGCAAGCGCTCGGCGGCGGCCCGCAGCTCGGCCGATGTGCTGTCGCCACGGGGCAGGTTTTGCAAGGCGGTGAACACCGCATCCAGCGAGCCTTGGCGACTTTGCTGAGTGGCAAGTTGCTGCGTCACGGCCAGTTGGTCCTTCAGGCCGCTTAGCGGTACGAAGTTCAGGGTCTGCGCGTTCTGCACCACGGCGCTGAGCAAGCTGCCCACCCTCAGCGGTTGAGGGCTTTCCAGGGTGAGGGTGGCACCGGCCAGGGCGTTATTGAGCACACTCACCAGCGAGCGATAGATCGCCGGTTGCGCCGTGCCCTGGGGCAGCATCTGCGTGGTCAGCACCTTGGCCTGCAATAACGTACCCACCGGTATTTGGTTAGTGTCGAGGCGGGTGAGGGCGGCCACGTTGGCACTCATGGCTTGCTGCAAGGTAATGGCCAGGTTGCCCGCAGGCGTCTGGCTCACCGCCACATTGCTGCCCAGGGGCAAGGGCTGGGCGCTGCTGGCTTGCACCAGCGTCTGGCGACCGCCGGCGAGGGTCAGTTTGAGCAATAACTGAAAGGCCTCGCCGCCTTGTTTAAGCGCGATGACCTCGGCGTTCACGGTTTTCCCCGGGTCGATCAACCCGGCCTGCGGCTCCAGCAGTTTGAGCAACGCGCCGGCCCCAGGCAGCGGAGTGGGCCCGGGTGCGGAGGTTGGCGGCAGTGGAGGAAGGTTGATCTCGCCGGTCATCGTGCGCATCGTCTCTGGGGAAATTGCCCTCTTTAGAGTAGGACATCGCATGTATAATGCCGTCCGTCTGCAAAGAGAGCGGTAAAAACCTCACAACTATTTGATCCAGCTCTCTAAAATCGGTCGCCAAAGCCGTTATTGTGCATCTCACTATAACGGCCGCTGCACCGCCGACTTGAACCGTAAAGGCCCGCGATCTTTTGACCAGCCCTCTTCTTGAAGCCGTAGCGCTTGCCTGTGAACGCGACCTGCGCCTGCTGTTCGAGCAACTCGACCTGCGGCTTTCGGGGGGCGACATGGTGCAAATCAGTGGCCCCAATGGCAGCGGCAAGACCAGCCTGCTGCGCCTGCTGGCCGGGTTGATGCAGCCGACGGCCGGCGTGGTGCGGCTCAACGGCAAACCGTTGCACGAGCAGCGTAGCGAGCTTGCGCGCAACCTGGTCTGGATCGGCCACGCCGCTGGCATCAAGGACGTACTCACCGCTGAAGAAAACCTCAGTTGGCTCAGCGCCCTGCATCATCCTGCTTCCCGTGACGCCATCTGGCAGGCCCTGGCCGCGGTGGGCCTCAAGGGCTTTGAGGACGTCCCCTGCCACACCCTGTCCGCCGGCCAGCAGCGCCGCGTGGCCCTGGCCCGCTTGTACTTGCCCGGCCCGCCGTTGTGGATTCTCGACGAACCTTTCACGGCCCTCGACAAACAAGGCGTGGCTCAACTCGAAGCACATCTGGCCCAGCACTGCGAGCAAGGTGGCCTGGTGGTGCTCACCACCCACCACACCTTGGCGCGTATGCCCGCTGGCTACCGTGAGCTGGACCTTGGGCGGTGGTCGCTATGAGTGTGTTCGCCCTGTTGGTCGCCCGCGAAGCCCGGCTGTTGTGCCGTCGCCCCGCCGAACTGGCCAACCCGCTGGTGTTCTTTGCCATCGTGATCGCGCTGTTCCCGCTGGCGGTTGGCCCGGAGACTAAACTGTTGCAAACCTTGTCCCCAGGACTGGTGTGGGTCGCCGCACTTTTATCGGTTCTGCTCTCGCTGGACGGGCTGTTTCGCAGTGATTTCGAAGACGGTTCCCTGGAACAGTGGGTCCTTTCGTCGCACCCTTTGCCACTTCTGGTACTGGCCAAGGTGCTGGCACACTGGGTTTTTTCCGGCTTGGCGCTAGTCTTGCTCTCGCCACTGCTTGCCATGATGCTCGGGTTGCCCGTTGAATGCCTGCCGGTGTTGCTCCTGTCCTTGTTACTCGGCACGCCGGTGCTCAGCCTGTTGGGGGCGGTGGGCGCAGCGTTGACCGTCGGCTTGAAACGGGGCGGCCTGTTGCTGGCCCTGTTGATTCTGCCTTTGTATATCCCGGTGTTGATCCTGGGCAGCGGCGCTTTGCAAGCCGCGCTTATGGGGATGCCGGCGACCGGTTACCTCTTGTGGCTGGGTAGCCTGACCGCCCTGGCGGTAACCCTGACACCCTTTGCTATAGCCGCCGGCCTGAAAATCAGCGTCGGTGAATAATGAGGTCTGACCCGGCGTCAATAACGCTGAGTCAGTAAAGACCCTGAGCTTTTCGCCACGACGAAAAGCACCGTGATGGAAACAGCAATGAACTGGACCTGGTTTCACAAGCTCGGCTCGCCCAAATGGTTTTATGGCATCAGCGGCAAGCTGCTGCCGTGGTTGAGTATCGCCGCCATCCTGCTGATCGGCATCGGCCTGGTCTGGGGCCTGGCCTTTGCGCCGCCGGACTATCAGCAAGGCAACAGCTTTCGCATCATCTATATCCACGTGCCTGCCGCGATGCTGGCCCAGTCCTGCTACGTGATGCTGGCGGTGTGCGGCATCGTCGGCCTGGTATGGAAGATGAAGCTGGCCGATGTAGCCCTGCAATGCGCCGCGCCCATCGGTGCGTGGATGACCGCCGTGGCGCTGGTGACCGGTGCGATCTGGGGCAAGCCGACCTGGGGCTCATGGTGGGTGTGGGATGCGCGCCTGACCTCGATGCTGATCCTGCTGTTCCTGTATTTCGGCCTGATTGCCCTGGGCAACGCCATCAGCAACCGTGACAGCGCCGCCAAGGCCTGCGCGGTGCTGGCGATTGTCGGCGTGATCAACATCCCGATCATCAAGTACTCGGTGGAGTGGTGGAACACCCTGCACCAGGGCGCCACCTTCACCCTCACCGAGAAACCGGCGATGCCCGTGGAAATGTGGGCGCCGTTGCTGCTGATGGTGCTGGGTTTCTACTGTTTCTTCGGCGCCGTACTGCTGCTGCGCATGCGCCTTGAAGTGCTCAAGCGTGAAGCCCGTACCAGTTGGGTAAAGGCCGAAGTGCAAAGCTGCCTGGGAGCACGTGGATGAGTTTTGCTTCTTTCAGTGATTTTCTCGCCATGGGCCACCACGGCCTCTATGTCTGGACGGCCTATGGCATCTGCCTGGCGGTGCTGGCCCTCAACGTCGCCGCGCCGATCCTGGCCCGCAAGCGTTACCTGCAACAAGAGGCGCGACGTCTGCGCCGGGAGACCGAAAAGTGAATCCGCTGCGTAGAAAGCGTCTGTTGATCATCCTTGCCATCCTGGCCGGCGTCGGCATTGCCGTGACCCTGGCCCTGAGCGCCCTGCAGCAGAACATCAACCTGTTCTACACGCCCACCCAGATCGCCAATGGCGAGGCACCGGTCGATACGCGCATCCGCGCTGGCGGCATGGTGGAGCAGGGCTCGTTGAAGCGTTCCGGCGATTCGTTGGACGTGACCTTCGTGGTCACCGATTTCAACAAGGCCGTGACCATCACCTATCGCGGCATCCTCCCGGACCTGTTCCGTGAAGGCCAGGGCATTGTCGCCCTGGGCAAGCTCAACGCCGACGGCGTGGTGGTGGCTGACGAAGTGCTGGCCAAGCACGATGAAAAATACATGCCGCCCGAGGTCACCAAAGCCTTGAAAGACAGCGGCCAAACCGCGCCCGCCACCCCAGTCAAGGAGGGCTGAGCCATGACGTCCGCACTGTTTATTCCGGAGCTGGGCCAGTTGGCGATGATCCTCGCGCTGTGCTTTGCCGTGGTCCAGGCCGTGGTGCCCTTGCTCGGTGCCTGGCGCGGCGACCGCCTGTGGATGAGCCTGGCGCAGCCTGCCGCCTGGGGCCAGTTTGCCTTCTTGCTGTTCGCCTTTGGTTGCCTGACCTACGCCTTCATGACCGACGACTTTTCCGTCGCCTACGTCGCCAACAATTCCAACAGCGCTTTGCCCTGGTACTACAAGTTCAGCGCCGTGTGGGGCGCCCACGAAGGTTCATTGCTGTTGTGGGCCTTGATCCTCGGCGGCTGGACCTTCGCTGTATCGGTGTTCTCGCGCCAATTGCCGCAAGTGATGCTGGCGCGGGTGCTGGCGGTGATGGGCATGATCAGCATCGGCTTCCTGCTGTTTTTGATCATGACCTCCAACCCGTTCACCCGCATCCTGCCGCAGATCCCGGTGGACGGTCACGACCTCAACCCGTTGCTGCAGGATATCGGCCTGATCGTGCACCCGCCGATGCTCTACATGGGCTATGTGGGCTTTTCTGTGGCCTTCGCGTTCGCCATCGCCGCCTTGCTCGGCGGGCGTCTCGACGCCGCCTGGGCGCGCTGGTCACGGCCATGGACCATCGTCGCCTGGGCCTTCCTCGGTATCGGTATCACCCTGGGCTCGTGGTGGGCCTATTACGAACTTGGCTGGGGCGGCTGGTGGTTCTGGGATCCGGTGGAAAACGCCTCCTTCATGCCGTGGCTGGTGGGTACCGCGCTGATTCACTCCCTGGCCGTCACCGAAAAGCGTGGCGTGTTCAAGAGCTGGACGGTACTGCTCGCCATCGCGGCGTTTTCCCTCAGCCTGCTCGGCACTTTCCTGGTGCGCTCGGGCGTGCTGACCTCGGTGCATGCGTTTGCCTCAGACCCTGAGCGCGGCGTGTTCATCCTGATCTTCCTGCTGTTTGTGGTCGGCGGTTCCCTGACCCTGTTCGCCCTGCGTGCTCCGGTGGTCAAGAGCCACGTCGGTTTCAACCTGTGGTCGCGGGAGACCCTGTTGCTGGGCAATAACTTGGTACTGGTGGTGGCTGCATCGATGATCCTGCTCGGCACCCTCTACCCGCTGGTACTGGATGCCTTGAGCGGCGCCAAGCTGTCCGTCGGGCCGCCGTACTTCAATGCGTTGTTCATCCCGTTGATGGGCCTGTTGATGGTGGTGATGGCGGTCGGCGTGCTGGTGCGCTGGAAAGACACCCCGGTGAAATGGCTGGCGGGCATGCTGATGCCGGTGCTGCTCGGCAGCGTGGCCCTGGCGGTGATCGCCGGGTTTGCCTACGGCGACTTCAATTGGGCGGTACTCGCCACCTTCCTGCTGGCGGCCTGGGTGTTGCTGGCGGGGGCGCGGGACATCGTCGACAAGACGCGCCACAAAGGCCTGATCAAAGGCCTGCCCACTCTGACCCGCAGCTATTGGGGCATGCAGATCGCCCACCTTGGTATTGCGGTGTGCGCCCTTGGGGTGGTGCTGTCCAGCCAGAACAGCGCCGAGCGCGACCTGCGCCTGGCGCCGGGCGAGTCCATGGACCTGGCCGGTTACCACTTCATCTTCGAAGGTGCCAAGCACTTTGAAGGGCCGAACTTCACCTCCGACAAAGGCACGGTGCGCGTGGTGCGCAATGGCAAGGAAATCGCCGTGCTGCACCCGGAGAAACGCCTGTACACCGTGCAAAGTTCGATGATGACCGAGGCTGGCATTGACGCAGGTTTCACCCGTGACCTGTATGTAGCCCTCGGTGAACCCCTGGGCGATGGCGCCTGGGCCGTGCGCGTGCATGTCAAACCGTTCGTGCGCTGGATCTGGTTCGGCGGGTTGCTCACCGGGTTCGGCGGGTTGCTCGCAGCGCTGGACCGGCGCTATCGGGTCAAGGTCAAGAGCCGGGTGCGTGAAGCGCTTGGCCTTTCGGGAGCTGCGGTATGAAGCGTTGGTTGATGGTTGTGCCGCTGGCGATGTTCCTGCTGGTGGCGGTGTTCCTGTATCGCGGGTTGTACCTGGACCCGGCCGAGCTGCCTTCGGCGATGATCGGCAAGCCGTTCCCCGCCTTCAACCTGCCAACGGTGCAGGGTGACAAGACCCTGACCCAGGCAGATTTGCAGGGCAAGCCGGCGCTGGTCAACGTGTGGGCCACCTGGTGCATCTCTTGCCGCGTCGAACACCCGGTGCTGAACAAGCTGGCCGAGAAGGGCGTGGTGATCTACGGCATCAACTACAAGGACGACAATGCGGCGGCCGTGAAGTGGTTGGCGGAATTTCATAACCCGTACCAGCTGGATATCCGCGACGAAGACGGCAACCTGGGGTTGAACCTGGGCGTGTACGGCGCGCCGGAAACCTTCTTCATCGATGCCAAGGGTGTGATTCGTGACAAGTTCGTCGGCGTGATCGACGAAACGGTGTGGCGCGAGCAACTGGCCGCCAAGTACCAGGCCCTGGTCGATGAGGCCAAGCCATGAAGCGTTGGTTGACCGCTGCCGTTTTAACCCTGGGCCTGGCCGGCGTGGCCCACGCCGCCATCGACACCTACGAATTTGCCAACGACGCCGAGCGCGAGCGTTTCCGCGACCTGACCCAGGAACTGCGCTGCCCCAAATGCCAGAACCAGGACATCGCCGACTCCAACGCCCCGATCGCCACCGACCTGCGCAGAGAGATTTTCCGCATGCTGGGGGAGGGCAAGGACGACCAGCAGATCATCGACTTCATGGTCGACCGCTACGGTGATTTCGTACGCTACAAACCGGCACTCACCGGCAAGACCGCGCTGCTGTGGTTTGGCCCGGCCGGGCTGCTGCTGGCCGGCGTGGTGGTGATGGCTGTGATCGTGCGTCGGCGCCGTGTCGCACCGATTGATGGCGCCGATGCGCTGTCCCCT
Source organism: Pseudomonas sp. B16120 (assembly GCF_044218845.1). Lineage (NCBI taxonomy): Bacteria > Pseudomonadati > Pseudomonadota > Gammaproteobacteria > Pseudomonadales > Pseudomonadaceae > Pseudomonas > Pseudomonas sp. B16120. The sequence goes on from NZ_CP162588.1 coordinate 2,001,560, forward strand.
GAAGAGCGTAAACGCCTCGACCAATTGCTGGACACCAAGACTGATGATTGATTTCTGGCTCGCAGCCGGTTTGCTGCTACTGATTGCCCTGAGTTTCCTGTTGATCCCTGTGTTGCGTGGCCGTCGTGCCCAGCGTGAAGAGGATCGCACCGCGTTGAACGTGGCGCTGTACCAGGAACGCGTCGCCGAGCTGCAAGCGCAGCAGGACGAAGGTGTGTTGAATACCGCGCAACTCGACACCGGCCGCGCCGAAGCGGCCCGCGAGTTGCTGGCCGACACCGAAGGTGTGGAAAAGCCCCGCGAATCGCGGTTAGGCAAACCGCTGCCGTTTTTGGCGGCGTTTCTGGTGCCTGTGCTGGGCGTGGCGCTGTACCTGCATTATGGGGCGAGCGACAAGGTTGAACTGACCCGTGAGTTTTCCCAACCGCCGGTGTCCATGGCCGACATGACCCGCCGCCTGGAACGCGCCGCCGCCGTGCAACCGGATTCGGCAGAAGGTTTGTACTTCCTTGGGCGCGCCTATATGGCCCAGGACCGCGCCGCCGATGCCGCCAAAGTCTTTGAACGTACGGTTGCGTTGGCCGGGCGCCAACCGGAACTGCTCGGCCAATGGGCCCAGGCGCAGTACTTTGCCGACAACAAACAATGGTCGCCTCAGGTTCAGGCGCTGACCGACGAAGCCTTGAAGCTCGACCCCAAGGAAGTCACCAGCCTTGGCCTGTTGGGTATCGCTGCCTTTGAGGGCCAGCGTTATCAGGAAGCCATCGACTACTGGAACCGCCTGCTCGCGCAACTGCCGCCAGAGGACAATTCCCGTGTCGCCTTGCAAGGCGGAATTGACCGCGCAGCAGAGAAGCTCAAGGAGAGCGGTGGCAGCCTGGCTCAGGCGCCCAAGGCGCTGCTGACCGTGCGGGTGGACGTATCTGCCGAGGTGAAAGCCAAGGCCCTGCCAGGCGACAGCGTGTTCATCTTCGCCCGCGCCGTAAACGGCCCCCCGGCGCCCTTGGCGGCCAAGCGTGTAACCGTCGACGCATTGCCGGTCACCGTCGAACTGGGCGATGCCGACGCGATGATGCCGCAGTTGAAACTGTCCAACTTCCCCGAAGTCCAACTGGTTGCGCGCATATCCCGGGCCGGCCAACCGACCGCTGGCGAATGGATCGGCCGCAGCCAACCGTTGGCCAGCAGCACCACTGCGCTGCAGCAATTGACCATCGACACTCCGGACCAGTAATTCTGAGGACACACCCATGACCGCATTTGCACGCATCACCCTGCTCAGCCTGGTACTGGGCCTGAGCGCCTGTGCGGTCCACCGCCCACCTGCGGCGCCGACCGGCCCGACTATTCCACCGTCTGGCCCCTCGACCCAGCCGAGCACCAAACCATCTGGCCCGGTGACGCCGCCGCCCAAGCCTCTGCCAAGCAAATCCCCGACCTTCGCCCCACCGCCGGGCGCCGCCAGCCACTGGGACGGCAAGATGCAGGTGTACGTGCTGGATGACCAGCCTGACACCTTCTACCGCCAGCGCACCTACTACCGCTGGAGCAACGGCTGGAGCCGGTCCATCAGCCCCAACGGGCCATGGGAAGAAACCAACGTGCAGGGCGTGCCGCCGGGGCTGAGCAAGCAGTACGCGCAATGACAAAAGGCGACCGTGTTCAGGTCGCCTTTTTTATTTCCGATTTGAAATGCTCTCCACTGTGGGAGCGGGCTTGCCTGCGATGACTATAGGTATCTACACAACTTTGTAGATTGTAGCCGCCGTTGCTCGGAACCCTAAGTGGCTGTTACCTCAATAACGGATATGTACTCGGTCTGGATCCAACATATTGGTCGGCTGCCAAGCCGCCTTCGCAGGCAAGCCAGCTCCCACATTTGGATCGCAGCGCTTCAGTTGGCCCAGCGTCGGCTGTCAAGCCGTCACGGGAGCAAGCTCCCTCGCATCGCCCTATAGTTGGGCGGCAGCTTGCCTGACAGCCGACACCTGACCAATTGTGGGAGCTGGCTTGCCTGCGATGACGGCCTGCCAGCCGATACCTATCTACCTGACGCCCCGCAATCCAAGTGTGGGAGCGGGCTTGCTCGCGAAGGCGGCCTGACAGTCGATCGGGATGTTGGATCTAACCCGGCGTCCTGTCGGGTTACCCCCGCACTCAAGATGTACTTGGTTCGTCCGCCCGCACCTACTTCACACCGGCGCAGTCTCCTGGGCTTTCAATATGCGCCTGGCGATGACAATGGCCAGCACCGCCAAGCTGAAGGTGGCCCAGGCCATCAGTTGAGTCCCTCCTACAAATGCCTGTATAGCGTTGCCCATGACTTCACTGGCCTGGTCGTGCGCCAGGGTGGCCGAGATTGCGTGGGCGCCTGCCAATGTTTCGCTTGGCAGGTGCATTTGCATAGGGCTCAAGAAGTCCGGTAGGTGCAGCGTGCCACGGTAGTACGCCGTTACCAGGCCACCGAGCACGGTGGTGCCGAGTACTACGCCGACTTCATAGGCCGTCTCGCTGATGGCTGACGCGGCGCCGGCTTTGTTGGCTGGGGCGGCCGACAGGATCACGTCGTTAGAGACGGTAGCAATGGCGCCGACGCCAATGTTCAACAAGGCAAACGCAACCACGATCACCGTCAAACTGCTACCGAGGCTGGCCACCAGCAAAAACGCGCCGGCGGGGGAGGCCAGCAGGATGGGAATCAGGACATTGACCGAGACGCGCTGGGCGACCGGGACGATCAGGATCCCCACCACAATTGCCATGAGTTGGCCCGGTATCAGCGCCAGGCTGGCGTTCAAGGGCGACATGCCCAGGACGATTTGCAGCAACTGAGTGGCAAAGAACACGAAGCCGATCAGGAAGGCCAGGCTCATCAGGTTAATGGTCACCGAGCCGCTGAACGTCTTGTTGCGAAACAGGCTCAGGTCCATCAAGGGGGTAGGGAGGCGCAACTGACGGCGTACGAATTGCCAGCCGCTCACGATTGCAACGGCCAATACCGCCAGTGCCCAGGCGTCCGGCCCTTCACTGGCGACATGCTTGATGCTGTACACCAGCGCACTGAGGGAGACCATCGAGAGCGCAATGCTGATGACATCCATCGGCCCCGACGCGTCCGGCTCGGACTCAGGCAGCAGCCAGAGGCCGAGGATCAACAGAGGCACCAGCACCGGTACGGCCAGGAGAAAAATCGACCCCCAACTGAAGAACTCCAGCAATATGCCGCCGACCAACGGCCCAAGCGCAGAACCGACGGTCAAGGTGGTTGCCCAGATCGCCACGGCCAGGCGACGCTCTTCCCGGTCCTCGAACACTGAGCGAATCAGCGCCAGCGTTGACGGCATCAACATCGCCCCGAAAACCCCCATGCATGCGCGTCCCACGACCAACTGCGTGGCGGTGCTGGAATAAGCGGTCATCACCGACACCAGGGTAAACCCCAGTGAGCCGATCAGAAGGAGTTTGCGATGGCCTTTGCGATCCCCCAGGCTACCCATGGAAATGAGCAATCCTGCCAGCATGGGCGGCGGCATGACCTCCGCCACGATGTCCAGGTCTACCGAAGATTGGGCCAAGGCCATGCCGAAGCCGAGAATGGCTGCATGGGGCAATGCCTGACACAGGGCCATCAATTCATTCGGCACATGCACACTCCCTGAACGGCACGCGCCTACTACAATTACGTCGAACGCTATGTTCTAGATCCTTGTTTAAACTGTCAGCTGTAGGATGAAAAACATTCCCATGTAGGAACGTGCTGAGCTTTCTATAGATTGTGAGTAGGGGCGACCATTGAGCATTTGTTTCATGTTGTATCGTTGTTACAAATTTACATACTCACTCCAATAAGCCCGGAAAGCCTGGTGCACGTGCCGAGCGTGGTGCGCGGTGGGTCACACTCGGGTAATGTGGCCGCCGCCGGCCTGCAAGGGCAGGTTGGCTGGAAATACTTTCCAGCCCTGACGATGGCTTGACGCGCCGAATGCTGACACCGGGGCGCCGGTACAGGTCTGGAGACAAGCGAAGAGGGTGTTTTGATGGCGGGCAGGTTGATCTATCTCATCGGGCCATCGGGGTCGGGCAAGGACAGCCTGCTGGACGCCGCGCGCCCACGCCTGGTCGAGCGTGGGTGTCGCCTGGTGCGGCGGGTAATCACGCGGTCAGCGGAGGCGGTGGGCGAAGCGGCGCAAGGCGTGAGCCCCGAGCAGTTTGCGGCGATGGAGGCCGAGGGTGCATTTGCCTTGAGCTGGCAGGCTAATGGCTTGTCCTACGGCATCTCCAAGGACATCGACGATTGGCTGGCCGCCGGCGACGATGTTTTGGTCAACGGCTCCCGTGCCCACCTGGCGCAGACCCGCGAGCGTTATCCGACCTTGCTGGTATTGCTGCTGACGGTGGACCAAGCGGTGTTGCGCCAACGTCTGATTGCGCGTGGGCGGGAGTCGTTGGCGGATATCGAGCAACGCCTGGCGCGCAATGCGCGGTTCACTGCCGAATTGATCGCAGGTCACGGCGCGGGTTTGTTCGTGTTGGATAATTCCGGCCCATTGGCGCACACCGTTGAACGCTTGCTGTGCTGCCTGGACCACCGGCATTGCGTATGAGCCTGACCCAAGTCCCGGTAGGTTAGGACAACCCCGTCATGTAGTGCTTGATGAGGCCAGGTCTCAGATAAAACCCTGGCACTGAGCTTATTTTTTTCTGATGTGTTTGAGTGGGTTGCTGAATGTTTGAAGTTTAACTGTCGACCCGATTAAATTAACGCTTTGCGCGTTTTTACGTCTGGAATATCAGGGTTTTAGCGTGATTGATAAGGGGCGGCTGTGCTGCGCTGAATAAACTGTGTGCGGATCTTTTGCGGTCGTGTTTATAGGGTTTTCTTGCAAAGAATTAGCGATGGTGAAGGCGTTTTCAATATGGGAGCTTTATCGGGCTGACTACGGAGCAGTCGGCATCGATAACTTCTGTACATGGACGATTCATTTCACTGTTCAGAGTAGTAAAGTGCCATGCATATCCCAGTTAGACAGTCTTTCCAGTCGCATCCCCCTGAGACATTGAACTCCAATTTTTCACCTGATGAAAAGCAAGTTATTCGTTGGGCTAATAATAAAAAATCTTTCACCACGGACCAGGCGGCGAAACATATTACGCGCAGTAACGCGAAGTTTAAGGACAGTAATAGAGATGGAAAAGTTGTGGTGGGGTTTAACTTTTCCGGGGGGTTCAATGCGGCGCAGAAAGAGCGAGCCAGGCAAGCCCTTCAATACTGGGCGGATATCGCCAATATCGAATTTGTTGAAAATGGCTCAAACACCGATGGCAAGATCACTATCAAGGGGACTGGCGGATCGGGAGGCTGGGCAACCTTTCCGTTCGGTCAGCATGCAAAAGTCCAGGCCAATATAGGCACTTCGGGTGGGCAGAACCCGACCATGGGCAGCCACTTTCTGGGTTTGTTGATCCATGAACTGGGGCATACCCTGGGGCTCAGTCATCCAGGTGAATACAATGGCCAGGGCTTCAACTACGAGCGCAGTGCCGAATATGCACAGGACACCAAGGCACGCAGTGTCATGAGCTATTGGGCCGAGACCCATCAACCGGGGCACAAGTTTGCCGGCCGCAGCCCGGCGGCACCGATGATGGACGATGTCGCGGCAGCACAGCGGCTCTATGGCGCCAATACGAAGACCCGCAATACCGACACTACCTATGGCTTCAATTCCAATGCCGGTCGCGAGGTCTACAGCCTCAAGCAGGGGAGTGACAAGCCGATTTTTACCGTCTGGGATGGCGGCGGTAACGATACGCTCGATTTCTCCGGGTTTACCCAGAACCAAACCATCAACCTCAAGGCTGAGGCGTTTTCGGACGTGGGAGGCTTGCGCGGGAACGTATCGATTGCCAAGGGCGTCATTGTCGAAAATGCCATCGGCGGTGCCGGCAACGATACCTTGACGGGAAACGAGGGCAACAATCGCCTTACGGGCGGCAAGGGTGCCGATAAGTTGCACGGCGGTGCAGGGGCAGACACGTTTGTGTATCACCGCATTGGCGATTCGACACCGCAGAACCCAGACGTTATTCAGGACTTCCAAAGCGGGCTCGACAAGATCGACCTCACCGGCGTTCTCCAGGAGGCAGGGATCAAGTCGTTGAATTTCGTTGATAAATTCGGCACAAAAGCGGGAGATGCCGTGCTCGGTCATGACTCGAAGACTGGCCGTTCCACGTTGGCTGTGGATACAACGGGGAACGGCACGGCGGATCTGATGATCGCCAGCCAAAGCCAGATCAAGCAGACGGATGTGATCTGGAACGGTGAGGCGCCGACTGTCACACCGACGCCTGGGCCCACTGTTGTCCCTGTGTCGGAACCCGTTCCGAGTCCCGTTCCCAGTCCCATTTCGGAGCCGACTGACTCCAAGCCTGATCCCAAGCCTGACCCTGACCCACAGCCAGAGCCGAGGCCAAGCCCCGGCCCGGCGCCCCGGTCGGGGAGAAGGTTTATCCAGAAAGTTTTTTCATCGTTCAAGGGGTTTGTAAATAAGGTGCGGTCGATATTCCGGTGAGTCCGGTGGCTATTGGCTAGTCCCTTGATCAGCCCAGAGCATGCCATCGCAGCGTCTGACCAACAACACGCGTACCTTTCACCGCCTTGAGCTTGCAGCTTTTCCTGACGGTGATTGCCTGGGAATGCCAGCCCCTGCAACCCATCGATTGCGCTTGCACCTTTGTGCCGTAGCGCCGCTCTCCCGGTTACCTCTGTCCAGGCTTGAACGCGCGCATCACCGCGTTCAAGCCTGCCTGCCGTACGTTTTCTCCCTTCAGCCGTGTCCTTTGCAGCGGGCTATCAGCGCTCGGTGATCGTTCTGCTTCGTCGCTTCATAGGGCGCCTGCAAGGCTCTGCTCAACCGTCGAACACTCCCGTTGAGGCACACACTGGCCGTATTGCAGTGCGTTTTTCATGTTTCAGTTTTGGAGCGTCAGCCGGATCGGTTGTTGCAGTACATTCAATGACCGTCCTCGGCCAGACTAAAGCCGTTGTATGAGCACCGCAGGTTTTTTCTTTCAATACGAACTCTGCTATTCGTCTGTGCATTGGGTTGTTGTGTAGGACGGGTTAAAAGTTGCCAGTCGGGTATAGGTTTTTGGGCGATTGGGGTGTTGTCTGATTGTGAATAACGCTTTGCAATAAAAATTATGTAAAGTGTGTTTGTGAGGTTTAATGTTCATGCAAAACAAAGAGTTATCATGTTTGCGGTTAAAGTGCTATCTGTTCTGGGGTTTCGGAAGTTTTCAAGTATAAGATTAAAGTGTTTTTAAATTTTAGAGTGTGTCGAGTTGAATTATTTCACCGCTGGTGTACGGCAAGGGAGTGTGCGAATTTAACGCTGTGCCGATAACTACTGCTGCTCTTGGTGGGCGGGAATCGGTATCTCGAACGTGCTGATGTTACAGCCTCGAGTCTGATTTTTATGAGGACGTTGGTTTATGAGAGTGCCAGGACCATCCACACCTAATATTGTTATACCCAAGGAACCAGCTCTTAATATCAGTATCAGCCCAGAAAGCCCTGCCGGGGCCTATACACGCAATAGTAAAAAGCCGGTGTTTACTACGGAACAGGCGGGAAAACACATCACCCGCAACGGTTTCAAGGTTCATGATAATAATGGTGACGGCAAAATTACCTTGTCCGTTCGCGTCTCCAAGGGCTTTACCCCGCAGCAGGCAGAGCAGGTCAGGCAGGCACTGCAATCCTGGCAGGATGTCGCTAACGTTACATTTACTGAAAAACCGCAACATTCAGACGGTCATGTTGATATCAGTGAAATGCCCGGAACACCGGGGGGAGTGGCCTCACTGCCTGATAAGTTCATGACTCGAACCTTCGTAAATATTGGAACGGCGAATGCGGGGGCGAACCCTCCACTGGGTCATTATTTTCGCGGGGTGCTTATCCATGAAATAGGTCATTCAATCGGCCTGGAACACCCGGGGCGTTATGATGGTTTTGGTAACTATGGGCGTGACGCAGTCTATGCAGGGGATACTCGAGCGCGTTCGGTGATGAGTTACTATTCAGAAAAAAACCAGCCAGGCCACGACTTCAAATTGTTGAACCCTTCTGCGCCGATGATGGATGACATCTCGGCTGTCCAGAAACTGTATGGGCCGAATACCAATACGCGCAATACCGATACAACCTATGGGTTTAATTCCAATACGAACCGTGAAGCGCTTAGTTTGAAGTCGCCAAATGACAACTCTGTTTTTTGTGTGTGGGATGGTGGTGGGAAAGACACGTTGGATTTCTCTGGGTATTCACAGCCTCAGAAAATCAATCTCAATGCCGAGTCTTTTTCGGATGTCGGTGCGTTGAAGGGTAATGTCTCCATAGCCAAGGGCGTCACACTGGAAAACGCGGTGGGCGGCAAGGGAGATGACGCTCTCATAGGTAACCAGGTCGCCAATCGTCTCAAAGGGGGCGGTGGAGCAGACCGGTTGTCAGGGGGAGGGGGGGCAGACACTTTTGTCTATGACCATGCCAATGATTCCACGCCGGATAACCCCGATGTAATTCTGGATTTTGAAAGTGGTGCAGACAAAATTGACGTCTCCGGGGCTTTGAAAAGGGCCAATCTCAGTGCGCTTAAATTCGTTGATCGCTTAACGGGTCAACCCGGCCAGGCTGTGATGAGTTACAGCGAGGGCAGTAATGAGGGAAGTCTGGCCCTGGACCTGACGGGCAACGGCAAGGCTGACCTGTTCGTAAAAAGCATCGGCCGGATAAACGCGGGTGATGTCGTGGCACACGGCGATACCCCTACGCCAAACCCTGAACCGAAAGACCCCAAGCCTGCGCCGCGGCCTCAATTCGACGAGCCCAAAACCAAGCCTGAGCCCAAACCGAAGGAGCCAAAGCCTGAGGAGCCCAGGCCAAGTCCAGACCGCTGTGAGCCGAAGCCACAGCCAGACCCTTGTGAGCCGAAGCCAAGTCCAGACCGCTGTGAGCCGAAGCCACAGCCAGACCCTTGTGAGCCGAAGCCAAGTCCGGACCGCTGTGAGCCGAAGCCACAGCCAGAGCCTTGTGAGCCGAAGCCAAGTCCGGACCGCTGTGAGCCGAAGCCACGGCCAGAGCCTTGTGAGCCGAAGCCAAGTCCGGACCGCTGTGAGCCGAAGCCACGGCCAGAGCCTTGTGAGCCGACGCCACGTCCAGACCTGTGTGAGCCAAAGCCGCGCCCGTCCCCGCGTGAACCCAGGCCACGGCCTGAGACCCGCGAGCCGACGCCACGTCCAGACCCGTGGGAGCCAACGCCACGCCCGAAGCCGCGTGACCCTCGGCCACGCCCGGAGACCCGCGAGCCGACGCCACGTCCAGCCCCGTGGAAGCCCACGCCACGCCCGCACCCGCGTGACCCTTGGCCACGCCCGGAGACCCGCGAACCGACGCCACGTCCAGACCCGTGGGAGCCAACGCCACGCCCGAAGCCGCGTGACCCCCGGCCACGCCCGGAGACCCGCGAGCCGACACCACGTCCAGACCCGTGTGAGCCAACGCCGCGCCCGAAGCCGCGTGACCCCCGGCCACGCCCGGAGACCCGCGAGCCGACACCACGTCCAGACCCGTGTGAGCCCATGCCGCGCCCGTCCCCGCGTGACCCCAGGCCACGGCCTGAGCCCCGCGAGCCGACACCACGTCCGGCCCCGTGTGAGCCCATGCCGCGCCCGAACCCGCGTGAGCCCCGGCCATGGCCGGTGACCCGCGAGCCGACGCCTCGTCCAGATCCCTGTGATCCGCAACCGGATCCTTGCGAGCCGAGAGCTGCCAGTCGAAACGATCAGTCGGCGTATTCAGCGCGGTCTTGGAACGGGCGCCATTCACCGGCAGCCGCACGCTGAATACGTTCAAGTAGCGTGCTGCTTTTATAAGTAAAAAAGTCGCGCTGATTGCTCGATTTAAATCGACTCTGTTGCAAAATCAAATCATGTATTACGCAGTGTATAAGTGCAAACAATCAGCAATGGCTTGATGTTCGTCAGTCAAGCGGGTGCTGTGATACTTATATAAAGATTGGTTTGTCGGGTAATTAATTTTCTTGGGTTGTGAATGGTTGAATGGGTGGGCGGTTATGCACGGACTGGCCGTAGCGGCTCGGAAGGGGAGGTTGATCGACTTAAAGATTTGAATGGCTATTAATGAAGTTGGATGTCTAGGAATTCACCGGTGACTTACGTGTGAAGTGTTGTGTTGTTGTTTTTAACTAACTGAGAAACGTGATTATGATCAATGCAAATACACCCGCTGCAAATTATTATGTGCCCACACCGAACGCGGCCCCTCAGCCGTCTCAGGTGCTACGTTCTGGCAATCCAGCTGAAAGTGAGGCTGCCAGTTTCCTTCATCGCGACGCGAACTTAGCAGCCGACAAACAAGCCTCAACAAACTCTCAATTGCTTAATCTTTCTGCTCCGCTGATAGGGGCACGCACTCATCAGCAGCGAATGTATGGATTGAGTCTAAACTCGGGGCTGCTTCGACTTGGAGACATCCATTCCGGCAACGTGGTGACGGCCCGTTGCTATCCGATGGCAGAGGAAAATACCAAACCCACTCCTGAGCCCCGGCCAAACGGCGGTACCAAGCCGGCAGCCGATCAGCCCCAGCCAAACGGCGGTACCAAGGGGGCAACAGATCAGTCTCAGCCAAACGGCGGTACCAAGCCGGCAGCCGATCAGCCCCGGCCAAACGGCGGTACCAAGCCGATAGCCGATCAGCCTCGGCCAAGTGGCTACACCACGCCAGTAAGTGATAGGCCCAAGCCCAACATCGACACCACGCCAGTCGGTGGTAAGCCCAAACCCAGCGTCGACACCCTGCCAGTCGTTGATAAGCCCAAACCCAGCGTCGACACCCTGCCAGTCGTTGATAAGCCCAAGCCCAACGTCGGCACCCTGCCAGTCGTTGATAAGTCCAAGCCCAACGTCGACACCCTGCCAGTCGTTGATAAGCCCAAGCCCAACGTCGGCACCCTGCCAGTCGTTGATAAGGCCAAGCCCAACGTCGGCACCCTGCCAGTCGTTGATAAGCCCAAGCCCAACATCGACACCATGTCAGTCGTTGATAAGCCCAAGCCCAACGTCGACACCCTGCCAGTCGTTGATAAGGCCAAGCCCAACGTCGGCACCTTGCCAGTCGTTGATAAGCCCAAGCCCAACGTCGACACCCTGCCAGGCGTTGATAAGCCCAAGCCCAACATCGACACCCTGCCAGTCGTTGATAAACCCAAGCAACCCCGTGACACCAGAACCGATGACACCACCTATGGATTCAACTCGAATACTGGCAAGGCGGAAACGACCCTGACGTCCGCGGCTGATAAGCCAGACTTCAACGTATGGGATGAGCGTGGGAACGATACCTTTGATTTCTCTGGCTTCAAGCAGGATCAAATCATCAACTTGCGCGGTGGTTCGTTTTCCAGCGTGGGGGGGATGAAGGAAAACGTCAGGATCGGCGAGAAGACGGTGATCGAAAATGCTGTGGGGGGCCATGGTAACGATCGCATCATCGGTAACAGTGCGGATAATGTGCTCACCGGTGGCGCGGGGGCCGATACGTTGGTGGGCGGCGGCGGTTGGAACACCTTCAAGTTCAACGCCTTTAGCGATTCAACCCGTGCCAATGCCGACTTGTTGTTGGACTTCAACACGGGGCAGGACAAGATCGACCTGTCGCAAATGGTGCTCGACGGCAAGGTAGCGTTGAACTTCGTCGAGAACTATACGGGGGCGGCAGGCGACACCATCATCAAGTTTAATCCGCAAACGGGACGTTACTTGCTGGCGGTCGACCTGGATGGCGATGGCAAGACCGACTTCCTGATCAAAAGCACCCGAATGATCAGTCCAGAAGATGTCATCGGGCTCAACATCAAAGAGGGCAGTTATCTCTAATGCCTTGATCGCGCGCCTTTGACGGGCGCCACTGCTGGAAGCAAGGCGGGGGCGGGACTTACTCACGTGTTGATTAAGTCCCGCCCTTTTGTGCGTTTTGAAGTGGCGCACGGGCTCGTCAGGACGCTTGGACGGTGGCCAACGCGGCTTTACGTGCAACGCTCATGAAACGCAACAACGCAACCAGCGCAAATGCACTGCCCACCAGCATGACGGCCAACCAGCCGCCATGTTCATACACGCTGCTGGCAATCGCTGAACCGAACGCACCGCCGATAAAAATGCTGGTCATGTACAGCGCGTTCAGGCGGCTGCGGCTGTTGGCATCGAGGGCGTAGATGGCGCGCTGGCCGAGGACCATATTCATCTGCACGCAGAAGTCCAGAACCACACCGGTGACTGCCAGGCCGATCACGCTGTAAAGCGGGTGTACCAACGCCGGCAGGAAACTCAGCGCGCCAAACAGCATCGCCAGCAACGAGGCGCGGTGGGTATGGCCGGCGTCGGCCAGGCGACCGGCCATGGGCGCGGCGATGGCGCCAAGTGCACCGACCAGGGCAAACAGTGCGATCTCGCTTTGGCTCAGGCCGTGGTTACGCGCCAGTTCCAGTGGTACGGCAGTCCAGAACAGGCTGAAGGCGGCGAACATGCAACCCTGGTAGAACGCCCGCTGGCGCAACAGCGGTTGTTCACGCAACAGGGTGCCCAGGGAGCGCAGCAACTGGCCATAGCTGGCACTGTGATCGGGTTGGCGCTTGGGGATTGTCAGCATCAGCACCACGCTGATGAACGCCATCAGTGCGGCGGCCGCCATGAACATCGCACGCCAGCCGAAGTGATCGGCCACCACGCTCGACACCGGCCGTGCCAGCAGGATGCCCAGCAGCAGGCCGCCCATGATGCTGCCGACCACCCGGCCCCGGGACTCGGCCGGCGCCAGGTGTGCGGCCAGCGGAATCAGGATCTGCACCGAGACGGAACTGAAACCGATCAGCAGCGACACCAGCAGGAACAGGTTCGGCTGTTCGATAAACGCCGCACCCAGCAGGCTGGCGATCGCCACGACGGTGGTGGCGATCATCAGCTTGCGGTTTTCCAGCAGGTCGCCCAGAGGCACCAGGAAAAACAGGCCCAGGGCATAGCCGATTTGCGTGAGGGACACGATCAGGCTGGCCATTGCCGGCGTCAGGCCAATGTCCGGGGCAATCAGCTCGATGATCGGTTGCGCGTAGTAGATGTTGGCGACAATGGCGCCGCAGCAAAACGCGAACAGCATGACCATGCCCCGGGTCATGGTGCCTGCAGCGTGAGAGGTTGCGTTCATGGTGTACTCATAAAGGCGAAGGACGATGGCGTGAGAGAGTAAAGACAAGGCTCGCAAGTGAGTAGACTGCTTGTGGTGATATCACTTATGCCGAGTGATGATACATTCAGACACATCTGCCTTACGCATAAAAGTGGGAGCTGGCTTGTCTGCGATGGCGGTGCACCAGTCACCAGAAATATGACTGATAGATCGCTTTCGCAGGCAAGCCAGCTCCCACAGGTTTGACCGAGTTGATTCAGTCAGATGGATTATTGGCCAGAGTAGATCTGGTCAAACACCCCACCATCATTGAAATGGGTCTTTTGCACTGTGCGCCAGTCGCCGAAGGTCTTCTCCACCGACAGGAAGTCCACCTTGGGGAACCGGTCGGTGTACTTGGCCAGCACCTTAGGGTCCCGTGGGCGCAGGTAATTGTTGGCCGCAATTTCCTGGCCTTCGGGCGACCACAGATACTTGAGGTAGTCCTCAGCCACCGCACGGGTGCCTTTTTTCTCGACCACTTTATCCACCACCGACACCGGCGGTTCGGCTTCGGCGGAGACGCTTGGGTAGACCACTTCGAACTGATCACGGCCAAACTCACGGGCGATCATTTCCGCTTCGTTTTCAAAGGTCACCAGCACGTCGCCAATCTGGTTGGTCATGAAGGTGGTGGTGGCGGCGCGGCCACCGGTGTCCAGCACGGGCGCTTGCTTGAACAACTTTCCAACGAAGGTCTTGGCCTTGTCTTCATCGCCGCCGTTCTTCAACACGTAGCCCCAGGCCGACAGGTAGGTGTAGCGGCCGTTGCCCGAGGTCTTCGGGTTGGGCACGATCACTTGCACGCCATCCTTGAGCAGGTCGGGCCAGTCTTTCAACGCCTTGGGGTTGCCTTTGCGCACGATAAAGACTGTGGCTGAGGTGAATGGCGCACTGTTATTCGGCAGGCGTGTCACCCAGTTGTCCGGCACCAGCTTGCCGTTGTCGACCAGGGCATTGATATCGGTAGCCATGTTCATGGTGATCACGTCGGCGGGCAGGCCGTCGATCACTGAGCGCGCCTGTTTGCTGGAGCCGCCGAAGGACATCTGCAACGTCAGCTTGTCGTCCGGATGCTCGGCTGCCCAATGCTTCTGGAAGGCGGCGTTGTAGTCCTTGTAGAAATCGCGCATCACGTCGTAGGAGACGTTGAGCAGGGTGGTTGCTGCCTGGGCGGAGCCCGCCAGGGCCAGGCCGGCGGCCAGTAGGGAGGCGCTGAGGATTTTTTTCACTGCTCATTCCTTGTTGTTCGAGAAGAGGGAGGCAATTTGCCAGCGACTATAGCCGGGCCTTCATAGAGCTTTAAAGATTAAAAAGAACTTTGCTTATTCCAGTTTGCGAAACAGATTGCTGCCACAGCGCGCACAAAACGCGGCGTTGGGTTCATGGCTGTCCTTCTTGCACACTGGGCAGTCGGTATGCAGCTGTTCGCCGCGCATGGCACTGGCCAGTTCAGCGGTAAAAATACCCGTCGGCACGGCGATGATCGAGTAACCGGTGATCATCACCAGCGATGAAATAACCTGGCCCAGGGGCGTCTTGGGCACGATATCGCCGAAGCCCACGGTGGTCAGGGTGACGATCGCCCAGTAGATGCCCTTGGGGATACTGGTAAAGCCATGTTCCGGGCCTTCGATCACGTACATCAACGTGCCGAACACCGTCACCAGGGTGCACACGCTGACCAGGAACACCACGATCTTCTGCTTGCTGCCGCGCAGCGCCGCCATCAGGTAGTTGGCCTGCTTGAGATACGGGCTGAGCTTGAGCACGCGGAAGATGCGCAGCATGCGGATGATGCGGATGATCAGCAGATACTGGGCGTCGCTGTAGTACAGCGCGAGGATGCCGGGGACGATGGCGAGCAGGTCCACCAAGCCATAAAAGCTGAAGGCATAGCGCAGCGGCTTGGGCGAGCAATACAGGCGCAGGCCGTACTCGATGGCGAAGATCAGCGTGAAGCCCCACTCGATATAGGCCAGCAGGTCGGCGTAGTTCTGATGGATTGTGTCGATGCTGTCGAGCATCACGATCACCAGGCTGGCGAGGATGATCAGCAGCAGGATGCCGTCAAAGCGCCGCCCGGCGACGGTGTCGCTTTGGAACACCATGATGTAGAGGCGCTGGCGCCAGTCGTTGTTGCTGTCCATAAACCCTGCCTGAAACGAATATCGAGCAAGCCTAGGGCGATTCGAACGGGCTGTCCATGTGAGGCTTGTGCAGCATTCGCTGACCGGCGCGCACTAGCCAGCACGCGAGGATAAACGGCGCGGTCAGCGCGGGCAGGTGCAGGGCGGCGAAGCCTGGGGTGAGCAGGATGGCCAGGCCGATACCCAGCAGTGGCAACCAAGGCTGGCGACGCGACGAGCACAGGGCCAGGGCGGCTAGCGCGGGGTTATAACTGTGCAGGCCGAGCAGAGCGCCAGTGGCGTCGTTCAACCACAGGCCGGCCAGCATGCCGAGAGTGGCGCCGCCCAAGGCCCACGCGACGGCGCGACGGTCGGCCAGCAGCAAGCCCAAGGCGATCAGCACACCCGCCAGGGGCTGGTCCAGCAGCATGATTTGCCCAAGGCCGGTGAAGGGCGCGGCCAGTATAGCGACAGTGTCGGGCTCGCTCAGCGCAAGGGTGTTCTGCGGGACCTGGCCGAGCAGCAACCAGCCCAGCCCAACAAAGGGCGCGGTGTACGCTGGCAAATCCAGGGGTTGGGTCGCGTGTTTCAACCAGTGCCGGGTGAGGATGGCACTCAAGCCGCCGCACGCCAGGATCAGCGGCGGCACCAGCGCCGACCAGGCAAAGTGCAGGCTGATCAACAGGCCCAGCAATACGCCGTTGTAGCTATACAGCCCGGCCTGGCGCTCGGCCTTGGGATACCCCCGGCGCTGGGCCGTGAGCAACCCCGCGACACCTCCCAGCAAGGCACCGCCGAGCAACGCCGGGGCGCCGATCAGGATCGCCAGCAGGCACAGCAGGCCGCACAGCGGGTGGCGCTGCAGGAAGATTTGGCTGAAGCCGTTGAGCAGGGCTTCGGCCCAGTCGGGGCAGGTTGGGTTGTGCATTTGGGTTGAGTCAATAAGACCGAGTTGCCCTCCTCGCAGGCAAGCCAGCTCCCACATTTGATTGATGTTCGACATGCAAACTCGATCAAATGTGGGAGCCGGGCTTGCCCGCGATGAGGCCCTGACAGGCGCTAAATCAGCGTCTCTATACGCAGCGAATTGGTGGACCCCGGCTGCCCGAACGGCACCCCTGCGGTAATCACCAAGGTATCGCCACGCTGCGCCATGCCCTGGGCCTGGGCAATTTCCAGCGCGGTGGAACACACCTCATCCACCTGGCGCAGCCGATCATTGACTACCGAGTGCACGCCCCATGCCACGCTCAGGCGTCGCGCCGTGGACAGGTTGGGCGTGAGGTTGAGAATCGGCGCCACGGGCCGTTCCCGCGCCGCACGCAAGCTGGAACTGCCGGACTCGCTGTAGTTCACCAGCACCGCTACCGGCAGGATGCTGCTGATGCGGCGGATCGCGCAGCTGATGGCGTCCGACACCGTGGCATCTGCCTTGGGCCGGCTGACATCCAACTGTGCCTGGTAGTCTGGGCCGTTTTCCACCTGGCGGATGATCTTGCTCATCATCTGCACCGCTTCCAGCGGGTACTCGCCCGAGGCGGTTTCCGCCGACAGCATCACCGCGTCCGCACCTTCAGCCACCGCATTGGCGACATCGGTGACTTCGGCGCGGGTGGGTGCTGGCGAGAAGCGCATGGATTCGAGCATCTGCGTGGCCACCACCACCGGCTTACCCAGTTGGCGGCAGGTGCTGATGATGTCTTTCTGGATCTGCGGCACGCTCTCGGCCGGCACTTCCACGCCCAAATCACCCCGGGCCACCATGATCGCGTCGCTCAGTTCGGCGATTTCGCGCAGCCGTTGCACCGCTGACGGCTTTTCGATCTTGGCCATCAAAAACGCCTTATCACCAATCAGCTCGCGGGCTTCGCGGATGTCTTCCGGGCGCTGCACAAACGACAGCGCCACCCAGTCCACACCCAGCTCCAGGCCGAAGCTCAGGTCGCGGCGGTCCTTGGCGGTGAGTGGGCTCAGTTCCAACAGCGCTTGTGGGACGTTCACACCTTTACGGTCAGACAGTTCGCCGCCATTGAGCACGGTGGTGTCGATGGCGTCGGCATGCTTGGTGATCACGCGCAGGCGCAGCTTGCCGTCGTCGAGCAGCAGGTCCATGCCCGGCTCCAGCGCCGCGATGATTTCCGGGTGGGGCAGGTTGACCCGGCGTTGGTCCCCCAAAGTTTCATCCAGGTCCAGGCGCAGGGCCTGGCCGCGTACGAGCTGCACCTTGCCTTCGGCAAAGCGTCCCACCCGCAGCTTCGGCCCTTGCAGGTCCATGAGGATACCGAGCGGGTAGTTGAGCTGGCGCTCGACCTGGCGAATCCACTGGTAGCGCTGGGCATGGTCGGCGTGGTCACCGTGGCTGAAGTTGAGGCGGAAGATATTTACCCCGGCCTCCACCAGCTCGCGGATGTCATCGATACCGTCGGTGGCCGGGCCCAGGGTGGCGAGGATTTTGACCTTCTTGTCAGGCGTCATGGTTGGCAGTCTCAAGGATCAGGATGGCGCGGAAGTCGTTGACGTTGGTGCGCGTCGGCTCGGTGACGATCAAGTCGCCCAGGGCAGCGAAATAGCCGTAGCCGTTGTTGTTGTCCAGCTCATCACTGGCCGACAGGCCCAGGGCTTCGGCACGGCGGTAGCTGCAGGGGGTCATGATCGCGCCGGCGTTGTCTTCAGAACCGTCGATGCCATCGGTATCGCCGGCCAGGGCGTACACGCCGGGCAGGCCCTTGAGGCTGTCGGTGAGGCTCAAGAGGAATTCCGCGTTGCGCCCGCCACGGCCGTCGCCGCGTACGGTGACGGTGGTTTCGCCCCCCGAAAGGATCACGCACGGCGCCGCCAGTGGCTGGCCGTGCTGCACGATCTGGCGGGCGATGCCGGCGTGTACCTTGGCCACATCGCGGGCTTCGCCTTCCAGATCACCGAGGATCAGCGGGCTGAAACCGGCCTGGCGCACTTTTACTGCTACCGCTTCCAGGGATTGCTGCGGGCGGGCGATCAATTGGAAGTGGCTGCGGGCAAGCACCGGGTCGCCGGGCTTGACGGTTTCCGAGGCCGGGTTCTGCAACCAACTGCGCACCGAAGCGGGGGCGTCGATGTGGTAACGCTTGAGGATCGCCAGGGCCTGTTGTGAGGTGCTCGGGTCACCGACGGTCGGGCCCGAGGCAATCACCGTGGCCTGGTCGCCCGGTACATCGGAGATCGCGTAGGTGTACACCGTGGCCGGCCACGCAGCCTTGGCCAACCGACCGCCCTTGATCGCCGAGAGGTGCTTGCGCACGCAATTCATCTCGCCAATGGTGGCGCCGGATTTAAGCAGGGCTTTGTTGATGGCTTGCTTGTCCGCCAGGGTGATGCCCTCGGCGGGCAGGGCGAGTAGTGCCGAGCCACCGCCGGAGAGCAGGAAGATCACGCGGTCGTCTTCACCCAGATGGCTGATCAGTTCCAGCACGCGCTGGGCCACGGCCAGGCCGGCCGCATCCGGCACCGGATGGGCGGCTTCGACCACTTCGATTTTTTTGCATGGCGCGCCATGGCCGTAGCGGGTGACCACCAGGCCCGAGACCTCGCCCTGCCAACAGTCTTCGACGACCAGTGCCATGGCGGCCGTGGCTTTGCCGGCTCCGATCACGATCACACGGCCACTGCGGTCGGCAGGCAGGTAGGGTTCAAGGACTTGCCGGGGGTGGGCGGCGTCGATGGCTGTGGCAAACAGCTCGCGAAGCAGGTGTTGCGGATCGACCGACATAAGCGGGCTCCCGGGGGATTCTTGTTATTAGAGGTGCAGCGATCGTTCCCACGCTCTGCGATCGTTCCCACGCTCTGCGTGGGAATGCAGTCCGGGACGCTCTGCGCCCAAAGCGTGACGCGGAGCGTCACAAGAGGCATTCCCACGCGGAGCGTGGGAACGATCAGCGGTGTGGGTTATTTTTCGCGAATCGAGAAGTTCGCCATATGCTCCAGGCCCTTGATCAGCGCCGAGTGGTCCCAGTTGCCGCCGCCAATTGCCGTGCAGGTGCTGAACACTTGCTGGGTGCCGGCGGTGTTCGGCAGGTTGATCCCCAGTTCCTTGGCACCGGCCAGCGCCAGGTTCAGGTCCTTCTGGTGCAGGTTGATGCGGAAACCCGGATCGAAGGTGCCCTTGATCATGCGCTCGCCGTGCACTTCCAGGATCTTCGACGATGCAAAGCCACCCATCAGCGCTTCACGCACTTTGGCCGGGTCGGCGCCGTTTTTGGAGGCGAACAACAACGCTTCGGCCACCGCCTGGATGTTCAGCGCGACGATGATCTGGTTGGCCACCTTGGCGGTCTGGCCATCGCCATTGCCGCCTACCAGGGTGATGTTTTTGCCCATGCTCTGGAACAGCGGCAACGCGCGTTCGAACGTGTGCGGTTCGCCGCCGACCATGATGCTCAAGGTGCCGGCCTTGGCACCGACTTCACCACCGGACACCGGTGCGTCCAGGTACTGCGCGCCGGCCTGGTTGACCTTGGCGGCGAATGCTTTGGTCGCAGTAGGGGAGATCGAGCTCATGTCGATCACCACCTTGTTCGGTGACAGGCCCGCAGCCACGCCGTCGGCGCGAAACAGCACGTCATCGACTTGAGGGGTGTCGGGCACCATGACGATGATGAACTCGGCTTCCTGGGCCACTTGTTGCGGGTTGGCCAGCGCCACGGCGCCGGCGCTGATCAGTTCAGCCGGAGCCTTGCCGTGATGTTCGGAGAGAAACAGTTGATGGCCTGCTTTCTGCAGGTTGGCGGCCATGGGTTGGCCCATGATGCCGGTGCCGATGAATCCGATTTTAGCCATGATCAAAATCCTCGTTTAATGTGGGAGCTGGCTTGCCTGCGATGGCATCACCTGGGTATGCCTGATACAGCGAGGTGTCCGCATCGCTGGCAAGCCAGCTCCCACATTGTTTTGTGTTGTGTCAGTTGTCAGATGGCGTTATGGGTTTTGAGCCAGCCCAAACCCGCCTCGGTAGTGGTCAACGGCTTGTACTCACAGCCGACCCAACCCGCGTAACCAATGCGGTCCAGATGCTCGAACAGGAAGCGGTAGTTGATCTCACCGGTACCTGGCTCGTTGCGCCCTGGGTTGTCCGCCAGTTGAATGTGGTTGATCTCGCCCAGGTGCGCCGCCATGGTCCGCGCCAGGTCGCCTTCCATGATTTGCATGTGGTAGATGTCGTATTGCAGGAACAGGTTGGCGCTGCCCACTTGCTCGCGAATCGACAGGGCCTGCGCCGTGTTGTTGAGGTAGAAGCCCGGAATGTCGCGGGTGTTGATCATCTCCATCACCAGCTTGATACCCGCCGCCTGCAGCTTCTCGGCGGCGTACTTGAGGTTGGCGACGAAGGTCTTTTCTACGGTCTCGTCATCAACGCCTTGTGGCCGGATACCCGCCAGGCAGTTGACCTGGGTGTTGCCCAAGACCTGGGCATAGGCGATTGCCAGTTTGACCCCGGCACGGAACTCCTCGACCCGGTCCGGGTGGCAAGCCAGGCCGCGCTCGCCCTTGGCCCAGTCACCGGCTGGCAGGTTGAACAGCACCTGGGTCAGGCCGTTGGCGTCCAGCTGCGCCTTGATATCGGCAGAGCTGAATTCATACGGGAACAGGTACTCCACGCCCTGGAAACCGGCATCGGCAGCCGCTTTGAAGCGGGCAAGGAAATCCTGTTCGGTAAACAACATGGACAGGTTGGCAGCAAAGCGCGGCATAGGGTTCTCCTTAATCGAGCAGGGAAATGGCAGTCGGCGCATCGTTGCCGACCAGGGCCAGATCTTCGAATTCATTGACAGCGTTGATCTCGGTGCCCATGGAAATATTGGTCACCCGTTCCAGAATAATCTCAACGATCACGGGCACCTTGAATTCTTCGATCATCTCTTGGGCCCGGCGCAAGGCCGGTTGGATCTGGCCTGGCTCGAACACACGCAGAGCCTTGCAGCCCAAGCCCTCTGCAACCGCCACATGGTCGACGCCATAGCCGTTGAGTTCGGGGGCGTTGAGGTTGTCGAAGGACAGCTGCACGCAGTAGTCCATCTCGAACCCACGCTGGGCCTGACGGATCAGGCCCAGGTAAGAGTTGTTCACTACCACATGGATGTACGGCAGCTTGAACTGCGCGCCCACCGCCAGTTCTTCGATCATGAACTGGAAGTCATAGTCGCCCGACAAGGCCACCACTTTTCGGCTCGGGTCGGCCTTGACCACGCCCAGCGCTGCGGGAATGGTCCAGCCCAATGGGCCGGCCTGCCCGCAGTTGATCCAGTGGCGGGGCTTGTACACATGCAAGAATTGCGCGCCGGCAATCTGCGACAGGCCGATGGTGCTGACGTAGCAGGTGTCTTTTCCGAACACCTGGTTCATCTCTTCGTACACGCGTTGCGGCTTGACCGGCACGTTGTCGAAGTGAGTCTTGCGGTGCAGGGTGGCCTTGCGCTGTTGGCAGTCATGCAACCAGGCACTGCGGTCCTTGAGCTTGCCGGCGGCTTTCCACTCGCGGGCCACTTCAATGAACATCGTCAGCGCGGAGCCGGCGTCAGAAACGATGCCCAGGTCCGGCGTGAACACGCGGCCAATCTGGGTCGGTTCGATGTCGACGTGAATGAATTTACGGCCCTCGGTGTACACCTCGACCGAACCGGTGTGACGGTTGGCCCAGCGGTTGCCGATGCCCAGCACCACGTCCGACTTGAGCATCGTCGCGTTGCCGTAGCGGTGCGAGGTTTGCAGGCCGACCATGCCCACCATCAGCGGATGGTCGTCCGGGATCGTGCCCCAGCCCATCAGGGTCGGGATCACCGGGATGCCGGTCAGCTCAGCGAACTCCACCAGCAACTCGCTGGCGTCGGCGTTGATCACGCCGCCACCGCTCACCAGCAATGGGCGTTCGGCTGCGTCGAGCAGAGCCAGGGCTTTTTCCACTTGCACACGGGTCGCCAGCGGCTTGGCTAGAGGCAGCGGCTGGTAGGCGTCGATGTCGAATTCGATCTCGGCCATCTGTACGTCGAACGGCAGGTCGATCAACACCGGGCCAGGGCGGCCGGAGCGCATTTCATAAAAGGCCTTCTGGAACGCGTAAGGCACTTGGCCGGGTTCCAGCACCGTGGTTGCCCACTTGGTCACTGGCTTGACGATGCTGGTGATGTCCACGGCCTGGAAGTCTTCCTTGTGCATCCGGGCGCGGGGGGCTTGGCCGGTAATGCACAGGATCGGGATCGAGTCGGCCGAGGCGCTATACAGGCCGGTGACCATGTCGGTACCCGCCGGGCCCGATGTGCCGATGCACACGCCGATATTGCCGGCCTTGGTGCGGGTGTAGCCCTCGGCCATGTGCGAGGCGCCTTCAACGTGGCGAGCAAGGACGTGATCGATGCCACCCACCTTCTGCAAGGCCGAATACAGCGGGTTGATCGCGGCGCCTGGGATACCGAAGGCGGTATCCACACCTTCACGGCGCATCACCAGGACGGCGGCTTCGATTGCTCTCATTTTGCTCATGGTTTTGGTGCCTCTTGCGTTTTGTAATTGTATACAAGTGGTGTCTGTCCAAAGTGTATTCACGGCGAGCTACGTTGGTCAATGCCTTTCGTGAACTGACCTTTGCGTTCGTCGGAAGCGCTTTTTTCGACGTATGGAGCCTTTGTTGAAAAATATTGTATACAAAAACAGATATCATTGTGTTCTATTTGTGTCATCGGGCATCTGATCAAACAGACCTCACCGCGTTACCCATAACAAGATAAGGACGGCACCTATGAGCGCTTTAACCTTGAAACTCGCCACCCAGCTGGCCACCCAGGCCCTTACTGCAGGCCGCACCATTTCGGCTGCGCCACTGACCATCGCCGTGCTCGACAGCGGCGGCCATCTGGTCACCCTGCAACGCGAAGACGGCGCCAGCCTGCTACGCCCGCAAATCGCCATCGGCAAAGCCTGGGGCGCCATTGCCCTGGGCAAGGGTTCACGTTTGCTGGCACTGGACGCCCAACAGCGCCCGGCGTTTATCGCGGCCTTGAACAGTCTGGGGCAGGGCAGCGTCGTGCCGGCACCGGGTGGGGTGTTGATTCGGGATCAGAGCGGCATGGTGCTCGGCGCAATTGGGATCAGCGGGGACACGTCCGATATTGACGAGCAGTGTGCGATCACAGCGATAGAGGGGGTGGGGTTGATGGCGGATGCGGGGGTGTCGGCTTGAATCGTTCTGACTGTGAGTAAGCTATCGCAGGCAAGCCAGCTCCCACATTGGCGGTGTTCACAAATCCAACTGTGTGAATCCAATCAGTGTGGGAGCTGGCTTGCCTGCGATGCAGTCGACTCGGTCTACAGTCAAACCCAAATAGCATCCCACAGCGGATAGTCGCCAAACTTCTTTACCAGCCCAGCCCTGAGTGGATTAGCTACGATGTAGCGTGCAATCCCCTCAAGGCTTTCCTCTCGACGCACGGCATGATCATGAAAGCCCGGCTGCCAGAGGCGACCTTGGCGGCCAGCCACCGCATTCACAATTCGGGTGCTCTTGGACTTCACTTGTCGCATCAAGTCGGCAAGCGAACCTTTCTCCAGAGCAACAAGCCAATGGAAATGATCAGGCATTACTACCCAGGCCAATGAGGTTGCGAGCCCTTTATATTGAACGATTCTGAATTGGTGTACGACCAGACGGCCAAGTCTGAAGTCGCTGAAGATGGGCTCACGTTCAAGGGTGTTGGTGGTGAGCAGGTAAATGCGGTTGGATTCGTTATAGCGGCCGATGCGCAGGCGTTTTGAAGCAGGTAGATCAGGCATTCCTTGGCCTCTCTTCAGATGGTGTTCTGAGAGGCTAGACTGAGGGGCGAAGGCTGATCGGCAGGCTTTTAGCAGGATGTGTCTGGATGGGCGCTATCGCGGGCAAGCCCGCTCCCACAGGGGATTATGACCAATTTACATTTTGTGTCCCGCGCAAATCCGTGTGGGAGCTGGCTTGCCTGCGATAGCCTTTGCGCGGTCTATCAATCCGGCTCACACCCCTTGAGCACCAACCGAATGATCGTCTGCGCCGCCGCCTCATAATCGGCCTCATCCAGCTTGGCCTTGCCGGTTACCGCCGAGATCTGCCAGTCGAAATCGGCATAGGTCTGGGTGGCTGCCCAGATGCTGAACATCAGGTGGTTGGGGTCAATTGCTGCGATCAGGCCACGGTCAACCCAGCTCTGGATGCAGTCGATATTGTGCTTGGCCTGGGCATTGAGCTGTTCAACCTGGTCGGTGCTCAGGTGTGGGGCGCCGTGCATGATTTCGCTGGCGAACACCTTGGAGGCAAACGGCAGGTCGCGGGAGATGCGGATTTTGGAGCGGATGTAGTTGCTCAATACTTCCTTGGGCTCGCCTTCGGGGTTGAACGGCGTGGAGGCGGCCAGGATCGGCTCGATAATGCTTTCGAGCACCTCGCGGTAAAGGTTGTCCTTGGATTTGAAGTAGTAATAGACGTTGGGCTTGGGCAGCCCGGCCTTGGCGGCGATGTCGCTGGTTTTGGTCGCGGCGAAGCCCTTGTCGGCAAACTCCTCGCTCGCCGCCCGCAGGATTTTTTCTTTGTTGCGCTCGCGAATGCTGCTCATAAACCAGACGTTTCCTTGCCATGACAGGCGGTTGCGCATGGTAGCACCGGCCATCCGCAAGCCTCAACAATCTGCCCGCAACGCCTTGCGCCGCGCTATGCTCGCGCCATCTCTCTCTAACGGAAGTTCGGTTCATGGCAGGAAGCAGCTTGTTGGTGTTGATCGACGATATCGCGGCGGTACTCGATGACGTCGCGCTGATGACAAAAATGGCCGCCAAGAAGACATCGGGCGTGCTGGGCGATGACCTTGCACTGAACGCCCAGCAGGTCTCCGGCGTGCGGGCCGAGCGGGAAATTCCCGTGGTGTGGGCGGTGGCCAAGGGTTCGTTTATCAACAAGTTGATCCTGGTGCCGACGGCCCTGTTGATCAGCGCCTTTGCTCCGTGGGCGGTGATACCACTGTTGATGCTTGGCGGTGCCTATCTGTGTTTCGAGGGCTTCGAAAAACTCGCGCACAAATTCCTGCACAGCAAGGCTGAAGATCAAGCCGAACACGCGCAGTTGGCTGAAGCGGTGGCCGATCCGGCAACCGATCTGGTGGCGTTCGAGAAAGACAAGATCAAGGGCGCGATCCGTACCGACTTCATTCTGTCCGCCGAAATCATTGCCATCACCCTCGGCATCGTCGCCGACGCGCAGCTCACGCAGCAGGTGATCGTGCTGTCGGGTATCGCCATTGTCATGACCATCGGCGTATATGGATTGGTGGCCGGTATCGTCAAGCTCGACGACCTGGGGCTGTGGCTGACGCAGAAGCCTGGCCAGGTGGCGCGCAGTATTGGTGGCGCGATCCTGAGCGCGGCCCCCTACATGATGAAGAGCCTGTCAGTGATTGGCACGGCGGCGATGTTCATGGTTGGTGGCGGTATCCTCACCCATGGCGTGCCCGTGGTGCATCACTGGATCGAAACCGTGAGCCAGAGCACCGGCGCGTTGGCGTGGCTGATGCCAACGCTGCTCAATGCGGTGGCGGGGATCATTGCCGGCGCTGTCGTCCTGGCAGTGGTCAGCGTGGCAGGTAAAGGTTGGAAAGCACTGCGAGGGTGAAACCGCAGGCATAAAAAAGGCCATTCAATCGAATGGCCTTTTTTTATCGCTGCTGTTTACTCGGCAATCTGCAACTTGCGCGATTCGGTGTAGATATACCGCACCTTCTCATACTCGAACGGCGAGTTCATCTGGCCGTAGCGGAAGCTGGTCTGGTAGCGCTTGTCCACGGCGCGCAGGGCCCAGACTTCCGGATGGTTGGAGCTGACTTCGGATACGTTGAGGAAGTTGATCTGCGATTCGGCGCTGTAGTCCACCAGCAAGCCGGTGGTGTCACGCAGGTTCGACGGGCCAAAGATCGGCAACACCACATAGGCGCCGCCCGGTACGCCGTAGAAGCCCAGAGTCTGGCCGAAGTCTTCGCTCTGGCGCGGCAGGCCCATGGCGGTAGCCGGGTCCCACAGGCCGGCGATGCCAATGGTGGTATTGACCAGCAGGCGCCCGGTGGTTTCCAGCGAGCGGTGGCCCTTGAGCTGCAACAAGCTGTTCATCAGGTTGGGCACATCGCCCAGATTGTTGAAGAAGTTGCTCACGCCGGTGCGCAGGAAGCTCGGCGTGACGTAGCGGTAACCGTTTACTACCGGCAGGAATACCCACTGGTCGAAGCGATAGTTGAAGTGGTACACGCGGCGGTTCCACGACTCCAGTGGGTCGTAGACGTTAAGCGCGGTGAGCGTGGAGCGTTCGAACTCACGCTGGTCCAAGCCTGGGTTGAACTTGAGCTTGGTCAGCGGCTCCTTGAAGCCGTCGGCATCGACCTTGACGGGTTCTTGGGCCTTGCTGTTGTCGGCATTGGCCACGCCTGCGCACATCAGTGCGGCGAGCAGCAGAAGATATTTAGCCACGGAAGAACTCCAGCATGGCGTCGGCGTTGACGCGGTAATTGAGGTTGCCGCAATGGCCGCCCAGCGGGTAGACGGTCAAGCGATCGCCGAAGGTTTTACGCAGGAAGCCCAGGTCGCCAGGGCCGAGGATTACATCGTCGGCGTTATGCATCACGGCAATTTTCGGGCTGTCGCGCAGGTAGTCCTTGAGGGCGTAGAGGCTGACCTGGTCGATCAGTTGCAGCAGGCTGCCGCCATCGGAACGCGCGCGCCACATCGGGATCACTTGTTCGGTGAGGTAGCAGTCGAAGTCACACTGCAGGGCACGCTTGAGGAACGGCGTGAGGCTGGTGCCTTCGGTGATCGGGTATTTGGGTGGAATGATCAGGCCGCGGCGGTTGATCAAGTCCGAAGTGAACGCAATGTCAGCGGCCGAGAAGCGGAACGAGGTGCCGATCAGCATGGCCATCTGTTCATTGCTCAGGTGCTGCTTGGACTGCTGGAAGTCATAGAGCAAGGCATCGTTGAGGTCGATGTAGCCTTTCTGCTGGAAGTAACGCGTCAGTTTGCTCAGCACCAACTCATAGAAGGTGGTGCTGTTGTTGATGCCCTTGACCTCGGTCTGTACCAGCTTGTCGAGGTTGGTGATCGAGGTGTAGAGGTTGACCGGCGGGTTGAGCAGCAGCACTTTCTTGAAGTTGAAGCTACGGCGGGTCTCATCCAGCTTGCTGACAAACGCCGCATCCAGGGCGCCCAGGCTGTAACCGGTGAGGTAGAAATCAGTCACTGGCAACGAGGCGTTCTGCGCGCGTACGGCTTGCATCACGCGGTACATGTCTTCGGCGTCTTCCTGGGTGATGCCCGGGGTGGCGAAGCGCGAAGCGGCGCTGATGAAATCGAAGCTGGTTGGCGAGGAGAGCTGCACCACATGGTAGCCGGCCTGGTAATACAGCTTTTTCAGGTATTCATTGATGCTGCTATCAAAGCGTGCACCGGTGCCGGCGATCAGGAAGATCAAAGGCGCAGCACGGTCCTGCTTGGCAATGCGGTAAGTGAGTTTCTTCACCGCCCAGAAATTGTCCGGCAGGCTGAACTCGCGCTCGGGGCGCATCGTCAGGGTGTAGTCGGACTGGTTGATCTCGTCATCTGTCGGCAGGGTTGGCCGCAGATCGGGAGGCGTGGTGGCGATGGTTGCTTCGAACGGGTTGGTCAAAGGGTAGCCATAGCTGGCTTGGTCGATATCGACGGCCAGTGCTGACGCACTCAAAAATAGGCTGCCCAGCAAGGCAGCACAGCGCAAGGAACGGAGCATGACTTAATCCCTAAGAGGAACGGGCTGAATGAAGTTCGCAGGCTATGACCACCGCCTTGTCACCGAAGTGCCAGCACTCGGCACGAAAAGTCGGAAAAAACGTCGGAATCGGGGTAATAGTAGCGAGACGATACACTTTGCCATGCTTTGTTGAACAGATATCTGTGCGAACACCTTGCTAACGGCCGCCGTGGGATTAAGCTGGGCGCCGTTTTTGCCTATCGGAGTGCCCCATGTCCCGTCGTTTGCCGTTGATTCTGCTGCTTATTGCCTTGCCGTTATGGCTGGCCGCCAGTTATGCCGCACGCTACGGCTTCATGGAGGATGGGCAGTGGGTTGGCATCTGTGCTGATGAGGCCAGTCGCTGGGAATGCCAGGTGCGTTCGAACCTGGGTTTGATGATCCATTTCAAGCTGCTGGGGTGGGCGGCGTTGATCACCTCGGTGCTGGGCTTTTTTGTACCGGGGCGTGCGGGATGGGCGTTGGCGGTGGTGGGCTTGGTGTTCGGGTTGCCGGCGCTGGCGTTGTACAACACGACGTTTGCGGTGTTTGCGGTGGTGATTGCGGGGTTGCGGTTGGTCAGGAAGCCGCGCGGCGCCTGATGTGGCCTCAGCGCAGGCAAGCCAGCTCCCACATTTGACCGTGCTCACAGATAGAAATGTGTGAACCCAATCAACTGTAGGAGCTGGCTTGCCTGCGATAGCGGTGTTACGCCTTGCGCACTCGCAAGCAACGCCACAAAGCCGCAACCATCAGCACGCTGACCACTGCCCAACCCCAGGCCTGCTGGTTCAACAGCCCTTCACGGTACAACTGCGGCGCAACGCCGGCACCGATGATAAAGGCCAGCAACGCAATCTCCCGACGTGGTCCGGTCACCGGGCGTACCAGGTACACCAGGGCCGGCAACACCAGCGCCGCGCTTGGGAAGCTGCGATAGCGCGGGTCAAACACCAGCGCTAGCATCATCACCGCACCGGCAAACCCGGCGATTGCCATCAGCCAGCCCGCGCGTTGCTCCAGCCAGCTGAACCCGCGCTCACGCCAGCCTTCCCGTGCGCTGAGGGCGAGTGCGGCGTGGGCCAGCACCAGCAAGTTCAACATCACCAGCAAGCCTGCCCATACCCATTCATCGCTGAAGCGCGCGGTAACGCGGGTCAGTTCGACCCAACTGCCGATGGAGCACGCTGCGACGGCCCCTAGCAACGGCAGTATTAATGCAGAGCGAGTGCTGCGAACGCGGCCGCCGAGCACCAGGGTGCCAAGCAGGATGAGCCCGCCGACGCCCAGCCACAGCCGCCAGTAGGGCACATTGGTCACCGGGCCGGCGAGGATACCTTTGTCCTGACGGTCTGCATCGAACAGCCCCCAGTAACCACCCACAGCCCCTTCACTCGCACGTTTCCATGGCTGGTCAAAGGCTTCGATCAGGTTGTAGCGCCAGCCATTGGCTTCGGCCATGGCCACGAAGCCGCGCATGAACCTGGCCTCATTGACCCGGCTGGGCACGGCGGTTTCGCGCTGTCGGCCTTCGCTGGGCCAGCCGGTTTCGCCGATCACGATGTCCTTGGGCGCGAATTTATGGCCGAAGGTCTGGCGCACATCGCCCACGTGCTTGAGCGCCTGGTCGATGCCGGACGGCTCATCTTCCCAATACGGCAACAGGTGAATGGTCAGGAAGTCCACCGCCGGCTCGATTTCCGGGTGTTGCAACCAGAACTCCCAGACATCGGCATAGGTGACGGGCTGCTTGATCTGGCTTTTAACCTGATGGATCAGCGCCACCAGTTGCTTGGCAGTAACTTCCTTGCGCAGCAGGGCTTCGTTGCCGACGATCACCGAGGTCACTACATCCGGGCTAGCGTTGGCCGCCGCGATCAACTCGTTGATCTCTTTTTCGGTCGCCACAGGGTCGCTGCTGACCCAGGCCCCGGCCATCACTTTCAACCCATGCTTGCGCGCCATGTCCGGCAGGGCCTCCAGGCCGGTCATGGAATAGGTGCGAATGCATTCAAAGCGCGTAGCCAGTAGCGCCAGGTCGGCGTCCATGCGCTCGGGGCGCAGCGTGAACGGTTGGTCGAATGGGGACTGGTCTTTGTCGAACGGTGTGTAGGACGCACATTGCAGCTTATGGCTGGCGCTGGCGACGTCTGGCAACACCACGGGCCGGCCGAGGCCGTACCAGTAGCCGACAAGGGCAAGCGCGCCGAGGATCAAGGCGAAGAAATAGGGCAGGGCAGGGAAGCGGGCAGTCGCGGGCATGGTCGGCTTATCTGGGGGAGCAAAGGCGCGCATCTTACCCGGATTTGCCGCAGCCCAGTGCGGCTGCATAATTTTGACATGCAAACTTCGGGCGGGATTCTGGCGATAACGCCTACAAAGCGTCCTGCTGGCGATGTGATGTCGTTTCCTGCTCAACCAAGGTCGCTGACAGAGCAGGGCAAATGCCTACGCAGGTTGAAGATAAAACTGTCAGTACTCCACTGATGCCTCAGCAACCGGATCGATGCGCGTGAAGGGGGCGCGGTGCACCCTATAACAACAGTTTGACGTCGCTCGGCATCCGTCGGGCGCAGCACTTTCGGGGAAGTACTATGAAGATGCGACGACTCTTGGGCGCAGCTGCCACTCTGGTAGTTGCGATGGGCTCCACACTGGCCAGTGCCGACAGCAAGACCCTGAGCATCGGCTACGTGGACGGCTGGTCCGACAGCGTGGCCACCACTCATGTGGCGGCAGAGGTGATCAAGCAAAAACTCGGCTACGACGTAAAACTGCAAGCGGTTGCCACCGGGATCATGTGGCAGGGCGTTGCCACTGGCAAACTCGATGCCATGCTCTCCGCCTGGCTGCCGGTGACCCACGGGGAATACTGGACCAAGAACAAGGACAAGGTGGTCGACTACGGCCCCAACTTCAAGGACGCCAAGATCGGCCTGATCGTGCCGGAGTACGTCAAGGCCAAGTCCATCGAAGACCTCAAGACCGACACCACCTTCAAGAACAAGATCGTCGGCATCGACGCCGGTTCAGGCGTAATGCTCAAGACCGACGAAGCCATCAAGCAATATGGCTTGGACTACAAACTGCAAGCCAGCTCGGGTGCGGCGATGATTGCCGAACTGACCCGCGCCGAAGACAAGCAGGAGTCGATTGCGGTCACCGGTTGGGTACCACACTGGATGTTCGCCAAGTGGAAACTGCGTTTCCTGGACGACCCAAAAGGGATTTATGGTGCTGCTGAAACCGTCAACAGCATCGGCAGCAAGGGCCTGGAGAAGAAAGCGCCGCAAGTCGCAGCCTTCCTGAAGAAATTCCAGTGGGCCTCCAAGGATGAAATCGGTGAAGTCATGCTGGCGATTCAAGAAGGCGCCAAGCCGGACGCCGCGGCCAAGGACTGGGTAGCCAAGCACCCCGAGCGCGTTGCCGAATGGACCGCTAAATAAAAGCCACCGATGCAACCCGGTGGGAGGGGGCTTGCTCCCGAAAGCGGTGTGCCAGTCACAGATTTTTGACTGGCACACCGCTTTCGGGAGCAAGCCCCCTCCCACATTCGTTTTGCACTGACTCAAATCTTCCTGCGCCCCAGCAATCCCTCGCTACACTCGATCTACTACTAAGGTCGTCTGGAACCCATTGCGCAGCCGCATACAGTGGATACGTTCCAAAATAATAAAAAGCTGTGCTGCGAGGATAAAAACAATGAACGACAGCATTTACCTCTCGATTCAAAACAGCCCGCGTTTCAAGGAGCTGGTCAGGAAAAGGGAAAGGTTCGCCTGGATTCTTTCGGCGATCATGCTAGGGCTTTACTCCGCTTTCATCCTGTTGATCGCCTACGGGCCACAAGTGCTGGGGGCCAAGATCAGCCCCGGTTCCTCGATTACCTGGGGCATCCCCCTGGGCGTCGGGCTGATTGTGTCGGCCTTCATTCTCACCGGCATCTACGTGCGTCGGGCCAACGGCGAATTTGACGACCTGAACAATGCGATTCTCAAGGAGGCTGCGCAATGATCCGGCGTCTATTGGCTCTATTCGGTGCTTCGCTCTTGGCTCCGGCCGTTTGGGCGGCGGACGCATTGACCGGTGAAGTGCACAAGCAACCGCTGAACATCTCGGCCATTGTGATGTTCGTCGCGTTTGTCGGCGCCACCTTGTGCATCACTTATTGGGCGTCCAAGCGCAACAAGTCGGCGGCGGACTACTATGCGGCGGGCGGCAAGATCACCGGTTTCCAGAACGGTCTGGCGATTGCCGGTGACTACATGTCGGCGGCGTCCTTCCTGGGGATTTCCGCGCTGGTGTTCACCTCCGGCTACGACGGCTTGATCTACTCGATCGGCTTCCTTGTGGGCTGGCCGATCATTCTGTTCCTGATCGCCGAGCGCTTGCGTAACCTGGGCAAGTACACCTTTGCCGACGTGGCGTCCTATCGCCTGGGGCAAACCCAGATCCGCAGCCTGTCGGCCTGTGGCTCGCTGGTGGTGGTGGCGTTCTACCTGATCGCGCAGATGGTTGGCGCGGGCAAGCTGATCCAGCTGCTGTTTGGCCTTGATTACCATGTGGCGGTGATCCTGGTGGGTATCCTGATGTGCATGTACGTGCTGTTCGGCGGCATGTTGGCGACCACCTGGGTGCAGATCATCAAGGCGGTGCTGTTGCTGTCCGGTGCCTCGTTCATGGCGCTGATGGTGATGAAACACGTCAACTTCGATTTCAACATGCTGTTCTCCGAGGCGATCAAGGTTCACCCCAAAGGTGAGGCGATCATGAGCCCCGGCGGCCTGGTGAAAGACCCGATCTCGGCATTCTCCCTGGGCCTGGCACTGATGTTCGGTACCGCTGGCCTGCCGCACATCCTGATGCGCTTCTTCACGGTAAGCGACGCCAAGGAAGCGCGTAAGAGCGTGCTGTACGCAACCGGCTTCATCGGCTACTTCTATATCCTGACCTTTATCATCGGCTTCGGCGCGATCCTTTTGGTCAGCACCAACCCGGCGTTCAAGGATGCAGCGGGCGCCTTGCTCGGCGGTAACAACATGGCGGCGGTGCACCTGGCCAACGCGGTGGGTGGCAGTATCTTCCTGGGCTTCATCTCGGCCGTGGCGTTTGCCACCATCCTGGCGGTGGTTGCCGGCTTGACCCTGGCGGGTGCTTCGGCGGTGTCCCATGACCTGTATGCCAGCGTGATCAAGAAGGGCAAGGCCAACGAGAAAGATGAGATTCGCGTGTCGAAGATCACTACCGTAGCCTTGGGTGTATTGGCCATCGGCCTGGGTATCCTGTTCGAAAGCCAGAACATCGCGTTCATGGTCGGCCTGGCGTTCTCCATCGCCGCCAGCTGTAACTTCCCGGTGCTGCTGCTTTCCATGTACTGGAAAAACCTCACCACCCGTGGTGCCATGATTGGCGGCTGGCTGGGCTTGATCAGCGCCGTGGGCCTGATGATCCTCGGTCCGACCATCTGGGTGTCGATCCTGCACCATGAAAAGGCGATCTTCCCGTACGAGTACCCGGCGCTGTTCTCGATGATCATCGCGTTCGTCGGCATCTGGTTCTTCTCCATCACTGACAAGTCGGCGGCGGCAGAGAAAGAGCGTGCGCTGTACTTCCCGCAGTTCGTGCGTTCGCAGACTGGCCTGGGGGCGAGTGGGGCGGTTAATCACTAAGTCGTCAGTTGCATAAGAGATACCCCGGTCGCAAGGCCGGGGTATTTTTTTGCCTGGGCTGGCCTCATCGCGGGCAAGCCCGGCTCCCACACTGGGTCGTGTCCTTTTGTTGGAATGCGGTCCAATGTGGGAGCTGGCTTGCCTGCGATGACGGTAGATCAGGCCACACCAACAAAAACGGCCTCCACTAAGGGAGGCCGTTCTCAATGCAGCTAAGCAGTTGAATGCTTACTTGCGGTCTTCCAGCTTGGTGATGTCACGCGACTCGTAGCCGGTGTACAGCTGGCGCGGGCGGCCAATCTTGTACGGGCTGGAGAGCATTTCTTTCCAGTGGGAGATCCAGCCCACGGTCCGCGCCAGGGCGAAGATCACGGTGAACATGCTGGTTGGAATGCCGATCGCCTTGAGGATGATCCCCGAGTAGAAGTCGACGTTCGGGTACAGAGAACGTTCGATGAAGTACGGGTCGGTCAGGGCGATCTCTTCCAGGCGCATGGCCAGTTCGAGTTGCGGATCGTTCTTGATGCCCAGTTCCTTCAACACTTCGTCGCAGGTCTGCTTCATGACAGTAGCGCGCGGGTCGCGGTTCTTGTAGACCCGGTGACCGAAGCCCATCAACTTGAACGGATCGTTCTTGTCCTTGGCCTTGGCGATGAAGGTGTCGATGTTGGACACATCGCCGATTTCATCGAGCATGGTCAATACGGCTTCGTTCGCACCGCCGTGGGCAGGGCCCCACAGTGCGGCGATACCGGCGGCAATACAGGCGAACGGGTTGGCACCCGAAGAGCCCGCCAGGCGCACGGTAGAGGTGGAAGCGTTCTGCTCGTGGTCGGCGTGGAGGATGAAGATCCGGTCCATGGCCTTGGCGAGCACCGGGCTGATCGGTTTGATCTCGCACGGGGTGTTGAACATCATGTGCAGGAAGTTTTCCGCGTACGTCAGGTCGTTGCGCGGGTACATCATGGGTTGGCCCATGGAGTACTTGTAAACCATTGCGGCCAGGGTAGGCATCTTGGCAACCAGGCGGATCGCGGAAATTTCGCGATGCTGCGGGTTATTGATGTCCAGGGAGTCGTGATAGAAGGCCGACAGGGCGCCTACTACACCGCACATGACGGCCATCGGGTGGGCGTCGCGACGGAAGCCGTTGAAGAAGGTCTTCAACTGCTCGTGAACCATGGTGTGGTTCTTCACGGTGCTGACGAACTGGGCTTTCTGCTCGGCTGTTGGCAATTCGCCATTTAGCAGCAGGTAGCAGGTTTCCAGGTAGTCCGACTTTTCAGCCAGTTGCTCGATCGGGTAGCCGCGATGAAGCAGAATGCCATTGTCACCATCGATATAGGTGATCTTCGACTCGCAGGAAGCGGTCGACATGAAGCCTGGGTCGAAAGTAAAACGGCCCGTGGCCGTCAGGCCCCGTACGTCGATAACATCGGGACCAACGGTGCCGGTTAAAATGGGCAGCTCGACGGGGGCTGCGCCCTCGATGATCAACTGCGCTTTTTTGTCAGCCATGTGGCCTCCTATTTATGCTTCAAATCATCAGACAGACCCCCCACGCAGGGCCCGCACCACTATATTGATATAAATCCAGATGTCAATTTGCCTAAAGTCTTGCGCCAGAAGGCTTTAACCGTACTTTTTCGTCGAAATTGACTGCCATTTACGCCTTTTATCCCGCCAGCGCAATCAGCTATTAGGGTGAGGTGTGCGCGTTGTCATTAGTAACCTAACTGTCTATACTCGGCCACCGACCGCCAAGGGCTTTTGGGCTTGCTTTCATTGGGGGTCGCACTCCCTGGGTGGTGCTTACCTGACCAGTCGCACTCCCCAACAACTTTGCCCTGATTGTTAGGGGCTCTTCAGTGTGAAAAAAAGCCGTGAATAGCCAACGACCTGTAAACCTAGACCTAAGGACCATCAAACTCCCCATCACCGGCGTTACGTCGTTCCTGCACCGTGTTTCCGGCATCATCCTGTTCCTGGGCTTGGGCATCATGCTTTATGCATTGAGCAAATCCCTGGGTTCCGAGGAAGGATACGCCGAGGTGAAGGCATGCTTGACCAGCCCGCTGGCCAAGTTCGTAGCATGGGGCCTCCTGTCCTCTCTTCTGTATCACCTGGTAGCCGGTGTGCGCCACTTGATCATGGACATGGGCATCGGTGAGACGCTGGAAGGCGGCCGCCTGGGCTCGAAAATCATCGTCGCCATTTCCGTGGTGCTGATCGTTCTGGCAGGAGTTTGGATATGGTAACCAGCGTAACGAATCTGTCGCGTTCGGGCCTCTATGACTGGATGGCACAGCGTGTGTCTGCGGTCGTTCTCGCGGCTTATTTCATTTTCCTGATCGGATACCTCGTCGCAAATCCGGGCATCGGCTATGAGCAATGGCACGGCCTGTTTTCCCACAATGCGATGCGAATCTTCAGTCTGCTGGCCCTTGTAGCCCTGGGCGCTCACGCCTGGGTTGGCATGTGGACCATCGCGACTGACTACCTGACGCCGATGGCGCTGGGCAAGTCCGCGACTGCAGTACGTTTCCTCTTCCAGGCAGTATGCGGCGTCGCGATGTTCGCTTACTTCGTCTGGGGTGTGCAGATTCTTTGGGGTATCTGATTCATGGCTAACATTCCAACTATTTCATTCGACGCCATCATTATTGGTGGCGGCGGTGCTGGCATGCGCGCTGCGCTGCAGCTGGCCCAGGGCGGTCACAAGACTGCCGTGATCACCAAGGTGTTCCCGACGCGTTCCCACACCGTATCGGCCCAGGGTGGTATCACCTGCGCCATCGCCTCCGCCGACCCGAACGATGACTGGCGCTGGCACATGTACGATACCGTCAAGGGTTCCGACTATATCGGTGACCAGGACGCTATCGAATACATGTGTCAGGAAGGCCCGGCCGCGGTGTTCGAGCTGGACCACATGGGTCTGCCGTTCTCCCGTACCGAGCAAGGCCGTATCTACCAGCGTCCATTCGGTGGCCAGTCCAAGGATTACGGTAAAGGCGGCCAAGCTGCCCGTACTTGCGCTGCGTCCGACCGTACCGGTCACGCGCTGCTGCATACCCTTTACCAAGGCAACCTGAAAGCCGGTACCACGTTCCTGAACGAGTACTACGCTGTTGATCTGGTGAAGAACGGCAAGGGCGAGTTCGTCGGTGTGATCGCCATCTGCATCGAAACCGGTGAAACCACCTACATCCGCGCCAAGGCGACTGTGCTGGCGACCGGTGGTGCAGGTCGTATCTACGCTTCTACCACCAATGCCCTGATCAACACCGGTGACGGCGTCGGCATGGCCCTGCGTGCTGGCGTACCGGTACAAGACATCGAAATGTGGCAGTTCCACCCGACCGGCATCGCCGGCGCCGGTGTACTGGTGACCGAAGGTTGCCGTGGTGAAGGTGGTTACCTGATCAACAAGCACGGCGAGCGTTTCATGGAGCGTTATGCTCCGAACGCCAAAGACTTGGCTGGCCGTGACGTTGTGGCTCGTTCGATGGTTAAAGAGATCATCGCCGGTAACGGCTGTGGCCCGAATGGCGACCACGTACTGCTCAAGCTCGATCACCTGGGCGAAGAAGTGCTGCACAGCCGCCTGCCTGGTATCTGCGAGCTGTCCAAGACCTTCGCCCACGTTGACCCGGTAGTTGCTCCGGTTCCGGTGGTTCCAACTTGCCACTATATGATGGGCGGCGTGCCGACCAACATTCATGGTCAGGCAATCACCCAGAACGCCGACGGCCAGGACGAGATCATCCATGGTCTGTTCGCAGTAGGTGAAGTGGCTTGCGTATCGGTTCACGGTGCCAACCGCCTGGGCGGCAACTCGCTGCTCGACCTGGTGGTATTCGGCCGTGCGGCCGGCCTGCACCTTGAGAAGGCGCTGACTGACGGCATCGAATACGATGACGCCACCGACGCCAACATCGAAGCGGCCCTGGCGCGTCTGAACGCTCTGAACGAGCGCACAGATGGCGAAGACGTAGCAACCCTGCGTCGCGAGCTGCAAAGCTGCATGCAGAACTACTTCGGTGTGTTCCGTACCGGCGAATACATGCAGAAGGGCATCGCCCAGCTGGCTGACCTGCGCAAGCGCATCGCCAACGTCAAGATCAACGATAAGAGCCAGGCGTTCAACACTGCTCGTATCGAAGCCCTTGAGCTGCAAAACCTGCTGGAAGTGGCTGAAGCGACGGCGATTGCCGCCGAGGTTCGTAAAGAATCCCGTGGTGCTCACGCTCGTGAAGACTTTGAAGATCGCGACGACGAAAACTGGTTGTGCCACACCCTGTACTTCCCGGGTGACAAGCGCGTAACCAAGCGTGCCGTGAACTTCTCGCCGAAGACGGTGCCGACGTTTGAACCGAAGATTCGGACTTACTAAGGGTGGCTGCCATGTTGAAAGTCAGTGTTTATCGCTACAACCCTGATCAGGACGCCGCGCCGTTCATGCAGGAGTTCCAGGTCGATACCGGTGGTAAAGACCTGATGGTGCTGGATGTACTGGCACTGATCAAAGAGCAGGACGAGGGTTTCTCCTATCGTCGCTCTTGCCGTGAAGGTGTGTGCGGTTCCGACGGCATGAACATCAACGGCAAAAACGGCCTGGCGTGCATCACGCCGCTGTCCGCCGTGGTCAAAGGCAACAAGCTGATTGTTCGTCCACTGCCAGGTTTGCCGGTTATCCGTGACCTGGTCGTCGATATGAGCATCTTCTACAAGCAATACGAGAAAGTTAAGCCGTTCCTGCAGAACGACACGCCGGCTCCGGCCATCGAGCGTCTGCAGTCCCCGGAAGAACGTGAAAAACTCGATGGCCTGTACGAGTGCATCCTGTGCGCTTGCTGCTCGACATCCTGCCCGTCCTTCTGGTGGAACCCGGACAAGTTCCTGGGTCCAGCTGCGCTGCTGCAAGCCTACCGCTTCCTGGCAGACAGCCGTGATACCAAGACGTCCGAGCGTCTGGCTTCGCTGGATGACCCGTTCAGCGTATTCCGCTGCCGCGGGATCATGAACTGCGTCAACGTATGTCCTAAAGGCCTGAACCCGACTAAGGCCATTGGTCACATCCGTAACATGCTGCTGCAGAGCGGCGTGTAACTGACGTTGTAGTAAAAGCAGGACCGTTGTGCCCGTAAATGCTGCGGCGCAGGCTTCAACCGGCGCCGTAGTTTTAACTTGAGCAGCGACTTACAAAGCCGCGGCTCTTATTTTGAAGAAATGAGACAAGCAGGGGCATTCGGGTTGGTACCCGAACTATCAGCGTGATCCTAAGTGGCTTGTTTTGGTCGCTGCACTTGGCCTTTTGCAAGCAAACTCGGTGTTTTCGCCGGTGGTGTCCCCAAATCGAGGGTGACCAAGCATGCAAGAAAGCGTGATGCAGCGCATGTGGAACAGCGGCTATCTTTCAGGTGGTAACGCTGCCTATGTGGAAGAGCTTTATGAGCTCTACCTGCACGACCCTAACGCTGTGCCAGAAGAATGGCGCACCAAATTTCAGACGTTGTCTTCAGACGGCAACGCTGCCACCGATGTATCGCACGCAACAATTCGCGATCAGTTCGTGCTGCTGGCAAAGAACCAGCGCCGCGCCCAACCGGTTTCCGCCGGCAGCGTGAGCAGTGAGCATGAGAAGAAGCAAGTTGAAGTACTGCGACTGATCCAGGCCTACCGTATGCGTGGCCACCAGGCAGCCCAGCTTGACCCGCTGGGGCTGTGGCAGCGTCCTGCACCTGCAGACCTGTCGATCAATCATTACGGCTTGACCAATGCCGATCTTGATACGACCTTCCGTGCCGGCGACCTGTTCATCGGCAAAGAGGAAGCGAGCCTACGCGAAATTCACGAAGCGTTGCAGCAGACATATTGCCGCACCATCGGCGCTGAATTTACGCACATCACCGATTCCGAGCAGCGCCAGTGGTTCCAGCACCGCCTGGAAGGCGTGCGTGGCCGTCCGGTATTGTCCGCCGATGTGCGCGGCCACCTGCTGGAGCGCGTGACCGCGGCCGAAGGCCTCGAGAAATACCTGGGCACCAAATACCCAGGCACCAAACGTTTCGGCCTGGAAGGCGGCGAAAGCCTGATTCC
Organism: Pseudomonas sp. B16120; assembly: GCF_044218845.1. NCBI lineage: Bacteria > Pseudomonadati > Pseudomonadota > Gammaproteobacteria > Pseudomonadales > Pseudomonadaceae > Pseudomonas > Pseudomonas sp. B16120. The sequence goes on from NZ_CP162588.1 coordinate 2,041,559, forward strand.
GATGCTCGACGAACTGATCCAGCGTTCCGGTTCCTATGGCACCAAGGAAATCGTGATCGGCATGGCTCACCGTGGTCGCCTGAACGTGTTGGTCAACACCTTCGGCAAGAACCCGCGTGAGCTGTTCGACGAGTTCGAAGGCAAGAAGAAGGTCGAGCTGGGTTCCGGTGACGTTAAATACCACCAGGGCTTCTCGTCCAACGTGATGACCACCGGCGGTGAAGTTCACCTGGCCATGGCATTCAACCCCTCCCACCTGGAAATCGTTTCGCCAGTGGTCGAGGGTTCGGTACGTGCTCGCCAGGATCGTCGTAACGATTCCACCGGTGAGAAGGTTCTGCCGATTTCCATCCACGGTGACGCGGCATTCGCCGGTCAAGGCGTGGTCCTGGAAACGTTCCAGATGTCGCAGACTCGCGGCTTCAAGACCGGTGGTACCGTTCACATCGTCATCAACAACCAGGTGGGCTTCACCATCAGCAACCCGTTGGACGCGCGTTCCACCGAGTACGCCACCGACGTTGCCAAGATGATCCAGGCGCCGATCCTCCATGTGAATGGCGATGATCCGGAAGCCGTGCTGTTCGTGACCCAACTGGCTGTCGACTACCGCATGCAGTTCAAGCGTGACGTGGTCATCGACCTGGTTTGCTACCGCCGTCGCGGTCACAACGAAGCGGACGAGCCAAGCGGCACCCAGCCGTTGATGTACCAGCAGATCACCAAGCAGCGCACCACCCGTGAGCTGTACGCCGAAAGCCTGACCAAGGCCGGCGTGGTTGACGATGCGCGTGTTCAGGCGAAAGTCGACGAATACCGCAACGCGCTGGACAACGGCCTGCATGTAGTGAAAAGCCTGGTCAAGGAGCCGAACAAAGAGCTGTTCGTTGACTGGCGCCCATACCTGGGTCACACCTGGACTGCACGTCACGATACCTCGTTCGATTTGAAGACGTTGCAGGAACTGTCCGCCAAGCTGCTGGAAATTCCCGAAGGCTTCGTCGTACAGCGCCAGGTTGCGAAGATCTACGAAGACCGTCAGAAGATGCAAGCCGGTGGCCTGCCGATCAACTGGGGTTACGCCGAAACCATGGCGTACGCGACCCTGGCGTTCGAAGGTCACCCGATCCGCATGACCGGCCAGGACATCGGCCGCGGTACGTTCTCGCACCGTCATGCTGTATTGCACAACCAGAAAGACGCGGGCACCTACATCCCGTTGCAGAACCTGTACGAAGGCCAGCCACGTTTCGACCTGTACGATTCGTTCCTGTCCGAAGAAGCCGTACTGGCGTTCGAATACGGTTACTCGACCACCACGCCGAACGCGCTGGTGATCTGGGAAGCCCAGTTCGGCGACTTCGCCAACGGTGCCCAGGTGGTTATCGACCAGTTCATCACCAGCGGCGAGCACAAGTGGGGCCGTCTGTGCGGTCTGACCATGCTGCTGCCACACGGTTATGAAGGTCAGGGCCCTGAGCACTCCTCGGCCCGTCTGGAGCGTTACCTGCAATTGTGCGCCGAGCACAACATTCAGGTGTGCGTGCCGACGACCCCGGCGCAGATCTACCACTTGCTGCGTCGCCAGGTGATCCGTCCGCTGCGCAAGCCGCTGGTGGTACTGACGCCGAAGTCGCTGTTGCGTCACAAGCTGGCCGTTTCGACCCTGGAAGATCTGGCCCAAGGTTCGTTCCAGACCGTGATTCCAGAGATCGATACGCTGGACGCCGCCAAGGTCACTCGCCTGATCCTGTGCAGCGGCAAGGTCTACTACGATCTGTTGGAAAAACGCCGTGCCGAAGGCCGCGAAGACATCGCCATCGTGCGTATCGAGCAGCTTTATCCGTTCCCGGAAGATGACCTCATGGAGATCATCGCGCCTTACACCAACCTCACGAACGTAGTGTGGTGTCAGGAAGAACCGATGAACCAGGGCGCCTGGTACAGCAGCCAGCATCATCTGCGTCGCAGCATCGGCAACCACAACAAGGCTTTGGTCCTTGAGTACGCCGGTCGTGATGCTTCTGCTGCACCTGCCTGTGGTTACGCGTCGATGCACGCCGAGCAGCAGGAAAAACTGCTGCAAGATGCTTTCACTGTTTAACGCCTTCGCGCTGACTGAAACCGAATTTTAAGGACCTACAGATAATGGCTATCGAAATCAAAGCCCCGTCATTCCCGGAATCGGTTGCCGATGGCACCGTTGCCACCTGGCACAAGAAACCAGGCGAGGCCGTCAAGCGTGACGACCTGATCGTCGACATCGAGACCGACAAAGTCGTTCTGGAAGTGTTGGCCGAAGCTGACGGCGTGCTGGGCGCAATCGTTGCTGAAGAGGGCGCTACCGTTCTGTCGAACCAGGTACTGGGCTCGATCGAAGAGGGCAGCGCTGCTGCCGCTGCTCCTGCTCCTGCCGCTGCTGCACCGGCTGCTTCTGCGCCTGCCGCACCGGCTGCGGGTGGCGAAGATCCAATCGCTGCACCGGCTGCGCGTCAACTGGCTGAGGAAAACGGCATCAACCTGGCTTCCATCAAGGGCACCGGCAAAGATGGCCGTGTGACCAAGGAAGACGTGGTTGCCGCAGTTGAAGCCAAGAAGAACGCTCCGGCTGCCGCACCTGCCAAGGCTGCAGCGCCTGCTGCCGCTGCGCCTGTGTTTGCCGCTGGCGACCGCACCGAGAAGCGCGTACCGATGACTCGTGTACGTGCCACCGTGGCCAAGCGCCTGGTTGAAGCTCAGTCGAACATGGCGATGCTGACCACCTTCAACGAAGTCGACATGACCGAAGTCATGGCCCTGCGTTCGAAGTACAAGGACCTGTTTGAGAAGTCCCACAACGGCGTGCGCCTGGGCTTCATGTCGTTCTTCGTGAAAGCGGCCACCGAAGCGCTGAAGCGCTTCCCGGCAGTCAACGCTTCGATCGACGGCGGCGACATCGTTTACCACGGCTACTCGGATATCGGCGTTGCCGTCTCCAGCGACCGCGGCCTGGTGGTTCCAGTCCTGCGTAACGCCGAGCTGATGAGCCTGGCCGAAATCGAAGGCGGCATCGCTGGCTTCGGCAAGAAAGCCCGTGACGGCAAGCTGACCATCGACGAGATGACCGGCGGTACCTTCACCATCACCAACGGTGGTACCTTCGGTTCGATGATGTCGACGCCGATCGTCAACCCACCGCAGGCCGCGATCCTGGGCATGCACAACATCATCCAGCGTCCGATGGCCATCAACGGCCAAGTCGTGATCCGCCCAATGATGTACCTGGCACTGTCTTACGATCACCGCCTGATCGACGGTAAAGAAGCCGTGACGTTCCTGGTGACCATCAAGAACCTGCTGGAAGACCCGGCTCGCCTGCTCCTGGACATCTGATAGAAGCAGTTGCACGTTGCGAGCTACAAGCTGTAGGAAAAAGCAGCTTGGCTTGCAACGTGTGACTAGAAGCTTGTCGCAAATAGAGGATCTATTTTCATGACACAGAAATTTGACGTTGTAGTGATTGGTGCAGGCCCTGGCGGCTATGTTGCCGCCATCAAGGCTGCGCAACTGGGCCTGTCCACTGCTTGCATCGAAAAATACACCGACAAGGAAGGCAAACTGGCGCTGGGCGGTACTTGCCTGAACGTGGGTTGCATTCCGTCCAAGGCGCTGCTGGACAGCTCCTGGAAATTCCACGAAGCCCAAGACGGCTTTGCGATCCACGGCATCAACCATGCTGGCGTGACCATGGACGTACCCGCAATGGTCGGCCGTAAAGCCAACATCGTCAAAGGCCTGACTTCCGGCGTTGCCACCTTGTTCAAGGCCAACGGCGTGACTTCCATTCAAGGCCACGGCAAGCTGCTGGCCGGCAAGAAAGTTGAAGTCACCAAGCCAGACGGTTCGGTTGAAGTCATCGAAGCCGAAAACGTGATCCTGGCACCCGGCTCGCGTCCAATCGACATTCCGCCTGCTCCTGTTGATAACAACGTGATCGTTGATTCGACCGGCGCCCTGGAATTCCAAGCTGTGCCTAAGCGTCTGGGCGTCATCGGCGCTGGCGTGATCGGTTTGGAACTGGGTTCGGTATGGTCCCGCCTGGGTGCTCAAGTCACCGTGCTGGAAGCCCTGGATACATTCCTGCTGGCTGCCGACACCGCGGTGTCCAAGGAAGCGCTGAAAACCCTGACCAAACAAGGTCTGGACATCAAGCTCGGCGCCCGTGTTACCGGTTCCAAGGTCAACGGCGAAGAAGTCGTAGTGACCTACACCGATAAAGACGGCGAGCAGACCATCACTTTCGACAAGCTGATCGTCGCCGTGGGCCGCCGCCCAGTGACCAACGACTTGCTGGCTTCCGACAGCGGCGTGAACATCGACGAGCGTGGTTTCATCCACGTTGACGATCATTGCGCCACCACCGTGCCTGGCGTCTATGCCATTGGCGACGTGGTTCGTGGCATGATGCTGGCCCACAAGGCTTCCGAAGAGGGCATCATGGTCGTTGAGCGCATCAAGGGTCACAAGACCCAGATGAACTACGACCTGATCCCATCGGTTATCTACACCCACCCGGAAATTGCATGGGTCGGCAAGAACGAACAGCAGTTGAAAGCTGAAGGCGTTGAAGTTAACGTCGGCACCTTCCCGTTTGCCGCTTCTGGCCGTGCCATGGCAGCCAACGACACCGGTGGTTTTGTCAAAGTCATCGCTGATGCCAAGACTGACCGCGTATTGGGCGTCCACGTGATTGGCCCAAGCGCTGCAGAACTGGTTCAGCAAGGCGCGATCGGCATGGAATTCGGCACCAGTGCCGAGGACTTGGGCATGATGGTCTTCTCCCATCCGACCCTGTCCGAAGCGCTGCACGAAGCTGCGTTGGCAGTGAATGGCGGCGCCATCCACATTGCCAACAAGAAGAAGCGCTAAGCGAGATAATAAGAAACCACGGCGGAGTTGCCCGTCGTGAGCCTTGCGCGCAAGACTCACCGCGGAATATCCGCTGGACGCAGCCTTGCGCAGCTTTACGGGCCATAAGCCCCGCAAGTTGCGCGAGCAGCAGTCACAGGTGGCGCGGCACTCATAATGAGCGCAGCGCCGAATGCGCAGTACCTAACGAAGACGGTAAAAAGCATGAATCTTCACGAGTATCAGGGTAAGCAGCTGTTCGCTGAATACGGCCTGCCAGTTTCCAAGGGCTACGCAGTAGACACCCCGGAAGCAGCAGCAGAAGCTTGCGACAAAATCGGCGGCAGCGAGTGGGTTGTCAAAGCCCAGGTCCACGCCGGTGGTCGCGGTAAAGCGGGCGGCGTCAAGCTGGTTCGCAGCAAAGAAGACGCCAAGGCCTTCGCACAGCAGTGGCTGGGCAAGCGTCTGGTGACTTACCAGACTGATGCCAATGGCCAACCAGTCACCAAGATCCTGGTTGAATCGTGCACTGATATCGCTAAAGAGCTGTACCTGGGCGCTGTCGTTGACCGTTCGAGCCGTCGCATCGTGTTCATGGCTTCCACCGAAGGTGGCGTGGACATCGAGAAAATTGCTCACGAAACCCCAGAAAAAATTCTGAAGGCCACTATCGATCCACTGGTTGGCGCTCAGCCATTCCAGGGTCGTGAACTGGCTTTCCAGCTGGGCCTGGAAGGCAAGCAAGTTGCCCAGTTCGCCAAGATCTTCGTAGGTCTGGCCAAACTGTTCCAGGATCACGATCTGGCCCTGCTGGAAGTGAACCCGCTGGTGATCAAGGCTGACGGCGATCTGCACTGCCTTGATGCCAAGATCAACATCGACGCCAACGCCATGTACCGTCAGCCTAAGCTGAAGACTTTCCACGATCCGTCGCAAGACGATCCGCGCGAAGCGCACGCTGCCAAGTTCGAACTGAACTACGTAGCCTTGGAAGGCAACATCGGCTGCATGGTCAACGGTGCCGGCCTGGCCATGGGTACCATGGACATCGTCAACCTGCATGGCGGCAAGCCAGCCAACTTCCTCGACGTAGGTGGTGGCGCTACCAAGGAACGCGTTACCGAAGCGTTCAAGATCATCCTGTCCGACTCCAACGTCGCTGCAGTACTGGTCAACATCTTCGGCGGCATCGTTCGTTGCGACATGATTGCCGAAGGCATCATCGGTGCAGTGAAAGAAGTGGGCGTTAAAATCCCGGTTGTTGTTCGCCTTGAAGGTAACAACGCTGAACTGGGCGCTAAAGTACTGGCAGAAAGCGGTTTGAACATCATCGCGGCTACCAGCCTGACCGACGCTGCTCAACAAGTTGTCAAAGCTGCGGAGGGCAAGTAATGAGCGTCCTGATCAATAAAGACACCAAAGTTATCTGCCAGGGTATTACCGGTTCGCAAGGGAGTTTCCACACCCAGCAAGCCATCGAATACGGCACCCAGATGGTTGGCGGCGTAACTCCAGGCAAAGGCGGCACCGAGCACCTGGGCCTGCCCGTGTTCAACACCGTGAAAGAAGCAGTAGAAGCCACTGGCGCCACCGCCAGCGTGATCTACGTTCCAGCTCCTTTCTGCAAGGACTCGATCCTGGAAGCGGCATTCGGCGGCATCAAGCTGATCGTCTGCATCACCGAAGGCATTCCTACCCTGGACATGCTGGACGCTAAAGTTAAGTGCGACGAACTGGGCGTAGTCCTGATCGGCCCTAACTGCCCAGGCGTGATCACCCCAGGCGAATGCAAGATCGGCATCATGCCAGGTCACATTCACTTGCCAGGTAAAGTCGGTATCGTTTCCCGTTCCGGCACCCTGACCTATGAAGCTGTCAAGCAGACCACTGACGCCGGTTTCGGTCAGTCGACTTGCGTCGGCATCGGCGGTGACCCGATCCCAGGCTCCAACTTCATCGACATCCTGAAGCTGTTCCAGGAAGACCCGAAGACCGAAGCGATCGTAATGATCGGTGAGATCGGCGGTTCGGCTGAAGAAGAAGCGGCTGCCTACATCAAGGCACACGTGACCAAGCCGGTTGTTTCCTACATCGCTGGTGTGACTGCCCCTGCGGGCAAGCGCATGGGCCATGCTGGCGCAATCATCTCTGGCGGCAAGGGCACTGCAGACGAGAAATTCGCTGCACTGCAAGACGCAGGCGTTAAAACCGTGCGTTCGCTGGCAGACATCGGCAAGGCCCTGGCCGAGCTGACCGGTTGGGCTGTCAAGTAAGCCTCGCGCTTAGCTGACGCTTCACCACACAAAGGCCACCTTCGGGTGGCCTTTGTGCTTTCTGGGTATACCCAGATTTGGGGATGTACTCGGTTCAATGTGGGAGCTGGCTTGCCTGCGATACAGACAACTGGGTGCATCAGCCAAACCGAGTCGATGCCATCGCAGGCAAGCCAGCGCACACAGGGTTCTGTATTGCCCAATTAAGTATGAAAACGCGACATTGAAATGTCGCTTATCGGACAGTCCGCCCCGCAACAGTGCGTTTGTCAGCCTAATTCTGTACTCTAGCCGCCTCTTTATGCGTCCGCGTCCCAAAAGGAAGCTGCGCGCTAGACCGGTCGGTCCCCACAAGGGCCGGCAGCATTTCCCTCATCCATAGGGAAGCCCTCTCTAAATTCCGATTCAGTAGTGTGGTATTTCCTCAAATGAAAGTGTTGAAAAGCCAGGATATCCTGGCGCTGGGCTTTATGACCTTTGCCCTGTTCGTGGGCGCCGGCAACATCATCTTCCCGCCTATCGTTGGTTTGCAGTCCGGGCCGCATGTGTGGATGGCGGCGCTGGGCTTTCTGATCACCGCGGTCGGTTTGCCGGTGGTCACTGTGATCGCCCTGGCCAAGGTCGGTGGTGGCATGGATGCGCTGAGCAGCCCGATTGGCAAGATCGCCGGTGGCCTGCTGGCGGCAGCGGCCTACCTGGCAGTGGGCCCGCTGTTTGCGACCCCGCGCACCGCAACAGTATCGTTTGAAGTGGGCCTGGCGCCCTTGACCGGTGAGAGCCCGTTGGCACTGTTCCTCTACAGCTCGGTGTATTTCCTGGTGGTGTTCTTTGTCTCCCTGTACCCAGGTCGACTGCTGGACACCGTGGGCCGTTTCCTGGCGCCGCTGAAAATCATCGCCCTGGCTATTCTCGGCATCGCTGCGTTTGCCTTGCCCGCCGGTGAGGTGGGGGTTGCCACGCCGGAATACGTTGCCGCGCCGTTCTCCCAAGGCTTTATTAATGGTTACCTGACCATGGATACCCTGGGCGCCCTGGTGTTCGGCATCGTGATCGTCAACGCGATTCGCTCCCGTGGCGTCGAGTCACCCAAGCTGATCACCCGCTACGCGATCATTGCCGGGCTGATTGCCGGCGTGGGCCTGGCACTGGTGTACGTCAGCCTGTTCCGCCTGGGTTCGGGCAGCCATGCCGTGGCCGCGGGTGCCAGCAATGGCGCGGCGGTACTGCACGCCTATGTGCAATACACGTTCGGCTCCCTGGGCAGTGGTTTCCTCGCCGTGCTGATTTCCCTGGCATGCCTGGTGACCGCCGTGGGCCTGACCTGTGCCTGCGCCGAGTACTTCAGCAAGATCCTGCCGCTGTCCTACAAGACCCTGGTGGTGATCCTGGCACTGTTCTCGCTGTTTGTGTCCAACTTGGGCTTGACCAAACTCATTGCCTTCTCGATCCCGGTGCTGACCGCGATCTACCCGCCATGCATCGTGTTGGTGGCCTTGAGCTTCTGCAAAGGGTTCTGGCAGGAACAGGGCCGTATTGTCGGCCCGGTGATGCTGGTGTCGTTCATCTTTGGCTGCATCGACGCACTCAAGGGTGCGGGCCTGGCGGGTTGGATGCCTACGCAACTGGTAAACCTGCCGTTGAGCGAACAAGGCCTGGCGTGGCTGGTGCCGTCGGTGATGACGCTGGTCGTGGCCGTGGTGATTGACCGTATGCTGGGCAAGCGCAGCGAAGCCATCGCGTAACGCGCGGTTGAGCTCTACTGAAATGCCCCGTATCAAACGATACGGGGCATTTTTTTTGAGTCGCTGGCAGTGTCTTTTTTTTGGGAATGGCGTCAAAAATCTCAAGTTGAAAACACTGGTCGGTGTGGGAGCTGGCTTGCCTGCGATGGCGGCACATCGGTTGTGCGCGGTGGTGACTGCAAAGACGCTATCGCAGGCAAGCCAGCTCCCACATTTGGACTGTGTCGGCCCTATCATCCTGTGTACAAGGACCTGCATGTCGTTCGTTGAAGTCAATTGGATCCATTTGATCGCCGCACTCTGGTTTGTCATCTGCTGGGGCGGCTACACCCGTTACGCAACGTGGAAAGCCCGGGACACGGCGTGCCTGGCCAGTGTGTTGCACCTGTACCGTGAAGACTGGATGCGCCGCATGCTGCTGCGCGACAACCGTATCGCCGACGCCAGTGTGATCGGTAAACTGGAGCGCAATGCCTCGTTCTTTGCCTCCAGCACCTTGATCATCCTCGCCGGTATTCTCACGGTGCTGGGGGCTTCGGAACGCGCAGTGTCACTGCTGGCGGACATTCCCATGGTGCAGCAGGCATCCCAGGGCATGTCGGAGATCAAATTGCTGTGCCTGGCACTGGTGTTCGTCTATGCCTTTTTCACCTTCAGCTGGTGCATGCGCCAGTACAACTTCGCGGCGGTGCTGGTGGGCTCGGCGCCCATGATCGGTGAACGGCACGTGTCAGAGCAGGAGCGCAAGGCGTTTGCTTTGCGGGCGGCTCGAGTGATTTCGATGGCGGCCAACCAGTTCAACTTTGGCCTGCGCGCCTATTACTTCGGCATGACCATGCTGGCCTGGTTTGTCAGCCCCTGGTTGTTCATGTTGATGAGTAGCGGGGTGGTGCTGGTGCTGTACCGCCGCGAGTTCCATTCCGATGTATTGCAGGTGATGGTGTATACCCCGACCGATATGCCGGGAGCCGACGTTGTAAAAGACGGCGCACAGTAGCGCTGCAAGCAAATCGCAGACAAAGAAAAGCCCGCTTTAATCAGCGGGCTTTCTTTTGCTGCAATACTGCTTTAAACCCTGCGATTACTGCTTGGCAGGTTCTGCAGGTGCGGCAGGTGCAGCTTCTTTTGCAGCAGCTTCGTTCGATTCGGCCTGAGCTTTGGCAGCTTCAGCGTTTTCTTTCGCAGCGTCGTTCACTTTATCCTGTGCTTTAGCCATGTCTTGCTGTGCTTGCTCAGAGTGTGCAGCGGCATCTTGGGCTTTGTCTTCGGATTTCTTGTCGCAGGCAGCCAGGCCGAGAGCAGCGGCCAGCATCATGGAAATAGCTAATGTCTTACGCATGGGGTGTTTCTCCTTATTGAAGATATCTACTGGCCTTTCGAACCCAAGGGGCCAGCATTAGTTCCTTATGTCCCACAGATATATAGCATGTTTCGTACAGGAACTTTACCCAGTCATTCCAATCCGCCGAATTCACACTAATAAGAGTCTAAAACAATGACCGTAAACCCTTTGTTGGAGCGTGCCGTGCGCTTCGTTTCGGCCCTGCGCCATTGCCAGGTGCTGGGTGTGGCGGTGCATGAAGCCAGCGAGGAGGGCATGACCCTCGTACTGCCTTATGGGCCGCATATCGTCGGTGACCCCCTGAGCGGGGTGATCCACGGCGGCGCGCTGACCTCATTGATGGACACCGCGTGCGGCATGGCGACCCTGTGCGTATTGCCCGAGTTCGAGGTGTGCCCCACCCTGGACCTGCGTATCGACTACATGCATCCCGCCGAACCCCATAAGCCGGTGTATGGCTTCGCGCAATGCTACCGGGTGACCACCGACGTGATCTTCACCCGTGGCGTTGCCTATCAGGATGACCCGCAACAACCTATCGCCCATGTGGTAGGCACGTTCATGCGCATGGGCAAGCGCCTCAAAGGCACCCAAGGCTTGGGCACTGTCGTCAAGGGAGAGCAGGCATGACGCATCGGTTCAAGACGCGCCTGGAGCAAGCCCTCGATCGTGGCGACTGTGACGCGCTGCTCGAGTTGGTGCCTTATGCCAGGTTGATCGGCATCGAATGCACCCGGCTGGGGGATGAGTTGCTGTTTCGCCTGCCGGCCAACCAGGACAATATTGGTAACCCCATATTGCCGGCGCTGCATGGCGGGGTGATCGCCGGCTTCATGGAGTTGGCAGCCGCCCTGCACCTGATGGTGTTCACGGGCGCTCCGGGCCTGCCGAAAATCATCGACTTCTCCCTGGATTATCTGCGCGCCGGCCAGTTTCGTGACACCTATGCCAAGTGCCAGGTATGGCGCCAGGGCCGGCGCGTGGCCAACGTGGCGATTACCGCCTGGCAGAGCACACCGGCCGAACCGATTGCCACCGCCCGCGCACATTTCAAGATTGAGGAATTGGCCCGCCCTTGAAATCCTGGCCTGAGCCCCCAACTTTGATGACAACCCGCCGCCAACCCTTTCGGGCGCGGCCACTGCCATCCAATTGGAGTTTGATGACCATGAGTGTGGAAACTCAAAAGGAAACCCTGGGCTTCCAGACCGAGGTGAAGCAACTGCTGCACCTCATGATCCATTCGCTGTATTCCAACAAGGAAATTTTCCTTCGCGAATTGATCTCGAACGCCTCTGACGCTGTCGACAAATTACGTTTCGAAGCCCTGTCCAAGCCTGAGTTGCTGGAAGGCGGCGCGGAACTGAAGATCCGTGTGAGCTACGACAAAGACGCCAAGACCGTCACCCTCGAAGACAACGGTATCGGCATGAGCCGTGACGATGCGATCACCCACCTGGGGACCATCGCCAAGTCCGGCACCGCAGATTTCATGAAGAACCTGTCGGGCGACCAGAAAAAAGACTCTCACCTGATCGGCCAATTCGGCGTGGGCTTCTATTCGGCCTTCATCGTCGCCGACAAGGTTGAAGTCTTCAGCCGCCGCGCCGGCTTTGACGCCAGCGAAGGCGTGCACTGGGCTTCCAAGGGCGAGGGCGAATTTGAAATCGCCACGATCGACAAGGCTGACCGTGGCACGCGCATCGTGCTGCACCTGAAAGCCGGTGAAGATGAATTCGCCGATGGCTGGCGCCTGCGCAACATCATCAAGAAGTACTCCGACCACATCGCGTTGCCGATCGAGTTGCCCAAGGAACAGACCGTTGCCGAAGGCGAAGAAGCCCCGGCGGTAGAGTGGGAAACCGTCAACCGCGCCAGCGCCCTGTGGACCCGTCCGCGTACCGAGATCAAGGACGAGGAATACCAGGAGTTCTACAAGCACATCGGCCACGACTACGAGAACCCGCTGAGCTGGAGCCACAACAAGGTTGAAGGCAAGCTCGAATACAGCTCGCTGCTCTACGTACCGGCCCGTGCTCCGTTCGACCTGTACCAGCGTGAAGCGCCAAAAGGCCTGAAGCTCTACGTGCAGCGCGTGTTCGTAATGGACCAGGCGGAATCCTTCCTGCCACTTTACCTGCGCTTTATCAAAGGTGTGGTCGACTCCAACGACCTGTCGCTGAACGTGTCGCGGGAAATCCTGCAGAAAGACCCGATCATCGACTCCATGAAGTCGGCGCTCACCAAGCGCGTACTCGACATGCTGGAAAAGCTGGCGAAGAACGAGCCTGAGCAATACAAGAGCTTCTGGAAAAACTTCGGCCAGGTCATGAAAGAAGGCCCGGCGGAAGATTTTGCCAACAAGGAAAAAATCGCCGGTTTGCTGCGTTTTGCCTCGACTCAGGGTGAAGACGGCGAGCAGGTTGTGTCCCTGGCTGACTACCTGGCACGTGCCAAGGAAGGTCAGGACAAGATCTACTACCTGACCGGCGAAACCTACGCCCAGGTCAAGAACAGCCCGCACCTGGAAGTCTTCCGCAAGAAAGGCATCGAAGTGCTGCTGCTGACCGACCGTATCGATGAGTGGCTGATGAGCTACCTCACCGAGTTCGACGGCAAAACCTTCGTCGACGTGGCCCGTGGTGACCTGGACCTGGGGAACCTGGACTCCGAAGAAGAGAAGAAGGAAGCCGAAGAAGTCGCCAAGTCCAAAGAGGGCCTGGTTGAGCGCATCAAGGCTTCCCTGGGCGAAGCGGTGAGTGAAGTGCGGGTTTCCCACCGCCTGACCGACTCTCCTGCGATCCTGGCCATCGGCGAGCAGGACCTGGGCATGCAGATGCGCCAGATCCTGGAAGCCAGCGGCCAGAAAGTGCCGGATTCCAAGCCGATCTTCGAATTCAACCCGTCTCACCCGCTGATCGAGAAACTCGATGGCGAGCAGAGCGAAGAGCGGTTTGGTGACCTGTCGCACATCCTCTTCGACCAGGCCGCCCTGGCAGCCGGCGACAGCTTGAAGGACCCGGCCGCGTATGTGCGCCGACTGAACAAGCTGTTGGTTGAATTGTCGGTTTAACACCGTTGTAGAAAAACCCGCTTCGGCGGGTTTTTTCGTTTGTGCGCACCTCAACTGGAGTGAATCATGAGCCAAGTCACTGTACGTTCCGTGGTCTATCAGATTGATGGCCAGTCTTATGAAAGCCGTCTGGCGTTCGATGCCAGCCACAAGGGCCCGTTGCCGGGACTGCTGATGGCGCCGAACTGGATGGGCGTGAGTGTGGGGGCCGAAGAGATCGCGAAGGCCGTTGCCGGCAAAGGCTACGTGGTGTTGATTGCCGACCTCTACGGGCAAAACGTACGTCCTTCAAATGGCGATGAAGCGGGCGCGGCGATGATGCCGTTGAAGAATGATCGCCCGTTGCTGAACAAGCGCATGCAAGCAGCGTTAGAGCAACTGCAAGGCCAGACTGAGGCAGCAGTGGACACCTCGAAACTGGCCACCTTCGGCTTCTGCTTTGGCGGTTGCTGCTCCCTGGAGCTGGCCCGTACCGGCGCGCCGCTGAAGGCTGCCGTGTCGTTCCATGGCACCCTGGATACACCGAACCCGGCGGATGCGAAGAACATCAAGGGGTCAGTGCTGGTGCTGCATGGCGCCTCGGACCCGTTGGTGCCCAAAGAGCAACTGCCGGCGTTCGAAGATGAAATGAACGCGGCGGGTGTGGATTGGCAGTTGCTCAGCTACGGCGGTGCGGTGCATTCCTTCACCGACCCCCATGCCAATGTGCCAGGCAAGATGATGTACGACGCCAAGACCGCTGCACGGGCTTTCCAGTCGATGCATAACTTGTTGGATGAAGTGTTCAAGGGCTGATTTCTCAGCGCCTGATCGGACGCCATCGCAGGCAAGCCAGCTCCTACATTCTAAAATGTGTATACCCATCAAATGTGGGAGCTGGCTTGCCTGCGATAGCTATTTCACAGGCAACTCGATTCTTTCTGACTCCCCCGGCACGGTGGGCCAATCCCCGGCCGCCCAACGCTGTCTCGCCTGCTCGATCACCGCCGGATCACTCGCCACAAAATTCCAGTTGATCCGCCGTGGCCCATCCAGCGGCGCCCCGCCAAATACCATCAGGTGGCAATCACTCTCGGCATACAGGGTCATCTCCTGCCCAGTCGGCAATACCACCAAGCTGTTGACCTCCAGGGCTTCACCGTCCAACTGCACCTCACCCTCCAGCACATACACCGCACGTTCCTCATGTTCATCAGGAATCAACAGGGTGGTGGCGGTTTGCATCTGTACCTCGGCATACAGCGTCGGCGACAGTACCGGCACCGGTGACCTGAGGCAAAAACCATCACCGGCGATCAAACGCACCTGCACGCCGAGGTTATCGCTTTTCGGCAAGCTCGCCGCTGGGTGATGGCTGTAGTGTCCCGGCCCGGTCTCGTGGTCCTTGGGCGAGGCCAGCCATACCTGCAGGCCATGCAGGTTGAAGCCACTGGCCTTGACCGCTTCAGGTGTGCGCTCGACGTGGGCAATCGCGCTGCCGGCGGTCATCCAGCTGACATCGCCGGCTTGCACCACCTGGTCCGAGCCAAGGCTGTCCTTATGCTGCAAGACGCCTTCAAACAGGTAAGTAAGGGTGGACAGGCCGATATGGGGATGCTGGCGGATATTCATGCCGTTACCCGGTGCGTAGCGGGTCGGCAGCATGTGGTCGAAAAACACAAAGGGCCCGACGCTGCGGCATTCACGCGAGGGCAGGGGCCGCAGGATAGGCTGGCCTTCTACATCTTCGGGGCGAGGGCGAATCACGGTGAGAGTGGTCATGGGCATCCCAGTCTGAGCGGGTTGGATGCTTTGAGCATAACCCGCTCGATGGGAAGGTGGGGCTATTGGCTGAAGGCACCTTCCGACAATTTCGTCTCGATAGTGACTTCGGCAGTGGTCATCAGCTTATGTACCGGGCATTTATCGGCGACGCGGTGCAGTTCATCGCGCTGGGCGTCGGTGAGTACGCCCTTGAGGGTCAGCTTGACGTTGAGCTTGTATTTACCCTTTTGCTCTTCGGCGCTGTCGTGAGTGACCTCCACGGTCACGCCGGTCAGCGGGATAGCTTTTTTCTGCGCGTAGAGCCTCACGGTCAAAGCTTTGCACGACGCCAGCGCAGCATCGAAATAATCGTGGGGGGAGGGCGCCGAATCGTCACCGCCCAGGCTCTTGGGCAGGTCGGTAAACAGCTCGTGATTATTGATATTCACGCTGTGACGAAAGTTTTCAGCGTTCAGCGTATTGACGGTAACAGGCATGGCAAACCTCATAAGGGCGCAGGATGAAGGTCATGCAGTTATAGAGCATGCTGGCACTCCAGTGTTCCGGTTTTTTCCATGCTGAACCCTGAAGGCTGGCGCAAGGTCTACCCGTATCAGCCCATATTGAGGTTTTACCGTGTCTGGAACCCGCCTGAGTCTTGCCTTGTTGCTTGCCATCAGCAGCCTTGCCGCGCAGGCTCGTGACTATGCCTACAGCGACGCGCACCTGCATTACGTGGATTTCTTTCAGGAGAGCGCCGGCATGGACAAGCTGCTCAAGGCCATGGCGGACAACCGCATTGAGCACGTCATGATTTCCGGGATTCCCGTGGCCAAGAAATGGCACGAAGACGAGCCCAAGCGTCCGCGCTATTACGCCGGTGACGACGCCGATGCTTATTGGTACAGTGCCACGGATGTGATCGTCGCGGCGGCAGTGAATAAACTTTCTCCTGCGCAACGCCAGCACTTTCACCCGTTCCTCGCCGGTTTCAATCCCAACGACAAGAACTCCGCCGCCCACATCCAGCGCATGCTCGACCTCAACCCTGGGCTGTGGCAGGGCATCGGTGAAGTGTTTACCCGCCATGATGACCTCACCGCGCTGACTTCCGGCGACACGCCGCGTGCCAATAACGAAGCCATGACGCGCATCTACCACCTGGCGGCCGAAAACGACCTGCCGGTGATGCTGCATTCCAACATTACCTCCAAACGTGAGCGCAACCCACTGTACCTGGCGGAAGTCGAGCAGCCGTTACGCAACCACCCGCACACGCGTTTTATCTGGGCCCATGCCGGTACCAGCAAGGAAATCCACCGTCATCAGGTGCAAATGGAGTTTTTGCTGCCCACCTTGGCGCGCCTGCTTGAGGCTTACCCCAACCTGTATATCGACTTGTCCTGGAGCATGCTCACACCGTATCTGCTGGACGACGCCGGCAAGCCACGGCCGCAATGGGTTGCGCTGGTGGAGCGCTTCCCGGATCGCTTCATGCTCGGCTCCGATGTTGTGGGGCGCTTCAATAAGTTGGGCAAAGAGATGCGCCGCTTCGATCCTTTCCTCGATGCGTTGCCCGAAGACGTTGCCCACAAGGTTGCGCGCGACAACTTCCTCGCCATCCTGCCCAAGCCGCCTCGCGATGGAGACGCGCGTTGATATCGCGTTTTGATCTTATGCTCATGACCTGAGGTGCCGATAACGTCCAAGAGACCCGCTGCAGGTGGATGCAGTACTTTTGGAAGGAACGCTGGCATGAATATCCGCAGTTTGAATATCGCCCCTCGCGCCGGCCTGGGCTTTGGTGTGCTGGCGTTGATGGTGTTCGTCTTGGGCGGCTTTGCCCTGTTGCAGATGGCCAATATGCGCCAGCAGTCGGACCAGGTGGAGACCAACTGGCTGCCCAGCGTCATGGCGGTGGGGGAGATGAATCAGGATGTGTTGCGCATTCGGGCGCTGACGTTGCGCTTGCTGGTCAACCGCGACCCCCAGGCGGTGGCGCAGAACGAGCAGAAAATCGCCGAGATCAAAACCGGCTTGCATCACGCTGAAGGCGTGTACGAGGCATTGATCGTCTTGCCTGAGGAGCGGGTGCTGTTTGATCGCTTCAAGCTCGAGGAGCAGCAGTACCTGCAACGCCAGGAGCAGGTGGTGGGCTTATCCAAGGCTAATCGGCTGGAGGACGCCATTGCGGTGGTCAATGGCGAAATGAATCAGATGGCCGACCAGATGGCCGTGACGCTGCGTGAGTTGGTCAATCTGAACAAGTCCAGCGCCAACGAGGCCGCCCGGCTGGCACAGCAGGTGTTCAGCCAGTCGCGGGTCTGGGTGATGGTCATGATTGGCGTCACGGCGTTAATCACGATTGGCCTGGCGGTGTGGCTGACACGCAGCATCGTGCTGCCGTTGGCACAGTCGTTGAAAGTGGCCCAGGGCGTTGCCAGTGGCGACTTGACGGGCGACATCAGGCTCAGTGGCAGCGACGAGCCGGCGCGCTTGCAACAGGCGCTCAAGCGTATGCAGGAGAGCTTGCGCGACACTATCCGGCGCATATCAGAATCATCGAACCAATTGGCGTCGGCTTCCGAAGAACTCAGTTGCGTCACCGAGGATGCGACCCGTGGTTTGCACCAGCAGAACCAGGAAATCGAACAGGCGGCCACGGCCGTCAATCAGATGACGGTGGCGGTGGAGGAGGTGGCGAGCAATGCCGTGGCCACGTCCCAGGCGTCTCGCGAATCCGACCGGATTGCCCAGCAAGGGCGTGAACAGGTGCAGCAGACGGTGGTGTCGATTGAAGCCCTCGCGACCGATGTGACCGCCAATGTGACCCAGGTCGAAGCGCTGGCGCAAAAGGTCTATGGCATCAGCACAGTGCTGGATGTGATTCGCTCGATTGCCGAGCAAACCAACTTGCTGGCACTGAACGCGGCGATTGAAGCGGCGCGAGCGGGGGATGCCGGGCGCGGGTTTGCGGTGGTAGCCGATGAAGTGCGGGCCTTGGCCCATCGCACGCAACAGTCGACCCAGGAAATCGAGCAGATGATCAGCGGGATTCAGCAGGGCACCGACCAGGCTGTCAGCTCGATGCAACAGAGCAACACACGGGCGCGCTCCACACTGGAGATCGCCAAATCGGCGGGCATGGCCCTGGAAGAGATTGCCTCGGCATTCACCTTGATCAACGAACGCAACCTGGTGATTGCCAGTGCCTCGGAGCAGCAGGCGGCGGTGGCGCGGGAGGTGGATCGTAACCTGATGAATATCCGCGACCTGGCACATCAGACCTCTACCGGCGCTAATCAGACCAGCGCAGCGAGCCAGGAGTTGTCGCGGTTGGCGGTGGATCTGAATTCGATGGTGGCGCGGTTTTCGGTGTAGGGCGGAGAACCGGGTTGGCCCAATCGCAGGCAAGCCAGCTCCCACACTGGACCGTATTCCTTCAGGGTGAACGCGGTCGAAGGTGGGAGCTGGCTTGCCTGCGATAAAGGCGACGCGGTTTCAAATCAAAGCACAAAAAAAGCCCCGAACCAGTCGGGGCTTTTTCATGTGATCAACCTGCGGGGCTTACTTGCCCTGCCAGCGCTTCAGTACCAGGGTGGCATTGGTGCCACCAAAACCAAAGCTGTTGCTCATCACGGTGTCGATCTTGGCGTTTTCAACGGTCTTGGTCAGGATCGGCATATCAGCCACAACCGGATCAATCTCGTCGATGTTGGCCGAGCCGGCCATGAAGTTGCCTTCCATCATCAGCAGGCAATAGATCGCTTCGTGAACGCCAGCGGCGCCCAGGGAGTGACCCGACAGGCTCTTGGTGGAGCTGATTTTCGGAGCCTTGTCGCCAAATACCGCACGCACGCCTTCCATTTCCTTGGCATCGCCGACCGGGGTCGAGGTGCCGTGGGTGTTCAGGTAGTCGATTGGGGTGTCGACGGTGGACATTGCCATCTGCATGCAGCGGATGGCGCCTTCACCGCTTGGCGCAACCATGTCGTAGCCGTCGGACGTCGCGCCGTAGCCAACGATTTCCGCGTAGATCTTCGCGCCACGGGCCAGGGCGTGTTCCAGCTCCTCGACCACCACCATGCCACCACCGCCGGCGATGACGAAACCGTCACGCTTGGCGTCGTAAGCGCGGGAGGCTTTTTCTGGGGTTTCGTTGTACTGGGTGGACAATGCACCCATGGCGTCGAACAGGAACGACTGGCTCCAATGCTCTTCTTCACCGCCGCCGGCAAATACGATGTCCTGCTTGCCCAGTTGGATCTGCTCAACGGCAGTCCCGATGCAGTGGGCGCTGGTGGCGCATGCGGAGGAGATCGAGTAGTTCACGCCCTTGATCTGGAATGGCGTAGCCAGGCAAGCGGAAACGGTGCTGCCCATGGTCCGCGTGACACGGTAAGGGCCGACGCGCTTCACGCCTTTTTCGCGCAGGATATCCAGCGCTTCCATTTGGTTGAGGGTCGATGCGCCGCCGGAGCCGGCGATCAGGCCGGTGCGTACGTTCGAAACCTGGTCTTCGCTCAAGCCGGAGTCCGCGATCGCGTCTTTCATGGCCAGGTAGGCGTAGGCGGCAGCGTGGCCGACGAAGCGATAGATCTTGCGATCGATCAGTTCTTCGAGGGGCAGGTCAATGGAGCCGGAAACCTGGCTACGCAGACCCATTTCGGCATATTCCGGGTTGAAGCGGATGCCAGGGCGACTTGCACGCAGGTTAGCGGTGACGGTCTCTTTGTCATTGCCCAGGCAAGAAACGATGCCCAGACCAGTGATAACGACGCGGCGCATGCGGATAACCCTTAAAAGTTGTCAGTGGAAGTAAATACGCCGACCCGAAGGCCTTCGGCAGTATAGATCTCGCGACCGTCGACAGTCACCGAACCGTCGGCGATGGCCAGGTTCAGCTTGCCCTTGAGGACGCGCTTGATTTGAATGTTGTAGGTGACTTTCTTGGCGCTCGGCAGTACCTGGCCAAAGAACTTCACTTCGCCCGAACCCAGGGCGCGACCGCGGCCCGGCAGGCCTTGCCAGCCCAGGTAGAAACCGACCAGCTGCCACATGGCATCAAGGCCCAGGCAGCCTGGCATCACAGGGTCGCCTTCGAAGTGGCAAGCGAAGAACCACAGGTCAGGGGTGATATCCAGCTCGGCGACCAATTCACCTTTGCCGTACTTGCCACCCTCTTCGCTGATATGGGTGATGCGATCCACCATCAGCATGTTCGGGGCGGGCAGTTGCGCGTTACCTGGGCCGAACAGCTCACCGCGACTGCAGCGCAGCAGGTCTTCCCGAGTAAAGGCGTTTTGTTTGGTCATGCGAGCTCCTCAATAATCCCATGCGGCTGGGTTGGGCAAATCTTCCCGAACCGAATGAAGCGTTCATGCCTCATAGCGGCAGCCTACACATAGACTATTGCGTTGTAGTGAAAGTCACAGCGGCAAGGCACTGAATGTACACTTGTTCACTGAAATTTTAAACCGGGCCTGTTTATCAGCCCGTTCGGGTGCCTAAGACTGCCCCACTTTCGTCTTTCACGCCAGTCGCAGTTGGCTGATGGCGCGGCGCTATTGCACCCAGCGCTGCAGGATTTGCTGCAAATCCGTGCGTTTGAACGGCTTGGCCAGGTAATCGTTCATTCCGGCTGCCAGGCAGGCTTCGCGATCGCCCTGCAAGGCGTTGGCCGTCAGGGCGATGATCGGCAGATCGGCGCAGCCAGGCAGTTGGCGAATCTGCCGCGTGGCCTCGTAGCCATCAATCAAGGGCAGGCGGCAATCCATCAGGATGGCGGTGAAAATCAAGCTCTCGGCGCTGCGGATCGCCTCGGCGCCGTCCGTGGCCAGGCTGACTTCGAAGCCCAGGCTGCGCAGCATCGCTTCGACCACGGTGCGGTTGACCGGGTTGTCCTCCACCAACAGTACGTGGCGCCCATCGCCGGCGCTGGCTTTGCCAAGCGCATCAGGAGCGGCGACCGGCACATGCTGCTGGTCAATGGCCAGCGGAATCTCCAAGGTGAACACTGAGCCTCGACCTTCTTCGCTCTGGGCGCGCAAGGTGCCACCCATACGTTCGGCCAGGGTGCGCGCAATCGGCAGGCCCAGGCCCGTGCCACCGTAACGCCTGGAAATGGAGCTGTCGGCCTGCTGGAAGGCATCGAACATCAAATCCAGGCGTTCGGCAGAAATACCGATGCCGCTGTCGCGCACGGTGCAGGTGAACCACAGCAACTCATGGTCCAGGGTTTGCCAGTGGGGCTCGACGGTCACGCTGCCATGTTCGGTAAATTTCAATGCATTGCCGATCAGGTTTACCAGAATCTGGCGGATCCGCGTCGGGTCGCCGCGCACCCGCAGGGCTTCCAGGCCCATGGGGATGGGCAACTCCAGGCTCAGCCCGCGCTGTTGGGCACTGTGCTGGAACGCTTGGGCGCAGCTGCTGATCAGGTCCGCCAGGTTGAACGGAATATGCTCCAGCTCCAGTGCGGCGCGTTCAATGCGTGAGAAGTCGAGGATGTCATTGATCACCTTGAGCAAGTGCTCGGTAGACTCCGAAGCCAGCGCCGCATACTCGGTCTGCTCCTCGGTCATCTCGGTGGTTTCCAGCAGTTGCAGCATGCCCAGCACGCCATTCATGGGCGTGCGCAGTTCATGGCTCATCATCGCCAGGAAATCCGACTTGGCGTTGTTCGCCCGCTCGGCTTCTTCACGGGTCTGGATCAACTGGGCCATGGCTTGTTGCTGTTCGCGACTGGCCTGGTGAAGGCCCTCGGCCAGGTTGTTGATATGCCGCGAGAGGTCGCCCAGTTCCGAGTCATCGACGATGGGCAGTGGCGTCTTGTAATCGCCTTGCTGGATGGCCTTGACCGCATGCCCCATGGCGCTGATCGGCTTTGACAGGCTCGCCGACAAGCGCCGCGCCAGCAGGAAGGTAAACAGCAGGGCGAACAACGCCAGGATCCCGGCCTTGAACAGGATCTCCTGCTGGCGCTGGCTGAACGCATCATTGGACATGCCCACGATCACCCGCCCCAGGTAGTCCGCGCGGGGGGCCTTGGGTTCGTTGAGGTTGTCCTGGAAAAAGTCATTGTTGAGCTGGATGTGTTGCAGGCGGATCGGTGCCTGGAACACCTTCACCGACAGCGAGCGATCATGTCGCTCGGACGGCTGCTCCACGTACACCAGGATGTTCTCGGCGCTGTCCTGGATCTC
Organism: Pseudomonas sp. B16120; assembly: GCF_044218845.1. NCBI lineage: Bacteria > Pseudomonadati > Pseudomonadota > Gammaproteobacteria > Pseudomonadales > Pseudomonadaceae > Pseudomonas > Pseudomonas sp. B16120. The sequence goes on from NZ_CP162588.1 coordinate 2,063,824, forward strand.
CAGGAAGCGTACATGGGGCGTGGCCAGGGTTGCACGCAGCAGGGATTCAAGCACGTCGTTGTTGCCGGAAATCACGCCGTACTCAGTGGCGGGCGCCAGCTGGTTGGCGATCAATTGACCGGTGTGGTCCAGTTCCTGGCGCAAATCCTGGATGCGCACAAAGGTGAAGAAGGTGATGAGCAGCAGGGTCAACAGCAGCGCGGGGCCCAGGGTAATGAGCTGGGTGCGGGTGTTGATATCCCAACGACGACGCAAGGTCATGGACGTTGTTCTCCTTCGGCCAAGCGGGCGGCAACGGCGACTTCATCGACCTGTTCGATGCCCAGTGAGCGTGCGACTTGCGGGTTGCCCACGACTTTGAAGTGTTCAGGGTAGAGCGTGTGCGGCCAATTGGCCGGCGGCTGGTCCAGCAGATGGTCCAGCACGGCGAGCCAGTCGGCCTGATCGCTGTAGGTGCTGGCCAGGCTGCCGGCCCGCACAAAGCCGGCATTGGGCCCCACCAACGGCAGTTGTCGGGCGTAACTGCTCAGCAACAGGTTTTTTACGGTTTTGGGGTTGTACAGGTTCGGATCGTCCAGGCCCAGTAGCACGTCGCTGTTCTTGAACAGGTTTTGCAACGGGCGGCTGTCACTGGTGTTGTCCCAGAGCTGGGGCACGATTTCCAGGCCGATGGGCTTGGCGGCCTGCATCAGTTCGCGCAGCAGGAACTCACTGCCGGCATCGTAAAGCACGCCAACGCGCTGGGCCTGGGGCAGGATATGGGCGATCAGGCGCAACTGACGCTCCAGCGGCGGGTCGCTCCAGAGCAGGCTGATTTTCGCCGGGTGCGTGTTGCCCAGGCGTTGCCGGGCCTGGAGGCGGCTGATGCGCAACACCAGAGCGGGCGGCCCCTGGGCATCCTGCAGGCGCCAGTCGAGGCCGGGCAGGTCGAGGAGGATCAAACGGGTGCTGGCGGGCAAGTCCCTGGGCGCCGGCAACTCGTTGAGGGGGGTAAAGCTGACCTGGTCGTTGGGGCGCTGTTGGGCAAGGGCCTGAGTAAAGGCGCGCACACCGGCACCGTCCTCGGCGGCCGTGAGCAGGATGCTGGCACTCCAGGCCGGCGCTGCCAGCAGCAGGCACGCCAGCAGCAGGCCGCGGCGCCACAATCGTGAAACCAGAAGGCGTGTCATCCGTGACTGATCGGCCATGTCAGAAGTCCAGCTCGGCGCTGAAGTAGAGAACGTGGCGATGGTCGTAGTTGTTGTCCGCCCAGGTGGTGGGTTGGTTATCCAGGCGTTGTTGCAACATGCCCGCCAGCTCCACGTTGGTTTTGCCTACGGCAATGCGCTTGGCCACCCGCAGGTCAACCCGCTGGAAGCGATATTGGTTGAGTGCGTCGTCGCCATAGTAGAACAAGGCGCTGGACCACCCCTGGCCCCATTCACGCAGCCAACCGGCCGAGCCGCTGTTACGCGCGGTTTGCGCTTTGTCCAGCGGGTTGCTGGAGGTGGCGTCTACATAAGCATAGGTCAGGCGCAGGCGGTCGGCGCTACTCACGCGCCAGTCGAACTGTGACTCGGCACCGGTGAAGCGCGAGCTGTTGGCGTTACTGGCGATGTACTGGTTGTTGCGCAGCGGCGAGCTGATCATGTCGGTGATTTCGTCATAGAACAGCTTCACGTCGACATTCAGCCCCAGCTCGGCAAAGAAGCCGTTGTAGCCCAGCTCGCGTGAGCGCATCAACTCTTTGTCGAGGTTGCCGGGGCCGCGCGTCACGACAAAATATTGCCCGGCGTTTTGCCCGTAGGTCGGGGAGCTGAGATTGGTGACACGGTAGCTCCAGTTGACGTTGTTCTCGAACATGTCCGGCGAGCGGATCGCCTCGGAGTAAACCGCGCGCAAGCCGTGGCGGGGGTTGATCAGGTAATTGACCGCCACACGGGGCGTCAGCGAGTTACCGCTCAGGTGCGTGTCTTCGTACATGGCGCCACCTTGCAGCAGCCAGTGTTCGCTGGCGCGCCATTCCAGATGCCCGAACAGACGCCAGGTGGTGTCGTCCAGGGTGCCATTGAAGTAGGTCTCGGAGTCGGCGCGGTCGTAGCGGTAATTCATGCCGCTGACCAGGCGCAGGCTGTCGGAGAGGCTGAGCGTGTCCTGAATCTCCACGTCGTAGCGGCTTTCACGGGCGCTCTGGTCGATATCGCCGCACACGCTCTGGTTGGCGCCGTTGCGCCACTGGCCCAGCACCTGATTGGCCAAGGCCTGTTCGGCGGCGCTGCCGGGTGGTGCGGAGCCTTGGCTGTAGGTGTCCATGTGCCGCGCCAGCTGTTCGGCATAGTTGGGGTTGAGCTGCCATAGCTGGGTCAGCTCCGGGCTGAACGAGACCTTGGCGTCACAGGCTTTCCAGATTTGCTTGCGGTCCCATTGCTGTGCCGAACCTTGGATATACAGGCTGTGGTCGGGGTTGAAGTCGAAGTTCCAGCGCAGGGAGCCCGCATAGTCTTTGGCGGTGGCGTCGGAATTGCTACCGCCTTCGGTAATCCCGGCAAACACCGGGGTGTAGGTATAAGGGCGCTGGTTCGTGCCTTCCTTGACGTTCAGTTGCCAATCGAGGCTTTGTTGCCCATTCAAGGTCTGGCTCACCGCCAGGCTGAAACGGTTGAGACGGCGCCCGTCACGGCGGTCGGCGCCGGCTGCGTCGCTGTCAAAACCATCGTCCTGTTGCCCGGACAGGGACAAGCGCAAATCGCCGGTCTCCCAGCCCACACCCTGGCTGGCATAGAAGTCATTGATGCCACGTTCGCCACGGACCACCTTTATCCGTGAACCCTGGCTGTTGGCCGGCGAGCGGGTGAGGATATTCACCACCGCCATCAGTGCATTGGCGCCGTAGCTGACGGTGTTGGGGCCGCGAAAGACCTCGATGCGCTCGATATCCTCCATGGCCACCGGGATATCGCTCCAGTCCACCGTGGCCAGGCCAGCGCGGTAGACCGAGCGCCCGTCGATCAACACCTGCATGCGCCGGGCATCACTGGCGCTGGTGCCGTGGTAGTTCACCGAGGCCTGGTTGCCGCTGGTGTAGCCGACCATCATCCCGGGAACCAGCCGCAGCAGTTCCGAGATGTCCCGGGCACCACTGGCCTTGATCAGCTCGCTGTCGATCACCGTCATGCTGCCGGGCACGGCGGCGGCCGATTGCTTGAGGCGCGTGGCGGTCAAGACCTGGGGCAGCGGCTGGCTGTCGAGGAACAGGTCGTCGGCCTGTGCGCAGGTAGCGCACACCAGCATCAATAACAGTGATGAGCGAGGAGGAGGGCCTAGATACACGGCACGGCCTTGTTAATTGCGGATAGCCGACCATGTTAACCGAGGCGCGGCTATTTGCCAGTCGTCGGACTTGCATTTACTTCGCACACCCGTGGCATTTTCTGACAAAACCGCGAATTGATAGGGGGGCTGGCCGCAAGCCGGGCGCCCCGTATAATGCCGCCATCGCCACTGGTATGGATTAACGGATTGCATATGACTGAACAGCGCCCTATTGCGGTCCTGGGAGGCGGAAGTTTTGGTACCGCCGTGGCTAACCTGCTGGCCGAGAACGGCCACGCGGTGCGTCAGTGGATGCGCGACCCCGAGCAGGCCGAAGCCATTCGCGTGCATCGCGAAAACCCCCGTTACCTTAAAGGTATCAAGATTCATCCTGCCGTCGAACCGGTGACCGACCTGCTGGACACCCTCACGGCTTGCGACCTGTGCTTCGTCGCGCTGCCTTCCAGCGCCTTGCGTTCGGTATTGGCGCCCCACGCCGAACGCCTGGCTGGCAAGTTGTTGGTCAGCCTGACCAAGGGCATCGAAGCCCACACCTTCAAGTTGATGAGTGAAATCCTCACCGAGATCGCCCCTCAGGCGCGCATTGGCGTGCTGTCCGGGCCAAACCTTGCGCGGGAAGTCGCCGAGCACGCGTTGACAGCCACCGTGGTCGCCAGTGAAGACGAGGCCTTGTGCGAGCGCGTCCAGGCGGTGCTGCATGGCCGTACTTTCCGGGTCTACGCCAGCGCCGATCGCTTCGGCGTCGAATTGGGCGGCGCCTTGAAAAACGTCTACGCGATCATCGCCGGCATGGCCGTGGCCCTGGGCATGGGCGAAAACACCAAGAGCATGCTGATCACCCGTGCCCTGGCCGAGATGACGCGTTTTGCGGTGAACCAGGGCGCCAACCCCATGACCTTCCTCGGCCTGGCGGGCGTGGGTGACTTGATCGTCACCTGCTCATCGCCTAAAAGCCGCAACTATCAGGTTGGATTTGCCCTGGGCCAAGGGCTGAGCCTGGAGGAGGCGGTGACGCGCCTGGGTGAAGTGGCCGAAGGGGTCAACACCCTCAAGGTTTTGAAGGCCAAGGCCCAGGAAGTGGGCGTGTACATGCCGCTGGTCGCCGGGCTGCACGCGATCCTGTTCGAAGGGCGCACCTTGAACCAGGTCATCGAGTTACTGATGCGGGCCGAGCCCAAGACCGATGTCGACTTCATTTCCACCAGTGGTTTTAACTGAGGAGCGCGTCATGAACGATCCCAAAGCTGCCCCCCCATACGAGTCGATTGTCTTGCGCATCCTGTGGATGCTGGTGTTTGCGCTGGTGTGGCAGGTGGCGCAATTCCTGCTCGGCGCGTTGGTGGTGGTGCAATTGATTTACCGGCTGGTCTACGGAGCGCCGAACCTGGGCCTGATGAACTTTGGCGACAGCCTCAGCCAGTTCCTGGCGCAGATTGGCCGCTTCGGCAGCTTCCACACCGAGCAAAAGCCCTGGCCGTTCGCCGATTGGCCAACCCCACGTGCGCCCGAAGGCGAAGCGGCCCACAGCGTACCGCCGGCACCGCACCCGGTGCGTGATGAAGAGCCGAAGCTATGAAGGTATGGATTCTGCGTCACGGTGAAGCTGAAGGGCACGCACCCACGGACGCCGAGCGCAACCTTACCGAGCATGGGCGTGCCGAAGTCTTGCGCAGTGCTGCGCACCTGATTGGCCAGCCCTTGGGTGCCATCATTGCCAGCCCTTATGTAAGGGCGCAACAGACGGCGCAGTTGGTGCGCGATGTGCTGGGGTTTCAGCCCGAAATCCGTACTGTGCCGTGGCTGACGCCCGATGGGGATGTTCAGCGAGTGCTGGAGAAACTCGACAGCGATGACGACGTGCTGTTGGTCAGCCACCAACCGCTGGTGGGCAGCCTGATCAGTTTTTTGCAGCATGGGCATCAGCGTCAGCCACAGCCGATGTACACGGCCAGCCTGGCGGAGCTTGAGGGTGATTTTCCGTTGGCGGGGTTGATGAGTCTGGTGGGTGTGAAGAATCCCTAGGCATCGTGCGACGCTGTGGCGAGGGCGCTTGCCTGCGCGACAGCCTGCCGCCGACGCCTATCTCGCTGACACCCCGCGATCCAACTGTGGGAGCTGGCTTGCCTGCGATGACGGCTTGACAGCCGACGCCTATCTACATGACACCCCGCAATCCAAATGTGGGAGCTGGCTTGCCTGCGATGACGACCTGACAGGCGACACTGTTATACCGAGTACATATCCACTGCTGCGGTAACGGCCACTTAGAGTTCCGCCCAACGGCGGGTCACTTTTGGAAAAGGACCCGGAATTCCGGCCAGCGTGGTTCGACAGGGCGCCTGAGATCAAGATCAAGAGCAGATCAAGAGCGGCTCGCTTCGCATCGTGGTTAGCGACAAGCCATTTCCTTTACCTGTGCTATACCGTCAACCAAGCAAGTGCTTGGTCGGCTGTATCTCGGATCACAAAGGAGCGCGTCCCATGCCTGTCGCTTTTCGTTTGCCGTTGCAGGTCTTCTTCGAGCGTGAAGCGCGGCACCCGCGCAAAGTCTTCCTCGTTCAGCCCATCGGCGGCGGTGAGGTGCAGGCCCTCACCTGGGGCGATGTCGGCCACCAGGCCCGTTGCGCCGCGCACTGGCTGCGTGCGCGGGAGTTGCCCCAGGGCTCGCACATTGCGCTGATTTCAAAAAACTGCGCCCACTGGATCATCGCCGACCTGGCGATCTGGATGGCCGGGCATGTGTCGGTGCCGCTTTATCCCAACCTCACCGCGGACTCAGTCGCCCATGTGCTGACTCACTCGCAGGCGCGGTTGGCGCTGATCGGCAAGCTTGATGATTGGTCGGCGATGGCGCCTGGCATCCCTGCGGGTGTCCCGACTATCAGCCTGCCGCTGTGTCCTGACGGGGCTTTCGATTTCAACTGGGCGAACCTGCAAGCCTGCTCGCCGATTCAGGACAACCCGCTACCGGATGCCGACAGCCTGGCTACCATCATCTACACCTCCGGCACGACCGGCCTGCCCAAAGGGGTGATGCACAGTTTCGGCGCCTTGGGGTGTGCTGCCACGCGCGGTACTGAGTTGTTTGGCCTGGGAGAGGATGACCGGTTGCTGTCGTACCTGCCGCTGTGCCATGTGGCGGAGCGAATGTTTGTGGAAATGGCGTCGATCTATACCGGGCAAACCGTTTTTTTTGCTGAGAGCCTGGAGACCTTCCTGACCGATTTGCGCAGGGCGCGGCCGACGGCCTTGTTTGGCGTGCCGCGCATCTGGACCAAATTCCAACTGGGCGTCTACGCCAAAATCCCGGAAAAAAGGCTCGATATGCTGTTAAGCCTGCCTTTTATCGGCAAGCGCGTCGGCCATAAAGTCCTCGCCGGTCTGGGGCTGGATGCGCTGCGTATCGCTCTTTCCGGCGCGGCGCCGGTGCCCGAGGCGTTGCTGCGTTGGTATCAGCGCCTGGGCCTGGATGTGCTGGAGGTGTATGGCATGACCGAAAACTGCGGCTATTCCCATGTGTGTCGCCCAGGTGGGCAAACGCTTGGTTGGATCGGCCAGCCCTGCCCAGGCGTGCAAGTGCGTATCGACCCGTCAGGCGAAGTGCAGGTACACAGTGGCGCGACCATGTTGGGCTACTTCAAGGACCCGCAGAAAACCGCGGATACGCTCACCGCAGATGGCTTCCTGCGCACGGGTGACAAGGGCGAGCAGGACGCGGACGGTCGCCTGCGCCTGACCGGACGCCTCAAGGAAATTTTCAAGACCAGCAAAGGCAAATACGTGGCCCCGGCGCCGATTGAAAACCGCCTGGCCGAACATGCACGTATTGAACAGGTGTGTGTGGTCGGCGAGGGGCTCAGCGCGCCGATAGGGCTGTGCGTCTTGTCGGCACCCGGCGAGGACCGCCAAGCCCTCGGCAGTGGTCTTGAACGCTGGCTGGCACAGGTGAACGCGGGCCTGGACAAGCACGAACGCATGGGGCAATTGGTGGTGGTGAAAGACCACTGGGCGGTGGAAAACGGTTTTCTCACGCCGACCTTGAAGATCAAACGCAACGTGATCGAGTCGACGTACGGGCCACAATTGCAAGCATGGAGCGCGCGCGCCGAAACCGTTCTGTGGCAGGATTAGGGTCGTAATAAAACCAACAAGGACAACCGTATGAGCCTGTGGCGTACCCAACCGAATATCGAACACCTCAACGCGATCCAGAAAAACACCATCGGTGAAATGCTGGATATTCGTTTCGAAAGCTTCGACGACGAATCCCTTACCGCCAGTATGGTGGTCGACCACCGCACCCATCAGCCCTACGGCCTGCTGCACGGCGGGGCCTCGGTGGTGCTGGCCGAAAGTGTCGGCTCCATGGCCGCCTACTTGTGCATTGATGCAAGCAAGTTCTATTGCGTGGGCCTGGAGGTCAACGCCAACCATCTGCGCGGTGTGCGCAGCGGTCGGGTGACGGCGGTGGCCAAGGCTATTCATATCGGGCGCACTACCCAAGTGTGGGACATCCGTTTGAGCAGCGACGAGGGCAAGGCCAGTTGTGTCTCGCGCCTGACCATGGCCGTGGTGCCGCTGGGTGAACAACCGCCGGCGCGATAGGCGTGGCGTGAGTGTCATCATTCCTGGCAGTTACAGTCATTGCTGTAGAGGCCGGCCATGGTGACAATCCCCCTCTGTTTTTGTTGATGGAACCTGTATGTCGCAGCACGTGTTTTTTACCCACGCCAATGGCTTCCCTTCGGCCACTTACGGCAAGCTGTTTGCCGCCCTGGCCCCGGAATATGCGGTGGCACATCTGCCGCAGCACGGTCACGACCCCAGGTTCCCGGTGGATGATAACTGGCAGAACCTGGTGGACGAACTGATCCACCATCTGGAGCAGCAGCCAGAACCGGTATGGGGCGTTGGCCATTCCCTGGGAGGCGTGCTGCATTTGCACGCGGCCATGCGCTGCCCGCACCTGTACCGGGGCGTGGTGATGCTGGATTCGCCGGTGCTCACCCGCGCAGACCGCTGGGTGATCCGCGCTGCCAAGCGCTTTGGTTTTATCGACCGCCTCACCCCGGCTGGGCGCACGCTTGGCCGGCGCGAAGAATTCACCGACCTGGACACCGCGCGCAGCTATTTCGCCGGCAAGACCCTGTTCCGTGGCTTTGACCCCGATTGCTTTGACGCGTACCTGCAACATGGTCTGCAGCAAGTGGGCGATCGCCTGCGCCTGCGGTTCGACCCAGCCACCGAAATCAGCATCTATCGCGGCGTGCCCCACACCAGCCCGGGCCAGGTGCGCCAGTTGAAGGTGCCGCTGGCCGTGGTGCGTGGCCGCCAGAGCCGGGTGGTGATGCGTCACCATGCCAGCGGTGTCGACCGCTTGCCCATGGGCGAAATGCTCACCATGCCCGGGGGCCATATGTTCCCTCTTGAACGCCCCCAGGACACCGCTGCCTTGATCAAAAACCTGTTCGCCCGCTGGCAGGCCCGCGAGCGCAGTTGCGCATGAGTACGCCTGTCGAAGAGGTTCGCCTGAGCTTGCCGCACATCGAATTGGCCGCGCATCTGTTCGGGGCCGAGGATGGGCTGCCGGTGATTGCTTTGCATGGCTGGCTGGACAACGCCAACAGCTTTGCGCGCCTGGCGCCCAAGTTGCACGGGTTGCGCATCGTCGCCCTGGACATGGCGGGGCATGGGCATTCGGCGCACCGCCCGGCTGGCGCCGGTTATGCCTTGTGGGATTACGTCTACGACGTGCTGCAGGTGGCCGAGCAACTGGGCTGGAAACGTTTTGCATTACTTGGCCACTCCCTTGGCGCCATAGTCTCCCTGGTGTTGGCCGGGGCCTTGCCGGAGCGGGTGACACACCTGGGCCTGATCGACGGCGTGATCCCACCGACCGCCAGCGGCGAGAACGCGGCCGAGCGCCTGGGCATGGCGTTGCAGGCGCAATTGAGCCTGCAGGACAAGCGCAAACCCGTCTACAACAGCCTTGATCGGGCCGTTGAGGCGCGGATGAAAGGCGTGGTGGCGGTCAGCCGTGAAGCGGCGCAACTCCTGGCCCAGCGCGGTTTGATGCCAGTGCCGGGCGGTTACACTTGGCGCAGCGATAGCCGCCTGACCCTGGCGTCGCCGATGCGCCTGACCGATGAACAGGCCATGGCTTTCGTGCGAAGGGTAGGGTGCCCTACCCAGTTGGTGGTCGCGGCTGACGGCATGCTGGCGAAACATTCCGAATTGCTTTCTCAGCTACCTTTCACGGTTACCACGCTGCCAGGCGGCCATCATTTACACCTGAATGACGAGCCCGGTGCAGCTCTTGTTGCAGACTGTTTCAATCGGTTCTTCTCCACGCCTTGACTTGGCGGGGTCAACTGCCGAGGCTGGGCGGATTGAAAGGGAGTCAACCATGAACACACTCAATATTGCTGTGACCACCATTGGCCAGGGCTCATTGATCCGATGAGCCTGGGTAAAGGATGTATCCGTGCCCTTGGCCTTTGCTGTTTCAGCCCCCTGGTATTTGCCGCCGATCTGCCCGGCAGCCAGGATTTACCGGCGGTAGCCCGTCAGGTTGATGCGCAAATCGTCGATTACCGCCCTGCTGAAGACAAGGAACGCATCTACCCCATGGGCGCAATCCGCAAGATCAGCGGCCAGTTGCGCTACGAAGGCCAGGCCATCGCACGCGGCCCAGCCACTGCCATCACCTATGAACTACCCGCCGAACACAGCTCCAGCGCCGCCTTTACCGCAACACGCGAAGCCTTGCAGGCCAAGGGCGCGCAGTTGTTGTTCTGGTGCAAGGCCCGCGATTGTGGCGAAAGCAGCCTGTGGGCCAACGAGGTGTTTGGTAACGCCAAGCTAGTGGGCGCCGACGGCCAACAGGAGTACCTGCTGCTTCGCCTGGCCGCCCCGCAGGACAATTCCCTGGTCGCGCTGTATGGCATTACCCGCGGTAACCGTCGCGCCTACCTGCATGTGGAGCAACTCGACGCCAGCGCGCCTCTGGGCAACCTGCTGCCCACCTCGGCCACCCTGCTGCGTGAACTCAAAAGCACCGGCGAGCTGGATTTCCCCGCGCTGGGCGCCGAGCCTGATGACACCTGGCTGACCTTGATATCCCGTGCCTTGAACCTCGACACCACCCTGCGCGTGAGCCTGAGCGGGCCGCACACCGAGGCCTGGCGCCAGGCGCTGGTGGAGAAGGGCGTGCGCACCGCCCGTCTGGAAACCGGCGCCGGTGAAACCCAAGGGCTGCATCTGCATCTGATACGCTAAGCATCACACGGGCGAACGGACCCGCGCCGTTCGCCTAAGCTCTCTTCCTACAGCCTTCTTCTCGAGATACCCGATGCTCAATAACGATCGCCTGCTGGTGCAAATCCTGCTGCTGGTGCTGTTTGGTGCCAGCTTCTGGGTCATGGCGCCGTTCTGGTCGGCGCTGTTCTGGGGCGCGGTGCTGGCATTTGCCAGCTGGCCGCTGATGCGTTTGCTCACCCGTTGGCTCGGCGGCCGGGAGTCCCTGGCCGCTGGCATCCTGACGTTGGGCTGGATGTTGCTGGTGGCGGTGCCATTGGTATGGCTGGGGTTCAACCTGGCGGACCATGTGCGTGATGCGGTGGCGCTGATCAAGGACATCCAGGTCGACGGCTTGCCCGAGGCGCCGACCTGGTTGGGGTCGATCCCCTTTGTAGGCGAGCGCCTGGTGGCGACCTGGGACAGCATTGATCAACAAGGCGCGGCGCTGATGGTGAGCATCAAGCCGTACCTGGGCCAGGTCGGCAATTGGTTGTTGGCGCGCAGTGCGCAAATTGGCGGCGGCATTCTCGAGCTGACCCTGAGCCTGGTCTTCGTATTCTTTTTCTACCGTGACGGGCCGCGCCTGGCGATGTTTGTGCACCGCCTGTTGGAGCGCCTGATCGGCGAACGCGCCGGCTATTACATCGAACTGGTGGCTGGCACGGTACAGCGAGTGGTCAATGGTGTGATCGGCACCGCTGCGGCCCAGGCGCTGCTGGCGCTGATCGGCTTTCTGATCGCCGGCGTACCGGGCGCGCTGGTGCTGGGTATCGTGACTTTCCTGCTCAGCCTTATTCCCATGGGGCCGCCGCTGGTGTGGATCCCGGCCACGGCGTGGCTGGCGTGGAAGGGCGACTACACCTACGCGGTATTCCTGGGCGTGTGGGGCACGTTCGTGATCAGCGGCGTGGATAACGTGCTCAAGCCGTACCTGATCAGCCGTGGCGGCAACCTGCCGTTGGTGATTGTGTTGTTGGGTGTATTTGGCGGGTTGATAGCGTTCGGCTTTATCGGCCTGTTTATTGGCCCGACGTTGCTGGCGGTGGCCTACAGCCTGTTGACAGACTGGAGCGCGAGCCAGGCGCAAGTGCGTCGTGAAGACAAACCGTGTAACTGATGGGTGTACCTAACTGTGGTGCGCCGCGGTACTTGTGGGAGCTGGCTTGCCTGCGATAGCGGTGGGCCAGCCAACACTTCATCGACTGACACTGCGCAATCGCAGGCAAGCCAGCTCCCACATTTGGATCGCGGCGCGTCAGGTAAATGGGAGTGCTTAAACCCTCGGCAACCACATCACCGCCGTCAACCCACCGCCCGGTGTATCTTCCAGGCTCAGGTGGCCGCCGAGTCGCTCGACGGCCTCCCTGGCAATGGTCATCCCCAAACCGACCCCTCCGGAATTGCGGTTGCGCGACCCTTCCAGGCGAAAGAACGGCTCGAACACCGCTTCGCGCTTATCGGCGGCGATTCCCGGGCCGTGGTCGATCACCCGGATTACCAACGCACCGCGGCTGTCGGCCAGTTCCACCCGGGCGGTGCCGGCATAGCGCAGGGCGTTATCGATCAAATTGTTCAGGCATGAACGCAGGGCCATCGGCTGTACCTGCAACGGTGTACAGGTGCCGGCAAACTGCACGTCGCGGCCTTGGTCCTGGGCGTTTTCACTCAGGGATTCCACCAACGCCTGTACATCGAGCCAATGCCGTGTCTCGCTGGTGCGCTGTTCGTGCAGGTAGCTCAAGGTGGCATCGAGCATGCCGATCATGTCGTCCAGGTCCTGGCGCATCTGGCCTTGCAGCTTGGGGTCTTCGATTTGTTCCAGGCGCAACTTGAGGCGCGAGAGCGGGGTGCGCAGGTCGTGGGAGACCGCGCCGAGCATGCGTGCGCGCTGGCTGACTTGTTCGCGGATGCGCTTTTGCATCAGGTTGAAGGTCGAGGCCGCTTGGCGTGCTTCGCGAGGGCCGGTTTCCACCAGGGGCGGGCTGTCGAGGTCGACGCTCAGGCGCTCGGCCGCTGCGCTCAGGCGCTGGATTGGCCGGCTCAGCAGTTTGGCGCCGTACCAGGCAGCGATGATCAGCGAGATAAATTGAAATGTCAGGGGCACCACCGGGCCGCCGAACCAGGGGCGAGGCGCTTTGCGCAAGGGCGTGAGGCTGCCATCTGGTTGTTCGACGAAGGCCGCGCGGGGTGGTGGCGGCGGGCCGTAGTGGTGGAACCAGAAGAACGCCAGCACATGGGCCAGCACAATCGCCACCAGCAACAGGCCGAACAGTCGCCCGAACAGCGTGTTGAAGGGCGCGCGCATCAACCGATATCCCGGGCGTCGAACAGGTAACCTTCGCCGCGTACGGTCTTGATCAATTGCGGAGCCTTGGGGTCATCCCCCAGCTTCTGGCGCAGGCGCGACACCAGCAGGTCGATGCTGCGATCAAAGGCCTCGATGGAGCGCCCACGGGCCGCGTCCAGCAGCTGTTCGCGGCTCAGCACACGGCGGGGGCGTTCAATGAACACCCACAACAAACGAAACTCGGCGTTGGACAACGGCACCACCAGGCCATCATCGGCCACCAGCTGGCGCAGCACGCTGTTCAGGCGCCAAGTGTCGAAGCGGATATTGGCCCGCTGTTCGGTGCGGTCATCACGCACCCGGCGCAGGATGGTCTGGATACGCGCGACCAACTCCCGCGGCTCGAACGGCTTTGACATATAGTCATCGGCGCCCAGTTCCAGGCCGATGATGCGGTCGGTAGGTTCGCAGCGGGCGGTGAGCATCAAAATCGGAATATCCGACTCGGCGCGTAGCCAGCGGCACAATGTCAGCCCGTCTTCGCCCGGCAGCATCAGGTCGAGCACCACCACATCGAAGGTCTCCGCTTGCATGGCCTGGCGCATGGCGGTGCCGTCGGTGACGCCCGAGGCGAGAATATTGAAGCGTGCCAGGTAGTCGATCAGCAGTTCGCGGATCGGCACGTCGTCGTCGACAATCAGCGCGCGAGTATTCCAGCGCTTGTCTTCGGCGATCACCGCGTCTTTTGGCGCTTCGTTTACAGGGTCGCAAGGGGTATGCATAGCGAGGTCATCTGCCTGAGTGTGGCTGTCAGCATAGGCGCCCAGTTCCAGGGCTGGAAGTGCTGGGCGGACGGTCATGTGCGCGAGGCTAGCCGGGCGGCGTATTGGGGGCGTGTCGTGAATGTATCGGGGTTGAAACAATTGCTCTGAATTGCCGGTATTGGGCGCTTGATCAGTATTTACCGATCATCGGATCCCGCAACGGCGCTGCTTGCGCTACAATCCGCGCCGATTTCGACTTGCCTGAGAGCCCATTCCAATGTCCGTCTGCCAGACTCCTATCATCGTCGCCCTGGATTACCCCACCCGTGACGCCGCACTGAAGCTGGCTGACCAGTTGGACCCCAAGCTTTGCCGGGTCAAGGTCGGCAAGGAACTGTTTACCAGTTGCGCGGCGGAAATCGTCGGCACCCTGCGTGACAAAGGCTTCGAAGTGTTCCTGGACCTGAAATTCCATGACATCCCCAACACCACGGCGATGGCCGTCAAAGCCGCGGCCGAGATGGGCGTGTGGATGGTCAATGTGCACTGCTCCGGTGGCCTGCGCATGATGAGCGCCTGCCGCGAAGTGCTGGAACAGCGCAGCGGCCCAAAACCGTTGTTGATCGGTGTAACCGTGCTCACCAGCATGGAGCGTGAAGACCTGGCAGGTATTGGCCTGGATATCGAGCCGCAGGTTCAGGTGTTGCGCCTGGCAGCCCTGGCGCAGAAAGCCGGCCTCGACGGCCTGGTGTGTTCGGCCCTGGAAGCCCAGGCCTTGAAGAACGCTCACCCGTCGTTGCAACTGGTGACACCGGGTATCCGTCCCACCGGCAGCGCCCAGGATGACCAACGCCGCATCCTGACCCCACGCCAGGCCCTGGATGCGGGCTCGGATTACCTGGTGATTGGCCGTCCGATCAGCCAGGCGGCGGATCCTGCCAAGGCGTTGGCAGCGGTCGTCGCCGAGATCGCCTGATTTTTAGAGTGAGCAAAAATGTGGGAGCTGGCTTGCCTGCGATAGTATCAACTCGGTATCACTTAGAAACCGAGTTGCTTGCATCGCAGGCAAGCCAGCTCCCACATTTGTTTTTGTGTTGTTTCAGCTGACTTTGAGCACCAACTTCCCGAAGTTCTCGCCATTGAACAGCTTCATCAGCGTTTCCGGGAATGTCTCCAGCCCTTCGACAATATCTTCCTTGCTCTTGAGCTTGCCCTGGGCCATCCAGCCGGCCATTTCCTGGCCCGCCGCCGCGAAGTTCGCCGCGTGGTCCATCACCACAAAGCCTTCCATGCGCGCACGATTGACCAGCAATGACAGGTAGTTGGCCGGACCTTTGACCGCTTCCTTGTTGTTGTACTGGCTGATTGCGCCGCAAATCACTACGCGGGCTTTGAGCGCCAGGCGGCTGAGCACGGCGTCGAGAATATCCCCGCCGACGTTATCGAAATACACGTCCACGTCTTTGGGGCACTCGCGCTTGAGGGCGGCGGGCACGTCTTCGTTTTTGTAGTCGATGGCGGCGTCGAAGCCCAGCTCATCCACCAGGAACTTGCACTTTTCGGCGCCACCGGCGATCCCCACCACGCGACAGCCTTTGAGCTTGGCGATCTGCCCGGCGATGCTACCCACGGCACCGGCAGCACCCGAGATCACCACGGTGTCACCGGTTTTCGGTGCGCCGGTGTCCAGCAGGGCAAAGTACGCCGTCATGCCGGTCATGCCCAGGGCGGACAGGTAGCGGGGCAGGGGCGCTAGCTTGGGGTCCACCTTATAGAAACCACGGGGCTCGCCAAGGAAGTAATCCTGCACGCCCAGTGCACCGTTCACGTAGTCCCCCACCGCGAAGTTCGGATGCTTCGAGGCAATCACCTTGCCTACGCCCAGGGCGCGCATCACTTCGCCGATGCCTACTGGTGGGATGTAGGACTTGCCTTCATTCATCCAGCCACGCATGGCCGGGTCGAGGGACAGGTATTCATTGCGCACCAGCACCTGGCCTTTCTGGGGTTCGCCCACCGGTACTTCCTGGTAAGTGAAGGTCTCGCGCGTGGCGGCACCGACCGGGCGTTTGGCGAGCAGAAATTGGCGGTTGGTCTGGGCGGTCATGGCAAGGGCTCTTTAGAAATGGAACATGAGTGATAGACCCTCAGTGGCAGAAGGGCAAGGGTGTGCGGCGCAGGCGAATGCCCGGCAATAGGCCTCATTGATAATCAGCCGGTCCGCTTTATCACTGCGATTCATGCAGCGCCAACCGGCCTTCTGATAGTGCTGACGTGCGGCTCCCGGCGTTGGCTAGACTCGCTCCATCGCTACTAACTCCACAGGACAGTTCCCATGAGCATGACGTTTTCCGGCCAGGTCGCCTTGGTGACCGGCGCCGCCGCTGGTATTGGCCGCGCCACCGCGCTGGCATTCGCCGCCGAAGGCTTGAAGGTGGTGGTCGCTGACCTTGATGTGGCGGGAGGTGAGGGCACTGTGGCATTGATCCACCAGGCCGGTGGCGAAGGGATATTTGTGCGCTGCAACGTCACGCTCGACGCGGACGTGCAGCAATTGATGGCTCAGACCGTCGCCACCTATGGACGCCTGGACTACGCCTTCAACAACGCCGGCATCGAGATCGAGAAGGGCAAGCTGGCCGACGGCAGTCTTGATGAGTTCGATGCGATCATGGGGGTTAACGTCAAAGGCGTGTGGCTGTGCATGAAGTATCAGCTGCCGTTGCTGTTGGCCCAGGGCGGTGGGGCCATCGTCAACACCGCATCGGTGGCGGGGTTGGGGGCGGCACCGAAGATGAGCATCTATGCGGCGTCCAAGCATGCGGTGATCGGGCTGACGAAGTCGGCGGCCATCGAGTATGCGAAGAAGAAAATCCGCGTGAATGCGGTCTGCCCGGCCGTGATTGATACCGACATGTTTCGCCGCGCCTATGAGGCCGACCCACGCAAGGCTGAGTTTGCCGCCGCCATGCACCCGGTCGGACGCATTGGCAAGGTTGAGGAAATCGCCAGCGCCGTGTTGTACCTGTGCAGTGATGGCGCAGCATTTACCACCGGTCAGGCCCTGGCGGTGGACGGCGGCGCGACAGCGATCTAGGACGGCAGGTCGCGTGGCATTCGAAAACAGAGCCAGGTGCTGTGGGGCGTTTCCATGGCGGGCAGTGGGCTGCGCCCGAATATGTTTCACTAGGTAAATAACCCAATAAAATCAATACTTTAATAAAAGTTGGCGGCCGGTTTTACTGAGCTTCTGTGCTTAACTGTTTTGGGTTAACAGACAGTTGAAGTGAGTGGCTCATGGATTTAGGGATCGATCGACAAGCCCTGGTACCGGTTGTTCAGCAGATCGTCAGCGCGGTGGCAGAATGGATTCGCAAGGAGGGGGTGAGCCCTGGCACACGCTTGCCGTCCATTCGCCAATTGGCCCTCGATAACCTGCTGAGCCAGGCCAGTGTGATCGAGGCATTCGAACGATTGGTGGCCCAGGGGCTGCTGGCCCCCCGACATGGCTCGGGGTTTGTGGTGGCGTCACCCACGACGGTCCACGAAAACCATTGGTATGAGGGTGCGGAACAGGGCTGGGGGGCATTTACCGATGGCCCACTGGGCCAGCTGAAGCTGGGCTGCGGCTGGCTACCCGACACCTGGCGCGAAAGCGATGACATCAACTACGCGATCCGCGAACTGAGCCGTACCGACACTGGCGGCCTGTTCAACTACAGCACACCCTTGGGGTTGCCGGCGTTGCGCGAACAACTGCTCAAACGCCTGACCCAGATACACGTGCCCACCAGCCTGGACCGTATTCTCACCACCCACGGCGCCAGCCATGCCCAGGACCTGCTGATACGCACGCTGCTCAAGCCAGGTGATAAGGTGGTGGTCGAGACACCCGGGTATGGCAATCTCTATCGCCAACTGGCCTTTCAGGGCGTTACGCTGCTGCAAGTGCCGCGCACCCGTGGTGGCCCGGATATTCCGGCATTGGAAGCGCTGCTGCACATCCACCGGCCCAAGTGCCTGTTCATCAACAGCCTGTATCACAACCCCACGGGGACCAGTTTGAGTCGTCCGGTGGCGGAGCGCTTGTTGGAGTTGGCACGCGAGCGCGACTTCCTGATTATCGAAGAGGACGTTTACGGCGACCTGCAACATGCCAGTTGCACACGCTTGTCGGCGCTTGCCCATGATGAGCGGGTGATCTATGTGTCGAGCTTTTCCAAGACACTGAGCAGTGCCCTGCGCGTGGGTTACCTGTGCGCCAATGCCGCGATCATCACGCAATTGGTCCAGCTCAAGACCCTGACAGGCATCGGCACCTCACGGTTTGCCGAAGCCATGGTGGCGACGTTGCTGAGTAACGGCACTTACCGTAAGTGGATGCAGCGCCTGCGCAAGCGCCTGACTGCGCAGATGGCTGCCACTCTGCAGGTGCTGGAGGATGAAGAGTGGCAGGTATTTGCCGCACCCGCGGGCGGGATGTTCCTGTGGGCACGACCAGGCTTGGCCGACCCCTTGCGATTGCAAGCCTGCGCCCAGCGGCTGGGTGTGTTGCTGTCGCCGGGTGCGTTGTTCAGCCCCACGGGTGAGCGCAGCGAATGGCTGCGCATCAATGTGGCCTACGCCGCTGATCAACGCGCATTGACGCTGTTCCGCGCTATGGGTGCAGCGAGATCGACCTCGACCATTCTGAAAACGACGCACATGTAGCTTTTTGCCATTATTCCGGCGCCAGCGGCTTGTGCTCAGTGCCTCGGGGTTGCGAATCTCGCTGCTTGTAAACCTGGCTTATGGCATTTGCCATCGCAAGAGGATCAAGTGCAATGATTTCGGGCGTGCAACGACGTTTCGCCAACCTCGGTATGGCAAAAAAACTCGGCTTGGGTTTTACCCTGGTACTGCTGTTGACGGCCCTGGTAGCGGCCATCGGTGTGTGGTCCCTGCAGACCATCGGCCAGCGCTTCGAGGGTCTTACGTCGATGTCGACGCTCAACAGCGACCTGCTCAAGGTGCGCTTGATCGAGCAAGACTATGCGTTGCACGCCGACCCCAATGCCGTTGAGGCCCTGCATGCCAGTGTCGATGCGCTGATGGCCCAGGCCACGCGTCTCAAGGCGCGGTCCGCCAGCAACGAGCGAGTGATGGGTGATGTTGAGCAAGCTTTGGTCGCCTATCGCCAGGCATTCGATGAGTTCGTCGAGTTGACCCAGACCAAAGACCTCGCCCTGGAAATGGCCAGTTGGTCGGTGTCCAGCGTGGCCAATAACCTGGATGTGCTGCAAGCCGGGCTGGCGGACGACGGCGCCTATGGCCTCAAGGAAAGCCAAGGCAAGGAGGGCGCGGCGTTTATCGAGCAGGCAGGGCAGGTCAGCCAGGTGTCGCGGCTGATGTTGCAGGCCATGAACGAAGCGCGGGTGCGCCTGGATCAGAGCCGCAGGGCGGACGCAGACGACGCCGGGCAGGGCAAGATCGAGCAAGCCGACCAGGCCCTGGCTGAAGTCGAGACACTCAAAACCACGGTCAAGGACCCCGGCTACCAGACCGTGCTCAACGAAGTCGCCGGGCATATCGCGTCGTTCAGTGGAAAGCTCGGCGAATACACCGGGCTGCTGGCCCAGGAAAAAGTGGTCTACACGCAATTGCATGACCGCGCCGAGCAAGTGGTCAGCCGGGTCAACCAGGCGTATGCCGCCGAAGACCAGTCCATGCAAACACAGTTGCAGCACAGCACGTTGCTGATCATCGGCTCATCCGCCCTGGCGCTGCTGGTGGGCTTGATCGCTGCATGGGGGATCACTCGCTTGATTGTTGCGCCGTTGCGCGCGGTGATCGCCGTGGCCCAGCAGATCGCCTCGGGTGACCTGAGTGGGCGCATGGAGATCAGCCGTCGTGATGAAATCGGCCAGTTGATGCAGGCGATGCAGCAGATGGGCAATAGCTTGAGCCAGATGGTCAGCGGGTTGCAGGCGGGGATCGAACAGCTCGCCAGCTCCGCGCATTCATTGTCCAGCGTCACCGAGCAAACCACTGCCGAAGTCAGCAACCAGAAGGACGAAACCGAGCAAGTCGCCACGGCGATGAACCAGATGACCGCCACGGTGCACGATGTGGCACGCAATGCCGAGCAGGCGGCCCAAGCCGCGCAGACCGCGGATGCCAAGGTCGATAGCGGCCAACAGGTGGTACGCATGAGCCTTCAGCGTATCGAATTGCTGGCGACGTCGAGCAACAGTGCCAGCGCCAGCATCGAAAGCCTCAGCGCGCAAATCCAGAATATAGGTACCGTCTTGAGCGTGATCCAGAGCGTGGCCGAACAGACCAACTTGCTGGCTTTGAACGCTGCGATTGAGGCGGCGCGTGCCGGTGAGCAGGGGCGTGGCTTTGCGGTGGTGGCCGATGAAGTGCGGGCACTGGCCAAGCGCACCCAACAATCGACCGAGGAAATCGAACGGCTGGTCAGCACGCTGCGCAGTGCGGCGCAGTCCTCGGTGCAGCAGATCCAGCAGAGTGGCGAGCTGGTGAAACTGGCGGTCAGTGATGCACTGGAGACCGAAGGGGCCTTGGGCAGCATTGCGGCGGCTGTTTCATTGATCCAGCAGATGAACCAACAGATCGCCGCCGCCGCCGAGGAGCAAAGCTCGGTGGCCGAAGAGATCAACCGCAGCGTCACCAGTATTCGGGCGAGTGCCGATCATTCTGCGTTGAGCATGCAAGGCAATGCCGCCTCGAGCATCCAGTTGGCGCAGTTGGGCGCGCAACTCAAGGGGATGGTGGGGCATTTCCGCCTTTGATCGCAGCGTAGACGCTGCGATCTGAGGGCAGGGCGATCAGGCGTGGTTGGCGAGGAAGGTCAGCAGCGCCTCGTTGACGAAATCCGGGTTCTCGCGGCTGGAGATATGCCCGGCTTCGGGGATCAGGATCAGGCTGCAACCGATCAGGTCGGCCATTTCCTCGGATTCTGCAGGTGGTCGGGGTTTGTCCTGTTCGCCGCACATCACCAAGGTGGTGTCGGCGTCCAAGCCAGGTAATTGCTCCAAGATGTCTTTGCGGCTGAAGATCAGGCGGCCCAGCGGCACGATACTGTCCAGCAAGCGTTCTCTGGGGAAGTCTTGCAGTGACTGGCGAAAATCCCGGTACAGCGCGGATTCGCGGTCGATGTTCGGGCGGAAGAAGATCGGTGCGATCACATCCAGCAATTGTTCGGGGATCGCCCCGGCGTCTTCAATCATCTTGAACAGCGAGAAATAGTACTGGCGCGTTGCTTCGGGTTCGGCCCCGAGGTAAGTGTCCATCAGCACCACGCTGTTGATGCGCTCGGGAGCCTGCAATGCCAGGCGTGAGCCCCACATGCCGCCGACCGAGAGGCCCACCAGGTTGGCTTGCTCGATGCTCAAGTGATCCAGCAGCGCCAGGGCCTGGCGGGCGAGGTCATCCAGGGAATGGGTGTTTGCTGGCAACGGCCCGGACTCACCGTGGCCCCACAACTCGGGGACGATCACGCGGTATTGCTGCGACAGCGCTTCAATCTGCGGCGCCCACATGTCGCTGGCCCACAGGTAACTCGAACCCAGTAGCACGACGGGGCCGGCGCCCTGGTCGATATAGTGCAGCGGTTGTCCATCAATCACGGCGACAGGCATAACAGGCCTCTAGTTTCACGGAGTGAGGGGCACTTTTTTACGCTAGTCGGGGGCAGGAGGATAGGTGCACATTGATGGCATGTGATGATTTCACTGTGGGAGCTGGCTTGCCTGCGATGAAGGCCTGCCAGCCGATGCTCACCTACCTGACACCCCACAATCCCACTGTGGGAGCGGGCTTGCTCGCGAAAGCGGTGTGTCAGTCAACATCAATGTTGCTGAGTCGACGTCTTCGCAGGCAAGCCAGCTTTGATGTTCGTTGCTTTGAGCATTGCGTTCGCGATGCCATCAATCGTAGATAGCTTTCTTCTTCCACTCGGCATCGGCGTCGACGACTTTCAAGCCCTCGGTCAACTCGTTGACTTCGTCCTCGGCAGGCTGGCTGTTAGTCAGCACTGTGGAGTTGGCGCGCGCCAGTTGGGACTCCAGCAGTTGCAACTGGGCGCTGTAGAGCACCGGCTCCGGCTGTTTGCGCAGGTACTGCACGCCGCGTTCGAACGCCAGGCGTGCCTGGCCGGGTTGGCCTTGCAGCAGGGCGTGCTGGCCGAGGTTGTTGAAAAACTCGATGTGCAGCAGCACCAGGATATGACGGATTTCCTTGATCCAGTGCTTGGCTTCGTTGGTCGGCAGGAAGCCATCCTGCGCGGCGCGGGTGACTTGGCCGTGCAGGGCTTCGAGCAGGAAGCGCACGTCCTTGGCCTTGGCCTCGGTCTGGATCGGTGCCGGTGGGTTGGCCACCGGAATCGATTCGCCTTGGGCGATCAGCGCATTCAGTTCGGTGATACGCGCCTTGAGCGGTGTGCTGGACTTGTTGAGATTCAACAGGCGCTGGTTGACGTTCAGTTCCAGGCGAGCCAGCAACAGCTTGAGCGCTGGGGTCATCAGTTGGCCGGGGAAGGTCTCGGTAATTTCACCGCAGCGACGCAGCCGATCGTTAAGCTCGATCTCGGTACGCTTCTTTTCCAGCTTGTTGTTTTCCACCACGTGGTTCATGTAGCCAATGGCGATCAGTATTACGATCCCGGCTATTACCAGCAGGGTGATCATGAGTGGTGTCACTGGTGTGACCTCTTTAATAGGGTTTGCTGTGGAGTGTAGTGACTGGGTCATCCGGCGGATAGGACCGATCGACCAGTTGCCCAGGTGATTTCTTCTATATAAGTAGGCGTTCCCTGAATGGATGCACATTGCCATCATTTGCCTGGGTGAACTATAGCGTCTTGTCGAACGCCAGAATATAGGCGTCAAGGCTCGGACGGTGCCAATGCCCGCGAAGGCCGTGAAACCATGGCGAAGTCGTTGATTTAAATAAATTTATCCTTGGGGGTTGACGACCTTTCAATCCATCCATAGAATGCGCGCCACTTACAGCGTAAAGCACACAGCGAAACGCGGTAGGGAGTGAATGTTGTACGTGTGTCCCCTTCGTCTAGTGGCCTAGGACACCGCCCTTTCACGGCGGTAACAGGGGTTCGAGTCCCCTAGGGGACGCCATATGCGGGAATAGCTCAGTTGGTAGAGCACGACCTTGCCAAGGTCGGGGTCGCGAGTTCGAGTCTCGTTTCCCGCTCCAATTTACAAGCAGTGTGGCCTTCGGGCGGCATTGAGTGAAACCAGGACCAAGTCTTCGGACAAGGCCTCTGGGCACTGGAACACACACCATGTGTTTCAGTAGCGTGTCCCCTTCGTCTAGTGGCCTAGGACACCGCCCTTTCACGGCGGTAACAGGGGTTCGAGTCCCCTAGGGGACGCCATTTGCGGGAATAGCTCAGTTGGTAGAGCACGACCTTGCCAAGGTCGGGGTCGCGAGTTCGAGTCTCGTTTCCCGCTCCATATTTAACGAAAACGCCGATCAGTGATGATCGGCGTTTTTGTTTGTGCGCAATTTACTTCGCCAGCGCACCGCCCCCGTTCAAAGCGTCGAAGGAATCTCCTGCCGTGGCATAAAAAACCGCGCAAACAGTTCGGACTGCGATTTGATATTCAGCTTGCTGTAGATGTTGCGGCGGTGAACCTTGATGGTTTCCGTCGACAGCGACAGCTTGCCGGCGATCTCTTTGTTGGAGAACCCACTGAGCAGTAACTTGAGTACGTCCTTTTCACGTGCCGTTACTTGTGCTTCCAACTGAGTAAGTGCCTCAGCCCATGGGGCCGGCTCGGCAAGATTTTTTGCCGGGTCAGTTTCAAAGCCCATGCGTTGATGCATCATTGCCGTTACCCACGGCTTGATCATGTCCAATACCGTTATCTGCGCCTGGGTGAATCGCAGGTTGCTGCCAAACGACATGCACAGCGTTGTACCGGCATCGAGCCTTACGTTGTATTGCGCCTCATCGACCGAGATGTATTGCGCGAAATATTGCTGGTAGTACTCGGTTTCCCGGAAGTGTTCCGGCGCAATGTCGAGCAGATGGAAGAACCCGCTCTGTGGGTTTTCTCGATCAGCGATATAAAACGGGTCCAGCAGATACAGGCCTTTCACATAGCGGTGAATAAAGGCGTCGATTTCTTCGCTGTCTGCTACTTCGGGCAGGCTGATCACACGCACTGCGTGGTCGCCAAAAACCAGCACCACCCAATTGTCTATCTGCACATATTCATTCAATACGCGAATCAACGAACTCCAGAACTCAGGGCGATTGAGCTGCATGATCAGTTTTCCAACCGATCGGTGCCAAGCCAGGCTATGAAGGTCAAGCGACATGTTCTACCCCTTTAGGGTTAGGGCTTTGCAGGCCAGAGCTAAGTACTTGTAGGTATTTACTATTCGTCGAGGCTCGGTATATTCACCCCGAGCTTACGATAGCCATGAGGGCGCGTCGTGTGGACAGGGATAGTCATATGAGTCGAGCACACTTGCGAGCTATTTTTTTAGCTTCGCTTATGGGCGCTGCAATCAGCACGCCCGCAGCCGCCGCTGAATCTTCGGTGTATCTGTATAACTGGTTCGGGTTTCTTGAACCGCAGACGCCCAAGCAATTCCAGCAGGAGACCGGCATCAAGCTGCATATGGATGCTTTCGACAGCGCCGAAATCATGCAGAGCAAGGTCATGGCTGGGCGCACCGGCTATGACCTGGTGGTGGCCACCTCCAATGTATTGCCGGGCTTGATCAAGGCCGGGGTGCTGCAGCCGCTGGATCGCGCGCAGTTGAGCAACCTTTCGCACATCGACCCTGACATCCTCTCCCTGCTGGCGGTCAATGACCCCGGTAACCGCTACGCCGTGCCCTATGTCTGGGGCACCACCGGCATTGGCTACGACGTGGATAAAGTCAAGGCGGCGCTGGGCGATGACGCCCCGGTGGACAGCTGGGACCTGATCTTCAAAGAAGAAAACATCAGCAAGCTCAAGTCTTGTGGCGTGGCCATGCTCGACTCCCCCAGCGAGATCATTTCCATTGCCTTGCACTACCTGGGGCTGCCCAGCAACAGCACTGATCCCGAGGATTACCAGAAGGCCCAGGCGCTGCTGTTGAAAATCCGCCCCTATGTGCTCTATTTCGATTCGTCCAGAATCGACACCGACCTGGCGGACGGCAATATCTGTGCTG
This sequence comes from Pseudomonas sp. B16120, assembly GCF_044218845.1. Taxonomy (NCBI): domain Bacteria; kingdom Pseudomonadati; phylum Pseudomonadota; class Gammaproteobacteria; order Pseudomonadales; family Pseudomonadaceae; genus Pseudomonas; species Pseudomonas sp. B16120. The sequence goes on from NZ_CP162588.1 coordinate 2,088,679, forward strand.
TCGTCGGCTGGGCCAATGGTGCCCTGGCGGCGCAGGCGATTAATGAAAAGTCCAACAGTGGCCGCAAGATTGCCTACAGCCTGCCGCGCGAAGGCGCCTTGGTCTGGTCTGAAAACTGGGTGTTGCTCAAGGACGCTCGCCACCCAAAGGCCGCTCTGGCGTTCATCAACTACATGCTGCGGCCACAGGTGATAGCCAAGACATCCAACTACATGCTCTATCCCAACGCCAATAAAGACGCCACTGAGTTCGTCGAACAAAAGTTGCGGGATAACCCTTGGATCTATCCCGATAAAAAGACCATGGCCACACTGGTTCCGCTTGAGCCCTTGCCGCTGAAGGCGGAGCGCATTCGCACACGGGTCTGGACCAAGGTCAAAAGCGGTACGTGACGGGGACGAGGTCGGGGAGGGAGACAGCATGCGCCAGGGCGGTGATCAGCGCTATTTAGAGTCGGACGACTACAAGGCCTACAAAGAGATTGAAGAGCAGATCGGCCTGTGTACGCCAGAACAGGCCTGGGCCATGTACTACGTTTCGACGGGCATGGTGCGGGAAAATATTACCCTGGCGGTGATGGAGCACATTGGCCGGGGTAATCGTGCCCTGTTGCTTGAGTTTCCAGATCTGGTGCGAGTCGCAGGGCGTGACGCTGAGCCGGGTGAGATCGCCTCAAACTGGCCTCTGCTGCGAAGGCGTCGTCGATAAGTCTACTGTGCGTATCTCTGGATGGGCGAGGTGCAGGCGGTTGTAGGTTATTATTGTGAAGCTTGTAGGGAAAGTCTGTGTTTTTTGTAGGGTGGATGCCTTTTCGCCCTGTGCTCTCTACTCTGGCCACCCATTCTCCTTGTCCACTTCAGAGAACTGACCGGATGCTTCAACTCGATTTCTATTCAACCCTCGTTGCCGCTTCACTGGTGCTATTGCTGGGGCGCGGGCTTGTGGCTCGCATCGGCTTCTTACGTACCTACAACATTCCGGAACCCGTAGCCGGTGGCCTGTTGGTCGCCATGCTGCTCCTGGCGTTGCGCGGGTTTGCCGATATCGAAGTACGCTTCGATCCTTCATTGCAAACCCCCTTGATGCTGGCGTTCTTTGCCACCATCGGTTTGAACGCCGATTTTGCCAGCCTGAAGAAAGGCGGGCGGATCCTGGCGGTGTTTCTGCTGGTGGTAACGGGCTTGCTGGTGGTGCAAAACGCCATGGGTATCGCGCTGGCCTCGGCGCTCGGGCTTGACCCATTGATGGGCCTGCTTGCGGGTTCGGTGACTCTGTCCGGTGGGCATGGCACCGGTGCGGCCTGGGGCGCGGTGTTCAGTGAGCAGTATGGCGTGGCGTCTGCGTCTGAACTGGCGATTGCCTCGGCGACCTTTGGCCTGGTGCTCGGTGGCCTGATCGGCGGGCCCGTGGCGCGTTTTCTGATCAAGCGGGTCGAGGTGCCAGGTATTGGGCAACCGCAGTCGAGCCTGGCCAAGGGGTTCGAACAACCGAATGAAGAGCGCCTGATCACCGCGTTTTCGTTTATCGAGACCCTGGCGCTGGTGGCGATCAGTCTGCAGGGCGGCAACTTGTTGAATGCCGCCATCCAAGGCACCGCGTTCGAATTGCCGACGTTCGTGTGCGTATTGTTCGTCGGTGTGGTGCTGCGCAATGGGCTGTCGATGCTCGGCTGGCATCAGGTGTTCGAGCGCGAAGTCTCGGTGCTGGGCAATGTCAGTTTGTCGTTGTTCCTGGCGATGGCGCTGATGTCACTCAAGCTCTGGGACTTGGCGGCACTGGCTTTACCGATTGTCATTCTGCTGGCCGCACAGGCATTGCTGATGGCGCTGTTCGCGATTTTCGTGACGTTCCGGGTGATGGGCCGCAACTACGATGCGGCGGTGCTGGCGGCAGGCCATTGCGGCTTCGGGCTTGGCGCAACGCCCACGGCGATTGCCAATATGCAGGCGGTAACGCAGCGCTTCGGGCCCTCGCAGATCGCGTTTCTGGTGGTGCCGATGGTGGGCGCGTTCTTCATCGATATCGCCAATGCGGTGGTGATCAAATTGTATCTGGCGCTGCCGTTCCTGGGGGCCGCTGGGTAAGTTTTTCAACGCCTGCCTACGGCGTTCATCGCCTGGGCCAGGCGCCGCGTGGCTTGCTGGATTTCATCCCGGTCGAGGGAGGCAAAGCCCAGGCGCAGCGCGTTTACCGGCTGGTCGTTGGGTGAAAACTGACGACCGCTGCGCACCACGACGCCGTGGTCCAATGCGGCGCTTGCCAACTTATCGACGTCTATTTCTTCCTCGAAACGTACCCATAGCGCCAAGCCCCCCTCGGGTTCGCGCACCTGTATGCGAGCGCCAAACGCCTGGTCCAGGCAGTCCTGCAGCACGGATCGGCGCGCCCGATATTCTTTCGACACGCGGCGCACATGCTTCTTCAACTCCCCGTCATTGATCAGGTCTGCCAGCATGGCTTGAGCGACCGCGTCGGCATCGCCCAACATCAGCGCGGCATTGCGCTGCAGGGCTTCAATCACAGAGGTGGGCGCGACGATATAGCTGCAGCGGAACGTCGAGCCCAGCACTTTGGACAACGAGCCGATATACAGCACATGGCGTTGGGCGCGGTCACTGGCCAGCGGTAGGTAAGGGCGGCCACTGAAATGATATTCGTGGTCGTAGTCCTCTTCGATAATGCACAAGTCATGCAGCGCGGCCAAGGCCAGCAAGTGTTGCCGGCGGGCGGCATGCAGGCTCACGGTGGTGGGGAACTGGTGATGGGGCGTGAGGTAAATCATGCGCACCTTGTGCTCACGGCATAAGCGCTCGACCTGGTCGGTGCGGCAACCTTCATCGTCGATGTCGACCGTGACCAACTGAGCCCCGAGCTGACGGAAAATTTCCCAGGCCGGTGGGTAGCTCAAGCGTTCCACCAGTACTACGTCGCCGGGCTTGAGCAGCAGGCTGGCGCTCAGGTACAGGGACATCTGGGTGCCCTGGGTCAGGCAGATATTTTCGGCAGTGACCGTCAGCCCACGGTTGTTACGCAGCATCTCGGCCAGGGCACAGCGCAAATGATAGCCGGTGCCCTCACTCCCGTAACGCACGGTATTGGAGGCGAAACTGTTGCGCAATGCATGGCGATAGTAACGGTGCAAAACGGCCTGGGGCAGCAGGCGGTGGTCGCTGGTGCCGTTGTCGAAAAACAGCGCGCCGTGTCGATGCTCAAGCGCGACCACTTGGGCGTTATGGGTGAAATAGGGTACCGCTGGTTGGTGCAGTAACTTCGGTGCGAAAGACGGTTGTGTAACGCTGGGCAGTTGCGTGGGTGTCAACTGCGCATTGACGAAGGTGCCACGGCGCGGCTCGCTGATCAGCCAGCCCTTGGTCATGGCTTCTTCGTAGGCCAGGATCACCGTCTTGCGGTTGACGTCGAGCAAGTGTGCCATTTCCCGCGTGCCCGGCAGTAACGTCCCGGGCGGCAGGCGGCCTTCGAGGATGGCATTGACCAAGCCTTCGGCGATCTTGCGGTAAGTCGCCTGGCTTGCACCTTCTTCAAGCCGGAGCAGTGGACGCCATTTACGCATCTGGACCATCTGAAGTATCCAAATCTGGAGGTTTTAATGGGCCTAGTCTAGCGCAACAATCAAGCCTTACTTATCCCGAGGTCTTTATGAATAAACGTCATGTCATCGAACTGTCGCCCTCGGGGAAAACCTTTGAAGCGGGCGATGAACTCTTGCTCGACGCCATGCTCGCCAGCGGCTTGGCCGTGCCGTTCTCCTGCCGCCGTGGCGCCTGCGGTTCGTGCAAGGTGGTGGTCGCCGAAGGTGCGTACCGGGCCAAGCGCCTTGCGCCGGGTGCGCCGGCGCCTTCTTATCCTCTGGCAGCCAATGAAATGTTGTTATGCCAGAGCCACGCCTGCGGCGACATGCGCCTGCGTATTCCCGGCTGGTCGCTGGATACGCCCGCGCTGGTAGTGGCGGCGCAAGTGCATAGCAAGCGTGCGCTGGGCCCCGATGTGATCGAGTTGGTATTGATACCCGAAAGCCCAGTGGCGGTGCGGCCTGGTCAATACCTCAAGTTCCGCCTGGCGGACGGTGACACGCGCTGCTTTTCGGTTGCCAACCTGCCCGCCGATGATGAAGGGCGGTTGATCTTCCAGATTCGAAGGGTGAGTGGCGGGTACTTTTCCGAGGGTATCCTGGGTGATCTCGGCGCGGGTGAGCGTCTTCACGTGGAAGGGCCGTTTGGTGCCTGTACCTGGCAGGACGATGAGGCGGCGCCCGTGGTCCTATTTGCCACGGGCACGGGTTACGCGGGCATCAAGCCTATCCTGCTGACCGCGCTCAAGCGCGATGTCGAAGTGACGTTGTATTGGGGTGGCGCGCAATCGGCGGACTTTTATGACAGTGCCTTCCTCGACCACGCGATGCTTGAGCATCCCCGTTTTCGCTGGCATCCCGTGCGGTCATCAGAGGGCAGGGTGCAGGAGGTTGCATCGGGTCACGGGCATCGCTGGGAGCAGGTCCAGGTGTATGCGTGCGGTAATGGTGCAATGCTCAGCCAGGTGCGCACCCATTGCCTTGAAGCGGGGTTGGCTAGCCACCGGTTTATCGCGGAGGCGTTTGTTGCCAGTGGTCGGTCAAGTGCGGAAACGGTTTCCCTGTCGTTCGACCCGGTCTGGGAGAAAGTCGGCCCGCGTTATTCCTTGGACGGCATGTTGGCTGCGCGGGAAAAATCCATGCGTGCCCTGGGGGCCATTGCCAGCCAGTTGAAGATCGGCATGACCACCGGCGAGGCCCTTGAGATGGCCGCAAGGCAACTGCAGGCCATGGGCGCTTCGCACACCTGGCATCCGACCTACATTCGTTTTGGCGCCGACACTGTGCGCCCACCGCGCGAGGGTGTTGATCGTCAGCGCAGGCTGCGCGCTAATGACATTGCCGTGGTCGATCTTGGCCCGGTGTGGGATGGCTACGAAGGGGACTATGGCGATACGTTTGTGTTCGGCGATGCGCCGTTGCACCAGGCCTGCAAAACGGCCGTGCACGAAGTGTTTGATGAAACACGCCAGGCGTGGCTGCGTGGCCTGACTGGGCGTGAACTCTACGACTTCGCCGAGCAGAGCGCCCTGTCCAAAGGCTGGAGATTGGCACGCAACCTGGCAGGGCACCGCCTTGCAGATTTCCCCCATGCGTTGTTCGAGAGCAAAGTGTTGGCTGACCTGGAGATCCCACCGAGTGAAATGGCCTGGGTGCTGGAAATACAGCTGTGCCATCCCACTGAGTCGGTCGGTGGTTTCTTTGAAGACATGCTGATGTTGCAAGGCTGATGCTGCCAAGTTGTGCTTGGCGCGATAGCCCTGCAAAGCGAGATCTCACCCACACCGCCGATCTCCTGTGGGAGCTGTCGAGCTTTAGCGAGGCTGCGAAAGCGGTGGTTCAGGCGCTAAAGAAGTTGCCTGTACCGCCGCCATCGCAGCCTCGCTGGGGCTTCAACTGGGTCAGAGCTTCGGCAATTGCCCGACGCGGCCCATCATTTCGGTGACGATCTGCAGGTCCAGCAAGAACTGTTCAACCGTCTTGAACTCACTGTCAGTGTGCCCGGTGTACTTCTCTTCCGGGCGGGCCAGGCCGAATTGCACGCCGTTGGGCAGGTCGTGCACCGAGGTTGCGCCGGCCGAGGTGCCGAACTTGTGCGCCATGCCCAGGTTTTCAGTGGCCACTGCCAGCAAGGCTTTTACCCATTCCCCTTCAGGGTTGCGGTACATCGGCGTGTCCAGCGAGTAAGTGAAGCTCACGTTGACCTTGGCGTTCTTGTCCCAGGTGTTCAGCTTCTGCTCGATTTGCGCCTTGAGCGCCTCCGGGGTTTTACCTTTCGGTGCGCGCAGGTTCACGGCCAGTTTGAAGGCTTTGTCATCCTGCCCCACAAACGTCAGCGAGGTGGTCAACGGCCCCATGAAATCATCCGCGTAGCCCACACCCAATTTGCCGCCCAGGTAATCCAGGCCCCAGTTGTCGGCGGCATACCGCGCGGCATCGGTGATGTGGTTGTGCTGGAGGGCGACCTTGCCGTCGAGGCTGTGGATCAGGTCCAGCATACGCGCCACCGGGTTGACCCCGGTTTCAGGCTCGGAGGAGTGAGCGGATACGCCGGTAACCGTGAGTTTGACGTCCTTGCCATCGACCTTGGCCGTCACCTGGAAATTGCCACCATTGCGCTTGGCATAGTCGTCACCGGCCTGTTGCAAGCTGGCGGCCAATTCGGCTGGCGTATCGCTGACCAGCGTGGCCACCGAGGCCGATGGAATCTGGTTGTTCGCCTTGCCGCCGGTCATCGCGATGATTTGCGCGCCTTTGCCTTCGCCCTTGCGCACCGGGAAGGTGGCCATGACCGTACCCGAGCCTTTCTCGGCGATCACCACCGGGTAACCGCCATCCAGCGCCAGGTTGTATTGCGGCACGGGATTGCGTTCGAAGTAGTAAGGAATGGCATCACCGGCGGTTTCTTCAGTGGTGTCCACCAGCAGCTTGAACGTGCGCGCCAATGGCAGTTTTTCTTCCTTGATGACTTTCATGGCGTACATCGTCACCACGATGCCGTTCTTGTCATCCTCGGTACCGCGGCCATACATGCGGTCGCCAATCAGCGTGACCTTGAACGGGTCGAGTTTGGTACCGTCTTGCAGCACCCAGTTTTCCGGAGTCACGGGCACCACATCGGCATGGGCATGCACACCCACGACGTCATCACCGCTGCCCTCCAGGGAAATTTCGTACACGCGATTATCGACGTTACGGAAGTTCAGGTTGAAGGACTTGGCCAAGGCCTCGATCTTCGCCGCGATCTTGAGGAATTCCGGGTTTTTATACTGTGGCAGGCCGTCCACGTTGAACGTCGGGATTTCCACGAGTTCGCGCAGGGTTTCGAGCGCGGCTTTGCCGTACTTCACGCGGGTATAAATGCCCAGCAGGCGATTGATCTCGTTCTGCTGCTCGGCGCTCAGGGTTTTGTTGCCCAGAAACGCGCTGATAGCAGGGCCGGTGTCAGCCGATTTGCCCAGTTCGCTCTTGGCCAGGGTGCCGAGGAAACTGCGAAAATCGGTGGCCGAGTTCTCGCTGAAATGCTTCAGGATGGCTGCGCTTTGGTCTGCGGTGATGTTAGCGGATGCGGGAGTGGCAACTGCCGACAGGCTCGCGGCGAACAAGGTGGCAGCCACCAGTTTTTTCAGTGGAAAGTGCATGGTTAAAGGCATTCCTTTGCAGGTAGTGAGTAGGAGGTTTCTGACGGAAGAGTCAGAAACATTTCCACACACTACCATTACTCAGGTGCCCAAGGTCAATGCTGGCCAGGATGGGCCGCGGGATACTCCTCCGTCACGCTCAAGGCTCTAGCGTAAGGCCCATCCCACAGTTGTTCATGCAATTGGCCTACGCGCTTGGCCATCGCCTCACTGCGCATCACCACCTCCAGATTGCGCGAATTATCCAGGTAGCCGCCCAACCAATTGCTGGTGCCGACCCACGCCACTTGGCCGTCGATCTCCATGGTTTTGCTGTGGATCACCCGCGCATAAGGGATGAAGCCTTGCTTGGCTTCGGGCAGGGTGACGATCTTGATCTCGACATTGGGCAGTACCGCCAGGCTCTTGAGATAAGGCAGTTCCAGCGGGTCGGTGTTCCAGTTGGATACCATCAGCTTGATCAACACGCCACGGGCAGCAGCAGCGCGCACGGCGTTGTCGATCACCGCGTAGTACGGCCGGGTTCGATCCGGTCCGTAGGACAGCGGCGCGTAGTCGAGCAATTGCACGCGTACTTCTTTTTTGGCTTCGCCCAGCAGGCGCGGCAGTTCCAACTGTGAGTCGCCCACGCCGGGCGGGTTGTAGCGTTGCGGGCTGGCCACCAGGTAGTTGCCGGTACGTGCGGGTGCCGGGCCACTGGCGGGTAGCGGCACCGGTTGTTTACCCGCCAGCGCGGCCTGGGCTTGCCAGTCTTGCTCGAAGATCGCCTGCACCTGGCCCACCACCGTTTCGTCAGTGATGCGCAGCCCGGTTTCGTGGATATGCTCCAGGGCGCGCCAGTCGAAATTCTGACTGCCGACAAACGCCTGCTTGCCATCCACCAGCAGGTACTTGGCGTGGATGATGCCGCCGCTCAGTTGCCCGTAGGGCAGCACGCGCAAGGTCAGGTTGGGAATGGCGCGCAAGCGTTCCAGGGTGGCGGCATCCGACAGCTTGATGCCTTTTTCTTCGAGCAGGAAACGAATCTTCACGCCGCGTTTGCCGGCGGCTTCCAGGTGTTCAAGCACCGTGTTCATCACCGAACCAGGGTGGTCCGCGGCGTAGAACTGGCCGATATCAATGCGGCTTTTGGCGCCGTCGAACAGCTCGATCCATACCGGGCCGGGCTGGCGCAGATCGTCGGTGCCCAGGGCGGTGTCCACGGGTACGGTATGCACCAGTTCAAAGCCTGGAATGGAAAAGTCCGCCTGGGCCAGCGGACTGAGGAGCAAGCCGGTGAGGCCGGCGATACGCAACTTCATCGAAAGGGACATAAGCGTCTCATCGCACCAAAGGAAAAGGCGAGCGCCCAAGGCGCCCGCCCTGTAGGTCAAGCCGTGCGGCTGTGCAGCGGGGTGGGCACGCGATGGGTCACTTCATCCTGTGCGCGGGCACCGGTGGCGGCGCGGATCAACAGGATCTTCAACTGGTCGTTGATGCGCTCCAGGCTGTCTTGGAAGAAGTTGTGAAACACCACGCAAAACAGTGCGATGGCGATACCTAATCCCGTGGCGAACAACGCCGTCCCGATACCCCCGGAAATCTGCCCTGGGTCCGACACGCCCGCGGTGGCCAGTGCCTTGAAGGTGTCGATGATGCCGAGAATGGTGCCCAGCAGGCCCAGCAGCGGGGCGGCGGTGGTGATGGTCTCGATGATCCACAGGCTGCGGGCCAGTGGGGCGCGCGTCTTCAGGTACTGGGTATCGATTTCGTCGTCCAGGTCTTTGCGCGAACCGTGGGTTGCCTTCTGGGCCAGCACCGGCAAGATCATGTTCAGCGGCAGGCTGTCGCGACGGGTCAGGTTCTCCGGCAGGTCACGCTCGCTGTGCACATTGGCGCCCAGGGCGTCGATCAATGCGCGTGCCTGGCGGCGTACGTAGGCGAAGTAGATACCGCGTTCGATGGCGATGAAGATCGCAATGGCCATCGCCGCGTACATCACATAGAAAGTGACGTCGTGGAGCAGGTTCATATCCATGATGGTGTTCCTCTTGGGGTGAGTCTTAGAAATTCGCTTCCAGCGAAACCGTGACGGTACGGTCCAGGCCGACGATGTACGCCGGGTCGCCATCGCGGAAGCCGCTGTAGCTGGCCGCGTTGGTCTTGGTGGTGTACACGCCGTCCAGGTATTTCTTGTCGAACAGGTTGTCGACGTTCAGGCGCAGGGTCGCGTCCTTGACCACCTTCTTGTCCACCGGCAGGTAAATACCGGCGCCGAGGTTGAACACGGTGCGACCGGAAATCGCCTCGTCGTTGGTCAGGTCGCCGTAGAGCTTGCTGGTGTACTTGCCGCCGAAGGTGCCGTAGAAGCGCCCGTCGTCATAACCGATGTTGGCCGCCAGCATGTTCTTGGGCACGTTGGCGAACTGCTTGCCGCTGGTGGGCAGCACGATGGGTTTGCCGGCGTTGTAGACGGTCAGGTCATCCTGCTGCTCGGCCTTGGTGTAGGTGTAGGAGGTGTAGTAATTGAAGTGGTGGGGCAACTGGCCGCTCCACTCCAGCTCCAGGCCTTTGTTGACCACGGAGCCGGCGTTGATGTCGGCAAAGTCGCCGTTGATGTCCCGGGACGACACCTGGCGGTTCTTGAAGTCCATGTAGAACAGGGTGGCGGCCAGGCTCATGTCGTCGCCGCTGTAGCGCCAGCCCAGTTCATGGTTCCAGCTGGTTTCCGGCTCGGCGTCGATCGAGCCGGCGCCTTTGTCGTAGAGCACGTAGTTCTGCGGCACGCGCATGTTGCGCGACACGCTGTAGAACAACTGGTCACGCTCGTCCAGCTGGTATTTCAGGCCGGCGTTGGGCAGCAGTTTGTTGTAGGTCTGGTTACGTTTTTCCGGGCGTTCGTTGAGGCTGCCGTGGTTGGTGCCTTCACGCTCGACGTTCATGTAGGCCAGGCCTGCGATGAAGGTCCAGTCCGGGTTGATGTACCAGGTGTCCTGGGCCCAGACCTTTTGCGCTGGCGTCACGGTGAAACGGTCGCGGCCCTGCACGGTGTTGCCGTTGGCATCGACGATGGCGCTGTTGGAGTCCGGCCAGGTGTCCACCGGCTTGCCGTTGCTCTTGAGCGGGATGAACGGCTGGGTTTGACTCTGGCGTGCGCGCTCGTACCAGTAGCCGAATTGCAGGCTGTGGTCGCCAAGGTCCCAGGTCAGCTTGGTGGTGATACCCGGACGCCAGGTTTGCGTGCGTGAAGGGCGGTAGTACACGCCGCTGTTGGGTGTGCCGTCGGCGTTGTATTGGGCGGCCGTTGGCAGGTTGCCGAGGTCGAACACACCGCCCTGGTTGGAGCCACGGTTGAGGGCATAGCTGGATGAACCGACGCCGCTGCCATTGCCCCAGTAGTAATACGGGATCACGGACAGCGCGAGGTTATCGGCCAGTTTGAACTGGGTGTTGAGCACGGCGGTGAAGGTCTGGAACGGGTTCTGCGCCAGGGCGTAATAGCTGTTGTATTTGCCGTTGCTGCCCACGCTCGGGGTGGCAGGGTAAGGGTCGTACTTGCGGCCATATTGCTGGAACTGCGCCTTGGTCAACTGGCTGTAACTGTTGTTGTCCTGCTCGTGGTACTTGAGGATCAGGTTGGCGGTGTTGCCATTGCCGGCGTCGAAAAAACTGTTCCACTCCACCTTGTCCGCGCGTACCGCGCCCGAGCCGCGCCACATTTCACCTTCTGTGTGGGACACCGACAGCCAGTTGCTCAGGCCGTTGATTTCGCCGGTGTTGAGGCGGGCAAAAGTCTTGCGCGTGGCGTTGCTGCCGACGACCTGTTTGACGAAGGCACCGGTTTCCTTGGTCGGGCGAATCGTGACGATGCCAATGTTTCCGCCGCTGGAACCAATGTGCGGGCCGTCGGATTCCGCAGCGCCCTGGGTGACGAAGATCTGGTCGATGTTTTCCGGATCGCCCAGCAGGTTGGAATACAGCGCGTAGTTGCCCGAATCATTGATCGGCATGCCGTCCACCGACATGCCCACCTGGTCGGAGTTCATGCCGCGCATGGTGAAGCGAAAGCCCGACAGGCCAGTGTTGTCTTCACTGGAGATGTTCAAGCCCGGGGTGTACTTGAGCTTGTCGATGGCATTGCCGGTGGCCGCCTGTTTATCCAGTGCTTCCTTGGTTACCGTGGAGCGGCCCTTGATGCTTTCCTCCGGCACCATGTAACCGCCTCCTGCGGTCGCCTTGCCTTGTACCCCAATGGTGCCGACGTCACTGTCGCTGGTCTCTGCCATGACCATTCCCTGGGTCATGCTGGTCGCGGCCACTAGTGCCAGATGAATACGGGTGAACTTCATCACTGTCGTCCTGGTGTCGGGTGCTTATTGCACGCTGTAGTTGAAGGTGGCGGTGAAGCGCTGCTCATTGCGCCCCCCGAAGGCTTGCTCGGGGAACGGTTTGACTTGCTTGATGCGACGCAAGCTATTGGTGGCGGCCCGGTTGAGCAGCATGCTCGAGGCCTGGGTTTGTAAACCCGAGTCGAGGACACGGCCTTGACGGTCTACCAGCAACCACACCACCACCTCGCCGCTCGGGCGTTCGAGGGACGCCTGGCGCCCGGTGGGGTACTGCTTGTAGGTGTCCAGTTCGTTGCGCAAGCCTTTGAGGTAACCGCTTTCCAGGGCCTGGCCATCGACCTTCGGTGGCGCCGGTGGGGCAGGCGTCGGTGCCGCTTGGGTGACGACGGCCGGGGCTGGCTTGGCGGCCACCGGTGGCGGCGTCGGCACGGGCTTGGCGACCACGGGGGCAGGCTTGGGCACAGGTTTTGGCTTGGGTTCAGGTTTGGGTTTGGGCAGCGGCTTGGGCGGTGGCGGCGGGGGCGCCGGCTCGGCCTCTTCCTCTTCGATCATCGGCGGCGGCGGTTCTTGCTCCACCACCGGTTCCGGTATGACTTGCGGTTCCGGCTCGACCAAGGCCAATTCGACCGCCGACTCGTCATACACCGGCTCGACCTTCAATGTCTGGGACTGGATACCCAGTGCAATCAGCACCAAGGCGATCAGGGCCGGCACACTGCCCAGCAGCTGACGCACGCGAAACAGAGCGTACATGGTCAGGACTTACGCGTAGCAATGGACACGGAGGTGAAGCCACCCAGGCGCAGGGTGTCCATCACTTCCACCAGGCGCGAAACCTCCACGCCTTTGTCGCTGTTGACGATGATCGTCGACTTGGTATCGGGCTTTTCGGCAGCCTTCAGCGCCGGCACCAGGGCCTCCACCGTCAGGTCCTTGCCGTCCAGTTGCAACTGGCCTTCCAGGCCCAGGGTGAGGATGAATTTGTTCTGCGGCTTGAGCTGCTGCGAACTGCTGGCGCTGGGCAATTGGGTCTTCATGCCGAGCGCGGGAATCACGTTCAGGCTCACCAGTACGAAAAACACCAGCAGGAACATCATCACGTCGATCATCGGGATCAGCTCGATGTGCGCCTTGCGTTTCTTGGGTTCGTCCCAGGTTCTCATTCCGTTACCCCGTCATTGAATTAGGGGCAAAACGCTAACAGCCAAAAATGACCGATTGGTTAACTTTAATTGACCGTTTAGAGGCTCTAGGACGCGTCTTTCAGAAAACTTACCGGTCAGTTTTCGGGCGTAATGAAACTGACACTCGGGGCCTCCATGCTTGAGAAATTTATCTTGAGAGCCGGCTCCCATGCCCACTGCACTGCCTCAATTGACGACCCCGCGACTGCTGTTACGCGCCCTGCATATGCACCAGGCGCAGGTGCTTTTCACGCTTGCCAACGGGCCGAAAATTGCCGACAACACGGCGAACATTCCATCGCCCTACACCCTGGAAACCGCCCAGGATTTTATTGCCGGGGCCGCCGACAAGTACCGCACTGGTGAACTGCTGAACCTGGGGATGCATGTGCGCGGCACCGACGAATTGGTCGGCATGGTCAGCCTGCGCATCAATGCTCGCCATCACTATGGGCACTTGGGTGGCTGGGTGGCGGCGCACTGCCGTAACCAGGGGTATGCGGCAGAAGCGGCGAGCGCGGTGATGGATTTCGGCTTCGAGGCGCTAGGGTTGCAGCGCGTGGGCAGCCAGTGTTTCGCGCGCAACAAGGAATCGGCGCGAGTCATGGAGAAGATCGGCCTGCGCTATGAAGGCTGCATGCACCAGGCGTTCCTGAAGAACGGCGTGTATGAGGACTTGCTCGGGTTTGCCAGCGTGCGTGATGACTGGGAGCGCTGCTTGTGAGCGGCGACGTCGACCACGGCCGACGCCGGGTCCTCGGCGGGTTGGTGGTCGCTACCGCCTTTTCCATCCTCAGCCCGTTTGCGCGCAGTGCCGGGGTGGATTATCCGTTCACCCTCGGCGTGGCTTCCGGCGACCCGTTGCCAGATGGCTTTGTGATCTGGACGCGCCTGGCGCCGTTGTTCAATGCTGCGGATGGCCGTGTCGGCCTCAGTCGCTCGGTGCCGCTGCGTTGGCGGGTAGCCAGCGATGCGGCGATGACGCGCATTGTGAAGCAGGGCGAAGTACTGGCGACGCCCCGTTTTGCTCACGCAGTGCATGTCGAAGTGGCGGGGCTGGCGGCGGATCGGCCGTATTGGTACCAGTTTGAAGGGCTCGGTGCGCAGAGCCCGGTGGGCCAGTCGCGCACGATGCCGCCGCTGCAGGCCATGGCCGCGGCCCGGCTGGGGTTTGTGTCCTGCTCGCACTGGGAACGTGGCTATTTCAGCGCCTACCGACACCTTGCCGCCGAGCAGCCGGACCTGGTGTTTTTCCTCGGTGATTACATCTACGACAGTTCCTATGCTGCGGATTCGGGCAAGGTGTTTCGTTCTCACGGCAGCGGCAATGCGCAAAGCCTGAGTGATTACCGCAACCGCTACGCACTGTACAAGACTGATCCAGACCTGCAGGCCCTGCACGCCGCGGCTCCTAGCGTCGTAACCTGGGACGATCACGAAGTACAGAATGACTACGCCAACCGCTGGTCCCAGGACCCGAAAGTGACGGTGGCGCAGTTTCTCAAACAACGCGCGGCGGCTTATCAGGCGTTTTACGAACACATGCCGCTGCGTGCCAGCAGCGTGCCGAAGGGGCCGGACATGCGCATTTACCGGCGCCTGGATTACGGCCGGCTTGCGCGTTTCCATGTGCTCGACGGTCGCCAGTACCGTTCCGAGCAACCGTGCATCGCGGCCAATGGCAGCCACCAGGGGCATATTGTCACCGCCCCCTGCAGCGACCTGCGTGACCCTGGCCGCACGTTGCTCGGCTGGCAGCAGGAAGCCTGGCTGGATCAGGGCTTTGCCCAGTCTGGAGCGCAGTGGAATGTGATCGCACAAGACCTGCTGGTGGCGCCGCTGATGCAGCGTGACCTCACCAACCATAAGCTTGGCCGCTGGACCGATGGCTGGGATGGCTACATGGCGAACCGCTCACGGATGCTGGCGTCGATCGTGCGCAATCGCGTGAAGAACCCGGTGTTCTGGGGAGGGGATATTCATTCGTTCTGGGCCACCGACCTGCATGCCGACGCAGAAAGGCCGGACTCGGCGGTGGTCGCCACCGAGTTTGTTGGCTCGTCGGTGACCTCCGACGGCCCGCCCTATGACGCGTTCATGAAGATCATGCCGCTCAACCCCCATGTGAAGTTTTTCGACAGTCGCCAGCGTGGGTATGTGTCGGTGGAGTTGGCGGCCAATAGCATGTTGACGAATTTTCGTGCGATCAGTGATCCGCGTGACCCGGCGGCGACGGTGTCGACGTTGAAGTCGTTCGTGGTTGAGCCGAGCAGGGCGGGGGCGATTGCCGTGTAGCCTGTTTCTTTGGGGCGATCCAATGTGGGAGGGGGCTTGCCCCCGATAGCGGTGTGTCAGTCACTGCATCTGCTACTGCACTAACGCTTTCGCAGGCAAGCCAGCTCCCACAGGGGAACTGAGCTTAACTGAATGGCATTAAGGCAAGCCTCCTCCCGCATTGATTTCATAGCGCACCGAGAGCGCGCCTTTTTTCTCCGACAACGCCAGGATCGTTACCTGGCCCAGTTCGCTCAGCGCTTGGACATGAGTGCCACCACAGGCGTAAGCCGGTAATTCGCCGAAGCCGACTTCGCGGGTGCCATCTTCCAGCGTCATATAGCGGGGATAGTCGGCGGCGATCCATGTGTTGACCCACTGCTGGAGCGTCTGCGCATCCATGTCTTGCGCGGTCTGGCCACGGATAAAGGTGATCTTGCCTTCGCCGGGCCAGTGGTGAGCCTTGATCGGCATCCAGCCCAGGCGTTCGCCGGCATTGCCAATTAAGTGCCCCGCCGAATGCAGACGAGTGTGCAAGGCGCGCCGCTGTGCGTCGACTCGTGCAATGGCGGGTCCTGGTTCCAGGGGCTGGTCGACGTAGTGCACCACCTGTTCGGCTTCCTGCACGACCCGCAGTACCTGGCTATCGCCGAGCCAGCCGGTGTCGAACGGCTGGCCGCCGCCTTGGGGGTGGAAAATGGTCGACTGCACAATCACGGCGAATTGCTCTTCGTGCGGGGTGCAACTGAGCACTTCCAGCTCGGCCGTCAGGTGGTCGTGGGTAAAAAACAGGCGCTCGGTCATTATTTACATCCGCATCAGGGTTCTGTGGGCAGTATAAATAGTGCGCAGATGGGTGATAATCCGCTCAATTATCAATGGACCTGTGCGTCATGAGCATCAATCTTCCTTTACCGTTATTGGGTGAAATGGCGATTTTCGTCAAGGTCGTGGAAACCGGCAGCTTCTCCGAAGCGGCGCGGCAACTCAGCGTTTCACCTTCGGCGGTGAGCCGCAGCATCTCGCGCCTGGAACAAGCCCTGGCCATGCGCCTGCTGCAACGCACCACGCGCAAGCTGCGCCTGAGCGAGGGCGGCGAGGAGGTGTTCAAGCGTTGCCAGGAGATGGTCAATGCGGCGCGCTCGGTGATGGAAATCAGTGGGCAATTTACCCATGAAGCCGAGGGGCTGGTGCGGGTCAGTGTGCCCAAGGCGGTGGGGCGATTTGTGGTGCACCCGCATATGCCGGAATTTTTGCGGCGCTATCCCAAGGTGGATGTGCAATTGATCCTGGAAGATAGGCATGTGGATTTGATCGACGACAACGTCGACTTGAGCATCCGCATCACCGACAGCCCACCGCCAGGCTTGGTCGGGCGCCAGCTGTTGCCCATCGAACATTTGTTGTGCGCGACGCCGCAATATCTGGCCGAGCACGGTACACCGAGCCATCCCCATGATCTGCTTGGGCACAGTTGCATTTATCTGGGTGAAACACCGGGAGATTCACGCTGGAAGTTTCGCCAGGCTGGCAAGGCGGTAACGGTCGGCGTACGCGGCCGGTATGCGGCGAACCACACCGGGGTGCGGCTGGAGGCGGCGTTGCAGCATGTCGGGATTGCCAGCTTGCCGTATTTCACCGCGCGGCATGCATTGGAAGCGGGGGAGTTGGTGCAGGTGTTGCCGGGGTGGGATTTTATTGCCTCGTACCATGGCGAGGCGTGGCTGCTGCATTCGCCCACACGGTACCTACCGCCGAAGTTGCGGGTGTTTATCGATTATCTGGTGGAGTGCATGGCCAAGGAGCCCACGCTGCGGCGGCGGTAGGAGCGCGGTTGCTCGTTCCCACGCTCTGCGTGGGAATGCCACCTTGGACGCTCCGCGTCCTGCCTTTATGCCTGTGCACGGGTGACGCAGAGCGTCACAGGATAGGTTCCCACGCAGAGCGTAGGAACGAGCATAGTCGTCAGTGTTTGCTCTGGTCCTGAGGCATCGCCAGCAGCTGTTTTTCCTGGTTCCAGTCGAACGGTTCGTCGTTCTGTTCGGCTTCATAGCGACGTTCTTCCAGGGCCTGGTACAGGTCCAGTTCTTCGTCGGGCATGAAGTGCAGGCAGTCGCCGCCAAAGAACCACAGCAGGTCGCGGGGCACCAGGTGGGCGATTTGCGGGTAGCGCAGGATGACCTGGCTCATCAGGTCCTGGCCCAGGTACTGGCTTTCGATCGGGTCGATTGGCAACAGGGCGCGCAGTTCGTCGAAACGCTCCAGGAACAGCGAGTGGCTTTCCTCGGGTACCTGTTCGGCTTCGCCGACGGCAACCAGGATGCTGCGCAAGTGGTCGAGCAAGACGAGATGATCGGCAACGACGTTGGACACGAGATAAGGCCTCTAAAGCAAAAACGGGCGCGAGAGTATAAGCCTCTCGCGCCCGTTTTTATATGACCGCTCGACTCAGCGGACTTTACCTTCTGCCTGCATCAGCTCTTCCTTGCTGAAATCATCCACGTCGATCACCTTGCGTCGCGCCGCCTCGGCATCGCGCAGGGTTTGCGCCTCGGCCGGTTGCAGCACGCCGGCCTGCAGGGCCGCGTCGATGGCATGCTCGCCGGCAGCCGGCTTGACCTGGCCGCTTTTGAGCGCGCTGTGGAGTTTTTTCTGCAAGGGGTGGCTGGCACCGAGCAGGTCGTAGGCATGTTGCAGGGCGCCCACCGGATCTTCTGCTGATTGCGGGCGATAACAGCCGGCCAGCAATTCTTCCAGGGTCGGGTCGCCCTTGGCGCGGCCGATCACGGCTGCCACTTCGGCATCCAGCGCATCGGACGGGCCGGTATGACGACGCCCGAATGGGAACACGATCACCCGCAGCAGGCAGCCCAGCACCTTGTTCGGGAAGTTGCTCAGCAGCTCATCCAGTGCGCGTTCCGATTCGCCCAGGCTTTCTTCCATGGCCCAGGCAAACAGCGGCTCCAGATGGTCCGGCGAGTCCAGGTCGTGATAACGCTTGAGCGCCGCCGAGGCCAGGTACATGTGGCTCAGCACATCACCCAGGCGGGCGGACAGGCGTTCGCGGCGCTTGAGCTCGCCACCCAGCAACATCATGCTCAGGTCGGCCAGCAGGGCAAACGCAGCCGCCTGGCGGTTCAGGGCACGGAAGTAGCCCTGGCTCAACCGGTTGCCCGGGGCTTTTTCGAAGTGCCCGAAGCCCAGGTTCAGCACCAGGGTGCTGGCGGCGTTGCTGACGGCAAAGCCGATGTGTTGCATCAGCAGGCCGTCGAATTCCTTCAACGCCTGGTCATGGTCTTCGCGGCCGGCCAGGGCCATTTCCTTGAGCACGAAGGGGTGGCAGCGAATGGCGCCCTGGCCGAAGATCATCAGGTTACGCGAGAGGATATTGGCGCCTTCCACGGTGATGAAGATCGGTGCGCCCTGCCAGTTGCGGCCCAGGTAGTTGTTGGGGCCCATGATGATGCCCTTGCCGCCGTGCACGTCCATGGCGTGGCTGATGCACTCACGGCCACGCTCGGTCAGGTGGTACTTGAGGATCGCCGACAACACCGACGGCTTCTCGCCCAGGTCCACGGCGTTGGCGGTGAGCATGCGCGCACTGTCCATCAGCCAGGCGTTGCCACCGATGCGTGCCAGGGCTTCCTGGATCCCTTCGAAGGCCGACAGCGGTACGTTGAACTGTTCGCGCACCTGGGCGTATTGGCCGGTCACCAGGCTGGTGAACTTGGCAGCGCCAGTGCCGACGGCGGGCAGCGAGATCGAACGGCCGACCGACAGGCAGTTCATCAACATCATCCAGCCCTTACCGAGCATCTCCTGGCCACCGATCAGGTATTCCAGAGGGATAAACACATCCTTGCCGGAGTTGGGGCCGTTCATGAAGGCGGCGCCAAGCGGCAGGTGACGACGGCCGATTTCCACGCCAGGGGTGTCGGTAGGAATCAACGCGAGGCTGATGCCCAGGTCCTCTTCCTCACCCAGCAGGTGGTCTGGGTCATAAGCCTTGAAGGCCAGACCGAGCAAGGTCGCGACCGGGCCGAGGGTGATGTAGCGCTTTTCCCAGTTCAGGCGCAGGCCGAGGGTTTCCTTGCCTTCCCATTCCCCTTTGCAGATCACCCCGGTGTCGGGCATGGCGCCCGCATCGGAGCCGGCCAGCGGGCCGGTGAGGGCGAAGCACGGAATGTCGTCGCCGCGGGCCAGGCGCGGCAGGTAGTGGTTACGTTGTTCGTCGGTGCCGTAGTGCAGCAGCAGTTCGGCGGGGCCGAGGGAGTTGGGGACCATCACGGTGGAGGCCAGGTCACCACTGCGGGTCGCGAGCTTCATGGCGACCTGGGAGTGGGCATAGGCGGAGAAGCCCTTTCCGCCGTACTCCTTGGGAATGATCAGGGCGAAGAAACAATGGGTCTTGATGTGTTCCCAGGCTTGCGGCGGCAGGTCCATGGCCTGGCCGATTTCCCAGTCGCTGACCATGGCGCAGAGTTCTTCGGTGGGGCCGTCGATGAACGCCTGCTCTTCCTCGGTCAATTGCGCCTTGGGGTAGGCCAGCAATTTGTCCCAGTCGGGGCGGCCACTGAACAGTTCGCCATCCCACCATACGGTACCGGCATCGATCGCATCGCGCTCGGTCTCGGACATCGGCGGCAGCACTTTCTGGAACCAGCTGAACAGCGGCTTGGTGAAGTATTGGCGGCGCAGGTCGGGCAGCAACAAAGGCGCGGCCACCACGGCCAGGAGCACCCAGAAGATCAGCAGCAGCCAACCCGGTGCGTGGCTCCAGGCGCCCATCGCCAGCAGGTAGACGGCGACCACGCCCAGGGCGGGCAGGGGGGCAGTACGGCGGTGTGCCAGGTAGGCAATGCCGACCACCAGCACCAGTATCCACAACAACAGCATATTCAATCCTCCGTGAACCAGGGGCGAAACCACCAGGGAGCTTAGTCGGCATCCGAACAAGCCGGGTGATCAGGGTGTAACAAGGTGTACTGGGCAACCCATCAGCCGGCGCCGGCATTTGGCCGAATCGTCGTTATCTCTCTGGCAGGCCTGGTGGTTAAACTCCAGGCTCCCCTCGGAGATCAAGCTCATGAATACGTACTTGAGTCCCAGCCGCTTCATCGATAGTGACCACCCTGTGGTGGTGGAGTTCGCCGAGAAACATCGCGGAACCCGCCCGGATTTAAGTGACCAGGCAGTCAGTCTTTACTACGGGGTGCGTGAGGCCATTCGCTACAACCCCTATACCTTCAGCCGTGACCCCAACACCTTGAGTGCCAGCTTCGCCCTGGCGGCCGGCGAAAGCTACTGTGTGCCCAAAGCTACGTTGCTCGCCGCTTGCGCGCGCCACTGCGGCATTCCCGCACGCATTGGCCTGGCGGACGTGCGCAACCACTTGTCCACACCGCGGCTGCTCGCGCTGCTCAAGAGTGACGTGTTCGCCATGCACGGTTATACCGAGCTTTACCTGAACGGCCGCTGGGTCAAGGCCACTCCGGCGTTCAACCAGCAACTGTGCGAGGTGTTCGACGTGCCGCCGCTGGAATTCGATGGCCTGCACGACAGCGTGTTCCACGCGTTCAATCGCCAGGGTCAGCGTTCGATGGAGTACGTGGTGGACCACGGGCAATTTGCTGACGTGCCTGAAGCATTTTTCTTCGGGCATATCCGTCAGTGCTACCCGCACCTGTTTGCCGACGATGCGCCCACCCTGCTCGGCGATATGCAGAGCGATTTAAGCCGCGGCTGAACCGGCGTATGCTGCTGCCTTCATCCAGCCAAGTTCATCCACAATAAGGCGCGGTCATGCTGAAGATCTGGGGTCGTAAAAATTCATCAAACGTCAGGAAAGCACTGTGGTGCGCCGAGGAACTCGGCCTGGACTATGAAGCAATTGATGCGGGCGGGGCTTTTGGTGTGGTCGATACCCCCCAATACCGGGCCATGAACCCCAATGGCCGGGTGCCGGTGATCGAAGATGGCGACTTTGTGCTGTGGGAGTCCAACACCATCGTGCGTTACCTGTGCGCCAAGCAGGCATCGGACTTTTACCCCAGCCACTTGCAAGCCCGGGCCAACGCCGAAAAGTGGATGGACTGGACCACTTCCACGCTCGCCGACCCGTTCAAGGCGGTGTTCTGGGGCATCGTGCGCACCCCGGCTGACCAGCAAAACTGGGACAGCATCAATGCCGGGCGCCAAGCCTGTATCGACGCGCTCAAAACCGTCGAACAAGCCCTCGCCGAGCAACCCTACCTGTCCGGCCAGGCGTTCGGCATGGGCGATATTCCCTTGGGCTGCTTCATCTACGCCTGGTTCGAGATGCCCATCGAACGCCCGGCAATGCCGAATCTGGAGGCCTGGTACCAGCGCTTGCAACAGCGCCCGGCCTACCGCAAGGCGGTGATGACCGCGTTGACTTAATACACACTATTAATACGGGTGACTGTACTTGTGCGGCATGGGCAAGCACCATGCTCGCATTGCATCGCCGGTTGAACTACCTGCGGTGTGCCCTCATCTATTCTTTCTATTCCCTTCTTTGGTGCGTATTCCGATATGAGTTCCGCTCTGTCCATCCGGCAGCTAACCAAAACCTACGGCAACGGTTTCCAGGCCCTGAGTGGTATCGATCTGGACGTTGCCGAAGGTGACTTCTTCGCCTTGCTGGGCCCCAACGGTGCCGGCAAATCCACCACCATCGGTATTCTCTCCACCCTGGTCAACAAGACCAGCGGCACGGTGAATATCTTCGGGCATGACCTGGACAAATCCCCGGCGGCGCTCAAGCGCTCCATTGGCGTGGTGCCCCAGGAATTCAATTTCAACCAGTTCGAAAAGACCTTCGACATTGTCGTGACCCAGGCTGGCTACTACGGCATTCCGGCGAAAGTCGCCAAGGAACGCGCCGAGCAGTACCTGACCCAACTGGGCCTGTGGGACAAGCGTGACGTGCCTTCGCGCTCGCTGTCCGGTGGCATGAAGCGACGCCTGATGATCGCCCGTGCCCTGGTGCATGAGCCGCGCCTGTTGATCCTCGACGAACCTACCGCCGGCGTGGACATCGAACTGCGCCGCTCGATGTGGACCTTCCTCACCGAACTGAACGAGAAGGGCATCACCATCATCCTCACCACCCACTACCTGGAGGAGGCTGAGCAGTTGTGCCGCAACATCGGCATCATCGACCACGGCACCATTGTCGAGAACACCAGCATGCGCAACCTGCTGGGCCAGTTGCATGTGGAAACCTTCCTGCTCGACTTGAAAAACAATCTCTCGGTGGCGCCGCAGTTGCTCGGCTACCCAAGCCGGCTGGTGGACAGCCACACCCTGGAGGTGCAGGTGGATAAGGCCATGGGCATCACCGCGCTGTTCACCCAGCTGGCGACTCAGAACATCGAAGTGTTGAGCCTGCGTAACAAAACCAATCGCCTTGAGGAGTTGTTCGTGTCCCTGGTGGAGAAAAATCTGGCGAAGGTGGCGGTATGAGTTCCGAACTGCAACCCAACCTTGTCGCGCTGCAAACCATTGTCTATCGCGAAGTGAAGCGCTTTACCCGGATCTGGCCGCAGACCCTGCTGCCGCCGGCGATCACCATGGTCCTGTACTTTGTGATCTTCGGTAACCTGATCGGCCGGCAAATCGGCGACATGGGTGGTTTCACCTACATGGAGTACATCGTGCCGGGCCTGATCATGATGTCAGTGATCACCAACTCCTACGGCAACGTGGTGTCGAGTTTCTTTGGCAGCAAGTTCCAGCGCTCCATCGAAGAGCTGATGGTCTCGCCGGTGTCACCGCACACCATCCTCATCGGTTACACCCTGGGCGGCGTGTTGCGTGGCCTGATGGTGGGGGTGATCGTGACGCTGCTGTCGCTGTTCTTTACCCACCTGCAGGTGCATCACCTGGGGGTCACCATTCTGGTGGTCGTGCTGACGGCGACGATCTTCTCGCTGCTGGGCTTTATCAACGCCGTGTTCGCACGCAACTTCGATGATATTTCCATTATCCCGACCTTCGTGCTGACGCCGCTGACCTACCTGGGCGGGGTGTTTTACTCCATCACCTTGCTGCCGCCGTTCTGGCAGACGGTGTCCTTGGCCAACCCGGTGCTGCACATGGTCAACGCCTTCCGCTACGGCATTCTGGGCGTGTCGGATATCAAGATCAGCGTGGCGATCACCTTTATGATCGTTGCGACCGTGGTGCTGTATATCGGTTGTGCGCGGTTGCTGGTGAGTGGGCGTGGGATGCGTACATGATGTGGGATTGGAAATAACAAAACGGCCTCATCAGAGGCCGTTTTTTATTGGATGCACACCGAACAAATGTGGGAGCTGGCTTGCCTGCGATGGTATCGACTTCGCTTGACGGGTGTACCGAGGTGTCTGCATCGCAGGCAAGCCAGCTCCCACATTTTGTGTCGGCGCACGCGCTTCAGTTTTTTAGTGCCAGCTCGATCAGGGCATGCAGTTCTTCTACCGCCAAAGGCTCTGCCGAAAACAGAATACGAAACACCGTAGGTGCGGCGAGCAGGTTGATCAGATGGTCAACGCTCGGTGGCTGTTCCTGCGGGTAGCGGTCAACAATCACCTGCAACTGCCCACTCAGGATGCTCACGCAATACCCTGGCGTCGGGCTGCTTTGCACGTCGCGCATCATGTTGCGGCCTACGTCCGAACTCATCTCATCCAGGTATTGCTCGGCCCAGGCTTGCAGGTCGCCACGCAGGCTGCCGGTGTTGGCCGGTTCGGTATCGGGACGCATTCGGGCCAGGGCGACGTCGGCGAGCAGTACTGACAGATCGCCCCAGCGCCGGTAAATGGTCGACGGCGTGACGCCTGCACATGCCGCAATCATCGGCACGGTGACACTGGAACGCTCATGGGCTTCCAGCAATTCGCGCACCGCTCTGTGGACGGATTCTTGTACCCGGGCACTGCGGCCCCCCGGGCGGAGGCCTTCTTTGATCGCCATGGGCAAGACCTTAACACAAAGAATTTGCTTTAAGCGCCAGCGAATAGCACACTGCACAAAAGCAAAATATTAGCTTTAGCGGAGCGTGCCCATGTCCAGTGTCATCTCTCAGCGGTCCAGCCTGGCGTTTCTAGTGATCATGGTGCTGACCTTTCTCGCCGCCTCCAGCGCGCCGACGCCCTTGTACCAGGTGTACCAAGACCACCTGCATTTTTCGGCGGCCATGCTCACGGCCATCTTTGGTGTCTATGCCGTGAGCCTGCTGGCGGCCCTGCTGACGGTGGGGTCGCTCTCGGATTACCTGGGGCGCAAGCCGGTGATCTTCGCCGCGCTGCTGCTCAATAGTGTGGCGATGCTGCTGTTTATCCACGCTGACAGCACCGCCTGCCTGCTGGCCGCCCGCGCGTTACAGGGCTTCGCGACTGGCACTGCCACAGCGGTATTGAGTGCGACGCTGCTCGATACCGACCGCGTCCGCGGCCCGATGCTCAACAGCCTTGCACCGATGCTCGGCATGGCCAGTGGTGGCCTGGGCAGCGGGTTACTGGTGGAGTACGCGCCATGGCCAACCCAATTGATCTATTACGCCCTGCTGGGCTTGATGGTGATGCAGGCTCTCTATGTATGGCGCCTGCCTGAAACGGTCAGTCGTATACCCGGCGCCTTGCAGTCCCTGGCGCCAACCCTGCATGTGCCGCCGCAGGCGCGCCGCGCCTTGTGGCTGGCGATGCCATTGAATGTGGCCGTGTGGGCGCTGGGTGGGTTCTTTTCCTCGTTGGCGCCGTCGTTGGTGCGCGTCGCCACCGGGTCGACCTCGCACTTGATCGGCGGCGGGCTGGTGGCGGTGGTGACCTTGAGCGGCGCGGTGATGATCTACAGCCTGCGCAATCACGCGGCTGACAGGGTGATGCGCTTGTCGGCTGCACTGCTGGCCGTGGGCGTGGGGTTGCTGCTGGTTGCCGTAAACACCGCCAGCCTGTGGCTGTTCTTTGTCGCCAGTGTGATCGCAGGCCAGGGCTTCGGCGGCGGTTTCATGGGCAGTGTGCGCAGTATCGTGGGCCTGGCGTTGCCCCATGAGCGGGCGGGCCTGATGTCGGCGTTCTATGTATTGAGCTACCTGGCGTTCTGCGTGCCGGCGCTGTTGGCGGGTAACCTGAGCCGCGTCTTTGGCCTGATCGCGACCACGGACGGCTACGGTGCGGTGCTTATCTTGCTGTCTCTCGGCGCGCTTGTTGGGTTGTTGTGGCGGGACACGGCGCAGGCAAGGGCCAGCGCATGATTACGATTAATATAGGTAAAATAGATAACAGCTAGAGATATTACCCGTTATATAGATATTCGATCAGGTTCTATCATGGCCCCAACCTCAAATGAGGAAGAGGATTAACCCATGACCTGCTCGACCACTCACCGCTACAAACCCTTCAGTCACTTGGCACGTCCCCGGGAAGTGATTCGCCAGTTCACCCCGAACTGGTTTGCCGCGACCATGGGCACCGGTGTGCTGGCGCTGGCCTTGGCCCAGCTGCCAGTCAGCCTGCCGGGCCTGCATGCCGTCGCCGAGGGCCTGTGGCTGTTCACCATTGGCCTGTTTGTGCTGTTCAGCGTGCTGTATGCCGCCCGCTGGGTGATGTTTTTCCACGAGGCGCGGCGCATCTTCGGGCACTCAACGGTCTCGATGTTTTTCGGCACCATCCCCATGGGGCTGGCGACTATTCTCAACGGCTTGCTGCTGTTCGGCCTGCCGCGCTGGGGCGGTGATGTGATCCCGTTGGCCGAAGCCTTGTGGTGGCTGGACGTGGCCATGTCCCTGGCCTGCGGCGTGCTGATCCCGTTCATGATGTTCACCCGCCAGGAGCACAGCATCGACCAGATGACCGCCGTCTGGCTGTTGCCCGTGGTGGCGGCCGAAGTGGCAGCGGCCAGCGGTGGCTTGCTCGCGCCGCACTTGGCCGATGCCCATTCGCAACTGGTGATGTTGGTGACCAGCTACGTGCTGTGGGCGTTTTCCCTGCCGGTAGCGTTCAGCATTCTGACCATCCTGATGCTGCGCATGGCCTTGCATAAGTTGCCTCACGCCAATATGGCAGCGTCGAGCTGGTTGGCCCTGGGCCCGATCGGTACCGGTGCCTTGGGCATGTTGCTGCTCGGTACGGATGCCCCTGGGATCTTCGCCGCCAATGGCCTGGCCAGTGTCGGTGAAATGGCCCACGGCCTGGGCCTGATTGCGGGCATTACCCTGTGGGGCTTCGGTTTGTGGTGGATGTTGATTGCGGTGTTGATCACCCTGCGTTACCTGCGCGCCGGTATCCCGTTCAACCTGGGCTGGTGGGGTTTTACCTTCCCATTGGGGGTTTACGCCTTGGCCACGCTTAAATTGGCGAGCCTGTTACAGCTGGCGTTTTTCAGCGTGTTTGGCAGTGTGCTGGTGGTTGCGCTGGCGCTGATGTGGCTGATCGTGGCCAAGCGCACCGTGCAGGGCGCTTATAAAGGCGAGCTTTTTGTTTCGCCTTGTATTGCCGGGCTAGCGAATAAGTAAGCAGGATTAGGTAAAGTCGTGGCCTGATAAATAAAGGCCACGCAGGAACACGGACGACGATGAGCCATCCTTCCCAATTTACCTTGCTGCGCACGCGGCGCTTCTTGCCGTTTTTCATTACCCAGTTGCTGGGCGCGTTCAACGACAACATCTTCAAGCAGTCGCTGATTCTGGCCATCCTTTACAAGCTCACCATCGAGGGTGACCGCTCCATCTGGGTCAACCTGTGTGCTTTGTTGTTTATCCTGCCGTTCTTCCTGTTCTCGGCGTTGGCCGGGCAGTTTGGCGAGAAATTCAACAAGGACGCGTTGATCCGCGCGATCAAGATCGGCGAGATCGTGATCATGGCGGTGGGCGCGACGGGTTTTCTGACCAATCATCTTGAACTGATGCTGCTGGCGCTGTTTGCCATGGGCACTCACTCGGCGCTGTTCGGCCCGGTGAAGT
The DNA here is from genome assembly GCF_044218845.1 of Pseudomonas sp. B16120. Lineage (NCBI taxonomy): Bacteria > Pseudomonadati > Pseudomonadota > Gammaproteobacteria > Pseudomonadales > Pseudomonadaceae > Pseudomonas > Pseudomonas sp. B16120. Next base: position 2,115,660 of record NZ_CP162588.1, read on the forward strand.
ACTCGATCATGCCCCAGGCCTTGCACGACGATGAGTTGGTGGGCGGCAACGGCCTGGTGGAGATGGGCACGTTCCTGGCAATTTTGGCGGGCACCATCGGTGCCGGGATCATGATGTCTTCCACCCATTACGCGCCGGTGGTGGCGGTGGCGATTGTGGCCGTGGCGGTGCTGGGCTACCTGGCCAGCCGCAGCATCCCGCGCGCAGCGGCGTCGACACCGCAGCTGCGCCTGGACTGGAATATCTTCACTCAGTCGTGGGCGACGTTGCGCATGGGCCTGGGGCAGACGCCGGCGGTGTCGCGCTCGATTGTCGGCAACTCATGGTTCTGGTTTGTCGGCGCGATCTACCTCACGCAAATCCCGGCCTATGCCAAGGAATGGCTGTACGGCGACGAAACCGTGGTGACCTTGATCCTCACGGTGTTCTCGGTGGGCATCGCCCTGGGCTCGATGCTGTGCGAAAAACTCTCCGGGCGTAAGGTGGAAATCGGCCTGGTGCCGTTTGGTTCGTTTGGCCTGACCGTGTTCGGCCTGCTGCTGTGGTGGCACTCCGGCGGCTTCCCGCAGAACGTGCAAGCCAACGATTGGCTCGCGGTGCTCAGCTACGGCCAAGCCTGGTGGGTGCTGTTCGATATCCTCGGCCTGGGTGTGTTCGGCGGCTTTTACATCGTGCCGCTGTATGCGCTGATCCAGTCGCGTACCGCCGAGAACGAACGGGCTCGGGTGATCGCGGCCAACAACATTCTCAATGCACTGTTCATGGTGGTCTCGGCCATCGTGTCCATCCTGCTGTTGAGCGTGGCCAAGCTGTCGATCCCCGAGTTGTTCCTGGTGGTGTCGCTGCTCAACATCGCGGTTAACACTTACATCTTCAAAATCGTCCCCGAGTTCACCATGCGCTTCATGATCTGGCTGCTCAGCCATTCCATGTACCGCGTGGAGCATCGCAACCTGCAAGCCATCCCGGATGAAGGCGCGGCGTTGCTGGTGTGCAACCATGTGTCGTTTGTCGATGCGCTGTTGATTGGCGGTGCAGTACGTCGGCCGATTCGCTTTGTGATGTACTACAAGATCTACCGTTTGCCGGTGCTCAACTTTATCTTCCGTACCGCCGGGGCGATTCCGATCGCCGGGCGTCATGAGGATATGCAGATCTACGAACAGGCGTTCTCACGGATTGCCCAGTATCTGAAGGAAGGCGAGTTGGTGTGCATCTTCCCGGAAGGCAAGCTGACAGCCGATGGCGAGATCAATGAGTTTCGTGGTGGGGTGACGCGCATTCTGGAAGAGACACCGGTGCCGGTGATCCCCATGGCATTGCAGGGTTTGTGGGGGAGTTTCTTCAGCCGCGATCCGAACAAGGGCTTCTTCCATCGGATCTGGTCGCGGGTGGTGCTGGTGGCGGGTGAGCCGGTGGCTGTGGAGGCGGCGACGCCTGAGCAGTTGCAGGCTGTGGTGGGCGGTTTGCGGGGGAGTGCCAGGTAGTTTTTCGTTGTTTGTCAGGGCATCATCCCAGGCAAGCCAGCTCCCACATTTTGAATTGTGAATACAGTCAAATGTGGGAGCTGGCTTGCCTGCGATAGCGGTAGTGGCTTATGTCGAGATCTTGAGGCCAATCAGCCCACAAATAATCAACGCCACACTCGCCAACCGAAACAACGCCATGGACTCTCCAAACAGGATAATCCCCGCAATTACGGTGCCCACGGCGCCCACGCCGGTCCAGATGGCATAGGCGGTGCCCAGCGGCAACTCCTTCATGGCCAGCCCCAACAACCCAAGGCTGACGGCCATGGCGGCAATCGTCAGGGCGGTGGGCAGCGGCTTGCTGAACCCGTCGGTGTACTTCAGACCGACGGCCCAGCCCACTTCAAACAACCCGGCAAAAAACAGAATGATCCAGGACATGATGACCTCGCTTCTATCAAAGTGGGGTCGTCCCCGGGTGAGCGCTTGATAGCGTCGCGAGGTCGTCCCCGCGAAGTTCGGTAGAGTGCCGAAATTGGACCAGGCGATCAAGTTACGGCGTGGTTTCCAGGGCGCGGCGGTCTTCCTTTTCGCTCATGCGGCGGAAATAGGTCGACAGCAATGCGCCCGAAATATTGTGCCAGACACTGAACAGCGCACTGGGTACCGCTGCCAGCGGCGAAAAATGTGCACTGGCCAGCGCGGCACCCAGCCCTGAGTTCTGCATACCGACTTCCAGCGCCAACGACTTGCGTTGCGCCAGGGGCAACTTGAACAGTCGCCCGGTGAAGTAGCCCAGCAGGTAACCGAAGCTGTTGTGCAGCATCACCACCGCCATGATCAGCAGGCCCGATTCGGCAATCTTGCCTTGGCTTGCGGCAACCACGGCCGCGACGATGATCACAATGCTGACCACCGACACCAGTGGCAGTACGTCCACCGCATGCCTTACCCGATCACCGAGCAAGCGCTGCGCGACCACGCCCAGTACGATGGGTAGCAGCACCACTTGCAGGATCGACCAGAACAGCTCCATGAACGACACCGGTAGCCAGGCCGAGGCCAGCAGCCAGATCAATGCCGGTGTGAGCAGCGGGGCGAGGAGGGTGGTGACGGCGGCAATCGCTACCGATAAGGCCAGATCACCCCGGGCCAGCCAGGTCATCACGTTGGACGACGTGCCACTTGGGCAACAGCCGACCAGGATCACGCCAACGGCAATTTCCGCCGGCAAATGGAACGCCTGGCACAGCAACCATGCCACGCCCGGCATGATCACGAAATGCGCGACCACGCCCAACGCCACGCGCCAGGGGTGGCGAGCGACTTCGGCGAAGTCTTCCAGTTTCAAGGTCAACCCCATGCCGAACATCACCAGGCCCAGCAGTGGGACGATGGCGCTTTTCAGGCCGATGAACCAGCTGGGTTGGAGAAAGGCGACAACGGCAAAGATCAACACCCAGTAGGCAAAGGTGTTGCCGACGAAGCGGCTCAAGGCGGCGAGTGCGCGCATGGGGATGTCCTTTTTTATTCGATTTCTGAGTTGTCGATGCAATCAAATGTGGGAGCTGGCCTGCCTTCGATAGCGGTGTATGAGTCGGCACTACTCTGGCTGACACTCTGCTATCGCAGGCAAGCCAGCTCCCACACTGACCGTGCCCACATTGGATCGGTGTTGCTTAGATGCCCTGTGGTGTCTCTTCGCCGCCCAGTGCCTCAACCAACGCTGGCAGGAAATCGCCGAAAGTCAGCATCATCAAGGTAAAGCTGGCATCCAGTTGGCCCAGGGCTTCATCGCCGCCGTCCTGTTCCGCCTGGTCTTGCAGCAGGTCTTCGAACTTCAGACGCTTGACGGTCATCTTGTCGTCGAGCATGAAAGACAACTTGTCCTGCCACGCCAGGGACAGTTGGGTCACGACCTTGCCGGTGGTCAGGTGCAGTTGGATCTCTTCGCTGGTCAGGTCTTGGCGCTTGCAGCGCACGATGCCGCCGTCTTCGTGGGTGTCGCGCAGTTCGCATTCGTCGAGGACGAAGAAGTCATCGGCCGGTTTCTGGGTGGTGACCCAGTCGGTCATGATGGCAGTTGGTGCAGTCTTCACCGTCAGCGGACGGACGGGCAGAGTGCCGATCACCTCGCGCAAGGTCGACAGCAGGTCTTCGGCGCGCTTTGGGCTGGCCGAATTGACAAGGATCAGGCCCTGTTTCGGCGCGATCGCAGCAAAGGTCGACGAGCGACGAATAAAGGCACGCGGCAGGAAGGCCTGGATGATTTCATCCTTTATCTGGTCGCGCTCCTTCTTGTAGACCTTGCGCATCTGCTCGGCTTCGATCTCTTCGACTTTCTCTTTAAGTGCATCACGCACCACGCTGCCCGGCAGGATGCGTTCTTCCTTGCGGGCGGCGATCAGCAGGAAATCTCCACTGACGTGAACCAGGGGAGCATCTTCACCTTTACCGAAAGGTGCGACGAAACCGTAAGTGGTCAACTCCTGGCTTGCACAAGGGCGCGCCAGCTTGGTGGCCATGGCCGCTTCCAACGCCTCGGCATCAACAGGCAGATCTTGGGTCAGGCGATAGATAAGCAGGTTCTTGAACCACATGGGGTGAGTCTCTCCTCTATACAAAGGGGGGCATTATTCTCTTGATCACGCCGCAGGCCAACCCTGCCTAAGCCATTGGAAGGGCTGAAAAAAAAGATTTAAGAAAGTGCTTGCCAGACTTAGGGTCGCTCCGTAGAATGCGCGCCACACCGAAACGAAGGGTGATTAGCTCAGCTGGGAGAGCATCTGCCTTACAAGCAGAGGGTCGGCGGTTCGATCCCGTCATCACCCACCATTCGCTTCAGTGTTACGCGCAGCGGTAGTTCAGTCGGTTAGAATACCGGCCTGTCACGCCGGGGGTCGCGGGTTCGAGTCCCGTCCGCTGCGCCATATTTGCTTCCACTAAGGCCCACTGAACGCCTGGAAGCCACGGAAATAGCGGCCTTGAGCCGCTTTTTTCGTTTTCTGAATTCCACTGGAATCCATCTCCAGCCACGGTTTTTAAGTACACATTTGAGTACACCGCTGGCACAGCCTTTTACGATCCCTTGCGCATCAATTTTCGTATTGGTCCGTCTACCGCTGGGCTGTATTCCCCTCCTTGATGCAAAAGGAGGTGTCTGATGGCTCTGACAGATACAGCGATCAAGCAAGCCAAGCCCGCCAGCAAGCCTTATACGTTAACTGATGGGGATGGCTTATCCCTGCAAGTGCCCACGACGGGTTCGAAGCGCTGGCATTTCCGTTTCTATTGGCATGACAAGCAATTGCGTATTTCCCTTGGCATCTATCCCGACGTCAGTCTCAAGGAGGCTCGCCAGCGGAGAGAGGCTGCACGTGCGCTGGTGGCCAACAATATCGATCCCCGCTCACATCGTCGCGCCGAGCGCCAAAAAGCCTCTCACGCCGCCAACAACACGTTTGAAGCGGTTGCTGGTCGCTGGCATGAGTTCCGAAGTAAAAAGCTGACGAAAAGTAAGAAGGGCAGTGCAGGGCAAGCGAGCAAATACCTCAAGAAGGACATGCTGCCGTGTTTGGGCGATCTTCCGATCTCAGATATTTCTCGGGGTGACGTGCTGGAGGTCATTAGGCGAATTGAGCGCAGAGGGGCGCTGGTCTCTGCTCGAAAGGTACGCACCTGGCTCAACCAGATCTTTCGTTTTGCCATGGCGGAAGGGCTCGTTGATGTGAACCCAGCAGCAGACCTTGATATCGTTGCCGAGACGCCGCGGCCAGTTCGCCATAATCCCTTCCTCCAGGTAAATGAACTTCCAGGACTGCTCAGGACCGTCACCCAATATGGGTGTGCAGAAGCGACACGGCTTGGTATTCGTCTGTTGCTGCTGACAGGGGTTCGTACAGGAGAGCTGCGGGCGGCTACGCCAGACCAATTCGACCTCGACAAGGGGATCTGGCTGGTGCCGCCGGAGGGTGTGAAGCAACTCCGGAGTCGTGTTCGAACACAGGGGAATGAGATCCCACCTTATGTGATTCCACTGTCTATCCAAGCAATTACAATTGTGCAGCGGCTAATGCAGTTAAGGGCGCGCGGTGCGCGGTACCTGCTGGTTCACCGATACGAACCGCAGGAAATGATCAGTGAAAATACCCTTAACACCGCGATTAGCCGTATGGGTTACAAAGGAAGGCTCACCGGGCATGGCATCAGGGCCACCATCTCAACGGCGCTCAACGAGGTTGGCTTTGTAGAAGAGTGGATTGAGGCGCAGCTCTCACACGCTGATACCAACCAAATTCGGGCTGCATACAATCATGCGGAATACGTCGAGCCGAGACGTAGGATGATGCAGTATTGGGCGGACTTATTAGATGCGCTAGAGGTCGGCTTTGCTCCACCTAGGCCAGAAACATACATGGCGCAGAGCGGTCGACGTTCAATGGATTTTCTGAACCCGCAGCAGGAGTATGCTGGTGATGGTATGAGGTGCTAGGGTTAGAGTTTTCGAATCAATCCGTCCCGACTATATTTTTCAATGAGTTAGCCCAATCTGAAAAGGTTGGGCTTTTTCATGTCTAAAAAATACTCCCACATTTACTCCCACGGATATCTTGGACCTCGGTAGATATGCCACTTGAGAGGCCTTCAACCGAGCCGGTCGAGCAGCATTTCGACCATTTCTTTGTTCGAGTAGGCGACAATGTCGAGCGGAAGGTTTTCCTGCCGCATAAGCGCGATTAGGGCACAGGCTGTGAAGGCCCAGAATGATGAATCGGCTGGCAGAGTGTAGCCACGGATCATTGCTGTCAGCCGTTCGGTAATCGGTGGATATTCGCTATTGCCCCAACGTGCATGGGGCGGCGTCATCGCATGAATGATGACGGCGGCGAGCGTGATGCCCATCGCACGCTTGTTCTGGACCTGGGCGAAATCGTGTCCGTGTACCTTCGCATAGGCGGCGAGCTCGCTTGTCATGAAAGTTCGGGCATAGGTGTCGCAGGCGATTTCCTCTTCAGGTCGCGTAGAGGGCGCGCGTTTATCGTCGCAGAACATGACGTGCTGGAATTCGTGTAGCAGGGCGAAGGCCAAGGCGAGCGCAACAAGGTCGAATGCCGCCATGTGCTGAATGTTGCCCAGGCCATCACGGTCAGCGCTCGGCAGGGGGATGTCCACCGGCCAGGATACGTCTGAGGTCTTTTCGGCTGTGATAAGCGACTGGGCGGCGGCGATGCGCTGCTTGTAGTCGAATTCATATTGGCCGCGTTCTTCATCGACACTGAGGGCTTGGTCGAGCGGTAACCCGTTGGATGTCGCGACAACTAAGGCTGGTGCGTACACTTCGATGGCCCGCCACGAGCTGAAGCCAAGCAGCCAGAACAAGTCGATCGTCTTAGTGTCGAACTGGATACGTTTCCCGTTGGCATTCATCGTCACGCCCTTTCTACTTGGCGCGACCTCGACGGCATGGCCGTATTGGCTCCAAAGACCGCTGATTTCATCGGCTCGTTCGGGCACGGCGCCTCGGAGGAGATGTAGGATGATCGTCCGATCAGATGGCTCATTCGTCATTGTCGTTGTCTATTCTGTGCTCGTGGGGGGCAGGAGGTTGGCGACGGTCACGCGGCTTGCTCGTCACAACGGGTTTGCCGTCCAACTGTAGATGAGTGATCGATGAGATGACTGAGTTCGCCCAAATCGTGCTGCATTCGATGTCGCCATCGCGTTCAAACCAGTGGGTCACGCCGGGGATGAGATCAAACGGGATGGGATGTGTGGCCAATGGGTTGTGAAACACTTCCAGTTCCTGACACTAAGCTTCGCCCCACGGCCAGAGTGCTTGGTATTCGGCACTGTCGACGGCAAGGTTGAAATCGATAGGCTCTAATGCGCCCGGAGTTCGGTCGACGAGAATGCCGCGCCTGATCATCGCCAGCCCGGGCGGTCGCCATCCTGCCAAGAAACCCATGCGGTTGAATTTGGCGAGCGTTGCAGAATTACTGAAGATGACGGCCGAGAGGTGTGCGAAATTTGGGTCGCGGAAGAGCCCAGCAGGAATGCTGTGTGGGCCCGTCAGATTTGCGATCGGCACTCCAATCGCGCGACGATCAGTGCCATCACCGGTGACGTCCGCGCGTAAGCCGTAGAGGTAGGTGGGAAGAGCCTCGCGGCTCCAAACCATGGAGCCGAAATCATGGAAGTCGGCGATCGCTAAGGCGAACGGCTGTCCTTTTACATGGTCTAGTTCATGATAGTTGCGCTGGAGCTTGCCGCGCAGCGTCTTTGCGAATCGTTCCGCCGGCTTGCCTGTGAGCCGTTCAATGCGATCCTTTGGGGCATGAACCCATTTCCCGATGCCGCCGGCGCGTGGAAGCTCTGAGTTTGCTGTAACTGCCTCAATCCAGCATGCGTTACCTTCCTTCTCGATCAAGAAGTCGGGAGAGACATGGTCTTGTCGGACGTTCAAACCCTGCTCACGAAAGCAGCTGAAAAGGTAGAGCTCGAACAGACGGGACGCAAAGTTGTTGGTTTGAAAGTCCGAGACGAAATTGGCGTCGGGGTTGGGAAGCGCGAGGTAGCATTCGCCGACCGCCATGAGCGCCGGCAGATGGTTGATCGTGGTTGTCAGTAGCTGGAACTCTGGAGATGTCCCACGCGGCCCCGGTTTCAGCAAATGCGGGCGACGCCTGACTCCTGGCGGCAATGGCTCCGGTGGATCACTGGCACGCATAGCGACGGTGAGTCGGTCTAGTGCAGCCTCGGGTGTGGAGTAGGGCCCGCTTTCATCTACTTTGATCCAACAGTGGTCGATGCGGCGGCGCATGGCCAGATATGTGAAAGCTCCTGTGTCCGGATCAAGAAGAATGCAGCCGGTTACGCCACCAGTTTCGGCCTGATAGGCACTGGAAATATGTGCGGGGTCGAAATTGGGACCGTGCTCGAGCGACAGGGCATAGAGCTCGAATTGGCGCTGGCTGATTAAGGTGAAAAGTCGAGTTTCGCCGGTTGCGGACATGGTCGGCCTCTTAGCCCTGTATGTAGCAGATGCGCGAATTCAAGTTCCTCTTCACAAGGACTCCGTTGCGGCAAGGATGTCGGTGGACTCCCAGTTGTCGATCTGGCGGATGGTCACGAACTAACGGTCCCAGACGCCCCAATTCACGGTCAATGGTGCCTGTGCCAGGGGATTGTGAACATAGGTGATTGGCCGAACCTGACGCGAGAGGTTGCCAAGGCCAACCCGTGACCAGATCACGCCTGAGATATCTGCGAAGCGCTCGTCAAGAAATGCCGAGCGCGGGATCGGATTCCGTTCTCGGTGGATCAAGGGAGAGACGTGAAAGCCTTCTTCGATGACATCGCCTGTATCGCGATCGATAGTGAGGAAAGCATCGCCGATGGGGAACAGTGTCGTCATGATGAGTGGTAAGGGATGTTCGGGGACATAGATGCCGAAGCGGCTGGCGCTGATCGCGACGATGCGAGCGTCTTCCGGGGCGATCACGCCCTGTTCGATATAGCGGCTGATCTTCCTTGCTTTGGTCCAGAATGCCCCGGAGGTCCGAAGTTGCGCTTGACGGATCGGCGCAGCAATAAGGCCACCGCCCTCATTGATCGGCACAGGACGCACAATCCGTTATGATCCCGCAGCGCGTCCGTCTGGAGCTATAGCTTCGATCCAGATACGGCGATTCTCTTCAAGCACGCATAGGTCGGGCTGGCCGCCTTCGCGCTGACGGTCGGCGACGGGCAACAATGTGCGCCTCGCCTCAAGAAGTGTGCAACCTAGATACATCCCCCGGAAGCGTACATCCACGTCACGTGCGAATCCCTAGCGGAAGTCTGGATCGGCATAGGGCTCGTAGTGGGTCCACATCTCTTGCAGTGTGACGCGAAGCTGCTGCTCAACCGGGCTTTCGGCGGCCTTCAGGTTCTCGAACCCCAGATCGAGATTGGAACCGTCAACATCGAGTAGGTCGCTCATTGTCTGATTGTTTCCATATGCAAAAGCGCGGGTGAGGGGGTTGACGACAAAAGTTTCGTCATACGGCACTCTATGCTCTCTTAAATGTCTGAGTTATGACTTTTTTCAATGGTGAGATTTGGAGGTCCGATGAGAATTGAGGAGAGTTTTAATCCGATCAAGGATTTTAAACTGGAGGAGCTTGATGATCCAGATTTCAAGGAGGACTCTGTTAGGGAGGAAATTATTCTTCCTATATTGAAGCATCTAGTGTGCTGTCTCAAAAATAAAGCTCCTCATGCCTGTGAGACCATTGCCTCACGGGCTCGCTGTATCTTGTTCAAAATATCTTCCCCCTTGGCGTTCCAGACGTAGCGAGTCGGCTGCGCATTTCGCAGTGCCAGGAACGTGGTGATCGAGCTTTCCAGTTCGCGAACCGAACTGAAACTGCCGTCACGCAGGTACACCGTGATATCGCGAAAGAAGCGCTCAACCATGTTCATCCACGAGCTGGAGGTCGGGGTGAAGTGCATGTGGAAGCGCTTGTGCTTCTCAAGCCATGCCTTCACTTTCGGGTGTTTATGCGTGGCGTAGTTGTCCACGATCAGATGCAATTGGAGCTGTTTGGGCGTTTCTCGATTGATCTTCTTGAGAAACTCCAGCCATTCCTGATGCCGGTGTTGGCGCTCTATGGAACTGATCAAGCGCCCCTGAAGATAATCCAGCGCAGTGAACAAGGTGACGGTGCCATGGCGGACATAATCGTGCGATTGCGTACGGATATGACCGATCCCCAAAGGCAGTCCAGGCTGGGTACGCTCCAGAGCCTGAACCTGGCTTTTTTCATCGCAACAAAGCACCAATGCCTTATCCGGCGGATCCAGATACAGCCCGATGACGTCCCAGAACTTCTCTTCGAAGTTTGGATCTTTGGACAGTTTGAAGGTACGTGTCAGGTGCGGTTTTATATCGTTGGCGGCCCATATGCGCTGGACGCTGGCCGGTGAAATGCCGGCGACTCGCGCCATGCTTCGACAGCTCCAGCGAGGCTGACCGATAGTAACCGTCCGGCCAGCACCCTCTCCTGACAGCCCTCCAAATTAGCCAAGATAGTGGACACCATTTTTTAGTGGACACTATCTTGGATACAGTTGCCCCCGCTCGTCGAACCGGTCGCCGCCCCAACTTTTCGCTGACGTTCAAACGCCAAGTCGTCGAGGCCACCCTCCAGCCTGGTGCTTCCGTGTCGTTGATCGCTCGTGAGCATGACGTCAATGCCAACTTGGTCTTTCGCTGGCGGCATCAATATCATGAAGGGATGTTCGGCCCGACTAACCAGAGCGCAACGCTTTTGCCTGTTCAGGTGATTGAGGCGTCGACGGATGCATCGCAAACCCTCCAGCCACAGCCCGTATCTTATTCCGAGATCGTGATTGAGCTTGGAAAAGCCAAGCTGCGCATCACTGGCACGCCTGACCCGCATACCCTGGAAGTCATCTTGCAGCAGTTACTGCGATGATTGCCCCGCCTGCTGGAACCCGTATCTGGATCGCCGCCGGCGTCACGGATATGCGCCGTGGCTTCGATGGATTGGCAGCCTTGGTGCAAACTCAACTTGAAGCCGATCCATTCTCTGGCCAGATTTTTGCCTTTCGCGGACGGCGCGGTGACCGGATCAAGCTGTTGTGGTGGGATGGCGACGGTTTGTGCCTGTTTTGCAAACGGCTGGAACAAGGGCGCTTCGTTTGGCCGCAAGCTACCAGCGGCAGCGTGTCGCTAACGCCTGCGCAGTTGTCGATGCTATTGGAAGGCATTGATTGGCGCAGGCCCACTCGTACAGCGCCCGTCCTTGCGGTCTGACTTGCCACGCTGAAAAAATCCCAAGTAACATTCGGTCATGACTATCGCGACCGACTCCTTGCCTAACGATCTTCAAGCCTTGAAAGCTCTGGTCTCTGCCCAACGGGCAGAGATTGAGCGCTTGAAAATGATGATCGCCAAGCTGCGTCGTATGCAGTTCGGTCGCAGCTCCGAGCAACTCGACGCGATGATCGATCAGCTCCAACTGAGTCTTGAAGAGTTGCAAGTCAGCCAGACTGAACTGACGCCGCCAACCGAACCGCCACCTCGCCCTGTCTCTCGGCGCAAGCCATTACCTGAACACCTGCCTCGCGAAATTCACGTCCATCAGCCCGAATCACAGTGTTCTGGTTGTGGTGGGAAACTTCGCCACTTGGGGGAGGATGTGTCTGAGGTGCTGGAGTACGTCCCAGCGCGTTTCAAAGTGATCCGCCATGTTCGCCCCAAATGGGTTTGCCGCTGCTGTGAGCACATTGCTCAGGTACCGGCGCCGAGTCGCCCGATCGCTCGAGGCTTTGCAGGCCCGGGGCTACTGGCCCATGTGCTGGTCTCCAAGTTTGTTGACCATTTGCCGTTGTATCGACAATCCGAGATCTACGCCCGTGAGGGCGTGGATCTGGAGCGTTCAACCCTGGCCGACTGGGTCGGCCAGAGCAGTCAGTTGCTCAGGCCACTGATCAACGCCCTTGAGCACCACGTCATGAGCGGTCACAAAGTCCATGCCGACGACACGCCGATTGGCGTGCTCGCGCCGGGCAACGGCAAGACCAAAACGGCTCGCCTGTGGACGTACGTGCGCGACGACCGACCTGCTGGTTACACGACACCGGCGGCGGTCTGGTTTGCCTACTCGCCGGATCGCAAGGGAGAACATCCCCGCGCTCATCTCAAGAGTTTCAGCGGGATCTTGCAGGCTGACGGCTATGCCGGTTTTGCTCAGTTGTATGCGACGGGCATTATTCAGGAAGCCGCCTGCTGGGCTCATGCCCGGCGCAAGTTTTACGATGTCTACAAAGACCAGGCTTCACCACTTGCTGGCGAGGCGCTGCAAAGAATTGCTGCCCTGTATGCCATCGAGAGCGAAATTCGAGGGCAACCGCCTGACCAACGCAAAGCGATTCGGCAAAGCCGGGCCAGTCCGCTGCTGGAACAATTACACGCATGGCTTAACCAGACGCTGACTCAACTGTCGAAAAAATCGGCATTGGGCGGTGCGATCTTCTATGCCCTCAATCGGTGGCAGGCTTTAATGCGCTACTGCGATGACGGCCGAATCGAAATCGACAACAACACCGCCGAACGGGCGCTGCGCGCCGTTGCGCTGGGCCGCAAGAACTATCTGTTTGCCGGTTCCGATGCCGGCGGAGAACGCGCGGCTGCGATTTACAGCTTGGTGGGCACTGCCAAATTAAACGGGTTAAATCCGCAGGCGTATCTGACCTACGTGCTGGAGCATATTGCCGAGCACCCAATCAATCGGGTAAGCGAGTTGCTGCCCTGGAATATTTCTTTGAACCACTCTGAGCACTGCGAGGCCGCCTGATCCATGGTTAAAATTGTCCGTTTACCCAAACCCGCCTCCGAGCTGTTGCTGCTGCACATTGAGCTGAAGTGGATCACTCCGAAGATTTGGCGCCGTTTCGCAGTGCCTGAAAACATCACCTTGGGCAAACTGCACCATGTCATCCAGGCCGTGATGGGCTGGAGTGATAGCCATCTGCATGAGTTTGAAATTGCCGGTGAGCGTTATGGTATGCCCGATCCCGATGGCTGGGGGCCGGCGGTTAACCCGGAAGCTCGTAAAACGCTGATCAAGGCGCTGAACGGAAAGCGGACATTTAATTATCTCTACGACTTTGGTGACAGCTGGCATCACAGTATCAAGGTCGAAAAAACGTTACCCGCTATTGCCTGTCCTCAGGCGCCGTATTGCATCGATGGCGCCAATGCTTGCCCACCGGAAGACGTGGGTGGCGGGCCTGGCTATGAGGGCTTTTTGGCAGCGATGGCCAACCCCGATCATCCAGAGCATGACGACATGGTTGAATGGCATGGCGATGTTTTTGATCCAGCGGCATTTGAGTGCGAGCGCGTGAATCAGCGGTTTAAACGGATTTAGGTTTGAGTTGCAAGGCGGTGTAGCTCGGACGCTTACGACCGATACGCGGCTGAGTGACCTGCTCAAGTGTTCGTTTCAACGCTTCGGCCGATAGGGATGGCTTGCGACCTCGTCCGGGCAGATCCACTAGGCCTTGTAGACGCAGCTCTTGAAAGCGCTTGCACCAGCGGGTGACTGAAACAACGGAGAGACCTGTCAACTGGGCAATCTCGTTACGAGAACAACCTCGAGCGGCTAGCAAAATCACCCGTGCCCGACGACCGTCGCGCTGACTGATCGTGGCTGATCTTATGCGCCGACTCAGTTCAATTTGTTCGTCTTCACTGAGCACGATGTCCTGAGAGTTCATGTGATCACTCCAAGCACTGACTGACCACAGAAGCATAGCTCAGGTTAGAAACTTATTTCAGAGACGGCACACTAGGGTATTCGGCTAGTAAGCCATATAAAATTGTTCGCAGTAAACCGCTTGTTCATCCTTTCATATCAATTGGTAGCTCTCGAAAAAAAATTACCTGCATCCCGGATTACCTTTTTGAAGTAAGTGGTCAGTATTCATGGCTTCTTGAAGCAAAGGCGCCTGACGAAAATATCACTTCAGGGGCTCACGTTGAACAGGCTTATTCTTATGCTATTCATAGTGAGATTCGTGTACCAATGTTTGCATTGTGTAATGGTCGGGAGTTTGTGCTTTTTAATATAAGTAAGCCGGACCCTATATTGCATTTTGCAATGGCTCTGTTGCCTCAGTATCTGGATGAGCTTAAGAGGATTCTGGGTCCAGAAAACTCATTGAGTTATGAGTTTAAGTTAGCAAAGGACCTTGGCCTGCATCTTAAGAGGCTTGGCTTTCATGAGGTTGAGCATCTAATATTTCCAGGTGTTCCTATAAGTTTCATTGCCCAGCTTGATGGAAATATGTTCACAACTGGAAGTAGTACTGCGTTGCCTGGTGGCGACAGCTATGTTGTTTCGCTAGATTTCGGGCTGAGCGCCCTTGCCCAGTTGAAAGCTAAAATACCCGCAGATGCAATGAAAATTCTCCTTGAGCGAAAATCCGAAGGGAGGTCTTGCGTCAGGTTTACAAATGCGTCGATATTGACAACTGTGGATTGTCGTGTTGGTGAGAAGCTAGAAGAAAATTCAGATGAGATTTTTATGCCCCTCATTGTAAATAATTTTATTTGACGTGCTCTGTTGCTGGTGAAGCAGCTGACCTCTTCGGTAGGGGTATAAAATTAGAAGAAATGTACGGCAGTCCACGCAGTTTTCGGAATTATGGTCGTTGTAGGCCGTTGGTTGTTGGCAAACAGCCACGTCGAGCGCCCGGTACGGGCGCTTTCTTCTGCCTGATGTTGGTGCGGATGCGGAATTGCCCGACCTGCTTGGGCAAGACTGACCCTGGCATGAATAAGTAGATAGCCAGCACAGACGGCCACAGCTCAAGAATTTGCTTTAGCGCATCGTTCAGCTCAGAGGCCGGAACGACGGCCTCACCGGCACTGACTGCCGACAAGCTGGCTTCCTTGTAAAGCTTGCGCCACAGGAAAAGCTAGTTGGCATTCATACCGTTGCGCCTGGCGACTACCGAGACGCTCTGCCCGGGCTCCAGGCTCTTGCGCACCATGGCCAGCTTCTACTCGGGGCCCCAGCGCCGCCGCTCTTGACTAAGCGATTTACCGTCACCCTTGTCGTTACTGTTAGTCAAACATACCCGTCTGCCTACCCCTTCTCTTAAATATCCTGTCTTTCAAGGGGCTCGTTCACGTCCTTGAAGAAGCGATGTTCGAGAGAGTGAGCCCGTTCAGGTTTTTGGAGGCTTTACCCGCTTCGCTTTAGAGATCAAGTGATGGGTCTTAGTACCGCTATCAGCCTCGGACCGGGATGCGCTGGCTGGTGATGCTGGTCGGGTGGCGCTGAGGCTGCGATGGGCGCTGCGTTTCGTGCTAGGCGGGATGGCGGACTACCTGCGCGACAACCGCATCGAGGTGTTTCAGCAGTACTGAAGGAGGTGTTGATCCGAACCCCGCTTCATGGCCACGGAACGAAGATCATCCAGCGCACTTGCCCAGCTTGATGGTTTTGCCTAGGGCGAACAGCGTGCTGTCGATGTGCATCAGGTAATCCGCTGACTCTTTAAGTTGCGGGTCGAAGCATTCGGTTTTCAGCCAGCTCTTGTAATCGTTGATACCAGAGACCTGGTTGTTGAGCAATGTGATCCGGCGGATGGAGTCCATCTTTTTTTCGTCGTTGCGATCGGCGCGCCATAGCAGGAAACCACGCAGGACATGCTGGTCGATGATGGGCTCGCGCTTGTCGGCAAGGTGGCGGCCAAACTGGTGGAACACCTGTCCCCGGCCGTTTTTCCGCGCAGTGTCGGCATGGGCGCCGCGCACTCCTTCGACGATGTGCGTCACCTTCGCCAGGTCGCCGTTCTTCCAAGCGATGGAATAGAGCAGCTTTTCCAGCGGTGACAGCGTCCTGGCGCTGATTCGGGGGTGGAGCTCGCCCTCGTCGGTCAGCAGCCCGTCGGCTATCAGGGTGGCGATCTCATCGCTGTTGATCGAGAGCCGCAGTTCCGGGTAGTCCTTACGGTCCAGTCGATTGACATGAAGGTCGGGGCGCTGGAAGACGATGGCCGAAAACTCATCGGCAGAGCGTGCCCGTAGAATGTCGGCGAACACCGCATCGACCAGCTTCAGGGCTTGGACGTTGTTCACCTTCAAGCATCCTCGCCGACGTTGTTGTAGGTCTTGCGGTTGACCAGCCAGGGCAATGCTGGCTGGCTGCGAACGTGCTTGTAGCGGCCCCTGGCGAATTCATAGGTTTTCAGTTCCTGGAAATAGCGACTGCGCCCGTGCCATTCATAGGTCACGAGAAATACCAGCAATGGCTTGTCCGCGTGTTCCCATACCCCGTGTATGCGCTCCAGCGCCATCTGCAGCTCAGTAACCCTGGTGTAGCCGATGAAGGTCTGAAACACTGCATCATCAGCGCGTTTCAGCAGCTTTTCGAACTCATTGATATCGGTATGGGCTCGTTTCCATTCCCATTCCACATAGGACAGGGTTTGTTCCGGAAAACGTATGACTGCATCGGTACGGCCGCCTTGCTCGAATAGTGCGCGAGCGCCGAGCAGGGTCGCGCATTGCCTGACCACCAAGCCGATATGAATAGTCCAGTTGGCAGGGTTGGCCATGGAGTGCTCCTCTGTCACGGGAAAGTCTCGATACCAGAGGCAGTTGAAGAGGGTTACGAAATCTCGTTCGATGCGTTTCACCGGCATTCCTTGCATGGGGCAGGAGGAGGGGGGCATCATATTGCAATAATGTGGCGATGGCACACCGCCCCATAATTACTGTTGCTGCAGGGCCATGTGTTTGCGGTACCTGCAGTGTGCTGAACTCCTGCGTCAGCAACGTCTAGACGGGGGATACAGCAATATCGGGAGTGTGTCCCCGGTCCAGCTGGCGCAACTGGAATTTCACGGCTGTCATGGTGCCCATCGACGCCAGTGCCTTGTTCATCCAGATGATGGGTCGTAGTTTCGAAGCATTGTCCCGCCCCTGGCGCCACTGCCTTGCCAGGTCGGGCTCCATGGCCAAGACGGTACCGTTCCCAGCCATGGCAATACCCGAAGCGATCACCTGTTCTACCACGGCGCGATGTCGGATGCCGCCGGCAACCATCAGCGGCATTTCCGTCACGCCCTGCAAATCCCGAGCAAAGTCGATGAAGTAGGCGTTCTGGGCTAGGGGCCGTCCGTAGGGCGCTGTAGGTGTTCCTCTAGCAGTGCTCCGCCCCAAGCTCGATTGTGCCGCTCCTAATAAGTCTCGGCGTCGGTTTACGCCGAGGATGAGGCATAGCATTATGATGCCATTCGAAAGCAGGAGCATTAGTATGGCAGCTTGGATGGCGAGGTTAATGAATAGGCCATTTCAATGGTTTGAGTCTTTCGTTAAACCAGGAGATGATCTTGGCGTCAAAGGACTATATCGAATTTTTATTTTCGCATTATTAGTTGTTTCGGCGATTTTTTTAATCGATGTGGCATTGACCCTCTCCACAAATAAGGAGAGCGAACCAAGTCACGGGGTTTTTGGTGATTTTTTTGGCGGAGTGGCCAACCCTTTTTTGACGTTCCTTACATTTATGGGCTTGCTTCTGACAATAGTTGTTCAGAAAGTGGAACTAAGAGATTCAAGGGAGGAAATGAAGCGCTCCGCAGATGCTTTGAGTGAGCAGGTAGTGGCCTTCAGGAAGCAGAGCTTTGAGGTGACTTTTTTGAAAATGCTCGAGATTCACTCCGCGCTTACCCAGTCGATAGATCTGTTGTTAGTAAAAGCCAACAAGACCGTCACCGGGACAGACTGTATGGCTCGCTTCCATTTGAGGCTAAAAAAAAAATACCGTAGTAAATTTAAAGGCAATGGAATGTCTTTTGATGGCATGACACTGCAAGGTATGGAGGAACTAAAATCTATGTATGTTGAGTATTGGGAGCCTATTAGAAAAAATTTGCATAGCTGGCATGAAAGCCTTTCAGTAATTCTGGGATATATAGAGTCGGAGTCCAGTTCAAATGAACCCTACCTGTCGATGGTATCTGCTCAGCTATCGGAATATGAAAAAATATTAGTTTTTTATCATGTTGCTCTTCACGATCAAGCTCGGTTGAAAAAGCTGGTTTTAGAGTTGGGTTTTTTGAGAAACTTACCCGCTGATCTTCTCCTTCATAAAAGTCATATGCAGTTGTTGCCGACGACGAGTTTTTTGTAGGACGACTGCAAGCGAGCGGGGTTGGTCTCTCGGAAAGCTAGGGTGCATCATTAGCCTGCAAGGTGTCTAAAAAATGGGCGTGATTTAGACCTCTCGAGCATGGTGTGTACATTCGGCTGCCCAATCTCTGAATGTGCTACGAAACCGATGCGCAGTGATGACTCTGTCATTGCTATCACGCGGGCCTTTGCCCTCATCTTCGAGGTCTCTATGATCCACGCGACGCAGGGTCATCAACATGGCTATGTTGCTAATCGGTCCGTGCTCCTGGAAACAGTCGCGAGCTTCTTTGGATTCGTGGGAGCCCGTTTAGCTCAACTGCGGGGCACGTTGCAGAGCAAGCGTCAGCCAGCCGTAAACCTGAAGATCGATGGCTCGCAACGGCGCGTCGATCTGAAGGTGGATAATATCGACATAGCCTTCCTCATGGGCAAACTGCAATGGTTCATCGACCACTGACAGCAAGGTTCAGAAACTCTACAATTCTCATCTTGGCCCTCACTGTATTAAGGGGTTAAGGCGTAAGCCCTGCATTGGTTTTGATCGAGCATTTCGTAGCGCTCACTTGCTGAAACCCAAAGAATTCAAAATCGAAAGGACTCTTCATGACTGCAGGTAGCAGAAGCCAATCCACCTCCACGGAACTGACTGGTGGGGCAGGATTCAACTACGAAGACCAAGTAGTGGCCTACTACCTCGTGGCGCTACTGCTCGAAGGACATGCGGCGGGATGTACCGGGGTGGTCAGGTCCGTTGCGGTACAGCAGGCGGCCGATCATCCGATGGATGATCTTATCGTGGAGATGAAGGACGAAGCCGGTAAGCGAGTGCTCGGCCTGCAAGTAAAACGTTCGTTGCGGCTCACTGCGGCGGCTAGCAATTCAGATTTTCTCAGCACTATGACTGCCGCTGCCGCTACCCGGCGGCTGCCGACTTTCCAGGTCGGCCGCGATGCCTATGGCTTTGTGACCGAGCATGTTGCGGTGGCGAGTTACCGTTCGATCAACCGGTTGATTGACTGGGCCCGCGCAGATGTCTTTGGAAAAGATTTTGCTAGGCGCTTCGAGGTCGGGGGAACTGCGGCCGCTTCAGAGCGTTCTTTGCGGACAGAACTGCAGCCGTTGACTGAGACACAGACAAAGAACGAAGAAAAGGACTTCTATCAACACCTTGTAGCGCTGCGTATTGACGGGCTCGGTGAGGGCGGCATTTATCGTGGCGCCGTAATCACCCAGTTGAAAGGGGTGATCGCTAGCGATCAGGAAGGGCTTGCAGAGTTGTTGTTCAATCGGTTATGCCAGATCGCAAGCGATGGGGCTGGGCAGGCTAGAAAATGGACGCGAACGACACTTGTTCAGCAGTTGCGGGGCGCAGTGCCACTCCGGTGCGCTCCCAGCTATGTCGCGGACCTTGACCTGATTCAACGGTATTCTACGGACGGCATGGCTGACATCCTGGAGGATGTTGGCAGTTACCACGTCGAGCGACCCAGTGTTGCCAAGGAAGTTGCTGCACATCTAAAGAAGTTTCGGCTGGTAAATCTAACGGGCTTGCCTGGTTGCGGGAAATCGGTGGTTTTAAAGCAGTTCGTTAAGACTGCCTCCGCGAAGGGACCATGCCTATTCATCAAGTCTGACCGATTGTTCGGAAATAGCTGGTCAGCATTCTCCGCAACCTTGGGCCTAAGGCATGCCGCAGAAGAAATCCTTGCTGAAATCGGGAGCACAGGTACACCGATCCTGTTTATCGACGGCATTGATCGCGTCCCTTTGGATCGTAAGGGCATCATCATTGATCTGCTGAGGGTCATTGAAACCCATGAGACCCTCAGCAATTGGAGAGTCTTAGCAACATCTCGGGACCAAGGGTTAGAACCGTACCGAGCATGGTTTCCAAGCAGTTTCTATCACGATGACGGGATTGGCGATGTCTTTGTAGAACCCTTTTCGGATGCGGAAGCCGATAGGCTGGCGGACCAAATTCCAGCACTCCGTTCGCTGCTAAGTAACTCATCTGCGGTGAAGGAAATTGCACGGCGGCCTTTTTTCGCCGCAGTACTAGCGAGAAACAGCGCAACAATTCAAGGCTCAGCGCTGCAGACAGAAATTGATCTGATCGCAGCCTGGTGGTCCCGTGCAGGCTACGATGCATCACCCGATTCCGCTTACGTAAGGCGACGCGCCATCCTCGATCTCGCGGAGAAAGGTGTAGGAGAGTTGGGTAAAAGTGTTCGGCTTCGCAGATTAGAGCCTAGTACCGTGTCCCAGCTAGCCTCGCTCAAGGCTGACCTCATTGTTCGCGACCATGATGATGGAGCGGCCGTCTCTTTTACCCACGATATTTTCTTTGAGTGGGCGTTTTATCAATTGTTAATCGATCTTGGCCCTGATTGGCACGGCGCGATCGGTGAAGCCGGCGAGCCCCCCTTACTCGGTCGAGTGGTGGGATTACTCGCCCAGCGGAGCCTGGGTGTTCCGGGACAATGGACGCAAGGATATCGTTTGCTGGAGAGCAGGCCACTGAGGCCGCAATGGCGAAGAGTCTGGCTGACCGCGCCCCCTTTCACCGCAGCCTTCATTGCAGAAGGCACACAAGCAGAATTCACTTCTGCCATGCAGAAGGTTGATTTCCAACTCTTAGAAAAGCTTTTAGTGTGGTTTCAGGCGGAGCACACTATTCCCAACCCCGTGGTATTAGAGCGTGCTGGAGGTGTTGAGGACGGGGAGGACTCCATACGTATTGCGCACCTTCTGGGTTGGCCTTCGGATGTCAGAAGCTGGGGCCGGCTCATAGATTGGTTGTTATCAGTTGCCGATACATTGCCCGGTCGCCTGATTCCATGTGTGGTGGATGTTTTTGAAGTATGGCTGAACATGTGGGCCAACCACGGCAACAAGCGCACCCGCGGTATCGTGGCTCAGAGTAGCAATTGGCTGCTGCATCTTGAAAACTCGAACCGTGCTGATTCAAATCACCGGAAATGGGTCGATCTTGGCCGTGACGCCATCAATCAGCTCGCCGTTTCTCTTCGCCGCGCTATCCTACGAAGTGCAGCTGCATTCCCTCATGCAGCCGTTGAGCTTTACACGCGCGCAGCGGATACCGAGCACTTACGAGATGATGCATACAGTACGCTAATGGCATACACACACGTTATGGCGTCCGTTAATCCAGAGGCCGTCGTTAAACTAGCCAAAGCAGAGTTGCTGGACGAGTTGCCTGGTGATCGCTTTGCACGCGAGGAAGAGGAAAGTCGAAGGAGCGCCGAGCGCAGGAAAGCCATACGCGCAATTCCTGAAGAAGAACGATCTCCTAAGCAACAGCAACTGCTGGGCCATGTGTTTCACTCCTTGGGCCAACAGCTTCCGAAGATCGATGAGTCAGGCATCAGAAAATACCACCGCTACTACTCTGATCCCTCGGCTCTGCACGAGCCGTTTGCCAGCCTATTTGCCCACGCCCCTGATCAAGCTCTCGGGCTCATAAACGATATGTCCAACCACGCAGTGAAGGGTTGGCGGCAGGTTCATGCACTCCGGGATGACCTGAAGACTCCCGTGCCAGTCATACTGGAATTTCCTTGGGGCGTGCAGGCTTTTTGGGGCGATTGGCCAGTCTACAGCTGGTCTCAGGGCCAATTAGGCGCCGCCCCGCTCGAATGTGCATACTTGGCGCTTAGCTATTGGGCATTCCAACAACTTGAACATGGCCGGCCGACAGACGAAATCATCCGGCTGATCGTAGAAAACTCAGATGGTATCGCTGCTCTTGGATTGGCCCTGGTTATTGCACTTGAATCGCTTCATGTGTCCGAAACCACGTTGGTATTGGTAGGCTGCCAAAGGCTCTGGCAGCATGACCTAAAAAGGGTGGTCCAAACGCCTACCTTGGACATCGACATTTTTGGACTCGGCCTGGAATCAAGGTTGATGGGGGACAAAGCCCAAGCCCAAGCTTTTTTGAAAGCACGGAATAGTCGGAAACGTAATGTGCGGCAACTCGCAGCAGCTTTTGCGATGACGGGTAATGATCAGTTACGTGATCGTTTTCGGGTTGCCCTCGCCGCATTCCCAACCGCGCTCCCTTTCGAATTTGAAGAAGACGCTAATGATGCTCTCACCACCAAGCGCTTGATGGAGTTAGCAGTGCTGTGGGCGGGACAAGGTGATAGTGATAACTACCGAGCAGTTCCAACACAATCGGGCCTTACCGAAATTTTGTATGAGTCACCAGTGCCATTGGATACAGAGCATCAGATAAGACTGGAGGAGACGACGGCGTTTCTTCACGCATCGAGCGTACTTGATTGGGCAACCCGATCACTCGAGCAAAATGCGTTACAGCCTCGCTTAAATCTGGAGCGCGCGATTGCATTTGCCAAACAATATGACACCGATGAGATGTTTGAGGTGCGTTACGACGTAGGTGATCATGCGGTGCAGAGTGCGATTTCCTGCATTGCCGCATGCGTCATACGGCTTGGCTCAGAGGAGAGCGGGGAGCTTGAGTGGGCTTGGGAGGTCATGGGGCGCGTCTGGAATATGCGGGAGCGCCCTCTCAATGGCTCGCAGGTTTCATGGCATCCGTTTAACCACCTAATTGTGGCGTTGGTGCATAAAAGGCAAACCGATAGCCTGGATGTCGATGCCGTTACAGCGTTAATCGATCTGACCTCTCATCCGCTGGAGGGTGTTTCGGCTCTGGCTTTTTCAGGATTGTTCCAAGATCCTGACCTGGCAGTAAATTGGGTGTCTGCCCAGTTAGCCATGCGGATGGCCGTTCGTTGGCGCTCGTCCTGGACACCCAAAGGTGGCCACGACCATTCCAGAGACCGCATCAATCGTGATCAGTCTCTGCTGCTCGCCCATGAAGCGCTTTCTGAGGCACATCCTACTCAGTTCCCAAGTATGCCAAAGCCCTGGGAGCAGTTATCAGAGGCTATGGGTAAGGAGGGCGATCAGGTCCTGCGTGATCCTGACCCATTCTTTGACTGGCATTTTGCCGCGGGAATCTTTAAGTACTTCCCCGTTGAACGGTGGTGCTCTTCAGATGTGTATGGGGATTTTTGGCAGTCGGCGCTTGATGACCTCGCAGCATGGACGGCTTCGAGGCTGGTTCCACCCATGCCTGAAGGAGGGAAAGAACATCACCCAGAGGAGTACGACTGGCATACCTCACTCGGTGATTTGTTTGCTCGCTCAGCACCACTAGTCGAAGAGCGATGGTTCATCGATTCCTGCTTAAGGCCGTTCTTAGTGCCAGAGCGGAATGCACTTCAAATGCTAAGCCGTATCGCTCAATCCTTGACGATCCGCCATATTGTAGGTGCTCCCGTCATTCCCTCGAGCACTTTGCCGTTGTTATACATGTGTACTGAAAGGCTGATCAGTGATCGGGCGTTTTCAAAACGAAATGATGGTTCTGTCCACGATAATGCGTTGTCACGACTCATCGATGCGTTGCTGTTTGTAGCGACAGAGGATAAGCCAGGTGCGAATCGATTCGCGAACGGCAACTGGTCAGAAATCGAGGCAGTCATGCCATTGATTACTAAAATCATGTCCTCCATCGGTTGGTCGTCGTATGTAATGGGTAAGTTTTTGAGCCTTTGTGAACGAGCTGCAGATGTCTATCCTTTGGATGCGTTCATCCATCAGGTGTCAGCTGCACTTGAATCCCTTGAGCGGGCCCACGGAAGCTGGACGGGCTCTACACTACCAGCACGTATTGCTGCTGTTGTACAGCGCCTCGCCGACAGGTACTTCCCTCTCGATCAGAGCCAGTCGCTTGGCTTGCTGCGTATACTCGACGCGTTGATCGATCTAGGTGACCGTCGCAGTTGTGCCTTAGAGCAAAGTGAAGCGTTCAGAGCTGTACGCAAAAATTGCTGACTGTGTGTCGCCAACAAAGTGAAGGCTCCGCCCGTGTCCGATCAGTTCAAGTTCGCTTGCTCCCAGAGTAAATCTAGTGAGTTACCTAAGCTCATTCGATTTCGCTTCACTCTAGGACGGACCAAACGAGCTTCAGCCGCAGGGTTGGTTGTTGCATTCACTGCTGTGCCGCGAGGCCTCGTGCGAGGTTAATCCCTAAGCTATTGCGTTCATTCTCCCGGACGGCCTCCTGGGGGTGGCGACGCAACATCACCGGCTGCCGGATAATCACCTGCAATCCGGGCAAACGCCCGGCGAACAGCAACGCTACACCCGTGATGTCCAGGGGGCATTGATTGTGGTGGATCGATAAATCTGATATCACGGTGCGATCACGTCGAACAAGGAAGATGACGTATGCATTTGCGTCGCATCACTATCAAGCGTTTCAGGAAGCAGCAATTTCAGGCGGTGACCGCGGTTGGTTTAGAGGGCAGCACATTTCCCAAAGGAAATGAGAAAACAGACGTTAAGTGGCTAGAAAACGCAGGCCGCCGATTTTACGTAAGGGTGGCTTGCGCTAAAAGGCGGGCCCACTCCCTGTATGTCTGGCGTAGTTCGCAATTCACTTCTGCTATTGGTCTGGCCACTGGTTGCCCCGCTTATGCTTGAGTTGAAGATGTATCCGGCCAAAAACGGCGATGCCTTTTTGATCAATGCTAACGGTCAGTACGTTCTGATTGATGGAGGTTATGCCAGCACCTACACGTCTTGCATTTCCCCCGACTTGACCATGCTTGCGGAGCGGGGAGAGCGTCTTAGTCTGGTGGTCTGCAGTCACATCGACGCAGATCACATCGGTGGGTTGTTGGCCTTCTTCGACGATAACGGTGATCCCGGTTCTCGTAGGATCGAGGTTGACGCTGTCTGGCACAATAGTCTGCGTTCGGTGCCGTACACGTCTGATGGACCAGACCTGGGCGATCATGCTGGCGTTCTACAGGCCTTTAAACGCCGCGGTTTTCCTGTGCCGCCGGCGCTTTCCCCTAATCCTATCGGGGCGAGCCAAGGAAGCTCCTTGGCTAAGCTTCTCAGATCCAAGGGCTACCATTGGAATCATAGTGATGGCTCTCGCTCGATCGATAACCGTTGTGCTCCTTACACCTTGGGCAACCAGGTGCAACTGGAAGTACTGGGGCCTACCCTTGAGCGATTGGAAGCCCTAAGTAAACTGTGGTTACTAGAGATGCGTCGGTTGGGCTACCGGGGTAAGCCTTTGAGCAACGATTTAGTAGACGACGCTTACGAGATGTGGTGCAGCCATGCAGCGCAACAATCGCGCGTACCCAGTGTTCGCCCCATTGCTGCTCGGCGCGATCGAACCCTCGCCGATGCCTACACACCGGATACGGCAAGAGCCAATGGCAGCTCCATTGTGTTGGTGCTTTCTGCTGGCTCGGCTTGTGTGCTCCTATTGGGCGACGCTTGGGCCGAAGAAGTTGTCGAGGCATTGCAACGACACTACCCGGGCGCTCAGGGCTTGATGTTCAGTGCGATTAAAGTCGCTCACCACGGGAGCCTCTGTAATACCAGTCCGGAACTCCTCGCGTTGATCGATGCGCCTTGCTACCTCGTTTCCTCCAACGGAAGCAGGCACTGTCATCCAGACTTCGAAGTCTTGGCAGCGATCGTAGATCGACCTGCGACTTTTGAGCGCAAGCTCTATTTCAATTACGAAACCGCATCCGTGCAACGGCTGCGGAGTCACTCATCACAATCCGGGGCGCGCTTCAGTGTTCACGTCGTCAAGGATGAATGGATTCAATTAGGAGACGTCAACTGTGGCGGATGAAGTGGTAAAACAAGCAACTTGCCGTGTCAGCAATGCCCACGAAGAAGGCACCGGCTGGCTTATTACCCCCTCACTCGTATTAACGGCCTTTCACTGCGTTGAGGCGGCTGTAGCTTCAGGCGCAGACATCATCGTTCAGTTTGGCTCCGGCGACGCATCGTTGCAGCATAACGTGACGGTTCAGGCTCAAGATGCAGACCTGGATATCTGCCTTCTCCGTCTACCTATCGAGCATCCATTTGAACCACTTGTAATCAGCACCCGGCGGCTCAGGGGCGGTGAAAAATGGTCCGCATTCGGCTATGCCGTGCACAAGCTTAACTTGGGCCACTTACTCAACGGCGGGATCCAGCAAGCATTAGACGAACTCGTCCATGGGGTCGATCTAGATCTATCAGTCAGCGCGGACACCCACCTGACAGATTATGGTGGTCTCTCTGGCGCGGCGTTGATGGTCGAAGGGGAGTGCCGCGGAATGTTACGCGTAAGCGTCAACACTGCGCTCGCGGCAATAAGCTTCCACCAGCTATCTCCTTTCCTCGAAGCCAATGGTGTACTGGCAGACGTTGCCTCAGTTGAGGCACAACGTATGCCTTTTGGTACTCGACCCGAATTCGACCGATTGCTTGAAGAACGCTTGGCCACACTCGAGAACGGTTACTTGGTCATGGAGGGGGCCCATGGTATCGGCAAGTCAACCTACTGCCGGCAATTTGAACCTGTTAGTAAGTCGCTCGAAGTGTTGGGGATATACGCGCTATCTGAGCGGGGGCGTGGGATCACTCCGGCGCATCAGGCCCAGCCGGAAGTATTTTTTGATTGGATCAATTCACTGTGGTCGAGTGCGGTGAGCGGAAAACCGGCGCGTTTGCAGGAGCTCTCTTATCCAGAGCTGATCCGAACCAGCCATAAACGAATCCAGGATCTGGCACACCGCCAAGCGGCAGTGGGCAAGGTCGGTGTCATTTTTATCGACGGTCTGAACGAAGCCGCTAGCGTCGGCACGGACGCTCTTCAACGACTCGTCGCGCTAATACCACCAACGTTACCGACTGGGTTGGTGATTGTCATAACCGTCGCCGGCTTGGATGTACATGCAGCGAGCATGGGCGGTTTGTTACAGGGTGCTGCTCGTTTGACCTTGCCCGCACTGGGGCAAGACAGTCAACAAGAGCTGTGTACAGAGTTACTCGACCCGACCGTAGCAACTTCAAAGCTAGTTAGCCTGTTGTGTGACCGGGCAAAAGGGCATCCGCTGTACCTGCGCTACCTTACTGATATGGTGAACGACGGGGCAAGCGAAGCCGATATTATCCAGATGCCGGCATTCAGCGGCACCATTGAAGACTACTATGAAACCTTGTGGGGACAGTTGCTCACCGACCAGGATGCGGTGAATTTGCTGGGGCTTGTGGCGCGCCTACGCTGGGGACTCCCCACCAAGGACCTGGTCGCGATGCTGGAACCAGCCGAGAGCATGGTATATGTCCCCACGCTCGCGAGAATCCGTCATCTGTTTTCTGAAGCGGGAAATACCGAGATTTACCATGCTTCGTTTTCAGAGTTCATCAAGCATAAAACCTCTACGGTTGGGGAGCGTCTACAAGAACGGCTGGCCGAGTTTTGCTACTTGGTCCAGAGCGGAGACTATGGTCAGCTGAATCGGGTTTACCACGGGTTGTTGGGCGGCACAGTGGGGCAAAAACAGGCAATCCAGCACTGCCAACAAACCTGGGTGGACACCTCGGTCACGCTCGGTGCCGAACCGGACGTACTCTTGGGAGACATTGAGGCTACGCTTACCGCAGCGACTCAGATCGGTGCGGCCCAAGATACGATTCGCTTGCTGCTGTTGTCGCAACGCCTGACCTTTCGTTACAACACCCTGTTTACCCAAGCCGCTGAACAAGTGGCCTTGGCCTTGTGCGCGCTCGGGCATACCGACCAGGCGCTGCGCCATCTGATTCGCAATGGTCGTCTTGTTGCTCCTCCCCTCGGTACTTGTGCAGTCGTTCATGCTTTGATTCGGATGGGCAGTACAGCGCAAGCCATGCAGCTGATTGACGCAATGCATCAATCATTGGATTCGGTTTTTGAAGATTTTCAAGCGACAGGCAGCATTGAAACGGATGTGTTTCTCCAGACCGTAATGCTGCGCCTGCATGGATTGGCATTGGAAAGCGCCGCTGGTGGCGAACCACCCGTAAACCCTATCTTAGCAGCGGCGATACGACAGGTCCGCGCTGTCCCTGAGGCTTTCGGTGAGATCGACTTGGGCGAGGTTATCGCCAATCTGGGCGGCAGTTTCTACGGGGCAAAGTTATGCCTGGAAGGACTGTATACCCCGATTGCGCGATTGCCTTTGACAGCTATTCCGCCTGAGGCAGTGGTCTCGACACTGCTCGGCGTGCTCAATCATGCCAGAATCAATTCGCATCTGTATGGCATACCCTTGTCTGCAAGCATGGTTGGACCATTGCTCAGTGATCTGGACGAGGCTAGTCAACGGCTCGACCAACCTACCGAATTATCTTTAAGCACAGTCAATACTTTGATTGAAAGCGGGGCATCACCGCAGCTCATTCGCAAGTGTGGGGGTCCCACTCTCACCAAAGTCCAGCCATTGATGTTGTATTCGTCCAATCGCGCACGACCGGACCTTACGGGATTCCTAGAATCGTACGAGCTGTGGCGGGCAGCGGACTTTCTCAATGAAAGCTATCAGGAACCGGCGATTGGCTCAGAGGTTGGGGCCGACTGGGAGGCGTGGTTACGCTCGCTGGTGGCTTCCGTCGCCTGGGCGGATGGCACCGCCCGCCGAGCAAAAGCCATTAATGACGCGCAAGTACTGGGTCAGGTGTGGTCGTACTTATCGGACCGCGTTCTGCCGAACATGACGCGTCCTTTGAGTGAGCGCATGCACTGGCAGCACGCCTATGCCATACCGGAATCCATTTTCCCTGCGCTGTTCCAGCGATTGGCAAAACTGCTGGTGGAATGCCTGCCACAATTCGTCGGCCAGTTGTTAACGGTACTCAAGCAGGGGTTTGCCGAGCAACTGGGCCTATACAACGAAGGGTTTCGACAAACATTGGCCATGGTGGCGGATCAGTTCATGACCATGGAGCTGCAACCGACTATCGCCGATGCGCTGTTTGACTTGCTAATCCGGTGGCGTGATTTCGTCCAGACAAACGTCGAGAACCGCTACGAGCTCATTCCTGAATTACTGCGTATTGTCCCATTACTGAAGCGACTGGACGCGGAGGAAGAGGCGGTCAAAACTTATCAGACGGTGTTGCGCTTCTCCATGGGGCCCAGTTGGTATAAGGAGGACCAGCTTTCGCTCATGTCCAGCACGCTGGCAGCGCTGCCAGCGGCTACATTGATACCGACCGCCTCACTGCAGCAAATTGCTGCGTATCTTGAACGTGCAAGCGGGGAGATGACATTCCAGCGCTATGTGCGGGCAGATAAGGGCAACTTCATAGCTCAACTATGCCGACGAGCCCTGTACAGCCAGGCTGTTGATTACTTCAAGCACCAAACATGTGGAACGTCGCCCCAACTTTATGAACAAGCGGCAGCAGGGGGCTTGGATCGGGTGGCGCCGTTGACCGGCATGCATTTCCCGGGAGGTGCGCTTGAAGAGCAGGCCGCATTACTCTCGCTGTTATGGGAAACGCCCGATAGTCTAGATTGGCGGTTGTACTGGGCTTTGTTGGAGGTCTTTCAAAGTGGTGATGACCGTCATCTTGACGATTGGGGGATGCACTATGCCCGGTTAATTAGCGCCATGGTTGTCGGCTCTGATGACCTAAAGTGGGCGGAGGGGCGCGTCCGAACTATCTCGCAGAATATGAATGCCGAACGATCGCTCCGCCTGCTACGAGCCTTGGTTGCTGCCTTACCGACGACACATACAGCTATTTTTGAGCCTGTGCTTGCGATTATTGAGACGAGCGCAGGACCTGAACCCTTTGAGCAGTTCACAGACAGCTCCAGTCGTGCCACCGCCACTGCTCAGCCCACATCGGCTGAACCTGAGTCGGAGTCAAAGGCAGAATCTGTTGGCGACACCTCGGTGGAGGAGTCGCTTTACCAGCCCGGGCTTTTTGGAAAGTTCTCGTTTGATGAGCAGGCGCGCGTCGAGTTGCAAACCGCGCTAACGCTCAAGCGTAGGGGTAACACTACCGCGGCAGTCAAAGCAGCGGTTCGCGTATTGCAGACACTGCAGGATGGCGGCTGGTCCGTCTGGACGAGCAACCACACCGGATCAGCCGCAGAAAAAATAATACAAGACGCGGTTCCAGAGGCTGACGCCTTAGCCAGACTGTATGGTCCCCTGGCGCTAGAAGAACGCCATGTTCGACGTTGGCTGATTGCGTCGCACATGATCGATAAGGTGGCCAGCAAGCTGAACGCGGATCAACAATGCACGCTACTCCACCATGCTATCGAGCACGTCGGCCACATGGTCGGAGAAAACGCGACGCAGGAATTTGAGTATCTGGAAGGCGCAACCACGAGTGTAGAGGTAGCGTTATTCGATTTTTTCTTGTGGACGCTCGATCATCCATCTTGGGAGCGGCGGGATAGCGCGGCAGCTATGTTGCTTTGGTTAGTGAGCACGGGAGAGACCTATTTTGTTCCCGTTATACGGCTGGCGTTTTCGATGGATTCACACAATCGGGCCGATCTCGCGGCAGCAGTCTTGGACGTATTGTCCCGCCGCAATCCTGTGGCCTTGTGGGAGCGCCTTGCTCCGCATCTCGATCTAGCTATGCTGCTCGTCGAATGTCGACACGTATCGCGCCTGGCCATTCTTTCCAGGATCGTTGATCGTGCCGCAGAGCAGGATAGCACCACCGCGCAGGCCGCACAGACCACTCTAAATACCGTCCTAGACCAGCAAGCCACTGAGCCGTCTGACGATCCGATCGCTCCGCCGAGCCACTTCCCACAGGGGCTGCGTTCGCAGTGGGCTACATTGGCAAGGCTAGGTCTGATTACGGCAAGCACGCGGAACAAAACTGAAGAGGTGCTGGCGCAACTCTGCTCGCCGCTGTCGACGGAGGTCACACATCTCTTGGAGCAGCGTGTTGCAGAAAACTTCAGAGAGCCGGAACAAATCCCGACGGGCCGCTGGGCGAACAAAGTCCGTTATGCGTTCAATCTCGGCCTTTACCAATCCACGTCCCGCGAGCAGTTGCACGTCATCGAAGAGCTGTTACGGTGCCATAACCCTAACCATTGTGCAGCACCTCCGAATGGTCATCAGTTTCTCTCTGACCTTATTGCATCGCTCAAGATGCGCTCGCTAAAGGGCTTTCGGCCATTCAGTCAGGGTTTAGTTTTTCTCGACGTGCAATGTGTGATCGAATTGAATGGGAAAATTGTCACCGTTGAGCTGCTGGCCCATCTCCGCTCACCCGATCCTCGGCAGTCACCTTTCGTATCGCTTGAGGGGTTCAAGGCCAACCAGGATGCGCCACAGGCGCCTGACGGGCAGATGGCAATTTGCGTTCGCGCTCGGCCTACAGCGGCCTATTTTGCGTCGCGCACGCCTTCCGTACCGACGCGCAAATTTCTTCAGTTGATCGGTGTCAGTGAGTCAGCCACCGTTCGCTATCACTGGCGTGATGGCAGTACGGTCGCGGCGAACGGGGGCAGTCGTCGCTGTGAGGCGGCCATGCTTTCCATTCATGAAGGTGCTTTGACACTTCCGCCTGGGTGGAATATCGGCTGGGAGCTTCGGCTGAATGGAAAAGTCTGGGCAGTAATGAAGTCTTGAGAGAAAGGAGATTTAAATTATGGCTACTTTTGATACGCCAGAAACCCGGGCTGATTTTGAGGAGCGGATGGGAGTCCTGGTAGAAATGTGCCGAACCGGCCGTATGCGCTTTGTCGAAGGAGTAGGGGGGTATGACAGCATCTCTCGGGTCAGATATCTGCCCAATGGCAGGGTCGATTTCCTCAGTATTGACGAGTCTGCTCGCTTGCAAGCGAATATGGCTCATCAAATGCCAACGTTCGCCCCCTCATTTGATTCCGATGAAGATTGAACCCACCATTCACAATTCATACGAGATGATCATAACGGCTTGCCATAAAAGGATTACATCAAATAGCCCCGCCGTGCAGCTCGCCGACGTGATGATCGGCGCGGCTATCGAGATGGCTCAGAGGATTACTGGCCGTATCAGCAATGGGCTTGAGCCGGAAGCAGTGCTGAGGTTGTATGCCGATGATCAGCTTATCCATATGCTGCCCTCGTTAGACATTGAAGACCAGATCGCATTTCGCGAGGTAATTCAGGCGTCAGCCCTGATTGATTGCTATGCCAAACATTTTCCCAGCTAGCGAACCAATGGGGCAAAATTTGTCCGAATAGGTATTGAACGAGCTTTCGCCTTGGATTTTGATCAGTCGGCACAGACGTATGTAATGATTTTCCGTGAGAGTCTATAAAATCTAAGGTCGCTCACCGCCCTGAGTCGGTTTAGCCAGTTTCACTCTGCCAGATTCCGCGCTGAGAACCGTGACCGCCTCATGTCTTTCTTTTCTGGCGGTCAACCCCTTGCGAGGCTAGGGCTCACACAGGCACACTCCTGTACAGCCGAAACGGCCCTCAAGCGTTAAGTTGGCGTAACGTATCGAGCGGCATCCAGGGAAGGGCAAAAAATGGAAAGAATTGATGACCGTTATTGACGATACCCTGCCCGGGCCCATTGTCTGGCCATCTATCGACGAAATCCCTCCACAAGAAGAGGGAGGCCCAATTGCCAGAGCTGGCTTCAGTTATCAGGACGAAGTTGCCGTTGGGTTTCTCATTGAGATGCTGCGCTCCTCAGCTGTCGTAAAGGTTCATTGCGAATCGCACGATGACATTCTAATAGTTCGATGCATCGATGGGGCTCTCTTTGCCGAGTTTGTCCAGGTCAAAGGTAACCAGTTGGACCAGCTATGGTCCGTAGCCAATCTTTGTACTCGCAAGAAGGGCTTAGGGACTTCGATTTTTGAGGTTTCGCTAGCTCGTGACCGGCACGATCTACCTTCTCTGTTTCGGCTGGTCACCCATCGGCCTGTGGCGCCTCCACTTCGCGTTTTGACATATCCGCTCGGCTCGCTCGGACGAGAATCAGATGGGAATGCAGTAGTTACGCTGCGGGCCGCAATTTCCGAGTACCACCCTGACGCCAAGTCGCCGAAGGGCAACGATACGCAGTTTTGGATTGAAAATTGCGTCTGGGACATTCGAAACGACCAAAGCAACATCGCCAATGCAAATCTGATCAAATTGATCGAACTATCTGCCATCGATGGTCGTTGTTTACTTCCTGAGCACGCTCAAGTGTTGCTCACAGAGTTACGGGAATGGGCAAAACGGGCTGGAGAGGCGCGATGGATTCCCGATCGTGACAAGAAAATCATCGAGCGCGCTGAAGTTTGCGCTTGGTGGGAGCGGCGTACGGCAGAAATTCGTGAAGGAGCCGCAGCGCCTGGTGGGGGCAAACTCTCACACAAGCTCGATGAAATCGGTGCCGGTGACGAGATGATAGCGCTTGCTGTCGAGTTGAGACGAGACTATGCCGCGCTGATGCGAACCCCTCGTTACATGGAAACGGACGAAACGGCTGCGCTCCAACAGCGGGTTAAGTCGGAAATGATGCGTTTGCGAGCACGATATTCTGCCGGGCACCTAGACATCGACGGGGTGGAGTTCCTTTCACTGTGCTTGGACCGCCTGGACGAAGTGAACGAAGCACGGCCTGACGGTGAGCAGGATCGTTCGGCCTTCTTACAGGGATGTATGTACGACATCACAGATCGATGCTTACACCGATTTGGGAGACCACTACGATGAAGTCTCTCGAACGTTTGGGTAGCCGTCCAGTGAGCTTGCCGCTAGCGGCCGACGACGTCATCGAATTTCATATGGCAAGACTGCTGCTGCTCTTGAAACTATGTGGGACTGCAGGCCGAATTGACGGTTTGACTAAGATGGCAAAGCTAGACTTCTTCGTTAGATACCCAGACTTCTTCAATGTCGCGCGCGATCAGTCGGTCGGAACAGTGCGGAGCGACCACGCTGTCGAATCAGCCATGGTGCGGCACCACTATGGTCCTTGTAGTGGTCTAATGAAACCGGACACTCATTTAGGCGAGAATGCTCGCCATATCGAGGTGTCAGATGACCAAGCAACGTCGTGTCTTTTCCGCTGAATTCAAACGCGAGGCTGCTGACCTCGTACTCAAACAAAATTACAGCTGCATCGAAGCCAGTCGTTCACTCGGCATTGGCGAGTCGGCCCTGCGCCGTTGGGTCAGTCAGCTTCTGCAGGAACGCACAGGCGTCACCCCGCAGAGCAAGGCGCTCACCCCAGAGCAGCAAAAGATCCAGGAGCTGGAAGCCCGAATCGCCCGTCTTGAACGAGAGAAATCGATATTAAAAAAGGCTACCGCGCTCTTGATGTCGGAAGATCTCGAGCGTTCGCACTGATCCATCAGCTAAGCGCCCATGAACCTGTTGACTGCTTGTGCGAGGTGTTCGAAATCACCCGTTCGACTTACTACGCCCATCGCCTCAGGCGGCGTTCTCCGGGCGTTGAGAGAATTCGATTACGCAGTCGAGTCAACGAACTGTTCACCCAGAGCCGAAACGCTGCTGGCAGCCGAAGTATCGTGTCGATGATGCAGGATGATGGCGAGCAGATCGGGCGTTTCAAGGTGCGAGGCTTGATGCGGGAACTGGGGTTGATCAGCAAGCAGCCTGGCTCGCATGCCTACAAAAAAGCAACGGTCGAGCGGCCTGACATTCCAAATACACTGAATCGTAAATTCGATGTTCCCGAGCCAAACAAGGTTTGGTGCGGTGACATCACCTACATCTGGGCGCAAGGGAAATGGCACTACCTGGCCGTGGTTATGGATCTCTATGCTCGCCGGATAGTGGGCTGGGCGTTATCAGGAAACCCGGATGCTGACTTGGTCACCAAAGCACTGGATATGGCCTATGAGCAACGCGGGAAGCCTCAAGGGCTGCTGTTTCATTCGGATCAGGGATCGCAATATGGAAGTCGCCACTTCCGTCAGCGTCTGTGGCGGTACCGCATCAGCCAGAGCATGAGTCGCCGGGGCAATTGCTACGACAACTCGCCGATGGAGCGAGTATTTCGCAGCTTGAAAACCGAGTGGATACCTTCAGTGGGTTATATGTCGGTTCAGCAGGCACAACGAGACATCAGTCATTATTTGATGCATCGCTACAACTGGATACGGCCTCATCAATTTAATGGCGGGCTAACGCCGGCTCAGGCCGAGAAAAAACTTAACGTCGTGTCCGGGATTAGTTGACCACTACACCTTGGGACAAGCGCTACTATCACGTGCTGGCAAATCTGGAAGCAAAGGGATTGATTTCGGTGACTAAAGAGAAGAACTCATATCAAATCGCCCTGACCGAACTCGGGCAAAGTCGAGCGAAACGTTTGCTCGGTCTTCCATCTTTCGAGCCAATTGTGGATCGTATGAAGGATGTTAAGCGCGCTTTTGGCGCTCGCAGCGGCTCCTCGCTCAAGCAGATGATTTACAAAGTCTTTGATGAAGAAGTTGGACAGCGTCGTCTCGGCGAGGTGATCGAGGCATGAGCGGCCCCTACCTTTCGATCGCGCGATTGTCTCGACGGCTCACTACCGGCACCACGGAAGCGCTAACTTTCCAGCCAGGCGTCAATCTACTGATTGGCCAGCCCAATACGGGCAAAACAAAGTGGCTGCAGATGCTTGATCATCTGTTGGGCGATCCATCTTCCTTTGAGTCCACGTTCGATGAGCAGCTCTACGAGAAATATGACGCGATCAGCGCCGAGCTTGTAATCGGCGAACAAACGCTGAATGTTGAGAGGCGCTGGAAAGAGCCCGGTAGCAAAAGCAAAGTATTCGTTGATGGCGAGCCGCTGTCACCTCGCGATTTTCAGCATGTGTTGCTCGACAAGCTGGGCATTCCGTTGTTGCACTTTCCGAAGGGCAATCCCTTCTCGGGCCAAACGTGGCCTGAGCTCAGCTTCCGGATGCTATTGCGCCACATCTATCGCCAGCAGCGATTCTGGGGTGGGATCGCGGATCAGCAGATCGACGCAGAGCAGCATGCCTGCATGCTGCAGTTTCTCGGGCTCGCCGAGCATATCTATACCGACGAGTATGGAAAGTTGGTAGAGATGAAGCTCACTGCTGAGCGACTCAAAGCGCGTCGTGAGCAGTATGGCGCTACTCTTAGTGAGCTCGCCGGCGACCTTTTGACCGCTGAAGGCCTCGATCTGACAGTAAATTCAGAAATGGTCCGACTGGCAGAAGAGCGCATCATTGGGAAAATCGACGACCTGCACGTCCAACGCGACAGGACGCTAACCTATGGGAGGGATAAAGTTGTTGCGACAGAGTCGCGTGGTCGCATCGATGCATTGAGCGAAAAAAGGGCGACTCTCATCATCGAACGGGAGGAGCTGTTTATTCAGGCCAAGGCGACGAATGAGCGCCTTGAGGAAATGAAGCGCTATCGCGACGATCTAAATAATGAGCTGGCTCGGCTGCATCGTGCAGAAGATGCAGGCGCAGTATTTGCCGACTTGAAAGTCACGCATTGCCCTGCATGTGATCAGCCCGTCGCGGCTCAAGCTGTCGCCGACGTTAACTGCCATCTGTGCCATCAGCATCTGCCGAGCGACCCGATGGTTGAGGGCATGGGCGCTGCACGTCTGCAGTTCGAGAACGATCGGCTCACCGGTGAGGTGCACGAAGCGAAAAGCTTACTCGATGTTTTGGAGCGGGAGGCAATACGACTTGCCCGTAGGCACGAGACACTCAATGAGCAACTTAAGGCTGCTGAGACTGAGCTTGCGCCCGCACGGCAAGCGGTTTCCGCCTTAGTCAACGAGGATCTACGCGCAATTGACATGTCCATGGGTGAGCTAAACGAGCGGCAGCGCCAAGTACAGCGTCTCAAAGGGGCGCTCGAGTTGGGTGAGCAACTGACCGCACAGATCCAAGAAATGGAAACTACCATTGAGCCGTTGCAGGATCAGGTCGACGCAAAGATGCGTACGATGGATTTTAGTCATGGCGAAGAAATGCTCGCGGCAGGTATGTCTACTTACTTGAACTCGCTTAACACCCTAAAACCCAAAGTCTGGCGGCACAGCGCACCAGACGTGAATCTTTCCCGGTCAAGCTTCAGCATCAAGGTTGGCACCAGACGGTGGAACTCTGCCTTGGGCGGGACGGACACTTTGTATTTCTTAATGTCGTACCACTACGGCCTTCTCTCGCTAAGTGCCACGCCTGGGTACCACTACCCGGGCTTGATGATTATTGACCTCCCCGGAGACTTTCTGGGAGAGTCGGTCGAGGACAAAGAGAACTTTATCGTTCAACCTTTCATCGACCTTTTGGGCCAAGAAGCTTATGCAGGAGCGCAAGTCATCATCACGGGTGCCTCCTTCCAAGGCCTAGAAGGCGTTCATAGGAACAAACTCACCAAGCCTTACGTTGGGTGACGCCTCATACCATGTATTAAGGCTCTGCGATTTTAAGAAAAGGATTGTCGGGTGGTGTCAATTCAAAAAAAAGCTTCGGCTCCTCAATGAGATACCCCTTCAGGATGGTTTTCTTCCTGGGGCCCTGGACATGGCATGCCCAGATATTTAGGCCGTTGTCTCGCTTCCTGTGGACCTTCAGTTTTTCAAAATGCTTCTGCACCCAACGCCATTCTTCAAGTTGTTGATCGGTCCCCTGAGAGAGACCAGGAAACTCCTGCGCGTAGCGTTGGAAGATACCAGGCGTGACCAGAAATACGCTGCCACTCACCGTGTGGATTTTGGCCTTGTTATCGTTGATGACTAGCTTGTGGCTTAGGATGCCTTCCTTGACCCAATTCAAGAATACGTAGCCAGGGTTATCCGAAGGTAGGGTTGAAGTTTCAAGAGCGTTTTCTGACGGTGCCTCACTGGTCTCAGGCTTTTCCAACTCGAACATGTCCAGCAACGTGCCGAGGTAGTCGGCATCCTCCAGCGCCATGGGATCCGGCTGCGGTTGGCTTTGACTTGATCTTGCACGGACTGTCTCGGCCGCTGGTGTTGGTACCGGGGTGTCAGTTGAGTTGTCATGCACTGCAATGCTCACCGTTCCGCTGAAATTTTCGGGGCGGTCTTCGTTCCCCCAGATCAACGCGGGTTGAAGGCGCAGAAAAGTGAAACTCTGCTGCCAGTCGCCCTGCGTGACAAGAGCGCTCCAGATGGCTTTGCCTTCTAGGGTAGACTCGACCAGTCCATGCGATTGCAGTTCGTCGAACACGGCTATGTTGGATGAAGGAATACCTTCAATCGACTGCGACAGCAAATAGGCCCGCAGCTTGTCCGTGACCGTCTTGCTTACCAGCCAGAGTGCGTCCTGGGTCAGCCAACCCGCGGCACCCGGCTGATTGAGTTTCAGCTCGTGCTGAACCAGGTGACGCAGTCCGCTGATCAAGTGATGTTGCAGCGAATGAATCGGCGCTTGCAGCGCCTTGCTGGGGTTACCACCGATGTTCTGTGCGGTGGAGACGCGGTCGGCCTTTGTCACTAACTCACCGAGCACGCCGGCACGTTCGTACTGGCCCGCCAGGACATACAGCAAACTGGCCCACAGTGCTGGAAATCCGCTTAGCCAATCGAGGATTGGGCGGTCGAGAATCTGCGTGTAGAGCAAACCTGCAGCGGCGCCATGCAAGTGATAGTCGCGACCCTTGATGTAACGAAAACGGTAGGGCTGATCCAGCGGACCCTGCCAAGGGTGCCAAAGACGGCCGTCTTGGCGTTCAACCTGCAGGTCCACGGCGATCTTGCCGATGTCATGCAGCAGGGCGCCATAGGCGATGCCAGCCGACCAAGCATCGGTCTGAGCGGCTTGGTCTTCGGGTGCGGCACCGGTGGGAAGCAGATACGACTGACGCAGTTTCAAACTGCAGGCGACCAGTTCCAGTCCATGGTCGAGCATGCCTCCGAGATAAGCGTGGTGGTGCGTCTCGCTGGCCGGGAGTTGCTGGACCCGTTCGGCGTAGCGATGGATCGGATTTAAGTAGAGCTGGATGAACTGCGCGTGGGAGAGGGCGGTGTACTGCCAGATGCGATCGAGCAGCTGGCGGCGGTGCTCCGCGGCTAACAAGCTGTGAGCCGATTCGATGGGCAGGTAGCCTTCGGCGACGTTGACGGTCGGTGGCGGAGGGGGCTTCCGCCTTTTGCGGCGAAATAGGCTGAACATCGTGATCTCCGTGAAGTGTCTGGGGCAGTGGCCTTTTAGCCTTTTCGGATAGAGCTCTTACCCTTGAGCACCCATTCCCTTCCAACCCTTATCCGTCCTTTTGGCTCGCATCCCTTTGCATGGCAATTGGAATATGGATACGGCTAGGCATCGTTTTGTTGGGGGTAGTATGGGCAAGAAAAGAGTCGGTACACTGCGGTGTATATTTTTTGGGTCTTGCCATGAACCTCACTGACGCCACGCTCGTGCTGCTGCTCGCGGCACGTATCCATGGAACCGACGAAGCTGTCAGAGCCTCGGCGAAGAGCGTGGTCAAGAAGTTGCCGCGCAGTAAGCGTGATCTGATTTACAAGGTGATCGACAGCCGAAGTCCCCTCGAGCTGGTGGATTATCTGGCGCAGAACCTGGATGAGGAATGACAGGCTGTGGGGATGTGCCCATCCCTGACTCTTTGAATTAAAGCCCAGCGGCATGGGGTTTTCTGGGCGCAGAAAAAAAGGGCCCAACTTGCGTTGGGCCCTTTGATGCGATTGCAGCGGTGAGGTAATGATCAAACTCCATCGTTCATGCATCGTGAGTCATCCATTACCATCTGCTTCCGTTGCTGCTCCAAGTTCAGTACGTACTCCGAGGCGCTTCGGGCCAGACCACTGGCGCGAAAGATCGCGCGTTTGTCAGCCTTGAGCAGGCCAAGCCAGGAGTCGATGTAGCCCTCGTGCCGCAGCTCCCCCTGTATACCTGCGTAGGCACATAAAAAAGCAGCGCCCATCTCGGCGATCAACTCCTCAAACGCGTAGCCTGGCGAGCCGAATGGACAGGCTGACGTCACGCCTTCGCGCTGCAACCGAGTGTGATGCCCGGTCCAGTGCGTCAGCTCATGCAGTGCCGTGGCGTAGTACCCGCCTTCATCGTGAAATTGTGCTTTTGTCGGCAGTTGGATGAGATCCCTGATCGGGTGGTAAAAGGCTTCGTCGGCAGGCCGATGAACGATGCGTGCACCTGAACTTAACAGCAGATTTTCCGCGGCGCTGTTGGGCTGGAAGGGATCACTCTGTTCAGTCTCGAGCAGGGTGTCATTGAGCATTTCGAGCCCCTCCGTTTGCTCGATGTTGAACAGAAAATGCGTCCTGAGAATGCCGAAGTGAGCGATCTTAGGTTGACCGTTTTCATCGAGTACTGGTTGGCCTGACTCGGTCTGTTCCTCGCGCTCCATCGGCTTGTAGAGTACCGCCAGAGTGCTGTGCTCACCCTTACGAATGTGCCCGCCAGCTTTTTTGGCTTGATTGAAAGTCAGCCAACGATCTTGAGTGAACCCCTGCAACCTGGCCTCGGCCCAGAGCAGCGGTAAATTGATGCCCGAATACGGACGTCGCGTGATGGCGTTGACGGGGTAGGGTTGATGACCGATGTGAGCGGAGCCACTTGAGGACCAGGGTTTGATCCAGGGTGCAACGCCTTGGTCTAACGCAGTAATGATCTTGTCAGTTACGTCTTGGTAGATATCACGCATGGCAATTTCCTCGAGAGAAAAACGGAGGAACGCCGTGCCCGTCGGGGAGGGTTCCCCGGTTGGGTGATGTGCTGGATTGATGCAGGTCTTGCATGTTGTTCGAATGTGGAGTTGAACGCCGCTAATTGCGCTTAGCGATGGTGTTCTCCTACAAGCGCTATCAGCAAGGCGCTAGGCTGACCCGGCTCTTGGAGTAGGCTCAGACTCAATTGGAGCAACGGCTCGGGGTCTAAGTGATCGGCTGTTTCAATATGCATTACCTCGAACAGCACGTAAGGCTTGTGTGGAAAGGCCAGGT
This sequence comes from Pseudomonas sp. B16120, assembly GCF_044218845.1. Lineage (NCBI taxonomy): Bacteria > Pseudomonadati > Pseudomonadota > Gammaproteobacteria > Pseudomonadales > Pseudomonadaceae > Pseudomonas > Pseudomonas sp. B16120. The sequence goes on from NZ_CP162588.1 coordinate 2,156,672, forward strand.
GGGCCTCGAAGGCTGCGCGCAATACGTGGCTCAACCGATCGACCTGCAGCTTCTCAGCGTGATCGGATTGATTGAGCAGTACTGCGCGTTGCCACGCGCCAGGAGTGAACACGATGGGCAGCCGAAGGGTGTTCAGTGTTTCCGGTGTAAGTGAGTCGGGCATGGTATGTCTCCGTTGAAAACGCGAAGAAACCTGTCCCGTGCGGAGAAAGATTTCCCCGCAGTGGGTTGAAGAAAATCAAGAGGGCTTACCTCACGAGCAGAGCTCGAAAGGCGCTCATAAGAGCAGTAGGCGTTCATTACCGTAGAAACGGTCACCGTGCGAGCCACCGAACGCTAATCGCACTTGGGGGGAACCATCATCGAAGTGACGTAGCCTTGAAGGTTCTGGCTACCTGGGAAAGTGCTGTCGATAACAGCGATCCGCACCTTGTATTTAGCCGGACGATTTATCTGGGTCAATCGCTGTAGAGACGATGTTTCGCAGAGCTTGTCTTCTGGCTTCCAATGAGGATTTTTCGGCCGGGGAAACTGATAAACGGTCAGGCATGGGCCGTTTTCAGTAGTAGCCTATTCCTCTAGGCTTAACCATGAAAACGCTCAGAAGAGGGCGAGACCATGCCGACTCAACAACCTGTTCAGAATTCACGTGCCCACCGCTGGGCGTATTCCTGTGGTCTGTCGGTGAAGCGTGGTTACCGTAGGTTGAAAGCTTTTGAATCCCATGTGTTTGAGCGTGCGGAGACCGCAGGTGTGCCCGCAGGTAGATTTCTTGTTCGCGGGAGTTTTCTGATTGCCAAACTGGCATTGATCGGAGGATTACTGTTTGTCAGTGTTTGGCTGGTTACTTTCATTGTGATGATGCTGGCTGTCATCACTTTGCTATGGCTCAGGACTTTTATTGGTGCCGATCGCGAAGATAAAAATCCAGGGGCAGACTATCTAGGTGCTGATCTCTACATCGGCGACTTCGACGACAATGGGCATTACATAGGCGACAGCAAGTCATCTAATTGAGCGCTTAGCAGCACCCAATATTTGATCCGTACCTTTGCTCGCTGAATCACTTGCAGCTTTGCTACCGTTCGCCAACATGCCTTGAATACCGCTGCCGACTGAATATCCTGCCCAGCTCATGGCGCCTAGAAATAGCATTGGTAGCACGATGAACATCGCCCCCATCACATACTCGATCACCTGCGCTGTGACGGTTCCATCCATGAGGCCGGATGTGGGCAGCGACAACAGCACCTGATTGGAAGCCGAAACCTGGTTGTACAGGGTATCGAGCATGCTGGAGTCGACCCAGCGCGCCAGTTCCCACCAGAAGCTCAGCATGTGTAAGGTGAACAGCGCAAACGTTACCGTCATGACGGTCTTCAGCTGGTAGGTACTGACAAGCAGGATCAGCGGCAAGCTGATGATGACGCCCATGATCAGGAACGCCTGCACCATCGGCAATGCTGCGCGTAGTGCATTCATTGCCGGGAAGTTGCTGAAGGAACCGAGGGCCAACCCGGTGTTGGTGGCCAGGTTATTGAGCCCCTGATTGATCGAACCGCCACGAGCGCTGGAGCCGTAGTCCTGATACACCTGTCCGGGCGACATGGACATCGATTGCTGGCGCGGGCTAACCAGCTCGCGAAGGGTGGCATCTTCGATCTCGTTGCTCGAACGCCCAGTCAACCAACCTTTCAACTGAGTCAGCAAAGAGGGATTAACCTGCTCGATCAAGCGTTCGCGTAGCCCGACACCACGGTCGCTCCACCACTGCTTACAGGTGGGGTAGCCCGCGCCATTCTCCAGCCGCGGCAAGGAAACATCGCGGTTGTCGTCATACGGCCAGCTGACTCTCGGTGTACGTGAGCGATCCGTATCGTAGTAGCCGGGTGTGTCGAGAAAATAGCTTGACCCGATCCACGCTGCGTCGTGGCTTTGTGCTTTATCCAACTGCGGACGGTTGGTGAACAGCCGAGAACGGGAATAGCCATAGCAGTCGCGAGTGAAGTCGGCGACTTCCTGCAGCAGGACCTGATTATCGATGCGCGAACTGTCGATCTCCATGCGCATTTGTCGGATATCCGGTGCGCAAGGGATGGAGGCGGTGGCTGCCGCAGTCACGCCTTTGCTCAAAGCATGCACCAGAAACCACCAGATCGGCACATTGGCGGAGCGCCCGCCGATGGTATTGAACGTCGTCCCCCAGGCAGTTTCCGCTGGCTTGGTCACACTTACGCCGCAGCGCTGACTCGCCGCATCATCGAACGTCATTGACGAGAGGCTCAACGGAAAGACCGGCGCGCAGCCGAACAACACGACGATGTAGGCCAGCCACAACCGGTTCTCGATCCGTGGCACCGAGAGCAGTCCCTTGTTGCCCTCATCCGCACCTTGCTGACGGGCAGACAACCATTCCTGCAAGATGATTGCACCAAAGGGCGCGGCGAACAGCCCTGTGTCGGACAGGACACTCCAGAGGCCGTTGTTGATGATCCAGGCCAGGAGAGAGAGGTAAAACTCCAAGTAACTGTTGGTGCTCATGAGCATGGTAATGACCTCACAGTCGGGTGAGCTCGACGCAGATAAAGAGCAGGAACCCTACTGTCCCGATGCGTTTTATGCGCCGTCGATCCTGTGGTCGATGTCGGTAGCGCCGAAGCAGATCCCACCAGAGTGCAAAGAGAGCGCCGTAGAGCAGGGCACGCCACCATCGCAGATTGGGCCGTACGGATTCGAATGCCTGCTGCCAGGCGTCGAAACTACCCAGCGCGGTACTACCTATCCAAGCGACCAGTGCGGCGGTCAGGATCATCACCGCAACCATCCCCAGACTCGAAAGCAAAGTGAATAGCGGTGAGCGTTTCATGGCTCACTTGCGCCTGGCGTCAGCATCATTGAGTCGACCTGGCTCAGGGTCACCTTGCTCGACGGTGCGCGAAGCATCGGCACCACCTGCATGTCGATCGAGCACGAGGCTGGCGGTGTTGGTAGCCAACATTTGCCGAACCTGCAGTTCGGCCTGCAGCAGGCGTATTTCGCGCTCCAGCGCGTCGATGTTTTTCGTCAATGCGATTTGGGCCGGCTCGGCGGAGGCGATGTTCGGTTCTTGACTGCCCGCCAGCAGCGTACGCAGTAGCAGCAACGCCTTGTGGAGTACGCTGGATAGGGCTGTCTCACTGGCCAAACGCCGTGCCAGCAGATCCTGGTCGGGATCGTCACGCAGGGCTTCAACCACACCTCGGGTCACCAGTAACATCGGGCTGGAGGCCTTAGCCAGATTGTCAGAAGTAGGCGGCAGCGAGCCGGACAGCAACCCTTGTAGTGCTTTGAGGTGTTCGCTGTAGGCCTCCTGAATCAGCGGAGTCAATCCGCTGCCAGCGGTCGCACGAAGGGTTTCGCAGCTGTCGCAGGTCGAGACTTCGCTCTCGCCCAACACGCGAACGGCCCATTCGGATTCCTCTTGGGGCGAGGTCCATGTCTGGCAAATAGCCCCACCCAGACAATCACCGCTACTGATCGAGGCGCTGTCATCCACCGAACGGTTATGCAGCAGGTTATAACCCGCGCGCACCACGTCGGCGGTCACCCGAATGGGCGTCTGCCCATTGCCTCCAGCCTTCGAGCCGCCGACCCAGGACACCCCATTGTTGCCGTTACGGGTCTCGGTATTTTTCACCGCGGCCACCGCATCACCACCGGTTTGCTCCAGGTTGCCCTGCATCTCCTCGTTTTTGGCCAGCGCGCCCCAGCCGGCCTGACCGACCTTGTCCGCCATCTTTTCGGCCATGGCCTGGCAGGTCAGCTTGGAGCGGTCGAAGTCGATGCGCCCCTGCATCACCCCGTTACTGAGCAACTCATAGAGACCTGGGTTGGCGCGCTGTATGATCAAGGCAGGCAGCGACATAACGGCTTGGGTCGCGTTCTGCACGATGCTGCCCATGATTTGCTGGAAACCTTCAGTGACGCCGTTCAGTTGGTTTTGCAGGGTGTTGGTGAGGCTCATTTTTCCGCACATCATGTTCGCTCGCCATGATCCGCCGACACCGAGACCACTGGGCCGATAGAGCGAACTCGGTGAGCCTACTGCCGAGCCGCCACCAATGGTGTACATCACGCGGTCATCGAGCACTTCGCCTTGAGTGCCAAGGCGATAATCGCCTTCGGCGGCGTGGGCATGCGTGGCCATGGTGAGCAGTCCACAGAACAACAGACTCATCGTGCCCAACCATGGTCTTGCGAGAAGCTGACTCATGAAGCACCTCCTTCAAAGTCGATGCTGAACAGAAAGGTTTGCCCCTCACGTTTGCAGCAGCTATAGGGACGCCAAAGCGACCAGGCGTAGCCGCCATCCGCGCTCTGGACTGGATTGCTGGGGAAGATGGCGCACGTGGGTTGAATTTGGGGGGAGAGCAATTGCCATTTGTGGGTCGAAGCGTCGTTTTCGATGATAGGGCCAGGCGGCCAGTAGCCGTCGTGTCTGGCTGGTGTGAGTGGTGCATACACATGCGGCTGCCAGTTTCGGGTAACCACATCACCGGCCCGTTGTGCCATGACTGCGGCTGCCTCGAAATCGTCGGGCTGTACCAGAAAACCCTGCCTGGGATAAACGTTGCCCCACATGTTTCCTAAAACTTGACTACCGACTTCGCGGACTCCGGGCACAAGTGACTCTGGGTAGAAATTTTCCGGGATGCCATGGCGCCAGGCCAGTGAGTCCAGGGTACTCAGGTAGTAAGGTATGAATGCTGTTGCACCGCTGGCGCAGGCATAGCCGGATTGCGAAGCCAGTTGCGTTGCGATCCAGCCGCCGGGGTGGCCGATGCCATCGACGTTCTTGAAGCGGGTCAGGTTGTCGCGGTGGGTGTTCGGGGTGATCAGGTTGCCGCCACCTTCCGCACCGCTGATGGGAGAGGAAAGGGTGGCCATCTCGGTCCAGGGGTTATTGCCCGTGGCGGTGTAGCTTGAGACCACCAGTTCAGGAATGAAATGACGAACCTTGGTCGAGGTTTTGACTGTGCAGCCGAACGGCGTGCAGAGCAACCAGAAGCAAATGCCGACGACCCTGTATTCGAGGCAGTCTGGCGAAAGCACGGAGGACGTGATGCTTCCGGTGTCCAGAGCCACGCTTGGGCCGCATGCCAGCAGGATGCTCAGTGCCAAGGGTCTTAGCTTTGCGGGCGATATTGACGAGCAGACGGCAGTCATAATCCAGGCTCAATATGTATGGCCTGGGCAGATTCGGTGAGGGGCTGGAGATTGTCAGCGGAAATTATGGAAGCGGGTGTATCGGGTTTGCGAGACTTGAGACTATTATTTGACGTGAAGGGAGCTGCTCAGGATGTCGGGTTCCACAAGTAACTGATCTGCGGTAATTTCGAAAATATTGGCGAGCTTGCACAGAACCAACAGCGACGGATTGCCCGTGCATCGTTCGATTTGACTGACGTAGGTGCGATCTACCTCGGCCATGAGCGCGAGCTGCTCCTGGGTAAGGTTCTTCACGCGTCGCATCAAGCGGATGTTTTCCGCCAGCTGCAGACGAAGTTGTTCGTAGTCTTGAGTCATGCGCGCAAATTGCGCCTTGAGGGACTCTCAATCCACGGGATATAGTCTGCATTGGCACTGCTCTATGCCATTTGAATGCTTATGGCTGGTACCTAAAGCCTAAATTTTTTCGAAGCTGGCCTTTGCGTCTGAAAATAAATCAGAAATTTAGGGTGTATATGGACGAAAACTACATTTCAATTCCGCCGGCGGATGGTTGTCCAAGTCTTCTGACGCCGTGGGGTAGCGAATTTTCCTCAATGATTGAGCGCGGCGTGCAATGCGCGCAGGCTTGGCTTGATGCACCTGGCGAAATTCCACTGTGGTGGGAGCTGGCGCAAACCCGCAAGACTTTTCCTGTTGGTGACTGTCAAGATGCCTTTGAAGCCGGATTCTTGTTGAGGATTCAGCAGCGGCTTCGGGGTTTACCGCAATAACTGGTCACTCGCTTTAGAGCGAGAGGCCTGAACAGATTCCGCTATGTTGGATCTATTCCTCGCATCCTATCGATCCGTTCAGCTACGCGATACGCCGCTTCCAACTCTGAGCAGACGTTCTCCTGCATCAGTGTCCAGCGCTCGGCTTTCTCCTCGGGCTCAGTCATGGCCAGAGCGAGATAAAGACTGGGTGGTACGGCCCGAAACAGCGTCTCAATTTTTTTCGATAGCACGACCCCTTCGGTGTACTTCCCCGGCTCCTTGCCAGCGGACAGCAGCAAGGCTTTTTGCGCAGGCGTGAGCTTTTTGAACCGTGCGATTTCCTCAATCTCCGCGGGCGGCATATTCAAGCAAATCCACCATTCGATCATGTTGAGCATGGTCTGCGCAGCCGTTGGAAAGTCGGCAAGGTTTTGCGTCGCCAGCCAGAACCAGGCGCCGAGCTTGCGCCACATCTTCGTGCCCTTGACCACGAAGGGCGCCAGCAGCGGGTTCTTGGTAATGATGTGCCCCTCGTCGGTGACCATGATGATTGGTCGGCCCAAGTACTGGTCGCGCTCGGCGAGGTTGTTTACGGTGTTCATCAGGCTGATGTAGCTAATGGACATCTGAGCCTCATAGCCTTCGCGAGCGTAAGTGGCGAGATCGACGATGGTCACATCGCTTTCCGGCCACGGGGTGCCTTCACGGTCGAAGAGCTCACCCTCGAAGCCCTGGCAAAAGAGATCGATGGACTCGCCCATTTCCTGTGCACGTTCGCGACGTTTTTCCGGTAAGCGCGAGTCTGTGGCGACGCGCAGTAAAGCGTTGCGCACATCGCGGGTCAGTACCTGACGGTTCGTTGCGACACAGATTTGCGCCGCATCGAGAATACACTCGCGGATCAAGCTGCGATCAGCTCGACTCAGTCGCGCCTCTTCCTTGGCCTCGCCACCGGTGATCATCAGGCGAGCGGTGATTTCCAACTCGCCGAGAACATCGCGCTGGTCCTCGCGACTGGCTACTGCTTCATCGTCCCACTCATCAATGGAAAGGCTCGCCACCTGATCTGGTTGTTCGACCAAGCGCCAGGCATCGCCGAATGGGGCAAGACTGACCGGGGCGCCAGGTTTTAATTGGACCTTGTTGATCGACAAGCCCTGTGTGGCGAAGTAGTCACCCTGCAGGCCGAACGAGTTGCCAGCCTCTACGATAAATAGGCGAGGGCGGTATATAGCCATGATCTGCATCAACAAGGTGACTAGGGTCGCTGACTTGCCGGCGCCGGTGGGGCCGAATAACAGCAGATGGCCGTTCATTGCCCGGTCTAAACGTGACAACGGATCAAAGCTCAGAGGCGACCCACCACGATTAAACAGCGTGATACCCGGGTGGCCGGTGCCAATGCTGCGGCCCCAGACTGGAACGAGGTTTGCCAGGTGTTGGGCGAACATCAGGCGTGTGTACCAGTTACGTGTGTCGCGGGCTGGGTTGTAAGCCATCGGTAACCAACGCAGGTAGCTGTTGCAGGCGGCGACTTCATCGCCCTCACGCACCGGTTGTAGCCCCGCACCCAGCAGCGCGTTCGTTAGGCCGACTGAGCGTTGGTGCAACTGCTGTTCATCGTGACCGCGCACATAAAATGCCAGGGTGCCGCGGTACAGCTTGTGCTGTCGGCCAATGATCGCACGAGCCTCTTCAACATCCTGACGGGCCTGAGTCGAAGCCAAGTTTTCACCAATGGCTTTGCGGGCCAGGCGGTTCAACTGATCTTCGAGTACATCTTGTGGTTTGACCACCAGGGTCAGACTCATCACCGTGCCTTCGGGCAACTGGTCGAACAGCGCATTCACCGCGTCTCCCTTGCGGATTTCGCCAGTGAGTTGACCAATCAATGGCGCCCGGCGCAGCTTGTCCACCACCATGACCCGGTGGGGCTGACCATCAAAAAACCAGAGTCCATGCTGCACGTCCGAACGCGGTTCGTTGAAGAACAGGCGTTCGGCAAAGTCATGATCGAAGGGCAGCTCCAGCGATTCGCCTTCGCCGGACTCCGGATAGGCTACCCGGCGGTAGAAGCCCTCGGGCGCTTCATTAGTGAGACGGGGTGCCGGATTGAACCAGGGCAACAACCAGGCATACAAACCTCGGCCATCGACTCGCGTCGATTGCACCCCGCACGCCTGCAACGAAACAGCGATACGTTCGCAAGTTTGTTGCAGCGATTGCACTGGGTTGAGTCCCGCCTCCTCACCGACAGACTCAAGCCAGCGATAGATCACCAATCGCACCCGACGGTTGTTTCCTCGCCAGGGCAGGCGCGTGACTGCCTTATCCTCGAACAGGCCGCCGGGCTTGGAGATGGCTTTCAAATGTCGGCGAATAAGTTCCAGGTACGCTTCGGTGAAAACCGTGCCTCGGGCGCCGTCCTGAATATAGTCGGTGAGCCGGGTCAGGTAGGGGGTGAAGTCGTTGTCGTCCTGGCAGAAAAATTGCGCCACCCAAGGCGCTTGATCCAGCTCGTCAAAGCTATCCTGCAGGGCATCTTCAAGGGCATCGCGGGCTGCCATTAACCAATCGGGTTCGCGCCCTTCGGTGCCGATGGGCAGTAGCTCGAAAACCGCACCCACAGAGCGATTGTCATCTAGTAGAAAACAGTGCTCGGTTTCGAGGTATTCGACCCACGGCAGATGATCGGTGAAGCTGGGATTGTGCGCATAGAGCGCAGCTTCATCGGCCAGTGTGGCGCGGGGGCGCAATGGGTTGCGCCAGGCTTTCCATGCAGACGTGCAGTTGCCCGTATCGTCGCTACACATTACAGATCTTCCTGACGTTCACCCGGCATTGCGTACTGCACCCGTTGGTAAAATGGAAAGACGGTCGAGTATCCAGGCACTGGTGCCTGCTCGGTACCACTCAGATGCGGATACACGTACATCACCAAATCAGGATTGGGCAGGCGCGGGAATAGGTTGCGAATTTCATTCGCTGCTGTACGCGTGTACGGTTCTTGGAGCGAAGCGGAGAGATCTGTTTGAGCCAACGGGCGGCGCAACGGTTGCCGAGCATCCAACAGTTGCTGTTGTGTACCCTGTGAGCCGGCGCCGTTCCAGATATCCAGCATGGTTTGCTCGCCATGCGGCAAAAGTGTGTCCTTGTCGGTGGAACACCCCGTCAGGACCCAGCAGAGCAAGCTAATCCAGATCAGATAGGGAGGTATGGTCTTTTTCATGGCGAACGCTCCGGCCCTTGGGCTCGTAGTCGATGGTGATCTCATGGTCGAGGTGTAGGGTCACCTGTGCTGCAGGTGGTACATACACGGCAGCAAAGGCTTCGCCATACAGTTTGTTGACCCACTCGCGAATGTCGCTGACCCCACCACTGAGAATTGAATTCAGTGCGCTATTGCCACTGCTGCTGGTGACCCCGAAGGCACTGCCGCCCGTGCTGATCGTGCTGCTGTTGTTTTGTTCATTCCCGAGCAAGGCAGCGACACCCGCGCCGGCAGCAGTGATCAGGCTCTGGCTACCGAGGTACTGCTGGGCATTCGAGCGACGCTCGCCGGCAATGCAAGGAATGCCATACGGATCGGAGAGGTAACCGAGTCCACCGCGGATCTTGTCGGTGTTTGAGCTCTGGGTGGTGGAGGCATTGCGGCTGGATACCGCTTTCGGCTGAGGCACCGTGCGGATGGTGCCATCGGTAAACACAAAAGTGATCGACTCGACCTGTCCGCGTACGCATGACAGGGTCCAGTCACCGGACGCCGTGCCGCTCATCACAGCACCCGCGACGTCTGGCAGGTCGATGCCGTTGGCCGTCAGGTTTTCCGGACCGACCAGTACCTTGAAGGGATAGGGATCATTCACGGTGCCATCCACCGGGACTCGGCCAATCAGCGCGGTCATGGCGACCGAGCCCATCAATGTCGCATTTTCGGGAATGGTGTAGACCGGCTTCGCACCTTCGGTACGATCACCGGATCGCGTCAGGTCACGCTCACCCTTGGTGACCTCGCGTAACTGCTTTTGGCTGCGGTCGATGGCATTGTCCTTCAAGCCCTCGAGCGAGTTGAAGGCATTAGGCAGACTCGGTGCGGAAGAGGTCTTGGTTTTGCCTCGGGCTTCGGTGGAGGGAGCATCCGAGGGTTCAATCCACTGCAGCGCATCGTTGGCAGAATGCCGCCCTTCGAACTGGTCCCCATCGCCCGGTTCAAGCCCCAGTCCGATCGGCATATCCTTGCCTTTGCCGGTCAGCGCCGACAACTGTTCCTGCAATTGCGTCAGCAGACCGCGAGCCTGACGACTGTCTTGTTCCGCTTTGAGGCGTGCTTCATTGGCTTGTCGGCGGCCTTCGTCTACCTGCTGGGTCACACTGCCAAGTGCCGTCTGAATACGCGAGTCGACGCTGTTTTCTCGCTCGCGCAGGCGGTTGTTTTCCGTCTGCAGCGAATCGTTGTGTTTCTTCAAACCGAGCATGTCGCTGCGCATGGCCTTCACTTGGCCTACCAAGGTGGCGACCGTGTCGCGTGGGGTATCGCCCGCAATGCCGAGCGACTTGGCTTGCTCGGCAGATAATTGAATATCGCCCTGATCAACTGGGTGCTCTGGAGAAGGCATGCTGCCTCCCGCGACCCAGCTTTTCATGATGATCAGCGCCACACCCAGCAGCGCAGCCGGTACCAGCCATTTGAGCAAGGCGTTAGCCTTCATCGTCAGCACCTCGCGCAACGGGCGGAAGCATCACGGCGTGTTCGAGGCCTGCACCTCGAGTGATGAGGTAGGCAATCGTGGTGTCTTCCGCACTGCCGACCGGCCCGAGGAAAGCATGCTGGAAGGTCGCGGCGAACAGCTTTGCCTGAAGCTGACGCGGATCTAGTTGCACCGTCGCTGTACCTCGATTGCGCAACTTCACGGCCGTCACCCAATAGTCACCGAGCCGCCAGGCGGCGATGGGTGTGCTGGAAACGTTTTCGCTCGGCAGCAGGGTCGGCAGTTCGGTGCGCATCTTGAGCGGGACGCGGCGTACGCCGGGCAGGGACTCCACGGTGAGCAGCGGGCCGTACAGGCTTTGCGCGGCGTAGCGCGTCAAAGCGGCCGGGATCGGCGTACGTTCTGGAACAGGGAAGGTGCTCGATTCAGACTCGATAGCTTGCATCGGAGCATTCTTGAGAATACGCACGGGCTCTAGGGGTTGATCGCCAGGCGTGGCCGCGATATCCAAGAGGATGATCTCGCCCGTCTTGACCGATTGCAGTTGCAGTCGTGTCGGTGCAATGGCTTCCGACGCGCGCAGGTACAGCGTGCCTCCGGTTGATTGCACGCGCAGTTTATCCTTCAGCGTGGAAGGCACGCCGACACGAACAGCTTCATCGACAAAGACCACTCGTTCCTGATTGATCACCAGTGGGACCGCGAGCGGTAGGCGTTCCCAGTGCATCAGTTCGACGGCCTGCGCTGCAGCGCCCGATAGCATCAGTGTGAGGGTGAGTCCCAGGGTAGAAATCCGCTTCATGGCTCACCTCCAGGTAGGGAGATTTTTTGCGGCGTACCCTGATAGCAATCCAGTGCGAGGCCCCACTTATTGCGTTCGGGGTCCAGATCGAAACGCACCACCCGTAACGGATAGCGCACGACCACCCGTTTCACCGGTTCGGCGGCGTAATACTCATCAGCGTTGAGGTCGAGTGTGACCAACCAACTGTCGCGATCGAGTTGCTTGACCCGCAGTTCCGGATCTTCACTGTAGCCTCGGCCTAGAATTTCGTAGACGCCACGCACCCGTTGACGCAGTTCGCCGGCGGCCTTGCGATACTCGTAGTCGCCGTCGAGGAAGGCCTTGCAGGCAGGTGTCAGGTAGGACTGCAAGCCATAGATGGCGCGGCGATAATCCTGCTCGCCATCCGAGGGCCAGCGGTTGAGTTGGCCAAAGATGTACAGGGCAAAGGCATACACATTCTCTGGGGGAACATCCCACCACTTGCGCGTGCTGCCCGAGCGCAGATCAGGGGGTACATGCACGGTCAGATCGGTCGGTGCTGAGCGCCAGCCATACCATAGTCCGGCGCTGAGCAGGGCGAGCATCACTATCGCCAGACGCAGGCTGAAGATATGAGCCTGTTGGGCATCGACCTTGTTTCGAAATCGACTCATGGCTGCCACCGGGACAGGGCAGGGCGCAGTCGACGCGAACGGCGAACTGTCCAGGCACCGGAGTGGAGAATCAAACTTCCACGCCCCAGGCGCCAACGGCTGGCGAGTATCCATTCGAGCTTGCGGTACAACCAGGTCTCCGGACGAGCCCGTTTGGCCCGACGCAGTAGCGTGCCACCGATCAATAAGACCACTGTCATGCCTGCGATCATGCTGGTCGGCGCCACGGCAATCGAGGCGGTGACGATCGCCAGAGGAATGCCCACCAGCAGGCCAATGACGGCACCGGTGCCTAGGGCCACCCACATTTCATCATTGGTTAAACCGCGCAATACGGCTGGATCACGATTGAGTCGCTCTGGCAGAAAGACCAAAGTGCCGTCGGCAAGACGTTCGATAGTGTCGTTCATGCCAACCTCACAGAATCGCGGCAGCCTTGGTGAGAAACCAGATGATGATCACCACCAACAGGGCGCCGATACCGACTACCGCGCCGAGGTCTTTCCAGGTCTTGCGCTGGTTTTGGACATCGGCGAATACAGTCAGGGAATGCCAAGCCACGCCGAGAAACGCGAGCAGGGCAATCAGTAGACCGAGCAGAATGCCGCCGTCGTAGGCGTAGTTTTTGATCGTCTCGATCAATCCGGAACCTTCGCCTCGGGACGGCGCCTCCATGGTCGGTAGCTCGGCAAAAGCTAGGCCTGGACCAAGGACAAGCAGCAGACCTATTAAGCGTTGGCTTGCACGATCACGCAGGTTGTTTTTAAGGGGGACAAGGCACTTGAGCATGATGGCGATCTCCGATATTAGGACAGGGTGAAGAACATCAAAATCAGCAAGGTGAGCAGTACGCGCGCAACGCTGCCGCCAAAGGCACCAAAGCGCACGCTTCCTGTCGCCCAGCCCCGGTAAGCCGTCCACATCACCCAGGCACACCAGAGCAAAGCCAGGACCAAAACCATGGAGATCCAAAGCATCGAACTGCCTTGCGCCGAAAAGCCGGAGGCGTTTTGGAAGGCAGCGGTCTGCGCGTCCGTCATGCTCATGGCGAGGGTTTCTCGGACGAGGTGTCGAGGCGATAATTGCCGACTAATTCAGTGGGGTCGCGGGGTTGAGCGCGAGAAGGGGAGAGATAATCCTGTACACCGTGGCGGATACGCTGGATGTCATGAATTAGACGGAGATAGTCAAAGCGATATCGTATGGACGTCTCTGGCGTATTGGTTGTATTTGCGCGATTCGCGATGTGCTCAGTAACCTCAAGCTGTTTTTGGATGAGCTCCATATCAACCGGTTCTTGACTGGGTGTTGCGTTGGCGCAGCTGCACGCTACCAACAATATGGAAATCAGAAGGCGGGGGATGAAGTGCGTAAGCATGGCAATCAGCTCTGGATTCTCACGTTCAGGATTGTGAAAATGACCAGTTAAATCCCTAGGAAAATTGAAGCAGAGACAATCGTTTTTGAGGGCGATTGACCTCTTGGGTATTCTTGATTGGCGCGGTCCACATGCGCCGACGGTAGGGTTACACCGAGGGGCTACCCCCTCAGTTTTGAACATGAGGTTGTTTTTTAGGGAGCAGTTTTTATGCAATGGCTTTATCTGTTTATAAAACCATATTATTGGATATCTTTCATTGCCTCTTACGGGGTGGCACAGAACCTAGAAGGAATCGGTTGGTTTGGTTATTTTAATGATATATACGAGCCAGGTATACCGTACCCGCTGTTGAATCTTAGTCCTGTTGCGGGCGTAAAAATAATTTCTTTGTTTTTTTTTATGTTTCTTGTTTTGGTGGGCCTTGTATTTGTCAGAGGGGCTTATGTTCTAGGGCGTAAGCCGGGCACGGCGGGATTGTTGATCGTGCTTTTTCCTGGGTTTTTATCACTGGTCGGGTTCGCACCGAGTTGGTGGTTGCTTATTCCTGAGGACTTTAATCTGGGGGCGGGTTATATAGGTGGCTTTTGGAGCAGTGGAATAAATTTTTTAATTGCATTTGTCTTGGGTTGGTCGATTATTTTAATTTTTGCGAATTTTTTTAAGAGTCCGAAGTTTAAGCATGGCTATGACCATCTGTGGTGCATGCTAAGCCTGGTGGGATGCATGTATTTGGTGGTTGACTCCCAAGCAAAGTTTGATCGTGACCAAATGGTAGATACTAATAAATTGCTGGGTGACTATTTGCGGTTTTATAAAGATCGGTATCAAGATTTGAAGGAGAGCTGTCTAACCGATACCTCATTTTCAGGGGCTGAAAATGCAGTCTGCAAATCCGCTGTCAAAGTGTATTCGATATTATCGATCAATAGCGTCGGAGATGAACCGGAATTGAGACGCTACGGAGATTCCTGGTTGCAATCATTACCAGGCCCCGATGCCATAGCCAGGATAAATGCTTATTTTTGCTCTCGTGCCAATAATAGCGGCGCGTGCCATGAAACACCTTCTCATCTAATGATAAATAGTCAGGAGTTTGGGAGCAAAGATTACATTCCACTGACTGCCCATGGGGAGCGTGTACGTAAGCTCTATGAAAAACTTGGAAGGTTAGTGGATAAGGTTAAGCTGAGTCGCGAGCACGAAAATTTGAAGTATTTTCTCTTTTGTATTATTTCTTTTCTTGCGGGCGGCAAGGCCGCAACAGCGTCATTATCAATAATAGGAGAGGGTAACATGAAGTCGCGCTCGTGGTTGTTGCGCGCAATGAGAGTAATATTTTTTAAATGCTGGTTTCTCATAAAGCTGAGAGCTTGCTAAGTGGCATATCATTCTAGCTTTTTGGCTCTCTTGGATAGGAATTCTTCTAGTTCCTTGGTTGAGCTTCAGGTGATTTGTTTAGATGTATTTTTTGAATGTGGTTGTTGTCAATGCGGTGGCTGCCCCGAGTATCACGGCGCAAGGGATAAAAACGGCCGGCGGATTGAGTGTAATGGGTAATGATAGGTAAACGATCCAGGGTAGAGTCAATAGCGGTACCACAGTCCGTTTTGCACGGTGATAAATAAAACTACTTTCCCGACCTGCGCCAAATTTGCGCAGGTCGCGGCGTATCAGACCATCGATAAAACCAGTAAACATGGCCATCAGAAACAGGGGGGCGGCCAGGACCAGAATGGTCAGGCGCACCACGAAGGTAAAGATCACATAAACTGCGGCCAGTACGAAGTCCTCAATGCTTACGTAGATCTGGTTGATCCAGCTCCAGAAGCCGTTGCCCTGGCTCGATACCCGCGCCAGCTGGGCAAAATCCGCAAAGCCAGTCTTGACCAGCAGCCACTGATTGAGGAGATCCAGCCACTGGACAATCGTCTGTCCGGGTTGTTGGAGGATGAGTGACGATTTGAAGTGCTCGCTCAGCCAACCTAGTTCGTTGGTCAGCATGGCTTGGCTGTGCCGCCAACCCTGATCACCCCAGAACAGCAGCAAACCGGCGAATTCGACGAGGATCGAAAACAGCAACGAGGCGATCAGCATACCGATGATGCGTAAAACCAAGCCGATTGCCGAGACGATTAATCCCGGGCGCTGGATCGGTTGTGGCGACGTGTTCTGGGCGGAAGTCGCCATCGTTCACTCCATATTGCGAGTTGCATAGTTGATGTGGGCACGACGCCTGCCGAATACGTGTTTGCTGAATCGAAACCTATGACAGGGCCGGGTTACTTAACCTGATCCAGATCGCAGTTTGTTGTTGGACCGCCACCGCTCGCACTCCACCATTGGCCCGGCTGTTCGTTGTAAGTTGCCCGCATCCGCTGGGTAAGCTCCTTCAGGTCATTGGGCATGGCATCGTCGTTGGAGGGCTTAGGTAAGGGCATGCGGACTTTCCAGAGTTGGCCCCCGGCCTGGAAGGAGAACATTTGCCCCTTGGGCAAACTGACGATGTGAGCAGGCTCGATCAGCGGCACGCTGGTGCTGCTGACACGGTCCTGTGAGGACGAGGTGAAGTCCGTGTTGGCCTCCGGATCGGAGGTGTCGGTCGCGCCCGAGACCAGGGTCTTGGTCAGCACATTAACCTTGGGCAACTGCTGGGTGAGCAGTTCCGCGGTTGCGGTTTCGCGCACCCGCAGCATCTGTAGGGTGTTGAAATTGCCCACCACCTGGCCGGCCTTGGCGCGGTTGCCTATACGTGCTTCGATATCGCTGAGGGTTTGGGTGTAGGCGGTTACCTGGATACCGGCACCGCCCCCTTTGTTGATCAGCGGAATGAACTCATCGCCCATCAACTCGTTGAACTCATCGGCATGCAGGTTGATTGGCAGTTTGTCACCAGCGTTGCCAGATTGAGGCAGCCCATGGTCAATGCCATGCTTGTAGATATGACCCGCGACCGAGACCAAGTCGGCGAACATTGAATTGCCCACGGCGGCGGCCACTTCGGCATCAGTCAGCGCATCCAGGCCAACGTAGACGATTCCGCGTTTTCGGATGATCTGCATCCAGTCGAAGATCGGCCGCGGGTCATCCAGGTCGGTGTAGTTGGGAGCCAGTAACTGAGCGGTCTTGCCGGTGGTGAGTTTCTCCAGCAGCGGCAGTAGCGAGGCCACGATTTTGTCGAAGTAAGTGCGGTCGTAGCGCACCGCTGAACGCAGTCCGTCCATTACCGGATCAAATACACGCTTCACCGCCAGGTATTGCTCGATGGCCACCACCCGCTTTTCGCGTCCTATCATATGCCGGGGAATGTTCTTCTCGGTGAGCTTGCCTTCGAGCTGGACGATCACTTCCCACGCCTTCGGTTCGGTCTTGGCGAAAAACTGCTGGGCGTATTCGATGAACAGCGCATCGATGTTGACCACATGCCGCTGGATCTGCAGGTAGTCCGGACGCCGGCCCAATTCGATCAAAGCCCGGGCAATGATGTTGACGAAACGCCAGGCGAACTCACGGAAGGCCGCGGAGTTACCTTCACCACTGAGCTGCCCAGCAATGCGAGATGCCACCTCAGAAATACGTCCGAAACGTCCCACCGCGTTGTAGCGGGCGGAGATTTCTGGCCAGCCCAGATGGAAGACATAAAACTCTTTCTCCCGTCCGGCACGTTTGGCTTCGACGTACATGCGCTTGAGCAAGTCGGCATCGCCCTTCGGGTCGAAGACAATCACTACCTCATGTTCAATGCGGTGAATGTCCTGGGTGATGTACACCTCGGCGAGTCGCGTCTTGCCGACGCGGGTCGTGCCCAGCACCAGGGTGTGACCGACCCGTTCGCCCAGAGGCAGACTGACTTCCGTTTCATCGGGCTCGACCCCATGCAGCAGTGGCGAGCCTCCTACCGGTGGTAAAGGGCGCAACGGATTGAAGGCACTGTCCCAGGCGGTGACACGGGACAATATCGAGAGCGGAAACGGTGCATGCTCAAGGGACCGTTCGAGTCCACGGGCCATACGATAGCGGGTCGGTTGGTCGACATAACGTGCGACCGCTGGATCCTGAGCCTCGACCAAGCGCTGGGTATGCAGGCGGGTCCAGCGAAACCCGCGGCCCATGAACAGACGCTTACAACTGACCGGAATCTGCCGACTGGTCAGCTCGTAGCGGGATAGCCGACGGATATTGCGCCGGTAGCGCAACACCTCCCATGCTTGTCGCAGGCGGATCAGGCCGAATAGGGTATAGGCCAGCGCCGCAACCAGCCCGATCTCGGGTGACAGGGCCACAGCCCAGGGCGAGTACACGCACAGTACTGCGGCAGCGATGCAAATTGCTACCGTGTAAAGCTCTACCGCGGGACGGAGCTTGGACTCCATCGTATGCTCGGCCATGACCTTACTCACTGCTCCAATGATGTGGCAGTGATCAAGACAGGGTAATGCTCAATCTGCAGGCGGGTGGCGATGTCGTTACCGTTGACCGGTAGGATGGTGACACTAGGAGCGGCTGCTCGGATCCGAGCCAAGGCTCCGGTATCGGCCACTTCGACGGCAAGGCCAGCCGCGCCGATTTCCTGCAGCTCAGTCGCGCGTTGACGCAACCAAGCCAGTGATTGGGTATCCTCACCCACCAGGAAAAATGGCCGTAAGCCCGGCATGTTTAGGGCGCGAGACGTGATTTGGCCGGGGCTCAAGAGGGAGCTGCGAACGGGTAATATCCAGGTTTCATCGGCAAATGTGGACAAGTCCGCATGCATGGCGCGACCAGGCTGGAGATTGCTGTTTATGGGCGGCCTAGCAACTTGAAGATGGGGACGGGTGAAGCCGCCAAACTGGTCCTCTGCAACGGATTGTTTCGACTGGGCGAAAGCAGCCAAGAGCAGGGAGAAGTAATAGGCAGTAGGAATTCGTTTCATGGTGGTGTGCCTTGTTCAGCGGAAGCTTGTAGCCGTGCGAGTTGCCGGGAGAATCCATCGCGGTAGCGCGCGGCGGGTAAACCTCCCGCAGGGCGGTGATAACGCCCAGCGGCTGAAACCCAGTCACCGGTGACGGCGTGATGCTCTTGCAGCAGGGCGGCAGTCACAGCTAGATTGCGGTAGGGTTCGAGAGCTTCGCAGGGACTGGAAAAACGTTGTCCGTGATAACCCAGGTTGGTTTGCCCAAGTCCGGCGTCGACCCGTTTAGCGTCATATTGTGTGAGCGCCTGGAGCAAGGCGTGACATGCGGCCTGGCGAGTGGGGAAACGGTAGGGTGTTCCGGCGATATTTAGGGTCCAAGGCCACGGCAGCAGTCGACCACGGACGCGAATACCGCTCTCCTGTAAGGCAATCGCGAACAACACCGTAGAAGGGATGTTGGCGTCATGCGCCGCCAGTTGATAAGCCGGAGGCGGAAGTTCGTTAGCCCGAACCGTGTGCACCGTCAGCAGGAGCGCAATAGAAATCAATCGAGACGTTGCCATTGTCCATTCACCTGTTGAAATGTGGCGGGCAATGGCCCCGGAGCCCCCAGGCTGAACCATCGACCACGGTCATGGTTCAGGGTGATCTGCCCGCGTTGAACCTTAGCCGGATCGATGTCCGCTTGCCGAGCCCAACTGCGGACGCGTTCATCTTGGCCTTGGCTGCCCACTAGGTAGATATCGAACGCCGTGTCACTGTTCTGCAAACGTTGTGCTTCAGCGGTGCATGCAGGGCAGTGGTCCTCTACAAAAAGGGCTGGGCGCGGGGCGACTGATGAGCTGGTAGGGGAAGAAGATGCCATGCCCTGGATCGGTAGCTGGCCAGGAAACAGCTTGGTCCAGGCCGCGGTGTAAGCGTTTTGGTAGGCCAATTCACGCTCGGCGCGTTTGGCTTCCAGTGCTACCTGTAATTCAGCATAGCGCTGGCGCTCTTGGTCGGTCTGGGCCTCAACCCCTAGGGCGGTCAAGGGATCGAGCTTCGGGCTCCAGAAACCACGTGGGCCGGTTTGGATCTGCTCGAAGCGCGTCCACTCCTGCTCCGTCAGACCCCAGCTTGCAGCCTGTTCAGCGTGCAAGCGTCCCAGCGGAATGGATTGTGTGTCCTGGATCCGCGACGGTGTCGTGACAGGCGTGCCCATCGCATCGCCTATGGCCAGCAGCGACGCGAGACAGACGACGGGGAGTAGTGGCGCTCTGTTCATGATCGCTTCTCAAGGGAGTTGCACGGTCTGGTCTGGCTGAGCGACCACCGAGAAGATGGCTGAGTGCGGCTCCAGCACTTTCAGGTGCCAGGCTCCGAACTGCTCGCCGGCATGCAGCAGCCGAACATCTATGAGAGAGCTACTGTCATGAGGTGCGACTGCCAAAAAGCGCTCACCTCCGCGGGACTCGACACCCAACACCGAGAACGGTGGCGATAGTGGGACGGGTTTTGGGGGAGCCGTCTTTTTCGGCTTGTTCGCGGAAGAGGTTGGCGGTGGTAGGGAAGGCTGAGTCTTGAGCTCCAGTAGCTGCTGTTCGACGTGCTCAAAGCGTCCGCTTAGAGCTGTCAGATCTTTCACTTTGGCGCGCTCTGCCAGACCGTCGCGCATCTCCTGTATCTCTTGCGCCCACTGATCCAGCATCGGATCGAGGGTATTGGCCTGTTGCTCACCTGTATCGACCATCTGCTTCAGGTCTTTCAGCGAGTACTGCAGTTTCTCCTGTGCGTCCCTGAGCGCGCTTAAATCACGTTGCAAGGTGTCCAAAGTTTGGAAGCGCTGGGTGTTCGTACTCTGTAGCTCGGCCATGCGCTGATACTGGTTAAACAAACCGCCGCTCAGCCCGGCGACTGCCAGGCAAAGTAAGCCAACAATTATGGTTTGAAACGTCGAGGCTTTCATGGACGTGCCTCCGCCTGATGGGACGAGTCTGGTGTAGCCCGCACGATGCCGACATCAGCTTTCTGCTGTTCGAAGCAGACCGAACGGCTGACCTCATCGGTCGTGAGTTGCCAGGAGGAGCCAGCCAGTACCTGTAGTGCGCTGCGTAACGCAATCGGGCCGAGTCGGTAATGGGCTGCAGGCAGAGGCCGAGTGAAAAGTGTCTTTACTGGTTCGGTGGTAGGGCAGAGCGAATAACCCGAGCGCTGCAGCACGTAATGCATCGCCTCCTCTACCGAGGGATTAAGGTTGGACGGTATGCTCAAATCAATTATTTGAGCGAGAAGATCACGTTGCTCCGTAGTGGGCTCTGTGCTCACCAGGGTATAGCGACCATAACGGATCTCCGCCGGATGGTTTGCTTCGGCCGGGCTCCTTGATAATTGGGTCCGATTGGAGCCACTGTCGATCTTTGGATTAGTCGGCAATGGGGTGGAAATTTGCGCGCTGCAGGCACTCAAAAAAAACAGCAGGCAGACAGGCGTAAAAAAACGCTCCATAAAAAAACCTCATGTCAGATTCAGTACAGAACCTGACATGAGGTGAAGGATCGATTCAGTGAGAAATCCGATTTATGGCAGGTCGTGTTAACGCTAAATACTTTGCTCTGCATCATAGATAGCTAGTCCATCCAAGACAGCAGCGTCGGGGTCGAAGATCAACAATCGCACATCCGCCAATGCCGCCATATACAGTACGTTGACCAAGGCTGCCGGCGTACTAGCATCGAGTTGCTCTTGCCTCAGCGATGAGTAAGAACAGCCCTCGATTTTTATCAGGTTATCGTCTGTCCAGGGCGTGCCGATCAGCTTACACCCGACGCCATTGCAGTCCTTCAGGACAAAGGGTTCGAACAGCAGCCCGGTTGGGCTAGAGTCGAAATAGTCCGCCCCGCGTTCCAAGTAGCGCAATGCTTCTTCAGTGAGGTGTGCGGTACTGATCTCCCAAGCTCGGCTGTAGCGTCCAGTCTCGAAACTCAAACGATGGACCACGGACTTGGCTTCTTCCAAGGAGTCAAAGTCCGCGACGTGGCACTGCGCGTTGAACACTTAGCCTATTACGGCATAGACCACCTAGTGCACTAGTCCGTTGGACGGGCAGCAACCATCCAATTCATTCAGAATGGATTGGCCTTCGCTGATCAAGGCGAAATCATCATTGAAGATGCAGGGGACCAGTTGCAACGTATCGTCGGACAGATGCTCCTGGGAGTCGTGCATAGGCCGAAAGCAGGGAGGACAGCCATCCTCGTAGAAGATCAGTAACAACCGTTCGATATAAAGTTTGTCGTAGCCCCGAGTAAATGGATTTGAGGCGATCAGCAGGGTGGGTGCTTGGTGTGTGGGGTTCATGAGCGTGCTCCAGAATGAAAATAAACGAGGCGCCCGTAGGCGCCTGTGAGGTTTAAAGCCATCCGTATTCGGCAAGGGAGAGCGGGCGACCTTCACCTACGATAAAGTGATCCAGTACGCACACGTCGATCAAGGCCAAGGCCTCTTTCAGCCGTACGGTCAAAACACGGTCCGCCTGGCTGGGCTCTGTACACCCTGAGGGGTGGTTGTGAACAAAAATGACGGCTGCAGCGTTATGCGCGAGGGAACGCTTAACGACTTGGCGGGGGTAAACGCTGGCGCTATCAATGCTGCCGTGAAAGAGGATTTCAAACGCCAGCACCCGGTGCTGGGCGTCAAAAAAAATCACACCAAAGACTTCATGTTCTTGTTGTGTAAGCTGCAGTTTTAGGTAAGAGGTCACGGTTTCAGGTGACGTCAGTTTAGGACCGCGGTTGAACAGTCGACGATCCAGAATATGCAGCGCTTCGTCGATCAGCTGGTTTTCTTGGATAATGCGATCAGCCTCGAAATCCGAGGTCTCAATCAGTGTGAGTGGGGTGTTCATGGCGCTACCTCCGAATGGAATAATCAGGGGTACACGCCCGAGGGGAGTGGTTTCCCCAGGGTGGGTGTGGAGTTGCAGGCGTTTGCAGGTGATGTAGGGTTTACAGCCGAGTGTATCGGTGGCGTTGACCGTGCAGAGGTGAACCACAACCGTCGCAAGGCAATGGAGAAAAGGATCTTATTCCCCAGCCGGTTTCGGGATCGAAGTCGGCACTGATGGGCAATAAGCGAACCAGCCCCCGGTGTATCGCGGCGATACGTTGTTCGGTCTCATCTGGCGAGTAATACAGCGATAACGTGCTGTAGTCCTCGTAAGCCGCACCGAACAGGCAGTCGTCGCAAAGCCAGAAGGATTCCATATAGGTTCTCCTGTGCTGGTTGAAGAAAAGGCGCTCGATTGAGCGCCTTGATGTAAAACATCAGGGATTGTTCAGGCGGACTGAACAGCACGTGTGGCGACACGGCGGGCCGTGCGGGGAGTGGTTGGAGATTCCGGTTCAATCCTGGAGTCTGTAGGGTTGTCGGTATCCTCAGCTTCGGCATCAGCCGAAGTTGGGGACGGCTCACGGTTTGGCGCTTGCTCAGCAGGTGCTGTTGCTTCCTGCCTGGCGGGCGCTTTGTATTCGAACTTGCCATTGACCTTGATCCAGTCGATGAACAGCAAACGACCTTTCAGGCTGGCGCCAGGTTGGCCTTGTTTATCGCCTTTCTCATAGAGAAATGGGTCGATCCACAGGTCACCAATACGGAACGACAGCAAGACCTTTTTCTCGGCTTTGACGGCGTCCATATAGAGACGAATCAAGCGGTCAGCTTCGCCACCAGCGACTTTGCAATCAAAGCGGGTGTACTCCACTGCATCGGAGGCACCATGCAAGGCTGCGATATCGCAGGCCATGAATGGCTGGCCGCGGCGGACCTGTACTTCACGAACACGGTTGAGGTAGCCGATACCGACGGTGTGCAGGTTGAAGTAAGAGGTCGCTTCTTGGGGTTGGTTGGCGTAGGCCATGGTGGTTCTCCTGTTTCAAGGGAAAACGGCGACGCACATTCCCTGACAGGGAAGTGAGCCCCGTCAGGGTGGGTAAGATGAAGGCGAGTTATGAACGACTCGTCACCGGCAAGCCGATGACCATCAGAATGATGCTTCTGGGGGAATAGCTGTGTAGCAGAGGAACGTCTGCGGTGGTAATCCGCAAGCATGGAGTAGTCGGCATTCATCACCGCTGAAGCGGCAACCGCGCGAGCTTCCGAACGCTAATCGCACTTGGGTAAACCACCACGAACGTGGCGTAGCCTTGAAGGTTTTGGCTACCTGGGCTGGGCTGTCAACGACAGCGAACCACGCCCTTTGTATAAGCCTGTCACAGGGGAGCGTCAAGACGCTGCAACCCGATTTTTTACGCCTGGATTACAGTGGTATTCACTGGCATGAACAAAATGAAGAGTAGGCCCGACGGGGCGTCAGGCGAGGAACAGAAAAGCCACCTCTGACGGTCTTACGCAGTCGTCAAGCTCCTCGCAAAACTTGGTTGAACTGCGTAATGATTCGTCAACCGACCCTTGTCGTGGCCTGGGTCGGAACGTGTTGGCACGCATCCGCGCACAAAGGGTGCCCCTTGGTTCCCCGGTGGGCTCCGGGACTGAATACGATCGTAGAAGCGGATGACCGCTATTGCCAGATAGAGGCAACAGTGGTCATCCGCCACCACAATCAGGTCGAGCAAAAAACCGGAATTAAATTCCGCAGAATAGAAGGCTCCGAACTCGAAGAGTTTGACCGAACTGCCCGGAGCTAATCGGTCTTGGGTCGCCGTTGGCGGTTATCCAAAGCTACTACAGCAGAGAGGTCAACACGACGTCAAGCCTGCAGGCCCCCTTCATAAGACGCTACGTTGAACCCGATGAAAGAGGTTACTTACTGCCGAGATGTGCGGCTAATTGTTCGACGGTTGCCAAGATAAAGGCACGGTCGCTTTCCTTCAGTCCACTCAGCAGACCCGCGATCATCTGACCCTGGTCATTGGGGCGATTACTCGAGGCCGTCAGGAGTTCGTCCATCCGGCAATCGAAAATATCAGCCAGTTGCATCAGCTTGACCACTGAAAGCTCCACTACACCCCGCTCCAGGCGCGAGATGGCTTCGCTACCGATCCCTAAACGTTCAGCCACCTCTTCCTGGGTCAGATTACGCTCGCTGCGGTGCTTCGCGATCATGCGCCCGATTTGGGCTTGGGTTGGATGTTTATGTGCCAAGTGATGAGTTCTCCAGTTCAACCCGAATGGTTGAGCAAAGACCCGTTGACATGAACATCCTTAAGGGTTGAGTATCGACTCATTGGGTTGTTATAGTGACTGAAACAGCTTTATATCGCGACGTGGTTTCTGTCCCTCCAGGGATCAGAGTCCAGAGTGGTTATTAAGAACGACGGTCTGACAGGACCAAGTTGAGGGATGGTTGAGCATGGAAGATGAGAGAAAGGACGTCATGGATTTAATTTGGGATCGAACACTGGAGCTGTTCATCAAGATTCATGATTGCCCGGATAATCCCGAATACTTCGAACGACTTGTTCATTGGCTCAACGAAGATCCTGCCCACCTAAAAGCCTTCAACGAACTGGGGCAGATATGGATTTCGACAGGCATCGCTTTGGCCCGTGAAGTCGGACAACCTTTGATCGACTTGGAGCGGGATCAGGCGCCGCTGATGATGCACTGAGCTGTGCACCACCCTAACTTCATGTTGATCTCAATCGAACTGTCATGGGCGGCGCGTCTCTTTTCTGAACTGCGTAGTGCCCTTGCAGTTCGGATACTGCGAGCATGACCAGAACGGCCCAGATTTGCCCTTCCGCTTGATCATTGAGGCATTGCAAATGTGGCAGGTTGGTCCGGCTTTGTCCGTTATCGACAAGGTGAGCGCACCACAATGTTCGACCAGCTGCGAAATCCATTTCGCCTGCTTTGCGACGAACGCATCCAAGGTCAGGCGTCCCGCTTCGATTTCGTCAAGAGCCTGCTCCCAAATCGCAGTCATGCCAGGATCCGCAACTGCAGCGGGCACCGCCTCGATCAGGGTATGGGCCGCCGCCGTTGCCATTAAGGCGCGTTTTTTCTTCAGCAAATAACCGCGATCAATTAACCCTTTGATAATGCCGGCTCGTGTGGCTTCGGTTCCGATACCGGTGGTGTCCCGAAGTTTCTGTTTCAGGCGTGGGTCGTTGACAAGCTTGGCGACGTTTTTCATCGCCTTGATCAGATCACCCTCGGTGAGAGGTTTAGGAGCGGCAGTTCGCATGGATTTGAGTTCGACATTTTCCACTGCGCACTGCGTGCCCTGTTGCAAGATGGGTAAGACTTGGGATTTGTGACTGGGCTCATCCTCCTCGGTGTTTTCGGAGAGCGAGCTTTTCCAGCCCTGGACTAAGATCAGTTTGCCCACAGCGGTCAATCGTTCTTCGCCACACGCCAATTCGACCTGGGTCCGATCAAACTCGTGATGCGGAAGAAACTGCGCTAGGTAGTGGCTACGGATCAGTTCGTAGACATGGCGTTCTTGTTCGGACATCCGCACCAAGTTTGCCGGTTCGGTGGTGGGGATGATGCCGTGGTGCGCAGTGACCTTGGCATTGTTCCATGCGCGGGAGCGCAATGATTGATCGAGGTCCTCGAATGCAGGTCTGAGTGCAGGATCCGTTTTGAGCAGGGCGTCGAGTACCGCGGAAGCCTCGTTGAACATATTCTCTGGCAAATAGCGGCAATCGCTGCGCGGGTAGGTGGTGGCTTTGTGGGTTTCATACAGGGCTTGGGCGATGTTCAGGGTTTCCTGGACGCCGAGCCCCAGCTTACGCGAGCAGACTTCCTGCAACGTGCTTAGGTCGTAGGGCAGGGGCGGCGGTTCTCGGAAATGCTCAGTATGTAACGAGAGTACCGTGGCGGACTTCTCGTCGGTGATTGTTTGGACCGCGTGATGGGCAAGCACTTGTTGTAGGCAACGCCCCGACTCGTCCCGTCCTGAGCATGGCGGTAACCACGACGCGATGAATCGCTGGCCCATCGACGATAGGTGTACCTCAATGTTCCAGTAAGGCACCGGGACGAAGCCGGCAATCGCACGATCCCTATCGACCACCAGACGTAAGGTGGGTGTCTGGACGCGCCCCACTGACAAAACGCCGTCGTAGCCTGCCCGCCGACCAAGAAGGGTAAACAAACGACTGAGGTTCATGCCGATCAGCCAGTCGGCCCGGCTACGGGCGAGGGCCGAGTGATAGAGCGGGAAGGTCTCCTGACCAGACTTCAGCGAGGTCAGTGCCCTGCGAATCGATGCTTCGTTGAGTGCGGACAGCCAGAGGCGCTGAACAGTGCCTCGGTACTGGCAGAGCTCCAATAATTCGCGGGCAATCATCTCACCTTCGCGGTCGGCGTCGGTTGCGATGACAACGGTGGTGGCTTCGCTGAGCAGGCGTTTGATGATTTTGAACTGCGCGGCAGTCTTGGGTTTGACCTCCACTTGCCACTGCGCCGGAATGATCGGTAGATGATCCAACGACCAGTTCTTGTATTGAGTGCCGTAGGCTTCAGGCGGGGCCGTCTCCAGTAGGTGGCCGATACACCATGTGACAGTTGTCTCGGGGCCGATCAGGCAACCATCGCCACGCCGAGTGGCTCCGAGAACCTTGGCGATGTCACGACCCTGGGAAGGTTTTTCGCAGAAGAAGAGGCGCATATAACTACTCCGGATTGAGTTCGGAGCAGCGTTGTTCGAATTAGCAGGGGCGAGATATGAGAAACCTGAATGGCAGGTTCCTCATATTAGTCGGTGAGGGCGGCCTTGAATGAGCTGAAGCTGTTACCTTATTGGAGCGTTCGTAGCTGGGTGGGGGGCTTCATGAGCAGCGAGCAATGGCAGGCCTGGAACCTCGCGCAAAGGCGCAATTTTTATGCCTGAAGTCGTTCAGGCCTTAGGTGATTGCCCTCTGTGTTTCTTGGGTTTCGACGTCGGCGAGCTGGCCTGCTCAGTATTTTGAGCGGCCGTCGGTTCACTGGAGCGTTCCCGCATGACCACGCTGTTTACCCTGTGAGGCAGGATTCCGACTCGACGGGCCTCGATCTTGAAGGTCACCCGTGCATTGTCTTCGCTGTCCTCCCACTCATCGCGCACCGTACGACCTTCGACCAACACGCGCATGCCTTTCTGGTACAGCGTGCTCCAGTGTTCAGCCTCACGGTGCCAGAGCTCAACCGGTGCCCAATAGCCGCCCCGATCTTCATAGCTGCCCTCGCGTGGTATGGGGTTGTCGAAGTACACATTCAGCCGTAGCAAACGCCGTGGCTCGTCATTGCCTGAGGCGAACTTCTGGAACTCTGGTGCACTGCCGATATTGCCTTCGCCGACGAAAAAAGTACTCATCGTGTTTTCTCCACTGCGGGTGTGAACTGGCGCAGCAACTGTTCGGCACTGGCCATTTTGATCGCGCAGGTCGTAGCCTGGCGGTAGAGCGAATGCACCACACTCATCTGAAGGTTTAGTGCGATACGCGCGCATTCGAAACGGTGCAATTCCTCTCGTACGATCTGCGGCAATGCTTTGTTGGAGATCTGACGTTCCCAAACCTCCACACCCATGCGAGAAAAATCACGGGTGCGCCAACGCAAAAAGGTGCTGCCCGCACTGGTCTTCTGCAGCACCAATCGTATCTTCAATAGCGAGTACGGCGGCTGCCCGGCTTGCTGCACGACAGCCTCCATCAGGCGACACAACTGCGCCTCGATTTCCCTCGCCACCTGCGCCAGGTGCTCCAACTCCCCCTTACCCTTAAAAGGTTTTAAAAGGCCTTTTAGGGAGGCAGCGTGTTCGAGCTGCCGATAGGCATCCGGTGTCAACGCTTCGAAGGGCATTGGGTGAATCGGGATCATGGGATTCATGCATCAGCCTCCGACTCATCTACGCTCGCAGACGGACCGTCCACTACCTCTGCCAAAGCGTCAGCGTCATCCACTGCTACAGCACCACGGCGAATGATCGGCGGTGAAAACCGAGAACGGCGATGACCCTCAAGGATGTCCATCGGGGGCAATCCATACTTCTCCACGGCCGCCAGGGCGCGGGCATTATTTGCGGCCATATCATCGCGTGTAACGCCGGCATGTCGATAACGTTGTGCCTGACCGAACAGGCTGCGTAACAGGTGAGCACCGTCGTCGATCCAGGCTTCCATGTCTCTTCGGCCGATCAAGGCGGTGTGATGGGCCAATAGGGTATGGCGTACCAGCGTGTCGTAATCGGTCAGCAGGTAGACGGCTAGAAAACCCAGCTGACTACCGATGTACAATGGCAAAGTAACGGGGTGGATGTTGAGGTTGTCCCCCATGTCGATCTGTGTCGGCAGGTCCTGTCTTATTCGGTCTAACTGTTGAGTCAGTTCCAGCATTCCAGCCTTTGCCTGCATCAATTTTTCTTCGAGCTGCACGATGGCCCAATCTGCATAGGGATCGTCCTGAGCCGCAGTTTGTTTGATCAGGTTGGTGACACTGATGTAACCGGCCATACCCATGATCGAGTGGACGCCTTCGCGTGCGGCTCGACCTTGCCAGATACGGGCTGCATGGTGGGTATGCAGGGTCAGGGTGATGCTGCTGCGCAATGAACCCAGATTGAGTTGATAGTGATCGGCCATGGTGTTGTCCTCGCATTGGCTTGGACGAGACGTTGCGACAGATGAGGGTCAAGGACAGCCAAAAAGCTGAATGCGGTCTATTCGGTTTGGTGAGAGAGGGCAAATGCCTGACGTCTACGGTTATTGGAACTACGCCCAGGCGTTTCCCTAAACGCTCCATGGTTCGGTCCGATATTTTCGTAGATTGGAACGCTATGGATTTGATGCCACTGGCATCAAATCTACTGACGTCCACTGCCTCCACGCAGTTGGCGCAGCTCATTTAGGCACGCTTGGGCGAGGGCTGATGCAGGTTCGCCCTTTTTTCGAGATGGCCGCGAGGGGGCGGTTGGGGGCGGTTCTGCGATGGGTGATGGTTCGGCCTGACTTGCCCAAGGACGAAAGTCGCCTTTCAGCGCACGCTGGATCAGGCCCATCAGATAGGCCGCTGGTTTGCGGATACCGCCGGCCTTACAGCGTGCCCCCGCCTCGTTGAGCACAGCCTGCTGATCCGCTGGGTTAAGCTTGATCAGCGCCACCGCGACGGCCTGACGTTCGCTGGGACTCAGGTGCAGCGCAGTGGGCCAGCGCAGGTTATCCACAGTAGAGGTCGCGCGCGGTACTGTACATTTACTTTCTTTTAATACAGTACAGGCGGCGTTCGGATTCCGAACGGTGCTGGAAACGTTAGGGTTCGAGCCTGATTCGGAATCCGAACGAGGGCCTGCACGATTCCGAACGCGGTGATCTTCCCCATGTTCGGCATCGTGAAATGCATCACCGGGTGGCTGATCCAAGCCTTGCTGCGCCCACTGTTCGCCCCAACTGTCCAGCCGCGTCGGTAACCGACCCTGATCGATATTCGTGTCCTGTCGGACCTCCTCCACAATGTGCTGAGCGACAATACGCACCGCCTTTGTCGCATGTCCGAGGGCATGTCCGACCAGTTCTAGGTAATCCTGATCGAGCTCCATGGCTTCGGCGGGGGTTAACGGCTCATCGTGCAGAACGTACAAAGAACCTTGTAGCTGCCCGCTGATTTGATCGCGACCGCGGCTAACCAAGCTGAGCCAACGAGTGAGCCTGAGCATCGTCAACACGCGTGCAATGGTTTCACGCGAGGCTGACGCACCGTAGGGCACGCTCGAGAGGTAAGGCTGCAAATCCTCATAGCGCGGCGTGACCACGCCCTGGCCTTGCAGCATGAGCCGAAATACCTGCCAGGCATTTCGCTCCAATGGCGTCAGCCGATTATCCAACAGCAGCCGGCGTGGCACGATTTCGTGGGATTGGCCGCTAAACAGAAAGCCAGCCTGTAGAGCCTGATTGGAGGGCTTTTCAGTGGTAGAGCGTGCTGGCCAGCGCTCATGCAGCTGCTGTGTGCATTGCTGCAGGACACGTTGCCAGCGGCTGGAAGGAACAGCATTCATGTTTTGTTGCTGTACTGGTCGATTTGCTGCCAAACGATGGTCAAGCTGATCTGCTGTTCTTCGGCAAGCATCATCATAGCGTCGAGTTTATCCTCGGTGCCGTCCTCTGTTCCTATTTGGCACCAACGTTGCCACAACGCATGCTCCTGCGCTTCGCTCAAATGTTGGGGGCGGCCTTTACGGCTTTCTATCTTGAGTAGACGCCGGCGCATGGCTGTTTCCGAATGCGCCAAGCCAAAACACTGGTACATAATGGTGCTGCTGGCGCCGAGCTTGAGTGCTCGGTTGATCAACCGTTCGTTCTGTTCGTCGCGTTCAGCTTGTTCAATCAAACGATGCAGCACTGGCGAGTCAATCTTGACCTCAAGCCAAGGGACAGTGGCATGGGCCAGGCGCGATAGCGTGGTCGGTGGTAAGGATTGCAGCACGAAGATGTCATCCTCACTCAGTCCAAGTGCCTTGCAACGTTGCAGGTTGCCCAGGCGCAGTTCGTGCAGTACCTGGGTTAGCATGGCTTGATTGAGCATATTGAAGGACAAGTTCATCTCAGCTCCTCCGGTGAGTTTTTGTCTTCAGAGATGAGTGTTAAGTCGATTAGACGCCGGGCCAGGCGGATCAGGCGAAACAGCTTGATTAGCAGACTGTCAGGCAGTCGCTCCAGCCCCACGTCCGTGACTGGTCTATCTGGTAGAGGGAGTTGATAGACCCCCAGCAGCAACTGCCCGAACAGTGCAGAGGGGATTTGCTTGCGGTCCTCCCAGTTAACCTCGTCTTGAGCCCTTAACAGGGCCAGGAGCATTAGGTGAACGCCGGTCGAGCGAGGCGCTGAAAGATCAAGTCGCTCAATGTCTAGGGTGAAGCCCAAACCAAGCTTTTGATCAATGATGCTCTCGGCATCTCCGGCATAGGCCGCCATTTCCCGAGCCAGTCCAGCAATGGCTAAACGCAGTTGTTCGGGCGTATCCAGCGGTGGTGTGATGATCCAGAGGTCGTCGATTGGGCAGGTTTCGACTGGAGACGTCGCCTCGCTGGATATCTCGCGATTGATTTGCTCACGAATCTGTTGAACGCGTGGTAGAGGGCTGACCGCAGGTGAAGCATTTGTTTCGGGTGCTCTGAGCAGTTCTTCTGGATTTGGCTCTACCTTGCTCTTGGCATCAGTTGATTCGGGTTCAGTGTCGGAGGAGGGCAACTCTGCCGCAGTTTCATGCACGCTTGGCCGATGGCTGCTTTCTGAGGTCGTGGTGGTGACAGCCCCAGGCGTGGAGGCGACCCGTTGGGTATCGCTCAGCTCCAGGGCCAGCATACGGTAGGACTGTCCGAGCAAGTGGCTCATGCGTTCGAGCAATTCGTCCTGGATCTGCTCAAGATCAAAGGATTCAGGATCGCTATCGAAGTAGCCCATGGTTTCTAGCCAGAACTCTGCAAATGAAACGGCAGCGGTTGGATAACGATTCCAGGTTCGCTCAGCCTGACTACGTAGACCGATCAGGCGCTCTATCTGAGGCTTACCCAATCCGGCATACAGAGTTTGTGGAATGGCGGGCAATAAGTGTTCGAGGGTGTCCAGCATACGGCTGATATGCGACTGCGAAATCGGATAGCCTCCAGCGGCAAGACGTCGAGCCAGTTCCCTTTGTGATAGATCTGCGCCATCGGACTCAAGCATGGTTTTGAGTTTGGCTACTGCCAGCGCCCGTTCGATGAACGTGAGTTGACCGTGCAGGTCGCTTTCCGCCAAATGGCCGAGTAGGGCGGTGATTTCATTGCCCCAAGGTCGGAACAGGCAGTGGATCCGAAAGAAACGCTCGTCGCGAGTTTCCTGCCACAGTTCGCCGAGAATGGCTAAGCGCGTATTACCGCCGTTGCGGATGATGAAAGAGGTTTCACCCGGGCGGCGGGTTATCGGTGGCGGTTGATCCAGCCCGCGTTCACGGATCGACGCCTTGATATCGTCATAAAGCGGGTTACGAATGAAGCGTGGGTTGTGTTCGTAGGGACGTAACTGTTCCAGAGTGACCAGCATGGGAGTGTCGATGACGGGATCGGACAGTCGCTCCAGTCCAGGACCTTGAGTGAAGTGGTCCTGGTGCAGCTTGTCGGTAATTTCCTCCTGACTGAGCTTCTTCATCTGAACCGCCTCGGTTAACGCCGGCTACGCAAATGGTCACCGACCTCGAATTTCACGATTTCGGCAGTCCCTGAACCTTCGAAATGTTGGGAGAGTTCTGCGAGGAACCACAACATGGCCGAGCGCCCCCCTTGCAAACGAAAAACCAAAGTGCAGCACTCCCCGCAAGCCGCGTCGTGTGGTCGAATGGAAGGCTGAACGACGATAGGAAACTGATCCAACATTAGAAAACTCCTTACCAAGCCCTGATGGCTTCAAGGTCGATCAAACAAAAATAATTCGGTGAAAAAGCTAATTGGGCGATTTGGTTTATCGAGACTCCGCACACCTCATTACCGATGAGATCGCTTCGCGCCATTCCGGGAATAATTCGATTGCCAGCGCTTGCATTACTTCTAGCGCAGACTGCGAGCGTCGGCGTTTACTCGACGGGCGAGCATCTATTCGGTGGACCGGTAAGCCGAGGGAGGCGGCATTGAGGTACGCCACCCGGTCCGGGATTACGGTGTCTAGAACCGAGATATTGGTAGCCTCTGCGAAATTCTCGCGCAGGCTTCGGATGATCATCCGGGTGTCCACTCGATTGACGTTCACTTGGTTCAGTAAGAGCCGCAACGGCGGCGGGTCGATGCCTAGATGACGAAACGGTTCGAGCTCACTCAGTAGTTTTAAGGTGCCCCGACGCATTTCGCGGGCAGCGAGCATTTCCGGCGTGATGGGAGAGAGGGCGAGATCGGAGGCCAAGATGGCCATTTCCAACAGCACACCGCGGGCTCCCTGAGTATCAATCAAAAGCAGGTCATAATTGAGATGCAAATCGTTGAGCAAATTGTGTAGGCGTAGTCGTCCGTCAGGGGCATGTAGCAACAAAGTGCTCAGTCGACCTTGATCGTCATTAGAGAAAATCAGGTCGAGACCGACGACTGCAGTCCTAGAAATTATTCGTTCAGGTATTGTTAGATTGAGTGCAATGAGCTCGTACGCACCTGCCTGCGCTTTCTGGCTCAATGAATAATAACTGGAGAGGGTGGGTTGGCTATCCAGATCCAAGAGCAGAACACTGAGACCAGCATCGGCCAACAGGCCGCCGAGGTTCGCCGCTACTGTAGTTTTGCCTACACCACCCTTGGTGGAAACCACCGAGACCACGTGCATCACCTTCACTCCTGTTGTGAAAGGCGTTCTGCAATCCAGTGTTCGATTTCCAGAGAGTCCCAGCCGACTGCGCGCAGCCCGATACGCTTCGCCCGCGGGAACTTGCCTTCCTTCATCAGGTTGTAAATATGCGCACGTTTGAAGCCGGTTTTTAGTTCAACCTCGTCACGTCGCATGATGTGCCGTTGGGGTTGAGGTGCTTCGAGTGCGGGTACCGATGGGTTGGACAT
Organism: Pseudomonas sp. B16120; assembly: GCF_044218845.1. Lineage (NCBI taxonomy): Bacteria > Pseudomonadati > Pseudomonadota > Gammaproteobacteria > Pseudomonadales > Pseudomonadaceae > Pseudomonas > Pseudomonas sp. B16120. The sequence goes on from NZ_CP162588.1 coordinate 2,190,546, forward strand.
GCTAGTCACTCCTGGCGCCTGTTGGCGCGTGGTGGGAAGTGACTTGGATTGAATCGCACTAACGCGGCTGAGTCATTGCACTGCAATCAAGCCCATTGCAACGCAATTGACTGGATCAGTTGTTTTTCTTGAGGCTACGATTGGCCACGGCAAACTTTTCATCCAGCGTCCGCTTGCTGAGGCCGGGCACATCTTTGTGACGGGCGACAATGGCGTCGACGATGGCTGCTTGATTCGTGAATACCGAAAGAGGTTTTCCGGCGGGCGAATGGTCCAAAAGAAGGCTGACCAATGCCCCGATCATATTGTGATAGGTCAGTTCACTACGCTCGCTGAGTTGACCATTCGTTTTGGCCAAGGCTTTGAGATCATCTCTTTCAAGTCCAATCGACTGGAGTTCTCCCAAGATTTCTTGAACGTGTTGCTGTTGCGCTTTCAACGCTCTCGATAACTCGTCTCGATCTGCTTTCACTGAAAGAAACGTTCCGAGACTGACCTTTGCAGATGTATCCTCACCGGACTCGAATAAAAAGCTGGGCTTATGGTCGGGATAATGAATTTCCATCCAGCGGCGTAAGTCTGAATGGCGTATGGTCAGCTGATAGGGCTCTACGTAGCTTCCCAAAGGAACAGAAACGCCGAGGCAGCCGTACGGCAGTTCTCCATTGCGTATGGCGTCTAAAATCCTTTCGACAGCGATGTGAAGATTGGGCCATTGGGGAAAGAGGGTTGCAAGGTTCTCAGGACGAGACCAATCCGCCTGCATAATTTGGGCTTCGTAGCGAGTGAGATTGCACCAGCGCAATGCTGCATCTATAGGGCGATAGAAGCTTTTGCTATGCGAATTAAAAACATTAATAGCCATAGCGTGACGGACCTCCATTCCTAATGGATAGGCCTCTCACCGACTATCAATATTCAAACTAGCGATTCATGCTAGCTGTTTCCTCCATCGACCAAATCGGTGAGGTCATTTAATTTCGAGTGCTACCAGAAAGCAATACCCGAGTAGCAATCGATTTTTTACGCGATCCAGAGCCACGATCTCGGTCTCTTAACAAAAAAATCGGGTTCTGATTAGGTATCCTCCACATGACCCAGAGGTGCAGATATCATTAATCAATGATGCAGATTCTTGATGTTTGGAACTTCTTGATCAGTTGAACCACTCTGGATGTTAATAGCTAGGGAAGATTGATTATATTGTGCTGAGGCCCAGAGCCTAATTTCGTAATATTTTCCGCACCCCTGTCATTTACAATGAGCACGCTGCCCTCTCGATATCCCCCAGCACCTGGCGTACCTTCCGGTAGCATTACCATAGGTGTCATCGATACCACCATGCCCGGTTCTAGCACCGTCTCGATATCTTCGCGTAATTCGAGCCCAGCCTCCCGTCCGTAATAGTGGCAGAGGACTCCATTTGAGTGACCGTAACCGAATGTGCGATATTTGAGCAGATCCGCTTGTAGATAGATTTCATTTAGCTCTGCGGCAATATCGCAGCAACGAACCCCTGGTCTGATTAACTCCTGCCCGCGTTGGTGTACTTTGCAGTTGATTTCCCATATGCGACGTTGCTGGGTATTTGGCTCACCCAAAAAAGCCGTTCGTTCTAATGAAGAAAAATAGCCTGCGATCATCGGAAAACAGTTAACTGAAAGTATATCCCCGGATTTAACTCGACGACTGGTAACGGGATTGTGTGCACCATCAGTGTTCAGACCGGATTGAAACCACGTCCACGTGTCGCGTAACTCGCAGTAAGGCATACGCCTAGCAATTTCCCTAGTCATTGCAGACGTCCCCGCAATGGCTACCTCGTACTCAGGCACACCTTCAGATATCGCGTCTAAACAAGCCGCACCTCCTACGTCCGCTACCGCTGCACCAATACGAATCAGCTGGATTTCTTCGGTTGACTTGAACATGCGAATACGGTTGGTGCCAGGCGCGATGTCAACCAGTTCCGCATTGTCAAGAGCGGCTTCGATCTTGCGAAATTTATCGAGGGATAGATGATCGAACTCTACGCCTATACGGCGAGATTTTAATGGGATTGCTTTACGTAGAGCAACGAAATAGTTATCACGCTTCCAGTCTGTATAGACAAGATTATCTCCCCAGCTGCGGCGATAACCTTGGCCTCCATCAATATTGGTCGTGATAAGAATGGAGCTATCGTGCGTTACTACTAATGCGTAGCTACGCCCAAACTCGCAGAACAGGAAGTCGCCAAAATAGTTTATGTTGTGTATTGAGCTCAATACAATGGCGTCCAAACTGGTGCTGGTCATATGCTGACGTAATAACTGAAGGCGTCGGGACATTTCCTTCACACTGAAAGTAGACCGTGTTTTAGGTCCATTTTGAAGTGTAATGTAATTAGGCATGCTCATGCCGAGGTTCCTATCTAGTGAAGGCAGCGCGTAGCATCTCCTTCACGCCCAATAGGAACAAATGACGATTTTTAATTCCGTACCATTAGCAGAGCTTATGGCTGAGACAGATATCTAGCTGCCCAGGTTCAAGCGCCGCTGCGACAGGTGCTGCTCCACCTCGCTCTTAATCCACTTCTTCAGCGCCTGAACCCGAGGGCGGTCTTCATGGATGCTCGGGTGCACTAGCCATACTTGGCCATCTTGCATTACCTCAGGGAACGGCCTGACCAAGGTACCGCTTGCTATCTCTTTTGCACACAGCGAATGCCGCATTAACGCGACCCCTTGACCATCACAAGCCGCCTGCAAAACAAGGTCTGCCCGTGAAAATGAGCAGCCACCACGGGTATTGATATCGTAGCGGCTGTGCCGGGAGAAAAAAGCGTCCCAGTTGGTGCTGTAGGCAGCGTGAGGCATAGAGTCATGTAACAAGATCGTCTGGCACAAATCACCATAATCTTTGATTTCTACTCGTGCCAACAAATCCGCGCTGGCTACTGGATAAACGAGGTCATCGAATAGATGTAGCTGAGAGAGTTTGGCATTGTCAGTCCAAGCGCAGCTGATTGCCAAGTCGACGCCGTCGCTATTGAAATTAGGGGTACTCAGATCTGCTTCTACCTCCAACTGTATGCCAGGGTAGGCTTGATTGAAGGATGGCATCCGCGGCAGCAACCACTTGCTAGCGAAGGAGGGCATAACGCGCACTTTTAGCGTGCCACTTAGCTCTTCATCTCCAATTTGGTGCAAGGTCGTTCCTAAAAGCCTCAACGCTTGGTCGACTCCGACGTGCAGCCGTTCACCGCGGTGCGTAAGCCTCAAACCCCGAGGCAGGCGATAAAAAAGCTCATAGCCCAGTTCCTGCTCAAGCGCTTGAATCTTCTGGCTTACAGCGCTTTGTGTAAGGAACAGGTCTTTTGATGCGCGAGTGAAGCTCAAGTGCCGTGCAGCAGCATCGAAGTAGCGCAATCCCTCAAGAGAAGGTAGGGCACGAGACATGACGAGGCTCCAGCTGTTGGGATTTTACCAGTACAAGCATGAGTCATGCCGACATTAGTAAACCTAATGAGTCGACGTTAAAAATAGCCGTTTGTTCATGATTTCGGTTGTGGACATGCTGTGTGAACGCCAACCGGTTCGCCCACTTCTACTCGTAACTCATCGAAAGGATCGCGTCATGAGACCACTGTATTCGCTGCTGACCCCATTGTTAGTTGGCACTTTAGTGTCCTTTGCAGCTATTGAGGCTAAGGCTGATTTACTTTCTGACATCAAGGGGCGTGGCGAGATTGTCGTCGCAACCGAAGCACGTTATGCGCCTTTTGAGATGATCGAGGACGGTAAAATTGTCGGGTACGGGAAAGACTTGCTTGACGCGATTATACTCGATTTGCCCGGGGTTAAACTTAAACAATTAGATGTTCCATTTCAGGGTATACTTCCTGGATTATCCAGCAAAAGATTCGACTTCGTTGCCACGTCACTTACTATCACTAAGGCGCGCGCAGAAAGTTTTGCTTTTACCTTGCCTTTCTCCACTGCTAGTGTGGCAGTATTGAAGCGTAAAGGGGACGCCCGGATCAATAGTGCCGAAGATTTGATTGGCATGGTAGTAGGAAGTCAGGCCGGGGCACCACAAATCGACGTGCTCAAGGAGTATGAGCGGACTGTACTGCAGCCGACTAAGAACTCGGGCGTGAAAGAAATCAAGGCATTTATGGACTATAATGAGGCTTATGCGGCTTTGGCCTCCCGTCGCGTCGATGCAGTAGTTCAATCCCTACCCAATCTCGCGCCTTTAATCAAGGAGCGTGGAGATGTATTTGAAATTGTACAGCCTCCCTTCGGACCGCCGACATACTATGCGTGGGCCGGTCGTAAAGATGCTGACAGCGCCTCTCTTGTTAAATTCTTTAGTGACGGTATTGCAAAGCTGAACGCAAGCGGTGAGTTAGCCAAGCTTCAGCGCAAATGGTTCGGCTTCGAAATGCCTCTACCTACTGATGCTGTTCCAGCACCGATAAACTGAATGCAGTAATGCTAGTCGGGAAAATTAGGTATGTTTGATTTAACAGCTACAGCCCACTATTTGCCACAGCTTTTGGCAGGCCTGTTTACCACACTATGGGTATCTTTGACCGCTATTGCGTTAGGGCTGGTGATGGGCTGGGCTGTTTGCCTTGGTCTGATGGGTGAGCGTAGGTGGCTCCGGATGTTCTGCGCTGCTTATGTAAGCTTCTTTCGAGGCACGCCTTTGTTGGTACAGCTTGTTCTAGTATTTTATGCACTGCCTTCTATCGGAATAAGTTTACCTCCACTGGCCGCCGCGATTGTCGCATTAACTTTGAATAGTGGAGCCTTTCAGGGTGAAATATTGCGCTCCGGTTTCCAGCTTCTGCCATACGGTCAAACTGAGGCGGCCAGAGATCTTGGTCTGTCGCGCTGGCAAGCATTGATTTATATTAAAACACCCCAGGTGTTGAAGGCCATGTTGCCTGCTCTTGTAAACGAAACTATCGATATCATTAAAAATTCCTCATTGATTTCTGCTGTCGCTGTACATGAGCTTATGAGGACAGCTCAAACCCTTGCCTCAACTACCTACCGCCCCATCGAATTCTTTATCGTGACTGGTCTGCTTTACTTGGCCCTAACAATGGCGACTGGACGGGTGGGTAACTGGCTGGAAGCTAGGCTAAAAATTGCGTAGGAGGTGCCTTTGATCGGCATTGGTCTGTTTGACGAGTACGGTAGCTCAATCCTAGCTGGGATTTGCGTTACGCTGAAAATGAGTATTGGGGGAATTGCGCTGGGGATGGTTTTAGGCCTGGTGTTACAGAGTTTTTACAAGCCAGATAACAAGCCAGCTGCCTTTTTATATAAGCTGTATTTAAACATTTTTCGGGGTACTCCGCTTCTTCTACAATTATTTTTGGTTTTCTATGGGGGACCATACATAGGTATTGACTGGACTGCAGAAACCGTAGGATTGATAGGTCTAGGGTTGTATGGTGCAGCCTATTTTGCTGAGATATTTCGTGCCGGACGTGAGTCAATTCCACAAGGTCAACTCGAAGCTGCAAGAGATCTGGGACTGACAGGTACTCAGGTATTTCGCGTTGTGCTGTGGCCGCAGATGATGGCTCGGTGCGTACCAGCAGTTGTCGGGCAGACGATAATTCTACTAAAAGAGTCGTCTGTTTTGTCGATTATAACAGTCGCTGAGTTAACTAATGTGGCGATGACAATTGCTGTTCAGAGCTACTCCATGCTGGAGCCATATACGATATTGGCGTTGACGTATTGGGCTATTGCCATTGTACTAGCTGGCATTGGTTCCAGAGCTGAGCGGCATTTTAAAAATTATCTGCAGCGCTGAGGTTATGCATGTCGAATTCATACGCTATAGAAATTCGTGATTTGCAAAAAAGCTATGGTCAGCATGAAGTGCTCAAAGGCATTTCACTCACCGTCGCAAAAGGCGAGGTTGTTAGCATCATCGGAGGTTCTGGATCTGGTAAATCAACGTTGCTGAGATGTATAAATTTTCTTGAAGAATATGACGGTGGTGAGGTATTGGTAAATAACCGCCTTATTGGTTACGGAAGCTCTGTTACTGGAGGTTTGTACCAATTGCCCGAAAACACAATCCAGAGTTCGCTTCGCAAGGTGTGCATGGTTTTTCAACAGTTCAATTTATGGCCGCATATGCGTGTTCTTGATAATATTGCCACCCCCCTGAGGCTTGTAAAAAAAATTCCGAAACTTGCGGCATATGCAATGGCGGAGGCCCAGCTTGAAAAGGTCGGTCTCGCTCATAAGGCTTCCAGCTACCCGAGTCAACTCTCCGGAGGTCAACAGCAACGGGTTGCAATAGCCAGAGCGTTGGCGATGGAACCCAGCATTATGCTGTTTGATGAGCCTACCTCAGCTTTAGACCCCGAATTAGTAGGAGAGGTGCTCAATGTCATTAAGGACGTTGCGAGTGAAGGTATGACATTAGTTATCGTGACGCATGAGATGGGATTTGCGGCAAAGGTATCGGATAAAGTCGTCTTTCTCGCTGATGGTCGCGTAGAGGAGCAGGGACCTCCTAGCCAGATATTTGGGGCTCCCACCAGCCCTCGTTTACTTCAGTTCCTTACTTCATGGAATGAGCGGCAGAATGGTGGCAGTGTGAATTGAATTGAATTGCATTGCATTGCATTAATATGGTCTTGCTTTGTGATCAAGCTATCATCTGATCTCTTTCCTTAAACATTAGGTGCTAAATGTTATATTGCGCGGTGTCGCGTTTGAGCATGGTACTGAGGATGCAGAAAAGTGCCTAGAATTCCTGGTAGTGACTTGCATATTGTGAAAGTTGGGTTCTTGCTCACTGAGGGGTTTGACCTATATTCATTAGCGAATGCTATACAGCCATTACGATCCGCTAATCATGTAGCAGGATTTCAGCTTTGTGAATGGCAAATCCTCAGTTTAGAAGGGGGCACGCTTAACGCAAGCAGCGGCATAGCTACCGAAACTACTCGGCTGGACCATGCGCAGTTATTTAATGTGTTGATCCTGTGTACCGCCGAGAATATACATTTCGATACGGATTACGATGTTATCAGGCAGCGGCTGGACAATTGGACCACCGAGCCTGTTGATCTGGGGGCCTTCGGCGGTGCGGGCTGGTTGTTGGCAATGAGTGGCGCGCTAAATGGTTTTCGTTGCAGCCTTCCTGAAATAGGTTACTCCCAGCACCTCGGTGTTTACAAAGACATCAAATTTGTTACTGCGCCATTCTGTGTCGACCGTGGACGCCTAACATGTATTGGCCGCCAAGCTGTTCAAGGGCTCATGTGCGAATTTCTAGCACAAGAGTATGGCGGATATATTATGTTAGAAGTTGAAAAGAATCTGGCAGTTAAATCAGGCGCACGTGGTAGGAACCCTCACGTCCGAACTTAAATCCAGATAACCGTTATGAACGGGCTTATCGATGTAAATTTAAGAGACAGAGCCCTGGTTTTCTTGTGTGGCCGATTCGAAAGTGCTCAACCGTTCGCATATCAATCCTGAATTCATAGAATAAGCGCAACGCTTGAAACGAGAGGCAGAGAGCCAGCCACCGGTAGAATCCAGGCTCTCACACCGAAGGATTCAAGCGCAGATGACTACGCATTACCGGCAGCTGACTCAGGGACAACGTTACCAGATTGAGGCTGGCTTGAGCGCCGCAGAGAGCCAGGCGAGCATTGCAAAGCGGGTCGGCGTGCATCCCTCGACGATCAGTCGCGAGGTTCGCCGCAACAGCACCCAGAATATCTACAAGGCTGTTTCTGCGGCCCATGAAAGTGATGCTCGTCGAGCGGGTGCGCGCAAGTTTTGCAAGCCGGCGACATGGCTCAGCCATCATCTCCCGGTGTGGCTCAAGCATGGCATGAGTCCGGAGCAGATCGCCCAGCGGTTGAAGCAGGAGCAGCCAAGCCGGGCGGTCAGCCATGAGTGGATTTATCGGTTCATTGCCGCCGAACAGCGCGCCGGTGGTGAGCTTTATACCTATCTGCGACATCGCCGAAAGCGCTACCGGAAACGCTATGGAAGCCACGATCGGCGCGGGCAGCTGCGTAATCGCGTGTCAATCAGTGAACGCCCAGCCGAGGTCGAAAGCCGCGAGCGCCTGGGGGACTGGGAGGGCGATACGGTACATGGACTGGGCGGTAACCTGGTGACCCTGGTTGATCGCAAAAGCGGCTATCTGAGCGCCTATCCGGTCAAGCGCAGAACGCGCCGGCAGGTAACGCGGGCGATCAATCTGATGCTTCAGGGCCATGCCGCTCACACGCTGACGCTGGATAACGGAAGGGAGTTTGCCGGGCATGAACGCATCGCGCTACGGAGCCAGTGCCAGGTCTTTTTTGCAGACCCCTATTCATCCTGGCAACGTGGCACCAATGAAAACACCAACGGTCTGCTCCGCCAGTATTTCCCCAAGGGCAGCGACTTCAGCAAGCTGACCGTCGAAGCCGTCAATCGGACAGTAGCGAGGATCAATCTACGCCCGCGCAAGCGCTTGGGCTGGAAGACGCCGTACGAAGTGCATACAGGGGTGAGCGTTGCACTTATGTGTTGAATTCAGGAATGTTATTTACTTCCCGACCGAAATTATCCATCGCCAAGCTAGTGTGCCGTCTCTGAAATAAGTTTCTAACCTGAGCTATGCTTCTGTGGTCAGTCAGTGCTTGGAGTGATCACATGAACTCTCAGGACATCGTGCTCAGTGAAGACGAACAAATTGAACTGAGTCGGCGCATAAGATCAGCCACGATCAGTCAGCGCGACGGTCGTCGGGCACGGGTGATTTTGCTAGCCGCTCGAGGTTGTTCTCGTAACGAGATTGCCCAGTTGACAGGTCTCTCCGTTGTTTCAGTCACCCGCTGGTGCAAGCGCTTTCAAGAGCTGCGTCTACAAGGCCTAGTGGATCTGCCCGGACGAGGTCGCAAGCCATCCCTATCGGCCGAAGCGTTGAAACGAACACTTGAGCAGGTCACTCAGCCGCGTATCGGTCAGCCTCGCTGGAGCTGTCGAAGCATGGCGCGAGTCGCCGGCATTTCACCGGCCAGCGTCCAGCGCATATGGGCCGCCAACGATATAAAACCGCACCTGACACGTACCTTCAAACTGTCCAAAGATCCAAACTTCGAAGAGAAGTTCTGGGACGTCATCGGGCTGTATCTGGATCCGCCGGATAAGGCATTGGTGCTTTGTTGCGATGAAAAAAGCCAGGTTCAGGCTCTGGAGCGTACCCAGCCTGGACTGCCTTTGGGGATCGGTCATATCCGTACGCAATCGCACGATTATGTCCGCCATGGCACCGTCACCTTGTTCACTGCGCTGGATTATCTTCAGGGGCGCTTGATCAGTTCCATAGAGCGCCAACACCGGCATCAGGAATGGCTGGAGTTTCTCAAGAAGATCAATCGAGAAACGCCCAAACAGCTCCAATTGCATCTGATCGTGGACAACTACGCCACGCATAAACACCCGAAAGTGAAGGCATGGCTTGAGAAGCACAAGCGCTTCCACATGCACTTCACCCCGACCTCCAGCTCGTGGATGAACATGGTTGAGCGCTTCTTTCGCGATATCACGGTGTACCTGCGTGACGGCAGTTTCAGTTCGGTTCGCGAACTGGAAAGCTCGATCACCACGTTCCTGGCACTGCGAAATGCGCAGCCGACTCGCTACGTCTGGAACGCCAAGGGGGAAGATATTTTGAACAAGATACAGCGAGCCCGTGAGGCAATGGTCTCACAGGCATGAGGAGCTTTATTTTTGAGACAGCACACTAGTTTCGGTAATCTCTCTACCACCGTGGCCATACCCTTGTCCCGAGATTGATCGGGCTAGCATGAAGATCTGCCTCGGCAAGGATGTTATCGTCGATATCATGATATCCGCTGATGAATCGCATCCCTCTGCCCATTCTGGAAGCCGGTCTGCACATCTGAGATGTGTTGGGCTACTCGGAACTCATGCGCTTTTTCGCTCTGATTACCGATAACAGCGCAAATACGCTGCACTTGGCAGACCCCTACAGGCTAGCGGTCAGGCGACCTGCTAATGTTTGATCCTGTCAGCCCCAGGCGACTACGTAATAATCTGATGTTGCTCTACAAAGCAGAGTCCTGATGCAGCGCAGCTCGGCGCGTGGAGTTATTCTCCGGTTGAACCGTCTGTGTCAGTAAATGTTGCTTCTCCTCCCCGCATCACCGCTCGCCTCACCCAGAGAAGAACCATGCACTCGAGCTCGCTCGCTTCGGTGCGCTGGTCACCTATCGCCAGCATCTAAGCTGCGTTTTTGGCTCGGTCTCGACGGTCGGGATTGTCCATGTCTCACCTCTATTAATGCGTTTTTAGGTAATAAACGGTGTCCTAATACGAATTATCAGAATGAAAAATCCCCACTAGACTCGACCTCATCGCCGCATTTTCACGTTGCGAAAAGAGAAAGGAGTTACGTTTTGCAAACACACGAGGCATCCAAGTACACCACAGGCCTGCGGCGCGTAGTTGTGACCGGGATGGGCTTGGTATCCAGCCTGGGCAATAGCCAGGCGGAGGTTGTGCAGGCATTGCGTGAAGGGCGCTCGGGAATTGGCTTTAACCCGACCTACGCCAAAGCAGGACTGCGTAGCCACGTCAGCGGTCTGCTGACCGTGGATCTGGAACAAATTGACCGCCGCCAGCGCCGCTTCATGGGCGATGCCGCTGCCTATGCCTATCTTGCGATGCGCGATGCAATAGCTGACGCGGGGCTGAAGCCAGAGCAGGTGTCTAATCCCCGAACGGGCTGCGTGATGGGGTCGGGCGGCGGCTCCAGCGAAGATATCGTCCAGGCTAACCAGTTGCTCGAACAGGGCATTCGCAAGGTCGGTCCTTATCGAGTGCCGCGGACCATGACCAGTACGGTGTCGGCCTGTATGGCCAGTTTTTTTGCCATCAAAGGACTCAACTACTCCATCGCTTCGGCTTGCGCGACCAGTGCCCACTGCATCGGTCATGCGTACGAGCAGATCCAGTTCGGCAAACAGGATGTTGTATTCGCCGGGGGAGCCGAGGCCGAACATGTCAGCCAAAGCTGTATGTTCGACGCCATGGGGGCTTTTTCGACGGGCTACAATGATGTGCCGACCCGGGCAAGCCGGCCATACGATGTTGCACGCGATGGTTTCGTGATAAGCGGAGGCGGTGGGGTGCTGGTTCTAGAAGAACTGGGTCATGCACTTGAACGCGGTGCAACAATCTATGCAGAGGTGATTGGTTATGGCACCGCTTCCGATGGCCAGGACATGGTATCGCCCAGCGGCGACGGCGCACTTCGTGCCATGCAGGCCGCATTGATTCATTGCGATGAAACTGTTGATTACCTCAATACCCACGGCACCAGCACTCAGGCGGGCGATCTGGTTGAGTTGCGGGCTGCCTCACTGGCGTTCGATGGCAAGTTGCCGCCGTTCAGTTCAACCAAATCATTGACAGGTCATGCACTGGGCGCTGCGGGTGTTCATGAAGCTATCTTTTCGCTGTTGATGATGCAGCACGGATTTCTCGCGGCATCCCACAACATCGAGCAGTTGGACCCGGAAGTTGAAACGTTGCCAATCATCCGCACTACGCGCCTTAACCAGCTCGTAAATTGCGTCATGAGTAACAGCTTCGGTTTCGGGGGGGCAAACGCCAGCCTTATTTTTAGCAAACGCGCACTCGACGCGTGATCCGGGGAAATCGACTGGAGTGAAATCGCTGCGACTTGGCCGGTAATAGTCGGGTCATTGCGAGCGGCAACCAAGGTCCGCCAGAGACTAACAGCGCCTCTGCCTTTTTATTTAGTTAGCTACTGCCCATCGCTTGTTCCGACAACTGACAGTGAGGTGGATATGACAACTAATACGCACACGCCCCAGCATCCAGTGGAGTTGAAAAAAGTAGTCTGGGCGGCTTCCATCGGCAACTTTGTCGAATGGTTTGATTTCGCGATTTACGGCTTTCTTGCGACTACGATTGCGCAGATATTCTTCCCCAGCGGCGACACGACGACCGCACTGCTCAAGACGTTCGCAGTATTTGCCGTTGCCTTCGCCTTCCGCCCGCTGGGCGGCCTCGTCTTTGGCATGTTGGGGGATCGGCTGGGGCGACGCCGTGTACTCTCGCTGACTATCCTGTTAATGGCCGGCGCAACGACTCTGATCGGCCTTTTACCTACCTATGCGAGCATTGGCTTGATGGCTCCGGTGCTGCTGACGCTTATTCGCTGCGTACAAGGCTTTTCCGCCGGAGGTGAGTACGCTGGCGCCTGTATCTATTTGATCGAGCACGCCCCGTCCCACAAACGTGCTCGCTACGGCAGTGCTGCTCTGGTTTCAACGTTTGCCTCGTTCGCCGCCGCAGCCGTGGTCACTTATCTGCTCAATACTTTCCTAAGCACCGAGGAGATGCTCAGCTATGGTTGGCGTCTACCGTTTCTGATTGCTGCCCCCCTAGGCTTGGTAGGTTTGTATCTGCGCTGGCAGCTGGACGAAACCCCGGCATTTAAGGTCATCGCAGCAACCGAACGCGGTGTGCATGCGCCGCTCAGAGAAACGTTGCGTGAGCAGGCTGGCGCGATGTGCTGCCTAGGTGCATTCATCTCGTTGACAGCATTGTCCTTCTATATCTGCACCACCTATTTTGTAACCTATCTGCAGCTTCAGGGTGGCTTGCCTCGGCCTACTGCACTGTTGATTTCCGTACTCACGCTGGTATTCGCCGCCGGGCTCTGCCCGCTGGCCGGCGCTTACTCAGACTACATTGGCCGGCGGCGCACCATGCTGACCGCCGCCTTATGGCTGCTAGTGACGATTTATCCGGCTTTTCTGCTGGCCAGTTCTGGCACTTTCGTAGCGAGTCTAATCGGCGCATGCCTACTAGCCGTCGGCGCAGTGCTCTGCGGGGTCGTTACGGCTGTGCTTTTATCCGAAGTTTTTCCGACCCATACGCGGTACACCGCTTCGGCCATTACTTACAACATGGCTTACACGATCTTTGGCGGCACCGCGCCGTTCATGGCGACCTGGTTGATCGAGCAGACCTGAAGTTCCATGGCCCCTGCGTTCTACCTCGCCGGCATTGCACTCTTTGCTCTGGCCGGTGGTTTGTCTCTGCCGGAGACCTGCGGACGTTCACTAGATAGAGACGTGGCTACGCAACAGCCCAGGTTTAAGCCCTTAGTCTGATCGTTCGATCATTGAGGCTTCCCAGATAGAACCCACACCAGGTCGATGCGTGCCATACCATAATGTTCCTGCATTATCCTGAATGCCTCAGACTGGGCGTCTGAGGCATTCGCGGCACATTCAGCAGTAGCCATCTGAGCTAAGCCGTTAGGCGGTCAGGTCTCGCAACAACGCCTTGAATCTGGCGGCCGTGGGCGTTTCGTACTCCTCGTTCCAGGCGGCTATGGTTTGCACCCAAGCGTGATCGTTTTTCAAGGGTAGAATGACCACTCCTTCGCGCTGGATCTTGTAGGCGCATTCCGAATAGATCGACACCCCCATATTGGCGGCCACCAACCCAAAGATACCTATGCTGGTCGTCGCCTCCTGAACGATGTTTGGCGTAAAGCCAAAGCGCTGGCAGAGTCGAAATGACTGGTCCCGAAACAGACTCCAGCCGCTCGCCGCACCGAAGATGAAGCGCTCGTCTTTGAGTTGTTCGACTTTGATGCTGGCCTTGTTGGCCATGGGATGCTTGGCTGGGAGAATGGCGACCATTCTTTCTCGCGAAACAGGTAAAGATTCGATCCCCGGCATTGACACCGGCCCCAGCAGAAAACCCACGTCGATCAGGCAATCATCAATTGCTTTGTACTGTTCGTGTGACGGCATGTAGAGCAACTCTACCAAGACGTTGGGATGCAGATCCTTGAAGCGCTCAAGTATCGCGGGCAGGGCACCGTTGATGGCGAAGTCGTTATAGGCGACTGTCAGATGACCAACATCACCCGCCGCTGCACTACGCGCAAGTTCGATGCCTCTCGCTATGTGGCGAAATACCTGCTGACACTCATGCAGAAACAAACGACCTGCCTCAGTAAGCGCAACTTGCCGGGTGGTGCGCTGGAATAATTCCGCTCCAAGCTCTTCCTCCAGCCCTTTGATCAAGCGGCTCAGTGCCGGTTGCGTAATGAATAACCCGTCAGCCGCACGCTTGAAATGCAGATGTTCCGCCACCGCCATAAAGGCTTTCATTTGCTTGAGATCGAAGCGGATATTGATGTTCATATTGGTATCAATAGTGGGAAATAATGAATTGGATGGAATTTATTCCCCAGATTATCTTGAGCTCTAGGTCAAGGCAAACCCAAATGCCAACCGTTATTACTTAGGTCGGAGAGACTCACTATGTCGCAAGAACTGATGATTATGCTGGAGCGCGCTTTTGAAGAATCCACCAAGCTCTACAAGGAGCGAGGTTTTCAGCGCCGGATTGGTTTCGGTAAACGCCCAGCGTTGATTAACGTAGACCTGGCCAACGCCTGGACCCGTCCGGGAAATCCATTCACCTGCGATAAAATTGACGACGAAATAATTCCGGGCGTCCAGCGCCTTATGAAAGAGTTTCGCGCTAAGGGCTTTCCAATCGTCCACGTGACGACTTGCTACCAGAACACGGATCGAAATGACCCGAATACCGACATGGGGCAGTGGCACAACAAGATACCCGTGGATGTGGTCAACCAGAGTGACGAAAGCCTCTGGGCCATTGACTCACGTATAGCCCCTATTGACGGTGAATTCGTCCTTATTAAAAAGCGCGCCAGTTCGTTCAGCGGAACATCACTGGCAGGCTATCTGCGTTCAGCCGGTGTCGACACTATTCTGGTCACAGGTGTCACGGCTTCAGCCTGTGTCCGCACCACGCTGTGTGACGGCCTGGCCGAAGGCTTCCGTACGATTGCAGTGAAAGAATGTATCGGTGATCGAGTACCGGGAGCGGTGGCTTGGAACTTGTTTGATATCGACGCCAAATTCGCTGACGTGGAGACAGTCGACACATGTCTGGATTACTTGACCACTGCAGGTCAGAAGTAACGGTGAGTGAATGATGCGATCCGTAGGGTAAGGACCCAGCGGAATAAAAGGGCCGAGCGCTTACGCTTTACGGCCCTTTTTCTTTTCCTGTCTTGTGCATCCATCGGCGCCGCCTTTTTCAGGACGATCTGATGGGGTGGTGGCCGATCAATTAGGGGGGGCGCCACTGGTTTGGTCTTCGGAATACAGTGAGACGATATGGTCGAACGACGTAAATTCAGCTGCTGCGTGAAGGGAAAGAATCTGCGTTAAGTGGATGATGAACTTCGAGCGCCTTCAACCCAGGCTAGAGCAGGGTATTTGCTGCTCGAGCATTTATCGCTTCCCGCTTTCACCTAGGCACTGGACATTATTGTCACTGCTAATCTGTTGTGTCCTGAATTGTTTGCTTCACATACCTTTGGTTTGCAAGACGGGGAAGTCGTAAGCGATTTGGGGGTGATTATCAGACCCGCGCTCGTATCAGGCTGGCGGACATTCAGGATCTGGATTTGCTGGTTGTATGCGGTGGTTAGCCCTCTCGGCCGGTCCAGACAACTCCGATAGGCCTGTCTGCTGGAAGTAGAGCTATCTACACCTGGCGTAAGTGCGGCTGATGAAGGTGCTATTTGGTAATCAAGGCGCCCGCGAAATCAGCCAGGCTGACGTCAGAAATCAGCGGCGTTCGATCGCCGACCTCCATAAGTCTGCCGTTGCCGCGCTAGCTCAACGTATCGAGATTACGACGTAGTTGCTTGAGATTTGACTAGCGTTACCTAGCATCGAATAGCCAGCACAACCTGTCCGGCGCCAGCCTCACGCGCGACGTGCTGAGCGCTGATGGACATATGTCATCCAAAACATCGCGCTGTGTAGCGCTTTTTTGATTAGCCCTGAGTTCCCCTTCGAAAATAGCGGGTCTGGTCAATTACAGGTCGGATTCGCACAAAAAATCCTACGTCGCATCTGTTCGAATGATCTTCAGCGGCCAGCCAGAGTGGCGTCTTACGTCGCTCAATCAACGACAAGGATAAATGACATGCAAATGCCTAAAACCATCCAGATCAAGAACGGCGAAAAAGTGAAATCGACGTTTTCGGTTGAGGAATACGCCAATCGACAGGCCAAATTGCGAGCGTATCTAGCGCAAAACAATATTGATGCGGCAGTATTCACGTCCTATCACAACATAAACTACTACAGCGATTTCCTGTTTTGCTCTTTCGGCCGCCCGTACGCGCTGGTCGTCACCCAAGACAGTGCCGTTACTATCAGCGCCAACATCGATGGCGGTCAGCCTTGGCGCCGCACCGTGGGCACTGAAAACATCGTTTACACCGACTGGCAGCGCGACAATTATTTCGTCGCGATCCAGCAAGCATTGCCGAAAGCTGGGCGCATTGGCATCGAATTTGACCATCTGAACCTGCTCAATCGCGACAAACTTGCCAGTCGTTACCCGCAGGCCGAATTGGTGGATATCGGCGCACCTTGCATGCGTATGCGCATGATCAAATCCGCCGAAGAGCATGCAATCATTCGCCATGGTGCCCGCGTGGCAGACATCGGTGGCGCAGCAATCGTGGAAGCCTTGCGTGATCAGGTGCCGGAGTATGAAGTCGCCCTGCATGCTACCCAGGCAATGGTGCGAGAAATTGCCCGCACCTTCCCGGACTCCGAACTGATGGACACCTGGACCTGGTTCCAGTCTGGCATCAACACCGACGGTGCACATAACCCGGTGACCTCGCGCAAGGTTAACAAGGGCGACATCCTGAGCCTCAATTGCTTCCCGATGATCGCTGGTTATTACACTGCGCTGGAACGCACAATGTTCCTGGACCATTGCTCCGACGAGCATCTGCGTTTGTGGGAAGTGAACGTTAAAGTGCACGAGGCCGGCCTGAAACTAATCAAGCCGGGCATGCGCTGCTGCGATATCGCCCTGCAACTTAACGAGATTTTCCTTGAGCACGATCTTCTGCAATACCGCACTTTCGGCTACGGCCACTCCTTCGGTACGCTGAGCCATTACTATGGCCGCGAAGCTGGGCTGGAACTGCGCGAGGACATCGACACGGTATTGGAGCCGGGGATGGTGGTTTCTATTGAGCCGATGATCATGCTGCCTGAAGGCCTTCCGGGAGCGGGCGGTTACCGCGAACACGACATATTGATCGTCAACGAGCAGGGCGGGGAGAACATCACCAAGTTCCCGTATGGCCCGGAACACAACATCATCAAGAAGTGAGATTACGCGCCGCACAGTGAACCTGTGCGGCGTTCTCTTTCATTAGTGGCAAACGTGTAGAAAAAAACCGTCCCGGCGGCTGAGTTAAACGGAAAAAACAACGCATGCACGATAATATCGCGCATCATTTACTGACCCTAAACCCTGCCAAGTAAAACAATAGAGGGTATTTGTCATGTTCTACGTCACGATTCCGGCCACTGGCTCGAACCAAACCAATTTCCATACCGCTTCAGGTAGCGATACAGCGTTGCCTCTTCATTCCGATAAAAGCACCTCTACCACCGGAGGTGCGCAATGAGCACCCGAAGCGCAAGTCTGACGTCGATTCTGGACCAGCAGCTTGAACAGGTGTCCGAGCGCAAGGCACTGCGGCGCGCGGCCAGTGCCAGTTTCATGGGCAACTTCGTCGAATGGTTCGACTACGCAGCCTACGGCTATCTGGCAACCGTTATTGCACTGACGTTTTTTCCTCAGACCGACAAGGCGACCGGCCTGCTGGCAACCTTCGCGGTGTTTGCGCTTTCGTTTATCGTCCGACCGCTGGGAGGGCTAGTCTGGGGGCACTTCGGAGACAAATACGGGCGGCGCAGCGCATTGTCCTGGTCGATTCTGATCATGTCAGTCTCGACCTTCTGCATCGGTATCCTGCCGACTTACAACCATATTGGTCTGTGGGCACCGGCTCTGTTGTTACTAATCCGCTTGTTTCAGGGCTTTTCCGCTTCCGGAGAGTACGCCGGTGCATCAGCCTTTCTGGCCGAGTATGCCCCCGAGGGTAAACGCGGTTTGTATACCAGCATCGTGCCTGCGAGTACTGCTGCCGGCTTGTTGTTCGGAGCAGTGTTCGTGGCCGGTCTGCATTCGTGGATGAGCGTTGAGGATCTGCACAGCTGGGGCTGGCGTTTGCCCTTCCTGCTGGCGGCACCGTTCGGTCTAGTCGGGCGTTACATTCGCATGAGTTTGCAAGACACACCCAAATTTCTGGAGATGGAAAAACGCCTCGAGGCCAAGGAATGCGCGACCCACGCTCCGGTTCGCGAACTTTTGACCTTACACCGGCGTAGCGTGATTATCGGGATCGGTGTGACATGCCTGAATGCGGTGGCGTTCTACCTGTTGCTGAGTTATATGCCGACCTACCTGTCCACCGAGATGGGCATGAGCGAGAGTGATTCGTTCATGGCGTCAACGGTATCGTTGGCGACCTATATCGGGCTGATTTTCCTGATGGGCAAACTGTCGGATCTGTTCGGACGAAAGACCATGTTGCTGACCGCTTCGGTGCTGTTCCTAGCGCTTACATGGCCGCTGTTTGGCATGCTGAACAACCAGCCGCTGGTCGTCATTCTAATGATCCAGATCGCTTTTGGCGCGATCCTGGCGATGAATGATGGCACCTTGCCGTGCTTCCTCGCCGAGATATTCCCGACCCGCGTGCGCTTCAGTGGTTTTGCCTTTAGCTTCAATATCGCCAATGCGGTTTTCGGCGGCACTGCGCCCTTTATTGCGACCTGGCTGATTCAATTGACCGGTAACAAAATGGCGCCAGCCTGGTATCTACTGGCGGCCGCTGCCGTTGCTTTGATTGCCATGCTCGCCAGTCGCGAGACCGCGCATAAAGCCTTGCAGGATTGACCAGCACCATCACTACCCTGTAGAAGCCGAGCTTGCTCTGATCGCGTCCTTGAGGTCGCCGTGACGAACAGGCTCGGCTCCTACAATTAATGCACGGCAGCCACTTTTTTTCGTTCACTTATGGGCGATATGCCGAAGAAACGGCTGTAGCATTTGGAGAAGTGCGCTGGGGAGACAAATCCGCAAGCTAGGGCAATGTCGCGCACTTGCGACTCGCTGCGCAATAGCAATTGCCGCGCTCGCGACAAACGCAGCTCCAGGTAATACTGACTCGGTGTGCGTTGCAGGTGCTTGTGAAATAGGCGTTCCAATTGCCGCACCGATACTTCGTTCAACCGCGCGAGCTCCTCAAGGCTCAATGGCTCATCGAGATTGGCTTCCATGATTGCCACCATCTGGCTGAGCTTAGGTTGGGACGTGCCCAGTTTCTGTCGTAATGGGACACGTTGTTGTTCCTGCGCGCCCCGTACCCGATCACACAGTAGCAACTCGGCCGCATGGGCTGCGATGTCCCGACCACCGGGTTCGCGGGCAATCAACTGTAGTGTCATGTCCATAGAGGCCACGCCACCGGAGCAGGTGTAGCGATCGCGATCGAGCTCGAATAACTGGTTGGAAATAATGATCCCCGGGAACCGCTCCTTCAATGCTTCGATATCTTCCCAGTGAATCGTGCAGCGATAACCCTTGAGCAAATTGGCGCGCGCCAATAAGTGGCTTCCAGTGCAAATCCCGCCTAGTGGCACCTGATCGTGCGCTAGCTTACGTAGCCAATTGAGTAACGGTTGACTGCTGTGATTGGAGACGATCGGGTTTGATCCGACAACAAACAGAATATCCAGTTTTGGTGCATCGGTGATCGTGTAGTCGGGCAGGATGCGCATGCCGTTGCTGGCCGTGACCGGCTCCATGTTGGCTGCGATGATAACCGTGCGAAACATCGGTTGACGCGCCGCCATATTGGCTATGCGCAATGTTTCCACGGCGGAGGCGAAGCCGATAGTGGTGAAATTTGGTATGACCAGAAAACCTACGGTTTTCACTGGCCGTGGTTCATGAGCCGAACGTCCCGCATCGGGGGGGAGCGCCGCCTGGAGTTTCGCCATTGTTAGCACTCCTCAACTGCATAAGTGACGCGCTCTTCGGCAATCTGCCGACGTTCGCAACATCATTTTTTTCTACGAGGGTTAACCCTGCTTTCAGTCTTTGGATCTTACTCCGAGTGTCCGATCAATAGACAAAGCGATACCTGCTGCACGCAAGATTTGTCTTGGGGTCAATTTGAAGCAGGTCGATCCGACCAAATGGCTACGGACGCTAATGTCCATCGCATGTATGCAATTACCTTCAAATCCCGCCGCCGGTAGGGCCAAACGTCTAGCAGTGTATGCGGAATGATGCATCATTTCTCACCCCGGCCCATCGCCAAGTGATACCGGGAGAAAATTTGTGGGTTGGTCCAAAGACGAGCTTGCTCGGAGGCGTCGATTGCTTCCTGCAGCGGTCAGTGATCTAGGTGTCGTCCCCTAGCATTACCCGGCAAAACGAAACCTTCCCCGATGCCCTCGATATCGGCTTTTCATGTCTGGCATTTGGCAGAATGAGTTCCTGATTCGATCAGTTTTGGGTCGTGCCCTTACAAAAGTCTTGATCTCGGCCGTCGCCAAGTTCAGTGATCAAAGTCAGTTTAAGCCGCTTATGGGTGCGACATCAGCCTTAAGAGCATCTCTGACTCTGTTGATACATTTACCTTTAATGGAGCCAGCTATGCGTTCCTACTGACTGAAGCCAACGCCTCCGTTGGCGTGCGGCGGCCGATACCGCTATAGGTGTGGTGTTGACTCTGTTGGTGCTCAGCTTACTGATGCGGCGCGTGTTGCGGCTAAGAAATTCGCTGCATCAACTTAACGGCGGTCAGGGTGACCTGCCCCGGCGCCTGCCTATCCAGGGCAACGATGAAATCGCCCAGGTTGGGGAGGAATTCAGTTGCTTTCTGAAAAGCCTGCAGGGGTTAATTAGCGACGTGATGAGCAGCTCGCAGCAAGTTTGAGTCAGAAGCCATGTTACCTCCAGCGAAGCGAGTCAAACCGCCACCCCCTTCAGCAGCAACTGCAGGAGTTGATCATTTGGCTACGGCCATTCAGGAGATGGCAATCACCGCGGAGGACGTCGCATGCAATGCTCAAGCAGCGGCCCTGGCTGCCAACGCCATCAATGAGGAAACCGATACTGGCGACAGCCTGGTCTCGCTTAACCCCTCCCCACGCCTGGGTGCTATTTGCTCTTTATATGTTAGTTAATTCTGTATTTGTGATATTCAAGCGAAGTCATTACAATATTTTTAGGATTTTTTTGATAAAGGTTTTTGCAGATTTTCTATTGCGAAATTATTATTTTGGCTCCATCTTTAGTTTTTATTGAGTTTGATTATTTAACAGCAGTTTGGGTCTTCCTCCGACATCGAAGAGGGGCTAACACACAATTCAAGGTCGAATCCAGGCAAGCGTAGGTAATCATTTCAAATTGATAATCTAAGCCAATGCGCACATGCGCCCCATCCTGACCCTGATATGGTTGGCATCTATTATGAACATCGCGTTGAGCGTTGACGGAAATCTTCGTTCGCACCCTGTACGCACCATCGAGTCGGTAGGATTTTTGTTGGTCAATAATTTCACGTTGATTGCAATGGCAGCAGCTATCGAATCGTTGCGGCTGGCAAATCAATTGTCCGGCCAGAAACTTTATAGCTGGCATACTTTAACCCTGGATGGCCGGCCTGTCTTGGCCAGCAACGGTTTGAAAGTTTCACCCGATGCTGTTGGAACGACGTCTCCGGCGATGGATGCGGTGTTCGTCTGTGGCGGTAAGGATATACAGCTAAGGTGTACCGAACAGCAGTCTGCTTGGCTGCGGTCACAGGCGGCGCAGGGTGTGTGTTTGGGTGGATTATGTTCTGGCAGTTGGGCGTTGGCCGCTGCTGGTCTTCTCGAGGGTTATGAATGTAGTATAGATTGGGCTTTTTGGCTTGATATGCAGAAAGACTTTCCGGGTGTGCTCGTCAGCCCGCAGCTGTTTGTGATTGATCGCAATCGCTATACTGCATCAGGCGGCACTGCATCTTTGGAAATGACCCTGCGGTTGATTGGCGACCGGCACGGGCATGAATTGGTGACGCAGATTTGCGAAGCGCTCACTATCGAAAATCAATGCAATGCAACAATACACCAACGGCTACCGATCAAGCACATCCTGGGCTCGTCACACCCGATGTTGCAGGAGGTGGTCGCGTTGATGGAGAACAACCTGCGTGAGCCACTTGAACTCGATGAACTGGCAGGCTATTTGAGTGTGTCCAGACGCCATCTGGAGCGCTTGTTTCTGAAGTATCTGCATTGTGCGCCTTCGCGTTACTACCAAAAATTGCGATTGATACGGGCCCGAAAGTTGTTAAAGCAGACGTTGATGTCTGTGAAGCAGGTCGCTCATGAGTGCGGGTTTGTTTCGACCCCGCATTTCAATAAACGTTATCGTGAGCAGTATGGCAGGGCACCAGGCGCGGAGCGCGCTCGACACACCAGCCTGCGGATAAATCCATGAGATACCTACTGGATTCGAACAATTCCAGGCAAATACAACAGAAACATGAGCGATCTGTTCGAATATTTTTTAGGCGAAAATCCTAGAGCGACGTACAGTTTAACTCTAAATTTTGCAATCAAGCAGGTGCAGCCTAAAGCGGGGCGCATCATATTGAACTCAATTACTTTAACCCACAAGACCACTAGAAACTCGCTGCGCACTATCCGCAAACACAGCTCGTCGACATTGCAGCGCTGTGCAAGCGCATGCATATGATCAAGTCGTCTGACAAGTATGTGATGACTCGCCTTGGTGCGCGGATTGCCAAAATATTTTTCGATACTTGCCTGTCGGGGAACGGCTTACAAGGTCCTGCAGGACTGAGTCCTAATACTGCGAAGGAGTGACGCCTTTACAATCAGGTGCAATGCAGCGAACCTTGTTTGCGCTCCCCCATTGGTGAAACCCCGAAGTAACGGCTATAGCATTTTGAAAAATGCGCAGGCGAGGCAAATCCGCAGGACAGTGCGATATCTCGCACTTGCGATTCACTGCGTAGCAGCAATTGTCGAGCACGTGACAGGCGCAGTTCCAAGTAATATTGGCTTGGAGTGCGCTGAAGATATTTGTGAAACAGACGCTCCAGCTGGCGTACCGATAACTCGTTCAAACTCGCCAGTTCATCCAGCCCAATCGTCTCTTCAAGATTTGCCTCCATGATTGCAACCACCTGGCTCAGCTTGGGCTGCGTGGAGCCTAGGATCATTCGCAATGGCACACGCTGTTGCTCTCGCTCACCTCTAACTCGGTCACACAACAGCAGTTCGGCAGCGCGGGCTGCAATCGCGGTCCCGCCAGATTCGCGTGCGACCAATTGTAAGGTCATGTCCATAGAGGCAACGCCACCAGAACAAGTGTAGCGGTCTCGGTCCAGCTCGAACAATTGATTGGAAATGATGATTCCGGGAAAACGCTCTTTCAGCGCTTCGATATCTTCCCAGTGAATAGTGCAGCGATATCCTTTGAGTAGATCGGCGCGCGCGAGCAAATGGCTTCCTGTGCAGATGCCGCCTAAAGGCACGCGTTGGTGAGCCAACTTGCGTAGCCAATTGATCAGCACCCGGCTGCCATGATTGGATATGATCGGATTGGCGCCAACTACGAACACCGTGTCCAGTTGTGGAGCGTCATCGATGGAATAATCAGGCAGGATTCGCATACCGCTGCTTGCGGTCACCGGATCGTGACTGGCTGCAATGATCACGGTTTTATACAGCATCTGGTGGGCGGCCATATTCGCCATTCGAAGTGTTTCTATAGCTGAAGCAAAGCCGATCGTTGTGAAGTTGGGCAATACCAGAAAGCCTATGGTCTGAATCGGCGGTTGCGGTTTGCTCGAGCTTGCTGTCGCGTTTTTTTTTGTATAAGTCTTCGACATTTCCGAATTTTCCTCAGCATGCCAAGACCCGGTTCAACAAGGGTAGCAGGGCGTCGCTTTAAGCGTTTTTCTTATTGTTATTACATCTCCTAATTTTCAATCCTACACCTATTGGCGTGTTCAAAGTAATTCTCTTGCCGAGTGTAGGTGGGCATTTTGATGTCGGAAACAGACAAATCAGGCGTAGGGCGATTTTGCACAATCGGTTCACATCCTTCGGTAGCCATAACGCCTGCTTCAGATACACGGATTGCCGAAACCAAAACAATAACGACGGAGCAACGCCGTCATCGGGAGAGCACCCATGTTCAAGAAAAACGACCAAATCCAGGGTTATGACGATGCACTGCTGGCGGCGATGAATGCCGAAGAGCTACGTCAGGAAGATCACATCGAGCTGATCGCGTCGGAGAACTACACCAGTAAACGCGTCATGGAAGCGCAAGGTAGCGGCCTGACCAACAAATACGCCGAAGGCTATCCGGGAAAGCGCTACTACGGCGGCTGTGAGCATGTGGATAAAGTCGAGCAACTGGCCATCGACCGCGCCAAGCAACTGTTCGGCGCTGATTACGCCAACGTTCAACCGCACTCCGGCAGCTCGGCCAATGCGGCGGTTTATCTGGCGTTGCTGCAAGCGGGCGACACCGTGCTGGGTATGAGCCTGGCCCACGGCGGTCACCTGACTCACGGTGCGAAAGTCAGCTTTTCCGGCAAGCTCTACAACGCCGTGCAGTACGGCATCGACACCGCTACCGGCCTGATCGATTACGACGAAGTCGAGCGTATCGCCGTTGAATGCCAGCCGAAAATGATCATCGCCGGTTTCTCGGCCTACTCGAAAACCCTCGACTTTCCACGCTTCCGGGCAATCGCTGACAAAGTCGGCGCTTACCTGTTTGTCGACATGGCCCACGTGGCTGGCCTGGTCGCTGCCGGTCTGTACCCGAACCCGCTGCCGTACGCCGACGTTGTCACGACAACGACCCACAAAACCCTGCGCGGCCCACGTGGCGGCCTGATCCTGGCCAAGGCCAACGAAGAGATCGAGAAGAAGCTCAACTCGGCAGTCTTCCCCGGCGGTCAGGGTGGCCCGTTGATGCATGTGATCGCGGCCAAGGCCGTGTGTTTCAAGGAAGCCATGGAGCCTGGCTTCGTCGCTTATCAACAGCAAGTGATCGATAACGCTCAAGCCATGGCGCAAGTGTTCATCGACCGCGGCTACGACGTAGTTTCCGGTGGTACCGACAACCATTTGTTTCTGGTCAGTCTGATTCGTCAGGGCCTGACCGGCAAAGATGCCGACGCCGCTCTGGGCCGTGCACACATCACCGTCAACAAGAACTCGGTGCCTAACGATCCGCAATCCCCATTCGTGACTTCGGGCCTGCGTATCGGCACCCCGGCGGTCACCACTCGCGGCTTTAAGGTCAGCCAGTGCGTTGAGCTTGCCAGCTGGATCTGCGACATCCTCGATAACCTCGGTGACGCAGATGTCGAGGCGGATGTGGCGAAGAGTGTGGCAGCCCTGTGCACGGACTTCCCGGTTTACCGCTGAGAGCAGTTTTGGAGTAAATGACTATGCAACGCTACTCGGGCTTCGGCCTCTTCAAGCACTCCCTCAGCCACCATGAAAACTGGCAGAAGATGTGGCGCACGCCGACCCCGAAAAAGGTCTACGACGTGGTTATCGTCGGCGGCGGCGGGCATGGTCTGGCCACGGCTTATTACTTGGCTAAAGAGCACGGCATCACTAACGTGGCCGTGGTCGAGAAAGGCTGGCTGGGCGGCGGCAACACGGCGCGCAACACCACCATTGTGCGTTCCAACTACCTGTGGGACGAGTCGGCGCACTTGTACGAACACGCGATGAAACTGTGGGAAGGCCTGTCCCAGGACCTGAACTACAACGTGATGTTCTCCCAGCGCGGCGTGTACAACCTGTGCCACACCTTGCAGGACATGCGTGACTCCGAGCGTCGGGTCAGCGCCAACCGCCTCAATGGCGTGGACGGCGAATTGCTCAACGGAAAACAGGTCGCAGACGAAATCCCGTACCTGGACTGCTCGAAAAACACGCGTTACCCGATCATCGGCGCAACCGTGCAGCGGCGCGGCGGCGTGGCCCGTCACGACGCCGTGGCTTGGGGCTTTGCCCGTGCAGCCGATGCCTTGGGCGTGGACTTGATCCAGCAGACCGAAGTGATCGGCTTCCGCAAGGAAAACGGCGTATGTGTCGGCGTGGAAACCAATAAAGGCTTCATCGGCGCCAAGCGCGTCGGCGTGGTAACGGCCGGTAACTCCGGGCACATGGCGAAACTGGCGGGCTTCCGTTTGCCGATCGAATCCCACCCGCTGCAAGCGCTGGTGTCCGAGCCGATCAAGCCGATTATCGACAGCGTGATCATGTCCAACGCCGTACACGGTTATATCAGCCAGTCCGACAAGGGCGACCTGGTGATCGGCGCCGGCATCGACGGCTACAACGGTTATGGCCAGCGCGGCTCTTATCCGGTGATCGAACACACCGTGCAGGCCATCGTCGAGATGTTCCCGGTGCTGTCCCGCGTGCGCATGAACCGTCAGTGGGGCGGCATCGTCGACACCACGCCGGACGCTTGCCCGATCATTTCCAAGACGCCAGTGCCGAACATGTTCTTCAACTGCGGTTGGGGCACCGGCGGCTTCAAGGCCACGCCGGGCTCGGGCAACGTGTTTGCCGCCAGCCTCGCCAAGGGCGAAATGCACCCGCTGGCAAAACCTTTCTCCATCGACCGTTTCCACAACGGTGCGTTGATCGATGAACACGGCGCAGCGGCTGTCGCCCACTAACAGGAGAAATCTCTATGTTGCATATCTTCTGTCCTCACTGTGGCGAACTGCGCTCCGAAGAGGAATTCCACGCATCCGGCCAGGCTCACATCCCGCGTCCACTAGACCCGGCTGCCTGCACCGACGAGGAGTGGGGCGACTACATGTTCTTCCGTGACAACCCACGCGGGTTGCACCATGAACTTTGGGATCACGTGGCCGGTTGCCGTCAGTATTTCAATGCCACCCGTGACACCGTGACTTACGAAATTCTCGAAACCTACAAGATCGGCGCCAAGCCGCAATTCACCGGTAAGACAGAGACGAAGAAAGTCGCCACTGGTCTGGGAGAGAAGGTATGAGTCAGATCAATCGTCTGTCCAATGGCGGCCGCATCGACCGCAGCAAGGTGTTGAACTTCACCTTCAACGGTCAGACTTATCAGGGCTTCGAAGGCGACACCCTGGCCGCTGCTCTGCTGGCCAATGGCGTGGATGTGATTGGTCGCAGCTTCAAGTATTCCCGCCCGCGTGGGATCTTCGCCGCAGGCTCCGAAGAGCCGAATGCGGTCTTGCAGATCGGCGCCACCGAAGCGACCCAAATCCCCAACGTCCGCGCCACGCAACAGGCCTTGTATTCGGGCCTGGTCGCCACCAGCACCAACGGCTGGCCAAGCGTCAACAATGACGTGATGGGGATTCTTGGCAAAGTCGGCGGCAAGCTCATGCCACCGGGTTTCTACTACAAAACCTTCATGTACCCGCAATCGTTCTGGATGACCTACGAGAAGTACATTCGTAAGGCCGCAGGTCTTGGTCGTTCGCCGATCGAGAACGATCCGGATACCTACGACTACATGAACCGTCACTGCGACGTGCTGATCGTCGGCGGTGGTCCTGCTGGCCTGGCGGCTGCTTTGGCGGCTGCGCGCAGCGGCGCCCGGGTAATTCTGGCGGATGAACAGGAAGAGTTCGGTGGCAGTTTGCTCGACTCCCGCGAAAGCCTCGACGGCAAACCATCCAGCGAATGGGTGGCCAGCGTTATCACCGAACTGAAATCTCTGCCGGACGTGGTGCTATTGCCGCGCGCCACGGTCAACGGCTACCACGACCATAACTTCCTGACCATTCACGAACGCCTCACCGATCACCTCGGCGACCGCGCTCCGGTTGGCCAAGTACGTCAGCGTATAAATCGGGTTCGCGCCAAGCGTGTGGTGCTGGCCACCGGTACCCATGAGCGTCCACTGGTCTACGGCAACAATGATGTGCCGGGCAACATGCTGGCCGGCGCAGTCTCGACTTACGTGCGCCGTTACGGCGTAGCTCCGGGTAAGAAACTCGTGCTTTCCACCAACAACGATCACGCCTACCGCGTGGCGCTGGACTGGCTCGACGCAGGCCTGCAAGTGGTGGCCATCTCAGACGTACGGAGCAGTGCACGCGGCGCGCTGGTGGAAGAAGCTCGTGCCAAAGGCATTCGGATTCTGACTGGTAGCTCTGTGATCGAAGCCCGCGGCAGCAAGCACGTCACCGCAGCTCGTGTTGCAGCCATCGACGTTGAAGGTCATCGCGTCACCAGCTCCGGCGAATGGCTCGACTGCGACTTGATCGCCAGTTCAGGTGGCTACAGCCCTATCGTTCACCTGGCTTCGCACTTGGGCGGCAAGCCGGTCTGGCGTGAAGACATCCTCGGTTTCGTACCGGGTGAAGCGCCACAGAAGCGCGTCTGCGTCGGCGGCGTCAATGGCGTCTACGCCTTGGGCGACGCGCTGGCCGATGGCTTTGAAGGTGGCGTACGCGCAGCCAGCGAAGCTGGTTTCAAAGTCGTCGAAGGCATCTTGCCCAAAGCCCTGAGCCGCGCTGAAGAGCCAACACTGGCGCTGTTTCAGGTGCCGCACGACAAACCGACTGCTCGCGCGCCGAAGCAATTCGTCGACCTGCAAAACGATGTCACCGCTGCCGCCATCGAGCTAGCGACCCGCGAGGGCTTCGAGTCGGTCGAGCACGTCAAACGCTACACCGCGCTGGGCTTCGGCACCGATCAGGGCAAGTTGGGTAACGTCAACGGTCTGGCCATCGCGGCGCGTTCACTGAACGTGACCATCCCGGAAATGGGCACCACCATGTTCCGCCCGAACTACACGCCGGTGACCTTCGGCGCAGTAGCCGGTCGCCACTGTGGGCATATCTTTGAGCCGGTGCGTTACACCGCTCTGCAAGCCTGGCACGTGAAGAACGGCGCCGAGTTCGAAGACGTCGGCCAATGGAAGCGTCCATGGTACTTCCCGAAGAAAGGTGAGGACATGCATGCCGCCGTCAATCGCGAATGCAAAGCCGTGCGCGACAGCGTTGGCCTGCTCGATGCCTCGACACTCGGTAAGATCGATATCCAGGGCCCGGATGCACGAGAGTTCCTCAACCGCATCTACACCAACGCCTGGACCAAGCTCGATGTGGGCAAGGCGCGTTACGGCCTGATGTGCAAAGAGGACGGCATGGTTTTCGACGACGGCGTAACGGCTTGTCTTGCGGACAACCATTTCGTGATGACCACTACCACTGGCGGCGCTGCACGCGTGCTGCAATGGCTGGAAATCTACCAGCAGACCGAGTGGCCAGACCTGAAGGTGTACTTCACTTCGGTCACCGACCACTGGGCGACCATGACCTTGTCCGGGCCGAACAGCCGCAAGCTGCTCAGCGAAGTCACCGACATCGACCTGGACAGGGACGGCTTCCCGTTCATGACCTGGAAAGAAGGTTTGGTCGGCGGTGTGCCGGCGCGGGTTTTCCGTATCTCGTTCACTGGAGAACTGTCGTACGAAGTCAACGTGCAGGCCGACTACGCCATGGGCGTTCTGGAAAAAATCGTCGAAGCGGGCAAGCAGTACAACCTGACGCCGTATGGCACCGAAACCATGCACGTACTGCGGGCCGAGAAGGGCTTCATCATCGTCGGTCAAGACACCGACAGCTCGATGACCCCGGACGACCTGAACATGGGCTGGTGTGTCGGCCGGACCAAACCGTTCTCGTGGCTCGGCTGGCGCGGTATGAACCGCGAAGACTGCGTACGTGATCAACGTAAACAGTTGGTTGGCCTCAAGCCGATCGACCCGACCAAATGGCTACCTGAAGGCGCGCAATTGGTGTTCAACACCAACCGAGCCATTCCGATGAGCATGGTCGGTCACGTCACATCCAGCTACACCTGCGGTACGTTGGGCTACTCATTTGCCCTAGGTGTGGTCAAAGGCGGCCTTAAGCGTATGGGCGAGCGTGTTTTCGCACCTCTGGCCGACGGCAGTGTGATCGAAGCGGAAATCGTTTCTTCGGTGTTCTTCGATCCGAAAGGCGAACAACAGAACGTGTAATTGATCGCTACCTGATCCGCATGGGAACGCCGTCATGGGCGCTCCGCATGAAACGCGGAGCGTCACGAGATGCATTCCCACGCAGAGCGTGGGAATGATTAGCGAGCTGCACAACAGAATTCAAGACAGGTGCTTTATGACCGCAGCCAATGTTTACCAACAACGCCCAGCCACCGGCGCAAAGAGCGAGTCGTCGCTGCATCATGCCGATCTCGCCAGCCTGGTGGGCAAGGGCTGCAAAAACGCCAGTGTCACCGTGCGTGAAAGGAAACTCCTTGGTCACCTGACCATTCGTGGTAACGGCCATGACCCAGCTTTCGCTGGCGGTGTGCACAAGGCTCTGGGCCTGGAGTTGCCAATGGCCCTGACCGTCGTCGCCAAGGGCGAAACCAGCCTGCAATGGTTGGGCCCGGACGAATGGCTGCTGATCGTGCCAACTGGCGAAGAGTTTGCTGCCGAGAAAAAGCTGCGTGAAGCGCTGGGTGCTCTTCACATCTCCATCGTTAACGTCAGCGGTGGCCAACAGCTTCTCGAACTGAGCGGCCCGAAAGTACGCGAAGTGTTGATGAAATCCACCAGCTACGACGTGCACCCCAATAACTTCCCGGTGGGTAAAGCTGTCGGCACCGTGTTCGCCAAGTCGCAGCTAATAATCCGCCACACCGCCGAAGATACCTGGGAACTGGTGATCCGCCGCAGTTTCTCCGATTACTGGTGGCTGTGGTTGCAGGATGCCGCGGCTGAGTATGGTTTGAGCGTGCAGGCCTAAAAGCTGATCTCGCGTAGCAGCTGCCGAAGGCTGGGTTCGGCCGCGCGGCAGTCGTAAACCCGTGTCCCCGGTTCTGAATCGATAACGGGATGATCGGATTGCGACTGCTTCGCCGCCGAACTTAGCCTACCGGCAACTGCTACGAAAAGCTGCTTTGCGGGTCATCAACCAACAGGAGTCACCACACTATGAGCCGCGCCCCAGACACATGGATTTTGACTTCCGATTGCTCAAGCGTTTTGGGCACGGTGGATGCGGTGACCCGTTTTCTGTTCGAACAGGCTTGCTACGTCACCGAGCACCATTCTTTCGATGATCGGCTTTCCGGCCGTTTCTTCATTCGTGTCGAGTTCCGTCAGCCCAACGACTTCGACGAAGAGGCGTTCCGCGCTGGTTTGGCCGAACGGACCAATGCGTTCGGCATGACCTTCGAGCTGACACCGCCGCACCACCGGCCAAAAGTGGTGATCATGGTCTCTAAGGCGGATCATTGCCTTAACGACTTGCTCTATCGCCAGCGCATCGGCCAGCTGTCCATGGATGTGGTTGCGGTGATCTCGAACCACCCGGACCTCAGGTCCTTGGCGGATTGGCACCAGATTCCCTACTACTATTTCCCGTTGGACCCGAATGACAAGCCATCCCAGGAGCGTCAGGTGTGGCAAGTCATAGAAGAGTCCGGTGCTGAACTGGTGGTCCTTGCCCGCTACATGCAAGTGCTGTCGCCGGAGCTGTGCCGCAAACTCGACGGCAAGGCGATCAACATTCATCACTCCTTGCTGCCGGGGTTCAAAGGCGCCAAGCCTTACCATCAGGCCTACAACAATGGCGTGAAACTAGTCGGCGCGACGGCGCACTACATCAATAACGACCTGGACGAAGGCCCGATCATCGCCCAAGGCGTGGAAGCGGTGGATCACAGCCACTACCCTGAAGACTTGATCGCCAAAGGGCGTGACATCGAAGGACTGACATTGGCAAGGGCGGTTGGGTATCACATCGAGCGGAGGGTGTTTCTTGATGCCAACCGAACAGTGATTTTGTAAAGGCCGTAAAAGAAGGTGCTTTACGTGCAACAAAAAAAGATAAACCCCAATCGCCATATCAGGGTAAGCAGCCTAGGTGAGCGTGGGTTGCTGATCGAGTCTGCGCGAGAGCGCGCAGACCATATCACCCAGCATATTTTCTGGCAGATCGATGGTATCAGTATGGGGTGGCCAGGCTTCAAGGAAACCGTACCGGGTGCTAGTGGTTTGGTTATTGTTTTCGATACAGTCGGTAATCGCCTGCAAGGGCATGATCGGCTGCTGGTCATATGGGACGAATGTCTGAGGCATGCGCAGGAACGTCAAGTCGCAGAAATCATCATCGATGTTCGCTATGGCGGAGGAGCGGGGCCTGACTTGCCATGGATTGCCGCCGAAGCAGCACTGAGTGTTCAAGAGTGGGTCGCGCAGCATGTTGCAGATAGCTATACGGTCGCTTCTTTGGGAGCGCATCCTGGTGTTTTGTATCTAGATGGACTGGCAGATGGCGTGCTCAGATTCCCAGCATCTGTGTCGCCACCCTCTCGCATTGCGCCCGGAGCAATAGCGGTCAATGGCTTGCAGACAAGCATCGCAGCTGCCACCTTACCGTTCGGATGGGCGGTGATTGGCCAGGCCGGTATGCCTCGTTTTGCTTTTTCAGGTGAGCCGGCACTGTTGCAGCCAGGCGACAGGGTCAAATTCTCTTCGCTCGATTCAGCCACGTAGTCTAGAGGTGGTTCTTAATCAAGCCCGCCAGTTTACAGATGCCACGAGGATCAATATCAACCGATAGTTACCGGCCTGTTACTCTTATCGGGTAGATATCCGGTGGAATTATCTGAGCCTCAAGAAAAAGGGGCCCGCGTGGTACGTGCTTTGTTGAGATGCCTGTTAGACGTCATTGTCAGGGTTGCCGAAGATGTCGAATAAAGCATGAGGTATTTTTGATCGCCGTCGACCAGCATTTCCGTCGAATGAAAATCGAGCGGATGTTGAATCAGTTGGGATATGTCCGCATCCGCCCCATGCATTCCGTTGAAGAGTTTTAACCTTGGTGGAGTACGGCCAGCCCTTCGATTACGTTAGGCGGGTTTGACGTTACGCCCGGACAGGTCGCTGGATGGTTTCTAGGGCAACCTTTGCACACTGAAAACGTATGTCTGAACTTCTTTAGAATGTATCCGCGATCGCCAGAATTCCCATTCGGGTGGCCATTCCCGGTGATGGCTCAAATTCTGAGAGCGTGCGCTTTCAATCAGACTTGATGTCATGGTTCTAGACGGAATCGAATAGACGTGGCGAATTGCCTAACCACCGCAGTTGCTGGCGCGAGGTCAGCATGCATCAACTCGGCCAGCTTGCAATTGGTATTAGTGAACACTTAGGAGTCGATATCTGACACGTCTTGATGATCACTGGCGCCGACAATCGGGGGAGTTCCTGACAACCTTAAAGCGGCGCGGAGATCAACTATGGCTATCAGTGTTTTTGACTTGTTCAAGATTGGAGTCGGCCCGTCCAGTTCCCACACCGTCGGCCCAATGCGTGCCGGGGCTCTGTTTATCGAGGCCTTGCGTGAGCGGGAAATGTTGGCGCAGGTGCGACGCATCGAGGTAAGGCTTTATGGTTCTCTGTCGGCCACGGGGATCGGACATGGTACTGATAAAGCGGTGATCATGGGGCTAATGGGGGAGTGGCCAGATAAAGTCGACCCATTACTGATCGAGCCACGCTTGCTGGATCTGCGCGAGACGCAATGCCTGCTGTTGGCCGGTGAATACCGTGTGCCGTTTATCTGGCAGCGGGACATGCGGCTGCTAGAAGAAAACCTGCCCTACCATCCCAACGCCATGACCGTAAGCGCATTTGCCGAAGATCACCTCCTGCTAGGCGAAACCTACTACTCCATCGGTGGTGGGTTCGTCGTCGATCAGCAGCAGGCAGCGAGTGGCCAACTAGATCAGGATCTCACCGAACTGCCTTACAAATTTGATACCGCCGCGCAGTTGCTGAGCCAATGTAAAAACCATGGCCTGCGGATTTCCCAGCTGATGCTGGAGAATGAAAGGGAGTGGCGCAGCGAAGAAGAGATCCGCCAGGGGTTGGCGAAAATTTGGCAAGCCATGCGCACCTGTGTGGATAGCGGGCTCAAGCATGAAGGTGTATTACCTGGCGGATTGAATGTACAGCGCCGCGCGGCACGGCTGCACCGCAGCCTGTTGGAAATTGGCAAGCCTAATGTCATCGGCTCGACCTTAAGTGCCATGGAATGGGTGAACCTATTCGCCCTGGCCGTTAACGAGGAAAATGCCGCTGGCGGTCGCATGGTCACTGCTCCCACTAACGGCGCGGCAGGGATCATTCCAGCCGTCTTGCAGTACTACATGAAATTCTGCCCTGAGGCCAAGGATAGCGACGTGGTGGATTATTTCCTGGCTGCCGCCGCTGTCGGCATTCTGTGCAAACGCAATGCCTCAATCTCAGGGGCGGAAGTCGGCTGCCAGGGCGAAGTTGGTTCAGCCTGCGCTATGGCCGCTGCAGGCCTTGCAGAAATTCTCGGGGCCACTCCCGAGCAAGTGGAGAACGCGGCGGAAATAGGGTTGGAACACAACCTCGGTCTGACCTGCGATCCAGTCGGCGGGTTGGTGCAGGTACCGTGCATCGAGCGTAATGCCATAGCAGCGGTGAAGGCAATTAATGCCGCACAGATGGCGTTGCGCGGTGATGGTACGCACTTCATCTCGCTGGATCGGGTAATCCGCACCATGCGCGATACTGGCGCCGACATGCATGACAAATACAAAGAGACCTCCCGTGGCGGGCTGGCCGTGAGCTCCATCGAGTGCTAAGCCACCTTGGCTCATAGGAGGAGACATGCAATTGAACGAATCTTTCTATCCACAACCGCCGGCGTTGCGTATTGGCTTCTGGTTATTGGAAGCCTTCGACTTTTATACTCTGGCCAATGCGTTGGAGCCCCTGCGCCTGGCCAATCAAGTTGCTGGACGCAGTGTTTGTCACTGGCAAATTCTCAGCCTAGAAGGCCAGTCACTAAACGCCAGCAACGGCATTACTACCGCCACCAAACGATTAGATCAGGCACAACCGCTAGATGCGCTGATCGTCTGTGGTGGCGAGAACCTGCATACTCAAATGGATCTTCCAGACTTTCATCATCATCTGCATCGCTGGGCCAAGAAGCCTATTAGGCTCGGTGCAATGGGTAACGCCGGTTGGTTGCTAGCGCAAGTAGGCGCGCTGGACGGTTACCGCTGTAGTTTGCCAGAACCCGAACCGTCGTCGTTGGGTGCCTTCAATGAGTTGACGCTGGTGGCCGCGCCGTTCTGCGTTGATCGGCAACGTTTGACCTGCGTTGGCCCGCTGGCGGTTAAAGGATTGATGCACGAGCTGCTCGCCCGCTCCCACGGTCGTGGTCTGATTCTGGGAATGGAAAAGCACGTCGCCCGGCAGGTCAGACCTCTGCAGCGGACGCATAATGCCCCAGCCAAATTGCAGGAGACGCTGACGTTGATGAGCGAGCACCTGACCCGCACGCTACCGATCGACGAAATGGCCAAAGCGATAGGTATTTCTTGTCGACATCTGGAGCGACTATTCAAAAAAAATCTGGGGTGTTCGCCCTCGCGGCATTACCTTGACTTGCGTCTGCAACAGGCGAATCAGCTATTGCAGGGCGGGCAACGTCAAATGCCGGATGTCGCTCGCGATTGCGGGTTTGTCTCGGTGCAACATTTTATTCGCTGCTATCGCCATTACTTCGGCGTACACCCGCGCGACCACGTAGGAGTGAACTTGCTTGCGATAGGAGGCCAACCACTAGCATCCTTTTCACTTAACCGCGAGTAAGCTCGCTTTTATGTTTAGCTCGGAGGCGGTAATGCCGACTCTGACTATAAACAAGAAAAATCAGTGGCTAACCACCAATTCCTGAGTTCAAGCAACCTCAGGACCAGTACCCAGAAGAATTCATGCCTGCATGAGTCAGGCGAACCACTTCCGAGAATTTGGTGCATCTAGTTCGCGGGTGAACTCCACTGGCGAGCAATATTTAATGCGCTATGGGGAAGCCGCTCGTTGCATTGTTCGCACGCCATTGCTGGGTTACGCAACACTGTTCCTCGACCCGGTTTGGCAGTGTGAGAGACGTAGACACGCTTGATAATTTTCACGCACATCCCCGCCATACCGTTGATTTAAGAACATTGTTGCCGAGGCGTCGAGGCAGCAGCAGTTTATTCCAGGGAAGGGTAGGCGCTGCTATTGGTGCGCGATCAATGGCCGGACGTTGCCATTTACCGACAGCAGATTATTAGAAGGTTGCGGGCGTGTTGATCCAGAGTATACGGACGACACTCTTGGTCGAATTGCGATAGCCATGGGGTACGTTGCTGGGGAAGTGAAAAGAATCGCCAGCGTTCAGCGTGTAGGTTGTCTCGCCGAGAGTCAGGTCGAGGCTGCCCTCGATCACGTAACCCATCTCTTCACCCGCATGCTCAATCATGTCGCTGACCATGCCTGGGGAAACGATATGAATATCGCCTTGCAGCAGCCCGCCTTTTTGCAGATGGGTGATGCGTTCCAGATCGATATAGCCCTTCGCGGTGCCTTGTGCGAAACGACTCACTTGTCGACCGCCGGCGCGCAGCACGGGCTCTTCAGACTCCCAGTCTTCGGATGTCAGCTCGGACACGTTGCTGCCAAGCGCGAGTGCCAGCCGGTGCAGCATGGCCAGTGAGGGCGATGCGGCGTCGTTTTCCAGTTTGGAGATCAGGCTTTCGGAGCAGTTGGCAGCTTGGGCAACTTGCTTGAGAGTCAGGCCTGCCACCTTGCGCGCATGGCGAAGGCGAACGCTCAAACTCGGCAGACCATCGGAATGCTGGGATTTGGCTACTGGCGTTTTGCTGGGTGTGGACATGCATCCCTCGAAAAGTATGTACGAAGTGAGCGACAGGCATCCTAGGGTTACGGAGGCCTGTCGTCTACTGGGATATTGACGATCAGCCGTGAACCGAGAAGGTAACTTCCACCGGGTTAAGGTCATTGATAGGCACGATGTCCTGAGGGCAGGCAGACATCACCACGATAACGTCCATGTCTGCACGGATTTCAACGTAGTCCCCTGCTTTGGATACCGGCGGCAGCCATTCAACAGTGTAATCAGGCTTGACCGGAATATTCATCCACAGATTGAAAGGCTGCGGAACTTCATGGGAGCGCAGACCAATAGCCTGCAAGGCCAGACGCATGTTATCCGCGCAGCTATCGTGATAACCCTCGACTCCCAGGTTGGTGTAGCGGTGCAGATCACACGCAGCCATCAAGGTGTCGTGAATGCCGGGTGAGGTGTCAGTCAACAAGGTGCCGATCGTGCGGCGGCGGTTACTGAACAGGGCGTCGCCGGCTTTGGGGATGATGCTGTTGCAATGAGCGCGAGCATGTTCCATCGACAGAAATTCGCTCATGTCTTCGCTGTTGAACAGCCAGGTGTCACAGACTTGGGTGCCGTGGGTGTTGACGATTTTGATGACTTGGCCAGCTTTCAAGCGAACAGCGCGACCACAACGGGCAGGCACTGTGTAGCTCTCGCTCAGGACTGGAGTGCCATCGGTCGAGATCGGCTCTTTCAACGTGGCGTTGATGCCCAGCGAGGAGCCGTTGTCGGGCTGGCAGCAGGCTGGATAGTCGTGGCTATGGGTGATGTTGGTCATATGAGTTCCTATGGGTTCAGGGTTGTTCTGCAAGTGCAACCAGGCTCCAGGCCAATGCCTGGGCGCCTGCTTTCAATTGCGCGGGATCTGTGAATTCCTTCGGGTTGTGGCTTATGCCGTCCCGGCTGGGTACAAAAAGCATTGCTGTAGGACAGTGCTCCGCCAGATACATGGCGTCGTGGAAGGCGCCAGAACGTATCGATTGCCAAGTCAGTCCTGTGGCTTCGCAGGCGTTCTCCAACACATTGATGACCTGATGATCGAACGCGGTCGGGCTGTGGCTGAACAGGCTGGTCAGTTCGGCGTCGGCAGGCAGGCAGGCACTCAGGGCATTGTCGAAGGCGTCGAGTACCGCCGGATCGGCGTGGCGGAAGTCGATGCTGAAGATGGCTTCACCGGCAATCGTATTAATTGCATTGGGCGAGACGTTCCAGCGTCCGAATGTCAGGCGCTTGTCGTCACCGGCCAGTCTTTCGGCCAGCGCGTCGATGCGGCCGAGGGATTCCATGGCAAGCAACAACGCATCGTGCCGCATGTGAGTCGGCGTGGTTCCTGCGTGTGCCGAAGCACCCTTGCAGCGCACTTGATACCAGCGCACGCCCTGAATACCGGAAACCACTCCCAGCGGGACATTGGCTTGCTCCAATACCGGGCCTTGCTCAATGTGCAACTCGACAAAGGCGTGTGTGGCGATTTTCTCGCGCTGCGGCAGATCGGCAAAGCGCAGGGCGTGAGCGTCCAGTGCCTCTCCTACCGAGATACCCGCGGCGTCAAGGTTTTTTCTATAAGTCTCCAGTCGTACCGGGTCCACGTAGGCGCTGGAGCCCATCGCTCCTGGACTGAAGCGGCTGCCTTCTTCGTTAGTCCAGACCACCACTTCGATCGGGCGACGGGTGCTGACGTTGAGTTCTGCCAACGCATACAGGCATTCAAGCCCGGCCATCACCCCGTAACACCCGTCAAGCTTGCCGCCTGTGGGTTGGGTGTCTATGTGGCTACCGGTCATCACTGGCGGTAAGTCTTCACGGCCTTCGCGGCGGATGAACAGATTGGCACTGGCGTCCGTCCACACCTTGCAGTCCAGCTTTTGGGCTTCTTCAATCAGCCAGGCGCGGGCCAGGAAGTCCTCTTCGGACAACGCTTGACGGTTCATTCCGCCATCGATGCCGGGCCCGAAGGTTGCCAGGGTCTCCAACAAACGCTGCAATCGTTCCGATGAAACGGCTTGCATCACTTGATCGGCAATCATGGGGTCACCTGCACGCGTGGAGTGAGGCTGCGGTTAAACCAGGGGCTGAGAAACTGCTGTAAGCGTTCCGTCTTTGGTGCCTGGAACAGTGCCTGCGGAGTACCGGTTTCAATTATTTTTCCTGCTTCCATAAACACCACCTGACTGGATATCTGTGCAGCGAAGCTCATTTCATGGGTCACCATCACCATGGTCATGCCATCGTTCGCGAGGCTGCGAATGACCTGCAGCACTTCCTCAACCAGTTCAGGGTCCAGCGCCGAGGTCGGTTCATCGAGCAGCATCAACCGCGGTTTTACCGCCAGTGCCCGGGCAATGCCGACTCGTTGCTGTTGTCCACCGGAAAGGCGAGCGGGGTACGCGTCCGCCTTGGCGCTCAGGCCGACACGTGCCAGTGCCTGATCAGCCAGGTTGCGCGCCTCGGCCTTGGCGATTTTCTTGCCGAGTACCAAAGGCGCCATGACGTTTTCGCGCACGGTCATGTGCGGCCACAAATTGAATTGCTGGAACACCATGGACAGCGGGTTGCGCACCTCATCGATCTTGGCTTCGCTGTCGCGGTCGGCTTCACGTCTGCCCGGCCCGCTGTAGCCCAGCAGTTGACCATCGATCCATATATCTCCCTCGTCATAGCGCTCAAGGAAATTCATACAGCGCAGGGCGGTGGTTTTTCCTGACCCTGAAGGCCCGATCAAAGACATGATTTCACCGGCTTGTACGCTCAGGTCAAACTCACTGAGCACGCGGTGCGAGCCATAGGATTTGCCAACGCCACGCAAGTTGAGAAGCGGAAGGGTATTCATCTGTTCAGCCTCGTAGATGGCGTGTCATGCGCCGCCCCAGTGCGCTGGCGACAGCCGCGACCGACGAGGTCAGCAGCCAGTAGCTCAACACCAGCAGGGCGTATGGCAATACGTAGGAAAAGGTAGTTGATACGATGCGTCCGGCAGTCATGGTCAGCTCTGGCACGGTAATGATCGAGGTGATGGCGCTTTCCTTGATGGTCAGGATCACCTGATTGCCCAATAGCGGGAGGGCGAATGCCAGCGCTTGCGGCGCTTGTATGTGCCAGAACACCCGGCTGCGCGAAATGCCATGCACCCGCGCTGCTTCTACTTGACCGCTGGGCACACTGGCCCAGGCAGAGCGGAACAGCTCAGCAAAATAAGCAGCGCTGTATAACGCCAGCGAGAGGATGCTTGCCTCGACGGCTTCCAGCCGCAGACCGATGACTGGCAGCCCGAAATAAATAACCGCGAGTTGCGCGAGAAACGGCGTCCCGCGGATCAGCCATACATAAACGCGATAGATCGCCAGAAATCCCGGGACCGCAATGCGCAATGCGTTGAGCCCGAAGCCCAGCAGTAAACCCATGGCAGCAGCAGTCAAGCTAATACCTAGCGTGATCAGCAGTGCATCGGCAAAATCCGGTAGATAACTCAATAATTCTTGCATCACTTGAGCTCCTGCCAGCGACGTTCTAGCAGGCTGCCCAGCACGCTCAACAGGCTTGTCAGCACGAGATAAAACAAACCCGCCACCAGATACACCTCAAGCGGGCGGTAAGTCTGCGAAACCAGCTGCTGGCTGACGCGCATCAAATCAGTGATGGAAATGACCGAAACCACGGCTGAAACCTTGATCACATCGATCAACTCGGAGATCAGCGCGGGTGAGGTGAGGCGCAACACTTGTGGCAGTTGGATATGAAAAAGCGTGTTGTATTTGCCGATGGCAAACACGGCCGCCGCTTCCATCTGGCCCTTGGGGATTGCGGCGAAACCGCTGCTCAGAATCTGCGACTGATAAGCCGCCGTGTTCAGCGCTAGGGCTACAGCAGCAGCCACCATGGGTGGCACATCCAGGCCCAGGGCTGATGGGAGATAGAACAGAAGCAGCAGCTGCGCCAGCATGGGCGTGCCACGAAAGAAACTGACATACACCCGGGTGAATGCTCTGCCGGCAGGGCTGCGACCATTGGCAATCAGATGAATTACTACGCCGAGAATGAAACCCAGCAGCATGCCGATGGCGCACAACCACAATGTGGTTGTTGCACCGTCGATCAAGGCAGGCCAATAGAGCGCGAGACGGCTGCTGAAATCATTCATCATCAGCGGCTCAGATGCTCGGTACTGGCATAGCATCAGCAGGCAAGTCCATGGTGAAACCAAACCACTTATCTTGCAGCGTCTTTAAGGTGCCATCTTTTCCTGCACGGGCAATGCCCTCGCTAAATAGCTTCACCAGGCTTGCGCTGTCAGCATCCTTGCGACCGACCCAGCCGAAATACGTCACTGGACCGACCATCTCCGGCAACGTTGTGAACAGCCCTGGACGAGCTTTCATCAATGGGCCGAGGTTGGAAAGCGACTGTGCCACGCCATCGAGACGACCATTGGCCAGATCCGCATAAGCTTCATCGAAGCTCACATACTCTTTGATCCGCTTGAGGCCCGGTTGGCCTTCAGCTTTGAGCTTGGTGTCCAGTGCTTGTAGCACTGCCAGCTGGCCGGAACCTGCCTGAGAGCCAATCACCCGACCGTTCAAGTCGGTCAATGCCTTGATATTGTTATCGTCGGCGCGCTTGAGCAATGCAACGGTGGACTCGGCAATGGGGACGGTAAAGGCGAATTGCTCAAAACGCGCTTTATTGACTGTCACTGATGTCACGACGAAGTCGAATTTACGGGTATCCAAGCCTGGCAAAATCCCCTGGAACGGTAGATCGAGCTGGCGCACCTTAACGCCGGGCAAGTCAGCATCCAGTACGTAATGCATCAGGTCTGCGCCATAGCCGACAATCTTGCCATTTTCTACCGACTCGAACGGCGCGAAACGCGCCTCGGTGGCAACGACTATCTCGTTTTTCTGCTTGATGCGCTGCAGCAAATCGTCTGCGTGCGCTAGTGTGCTGTCTCAAAAATAAAGCTCCTCATGCCTGTGAGACCATTGCCTCACGGGCTCGCTGTATCTTGTTCAAAATATCTTCCCCCTTGGCGTTCCAGACGTAGCGAGTCGGCTGCGCATTTCGCAGTGCCAGGAACGTGGTGATCGAGCTTTCCAGTTCGCGAACCGAACTGAAACTGCCGTCACGCAGGTACACCGTGATATCGCGAAAGAAGCGCTCAACCATGTTCATCCACGAGCTGGAGGTCGGGGTGAAGTGCATGTGGAAGCGCTTGTGCTTCTCAAGCCATGCCTTCACTTTCGGGTGTTTATGCGTGGCGTAGTTGTCCACGATCAGATGCAATTGGAGCTGTTTGGGCGTTTCTCGATTGATCTTCTTGAGAAACTCCAGCCATTCCTGATGCCGGTGTTGGCGCTCTATGGAACTGATCAAGCGCCCCTGAAGATAATCCAGCGCAGTGAACAAGGTGACGGTGCCATGGCGGACATAATCGTGCGATTGCGTACGGATATGACCGATCCCCAAAGGCAGTCCAGGCTGGGTACGCTCCAGAGCCTGAACCTGGCTTTTTTCATCGCAACAAAGCACCAATGCCTTATCCGGCGGATCCAGATACAGCCCGATGACGTCCCAGAACTTCTCTTCGAAGTTTGGATCTTTGGACAGTTTGAAGGTACGTGTCAGGTGCGGTTTTATATCGTTGGCGGCCCATATGCGCTGGACGCTGGCCGGTGAAATGCCGGCGACTCGCGCCATGCTTCGACAGCTCCAGCGAGGCTGACCGATACGCGGCTGAGTGACCTGCTCAAGTGTTCGTTTCAACGCTTCGGCCGATAGGGATGGCTTGCGACCTCGTCCGGGCAGATCCACTAGGCCTTGTAGACGCA
The DNA here is from genome assembly GCF_044218845.1 of Pseudomonas sp. B16120. Lineage (NCBI taxonomy): Bacteria > Pseudomonadati > Pseudomonadota > Gammaproteobacteria > Pseudomonadales > Pseudomonadaceae > Pseudomonas > Pseudomonas sp. B16120. Next base: position 2,233,255 of record NZ_CP162588.1, read on the forward strand.
GCTCTTGAAAGCGCTTGCACCAGCGGGTGACTGAAACAACGGAGAGACCTGTCAACTGGGCAATCTCGTTACGAGAACAACCTCGAGCGGCTAGCAAAATCACCCGTGCCCGACGACCGTCGCGCTGACTGATCGTGGCTGATCTTATGCGCCGACTCAGTTCAATTTGTTCGTCTTCACTGAGCACGATGTCCTGAGAGTTCATGTGATCACTCCAAGCACTGACTGACCACAGAAGCATAGCTCAGGTTAGAAACTTATTTCAGAGACGGCACACTAGAGAAATACTGCACAGCGTGACGAGCGACAGCGAGAGTGCTTTTAGAGTGAAACGCGTCATTGGTATTCCCCTTGAATTCCTCAAAATGTTATTCAAGTAACTTGAATAATAATACAAGAGCATGAAGCGTGCCAGGAGTTAGCTTGCGCGAATAGGGGCGTAGGAGAGGATGGGAAGTCGGGAGAGGTGCGCTAATTGCGTGCGATAGCAGGTGTTACGCATTGATGTGGTGCGCAGTGTGTGGTTGGTGTCTGTAGTGCTTGGATGTGCCGGCGCTGCTCGGGTGCTTGTTCGTGGGGCGGGGGGAAGACGCAGTGCTTACATATGCCCTAACGAGTAACTATTCAGAGCTCGAAAGCAGTCGGTCACTAATGGCAGCTTTGGTCTGCTTGAACGCCTTGGCACGCTTTGCAGGGTTGGAGAGAGAGACGGAAGTTTGAACTCTGAGACGGCAGGCTACGATTGCGAGGCATTCGATTGAAACCGAACGCATGATCATTGACCTACAGTGATTAGGACGGAATGTCCGCAATTGGCCGATTTCTGGCTTTAGTCAACTGCTTTACGTAGAGCCGCTGCAACGGTAATGGGCAATGCTACATCTGGCTGGGATCAGTCGACCACTACATAGCGACTGGGTTCCGGCTCCGAGGTTTTGACGTTACCAAGACGTATCAGTTGCTCGCGAACGTCAAGCTTGTCCAAAGTAATCTATTCGGGCCATTCAGAGAGTCGCTGAGCATCGTAATTCCCAACTTGAAATAATGAGTACATAATCAAGTCCATCAGCGGTATGCTGAGCGACAGAAAGCTGAAGCTTTCAATGATTTAGAGGATGAGTTATGATCCCGTCCGCTGCGCCATATTCGGTCACCTGGAACGCTGAACGCCAGGTAGCCAAAGAAAGCCCGCTCATCGAGCGGGCTTTTTTCTGTCCGAAATATGGCAAAAAATCGTGCGCTAAACTTTTTTTAAATAAATTGCATTTAAATCAAGACATTACGATTTTTTGGTGTATGATGCGCCCACACCGAAACGAAGGGTGATTAGCTCAGCTGGGAGAGCATCTGCCTTACAAGCAGAGGGTCGGCGGTTCGATCCCGTCATCACCCACCATTCGCTTCAAGTGTTACGCGCAGCGGTAGTTCAGTCGGTTAGAATACCGGCCTGTCACGCCGGGGGTCGCGGGTTCGAGTCCCGTCCGCTGCGCCATATTCGGTCACCTGGAACGCTGAACGCCAGGTAGCTATAAGAAACCCGCTCATTGAGCGGGTTTTTTTTTCGCCTGCGATTTAACGCACCTTACGGCGCGTTGCGGCTGTGGCGGTAATCGCTGACGGCTTCGTACACCGCTTTGCGCAGCCGATTGATGCCGCCGATGGGGCGGTGCGCTTCCAAACCGAACCAGGGGTTGAACGACTGGTTATCGCACGCCAGGTTCTGCGCCGGCGTGTCGAAGTCCTGGGCGGGAATCCTGACCTTGGCCACCGTTTCATACGGCGCGTCGCTTTCCTTCCACTCGATGCTGGTGTCTTCGATGGGCATGAAGGCCTGCGGGTTTTGCCGCTGGATCTGCAGCACAAAACACGCGTCTACGCGGTCGGTGGACAGTTGCTGGTTGAGCGCGCTGCGCAGGAAGTTGGGCAGGTCCTGGTTCTGTTTGGGCAGCACATAATCCGGGCAGCTTTGCGGGTCGGGCGCCACGCGAAACTTGGCGTTGGCCGCGCCAAACTTATAAGGCGACACTGAAAAGTAAGTCGTCTGCGTCGGGCTGGCCGGGGCGGGCGCCAGGGTTGCCAGGGCGATAAACAAGTGACGCACTTGCCAGCTGCGCGGGTCGAGCTTGGGAAAGAACGCCAGGACCTTCTTGCCATCCGCTTGCGCACCGATGTTCTGCGCGTATTCCGCGACATCGCTGACAAAGAAGTTCGGATGGCTGAACATCACGAAATCCTGCTCGGTGCGCGCTTGCTGGTCGGCCATCAGTTGCTTGCCCGGCACATCCAACAGCTTGATCGCCATGCCGCGGGCATCGCGGATGCTGTCGAATTGCGGGTAGGCGTTGCCGTTGGACAGGCGCATCGTCGCCTGCCAGGTCTTGCCCGGCTCGGCGAACACACCCTGGCGCAAGGCCGGGTCGAGATTCGCCAGAACGCTGACCTCGGCTTTCACGCACCCATGGGCCTTGGCATGGGCATCGCGCAGGTAGCGAGTGCCTTCGCGATGCTGGTCAACGATGCGCACGGCGGTCTGGATGATGCCTTGGGTCATCGCCGCCTCACCCGGCGGGATCTGTTCCTTCACCGACACCGGGCCCCTGTGCTGCCAGGCGAACCAGGCCGTGGCCAACACCCAGCCCAGCAGGCCCAGGCCCAGCAGCCACAGCAGGGTTTTGCCCACAAAGGCGCCAAGGCGCAGCCAGAGACGAGCAAGCATGGAGCGGTCCTTGTTTTGCGATCGGATAATCATGGCAGTTGTTGCTCCAGCGGGCCGCCCAGCACTTTGAGGTATTCGAGCAGCGCCCAGCGTTCCTGCGGCAGCAGGCCACGGCCGATAACGCCATTGCCACGTTCGCCGGCACGGAATTCGTGGCCGCTGTTGTGGTTGCCGGTGACTCTGGTATCGAACAGGAAGGCGTTCTTGAAGGCGGTGGTCTCAAACCCCAGGTGACGCGGGTCGTAGTTGAAGGTGCCTTTATAGAAAGTGGTGCTGCGTTCGTCCTGGGGCGAGAGCAGTTGGTAGATCGTCGGCACCGAACCGTTGTGCAGGAACGGTGGGGTGGCCCATACGCCTGCCAGTGGCCGCGCCTTATAGGCACGCAACTCGCGTACGCCGATGGGCAGGCCGAACCCGTCCAGGCCCGGGCGCTCGGCCGGGGTCACGCCCGCCGCACGGTAGGCATGCTCTTCGACGAAGGCGGTGACATAGGCCAGGCCTTGGGCCACCGACATTTTTTTCAGGTCCAGCGGCGCGGTGGGGGTGGGGTGCAGTTCGACATTGAGCCGGGCCAGTTCGGCCGGGTCCCATTGCAGCGCGCTGAGGTCATAGCGTTGGTCGGCAATGTTGTTGGCTGTGCCGGGGTCGGTGCCGATGTAGTCCACCGGCAGCATTTTCAACTGCTGCACCGGTCGGCCGTTTTCTTCGGTAACGGTGGGCAGGTGGCAGCCGGCGCAGTTCTCGGCAAAGAGTGCGCGGCCCTGGGCGGCGAGGGGGTTGTCGATGGCACCGAACAAGTCTTGCGGCCAGGTCGGCGGCTTGAGCCGTTGCAGGGTTTCTTCGATCAGGTGCAGGTCGCGCACCCGTACGCTGGATGGGTAGCGGGCATCGCCCTTGAGCGGTTGCCCGGCTGCGTCGAAGAACGCCAGAGTCGCGCCTACGCCAAGGGCTTCGCCGATGTTGCGCGCCATGGGCTGCTGTGCCGAGCCATTCCACTGCACCCAGTCGAAGGTCCAGATATCCCACAACTGCGGGTAGTCCACCGGCGCATTGGCGACGCGATAATTGTCGGGGGAAATGGCGTCGCCAAAACTGGCGTTGGCGATGCGTCCAAAGGCGTCAGTACGGCCCGGGCCTTCTTCGGTGGGGTAAAGGCCACGGTGGGTGTCATTCCAGGCGACTTTGAGGAACTGGTTCAGCGATTGCTTGAAGTCCTTGCGCAGTTGATCGCGCTGGGTATCGTACTGATCCCCCAGCACCTTGTGAGCAAAGCGCTCAAACTTCCATGGGTTGTAATAGGTAGCGGCCAGGCTCGCGACCAGGGCCTGGCCGAAACTGCCACCGCGCAACGTGGGAACGCTGGAGGGCAGTACGTGTTGCGCCGAGCCACCGTCGATGCGCAGGGCCTGGCCCTTGTAGTGCAATTCGCCGGTGTGGCAGGCCGCACAGGTGATATCCAGGTACTGAGCCCTGCTGTCGGCGTTCTGGTGCCGGGCGAACCCTACTGGCAGGTTGCCAGGGTTTTGCGCGGTGGGCGTCTGCTTGGGGTCGACCAGGAAGCCAAAGCGCGCCAGGTACTCCGGCGCGGCAAAGCGTTGCTCGGAAAACGGCAGTTCCAGGGCGGTGAACCAGTCGTAGTGCAGGCCTTTTACTTGGGTGCCCTGGGGCGTGAAGTAGTAGGTCTGGCGGTCGTCGGCACTCCATTGCTCCTGGTAGTGCACCTGCTTTACTGGCACGTAGTCCGGCAGCTTGGGGTTGAGGGTGTAGTAGAGCACCACGGCCAGAATCAGGCCCAGTGCGATCAGTATCAGGAGTAAAACACGGGAAAAAATGCGCAAGATAACTATCCTTGTCGAATTGTCGCGTTGTTATGCCACTGCGCCACAGGTGCGGCAAGTAGCAATTGGCCCGCTATCAGGCGGTCCCGCGATCCGTCGCGGGGCCCCATGATAAATGGAAATGCTTTTAAACACGTGAACTTATCAGAAGTTTCCTGCTCACATGCCGGTAGCCATTGGTCGTGGCCGCCTGATAAGCTCGCGACTTTATTCGAATGCCCTTATGGCGCATGAACAAGGAAATAGCATGAAACAGCATCGGTTGGCGGCGGCGGTGGCCCTGGTTAGCCTGGTACTTGCGGGTTGTGATTCGCAGACTAGCGTAGAGCTGAAAACCCCGGCGCAAAAAGCTTCCTACGGCATCGGCCTGAACATGGGCAAGAGCCTTGCCCAAGAAGGCATGGACGACCTGGACTCCAAAGCTGTTGCCCAGGGCATCGAAGATGCCGTCGGCAAGAAAGAGCAGAAGCTCAAGGACGATGAGCTGGTTGAAGCGTTTGCCGCACTGCAAAAGCGTGCTGAAGAGCGCATGACCAAAATGAGCGAAGAGTCGGCAGCCGCTGGCAAGAAATTCCTCGAAGACAACGCCAAGAAAGACGGTGTTGTCACCACCGCTTCCGGCCTGCAGTACAAGATCGTGAAGAAGGCCGACGGCGCCCAGCCTAAGCCGACCGACGTGGTGACTGTTCACTACACCGGCAAGCTCACCAACGGCACTACCTTTGACAGCTCCGTAGATCGCGGTAGCCCGATCGACCTGCCGGTCAGCGGCGTGATCCCGGGTTGGGTCGAAGGCCTGCAACTGATGCACGTTGGCGAGAAGGTCGAGCTGTACATCCCGTCCGACCTGGCCTACGGCGCCCAGAGCCCGAGCCCGGCGATCCCGGCCAACTCGGTGCTGGTATTCGACCTGGAACTGCTGGCCATCAAGGATCCAGCCAAGGCAGAAGCGGCTGACGCACCTGCTGCACCAGCCGCCAAGAAGTAATCGGCGCCTGAACACACAACGCCCCGTCTCGACGGGGCGTTGTTGTTTTCGGGACTGGCCAAGGGCTATAAGATTTTCTATGGGAACGGGCAGGCCGCCGCGGGAGCAAGCTCCCTCGCCACAGGGGTCAGCCTCGTGCCGGAGTCGTGCAGATGCAGCCCCTACGTGAAGCCTCAAAAAATCCAAACGAACGTCTGCAACCGGACACAGTCTGATATAAGACTCGAGCACGGGTAGCCGCACATACATGCCAAGTCAATGAATTCTTGGGTTTTTTTTATGTGCGCAAAAAACGCCCGATCTGACTGTAGGCCTTGTAGTCCGTGGCTTTCAGCCGATAAAACAGGCTCTGTTCACAAGGTTATCCACAATTTGTGTGGATAACCTTTTATATCGCCTGGAACTGGAGTGCCCTATGAAACCACCGTTCACTTTCACCCGCTTCCTGCCTATGGCCGCACGCTTGCTGGGTCGCGGGCGCTTGCCAACCTTGTTGTTTGCCGTTGCAGCCAAAGGCTCAAGCCAAGGCAATCGGCTCGGCCAGCTCAAGGACGATCTCAAATTGCTTCAGGCCCTTTGCCTGGCTTACTGGCGTGGCGAATACCGTGCCATCAGCCCCAAGGCGCTGATTTCGGTGGTAGCGGGGCTGATGTACTTTCTCAGCCCGATTGATGCCATTCCGGACTTCCTCCCTATGTTCGGCATGCTCGATGACATCGCCGTGCTGGCATGGGTCATGAAGACCCTGAGCGGCGAACTGAGCGCGTTTCGTGCCTGGCGCGATGGGCAGCGCCCGGAAAAACTTGCGGTGGTTGAGCGCCTGCCAGCGACGCCTGAGCTGCTGGCCCGGGAAAACCCGCAAAAAAACTAATGTTGCCCGGTATCCCCTGCGACCTTTGTGGCTGTTAGGATTACACTCCTAAGGAAATAACTTACTTAGTAAGTGTTTTTATCCTACGGGGCAGTCATGGATATCCAGATCATTTCACGCGATGGCGCACCCGAATACGCGGTGTTGCCATGGGACCAGTACCAGGCGCTGCTAAAAGCTGCCGGTCAATTGCAACCAACACGCGCTTCTCCTTCTGTTGCACCCACCGCTATCGAGCAGGACCTGCGTCCGCTTGCAGCCCTGCGCGGCCTGCGTGAGGCCAAGGGCCTGGCAATCGAGGCCCTGGCGCGTACCGTGGGCATCAGCCCTTCGTATCTTGGATTGATAGAAAGTGGTGAACGCCAGCCGGATGCCGCCATTCGCCGCAGCCTGGCCTGGGAATTGGGCGTTGCAGGTTGGAGGGATGAGTCTTGAGCTTACGTATTAGTCGTCAACACTGGGATGGGTTGCTCAACGAACTGGATCAGGCGCGGCGCCAGCGCCATTTGCTCACCTACCGTGCGCTGCTTGAGCGCCTGCAATTCCCGACGCCGGCCATGCAGACCCTGGCTGCGGCCCTGGAGCACCTGGCGGCACTGGATGCCAAGGCGGAGCAACCGCTGCGCAGTTCCCTGGTGATCAGCCAGGGTGCCAGCCGCCTGCCGCGCACCGGTTTTTTTGAGTGTGTTGAGCGCCTGGGGCGGTTCAGCGGGCCTTCCGATGGTGTGGCCGCCGCGTCCTGGCATGCATCCGAAGTGGTGCGGGTGTTCGAGTACGAGTACCCGGAATCCGCCGAGGCCTAAAGCGCCTGGGCGCAGGTGTCCATGCTGTCGATCACGTGGATGCTGTAGCCCGCAACATCCTTGGCATGGTGCTTGGCTTGTGAAGCCAGCTCTGCCAACTGGCTGGCATCGAGTTGTGCGCAGGCCTGAGGATACAAATGCACTACACCGATGGACAGCGACAGCAATGCAAACTCCTGGCGCGCGCCCTGGCGATTGAGGGCCACGAAGCACCCAGCCTCAAGGTGTTCAGCGCGGTAGAAGCGTCGGCATTGGGTGTGGAAATCGTCCAGCAGTTGGTTGAGCCGCTTGCGCCAGTCCTGCGGGCCCAGCACCAGCAGAAAGTCATCGCCGCCAATGTGTCCGACAAAGTCGCGGCTGGGGTCTACCCGGTCGTTGAGGCACTGCGCCAGGCACAGCAGCACTTCATCCCCGCGCCCGTAGCCGTAGATGTCGTTGAACGGTTTGAAACTGTCGATATCCACATAGCAGATCACCGACTCGCGCTGTTGCTGCAGCAGCCGGGTGAGGCATTGCTGGATCGGCACATTGCCAGGCAACAAGGTCAACGGGTTGGCGTAGCGGGCCTGCTGGATTTTCAGCTCCGTGATCAACTTGAGCACGTCAATGACCCGACCCAGCCCCAGGTAATCACCGTTCAGGGTGATGATGAAATCCTCTTCGATGCGTTGCCGTGCGCGGCTGGTGAGTAAACGGCTGACCTGTTGCAAGGACTGGCTCAGTTCCACCGCCAAAAAATCATCGCTCATCAAGCGACTGATGGGTTTACGTGCAAACAGATCGGTCGCGAACGGCTTGAGCAACGCGTCCGACAACGAGTGCCGGTGCACAATGCCGACCGGGCAACCACGGCCGTCTAACACCGCCAGCGAGTTGAGGTTGGCCTGGCGGCGGAACGATTCCAGCACTTGGGCGGTGGCGGTGTCTTGATCCACGGCGGGTTGCTCATTGAGCAGTGCGCTCAGGTCACTGCCTTCGTCATTGAGGGCCAGCGTGGCGTTATCCGGCTTGGGCAGCATCAGGCGCGCTTCCTGCGGCGGCTTTTCCTGAGGGCGGCAGAGCAGGTAGCCCTGGACCAGGTCGACGCCCATCTCGGTCAACACCGCCAGTTCTTCTGGCAGTTCGATGCCCTCGGCAATCACTTGGGCGCGGGATGCCCTGGCGATCTGCAGGATCGAGCCGACAAACTCGCGCTTGAGGGCGTCCTGGTGAATGCCGTCGATAAAGTGCCGGTCGATCTTCACGTAGTCCGGGCGCAGTTCCGACCACAACCGCAAACTGGAATAACCGGCGCCCAAGTCATCCAGTGCGATGGCAAAACCCATGTCGCGGTAGTGGTGCAAGGCAGTTTGCAACAGCGCGAAATCGTCGGTGGGCGCTTGCTCGGTGAGCTCGATCACCACTTGGCTGGGAGAAATACCGAAGTCGCGCAACAGTTGCAGGGTGCGCCCTGGCTGATGCGCGTGCTCCATCAAGGATTCCGGCGAGATATTGAGGAACAGCTTGCCGGGCAGTTTCTGCTCGCTGAAGCGCCGGCACGCACTCTCTCGACACGCCATGTCCAGTTCGCTCAGGCGCCCGGCATGGCTGGCCACCGAAAACAGCGCAACGGGGGAGTGCAGCGGGCTGTTGGACGGGCCACGACTGAGGGCTTCATAACCGAGGATGCGCCGCTCCGACAGGCAGATGATCGGTTGGAACAGGCTGTGCAAACTGCCTTGAGCCAGGATTGAGCCCAATGCATTCAGCTGTTCGGTCATGGTCATGGCGGTCTCGATCAAAAAAAAGGACCGCAGGCGTAAACCTGCGGTCCTTTTATTTCACGACAGAATGATGTCTATATGATGACACTCCGAGGAGCGATCACATTAAATCGCCATCATTTACTGCTTGGCCACCTGCTTGGTGATTTTCAGGTAATCCAGCAGGATCCGGCCAGTCTCGGCCAAGTAAGCGTCGTCTTCCGGCTTGGTTTTATCCGCCTCGGTCGGCAGCGCGTCTTCATCTTCTTTCTTCAGCTCTTTGAGCGGGTCTTCACCCTTGGCCTTGCGGCGGGTGTTTTCCAGTACCAGTTGCTGATTCTCGATGCTGGAATGCTGTGCACGGCGATCCGCTTCGTTGAGGCTGACGGTCTTCTCTTCCATCAGCTTCTTGGCCAGGGCCAGCTTGTCGCGGATAAACACGAACTCGGCATCCTTGGCGGAGCGGGTGTCATGATCAGCCTTCAACTGCGCCAGGAAGGGCTTGAACGGATCCGACGCCGGCTTGATCGCAGGGCGGATGGTGTCCCACGGCATGGCTTCAGGCAGGGCGCTTTCGCCGATTTCCTTGGTGTCGATGATCGACGGGAAATCGATATCCGGCAGTACGCCTTGATGCTGGGTGCTCTGCCCGGATACCCGGTAGAACTTGGCCAGTGTCAGTTTAAGCTCGCCATGATTCAGCGGCTGGATGGTCTGCACGGTGCCCTTGCCGAAGGTCTGGCCGCCGATGATCAATGCACGGTGGTAGTCCTGCATGGCGCCGGCGAAAATCTCCGAGGCCGAGGCCGAGAGGCGGTTGACCAGCAGCGCCATCGGCCCTTTGTAGAAGGCCCCCGGGTTCTCGTCTTCGAGCACGTCGACACGGCCGTCAGCGTTGCGTACCAGCACGGTCGGGCCCTTGTCGATAAACAGGCTGGTCAGCTCGGTGGCTTCCTGCAGGGAGCCGCCGCCGTTGTTGCGCAGGTCGATGACCACGCCGTCGACTTTCTCTTTCTGCAGTTCTGTCAGGATTTTCTTCACGTCGCGGGTGGTGGACTTGTAGTCCGGATCCCCGGCACGAAACGCCTTGAAGTCCAGGTAGAAGGCCGGGATTTCAATCACGCCCAGCTTGTAGTCCTTGCCATCCTGCTTGAGGTTGAGGACTTTCTTCTGCACAGCCTGGTCTTCGAGCTTCACCGCTTCACGAGTGATGGACACGATCTTGCTGGTCTGGTCGTTCGGTGCATTGGTGTGTGGAATCACTTCCAGGCGCACCACGCTGCCTTTAGGCCCGCGGATCAGCTTGACCACTTCGTCCAGGCGCCAGCCGACCACATCGACCATCTCTTTGTCGGCCTGGGCCACGCCGATGATCTTGTCGGCCGGTGCCACTTGCTTGGTTTTGTCAGCAGGGCCTGCCGGCACCAAACGTACGATCTTCACCTGGTCATTGTCGCTTTGCAGGACGGCACCGATGCCTTCCAGGGACAGACTCATATTGATATCGAAATTTTCCGCGTTATCTGGCGACAGATAATTGGTGTGCGGGTCGTAGGACATCGCAAAGGTGTTGATGTAGGCCTGGAAGATATCCTCGGCACGGGTCTGGTCCAGGCGTGCCAGCTGGTTCTTGTAGCGCTTGGTCAGCAGTTCTTGAATGGCCTTGGGCTCTTTGCCGGCGATCTTCAAGCGCAGCACTTCGTCCTTGACGCGTTTGCGCCACAGGTCGTCCAGCGCCGCGGTACTGGTCAGCCAAGGAGCGTCTTTGCGGTCCACCAGAAGGGTTTCTTTCTGTGTGAAATCGAGCTTGTCGATACCTTTGTTCAGCTCACCCAACGCGAAATCCAGACGCGCTTTGACGCGGTCCAGGTAACGCTTGTAGATGGTGAAGCCGGGCTGCAGGTCGCCGCTCTTGAGGAAGTCGTCGAATTGGGTCTTCCACTTGTCGAACTCAGCGATATCGCTGGCCAGGAAGTAGCTACGCGAGGGGTCCAGCAGCTTGAGGTAGCTGTCGTAGATGATCACTGAGCGAGCGTCGTCCAGCGGCGGCTTGCTGTAGTGATGGCGCTTGAGCAACTCGACGACGTTAAGGCTGGCAATCACCTCATCGCGATCAGGCTGAAGGTTGTCCCAGCTATTGGCTGCGAACGTATTGGTCGACATCGACGCGAAGCCGAGACCAATGAAAAATGCGAGGGCGGTGCTGGGGAACAGATGCTTCATGCTGATTCGACGCGGGGGCAATTGATAACGCATATTAGGCCGTCTTTGAGGGAGCCGGTTCCATATGGTCCGGTCGCATAATGCAAAAAGCCCGGCGCTACAGCACCGGGCTCAGTCCAGACTCACTATGGAGGCACTGTGAAAGCATTGCAAGGCGTTGACGGTGATGTGGGGGCCTAGAACAACCTCGTCCTACGTCCGGTGTAGTCCATATTGCCAACAGCCTGACCGAATCCTAGATTGAAATGCAGTCAGTGTGGGAGCTGGCTTGCCTGCGATAGCGGTGCACCAGATGAAGAATTCTTCACTGTTGCACCGCTATCGCAGGCAAGCCATCTCTTGCGGGTTGATCTCTATTGATTCAGGTCCAGTGGTGGATCGGCCAGCCGGCCTGTTCGGCATGGGCGCGCAACACCGGGTCCGGGTTCACCACCTGCGGGTGATCCACCTTGAGCAGCAGCGGTAAATCATTGCGCGAGTCCGAATAGAAATAGGCACCTTCAAGGGTTTCGCCTTCCTGCTCCAGCCATTCCAGCAAGCGCGTGATCTTGCCCTCACGGTAAGTCAGTACATCGACGGTACGGCCGCTGTACACGCCGTGGCTGACCTCCAGGTTAATCCCCAGCACTTCCTCGATACCGATACGCGCAGCAATCGGCGTGACCAGGTGAGTGCCCGAAGCGGAAATCACCAGGATCCGGTCGCCATTCGCGCGGTGGCGGGCGATGGTCTTGGTGGCGTCGCTGTAGATCAGCGGCTCGATGACGTCCTCGACCCACGGCTCCACCAAGTGCTCGATTTCTTCCGGGGTGCGGCCGATCATCGGCTCCAGGCTGAAATCCATGAAATCTTCCATCCGCAGCTTGCCCTGGCTGTAGGCATCCATCAGCTCGTTGTTCCTGCGCATGAACGACTCAGGGTCCACCCAGCCAAGGCGGCCCATCTGTTCGCTCCACAGCGTGGCGCAGTCGCCGTGGATCAGGGTGTCGTCCAGATCAAAAATTACCAATGCCATCGGTGATGCTCTCTCTCAATAGGTCGCTGCCTGTCAGGCTACTTCACACAGTGCGCTGGGGTCGATGGAAAGTGCCAGGCGCTGGCCGTCCGGGTGCAGGTCGTCGGCCGAACGATTGAGCACGTCCACCACCAGCTCGACGCCACGGGCTTCGATGCGGTAGCGAATCACGTTACCCAGCAGGCTGTGGCTACGCACCAACGCATCGAGCTCGCCGCTGCGGCTCAACTCGATGGCCTCGGGGCGAATCGCGATGCGCCCGCTGATCGGCCGCTGCAGCAGTTGGCTGGCCTTGTCGGCATCGAGCAGGTTGTAGTTGCCGATAAACCCGGCAGCGAACACATCCACCGGCGCGGTATAGAGGGTTTCGGCATCACCGCTCTGCACGATCTTGCCCTGGTTCATCAAGAAGATGCGGTCGGACATGGTCAGCGCTTCTTCCTGGTCATGGGTCACGAAGATCGTGGTCAGCCCCAGCTCGCGCTGGATCTGGCGGATCTGCTCGCGCAAGTGCTTGCGAATACGTGCATCCAATGCCGACAGCGGTTCATCCAGCAACAGCAGGCGCGGGCGGGTCACCAGGGAGCGGGCAAGAGCGACGCGCTGGCACTGGCCACCGGACATCTGGTGCGGATAACGGCCGGCCAGGTCCTTGAGCTCCACCAGTTGCAGCACTTCTTGCACGCGCTTGTTGCTGTCGTCGGCGTTGACCTTTTGCATGCGCAGGCCGAAGGCGACGTTCTGTTCCACGGTCATGTTGGGGAACAGCGCGTAGCTCTGGAACACCATGCCGATCTGGCGTTTCTGTGGGCTCAGGGGCACGATGTCCTGGCCATCCAGGAGGATCTGGCCACTGTCCACCGGCGTAAGCCCGGCGATGCAGCGCAGCAAAGTGGATTTGCCGCAACCGGACGGGCCGAGCAGGGTGACGAACTCGCCTTTGGCGACCTCGCAATTGATATCGCTGAACACCGGGGTGCCGGCGTAGCCTTTTTGCAGGTGTTGGACGCTGACGAAGCTCATTGGCTTTTGTCCTTGTTCAAGAGAGTGGCGGCCCAGGTCAGTACCAGCACAAAGAAGAAATAAGAGATCACCACGGCGCTGGTGAAATGGCCACTGCTGTTGCGCATGTTGTTGAGGTACACCTGCAGGGTTTCGTACCGGGTGCCGACGAGGATGTTGGCGAACACGAACTCGCCGAACAGGAACGAGAACGACAGCAGCAGCGCCACCATCAGGCCCTTGCGCAGGTTGGGCAGCACCACCAGGATCGCGGCCTGCCAGGTGCTGGCGCCGAGCAGTTGCGAAGCGTCCATCAGGTCGCGCAGGTTGATGGCTTGCAGGTTGTTGGTGATCGCGCGGTACATGAACGGCAGCGCGACGGTGAAGTAGCAGCCGATCAAAATCCACGGCGTGCCCACCATCGCCAGCGGCCCGGACCCGTACAGTTGCAGCAGCCCCACCGAGGACACCACCGGCGGCACCGCAAAGGGCAGCAGGATCAGGATGTTCATCAACGCGTCGAGCTTGGGAAAGTGGTAGTGCACCACGAACAGCAGCGGCAAAATCAACACCACCGAAAGGATCAGTGCGCCCACGCACACCAGCAACGATTGCCCGAAGGCCATCAGAAAGCGCGGGTCGCTCCACAGCTGTACATACCATTTCACGCTGAAGCCGGCGGGCAGGATAGTTGCCGACCAACTGCTGGAAATCGAGTAGACAAAGGTGCCTACCAAAGGCAGCACCAGGATCAGGAACAACAGGTACACCACCACCCGATGGTAGAGGGAGGCCGGGCCGGCTTCAGCGCGAGACATGGTAGCTCCTCTTGAGCAGCAGTTGATGCACCACCGTGACCACGGTCATCAGCGCCACCAGCACCACGGCCAGGGCGCTGGCCATGTTCGGGTCCAGCGACACATCGCCGGAGACCAGGCCGGCAATGCGAATCGGCAGTACGTTGAAGTTGCCGGTGGTCAGTGCATAGACCGTGGCATAGGCGCCGAGGGCGTTGGCCAACAGGATCACAAAGGTACCGAGCAGCGCCGGGGTGAGCACCGGCAGGCCGATATGCCGCCAGAACTGCCAGCCATTCGCACCGAGCAGGGCGGCCGACTCGCGCCAGTCTTCGCGCAATGCGTCGAAGGCCGGGTAGAGCAGCAGTACGCCGAGGGGAATCTGGAAGTAGGTATAGAGGATGATCAGGCCGGTTTTCGAGTACAGGTTGAAGTCCTCAATGATCCCGGCCTGCTTGAGCATGAGGGTGATACTGCCGTTGAACCCCAGCAGGATGATGAACGCGAAGGCCAGGGGTACGCCGGCGAAGTTGCTGGTCATGTTGGCGAATGCGGTGACGAAGTTGCGCAGCGGCGAATCCACTCGGCGCAATGAGTAGCTGCCCAGGGTGGCGATGATGATGCCGAAGATGCTGGAGTAGAAACTGATCTCCAGGCTGAACTGGATGGCCTGCCGGTAGAACTTCGAGGTGAAGATGCGGGTGAAGTTTTCCAGGCTCCAGCCGGACTCTTCGGTTTGCAGGCTGCTGATCAGCACCCATACCAGCGGCGCGATCTCGAACACGATAAAGAACAGTGCGAAGGGCAGCAGGCATAGCAGGGCCAGCCATTTGCCGCGGGTCAATGCATTCACTTGAGCAGCTCCCGGCACACAGGCTTGTTGTGGGGCACGCCCAGCAGTTCGCAGATGGTGCCGCACAGGTCGGTTTGTTTCGGCGCAGCGTCGGTGTCCAGGCTGAAGGCGTCACCGATGACAAACAGTGGCACTTCCCGTTCTTCGCGCAACAGGCCGTTGTGGGAGCGGTCGTTGTTCATGCCGTGGTCGGCGGTGACCAGTACCTGGTAGCCGGCATCGAGCCAGTCTTGCAGGTAGTCGGCCAGGATAATGTCAGCCGAGCGTGCGCTGTTGCGGTATTGCGCGGTGTCGAGGCCATGCTTGTGACCGGCGTCGTCGATGTTCATCGGGTGCACCAGCAAAAAGTTTGGCGCGTGCTTGAGCCGCAGGCTTTCGGCGTCGGCGAACAGGTGGGAATCGGGGTAGTGGTCATTCCAGTAGAAATGCCCGTGCTGGATCGCCAGCGCCTTGTCGTCGGTATGACGATCGCGGGCGGCGAGAAAGGGCGTGCGGTTATACAACTCGCTGACCCAGTGGTAAGCCGCCGCAGCGGTGCTCAAGCCGGCGTCGGTGGCGTAATGGAAAATGCTGCGCTGGGTGGACAGGCGCGAGACGTTGTTGTGCACGACACCGCTTTGGATCGGCGGCACGCCGGTGAGGATGCACTCGTACAACGGGCGGGACAGGGCAGGCAGTTCACATTCCAGTGTGTAGAGAGCTGCGCGTCCTGCGCCGACATAGGCCTGCAAATGCCCCATGGCGTGCCGGGCAACCTCGAAGTTGAGGCCGTCGAGCACCACAAGGATGACAGTGTGCTTCATGGGGGCTGGGGCTCCGCAACAGAGGGTATGGCTCAGTATCAACGTGGAATGGGATCAAATGTGGGAGCTGGCTTGCCTGCGATGGCGGTGTATCAGTGGACACAAATGTTGAATGTCAGACCGCTATCGCAGGCAAGCCAGCTCCCACACTGACCGCCTTTGGATCAGAGAGACCGATTACTTCATTTCTACGATGACTTGCTCGTTCCACATCTGTGGCAGCTTCTTGGACGTCGCTTCCCAGGCATCGGCATCCTTGATCGGCTGCGGGTTGGCCTTGGTGTACTGCTCGCCCGGGATCAGGTTTTTGGCAACGTCTGCCGGCAGTTTCAAGTCGGTTTCAGCCCGGATCGGACGCGCATTGCCGCGTGCCAGGTTGAGCTGGCCGGCATCGCTGAAGATGTATTCGCGGGTGAGCTTGGCGGCGTTCGGGTGCTTGGCGTATTTGTTGATGAGGGTGGTGTAGCCGGATTTCACCGAGCCATCCGAGGGGATCAGCACCACGTAGTCATCGGGGTTGGCCATCTTGGCCTTATAGCTCAGGCCGTTGAAGTCCCAGACGAGGCCCACTTCGACTTCGCCTTTTTCCATGGTAGCGATGGTCGGGTTGGACAGCGAGAGGCGACCTTGCTGGGCGATCTTGGTGAAAAATTGCAGGCCCGGCGCGATGTTTTTCTCGTCGCCTTTGTTGGCGATGGCCGCGGCGAGTACTGCGTTCGAAGCCTGGGCGGCGGTGCTCACGTCACCCACCGATACCTTGTATTTACCGGTTTGCAGGTCAGCCCAGGTGGTGGGCACTTCGGAGCCGTGCAGCAGCTTCTTGTTGACGATAAAGGCAATGGTACCGGTGTAAGCCAGGGCCCAGTGACCGTCCTTGTCTTTCGCCCAATCCGGCACCTGTGCCCAGGTGGATGGTTTGTACGGCTGGGTCACTTCTTGCTTTACCGCGATCGGGCCGAAGGCCGCGCCCACGTCACCGATATCGGCGCTGGCGTTGTCCTTTTCGGCTTTGAACTTGGCGATTTCCTGGGCCGAGCTCATGTCGGTGTCGATGTGCTTGAGGCCGTAGGTTTTGGCCAGGTCTTCCCAGGTGCCTTTCCAGTTGGCCCAGTCATCGGGCATGCCGACGCTGTTGACGGCGCCTTCCGCTTTGGCGGCGGCTTCCAAGGTTTTTAGATCGGTATCAGCAGCCATGGCGGCGGTGCACATGGCAATGGTCGAGCCTAACAGTGATGCCAGGAAAAGCTGTTTCATCCGAAGCTCCTTTGGGGCGTTTTCAACGCGGCGTTTTATCTGAACGTTAGCGGTGGTTTGGTCTAGGTCAGCAATACCTGAGCCAATCTAGGCCCCCTGGATGACAGTTTCATGTCGATGTCGTTTTTGAAGCGCTGATGTCGTTCAGCTCTGACTTAGCGTAGACCATGCCCAAGTGCCCGCAGGCCTTGGACTTGGCCGATGTATTGCAGGGTGTGGAAGACGCAGTCGACAGCCTTTGTCATCTGTCGGTCATCTGGAGTGCCTAGGCTGGCACCCAGCAGCAAAAGCCCAGATAGAGCGCGTTTTGTGCACCTGAACGGTGCTGGTCTAGTCCAGATAGGTAACGTTGATGCGTGATGAGGCAATCAAGGCGGTAACTTCCATCGGCCTGGCGCTGCAGG
The DNA here is from genome assembly GCF_044218845.1 of Pseudomonas sp. B16120. Lineage (NCBI taxonomy): Bacteria > Pseudomonadati > Pseudomonadota > Gammaproteobacteria > Pseudomonadales > Pseudomonadaceae > Pseudomonas > Pseudomonas sp. B16120. The sequence goes on from NZ_CP162588.1 coordinate 2,250,564, forward strand.
AGCAGATCGACCACGGCCTGTTGCCGCCTGCCAGCAAACTGCCCGCCGAACGCAAGCTCAGCGAGTTGTTTGGTACCACTCGGATTACCGTGCGGGAAGCCTTGTTACAGCTTGAGGCCCAAGGGCAGATTTACCGCGAAGAGCGTCGGGGCTGGTTCGTTTCGCCGCCACGGCTGGCCTATAACCTGATGCAGCGCAGCCACTTTCACGCCATGGTCAGCGATCAGGGGCGCGAGGCTTCCACGCAGGTCATCTCCGCACGCCTGCAACCGGCGTCGGCGGCGGTGTGCGCGTGGTTGCAGTTGCCGGCGTTGTCGAGCGTGATCCAGATTTGCCGGGGGCGCAGGATTGACGGGCGCCTGGTGTTGTATGTGGAGCACTATCTGAACCCGCAGTATTTTCCGGGGATCCTGGCGTGTGATTTGAATCAGTCGATGACTGAGCTGTATGCCAGCAAATATGACTTGCACTACGGGCGGGTGCGTTTCGAGATTGTGCCCACCTCGCTACCGGTGGAAGCGGCCGCTGCGCTACGCGTCTCGGTAGGCAGCCCGGGCTTGCGCATCGCCCGGGTCAATTACGACCAGCATCAACGCCTGATCGACTGCGACCTGGAGTTCTGGCGGCATGATGCGATTCATGTGGGTGTGGATGTGGTGTAGCGGCTGGTGCACCGCGAACCCATGTGGGAGCTGGCTTGCCTGCGATGGCATCGACTCGGTGCGCCTGATAAACCGAGGCGTCCGCATCGCAGGCAAGCCAGCTCCCACATTGAACCGAGTTTATCTCTGACGGATCGGTGGCTTGCCTAGGGTGTGAGTGCTTTGATCACTTGGTCTACATTGGTTTCCAACTCCGTCACCGGGTCGGCGCCGTCCACATTCAACACCAACAGTCTGGAGCCGCCGGCAGTGACGGCGGTTTTGACTGCATCGCTGGGTTGACGGTGATGCAGCACCACCGCCACATCGTTATCCTTCAACGCGCTGCTGAGTTTTTGCAGCGCCTCGGGCGTCCACTCGGCGTCGGGCCGTGCATCGGTGCTGAGCACTTCCAGGTTCAGGCTGCTGACCAGGTACGCGAAGTGATCGCTCAAGCTGAGCACACTCAGGTTGTCGGCCTTGGCCAATCGCGCCTCGCTGTCGGCGGTGAGCTTGAGTAAACGCTGTTTGAGCGCGGCCAGGTTAGCGTCGATCCTGGGTTTGGCAGCCGGCGCCAGGCGGCTCAGGTCGGCGGCCATCACGTCGGCCATGCGCCCCATATTGTTGCTCGATTGCCAGGGTTGGCTGTTCAAGCCATCGGTGACCCCCGGTTGTACTGCGATACCCGGCAAGCCGCCGTCCACCGGGCGTGCGGCATCGACTTCGACGATGCGGATATTGCTGCGCCGCGCCACGGGGTACAGCGGGTCATCGGCCCACAGCGAGCGCAGGCCGATGGCCGCGTCGGCGTCCAGCGCCAACTTGTTCAATGCCGCAGCACCGCGGCCGGTGAAGTAGGACACCTGCCGCGAACCCGGTAGGTTGGCCGGCGCGGCGCGTTCAAGCGCTACGTTGGTGCCTGTGAGCAGCGCCTCGGCCAAGCCGTAGGTAATCGGCAGCGACGCCAGCACCTTGACCGGCGGCTTGGTCTTGGTCAGGGCTGCGTGACCGAGGCCCTGGTTGACTTTGAAGTCCTTGGCGTCGAAACCGTCGACGGCCAGTGCCGACGTACTCATCAAGCAAGCGATGGCCAGGGCCAGTGGGCGAAAGACAGGGCGCATTATCCAAGATTCCCTTTGAGGCTGGGCACAACGCCACGGGCGATGGCCGCGAAGGCGAAGGCGATACCGGCAACCAGAATGATGGCGGCGCCGGATGGGATGGGCAGGTCGAAGATGATCGGCAGCAGGATGCCGCACAGGGTGCTGACGGTGGCGATCAGCACCGAGATCCAGAAAAACCCTTTGAGTGACTGGCTCAACAGGCGCGCCGCAGCGGCAGGAATCACCAGCAAGGCACCGACCAGGATTGCGCCGATGACCTTGACCGCGGCCACGGTGATCAGGGTCACCAGGATCACGAACAGGTAGTCCAGGCTTTTCACCGCCACCCCGCGCACTGCTGCCAATTGCGGGTTGAAACTGGCCAGCATGATGCGGTTGTACAGCGGCAATGCCAGGGCCATCACCAGCGAGCCGACAATGGCCAGTACCAGCAGGTCGTTGCCGTTGACCGTCAGCACCGAGCCAAACAGCACGTTCTCGAGAATGTGCACGTTGATCTTGCCGGCCAGGATCAGCAGCAGGCTTGCCCCCAGTGCCAGGGACACGGACAGGAACACGCCGATCAAGGTATCGGGCGCCAGGCCGGTGCGGTTACGCAGGTAATTGAGCAGGATGCCGAACAGCAGGCAGTAGCCAAACAGGCTGCCATAAGGCCCGGTATAGGGTTCGCCCAGCAGGATGCCCACGGCCACGCCGGTCAGCGCGGCATGGCCGACCGCTTCGGAGAAAAACGCAAAGCGCTTGACCACCACCAGCGTACCCAGGCCGCCGAGTACCGGGCCGATCAACAAGCCGGCGAGCAGGGCGTTGACCACAAACCCGTAGGCCAGGGCTTCGGGCAGGTAACCGGCAGAGGCCCAGCCCTGGACCATCAAGCGAAAGGCTTCATAACTCATGGGGCCGGGCTCCGAGGGTGGGTGGAGAACAGAGTGAGCAGGCGGTCCGGGGTCAGCGCCTCTTTCGGTGTGGCGTCGAACAGCACGCGGCGGTTAAGACCGGTGACGCGGTCGGCCAGGCGGCCCACGGCCTCTAGGTCGTGCTCGATCCACAGCACGGTAATCCCGGCCAGGCGCCAGTCGTTCAACAGCCGTTCGAACACCTGGATACCCGCCTCGTCGAGGGCCGACATCGGCTCATCCAGCACCAGCAACTGCGGCGCCGGAATCAGCCCCTGGGCCAGCAGTACGCGCTGGCGCTCACCGCCGGACAACGCGCCCATGCGGCGCTTGCGCTTGTCTTGCATGCCAACGCGCTCGAGGGCATCGCCAATCGCTGCTGCGTAATGCCTGGAAAGGCCCAGAAACGCCGGGCGACGCTGGCACATGGCAGCCATGAAATCGTCCACGGTCATCGGCAAGCCGCGGTCAAATTCCAGCGCCTGGGGCACGTAACCGATGGTGCCGGGTGTGGTTGGCCATTCCAGGCTCAAACGCCCCTGGTGCGGCGTCTGCCCCAGCAGGGTCTTGATCAGCGAGCTTTTACCGCCGCCGTTGGGACCTACCAGTGCGTGGATGCTGCCCGGTTGTACCTGGAAACTCACGCCATCGAGGATTACGGTGCGCCCCAGGGTCAGCGAGACCTGGTCGAAGTTCAGGGTGGGGCCGACGTTGACGGCGTTCAGGTGCTGCGCGGCGGTCATGCTCCCGACTCCTGAATCGCCCGTACCACGGTGTTGAGGTTGCCGGTCATCTCCACTTCGTACTTCTCCGCGCTGTATTCGCCGTAGGAAATATGCGACAGCGGGTACAGCTTGACCCCGGATTCACGCTGGATGGTATCGACGTAGGTGGACGGGAAATCCATCTCCGAGAAGATCACTTTCACATCCAGAGCACGCAGTTCATCGATGGTCTTTTTCAGCTGGCTGGGGCTTGGCTCGATACCGTGGGCCGGCTCGACCACGGCGGTGACTTCCAGGCCAAACTCGCGCAACAGGTAGTCGTAGGCCGCGTGTACGGTGGCGACACGCAGGTCGGGGTTGGGCGCGCTGGTCAGCTTGGCCAGGGCGTCGGCGCGCATCTGACGCAGGCGCTTGCTGTAGGCGCGGGCGTTCTGGGTGTAGGTTTTGGCGTTGTCCGGGTCGAGCGTGCCCAACTCACGGGCAATGTTATTGACCTGGGCAATCGACGCGCTGATCGACAGGAAGGTGTGCGGGTTGACCACCTTGCCCGCACCGCGTGCCGCGTTACCGGTAGCGGCGAGCAGCGGCACGTTGGCGTTGGCTTCGATCACCTTGATATCCGGGCGCTCGCTGGTGGCGATCATGCGGTCGGCGAAGTCGTCGTGGCCGACGCCGTTGAGTACGATCACATCCAGGGTGCCGATGCGCTTGATGTCTTCGGCGCGCGGCTCGTAGGCGTGCGGGTTGAAACCGGCGGGAATCAGCGGCACCACCTCGGCCTTGTCGCCCACGATATTGGCCACGTAGCTGTAATAGGGGTGCAAGGTAATGCCGATACGCAGGCGCTTGGCCGCCTCGGCATTGGCAAGGGGGGTGAGCATCAGGCTGAACAGGCCAACCAGTAAAAGGCGCAACAGGGGCGATGACATGGACATGGGCAATCGGTCTTCTCGTTCAGTGACGGTGCTGGCGGGTGACGCCAGCATCGAATTGCGCGACCACCTGCTGCCAGCCGGCCGCGATCAGCGCCTGGTCAGTGAGGTCGGAAGGGGCGGCAAGGTTGGCGCTGCGGTTGAGCCAGATATCCGGCTCACTGCCTTGCACGCGCATCAGCAGCGAACCGCTGGTGGCCGGCGCCTGGCTCAAGCCCAGGTAGGCGGCGGGTGCCAGCAGCTGCCAGCGATGGCCGCCACGGCTGACCGAACTGGCATCCTGGGCAAAGGGCGCGAAGCCTTCTTCGGCCAGTTGCTCAGGCGTCGGCAGGGCGCTGTGTTCCTGCTGCAACAGGTGGATTTCATCCAGGGTCACCCGCAGGTCGGCGTAGATGCCTTGCTCGGCGGCGCTCAGGTCGCGGCGGGCGTCCAGCTGGTGGCTGGGCACTGCCGCGACTTCCTGGGTTTCCCCGTGCAGCGTCACGACCGTGCCCGCCACCGCGAGGATGATCAGGCACAACAGCAACACATAAAGGGTTTCGTGGCCCGCGCCCGCGGGGCGTACAACCTGTGTGGTACTCATTGCGACGGGATATCCGCTTGGTCGATTTCCACCACGTGGCCGGGGCCGGCATCGAACAGCACGTAGAATTCGGCGGCGGGCTTCTTGAAGGTCAGGGTCGAATCCTCGCCAAGCTTGCCCGGCACCAGGATGGTTTCGTCGTAGCCGATCACATCCAGGGTTACGCCGGGGGCGCCACTGCCGTCGGAAAAACCGCCTTTGCACTGTATCTGCTCGCCGGGGATTTCTTTGCATTCGCACATCGGGTTGTGGGCGAAGGCGGTGGTGCTCAGGCCGGCGCACAGCAACAGCGCGGCGCGGGTGAGGCGCTTGAACGTCATGGTTTGACTCCTTGCTTGTTCAGCCAGGCAATGGTGGCAGGCGAGGCCTGGCTCAGCGGGATGGAACCCTGGTGCATGCTGCCGTCCCACCCTTCCATGGTCACCCATATTTCGGCATCCGCCGGGGTGCGTTCTGGGATCGGCAGGGCGGCGCCCATGCGGTACGGCGTGCCGAAGAAGATCACTCCGGCGGCGCGCAGGCTGCGGGGTTTGCCGATACGCAGGTAAGTGGCCTTGACCTGCTCGGCACAGGTATCGCACAGGGCAGCGTTGAAGAACTTCATCGGGCCAGCCGGGTTCGGGCTCGGGCCTTCGTTGCGAAACTCAGCCAGCGTCAGGCTCCAGGGACCGACTTGCACCTGCCCGGCCACGCGCTCGCCGATGCCGGTATCCCCGCGAAACAACGCGGCGTCGGCAAAGTATTTGGGCATGAACCCCAGCGGCACCAGCAACAGCAGGATGTTGACATGGAAACGCCATTTCAGCCAAAAGGCGCGCAGCGGGGACGGCGGTACGGTTGCAACCTTGCTCATCGCTGGGCCTCCGAGGTGTCGGCGTGCATGGTCGGGATGGGCGCGTGCTGACGTTGTGTCTTGGCCTCGCGCTTGAGGGCGTTGAGGGTGGCCAGAGCGGTGCGCTTGGTCCAGATCAGCAAGCCGCTCAATACCATCATGCTCAGCACCAGGCCGAAGAATGCCCAGATCAGCTTGATCCACAAACCGCCAAAGTCCCCGGTGTGCAGTGGGCGCATCGACTCGGTGACGAATTCCAGCGGGGTACGGTCGGACAACAGGTTCGAGACCGCGATTTCACCGTCATAGGGGTTCAGCTGTGCGGTCTGGAACATCAACGGGTACCAGCCACGCCCGCCGATCTGCAGGTGGCTGTAGGCGTTGCTTGGCATGAACACAAAGCTGGCGTCCAGGCCGGGGATCCGCTCGGCGGCGATGTCGATCGCCTTGTCGATAGGGATCATCGGTGCCGGCACGCCCGGCGCCGACAGCGGCACCTTATCCCGTGCGATCACTGGCACGATGGGTTCACTGGAAATGGATATCTGGTTGTCGCCCAGGACAGCCTCGATCAGGAACCAGGTGCCGGTGATAGAAATGACCGCGATAAACCAGATCGACCAGATGCCACTCAGGCGGTGAAAGTCGCCCCAGAAGATCCGCGCACCGTGGCGGATGCGCAGGGTAGGGCGCAGGAAGCCTTTCCAGAAGCGCTTGTACACCACCAGCCCGGTGACCAGTGAAGCCAGCAGCGGCAAGCCCAACGCAGACACCAGGTACCAGCCCCAGCTGTACCCATTGGTGAACGGCACCAGCCACCAACCATGCAGGGCGCGGGTGAATTGCTGGAAGTTGAACGAGGGGCTGATGCCCTGGATCGCGCCGGTGTAGGGATTGGCATACACCTCCACGGAGCGCCCGTCCGGGTAGCTGAGGCCGACGCTTAGCGCGAAGTGCGATTCATCCGGGCGGATGATGGACTGGACGATGGCCTTGGGCTCATCGTGCTTGATGGCCGCGATCACCTGGTCAAAGCTGAGCGGCTGAGCGTCATCCGACGGCTTGCTGGCGCGGATATCCGGGTTGGCCAGCCACACGATTTCCTGGCTCACCACGGCCAGGGTGCCGGTGACGCAGACGATCAGTACAAAGAACCAGATGGGCAACGCCAGCCAGCTATGGACGAGAAACCAGAGTTTGGAGCGTGACTTCTTCGACATATGAATGAGGGTCTTGATCGGAGGGGGCAATAGAGGCCCGGAAAAGGCCAGTCGTAGCTTTTGCTGACGCGACAGGCTGTATCTAAGTTAAGACGGATGAGCATGAGAAATCCCTAAGGTGGATATGAAAGAAAATGTTTCAGGTTCACATTCAGGCCGCATTTATGCGCTGATCGAACACGCAGTGCGCCAGCCCGCAGGCGTTCAGCGGCTTGCGTTAGGCCGGGGCAGACCTCCAAGGACGTGATCATGCCGCTGTGTGATGTCGTCAGTAGCCACGCATCTGAGCGCCACTTCCTGGCGGCCAACCCTTGGCTCAGCTGAAGTGCGGCTACGTAGTTATATAAGTAGAAATAACGCTCTCTATACTCACTGAGCGCGTTGCTTTTAGTATTATTTGTTTTTCAAATAGCTGGGCTTGAACGAAAGCGCCCCTTGTCATTACGGGGTGTTGGCGCGGGTGCAGGTTAATTCCAGAGGAGTGACAAGGTTATTGTATTGACACATTGGCGGGCATCGGCTTTAGTGAGTGCGGACTTGGAAGTCGCAATAGTATAAAAAGGAAGTTAATCGCATGACCGTGCTAGTCGTTTATTCGCGCCATCACGTGGTGAACTGTTATATCTCTCTGGTGCCGGTGATCAAGTTAGTTACTTGATTGTGGTCTGTCGCCTGCCCGTCGATTGTCATTGCTGCGAATCATACTTTTCCTGTGCTGGAAAAGTACGCGTCCCTATGCCTTAACAGAGAGTTCAAACTCATGTCGATTTTTGATCAAGCCATGCATCGTTCAGTTCAATGGCAAGACTGGCGTTGGCAGCAGAAGAATGCCATCCGCGATGAACCTGCACTGCGCAATGCCTGCGGTGGATGGGACGAGGCCACAACGGCGCATATCGAGCACAACTTGCAAGATCGCAAGATGCAGATCACGCCTTATTACATTGATTTAATCAAGCGTTCACTCACCAGCGCAGAGGTGATGGACCACCCCCTGTGGCGCCAGGTAGTACCGTATTGGAGCGAACAGGTGCAGGGCGACTACGACGGCAGTTCCGAAAACTGGGAACTCAATCATGAGATGAAGACGCCCATCTGCCAGCACAAGTACGACAACCGCGTGATCCTGCGCACCACCAACACGTGCAATGCCTATTGCCAGTTCTGTTTCGAGGCGCTGCGCACGCTGCAGGTGGGCACCGACAAAGCTAACGCCAACACTGACTCGTTCAAGGATTCGGTGGAGTACATCCGCGGTAACCCAGCGATTGAAGAGGTGATTCTCAGCGGCGGTGACCCACTGATGCTGGCCGACCGCAAGCTTGAGGAGATGCTGGCCGCATTGCGCGGCATTCGTGATGATCTGCTGATACGCATTCATTCACGGGCCTTGAGTTTCAACCCGTTTCGCGTGACCGATGAGTTGGTGGCGATGCTGGAGAAGTACAAGGTCAATGCATTTGGTGTGCATGTCTGCCACCCGCTTGAGCTCAGTGCTGATTTTGCCGTCGCGGTTAAACGGATTCAGGGTGTGGTCCCGATTGTATTCTCTAACATGCCGCTGTTGCGTGGCGTGAATGATGATGAAGCGACGTTGCATAAATTATTCATTGATCTTTATCGTTTGGGCGTAAAGCCATATTACTTATATCACTTCATGCCGTTTTCACCCGGTGCTTCAGAGTATAAGGCGTCGATCAGCCAAGCCATCGCCATCATGGATCGGCTCAAACGCCGTGTATCGAATATTGCCCTGCCCGAGTATGTACTGCCGCATGCACAAGGCAAGTTCACCGTGCCATTGTTGGACTTTGAAAAGCCTGAAGACTTACCGCATTTTGAAGTCCGCGATGGGCAGCGGACTTACCGTTTTCGCAACTGGGAGGGCCAATGGTGCAGTTGGCAGGATGCGGTATGAAACAGGATGCGATTCTGTTTATTGATGTAGATGACGGTGCTTGCGCTCGCTACCGCTACCGGGAACCGCATTTCACGGTGGCCCGCGCCCACGGTTTGGCGTGTTTGACGGCCGCCGTGGCGGGGCGCAAGCACCTGCAACGCCTCAGGGACGACAGTGACGAAGTGTTCCTGCTCGAAACGCTCAGTGAGCAGTCTGTCCTGGAGTTGGTCGGACAGTTGGACGGGCGTTATCAGGTGCGTGGGATTTTCTGCCAGGCCGGGCACCCGTCCGCACAAGGGGAGGTGGGCTGTATCGTTGCGCAGGCGTGTCAGCGGTTGGGCTTGGTCTACAGCCACCCGGAGGCGATTGCCGCGTGCAATAACAAGTTCTTGATGCGCCGCGTGTTGAAACAGCATGAATTGCGTTCGGTACCGTTCGTGCTGTGCAACAACGAACAGGAACTCCAGCAAGGCGCCGAGCGCGTGGGTTATCCACTGATCGCCAAACCGCCCTTTGGCGGGGCTTCGGCGTTTATCAAAAAATGCTCGAGCTGGGAGGAGCTACGCAGCCACTATTGGCATTTCGTAAGTGATCATGGCGCCGCCGCTTATGCGGACTTCTACGGCTGTGCGCACGCCCTGCCGCTTGAGGATGGGCTGCGGCGTGAATACTTGCCAGGCCACAGCATTCTGCTGGAAGGTTATATTCCTGGCATCGAAGGCAGTGTGGAATGTGTGATTGTCGGCGAGCGTGTCCATCCGCTGCTGATCAATGAAAAACTGCTGCTGACCGAGCGCAGCGGCACGGTCCTGGAGAACCTGCTGATTTCCCCGCCGACGTCGTTCAGCCAGGCCCAGTGCGAGCAGATCCGCCAGTACGCGGTGGACTGCCTGCACGCGGTGGGCCTGACCAACGCTGTGGTGCATTTCGAGTTTCGCATGACGGACGCAGGGCCGGTGGCCATCGAGATCAACCCGCGCCTGGGCGGACTGTATGTGAACTCGGCGTTCCGCGACCTGGCCGGTATCGATCCTTATCAGCTGTACATGGGATTGTTGTTGGGCGAGAAGGGCATCAATGCACAGTTGGAGGCTGGCGCACATAAGGTTGCCGATGCGGGGCAACACTACGCGATGCTGGCGATTTATCCGCAGCACAGTGGCCTTTTCAGGGGCATTGACGGCCTGCAGTTCCTCGACCAACACCGCTCGGTGCTGGAATACGCCCCGCAGGACCCCGGCCACTACATTGACGCGGATATCGAGGAGCATTATTTGCTCAAATGCTGGGCCCAGGTTGGCAATGCCGCCGACGCCCATGCCTTGCACGATGCGTTGCAGCAACATCTGCGCATCCTCATCGATCCACCGGTTGCAGGATAGCGATATGGACATCCCTCAGATCTCGGCGCTTTTGCGCGAACATCACTTCTGTCATCGCCCGGACTTTCGCGAACTGGTCAACGTTGAACCCGGTGAGGAACAAAGCTTTCGCGCGTATTGGGATAACCTGGTGCGCGACGAGGCGTTCAGGACTTACACCCACCGCGAACGGCGCATCTTGCGCTATCGTCTGTTACCGTCACGGCAATTGCAGATCGACAGGAATACGGCGTTCAAATCGCCGGTCACCTACGCGGTGAACTATCGCCAGGGCGTGAATCACCTGAGCTATAGCGAGGAGGGCTTTATCGAGCATCCCCTCATGCACAAGCTGCTGGCGACGGACCTCGCGGTGATTGCCCCGCACCTGGGCGAACAGACCTATACGATCGATATCCATCAGTTCCGGGTGCGGGCGGACGTGTCATCGAGCAGCCCGACCACATCGGGGATTCACCAGGACGGCCTGGATTGGGTGTTCATGCACTTTATTGGCGAATGCAACACGGTGCCGGTGGTGTCGGAGGTGTTTGCCGACGAAACGGAGCACAGCCGGCTACTGAAACTGCCGATGGAGAAATTTCTGGAGACTATCGTGATCAACGACCGTGGGTTCTACCATCGGGCCGGGGAGGTGCGACCGCGGGTAGAGACGGAACCGGCCTGGCGCGATGTGCTCTTGGTAAGCCTGCGCACTGTCGAGGGGGCACAGCCTGCATGAGTCACGATCAACAACTGAATCTGTCGACCCGCAACGCTCGCCTGATCATCTTTGCCCGCGGTGTGTCGGATTTTGGCGCATTCCTTAACATGGTGGCGTTGTCCACTTATGTGTACTGGCTCAGCCAGAGCGTGGTGTTTGTCAGCATCTTCCTGGCGTGCCGGGTCACCGGCGGGATTGTCGCGAGCCTGTTTGGCATTCCGTTTTTCCGGCGGTTTGCCGGGCGTGGGACGTTGGCGGGGTTGGACCTGGCCCGGGCGCTGTTGCTGATGCCGCTGCTGGTGTTGTTACCGGCCCATCAACTTACCCTTCTTCCCTTTATCGCCTTCGGTATCGGCCTGTGCAATTCGCTGTTTGCCATTGGCCTCAACAGTCAGTTGCCCACTTGGGTCGCGCTTGAGCAGCGGGTGAATACCAACGCATGGATCACCTCGGCGGCCGCCACCGGCGCGGTCTTCGGCAGTTTGCTCTCCGGCTTGCTGATCGCCACGGGCGGATTTGAAGCGGTGTTTGCGGTCAACATCGGCACCTATGTGATTGCCGCTTGCCTGGTCTTGCCCTTGCGCGCGTTGTTTAGCGTTGCTGTTGCCGCGCATCGCGGACTCGCCGCCGAATGGCATGAGCTGACCAAGGGGTTGCGCGGTGCGCCGGTGCTGGCCGCGATGTTGCTGATCAGCATGTTAGACACCCTCGGCAGCGCGGCCCATAACGTCGGTTGGCCAGTGCTGTCGCAGTACATTTCACCGGACACGGCCAAAACGGTCATGGGCTATCTGCTGGCCGTGTGGGCCTGTGGCAAGTTTGTTGGCGCGCGCATCGCCAGTGCAGTGTTGAAAGGTCGTGGCACCCAAGGCATGGAGCGCTTGTTCATGCTCGGTGTGGCGTTGATGTCCAGCGGCTTTATCCTGACATTCCAGCAGACCGAACTGTGGCTGGCGCTGTTGCTGGTGGTGTGGGCGGGGCTGGGCGATGGATTGTCCGAGGTGGCGTTGATCTCCCGTGCGCAAAGCGAGCCCGATAGCTTGCGCTTGCCGCTGTTCAGCCTCTTGACCCTGATCCAGATGGCCGGTTTTGGCGTGGGCATGCTGGTGGTCGGGCCGTTCTATGTGACGTGGACGCCGGCCCAGGTGATCGTGTTGTTCCATGGGCTGCCATTGACCGCCTTGTTGGTCATGACGATATGGCTGGGGCGCAATGCCTACCGGGGTGTCAGATCGACAAACCCTTGAAGTGTTCCAACGCCACGCAGGCCTTTACTTTGCCGGAGCAGGCCGGTTGGAACCTGGGGCAAGGCGTGGCGTGTTGCAGGCGCGAGCAAGCTCACGCCCACAGGGTTAATGTTGCTTGAACATCTCCATGGCACGCTGGCGGATTTGCTCCTCGGTCAGGTCCTCCTTATGGGTGGCCAGGAACCACAGGTGCCCGAACGGATCCGTCACACTCGCCGAGCGATCCCCATAGAACTGATCCTGCGGCTCGGACACTGCGCTGGCGCCGGCATCAACCGCTTGTTTGAATTGTGCGTCCACATCATTCACATACAGGTGCAAACCGACACTGGGATGCGCGTCCGGATTGCGCAGGGCCGTTTCATCGCAGGGCGTGCCCAGCATGATCACCGCTTCGCCAATACGCAGCTCCGCATGGCCGACCCTGCCGTCGGGCATGTCCAGGCGCATGAACACTGAGGCGCCAAAGGCCTTCTTGTAGAACTCGATCGCCTTTGCGGCCTCGTTGATGCCCAGATAGGGGGTAATGCCGTGATAACCCTCGGGAATAGGTTTAACGCTCATAACGTTCTCCTTTGATTGTGGTTATGGGTTTCAGCCTTTTCACTATAGGTCACGTTGCATTGCGCAACTGGCTTTACCGATCAGCATCAGGCGTGGGCTCCAGCAACTGCGCACCAGGGCCACGCTCACCCAGCTGGTCATCGTGATTGCGCAGCGGGCACGCCTCCATCGACAGGCACCCGCACCCGATGCAACCATTGAGCTTGTCGCGCAGCAGCATCAGTTTGTTGATGCGCTCATCCAGATCTTCACGCCACAACGCCGACAGCCGTTCCCAGTCGTGAGCGTTCGGTGTGCGCCCATCGGGCAGGGCCCGCAAGGCCTCGCCAATGGTCGCCAGCGGAATGCCCAGACGTTGGGCGATTTTGATCAGCACCACCCGGCGCAGTACATCCCGTGGATATCGTCGTTGATTGCCGGCATTGCGATTGCTCTTGATCAGCCCTTTGGATTCGTAGAAGTGCAGCGCGGTGACCGCCACGCCGCTGCGAGCGGCCAACTGACCGACGCTGAGTTCGTTGCTGAGCATGTAAGGCTCCCAAACAGTGCTTGACCTCGACTTAACTAGAGGTTTTACCCTGCGTGGCATCGAATCGCAAGATTCTTCCTACAGAGAGAGGGGGTTTTCATGCAGGTATCAGAGAAGAGTCGCAGCTTCACTCAGCTGATCGAATTTCACATCGAACCCCGTCAGCAATCCGCCCTGGTGGCCGCCTTGACCACCCAGAGCGAGCGTCTGGCCGTGCGCCATGGCGGCTTCTTGAGTGCCAGCGTACAGGTCAGCGATGACGGACGCAGGGTGCTCAATTACTTGCAATGGCAATCGCGGGAAGAGGGTGAGGCGGCCTTCAAATGTTTTGAGCAGGGCGGCGAAGATTTCTGGACGCTGATCCGCGCCCACCGGGCCACGGCCGTGACCTTTGGCGCATTCCAGGTACTGCGCAGTTTTGAGCGCAGTCAGGACGATGCCTTGCACTGCCGACTAAATGGATAGGTGCAGCATCCGTTCGCCTTGCGCATTTTTCCCGGGCCTGCGCTTGTTGACCGCCAGTTCGCCGATCTTGATCAGGCGAGCGCGAGCGACGTTGCGGCTCAGTCCCAGCAAGGTGGCGGTGTGTACTTGGTTGTAGTGGCTGAAGTGATAAGCAGCGCGCAATAAGGCGTCCTCGACCTTTTCATGCAGGGCGCCGGACTGTTCCTCGAAGAGCCTTTGAAACGCCCGCGCCAGCAGGGCTTCTGCACAGGTATCGGTGTCGCTGTCGTTCTGGCGTTCGATGCGCAGGTTCGACAGGCGCAGGTCGTCGGGTTCGATCACAGCGTTGCGGCAGACCAGCAGGGTGTGATGAATCACGTTTTCCAGCTCACGGATATTACCCGGCCAGCTGTAGCGCTTGAGCTTGTGCTCGGCCTCGTGGCTCACGCTGATCGGACCGTAGCCCAGGCGCTGGCTGTAGGTTTGGATGAAGTGCCGGGTCAGCGGCAGGATATCGCCGGTACGTTCGCGCAGCGGGCTCAGTTCCAGGCTGACTACATTGAGGCGGTAGTAGAGGTCTTCACGGAAATGCCCGGCGTTGATGGCCTGTTCCAGTTGTACATTGGTGGCGGCCAGGACTCGCACATCGATTGCAATGCTTTTGCGCGAACCCAGGCGCACCACCTCACGCTCCTGTAGCACCCGCAGCAGTTTGACCTGGATGGCCATCGGCAAATCGCCGATCTCATCCAGAAACAAGGTGCCGCCGTCAGCCTCTTCGAACCAGCCGGCCTTGGCGCTGAGGGCACCGGTAAAGGCGCCTTTCTCATGGCCGAACAACTCGGCTTCCACTAGTGCTTGCGAAAAAGCCCCGCAGTTCACTGCCACGAAGGGCCGATTTCGCCGCGTACTGAGGTGGTGGATATGCCGCGCAACAAGCTCTTTGCCGGTGCCGGTTTCGCCGATGATCAGCACGCTGGCCTCGCTGGGGGCCACTTGCTGGATATGGTCGAGCAGGGCCTGGGACTTTGGGTCTTCGAAGACCTGGGCTGTGGCGCGGATCGAGGTCGCGAGGGCAGGCGAGGGCGGCAGGGTGAACAGCTGCATGGTGACCTCTCATGGGAATTCAAGCTTTGTTGAAGGGCTGTTGCCGGGTGGACAGTGGGCTGCGCGCAAGGTCTTTATAGAGGTATCGTCTTAATTCGTAAATGAAGGTGTTTCTATATTTATAGAACTTAAATGAATATAAAGGCGTTCCCCCTGTGGACGCCGATACGCGTGATAGCGACTATCACGGACGATGATTTTTCAGCGAGAAGGGGCGGGAGTAGCCTGTGTTCATTGACTCGAAACCATCTTCGCAGGGCCATCGCCATGAACCGTTTCCTCGCTGTTTCCCTTTTACTTGTCACCTCTGTCCTTGCGGGGTGTGCGACCCAGCCATCCCCGGAAATGCGCCCTTATACGGCCGAGGAAACCAAGCAGTTGGCTTTGGAGGCCCTGGGCCGTCGCGGCTTGTCGTTTGACGACTATCAACGCCAACGCGCCGCGTTGCTTGGCCAGCCAAAGCCCTTCGGCTTTGATCACCAGGGTGAAATGAACGCCGAGCGCAGCGTGGTTTTGCATGGTCGGCCCAGTTGAGCGCGCTTCATGCAGCAAAAAGCCCGAGGTTTCCCACAAGGAACCTCGGGCTTTTTGTTTGCCATGGGGCTACTTCAGCCTGTTAAGCTCAATTCCAGGAGCGTTCCTACGCACATTTAAATAAAGTTACCTTCTTTAATGGCATTCGATCGGTTAAACCTGACGACCTCTGTTCTGGTCGATGCCCCCCGAGACGCTGTTCTTGGGAATACGCTCTGCGAGTTTTAACCTCATGAATAAACGTCCGCTGTATTTCGACTACGCCGCCACCACGCCGGTGGATGAGCGAGTTATCCAGGTGATGGTCGATTGTCTGGGTTTCAACGCCCACTTCGGCAACCCTGCGTCCAGTTCCCATGCATTCGGCCAAGCGGCCCGGCAGAAGGTTGAACAGGCGCGTCGCCAGGTAGCCGAGTTGGTGGTGGCCGAGCCCGAGCAGATAGTCTGGACCTCCGGTGCCACGGAATCCAACAACCTTGCGCTCAAGGGCGTGGCCCAGGCCCGTGGTGTGGCGGGTGGGCATATCATCACCAGCCAGATCGAACACAAGGCCACGCTGGACACCGCGCGGCAATTGCAGGAAGCCGGAGTGGCAGTGACTTACCTGGTACCGGATGCAGACGGCTTGATCAGCGTCGAAGCGGTCAGCGAAGCCTTGCGCGAGGATACCTTTCTTGTCTCGCTGATGCTGGTCAACAACGAACTGGGCACCCTCAACGATATCCCGGCCATTGGTGCGCGGGTACGTGAGCACGGCGCGTTGTTCCATGTGGACGCGGCGCAAGGGGCAGGCAAAGTGGCTATCGACCTGGCCCGGTGGCCGGTGGACTTGATGTCGTTCTCTGCTCACAAGCTGTATGGGCCCAAGGGTATCGGCGCGTTATATGTCGGGCCTCGGGCGCAGCAGAAGGTATTGGCGCAGATTCACGGGGGGGGCCACGAAGGCGGTTTGCGCTCCGGCACCCTGGCGACTCATCAGATTGCCGGCATGGGCGCGGCGTTTGCTCTGGCGGCGGCGTCTTTCGAGGATGAGAAGGCCACGATTGTCGCGCTGCGCCAGCGCTTGCTGGATCAATTGGCGTCGGTTGCCGGCTTGCGTCTTAATGGCAGCTCAACCCAGCGTATTCCACACACATTGAGCCTTACCTTCAGCGAAGGCGAATTCAATTCAGCCGCATTGAGTGCAGGCATTGCCTTTTCCGCGACTTCGGCGTGCAATTCGGCCAGCAATGCGCCGTCCCATGTGCTTCTGGCCTTGGGGCATGACGCTCGCAGTGCCGCTCGCACTATTCGCTTGAGCCTGGGCAGGTTTACCACCGAACAGGATATCGACCAGGCCGCGCAGTTGATCAAGGCCGCATTGGCGAGTGCGCCAGCGTTCTGGGCAGTCTGATTTATCATCGCAGTACATAACAATTATTAGTGGTTAGCAGGAGACACAATGAGTACGCAGCCTTTGACCCATGGAACGGTTCCCCAGCGCCTGGCGCACACCCGTGAACTGATGCGCCGCGAAGGCATTCATGCCTTGCTGGTGCCATCGGCGGACCCGCATTTGTCCGAATATTTGCCGGGTTACTGGCAAGGGCGCCAGTGGTTGTCCGGTTTTCATGGCTCGGTGGGCACTCTGATCGTCACGGCGGAGTTCGCCGGGGTCTGGGCGGATAGCCGTTATTGGGAACAGGCGACCAAGGAGCTCAAGGGCAGCGGTATCGAGCTGGTGAAGCTGCAACCGGGTCAGCCCGGGCCGCTGGAGTGGCTGGCCGAGCAAACCCCTGAGGGTGGCGTGGTGGCGGTGGACGGTGCGGTCATGGCCGTGGCCTCGGCACGTACCCTGGGTGGCAAATTGGCCGAGCGTGGCGCGCGTCTGCGTACCGATATCGATGTGCTCGATGAAGTCTGGCAAGACCGCCCAGCGTTGCCGAACCAGCCGATCTATCAGCATCTGCCGCCCCAAGCCACCGTCAGTCGTGGCGAGAAACTGGCCGCATTGCGTGCCAGTTTGAAAGACAAGGGCGCCGATTGGCATTTCATCGCGACGCTGGATGACATCGCCTGGCTATTCAACCTGCGCGGCGCTGATGTGTCGTTCAATCCGGTGTTTGTGTCCTTTGCCTTGATCAATCAGCAACAGGCCACTTTGTTTGTGGCGTTGGGCAAGGTCGATGCGCAACTGCGGGCGGTGCTTGAGCAGGATGGCGTGACCCTGCGTGATTACAGCGAGGTGGCGCAAGCGCTGCGAGCGGTACCGGCGGGCGCAAGCTTGCAAGTAGACCCTGCCCGCGTCACCGCCGGCTTGCTGGAAAACCTCGACGCGGGCGTCAAGCTGGTTGAAGGCCTCAACCCCACCACACTGGCTAAATCCCGCAAGAGCCTGGCGGATGCGGAACATATCCGCCAAGCCATGGAGCAGGATGGTGCGGCGCTGTGCGAATTCTTTGCCTGGCTCGACAGCGCCCTGGGTCGCGAGCGCATTACCGAACTGACGATTGACGAACACCTGACCGCTGCACGTACCCGCCGCCCAGGCTATGTATCGCTGAGTTTCAACACCATTGCCGCCTTCAACGCCAACGGCGCGATGCCGCATTACCACGCCACCGAAGAAGAGCATGCGCTGATCGAAGGTGATGGCTTGCTGTTGATCGACTCGGGCGGCCAATACCTGGGCGGAACCACGGACATCACGCGGATGGTGCCTATCGGTACACCGAGTGAGGAGCAGAAACGCGATTGCACGCGGGTGCTCAAGGGGGTGATTGCTCTGTCCCGTGCGCAGTTCCCCAAGGGCATTCTTTCACCGTTGCTGGATGCCATTGCCCGCGCGCCGATATGGGCAGAAGGCGTGGACTACGGTCACGGCACAGGCCACGGCGTGGGTTATTTCCTCAACGTACATGAAGGTCCGCAGGTCATTGCCTATCAGGCTGCTGCGGCGCCACAAACGGCGATGCAGCCAGGGATGATTACTTCAATTGAACCGGGTACTTATCGCCCTGGCCGTTGGGGCGTGCGCATTGAGAACCTGGTGTTGAACCGTGAAGCGGGCAAGACCGAGTTTGGCGAATTCCTCAAGTTCGAAACCCTGACCCTGTGCCCAATTGATACCCGCTGCCTGGAGCCGTCGTTGCTCACGGCGGATGAGCGCGAATGGTTCAACGCGTATCACGCCCAGGTGCGTGAGCGTTTGAGCCCGCTGCTCAATGGTGCAGCGCTTGAATGGTTGCAGGTGCGCACTGCGGCGATTTGATCGGTTGCAGCCAAGGCATTGCCGGCTGCAATCAACACCTAGCTGAGGGCTTCACGCACAAAGTCCAGGCGGTCCTGGCCGAAGAACAGCTGGTTTCCTACAAAGAAACTGGGAGCGCCGAACACGCCGCGCTTAATGGCTTGTTCGGTTTTGTCCTTGAGAGCGTCCTTGACGGCTGCATCATTGGACAGGGCCAGTACCTGCTCGGGATCGAACCCCTGTTCGGTGAGCACATTGGCCACGACCTCTGGGTCGCCCAGGTGACGGCCTTCCACCCAGAGTGCGCGGAACAGGCAGTCGATGAAGTCGAGGAAGCGCTCAGGCTGGTGGATTTGAATGCCGGTGACGGCGCGCATCAGCACCAAGGTATTGATGGGAAAGTGTGGGTTGAACCTGAGCGGCACGTTGTAGCGTTTGGCGTAACGCGCCAGGTCATCGAGCATATAGCGCCCCTTGGCGGGCACCATGATCGGCGAGGCATTGCCCGTGGCCTTGAATACACCGCCCAACAGCATCGGTTGATACACCACCTGTGCGCCGGTTTTAGCGCACAGCGCCGGCAACTGGGTATAGGCCAGGTAAGTGGCGGGGCTGCCGAGATCAAAGAAGAACTCCAGGGTTTTACTCATGGTCTGTACTCACTGCTTATTGTTATAGAGGGAGTCACCAGGTTTCATTCCAGGGGCGCAGGTCCAGTTCGAACGTCCAGGCGTCCCGTGGCTGGCGATGCAGGAACCAGTAGTTGTCGGCAATATGGTCAGGGTTGAGGAGGGCGTCCTGATCCTTGAGGACGTATTTTTGCGGGAAGTTCTCGCGAATGAAGTCGGTATCGATGGCACCGTCCACCACCACATGGGCGACATGGATGTTCATCGGGCCTAACTCCCGCGCCATGCTTTGTGCCAGGGCGCGTATCCCATGCTTGGCGCCAGCGAAGGCAGCAAACCCCGCGCTTCCGCGCAAGCCGGCGGTGGCTCCGGTGAACAGGATAGTGCCGCGGTTACGCGTGACCATGCGCTTGGCGACTTCCCGTGCGTTCAGGAAGCCGGAGAAGCACGCCATCTCCCAGATCTTGAAGTACTTGCGTGCGGTTTCTTCCAGAATGCTGCAAGGCACATTGGCGCCGATGTTGAAGACGAACGCTTCAATAGGCCCCAACTCGGTTTCGATTTGCTCGACCAGTGCGATCACGTCCTCTTCTTTACGTGCATCACAGGCAAAACCATGGGCTTCACCGCCCGCCAACTGAATGCTGTCTACCAGGGGCTGCAGTTTGTCGGCGCTGCGACGGGTGACGCAGGCGATGTAGCCTTCGCGGGCAAAGCGTTTGGCTATGGCGCCGCCGGTCGCGTCACCCGCACCCACTACTAATACGATTTTCTTGTTGTGCGGCATGGGAACTCCATTGGCTCGATGGTCGAGCAGGAGTTTAGCCTTCGTGCCGCAACTGGCCTGAATTTAAGATGAGCAGTCAGGAAAGACTGCTCGGGCAGCTATTTGCAGATGACGATCATACTGCGGCTGGTATAGCCAGCTGGGTTGAGGCCGAAAGGATAGTCCCCAGGCTCTTCGGAGTTATCGCCGGATTTGGCTATCACCCGGTAGCCCTTGGCACCGCATGAGTTGGCTGCACTGGTGTAGCACTGGTCCCAGGAGGAGGACAGGCCTGAACAGTTGATATGCAGCCCTTTTTTTCCCCGTTTCACTTCTGTTTTTGTGGTTGCAGCACAGCCAGCGATGCCCACAACCAGCAACAGTATCAAAATTCGTTTCATTCCCATCCTTAATAGCCGCCCTGCAAAAGAACAGAGCCGCTTTACTCGCTCTCGAGCGAAGCGTTCATGCTGTCCGTGTCGAAATTCTCCATGAATGACATTCGGTTACGGCCTAAACATGGCCTAAATGAGCGGCAAATACCAGAGCTGGCTTTAAAGATGATCAGTCGGCAGGCACCAGTGGTTTGGATTCGTTGCGCATCGTTAACGTCGCGCCTACGCTAGCCAGGATAATGCAGGTGATGGCCAGCCATTGGGCCAGGGATAAATGCTCATGCAGAAAGAACAGGCCGGAGAGGGCGCCGAACGCCGGTTCGATACTCATCAACGTGCCGAATGTGCGAGCGGGAAGGCGAGTCAGTGCGACCATCTCCAAGGTGTAGGGCAAGGCGGTGGACAGAATTGCGACGCCAATGGCGACAGGGATCAGGGCGGGCGTCAGCAGCGCGGCGCCCGCATGCACGATGCCGATCGGTGCGACGAACAGGGCCGCAATCATCACGCCGAGTGCAGCGGTCTGAACACCATTGTCGTTCCCAGCCTTTTGGCCGAACAAAATATAGAGGGCCCAGCATCCGCCTGCGCCCAGTGCGTAAGCCGCGCCGACCCAGTCGATACCGCTACTGGCCTCGCCCATCGGAATTAACAGCAGCAGGCCGATGATCGCCAGGGCAATCCACAGGAAGTCGACAGCTCTGCGCGAGGCATAGATAGCGACGGCAAGCGGGCCTGTGAATTCGAGTGCTACTGCAATCCCCAGCGGTACGGTACGAAGGGACATATAGAAGAGGAAGTTCATGCCGCCCAGCGCCATCCCGTAAATGATCACCGTGCGCAAGGACTTGGCCGTCAGCGTGGCGCGCCATGGGCGTAATAGCACCAGCATGATCACACTGGCGAAAATCAAACGCAGAGCAGTGGTGCCTTGTGCGCCAACAATAGGAAACATGCTTTTGGCCAATGACGCACCGGATTGGATGGACGCCATGGCGATCAATAGCAGGCCGATCGGAAACAATGCGGATGCCAGGCTACGAGGAGGGGTGGTCATTGCGGGAGTTCTTCCGAAGTCATGATCGATAAATACGTGGCGCTATGATGCTTAACTGTCAATGAATGAGCAATATATTGCTCAAATACTGACTCATAGCTATCTATATAGTGGAAGTATCGGGTTTTTGAGGGTTTTGATAGAAAAACCGAATAATTGGGTTGACGGCAGATTCTGGAAGCCTATAATTCGCCCCACTTCCGGCGCAGTAGAAACGGAAAACTCCTTGGTAAACAATGAGTTACGAAGTTCTCGACAGCAAGTTGCTTCAGTTCATCGAAGCCAAAAGGAAGTTGAAAAAGAGGTATTGACAGCAGCGTGTAACGCTGTAGAATTCGCCTCCCGCTTACGAGAGATCGCAAGCGCAAGTGGTTGAAGTTGTTGAAGAAATCTTCGAAAACTTCTGAAAATAACCACTTGACAGCAAATGAGGATGCTGTAGAATGCGCGCCTCGGTTGAGACGAAAGATCTTAACCAATCGCTCTTTAACAACTGAATCAAGCAATTCGTGTGGGTGCTTGTGGAGTCAGACTGATAGTCAACAAGATTATCAGCATCACAAGTTACTCCGCGAGAAATCAAAGATGTAACCAACGATTGCTGAGCCAAGTTTAGGGTTTCTTAAAAACCCAAAGATGTTTGAACTGAAGAGTTTGATCATGGCTCAGATTGAACGCTGGCGGCAGGCCTAACACATGCAAGTCGAGCGGTAGAGAGAAGCTTGCTTCTCTTGAGAGCGGCGGACGGGTGAGTAATGCCTAGGAATCTGCCTGGTAGTGGGGGATAACGTTCGGAAACGGACGCTAATACCGCATACGTCCTACGGGAGAAAGCAGGGGACCTTCGGGCCTTGCGCTATCAGATGAGCCTAGGTCGGATTAGCTAGTTGGTGAGGTAATGGCTCACCAAGGCGACGATCCGTAACTGGTCTGAGAGGATGATCAGTCACACTGGAACTGAGACACGGTCCAGACTCCTACGGGAGGCAGCAGTGGGGAATATTGGACAATGGGCGAAAGCCTGATCCAGCCATGCCGCGTGTGTGAAGAAGGTCTTCGGATTGTAAAGCACTTTAAGTTGGGAGGAAGGGTTGTAGATTAATACTCTGCAATTTTGACGTTACCGACAGAATAAGCACCGGCTAACTCTGTGCCAGCAGCCGCGGTAATACAGAGGGTGCAAGCGTTAATCGGAATTACTGGGCGTAAAGCGCGCGTAGGTGGTTTGTTAAGTTGGATGTGAAATCCCCGGGCTCAACCTGGGAACTGCATTCAAAACTGACTGACTAGAGTATGGTAGAGGGTGGTGGAATTTCCTGTGTAGCGGTGAAATGCGTAGATATAGGAAGGAACACCAGTGGCGAAGGCGACCACCTGGACTAATACTGACACTGAGGTGCGAAAGCGTGGGGAGCAAACAGGATTAGATACCCTGGTAGTCCACGCCGTAAACGATGTCAACTAGCCGTTGGAAGCCTTGAGCTTTTAGTGGCGCAGCTAACGCATTAAGTTGACCGCCTGGGGAGTACGGCCGCAAGGTTAAAACTCAAATGAATTGACGGGGGCCCGCACAAGCGGTGGAGCATGTGGTTTAATTCGAAGCAACGCGAAGAACCTTACCAGGCCTTGACATCCAATGAACTTTCTAGAGATAGATTGGTGCCTTCGGGAACATTGAGACAGGTGCTGCATGGCTGTCGTCAGCTCGTGTCGTGAGATGTTGGGTTAAGTCCCGTAACGAGCGCAACCCTTGTCCTTAGTTACCAGCACGTTATGGTGGGCACTCTAAGGAGACTGCCGGTGACAAACCGGAGGAAGGTGGGGATGACGTCAAGTCATCATGGCCCTTACGGCCTGGGCTACACACGTGCTACAATGGTCGGTACAGAGGGTTGCCAAGCCGCGAGGTGGAGCTAATCCCATAAAACCGATCGTAGTCCGGATCGCAGTCTGCAACTCGACTGCGTGAAGTCGGAATCGCTAGTAATCGCGAATCAGAATGTCGCGGTGAATACGTTCCCGGGCCTTGTACACACCGCCCGTCACACCATGGGAGTGGGTTGCACCAGAAGTAGCTAGTCTAACCTTCGGGAGGACGGTTACCACGGTGTGATTCATGACTGGGGTGAAGTCGTAACAAGGTAGCCGTAGGGGAACCTGCGGCTGGATCACCTCCTTAATCGACGACATCAGCTGCTCCATAAGTTCCCACACGAATTGCTTGATTCATTGAAGAAGACGATAGAAGCAGCTTTAAGCTCCAAGCTGATAGCTCTTAGCTAATCAGTTACGCGCTCGAAATTGGGTCTGTAGCTCAGTTGGTTAGAGCGCACCCCTGATAAGGGTGAGGTCGGCAGTTCGAATCTGCCCAGACCCACCAATTTTGTTATGGGGCCATAGCTCAGCTGGGAGAGCGCCTGCCTTGCACGCAGGAGGTCAACGGTTCGATCCCGTTTGGCTCCACCATTAACTGCTTCTGCTGTTAGAGTTTAGAAATGAATATTCTGAAGCGAATATTGATTTCTAGTCTTTGATTAGATCGTTCTTTAAAAATTTGGGTATGTGATAGAAAGATAGACTGAACGTTACTTTCACTGGTAACGGATCAGGCTAAGGTAAAATTTGTGAGTTCTCTTAATTGAGAAATTCGAATTTTCGGCGAATGTCGTCTTCACAGTATAACCAGATTGCTTGGGGTTATATGGTCAAGTGAAGAAGCGCATACGGTGGATGCCTTGGCAGTCAGAGGCGATGAAAGACGTGGTAGCCTGCGAAAAGCTTCGGGGAGTCGGCAAACAGACTTTGATCCGGAGATGTCTGAATGGGGGAACCCAGCCATCATAAGATGGTTATCTTGTACTGAATACATAGGTGCAAGAGGCGAACCAGGGGAACTGAAACATCTAAGTACCCTGAGGAAAAGAAATCAACCGAGATTCCCTTAGTAGTGGCGAGCGAACGGGGACTAGCCCTTAAGTGGCTTTGAGATTAGCGGAACGCTCTGGAAAGTGCGGCCATAGTGGGTGATAGCCCTGTACGCGAAAATCTCTTAGTCATGAAATCGAGTAGGACGGAGCACGAGAAACTTTGTCTGAATATGGGGGGACCATCCTCCAAGGCTAAATACTACTGACTGACCGATAGTGAACTAGTACCGTGAGGGAAAGGCGAAAAGAACCCCGGAGAGGGGAGTGAAATAGATCCTGAAACCGTATGCGTACAAGCAGTGGGAGCCCACTTTGTTGGGTGACTGCGTACCTTTTGTATAATGGGTCAGCGACTTATTTTCAGTGGCGAGCTTAACCGAATAGGGGAGGCGTAGCGAAAGCGAGTCTTAATAGGGCGTCTAGTCGCTGGGAATAGACCCGAAACCGGGCGATCTATCCATGGGCAGGTTGAAGGTTGGGTAACACTAACTGGAGGACCGAACCGACTACCGTTGAAAAGTTAGCGGATGACCTGTGGATCGGAGTGAAAGGCTAATCAAGCTCGGAGATAGCTGGTTCTCCTCGAAAGCTATTTAGGTAGCGCCTCATGTATCACTGTAGGGGGTAGAGCACTGTTTCGGCTAGGGGGTCATCCCGACTTACCAAACCGATGCAAACTCCGAATACCTACAAGTGCCGAGCATGGGAGACACACGGCGGGTGCTAACGTCCGTCGTGAAAAGGGAAACAACCCAGACCGTCAGCTAAGGTCCCAAAGTTATGGTTAAGTGGGAAACGATGTGGGAAGGCTTAGACAGCTAGGAGGTTGGCTTAGAAGCAGCCACCCTTTAAAGAAAGCGTAATAGCTCACTAGTCGAGTCGGCCTGCGCGGAAGATGTAACGGGGCTCAAACCATACACCGAAGCTACGGGTATCACGTAAGTGATGCGGTAGAGGAGCGTTCTGTAAGCCTGTGAAGGTGAGTTGAGAAGCTTGCTGGAGGTATCAGAAGTGCGAATGCTGACATGAGTAACGATAATGGGTGTGAAAAACACCCACGCCGAAAGACCAAGGTTTCCTGCGCAACGTTAATCGACGCAGGGTTAGTCGGTCCCTAAGGCGAGGCTGAAAAGCGTAGTCGATGGAAAACAGGTTAATATTCCTGTACTTCTGGTTATTGCGATGGAGGGACGGAGAAGGCTAGGCCAGCTTGGCGTTGGTTGTCCAAGTTTAAGGTGGTAGGCTGGAATCTTAGGTAAATCCGGGATTCTAAGGCCGAGAGCTGATGACGAGTTACCTTTCAGGTAACGAAGTGGTTGATGCCATGCTTCCAAGAAAAGCTTCTAAGCTTCAGGTAACCAGGAACCGTACCCCAAACCGACACAGGTGGTTGGGTAGAGAATACCAAGGCGCTTGAGAGAACTCGGGTGAAGGAACTAGGCAAAATGGCACCGTAACTTCGGGAGAAGGTGCGCCGGTGAGGGTGAAGGACTTGCTCCGTAAGCTCATGCCGGTCGAAGATACCAGGCCGCTGCGACTGTTTATTAAAAACACAGCACTCTGCAAACACGAAAGTGGACGTATAGGGTGTGACGCCTGCCCGGTGCCGGAAGGTTAATTGATGGGGTTAGCTAACGCGAAGCTCTTGATCGAAGCCCCGGTAAACGGCGGCCGTAACTATAACGGTCCTAAGGTAGCGAAATTCCTTGTCGGGTAAGTTCCGACCTGCACGAATGGCGTAACGATGGCGGCGCTGTCTCCACCCGAGACTCAGTGAAATTGAAATCGCTGTGAAGATGCAGTGTATCCGCGGCTAGACGGAAAGACCCCGTGAACCTTTACTATAGCTTTGCACTGGACTTTGAATTTGCTTGTGTAGGATAGGTGGGAGGCTTTGAAGCGTGGACGCCAGTCTGCGTGGAGCCATCCTTGAAATACCACCCTGGCAACTTTGAGGTTCTAACTCAGGTCCGTTATCCGGATCGAGGACAGTGTATGGTGGGTAGTTTGACTGGGGCGGTCTCCTCCTAAAGAGTAACGGAGGAGTACGAAGGTGCGCTCAGACCGGTCGGAAATCGGTCGTAGAGTATAAAGGCAAAAGCGCGCTTGACTGCGAGACAGACACGTCGAGCAGGTACGAAAGTAGGTCTTAGTGATCCGGTGGTTCTGTATGGAAGGGCCATCGCTCAACGGATAAAAGGTACTCCGGGGATAACAGGCTGATACCGCCCAAGAGTTCATATCGACGGCGGTGTTTGGCACCTCGATGTCGGCTCATCACATCCTGGGGCTGAAGCCGGTCCCAAGGGTATGGCTGTTCGCCATTTAAAGTGGTACGCGAGCTGGGTTTAGAACGTCGTGAGACAGTTCGGTCCCTATCTGCCGTGGACGTTTGAGATTTGAGAGGGGCTGCTCCTAGTACGAGAGGACCGGAGTGGACGAACCTCTGGTGTTCCGGTTGTCACGCCAGTGGCATTGCCGGGTAGCTATGTTCGGAATAGATAACCGCTGAAAGCATCTAAGCGGGAAACTAGCCTCAAGATGAGATCTCACTGGAACCTTGAGTTCCCTGAAGGGCCGTCGAAGACTACGACGTTGATAGGTTGGGTGTGTAAGCGCTGTGAGGCGTTGAGCTAACCAATACTAATTGCCCGTGAGGCTTGACCATATAACACCCAAGCAATTTGCGAACTCGAGAGAGACCAGATTGCGGTGTGTGAAGACGCAATGAACCGAAAGTTCGACGCTCACAAAACACCACGATCTATCACATACCCAATTTGCTGAAGCGAGGCCAGCTGGCCACGACTCAGTACCCGAATTTCTTGACGACCATAGAGCATTGGAACCACCTGATCCCATCCCGAACTCAGCAGTGAAACGATGCATCGCCGATGGTAGTGTGGGGTTTCCCCATGTGAGAGTAGGTCATCGTCAAGATTAAATTCCGAAACCCCAATTGCGAAAGCAGTTGGGGTTTTGTTTTGGGCGCTCGAAAATTCCAGCGCTTCTGGCAACATTAAATAAGCTGCCGTTGAGGGAATTCGATACAAAGTGTTTCTGCATTTTTGCTATGGTGCAGCACATTTTCACAAGGATTGATCCTTATCCGCAGGATGCGGCGTCGACCTTTTCCAACGAGATGCTGTAGAAATGCCTGAACCGATACCTATCAAAGATCACGAAAAAGAAAACCGCCTGGTCAACAAGCGCTTGCTCGCCTGTGCGGTGCTGGTGATTGGGATCACCTGTGCGCTGGTAGGGCGCATGTATTTCCTGCAGGTGGTGCAGTACGACTACCACTCCACAATTTCGGAAAACAACCGGGTCCACGTACTGCCCATCACACCGACTCGCGGCTTGATCTATGACCGTAATGGCGTGGTGCTGGCCGACAACCGCCCTAGTTATAACCTGACCATCACCCGTGAGCGCACCGCCGACCTCAAGGGTGAGCTGGATGAAATCGTCAATCTGTTGCACCTGCCTGCCGAAGACCGTGCGGTGTTTGATAAGGCGCTCAAGCAGGCCCGTCACCCGTTTGTTCCCGTCACGTTGTTCTACGAATTGACCGAAGAGCAGATCGCCGTTTTGGCCGTTAACGAGTTCCGTCTACCTGGTGTGGACGTCGAGCCACAATTCGTTCGCCATTACCCCCTGGGCGCGCACTTTGCCCACTCCATCGGCTACGTTGGCCGCATCAACGAAAAAGAATCCAAGACCCTTGATTCGGTGGAGTACCGCGGTACCCAATCCATCGGCAAAACCGGAATCGAGCGCTTTTACGAGTCAGAACTGCATGGCCATGTCGGTTATGAAGAGGTCGAGACCAACGCACAGGGCCGTGTGCTGCGCGTGCTCAAGCACACCGACCCGATCCCTGGCAAAAACATCGTCCTGAGCCTCGACGTCAAGCTACAGGAAGCCGCCGAAGAGGCCTTGGGCGACCGTCGCGGTTCAGTGGTCGCCCTGGACCCGCAAACCGGTGAAGTACTGGCTATGGTCAGTAAACCGAGTTTCGATCCGAACCTGTTCGTCACCGGCATCAGCTTCAAGGAGTACGCCGCGCTGCACGACTCCATTGACCGGCCGCTGTTCAACCGCGTGCTACGCGGGCTCTACGCGCCAGGTTCAACCATCAAGCCGGAAGTGGCCATTGCCGGTCTCGACAGCGGTGTCGTTACCCCACAAACCCGAGTGTTCGACCCGGGTTATTATCAGTTGCCAGACTTTGACCATAAATACCGCAACTGGAACCACAGCGGTGACGGCTGGGTGGACATGGACGCGGCCATCATGCGTTCCAACGACACTTACTTCTACGACCTGGCCCATAAGCTCGGGATTGACCGCCTGCACGACTATCTGGCCGAGTTCGGCCTGGGCCAGAAAGTGTCCCTGGATATGTTCGAAGAGTCTGCCGGCCTGATGCCATCCCAAGCCTGGAAGCGTGCGACCCGTCGCCAGCCGTGGTTCCCAGGCGAAACCGTGATCCTCGGCATTGGCCAAGGCTATATGCAGGTGACGCCACTGCAATTGGCCCAGGCCACAGCATTGATTGCCAACAAAGGTGTATGGAACCGCCCGCACCTGGCCAAGACCATCAATGGCGTGGCGCCTGTAGATGAGCACCCAATGCCCAACGTGGTGCTCAAGGACCCGCGTGACTGGGAGCAGGTCAACCACGGCATGCAATTGGTGATGCACGATCCCCGCGGTATCGCCCGAGCGGCAGCGCAAGGCGCGCAATACCGCATCGCCGGCAAGAGTGGCACCGCCCAGGTGGTGGCGATCAAACAGGGTGAGCGCTACAACCGCAACAAGACCTTGGAGCGGCATCGCGATAACGCCTTGTTCGTCGGCTTCGCGCCGGCCGAACATCCGAAAATCGTGATTTCAGTCATGATCGAAAACGGTGAGGCCGGCGGCCGTGTAGCCGGGCCTGTGGTGCGCCAGATCATGGATGCCTGGCTGCTCGACCAGGAAGGCCACCTCAAGCCGCAATATGCGGCGCCGGCCAAGGCACCGGGTGATCCACGGGTTTGACTCAAACCCTCCACTCGTCCCAGCGCGCTACGCCGTCATAGGCCAGCCAGGGCACTTCATGGGCCGTCCAGATATGCGAGGTGGGCCTGGCGCCCGGATCATCATCTAGCGTCGCCACCCGCACGATCACGTGGGGCTGATGCCCACGTTCAGCAATTAGATGCGCGCCGCAACGCGAGCAGAAATGCCTGAATTTGCCCGGCGAAGATTCAAAGGACGACAGCAGCTCCTCACCCTGCGTCCAGCGAAAATGCTCACGCATCACCCCGGCCGTGGCAACAAACGCGGCCGCGTGTGCCTTGCGGCAGCTTTCGCAGTGGCAGTGGCTGATGGGCATGTCCAGGCTGTCGACTTGGTAGCGCACACCTTTGCACAAGCAACTTCCATTCAGTGGGTCAGTCATAACCTATGGCCAGGCAAGGAGGGGGTCATCATCATCGCGCACAACGCAAGGTTGCGCATTGGTTGATGTCGCCTAGTGTTCAGTGAAGGAGGTGACTCATGCACGTATTAGATCGCATCGAACGCAAGGTGCTGCTCAGCGCATCACGTAAACAGGTCTGGGAGGCACTCACGCAGGCCGAGCAATTTGGTAACTGGTTCGGTATCGCGCTTAAAGGTAAAACCTTTGTGGCCGGAGAAACCATCGAAGCGCCAATTACCTACCCAGGTTACGAACATGTCGTGTGGAAGGCCAGGATCGAACGCATCCTGCCCCAAACGCTGTTTTCTTTCTGGTGGCATCCTTTTGCAGTGGAAGAGGGCGTCGACTACGACAAGGAAACACCGACGCTGGTGGAGTTCACGATTGAGGATCGCGCTCCAGGCATCCTCTTGCGGGTCGTCGAGTCCGGTTTTGACCAGATCCCCGAAGCGCGGCGCCAGAAAGCCTTCAAGATGAACTCCCGTGGCTGGGACGAACAAATGAGCAATATCGAAAGCTATCTGAATCAAGCCTGACCCGAACGGGCATCATGGTTGATGCCCGGCTTCACGCCAGCGTGCATTCGATTGCTTTAGAAACTCATCTGCCACTGGCCGACCACCGCATGATTGCGGCTATTGCTACCCAGCTCGCCGTTATAACCGACACTCAGGTTCTGCTGCGCAGACAAACCCACCGCCAACCCCACTTCAACCATCAAGCCGTCGCGGTCCAGTGCGCTGCCTTCAATATTGAACGCGTCGCCGCCAATCAAAAAAGCCTGCCGAGTCTTACTGTCGACATTGCCATAGAGGTGCCGCCAGCCGAAGCTGGCCCGCGGGGTCAGGCTGATGCCATTGTCCAGTTGGCTCAGATGAGCCAGGCGCACCCCGAAGGTACTGCTGACATTGTCCTGGGTTTGTGCATCCACCTTGAGTGAAGCATCGCCGCCTTTCTCGCGGTAGTTGTCGCGGTGATAGCGCTGATAGCCGAGGTTGGCGAAGGGTTCGATATTCAATCGGCCGTTACCCAGCATGTAACCCATCTCGGCAAAGGCTTGCTGGCTATTGGCATCGTAATCACCCTTGGGGCGCTCGCTGAAACCTGCGAATTCCACTGTGCGCTTGTTGTTACCCCTGTGCTGGCTGTACGCAGCCCCCAGGCGCAACGCAACTGGGCCATCCTGGCGTACGGCATATGCCCCCGCGTGCCAGCTGCGCAATGAATTATCGACGTTGTGGCTGTCCATATCGGTCTTCGAATAGCCGCCCAGTACACCCAGGCGCCAGAGAGGCGACAAGGACCAGTCAATACCCAGCAGACTGCCTTGTGTGCGTTGCTGTGAAGACGCATTGCCGTGTTGACCATCAAGCTTGCCGTAGCTGCCGATACCTTGCAGCCACACGCGGCCTCGCGCGTTTGGATCATTCAAGTTGCGGGCACTGCTGGGGATGCCACTTATGGCCAGCTCAGGTGTTTGTACTGGATTAAGCCCGACGAGCAAGCTTGAACTGCTGCTCATCTGGCGCATGGCCGACAGCATGGACGTGGCCACCTGGCTGCTGGCCGTCAGTGTGGCACTGGCGAGGTTGGCGTTGCTGCTGCCTGCCAGGGCCTCGAGCGCGGCGCTGGCCGTAGTCTCCGAGGTGGCCAGCAGCGCGTCGTAGAGCGGGTTGGGGTTTCGCATCATGGAGGGCGGGGGGAAACTGCCATCCCAGTTGCTCCAGTGGCGCCACGTGATGGACTCGATGCTGTTGACTGCGTGGGCGGCGTTACGGGTACGGGCGTAATCGATGAACTCGACATCGTTGCGTGTGTAGCTCAGGTTCACCCGGTTATTGTCGTAGCTGAGTGTTGGCGTCAGGAAGGCGTAGTAGCTGCGCAGGTTGGAGTCATCAAAGGTCCCCGTGATGCTGCCTGCTTGCAGGACCGTGTACGTGCTGTGCCAGGGATAGTCCATCGAGTAACCCGGCTGCGGCCACAAATAGGCACCGTTGAGGCTGGCATTGCCGACCACATGGGTTGTCGCAGCACTGCCGTCGGGATAAGTAGCGAACTCGAATGCAGAGCCTGGCTTCATGATCAGGTTGCCGTTGACCTGAGGAGCGCCGACAACGGTATCCGTGATCAATCTCCCGCTGACGGTAAGATTGTTGACTGAGCCTCGGCCCCGGTAAGTCGCGCCTTGGTCGACGATCACGTCACCAGCGATGTTGCCCTGGTTGTTTAAGTGACCATTGGCAGAGAGGCGTGCGCCTTCGCTGAAATCGCCGCGACCATTGAGTACCCAGTAGCCGCGACTCACTTGTAGTACGTCAAAATTGCGCGTCGCCTCGACCGTCCCGTCGGGTTCACGCGTATCTGAAGGATAATATTGGTAGCCCTCCAGAATCATGGTGTTATGCCCTGCGCCGCCGTCAACTAACCCCTCAAAACGGGCGCCGGGGTACAGCGTCAAGGTGTCGTTGCCGCCCCCCATGTCCAGGGCTACACCATTACTCCCGCTGATCAGGGCACCGTTAAATACCCGGTCGTCGAAATTACCGATAAAGCGCGCGCCATAGCCATCAAGCCCACGCAGGTCGACGAAATTTCTCAGCTCCGTTGCGCCGGTTGCCGGCCCATCATGGCCATCACTGACTAAGAGGCCATTGTTGGCACCTGTGATTGAGCCGGTACGTGGAATGCCTGTGGAAGGATCAAACCTGCCGCCGTTGAACAGGTAGCCACCGCCAATCGATACCCCATCGCTGGTGTTGGCTCGTCCATTTTTGTCCGCTCCACCGGCGCCCCATGCCCGGATAACGCCAGAGTTTTCGATGTGGGCAATGCCTCCTATGCGTAGGCCATCGCCGTCGATATTC
This sequence comes from Pseudomonas sp. B16120, assembly GCF_044218845.1. NCBI lineage: Bacteria > Pseudomonadati > Pseudomonadota > Gammaproteobacteria > Pseudomonadales > Pseudomonadaceae > Pseudomonas > Pseudomonas sp. B16120. The sequence goes on from NZ_CP162588.1 coordinate 2,283,264, forward strand.
TCCAGGCGTCCTTCTCGTGCGCCAGTGATCGTGCCGTCGTTGTAAACCGTGGCATCACCCGTTATCGAAACCCCAGCGCCGTCACGTCCGGTAAGCGTGCCATTATTGCTCAGCAAATTGAGTTGTTCGCCTGAGATTGCATGCCGGGCGCCCGAGATTACCCCGGTGTTGTCGATGCGCACATCGGTCGCAGCGCCCAGGCTGATCGCGTCTAATTTATCGGCACTGATCGAGCCGTCATTTTGAATGAAGACATTGCGTTGCCAATCAGGCAGGTTTTGGCGAACGCTGACGGCGGTCGTATGGGTGGTGATGCTGCCGGTCTTGGTCACCCACAAACTGGGATTGTAAAAATAGCCACTGCCCACGGTGAGCGGGGTATTGGTTGGGGTATCGATGAATGCTTGAGCAAGGCTGGCAGGAGAAAGCGAGGCGCCGGAAACAATCAACGAAATAGTCAGGGCCAGACGGCGGGGGACGAACGACATGCGCGAAATCCTTTTCTTGAATCGCGCTATCTTCCTATATAGCCATTTGATATTGCCAGCGCATTCTTATCCTAAAAAGCGATGACATCCTTTTTATGATATTGCGCGCTAGATGTGCGTTTACCCGACGCCTTGGCCCGGATGCCGAGTAGAATCACGCCCTGAACGCGATTCTTGAGGTGCGGTACGGTGGATTTAGAGCAGGGGTTTGTCCTGACCCGGCATTGGCGCGATACCCCGGCGGGTACCGAGGTCAGCTTCTGGCTGGCCACCGACCAAGGGCCACGGTGCATTCGCCTACCCGTGCAGACCTCGGTGGTGTTCATCCCGCAAGCCCACCGCAAGCCGCTCGATTGGCTGCTCAAGGGTGAACGTGATCTCGAGTTGCGCCCCTTGCAGCTATACGACTTTCATCACCGCCCGGTTCTGGGCCTCTATGCGCGCCAGCACCGCCAGTTGATGGATATCGAGAAGCGCCTGCGCGCTGCCGGAGTCGATGTCTACGAAGGTGACGTGCGCCCGCCGGAGCGCTACATGATGGAGCGTTTTATCACCGCTCCCGTCTGGTTCGGGGGCACCGCTGATGCAAGCGGCACCGTGCTCGACGCGCAGATGAAGCCTGCCCCCGACTATCGCCCGCCCTTGAAGCTGGTGTCCCTGGATATCGAGACCACCGCCCAGGGCGATCTGTATTCCATCGCCCTCGAAGGCTGCGGCGAGCGCCAGGTGTACATGCTCGGCCCGCCGAACAAAACCGACGCGGTGGATTTCAAGCTCGACTATTGCGACACCCGTGCTCAACTGCTCGAGCGCCTCAACCAATGGCTGGCCACTTTCGACCCCGACGCGATCATCGGCTGGAATGTGGTGCAGTTCGACCTGCGCGTACTCCACGAACACGCCCAGCGCCTGAACGTGCCGCTGTTGCTGGGGCGTGGCGGTGAAACCATGGCCTGGCGCGAACACGGCAGCCGCAATCACTACTTCGCGGCGGCGGCGGGGCGGTTGATCATCGACGGTATCGAAGCGTTGCGCTCGGCCACTTGGAGTTTTGAATCCTTCAGCCTTGAAAACGTCGCGCAAACCCTGCTTGGCGAAGGCAAGGACATCTCCACGCCGTACCAGCGCATGGACGAAATCAACCGCATGTTCGCCGAGGACAAACCCGCCCTGGCGCGCTACAACCTCAAGGACTGCGAACTGGTCACGCGGATTTTCGAGAAGACCGAGCTGCTCAAGTTCTTGCTCGAACGCGCCAGCGTCACCGGGTTGCCGGCCGACCGTAACGGCGGCTCGGTGGCCGCCTTCACCCACCTGTACATGCCGTTGATGCACCGCCAGGGTTTCGTCGCGCCGAACCTGGGTGACAAACCGCCCCAAGCCAGCCCCGGCGGGTTTGTCATGGACTCGCGCCCGGGCCTCTATGAATCGGTGCTGGTGCTGGACTACAAAAGCCTTTACCCATCGATCATCCGCAGTTTCCTCATCGACCCGGTCGGCTTGATCGAAGGCCTCAAGCATCCTGACGACAGCGACTCGGTGGAAGGCTTTCGCGGCGCACGCTTCTCCCGCACCCGGCATTGCCTGCCGTCCATCGTCACCCGGGTGTCCGAAGGCCGCGAAGAGGCCAAGCGCGAGCGCAATGCGCCGTTGTCCCAGGCACTGAAGATCATCATGAACGCCTTTTACGGTGTGCTCGGCTCCAGCGGCTGCCGGTTCTTCGACACCCGGCTGGCATCCTCGATCACCCTGCGGGGGCACCAGATCATGCGCCAGACCCGCGCGCTGGTTGAGGCCCAAGGGTACGAGGTGATTTACGGTGACACCGACTCCACCTTCGTCTGGCTGGGCAGCGCGCACTCTGCGCAGGACGCCAATCGCATCGGCCTGGCGCTGGTGCAGCACGTCAACGACTGGTGGCGCGCGCACCTGAGCAACGAGTACGGCCTGCAAAGCGCCCTGGAGCTGCAATACGAAACCCACTTCAGCCGCTTCCTGATGCCGACCATTCGTGGCGCCGAGGAGGGCAGCAAAAAGCGCTATGCGGGCCTGGTCGTGCGCGAAGATGGCGGCGAAGAAATGGTCTACAAAGGCCTGGAAACCGTGCGCAGCGACTGGTCGCCCCTGGCCCGGCAATTCCAGCAGGAACTCTACCAACGCATCTTCCATCGCCAACCCCATCAAGACTACATACGCGATTACGTGCGGCGTACCTTGAGCGGCGAATTCGATGAGTTGCTGATCTACCGCAAACGCCTGCGCCGGCCCTTGCACGACTACGAACGCAACGTCCCGCCCCACGTACGCGCCGCGCGACTGGCGGACGAGTACAACGATCGCCTGGGCCGCCCGCGCCAGTACCAGCGCGGTGGCTGGATCAGCTACGTGATCAGCGTCAACGGCCCGGAACCGCTGGAAGTGCGGCAGGCGCCCATCGACTACGACCACTACGTCACGCGCCAATTGCAGCCCGTGGCTGACGCAATCCTGCCGTTCGTGAATGACGATTTCGGTACCCTGGTAGGCGGGCAGATGGGGCTATTCTAGGTAATCACCACAGGCTCAATATTGCCCATCGCTCAGGAGGAAACGCCCATGTACACCCTTTACGGCACCGACGAATCCGGATCCTGCATGATCGAAATCGCCCTGCAGCGCTGCGCAGTGCCGTGGCATCGCGTGCAGGCCAGTTCCTGGCAGGACGGCGAGGGTAGCGACGCCCTTGCACGTATCAATCCACTCAAGCAGATCCCCACCCTGGTCACTCCAAATGGCCAGGTACTGACCGAAAGCGCCGCGATCCTGATCCACCTGGGCCTGGAGTATCCCAAGGCCGAGTTGCTGGCTGGCGATCGTACGCAGATCCTGCGCGGCTTGCTGTACATCGCCGCCAACTGCTATTCGGCGATCGGCATCATCGACTACCCGCAACGCTGGTTGGGCAACGCCGATGAGGCGCAGCAAGCACAACTGGTCAGCGGCACACGGCGCTACCTGCATCAGGCCTGGGTCGTGTTTGCCGATCAGTTTGCCGGCCAACTGTTTACACCCAGCAACGCGCCGAATGCACTGGGCATCATGGCGGCGGCGGTATCGCGTTGGGACGACGCGCGCGAGGTGCTCGGCAACCTGGCGCCGGGCTTTGCGCAGAGCCTGGAGCGGGTAGACGCCGACCCTGTCGTGGCCCCCGTTTTTGCCCGGCATTGGCCGCAGTGGAAGGTCTCGTAACCGGAAGAAACAATGACCAGGCCACTGTCCAAGCCCTTGCGTAGCGGGCTTCCTGACCTACGCTTCTCAAGGTGGTGTAGGAATCATCCTTGAATTTGGCTGTCGCAGACATGAAACTCAAGAACCCTGCATGGAATTCAAAGGAGGTGCGCATGCTCATCCGGTCGCTGACCCTGGCTACCTTGATGGCTTTTACGGGGCCGTTGTTGGCCGCTGATGATAATCCGCTCAAGCAGGAGTTGGGCAAGACGCGCCCCCTGGTGGTCGTGGAGCTTGATGCTGGAAACCCGACACTGGCAACGCTGAAGAAACAACTGGAAGAGGCTGCCACCAAGCAGTCCTTCGAAGAGCGCAGCATGGTGTTCTATACCGTGAAGTTCGGCAGCATTGGCGCTGAAGGAGAGAAGTTCGCCAAGGACCCAAAGGACAGCAAAAAGCTCACGCCGCCTGAAACCAACGCGCTGATCCGCGCCCTCAAGCTCGGCGTCGGCAGCGGCACCAAGGTGATTCTGATCGGCAAGGACGGTGAGAAGAAACTCGAAAAAACCGTGCCACCGGACAGCCTTGACCTGAAGGAGTTCTTCAGCGCCATTGACCAGATGCCTCAGGCGGAAAAGGAGCTTGCCGCACCTGCGGAGCCGGAGCCTGTTCCAGCCGCGCCAGCGGCTGCGGCCAAGGGCACCAAGCCCGCCAAGCCCGGCAACAAAGCCCCCAAGCCGCTGGAAGATTGAACAGGTCCCCTCCCACCGTTCTGGTGGGAACCGGCCTCAGGCTTTCCACGGCTTGAGCCAAAGCCCCAACCCCACCAACACCAACGCGCCGGCCAGGCTACTCAACCCCAACTGCCACCCATCGTTGTGCAAGGGGTGCAGGGCCAGCGCCGCCACACCCAACAGCACCCCGCTCAAGCCCCACTGCAATGGCCAGCCCAGTTGGCCGAGCAGTTGCTGGCGGTGCATCAGCAACAAGTTCGTCACCACGACGCCACCCAACGCCGCCAAGGCGATCCCCGGCAGGCCGATACAATAGGGCAGCACCACCAGCAAGGCGGCGTTGACCAGGCTGCCCAGCAGTTCGCAATTGAGCGGCAGGCGCGTGTCGCCGCTGGCATAGGCATAGCGAGCGAGCATCGCGTTCCAGGCGCCAAACACCAGAGGCGTGGCGAACCAGGCCAGCAGCGCCGGCAGTGGGCCATCGACGCTCTGGGCGGGCATCAGCAGATGGATCAGCGTGGGGCTGGCGCCAATCAGGCCGAAGGCCGCCGGCAGGCTCAGCAGGGTCGCTGCATCCAGGCCGCGACGCAGCAGGGCCAGGCGCTGCTGACCTTGTTCGCCGCTCATCATGCCCAGCAGCACTTGGTTGAGGCTCATCAGGGCGATCAATGGCAGGTTGATCAGCTTGCGTGCGAGGTTAACCCACGTCACCGCGCCTTCCCCCAGGAAACTGGCGATCAATCGCTCCAGTAGCGCCAGGCCCTGGCTGGCCACGTTGCTGGCCAACAACGGGCCGATGCGGCCCAGCAATTCGCGGCCTGCCAGCGGGTCGCCGCTGATCTGCCACGGCCGCCAGCCGAAAGACCAGACCGGCACCAGCAACGGTAGGCACATCAACACACTGCCGGCAAAAAAGCTCATGGCCAGTTCGGCACTGTCGCTGGAGCTGCCACGGATAAACAGGTACAGCACCGGTGGCAGATTGAACAGTAAAGAGCCCAGGCCCGGCAGGACAAAACGTTGGCGTGCCTGTAAGGGAATACTGAACAGCCCATGCATCACCAGGCCCGGCGCACAGGCTGCCAGCCAACGCAAGTTAGCGGCGGCTTCGGCATGGGCCGCCACGTCCAGGCCGGGGCCGATCAGGCGCACCCACAGTGGCGCGCCCAGCGCCAGTACGGCAAACAGCGCCAGGCCCACTCCCAGCAGGCGTGGGGATAGGCTGGCCAGCCAGGCCTGCTGGCGGTGTGGGTCGCGTTGTTGATAGAGGGGCAGGGCAGCCGCCGCAAGCAGGCCGGCGGCCAGGGTCATGCGCAATGCTTCGGGCAAAAACACCGCCACCAGAAACCCGTCGCTGCGACTGCCCGCGCCCCAGGCCGCCACCAGCAGCCATTCGCGGGCGAAACCGGCGACCAGCCCTGCGAGGGTCGCGATGGTCAGCCAGAGCGTGCTGCCGAACATCAGTGAAACAGGGTGAACAGGCCTTTGCCACCCACCTTGTAGTTCAGATCATGGCAACGTTCGCCCATGATTTTGGCCCCGGAACCGCCAATGATTTTGTAGGGGGCTACTGCCTTGGCCACCACGGTATTGGCGCTGATCACTGAACCATAGCCCAGGTGCGTGCCGTAGCCGATCAACGCCCGGCTGCCGATCCACACGTAGTCGTCGATGTAGATCGGCCCGGAAATCGACCAGAACTCTGGTGCCTGCAAATCATGACTGCCGGCGATGATCAGCACGTGGGAGGCGATCGCCACGTGGTTACCGATCACCAGCCCGGCGCGGGCGTCCACCTGGCAATGCCAACCGATTACCGAATCGTCGCCGACCACCAGATTGTGCATGCCCAGCACCTCGGTGTTACGCCACAAGCTGGAGCCCTTGCCGATCTTCGCGCCACCCAGGCGCAGCCAGGCGATGCGTACATGGTGGCTGGGGATCTTGTTGATCAAGATGTTGTAGGCCATGTCCCAGACACTGCGCCACCGGTCTTTGACGGTCGCCCAGTTTTTGCCGTAACGCGGCAGTAGCTGGGCCGCAAGGTCCTGTTTCATCCGGTGGAACAGGCGGCGCGCCACCGGGTGCTCAATCGCGGTTTCCAGATCGATGGAGCTGATCCAGAAGCGCTTGTTGTCGCCTTCGCCTTCTTCAAATACCACGTCGTTGGCCAGGCACCAGTCCAGCGCCTCTTCCAGGTCCGGCAGGCTCACGCCCATTTCAGCGGCCAGCGTGGGGAGGCGGTCACGCAAGTCGGTGGAGTGGATCATCCGGTGCTTCATGGTTGGTTATCCTTTGGCGCAATAGCAGCAACAGGGGCGGTAATGGAGGGGCGCAGACGCACCTGTTGCAGGCTCATGCCCATCAACAGCCAGAACAGCGCGATCAGTACAAAGGTGAAGCTGAAATAATGGTCGAAAATCCCCGTCAGCAGTGCCGCCAACACACCACAGAGGCACCCCAGCCACAGCGCATTGTCGGCGGTGACTTTGCGCACCTGGCCCAGGGGGCGCACTTCGCGCCACCACAACAGGGTGACGGTGATAAACAGCAGCATCCCTGGAATGCCGACTTTGTAGATGAAGTTCAGCCACAGGTTGGAGATCCCCAACAGATTGGAGCCGGGCACGGGCGGGTCGATCTTGAAGCCGATCCCCAGGGGGTAGGTCGCCATGGCGGTGGGGAACCGGGCGTACTCGTCAAAGCGGATTTCGGTACTGGCGTTGGTGGTCGAGAAGATGGTCAGCAAGCGCTCCTGCAACGGCGGATAGAACATCACCAGCGCAACGGCGAACGCCGCCCCGATACCGATAATGCGTCCGCTGTTCGGCACGCGCTTGTAGGCCAGCCAGATCAATACCAGCGCCAGGGCCACGATGGCACCACGGGAAATACTCAGCAGCAGGCCGGCACACCCCAGCACCGCCACCGCCAGGCCCAGGGCCCGACGCCAGCCGCTGCGGGTCCAGCCATAGAACAGCGCCAGGGGAATAAACAGCACCAGCACGCCACCGGTCAGGTTGGGGTGCACCCAGGGCGAGGCCATGCGCGTGTAGTTGGCAGAGAAAATATCCTTCACCGCTTCCGGGTGGGCGTATTTGAGGTCGGTGAGAATATCGATCATCGACATCGCATTGCGCGTCTTCAGGAACATGAAGATCGACAGCAGCAGCATCGCCAGGTTACCCAGCAACAGGGCGACCACCACCTTGTCGCGGTCAGCGTCGGTGCGCAGCAACAGCGGCACGATAAACAACATCGACAGGTTCATCAGCCAGCGCACCCAGTTCACCGGCCCGTTGCCTTCGGCATGGATGATCAGCATGCCCCAGATAAACGGAATGGTGCTGAACAGCATCAGCCACATCAGCGCCCGCTCGGTCGGTCGCCACAGCATGAAGCCACGGGTCTTGCCGATGAACGATTGCCAGAACACCCCGACCCAGGTCAGCCCCAGCACCGCCTCGCTGACGGTGGTGCGGATGCCCAATTGCAAGGTGGTGTAGGGAATACTGGTGGCCAGTACCGAGAAAATCAGCAAGCCCCACAGGGGAAAGCGGATCAGGGTCAAGGCCACGGCCACACCGGCTACCACCAGCATGACCTTGATCGGCGACAGGGCCAACAGCAACCCGCCGAACACCAGGCCCAGCAGCAGACTGACGAATTTTCCTGGCAGCATTAGCGGTCCAATTCCTTGAGCAAAGTGTCCAGGCGCGCGCGATAAGCCGGTTCGGCAAATTGCCGGGCCCAGGCGCGGTGTGTTTCGCCGTCTTGCGTGGCCTCGGCGCCGGCCAGTTGTTGCATGACCTTGTGCAGTTGCTCGGCGTCATGGGGGGCGAAGCGCGGGGCATCGGGCGGCGCGATTTCATCCAGGGCGCTGCCGCGTGCCACCGCTACTGGCGTGCCGACACTCAAGGCTTCCACCACCGGCAGGCCAAAGCCTTCGGCATAGGATGGCTGCCACAGGCACGCGGCATGACGGTAGAGCGCTTGCAGTTGCCCGTCCGATAAACCGCTGCACCAATGCAGGCCCGGCAGCTCACCGAGTGCCGCCGGTACATCGCTGGCGTGGCCCACCAGAACCAAGTCCGGCACATCAGGGTTCAGCGCACGGCAGGCCTGCCATTGGCGCAGAAAGAACTCCATGTTCTTGCGCGGCTCCCGCGTGCCCACCACCAGCCAGTAACGCGCCGGCAGGTTGGCGGGCAGCGGTTCTGGCGCTGCATTCAATTCGGGCACCAAGTTGTTCAGCACGCGGAACTTGGCCCGTGCCCAGGGGAACAGGCGCGCGGCTTCATTGCAGGAAAACTGCGACGGGCACCACACCCGATCAGCCTGCCACACCGACCAGGCAATCGAGGCCCCGTCGATCAGGCGGTAGGCCAGGGCCTTGAGTTTGGAGCGATGGAAGTTGCGGTGGGTCAACTGAAACAGGTCATGCAGCACCAGTACATAGCGGGTGCCGGCGGGTTTACGGCACAACGGCAAGCCCATATTGGCGGTGGCGATGTACAGGTCGATCTGCTGCTCGTGCAGCGCCCTGGGCAAGAACCCGCGCTCGAACCGCAGGCGCACTTGTGGGCGTTGCAGGCCGTCCAGCGGGCTGGCCCAGGCCGGGCAAACGGCAGTCTGGCGCTGCGGATGCTCCAGGGGCGCTTCGCTGAACAGCACCACCTCGGTGTTGCCCCGCGCGCGCAGGGCGTCTTCCAGGGCCACGACCTGGCGGGCGATGCCCGAAGACGGCGCAACCGTGGCGGGGCGATAGTCCAGGGCTACGCGCATGGCTGAGACTCCTTGGCGGTGAGCAAGCTGCGGTAGAGGTGCTCCAGTTCATTAGCCGCCACCGCCCAGTCGTGGTATTGCCGCGCGTAGTCGCGTGCCGTATCCGCCAGTCGCCCAGCCAGTGCCGGTTCATCCAGCAGGCGCACAACGGCGTCGGCCAGGGCCTCAGCGTTTTCGCCGGCCAAGTAATGTACCTGTGGCTGTACCGCCAACCCGGACACGCCCTGGGCCGTGCTCACCAGCGGCAAGCCGGCGGCCATCGCCTCCAACACCTTGAGCTTGGAGCCGCCGCCATGGCGCAACGGGGCGACAAAACCGGCGCAGCGGCGTTGCAAGGCACACAGGTCGGGAACAAACCCCAGCCACTCGATACGTTCATCGGGCCAGCGCTCGCGCCAGTGTTCGGGTAAGCCATAGCCGACCACTGCCAGGCGTGCGCTCGGGCACTGCAACCAGAGCCTGGGGAAGATCTCGTCGAGCAGCCACTGCACGGCGTCCAGGTTCGGTGCGTACTCGTAATTGCCGACGAACAACAGGCGCTGGCTCTGCGCATCGGCGCTGACCTCGGCAAAGGCGCGGCTGTCGACCCCATTGACCACCACGCTTACCGGCGTCGAGGACAACGGCCGCATGGCCTGAGCGTCCGCCTCGGTCACGGCGACCACATGAGCGGCGGCATCGAACGCCTTGCGTTCCCATTGCCGGCAGCGCCACTGGTCATACTGTACAAACGGTGCGGCCCACTTGGGGAAACGGTCGTAAGTGGCGCCGCCGAGGCTCGATTCCAGGTTGTGCTCGGTCAGCACAAACTCGCGCCGTTGCTGCTGCAAGGTGCGCAGAAACGGCTGCAGGCTGTAGCTGTGTTCTACCTGAATCACGTCCCAGCGCTCATTCAACAGTTGCGCAAACTGGGCCTGCAACGGTGCCGACAGGCCGTTGACCGTGGTCAACAGCGGCCAGGGCGCGAACAGGCCGCCGAGCAGGGTCAGCGGATGTTTCAGCGGCCGGCGTGGAACCATGATCAGGCGTTCAAGCAACGGCTCCAAGGCCGCATGCGCCGCGTCATCGGCCGGCGTTTTCGATTGCGCCAGCAGCGTGATGCGATGCCCGCGCTCACTCAAGGTGCGCAGCAAATGGTACTGCCGCGTCTTGCCGCCGCTGGTGGTCGGCCACGGCAGGTAGGGCACAATCCAGAGGATTCTCATGTACAGCTCTCCATGCCCGGGGCTACCACACCAGTATCTGCAAACTTGGCTTCACCGCTGGGCGAATACCGTTGTCGTCGCTCAGGGTTTGCCGGGCGCCGGTCAGCGGGTCCAGCAGTTCTGCGTGTTTGATGCCGGGCAGGCTGATGCTGCTGCCTTTGGCGCTCCAATACATCAGCAGGTGCTTGCCGTCAGGGCGGGTCCAGGCCACGCTGTAGAAGCTGTCCGGTACATCCTGCAACTGCGGCGTGTTGCCGGGTTCAAGCGTGGGGCCGGTAATCTCCAGGAAGCGGGCGAGGGCGGTGTATACCGGCTTGGGTTCGCCATCAAGGTTCAACAGGCCGTAATGCTGGTCGCGTGGCGAGGCGCGTTGGTCGAGGTCGGACAGCGCGAACAGGAAAATCTTCTGGTAGTCCTGGGACGCCATCAACGCCAGGCGGCGCAAGGTGTAGTCGGCCTGCCCGTCGATACCGATCAGGTCCTGCATCTCCTTGGGGCCGGCGTAGCTGGACCAGCCCCACTCGGTGGCCCATACGTTCTTGATCCCGGCGCCGTGCAGCATTGAGTTGAGTTGATCACCGCGCAGCAGCACTTCGTTCTTGCCCGGCTCATCGGTTTCCGGGGTCATCGAATAAGGGTGATAGGCCGCGACCATGCCCAGGTTTTGCACACCCAGCGCGCCGAGTGCTTCAAACATCAGGGTTTTGCCACGCGGCGGCATTTGGCTGTAGTACGCCATGCCGCCCATGACCTGCAGTTTGCCGGGCGCGGCAAGGTTCAGGGCCTGGTGACTGGCCAATAACAATTGCCCGTACTCCTTGGCGTCGACTTTGGGGCGCCAGTTGTTCGGCAGGTTCTGCTCGTTCCACACCTGCCAGGCATCAATAGTGGGGTAGCGTTTGGCCAGAAGTGCCAGGCGCAACGCATACACTTCCGGATCCCGCGGTCGGTACTGATCCTGGAACTGCGCACCCTTGGGGGCGGTGGTGATAAAGGGCGCCGAGCCCACCAGGTAAAACACCGAGCGGATTTTTTCAGCGGTCAGGGTGCGGTCCAGTTCATCGAAGGTGTTGAGCTGATAACCGTCTTCTTTGGGTTCCAGGCGATCCCAGTGCAGGTCGACCCGCACCCATTGCAATCCAAGCTTTTTATACTGTTTGATCTGCTTGTGGTACTGCTCGGGTGTGAACCACAGAAAGTGTGCGTTTACGCCGAGAAAGTCCTTCCAGACGACGGTGCGCTCCGGGGCCAGGTTCACCGGCTGCGCATCGACTTTTTCACTCAACAGCAGGGCGCTACCGACGGCGATTGACAGCGCCAGCGGCAAGTAGCGCCACAGTGGGCGAACGGATGACAGGTTCATCGCAACGGCTCCTCACAAGCATCCCGAAATAATTCAGCAAACCGCTGGGCCGTGTTGGCCCACTGGCGTTGGTGGCCGATTTCTCCAGCCCGGGCGGCCCATTGCTGCGCCTGTTGCGGGTCAAGGATCAAGCGGCTCAAGGCGTTGCTCAAGGACGCTGTATCGCCCTGCTGATAGGTGATGCCATTACCGCCAGCCACCTCTTCGGCAAAGGCGCGGGCGTTGGAGGTGATCACCCCGCGCCCGCATGCATTGGCCCACGACAGCGCGCCACTGGTGCCGCGCATTTGCCCTAGGAAACTGAGTTTTTTCGATTCGCGATAGGGCAGCACCATCACGTGGTGCGCCTGGATCGTAGAAGGGATCTGCGCCGATGGCAGGTCCAGTTGCCAGTCCACCACATCCTCAAGATGCAGGGCGCTGATCTGCTCGCGCAGGCCATCAAGGTAGTTGCCGGCGGGGTCAAAGGTCATTTCCGGCGCGGTGCCACCGGCCAGGGTCAGGCGTACCTGGCTTCGGCATTGCGGGTGGGCGGCCAGTGACTGGGCCAGGGCCTGGAGCAGGTCTTCAATGCCCTTGCCACGGTAGATAAAACCGAAATACAGCAGGCGCAACGGTGCCAGTGGCGGCAACGCCTGGGGCACGATGGGCAGGTTGCCATGGGCAATCACCGCCACCTGTTGCGGGTGCAGGCCCATGCGCTGGCGCAGGCAGTCGCCGCCCAGGCGGGTGAGGGTGATCAGCCGGCGCATACCTTTGGCCAGGCGCCGCTCTTCGTGCAAGGTCAACGGGTCGGCCAGCAGCGCCGCCGCCTGGGGCAGCGGATGGGGCAGGCGTTCAAGTAGGGTCAAGGGGAAAAACAGCTTGGCCCGGCGCCAGATCAGGCGCTCCGGGTCATGCACCGTGGCGGTCAACGGCAGGTGCGGTTGCGCCCGGCGCAGGTACTCCAGCGCCTGGAACTCACCGAAGCGCCCACCCCCCAGTTCGGCATGCACCAGGTCCACGCCGCGCCAGTCGAAGGCCTGCAGGCGCTTCAACTGTTCAGGCAATTCCAGGCAGCCGGCGAGCGGGGTCACCACCTCCAGCCCCTGTTCGATCAACGCATGGCGCAGATGCGCGGCGTAATCGGCGATCCCGGTCTGCTCCGGTGGCAGCGGCGCCAGCAGTGCGATACGCATCAGGCCGCCCCGCGCCAGCTGTTGAGTCGTGCCAGCACCTTGGCCGGCACTTCGAAGCGACGGCGGTTGAGGATCATGCCGTCGACTTTGCCGAACGCGGTGGTCAGCAACGACACGGCATTTTCGATCGTCGGTACGGTGCTGGTGCGGGCCTCGATCACCAGTACGATCTGGTCAGCGCGGCGCAGCGTCAGGAAGGCCTGCGGGTTGGAGGACAGCGCCGAGGCGTCCAGCAGCAACACCTCACCCGGCGTTGGCGCGCTCGCCCCATCGACCGAGACGCGGTGACCACGTTCCTCCAGCAGACGCTTGAGTTGCGAGGCGATAAAGGTCACACCCTCGCCATGGCGCGCCGAGGTCAGGCCCAGGGCAAAACCGTCGGCGGCAATGCGATCCAGGGGCAGCAGGCTGTACAAGCGGTAGAGGCTGGCGGTGACGGCTGCCGGCGTTGCGTCTTGCACATCGGGAATGCTGCTCCACAGCGGCACATGGAACATCTCCTGCAAGCGCGTGCCATCGTGGATGCGCTGGTCCAGCAGGTACAGCACATAGATGGTCAGCAAGCCCACGGCCACGCCGGCGGGAATGGCGAACAACAGCATCAGCAGGCTCTTGGGAAACACGCGGGCCGGGTTGAGGGTGGCGTGTTCGATCAGGGCAATGTTACTGATCTGGCTATTGTCCAGTTCGTGGTCGATTCGCGCCTGTTCAAGATTGTCCGAGTACAACGCATAGCTCTTTTCGGCCGTGCGCAGTTGTTGGCTCAGGGTGTTGAGTTGCGGTTCATCGGTCATCGCCTGGTCACGCTGGGCGCGCAGTTCGGCAAGGGTCTTGTCGTAGTTCTCGATTTCCCCGGCCAGTTTGCGCTCTTGCAACTGGGCGTCGATCATTTGCTGTTTAACGTTGATCACCAGGCTGTTGGGCGCGGTGTTCTGCGAGCGTTCCAGGCGTGTAGCTTCCTGGGCGCTGAGGGCTTCCATGTCGCGGATGTTCTGCTCGATCTGATTGACCTGCGGCGTGCCCGGCAGGTAAGTGCGCAGCAGCCGAGCCCGCTCCACTTGCAGCGCATTGAGCTGGCGCTTGAGGTCGAGCTGGGTGGGGTTGAGGCTGGTTTCGCGCATCGTGACCACGTCTGCCGGCTGGCTCTTGATCTGCTGGCTGGCGTTGGCCAGGAGGCTGCGAATCCCCGATATCTGGTTCTGTGCGCTGACCTTGGCATCGGTGACGCGGTCGATCTGGTTGGTCAGGTTCTTCAGGCGTGCATCGACACTGATCGAGTCGATCTGCTTCAAGCGGCCTTGCAGCTGATCTTTCAGACTCTGGATGTTCTCTGCCACCTTGGCGCGTTCGGTTTCATAGAAGGTGTGCAGGCTCTTGCGCCCGAGAATCCGCGCGCGTTCTTCGAGGTAGGCGTTGACCCATTCCTCGACGATTTTTTGCGCCACCGCCGGATCGTCCCAGGTGAAGGAAATCTCGATCACCGAAGAACCCGGCTCGTGACCGGCGGTGAAGTTCTTCTCCAGTGAGGTCGCCAGGCGTTCCAGCGGACTTTGTTTCTCGGCAAGGCCGACGAACTGCAGCACACTACGAATGCCATTGATGACTTCGCCCACGCCCTTTTTGATGTAGAACTTGGTGACCTTCCAGAAGCCTTGCGGCGGTTCGGCGGTCATCGCCATATAGCGCTCGGCGACGATATGCACGATGGGCCGGCCCGTGAGCATTTTTTCTTCGTCGACAATCGGGTCGTGCTGGGTGCTCGGGGCAATCAGCGTCTGACGGTTGGCGGCTTCGATCGGCAACGTGGTGTTGTCCCGGCCCGGCTTGACCAGCAAGCGCGCGTCCGACTCGTAGCGAGCCGGCAACAGGAAGGCACCCAGCACGGCAACGACGATCGTGGTGATCACGGCCAGTTTGAATTCGCGGCGGTAGATGAAAAACAGCCGCAGCAGGTCGCGAAGAGAGCGGATTTCGATCACAGGATCACTCCATGGATGGGGAGGTGAAAGCTTCTATTTGTTGGAAGGGTGTGATCATTAATGACTAAAAACATGTACCACCCCGACAGTCGACGTTGTTGCCGCTATTTTTCACGTCACTCTGGTTTAGGTCGTAGTTCAAGCCCACACCAATCCCTTTATTGATCGGAAACAGCTTGGTGAAGTACATATCCACAGCCTCCACCGTCGCGCCGATGCCCGACTGCGGCACAAAGATCAAATCGCCACGCTGCAACGCCACCCGCGGGTGATTGGGGTTGGTCAGCATGCTCTCCAGGCTGATGAAGTACGTCCTGTACTTGCCATCGGGCCCGGTACGCAGCAAGGCCACGTTGGAGGCATCCGCCGAGGGCAATACGCCACCGGAACTGAGCAGCGCCTGCTCGATGCTGACGTTGCCGGCCAGGTCGAAAAATGCCGGGTTGGACACCGCGCCGCCGATAAACACCTTGTTGCTCGGTGCGCTGGCGATGTTCACCGTCACCGCAGGTTCGCGGTAGATGCGCTTGTACTTCTCGGTGATCTCCTTGCCCAGGTCTTCGGGCGTGCGCAAGGCCGCCTTGACCCGGCCAATGTTGGGTACCGAGATCACGCCGTCGGGGCGCACCACGAATATCGTCATGTCATCGGCCGCCGCCGGCTCCTGGGCATCACGCACGATACGCAGCGAGTCGCCGCTCTGGATCAGCACCTGCGGCGGTGGCAGGTCGGCCAGGGTCAACGCCGCTTGATGGCCGGCCTTGAGCGTAGTGTTGTCAGGAAGCGGCACCCGCGCCGGGGTCGAACAACCGGCCAGCCAGATTGAGGTGCTCAAAAGGCCGAGCAGGGTAAGACGGAAACGTCGGTTGATAGTCTTCATGACGGCTCAAGTCCAGTAGGTGGAAAACATGCCCAGGCGCCGTTTAAGCGCGTTGGGCAGGTGGCGTTCAAGGTGGCCGAGGCGATAGCCCAGCAATTTAAAGGCACTGCGCACCACCACTTCGGGGGCGCGGTACAGCGCGTTGGCCTCGCGCAATGCGTGCAGTTCGGCCAGCACATAACGTTTGCCTTCGCCGCCGGCGTCGCCAAATGCCTGGCGAATCCACGGCTCGCGGCCGTAGAACACACCGATGTCGAAGTAGCGGCGAAACTCTTCCAGCAAGCGGTAATCGTGGGAGTGATACACCTGCGCACTCGCGGCATAGCGCACCTGGTAACCGGCCAGCAGCATGCGCGCGGCCACATAGGCGTCTTCACTGCCAATCACATCCCGGGGGAAACCGCCCACCGCGCTCAGGGCGCTGCGCCGGTACACCGAAAACGAGTCGGAGCTGAAGCAGGTCTTGATGCCCAGTTGCGCTGCATCGTCCAGGCGCTTGGTGCGGCTGGCCGCCGGGTAATTGAAGTGCCGCGACTGCGCGCCGAGCACGCCGGCGCCGGGGTGCGGCAGCTGCCGTCCATAGGCCACGCCATTGAGCGGCTCCAGTTGCAGCTCGCTGATCAGGTTGGCGAAGGTCTCGGCGGTGGCGGGAATCGCGTCCTGGGTCATCACGATCAAGGCGTCGCCGCCCACCTGTTCACTGGCCCAGCGCCGGGTGCCGCCGTGGTTGAAGTCGCGGGCATCAATCACCTCCACACGTGCGCCAAACTCGCGAAAGCGCGCCACGGTGTCATCGCTCGATGCGCTGTCGACCACCAGCATCTCGTCCGGTTGCAACGTCTGCATGCGCAGCGCTGGCAACAGGCGGTCCAGGTGACTGGCCGCGTTGCGGGTGGGGATGATCAATGACGTACGCATCAGGGCTTCACTTCAACTGGCGCGCGGCCGTAGATGTCGTCATAACGCACGATGTCGTCTTCACCCAGGTACTCACCGCTCTGTACTTCGATCATCACCAGGTCGATGATGCCGGGGTTGGTCAGGCGGTGCTTGTGCCCGGCGGGAATGTAGGTGGACTCGTTCATGTTGAGCAGGATCTCGCGTTCGCCATTGGTGATCATCGCTGCGCCGCTGACCACTACCCAATGCTCGCTGCGGTGATGGTGCATTTGCAGGGACAGCGAGCCTTTGGGCTTGACCACGATGCGCTTGATTTTGAACCGCGTGCTTTCCTCCAGCACCGTGTAGGTGCCCCAAGGCCGGGTGACAGTGCGGTGCAGGCTGAACGCCGGGTGATTCTGGCGCTTGAGTTCGGCAACGATATGCCGCACGTCCTGGCTGCGATGGGCGTCGGCGATCAGCAGGGCGTCCGGGGTGTCGACGATGATCAGGTCGCGCACGCCCACCGCACCGAGTACCCGCTTGGGCGAATCGATGTAGCAGTTATGTACGTCGTGCAGGATCGCCTCGCCATTGATCTGGTTGCCATTGTCATCACTGGGCGTGAGTTGGCGCAGGGCTTCCCAAGAGCCGATATCGCTCCAGCCAATGTCGCAGGGCACGACCGCAACCTGGGCGGATTTTTCCATCAGCGCCACATCAATGGAGATATCCGGCGCGGTGCCGAAACCTTCAGGGCTCAGTTCGCGCTGGCGGCTGCTGCTGTTTTGCAGGCTCTGGCTGTGCTCCAGTGCCGCCTTGGCCGCCTCCAGAACCGCCGGGGCGTGGCTGGCCAATTCTTCCAGCAGGGTGGCTGCCTTGAAGCAGAACATGCCGGCATTCCACAGGTGCTTGCCGCCGTCCAAGTAGCCTTGGGCGGTGGCTTGGTCGGGCTTTTCGACAAAGCGCTGCACCCGAAACCCAGCGCCCAGTGCCGGCCCTTGTTCGATATAGCCAAAGCCGGTTTCTGCTCGGTCAGGCTGGATGCCAAAGGTCACCAGGTAACCGGCCTCGGCCAACGCGCGGGCTTTTTCCACCGCCTGGGCAAAGGCGTCTTCATCGAGGACCAGATGATCGGCCGGCATCACCAGCAACTGCGCGTCTGCGCCGAAATGCTCCTGCACATGCAACGCAGCCACGGCGATGGCGGCGGCGGTGTTGCGGCCAAACGGCTCCAGCAGCAGGTCGAGGCCCAGGCGCTGGGTGTTCACCGCGCGGTAGTCGTCCAGGGTGCGAAACAGCAGGTCGCGGTTGGTCACGGTCAGGATGCTGTCGACGCCCGGCAAGTGACTGGCCCGCAGGAAGGTCTTCTGCAACAGGCTCTGGTCGTCGCGCATGCGCATGAACGGCTTGGGCATGTTCTGCCGCGAAACCGGCCACAGCCGCGTACCCGAACCACCGGAGATGATGCACGGGATCAATCCGTTAAGTGGGTTCATCAATAGACTTCCTTGGTGGAAAGAACGGCCGGGACCGTCATGAAAACGATGTAGAGGTCCAGCCACACGGACCATTTGGCGATGTATTCCAGGTCGTATTCGACCCGTTTCTGAATCTTGAACAGCGTGTCGGTCTCGCCGCGGTAACCATTGATCTGCGCCCAGCCGGTGATGCCAGGCTTGACCCGATGGCGCGAGCTGTATTCGCTGACCGCTTGCTCGAAAGGAATCCCGGCCGCCTTGGTGGCCGTGGCGTGGGGGCGCGGGCCGACCATCGACATATTGCCCAGCAGTACGTTGAACAGCTGGGGCAGCTCATCGATGCTGGTCTTGCGGATGATCCTGCCGACCCGGGTAATGCGCGGGTCCTGGCGCGTGGTCTGGTTTTCGGCGTTGAGGTCGGTCTGTTCGACGTACATTGAGCGGAACTTGAATACTCGGATCAGGTTGTCGTTGTAGCCAAAGCGCTTCTGGCGAAACAGCACCGGGCCCTTGGAATCGAGTTTGATCGCGATGGCGGTCACCAGCATCACCGGCGACAGCAGCAGCAGGCCGATGCTGGCCAGCAGCAGGTCTTCACAACGTTTGATAAAGGGCGACCAGCCCCGCAGTGGCAACTGCGAGGTGTTGAACATCAGGATGCCGCCCACATCGGTGATGCGGTTATGGCCGTAGCGCAGGGCGGCCATATCCGGCACCAGCATGACGTTCACCGACATCTGCCGCAGGCGCTTGACCAACCCATTGATGCGCTGCTCGGCAGCCCAGGGCAGGGTGATCATCACCTGGTTGACCTGTTCGGAGCGGATCAGCTTTTCCAGGTCGCGGGTATTGCCCAGCAACGGCAGGCGGCTCAATTCCTTGGGAATGCGCTCGGTACGGTCGTCGATAAAACCGATCAGGCCGGAGCGGATGTCACTGTTGCGCGACAGGTGTTCAGCCACATGCACGGCCGTGTCGGTAAAGCCCAGGATCACGGTGCGCTGGAGGAATTTGCCGTTATCCATCAGATGGCGGTACAGGCGCAGCATCAATATCCGCTCCACGCCAAACAGCACCAGGCTCATGGAAAACCAGGCCGCCAGGTTGCGTGGGCTCAACTGGGGGAAGAGCAGCAGGATCTGGTACATGAACAGCAGGATGCAAAACGCCGAGACCCAGGCCACCAGCATCACGCGAAAACGCAGGCGGTTGCTGAACAGATCCTCGGAGTACACCCCCAGAGCCTGGAACAGAATGATGGTCAAGAGCGCAAAGAACACCAGCAGGCCCAGGTAGTGGTTGCGCATGTGCTCGGCGACGGGGTCCGGATAGAACAACAGAATAATGGCCGGCACCACAGCCGTAAGGCCGTGGATCAGTTTCACGAAAACGACAAAAAACTCAACGAAACCGGGACGAGTCAGAAACAGGCTATCGACCGACGATTTACCGCGCATAAATCAGATCCTCAATACACCACCAGAACGTTACTATTCGTTTGCTCATCCATAAGGCAGCTTTGCTTTACAAGTGGTGCAAATCGAACAACTGCTGTTGCTGGGTAATACGTAATGCCTGTTCAGACGCAGGAATTTACGGAGTGATGGCTAAATAGTGGCTCTCTTGAGGGTCCGTGTCAATGTTTTGGCTTTTTGGCCTTTGCCGTCAATGGCTCTCGTAAGGCCTCCATGATATGACGATTAATTGACATAAGAGGGGGCGCTTTCAGAAAAATCGAGAATTGATGCTGGCTTTTTGGAGTGTAGGAACAAACGTCGGGATTTGCCTGGCAGCGAAAAAAAGCTTTCTGACGATGGCAGGAAGGGGAAGTTGTAGGAGCGAGCATGCTCGCTCCTACAGGAGGGCCAGTGCCTAGAAGTTGCCTTTGAGGCTCAGGGTCAGGTTGCGCGGCTCTCCATAGAGATTACCCCAGCCTGAGGTGCCCACGGTCTGGTAGTAATTTTTATCGAACAGGTTGTTGCCATTGAGCGCCACGGTCCAGGTGTCATCCACCTGATACGACAGGCGCGCATTCCACAACGCATACCCGGCCTGTTCCAGTTTGATGGTTTGCAGCCGGTAGTTGCTGCTTTGGGCGTTGACCCCTGCGCCGACTGTCCATTTCGACAGCGCACCGTCCAACTGGTAGTCGCCCCACAAGCGCAGCATATGCCGTGGCACGTAAGTGTTGGACACCGCGCCTTCGGCTGCGCTGTCGATGTTCTTCAGGTTCTTGGTTTGCGTGTAGGTATAGCCGCCAAACACTTGCAGGCGCTCGATCAATTCGCCGCTCAGCTCGGCCTCGACCCCTTGGGCGCGAACTTTGCCCGTGTCGGTGTAGCAGTAGCCGTCGGAGGAGCTGCCGCAGCGGGTCTCGAAATCGGTTTGGGCGGCGTTTTTTTCGATGGCGCGAAACAGCGCCAGGGAGCTGTTCAGGCGCCCGTCAAACCATTCGCCCTTGATGCCCAACTCATAGTTCTCACCCATTTTCGGCTTGAGGGCCGAACCGCTGACCGTAGCGTAGGAGCTTTGTGGTTGGAAGATATCGGCGTAGCTGGTGTACACCGAAAGGTTGTCATTGAGGTCGTAGATCAGCGCGGCGAACGGCGTGACCACCCCGGTTTCCTTGGTGCGTGCATCCTGGTCGGTCCACTCGCCCCAGGCCAGGTTCAGGGACTCACGGCGGTTTTCATACCAACTGACGCGACTGCCCAGAACCAGCATCAAAGGTTCGGCCAGACGCAGGCGCAAGGTGGCGTAGGCACCGTATTGAGTGGCGGTTTCCTTGACCGTGCCGCCACGGTACATGTTGGGCCAGAAGGTGTCGTCGGCAGGTTCCGGGAAGTGGTGGTTGGGGTTGAAGACGCTTTGGCGCTGGGGCAGGTTGCGGATCGCATAGACATCGTCCTGAGTGCCACGGCTGCCATTGGCGCCGAGGATCAACTCATGTTGCAGGCCAAAGGCTTCGAATTGACCATCGATGTAGGCGTCCAGGCCGTAGTCTTTGTGATCGTAGTCCAGCAAGGCTGCATAGCTGGTGAGCGTGGGGGCCGGGTTACCATAGTCCACGGTGCTTTCGCTGGCGGCGTATTTGATGTCTTGCAGGTTGCGGCTATGCACGGCGCTGACTTTGAGCTTCCAGTCGTCGTTGAAGTGATGGGTCAGATCGGCGAACAGCGTGGTGCGCTGGCTTTGCCAATCGTTCCAGGCCTGGCCCAGGCAGGTGGAGCGGCTCAGGCCGAGGCTTTTGCCGTCGCGATAACGCGGCAGGCCGCTCCAGCACGGCGTGGAGTCGACATCCTCATAGCTGGCCCCGAAGCCCAGGGTGGTATCAGGGCTGACATCCATGTCCAGGGCCGCGTAAAACGCCTGGTCCTGACGCTTGGCAAGGTCCATGTACGAGCCACGATTCTGTTGGCTAACCGCCGCGCGGCCACGTACCGTGCCGCTGTCGTTCAATGGGCCGCCGGTGTCGAATTCGGTGTGATAGTTATCCCAGGTGCCCGCCGAGAGGCCAAGGCTGGTGGTGGGCTTGTCCTGGGGCCGTTTGCGTACGAAGTTCACCGCACCACTGGCGGTGCCGGCGCCCTTGAGCATGCCAGCAGCGCCCTTGAGGACTTCCACCCGATCATAGATCGCCATGTTCGCGCTGAAACTGTCGGCCTGTACGTAGTCCTTGCCGATATCCAGTGGCACGCCGTCGAATTGGTATTGGCCGAGCATCTTGAAGCCCCGGGAGTAAAAATACTTGCCGCCCATGGGTGATTCGTAGCTGGTGATGCCTGGGGTGCGCTCCAGCAATTGGTCGATGGTGGTGATGTTCTGGTCATCCATCAGCTTGCGGGTCATCACACTCACCGATTGCGGCGTGCGTCGCAGGCTGTGTTCGCCCTTGCCGATGGTCACGGCGCCGGTGGTGTAGGAGCCGGTGCCTTCGGTGGTGGCGCCCAAACGATCACCGGTGATGGTGGTGGCGCCCAGGTTCAGCGTCGAGCCGGCTTGCTGCTGGGGTAGCAGTAACCAAGCGTTCTGGCCCTGGCTTTGCGCCTGCAAACCCTGGCCCTGAAGTAACCGGTTCAGGGCCTGTTGTGGGGCCAGGGTGCCGCTCAGCCCCGGGCTGCTTTTGCCTGCCACGCTGCCAGCGTCATACGACAGGCTGATACCGGCCTGCCGCGCAAACTGATCAAGGGCGCCCGCCAGCGGCCCAGGCGCAATATTCCAGGCGCGGGCCTGGCGCTCGCTGCCGGGCTCCTGGGCACTTGCGGTATACGGCAAGGCGCTGGCCGCCACGCACGCGCCAAGGAGGGTGGCATTGAGGGCGTGTCTGAGGGGTGAACGTTTGGAGGGGAACGCTTGCATGACCGCGGGATGCTCCTGAAGGAAGTGGACAACACGGGCCTGTTGATCGGCCTCTCCTTACAGGTCGAATGGCAATGAGAATTCACCTCATTTATTTTGCAAGGTCACACGCGAGCGGAGACGGTCACCCAGTAACGGCTACGGTAGGTCACATCGATTGCCAGCGATTGCGCCACCAACTTGAGCACCTGGTCGGTGTCGTCCAGTTGGTAAATACCCGACACCCGCAGCCCCGCCACGGCTTCGCTGCAACGCAGCAACCCATTGCGATAGCGGCCCAGCTCGGCCAGGAAGTCCTCCAGACGCATGTTGTGGGCGCTGATCACCCCGTCACTCCAGGCCCAAGGGTCCAGGCCGTTGTTGGGGGACGGGCGGATACCGCTACGGTTGAACACTACCTGTTCGCCAGGCTTGATCACTTGGCGTGCCGTGCCGTCATGGCGGTCGGCAAACACCGCCACCGCACCCTGCTGCACGGCCAGCAGGGTGCCTTGGGGTTCTTCGCGCACCAGCAAGCGTGTGCCCAGGGCGCGTAGGTAACCGTCGCGGGTATGCACCCATAGCGGACGGCGGTCGACGCCGGTATTGATCAATATTTCACCCTGGCGCAGGTTCACCAGCCGTTGTTCGGCGCTGGAGGTAATGTCGACGGCGCTGGCGCTGTTGAGCTGGACTTTGCTGCCATCCTCCAATGCTACCCAGCGCCGCTCGCCAGTGGCGGTGCGGTAGTCCGCCATCAAGGCGGGCAGGGGCGTGTAGTCGCGGCCCAGCCAGGCTAAACCTGCGGCGCCGGCAAACAGCCCGAGCATTTTCAGACCTTCACGACGGCTGATGTGCCGGCGTGCGCCGTCGAGTGCATGGCGACTGACATGCGCTGGCAAGTGGTTGAAATCGTCATTCAGGGTGGCGACCCGTTGCCAGGCCTGCTGATGCGCCTCGCTGGTCTGCAGCCACTGCTCAAAGGCCGCGGTGCTGGCGTCGTCGGCGGTGTTGTAGCGCAGCTTGATCATCCACTGGATGGCCTGGTCGACCAGGCGCGAGTCAGGAGTCGGCATAGCGCAACCGGTAACAGGCGTGCAGCGCCTTGGACAGGTCGCGCTCCACTGTGGCCTTGGACACGCCCAGGCGCAGGGCGATCTGTGGACAGGTCAGGCCGTCCAATTGGGCCAACAGAAACGCCTCGCGCACCCGTGGCTTGAGCTGGTCGAGCAAACGGTCGATGCGCTCCAGGCTGTCGAGGATCAGCAGCCGTGTTTCCTCGCTCGGCACCTCCATTTGCGCAAAGTGCGCCAGGCTTTCCAGGTAGGCGCGTTCCAGTTCGCGGCGCCGGTATTGGTCGATCATCAAGCTGCGCGCGATGCTGCTCAGGTACGCGCGCGGCTGCTGCAAGGTCTGTTGCTGACGCGCGTTGAGCAGGCGCACGAAGGTGTCCTGCGCGAGGTCGGCGGCGCGCTCATGGCAACCCGTGCGCCGGCTCAACCAGCCCCGCAGCCAGGAATGGTGGGCTTGGTAAAGCTGGCCGATGGCAGCAAGGTCCAGTGGGTGATTGCTCGACATGGTCATCCTGGCGCAGCAGGCTTAATTGATAATGTTTCGCATTCTAGACGTTGGTTGTGGCATTCAGCAATCACTCGGTTCGCTGCGTGAGCAATGTATCCAGCACAATTTTTTGTAGCGCCTGCCAGCGCCGATTAATCTGGATTTTTTCCCAGCGGACGGTTCGACCATGATCAGCCTCGTCACACTTGGTGTTTTTTCCGGCGCTGTGTTGCTGTTGTTGCTGTCACCGGGGCCGAACATGGCATTTGTCATCAGTCAGGGCGTCACCCATGGCTGGCGCGGCGGCGTTGCTTCGGCCCTGGGCATTGGCGTGGCCGACCTGTTGCTGACAGCGTTGACCGCCATGGGGGTGACGGCGTTGGTCGCCAGTTGGCCGCCAGCGTTCGACCTGATCCGTTATGCGGGCGTGATTTACCTGCTGTGGCTGGCCTTCAAAACCTTGCAAAAACGCCCCGGCCTGGACACCGCTCACGTCGGCCGCGTGGCGTTGGGCCGAGTGTTTCTGCAAGCCATGCTCAACAGTTTGCTCAACCCCAAGGCGTTGTTGTTTTTCATGGTGTTCCTGCCACAGTTTGTGCGGCCCGAGGCGGGGCCCATCGCCTTGCAACTGATGGTGCTGGGCGGCGTGCTGACGTTGATCGCGAGCGTGTTTCACATGCTATTGGGCCTGTTTGGCGGGGCGCTCAGCCGCTTCTTCGCCAAGCGCACCAAAAGCGCCTGGCTGCAGAAGTGGGGCTTGGCAGCGGTGCTGACGGCGTTGGCCGTGCGCTTGGCGGTGATGTCGCGTCCTGCCTGAATGACAGGCGGGAAGCCAAGCAAGTTTCTTTGTGGCGGGGGAGCTTGCTCCCGCAACGGCCCGACAGCCAATGCTCATCTACCAGACACCCCGCAATCCAACTGTGGGAGCTGGCTTGCCTGCGATGACGGCATGCCAGCCGACACCGGGTATCAGACCGATCACATATTCATTCCTGCGGTAACGGCCACCTATTTGACTGAAAGAGATACCTTTGGCCAGCTTTGCCACGACTACCAGGTCAGTCGAAAGACTGGCTACGACTGGACAGCCGTTGAGCACCGAGAGAATCAAAAGGAGTTTCGTACAGCGGACTAGGACTTACCTCACGTTCAAGCGTTGAAACCGGTTCATTCCCACGGACCTTCCCAGTCGCTGCAAATTCAGCGACCGGACGTGAGAAATCCAACTTCACCCCAGCCGCGCAGCTGCCCGCGCAACAATCTCCCCGCGCACTCTGCGTGACTCCACCGTGCGCTTGTTGGCTTCCTCCAGCACATGCCGGGGCGCCGTCTCCGGGCGGCCTGAGTCAAACGGTGGGGCTGGCGCGTATTCGATCTGCAGTTGCACCAGTTGCGCCGCCGCTTCGCTGTACAACTCCGCGGCCAGAGTCAGGGCAAAGTCGATGCCGGCGGTGATCCCGCCGCCGGTAAACAGGTTGCCGTCACGCACCACACGTTCCTGTACGGGAATAGCACCGAGCGGGGCGAGCAGGTGGTGGTAGGCCCAATGGGTGGTGGCCTTGCGACCGCGCAGTAACCCTGCCGCGCCCAATACCAATGAACCGGTGCACACCGAGGTCATGTAGCGCACTGTCTGTGCCTGGGCCTTGAGAAAATCCAGGGTTTGCGGGTCTTCCATCAAAGGGCCCACACCGGCGCCGCCGGGTACGCAGAGCACATCCAGGTTCGGGCAGTCGGCATAAGTGATGGTCGGCGTGAACACCAAGCCCGTGCTGGAGGTGATCGGCGCGAGGTCTTTCCACACCAGGTGCAGTTTCACGTCTGGCAGCGAACCGAGGACATCATAGGGGCCGGTAAGGTCCAGTTGCTGGATGCCGGGGAACAATAGAAAACCGATCTGCAAGGTCATGGTTCAAGCTCCGAAAAGGAATGGACGTCCTCACTGTAGAAGCCTAGGCTTTGGCGAATACGCCATTGAGCCCACTAATCTCGCCAATCATGCCAAAAATTATTCATGTACTCGCGTTTGAGAATGCCCAGGTGCTCGATGTCACCGGGCCTCTACAAGTGTTCGCATCGGCTAACGATCTGGCGCGCCAACGTGGTTTGCCATTGCCCTACGCGGTCAACGTCATTGCTACTCAGGCTGGGCCGGTAATGACGTCGGCCGGCCTGGCGCTGCTGGCCGAGCCGCTGCCCGCCATTGACCAGCCCTGCGACACCCTGGTGATCGCCGGTGGCTGGGGCGTGTACGGCGCTGCCGAGGACCCGACGCTGGTGCAATGGGTGCGTGATAAATCCCTGCACACCCGGCGCATGGCCTCGGTCTGCACCGGGGCTTTTCTGCTGGCCGCCAGTGGTCTGCTCGATGGTTGCCGCGTGGCCACGCACTGGACGCGCTGTGAAGAACTGGCGCGCAAGTTCCCTGCGCTCACGGTGGAGGCCAATCCGATTTTCATCCAGCAGGGCGCGGTGTGGACGTCTGCTGGCGTGACCGCCGGGATCGACCTGTGCCTGGCCCTGGTAGAGGATGACCTGGGGCGTGCGATTGCCCTGGAGGTGGCGCGCCACTTGGTGGTGTTCCTCAAGCGCCCTGGCGGTCAGTCGCAATTCAGCGTGACGTTATCTCTGCAAAAAAGCGACAGCCGTTTTGCCGAGCTGCATGCCTGGATCGCCGATAACCTGACGCTGGATTTGAGCATCGCCACCCTGGCAGCCCAGGCTGGCATGAGCGAGCGCAGCTTTGTACGCCATTACCGCACCGAGACTGGCCAAACACCGGCGCGGGCCGTAGAACTGATTCGCGTCGAAAACGCACGCCGGCTACTGGCAGACAGCACGACCTCCATCAAACGTATCGCCATGCAATGCGGTTTTGGCTGTGAAGAGACTTTGCGCCGCAGCTTTCTGCGGGCCTTGTCAGTGACGCCCCAGGCTTATCGAGAGCGTTTTTCACCGCTCCAGTAGTTCCAGCAGTGCTTCAAGCGTGACCTGCGGCGCTTCCTGGAAAACATTATGACCCACGCCGGGCAACACCTGCCGGCGATAAAAGCCGCTGAAGTGCTCCACATCGTCATCCACAAGCGGCGGCGGGCCCACACCGTCATCGGCCCCACACAACGAAATGCTCGGTACCGATATCGCCGGTTGGGGCACCAGCGCCTGCTCGATGTATTCCAGCGCGGGATCACCCGGCGCATACATAAAGCGATGGCGATAGGAATGAATCACCACCTCGACAAAATCCGGGTTATCAAACGACGGCGCGGTCAGGGCGTAGCGGCTTGGCCCTTCGGCCCAGGACGGTGACCACAGCGTCCAGAGCAATTGGCAGAGTTCACGCCGGTTGGCCGTCAAGCCGTCGACCCCGCGCTGGGTGTGAAAGTAGTACTGATACCAGAGCCGGTGCTCTGTCTCAGGCGGCCGGGGTTTGAGCGACTGGCTGATGGCCTGGATGTTGTAGCCATCGCCGGTCACCAGCCCGCGCACCCGCTGTGGCCATAGCGCCGCGACAATACAGGCGGCGCGCCCACCCCAGTCAAAGCCGGCGAGGGTGGCTTGCGGGATCGACAATGCATCCATGAAGTCGAGCAAATCCTTGGCCAGCGCCGCCTGTTGGCCGGAGCGCATCACTTGCGTGTTGATAAATCGCGTCGGGCCATAACCGCGTAAATACGGGACCAATACCCGATAACCACGTTCAGCCAGCACCGGCGCGATGTCGTCGTAGCCCCGTGGGTCGTAAGGGAAGCCATGCAACAGGATCACCGGTTCGCCATCGATGGGGCCGTGGGTTTCGTAAGCCACATCAAGCAGGGTTGTGCGCACATACAGCAGCGGCGCAGGGGACGTCACGGTTGCCATACGGTTTTCTCCCCGCTGAGTTTGCGGTCCAGGAACGTTGCGGCACTGATCAATGCCAAGTGGCTCAAGGCCTGGGGCGTGTTACCCAAGTGCCGGGCCTGGCTGTCGAACTCTTCGGCGTACAACCCCAGCGGGTTGGCGTAACGCAGCAACTGCTCGAACTCCAGATGAGCTTTTTCGACTTGCCCGGCGCGCGCGAGGCATTCGACGTACCAGAACGAGCAGGCGGCAAACGCGCCTTCGACGCCTTGCAGCCCATCGATCTGGCTGTCGTCATTGCGGTAGCGGTAGACCATGCCGTCGCGCACCAGGCTTTTCTGGATCGCTTCCAGCGTCGCCAGCCAGCGCGGGTCGGTGGCTGCAACGAAGCGCACCAGCGGCATCAACAGCATCGAGCCGTCCAGCGCCGTACTGCCGATATGCTGGACGAAATGCCCGCGTTCTTCGTTCCAGAAGTTGCTCCAGATGTCGGCGTAGATCGCCTGGCGCGTCTGGTCCCAGCGTGCGAACGGGGCCGGCAGCGAACGTTTGGAGGCCAGGCGAATGGCACGGTCCAGGGCCACCCAGCACATCAGGCGTGAATGCAGGAAGTGGTGCTGCTCACCGCGCATTTCCCAGATGCCTACGTCTTTGCGGTTCCAGATCTCACACACTTGGTCGACCACTTCCACCGTGTGTTTCCAGCCTTGGTGGGAGATGGCTTCGCCGTACTTGTTCACCAGATAGACCGCGTCCATCAGTTCGCCATAGATATCCAGCTGGATCTGATCGAACGCCTCATTGCCCACCCGTACCGGTTGGGCGCCGCCGTGGCCGCTCAAGTGGTCGAGGGTGGTTTCCGGCAGTTCCTGGCGACCGTCGATGCCGTACAGGATGTTGATCTTGGTCGGCTGGCCGCAGCAGTCGCTGACCCGACCCCTGAGCCAGCGCATATAGGCGTTGGCTTCCTCGACGAAACCCAGGCGCATGAACGCATAGACGGTGAACGACGCATCGCGGATCCAGGTATAGCGGTAGTCCCAGTTGCGTTCGCCGCCGGGCGTTTCCGGCAGCCCGAACGTGGCCGCGGCGATGATGGCGCCGTGTTTGCGCGAGGTCAGCAGTTTCAGCGCCAGTGCCGAGCGGTTGACCATCTCGCGCCAGCGCCCGCGATAGTTGGACTGGCTGATCCAACCGCGCCAGAACTTCAAGGTGCGCTCCAGGTAGAGGTCAGTACAGTCGTTGGTGACGCGCGCATCCTCCTGGCCACCGAGGACAAATTCGGCGCCTTCATCCTGGGCGAGGGTAAAGGTGGCGATGGCGGTGTTGTCTTGGAGGGTCAGCGGCTGGCTGCCGGTCAGGCGCAGGCCGGGTTGGCCGTTGGCGGTGAACACGACACTGGCAGCCTCGGCCTTCGCCTCGGTAGCGGCCCGGGCATAGTCGTGGCGCACGGCGCAGCTTAAGTGGATAGTCGCCTTGCCACTGACCACCCGTACCCGCCTGATCAGCAAAGGCAGTTCATCGACGTTTTCGCTGACGGTCAGCAGGTCGGTGATCTCCACCACCGCTTCATCGCTCAGCCAGCGGGTCTGCAGCACGTTGGTGTCGGGCAGGTAGATCTGCTCGCGGCGGGCGTTGGGCAGGTCCGGGGTAAGCTGAAATGTGCCGGCCTCGGGCGTGTCGAGCAATGCGCAAAACACCGACGGGCTGTCAAATTCCGGCCAGCAGAAGAAGTCGATGCTGCCGCGGTCGTTCACCAGTGCCGCGCTGCGCATGTCGCCAATGATCCCGTGGGCATCAATGGCACTTTGAGGTTCGTTCTTGAAATCAACCATTGCCACGGAACTCCGGGTAGAGGCTCATACCGCCATCGATGAACAAGGTGCTGCCAACCACATAATCAGAGGCATCGCTGGCCAGCCACACCACGGCGTTGGCCACGTCTTCGACGTCACCGACACGACCATAGGGAATCAATTTAAGCAGCTCTTGTTCTGCCGCGCCTTCGGTGGCCGCGCGGTTGATCGCCGTGCGAATCGCCCCTGGCGCAATGCCATTGATACGGATGCGCTGTTCGCTGACTTCCTGGGCGAGGGTGCGCATCAGCATCTCCACGCCGCCCTTGGACGCGGCGTAATTCACATGCCCGGCCCAGGGGATGATTTGATGCACCGAACTCATATGGATGATTTTGCCGGCGGCCCGTGACACACCTTCGCGAACGCCCTGGCGATTGAAGATACGCACCGCCGCCCGCGCGCACAGGAACTGCCCGGTGAGGTTGACGCCAATCACCGTGTTCCAATCCTCAAGGGTCATGTCGACCAGATTGGCATCTTTTTGCAGGCCGGAGTTGGCCACCAGAATATCCAGATGGCCGAAGGCGTCGAGGGTTTGGGCGAACAGGCGTTCGACATCGGCCTCCTTGGACACATCGCCGCCAATCGCAAGCGCTCGGCCGCCGTTGGCATTGATCTGCGCGGCGAGAGCCTCAGCCGGTGCCGCCTGGGAGTTGTAGTTAAGCACCACCGCGGCGCCTGCTGCGGCCAGGGCTTTGGCCGCGCCCGCGCCAATGCCGGAACTGGCCCCGGTGACCAGGGCCACTTGTTGCTGCAAGGAAATCTGCATCGCCCACCCACCGTTTTATGAGAGTCCTTCTTGCTGACTGGCGGCGGGGAGCGGAAGTTCACCCCCTCGCGTTTACGCCCAGCGCGGGTAAAAGCGCGACTTTATCGTATGATGCTGAAAACAAAGGGCAATACAGGAAGCGACGGAATGCAGGCGCGGGCCGATACCAGATTGATCAAACTGTTAGTCAGCGGCGTCTTGGCCGTTTTATCACTGACTCAAACAGCCCTGTGCCTTGCCGATAACAGCAATGGTAAAACGCTGTATCTACAGCGCTGTGCTGTATGCCATGGGTCCGATATCAAAGGCACGGGGCCATTGGCTAAAAAAAGCAATCCGCCAACCCCTGACCTGACAACCGCCGCCTTCAAGAAACGACTCCATGAATATCCTGGCGTTATTGTCTCCTCGGTCATTCTTCGCCCCAATGGCAACCTGATCCCCAAGACGCTGCAAGACAATGGCGTAAAGATCGCGCCACATGCCTGGAGTGTTAAAGACTTTCGCGATTTGCATCAATACATGAGTGAGGTCATTTCAAACAAATAGTGGGTGGGCGATGAGCAGCAATTGCCCCACTTAATAGGAAGCATTACTATTCACGCCCCGCCTCCCCAGTGCTCTCGCGATGACTCCTCAGCCGCCCCGCAGAACAGGCTTTTTCGAGCACTACGAAGAGTTGATCGGCACCTGGACACGCCGCCTGAGAAACCGTCAGCAAGCCGAAGACCTGGCGCACGACACCTTCGTGCGTGTGCTTGAGTCCGCTGCCTGCGAGGTGGCGCAACCGCGCGCCTACCTGCATCAAACCGCGCGCAATATTGCGGTGGACGCCTACCGCCGCGAAGACCGTCGCGAGACGTTGACGCTGCAGGTGGCTGATCACAGTACGCCGCACAGTAGCGACCCGGAACATTACATGCACGCGATCCAATTGGCCGACGCCATCGAGCGGGCGCTGGCCGAGTTGCCGCTCAACTGTCGCAGGGTTTTTATCTGGCAGAAGATCGAAGGGCTCACCCAGCAGGAAATCGCCACACGCCTGGGGCTGTCTAAAAACATGGTGGAAAAGTATATGATCCGCACCTTGCGGCATCTGCGTGATCGTCTGGATGCGAGCGCGCCATGACCGGCTTTGAAACAGGATCTTCCACGATGGATAACCGTGTCCGTGATGAGGCCGCGCAGTGGTTTGTACGCCTGCAAGACGGCCCATTGAGCGCCCAGGAACGTCAACGTTTCGATGCCTGGCGCAGGTCGCAGCCCGCGCATCAGTACGAAATCGATGTGCTGCAAGGGCTATGGAGTGCGACGGATTTGCTGCCCAAGGCCCGCTTGCAGGCGCTGGGCGATGCGCCAACCGAGCGCCTTGGACGGCGTGCGCTGCTGCGTTATGCCGTGGCCGCCAGTGTGGTCGCCGTTGCAGTGGGCCTGGGTGCGTACAGCGGTCTGGGGCAGCCAAAGCCCTACAATGCCGAATTCAGCACGCGGTTAGGCGAGCATCGTCAGGTGACCTTGCCTGACGGTTCCGTGATGGACCTCAACAGCCGCAGCGTGGTCGCGGTTCGCTACGAAAAGAGCCGTCGGGGCGTAGAGCTCAAGCAGGGCGAGGCGATGTTCAGCGTGCAACATGACGCCGAACGCCCGTTTGTGGTCGCAGCCGGGGCAGGGCAGGTGACCGTCACCGGCACGCGCTTTGATGTACGTCGGGAGGCGGACCAGACCCGCGTGGCGGTCGAAGCCGGCACGGTCAAGGTGCAGGGCCGGGCATCCGATCACATCGTCACGCTCACCGCCGGGCGTGGCACCCATGTCGATCCCCAAGGCCAAGTGGCGGCGGCCTACGCGGTGAACCCTGAAGAACTGACCGCGTGGCGCAGCGGTAAACTAGTGTTCAACAACGCCACCCTGGTAGACGTGGCGCGGGAAGTGTCGCGCTACCGCGAGCAACCGCTGCGGGTCAGTACGGCAGCGGTGGGCAACCTGCGCTTGACCAGCGTCTTCAAATCCAGCGACACCGACGCTTTGCTCAAGGCCTTGCCCCACATCCTGCCGGTCGCCTTGCGCACTTTGCCGGACGGTAGCCAGGAAATTATTTCACGCTGACGTTCAGGTTTTTTTCGAGTTCTTCGTCTTCTCATACAACTGCAACTGGTTTGCATTAACGGCTGCGCATGCTTGCGATCACAGGACTAGGTTCGACGTGAAAAAACTTGCTCTTCACAACAATAAAATTTCCCGCTGGGCGCCCTTGGCCCTGGCCGTTGCCATCAGTACCGCACAGGCTGCCGAGGGCATCCACATTCGTGCCCAATCCCTCGGCGCAGCCTTGAGCCAATTGGGCCAGCAGACCTCGCTGCAAGTGTTCTTCAGCCCCGATATGGTGGCTGGCAAGCAAGCTCCCGCGGTCGATGGCAACCTCTCGCCCGAACAAGCCCTGCGGCAATTACTGCAAGGCAGTGGCCTGGATTACCAGATTGACGCCGGCTCCGTGACCTTGCGTCCGGTGCGCAGCGGCACCGGTGAAGCGGGCTCACCGCTGGAACTGGGGGTCACCGATATCAAAGTGGTGGGCGACTGGCTTGCCGACGCCGATGCCGAAGTGGTGCAGAACCACCCCGGTGCGCGCACGGTTATTCGCCGCGAGGCCATGGTAGAGCAGGGCGCGATGAACGTCGGTGATGTGCTGCGCCGTGTGCCTGGCGTGCAAGTGCAGGAATCCAACGGCACCGGCGGCAGTGATATTTCCCTAAACGTCGGTGTGCGCGGGCTGACGTCACGCCTGTCGCCGCGCTCCACCGTGCTGATCGACGGCGTACCGGCTGCATTTGCTCCCTACGGCCAGCCACAGCTGTCGATGGCGCCGATTTCTGCCGGTAACCTGGAAAGTATCGACGTTGTCCGTGGCGCGGGTTCGGTGCGTTATGGGCCACAGAACGTCGGCGGCGTGATCAACTTCGTAACCCGTGCGATCCCGCAGGACTTCTCCGGGGAAGTCGGCACCACCCTGCAAACGTCTGCCCACGGGGGCTGGAAGCATGTGGAAAACGCCTTTATCGGCGGCACGGCCGACAACGGTATCGGTGCCGCGCTGCTGTACTCCGGGGTCAATGGCAACGGTTACCGCAACAGCAACAACGGCAACGACATCGATGACGTGATCTTCAAGACCCACTGGGCGCCGACCGATCAAGACGATTTCTCGCTGAACTTCCACTATTACGATGCCAGCGCCGATATGCCCGGCGGCCTGACCCAGAAGCAGTTCGATGCCAACCCGTACCAATCGGTGCGTGACTGGGACAACTTCAGCGGGCGCCGCAAGGACATCTCCTTCAAGTACATCCGCCAGATCGACGACCGCACCCAGGCCGAAGTGCTGACTTACTATTCCGACAGTTTCCGTGGCAGCAACATTGCCAACCGCGACCTCAAGACCCTCAGTTCCTACCCGCGCACCTACTACACCTTCGGCATCGAGCCGCGTGTGTCCCATGTGTTTGACCTGGGGCCCAGTACCCAGGAAGTCAGCGTGGGCTATCGCTACCTCAAAGAAGGCATGCACGAGGAGGCCACCAGCCTGAACCTGGTCAACAACGTACCGACGCCGGGCGGGCAGAGCGACGGTCACGTGTATCAGGACCGCACGGGGGGCACTGAAGCCAACGCCTTCTATATCGATAACAAAATCGATATTGGCAAATGGACCATCACCCCGGGCATTCGCTTTGAAGATATCCGTACCGAATGGCATGACCGCCCAGTCGTGGCCCTGAACGGCAAGCGTACCGAGGAAAAACGCCGCGAGGTCCACAACAACGAACCGCTGCCGGCGCTGAGCGTGATGTACCACGTGTCTGACGCCTGGAAACTGTTCGCCAACTACGAAACCTCCTTCGGCAGCCTGCAGTATTTCCAACTGGGCCAGGGCGGTACCGGCGACCAGACGGCCAACGGCCTGAACCCGGAAAAGGCCAAGACCTACGAGGTCGGTACGCGCTACAACGACAGCGTCTGGGGCGGCGAAGTGACGCTGTTCTACATCGACTTCTCGGATGAACTGCAATACGTCAGCAATGACGTGGGCTGGACCAACCTCGGCGCCACCAAGCACAGCGGCATCGAAGCATCGGCCCATTACGACCTGTCCAACCTCGACCCGCGCCTCGACGGCCTGACCGCCAACGCGGGCTTCACCTACACCAAGGCCACCTCCGAAGGTGATGTGCCGTTCAAGGGCCGCGACCTGCCACTGTATTCCCGCCAAGTGGCGACCCTGGGCCTGCGTTACGACGTCAACCACTGGACCCACAACCTGGATGTCTATGCCCAGTCCGGCCAACGGGCGCCAGGCACCGGAACCACCTACATCACCCAAGGCACCGCGGATGGTCAATACGGTGATATCCCAGGGTATGTCTCGGTCAACGTGCGCAGCGGTTATGACTTCGGCGCGCAGTTGTCGAACCTGAAGCTGGGTGTGGGCGTGAAAAACGTCTTCGACCAGCAGCATTACACGCGCTCCAGCGATAACAATGCCGGCTTGTACCTGGGCGAGCCTCGCACCTTCTTTGTACAGGCAAGCGTCGGGTTCTGATCTGTCGTCTCTGGGGAAAATCGCAACCTCAGAGGGGCGATTTTTTTTGCCTGGGCAAAGCGCTCCGCGCACTCATTGCTGCAAGACCACACTCTGTTTCCTACATCACCACAGCACAGATTATGGCTGGATCAGGAACTGATTCCGACGCAAAACCACACATGGGAAAGCTGATGGGCTTCGACACTGCGTTGGAGCGACAAGCTGAAAATCGCCCACTGTATGGAGAAACTTATGTCGGTATCGATGTTGGATACACCCGTCTCTGCTTCATCAACGCCTGACCTTTCACAGGCCAGCGCCAAGGCCGAGGTCAAAAACACGCGCCAGGCTGCACCTTCCTTCAAGGGCCAGAATGCTGCCCATGTGAATTTTCAATCGGGGGACAACAAAGCCGGGCCGGTATTCGGTAACCCCCAGGCACCCACCTCCGCAGCTGACGTGCGTGGACATCACCACAGACCACCGGCGATGCAGAATTTCCTGGGCCAACTCCCGCACTGGATCAGTCATTGGTTCTTCGGACATCGGCCGTCTATGCATCCTGGCTGTGGGCATCCGCCGCCAAAGCCGAACCCAGGTTGCAGCAACCCGCCACCCAGGCCGAACCCCATTGGGAGTAATCCGCCACCGAGGCCGGACCCCACTGCAGGTCGGCCGTATCCGCCCGCCCCCGGCAGGCCTGATCCGCAGTACTCGCTGAAAAATAGAGAAGAGCTGGCGCAGCAGTTGCGCGATAACTTCAATGCCTTCAGAGACCCGAAGAACCCTGGTTCCATTAGCGTTGACAGCATTCTTGCAATGGCAAAAAGAGGGTGGTCGCCCAACCCCGTCATGAACGAGAACATTCGCCTGGCCAATGAACTGCTACGACGTCCGGAACTGATGGCCGCATTGGACCGGCACGGTTCCACGGGCGCTTTGGATGGCCTGATCGACCGGCACAGCCTGAACGCGGTAATCAAAGGAGAAAACTACTTCAAGTACAAGAGCGACAAGGAACTGGCCGGTGAGCTGCTTGAGCATTTCGACGAGTTGAAAAACGGGAGCGGGGGCTCAAGCCTTAAAATCCGCGACCTGAAAAAGTGGGCCTGCCAGCCACTTACCGGCGACGCAGCCAAGGACCATCTGATTCAGTTATCCCAGGAAATAATACGCAAGCGCAGTGATCTGCTGGAGAAAATGGATAACCGCGCCAGTAAAGATGACGACGGGAAAATCAGCCGTACAGGACTGTACTTGTTGTCCCGCTGACCGCTCTTCAGGCGCCGCCTCTCGGGGGCGGCGCCAGTCCAATATGTTTCAAGGAACGAATTACGCCCATTTGCCACAGAGGTGATACTTGCGGTTGTAATTCGACCCGCCGCTTTTCAGATTCTGAATGAGGGAAAACATATGACTTCAGCCTCGTTTAATTCTTCCCCAAACGGTCCCATCGACCTGTTGCGCAGTACCCAACGTACAAGTCCACCAGTATCCAAGGAGCGCGGCCCCTCGCGTAGCTTCCCTTTTGCGTCGACGGAATATGAGGCAGAAGCACGGCGTATGAAGGCTTATGCCGGCGAGCGTAGATTCCAGGCGCCCGTGTCGGACGACTTTTCCCGGGGCATGCTGGCAGACCCGCAGGTCAGGGGGGAGGGCGCCGATTCGTTGAACGACACGGGGTTGATCAATTGCCTGGCAGGCTGGTGGCGTAGGCGCAAGCTGGGTTAACCGCGGCTGACCACGGTTTTACATATTGTCATTGGTAGGTATCGTTGACTCGGAACTGCCGAGTTCCTCCAACCACACATGAGGTGCCTGCCTGGGTAGAGTCCATTCGTTGATTTTGCCCATCAAGGTAAAAATCACCCTGCGGATATGCATCTGAAAAGTGTTGGAGAAAACCCATGACAATCGAGGGTGTATTACCTTCCGGACGGCCTCTGCCCCCCGACAAGCCGGCCGTATACTCAACTACGTCATCAGCGGCCATCCACCCTGAGACCTGGCATCAGCCCCCTTCATCGACGTCGGGCGAGGGGTCGCGCAAGCCTTTTCTTTTACGCGGAACATTGTCCGCTCTGCGCCATCGTGACTTGCAGAACTTTCCCATTGGGCGGGCCAGTGGTACCCCGCCGGGTGCTAGCTCAACGGACAACCAACTGGCGAAGGCCCTGGAAAAATCCTTCGGCCTGCTGCACTCCTTTCTGAATGATGGGCGCTTGACGTGGATGTCTTTGCAGCGGATCGCCGTTCATCCTATGGGTGAAAGCGAGGCGTTGGACGGCGTGATTCAGGTCGTCGGGGAAATGCTCAAGCGCCCGCGGTTAAGTGACGCGATCTTCAGTCGTGACGGCGATATCACCCGTGACAGCCTCCGCGCGGCGGCCCAAGCGTTGCAGGGGAACAGCTCGGCAACCGAGTTCAGTCAGGACCCGTTTCATGCGCAAGGCAATGCGCAGGTGGTGGAGGCGCTACAAAGCCAGTTTCCGCTGTTGAGAGACAAGGCCATGGACCGAACCTACCTGTTTGAACCGCATCAGTATGTTGAAATAGCCAGGCTGCGGGAGGTCATGCAGGACCCGCATGAGGTTGATCAGCAGGGCGCGCCGGTGCTGGATGCGTCCACGGGCATGCCCCAGTCCAAATACAGCGAACTCTGTGTCTACACCGCGAAGAACATTATTGAGCGTCCAGGTTTGCTGCCTTCGTTGGAGCGCGCCAATGGCACACGACTATTTGGCCCGCCTCACAAAGAGGGGTGGCTCAGCAACAAAAGCCTCGAACGGTGGCATGAGCAAGACGCCGCACGCAAGGCACGCTGAAAGGCAAGCTACACCTTTAGGACTTTGCCGCTGATGGCCACCGCCGCCAGCAATACGGCGATCAGGATGAAGGCAGTGCTCAAGCTGCTGCCGTGGGCGATAAAACCAATCACGGCGGGGCCGGCGAGAATGCCGGCGTAGCCCAATGTGGTGATGGCAGGCACTGCAATATGCTCCGGCATTACCGTTTGCTTACCCACGGCGGTGTACAGCACCGGCACGATATTCGAACACCCGGCCCCCACCAGCGCATACCCCAGCAGCGCAGTTTCCCACGCAGGCAATAGCGTCGCGAGGAGCAAGCCGGCACAGGCCAGCGTGCCGCCCATCACGATGACCCGCGTGGGGCCCAGGCGTCGAACAATCGCATCACCGGTCAGGCGTCCAGCGGTCATGGTCAAGGCAAATGCCGCGTAGCCCAGGCCGGCGTAAGCCTCATCCAGGCCGCGCTCGGCGCTGAGGAACACAGCGCTCCAATCCAGTACGGCGCCTTCAGCCAGGAACACGATGAAACACAGGCAACCGATAAACAACACCACACCATGGGGCACTGCAAATGCCGGCCCCGAACTTTCACTGCCATAAGGCAGTAAGTGCGGTGCAGCCTTCAACAGCGCGGCCAGTGTAATAACCACCACCACCAGGGTCGCCTGCAATGGCGACAGGCCCAGGCCCAGCAACCCCGCAACCCCCGCAGCGCCGACAATGCCCCCCAGGCTGAACAAACCATGGAAACCCGACATCATGGTTTTGCCACTGGCGCGCTCAACGATCACCGCTTGCAGGTTCACGGTGGAGTCCACGGTGCCCAGGCCTGCGCCAAACAGGAACAACCCGGCAATCAGCAACGGGATGGAACTGACGGTGGCCAGCATCGGCAGGGCCAGGCAGATCATCAGTGTCCCTGCGCTCAGCACGCGTCGGCAACCGTAACGCGAGGCCAGCGCGCCCGCTGCCGGCATTGCGATGATCGACCCCACCCCCAGGCATAACAGCAGCAGGCCAAGGGTGCCTTCATTCAGATTCGCACGCGCCTTGGCGTACGGCACCAGCGGCGCCCAGGCGGCGATACCAAAACCTGCGATAAAAAAAGCGATGCGGGTCGACATCTGCTCCAGTCGCCCGGGAACCACGGGGGCAGGAGTGGGAATGGCAGTCATGGAAAATCCTTGGTTTGGCGTTCAACGAACGATGTCCGGCGCGACATCCTTGCATATCAGGCCCTCTTGAGCGAATCGGGTTCCGTTGGTGTTCAGGATTAAAGGTACGGGGTGCAAGCCTCATTTTTTTACAAACACGGAACGCTTTGGTGGCCGGTCACCACGTAGAAATGATCGAGCCTGTAGGAGGTGGGCTGGAAGGTGTGTAATCCCTGCGGGGAGTGGTTGAACCCCAGGTTTCTTGCGGCGGATTACCACCTTCCAGCTCACTTCCCACAGACCGGCTGTTGTGTAATACGCTGCTGTCCCGATAGTAGATAAGTGAACGGACGAACCGATGAAGAATTTCCGGTTGGTGTGGTTATGACCCGATTCTACGACGCGCGCGGCAATATCTATGGGGTGGTCAGCCCCGCCTATTTATGCCGCCAGGGTATTGCCGTGCCCGACACTGCCGGCTTGGCTGCGAGCACGCGTAAGGCGTGGGCCGCATCGGCGATTGCGTCGGAATGTGGTTGGGGTTCGTTGCCGCGTCCTGCTGGTGCCAAGGCGCATCGCTGCGATGGTTTGTTGGTCGGGCCATTTCAGGCCCAGCCACCGTTTGATCTGCTGATCATCAATACCGACGGCTCTCTCGCCGAACGCAGTGGTAATGGGCTGACTATCTTTGCCCAAGCGTTGACCGACCAGGGTTTGCTGGTCCATGGCAGCGAGTTGCGGGTGTATCACGACAAGCCGGATGCGGTATCGCCCGTAATCACCTGTGTCGAGCCGGCTGAGCATGAACAGGTGCCAGGCTTCTGGCTGGCCTTGGGCCGGCCCGAGTTTGGCCCCTTGGCGGTGGGGGCGGTTGGCGTGAGCCCGGTGGCTGTGGGGCGGCATGAACTCAGTCATGTGGCAGCCTTGACGTCGCTCAATCCGCAATGGGGGAGCAGTCAATTTGTCCGGGTTGGCAACCCCCATTGTGTGACGCTGGTTGAGCAGGTTTCGGCATTGCCAGGCTGTGGCACGATGCATCAGTCGGTACTTTTCAAGCAGTTGAAGGCCATCGCTTTTGCACCGCCGGCAGGGTGCGGCCAACCCTGTGTCGGTGGGGTCAACCTGCAATGGGCTGCTCGAGACGCTGGCAATCGAATCATCGCACGCGTATTTGAGCGAGGAGAGGGGCCTACGGCGTCCTCGGGGACCAGCGCCAGTGCAGTGGCGTGCGCGGCATGGCGAGCAGGTTGGGTTGAGGGGGGCGACGTAGCGGTGGTAATGCCGGGTGGCACGGCGCCAGTGCGCTTGCAGATCGAATCAGGAAACGTGCTGAGTGTTAGTCTTTTCGGGACAGCGCAATTAAAAGTCTGAACATCGGAAATGACTGATGCCTTAAATAAGCGTCAGCCGTTTCCTTAAAACTCAGTTAAGAGAGTACAAGCCGCAGTCAGAGTTTACCTCTAATTACTAGATGATTTTTTGGCTGTATTTATATTCTGTAAAAGACACTTCCATCTTTGC
This sequence comes from Pseudomonas sp. B16120, assembly GCF_044218845.1. Taxonomy (NCBI): domain Bacteria; kingdom Pseudomonadati; phylum Pseudomonadota; class Gammaproteobacteria; order Pseudomonadales; family Pseudomonadaceae; genus Pseudomonas; species Pseudomonas sp. B16120. The sequence goes on from NZ_CP162588.1 coordinate 2,323,876, forward strand.
TGTACGAAACTTCTTTATTATTTCTGAAGGGCCGAAAGTCGCCTGAAATCGCTAAGCTTTAGCGCATTCAGGTGCTTTTTCTCAATCCAAATGGCGTTGACGAGGGAAAGCTGTTCAAACGAAAAGTTGAAGACGGGTAACAAAGGATGGTTAACGCGTTTGTTTCGTCACGTTTCAAATTGGTCCTTGCAGGTATAAAGACAGATTTTCAGATAGTGGCATTCAAAGGCAGCGAAGCCCTCGACCAGCCCTACTTTATACAGGTGCAGTTAGTCAGCGAAGACCCCTTCCTTGACCTGGAGGCATTGCTTCATCAACCCGCCTATCTGCACTTGGGCGAAGCAGGTCAGGGCTTGCATGGGCAAATCTTTGCCATCGGTCGGGATGATCCCGGTATGCGGCTCGCCCTTTATCACCTGACACTGGCGCCACGTCTGGCATCCCTTGCCTATCGTTGCGACCAGCGGGTTTTCCAGCAGCGCAGCGTACCGCAGATCATTGTTGCGGTCCTCGAACAGCACGGCATCTTCGCCGACGCCTATGCCTTTGAGCTCGGGCCGGTGGTGTATCCACCACGCGCCTTTTGCGTGCAGTACAGGGAGTCCGACCTGCATTTCATCCAACGGCTGTGTGAAGAGGAGGGCATTCACTATCACTTTCGTCACAGCGCAGAGAATCATCTGCTGGTGTTTGGTGATGACCAGACGGTGTTTCGCCGGTTGCCGGTACAGCGTTATTGTTCCTCGGCTGATCCATCGCTTGGGGCCCCGGTCGTCCAACGTTTCGACCGGCGCCTGGTCACGCGCAGCCGGCGCACCGTACGTCGTGACTATGACTTTGAGCACCCTTCGTTTCGCCTGCATGACCAAGCCGGTGCCGGGCCGGCGGATCCTTTGGAAGACTATGGCTACCCTGCTGGCTTTACGGGCCATGCACGTGGTGCGAAGCTGGCGCGACGCAGCCTGGAGCGTCACCAGCGTGATCGCCATCGAGTGCTGGGCAAGAGCGATCAACCGGCGCTATGCAGTGGCCACTTCCTTGAACTGTGCGATCACCCGGACCCAGCCTGCAACGACTTATGGTTGCTGACCTCGGTGCGTCATGAGGGTTACCAGCCGCAGGTGCTGGAGGAGTCGATCGTTGATGCCAATGGGTTCCAAGGCTATCGCAACCGGTTCACTGCAACCCCCTGGCGCGCAGTGCATCGACCTGCCCTCAAGCACCCCAAACCGACGATCAGTGGCAGCCAGACCGCGACGGTAACCGGGCCTGCCGGCGAGGACGTGCACTGCGATGCCTATGGCCGTGTGAAGGTGCGCTTTCATTGGGATCGCGCGGACAAGGGCGACGAGACGAGCAGTTGTTGGCTGCGCGTGGCGTCCGGTTGGGCGGGTGATGGGTTTGGCGCCATGGTCATTCCACGGGTGGGCATGGAAGTGCTGGTGAGCTTTTTGGAGGGCGACCCGGACCAACCCCTTGTCACCAGTTGCCTGCCCAATGCATCGCACTTGCCGGCGTACGCTTTGCCGCAGCACAAGACACGCAGCGTACTGCGTAGCCGCAGCTCGCCGGGCGGCGGAGGCGCCAACGAGTTGCACTTGGAAGACCGGCGCGGCGAAGAACTCATCTACCTGCGTGCCCAGCGTGACCTGGAGCAACGGGTGGGGCATGACAGTCGCCTGGAGGTGGAGGGCGATAGCGTGACTCGCGTTGGCAAGAGCTTGTTGATCGAAGCCGGGCAGCAGGTTCATCTCAAGGCCGGCGCCAGCCTGGTGATAGAGGCCGGCGCACAACTGAGCTTGAAGGCAGGCGGGGAACACCTGGTGATGCAAGCCGGCAGTATTTCCAGCAGCCGGTCCATCACTCTGGGCGGTTCGCCGTCTGCAAGCCGTTCGGTGAACCCATCAGGGGTTGCCGGCACGCAAATCTCTGCTGTGCAAAACGTCATCATGGACTTGGCCAAGCAACTGGGCGCCGACTTTTGCCCTCTGTGCGAAGGCTGCCGCGAAGGCCTGTGCGATATCCCAGGGAGGGCGGCCTGATGGACAGCTTGCTCCATTGTTGGATGGCCCAACAACAGCAGAGCGGACACCCATTGTGCCTGATGCTTGATGGTAACCACGAGGCTCGCCAACGCCTGATGGCAAACCGTGCTCCGTCGCACTATTGCAACCTCTACAGCGAGACCGCTGCGGCGGAGTTGGCGAATACAGGCCCGCTCATACTGTTACTGGAACAACTGAATGAGCCTGCCTTGGCCGACCTGTTGCTACACCCCGAGTCGAACTGGGGCTGGCTCGCCAGCCTGTCGGCCAGCGACCTGGTGGGTGTGGCGCGCCATTGGCGCGAGAGACTGCGGGTGGCGCCAGAAGGCCGTCAGGTGCTTTATCGCATTCACGACAATCGCACCCTGGCCCGTGCCTTGGCCCATCTGGGCAAAGAGCATTGGCCCGCCTACCTCGGACCACTGATCAGCGTGTGCTATTGGCATGAAGGCCGTTGGCATCACCACGAAAATCCTGCGCCGGGCGACTACCCTGCGCCTGATCCAGCGCCGTGGCTCGACACACCCAACCCTCACGCCGAAGCCATCCTGCACGCCAATATCCTGCGCTACCTGCTGGCTGAGCACAGTGAAGACCTGGCGGCATTGGTCGAATTCCAAGACCCCAGGATTTGGCTGGCCCAGGTACTGGAGCAGGCACGCAGCTGGCAATGGCGGGAGCCGGCGCAGCTCGAGTTCCTGGTGGTACGCCGGTTGGCAGAGGCGACCGGCAGCAGTGTTATTCATTGGTTACCGAGGATTGGCGAGGCGCCAGGGGAGCATTTTGAACGAGTGATGGAGCAGTGGCACAGCGAGGTAGGGAAAGGTGAATAGGTGGATAGGGTGGGTGCTGGTGGTTATTACGGGTGCGTGGCTTTCGGGGTGTACGGGGAGGACGGTGGAGCGTTTTACATTGGAGGTGGATTTGCCGGCGCAATTTGAACTTAAAACGGCTGCCAACTACCGGCCCGCAACGGGTGAGACCTGCACCTTGCCTCGGCGGCGAGGCAAAAGACCTGAGCGAAAAGTCTTTTTTACAGACTACAAGCCTGTAGCGAGCAGCGTGAGTTATGAGTTGCCATTGACTGAAACGGTAGAGGGTTGTCCATTGGTACTACGCAGTGTGGAGTTTGACTTCTATGCGAAGTGGGGGACGCGGAGTACGGATGTGGGCGGGAATTTCGGGAGTATTTCCATTCGCGACCGTTTGGAGGCCGACCTACCTGGGATGCCCGAGTCGGGTGTGCAGGAAATACGTGGGCAATGTAAATGGCACTTTCGGACGGTCGGGCCTTTGCACGCGATTAGAAAACTTCTGATCTGCAATTCATTGGATTCGATGGGCAATTTGCAAGAGTCGCGGGTAGGGGGCGTGGCGCAACGTCCGCAATTGCCGGGGAAAAAGCTGAGGTTGGTGCTATCTGTCAGTGAGGATGAGTTACCTGCCTTTGATGATAGGTGGGTAGCTGTGCCGGGTGGATGGCGGCGATGCAGAGGCAAGAGTTTCGAAGACCTTTTTGCATATTGCGCAGGTAACACCACGGACTTCAAACCCATAAAAATGCCGGACGGGCGCATATGCGACGTCTATCCAACATGCCAATAACAAGGACGAATTCATGAAGCTGGATGCATGGAAGCACGCTTTTTTCAGTGAACGAATGCCTGCTTGCGCATTGAAAGGGCACTGGGTAAGTTTTCGTTTAGTCGATATGGCGGGCAATGGAAAAGCCTATGGCGGACTATCATTTTCGGTCCATGACAGTTCAGGGAGGCAGTACGTCGGTAAATTGAATGGTGAGGGTTTTGCCAGTCTGCAGGATTTCTATTGCGGCCCTGTTGTTCTCATGTTGGATGATTTGTATAGCGGGACTGAGGAGCCGTACTACCAGCTAAGAACGCGCCGAACGTACAAACTACCTATCACCGAACTTCAAATTCGCGCTGAGCGAACTTTTTTTGCTAGTGCTGACGGAAGACGCGTTGAGGGGGCGCCTGCCTACCCACAAGCGGATGGAGTTTATCAGGTTGAAGTAAGCGATTTGGTACGCCATAGCGCTCATCTGCCCCGACCTGCTTCGTCAGCTTTGCGACCCAAGCGTCACGCATTGAAAATGATGGCCGATCTGGGCTTCGGCCCGCCTCAGCCCTCATTGGTGGGTATCGTACTGTTCCCCAACAAGCACACCGTTCTAGAAGTACGACCCCTACGGGCGTTACGCCCAATGTTATCCACCGAAGACAGCTTCTGCGCCTTGAACCTATACCAACTGGCATTGTTTGCTGCGTTGAGTTACTGCGATTTTGGGCAGGTCCCCGCAGAAAGACCGTTAGACGAAGTTCGGTTTCCGTTAGATCCGAGCGTTGGAAATTTATTCGCTGAACAGCTTTCGGTGTATCACGAAGCCTGGCGAATTGATCCGAAGCAATCACACCGTTTTTACCCCCTCTACGAAGATATCCCTTACTCCCAACGCTTCGAAATCCTGCCTTTCGATCCGCAGTTGTATCCACAAAATCGCCCGGAACGGAAGGAAGAACAGGAACACCCCGCACGCTTGCACTTTTTCGATGATGAAAAATTCGGTACTGACACCCAGGCTTTCATCACCCACCACGATGAAGTCATCCTGATTTCTGTGCGAGGAACGGTCAGCCGTGCCGACGCATTACGTGACGCCGACGCCCATCAGGTGGCTTTTGAAGGCGGTATTGGAAAAGCACACGATGGTTTTTACCAGGCCTATCGGGCTATGCGTAATTTCGTATTGCAATATCTTGATCAGTTTCACACAGGTCAGCGCATCGTAATTTGCGGTCACAGCCTCGGCGGCGCCATTGCATTGCTATTGGCCGAAGGACTGCGCCGAACCCCAGACGCCCACTACAACATTCTGCTCTACACCTACGGCGCCCCCCGCGCCGCCGACGCCGAATTCACTGCCGGCGCCTCAACATTGGTCCACCACCGCATCGTCAACCACAACGATCCTGTCCCCAGCGTCCCGGCACCCTGGATGAATACCACCGCCAAGCTCTGGATTCCCGGGGCCATCACGCTATTCAGCCACCCCGTGCCCGGTGGCCTGTTGTTCGCCGCAGGGCTGGTGCGGGTGGGTGGTAACCCTTATCGACATCATGGCGAGCAATATCACTTCATGCCGATCACGCTCCCGGATGGCAGCCACTCCTCGGTGTTATGGAAGCCTGGCTGTGAATCCCTCCAAGAGGCGGGTTGCAACCGCGCATTGCAACTGCAGGGCGACATGCCCGAGCGCGATAATGTGCTGAGGCAGCTGTTTCAAGCCGACCAGCACTTCATGACCACCAGCTACATCCCCGCGGCGTGGGCGACATTGCGCCGCTGGCAACAAACCCTGGGGAGTGAGGGCGCGTTGGTGACCCAGAGGGAGTTCGAGCTGCTCGACCGGGCCTTTGAAGACATGCGCGAGCAACTCCGGGCCAAGCGGCGTGAACTTGCGCTACGGCGCCCTGCCAATGATCGTAGCCATGAACCTACTGATGCCTTGAACGCAGAGATCGACCGGTTGCACACCAGTCGTGAGCGCTTGGCAAGCCTGCGCTGGCGACGCCTGGAAGCCCGCGATGTCTACGGCAGCCATGCCCGTTCTGCACATCTCCAATCGAGCCTCAAACGTTGGTTCAGCCACCGCGAGAATCGTGAGCCGGCCCAATTCGCCAGCATCCCGCCGCCTGCCCACGACGAACAGGCACGGGGGCAAACGCTGGACATCGACTCAATCGTCTAACCCGCGCGGTTACATAAACTCTACCTGCGCCGGTTGCCGCTTCATCAGCACCTTGCCGTTGCGAATCGAGTACAGCGGCAAGCCCTGGCTACGTATGACTTCGTAGTCGCTGTCGGCCGACAGGATCAACAGGTTAGCCGGGCGGCCTGCTTGCAACCCATAACGATCACCCAGGGCCATGGCTTTGGCACTGTTGTCGGTGACCAGGTCCAGGGCGTTTTGCAAATTGCGGTAACCGAGCATATGACAGATGTGCAGACCGGCCTCCAGTACTCGCAGAATGTTGCCGTTACCCAGCGGGTACCAGGGATCGACGATGGAATCCTGGCCGAAACACACGTTCATGCCGGCCTCAAGCAGTTCGTTCACACGGGTGACACCGCGCCGTTTCGGGAAGTTGTCGAAGCGGCCCTGCAGGTGGATGCTTTCGGTGGGGCACGAGACAAAGCTGATGCCGGAATGCCCCAGCAGGCGAAACAGCTTGGCGCAGTAAGCATTGTCGTAGGAACCCATGGCGGTGGTATGGCTGGCGGTCACGCGGGCACCCATGTCGCGGCTGCGGGCTTCTTCCGCGAGGACTTCGAGAAAGCGTGAGTGGGGGTCGTCGGTTTCGTCACAGTGCACGTCCACCAGGCAGCCAGTACGTTCGGCCAGGTCCATGAGGAACTTCACCGAACTCACGCCTTGGTCGCGGGTGTATTCGAAGTGGGGGATGCCACCGATCACATCGGCACCCAGGCGAATGGCTTCTTCCATCAACTCACGACCATTGCGGAAGGACTCGATGCCTTCCTGGGGAAAGGCGACGATTTGCAAATCGATCAGGTGCGTGCTCTCTTCACGTACCTCCAGCAGGGCCTTGAGTGCAGTAAGGTCTGGGTCGGTGACGTCGACATGGGTGCGCACATGCTGGATGCCATGGGCGGCGAGGGTCTGAATGGTTTTTTTGGCCCGGGCCTTGGTGTCTTCCAGAGTAATGGTGGCCTTGCGTTCGCCCCAGCACTCGATGCCTTCAAACAGCGTACCGCTCATGTTCCAGCGCGGCTCGCCGGCGGTGAGGGTGGCGTCGAGGTGGATGTGGGGCTCGACAAAGGGCGGTATGACCAGGTTGCCGGCGGCGTCCAAGTCGCCGGCCATCAGCGCCGGCTCCCCCGTTTGCGCAGTGATGCTGGCGATCCGGCCGTGTTCCAGGTGCAGATCATGCAGGCCTTCACGGTTGCGCAGGCGGGCATTGATGATGTGCATGGGCAAGTTCCTCTTGGCTAAAAACAATCAGGCAGACAGCCGCCAGATCCTCAGGGCGATACCGATGTCCAGGCGGTCATGGCGCGTAGTATGGCGCTGAGCAGCACATAGGTCAGCGATGCGGCAAAAATTCCCACCAACGGCGCGACCCACGGCGAGTTGAATGCGACCACGGTGCCCACCCCATACGCGATCAGACCTGGCCAATTGAACGCCGGTAAGCGAGCCTCTGCCAAGCGGGGATAGTGGCCGCGATAGCGATAAAAGAAGTCCGCCATGATCACGCCTCCTATCGGCGGGATGACCGTACCCAGCAGGATCAGGTACGGCACCAGCAGGTCGTACATGCCGAACAAGGCGAGCAGGGTGCCGATCACCGCGCCGGCCAGGGTCACGCTCTTGCGACGCTGGGTGCGCAGCAGGTTGCAACCGGCGACGGCGAAGTTGTAGATGGTGTTGTCCTGGGTGCTCCAGATATTGAGCAGCAACATCGCCATCGCCGCCGTGGCGAAACCTTGCAGCAGCAAGACCTCCACCACATCCGGTTGCTGATAGACGATGGCGCCATAGGCCCCGATCAGCACCATCAAGCCGTTGCCGACAAAAAAGCCGATCAGGCTGGCCAGCACCGCAACCTTGGCCGAGCGCGAAAACCGTGTCCAGTTGGTGGCCTGAGTTGCCCCGCTGACAAAGGTCCCGAACACCAGCGTGATGGCGGTGGACAAGTCCAGCTCAGCGCTGGGCACCACCGCCAGCAGCCCCTCCAGCCCGCCGACCTTCACGGTGGCGACCCACATCGACAGCGTCAACAGGATGCCCATGGCCGGCACCGCGATGTAGGACAGGATTTCCAAGCCGCGATACCCCACGTAGGCGGTGGCGCAGAACAGTAAGCCAAATACCACCATCAGCCCCAGCACACTGCCCTGGCTCAATTGGAAATACTTGCCCAATACCACCGCAGCCGTGGCCGTGCCCCAGGCATACCAGCCGATCTGGGTAAAACCGAGGATCAAGTCACTGAGTTTGCTGCCCACTTCGCCAAAGCAGAAACGCCCCATCAACACCGAGTTCAAGCCGCTCTTGAACGCGATGTAACCCAAGCCTGCGGCGTAGATACCCAACAACAGGTTACCCAGGGCCACGACGCCGAGCATATCCATGAAGCTGAACGCTACCCCCAGCTTGCCGCCGGCGAACATGGTCGCGGTAAAAAAGGTGAACCCCAGCAACACCATGGCCGTAGAGGCCAGGCCCTTACGCGCGTGCAAGGGGACTTCGCTGAGAGGGTAGTCGTTGCCGGGTTCTTGCTGCGTCATGGGGGCTGCTCCCTGAGTGGTGACCCAGGTCGTGTGCATCCTGCGTGCGAATGCAGGTGCAGGCAGGTATGGGCTGACGGGAGCAAGCCTTTTATAAGGCCGCCCCCTCCCAATCAGCGCAAAAGCAGTGCAGCGGTGAGCCAAACTGGCTCAGTCGAACAGCGTCTGTGCGGGTTTCCCAAATGGATCAGCCCGCCGGCGCTTCGAAAAAAACCACCCGCAGGTGGTTCTTACTCACCGCGATAGATGCAGCCACTGGTGCACGTCTCGTGGATACGGATCGCACTGAGTTCCGGCAGCAAGGGTTTCAGTTCATTCCAGATCCACTTGGCCAGCACTTCGCTGGTGGGGTTTTCCAGGCCGGGAATGTCATTGAGGTAGTTGTGGTCGAGGCGTTCATAGAGCGGCTTGAAAATCGCTTTGATCTCCGAGAAGTCGCGAATCCAGCCGGTATGGGGATCCAGGTCGCCGCTCAGGTGGATGGCCACCTTGAACGAGTGCCCATGCAGACGCCCGCATTTGTGGCCTTCCGGTACGTGGGGCAGGCGGTGGGCGGATTCGAAGGTAAACTCTTTGAAGATTTCCACAGTGTTTTCAGCTCGGTCAGGTGTCTGGCAGGCGGCGAGTTTAACAGTTTGCTCAACCTCTGCGCATACCGCCCCTCGGCCGCAGGCGCCCATGCGGTCAAAGGGCTAGCAAACGGTCGCCGAGCTTGCCGTTATCTGCCAATGCCAAAAACTCATCTCCCAGTCGTTGGCTCTCGCTCATGGCAGTTTGCCAATATTTGTTGCGGCCTGGATCATCGCCCATGAAACGCTTGAAGTCGCTGCGATCTGGCAGCTTGCCGTGGGGCAGGCGGGCCAGGTAGTCCCTGGACGGCGCCAGCAGTAACACATCCTGCAAGCCCTGCTGGTTGCTGCGTCGCCATGGCAGGCCCTTGTCGAACCAGCCGGGGATGACCCGGTCGGTAAAGTGCGGGTACAGCACAATGTCATCGCCGTGGTAGGGCAGGTCGAGGTGGTAATCCAACAGGCCGCCGTCGCGGTAGGTGCCGGCCCCGGCCCCGGGCAGGTCGCGCACGCCTTGCATGACCATGGGGATCGAGCCGGACGCGAGCAACGCCTGGCGCAGGTTGCCCACGTCCAGGGTGAGGAAGCGCGAGGGGAAATCTTTCAGGGGGTGTACCGGAGGCGCCTGGCGCGGGTCGTGGATGATCAGCCGTTCGAAATGCCGCGACAGCCGTGCGCGGCCCCGCAGATTATCGGCAATCACCGATGACAGGCCCAGCCCCAGCCGCCCACGGTGGTCATCGGCGAGCAATCCGTGGCTCTTGACCACCATGATGTTCAGCCGATAGTCGGGGTTGTCCAGCACCCGCGCATCGCGCCCGGCCAGCAGGTCGTCGAGCATGCGTTGGCAGCTCTGGCTGACTTGCGCCATGGTCACGCCTTTGGCAAAGCGCTGCTCGTTGTACAGGCGGCCCAGGTCGAGCAAACCTTGCACCGGGTCGGGCAGGCAGGCGCTGGCGAACCGCCACGAGCCGATGGACGCGCCGATCAGCGCACGCTCGCGCGGCGCACGGGGCAACCAGTCACCGAACAGCGCCAGGTCCAGCCCTTGGATACCCAGGGCCTTGGGGCCGCCCGCCGCGCCGGGGAGGATACCGACGTCGGCAGGCGCAAGGCCCTGCTCGCGGATGCGGGTGAAGGCGCGTTTGCCGGCCTTGAGGGTCAAGGCCGGGAACTTGATATGGATGGCTGTCATAACGGTCTCTGTTGAGGCGAGCGGGGCAGTATAAGAAATCTCGCAGGCAGTGGGAAAAATGGCTTAACCGGAATTGCCATGGTGGCAATTCAGTTTCAGTTAAGTTGCAGCGCGTACCGTGGCCGGCGTAGGAAAACATCATGTAACGGAGACTTATCATGAAGCGCCTCACTGCCCTGGGCGCCGCCGCTATCATCCTCGTTACGGCGACCCCGGCCGCCGCCGTGGACCCCGACAAGCCACTGATCGTGCCGGCCACTGTTACAATTGTCGCTTTCGATCAATTGGACGCTACGGCCCTGGCCCTTCACCCTGGTTCGACGCTGCTGGACACCGATTTGGATGAGGAATACGGCAAGTACGTTTATGAAGTCGAGCTACGAGATACCGACGGCATTGAATGGGATGTTGAATTGAATGCGCTCACCGGGCAGGTTCTCAAGAATCATCAGGATACGTAATGAAGGTAAATTTACGCGTCGGCAGTCGCGTGGCGCTGGTGCTCATGGTGTTTTGTTCCAGCCTGGCGGCCCGCGACCTCAACCAGGACGAAGCCCTGGCCCTGCGCCAGCAAGGCGTGATCCTGCCATTGGAACAGCTGTTGCAGCAGGCCATGGCGCGATACCCCGGCTCGCGGCTGCTGGAGGCCGAACTGGAAAAGAAACACGGGCAATACGCCTATGAAGTGGAACTGGTGACCACCGAGGGCGTGGTGCGCGAGATCAAGCTGGATGCCACCAATGGCGACCTGATCAAAGATGAGGAAGACTGATGCGCCTGCTCCTGGTGGAAGACAACGTGCCCCTGGCCGACGAACTGATGGCCGGCCTGCAGCGCCAGGGTTATGCAGTCGACTGGCTGGCCGACGGCCGGGACGCCGTGTATCAAGGGCGCAGCGAGCCCTATGACTTGATCATTCTCGACCTTGGCCTGCCCGGTTTGCCCGGGCTTGATGTGCTGGCTCAATGGCGCGCCGCCGCGTTGGCCATCCCGGTGCTGATCCTTACCGCCCGCGATTCCTGGGCCGAGCGTATCGAAGGGCTCAAGGCCGGCGCCGATGATTACCTGAGCAAACCCTTTCACCCTGAAGAGCTGTACCTGCGCATCCAGTCGCTGCTGCGCCGCTCCCACGGCCAGACGAACCAGCCCACCCTGCAAGCCGCCGGCCTGCATCTGGATGAAGGGCGCCAGTGCGTGCTACGTGACGGCGCCGAGATCCAACTGACGGCTGCCGAGTTTCGCTTGTTACGCTATTTCATGCTGCATCCCGAACAGATCCTGTCCAAAAGCCACCTTGCCGAGCACTTGTATGACGGTGAGACCGAACGCGACTCCAATGTGCTGGAGGTGCACGTCAACCACCTGCGGCGCAAATTGGGACGCAGCGTGATCGAGACCCGACGCGGTCAGGGTTACCGATTCGGCGCCACTCCGGCATGAGGTCGATCCAGCGGCGCTTGAGCCTGGGGTTGATCAGCGTGATGGTGATCGTCGGCGTGGTGCTGGCGCAAACCAGCCTGTGGTTGTTCGAGGCGGGTTTGCAGCGCTACCTTGAAGCGGGCTTGCGCAACGACAGCGAAAACCTGCTGGTGGCGCTGGTGCGTGGGCCCAACGGCGTGCAGTTGGATGAGCAACGCCTGTCGCCGGCGTACCAACGGCCATTTTCCGGGCATTACTTTCGTATCGACTTTGCCGATGTGCATTGGCGCTCCCGCTCACTGTGGGACCAGGAACTGCCCCGGCTCCCGGTGGCGGGGCTCAAGGGCAACCTGCAACTGGGACCCGAAGGCCAGCAACTGTTGGTGCTGCGCTCGGACTACAAGCGCTTTGGCCAATCGATTTCCATCAGCGTGGCCCAGGACTACACGCCTGTGCGCGAGAGCTTTCGCCTGATGCGTCAGGTCGGCCTGGTGATGGGGCTGGCGGCGCTGCTGCTGGTGCTGATCCTGCAACGGGTCACCGTGCGCCGTGCCCTGCGCCCCCTGGAGACCGCACGTAACCAGATCGCCCAACTGCAACAAGGCCAGCGCTCGCAACTCGATACTCAGGTGCCGCTTGAGCTGGAGCCACTGGTGGCGCAAATCAACCACCTGTTGGCGCACACCGAAGACAGCCTCAAGCGCTCGCGCAACGCCCTCGGCAACCTGGGGCATGCGCTGAAAACCCCGCTGGCAGTGTTGTTGAGCGCGGCCTCCAGTGACGCCCTCAAGGATCATCCGCAACTGAGCCAGTTGCTGCGCGAGCAATTGGAGCAGGTGCAGCAGCGCCTCAACCGTGAACTCAACCGTGCGCGCCTGGCGGGTGATGCGCTGCCGGGCGCGTTGTTTGACTGTGAACAAGAACTGCCCGGTTTACTGGCCACCCTGCGCATGATCCACGGCGAACACCTGGACCTCAGCTACCAGGTGGCGCCGGGCCTGCAACTGCCTTGGGACCGTGAAGATCTGCTGGAACTGCTGGGCAACCTGTTGGACAACGCCTGTAAATGGGCGGACGCCGAGGTACGCCTGAGCGTTAGCGAGACGCCCCAGGGCTATCGGCTGGCGGTGGAAGACGACGGCCCCGGCATTCCCGAGGCCCAGCGCGACCAAGTGTTCAGCCGTGGCGCACGCCTGGATGAGCAAAGGGTTGGCCATGGCCTGGGTTTGGGGATCGTGCGGGATATCGTTGAGGTGTGGGGTGGGGTGTTGCAACTGCAAGAGAGCGAGCTGGGTGGGCTCAAGGTATTGATCCAGTTGCCACGGCGCTAGCATTCACACACCACCGCTCAAAATGTGGGAGCTGGCTTGCCTGCGATAGCATCGACTCGGTTTGCCTGACATACCGAGGTGTCTGCATCGCGGGCAAGCCCGGCTCCCACAGTAAAGCCTTGCTACATTCAGACCCTGAACTGATCCATCAACCCCTGCTGCTGATTTGCCAGGCTGTTCAACGCCTGGCTGACCCGCGCCGATTCATTGGCCTGCTCCGACAACGACTCGGTCACATCGCGAATGGTCGCCACGTTGCTGTTGATCTCTTCGGCCACGGCGCTTTGCTCTTCGGCGGCGCTGGCGATTTGCAGGTTCATATCACTGATCACCGTGACCGCATCGCCAATCTGGCGCAAGGCGGTGACGGCCTGGCCGACCTGTTCGACGCTGCCCTGAGCCTGGCGATAGCTGTTGCCCATGGAGCCGACCACGTCGCTGGTACCGGTTTGCAATTGTTCGATCACCAGGCGGGTTTCTTCCACCGATTCCTGGGTGCGCCGCGCCAGGTTGCGCACTTCGTCGGCGACCACGGCAAAACCGCGGCCGGCTTCACCGGCGCGAGCGGCTTCGATGGCGGCGTTGAGCGCCAACAGATTGGTCTGCTCGGCGATGCCGCGAATCACTTCAAGCACCGAGCCGATCTGTTCGCTGTTGGCGGCCAAGCCCTCTACCTGGGTCATGGCGGTGCTCATGTCGGCGGCGAGGTCGCCAATGTTGGCGGTGGTGCGGTCGATAACCGTCAAGCCTTGACGAGTTGCCTGGTCGGCATCTCGGGCGGCTTGGGCCGCTTGGGCGGCGCTGCGGGCCACGTCCTGGGCGGTGGCGCTCATTTCGTGGGATGCGGTAGCCACCTGATCCACCTGGCGGTACTGCTGCTCCATGCCGGCGCTGGTTTGCGTGGCAATGGCCGCGGACTGGTCGGCAGTGCCGCGGGCGTCCTGCACCGAGCGTTTGACCTCGGCAATGATCGGCTGCAGCTTGTCGAGGAAGCGGTTGAACCAGCCGGCCAATTGGCCCAGTTCGTCCTGTTTGGCGTAGGCCAGGCGCCGGGTCAGGTCGCCTTCGCCGCTGGCGATATCCTCAAGCATGTGCGCCACGCCAAGGATTGGCCGGGTCACGCTGCGCGCCATCAGCCACACCAGGATCAAGCCGACCACGGCGGCGAGCAGGCCCAGGCCCAGTTCTAGCAGGGTGCCTTTGGCGTTGTCGGCGTCCAGCTGGTTTTTCAGCGCTTCGGCGGGGGCGACCAGGACTTTTTCCGGTACATCCAGCAATACGCCCCACGCCTTACCGCCGGGAATCGGCGCAAAAGGCGCCAGTACCTTGAGTTGATGGTCGGTGCGCAGGCTGTGGGTCTGGGTACTGCTGGCCAAGGCACTGGTCAACTGTGCGCCGCTGGCCGGGTCGACCTGCTCCAGGCGTTGGCTGAGTTTGCTGGCATCCGGGCTGTAGCCGGCCAGTAAGCCGGTCGGGCTGAGGATGCTGACCTGGGTCTGGCCGTCGTACAGTTTCTGGCTGGCCTGTTGGCTGACCGCCTGCAGGCTGTTGAGGTTGATATCCACCGACAGCGAGGCGATGACTTTGCCATTGACCATCAGCGGGAACACGATGCTGGTCATCAGCACGTTCTGGCCGTCGATCACATAGAAGTAGGGCTCGATCACGCAGGGTTTGAGAGTCGTGCGCGGGCAGGTGAACCAGGCGTTGGCTTTTTCGCCGCTGGGGCCGATGGAGGTGTCGGCCATGTCGCTCTCGGGCAGTGCCATCGAGGTGATTTTCCCCGGTGTCGGTTGCGACCAGTACAGTGCGAAACGGCCTTTGTCATTGCTGCCTAGTTCTGCCTGGTTGGCGAACAGTTCGTCTTTGCCGTCCAGCGCATTGGCTTCGAACACCAGGGACAGGCCGAGCAGGTCGGGGTTGGCCTGCAGGGCGGCCTTGACCTGGCGGGTCAGGTCTTCACGGGTGTCGAAGGCATCGAGAAAGCGCTTCTCGGCCTGTTCGCGCAAAAACAGCACCTGGCGGGAAAAACCATGGCCGTATTGGTAGGCATCCATGAACTGCTGGCGAATGCCCAGAGCTTGCACTTCGCCTTGGGCCTCGATGCGCGACTGGGCGGCTTCGTCGAGCATCTGCATGCTGGACGCCTTGACCTGCTGGGAGCTCTGCGCCATGCGATACAGCGACAGACCCACCAGCAGGGTCACGATCCCCAGCAGGCAGAGGCCCGCCAGCAGGGTGATTTTCCATTGAATGGAGAGCTGCCTGAGCGACATCGGGACATCCTTACCTGAAAGCACATAGAGACAGCGTATCGGCCAGCGCCTGTAATTCTTTATGCGTGCAGAGGGCTTTGCCTCACCACAGTTTTTGACATGACAGCCCAGCTCCTGCAAAGTGCGCGCCCTCTAATAAGACCTCTTTCAAGCTTGCACGCCGGCAGCTGTTCCCATGGGCCGCGCGCGGGCATGCCTGTCTTTTTTGTTTCTGCTTGAGGTAACCATGATTAACGCAGTCATCGCCGCGGTCGGCACCATGCTGGTACTCAGCCTGTCCCGCGTGCACGTGGTCATCGCCATTATCGTCGGCGCCCTGGTGGGCGGCTTGACCGGTGGCCTGGGTATCGAGGCCACGCTCAAGGCCTTCAACGGCGGGCTGGGCGGCGGCGCAACCGTGGCCTTGTCCTACGCATTGCTCGGGGCTTTCGCCGTGGCGATTGCCAAGTCCGGGCTGGCCCATGCGCTGGCGGACAAAGCCTTGCTGCTGGTGGACCGCCAGGACGCCAGCGGTGGCAACCACGTCAAATGGCTGCTGATCGGCCTGTTGTGGGTGGTGGCGATTGCCTCGCAGAACATCTTGCCGATCCACATTGCGTTTATTCCGCTGCTGGTACCGCCGCTGCTGTATGTGCTGACCAAGCTGCAACTGGACCGTCGCCTGATCGCCTGCGTGATGACCTTCGGCCTGATCACCCCGTACATGTTTCTGCCGGTGGGCTTTGGCAATATCTTCCTCAATCAGATCCTGCTGGCTAACGTCGCCAAGAGCGGAGTGGATATCAGCGGGGTCAATGTCACCCACGCCATGGGCTTGCCGGCGCTGGGCATGGTGGTCGGCCTGCTGGTGGCGGTGTTGATCAGCTACCGCAAAAAGCGTGTGTACGACCTGAAGAAAATCGAGCGTGTCGAGCAAGTGGCGGTGCAGTACAACCCGCTGACCCTGCTGGTGGCCGGCCTGGCGATTGCCTCGGCGTTCATCATCCAGTTGTGGCTGGACTCGATGATCATCGGCGCCCTGGCCGGGTTCCTGATCTTCTCGGTGTCGGGCATCGTGCGCTGGCGCGACACCGATGACCTGTTCACCGAAGGCATGAAGATGATGGCGATGATCGGTTTCATCATGATCGCGTCCTCAGGTTTTGCCGAAGTGCTCAAGGCGACCGGTGACGTGAACTCGCTGGTGCAGGCCTCGGCAGCGTTCATCGGTCATAGCCGGGGCGTTGGCGCGTTGTTGATGCTGCTGGTGGGGTTGTTGGTGACCATGGGCATCGGCTCGTCGTTTTCCACGGTGCCGATCCTCGCGGCGATTTTCGTGCCGCTGTGTGTGCAGTTGGGCTTCAGCCCGGTGGCCATCGTGTGCATCGTTGGTACCGCCGGTGCCTTGGGCGACGCCGGTTCGCCCGCTTCGGACTCCACCCTCGGCCCCACCTCCGGCCTGAACATCGACGGCCAGCACCACCATATCTGGGACACCGTGGTACCGACCTTCCTGCACTACAACCTGCCGCTGCTGGCGTTCGGCTGGCTGGCTGCGATGACGCTCTGATCCAAGTGAGCCCCCTGTGGCCAGAGATTGCTCCCGCTGGGCTGCGAAGCAGCCCCAAAAAGCTTGCGGGCGCTGCGCACCCGAGCGGGAGCAAGCTCTGGCCACACAAGCTCGCGCCTACAGTAATCGCTCACATGGCCGTTAACCTCTCAAGTCGCCACTAACAAGAGAGAAAAGCCATGCGTCTGAGTTTGAAGGCCAAAGTCCTGGCCCTTGCTGTCGTGCCGGTGTTGTTGTTTGCCGTGGTCATCAGCCTGACCACCGTGTGGATTCTGCAGGGCCAGGCCCGCAACGAGGTGGATGAAACCCGTCAGCGCCTGCTCAACGACGCCAAGGCCACCCTGCAAAGTTATGTCGAGGTGGCTATGACCACCATCAAGCCGCTCTACGACGCGGCAGCCCCCGGCGACAGCGCGGCGCGGGCGCAGGTGGTCAAGTTGTTATCCAATACCAGCTACGGCAAGGACGGCTATTTCTTCGGCTACGACTCCGAGACCATCCGCCTGTTCAAGGGCAACAGCCCGGACGGCGTGGGCAAGAGCTTTAAGGACAACCGCGACCCCAACGGCGTCTACGTCAACCGCGACCTGGTCAAGGTCGGCAAGGACGGCACCCACTACCTGCAATACAGCTCGACCCAGCCCGGCCAGACCGAACTGGTGCCCAAGCTCGGCTATACCGAGTACCTGCCCAAGTGGGACATGGTAATCGGCACCTCGGTGAACCTCGATGGCATCGACGCCCAAGTGGCGGTGGTGCAGGCAAAAGTCGAGAAGCGCATGCAAGGCGTGCTGTTGAGCATCCTCGGCGTGGCCGTGGTGGTGTTGCTGGTGATCGCCGCCGTGGGCATGCTGCTGGCCAATACCATCCTGCGCCCGCTGCACCTGATGAAAGCCAACCTCGATGACATCGCCGCGGGTGAAGGTGACCTGACCCGCCGCCTGGCCATTACCAGCCAGGATGAACTCGGCGACCTGGCCGGTGCATTCAACCGCTTTGTCGATAAAATCCACGGCCTGGTGCGCCAGATCACCGACATGACCGCCCAACTCACCGGGCTGGTGAGCCAGGTGTCCGACCAGGCCCAGCGTTCCGAACAGGCCATGGAACGCCAGCGCCACGAGACCGACCAGGTGGCCACTGCGATCAACCAGATGTCTTCGGCGGCGCACGAAGTGGCACGCAGTGCCCAAGGCGCCGCCGTCGCTGCGCAGCAGACCGACGCCGAAGGCCAGGCCGCCAAACGTGTGGTAGACGGCAGCATCGCGCAGATCCATGCGCTGGTGAACGACATCCGCAGCAGCGGCGTGTCCCTGGACAGCCTGCAGCAGGATGTATCGTCAATCGTCAGTGTGCTCGGCGTGATCCGCTCCATCGCCGAGCAAACCAACCTGCTGGCGCTCAACGCTGCCATCGAGGCCGCACGGGCCGGGGAGGCTGGGCGTGGCTTTGCCGTAGTCGCCGATGAAGTGCGCGCCCTGGCCAGTCGCACCCAAACCAGCACCCAGGAAATCCAGGGCATGATCGATCGCCTGCAAAAAGGCACCGAGGCGGCCGTGGACGCTATGCGCCGCTCCAGCGATGCCGGCGACGGCACCTCGGCCCAGGCCAACCAGGCCGGCGCGTCCCTGGACACCATGGCGCAACTGATTGGCACCATCAACTCAATGAACGCCCAGATCGCCAGCGCCGCGGAAGAGCAGACCGCCGTGGCGGAAGAGATCAACCGCAGCGTGCATCAGATTGCGGTAGCGGTGGACAGCGTGGCGGACGAAACCCAACTGGGCGCTCAAACGTCTCGCAGTCTGGCCGACCTGGGCCAGCGCCTCGGGCAGTTGGTGGGCCAGTTCAGGATCTGATCCATTCAACCCATGGCAGGGTTTAAACGTCGCGCATCAGCAGGCCAAAGCGCAGGTCCATCTGCGCCGGAATCGGCACATACACCGTATGCCCGTCCCCCGGCGCCACCTCAATGCTTTCGCCCTTGGCGTTATGCAGGCTCGGCAAGTCAAAATGAAAATTGCCCGCGGGCGTCATCAACTCCAGGTGGTCGCCCAGCGCAAAGCGGTTCTTGACCTTCACCTCGGCCAACGCGCCACGGCGCTCGCCGGTCAGCTCCCCGACAAACTGCTGGCGCTCGGAAACCGAGCTGCCGTTCTGGTAGTTCTGGTATTCATCGTGCACGTGGCGGCGCAGGAAACCTTCGGTGTAGCCACGCTGGGCCAGGGACTCGAGGTTGGTCATCAAGCCGCGGTCAAATGCACGCCCGGCCACTGCGTCATCGATGGCCTGGCGGTAGACCTGGGTGGTGCGCGCGCAGTAAAAGTGGGACTTGGTGCGGCCTTCGATCTTCAACGAATGCACGCCCATCTGTGCCAGGCGTTCCACATGCTGCACGGCCCGCAGGTCCTTGGCGTTCATGATGTAGGTGCCGTGTTCGTCTTCGAAAGCGGGCATGGGGTCATCGGGGCGATTGGCCTCTTGTAGCAGGAACACCTGATCGGTGGGTGTGCCGATGCCCAATGTGGGTTGATATTCATGGACGATATCGCCAGTGGCATTCTCCACTGCCGGCGTGGCCTGGTATTTCCAGCGGCAGGCATTGGTGCAGGTGCCCTGGTTGGCATCGCGCTTGTTCATGTAGCCCGACAGCAGGCACCGCCCGGAATAGGCCATGCACAAGGCGCCATGTACAAACACCTCCAACTCCATCGCCGGCACTTGCTGGCGGATTTCGCCGATCTCTTCCAGGGACAGCTCCCGCGACAGAATCACCCTGCAAATACCCTGTTGCTGCCAGAACGCCACGCTGGCCCAGTTCACCGTATTGGCCTGTACCGACAGGTGGATCGGCATTTGCGGGAAGTGCTGGCGCACCAGCATGATCAACCCCGGGTCGGACATGATCAGCGCATCCGGGCCCATGGCGATCACCGGCGCCAGGTCCTTGAGGAAGGTCTTGAGCTTGGCGTTGTGGGGCGCAATGTTCACCACCACGTAGAAGCGCTTGCCCAGGTCATGGGCTTCGTGGATGCCGAGGGCCAGGTTGGCGTGGTCGAACTCGTTGTTGCGCACCCGCAGGCTGTAGCGCGGTTGGCCGGCATAGACCGCATCGGCACCGTAGGCGAAGGCGTAGCGCATGTTTTTCAGGGTGCCGGCAGGGGCGAGCAGTTCGGGGGCAATCATCGAGGGCATGGCTGTAGGTCGCAAAAGGCGCGAGGGTAGTGCAGGGCCGGGCGCCGTTCATTGATCCACGTCTACGCATGGCGATCTATGCTTGTTCGATAAACAAGGGCACTCCCACGTTTGGCTGCGGACTAAGCAACAGGGCCGCCATCGGCCCTGTTTTTCTGACATGGACCGGACATGAATCAAACCAACCTGCAATTCAAAACCCTGTTGCTGCTACTGGCCTTGGTCACCGTGGCTTTTATCTGGATATTGCTGCCGTTCTACGGCGCGGTGTTCTGGGCCGTGATCCTGGGCATTATCTTTGCGCCGATGCAGCGCCGCCTGCAGCAGCGTTTTAGCTGGAACCGCAACCTGACCTCCCTGACCACCTTGATGGTGTGCCTGGTGATCGCGATTCTGCCGGTGATCATCACCAGTGCTTTGCTGGTGCAAGAGGGGGCCACGCTCTACAAAAACATCGAGAGCGGCAAACTCGACGTGGCGGGTTATATCGAGCAATTCAAGAACGTTCTACCGCCGTATTTCCAGCAATTGCTCGACCGTTTTGGCATGGGCAACCTCGAAGGGCTGCGGGAAAAGGTCGTCAAGGGCGCGATGCAGGGCAGTCAGTTCTTTGCCTCCCAGGCGTTCAGCTTCGGCCAGGGGACGTTTGATTTCCTGGTGAGCTTTTTCATCATGCTGTACCTGCTGTTTTTCCTGCTGCGCGATGGCCCGGAACTGGTACGCAAAGTGCGCACAGCCGTACCGTTGGCCGAGCCGCAAAAGCGTCGCCTGCAGCTCAAGTTCAACCGCGTG
The DNA here is from genome assembly GCF_044218845.1 of Pseudomonas sp. B16120. Lineage (NCBI taxonomy): Bacteria > Pseudomonadati > Pseudomonadota > Gammaproteobacteria > Pseudomonadales > Pseudomonadaceae > Pseudomonas > Pseudomonas sp. B16120. The sequence goes on from NZ_CP162588.1 coordinate 2,344,580, forward strand.
GTGCGCGCCACGGTCAAGGGCAACGTGCTGGTGGCTGTGACCCAAGGTGCGCTGGGAGGTTTGATCTTCTGGTTCCTGGACATCCCCAGTGCCTTGCTCTGGGCCGTGCTGATGGCGTTCCTGTCGCTATTGCCAGCGGTGGGTGCCGGGCTGGTCTGGGGGCCGGTGGCGGTTTACTTCCTGTTGAGCGGTTCGATCTGGCAGGGCGTGGTGCTGGGGCTGTTCGGGGTGTTCGTGATTGGCCTGGTGGACAACGTACTGCGCCCGATCCTGGTGGGCAAGGACACCAAGATGCCGGACTACCTGATCCTGATCTCGACCTTGGGTGGCCTGTCGGTGTTCGGCCTTAACGGCTTTGTCATCGGGCCGCTGGTGGCGGCGTTGTTCATGTCGTGCTGGGCGTTGTTCGTCGAAACCAAGCCGCGGGTCAAGTTGCCGCTGCCATAGCGTTCAGGCTTCTAGCCTGAAGTCGGTTGCCATTCGGCGTTGTGTTTCGGCATCCGATAACGAAGTGAGCGGGCCGCTGATCGGCTCGCCATCGCGCACCACATACCAGCAGGCGAGCAAGCCCAGTTTGCGCAGAGGGGCGGGGACGGCGCTACCGATGACAGACATGATTTGAACAGTGGGCATAAGTACCTCCAAACGTTATGGAGGTCACCTTACGGTTTGCCGGTGCTTGGGAAAAATCACCTGGCTCGATAGTCGACATCAATGCCAGGCGTTAATCCACCACCTGGTCGAGCATGTTCACCACTTCGTGCTCACTGAGCAGGCCCTTGCGCACCAGGTTTTCGGCCAGCAATGCCAGGAACTTGGCGCTGCGATGGCCTTCAAGGTGCTTGAGTTCAGTCAAAGCGTTATAGACCTTGCTGGAGGTGCACAGGCCGGCGGTGCGGTGCGGGTTTTGCGTGGGCATGGTCAATCGTCCTTAATTGTTATTGGCTGGACTGGGTCGATAGTGCGACTGTTTTGTGACGCAAACATGACAGCGCAGCCCGCCATCGATCAAGAGGATATTCGACGCTCATGATGTGGGATTGGCGCTCGTGCGTTGTTCTCACAGCGACATCGGCAGGATAAATCCGGACTTTTCAGGCAAAAAAAGGCCCCGCGTGTGGGCGAGGCCTGTGTCTGTCAATGGATTAAAACTTACCAACCATGGCGGTAGTAGCCGTGGGGCGGGCCGTAGTAGCCGCGAGGTGGCCCATAATAACCGCGCGGTGGGCCGTAATAGACGGGCGCCGGGCGGTAGTAAACCTGCTGTTGCACATACACTGGTGGCGGTGGCGCGTAGTAGACCGGCGGCGGCGCGGCATACACCGGCTGCGGCTGCACATACACCGGTTGTTGCACGTACACCTCACGCGGCTGGCTGGCAACCACAGAGCCGACTACCGCTGCGCCGACAAGCGCACCGAACACGGCCGGGCCACCCCAACCACCACCGTGGGCGGAAGCTTGGCCGGCCATTGCGAGTGCGCCGATAAGCAAGGCGATCCTGGGAAGTTTACGCATGATGGTCATTCCTCAATTAGCCCCTGCGCTTGTGGTCTGCAATCAATAGACTCAAGGATTGTCGCGGGGATACTTTTAAGACAACGTATTTCGAGAAAACAGCACGGCCAGTGAGTAAAGGTTGTGTAAGGTCTGTACCGATTTGCTTACTTCAAGGAGTTATCCATGCAGATGCACCCCAACAAGGACACCCAACTGTGCATGTCACTGTCGGCGCGCCCTGGGAACTTTGGCCTGCGTTTTCATAACCACCTGTATGAACAGCTGGGTCTGAATTTTTACTATAAAGCCTTCAGCAGCCAGGACCTGCCCGGCGCGATCGGCGGTATCCGCGCCCTGGGTGTGCGCGGTTGCGGGGTGTCCATGCCGTTCAAGGAGGCTGCCATTGCCTTGGTGGACGAACTCGACGAGTCGGTTCAAGCCATCGACTCCCTGAACACCATCGTCAACACCAACGGCCACCTCAAGGCTTACAACACCGACTACATCGCCATCGAGCAACTGCTGAAAAAACACGCGGTACCCAAGGACTCCAGCTTCGCCCTGCGCGGCAGCGGCGGCATGGCCAAGGCGGTCGCCAGTGCCTTGCGTGACGGGGGGTACGCCAATGGCGTGATCGTGGCACGTAATGAGGTGGCGGGCCAGGCATTGGCCAGGAACCTGGGGTACGCGTGGCAGGCGGATCTGGGCAGCCTGCGGCCACAGATGCTGATCAACGTGACGCCCATTGGCATGACCGGCGGTGCGGAAGCGGATGCGTTGGCGTTTGACGCCGAGGCAATCGATCAGGCCGAGACGGTCTTCGATGTGGTGGCGATCCCAGCGGAAACGCCGTTGATCGTGCGTGGCCGTGCCCAGGGCAAGCGGGTGATTACCGGGCTGGAAGTGATCGCTATCCAGGCGTTGGAGCAGTTTGTGCTTTATACCGGTGTGCGGCCTACGCAGGAGCAGTTCGAGGCAGCGGTGGCCTTCGCCCGCAGCTAAAGCCTTACGCACAACCATTCGGTGATCTAACTGACGCGCACGCGATCCAACTGTGGGAGCTGGCTCGCCTGCGATGGCGGCCTGCCAGGCGACGGCTATCTACCTGACACCCCACGATCCATCTGTGGGAGCTGGCTTGCCTGCGAAGACGGCCTCACAGTCGACGCCGTAATACCGAGTACATATCCATTCCTGCGGTAACGGCTACTTAGGGTTCCGCTTTTACAGCGGCTCACTTTTGAAAAGAGCCCAAAAGTAAGCAAAAGGCTCTTGCCCCACCACTCGGCACCTCGCCTAGGCTCGGTGTGCCCGAACGCAGGCTTGAATCCGTGGGCCGCCGCCACGCGCCATCCATGGCGCGGGGCGGCTAACCCGGCGTCCTGCCGGGTTACCCACGAATTAAAGCCTGCGTTCGGCCAGCGTGGTTTAACGGGGCGCCTAAGATCAAAAGCAGAGCAAGATCAAGAGCGGCTCGCTTCGCATCGTAGTTACCGTTGGCTGCTGCAACCCACAAAGTTGTGTCGATACCAATGGCTATCACAGGCAAGCCAGCTCCCACATGTTTATCTGCATTATCCCTGTTCCAGCTGCGCCAGCCGTTCTTCCAGTGCGGCAATCCGCGCTTCCAGCTCTTCAATGCGCTCCACCGAAACAGCCCCTGCGCTACGCTCTACCGAATTCCCCCGCGCGGTCATAATCGCTTCAATATCTGCCGGGTCCCCCAGTGCATGGGTATACCGGTCTTCCCGCTGCCCCGCCTGACGCGGCACGAGCAGCGCCAGTCCTCGTGCAATCAGGCGCTCGAGCTGATGCACAACCTGTTCGGCATCCTCAAAGTCATGCATACGCCCACTGCGGGTGAGCAACTCATTGACGGTCTGCGGCCCCCGCAGGAACAGCAGCCCGGTCAGGATCACCTGGGCCGGCACCAGTTCCAGGGCCTTGTCCACACGGTGCTCCCAGCGGTCGGCGCGGCTGCCCATCACCAGGCGCGTGAAGCCTTGGCCTTCGAGCGCGCGCAGGCTCTGGCCGACCTGGCCTTGGCTGAGGTTCATCACCGGCTCGCGGCTGGTCTTCTGGTTGCAGGCCAGCACCAGGGCGTTGAGGGTGAGGGGGTAGGTTTCCGGGTTGGTCGCCTGTTTTTCGATCAGGCAGCCCAGGATGCGGATTTCCGTGCTGTTCAGGCGCGGCTCAGGGGTGTCGGTGTCGTGCTCGGCGGTCATCGCGCTTTCCCTATGCAGTGAAGCTCACCAGCGTAATCCTCAAAAAATAAAAGACAAGCACCGGGCATGGCTATAATCGCCGCTGGTTCCAACCCTGCCATTATCAGTGAGACTGACATGACCATTTCCCTGTACGCCGCTTCTATCCCAGTCTTCAAGCAAATGCTCAACGCGTTGAGCGATGTGCTGAAGAAAGCCGAAGCCCACGCCAGCGCCAAGAACATCGAGCCCAACGCCTTGCTGCAAGCGCGCCTGTTCCCGGACATGTTCCCGTTGGTGCGCCAGGTGCAGATCGCCGTGGACTTCGCCAAAGGTGTGTCGGCACGCCTGGCCGAGATCGAAGTACCGAAGTACGAAGACAACGAAGTCACCTTTGCCGACCTGCAAGCACTGATCGCCAAGGTCCTGGCCTTCGTCGACACCATCAAGCCCGAGCAGATCGACGGCAAGGAAGGTATCGAAATCATCACCCGCCCAGGCACGCCGAAAGAGAAGCGCTTCAGCGGCCAGTCCTACCTGCTGACCTACGGCCTGCCGCAGTTCTTCTTCCACATCACTACCGCTTATGCCTTGCTGCGTCATAACGGTGTGGAAGTGGGCAAGCGTGATTACATGGGCGCGTTCTAAACTCACGCTTCAATAAAAAAACCGGGGCTTGTTCTGAAATGAACGGCCTCGGTTTTTTTTTGCAGGATATTCTTTTCACCAATGCTTTGTTACATATCTTGATGCAACCAATATTCAGTAAATCTCACTCAGGAGTGCCTATTAAACTTTCAACCGAAGAACCTGGAGACCACAAACTAAATGCAGCTTTCCTCCTCTGCGTTAACGTCGACAACCCATAACGCTTATTTCGAAGATACACGCAATACCTCCGTCAGCCAGGATTCGTCTTCACGTTCGTTTGCGATGAGCCGGACCCGTCGAGAGGCTCCCGGTAACGAAGCGGTTCTATCAACTTCTGACCGTGCTCAAGCCGACAGTGAATTGGCCGCCCGTTATGCAGAAGCCCTGGAGAGTCGAGCCCGTGATGAGCACACTATTATTCCGAATATTCCAGACGCGTCGTCTCTCGGCCAATGGCGTATACAGTTGCGTAATACATTTGAAGACCCGTATCTTGCCTATGTGCTGAAGAGGCAGGGTTTGGACCCGACCACCATGGAGATCGCCCCAGACGGGACGCTGAGCGTTAAAGAAAAAAATGGAGCAATTGCCCGATTTACTTTAAAAGACCACCCTCGCTGGGCGTTATACGCAGGGCCAATTCTAGCCGCATTGAAAGCCTATGCTCCCGACGGGATAAGCTACTCGGCCGTGCGCGCCGACAGTGTACCGCTCAAGTTGATCGCCCAGTTTTATGGAGAGACGATACATAACGATTCAACCGAGGATCGAGCACGAGCTCAAGCGTTGCAAAAAAACAACGCATTTGCGACGTCGGGCGTTGGTCAAGCGCGTTCTGAAGAAACCCTGATGTTACAAAAACAACAACTTGCCGATAGACGCGATCTGCAAGCCTTCCAAGATGCCCTGGTCGAAGCTAATGCTAAGGTAGGCAAGTATCTGGATCAACAAGAGCGCTTGCATCAGAGTAACCTCTCTTTTCGCCCTGGCTTCCAGCCTCCCTATGATCGTGAAGCCGGATTTCTATCCTACCTGCAATCGCAACTGTTCACGATTGGCCCTGAATCTGGTTTCCACTTGGATAACCAACCAATGGCCGGACGACAAGTGAACCTCTTGCAGTTCATGACGGCCAATGGCTGGAAACATCCGGTTAATACAGAAGAAATGCGACAAATTGGCCTCAGTTTAGCAGAGCTCCAGTACCCACAACGGCGTCAGGATTTGGGCGGCGGACTAGCGTGGCCAACGCCGCTCGATACGACGCAACAGCAGGCGATCTACGATGCTGTTTCCTATAACGCGATGGGGCTACCCGAATTCGACCAGTTGAAATTGAGCCAAAACGCGTTCGGGTATCTGACACAAACCATCCAATGGTCCGAAGCAGAGTTGAAAGATCCCCGACAAGCGATCTTGAGGCTTTTGCAAAGCCCGGCTGCGCAGTCCTTGGGCGAAGCCTTGCGCGATAAGTTCGAGGGGGTCGGCAGTGTTGAGGACTGGGTACTTTCGGCTCTCCAGATAGGCCTCAATCAGGATGCGTTATGGAAACCGGGCGAAAAGAACAAGGTGGCCGGGTTTGATCTGTCGGCGCGCGAGAACTGGGGAAAACCGCTGTCATTTGTTCTGAAGGGGCTCACTGATCATCTGAGCAAGTCATACGGCGGTAACGCTCCTGTTGCGGCCTATCTGCCGTTGTCGCACCACGCTCCGGAATTACTGGTCAAAGATGTCCCGGATCATGTGACTTACGGCTCACCGGGTTGGGTCAGTTTGAAATCGATCGTTGCCAAAGCTGAAATGCGCTCTCCAGGTGTGGCGGCGACTAAAACATATGAGCAGTTGCTCAAAGACGACTTGAGGCCCATAGACGATGCCGGGATACAAGTGGAAGCGTTGGCGGCGCGAGAGGGGTTGATTCATTGGGCAGTGGCGGATGGGGCCATCGAAAAACGGGAGGATAACAATTATACGGATGAAGAGATTGAACGTGCCGGCGTCCTCGCCAACGAGCGCTTCGAGTTATTGACAACGGCTTCAGAAGCGCAACGCACGATATTACATAGTCGCTCGGAATTAGGGCTCAGTATATTGAGGGCCCGTTTTCCCGAGGAAACCTATGGGAAAATAGACTTCGAGAAAAAAACAATCTATCCCACCGAGAAACACCGCGACTTAAAAGGCCCCTATTCGATATTGGATATCTATTCCGCCCCGCAGCAACATGTCAGCTGGTTTTCCAATGATCCCGCTGTTCCATTTGAAAAAATTGCGGCTGACGTTCACAAAATGGGATCTTTAAACGAAGCGTTCGAATCACATGTCGTGGAGTATTTCGACGGATTTAAAGACGCCATGAGCGTGAATGTTAAACATCAGATGTCTTTGCTGCCTCAGGAGGATCAGGAGGCACTGCAGCACGGCGCGTTGAAAATCTATGGGGAGGAAAAAGTCACCCAAACCATTACATCGGCAGGTTACAAGATTCAGTACGATGTTTCGGAGACTGAAGAAGTTAAAAGTAGCTCTGTATTTCTTGAGACGCTGCATAAAGGCAAGAAACGGATTTACGAATTCAATCCCGCGACGGGCGGGCTGCAGCATCGCGCAGATTTAGCGGAGGGGCTCAAGACAGGGCTGCAAGGCGAGTGGACCCCTGTTGCTACGAATAAACCCAAGGTCAGAGCTCAATCCAACACCAAAATCAGTGAAATTAATGCCAATGATTCGGCAGAACGTAAAGAGCGAGAATCAAAACTTCAAACTTCATCTCCTACCCAAGCCTTCAATTCGCAGCGAACGCAGCATATAGCAGACGCAGTCACACGCCATTTTTTCAGGGCCGACGAACGTGAAACGGTGGTCAACGCGGCCAGAGGTGTCACCACGTTCGACACTGAAGTGACTGAATTCGAAAAAATCCAGGCGGTGACCCGTGCACTGATACCGGGTGCGTCGGCGCTTCACAGTTTTCAGCAGGGTAGGGTTGGTGAAGGGCTTAAATTCCTTGCATTTGACGTGTTTGGTTTTGTTGTCGCAGGTGCAGGCGCCGTCGGAAAAATTTCAAAGATCGCGAAGGTAGGTGGGCAGCTAGGGCGCGGAGGTGTTACAGGCAGGCTGGGGCGGGCATTTATAAGCGCCGCCAACCCCTTTGCAGGCGGGGCGGCCATCGGGACTAGAGGCCTGACAGCGTTTTCTTCGGTAGTGGGCAAATTAAGCCTTGGCTGGAAAAGCGTTGCGGCTAACATTAGTGTTAACAGGGTTTTTCAGCACAAGCCGAAAAATGTAATGGTTGGCACTTCTGCGGGCGAGGACGCGACAAAGATTATCGCTCAGCTAGATTCCGTCAGCGGTAAATGGTACCGATTCAATCCGCAAACAAACGAGCGATACGGGATGCCCCTTCAGGGATTCACTGCGGCCACTTCGCCATCTTGATGGATATTCAGCCGCCATGAAAAACGCCCGAGTCGGTTCAGGAGTGAACGGCTCGGGCTTTTTTTGCTCAATCAGGCGGTCTGATCTTCTTTACCCAGGCACGCCGCCGCAGTAAACAACACATCGGTAGATGAGTTGAGTGCCGTTTCGGCCGAATCCTGCAGTACGCCGATGATGAAACCAACGGCGACAACCTGCATGGCGATTTCACTTGGAATACCAAACAGGCTGCACGCCAGCGGGATCAGCAGCAGCGAGCCGCCCGCCACGCCGGAAGCCCCACAGGCGCAAATGGCCGCGACCACGCTGAGCAGCACGGCGGTTGGCAGGTCCACGGTAATCCCGAGAGTGTGCACAGCCGCCAGGGTCAGCACGGTGATAGTGATGGCGGCGCCGGCCATGTTGATGGTGGCACCGAGGGGGATCGACACCGAGTAGGTGTCTTCATGCAGGCCCAGGCGTTTGCTCAACGCCAGGTTGACCGGAATGTTCGCTGCCGAGCTGCGCGTGAAGAAGGCGGTGATCCCGCTTTCACGCAGGCACATCAGCACCAGCGGGTACGGGTTGCGGCGCAGTTTCCAGAACACGATGGCCGGGTTGATCACCAACGCCACGAAAAGCATGCAGCCGATCAGCACCACCAGCAGATGGGCATAGCCGAGCAGGGCACCGAAACCCGAGGTGGCCAGGGTGGAGGCCACCAGGCCAAAGATGCCCAGCGGGGCGAAGCGGATCACCACGCGTACGATCAGGGTGACGCCGTTGGACAAGTCGTCCAATACCGTACGGGTGGTTTCACCGGCATGGCGAATGGCGATGCCCATGCCAATGGCCCAGGCCAGAATGCCGATGAAGTTGGCGTTCATCAGCGCACTGACCGGGTTATCCACCACGCTGAGCAACAGGCTTTGCAGCACCTCGCCGATACCGCCGGGGGCGCTTACCGTGGCGTCATGGGTGACCAGTACCAAGGCAGACGGGAACAACATACTGGCGACCACTGCAACCACGGCGGCGGAAAAAGTGCCGAGCAGGTACAGAAACAGGATCGGGCGGATGTGAGTTTCCTGACCGTGCTTGTGGTTGGCAATCGAGGCCATGACCAGCACAAACACCAGGATCGGCGCGACAGCCTTCAGCGCCGTGACAAATACCTTGCCGATAAAACCGGTGGCGCGCGCGGCCTCGGGGAACAGCAAGGCCAACACGATCCCGGCAATCAGGCCGATGACAATTTGGGTGACCAGGCTGACGCGCATTAAACGTTGCAACAGGGAAGGGGCAGCAGTCATAAAGAGTTGTCTCTAGTTTTTTTAGTAGGGCACAGCATTGCAGGCAGAAAGCACTGTAGGAAGCAGGCGCGAAGTCTAGCATGCTGTAGGACGCGTCTCGTTCGCTGCGGCATTCCGTCACCCGTTTCAGTCGGGCTTGGTCAGATCCGCACATGTTCTGTTAAGCTTCATCCCTCTCATCTTTCCTATCCGTCAGCGGGCCCCTCGGGCTGTCGTTGATGTCGTTGTTTCTGGAGTTTTCATGTTGTTTCCTATCCTGCTGCTGTCAGCCGCCGGTTTTACCGTGCTGACCACAGAATTCGTCATCGTCGGCCTGTTGCCCTCGATTGCTCGGGACCTGAACGTCAGTGTGTCCCAGGCCGGGCTGCTGGTGACCTTGTTCGCGTTCACCGTGGCCGCGTTCGGCCCGTTCCTCACTGCCTACTGCGCACGTTTCCCACGCAAGCGTCTGTTTATCAGCATCTTGATCATGTTTGCAGCGGCCAATACGGTGGCGGCACTGGCGCCGAATATTTGGGTAATGGCCCTGGCCCGTTTGATCCCAGCCTTGGGCTTGCCCGTGTTCTGGGCCCTGGCCAGCGAAACGGCGGTTGACATTGTCGGTCCTGAGTTCGCCGGGCGTGCGATTGAAAAAATCGGCTTTGGCATTGTTTGCGCCACCGTATTTGGTATTCCGGTGGGCACGCTGATTTCCGATATGTTCGGCTGGCGCACCGCGTTCGCCGTGCTCGCGGTGATTGCCCTGGCCAAGGCATTGCTGCTGTATGTCTACCTGCCGGTTACCCCGGCCAAGCACCAGCAGGCCAGCTTGCGCTCGCAATTCAAGATCCTGCGCAGCCCCGTGATGCAGGGGCATATCCTGCTGTCGATCCTGGTGTTCAGTGGCATGTTCACCGCCTATACCTACTTGGCAGATATCCTTGAGCGCCTGGCCGGGTTCGACGGCACGTTGGTGGGCTGGTGCCTGATGGGCTTTGGCGCGGTCGGGCTGATCGGTAACTCCCTGGGCGGACGTGCCGTGGATCGTCATCCGTTGATTGCGTCCATGGTGTTTTGCGGGTTTATGATCGCGGGCATGGTGGCGGTGGTGCCGGCGATTCACTCGACCATCGGCCTGGCCGCGGCGATGGCGGTGTGGGGCGTGACCCAGGCGGCGATGTTCCTGGTCAGCCATGTGCGCTTGATGAAGGCCGCGCCCCATGCACCGGCGTTTGCCGCGTCGCTGAATATCGCCGGCGCCAACCTCGGCATTGGCCTGGGCGCGATGGTGGGCGGGCATGTCATCGACACCCTGGGCCTGGGCAGCCTGGGGTTTGCCGCTTCGGGGTTTATCCTGGTGTCGATCCTGCTCGCACTGTGGCTGATGACCGCCAAACCCACGGCGTTCAATGCCTGAGCGATCAGGGCAGGGCGGTAAACAACTCCCGCCGGGCACCCTCGGTAATTGCCACAATGCCGGGGTGCTTGACCTTGCGCTCCACTGAGATTGCATAAAACGACTCGGTCACTGCATCGGTCTGGCCGATCAGCGCTACGCCGTATTGGCGCACCACCTCGTCGGCGATCACGCTGGGCGCGATAAAAATTCCGCTGCCGGATTGCCCGAAGGCCTGCATCAAAGCGCTGTCGTCGAACTCGCCGATGATGCGGGGTTGAATTTGCTGTTCGGCAAACCAGCGCTGCAAACGGCTGCGCACCACGGTCTCAGCGCCCGGGATCAGCAGCGGTGCGCCCTGCAAACACTGTGGGAAATCCCCCCCATGCTGGTCAGCCAACGTCTGGGTGGCGAAAAAACTGATGCCGCATTCTCCCAGCTTCTGGCTGTAGCCCTTGATGTCCAAGTGCGTGGGCATGGGGCTGTCGGAAATCACCAGGTCCAGGCGCTGGATCGCCAGGTCGGCCAGTAAACGTTCGAGTTTGTCTTCACGGCAGGTGATGCGGATCGGTTCGCTCAACTCCATGGTCGGCGCGATCAACCGGTACACGATGGATTTGGGCACCACATCCGCCACCCCAACGCGGAACGGGATCTGCTGTTCGTCGGGCTGGGCGCGCAGCATCGCCTCCAGTTCGTTGCCGGTCTGGAACATCTGCTCGGCGTAGGGCAGCGCCTGGCGCCCGGCTTCGGTCAGTTCAAGCTGGCGCCCGACCCGCTGAAACAGGGCAATACCGAAGGTCTGCTCCAACAGGCTGATCTGCCCGCTGATGGTCTGCGGCGTGAGGTTCAATTGCTCACAGGCGCGCACGATGCTGCCGGTCTTGGCCACCACCCAGAAGTAATGCAGTTGTCGATAATTGAGCATCACGGCCTACACTTCGTAAAAATCGAAGTATACGCGAGAAAAATACGAATTTTCCTGAACTGTTCGCCTGCATAGAATGCCTCGCTATCGAGGGGCCACTACTTGGACCCAATGGTTCTAACGAGGAATACATCATGAAACTCAATTCCCTGGGCGCGGCGTCGTTGCTTGCGCTTTCATTGATAGGGGTCAGCGGCTGTGATCAAGTCGAGAAAAGCGCGCAACAGGTGCTGGGCAAAGCCACCGAGTCGGCCAAGCAGGCCATCGACGACACCCACAAGGCCGCCGAGCAGGCATTGAGTGAAGCAACCCAGGGCTTGATCAGCCCTGAGAAGCAGGAAAAAGACGCCGAAAACGCTGCTGAATCCGACACCAAAGAAACCTAATTCCCCAGCACAACCACGTCAGGACTGACCTATGGATTACCTTCTACAACTGGCCGCCAGCCCCACCGCCTGGGTCGCACTGGCTACCTTGATCGTCATGGAAATCGTGCTGGGCATCGATAACCTGATCTTTATCTCGATCCTCACCAACAAACTACCTGAGAAGCACCGGGCCAAGGCGCGGCGCATTGGTATCAGCATGGCGTTGATCTTGCGCCTGGGCCTGCTGAGCACCATCGCATTCATCGTGCAATTGACGACACCGGTGTTCGAAGTGTTCGGCCAGGCGTTCTCGTGGAAGGACATGATCCTGATCGCCGGCGGCCTGTTCCTGGTGTGGAAGGCAACCACCGAGATCCATCACAGCATGGACCCGGAGCCTGAAGAGAAGGCAACTGTCAGCAACACCGTGACCATCGGTTTTGCCGCCGCCATCGGCCAGATCCTGATGCTCGACCTGGTGTTCTCCATCGACAGCATCATCACCGCCGTGGGCATGACCGAGCACTTGCCGATCATGATCATTGCCGTGGTGGTCTCGGTGATCGTGATGCTGGTGGCCGCTGAGCCGTTGGCCAAGTTCATCAACGACAACCCGACCGTGGTGATGCTGGCCCTGGGCTTCTTGATCATGATCGGCATGACGCTGATCGCCGAAGGCTTCGGCGCCCACGTACCAAAAGGCTACGTGTATGCGGCCATGGCGTTCTCGGCTGCGATCGAATGCTTGAACATCGCCCGGCGTAACCGGCACGCACGTTTGCTCGCTGCGCGCCAGTAATCGCTGAACAAACAGGCCGGCTGTGCTCACAAGAGCCCAGCCGGCCTTTTGCTGTCTGCTAGAATCGGCCCACTTGTTAGCTTGAGGTCCCCCATGAACGAGCCGATTCGCCTTACCCAGTACAGCCACGGTGCGGGTTGCGGTTGCAAGATTTCGCCCCAGGTGCTGGAAGTGATCCTTGCGGGCAGCGGTGCACAGAACCTCGACCCCAACCTGTGGGTGGGCAATGCCTCCCGCGACGATGCGGCGGTATACGCCATCGACGACGAGCGCGGCGTGGTGTCCACCACGGACTTTTTCATGCCGATTGTCGACGACCCGTTCGACTTCGGCCGCATTGCCGCCACCAATGCCATCAGCGATATCTACGCCATGGGCGGCGATCCCTTGATGGCCATCGCCATTCTCGGCTGGCCGGTCAATGTGCTGGCGCCGGAGATTGCCCGCGAAGTGATTCGTGGCGGTCGGGCGGTGTGCGACGCGGCGGGCATCCCGCTTGCGGGCGGGCATTCCATCGACGCGCCGGAGCCGATCTTCGGTCTGGCCGTGACCGGCATTGTGCAAAAGCGCCATATGAAGCGTAACGACACGGCCACCGCCGGTTGCCGCCTGTACCTGACCAAGCCCCTGGGCATCGGCATCCTCACCACCGCCGAGAAGAAGGGCAAGCTGCGCGAGGCGGATATCGGCCTGGCCCGTGACTGGATGTGCACTCTCAACAAGCCGGGCAGCCGTTTCGGCAAGTTGGCCGGCGTGACGGCCATGACCGATGTCACCGGTTTCGGCCTGCTCGGCCACCTGGTGGAAATGGCCGACGGCAGTGGCCTGACGGCCCGCATCGATTATGCAAAGGTTCCGCGCCTGCCAGGGGTGGAGTATTACCTGGACCAGGGCTGTGTGCCGGGTGGCACCTTGCGCAACTTTGAAAGCTACGCCAGCAAGCTGGGGCGTGTGCAGGAACTGCACAAGCGCGTGCTGTGCGACCCCCAGACCAGCGGCGGCCTGCTGATCGCCGTTACCCCGGAAGGTGATGCCGAGTTCCACGCCGTCGCCGCCGAGCTGGGCCTGGCCCTTGAGCCTATCGGTGAACTGCTGGAGCGACAGACCAACGCGGTTGAGGTGATTTGATGGCGACGGACATCACCGATTACCGCGACATTTTCCTCAACGACCGCCCGATGATGGATACCCGCGCGCCGGTTGAATTCACCAAGGGCGCGTTCCCCGGGGTGATCAACCTGCCGCTGATGACCGACGACGAGCGCCAGCGGGTCGGCACCTGTTACAAGCAGCAAGGCCAGCAAGCGGCGATCGTGCTGGGGCATGAGTTGGTGTCCGGGGCGATCAAGGCCGAGCGCATCGAACAGTGGGCGCAGTTTGCCCAGGCTAACCCCAATGGCTACCTTTACTGCTTTCGGGGCGGCCTGCGTTCGCAGATCGTGCAGCAATGGTTGAAAACCGAAGCGGGCATCGAATATCCCCGCGTGGGCGGTGGCTACAAGGCCATGCGCACCTTCCTGCTGGAGACCCTGGAGCAGGCGACTGCCCAGTGTGATTTCGTACTGCTGGGCGGCATGACCGGCACCGGCAAGACCGAAGTGCTCGGCCAACTGCGCAATGCGCTGGATTTGGAAGGGCACGCCAACCATCGCGGTTCCAGCTTCGGCAAGCGTGCTACGGCGCAACCGTCCAATATCGACTTCGAGAACCGCCTGGCGGTGGACCTGTTGAAGAAGCGCGCGACGGGCATTGACCAGTTCGTGGTCGAGGACGAGAGCCGCATGATCGGCAGCTGTGCGCTGCCGCTGCCATTGCACAAGGGCATGCAGACGTTTCCGATGGTGTGGCTGGAAGACAGCGTCGAGGGCCGTGTCGAGCGCATCCTGAAGGATTACGTGGTGGACCTGTGCGCCGAGTTCATTGAGGTGTTTGGGGAAACCGGCCAGCGATTATTTGCCGAGCGCCTGACCCAGAGCCTGGCCAATATTCACAAGCGACTGGGCGGCGAGCGTTTCCAGCGGTTGCAGGCGGTGTTGCAGGATGCCCTGGCCGAACAGGCACGCAGCGGTGCAGTGGAGCTGCATCGGGTATGGATTGAAGGCTTGTTGCGTGAGTATTACGACCCGATGTATGCGTTCCAGCGCGAAAGCAAGGGCGCGCGTATCGAGTTTGCCGGGGAGCAGGGTGCAGTGGTGGAGTATTTGCGCGAGCGGGCGGCCCGGGTGGGGTGACCTTTGGGACGCCATCGCAGGCAAGCCAGCTTCCACCTTTTGAAGTGTGAATACATACAAAGGTGGGAGCTGGCTTGCCTGCGATGAGGCCATCGGCCCCACTGAAAATCTAAAGAATTACCGCTCCAATCAACCCACACACCACCCCCACCAGCATGGTCAAGCCGGCCACCGTCACCAGCACCCGCGCATCGAAATCCTTGCGCAGCATCAACAGCGACGGCAGGCTCACGCTCGGCAGGGTCATCAGCAAGGCCACGGCCGGGCCGGTGCCCATGCCCAGGGCCATCATGGTTTGTACGATGGGAATCTCTGCCGCTGTCGGAATCACAAACAGCGTGCCCACAATCGCCAGCGGCACCAGCCACACCAGGCTGTCGGCCATCGCTCCGTCCACATGGGGAAACAACCAAACCCGTGCCGCGCCGAGGATCAGCACCGCCAGGATATACACCGGGATAGTGCTCCAGAACAGCTGCCACAGCGTGCGTAACCAGCGGCTCAAGAACGGTTGCGACTCCACTGTGCTGACGTCGGCAACGGCTTCAAGTGCTGCTTCCGGCACGTGGTCCGGGCGCGCAATGCGCTGTGCCACCAGGGACACGCCCACCACCAGCACAATCCCCGCCACCAGCCGCAGCGCGGTGAAACCCCAGCCCAGCACAAAGCCCATGAATACCAGTGTGGCCGGGTTCAATACCGGGTTGGCAATCCAGAACGCCAGCGCCGCGCCGACCGACACTTGCTGGCGGCGCATGCCCGCCGCCACCGGGGCCGCGCAGCAGCTGCACATCATCCCCGGCAGGGCGAACAGCCCACCGCGCAGGGTCGAGCCCAGCCCGGCGCGGCCAAACAGGCGCAGCAGCCAGTCGCGGGGGATCAACACTTGCAGTAACGAGCCGAGGATCACCGCCAGTACGGCGGCTTTCCAGATGGCCAGGAAATACACCTGGGCATAGGCCAGCGCCGCCGCCAGGGGCGAGCTTTGCTGGTCATTGAGAATCGAGGCGCCAATGCTGTGGTTGTCGGCCGCTACAAACGCCTTGAGGTAGTAGGGCGACCACTTCACATAGTAGAGGCCGATGCAGGCCACCAGGAGAAACAGCGCAGGTTTGCACCAGAATGCCCAGCCGCGGTTGGGCTGGGTGGAAGCGAGGTTGGACATGGAGAGGATCCGCAGGTGAGTCGATAGCCCGGCATCATACGCCCCTGCGGCCCAAGCTTCAGATATCTGCGCTGACCTGGGTCGGGTCCGGGCAGTTTTCCCCGCCGTTATTCAGCCCTTGCTTGTAGTTGCGGCTGAGCAGCGAAGCCTTGCCGTTGTGCCAGGTCAATGTCAGCACGTACAGGGAGTCGTAGTCATTGCCAGACCAATCATCGGTAATGGTGTGTTTTTCGCCAGCGGCTTCGCTGGCGACTTTGTTGATCAGTTCCGGCAAGTAACCGTGGGACCAGGCCGTGTAGATGGTCGCGTTGCGGTACTTGTCCTCGACCAGTTCTTCGGCCAGGGCACTGGTGTCATTCGCTGAGAACTCGATATTCACCGGCAGGCCGAGCTTGATCGCGCTGGGGCTGATGGTGATCAGTGGGCGAATGTAGCTGTAGGAGTTATCCAGTTCGCCTTCCTCGACGTTGCGCGTCGGGTTGGCAGCGAACACATAGTTGGCTTTGCCGAACTTTTCCGGCAACAGGGTCGCCAGGTTCATGGCGCGGTTCAGGCCCTGGCAATTGAGTTGGCCCAGGCCACCGGCGGGTTTTTCACCATGGCGCAGGAATACCAGGGTTTGCACGCCATCGACCGGTTGCGCACGGCTTTCACGGGCGTCCAGGGCGGTGACGATGGCAGCGCTGACCAGCAGCAGCGGCAATACCATGTAGGAATAACGTTTGAGTCGTGGCACAAGGCGCAGAGGCTTGATCGTCATGATAGGTTCGAGTCTTCGTGCGTCGGGTTAAGGCGGACAAGCCCGGCCCCAGTGACGCATCAGCGTCCTGCGGTGTTCCCTGTCGATATAGCAAGCAGCCTCCATTCATTGTTCGGGCGCTCTTTAAGAGTGCATTCGGGCGCTTTGGTTCGCCCACGCGGGATACTAGCCGGCAAATGTTGCGCAACGATGACCCATGCACGACGGCAGGCAGATGACTATGATGGGGCTTTCCGACCAGGGGGTTCTCGATGAACGCACTCGCCGCTTTCCCGATCAATAGCAAATGGCCCGCCCAGCACCCAGAACGCCTGCAGCTGTATTCGCTACCCACGCCCAACGGCGTCAAGGTGTCGATCATGCTCGAAGAACTGGGCCTGCCTTACGAGGCGCACAAGGTCAGCTTCGACACCCAGGACCAATTGTCTCCCGAGTTCCTGTCCCTGAACCCCAACAACAAGATCCCTGCGATTATCGACCCCAACGGCCCGAGCGGGCAGCCGCTGGCACTGTTCGAATCCGGCGCGATCCTCGTTTACCTGGCGGAAAAGACCAGCCAGTTGCTCTCCGAAGACCCGGCCACCCGCTATGAAACCCTGCAATGGTTGATGTTCCAGATGGGCGGCATTGGCCCGATGTTTGGCCAACTGGGGTTCTTCAACAAATTCGCCGGCAAGGCGTATGAGGACAAGCGCCCGCGTGATCGCTACGCCGCCGAATCGCGGCGCTTGCTGGGCGTGCTGGAAAAGCGCCTGTTGGGCCGCACCTGGATCATGGGCGACGAGTACAGCATCGCCGACATTGCGACCTTTCCGTGGGTTCGCAACCTGATCGGGTTCTACGAGTCCGGTGACCTGGTAGGCATCACCGATTTCCCTAACGTACTGCGCGCGTTGGACGGCTTTGTCGCACGTCCTGCGGTGATCCGTGGCCTGAACATTCCGAGCTGAAGCATGTCGACTTTCGATTTTCAACAACTGGATGTATTCAGCAGCGTGCCGCTCAAAGGCAACCCCTTGGCCGTGGTGCTGGGGGCCGATAGCTTCACCGACCAGCAGATGGCGGACTTTGCCAATTGGACCAACCTCAGCGAAACCACGTTTTTACTGACGCCGCGCGACCCACGTGCTGACTATCGGGTAAGAATCTTCACCACCCTCAAAGAGCTGCCGTTCGCCGGGCATCCGACCTTGGGCAGTTGCCACGCCTGGTTGCAGGCTGGCGGCGTGCCACGTGGGGAGGAGATTATCCAGGAGTGCGAAATCGGCTTGGTGCGTATTCGTCGCCAGGGTGACCAACTGGCGTTTATCGCGCCGCCATTGTTGCGTGCAGGGCCCGTGGAGGCGCCGTTGCTGGAGCGCGTGCGCCTGGCTTTGAAGCTGGCGCCCGAGGCGATTGTGCGCAGCCAGTGGGTCGACAATGGTGCGGGTTGGCTGGCGGTGATGCTGGCGGATCGTGACGCGGTGCTTGCGTTGCAACCGGACTATGCGCAACTGCTGGGTCTGGCCGTAGGGGTGATCGCCCCCTGTGATCCGACGCGTGATGCGGTGGACGCGCACTTTGAAGTGCGCGCTTTTGTCGCTGGCGATGGCGCCGCCGAAGACCCGGCCACCGGCAGCTTGAATGCCGGCGTGGCCCAGTGGCTGCTCGCCGAGGGCCTGGCGCCCAGCCGTTACGTGGTCAGCCAAGGCACGGCGATTGGGCGAGCGGGGCGTATTCATATCGAGCGCCAGGGCGATGAAATCTGGGTGGGCGGCGCCGTAGCGTTGTGCATCGAAGGGCGTCTACAGCTTTAGATCAATGAATTGTTACGCACCCGGCAATACACTATTGGCCCCTCGGCATTTGTGTTGCCGGGACTTGGGGGCATAAGCTTTCGCCCCAAAGTGTTCAGCCATTTTTCAGGATTGCCATGACCAGCCAGTTCCCCCAAGCCCGTCCACGTCGCCTGCGCCGCTCCCCGGAATTGCGTGGCCTGTTCCAGGAAAGCGAATTCACCCTCAACGACTTGGTACTGCCGATTTTCGTCGAAGAAGAAATCGACGACTTCGTGCCCATCACCAGCATGCCGGGTGTGTTGCGCATTCCTGAGAAAAAACTCGCCGGTGAGATCGAGCGTTACGCCCGCGCTGGCATCAAGTCGGTGATGACCTTCGGTGTGTCCCACCACCTCGACGCCAGCGGCAGCGACACGTGGAAAGAACGCGGCCTGGTTTCGCGCATGTCCTCGATCATCAAGGACGCCGTGCCGGAAATGATCGTGATGTCCGACACCTGCTTCTGCGAATACACCGACCACGGTCACTGCGGTGTGATGCACGGTGCCCATGTCGACAACGACGCGACCCTGGTCAACCTCGGCAAACAAGCCGTGGCCGCCGCCCGCGCCGGCGCCGACGTGATCGCCCCTTCAGCGGCGATGGACGGCCAGGTCCAGGCCATCCGCCGCGCCCTGGATGACGCCGGCTTCACCCACATCCCGATCATGGCCTACTCCACCAAATTCGCCTCGGCCCTTTACGGCCCCTTCCGAGAAGCCGGCGGCAGCGCGCTCAAGGGCGACCGCAAAAGCTACCAGATGAACCCGATGAACCGCCGCGAAGCCGTGCGCGAATCGCTGCTGGACGAACAGGAAGGCGCTGATGCGCTGATGGTCAAGCCTGCCGGTGCCTACCTCGACATCATCCGCGACATCCGCGAAGCCTCGCGCCTGCCGGTGGCGGCGTACCAGGTGAGCGGTGAGTACGCGATGATCAAGTTCGGCGCACAGGCCGGGGCGATTGATGAGGATCGAGTGGTGCGCGAGACGTTGGGGTCGATCAAGCGGGCGGGGGCGGATTTGATATTTACGTATTTTGCGATGGATTTGGCGGTGGCGGGGATTTAAGGGCGTCGCTGAACCTGTGGCGAGCTTGCTCGTCACAGGTGCAAACTTGAGAGGTAGCGCTTCATTGGATGGTATCAAGCAATCAACGACGCGGTGTTTTTTTGAAGTTCTGTGTTAATCGATATTTGAGCGAGCAGTAGTAGTTTGCTTAGCGCCCCAATTGACTGCGCGGTAAGCGTTAAGGTGGGATAGTCCCATTCATAGTCTTTGACAACCTTGATTTGGAAGTGTCCTTTTGCATCGAATGAAGGGTACCAACCTACGTCAATGAGGAAGCCGTCTGGATACTCCACCTGAAGCATATCCTCCTTCAGGTTGTGGGCTTGATGTTCAATCCCTGAGTCCTGCAACGTCGATAGCTCGTCGTAAGTGATTTTGCCTTGTAGGAAATCTAACGAGATCATTTAGTTAATCTCCGAAATTCTTGCTCTGAAATAGGGTGGCCGTGAATTGTTTTCGCACTCAATTCAATGCGTATCCAGCGGCTGGATACTCCTTCGCTAGCGCCAATGGTCTCAGGATACTCCATCACTTTCCACGGCTTTCCATTGGTAGTCGTTCTGCCATTTTTATAGGCTTCTCTTTCTATATTTTCAATATTTATACCTGGCTTGTACTTTGCAGGACCAGACTTAGTTGTTGCCAAAATATCTTTCCAAGGCATTTTCTTTGAAGGGCTGTGCTTATAGCCATGAGCTGTCCACTCAATTTCATCAGGTGCAGGCAGCGCCGGCTGGCTGTCTTTGGTTTTTGCGCTGGTTGTCGAATCTTCAACGCCTTCAATGGAGCCGCATTTGCCGGGGCATTTACTGAGTCCTAGCGGATCCACCCATCCAGTAGGATTGGGCACATACTGGTACCCGTTGATCCCACCGGCTAACTTCACCGGGTCCGGTGTCAGGTAGCGACCAATATCCGGATTGTAGTAGCGATGGCGGTTGTAGTGCAGGCCGCTTTCTGCATCGAAATACTGGCCTTGAAACCGCAGTGGATTGTCGACTTTGCCCACGTCGAGCCGGGCGATCTGGCCGTAGGCGCGGTAGTGGGCGGACCAGACGATTTCGCCTTCGGGGCTGGTCAGTTCCTGCGGGGTGCCGAGGTGGTCGAGTTGGTAGTGGTAGGGCTTGGTTTCTTTTGGGCCGAAACCGTCCAATAGTGCCAATGGGCGGAAGCTGCCGGGCTCGTAGAGGTAGCTGCGATGGCGCTCTGCATGATGTTCGGCAATCAGCTTGTCGCCTTGCCAGAAAAACTCGGTGGTTTTGTCGCCCACGGTTTTGCTGATGCGGCGTCCAAATGGGTCATAGCGATAGCTGGCGGTTTCGCCGTTCGGTTTTGTGATGCTGATTAACCGATGCTGGCAGTCGTAGCGGTACTCAGTAACGAGTTGCTGGCTTTTGCCGCGTCGTTCGCGGATGAGGTTGCCGAAGGCGTCGTAGTCGTAGTGGCGGTCGCCCTGGATCATCAGACGATTCGCGGCGACGATGTCGGGGCCGGGGCGGTCTTGCATGAGCAGGTTGCCCGCCGGGTTGTGGCCGAAGCGTTCCTGTACGTCATGGGAGTGGTCGGCGCGGGTCAGGCGATTAAGCGGGTCGTAGCGGTAAAGGTGTTCGCCTTTGCGGGTGTCGAGCAGGCGGGTGAGGTTGCCGGATTTGTCGTAGTCGTATTGGCGTTGGTAGAGGTGGTTTTGCTGTTGGGTCACCGCGTGGGCGTGCAGGCGGTGTTGGTCATCGTAGTGGTAGTGGCTGAGCAGTTGGCCTTGCTGGCGCTGATGTTCGCGGCCGCTGTTGAATAGATGTGAGGTAAGCACTTCACCGTTGAGTTCGACGGTGGCGAGGTGGCCGCCTTTGTCGTGGTTGAAAGTGACGCGGTTGTTGTCTGGCAGGCACAGGTTTTTCAGCTGGCCGCAGGCGTCGTAGCCGTAGCGCAGGGTGCCCCAGCCTTGGTGTTCGGCGGTGAGGCGGTTTTGGCGGTCGTATTCGTAGGCCAGCGCCCAGTGGCCGTCTTCGGCGCTGAGGAGGTTGCCTTGGCGGTCGTAGGTATAGTCGACAACGCTGGCATCGGGCAGGGTTTTTTGTACGAGGCGCCCGGCGTGGTCGCGCTGATAACGGGTGATTAGCTGACTGTTATCGTCGCCGTATTCGGTCTTCTCCAGCAGGTTGCCGTTGAGGTCGTAGGCATACGCGGTGCGCTGGCCGTCGAAGCCGGTTTCCTGGCGGATCAGGCCGTTGGGGTGATAGTCGAGTTGGTAGGTTTCGCCGGCTTCGTTTTCGATCTCGGTGAGCAGCAGCCGGGCGTTGTCGTAGCGGTACTTGACTTGGGTGCCGTCGGCGTTGAGCCGGCGGCTGATCAGGTGCAGGCCGTCTGCGTATTCGTAGCCGGTGACGTGGCCGAGTTCGTCGCGTTCGGCGATGATTTTGCCGTAGGGGTTGTAGCTGAATTCCCTACAACCACCACCGGGCTCGATCAGCTTTAGCAGACGCCCGACGGCATCCCATTGATATTGAGTTTGAGCCCCATGCTCATCCTCACGCGCAATCTGCCGGCCTAGATCGTCATAGCGATAACGCTTGATCCCGCCGTTGGGCAATTGCTCTTCAAGCAACTGCCCACGCTCGTTCCACACCAGCCGATGGCAACTGCTGTCGGGATACCAAACACCGGTCAGTTGTCCCTGTTTGTTGTAGCTGTAGTCAGTAACCTCACCATCGGGATCGGCCCTACGCGTTACATCGCCTTGCTCATTACGCTCATATTTCCAGACCGCCTCACCACGGCGCACAACTCGTACGAACCCATTGTCATGCTCGTAGGATGTCGGCTCATCCTCCCCCGGAAACAGCGCCACCAAGCGTCCGGCGTCGTCATATTGATAGGCCGTCACCGCGCCCATAGGGTCTTGCTCGACGGTCAGCCGGCCCTGGTCGTCGTAGGATTTGAAATGCGTGGCACCATCCGGATCAATCCTCTGTACCAGCCGCGCCCGCTGATCATGGACATACACCTCCTGGCTACCATCGGCGTTATGCACCGTGACACGCCCGTCATCCCCCCAGGCGTAACGCGTGTCCATCTGCGAAAAATTTGCCCAATGCCGGACGCAGCGCGCCGCCTTGCCCGCGCGTTCCCATTCCCAGAAGAAACTCGCCCCACCGGCCAGTTGGCGCTCAAGAATGACGTGCTGATCGTCGTAGCGATAACGCTCGCTTTCCCCGACAGCATTGGTCGCGCAGACCAGTCGTCCGTGTTCGTCATAGGCGTAGGAAACAAGGTTCTGCTCGGTCTCCCACACGTAGGGCTCTCGCCCTTTGGCACGATGTACTTGGTAGTCCACCGCAACGATGCGATCCAGCTCATAACGCAACAGCAACGAGCGACCCGCGCCGTTATCCAGCCGCTCAATCCGCCCGGAACGATCACGGCAAATGCGTAGACGGTTGTCATACGCATCGCTGATCGCAGTCAGTACACCGTCGCGAAAGTGATAGAACCGTGACGCTTGGGCCAGCACCAACTCGTCAGGCGCCGAACCCAAATAGATCGCCGCTTCCGCCAGGCTATTGGTGATTGCGGGTCGAGAGTCGCTGGGCAATGGAAACTGCGTATGGCGGTTCTCATGATCGGTCCACACCACCGAATCGCCCGACACCACCAGCCGATGGGCCAGCGCATGGCTCCAACCAAACCCCAACCCACAATCGACCTCCACCGCGCTAGTGCGATACAGCCGCGTCCACTCAAACGGCAAGATCCCATCCAGCGCGCCGTCGGTAAGGGTCAGCAACTCCTCGCCGGTGACCATCGACACCGGGCAACCATGGGTGACCGTTTTATCCGCAGGCGCCGCCGCATCGCCCTTCGGATTCGACGCCATGGCCGGCACATCATCGACAGGCTCCTGACGAACCAACGTGGTGCGCTGGGCCTTGCCGCGCACCATCGGCACCGGGTTCGAAACCAGCGTGTCGCCCGCCTTCAACGGCACAGCCGGCACCGTCTTAATCGGCGTCGCCGCACTGCTCAGCAACACCGGCTTGGCGGCCTCCACATGGGTTTCCAGCCGAGGCCCCACTACTTGCTTGGCCAGCAATTCCAACAACGCCCGCGCCCGCCCGGATTTGACGTGACTGAGCACACGAGCCCCCAATCGCACCATCACGCCCATCGCACCCAACACGCGAATCAGCAGCAGATTGATCAGCACCTCACCGGTAATCTCACCCCACAGTTCAGCCATCTCCGGTGGCGGGAGCATGCGCATCCAGCTGACCAGCGCCGACAGGTAGATAAACAGCAGCGGCTCATCACTGAGCACCAACAAGCCTTGGGCTATCGCATCACTGCCCAGTGTCAGCAGTTCATCGAGCTCGGTTTGAGAAAGGTATTGCAGCAGTTTTTCGCTGTTGGGCTTGAGGTCCGCCAGCAGCGCAGACAGCTCGCCAATGTTGTCCCACAGGCTGTAAAGCGCTTTGCCTAACCCACTGGCAAAAGCCGCTTCCAGCAAGCGGCGCCGCTCAAGCGGGCGGGCGTCTGCATAATTTTTCCACTGGGCCTGGAAGGTGTCGGTCCACTCTTTGCGCAGCCGGGCTTCCAACGCTGCGATCACTGACTGGTAGGACGCATACAGTGCTTTGAGGTGATCCTGGGAAACGTTGGGGTAGAAACTCACCCGGTATTGCTGGTTGCGATCACACTCGGTGACTTCGAGGATGCCACTCGAGCCGATGGTCTTATGGAGGGGCTCGCCCAGCGGGCCGCCGTTTGGATCAACGCGTTGCACGATCACCGGGGTGTTGCCGATGGGTACGAACCTCGTGCTCTGGAACATATGCACCAGGGTCAAGGTACCCGTGGCCTGGCAGGTGGCGACGGTGCTGCTGGGAAACAGGGAGCGATTGATCGGGGCAACCAGCGCGACGTCATCCCCGACCTTGAACACCTGTTCGACGTCCAGCGCGGAGAAGCTCCAAAAGCTTTTGGCCCAATCGTCAAAGGTGTTCAAGCAATCGCGAAAGTCACGGAAGACGCCCTCGACGTCGACCGTTTCCACGTTCATTGGCGTCAGCGCCAGCCTGCCAATGGCCGGGTTCAAGTGGCGGCCCCGTCAACCGCACGCGTCACGAAAAAAACCATCTGCATTCCCTCGCACTGTTTGATCAGGCGAGGGACTTTGCAGAGGTTTGCCGGGGTGAGGAGTAGAGCTTATCCGGCAGTGGTGTGGGATGTTTCAGTTACTGCCAGGCACTGGGTTCGGCATGCCGACGAACCCCGGTTAGACTTACCTGTCGATATCAGCACTGCCCGGCCCGTCGTTAACCAAGGAAGCCTCATGTATTCAACCCGTCTGCTGTTCTGCCTTATTCCGTTGTGGGTACTGGCCGGTTGCTCCACTTCCCGTGGCCCCCAGCAGCCCGAGCGCAGTGAAGCCGAGGTGAAGGCGCAGATCGTGCGCCTGCTGCCGGCCAAGGTGTCGGACCGCAACGGTTGGGCCCAGGACATCTACACCGCCTTCGACACCCAGAAAATCTACCCCAGCACCGAAAACATCTGTGCGGTATTGGCGGTGACCGAGCAGGAGTCCACCTATCAGGTCGACCCGCCGGTGCCGGGCATGGGCAAGATCGCCCAGGATGAAATCCTGAGCCGCGCCGCCAAGGTGCATGTGCCGGCATTCGTGGTGCGCAGCACCTTGCAACTGCGCTCGCCCACCGGCAAAACCTACGCCGATCGTTTGAATGCCGCCCGTACGGAAAGGGATTTGAGCGGCATCTTCGACGACTTCATCAGCATGGTGCCCTTGGGCAATACGCTGTTTGGCGGGTTCAACCCGGTACACACTGCAGGCCCCATGCAGGTCAGTATCGACTTTGCGCAGAAACAGGCGCGGGGTTATCCCTACACGGTGGACGGTACGATTCGCCGCGAAGTGTTTACCCGTCGCGGCGGCATGTACTTCGGCATCGCCCACTTGCTCGGCTACCCGGTGAGCTACGACCAGCCGCTGTACCGCTTTGCCGATTTCAACGCCGGTTGGTACGCCAGCCGCAATGCCGCGTTCCAGGCTGCAGTCAGTCGTGTTTCAGGCAAAGAGCTGGCGCTGGATGGGGATTTGATCCGCTATGGCTCATTGCTGCCCGGCACCACCGAGCTGGCGGTGCGTTCACTGGGGGCGAAGTTGGATATGCGCAACCCGAGCATCCGCAGCCAACTGGAGCAGGGCGAGCAGTTGGATTTCGAGGACACCACCTTGTACAAGCGCGTTTTCAGCCTGGCCGACCAGGCGGCCGGCAAGCCGCTGCCTCGGGCGATCCTGCCGGGTATTGTGCTCAAGAGCCCGAAGATCACCCGCAACCTGACCACGGCCTGGTTTGCCAAGCGCGTGGATGAGCGTTACCAGCGCTGCATGAAGCGCTGATCAACCGCGACGCTTGACGAACCGGCGCCACAAGCCCACCCACAACCACACCACCGGGAACGCCAGGATCACGAAGGGCAGCACATAGCTGGCACGTTCCAGGGCGTCTGCGGTGCCGTTCACCAGGTTGTCTCCCAGGTTGCTGAACATCCGGGTGAACCTTGACACCTGGTTGGCGCCGTCCGAGGAACGGAAGTTCAAGGTCACGCGGTTGGTGTCGAGGCGGCGTTGCTGGCCGGCGGCAACCTGAGCCAGTTCCTGCAGCTCGTTTTCAATGCCGGCTTGCTCTTTGCTCAGGACGATCAGATCGCTGACGGTGATGTCCTTGCGCTTGGCCAGTTCATCGAGGCGTTGCTGCTGAGCTTGCAGGCGGTCCTGGCGGCGGCGTACATCCGCCACGGCATCGGCCAGGTCTTCGGCAGTGGTGATGCGCTGGCCGAGCTTACCGCCTTCGGCCGCCAGGGCGACCATCGGCTCCACACCCGTGGGCGCGATCCGCAGGATGATCTGGCCACCTTGGCCGTCTTCGGTAATGCCAAGGATATTGCAGGCACCAAAGCGCGCCGTTTCACACGCCTCACGAGTGGCCTGCATACGCGGCGCAAGCAGGACGCCGGGCAGGGCCAGGGTCAATTCATGCTCATAG
The DNA here is from genome assembly GCF_044218845.1 of Pseudomonas sp. B16120. Taxonomy (NCBI): domain Bacteria; kingdom Pseudomonadati; phylum Pseudomonadota; class Gammaproteobacteria; order Pseudomonadales; family Pseudomonadaceae; genus Pseudomonas; species Pseudomonas sp. B16120. The sequence goes on from NZ_CP162588.1 coordinate 2,371,236, forward strand.
GCCAGTTGCGCCCCGGCCTTGCCCTGTTCGCCATTGATGACCGTGGCGCGAGAGTGGTCCTTGGGGGAACAACCGGCCAAGGCCAGGCCAGCAAGCAAGATCAACAGCGGCGCGCGAAGCGGGTGGGAGTTGCCGTCCAGGTGGCGCATGGCGTTTCCTTGAAATGTGCAGGAGAAATTGGCCGAGATTAAAGCGGGTCTGGCCCATTAACGCAAAGCATTGCCCGGGATTTGCCCGGCTGATGGTGGTGGCTGCCGGGTCGAGGCTGGCGTACACCTCAAGCCTCACACCAGGGAAGCATCCGCCATGAACGCTCAGACCGTCCCCCAAGGCTTTGTCCCATTGCCGCGCAGCAGCCCGTTGCTGGAACTGCTCGGCCCGGCGTATTGCCGTGGCGAAGGTTTGCAATTGGAAGTCGGCCTGCGCGCCGATCATCGCCACGCCAATGGGCGAGGTACGGTGCACGGCGGGGTGCTGGCGACGCTGGCCGATATCGGCATGGGGTACGCCATGGCGTTTTCCAGTGAGCCGCCGTTGCCGTTGATTACCGCCAGCATGACCGTGGATTACCTGGGCGCCGTGCAGGTAGGGGAGTGGATGGTGGTGCGTCTGGAAAGCCATAAGCGAGGACGGCAGATGGCGTTCGCCACGCTGAGTTTGCAAGTGGAGGAGCGCGTGGTGCTGCGGGCGAGCGCGGTGTTTGCGGTGCCGCAAGCTGACAGGCAGTGAGATCAAATGTGGGAGCTGGCTTGCCTGCGATAGGGGTGTGTCAGTTAGCAATGATCTGACTGATAGACCGCTATCGCAGGCAAGCCAGCTCCCACATTTTTATCGAGTTCATTCAGGGGATATCGATAAAAGAAAAGGCCTGGCTTTTCGTGGAGCCGGGCCTTTTCTGTGTTGCTCTTATTGGCATGGGGGCCGCTACGCAGCCCAACGGGAGCAAGCTCCCTCGCCACAACCGCGATCCGGTTCAGTTGCGTTCGAGCGCCAGGGCCACGCCTTGGCCGCCGCCGATGCACAGCGTTGCCAAGCCTTTCTTGGCATCGCGCTTGATCATTTCGTGCAGCAGGGTCACCAGTACGCGGCAGCCTGAAGCACCGATCGGGTGGCCGATGGCGATGGCGCCGCCGTTGACGTTGACCTTCTGCGCGTCCCATTCCAGCTCTTTGCCCACCGCCAGGGATTGCGCGGCGAAGGCTTCGTTGGCTTCGATCAGGTCTAGATCAGCCAACTGCCAGCCGGCCTTGTCCAGGCAGCGGCGGGTGGCCGAGACCGGGCCGATGCCCATGATGGCCGGGTCGACGCCCGCGTTGGCGTAGCTGGCGATACGCGCCAGTACGGGCAGGCCGAGAGCCTTGGCTTTGTCGGCGCTCATCAGCAGCACGGCCGCAGCGCCGTCGTTCAGGCTGGAGGCGTTGCCGGCGGTGACGCTGCCGTCTTTCTTGAACGCAGGCTTGAGCTTGGCCAGGGATTCGGCGGTGGTGCCGGCGCGGGGTTGTTCGTCCACCGCGAAGGCCACCGGGTCGCCTTTGCGCTGGGGAATCAGGATTGGCGTGATCTCATCGGCAAAGCGCCCGGCTTCGATAGCGGCGGCGGCTTTTTGCTGGGAGGCGGCGGCAAAGGCGTCCTGGGCTTCGCGGCTGATGCCGTACTTGTCCACCAGGTTCTCGGCGGTGATGCCCATGTGGTAATCGTTGAACGCATCCCACAGGCCGTCGGTGATCATGCTGTCGATCATCTTCGCGTGGCCCATGCGCAACCCGGTGCGTGCGGCAGGTAATACGTACGGGGCCAGGCTCATGTTCTCCATGCCACCGGCAATGATCACCTCGGCGTCGCCGCAACGAATGGCCTGAGCGCCCAGGTGCAAAGCCTTGAGGCCCGAACCGCAGACCTTGTTCAGGGTCAGGCTCGGCACGGCGTGGGGCAGGCCGGCAAGGATCGAAGCCTGGCGTGCCGGGTTCTGGCCGCTGCCTGCGGTGAGCACCTGGCCGAGGATCACTTCATCCACTTGCGCCGGGTCCAGGCCGGTCTGCTCCAGCAGGCGACGGATCACGGCGGCGCCCAGTTCCGGGGCCGGAATGTTCGCCAGCGAACCTTGGAAGCTGCCCACGGCGGTGCGGGTGGCAGCAACAATCACGACGTCTTGCATGGAATCTGTCCTCACTGGAAGTGCATTTCTGGAACGTGGTCCGGGACGATCAGTTTACCGGCGGTCTTGCTCACAATCTCTTCAACGCTGACGCCAGGTGCGCGTTCCTTGAGGACAAAAGCGCCATTTTCGATTTCCAGGTACGCCAGGTCCGTGAGCACACGCTTGATGCAGTTGGCACCGGTCAGCGGCAGGCTGCATTGGCTGAGCAACTTGGACTCACCGTCTTTGGATGCGTGAGTCATGATCACAATGATGTTTTCTGCGCCGGCCACCAGGTCCATGGCACCGCCCATGCCCTTGACCAGTTTGCCGGGGATCATCCACGAAGCGATGTTGCCCTGTACGTCCACTTCGAATGCGCCCAGTACGGTGAGGTCGACATGCCCACCGCGAATCATCGCGAACGACTCGGCGGAGGAGAAGATCGAGGCGCCGATGCGTGCGGTGACGGTCTGCTTGCCGGCGTTGATCATGTCGGCGTCGATGGTTTCTTCGGTCGGGAACGGGCCCATGCCAAGCAGGCCGTTTTCCGATTGCAGCATCACTTCCATGCCGTCGGGGATGTAGTTGGCCACCAGGGTCGGAATGCCGATACCGAGGTTGACGTAGTAACCGTCCTGCATCTCGCGGGCAACGCGTTGAGCCATTTGTTCGCGGGTAAGCGCCATGATTGTTTCCTCTTATTGTTCTGGACGGGGATTATTTGCGGACGGTGCGCTGTTCAATGCGCTTTTCGAAGGTGCCGCAGATGATCCGGTCGACGTAGATGCCAGGGGTGTGGATCTGCGCCGGGTCCAGCTCGCCCGGTTCGACGATTTCCTCGACTTCGACCACGGTGATCTTGCCGGCGGTGGCGGCCAGCGGGTTGAAGTTCTGGGCGGTGTGACGGTAGATAACGTTACCGAAGTGGTCGGCTTTCCAGCCTTTGACGATGGCAAAGTCGCCGGTGATGGACTCTTCCATCAGATACGGGCGGCCCTTGAATTCGCGGGTTTCCTTGCCTTCGGCAACGGGGGTGCCGACGCCAGTGGCGGTAAAGAAGGCCGGAATGCCGGCACCGCCTGCGCGCATTTTTTCTGCCAGGGTGCCTTGAGGGGTAAGCACCACCTCAATCTCGCCGCTGAGCAGTTGTTTCTCGAAGAGGGCGTTTTCACCCACGTAGGAAGCGATCACTTTGCTGATCTGCTTCTGTTCCAGCAGCACACCCAGGCCGAAGCCATCGACGCCACAGTTGTTGGAGACCACCGTCAGGTCGCGGGTACCTTTGCGCTTGATTTCGGCAATGAGGTTTTCCGGAATGCCACACAGGCCAAAACCACCGGAGAGCACGGTCATGCCGTCTTCCAGGCCCGCCAGCGCTTCTTCATAGGACGCCACGCGTTTATCGAAACCTGCCATATGCACCTCTTTTATTGTTTGTGGTCCAGCCAGTGAGTTGAGTGTTGCGCCAGCGGATTGATTTGTTAAGTTGTTTTTTAAGGTTGATTGATTTAAAAAACAGCATAGTCCAGTCGTCGTCCGGAGCTGCGTCATGACCGTTAAACAGATGCGTGCCTTTCTCGCTGTTGCTCAGAGTCTGAGTTTTGCCGCTGCCTGCGAGCGTTTGCACCTCTCCCAGTCGGCGTTGAGCTTGACCATCAAGGGCCTGGAAGAAGGCTTGGGCGGGCGCCTGTTCAGCCGTAATACCCGTAACGTCGCGCTGACCCCTGAAGGTGAGTCCCTGTTACCCCTGGCCCGCCGGTTGATTGCCGACTGGGACAACGCTGAGGACGAACTGCGCCAGCGTTTTACCTTGCAACGGGGGCGTGTCACGGTGGCAGCGATGCCATCGTTTGCTGGCAACCTGCTGCCGCCCATCCTGAAGATATTCCGCGCCCGTTACCCTCAGGTGAACGTGACGGTGCATGACCTGATCAATGAGCAGGTGCTGGAGATGGTGCGCGACCGTCAGGTGGAGCTGGGGGTGGCGTTCGAGCCATCAGATGGCTCGTCATTGGCGTTCACGCCGCTGTACCTGGACCGCTTTATCGCCGTGGTCCCGGGAGATTCAGCCTTGGCACAGCGCGCTGAAATCGACTGGAAAGCTCTATTGGAACAGCCGTTCATCACCCTGCAACGACCTTCCACCGTGCGAGTAATGCTGGAAGAACACCTGGGTGCCTTGCAGATGAAATTGCCCGTGGCCTTGGAAAGCCATCAACTGGCGACGGTGGGCAAGATGGTTGCCAGCGGTTTGGGGGTTAGCGCGGTGCCGGCGTTATGCGCCAGGCAGATGGAAGAGGCCGGAGCCCATTGCATTACCTTGACCGGCCCGGTGATCGAGCGGCCGATTGGGGTGCTGACCAAGCCGGGGCATGAACTGTCTGCGGCGGCGCAAGTGTTGTTTGATATCTTTCGGGATGAAGCGGGGAAGGGCAGGTTTCCAAGTTTCTAAACCGGTAAATACAAATGTGGGCGCTGGCAAGCCAGCGCCCACATTAATTAAGTACTACTCAGTAGTAACGGTCGATCACTTTAACTTGCGAGCTGTCTTTGAAAGACGCCCAGGCATTGTTAAGTGTGTCGAACACTTGCTCGATAAAGTTGCGATCAGCGGCGGCCTTCTTGCCGACATAACCCTGGCCGCGGCGGTACATCTTCAGGCGCGCCGCCAGCTCACGGTTATTGCGGTCAAACTCGGCTTCTTCGGTATGGGGCGCCAGGCAGTCAATTTGCACTTCGCCCGATTTGCCAATCCACAGGATATGGTCGTCGAGTGTGTCTTTCTGCGCTGCGAACATCTCAGCCAATTCATCGATAGTGGGTTGGTTGTTCAGATTCATGTGTAAGCCCCTTGACCAGTTGGCGATCTATCAGTTGATTCGTTAATACCAGTAAGTTGTCTCCGGTCACTAAAACCGGGCGTCAGCGACGGGCTGCCGAATACGGGCAGGGTCTTGAAGCTGATGCATGTAGTCTTGCTGATGGACTGCTACGCAATGCTCTGATCACGAAGACAAGCCGCGTTTGAGCGCCTTGTACCTGTCCCTTCCGGGGCCGGTCAGCTTCATCAATCTGCCTTGTGGGCAGTGCACATCCGGAAAAACAGCTCGGCGGTCAGACGAGCCTGTTCAAAACGCTTGTTACCAACGCTCTCGATCCGAGAGACGTCTAGATCATGCAAGGACAAAAAGGTTACGTCAACGGTTATGTAGTGATTATTTTTGCTCACTACATAAATTGCCGCGGGGACGGGGGAATGCGCGAAAACGTGACTTGGGCGTCATTTTCTGTGCGGTGGGTCGCAGGGTTTTGGTGGCGAGTTTACGCAGATCCCCTGTGGGAGCTGGCTTGCCTGCGATGGCGATGTGTCAGTGAGTACATGTTCGCCTGACACACTGCTATCGCAGGCAAGCCAGCTCCCACATGTTGATGCGTCGCTATCTCAATCTCTCGGACAGCAAGGGTAATAGCCGCTCGCACGAGGCCTGGATCTTCACCTGCAACAGCTCATCACCCCGAGTCTTGCCCAGGTTGATGGCGATCACCGGCTTACCCTGATCGACCATCGCCTTGCACAGGCGAAACGCCGAATAGGCCATCAGCGATGACCCCACCACCAACAGTCCTTCGGCATGCTCTACCGCCGTCATTGCCTTGAGCGCCGTCGCTGGTGCGACGTTCTCGCCAAAGAACACCACATCCGGTTTCAGCCGTTCGCCATTGCAATGTGGGCAGCGGGGTACCTGGAAGCGCTGTTCAAAGGCCGGATCGAGCAAGGTGTCGCCATCCGGCGCTTGCACCGCATGAACCTGTGCCATGTGCGGGTTATCGACCTCCATCTGCCGCTGGATCACGTCGCGCTCGCTACGCAATTGGCAATCCAGGCACAGCACCCGATGCAAGCTGCCATGCAGCTCGATCACACCCTGGCTGCCGGCCTGGTCATGCAGGGTGTCGACGTTCTGCGTAATCAGCCCGCTGATGTGGCCACGGTGCTGCAGCGTCGCGAGCGCCAGGTGGGCCTTGTTCGGCTGGGCAATGCGCACCCGTGGCCACCCCAGCATCGCCCGCGCCCAGTAGCGGCGCCGCGCCTCGGGAGTGGCGAGGAATTCCTGGTACATCATCGGTGGCTTGCCCCGGCGTACACCTTCCCCGTCCCGGTAATCCGGGATACCTGAAGATGTACTGATCCCTGCGCCGGTCAGCACCAGGAAACGCCGGCCGGTCATGGCCCGGTGCAGGGTGTCGAGGTGATCTTCCTGATGGTCCAGCGTGTCGAGCATGGGTTCCCCCTATTCGCCGCGGATGTATTGTTCCAGTTGCTGGATCAAGGCCGCTTGTTCGGCAATCGCTTCCTTGACCAGGTCACCGATGGACAGCAGGCCCAGCAGTTTGCCGTCTTCGACCACCGGCAGGTGGCGCAGGTGACTGTCGGTCATGATGTTCATGCATGCCTCGACACTCTTGTGAGTATCCACCGTGATCACCGGCGAGCTCATCACCTCATGGACCTTGGTGGTGACCGATGAGAGGCCCTTGAGCATGATTTTGCGCGCGTAATCCCGTTCACTGATGATGCCGACCACCACGTCATCCTTGACCACTGGCAAGGCACCGACGTTTTTCTCGGACATCCGCACCAGCGCTTCAAACACGGTGTGGTCCCATTTGATCGTGTGGACGTCCTGGTTTTTCTGATCCTTGGCTTTCAGCAGTTGTGCAACGGTCTTCATGGCGGCCACTCCGGTGTTGTTGTTGGTAGTCCAGATCCCCTACAGAATCCTAGACCGAACTCGCCGGAGCAAGGGCCAATGCGGCGTTAAACCTGTCGAAAAACGTCATGTGCCGGTTTTTTTCGGTATCTATCCCGCATTTACCGGCTTTTTCCCGCGTTTGGGGCTGGCGCCGGCCTTGCGCGGGGCGGCCTTGCGTTTCTTTTTCCAAGGCGTTGCACCTCGTCCAGCCGGGCTGGCGGGGCCAGTGATAGTCATGCGCATGCCGTTACAGCGTGCCACCTGCTTGCTCATCCACGCCGCTTGCTTGGCGACGAATTCCTCCAGGCTCATTTCGCCGCTTTGCACCATGTCCAGCGCCTGTTCCCAGATGGCGGTGGTGCCGGGGTCGGCGATGGCGCGGGGCACTGCGTCAATCAGGCTGAACGCGGCCGGGGTTGCCGACAGGGCCTTGCCGTTTTTCACCAGATAACCGCGGTCCAGCAAGCCCTGGATGATCCCGGCGCGGGTGGCCTCGGTGCCGATGCCAGTGGTGTCCTTGAGTTTTTGCTTAAGCAACGGGTCCTCCACCAGCTTGGCGACGTTTTTCATGGCCTTGATCAGGTCGCCTTCAGTAAAGGGCTTGGGCGGCTGGGTCCATAGGTCCTTGAGGTTGACCTTGGCCACGGCGTAGTCGTGGCCCTGCACCAGCGTCGGCAACGCTTGGGGCGCAGGCGCTTCGCGACCTTTGGCGGGTGCCAGCGCTTCGGGCAAGGCGCGTTTCCAGCCCGGCTCGATGATGACTTTGCCCACCGCGCGCAACGCGTGGCCGGCACAGTCGAAATCGGCCTGGGTGCGGTCGTATTCATGGTTGGGCAGGAACTGCGCCAGGTAGCGCGCACGAATCAGCGTATAGACCGCACGGTGCTTGCCGGTCAGTTGGCTGACCTCCTTACCGGCTCCGGTGGGGATGATGCCGTGGTGGGCGCTGACTTTCGCGTCGTTCCAGGCCCGCGAACGGCGCCGAGGGTCGATGTGCGACATCAGCTCGTTGACCGCCGTGTCCGCACGGCCCAGCGCCGCAAGAATCTTCGGCGCTTCACTGTGCTGGCTCAACGGCAGGTAGCCGCAATCGCTGCGCGGGTAGGTGATGGCCTTGTGGGTTTCGTACAGGGATTGAGCGATGTCCAGGGTTTCCTGGGCGCCCAGGCCGAGCTTCTTCGAACAGATCTCCTGCAAGGTGCCGAGGTCGAAGGGCAGGGGCGCCACTTCGCGCATGCGCTCGGTACGCAGCTTCACCAGTCGCGCCGTGGCGGCGTTGAGCATGGCGTCGGCGGCGTCCCGCGCCAGTTGCGGGTTGAGGCAACGGCCCTGGTCGTCACAGGCATCGTCAGGGGCGCGCCATTGGGCGGTGAAGGTCATGTGCTCGTGGCGCAGGTCGATATCAATGGCCCAATAGGCCACCGGCACGAAGTCGGCAATGCTGCGATCACGGTCCACCACCAGGCGCAGGGTCGGGGTTTGCACGCGGCCTACCGGCAGCACGCCCTGGTAACCGGATTGGCGCCCCAGCAGGGTAAACAGGCGGCTCATGTTCATGCCGATCAGCCAGTCGGCACGCGAGCGCCCCAGGGCCGAATGATACAGGCTGAAGGTTTCTGCACCGGGTTTGAGCGCCGCCAGGGCCTTGCGAATGGAGGCGTCGTCGAGCGCCGACAACCACAGCCGCTGGATCGGCCCGCGGTAGCGGCAGTGTTCTACCAGTTCACGGGCGATCATCTCGCCTTCACGGTCGGCGTCGGTGGCGATCACCAGTTCCTGGGCTTCGCCCAGCAAGCGCTTGATGGCCTTGTATTGGCTGGCGGTCTTGGGCTTGACCAGCATCTTCCATTTTTCCGGGACGATCGGCAGGTCGGCCAGCACCCAGCGTTTGTATTTGGCGTCGTAGGCGTCGGGCGGGGCGGTTTCCAGCAGGTGGCCGATGCACCAGGTGACCGTGACTCCATTACCCAGCCAGCACCCATCGCCACGGTGGCTGGCGCCAAGCACAGCCGCGATATCCTTGGCCTGGGAGGGTTTTTCACAGAGGTACAGCCGCATGGTCATCACATCAGATCGGGTTGATGCCTTGCAGGATGCTTATTTGAAGGGGTTTGAGCAACCATTATCTGTATGGATGTACAGCAATTTGTGTGAGTGCCATACGTCGCTGTAGGAGCGAGCTTGCTCGCGAAGGTCGTTAACGATGACGCGGGGCGCCTGGTGCCCCGCGTTGCTCTCAGGTTCTTCGCGAGCGAGCTCCTACAAGGGAGAGGTATCAGTTTTTTTCGATATCCACATGCCGGGTTTCCTTGAGGCAGAACAACCCGACGATCAGGCTCACGCCCGTCACCACCACCGGGTACCACAACCCATAGAAGATATCGCCGGTGTACACCACCAGGGCAAACGATACAGTGGGCAGGAACCCGCCAAACCAGCCGTTACCGATGTGGTAGGGCAGGGACATCGAGGTGTAGCGGATGCGCGTCGGAAACAGCTCCACCATCAACGCCGCCAAGGGCCCGTAGCACATGGCGGCGATGAAGATCAGCACCACGATCAGCACCACCACCATCAGCTTGTTGACCTGGGCCACATCCGCCGATGACGGGTAACCGGCCAGGGCCACGGCGCCACGCAGGGCCGCTTCATCAAAACCGTCGATACGCACATCGCCGACGCTCACTTGCACCGGGCTGCCCGCAGGGGCGGCGGCGCTGCTGTAGGGCAGCCCCTGTTTGACCAGGAAGGTCTTGACCTTGTCGCAGGGGCTGTCAAAACGTGCCTTGCCCACCGGGTCGAACTGGAAGGTGCAGGTGGCCGGGTCGGCCAGTACGGTGATCGGCGCCTGTTGGCTGGCCTGGTCCATTGCGGGGTTGGTGTAGTGCGCCAGGCCCTTGAAGATCGGGAAGTACAGCGCGGTCGCCAACAGCAGGCCGAGCATCAGCACCGGCTTGCGCCCGACCTTGTCCGATAGCCAGCCAAACAGGATAAAGAACGGTGCGCCGATCACCACGCTGATGATCAACAGCATATTGGCCAGGGCTGGGTCCATGCGCAGGAACTGGGTGAGGAAGAACAGCACATAAAACTGCGCTGCGTAGAAGGTCACCGCCTGCCCGCCGTTGATGCTGAACAGCGCGATCAGCACCACCTTGAGGTTTTCCCACTTGCCGAAGGACTCGCGAATCGGCGCCTTGCAGGCCTTGCCTTCCTCTTTCATCTTCAAGAAGGCGGGCGATTCGTGCAGGCTCATGCGGATCCAGGTCGAGATGCCCAGCAGCACGATGGAAAACAGGAACGGAATGCGCCAGCCCCACACCTCGAACTGATCGCCGGTGAAGTAACGGCAGGCCAGCACCACCAGCAGCGACAGCAGCAGGCCGAGGGTGGCGGTGGACTGAATCCAGCTGGTGTGCAGGCCGCGCTTGCCCGGTGGCGCATGCTCGGCCACGTAGGTAGCGGCGCCGCCGTACTCACCGCCCAGCGCCAGGCCCTGCAGCATGCGCAGCACAATGAGGATGATCGGTGCGGCAATGCCGATGCTGGCGTAGGTCGGCAGCAACCCGACGCAGAAGGTTGCCACGCCCATCAGGATGATGGTCACGAGGAAGGTGTACTTGCGCCCGATCATATCGCCCAGCCGGCCGAACACCAGCGCTCCGAATGGCCGCACCACAAAGCCTGCGGCGAAAGCCATCAAGGCAAAGATAAACGCCGTGGTGTCGTTGACCCCGGCGAAGAACTGCTTGCTGATCACCGCCGCCAGGGCGCCGTAGAGGAAAAAGTCATACCACTCGAACACCGTCCCCAAAGAGGAGGCGAAGATGACCTTTCTTGATTCGTTGGCGGTACTTGCACTGGCCGCCGAGCCCAGGGGTTGAGCATGTTCTGACATCGGGTGTCCCTCACAGTGATTATTTATTGTTTTTCCACTGTCGGCGCCAACCTCGGCGCCGGTGTTTTTCAACTTCATATAGCGTTAATGATTACGCGGGGTGCCCTGTGGTGCGCGGTGCTGGTGGGTTTTTCGCGAGCAAGCTCGCTCCTGCAGTGTTGGGTGACAGAATCAGCTGTGCGGCCTTCTCCGCGATCATCAGCGTGGGTGAGCAGGTATTGCCGGAGGTGATGCGCGGCATGATCGACGCATCGGCAATGCGCAGGCCGGGAATGCCGTGTACGCGCAGCTGGCTGTCGACCACGGCGTCTTTGTCATCGCCCATGCGGCAGGTGCCCACCGGATGGAAAATCGTGGTGCCGATCCGTGCAGCGGCCTCGTGCAGTTGTTCTTCAGTTTGCAGGGCTTCGCCGGGCAGGTATTCCACCGGTTTGAACTGGCTCAGGGCCGGAGCGGCGACGATGCGCCGGGTCAGGCGAATAGCGTCGGCCGCTACACGCAAGTCTTCGGGGTGGCTGAGGTAATTAGGCTGTATCAGCGGCGCATCCGCCGGGTTGGTCGAACGGATATCCACCCGGCCGCGACTTTGCGGGCGCAGGTCGCAGACCGACGCGGTAAATGCCGGGAAGCCGTGCAACGGTTCGCCAAAGCGTTCCAGGGACAGTGGCTGCACATGGTATTGCAGGTTGGCCGAGGTCTGCTCCGGGCCGGAGCGGGCAAACGCGCCAAGCTGGCTGGGCGCCATCGACAGCGGGCCGCTGCGGTCGTACAGGTAGCGCAGGCCCATGCCCATCTTGCCCCACAAGGTACCGGCGATCTGGTTCAGGGTGCGGGCATTTTCCAGCTTGTAGATCAGGCGCAGTTGCAGGTGATCTTGCAGGTTGCCACCAACCCCTGGCAGCTCGTGCACCACGTTGATACCCAGCGGCTTGAGCACATGGGAAGGGCCGATCCCTGAGCGTTGCAGAATCCCCGGTGAACCCACGGAGCCGGCGCACAGCACAATCTCCTTGCGCGCCTTCCAGCTCATCGACTGGCCGTGTTGACGCCCCAGTACCTGGCAAGCACGCCCGTTCTCCAGTAGCACACGCTCAACCTCTACCTCAGTCAGCACGGTGAGGTTAGGGCGCTGGCGGATCGGCTTGAGAAACGCCTTGGCCGCATTCCAGCGCACACCGGCTTTCTGGTTGACCTGGAAATAGCCACAGCCCTCGTTGTCGCCCTGGTTGAAGTCATTGATATTGGCGATGCCGCTTTGAGCCGCCGCCTCACGAAACGCATCGAGGATCGGCCACGACAGGCGCTGTTGCTCGACGCGCCACTCGCCGCCCTCGCTGTGGAATTCAGAGCCGCCGGCAAAATGGTTTTCGCTCTGTTTGAACAGCGGCAGTACGTCTTTCCAAGCCCAGCCCGCGTTGCCCGCCGCCGCCCAGCCATCGTAGTCCTGGGCCTGGCCGCGCATGTAGATCATGCCGTTGATGGACGAGCAGCCGCCCAGCACTTTGCCGCGAGGGTAACTCAAGGCGCGTCCCTGCAGGCCGGCTTGGGGTTGGGTCTTGAAGCACCAATCGGTGCGTGGGTTGCCGATGCAGAACAGGTAGCCGACGGGGATATGGATCCAGGGGTAGTTGTCGCGGCCACCGGCTTCCAGCAGCAGGACACGGTGAGCCGGGTTGGCGGACAGACGATTGGCCAGCAGGCATCCGGCAGGGCCGGCGCCGACGACGATGTAATCGTATTCAGCAGTTGCATTGGGCATCTGGGGTCTCGCTTGTTTTTCTTATTGGGCCCATCCTAGTTGTTAGTTTTCGTCTTAAAAATGTTAGTTTTTACCCACCCGCTGTGCGTTTTTAAACAACGCCGGCTGGCCCAGGCTCTGGAGGCGATATGTTCGACTGGAATGACCTGCGGTTTTTTCTCGAGTTGCAGCGCAGTGGCCGCCTGCTCACCGCCGCCCAACGCCTGAAAACCACGCATGCCACCGTGGCGCGGCACATCGACGCCATCGAGAAAAGCCTCGGCACTGCGCTGTTTGTGCAGCACGCCCAGGGCTATGAACTGACGCCCGCCGGCGAAGCGCTGCTCAAGCATGCCGAGGCTATGGAAAATGTGGCACTGCTGGCTGAAGATGAACTCACCCATTCTGCTGCGCCCCTGGGCAAGATCCGCCTCGGCGTAGCCGAAGGCCTGGGCGTGATGTTTCTGGCCGCACGCATGGGCGGGCTATTTGAACGCTACCCAGGGTTGGAGGTGGAGCTGGTCGCGGTGCCGCGCTTTGTCAGCATCCTCAACCGCGAGGCGGAGATCAGCATTCACTTGGAACGCCCCAGCGCCGACCAACTGGTGACGCGCAAACTCACCGATTATCGCCTGGCGCTGTACGCCAGCCGTGCCTATCTGGCGCGTAACCCGCCCATCGAAAAACGTGAAGACCTCGCTGCCCATGCCTGGATCGATTATGTCGATGACTTGCTGTTCAGCCAGGAACTGAAGTTCCTCAACAGCTTCTGCCGTAGCCCCAAGGTGGTGTTCCACAGCACCAGCGTGATCGCCCAGCACCAGGCGGCGCGTTCGGGGTTGGGCATTGCGGTGTTGCCGTGTTTCATGGCAGCTGGCGATGAGGCGTTGGTGCCGTTGTTGCCGGCAGAGGGCATTCAGCGCAGCTATTGGATCAGCTCGCGCCGGGAGCTGCACAAGTCGGTGCGGTTGCGGGTGTTGTGGGATTATGTAGTGGGGTTGTGCGCGCGGGAGCAGGGCTTGTTGCTCGGTGAATCCCGCTGACGCACACGGATTAAACGGTGGGAGCTGGCTTGCCTGCGATGGCGGCGTGTCAACTTGCACATGAGTGGCTGATACACCGCCATCGCAGGCAAGCCAGCTCCCACATTTGGATCGGGGTGTGTCAGGGGCAGTCTAGAACTTTACTACCTGATGCACCTGCTCGGCACAGGCCCGAGCCTCTTCAATCATCTTTCCGAACGCATCGCTGGTGACTTCGGCATGGGTCAGCCAGCGCTTTTTCTGGCTCAGGCGATAGTGGTAGCGCAGCGAGCCGTCCTCGAGTTTGCCGTCCAGGTCGAGGTCGTACCAGGGCGAGCGCACCTTGCAGCCGGGGATGGCTTTTTCCATCTTCCCGCCAGCCAGGGTGTAGGTGTAGTCGTAGGTCTCTGGGTTGCCCAGGTAGAGGTCAGCCTGTTGCCCCTGGCGGCGATAGTTGATGTAGCCCTCCCAGCGGTCTTTCAAGGACGGGTCGGTGTAGACATAGTCATTGTCCAGTTTTTCCAGGGCGCGCTGATCGTTCATGCGGGCGGTGACGCTGTAGCCGTCATGTACCACAAAGCGGGTGGGTTCGCGGGTGATCTGGCAGTCGCTGATGTCATTGCCGAAGTTGGCGCAGATGTTCTGGTCGGTGGCGGTGGTGCCTTGCTGGCGGTCAGCGACGCTCAGTTGCATCAACGGCAAGCGGCTGAAGGTAATAGTCGCCTTGACCGCGCCATCTCCCTCTTTGCCGTACTGCACCTGTTTGTCCAGGCGTATCGAGACTTCGGGGCGCTCCAGTGGGATGTGTTCTTCACGCACCTGGCCCTGCGCATCGTTGACCAATACCCACCGGTCCTGAATGTCGGGCATGGTTTGGCCAGGGGCGAAGACCGGGTTGGTCGGGTCAAGCCACCACACCTGTCCATTCACTTCGGCACGCACGATGGCATGGTTCGGCGCCTGGGTGCCGGGGATCAGCAAGGCATCGACCACGTCGCCACGGCTGACCCACGCGGTCTCAGCCTTGATGCCGCTGGCCTTGAGCATGGCCGTCAGCAGGGTCGCCAGGTCCTTGCAATCGCCGTAGCCGTGCTGCTCGATTTCCGCCAGGCTGAACGGCACATAGCCGCGCTCGGTCGCCCGCCAGTCACCCAGGTAGCGGTAGTGATCATTGATGTGCTGCATCAGCGCGGCCACTTGCTCAGCCGGCGCCAGGCTGCGTGCGGCGGCCACCGCGGTGGCGGCTTGCGCCGGCAGGGTGGCGCCGAGGATCTGGTTGTAACGCTGGGCGAAATCACCAAAGTACGCCTGGCGGTCCACGGCGCTGCCCACTTCAAGGCGTGGGACGCGCAGCAGCGCGGCGGCGGAGGATTCATTGATGTAGTTGAGGTAGGTCGGGGCTTTTTGCACCACGTCCAGGGTCTTGCCGTTGCTCGAAGGCGTTACCTTGAAACCGTCGAACAATTCACTTCGCCACGGGATCGGCCGTTCGGCGGTAAAGCGCGCCTTGAAGCGATCGCGGCGGGCTGAGCTGGGCCCGAATTTGAGTACATAGTGGAACTGAGTCATCAGCGGTTTGGCCGGGTAATGCTGGCGTACCGTGTAGCGGATCTGCGTGCCCACGCGCAGGTTGGGGAAGGCCAGGGAGGTTTGCTTGTCGCGGCTGAAGCCTTGGTCCGGGTTGGGTGCGCTGCGGGTATCGATTTGCGTGGCAGCCAGGGCGACCGGCTTGGCGCCAGGCTGAGTGGACTGTGCACTGACCACTTCAAAGGTGTCGGCTTCGGAGTAGTCGAAGTCGATGCGCGAGAGCATTTCGCGGCCGTTGGCCTTGAGAATTGTGTAGCGGTAGGTGGTGGTGCAGTCAGTGCTGGCGTCGCGGTTGAAGTGGCAGTGCAGCTCGGTGTCACTGGCCAGCGGGGCTTCGGCTATGGGTTGCAGGGCCGCGCTGACGGAATGGGAAACCAGCCCCAGACTGATGACAATCAAAGGGCGGTGAAACGGAAAACGGTACATGGGCGCCTCGGGTGACACATTGAAACAGCTACCCGGCGGGTAGCGAGAAGGCGCCGGATGATAATGGATCTCAACGGCAAAGGCCAGGATTGTTCGACAATTTATCGGGCTGAAAGGCCCGTTCTAGAGCCTTTCTTTGATTTGGGTCAAGGTTTTTATACCGCGAGCGCGTCACGCGCTTAGAGGAACCAGCGATATTCCCGCGCCTGGATCTCCTGCTGGAAAGTCAGGTGGTCCTGGCGTTTGTTCTCGCAATACACCTCGACAAATTCCGCGCCCAGCTTGTCGCGCAGTACTGGTTGTTGTTGCATGGCACGCACGGCGTCGAGCATTTCCACCGGGAAATCGGCGCCGCTGTTGCGGTCCTCGTTCAGTGGCGCGATGGGTTCGCGCTTGGCCTCAAGCCCGTGCTCCAGGCCCACCAGGATCGCCGCCAGCACCAGGTAAGGGTTGGCATCGGCGCTGGCCAGGCGGTGCTCGATCCGCAGGTTGCGCGGGTCGGACTCGGGGATGCGCACACAGGCATCGCGGTCTTCAAAGCCCCAGCTCGCCCGCGTCGCAGCGTTAACCGTGCCGCCCAGGCGGCGGAAGGCATTGTGGTTGGGCGAGAAAATCGGCATGCAGTGGGGCAGTAATTCCAGGCAACCGGCTACGGCGTGGCGCAATGGCCGCTGCTGATGGGCCGCTAGCAAGTTATTGCCCGCTGCGTCGTAAAGGCTGACATGCACGTGCATGCCGCTGCCGGGAAATTGCAGGTAGGGTTTGGCCATGAAGCTGGCGCGGTAACCATGCTTGAGCGCGACGCCACGGGTGCTACGGCAGAACAGGGCGGCCCAGTCGGCGGCGCGCAGGCCGTCATCGCAGTGGCCGAAGTTGATCTCGAACTGGCCGGGGCCGATCTCGGCGGTGATCACCGTGATGTCGATGCCTTGGTCCTTGGCGGTTTGCGCCATGTCGTCGAGCACGTCGCTGAAACGCGACAGCCTTTCGATATGCAGGTTGGGCTGGTCGTCGGCATCCCCACTGAGCGGGTCGCGGGCAAATTGCGGCAGGCCGTTTTCCAGCTGTTTATCAAACAGGTAGAACTCCAGCTCAAACGCCACCACGGGATGAATGCCCTGATGCTGCAAGCGTTCCAGCACCTTGGCCAGGACTTCGCGGGGTTCGAACTCGATGGGCGCTTCGGTGCCGTCCGAGGTGATGAGCATTTGCCCCAATGGCTGCGACTCCCAGTTCACCGGTTTGAGCGTGCCGGGCACCAATCGGCGATTGGCGTCCGGGTCGCCATCGTTGAAGCAGTAGTCGCCAATCTTGAACAGCCCACCCTGGGCCCCCAGTAGCACCGCATTCTGCGGCAGCTTCAGCGGGCTGCCGGCGGCGATTTTTTCAAGCATCTCCACTGGGTAGCGCTTGCCGTAGAAATGCCCGGGAATGTCCAGGGCGATCAGGTCGACATAGCGCACGTCGGGGTGGTTCTGGCGAAAGCTCCGTACTTCGGCCAGCAACGTGGAGGAATGGCTTTTCACGGGTGCAGCTCCTAGTTGTAAACCCACAAGACGCGGGCGGGCAGGTCGGTCAGGTTGGCGTAGCGGCAGTGGGCGAAACTGGCGAGGTGGAAGCTGTCGCCGGGGCCGAGGGTGACTGGCTCGGCTTCGTCATCCACCCACAGGGTCAACTCGCCTTCGAGCACAAAACCAGCCTGTTCGGCGCGGTCGCTCATAGTCTGTTCGCCGCTGTTGGCACCGGGGGCCAACAGGCTGTCAAGCATCGAGAACGCGCCGTTCATGCTCGGCGACACCAGGATGTCGGTGATGCCGTTGGCGTAATACACCGTGCGCCGCTCGTTGGGGCGTGTGACCCAATCCACCGCCTTGGGTTTGGGCAGGCTGTAGAAATAGGTGGTGGGCACGTCGAGGGCGTGGCTGATGGCGGTTAAATCGGCCACGGTCGGGCGCGACAGGCCACGTTCGACCTGGGACAGAAATCCCACCGATCGTTCGATTTTTTGCGCAAGTTGGGCCAGGGTGAGCTTCTTGTGCTTGCGCAGGTCGTGGATCAGCGCCGCGAGGGTGGCGAGTTCTTCTTGTGGGGTCATGAAATTTATATCGAATAATTTCATGAAAAATTACACGATAAATTTCACGAAGGCAATCTTTGGCCACAGGGAAACCCGGCTGAATGATTGCGCGCCGCCGCGGTCGGAAACTGGGTACGCACCATTAATTGAAGGAGCACCCATGAAGTCGAAAACCTTAGCCGCTTGCCTGCTGGTCGCTGCCAGCTTTTCCTCCGTCAGCGCTGTCGTGCAGGCCGGCGATACCCCTCAGGAAACCGTGCAACCTTCAAACATCAACGCCCGTGACTTGAAAGAGGGTGATCGCGCCCCGGACATCTTGATGCGCGAGGAGTCAGCGATTAAAGACTGGAAAAAACGCGGGCTCAAACAGCCCGAAGAAGAAAGCCAATGGGCGCGTGTAGGTGACAAGTACGTCCTGCTCAAGACCACCAACGGCACCATCCTCGAGATTACGCCAGTCAAGAAATAATCCCGCCGGGCACCTGCTCGTTTCATGTTTCTTGCGTTAAGGTAACCGACCGCAATGGTCGCGTTACCTTTGAAGAACGAGAGCAGGATGCTTGCCACCATCAGAAACTACCCCCGCACCGTGAACCTGTTGCTGTGCGCCACGTTGCTGCTGACGCTGGCCAAGGCCATCACCTTTCCTTATCTCGTGATCTACCTCACCAGCCACTTCGCCTTGGACATTACCCAGGTCGGCCTGGTAATCGGCAGTTCGCTGATCGTCGGTTCACTACTCAGTGTCTACGGCGGTTTCCTGGTCGACCGCATCAACAGCTATCGCCTGTTGCTCGGCTTGAGCCTGGTGTTTGTGCTGGGGTTTATCGGTACGGTGCTGGCGCAGAATATCTGGGCGTTCTATGGCTGCCTGATCCTGATCAACCTGGCCTACGCCGTCATTGATATTGCGGTGAAAGCCGGCTTCGCCAGCCTGCTGCCCGAAGACGCGCGCAGCGAAGTATTTTCCATCAAGTACACCCTCACCAATATCGGCTATGCCGTAGGGCCGTTCTTTGGCGCGATGGTGGCCAAGCTGGATATCAGCTTGCCGTTTGTTCTGTCGGCGCTGTTGGGGCTGGGGTTTTTTCTGCTGTATGGGCGCTGGGGTGACCGTAACTTGGCCACGGTGGACGCCACGCAAAAGCCGCTGCCGTTCCTTGCCGTCGCCCGCGTTTTGCTGCAGGACCGTCGCTTAGTGTGCTTCACCCTCGGCGGTTTACTCAGCGCGGTGGTGTTCGGCCAGTTCACGGCCTATCTGTCGCAATACCTGGTGACCACCACGACCGCCGAATACACCTACACGGTGATCAGCGCGGTGCTGACCACCAACGCCGTGCTAGTGATTGCCTTGCAGTACCTGATTGGCCGGCGCATCTCGCACCGTTACCTGAGCCAGTGGCTGATCGCTGGCTTGAGCATGTTCATGCTGGGGTTGATCGGCTTCGGGCTGTCCACCAGCGTGGTGGGCTGGGTGCTGGCGATGGCGGTGTTCACCGTCGGGGAGATCATCGTGTTCCCGGCCGAGTACATGTTTATCGACCGAATTGCCCCGGACCACCTGCGGGGCATGTATTACGGGGCGCAAAACCTGTCCAACCTCGGTGCCGCGCTGGGGCCGGTGCTGTGTGGGCTGGTGTTGGCCAGCCTGCCGGCCCATTACATGTTCTACATGCTGGGGGCGTTTATCGTCGCAGGTGGGGTGTTTTATTTCATGGGAGCGGCGATAAAGGCAAATCATCCAGCGTGAGCTTGCCGACGTTGTTGCTTTGCAGCTCGTAGCGCAATTCATCCACCATTTTCGCTACTTCCTGCGGGGTCTGCAGGCGGTTGGTGCTGATGCCAGTGACCACCAGGTCGACGCGGCCGGTCTCGGCATCATAGACCTTGAGGGTCAAGGACGCGTCCCGGCACAGGGTGAATTCGCACGTCAGCGGTGACAGGCCTTCTTCGATGCAGTTGCGCAGCTGAGAGAGGGTAAACATGCGGGTTCCTTCTAGGCATAAATACGATCCCTTGAAGGTTATTGCTTGCACCGCCGCTCAATAAGGCGAATTCGCACTAGACGCACTAGTGCATTTGCAGGGTCAGGGCTTGTTTTTCAGGCGCAAATCACCGGCAAACAGCCCGCGTTCACGAGCCCAGACGATCGCTGCACTACGGCTGTGCACCCCCAGCTTGGAATACACCGTGGCCACATGGTTACGCACGGTGTTGGGCGCCAGTTTCAGGCGCGAGGCGATCTCTTTGTCCGCCAGGCCCTCGCAGATCAGGCCCAATACATCGCGCTCGCGGGCGGTGAGGTCGGTGAAGGAAACATTCGGCAGGTTGGGGCTGTTGACGCTCTTGGCGTTGGCCAGCTTCTCGATCAGGGTCTGGCTGAACCAGGACGCGTCCTGCATGACTTCCTCGATGGCCGCCACCAGTTCCAGCTCCGAGCGTTTGCGCTCGGTGATGTTCATCAGCACCATCAGGTAGCAGGGCACGTCCTGGATAATCACGGTGTCGGCGGATACCACGCAGTCGATCACCTCGTTGCCTTTCTTGCGCACCTTGAGGTCCTGGCCTTCAAGGTTGCCGGCTTTTTCCAGGGTGGCGAACAACTGCGCGCCGGCCTGGGGGCTGTCGATGAAGTTGATGTCTTCGATGGATTTGCCGATCAGTTCCTCGCTGATATAGCCGGTGATGCTCATGAAGGCTTCGTTGATGTCTACCACCTGGCGGTTGTCGGCACTGCATACCAGGGTCGGCACGGGCGTCAGGCGGAAGGATTTGGCGAAGCGTTCTTCGCTCTGGCGCAGGGCGATCTCGGCTTTACGCCGTGGCTCCAGGTCGGTGAAGGAAAACAGCATGCAGTCTTCCTCGTTCATGTCCAACGGTTGGCCGGCGACGATCACCAGTTTGCTGCCACCTTCGGGCAGTCTCAGTTCGGCCTGCATCTGCGGGATGGTCGCGCCTTCGCCCAGGCGCTGGATCGCCAGGTCCTTGCGCTCGGCCTGTTCCAGCACATCCAGTTCATACACGGATTTGCCGATGACCTGGTCGCGGTTGTAGCCGGTCATCTCCAAAAAACCCTGGTTGACCTTGATGTAGCGCAGGTCGCTGAGGCGACAGATCACCGCGGGCGCCGGGTTGGCGTTGAAGGTTTTCTCAAAACGTTGCTCGGCGCTGGCCCATTCGGTGGCGTCGCTGAGGATCAGCACCAGCAACTCCGGCTCACCCTGGGCATCGGTCAGCACCAGGCTGCGCAGGCGATGTACCCAACTGCGGTGTTCGTCGTCGGCGGGCGTGACTTCCACCACCACATCGCTGAACTCTTCACCGGCAGCCACGCGGCTGAGGGGGTAGCTGTCCAGTGGCAAGGGATGGTTGTTGCGATAGCGCAGGGCAAAGCGCTTGGCGTACGCCTCGGTATTGGCGCCCAGTTCCTTGACCTCGCTGACCCCATGCATGGTCAACGCCGCTTCATTGGCCCACAGAATGGTCTGGTCGACCTCGGCCAGAATCACACCGTCGGACAGTCCCGAGATGATGGTCTGCAGTTGGCGGCGGTTGGTTTCTTTGGCGAGAACATCCTGGGTCATAACGTCTCCGAATAGGGCAGGGCAAGGCACATTGGGTTACGACATCGTGGCCTCAGGATAGTGCAGAGTCATTGCCCACGGGGCAGTGCGAATGCACCAGGTCGCCTGGTGCATATGGGCCAGGACTGAACGTATGTCGTTTCGCCACACTCACACCCATCAAGGCGCATTGCCTTGCTCCTCAATTTGAAAAGGACCTTTGTATGACCACTGTCTATGAAACCAATCGATCGCTGTTTCGAGTGTCGTGGAGCTCGGTATTGGCCGGTAGTGCAATCGCACTGGTCACCTACCTGGTTTTGAGCGTGTTGGGCACCGCCATTGGCGCCAGTGCCGTTGACCCGATGGAAGCGGGCAACCCGTTGAGCGGTTTTGGCACGGGTGCGGGTATCTGGCTGTTTGTATCGACACTGGTCGCCATCGCGTTGGGCGCCTTCGTGGCCGGCCGCACCGCGCCGGATCGTGGCGGTCTGCATGGGGTGCTGACCTGGACCTTGACCACCTTGCTCACCACTTGGCTGTTGGCGGGCCTGGCTTCCAGCGTATTCGGTACGGCCGGCAACGTGGTGGGTAAAGGTCTGTCTGCTGCGGGCAGTGGCATTGCTGCCGCCGCGCCGGGGATTGGCAATAGCATCAAGCAACAGTTGAATGAGCAGGGCATCGAGCTGGACTGGAACAGCCTGCAAGGCCAACTGGATACGTTGCTCAAGCAGAGCGGCAAGGCTGAACTGGACCCTGCCAATGTCGAGCAGAAAGCCGATCAGGCAGCTGCCGATGGCAAGCAGTCGGCTACCGATGCAGCGACCAATCCTGCCCAGGCCGGTGATGAGCTCAAGCAATGGTTCGAACGTGTGAAAGCGTCCGGCGAGCCAGCATTGAATGCAGCGGATAAAGAGGCGCTGGTCAACATCGTCGCGGCCCGCACTGGCAAGAGCAAAGAAGAAGCCACCCAGATCGTCGACAACTATGCCCAGGCTTATCAGCAAGCCATGCAAAAAGTCGATGAGCTGAAAAAACAGGCTGAACAGAAAGCCCGTGAAGCCGGTGAAGTCGCTGCCAAGCAACTGTCCCGCGCCGCCTGGAGCACCTTGGCCATGCTGCTGTTGGGTGCGGCGTTGAGCTTCTTTACTGGTCGTATCGCGCTGACTACCCGTCGCGTGCCTTTGGCTTAAAGATGTCTGCGGCAAGGACGCCGCCTGTGTGAAGGGGTAAAATGCTGGCATTTTACCCTTATCCCACAAAGGTGACCCTTGAGCGCAGGCAAAGCCGTCGGACTGTTATTACTCACTTCCCTGTTGGCGGCGTGCGGCACCTCGCCGCCACGCACGCCCAACGACCTCTGCGGTATCTTGCGCGAAAAAGACGACTGGTACGACGCCGCCAAGGTCACGCAAAAGCGCTGGGGCGTACCGATCCAGGTGCCGTTCGCCATCATGTATCAGGAGTCGGGCTTTCGCCACGACGCCAAAACCCCGCGTAAATACCTGCTGTGGATCATCCCTTGGGGCCGCGTCTCCACCGCTTCCGGCTATGCCCAGGCCAAGGATGAAGTATGGAACGACTACCGCAAAGCCACCGGCCGCAGCGGCGCTGATCGCGAAGACTTCGACGACGCGATCGACTTTATCGGCTGGTACATGGACAAGACCTACACCATCAATGGCGTTTACAAGTACGACGCCTATGGCCAATACCTGAACTACCACGAAGGCTGGGGCGGCTACCGCCAGCGCACCTACGCCAGCAAAGCCTGGCTGCCGCCGGTAGCGAGCAAGGTACAGGCGCGTTCGCAGATGTATGCGCGCCAATATGCCGGGTGCAAGGATGAGTTGGGGCGTGGGTTCTGGAGCCGGTTCTGGCATTGGTTGTAAAGGCTTTTGGATGCACGCAGATCCAATTGTGGGAGCTGGCTTGCCTGCGAAAGCGGTCGTGCAGTCACAGATGCATTGACTGACACACCGCCTTCGCAGGCAAGCCAGCTCCCACATTGGATTGTGTTAACGCGGCTGTATGCATTCCAGCGAACGATCTACCATCACGCTGGCTGTTCCCCTGCGCTTGCCAAACCCACCCAATTCTGGGAAAACCCCAGCCTTTGACCCCTTCAATGAGAACCCCATGAGCAACGATGAACTGCAGGTCACAGACATCCGCCTGGGCGACGGCAAAGCCGTGGTCAAGGGCGCGCTGATCACCACCCAATACACAGGCACCCTGGAAGATGGCACGGTGTTCGATTCCTCCTGGGAACGGGGCAAACCGTTTCAGTGCGTGATCGGCACTGGCCGCGTGATCAAGGGGTGGGACCAGGGCTTGATGGGCATGCAGGTTGGCGGCGTGCGCACCTTGTATGTACCCGCGCACCTGGCCTATGGCGAGCGCTCGATGGGCGCGCATATCAAACCCAACAGTAACCTGCGCTTCGAGATTGAATTGCTGGAAGTGCTGACGCGGGATTGAAGAGGTTGAACATGGACGTTGATCTACATCTGTTGCCTGGCAGCTCCTTGGAAGGCATTCGGGTGGTTGAGCTTTTGGGTTGCGATGAGGCTGAGTTGCAGCAGTTTTTTGAACAGGCACCCGATTACTTCATCGCGGTGAATGGCGAACCGGCTACCCCGACCGAAGCACGGGAAGAGTTACGCGGCCAATTGCCCGCTGGCTGGCATTGCAGTCGCCTGTACTGGCTGGGTTACCGCGATGCGCAGGGCCACTTGGTCGCCGTGGTGAATATCGCCGCTGATTTGCTCGCCACTGGGGTGTGGCACATCGGGTTACTGCTGGTGCATGCGCGCTGGCACGGCAGCGGGCTGGCGCAGCGTTTGCACACCGACCTTGAGGCGTGGGCGGTGGCAAAGGGCGCTCAGTGGCTACGGCTGACGGTAGTGGTGGGCAATACCAGAGCCGAGCGTTTTTGGCCCAGGCTTGGCTATGTACAGGTGCGCACCCGTGAGGGGATCACGATGGGCCGGCAGGTGAATAGGGTGTCTATCCAAGTGAAGGTTGTGGCTAGCGCGAGCATTGAAAACTACCTGGCGCTGGTCGAACGGGATCGCCCAACGTGGGGTTGAGAAAGGCGTTCCTGAACCCATCCTGAAGAATTTTCTTATTCACCATGCAGGCACTTTCCTACGGTTTACTCCGCCAACATCGGGGCGTAAGCTTCGCGCGTTTTCATCAATAGCGGAGACCCTCAGTGGGTACTTGTTCGAGTGACAGTCGTCGGCCGGTTTCGGTAACCGGCCTCTTGGCAAGGTAACGCGCATTTTCCAGATGCCGTTGTCTCGCCTCACAAAGCGAGAAGCGGCATCCCGGCGGTGACCAGTCCTGGCACCCGCCTGATTCCCTCTCATCGACGCTGACCAGCACCTGGGTAACGCCTGGATGCTACGGACGCGCCTGCCTGTTACGGCGGGCGGGCCAGGTTCGGCTGTGCCTGTGTGACGGGCGCGGTGTGGACGGGCAGTACCTGCACGACGGTTTTTCCTCGCGCAGGAGTTACACCATGAACCTCACTTTGCTCAAAGAGTTCTTCGCCGGTTTCCTGCGGACCCGGCATATCGCCCGGCATTTTCGCCGCCTGGCGATGCTGGAGACCGTGACCGATGCCAGTGTCAGCCGGGAAGTACCGCCCAGCCTGACGCAGACACTGGTGGCGTCTGCCAACCGCAGCACTGTGCAATTGCTGGGCGTGCTGGGCAGCCACACCGAGGGGCTGAACACTCAGGAGGCCGACGCCCTGCGCGTGCAGTACGGCCTCAATGAAGTCGAGCACGAGCAGCCGCTGCCGTGGTGGGTGCACCTGTGGCATTGCTACAAGAACCCGTTCAACCTGCTGCTGACTCTGTTGGCGGTGATCTCCTGGCTGACCGAAGACATGAAGGCCGCCACGGTGATTTTCTCCATGGTGGTGCTCTCGACCCTGTTGCGCTTCTGGCAGGAGGCCAAGTCGAACAAGGCCGCCGACGCCTTGAAGGCCATGGTGAGCAACACCGCGACGGTGCTGCGCCGCGATGCTGCCAAGCGCATTGAACTGCCGATCAAACAACTGGTGCCAGGCGATCTGATTGTATTGTCGGCCGGCGACATGATCCCCGCGGACTGCCGCGTGCTCAGCGCCAAGGACCTGTTCGTCAGCCAGGCGGCGATGACCGGTGAATCCATGCCGGTGGAGAAGTTTGCCCACCAGCAGGACGCCCACACGCGCAACCCGCTGGAGCTGGAAAATATTCTGTTCATGGGCACCAACGTGGTGTCCGGCGCCGCCACGGCGGTGGTCCTGGCCACCGGCAACAGCACGTATTTTGGTGCCTTGGCGCAACGCGTCACGGCGACAGACCGTGCGACCACCTCGTTCCAGCAGGGGGTTAACAAGGTCAGTTGGTTGCTGATTCGCTTTATGTTCGTGATGGCGCCGCTGGTGCTGTTCATCAACGGCTTCACCAAGGGCGACTGGACCGAGGCGTTGCTGTTCGCGCTGTCGATTGCGGTTGGCCTGACCCCGGAAATGCTGCCCATGATCGTCACCTCGACCTTGGCCAAGGGCGCGGTGTTTCTGTCGCGCAAAAAGGTCATCGTCAAGCGCCTGGACGCGATCCAGAACTTTGGCGCCATGGACGTGCTGTGCACCGACAAGACCGGCACGCTCACCCAGGACAAGATTTTCCTGGCGCGCCATGTGGACGTGTGGGGCCAGGAGTCGGACGACGTGCTGGAAATGGCCTACCTCAACAGCTACTACCAGACCGGCTTGAAAAACCTGTTGGATGTGGCCGTGCTCGAGCATGTGGACATCCATCGTGAGCTGAAAGTCGGTACCGCATTCCACAAAGTCGACGAGATCCCATTCGATTTCAACCGCCGCCGCATGTCGGTGGTGGTGGCCGAGCAGCATCAACCGCATTTGTTGATCTGCAAAGGGGCGGTGGAGGAAATTTTGTCGGTGTGCAACCGCGTGCGCCATGGCGACGTCGATGAAGCGCTGACCGACGAACTGCTGGCGCGCATTCGCCAGGTGACGGCCGCTTTTAACGAAGAAGGGCTGCGGGTAGTGGCGGTAGCGGCGCAGCCGATGCCGGCAGGGCGTGATACCTACAGCCTGGCGGATGAAAACAACCTGACGCTGATCGGCTATGTGGCATTTCTCGACCCACCCAAGGAAAGCACCGCCCCCGCCCTCAAGGCCCTGAAGGCCCACGGCGTGGCGGTGAAAGTGTTGACCGGCGACAACGAACTGGTCACGGCGAAGATCTGCCGCGAAGTGGGTCTTGCGCAACAAGGCTTGCTGATGGGTAACGACATCGAGGCGATGAGCGACGCCGAACTGGCCCTGGCGGTGGAAACCACCAATGTGTTTGCCAAGCTCACCCCCAGCCACAAGGAACGCATCGTACGGCTGCTCAAGGCCAACGGACATGTGGTGGGCTTTATGGGCGATGGCATCAACGACGCTCCGGCGTTGCGCACGGCGGATATCGGGATTTCGGTGGACAGTGCGGTGGACATCGCCAAGGAAGCGGCTGACATCATCCTGCTGGAGAAGAGCCTGATGATCCTGGAGGAGGGCGTGCTGGAAGGCCGGCGCACCTTCGCCAACATGCTCAAGTACATCAAGATGACCGCCAGTTCCAACTTCGGCAACGTGTTTTCGGTGTTGGTAGCCAGTGCCTTCATTCCGTTTCTGCCGATGCTGCCGATGCACCTGCTGGTGCAAAACCTGCTGTATGACATCTCGCAAATTGCGATTCCGTTCGACAACGTCGATGACGAGATGCTTGCTACGCCGCAACGCTGGCAGCCCGGGGAAGTGGGACGTTTCATGTTGTTCTTCGGGCCGATCAGTTCGATCTTCGACATCACCACGTTCGCACTCATGTGGTATGTGTTCGATGCCAACACTCCAGACCACCAGACGCTGTTCCAGTCCGGCTGGTTCGTGGTGGGGCTGCTGACCCAGACCCTGATCGTGCACATGATCCGCACGCCGAAAATCCCGTTCCTGCAAAGCCGTGCAGCGCTGCCGTTGATGCTGATGACCGGCGTGATCATGGCCGTGGGGATATTCCTGCCGATGGGGCCTTTGGCGCACTACTTCAAATTGCAGGCGCTGCCGTCGCTGTACTTCGTGTTCCTGCCGGTGATTTTGCTGGCGTACATGGCGCTGACCCAGGCGGTGAAGGGCTACTACATCCGCAGGTTTGGCTGGCAGTAACAGGTCCCGTGCAACATCGCCAAACCCTGTGGGAGCCGGGCTTGCCCGCGATGACGGTGTATCAGTCGCCAGACTCATGGGTCGGTGTACCGCTATCGCAGGCAAGCCAGCTCCCACAGGGACCTGCGGTGTTTTTCAATTTGTCGCTGCATTCATGGAGATTTTTTATGCAGGCAATCAACAACATCAACCTCAACTCCCTGGTCGACACCGTGGTCAGCCTCAGCGCTGCGTTTATTCTCGGTGGCCTGATCGGGTTCGAGCGCCAGTACCGCCAACGCACCGCCGGCTTACGTACCAATGTGCTAGTGGCGGTAGGCGCGGCGATCTTTGTCGACATGGCCAACCGCCTGGGCGGTGCGGAAGGCGCGGTGCGCGTGGTCGCTTACGTGGTGTCGGGCATCGGCTTTTTGGGGGCGGGTGTGATCATGCGGGAGGAGGGCAATGTACGCGGGCTTAACACTGCCGCCACCCTCTGGGCTTCGGCGGCGGTGGGCGCCTGCGCCGGGGCCGATCTGATCCTCGAGGCTTTGCTGGGCACGCTGTTTGTGCTGGCGGCCAACACCTTGCTGCGGCCGATCGTCAATAACATCAACCGCCAACCCTTGGACGTGGTGTCGGCAGAGGTCACCAATATCCTCTATGTCATTGCGCGCCGCAGTCAGCAACAGGCGGTGATGGCATTGCTGGAAGCCGAGTTGGCCCGCTGCAACTACCCGGCCAGTGATGTCGATGTGCGGCCATTCGGCAGCGACGAAGTGGAAATCGAGGCCATCCTGGCCGCCACGTCGGTGGATGGCGATGAACTGGATGCACTGGTGGCGCGCCTCTCAACATCAACCCTGGTGGTACAGGCTTTCTGGAGCCCGAGTACCACCGATTGATCTCCTTTGGGCTGGCCAGGATTGGCTAAGCTTGTTTGTGGAAAAATCCTACATATAGTCCGGATTATCCCTTCAGTTGAAACATCATTGCGTTGCTAAGGTTGGGCACTTGCGGCTGTTGGGTCGTTGAGGTCCGGCGTCCGTGGTTATGCTGAGTTAATTGAAGGGGCCAGACACCGCCTCGTTACCTTCCTCAGAAGGCAGCGCCGCTCGTCGGAACTGTCAGTTCTCACAGGTACCCAGGTCCGGTGTGATGTGTAAGGGTATTTTGTCCACATAGGGAAGTTTTATGAGCAAAGCATTAATTGTGGATGACCATCCGTTTATCCGGGCGACGGTCAAATATCTCCTGAAAGTGGAGGGGTTTGATGAGATTTTCCAGGCAGGGGATGGCGCAGATGCCATGCAGTTGGCGAGGGAGCAACGTCCCGAGCTGATTATCCTCGACCTGGCGATGCCTAAATTAGGCGGGTTGGAGGTTATCAGCCGCATCAAGGCGTTGGGCCTGCCATGCAAGATTCTGGTACTGACCTCCTACCTGGCGGTGTTTTTTTCTACCCGCTGCATGCGTTCCGGTGCCATGGGGTTCGTCGCCAAGACCGGTGAACTGGATGAGCTGCAAAAGGCTATCAAAGCCATCATGTCGGGCTACAGTTGCTTCCCCAGTTTGCCGACCAGTTCGGTGCGTCGCGACGATCTGCAAGAAACGGAACGGCAGATGATCGACTGCCTGTCGGATCGTGAATTGACCGTGTTGCAGATGCTGGCCCTGGGGCTGGGTAACAAGGAAATCGCCGAGCAAATGCTGCTGAGCCACAAGACCATCAGTACCTACAAGACTCGACTCAAGGAGAAGTTACGAATGTCCTCGGTAGTGCACTTATCCAAGTTTGCCCAGCGCAACCATCTGATCTGATCCGAACTGAAATGGTCACCACCGCGTTGATGAGGTTCGCCACGGTCCTTTGGATGAGCCTGTTACCCCTGATCGCGGTGGCCCTCGAAGAGCCTCACGCTTTGCGGCTGTTGGGGCACTCTCATATCGAAACCCCGCAAGTGACGCTGGACGAGGCCGACTGGCGTTGGCTGCGTGAGCGGCGCTCATTACTGATGGGCGTCTCGGCGCCCGATTACGTACCTTTTGACTTGACTAACAACAACGACGAGCTCGAAGGTATCACGGCCGATTTTGCCGCATTGGTCGGCCAGGCCCTGCATATCTCCATCGAGGTTCGGCGTTACGACACACGCGATGAAGTGATCGAGGCCCTGAAGCAGGGAGCGGTGGATTTCCTCGGTTCCGCCAATGGCTATGAAGCGGCCGATCCGCAACTGCTGTTGTCTCGCTCTTATGCCAACGATCAACCGACCCTGGTGACCCGCAGCGGTGACAGCCAGGTGTTGAATGATGACCTGGCCGGCAAGCGCGTGGCGATGCTGTATCACTATATGCAGCCCGACGCCGTACGGGCGTTTTACCCCCAGGCCCAGCTGGAACTGTTTGCCTCGACCTTCGAAGCCATTGGTGCCGTGGCGTTTGGTCGTGCCGACGTCTACCTGGGGGATGCCATCAGTAGCAACTACCTGATCAATCGCAACCACCTCAACAATGTACGCATGGCGGATTTTTCCGGCCTGGAAGTCAATCCGTTTGCGTTTGCCGTCACCCGGGAAAATACGCGTTTACTGCCCATCCTCAATGCTGCGCTGGAGGCGATTCCCGCCAGCGAGCAGATGGAAATTCTACGCCGCTGGAGCGGGGGTAACCTGGGCATAATCGGCGTTGACCGGCTGCACTTGAGCGCCAGTGAACAACGCTGGGTGCAGAAAAATCCACGGGTCAGGGTCGCGGTGCTCAATGATTTCCTTCCCTTATCGTTTATCGGCGATCAAGGCCAATTCGAAGGGCTGAGTGCCGAAGTGCTGTCGCGCATCAGCTTGCGTACCGGCTTGAAGTTCGATGTGGTGCCAGGCAGTTCGTTGCCGCGCCAGATCAACATTGTCAGCGCGGGCACGGCGGACATGCTGGCGGTCGTCACGCCTAGCGTGGAGCGGGCTGATAAAGTGCGCTTTACCCGGCCCTACTTGACCAACCCCTTTGTGCTGGTTACCCGCGACGGTCCGCACAGCCCGCTCACGCTGGAGGACATGGTCGGCAAACGCCTGGCCATGGTGGTTGGCAATGGGCTGCACGATGAGATAGCGCAGAATTTTCCAGGCGTGATGTTTGTCGGCGTGGAGACCCCCCAGCAAGCCATGGCGCTGGTGGCCAATGGTGACGCCGATGGCGCGGTCAACTCATTGATCAGCGCACGCTATCTGATCAACCGGTATTACCGCGACCGCTTGCGTGTCACCAGTACGGTCGGCACCGAGCCTGCACGCGTGACCTTTGGGGTCAACCGCAGTCAACTGGAGTTGTATTCGATCCTCGACAAGGCACTGCTGAGTATCACCCCGCAGGAAATGGACGAGTTGATTGGCCAGTGGCGCAGCGAGGTCATCATCGAGGACAGTTACTGGTTGCGCTATCGCAACGTGATTCTTCAAGGCTTTGGGTTGGCGGCGCTGTTGTTGGCCGTCACGCTGGGCTGGGCCATTTACCTGCGCAGCCTGATTCGCAAGCGCCTGCAGGCCGAGCGGGCGCTGAGCGATCAGATGCGGTTCATGAGTGTATTGATTGACGGCACGCCGCACCCGATTTATGTGCGTGATCGCCAAGGGAGGCTGATGGCCTGCAATAACGCCTACCTCGACGTGTTTGGCTACAAGCTTGAAGACGTGATCGGCAGGACGGTGGTGGAAACCGACGTCGAAAACCCGCCACAGGCCCAGTCGTTTCATGAGGATTATCTGCGCTTGATGGCTGGGGGCGAGCCGCAGATTCATGATCGAATACTCAAGGTGCCCAACGGCGATGTGCTGACCATTTACCAGTGGATGCTGCCGTACCGCGACGGCGACGACAAGGTGGTGGGTATGATTGCCGGTTGGGTCGACGTGAGCGAGCGGCACCGCTTGCTCGGCCAGCTACAGGAAGCCAAGGACGATGCCGACGCCGCCAATCGCGCCAAGACTACCTTCCTGGCGACCATGAGCCACGAGATCCGCACGCCCATGAATGCCGTGATCGGCATGATTGAGCTGGCGTTGAAAAATGCCGAACAGGGGCGGGTCGACCGCGACGCCCTGGAGGTGGCCTCGGTGGCTTCGCGGGGGATGCTGGAGTTGATCGGCGATATTCTCGATATCGCGCGGATCGAGTCCGGGCACTTGTCGCTGACCCTGGAGCCCGCCAACCTGCATGAGCTGTTGGCGTCGGTCGCACGGGTGTTCGAGGGGCTGGCCCGAGCCAAGGGGTTGGCGCTGCAGGTTGAATTGGACCCGCTGATTGACCAGGCGGTGCTGGTCGATCCGCTGCGATTCAAGCAAGTGGTGTCCAACCTGCTGAGCAATGCCATTAAGTTCACTCCCCATGGGCAGGTCAGCCTGGTTGCACGGGCGGTGGTCGAGGGCGATCGCTTGGCCGTGCAATTATGGGTGCAAGACACCGGCATTGGAATTAGCGTCGCCGACCAGCAGCGGCTGTTCAGCGTGTTTATCCAGGGCAGCAACAATCAACAGTCGGCACGCAGCGGGTCTGGGCTGGGGTTGGTGATCAGCCGCAGCTTGTGCGAAATGATGGGCGGCCAATTGCACTTGAGTAGTGTGCTGGGGCATGGCACTCGGGTGGACGTGACGTTGGCCCTGGCCATGACCGCCACGCTGCCGGCCCCGATTGAGCCTGTGCAAGAGGCGGCGCCTGAGGGCCGTGCGCTGAGCATTCTGGTGGTGGACGACTACCCGGCCAATCGCTTGCTGCTGGCTCGACAGTTGAGCTTTCTGGGCCACCGTATCGTCACGGCCGAAGACGGTGTGCAGGGGCTGGAGCAGTGGCGAGCGGGGCAGTTCGATGGCGTCATTACCGATTGCAACATGCCCTTCAAGAACGGCTATCAGCTGGCACAGGACATTCGCGCGCAAGAGCGTGAGCAGGGTCTTGAACCCTGCCTGTTGCTGGGGTTCACCGCCAACGCCCAGCCGGAGGAAGCTGAGCGCTGCCGGCAGGCGGGCATGGATGGGTGCCTGTTCAAGCCAACCGGGCTTGACGACTTGCGGTCGGCGCTGGCCTCGCGTTTGGCAGACGCGGGCCCGCAGCCTGTGCCGACATTCGATTTGAGCACACTCGTCGCGCTGACCGGCGATGATCACGCAGCGCTTGTCGGATTGTTGGCGCCGTTGCTTAAAAGCCTGGGGGAGGACCGTGCCTTGCTGCCACGCCTGGCAAGCCAGGCAGATTTTGCCAAGCTGCACGACCTGGCCCACCGTGCCAAGGGCGGCGCGCGAATGGTCAAGGCAAACCTATTGATCAGTGGGTGTGAAGCATTGGAGGCCGCATGTGAACAGCGCGACCGTCAGGCATTGGGGCCCGCGGTTGACGGCGTGAACGAAGCGCTTGATGTTTTGCATCGTGGCTTGAAAGCTTATTGCAATCAGCCCTGACTGCGGTTGATCGCCATTCGGGAAATTTGGGAAAACTCTTACACAAACCGGGAACATGCCTGATTTTGTCGTCGGCATATGTCTGGAGAATGGGCTGCGCTCACTGCCGAGCACTGCCTGCCCAGGGGTTTGCCATGCCGAACAAAGCACTGACCATCCTGATTGCCGATGAACAGCATCTGCAACGCTTGTACATCGAGAAAATGCTCAACCAGTTGGGTTATTACCGGATCGTGCCGGTGCAAACATTCGAAGAGGTGCGGATTCTCACTGCCATTCCTGCCGAACCCTTCGACGTGCTGATAATCAATGCGGGGCTGATGGCCCAAGCCCATGAGCCTCTGCCCCAGGTGCGTCATGTACTCGTCTACGAGCATCTGGACCTGGGCGCCCCTTGCGGCGTAACGCCGGCTGTGCGAGTGCGATTGCCGGGTGTGCCGGACCACGTCAACCTCGAACACTTCATGGACATCGTCGACCCCTGCGAGACCGCCCACGGCCTGCGGGTGTTGCCGTGGCTTCGAGAGCTGTCCCGCATGCCGGTGGCCCGGGCCTAGTCCACAGCCATTGTTTGTAGGAGCTCGCTCGCGAAAAACTCGCAGGCGCTGCGTTTATTCAGGAAGCACGCGTTATCGTTGACGTTTTTTTGCGAGCAAGCTCGCTCCTGCACGAAGGCGATTCAAGGGTGCATCGTGTTTACCGTATGCCACGAAATCTACGGGCCAGTTCAATCTTCGCAGAAGCAGGCAAGAGAAGGCATCGAGCACACGCCGCTACCGGCCCATGCCCGCCCACTGCAGGAGTTTGCCAAACAGAATTCCAGGCCGATCTAATGTTTTTCACCGATCAGTCGGCTTTGCCGTGTTCCCGCAAACGCTCGGCGGCACTGCGTAACAACTGCTCGGTCCCGTCCCAACCCAGGCAACCATCGGTCACCGAAACGCCGTATTTCATCGACGCGCTCAGCGGCTGGCAGCCTTCGAACAGGTGACTCTCAAGCATCATGCCGACCAGCGAGGTATCACCTTGCAAACGCTGCTCCAGCACGTCATTGAATACCGCCGGTTGGCGCAGCGGGTTCTTGCCGCTGTTGGCATGGCTGCAATCGACCATGATTCGTGGCGCTACTTTGGACTTGGCCAGGTCATGCTTTACGTCGGCCACGCTTTGCGCATCGTAGTTGGGCCCACGATGGCCGCCGCGCAGCACCAAATGAGTGTCGGGGTTGCCGGGCGTCTGGATGATCGCCGGGTGGCCCTGGCTGTCGACGCCGAAATGACGATGCGGGTGAGAGGCTGAGCGCATTGCATCGCAGGCAATGGCGACGCCACCGTCGGTGCCGTTTTTGAAGCCCACGGGCATGCCCAGGCCGCTGGCCATTTCGCGGTGAATCTGCGATTCGGTCGTGCGTGCGCCAATGGCGACCCAAGTGAGCAGGTCATCGAAGTAGCCGGCGGCCATGGGTTGCAGCAGCTCGGTGGCCACCGGCAGGCCCAGGCGCAGCATTTCACGCATCAGTTCGCGGGACAGGGTCAGGCCGGCGGCCATGTCATCGCTGCCGTCCAAGTGCGGATCGTAGGCCAAGCCTTTCCAGCCCACAGTGGTGCGCGGTTTCTCGACGTAGGCACGGATCACCAGCAGCATCTGGTCGCTGACTTCAAGCGCAAGCTTCTTCAGATTGCGCGCGTATTCCATGGCCGATTCCGGGTCGTGGATCGAGCACGGGCCGACAATCACCAGCAAGCGTGAATCTTCGCCATTGAGGATGGCGCGCACGGCTTGGCGATGGGCGTGGACTTGTTCGTTGAGGAACGGGCTGAGCGGGAGTTGGTGCTTGAGTTCAAGAGCGCTGGGCAAACGCTGGGTCAGGGCTTCATTAGCGCTGTTGAGGGCAGAGACGGGCAAAGCGGCGACGGAGGAGTTCATATTCAAGGCTTCCTGGGCAAGCGGCGGGCGATTCCCGCACGCTTGGCCTACTGGGGTGTTCGACAATTGGCCGTATCGGCTACGTGTGTTGGCTTGCCACCACGGGGTGACCGGTCGGAGGCGGCAGGCTGTCCCGAACGGAGCTGGCTAAATCGCCATGCAGTGCAAGTGTCGTAGCGGTAATAGGTGGCGTAGTTCATGGTGTGATTCCTTTAAGTGAGCGTGAAAAACAAATTGTCAGGCGCTGAAAAAACAAAACCCCCGGTCGGGGAGCCGACCGGGGGTTTAGATTTCTCTGGTAGGCGACCCCTTGAGTAGTGGGCGCCGATTTCAGGTATCAGGCGCGCCAGTGGCTAAACCAATACCCAAAATAAAAGCCGGCCAGTGCGCTCGAACCATTCACATGGGTAGCCGACACCGAGCGCAAGGCGCTGGCAGCAGGGCAAACCTGAGTGTGGGTGAGTGGCAACATGGGGCTCTCCAAATGATGGGGGGAGCTTACTAGAGGCGTGCGGGTGGATTCAATCAGTAATTTCTATCGCGCGGCAGTAGTTACCGCTATGGGGTAAGTGTGGATATGCTGATAACTCTCAACCAATGATTGCCAGGACGCGACCATGACTGCCTTGACCCTTGCTGCGGCGCAAACCGTTTCCATCCCGGGCGATATCGCTGCCAATATCCAGCGGCACCTGGCGTTGATGCGGGCCGCGGCTGAACAGGGTGTGCAATGCCTGGTGTTTCCAGAACTGTCACTGACAGGCTACGAGCCGTTCCTGGCGGCCGATTTGGCCATCGACCCGCAAGACGCCGTGTTGACGCCGTTGCGTGAACTGGCGCGGGAGCTGCAGTTGACGGCCGTGGTGGGCATGCCGGTGCGCTTGACGCCAAAAACAGGTGTGCTGATCGGCGCGCTGGTGCTTGAGGCGGACGGTTCAGTAGGCGTCTACACCAAGCAGCATCTGCACCCCGGCGAAGAGCTGGCATTTGCTGCGGGGCAGGGCGGCGAGCCCCTGGAATTGGCAGAGGAGCGCATCGCGCTGGCGGTGTGTGCGGACTTTTCCCAGGCCAGCCATCCACGCCAAGCGGCGGCAGCGGGCGCCACAGCGTATGCCGCAAGCGTACTGATCAGCGAGGCAGGCTACGCGGCGGACAGTGCTTTGCTTGAAGGCTATGCGGCCGAGCATGGCCTGTTGGTACTGATGGCTAACCACGGTGGCCCATCTGGAGGCTGGGCTTGTGCCGGTCGCAGTGCGATCTGGACCGCCGATGGCAACTTGCTTGTTGCCGCCCCCGGTGTCGGCGACGCGTTGGTGATCGCCCGTCGCGACGGCGGGCAGTGGACCGGCCAAGTGGTCGCCCTCTGAATGAGGTTTCATTTGCGCCGGGCCATCGAGCAGGACCTGCCGTTTGCCCGCACCCTGACCCAGCAGGCCATGAGCCATTACTACCGTCAGAACGGCTTGTTGTGGTCCAGCGACGGCTTCGACGTGGCCTGGGCGGGCCGCGAGAACTGGCTGATCTGCAACGATGACGTCGTCATGGGCTTTATCAGCCTGAGCCGCGATGGCAAGGCCCTGTATATCCGCGAGCTGCACCTGCTGGAATGCTGCCGCAAGCAGGGCGCGGGCACATGGGTGCTGGAGCAAATGGCGCTCAAGGCACGCGTCGAGGGCCTGGGCTTTCTACGTTTGACGGTGTTCAAGACCAACCCGGCAAGAAGGCTGTATCAGCGCTTGGGGTTGAGCATTGTCGGTGAAGAGGATGGCTTCTGGCGGATGGAGCGTGAGTGTCGCGCACTCACATCGGACTAAAACATGCACGTCCTACAAATAAGCGCATACTGCTGTCAGTTAGTGCTTTGTTCGTCGTGGGATTGAGCTCTTGGCTCATCCACGATAACGCCCTCTTTCATGCCCAGAAGTACCGCCACTTTATGGGCTTCTCCACGCCGTCCCTTTTTGCGCCCGGAGAGCACTTGATACGTGGTTGCCGGGTCTACGCCATGTTCCCGGGCGAACGCTTGAACTGACTTTCCTTGATGTTCCAGCCAGGCCTTGGCTTGTGCAGCAGTACGGATTCCGGGCATAGTTCAAAACCGTTCAAGTTTGTTTAACGAAGTGATGGTGTGACACCTCTTGGGGTGTGCCAATTTAGGATCATACATCCAAATGAGTGGAATCGGTTCGCGCTTAAGGCAAGAAAGAGAGCGACTTGGCCTGTCGCAGAAAGTTTTTGGAGAAATTGGAGGCGTTGAAGCGAACGCCCAAGGCAAATATGAAAGCGGTGGTCGTGCACCCAAGGCCGACTATTTGTCTCGCGTCGCCGAAAAAGGTGTGGATATCCTGTACGTGTTGACCGGCAGCCCAACGCCGATCCAGCTGGATAACCTGAGCAAGATCGAAGAGAAAGTGCTGGGCAATTACCGAGCGATGTTCAAGGAAGACCAGGACGCAATCCGTCGCTTGACCAGTACCTTGGCTGAGCATTCATCCGTGGTGAACGGAAAAGCCAAGTCGCCCCCCCAGGAATCCTGACCTTTAGCCCAGGAAACAGGGCTGTTCGCCAGCCGGCGAACAGCCGCAGCACGTTTAATCTCTATATATATGACACTTGCAACTAGGTCTGCGCCTTGGTTTTTTGCTAAGGTGTTCAGCAACCTATAAGACCATATCGCGAGGTGTCTGCTTGATTAGGGTGCTAGTAGTCGATGACCATGATCTCGTTCGTACAGGCATTACACGAATGCTGGCTGACATCGACGGCCTGCAAGTAGTCGGCCAGGCGGAGTCGGGGGAGGAATCCCTGATCAAGGCCCGGGAGTTGAAGCCCGATGTGGTACTGATGGACGTCAAGATGCCTGGGATTGGCGGTCTTGGTGCCACGACCAAGTTATTGCGCAGCCATCCGGACATCAAGGTCGTGGTGGTCACGGTGTGCGAGGAAGACCCGTTTCCCACCCGTTTGCTGCAAGCCGGTGCCGCCGGCTACCT
Source organism: Pseudomonas sp. B16120 (assembly GCF_044218845.1). Classification (NCBI taxonomy): domain Bacteria; kingdom Pseudomonadati; phylum Pseudomonadota; class Gammaproteobacteria; order Pseudomonadales; family Pseudomonadaceae; genus Pseudomonas; species Pseudomonas sp. B16120. Next base: position 2,409,018 of record NZ_CP162588.1, read on the forward strand.
CACCAAGGGCGCAGGCCTGGCCGAGATGGTGCAAGCCATTCGCCTGGTATTTGCCGGCCAGCGTTACATCAGCCCGCAGATTGCCCAGCAATTGGCGATCAAGTCGTTCCAGCCCACCAGCGATTCGCCATTTGATGCGCTGTCGGAGCGGGAAATCCAGATCGCCCTGATGATCGTCGGTTGCCAGAAGGTGCAGACCATCTCTGACAAGCTGTGCCTGTCGCCCAAGACCGTCAATACCTACCGTTATCGTATCTTCGAGAAGCTTGCCATCAGCAGTGATGTTGAATTGACCCTGCTCGCAGTGCGCCACGGCATGGTGGACGCCAGCGCCTGACATGACCACACCGTTTGATCCGAGTGCCTTTCTCTCCACCTGCAGTGGCCGCCCCGGCGTGTACCGCATGTTCGACAGCGAGGCGCGCCTGCTTTACGTGGGCAAAGCCAAGAACCTGAAGAACCGTCTGGCGAGCTACTTTCGCAAGACCGGCCTTGCGCCGAAAACCGCCGCCCTGGTGGCGCGTATCGCCCAGGTCGAAACCACCATCACCGCCAATGAAACCGAGGCGCTGCTGCTTGAGCAGACGCTGATCAAGGAATGGCGGCCGCCTTACAACATCCTGCTGCGTGATGATAAATCCTATCCCTATGTGTATTTGTCGGACGGCGATTTCCCCCGGCTGAGCATTCATCGCGGGGCTAAAAAGCCCAAGGGCAAGTACTTCGGGCCTTATCCCAGTGCCGGTGCAATTCGTGAAAGCCTGAGCCTGCTGCAAAAAACCTTTTTTGTACGCCAGTGCGAAGACAGCTTTTACAAGAACCGCACGCGGCCGTGCCTGCAATACCAGATCAAGCGCTGCAAGGCGCCCTGTGTGGGCCTGGTGGAACCTTCGGAGTACGCCGAGGATGTGCGCCATTCCGTAATGTTCCTCGAAGGGCGCAGCAACGCTCTCACCGATGAGCTGTCCGGGGCAATGGAGCAGGCGGCCAGCACTCTGGATTTCGAAAAGGCTGCAGAACTGCGTGACCAGATCTCCCTGCTGCGCCGTGTCCAGGACCAGCAAAGCATGGAAGGCGGCACCGGTGACGTCGACGTGATCGCCGCGTTCGTCAACCCGGGCGGCGCCTGTGTGCACCTGATCAGCGTGCGTGGCGGGCGGGTGCTGGGCAGCAAGAACTTTTTCCCGCAGACCGGTATCGACGAAGACGTGGCAGAGGTGATGGCCGCGTTCCTTGGCCAGTACTACGTCAGCAGCCCTGAGCGCGACCTGCCGTCTGAACTGATCGTCAACGTGGTGCACGAAGACTTCCCCACCTTGATCGAGGCCATCCACGAGCTGCGCGGCCGCGAGCTGGCCATCAGCCACCGCGTACGCGGCACCCGTGCTCGCTGGCAGCAGCTGGCCGTGACTAACGCCGAACAGGCCCTGGGCGCGCGGCTGGCGAACCGACAGCACGTCGCTGCACGCTTCGACGCCCTGGCCGAGGTCCTCAACCTGGACGAGCCGCCCCAGCGCCTGGAGTGCTACGACATCAGCCACTCCAGCGGCGAGGCCACAGTGGCCTCTTGCGTGGTATTCGGGCCGGAAGGGCCGATCAAGGCCGACTACCGGCGCTACAACATCGAAGGCGTTACCGCCGGCGATGACTATGCCGCCATGCACCAGGCGCTCACGCGGCGATTCAGCAAGTTGAAGGACGGGGAGGGCAAGCTCCCCGATATCCTGCTGGTAGACGGCGGTAAGGGCCAGTTATCCATGGCCCGTGACGTGCTCAACGAACTGGCGGTGCCCGACCTGATCCTGCTCGGTGTGGCCAAGGGCACCACGCGCAAGGCCGGTTTCGAGACGTTGTACTTGAATGATGCCGCCCATGAGTTCACGTTGAAGGGCGACTCACCCGCACTGCATCTGATTCAACAAATCCGCGACGAAGCCCACCGTTTCGCCATTACCGGCCACCGCGCCCGCCGTGGCAAAACCCGGCGAACTTCAACCCTGGAAGGGGTGGCAGGGGTTGGCCCGACGCGGCGTCGCGACTTGCTTAAACATTTTGGTGGCTTGCAGGAGCTCTCCCGTGCCAGCATTGACGAGATAGCCAAAGCACCCGGTATCAGTAAAAAGCTCGCTGAATTGATTTATGCCAATCTGCACAGCGAATAGAATGCCTTCTCACCTCGTAGCCAGTTGTGCCGATGAATATCCCTAATCTGATCACCGTTCTACGCGTCCTGCTTATCCCGATTTTCATTTTGTTGTTCTATTTGCCGTATGAATGGAGCTACGTCGCGTCCAGTTCGGTATTTGCCTTCGCAGCCGCCACCGACTGGCTCGACGGCTACCTGGCCCGCCGCCTGGAACAGAGCACGCCCTTCGGCGCGTTCCTCGACCCCGTGGCCGACAAACTCATGGTGGCCGTCGCCCTGGTGCTGCTGGTACAGGAACACGGCAACCTGTGGCTGACCCTCCCGGCCGCCGTCATCATCGGCCGCGAGATCGTCGTGTCGGCCCTGCGCGAATGGATGGCCGAAATCGGCGCCCGCGCCCACGTGGCCGTCTCCAACATGGGCAAATGGAAAACCGCCGCGCAAATGCTCGCGCTGGTGATCCTGCTGGCCAACCCGTCGGACTTCTCGTTCTGGGTGCTTGCCGGCTACGCCTTGCTGCTGGTCGCGGCCGGCCTGACCCTGTGGTCCATGCTGCAATACCTGCGTGCTGCCTGGCCCCATCTGCGAACCACCGTTGAAAAGAAATAAAACTTTTTTGAATCAAGGGGTTGACGGGGGCTGAGGATTCTATAGAATGCGCATCACCAAGCGGGAATAGCTCAGTTGGTAGAGCACGACCTTGCCAAGGTCGGGGTCGCGAGTTCGAGTCTCGTTTCCCGCTCCAAATATTGCGCTGCAGAGTTCCACTGAATTCTGTAAGTGATTGAAATCAGGGCCTTTAGGCCCTTTTTTCGTTCCAGCGGGAACCACTGAAATCCAGCACTATCCGGTGCGTTTAAGTCCAGGATTGAGTCCAGAATCCTGACGCGTACCGAATCGGTTTGATGCTGGAGCAGTTTGCGCAACGAGATGAGCATCTGGCCCTGACTCTGTTCAGGAGCTCGCGATGGCACTCTCAGAAATGACAGTTCGGCACGCCCGAATCACCGGTAATGACTACACCCTCGGCGACAGTGATGGTCTCACACTCAATGTGACGGCCAGGGGCGGAAAAGTCTGGCTCTTCCGCTACTACTGGGCAGGCAAGCAGAAGCGCATGTCCCTCGGTAGTTATCCCCAAATTGGGCTTAAAGAAGCCCGTACCCGTCGTGATGAAGCCCGTACCTTGGTTGCCCAGGGCATCAATCCCTATGAGCATCGCAAACAACAGCGGCTTGCTGTTCGTTTTGCGACAGAGCACACCTTCGAGGCCGTGTTCAATCAGTGGGTAGAGTTCCGCAGGCTAAGCCTGAAGGAAGGGCGGCAGAGCACGCTCTCGCAGATCTTGAGAATCTTCAATAAAGACGTCCTGCCCACCCTGGGCGGGCGGTCCATCTATGATATCAATCGTCACGATCTGCTGGATTTACTGAGCAGGATCGAACAGCGCAAGGCCTTAACGACAGCCGAAAAATGCCGGACCTGGTTCAACCAATTGTTCCGCTATGCGCTGGTGAAAATCGAGGGGCTGGAACACAACCCAGCTTCAGATCTTGACGTTGTCGCACTCCCCAAACCTCCGGTTACGCACAACCCATTTCTTCGTATGGACGAGCTTCCGGGATTGATGGCTGCTCTTCGAAATTACGGTGGCGCCAACCAAACTCGGCTTGGCCTTCGGTTGTTGCTGCTGACCGGTGTTCGCACGGGCGAATTGCGGTTGGCAACACCCGATCAGTTCGATCTGGAGAAGCGCTTGTGGATCATACCAGCGGAAGTGGTGAAACAACTTCAGCTAGCGATGCGGAAGCCAGGTAAACAGACCCAAAATGTACCGCCTTATATCGTGCCGCTGTCGGTACAGGCGCTGGAGATCGTGCGTCACTTGCTGGACCAGGTTGTCCCTGCGCAACGCTACTTGTTTGCGCATCGAAGCGACCTGAGCAAGCGCATCAGTGAGAACACTCTGAATGGCGCGCTACGCCGAATGGGGTACGCCGATCAACTTACCGGTCATGGCATGAGGGCGACGATCTCGACGGCGCTGAACGAGATCGGATACCCGAAGGTGTGGGTGGATGCCCAGCTTTCTCATGCTGATCCGGACAAGGTGAGTGCGGCCTACAATCACGCGGAGTATGTCGAGCAGCGCCGGACGATGATGCAGGACTGGGCGAATCGTTTGGACCTTTGGGGGCAGGGTCAGCTGAAAGCGGCAAGCTCTCCGCTGACCATTCGTTTAGAGGGCGCAGCTTCGTTACCTTCGTCGGAAAGCGCGAACGCAAACGCCGTTCTGTACAGTAGCGGCTTCCCAGCGATGACGATCCCAGCCTCCAAAACGTCCGTCAGCGACGAACCGGTCCTTACCTCGGCTCAGTATTCACCTGTCCTACCTGCTCCAACGCAGACCGAACAGCCGCGCGAACCCCAAGTATCTGACATACAACGCCAGCGCGCCGAGATGTTAGCCACCTATGAAGCTTCGAGTAATTTGCCGCTGCTTGTCTTCGCCAAACTGGCAGGCAAATCCCGAGATCAGATCAACCGTGATATCAAGGCTCGGCGCCTGCTGTCTTTGAGCCTCGGGAATCGCGGTCAGCGCATTCCCGATTGGCAGCTTGATCCACTGCGGCACAAGTTGGTGCTTGCGGCGTTAGCGCAATTTCCGGATGTCGATGCGTGGAGGCTTTATGGCGCCCTTTGTAAGCCTCATGAGCGATTAAAAGGTCGCGCGCCAATCGATGTGCTCAATATGGCAAATTTCGACGGGACCGCACGAATCGTTTGCAGTGCGCTGAGTTCAAGCTGAGATGCTGTCTTCGTGCTGCGATAACGGATGTCGCTGCTTGCTTGGGACTATCTAGCTCGGGCACACCCTGAATGCGTGGACTTCACGATGCCTGAGGTGCGGCGGAGGCCTAGCGTTGGGCATTGTTCACTAACCGTAAAGGGGCGATAGGTACGTTTAACATGAACTGATTCTTCACCATCTCCGTGCTCAAGCCGGCAGCAGCAAGCACACGATTCCAAGTCGTATAGTCCAGTAAGTCGATTGCGCGCTGAACGAGGAGGGGGGACTCCATCGGAATCAACTCGTCAAACTCTTCGCTTTTCGTAAACCCTTTACGCGCGAGGTAGGTAAAGCCGCTCTTCGCTTGATCGGCAGTTAGCAGATCCAACGCACGAGCCCGATAGATTAATGCCTTGAAGCTAACTTTCCAACGAAGCTTTAGCTCTTTGAGCGCTGTCCAGTTTAGGTACTTCCCTCTCATAGTTGGGAATTCGGCTGCGAAGCTTGCTCGTGGCATCAAGAGTGCGCTGGCGAACTGGTTGGCTTGTTCCTCAGTTTCACGACACTCTGTCTCGATCCCTTGGTGCATGACTAGATGGCCGAGCTCATGAGCCAGGTCAAACCGTTGCCTTCCAGGGTTGGCCTTGGATGTATTGCGAACAATTAAAGGACGCTTGTTGAATCGCCCCTAGTTTCGTAGACACCTCCAAGCCTTAAAATGAGGCCCATTAGGAGGTGCCATGAGCAACCAGCGTTATCCCGAAGAATTCAAAATCCAGGCGGTCAAGCAAGTGACCGAAAAGCAGCTTCCTGTCTCGGAGGTGGCTGCACGATTGGGTGTGTCCGTGCACAGCCTCTATGCCTGGGTTAAGCGCTACACCAAGCCCCAGGAACAGCGCGTTGAGGAGAATGATCAGAGCGCAGAGGTTCGTCGTTTACGTGCCGAGCTGAAACGGGTGACGGAGGAGCGAGACATCTTAAAAAAGGCCGCCGCGTACTTTGCCAAGGAGTGCGGCTGAAGTACGCCTTTATTAAGCAGCAAGCGGGTCACTACGCGATTCGACGGCTTTGCCTGACGCTCAAGGTTCATCCCAGCGGCTACTACGCGTGGCTATCAGAACCAAAATCTGCGCGAGGCAAGGACGATCAGCGACTGCTTGGATTGATCAAACACTCCTGGCTGGAAAGCGGTGGCGTTTATGGCTATCGCAAGATCCATGATGACCTGCGAGAGGTCGGTGAGAGCTGTGGCCGTCACCGGGTGGCTAGGTTGATGCGCCTTGAAGGTTTACGTTCTCAGACTGGGTATCGACGGAGGCCGGGAAAATATGGCGGTAAACCAGCCGTTGCCTCACCGAACTTACTGAAGCGCCAATTCGATGTCAGAGAACCCAACAAAGTCTGGGTCACAGACATTACCTACATCCGAACATATGAAGGCTGGCTGTATTTGGCCGTGGTGCTCGATCTGTTTTCACGCCAGATCATTGGTTGGTCAATGAAGTCGCAGATGACCAGCGACGTAGCCATTGATGCACTGCTGATGGCGGTTTGGAGACGTAAGCCGAAGCAAGAGGTGATGATCCACTCAGATCAAGGAAGTCAGTACAGCAGCTCAGACTGGCGAAGCTTCTTGAAAGCTAACAACCTGATAGCCAGCATGAGTCGTCGAGGTAACTGCCACGACAACGCTGTAGCGGAGAGCTTTTTCCAGTTGCTAAAGCGGGAACGGATCAAGCGTAAAATCTACACTACACGCCAGGATGCTCGGGATGATGTGTTCGATTACATCGAGATGTTTTACAACCCAAAACGACGCCACAGTTTCAACAATCAGCTGTCACCGGTAGAGTTTGAAAAGCGTTACGCAGCGAGCCTGGAGAGTGTCTAGAAAACCCGGGGCGATTCAGAGATTTGGAAAGTCGCTCGGCAAGCCTCCGGCTCTTCGACAAACACATTGGGGTGAATCTCGTCTTTTGATCTTGAGCCACAGGCTTGCTTGAGTAGTCGTGCGTACCCACTTTTTCCTGAGCCGTTCTGGCCATAGAAAACGGTTATGTTACCAGCACAAAAGGGTAGTGCTGCTCCTGATTTCACCGCATTTAGCCCATAGACATCTGTTATGCCGTCTATACGAATGGCTGGGCGGTTGGCGGCAAGAGCCAGAGAGCCGGGTGTCACTGTACCGAAGCCAGGATCTTCGCCTTTTTTTGATTCGGTGATACAGAGCCGAGCCAGCTCCGCGACCTGGTCATCCGTTGGAGGCTTTTTGGTTTCAATGAGATTCTTGGCTGCTGTTTGCAACCAGCGGTTTCTCTCGCCAAGCCAGCCTTCAAATGCGTCAACAACAGGTACATCTTCCTCGCCCAACTCTTGACCGCCAGTCATTGAGATCTCTCCATGAAATACCGTGAGAAAGCAAGGATAGACCAATGCTGGCGAATTGCCTTGAGCATGGGTAGGGCTGGTACCATATTCCAATGGGAAGCCCCAGATGGCGGAAATGTAATATGGCGTGCCGGCACGGAGAGCGCATTGGCCAGAGTGGTCGCGGTATTCGGTGCGGCGAAGCGCACTGCGCCGATCTCTTTCCAACCGCCGGGCCAACCGTGTGAAAGTGCTGGTGCATGATGGCGTCGGTATCCCGCGCTCGACACTGGCGCAGTGGGTGGGTCAAACCGGCGTGCAGCTTCAGTCGCTGGTCGATGCGCTGCGCGAAGCAGTGCTGGCCCAGCGCGTAGTCCACGCCGATGAAACACCGGTACAAATGCTGGCTCCAGGAGAGAAGAAAACCTACCGCGCTTAGGTCTGGGCCTACAGCAGCACGCCATTCTCGGCACTTAAGGCTGTGGTCTACGACTTCAGCCCCAGTTGTGTCGGCGAACATGCGCGTAACTTCCTGGGCACATGGAACGACAAGCTAATTTGTGATGACTCGCCGGCTACAAGGCCAGCTTCGAGTTGGGCATCACCGAAATCGGCTGTATGGCGCATACTCGGCGCAAGTTCTACGACCAGCACGTGGAGAACAAAAGCCAGCGGGCGGAGCAGGCGCTTCGCTCGATTGGTGGGCTGTACGAAGTCGAGCGACACGCTAAGGAAATGAGCGGCGAAGACAGGTGGCGATTACGCCAGGAAACAGCAGCCCCCATCGCTGAAAAACTTCATGAGTGGATGCCGGCCCAACGCGAACGTGTACCCGAGGGCTCGGCTACGTCCAAGACCCTGGATTACAGTATTAAAAGCTGGGTAGCGCTGACGCACTACCTGGAACATGGTGCTGTGCGGTGCTTACTGCATCAAGTTCATCATTGAACATTATGGGCCACTGAGAGGCGGCAAGAGTACCGTTCAGTGGCGGGTGTGCCAGCGTTGACTCTGCGTGTTGAGCTCTTTTGGGAGGCTTCGGACGTTTATGCTTTTTCCACTTTAAGGAAAGGATTATCGGCAGGTACCGGCCCAGCTTCGAATAAGAGTGCTGGATTTTCTAACAAATAGCCTTTGAGGGTTCCTTTTTTTCTTGGACCTTCCACCTGACAGATCCAGATATTCAAACCATCATCACGCTTTAGGTGGGTTTTCAGTTTTTCGAATTGCTTCTGTACCCATCGCCATTCCTCACCTGCGGAATCGGTCCTCAGTGAGATGCCCGGAAACTCCTGAACGTAGCGCTGAAAAAGGCCAGGCGTGACCAGGAACACATTGCCGCTCACCGTATGGATTTTGGCCTTGCTGTCATTGATGATCAGCTTGTGGCTGAGGATGCCTTCTTTGACCCAATTCAGGAATGTCTGGCCTGGGTTATCCGAAGGAGGGGTTGACGTTTCGAGAGCGCTTTCTAATGGCGCATAACTGGCCTCAGGCTCTTCCAACTCGAACATATCCAGCAGCGTGCCGAGATAGTCGGCATCCTCCATCTGCGGTGGCTCGGGCTGCGATGGGCTTTGACGAGATTCTGCACTGACAGTCTCGGGCGCTGCAGGTGATGCCGGAGTGTTGGGCTGATTGTCATCGCGTGCAACGCTTACCGTTCCGTTGAAAGCCTCAGGTCGGTCTTCGTTCCCCCAAATCAATGTCGGTTGAAGGCGCAAAAAGGTAAAGCTTTGCTCCCAGTTTCCCTGTGCGACAACAGCGCTCCAGATGGCTCTGCCTTCCGGGGTAGACTCGACCAGCCCATGCGACTGGAGTTCGTCGAATACCGCGATGTTGGATGAAGGAATGCCCTCGATCGATTGCGACAGCAGATAGGCTCGCAGCTTGTCCGTGACCGTCTTGCTGACGAGCCAGAGTGCGTCTTGGGTCAGCCATCCAGCGGCACCTGGCTGGTTGAGTTTCAGCTCGTGCTGAACTAGATGACGCAGTCCGCTGATCAAGTGATGTTGCAGCGAATGAATCGGCGCTTGTAGCGCCTTGCTTGGGTTACCACCGATGTTCTGCGCGGTGGAAACACGGTCGGCCTGCATCACCAACTCACCGACCACGCCGGCACGTTCGTACTGGCCCGCCAGGACATATAACAAGCTGGCCCACAGCGGCGGAAATCCACTGAGCCAATCGAGGATGGGACGGTCGAGAATCTGGGTATAGAGCAAACCTGCGGCAGCGCCGTGCAGGTGGTAGTCGCGACCTTTGTGGTAGCGCAATCGGTAGGGCTGATCCAGGGGGCCGTGCCAAGGATGCCAAACACAGCCATCCTGGCGTTCCACCAGCAGGTCCACGGCGATCTTGCCGATGTCATGCAGCAGGGCGCCATAGGCGATGCCAGCGGACCAGGCATCAGTCTGGGCGGCTTGGTCTTCGGGGGCGGCGCCGGTGGGAAGCAAATACGACTGACGCAGTTTCAAACTACAGGCAACCAGCTCCAAGCCATGGTCAAGCATGCCGCCGAGATACGCATGGTGGTGCGTCTCGCTGGCTGGGAGTTGCTGGACCAGCTCGGCGTAGCGATGGATCGGATTTAAATAGAGCTGGCTGAACTGCGGATGGGAGAGGGCGGTGTACTGCCAGATACGGTCGAGCAACTGGCGGCGATGCTCCGCGGCTAACAAGTTCTGGGGCGACTCGATGGGCAGGTAACCTTCAGCGACGTTTATGGTTGGTTGGGGAGGAGGCTTTAGCCTTTTGTGGCGAAACAGACTAAGCATCGTGACCTCCCGGAAAATGGCAGGGTCAGTGGCTTTTTAGCCTTTTTGGATAGGACTCTTACCCTTGACTCCCCATTCCTTTCCAACCCTTACCGCCCTTTTGCCGTGTGTCCCTTTGTGCGGCAATCGGAATATCGATTTGTCCAGGTGCCGTTTTGTTGGATGCGCGTGCTGGTAAGAAAAAGGAAAGTATCGGTACACTGCGGTGCGAATTTTATTGGGTCTTGCCATGAACCTCACTGATGCCACGCTCGTGCTGCTGCTCGCGGCACGTATCCATGGAACAGACGAAGCTGTCAGGGCCTCGGCGAAGAGCGTGGTCAAGAAGTTACCGCGCAGCAAACGTGATCTGATCTACAAGGTGATCGACAGTCGAAGTCCGCTCGAGCTGGTGGATTTTCTGGCGCAGAATCTGGATGAGTGATAGCTCGACGTTGGAGTCTGGCTATCTATTATTTTTTACGTGAGACGCCCGTGGCGCGATGCCGTCTGTTTTCTAGAAACAGAAAAAAGGGCTCAACTCACGTTGGGCCCTATGACGCGTTTGCAGCAGTGAGGTAACGATCAAGCTCCATCGTTCATGCAGAGTGAGTCATCCAAGACCGCTTGCTTCAGTTGCTGCTCCAGATTGAGCACATACTCCGAGGCGCTGCGGGCCTGACCACTGGCGCGAAAGATCGCGCGTTTGTCAGCCTTGAGCAGGCCGAGCCAGGAGTCGATGTAGCCCTCGTGCCGCAGCTCCCCCTGTATACCGGCGTAGGCACATAAAAACGCAGCGCCCATCTCGGCGATCAACTCCTCAAACGCGTAGCCTGGCGAGCCGAACGGACAAGCTGACGTCATGCCTTCGCGCTGCAACCGGGCGTGATGCCCGGTCCAGTGCGTCAGCTCATGAAGTGCCGTGGCGTAGTACCCGCCTTCATCGTGAAATTGTGCTTTTGTCGGCAGTTGGATGAGATCCCTGATCGGGTGGTAAAAGGCTTCGTCGGCAGGCCGATGAACGATGCGTGCACCTGAACTTAACAGCAGATTTTCCGCGGCGCTGTTGGGCTGGAAGGGATCACTCTGTTCCGTCTCGAGCAGGGTGTCATTGAGCATTTCGAGCCCCTCCGTTTGCTCGATGTTGAACAGAAAATGTGTCCTGAGAATGCCGAAGTGAGCGACCTTGGGCTGACCGTTTTCATCGAGTACGGGTTGGCCTGACTCGGTCTGTTCCTCGCGCTCCATCGGCTTGTAGAGCACCGCCAGAGTGCTGTGCTCACCCTTACGAATGTGCCCACCGGTCTTTTTGGCTTGGTTGAAAGTCAGCCAACGATCTTGAGTGAACCCCTGCAACCTGGCCTCGGCCCAGAGCAGCGGTAAATTGATGCCCGAATACGGACGTCGCGTGATGGCGTTGATGGGGTAGGGTTGATGACCGATGTAAGCGGAGCCACTTGAGGACCAGGGTTTGATCCAGGGAACAACGCCTTGGTCTAACGCGGTAACGATCTTGTCTGTCACGTCTTGGTAGATATCGCGCATGGCAATTTCCTCGAGAGAAAAACGGAGGAACGCCTTGCCCGTCGGGGGAGGGTTCCCCGGTTGGGTGATGGGCTGGATTGATGCAGGTCTTGCATGCCGTCCGAATGTGGAGGTGGGCGCCGCCCATTGCGCTTAGCGCTGGTGTTCTCCTGCAAGCGCTATCAACAAGAAGCCAGGCTGACCCGGTTCTTGGAGTAGGCTCAGACTCAATTGCAGCAACGGGTCGTGGTCTAAGTGACCGGTTGGTTCAATGTGGATTACCTCGAACAGCACGTAAGGCTTGTGTGGAAAGGCCAAGTGGGCTTCGAAGGCTGCGCGCAATACGTGGCTCAACCGATCGACCTGCAGCTTCTCAGCGTGATCGGATTGCTCGAGCAGTACTGCGCGTTGCCACGCGCCAGGGGTGAACACGATGGGCAACCGAAGGGTGTTCAGTGTTTCCGGTGTAAGTGAGTCGGGCATGGTATGTCTCCGTTGAAAACGCGAAGAAACCTGTCCTGTGCGGGGAAAGATTTCCCCGCAGTGGGTTGAAGAAAATCAAGAGGGCTTATCTCACGAGCAGCGCTCGAAAGGCGCTTAGGAGAGCAGTAGGCGTTCATCACCGTAGCAACGGCCATCGTGCGAGCCACCGAACGCTAATCGCACTTGGGGAGAACCATCACCGAGGTGACATAGTCTCGAAGGTCCTGACTATCTGGGCAGGTGCTGTTGATAGCAGCGATCCGTAGCTTGTATTTAGCCGGACGACTGATATGGGTCAATCACTGTAAAGACCCTGATTTACGGGGGCTGTCTTCTGACTTCCAATGAAGATTTTTCGGCCGGAAAAACTGATAAGCGGTCAGGCACGGGCCGTTTTCAGTAGTAGGCTGTTACCCTTGTCTCAACCATGAAAACGCTCAGAAGAGGGCGAGACGATGCCAACTCAACAACCTGTTCAGAGTTCACGTGCCCACCGCTGGGCGTACGCCTGTGGTCTGTCGGTGAAGCGTGGTTACCGTAAGTTGAAAACGTTTGAATCCCGCGTGGTTGAGCGTGCGGAAATGGCAGGTATGCCCGCAGGTAAATTACTTGTTCGCGGGAGTTTTCTGACTGCCAAGTTTGCTCTGCTCGGAGCATTTCTTTTTGTTAGCTTCTGGTTGTTTGTGCTGATGTGCACAATCGTCGTATTAGCAGCTATCCCAATTCAAGATTCAGACACTCTAGGTATTGACGATCTCGATGATCCAACGCATAGAACGTCTTGGCCTGAGCGGTACGATAAATGGGGTTCTCTGAAGTAGCCTCTTGGTTATTTTGAGCTCGATTTACCCGAAACAATTCTTGCACCGCTCATCAACTGAGAGGTTCCGTTAGAGCTCGCTGTCTGTGCTGCGTGGGTTCCCCTGCTGAGCATTCCTTCTACGCCTGAACCTACGCTATATCCGGCCCAGCTCATGGCCCCTAGAAACAGCATTGGTAGCACGATGAACATCGCCCCCATCACATACTCAATTACCTGCGCGGTGACCGTCCCATCCATAAACCCGGACGTAGGCAGCGATAACAGCACTTGATTGGACGCCGAAACTTGGTTGTATAAGGTGTCGAGCATGCTGGAGTCGATCCAGCGGGCGAGTTCCCACCAGAAACTCAGCATGTGCAGCGTGAACAGCGCGAACGTCACCGTCATGACGGTCTTCAGCTGGTAGGTACTGACCAGCAAGATCAACGGTAAGCTGATGATGACGCCCATGATCAGGAAAGCCTGCACCATCGGCAGAGCGGCACGTAGCGCATTCATTGCCGGGAAGTTGCTGAAGGAACCCAGTGCCAGCCCGGTATTAGTGGCCAGGTTATTGAGCCCCTGATTGATCGAGCCGCCACGAGCGCTGGAGCCATAGTCCTGGTACACCTGTCCGGGCGACATGGACATCGATTGCTGGCGCGGGCTGACCAGCTCACGCAGGGTGGCATCCTCGATCTCGTTGCTCGAACGACCAGTCAACCAACCTTTCAGCTGAGTCAGCAGCGAGGGATCGACCTGCTGGATCAAGCGCTCGCGCAACCCAACACCGCTATCACTCCACCACTGCTTGCAGGTGGGGTAGCCCGCGCCATTCTCCAGCCGAGGTAAGGAAACATCGCGGCTTTCGTCATACGGCCAGCTGACTCGCGGTGTGCGTGAACGATCCGTATCGTAGTAGCCGGGCGTGTCGAGAAAATAGCTTGAGCCGATCCAGGAGGCGTCGTGACTTTGTATCTTGTCCAACTGCGGACGGTTGGTGAACAACCGAGAACGGGAATAGCCATAGCAGTCGCGGGTGAAGTCGGCGATTTCTTGCAGCAGTATCTGACTGTCGATACGCGAACTGTCGATCTCCATGCGCATCTGCCGGATATCCGGTGCACATGGAATGGAAGCGGTGGCTGCGGCGGTTACGCCTTTGCTCAAGGCATGCACCAGAAACCACCAGATCGGCACGTTGGCGGAGCGTTCGCCGATGGTATTGAAGGTCGTCCCCCAGGCGGTTTCTGCTGGCTTGGCCACACTGACACCGCAGCGTTGGCTCGCCACATCATCGAACGTCATCGAGGCGAGGCTCAGCGGAAAGACCGGCGCGCAGCCGAACAACACGACGATGTAGGCCAGCCACAGCCGGTTCTCGATCCGCGGCACCGAGAGCAGTCCCTTGTTGCCTTCATCCGCGCCTTGCTGACGGGCCGACAACCATTCTTGCAAAATGATTGCGCCAAAGGGCGCGGCGAACAGTCCGGTGTCGGACAGGACGCTCCAGAGGCCGTTGTTGATGATCCAGGCCAGCAGGGAGAGGTAAAACTCCAAGTAGCTGTTGGTGCTCATGAGCATGGTGGTGACCTCACAGTCGGGTGAACTCGACGACGGTCAAGAGCACGAGCCCTAATGTCCCGATGTGCTTCACACGCAGTCGATCCTGTGGTCGATGTCGGTAGCGCCGAAGCAGATCCCACCAGAGCGCAAAGAGGGCGCCGTAGAGCAGGGCACGCCACCACCGCAGATAGGGCCGTGCGGATTCGAATGCCTGCTGCCAGGCCTCGAAACTACCCAGCGCAGTGCGGCCGATCCAGGCGACCAATGCGGCGGTGAGGATCATCACCGTGGCAATTCCCAGACCTGAAAGCATAGTGAACAGCCGTGAGTGTTTCATGGCTTCACTTGCGCCTGGCGTCGGCGTCATTGAGTCGGCTGGGTTCGGGATCACCTTGTTCGACGGCGCGCGATGCGTCGGCACCCCCAGCATGCCGATCGAGCACCAAGCTGGCGGTATTGGTGGCCAGCATCTGCCGGACCTGCAGTTCGGTCTGCAGCAGGCGAATTTCGCGCTCCAGAGCGTCGATGTTTTTCGTCAAGGCGGTTTGGGCCGGTTCGGCGGAAGCGATGTTGGGTTCGTGGCTGCCCGCCAGCAGCGTGCGCAGCAGTAGCAACGCTTTGTCCAGCACGCTGGACAAGGCTGTCTCGCTGGCCAGGCGTCGCGCCAGCAGATCCTGGTCGGGATCGTCGCGCAGGGCTTCAACCACACTACGGGTCACCGGCAGCATCGAGCTGGAGGCTTTAGTCAGATTGTCAGGGGTAGGCGGCAGAGAGCCAGACAACAGCCCTTGTAGGGCCTTGAGGCGCTCGCTGTAGGCCTCCTGGATCAGCGGCGTCAGCCCGCTACCCGCGGTAGCACGCAGGGTTTCGCAGCTGTCGCAGGTCGCGACTTCGCTCTCGCCCAATACCCGAACGGCCCAGTCGGACTCCTCCTGGGGCGAAGCCCAGGTCTGGCAAATGGCCCCACCCAAACAGTCGCTGCTACTAATCGAGGTACTGTCATCCATCGTCCGGTTATGCAGCAAGTTGTAGCCCGCGCGCACTACGTCGGCGGTCACCCGAATGGGCGTCTGTCCGTTACCTCCGGCCTTCGAACCGCCGACCCAGGACACCCCATTGTTGCCGTTCCTGACCTCGGTGTTTCTCACCGCGGCCACCGCATCACCGCCGGTTTGCTCCAGGTTGCCTTGCATTTCTTGGTTCTTGGCCAGCGCCCCCCAGCTGGCTTGACCGACCTTGTCCGCCATTTTCTCGGCCATGGCCTGGCAGGTCAGTTTGGAGCGGTCGAAGTCGATACGACCTTGCATCACCCCGTTACTGAGCAACTCATAGAGACCGGGGTTGGCACGCTGGATGATCAACGCCGGCAGCGACATCACCGCTTGGGTCGCGTTTTGCACGATGCTGCCCATGATCTGCTGGAAACCTTCGGTGACGCCGTTCAGCTGGTTTTGCAGGGTGTTGGTGAGGCTCATGTTGCCGCACATCATGTTCGCTCGCCATGACCCGCCGACACCGAGACCACTGGGTCGGTAGAGCGAACTCGGTGAGCCGACTGTCGAGCCGCCACCAACGGTGTACATCACTCGGTCGTCGAGTACTTCGCCTTGAGTACCCAGGCGGTAATCGCCTTCGGCGGCGAGGGCATGCATGGGCATGGCGAGCAGTCCGTAGAGCACCAGATTCATCGTGCCCAACCAGGATCGTGCGAGAAACCGACTCATGAAGCACCGCCTTCGAAGTCGATGCTGAACAGGAAGGTCTGCCCCTCACGCTTGCAGCAGCTATAGGGACGCCACAACGACCAGGCGTAGCCGCCATCCGCGCTCTGTACCGGATCGCTGGGGAAGATGGCGCACGTGGGCTGCACTTGGGGGTAGAGCAATTGCCATTTGTGGGTCGAAGCGTTGTTTTCAACTATAGGGCCAGGCGGCCAGTAGCCGTCGCGTTTGGCGGGCGTGAGGGGAACGTACACATGCGGCTGCCAGTTGCGGGTAATCACATCGCCGGCCCGTTGCGCCATGACGGCGGCCGCCTTGAAATCGTCGGGCTGGACCAGAAAGCCCTGTCGGGGATAGACGTTGCCCCACATGTTTCCCAAAGCCTGACGACCAATTTCACGGATCCCCGGCATGAGCGACTCGGGGTAAAAACTTTCCGGGATGCCATGGCGCCAGGCCAGTGTGTCCAGGGTGCTCAGGTAATAGGGCATGAACGCAGTAGCGCCGCTGGCGCAGGCGTAGCCGGATTGAGAAGCCAATTGCGTGGCGGCCCAGCCACCGGGGTGACCTATGCCATCAACGTTTTTGAAGCGAGGCAAATTGTCGCGGTGGGTGTTCGGGGTGATCAGGTTGCCGCCCCCCTCCGCACCGCTGATGGGAGCGGAGAGGGTGGCCATCTCGGTCCAGGGGTTATTGCCCGTGATGGCACAGCTCGAGACCACGAGTTCAGGAATGAAATGACGAACCTTGGTCGAGGTTTTGACTGTGCAGCCGAAGGGCGTGCAGAGCAGCCAGAAACAAATACCGACGACCCTGTAGGCGAGGCAATTTGGCGAAAGCACAGAGGCGGTGATGCTGCCAGTATCCAGCGCCATGCTTGGGCCGCACGCCAGCAGGATGCTTAGCGCCAGGGGCCGTAGCTTTGTGGGCGAAATTGACGAGCAGGCAACAGGCATGATCCAGGCTCTCGGTGTATGGCCTGGGCAGGTTCGATTACGGACTGAAGGCTGTCAGTGGAAATTATGAAGGCGGACCTATCGGATTTGTGAGTCGTGAGACTATTATTTGACGTGAAGGGCGCTGCGCAGAGTATCGGGTTCAGCAAGTAGCTGATCCGTGGTGATTTCGAGAATATTGGCGAGCTTGCACAGGACCAATAGCGACGGATTGCCCGTGCATCGTTCTATTTGACTGACGTAGGTGCGATCCACCTCTGCCATGAGCGCCAATTGCTCTTGGGTAAGGTTTTTCACGCGTCGCATCAGGCGAATGTTTTCCGCCAGATGCAGACGAAGCTGTTCGTAGTCTTGAGTCATGCGCGCAAATTGCGCCTAGAGGGACTCTCAATCCACGGGGTATAGTCTACATTGACATTGATCTAGGCCATTTTATGCTCATGCCTGTTATCGAGCGTTCATTTGGTTTCGTTAAGATTTTCGAAGCTGGGCCCAGCGTCTAACAATAAATCAGAAATCCAGGGTGCGTATGAACGAAAACTACCTTTCAATTCCCGCTGCGGATGGTTGTCCAAGTCTTTTGACACCTTGGGGCAGCGAGTTTGCCCCGATGATCGAACGTGGCGTGCAATGCGCTCAGGCTTGGCTTGATACGCCCGGCGAGATTCCCCTGTGGTGGGCGTTGGCGCAAACCCGCAAGACCTTTGCTGTCGGTGACCGCCAAGATGCTTTTGAGGCTGGATTCCTGTTGAGGATTCAGCAGCGATTAAATTGTGCCGAATGAACGATCTGAGGAAAACGACGTTTAAGCAGGCTTCGTATGGATGACATGGACAGTTCCCTGTGTCCGGCAAGCGTGTTCGGCTGCTGAAGCCCCAATACCAGCGCTCTCACAGAGTTGGTATTGGGTAATCGCCGCCGGCGTCTAGTTAACCGCGCCTTTCAGCGACTTACCGGCTTTGAAACTAGGCGTCTTCGCGGCTGCGATCTTGATGGTGCCCCCAGTTTGAGGGTTGCGGCCGTCGCGCGCTGCACGCGCTTTCACCGCAAAGGTACCAAAACCAACCAAGGTGACGTTCTCACCACTTTGCAACGCAGTGGATATGATGGTTGTGAGGGCTTCCAGTGCGCGCCCGGCATTAGACTTCGGGAGGTCGGTGGAGCTCGCTATAGCCTCGATCAGTTCGTTTTTATTCATGTGCGACTCCTTCTGCTGGCTGAATGTTGACGAGTAAATCTACTTAGATAGTTCTGGCAAACCTGCCAAAAATTTCTAGCGGAATACTGATCCAGATCAGTTTATGCGCTTGATGTGCCTGATAGCCTCAAATAAACGTGCGCGATTTTTTTACCGGCCAGGTTTGGTGGGCAGGCGCTCCGGGAGCGCCTTTGTGATCGAATGTTAAGGAAGAGTGATGCACTTGGCAGGCAAGAAAAGCGCGATGAAGTTTGTGCTGGGCGGGGTGATTGTCGTCGGCTTGGGGTTCTGGGCCTGGATGGAGCTTCGACCATCCGGGCTGGGTGAGGGTTTTGCCAGTGGCAATGGACGCATCGAGGCCACTGAAATCGATGTGGCCACCAAGTTGGCGGGGCGCATACTGACCATTGATGCGGATGAAGGCGACTTCGTTCAGCCTGGCCAGGTGCTTGCTACCATGGATGTGCAAGTGCTTGAAGCGCAATTGAAACAGGCCCAGGCCCAGGTACGGCAGGCCGACAATGCGGTGCTAACCGCCAGCGCCATCGTTCAGCAACGCCAGAGCGAAAAGCAGGCTGCCGAAGCCACTGTCAATCAGCGGGTTGCCGAATTGACCGCCGCGCAAAAACGCTACGGACGTACCGATCAACTGATCAAGTACAACGCCGTGGCTCGTCAGCAGTTGGACGACGATTTAGCCGTGCAGCAAAGCAACCAGGCGGCGGTGGCTTCGGCCAAGGCTCAGGTCTGGTCGGCCGAAGCAGCGATTATTGCCGCCAAATCCCAGGTCATCGAAGCGCAGTCTAGCGTTGAAGCGCTCAAGGCAGGGGTTGATCGGTTGCAGGCCGATATCGTTGACAGCCAGCTCAAAACCGACCGCCAGGCGCGGGTCCAGTACCGAGTGGCACAACCTGGCGAGGTGTTGGCCGCCGGCGGCAAGGTGCTTAACCTAGTAGACCTCAATGACGTCTATCTGACCTTCTTCCTGCCCACGGCCCAGGCTGGGCGCGTGGCGCTGGGCTCTGACGTGCGGCTGATTCTGGATGCTGCGCCACAGTATGTGATCCCTGCGCAGGTCAGTTATGTCGCCAGTGTGGCGCAGTTCACGCCCAAGACCGTGGAGACCAGCAGTGAGCGGGAAAAGTTGATGTTTCGGGTCAAGGCGCGGATTGATCGCAAGCTGCTGGAAAAACATCTGAATCAGGTCAAAACTGGCCTGCCCGGTATGGCGTACCTCAAGCTGGATACCGATGCACAATGGCCGGCTGAACTTCAGATCAATGTGCCGCAATGACCGCGCCTCAAACCACCGTCGCGCAGCTTGCCGGAATAAGCCTGCACTACGGTAAGCAATGTGCGCTGGACGACGTGACGCTGCAGATACCGGCTGACTGCATGGTTGGGGTGATCGGCCCCGATGGGGTTGGCAAATCCAGTCTGCTGGCACTGATTTCCGGTGCGCGAAAACTGCAACAGGGCTCGTTGCAGGTGCTGGATGGCGACATGGCCAATGCCGGGCACCGACGTCAGGTATGCCCGCGCATTGCCTACATGCCTCAGGGCTTGGGCAAAAACCTGTACCCCACTCTGACGGTATTCGAAAACCTGGATTTTTTCGGCCGTCTGTTCGGGCAGGGGCAAGCCGAGCGCAAGCGACGTATCGATGATTTGGTACGCAGCACCGGCCTCGATGGCTTCACCGATCGCCCAGCGGGCAAACTCTCCGGAGGCATGAAGCAGAAACTGGGCCTGTGCTGTGCGTTGATCCATGATCCTGACCTGCTGATCCTTGACGAGCCGACTACTGGCGTCGATCCCCTTGCGCGCAATCAGTTCTGGGAGTTGATCGCGCGCATTCGCAGCAATCGTCCCGGCATGAGCGTACTGGTGTCCACTGCCTACATGGACGAAGCTCAGCGCTTTGACTGGCTGATGGCCATGGATGCCGGTAGGGTATTGGACACCGGCTCGCCCGCTGAGCTGCTGGAGCGCACCCACAGCGAAAATTTGGAGCAGGCTTTTATCGCCTTGCTTCCAGAAGAAAAGCGCCGTGGCCATCACACGTTGGTCATTCCGCCACGTAAAACCCAAGGAGCAGAAGCTGCTGTGGCGATTGAAGCCCACGGCCTGACCTGTCGCTTCGGGGATTTCGTCGCCGTGGATCATGTGGATTTTCGTATCGAGAAGGGCGAGATTTTCGGCTTCCTGGGCTCCAATGGTTGTGGCAAGTCCACCACCATGAAGATGCTCACTGGGTTACAGCCCGCTACCGAAGGCAAGGCTCAGCTGTTCGGGCAGGATGTCGACCCCAAGGACATCGAGACTCGACGCCGCGTGGGCTACATGTCTCAAGGCTTCTCGCTGTATGGCGAGTTGAGCGTTTTGCAGAACCTTGAGTTGCACGCGCGCCTATTTCATCTACCCAAGGAGCGGCAGGGCCAGCGTATCAAAGAAATGCTTGAGCGCTTTGACCTGGTTTCCGTAGCCGACAGCTTGCCCAATGATCTGCCTCTGGGCGTCAGGCAACGTCTGTCGCTGGCGGTGGCGGTTATCCATAATCCGGAAATTCTGATCCTCGACGAGCCGACCTCCGGTGTCGACCCAGTTGCGCGGGATAATTTCTGGGAGTTGCTGATCCAGTTATCCCGGGAAGAGGGCGTGACGATTTTCATCTCCACGCACTTCATGAACGAAGCGATGCGTTGCGACCGAATTTCGATGATGCATGCCGGTCGCGTACTGGACAGTGACACGCCGCAAGCCTTGATGGACAAGCGTGGTTTACCAACGCTGGAAGAAACCTTTATCGCCTACCTGGAGGATGTCGCGGCCCCGCAAACAGTGGCTGAGGCCCCAGCGGCCGTCGCGCAAGCAGCGGATGCTGTCAGGACCGTTCGGCAGTCGCGCTTCAGCTTGTCCCGCCTGCTCAGTTACAGCCGTCGCGAGGCCATGGAGTTACGCCGTGATCCGGTCCGCGCCACGCTTGCGCTGCTGGGCACCGGGCTGCTGATGCTGATTATAGGCTATGGTATCAATCTGGATGTAGAGAACCTGCGCTACGCAGTGCTTGACCGCGACCAGACGGGATCCAGTCAAGAATATATCCTCAACCTCTCCGGCTCGCGTTACTTCACCGAGAAGCAGGATCTGCGCGATTACGACGACCTGGATCAGCGCTTGCGAAGAGGTGATATAAGCCTGGCGATAGAGATCCCGCCTGGCTTTGGCCGTGACCTGAAGCGCGGCAGCCATCCCGAGGTGAGCTTCTGGGTCGACGGTGCCATGCCGACCCGGGCTGAAACCATCAAGGGTTATGTGGCCGGGATTCATGCCAGTTATTTGCAGCAGCGTTTGCTGGAAACGACTGGCACGGCGTCCGGCAGCCCGGTGGACATCGCCTTGCGCTATCGCTACAACCCCGATGTACAGAGCCTTCCGGCGATGGTTCCGGCGGTGATCCCGCTGTTGCTGATGCTGATCCCGGCCATGCTTACCGCCTTGGGTGTAGTCCGGGAAAAGGAGCTGGGTTCAATCACCAACCTGTATGTCACGCCCGTGACGCGTTTGGAGTTCCTTCTGGGCAAGCAATTGCCCTATATCGCCCTGGGGATGATCAATTTTATTCTGTTGTTGCTGCTGGCGGTGATGGTCTTCGGTGTCGCAGTCAAAGGTAGCCTGCTAACTTTGATCATCGGTGCCTTTTTTTACCTCATTTGTTCCACGGGTATGGGGCTTTTGATGTCGTCTATCCTCTCCAGCCAAATTGCGGCGATTTTCGGCACTGCGATCGTCACGCTACTGCCCGCGATTCAGTTTTCCGGGTTGCTCAATCCGGTGTCATCCCTGGAAGGCGTGGGCACGCTGGTCGGCAATATGTATCCGACCAGTCACTTCCTCACCATCAGCCGTGGGGTGTTTTCCAAGGGGTTAGGGCTGGCGGATCTGTACGGCTATTTCATCCCGTTATTGATTGCCATCCCGCTGCTGACGCTGTTCAGCGTCGCCGGCCTGAAAAAGCAGGAGAAGTGAGTGTCCAGTCTCTCCAACATCCTGCAATTGGGCATCAAGGAACTGCGTAGCTTGTACCACGACCCGGCGTTGCTGGCGCTGATCGTATTCTCGTTCACCCTCGGTGTTTACTCGGCTGCCACCAGTGTGCCGGAGACGCCGCACCGGGCCAGCATTGGGATCGTCGATGAAGACCGGTCGCAGGTGTCCAACCAAATCATCAACGCGTTCCAGATGCCGTACTTCCTCAAGCCGGTGGATATCGACTACTCCCAGATCGACCGTGGCATGGACTCGGGCGTCTATACCTTCACGCTGAATATCCCCGCGCGCTTCCAGCAGGACCTGCTTGCCGGGCGTAAGCCGACGATACAGGTCAACGTCGATGCCACCCAGATTAGCCAGGCGTTTTCTGGGGCTGGCTATATCCAGCAGATCATAGGCACGGAGGTGGCCGAGTTTCTCAAGCATTACCGCGCTGTCACGGCCGACGAGGTCGTGTCGGTGGTCCATATGGAGTTCAATCCGAATTTGATTTCCAGCTGGTTCGGAGCGATCAACGAGGTGATTAACCAGATCACCATGCTATCGATCATCCTCACCGGTGCAGCGCTGATTCGCGAGCGTGAGCACGGGACCATCGAACATCTGTTGGTCATGCCCATCACTCCGTTTGAAATTATGGTGGCCAAAGTCTGGTCAATGGCACTGGTAGTGCTGGCAGCAGCGGGGTTGTCGATGTTTTTTATCATCGAGAAGTGGTTGCAGATTCCTATCAATGGCTCGCTCGCACTGTTCCTGGCGGGCGCTGCTTTGCATTTGTTTGCCACCACATCGATCGGAATTTTCTACGGTACCCTGGCCCGCTCGATGCCCCAGTTGGGGCTGTTGATCATCCTGACGCTGATTCCTTTGCAAATCCTCTCGGGAGGTATGACCCCCCGTGAAAGCATGCCCGAAGGGGTGCAGAACATCATGCTGGCGGCACCCACCACGCATTTCGTCGAGCTCAGTCAGGCGATTCTGTTTCGTGGTGCTTCATTGTCGATCATCTGGCCGCAGCTACTGGCGTTGGTGACGATTGGCAGCGTGTTCTTTTTCGTCGCGCTTTCACGCCTGCGCAAGTCCTTGAATTGACGATCGCGTGCGTTGGCGCGCACGCGACGCTTTGTCCAATGGGCCTAGCGTCTACGCTGGACTCCGCCGTTGGGCATTGCCTGGCACACGAACCCGAGCCCAATCAGATGCCCACCTGGGTTATATGCCAAGCATCCAGGGCGCAACCCCGCTCTTCATTGCTGGGCTCGACCACCACGGTGACCCGGCTGGTCGGACTCGAAATCACCGCATCCAGTTCGATGCCCAGATACTCTAGGCTCGCGCACATGCGTGCCCGAATCGTTGCGTTGTGTTCGCCGACGACAGCGGTGAACACCAGTACGTCCAGGCCGTCCAAGGTCGCCAGCAGCGCGCCGGCTTCATGCAGGAAACGGCACATTTATAAGGCAAGGGCCATGGCTGCGCGAGGTTCACCGGCTTCTACCTCAAGCAGTTCACGCGGGTCGCTGGAAATTCCGGAAACCCCCAGCAGGCCTGACTCGTGGTAGAGCTTATGGCTGACTCTTTCCAGGCCCAGCTTCCAGATTTCCATGAGGAAATCACCGCGCCGGGTCCATCGCATCGCCGCGCATGCCCAACATCAAGCCGTCTAGCGCCGAGAAGCCAATGGTCGTGGCGAGGAGAATTGCTGATGCGGCTGGAGGCATGACGGTGGCCTTACTTTCGCAGTTGGAGAGCAGAAATCTGCGCCTCATTCGCTAGTAATAACTTGTGTTTGGTTAGTAAAAAGGCAATTAAAAGGACCAGACTGTCTGGCTTTGGTATCGATGGCACAAACAACCCCATCTGCGGGCAGCGATATCAAACGGTTACGGCTTGGGACACAGCGGGACGCTCAGATTTCCTGCTGAAGAAGTACCCTCCACAACGATTTCATACTGGATGAAAAGCTTTCTGAACTGAATGCATTACGCCCAAACTGCCCGACGAAAGATCGCAACGAAACCGTCAGAGCAATGGCACCAGAAACATTATAAAAAAACAGATGGGGGTCGACGTTTTTTAGAAAACCATCAGCGACAGCATGCTCAACAATGGGTAGCAACACTTCTTGGGCGGGCCCTATGAGACGCTCATAAACATAAAGGAATCTTTCGTGCTGCTGCGCGACTTCCTTGATCACGAACATCGATATTTCAGGTGATGCAGCTGAAAAATCAATCATCTGGTCGACGGCAAACAGCAGTCGCTGCATGGATGTCTGGTTAGCGGGATCGAAGGGCTCGTGTGGTCGGCTCAGTTGCACGACAAACTTATCTGCGATGTCGTCTACGACAGCCTTCCAAAGCTCGAGTTTTGTGCCGTGCCGGTGTGATATCAGAGCCACGTCGACGTTTGCAGTGGAAGCGATGCGCCGCAGACTAGCGCCTTCGAAGCCGTGCGCTGCAAACGACTTTAGGGCCGCCCGAATGATGGCATCAGGTTTGATCTCATTGGCTTTCGGTGGTCGGCCTCGCCGTTTGGTGAGTTCGGTGTGCATTGGTTCAAATACCTTGGTCTAGACGGGTTGGTTGACATGCAGAGCCAAGCAGGGATTTAATCAGCGATCGATGAATAAATTTTCATGATGGGCTAATCGTAGCATTTGAGCTGTGATGCGTCTTACATGCGACGGCTGCTCTCGATCGGGGCTCAACCATCGTTATTCAGTGTGGACGTCGAGGCGAGTCCTCTTTCCCGTTTTCGCAGAACGATTAGCCAAATGGCCTGATAGCAACGTCTTCCGCCGCACGGCGGATGCGCTCATTTTCGTTAGTTCACTAGTAAGGTCTTTTTGTGTCGTTGCAACAATTGAATGGCTTGGCTCGTATCTGTCCTGGAGCAATGTTGGTCGTACTCATGATCGCTACCGTCGGTTGCGCCGGGGTCAAGGTCAATGCCGTTGATAATCGCGATTATCTCTCGCTTCGTCGTGGCGATGCGCTGACGTCAGGAAAGCTCAGTGTCGCCGCGCGTACCTCGCTACAGGTCGCCGGAGTTGCCGAAAAAGACTGCAGTGAGAACCCAAGTGCCTGCCGTGAACAGGTGCGTCTTAACGCAGGGTTGGGCGAGGAACAGCGTCTTTCCACGCTGTCTGAATTATGGCTACAAGAGGCTCAGGATTCGCGCAGTTCGTTAAGTGCCGAAGGCCGTACCGATGCTTTTTTGGAGAGCGCACGTTATGCCTACGCTTATCTGTTCCTGACAACTAGATCGCCCAGTCAGAGAGCTTTGGAAGACCGTCAATCACAGGTGCGCGATTACTACAACTTTTCCGTCCAGCAAGCACTCAGTGAGTTGTTCGAACGGTATCGCGGTCGTCCGCCACAGGCCGAGGATGACCGGGGGAATTTCCGGCTACGTGCAGGACGCTGGACGGTGTTCGGACGTATGGAAAATGTGCGTCTGGCCAATGAACGTTTTTTGCCACAAGAATTGATTCCTGCCGCCTCATTATCTTTTGCAGGACTGCGCAACCAGTATCGCCGTGATGGACTCGGTGCTGAACTAGTGGCTGTCACAGCGAAAAAGGTGGTTAACAGCGACAGCGACGAACAGTCCTGGAGCGAAACGCCTTTTCCAGCGGTGACCGCAGTCGCTCGTTTTCCAGGCCAAACCCTTGAGCAGGTGTTAGCCACCGATGAGGTCGAAGTGCTGGCCTACGACCCGTATCACCAAGACGCTGTGACGCTTGGCGGCATTGAAACGCCGTTGGCGGCCAACTTCACCTCGGGCTATGGTTTGTGGCTAGCGCGTTCCGGTTTTGCGCGTCAATCGTTGCTTACGTTGGTAGGGAGGGGGGATGTCCTGAAAAAGCCCCATCTATATCTCTTGCAGCCGTACGACCCAGAGCGCCATGTCGTGATCATGTTGCATGGTTTTGCAAGTAGCCCCGAGGCCTGGATTAACGTTGCCAATGAAGTCCTCGGTGATGAACACCTGCGACGCAATTACCAAGTGTGGCAGTTGTACTATCCGACGAACCTGCCGCTTGCGCTAAACAATGCCACCATCCGTAGCGTCATTGAGGAGACGTTGCAGCATTTCGATCCCGAGGGAACAGCGCGGGCCAGTCGTGACGTGGTTCTGGTAGGTCACAGCATGGGTGGTGTCCTGTCGCGCCTTATGGTATCGACGTCTGGAGCCGGGGTGGGAGATACGTTGTTGGCCAAGTACAAACTGAATGATCGACAACTGGCGGCTGCACACAAAAATCTAGATCCGTTTCTGAAGTTCTCGCCTTTGCCTCAGGTCAGCCGCGCGATTTTCGTCGCCGCTCCGCACCAGGGTACGCCGTTCGCCGAGAATCGCATTTCACGTTGGGCAGCCGGACTAGTACAGTTGCCGGTGTCGGTGCTCGATCGGTTCAAGCAATTGGGACAATTGTTGGTGATGCCTGGCAGTGCCTCCTCAGCCGCTATGGTGCGTCCGCTAAACAGTATCGACAACTTGAGCAATCATGATCCGCTTGTAATGGCGGTGGCAGATCTTCCTATCTCCCCAAAGGTGCAGTATCACAGCATTATCGGTAACTACACGCCGTCTATTGCGCTGACCCTTTCTGACGACGGAGTAGTGCCCTATAGCAGCAGCCATCTGCTCGGTGCGCAATCGGAAAAAATAGTGTCCTCAGGTCATAGCGTGCAAGAAACCCCCGAAGCAATTATCGAGATTCGCCGTGTCCTTCAACAGCATCTTGCAGATATGAAAGACTCCCCAGGGAGGCGCCAATGAGACCTGTGCGTAAGGTTATCGACCTATTGCTGCGCAGCCTGCTGACCCTGATAGGTACCGTTCTTATCGCCTGGGGTGCACTGGCGTTGAGTTATCGACTGCCATTGCCGTTGTGGGCCTGTAATGCAGTGATCTTCGTATGGTGTCTATGCGGAATAGGTTTTGCGGTACTGACATGGAGCACAAGGCCCTGGCGAGCCGTTCTCGGTTACGCCGTATTACTGGCAACTATCGGAGTCTGGTGGGGTACGCTCACACCGTCGAACGAG
The DNA here is from genome assembly GCF_044218845.1 of Pseudomonas sp. B16120. Lineage (NCBI taxonomy): Bacteria > Pseudomonadati > Pseudomonadota > Gammaproteobacteria > Pseudomonadales > Pseudomonadaceae > Pseudomonas > Pseudomonas sp. B16120. The sequence goes on from NZ_CP162588.1 coordinate 2,436,438, forward strand.
CGCATCTGGGCAGACGATGTCGCGCAGATGACCTCCGGGAAACTTGAAGGCAGCCGGCTGACAATGAGCAATGTGCGCAACTTCGAGTGGCAGACGGATGAAGATTACCGTGCCCGTTGGGAAACACGTGAATATGACCTGGAGCACTTGTCTTCGGTGGACCTCATCACTTCGTACTGGGGGATGCCTGCCATAGCCCACATCTTGGTGTCGTTCGGTTTCGAGGATGGTAGGTTTTTGCTGTTCAGTGTCGAAACCCGTAAGGAAAAGGGCGAGAGCTATTCTGCGATCAGCGGATTTTTCAAGCAGTACGAAGTCAGTATTCTGGCGACCGATGAACGTGACGCGTTGCGGGTTAGAACCAACGTGCGCGGTGAGGACGATTACCTCTATCGTATTGTGTTATCGGCGCCCCAGCGCAAAGCATTGTTGTTGTCCTACGTTGAGCAGGCCAATGATTTGCTGAGTCACCCGCGCTTTTACAATACCGTCAGCGCCAACTGTACCAGCATTGTTTTCGACATGATGAACACCATTGTGACAGGGTTGCCGATGGATTACCGGTTGCTCCTGACCGGTTACCTGCCTGGCTATGTTCACGATGTCGGTGGCCTGCAGCCGGCTTATTCGCTTGAAGCACTGCGAGAGGTCGGCCGCATCACTGAGCGTGCGAAGGAGGACTCCACAGGGTTTTCCGCGAGGATCCGTGAGGGCGTGCCGGGTTGGTAATCCTTTGATTTATTCAATGAGTGATGATTTAATTGGGCCAGCCTTTACTTTGCCGGTCAGGGAATACTCAGTGCCTCAAAGAAGGCCGCCAGTCCAGCACGTGCGCTCCATCCTGATGTTCTATCGGATAAAGGAAGACACTATGAAAGCCCTCGTCTATCAAGGTCCTGGCATTAAAGACTGGACCGACAAGCCTACCCCTGTCATCGATAAACCTACTGACGCCGTTATTCGTTTGTTGCACACCACAATATGCGGCACTGACTTGCATATCCTCAAGGGCGATGTTCCTGCGGTTACGCCTGGACGGACCCTTGGCCATGAAGGGGTTGGCATTGTCGAGACGGTCGGCTCGGCTATACGCAATTTCAAACCTGGTGATCATGTGCTGATCTCCTGTGTGACCTCTTGTGGCAGTTGCGCCAACTGTCGGCGTCAGATGTATTCTCACTGCGCTGACGGCGGCTGGATTCTTGGCCATATGATCGATGGAACTCAGGCTGAATACGTCCGCATTCCGCATGCCGATAACAGCCTTTATCCGGTTCCTGCGGGTGCGGATGAGGAAGCCCTGGTGATGCTGAGCGATATCTTGCCCACAGGGTTTGAAATCGGGGTCTTGGCCGGCAAGGTCAAGCCTGGTGACAGCGTGGTGATAGTCGGGGCGGGGCCGGTGGGTATGGCGGCATTGTTGACGGCTCAATTCTATTCTCCGGCCATGCTGATCGCGGTCGACGGTGATAGCAATCGCCTGGAGGTTGCCAAACGTTTCGGTGCCACCCACGTGATCGACATCAAGACCGAAAATGCTATCGAGCGTATCTTTGAATTGACCAATGGCATTGGTGTGGATGTCGCAATTGAGGCGGTGGGAATTCCAGCTTCTTTCGATACTTGTCAATCGGTGATAGCCCCAGGTGGCCATATTGCCAACGTGGGAGTGCACGGTAAGAGCGTGGAGCTACATCTGGAAAAGCTATGGATCCAAAACATCAACATATCCACCGGGTTGGTGAACACCAACACTACCCCGATGCTGATCAAGACGGTGCAAGCTGGCAAAATCGATGCGGGCCGGTTGATCACTCATCGCTTCGCACTGAATGACATACTTCAGGCTTACGAGGTCTTTGGCAACGCGGCCCAGGAAAAAGCGATCAAGGTCATTCTCAGCCAGTAACACCCGTCCGCCTCGCATTGCAGGAACTACGCATGGCGATCCAGACCAGCGGATTGTTGCTGGTGCTTAAGGCCGGTTCCTCAAGCTTGAAGTCATCTCTGTTTGGCGGCATAGCCTATGAGCAAATTAACCTCTGGCTCAGGGGCAGGGCCACCTGGATCGGCAGGGTGGGACCGGATGTAGTGCTGTAGTGCGCGGGGAACTTGCTGACAACCGAGGCGGGAGTAGCTTAGTGGCTAATGTAGAAACTGGTATCCGCGAACGAGGCGCGCTTTCATGTATGGGGGATCTCATCACGTGAGCACTACAACACCATTCTGGTCGTGTTAAACAGCATGAGTCGCTATGAGTTCGCGATAGATAAGTTGTCTGCCTCTCGGCTGTTTTCCAGAGGCGGTATGGCATGAGCTATTTCGAAGCCGGTTGTGCAACCACGATGCTTTCCTCGCGAGCATTTCGAGGACGTGCCCAGGATCCGCAACCGGCACTGGACAGCTGACTACGGCCAGCCACAGTCCCCCATTTGTTAGGGCCAAGCGTGCGGCTGGACCTTTTCCGATGCGTGAGGCTGTTTAATTCCCTTTTACCGTTTTAGCGAGAATCCTATGAATGAAGGTGCCTCAACTGCTACCCCACAGCAACAGCTACGCTTTCCGCCGGGACTGATCGTCGCGGTTGTGGCCATGGTGATCGTGTTGTTCTTGCCGTTGCCTACGGAGTTGCCGGTAGCCGGACACCGTATGCTGGCCATCCTGGTGTTTGCGGTCACGGTCTGGGTGACCGAGGCGGTTTCATACGAGGCCAGTGCCATCATGATCACTTCGCTGATAGCGATATTGATCGGCACTGCACCAACCGTGCAGGCCCCGTCACTCACCTATGGTTCATCGGCTGGTGTTTCAATGGCACTCACCGGCTTTTCCAATCCAGCCCTTGCGTTGGTGGTTGGGGCATTGTTCATCGCTGCCGCGATGACTCATACCGGGCTGGATCGCCGCATAGCACTTGTGACCTTGACGAAGGTCGGGGCCAGCACACGGCGGATCCTGTTCGGCGCAATGCTGGTGATCGTGCTACTGAGCCTGGTAGTACCCAGCGCCACCGCGCGTAGTGCCTGCGTGGTGCCTATCATGATGGGGGTGATCGCCGCCTTTGGCGTGGCCAAGCGCTCCAATATCGCAGCCGGTCTCATGATAATTGTTGCCCAAGGTACCAGTATTTGGAACGTGGGTATTCAAACAGCTGCCGCACAGAACTTGCTGACGGTGGGGTTCATGGAGAAGATGCTGGACCAAAGAGTGTCATGGATCGATTGGTTGATTGCGGGGACTCCCTGGGCAGTGATCATGTCGTTAGTGCTGATTGTGGTGGTGCTGAAAGTGCTCCCCCCTGAAAGCGACAGGGTGCCGGGTGGATTGGCAGCAGTGAAGCAAAGTTTGGCCGAGCTTGGACCTATGACTGGTCCGCAGAAACGCTTGGGAGTGGTATCGCTGCTGCTTTTATTGGCGTGGGCAAGCGAAGGCCGGTTGCATTCGTTCGACACCACATCGACCACCTATGCCGGATTAGTCATTCTCCTATTACCGCGTTTCGGTGTGATGACCTGGAAGGACGTTCAGTCCCGTATTCCCTGGGGCACGGTGATCGTATTCGGTGTCGGGATCAGCTTGGGCACTGCGTTGTTGACCACACAGGCCGGGCAGTGGCTAGGTGCGCAGGTGGTGGAGCATACGGGGTTGGACAAGGTCGGTCCGCTGGGCGTTTTTGCGATACTCAGCGCGTTTCTGATCGTGATCCACTTGGGGTTTGCCAGTGCTACGGCTCTGACTTCGGCACTGTTACCCATTCTCATGGCTGTGCTCCTCACGCTTCCAGGCGAGTTCAGTCGCGTAGGAATGACTATGTTGCTCGGGTTCGTTGTGAGCTTCGGTTTCATCCTGCCCATCAATGCACCGCAGAATATGGTTTGCTTGGGAACCGACACGTTTACCCCCAAACAGTTTGCTCGGGTCGGTGTTCTCATCACTTTGATTGGTTATGTGTTGTTACTGGTATTCGCCAGTACCTACTGGAGTTGGCTAGGCTGGATCTGAAGTGGGACTGCGGAGCTAATACGAAGTAACTACTCAGTAGAGTAGTAATTAAAACGCGCATAGTGACCAATTAGGTTAGTTAAATAGTCTTTGTGTTTTTTGAATCATCAATAATGGAGTTCTGTTATGAAATATGTAAAATACGTCACCTCTACGTTTGCATTCTGCGTATTGGCTGGCTGTGCCACCCCATCGTCGATTGTGCTCAACGACGGCCGCGAACTTCAAACGCTGGATGCGCCAAAATATGACGCAAAGAGTGGTTTCTATGAGTTCAAGCAATTGGATGGTAAATTTCAACGTATTAACAAAGACCAAGTACGGACGATCAAAGACCTGTAAGAAAACTCCACGATATTAGCCTTCGCTGGAATTGTCTGCGGGTGGCCCGCATTCCAGGCAGGTCCTGTTCAGTGCAATAGCCAGGGCAATGCCCTGGCTATTTGGCGTTCTCGAGATGCAAGCAAGGCTTAGCCCTTGTCGATTCTAAAGACCCCGTCCCTTGCTACTGCGATTACGCCACAACCGATAGGCTCTGATGCCCGAACGCACTGAACCAAATAACCTTTCGCCCTCCATCTCCCGCGCAAGTCCCGAACGTATCAGCATGCGCAGAAAACGCCCACGTGCACGGGCGATGCCGAAGTAGATGCCGCGCGCTTTCAGGGTATCGCACACCTCCCTCAGTGCGGCAATACCGCTGACATCTATCGAGCTGACCGCCTCAGCATCGAACAGCACCGCTCGCGGTTGTTCCTCATGCTGCACGGCCTCAAGCAAGCGCATCTTGAAGTAGTCGGCGTTGAAGAACAGGATGGCATCGTCAAAGCGATACACAACCAACCCCTGCACCGTGCGCGCATCCTTATGGTGGCGGATATCGACCTGGCCTTCGATACCCGGCACCCAGCCGAGCACCGCATCGGTGGGCTGGTAGATGCTTTGGAGCAAGCGCAGGATCGCCAGGGTCACGGCGATGATGATGCCCGGCAGTACGCCGACCCCAAGCACGCCGATGGTGGTCAGTACGCACAGCCAGAACTCAAAGCGACTGAGCTTGTAGATCTTTCGCAGTGACTGCACATCAATCAGTCCCCAGCCGGCCATCAGCAGGACCGCCCCCAAGGCGGCCTGCGGAATCCAGGCCAAGGGCGTGGTGAAGGCCAGTAGGATCAAAGCGATGACCGAAGCGGCGATGATCCCCACCAGCTGACTTTTACCGCCGACCATGTCGTTGACTGCGGTGCGCGAGTCGGCACCGCTGATGGCGAAGCCCTGAGAGACCCCGGCGGCGATGTTGGTAACGCCCAAGGCCAGGAACTCGTGGTTGGCGTTGATCGAATAACCATGGCAAGCCGCAAAGCTGCGGGCGGTGAGCATAGCGCTGCAAAAGCTCACGGTGGCGATGCCCAGGGCATCGCGTAGTAGACTTTTCATTTCTTCAAGATTGGTTTTTGGCCAAGCCAATTGCGGCATGCCCGCCGGCACCGGACCCAGAATTGCCACGCCAAAACGGTCGAGGCTAAACAGGCCGACGACCAAGGTTGCGACGGCCACCGTCACTAGCGCCGCCGGTAGGTGCGGGTAGCGACGTGGCAGCCAGATCAGCAAGGCCAGGCCTGCGACGCCGATCCCCAGCGTTGGCCAGTGAATGTCCCCCAAGCGCTGTAGCAGATTGATCAGGCTGAAGATGAAACCGTTGCCCTCGATCTGAAATCCCAGCACTTTGCCCAGTTGCCCTGCCAACAGGCTCAGACCGATACCGTTGAGGTAACCGATCAGGATCGGCCGCGAGAAAAAGCTAGCGATGAACCCCGCCCGTGCCAGGCCAGCACCGATCAGCATTAAGCCAACCAGAATCGTGACGATCACCGACAGTTGCGCCAGACGCGCCGGGTCGCCCATCGCCAGCGGCGCAATCGCCCCAGCGACCATGGCACAGGTAGCGGCATCCGGGCCGACCATCAACTGTCGCGAACTGCCGATCAGGGCGTAAACCATCATCGGCAAAATACATGCGTACAAACCGTACTGTGGCGGGAGGCCGACAATTTGCGCATAGGCGATGGCAATGGGTATCTGGATTGCCGCCACCGACAAGCCGGCCTGCAGATCATGTCGAAACCATTCGCGGCGATACTGCAACAGGTTGGCCAAGCCGGGCAACCAGCGAGAGAGAAACATGCATGGGGCCTTTCGAGTGGTGAGTGGTGGGCTATTGAAGCGCGCAAATATGACTGCTCATTTAGAGTATTAAATCATAAGCATCGCTTTTAGGTCTGCTTCAAGCGACGAAGGTCGCTTCACGAAACAAATCAAAGAAAAACTACTTCTTCGATTGCACGCCATCTAATATCGGCCTGTCAACTCCGCAAGTTGTTATCATTCAATTAATTGATTTTTTGTCCTGCTCAGTTGTCACCCAGGTTTTCACCATTGGCATCTCGGTTATCGAGCGTTTATTTGGTGCCGTTACGCTTTTCGAGGTTGGATTCCACGTCTAACAATAAATCAGACATCTAGGGTGGGTATGGACCAAAACTACATTTCAATTCCTGCGGCGGATGGTTGCCCAAGTCTTCTGACACCTTGGGGCAACGAGTTTGCCTCGATGATCGAACGTGGCGTGCAATGTGCTCAGGCTTGGCTTGATACGCCCGGCGAGATTCCCCTATGGTGGGAACTGGCGCAAACACGTACGACCTTTCCTGTTGGCGACTGTCAAGATGCTTTTGAAACCGGATTCTTGTTGAGAATCCAGCAGCGGCTAAGCAGTGTGTCACCCTGCCCAAATCAAAGCTGAGAAAAACGACGTTTAAGACGGGTTCATACACATGGCTTGGACGGCTCCCGGAGTTCAGCAAGCGTTTCGGCTGCTGAAGCCCAACGCCAGCGCTCTCGCAGAGTTGGTATGGGGTAATCGCCACCAGCGTCTAGTTAACCGCGTCTTTCAGCGAGTTACCGGCTTTGAAGCTAGGAATTTTCGAAGCAGCGATCTTGATGGTGGCCCCGTTCGAGGGTTACGGCCGTCGCGCGCTGCACGCGCTTTCACCGCAAAGGTACCAAAACCAACCAAGGTGACGTTCTCACCGCTTTTCAATGCAGTGGATATGATGGTTGTAAGGGCTTCCAGTGCGCGTCCGGCAGTGGATTTCGGGAGGTCGGCAGAGCTCGTTATGGCCTCGACGAGATCGTTTCTATTCATGTACGACTCCTTCTGCTGGCTGAATGGTGACGAGTAATCTACTCAGATAGTTCGGGCATATCCAGCACAACACCGCTCTCCAACTCTGTGCAGATGTAATGCTGTTTGGGCTTAAAAAATCGATACTTACGTCCCGATTCCACGGGCCTGGTCAATGTGCTCAGCTACCAGGTGAGCCGCTTCCAACTCTGAACAGCTGTTCTCCTGCATCAGTGTCCAGCGTTCGGCTTTTTCCTCGGGTTCCGTCATGGCCAGGGCGAGATAGAGGCTAGGTGGCACGACCCGAAACAGCGTTTCGAGCTTCTTCGATAGCACGACCCCCTCAGTGTATTTTCCCGTCTCCTTACTGGCGGAGAGCAGTAAGGCTTTCTGCGCCGGCGTGAGTTTCTTGAACCGTGCGATCTCTTCGATTTCCGCGGGCGGCATGTTCAAACAGATCCACCACTCGATCATGTTGAGCATGGTTTGCGCAGCCGTGGGAAAGTCGGCAAGGTTTTGCGTCGCCAACCAGAACCAGGTACCGAGCTTGCGCCACATCTTCGTGCCCTTGACCACGAATGGCGCCAGCAGCGGGTTTTTGGTGATGATATGGCCCTCGTCGGTGACCATGATGATTGGCCTCCCCAGGTACTGGTCGCGCTCGGCGAGGTTGTTCACGGTATTCATCAGGCTGATGTAGCTGATGGACATCTGTGCCTCGTAGCCTTCGCGAGCGTAAGTGGCCAGATCGACAATGGTCACATCGCTCTCGGGCCAAGGCGTACCTTCGCGATCAAACAGTTCGCCTTCGAAACCCTGGCAAAACAGGTCGATGGACTCGCCCATTTCCTGGGCACGCTCGCGACGCTTCTCCGGCAAGTGCATGTCGGCGGCGACGCGCAGTAAAGCGTCGCGAACGTCGCGGGTCAGCACCTGGCGACCCGCTGCGACACAGGTCTGCGCCGCATCCAGGATGCACTCGCGGATCAGGCTTCGGTCGGCTCGGCTCAGGCGGGCTTCTTCCTTGGCCTCGCCGCCGGTGATCATCAGTCGGGCGGTGATTTCCAGTTCGCCGAGAACATCGCGCTGGTCTTCGCGACTGGCTACCGCCTCATCCTCCCACTCATCGATAGACAGACTCGCCACTTGATCTGGTTGCTCGACCAGACGCCAGGCATCGGCGAACGGGGCGAGCCTGACCGAGGCGCCAGGTTTCAATTGGACCTTGTTAACCGACAGGCCTTGTGTCGCGAAGTAGTCGCCCTGCAAGCCGAAGGAGTTGCCAGCCTCGACGATAAACAGGCGAGGGCGGTACACCGCCATGATCTGCATCAGCAGGGTTACCAGGGTGGCGGACTTGCCGGCGCCGGTGGGGCCGAACAACAACAGATGACCGTTCATGGCCCGGTCCAGGCGTGACAATGGGTCGAAGCTCAATGGCGAGCCGCCACGATTGAACAGGGTGATACCCGGGTGGCCGGTACCGGTGCTGCGGCCCCAGACTGGAACGAGGTTCGCCAAGTGCTGGGCGAACATCAGGCGCGTGTACCAGTTGCGCGTGTCGCGGGCCGGGTTGTAAGCCATCGGCAACCAACGCAGGTAGCTATTGCAGGCGGCGACTTCATCGCCTTCGCGTACCGGTTGCAGCCCCGCACCCAACAGCGCATTGGCCAGGCTGACCGAGCGCTGGTGCAGTTGCTGTTCATCGTGACCGCGCACATAGAACGACAGGGTGCCGCGGTATAGCTTGTGCTGGCGACCGATGATCGCACGAGCCTCTTCGACATCCTGACGGGTCTGGGTCGAGGCCAGGTTTTCACCGATGGCTTTGCGCGCCAATCGGTTTAACTGGTCTTCGAGCACATCCTGCGGCTTGACCACCAAGGTCAGACTCATCACCGTGCCTTCGGGTAACTGGTCGAATAGGGCATTGGTTGCATCACCCTTACGGGTTTCTCCGGTGAGTTGCCCAATCGATGGTGCGCGTCGCAGTTTGTCCACCACGATGACCCGATGGGGTTGCCCATCGAAGTACCAAAGTCCCTGTTGCACATCCGAACGCGGTTCGTTGAAAAACAGCCGTTCGGCGAAGTCGTGATCGAAGGGTAATTCCAGCGACTCGCCATCAGCAGGCTCCGGATAGGCAACACGTTGGTAAAAGCCCTCGGGTGCTTCATCGGTGAGCCTGGGTGCCGGATTGAACCAGGGCAATAACCAAGCATACAGACCGTGGCCATCGACTCGCGCCGATTGCACGCCGCACGCCTGCAACGAAGCCGCAATACGTTCGCAAGCCTGCTGCAGGAATTGCACAGGGGTGAGTCCCGTCTCCTCAGCGCCAGACTCAAGCCAGCGATAGACCACCAGGCGCACCCGGCGGTTATTGCCGCGCCAGGGTAGGCGCGTGACGGACTTGTCCTCGAACAGACCTCCCGGCTTGGCGATGGCCTGCAGATGACGACGACTGAGTTCCAAAAACGTTTCGGTGAAGACCGTGCCTCGCGCGCTGTCTTGAATATAATCGGTGAGCCGCGTCAGGTAGGGGGTGAAATCGTTATCGTCCTGGCAGAAAAACTGCGCCACCCACGGCGCTTGATCCAGCTCGTCAAAGCTATCCTGCAGGGCATCCTCAAGGGCATCGCGGGCCGCCATCAACCAATCGGGTTCGCGCCCTTCGGTGCCGATGGGCAGTAATTCGAACACCGCCCCCACCGAGCGATTGTCATCCAGTAGAAAACACTGCTCGGTGTCGAGGTATTCGACCCACGGCAGGTGGTCGGTGAAGCTGGGGTTGTGCGAATAGAGTGCGGCTTCATCGGCCAAGGTTGCGCGAGGGCGCGCTGGGTGGCGCCAGGCTTTCCATGCCGAAGTGCTGTTGCCCGAATCGTGGGTACGCACTACAGGTCCTCCTGTCGTTCACCAGGCAGTGTGTATTGCACCCGTTGGTAGAACGGAAAGACGGTTGAGTAACCCGGCACGGGTGCTTGTTCGGTTCCACTCAAATGTGGGTACACGTACAGCACCAGATCGGGATTGGGCAGGCGAGGGAACAGGCTGTGGATCTCGTTCGACGCCGTGCGCGTATACGGCTCTTGGAGAGAAGCGGAGAAATCCGTCTGGGTCAGCGGGCGGCGTAGCTGCTGCCGAGCATCCAGCAGCTGCTGCTGGGTGCCTTGCGAACCGGCACCGTTCCAGATGTCCAGCATGGTTTGCTCGCCATGGGGCAGAAGCGTCTCCTTTTCGGTGGAACACCCCGCCAAGACCCAGCAGAACAGGCTAATCCAGGTCAGGCAGAGAAGCATGGTCTTTTTCATGGCGAACGCTCCGGCCCTTGGGCTCGTAGTCGATGGTGATCTCATGGTCGAGGTGCAGCGCGACTTGGGCGGCCGGTGGCACGTACACGGCAGCAAAGGTCTCGCCATACAGTTTGTTGATCCACTCGCGGATGTCGCTGACCCCACCACTGAGAATTGAATTCAGCGCGCTGTTGCCTTTGCTGTTGGTAACCCCGAGCGTACTGCCGCCCGAACTGATCACACTGCTGTTGTTCTGCTCATCCCCGAGCAAGGCAGCGACACCTGCGCCAGCTGCTGTGATCAGACTCTGGCTGCCGAGGTATTGCTGGGCGTTCGAGCGGCGCTCGCCGGCAATGCACGGAATGCCATACGGATCGGACAGGTAACCGAGTCCACCGTGGATATTGTCGGTGTTCGAGCTTTGGGTGGTGGAGGCATTGCGGCTGGCTACCGCCTTCGGCTGAGGCACCGTGCGGATGGTGCCGTTTGTGAACACGAAAGTGATCGACTCGACTTGCCCGCGAACGCAGGATAGCGTCCAGTCACCGGACGCTGTGCCACTCATCACGGCGCCCGCGACGTCTGGTAGGTCGATGCCGTTGGCCGTCAGATTCTCGGGACCGACCAACACCTTGAAGGGGTAAGGATCATTTACGGTACCGTCCACCGGGACTCGACCGATCAGCGCAGTCATGGCGACCGAACCCATCAATGTTGCGTTTTCGGGGATCGTGTAGACCGGCTTCGCGCTTTCGGTACGATCAACGGATCGCGTCAGGTCGCGCTCACCCTTGGTAACTGCACGTAGCTGTTTCTGGCTGCGATCAATCGCGTTGTCTTTCAAGCCTTCCAGTGAGTTGAAGGCGGTAGGCAGACTCAATGCGGAGGAGGTCTTGGTTTTGTCTCGGGCGTCGGTGGGCCGAGCATCTGAAGGTTCAATCCACTGCATCGTATCATTGGCAGAATGCTGCCCTTCGAACTGAGCACCATCGCCGGGCTCAAGCCCCAATCCGATTGGCATTTCCTTACCTTTGCCGGTCAGCCCCGACAACTGGTCCTGCAATTGCGTCAGCAGACCACGGGCCTGGCGGCTGTCTTGTTCTGCTTTGAGCCGGGCCTCGTTGGCTTGTCGACGGCCTTCATCAACTTGCTGGGTCACACTGCCAAGCGCGGTCTGGATGCGCGAATCGACACTGTTCTCCCGTTCGCGCAGGCGGTTGTTTTCCGTCTGCAGCGAATCGTTGTGTTTCTTCAAACCGAGCATATCGCTGCGCATGGCCTTCACCTGTCCGACCAGGGTGGCGACGGTGTCGCGTGGGGTATCGCCAGCAATGCCGAGCGACTTGGCTTGCTCGGCGGATAACTGAATATTGCCCTGATCAACTGGGTTCTCTGGAGAGGGCGTGCTGCCACCCGCGACCCAGCTTTTTAGGATGATCAACACCACGGCCAGCAGCGCAGCCGGTACCAGCCATTTGAGCAATGCGTTAGCTTTCATCGTCAGCACCTCGCGCAACGGGCGGGAGCAGCACGGCTTGCTCGAGGCCGGCACCGCGGGTGACAAGGTAGGCGATCGTGGTGTCTTCAGCGCTGCCGGCAGACCCGAGGAAAGCATGCTGGAAAGCAGCGGCGAACAGCTTGGCCCGAAGCCGACGGGGATCGAGTTGCACTGTCGCTGAGCCACGATTGCGCAACTTCACCGCCGTCACCCAGTAGTCACCGAGTCGCCAGGAGGCGATGGGCGTGCTGGACACGTTTTCGGTGGGCAGCAGGGTTGGCAGTTCGGTGCGCACCTTGAGCGGGGCGCGACGGACACCGGGCAGGGACTCCACGGTGCGCAGCGGCGCGTACAGGCTTTGCGCGGCGTAACGCGTCAATGCGACCGGGATTGGTGTGCGTTCTGGAGCAGGGACGGTACTGGATTCAGCCTCGGTAGTTTGCACCTGAGCATTCTTGAGAATGCGCACGGGCTCCAGCGGTTGATCGCCGGGAGTGGCCGCGATATCCAGAAGGATGATCTCGCCCGTCGTGACTGATTGCAGTTGCAGTCGGGTCGGTGCAATGGCTTCTGACGCGCGCAGGTACAGCGTGCCGCCGGTTGACTGCACGCGCAGCTTGCCTGTCAGCGTTGAGGGCACACCGACTCGAACAGCCTCATCGACAAAGACCACCCGCTCCTGATTGATCACTAGTGGGACGGCGAGGGGTAGGCGTTCCCAGTGCATCAGCTCGACGGCCTGCGCTGCAGCTCCCCATAGCATCAGTGCGACGGTGAGTCCCAGGGTCGAAATCCGCTTCATGGCTCACCTCCAGGCAGGGAGATTTTTTGCGGAGTGCCCTGATAGCAATCCAGCGCCAGCCCCCACTTGTTGCGCTCGGGATCCAGGTCAAAACGCACCACGCGCAATGGATAACGCACCACCACCCGTTTCACCGGTTCGGCGGCGTAATATTCATCGGCGTTGAGGTCGAGCTTGACCAGCCAGCTGTCACGGTCGAGTTGCTTGACCCTGAGTTCCGGATCTTCGCTGTAGCCTCGTCCCAGAATTTCGTAGACCCCACGCACCCGCTGGCGCAGTTCGCCGGCGGCCTTGCGGTACTCGTAGTCGCCATCGAGGAAGGCCTTGCAGGAGGGTGTCAGGTAGGACTGCAAGCCATAGATGGCGCGGCGATAGTCCTGCTCTCCATCTGAGGGCCAGCGGTTGAGCTGACCAAAGATGTATAGGGCAAAGGCATACACATTCTCTGGGGGGACATCCCACCACTTACGCGTGCTGCCCGAGCGCAGATCCGGGGGTACATGCACGGTCATATCGGTCGGTGCCGAGCGCCAGCCATACCAAAGTCCGGCACAGACCAGGGCCAGAATTACTACCGCCAGACGCAGGCTGAAGATGTGGGCGTGTTGGGCATCCACCTTGTTCCGAAAACGACTCATGGTTGCCACCGGGATAGGGCAGGGCGCAGTCGACGCGAACGGCGAACCGTCCAGGCGCCGGAGTGGAGAATCAAACTTCCGCGCCCCAGGCGCCAACGGCTGGCGAGTATCCATTCGAGCTTGCGGTACAACCAGGTCTCGGGGCGAGCCCGTTTGGCCCGACGCAAAAGCGTACCGCCGGCAAATAACACCAGTGCCATGCTTGCGATCATGCTGGTCGGCGCAACGGCAATAGACGAGGTGACGATCCCTAGAGGAACGCCCAGCAGCAGGCCAATGACGGCGCCAGTGCCGAGAGCTACCCACATCTCATCATTGGTCAAACCGCGCAGTACGGCAGGATCGCGGTTGAGTCGCTCCGGCAGAAAGACCAAGGTGCCGTCGGCAAGGCGTTCGATAGTGTCGTTCATGTCGACCTCACAGAATCGCGGCGGCCTTGGTCAGGAACCAGGTGATGATCACCACCAACAGGGCGCCGATGCCGACCACCGCGCCGAGGTCCTTCCAGGTCTTGCGCTGGTTCTGCACGTCGGCATAGACGGTCAGGGAGTGCCAAGCCACACCGAGAAAAGCGAGCAGGGCGATCAGCAGGCCGAGCAGGATGCCGCCGTCGTAGGCGTAGTTTTTGATCGTCTCGATCAACCCAGAACCTTCGCCACGCGAAGGGGCTTCCATGGTCGGGAGTTCGGCAAAAGCCAAGCTTGGACCGAGCACCAGCAGCAGTCCGATCAAGCGTTGGCTGGCACGATCACTTAGGTTGTTTTTCAGGGGGACAAGGCACTTGAGCATGACGGCGATCTCCTGGTTTAGGAAAGGGTGAAGAACATCAGAACCAACAGCGCGAGCAACACGCGTGCAGTGCTGCCACCGAAGGCGCCGAAGCGCACACTGCCTGTCGCCCATCCCCGGTAAGCCGTCCAGATCACCCAGGCACACCACAGCAAAGCCAGAACGAGGACCATGGACAGCCACAGTGTCGAACTGCTCTGCGGTGAGAAACCGGATGCGTTTTGGAACGCTGAGTTCTGAGCGTCAGTCATCCTCATGGCGACGGCTTCGCGGACGGAGTGTCGAGGCGGTAATCACCTACCAATTCAATGGGGTCGCGGGGCTGAGCGCGCGAAGGGGACAGGTAGTCCTGTACTCCATGGCGGATGCGCTGGATGTCCTGAGTCAGCCGGGGATAGTCGAAACGATAGCGTTCGTCTGGTTCAGACCTGTTGGTTGTCTCGGCTCGTGCCGCTAGTCGTTCTATAGTGTCGAGTTGCTGCTGGACTAGGCTGAGCTGTTCCTGCTCATGAGCAGATGCGGCATAACTGCTGCCATCGACGATAGCAAGCGAGAACAGTAACAAGCAGCGAAAGGGGGTAGTTGGCATGATGCTGGCCCATATGGATCTGGGAACAGAATCAAGTCAGAGGTCGAATTGTTCATTAAGAAACTTGAGGTGTGATGAATCGTTTTTCTGAGGAAGGACTGGGGATATTTACTTCACAGCTGATGTGGACCTTCGATCGTCGGCGGCGAGTGTGTTGGCTGCCATCGGAGACGTTAAGACGGTGCAGAACTACTCTTGGGCGTGGCTGTATCGACCAATGCAGGCCGCTTCTAGATGGTGATTTGAGATTCCGGCGCGCTTTCGCACTTGAGATGGCATAGTGATGTCGGTGATCCTATTTATTTGTCTGCATTGATATGGCAAATCTGGAGTATATGGATGGCGCTTTTTTCACAGGATCAGCTTGAGGCAATTGCAGGAGCGTTAGGCGACACCAGCGCAGGACTTACCGGATCTGAAATTTAGTTTCTTCTAGCCACTGCTAAAATGATAGATCCGGGACCGATCACAAAACGCACGCGCATCTACAACGCTTTTGCCGATAGCCAAAATACCAAAAGGAATCGTACCCACGTTTTGGAGTTCATTCGCCAAGCGATGAAGCCTGCCCGCTATAGCCGCGATCCTGAGCGCTATGAGCCGATGCGTGCCCTGCTTAACCTGGTCCTAGGCTCTGTACGTAAACCCAAGAAATACGATTTTCTGTAAAATACACCGCCATTAAAGCCAGGAGGCCAAGATGGCAAAGCGGTATGAACTCCCCGACGCAGCCTGGGATCTGGTTGCAGATATCTTCACCAAAAATCAGCGCACCGGGCGCCCTCGGGCCGATGATCGCCTGATGCTAAACGGTATTCTCTGGGTGCTTTGCTCTGGCGCAGCCTGGCGAGACATGCCCGAACGATTCGGCCCTTGGTCAACGATCTATCAACGGTTCCGGGGATGGCGTGATTGCGGAGCTTTTGATCAGATGCTCAAGCGTCTTCATATCCGATTGAATGAGCAGGGTTTGATTGACTTGGAAACATGGATGATCGACTCCACTGCCGTACGAGCAACCCGGGCCTCATCAGGTGCCGGGAAAAAAGGGGATTTGAAGAACCGCAAGACCACGCGCTCGGGCGCAGCCGGGGTGGCCTGACGACCAAGATACACATGCTGTGCGACGCCAATGGTGTGCCTCTGCGTTTCCTGTTGTCAGGCGGACAAGCCAGCGATATAGCCTATGCCCAACCGCTACTCGATCAGGCTTGCATACCCAGCCTGCGCGGTCGCCCACGCAAGCGTTGCCGCTGGTTGCTGGCTGACAAGGGTTACGACGCTGAAGCGCTGCGCCAGTATTGTGATCGTTATCGCATGCAGCCAGTCATTCCGTTGCGAAGCATGAAGCGCAAAACCAAGCCAGGATTGCCTCGACTTTTTGATCGCCCCAAATATCGGCAGCGCAACATCATCGAACGCATGTTTGGCTGGCTGAAGGAGAACCGTCGCATCGTGACGCGCTTCGACAAGCTCGCAACAAGTTTTGCGGCGATGGTCTCATTGGCCTGCGCTATGCGGTGCTTGCGACAATACTTTACGTACAGAGCCTTAGCTATGGTAAGTTGCGCATCTGAAAATTAAAGACTGCCCATGACCCGCCCGAATCGCAAAACCCTTATAGCAAGCCTGCTGATTATGCTCTGGGGCCTCTCCATGCTAGTCGCCTACTGGTGGTACGAAGCGCGCTACCTGCGCAGCTTCAGTGAGCAGACCGCGTTATTCTACGGTGAACAGCTGCGCCTGCCTGATGAGCTTGCTGGTCCAGGCCCGATCCGCCTGATACATTTCTGGGACCCGTCCTGCCCGTGCAATATCGTCAACCAGCAACACCTGACCGAGCTGATCAAGCGCTTCGGCCCACAGGGTGTAAGTTTCTACGCGGTACAACCGCCAGGTAGCCACGGCCAATTATCTGATGTCCTGAACGCCCTGAAAACCTTACCGGCCTTGAGCGGCAGCTACAAAATCCCCGCCAGCCCGGCTGTGGCAATCTGGGACCGGACAGGCCAACTGGCATACTTCGGCCCCTACAGCGAAGGCGCAACCTGCACCTCTTCTAGTAACAGCATTATCGAGCCCATTTTAGACGCCCTGATTGCTGGCAGACCCGTAAACGTAAACAACACAATGGCGGTAGGCTGCTTCTGCGACTGGCCGAGCAATTAACGATCACAAACCGGCAGCGCGCTACGGCATTATGCGCAAACTCACGCTCATCCCTAGACTCAACTTGCCGATACAGCAATTGTGAGCAGTTGCCGCTCGCCTAAATCAAGCTAACGC
The DNA here is from genome assembly GCF_044218845.1 of Pseudomonas sp. B16120. Lineage (NCBI taxonomy): Bacteria > Pseudomonadati > Pseudomonadota > Gammaproteobacteria > Pseudomonadales > Pseudomonadaceae > Pseudomonas > Pseudomonas sp. B16120. Next base: position 2,453,522 of record NZ_CP162588.1, read on the forward strand.
TATTTAGAAGTATATTGATTGCCGCACTCACCACGATTGCAGCACAACCTCTCGAGCCTCTCACCATGTCAGCTAACCTGTCCCCCACCCTTCAACAGCACTACCAAAAAGCAGACCGAATTATGCTGGGGGTGCTGTGGCTGATGTTTGTGTACTCGCTCGGCCTCGCATTCTGGAATGGCACTTGGGGTCAAGCGCTCCTGGTCGGTGGTGGTACGGCTGTAGTAATGGGCGTACTTAACCAGCTCATCAGCGGCCAACGCCTGTTGCGTTGCGTGATGGGCGCGGCGTATATGGTGATGGCGGCCCTGCACATCAACCAGGCCGGCGGCATGATGGAAATGCACTTCAGCATCTTTGTGTTAATGGCCTTCTTAGTATATTACCGCGACTGGCTGCCGATCGCGGTCGCAGCATTGGTGATTGCGGTGCATCACCTGAGTTTCTTTGCATTGCAAGGACAAGGTGTTGACGTGGTTGTACTGCCGAGCGGCAGTTGGCCGATAATTTTCCTGCATGCAATGTACGTCGTAGCAGAAAGCGCAATCCTGATTTACTTGGCGATACAGACCCACGCGGAAGCCGTTGAAAGCGCGGCGCTGATGCAAGCGGCCGAAAAGCTCACTGAGAAAGATGACGAAATAAACCTCGTTTGCCGCAGCAGTGCCCAGGGCAAAGTTAGCCTAGGCTTTAATCACTTTCTCGGCACCTTAGATGAGTTGGTCGGTGAAGTGATTAAAGACACCCAAAGCCTGAAAAAAATGGGTGACAGTCTGCTGCAAACCACCGCCCACGTAAGCTCCGGCGCGGAGCAGCAGCAAGGCGAAATCATCTACATGAGCTCAGCCATGCTGCAGATGAGCACCGCTATTGACGAAGTAGCTGGACATGCAGATGGCGCCGCAACGGCAGCACAAACCGCCAATCAACAGGCTGCCGAGGGCAGCCGCTCGGTCAACCATGTGCGTAGCGAGATTGGCAAACTAGCCACGCAAATCGATGTTACTGAAACCGAGGTTCAGGCGCTGGCAGAACAGTCCGAGAAAATCGGCAAGGTTTTGGAAGTGATCCGTTCGATTGCGGATCAAACCAACCTGCTGGCCCTAAACGCTGCGATTGAAGCCGCACGTGCTGGCGAGCATGGTCGTGGTTTTGCCGTCGTGGCTGACGAGGTCCGTAATCTTGCGCAGAAAACAGCGTTGTCCACCGCTGAGATCCAAGAAATCATCAGCGGCCTGCAACAAGGCAGCCGTCAAGCAGCGACTGCCATGCAGGAAAGCCGAAACAGTGCGCGCAGCTGCCTACGAGACAGTCAGGAAACTGCCGAACTGCTCGGCGCCGTAGCGCAAGACATCAGCGCCATTACTCAAATGAACGAGCTGATTGCCGCTGCCACCCACGAGCAAGCTGCGACCAGTGCAGAAGTCAGTCAGCATCTGCACAGTGTGCAAAAAGTGGCAGAGCAAACGTTCGGCGATGCGAACAAGCTTAATAACGATGGCCAGCAACTCAGCCAGTTAGCCGATCGTTTGAGCCGTTTGAGTGGTCGCTTCCGCGTTAGCGCTCTAAACGCTGAATAGCCACGACTTGGTAGGCAAATCTTACGGACTACTTTTGGCTGATGTTTGTGTGTCTAGTCCGACATTAACGGCCGGACGCGTGCCAGCGCGTGCCCTGCACTGGCACGCGGTAATCTTGACCCGTACCATAAGCGCCGTTATACGCAGTCCCTCGCTCGCTTACCTTGGCTCGGCTTACCCACCGCTGGATCGATTTGTGCCTCTAGGCTCTGTACGTAAACCCAAGAAATACGATTTTCTGTAAAATACACCGCCATTAAAGCCAGGAGGCCAAGATGGCAAAGCGGTATGAACTCCCCGACGCAGCCTGGGATCTGGTTGCAGATATCTTCACCAAAAATCAGCGCACCGGGCGCCCTCGGGCCGATGATCGCCTGATGCTAAACGGTATTCTCTGGGTGCTTTGCTCTGGCGCAGCCTGGCGAGACATGCCCGAACGATTCGGCCCTTGGTCAACGATCTATCAACGGTTCCGGGGATGGCGTGATTGCGGAGCTTTTGATCAGATGCTCAAGCGTCTTCATATCCGATTGAATGAGCAGGGTTTGATTGACTTGGAAACATGGATGATCGACTCCACTGCCGTACGAGCAACCCGGGCCTCATCAGGTGCCGGGAAAAAAGGGGATTTGAAGAACCGCAAGACCACGCGCTCGGGCGCAGCCGGGGTGGCCTGACGACCAAGATTCACATGCTGTGCGACGCCAATGGTGTGCCTCTGCGTTTCCTGTTGTCAGGCGGACAAGCCAGCGATATAGCCTATGCCCAACCGCTACTCGATCAGGCTTGCATACCCAGCCTGCGCGGTCGCCCACGCAAGCGTTGCCGCTGGTTGCTGGCTGACAAGGGTTACGACGCTGAAGCGCTGCGCCAGTATTGTGATCGTTATCGCATGCAGCCAGTCATTCCGTTGCGAAGCATGAAGCGCAAAACCAAGCCAGGATTGCCTCGACTTTTTGATCGCCCCAAATATCGGCAGCGCAACATCATCGAACGCATGTTTGGCTGGATGAGGCCGAGATCCTGGTTGGAGATTCTTTAACCAAAAAAATTGACGAAGGCTTAAGAAAGACCAAATACATCTGTGTTGTGCTGTCTGCCAAATCGGTCAAGTCACCGTGGGTCGAGAGAGAGCTGGAGATAGCCATCCATCGAGAAATTTCGACTGGAGAGGTCGTAGTGCTTCCGCTTTTGTACGAACAGTGTGATCTCCCATTATTTCTAGTGGGAAAACTGTATGCCGATTTCACTTCTCCCGACTCTTACGATGAGGGCGTAGGAAAATTGTTGCGACGCCTTAAAGTTTCATAGTTGACGGCCAACCATGGAAGGTCGTCACGGGTAGTAACTGACTGTCGATGGAAATCTTGCAGCACCATAAACCCGCTAAGTGCTGGCTTGCACCAGTAGAGGCGCACCCGGGTTGGCCTTGGCGTTATGGAGGAACGACGGAAAGGAACCCCACCCATGAGCGCCGTGGATTCATGTGAACCGGCGCCGGAACTGTGATCGAACCGCTAGCAGTCACCCTGGATGCGTTCAACCTGGCGATCTCAATGCTTTCCGTCAGGCGGTGCATGCTGAGCAGTAAGCCTGAGGGTTGAGCGGGAATTCAGCCAGCGGAACACTGCGAGGCGCAGTGTAGCAAGGCCCTAAGGGCGGTGGTCGCCCTGGCTGAGTCTCTGAGCGAGCTGGCTGGCGCTGAGTCGCCAGTCCGATACTGCAACCTTGCGGCAAGTGCACACGATCAAATCAAACGACTGCTCAAAGACGCGGATCGCCTGAACTTCTGGTGGGCGCATTATTGGTATATGGGGGAGCGCACATCAGATGGACTATGGAGATTCTTGGATGCTGAAAAGTATCGGTAACGCCTGCACAGGGGCAAGTCTGCGTGAAGCTTTAAATGAGCTACAGGTAGGTCAGCCGGTTTTTCGCGGTGAAATGGACGATGCTGAGACCTGGGAAGGTTGAGTGTCATCACTACCAAATCAATCGCGGAAAAAGCTTAACTAGTACTAGAGATGCTTTTTGAACGTCGTCGCTGTGATCGCTTGCGGATTCCACGGTCATCTGGCCACCCATTCCATAAGCATCTGACCACCGATTCCACGGTGATCCGGCCACCCATTCCACGCGTATCCGACCACTGATTCCACGGTCATCCGGCCACTCAACCGGGCAGGCAGTAACGCAGGATTTCTTCACTACCATCGACCTCTTTTTCGAAGCAGAGAGGTCGTCGTGGAGCGTTTATCCATGCGTAAGATTCGCGAAGTACTTCGTCTCAAGTTCGAGGTCGGGCTATCGGCTCGCCAGATTGCCGTCAGCGTGCAGATCGGTCGTGTCACTGTCGGCGATTACCTCAACCGCTTTGCCGCCAGCGGTCTAGCCTGGCCCTGTTCGTTGTCCGATTCCGAGCTGGAGCAGCAACTGTTCCCACCGCCCCCTGCGGTGCCCAGCGAGCAACGGCCATTGCCCGATTGGTCTTGGGTGCATGCCGAGCTACGCCGGCCGGGCGTGACCTTGGCGCTGCTCTGGCAGGAGTATCGCCTGAGCCAGCCGAAAGGCTTTCAGTACAGCTGGTTCTGCGAGCACTACCGAGCCTGGCAGGGCAAGCTGGACGTGGTGATGCGCCAGGAGCATCGCGTCGGTGAGAAGCTGTTTGTCGACTACGCCGGGCAGACGGTGCCGGTGATCGACCGCCACAGCGGCGAGATCCGCCAGGCGCAGGTGTTCGTCGCGGTGCTTGGCGCGTCCAGCTACACCTTCGCCGAAGCCACTTGGTCGCAGCAGTTACCGGACTGGCTGGGCTCCCATGTCCGCTGCTTCGCCTTTCTCGGCGGCGTGCCGGAAATCGTGGTGCCGGACAACCTGCGAAGCGCGGTGAGTAAGAGCCATCGCTACGAGCCGGACATCAACCCGAGCTACCGCGATCTGGCCGAGCACTATGGCGTGGCGGTGGTGCCGGCGCGGGCGCGTAAGCCGCGCGACAAGGCTAAGGCTGAGGTCGGCGTGCAGGTGGTCGAGCGCTGGATCCTCGCCGCGCTGAGGAACCGCCAGTTCTTCTCCCTGGACGAACTCAACAGCGCCATCGCCTTATTGCTGGAGCGGCTCAACCGACGACCGTTTCGCAAGCTGCCGGGCTCCCGGCACTCGGCCTTCGAAGCCCTGGATCGTCCAGCGCTGAGCCCACTGCCGGAGCAGCCCTACGTCTATGCCGAGTGGAAGAAGGCGCGCGTGCATATCGACTATCACGTCGAGGTCGATGGGCATTACTACTCAGTGCCCTACCAGTTGGTGAAGAAACAGCTGGAAGTACGGCTGACGGCGCGCACCGTCGAGTGCTTCCACGCCAACCAGCGGGTGGCCAGCCACCTGCGCTCGCCACACAAGGGCCGGCATAGCACACAGACCGAGCACATGCCCAAGAGCCATCGCGAGCATGCCGAGTGGACGCCGCAACGGTTGATCCGCTGGGCCGAGCAGACCGGGCCGCACACCGCCGGCGTGATCAGCCACATCCTCGAACGGCGCATCCACCCAACCCAAGGCTACCGGGCCTGCCTGGGCATCCTGCGCCTGGGCAAGACCCATGGCGAAGTGCGCTTGGAGCTGGCCTGCCGACGCGCCCTCAGCCTCGGCGCGTGCAGCTACAAGAGCCTCGAATCGATCCTGCGCCAGGGGCTGGAAAACCTGCCGCTGGCCCAGCAGCACCTGCCCCTGCTGCCGGACGACCACGCCAACCTGCGCGGCCCCGGCTACTACCACTGAACACAAGGAATCCCACCATGCTGCCCCATCCGACCTTGGACAAGCTCCAGACCCTGCGCCTGACCGGCATGCTCAAGGCACTCGCCGAGCAACTGAAAACCCCCGACATCGACAGCCTGAGCTTCGTGGAACGCCTCGGCCTGTTGGTCGACCGCGAACTGACCGAGCGCGACGACAAGCGCCTCAGCAGCCGCCTGCGTCAGGCCCGGCTCAAGCACAACGCCTGCCTCGAAGACATCGACTACCGCAGCCCGCGCGGACTCGACAAGGCGCTGATCCTCCAGCTGAGCAGCGGTCAGTGGTTACGCGACGGACTCAACCTGATTATCAACGGCCCGACTGGCGTCGGTAAGACCTGGCTGGCCTGCGCCCTGGCCCACCAGGCCTGCCGAGAGGGTTACAGCGTGCGTTACCTGCGCTTGCCGCGCCTGTTGGAAGAGTTGGGCCTAGCCCACGGCGACGGGCGCTTCGCCAAGCTGATGAGCGGCTATGCCAAGACCGACCTGCTGATCCTTGATGACTGGGGTCTGGCCCCGTTCAACGCGGAACAGCGCCGCGACATGCTGGAGCTACTGGACGACCGCTACGGCCAGCGCTCGACCATCGTGACCAGCCAAATGCCAGTGGACAACTGGCACGAACTGATCGGTGATCCGACTCTGGCCGACGCCATCCTCGACCGCCTGGTGCACAACGCTTATCGGATCAACCTCAAGGGTGAGTCGATGCGCAAACAGACGAAGAAATTGACGACACCGGGCACCTCAGACTAACAATGCCCCCCCTGCGTCGCTGCGCTCCGACTGCCCGGCCGGATGGCCGTGGAACAGGTGGCCAGATGGCCGTGGAATGCCTGGCCAGATGAGAGCGGACTGGGTGGCCGGATGGCGTGGAATCCGCAATCGCTACCGTTGTCCCAAGTATTACTGCGCAAGGCAATAGAATAGCCATAGGATTGAGCGTAAAGGGCAGGGACAGGTAAATGATCCAGGGTACGAACAGTAGCGGTACCACTGCACGTTTAGCACGATGATAGACAAAGCTGCTTTCTCGCCCTGCTCCAAATTTCCGTAGGTCGCGGCGCATCAAGCCATCGACAAAACCGGTGAACGAGGCCAACAAAAACAGTGGTGTGGCCAGGACGAGAATGGTCAGGCGCACCACAAAGGTAAAGGTCACATACACCGCCGCCAGCACGAAGTCCTCAATGCTCACGTAGAGCTGATTGGCCCAACTCCAGAAGCCGTTACTCTGGCTCGACGCGCGTGCCTGCTGGGCAAAATCCGCAAAGCCACTCTTGACCAGCAACCACTGATTGAGGATGTCCAGCCACCGGATAATCGTCTTTTCAGGTTGTCGAAGAATGAGTGAAGCTTTGAAGTGCTCGCTGAGCCATCCCAATTCGCTATTCAACATGGCTTGGCTGTGCCGCCAACCCTGATCGCCCCAGAACAGCAGCAAACCGGCGAACTCGATAAGGATTGAAAACAGCAACGAGGCGATCAGCATACCGATAATGCGTAAGACCAAGCCAATCGCCGAGACGATCAATCCCGGACGCTGGATCGGTTGTGGCGGCGTGTTCTGTACGGAAGTCGCCATCCTTTACTCCATTGTGCACCGTTAAGTTGATGCTGCCACGGCGCTCGCCGAATACGCGTTTGCTGAATCGAAACCTGTGGTGGGTCGGGCTAACCCACCTGATCCAGATCGAAGTTTGTTGTAGGGCCGCCACCGCTTGCGCTCCACCATTGCCCTGCCTGTTCGTTATAGGTGGCCCGCATCCGCTGGGTAAGCTCCTGCAGGTCCTTGGGCATCGCCTCGTCGTTGGAGGGTTTTGGCAACGGCATGCGGACTTTCCAGAGCTGGCCACCGGCCTGGAAGGAGAACATTTGCCCCTTCGGCAAACTGACGATATGCGCTGGCTCGATCAGCGGCACACTAGTGCTGCTGACGCGGTCCTGAGAGGAGGAAGTGAAGTCCGTATTGGCTTCAGGATCGGAGGTGTCGGTGGCACCCGATACCAGGGTTCTGGTCAGCACGTTGACCTTGGGCAACTGCTGGGTGAGCAGCTCCGCAGTGGCGGTCTCGCGTACGCGGAGCATCTGCAAGGTGTTGAAGTTGCCAATCACCTGGCCGGCCTTGGCGCGGTTTCCGATTCGCGCTTCGATATCGCTGAGTGTCTGGGTGTAGGCAGTTACCTGGATGCCGGCGCCACCTCCCTTGTTGATCAGCGGGATGAACTCGTCGCCCATCAACTCGTTGAACTCATCAGCGTGCAGGTTGATCGGCAACTTGTCACCGTTGTTGCTCGATTGGGGCAGGCCATGGTCAATGCCATGTTTATAGATGTGTCCCGCCACCGAGACCAAGTCGGCGAACATGGAATTGCCCACAGCGGCGGCCACCTCGGCATCGGTCAGCGCATCGAGGCCGACATAAACGATGCCGCGCTTTCGGATGATCTGCATCCAGTCGAAGATCGGCCGCGGGTCATCTAAATCGGTGTAGTTGGGAGCCAGTAACTGGGCGGTCTTGCCGGTGGTGAGTTTCTCCAGCAGCGGCAGTAGCGAGGCAACGATTTTGTCGAAGTAAGTACGGTCGTAGCGTACCGCCGAACGCAGCCCGTCCATTACTGGATCAAATACCCGCTTCACCGCCAGGTACTGCTCGATGGCCACCACGCGCTTTTCGCGTCCGATCATATGCCGGGGGATGTTCTTCTCGGTCAGCTTGCCTTCAAGCTGGACAATCACTTCCCACGCCTTAGGGTCGGTCTTGGCGAAAAACTGCTGGGCGTACTCGATGAACAGCGCGTCGATGTTGACCACATGTCGCTGGATTTGCAGGTAGTCCGGACGTCGGCCCAACTCGATCAGGGCGCGGGCGATGATGTTGACGAAACGCCAGGCGAACTCGCGAAACGCCGCCGAGTTACCTTCACCACTGAGCTGCCCGGCGATGCGCGACGCTACTTCCGAGATGCGCCCGAAACGTCCCACGGCGTTGTAGCGGGCGGAGATCTCCGGCCAACCCAGATGGAACACATAAAACTCTTTCTCCCGACCGGCACGTTTGGCTTCGACGTACATGCGCTTGAGCAAATCGGCATCGCCCTTCGGATCGAAGACGATCACTACCTCGTGTTTAACGCGATGGATGTCTTGGGTGATGTACACCTCGGCGAGCCGCGTCTTGCCAACACGGGTCGTGCCCAGCACGAGGGTATGCCCGACTCGTTCACCCAGCGGCAGACTGACTTCCGTTTCGTCGGGCTCAACCCCATGCAACAGCGGTGAGCCACCGACTGGGGGTAAAGGGCGCAACGGATTAAAGGCGCTGTCCCAGGCCGTGACACGCGCCAGTGTCGAGAGCGGAAACGGTGCATGTTCTAGGCGACGTTCGAGTCCACGTGCCAGGCGGTAACGGGTCGGTTGGTCGACGTAGTGGGCGACGGCCGGATCCTGGGCCTCGACCAAGCGCTGGGTGTGCAGGCGGGTCCAGCGAAAGCCGCGGCCCATGAACAGACGTTTGCCGCTCACCGGAATCTGCCGGCTGGTCAGCTCGTAGCGAGGCAGCCGGCGGATATTGCGCCGATAGCGCAACACCTCCCAGGCTTGTCGGAGGCGGATCAAACCGAACAGGGCATAGGCCAGAGCCGCAATCAGACCGATCTCGGGTGATAGGGCCACGGCCCAGGGCGAGTACACGCATAACACCACCGCGGCGACGCAGATCGCCACGGTATACAGCTCGACTGCGGGCCGGAGTTTGGACTCCATCGCATGCTCGGCCATGACCCAGACTCACTGTTCCAGTGAGGTGGCTGTGATTAAGACAGGGTAGTGCTTAATTTTCAGGCGAGAGGCGATGTCGTTCCCGTTGACCGGCAGGATGGTGATGCCCGGCGCGGCTGCTCGAATTCGGGCCAGGGCTTCAGTATCGGTCACTTCGACGGCGAGGCCGGCTGCCCCCATTTCTTGCAGTTCAGTCGCACGCTGATGCAGCCAAGCCAACGATTGGGGATCCTCCCCGACAAGGAAAAATGGCTGCAAGCCCGGCATGTCTAGGGTGCGAGTTGTGATTTGGCCTGGGCTCAAGTGAGAGCTGCGCACGGGCAGTATCCAGGTTTCATCGGCAAATGCAGATAGGTCTGCATGTATGGCCCGAGCAGGCTGGGTCTTGTTGTTTATTGGCGGCGTGGAAGCTTCAAACTGGGGGCGAGTGTGAACTTCTGCAAACGACAGTACCGGCTGGGCGAACGCTGCCAAGAGCATGGCGAAGTTATACGCACTGGGAATTCGCTTCATGGTGGTGTGCCCTCTTTAGAGGAAACCTGCAATCGTTCGAGTTGTCGGGAAAAGCCGACGCGGTAACGCGCGGCCGGCGTTCCTCCTGCCGGGCGGTGATAGCGGCCAGCAGCTGACACCCAATCACCGGTAACGGTGTGATGTTCTTGCAGCAGCGCGGCAGTCACGGCCAGATTGCGGTAGGGTTCAAGGGCTTCGCAGGGACTGGAAAAATGCTGTCCGTGATAACCCAGGTTGATTTGCCCAAGCCCGGCATCGACGCGCTTGGCGTCATACCGAGCAAGCGCCTGAAGCAAGGCGTGACAGGCGGTCTGATGATTGGCGAAACGGTAAGGGCTACCGGCAATATTCAGCGTCCAGGGCCAGGGCAGCAGTCGACCACGGAGGCGGGCGCCACTCTCCTGCAGGGCAATCGCGAACAACACCGTGGAAGGGACGTTGGCGTCATGCGCTGCCAGTTGATAAGCCGGAGGCGGAAGTTCGTCTGCCCGGACGGCGTGCACCGTCAGCAGGAGCGCAATAGCAATCAATCGAGACGTTGCCATTGTCCGTTCACCTGCTGAAATGTGACGGGTAACGGTCTCGGGGCTCCCAGGCTGAACCAGCGCCCGCGATCATGGTTCAGGGTGATTTGCCGGTGTTGGACCTTGCTCGCATCAATGCCTGCTTGCCGCGCCCAGCCACGGACATGTTCATCCTCACCATGGCTACCCACCAGGTAGATATCGAACGCTGTATCACTGCTTTGCAGACGCTGCGCTTCAGCGGTGCACGCAGGGCAATGGTCTTCGACAAACAGAGCACGGCGGGGCTCTACCGGTGAGCTAGCAGCGGGCGGGGATGCCATACCCTGAATCGGCAACAGCCCCGGAAACAGCTTGGCCCAAGCTGCGGTGTAGGCGTTTTGGTAAGCCAACTCGCGCTCGGCACGTTTGGCTTCCAGCGCTACCTGCAATTCGGCATAGCGCTGGCGCTCTTGGTCGGTCTCTGCCTCTACCCCAAGCGCGGTCAATGGGTCGAGGCTCGGGCTCCAGAAACCGCGCGGGCCGGCTTGAATTTTTTCGAAGCGTGTCCACTCCTGCTCCGTGAGACCCCAGCTTGCAGCTTGTTCAGAGTGCGAGCGCTCCAAGGGAATGGACTGTGTGTCCCGGTTCTGTGACGGTGCCGTGATAGGGTTGCTCATCGCAGCGCCCGTGCTAAACAGTGAAACGAGACAAACGACGGCGGGCAGCAGCGCTCTGTTCATGATCGTTTCTCAAGGAAGGTGCACGGTCTGGTCTGAGTGATTGATCACCGCGAAGATGGCCGCGTTCGGCTCCAGCACCTTCAGTTGCCATGTGCCGAACTGCTCGCCGTTGTGCAGCAACTGGATATCATTGAGCGAGCGACTGTCAGGAGGTGCGACAGCCAGAAAGCGCTCCCCACCGCGGTACTCGACGCTCAACACTGAAAATGGCGGCAGGAGCGGGGCAGGCTTGGGCTGAGCGGTTTTTTTCGGCTTGGCCGAGGAGTGCGTCGGTGGTGGGAGTGGTGGCTGACTTTTGAGGTCCAGGAGTTGCTGCTCGACGCGCTCAAGTCGTGCGCGTAGCGCGATCATGTCGGCTTCGGTAGCACGGGCTGCCAGACCATCGCGCAGTTCCTGTATCTCCTGCGCCCATTGATCCAACATCGGATCGAGGGTATTGGCCTGTTGCTCACCGGAATCGACCATCTGCTTCAGGTCTTTCAGTGCGTACTGCAGCTTCTCCTGTGCATCCAAGAGGGTGCTTGAATCACGTTGCAGGGTATCCAGGGTCTGTAGGCGTTGGGCGTTCGCATTTTCCAGCTCGGTCACGCGTTGATACTGGTTATACAAACCACCACTCAGCCCGGAGACCGCCAGGCAAAGTGAGCCGACAATGAGGGTTTGAAACGTCGTGGCTTTCATGGGCGTGCCTCCGGCTGATGGGCCGCGCTGGGTGCGAGCCGCACGACGGCAGCATCATTTTTTTGCCGTTCGAAGCAGACCGAACGGCTGACCTCATCGGTCGTGAGTTGCCAGGCGGGGCCAGCCAGCACTTGTAGCGCGTTGCGTAGTGAGATCGGGCCGAGCCGGTAATGGGCGGCGGGCAGAGGCCGGGCAAACAGTATCTTTACTGGTTCGGCAGCAGGGCAGAGCGAATAACCTGAGCGCTGCAGCACGTAGTGCATCGCTTCCTGTACCGAGGGATTCAGGTTGGTCGGAATGCTCACGTCAATGATTTGAGCGAGAAGATCACGTTGCTCTGCCGTGGGCTCGGTGCTGATCAGCGTATAGCGGCCATAGCGGAGCTCTGTCGGGTGACTCTCTTCGGCTGTACTTCTCGAAAGCTGGGCCCGATGGGAACTACCGCCATTCTCTGGACTAGTCGGCAATGGGGTCGGGATCTGCGCCGTGCAGGCACTCAACAAACCCAGCAGGCAGACAGGCGTGAAAAAACGCTCCATGGAAAAAACCTCATGTCAGATTCAGTGCAGAACCTGACATGAGGTGAAGGAGCGATTCAGTGAGTAAGTTGATTCAAGACGGGTCGTGTTTAAGTAGAACGCGTTGCTATTTCGTCATAAATGGCGAGCCCATCCAGGACGGCAGCGTCGGGGTCGAAAATCAACAACCTCACATCCGCCAATGCCGCCAGATACAGTACGTTGACCAAAGCCTCCGGCGTACCGGCGTCGAGCTGTTCTTGCCTCAACGACGAGTAAGGATTGCCCTCGATCTTAACCAAGTTATCGTCGGTCCAGGGCGTGCCGATCAGCTTACACCCGACGCCATTGCAGTCTGGTAGGGCAAAGGGTTCAAACAGCAGTCCGGTTGGCCTGGAGTCAAAATTGCCAACCCGGCGTTCCAAGTGACGCAGCGCTTCGTCAGTGAGGTGTACGGTACTGAGCTCCCAGGTTCGGCTGTAATGTCCTGTGTCGAAGCTCAAACGATGGACCAAGGCTTGGGCTTCTTCCAAGGAGTACAGATCACCGACGTGATGTCGCTCGTTGAGCATTTCGCCAGTCACGTCATAGATCACTTGCTGTACCAGCCCGGTGGACTGGAAGCGTTCATCCAATTCATCCGGAATGGACTGACCCTCGCTGATCAGAGCCACGTCGTCATTGAACAGGCAGGGAAATAGTTCTAACGCATCATCGAGCAGATGGGCTTGTGCGTCGTGTACGGGGCGAAAGCAGGGAGGGCAGTCATTTGCGTAAGTGATCTGTAGCAGTCGTTTGATATGCAGTTTGTCGTAGCCGCGAGCAAATGGATTCGAGGTTTCCGGCAGAGCTAAGGGTTGGGGTGTTGGGTTCATGAGGATTCTCCAGAAGGGAAATGAATAAGGCGTCCGTAGACGCCTTTGGGGGGGGTTAAAGCCAGCCATGCTCGGCAAGAGAGAGAGGACGACCTTCACCGACGATGAAGTGATCCAATAAGTGCACTTCAATCAAGTCCAAGGCCTCTTTCAACCGTGCGGTCAAGGCGCGATCCGCCAGGCTGGGTTCCGTGCAACCGGAGGGGTGGTTGTGGCAGACAATGGCAGCTGCTGCGTTATGCGCTAGGGAGCGCTTGACGACCTGGCGGGGGTAAACGCTGGCGCCATCGATGCTCCCGTGAAAGAGGATCTCGAATGCCAGAACGCGATGGCGGGCATCGAGAAAAATCACACCGAAGACTTCATGCTCTTGTGGTGCAAGATGCAGTTTTAGGTATGAGGCCACGGCGTCAGGTGACGTTAGGTTAGGGCCGCGGGTGAACAGCCGACGGTCCAGAATACGTAGCGCTTCATCAATCAGCTGGTTTTCGTGGGCGATACGATCAGCCTCGACATCCGAGGTTTCAATCAGGGTGAGTGGGGTGCTCATGGGGTACCTCCGAAGCGAACATTCAGGGGTACACACCCGTGGGGAGTGGTGTCCCCAAGGTGGATATAGAGTCGCGGCTATTAGCCGATGACGCACTTTTTACAGCCGAGTGAATCGGTGGCGTTGTCCGTACAGGTCTGAGTCACAACCATCGCAGGGCAAGGGGGAGAAGGTTTTTATTCCGCGACCAGTTTCGGGGTCGAAGTCGGCACTGACGGGCATTAGCCGAACCAGCCCGCGATGGAGACCGGCGATGCGTTTCTCGATTTCATCCGTCGTGTAGTAGAGCGATAACGTGCTGTAGTCCTCGTAAGCCGCAGCGAACAGGCAATCGTCGCAAAGCCAGAAGGATTCCATGTGGGTTCTCCTGTGCGGATTGAAGAAAGGCGCTCGATTGAGCGCCTTGATGTAAAACATCGGGGATTGTGTTCAGGCGGACTGAACAGTGCGTGTGGCAACACGGCGGGCTGTGCGGGGAGTGGGTGCAGATTCAGGTTTGATCCTGGTCTCTGTTGGGTTGTCGGTATCCTCAGCTTCGGCATCAGCCGACGTTGGGGATGGCTCACTGTTTGGCGTTTGCTCAGCAGGTGCTGTTGCCTCCTGCCTGGCAGGCGCTTTGTATTCGAACGTGCCGTTGACCTTGATCCAGTCGATGTACAGCAGCCGACCTTTCAGGCTGGCACCCGGCTGGCCTTGTTTATCGCCTTTCTCATAGAGAAATGGGTCAATCCACAGATCGCCGATACGGAACGACAGCAAGACCTTTTTCTCGGCTCTGACGGCGTCCATATAGAGACGAATCAAGCGTTCAGCTTCGCCTCCAGCGACTTTGCAGTCGAAGCGGGTGTACTCGACCGCATCAGTGGCACCGTGCAGAGCCGCGATATCGCAGGCCATGAACGGCTGACCGCGGCGGACTTGTACTTCACGAACACGGTTGAGGTAGCCGATACCGGCAGTGTGCAGATTGAAGTAAGTGGTCGCTTCTTGGGATTGGTTGGCGTGGGCCATGGTGGTTCTCCTATTTCAAGGGAAAACGGCGACGCACAGCCCCTAACGGGGAAGTGAGCCCCGTCAGGGTGAGTGAGGTGAAGGCGAACGATGAACGACTCGTCACCGGTAAGCCGATGACGATCAGAACGATGCGTCTGGGAAAATAGCGATGCAGCAGAAGAGGATCCGCAGCAGTGGTTTGCGGATCTGGGGACAGTGAGCATTCATCACCGCTGAAGCGGTAACCGGGCGAGCTTCCGAATGCTGATCGCACTTGGGTAAACCACCACGAACGTGGCGTAGCCTTGAAGGTTCAAGCTACCTGGGCTGGGCTGTCAACGACAGCGAACCACGCCCTTTGTATAAGCCTGTCACAGGAAAGCGTCAAGACGCCGCAAGCTGATTTTTTATAGCCGGAATACAGTGGAAATTAATGGACTGAAGAAAATGAAGAGTAGGCCTGGCGGGGTGCCAGGCGAGGAATAGAAAAGCCACCTTAGGCGGTCTGACGCAGTCGACAAGCTCCTCGCAAAACTTGATTTAACTGCGCCATGATTCGCCAACCGACCCTTATCGTGGCCTGGGTCGGAATACGCTGGCACGCATCCGCGCACAAAGGGTGCCCAGTGTTTCCCCGGCGGGCTCCGGGACTGAATGCGATCGCCGTAGCGGATGACCGCTGCTGCCTGGCAGAGGCAACAGTGGTCATCCGCCACATTGATCCGGTCGAGCACAAAGAGGGAATGAAATTCCGCAGAAGAGAAGGCTCCGAACTCTAAGAGTCCGACCGAGCTACCCGGAGCGAATCGGTCTTGGGTCGCCGTAAGCGATGATCCTGAGGCACTACAGCAGAGCGGGTGTGACGACGTCAAGCCAGTGTGCGAAGCGGTTATTTGCTACTGAGATGAGCGGCCAGCTGTTCGACGGTCGTCAGGATAAAGGCACGGTCGCTTTCTTGAAGGCCGCTCAGCAGGCCCGCGATCATCTGGCCCTGGTCGTTGGGGCGACTGCTCGACTCCGTCAGCAGTTCATCCATCCGGCAGTCGAAGATGTCCGCCAGTTGCATCAGCTTGACCACGGAAAGCTCCACCACACCCCGCTCAAGGCGCGAAATGGCTTCGCTGCCGATCCCCAGGCGTTCAGCCACCTCTTCCTGGGTCAGATTACGCTGAGTGCGGTGCTTCGCGATCATGCGCCCAATTTGGGCTTGGGTTGGATGTTTATGTGCCAAGTGATGAGCTCTCCAATTCAACCCGAATGGTTGAGCAAAGACCCATTGACATGAACATCCTTAACGGTTGAGTATCGACTTAAAGGGTTGTTATATTGACTGAAATAGCTGTTTGTCGCGACGTGACATCTACTCCTCCAGGAATTAGAGGCCGAAGTGACCAGCGAGACTGAGTGGTCTGATGGGGCCAAAGGGAGGAAGGTTGAGCATGGATGAGCAGCGCGAGCACGACATGGACCTGATCTGGGATCGAACACTGGAGCTGTTCATCAAGATCCATGACTGCCCTGATAATCCTGAACATCTCGATAGCCTTGTTCATTGGCTCAACGAAGATCCTGCTCACCTGAAAGCGTTCAACGAACTGGGGCAGATATGGATCGCGACAGGCATCGCCTTGGCCCGTGAAATCGGACAACCGCTAGACGATTTGGAGAAGGATCAGGCGCCGTTGATGATGCACTGATGACTTCCCCCGAGGTTCATGTGAGCGCCAAATGGTGCCTCATGGACGACGTATACCTTTACTGATCGGCACAGTGCCTTTGCAGTCTGGGTAGTGGGAGCATGACCAGAACGGCCCTGATTTACCCTTCCGCCTAAGCATTGATGCGTTGCAAATGGGGCAGACAGGCCCGGCTTCGACCGGTACCGACAAGGTAAGCGCTCCGCAGTTTGCGATCAGCTGCGTAATCCAGTGCGCCTGCTTGGCAACGAATGCATCCAAGCTCAGACGTCCCGCTTCGATTTCATCCAGCGCTTGCTCCCAGATCGCTGTCATACCCGGATCCGCGACTGCAGCGGGTACCGCTTCGATCAGCGTATGGGCCGTTGCGGAGGCCATTAAGGCACGTTTTTTCTTCAGCAAGTAACCGCGATCAATCAAGCCCTTGATGATGCCGGCTCGCGTGGCTTCCGTGCCGATACCGGTGGTATCCCGAAGTTTCTGTTTAAGGCGCGGGTCGTTGACCAGCTTGGCGACGTTTTTCATCGCCTTGATCAGATCGCCCTCGGTGAGCGATTTGGGCGCAGCGGTGCGCATGGATTTGAGTTCAACGTCGTCCACTGCGCACTGCCTACCCTGTTGTAGGGCGGGCAACACCTGGGACTTTTGACTAGGTTCATCATCGTCGGGGTTGTCGGAGAGTAAGCCTTTCCAGCCTTGGACGAGGATCTGTTTGCCAACAGCAGTCAAACGCTCGGCGCTGCACTCCAGTTCGACCTCGGTTCGATCAAACTCGTGATGCGGCAGGAATTGCGCGAGGTAGTGGCTACGAATCAGTTCGTAGACTTGGCGCTCTTGTTCAGACATCCGCCCAAGGTTCGCCGGCTCGGTGGTGGGGATGATGCCGTGGTGCGCGGTGACCTTGGCATCGTTCCATGCTCGTGAGCGCAATGATTGATCGATGCTTCCGAGCGCTGGGCGTAACGCGGGGTCCATTCTGAGCAGGGCATCGAATACCGCGGCGACCTCGTTGAACATGCTCTCTGGCAAATAGCGGCAATCGCTGCGCGGATAGCTGGTGGCTTTGTGGGTTTCATACAAGGCTTGAGCGATGTTCAGCGTTTCCTGAGCGCCGAGTCCCAACTTGCGTGAACAGACTTCTTGCAGTGTGCTCAGGTCGAAGGGCAGGGGTGGCGCTTCGCGCAAATGCTCAGTCCGCAGCGAGACTACGGTGGCGGTCTTGCTGCTAGAAATCGCTTGGAGGGCTTGACTTGCGAGCGCCTGCTGCAGGCAGCGACCGGCTTCGTCACGTCCTGAGCTTGGTGGTATCCACGATGCGATGAATGGTTGTTGCCCCATTGAGGACAGGTGCGCATTCACCACCCAGTACGGCACCGAGACGAAGCTGGCAATCGCGCGGTCTCGTTCAACCACCAAGCGCAAAGTGGGCGTTTGGACGCGTCCAACCGACAGCACGGCGCCATAGCCCGCCCGCCGTCCTAGGAGGGTAAACAAACGACTGAGGTTCATACCAATCAGCCAATCGGCGCGGCTGCGGGCGAGGGCTGAGTGATAGAGCGGGAAGGTCTCCTGACTAGACTTCAGCGAGGACAGTGCTTTGCGAATCGACGCCTCGTTGAGTGCGGACAACCAGAGGCGCTCAACAGAACCACGATAGTTGCAGAGCTCTAGTAACTCGCGGGCAATCATTTCACCTTCGCGATCGGCGTCGGTGGCGATGACGACGGTGGTAGCTTCGCTGAGCAGGTGTTTGATGATTTTGAACTGCGCGACAGTCTTGGGTTTGACCTCAACCCTCCACTGCGCGGGAATAATCGGTAGATGATCCAGCGACCAGGTTTTGTACTGATCGCCATAGGCTTCAGGTGGGGCCGTTTCCAGCAGGTGACCGATACACCAGGTGACGGTTGTCTCGCGTCCGATCAAGCAACCATCGCCACGTCGGCTGGCTCCGAGAACCTTGGCGATGTCACGACCTTGGGAGGGTTTCTCGCAGAGAAAGAGACGCATAGAACTGCTCCGGGTTGAGTTCGGAGCAGCGTTGTTGGAAACAGCAGTGGCAAGCTATGAGAAACCTGAATGGCAGGTTCCTCATATTAGTCGGTGAGGGCAACCTTGAATGGGGGCGAGGCGGCTACCTTGTAGTCACATGGACGACAGTGCTTCACGAGCAGCGAGTAATGACAGCCCGGGGGACTTCACGCAAAGGCGGAATTTTTATGCCTCAAGTCCGTCATGCCGATGGTGGCTGCCCTCTGCGCTTTTTGGACTTCGACGCAGGCGAGCTGGCCTGGTCTGTAGCCTGCCCGACGGGAGCCGCAGACGAGGCTGATTCACTTGAGCGCTCCCGCATGACCACGTTCTGCACGCGATGAGGCAGGATGCCGACACGACGCGCCTCGATCTTGAAGGTGACCCGGGCATTGTCTTCACTGTCCTCCCACTCATCGCGCACGGTGCGGCCCTCTACCAACACGCGCATGCCTTTCTGGTACAGCGTGCTCCAGTGTTCAGCCTCGCGGTGCCAGAGCTCGACCGGCGCCCAATAGCCGCCTCGATCCTCATAGCTGCCATCGCGTGGCACGGGGTTGTCGAAGTACACATTCAGGCGCAGCAAGCGCCGTGGCTCGTCATTGCCTGACGGGAACTCCTGGAACTCTGGCGCACTGCCGATGTTGCCTTCGCCGACGAAAAAGGTACTCATTGTTATATCTCCGCTGCTGGTGTGAATTGGCGCAGCAGCCGTTCGGCGCTCGCCATTTTGATCGTGCAGGTTGAAGCCTGACGGTAGAGCGAATGCACCACGCTCATCTGCAAGTTCAGTGCAATGCGCTCGCATTCGAAACGGTGCAATCCCTCGCGTACGGCTTGCGGCAAAGCCTTGTTGGAGACCTGGCGTTCCCAGGCCGCAACGCCCATGCGGGCAAAGTCGCGGGTGCGCCATCGCAAAAAGGTGCTGCCCGCACTGGTGTTCTGCAGCACCAATCGAATATCCAGCAACGAGTAAGGCGGTTGTCCGGCTTGCTGCACCACAGCCTCCATCAGACGACGTAACTGCGCCTCGGTTTCCCTCGCCACCTGCGCCAGGTATTCCAGCTCCCCCTTACCCTTAAAAGGTTTTAAAAGGCTTTTTAGGGAGGCAGAATGTTCGAGCTGTCGATAGGCATCCGGTGTGAGTGTTTCGTGGGGCATTGGTTGAGTCGGGATTAGAGGCTTCATACTCCGTCCTCCGGCTCATCGACTGTCGCAGATGGGTCTACTGCTTCCTCTGTCAACGCGCCAGTGCCATCCATTGCCACAGCACCATGACGAACGATGGGTGGCGCGAACTGGGAGCGGCGATGCCCCTCAAGGATGTCCATAGGGGGTAGTCCAAACTTCTCCATGGCCGCCAGAGCACGAGCGTTATTCGCCGCCATATCATCACGGGTGACGCCGGCATGCCGATAACGCTGCGCCTGGCCAAACAAGCTGCGCAGCAGATGAGCACCGTCGTCGATCCAGGCTTCCATGTCCCTACGACCGATCAAGGCGGTGTGATGGGCCAACAGGGTATGCCGCACCAGCGTGTCGTAGTCAGTCAGCAGGTAGACGGCGAGAAACCCCAGTTGGCTGCCGATGTACAAGGGTAAGGTGACGGGGTGGATGTTGAGGTTATCGCCCATGTCGATCTGTGTCGGCAGGTCCTGTCTGATCCGGTCCAACTGCTGGGTCAGTTCCAGCATCCCAGCCTTGGCCTGCATCAATTTTTCTTCGAGCTGCACGATCGCCCAGTCGGCATAAGGATCGTCCTGCGCTGCGGCTTGTTTGATCAGGTTAGTGACGCTGATGTAGCCCGCCATACCCATGATCGAGTGGACGCCTTCGCGTGCGGTTCGACCTTGCCAGATTCGGGCGGCGTGGTGGGTGTGCAGTGTCAGGGTGATGCTGCTGCGCAGTGAGCCAAGGTTGAGCTGATAGTGATCGGCCATGGTGTCGTCCTCGCATAGGCTTGGACGGGAACGTTGCGGTAGACGAAGGTAAAGGACATCCGAAAAGCTGAATGCTGTCTGTTCGATTTGGTTCGAGACGGTTGATTTTCGAGACGTTCCTCAGTGATGCCAGTGGCATCAAATCTACTGACGTCCAGGGCGTTTGCCACGTAGCTGACGCAGTTCGTCCAGGCACGCTTGGGCGAGGGCCGAGGCGGGCTCGCCCTGTTTTCTAGGTGGGCGCGGGGGAGCGGGTGGCGGTTCTGCAATGGGTAACGATTCAGCCTGACCTGCCCAAGGGCGGAAATCGCCTTTCAGCGCCCGCTGGACCAGGCTCATCAGATACGCCGTGGGTTTGCGGATACCGCCGGCCGCACATCGCGCCCCTGCTTCGTTGAGCACCGCCTGTCGATCCGCTGGTTTAAGCTTGCCCAGCGCCACGGTGACCGCCTGACGTTCGCTTGGACTCAATTGCAGCGGATCGGGCCAGCGCAGGTTATCCACCGCTGGGGTCGCGCGCGGTACCGTACTAATACTTTCTTTTAATACAGTACAGGCAGCGTTCGGATTCCGAACGCTGCCGGAAACATTGGCGCTCGGACCCGGTTCGGAATCCGAACCGGGTCCCGCACGATTCCGAACGAGGTGGTCGCCACCCAGTTCGGAATCGTGTAACGCTTCATCGGTCGTCTGATCCAATCCTTGTTTTGTCCAATGGTCGCCCCAACTGTCGAGTCGGGTGGGGAGCCGACCCAAATCGATATCGGTGTCCTGACGAATTTCTTCCAAAACATGCCGAGCGACAATTCGCACAGCCTTGGTTGCATGATCGAGGGCGTGTCCGACTAGCTCCAGGTAATCCTGATCCACCTCCATGGCTTCGGCGGGGGTTAACGGTTCATCGTGCAGGACGTATAGAGAACCTTGTAGGCGCCCGCTGAGCTGATCGCGGCCACGACTTACCAAGCTGAGCCAGCGGGTCAGCCGGAGCATCGTCAAAACGCGAGCGATGGTTTCACGAGAGGCTGACGCACCGTAGGGCACGCTCGACAAGTAAGGTTGCAGATCTTCATAGCGCGGCGTGACCACTCCCTGGTCTTGCAGCATGAGTCGAAATACTTGCCAGGCATTCCGTTCCAATGGCGTCAGCCGACTATCCAGCAGCAGTCGACGTGGCACGACTTCGTTAGATTGGCCACTGAACAAAAAGCCCGCCTGCAGGGCCTGGTTGGAAGGATGTTCAGTGGTGGGGCGTGCGGGCCAACGTTCACTTAGTTGTTGGGTGCATTGCTGCAGAACACGTTGCCAGCGACTGGAAGGGGTAGTGTTCATGTTCCGTTGCTGTAATGGTCGATCTGCTGCCAAACGATGGTCAAGCTGATTTGTTGCTCCTCCGCCAACATCATCATGGCGTCGAGCTGATCCTCAGCACCGTCCTCAGCGCGTAGCTGGCACCAACGCTGCCAGAGCGCATGTTCCTGCGCTTCGCTCAAGCTCTGGGGCCGGCCCTTACGGGGTTCTATCTTGAGCAGCCGTCGGCGCAGGGCGGTCTCCGAATGCGCCAAGCCGAAGCACTGATACATGATGGTACTGCTGGCACCGAGCTTGAGCGCTCGGTTGATCAGGCGCTCGTTCTGTTCGTCGCGTTCGGCCTGGTCGATCAAGCGATGTAGCACCGGCGAATCAATTTTGATCTCAACCCAGGGGACGGTGGCGTGGGCTAGGCGTGACAGCGTGGTAGGCGGTAAGGATTGCAATAAGTAAATGTCCTCCTCACCCAGCCCGAGTGCTTTGCAGCGTTGCAGGTTACCCAGGCGCAACTCGTGAAGGACCTGAGTCAGCATGGCCTGGTTGAGCACGTTGAAGGACAGGTTCATGGCTCCTCCCTTGGTGAATCGACTTCAGCGGAAAGCGATAAGTCGATCAGGCGCCGGGCTAAGCGAATGAGACGATACAGTTTGATTAACAGACTGTCGGGCAGTCGCTCCAGTCCTACGTCCATGGCGGGACGATCTGTCAGCGGGAGTTGATAGACCCCCAATAGCAGTTGTCCGAACAAGGCTGAGGGCAATTGCTTACGATCTTCCCAGTTCACTTTGTCTTGAGCGCGCAGCAGGGCCAGGAGCAATAGGTGAACGCCGGTCGCGCGGGGCGCTGCAAGATCAAGTTGGTCGATGTTCAGGGCGAAGCCCAAGTCGCGCTGCTGATCGCTGACGCTCTCGGGATACCCGGCATAGGTCGCCAGTTCCCGAGCCAGCCCAGCAATGGCTAAACGCAGCTGCTCGGGGGTATCCAGTGTTGGTGCGATGATCCAGAGGTCGTCGATCATGCAGGTTTCGACGGTCGGTGCTGGTTCGGGGGCAGTGTCGCGTTCAATCTGTTCGCGAATTTGTTGGACACGTGACCGAGGGCTGACTGCTGATGCGACATTTGTTTCGGGCAGCGTGAGCTGCTCCTCTGGCGCTGTTTCGGCCCGGGTTCCGGTTTCAGTTAATGGGGGGCGGGACTCGGAGGAGGGAGGTCCTGCTGCGGCTTCATCAATGCTTGGCAGATGGCTGTTCTCTAAGGAAGTGCTGACAACGCCAGGCCGTTGTGTGGAGCTCAACTCCAAGGCCAACATGCGGTAGGACTGGCCGAGTAGGCGGCTCATGCGTTCGAGCAGTTCATCCTTGATTTGCTCAAGGTGGAAAGATTCGGGATCGGCATCAAATTGCCCCAAGGTGTCGAGCCAAAACTCGGGGAACGAAATGATGTCGGTTGGGTAACGATTCCAGGTTCGTTCAGCCTGGCTACGCAGAGCGATCAAGCGTTCAATTTTGGGTTTACCCAATCCGGCATACAGGGTCTGTGGAATGGCGGGCAGGAGATGTTCGAGGGTGTCGAGCATCCGGCTGATGTGCGACTGTGAAATTGGGTAACCCCCAGCGGCAATACGTCGCGCCAGCTCACGTTGCGAGAGTGTCGCTCCGTCTGATTCGATCATGGTTTTGAGTTTGGCCACCGCCAGAGCCCGTTCGATGAAGGTGAGTTGACCGTGCAGATCGCTTTCGGCCAGATGGCCGAGCAGGGTGGTGACTTCATTGCTCCAAGGCCGAAACAGACAATGAATGCGAAAGAAGCGCTCGTCGCGGGTTTCCTGCCACAGCTCGCCGAGAATTGCCAACCGCGTATTACCGCCGTTGCGGATAATGAAATAGGTCCCACCCGGGCGGCGGGTAATCGGCGGTGGTTGATCCAGCCCGCGTTCACGGATGGAGGCTTTAATATCGTCAAAAAGCGGATTACGGATGAAGCGTGGGTTGTGTTCGTAGGGTCGTAACTGCTCCAGTGTGACCAGCATGGGAGTGTCGACGACCGGATCGGAGAGTCGCTCCAGTTCTGGACCTCGAGGAAAATGGTTCTGGTGCAGTTTGTCGGCGACCTCCTCCTGACTGAGCTTCTTCATTTGAATAGTCTCAGTTAGCGCCGGTTGCGCAAATGGTCACCGACCTCGAATTTGACGATCTTGAGAGTCCGCGCATCTTCGAAGTGACTGGAAAGTTCTGTTAGGAACGATCCCATGGTAGAGCGTCCGCCCTGCAGGTGAAATACCACGGTGCAATACTCTTCGGACGGCGGAGGGGGCAGCCAATCGGATGGCTGAACGACGATGGGTAGTTTATCTAACATCGAAGAGATCCTTGCCAATGCTATTGGCGTCGAGGCCGGTCAAACAATATGGCCGGGCGAGAAACACCCGCTTGGTAATTCGTTTCATTGAGCCTCCTCACACGTGGCTATCGAGGTTGACGGCAACCGTGGGTTTACCTGTTCCACCTTTAGTGGAAGCCACCGACACCTCGCGCGTAACATCAGCGCTGCTGCGCCAAGCGATCGGTGACCCATCGCTCGATCTCCATTGAGTCCCATCCCACAGCACGCAATCCAATGCGCTTGGCTTGTGGGAATTTGCCCTCCTTCATCAAGCTGTAAATGTGCGCGCGCTTGAAGCCGGTTTTTTGCTCCACCTCTTCACGCCGCATAATATGGCGTTCGACTTGTGGTTGATGCTTAGGGAATCTCCGAACAAGTTTTCAAATGTGCTGAAATACGCCTGACCACCTGATCCGAGCCGCCTATGAGCCAGATGAGCTTTTCCGATTTCGAATACGCCGGCAAGCGCAAGCAGACACGCCGCGAACGCTTCCTCGCCGAGATGGATCAGGTCGTGCCCTGGACGGGTCTGCTGGGCCTGATCGAGCCGTTCTACCCCAAGGCCGGTGGCGGCAGAAAACCCTATCCTCTGGAAACCATGCTGCGTATTCATCTGTTGCAGAATTGGTTTTCCCTGAGCGATCCGACCATGGAAGAAGCGCTCTACGAAATCACGCCCATGCGCCAGTTTGCACGTTTGACCTTGAGCGCCCCGATACCTGAAGACACCACGATCATGAATTTCCGGCACTTATTGGAAAAGCATCAGCTTGCACCTGCAATCCTCGCGGTCATCAATGGTTATTTGCAGGACAAAGGCATGTCTCTGCGTCAGGGCACTATCGTCGATGCCACCATTATTCATGCTCCCAGTTCGACTAAAAACGAAGAGGGAAAGCGCGACCCCGAGATGCATCAGACCAAAAAAGGTAACCAGTATTTCTTCGGAATGAAGGCCCATATTGGCGCTGATGTCGAGTCCGGCTTGGTTCATCACGTCCACGGCACCGCCGCCAACGTCGCCGATGTCACACAGGTCGCCGAGCTTTTGCATGGCGAAGAAAATGCAGTGTATGCAGACGCCGGATACACCGGCGTTGAGAAGCGTGAAGAGCATGAAAATCGTGAAGTGATCTGGCAAATCGCGGCGCGCCGCAGCACCTATTCCAAGTTGAATAAACGCAGCGTGCTCTACAAGGCCAAGCGCAAGATTGAGTACTGCAAAGCCCAGACACGGGCCAAGGTCGAACATCCGTTTCGGGTGATCAAATGCCAATTTGGGTACGTGAAAGTGCGCTTTCGTGGGCTGATGAAAAACACGGCTCAGTTGACCACATTGTTCGCCCTGTCGAACCTGTGGATGGCTCGAAAACAACTGATGGGTATGGGCGAGTTGCGCGCTTAACATGGAAAACCGGGCGAAAAACGCCCTCGATGAACACTGCATCAGGTCGTTTTGAGCAAATAGCGCTGCGTGCCGTGCAAATTACGACTTGCGGCCGCCGCGCAGCAAGTTGATCGGAGCATCCCTAGCGAAACACTTTTGCTACTTACAGTGGGGTGGTTATGCCCGCAAATCTGCTAAAAGAACAACCGAACGTTGCGTACCGAGCTATGGGCGAAGACTATATTCATCGAACGTATGTAGCTCAACGCTGCAAGAAAGCCAACTGGCTATGATCAGGTAACAAACGCATCAATCGTTACCAACATCAATAGTTGAAATTCTTACTATTTTTTTCTCATGCCCCCATGATGGTCCGAACACTACAATAGTGGCCAGGAACGGACCGTACGTACCTGGGGATAGTATAAAGTTTTTAATCTATTGACACCGGGGCTGGACGAAAGAAAAATGATGGATTCGACGTATAATTTATTCTAGGAGTCCATGATTTACAGGAATAGGAGGTTCCTTCGGTGTACATATCTCAAAGCTGTAACCCACTGGCACAGGTATTCTATCGCCCCATCGATGCAGCAATACGTTGGTGCAACTTAATGGCCTACGAGACGCAGATTCTCGAGGTAGCCTGGCGATCACCTACCATGCTCAGGTCTGCCTTCCCACAATGGCCATGTCTGTACGCAAACACTGAGAAAATTTTCGATGCTATTCGTCATGGAGAACTTCCCTACGGCTGCCTCGGCATACAGGTAGCCATTGGGACTCGCGTCGAGTGCACTCAAGTAACCATCCGCCACACTGATCTTAAACTTTGGATGTCTCGCTTTCACCCTGAACAAAAGCCAGCTTTCCTTTTCGATCAACCATTGAACCAGAACGGAACAATCAGCATTGGTACCTACTTGGCTCTACAAGCCGATCGTGATGCTTTGCAACTACAGGTGAGGAGTACAGAAACAGCTTATCAACAACTGTTGAGTGAACTTGAAGCTGTCGGTTTGGAAAAGGAGAACATCGAGCATCTCATCAAAATTAACGGCAAAGTAAGCGACCGAAGTGAGGCCACTTACCTCCACATCATCGGAGCGATGCTCAGTCTACTGCTCGGTCACTCTCCCTCAGGAAAACCTCATTCAGTTTTCCGTTCCCAAGCCGCCATTGTCGACGCACTGACCGCCCATTATGACAAGCTGCCAGGCATATCCAAGCGAAATCTGGATGAGAAATTTGCTGCTGCCAAACGCAGCCTCTCGGAGCGCTAGGGCAGATTGCGCTGCAATCGCTGTAGTTGCAGCGCAATGACGCCAACCCGTTTCAACGATTCAATTCAGGTCACGTCTTATCACGCGCCAATCGACGCCAGGAGTGACCATTATGTCCAGCCAGTCCTTCCCCATCGCTAAGGATAGGCCGTGCCGGTGTTGAACGCTGCCAGCTCCTGTACATCACGGCTGCGCGGGTTCGGCACCGCGCGGCCATAGCCCAGGGCGACGGTATCGCGCGGGCGACCTTCGAACGGCTTGTATAGCACGACGCCCGCGCCATACCACTTGGTGAACGGCGAGGCCGCTTGGCTGGCGGCGGAGTACTGGCCGAAGGCGTGCAGGCTGCGGCCTTGAGAGGATGGGGAGGCCCACACAGCCTGGTCGATCAAGAGGTAGTGACCGCCACGCCCGCTGACGTCCTTGTTACTGCCAATGCGTTTTACATCGGAACTGTCGTAGTAATAACCGAGCTTGTATTCACCGGGCAGTGCGCCCGCGTACTTGTAGATCAGCTCGATGGGCACCGCGGTGCCGGTGGTGTGCTTGGGCCCCAGGTGCCAGGCACGGCTGGCGTTGCCGTTGCTGGACGGGTCGACATTGAATGCCGCCACGCGCAGTTGCCAGTTGGGCGAAAAGTCGTACTTCACCCGGGCACCGAGGTGCGCATTCGGGTAGTTGGCCCAGCCACTGCCGCCGGACATGTTCAGCGGATGCCCGCAGAAGCCGGCGTTCATGAAGTTGCACAGGATGCCGCTGTCCAGGCCACCGAGATCATTGCCCATGGCCATATAGCCCAGCTTGAGGTTCAGCGCCGGGGTGAACAGCGTGCGCTCGTAGCTCAGTTCGGTGAGGCGCGTGTAGAGGCCACCGTAGTTTTCCTGGATCGGCAGACGGTTGCCCACCAGGTCCTCGGAGGCGCTGTTGCCGCGTCGGTCGTTGATGGTCAGCTGGATGCGGTCGCCGTTGGTAAAACCGTAGAGCTTGCCCAGGTCGAACTGCACGCCGAGCTTGACGTTTTGCGAGTAGCGCGCCGAACGGTGCTGGCCGCCGTGGGCGTTGTAGGCGGTCTCGCCGCTGTAGTCACCGGTAAAGCGCACACCTTGCGCGTCGAGTTCGCGGCGCAGGCCGCCCCAGTCGCCGGTCAGGGTGGTGTCGTCGGCTTGAACGGGTAGGGCGGCCGCAAAGGCCAGGCCCAGCGCCAGGCGCCAGGCGGTATGAGGAGTAGGGGTCATGGGGGATCTTTCCAAACACAAAGCGCGGTGCCGGAGCACCGCGCGAACAGAGGGCGGTTACGGCAGGGCGTAGGCGATCACGTAGTCGCCACGGTCGGTGGACTGGCGTGCGCCGCCGGCGGTGACGACGATGTATTGCTTGCCGGTTTTCGGCGACACGTAGGTCATCGGCCCACCCTGGCTGCCGACGGGCAGGCGGGCTTTCCAGATTTCATCGCCATTGCCGCTGTTGAAGGCGCGCAGGTAGAAGTCCTGGGTGCCGGCAATAAAGATCAGGCCGCCTTGGGTGGACAGCGTACCGCCCAGGGTCGGCAGGCCCACCTTGATCGGCAGGTGCATGCGGATACCCAGGGGGCCGGTGTCTTCAACGGTGCCCACCGGTACTTGCCAGGCGACCTTTTGCGTCTTCATGTCGATGGCGGTCAAGGTGCCGAACGGCGGCGCCTGGCACGGAATGCCGGCCACCGACAGGAAGCGGTTTTTGTTCACCGCATACGGCGTGCCCTTGAGCGGCACGGCGCCCATGCCGGTGTTCAGCGCTTCACCACCGGAAGAGGCCTGGGCCTTGTTCTGCGACGGTATCATCTGGATCCACAGGCCCAGGCGCATGTCGTTGACGAAGATAAAACCGTGCACCGGGTCGGTGGAAATGCTGCCCCAGTTCATGCCGCCCAGGGAACCCGGGAAACTCAGGGATTTATCGGTGCCTGGTGCGGTGTACAGGCCGTCGTAGCGCATGCCCTTGAAGTCGATGCGGCACAACAACTGGTCATACGGCGTCGCGCCCCACATGTCCGATTCGGTCAGGGTTTGCGCGCCGATCTGCGGCATGCCCACGGATTTCGGTTGGGTGAGGGAATACGGCTCGTTGGGAATGTTCGCGGCTTTGACCGGAACTTCCTGCACGTCCGTCAGCGGCTTGCCCGTGGCGCGGTCGAGCACATAGATCTGCCCGGCCTTGGTGCCGATGACTAAGGCGGGTACGGCCTTGTCGCTGCCTGGCGGGGTGAAGTCGATCAGGCTGGGCTGCATCGGCAGGTCGAAGTCCCAGAGGTCGTTGTGGACCGTCTGGTACACCCACTTCTCGGCACCGGTGGAGGCGTCGAGTGCCAGCACCGAAGCACCGTATTTGTGGTTGAGCTGGGTGCGCTCCACACCGTAGATATCGGTGGACGAGCTGCCCATCGGCAGGAAGACCGTGTTCATCAGCGGGTCGTAAGACATCGGCGCCCAGCTGTTCGGGGTGCTGCGCACGTAGGTGGCGTCGCCCGTCGGAGCCTGCTTGTCTTCAGGGTTGCCTGGGTCGAACGCCCAGCGCATTTGACCCGTGATCACGTCAAAGCCACGGATCACGCCACCGGGCATATCGGT
Organism: Pseudomonas sp. B16120; assembly: GCF_044218845.1. Classification (NCBI taxonomy): domain Bacteria; kingdom Pseudomonadati; phylum Pseudomonadota; class Gammaproteobacteria; order Pseudomonadales; family Pseudomonadaceae; genus Pseudomonas; species Pseudomonas sp. B16120. The sequence continues at coordinate 2,482,686 of NZ_CP162588.1, forward strand.
CTGCACGTTGTCTGCCACGCGACCGCCGACCACCACGGTGGTGCCGGCCATCAGCGGCGCCGAGGACAGTTGATAGTAGCTGTCCGGCACATTGCCCAGGCCGGCCTTGAGGTCCACCTGACCATGGGTGCCAAAGTCTTCGCAGAACTTGCCGGTGTCGGCGTCTACGGCGATCAGGCGTGCATCAATGGTGTTGGTCAGCAGGCGACGCTGGCACTGCGCACCGACAGGCACGCTGGCGGTCAGGATCGGCGAGCTGTTGGGCTGGGTCGGCTGGGCAATCGGCGCGCTGGCGTCGAAATACGCCATGCCCCGGCAACGCTGCCACACTGCCGATTTGGCGTTGACTTCGTTCTTCCACAGTTCTTTGCCGGTGTCGGCATCCAACGCGATCAGGTTGTTGTGCGGGGTGCAGATAAACACTTTGTTGCCGACCTGCAGGGGCGTCAGCTGGTCTTCGGCACCGTTGCCGTCGCTGATGGCCACGTCGCCGGTGTGGTAGGTCCAGGCGACTTTGAGCTTGTCGATGTTGTCGCGGTTGATCTGGTCCAGCGCGGCGAAACGGCTGCCACCTTCGGTATTACCGTAGTGGGCCCAATCTTTCTGCGCATCGGCCGCCGCCACCGGGGTCATGCCCGGGCCTGCACCGGTGGGCGCAACGCTTGGGTGCGCGACAAACATATTGCCCGCCGCCACCGCCACGCCCAGCGCCAACACGGCGGCGACGCCATAGGCACCCCGCGCCGGTTTGCCGGCCAGCAATGGATACACCAGCGCCACAACCACGCCAATCACCGCAAACATGAACAGTCGCGAGAACAGCGGCCAGTATTCCAGGCCCACGTCGGCCACCGCCCACACGGCAGTAGCCACTAGAAACGCGGCGAACAACCAGGCGCCGGCAGGCTTGCAGCGGGCAATCAACAGCCCGGAAATGGCCATGGCCACGCCGCCGAGCAGGAAGTACCAGGAGCCTCCCAGGCTGACCAGTTTGGCGCCGCCGACGGCCAGCGCAAGGCCGAGCAGGGCGATGACGACGCCCAGGCCCAGGAGTAAGAATCTAGAGACGCCAGCGGCGCACGATGCTCGTTTCATGTCGAATGGACTCGAGTGAGAGAGGGCAAAGACGCGATTTTAGCAAGATAAGTAACCAGTTAGTACATTTGAGTCCTGCAATAGACTGTTGCAGGTACTGCGATGATGGGGCGGCTCTCTTCTGAAGGGGTCAGTAGGTGGTGCAGACAATCGACAAACCTCTGTGGCGAGGGAGCAAGCTCCCTCGCCACGGCATCAGAACTTGAAGCGCCCCACCAGCCCATTGAGCTGGCCGGAAATATCCGTCAGCCGCCCTGAACCGGTCTGCGCCGAATGCGCAAAGCCTTCCACCAACTGCGCGTCGGCGTGGATCTGCGCGATATGCCGGTTGATCTCTTCGGCCACCTGGTGCTGCTCTTCGGCGGCGGTGGCGATCTGGGTGTTCTGGTCGCGAATCGAGTCCACCGAACCACGGATCTTGTCGAAGCTGTCGCGGGCCTGCTGGATGCGCTCCACGCTGGTGTTGGACACCAGCAAGCTGCCTTGCATCTGCTGGGTGACTTCCTGGGTGCGGCGGGCGAGGTTGCCCAGCAGGCTGTCGATTTCGCCGGTGGAGTCGGCGGTGCGACGCGCCAGTGCACGCACTTCATCGGCGACCACCGCAAAGCCGCGGCCCTGGTCGCCAGCGCGGGCAGCTTCGATCGCGGCGTTGAGCGCCAGCAGGTTGGTCTGTTCGGCTATCGAACGGATGGTATCGAGGATGGTGTTGATGTTCTGGCTGTCTTGCTCGAGCAACTGCATGGTCTGTGTGGATTTTTGCAGGTCTTCGCTGAGCTTGAGCACGCTGCCGGTGGCTTCGCCGATGTGCTGCTGGCCGGTGTGCACGTCGCGATAGCCCTCATCGGCACTCGTGGCGGCGGCGCTGCATGAACGCGCGACTTCGTTGGCGGTGGCAACCATCTCGTTGAACGCAGTGCTAACCAGTTCCACGGCTTCGCGCTGGCGGCCGGCGGCCTGGTTCATATTGTTGGCCACGGCGCTGGTGTCGGCGGCGGCGGTTTGCAGGTCTGAGGAGGCGTTGCCGATGCGCTGCACCAATTGCGCGATCATGCTCAGGAACTGGTTGAACCAGCCGGCCAGGCTGGCGGTTTCGTCCTTGCCTTGCACTTTGAGCTGGCGCGTGAGGTCGCCTTCACCTTCGGCGATTTCCTGCAGGCCGTCGGCCACGCCGCGAATGGGTCGCACGATCACACGGGCGAAACTGGCGCCGACGATGGCGAACACCACGGCCAATACGGCGGCAATCGCCGCGATCAACCACGTCAGGCGGGTGGCGCCGGCCATCACTTCGTCGCGCTTGATCAGGCCGATAAAGCGCCAGCCCAGGTCTTTGGAACTGACCACGTTAGCCATGTAGGCCACGCCGTCGATGCTCACCTCGGTCACGCCATCGCCGTGCTTGGCCAGTTCGGCGTAGTTCGCGCCCAGGCCCGCCAGGGGCTTGAAATTGTGCGTGGCATCGCTGGGGTCCACCAGCACGTTGCCGTCGGCTTCCACCAGCATCAGGTAGCCGCTGTCGCCCAGCTTGATGGTGCGCACCAACTCGGTGAGTTGCTTGAGCGACACGTCCAGGCCAACCACCCCAAGCACATTGCCCGTGGCATCTGCCACGGTGCGCACGGTGCCGATCAGCACCACATCGTCCGGGGCCCAGTAGTAGGCGCCTGTGCGCACGGTCTTGCCTGGCGCTGCGATGGCGGCCTGGTACCAGGGGCGGGTGCGCGGGTCGTATTGCGTCAGTTTGGCGTCGTCTGGCCAACTGGCGTAGCCGCCATCGCTCAGTCCCAGGGACAGGTAGGCGGTGCTGGGGTGGCTTTTGGCGAACTGATCGAAAATCGCCAGCAGCTCTGTGTTGGTCGGCGTAAGCGGGATTTGCGCGGCATCGGCGCCGGCATAGCTTTTGAGGTTCTTGGCCGCGATCACGCGCGGGTCCTTGGCGACGAAGTCGACATTCTGGCTGATGCCGTCGAAAAACTGCTGCATGCCATTGTCGATCTGGCGGATCTCGCGGCCGCTGCTGTCGAGGAAGTTGGCCAGCGCACCCTCGCGCAGATTCAGCACCACGATAATGGCGACCAGGATGACCGGCACGCACGCGATGGCCGCAAACGCCCATGTCAGCTTCTGCTTGATATTCATGACTTCACCCGCGGGTATTTATAGTTTTGGCAAGGGGAGAAAAATTAGTGCTGCGTGTCGCAGGCGTTTTTGTGAGAGGCGAGGCCATGCGTACCCTCGGTATATCGGCCGAGGGAGTTGGCACTTGAGCAGGGGGAATCAGGCGATCGGGTCACCGACCAGGGCATCGCGGCGCATCGACTGCAGGTTCTTCTCGATGGTTTCGCAGATGCTTTCCATCTGGATCTGGTGTTCGCTGGAATTGAACGGGCTTTGCAGGTCGGTGCCGATGCGTTCGATGGCCAGCAGCATGAAGCCCACGACTGTGGAAGCCAGCGGCGTGAACCAACCGAGGGATTCCACCAGGCCCACCGGTACGATCAGGCAGAACAGCGAAATGAATAGCCGCGGGAAGTACACGTAAGGGTAGGGCAGTGGCGTGTTGGCAATCCGCTCCATGCCGCCCTGGGCGTTGGAGAGGTCCACCAGGGTCGACTCCAACCGCGCCAGGCGGATGCTGTCCAGGCGCCCGGCCTGGTATTCGCGCGCCAGCAACGAGGCTGAGCCGGTGAGGATGTCATTGGCGAAGTTATTGGTGGCGCCGTTGCGCGCAAATTCTTCGGCGGGGATAAAGGCTCGCACTTCCTCCGGGCACGGCTGGCCCTTGAGGTGCGCAGCCAGGCAGTTGACGTAAGCCACGTGACGGCGCAACAGCGTCGACTTCACCGGGTTCACCTCACCGGGGGCGTCATCGAGCAGGGTCAACACTTGCCGGGCAAAACTGCGCGAGTTGTTGACCATCGCACCCCACAGCGTGCGTGCTTCCCACCAGCGGTTATAGGCGCTGCTGTTGCGAAAACTGATCAGCACCACCAGTGCCGAGCCGAGCAAGGTCAGGGGCATCAGCGGCAAATTGATCTTGGCGGTGAGAAACAGCATGAAATCCACCGTCACCGCCACATCCCACAACAACAGCCAGAACAACGCCCAGCCCACATAGCCCATGGTCTTGATGATCAGGCGGTATTTCTTCAGAAGGGCAGCTTTCAAACGAGAACCTCGCGGCGGGCGGTTGGCAACAATCCCCTGTTACGACGCCGTCGAGGAAGGAAGGTTCGCAGTGTGCTGAATCGATTAGTCCTCTAACCGCCAGGCGGAGAGAATGTAACCAAAGGTTGCGCGTAAGTGTGTGCTACGGGGCATTTGACGGTGGAACAACTTTGGTACTGATGACGTCTTGTCCGGCAATCGCTGTACATTGCGTTCGAGGCAAAAAGCCATTAATGGCAGGAATTTTGAAGTGATTTGTTTTGGGGCCGGGCTGCAGGGATTTCGTAGCTGAGATCAGTGGCATCAAGTTGGATGATCAGGGCTCTTTCATGCGTGTCAGTTCGTTGAAGTTAGCTATGTGTAATACCGCGCAAGCGCTCGAACGTCATAAGGATTTTGAATCGTGCATGAGAGCGCATTACCACGTGCTGCTCGTGCCCTATTCAAAACGACCGTTTTTCTACAAGAGTGCCCTTAAATACAGCCGCTTGATGGTGTCGTTTGCATTATTGAGCCAATACTTTTCCACACCGCTGCCGTTGTTGGCAGAAGTTAAAGCCTTGTGCGTAACGCGCAAATATTGTTCGAAAAACAGCCTGGAATCGATTTTTTTGCTATTCCGGGCTCTGGGTTTCATGGAGGTTGCGCCGCACCCCGAAGACAGTCGCTTCAGGGTGTATGCACCCTCGGATGAAGCCTGCCGCGAAGCGCGGTTGATGCTCACCGCCCTCACGGAGTCGTTGGCGTTGCTCTACCCCGAACGGGAAGTGTTCCGGCAGATGCGCGACTTGGATGACCGTGAGTTCCTGGCGCTCTATTTCAAAGGTTTTGCCATGATTCTCGCGGCCGAGTTGACGGTGGATGTCTTGCTGCCCGAATGTTATTGGCTGGTGAAACGCGATGCCGGCCATCTGTTGATGCTGGCGATCTACAACGATGCCTTTGCCCCTGAGAACGACCGCGCCACCTTCCGGTCGTCTTCCTACCTGGCCTTGGCCAAGCAACTTTCCGTGTCCAAGACCCACATTATCCGTATGGTGCAGGAGGGGGTCGAAAAGGGTTATTTCAAAGCCCACTCCAAAACCCGGCTGGAAGTTCTGCCACCCTTTGCCAGCCTGGTAAAGCGGTTCATGGCCTTTTCATTTGCGATGGGCCTGCATGCTATTGAGATGGGAGCGTAAGGATGCCTGCTAACTTGAAGTTGCGGCCCAGAATGCGCAGTTTGTTGTCACCTGCGGTGACCCAAGCCGAATGGGTCGGGATTATTGCCTGGGTCGGCATGCTCCTGATTCCTGCGGCCCTGAAGTTGGATTTTTATATGTTGGCCGTCACGGTGGGCCTGCTGATTGTTTGCCGGGTACATGCCACCACCACGAACTTTCTGCTCTGGCGAGTGCTGGGAGTCACCTATATGGTGTTGTTGTCCGTCGGCTTCGCTTATCTGATTCATATGCACGCAGAGTTGCGTATCTATGGCTTGCCGTTGGCGGTGACCCTGGTGGTGGGCAGTGCGATCTTGTTTATCAGTGTCCAGGATTATCTGGCCGATGCGCTATTGATCTGGCTGATCCTGTGGCCGCCCATGCAGGCGGATATATACGCCGGCACCGAGGTGTATTTGCTGCTGTTCTGCGCGGCGTCGGTGTCCATCGGGTTTATCTTGAGTTATTCCTACTTGAAGAACCTGCGTTCGGTATTGCTGGTGGAAAGCGAGTTTCGCGCCTTGGCCGAGACCGACTACCTGACGTCCATCCTCAACCGGCGCGCCTTTATGCAGAGCTTCGAGAAGTTGCTCGGTGGGGAGCGGGGCGGCTACTTCATCATGTTGGATATCGACAGTTTCAAGGAAAAAAACGACCTGTATGGCCACGACGTGGGGGACAAGATTCTGCGCGCCATGGCGCTGTGCCTGAAAAACGCCAAGGGCAGCCACAGCTTCGGACGGATCGGCGGGGAAGAGTTCGGCGTGTTATTGCAGGGCGACGATGTGGAGGTGGCCTGTGATTATGCCCTGGACTTGTTGCAGGCGATCCGCAGCAGCGTGCCTGCGCCCCACCATTACACCTGCAGTGCGGGGATGGCGCGTTTTTCGCCAGGCGACGAGTTGTCGGCCGTACTCAAGATGGCGGACAAGAACCTGTACGGCGCCAAGCGCAATGGCAAGGACTGTGTGCACCTGGACGGCGCATTGCTACAGGCGGTCTTGTCCTGACGCGTGCCGTCTAGTGCTGTGACAGAACGCTCGCCAGCAACCCAGGGAAGCGGCTTTCCAGCTCGTCACGGCGCAACGAGTTCATATGGGTGGTGCCCACATTGCGCGTGTGCACCAGGCCGGCATCGCGCAATACCCGGAAGTGATGGGACATGCTGGATTTGGGCCGCCCCCCGTCGAGTTCGCCACAGGTGGCCTCTGGCACGTTGGCCAGGTAGCGCACGATGTCCAGGCGCACGGGGTCGCTCAAGGCGTACAGCACACGCTCAAGCGTCAATTCTTGGGGGGTAGGGTGTTTGAAGGCTCGCATGGGGCGGATCATAACAGGGGGGTAGCGTTCAATACCATAGTTCGATTACCATCGAACTATCGAATCACCCACCCCTTCCTGGAGTTCTCAATGTCGGCTTTGTTCGAACCGTTCAAACTCAAAGATGTGACCTTGCGCAATCGCATTGCTATCCCCCCGATGTGCCAATACATGGCCGAAGACGGCATGGTCAACGACTGGCACCACGTCCACCTGGCCGGCATGGCCCGTGGCGGTGCCGGCCTGCTGGTGGTCGAGGCCACCGCGGTCGCCCCTGAAGGACGCATCACCCCAGGCTGCGCTGGGATCTGGAGCGACGCCCACGCCCAGGCATTCGTGCCCATGGTCAAAGCCATCAAGGCCGCAGGTTCGGTGCCGGGCATCCAGATCGCCCACGCCGGTCGCAAAGCCAGTGCCAATCGCCCCTGGGAAGGTGATGACCACATCCCGGCCTCTGATGCCCGTAGCTGGGAAACCATCGCTCCCTCTGCCATCGCGTTCGGTGCCAACCTGCCCAACGTACCGCGTGCCATGACCCTGGAAGACATCGCCCGCGTGCAGCAGGACTTCGTCGACGCGGCCCGTCGCGCCCGCGATGCCGGTTTTGAATGGATCGAGCTGCACTTCGCCCACGGTTACCTGGGCCAGAGCTTTTTCTCCGAGCATTCCAACCAGCGTACCGATGCCTACGGTGGCAGCTTCGACAACCGCAGCCGCTTCCTCCTCGAAACCCTGGCTGCGGTGCGTGAAGTCTGGCCGGAAAACCTGCCGCTCACCGCCCGGTTCGGCGTGATCGAATACGACGGTCGTGATGAGCAGACCCTCACCGAGTCCATTGAACTGGCGCGCCGTTTCAAGGACGGGGGCCTGGACCTGTTGAGCGTCAGCGTCGGCTTTACCATTCCTGACACCAACATCCCATGGGGCCCGGCCTTCATGGGCCCGATTGCCGAGCGTGTACGCCGTGAAGCCGGTATTCCGGTGACCTCGGCCTGGGGCTTCGGCACGCCGCAACTGGCCCAAGGCGCTTTGCAGGCCGGGCACCTGGACCTGGTTTCGGTAGGGCGTGCGCATCTGGCCGACCCGCATTGGGCCTACTTTGCTGCCAAGGAGCTGGGCGTGGACAAGTCCTCCTGGACCTTGCCGGCGCCTTACGCGCACTGGCTGGAACGCTATCGCTGAGGTACGCCTGCGCGTTGCATGAGCCACTCGATTGAGTGGCTTTTTTTCGCCTGTCGCTTTTCGCGACCTACGCGGTGAAAAATAACAAATGAGAATCGATGTCAAACGAGAATCCGCTGATATATGATGCGCCGCGAATTCTTGGCAGGTTTGCCGTCCCATCTGGCTCATTCACTAGGTTCTACACCCATGCGTCGTACCCTGATTTCCATCTGTGTGCTCCAGGCGTTTTCCCCCTTCGCGTGGGCAGAGCAGGCACCTGCCGAGAACGCCAGTATCGAGCTGCAAGCGACCAATGTCACCGCCACCGCGGACCTTGAGTCGGCCCAAGGCCCCGTGCAGGGCTACCACGCCACACGTTCAGCCAGTGCGACGCGCACCGACACCGCCATTCATGAAACTCCACAGTCCATCAGCGTAGTGTCCAAGGACGTGGTCGAAGACCTCGGTGCAACGCGCCTGCAGGATGCCCTCGATTACGCGGGCGGCGTGGGCCGCGCCAACAATTTCGGCGGCCAGGGCCTGACCACCTTTACCGTGCGCGGCTTCACCACCGGTGAGTTCTACCGCAACGGTTTCCCGATCAACCGCGGTTACCCGAACATGCCGGACGCCAACACCATCGAGCGTCTTGAAGTGCTGCGCGGCCCCGCGACCATGCTCTACGGCCGTGGCGACCCAGGTGGCACCTTCAACGTGGTGTCCAAGCAGCCGCTGGCCGAACGCACCGTCACCCTGGGCAGCCAGCTCAATGACCAGGGCATGAAGCGCGGTACCCTGGATGCCTCCGGCCCGCTGGACGAGGAAGGCCGCCTGGCCTATCGCCTGAACGTGGTGGGCGAGGGCGGCGACACCTTCCGCGATCACGTCGAGACGGAACGCTACGGCGTGACGCCGGTGATCACCTGGCAGGCCACCGATGACACCAAGGTGACCTTCGAAGGCGATTTCATGCGCAACAACCACCCGCTGGACCGCGGCCTGACGCGTTTCCCCAACCAGCGTGGCACCCCCTCGCGCGATACGTTCTGGGGCGACAAGGATGCCGGCAAGCTGCACAACGACAACAACATGGCGCAGTTGCGTTTCGAGCACGTGCTTAACGACAACTGGACCCTGGGCGGCGGTTTTCAATGGTTGGACGGCAGCCTGAAGGGCAACGCCATTGAGGCCAATGGGCCGGGTAGCCTGGGCGCTGATGGCCGGACCCTGCAACGCAACTTCAACTACCGCAAGCTGGAATGGACCGACAAGGACTATCAGCTCAACCTGACCGGGCACTTCTCCACCGGCGGGTTCGATCACACCTTGCTTACCGGTATCGAGTACGAGGACTACGACTACAAGTCGATTATCCAGCGTTCCAGCGCCGCGGCGGGCACCTACCCAATCGATATCTTTGATCCGGTGTACGGTCAAACCCGCCCGGCGCTGACCCGAACGCCGACCCACGATAAGGAAAACCTCAAGACCTACGCCGCTTTCGTACAGGACCAGGTCGCCCTCACTGAACGGCTGAAAGTACTGGCCGGTGCCCGCTTCGAGCGTTTCGAGCATGACTACCAGAACTATGTAGGTAAAAGCTGGCAGGCCGCCGACAACGCCGTCACCCCGCGCGTGGGTGTGATCTACGACCTCACCGACACCGTCGCGGTCTATGCTGACGCCGCACGTTCGTTCAAACCCAACACTGGCGCCAGCCGCGAAGGTGGTGGTTTTGCGCCGGAGAAAGGCAAGTCCTACGAGATGGGCCTCAAGTGGGAGGCGCTGGACCGGCAGTTGAGCGTGGATGCGGCGATCTATCAGATCGAGAAGAAAAACGTGCTGACCCCCGATCCGGTGGACAGTGCCTTTAATGTCGCGGCCGGCCAAGTGCGCAGTCGTGGATTTGACCTGAACGTTGCAGGCAACCTCACGCCCGAATGGCGCGTGATCGGCGGTTACGCCTATGTAGATGCCGAAGTCACCCGTGATAACACTCTGCGCTCCGGCACTCGCTTGATGAACATCCCGCGCAACAGCTTCAGCCTGCTCAACGTCTACGAGTTCCAGGACGGCGCGCTCAAAGGCCTGGGCCTGGGCGCCGGCGGCAAGTACGTCGACCAGCGCGCCGGCCAGACCGCCAATACGGCATTCTCCATGGACGCCTATACCGTGGTCGACCTGCTCGGTTACTACAAGGTCAATGAGCGTGTGCGCTTGAACCTGGATGTGAAGAACCTGTTCAACCGTGAATATGAAGAGGGCGCGTTCGGCAATATCTACGCTTACCCTGGTGCACCGCGAACTGTGCAGGTGGGCATCGCCTACACCCTGTGATGAACAGCTGCGGTACCACGCAGGGCCTGTGGCGAGGGAGCTTGCTCCCGCCACGGCGCCTATCTACCTGACGCCCCGCGTTCCAACTGTGGGAGCTGGCTTGCCTGCGAAGACGGCCTGCCAGCCGACGCATTTCTACCTGACACGTCGCGTTCCAACTGTGGGAGCTGGCTTGCCTGCGAAGACGGCCTGCCAGCCGACACATTTCTACCTGACACGCCGCGTTCCAACTGTGGGAGCTGGCTTGCCTGCGAAGACGGCCTGCCAGCCGACACATTTCTACCTGACACGTCGCGTTCCAACTGTGGGAGCTGGCTTGCCTGCGAAGACGGCCTGCCAGCCGACACATTTCTACCTGACACGCCGCGTTCCAACTGTGGGAGCTGGCTTGCCTGCGAAGACGGCCTGCCAGCCGACGCATTTCTACCTGACGCCCCGCAATCCAACTGTGGGAGCTGGCTTGCCTGCGATGGCGGCCTGCCAGCCGACACAGGGTGTCAGACCGAGTACATATCCATTCCTGCGGTAACGGCTGCTCAGGGTTCCGCTTTTACAGCCAGCCCTTTCAAGGTCTTTTCGTCTTGGCAGCCTTGATTATCCGGTCCGTTGAAACATGCGCATTCACCGCGGTGCCTTTAACCCATGTTTTGGGCTTGGGTACCTTGGGGCCACGGGGGCTTTTCGCAACTTGTTTAGGTTGGATATTTCTGGCAAGCGCCAATAAGTGCTGAGCCAGTTTTTCCAACGGAATGACAGGAAAATGTTCCGAGGGCAGCGCAATCTGCATTCCCTCATATCCACTCCTGACCTGAACCGCTAAATGGTAAATCGAGGCTTCCCATCCTTCAGGCTGGGTATCCCGATGAGCTTGTTCAACACTGCGTTTGAGAACAGCCAGGACGTTGTAAGCCAATACCGCCGTTGCGAACCCCAGTAAGGCAGCCTTTGGGCTGCCAAGGGTTTCGATCTCACTTTCCAGGATCGCTTCCAGTCGCTGGAACATACCTTCAATGCTCCAGCGGCGGCGATACAGTTCGGCGATCTGTTGCGCACTGACGCTCTCAGGCAGGTTGCTCCAGAACATCAAGCTGCTGTCGCCGGAGTCCGTTGGCGAATGAAGCGTCAGTTCGACACGCCGACATTGGTAACCGCCTTTGACCTGGATGATCTGCTCACGCACAGTGCCAGTTTCCACAGGTACTGGCTCTTGCCACTCACCCTCTTGAATCAAGCGTGGATGCTTGGCTTGCTGACGAATGACAAAGCAAGTTTGGACTTGCTCACAAGCCTCCATAACCGGGAGCGTGCAATAAAGCCGGTCAGCCAGCCACACTTGGCCTGGCTCGGCATTGGCCAATAAAGGCAGCACACAAACGCGCTCGCTTGCGTAGGCATCCTCACACGCCTGAAGGTCGACGACCTGATCCAGATCGGGATCGTATGCAACAACCGAAAAACCGGGACGAGCGGCGCCGCGCTCGTTGCGTAAAGCTCCCAGACGTTTTTCAGTGGATGCCAGATGATTACCGTCCACTACCCGAACCTGCCAACCCGGCAGCATCGCCGTGCAGCCCAGCTCCCGGATGGTTGGAGCCAGGCGCTGTGCACAGCCCGTAATCAGGGCGCGCAACAGAGCAGGCTCGGTACGACTGATCTTGTCGTAGAGAGCCGCCAGGCTGACCGGAAGGTCCTCCAGTTGTCGCGCGGCGGCGTGCAGAGATGGCTTCAAGCCCAATGAAACAAGGGACATTAGCTTGATGATGGTCGAGAACAATAGCTCACGAGAATACTGCCGTTGCCGGTGTTCTTCGAAAACCTGATCAATCCACTCGGGGGCAATAGCCTGCTGCAGCGCCAGTTTGGCCATGACACTGGCAGGTGCTTTTTTCTCGAAACGCGCTAGAACTTCCGCCCACATCGTTTAGGTACCCCCTGAATGAATTTCAGGGGATTTTACAGAAGACCTTGAAAGGGCTGGCTTTTACAGCGGGTCACTTTTGGAAAAGAGCCCGGAATGCCGGCCCAGCCAAAAGTAACCAAAAGGGCTCTTGCCCCACCACTCGGCACCTCGCCTAGGCTCGGTGTGCCCGTAATCCGCCAGTGATTTGGGGGGGCGCCTAAGATCAAGATCAAAAGCAGAGCAAGAGCACGAGCGGCTCGCTTCGCATCGTGAGCTGGGCGAAAGTTAACAGTCAGGAATGAAGCGGGGTTACAACGGCGTCAACACATTCATCACCGTGTCCAGCGCCACCCGCGTGTCATCCAGTTGCACCAGCGACGCATGCCGCGCACCCAGGGCATCGCGGTTCTGGATCGCCGTGAGGATCGCTTTGTGCCGAGGCAGACTCAGGCCCTGGATATCCGGACGGCGGTTGGTGATGTTGATCGACTCGCGCAACGGCAGCGAGAGCATGTTGCACATATAGGCGAGCAGGTCGTTGCGGGTGGCGTCGGCAATCGCACGGTGGAAGTCCAGGTCGGCCTGTAGCAGCTCCTCGTGGGTCTTGGCGGTTTCCATGCCTTGGTAGGCGTGTTCGATAGTGGCGATGTCTTCATCGGTGGCGGTGGTCGCGGCCATCGCGGCGATTTCCGGTTCGAGGATGCGGCGCACCCCGGCCAGGGTGTTGAAGAACTCGCTGTGGGGCGTGGACTGCATCAACCAGGACAACACGTCCGGGTCGAGCAGGTGCCATTTCAAGCGTGGCCGCACCACCGCGCCCACCCGTGGCTTGGAATACACCAGGCCCTTGGCGCTGAGCACCCGCGTGGCTTCGCGCAATACCGAGCGGCTGACCTGGTATTCCTCGCACAGCGTCGCTTCCATGGGCAAGCGTTCTTCAGGCTTGAAACGACCGGAAACGATGTGCATGCCCAGGTCCTGAACGATCTGGGCATGCTGGCTCTTGCGCGGCTTGGGCGGCTGGTGATCCATAACGACGGGGAGGCTCTGGCTTAGATTCGCCGCATCATAGCATCCCAATTAGTGGGAATGCCGTGGGACTTCTGCCCCGCGACAGCCCACCAGGAAGTCAAAGTCGCAGCCTTGGTCGGCCTGCAGCACATGGTCGATGTACAGCTGGCGATAGCCGCCGACGATGAGGTTTTGCGCTGGGGGCAGGTCGGCCATGCGCGCTGCCAGCTCGGCGTCTGGAATGTCCAGGTGCAGGCGGCCATTGGCGCAATCGAGTTCGATCCAGTCACCTTCCTTCACTGTCGCCAATGGCCCGCCGGCAGCGGCTTCCGGGGCCACGTGCAACACCACGGTGCCGTAGGCGGTGCCGCTCATGCGCGCATCGGAAATGCGCACCATGTCCGTCACACCCTGGGCCAGCAGCTTGGCCGGCAAGCCCATGTTGCCGACTTCGGCCATGCCGGGGTAACCCTTGGGGCCGCAGTTTTTCATGACCAAAATCGAGTTGGCATCCACGTCCAGCTCCGGGTCGTTGATGCGTGCCTTGTACATGTCGAAGTTCTCGAACACCACGGCGCGGCCACGGTGCTGCATCAGTTCGGGGCTCGCTGCCGAAGGCTTGAGCACCGCACCCAGGGGCGCGAGGTTGCCACGCAGCACGCAGATGCCGCCGTCGGCGCGGATCGGGTTGTCCAGGGTGCGGATCACTTCGTCCTGGCCGTAGATCGGCGAATCCTGGGTGTTCTCGCCCAGGGACTTGCCATTGACCGTCAAAGCGTTCGGGTGGGGGATCAGGTTGGCCTCACCCAGGCGACGCAGCACCGCGGGCAGGCCGCCGGCGTAGTAGAACTCTTCCATCAAGAAGCGCCCCGAGGGTTGCAGGTCGACGATGGTCGGCATACCGCGCCCGATGCGGGTCCAGTCATCCAGGTCCAACTCCACGCCGATGCGCCCGGCGATGGCTTTCAGGTGGATCACCGCGTTGGTCGAACCGCCGATGGCTGCGTTTACGCGAATCGCGTTTTCAAACGCTTCTTTGGTGAGGATCTTCGACAGCTTCAAGTCTTCGCGCACCATCTCGACCGCACGCATACCGGACATATGCGCCAGCACATATCGCCGTGCATCCACCGCCGGGATCGCCGCGTTGTGGGGCAGGGACGTGCCCAGCGCCTCGGCCATGCAGGCCATGGTCGAGGCCGTGCCCATGGTGTTGCAGGTGCCCGCCGAACGCGACATGCCGCCCTCGGCCGCGAGGAAATCATCCAGGGTGATGGTGCCGGCCTTGACCTGTTCGCTGAGCTGCCACACCACCGTCCCCGAGCCGATGTCCTGGCCCTTGTGCTTGCCGTTGAGCATCGGCCCGCCAGTGACCACGATGGCCGGCACATCACAACTGGCGGCGCCCATCAGCAGCGCTGGGGTGGTCTTGTCGCAGCCGGTGAGCAGTACCACGCCATCAATCGGATTACCGCGAATCGCTTCTTCCACATCCATGCTCGCCAGGTTGCGCGTGAGCATGGCGGTAGGGCGCAGGTTGGATTCGCCATTGGAAAACACCGGGAACTCCACCGGGAAGCCTCCGGCCTCGATCACGCCACGCTTGACGTGTTCGGCTATCTGACGGAAGTGCGCGTTGCACGGCGTCAGCTCCGACCAGGTGTTGCAGATGCCGATGATCGGCTTGCCATGGAACTGATGGTCGGCAATGCCTTGGTTCTTCATCCAGCTGCGGTACATGAAGCCGTTCTTGTCGGCAGTACCGAACCACTGGGCAGAGCGTAGGCCGGGCTTTTTGTCAGGCATGATCGATTCTCTTATTGTATGACTATATGTTCTATGCGTGCTTAAACATAAGCGCAAAATCGCCGCTTTGGAAGTGTTGTTTTGCAAATAGTCATACTATATAGTCGGTCTTAACTGAGGTATGGCCCTGGCGGATTTCGTCAGAGGCGTCCCCCGAGCTTCTATAAAAACAACAATCGGAGATCGACCCCATGAGCCAGGAACTGCGGCTTATTCGGCGCATCACGCTGAAACTGATTCCCTTCCTGATCTTGCTGTACCTGATCGCCTACGTGGACCGTTCCGCCGTAGGGTTCGCCAAGCTGCACATGGGCGCTGACGTGGGCATCGGCGACGCCGCCTATGGCCTCGGTGCCGGGTTGTTCTTCATTGGCTATTTCCTGTTCGAGATTCCCAGCAACCTGATGCTCGACCGCTTCGGCGCGCGGCGCTGGTTTGCGCGCATCATGATCACCTGGGGCGCCATCACCATCGGCATGGCGTTCGTGCAAGGGCCGCACAGCTTCTATGTGATGCGTTTTCTGCTGGGCGCGGCGGAGGCGGGGTTCTTCCCCGGCGTGCTGTACTACATCACCCAATGGTTCCCGGTGCGCCATCGCGGCAAGATCCTCGGGCTGTTCATCCTCTCCCAACCGATTGCAATGATGATCACAGGTCCAGTGTCCGGCGGTCTGCTCGGCATGGACGGCATTCTCGGCCTGCATGGCTGGCAGTGGCTGTTTATCGTGATCGGTACCCCGGCGATCCTGCTGACCTGGCCGGTGCTGCGTTACCTGCCGGACGGCCCCCAGAAGGTCAACTGGATGAGCGAGGAAGAAAAAGCCTGGCTCACCGGCGAGCTGCACAAAGATCTGCAAGCCTACGGCCAGACACGCCATGGCAACCCCTTGCATGCGCTCAAGGACAAGCGCTTGTTGTTGCTGGCGCTGTTCTACCTGCCGGTGACCCTGAGCATCTACGGCCTCGGCCTGTGGCTGCCGACCCTGATCAAGCAGTTTGGCGGCAGCGACCTTACCACCGGCTTCATCTCCGCCGTGCCCTATATCTTCGGCATTATCGGCCTGTTGATCATCCCGCGCAGTTCCGACCGTTTGAACGACCGTTACGGCCATCTCGCCGTGCTCTATGTGCTGGGCGCCATCGGCCTGTTCTGCAGCGCCTGGCTCACGGTGCCAGTGCTGCAAATGGCCGCGCTGTGCCTGGCGGCGTTTGCAATGTTTTCCTGCACCGCCGTGTTCTGGACCCTGCCGGGGCGCTTCTTTGCCGGCGCCAGTGCGGCGGCCGGTATTGCCTTGATCAACTCGGTGGGCAACCTCGGCGGCTATATCGGCCCGTTCGTGATCGGTGCGCTCAAGGAGTACACCGGCAACCTGGCCTCAGGCTTGTATTTCTTATCCGGTGTGATGGTGTTCGGGTTGCTGCTGACCCTCGTGGTCTACCGCTTGTTGGAACGCAAGCACGTGCTGCCCGTCGACCAATTCGCCGCCAGCGCCCGTGGCGCCACACGCACTTAAATCCAGGAGAACCTGCATGCGTTTAGTTCAGTTCGAGTTGAGCAACGGTGAGCGCCGCGTCGGCGTGGTAGAAGGCAACCAGGTACGCGAAGTGCGCGGCGCCCACAGCGTGCGTGAACTGGCGCTGGCCGCCATCGAAGCCGGCGGCAAGTTGCAGCAACAGGTGCAAGCCCTCGGCCTGGGCGCCAGCCATGACTACACCGCCTTGTTGGCGGACCACAAAATCCTGCCCCCGCTGGACCACCCGGACCCGGCCCACATGCTGATCAGCGGCACCGGCCTCACCCACCTGGGCAGTGCCTCGGCCCGCGACAAGATGCACCAGCAGGCCGGCGACGACAGCGCGATGACCGACACCATGCGCATCTTCAAATGGGGCGTGGAGGGCGGCAAACCAGGCGCCGGCCAGGCCGGTGTGCAACCGGAGTGGTTTTACAAAGGCGATGGCAGCATCGTCGTGCGCCCGGGCCAGGCCTTCCCGGTGCCGCCGTTTGCCGAAGATGCCGGCGAAGAACCAGAAATCGGTGGCCTCTATGTGATCGGGCATGACCGTAAGCCCTATCGCCTGGGTTTTGCGGTGGGCAACGAGTTCTCCGACCATGTGATGGAGCGCAAGAATTACCTGTACCTGGCCCATTCCAAGCTGCGCAGTTGCAGTTACGGCCCGGAGCTGCGCGTAGGCGAACTGCCCGAGCATCTGGCGGGCACCAGCCGCATCCTGCGCAACGGCGAGGTCATCTGGCAGAACGAATTCCTCAGTGGCGAGGCCAATATGTGCCACAGCCTGGAAAACCTCGAATACCACCACTTCAAATACAGCCAGTTCCTCAAGCCGGGTGATGTGCACATTCACTTCTTCGGCACCGCCACTTTGTCATTCGCCGACGGTATACGTACCCAGCCGGGCGATGTGTTCGAGATCAGCCAGGCTGAATTCGGCGCGCCGTTGATCAACGGTATCGGCAGCAGCGATGCGGCATTTGAACCCGGCCAAGTCACCCCCCTTTAAGGAGATCAACATGACCCCGTTCCTCGGCCACAACTACATCGGCGGCCAGCGCAGCGCCAACGGTAGCACTAAGCTGCAAAGCATCGACGCCACCACCGGCGAAGCCTTGCCCCAGGATTTCTACCAGGCCACCGCCCAGGAAGTGGACGCCGCCGCCCAGGCCGCGGCCCAGGCGTACCCGGCCTATCGCGCCTTGAGCGCCGCACGACGTGCGCAGTTTCTGGATGCGGTGGCCGATGAGCTGGACGCCTTGGGCGATGACTTCGTCGAACTGGTCTGCCGCGAAACCGCATTGCCGGCCGCACGCATCAAAGGCGAACGCGGGCGCACCAGCGGCCAGATGCGTTTGTTCGCCACCGTGCTGCGCCGCGGTGACTTCTACGGCGCGCGTATCGACAAGGCCCTGCCAGAGCGCCAGCCGTTGCCGCGCCCAGACCTGCGCCAATACCGCATCGGCCTCGGTCCGGTGGCGGTCTTTGGTGCCAGTAACTTCCCCCTGGCATTCTCCACCGCCGGCGGTGACACGGCGGCTGCATTGGCCGCCGGTTGCCCGGTGGTGTTCAAGGCCCACAGCGGCCACATGGCGACCGCCGAGCGCGTGGCCGATGCGATCATTCGTGCCGCCGAGGCCACCGAGATGCCGGCCGGCGTGTTCAACATGATTTTTGGCGGCGGCGTCGGTGAGGCGCTGGTCAAGCACCCGGCGATCCAGGCGGTGGGCTTTACCGGCTCACTCAAAGGCGGCCGCGCCCTGTGCGACATGGCCGCGGCGCGCCCGCAACCGATCCCGGTGTTTGCCGAAATGTCGAGCATCAACCCGGTGATCGTGCTGCCCCAGGCGCTGCACGCCCGCGCCGAGAGCATCGCCCGCGACCTGACCGCCTCGGTGGTGCAAGGCTGCGGCCAGTTCTGCACCAACCCAGGTCTGGTGATCGGTATCGCTTCGCCTGCGTTCACCGCGTTCACTCAGCAGGTCGCGCAATTGATTGGCGAGCAGCCGGCGCAAACCATGCTGAATGCCGGCACCCTGGGCAGCTACGGCAAGGGCCTGGAAAAACTCCGCTCTCACCCGGGCATCCAGCATCTGGCGGGCAGCGCGCAATCGGGCAACCAGGCGCAACCGCAGCTGTTCAAGGCGGATGTACGTCTGTTGATTGACGGCGACGAAGTGCTGCAAGAGGAAGTGTTCGGCCCCACCACGGTGTTCGTCGAAGTGGCCGACCAGGCCCAACTCAGCGCCGCCCTGCAGGGGCTGCACGGGCAGTTGACCGCCACGCTCATCGGCGAACCGGCCGACCTGCACCAGTTCGCCGAACTCACGCCGCTGCTGGAACAGAAAGTCGGGCGCATCCTGCTCAACGGTTACCCGACTGGCGTGGAGGTGTGCGATTCCATGGTTCACGGCGGGCCGTACCCGGCGACTTCCGACGCCCGTGGCACCTCGGTCGGCACGCTGGCCATCGACCGTTTCCTGCGCCCGGTGTGCTTCCAGAACTACCCTGATAGCCTGCTGCCCGACGCGTTGAAAAACGCCAATCCCTTGCGTATTCAGCGCCTGGTAAATGGCACGCCATCGCGCGAATCGCTGTAACTGATCAGGAGGCTTCATGTCGTTGAGCGCAGTCACCCCGCACCGTGCCCGGTTGGGCGAAGGGCCGTTCTGGGATGTACCGACCCAGGCCCTGTATTGGGTGGATATCGCCGCCCGCCAGGCGCTGCGTCTGATGGGTGGGCAGTTGCAGGTGTGGCAATTGCCTGAGCACGTCTCGGCGTTCATCCCCTGTCAAAGCGGTGATGCGCTGGTGACCTTGAGCAGCGGCGTATATCGCCTGGACCTGGCCACCGAAGCCTTGACCCTGCTGTGCGTAGCCGACCCGCAAACGGGCAACCGCAGCAATGAAGCACGCTGCGATGCCCAGGGCCGGCTGTGGTTGGGCACCATGCAGAACAACATCGGCGAGCAGGGCGAAGACCTGCCGATTACCCGGCGCTCCGGTGGCCTGTTTCGCATCGATGCCGATGCGCGGGTCACGCCGTTGCTGGCGGGCCTGGGCATTCCCAACACCCTGCTCTGGAACGAGGAGGGCAGCCAGGTGCATTTCGGCGACAGCATGGACGGCACGCTCTATCAGCATTCGATCCAGGCTGACGGTCAACTCGGTGCCGCCCAGGCCTGGTTCGGGCCGCACACACGCGGCGGGCCGGATGGCTCGGCCATGGACGCCGACGGCTACATCTGGAATGCGCGCTGGGACGGCAGTTGCCTGCTGCGTCTGACGCCTTCAGGTGAGGTGGATCGCATAATCGAACTGCCGGTCAGCCGTCCCACCAGTTGCGTGTTCGGTGGGCCCGAGCTCACCACGCTGTACATCACCAGCGCGGCGAGTCCCTTGGATCACCCCCTTGATGGTGCGGTATTGGCCATTGAAGTCGATGTTCCTGGCAAGCCTTGCCATCGTTTCGCCGGTTAAACCCAAGACTTAAAAAAACAACAACAAGAGGTGTCGTTCATGAAAAAGGTTCTACGCGTTCTGGCTGCCGCTGTTGCGTTAAGCAGCCTCAGCAGCATCGTATCCGCTGAAGACGTGAAGATCGGCTTTCTGGTCAAGCAGGCCGAAGAGCCCTGGTTCCAGACGGAGTGGGCGTTTGCGGAAAAAGCCGCCCAGGACAAAGGCTTCAAACTCATCAAGATCGCGGTGCCCGACGGCGAGAAAACCCTCTCGGCCATCGACAGCCTGGCCGCCAACGGCGCCAAAGGCTTCGTGATCTGCCCGCCGGACGTGTCCCTGGGCCCTGCGATTGTCGCCAAGGCCAAGGTCAACGGTTTGAAAGTGATGGCCGTGGATGACCGCTTTGTCGATGCCAAGGGCAACTTCATGGAAGACGTGCCGTACCTGGGCATGGCCGCGTTTGAAGTCGGCCAGAAGCAAGGCGCCGCCATGGCCGCCGAAGCGAAAAAACGTGGTTGGGACTGGAAGGACACCTACGCGGTGATCAATACCTTCAACGAACTCGACACCGGCAAGAAACGCACCGACGGCTCGATCAAATCCCTGGAGGAAGCCGGGATTCCCAAGGACCACATCCTCACCGCCGCGCTCAAAACCCTCGACGTACCTGGCAGCATGGACGCCACCAACTCGGCCCTGGTCAAGCTGCCGAGTGGGGCGAAGAACCTGATCATCGGCGGCATGAACGACAACACCGTGCTCGGCGGCGTGCGTGCCACCGAAAGTGCCGGTTTCGCCGCAGCCAACGTGATCGGTATCGGCATCAATGGCACCGACGCCATCGGCGAATTGAAGAAAGCCAACAGCGGCTTCTTCGGCTCAATGCTGCCCAGCCCGCACATTGAAGGCTACAAAACCGCTGAGATGATGTACGAGTGGGTTACCCAAGGCACCGAGCCGCCGAAATACACGGCCATGGACGAAGTGACGCTGATCACCCGTGAAAACTTCCAGGCGGAACTGACCAAGATCGGGCTGTGGAAATGACCGCTGCGGCCCTGCGGTTTGACGGCATCGGCAAGACCTTTCCCGGGGTCAAGGCGCTGGACGGCATTTGCTTCACCGCCCACCCCGGGCAGGTGCACGCGTTGATGGGCGAGAACGGCGCAGGCAAGTCGACCCTGCTGAAGATCCTCGGCGGCGCCTACATTCCATCCAGCGGCACGGTGCAGATCGGCGCGCAGACCATGGCCTTCAAATGCGCCGCCGACAGCATCGCCAGCGGTGTGGCGGTGATTCACCAAGAGCTGCACCTGGTGCCGGAAATGAGCGTGGCCGAGAACCTGTTCCTCGGGCATTTGCCCACGCGCTTTGGCGTGGTCAACCGGAGTCTGCTGCGTAAGCAGGCCCTGGCGTGTCTCAAGGGGCTGGCCGATGAAATCGACCCCGACGAGAAACTCGGGCGCCTGTCCCTGGGCCAGCGCCAACTGGTGGAAATCGCCAAGGCGCTGTCTCGCGGCGCCAACGTGATCGCCTTTGATGAACCCACCAGCAGTTTATCGGCGCGGGAAATCGACCGCTTGATGGCGATCATCACGCGCCTGCGCGACGAGGGCAAAGTGGTGCTCTACGTGTCGCACCGTATGGAAGAAGTGTTCCGTATCTGTGACGCAGTGACGGTGTTCAAGGACGGCCGCTACGTGCGTACTTTCGAGGACATGAGCACGCTGACTCACGACCAGTTGGTGACCTGCATGGTCGGTCGCGATATTCAGGACATCTACGATTACCGCCCGCGCGAGCAAGGCGAAGTGGCGCTCAAGGTGGACGGCTTGCTCGGCCCGGGCCTGCGTGAGCCGATCAGTTTCCAGGTGCGCAAGGGCGAGATCCTGGGCCTGTTCGGGCTGGTGGGGGCGGGGCGTACCGAGCTGTTTCGCCTGCTCAGTGGGTTAGAGCGCGCCAGTGCCGGCAGCCTGGAACTGTGCGGGCACGCGCTGCAACTGCGCTCACCCCGGGACGCCATCGCCGCCGGGGTATTGCTGTGTCCGGAGGATCGCAAGAAAGAGGGCATCATCCCGCTGGGCAGCGTCGCTGAAAACATCAACATCAGCGCCCGTGGCGCCCATTCCACCTTTGGCTGGCTGTTGCGCGAAGGCTGGGAGAAAGGCAACGCCGACCGACAGATCCAGGCGATGCGGGTCAAAACGCCGAACGCGGCGCAGAAGATCCTGTACCTGTCCGGCGGCAACCAACAGAAAGCCATTCTTGGCCGCTGGCTGTCGATGCCGATGAAGGTGTTGCTGCTCGACGAACCCACTCGCGGTATCGACATCGGCGCCAAGTCGGAGATCTACCAGATCATCCATAACCTGGCGGCCAGTGGCATTGCGGTGATCGTGGTGTCCAGCGACCTGATGGAGGTGATGGGCATCTCTGACCGCATCCTGGTGCTGTGCGAAGGCGCCCTGCGCGGCGAACAACTGCGCGAGCACGCGACTGAATCCAACCTGCTGCAGCTGGCCTTGCCACGCGGCCTGGCGAACTGAGAGACGACCATGACCATTCAAAACAACGCGTTGCCCTCGGCACGCAAACCCCTCGATATGCGTGCATTGCTCGATAACTGGGCGATGCTCTTGGCGGCGGTGGGCATCTTCGTACTGTGCGCGCTGCTGATCGATAACTTCCTCTCTCCGCTCAACATGCGCGGCTTGGGCCTGGCGATTTCGACTGTCGGTATTGCCGCATGCACCATGCTGTTCTGCCTGGCCTCGGGGCACTTCGACCTGTCGGTAGGCTCGGTGATCGCCTGCGCCGGGGTAGTTGCGGCGATTGTAATGCGCGATACCGACAGCGTGATGCTGGGCATTGGTGCAGCGCTGCTGATGGGCCTGATGGTGGGGCTGATCAACGGCATCGTGATCGCCAAGCTGCGGGTCAACGCCTTGATTACTACGCTGGCGACCATGCAGATCGTGCGCGGCCTGGCTTACATCTTTGCCGACGGCAAGGCGGTAGGCGTGTCCCAGGAGCAATTTTTCGTGTTCGGCAACGGCCAATTGTTCGGCGTGCCGGTGCCGATCCTGATCACCATTGTCTGCTTCCTGTTCTTCGGCTGGCTGCTCAACTACACCACCTATGGGCGCAACACCATGGCCATCGGCGGTAACCCGGAGGCGGCGCTGCTGGCGGGCGTGAACGTTGACCGCACCAAGATCCTGATCTTCGCCATCCATGGCCTGATCGGCGCCTTGGCCGGGGTGATCCTGGCTTCGCGCATGACCTCTGGCCAACCGATGATCGGCCAGGGTTTCGAGCTCACGGTGATCTCGGCCTGCGTGCTGGGTGGGGTGTCGCTGAGCGGCGGCATCGGCATGATCCGCCATGTGATCGCCGGGGTGTTGATTCTGGCGATCATCGAGAATGCGATGAACCTGAAGAACATCGATACCTTTTACCAGTATGTGATCCGCGGTTCGATCCTGCTGTTGGCCGTGGTCATCGACCGCATGAAACAACGCTGAACCCAGGCGCTGTGAAAAACCAATGTGGGAGCTGGCTTGCCTGCGATAGCGTTGGTTCAGGCAATAATTGAGTAGCCTGTGCCACCGCCATCGCAGGCAAGCCAGCTCCCACAATTTAATCAGCGGTGAACTTGAAAATAGTGTGTTGGGTGTAAGTCTGCCCTGGATTCAAACGCGTTGAGGCAAAGCTCGGCTGGTTAGGCGCATCCGGAAAATGCTGGGTCTCCAAGGTAAACCCACTCCAGTGCTGGTACGTCTTGCCGCCTTTGCCCTTCACCGAACCGTCCAGGAAGTTGCTGGTATAGAACTGCACGCCAGGCTCTGTGGTGTAGAGCTGCAAACGTCGGCCTGATTCAGGATCATGCACCTCGGCGGCCAGTTGCTTGACGTCGCCTTTGGTATCCAGCGCCCAGTTGAAGTCGAAGCCACCTTGCTTGGGCTCGGCGAATTTGAGCTGCGGATGGTCTGCCTTGATGTGCTGGCCGATGGGTGTGGGCTTCAGGAAGTCCATGGGCGTGCCCTTGACCGGCGCCAGTTCGCCGGTGGGAATCAAGGTGGCATTCACCGGTGTGTAGTGGCTGGCGTGCAAGGTGGCGACCTGCTTGAGAATGTCGCCGTTGCCCGCGCCGGCCAGGTTGAAGTAGCTGTGGTTGGTGAGGTTGAGCACCGTCGGTTTGTCGGTGGTGGCGGTGTAGTCGATGTGCAGTTCGTTGTGGTCGTTGAGGCGGTAGGTGACCTCGGTTTTCAAGTTGCCCGGAAAGCCCATTTCCCCATCTTTGGACAGGTAGGTGAGGGTGACGCCCACCGAATCCTTGTCCTTGACCGATTTGGCTTGCCACACCTGCTTGTCGAAGCCCTGGGCGCCGCCATGCAATGAGTTAGGGCCGTCGTTGAGCGGTACCTGGTAGCGTTTGCCGTCGAGTTCGAAGGCGCCGCCGGCCAGGCGGTTGCCGAAGCGGCCAATGGTCGCGCCGAAAAACGCGGTACCGCCTTGATAGCCTTGCACGTCATCGAAGCCCAGCACCACGTCGTCGAGCTTGCCGTGTTTGTCTGGCACTTTTAGCGACTGCAGCACGCCGCCGTAGGTGATCACCGTGGCTTGCATGCCATGGCTGTTACGCAACACGTACTGTTCGACGGCGGTGCCATCGTTGGTTTTGCCGAAGGGTTTGTGTTCGCTGCTAAGGCCGGCGGCGTGCGCGCCACCGCTGGCGATCAGCATGGACAGCGCGAGGCCGGACAGCAGGTATCGAGGGTGCTTCATGGTCGAACTTCCTTTTGTTGTTTTGCTGGAATAGTTCTACTAATTTGAGATATTTTGTCGATATGACAGCAGATTTATAGCCTTTAACGCCGTTCTTGCAAAATAAAATAAGACTAATTAAGCGGAGCACTGATTGTTATGACTACCCAGCAAGCAATTTATCCCGACCTCAAGGACAAAACCGTGCTGGTTTCCGGCGGGGCGTCGGGGATTGGCGAGTTCATGGTGCGGGCCTTCGCCGCGCAGGGTGCCAAGGTGGCGTTTGTGGACCGTGCACAGAGCCAGGGTGAACGCTTGGCGGCGCTGCTCAACTCCAAAGGGCACAGTGTCGAGTTCGAGTGCTGCGATATCACCGACGAGATCGGCTACCGCGCGGCGATCGGGCGCTTCGAGCATTCCCTGGGGCCGATCACGGTACTGGTCAACAACGCAGCGAACGATGTGCGCCACAGCCTGGAAGAAATCGACTCGCACATGTTCGACCAGCTGATTGCGGTCAACCTCAAGCACGCCTTCTTTGCCGCCAAGGCGGTGGTGCCCATGATGAAGGAGGCCGGTAGCGGCTCGATCATCAACCTGGGCTCGGTGGGCTGGATGATGGCCTCGGCCGGCTACCCCGTATACGCCGCCAGCAAGGCCGCCGCCCACGGCATGACCCGAGCCCTGGCGCGTGAGCTGGGGCCCAACCGTATTCGCGTCAACACCTTGGTGCCGGGTTGGGTGATGACCGAAAAACAACTGGCCATGTGGGTCGACGACGCCGCCAAAGAACTCATCGCCCGCAGCCAGTGCCTGCCCGGCAGCGTGATGCCAGAACACATCGCCAACATGGCGCTGTTTTTGGCCTCGGATGCCTCGGCGATGTGCTCGGCGCAGAACTTTATCGTTGACGGCGGGTGGGTATAACACGCGACTTTCAGAATGATGCACATCGAGTGTGGGAGCGGGCAAGCCCGCTCCCACAGTTAAATTGTGGTGCTTACTCGATGGGGTAACGCTTGAACGCCGGGTGCTGCTCCAGGCGTTCAGCATGGCGCTTGAGGTTGGGGAACGCATCGGCCTTCACCACCGAGGCCACGGTGAACTGGCTGAACGACCAGGCGACCGCTGCGGTAATCGACGCCTGGGTCAGCGCTTCATTGCCTGCCAGCTGCTTGTCCAGCAGCGCATAAGCCGCCAGCAGTTGCCCGGTAACGCGCTCAAGCCACGGCGCATGCAATTTTTCAGCGGGGCGAAGGTTGTGTTCATAGACGATCTGCACGCTTTTCTCGCATGCCGCCAGCGCGAGCCCAAGCAATTGCAGGTCACGGGCACGTGCCGCCGGTTGTTGGGGCAGCAGCTTCTTGTCAGCCGGCGCCAGCGTTTCCAGGTAATCGAGGATCAGGCTCGAATCCATCAGCACCGTCCCATCGTCCAGCACCAGGGTAGGGGCCTTGACTACGGGGTTGATCTGGGCAAATTCAGCGTAAGTGCTGAACACCGACAGCGGTTCATGCACAAAGTCCACCCCGTATAACTCCAGGGAAACAGCCACGCGGCGTACGTAGGGCGAGTCCAGCATTCCGACCAGTTTCATGCAGCCTCCATTGCTTACAGGGTGTTGGGCTCAAGAGATTACGGGCACGGGCCGGGCGTGCGCAACGGCGTTGTGCAGCAGCCGATACGCTTGCACCAATTGATCGAGGCTGAACGCCAGGTTGCGCCCGCTGGGGTTGGGCAGCACCCAGACCGAGGCGTCGCCCAGTGGCTGCGCTTGCAAACCCCAGGCGACCTCGCGCTGGCCGCTCAGCGCGCTATAGCCGGGCTTGCCGAGGAACGCCACGAAACGCGGGGCATGGCGGCGGATCTTGTGTTCGAACGCCGCCGCCGCGTCCTGGAATTCATGCCGCGCCAACTCGCCTGCACTGGCCGTTGGCCGTGCCACCAAGGTGGTCAATCCGCAACCGTAGTGCAGCAAGGTGGCGCCGTCTTGCGGGCGAATTTCATGGGGCGTGAAACCGGCCAGATGCACGGTGCGCCAGAAGCGGTTGCTGCGATTGGCAAAATGCAGGCCGAGGGCTGCCGAGCCCTTGCCAGGGTTGATGCCGCAGAACAGTACGTGCAAGTGGTCGGCGAGGAGGTCGTCGAGTCGCTCGTTCATGCCGGATCTTCCATGCTGATAGGTGTGACGAGTCATCAACCTTTGGTTTAGTCTGGAACGCTTAGTGGATCACAAGCGCCTCTGGAGCATTGATTATGACCGAGTACGTACCTGCCAAAGTCTGGACCTGGGACACCGAAAGCGGCGGCACCTTCGCCAGCATCAACCGGCCCATCGCCGGCGCCACCCACGAAAAGCCGCTGCCGGTGGGCAAGCACCCGCTGCAGTTATACTCCCTGGCCACGCCCAATGGGCAGAAGGTCACGATCCTGCTGGAAGAACTGCTGGCCCTGGGGCACAGCGGCGCCGAATACGATGCCTGGCTGATCAAGATCGGCGACGGCGACCAGTTCGGCAGTGGCTTTGTGGCGGTGAACCCGAACTCGAAGATTCCAGCGCTGATGGACCACAGCGGCGCCACGCCGATTCGCGTGTTCGAATCGGGCGCGATTCTGCAGTACCTGGCCGAGAAGTTCGGTGCGTTCCTGCCCACGGAGCCTGCGGCCCGGGCTGAATGCCTGTCGTGGCTGTTCTGGCAGATGGGCAGCGCGCCTTACCTGGGGGGCGGCTTCGGGCATTTCTATGCCTATGCGCCGAGCAAGATGGAATACCCGATCAACCGCTTCGCCATGGAGACCAAGCGCCAACTGGATGTGCTGGATAAGCGCCTGGCGGTCAGCCAATACATCGCCGGGGATGAATACACCATTGCCGACATCGCGATATGGCCTTGGTACGGTGGGTTGGTCAAAGGCCGCTTGTATGGCGACTCGGCGGAGTTTCTCTCTGTGCATGAATACAAGCACGTGCTGCGCTGGGCCGACGCAATTGACGCCCGGCCGGCGGTGCAGCGCGGGCGGCGGGTGAACCGGGTGTCGGGTGAGGAGCAGTTGCCAGAACGGCATGATGCAAGTGACCTGGATTGATTCAGATCCAGTGTGGGAGGGGGCTTGCCCCCGATGGCGGTGAATCAGTCACAGATGTAACAACTGATCCACTCTCATCGGGAGCAAGCCCCCTCCCACATTTAGTTTTCCTTCGCTTCGATTTATTTGTAGCGTTGTTCGAATACCGCCACCTGTTCGGGCTTGATCAGTTCAAACGGCACCCACACTTGGGCTTCAATCGGCTCGCCCTTGATCATCTTGATCGCCGCTTGCACCGCCTGGGTCGCCTGGGCCTTGGGGTCCTGGAACACTGAGGCAGCAAGCAGCCCACGCTTGATCGCTGCCAAACCGTCGGGCAAGCCGTCGATGCCGACGATCGCAATCTCGCCCTTGGCCTTGCCGGCTTGCTGCAACGCCATGGCCGCACCGATTGCCATTTCATCATTGTTGGCGACAATGGCATCGAACTGTGTACCTGCCAGCAGCCAGTTGCTGGTGAGGTCCATGCCTTTGTTGCGTTGCCACTCGGCGCTTTGCTGCTCGACGATCTTGATACCGGGAAAGTCCTTGAGCACCTGCCTGGCGCCTTCGGTACGGTCATGGGTGGCGTTCTGTGCAAGGTCGCCCATGATGATCGCCACATTGCCCTTGCCGCCCAGTTTTTGGGCGAGGTAGCGCATCTGCAATTGCCCCGCTTCGATGTCGTTGGAGGCCACCGTGACCACGCCCGCAGGCAGCGTACGCTCATCCGGGTGGCGGTTGACGTACACCAGCGGTGTCTTCGCCGCCACGGCGGCGCGGGTGATGTTGGCAGTGGCGGCGGTGTCGACCGGCAGCACGATCACCGCATCGACCTTCTGGTTGAGAAAACCTTCGACTTGATTGAGCTGGCGCACCACATCGCCCTGGGCGTCTTCAAATTGGATCTGCACGTCCTGGTGTTTGGCTGCCGCCTCCAGGCCGGTGCGCACGTAGGTCATGAAGTTATCGTCCACCCGGGCAATGCTCACGCCGATGCGATAGGCGGCGAAGGACCACTGGCTGAACATCAACAACAGCGCGGCCACTAGTAATGAATAACGGTGCATGAGGCTGTTCCTTTTATTGTTATAGGGTGAATGCCTGGCGGAAACGCTCCAGAGCCGACTCGCTGTCGCCGCTGGCCCAGCCCTCCAGGCCGACCACACCGGTGTAACCCATGGCGTGCAAGGCCCGGGCAATGGCCGGGTAGTGGATTTCGCCCGTGCCGGGCTCTTTGCGCCCAGGCACATCAGCGACCTGGATTTCGCCGATGGCGCTGCCAGCGCGCTGGATCAATTCGATGAGGTTACCTTCGCCAATCTGCGCGTGGTACAGGTCCAGGTTCATTTTCAGATGCGGGCTGCCGACGGCTTCGATCAGGGCCAGGGTGTCGTCGGCACGTGCGAACGGTGTACCTGGGTGGTCGACGGCGGTGTTGAGGTTTTCCAGCAGGAACACGCGGCCTGCGTCTTCCCCCAGGCGCGCGATTTTCTCCAGGCTCTTGCAAGCGCTCAGCCACATGCGCCCGTTGGTATGGCTGACGGCCTGCACGGGCAGGCCGCCTTCACCCAGGCCCGTGCCATGCAGGTTGAGGCTGGGGCAATTGAGGCGCTCGGCAATGCCCAGGGACTCACGGGCGCTGTCGAGCAATTGGCGGATGCCGTCGGGGTCGGTGAGGGTGCCGCTGAGGTAGCCGGTCATCGAGGTGAAGTCCGCGCCGGTCGCCGCCAAGGCCTGAATGTCCTTATCGGCCCAACCCCAGATTTCGGTGCTGAAACCCAGGGCATGTATACGTTTGACGCGTTCGATGAAGGGCAACTCGAGGAACACCATTTCGGCGCTGACGGCCAATTTGAACGGCATCATTCGCGGGCTCCTTGTACGGCCACGGCCTTGCCGGTTTGGTACGACTCAATGCAGGCACGGGCAATTGCCAGGGCTGCGCGCGCATCTTCACCGCTGGCCAGGGGCTTGGCGCCGCTGCGCAGGCAGTCGACAAAGTGGTTGAGCTCGGCGATGTAGGCGTCGCGCAACAGGTCGGTGTCCATCCGCTGGGTGTCTGCCTGGATGCCCTCGGCCAGGTAGCGCACCAGGTCGCAGTCGTTAAGGCTGCCCATGCTCAGCATGCCCTTGCTGCCGAACACTTCGCCGCGCACGTCGTAGCCATACACGGCCTGGAAGCTGGCTTCGGCGGTGGCAATGGCGCCGTTGTCAAAGCGCAGGGTGACCACGGCGGTATCGAGCAAACCTTGGCTTTTGAATTGCGGGGCAATCAGCGCGTCGGCCATCACCTGCACCTGTACCACTTCGGCCCCAGGGTTGAGGTAGCGCAGGGTGTCGAAGTCGTGGATCAGGGTTTCGAGGAAGATCACCCATTGCGGCGAGTTGGCCGGGTTGTTCAGCGCCGGGTCGCGGGTCAGCGAGCGTAGCAGCTGCGGCGTGCCAATACGTCCAGCGACGACGTCGAGGTGCGCTGTGCGAAAGCTTCTGGCGAAGCGCCGATTGAAGCCGACCTGCAACGGCACCCGTGCATCGACAGCGGCGGCGATGGCGCGGTCGGCTTCGTCCAGCGTGATCGCCATGGGCTTTTCGCAGAAGATGCCCTTGCCGGCACGTGCGGCCTTGATCACCAGCTCGGCATGGCTACGGGCAGGTGCGGCGATGAGTACGCCGTCGATGTCCGGGTCGTCCAGCAGCTGTTGCGGGTCGGTGTAGGCCTTGTCCACCCCCAGTTCTGCTGCCAGGCGAGCGGCCTGGCCTGGAACCGGATCGGCGATGGCGGCGAGGCAGGCACCGGGGATATGGCGTGCAGCGGTAAGGCCATGGAAGCTGCCCATGCGACCGGCACCGATCAAACCCAGGCGGATGTTGTGTGTGCTCATGAAACGACCCCTTTTGTTGTTGTGGGCCCCCAGGACCGTCCTAGGTGACACAGGGGCGGGAGCAAGGCCTATGCCAATTTATAAATAGCTGATTTATAAAGGCTTATTATTTTAATCAAACTAAAAGTGTTCATTTTCATGACATGTCTATACTGACATGTCGAAAATGTGAACATGGATAACCGCAATGACCCAGGCGTTCAGTGTGCAAGACCTCGAATACCTCACGAACCTGGGGCCTGCCGCGCTGAACGATGGGCCCATCGCCGCGTTGGAACAGGCGTGGCGAGAGTGCCTGGCTGGCAAAGTCGTGCGTCCGGACGGGGTGCGCCAGGTCATCTGGGATTCCTGGCGACGCAGTGTCGAGGCGGGTATCGAGCCCGGTAACAGCGACTACCGCTTTGTTGCGCCTCATGCGCTGGCGGCGACCCTGGCCCACCATCGCGCCCTGATCGCCGCTGCCGCGCAAGTCATGCATGGATTGCTGGCTTACAACCCGCGCGGGCATATCAACCTCACGGATGCCGAGGGCACGACGCTGTATTTTTGCGGGCTGGACATCACCCCGGTGGGCAGTCGCTTGCTCGAAGCGGTGCAAGGCACCAACTGCACCGGCCTGGCCCTGGCCGAAGATCGTCTGGTGTATGTGCTGGCTGAAGAAAATTTCGCCAGCGGCCTGCGCCAGCGCCACATGCACTGCGCCGCCGCGCCGATCAAGGATGCCCAAGGCCAGACCCTGGCCATGCTCACCCTGACCGCCGAGCCCGGCTGGTTTCATTTCCATACCCTGGGCACCGTTCAAGCGGCGGCCGAGGCGGTGTCGCGGCAGATGGCGCTGCAGGTGTTGCTGGAAGAACAACAGGCCGTGCTCGAAGTGCTCAACGAAGGTTTGGTGGTGCTCGATGAGCGTGGCTGCATCAAGGCACTCAACCGTTATGCGCGGCAACTGTTCGGGGTGGGGCGCGAGTTGATCGGCAGTCCTTTCCAGCGCCTGGGCCGCAGTGAACTGAGCGACGCGCTGGGTGAGCCGGTGCGCGACCGCGATTGCACCTTCCACTTGCACGACGCCAGCCAACTCGCCTGCCTGGTTTCGGTATGCCCACTGGAGCAGGGTGGGGTGATTGTGTCGGTGCGCGAAAACCGCCGTATCCGCGAGATTACCCGGCGCATTATCGGCACCCAGGCCCGCTATACCTTCGAGACCATCCTGGGCACCTCGCGGGCCATACAAGATGCACTGCACCTGGGGCGCATTGCCAGTCGCAGCGAGTCCACCACCTTGATCCTCGGCGAAAGCGGCACCGGCAAGGAGCTGTTTGCCCAGGCCATTCATAACGGCAGCGAGCGTTGCAACGGCCCGTTTGTGGCGGTCAACTGCGGCGCGATCCCACGGGACCTGGTGCAGAGTGAACTGTTTGGCCACGTCGAAGGCGCGTTCACCGGCTCGGCGCGGGGTGGGGCGGCAGGCAAGTTCGAACTGGCGGATGGCGGCACCATCTTCCTGGATGAAATCGGCGACATGTCCTTCGATGCCCAGGTCAGTCTGCTACGGGTTTTGCAGGAGGGTGAGATCACCCGCGTCGGGGCCAAGCAATCGCGGCAAGTCGACGTGCGCATCATCGCCGCCACCCATCGCAACCTGAGCCAGGCGGTGGCCGAGGGCGCGTTTCGTGAAGACCTTTACTACCGACTCAACGTGCTGAACCTGAGCGTGCCGCCACTGCGTATGCGCCGTGACGATATCCCATTGCTGGCGCAGCACTTCCTGCAGCGCTGTGCCGGCTCGCTACGTAAAACGGTGCAAGGTTTCGCGCCGGATGCGTTAGCGTTGCTGTCAGCCCATGGTTGGCCGGGCAACGTGCGGGAACTGGAGAACGTTATCGAACGAGCGACCAACCTGGCGATGGGCGAGCTGATTCAATCGGCCGACTTGCCGTTGGAAACCCAGCAACGCCCGACGTTGCGCGCCTACCAGCCCCAGCCCGCGCAGGATTTGAGCAGCCATGAAAGGCACGCCATCGTTGCCGCGCTCACCAGCACCCGCGGCAACATTCGCCTGGCCGCACAGCAACTGGATGTGTCGCGGGGCGGGCTGTACAACAAGATGAGCCGGTTTGGCTTGAGCGCCGCTGATTTCCGTGAGCGCTGAAACCTCAAGCCAAACCGATCAGCTGCACAGGTTTTCCGGGGTCACTATCTGCGGCGGTATATGCACGCGGTGCCTCAATGGGTCAAACCCCTCATCACTCTGCAAGCGCACCAGCAACTCCACCAGCGCCACGGCCGTTTGCCGTGGCTGCGAGTCCATCACCACATCAATCAAGCCGTTGCTCAATGCCTGACGCGACAACGGCGTGGACTCTTGCAGGATGCAGCACAGCGCCGGGCGCTTGGGCAGTTGCGCCAGGGCGTTGATCACGCCGTCGCCACCACCGCCGACCACACATAACCCACGCAAATCGGTATGGCGGCTGAGCAGGTCGAGGGTGGCTTCTTCGGTGATGTCGCAGTTGTCCAGGTTGATCAGCGGCTCCAACGGTTTGAGCCCCGGCGCGTGTTCGGCCAGGTAGCTGTGCAAGCCCTCGACCCGTGCCTGATGGCCGAGGAAACGATGGCCGCCCAACAGGATGCCCACGCTGCCTTTGCGTGCGCCGCAGGTGCGCGCCAGCAGCCAGCCCATGGTGCGCCCGACCACGTGGTTGTTCTGGCCTACATAGGGTTCGCCAGCGTGTTCATGGATATCCGAAAGCAGGGCAACCACCGGCACGTCCGCTGCGCGGATCTGCGCCAGGCAGGCGTTGATCAACGGATGGGCGAAGCTGACCACCGCGAGGGCGTCGCACTGCACGGCCAGTTGTTCGATTTGCGCGACGATGACGCCGGGCGTGCGGTCGTTGATGTAGTCGAACTGGCAGCTCAGGTTAGCGGTGGCGTGATGCTGCGCTGCCTCGCTGATGGCGTGGGCCAACTGCGCATAGAAGGCTTGGGCGGTCCCCAGCAACAGCACGCCGAAACGGTAGGTGGGCCGACGTTCGCGAATGCGCTGGCCGATCAGCCGTGCGGCGAAATAGCCCACCGCTTCGGCGGCCTGGAACACCTGTTCGGCGGTGCCGGGGTTGACCGGCGCGCGGGCGTTCAATACGCGGTCGACGGTGGCTACGCTGAGCCCCGCATGGGCGGCGACGGTGGCGATGGTTGGGCGTTTGTTGTTGTGCATGGCAGGCCCCTTGAGCGTCTTGATAGAAAACTATCAAGCCCCGCTGGGCCTGGATGATAGCTTGATAGGGAATGGATTCAAGGCCTTGAGGGTGATTTAGCCGCACTCTATCGTTGGTTTCGCAAAGCACCTGAAACCCACGCTTGCGGAGAACAATAACAATGCCTGGACACACCGCTCACCGCGCTCGGCGCGATTACAGCCTCACCGGCCCCGAAGCCGCCCGGGCCGCCGACAAGGGCCTGGTCTCGGCCCGTTGGTACCAGTCGCCCATCCCGCGCAATCGCATGAAAGCCCTGATGCAACGCCGCGACGCTCCGGCGTTGCTCGACACCGCCCTGTGGTTCTCAGCGTTGTTGGCCACCGGTGTCGGCGGCTACTGGTTCTGGGGCAGTTGGGCCTGCGTGCCATTCTTCATCGCCTACGGTGTGCTCTACGGCACGGCCTCCAACCCGCGCTGGCACGAAACCGGCCACGGCACGGCGTTCAAGACCCGCTGGATGAACGATGCGCTGTATCAGGTGGCGAGCTTCATGTGCCTCTTCGAACCCCACGTGTGGCGCTGGAGCCATGCCCGCCATCACACCGACACCATTGTCGTCGGTCGCGACCCGGAGATCGTTGAACCGCGCCCGCCGAGCTTATGGATGATGGCCCTCAGTCTGTTCAACCTACCCCTGGCCTGGAAGACCTTCAGCGGCGTGGCCCGCCATACGTTCGGGCGAATGAGTGCCCAGGAGCAGGACTTCATCCCCGAAT
The DNA here is from genome assembly GCF_044218845.1 of Pseudomonas sp. B16120. Classification (NCBI taxonomy): domain Bacteria; kingdom Pseudomonadati; phylum Pseudomonadota; class Gammaproteobacteria; order Pseudomonadales; family Pseudomonadaceae; genus Pseudomonas; species Pseudomonas sp. B16120. The sequence goes on from NZ_CP162588.1 coordinate 2,517,356, forward strand.
CCGAGTGGCCCAAGGTGTACCGAGATGCGCGTATCTGGGTCGGCATCTACGCCCTGATCATCGGCACCGCGCTGTACCTGCACAGCGCGTTGCCGCTGATGCTGGTGGGCCTGCCCAGCCTCTACGGCGCGTGGCTCGGCTACCTGTTTGGTCTCAGCCAACACGTGGGCCTGGCCGAAGATGTGCTCGACCACCGTAGCAATTGCCGCACCATCTACATGAACCGCGTGTTGCGCTTTATCTACATGAACATGAACTACCACCTCGAACACCACATGTACCCGATGGTGCCTTACCACGCGCTCAGTCAACTGCACGAAGAGATCCGCAGCGACTGCCCGCCGCCGTATGCCAACCTGTGGCAGGCCTACCAGGAAATCATTCCGACGATCTGGCGCCAGCGCAGCGACCCCAGCTATTTCGTCCAGCGCCCCACCCGTGGCGAGCAAGCTCGCTCGCCACAGACTGAAAGCCAGTCATTGGAGATAAATGCATGAACGATCAATGGATCGACGTCTGCGCCGTGGGCGAAATAGAAGCAGAAGACGTGCTGCGCTTCGACCACGGCGCGCAGACCTACGCGGTGTTCCGTTCAGCCGATAACGAATTCTTCGCCACCGCCGGCCTGTGCACCCACGAGAAAATCCACCTGGCCGACGGCCTGGTGATGGACCATGTGATCGAATGCCCCAAGCACAACGGACGCTTTGATTACCGCACCGGCAAGGCCCTGGGCGCGCCGGTGTGCGTCAACCTCAAGACCTACCCCGTGCGGGTAGATGCGGGGCGGGTACTGCTCGCCGTCACGGCCGAAGAATGAACGCTCCCCTGATCATCGTCGGCGCCGGCCATGCTGGTGGCCGTGCGGCACTCACCCTGCGTGACGAAGGTTACAGCGGGCGCCTGATCCTGATTGGCGATGAAGCGCACTTGCCCTACGAGCGGCCACCGTTGTCCAAGGGCTTGTTGCAAGGCTCGACCGACTTGGCGCAATGCAGCCTGTGCGACAGCCAGCAGTTGGCGGCGTTCGAGGTAGAGCATATCGCCGCCAACCCGGTCAGCCGCCTGGAGCCGCAGCACCACCGGTTGCAATTGGCCGACGGCCAGTGGTTGAGCTATGCCGGCCTGCTGCTGGCCACCGGAGGCCGGGCGCGGCGTTTGCCCCAAGAGCAGGCCAACGTGTTTTACCTGCGCACCCATGATGACGCGTTGGTCTTGCGCAATGAATTAAAGCCAGGCGCCAGGCTGGTGGTGGTTGGCGGTGGTTTTATCGGCCTGGAGGTGGCAGCGACGGCGCGGGGCCTGGGCTGCGAGGTGACGCTACTGGAAGCCGGGCCACGGCTGGCAGGGCGGGTGTTGCCGCCGGTGATCAGTGACGCGTTGCTGGCATTGCACCGTGAGCAGGGTGTGGACGTGCGTTTGAACGTCGCCCTGGAGTGCATCCACGCCGACGCCGTGCAACTGGTCGACGGGCAACGGCTGCCCTGCGACCTGGTGGTGGTCGGCATTGGCATGCAGCCCAACATCGAGATGGCCGCGGCGGCAGGTTTGGACGTCGGGCAGGGCATTCGCGTCGATGCGTACTTGCGCACCAGTGTGGCGGATATCTACGCGGCGGGGGATGTGTGCGAGTTTCGCCTGGCGGGCCTTTATCAGCGCCAGGAAACCTGGCGCAACGCCGAAGCCCAGGGCCGTCTCGCGGCGTTGAACCTGCTGGGGCAGGCGTTGGCGTTCGAGATGATCCCGGGTTTCTGGTCCGATCAATACGCGTGGGGCTTGCACACCGTCGGGGTGATGACTGCACTGATGGTCCGCCGGCAATTGCCCGACGGCGGCCTGCTGCTGTTCTACCTTGACGACCATCACCGTTTGCAAGGCGCCTGCGGTTGGGCCATGGGTCACCGCGCAGCCAAGGACATCAAGCTGTGCGAGCACTTGATCACCGCCCACATCCCGCTTAACCCGGCCAGCCTGGCCGACCCCGAGGTATCCCTGAAGCTGTTATTGCGAGGCTGACCATGCGCCAGTTGTTAGTATTCCAATCGATGTGGGCCATGCAAACCGAGCCCGGCAGCCTCGAAGCGCAATTGGACCGCATCGCCGCCGCCGGTTATGACGGCATCACCGAGCATTACTGGGCGCCGGCATCGGTGCAGCGCCTGCACGCGGCGGCCACGGCCAGTGGCCTGCAGATTGAAGGGCAACTGTTCCCGCAATCGGTGGATGATCTGGCCAGGGCATTGGAGGTGATCAGCCGTTACGGCTGTCACCACCTCACCTTGCAAGCCGACGTGCGCCCACGTACCCAGGCCGAGGCGGCCAGGCTGATCGACGGCTGGCAACGCCTGGCCGAACAGGTGGACTTCCAGATTTTGCTGGAAACCCACCGTTATCGGCTCACCAACGACCTGTTGTTCACCCTCGACCTGCTGGCACAGATGCCCGATCTGAAACTGCTCGCTGACCTGTCCCACTACGTGGTTGGCCGCGAGTTGCCCCAGCCCGGCAGTGTGGAAGACGACGAACAGATACGCACCATCCTGCGTCACAGCTGGGGCTTTCATGGCCGCATCGCCAGCAGCGAACAGGTGCAGGTTGGCCTGGATTTTCCCCAGCACCAACCGTGGGTCGAGCGATTTACCGGCTGGTGGCGCTATGGGATCGAACACTGGCTGGGCCGCGCTGACACCCCGCAGAGCCTGTCCTTCACTTGCGAGTTGGGCCCGCCACCCTATGCGATTACCGACGCACAGGGGCGCGAACTCACCGATCGCTGGGCCGAGGCGCTCAAGCTCAAAGCCCTGATTCGCCAGGTGTGGGCCAGTTGCCATCGATGATCTGCTAATCTGCGCGGGTTCAAACCGCCCTCAGCCTGTGGAATGCCCATGAAAACCTGCCCCGTCCGTCCCCCGCTCGAACCGCAATCGGTGTGTCACCCGATCACCAGCAGCGCGATCTTCATGGTCGCCACCCTGGCGCCTGATGCGGTTGAAAACGTGCGGGCCTGGTGCGCCGACATCGCAGGCCTGGTGCGCTCGGTAGGCAAGCGCGTGCCCTCGGGCAACCTGACGTGCGTTTGCGGGTTTGGCTCGGATGCCTGGGACCGCCTGTTCGGCGCGCCGCGCCCGGCGGCCTTGCATCCGTTTCGCGAGTTCGGTGTGCAAGGGCGCAAGGCGGTGTCGACCCCAGGTGACATCCTGCTGCACATCCGTGCCGAGCAGATGGACCTGTGTTTCGAGCTGGCAACCCAACTGATGGCCGCCCTGGGTGATAGCGTGAAGGTGGTCGATGAGGTCCAGGGCTTTCGCTACTTCGATATGCGCAGCATTATCGGTTTCGTCGACGGCACCGAGAACCCGGTGGGGCGCAAGGCCGAGGCCTTCACCCTGGTGGGCGATGAAGACCCTGAGTTCGAAGGCGGCAGCTATGTGCTGGTGCAGAAATACCTGCACAACATGACCGCGTGGAATGGCTTGACGGTGGAGGCTCAAGAGAAGGTGATCGGGCGCACCAAATTGTCGGACATCGAACTGGACGACGACGCCAAGCCGAGCAACTCCCACAGCGCCCTGACAGTGATCACTGACGAGGACGGCGAGGAGGTGAAGATCCTGCGCGACAACATGCCCTTCGGCCGCCCTGGTGCCGGGGAGTTCGGCACCTACTTCATCGGCTATGCACGCTCGCCGCAGCCGTTGGAGCAGATGCTGGAGAACATGTTCGTCGGCCGCCCGGCCGGCAACTACGACCGCTTGCTCGACTTCAGCACGGCCGTGACCGGGGGCCTGTTCTTCGTGCCCTCGGCCGACTTGCTCGAAGCGCTGGCCGACCGCGAACCGGTGGCTTAACTCAACAACCCGGTGCTGACCGCCACAATCAGGAAGATCCCCAGCAGCGCACGGTAGATCACGAACGGCCAGGTGGAGAAACGCTCCAGAAATTTCATCAGGCCCCAGATGGCAAAGAACGCCGAGACGCTGGCCACCACCAGGCCAAAGATCAAGTGCGGCCAGGCGTGGGCGGGCAGGTCGGCGCGCAGCAGCACCCATAACTCTTTCAAACCGGCCAGGGCGATGGCCGGCAAGCCTAACAGGAAAGAAAACCGCGCCGCTTCTTCGCGTTTGAAATTCAGGAACAGCGCCGCGGTCAACGTGGAGCCCGAACGCGATACGCCCGGTATCAACGCGCCAATCTGTGCAACCCCCACGATCAGGGCATCGCGCAGGCGCATTTGGCTCACGTCGCGTGTATGCCGGGCACGCAGTTCGGCCACTGCCAGCAGCACCGCCATCACCACGCAGGAAATGCCGATCACCATCAGCCCGCGCAATGGCGAGTTGCAGGCATTCAAGGTCGACGACAACGCCAGCCCGGCGATGCCAATCGGGACGGTTGCCAGCACAATTGCCACGGCGAGCTTGAACCAGCGGTCGTTGTAGTCGCCCCGGCGTACCGCACTGATGCTGCCCGTGGTGACCTGGCGCACATCGCGCCAGAAGTAACTGACCACTGCTGCCAACGCCGCCAATTGCATGGCTGCGGAAAACGCCGAGCCAGGGTCTTGCCAGCCGAGCAGGGCGGGTACCACGCGCATATGGGCGGTGGATGACACCGGCAGCAATTCAGTAATGCCCTGGATCACCCCAAGGATGAAGATTTGCAGGTAATCCAGGGAGGCAAAGCCCACATCCAGGCCGGCGGTACAGACGTTGGTCAAAATACGTGTCCTTGAGCAAAAGGGGGAACCGGCGAAGTTTATTCTAAATGTTTCAGGATTTCGGCCAGGGCAACCGCTATTTGCAATCGGTTCAGCCAATAGAAAGGATTCGCCAGGCCATTGGCGTGGGCAGCACTTTTGTGAACAATGGCGCCCTGCGTTTTTCCACCGAGAGCCCCATGCCTGAAACCACCGTCGAATTGATCCAGACCGGCCCCGAAGAAGCCGAACTGATCCGCAATCTTTACCAGTACTACGCCTATGAGTCTTCGGACTGGGAACAGGAAGATGTCGAGGCCGATGGGCGTTTCTACATCCATGACGAACACTTGGCCCGCTACTGGAGCGACCCGCAATGGAGCGCCAACCTGCTGCTGGTAGACGGCTACATCGCCGGCTTCCTGTTGATCGAAGGCAGCGAACTGCCTGGCATCGACGCCCTGGAACTGGCCGACCTGTTCATCCTCAAGCGCTACCGCCGCAAGGGCATCGGCCGCGCCATCGCCAGCCAGGTGCTGTGCAGCGGCGCGGCTAATTGGCTGGTGCGATTCTATGATCAGGACGAGGTGTCCCAAGCGTTCTGGCGCACCGTGCTGGATAACCTGCCGCGCCCGGTGCAGAGCATTGAATTGGACGATGACCCGCAGTTGGTGAACTACCTGATTACCCGGGCATCGCTGCATTAAAAGCCTGCTGCATCGCCTGGGGCGGCTGCCCGAAGGCCCTGAGGAACGCCTGGCGCATGCGTTCGCGATCACCAAACCCGGTTTCGCGGGCCACCACCTCTACCGGGTGACGGCTGATTTCCATCATCGCCCGCGCAGCTTCCACCCGCAGGGCTTCGATGGCTTTGGCTGGGGTTTGACCGGTTTCTTCGCGAAACACCCGGCTGAACTGGCGGGGGCTGAGCCGGGCAACGTCGGCCAGGGCGTCCACCGACAAATCATGGGTGAGGTTTTCACGGGCATAGGCCAGGGCCAACTGCACGCGGTCGGACTTTGGGTCCAGTTCCAGCAAGGCCGACAGTTGCGACTGCTCGCTGCCGCGGCGCTGGGCAATCACCAGCTTGCGTGCAATGCGCCGGGCCAGGCCGCTGCCCAGGTCGTCCTCCACCATCGCCAGCGCCAGGTCGACCCCGGCGCTCATGCCCGCACCGGTCCACACCTGGCCGTCGACAATGAACAACTTGTCTTCTTCCAGGTGGATATCCGGATAGCGTTTGCGAAATGCCGGCGCATGGATCCAGTGGGTGGTGGTGCGCTTGCCCGCCAGCAGGCCTGCCTCGGCCAGTACAAAGATGCCCATGCATAAGGACGCCACCCGGCGCGACTGCGCGGACGCGGCCTTGACCAGCTCCAGCAGGTTGGCTTCGGGCAGGCGAAACTCCAGGTAGCCGCTGACAATCAAGGTGTCATAGCCCTCTGGGCGCAGCGCGCTGGTGTTCACCGAAAAACCCTGGGAGGTCATCACGGCGCCGCCGCTTTCCGACACCAGGTGAAACTCATAGGCCGGCTCGCCGCGCAGCAGGTTGGCGCACTCGAACACCGAGCCCAGGCTGAGGCTCAACGACTGGAAATTCGGGTAAACCATCAGCGCAACGCTGTGCATTGCATCTCTCCAAGGGGCGGGGGAGAGGCGATTGTCGGCGCGTGCCCGGCAAACGGCAACCGACTTTGGTGCATGTCCGCAATCCTTGCGGATATGACATTGTGAGCCACTGCCTCGCTGCCTAACATGAGACAACTGTTATTCACACCGACCGAGGCACTGGAAAATGAAAGTATTAATGGTACTGACCTCTCACGACCAGCTTGGCGATACCGGGCGCAAGACCGGCTTCTGGCTCGAAGAATTCGCCGCACCTTATTACGCGTTCAAGGACGCTGGCGCCGAAGTGGTGTTGGCTTCCCCGGCCGGCGGCCAGCCGCCGCTGGACCCCAAGAGCGATGAACCGGATGCGCAAACCGAGCAGACCGAGCGCTTCGGTAAAGACTCGGCTGCGCAGCAAGCCTTGGCGACCACCGTGAAGCTGGACTCGGTCAACGCCGCCGACTTCGACACCGTGTTCTACCCAGGCGGCCACGGCCCGCTGTGGGACCTGGCGGAGTCGCCGGTGTCCATCGCGCTGATCGAAGCCTTCGAGCGGGCCGGCAAGCCCATTGGCTTTGTCTGCCATGCACCGGGTGCCTTGCGTCACGTCAAGGCGGTTAACGGTGAGCCGTTGATCAAGGGCCGCCGCGTCACCGGGTTCTCCAACTCGGAAGAGGCCGCTGTGCAGTTGACTGAAGTCGTGCCGTTCCTGATTGAAGATGAATTCAAAAAACTGGGCGGCCAGTATGAGAAGGGCGCTGACTGGCAATCCTTCGTCCTCGTCGATGGCTTGCTGGTGACTGGGCAAAACCCAGGCAGCTCCAGCGAAGTGGCCAAGGCCCTGCTGACACTCTGCGCTTAAGTTAATCAACCGATCTACACGGTGGCGATTCCCAGGAGTTGCCACGGTTTTCGTTCGTCCTGAATTTGGAATATCGCCGTGCCTGACTGCATCCTGAACACCCCGATCAAGCTGGGGAATCACCGCTTGAACAACCGTGTCGTACTGCCGCCGCTGACCCGCCAGCGCAGCGCCCAGCCGGGTAATATCGCCACCGACCTGATGGCCGAGTATTACCGTCAACGGGCCAGTGCCGGGTTCATGGTCAGCGAGGGGACGCAGATCGAACCCCGGGGCCAGGGCTACGCGTGGACGCCGGGCATTCATACACCGGCGCAAATCCAGGGTTGGCGCAAAGTCACCGCAGCGGTGCATGACGAGGGCGGTGTGATCTTCGCCCAGCTATGGCATGTGGGGCGGGTGTCCCATCACGCGCTGCAACCTGACGGTGGTGCACCGGTGGGGCCGTCTGCACTGGCGGCGTTGCAAGCCAAAGCCTTCATTGAAACCGGGCCTGGTGTGGGTGAACTGGTGCAGCCACCGGTACCCCGCGCCTTGACCGCGCTGGAAATCGAAGAGCTGGTGGGGCACTACGCCCAGGCTGCACGCAATGCCCTGGACGCCGGGTTCGACGGTGTGGAAATCCACGCGGCCAACGGCTACCTGGTCAACCAGTTCATCTCGGCCCATTCCAACCTGCGTGAGGATGAGTACGGCGGCTCGCTGGACAATCGCCTGCGCTTGCTGCGCGAGATTGTCGAAGCGGTGTGCAAGGTGGTGGGGCCGGAGCGCCTGGGCGTGCGCTTTTCGCCGCTGTTCAGTGGCACCGACCAGGACCGGGTCTACATCGGCCTGGTGGAAGAAGACCCGCACCTTACCTATATCGAAGCGATCAAAGTGCTGGAAGCGTCGGGCATCGCCTATGTGTCCATCGCCGAAGCCGACTGGGACAACGCGCCCGACCTGCCCGAGACTTTCCGCCAGGCCGTGCGCCGCACCTTCAGCGGCAGGATCATCTACGCCGGCCGCTACACCGCCGAGCGCGGCGCACGGCTGGTAGAGGCCGGGTTGGCGGACCTGATCGCCTTTGGACGGCCCTTCATTGCCAACCCGGACTTGCCCCAGCGGCTGTTCAATGGCTGGCCATTGAATGCGTTGAAGGCCGAAGGCTTGTATGGCGGGACAGAGGCGGGGTATGTGGACTATCCGGTGTATGCCCAACAGCCGTGATAGCCCATGATGGCCTGTGTTTTATCCAGTGTGAGGAGGCTTGCCCTAACGCCGGTCAGTTAAACGAACGCTATGCTCGAAGCAATGAAGATCAAATGTGGGAGCTGGCTTGCCTGCGAAAGCGGTCGTGCAGTAACAGATACAGTGACTGACACACCACCTTCGCGAGCAAGTCGAATCGCCTCACTTCACCCGCAACACAATCTTGCCGATATGGTCTCCACCTTCCATCCGCGCATGGGCCTGGGCGGCGTCGGTGTAGGCGTAGACCTGGTCGATCATCGGTAGGCAGCGCCCGGCACTGAGTACCGGCCACACGTGTTCGCGCAGTTGCTGGGCAATCTCGGCCTTTTCTTCCCGGGTGCGGGCGCGCAGCAGTGAGCCGGTGATCACCGCGCGTTTGCCGAGGATGGTCAGCAGGTCGACGTCGTTGGCCTTGCCGCCACCGAGGAAGCCGAGGATCACCAGGTGGCCGTCCATGCCCAGGGCCTTGAGGTTATTGTTCAGGTACGAGGCGCCCATGATATCGAGGATCACGTTGACGCCTTTGCCGTCGGTCTGTTTGGCGATGACCTCGGCAAAGTCCTGTTCGCGGTAGTTGATCGGCTCGGCACCGAGCTTGGCAATCGCCGCGCATTTGTCGGCGCTGCCCGCCGTGGCGAATGCCTGGATGCCGAACTCCTGGCAGAGCATCAACGCGGTGGTACCGATGCCACTGGTGCCGCCGTGGATCAATGCGCGCTGGCCCTTATGGGCACCGCCGAGGCCGAACAGGTTGGCCCAGACCGTGAAGAACGTTTCCGGCACGGCAGCGGCCTGAATCCAGTCCATGCCCGCAGGGATCGGCAGCGCCTGGCTGGCCGGCACCGCGCAATACTGCGCATAGCCGCCGCCATTGGTCAGGGCGCAAACCTTGTCGCCCACGCTGTATTCGTTCACGCCAGTGCCCAGCGCCACCACTTCACCGGCCACTTCCAACCCCGGAATCGGGCTCATGCCGGGCTTCATCGGGTATTTGCCCGCGCGCTGCAAGGCGTCTGGGCGGTTGACCCCGGCGGCGTGCACGCGAATCAGAATCTCGCCTGGCCCGGCCACTGGCACGTCGGCGCTGCGCGGCTGCAAGACCTCGGGCCCGCCAGGGGTGGTGATTTCGATCAGGGTCATTTCTTGGGGAAGCGTCATGGAAAAATTCCTGTAGCGATGAGCGTATGGGTTGGGACCGTAGCGCGGGGTCGGCAGTTCAGCAAGATCATGCCGGGTTCTTTGGGCAATGCAAACGCAGGATTTCAGCACAAGCCTGCAAGTGCGGCGACGCGACGTTGGACACACTGACTGCCGGTCATTTTCGACGCAAACAGGTGGCATATGAACCAAGCAAGAAATCAGGATATCGGGCTGTTGTTTCTGCGGGTCAGCGGGGCGTTGTTCCTGCTGTGGGTGCATGGGTTGCCCAAGTTGTTCCACTACAGCGAGCAATTGAAGCTGATCGAGGACCCGTTTCACCTGGGCGCCCATGTCACGTTGCTGCTGGCGATCTTTGCCGAGGTGCTGTGCCCGCTGCTGATCATCGCGGGCGTGCTGGTGCGCCTGGCGTGCCTGCCGATCCTGGCGGTGCTGGTCATCGCGTTGCTGGTGGTGCACCCGGAGTGGACGCTGTTCGAAGGTCAGTTCGGCTGGCTGCTGTTGATCATCTTTACCAGCATCCTCATTGCCGGGCCGGGCCGGCTGGTATTGGCTCAGCGCTTTGCTTGAACAAAAAAAGGCCGGGCGAGCCCGGCCAAACAAGGAGAGGATGTTTCAAGGTTCAGCGGTTCAGGAACCCCAGCAGGTCTTCATTGAGCTGTTGAGCGTGGGTCACGGCAAACCCGTGCGGCGCATCCTTGTACACTTTCAGTTGTGCGCCCTCGATCATCTGCGCCGCGACTTTGCCGGTGGTGTCGAACGGCACGATCTGGTCGCCGTCGCCATGGATCACCAGGGTCGGTACGTCGATCTTGGCCATGTCCGGGCGGAAGTCGGTTTGCGAGAACGCGGTGACGCAATCCACGGTCGACTTGAGCGAGGCAAGCATGGCGATCTGCAGGGTCTGGCTGAGCACACCCTCTGAAACGTGCTGGCCTTTATTGAGACCGAAGAACGGCGTGTTGAAGTCGCTGATGAACTGCGCACGATCCTTCAACAGGCCTGCCTTGATGCCATCGAACACCTCACCAGGCACGCCTTGGGGGTAGTCGGCTTGCTGGCCGAAGATCGGCGTGACCGCGCCCAACAACACCAGGCCGGCGACACGGGCACTGCCGTGGCGGGCGATGTAGCGCGCCACGTCACCGCCACCCATGGAGAAGCCCACCAGGGTCACGTCCTGCAGGTCCAGGTGTTCGATCAACTGGGCGATATCGTCAGCGAAGGTGTCGTAGTCGTTACCGGTCCAGGGCTGGTCCGAGCGGCCAAAACCACGACGGTCAAAGGCAATGGTGCGAAAGCCACGGCTGCTCAGGTATTCCATCTGGTATTCCCACATGTCCGCATCCAGCGGCCAGCCGTGGCTGAACAGCACGGGCTTACCGCTGCCCCAGTCCTTGAAGTAGATCTGGGTACCGTCTTTGGCAACGAATGTGCTCATCTGAAACTCCTTGCAGGGCTGAAAAGGGGCGGTGAAAAAACCGCATCACTATTGCCGTAAACCTGAGCCGAGGCTTGTATGGGTGTGCTTGTCTCACCAACTGAACTTGAGCTCCATGCCCAGGTAATTGCTGTCGTGTCCACCGGCATCACGCAGGGTCTGGCCGACCGCGTAGTGCACGGCCTCGACCGCACCGCTGAGGTTGGGCGTAAAGGCGTAGTCGGTGCGCAGTTGACCGTAGGCGCCGGTCCAGCGCTCACCTTGGCCCGCCGTGCCAGCCACGGGCAGGTTGGGCTGGGTGTAGACGGCGTCTGCGGTGGTCTGCCGCCACAGCAGGCCGACGGCGGTTTGCACGCTGAGCTTGGCGAGGGGCTTGACGGTAATCGACGGCTTGACGTGGATCAGGTTGCTGTAGCCGGTATAGCCCGCCAGGGAAAAGTAATAGCCATTGGGGAACAGCGGGTTGAAGGTGCCGACCCGGCCGTCACCGGCCTGGCGGTCACCGGAAGCGATATCCAGTTGCAGGCCGATACGCGGCTTCCAGGCCAGCGTGTCAAAGGTGTAGCCGGTGCGGCTGCCACCGGCCCAGGCGCGAATCGTCTTGCTACCCACCGAGCCCCGTTGCAGCATGGCTTCGACGTCCCAGTCGAAACCCTGGGCTGCGCCACCGAGGCGGGCGTCCAGCAACTGGCGCGTCTCTTCGCCGTCGGCGTCCAGGTAATGAGCGGCGCTGCGCTCGTACACGCCGTAATAGGCCGACAGCTCATTGGTGCCGCCCACCAGCCGCTCGACCCGCAGCATGTGGAAGCGCGCGTCGCTGTTGGACTTGTCGTCGAAATGCCGGCCATCCTGATACTGCACCGGTTGGCTGGCGATCCCGATAAAGCGCCATTGCGGCGTTTCCCAGTCCGCCCACAACGCATCGAAGGACTGCCGCACATTCGGGCCGTCCCGTGACGAGATGAAGCGCTGCAAGTCGAAGGCGAAATCCTGGCGGCCAGCCCGTGCCTTGAAGGTGCCGGCGCTGAAGGTCTTCACGTATTCGGCAAAGGCCAGGCGCAGGTCGACGCGGTTCTGGTCGGCACCGCCAATCGTGGTCTTGTCATAGGCCCGCACATCTTCCAGCTGGGTGAACAGCCGCCAGTGTTCGTTCAGGTGCAAGTCGGCGTGCACCTGAAAGCGCTGGATCAGGTAGCGGTCACGCGGTACATCCCGCACGCCGAACCCGCTGGCGTCGTTCATCTCGAAGCGTTCACGCAAGGTTGCGCCCAACGACAAGTAGGTGAACGGGTTGGCGGCGGACAGTGGGATGTACTTGAGGTTGTCCAGCGGTTGCGTGCGCAACGCCGGGTCCTTGAGCACAGACCAGTCCTCCTGCCAGCGGTTGGCCTTGATCACCGGGCGTACCGGCGGGTCGTCGGCCTGCACGCTGCCGGTAAGCAACGGCCACAGCACCCCCAGGCTCCAGCCTGCGTGACGAATCATTTTGCCGCGCTGAGTTGGTGGATTTCTGCGACATAACCGCCGGGGAACTCCACCAACGCACTGCGCCGACCTTTGCTGTCGAACGCCGGCACCAGCACGGTGGCACCAGACCCGGTGGCCTTGCCCAGGGTGGCGGCGAGGTCGCTGACCTGATAACCGGTGGTGTCGTGGCCGAACGGGTAGGGCAGTTGGCCGTTGGTGACCAGCACCGCCATGCGCCCGAACGGCGATTCGATATCCACGCGGCGGTAGTGGCCGCCGGCCTGGCCGACATCAACCCCTGGGGCGTGCTTGTCGTCGCTCACTACCTTGCCGTGGGAGAAACCCAGGAACGCCTTGATAAACCGCTCGGCGCTGTCGTGAGACACATACACACGGTTTTCCGGCACGGTGTCGAAGGCGGTGTAATCCGGGGTCTTGGTGTGCCAGTAGAGCTGCATGTTCACACCACCCGGCCACTGCACCACGGCATCACGGCCGATGGGGTCGGGGAAATCGCTGACGATCACATCGGCGCCATTTTCCCGCGCGGCCTTGAGGGCCACGTCCATGTCCTTGACCAGATAGCCGTTGCGTTCCTGGCCGAACGGGTGGGGTACGGGGGTGGTAAAGCCGAACAACGACACGGTGCCCGCCGGGGTCTGGAGCAATTGCGAGGTGGTGCTGCTCGGCACCGGCAGCACATTGACCACGACCTGGGGCGTGCTTTTGCCGCCGAAGGTGGCGAGGAAACTCTGGGCAAAACGGTCCACATCGGCCGGTGCCACATACACATGGCTGGTGTCGTATTGCGGCGCCACGGCCACGCTTGGGGTGGCGGCGAACGCGCTGTTCATCATCGCGCTTGCCAGCAGCGTCAATGCCAGCGATACCTTGGTTGTTGTGTTACCCATGCCCGTTCTCCAGCGCTTCTGAGGGTTCGAAAGCCGTGAGGTTAGGGGGGCAGGGCGGTGGGGAATTGTATGGACGTGCTCGGTTGAACGTTTCAGCTACCTGACGCCCCTCAATTTAAATGTGGGAGCTGGCTTGCCTGCGATGACGGCGTGTCAGTCACTGCATCTATGACTGCACGACCGCTTTCGCAGGCAAGCCAGCTCCCACATTTGATCTTCGCTGCTTTGGGCATTGCGGTCAGGCCACCATGATGATCTTCGATACCAATTCCACCACCGTCTTGGCCTGCAGTTTCTTCATCAACCGCGCCCGGTGCACCTCAACGGTGCGGTGGGAGATCGCCAGGCGCAGGGCGATTTCCTTGGATTTGAAGCCGTTGACGATGTGCATGGCAATTTCCCGCTCACGGGGCGTGAGGTCGCCGGTGCCCTGGTGCATGCGGTCCAGGCGTTCGAAGTGCCAGATCATCAGTTTGAATGGGTCTTTGGGGGTGAGGGTGTAACCGTGGGACTTGGCCCAGAACACTTCGCCGTTGTGGTGCTGCATGAAGCGTTCATCGGAATAAAAGCCGTTGTCGCTGTCGAGCAGCCAGTCATGGCTGCGCTTGCCGATGGCGTGGTAGTCGGCCTGGGACGGGTAGATCAGCAGGGTCAGTTGGTTGACCAGTGCATCGCGCGTATAGCCGAACAGCTTCAGAAAAGCGTCGTTGCAGTCGAGAATCACGCGGTCGCTGGTGACGATCTGCGGGGCAGGGGACAGCTTGAACGCCAGGCGTTCGAGGTCGGGAAATTGCTGGGCTAGCGCGGTCATGGGGCATCCTGCCTCGTTGTTCAATGCCCTGGGGCGCTACTTACCCGTGTAAGTAGTTACACGAATTGGCGCACGATCAGGGGTGGGTCATTGTAAGTAAAGTCCGAATCAAGAACAGAAGAAATTGATTATGCCTGCTGATTGCGTCTCCATTGTTGCCGCTGGTCACTCCCGCTTTGGTCGCCTGGAAGGCACGACGCTGGAAGACCTGATCGTCCAGGTGACCCGGGAAGCCCTGAGCGACGCCGAGATTGACGCGTCGCAAATCGATGCGTTGTTCCTCGGTCATTTCAACTCGGGGCTGGTGCCCGACGGGTTTGCCGCCTCATTGCTATTGCAAGCCGACCCCGGTCTGCGCTTCAAACCTGCCACCCGCTGTGAAAACGCCTGTGCGTCCGGCTCGGCAGCGATCCAGGCGGGGGTCAATGCGATTCTCTCCGGCAGCGCCGAGCTGGTATTGGTAGTGGGCGCCGAGAAGATGACCCACACCAGCACCGCCGCAGTCACCCAAGCCTTGGCCGGGGCCGGTTACCAGAACGACCCGGCCGAAGCCGGCCTGAGTTTCCCGCAGTTGTTCGGCCGCGCCGCCCGCCAATACGCCGAGCGTTACCACTGCCCGCTGGGCTCGATGGCGGCCATCGCCACCAAAAACCACTCCAATGCCATGGCCAACCCCTTGGCGCAGATGCATCGGGAGATGAATTTCGAGCACTGCAACAACGTCTCCCAAAGCAACCCGTTCGTGGCCGAGTCCCTGCGCCTGACCGATTGCTCGTTGATCAGCGATGGCGCCGCCGCCATCATCCTCGCCTCGCCCAAACGTGCGCGTGCGTTTCGTCGCGAGGTGCAGATACGTGCAATGACCCAGGTCAACGACACGCTGCCCATCGCCCAACGCGACATCCTCGCCTTCGAGGGCCCGCAGCGGGCGATTCATTCAGCATTGCGCGGCGCAAATGTGACCCTGGCCGACCTGAGCTTCGCCGAGGTGCACGACTGCTTCACCATTGCCGAGTTGCTGATCTACGAAGCCATGGGTCTGGCGCCCAAGGGCGAAGGCCATCGCGTGCTCGACAGCGGCGTGGTGCGCGCCGGCGGGCGCTTGCCGGTGAACCTTTCCGGCGGGCTCAAGGCCAAGGGGCACCCCGTCGGTGCCACGGGGGTGTCCATGCATGCCTTGGCGTTCCGGCAATTGACCGGCGAACCGATTGGCCTGGCGGTGCCCAACCCGGAGTTTGGCCTGGTTTTCAATATGGGCGGCATGGCGGTGGCCAACTACGCCTCGGTCCTGCAGGCACGCCGGAGCTGAGCCATGAACATTGCCAACTGGCTGCACGACACCCAGCGCCGGGCCCCGCAACGCCCGGCCTTGTTCGACGGCAGCGTGCAAGTGGCCGATTACGCCACCTTCGCCGCCCACGTGCGCCAACGCGCCGCGCACCTGGTGGAGCAGCATGGCCTGGTGCCGGGAGACGCGGTGGCGCTGCTGATGAAAAACAGCTGCGACTACCTGGAACTGCTCTACGCCATCTGGTGGATGGGCGGGGTGGCGGTGCCGATCAACGCCAAGCTGCACCCCAGCGAAGCGGCGTGGATTACCGATAATGCCGAGGCGCGGCTGATCTTTACCGACGGCGGCCAGGTATTTTCATCGCGGGATTTGCCCGCGCATTGCACGGAACTGGACGGCCACCCGCTGCCGCCCAGCCATGGTTGGCCCGGCCTGGAGCAGCCGGTGCCCCGCCAGGATCACGACCTCGCCTGGCTGTTCTACACCTCCGGCACCACCGGGCGCTCCAAGGGCGTGATGCTGTCCCACGGCAACCTGATCGCCATGTCGCTGTGTTACGCCACGGATGTCGATCAAGTGAACGCCGACGATGCGGCGCTGTATGCCGCGCCCATGTCCCACGGCGCCGGCCTGTACAACTTCATCCATGTGCGCTGCGGCGCCCGCCATGTGGTGCCGGCCTCCCATGGCTTCGATGCCGCCGAGCTGTTCGGGCTGGCCGAGCACATGGGCGATGTGTCGTTGTTTGCTGCGCCGACCATGGTCAAGCGCATGGTCGAGCAGGCGCGGCGCCAGGATTATCACGGCGCCGGCATCAAGACCATCGTCTACGGCGGCGGCCCCATGTACCTGGCCGACCTGCGCGAAGCAGTCGACACCTTCGGCCCGCGCCTGGTGCAGATCTACGGCCAGGGCGAGAGCCCGATGACCATCAGCGTCTTGCCACGCGCCTTGATCGCCGAGCGCCAGCGTCCCGACTGGGCCACCTTGGCCGCCTCGGTGGGCCACGCGCAAGCCTGTGTCGAGATCCGCATTCTTGATGCCGAGCACCAGCCACTGCCCACCGGCGAGCGCGGTGAAATCGCGGTGCGTGGCGCCACGGTGATGCAAGGCTATTGGCGCAACCCGCAGGCCACGCGCCAGACGCTGGTGGACGGCTGGCTGCTGACCGGCGACATCGGCTACCTCGACCCGGCCGGCTACCTGACCCTGACGGATCGCTCCAAGGACGTGATCATCAGTGGCGGCAGCAACGTGTACCCGCGTGAAGTCGAGGAAGTGCTGGCCCAGCATCCCGAGGTGTTCGAAGTGTGCGTGGTGGGCGAGCCGGACGCGCAATGGGGTGAGTCGGTGGTGGCCTTTGTCGTGACGCGCAGCGGCCAGCCGCTGGACGAAAGCGAGCTGACGGCCTGGTTCCTGGCGCGCATGGCCTCGTTCAAAAAGCCGAAAAAATATGTGTGGCGCAGCGATTTGCCGAAGAACAGCTACGGCAAGATTCTCAAGACCGACTTGCGGCATTGGCTGCAAACCGCGAGTATCGCCGCGCTTTAACATGGATCGATAATCAGACAAGGAGTCCCCACGATGGGCAATCCCGCACAAGACACCGTCCGCAAGCGCCGCCGTGCGTTTCTGGGCGCCACCTCCGGCCACTTGATCGAGTGGTACGACTACGGCGTGTATGGCTTTCTCGCGGTCTATATCGGCCAGGCGTTCTTCGTCTCCGATGACCCCACCACCAGCCTGTTGGCCAGCTTTGCCGCGTTTGCACTGAGCTTCTTTATCCGCCCTCTGGGTGGGCTGTTCTTTGGCCCGCTGGCGGACAAGATCGGCCGGCGCAAAACCCTGATCATGGCGCTGGTGATGATGACCGGCTCCACGGTGATGCTGGGCCTGTTGCCGACCTACGCCAGCCTGGGCATCGCCGCACCGATCCTGTTGATTCTGGTGCGCTGCGTACAGGGCTTCTCGGCGGGCGGCGAAATCGGCACCGTCACCAGCTTTATCTCTGAATACGCCGGCCCCGGTCGCCGCGGCTTTGCCACCTGCTGGCTGATGGTTACCGCCGTACTCGGCCTGCTGCTCGGCGGCGCTGTGGCCAACGGCATGACCTGGGGGCTGGGCGCCGAGGTCATGCAGGAATGGGCCTGGCGCGTACCGTTCCTGATCGCCGCGCCCCTGGGCTTTATCTCCATGTACATCCGCCTCAAGCTCGAAGACAGCCCCGAGTTCCTGGCCCTGCAACGCGCCGGGCAAACGTCGCGGGCGCCGCTGCGCGAGGTCTGGCAGTGGAAGCGTGCGATTGCCCTAGTGTTCTTTATCATCACTTTGCACAGCTCGATTTTCTACCTGGTGCTGACCTTTGCCTCGACCTACATGGCCAAGATCCTCAAGTTCGACAGCGGCACCACCTTGCTGTACGTGTTTGTCGCCAGCTTCTCGGCGGCTTTCGTGATGCCATTTGGCGGGGCCTTTACCGATAAATACGGGCGCAAGCCGTTCCTGATGGTGATCGGCACCTTGGCGACCTTGGCGATGTTCTGGCTGTTCAAATCCGCCCCCACCGCCACCCCGGCGACCTTCTTCGCGCCGTTGATGGCGGTGGCGATTTTGTTCGGGCTGTACGCGTCGTCAACCTATGCGCTGATGAGTGAACTGCTGCCCACGCGCATTCGTTCCACCGGGATTGCGGTGGCCTATAACGTGCCGGTGGCGGTATTTGGCGGCAGCGCACCGTTGATTTCCACCTGGCTGATCAAGGTGACAGGCGACATTACCTCGCCGTGGTATTTCTACGTGGCGACCGGGGTGGTGTCGTTGCTGGCGTTGGTGGTGTTGCGCAAGGAGGATTTTGTCGCCAGCGGTCACTCCACGGCCGTGCCCGCCAGCGCTGCGTTGGCTTGAAGCACGAACACCCCGTAGGAGCGAGCTTGCCCGCGAAAAACTCATAGGCGCCGCGCTTATTCAGGCAGCACGCGTTATCGTTGAGGTTCTTCGCGAGCAAGAACTAGGCGTCCCCCTCGCTCCTACAGGTACAGAGAATTGCCATGCCGGCCACCCGCTTGACCCTGATCTGCCACGCCATCACGCCCCTGCAAAAGCAGGGGCGTTTCTCTGATGACGAGTCCGTCACGATGGACTGGCAGGGCGCGGCCTTGTCCCTGGCCGGCCGCTACAAACAACAGGCACGCCTGCTGTGCGGCCCCGAGGCCAGAACCTGCCAGAGCGCTGGCTTGTTCGGCGATAACGCCCAGGTCGACCCCGCCTTACGCGACCTTGATGTCGGCGCATGGAAAGGCCAGCGCATCGGCCAACTCGACAGCGCAACCTTGAACACCTGGGCCACCGACAGCGCCAGTGCAGTCCACGGCGGCGAGTCGGTGGGTCAGTTGTGCATTAGGGTTGGCCAATGGCTCAACTCCCTCGAAACCCACCCCGGCCATGTCATCGCCGTGACCCACCCGTTCGTCATCCGCGCGGCGATGCTGTCCGTCATGCAGTTGCCGAGCGCGATGTTCTACCGGATCGACGTCGAGCCATTGTCCGCCACCGAGCTACGCTTCAACGGCGTGTGGCGCCTGCGCCTGGAAACTTCCGCCTGATTCCCGGAACATGGCAAAATCAACGCCCCGCACTGAGAGCACCCCATGAAACGCATCCTGATCATCGGCATTGGCGCCGGCAACCCTGACTACATCACGATGCAGGCCGTGAAGGCGCTGAACCGTACCGACGTGTTCTTCCTGATGGACAAGGGCCAGAGCAAGGACAAGCTGATCGACCTGCGCCGGGAAATCTGCGACACCTACATCACCGAACCCGGCTACCGTTTTGTCGAGGCCGATTGCCCGGAGCGGGTGCGTGGTGAAATCGACTACACCACCGCCGTGCAAGACCTCAACCGCGATAAGCAGCAGACCTTCGAACGCATGATCAACGAAGAAATGGCCGACGGCGAAGTCGGGGCGTTTTTGGCCTGGGGCGACCCGGCGCTGTACGACAGCACCATTCGTATCTTGCAGGCGATTCTTGCCAGCGGTCGCTGTGTGTTCGAGTTTGAAGTGATCCCCGGTATCACCAGCGTGCAGGCCCTGGCGGCGCAGCATAAGGTGCCGCTCAACCGTATCGGCAAGTCCATCGAAATCACCACTGGGCGACGGCTGGCGGCGGGGCAGGCGAGTGATGCCGATACCCTGGTGGTGATGCTCGACGCCGAAGATTCCTACCGCAGCGTAGCGGATCAGGACCTGGATATTTACTGGGGCGCCTACCTGGGCACGCCGGACGAGATCCTAATCAGCGGTAAAGTGGCGCACGTGGCAGAAGAGATCGAACGGGTACGCAAGGCGGCGCGCCTGGAAAACGGCTGGATCATGGACACCTATTTGCTGCGCAAACCCTGAGGTAAACCCGATGCTCAAACAGCTTGCCCTCGCCTTGGCCCTGGTGGCCGGCGCCGCTCATGCCGACACCGGCTTGCACACCGACTTGCCGTTGTCCTACCTGGAACAGACCCAGGGCGATGCGCGCAACCAGCCGCTGGTGATCTTCCTGCATGGGTTTGGCAGCAACGAGGAAGATTTGTTTGGCATCAAGGACGCGTTACCGTCTACCTGGACCTACCTATCAGTGCGTGCGCCACTGTCGGTGGAGCCGCAGGGGTATCGTTGGTTTACCAAGACCGATGAGCCTGAGTACAACGGCGAGACCGATGAACTGTTCAGCAGCGCCCGGCTGATCAAGGACTTTGTGCTCAAGGCCACCGCCAAGTACCACACCCAAAGTGATCGGGTGTTCCTGGTGGGGTTCAGCCAGGGCGCGATCATGTCTTACGAGGTGGCTTTGCGTGAACCCGAGTGGGTGCGCGGTATCGCCGCACTCAGTGGCAGCGTGCTACCGGGGCTCAGGTCTGCGCTGAAACCGGATGCGTCCATGGGCAAGCTGGCGATCTTTATCGGCCATGGCACCTTGGACCAGGCGCTGCCCTTCAGCTCGGCCACGCAGGCGAACAAGGTGCTGACAGGGTTGGGGCTCAAGCCGGAGTTTCATGAGTACCCGGGGATGAATCACACCATCAGCGAAGCGGAAATCCAGGACTTAAAAGCCTGGCTTGAGAAAAGCCTGAAGTGAAATGCGGTTAAAAATGTGGCAGCTTGCCTGCGATAGCGGTGGCTCAGTAAAGATTGAGTGACTGACACACCGCCATCGCGGGCAAACCCGCTCCCACATGGGTTTTGTGTTGGCTGGAAGAGGGGGGTTACTTGCCGCCCGTAATCTGCTTCACCAGCTGCGCATGCCCCTTCACATCATCCGCCCGGGAAATGGCCTGAATCACCAGCAAATGGTTGCCCGAACCACCCAGGAATGTGGAGTTCAAGGTCTTGCCACCACCTTGGGTGGCGCTGCTGTCCACTTGGCGCAGGCCCAGGCCCTTGTAGGTGAGTTTCTTCTCGCCCAGTTTCTTGAAGTCAGGCAGCGCAGCGCTCTGGTCCTTGACGAAATCGGCCACGGCGCCGTCTAGGAACTGCGGGTCGTTATCCTGGATAGTTGCCCCATCGTTGCGCACGGTTTCGGCGACGATCACCACACTTTTCGTCGTTGAGTTAGCGTACAGGGTGCCTTGGGTGTCAGCGGTGCCGTCTTGCGCTGTGCCGGAGGGCAGGGTGTCGGCGCTGTAGGCCTTGGGCAGTTTGAAGGTGAACTTGCCACCCAAGGTGGAGATGGTCTGGGTGGTGGGCTTTGCAGCAGCGAATACGCTGCCGGCGGTGAGCGCGAGGGCCAGCAGCATTGCGGTCTTGGTGAACGTGGCCATGAAGCACTCCGGGGATGAACGAAATTGCGGCGTATTCTGTCAGAAAATTCGCAATCTCGTTCATCGGCCCCGTCACACTTTGTCGGAAGACTCTTCCTCAAGCCTGTCCATTTCAAACAGGCGCGCCAGTTCCGCACGGGCTTCCTGGGCGGTTTGCATGACCTTGGCCGCGTCGTCGTACACCGCGTGTTGGGCGGCGAGTACCTGCTGGTCGTGGGTCTTGAAGCGGTTGATGCGCGCATCGGCCTGGGCCTGGCTCAAACCGAGGCCGACCAGGGTACGGCGGCTCATTTCCAGGCTGGAGTAGAAGGTTTCGCGCACCGGTGAAGCGTCCAGGTCCACCAGGCGGTGTACGTGCTGGCGGTTACGCGCACGGGCGATGATCTTCATGTGCGGGTAGAGGTTGCGCACCAACTCGGCGGTCTTGATGTTGATCTCTGGGTCGTCCATGGCGATCACGAAGAATTCCGCCTGATCGACTTTGGCCGCGTGGAGGATTTCCGGGCGCTGGGGGTCGCCGTAGAACACCGGCATACCGCCGAAACTGCGGGTCAGCTCGATGGTTTCCACCGAGGTGTCGAGGGCGATGAACGAGATGTTCTGCGCGCGTAGGATGCGCGCCACGATCTGGCCCATACGGCCCATGCCGGCGATGACCACGCGGGGCGCATCGCTTTCGATGGCGCGGTATTCCTCGGGTACTTCCACCGGCTTGACCTTGGGCTTGAACAGCTTCGGGCACACCAGCAACAGCAGCGGGGTCACGGCCATGGACAGCGTGATGGTGAGCACCAGCACGTCGTACAGCTGCGGTTCGAACAGGCCCTGGTCGCGGCCGATCTTGAACACCACAAAGGCGAACTCACCCCCCGCCGCCAGCACCACGCCCAGGCGTAAAGCGCTCTCGCGGTTGAGGTCGCCCACCATTCGCCCGACGGCGTACAGCAGCGGCAGCTTCAAGCCGATCAGCAGCAGGGTCAGGCCGATCACCACCAGCGGTGTGCTGAGCAGCAGACTGAGGTTGGCGCCCATGCCCACGCTGATAAAAAACAGCCCCAGCAGCAGGCCCTTGAACGGCTCGATCTGGGATTCCAGTTCGTGGCGGTATTCCGAATCCGCCAGCAGCAGGCCGGCGAGGAAGGCCCCCAAGGCCATGGACACGCCCACCAACTCCATCAGCCAGGCGGTGCCGATCACCACCAGCAACGCGGTGGCGGTGGACACTTCGCGCAGGCCGGTCTTGGCGACAATGCGAAACACCGGGCGCAACAGGTAGCGCCCGCCGATGATCACCACGGCGATGCTGCCCAGGATCTGCAGCACATGTTGCAGGCCTTGGGCCTCGGTGGTCGGATGATCGCTGCCGGCCAGCAACGGCACCATGGCGATCAGCGGGATGGCGGCGATGTCCTGGAACAACAGGATGGCAAAGGCCAGGCGTCCGTGGGGTTGGTTGAGTTCCTTGCGTTCGGCCAGGCTTTGCAGGCCAAACGCCGTGGAGGATAGTGCCAAGCCAAGGCCCAGCACGATGGCGCTGTTCCACGACTGGCCAAACAGCCACAGCGCGACCGCGCCCATCACCACACCGGTGAGCAGGACCTGGGCCAGACCGACGCCGAACACCGCCTTGCGCATCACCCATAAACGTTTGGGCGACAGCTCCAGGCCGATGATGAACAGCAACAGCACCACGCCCAGTTCAGAGAACTGCGCCACGCTTTGCGGGTTGCCGATCAGGCCGAGAACAGACGGGCCGATGATCACACCGGCAAACAGATAGCCCAGCACCGCG
Organism: Pseudomonas sp. B16120; assembly: GCF_044218845.1. Taxonomy (NCBI): domain Bacteria; kingdom Pseudomonadati; phylum Pseudomonadota; class Gammaproteobacteria; order Pseudomonadales; family Pseudomonadaceae; genus Pseudomonas; species Pseudomonas sp. B16120. Next base: position 2,540,441 of record NZ_CP162588.1, read on the forward strand.
CCCAATTGCAGGCGCTTGGCCAGGGGCACGGTCAGCACGGCGGCGAACAGGAACACCACGGCTGCTTGTAACAGGTTGCCTTCATGGGGCATTACGAACTCCAGCATTTGCATCGATCGACGGTAGGAGCGAGCTTGCTTGCGAAGAACGCAAGGGCACCGCGTTGTGTCTGGTTTGTCGCGTCATCGTTGAGGATTTTCGCGAGCAGGCTCGCTCCTACGGTGGGGAGGATAGGGCGCTATTAGAGCGCTTTTTCACATTTGGAAACTTGTATTTTTGACGCGACAGTCAATGGATGTTGGCGCTCATCCCATTCTTACACCGGTTTTACGAAAGTATTAATACCATTTAATTCAATGGCTTTCGCGCAGGTCTACTAACGTTTCGAAAAACTGAACCAGTAGTCACCACGGTCAGGTGTTTCGAATTCGATGCGTGTGGATCGTTGAAACAAGGCGTGCACGCAGTCACGGATGAAAGGCTTGGACCACAAGGAGTAGAACGTGGATAGAAGACTTGCGACTGCCGCTTTACCTCGTATTTCTGCGCTTTCTCTTGCGATCCGCCTGGGCGTGGCCGGGCTGGTGATGGGGCTGGCGAGCCCGGATGTGTTCGCCGCCTGTAGCCCGGCGAGTCCCACCGCTGGAGCGACGGTGACCTGTACGGGTGTGCCGACATTGCTGCTGATTCCCAACACCTTCAACAGCGCTGTCAACACCCTCACGGTCAACGTCACCGCCGGGACGAAGCTCAATACATTGGTGGGTGGTGTCGCGCTCAGCCTGACGGGCAACAACACGACATTGAACAACGCCGGCACCATTGACCCGGCAGTACTTGGGTTGGTTTCAGCCCTGAGCGGTGGTGTGGTGATCGGCAACTCGACAGCCAATGCGCTGAACATCACCAACGCGGCCACCGGCGTTATTAACGGTACCGGCGCGCTGCTTGGGTTGAACCTGGCCTCGCTGGGCGGCATGGCACTCAATGCCACCAACGGCGTAGGCGGCACCACCACGATTGTCAACGACGGCACCATTGGTTCGTCTTTCTTGCTCGGCCTTTCGCTGCTTTCCTCCGACACCCCGGTGGTGGCGGTACAGGGTGGCGGGCAGGTCAATATGACGAATAACGGCACCCTGACCGGGCGCGTGGCGTTCGAGAGCTCCACTACAGGGAACACGTTCCGCAACACCGGCACTATCTCTGGCGGCGTGTCGATGGGGGCCGCCAGTACCAACACCTTTACGGCAGTCACGGGCTCGCAAGTGACCAACGGCGGCGGCCTCGGCTTAAGCCTTGGCGGACTGATCGGCGTGAACCTGACGTTCGCCCCCACCGGCCAGGTGGACGGCGGCGCAGGCGGCAGCAACTCGCTGATCCTTGAAAACACGACGGGCGTCGGTGGTGGCAGTACAGGCACCGGCACGGCTTCAAGCGCCAACTATGTCAACTTCAACAACCTGGCCATCAATAGTGGCACCTGGACGTTGCAGGGGCCGTTGGTCAGCGGCAGCACTACGCTCAATGGCGGTGTGGCGCAATTCAATAACAACGCGACATTTGGCAGCGGTGTGCTCACGTCTAACGGCGGCGCTATCGAGGCCACCGGCAACGGCTTGACACTGGCCAACCTGTTGACCCTGGGTACCGGTGGTTTAACGGTACAGGGCGCCTCGACGGGGCTGAACCTGAGTGGTGTGATCTCGGGCGCCGCGGGTGTGAGCAAAGCGGGTACCGGCGAATTGATCCTCAGTGGCACCAACACCTTCCAGGGTGGTACCACCTTGAACGCCGGCACGCTTACATTGGGCAATGCCGCGGCGCTAGGTACCGGTGCCTTGACCGTTGCGGGTGCGAGTACGTTGCAGAGCAATGCAGCCTTGACCACCAGCAATGCAATCGCCTTGAACGCCAATCTGACCGTGGACGGCGTGAACCCGCTGACCCTTGGCGGGGTTGTCAGCGGTGGTTCCGGGTTGATCAAGGAGGGCGTATCGAGCCTGGCGCTTACGGGCAACAATACTTACACCGGCGCCACGGCCCTCAACGCCGGTTCGCTGGTGGTGGGCTCCAATACTGCGCTCGGCGCCAGTGTGTTGAACGCCTCGGCGGGTACCACGTTGGATGCCAGTGCAGCAGTGAGCCTGGGCAATAACCTCAACCTGGGCGGTAACCTGACCCTTGGCGGCAGCAACGCGCTGACCCTTGGCGGTGTGGTGGCGGGCCTTGGTGGGTTGATCAAGAACGGCCCGGCGGATCTGCTCCTCAATCAAGCGAACACTTACCTGGGCAACACGGCACTCAACAGCGGCAAGCTGGTGATTGGCGCTACCGGTGCCTTGGGTGCGGGTACGTTGAATGCAGCTGCAGGCACGACCCTGGACGCCAGCACCAGTGCCACGCTGACTAACGCGATCAACCTGGCCGGTAACCTTGGAATCGGTGGCAGCGCCAACCTGACCCTGGGCGGCACAGTCAACGGTGCAGGCAGCCTGACCAAGAACGGCACAGCCGGCCTGACACTGAGCGGCAGCAATAACTTCCTGGGAGGCACCACGCTGAATGCTGGCACGCTGACCGTCGGCAGCAACACGGCGCTTGGCCTGGGCAACTTGACCGTCGGCGGCGCCGCCACCCTGGACAGCACCTCGGCGGTGGCGTTGGGCAATGGTATTGCCCTCAACGCCGGGCTGACCGTCGGCGGCACCAATGGGCTGACCCTGGGCGGTGTGGTCAGCGGCGCGGGTGCGCTGATCAAGGATGGCCTGGCCAACCTGACCCTTAACGGCACCAACACGTTCACCGGTGGCACCAGCCTCAACGCCGGTACGTTGACCTTGGGCACGGCAGGCGCATTGGGCGCAGGCCCCTTGACGGTCGGCGGTGCGGCAACCCTGGATAACAGTGCGGCCCTTACCCTGGGCAACGGGATTGCCTTGAATGGCGACCTGACGCTCGCGGGCAACAATGACCTGAACCTCAGCGGCGTGCTCAGCGGCGCCAGTGCGCTGATCAAAAATGGCTTGGCTGACCTGACCTTGAGCGGCAACAACACGTTTACCGGGCCATTGAATATTGTCTCCGGCAGCGTCACCACCGGCAGCGCCGGTGCATTGGGCAACACCTCTGGCGTCAATGTCAGCACCGGCGCCGCACTGAACCTGGGCGTCGATTCCAGCCTGGCCGGCCTCAGCGGTGCGGGTGGCGTGGCAGTCGGCGGCGGTTTGAATCTCACCGTGGGAGGGGTGAACACCAGCAGTACTTTTGACGGTGACCTCAGCGGCGCGGGCAGCTTGATTAAAGTGGGTACCGGCACGCTCACGCTCAACGGAATCAATGGCATCACGGGTAACACGGCGATCAACGCGGGCACTCTGGATGTCGATGGTTCTCTGGGCAGCGCGTTGGTCAACGTGAACAGCGGCGGCACCCTCACCGGCAGTGGCTCGCTCTTGGGTACGGCGAATATCAATAGCGGCGGGCACCTGGCGCTGGGCAGTGGCACGACCTTGTCGGCCGCTGGCCTGAACATGAGTGCCGGGGCCAGTCTGGATGTGGCGCTTGGCGCACCGTCGCTGACCTCGCTGATGAATGTCGGCGGCAACGTGAATCTGGCCGGCGACCTTAATGTGAGCGATGCCGGTGGCTTTGGCGCTGGTGTGTATCGCTTGATCAACTACACCGGCGGCTTGACCGGCGCATTGAACGTCAACACGGTGCCGCTGGGTTATGGCCTGGGTGATCTGCTGGTACAGACCTCAGTGGGCAGCCAGGTCAACCTGGTGGTAGCGGCGCCGAATATTCGTTTCTGGGACGGCAGCAACACCCTTGCCAACGGCACTGTTGACGGTGGCAACGGCACCTGGACAGCGGGGGGCACCAACTGGACCTCGGCCGACGGCCTTTCCAACCAGACCTGGGGCGGTGGCTTTGCGGTGTTCCAAGGTGCTGCGGGCACTGTCAGCGTGGATGGCGTACAAACCATCACCGGTCTGCAATTCGTCACCGATGGCTACAGCCTGGTCAATGGCACCGGTGGGCAGTTGAGCACCGGCAGCGGCAACTTCGCCGTGCGCGTCGACCCACTGGCGACTGCCACCCTCGGCGTCGATATCACCGGCGCGGGCGTGCTGAACAAACTCGATACCGGCACGCTGGTGCTCAATGGCGCCAACAGCTACACCGGCGGCACCTTGCTCAATGGCGGTACGGTGGTGGTCGGCAGCAACACCGCGCTGGGCACTGGCACGCTGACCGCTGCGGCGGGCACCACCCTGGACAGCAACGCCTCTGTAACCCTGGGCAATGATGCGGTACTCAACGGCAGCCTGACGGTCGGCGGCAGCAACGCATTGGCGCTCAATGGCGCCATCAGCGGCACCGGTGGCCTGGTCAAGAATGGCACGGCAGGCCTGACACTCGGCGGCACCAATACCTTCCTGGGCCCTGTGGCCTTGAACGCAGGCGGGCTGATCCTGGCCAGCAATACGGCGCTGGGCGCGGGCGTGTTGAACGCCGCAGGCGGTACCACCTTGGACGCCAGCACGGCGGTCGCCACCACCAACGCGATCAATCTGGCGGGCAACCTGGGCATCGGCGGCACCGCTGACCTGACCCTCGGCGGCGCAATCAACGGTGCAGGCAGCCTGACCAAGGAGGGCACGGCCAATCTGATCCTCAGCGGCGCCAACGCCTACCTGGGTGGCACCACCCTGAACGCCGGTACGCTGACCTTGGGCAGCACCACCGCCCTTGGCCTGGGCAACCTCACCGTTGGCGGCGCGGCGACCCTGGATAACACGGCAGCGCTGAGTGTGGGCAATGGCGTCGTGCTTGACGCCAACCTCGCCGTCACCGGCAGCAACGACCTGACCCTGGGTGGCCTGGTCACCGGCACGGCTGGCCTGAGCAAAGACGGCGCGGCCAACCTGACCCTCAATGGCGTCAACACCTTCCAAGGCGGCACCAGCCTCAACGCCGGCACGCTGACCCTGGGCACGGCAGCAGCCCTGGGTACCGGCGCCTTGAACGTAAACGGTGCAGCTACTCTGGCCAACAGCACACCGCTGGTATTGGCCAATGCGGTCAACCTCAACGCTGGGCTGACCGTGGGCGGTCTCAACAACAACCTGACCCTGGCCGGCGTGCTGGCCGGCAGCGGTAGCCTGGTCAAAACCGGCACGGCGGATGTGAGCCTGACCGGCACTAACACCTTCAACGGCCTGTTCGATGTGCAATCGGGCAGCCTCACCACGCTGGGCAACGGAGCACTGGGTGTCGGCGCCGGGGTCAACCTGGCGAGCGGTACTGCCCTGAACCTGGGCGGCAGCGCCAGCCTGGGCGCCCTCACGGGTACCGGGCTTGCAACCGTAGGGGCCGGCAGCACCTTGAGCGTCGGCAACAATAATCTGGACAGCACCTTCAACGGCGTCGTGGCAGGCCTCGGCAACCTGGCCAAAGACGGCACAGGCGCCTTGACCCTCGGTGGCCTCAGCGTGGTGACCGGGGACGCCCAGGTCAACGCCGGCAGCTTGCTCGTCAATGGTTCCCTGGCCAGCGCCAACGTGGCGGTGGGCAGTGGTGCCACCCTCGGTGGTACCGGTACTTTGTTGGGCAACGTGAGCATCGCCGATGGCGGCCACCTGGCCGTCAATTCCGGCGCGACCCTGACCACCGGTTCGCTGCTGCTCAATGCCAACGCCAACCTGGATGCGGGCCTCGGCGCGCCCGCGACGGGCGGTACGGCGCTGGTGCAGGTCAACGGCAACCTGACTCTGGACGGCACCCTTAACGTCACGGATATCGGCGGCTTCGGTGCGGGTATCTACCGCCTGATCGACTACACCGGCGGCCTGACCAACAACGGCCTGCTGCTGGGCAGCCTGCCGGTGAACATCCCGGCCAGCGACCTGGACCTGCAAACCGCGATCGGCAACCAGATCAACCTGCTGGTCAACGGCAGCACCAACGTGCAGTTCTGGGACGGCAGCCAAACCACGGGCAATGGCACCATCGAAGGCGGCAGCGGCACCTGGAGTGCAGGCGGCAGCCAATGGACCGGCGTCAATGGTGCATTCAATACAGCCTGGACGCCCAACAGCTTTGCCGTGTTCCAAGGCACGGCGGGCACCGTCACGGTTGACGGCGCGCAAGCCATCACTGGTTTGCAGTTCGTCACCGATGGCTACAACCTGGCCGGCGGGGCAGCGGGCGCCCTGACCCTGTTCAATGGCGTGGGCGGCAACACCGCCGTACGTGTCGATCCAGGCGTCACTGCCACCTTGGGCGTGGCGCTTAACGGCGGCGGCACCCTGGCCAAGCTCGACACCGGCACCCTGGTGCTCAACGGCGCCAACAGCTACACCGGCGGCACTGCCCTGGATGGCGGCACCCTGGTGGTCGGCAATAACAGTGCCCTGGGCAGCGGCCTCTTGACCACCGCCAACGGCACCACCCTGGACAGCAACACCGCGGTCAGCCTGGCCAATGCACTCAACGTCAACGGCAGCCTCACCCTCGGCGGCAGCAATGCCCTGACCCTGGCCGGCACGGTGGCGGGCACGGGCAGCCTGATCAAGAATGGCATCGCCAACCTGACCCTCAGTGGCAACAACACCTATGCTGGCCCAACCGCACTCAACGCAGGCGGCCTGATCCTGGCCTCCAATTCGGCCCTGGGCAGTGGTGCCCTGAACGCGGCCGCCGGCACCACCCTCGACAGCAGCACGGCGGTCGCCCTGGCCAACACGGTGAATCTGGCCGGCAACCTGGGCATTCTGGGCACCGCCGACCTGAGCCTGAACGGCTTGGTCAGCGGTAGCGGTGGGCTGACCAAAACCGGTGCGGGCAACCTGACGCTCAACGGTGCCAATGCCTACCTGGGTGGCACGCAATTGAATGCCGGTTCCTTGACCCTAGGCAATGCGTCAGCCCTGGGCAGCGGTGCCTTGGCGGTCAATGGGGCAACCACCCTGGACACCAACACGGCGTTGGCCCTGGCCAATAACACCAGCCTGAACGCCGCGCTCACCGTCGGCGGCAGCAACGATCTGAGCCTCAACGGTGTAGTGGACGGCAGTGGTTCGTTGACCAAGGCCGGTGGCGCCAACCTGACCCTCAACGGCACCAATACCTACAGCGGCGGCACGGCCCTCAATGCCGGCACGCTGACCGTCGGCAGCACCACGGCCCTGGGCTCGGGCGCATTGACCGTCGGCGGTACGGCGACCCTGGCCAACAGCACGCCGTTGGTGTTGGCCAATGCGGTCAACCTCAATGGCGACCTCACTGTCGCAGGCAGCAACAACCTGACCCTGGCCGGTGTACTCGCTGGCAATGCAGCGCTGATCAAGAATGGCGCGGCGGACCTGCTGCTGACCGGCAACAACAGCTTCAGCGGCCCACTGACCGTGGCGGCGGGCAGCGTGACCACGACGGGTAATGGTGCGCTGGGCACCACCTCCAGCGTCACTGTCGGCAGCGGCGCCAGCCTCAACCTGGGTGGCAACGCCAACCTCAACAGCCTGGCCGGCAACGGCGTGGTACAGGTGGCTGGCGGCAACACGCTGGCGGTGGGTGGCAGCAACCTGGATAACAGCTTTGGCGGTGCGCTCAACGGTGCCGGCAACCTGGATAAAAACGGCAGCGGAGTGCTCAACCTGAGCGGCACCAATGCCATCAGCGGCGCGGCCAACGTCAACGGCGGCACCTTGAATGTCACCGGTTCACTGGCCAGCGGCACAGTGGCGGTGAACAGCGGCGCAACCCTGGCCGGCAGCGGCTCATTGGCCGGCGCGGTGACCGTGGCCGACGGTGGGCACATCGGCTTGGCCACCGGCAGCACGCTGTCGGTGGGCTCGTTGGTGCTGGGTGGCAACTCGAACCTGGATGTCGGTCTCGGCACTCCGGTGCTGGGTGGCGGCACAGGCCTGCTGAATGTCGGCGGCAATCTGACCCTGGACGGCAACCTCAATGTCACTGATATCGGCGGCTTTGGCAGCGGCGTCTACAACCTTATCAACTACACCGGGGCCTTGACCGATAACGGCCTGGCTCTTGGCACACTGCCAGGCAGCGTGGTGCCGGGCGACCTGCAAGTGCAGACCGCGATCACCAACAAGGTCAACCTGCTGGTGACTGCGCCCAACACCACCGTGCAGTTCTGGGATGGCAACAGCCTGATCGGCAACGGTGCGATTGACGGCGGCAACGGCACCTGGAACGCCGGCAATACCAACTGGACCAATGTCGACGGCACTCTCAACCAAGGCTGGGCCAACAGCTTCGCGGTGTTCCAAGGCGCGGCGGGCAACGTGACGGTGGACGGTACGCAAAACATCACCGGCATGCAGTTCGTCACTGATGGCTACACCCTGGGCTCCGGCACGGCGGGCGTGCTCAACCTGGTCAATGGCGGCACCGGCAACACCGCGGTACGCGTCGACCCCAACGCCACCGCGACCCTGGGCGTGACCCTCAACGGCGCTGGCACCCTGGCCAAGCTCGACAGCGGCACCCTGGTACTCAACGGCAATAATGGCTACACCGGCGGTACCGCGCTCAATGGCGGCACCCTGGTGGTGGGTAATAACAGTGCCCTGGGCACAGGCGCTCTGACGGCGGCCGGTGGTACTACCCTGGACAGCAACGCGGCGGTCAGCCTGGCCAATGCGGCCGTGCTCAACGGTGCCTTGGCGGTGGCAGGCAGCAACGCGCTGACCCTTGATGGGGTTGTCAGCGGCAGCGGCAGCCTGGTGAAAAACGGTGCGGCAGCGCTGACACTCAATGGCGTCAACAGCTACAGCGGCGGCACTGGCCTGAACGCCGGTCAATTGATCCTTGGCAATAATGCTGCCCTGGGCAGTGGTGCCTTGACGGTCGGCGGCGCGGCGCAACTGGATGGCAGCACCGACCTGCAACTGGCCAATACCCTCAACCTGGGTGGCGCGCTGACCCTGGCCGGCAGCCACGACCTGGCCCTCAACGGCGTGGTCAGCGGCAGCGGCGGCCTGGTGAAAAATGGCAACGGCGACTTGTTGCTGACCGCGGCCAACACCTACAGCGGCGGTACCACGCTCAACGGCGGCAGCACCACGGGCAACACCACCAGCCTGCAAGGCGCTATCGCCAACAACGCGGCGTTGACCTTTGAGCAAGCCATCGACGGCACCTACACCGGCAACCTCACCGGTACCGGTGTGTTGAACAAAACCGGCACCGGCGCGTTGTTGCTCAGCGGCAACAACACCTTTACCGGCAACACCAACGTCAACACCGGCAGCCTGCTGGTCAACGGCACCTTGAACAGCGCCGCAGTGCAAGTCGCCAGCGGCGCGACCCTCGGCGGCAGCGGTACCCTGGGCGGTGCGGTGAACATGGCTGACGGCTCGGTGCTCCAGGCCGGTGCCGCGACGCCGCTGTCGGTGGGTTCGCTGGCCTTGTCATCGGGCACCACCCTGGACTTCGCCCTCGGTGCGCCGGGTGCCTCCAGTACAGCGGTGAACGTGGCGGGCAACCTGACCCTGGACGGCACCCTCAACGTCAGCGATACCGGCGGCTTCGGTGTCGGCGTGTACCAGCTGTTCCGCTACGGCGGCAGCTTGACCGATAACGGCCTCACCTTTGGCACCTTGCCGGTGGCACTGGGTAACCTGAGCCTGCAAACGGCGCTGGCCAACCAGCTCAACCTGGTGGTGCAAACCACCCCAGGGCAGATCCAGTTCTGGAACGGCGGCACCACCAACCCCGATGGCAGCATCACCGGCGGCAGTGGTACCTGGGGCCCAGGCACCAACTGGACCGACCCCACCGGCACTCAAGGGCAGGCGTCCACCAATCAGTTCGCGGTATTTGGCGGGCAGGGCGGCACCGTGACCGTAGTCGGCAACCAGGGCTTCACTGGACTGCAAGTGCTGGACGCCGGCTACACGCTGGTCGCCGGCGCAGGCGGTAGCTTGAGCCCGACCAATGCGGCCGATGGCAGCCTGGCGCCAGTGCGCGTCAATTCCGGCGTGACCGCTCAGATTGATGCACCGCTGGTGGGAACCGGCGGCATCAACAAGCTGGATGCGGGCACCTTGCTGCTGACTGGCGCCAATACCTACACCGGCGGCACCACCGTCAGTGGCGGTACGCTGGCGGGCACCACCACCAGCCTGCGTGGCAGGATCCTCAACAACGCGCGGTTGTTGTTTACCCAGCGCACCAATGGCCAGTTCAGCGGCACCTTGAGCGGCACCGGTGCGCTGATCAAGCAAGGCGCAGGCGCGCTGTTGCTGACCGGCAACCAGCCGTTCAGTGGCACCGTGGCGGTGGAAGAGGGCGTGTTGCAAGTGGGCAACGCGGCCAACCCAGGCGCGGTGCTTGGCGGCCAAGTCACTGTGGCCAACGGTGCGGGGCTGACCGGTAACGGCAGTGTCGGTTCGCTGGTCAACAACGGCTCGGTGACGCCCGACGGTGGCAAGCTGACCGTTGCCGGTAACTTCACCAACGCCAGCACCGGTGCGCTGAACCTGGTGATCACCCCATCCACCACCGGCTCCCTGGCCGTGGGCGGCACCGCCAACCTGGGCGGCACCTTGAATGTGGTCAACCTGGCACCCTATGCCGGCGCCACCACCTACACCCTGCTGACGGCGGGCGCGGTCAACGGCACCTTTGCCACCACCAACCTGGAGAACCTGGCATTCCTCACTACCGCGTTGAACTACAGCCCAACCCAAGTGGCCCTGGCGGTCAGCCGCAACGACGTCAGCTACGCCAGCGTGGCGGCCACCGGTAACCAGCGCGGCGTAGCGGCGGCGTTGGGCACAGGCACCGGAGTCGGTGGCGCAGCGGTGCAAAATGCACTGCTTAACGGTGATGCAGGGGCGGCACGTGCGGCCTTCGACAGCTTGTCCGGCGAAATCCACGCCAGCACTGCCAGCGCCATGCTTGAAGACTCGCGTTACGTGCGTGATGCGGTCAACGAGCGCCTGCGCCAACCCGGTTGCTACCGCGAGGACGACCCGCGCAATGCCCTGGCACCCAGCGAAAACCACCTGAGCAGCGCCGGTTGCCACGGCGAGATGGTCGGTTGGATGCGCGTGCTCGGCACCTGGGGCCATATGGGCGGTGACAGCAACAGCGCCAAGCTGGACCGCAACCTCAGCGGCTTCCTGCTCGGTACCGACAAGCAAGTGGACGACGCCTGGCGCGTGGGCGTGGCCGCCGGCTATACCCGCAGCGACCTGGACGCCAAGCGCCGCAACTCGAGCGCCGATGTGGACAGCTACCACCTGATGGCCTACACCGCCTACCAGCAAGAAGCCTTCGCCGCACGCATGGGCGTGGCGTACAGCTGGCATGACGTTGAAAGCAAACGCAACGTGGCCGTCGGTGGCGAAGGCCAACGCCTCAAAGCCGATTACAAGGCACGCAGTGCGCAGGTGTTCGGTGAAGTCGGCTACACCATTCAAACCCCTACCGTGGCCCTGGAACCGTTCGCCGGCCTGGCCTACGTCAACTATGACAGCGACACCATCAAGGAAAAAGGCGGCTCGGCAGCCCTGCGTGGCGATGCCGACCAGGACATCACCTACTCGACCTTGGGCGTGCGCATTGGCCAGACCATCACCCTGGGCAACGGCTCGAAAATCACCCCACGGGGCAGCATCGGCTGGCGCCATGCCTTCGGTGACACCAAGCCCGACGCCGACCTGAGCTTTATCAATGGCGGTGGCTCGTTCAGCACCCAGGGCGTGCCGATTGCCAAGGACAGCGCGGTGGTGGAAGCGGGCCTGGATTACCAGATCAGCCAGAACGGCAGACTGGGCCTGGGCTATTCCGGCCAACTCTCGCGCAACGACAAAGACCACGCCGTGACGGTGAGTTTCTCCCTCGGTTTCTGATCAAGGCCGAGTTTTCTTGAACCGCCCGCAAGGGCGGTTTTTTTTGCTGAAAGCTGGGCTTGCCCGAATACCCCGTGTAGAAGCGAGCGTGCTCCCACAGTTTGATTGGCGTGAGCTCAGAAACGGGTGCCGTCTTCGGTCGAGTACATCCACCGCAACAACGAATGCCGCCCGCTGATCCCCAACTTGATCGCCGCACGCTTGAGGTAGCTCTCGATGGTGTTGACCTTCAACGCCAGTTGTTCGGCCAACTCCGGCGCGGTGCGCCCGGCCAGCAGGCCTACGCACACTTGCAGTTCACGGTTGGACAGGGTCAGCCCCGATTGCACCAGGCGCTCCTGAATGCGTCGGTGCAAGGTGTCGATGCCCTGATGTTGGGGCACTGCGCACGGGCTGTCTGGGAGCGATGGCTGCAGCGCGGTGATGTGTTTTTCCACCATGGGCAGCAACAGCGCGGAGAAGTCTTGGAGCATGCTGCGTTCTTGCGCGGAAAAGCTGTCGGACGGGTGCGAGCGATACACCGACAGTACATAGCGCACATCGTCCTTGCGGCCCGTGAGGTGCAGTTGTGCGGCGAGTTGCTCGCTGCCCAGGGCCGCCACCGAATCGGTGTACACCGGGCTGATCTTGCGGCGGCCAAGGCCTTCGCGGCTGACGTGCAATTGGGTGATATGGGTGGCGTCCACTGCCAGTTGGGTGAGGATCAGGTCATGCAGCATGCGTGGAAAATGGCGGCTGCCGGTGCTGGCGATGACCTTGCCTATCTGTGGGAACAGGTGTGAGTTCATCAATTCGTCCATGAGTTTCGTGCAGGTGTTCGGTTTTATAGCGACGGGGGTTAAGAAGGTAACGAATGTGAATAACCTGCAGTGATAGTGCGTCCCGCTGCGGACATGCTAGTACAGGCTGGCTAAAGGAGGGGGATCCAATCTGCGAAAAAAAGCATTAAACATGTAGAACGGCAGTCGGATCCTTCCGACCGCCGCCCAGGCACCGCAAAACGCACGGCTTGAGGCGCTATTTCATGGCATAAACCGCTGTGGGGGCTGGCCGCAGGTTGGCACCGCTGCACTTGGCCAGGGCCTGTTGGATATCCGTCAGCAGGTCGGCAACGTCTTCAAGCCCCACCGACAAACGCACCAGGCCCTCGCTGATACCGTGCTGCGCAAGTTGCTCGGGGGTGTAGGTGGAGTGGGTCATGCTCGCCGGGTGTTGGGCCAGTGATTCGGCATCTCCCAGGCTGACCGCACGGGTGAACAGTTGCAGTGCGTTCATAAAGCGCCGGCCCGTCTCGATCCCACCCTTGAGTTCAAAGGCAATCATGCCGCCGGGCAGTTTCATTTGCCGGGTCGCCAGTTCGTACTGGGGGAAGGAACGCAGCCCGGGGTAGATCACACTCTCCACGGCCGGGTGCGCCTGCAAGGCTTCGGCCAGCGCCTGGGCATTGCTGCAATGACGGTCCATGCGCAGGGCCAGGGTCTTGAGGCCGCGCATCAGCAACGACGCGTCCTGGGGTGACATCACTGCGCCGGTCAGGTCCTTGAGCCCTTGCAGGCGGATGCGCTGTGCCAGCGCCTGGTTGCTCACCGCAACACCTGCGGTGATGTCGCCGTGGCCGCTGAGGTATTTGGTGGCCGAGTGCACCACCACATCGGCACCCAGTTCCAGGGGGCGTTGCAGATAGGGCGTGCAATAAGTGTTATCGACCACCACGGTGACATTCGGCTGTTGATGGGCCAACTCGGCCACGGCGGCGATGTCGATCAGGCGCAGGTTGGGGTTGGCCGGCGTCTCGCAGTAGAGCATGCGCGTGGCCGGGGAGAATGCTGCTTGCAGGGCGGCCAGGTCGGTCAGGTCGACATGCCGCACCTTGATACCGAATTCGCCCAGGCCATGCTGCAACAGGGCGAAGGGACAGCCATAGAGGGTCTGGCTGACGATGATCTCGTCGCCCGGGCGCAACAGGGTCCAGAACGTTGCGGCAATCGCGCCCATGCCGGAGCTGAATGCTACGGCGGCCTCGCCGTTTTCCAGGCTGGCCATGCGTGACTCCAGCAGGGCCAGGGTGGGGTTGGAAATGCGCGTATAGAAGTGGCCGCTGGCTTCGCCGGCAAAGCAGGCGGCGCCGTATTCGACGGTGGGGAAGGCGAAGGTGGCAGACAAGTAGATGGGCGGAACGAGGGCGCCGTGATGGTCAACAGGGTCATAGCCATGGTGAATGGCACGGGTGCAAAAGCCGAAGCTGGTGTGTTGAGTGTGCATGTCGGGCGCTCCTTATTTCCTACAATGCTATGCTCATAACCACAGATGAACTTTGCGAAAAAGCCTGCAAAAACCCGCGTTTGTGGATCAAACATCGATAAAAATAATGATTAGAGGCACGTTATGCCCATCAAGCTGGACCGTACGGACAAAGCCCTTTTAAACGCGTTGCAAGGCAACGCCCGCCTGACCGTGGCCGAGTTGGCAGAGCGGGTGGCCCTCACCACCTCACCGTGCTGGCGCCGGGTGCGCACCCTGGAGGAGAGCGGGGTGATCAGTGGCTACCAGGCGATCCTTTCTCCCAAGGCGCTGGGTTATGGGGTGACCGCGTTTGTCAGCATCATGATGGAAAGCCACACCCAGGAAATCGCCCGCGCGTTCGAGCAGCGCCTGTTGGCGATTCCGGAGATTGTGGCGTGCCATAACGTCTCGGGGCGCTATGACTTTTTGCTGGAAGTGGTGGCCAAAGACCTGGAATCGTTTGGCGAGTTTGCCCGCGAGGTTTTGCAGACGTTGCCCTGCGTCAAGGAGATCTATTCGAGCTTTTCCTACAAGTCGGTGCGGCCGTTGCGGGTGATTCCGTTGCCGGGTTGACGGGAGGCTTACGGCGCGAGCCGATGCGTATCCACCCGACGCCCCGCGATCCAACTGTGGGAGCTGGCTTGCCTGCGATGGCGGCCTGCCAGCCGACACCTATCTACCTGACGCCCCGCGATCAATTTGTGGGAGCTGACTTGCCTGCGAAGGCGGCCTGACAGCCGACGCAGTTATACCGAGTACATATCCATTCCTGCGGTAACGGCCACCTAGGGGTCCGCCCTTACGGCGGGTCACTTTGGAAAAGCCCCAAAGTAACCAAAGGGCTCTTGCCCCACCACTCGGCACCTCGCTTAGGCTCGGTGTGCCCGTAATCCGCCAGTGATTTGGGGGGCCGCCGCCACGCGCCATCCATGGCGCGGGGCGGCTAAACCGGCATCCCTGCCGGTTTACCCCCCAAATCCCTGTCGAATTCCGGCCAGCGTGGTTTAACGGGGCGCCTGAGATCAAAATCAGAGCAAGAGCAAGAGCTACTCGCTTCGCATCGTGGTTACGTTGGGCCGCTTTTGCTTTTGTGTGCCACCCCATGCAACAACAGCGCCTCAAATACCCGCTGCACCCGTGGCTCATCACTGTGGGCCACATTGAAGCGCATCGAGTCGCGATGGGCCGGGTCATAGCCAAACAGCGCACCGGGCGCCAGCACCATGCTGCGTTTCAGGGCTTGCTGAGCCAGGAGTTCGCCGTTCACGCCAGGCGGCAGGCGTGCCCAGATGAACATCCCGCCTTCATACGCCATCGGCAGTTCGCACCCGCAGCGCTTGAGCCATTGTTCGACGCGCCCTCCGGCCTCCATCAGGCGTTGCACCATGCGCTTGCGATGCTTGGCATAGCTGCCTTCGCTGAGCATACGGTAGACGATTTGTTCGAACAGTTCGGAGGTGACGCCGCCGCTCATCAATTTCATATTGGTGAGGTTGGCGGCCAGTTGCGGCGCGGCCACGACGTAGCTGACGCGGGTGTTGGCGCTGAGGCTCTTGGAGAACCCCGACAAGTAGGTGACCTGCTCCAGCCCGGCGACGGCGGCCAGGCGTGGAGGAGGGTTGGGATGCAGGTCGCCATAAAGATCATCCTCGACGATATGGCAGTGATAGTGCTGGGTCAGTTGCAGCAGCCGAAACGCCTGGCTGGGGCTGAAGGAATGCCCGGTGGGGTTATGCAGAACGCTAGTGGTCAGGTAAAGGCTGGGGCGGTGTTCGGCCAGCAACTGTTCGAGGGCCGCGAAATCGAACCCATCGGGGCGGCGCTCAATGGTAACGACCTTGACCCCATGCAGCGCCAGGTTGGCGTGGAAGTTGAAATAGCACGGCGCGTCGAGCAACACCGTGTCGCCGGGGCGTGCAAGCAGGCGCATGAGCATGTCCAGGCCCTGCACGGTGTTGGGGGTTGTGATGATTTGCTCCACCGGCACCGACAAGCCTTCGCCATGCAGTTTCTGTTGCAGCGCCTGGCGCAACGGCAACAGCCCCGCCGGCGTGCCCAGCCCGGCGATGCGCAGCGACGGCGCACGCACCACGCTGCGCATGGCCTGGCGGATCGCTTCGCCATTGAGCCAGTCCTCCGGCAGGTGCCCGCCACCGGGCCGCAGTTCGCCACTGGCGGTGGCCAAGGGCCGGCGCAATACGCTGAGCAGGTCTTGGGGCAGTAGATCGACCCAGGTCGCCGAAGCAGGGCGTGTGCTGTCCATCGCCACGAAGTAGCCGCGGCCCTGGCTCGAGGTCAGCAGGTGGCGACCGCGCAGGCGGTCCAGAGCCTCATTGAGGGTGAACTTGCTGACGCCGAGGATCTGGGTCAGCTCACGCACGGATGGCAGTTTGCTGCCCGGTGCCCATTCGCCATTTTCGATGGCGTGGCTGAACGCCTCGACGATCTGCTGGACCTTGGGCGTGCCTTCTACGAAAGCGATGGCGGATACAAACATGACGCGTCCTTGTGTTTGCAGGTGATTTTACCGGTGAAGTGAGGCCGGATTAGGCATCACTTTACCTGCCTTGCGCAATGCCACTCCCCTAGACTGCGCGGCATCTCGCCTGGAGATGGCGATATTTCCTACACCTGAGCAATGGATTCTGCATTTCCATGAAGACTTATATGTGCGCACCCTGCGGTTTTATGTACGTAGAAGAACTGGGTATTCCGGAGGACGGAATTCCCGCAGGCACCCCTTGGGAAGAGGTGCCTGAAGACTGGACATGCCCGGATTGCGGCGTGACCAAGGCCGACTTCATGGCCATCAATCTTCCTGAACGTCAATTCGCCTGACACTCCATCAACGAAAGGAATCGCTCCATGGAAAGCAAACTGATCAACGCCACCGTCCCGTTCTGCACCGGTGTGGCCCACCAGAAATACCTGGGCGCCGAAAAGGGCCTGCAAACCGCCATCGAAGGTGACTGCACCCACTGGTACATCGACGGCAGCCTGTTCGGCGAAATGGTCGATGACTGGACCGAGGCGCGTATCGAAAGCCTGCAGGCGCAAATCACGGCGACTGGGGTCAAGCCGGTTTTCCACGGCAACTTCAAGGCACCGTTGGGCAGTGATGTAGAAGCCTTCCGCAGCGCTGCCGTGGAGTATGTGAAAAAGGAAATCGACATCGCCAGCCGCCTGGGCGCGCCGTTGATCATTCACGGCGGTTGCATCGTCGAGCCGAAAATGGTGCTGATGGCCAAGAAGGTTGCCCTGGAGCATTACCTCAAGTCGGTGCAGGAACTGGCGCGCTACGCCGAGGCCAAGGGCACGGATATCTACCTGGAGAACCTGTCCAACTACGTCAACTATCGGCCGTTCCACTACATCTTTACCCATGAAGCCGAATACGCCTTTGTGTTCGAGCGCCTGCAAGCCCATAGCAATGTGTATTTCTTCCTCGATGCCGGCCACGCCAACATCGAGAACGGCCTGCCGGCAGAAGTGGTGCGCAAATACCACCACCTGATCAAGGGCATTTCCTTCAGCAACAACAACGGCGTGCAAGACCAGCACTTCGGCATCCATGACGGCAACTGCGATTACGCCGATGTGCTGCAGGCCATTGTCGAGACCAACTGGAAGGGGCTGGTCGCGTTTGAAACCCGCAACCAGACCGCCAAGGCTGCCCTGGCTGACCTGGCGGTGATGTACCGCGACTCCCTGACCACCGAAATCGCTGTCGCCTGATCGGCCGGGGGCGGGCGCTGGCCGCGTTCGCCCTGTTGCTGCTGTTTCTCTTTATTCAAGGTGCTGGCCATGACAAGTGCGTTAACCCTGTCTTCATTTCTCTACTTTCTGTTGTTTTGCGCCACCATGACCTTCAGCCCGGGCCCCATGACGTTGCTGTTGTTGAGCCTGGGCTTGAAGGACGGCCTGCGCAGTTCGATCCCGGCGCAGGTCGGCGCCACTGTGTCGTACCTGATTTCGATCCTGATCTTTGCCGTCGGCTTCTCGGAATTGATCAAGGGCAACCTCGCCATTACCCAGACCATCCAGTTTGTCGGGGTAGCCTACATTCTTTACCTGGCCTACAAGCAGTGGACCAGCAGCGGCGTGTCGATCAACAACGCCGGCACGGTCGAGGGGGCACGCAGCCTGTTTGGCAAAGGGCTGTTGACCGGGTTTTCCAACCCCAAGACCATCATCATGTTCAGCGCCGTGTTCCCGCAGTTTGCCGGCGCCGGTGAACACAGTTCGGCGGCGGACATCGCCATCCTTGGCCTGACCTTCCTGCTGCTGCAATTTGCCAGCGGCTGCCTGTATTGCTATTTCGGCCAGCGCATCAAGCACGTGCTGGAAAACCCCAAGCGCCGGGTGTTGTTGCAGCGGGTCACGGCCGTCTTGCTGCTGGGCGTCGCCTTGATGCTGGCACGCGGGTTTTCGCACTGAAGTATTAGCCAATAAGCGGTAGTGGCGATTTGACGTCGCCCTGTTAGACTCCAGGCATTCACCCAGGATCGCCCCCACCATGCCAGCCGTCGGAGGAAAAGGACTTCCGCTCGCTTTGCGCTTGTACAAATCTCGCCTGCTGGGGCTGACGCTCGGCTTTGTGTGCGTGGCGTTCGGCATGTATCCGTTGAACCCCTCCCTGTGGGTATGGGCTTGGATGCTGGTCAATGCCTTTGCGTGGCCGCACCTGGCTTTTCAATGCTCGTTGCGCTCGGCCAATACCTTGCGCAGCGAACGCCGCAGCCTGCTGTTCGATTCCTTTTGCGGTGGGTTCTGGGTTGGCGCGATGCACTTCAACCCGCTGCCCAGCGTCACCACCCTGTCGATGATGAGCATGAACAACGTCGCCATCGGCGGGCCGCGCTTCCTGTTCGCGGGTTGGGTGGCGCAGGCACTGGGACTGGGCACCGCGTTGTTGCTGTTCACACCTGGGTTTGTCGCCCTGACCACCCAGGCCCAGCTGTATGCCTGCCTGCCGATCCTGATGCTGTATCCCCTGGCCCTGGGCTGGATCTGCTATCGCCAGGCCGTCACCTTGGCCCGGCACAAACGTGAACTGCTGGCCTTGAGCCGCACCGACAGCCTGTCGGGCCTGCTCAACCACGGCGCCTGGAAGGACCATCTGGACCTCGAATTTCAACGTTGCCGCCGTGGCCCGGCCGGTGCCGCCATCGCGTTGATCGACATCGACCACTTCAAGACCATCAACGACACCTACGGCCATGTGACCGGCGATATCGTCCTGCGCCAACTGAGCAAGGTGCTGCGCCAGAACCTGCGCACCACCGACCTGGCCGGCCGTTATGGCGGTGATGAGTTCTGCGTGATCCTGCCCGATATGCCCCTCAACCGTGCCACCGAGGTGATGGAGGCCTTGCGCGGTCGCTTCAACGCCTTGGCCTACGCCCAGGACCCAACACTGCGAGTGAGCCTGAGCATCGGCCTGGCGCCGTACCAGCCGAGCCACGCCGACTCCATCAGTTGGCTCAACGATGCCGACCAGGCGCTGTATGAAGCCAAGAGCAGCGGGCGCAACCGGGTCAGCTCGGTACAGGGCAGTTGGTTGCGGTCAGTTTAGTGGGGTAGGGTGGCGGGGCATCCTCCAACAAAAAACAAGGATCGGTCCATGTTCTTCACCTTCCCGCGTACCCTGTTGGCCGCTACCCTGGCCTTGTCTTTCAGCCTGCCGGCCTACAGCGCCGAGCCTCATAAACAGATCCAGCAACAGGCCGAACAATACAAGGCCCAAGCCCTGAAGCTGCTGGAGCGCCTGGTGAATATCGACTCGGGCTCAGGCTACGAGCCGGGCCTGACCCAAGTGCGCGATATCGCCGTGGACGAGTTGAAACAGTTGGGTTTCACCATCGAATTGGTGCCGGATAAAGCCGCCAACAACAGCCATGTGGTCGCCACCCTCAAAGGCACCGGCAAGGCCAAGATCCTGCTGATGGCCCATATGGACACCGTATTCAAGGAAGGCTCGGCTGCCGAGCGCCCCTTCCACATCAAGGACGGCCGCGCCTACGGCCCCGGCGTGATGGATGACAAGGGCGGCATCGTCGCGGGCATCTATGCGCTCAAAGTCCTCAAAAGCCAGGGTTTCAAGGACTACGCGCAGATCACCTTCCTGCTCGACGCCAGCGAAGAAACCGGCTCCGACGCCGCCTCCGAACTGATCCGCAACACTGCCAAGGGCCACGACGTGACCCTGAACCTGGAACCCGGCCGCCCCGCCGACGGCCTGGTGGTGTGGCGCAAAGGCAGCGCCACCGCCGTGGTCGAAGTCAAAGGCAAGGCCGCCCACGCCGGCGTCGCCCCGGAACTGGGACGCAACGCCGCCATGGAAGCCGCGCACCAGATCCTGCAACTGGGCAAACTTGGCGATGAAGACAAGAAAACCACCATCAACTTCACCGTGCTCAAGGCCGGTGACCGCACCAACGTCATCCCTGACCAAGCCACCGCCAAGGCCGACGTGCGTGCGGCCTTGCCGGAAGAGTTCGACCGGATCGAGAAAGACCTGGCCCGGGTTTCAGCCAACAAATTGATCCCGGAAACCGAAGTGAACACCAGCCTGCAGCGCGGCCTGCCACCGATGCCGCAGACGGCCGAGTCGGATAAGTTGGTGGCGATGGCCCAAGGGATTTATGGCGAACTGGGACGCAAGTTGACCATCGAAGGCAGCGGCGGCGCGGCGGATGCCAGCTTGTCCGCCGGGGTAGGCACGCCGACGTTGGATGGGTTTGGGATAGTGGGGGGCAATATTCACACCCCGGAGGAATATGCCGAGGTGGAGAGTGTGGTGCCGCGGGTTTATTTGTTGAGTCGGATGATTATGGAGTTGTCCAAGCGCTGATCAGATCGAACGAAGCGGGTTTGAGTGTGGGAGGAATGCCAGTCAGGTAAACGCAGATCCCCTGTGGGAGCGGGCTTGCCCGCGAAGGCGGTGTGTCAGTCGCTGCATGTGTTACTGCACTACCGCTTTCGCAGGCAAGCCAGCTCCCACATTTGATCTTTTTTGCTTTGAGCGTTGCGTTCGCCTGACTGATCGGTATTCGGGGGTGATTGTGATGGGGCAGTTTGCACATGAATTGGCTGGCCCGCGCTGATCAGATCGCTGGATTTCGAAGCGAAGCTAAAGGTTGGCAAACCCTGATGTCAGTCTGTTAAAAGCATGTGTAGGAGCGAGCTTGCTCGCGAAAAATTCACAGGCGCCGCGTTTATTCAGGCAGCACACGTTATCGTTGATGTTTTTCGCGAGCAAGCTCGCTTCTACAACAGGTGACGATGACGCTCTAACTGACCGGCATTTGGGCTTGCCCCCTCCCACATTGAGTACTCGGTGTATTCAATGTGGAAGTCACCATGTGGCAGGGTCTTCGAGGCTGGCTTTTTGGAGGTCTTCTTTCCACCATTCATTAGTTAATCTATAAATTTCTTCGAAAAAACCTTTTGGATTGTCCATTTCACTCCATCCCCACGGCAGGGTGCAATAATAGCCGGGAGCCTGTCTCAATAAGTGCGAAAAATCAAAGGTTTCGTCGCTAAGTGCAGCCCCCAATTTGTCGCATAAAACCTTGCGATGTCGATAGCTTAGATCTGAAGATTTCTCAATTATGTATTTTTCGATCAGTCGTCTTCTGTCTGTGTCAAGGTTGATGTCGTAACGTGCAAACTCTTCACCTAAAGTCTCTTCGCGATCATAAATATCGAACGGGCTGAGTAAGTGCCGAAGTTTCGGTGCGTACGGGATATCTAGAAAAGGGTGTTTCAGCATTGGTCATTACCCACAGGGAATACGGTATAAAGTTCTTTGGTTTCGCGATCAAATTTTGCGATCGCTGCATCCATGTTTTCATCAAGTATTGGATTGTTTCGGTCAGAAGGGTTTGGTATGTATCCTCTTCCGCAACCCTGCATTTCGATTCGGACAACTGGGTTGCCGTAGTAATCTTCCCCGGTAAAAGGCGGTAGGTTGCGTTCTGCTCTGGTGGTTACCTCATTTAGTACAGCGAGTTGCGCTCGATGACTTTTAAACTGCGTACTTAACTGCATAGGATTTTTCCTTTAGTGGCGGTGCTGATTTGTTTAGGGGGGCGATCGATTATTGTTTGAGGAGTAAGTGGTTCTCAATTTTTCTTACGATGTGGCTCAGCCAAAGCGGCCCTGATGCCCACTCGTGCGGATAATAATAATAGCAATATTGTTTGTGTAGCAGGTTCTCCAAAAGATTTGATTCGTTTGTATAGTATTTGAGCAGTTCTAGAATTTCTTCTTTTACGGTGGTGATTACATCCGTAGATGAGACTAGTAGAAAAGCATCAATGACCTCGTCAGCTGTGGCGTGCTCATCTACCCAGTCTTGATGGAAGTAAGCTCCAAAGAATTGCTGAAGTTCAGTTAGTTGGTTGTTCATTTTTCTATTGGGTATCCTGTCAGTAAAAGGTAGCCGTCTGGCATTTTTGGTTTTCGAATTAAAACTAGCATAAACTTATAAACAGGTATGGATTCTGTGGTGCCTCTTATAACGCTCAACCCTACGGGTTGGCTCGAATGCTCTCTGATAATATGCTTGTCCTTCGTTCCTTGTAGGAATTTGGATATTTCCTGACTGTGCGAAGCCAAGCTTTTGGATACAAGTGCTTCTGCGTCTTCTAAAGTTTTGAACGTAGACGCTGCAGGTATATGTGGCTTCACCTCAAGCCTTTCTACCAATTGATAGTCAGTCCGCTCTACGTGCTTCTTAATCAGATGTCCGCCTGCTTTTTCATGCCCGTCTAGTACGCCGCTGGGTATTTTTTTTGCTGGAGCGTCGATTTTTGAGCCAGGACAAATTCCAACCTTACAGCTCAGCCCTAAGGGATCTACCCATCCCGTCGGATTGGGCACATACCGGTACCCATTGATCCCTCCCGCCAACTTCACCGGATCTGGCGTCAGGTAGCGACCAATATCTGGATAGTAGTAGCGATGGCGGTTGTAATGCAGCCCGCTTTCCGCATCGAAATACTGCCCTTGAAACCGCAGTGGGTTGTCGATTTTGCCCACGTCGAGCCGGGCGATCTGGCCGTAGGCGCGGTAGTGGGCGGACCAGACGATTTCGCCTTCGGGGCTGGTCAGTTCCTGCGGGGTGCCGAGGTGGTCGAGTTGGTAGTGGTAGGGCTTGGTTTCTTTTGGGCCGAAACCGTCCAATAGTGCCAATGGGCGGAAGCTGCCGGGCTCGTAGAGGTAGCTGCGATGGCGCTCTGCATGGTGTTCGGCAATCAGCTTGTCGCCTTGCCAGAAAAACTCGGTGGTCTTGGCGTCCACGGTTTTGCTGATGCGACGTCCAAATGGGTCATAGCGATAGCTGGCGGTTTGGCCGTTGGGCGTTGTAACCCCGACTAACCGATGCTGGCAGTCGTAGCGGTACTCAGTGACAAGTTGCTGGCCCTTGCCGCGTCGTTCGCGGATGAGGTTGCCGAAGGCGTCGTAGTCGTAATGACGGTCGCCCTGGATCATCAGGCGGTTGGCCGCAACGATGTCCGGGCCGGGGCGGTCTTGCATGAGCAGGTTGCCGGCGGGGTTGTGGCCGAAGCGTTCCTGTACGTCCTGCGAGTGATCGGCGCGGGTCAGGCGGGCGAGGGGGGCGTAGCGGTAGTCGTGTTGGCCTTTGCGGGTGTCGAGCAGGCGGGTGAGGTTGCCGGCTTTGTCGTAGTCGTATTGGCGTTGGTAGAGGTGGTTTTGTTGCTGCGTTACCGCATGGGCGTGCAGGCGGTGTTGGTCGTCGTAGTGGTAGTGGCTGAGCACTTGGCCTTGCTGGCGCTGATGCTCTCGACCGCTCTTGAATAGGTGCGAGGTAAGCACTTCACCGTTGAGTTCGATGGTGGCGAGGTGGCCGCCTTTGTCGTGGTTGAAGGTGACGCGGTTGTTGTCCGGCAGGCACAAGGTTTTAAGCTGCCCGCAGGCGTCGTAGCCGTAGCGCAGGGTGCCCCAGCCTTGGTGTTCGGCGGTGAGGCGGTTTTGGCGGTCGTATTCGTAGGCCAACGCCCAGTGGCCGTCCTCGACGCTGAGGAGGTTGCCTTGGCGGTCGTAGGCATAGTCGACAATGCTGGCATCGGGCAGGATTTTTCGGACGAGGCGCCCGGCGTGGTCGCGCTCGTAACGGGTGATTAGCTGACTGCCATCGTCGCCGTATTCGGTCTTTTCCAGCAGGTTGCCGTTGAGGTCGTAGGCATAGGCGGTGCGCTGGCCGTCGAAGCCGGTTTCCTGCCGGATCAGGCCATTGGGGTGGTAGTCGAGTTGGTAGGTTTCGCCGGCTTCGTTTTCGATCTCGGTGAGCAGCAGCCGGGCGTTGTCGTAGCGGTACTTGACCTGGGTGCCGTCGGCGTTGAGACGGCGGCTGATCAGGTGCAGGCCGTCGGCGTATTCATAGCGGGTGACGTGGCCCAGTTCGTCGCGTTCGGCGATGATTTTGCCGTAGGGGTTGTAGCTGAATTCCCTACAACTACCGCCTGGCAATACAAGACGAATCAACCTGCCGACGCAGTCCCAGTGATATTGCGTCAGCGCACCATGCTCATCCTCACAGGCAACTTGCCGCCCCAGATCGTCATAGCGATAACGCTTGATCCCACCATTGGGCAATTGCTCCTCAAGCAGTTGCCCGCGTTCGTTCCACACCAGCCGCTGGCAACTGCTGTCGGGATACCAAACCCCAACTAATTGCCCATGTTTGTCATAGCTGTAGTCAGTCGAATTGCCATCCGGGTCAATCTTGCGGATGACATCGCCCTGAACATTGCGCTCATATTTCCAGACCGCCTCCCCACGCCTGACAACCCGAACAAAACCGTTGTCATGTTCGTAGGAAGTCGGCTCATCATCCCCCGGAAACAGCGCCACCAAGCGTCCGGCGTCGTCATATTGATAGGCCGTCACCGCGCCCATCGGGTCTTGCTCGACGGTCAGCCGGCCCTGGTCGTCGTAGGATTTGAAATGCGTGGCACCATCCGGATCAATCCTCTGTACCAGCCGCGCCCGCTGATCATGGACATACACTTCCTGGCTACCATCGGCGTTATGCACGGTGACGCGCCCGTCATCGCCCCAGGCATAACGCGTGTCCATCTGCGAAAAACTCGCCCAATGCCGAACGCAGCGCGCCGCCTTGCCAGCGTGTTCCCATTCCCAATAGAAACTCGCGCCTCCGGCCAACTGCCGCTCGAGAATGACGTGCTGATCGTCGTACCGATAACGCTCGCTTTCCCCGACAGCATTGGTCGCGCAGACCAGTCGTCCGTGTTCGTCATAGGCGTAGGAAACAAGGTTCTGCTCGGTCTCCCACACGTAGGGCTCACGCCCTTTGGCGCGATGCACCTGATAGTCCACCGCGACGATGCGACCCAACTCATAACGCAGCAGCAACGAACGACCGGCGCCGTTATCCAGCCGCTCAATCCGCCCTGAACGATCCCGGCAAAGGCGCAGGCGGTTGTCATACGCGTCGCTGATCGAGACCAGCACACCGTCGCGAAAGTGATAAAAACGCGAGGCCTGGGCCAGCACCAACTCGTCAGGCGCCGAACCCAAATAGATCGCCGCTTCCGCCAGGCTATTGGTGATCGCGGGCCGAGAGTCGGTGGGCAATGGAAACTGCGTATGGCGGTTCTCATGATCGGTCCACACCACCGAATCGCCCGACACCACCAGCCGATGAGCCAGCGCATGACTCCAGCCAAACCCCAACCCACAATCAATGTCCACCGCACTGGTGCGGTACAGCCTCGTCCACTCAAACGGCAAGATCCCATCCAGCACGCCATCGGTGAGGGTCAGCAATTCCTCGCCGGTGACCATCGACACCGGGCAGCCGTGAGTGACTGTTTTATCCGCAGGCGCCGCCGCATCGCCCTTCGGATTCGACGCCATGGCCGGCACATCATCGACAGGCTCCTGACGAACCAACGTCGTGCGCTGGGCCTTGCCGCGCACCATCGGCACCGGGTTCGAAACCAGCGTATCGCCCGCCTTCAACGGCACAGCCGGCACCGTCTTAATCGGCGTCGCCGCACTGCTCAGCAACACCGGCTTGGCGGCCTCGACATGGGTTTCCAGCCGAGGCCCCGCCACCTGCTTGGCCAGCAACTCCAACAACGCCCGCGCCCGCCCGGACTTGACGCCACTAAGCACCTGAGCACCCAGGCGCAGCTGTACTCCAATACCCCGTGTGGCCCAGATCAGCAGCAAGTTGATCAACACTTCGCCGGTGATTTCACCCAGCAGTTCGTACATGTCGGGTGGCGGCAGCATGCGTACCCAGGCCACCAGCGCCGACAGGTAGATAAACAACAGCGGCTCATCACTGAGTACCAGCAACCCCTTGGCCAGCGTGTCTTTGCCCAGTTTGAGCAGTGCATCCAGCTCGGCCTGGGACAGGTATTTCAGCAACGTTTCGCTGTTGGACTTGAGGTTGGCGAGCAGGTCGTACAGCTCGGTGATGTTGTCCCACAGGTTGTAGAGCGCCTTGCCCAGCCCGGTCGCAAAGGCAATGCCCTGAATGCCGCTACGCTTGTAGGCTGGCGCTTTGGCAAAGTCTGTCCATCGAGGCTTGAAGTGCTCGGCCCATGCCGTGCGCAAATCCGCTTCCAGCCCGGCGATCACAGACTCATAGGACGCATACAGCGCCTGGACGTGAGCCTTGGAAACAGTGGGGTAAAAGGTGATTTCGTACTGTTGGTCGCGGCTACAGTCGCTGACTTCAAGAATGCCGCTGGGGCCAATGGTCCGATGCAGTGGCGCGCCTACCGGGCTGCCGTCCTGTGCAACGGCTTGCAGCCTCACGGGCGTGTTGCCGATAGGCACGAACTGCGTGCTTTCGAAAAGATGCACCAAGGTCAGCCCGCCCTGGGCTTTGCATTGAGCGACGGTGCGGCTGGGTTTGTCGGAAGAGATCGGCGCGACCAGTGCGACGTCTTCCCCAACCTTGAACACCTGCTCCACGCTAAGTGCCGAACCACTTAAAAAGCTGTCGGTCCACTTATCAAAGGTATTCAGGCAGGTACGCAAATCCGCGAATACGCGCTCAACCTTCGGCGCTTCGGGATCCATCGGCACCAGCATCAGGTTGGCCAGCACCGCGATCAAGAGACAGCCCCATTCATCAGGGCTCTAACGAACACCACCATCTGCAATCCCTCGCACTGTTTGATCAGGCGAGGGACTTTGCAGAGGTTTACAGGGGAGGGGAGTAGAGCTTATCCGGCAGTTACGTGGGACGTTTCAGCAACCTTGTCGCGCAGTACCAGGCTGCACAGCGCCGGCAGAAACAACAGCGTCAACACCGTGCCCACCAGCACACCGCCAATCAGCACATAAGCCAGCGACGACCAGAACACCGACAGCGTCAGCGGAATGAACGCCAGCGCCGCTGCCAGTGCGGTAAGGATTACCGGCCGCGCGCGCCGTACCGTGGCTTCGATGATGGCCTCGCGAATTGCCATGCCGTGGTCCTGGTTCTGGCGGATCTGGTCGGTGAAGATCAGCGTATTGCGCATCAGAATGCCGCCGATGCCAATCAGGCCCAGGATCGCGTTGAAGCCGAACGGCTGGTTGAACAGCAACAAGGTCGGCACTGCGCCAATCAGGCCCAAAGGCGCGGTAGCGAACACCATGAACATCACGCCGAACGAGCGCACCTGGAACATGATCACCGTGAGGGTCAGCAGGATCATGATCGGGAACAGCGCCGCCAGGGCGACGTTGGCCTTGGCGCTTTCCTCAACCGGGCCGCCGATGTCGATTTTGTACCCGCTGGGCAGTTTGGCGATCAGTGGCTGCAGGTCTTTGTACACGGCCATTTCCACATCGGGCGGTTGTACGCCGTCGATGATGTCGGCGCGCACTTCCACGGTGGTGGCGCGGTCGCGGCGCTTGAGGATCGGCTCTTCCATTACCGCCTGGAAATGCCCGACCTGGGCCAGCGGCACCGACGTACCGGCGCTGTTGGTCAGCGTCATGTTGTTGAGGTTGGCCAGGTCTTCGCGTTGGCTGCCTTGGGCGCGGGCCACCACTGAGACGGTGCGGTTGCCTTCGCGGACTTCGGTGATCGGGTTGCCGCTGAGCAGGGCGTTGAGTTGGGACTTGACCTCGTCGGGGGTAAAACCCAGCAAGCGCAAGCGATCCTGGTCCAGCACCAGGCGATAACCGCTGGCACGTTCGCCCCATTCGAGGAAGGTGTCCCTGGTCAGCGTGTTGCCAGCCACAACCTGACGCACGTCTTCCGACAGCCCGCGCAGCACATTCAGGTCCGGCCCGGAGACGCGGAACACCACCGGGAACGGCACCGGCGGTCCGAAGACGAGCTGCGTGACCCGTACCCGCGCCGACGAAAATTCGCCTGCTGCAATGCGCTCGCGCATCCGCAGTTTCAGTGCGTCGCGGGCGTGGGAATCCGGGGTTTGCACAATCAATTTGGCAAACGCCGGGTCGGGCATTTCAGGGTTCAACGACAGGAAAAACCGCGGTGCACCGCCCCCCACATAGGTGTCGACCATACTGGTCTGCGGCTCTTGCAACAGCGCCTTCTCCACCTGCGCCGCCACGGCTTCGGTGCTTTTGAAGGCGCTGCCGGGTGGCATATACACTTCCACAATCAGTTCCGAGCGGTCGGAGTCCGGGAAGAACTGTTTCTTCACCACCGCCATACCCAGGCCGCACACCACGAACGCGGCCACCACCAGCCCGGTCACCAGCCAGCGCCCGCGCACGCAAGCCTCCACCAGGCTGCGCAGTTTCTGGTAGTAGCGCCCGGCATAAATCGCATCATGCCCGCCGGGCACTGGCTTGATCTGCGGCAACAACTTCACGCCCAGGTAGGGCGTGAACACCACGGCCACCAGCCAGGATGAAATCAGCGCGAAACCCACGATCCAGAAGATATTGCCGGCGTATTCACCCGCCCCGGAGCGCGCAAACCCAACCGGCAGAAAGCCGATGATGGTGACCAGGGTGCCGGTCAGCATCGGCGCCGCCGTGGAGCTCCAGGCGTAGGTGGCCGCGTGGATGCGGTCAAAGCCTTCTTCGAGTTTGACCACCATCATCTCGATGGCAATGATCGCGTCGTCCACCAACAGGCCCAGGGAGATGATCAATGCCCCGAGGGTCACGCGGTCGAATTCGCGGCCCGTGACCAGCATGATCACGAACACGATCGACAGCGTCAGCGGCACGGCCGCCGCCACCACCAGCCCCACGCGAAAGCCCAGGGCCAATAGGCTGATCAGCATCACCACCGCCAGGGCGACGAAGAATTTGAGCATGAATTCATTGACTGCCAGGCTGATGTTTTTCGCCTGGTCGGAGACCTTGGCGAAGTTCACGCCCAGGGGCAGGTCGGCCTGAATCCGCGCTTCTTCGGCTTGCAGGCTCTTGTCCAATTCCAGGCCGTTCCAGTGCTTCTCCATGATCACGCCCAGCATCAACGCCGGGTCGCCCTGATGGCGGATGCGATAACTGGGCGGGTCTTCATAACCGCGGCTCACGGTGGCCACATCGGCGATGCGCAATACGCGGCCATTGACTTGCAGGGGCACGTTCTCGATCAAGGCCAGGCTGTCGAACGCGCCGTCGATGCGGATATAAGCGCGGGCGCCCGCCGTTTCGACGAAGCCTGAGGGCGCCACGGCGTTTTGTGCGGCGAGGGCGGCGAAGATCTGTTCGGGCTTGATGCCCAGGGTTGCCAGGCGTTCATAGGAAAACTCCACAAACACGCGCTGGGCCTGCTCGCCAAGGATATTGACCTTCTTCACCCCCGGCAGGTTGAGCAAACCCTGGCGCAGTTCCTCGGCCATTTGCACCTGTTGACGGTGGGGCAGGTGTTCGGCTTCCAGGGCGTACAACGCAAAGTACACGTCGGAATATTCATCGTTGAAAAACGGCCCGATCACGCCCTTGGGCAGGCGCGTGGCTTCGTCGCTGAGTTTTTTGCGGGTCTGGTAGAACAGTTCCTGGATTTCGCTCGGGCGTGTGGACTCCAGGAAGGTCATGCGCATCGACACAAAGCCTGGCTGGGCGATGGTCTCGACGCGGTCGTAGTAGTCCAGTTCCTGTAGGCGTTTTTCCAGGCGGTCGGCCACTTGCTCCTGCATCTCCTGGGCGGTGGCGCCGGGCCAGGCGGCGGTGATGGTCATGACCTTGACGGTAAACGAAGGGTCTTCGGCGCGCCCCAGCTTGCCGAACGCGAAGACCCCGGCAACGAGGATCGCAATCAGCAAGAACAAGGTGACGGCGCGGTGTTTGACGGCCAGTTCGGAGAGGTTGATCCCGCGCATACTCAATGGTCCTGCTGACGGTTGAGGGCCAGCGCCTGGGCGGGCAGCAAGCGCACCGTGTCGCCGCTGTGCAGCAGGTGAGCGCCGAGGGCGACGATGGTTTGGCCGGGTGTTACGCCGCTGTCGAGCAAGGCGTCTTCCTGGCCGAGGCTGGCGACCTTCACTGGGGCGAAGCTGATCTTTTGGTCATCGCCAATCAGCCAGACGCCCGTGCCTTGCCCCGCATCCTGCAAGGCGCCAATCGGCACGCGGGTTTGCAGCGGCTGGCCATTGCCTTGCAGGCGTACGGTGATGGTGGAGCCGAGGGCGAACCGCTCGACCGGACCCTGCAGCACATAACGTGCGCGGTAGGTGCGGGTGACCGGGTCGGCGCTGGCGGACAGTTCGCGCAGGGTGGCGGTCACGGCCTGGTCCGCTGCGCCAAAGGGAAGCGCCAGGGCTTTTTGCGCGGCCAGGTCACGCCGGTTCTCCGGCAGGTTGACGATGGCTTCGCGGGCGCCGTCATGGGCCAGGCGCGCCACGATTTGCCCTTCGGCCACCACTTGGCCGCGATCGGCCAGTACGTCGGTGATGATGCCGTCGCCATCGGCCTTGAGGACCGAATAAGTGCGACGGTTTTCGATCTGGCTGGCGTCCGATTGCGCCGCGGCCAGTTCGGCCTGGGCGACGCGCAGGTTGGTGGCCGACTGGTCGAAGATCTGCCGCGACACCGCGCCGGTACTGGCCAGGCGTTGGTAACGGTTTTCATCATCACGGCGCTGGCGCAGTTGGGCCTGGGCGGCGTTGACGCGGTTCTTGGCCGAGCGCAGCGCCAGTTCGAAGTCGCCGATGTCCAGCACCAACAGGGTGTCACCACGGGAGACGTGCTGGCCGGGGTCGACCTTGCGCTCGATCACCTTGCCGCTGACCCGAAAGCCCAGGTCACTTTCAGTGCGTGCCGCCACCACGCCGGTATAAGCGCTTTGCTGGGTGCCGGCTGCTTCGACTTTGACGGCCAGCACCGGGCGCGATGTGGGCGCCTGGGCGGCGCTGTCGGCCTTGCTGTTACAACCACTGAGGACCACCAGCAGAGCCAGGGGCGTGAGAAGGCGCAGGGGGAGAGGGGGCATGACGAACTCCAGGGTGACCATAGGGCAAAAAATTATGGACATAATTTTTTGCTCATATTATGGTCGAAATATAAATTAATCCAGCCCCCGGATATTCCCCATGGCAAACGCCCCGGCACCCTCACGCAGCTTGCTGTTCTTGCTGGTTGCCCTCACCGCATTGGGTGAAGTCTCGACGCAACTGATCATCCCCGGCCTGGGTGCCATCGAGCACGCGCTGCAGGCGCCGCAAGGCTCGGCACTGATGGCGCTGTCGGCGTTCGTTGCTGCGTTTGGCCTGGGGCAGCTACTGTTCGGGCCGCTGTCGGATCGCATCGGCCGGCGGCCAGTCTTGATCGGGGGCCTGGCGCTCTACGTAGTGGCGACGCTGGCGATGCTGCTGGTCACCGACATCCAGCAGTTTATCGCCGCTCGGGTGTTGCAAGGCCTGGGCGCGTGCGCCGCGCTGGTACTAGCGCGCACCGTGGTGCGCGATGTGTGGAAAGCCGAGGCGGGCCCGGCCCTGGCGCTGACGATGATCGGCATGTTGTATGCCATCGTCGTTGCGCCGATAGCAGGGGGCTTGCTGATCAAATTACTGGGGTGGCGTGCGCCCATCGCCCTGGCGTTGGTGATCGGCAGCCTGGTGTTATTGCTGGCGCTGCTGTTCTTTCGCGAGAGCAATCATCACCTCGATCCCAGGGCCGCACACTGGCGCACCCTCGGCGGGCAGTATCTGGATCTGCTCAAGGGGCGCCAGTACCGTGCTTACGCGGTGGCCCTGGCGTGTACCTATGGCGCGATGTTTGCAGTGATCGCGGGTTCATCGGCGGTGTTTATCAATCTGCTGGGGTTCAGCAGCCTTGAGTACGGGCTCAACTTCGGGCTGATTGTGTCGATGCTGATCGTCGGCTCCACCTACACCCGGCGTAACATTCAGCGCCTGGGGCCGCAGCGCATTGTGGCGATGGGTGTGACGATGGTGGCGGTGGGCGGGGTGGCAGCCCTGGCGATTTACCTAGTGTTCGGGTTGTCGGTAGTGGGGCTGGATATTCCCATCGCCCTGGTCACGCTCGGCGGCGGCCTGGTGCTGCCGGGATCCGTTACCGGGGCCGTGATGCCCAATGCGCACCGTGCGGGTTTAGCCGCCGGGCTCATGGGATTTGCACAGATGTTCGGCGCCACGTGCAGCGGGTTGCTGCTGAGCCAGTTACGCGATGGCAGTGCCGCGCCGATGATCATTATCCAGGCCGGGCTTGCACTGTCGGCACTGGTTGCCTTTCAACTGCTGCGCCAACGCCAGGTTAAAACGCTGTCCTATATATAGAACAATCAGGGCCATTTTTACCGGCTAGTGCTCAAGGGTGAGGCGATTTAAGGTGTACTCACTTTGGAGGTACACCATGAAAAAGCTGATTGGTATCTACACCAGCCCCCGCGCCCACTGGGTCGGCGATGGCTTTCCGGTACGCACGCTGTTTTCCTACGACACCATGGGCAAGCACATCAGCCCATTCCTGTTGCTGGATCACGCAGGTCCGGCCGAATTCACCCCGACTGAACAACGTCGCGGCGTCGGCCAGCACCCGCATCGCGGTTTTGAAACCGTGACTATCGTCTATGACGGCGAAGTCGAGCACCGCGATTCCACCGGTGCCGGCGGCAAAATCGGCCCAGGTGATGTGCAATGGATGACTGCGGCCAAGGGCATTCTTCACGAGGAGTTCCACTCCACAGACTTCGCCCGTCGCGGCGGCGCACTGGAGATGGTGCAACTGTGGGTCAACCTGCCGGCCAAGGACAAAATGGCGGATGCCGGTTACCAGACCATCGTCGATGGCGACATTCCGGTGCTGCCATTGGCGAACGACGCTGGCCACCTGCGCCTGATCGCCGGGGAATTTGCCGGTACTCAAGGCCCGGCCCGCACCTTCACGCCGATAGACGTGTGGGACTTGCGCCTCAACGCCGGTAAAGCGGTCACGCTGGACCTGCACGCCGGGCGTAACACCGCTTTGGTGGTGCTCAGCGGCACGTTGTTGATCAACGGCGAGGAGGTCGCACGCCAGGGGCAGTTGGCGCTGTTCGAGCGCGACGGTAAGCAACTGACCCTGGAGTCCAACGACGACGCCAAGGTGCTGCTGCTCAGCGGCGAACCCATCGACGAGCCCATCGTCGGCCACGGTCCGTTCGTGATGAATACCGAGCAGGAGATTCACCAGGCATTTGCCGACTTCCAGTCGGGAAAATTCGGGCAGATGCACGCCTGACGGTTCACCGCCACCCCCTGTGGGAGCTGGCTTGCCTGCGATAGCATCATCATGGTGTAGCTGATACACCGCGGTGTGTGCATCGCAGGCAAGCCAGCTCCCACATTTTGTTTCCAGGGTTCTGATTTCATGCGATCTTCTCGGCATTCGCCCTGGAGTCGCCTGGATGCCCTCATTTATCGCTGATCACCCGATGCTGTGCGCCGTGGCGTTGATCCTGATCGACATCGCCGTGTGGCGCCTTATTTCCCCAAACCTTGCCAACTGGAAACTCGCAGCGCGGCTAGTGATCTTTGCGGTGTTCAGTGCCGTATTGTTCAACGACGGCATGAACCCTATGCAGGCGGCGCCCTATGCCGATGACACCACCTTGCACCTGGCCGCCACGGCATTGCAGATCGGCTGGTGGCTGTTTGCGGCGCGTACCCTCACGGTATTGCTCGGCGCAGTGATGATGCAGCGGGTCGGCCATACCGGGCGCTTGTTGCAGGACCTGATGGGCGCGGTGATTTTCCTCATTGCGATCATCGCCGCCATGGCCTATGTGCTCGACCTGCCGGTCAAGGGCGTGCTGGCCACCTCCGGCGCCGTGGCAATCATCGTCGGCCTGGCGTTGCAAAGCACTCTGAGCGATGTGTTTTCCGGGATCGTCCTCAATACCACCAAGCCTTACCAGATCGATGACTGGATCTCCA
This sequence comes from Pseudomonas sp. B16120, assembly GCF_044218845.1. Lineage (NCBI taxonomy): Bacteria > Pseudomonadati > Pseudomonadota > Gammaproteobacteria > Pseudomonadales > Pseudomonadaceae > Pseudomonas > Pseudomonas sp. B16120. The sequence continues at coordinate 2,574,975 of NZ_CP162588.1, forward strand.
TCGACGGCACCGAAGGCCGTGTCACCGATATCGACTGGCGCGCCACGCGCCTGCAAACCTCTCAGGGCAGCCTGGCGGTGATCCCCAACTCCCTGGCGGCCAAGGCCAAGATCATCAACTTCTCGCGTCCGGCGGACATGTTCGGCCTGGCGGTCAGCCTGCAAGTCAGCCCCCATGCGCGCCCGCAAACCGTGATCGAAGCGCTGGAGCGTGCGATGCAGGGCTGCCGGCCGTTGCTGGCCCAGCCGGCGCCCAGCGTCGCGTTCAAGGCGTCCACCGGCAGTGGCGTGGAGTATGAGATCAGCGGCTTTGTGCCGGCCATGGGCCTCAAGCGCGAAACCCGCAACCAGCTTTACGACCTGGCCTACCGGCATTTGCAGGCGGCAGGCGTGGGCCTGTTGTCCGCCACCGAAGGCAGCACGCCGCCTGCGGTGTCTGGCGCCCGCGCCTTGCTGGAGCGCTCGACGATCTTCTCCACCTTGCGCCAGGAAGAAAAAGACACCTTCAGCCAGAACATGACCCTGCACACCTACCGCGCCGGTGAGATGATCCTGGCGGCGGGGGAGGTCAGCGATCACCTGTTCATCATCGAGTCCGGCGTGGTCTCGGTGCTGTTGATCAAGGACGGGCACACGTTCGAGGCAGGGCGCATGGGCCCGGGGGAGGTGATCGGTGAGTCCGGCATTCTCTCCGACCAGGCGGCGCTGGCGGATTTTTCGGCCAAGACCTACTGCACGCTCTACCGCATCGAAAATGAATACCTCAAGCCGTGCCTCGACGCCCGGCATGATATCGGCGAAGCCATGAAGGCGCTGCTGGACTTCCGCCGCCATGCCGCCCAGGCCCTGACCGAAGACGCGCCCGTGGTACCGGTCAAGAAGGGCTTCATCCAGTGGCTGAGGAACCGCGGCCTGTAGATTGGTCACCTGTTCTTCGCCCGGATTGGCTATTTCTCCAGGACGCCGGGGTGACTAACCTGCTCACCAATCCCACTGTCCTGGAGCAACACCATGCAAACCCGTACCGATTTCTACACCGCTTCCCCAGACGCCATGAAAGCCATGCTCGCCCTGGAAGCGGCAGTCGGCAAACTCTCCATCGAACTGCCACTGCTGGAACTGGTGCGCCTGCGCGTATCGCAGATCAACGGCTGCGCGTTCTGCCTGGACATGCACACCGCCGATGCACGCAAGGGCGGCGAAACCGAGCGGCGCCTGTACACCGTGTCGGCCTGGCGTGAAACCCCGTTCTTCACCCCGCGCGAGCGCGCCGCCCTGGCTTGGGCCGAAAGCCTGACCCTACTCAGCCAGACCCACGCCCCGGATGGAGACTTCGACGCACTGGCCGCCCAATTCAGCCCCCAGGAACAAGTCGACCTGAGCGTCGCCATCGCCACCATCAACAGCTGGAACCGCCTGGCGGTGGGTTTTCGCAAGATGCCCAAGTAAGGCCTTCAGTTGGCTTTGAAATAGCTGCGCGGCGTGGTGCCGGTCATGCCTTTGAAAAAGGCGATCAGTGCACTGTCGCTGGCAAAGCCCAGTTCAAAGGCGCAGTAGCCCAGGCTGCGCCCGGTGGCGAGCAGTTCGATCACCCGCATCAGACGCCACTGTTGGCGCCATTGCTGATACCCCAGGCCGGTTTCCTTGAGGAAAATCCGGCCGATGGTCTTGGTGCTGGCGCCAATGTGCTGTTCCAGGTCCTGCAGCGTGGGGGGCAGGCGGTCGAGCTGGGCTAGCAGCGGCGCCAGGCGCTTGTCCCGTGGCAACGGCAGCAGCATGGGTTGTGCGGCTGCGTGGCGGATTTCATCCAGGCACAGCCCCAACAAATGGGCATAGCGACCCGCCTGCCAATCAGTCTCGAACGGCGCCAGGGCCATGGGCTCCAGCACTGCCCTGAGCAAGGCACTCACTTCGATCACCCGCACCTGGGCCGGTAATTGCTCGGCCAGGGCCGCACTCACATACACCGACCGATAGTCCACCGCCTGCTGCATCACCGCACGATGGGGTAGGCCGCTGGGGATCCAGGCTGCGCGGCTAGGTGGCAACAGGCACAGTTGATTGTCCAGGGTGATGCGCGTGCAACCTTGCTGGGTGAACAGCAGTTGCCCGCGCTGGTGCACATGCAGGCCCGAATCGTGATTGCCCAACACCGCCGCGATGCCGATCACGGGCGCTGAGTAAACATCGGGGTTGAAAGACGCGGTAGCGGCAAGCCAGGCCATGGGTTGTCCGATTTGATGGATAAAGTGTCGAAGTCTGGATAATAGCCCAGCTGGCGCGCCCTAGAATTCGTCCGTTGTGTTTATGGAGGGATCTTGTGATGACGTTTAAAAAATTGCTGGCGCTGACCATGGCCCTGCTGATGTTCCCGCAGTTGGCCCAGACCCTTTACAGCCCGGCCTTGGGCGATATCGGCCGGGCCTTTGATGTCGCGCCCGAGCGAGCGGGGCAGACCTTGTCGGTGTATTTCCTCGCCTTCGCCCTGGGCGTGGTGGTGTGGGGCCGGTTGAGTGATCGTTTGGGGCGGCGGCCGGTGATGCTGATGGGGCTGGCAGTCTATGTGGGCGCTTCGGCGCTGGCCTTGACTGCGACGACATTCAACGCCTTGCTGCTGGCCCAGGCCTGCGCGGCATTGGGTGCGGCCGTGGGGTCGGTGGTCACGCAGACAGTGCTGCGTGACCGTTTCCACGGTGCCGAACTGGCCCAGGTGTTTTCCGTGATGGGCGTTGCGCTGGCCGCCAGTCCTGCTATCGGCTTGTTCAGCGGTGCGAGCCTGGTGGAGTTTTTCGGTTACCGCGGTGTGCTCTGCACGTTGCTGATGCTCGCGGGGGTGTTATGGGGGCTGGTGTTGGTGGGCCTTACCGGAGACCCGTCCGGCATCGCTGCCCACCGCCGCCCTTGGCCAGACGCTCGGCCTGATGCTCAAGGATGCCGGAGTATGGCGCTCGGTCGGGTTGGTCGCGGCGTTCAATATTGCGCTGTTCAGCTATTACAGCGTGGGGCCGTTTATCTTCGCGCAGCAGGGGCGTTCCACCGCCGAGTTTGGTTACAGCGGTGTGCTGCTGGCGCTGGGCTCCGGCTCGGGTGCATGGCTGAACAAAGCCTTGCTCAAGCATGGGTGGAGCGGCGAGCGGTTGGTGGTTGTCGCCGCCGCGGTGACCGTGGTGGGGAGTCTGTTGGTGTTGGCCCTGCAGCACAGTTGGCTGTTGGTGTGGCCGATGCTGTTGGTGGTGCTGGCCTTCGGCATGGCGATTCCCAACGTGCTGGGGGCGGCCCTGGTCGATTACCGTGACCGCCTCGGCACCGCCGCCGCCCTGTTTGGCTTGCTGTACTACCTGGTGATTGGTGGCGGGCTGGCTTTGGTGACCTGGTCCCAGGATCTTGGCTGGAGCCTGTTGGTGTGCGCTTTAGCGGCGTTGTGGCTGGCCACGTCGCGGCTATTCAGAAGTTGACCGACGCGCTCAGGCGCGCGGTCAACGGTGCGCCCTGGAACAGGTAGTCATCACCCATGTATTCGCCGGCGTCGCGCCAGTAGCGCTTGTCGAACAGGTTATCGACGCTCAGGCGAAACACCGTTTCGTAGCCATCGACCTTGGTGGTGTAGCGGCTACCGACGTTGACCACCGCGTAGTCGCCCACTTCCACATTGCCGGTGCGATTGGCGGACTTCTTGGCGCTGTATTGCACGCCGCCCAATACCGCCAGGCCGTTGACCCAGGGCAGGGCGTAGTCGGCGTACACGCTGGCGCGCAGCTTGGGCACGTTGATCGCCTGATGGCCTTCGTACGCCGGCGTGCCGCTGCCGCTCACCCGCGCTCGGATCGCGGCCACGCTGGTGGCGATCTGCAGACGGTCGGTGGCCCAGCCGTTGGCGGACAATTCAATGCCGGTGTTTTTTTGCTGGCCCTGCTGCACGTAGTTGAACGTGTCACCTTCGGGTTTGGCGTACTGGTAAGCCTGGCGCGTCTGGAACACGGCGGCGGCGAAGCTGATACGGCGCCAGTCGTATTTCACCCCGGCTTCGAGCTGGCGCGAGACAGTGGGGGCGAGTGTTTCATCCGCATTGTTTGCGAACCACGGCGCGGTGCCGCCCAGGGACAGGCCCTTGCTGTAGCTGGTGTACAGCGAAACGTTGTCCACTGGCTTGTAGATCAACGAGGCCTGGGGCAGGAACACGTATTGCTGGGTGTGGCGCGTCTGGTTGCCGGTGACGCTGTCGAAGGCTTTTTCGTCCAGGCGCACTTCACGGCCGCCGAGGATGGTTTGCCATTGCTCGTTGAAGCGGATGCGGTCGGTGACGAACAGCCCGTACTGGCGGCTGTCGAGGTTGCGGTGGCTGTCGTTCAACGGCTTGTCGGTCGGGGGAAAGCTCGGCACCTCTTCGTTGATATTGGCGGTGCCGATGAATTCGTTGACCGACTTGCGTTTGTCGATCACCCGGCGAAACGCGCTGGTGCCAAAGGTCAGTTCGTGGCCGATGCCGGCGGTGTCGAAGAGGCCGGTCATGGCCGCCTGGATTTCGTCGTCGCGGCGAGTGTCGTCCGGGCTGCGGTAGTCGTAGACGTCGTAATTGCCTTCGGGGCTGAAGTAGTTCGGCACGCTGGCGGCACTGCAACTGGCCGAACCATAGCAACCCCAGGCAAACGAGCTGTAGTCATCAATCACCACCTTGCTACGCGCCGCGCTGACACTGCCTTTCCACTGATCGCTGAAACGGTACTCGAACTTGCCGTTGAGGTTCAGCGAATCAATCCCCACCTGCTTGCCGCCCGTCTGGTGCCCCAGCAGCTTCTTCGGTGAAGCACCGTGGGGCACTTCGGTGCCGCCCAACAGTTGATACCCCGGTACCGAACGCTGTTGCTTGTTCTGGTATTCGGCGTCCAGTTGCAGCACGGCGTCGGGGCTGATGTTCCAGTCAAAGGCCAGGGACACGAAATCGCGCTGGCCGTTGGCGTGTTCCACATAGGAGTTGAGGTCTTCATGGGCGACGTTGGCACGCAGGCCGAACTGCTGCTCGCTGCCAAACCAGCCGCCGACATCGGTGGCGATATAACCGCTGCCGCGATCATCGGTGGACACCGTCACCGAGCGCACATCCTGGGGGCGTTTGGTCACGTAATTGATCACCCCGCTGGGCTCGGAAATACCGCTCTGCAAACCGGCCAGGCCCTTGAGCACTTCCACCTGCTGCTTGTTTTCCAGCGCGACGTTCTGCTCGCCGGTGATGGTGCGCCCATTGATCTTGTAACTGCTGGCCGCGTTCAGCGAAAAGCCACGCACCACGAAATTCTCGTAATAACCGATAGGCGCATAACTGTCGCCCACTGAGGCATCGTTGCGCAGCACTTCACTGAGCAAGCGTGCCTGCTGGTCCTTGATCAGCGCGGCGTTGATCACGGTGATCGAGGCGGGGGTGTCCAACAGCGGCGCTTCATCAAAGCCGCCCACCGACGCGGTTTCACTGCGGTAGCCCGACTCATCCTGGCCCTGAACCTTTACCGTCGGCAACTCGATCTCGGCGGCCAGGCTGCTGCCGATGCCGCCACTGAGCAACAGGCCGAGGGCGAAACGTGAAGTGACGACGGGGCGAAAACGCAAAACCATGGGGCAAGGCCTTAAAGCGCTGGGCGGGGGGCGCCTAAGCTAGGCATAAGCGCGGCCTTTTACAAGCTTTCGCGCAAGGTTCGCACGGCGAGACAACCCGTCTCAGCTCCGATGCCGATCCTGTTGCGGCTCGACAGCCAGGCGCCGGCTTGCGATAGACAAGGCTCCCCTCATCGTTTCAGGAGATTGTCATGGGTATCGCAGGTAAAGTCGCGCTGGTCACCGGCGCCGGGCAGGGCATAGGCCGGGCTATTGCCATGCGCCTTGCACAGGACGGCGCCGATGTCGCGTTGGTGGACATTGACGGCGCCAAGCTCAACGCCGTGGCCGCCGAAATCGTCGCCACCGGCCGCAAAGCCTCTGTGTTCATCGCTGATGTATCCAGACGCGAACAGGTGACGGCTGCGGTAGAGCATGCCCACCAGACGCTGGGCGGATTCGACATCATCGTCAATAACGCCGGAGTGGCGCAGATCGACTCATTGCTCGATGTCAGCCCGCAGCAGGTCGAGCGCACCCTGGATATCAACGTCAAGGGCGTGCTGTGGGGGATCCAGGCGGCCGCCAACAAATTCAAGGCGCTCAAGCACAAGGGCAAAATCATCAATGCTTGTTCAATCGCAGGGCATGAAGGCTTTGCGCTGTTAGGGGTCTACTCGGCGAGCAAATTCGCGGTGCGCGCCTTGACCCAGGCGGCGGCCAAGGAACTGGCGAGCGCGGGGATCACGGTAAACGCCTATTGCCCCGGTGTGGTGGGCACCGATATGTGGGTTGAGATCGACAAGCGCATGGCCGAGATTACCGGGGCGCAGGTGGGGGCAACCTACAAGCAGTACGTGGATGGGATTGCCTTGGGCCGTGCGCAAACGCCGGAGGATGTGGCGGGGTTTGTGGCATTTCTGGCAGGCCCGGACGCAGACTATATGACCGGGCAGGCGCCGTTGATCGACGGTGGCCTGGTCTACCGCTGACAGCGTGGTCGACTCGCCTGCGTGGGAGTCGATCCCTTGTATCAGTGGGTTTTGCCGGGCATATCAATACCCAGTTGGTTCACGCGTCGGTACAGGGTTGCCCTTGAAATCCCCAGGGCCTGTGCCGCAGGCGAGGGTTTCCAGCGATGGCGAATCAACGCATCCAGAACCATTTGACGCTCGGGGCTGGCGCTTTGCTCTTCCAGCCCTTGAGGCTGCTCGCCCCGGATTTCAATCGGCAAATCCACCACTTGCAGCGTAGTGCCTTCGCACACCGCACAGGCGTACGCCAGCACATGCCGCAGTTGCCGCACATTGCCCGGCCACGCATAACCCAGTAGCAATTGCAGTGTGGCCTGGCCGATGCCCAACGACACGCCACTGTTACGCGCCTCTTGCTCCAACAGCCGATTGATCAGGGCCAGCTTATCGGTGCGTTCGCGCAACGGCGGCAGGCAGAAGCGCGCACAACCCAGGCGAAAGTACAGGTCTTCACGGAATCGGCCCGCGCTGACCAGCGCCGCCAAATCGCGGTGGCTGGCGCAGATCACCTGAATGTTCACCACGCGGGTTTTCGCTGCGCCCAACGGCGCGACTTCACCCTCGGCCAGCACCCGCAGCAACCGTGTCTGCAACGCCAACGGCATATCGCCGATTTCGTCGAGGAACAACGTACCGCCTTCGGCTTGCAGTAGCAGCCCGCTCATGCCTTTGCTGGAGGCTCCGGTGAAGGCGCCGGGCGAATAGCCGAACAGCTCGCTTTCAATCAGGCTCTCCGGAATCGCCGCGCAGTTCACCGCCACAAACGGCCCGTGCCGGCGCGCGCTGTGCTCGTGCAACTGGCGGGCGAAGACTTCTTTGCCGACGCCGGTTTCACCTTGCACCAGCACGGGCAGGTTGCGGTCCTTGACCCGCGCAGCCAAGCGCAGGTGCTCCTGGATCCGCGGGTCGACTTGAGTCTCTGGCAGCGCCCGAACCGAGGGGCGTCGGGGTGCATTGACCCTCACGTGTACCGCGTCGGGCTTGCCCAGCCAGTGCAACTGCCGGGTTGACTGATCACTGGCTGCACGCAATGCATCCACATCGAACACTTCGCCGATATGCTCAGGCAGCTGGCCAAAGCGCAAGCGCAGGGCTTGACGCGCCTTGCTGTTCAAGGCGTGCAGACGTCCGTCCTGGTCCCAGGCCAGCAGCAGGTCGGGTTGGCTGTCGACAAAGCCTGGAGTGCTATGGGCTTGTAACACCCAGTGCTGCCGGGCGCTGTGCATGAAAAAAGCGTTTTCGATGGCCTGGGCGCTCTGCGCCACCATCTGCCTTATCAGGTGCTGGCTGCCGCGGTCATCCGGCGACTTGAGCGCCGAGACATCCAGCACACCCAACAGGTGGCCCTGCGGGTCGAAGATGGGCGCAGCCGAACACGTCAGGCCGATAAACGCTGCGCGAAAGTGATCACGCTTGTGCACCGTTACCGCCGTTTTACTGGTCAGCACCGTGGCCACGCCGCAGGTGCCTTCCTCGGCTTCCGACCAGCAGGTGCCCAGGTAAAGGCCGGCCTTGCGGCAGTCGGTGCGAATGCTCGCATCGACACGGTGATCGATGGTCTGGCCCTGGGCGTCGGTGAGCATCACGCAGTAGTCGGCATGGCGCACGCGATGGTGCAACTGTGCGACTTCTTCGCCGGCGATGCGCATGAACAGCTCGGCGCGCTCGCGGCATTCCTTGAGCAAGGGTTCGCTGAGGATACGTGGACCTTGCAGGGAGCCGGGGTCCAGGCGGTGTTGCTCCATGGACCGCCGCCACGAATCGAAGATCAGCGACGGCACGGGCGCCTGGGGCAGGCGCTCGGCATTGCGGACCACGCGGCTGACACAGTCGACATGCTCCCTGGAGTTCATGGCGAGCATAAAGCCTCCGGTTCTCAAGCTTTGTTGTTATGCGCGTCATTAAGCGCGCATGTGTGCCCACGGACAAGGGCACCCTGACCAACGCCTGCATTGAGACGCTGCGTCTCATGCCGCTGAGACTCAAGGGTCGAACTGCGTGGTTGCGTCTCACATTTAGTCGACCACTTGCCTGGGCATCGCTGTGTTGCACGGCTCTGGATCAAGGCTTTGCCAGGTTTTCTCGACGGTTGGCACAAGCTGTGCTGAACAGCTTGGCACTGGCCGCAGCCAGTTTTTTGTGCGTCGAGACAACCTGGAGAACAACAAGATGTCCACCCACCTGTGCACCGATCAGTTACTGCATGCCTACACCGTGATGCGCACCATCCGCGATTTCGAAGAACGCCTGCATGTGGAGTTCGCCACCGGCGAGATCCCCGGTTTCGTTCACCTGTATGCCGGTCAGGAAGCCTGCGCCGCTGGCGTCATGGCGCACCTCAATGACGATGATTGCATCGCGTCCAACCACCGCGGCCACGGACACTGCATCGCCAAGGGCGTCGACGTGTTCGGCATGATGGCCGAAATCTATGGCAAGAAAACCGGCGTGTGCGGCGGCAAGGGCGGCTCCATGCACATCGCCGACCAAGAGAAAGGCATGCTCGGCGCCAACGGCATTGTCGGTGCCGGCGCACCGTTGGCCGCGGGGGCGGCGCTGGCTGCCAAGCTCAAGGGGAGCCAGGGCGTGGCAGTGGCATTTTTTGGCGACGGTGGCTCCAACGAAGGTGCCGTGTTCGAAGCGATGAACCTGGCGTCGATCATGCAGCTGCCGTGTCTGTTTGTCGCCGAAAACAACGGTTATGCCGAGGCCACTGGCGCCGGTTGGTCGGTGGCCTGCAAAGACATCGCTGAGCGCGCCGCCGGGTTTGGTATGCCGGGGGTGATCGTCGACGGCAATGATTTTTTCGCGGTGCATGAAGCACTCGGCGTTGCTGTGGAGCGGGCGCGCCAAGGCGACGGGCCAACGCTGGTCGAGGTCAAGCTCAGCCGTTTCTATGGGCACTTCGAGGGCGATGCGCAAACCTATCGCGGCGCTGACGAAGTGAAAAACCTGCGTGAAAACGCCGATTGCCTGGCCTTGTTCCGTCAGCGCTGCCATGCCGAAGGCTGGCTGGATGCAGCGCAGTTCGAGCGCATCGACGGTGAAGTGGCGCAATTGATCGAAGACGCCGTACGCCTGGCCAAAACCGATCCCAAGCCCCAGGCCGCCGACCTGCTAAGCGACGTTTACGTGGCCTACCGCTGATACCAACCCTATAAAAACAAGACGTGGAGAGAATCTAATGGCTCGTAAAATCAGCTATCAGCAGGCGATCAATGAGGCCTTGGCTCAAGAGATGGGCCGTGACCAGAGCGTATTCATCATCGGTCAGGATGTGGCCGGTGGCACCGGTTCCCCCGGTGAGCAGGACGCATGGGGCGGCGTGCTCGGCGTGACCAAGGGCTTGCACCCGCAATTTCCCGGGCGCGTGCTGGACGCACCGTTGTCTGAGGTCGGCTACGTGGGCATGGCGGTGGGCGCCGCTACCCGTGGCATGCGCCCAGTGTGCGAATTGATGTTCGTCGACTTCATCGGCTGCTGCCTGGACCAGTTGCTCAACCAGGCTGCCAAGTTCCGCTATATGTTCGGTGGCAAAACCACTACACCGCTGGTGATCCGTGCCATGTACGGCGCCGGTTTGCGGGCGGCTGCCCAGCATTCGCAAATGCTCACCTCCATGTGGACGCATATCCCCGGCCTCAAGGTGGTATGCCCGGCCACGCCCTACGACGCCAAGGGCATGTTGATCCAGGCAATCCGCGACAATGACCCGGTGATTTTCCTTGAGCACAAAATGCTCTACGGCATGCAGGGCGACGTACCGCAAGAGCTGTACACGGTCCCGTTTGGCGAAGCCAACTTTGTGCGTGAGGGCAAGGATGTGACGCTGGTGACCTACGGCCGCATGCTGCATATCGCCCTGGAGGCTGCGGCCAACCTGGCGCGTCAAGGCATTGATTGTGAAGTGCTGGACCTGCGCACCACCAGCCCGCTGGATGAAGACAGCATCCTTGAAAGCGTCGAGAAAACCGGGCGCCTGGTGGTGATCGACGAATCCAACCCACGCTGCTCGGTCGCCACCGACATCAGTGCCCTGGTGGCCCAGCGGGGGTTCGCTTTCCTGCGCGCTCCCATCGAGATGGTCACCGCGCCGCACACCCCGGTGCCGTTTTCCGATGCACTGGAAGACCTGTACATCCCCAACGCCGCGAAGATCGAGGCCGCCGTGATGAAGATCGCCGACAAGAGGACCGCCGCATGATTCATACCCTGACCATGCCCAAATGGGGCCTGTCGATGACCGAGGGCCGCATCGATGTCTGGCTCAAACAACCCGGCGACCGAGTGGAAAAGGGCGAGGAAGTGCTGGACGTGGAGACCGACAAGATCTCCAGCAGTGTCGAGGCGCCTTTTAGCGGCGTGCTGCGTCGGGTACTGGCGCTCAGTGATGAAACCCTGCCGGTGGGCGCTCTACTGGGAATTGTGGTGGAGGGCGAGGCGACAGAGGCTCAGATCGATAGCGTGATCGAAAGCTTCAACGCCGGGTTCGTCTCCAGTGCCGCCGAAGCCAAAGAGGCCGGCCCCAGCGCACAAAAAGTCGAGGTAGGCGGGCGCTTGCTGCGTTATCTGGACATGGGCGAGGGCGGCACGCCGCTGGTGTTGGTGCACGGCTTCGGGGGCGATCTGAACAACTGGCTGTTCAATCAACCGGCCCTGGCCGCCGAACGCCGGGTGATTGCCCTGGACCTGCCGGGGCACGGGGAGTCGGGCAAGTCTCTGCAAACGGGAGACGCTGCCGAACTCAGTCATGCCGTACTGGCATTGCTCGACCACCTGGCGCTCGACCGTGTGCATTTGACCGGCCACTCCATGGGTGGGCTGGTGACCCTCACCGTCGCCAGCCTGGCGCCTGCACGTATCGCCTCCATCACCTTGATCGCCAGCGCCGGTCTGGGTGCCGATATCAACGGCGATTACCTGCGAGGTTTTGTCGAAGCCAACAACCGTAACGCGCTCAAGCCGCCATTGACTCAACTGTTCAGTAACCCTGCGTTGGTGACGCGGCAGATGCTGGAGGACATGCTCAAATTCAAGCGCCTGGAAGGGGTGGATCAAGCGTTGCGCCAGCTCGATCACAAGCTGTTCGATGGCGGGCGGCAGATGCTGGATCTTCGCAGCGAGGTGGGCCGCCAGCCGAGCCTGGTGATCTGGGGCAGTGACGATGCGATCATCCCGGCAAGTCACGCCCAAGGGCTGCAGGCTCAGGTGCATGTATTGCCGGGGCAGGGGCATATGGTGCAGCTGGAGGCGGCGGAGCAGGTCAATCAACTGATCTCCACTTTTTTGAACGCGCAGCCCTGATTGAGGTTCAAGGGAGGGACGGTTTGGTCTGTCCCTCCCACAAGGTCAAGCGTGTTTTTTCAGCTGGAGCGTTTCAGGGTTTCGCTGGGCAGCTCCTGAAAAAGCGCCCGGTAGCTGTTTGAAAACCGCCCCAAATGCCAGAACGACCAATTCATCGCGACCTCGGCCACCGTGGTGTCGGTCGTGCTCAGCAACTCCCGCCGCGCCCCGTTCAAGCGGCGCAACCGCAACCACTGCGCCGGGCTTATCCCCGTGTAGGTCTTGAACCCTTGCTGCAATTGGCGCAACGGCACACCCGCAATCTGCGCCAGTTCCAACAGGTTGGCGGTTTCATCCGGTGCATCCGCCGCCCATTCGCCGATGCGCGCCATCAATTGGCGTTCTTCATTGCGCTTTTGCAATGAACTGCCGTCCAGGCACACGCAGGCGTTATCGAGGATAAACAGGCAGTCGTCGAGCAGTTGCTGGGTGAGGGCATCGCGGCTGATGGGGTCGGTCAGTGCCGACAGGCGCGTAAGGGTGCCGCTCAGCCAGCGAGTGAACAGCGCATTTTGCCGACAGGTCAGCGGTGCCATGAACAAGCCTTCGAGTTTGGCTATATCCAGGCCCTGGCGCTGGACGAACTGCGGGCCGAACACCACTGCCACTTCGCGGTAGTTTACCGGGGTGATCCAGGTGTTGCGGCTTTCGCCATTGAGCAGGTACAGCGCGTTGTCACTGGCGTCGAAACAAAACGCCAGGGCGCCGGCAGGTGCGTTGAAATGCTGCTCCACCCGGGTGTTCATGCACTCTTCGTAGACCTGCACCCCGTGCAGGTCGAGGTAGCGCACCTGCCCGGCAAAATGCCCGGGGGACATCTGCTGGTACTGCTGCACCCAGCCGGGTGTCGCACTGCATTGGGCGGCCACATCGCCGGTGGCGAAGGCCTGTACGCGCAAAGCGGTTGCCTGTGTCATGGTGATCCGTGCGCACCCTATTGGTGCGTTGTGCCGCGTGCAAAGTGGATAGATGCCGTTTCAAGGCTGGCCCAAGATAGACCTCAATGCGCTGGGAGTACAACCCAGCGTCGCATCCCACCCAAGACGAGGTCCTTATGAACGCCCCCTTCGATCAGCTGTCCACCTGGCTGAAAGAACACAAGATTACCGAAGTCGAATGCGTGATCAGTGACTTGACTGGCATCGCACGCGGCAAGATTGCACCCACCAACAAGTTCCTGCATGAGCGAGGCATGCGCCTGCCGGAAAGTGTGTTGCTGCAAACGGTAACCGGGGACTTTGTCGACGACGATATCTATTACGACCTGCTGGACCCGGCCGATATCGACATGATTTGCCGCCCGGTCGCCAACGCCACTTACGTAGTGCCGTGGGCCATCGAGCCCACCGCCATCGTGATCCACGACACCTTCGACAAGCAGGGCAACCCCATCGAACTGTCGCCGCGTAATGTGTTGAAGAAAGTCCTGCAGCTCTATACCGACCAAGGCTGGCAGCCGATTGTCGCGCCGGAAATGGAGTTCTACCTGACCCAGCGCTGCGAAGATCCGGACCTGCCCTTGAAAACTCCCATCGGCCGCTCGGGCCGCGCCGAAACCGGGCGCCAGTCGTTTTCCATCGATGCCGCCAACGAATTCGACCCGCTGTTCGAAGATGTCTATGACTGGTGCGAAGCCCAGGGCCTGGACCTCGACACCCTGATCCACGAAGACGGCCCCGCGCAGATGGAAATCAACTTCCGCCATGGCGACGCCCTGGACCTGGCCGACCAGATCACGGTGTTCAAGCGCACCTTGCGCGAGGCCGCCCTCAAGCACAACGTCGCCGCCACCTTCATGGCCAAGCCGGTGGCCGACGAGCCCGGCAGCGCCATGCACCTGCACCAGAGCGTGGTCGAAATCGCTACCGGCAAACCGGTGTTCGTCGATGCCGACGGCAACATGAGCCCGTTGTTCCTGCATCACATCGGCGGCCTGCAGAAGTACATCCCCAAGCTGCTGCCGATGTTTGCCCCCAACGTGAACTCGTTTCGGCGTTTTTTGCCGGACACCTCGGCGCCGGTCAACGTCGAATGGGGCGAAGAAAATCGCACCGTCGGCCTGCGCGTACCCACGTCCAGCCCGGAGGCGATGCGCGTGGAAAACCGCCTGCCAGGGGCCGATGCAAACCCGTACCTGGCCATTGCCGCGAGCCTGTTGTGCGGTTATCTGGGCATGATCGAGCACATCGAACCCAGTGCCCCGGTGGAAGGCCGCGCCTATGAACGCCGCAACCTGCGCCTGCCGTTCACCCTCGAAGATGCGCTGGCGCGCATGGAGGATTGCGACACGGTCAAGCAGTACCTGGGCGAAAAATTCGTGCGCGGCTACGTCGCGGTCAAGCGCGCCGAGCATGAGAATTTCAAGCGGGTGATCAGTTCCTGGGAGCGCGAGTTCCTGCTGTTGAGCGTCTGAAAACAAGCATAAGAGGGGTGACGATATGCGTCTTGTGAACAAGCTTCTTCCACTGGCCCTGGTCGCGGCGTTCAGCGGTGCCGGTCAGGCGGCGCCGACGGTGAGTGTCTACAACTGGACCGATTACATTGGCGAGACCACCTTGGCGGATTTCCAGGCCAAGACCGGCATCAAGGTGATCTACGATGTGTTCGACTCCAACGAAACCCTGGAGGGCAAATTGCTGGCCGGGCGCACCGGGTATGACGTGGTGGTGCCGTCCAACCACTTCCTGGCGCGCCAGGTGAAGGCCGGCGCGTTCCTCAAGCTTGACCGCGCGCAGTTGCCCAACTTCAAGAACCTGGACCCCAAGCTGCTCAAGTTACTGGAACAGAACGACCCCGGTAATGCGCACTCGGTGCCGTACCTGTGGGGCACCAATGGCATTGGCTACAACGTCGACAAGGTCAAGCAAGTGCTGGGCATCGACCGCATCGACTCGTGGGCGGTGTTGTTCGAGCCGGAAAACATCAAGAAGCTGCATGAGTGCGGCGTGGCCTTCCTCGATTCAGCGGATGAGCTGTTCCCGGCGATCCTCAACTACATGGGCAAGGACCCACGCAGCGAGAATGCCGAGGACTACAAGCAGGCCGAAGCCAAGTTGCTCACGCTGCGGCCGTACATCACCTATTTCCACTCTTCCAAGTACATCTCCGACCTTGCCAACGGCAATATCTGCGTGGCCTTCGGTTATTCCGGCGATGTGTTCCAGGCCGCCAACCGCGCCAAGGAAGCCAAGAACGGGGTGAACATTGCGTATTCGATCCCCAAGGAAGGCTCCAACCTGTGGTTCGACCTGTTGGCGATTCCGGCCGACGCGAGCAACCCTAAAGAAGCCCATGCGTTCATCAACGACCTGCTGGAGCCTGAGGTGATTGCCAAGGTCAGCGCCTCGGTGGGCTATGCCAACGCCAACCCGGCCGCCAAGCCGTTCATGGCACCGGAACTGGTGAACAACCCTGAGGTGTATCCGCCCCAGGAGGTTCTCGACAAACTCTATATTTCCACCACGCCCACGCCGGCGACCATGCGCGTGATGACCCGTGCCTGGAGCAAAGTGAAGTCCAACCGATGATGCAGTCCAATGAACATGCCCCGTCCTATTACCGCGCTTCGGCGAATGCCATGGTGCAGCGGCCCGCACTTGAGGCAGACCTGAGCGCCGATGTGTGTGTGATCGGCGGCGGTTTCACCGGGGTCAACACCGCCATTGAACTGGCCCAGCGCGGGCTTTCGGTGATCCTGCTGGAGGCGCGCCGCATCGGTTGGGGCGCCAGCGGGCGCAATGGCGGGCAATTAATTCGGGGTATCGGCCATGATGTCTCCGGGTTTGCCAAATACGTGGGCGAGGAGGGCGTGCGCTATATGGAGCGGGCCGGTATCGACTCGGTCGCTCTGGTGGGCCAGCGCATTGCCGAGCACGGCATCGACTGTGACCTGCGCTGGGGCTTTTGCGAACTGGCTAACACCCCGGCGCAGTTTGCCGCGTTCAAGGGCGAACAGGCGCACCTGGCGGCCATGGGGTATGCCCATGAAACGCGGCTGGTCGGCCCACAAGACATGGCACAGGTGGTGGGCTCTACGGTGTATGCCGGCGGCCTGGTCGACATGGGTTCCGGGCATCTGCACCCGCTTAACCTAGTTTTGGGTGAAGCGCGTGCGGCCGAGGCCCTTGGGGTGCGCATCTTTGAGCACAGCCCGGTGCTGGAGCTGATCCATGGCGAGACGGTGCAAGTGCGCTGCGCAGGCGGCAGCGTGCGCGCAGCCAACCTGGTGCTGGCATGCAATGCCCATCTTGAGGAACTGGAGCCGCGCTTGAGCGGCAAGGTGCTGCCGGCGGGCAGCTACATCATCGCCACCGAGCCACTGCCTGAACCAGTAGCCCAGCAGTTGATCCCGCGGAACCTGGCGCTGTGCGACCAGAAAGTCGGCCTGGATTACTACCGGCTGACTGCCGACCGGCGCCTGTTGTTCGGCGGTGCCTGCCACTACTCGGGGCGCGACCCCCAGGACATCGCCGCGTACATGCGCCCGAAAATGCTCAAGGTGTTCCCACAGTTGGCCAACACGGCTATCGAGTTCCAGTGGGGTGGCAAGATTGGCATCACCGCCAACCGCTTTCCCCAGGTCGGGCGGCTCAAGCAGTACCCCAATGTGTTCTATGCCCAAGGCTATTCCGGTCACGGCTTGAACGTGACGCATTGGTGCGCACGGCTGCTGGCCGAAGGGATACATGCGGGTGCAAGCCAGGGCCTGGATATCTTCAGCCAGGTGCCGCACATGACCTTTCCCGGTGGCAAGGCGCTGCGCTCGCCACTGCTGGCGTTGGGGATGTTGTGGTATCGGTTGCGCGAAGCACTCTGATTCCTGACCCAATGTGGGAGGGGGCTTGCCCGCGAAGGCGGTGTGTCAGTCACTGAATCTTCAACTGAACCACCGCTATCGCAGGCAAGCTAGCTCCCACACTGGTCCGGCGTTGCCCACAAAATCATCACCCGGCATAGACACCCTGTGAGACGTCAGTCAGATAGCCTCAGGTTCGGTCAGCACTTTGCGAAAGGTTTCCACCAACGGCCTCAAGTTGACGCGGTGCCATGCCGCCCACAGCGGTGTGGTGTAGTCCAGCCACGGCAGCTCGCGCAACACTACGCCTGGCGGTGCGTTGCGGCTCAGGCCTTTTTGCACCATCGCCACCCCCAGCCCGGACGCCACCAGGCCCAGTGCGGTAAAGGGCTCGCTGGCCTCCATGGGGATTTGCGGGGTGAAACCGGCACGGATACAGGCGGCGACGAAATCATCGGCCGGGTTGGCGCCAGGTTTGCGCTGCACGCCGATCCATTGTTGGTCGGCCAGGTGCTCGGGTAACAGTCCATGTTGTTGAACCAGCGGATGCTGTTCGGGCAGAGCCAGCAGCATCGCGTCGTCGAGGACTTGCCAGGCGGTCAGGTTCGGGTCGTCGGCGGCAGGTGGTTCGCTCACCAGGGCGATGTCCAGGCTGCGTTGGCGCAAACCTTCCAGTTGTTCCAGGGATGGCAGGTTATACAGCTTGATATGCACGGCGGGCCTATCGTCGCGCAGTATGCGCAAGGCATTGGGCAAGACACCGGCGTGCATGGCGTTTTCGATATAACCGATGCACAAACCGCCTTCTTCGCCGCGGCCCAGGCGCTTGCCCAGGGACTCCAGGCGGTTGGCGTGGGTCAGCAGGGCCTTGGTTTCGGCCAGGAAGGTCTGGCCGTCGCGGGTCAGGCGGATGCGCTGCTGGCTGCGCTCGAACAGGGTCAGGCCCAGGCGTTCCTCGAGCTGGGCGATCTGCCGGCTCAGGGGCGATTGGGAAATGTGCAAGCGCTCGGCGGCGCGGCCGACGTGTTCTTCTTCGGCTACCACTTCGAAGTAGCGCAACTGGCGTAGATCAATCATGTAAGACCTTCAAGGACTCAAGTTGGTCGCAGTATGTCTTGGACGGTCTGATCTGCGCAATCTAGCATCTGCTCAACGGTCACAGCGACCTCGCACCGATTGAGGAACCACCATGAGCTTGAAAGACACACTGCCCGGCGTACTGGGCTTTGGCACCGCCCCCTTGGGCAATATGTTCCGCGCCATCCCCGAAGCAGAAGCCCAGGCCACCGTCCAGGCCGCCTGGAACCAGGGCGTGCGTTACTTCGATACCGCGCCGTTCTACGGCTCGGGCCTGTCGGAAATTCGCCTGGGCCAAGCGCTGTCCAACTATCACCGCGACGACTACGTGCTCAGCACCAAGGTCGGCCGGGTGATTCTCGATAAAGTCGAAGAAACCGCCCGTGACCTTGGCGAAAAAAGCGGCGTATTCGAACACGGCCGGCCCAATAAAATAATCAATGACTACAGCGCCGACGCCACCCTGCGCTCCATTGAAGACAGCCTGACACGCCTGCAAACCGATCGCCTGGACATCGTGTGGGTTCACGACATCGCCCAGGATTTTTACGGCGACCAATGGCTGGAATACTTCAACCAGGCCCGCACTGGTGCCTTCAAAGTACTCACCCGTTTGCGCGAGCAAGGAGTGATCAAGGCCTGGGGGCTGGGCGTCAATCGTGTCGAGCCTTGCGAGTTGACCCTGGACCTGGCCGAAGCCCAGCCTGATGGTTTTCTGCTGGCGGGTCGCTATACGCTGCTGGACCACGACCGCGCCTTGCAGCGCCTGATGGACGCGGCCCACGCCCAGCAGGTCGAGATCGTTGTCGGTGGCCCGTACAGCTCCGGCATCCTCGCTGGCGGTGCGCACTTTGAATACCAGCAAGCCGGCCCGGCGATCATTGCCAAGGTCGAGCAGATCAAGGCAATTGCCCAGGCGTTTGGCGTCAGTATCAAGGCCGCTGCGCTACAGTTTTCACTGGCCCATCCGGCAGTGGCAGCGGTGATTCCTGGTGCCAGTCGTCCGGGGCGGATTGCCGAAGACATTGCGGCGTTGTCTGAACAGATTCCAGCAGCCTTCTGGCAGGCGTTGCGCGAGGCCCGCTTGATCTCGGACCGTGCACCTTTGCCTCTCTCACGTTAAGGAGCTTGAGCATGAAAATTGATGTAAGTGGCAAAGTGGCTATTGTCAGCGGCAGCACCGCCGGGATTGGCCTGGGTATCAGCCAGGCCCTGGCGCAATCCGGTGCCACGGTGGTGGTGATCGGGCGGGATGCAGGCAAGGTGGACGACGCCTTGGCCAGCATTCGCCAAGCGGTTCCGGCTGCTCAACTGCGTGGTGTGGTGGCCGACCTCGGCACCGTTGAAGGCGCACAGAAACTTTTCGCCGCCGAACCCCGCGCCGACATTCTGGTCAACAACCTGGGCATCTTCGACGCGGTGGATTTCTTCGACGCGCCGGACAGTGAGTGGGCGCGCTTCTATGAGGTCAATGTGATCTCCGGCGTGCGCCTGGCGCGGCATTATGTGCCGGGTATGGTCGAGCAGGGCTGGGGCCGGGTGATCTTCGTGTCGTCGGAGTCTGGCGTGGCGACGCCGGCCGACATGATCAACTACGGGGTGACCAAAAGCGCCAACCTGGCGGTGTCCCACGGCCTGGCCAAGCGCCTGGCGGGTACTGGGGTGACGGTGAATGCTATCTTGCCGGGGCCGACCTTTACCGATGGCCTGGAACACATGCTCAAGGACGCCACGGCCGAATCCGGGCGCAGTGCCCGAGAGGAAGCGGATGTGTTTGTGCGCCATGCGCGGCCCACCTCGATCATCCAGCGCGCGGCCAATGTGGATGAAGTGGCGAACCTGGTGGCGTACATTGCTTCACCGCTGTCTTCGGCGACGACCGGTGCCGCGCTGCGGGTCGACGGTGGCGTTGTCGACAGCATGGCAATCTGATTTTTTCCTGACTGGAGTATTGATCGTGGCAACAGCGTCTTCTGTGATTGAAATTGCGGTGTCGGCCGACCAGGTCTGGCAACTGATTGGCGGCTTCAACAGCCTGCCTGACTGGCTGCCTTTGATTGCCAAGAGCGAGCCGAGCGAGGGTGGCCGTGTGCGTCACCTGACCACCGCTGACGGCGGCGCGATTGTCGAGCGTTTGCAGACCTTCGACAACGTGGCGCGCACCTACAGCTACACCATTGAAGCCTCGCCGTTTCCGGTGAGTGCTTACTTGGCGACCTTGCAGGTTGAAGCGCTGACGGACACCTCGGCGAAAGTGACCTGGTCCGGCGTGTTCACGCCGGCAGCGGGTACCACCGAGGCGCAAGTCGAGGCATTGTTTGCCGGTGTCTACGAAGGCGGGCTTGAGGCGTTGCGCGGTAACTTCTAAAGAATGTGGTGAGGGAGCAAGCTCCCTCGCCACAGGTGGGTTTTAGCCTATATGGAGCAAGGCTGCCGCGACAGCCTCTGCCGGCGTCATCTGCGCCGTATCCAGCCTGAACGGTGGGGTTTCCCAGCGTTCGTACTCATGCGCCTGCACCGATTCCCAGGTCGGCGGCACCAGCCCGGGAATATCGCCCACACGCCCTTCGACTCGACGCCGATGCGCCTGCTGATCGGTACACACCACCTCGATATTGCTCAGCGCCACACCGGCCGCTGTCGCCACCGCTTGCCAGGCATCGCGGCTTTCCTTCACGGGGTTCACACAATCGGCGATCACCCGCTGCCCCAGGCGCAGGTTACTCAGCGCCAGCGCATTCGCCACCGCGTAGCCGCTGGCCCCCACATCGCCTACCAACACCGCAGCCTCCCGCAGCGCCTGCTCAATCACATCGATACGCAGGTAAACCGCGCCCAACTGTCGCGCCAGCTCCCTGGCAATCGTGGTCTTGCCACTGCCGGGCAAGCCGCTGAATACAATAAGCATGACCCTTCAACCCTTTGTAGGCGCGCTGCTCGCGAAAAACGCCAACCATAACGCGCACTCCCTGAATAAACGCGGCGCCTGTGAGTTTTTCGCGAGCAACCTCGCTCCTACAGTGGTATTAGAACCGCTTGACTCATTTCATCCACAGGAGCGCCCATGACCCTGCCGTTCGTGAAGATGCACGCCCACGGCGACGACTTCATTATCATTGACCGCCGTGGCGAGGATAACCCTATTACTGCGCAGATTGCCCGCCACTTGGGTAACCGCCGCACCGGCATCGGTTTCAATCAGTTGGCGGTGGTGCTCGACTGTGAGGAGGCTGCTGCGCGCGTTCAGTTCTGGAACCCGGACGGAACACGCTTGCAAACCTGCGGCAGCGCGACGCGTGGCGTGGCGGATCGCCTGATGCATGAGGCTGGCACCCAAAGCATCGTCCTGGGCAGCGACCGGGGCTTGCTGACATGCACACGTGCTGATGGGCAGCGCGTGTCGGTGGATATGGGCCCACCCTCGCTGGACTGGGCGTCGGTACCCTTGGCCAGGGCGATGGACACCTGCGTGCTGCCTATCGACGGCCAGCCGGCGGCGTGCAGCATGGGCAACCCGCATTGCACGTTTTTTGTGGAGGATGTGACGGCGCTCGATATTGAAGCCATGGGCTCGACCCTGGAAGTTCACCCGCTGTTTCCGGCCAGGACCAATGTGCATTTCGTGCAAGTGCTGGACCGCGGCCATATCCGCCTGCGTATCTGGGAGCGTGGCGGCGGTGTGCCGCTGGGGTCCGGTTCATGCTGTTGCGCGGCGGTCGTCAACGGCATCCGGCGAGGGCTGCTCGATGAGCGTGTGGAGGTCCAGTGCGACGGCGGCGCGGTCACGGTGCAATGGGACGGGCAGGGCGGGGTGATATTGACCGGCCGGGTCGAGCCGATCATGCAGGGCACCGCGTACCTGTACTAGAACTTCACGGTAAACGTGGTGCCGGCGCTCGCACAGGAACTCACCGCCACATCACCGCCATGCACTCTGGCCAGTTCGCGCACGATATACAGGCCCAGGCCTACGCTGCGCACGTCGCTGCCCTGGTCGGTGCCGCGGGTCATGGGTTCGAACAACCCGGCCAGCAGGGTTTGGGGAATCGCCGGGCCGTGGTTATGCACCGCGACCGCACAGGTGTCGTCGCCCAGGCGCGAGGTAATGGTGATCGGCTGCAGCAAGTCGCCATAGGCCACGCTGTTGGCCACCAGGTTACCGATCATCTGTTGCACGCGGTCGGCGTCCAGGCACGCATCGCCCTGGCCCTCGGCGTGATGCACCAGCGTGGCCTTGGGGAAGGCCACCCGCAGTTCGTCGACGCTGCGATGAATAACGCTGTGCAGGTCCAGCGGTTGCGGCTTGATGGTAATGCCCTGGCCGACCCGGGCCTGGGTGAAGTCCAGCAGGTCGGCGATCATGCGGTGGGCGCGTTCGGACGACTGGCCGATGTGCCCCAACAACTGGCGCTCCTTGGCCGTGCGCTCGCCACGCTGGAGAAAGTCGGAGGCCATGCGGATCGCGGTGAGTGGGTTTTTCAGGTCATGGCTGACAATCGCCACCATCTGTTCGGCAAACAACGCCCGGCGCTGGGCAATGGCATAGGCCTCGCTCAGTTCGGCCTGGGCCTGTTGCAGGGCCAGTTCCGTAGCAGTTTTTTCCTGCAGCAGGGCTTCAGCCTGCTTGTGGGCATTGAGCAGCTCACGCTCGTACTTGTCACGGTCGGTGGTGCCGAACAGCGCCAGGTCATACACCACGCCGTCCGGCTGCTGGCGCTGGTTGGCATTGAGCAAGACCGTGACTTTGTGCCCGTTGCAATGACGGATGTCGAGTTTCACCTCGGTGACGCTGCCGTGCATGCGCAGCATTGGCGCCAGGTGCGTCTGGTAAAAAATCCGCCCGCCCATGGCCAGCAGGTCCTGGAAACGCCGGCCCAGCAGCTGGGCCGCAGTGAAGCCCAGCCAATCGCACAAGCGCGGGTTGACGTGCAGGATCGTGCCATCTTCCTGGGTCACCGCCAGGGCACAGGCCGCGCTGTCAAACAGCGGGTCAACGGGCATCGGCAGCCGCCCAAGGGGCCAGGAACCGGTCCATCGCCGTTGCACACGCCTGGGGGGCGCTCATATGCGGGCAGTGGCCGACATTCTCGACCAGGCAATAAGTGCTGTTAGGTAATACGGCGTGCAGGTATTCACCCACGGCCACTGGGGCGATCAGGTCGTCGGTCGATTGCAGGATGAGTACCGGGGTGGTCAGGCCGAACACATCCTGGCGGTTATCCGAGAGGAAGGTCACGCGGGCGAACTGCTTGGCGATGTCCGGCTCGGTGCGACAGAAGCTGTCGGTGAGCGCCTCGCTCAGGTGCGGCTGCGTCGGGGCGCCCATGATCACCGGGGCCATGGCGCTGGACCAGCCCAGGTAGTTGCTGTCGAGGGTGTCGAGCAGGTCGTCGATGTCGTCGCGCTTGAAACCGCCGACATATTCCTCGGTATCGATATAGCGTGGCGATGGGCCAATCATCACGTGCGCGGCAATGCGCTGCGGGATGAAACGGTCGGCGAGGGTGCCGATCATCGCGCTGACCGAGTGGCCCACCAGAATCACCGGGCCTTGGGCGTAGGCGTCGATAATCTCGTTCAGGTCATGGGCATAGCCATCCAGGCGGCTGTATTTGGTTTTGTCGAACGCACTCAAGTCCGACAGGCCGGCGCCGACCAGGTCATACAGCACCACGCGAAAGCGCTCGAGAAAGTGCGGTGCCAAGGCATTCCACATGGCCTGGTTGCAACCAAAGCCGTGGGAAAACACCAGTGTCGAGGGACCGTTGCCCATCACATGTACATTGTTGCGGTGACGTAGGTCCATGGGGTTCTCGTGGATGGCTAATTGCTATGCAGCTTAGCGGGCAGTTTAGATAGTCGCAGGCCCTGGGTCACGCGTTTGCGTGCAGATAAGGTAAAGTCGGCGTCTTCAGGGAGAGACTTCAGGTAACCATACATGATCGTGCTTGTGCGGCAATCGGTGTTCAGCCTACTGGCCCTGGTGTTTTCCAGCCTGTTAATCGCCGCTCATGCGGACACCTCGCCGATTGGGGTTGCCCTTGATCAGCGGGTTATTGACCTGACCAATACCCTCGACTCGGGCACCGTGCTGCGCCTCAAGCAACAACTCGCCGACCTTGAACAACGCAAAGGCGCGCAAGTGGCCGTATTGCTGGTGCCGACCACCGGCAGCAGCGGCATCGAAGACTATGCCAACCAACTGTTCCGCGCCTGGAAGCTGGGGCGCAAGGACGTCAACGACGGCATCCTGCTGGTGGTGGCCAAAGCCGACCGCACAGTGCGCATCGAGGTGGGTTATGGCCTGGAAGGCATCGTCACTGACCTGCTGGCCCATCGCATCATTGAAGAACGTCTCACTCCAGCGTTTCGTCAGGGCGATTTTGCCGGTGGCATCCAGCAAGGCGTGAGCGCGCTGGTGGTCCTGGTGGACGGCGGCGACCTGCCTGAAGTGGCCGGGCCGGGGATCAACCCGCAATTTTTCGCGATATTGGCGGCGTTTGTCCTGGGGGCGCTCGCCGGTACACTGATCGCCGCTGGCAAGTTGCACTGGCGCAGAGCTTTGATCATCGCAGTTGCGGCCACGCTGTTGCTGGCGGTATTGGCCGGTGGTCGGGACTGGCCGATGTTCCTCGTTGCAATGCCGCTGACCTTGTTGATTGGCGGCGCGCTATTCGGCGCGTTGTGGCAGGTGCGCACGCTGTTTTACGGCGTGATCGGGCTGCTGGCTTACATCCTCGGGTTGGTGGTGGCAAACCATTACGTAGACGTCAGTTTCACCCACTGGTTGCTGTGGCCCCTGGGCGTCTTGGTGGTGCTGGGGTTGTACCTGGTGCTGGTGCTGCTCATGAGGCAGACCTGGCGCACCAGCCGCGCAGGTTTTAGCGTACGACTGCTGGCGGCGGTGGCCGTGTATGGGGTGGCGGGGCAGGTGATGGACGGCGATCGCGACGCCTGGTTGCTGGCATTTCCTATCGCATCGTTTGTTGCGCTGATTATCTTTGGCAAGGTCGGCGAAGGTTCTGGCTCCGGCGGCGGGTCCAGCTCAGGTTCCAGCGGCTCCAGCACCAGCAGCAGTTCGTCGGGCGGTGGCGGTTCCAGCGGTGGCGGGGGGGCTTCCGGCAGTTGGTAGATGACTCGGCGGCTGTCCCATAGTGGAACAACCGCTGAACTGTACCTTTGAGGGTGAAGCCCCTGGGTACTGGTTGTTCGGCAAAGCCCTGAGTGCTAAAGCGGCTTAGACAGTGGAGTTGTCACGCCTTGGTCCAACCGCCGTTGCCGTCAGGTTTTATTTCGAAGTCGATCGGTTGACGCAGGGCATTGGACGCGGAGTCGTTTAAGGCCTTGTCATCCCAAGTTGGGAAGGCGGGCAGGGTGCCGGTGCCGTGATATCCAGCCCTGGTATTGACCTGGGCGTCATCGACGGTCTTTTTGTCTGAAGGCAAGAAATTGCGATCCAGCCGAGTGCGGTTGGCGTGGTCGCGCGTCGCATTGCCAATGTTTTTCCAGCCGCCCTTGCCATTGGACACTTCGGCATCTTCTCCAGCCTGTTTGTCCAGAGAGTTTTTCCTCGGTACATCATTATCGATAGGGTGTTTGGCAGCGGGCTGGTACGCGGGTACGAATGGGGCGGAGCCATTGATTGAAGACATGATTGCACCTCTCTGATTGCTTGGAAATTGACCCTGTCAGAGGGTGGCCCTGACAGGGCGTTTCGCAGGCTACAGCGCCTGGGGCAGGCGCTCAACGAGGTCTGTTTTGGCTGGATGTAACAACGTGAAACCGCATCAGGTGTTGGTTTTCGAGTGAGTCAAAAGGCTATAGGCGCAGTCCGGCCCACGCTCCGAAAAGTCAGGCTGGCTGTCAGATAGCGCAGCGCAGTGCCAGCTTTTCACTCACCGAAACACATTCGGTCGTTGCAGGTCTTTTGGTTGCCTCACGCTTGGAAACACTTTTGCAATCACTCGTGCAACGGCTTGCATTAAAGCGTCTTCACCATCTCATGCCACGCCATACCCCCATGATCCGACGGCGAAGGGCGCACGTAGGTGTAGCCCATTGCTCGGTACAACGGCACATGCTGCGCCTTGCACATCAGGTGGAGGGTGCGCTTGCCCATTGCCTGCATGCGTTGCACGAACTCAGTCATCAGCCGTTTCGCATAGCCCTTGCCTTGATGGGCCGGGTCGACCACCACCGACATGATCACCACATTCGGTGCCTCGGCCACATGGCCCACCAACTCCTTGAAGGCCTCGTCCGACATCACCACTTCATGGGCGCACCCTGAGTTGATGAAGCCCACCACTGCGCCATCTTCCTCCAGGATCAAAAAGCCCTCGGGATACTGCGCGATACGCGTGGTGATCTTTTCAAGCGTGGCGGCTTCGTCGCCCTCGTAGGCGCTGGTTTCGATTTCAAAGCAGCGTGCTGCGTCGGTGGGCAGGGCGTTGCGCAGGGTGAGGGTGGGCATGGGCCGTTCCAGAGATTTTCAGTGAAAGGCCACATCATAGAGAAACGTTGCACCTTTGGCACCGCAAGGCCGGCCCTGACGGGTGAAGCGTGAGGTTCAACTTTGGTGCTGCGCAATCAAACTGTGGGGCTTGCCTGCGATGACGGCCTGAAGGCCGACACCTATCTATCTGACCCTACGCGATCCAAATGTGGGAGCTGGCTTGCCTGCGAAGACGGCCTAACAGTCAACACAGTTGGACCGTGTACATATCCATTCCTGCGGTAACGGCCACTTAGGGTTCCGCTTTTACAGCCAGCCCTTTCAAGGTCTTTTCGTCTTGGCAGCCTTGATTATCCGGTCCGTTGAAACATGCGCATTCACCGCGGTGCCTTTAACCCATGTTTTGGGCTTGGGTACCTTGGGGCCACGGAGGCTTTTCGCAACTTGTTTAGGTTGGATATTTCTGGCAAGCGCCAATAAGTGCTGAGCCAGTTTTTCCAACGGAATGACAGGAAGATGTTCCGAGGGCAGCGCAATCTGCATTCCCTCATATCCACTCCTGACCTGAACCGCTAAATGGTAAATCGAGGCTTCCCATCCTTCAGGCTGGGTATCCCGATGAGCCTGTTCAACACTGCGTTTGAGAACAGCCAGGACGTTGTAAGCCAATACCGCCGTTGCGAACCCCAGTAAGGCAGCCTTTGGGCTGCCAAGGGTTTCGATCTCACTTTCCAGGATCGCTTCCAGTCGCTGGAACATACCTTCAATGCTCCAGCGGCGGCGATACAGTTCGGCGATCTGTTGCGCACTGACGCTCTCAGGCAGGTTGCTCCAGAACATCAAGCTGCTGTCGCCGGAGTCCGTTGGCGAATGAAGCGTCAGTTCGACACGCCGACATTGGTAACCGCCTTTGACCTGGATGATCTGCTCACGCACAGTGCCAGTTTCCACAGGTACTGGCTCTTGCCACTCACCCTCTTGAATCAAGCGTGGATGCTTGGCTTGCTGACGAATGACAAAGCAAGTTTGGACTTGCTCACAAGCCTCCATAACCGGGAGCGTGCAATAAAGCCGGTCAGCCAGCCACACTTGGCCTGGCTCGGCATTGGCCAATAAAGGCAGCACACAAACGCGCTCGCTTGCGTAGGCATCCTCACACGCCTGAAGGTCGACGACCTGATCCAGATCGGGATCGTATGCAACAACCGAAAAACCGGGACGAGCGGCGCCGCGCTCGTTGCGTAAAGCTCCCAGACGTTTTTCAGTGGATGCCAGGTGATTACCGTCCACTACCCGAACCTGCCAACCCGGCAGCATCGCCGTGCAGCCCAGCTCCCGGATGGTTGGAGCCAGGCGCTGTGCACAGCCCGTAATCAGGGCGCGCAACAGAGCAGGCTCGGTACGACTGATCTTGTCGTAGAGAGCCGCCAGGCTGACCGGAAGGTCCTCCAGTTGTCGCGCGGCGGCGTGCAGAGATGGCTTCAAGCCCAATGAAACAAGGGACATTAGCTTGATGATGGTCGAGAACAATAGCTCACGAGAATACTGCCGTTGCCGGTGTTCTTCGAAAACCTGATCAATCCACTCGGGGGCAATAGCCTGCTGCAGCGCCAGTTTGGCCATGACACTGGCAGGTGCTTTTTTTTCGAAACGCGCTAGAA
The DNA here is from genome assembly GCF_044218845.1 of Pseudomonas sp. B16120. Lineage (NCBI taxonomy): Bacteria > Pseudomonadati > Pseudomonadota > Gammaproteobacteria > Pseudomonadales > Pseudomonadaceae > Pseudomonas > Pseudomonas sp. B16120. Next base: position 2,602,925 of record NZ_CP162588.1, read on the forward strand.
CTTCCGCCCACATCGTTTAGGTACCCCCTGAATGAATTTCAGGGGATTTTACAGAAGACCTTGAAAGGGCTGGCTTTTACAGCGGGTCACTTTTGGAAGGACCCAAAAGTAACCAAAAGGTCCTCGCCCCACCACTCGGCACCTCGCTTGGGCTCGGTGTGCCCGTAATCCGCCAGTGATTTGGGGGGCCGCCGCCACGCGCCATCCATGGCGCGGGGCGGCTAAACCGGCATCCCTGCCGGTTTACCCCCCAAATCCCTGTCGAATTCCGGCCAGCGTGGTTTAACGGGGCGCCTGAGATCAAAAGCAAGATCAAAAGCAGATCAAGAGCGGCTCGCTTCGCATCGTGGTTACCGCCTGGGTAGGAGCGGGTAGGATTGAGTTTCGCAAAAACCAGAAAACCCGCCGAGGCGGGTTTTCTCACAACTTACTGCACAGCAGGCGAATCAAGGCCATGTTTTTCAATCACCGTAAACACATCCGCCACATCCTGGACCATGATCCGGGCGGTATTGGCAACTGTGCGCGGGTTCGCATACCAGGAAGAATCACCCCCGGCAGACCCGAAGGTCTCCGACGCACAGCCGCCATACCGACAGGATGTATCAAACCCCACTCACCAACTTCCCACTGTCCATCCGGCGCTTATACGCACTGTCCCGACTCGCCAACCAGAAGTACAACGGCGACGTCACCACCAACCCCACCACCCACGACAAGTCCGCGCCGTTGATGTGCTGCGAAATCGGCCCCACGTACAGCGGCGTGTTCATGAACGGAATCTGCACCACGATCCCCACCGCATAGGCCAGCAGCGCCTGGGGGTTGTACTTGCCGTAGATGCCGCCATCCACGCGGAAGATCGAGGCGATGTCGTATTGGCCTTTGTGAATGGCATAGAAGTCGATCAGGTTGATCGCCGTCCAGGGCACCAGCACCACCAGCAGCACCAGCACCATGTCGACGAAGTGGCCGATGAAGTCTTGGGAGGCAAACACCGCCGCAATCGAACAGGCGGCCAGCACGATGATGGAGATCACCGCACGGCTTTTCGCGGTCGGGATCCAGCGGTAGGCGAAGGTCTGTACCAGGGTGATGATCGACAGCACCGCGCCGTACAGGTTGAGGGCGTTGTGGCTGATCACGCTGAGCAGGAACAGCACCAGCATCAACGGGCCGATGGCGCCGGTGGCGAGTTTGACGGCGTCCATGGTGTCCATGCCTACCGGCGTGGCGAGCACTGCCACGGCGCCGAAGATGAACGCCAGGCTCGACCCCAGCGCCGAGCCCAGGTAGGTGGTCCAGAAGGTGGCGGCTACCGGCACGTCGGCGGGCAGGTAGCGGGAGTAGTCCGACACGTAGGGCGCAAACGCGATTTGCCACAGTGCAGCCAGGGAAACAGTGGCCAGCCAACCGGAGATGTTGAAGCTGCCACGGGTGAGGAAATCGGTGGTCTGCACATGGGTGAAGATGTAGCCAAAGCCCAGCACGATGCCTGCGCCGAGGACCCAGGTACCGATGCGGTTGAGTACGTGGATGAAGCGGTAGCCGATGATGCCGATGATCCCGGAACCGATGGCGCCGATAACGATGCCCACCGGTACAGGCACGGCGTCCACCACACCATGCAGGGATTTACCGGCCAGCACGATGTTGGAGGCGAAGAAGCCGATGTACATCACCCCGGCAATCACCACCACCAGCAATGCGCCGAGGGAGCCGAACTGTGCACGACTCTGGATCATCTGCGGGATACCCATTTGCGGGCCCTGGGCCGAGTGCAATGCCATCAACACACCGCCGACCAAATGGCCGACAAGGATGGCGACAATGCCCCACACCAGGTTGAGGTGGAACAGTTGCACACCCAGTGCGCCAGTGACGATCGGCAACGGCGCGATGTTGCCGCCGAACCACAGGGTGAACAGGTCTCTTACCTTTCCATGGCGATCTTCCGGGGGCACGTATCCAATCGTGTGTTTTTCGATGAGCGGGGCGGAGGATGTTGCAGTGGTAACCATGACGAGCTCCAAGGCAAGGTGAGTACGTGGGCGTACTTCGCTGTGCGGCGCATGGGCACCGCTTTGTTGTTGGAGTGATCATCTGCAATGGGCGCAGGCAGGTAAATTAGTAAGTTTGTTGCTATAGACCTTAAAAAAAGTATCTCGTGAGGTTTTTTGCTCCGGTATGTTGCATGCACGTCAATGGCTTGAAAAACCGGTGTTTCTGCGCACTTGTTTGGGGCAAAAAACCACGTTTAGGGAGGTGCCGATGGCAGCCTATAACCTGCGTCAGCTCAGATATTTTGTGACCACGGCCGAATGCGGCAGCGTTGCCGAGGCGTCGCGCAAGCTGTATATCGCCCAGCCGTCGGTTTCCACGGCGATCAAGCAACTGGAAGACAGCTTTGGCGTGCAACTGTTTATCCGCCATCACGCCCAGGGCGTTTCCCTCACGCCCAGCGGCGCGCGCTTTTATCGCAAGGCGTTGGAGCTGTTGCGGGTAGCCCATGAGTTCGAACAGAACGCCCTGGCCGATAACGATGTGGTGGCCGGGCAGATTGACATCGGTTGTTTTGAAACCGTGGCACCGTTGTACTTGCCACGCTTGATCGCCGGTTTCAAGGCGCGCTGGCCGGGCGTGGAGATCCGCATCCGCGATGGCGAGCAGCAGGAGCTGGTGCAGGCGCTGACGGCGGGCAGTATCGACGTGGCGATGCTGTTTGAGCACGACCTGGGCAGCACCATCGAGACCACGCCGCTGATGCCGCCGCAACAGCCCTATGCGTTGCTGCCGGCCGACCACCGCTTTGCCCAACAGGCCAAGGTGTCCCTGGCCGACCTGGTGCTGGAGCCGATGATTTTGCTGGACGTGTTGCCCAGCCGTACCTACTTCGTGAGCATCTTCGAAGAGCGCGGGCTGACCCCGAATATCGTATTCAGCTCGCCCTCCATCGAAATGGTGCGGGGCATGGTGGGGCGGGGGTTCGGGTTCTCGATCCTGGTGACCAAACCGTTCAGCGAGTACACCTATGATGGGCAGAAAGTGGTGTGCATTCCCTTGGTGGAAACGGTCACGGGGTCGGGGTTGTCCGCCGTCTGGCTACGCCGCGCACCCTTGACCAAACCGGTGCAGTTGTTTGTCGACTACTGCCGCGAAGAGTTGGCCCGACTACTGGGCTGAACACCAAACCCCAATGCCGATCAGTTAAGCGAACACAGTGCTCAACGCAACGAAGATCAAAGGTGGGAGCTGGCTTGCCTGCGAAAGCGGTCGTGCAGTAACCGATGCAGTGATTGACACACCGCCTTCGCGGGCAAGCCCGCTCCCACAGGGATTTGCGCTTAACTGATCGGCATTGGGGCTGGCCCCTCCCACATAGGTGGTGCGATGTCTTCAGGTGCTGATAAAGCCTAGCAACCGCTGCAACATCGCATCGCAGCCATCGAGCTGCTCCAGGCTCACAAACTCATCGGGCTTATGCCCTTGGTCCATGCTGCCTGGCCCGCATACCACGGTGGGAATACCCACCGCATCGAACAGCCCGCCCTCGGTACCAAACGCTACGGTGCCGAATGCCTGCGAGTCGCAAAACGTCGCAATCAATTGCGCCGCCTGGCTGCGCTCATCCGTGACCAGCCCTGGGTAGGCCGACAGCTCGGTGAACCGAATCGAACTCTGCTTGCTGACCGCCTGCATGCGCGGCAACACCTGCTGCCGCGCGTAGGCCTGTAGCTCTTCAGCTACTTCGCCCGGGTCCATGGAGGGCAGGGCGCGCACCTCAAAGTCAAAGCGGCAGTCGGCTGGCACGATATTCAAGGCCTTGCCGCCGTTGATCATGCCGGTCTGTACCGTGCTGAACGGCGGGTCAAAACGTGGGTCCTGACGCGCGCGTAGCCGTTGGCCAATGCGCCCCAGTTCACCGATCAACTCGGCGGCGTGTTCAATCGCATTCACACCCGAGGGCGCATAGGCCGAGTGGCACGCCTGGCCCTGAACATCGCAGCGCATCGCCAACTTCCCCTTGTGGCCCAGCACCGGCTTGAGCTCGGTCGGCTCGCCGATGATGCACAACATCGGCTTGACCGGACGCTGTTCAAGAACGGCGAGCAGCGAGCGCACGCCCAGGCAGCCGACTTCCTCATCGTAGGACAGGGCGATGTGCACCGGCAGGCGCAATGGCGCCTTGACCAGCGCTGGCACCAACGCCAGCACGCAGGCGATATACCCCTTCATGTCGGCGGTGCCGCGCCCGAACAGCTTGCCGTCGCGCTCGGTCAGCGTGAACGGCGGCAGGCTCCAGGGTTGCCCATCCACCGGCACCACGTCGGTATGCCCCGACAGCACGATACCTGGCAGTTCCACCGGGCCGATGCTGGCAAACAGGTTGGCCTTGCTGCGTTGCGCGTTGTAGACCAGCTCGCTGGTGACGCCAAGCCCGGCCAGGTAATCGCGCACATACTCGATCAATTGCAGGTTGGACTCGCGGCTGGTGGTGTCGAAGCCCACCAGGGTTTCCAGCAGGTCGCGGCTGCGGCTCATCGGTCGTCTCCGGCCACACCGTAGCCGGGGGAGCGGTCGGGGGCGAGGGCGCGATCGATATAGTCCTGCACCTGTGGGCGGTAGGCATCCCAGAGTTTTTGCAATTCGCCAATCGGCGCCTCGTCGGCCCAATCCACGCGCAAGTTGATAATCGGCCAAGTCAACTCGCCCACCACCACCAGCGCGGCGGAGTGCACCGGGCCGGCTTCGCCACCGGCGGCGATGGCGGCATGCATCGCGGCCAGTAGACGGTCTGCGAGCTGGCCTTCGCCCTGTTCGAAGGCCGTGACCATCGCGGTGATCACTTCAGGGGCGGCGAGCATATTGCCCGCCGCCACGCATTGCTCGCCCGATACCGCGTGATGGGTACCCAGGGTCTGACTGCCGCTGAAATGCACGCTGCGGCCCAGGTGGTCAATCGCCGTCAGTTGCCGGTACTGGCTGTAGCCGTTGCGGGTGAGCGCTTTATCGACGGCGTCGGCGGGAGCCAGGCCCTGTTCCAGCCCGTCGAGGACGTCCGGACCGAGGGCCGGCAAGGTGATGTTCTGGGTCGACACGGCGCCCACACCGGGCCGCAGCCACGGGCAGCGGGCGCCCACGGCGATGCTCGATGAGCTGATGGCAATGCCCAGTTGGCCGGTCTCTGCACAACGGCCGACGATAGAAAAGGTCATGGCTAGCCTCCTTACTCTGGAATAACCGCGATCACATCAATTTCCATCAGCCACTGCGGCTGGCCCAGGGCCGAAACCACCAGCCCGGTGGAAATCGGGAACACGCCCTTGAGCCACTTGCCGACTTCCTGGTACACCGGCTCGCGATAGCGTGGGTCGATCAAATAGGTGGTGGTTTTGACGATATGGCTGAGGTCGCTGCCGGCTTCTTCCAGCAGTTGCTTGACGTTCTTCATCGCCTGCTCGGCCTGGGCCCGTGGGTCGCCGAGGCCGACCAGGTTGCCGTCGAAATCAGTGCCCACCTGGCCGCGTACGTACACGGTGTTGCCGGCGCGCACGGCCTGGCATAGGTCGTTGTCCAGGCTCTGGTTGGGATAGGTTTCTTTGGTGTTGAACATGCGAATGCGAGTGTGAGTAGGCATCAAAAAACTCCTGGGAAAAATGATCAGGCGCTGACAGGGGACTGGCGGGCAACCGGGGCGGCTTCGCGGTACTCAAGGTACTGACGCTGGATGGCGATATGGTCGGCCACGTATTTGGCGTCGTGCCACACGCCCCAGATAAACGACGAGCCACGCCGCGATTGCCATGGCAACCCAAGGAAGTAGATGCCCGCTTCGCTGGAGACACCGCGCTGGTGTTGCGGCTTGCCAGCGGCGTCGAAGGCGTCTACCTGCAACCAGCTGTAGTCCACGGCAAATCCGGTGGCCCAGATGATCGAAGTGATGCCAGCCTCCGCCAGGTCCAGTGTCAGGATCGGCTGCTTGATGCATTCAGCGTCGGGGAACACGCGACGTGCCTCGGGCTCCAGGGGCAGGTCGAGGCCGTTGCGCTCGATATAGGCGTCGGCCGCATCCAGCAAGGCCAGGTAGTTTTCATCACCGCGCGCCAGGTTCTCCACCAGGTTGGGTTGGAACGTTGCCACCGTGCCGTCGAAGGCGTGAGTCAGGCCGACCAGGGTCATGCCTTGCTGGGCCAGCTCGCGAAAGTCGATGGTCTTGCCGCCGTGGGCGCCACTCACGGCAATGGTGACGTGCTCGCGGCCGGGTTTCATCGCCGCCTGGTCCCACTCGCCCAATACGCCCAACCACCAGCAGAAGTCGCGGTTGCGATAGGCGCGAGGAGGGCGGTCATGGGCGCCGACCGACAGGTACACCTGGCGACCGGAACGCTGCAATTCATCGGCAATTTGCACCCCGGACGAGCCGGCGCCCACCACCAGCACAGCGCCGGCTGGCAGTTGCCCAGGGTTGCGATAGTCGGCGGAGTGGATCTGGTGCAGCGCGGTGTCTTTAGGCGCGATAGCGGGAATCACAGGCTTTTGAAAGGGCCCGGTGGCGGCTACCACGCGGTTGGCTTCGATCACGCCTTCGCTGGTGTGCACGGTAAAGCCGGGGCGCCCCTCGTTGCGTACTACTGAGGTGACGTCCACGCCGGTGCGGATCGGCGCGTTGAATTTACGGGCATAGGCTTCGAAGTAATCGGCGACGCGCTCTTTGGGTGCGAACCCATCGGCGGGGACGTCATCGAAATGCAGGCCGGGGAAGCGGTCATGCCAGGCCGGGCCGTTGGCGACCAATGAGTCCCAGCGGCCGGTGCGCCAGCGCTCGGCAATACGGCTGCGTTCCAGCACCAGGTGCGGCACGCCTTGCTTGCTCAAATGCTCGCTCATGGCCACGCCAGCTTGACCTGCGCCAACCACCAGCGTGTCTATTTTTGTTATCGCTACAGTCATGTCTCTATCCTTGCGTAATGCAGTTGGATTCAGCTCGGGCATGACGTCAAGTTAGGCGGCGGGGGGGTATTAATAAAATATTATTAAGTTGGGAAGTGAGCATAAATATCGGATGCAGAGCCGGCGAATGCCTGCCAGACAGCACATACATGCAATTCCCCACACCTGCCAACCGGCCACACTCTCCCCATCGCTCAATGCTCCGGGGAAACACCCAGCCATGGAATCAACCGCCAACACCCGCCCCGACGAAGTCGTCACCCTGGTCGTCAAGCACCGGGTCAAACCCGGCTTTGAAGTCGAGTACGAAGCCTGGCTGCGCCGCATCGTGCGCATCGCCGGCGAACGCCCTGGGCACCTTGGCGTTGACGTGGTGCGCAGCCAGCAAAACGGCATGGCGCTGTTCACTTGCGTGCTGCGCTATAGCTCCACCAACGCCCTTGAGCTGTGGCTCGGCTCCCCGCAACGCCAGGCCCTGATCGACGAAGCCGCGCCCATGCTGGCGGATGGCGACCAGACGGAAATCGGCGCGGCCAATGAATTCTGGTTCACGCCCCAGGCCGATGGCGGTGCCAAGCCGCCGCGCTGGAAGCAGGCGGTGGTCAGCCTGTTTGTGATCCTGCCGCAAACCCTGCTGCTGCCGTTTATCTGGGGGCCGATCCTGCGGTTGCACCCGTTTTTGTCCAACTACGTGGTCTCCACCTTCCTGGTCACCCTGACCATCGTGTTGCTGGTGGTGTACCTGCTGATGCCGGCGGCCACCCGCCTGTTCGCTCCCTGGCTTGAAGCCTCTGTAAAGGAAACCCTATGAACGCCGATCTGATTCTGTTCAATGGCCAGTTCCACACCGTGGACCGGGAAAACCCACGCGCCACCGCCGTGGCCATCCACCAAGGGCGCTTTGTCGCCGTCGGTACCAACGGCGAAGCCATGGCCCTGCGCGGCAGCGGCACCCAGGTCATCGACCTGAAGGGCCGCACCGTGATTCCCGGCCTCAACGACTCGCACTTGCACCTGATTCGTGGCGGGTTGAACTACAACCTTGAACTGCGCTGGGAAGGCGTGCCGTCCCTGGCCGATGCCTTGCGCATGCTCAAAGACCAGGCCGACCGCACGCCCACGCCGCAATGGGTACGCGTGGTGGGCGGTTGGAACGAATTCCAGTTCGCCGAAAAGCGCATGCCCACCCTGGAAGAACTCAACCAGGCCGCCCCGGACACCCCGGTGTTCGTGCTGCACTTGTACGACCGCGCCTTGCTCAACCGCGCAGCCCTGCGGGTGGCGGGCTACACCAAGGACACGCCGAACCCGCCGGGCGGTGAGATCGTACGCGACAGCAACGGCAACCCCACCGGCATGCTGGTGGCGCGGCCCAACGCGATGATCTTGTACTCGACCTTGGCCAAAGGCCCGAAACTGCCTTTGGAATATCAGGTCAACTCCACCCGCCAGTTCATGCGGGAACTCAATCGCCTGGGCCTGACCAGCGCCATCGATGCCGGCGGCGGCTTCCAGAACTACCCCGATGACTATGCGGTGATCGAGCAACTGGCCAAGGATCAACAGTTGACGGTGCGCATCGCCTACAACCTGTTCACCCAGAAGCCCAAGGAAGAGCTCAGCGACTTCAAGCACTGGACCGGCAGCGTCACCCTGCACCAGGGCGATGACTACCTGCGCCATAACGGTGCCGGCGAGATGCTGGTGTTCTCGGCGGCGGATTTCGAAGACTTCCTCGAACCCCGCCCGGACCTGCCGCTGACCATGGAACAGGAGCTGGAACCGGTGGTACGCCACCTGGTGGAACAGCGCTGGCCGTTCCGTCTGCACGCCACTTACGACGAGTCCATCTCGCGCATGCTCGACGTGTTCGAGAAGGTCAACCGCGATATTCCGTTCAATGGCTTGCCGTGGTTCTTCGACCACGCCGAAACCATCACCCCGAAAAACATCGAACGCGTGCGTGCCCTCGGTGGCGGTATTGCGATTCAGGATCGCATGGCGTTCCAGGGCGAATACTTCGTCGAGCGCTACGGCGCCAAGGCCGCCGAAGCCACGCCGCCGATCAAGCGCATGCTGGCCGAAGGCGTGCCGGTAGGGGCGGGCACCGATGCCACCCGCGTGTCGAGCTACAACCCCTGGACCTCGCTGTATTGGATGGTCAGCGGCCGCACCGTCGGTGGCCTGGAGCTGCACGCCGAGGGCTTGCCGCGCCTTACCGCATTGGAGCTGTTCACCCACGGCAGCGCCTGGTTCTCCTCCGAGCAGGGCAAGAAAGGCCAGATCAAGGTCGGTCAACTGGCGGATGTCGCCGCGTTGTCGGCGGACTTTTTCAGCGTCGAAGAAGAAGCCATCAAGTGGATCGAGTCGGTGCTGACCGTGGTCGGCGGCAAGGTCGTGTACGGCGCTGGCGACTTCGAAGATTTCGCACCGCCACGGGTACCGGTGCTGCCGGACTGGTCGCCGGTGGTCAAGGTGCCGGGGCACTGGCGCCCCACGTCGCCGATGCAGGCCCAGGTTCACCAGTGCAGCGGCCCCTGTGGCGTGCATGCCCATAGCCATGAAAAAGCGCGCCTTTCCAGCGTGCCGGTCAGCGACTTCCAGGGTTTCTGGGGTGCGTTCGGCTGCTCCTGCTTTGCCTTTTGAAGAACACCCCATCCCTAAAGGAGTTACCCATGACTTACAAGCGCTTGAACAAAGACGATGCTGTTGTTTTGTTGGTTGATCACCAGACCGGCCTGATCTCCCTGGTGCAGGATTTCTCCCCCAACGAGTTCAAGAACAACGTGCTGGCCCTGGCCGACGTGGCGAAGTTCTTCAACCTGCCGACCATCCTGACCACCAGCTTTGAAAGCGGCCCCAACGGCCCATTGGTGCCTGAGCTCAAAGAACTGTTCCCCGACGCGCCGTACATTCCGCGCCCTGGCCAGATCAACGCGTGGGACAACGAAGATTTCGTCAAGGCCGTCAAGGCCACCGGCCGCAAGCAAATCATCATTGCCGGTGTGGTGACCGACGTGTGCGTGGCGTTCCCGACCCTGTGTGCCCTTGACGAAGGCTTTGAGGTCTTCGTGGTCACCGACGCTTCCGGCACCTTCAACGAAACCGTGCAACAAGCCGCCTGGGCGCGTATGACCGCCGCCGGTGCACAACTGGTCAACTGGTTCTCGGTGGCTTGCGAGCTGCAAGTGGACTGGCGCAACGACATGGAAGGCCTGGCCAACCTGCTCTCGCCGCGCATTCCCAACTACCGCAACCTGATGAACAGCTACTCGGCGTTCGCTGCCAAGTAACCTGGTCGGTAAAACACCGCAAAACCCTGTGGGAGCTGGCTTGCCTGCGATAGCGGTGCATCAGTCAACAGCATTGCTGGCTGATACACCGCTATCGCAGGCAAGCCAGCTCCCACATTTGATTGTGTTCACATTTTGGTTTGTGGTGTGACCACTGACAGGCTATAAAACAGCCCATCGTCCCCTGAGAAGCGACAATGAACCCCTTCGAAGACATGCGCCTGTTCTGCCAGGTCATGGAATCCGGCAGTTTCACCGCCGCCGCCGAGCAATTGGGCTTGTCCAAGCAATTCGTCAGCCGCCGCCTGATCCAACTGGAAGACCGCCTGGGCGTGCGCTTGCTTAACCGCTCCACACGGCGCCTGGACGTCACGCCGCTGGGCCAGAGCTACTACGAGTCGGCCTTGCGCCTGCTCGGTGAGGTGGAACAAGTGGAGCAGGGCATCGCTGGCCAGAACAGCGAGCCCCGAGGCACCATTCGCCTCAGTGCACCCTTGTCGTTCGCCATGGCGCACCTGGGTTGCCTGTTGCCGTTGTTTCTGCGTCAGCATCCGCAGGTCTGCGTTGAAGTTGACCTGAGCGACCGTCCGGTGGACTTGATCGGCGAAGGCTACGACCTGGTGCTACGCATCGGTACCCTGGAAGATTCCACCCTGATCGCCCGACGGATCGCCGCTATCGAGCGGGTGTATTGCGCCAGCCCCGACTACCTGGCGTTGCGGGGTACGCCTTTGAAACCCGAGGATTTAACCACGCACGACTGCCTGCCCTACGGCCACGGCCGCCAGGTGCAATGGCGCTTCAAAGGCAAGGTGCAAGCCTTGAGCGTCAGTGGGCGCATGCGCGTCAATAACGGTGACCTGCTGCGCGATACCGCGATTGCCGGTCTGGGCGTTACCTACCTACCGACGTTCATCGTCAGCGACGCCTTGAAGGACGGTCGCTTGGTCAAGGTATTGGAAGACTTCGCCCCAGAGGCCTTGACCCTGTCGGCGGTGTACCCGCAGCACCGACAGAGTTCACGCCCGGTGCAAGCGCTGGTGGAGTTCCTGCGCGAACGCCTCGCTAGCGGCTGCTGAACAGTTGGCGGATCAGGTTGGGCGTGCTGCCCGTCCACCGCTTGAACGAACGCCGAAAATTCGCCGCATCGTTGAAGTTCAGGTACGCCGCGACTTCCTCGTTACTCAAGCCCTTGGTCAGGTACAGGTGCAAGGCCACATGCTTGCGCACCCGGTCGACCTGTTGCTGAAAACCGGTGTCGTGCCGTTGCAACTTGCGCTTTAGCGTGGCCGGGCTCATGGCGAAAATGTGCGCGGCCTGTTCCAGGCTGGGTGGTTGGCGCACATGTTCGCGCAGGTAGGCATAGAGGCAGTCCAGAAAACTTGTGGCAAAGCCCAGTTGCTCGATTTGTTCAAGGGCTTGCTGGCGTGCGACCTGGCCCGCCGTGGCCGAAGCGCCCGGCCAGTTGTGGGTGAGGTATTCACGGGGGATGCACATCATATCCAGCGGGCGTTCGAAGCGCGTGTGCTCGCCCAGATGCACCCAGTATTGCTCGACATACCGAGGTTCGGCATGGTTGAAACTGCACACCCATGGCAAGCGCTGGCCGCTGAGCCATTGGCTCATGGCAACCAGCGAGGTCATGCTGGCTTCGAGCAGAAAGCGCCAGTGTTCGCCGGCGCCGCAACTGTCCAACCAATACAGGTAAGCGTGGTGCTCATCCAGTTCCAGTTGCAGCGTGGCCAGCGGGCTGAGCAGCACTTGTTGCTGGATCAGGATGTCCAGGGCCTGATGAAGGTTCTGTGCATGCCCCAGCGCATGGCTGGCGGCGCCGTAGTAGCCGGGCAGCAGGCGTTGGCCAAACAGGAAACTGCTGTCATCGGCGTCCAGTAGTTTGCGGCTGTTGCCGATCAAGCCCAGAAACTGTTGCGGGCTCAACCGCGCGTTGCCGGCCAGGATGTCTTCGTGGAACAGGCCGGTGCCCCGCAGCAGGCGATGGCTGTCGATGTCCCGGGACAAGCCCAGGTCGATCAACGTGGCGGGTTGATAGTGACCGGGGATGAAGCGGCTGTCGTTTTCATACCAGCTGGTTTTCACGGCCATTTCAGGCGCTTTTCGCAAGGGGTTGCTTGGCCCGGGCCAGGCCCATATTCAGCCGCGTGAGCAGCTCGTGGGGGGACTCTTGCAAGGCCATTGCCACCGCCGTGGTCGCCGCCAGTTGCAGGCGTTCGCCCTGTTGCCGGGTCTTGTGGGCCAGGCTCTGCACCGCGTGTTGCAACTCCAGCGCCAGGCCCTGGGCCTGACGCTCGCCGGTATTGGGCAGCAGCACCACGAAACGATCGCCCGCCAGGCGGCACAACAGGTCTTGGCGGCGCAGGTTGAGCAGCAGCACGTGGCTGACCGCCTGTAGCACCGCATCACCCTCGGCATGCCCGTAGACCTGGTTGATGGTGGTGAAGTTATCCAGGTCCAGGGCGAGCAACGACAGTGGTTGTTGCTGCGCTTGGCTGTCGCGCAGGCTGTCGATGAGTTGGCGCTTGAGGTAGTCGGCGCCGGCCAGGGGCGTGAGTTTGTCGAATAGCCGGTGCTCGCGAAACAACCGCTCGCGTTTTTCCATTTGCGCGCTGATCGCCAGTTGTTCGTGGTGCCAGTGATAAATGCCAATCGTCAGCAGGATCATGCCCACCGGCATTGGCCCTGACTCCAGCCAGTGGTCCCAGGACACGCTATCAGGCAGGCGGATGAATTCGTCGAGGCTGTCGATCCACCAGGAAAAAAAGATGCACGACAGCCCCAGCGCCAGGTATTGGGTGACCCGTCCGGCGGGGCGGCTTTTCAACACCAGGCCCAGCCAGATCAGCGCGAGCAGCGCCGAACCGCCTTCGCCGATGATATCCAGCCATACCCATTCGCTGACGCTCTTGAGCTCGCCGCAGGCCAGGTGCAGGAGTAGTCCGAGGTTGGCGGCGATCAGGAGCAACGCGAGTTTCCAGCGGTGGGGTTTGAGCACGGAAAACATGGCCACGGGTCCTTGGGCAAATGAGTAATGGGCGCCAGCACAGCAGATGGATGTGACGGTTGGATGACGGGCGGGGAGGGTCGAATCAGCTCATGCCCTTGGCCTATTTTTTAGCTGGACATAGAGCCCATGTGGGAGCTGGCTTGCCTGCGAAGACGGCCTGGCAGCCGGCCTCTATCTATCTGACGGTCAGCGTTCCAAATGTGGGAGCTGGCTTGCCTGCGATGGCGACCTGACAGGCGACACTGTTTATACCGAGTACATATCCATTCCTGCGGTAACGGCCACTTAGGGTTCCGCTTTTACAGCCAGCCCTTTCAAGGTCTTTTCGTCTTGGCAGCCTTGATTATCCGGTCCGTTGAAACATGCGCATTCACCGCGGTGCCTTTAACCCATGTTTTGGGCTTGGGTACCTTGGGGCCACGGGGGCTTTTCGCAACTTGTTTAGGTTGGATATTTCTGGCAAGCGCCAATAAGTGCTGAGCCAGTTTTTCCAACGGAATGACAGGAAAATGTTCCGAGGGCAGCGCAATCTGCATTCCCTCATATCCACTCCTGACCTGAACCGCTAAATGGTAAATCGAGGCTTCCCATCCTTCAGGCTGGGTATCCCGATGAGCTTGTTCAACACTGCGTTTGAGAACAGCCAGGACGTTGTAAGCCAATACCGCCGTTGCGAACCCCAGTAAGGCAGCCTTTGGGCTGCCAAGGGTTTCGATCTCACTTTCCAGGATCGCTTCCAGTCGCTGGAACATACCTTCAATGCTCCAGCGGCGGCGATACAGTTCGGCGATCTGTTGCGCACTGACGCTCTCAGGCAGGTTGCTCCAGAACATCAAGCTGCTGTCGCCGGAGTCCGTTGGCGAATGAAGCGTCAGTTCGACACGCCGACATTGGTAACCGCCTTTGACCTGGATGATCTGCTCACGCACAGTGCCAGTTTCCACAGGTACTGGCTCTTGCCACTCACCCTCTTGAATCAAGCGTGGATGCTTGGCTTGCTGACGAATGACAAAGCAAGTTTGGACTTGCTCACAAGCCTCCATAACCGGGAGCGTGCAATAAAGCCGGTCAGCCAGCCACACTTGGCCTGGCTCGGCATTGGCCAATAAAGGCAGCACACAAACGCGCTCGCTTGCGTAGGCATCCTCACACGCCTGAAGGTCGACGACCTGATCCAGATCGGGATCGTATGCAACAACCGAAAAACCGGGACGAGCGGCGCCGCGCTCGTTGCGTAAAGCTCCCAGACGTTTTTCAGTGGATGCCAGATGATTACCGTCCACTACCCGAACCTGCCAACCCGGCAGCATCGCCGTGCAGCCCAGCTCCCGGATGGTTGGAGCCAGGCGCTGTGCACAGCCCGTAATCAGGGCGCGCAACAGAGCAGGCTCGGTACGACTGATCTTGTCGTAGAGAGCCGCCAGGCTGACCGGAAGGTCCTCCAGTTGTCGCGCGGCGGCGTGCAGAGATGGCTTCAAGCCCAATGAAACAAGGGACATTAGCTTGATGATGGTCGAGAACAATAGCTCACGAGAATACTGCCGTTGCCGGTGTTCTTCGAAAACCTGATCAATCCACTCGGGGGCAATAGCCTGCTGCAGCGCCAGTTTGGCCATGACACTGGCAGGTGCTTTTTTCTCGAAACGCGCTAGAACTTCCGCCCACATCGTTTAGGTACCCCCTGAATGAATTTCAGGGGATTTTACAGAAGACCTTGAAAGGGCTGGCTTTTACAGCGGCTCACTTTTGAAAAGCGCAAAAGTAAGCAAAACGCTCTTGCCCCACCACTCGGCACCTCGCTTAGGCTCGGTGTGCCCGTAATCCGCCAGTGATTTGGGGGGCCGCCGCCACGCGCCATCCATGGCGCGGGGCGGCTAAACCGGCATCCCTGCCGGTTTACCCCCCAAATCACTGTCGAATTCCGGCCAGCGTGGTTTGACGGGGCGCCTAAGATCAAGATCAAGAGCAGATCAAGAGCGGCTCGCTTCGCATCGTGGTTACCTGGGCGGCACATTCGACTTCTCTGTCGATTGAACTGCCGTCTTCGCAGGCAAGCCAGCTCCCACATTTGGACTGTGGGGTGTCAGAGAGATAAGCATCGGCTGTCCGGCCGCTATCGCAGGCAAGCCCGCTTGCTCCCGCATCTGGCCGAGGTCATTTCAGCTCATTTGTACCCTCCAGAAGCCTGTAAACCCCGCTTTGACAGGCTCTGCCCGCAACCCTGTCACAGAACCGTCACGCCTCATCCCTAGCTTGCCCTCCCAGTTGCCAGGCCCTTTGCCTGGCGCCAACGGATTCTTGGGGAGGGTTTCATGTACAAGCGCACCGGGCTCGTCAGCTTTACGCTTACCGCCTTGGCTCTGGCGATAGCCTGCGAGCGGCTCAACGCCGCCGAAGCGGCGACCGAGCATGTCGATGTGGTCGGCCAAGCCGCTGCGATCGACAGCGCCCTCAAGGAGCAACGCTCTTCCGACAGTATCAAAAGCGTGGTGCATGCCGACGGCGTCGCCCAGTTGCCGGATGAGAATGTTGCCGAGGCGGTGCAGCGCTTGCCGGGCATCAGCGTTGAACGTGACCAGGGCGAAGGCCGCTTTGTCAGCGTGCGCGGCCTGGGCCCGGACCTCAACAGCGTGACCATCAACGGCACCCTGGTGCCATCCCCCGAGAGCGAACGCCGCGCCGTGGCCCTCGATGTTCTGCCTTCGGAATTGGTGCAGTCGCTGTCGGTGATCAAGACGCTCACACCGGACATGGACGCCAACTCCCTCGGCGGCACTGTCGATGTGAAGAGCCTCTCGGCGTTCGACCACAAGGGCCTGTTCTACACCGGCAGCACCGAGGCCAGTTATGACAAGAACACGCACCAGACCAGCCCGAAATTCTCTGGCGCCGCCAGTAACCGGTTCAGCCTCGGCGACGGTATCGACAACTTTGGCGTGGCCGCGGCGCTCAGTTGGCAGAAGCGTGATTTCGGCTCGGACAACGTCGAAACTGGCGGCGCCTGGGACTTCACCAACGGCGCCCGGCTCAACGAATTCGAGCAGCGCGACTATGACATCAGCCGTGAACGCGCCGGTGGTGGCCTTAACTTCGATTACAAGCCCGATGACCTGAGCAGCTACTACCTGCGCACCCTCTACAGCCGCTACAAGGACACCGAAACCCGCAACGCCGCCAGCCTCGAGTTCGCTGACCCGCAAGCGCCCGGTGAATTGGGCGAAGCCGAGGGCAAACGCAAGCTCAAGAACCGCGAGGAAACCCAGAAAATCCAGTCCTACGTATTGGGCGGTGAACGCCTGCTCGGCCTGTGGACCTTGAGCGGCCAGGCCGGTTACAGCCGTTCCAGCGAAGACAGCCCAGGGCATATTGCCGGTGCGACCTTCGATGGCGGTGATTTTGCCCACAGCGGCTTTTACGACAAGGCCAAGCCGCGGCCCATCGTTGGTAGCGGTTTCTACGACCCTGCCAATTTCAGCCTCGACAAAGTCGACTGGGAAAAACAGCACACCCAGGACACCGAGAAAAACCTGCGCCTGGACCTGGCGCGCGACTACGACCTGCGCGGTTACGCATCCCAGTTCAAGTTCGGCGGCAAGGTCAGCCGACGCCACAAGGACAATGACTTGGAGGCCTGGGTCTACAAGGACCTGGATGAACAGGGCTTGAGCGATGAACAACTCAACCTCACTCAGTTCCAGAAGGGCAGCGTCGACTACCGTCTCGGCCGCTTTGGCCCAGGCATCAGCGCGAGCAATATCCGCCAGTTGATCGGCGGCCTCAATCGCGATGACTTCTATGACCCCACCGAATCCACGGTCAACGACTTCACCATCCGCGAAGACATCAACGCCGGCTACCTGATGAACACCGTCGATATTGACGACTGGCGCTTCATTGCCGGCATGCGTTACGAGGGCACTGAATTCGAAGCCAAGGGCACCGGCGCCACGGACGGCCAGTTCAGCGCCACCGAGACCAAGCGCCGTTATCACCATTGGCTGCCGGGCTTGCATGCGCGCTACCAGATTGACAAGAACACCCAAGTGCGCGCCGCCTGGACCAAATCGGTGGTGCGTCCGACCTTTGGCCAACTGGCCCCAGGTTTTGTGATCGACGATGACGAAGCCACCTTCGGCAACCCGGACCTCAAGCCTCTGGAGTCGAGCAACCTGGACCTGGGCATCGAACATTTCATGGGCCGTGCCGGTACCGTGTCGGCATTCGTGTTCTACAAAGACATCCAGAACTTCGTCTACAACACCGATGTCGCCGGTACCGGGGCCTGGGCCAACTTCGCCGAGGCGCACACCTTTGCCAACGGCGACAGCGCCAAACTCTATGGCCTGGAGTTGGCCTACTCACAGAAGTTCGACTGGCTGCCTGCGCCGTGGAACGGCTTGATGATCGGCGCCAACAGCACCTTCAGCCGTTCCAGCGCGGACATCGAGGGCTTCGACAGTGCCAGCGGGCGCAATCGCAAGCGCAACATCAGCCTGCCCAACCAATCGGACACGGTCGGCAACCTGATGCTCGGTTGGGAAGACGACACCCTCAGCCTGCGTCTCTCGGCCAATTACAAATCGGCCTACCTGTACGAGTTGGCGTCGATCAACGACAAGGCCCATGACCTGCACGTCGACGCGCAAACCTTCGTTGATTTCAGCGCGCGCTACTCGCTGACCAAGAACCTGCAGGTCAGCTTCGAGGCACAGAACCTCACCGATGAGTCGTACTTCGTCTACACCGGCCACCGCAGCTACAACGGCCAGTACGAAGAGTACGGCCCCACCTACAAGCTGGGCCTGACATTCACCCATTTCTAACGATAACGCGTGCATCCTGAAGGATTTGTCTGTTCATGAGAATTTCCGAGCTGTGCCTGCTGGTCGTACTGGTTAGCAGCGCCAATGCGTTCGCCACTGACCTACCGTTGACCCCGTGGGCACCGAGCCTTAACGCCCAAGCCGTTGCCTTCCTGCCCGGCGGCACCCAGCGCGTAGCGGCCAGTGCCCGCGACGGCCTGCTGCTGCTCGACGATAACGGCGTCGGACTGGCCCGCTTCAAAGGCCGTTTCAGCAGCCTCGACATACGCACTGGCGGCACTCAATCGCTGATCGCCAGCCTCGACAACGACCGCCAGCAGGCCTTGCTGATCGGCCTCGATGGCGCCGGCAAAACCTGGGGTACGCCGCTGTACCTGCCGCCCCGCGACTTTGCGGTAAACAGCCTGTGCCTCTATCGCGATGCGACGGCCAACCTGTTTGTGTTTCTGGTCGGTGAAGAGGGCAAGGGCGAACAGTGGCTGGTGGGCAATGGTGCGACCCTGTTGGCCCAGGCGCAGCGTGTTCGCAGCCTGCCACTGCCGCCATCGGCGCAATACTGCCAAGTGGACGATGCGACCGAGCGATTGGTGGTGAATGAGCAAAACGTCGGCTGGTGGGCCTACCCGGCGCACCCGGAAGCCGAGGTGAAGCGCACGCCCGTGGCGCTGTTCGACGATCCCCAGCGCGAAGCCGGCGTCATGGCGCTGGTGCCGGGCGGGATGCTCGCGCTGGACCCGAAAACCGCGCAGTTGCACCTGTTCCAGCAAGTCGGGGAGCGTTGGGTCGGGCAATCCAGCCTGGCCTTGCCGGGCCTCAAAGAACCGGAGCAACTGGCGATACAGGGCCGGCAGGTGCTGGTGCGGGACGACAACAGCGGCCAGCTCTATCAGGGCCGTCTCGACTGGCAAGCCACGCCGGTGCCGGTTGCGCCGATACTTGCCCAAGTCGCTGCACTGCGCCAGACCGAACCCGTGGGTCGCCAGGGCGACGCGGCGGATGACCCGGCCATCTGGATTCACCCGGAAACACCGGCCAAAAGCCGTGTGCTGGGGACCAACAAGAAACAGGGCCTGCTGGCCTACGATCTCGACGGCAAGCTGCTGCAGGAACTGGCAGTGGGGCGCCTGAACAATGTCGACCTACGCCCAGGCTTCAAACTGGGTACGCACACCGTCGACCTGGCCGTGGCGAGTAACCGCGACCGCAACAGCTTGAGCCTGTTCAGCATCGACCGTCAGAGCGGCGAGCTGCGTGAAGCCGGTGAGGTCTCCACGCCACTCAAGGACATCTACGGCATCTGCCTGTACCAGCCCGCCAGCGGTGAGCTCTACGCGTTCGCCAATGACAAGGATGGCACCTTCCTGCAATACCGCCTGAGTGCACCGGCTGGCCGTGTGCAGGGCGAGTTGGTGCGTCAGTTCAAGGTCGACAGCCAACCCGAGGGCTGTGTGGCCGATGACCAGCGCCAACGCTTGTTCATCGGTGAGGAAGATGTCGGCGTGTGGGCGATGGATGCCCGTGCCGAGCAACCGGCCACGCTCACTTCGGTGATCAAAGTAGGCGCGCAACTGCACGCGGACGTCGAAGGCCTGGCGCTGTATCAAAGCCCCGCACGGGATTACCTGGTGGTCTCCAGCCAAGGCAATGACAGCTACCTGGTGCTGGACGCCGAGCCGCCATTCGCTGTGCGCGGCGCCTTGCGCGTTGGCCTCAATGCAGCCGCCGGCATTGATGGCGCCTCGGAAACCGATGGCCTGGAGGTCACTGCCGTCAACCTCGGCGGGCCATGGAGCCAGGGCATGCTGGTGGTGCAGGACGGGCGCAAGCGCATGCCCGAGCAAGCCCAGAACTTCAAGTTCGTGCCCTGGGCCGAGGTGAGCCGTGCGTTGAAATTACCCTGAGCTGTCATCACGCAGTCATCCGTTTTTAATCGAATAGGAGCTTCACCATGCACGCGACGATGGAACATATGACGATCTGGAGCTTGATCAGCGACGCCAGCCTGTTGGTCAAGGCTGTGATGGTCACTTTGCTACTGGCGTCCTTGCTCAGTTGGTACCTGATCATTCAGCGCAGCAGTGTGCTGCGTGGTCTGGAACGCCAGCTTGACGGCTTCCTGGCGCGCTTTCGCGTGGCGTCGGACCTGCAACCCTTGTATCGCGAAACCGTGCAGGCGGGCGAGGGCGGTGTGGCGCCGATCTTTATTGCCGGCATGCAGGAATACCAGCACTTGCACCACCACGATCCGGCAGTGCTCGAGGGTGTGGAGCGCGCCTTGCAGGTAGCGATCACCGAGCAGGAGCTGGAGCTGGAAAAGGGCTTGCAGTTTCTGGCCACGGTGGGGTCGGTCAGCCCCTACATCGGCCTGTTCGGGACCGTGTGGGGCATCATGAATTCGTTCCTCGGCTTGTCCCAGGTGCAACAGGCCACCCTATCGACCGTGGCACCGGGTATTGCAGAAGCCTTGATTGCCACGGCCATTGGCCTGTTTGCGGCGATTCCGGCAGTGGTCGCCTATAACCGCTTTGCGGCACGCAGCCAGACCTTGCTCACGCGCTACTACGCTTTTGGCAATGAGCTGCAAGTGCACCTGCACCGCACACTGCGCGGTACCTCGAACAACCTGGCCGTGGCCGCCTGAACAAGGAGCAAAGCGATGTTGATCAGGCCGCAACGCAAGCACGGGCCCAAGGCCGAGATGAATGTGGTGCCCTACATCGACGTGATGCTGGTGCTGCTGGTGATTTTCATGGTCACCGCGCCCATGCTCACCCAGGGCGTGAAGATCGAACTGCCCAAGGTCGCCGCCGAGGCACTGGCCACCGATACGCGCCAGCAGATCCTGACGTTATCGGTGAAGGCGGACGGTGGCTACTACTGGAACCTGGGGGGCGAACTGGAGACCCGCCAGCAGACCGACAGCGCGGTGACCCTGGAAGAAATGAGCGCCAAGGTCATGCAGGTGGTGGCGGCGCGCAGCGATACCCAGGTGTATATCCGCGCTGATGACAATGCCGGTTATGGCCGTGTGGTGGCGGCCATGGCGGTGCTGCAGAAGGGCGGCATCAGCAATCTTGGGCTGGTGACAGAGGCCCCACAATGACGGTGATGATCATGCACAGTCCGGCACTGGCCTTGGCGCCTGACAGCGATGGTTTCTGGCGTAAAAGCCTGGCAGCGAGCCTGGCCGTGGCGCTGCATGGTGCGGTGGCAGTGGCGTTGATGCTGGGCTGGTCAACGGAGCGACCGGGGGTGCCAGCGCCACGGGTGATGCACACGCAGTGGGTGGTTTTACCCGCGCCGGCGCCTGCTCCGACACCTGAACCCGTCGCTGCCGCACTGCCAGAACCTGTTGCCATCCCGGTACCAACCAAACCGACGGTCGATCCGCAGGCCCAGGCGCAAAAGCTCGAGAAAGCCGCGCTGGCGCGCAAGCGGGTGGAAGAAAAGAAACTCGAGCAACAACAGCAGCGCATGGCGACCGAGCAGCGCAATCAGGCGTTGGAACAGCAGCGTCTGAGTCAGGCGCGTGCCGCTTCGGAAAAAGCCCGAGCCGCCGTGCCTGTGCCTACCCCTGCATTCGACAGCCGCCAGTACCAACCCTTGAGCAAGGCCGCCCCCGACTACCCCGAACGCGCCTTAGACAAGAACATCGAAGGCGACTGTTCGGTGGAGTACACCGTCAACACCCAGGGCCACGTGGAAAACCCCAAGGTGCTGGACGGCTGTCACCCGTTGTTCATTCGGCCCTCATTGGCGGCGGCCAATACTTTTCGCTACCAGCCGAGAATCGTCGATGGCAAGGCTGTTGCCGTACCGGCAGTGCGCAACACCTTCCACTACCGCATCAAATGAGCTTCTCCAGCCACCTCCCCAAAACCTGTGGGAGCTGGCCTGCCTGCGATAGCGGTGGCTCAGTTGAATATTCAGTGACTGACACACCGCCTTCGCGGGCAAGCCCGCTCCCACAGGGGATCTGTGCCGGGCGCTGATTTTTTGTGGGCAATGCACGACTAGTGTGGGAGCTGGCTTGCCTGCGATAGCGGTGGCTCAGTTGAATATTCAGTGACTGACACACCGCCTTCGCGGGCAAGCCCGCTCCCACAGGGGATCTGTGCCAGGCGCTGATTTTGTGGGCAATACATGACCAATGTGGGAGCTGGCCTGCCTGCGATAGCGGTGGCTCAGTTGAATATTCAGTGACTGACACACCGCCTTCGCGGGTAAGCTCGCTTCCACAGGGAATCTGTGCCAGGCGCTGATTTTGTGGGCAATACATGACCAATGTGGGAGCTGGCCTGCCTGCGATAGCGGTGGCTCAGTTGAATATTCAGTGACTGACACACCGCCTTCGCGGGCAAGCCCGCTCCCACAGGGGATCTGTGCCGGGCGCTGATTTTGTGGGCAATACATGACCAATGTGGGAGCTGGCTTGCCTGCGATAGCGGTGGTCCAGTTGAAGATTCAGTGACTGACACACCGCTTTCGCGGGCAAGCCCGCTCTCACAGTGGAATGTGTTCAGGCCAGCGCTTTCTCGTGGGGTTCGATCACGCTGTAGCGGTTCGCTGGCACTTCCAGGCCGAGGTTGTCGCGCAATGTTCGGCCGCTGTACTCGGTACGAAACAACCCCCGCTGTTGAAGCACGGGCACCACCCACTCAGTGAAATACTGCAAGCCATCCGGCAGTACCGAATTGATAATGAAACCATCGCTGGCACCGCTCTCGAACCAGGTTAGGATCGCATCCGCGACCTGTTGCGGGGTGCCGACGAAGTCGCGCAGGGGCCGTGAGAAACGCAGGGCTACTTCGCGCAGGGTCAGGCCTTCGTCACGGGCCAGTTGCTTGATACGCTCGGAGCCACCTTTCTGGCTGTTGGCGCCCAGGTCGCCCAATTCAGGGAAGGGCGCATCCAGCGGGTACTGGCTGAAATCATGGTCGTTGAACGGCCTGCCGAGTGCGACAATGGCGTCTTCCACGGTGACCAGTGCCACGGCTTGCTGGTAGCGGCTTTCCACTTCGGCGGCATCGCGCCCGACAATCGGGCGGATGCCCGGCAGGATCGACAGGCTGTCCGGGTCGCGGCCAAAGCCCTTGGCGCGGCGTTTCAAATCGGCGCTGTAGGCCTTGGCCTCATCGATAGTTTCCACATGCACAAAAATCGCATCGGCGTTTTCGGCGGCAAAGTTACGCCCATCCTGCGAAGTGCCCGCCTGGAAAATCGCCGGTTGGCCCTGGCGCGAACGCGCGATGTTCAGCGGGCCTTTGACCGAGAAGAATTCGCCCTTGTGGTTAAGCGCATGCAACTTGCCTGGGGTGAAGAATTCGCCGCTGTGTTTGTTATAGGCAAAGGCGTCGTCCTCCCAGGAATCCCATAGGCCCTTGACCACATTCAAATGCTCCTTGGCGATGCGGTAACGCACGGCGTGGGGCGGGTGTTCGGCCTTGCCGAAATTATCGGCGGTGCCGCTCAGCCACGAGGTGACTACGTTCCAGCCAGCGCGGCCGCCGCTGATGTGGTCCAGGGAGGCGAACTGGCGTGCTACCTGGTAAGGCTCGGTGTAGCTGACGGTCACGGTGGCGACCAGGCCGATGTGAGTGGTCAGCGCGGCCAGGGCCGAGAGGATCGTCAGCGGCTCGAAACGGTTGAGGTAATGGGGGCTGGACTTGGGGTGGATATGCAGGCTGTCGGCGATGAACACGAAGTCGAACCGGGCGGCTTCGGCCAGTGCGGTCTGCTGCTTGTAGAAGCCGAAATTGGTGCTGGCGTCGGGTTGTGCCTGCGGGTGGCGCCATTCGCCCCAACCGTGGCCGACACCGTGCACCATGGCACCGAGTTTCAATTGACGTGGCTTGCTCATGTTCTGCTCCTTAGCGCGAGGCTTGTTCGAGGGGGATACGCTTGGCGTTGAAGCTGGAATCGAAGCCCTGGGAGACGTCGATGTGTTTGCTCAGCAGGCCTTCTTTTACATAGGTGTCGGCGGTGGCTTGCAGGCCATGGATCACCGTATCGTCAATCGTGACCGGGGAAAGATGGGTGTCCTTGGCCACTTCGATATGCACGGCCAGTGGCAGGCCAGTGATCTTGGCTTGGGCAGCGGCGTATTGCTCGGGATGGGTATTGGCCCAGGCGTAGGCGCGATCAATGCGGGCGACAAAGTCGTCCAGTTGCACACGTTTGTCGGCAATGGCCTGGCCGGTAGCGGCGAAGTACAGATGATTGCTCAGCAGGTGCTTGCCGCTCACCAGCACGCGAGCATTGCTCTGTGAGGTGACCACGGTGGTGTAAGGGTCCCACGTCGCCCAGGCATCGGCGGTGCCGTTGTCGAGTACCAACCGGGACTCGGCGGGCAGCAGGAAGATGAACTGCACATCCTGGGTGGTCAGCCCGGCATCGTTCAGGGCCTTGATCGCCAGGTAGTGCCCGATGGAGCCGCGCCCGGTGACGATCTTCTTGCCCTTGAGGTCGGCCGCGGTCTTGATCGGTGAATCCTTGGGCACCAGCAGCGCCGTGGTGTTACGGCCTTCGGCATGGATGATGCTGATCACCTTGATCGAGGCACCGGCGCCGAGGGCGAACACATAAGGGGCATCGCCCAGGGCGCCGACATCCACAGCGCCGGCGTTCAGCGCTTCGCCCAGGGGCGAGGCCGAGGGGAATTCCGACCATTTGATCTCGTAGGGCACGTTCTGGCTTTCGCCCGAGGCTTCCAGCAGCGCCTTGATCGTGGATTTCTGGTTGGCCACGCGCAGCGGTTGCAGGTCGCCAGCCTGGACGGTGGAAAGCAGGCCGAGGGCGAGGGCAGCGCCCAGCAACAGGCGTTTGAATGGAATGGCGTACAGCATGGGAAAAACTCCAGGCGTTAGGTAAAGGAAAGTACCTCCGCCTGGAGAAGGGGTCGGTTGGGCGAAACGGTGCAGCGCTGAATCAGATCACGTAGAAGCCATGGGTGCCGTCGCGGGCCAGTTGTTCCACGAGGCCGAACTCCCAATCCAGGTAAGCCTGCATGGCTTCCCGAGGGTTGTCGGTGCCTTCGTAAGGGCGGCGGTAGCGGTCGATACGCGGGGACGCCAGGTGGCTTTCGCCTGACTCAAGGGGCAGTTGCGCTTGGATCCAGCCGGCCGTGCCGTCCTGCAGCAAAAAGACCGGCTTGCCGGTGAGGGCCTCGACTTCCGGCACGGCCAGGCGCGCCAGTTGGCTGCTGCCGCAGGTCAACACATAGCGCTGGGCGCTCGGTACCTTGCTCAGGGCCTCGGGCAGTTGCGCGCGCAGCACCCACCAGGCGCCGGGGATATGACGTTTCACGTAGTTGGCGCTGGCCGTGAAGTCCAGCACCTGCGTGTCGCCATGGCCGAGCCAGTCGGCAAGGGTGTGGGGGCTGATCAGTTCGGCCTGGGGCGGCGGCGGTACTGGCGCGACCCATGCGCCGCGCTCGCTGAAGTGCTCCGCTTGCAGGTCATCCAATACGTACACCTGCCAGCCCAACTGGGCCAGCCACGACGCGGACATATTGGCGCGCACACCGTCGTCGTCCACCAGGACCAGGCGCGCACCGCGCACACTGGCAACGTGGTCGGTTTCCTGCACCAGTTGCCCGCCCGGGGTGGCACGGGCGCCCGGCAGGTGGCCGGCTTCGAATTCTTCTACGGTGCGCACATCGAACAGGTAGGTGGTGCGGGTCGCGTCCTGTTGCCAGCGGTGCAGATCATTGAGCGTCGCACGCTTGACCCCGGCTTTATCGGCAACACCACGTGCCTTTTGGGCGGCGAGCTGGCGATGGTTTTCCGAGGTCGGCGCAAAGCGGCGCGCCTGGCCATGGTCGAGGGTCTGCCCGGCCAAGGTCCAGCCGATGGTGCCGTTGCGCAGGGCTGCCACCGGGTTGGGGAGGCCGGCGTTGATCAACGACTGGGTGCCGATAATGCTGCGGGTGCGCCCGGCGCAATTGACGATGATGCGCGTGGCTGGATCGGGCGCCAGCTCACGGGCGCGCAACACCAACTCGGCCCCCGGCACACTGATGCCGGTGGGGATGCTCATGGTCTGGTATTCGTCGAAACGGCGCGCATCGAGCACCACCACATCGGCCTGGCTGTCGAGCAGGGCCTGGACCTCTTCGGCGGCCAGGGACGGCGTGTGACGCTGGTTCTCCACCAGTTCGCCAAACGCCTTGCTGGGTACATTGACGTCGATAAACAGCTCGCCACCGGCCCGACGCCAACCGTCCAGCCCATCCTCCAGCAGGCTGACCTGGGTGTAGCCCAGTGCAACCAGGTGTTCGGCGGCGCGCTGGGCCAGCCCTTCGCCGTTGTCGTACAGGGTGACCTGGGTATCGCGGCGTGGAATGCGCGCGTACACCTCCAGTTCAAGCTTGGACAAAGGGATATTCGCGGCGAACAGAGGGTGGGCCTCGGCAAAGGGCGCTTCTTCGCGTACGTCGATCAGCGCGACTTCTTCGCGTGCCAACAGGGCCTGGCGAATCTGCGCAAAGCTGCGGGTCGATAGGGTGGTCATAGGGCAGGGCTCTTTTCTTTGGACAGGTCCCAGATGTTCGGGAGATAGGCGTTGGAATAACCGGAGATAAACAGTTTCTCGCTGCCGTCGGGTTGATACACCGCCCGGCGCACCGCGCCGATATTGGCGCCGTATACGTGGATGCTGATGGACACTTGGTCGCCGTGGGCATTGCTGACCTGATGGATATCGCCGACTTTGGGCGACACCGCCTCGACCTGGCCCGGCAGCAATTGCACGGGTTCGCCTTGCGCTACCAGGCTGCCGCCCGGTGCCCGGGCAAACCCCTGGGAAACCTCCGCGCCGCGCAACATACCGATCAGCCCCCACACCCGGTGGTCATGAATCGGTGTGCGTTGCCCTGGCCCCCACACAAAGCTGACCACGCTGAATCGCTGGCGCGAATCGGCATGTAGCAAGATTTGCTGGTAGCGCTCGGGGTCGGGCTGGGCGAATTCGTCGGGCAGCCAATCATCGTGGCTGACCAATTGCGCCAGCAACTTGCCGCCACGGTGCAGCAGGTCGCCTTCACGCGGGTTGCCGTCGATCAATTCCGCCAGGGCGCCTATGAAGGCTCTGAGTCTCTCGGGGTGTCGGGCCTGGGTCATGACCATTCCATCGGGCTGTTGGTGTATTTTTATCTAAGCATAATGTTTGTTTTTAATATGCTAATTTTTAATGATTAGCTTATAGCCGAAGGTAATTTAGAACCGGTTTGAATAGGGTTAGACGTTATTGATCACTGGCTGGGCTATCCAGACCTGTGTGCGGCCACTATGCTTCACGCACATCTTAATGACTGATCTGTATGTGCGGCCCAAATGAAAATTGACGATATCGATGCCTTTGTCGAAGTGATTCGTTGCCAGTCCATCAGCCATGCCGCCGCGTCGTTGCAGCTGACCCAGCCAGCCATCACCCGCCGCGTGCAGAACTTCGAGCAGGCTCTGGGAGTGGAACTGTTCGACCGCAACACCAAGCCCCTCAAGCCAACGCTGATCGGTACGCGTGTCTATGAGCAATGCCGGTTGATCCTGCGCGAGATGGATGCCCTGCGCGAACTGGTGGCCACCGATGCGCCGCCCACCGGCGTGCTGCGCTTGGGCGTACCGCAGACCATTGGCGATGTGGTGCTGCTGGACGCACTCAAGCACCTGCGCAGCGAATACGCCGACTTGCGTGCCCAGGTTGCCACCGGCTGGGGCAGCCAATTGGTCGGCAAGATCGAACGCGGCGAACTGGATGCGGCGGTGGCGTTGTTTCCCGCGGGCAAGATCTTCCCGGACAACCTGGTCGGTGAGTCCATCGGCAAGATGGAGTTGGTGGTGGTCTGTGCCAAGGCGCAATTGCCTAAGAAGCCTTGCAAGCTGGCGGACGTGTACCAGAGCGGTTGGATCCTCAACCCGGACGGCTGCGGGTTCCGTGCGGGGTTGCAGCGCACCTTGTCTGACCAGGGCCTGGCGCTGCGGGTAAACCTGGAAACCTTTGGCACTGAACTGCAACTGGGCCTGGTGGCCGACGGCCTCGGCCTTGGCCTAGTGCCACGTCCGTTGCTGGAACGCAGTGCTCATCGCGAGCAGTTGGCGGCGATGCCCCTCAAGGACTTCAAGCCGGTGATGGATTTGTGGCTGATCTATCCGCATTTTCTCGGCAACCTGCAAGGGCCGGTGGATGCTTTTGGTCAATGGGTGGCAGACGCTTTGCACAAGATCCGCAGCGCTGCCTGACGCTCTGCCAGCCGACGCTTATCCACCTGACCCCCCGGCGAACCCAATGTGGGAGCTGGCTTGCCTGCGATGACGGCCTGACAGCCGACATTTACCTACCAGACACCCCCGCAATCCAACTGTGGGAGCTGGCTTGCCTGCGATAGCGGCCTGACAGTCGATACAGTTATACCGAGTACATATCCATTCCTGCGGTAACGGCCACTTAGGGTTCCGCTTTTACAGCGGCTCACTTTTGAAAAGCCGGAATGCCGGCCCAGACAAAAGTAAGCAAAACGCTCTTGCCCCACCACTCGGCACCTCGCTTGGGCTCGGTGTGCCCGTAATCCGCCAGTGATTTGGGGGGGGCGCCGCCACGCGCCATCCATGGCGCGGGGCGGCTAAACCGGCATCCCTGCCGGTTTACCCCCCAAATCCCTGTCGAATTCCGGCCAGCGTGGTTTAACGGGGCGCCTAAGATCAAGATCAAAAGCAGATCAAAAGCAGATCAAGATCAAGAGCGGCTCGCTTCGCATCGTGGTTTGTATCACTGCACGTCCACTCGCTGCACCTGCAACCCCAACTGTTCATATGCCTGCACATCCGGTGCATCCCACTCGGTAATCAGCGTATGAATACGGCTGCATGGCGCCACCACAAAGGGTTCCACCGCGCCGAGTTTGTCTGAGGTGGTCACGGCGATGACGTGGGACGCGCTGTCGAGCAAGGCTTGCTTGACGGCGACTTCACCAAAATGCAGCGAGGTGATGCCCACTTGCGGGTGCAATGCGCACACTCCGGTGAACAACAGGTCGGCCTTGACGCTCTGGATCAGGCGCACCGCTTCATTGCCGCCGGTGGAGAGCGTAGCGGGGTTGAGTTGGCCGCCGGCCAGGATCACTTTTATATGCGGATGGTCGGCCAGGGCGATGGCGATCAGGGGGGATGGCGTGACCACAGTCAGGTGCAGTGCATGGGGCAAGCACTGCGCAATCTGCAAGGTGGTGGAGCCAGAATCGAACAGCACGATCTGGCCGTCTTCAACCCGCTCCGCCGCCACGCGGGCGAGGTGGCGCTTGACCTCGTTGGTCTCGCCGACACGGGTAAAGAAATCCTTGCCGGTGTCCTTGGGCCGGGGCAGGGCGCCGCCGTGTACGCGTTGCAACAGGCCGGCGGCAGCGAGTTCGCCAAGGTCGCGGCGGATGGTGTCCTGGGACACGGCGAAATGCTCGACCAACTCAGATGCGGTGACCTTGCCGTCGCGTTCCAGCAGCAACAAGATCTTTTGTTTGCGCAGGGAAGGCAGGTCGATGGCTTGATGAGTGTTATGCATGTTTGTGCGCTTTATTGCGGGTTTGTGCGAGATTAATCGTCAGTCCATCTAAACGCAACGGCTGGTTGCCCACGCTCCTGCCGGTTACTCTCTGTGTTCAGTTCAGGGAGAGGTGACCCGATGCCGTTGATCACAACCATCGAAGACTTACGCAAGCTGGCGCAAAAACGTGTCCCCCGCATGTTCTACGACTACGCCGATTCCGGCTCTTGGACTGAGAGCACCTACCGCGCCAACGAAACTGATTTTGCGCGTATCAAGTTCCGTCAACGGGTGGCGCGCAATATCGACGAGCGTTCGATCCGCGCCATTATGATTGGCCAGGACATGGCCATGCCCGTGGCGCTGGCGCCGACTGGACTGGCGGGCATGCAGCATGCCGATGGCGAAATCCTCACTGCCCGTGCCGCTGCTGCGTTCGGGCTGCGCTACACCTTGTCGACCATGAGTATCTGTTCGCTGGAAGACATCGCCGAGCACGTCGGCCAGCCGTTCTGGTTCCAGCTGTATGTGATGCGCGATCGCGGTTTTATCGAGCAGTTGATCGAGCGCGCCAAGGCGGCCGGGGTGGATGCATTGGTGCTGACCCTGGATTTGCAGATTCTGGGGCAGCGCCACAAGGACTTGATCAATGGTTTGTCCGCGCCGCCCAAGCTGACCCTGCCGAACATTCTCAACATGATGACCAAGCCGCGCTGGGTGATGGGCATGCTGGGTACCCAGCGGCGTGGTTTCGGCAATATCGTCGGGCATGTGAAGGGGGTGGCCGACATGAGTTCGCTGTCGTCGTGGACCGCCCAGCAATTTGACCCGCGCCTGAGCTGGGACGATGTGGCGTGGATCAAGCGGTGCTGGGGCGGCAAGCTGATCATCAAGGGCATTCTCGATGTGGAGGATGCGCGCTTGGCGGCCGATTGCGGTGCCGATGCGTTGGTGGTGAGTAACCACGGTGGCCGGCAGCTTGATGGCGCGCCGTCGAGCATCAGCCAATTGCCGGCGATTGTCGAGGCCGTGGGCAACCGCATTGAAGTGTGGCTCGACGGGGGTATTCGTTCCGGCCAGGACGTGCTCAAGGCCATGGCGCTGGGCGCCAAGGGCACCATGATTGGCCGCCCGCACTTGTATGGGTTGGGGGCGATGGGCGAGGCGGGGGTGACCAAGGCGCTTGATATCATCGCCCGCGAACTGGACGTGTCGATGGCGCTCTGTGGCTATAAGGATATACGCGAAGTAAATCGCGAAATCCTGTTGCCCGGTACCTTTCCTGGAAGCACGGCTTGAGCAAAAAAAACGTAAAAATATAAAAAGAGTTGTCCACGAAAACCGTGGGTATCTCTGTGGATAACTTTGCGAAGGCCCGGCAGCGTTGGCGATTTCAGCGAAGATCATTATTTGATCAACTTGTATTTCGGGCCAACATGGCCAGGGTTTGCGCTTGACAGCCAAGCGCGAACCCAGTGTCGAAAAGCGTATTTACGAGGCGTTATCGCGGCCTGTGGAGTGTGTCACCACCTGGGCAGGCATCTTCGTGCGCATCAGGTTTTCCAGCGCCTGGCCATAGCTGCGTCCGGCGAGGTTCATGCTGTTGTTATGGCTGGCACCGGGCACCAGCAACAGGTGTTTGGGTTGCTGGGCGGCTTCGAATAACTGCTGGCTGAAGCGCGGTGGTACGTAGCGGTCGTCGAGGCCGTGGACCACCAGCAGCGGCATGTGGATGTCGGCAATCTTGTCGATGGAATCGAACTTCTGCGACAGCAACCAGCGCACCGGCAATGAGGTGTTGGCAACGGCCGTGGCGACATCCGCCAGGGAGGTGAACGTGGACTCGATCACCAGCCCGCGCACCGGCAATGGCACCTGCTTGCCCAACTCGGCAGCGAGGTCGATGGCGACCGCGCCACCCAGGGAGTGCCCGTAGATCAGGCGCTTGCCGGGGTCTGGTTGCAGGGTCTGGAAACGCTCCCAGGCAATGCGAGCGTCCTCGTACACCGTGGCTTCCGAGGGCAAGTCGCCCTGGCTTTGGCCAAAGCCGCGATAGTCGATGGCCAGGACCGAAAAGCCCAGGGCATGCAATTGCTCGATGCGAAACAATTGGCCCGTGAGGTTCCAGCGTACCCCGTGCAGGTAGAGGATGGCGGGCGCGTCTTTGTTAGCTGCCGGGTACCACCAGCCATGAATGTTCTGCCCTGCTTTGAAACTGGCGGGCTTGAGTTCGAATTCCTGCACCGCCTTGGGCAGGCCGGTGTACCAGCCGGCGGTTCCCGGCTCGATGCGAAACACAAGTTCGCGCTCCTTGTGTTGCAACACGGCGCAACCGACCGGCAGGCCGACAATCAACACGGCCATGCACAGCCAGACAAACCAGCGCAGGCCCCGGCGGGGCATAGAAGCAGAAGACATGAAGGTTCCAGAACAAAGATGAAGCACGGGTTTTACCAGATGGCCTGGGCGGGTAGGCATTAATGCGACGGCCGTGACGGATGAAAGTGTTACAGCATTGAACAATCCTCGTGCGGGTTGTTAGGGTGAGGGGCTGAACAGGAGGAAAAACACATGGATTTCACTGGTAAAACCGCAATCGTCACCGGAGGTGCGCGTGGCTTGGGACTCAGTTATGCACGAGCACTGGCGCAGGCTGGGGCCCGTGTTGTCATCAGTGATATTGGCGCCGACAACGTGGGCACCGGCACCGATGCGTCGGTGGTGCAACAGGCCGCCGAGGCGTTGCGCGCCGAAGGGTTGATGGTAGCGGGCCATGGCGGTGACTTGTCCACGGACGAGGGGTGTCGGCAGTTGATCAGCTATACCCTCGAAACCTTCGGCCAACTCGATATTTTGATTCACAACGCCGGCTGGGTGGGCTACCAGCCCATCGCAGAACTCGATGCTGCGTTCCTGCAGCGCGCCATGGACATCAACCTCTACGCACCGCTGTGGTTGTGCAAACATGCCTGGCCACATCTGCTGCGCTCTTGTGCGCCGCGCATCATCCTCACCACCTCCGACCGCGCCATGTATGCGCAATACGAACAGACCGGGCTGGTGGCCTACAGCGCTGGCAAGATGGCGCAAGTGGGGATCATGAATGCCTTGAGTCACGAAGGCGCTGAGGCGGGGGTGCTCGTCAACGCGATCTCGCCGGTGGCCAAGACGCGCATGTGGGGCGTGACCCAAGAGCCGGACGAACTCAAGCCGGATTGGGTGACGCCGGGCGTGTTGTTCCTGGCTTCCCGGCAGTGCACCGATACCGGCTATATCCTGCGCGCCAGCAATGGCCAATTCACCGCCACGCGTTTCAGTGAAAATCCTGGCGTGGATTACCCACGCAATCTTGCCCGGATCAAAGCAGGCAGTGCTGAAGAAGTGGCCGCCGCGTGGTCGCATATCAAACAGCCGCCCACCCAGGCCACCACCTGAATCTGTTTCCACCTACCAAGGCTCGACCATGAACGATAGCCCCGTGCGCATCACCGCCGAAGAAACCCTCTCGGACAACTGGTACCTGCTGAAGAAATACAGCTTCGACCTGCGCCGTCGCGACGGCAGTTGGCAAGCCCAGACCCGCGAGGTGTATGACCGGGGCAACGGTGCGACCATCCTGTTGTACAACCGTGAGCAACGCACAGTCTTGCTGATTCGCCAGTTCCGCATGCCCACGTTCGTCAACGATTACCCCGGCTACCTGATTGAAGCGGCGGCCGGTTTGCTCGATAACGCCAGCGCCGAAGAACGCATCCGCCTGGAGGCCGAGGAAGAGACCGGCTATCGCGTGGGGCATGTGGAGAAAATCTACGCGGGGTTCATGAGCCCGGGATCGGTGACCGAGCGGATTCACTTTTTTATCGGTGAATACCAGCCAGGCGACCGAGTGGGGGCGGGCGGTGGCCTGGAAGAAGAGGGCGAGGATATCGAGGTGCTGGAGCTGGGCTTTGAGCAGGCACTGGCGATGGTGCAGAGCGGGGAGATTGTGGATGGCAAGACGATCATGTTGTTGCAGCATCTGGAGCTGCGGATGTTGAAAGAGGGGTGGTGAGACGCTTGGAAACTCTGCTGATGAGCGCGGGCCGAGGTGGGAGGGATCTACACAACGTTGGAGGTTGTAGCAGCCAACGGTAACCACGATGCGAAGCGAGCCGCTCTTGATCTTGCTCTTGATTTGCTTTTGATCTTAGGCGCCCCGTTAAACCACGCTGGCCGGAATTCGACAGGGATTTGGGGGGTAAACCGGCAGGGATGCCGGTTTAGCCGCCCCGCGCCATGGATGGCGCGTGGCGGCGGCCCCCCAAATCACTGGCGGATTACGGGCACACCGAGCCCAAGCGAGGTGCCGAGTGGTGGGGCAAGAGCGTTTTGCTTACTTTTGCGCTTTTCAAAAGTGAGCCGCTGTAAAAGCGGAACCCTAAGTGGCCGTTACCGCAGGAATGGATATGTACACGGTCCAACTGTGTTGACTGTCAGGCCGCTATCGCAGGCAAGCCAGCTCCCACAGTTGAATCATGGGGTGTCAGGTAGGCGGGCGTCGACTGTCAGGCCGTCACGGAGGCAAGTCCCCTCGCACAGGTGTAACACCCAGCCCCGACTGACGGTTATTGTCAGAAATTTCCCACAGGAGTACAAATGTACTCCATGACAAACCTGACTCCCCGCCGCACCGCCATCCTGACCTTCATTCGCGAGCGCATCGCGCAACAAGGCCAGCCTCCCAGCCTCGCCGAGATCGCCGAGGCGTTCGGCTTCGCCTCGCGCAGCGTCGCCCGCAAGCATGTGGTGGCGCTGACCGAAGCCGGCTTTATCGAGGTCAACCCCAACCAGGCCCGTGGCATTCGCTTGCTCAATCAACCTGCGCGTCCCGAGTGGCTGGATGTACCGGTGCTCGGCCGTGTAGCGGCCGGTCGGCCGATTGGCGCCGATGCCGAGGTGCACAGCCGCTTGCAACTGGACCCCGCCACCTTCGCCAAAACCCCCGACTACCTGCTGCGAGTGCAGGGCGATTCGATGATTGAAGATGGCATTCTCGATGGCGACCTGGTGGGCGTACGCCGCACTGCCGAAGCCTTGAACGGGCAGATTGTGGTGGCGCGCCTGGACGGCGACGTCACCATCAAGCGATTCGAGCGCCACGGCGACAGGGTTCGCCTGTTGCCGCGCAACCCGGCGTATCAACCCATCGTGGTCGGGCCCGAGCAGGACCTGGCCATCGAAGGCGTGTTCTGTGGCCTGGTGAGGCAAGGCTGATGGGCGCCGTGGTTGCCCTGGACTCGCTGTTCAATGGCGGGCGAGTCTGGAAGGGCCGGCCCGCCGCGCCCCCGGCCAGCGTACATCCCACGGGGCTGGCGGCGCTGGATGCGGTGCTGCCCAGTGGCGGCTGGCCGGAATCGGCCTTGAGTGAAATCCTGATGGCCCAGGACGGGGTGGGCGAGTTGCAACTGGTGCTGCCCACACTGGCGCGCTTGTCGGCCCTGGGCGAGCGCATTGTGCTGGTGGCGCCGCCCTATACCCCCTATCCCCATGCGTGGCAGAACGCCGGGGTGGATGTGCGCCAGTTGTCCATCATCCGGGCCGAGGAGCGTGACGCGCTGTGGGCGGTGGAGCAATGCCTGCGTTCGGGCAGTTGCGGGGCGGTGTTGTGTTGGCCGCGCAAGGCCGATGATCGTGCCTTGCGGCGTTTGCAGGTAGCGGCGGAAACCGGGCAGACCCTGGCGTTTGCCTGGCGCTCCTTGAGCGAGGCGATCAATGCCTCGCCCGCCGCCCTGCGCTTGGCGGTCGAGGCCAGGCCCGCGCAAGTGCGGGTGCTCAAGTGCCGTGGCGGGCTGGCCCATCCGGCGCCGATTGCCCTGGCGGGGCATTGAGGTTGCCATGCGTTGGGTG
This sequence comes from Pseudomonas sp. B16120, assembly GCF_044218845.1. Classification (NCBI taxonomy): domain Bacteria; kingdom Pseudomonadati; phylum Pseudomonadota; class Gammaproteobacteria; order Pseudomonadales; family Pseudomonadaceae; genus Pseudomonas; species Pseudomonas sp. B16120. The sequence continues at coordinate 2,638,432 of NZ_CP162588.1, forward strand.
TGTATTGTCTTCCCGCAATTGGCGCTGGACGGGGCACAGCGTGTGCACCCCGAACCCGAGCAGCCGCTGGCGCTGCTGGCCGGCACGCCGCAGCGGCGTGTACTGCAAACCGTCAACGCCGCCGCCCGCGCCTTGGGCCTGCGCCCCGGGCAATCGTTGACGGCGGCCCATGCCCTGGTCAAGCACTTTGCCTGTGTCGAATACGACCCGTTGGAGATCGAGCGCCTGCAGCAGTTTCTGGCCGCCTGGGCCTATCGTTTCAGCTCCCAGGTCAGCCTGTATTACCCACGGGCTTTGTTGTTCGAGATCGAATCGAGCCTGGGCCTGTTCGGGCCCTGGCCGCACCTCGAGGCGCGTTTGCGCAAAGAGCTGACCGAACTTGGCTTTCGCCATCGCATCGTCGCTGCGCCCAACCCGGCGGCGGCGCGGATATTGGCAAACGGCTACGACGGCCTGGCCGTGGCCGATGACCGCGCCCTGATGCAGGCCCTGGCATCGTTGCCTATCGACCGCGCGGGCCTTGAACCCCAGGCCGCCACCGCCTTGTCGCGCATGGGCCTGCGCAGCCTGGCCCAGGTGCAGGCCTTGCCACGGCACACCTTGGCGCGACGCTTTGATGCCAGCCTGCTCAAGCACCTCGACGCCCTGAGCGGGCAGCGGCCATTGGCCTTGGATTTTTATCAACCGCCCGACCAGTTCGATGCACGCATCGAGTTGAATTTCGACGTGCAATCCCACCAGGCGCTGTTGTTCCCCTTGCGGCGCTTGACCGGCGATCTGTCCGCTTTCCTGTGCGGGCGTGACAGTGGCGTGCAGCGCTTTGACCTGCACCTGGAACACGCCCAGGCACACGACAGCGTGATCAAGGTGGGCCTGCTCAGTGCCGAGCGCGAGCCTTCGATGTTGTTCGAACTGGCCCGTGGGCGCCTGGAGCAGGTACAGGTCACCGCGCCGGTGCGGGGGGTGCGCCTGGTGGCCGAGGACTTGCCGGTGTTCGTGCCGCAACGCCAGGACCTGTTCGACGACCGCCCGCAACAAACCCTGCCGTGGGAACAGTTGCGCGAACGCCTGCGTGCACGTCTGGGGGATGAGGCGGTGCAGGGCCTGCGTTTTCAGGCCGACCACCGCCCCGAATGCGCCTGGCAGGCCGCGACCGACCCCCAGGCGTGCCCGAGCTTGAACAAGGTCCGCCGCCCAGGCTGGCTATTGCCGCAACCGACCTTGCTGGCCGAACACGGCGTACAGATCCTGATGGGCCCGGAGCGCATTGAATCCGGCTGGTGGGATGGCGCCGATGTGCGCCGCGACTATTACCTGGTCCAGACCCGCGCCGGCCAGCAGGGGTGGGCCTATCGCACGGTGGGGCAAGGCGATGGGCTGTGGTTGCAAGGGTGGTTTGCATGAAGACCCTTGGGCCGCCACCTACTGTAGGAGGGTACATGAGTTACGCCGAGCTGCACTGCCTGTCCAATTTCAGTTTCCAGCGTGGCGCCTCCAGTGCGCTGGAGCTTTTCGAGCGCGCCAAGCGCCAAGGCTACAGCGCCCTGGCGATTACCGATGAATGCACGCTGTCGGGCATCGTGCGCGCTTGGCAAGCCGCCAAAGCCGTAGACTTGCCGTTGATTATCGGCAGCGAAATGCACATCGAAAACGGCCCGAAACTGGTGCTGCTGGTAGAGAGCCTGAGCGGTTACCAGCACCTGTGCCGGCTGATCACCCTGGCCCGGCGGCGGGCTGAAAAGGGCCGCTATCGCCTGCTACAGGAAGATTTCGAGCAACCGTTGCCCGGTCTTTTGGCGTTGTGGGTAGCGCAAGACAGCGACACCCAGGCCAGCCTCGACTGGCTGCGCCGCACCTTCGACCAGCGCCTGTGGCTGGCGGTGCATCTGCATTGCGGCCAGGACGATGCGCGCCATCTGCAACAGCGCTTGCAACTGGCCCACAGCCTGCAAATCCCTGCCGTGGCCTGCGGTGATGTGCATATGCATGCGCGGGGCCGCCGGGCCCTGCAAGACACCATGACCGCCATCCGCCACCACGTGCCGGTGGCCGAAGCCGGCACGCGCCTGCACCCCAATGGCGAACGCCACCTGCGTAGCCTGGATGCGCTGGCGGCGCTGTACCCCCAGGCCTTGCTGGATGAAACCCTCGCCATCGCGCGGCGCTGCACCTTCGACCTCGGCCAGTTGCGCTATCACTATCCACGCGAGCTGGTACCCGCGGGGCATGACGCCCAATCCTGGCTGCGCACCCTCACCGAAGAAGGCATCGCCCAGCGCTGGCCCGAAGGCATCGACGACAAGACCTTGCAGCAAATCCATCGTGAACTGCAGCTGATCAGCGAGCTGGGTTACGAAAGCTATTTTCTTACGGTGCATGACATCGTGCGTTTCGCCCGCAGCCGTTCGATTTTGTGCCAAGGCCGTGGTTCGGCGGCTAACTCGGCGGTGTGTTTTGCCTTGGGCATCACCGAAATCAACCCGAGCCTGACCAACCTGCTGTTCGAGCGCTTCCTGTCCAAGGAGCGCAACGAGCCGCCGGACATCGACGTGGATTTTGAGCACGAACGCCGCGAAGAGGTGCTGCAATACGTGTTCCAGCGCTATGGCCGCACCCGTGCAGCCTTGACGGCGGTGGTCAGCAGTTACCACGCCACGGGCGCGGTACGTGATGTGGCCAAGGCCCTCGGGCTGCCGCCGGACCAGATCAACGCCTTGGCCGATTGCTGCGGGCGCTGGAGCGATGAGGCGCCGCCGTTGGAGCGCCTGCGTGAAAGCGGCTTCGACCCGGACAGCCCACTGCTGCGGCGTGTCTTGACGTTGACCCAGCAACTGATCGGTTTTCCGCGGCACCTGTCCCAGCACCCTGGCGGCTTTGTGATCAGCGAATACCCGCTGGACACCCTGGTGCCGGTGGAAAATGCGGCCATGGCCGAGCGCACCATTATCCAGTGGGACAAGGACGACCTCGACGCCGTCGGCTTGCTCAAGGTGGACATCCTCGCCCTGGGCATGCTCAGCGCGATCCGCCGCTGTTTCGATTTGCTGCGCCGGCATCGCCACCGGGACTTGAGCCTGGCCACGATTCCCAAAGAAGACCCGGCCACCTACGCCATGATCAGCAAGGCCGACACCATCGGTGTATTCCAGATCGAGTCGCGGGCACAGATGTCGATGTTGCCCCGGCTCAAGCCGCAGACGTTTTATGACCTGGTGATCGAGGTCGCCATCGTACGGCCTGGGCCGATCCAGGGCGGCATGGTGCATCCGTACTTGCGTCGACGGAATAATGAAGAGCCCACGACCTATCCGTCGCCGCAATTGAAAGCCGTGCTGGAACGCACCCTGGGCATCCCGCTGTTCCAGGAACAGGTGATGCAGATTGCCATGGTCGCCGCCGACTACAGCCCCGGCGAGGCCGACCAGTTGCGCCGCTCCATGGCCGCCTGGAAACGCCACGGTGGCCTGGAGCCGCATCAGCAACGCCTGCGCACCGGCATGCTGAAGAACGGCTACACCGAAGCCTTTGCCGCGCAGATTTTCGAGCAGATCAAGGGCTTTGGCAGCTATGGTTTCCCTGAGTCCCACGCCGCCAGTTTCGCCTTGCTGACCTATGCCAGTTGCTGGCTCAAATGCCATGAGCCAGCGGCCTTCGCCTGCGCCCTGATCAACAGCTGGCCCATGGGCTTCTACAGCCCGGACCAGATCCTGCAGGACGCCCGGCGCCATCGCTTGCAGATCCGCCCGGTGGATGTGCAGGCCAGTGACTGGGAGTGCAGCCTGGAGCCCATTGACGGGCAGCAACCGGCGATTCGCTTGGGCTTGCGCATGATCTCGGGGTTTCGCGAGGAAGACGGGCGGCGTATCGAAGCGGCGAGGCAGCAGCGGCGGTTCAACGACATCGCTGACCTGGACGCGCGCGCCGGCCTGGATACGCGTGCCCAGGCGCTGCTGGCGGATGCCGGGGCCTTGCGCGCCCTGGCCGGCAACCGCCATCAGGCGCACTGGGACGTAGCCGGTGTGCATCAGCAACTGGGCTTGTTTGCCGGCCTGCCGAGCCCCGATGAAACGCGGGTGGCATTGCCCGAGCCCACGGTAGGCGAAGATTTGCACGCCGATTACGCCACCCTCGGTACCACCCTGGGGCCCCATCCCCTGACGTTGTTGCGCGCCGAGTTACGCCGGCGCCGCTGCCGCAGTTCCCAGGAGTTGCTGGCGGTGGAACATGGGCGCAACGTGAGCATCGCCGGGCTGGTCACAGGGCGCCAACGCTCAGGCACGGCGAGCGGCGTGACCTTTGTCACCCTGGAAGATGAGTTCGGCAACCTCAATGTGGTGGTCTGGCGCGACCTGGCCGAGCGGCAGCGCCAGGCGCTGGTGGGCTCGCGTTTGCTCAAGGTGGACGGCCGTTGGGAGGCGGTGGGTGAGGTGCGGCATTTGATCGCGGGGCGCCTCACCGATTTGACGCCGCTGCTGGATGGAATGGTGGTGCGCAGCCGGGATTTTCATTGAGTTCCAGGGGTTTATGCATTCCTCTGTGTTCAGGATGAAACCATCCACCGCTGGCGCGCTCCAAAACTTGCGACTGTCTTGTCCCTGCACAGAGCCCAATCATGCAATTTTTATCCAACCCCCATGGCTGTGAAGGCTGGGCCGGCGAAATGGCCCAGCGGATTCGCACGTTTGACTGGTCAAGTACCGACCTTGGCCCCTTGGATCAGTGGTCCACGAGCCTGGCTTGCACCGTGCAAATGATGCTCGCCTCACCCGTGCCGATGGTGATGCTGTGGGGGCGGGCAGGGTACATGATCTACAACGACAGCTATTCGGCATTTGCCGGCGGGCGCCATCCCTACCTCTTGGGCACCCCGGTCGAACTGGGCTGGCCGGAGGTGGCCGAGTTCAATCGGCATGTGGTGGATACGTGCCTGGCGGGCGGCACCTTGTCGTTCAATAACAAGGAGCTGGTGCTATCGCGTCACAGCCAACCGGAAAGCGTATGGCTGGACCTCTATTACAGCCCCGTGGCCGGGGACAACCAACAGCCGGCCGGGGTGCTGGCGATTGTGGTGGAAACCACCGAACTGGTGAAGTCCGAGCGGGTGCGCCAGGAGCTCACCCATAATCTGGAGCAACGCGTAGCCGCTGAAGTGCAGGCGCGGTCGGCCGCAGAAGACCAGTTGCGCCAGTCACAGAAGCTGGAAGCGATTGGCGGCCTGACCGGTGGCGTGGCCCATGACTTCAATAACTTGCTGCAAGTGATCGCCGGCAACCTGCATTTGCTCGCCAGGCATGAACCGGACAACCCCCAGGTGCAACGTCGCGTCACCGCGGCCATCGCCGCCGTGGAGCGAGGGGCCAAGCTGTCGTCGCAACTGCTGGCCTTTGCGCGTCGCCAGCCCTTGTCTCCGGCGGTGTACAACCCGCAGCGCATCTACGCTGGCCTGGGCGAGTTGTTGCAACGGGCGTTGGGGGAAACCATTCATATCGACGTGCAACTGCCCCAGGACTCCTGGTGCATCAATGTCGACCGCAACCAGCTGGAAAACGCGCTGCTCAACCTGGCGATCAACGCCCGCGATGCCATGCAGGGCGAGGGTGTGATTCGTATCACCGGAGAAAACGTCATCCTCAACCCGGACGATTGCATCGGTAAAAGCATCAAGCCCGGCGAGTACGTGCGCCTGGCAGTGGCCGACACCGGCGTGGGCATGTCCGAGGCGACCCTCAAGCGCGCATTCGAACCCTTCTTTACCACCAAGCGCGAAGGCCACGGCACCGGCCTGGGGTTGAGCATGGTGTTCGGTTTTGTGCGCCAAAGTGGCGGGCACGTGGACATGTGGAGTGAGGAGGGCAAGGGCTCGGTGGTGCAGATGTATTTCCCCCACTGCCTGGAGCCTGAATGCTTCGACGACTACAGTGATGCGGACCTGCAAGGCGGCGGCCAGGAAACCATCCTGGTGGTCGAGGACAATGAAGGCGTACGCCTGACGGTGGTCGAGTTGCTGCAGCAGTCGGGCTATACCGTACTGATTGCCGAGGATGGCGACCGCGCGATGCAAGTGTTGCAGCGCGGCGTGTCGCCGGACCTGATCTTCACCGATGTGGTGATGCCCGGTCGGGTCAAGAGCACCGACCTGGCCACCTGGGCCCGCGCGCAGAACCCGCCGGTGCCGGTGCTGTTTACCTCAGGCCACACCCGCGACATTCTGTCTTCCAATCATCTGCTCAGCGCCGATATCCACCTGCTGAGCAAACCCTACAGCCCCGATGCCCTGACCCAACGCGTGCGCAGGGTGCTAAGCGCAAGACAAGGTTGCCCATGACTTCACAGCGCAACATCCCACCGCTCACCGCCCGGCAAACGGGCTTTGTCAGGGTGCGTGGCGCCCGTGAACATAATTTGCGCAATGTCGATGTGGATATTCCCCGGGACGCCCTGGTGGTGTTTACCGGCGTGTCTGGCTCCGGCAAATCGTCCCTGGCATTTTCCACGGTGTATGCCGAGGCCCAGCGCCGCTATTTCGAATCGGTAGCGCCCTATGCGCGGCGCTTGATCGACCAGGTCGGCGTGCCGGATGTAGACAGCATCGAAGGCTTGCCGCCTGCCGTGGCCCTGCAACAGCAACGCGGTACACCCAGTGCGCGCTCGTCGGTGGGCAGTGTCACCACCTTGTCGAGCTTGATCCGCATGCTCTATTCCCGCGCCGGCCGTTATCCGAAAGGGCAGGCCATGTTGTACGCCGAGGACTTCTCGCCGAACCTGCCCCAGGGCGCGTGCCCGCAATGCCATGGCCTGGGCCGTGTGTATGAAGTGACCGAGGCGCTGATGGTGCCCGATCCGTCATTGACCATCCGCCAACGTGCAGTGGCGTCCTGGCCGTTGGCGTGGCAGGGCCAGAACCTGCGCGACATCCTTGTGACGCTGGGCTATGACGTGGACATCCCATGGCGCGACTTGCCGAAAAAGCAGCGCGACTGGATTCTGTTCACCGAAGAAACCCCCACCGTACCGGTGTACGCCGGCTTCACCCCGCAGCAGACCCGCGAGGCGTTGAAACGCAAGCTCGAACCCAGCTACCAAGGCACCTTCAGCGGCGCTCGGCGCTATATCCTGCACACCTTCGCCCACACCCAAAGCGCGCTGATGAAAAAGCGTGTATCGCAGTTCATGCAAGGCAGCGCCTGCCCATTGTGCGAGGGCAAACGCCTGAACCAGGCGGCGTTGTCGGTGAAGTTTGCCGGGGTGGATATCGGTGAGCTGTCGCAATTGTCCCTGGCGCAATTAGCCGAGTTGCTGCAGCCGGTGGCCGCGGGGCGCGACACGATGAAGCTGTCGGTGGAAAAACGCCTGGCGGCCCAACGCATCGCCCAGGACCTGCTCGAGCGGGTCAACACCTTGATCGAACTGGGCCTGGGCTATCTGTCCCTGGAGCGCAGTACGCCGACCCTGTCGTCCGGGGAGCTGCAGCGTCTGCGCCTGGCTACCCAATTGGGCTCGCAGTTGTTCGGTGTTATTTATGTGCTCGATGAGCCTTCGGCGGGTCTGCACCCGGCGGATGGCGAAGCATTGTTCACCGCGCTTGATCGTTTGAAGGCCGCGGGCAATTCGCTGTTTGTGGTGGAACATGACCTGGAAACCATGCGCCGCGCCGACTGGCTGATCGACGTGGGCCCGGCTGCCGGCGAGCATGGCGGGCAAGTGTTGTACAGCGGGCCGCCCGCAGGGTTGGCGGACGTCGAGGCCTCGCAGACCCGTGAATACCTGTTTGCCCCACCTCGCCCGGCCAATGCGCCAAGCCGCGAGCCGGCCGGGTGGCTGAAGCTCACAGGCGTGACGCGAAATAACCTCAAAGATTTGAACGTGGATTTCCCGCTGGGCTGTTTCACCGCGGTGACCGGTATTTCCGGCTCGGGCAAGTCCAGCCTGGTCAGCCAGGCGCTGCTGGAGCTGGTGGGCACGGGCCTGGGGCGTGTGCTGGAAAGCGACGACGAACCGAGCCTGGAAGATGCTGCACCGCAAGCCAGTGGCGGGCGCATCAGCGCCGGGCTGGAGCACATCCAGCGCCTGGTGCAGGTGGACCAGAAGCCCATCGGCCGCACGCCGCGCTCCAACCTGGCGACCTACACCGGGCTGTTCGACAACGTGCGCAAACTGTTCGCCGCCACGCCAGCGGCCAAAAAGCGCAATTACGATGCCGGGCAGTTCTCCTTCAATGTCGCCAAGGGCCGTTGCCCGAACTGTGAGGGCGAAGGTTTTGTCAGCGTCGAGTTGCTGTTCATGCCCAGCGTGTACGCGCCATGCCCGACCTGCCACGGCGCGCGCTATAACCCCGACACCCTGGCGATCAAATGGCAGGGCTTGAATATCGCCCAGGTGCTGGGGCTGACGGTGGAGCAGGCGGTGCAGGTGTTCGCCGAGCAACCGGGCATCCTGCGCTCGTTAGTCGTGCTGCGCGATATCGGCCTGGGTTATCTGCGCCTGGGGCAGCCGGCTACCGAGCTGTCCGGCGGCGAAGCCCAACGCATCAAGCTCGCTACTGAACTGCAACGTAACGCCCGGGGCGCCACCTTGTATGTCTTGGACGAACCGACCACCGGCTTGCACCCCAAGGACGTCGATCGTTTGCTCAGCCAGTTGAATCACTTGGTGGAGGCGGGGCATACGGTGGTTGTGGTGGAGCATGAAATGCGCGTGGTGGCCCAGAGTGACTGGGTGATTGATATCGGCCCGGGGGCAGGGGACCTGGGCGGAACGGTAGTGGCGTGCGGCACGCCCCACAAGGTTGCCAAGAGCAAACACAGCCGCACCGCACCTTATCTAGCCCAATCACTGATCTAACGGGGCTGATGCCCAACATGTGGGAGGGGCAAGCCCGCTCCCCCATTAAGCCCCGTGTTAGTCAGTGAGGTTGTGCTGGATCTGCTCTTTGGCCAGCTTCACCACATTCTCCACGGTAAACCCGAACTTCTCCTGCAACTTGGCCAGCGGTGCCGAGGCGCCGAAGCTGTTCATCACCACTTTGGCGCCGGTCTGCCCGACGTAGCGGTCCCACCCCAAGGGCCCTGCCTGCTCCACCACTACACGGGCTTTTACCGCAGGCGGCAGGACGCTGTCGCGGTAGGCTTGATCCTGGTCTTCAAACAGCTCCCAACTGGGCATCGACACCACGCGAGCGCCAATGCCTTGGTCTTTGAGCTGCTCATAAGCGGCCACCGCCAGGCCCACTTCACTGCCGGTGGCGATCAAGATGACCTTCGGTTGATCCGCCTCGGCCAACACATACGCACCTTTGGCCGCGCCGGAAGCTGCGGCAAAGTGGTTGCGGTCGAGGGTCGGCAATGCCTGGCGCGATAACACCATACAGCTGGGCCGATGGGTTTGTGCCAGCGCCACCTTCCACAGCTCAAGGGTTTCATTCGCATCGCCCGGCCGTAGCGTCAACAGCCCCGGCGTGGCACGCAGTTGGGTCAGGTGTTCGATGGGCTGGTGGGTGGGCCCGTCTTCGCCTACGCCGATGGAGTCATGGGTAAACACGAAGATCACCGGCAATTCCATGATCGCCGCCAGGCGGATTGGCGGTTTCATGTAGTCGCTGAACACCAGGAAGGTCGAGGTGTACGGGCGCAGGTAGGACAGCGCCATGCCGTTGGCAATTGCGCCCATGGCGTGTTCGCGGATACCGAAGTGCAGGTTGCGCCCGCTGTAGTCACCCGCGCTGAAACGCCCGGCACCGTCGAAGGTGAGGTTGGTCTTGGTCGAGGGCGACAGATCTGCCGAACCGCCCAGCAGCCATGGAATTTGTTGGGCGAAGGCATTCAATACCTCGCCGCCCGAAGCACGGCTGGCGACGCCTTTGGCATCGGCGGCAAAGCTGGGCAGGTGTGCTTGCCATTGCTCGGGCATCTCCCCGGCGCGCATGCGTTGCAGCTCATCGGCCCGTTGCGGGTCGAGGGCGGCGAGGGTCTGGTTCCACTCGGCGTACAGCGGCTCGGCGCGTTCGTAAAGGGCATCGCGCAACAGTGTGCGGGCCTCTTCGGGCACGAGAAAACTTGAATCCTGCGGCCAGCCATAGGCGGCCTTGGTCAGGCGAATCTCGTCCTCTCCCAGTGGCTCGCCATGGGCCGCAGCGGTGTTGTGTTTGTGCGGTGAGCCGTAGCCGATCACGCTGTCCACCACGATCAAGGTGGGGGCGCCGGTGTTGGCCTTGAAGGTTTCCAGCGCCACGCTCAAGGCCTGCAAGTCATTGGCGTCGGTGACATGCACGGTGTGCCAGCCATAAGCCTGGAAGCGTTGGATTACGTCTTCACTGAACGCCAGCTCAGTGTGGCCCTCGATGCTGATGGTGTTGTTGTCATAGATCCAGCACAGGTTATCGAGCTTCAAGTGCCCGGCCAGGGACGCGGCTTCGCTGCTGATGCCCTCCATCATGTCGCCATCACCGCACAGGGTGTAGACGTCGTAGTCAAACAGCACCTGGCCGTCGCGGTTGAAGCGCTGGCCCAGCCAACGCTCGGCCATGGCCATGCCCACGCTGTTGGCGCAGCCCTGGCCCAGCGGCCCGGTGGTAGTTTCCACGCCCGTGGTCATGCGGTACTCGGGATGGCCTGGGGTCTTGGAGCCGATCTGCCGGAACTGCTTGATGTCGTCCAGGCTGACGGCCGGCTCGCCCGAGCGCTGGCCATGGGCATCGATTTCCACCACGCCGGCCAGGTGCAACAGCGAATACAGCAGCATCGAGGCATGCCCTACCGACAGCACAAAACGGTCACGGTTGGGCCAGTCAGGATGCTCGGGGTGATAACGCAGGAAGCGACTCCACAACGTATAACCCACCGGCGCCAGGCCCATGGGCGTACCCGGGTGCCCCGAATTGGCCTTCTGCACGGCATCCATGGCCAGGGTGCGTAGGGTGTTGATGCATTGGGTGTCGGCAGCAGTGGCAACGTGATTCATAAAACCGTTCTCCCTGGGGTGGCGATCTACAGTGGAGGGCGGGGCGGGGCAAAGGTTTGATCCCATCGCTTGCGCCGCGACGAACGGGACGTTGTTGGCCTCAAACATGACAAGAGCTGTTGGAATGGGCTAGCTTCAAGGGCGTAGACCATCGATCAATCTGTGGAGGTACGCCATGCCAGTGAAACACGACCTGTATCAGGACTTGGGGTTGAGCAAGGAAGTTGTTCACGAACGCAGGGCGCAGGACAAACGGTTGGATGCGCTGCTCACTCAATACGACGACGCCGACGCTGAGGTGCTAAAAGCGGAAAAAGCCAGTGCCAGCGATGAGGATGTGGAAAAGCTGAAGAAGAAACGGCTATTGGTCAAAGACGAAATTGTGGGGCGGCTGGGTTAGGCAATCCCTCGCCACACACTTGGAATGTGCACATTTGTTCAGAATTGTCTGGAGGACAAATGCCGTTTCACTCCTTATGATGCGCCCCGTCCACTCGGCTCTGGGGCTTGTTGCGACGCAAGGATTGCGTTGTTTGAGCCGGGTGGGCATCCTCAGAATTCATGCAACACAGGGCCGAATCGGTCGGCTGCAAATGCTGCCCGTGGGAGCTGGTTTGCCTGCGATGGCGGCCTCCCAGCCGACGCCTATCCACCTGACACCCCACAATCCAATGTGGGAGTTGGCTTGCCTGCGAAGACGGCCTCCCAGCCGACGCCTATCCACCTGACACCCCACAATCCAAATGTGGGAGCTGGCTTGCCTGCGATGACGGCCTCCCAGCCGACGCCTATCCACCTGGCACTCCACAATCCAATGTGGGAGCTGGCTTGCCTGCGATGGCGGCCTCCCAGCCGACGCCTATCCACCTGGCAACCCACAATCAAACTGTGGGAGCGGGCTTGCTCGCGAAGGCGGTCTGGCAGTCAGCACAGTTGGATTGTGTACATATCCATTGCTGCGGTAACGGCCGCTTAGGGTTCCGCTCTGACAGCGGCTCACTTTTGAAAAGCGCAAAAGTAAGCATGGGCCTGTCCCGTGACAACGGACGCCAAGAAGCGATACTTAAATCGTTCTCTTGGAGGTTGCCATGTATCCATCCACTCGCCGTAACTACACCGATGAGTTCAAGACTCAAGCGGTTGCGTTAGCTGAAAGCGTTGGCAGAACCGAAGCTGCCCGCCAGCTAGAGATGTCCGTCAAAACGCTCGATAACTGGGTGAACGCCACGCGCAAGGGTCAACCGTTGAGCTCGCCCGAGCGCAAGCCCATCACTAAGGAGGACAGCGAGCTTGCCCGCCTGCGAGCCGAGGTTGCCGAGCTAAAAATGGAGCGTGAAATCCTAAAAAAGGCGGCGGTATTCTTCGCCAGAGAGTCCAGGTGAGATACGCCTTCGTCGCTGCTGAACGGACTCAATACCCGGTACGTATGTTGTGCCGGGTGATGGAAGTCTCAACTTCAGGTTTCTACGATTACACGCACAGGCAGCCTCGCCCTGATCCTGACGCTCAGATTCGCATTGAGTTGCGCAGCGTCTATGCGGCCAGTCGACACACCTACGGTCGGCCACGGTTGGTCGCAGCCTTACGCCAGAAATCGTATGCAGTGGGCCACAAGCGAGTCAGCCGGTTGATGCAGGAGGAGGGTATTCACGGCAAGTCCAAACGCGGTTTCAGGCCCTGTACCACTGACAGCAACCATTACTTGCCGGTCGCGAACAATGTGGTGGCGCGGCAGTTTGCCATCGATAACCCCACTCCGACTTGGGTCAGTGATATCACCTATCTCCCAACCAGAGAGGGTTGGCTGTATCTGGCCGTAGTGTTGAGCATCCAGACCCGCCAGATCTTGGGCTACAGCTTGTCAGACCGCATGCCAGATGGCCTGGTGGAAAGTGCGTTTCTGAATGCCTGGAGCGCCTGTTCTGGCACTAGCGGAGCAGTATTTCACTCCGATCAGGGCCGTCAGTACGCAAGCAGTAAGTTCCGTCTAGCGTTAGCTAAGAAGGACTTCAAACAGAGCATGAGTCGAAAGGGAAATTGCTGGGATAACGCAGTGGCGGAGAGTTTTTTCGCTACGCTGAAAAGAGAGGAGGCTTTTGGGGTCTACCCCACCAAAAAACAGGCACAGCTATCGATCGCCAGCTATGTGCATGGGTTTTACAACAGCAGTCGACTGCACTCAGCTCTGGGGTATCGGTCTCCGAACGAATATGCAAAGAGCTTGAGGCAGAAGACTGGATAACCAGCTTCATGGCGTACGCTGCCGGGGGACAGGCCCAGCAAAACGCTCTTGCCCCACCACTCGGCACCTCGCTTAGGCTCGGTGTGCCCGTAATCCGTCAGTGATTTGGGGGGCCGCCGCCACGCGCCATCCATGGCGCGGGGCGGCTAAACCGGCATCCCTGCCGGTTTACCCCCCAAATCACTGTCGAATTCCGGCCAGCGTGGTTTAACGGGGCGCCTGAGATCAAGATCACAAGCAGATCAAGAGCCAGATCAAGAGCGACTCGCTTCGCATCGTGGTTACCATCAAGGCCGTGGCGCCTGGCGTTCAGTCATTTCAACAGCGTTTCAACGCATATATCCATAGAGCGCTGCTGCGTCTGCTCATACAACTGCAACTCATCAATCGTCCTGCGCCCCAGCGCTTGCTCAAAAGCCGCGCGGTTGGAGTTGCCCGCGTAGTGACTCTGCGCCCCATCCCCCAGGTTTGACTGAAAAATCCCCGCCGCACTGACCGGCAGAAAATCCTCGTACACCAGCGGTTCCACCGCCACATGGCCGGCGTTGACCAGCCCCTCCAATGTGCGGGGCTGGTCGGCCTGGCTGCGTGCTGCCAGGCCTTTATCGGTGACGAAGTAGCGAAAATACGCCAAGCCCTGTTCGCGCATCTGCGGGTAGTTATCGGGGAAGGCCTGGAAGTGCTGTTCCATCAATTGCACATAGCGCTCAGCGTTGGCCTCAGTGGGAAACGCGCCGAGTTCATCGCGGGCGGCGTTCAGCAGTTGGTCGTACAGGGCGCGACCTTTAGGCGTAAGCGCGACGCCGCGTTGTTCGATTTCGCCGAAGCGCGCGCTGTGGCTGCCGTGGGCATCGGTGAAGGCGATGGGTTCGTCCAAGGCCTTGAAGCTGGTCTGGCGTAGCAGGATCGGGCACTGGCGCCGAGGTGGGCCTTCGATCACGGCTTTGGGGGTGATGCCTTTGCCAGGCATCGCCGCCTGCACCTGGTCTATGTCCAGGGTGCGTGGCGTCAGGTGGTTGATGTGCGGGCCTTTGAACGCGACGACGTCGGCGATCAGGCGGTGCTGGTCGCTCAGTTGCTGATATTGGGCGCCGGTGACCGTGGCAGTGTGGTGCCAGCGGAACGTCTCCAGGGCCTGGCGGATAAAGGCCTCGGCATCGCTGGCATTCAAGCCGCCTTGGGTCTCTGCCTGGTCGATCAATGCCAACGCCTCGGCGGTAAAGATCGAGCGTTTGGCCAGGGCGCTTTCGGCGAAGGCACGCAGGTCGGGGTTTTCGATCAGTTCCAGGCGCAGCAATGAAGTGAACACGCGAAACGGGCTGGTTTGCAGCGCGTGTTCATGCACGGCGCGAAAGGCGGTGGAGTGCACGGGCACGCCAGCGGGGGTGAGGTCGTAGTAGCCCACCGGTTGCATGCCCATCACCGCGAATAAACGGCTGATGGTTGCCAGTTCCGCAGCGGTGCCCAGGCGGATGGCGCCGTGGCGTTCCATGTCCAGGCGCTGGATTTCGCCGGTACGTTGCAGTTGATGCGCCAGGCCCGGTTCGCTGTCGAGCACGCGGGCATTGGTCTGGGCCACCAGCTCAAGCAGCGCGCCGTACAAGGGCACTTCATCTCGATACATGTCGGACATGGCCTTGGAAAAGCCCTTGCGGATCTCGTCGGGGCTGACATGGGCGGTGGCGTGCATAGAAAAATTCCTGATGACTGGAGCGATGATCGTGGCCTTTGCCCGATTTTGTTGAGCGGCCGGCCGGCTTGCAAACGAAGATTCCTCTGGACTTCATTCTGCAAATGAATGAGTTGACCTTGCGTCCAAGTCTTCATGTGCATGCGGGCGTCATTGCGCTCTACACTGCGCCTCACTGTGTAGGTGAAGGAGGACCCGATGACGGCCAAACCCGCAACCAACCTGCTGGGCACCATTGAAGGCCAGCGCCTGGCAACGCAACACGCCGAACGTTGGCGCGAGTGGGGGCCGTACCTGAGTGAACGCCAGTGGGGCACGGTGCGCGAAGACTACAGCGCCGACGGTGACGCCTGGGCCTACTTCCCTCATGAACACGCTCGCAGCCGCGCCTATCGATGGGGCGAGGACGGGTTGGCCGGTTTCAGTGACAAGGCCCAACGCTGGTGCCTGGGCCTGGCGCTGTGGAACGAGCGCGATGCAATCCTCAAGGAGCGTCTGTTCGGCCTCGACAACGCCGAAGGCAACCACGGTGAAGACGTCAAGGAGCTGTACTTTTTCGTCGATGGCGTACCGAGCCATGCCTACATGCGCATGCTCTACAAATACCCCCATGCGGCGTTTCCCTACGCCGACCTGATCGCCGAAAACGCCCGTCGTGGGCTGGATGATGCCGAGTATGAAATCCTTGATACCGGTGTGTTTGCAGATAACCATTACTGCGATGTCAGTGTCGAATACGCCAAGCATCAACCCGACGATATTTTCATGCGCGTCACCGTGCATAACCGTTCGGACCAACCCACACGCCTGCAGGTGCTGCCCCAGCTCTGGGCACGCAATGACTGGAGCTGGACCTTCGATGCACCCAAGCCCAGCTTGAGGCTGGACGGCGAGCGGGTTCTGGCGCGTCATCATGAACTCGATGATCGCCACCTCAGTGCCTGGGGCCAGGACGGGTTGCAGTGGCTGTTCTGCGAAAACCAAACCAATCGGCCCAAACTGGACGGGCAACCGGCGCCGGGGCCATTCAAGGATGGCATTAACGATTACGTGGTGGGCGCGGTTGAGTCGGCCGTTCGCCGGGACGCCGGTACCAAGGTGGCCGCGCATTTCACCCTTGAGCTGGCAGGCCAGGAAAGCAAAACCCTTTACCTGCGTTTTGCGCCGGTGGGCGCGCCCGATGTCAATGCGCGCAAACTGTTCGAACAGCGCCGCCAGGAGGCCGATGACTTCTACTCGGTGTTGCAACAGGGCCTTGCCGATGACGATGCGCGCACTGTACAACGCCAGGCCCTGGCCGGCCTGCTGTGGTCCAAGCAGCTGTACTATTTCGACGTGAACCAGTGGCTTGACGGCGACCCGGCCCAGCCCGCGCCACCGCCCGAGCGCCTGCATATCCGCAATACTCATTGGCGGCACCTGTGCAACTTCGACATCCTGTCGATGCCAGACACCTGGGAATACCCGTGGTACGCCTCCTGGGATCAAGGCTTCCAGGCGGTGGCCATCGCGCTGATCGACCCTGGTTACGCCAAGCAACAGTTGTTGTTGCTGGTAAAGGACCGCTTCATGCACCCCAACGGCCAATTGCCGGCCTACGAATGGCGCTTTGACGACGCCAACCCGCCCGTGCATGCCTGGGCCAGCTGGCGCGTATATCAGCAGGACAAGGCGCTGACCGGCGTGGGCGATATGGATTTCCTGGAGCGGATCTTTCACAAGCTGCTGTTGAATTTTTCTTGGTGGGTCAACCGCAAGGACGCCGAGGGCCGCAACCTGTTCCAGGGCGGTTTTCTGGGCCTGGACAATATCGCCTTGTTCGACCGCTCGGCCCCGTTGCCGACGGGTTACCAGTTGGACCAGGCCGACGGCACCGCCTGGGTGGCGGCCTATGCCCTGGACCTGATGCGCATCGGCCTGGAGTTGGCCAAGCGTAATGGGGTGTACGTGGATATTGCCGTGAAGTTTTTCGAGCATTTCCTCTACATCGCCGGCGCTATCAACCGCGTCGATGACAGCGCCGAAGGCTTGTGGGATGAGCAGGACCAGTTTTTCTATGACGTGCTGCACCGCCCTGATGGCCAGAGCGAGCCGGTGCGCCTGCGCTCCATCGTCGGGTTAATGCCGCTGTTCGCGGTGCTGGTGCTGGAGCAGCGCGAGCATGAAGGCCTGGAAGGCTTGCGCGAGCGCCTGCTGGGCTTTATGCATCATCGGCCGGACCTGGCCAAGCTGGTTTCGCGCTGGACCGAACCGGGGCAGGGCAACCGCCTGTTGCTGGCGCTGCTGCGCGGTGAACGCACCAAGGATTTGCTGCGGCGCATGCTGGATGATCAGGAGTTCTTGTCGGCCTTTGGCGTGCGCGCCCTGTCCAAGGCGTTCGCCGAGCAGCCCCTGGCGTTGAAGATGAATGGCGACACCTTGTGTGCCAGTTACCAGCCCGGTGAGTCCGACTCACGCTTGTACGGTGGCAACTCCAATTGGCGCGGGCCACTGTGGATGCCGGTCAATTACATGCTGATTGAATCGTTGCGCGAGTTTCACCGCTACTACGCCGATAACTTTTCCGTGGAGTACCCGGCGGGCAGTGGGTATCTGGCGTCTCTGGAGGAGGTGGCTGACAGCCTCAGCGAGCGGCTGACGCGGTTGTTTCTAAGAGATGAAAACGGGGTGCGGCCGTCGATGGCGGGCTATGCACAGTTGCAGGAGGACCCGGCCAGTCGTGATCTGGTGTTGTTCCATGAGTATTTTCATGGAGAGACAGGGCGAGGGCTGGGGGCTTCACACCAGACCGGGTGGAGCGCGTTGGTGGCGTTACTGCTGCAACCCAAAAACTGAGCAACCTTGCGGATGTGCTTTTCTGTGGGAGCTGGCTTGCCTGCGATACAGGCACCGCGTTGCGTCCGGCAAATGGAGTAGATGCCATCGCAGGCAAGCCAGCTCCCACAAGGGATCTTCATTCTCCGCGAGAATGCAGGCAAAAAAATCCCGCCGGGGAGGCGGGATCAGGATTCAGGGTTACCCGTGAATCAGGAAGGGAACAGCTCGCTCAGCTTCATCGCCAGCATCATGTCGCCTTCGGTGCGCAGCTTGCCGCCCATGAACGCCTGCATGCCGTCGGTGGAGCCGTCGACGATGCCTTCCAGGGTCTCGCTGTCCATCACCAGGGTGACCTGAGCGTCAGGGTTTTCGCCTTCTTTGAGTTCGCAGGTCTTGTCCTTGACCACCAGCGAGAAATTCTTGGTGTCGTCGATACGGAAACCGAACACCAGGTCCAAGCCTTCGGCAGCGCTTGGGTTGAATTTGGCTTTCATTGCTTCTACGGCTTTAGCTACGTCAGTCATGGTTTCGATCCTTAAGGGTAGAGTCCAGTGACCTTGGGGTCACGGTTGGCCACAGTTCATCGGAAAGTGATGAGCTGCGGCGCCTTCAACAGTTGCAAGTGGGCGTGACTGTTGAAGGAAGCCAGTGCCACCTCGCGACCACGGAACTTGAGTTGGTTGAGCGAGGTGTTAACAATTTGCCAGTTCATTTCGAAGGCCTGGGCGGCAGGCATTCGGGTAATCAGGTGGAGCAGGGCGGTGATGGTGCCGCCGGAGGTGAATACGGCGATTTTGTCGGTGTGGTTCGCGGCTTCCAGGATGCGCTGCAAGCCACCCTGAACCCGCTCGACAAACCCCAGCCAGCTTTCCAGCCCTGGTGGGTCATAGGTGCCGGCCAGCCAGCGCTCGATGATCAGGGCGAAAATGCGTTGGAACTCGCTGCGGTTCTGCGGGCCGTTGCGCAGGATGTGCACGGCATCCGGTTCACTGCTGAGCAAGTCGGGCAACAGGCCGCGAATGATCGCTTCGCCGTCGAACTCGTTGAACGCGCTATCTGTTTCCAGCGCCGGAACCGGCAAGCCCAAGGCGCTGTACTGATCGAACGTGGCGCTGGCAGTGTGCTGCTGGCGACGCAGGTCGCCGGCGATGCAGCGGTCAAACGCAATGCCCAGGTCTGCCAGGTGGCGACCGAGCACTTGCGCTTGTTCCACGCCAACGGGCGAGAGGACGTCATAGTCGTCTGCACCGAAGGAGGCCTGGCCATGTCGAATCAGATAAATGCTGCCCACGTCCGTTTTCCCGGTACGTTGAAAGTCTGGCGAGGTTATGAGGATGCCTGCGAGCTGTCAATGAAAAAACATACGCTTGTTTTAAAAGTGCGTTGGAGCCCGCCTGCTGGCGGTTTGATCACTGGCTCCTTCGCAGTGGCGTCGGTATGCTGGGGCCATCCGCGCCCGGCGCAGTGCATTTTTTAAGGAGACATATGGATTTTTTGGCCGAATACGCGAGCTTTCTGGCGAAGACCGTCACCCTGGTGGTCGCTATTCTGGTGGTACTGATCAGCTTTGCAGCACTGCGCAGCAAAGGTCGTCGTAAATCCGCCGGCCAATTGCAGGTCAGCAAGCTGAATGATTTTTACAAGGGCTTGCGCGAGCGTCTGGAGTCGAGCCTGCTCGACAAGGACCAGCTCAAGGCCCTGCGCAAGTCCGAAAGCAAAGCTGAAAAGAAAAAAGACAAGAAGAAGCCCGAGCCCAAGCCGAGGGTGTTCGTGCTGGATTTCGACGGTGACATCAAGGCCTCGGCCACCGAAAGCCTGCGCCATGAAATCACCGCACTGCTGAGCCTGGCCACGCCCAAGGATGAAGTGGTGCTGCGCCTGGAAAGCGGCGGCGGCATGGTGCACAGCTATGGCCTGGCCTCTTCGCAACTGGCGCGTATCCGCCAGGCCGGCGTGCCGTTGACCGTGTGCATCGACAAAGTGGCGGCCAGCGGCGGCTACATGATGGCCTGCATCGGCGAGAAGATCATCAGTGCACCCTTCGCCATTCTCGGTTCCATTGGCGTGGTGGCGCAGTTGCCCAACGTCAATCGCCTGCTTAAAAAGCACGACATCGACTTTGAAGTGCTGACCGCCGGTGAATACAAGCGCACGCTCACAGTGTTCGGCGAGAACACCGAGAAGGGCCGGGAGAAGTTCCAGGAAGACCTGGACATCACCCATCAGCTGTTCAAGAACTTCGTCTCGCGTTACCGCCCGCAGTTGGCGATTGACGAGGTGGCCACCGGTGAAGTGTGGTTGGGCGTCGCTGCCCTCGACAAGCAACTGGTCGATGAGCTGCAAACCAGCGACGAATACCTGGCTACCAAGGCCAAGACCGCCGAAGTGTTCCACTTGCACTATGCCGAGCGTAAGAGCCTGCAAGAGCGCGTGGGCCTGGCGGCCAGCGGTTCGGTGGACCGGGTGCTGTTGACCTGGTGGAGCCGCTTGACCCAGCAGCGGTTCTGGTAAGCCAGTACTGAAAACCAGGTAATCCCTTGTCGATTGTTCCCACGCTCCGCGTGGGAATGCCTCCAGTGACGCTCTGCGTCACCCTGGCGTAGGTGGGACGCGGAGCGTCCAAGGCTGCATTCCCACGCGGAGCGTGGGAACGATCATGTCAGGTTAAACGGGGTTTAATCGAGTCCGCCAACTGCGTAAGGATCAGGCAGCACGACACGGCCCCGGCATCCAGAACGCCGAGGGAGCGCTCACCCAAACGACTGGCCCGGCCAATCTTGGCCACCAGGTCCTTGGTCGAATCCCGCCCTTGGGAGGCGGCCGTTTTCATCGCATCGAGCGCATCGCTGAAAGAACGCCCCGACGCCTGCGCCCGTTCAAAGGCTTCTACCGCCGGAATCAATGTATCCATCAAGCACTTGTCGCCCACGCCCGCTTCGGTGATGTCCTGCAGCGAGGTCAAGCCGCCGCGCAGCAGGCGGGCGAAGGTGGCGGCGTCGATGTCTTCACTGCCGCGCACTTCGTCGGCCATGCCGATAAACAGGCTGCCATACAAGGGCCCCATGGAGCCGCCGATACCTTCCATCAGGCTCAGGGTCAGTTCATCCAGAGCTTCGGCCAGGGTCAGTTGGCGGCCTTCGATCGTGCGGCCGCAATGGGCAAAGCCTTTGGCCATGTTGATGCCATGGTCGCCATCGCCTATAGCGCCGTCGACTTCGCTGAGGTACTCCCGGTTGGCCACGATCACGCTGACCAGGTCGGCGACGATGGCGCTACCCTCATGGGTGGAAAAATGCTGGCTCATGGTTCACTCCGCCTGGGTCATGCCGATGGAGCGGCAGGGTTGGTCGATCAGGGTTTTCAGCTCGGCGTCGAGGCCGAGCAGGGTCAAGGTCACGCCCATCATCTCCAGGGAAGTGAAGTAGTTGCCCACGTAGCAACGGTGAATCTTCAAACCTTTGGCCTTGAGCTGTTTTTCCACCTCGGCGTAGAAAATATACAACTCCATCACCGGGGTGGCGCCGAGGCCAGAGACCAGCACCACCACGCTGTCGTCCTGGCTGAAATCGCGGTCGGCGAGGATCGGCGCCAGCATGCGCTCGGCCATGGCGGCGGCCGGTTCAATCGGGATGACTTCGATGCCCGGCTCGCCATGATGGCCAATACCTAATTCCATCTGCCCATCGGGAATCTGGAAGTTCGGCTTGCCCACCGCGGCGATGGTGCAGGGCGTAAGGCCGATACCAATCGAGCGGCAGTGGTCGACGGTTTTCTGCGCCACCCGAATCACGCCGTCCAGGTCGTAATGCTGGGCAGCGGCGGCACCGCCGATCTTCCACATGAAGATCTCCCCGGCTACACCGCGACGCTTGGCGATGTCGGCCTTGGGCGCGGACGCCACGTCGTCGTTGGCGACCACCGTGCGGATGCGCATGTCTTTGCTGGCGGCCATTTTCATCGCCAGCTTCACGTTCATGTTGTCGCCCGCGTAGTTGCCATACAGGCATGCCACGCCAGCACCATGGTCGGCAGCGCGGAAGGCGTCGAAAAAGCTTTTGGCGGTGGGCGAGGAAAAAATCTCGCCGACGGCCACCGCATCCACCAGGCCTGGGCCTACATAACCGAGGAACGCCGGCTCATGCCCGGAGCCGCCGCCGGTGACAATGCCAACGCGGCCCTGGGCTGAGGGCTTGGCCTTGACGATGACCCGTGGGTTGCTTTCGTACTGGCGCAGCTCGGGGTGCGCGACCAGGATGCCGCGCAGCATGTCTTCGACCACTTGGTCGGGATCGTTGATGACTCGATTCATAACGCGGGTTCCTGTGTTCTTGTTCTTAGGGGCGGCACTATTCCACTGTGGGAGCTGGCTTGCCTGCGATGGCGGTGTGTCAGCTGGGGATTTTTTACTGATGCACCGTCATCGCAGGCAAGCCAGCTCCCACAGGGTTTTGTGTTGTTACTCAGATCAGGGTTCGAGCACAACCTTCAGCGACTTGTCGCCGCGCTCCATCACTGCAAACGCTTCCTTGAAATCCGCCAGCGCAAACTTGTGGGTCACCACGTCGCGCATGTCGATCTTGCGGTTGCCGATAAAGTCGATGGCCCTTGGGTACATATATGGTCCCAGGTGTGAGCCGAGGATATCCAGCTCCTTGCGATCGCCAATGATCGACCAGTCCACCGTGGCCTCGTCATTGAACACGCTGAATTCGACAAAGCGTCCCAGCTTGCGCAGCATCGCCAGGCCCTGGTTCACCGCCTTGTGGTGCCCGGTGGCTTCGATATAAATGTCGCAGCCGTAGCCATCGGTGATTTCGCGGATTTTCGCCAGCACATCCACCTCGGCCGGGTTCCACACTTCATCGGCGCCCAGGCGCAGGGCGAGGGCGGCGCGTTCGGGTTTCATGTCCAGCACAATGAGTTTTTTCGGGTTGCGCAACCGCACCGCGCCGATGATGCCCAGGCCCAGGGTGCCGGCGCCGGCGACCACCACGATGTCGTCATGGTCGACATTGGCGCGTTCCGCCGCGTGCAGCGAGCAGGCCAAGGGTTCGATCAGGATCGCTTCATCGGGGGCGATGGATTCCGGTACTTTGTGGATGATGCCTTCCTTGGTGAAGATCATGTATTGGGCCATGGCGCCCTGCACATTGTTCTGGAAGCCATACAGGTCGTGCTTCTGGCACATCCAGTACTGGCCGTGGTTGCAAAAGCGGCAGCCCCAGCACGGCACGATCTGCTCGGAGATCACCCGGTCGCCCACGGCCACGCCGCGCTTCTCGGCGCCTGGGCCAAGGGCGACCACGCGGCACACGAACTCATGCCCGGGGATCATCGGTGGCTTCACGTAGCGCGGTTGTTCGGCATCGCCCCAGAACGACGGCGCGCCGCGATAGGTCTTGATATCGCCCATGCAAATGCCGCACAGCTCGACTTTGGTCAGGATCTCGTCGGGGCCGGGGGTGGGCACGTCGACGGTTTCCAGGCGGTAGTCTTCCGGGCCGTGGCAGACCACAGCCTGCATGGTTTTCGGGATGCTCGGGGCGAGTTGTTCAGGTGTGCGTTCGGTGACAGTGGACATGACAAAACCTCACGACATAACGATGAATTACTGAATGCTGTAACCGCCGTCGATCACCATGTTGGCGCCGGTGATCATCTGCGCGGCATCGCTGAGCAGGTACAGCGCCAGCCCGGCGATTTCTTCCGGCTGGGCAAAGCGACCTGCCGGGATCTGCAATTTGGCCCGCTCACCCACCTCGCCGGCCCAGGCTTTTTTACCCAGGGCGGTTTCGACGATGGTGGGGGAGATAGCATTGACGTTCACCTGCGGCGCCCACTCCATGGCCAATACTTTGGTCATGCCGACGATGGCGGCTTTGCTGGCGCAGTAGGCGACGTGACGGTCCAGGCCAATCACGGCGGCCTGGGACGCCAGGTTGACGATGCGCCCGCTGCCCTGGGCGATCATGTGCCTGGCGCAGGCCTGAGCCATGAAAAAACTGGCCTTGAGGTTGATGTCCAAGGTGGTGTCCCAGGCGCTTTCGCTGACGTCGATGGCCTTGTCCAGCAGCACCACGCCTGCGCTGTTGATCAGGTAATCCAGGCGCTGGAAATGTGCGAACACCTTGTCGACGGTCGGTTGTATCTGGTCGATCTTCCCGAGGTCGACGGCAATGCCCAGGTGCCCGGCACCCAGGCTGGCGGCCACCTCGACCACGGCCGGATCGCGGTCCAGCAGCGCCACCCTTGCGCCGCGTTCCGCCAGCAAGGTGGCGCAGGCCAGGCCGATGCCGGCGGCGCCACCGGTGATCACCGCGCAACGGCCGCTGAGGTCGAAGGCTTGGTTCCAGAAACCAGACATGAATGACTCCCGATACAGATCAAAAGGTAGAACTCGGTCCAATGTGGGAGCTGGCTTGCCTGCGATTGCATCAACCCGGTCTACCTGATGCACCGAGGTGCCTGCATCGCAGGCAAGCCAGCTCCCACAGTTGACTGTGTTTCAAGCCACTGACTACTTACCGCCGCTGACTTGCTTGTACAGCGCATCCGCATTGGCATTGGTCACCGGCACCCAGGGCAGGATGTAGTTCTTGGCTGTGCCGTCGGCCCATTTCACGTCCTTGGCGTAGCGCTCCCAGATCACCGATTGCGGCTTGTAGTCCTCGCCTGCCAGGGCGCGCAGGGCCACGTCCAGTGCGCCTTGGGATTGGGCCTGGGCATCCTGGAGGAAGGTGGTGACTTCGTCCTTTTTCGCCGCCTGGATCGCATCCGGCATGCCGTCGATAGAGGTAACGGGCACATCCTTGGCGGTGAGGCCATGGGACTTCAAGGCCTGCACGGCGCCCAGGGCCATGTCGTCGTTCTGGGCGATCACGCCATTGATGCCCTTGGGGTGGGCGTTGAGCCAGTCTTCGGTGAGGCTCATGGCCTGGGCGCGGTCCCAGTTGGCGGTTTTCTTTTCGATGATCTTGATGTCCGGGTGTTTGCCCAGCACTTCCAGCTCGCCTTTTTCCCGGTCGATCTGCGCCGACTGGCCAATCGGGCCCTGGATGATCACCACGTTGCCCTTGCCGTTGAGCTTGTCGACCATGGCCTGGGCCTGCAGGCGGCCGCCTTCCACGTCGTCGTTACCCACATACGGCACGCTGGCATCGGCTACTTTCGTATTGGAGGCGATGACCACCACGTCGTTGCTCATGGCGGCCTTGACGGTGCCGACGCCGGCCTTGGTATCAATCGGCACGAACAGAATCGCGTCGTAGCGTTGGGTCACCATATTTTCGATCTGGTTGTTCTGGGTCAGGGCGTCGTAGTTGCCGTCGAACACGGTCAACTGCACGGTGCCATCCTTGACGGCCGGATGCTCCTTGAGCTCACGAACCCAGTTCTGCATGAACTGCCCCTTGAGGCCATAGACGGCTGCGCCGATCTTGTAGGCCTTGCCGTCGGCGGCCAGGGCGATACTGCTGGCGAGCAGGGAGAGGGCCGCCGCGGCGGCCAGGGTGGTACCCAGTTTCATAAGTAGAACTCCGGTTATTGTTATGGGTCGTTCTTCAGCGTTTCTTCTTGCGCCACACGTCGATCAGTACTGCGAACACAATGATCAGGCCCTTGGCGACCTGCTGGTAATAGGAGGACACGCCGAGCAGGTTCAGGCCGTTGTTGATCACGCCGATCAACAGGGCCCCGAACAAGGTGCCGACAATGCTGCCGGTACCGCCCGACAGGCTGGTGCCGCCGATCACCACCGCGGCAATCGCGTCCAGCTCATAGGAAACCCCGGCCTGGGGCAGGGCAGAGGTAGTGCGTGCCGACAGCACCACGCCGGCCAACCCGGCGAGCAGGCCCGAGACCACGTACACCGAGAACATCACCTTGCGCACGCCAATGCCGGAGGTGCGTGCGCTTTTTTCATTGCCGCCCACCGCATACACATAACGGCCGTAGGTGGTGTAGCGCAGCACCATCCAGAAAATAAGCGCGACCACGGCGAAGATGATGATCGGCACGCCCACCGGGCCGACCTTGCCGATGCCCAGGGCCAGGTAGGCGTCGGGCAGGTCGGTGATCGGGCTGCCGTCGTTGAGAATAAAGGTCATGCCCCGCGCGATGCTGAGCATGCCGAGGGTGGCCACGAACGGCGGGATCGACAGGTTGGCGATCATGAAACCATTGACCACCCCGAGCATCGCGCCGGCAAACATCCCTGCGCTGACCGCCGCCAACAGGCCATAACCCTGGGTGGCGACCATGGCGCTGCACAACCCGGCGAACGCCAGGATCGACCCCACCGACAGGTCGATACCCTTGGTCAGGATCACATAGGTCATGCCCACGGCGAGAATGCCGTTGATGGAGGTCTGGCGCAGGATGTCCATCCAGTTGCGCCAGGTCATGAAGTACTCACTGGAAAACGCCATCACCACGCACAGCAGGATAAACACCAGCGGCAGGCCGAAGCGGTCGAGGGACAGGCGCAGGCGGTTGCGCGGCGCGGCGGTAACGGGGGCAACGATGGTTTTGGCATTCATGAGGCAAGACTCAACAAGGCTTCCTGGGAAAGGGCGGTGTCGGTGCTGATAGTGACCAGCCGGCCACCTTTGAAGACGGCGATGCGGTCGCTCAAGTGCAGCAGTTCCGGTGCTTCTGACGACACCACAATGGCTGCGCCACCGGCCCGCACAAACTGGTCGAGCAGGTGGTAGATCTCCTGTTTGGCGCCTTCGTCGATGCCGCGGGTGGGTTCATCGCAGAGCAGGCACACCGGTTCCGTGGACAGGCATTTGGCGAGCACCACCTTTTGCTGGTTGCCGCCGCTCATGGACGCCACCGGCAGCTCCAGGGAACTGGTCTTGATCTGCAGGCGCTTGACCATCTCCTCGGCCAGTTGCGCCTCTTTGCGTGCGTTGATCAGCGACCAACTCGACAAGCGCTTATAGGCCGACAGTGCAATGTTCGACAGGATGCTGCCGGTCAGCACCAGGCCGCTGTCCTTGCGGTCTTCGGTGACCAGCGACATGCCGGCGTCGATGGTCGCCTTGGGCTGCCCGATGGGCATGGGCTTGCCTTGCAAGGTAACGCTGCCGGCATCCGCCACGGTCAGGCCGTAGATGCAATTGAGGAATTCACTGCGCCCGGAGCCCATCAACCCATAAATGCCGAGGATCTCGCCACGGCGCAGTTGCAGGCTGATGTCGTGGAACTCACCGTTGCGGCTCAGGTGGTCGACCTGCAGGCAGGTGCTGGCCGCGCATTCGCGGCCCACCTTGTGGTCGATGCGCGTCAGTTCCTGGCCGACAATGCCGCGCACCAGGTGGTCGCGGTCGATATCGGCCATGCGCCCGCTTTCCACAAAGGCGCCATCACGGAAGATGCTGTAGTCATCGGCGATCTGCGCCAGTTCGCTCAGTCGATGGGACACGTACACGATGCCGGCACCGCGTGCGGTAAGGCGGCGAATCGCCTTGAACAGGGTTTCGGCCTCGCGCTCGCCGATGGCCGAGGTGGGCTCGTCCATGATCATCACCTGGCAGTCATGGCTGAACGCCTTGGCGATTTCCACCAGTTGCATCTGCGCCACGCTCAAGCGGTGCATGGGGCTGGTGGCGTCGACGTCGAACTCCAGGCTTTCGAGCAGTTCGCGGGTGCGGCGATTGAGGGCCTTGCTGTCGACGATGCAACCGGCGCGGCGCGGTTCGCGGCCCAGCCAGATGTTTTCGGCGACGGTCATGTAGGGGATGGGTTCGAGCTCCTGGGTGATCATTGCGATCCCCGCGGCCAAGGCTTCACTCGGGCGATTGAACTGCACCGGTGCGCCGTTGAGCACAATGCTGCCGGCGTCACGCTGGGTGATGCCCATCAGGATGCTCAGGAAGGTCGACTTGCCGGCACCGTTGCCGCCGCACAGGGCGTGGACGCTGCCGGCGCGCAGAGAAAGGCGCCCGTCGCGCAGGGCTGGCACCCCGGCGTAAGCCTTGGCGACATGTTCAGCCTGGAGCAGTAATGGCGTGGCCATCGGCGTGTCCTCGTGCTGTGAATTCTTATTAGGTCGCACAGTCATGTTTCGCTGTGATCATATGTGTATCAAATGAAATTCTGATCAGTCAATCTCTTTCACTTAAAAGGTGTGATTCTCATCTTTGACGCGGTTATTGCCTTGGTATAGGGCTTTGACTGGCAGGTCAGTTAAATCTCGCTTGACAGTAAGGGGTGAATGCTTGCGAAATGAGTGAGAGATATTTCACTAAGTGATCATTTGATCAGTGGAGTTTGGCGCCATGAACACACCTTTCCCGGTGGCTATCGGATGCGATGAAGCAGGTTTTGAGCTCAAAGAGTTGTTGAAGCGCCATATCGAGGCGTTGGGGTACCCGGTCACCGACTTCGGTACGCATTCAACGGCGCCGGTGCTGTACCCGGACATCGCTCTGGCCGTGGCCACCGCCATCAATGCCGGGCAACAGCGCCTCGGCGTGCTGGTATGCGGCACCGGCATAGGCATGGCCATCTCGGCCAACAAAGTTCTGGGCATCCGTGCGGCCCAGGCTCATGACACCTACTCTGCGGAGCGGGCGCGCAAGAGCAACGATGCGCAAATCCTCTCCATCGGTGCGCGGGTCATCGGTGCGGAGTTGGCCAAAAGCATCGTCAGTGCGTTTTTGGCCTCGGAGTTCGAAGCGGCGCGGTCCGGGGCCAAGGTCGAGCGCATCAATGCGATCGAGCGCGATGGGCATCAGTAGTGGACGGCGCAGGGCAAGAGTCGGGAGAATGCGCCTTTGACGCCGAAACGGAAGCCCGTCCCCATGAGTGACAGTACCCAGCGCATGGCCAGTGATATCGATCAGATGACCGAAGTGGCGATGCTCTATTACCTTGAGAACGTCACTCAGGAGGCCATTGCCAAGCGTTTTGACCTGTCGCGGGCAAAAGTCAGCCGCCTGCTCAAGCGCGCGCGCGATGAAGGGATTGTCGAGGTGCGCGTGCTGCAGCACCCGGCAATGAACAACGAGCTGGAACGGGCACTGGTGGAGCGCTTCAAGCTCGACCGCGCCTTGATTGCGGTCGACCACAGCGACCCCGACACCCAGCGCTCGGCGGTCGCCAGCCTGGTGGCCAACTACCTCAACAAGACCCTGGGCGACGGCATGATCGTTGCGGTGGGCATGGGGCGTAACGTCGGCGCGGTGGCCGATAACGTGTTTCTGCCGGTGACCCGCAACTGCACCTTCGTGTGTGCCATCGGCGGTTCGCTCAAGGCCGGTGAATACATGAACCCTGACCACATCTGCCGGCGCCTGGCCCTGCGCTTTGGGGGTGAAAGTGAAAGCCTCTACGCCCCAGCGCTGGTGGCCAACCCCGAGCTGCGCGGGGTGCTGATCAACAACGACACGGTGCGCTCCACCCTTGACCGCGCACGCCGCGCTGACATTGCCTTGATCGGCATCGGCGACATGAGCGAGAACAGCAACATGGTGCGCATGGGCTGGTTCTCGCCCCAGGAAATCGCCCAGGCGCGCCTGTCTGGCACTGTGGGCGACATGATGGGCTATGACTTTATCGACATTCACGGCCAGCCGGCGGTCAACGCCATCCAGGGGCGGGTGATCGGGTTGACGGTGCAGGAGCTGTTTCGCATCCCGGACGTGGTGGCGATTGCCAGTGAGAACACCAAGGCGGCGGCGACCTTGGGGGCGTTGCGCTCGGGAGTGATCAATACGCTGGCGACCACCGTCACCAACGCCCACACCATCCTGGCGCTGGACGATGCCACTCGTAAAACCTGATACAGATCGTTCCCACGCTCCAGCGTGGGAACGCATCCTGTGACGCTCCGCGTCACCCTTGCGCGGGTGGGACGCGGAGCGTCAAAGGCGGCATTCCCACGCGGAGCGTGGGAACGATCAACACCGAGGTGCCTGCATCGCAGGCAAGCCAGCTCCCACAAGTATTGGTGTGCTTCTGATAGGGGGCTACAGGTTTTGTAATAGTTTTGCGCTGTAGGAAATTTGTATTTCAAATGTAGGATTCAAGTCCTTTTGTCATTTCAGGACTTGCATGAACACCCTCTCGGAGCCTCCCAGTCGTCTTTCCCCAAGACAACCGCTGTCGCTGTTCCCGCTGAAGCACCCCGTATTCCGTCAACTAACCTTGTCTCGGTCGTATGACCGCACTTTGCCGTGCCCGGCGTTCTGAACACTTTAAAGACAGAGAATTTATAAATGGAATGGTTAGCGGATCCTACGGCCTGGCTCGGCCTTGCGACCTTGATTGTGCTGGAACTGGTGCTGGGTATCGACAACCTGGTGTTTATCGCGATCCTGGCGGACAAGCTGCCACCGGAGCAGCGTGACCGTGCACGTTTGATCGGTTTATCCCTGGCGCTGCTGATGCGCCTGGGCCTGTTGGCGAGTATTTCCTGGTTGGTGACCCTGACCCAGCCGCTGTTCGAGGTGTTCGACAAGAGCTTCTCGGGCCGTGACCTGATCATGCTGTTCGGCGGTATATTCCTGCTGTTCAAGGCCACCATGGAATTGCATGAGCGCCTTGAAGGCCATGTGGCGCAGCACAAGGGCAATGTGGCTTACGCGATGTTCTGGCCGATCGTCGCGCAAATCGTGGTGCTGGATGCGGTGTTCTCCCTCGATGCGGTGATTACCGCCGTGGGCATGGTCGACGAGCTGGCGGTGATGATGATCGCGGTGATCGTGTCCATCGGCCTGATGATCGTGGCGAGCAAGCCGCTGACCCGTTTCGTCAATGCGCACCCCACCGTGATCATGCTGTGCCTGGGCTTCTTGATGATGATCGGTTTCGCCCTGACCGCCGAAGGCCTGGGTTTCCATATTCCCAAGGGCTACCTGTACGCGGCCATTGGCTTCTCGATTCTGATCGAGGTGTTCAACCAGATCGCCCGAGCCCGTCGCAAGAAATCGGCGCAGGGCGTGTTGCCGGTGCGTGAGCGTACCGCCCATGCGGTGATGCGCTTGTTGGGCGGCCGCAGCCTGGCGGTGGAAGAAGTGGGTGAAGACGTGGCTGACCTGCTGGGCGAGCCGGATGCTGCGCAGGGGCCGCTGTTTGATCGACGCGAACGGGTGATGATCAGCGGTGTGCTGCAACTGGCCGAGCGGCCGATTCGCACCCTGATGACCCCAAGGGCCAAGGTTGACTGTATCGACCTGGCGGACGACCCCGAGACGACGCGTCTGAAACTGATGCACTCGTCCTACTCGCGTCTGCCGTTGATCCGTAACGGTGCAGTGGATGAGCCTTTGGGCTTTGTGCACAAGAAAGAGCTGCTCAAGGAATACCTGGCTGGCAACGAGCCGAACCTTGCGCACTTGGCGCGTCGGGCGATCAACCTGCTGGAAAGCTTTTCGATCCTCAACGCCCTGGAGCAGATGCGCCAGGAGTCTACCCACATCGCTTTCGTGATCAACGAATTCGGCGACTTCATGGGTGTATTGAGCATGACGGATATTCTGGAATCCATCGCCGGTGAATTGCCCGATGCCAGCGAAATCGAAGGGCCGGACATAGTCGAGGACGGCGATGGTTTCCGTGCCAATGGTGCCTTGAACCTCAACCTGCTGCGTCAGCGAACGGGCTTCAAGGCTGCGGCTACCGAGGACTATCAAACCTTGGCGGGGTTGGTGATGAGCCTGCTCGACCGCCTGCCGGCGGTGGGCGATAGCCTGGAGCATGAAGGCTGGCGTTTGACCGTGGCTGAAGTGGAAGAGCGCCGGGTGACGCAAGTGCACTTGCGCCCTTGCCCAGGTCATAACGGCTGAAGATGTCTTTTACGCACTGCTCTTGTTCTTCAACGGGGCCGAAGCCTTTGAGCCGTTCTACCACGGCCCCCTTCAGGTAGATCAGCAGCGTCGGGGTGCCCGTCACGTCAGGGTGCCTCGGCGTATGGGCGCAGTCGAGTGACAGGCTGACTATCCAGGGATGCTTCCACGCGGTCTGTTCGAATAAGTGGCATGCCTGCGCGCAAGCGGGGCAGTGCTCTGAAAAAAAAAGAATAAACACCGGGCGCGGTGTGTTCAGTACCCGATTGAACCCTTGGGCGCTGGAAATTCTGCGCGTGGCGACTCCCATGTTGATCCTCCTGCCTGCCGTGTTGGTTTTTGCTCACGCTAAGCCGGAGGGTCGTCACCGTCTACTGTCAACCTTCACAGGTGCGCGTCACTTGCACTCGACCCGTCTAGGTGCGCTGTAACACCGTTGTGGGGCGTTGCGTAGCACTGCCATGCGACGACGGCGCAACGCTGTTTATCTCTGCAATCGCTATCACGCTGATCCCTAACGCATTTATTACCCCCATAGGTTTCCTCCAGCGTCTGTGGCACACTTTCTGCTGTCTATTCCGTTGTTACATACCAAGTTCCGGTATAGCGGAATACACAATCCCTGGAGTGCTTGTCATGCATCACCGACCTTCCGTATTCAAAGCGTGTGTTTTTCTCGTCGCTGCATCGGCTTCCTTCGCCAGCCTGGTGCAGGCGGCGGACAGCAAGCTCGATGATGTGCTCAAGCGTGGGCACTTGATCGTAGGTACAGGCAGTACCAATGCGCCGTGGCACTTCCAGGGAGCGGATGGCAAGTTGCAGGGATTTGATATCGACATCGGCCGCATCGTGGCCAAAGGCTTGTTCAATGACCCGAGCAAGGTGGAGTTTGTGGTGCAGTCGTCCGATGCACGTATTCCCAACCTGCTCACCGACAAGGTCGACATGAGCTGCCAGTTCATCACCGTCACCGCCAGCCGTGCGCAGCAGGTGGCCTTCACCCTGCCGTACTACCGGGAAGGCGTCGGCCTGCTGCTGCCCAACAACAGCAAGTACAAGGAAATCGAAGATCTCCAAGCCGCAGGTGATGACGTTACCGTGGCAGTGCTGCAAAACGTATACGCCGAAGAGTTGGTGCACCAGGCGCTGCCCAAGGCCAAGGTCGACCAGTACGACAGTGTCGACCTGATGTACCAGGCCGTGAACTCAGGCCGCGCCGATGCCGCCGCCACCGATCAGTCCTCGGTCAAATACCTGATGGTGCAGAACCCTGGCCGCTACCGCAGCCCCACCTACGCCTGGAGCCCGCAAACCTACGCCTGCGCGGTCAAGCGCGGCGACCAGGACTGGTTGAACTTCGTCAATACCGCGCTGCACGAAGCCATGACCGGTGTGGAGTTCCCCACCTATAAAGCCTCGTTCAAGCAGTGGTTTGGCGTGGATCTGCCAGAACCGGCGATTGGTTTTCCCGTGGAATTCAAGTGACCCGCAACAATAGGGGCGTGCCTGAACACGCCCCCTTCAGGTGCTGCTGACCATGAACTATCAGTTGAACTTTGCCGCCGTCTGGCGTGATTTCGACACCTTGCTGGCGGGGCTCGGCCTGGGGTTGCAGTTGGCGTTGCTGTCGATCGCCATCGGCTGCGTGATCGGCCTGTTGATGGCGTTTGCCATGCTCTCCAGGCACCGTGCGTTGCGTATTCTTGCCTCGGTGTATGTGACGGTGGTGCGCAACACCCCCATCCTGGTGTTGATCCTGTTGATCTACTTCGCCTTGCCCTCCCTGGGTATTCGCCTGGATAAGATTCCCTCGTTCATCATCACCCTGTCGTTGTATGCCGGTGCCTATCTCACCGAAGTGTTCCGCGCAGGCCTGGTGAATATTCCCAAGGGTTTGCGGGAAGCCGGCCTGGCCATCGGCCTGGGGGAGTGGCGGATTCGCGCTTACATCACCGTGCCGGTAATGCTGCGCAACGTGCTGCCGGCGCTGTCGAACAACTTTATCTCGCTGTTCAAGGACACCTCCCTGGCCGCTGCGATCGCGGTGCCGGAGCTGACCTATTACGCCCGCAAGATCAACGTCGAAAGCTATCGGGTGATTGAAACCTGGCTGGTCACGACCGCGCTCTACGTGGCTGCCTGTTACCTGATTGCCATGCTGCTCCGTTACCTGGAACAGCGTTTGGCTATCCGTCGTTAAGGAAGGGTCCCATGTACGAATCCCCCAGTTGGCTGCATGAATTGTGGATCGCCCGCGAGACCCTTTGGGCTGGCTTTCAGGCAAGCGTGGCGGTCTCGGCGCTGGCGATTGTCTTTGGCACCCTGATCGGCATCGTCGCCGGGTTGATCCTCACCTACGGCAAATTCTGGATGCGCGCGCCGTTCCGTCTGTATGTCGATTTGATCCGTGGCACGCCGGTGTTTGTACTGGTGTTGGCGTGTTTCTACATGCTGCCGGCCCTTGGCTGGCAAATCAGTGCGTTCCAGGCCGGTGCGGTCGGGCTCACCTTGTTCTGTGGCTCCCATGTATCGGAAATCGTGCGCGGCGCGCTGCAAGCCATTCCCCGTGGGCAAATGGAAGCGGGTAAGGCGATTGGCCTGACGTTTTATCAGTCCCTGGGCTACGTGCTGTTGCCCCAGGCGCTGCGGCAGATTTTGCCGACCTGGGTCAATTCCTCCACGGAAATTGTCAAGGCTTCCACCTTGCTGTCGGTGATCGGCGTGGCCGAATTGCTGCTCAGTACTCAGCAGGTGATCGCGCGCACCTTCATGACCCTGGAG
Organism: Pseudomonas sp. B16120; assembly: GCF_044218845.1. Lineage (NCBI taxonomy): Bacteria > Pseudomonadati > Pseudomonadota > Gammaproteobacteria > Pseudomonadales > Pseudomonadaceae > Pseudomonas > Pseudomonas sp. B16120. The sequence continues at coordinate 2,672,711 of NZ_CP162588.1, forward strand.
TTCTACCTGTTCGCCGGTTTTCTGTTCTTTGTCATCAACTACGCCATCGAATTATTCGGGCGCTACATTGAAAAACGGGTGGCCTTGCCATGAACCAAGCTCAAACCAACCCAGCGCTGCTGGACATTCGTGGCCTGCGTAAACAATACGGCCAGGTGGAAGTGCTCAAGGGCGTCGACCTGTCCATGCAGCGCGGCAATGTGGTGACGTTGATCGGTTCCAGCGGCTCGGGCAAGACCACCTTGCTGCGCTGCGTGAACCTGCTGGAGGAGTTCCAGGGCGGGCAGATCACCCTGGATGGCGAGTCCATTGGTTACAGCGATGTTGGCGGCAAGCGCGTACGCCACCCGGAGCGGGTGATCGCCCAGCACCGCGCAATGACCGGCATGGCATTCCAGCAATTCAACCTGTTCCCGCACCTGACTGCGCTGCAGAACGTTACCCTCGGCTTGCTCAAGGTCAAGAAGATGGGCAAGGATGAAGCGGTAGCCCTGGCCGAAAAATGGTTGGACCGTGTCGGCCTGCTGGAACGCCGCAATCACTTTCCCGGCCAATTGTCCGGCGGCCAGCAACAACGTGTGGCCATTGCCCGGGCCATTGCCATGAACCCCAGCCTGATGCTGTTCGATGAAGTCACCTCGGCCCTCGACCCGGAGTTGGTGGGCGAAGTGCTCAGCGTGATCAAGGGGCTGGCGGAGGAGGGCATGACCATGTTGTTGGTCACCCACGAGATGCGCTTTGCCTATGAAGTTTCGGACCAGATAGTGTTCATGAACCAGGGCCGCATTGAAGAGCAGGGCAGCGCGAAAGATATATTCGAGCGGCCGCAGTCGCCGCGACTGGCGGAATTTCTCAAGAACATTCGTTTTTAACAAGGAGCAACTATATGAGCATTACTCGTTACGGCACCGGCAGCACCGCAGGTGGCGGCCAGCCACGCCCGTTCGCCCGCGCTGTGGAAGCCGATGGCTGGCTGTACGTGTCGGGCCAGGTACCTGCGGTGGACGGTGAAATCATCAACGGCGGCATCATCGAGCAAACCCGCCAGACGATGCGCAACGTGGTGGCGATCCTCGAAGAGGCCGGCTACGAGCTCAAGGATGTGGTTCGGGTGGGCGTATGGTTGGAAGACCCACGGGACTTCTGGAGCTTCAACAAGGTGTTCGGCGAATACTTCACCCCGGAACACGCCCCGGCGCGTGCCTGTGTGCAGGCCAATATGATGGTCGATTGCAAGGTCGAGATTGATTGCGTGGCCTACAAGAAAAAGGCCTAACTGATCATTCCCACGCTCTGCGTGGGAATACCGCCTTGGACGCTCTGCGTCCGCGCTTGTGACGCAGAGCGTCACCGCATGCATTCCCACGCAGAGCGTGGGAACGATCATCTGGAACGGGACCGAGTACTGCCATGACCGAAGACACCATCAAACGCCGCGCCAAAGGCCTGGACCGTGCGTTCGATATCCTCGATTTTCTCAAGGAAATCGGCCAGCCCCTGCGCCCGAATGATATTGCCAGCGGCATCGGCAGCCCCAAATCCACGGTCTACGAACTGGTGGCGTCGTTGCTGGAGCGGCGCATCCTGGAGACCGTGGGCAACGACGGCCACGTGTACCTGGGGCGCCAGCTGTATTTCCTCGGCCAGGCACACTTGCGTCACTTCGACCTGACCCGCGAGGCCGACCACGCCTTGCAGGAGATCGTCAGCCAGACCCACGAAACCGCGCAGATGTGCCTGCTCAACGGGCGCAAATACACGGTGGCGCTGATGCGCGAGGGCCAGCGGCATTTCCGTATTTCTTCGGATATCGGTGAAAACGCCCCCATTCCCTGGACCGCCTCGGGGCGCTTGTTGCTGGGGCATTTGAGCGATCAGCAGATCGTCGACCTGATCGATCCCGACGACTTCATCCTGCCGGACGGCCTGCGCCTGCCGCTGGACACTTTCCTGGCGCAGATCCGCCAGGCCAGCCTGGATGGGTTCTTCTCCTTCGACAGTGTGGCCGACACCTTCACCCATTGTTTTGCCGCCCCGGTGCGCGATGCCCAGGGCATCAGCATCGCGACCCTGTGCATCGTCGCCCCTCGGGCTGATGCGAGCAAAAACTACCACGACTATCGCCGGGTACTGATCGACAGTGCCAACAGCCTGGCCCGGCGCATCAACGAATAGGAGTTTTCCATGTCTGCCCTCAACGCCGTTGAAAAAGGTGCCGCTGCCGTCGGTGCCCATTTGGTTCGCGATGTCAGCCTGCCGGCCCTGGTGCTGCACCGTGACGCCCTGGAACATAACATCCGCTGGATGCAGGACTTTGTCCGCAGCAGCGGCGCCGAGCTGGCGCCCCACGGCAAGACCAGCATGATGCCCGCGCTGTTCCAGCGCCAGATCACCGCCGGTGCCTGGGGCATCACCCTGGCTACCGCCGTGCAGACCCGCGCCGCCTACGCCAGCGGCGTGCGTCGCGTGCTGATGGCCAACCAACTGGTGGGCGCAGCGAACATGGCCTTGATCGCGGACCTGCTGGCCGACAAGGATTTTGACTTTCATTGCATGGTCGATCACCCGGACAACGTTGCCGACCTGGGCCTGTTCTTCGCCGCCCGTGGTCAGCGCCTCAATGTGATGATCGAGTATGGCGTGGTCGGTGGCCGGTGCGGCTGTCGCAGCGAGCAGCAAGTGCGCGACCTGGCCAAGGCGGTCCAGGCCCAGCCGGCCTTGGCCCTCACCGGTATCGAGGGTTACGAAGGCGTGATCCACGGCGAGCACGCCATCAGTGGTATCCGCGCCTTCGCCGCCAGCCTGGTGAGCCTGGCGGTCGAGCTGCAAGACAGCGGCCTGTTCGACCTGCCCACGCCGATCATCACCGCATCGGGCTCGGCCTGGTACGACCTGATCGCCGAGTCGTTCGAAACGCAGAACGCCGCCGGCCGTTTCCTCAGCGTGTTGCGCCCAGGCAGTTACGTGGCCCACGACCATGGCATCTACAAAGAGGCGCAGTGCTGTGTACTCGAACGCCGCAGCGACCTCAACGAGGGCCTGCGCCCGGCAATGGAAGTCTGGGCGCATGTGCAGTCGTTGCCGGAGCCTGGTTTTGCGGTGGTTGCCCTGGGCAAGCGCGACGTGGCCTACGACGCCGGTTTGCCGGTGCCACTCAAGTGCTACAAGGCCGGGATCGTGCCGGCGCAAGGTGATGATGTGAGCGGGTGCAAGGTCACGGCGGTAATGGACCAGCATGCGTTCATGACCGTGGCGCCCGGGGTTGAATTGCGTATTGGCGACATCATTTCCTTTGGTACGTCCCACCCTTGCCTGACCTTTGATAAATGGCAGGTGGGGTGCCTGGTGGATGAGCAGTTGCAGGTGGTCGAGTCTCTGCGTACGTGCTTCTAGACCGAGTCGCGGCTATCGCAGGCAAGCCAGCTCCCACAGTGACCGCGTTTTAACTGAAGGAATGCAGTCGAATGCGGGAGTCGGGCTTGCCCGCGATGGGGCCCTCCAGCACACCTGAGAACTTTGCCATGAACACCCACCCCCGCATCGCCCTCATCGGCGAATGCATGATCGAACTGCAACACCGCGCCGACGGCAGCCTGCACCAGAGCTTCGGCGGCGACACCCTGAACACTGCGGTGTACCTGCGTCGCGAGCTGGGCGATGCCGGCAGCGTTGACTACGTCACCGCCCTGGGCGATGACAGCTTCAGCGATGCCATGTGTGAGCATTGGCACGCCGAAGGCCTTGGCCTGGGCAGGGTCCAGCGTCTGCCTGGGCGCCTGCCGGGCTTGTATTGCATCCAGACTGATGCCCAGGGCGAACGTAAATTCCTCTACTGGCGCAACGAAGCGGCCGTGCGCGACTGCTTCACCACGCCTGCCGCCGAGCCGGTCCTGGCGGCATTGCCGGGCTATGACGTGGTGTATTTCAGTGGCATTACCCTGGCGGTGCTGGGAGACATCGGGCGTGAGCGCTTACTGCAGGCGCTGATCGAAGCCCGCCAGCGTGGCGCCAAGGTGGTGTTCGATAACAACTACCGGCCCAGGCTGTGGGCCGATGTGCAAACGGCCCGTGAGGCGTATCGCAGGGTGTTGGCCGCAGTGGACATTGCCTTGCTCACCGAGGATGACGAACGCGCGTTGTTCGGCTATGAGGATAGCGAGCAGGTGTTTGCGGCGTATCCCTCGATTGCAGAAGTGGTGCTCAAGCGGGGAGCGGATGCGTGCTTGATTCGTTGCGCGGGCGAGCGCTTTGCGGTGCCGGCGTTGAAAGTGGAGAAGGTGGTGGACACCACGGCGGCGGGGGATTCGTTCAGTGCGGCGTATCTGGCCAGTCGGCTCAACGGTGGTTCGCCCCAAGACGCCGCACTGGCGGGGCATCGGTTGGCAAGCCGGGTGATTCAGGTGCCCGGGGCGCTGATACCGAGATGATCACTGATCGTTCCCACGCTCTGCGTGGGAGCGCAGCCCGGGACGCTCCGCGTCCGAGAAGCGGACGCAGAGCGTCCAGTGAGGCATTCCCACGCAGAGCGTGGGAACGATCGGATGTGGGAGCTGGCTTGCCTGCGATAGCGGACTGAAGCCATCCACTCAATCGCGGTAAAACACCTGCACCAGGTGATAGCCAAACTTGCTCTTGATCGGCCCGTGCACCACCTTCACCGGTTTCTTGAAGATCACCGCATCAATCGCCCCCACCATCTGCCCGGGCCGCACTTCGCCCAGGTCACCACCGCGTTTGCCCGACGGGCAGGTGGAGTACTTCTTGGCCAGCACATCAAAGGCTTCGCCTTTGGCAATACGCTGCTTGAGTTGTTCGGCTTCTTCGCTGGTTTTCACCAGGATATGACGGGCTTGGGCTTTCATGGGGCTCTACCAGCTGTGCGACGGCGCGCGATTATGCCTGAACTCAGGCCTCGACGCCGATCATGCTACGGATTTTGTTGGCCAACAGGTCAATGGAAAAAGGCTTGGCGACCATGTCCATGCCGTCCTCCAGGAACCCCTGGCGTTCGGCGGCTTTCTCGGCATAACCGGTCATGAACAGCACGCGCAGGCCGGGGCGATGCTGGCGGGCGATTTCCGCCAGTTGCCGGCCGTTCATGCCGGGCAAGCCAACGTCGGTCACCAGCAAGTCCACGCGCAAATCCGATTCCAGCAACGGCAGCGCCGCACGCGCATCCGCCGCCTGGTGAGCGGTATAGCCCAGTTCGTCGAGTACATTGACCACCAGCATACGCACCGCCGGGTCGTCCTCGACCACCACCACCGCTTCACCGGCCAGGGCCACGGGGGCTTCGGTCAGGCTGGTAGGCAGGCTGCTTTCCAGTGCGGTGCCATACAAACGCGGCAGGTACAGGCGCACGCAGGTGCCCTGGCCCGGTTCGCTCTGGATGGTCACGTGGCCGCCGGATTGCTGGGCAAAACCGTAGATCATCGACAACCCAAGGCCAGTGCCTTGGCCGATGGGTTTGGTGGTGAAGAACGGGTCGAACGCCTTGGCGAGGATTTTCGGCGCCATGCCGCTGCCGTTGTCGCTCACGCCAAGCATCACATAGTCGCCAGCCTTGACCGGTTCCAGGGTGGTGATGTCGGTGCCGTCCAGGTAACTGTTGGCGGTTTCGATCAGCAGCTCGCCGCCGTCGGGCATGGCGTCGCGGGCGTTGATCACCAGGTTGAGCAGGGCGTTTTCCAATTGGCTGGCATCGGTGTTCACCGGCCAGGTGTCCTTGCCCAGTTTTACCTTGAGTTCGATATGCGCGCCCTTGGTGCGCCGGAACAGGTCTTCCAGGGACGCCACCAGTTGGTTGGGGTCGGTGGGGCGACGGTCCAGCGACTGGCGTCGCGAGAACGCCAGCAGCCGGTGGGTGAGGGCGGCGGCGCGGTGGGCGGAGGACACGGCGGCATCGGCAAAACGGCCGATATCGTCGCTGCGTCCGGCGGCAATGTAACGCTGCATCAGGTCGAGGCTGCCGATGATGCCGGTGAGCATGTTGTTGAAGTCATGGGCGATACCGCCGGTGAGCTGGCCGACCGCTTCCATCTTCTGCGCATGGCGCAGGGCATCTTCGGCACGCTCGCGCTCGAACATCTCGTTTTGCAGGCGCTGGTTGGCTTCGGCCAGCGCCTGGGTGCGCTGGGCCACGCGTTCTTCAAGGTTCTCGTTGAGGTGGCGCAGGGCTTCTTCGGTGAGCTTGCGTTCGGTCTCGTCGATCACAAAGATGTAGAAACCATTCACCGAGCCGTCACTGCTAAAGCGCGGCAGGTACTTCATCAGTGCATGGCGCGGGCGGCCATCGCGATGAGGCGTCACCGTCATGAAGCTGCACGCTTTGCCCTTGAGCGCGGCGGCGATCTTGTCTGCGCGCCCGGCATACACCTCGTCGCCAAGTACTTCGCGGATGGTTTTGCCGTACAGCTCCTGGGGCGTCTTGCCGTACCAGTCCAGGTAAGCGCTGTTGTTGAGGCGAAAGCGCTGGTCGTGGTCAACGTAGCCGATCAACACCGGCATGGCGTTGATGATCAGTTGCAGCTCGGTCTGGCTCTGGCGCAGGGCTTGCTCGGTGTTTTTACGCTCGGTGAGGTCCAGCGCGGCGCCGAGGAAACGCGCAGGCCGGCCCTGTTGATCCTTGTAGCAGCGGCCACGGGCGAACACCCAGCGCACCTGGCCGTCGGCTTGCAGCAAGCGATACTCCTCGGCGTATTCGGTGCCATGGGTAATGCAATGCTTGATGCTGCGCGTCACCGTTCCCCGGTCCTCAGGGTGCACACCATGCAGGTAGGCGCTGATGGGCAGCAGGCTCGAATCGTTGGGGTCGACGCCATGCAGGTAGGCGAAATGGGCGTCGGCGATGAAACGGTCTTCGCCGATATCCCAGTCCCAGGTGCCTACCGCGTCGGTGGCCGCCAGTGCCAGTTGCAGGCGCTGCTCGGTGTTGTGCTGGGCCTTGAGGCTGGCTTCGGAGCGCTGTTGCAGTTCGAGGGTTTTGCTGCGCCGCTCATTGGTTTCAATGGCCGTGACCAGGATGCCGGCCACCCGGCAGCTTTCATCGCGCACCGGGCTGTAGGTCAGGTCGAGCCATATCTCGGTGTCGCGGCCCTCGCGTTGCAGCACAAAGCGTTGCTCGCTGAAGGTGCGCACCTGGCCGCCGAGCACGGCGTCGTAGACCGGCGCGGCGAAGCTTTCCAGTTCGGGCCAAGTGTGGTGCGCCGGCTGGCCCAGAGCGCCGGGGTGCTTGCCGCCTATCAGGTGGGCAAAGCCATCGTTATAGAGTTGTATGAGGTGTGGGCCCCACAGCAGCACCATTGGCATGGGTGAATGCACGACGATATCGACAGCAGTGCGCAGGCTTTGCGGCCACTCACTGGCCTCACCGAGGGGGCTTTGCGCCCAGTCCAGCCGCCTGATCAATGCAGCGGCTTCGCTACCGGTGGATGTTCCATTCATAAAAAGCCCTGAGCCTGACGCTTTGAAAAATGACAACACCCATTGTCCCAAGGAACGACAAGGGGTGGCTACCCCGGAAAAATAGCATGCCTTGAGGGTTTTTCTTCAAAACGCTGTGTCAGCGCTGAAACCTTTCATCTAATCGGCCAGCTCAGCTCTGTGGCGAAATTGCTCCAGTGCCTGGGGGTTGGCCAGGGCATCGGTGTTTTTCACCGGCTCGCCATGCACCACATTGCGCACCGCCAATTCGACGATTTTGCCGCTGATGGTGCGGGGGATATCCGTGACAGCGAGGATCTTCGCCGGCACGTGCCGCGGTGTGGTGTTGGCGCGAATCACCTGGCGGATCTGCTGTTGCAGCGCCTCGTCCAGTTCAATTCCATCATCCAGGCGCACAAACAGCACCACGCGCACGTCGTCCTGCCAGCGTTGACCGATGGCGAGGCTTTCCAGCACCTGCGGGACCTTTTCCACCTGGCGATAAATCTCGGCGGTGCCAATGCGCACGCCGCCGGGGTTGAGCACCGCATCGGAACGCCCGTGGATCAACAGGCTGCCGTTGGCGCGTTGCTCGGCATAGTCACCCTGTGCCCACACGCCGGGGAACTGGCTGAAATACGAGGCGCGCAGTTTTTGCTGTTGCGGGTCATTCCACAGCCCGATGGGCATGGCAGGGAAGTGCCGGGTGCACACCAGTTCGCCTTTCTCCCCGATCAGGGGCCGGCCCTGGTCGTCCCACACTTCGATGGCCATGGCCAGGCTCTTGCACTGCATTTCACCGCGCCGTACCGGCAGCACCGGGTTGCCGATCACAAAGCAGGAGACAATGTCGGTGCCACCGGACATCGAGGACAGGCACAGCTCAGCCTTGATCTCGCGGTACACGTAGTCGTAACTCTGGGGCGACAACGGCGAGCCGGTCGAAATCAGACCCTTGAGGCTGCCCAGGTCGTGGCTCAAGCGCGGCTGCAACCCGGATTTTTCCAGGGTGGCGAGAAATTTGGGGCTGGTGCCGAACACGCTGATTTTTTCCGCATCGATCAGGTCGATCAAGCGTTCGGGGCCGGGATGGAACGGCGAGCCGTCGTACAGCACCGCGGTGGCGCCGATCGCCAGCACCGACACCAGCCAGTTCCACATCATCCAGCCGCAGGTGGTGTAGTAGAACAGGCAGTCCTCGCGGTTCAGGTCGGCATGCAGGCCGTGTTCCTTGAGGTGCGTCAGCAATACGCCGCCAGTGCCGTGGATGATGCACTTGGGGATGCCGGTGGTGCCGCTGGAATAGAGGATATACAGCGGGTGATCGAACGGCACCGCGACAAATTCCGGTTCGCCGCCGGCTTGATAGAAGTCGTCCCACAGCGCGACGTGGGCGTGGGTGGCGTAGTCCCCAGCCTGCGCCTCGGGCTTGGTGTAAGGCACGATGATCAGCTGTTGCAGGGAGGGCAGGCGTTCAAGGATTTCATTGAGCTTGGCGCTCTGGTCGATGCGCTTGCCGGCATAGCGGTAGCCTGCGCAGGTGATCAGCACCTTGGGCTCGATTTGGCCGAAGCGGTCGATGACGCCCTGGGTGCCGAAATCTGGCGAGGAGCACGACCAGATCGCACCGAGGCTGGTGGTGGCGAGCATGCCGACCAGGGTTTGCCAGGTGTTGGGCATGCACGCGGCCACTCGGTCACCTATGCCGACCCCGGCCGCCCGCAGGCTTTTTTGCAGGCCGGCCACGTGTTCCGCCAGCTGCGCATAGCTCAATTGTTCACGTCGGCCGTCTTCGCTGACAGCCACCACAGCAGGATGATCGTCGCGGCGGCGCAACAGGTGTTCGGCAAAGTTCAGGGTGGCGCCGGGAAACCATTGGGCGCTGGGCATCTCGATGTCTTCGATCAGGGTCACCGTGGGCGGGCTGCGAAACTGCACGTCAAAGAACGCGACAATCGCCTGCCAGAAGTCCGGGCGTTGGTCGATGCTCCATTGGTGCAGGGCGGGGTAGTCGTGGAGCTGCACGCCGTGGCGTTGGTTGATGAAGCGGCGGAACTGATCCATGCGCGTGTTGGCGATGCGTTCCGGGGACGGTTGCCAGAGGATGTCGGACATAAGCTGCCTCTTCTCGTTCCCACGCTTCGCGTGGGAATGCCTGACTGGACGCTCTGCGTCCACTTTTGGGGCGCGGAGCGCCCCGGTCTGCGTGCCCACGCAGAGCGTGGGAACGATCATCACGGGTTTACTGGGCCAGCCAGCCACCATCGATGTTCCAGGCCGCGCCGCGCACCTGGGCACCGGCTTCACTGCACAAGAACAACACCAGCTCCCCGAGCTGCGACGGCGTCACAAACTCCAGCGACGGCTGTTTCTCCGCCAGGAGACCCTGCTGCGCTTGCTGTGGGTCGACCCCGGTAGCCACGCGATCATCAATCTGCTTCTGCACCAGCGGCGTCAGCACCCAGCCCGGGCAGATGGCGTTGCAGGTGACATTGCTGGTGGCGGTTTCCAGGCCCACCACCTTGGTGAGGCCGATCACCCCATGTTTGGCCGCCACATACGCCGCCTTGCCCACTGAGCCGACTCGCCCATGCACCGAGGCGATATTGACGATGCGCCCCCAGCCCTTGGCCTTCATGCCCGGCAAGCTCAGGCGTGTGCTGTGGAACACCGAGGACAGGTTGATGGCGATGATCGAATCCCAGCGCTCCACAGGGAAGTCTTCTACCGCTGCCACATGCTGGATACCGGCATTGTTGACCAGGATGTCCACGCCACCGAACTCGTGCTCGGCGTAGGCGAGCATGTCGGCAATTTGCGCGGGGTCGCTGACGTCTGCCGGGTGATGCCCGACCTTGCCGCCAAACGCCTGTACCTGGGCGATCACCGCGCTGGCGTCGCCGAAGCCGTTGAGAATCAGGTTGGCGCCGGCCTTGGCCAGGCTCAGGGCAATCCCTAAGCCGATGCCGCTGGTGGAGCCGGTGACGAGGGCGGTCTTGCCATTCAAAGTTGTCATGAAAACCTCACACAATGCCGGTGGCGTAGAAAGTGCCGATCACCACGAACACCGCAAGGGTCTTGATGATCGTGATGCCAAAAATGTCCTTGTAGGCTTCGCGGTGGGTCAGCCCGGTGACGGCCAGCAGGGTGATCACTGCGCCGTTGTGGGGCAAGGTGTCCATGCCGCCGCTGGCCATGGCCGCGACCCGGTGCAGCACCTCAAGGGGGATATTGGCCGCGTGGGCGGCTGCAATAAAGCTCTCGGACATCGCGGCGAGGGCGATGCTCATGCCGCCGGAAGCGGAGCCGGTGATACCGGCCAGCAAGGTCACGGTGATCGCTTCGTTGACCAGCGGGTTGGGGATGCCCTTGAGCCAGTCCGCCAGTACCAGAAAGCCTGGCAGCGAGGCGATTACTGCGCCAAAGCCGTATTCCGAGGCGGTGTTCATTGCCGCTAGCAGCGCACCGCTGACCGCACTTTTACTGCCTTCGGCCAGCTTGCTCCTGATCGCCGAGAAGCCGAACACCAGCACCACGACAATCCCCACCAGCAACGCCGCCTGCACCGCCCAGATCGCGGTGAGCTTGGCGATTTCGGTGGTCACCGGCGCGCTCATGCCCGGCAGGCTGAGGCTGTGGGTCTTGCCGTACCACTGCGGGATCCAGTGGGTGAACAACAGGTTCATCACCCCCACCAGGATCAGCGGCGACAACGCGAGCCACGGGTTGGGCAAGCTCAGGTTGTCGGCGGTTTCGGGCTCATTGCGCAACTCGGTGCCATAACCTTCACCGGCGCGCTGGGCCTTGTTGCGCTGGCGTGCGAGGTAGAGCATACCGGCGCAAAACACGAAGATCGTGCCGATCAGCCCTAGCCACGGCGCCGCCCAGGCGGTGGTGTTGAAGAAGGTGCTGGGGATGATGTTCTGGATCTGCGGCGTACCGGGTAGGGCGTCCATGGTGAACGAGAAGGCGCCGAGGGCGATGGTCGCCGGGATCAGGCGCTTGGGGATATTGCTCTGGCGGAACATCTCGGCGGCGAACGGGTACACCGCAAACACCACCACGAACAGCGACACGCCACCGTAGGTGAGCAGGGCGCAGACCAGCACAATCACCAGCATCGCCTGGCGCGTGCCGAGCAAGCGGATCGCGGCGGCGACGATCGAGCGCGAAAACCCCGACAGCTCAATGAGCTTGCCGAACACCGCACCGAGCAGGAATACCGGGAAATACAGCTTGATAAAACCGACCATCTTTTCCATGAACACCCCGGTAAAGGCAGGGGCGACAGCGGACGGGTCGGTGAGCAGCACCGCGCCAAGGGCGGCGATGGGGGCGAACAGGATAACGCTATAGCCACGGTAGGCGGCCAGCATCAGCAGCGCGAGCGCGGCCAGGGCAATGATCACACTCATGGTGTGTCTCCATCGGATTGTTATTTTTGTGGGGTAACACTGGGGAAACGCTATAGCTAAATGCGTGCCAATCGTATAACTGTTTGAAAAATAACGATTTAATGGATGTTAATTCAGGCGCTGTCTCCATTGTGAGACTGTGTGCTGGCGGGGTGTGATCAAACCAACTCGATTTCCAAAGCACGCGCTGCGGCGCTGTCTGTGACAACGCACAGTCTCTTTTATGAGGCTTTAGTCTCTAGATAGAGAGTTTTTGCGTTTGCGCCGTAGATCGCCATAGCGGATAGACGTCAGACAGGTAGATGGGGGTGCGGTAGTAAGTATAAAGGTGAAAAGGGTGGTCCAGCGTCAATGGCTCAGTGTGTGCCAAGCGTCGCGCCAGGGCAGCACGCAACTCTGGGCGATTGGAGTTAGAGTTCCAGAGGCCGTTCTGGTGTGCAACGCACACCATGGCGTAGGCATTTTCGGCAGCAAGGTCAGTGGCGCAGGCGATGATGCAATCGAGGAGTTCATCGACGAGTGCGTTGGTCGCGTAATGCTTGATCGGGTTGATGCCGCGAATCAGCAGAGCAGGCTCGCTGCCAATGGTCAGGGTATACAGTTGTACATTGCCCACCAGGCGCCCCCGTCGCTCGCTGAAAATATTCAGGTGAAAGTGATCGTCTCTTTCGAACAGCCCACGGTTGATGTCGGTACAGATACCCGTCGTTGATTTGGCAAAAAAAGACGCTGCATTTTTTGAAAGATAAATTCGGAGGCGGTCATAAGGCTTGCGCTCTTGATTGATGAAATAGCGATAGCCTTGCAAATGCGGTACGAAGCCTCGGTTGAATCGTTTCAAGCCTGCACGCTCTACGTGCCCGCAATGATCCCGTAACTCGCACAGCGTTTGTTGCAGATCACTGATGCCGGCGGTAATTGGCCTGAACAGGGTATAGATCGTCTCTGCGAGCGACGGTTGGGTATCACCTTCGTTCTCCGTCGACGAGGGCAATAGCGGATGGTTGCCCAATACGCGCTGGCTGGCTTTTAGATTGTTCAGGTACAGCTCATTTACGAGGGACGAAGGGTCGTCGCAGTCCAGGCATCGTGACAGCCAGTAAGGCGTAGTCAGACCATGTTTCACCGCGTTTTCGAGTTTTTTGGTCTGTGCGATGGCGGCGATTGCTTCAGCGGGGGACATCGCGCCCAGGGTCGTCAGTAAAGTGGCGAGTTCAGTCGGGGTTCTGGCAATTACATTGCGCAGAAGTGTGCGAAGGCGCCCCAGGGTATCTTTGTCGCGTATGTGTTCAAACAGGCTTCCCAGTGCGTCAATTGCGCCGGGGTGGATAAACACGAGCTGGCGAACGTCCGTCAGGATTCTTTGATCGACGAATACCGCCAGTAGACGATCACGGTGGGCGTTGCTGTCAAGCAGGCGCTTGGCTGATGGGTTGCCCAGTACGGTCCACAGCAATTGGAACAATTCCACAGGGCAAGCGGGGCCGCTGGAGTCTGGATGCAGTTGTGCCTGGAGCGAGAGAAAGCGTTGCGCCATGCCCGGGTCGATACCGTAGTGATCCAGGGCCGGTTCCATGTAGCGCAACGCTGCCTGGGCTGAGGTGCGGGCAGTTGCAATGTGCTGCGAGGGGTTGAACCCCTGCAGGGATTGCTCGACCAACAGCATCTGGTGTTCGGATTCCAGTTTTGAATATGCCTCATAGGACTCGGCGTGTTCGGGGTGGGAACCCGGCTGAAGCTCTTGTGCAAGTATTTTGCCTCGTTTGGGCGGACAGGCCGCCTCCAGATTCTGCCTGAGTGCGTCCAGTGACACGCTCAAGGTTGAAGCCATGTCGTCCAAGGGGGGCAGGGCACTCTTGAGGCGTCTGCGCATGGCGATCCGTTGTCCTGCAGCCCATTGCCCAGAGGGTTCGAGGGATTGCCGGTCGCCAGTGTGGCCTGTGATGTGCATCGAAGGCTGGGTCTGCAGCATCAGTGCAGGCCAGTGTGGCCGGGCCGCATCCAGTCGCCAAGGCGTGTCGGGGGCGAGCAACTCCACGACCTGCCGGGCGATGGCGCTCAATATCCCTTCATAGCCGTCAGGACCGCATTGGTGATGAGCAATCACAACGTGTAGCAGGTCAGGCAGGTTGCCGGCGCCGTCGATAAAGAAGTAGAACCGCTGGGTGCCAAACATTAATTGTTCGGTCGTATAGACACTGAACAACGGTGAATCACATTCGCTGCTGTCGCAGAGGGCGACCAACTCGCGAACCCGTTGCTGTTCATGAAAGCCCAGTGACGCGGGCGGTGGCAGTTGCACAAAACCCTGGCGTTCCAGGTGCAGCTTGATCAGTGCAACGAGTTGACTGTTCTGGTGCCGGCGATGCCGGTGAAAGTGATGGTTTTTTGCTTCCGAGCTCGGCACGAAGTCGATTTTTTGCGCTGGCAAAAGAATCGAAAATTGCTCCAGAACCACCTCGTACTGATTCGGATGAGTTCGCGGGTCGACGCTCTCCTTGAGCACATCCGGTCTGATTCTCAAGCGGCCACTGACTGAAATGATGTCTGCCTGGCGAATCTGCGCCGTGGCATCCCGCAGCGCCGCATCCAGAACAATCACTTGTAATGAAAAATAGTGGCTGGCCACGCGCAAGAAGGTCATGCCGCCCAGCTGCCGTACCGCTTCGCAGCGCCCATTAAGGGAAATGACCCGGTCTTTATGCTCAGGCAGCTCATCCGGGTATAAAACCAGCGAAGCGTCAGGCCTGTCAGCGGTTTCAGTAAAGTGGCCCATTACAATGATCGTCCCTGTAAAAAGGTGCATCGACACGGCGACAGTGCCGGTTGCCACTAGGCGATGGTCAGCAATTTATCCAATGCTTGGTGGAAATCCGCCAACAACGCCTGGGCATTCACCTGCGAGATCCCATCTCGGTAATAGGACAGACTGCCGATCAGCCCGCTGTCGGTGCGCACCGTGTTAAGGGACACATCGGTCTTGATGCCTGTGGACGGCACGCCGATCCCCCGCAACGGCGCGTCACCCAATTGGCGCTGCCTTGACGGGTAGTTATGGTGGTTGTACCAGTAGGGAAACCGGGACCCATAGGCACTGGAGCGTGGTGAGCAGTTGGCTTCAAATAAGTGTGGAGGCAACAACGTATGGCCGTAGGCATCGAGCACGCAGTGATTGATTTGCTCAAGAAGGTGCAGGGAAGGTGACCAGTGGCTAAGCTTGGGTCTGATCACCATGGGATGAACGAAGTACCCCACCACCGATTCAAGGGCCGCATCGATCCGATTGGCGACTGGTGAGCGCACATACAGATCCTCGGTGCCGGTGTTTCGGGCCAGTGCCACCAGGAATGCGCTCAGGATGATGGTGTACAGGCTGAATCCGCTGCGATTGCACAGGTGTTCTATAGCGGGGTACTGCGCATCCAGGTTCAATGGGATGACCGCGCTGCGAAACGTAAACGCGTCCGGTCGCTGGCCCGCTCCGCGCAAGGCAAAAGGTTCGGGTAAATGTTCGAGTGCCTGTCGCCAGAAATCCAGATGCTTGTCCAGCAACTTCTCGGTAAAGCGTTGATGCTGGGCATCCGTATAGTCTGAGTAGCTGAGGCAATGCACGATCTGCTCCGGTGCGACGCTGCCGATGGGTGCCTGATAGTGTGCGCATAGCTGGTCCATCAGCACCGCGCCTGACCAGCCATCGAAGGCAATGTGGTGAGCAGTGATAATCAGCACATCATTGGCCTCAGGGCACTGAATATAGGTGGCCCGGATCAACGGGGGGCTGCTCAGGTCGAAGGCGGTCAGTGAAGCTTGAACCACCAGGTCTGTAACGGTGTCGTCGGACTGGTTTTGCGGCTCAAGGTTGATGACGTGAAACGGCAATGGGAAATCATCGATAACGTGCTGCGTGCGACGCCACTGGCCGTGTGCGTTTAGCGTGAAGCTGCAGCGCAGTGCCGGTTGCTGTGCCAGTACCGTAGCAAATGCCTCGCGCACCCTGATCGCTGAACAAGTGCCCTGAATGTAGAACGCCAGCACTACATTTTCCAAGTAGGCCGGGGTTTGCGCGGGTTTATCCAGTATCTCCAACTGAGCCAGCCCGGGCGTCTGTTCACCCACTCGTCGGCGCCAGGCATAAGCGTCGAGCAACATAGCGTTTTCAGCGCCATGGCTGGCACCTTCGCCGAGTAGCGTCACTTGTTGAGCCAGAACCGGATGATCGAAAATATCCTTGGGGCTCAGATAGACGTTGAACAGGTTCGCAATCCTGCCCAGCAGCATCATCACCGAGAGGGAGGTCGCCCCGCGTTCAAAAAAGTGGCTGTCAGAGGAAATCGTTTGCTGATTGAGTACTTCCGTCCAGATGGACTGCAATTGCACGGCCGTCGAGGTTTGCGCGTCGATTTCGGTGGGGCCGGTATCGGGTTGAAAAGCCAGTTCACGCAAAGTGTTATGGTTGATTTTGCCATTGGGCAACATTGGCAGTTCGCTCAGTGCCTGGATTCGGCTGGGGTGCATATAGGACGGGAGCTGAAGGGAGAGGGCCTGCCTGATGCGTTGCTCAACGGCGTGTGTATCCGCATCGGCTTGTGGCACAAACGCCACGCAAATCTGTTTTTCTGCGCTGACGAGCGTATCAATGTAGGCGGCGGCGCTGTGCACGCCGGGCGTCTGCTGCACGATTTCCTCTATGGCCAGAAGCTCTACTCGGTGCCCGTTGATTTTGTACTGGCTATCGCGACGTCCCAGGTAGTGAAGATCGCCTGTGGTGGAAAAAAAGCCAATATCGCCCGTTTTGTAAGTTCGCAGAGCGTGTCCATCGAGGTTAAGCGATGTAAAGCGCAGCTCATTTTCATGAGGGCTGTTGACGTAGCCAATGGCGACACCCGGTCCCGCAATGACTATTTCGCCTTCTTGATGCGGTAGAGCAACAGGTTTCCCCTGCTCATCCAGCAGGTATACCTGCATACAGCGAATGGGCTGGCCGATGGGGGCAGGCAACGCCCTGTCGGCATCTGGGTTCACCCGCCAGAAGGTCGCGTCTATAGTGGTCTCGGTAGGCCCATACAGGTTGACCAACGGGGTGCGGGTTTTCGCCAGGAACAGGTCCGCCAACTCCCAGGTCAATGACTCACCACCACAAAATACCAGCCGGCAGGGGATGTGTTCGAATTGCCTCAGCCTCACCAGCTCGCGCAGCAGTGTAGGTACAAACTGGGCGATGGTTATATGTTCTCTCTGCAGTGTCAGCAAAATCCCCAGCGGATGCTTGGCATAAGCTGCGGGGAGCATGACGGTACATGCGCCGGCCGCCAGCCCCGTCCATAGCTCCCAGACCGACGCATCAAACGCTATCGAAGTGCGTTGCAAGATGATGTCAGCCTCGTTGACAGCGAACGCTTCTATGAACCAATGCGTATGGTTCAATAACGCGCCGTGGCTGATCAGTACGCCTTTGGGGGCGCCGGTGGAGCCAGAGGTGTAAATACAGTAGGCGCACGTACTGGGTCGTGGCCCGCTGATGTTTTTACGAGGGTAGGCTTGGCTGAAAATTGTGTGTGGGTTGACGGTCGTGGCGCAAAAGCCCTGACGAGGGAATGACTCTGCATCGCTGAAAATACATTCAACCCCGGCGTTATCCAGAATGTTGTTGATTCTGTGCTCAGGGTTGTCGATGTCAATGGGTAGATAGGCACAGCCATGCTTCATTATCCCCAGGCAGACAGCCATTAGCTGGACGGTTCTTTCCATGGCGACTGCAACAATAGCATTGCGTGGAACGTCGTTATGCTCCAGGTAACCGGCAATCAGATCTGCCTGCTGGTCCAACTGTCGATAGGTCAAGTGCTGCGCACCGCATTTGACGGCGATACGATCAGGCGTGGAGTTCACGTGATATAAGATCATGTCTAAGATACTGTCGTAAGTGCCATGATTCATATCAACTTTCTCCTAGGGTAGATAATAGCCGGTGGCGATATTTATCCTGCTGAATAGGCTCTCGCCCTGCAACTACCAAGTTTTGTAGTTGCGCTGACTTCGTTGCGAAGTATGCTTTGTCCATTAGCGCCGCAGCACGGCAGTTTAAGCTGGCGCGGCCTCACTAGAGTGATAAACCATGTTTGCAAGTTATCTGAGCGTTGCCAAAAGCATCTCTTATATGTCAGTGCCCATTGCCGTCGGCATCGTTATCCAATCGTTATATTTGCTTATCGATTTGTTCTTTGTCAGCCACTTGGGGGCAAATGCAGTCGCAGGCGTCACGTCGACTGCCACTGCCGCGCTGCTCACCGGCATGCTTGGGCAACTCTTGGGTATCGGGGCGGTCGCGTTGATTGGTCAGGCACTGGGGGCCGGCCAATTTGCACTGGCGCGACGGATCTTTGTCCATGCGGGCCTGATGGCTGTTCTTTGCAGTTGCGCTGTGGTCGCTGCCGGATACATGGGTGGGGCTCACATGCTTTCCAGGTTGGCCTCGGGCGCGGCGGCCCAAGAGCTTGGCGAGTCCTACTTGAACGGGTACATACCAGGATTGGCCCTGCAGATAGTCATGACTGTCGCGACTTTCGGGTTACGTGCCGCCGGCGAGCCCTATGGGCCTTTGATCGCTCAATGTGTTTCGGTCCCCATCAATCTTATCCTGGCGCCTTTGTTGATTTTCGGCGTGCCGGGTGTCAATGGCTTGGGCACCTTCGGCGCCGGCCTGGCTACAACGGTCGCCACCGGGGTTGCTGTGTTGATAATTCTTCGCAGAGCATTTGATCGCTACCGTCAGTTTGCCCAACCACCAATGGCGTTTCGGTGGGAATACTCGACTGCCAGAAGGATCTTTTCAGTCGGGCTGCCTGCCGGTCTGGAAACCCTCGTTATTTATATGTACACCGCGCTGATGTATTGGGCCGCTGCAAAGTTAGGTGCGCCTGTGCAAGCGGCGGTCGGTATAAGCCTGATGCTCATCCAGGCACTTTTTATTCCGTCTGTTTCCGTGGCGCACGGTTGCGTGCCAGTCGCTGCGTACTATATCGGCGCGGGTAACAGGCGAAAGGTCAAAGAAATATACATTGTCGCATTCGCGCTGGTGACCAGCGTGATGGGCTGCCTGACGTGGGTATGTAACCTATGGGGACATAGCCTGGTGTCGTTTTTTTCCAGCGACCTTCAGGTTCTCGATGACGCAACTTATGTGCTGGCGTGCCTGGCCTTGAATTTCGTCACATCGGGATTAAGCCATATCAATAGTTCCATATTGCAAGCGGCCGGGCGAACCATCTGGTCGCTGCTGGCGATTTGCACGCGTTTGGCAATATTCATCGTGCCGTTGTATCTGCTGATCGACGCTGGCCAAGTGACCTTGCAGCGTTTGTGCCTGTTATCCAATCTGGCGTTTTTGTCCCAGGCACTGGTCAGCAGTTACGCGGCCTACCTTGTTATTAAATATCCTGTTCTCACAGCATCAGTGCCTGAGGCGGCTACTTCACGAGGGTTTGATTCGTTGTTAATGAACAAGGAGCAATAGGACTCATGAGCAACTCAACAAACTTTGAAAACAGATGGCATTCAGCGTCTGAACTAAAGCAATTCGAAAATCGCTACGCGATCAGCTCAACACTCTTGAGAGAGTACAAGATTTTTTTATCGTGTGACGTCATGTTCGACTCATCTGAATTACTCGGATCACTCATTGATACACGCTGCGCCATGGTTATATATACGCCAACTGTAAATGCATTATATGGCGAGGCCATTCGTCGAAAGTTTTCCCAACTCGAGTGTGGCGAGCGGGTGTGTTTTTTCGAACTTGCCGTTACCGAGGAAAATAAAGATATCACTATGTCGCTCGAGGTCTGTCGATTAGCCAAACAGATCAATTTGCCCCGCCATGGCCAGATTATCGCAATTGGCGGCGGCGTATGCCTGGATATTGTCGGCTTTGCCGCGTCCATTTACAGGCGTGGGGTCAGGTGCATAAAAATACCGACGACATTCATTGGCATGATTGACGCAGCAGTCGGCATCAAGAACGGCATTAACTATGAAGGGAAAAAAAGTGTCCTCGGTTCGTTTTATCCGGCGGAGTACACCATTGTGTGTCCCAGCTTTTTAAAAACGCTAGCGGTAGAGCATTTGAAAGCAGGGTTTGCCGAAGCGATCAAGATAGCCGTCATCAAGGATCCAGTACTGTTCCGGCAGTTGGTCAACGTCTCAACGACCCTGCATGAGGAAAAGCTTCAGGGCGGTGTGGGCTGGGACGCGATTGATCGGTCGGTAGCGGGCATGCTGACGGAGCTGTCGGAGAATCTGTATGAGCTTGACAGCTATCAGCGCTATGTCGACTTCGGCCACACATTCAGCCCTCATATCGAGGCAGCGACTGCCTATAAAATCAGCCATGGTGAAGCGGTCGCAATCGATATTGCGTTGTCGGCTGTCATCAGTGCCCAACGCTCGATACTTGCCTGGCAAACCTGCGATCTGATCGTCAATACCCTTAAGAGCGTAGGGCTGCGCGTCAGCGTCCCGGCTGAAGTGAATACCCCGGCACTTTATGATTCCCTGGCCGCGGTGGTTGCCCATCGTGCTGGTGCGCTGAATCTGGTTATTCCCGTCGCGATTGGCGCGGTCGGCTACTTGGAGCAGTGGCAAGAGCTGACGTTTGAGCAACTGCAACAGGCTGTCACTTACCTGGCTGTCAATAATGACTGATCTGGGCTGCGCAACCTGGAGTTTGCCCCAATCCTGCCAGCCTGCTGTGTTGCCCCAACAACTGGTGCTGCATGCTGGCGTTCAGACATTGGCGCAACTGCGTCTTTTGAGGGCATGTCCAGTCAATAATGAACAAGCCCTGAATGGAGGCCTGGGTGGCTACAGCGGTAGCCATAAAGTCAGTGCCATCGGCTTGAACCTGGTTGAGGCGTTCGGACTGAACGAGCAGGGCGCACGCAGGTTTCAAACCGAGTTTTTTGAAAGTGCCGTGCATATTGTCAAGCAAGCGGCGTTTCTGGAAGTGCCTGCCGTTTATATTCCCAGCTTCAACAAAAATGAAATAGTGCAGGCGAGTGACTTCGCCGCGACCGCTACGTTTTTCCGGCGACTGTGCCGCGCCGTTCGGGGACTGCCGGTGATGATCGCCAGCGAAAACAGTCTGTCCGCGGGGCATCAATCAGCACTAGTGCATCAGGTAGATGAACCAAACTTCAGAATCTTGCTGGATATCTTCAACCCGTTGCGTTGGGGACATTCGGTTGAAGAAATTCTTTGTTCAGTCCATCCCTATCTGCTTGATCAAGTGCATGTGAAGGACGGTATCTTGCCAGCGTATGACAATGTTCCCCTTGGGCGGGGTGAGGGCAATGTCGCAGGAATTATCGACACTATTGAACGTCTTGGATTTTGCAATACCTACATTCTGGAAAATAACTACTCCTTGCTGTCCATTGCTGGATTGAATGCGGACATCGCGTTTGTGCGCTCGCGTTTATCTGGTGTGCAAAGAACACCGTAACCGGGGTGAAAGACAAGAGATGTTTGAACAAAAGAAACTGCGTCAGCTGTTAGAACACTCAACGCCAATGGCCAGGGTTTCATCTTGCCTGTCTGTCGACTGGGAGGACCGCTATTGCGTGTTCGTCAATCGCTTGGCCGCTGCGCCGCAAGGCCAGACGTCCCGCCCTAATTCGTCAGCTCCCGGGAGCGGGCCACTGGCCGGCGTAGGGTTTGTTGTCAAAGATAGCATTGACGTTCTTGGGTTTGCGACAACCAACGGCACCGCGGCTCTGAACAACAATTATCCGACGTCTGATCATCAACTGGTCGCTCGTCTTAGATCCATGGGCGGCATCTGTGTCGGTAAAGCCAACCTCGATGAAATGAGCTATGGCTGGGCGTCAGACAACGCCTATTACGGGCAGGTGATCAACCCGACCTTTCCCGAGCATTCTCCCGGCGGCAGCAGCGGTGGATGTGCTGCCGCAGTGGCGGGCGGTGCTGCCTGTTTTGCGGTGGGCGAAGATACCGTGGGGTCTGTACGGATTCCCGCGGCGTTCTGTGGGCTCAGCGCTTATAGAGCGCTTTGCGCGCAGCCGGCCAGCCATGAGGTTTGTCCGTTAACGTCCTCTGGCTACGATCAATTAGGCCTGATCGCCCCCTCGATCGATGATATCTCCAAGCTGGAAAGCCTTATTCATGACTATGAAGAGTTGCCCGTCTTAGCGCCTGGGGAACTTTCTATTGCTGTCGCCGCCAATTTCTCGCTGTCGGCGCTGGCGCCAGAGGTTGAAGCCAGTATGCATGACGCGATCTTCAAGCTTGCCGGCGCCGGCGCCACGTTGGTGATGCATGAGGTGCCAGACTCATTTGGCTCGGCCGCCTGCGCATTAACCACGATTGTTAACTACGAATTTTTACCCGCGTTCAATAGTTATCTGGAGAGCCGGGCAGGTGAACCTGCGACGCTGGAACGACTGCTCGACCACCGACACACCCTGGCCGCCCGCCGCATCAGATCATTGGCACTCCCAACGGGTAGACCAGTACAAGCGGTATATGAGCGTGCCCGGCTCACTGCAAATCAAATAGAACAGGATGTGGTTGATTATTTCCAGCAGACCCAGTGCCAAGTGCTCATCCATCCTACAGTCGCAATCAATGTGGCCACGTCGGACATTCACAGTCACGCGTCGACAGACCCTCTTGCGCTGGCCCGGCATGTATCGGTCGCGACCTGTGCCCGGACCATTGCGATGAACTTTTCCATGACCAGTCCGAAAGGGCTGCCGGTCGGCATTGAAATGTTATGCGCGCCGACAATTGATTCAAAACAGGCACTGGCAATCTGCCGCACTATCGAAACTATCGTTAAAGACTGAACCAGCACGAGGGACAGTAGTAAGCCCTGTCATCCACGTTACGAGGCGAAGTTTTATGAGACTTTTAAATGTTGAAATTGAAATAAATTCGCGGTGTAACCGTAAATGCAGCTATTGCCCCGTATCGATTATGCCGTTTCCGCAAGTGCCACGCTTGATTCAAGAGCACGTGCTATCTGCCTTTATCGAGCGGCTGGTTGAAATAGACTTTGATGGCCGGATCTCATTTCATTTCTACAATGAACCGTTAATCCATAAAGGACTGGAAGAGATCATCCGCCGTATTTTGGCGGCAGTGCCAAAATGCCGTCCTGTATTGTTTACCAATGGAGACCTGCTGACCCAGCAGCGCTATGACTCGTTGATCGAAGCTGGCCTGCAAATGATCGTTATCACCTCGCACAGCGGTAAATCCCACCCGCCCCGGCCCAAACAAGTTGTTCAGTTTTCAGACGATCTGGTGCTGACCAATCGCGGTGGAACCATGGAAGACCTGCCCAAGGCCACCGGCGAGGACGTTTCGCAGCGCTGCTTTGCGCCGACAGAGATGCTAATCGTTACCATCACCGGCGACGTGGTCCTTTGCTATGAGGACGCTCATCGCAGCCATGTCATGGGCAATATCTGCGAGCAATCCATTACCCAGATTTGGAATAGCCACGATTACTCGCGCATCCGCGCTGCGTTGGAAGCCGGCAATCGTCAAGGCGCCTGTGAAATGTGCACGCACTGTACAAACCGCGCGCATACCACGGTGGGTATGTCAGACCGATCCGAACCTTTTTGGGACCTAATTTCCTGAGCACTTGCTCGCAACCAGGCACTTTTCAGTCAACAGGTAAAACCCATGAGTATTCACATCGACGCAACGAGCCGTTCTCTCCACACTCCGGCAGGGGCGACTGTTAGCTGGCCTAAATGGCCTTCACACGACAGTGACACGCTGAAGATCGTCAATGAGGTTCTGGAATCGACACGGTGGACAATCAGTGGCGCCTACACAGGGCAGGAGGCGTACGAACGACGCTTTGCCCGAGCGTTTGCCGACTACTGCGGCACGTTGTATTGCACACCTGTCACCAGCGGCACCTCCGCGCTCACCATTTCGCTGCTGGCGCTTGGGGTCGGGGCGGGGGATGAAGTCCTCGTGCCTGGATTGACCTGGGTCGCTTGCGCCTCCGCCACCTGCAGCGTTGGTGCGGTGCCGGTGTTGGTCGATATTGATCCGATGTCCCTGTCGATGTCGCCGCAAGCCGCCCAGGCGCGGATCAACGCCAAGACCAAGGCGATCCTGCTGGTGCATCCTTATTGCCGAACAGCGGACATCGATGCCTTCCTGGACATTTCCGAGCGCTACGCCATTCCATTGATCGAGGATTGCTCTCAAGCCCACGGTGCAATGTGGCGTGGCCGCAAGGTCGGATCGTTTGGTGCGTTGGGCTGTTTCAGTATGCAACAAGCCAAGGTGCTGACCTCGGGCGAGGGCGGTGCAGTGGTGACCTCGGACCCTGTGCTGGCAGAAAAGCTTGAGCAGTTGAGGGCCGACGGGCGGCTATTTTCCGGTACGCCTGTGGAGAGTCGCTTGGAGTTGGTCGAACGGGGTGCGGTACAAGGACAGAACTTTTGCCTGACGGAGTTTCAGTCGGCCATATTGCTGGACAGGTTGCAGCATCTGGACCAGCAGAATACGCAACGTGAAGCATGCGCAGAAACCTTGCGAGCGTTGTTCGAAGGAGAGGAGGACTTCATTACCTTCCTGCGCCGTGATCCACGCAATACGCGCTGTACCTATTACAACCTGGTGATGAAAGTTGGCCTGAAAAAATATTTCCCGGGCTGCACGATCGATGCCCTCGCCCTTGCCATGACCCAAGCGTTGAATGTTCAGGTAAGCCCGCTTTATCAACCAATGAATTCGTTCAGGCTGTACAACCCGCTATCAAGTCCGAGAATCAAAAACTTTTCCAACAGGCTTGATTTCGAGCCCGCGCGCTATCCATTGCCCCAGGCTGAGTCCGCCCGGCTGGATCACATCACCCTGCCGAACTGGGTCTTGCTTGGCGGCGCCGACTCAGCGCACCGCATCGCGATGGCTCTCAGGGACCTGGCCGCGCAGCCGCACAAGGTGCTCGCCGCTCGGCAGGCTCCGACGGCTGACGCTTTTTAAATTACACCCAAGAAGGTACAGGTCATGAAGACCGTGAGCGTCACCATTGTCGGGCTCGGACCCCGTGGGCTTTGCGTGCTGGAGCGTATCCTGTCGCTGGCGGCGCGACGCCCGCAGCAGCAGGTTCAAATTGTGATTGTGAACAAAGGGCTACCGGGCCAGGGGGTACATGGCCAGACGCTGTCCGACAGGTTCTTGCTCAATACGGTGGCGGGCTTGTTGACCCTGATCCCAGGCGACGAATTCCAACCGTCATTGGTCAAAGACATGTTCGCGGATTTTCTGCCCTGGTTGAAACAGCAGGGCGTAGCGGCGCAAAGTGGCGCCTATGTGCCACGACGCTGGTTTGGTGCCTACTGTCACGCGCTGTACCAGTTGTTGTTGGAGCATTGCCCGGCCAATTGCCAAGTCGAATATGTCGATGACGAGGCCGTCGATATACAACAGGATGGCCCGCAAGAGATCACTCGTCTGCTGAGTGATCGCAGCATTGTCAGCGACTACGTGGTCATTGCCGTCGGCCATTTGCTGCCGGCTGCCAATTGCGCCGAAACGATCACGGACATCTACCAGGCCGGGCTTGATCGCCAGGACATACCGGCCGGTAGCACCGTCGGAATCCAGGGGTTTGGCTTGACGGCCATGGATGCGATCGCTGAGTTGACCCGAGGCAGGGGCGGTGTATTTGCCGACGGTGTTTATAAGGCAGCAGGTACCGAACCTGCCATTGTCCTTTTTTCGCGCAGCGGGTTGCCGTCGCGAGCACGACCGGTCGATGACGGACTCGCTGAGTTCGAACCCCAACTGCGCTTCGATGAGCGAGCTGCATTGGCAATGCGCGAGCAGCATGGTTGCGGAACGATTAATTTCATGACGCAAATTTATCCCTTGCTTGCTCAGGACGTCGCACGGGTCGCACTTGAACAAGATGTACCGGCCGAAACGGCAACGGCGTTGATGAGTCGCCTGCTATGGGCTGAGCTCCCTCAGGCAAGTAGCGAAGAATATGCCGCCGGTGTCGTTCAGTTCATCACCAATGATTTGCACCAAGCCCGCCTTGGCCTGGCGGGCAGCGCGCAAAAGCGCGCCCTTGAAGTATTGATGAGCGCCCGGGAATCGATCAGGGCCATCGTTAATCATGGGGGGCTGGCGCCATCCTCCCATAATTGGTTCTACAACCACTTTGCCTCTGCAATCAATCGCAATGTGATCGGCCCGCAGTATGATCGACAGGAAGAGTTGCTGATGTTGATCAACGCAGGGGTTGTCTCAACGCCACTGGGGCCCGCACCTGAGTTGCATTGGGTATCGGAAAAACGATGCTGGAATGTGCAGTCGACGGTATTTGCCGATCCGGTAAGCATCGACCTGGATCACCTTCTGCAAGGTTACACGGCCCAACCGACATTGAAGAACACAACCAGCGTCCTGTTCGCCGGGCTGATGGAAGGCGGGCGTGTGCACTCACGCAATGGATCTTGGCTCGCCACCCCGGGGGTTGCGGTCAGTGCCGGATCACACTGCATATCGGCCCAAGGCATAGCACAAGCACGGTTGTTCGCTACCGGCGTAATGAGTGAGGGCAGCACCTATTACAACTGGTATGTGCCCACCATCGAGAGTCAATCCAGGCCGTTCGTAGAGGCGCAAAGCATCGCCTGTGCGATATTGGGAGGTGGCGGTCTATGAGCGCAACTGAGCGTAAGATCGCCTGGGTAACGGGTGCCAGCTATGGCATTGGCCTGGCGATCGCCGATGCCTTGAGACAGGCAGGCTACGCTGTCGTGACCCTGCAGCGCAGCGGTGGTGATGTTGACTGCGATTTCTATCAGGCTGGCGATATAGGTCAGGCTTGGAGTGCGGCCGAAAAACTCTCCGGCCCCCCGAACCTGATGGTATTGAACGCTGGCGCCTGTGTTGATGACGATTTCGTCAACACCCACCTATCCACACTGGAGTCGACCTTTGCATTGAACGTCTTCAGCCCCATGTTACTTGCCCGGTTGGCTATTCGCAGCTGGCAGTCGCGGAGCAAGATGGGGCATATCATTTTCATTGGTTCCCAGGCGGCCCTGCCAGGGGCCAGGCAGACGGGCAATACCCTTTACACTGCCGCCAAAGGTGCCCTGCATGCGCTGATCGGGCCGCTGGCCTGGGAGTGTGGCCCGGCCATCAGGATTAACTGCATTGCGCCGGGTGATGTGATGACTCCGGGAGAAGAAAGGAGCCTGCAGGCGAGGTCGGACAAGACTGGAGCGCAAGTGGCCGCATTGGTCGATCTGATAGCGGAAAATACGGCACTCAAACGATGGGTGAGGCCTGAAGAGGTGGCCCAGGCGGTCGTGTTTCTCGAACAATGTGGCGCAATGACCGGTACGCTGTTGAACCTGAGTGCCGGCTCTTGCATCCATTGAACGTTCCGATCACAAGCGCGTTACGTGGGGCGATTGCACGGCGATTGCATAACCGCTGCAAGTGGCGTCATTGTGAAGGGTCCTGTGATATCTACCATTTTTGAAGTGCAACGCAATGCCGTCATCGACGGCGTAGGCGGGATGAATGCGTTGGTTGCAAATCAGTTCGACAAAGGACGTTTCTCGCCCCTCTTCAGAATTGAAGTGCGGGCACAGCGCACCGGGCAGCAAGCCCAGTCCATCGATCAGCGCAAAAGCCCCCCCGGAATCCGAGTGGCCGAAATCGAACCAGCATATGGCACCCGCGCTGACGCCACACAGGACCTTGCCCTGGTCCCCGGCGGCTTTCAAAAGATCAATAACACCAAACTCGCGCCAGACCGCCAACATCGCACGGGTGTTACCACCGGCGACGTAAACGATGTCAGCCTTCTCGAACATCGATGAAATCTGCTGCGCATGAGGGAAGGGCGGGGTGAAGAATGCGAGCGGGATGACGGGGCAGCCGACCGCAGCATACTTGTTCGAGAAATCTGAGATTTTCTCCGGGTCATCGCCATTGGCGGTGGAGATATAAAGGACCACGGGCGCTGCTTTTCCGGTCAACGAAATAATGTATTCATCAATCGGTGTCATGCACTTCACATCGTCATCGGACTCGCCTCCAATGACAATAATATTTTTATTCGACATATATTCTGTCCCGCTGTTTTAAAGATATTGTGATTATGTTTACTTCGAATAGAGACTTGTCAAGTCAAGGCCGCGAATTGACTACAATTTACCATAAAAATATCGCATTTAACCATTTGGTTCATAGGCTATTTCTATATCAGATGAGCACCGTATATCGGATTCTCCATTTATTATTAATTTGCAATACAGTCTCTGCGCCGAGAGATAAGGGCTTTTGTAAGACTTTTCCCTATGATCTTGGGCGCTAGGTTTTGTCGAGAACAGCAAGAACCACTGGCGCTGCACAGCATCTACACTTATATTTCACTTGAAATGCGTTCCACGCACGACAAAGTATATGCCATGTTGTCAATGGCGTTTCCGCTTTAAACTCTAATCTTGGTAAAGACTAGGAAACTGACCAGTGTGATCACATTTAATACAGGAGGTGGAGTGTGTATGCATGGATCAGCAGTTTGAGTCAGCGATTTAAGACATGTGCGTGTGAAGAACATGCAACTGAAACCATGCAGGACGTCATCGGTGATTTGGGATTTTACTATTTTTCCTTCGCTGTTCGGTCGGCGACGCCATTCGTAAAGCCGATGACTAAAATTTCCGGGACTTATCCCTTACATTGGGTAACGCGATACCTGGACTTTCATCATTCTAGCAAGAACGAGCTTATTGCGAAGCACTCGAAATCGTCATCGCTGGTCATCTGGGATCATCGCTTACTCGCGGGCGTCGATAAGACACTGTCCGATGAGGCTGTTCGGCACGGCTTAAAGTACGGTTGCACCCTGACCTTACGTGACTTTAATAACTCATTGTTGACCTTTTCTGTGGCTAGGCCCCTGAAAGCGATCAGCGCGAGTGAAGCGCAGGAGCTGGCTTTGAAGCTCAGGGTATTGATTGAAGTTTTCAGTGAAGGGATTGACGTGAAGGAAACCGGTGAGACTAGCGCTAGGGAACCGTTGTTGACGGAACGCGAACGCCAAATATTGCAGTGGACTGCCGAAGGCAAGAGTTCGGCAGAGGTGGCAATAATCCTGAGCATTTGCGCTGATACGGTAAATTACCATTTAAATAACGTTAAAAATAAGCTCGGCGTTTCGAACAAGACCTCAGCAGTTGCCTATGGCGTTGCGCTCGGCCTGCTTTGAGCTTGAGCAGGTATGGGCATGTACTGGATGTCGTCTACTAAGATGTCATGCCCAATGCGACAATTTTTTTGTATAGCGTAGATCGACCAATCTTCAGGCGTCTGGCCGCCTCCACCACATTCCCCGCGCACGCCTGCAACGCCGTGCCAATTACCTGCCGATCAAATCGTTCCCTTGCTGCCGTATAGGTTTCGCCCTCGACCGCCGCCACCTGCCCCCGTCGCACCGGCCTGAACGTGCCAATCGCTGCGCGAATCTCTTCGACGTTCAACACCAGGTCATCACTCAACAGCGCCGCACGCTCCAGCACATTGCGCAGCTCGCGGATATTGCCCGGCCAGGCATGTTGGGCCAACAGCGCCAGGGCATCGCGGTCCAGTTCGTGCTGGCTGCGCAACTCCTCAAGGATCGCCTCGCTCAATGCCGGAATATCCTCCAGCCGCTCACGCAACGGCGGCACCTGGATCGGCAGCACATTGAGGCGGTAATACAGATCGGCACGAAACTCGCCACGCTTGATCGCCGCCTCCAGGTCCATGGACGTCGCGGCAATCACCCGCACATCGCTGTGCAGCATCTCGTTGGAGCCCACCGGTTCGAATTCCTTTTCCTGCAACACCCGCAGCAATTTGCTTTGCAGTGGCAGCGGCATGTCGCCGATTTCATCGAGAAACAACGTGCCGCCCTGGGCGATCTGGAATTTGCCGGGGCGACCCTTGCGGTCGGCACCGGTAAAGGCGCCGGGCGCAGTGCCGAAGAACTCGGCTTCAAGCAGGTCATGGGGAATCGCCGCGCTATTGATGCTCACAAAAGCTTTGTGCGCCCGGGGCGATGCGCCGTGGATGGCCTGGGCGAGCAACTCCTTGCCGGTGCCGGTTTCCCCGAGCAGCAATACCGGCGACTCGGCACTCGCACTGCGCCGCGCCCGGCGCTTGACCTCAAGGCTGGCGGCGCTGGTGCCGATAAAGTGCGCAAAGTTGTATTTGCTTTGCCGCGAACGCAGCAGCGAGCGCGTGGAGGCTAGCTCCTGCTGCATGCTCAGGTAGCGCTCGATCAGCGGCGACAGGTTGCGCAGTTCATCGAACAGCGCAAACCCAATCGCGCCGATCACCGCCCCGGCCTCGTCGTGGATCGGCAGGCGCATCACCACCAGCGGGCCTTTGGGAGTGTCCTGGATATCCAGCAGGATCGGCCGGTCGTTGCGCACCACCTGGCGCAGCAGGCTGTTGGAAATCACCTGCTCGCAAGGCTGGCCGATGGCTTGGTCGGCGCTCTTGAGGCCAAAGCGCTTGGCGTAACGCTCGTTCATCCACACGATATTTGCATCGCGGTCGACGATGACCGTGCCCTCGCTGGACTGCTCGATGATCTCGAACAGCGACTGGATGGCCAGGCCGCGAACCTGTTGGTAGTCCTTGAGGCTAGTGCTCATGGGTACAGAATCCTGTTAATGATCGTTCCCACGCTCTGCGTGGGAATGCCTACCGTGACGCTCTGCGTCACTTGGCGTAGGGCCAGGGCACGACGCGGAGCGTCTCGGGTTGTGTTCCCACGCAGAGCGTGGGAACAATCTCACCCCTACAAAGGGATGTGCGCTGCTGCCAGCAGTTCTTTGGTGTACGGGTGTTGGGGCGATTCGAACACCTCATGGCTCGCGCCACGCTCCACCACCTTGCCATCCTTGACCACGATCATGTCATGGGCCATGGCGCGCACCACCGCCAGGTCATGGCTGATAAACAGGTAGGTCAGGCCGTATTTGTCCTGCAGTTCGCGCAGCAGCGCCACCACTTGTTTCTGCACCGTACGGTCCAGGGCCGAGGTGGGTTCGTCGAGCAGCATCAGCGCTGGCTTGAGTACCAGGGCGCGGGCAATGGCGATGCGTTGGCGCTGGCCACCGGAAAACTCATGTGGGTAGCGATGTCGGCTGGCAGGGTCGAGGCCCACGTCCTTGAGCACCTGGACCACTTGCGCATCGCGGTCGGCCAGGCTGCACGGGGCATGCACTTCCAGGCCCTCGCTGATGATCTGCTGCACCGACATGCGCGGGCTGAGGCTGCCATAGGGGTCCTGGAACACCACCTGCATCTGCTTGCGCCATGGGCGCATCTGCTGATGGTTGAGCGGGTCCAGAGCTTCACCCTGAAAGCGGATGCTGCCGCTGGAGTCGAGCAAGCGCAGGATCGCCTGGCCCAGGGTGGACTTGCCGGAGCCGGACTCGCCGACAATCCCCAGGGTCTTGCCGCGCTGCACGCTGAGGCTGATGCCGTCCACTGCGCGCAGGTAGGTCTTGGCCCGGAACAGTCCGCCACCGAGAGGGAATTGCACGCTCAGGTCATCCACTTCCAGTACCGTGTCACGCGGCTCGCTGCACAGCACGTCGCCCGAGGGCTCGGCATCCAGCAGCAGGCGGCTGTAGGGATGCTGGGGGGCGGTGAACAAGGCCTGGCAGTCGGCCTGCTCGACGATTTCGCCGGCACGCATCACGCAGACCCGCTGGGCGATACTGCGTACCAGGTTGAGGTCATGGCTGATCAGCAGCAGCGACATGCCCAGGCGTTGTTGCAAGGACTTGAGCAGCAACAGGATCTTGCGCTGCACCGTCACGTCCAGCGCTGTGGTGGGCTCGTCGGCAATCAGCAGCTCGGGCTCGCAGGCCAGGGCCATGGCGATCATCACCCGCTGGCGCTGGCCGCCGGACAATTGATGGGGGTAGGCCTTGAGCCGTTCCTGGGGTTTCTGGATGCCCACCAGTTCCAGCAGTTCGAGGATGCGCGCCTGCGCCGCCTTGCCGCCCAGGCCCTTGTGCAGCAGCAGGGTTTCGCCGATCTGCTTTTCGATGCTGTGCAGGGGGTTCAGGGAGGTCATCGGCTCCTGGAAGATCATGGCAATGCGGTTGCCGCGCAATTTTTGCAAGGTACTCGGTGAGGCGCCGATCAGTTCCTGGCCGCGATACTTGATCGAACCCAGGGTTTGGGTGCCGGCTTGCGGCAGCAGTTGCAGGATAGAGTGGGCCGTCACCGACTTGCCCGAGCCCGACTCGCCCACCAGCGCCAGGCACTCGCCAGGGCGCACGTCCAGGCTCAGGTTGCGCACGACGGTCTGGCCGTTGAAGGCGACGCACAGGTCGCGGATTTCGATCAGGTTCATACGCGGTCACTCATGAGCGGGGGTCGAAGGCATCACGCAATGCCTCGCCGATAAACACCAGCAACGACAGAATCAGCGCCAGGGTGAAAAACGCCGTCAAGCCCAGCCACGGCGCTTGCAGGTTCTGCTTGCCCTGGCCGATCAGCTCGCCCAGGGACGCGCTGCCGGCGGGCATGCCGAAGCCAAGGAAATCCAGGGCGCTCAAGGTGGATATCGCCCCGGTCAAAATGAACGGCAAATAGCTGAGGGTCGCGGTCATGGCGTTGGGCAGGATGTGCCGACGAATGATCTTGCCGTCGCCCAGGCCCAGGGCGCGCGCGGCCTTGACGTATTCCAGGTTGCGCCCGCGCAGGAACTCGGCGCGCACCACGTCCACCAGGGCCAGCCAGGAAAACAGCGCCATGATCCCCAGCAACCACCAGAAATTCGGCTCCACAAACCCCGACAGGATAATCAGCAGGTACAGCACCGGCAGGCCAGACCACACCTCCAGGATGCGCTGGCCGAGCAAGTCTACCCAGCCACCGTAGTATCCCTGCAACGCCCCGGCGGCAATGCCAATGACGGCGCTGATGGCGGTCAGGGCCAGGGCAAACAGGATCGACACCCGTGCACCAAAGATCACCCGGGCCAACACATCGCGGGACTGGTCATCGGTGCCCAGCCAGTTCACCGCCGACGGCGGGCTCGGGGCAGGGCGGGTGAGTTCGTAGTTGGGCGTGTCATCGCTGAAAGGAATTGGCGGAAACAGCATCCAGCCGCCCTCCTGCTTGATCAGCTTTTGCACGTAGTCACTGCGGTAGTCCGCCTGGAACGGCAACTGCCCACCGAACTGCTGCTCGGTGTAGCGCTTGAACACCGGAAAATACAGCTCGTTCTTGAAACTGAGCACCAGCGGCTTGTCATTGGCGATCAACTCGCCGCCCAGGGTCAGGATAAACAGGCCGATAAACAGCCACAGCGACCACCAGCCACGGCGGTTTTTCTTGAAGCGCTCGAAGCGTCGGCGGGCCACGGGGGAGAGGTTGAGCATCAGGCGTTCCTCGCGGCGAAGTCGATACGCGGGTCCACCAGGGTGTAGCAGAGGTCACCGATGAGTTTTATCAAGAGGCCGAACAGGGTGAAGATAAACAGCGAGCCGAACACCACCGGGTAGTCGCGGGACACGGCCGCCTCGTAGCTCATGCGGCCCAGGCCATCGAGGGAGAAGATCACCTCGATCAGCAGCGAACCGGCAAAGAACACGCTGATAAACGCTTGGGGAATCCCCGAGATCACCAGCAACATCGCATTGCGGAACACGTGACCGTACAACACCCGGCGTTCGCTCAAACCCTTGGCGCGGGCGGTGACCACGTACTGGCGGGTAATTTCATTGAGGAACGAGTTCTTGGTGAGGATGGTCAAGGTGGCGAACCCGCCGATCACCAACGCGGTTACCGGCAATACCAGGTGCCAGAAGTAGTCGGCGATTTTGCCCACGGCGCTCAGTTCGGCGAAGTTTTCCGAGACCAGCCCGCGTACCGGGAACCAGTTCAGCGAGGTACCGCCAGCGAACACCACGATCAGGAACATCGCGAACAGGAACGCCGGCATCGCGTAACCGATGACGATGGCCGTGCTGCTCCACATATCAAAGCTGCTGCCATGGCGCACGGCCTTGCGTATGCCCAACGGGATCGACACCAGGTAGGTGATCAGCGTGGCCCACAGGCCGAGGGAAATGGTGACGGGCATCTTTTCCAGGATCAGGTCAGTTACCGTTGCGCCGCGAAAGAAGCTGTTGCCGAAGTCCAGTTGGGCGTAATTCTTGAGCATCAACCACAGGCGTTCCGGCGCGGATTTGTCGAAGCCGTATTGTTTCTCGATGTCCTTGATCAGCTTTGGGTCCAGACCGCG
This sequence comes from Pseudomonas sp. B16120, assembly GCF_044218845.1. Taxonomy (NCBI): domain Bacteria; kingdom Pseudomonadati; phylum Pseudomonadota; class Gammaproteobacteria; order Pseudomonadales; family Pseudomonadaceae; genus Pseudomonas; species Pseudomonas sp. B16120. The sequence continues at coordinate 2,706,881 of NZ_CP162588.1, forward strand.
GCTGGCTCGCGAGCCGCTGATGCCTTCGCCGGATGCGCCGGCTACACCACCGCCGCCAATGCCTTGCAAGTGGGCGATAGCTTGCTCCACCGGCCCGCCGGGCGCGGCCTGCACGATCACGAAGTTCACCAACAGGATGATCACCAGCGTCGGGATGATCAGCAGCAGGCGCCGTACGATATAGGCAAACATCAGTGGGCCTCTCCGCGTTTTTTCAACTCAGCCTGCATTTGTTCGTTCGTCAGCGGGGTGGGGCTGACTTCCCACCAGGTTTCCAGGGCTTCGTCGTTCTTCGCCTCGATGGCCGGGCGCCCGAAACGGTTCCACCATGCGGCGGAGGTGCCCGGTGGGTAATAGTTGGGGATCCACAGGTAATTCCATTGCAGCACGCGGTCCAGGGCGTGGGCATAGGTGAGCATCTTCGCCTGGGTATCAGCCTTGACCAGGCCATGGATCAGGGTATCGACGGCCGGGTCCTTGAGCACGATGTAGTTGTTGGCGCCCGAATCGAACGCGGCGGCAGAGCCGAAATAGTTGTACAGCTCCATGCCGGGCGAGGTGGTGACCGGGAAACCCGTGACGATCATGTCGTAGTCGCGGGCCATCAGTCGGTTGACGTATTGCGAGGAGTCGATGCGGCGGATATTCAGGGTGATGCCGATCTGCGCCAGGTTACGTTTGTAGGGCAGCAACAGGCGCTCAAGGCCGTTCTGGACGTTGAGGAAGGTGAATTCCAGTGGCTCGCCCTGGGCATTGACGAGTTTGTCGCCCACAGGTTTCCAGCCGGCGTCTTCCAGCAGGGCCAAGGCTTGCAGCTGTTTGTCGCGGATCATGCCACTGCCATCGGTGACCGGGGCCTTGAACACCTGGGTAAACACCTCGTCGGGAACCTGACCGCGCAGGGGTTCGAGGATCGCCAGTTCTTCCGGGGTCGGTAACTGGCTGGCGGCCAGCGGGCTATTGGAGAAATAGCTCTGCTGGCGGATGTACAGGTTGCGCATCATTTGGCGGTTGGCCCATTCAAAGTCCCACAGCATCGCCAGGGCCTGGCGCACGCGGCGATCCTTGAACATCGGTTTTTGCACATTGAACACATAGCCCTGGGCCGGCTGCGGCATCTCCTTGGCCAGGTGCGCGCGCTGCAGACGGCCATCGTCCAGGGCCGGGCCGTTGTAGCCGATGGAGTAACCGGTGGCGGAGAATTCACGGTTGAAATCATAGGCGCCGCCGCGTAGCACTTGGCGCGCTACTTCGGTGTCGCCGAAGTACTCCAGGCTCAGGTGATCGAAGTTGTACAAGCCGCGGCTGACCGGCAAGTCCTTGCCCCACCAGTCGGGGTCGCGGGTGAAGGTGATGGTACTGCCGGAGTCGATCTTGCTGACCTTGTAAGGGCCGCTGCCCAGTGGCGCTTCGTAGCCGCCGCCGTTGGCAAAGTCGCGGGTCTTCCACCAGTGCTCGGGGAACACCGGCAAAGTGGCGAGATCCAGAGGGAGGGTGCGGTTTTCGTTGCTGGAAAAATCAAAGCGCACCTGTCGTTCGCCTTCGATTGCGACGTGTTTGACGTCTGCAAATAACGTGCGATAGCGCAGGCTGCCTTGGGTCATCAACACGTCAAAGCTGTAGCGCACGTCTTGCGCGGTAATGGGCGTGCCATCGGCAAAGCGCGCCTTGGGGTTCAGGTAGAAGCGCAGCGACAGGCCGTCGTCGGCCCGTTCCATCTTTTGCGCCACCAGGCCATAGACGGTGTAAGGCTCATCCAGCGAGCGCAACGCCAAGGGTGCATACACCCAGCCGTCGACCTGGGACACGCCGATGCCTTTGTCGATATAGGGCAGCACATGGTCAAACCGCCCCACCTCCAGCGCTGAGCGCCGCAGGCTGCCGCCCTTGGGGGCGTTGGGGTTGGCATAGTCGAAATGGCTGAAACCTTCGGCGTACTTGGCGGGCTCGCCGTACACCGTCAGGTAGGTTTGCGGGGCTGCGATCACCGCAGTGCTGGCCATTAGAAAGGCCAGGGTGGAGCAGAGCAGAGATGAAAAAGCCAATCGCATTATCAGCCTTGAGCGCCGGGTAAAGAATAATAAGGATTTGTACGCTAACGGCCTGGGCATCGCCAGTCATCAGATGCACAACGGCCCACCAAAGGGCGGGCCGTTGTTTATAGCATCAGCGCAGATTGAATCAATCCTGGCGGCTGGTGACTTCCAGCAGGTGATAGCCGAACTGGGTCTTCACCGGGCCTTGCACGGTGTTGACCGGGGCACTGAAGACCACGGTGTCGAATTCCTTGACCATCTGGCCTGGGCCGAATGAACCGAGGTCACCGCCCTGACGGCTGGATGGGCAGCTGGAGTTGGCTTTAGCGACTTCTGCGAAATCAGCGCCGCCTTCGATTTGGGCCTTGAGTTCGTTGCACTTGTCTTCAGAGGCAACGAGGATGTGACGGGCGGTGGCTTTGGCCATGGTGAGTAACTCCTAGAGTAAAAAACGGTGAGCGTACCGGATTCAGGCGGTTATTTCTCGGCAAAGTTCCACTGGGTTTTCAGTCGCCGCTGTTTAGGTCATGCCGGTTCAAGGCAGTACGAGATAGTCGTTGCGCTGCACGATCGCTTGGTGCGCTGCTTGCACCAGGTGGATATAGCGGCCGTCCACCAGGTCGATGGGCAGGCAATCGTCGATATCCAGCACCGTGTCGGTGTGGGCCTGGGACCAGTGGCTGAGCATCTGCTGCTTACCTTTGCGCATGGCCTCCTGTTTGTTACGGGCGACCACCAGCAGGTAGTGGTGGGCTTCGCCAAAGCTATTGGCCTCGTAGCCGCCGAGGTTGATGAAGTACAGGCGCGGCGCATCGCCGTGGGGCGCCAGGTGGCTCAGTTCAACCTTCCAGCCGTCGACGCCATCGACGGCCATCCATGAATCGATGTGTACGCCTTTGGGGCTGCCAAACCAGGCGTCGCGTAATTGTGGGTAGGTGGCTTGCAGGGTATCGGCCACTGCGAATACCACATCGTGTACTTCGATCCTGGCTCGCGGGTGCTTTCCCCCGAGCATGACGACAAACAGCATTACCGGTGTTTCCTGGGGAGTGGTTAGAGGGCAACCATACTGCGATTGAGCTGGTTTGTCCGGTTGTGATGAGGCCTGTGTGTCGCGACGCTGAACCTGTGGGAGCTGGCTTGCCTGCGATAACGCCCTGACAAGCAATACCTATCTACCTGACACCCCAGGATCCAACTGTGGGAGCTGGCTTGCTAGCGAAGGCGGCCTGGCAGTCAACACAGTTGGATTGTGTACATATCCATTTCTGCGGTAACGGCCACCTAGGGTTCCGCCCAACGGCGGCTCACTTTCGAAAAGCGCGAAAGTAAGCAAAGCGCTCTTGCCCCACCACTCGGCACCTCGCTTGGGCTCGGTGTGCCCGAACGCAGGCTTGAATCCGTGGGCCGCCGCCACGCGCCATCCATGGCGCGGGGCGGCTAACCCGGCGTCCTGCCGGGTTAGCCACGAATTCAAGCCTGCGTTCGGCCAGCGTGGTTTAACGGGGCGCCTGAGATCAAGATCAAAAGCAGATCAAGATCAACAGCGGCTCGCTTCGCATCGTGGTTACCGTCTTTACTGCTCGCGTTAACCCGTCACTGGGCTGCGCCAGTCATCCGAGCCGGACGTCCCGGCCACTTCGTGAGTCCAGATAATCTTGCGATAGGTGAAGTGCACATCCTCCAGGTGGGTAAAGTGGGCGTTGTCTGGGTCTTGGCAGTTGGGCATGCGAGATTGGATGTCAACGATGGTGGCGCCTTCCAGTTCAATCGTGAAGTAGTGCTCCTGGGTTCCGGCCGAGGAGGTGCGCAGCCACTCCAGGCGGCAGGACACTTCTTCGCCGGTGGTCAGGGCGCTGAACAGCAAGGGTGAGGATTTATCGAAAACCTTGCTGATCATCAGGGGTTTATGCACGCGCTGACCGGTCGGCTGGCCCGATTGCGGGTCGCGGGGAATGATCACCTGATGAGCAAACGCCTGCACCAGAATCTGGTCCTCATGGCCTTCCTGATAAATGTTGCCTACCGAGTCCTGGGTAAATGTGCCTGCCGTAATCAAACCTTGTTTGACACCAGTGATGGAGAGGTACGCGGGTGTGGGCATGACGGGTTTCCTTGCCTGATTGAGTAGGTATTGCCGGGCAGCGAGAGCGCTGAGCGGTCAAGTGCCTTTAACAAGAAGCGTGCCTGAAAGTGTGAGGCTCAATGAAATAAGGGCGAAGAAGACTCAGTGGCCGTTATTGAGAATTTGTTGTAGGGCTGTGGGTGAGTTTTTAGCGCTATTAGTTGCACGCCTATGCGCACTTAGTTGCTCATGTCATGTGTTTTTGTAAATGCAAGGCTGTGGGCGCTTGAGAGTGTTTTCTAGTTGGATAGACTGCGCAAATAACTGCGCATGTCTTTATTTTCAAGCTGCGTAGGATGTTTCTTAAGTTCCGTTCCGTTACTTGCTGATTGTTTTTTTCGTGGCTAAGGTTCGTTCACTTCGATGTGTTTTGAACGGAAGTTAAAAGGTTTTTAACAACGACGTTAATTTTGCCTATTTTGCCTTGGATGGTTGTGTGCAGCCCAAAATAGTTTATTCAGAACAGCTATATGCCTATTGCCAGGAACTTGCCCGGACAGCGTGTTCGCCAAGCAGTTTTGTTGGTAGCGACATGCGTTTTTCAAACGAGTTTGAGGTGCTGGAAACCGAGTTGGGCAAGGCTCACTCCATTCATGGTGCGGGGCTGCCGGATTGGCAGAAGATCAGCGAGATCAGCGAGTGCATTTTGCGTGAGCATTCCAAGGATCTGCGCGTCGCCGCCTGGTTGACCTGGGCCCTGTATCAGCGTGATTCATTCGCTGGGTTGCTGGCTGGTCTCGGTGTGCTGCGCGAACTCTGCGAGCACCATTGGACGCAGGTCTATCCAGTTAAGCTGCGTACCCGCGTTGCGGCGTTTGGCTGGTTGGTGTTGCGCCTTGAGCAAGCGTGCGCGCACAACCTGCCGCTCAGTGATCAACGGCCTTTATTCCAGGCGCTGTTGGAACACCTCGAATGTCTCGATCAGATATGGGGTGAACAGCTTGGCAGCGAGGCGCCGCTGCTGTTGCCGGTTCGCCGGCAGCTGTCGGCGCGCTTGGCCCAGGCTGCTGCCGAACCTGGCGACGTCGCGGGCGTCATTGCCCGGGTCAAACCTGCGCCAAGCCCGCTGCCGGCCCCCGAGCAACCGCTCAATAACGAAAAAGACGCGCACAAACGGCTGCGCGCATTGCAGGAGCAGGCTCGGCCTTTATGTACCTGGTGGTTGCGTCAGGATGCGGCCGACCCGCGCGCCTTGCGCCTGGGCCGAACCTTGGCCTGGCTGATGCTCGTCAATTATCCCGACGCCAATAATGAGCGCGTCACGGCGCTGCGCCCATTGGCTACCGACAAGCGCAAGCGCTATCAAGACCGCTTCAGCCAAGGCCATTACGCCGATCTGTTGCTTGAACTCGAGGTCAGCCTGGCCGGTGCAATGTTCTGGTTCGATGGTTTGCGCATGGTCTGGGAGTGCCTGGAGGCCTTGCACGCAGACCTCGCCATGACCGAACTGGAAATGCAATTTGCTCTGCTGCTGCATCGCCTGCCGAACCTGCCTGAGTATCGGTTCGAGGACGGCACGCCCTTTGCCGACTCCGCGACAGGTGAGTGGATCGCATTTCACGTCATGCGTCACCTGCACAAGCCTGAGCCCTCCAATGTCGTCGTCGACAGCGCTGCTCAGCCCTGGGAAGCCGCGTTGCAGGCGGTGATGCCCTGCCTGCGCAAAGACGGGCTCAAGGCCGCGGTGAGTGTGCTCAAGCAAGGGCTGCGGGCGGCGAGCGGTGATCGAGCGCGTTTTCACTGGCACCTGGCGCTGGCCAGGTTGTGTGTGGCGGCCGGCAAGCATGACCTGGCCAGGATCCAGCTGGAACAACTCGACCTGCAATTACAGCGCACGGGCCTGGAAAGTTGGGAGCCGGAGCTGGCCATGCAAGTGGGCCAACTGCTGTATCGCTGCTACGACCTGTTGCCACAAAACCAAGCCGTACAAGACGGAAAAGACACCCTGCATCGCCGGTTATGCCATTTCGACCTGGAAGCAGTACTTGAATAGCGCCTCATCAAAAGGAGAAGCACCATGGCCAAAGACGGTTCGGTAGCCCCCAAGGAACGTATCAATATTACCTTCAAACCCGCGGTCGGTAGCGCTCAGGAAGATGTCGAACTGCCGTTGAAGCTGCTGGTGCTGGGGGATTTTTCCCAGCGCGCGGACCCACGCAAACTCGAAGATCGCAAGCCCATCGGTATCGACAAGCACACCTTTGACGAGGTGTTGGCCAAGCAAGCATTGAGCCTGACGCTGAGCGTTCCCAACCGCCTCCAGGATGCAGCCGACGTGGAAGAACTGCCGGTTCAGGTGCGAATTAACACCATGAAGGACTTCAACCCCGCGAACCTGGTGGAGCAGATCCCGCAATTGCAAAAGTTGATGGCATTGCGTGAGGCATTAGTGGCGCTCAAGGGACCGCTGGGCAATACGCCCAGCTTTCGCAACGCTATCGAGCGGGCGTTGGCCAATGGTGACTCTCGCGCACGAGTGCTCGCCGAACTGGGCCTGGATAGGCCTCAAGCCTGACGTTTTCAGTAAAAGGACACTGACACCATGACCACCATTCAACACGGCACGCAACCCGTACAGGTTATCGAAAGCGGTAGCATCCTCGATAACATCATTTCCCAGACATTGCTCAGCGCCGACGACGAGGCTTATGGCATCGCCAAGCGCGGCGTGTCGGCGTTTATCGCAGAGCTGGTCAAGCCACATAATTGTGACGAACCCGTAAAGAAACGCCTGGTCGACCGGATGATCGCCGAGATCGACACCAAGCTCAGCGAACAAATGGATGAGATCCTTCACCATCCGGACTTCCAGGCGTTGGAGGCTTCGTGGCGAGGCTTGCAGTTGCTGGTCGATCGCACCAATTTTCGCGAGAACATCAAGATCGAACTGCTGAATGTTTCGCGCGAGGACCTGTTGGATGATTTCGAAGATTCATCGGAAATTACCCAGTCCGGGTTATACAAGCACGTCTATAGCGCCGAATACGGTCAGTTCGGCGGTCAGCCAGTGGGCGCGATCATTGCCAATTACTTTCTTTCGCCCAGTGCGCCCGATGTGAAACTGATGCAATACGCATCCAGCGTCGCCGGCATGGCCCACGCGCCCTTTATCGCTGCAGCGGGGCCAAGTTTCTTCGGCTTGGAAAGCTTCACCGGGTTGCCCGACCTGAAGGATCTGCGGGACCATTTCGAAGGCCCGCAGTTTGCCAAATGGCAAAGTTTCCGGCAGAGCGAAGACGCACGATATATTGGCCTCACCGTGCCGCGCTTTTTGCTGCGCACCCCGTATGACCCCCTTGAGTGCCCGGTCAAGACCTTCGCCTACCAGGAGAACGTGGTTAACAGCCACGAGCATTACTTGTGGGGCAATACCGCCTATGCCTTTGCCACTCGCCTGACCGACAGCTTCGCGCGCTTTCGCTGGTGCCCCAACATTATTGGCCCGCAAAGCGGCGGGGCGGTCGAAGACCTGCCGCTGCATCACTTCCAGAGCATGGGCGAGATTGAAACCAAGATTCCTACGGAGGTGCTGATTTCGGACCGACGTGAGTACGAGCTGGCACAAGAAGGTTTCATCGCCTTGACCATGCGCAAGGGCAGCGATAACGCAGCGTTTTTTTCCGCCAGCTCCGTGCAGAAGCCCAAATCGTTCGGCATCAGTGAGGAGGGCAAGGCGGCAGAGCTGAATTACCGCTTGGGCACCCAATTGCCCTACATGATGGTGGTCAACCGCCTGGCTCATTACCTCAAAGTGCTGCAACGGGAGCAGTTGGGCGCGTGGAAAGAGCGGACGGACCTGGAGTTGGAGCTCAACAAATGGGTTCGCCAATACGTGGCGGACCAGGAAAATCCCAGTGCCGAGGTGCGCGGGCGGCGCCCCTTGCGCGCTGCGCGCATTGTCGTCAGCGATGTCGAGGGCGAGCCTGGCTGGTACCGGGTCAACGTTACGGTACGCCCGCATTTCAAATACATGGGGGCAGACTTCACGTTGTCCCTGGTCGGGAAGCTCGATAAAGAATGAGCAGAAGCCAGGGCATGCTTGAGCACAACAGCCTTTTCGAACGCCTCGAGCAGGGGGCGTCTAACCCGGGTGCCACCGTGGCGTCCATCGCCGCACATTTGGGGAAAATGCTCAGCACTCGTGCGGGCAGTGTCCAGACGCTGCCTGATTATGGCTTGCCTGACCTCAATGACATGCGGCTCAGCTTGCATGAGTCCTTGAGCCAGTCGCGGCTGCATATCGAACGTTTTATCCAGGCCTATGAGCCGCGGCTGACGAACGTACGTGTCAGGCTGTTGCCGGTTGTGCGTGACTCCTTGTCCCTGGCATTCGCCATTGAGGCTGAGCGGATGATTGAGGGCGTACTGCATCCTGTAGTGTTCCACGCGCGCCTCACGGATACCGGGCGGGTTGAGGTCTGTGCCAATGACGCTTAACCGTTATTTTCAAAGCGAACTCAGTGCGTTGCGCCAACTGGGGCGACGTTTTTCCGAACGTAATCCCGCCCTGGCGCCGTTTCTCGGCGAAGCGGGCCAGGACCCGGATGTCGAGCGCTTGCTGGAGGGCTTTGCATTCCTGACCGGGCGCTTGCGTCAAAAGCTGGATGACGAACTGCCGGAGTTGACGCACTCGTTGATGCACTTGCTCTGGCCCCATTACATGCGCCCGATACCGGCCTTCAGCATCTTGCAATTCGACCCGTTGAAACGCGCCGGCCCAAGCGTTCGGGTGGCTCGGGATACCGCCGTGCAAAGCGCTCCCATCCACGGTGAGCGTTGCCAGTTCCGTACATGCTATCCCACCGATGTCATGCCATTGCAACTCACTGACCTGGAATACAAATGCCAGGGCGAAGGGGCCTGGTTGGATTTGCGCCTGTGCATGAGTGTCGACGGCAGCTTCAGTGAGTTGGAATTCGATTCGCTGCGACTGCACCTGGCCGGCGACCACTACATCAGTCAGGGCCTGTACTTGGGCCTATTGCGTCATCTGGCGGGAATCAGCCTGCAGCTCGTGGATCACGATGGCCTGCCGATCAGCGCCGGCGATGACCAACCCCTGACGCTGCGGCTCAATGCCAACCAGGTCCGGCCAGTGGGGTTTTCCCAGGAACAGGCGCTGATTCCTTATCCGCAGAACACGCTGGAGGGCTATCGGCACCTGCAGGAGTACTTCGCGTTTCCCGAGAAGTACCTGTTTGTCGATGTCGAAGGCTTGGAGGTGTTGCACACGTTGTCTCACGAGTTGCTCCGGCAGGCGCACGGCCTGGTGATGCGTTTCGAGCTCCGCAGTCAGGGCCGCGAGCCCCTGCGTCCTACCTTGGATAACGTAAAGCTGTATTGCACGCCCATCGTCAACCTGTTTACTCAGGATGCAATTCCCATTCGCCTGGACGGTAAACAGGACGAGTACCTTTTGGTACCTGGGGAATACACGCCGGGCAATGCCAGCGTGTATTCAGTGGACCGGGTCACCGGCTGGCGCCCCGGTGGCTTGGGCTATCAAACCTACGTGCGGTTCGAGTCGTTTGAACATGACTGCCACAGCGAGCCTGTGGCGGCACCGCCCAGCTACAGCATTCGCCAACGTTCGTCGGTTCAACATGGTGGACTCGACACCTGGATGGGGTTCGGCAATCGCCGCAAACAGGGCCAGGAAACCCTGTCGGTCGAACTGACCTGTACCAATTGCAACCTGCCACGGCAATTACGTGCAGGCGATATCAACCAGCCCGGCGAACACACACCGGAGTCGTTGACGTTTCGCAATATCACCGCGCCAACGGCGAGCTACGCACCGCCCCTGGACCAGGATTTCCTGTGGAATCTCATCAGCAATATGTCGCTCAACTACTTGTCGTTGATCGACATCAACGCCTTGAAGGCGATTCTCGCAACCTACGACCTGCCGCGTTATTACGACCGCCAGGCGCTGAAGGTCAGCCAGAAAAGACTGGCGGCTTTGCGCGCCATCCATCATGAGGCGACGGATCGCCTGCATCGTGGGTTGCCCGTGCGAGGGGTGCGGGTCGATCTGACGGTCGATTCCCAAGGCTTTGTCGGCCAGGGCGACTTATTTGTATTCGCTTCGGTCCTCAATCAGTTCTTTGCGCTTTATGCCAGCCTCAATTCCCATCACGAGTTGCGTGTCATCAGCACACAAGGAGACGTGTATTTATGGCCATCCCTGACGGGACAACAACCCCTGCTCTGAATCAACTTTGCCGTGGTATCCGTGAATACACGTTGTTCCAGGCGGTTTTGCAGGTGATCGAGCGATTGCGTGAGGCTCATCCGCTGCTGGATGAGGACGCGTTGTACGACCAGTTGGAGTTCCAGGCCAACCCTGGCTTGGGCTTTGCCGCGCACGATATCGACCGAGTGGAGTTCTTTATGGAGCATGGACATTTGCGCGCACGCCTGCGCCTCAATGTACTGGGGTTATTTGGCGCCGGGTCCCCACTGCCTGCGTTTTATGGTGAGCAGGCATTTGCCGAGCAGCCAGGCGGCAACCCGACTCGAGATTTCCTGGATATGTTCCATCATCGCTTGCACCGGCTGATGCTTCCGATCTGGCGCAAGTACCGCTATCGGGCGTGTTTCCGGGCAGGCGCCAATGATGGTTTTTCCGAGCAGATGTTTGCCTTGACGGGTCTGGGCGGCACCGCAATCCGTGGCGCTTCCCAGCTCGATTGCAAACGCCTGCTGCCCTACCTGGGCCTGCTGAGTGTGCGTGTGCACTCGGCGGCGTTGATCGAGTCGGTCCTGCGCTACTACTTCAAGCACGACGCGTTGTTTATCGAGCAGTGGGTTGAACGCCAGGTCGAGATCAGCCCGGTCCAGCGCAATGACCTGGGGCGGGCCAACAGTGTGCTTGGCGAGGACCTGGTGCTGGGGCGCCGCGTCGCTGACCGCAGTGGCAAGTTCAGGGTGCATGTCCGCGCGTTGGGGTGGCAGCGTTTTCACGACTTCCTGCCCACGGGAAAGGCCTATCAGCCGCTGCGTTCGCTGGTGCGCCTGACCCTGCGCGACCCATTGGAATACGACCTGCGTCTGGTACTGGCGCAGGGTCAGATCAGGGCTCTGCACATTGGCGAAAACACGGTTTGCCGCCTGGGTTGGACCACCTGGCTGGGGCACGAGCGGGCCGATGGCGTAGTCACGCTAACCCGTAATTTTCATTAGGGATGAATGGACATGATGAACAGGGATTTGCAACGCATGATCGGCGCACTGTCAGCACGGCTGGAAACAGCGTCGGCCCTGGTGGATTTCTGCGGGTGCAGCCAATGACCGATAACCTGCCCGGTGGAGGGGCCGACGCGCTGAGGTATGCCGACGCGTTGTCTGCCTGTTTCGCACGCTTGGGGTTCGAGCGTGATGAACACGCGTTACCTGACGGATGTGTCAGCACGGCGGCCCGGCTGAGCCAATCTGACGTCAGCCAATTGTATCTGCTCGATGAAGTGACCGGCCGGCTTGAGCTGATCGCCCAACATCTAGCCCAAGTGTCGTCGCTCACCGTCGTGCCTCCACGGCCTGGTCAGCATTCCCAACAGTTGCTGCACGACGCCTTGACCCAAGGCACTGGGTTGAGCCTGGAGGATGTGCAAGGCAGCGGCCATGACACAGGTTTTCTGCCCGCATTGGCGACACCATGGCGTGCGCTATTAATCGTGCCGCTGTTCAATCAATGTGAGCGGATAACTGGGGTGCTGGTGTGCGCCCGCCAACAGCCGGCCCAGCTGCAAGGCTACGCCCCCTCGTTGGGGCATTTGGGCAGCTACGCCGTGAACCGGTTACGCGTACTGCGCGGTAGGCAGCCCAACGTCGGCCCAAAGCCCGCAGGCCACAAACCCTTGGCTGGCGCATACGGCCTGATTGGCACCAGCGCGGCAATGGAGCAGGCCTGTCGTTTGATCAGTAAAGTCCTGCACACCCCTTACACCGTGCTGTTGCAGGGTGAGACCGGCACAGGCAAGGAAGTGGTAGCCCGGGCCATACACACGGCCGGGCCGCGCAAGGCCAAGGCCTTTGTCGTGCAGAACTGCGCGGCGTTCCCGGAAGGATTGCTTGAAAGTGAGCTGTTCGGCTACCGCAAAGGTGCGTTCACTGGTGCCGATCGCAATCACGGGGGGCTGTTCGACGCCGCACATGGCGGTACGTTGCTGTTGGATGAGATCGGCGATATGCCGCTGCCCTTGCAAGCCAAGTTGCTGCGGGTATTACAGGAGGGTGAGGTTCGCCCGCTGGGTGCCAGTGCGGCACATAAGGTCGACGTACGCATCATTGCCGCGACCCACCGCGACCTCGCGGCGATGGTCGCCGAAGGGCGCTTTCGCGAAGACCTCTATTACCGACTGGCTCAGTTCCCCATCACCTTACCGGCCCTGCGCGAGCGGGACGGCGATGTGCTGCAACTGGCGCGCCATTTCACAGGCAAGGTGTGCGCGGCGCTGGGGAGGCCACCTGTCGAATGGGCGAATACCGCCCTCGATCAACTGTCCAGCCATGGTTTTCCCGGCAACGTACGCGAGCTCAAATGCCTGGTGGAACGCGCCGTGTTGTTGTGTGACGACAGCGTGATTCGGCCCGAGCACCTGGCACTGCCGCTGGCACCAGAGCCGGCCACTCCCGATGACGTGACGCTGCGCCAGCGGATGGAGCGAGTGGAGCGTACGTTCCTGCTCGACTGCCTGCACAAGAACCATGGCAATCGCACCCGCACCGCGCGCGAGCTGGGGGTCGCCCGGCGCACCCTGCTTTACCGTCTTGCCCGTTTGAACATTCCCTTTGGCGATGCCCGGGAGGAACGCTGAATGGTGCACTTGATTTTTACTGTGGGAGAAACCTGATGCCTGATCGTCCATGGCACGTCGTCGTGCTGGTGATGTGTTTGCTGGGAGGCTGTAACGCTAACTATGTGTTCGATGATGCCGAGTACCACCCCATGGGTGACCCGCAGGCGATCATTCGTGGCCGCTGAAAGGAGGGGGCATGAAGCTGCAGCTTGTGTTTGAGGTCTGCGCGTGCGAAAGCGACCAGAGCCTACTTTTGGCCCGCAAAGTATTTGACGGTACAGGCGGCGTGATCGGGCGTGGTCCTGGATGTGACTGGGTGATCCCTGACGCCAGCCGCGTACTCTCCAGCCATCATGGATTGATCGGTTACCGTGAAGGACGTTATTTCCTCACGGATATCAGCCGCAACGGTATCGGGATGGCCAAGAGTCCTGAGCGCCTGCGCAAGGGGCAGGCACGATTGATCAGTGACGGCGACGTATTCGAGCTGGGGGTGTTGACGATACGTGCGCGATTGCTGGAATCGCCGCGACCTTCCGACGAGCTGCTGGCGCCAGCGGCGGTGCCGATCCCCGATGACGCTTTCCTGTCGCTGGACCCGTTGCATGCCTTGGATCTTGATCGGCAGATGCGTGCCACGTCGGATGATCTGGAGGCCTTGAACAAGAGCGCCGATGAGCAAGCGGTATGGGCAGATCACTATGGGGCCGATTGCGAGCACGTGGTATTGCCGCGGCGGCAAGACCCTTCGATGGAGGTTACCGCGGTACCCGCTGTCGCGTCGACGCTGTCGACCGACGAGGTGTTCTGGTCGCAATTTGCAGCGGTCCTGGGTATGGACCTGACGACCCTCGACACACCGGCCCGGGAGGCATTGGCGATCAAGGTGGCACGCTTGTTTCGGGTGACGATCGAAGGGCTGCAACAAGGTTTGCGCACCCGTGAAGAACTGAATAACGAACTGGGTATGGCGCCGTTCGCCAGTCAGGGCTCCGGCCAGAATCCCTTGAAAGTGTATAGCGACACCGATGCTGCTTTATCCGCGATGCTCGATACCCGGGAGTTGGGTCAACTGCCCGCGGTGCGCGCCATTGCCCAGGTGCACCTGGAACTGCAGGTGCATCAGGTTGCGTTGCTGGCCGCTTGTCGAAGCGCCATGCGTAATGCCCGCGCTGTCTTTGAACCCAGCCATCTGTTGGGGTGTTTTGCGTCCCAGGGCAAGCCTGCCGGGTTTTTCTCCGATGGCGGGCGGTGGCGTGCCTACCAGCGTTACTACCAGCGTGTGGTGGCGCAAGAACAGTTGAATGATCGCCCGTTGGCCGGCGACTTCGCCAAGGCTTATGAGGAGCAGGTGCGCCTGATCTCCAGCCTGCACATTGATTTTCCAGGATGATAATCATGTATCGAGCCACCTTTGTTTCGTTGTTGCTCTTGTGCGGGCTGTTGGCGGGTTGCAGCGCCGTCTCGCCATTTTCCACGCTGACCAAGCTGGACGTGGTGCTGACTGCCAGCGAGCACGTCAACCCGGACTTGCACGGTCGTCCTTCTCCCGTGGTGGTGCAGTTGATCGAACTGCGCCATGGCGTTGCCTTTGAACATGCCGACTTCTTCAGCCTGTATGGCAATGCGCAGCACACGCTGCCAAAGGACTGGGTCGGCAGCGAGGAGGTTGAGCTGCGCCCGGGTGACCGGCTGGCGCTCAAACTGCGCATCGCTCCCGATAGTCGTTTTGTGGGAGTAGTGGCCGCTTTTCGAGACTTGCCCCATGTCCAGTGGCGGCTGCTGGTGCCCTTGACGGTACAGCAACGCAACCGTGTCGAGCTGGTGCTGGACCAGGGCGGTATACGTGTTGCTGACCCGCTCGCCGGTGTGGAGGCGCAATAACATGCAGGTTCATAAAGTTATCTGGCAGGAAGGCATGCTGTTGCGGCCACAGCACTTGCAACACAACGACCGTTATTACCACCAGCAGCTCAATCAGACCCGCCTGCTGGGCAGTGACACCTGGGGTTTGCTCACGTTCGAACTCAATACGCAGTACCTCAAGTTGGGCAAGCTGGTGGTCAACCAGGCCAGCGGCGTGTTGCCGGACGGCAGCCTGTTTGACTTGAATGCTGCCATGGAGCCGCTGGTGGTGCAGGTGCCAGAGGGTTCGGGCGCGCAAGGGGTTTACCTGGCGCTGCCGCTGGTCAGCGGCAGTCACCTTGAAGCCCGCCGGCCTGAGCAAAGTGACGTGTTGGCGCGCTACCTCAGCTGTGAAGTGGAAGTGGGAGATTCCAACGTGGGGGCGGATACGCGTTGCCGAATCCACTGCGCGCGCCCGGACTTACGTCTTCTGTTGGGTGAACAGCCGGGTGACCAGCACTTCATCAAGCTCAAGGTGGCCCAGGTACTTGACGCCAGCGGTGAAGGCGGTGTGAACCTGGATACGGCGTTCAGCCCGACGTTTATCTTCGTGCAGGAGCATGGGTACGTGGCGTCGTGTCTCAAGGAGGTGATTGGCCTGCTTGCCAGTCGGGGCGATGCCATCGCGGCGCGCATTCGTGGCGAGAGCACGACCCAAGGCACACAAATCGCCGATTTCCTGATGCTGCAAGTGATCAATCGTAGTGAGCTGGAGCTGCGCCACTGCCTGAGCCAGACGCGGGTGCGGCCTGAAGCGGTGTTCCGTGCGCTGGTGTCGCTGCTCGGGGAGCTATCAACCTTCACCACTGAAAGTAAGCGCGCGCAGTTGGATGTTCACTATCAACACGGCGATCAGGGCGCCAGTTTTCGCGGGCTGATGGCGCAGGTGCGTACGGCACTGTCGGTGGTGCTGGAGCAACAGGCGATCAAGTTGGCATTGCAGCCTCGCCAGTACGGGGTGCTGGTATGCCCGGTCAGCGAGTTGAAACTGCTTGGCACAGCCACCTTCATCCTGGCGGCCACCGCGCAGTGTGAGGCGCAGGAATTGCGCCAGCGCCTGCCAGCCCACCTGAAAGTCGCGCCGGTTGAGCGCATACGCGAGTTGGTCAACCTGCACTTGGCCGGTATCAAGGTCAAGCCTTTGCCAGTGGCGCCGCGACAGATTCCTTTCCATGCCGGCAAGACCTATTTCGTGCTCGATATGAGCCCCCGTGATATCGCACAGCTGGAACAGTCGGGTGGTTTCGCTTTCCACGTAGGGGGTGAATTCACCGGGCTTGAACTCGACTTCTGGGCCATCAGGAACTGAATGCCATGGACAGTGAATACACCCAGGATGAAAAAACCGTCCTGCTCGACCGGGAGACTCATGAGCCTGCCCAGGGGCCGTTGACGGATTTCCCATCGCCGCCGCGCTACGAACAGTTGGAAGACCGCATGATCTACGCCGGCCACAGGCTCGATACGCATAGCTTTCAGACAGGGCTCAACCCGCTGGTAGCCGCAGCCTTGGCGGTATTGTTCGAGGTTATTGGGATCAGGGTCTGCTCCGGCCGTGAAAACCTGGGCACGCTCAACGACCGATTAGTGTTGGCGGTGACTCAGTTCGAAACCCGCGCCTTGCGGGGCGGCGTGGAGAACAGCCAGGTCATGTCGGCGCGCTATGTGTTGTGCAGCGTGATCGACGAGGCGGTGGTGACGACACCGTGGGGGGCGCAAAGCGAATGGTCGAAGATGAGCCTGTTGAGCCGCTTCCATAACGAAACCTTTGGCGGCGAAAAAGTATTCCAGTTGCTGGAGCGCCTCACGCGCGACCCGGTGAAGCACCTGGCGATGCTGGAGTTGCTGTATCTGTGCCTGTCCCTGGGGTTCGAAGGCAAATACCGGGTGATGGAGCGGGGCGTGACGCAACTTGAGGCTGTCCGCGATGCCTTGTATCGCCAGATCAGGCACGTACGTGGGGAGCCGGCGGCGCAAGCGCTACTGCCTGCCCAGCAGCGGACCGACCAGCGCAAGCAGGTGCGGGTCATCCCTGCCACTTGGTGGGTCGGCCTCACCTTGGTGTGTGTGTTGGCGATGTACACAGGGTTTGCCTGGGTGCTGAGCAACGAGCGTACAAACGCGCTGCACCCCCTTCAACTTTCGGCGTCGGATCTGGTCCGCACGCCCTTGTAAACGCTGGGAGCAATGAATGATCGCATTCTTCAAGGGGGTGGGCACCGTGCTGGGCAGGATTTGGGTGTGGAGCCTGTTGCTGGTGCTTTCCTGCGCGGCAATGGTGTGGTTCTTGGGGCCGCTGCTGGCAGTGGATGATCACCGTATCTGGGCCGGGGCGACTGCTCGGTTGGTCACCATCAGCGGTGTGTTCTTGCTATGGGGACTGGCGATGGCGTTTGTGGGCCCAGGTTTTGCCGCCTGGCGCCAAAGACCAGAACGCGAGGTGCGCCGACAGCCGATGACGGGGGTGGAGGACGAACGCCGGCACCTGCGCAGTCGGTTCAAGAAAGCCGTGCACCTGCTCAAGATATCCCGCCATTATGGAGAGCGTAACGCGCGTTGGCGTCATGAGTTGCCCTGGTACCTGTTGATCGGTGAGCCGGGCAGTGGCAAGACACAGCTGCTGGCGGCAGCGGGCTTGCCGCTGGCGCTGGACCACGCGCAAACGCGGCCGATCGGTAGCAGTGCCCATTGTGACTGGTATTTCGGCGACGAAGGCGTGCTGATCGACACCCCGGGACGCTACCTTACCCAGCCCGACTCTTCAGTGGACGCCGCAGGCTGGATCACCTTGCTGCATCTGCTCCGGTGGCGCCGTCGAGTGCGGCCGCTCAGCGGTGTGGTGGTGACGCTATCGGTCGACATGCTGTCGAGCACCAACGAATACGACCTGGATCATCACGCACGCCATGTACACTCGCGCCTGCAAGAGATCCAACAGACGTTGCATGTGGATGTGCCGATTTACCTGGTGTTGACCCACGCCGACCGATTGCCGGGATTCGCTGAATTCTTCGACTCACCCATTGGAGAAAGTGCCGACAGCGTGTTGGGTCAGCACCTGCAAGGTTGCGCCGACGGTACTGACACAACACAGGTTCGTCAGGCGGTCGAGCAATTATTGCAGCGCTTGAACAGTGAGCTGATTGGGCGACTGCATCAGGAGCGCAATGTCGAGCGACGTGGGCAGATGCTGGAGTTTCCCCAGCAGGCAGCACGAATGGGGGAGCGCGTCAGCCTGTTCGTTGACATGGCGTTTTGCGCACATCGCTACCAACCCATCAACGGTTTGCGAGGGTTCTTCTTGACCTGCGCCGATGGCAGGCACCCGCGCTTTGTGCAGGGTCTGTTCAGCCAGGTGATCTTCGCCGAGGCCGACCTTGCGGGTTTGCAGGCTCAGGAACAACAACGTCTGCGTTGGCGCCAGGGCGCGCAGGCGGTGGCTGCAGCGCTGGTTATTGGCGGTGTCGGCGGGCTATGGGGGCACAGTTACTCAGTCAACCACCAACGCTTGGCGCAATTGTCGGCGCTGACCTCACACCCGCCGCTCGCCCTTGCGGCCGACGATGAAAGCACGGCGCTGTTGGCGCTGTTGGACGCGCGACTGGCGGCGACCCAGGTTTTTCCTGGGCCGGCAGATGTACGCCTGGTGGAGCGCACCGGGCTGTATCAGGGCGAACTGAGCCGTCCCAGCGTCGATCAAGCCTATGATCACGCGCTGCAAAAGCCATTTCTGGCCTGGACAGCCGCCCAGTTGGAAGAACAGGTAATTGCCAGCCTCGGGGACCGGGAGCGGCTGCTCGACGACCTGCGTGCCTACCTGATGCTCAATCTGCGCGAACGCCGTGACACGACCTGGCTGGCAGAACATATTGCAAGCCTTTGGTCGGTGCGGTTTGCCGGGGATATGCCAACACAGAAGCGCCTCAATGTGCACCTTGCGCGGCTGCTGGAGCAACCTTTTGTGGTGTCACTCAACGCGGAGCGGGTGGCCCAGGCCCGTGAAGCGCTGAGGGGCGAATCGTTGGCCGATGGGGTCTATCGGGTATTGCGCGAACAAGCGCGCAGCCTGGAGCCGTTGCGGCTGGCCGAGGGTAAGGTGTTCGCCGCTATCGATCCGCCTGTGCCGGGGTTCTATACCAAACGCTATGTGCAGTACTTTGAGGCGCAGGGCCCGCGGTTGGTAAACGCCATCACCCAGGACAACTGGGTGCTCGGCGAGGGTACCGACCTGGGGACCGAGGACTTGCGGCGCCTGATGGCGGAACTGCAGCAACGTTATTTCAGCGAGTATGCCGATGCCTGGAGCGATGCGCTTGGCCGAGTCAGGCTGCAAGAGACTGACAACCTGCGCCAGGATGCCGAGCAACTGATGAACCTGACGTCGGCGCAATCGCCTTTGATTCGTCTCTTGCAACAGGTGCGTGAAAATACGCGTTTGTTGCCAAGCCATGGACTGCTGGACAAAGTGGCCCAGCAGTCGGCAGACCTGGGCGAGATGGCCAAGTCGAGGTTGACGGCGGGGCAGGCGGGTATTGTCGAGGCTCCGCGGCGCGCCTTGCAGCGCCGCTTTGAGCCTTTGCATCAATTGCTGGATGAGCAGCAGAACCCCGGCGTAGAGCTGACTCAGGCCTTGCGTCTGCTGGATGAAGTGCACCTGCATTTGACGGCCTTGAACCGGGACAGCGCACCCGAGCAGGCCGCCTTCCTGCGTGCCAGGCAGCGCATGGAGGGCCAGCAGGATGCATTGGGCCATCTGCGAGACGCCGCCGCTCGCCTGCCGCTGCCCGTTGCCGGCTGGCTCGAAAGTATGGCGGATGACAGTTGGCGGCATTTGCTGGAACAGGCCTATGTGCACGTCAACCAACGTTATCAGAGCGAGGTGCATAGCCTTTATGCCAAGGCCATTGGCCGACGTTACCCATTCAATGCGCACGCCAGCAGTGAGGTCGCCCTTCACGATTTTCAGGAGTTCTTCAAGCCACGCGGGGTGATGGCGCGCTTTTATGAGGGCTACCTGCGGCCTTTTATCAGTGCCGACGGCAGCCGCTACCGATTGCGTGGGCTGGATGGCCAGAGTTTGCCGGTTTCCCGTGCGCTGCTGGAGCAATTGATGAAGATCCAGGTCATCCGCCGCGGCTTTTTTACCGAAGACGCGGGGGAGTTGTCCGTGCGATTCACCTTGGCACCCTACAGCCTGGACCCATCGGTCAGCCGAGCGATCCTGCGGTTTGGCGACCAGCAATTGGAGTATCGCCACGGTCCGATCGTACCCATGACGTTCCATTGGCCCACCGACGCAGACAATGGGCGCAGCAGCCTCGTCTTGGAGAGAGGCGCGGAGCAGCGCCCCTTGGGCATCGAAAAAGACACTGGAGCGTGGTCGTTGTTCCGGTTTCTGGACCTGCTGCAGAAAGAGCCCGCCAGCGGCCGTAATATACAGATCCTCAAGGCAGACCTCGCCGGCCTGCGCGCCAATTACCGGCTCACCAGCCAGCGTACGCCCGGTCCGTTTGACATGGACACATGGCGCACCTTTCGCCTGCCGGAGCAGCTGTGACCCCGATGGAAGCCCCGTGGCGCAGCGCCGGGCGCACGCAGCGAGGCCTGGCGCGGTTGCGCAATGAGGATGCATTCCTGGACAACCCGAGCACGGGTTGCTGGGCGGTGGCGGACGGCATGGGCGGGTATCGGCACGGGGATGTCGCCAGCCAGTGGATAGTCAGCCACTTGGCTTCAGTGTCGGCTGACGGCAACCTTGACCAGCGTATTCAGGCGGTTCGCAACAAATTGCAGGACGTCAACCAAGGAGTACGACGCGCATGGACAGAACCTGGCGCAACCAATGAAGTGACGATGGGCAGTACCGTGGTCGCCCTGTTGTTGGAGAAGGGCCGGGCGGCCTGCCTATGGGCGGGAGACAGTCGCTGCTATTTATGGCGCGACCAGAGCCTCTACCAATTGTCGAAGGACCACTCGCTGCTGCAGCGCCTCATGGACGAGCGTCAGTTGAGTGTGGCGCAAGCCCAGGCTTACCCGGGTGCCAGGGCCTTGACCCGGGCCGTTGGCGCGCGTTCGCGGTTGCATCTGGAGGTACTGGAACTGCGTACCCGCCCTGGGGATGTATTTTTGTTGTGCAGTGATGGCTTGTATCAGGCCCTCAGCCACGTTGACCTGGGGCGGGCGTTGAGCATGGGCACGCCTCAACGGGCAGTGGAACGGCTATTTGCAGCGGCGTTGCGCCGGCCGATACGCGATGACCTGACTGCGGTTGTGGTGCAGCCATGAACTCGGCAGCTCAAGCCTGCCGTTTACTGTCTGGGCGCTATCACCTTGAACGTGTCTTGGGCAGAGGTGGCATGGGCAGGGTGTACCGCGCGCGCGACCTGTTGCACGAGCAATTGGGCGAACCCTGTTCCAAGGTCGCGATCAAGCTACTCGACGAACCCATTTCCCAGTGCCCCGACGCGCATGTGTTGTTGTACAGCGAGTTTGCGTTGACCCGCAGCCTGAGGCACGCGCATGTGGTACGGGCGTTTTCGTTTGAGGTCGATACACACAGTCAAGTCGCGTTTTTCACCATGGAGTTGCTGCAAGGAGTGACGCTGGACCGCCTGCTGCTGGAGTGCCCCTATGGCTTGCCCTGGCGGGAGTTGCGACCCATCGCCGTGCAGTTGCTGGATGCGCTGGTCTACACCCACCAGCAAGACGTTCTGCACGGTGATGTCAAACCAGCCAATGTCATGGTGGGCGAGGAGGGCGTGCGCTTGTTCGATTTCGGCCTGGGCCAGGCTCAAGCAGGCGCCGCAATGGGTTTGCCGAGTGTCAGCCGCAGTCGTTTCAATGCCTGGACACCTGCCTACGCCGCCCCGGAACTGTTGGCCGGCGGTGCGCTGACCGCCGCTGCCGACCTGTACGGCGTGGCCTGCGTCCTGTACGAACTGGCCCACGGCAAGCGCGTTGGGGAGCGCGCCTCCACGGTCTGTCTGCCCCGGCCCGCGCAGTTGCCCAGGCATTGCTGGGTGGCGTTACAGGCAGCGTTGGCGATAGACCCGCAGCACCGAAGCATAACGGTCGCCGAGTTGCGTCACGTCATGGGGCGCAACCGAGCACGCTGGTGCTTGTAGGGCAAAGGTCAAACGGCCAAGCCGTGCAACTGGCAGTACTGCGCCCAGTCCATACCTGCCATCTGTGCGACTTCTTTATGCACTTCGCGCCGCTGGGCCTCGAAGGCTTCGGTCGAATCGGCCGTCAGCTTGAGGGTCAATTCCCAGGCGAATAATTTTTGCTGTTCAGCGTGTGCTTCGAAAGCCTCATGCAGGCGTTCGGCGCGATACTGCGCCAGGGTTTCGCCCCTGGCCTGGGCTACCAGCGGGTTGAGGCTGTCCAGCTCGGCAGCGACCTGCGGTTGTTCGCGCAGGAATCTGTCCAGCGCAAGTTGGTGCGTATCGTTGGGTGCCGACACAGGTAGACACCTTAATGAGAAGGGTGAGAGTTGCTATCGGACGCGCGTGCGTTGAGGTGATGGCGGGCACGCTTGCGCGACCTGCGCTGCATCCAGTTTTGCAACGGCGCCAGCAAGAAAAACATCAGGTAAGCGACCAGCACCAGGGTCAGGTCTACCCAGGTTTCAGCCACAGGCCCAGTGAACAACTCAATGAGGTTCTTGATTACAAACAGCAACACCACGCTGCACAACCACAGCAGGATGGTGACAAACAGAGGACGCATGTGACTTGAGCGTTTGTCTTGCATAGTGAGGTTCTCTCCTTTGGCCTGTTGTCGTTCCAGGCAAGATTCCCTGAGTGCGTACCCATTATCAGACAGGTTGTAACATCCTTTAACACGCACAAACCGTGCGGATGATACCGACTCAGACAGCCTTAGGGGATGATTCAAGTCAGAAAGTTCGATAAATCTGTAGGGATTTAGTCTAGCAACCCGGCATTCACTGGTAAAAAAGCCGGGCAGGGACGGGGATAAAGGCTTTCGCTTCGGCTATCAGGCCGTGTAGCGTTAGCGGGTGTTTCCGGCCCTGATCTTCAGCGGCAGTCGGTGACAGGCAGAGGACGGCCCATGGCGCACACCCTGTTCAAACTTTTCCTGACACAGCGCCTGGCGGTCCTGGCCAGCACGGAGTCGCTGCGTGCGATTCGGGAGGGGCTGCTGTGGATACTGCCGTGCCTGTTGGTGTCCGCTGGTTTCCTGATCCTGTCCGAATGCGCCCTGGCGCTGGGGTTCGATGCGCAGGTGGTGAGTTTCCTGGCCGGGCTGCATAAACAGATCAGCTCGGTGATCCCGTTGCTGGTGGCGGCCTCCATCGGTTACATGTTGGCGATTCAACACCGTCTGCCACAACTGCCGGTCGCCTTCCTGTGCCTGGCCCATGTAGTGGTCGCAACCTTCGTGCTGCGTGAGTACCCGCGTGCTTCGGCCACGTTCCTACTGTTTATTGCCATTGCTTCGCCCTTGATCAATGTGCCGGCCATCGCCTGGCTGCACCGCTTTCGCTGGACGCGCCTGGTCAACCAGGACCTGGTCGGCCATAACCTCAAGGGCACCATCAACATGGTGATACCCGGCGCACTCACGGCCTTGTCGTTGGTGGCGGTGTTGTCGTTGCTGCTGTTGATCCCCCATGTGGCGCAAATCCAGGGGCCGCAGGTGCTTGATGCGTTGCAGACGCCTTACGGCAGCGGGTTGTTTGTCACCCTGATGAATTCGCTGCTGTGGTTCTTCGGGATTCACGGCGTGTATGCCATGCAGCCGTTATTCGATGCATTGGACCAGGCGGTGGCGCTCAATGGCGCAGCGTTGGCGGCGGGGGAGCCGGTGCTGTACCTGCTCAACAACGGCTTGCTGGGCAGTTTTGCGTTTATCGGTGGCTCGGGCGCAACCTTATGCCTGTTATTGGCGATCCTGCTATTTTCCAAGAGCCAGTCCATGCGCTTGCTGGCGGTGGCCAGTTTGCCGCTGTCATTATTCAATGTCAGCGAAGTGCTGTTGTTCGGTTTGCCGATCATCCTCAACCCGCGCCTGTTCATACCATTTCTATTGGTGCCGGCGTTCAACGCGATGGTGGCGTTGATGGTGGTGCAACTGGGCTGGGTCTCACCGGCGGTGGCCAGCGTGCCCTTTACCGCCCCGGTGCTGCTCAACGCGTACCTCAGCACCCATGGCGATGTGGCGGCGGTGGTGTTGCAGATCGTTCTGTTGGGCGCCGGTACCCTGGTGTATGCGCCCTACGTCAGGGCGATTCATCGCCAGTCCAGCGATGGCGGCACGGTGTACCTCAAATCCCTTGACATGACCTTTCGCGGTCTCGAGGAGAAAGGCCGTCTGCTGGAGTTCGATCCGGTGCTGGCCACTCACCAGACATTGGCCCGTCAGGCCGCTGAGTTGAACCGTATTCAACAGATCAGCGATTACGAGTTCTACCTTGAGTTTCAACCCCAAATCTCCACCCGCACCGGTTTGTGCACCGGCTGCGAGGCGCTGATGCGCGCCCGGGACAGCCAGGGCACGGTGCATTCGCCCTGGGAGTTCCTGCAATGGCTGGCGCACGCCAGGCTGATGCCGGACGTAGACGTGTGGGTGGCATCCCAGGCTGTGCGCCAGTATCAGAAATGGCAGAAGGTGGGTTTTGAACTGCCGATGACCATCAATATTTCCAGCACCACGCTCAAGGACGCCGCCTATGGCGACCGCCTGGTGGAAATTCTTCGCCAGGCCCGTGGGCAAGTTTCAGTGGAAATTACCGAAGACGCGCTGGTCAGCGACATCCCGGCCACCCGCCAGACCATCCAGAAGTTGCAGGCCATGGGCGCCAAGGTCTATCTGGATGATTTTGGCACTGGGTTTTCTGCGTTGAGCTATCTGCACCAGTTTCCTGTGGATTTCATCAAGATCGACCGCAGTTTTGTGGTTGCCCAGCATGACCCTAAAGGCGCCCAGGTGCTCACAGGTATGTTGCGGTTCTGCGAGGCCTTGGACCTGGGCGTGGTAGTGGAAGGGGTTGAGACGGCTGAGCAATTGGCCTTTTTGAGTAACGGGCCTGAGTTGTTTATCCAGGGCTGGTATTTCAGCAAGGCACTGCCTGGGGATCAGTTGCCGCGCTTTGTGCGTGAGCGCAGGGCGTTGGTCTGATGGCCGACGCTTATCTAACTGACGCCCTGCGGTCCAACTGTGGGAGCTGGCTTGCCTGCGATGACGGCCTGCCAGTCGACGCCTATCTACCTGACACCCCGCAGTCCAACTGTGGGAGCTGGCTTGCCTGCGATGACGCCCTGACAGCCGACGCTGTTATACCGTGTACATATCCATTCCTGCGGTCACGACCACTTAGGGTTCCGCTCTGACAGCGGGGCACTTTGGAAAAGAGCCGGAATGCCGGCCAGCCCAAAGTAACCAAAGGGCTCTTGCCCCACCACTCGGCACCTCGCTTGGGCTCGGTGTGCCCGTAATCCGCCAGTGATTTGGGGGGGGCGCTTCAGATCAAGAGCAAGATCAAGAGCGACTCGCTTCGCATCGTGGTTACCGCTGGCTGCTACGGAGTTGTGTAATACCTATTGTTTGGTGGCGCCAACCCCCCATCTCCAAGCCTTTGAAAGAATTTTCCTACAGGTGTTGACCTTGCCACTACGGGAACCTTTAGGCTTTTTTCCGAGTACGCCCAACCACAAAAACAAGATTCAGGGGTTATCAATGGATACTGCTGCCCTGCAACAACGCTCGGATTCCGATCTCTTCACCAACGCCTCGCGGCTGATGGTGAATGCCTTGGAACCCAGCGCCAACTACGCCCAAGTCACCCGCGCGCTGGAAGCGCTGCTCGCACTGACCCGGCAAGGCCTGGCGGGAGACGCCCAAGCTTATGCGCACTATCAGTCAGCCCTGCTGCAACTGCACCTCCCCGGTGACCCGCGCACCGAGCCGACCCGGCGCTGGATGGCCAGCGAGGTCTACCGCGTCGAAGATGAGTTCGCCGCCGACGTGCCGGGCTTTAAAGCGTTGCCGGCGGACGAGTTCCGTCAACAGGTCGACGCTGAAATCGCCGCACGCAGCCGGGTCAACCACCCGATGTCGGTGCACCTGTTCCAAGGTACGCCGCCGGTGCAGGATGTGCGCTTTTTCCTGGAGCATCACTGGACCCGTTCCTACAACTTCTACAGCCTGCTGGCCGAGTTGGCCTTTCGCTTCGAAGCGATCGAAGACGCCTCGGTGTTTTACCGCAACTTGTACGGCGAAGCAGGCGCTGAGACACCGGAGCGTTCGCACCCGGCGATGCTCGCCCATCTGATGGAGTATTTCGATATTCCGCTGGCCATCGATTTCCCCGCGCTGCATCCGCTGGAAAAGGCCTACCTGAATAATCGCATTCGCTGTGTGCGCCACACCGATGTCGCCTGGGGCCTTGCGCTGCTCTATGCGGTGGAGTCTGTCAGCTGCGTCAACCATCGGCGCATCTACGAGTTGTTGCAGCGCCTGGATGTACCGGCGCAGCCCAGCGATTTCCACCGCTTGCATGGCACCCAGGATGAGATCGACACCGAAGAAATGTGGGCACTGATTGCCAAGTTCTCCAGCGAGGAAGGCTTTCAACGCACGTTCATGCGCGCACTCAAGCGCCACTTCGAGATCAACAAGGCCTACTTCGACAGCCTGTGGCAGCAGATGCAGGCCCAACGCCTGTCTGCCTGAACGACCTGCGATCCAAAAACAAAAATAATGGAGCACATGATGAGCCCACGTAATTTTTCCCTGTCGCAATTGCAGAATATTCACACGGCCGAAGCCCGTCTGCTGGCGGAAGCCTTGAAACCGGACGCGACGTTCAATCGCATCGAAATTGCCGCCAATATGCTGCGCGCCCTGTGCGAGACCGGCCAACGTGGCGACGCCGCGAATGCAGCGCAGTGCCAGCAATTGCTGTACATCCTCTCGTTGAGCGACGACGTGGCCACCGCCTCGACCCGGCGCTGGCTGGCCAATGCCGTCTATAGCGTGCAAGAGCGTTTCATGCCGTCAGCCGACCTGGCATCGCCCTTGTCCGAGGCCGGTTTCCAGCAGCGCCTGGAAGAGCAGATTGCCGCGCAGTCGCGGGAAAACCATCCGATGTCGCAGTATGTGTTTGAAGGCAAAGCCTCTCGCGAGCAATTGCAGGTGTTTTTGCGCCACCAATGGTTCCGTACTTATCGCCTTTACCGGGACGCCGCCGACCTGCTGGTCAACCTGACTGACGTGGACGAGGCGGCTGCCCTGGCGCGTTATCTCTACGGCGAGTTGGGCGAAGAGGATGAGCAGCGTTCCCACCCGAAGCTGTTGGCCAAGCTGCTCGCCGCCGTGGGCCTGAATGCCGATTTCGAGGCCCTCTCGACGATGCCCGAGGAAATCGCCTACCTCAACAACCGCGCACGCTGTTTCCGCAACCCCGATGTCGGCTGGGGCCTGGCGGTGTTCTACATCACCGAACTGGTGGTGCCCGGTAACCACGGCAAGCTGTACAACGCCCTGCGCAACGCGGGCTTGAGCCAGGATGACGCGGAGTACTACGAAGTGCACATCAGCCTGGTGCCGCCGCGGGCCAAGCGTGAATGGGCACTGATCTCACGGCGTATTCCGGACCTGGGGTTCCAGAATGCGTTCCTGACGTCTCTGGCCGAGCACTTCCGGCTGGAGCGGGCTTATTACGATGCAGTCTGGGAAGAAGTACAACGCGTGAAGTAGCCCTCCCTGGACAACCCGAGTAACCCGACATGCCAAGTCATATCACTGAATCCCGTATCCACGGGGGCGCTTACTCGTCCCCGGAATTTGCTGCAATCTTCTCTGATGCCAATCAGGTGCAGAAGTGGCTCGATGTTGAAACAGCGCTGGCGGCGACCCAGGCGCAGATGGGCCTCATCCCCCACGAGGCCGCCCGGGAGATTGCCCGGGTAGCCAGCGTGGAACTGCTGGACCTCGATGCGTTGGGGCGCGAGGGCCTGGAAACCGGGCACATCCTGGTGCCGACCCTGCGCGCCTTGCAGGGGTTATGCGCCGATGGGCTGGGCGAATACGTGCATTACGGCGTGACCACCCAGGACATCCTGGACACCGGCCTCATCCTGCAAATCCGCGATGCCTGGGGCCTGGTAGTGCAGCGTTTGCGCGGGATCCGCGGGCATCTGCTCACGCTCGCCCTGCGCCATAAGCACACGGCGATGGTCGCCAGAACCCATGGCCAACACGCATTGCCCACCACGTTCGGCTACAAGGTGGCGGTGTGGGTCGATGAGATTGATCGACACCTTGAACGCTTTGACGAAGCCTACGCCCGGGTGATGGTCGGCAACCTGACCGGCGCCGTGGGCACCCTGGCCGGGCTTGGCCCGCAGGGTTTGGACGTGCAGCGCCGCACCCTGGAAAGCCTCGGCCTGGCGGCGCCGTTGACCAGTTGGCACAGCGCCCGCGACCGCATCCTGGAAGCGGCGTGGCTGCTGGTGCAGGCGTCGGCGACGTTGGGGCGTGTCGCCAATGAGATCTACCACCTGCAGCGCACCGAGATCGACGAAGTGCGCGAGGGGCGGCGAGCCGGGCAAGTGGGGAGTAGCACCATGCCCCACAAGCAAAACCCGTCGACGGTGGACCTGATCAGCGCGCTGTCACGGCTGGTGCGTGCGCAGATGGTTGCGCTGACCGATGCGGCTTTCCAGATGCACGAGCGTGACGGCACCACCTGGCGCATCGAATGGGCGGCCTTACCCGAGCTGTTCATTTACGCCGGTGCGTTGCTCGCTCGTATGGAAGGCTTGCTGCTGGCGGGGTTGGAGGTGCGTGAAGCGCGCATGCGCAGCAACCTGGACTTGTTGGGCGGGCTGATCCTGTCGGAGCGCGTGATGCTTGCGCTGGCGCCTCGGTGTGGCAAGCAGACGGCCCATCACCTGGTGCACGACATCGCCCTGCAGGCCCAAGACGCGGGCGTTTGCTTTCGCGACGCGCTGCTTGGCGACCCTCGGCTGCGCGGTTGTTTCAGCCCACAAATGCTCGATGACTTGCTTGACCCGACGGCCTACACAGGGCTGGCGGCCGAAATGGTCGATCTGGTGGCAACTAAAGCACGATCTCGCGCTTCGGGCGATGGCGCTGAAGCACTGATGGCAACCCAAGGCAATACCAATCAGTCCCTGTACGCTACGGAGGGTATGTGATGGATGCGCAAACTTTGGAAACGACAGCTCGTGCGTCTTGCACCGCACGTTCGGACCACCCAGGTTTTGATCATGACGGCGAGCAATGCCGCCACGAACACAGCCACATCCTCGATTCGAAAACCCACGGTTCGGGTTATGCCGGCCCGCAGAGCCGCAAGATTTTTTGCAGTCATTGTCGCCTGCAACGCTGGCTGGACGTGGAAGCCGCGCTGGCCATGGCGCAGGCCGATGTCAACATCATCCCGCGCGAGGCGGCCCTGGAGATCGAAAAGGCCGCGTTGCTATCGGGCATCAATGTGCGCCAACTGGCCGAGGGTGTGGTTGCCACTGGGCATTCGCTGATGCCATTGCTGAGCGCCCTGCAAAAAAATTGCAGCCCCAGTGCCCGTGAATACGTGCATTACGGCGCTACCACCCAAGACATACAGGACACCGCCCAGTCCCTGGAGATGCGCGATGTGCTTGATGCGATGGACCAGGCCCTGGAGACTTTGCTGGGTAAGTTGTCGACCCTGGCCGATGCGCACCGTGACTCGCTGATGGTCGCCAGGACCCACTCGATTCCCGCCTTGCCGACCACCTTCGGGCTGAAGGTCGCTGGCTGGATCGATGAGCTGTTGCGCCACCAGCAGCGCTTGGCCGAAGCCCGCCAGCGTGTACTGGTGGTGCAACTGTTCGGCGGGGTCGGCACCATGGCGGCGTTCGGCCCGGACGCCATGCCGATGCTGGAGCGTTTTGCCCAGCGGTTGTCGCTGCAAGTGCCCCTGACGGGCTGGCATGTGTCCCGTGACCGCGTTGCGGAGTTCGTCAGCACCCTGGCCATGGTTACCGCTTCGTTGGCCCGCGTAGCCGATGAAATCCGTACGCTCAATCGCTGGGAAATCGCTGAAGTGGAAGTGGGCTGGAGCGACCAGCAGATCGGCAGCAGCACCATGCCGCACAAACGCAACCCCGAAGGCTGCGAGCAGGTGGTGGTGTTGGCGCGGCTGGCCAAGGCCCAGGTCATGCTCGCGCTGGACGCGATGATTCTTGAGCATGAGCGCGATTACCGCGGTACGCGGCTGGAGTGGTGCGCGGTCGCGGACGTTTCCCACTATGCATTGATGGCGCTCTCGATTCTGACCGAGACCATCGACGGGCTCACCGTGAATGTGCAGAAGATGGAAGGCACCGCCCAGGCGTATGGCGATGCCATCTGCACCGAAGCGGTGGTGTTCGAAATGGCGCGCAAGCTGGGCAAGAGCAGCGCCTACCAGATCATCTTCGAAGTATCCCAGGCCAGCCAGCGCAATCACGTGTCGATCCGCGAGGCAATCGAGGCCGATGCGCGGGTGCTTGCTGTCATGAGTGACGGCGCCCTGGCACGGCTGTTCGAGCCCAGGACCCACCTGGGCATGTCCGAGCGCATCGTTGACAACGTGCTGGCCAAACTCGCCGGCCATTGATCCCTTAACAGACTTGCAAATTCATCAAGGAGCGACAGATGTCCAACGTTATGGAAGTTGATAAAGCCAAGGTCCAACAGTTCTCGGCGCGGATCATGGAGGATTACGGCAACACGCTGCGCGGTGCCATGCTCTACATCGGCGACCAACTCGGCTTGTTCAAGGCATTGGCCGACGGCCAGGCGGTGACCCTGGAAGAGTTGGCGCACAAGACTGGCTACAACGCGCGTTACTTGCGCGAATGGCTGGGCAGCATGGCCACCGGCAATTATGTGACCTACGACGCGCAAACCCGCCGCTACCAGATGCCGGCTGAATTTGTGCCGGTGCTGGCCGATGAAGACTCGCCGTATTTCGCCGGCGGCATCATTCAGCTGAGCGTGCCGTTCGTGAGCATGGCGCCCAAGGTCATCGAAGCCTTCCGCCATGGTGGTGGCTGCGCTGAAGAGGCGTTCCCGCTGGAAACCTGGAAAGGCATGGAGCGCATGACCATGCCCTGGTACAAGCATTACCTGGTCCAGCACTGGATTCCATCCCTGGATGGCGTCGAAGAGAAGCTCAAGACCGGCGGCAGTGTCCTGGATTTTGGCTGCGGTGCGGGCCTGGCGGCGATCACCATGGCCAAGGCCTATCCTGAGGCGCGCATTGTCGGCTGCGATTTCCACCTGCCTTCCATCGAGTTGGCGCGGGCCAACGCCGAGGCGGCCGGCGTGGGTGACCGGGTGCAATTCGAGGTGAACGACTCCGATGCCTTGCGCGGCCAGCAATTCGACTTCGTGACCACCTTTGTGGTGATCCACGATGCCACCGACCCTCAGCAGATGCTCAAGGATTTGCGCGCCGCCACGGCCGAAGACGGTACCTACCTGATGGTGGAGCTCAACCTGTCCGAGGAACTGCACGAGAACATGAACCTGTTCGGGCGCGTCATGTACCCGCAGAGCACCCTCTATTGCATGACCTGTTCGCTGTCCCACGGTGGGGCAGGGCTGGGGGCGTTCATGGGCGAGAAGCGTGCCCGCCAGATGGCTGAGGCAGCCGGGTTCAGCCGCTTTCGTAAAGTGCCTTCGCAGTGGCCACCGATGCCGGCGCTGTTCGAACTCAAGCCTTGATAGAAAGCATCCGCGAGTCGCTTTGCGCAGTAAGGCAATTTAATGGCCCCTTTGTAACAAAATCCTCGCCAAAATCACTTTTATTTTCAGGTGGTTAGGTGAGGATGCAAATGCGCTCTGTGGGAATGATGCTGATTGCCTGCTCCCTGGCCGGCGGCGCGACTGTCGCGCAGGCCAGGGAATTGCGCGAGGGTGACAAGTACATGTGCAGTTGGGGCGCAGGCACGGCCGCCAGGGCCCAGGAACTCAAGTTATCCGGCGTTTCGCTGTACGCGGCCCGGCAGAAGATCCAGACCCTCAAGTTCAGCAAATCGTGGATGCGCATGATGGCCATGGGGATCACCGAGCAGACCTATGACAGCCGCTCAAGGCTCAAGCCCGAGGCGATTCGTCAGAGCTTTTATCAGGATTGCCTGCGCTACAAGGTGGCGCGCAAGTAATTCGTAGCCCCGCACCAGCCGTAGGGCCTTTACAAATCCACGACAAACCCCGTGTGAGTATTTGCATACAATTGCGCACTTCTTCTATGGAGGCCGGTATGCAAGTGCTGATTCGAACGGCGACGCCTGATGACGTCGACACGCTGTGCGCGATTCGCACCTCGGTGGTGCAAAACCACCTGAGCCTTGAACAGATGGCTGGCCTGGGGATTACCCCGCAGGTATTGAGCGACACGTTGCGCGCAGCACCTTGTGGCTGGATCGCGGAAGTGGACGGCCAGGCGGCGGGGTTTTCCATGGTCGACCTGGATGAAGGTGAAGTGTTCGCGATGTTCGTGCTGCCATCCCACGAGAAGCTTGGCCTGGGCCGTCAACTGATGGCGGTGGCCGAGGCGGCCCTGTTTGAGCGCCACGACACGGCGTACCTGGTGACTGATGGGCGTGATGAGATCCGGGCCAATGGGTTCTATCAGCGCCTGGGCTGGTCTGTCGTGGGCCCGGTCGATGGAGATGATGTGCGTTATGAAAAGAGCAGGGCGCCATAAGGCCATGAATGCCCCAGCGCCTTCATCGTCCAACAGCTTGCGCTACTTCGCGGCGGGCGTGCTGGTTGTCGCAGTGTTACTGGGGTTCTATTTTGTTCAGCTCAACGCCAAGGTCGACCGCCAACGTGAAGAAGCCGCTGAACGTTTGGCGCTGTGTCGTCACCTGGAGGCTGTGGTGGGCGCCACCGCTTCGAGTCGTGAGGCCCTTCAAGAAACGTGCAAGCAATTAAGTGAACAATTACTTAAAAGTACGGCACCGGATTAATAACCCTTTTTTATACGTGGGTTTATAACCGTTACTTGCACCAAAAAGTAGCACGACTGCCGCCTTCCACCTTAAAAAACATGTGGTTATTGAATGACTTACGACGCTTTCAATCCGACGAAAGGATTAAAATAATCTTGTTACATGTTTTTACAATCGCTACTATAGCCGGGCGTTCACCTCCCACGGTTTATGCATTTTTAAATCCCAAGTTTCCATCAGCTACTTGGGATTTTTTTTGCCCGCGATTTAATCTCGGCCTGTCGTTCATGGCCGGTTACGCCCGACAAAGTGAGGGCTGGTTAACACTGTTGCATTAAATGTCCGGTGGCCGGCAAAACCTTATCTATGCTGCTTGCATCGCCTCAATCGGGTAGAACCCAGGGACGGGGGGCTGATCATGATTTCCATCACCGAATTCAACCGCATCATGGCTTCAGGCTTCCTGCCGCTTGCGTGTGAGTGCTGCCTTAACAGCGACGGCTCACTGCGCATCAGCGTGTTCGAGCCTGCGTCCGGTCGTGTCGACTTGCTGCTGACCCGCGTATCGCCCGAGGGCCTGGACAGCATCCGTGCCATCGCCAACCTGATTGGTGAGTTGCGTGCCGAGATAAAGGCCGGGCGCCGCGGGTTCGCGGCGGTGGGTTAGCGGCTGTCCAGGGCGTCAGAGGCGCCGCAGGAAGGATTTGACGATGTGGCGGGTGGCGTCTGTGGTGTCCAGCTCGTCCAGGGCGCTGTAGGCATACCACTGGCAATCGACAATCTCATTGCACGGCCGTGCCTCGTCGATATTGACCACCGAGGCCTCAAACACATGGTGGACGGTGTCGCGGGCCTTGAGCTCTTGCAGGTACAGCAAGCCGTCCACGTTTAACCCGGTTTCTTCTTCCAGTTCGCGTTCCGCCGCGCCGACAGGGCGCTCGTGCGCTTCGACTTTCCCGCCGGGCAATGCCCATTTTGATCTGGCCTTGCGCACGAAGAGGATATGCCCCTCATGTTCGCAAATGACGGTTGCCCTAATTTTCATCGAATGTGCCCCCGCGCCGAATGAGTGTCATAAAAGTGTAATGCAATTGTCATGCTAAGTGGTTATGGCGCGCCAGGGCCGGTATGTGGATACTGCCCGATTGACGAATACGACCGAGGACATTAGATGAAGACCATACGCTGGGGCATGATCGGCTGTGGCAGTGTCACTGAATTGAAGAGTGGACCGGCTTTCTATAAAGCGCCAGGTTCGGCCTTGGTCGCCGTGATGGGGCGGCGTGCCGAGGCGGTGCGCGATTACGCGGCGCGCCATGGTATTGCCCGTTGTTATACCGATGCCCAGGCCTTGATCGACGACCCCGAGGTGGATGCGGTCTACATCGCCACGCCACCCGACAGCCATCTTGAATACGCCTTGAGGGTGGCGGCGGCGGGCAAGCATTGCTGCGTCGAAAAGCCGATGTCGCTGAATGCTGAACAGAGCGCGTTGATGCAGCGCACATTCGAGCGCGCCGGGCTGCATCTGTTTGTCTCCTACTACCGGCGTTCATTGCCACGCTTTCAGCAAGTGCGCACCTGGCTGCAGGAAGGCCGTATCGGTGAGTTGCGTCACCTGACCTGGACCTTGTGCAAACCCGCTGCCGTTACAGACACCGACGCCAGCAATTGGCGCACCGACCCGGCCATTGCCGGTGGCGGCTACTTTGCCGACCTGGCCAGCCATGGGTTCGACCTGTTCCAGTACCTGGCCGGGGACATCGTCGAGGTCTCAGGCTTTTCCGCACGACAGGCAGGACGCTACGCGGCAGAAGACGCAGTGACGGCCTGCTGGACATTTGCCAGCGGTGCATTGGGCATGGGCTGCTGGAATTTTGTGGCGGACCGCCGCGAAGACCGGGTCGAACTGATCGGCAGTCGCGGCCGTATTCAATTTTCGGTGTTCGACGACCAGCCGCTGCGTCTTGAAGGCGAGACCACCGAGGTGTTAGAGGTGCCGTGTCACACCCATATTCAATGGCACCATGTCCTGAACATGAACGCGCATATTCGTGGCGAGGCCGAGCATCCGTCGCTGGCCATCGAAGCGCTGAAGACCGATATCATCCTGGACAAGGTGTTACACCGTTATTCCCAGCATCCCTAGTCGTGGCAATAGCGTAAGGCTTCACTCTTTTAAAGGAATACCGGGATGAAATACTGGATGGTGGTGTGGCTGCTGATCGCCACCGCGACAACGGCGGCGCCACGCAGCCAAGGGCAGTCGGGCGAGTTTGATTTCTATGTGCTGTCGTTATCGTGGTCACCCACGTTTTGCCTGACGCACCCAGGCAACGAGCAATGCTCGGGTAAGGGCTACGGCTTTGTGCTGCATGGCTTGTGGCCGCAATACGCGCGGGGAGGGTGGCCGGCGTCCTGTACGCCGCAGACGCGCTTGAGCGAGGTAGAAATGGACAAGGGCGCTGCGCTGTTTCCCACCCGCGCGCTGCTCAAGCATGAGTGGGCCACGCATGGTACCTGCAGTGGGCTCGAACCGTTGGAATATCTGGAGAAGACCGATGTAGCGCTCGGTGCGGTCGCCATCCCGCAGCAGTTGCAACCGTTTAATACGCCGCCGTCATTGCCGGCCAGTGAGATCGAGGCGCTGTTTCGCGCGAGCAACCCGCGTATGGGTAACCACGGGATGGCGGTGATCTGCAAGGGAAAGGTGTTGTCGGAGGTACGGGTGTGCCTGACCAAGGACCTGGCCTTTGCCGGTTGCCCGCGCAGTGTGAAAAGCCAATGCCGTGGGGGCGGTATTCGTATTCCCGCGCAGCGTTGAGCCGTGCAATCGCCTAGAACTCGCCGGAATACTTCACCGCAGCTGCAGCGCGCGAGGGGACATTCAGGCTGCGCAACAATGACGACACATGGATACGTACGGTAAACGGCGAGATATTCAGGGCCTTGGCAATTTCCTTGTTGGTCTTGCCCTGGGCAATCAGGCGCAGCACTTCCTGCTGGCGGGTGGTGAGGGTGTGGGTGTCGAGGGGCAGCAGGCCTGAAGGGGCGAATTTGACCAGCACTTCGCCTTCGCGGATCGCCAGCAGGGCCTGGCCGATCTCGTCCGGGGCGATGTTCTTGCCGATAAAACCGTCGGCGCCCAAGGCCATGACCTGTTCGATCAGCGCGGGGTCATCGACCATCGACACCAGGACCAAGGTGGTGCGCTTCAGTTGCTGGCGCAGTTCGGCCAGTTGGCTGATGCAGGTCAGGCCGGGAAAGCGCAAATCGAGGATCAAGGTATCGACCTCGCCCGCTTCGCGCAGCAACGCATTCACGGTGGCCAGGTCGCCGGCCTCCTGCACCACCGCGCCCGGCAGCAGGCGCTGCACGGTGCGCGTCATGCCTTCGCGAAACATGGGGTGGTCGTCGGCGATGATGATTCGGCCGGTCATGGCGAGCTCCTTCCTGGGGCAAGGTTGTGTCGAGGCATGCTAATTTATTTACCGCCGATGTAGGAGCGAGCTTGCTCGTGAAGCACGCACAGGCACCGCGTACTCCCAGGTCAAACGCGTTATCGTTGACGTTTTTCGCGAGCAAGCTCGCTCCTTCAGATGATAGGTCAAGGATATGACGATGAGCCCCGAGACTAACTCCGAACTCGATCAGGCTAACCTGCGCATCGTGGTGGCCAGCATCGCTATCGTTTACATCGGCGTGCTGGGCTTTTTGCCTGGGCAGTCGCTGGACACCTATCTGCCGGTGATCCTGTATATCTTGCTGTTCCTGCTGGCGTCCATCGTGCTTCGCCAAGTGATCGCACGCTGGCCCGGGCATTATCCGGCGCGGCGGATCTTTGGCATGATCCACGACTACACGGGCACTTCGTTCGGCCTGGTGGTAGGCGGTGAGGCGGCATTGCCGCTGTATGCGGTGATGGTCTGGGTGAACCTGGGCAACGGCATGCGCTACGGTTCGCGCTACCTGGCAATTGCGACGGGGCTGGCGTTGCTGGCGCTGTTGATCGTGTACCAACTCACGCCGCTGTGGCAGGCACAACCATTCATGGTGCTGATGCTGATGATCACCAGCACGGTGATCCCGGTGTATGCCCATATCCTGTTGGAGCGCACGCGCAAGGCCTCCGAGCAGGCGATCGCCGCCAACCTGGAAAAATCCCGTTTTCTCGCCCAGGCCAGCCATGACCTGCGCCAGCCGATCCACTCCATTGGCCTGTTTACCGCCTGCCTGCGCGAAGCCCGTTTGGGCGAGGACGAACAGCGCTTGGTGGACAATATCGACCGCTCGCTGCTTAACGTCTCGCAATTGTTCCGCTCGATTCTCGACCTCTACACCCTCGACAACGGGCGCCTGTTGCCCAAATACCAAGTGATCCACCTGGGCGACTTCCTTGCCGACCTCGTGCGCCAGAACGCCGAGGCTGCTCGCTGGGCGGGCGTGGAGCTGCGCCTGCGCCCCTGTGCCCACTGGGTGCTGGTTGATCCGGCCATGCTGGCGACCATGGTGCAGAACCTGCTCTCCAATTGCTTCAAGTACGGGGCGCAACGACCGGTGCTGATTGGCGTGCGCATGCGTGATGACGGCGTGGTGGTGCAGGTGCACGACCAGGGGCGGGGGATTGCCAAGGAGCATCTGTCAAAGGTCTTCGAAGAGTTTTATCGCGTGCGCCAACTGCGTGACAAGGACGTCGAAGGTGTGGGCCTTGGGCTGTCCATCGTCAAGCGCCTGGGGCAATTGATGGGGTTGCAGGTGAGCCTGCGTTCGCGGGTCGGCCATGGCACCTCAGTAAGCCTGCATGGCCTAGCCTTGGCCACCGCGCCGCGTCAACCGGCCTTGCGCGACGATGCACGCCAAGCCGGGCTGCTCACCGGCCTTAAGGTGTGCCTGGTGGAAGATGACTACAACGTGCTGCTCGCCACCCAGGCCCTGCTGGAGCGCTGGGGGTGCCAAGTGCAGGCCGAGTCCACGGGGCAGGGTTTGGTCAGTGACTGCGACATCATCGTTGCCGACTATGACCTGGGCAACCACGCCACCGGCATCGAATGCATCGACCAGTTACGCCAGCAACGCGGCTGGGCGGTGCCAGCGCTGATCCTTACCGGGCACGACGTGGAGAAAATCCAGGCCGCGTTGCATGATCGTCAGATCGCTATTTTGTCCAAACCGGTACGCCCTGCGGAACTGCGCGGCACTCTGCGAGCGCTCAGCCAGGAAAATATTACTGCATGAACGGCGTCAACCCATTGCCTTTGGCGCCCTTGGGCATGCAGTAGGCCGCGGGCTTCATCAGGCCGAAGCTGGCAATCGCGAACGCGCCGCCGCTGGCACCACTGGGTACGGAGCAGTTGTACTCGCCGGAGGCTGTGTTAGCGACGTAGTAGGTGGTCATGGAGTCGCTGCGCACATTGGAGATACGTTTTACCGGCTCGCCCAGATTGGTTTCCGACAGCTTCTTGAGATGATCTTCGGTGGGCTTGATATTGCTGCAACCGGCGACGCCGATGATCAAGGCGCCCAGCAGGGCAAAGCGAGTGACAGGGGAGTAGAGTTTCATGGTGCTTCTTCCTTGGGGTTGTTTTGGTTTTTCCAACGCGCAACGAACCCGCGCGCACGGAATGCGCGGTGTGGGTGAGAACGTTGGAAGTGCCGCGGAATATAGCGCTGCCGTGAGGTAGGGTCGATTAGCACAAATGGGCTAATGGCAGTTTGAGGTCACGGAAGGAGCTTGCGATGCTGGAGATAAAACGTGCCACGCCGGACGACGCCGAGCGTGCGTTTGAGATTCGTCACGAGGCCATTCGCGGCCAATGCATTGGCGCCTATAGCGCTGAACAAATGGCGCTCTGGACCCGAGGTCGCGCCAGTGATGGCTACGGCGCGCTGATGGAAAAACAGTTCTACATGGGATGGTTCAATGGCAAACCAGTCGTCACTGGCATGCTGGATCTTGCCAGCCATGAAATCGGAGCCTTGTTTGTATTGCCCCTATTCAGCGGGCGAGGGTTTGGCAAAGTGATGCTTGCTCACTTGGAGCGTATGGCGCAGCAGCGGGCGATTGAACAGGTTGTGCTGGATGCGACACTGAACGCGGTGAGTTTTTATAGAGCGTGCGGGTATGTGGGCGATGAGCAGGCGGTGTACCGCTCGCCGTCCGGGTTGGTGCTGGCGTGTGTACCGATGGTGAAGCGGTTGCGGGTTATGAGTCCCGTTTGAATGCAGCGCGCAATTGCTCGATCACAGGCTCTATTCCTGGCCCTTGAATCGGCGGCGGGGTGAGGCTCTCGCCAAACTCGCGCCATACGAACAGGGTCAGTTCAGCGCCATCGGTCATGGGTTCGAGGGGGGGCGTCCCGAAAGCGTTCAGCGAGCGATAGCGTTCGTCCCGCCAGAACGCTTGCTCTACCCAGTCATAGACGGGAATGCAATGAAAATGCAGCGGTAAGCCCGGCATATGGCCGTAACGGCTGATATACAGCCATTTTGGCTGGAGCTGGGTTTGCATCACCCGCTGGATATTGGCGAGCAGGCCGCCCAGTTCGGCCAGTGCGGCTTCAGGCATGTCGGGGAGGGCGTCAATCGGCGCCCTGGCGCCCAGCATCAAGTAACCGGGCAGCTTCGAGGTCAGGTGGTGGTTGAGCTGCCAGTGCTCGGTCTGG
The DNA here is from genome assembly GCF_044218845.1 of Pseudomonas sp. B16120. NCBI lineage: Bacteria > Pseudomonadati > Pseudomonadota > Gammaproteobacteria > Pseudomonadales > Pseudomonadaceae > Pseudomonas > Pseudomonas sp. B16120. Next base: position 2,746,388 of record NZ_CP162588.1, read on the forward strand.
TGAAGGATAAAGGCTGGGTTGATTTGCATGCGCACGGGTCCCTGTGGGTTGGAGTGGCAGGATACCAAGGGTGAGGCGGTGTCATCCCCTCCAAGTGGCCACGCGCTGTACCTGTGGCGAGGGCGCTTGCTCCCGTGACGCCCCACGGTCCAAATGTGGGAGCTGGCTTGCCTGCGAAAGCGGTGGTTCAGTTAAAGATGCAGTGGCTGACACGCCGCCTTCGCGGGCAAGCCCGCTCCCACTGGGGACCGGTGCCAGGCGTAGATCCTTTGGGCGATGCATGACCAATGTGGAAGCCAGCTCCCATAGTTTGATCGTGGGGGCATCCATCAGATCAGCGTTCGTTTCTGAAGCGCCCAGGGGCATTTTGTTCAATACGCTCATCGCCCGGCGCGTTACCGTGATCTCAACATCGTTGGCATCACACAAGGAACTGTAATGAGCTTGATCCTCTCCATGGCCGCTTTTGCCCTTGCCACGTCCATCACGCCCGGCCCCGTCAATGTGGTTGCTTTAAGTGCCGGCGCGCGTTTCGGTTTTGTCGCCAGCCAGAAACATGTGTTGGGCGCCGCCGTAGGTTTCACCTTGTTGTTGATACTGATCGGCCTGGGGCTGCATGAAGTGCTGGTGCGCTGGCCGATACTGATCCAATTGATCCGCTGGGGCGGAGTCGCGTTCCTGTTGTACATGGCGTGGAAACTCGCCGTGGACGATGGTCGGCTGGACGCTGACGGTACCGACACCGCGCCGTCGATGCTGTATGGCGCGATCATGCAGTGGCTCAACCCGAAAGCCTGGCTGGCGTGTGTGGCAGGCATGGGGTTGTTTGTGGCTGATGGCGATGCGGCGCAGGTGTGGTTGTTTGCCGCGCTTTACCTGGTGATCTGCTACCTGTCGGTGGCGTGCTGGGTGTATGCGGGGACGTTTTTACGCCGCTACTTGAACAACCCCAAAGGTGTACGGCTGTTCAACCGCTCAATGGCCGCGTTGCTGGTGGCCAGTGTGGGTTATTTGCTGATGGCTTGAGGTTCTCGCGGTATTGCCCCGGCGTGGCCGCGAAGTGTTGTTTGAAGGTGCGCTGGAAGTGCGCCTGGTCGGCAAAGCCCGCGGCCAGGGCGACGTCGGCAATCAGTGCGCCATTGCGCAGTTGGCTGCGGGCAAACTGGATGCGTCGGTTGACCATGAAGGCGTGGGGCGTCAAGCCGTAATACTGCTTGAACGCGCGGATCAGGTAAGACGGCGACAGGTCGGCCGCCTGGCAGATGTCTTCGAGTTTCAAGGCCAGAGTGCAGTAAGCGCGGATGTAGTCGGCGGCGCGTTCGAGTTTGTGGTTGACCTCGCGTACCGGTGCCAACGAAGGGTTCAGACGCTGTTGCACCTCGGTGAAGTAACTCACCAGCGTGCTCTGTTTTTGCAGCAGTTCGGCCTGTTCATCCACTAGCGTGCGGTACAGGTCGAGCAAGCCGTGGTACAGCGTGGTGTCGCGGGTATGGGGCGTGTCGAATGGCCGGTAGCCCTGGTCGGTACTGAACCCCAGCTGGTATTGCAGGTCGGTCAGCCAGGGCGTGTCCAGGTACAGCATGTGGTAGGACCAGGGCTGGTCATGGATGGGGTTGCACGCATGCACATCGCCTGGGTTCATCAGCACCACGGTGCCGGCGCTGATTTCGAAGGTGCGCGTGCCGTAGTGGTAATAGCTGCAGCCGGTGGTGATCGCACCGATGGAAAAATGCTCATGGGCGTGCCGGGTGTAGGTGACCTTGCGCCCGTCGGCGATGGTGCGCGCTTCGATGAACGGCAGGCGTTCGTCGCGCCAGAAGCGCGGCGTGTCTGCGGGACGGGCGATTGGGCTGAGCGACATGGCGTTATTTCTCCTGCATTTGCACCCGCGTGCCGTCAGGCCGGCACCAAAAAAGCCGCCTTGAGCAACTGCCGGGTATAGGCATGTTGCGGGTCAGCAAAAATAGCCTGGGCATCGCCTTGCTCCACCACCTGGCCTTGCTTGACCACCATCAACTGGTGACTCAGCGCCTTCACCACTGCCAGGTCATGGCTGATAAACAGGTAGGTCAGGTTGTACTTGGCCTGCAAACCGCGCAGCAACTCTACCACCTGGCGCTGTACCGTGCGGTCCAGGGCCGAGGTGGGTTCGTCCAGCAGGATCAGGCGCGGCTTGAGCACCAGCGCTCGGGCGATAGCGATGCGTTGGCGCTGGCCGCCGGAAAATTCATGGGGGTAGCGATGCCGGGATTCGGGGTCCAGGCCCACTTCCTTGAGCGCCGCGATAATCGCCGCTTCCTGTTCGGCGGGCGTGCCCATCTTGTGGATACGCAGGCCTTCGCCAACGATCTCGCTGACGCACATGCGCGGGCTCAGGCTGCCGAACGGGTCCTGGAACACCACCTGCATTTCCCGGCGCAACGGGCGCACCTGCTGTTGGCTGAGGCGGTCCAGTTGCTGGCCTTCGAAGCGAATCCCGCCCTGGCTGCCGATCAGGCGCAAAATTGCCAGGCCCAAGGTGGACTTGCCCGAGCCACTTTCGCCAACGATGCCCAGGGTTTGGCCCTGGGGCAGGCTGAAGTTGATGCCGTCCACAGCCTTGACGTAATCGACGGTATTGCGCAAAAAGCCTTTCTTGATCGGAAACCAGACTTTCAGGTCGTCCACTTCCAGCAGCGGAGGGCCGACATCATTGTTGGCTGGCCCACCACTGGGCTCCGCCGCGAGCAATTCCTGGGTGTAGGGATGCTGGGGCGACTGGAACAGTGTCTCGCAATCGGCCTGTTCAACGATGCAACCTTGCTGCATCACACACACACGATGGGCGATGCGCCGTACCAGGTTGAGGTCGTGGCTGATCAGCAGCAGGGCCATGCCCAGCCGCGCCTGCAGCTCCTTGAGCAATTCCAGGATCTTCAACTGCACGGTGACATCCAGCGCCGTGGTCGGCTCGTCGGCAATCAACAACTCCGGCTCGTTGGCCAGGGCCATGGCGATCATCACCCGCTGGCGCTGGCCGCCGGACAGCTCATGGGGCAGGGCCTTGAGGCGTTTGTGCGGTTCGGGGATACCCACCAGCTCCAGCAATTCCAACGTGCGCTGGGTGGCGACCGTGCCGGTCAGGCCCTTGTGCAGGCCGAGCACCTCGTTGATCTGTTTTTCGATGGAGTGCAGCGGGTTCAACGAGGTCATCGGCTCCTGGAAGATCATCGCAATCCGATTGCCGCGTATATGCCGCAGGGTCTTCTCTTTAAGCGTCAACAGGTCTTGCCCTGAATACTCGATAGTGCCCGACGGATGCCTGGCCAATGGGTAGGGCAGCAGGCGCAGGATCGAATGGGCGGTGACCGATTTGCCCGAACCGCTTTCACCCACCAGCGCCAGGGTTTCGCCGCGCTTAATGTCGAAGCTGACGTGGTTGACCACCCGGTGGTGGTGCTCGCCGGTGACGAATTCGACACTGAGGTCGCGGATTTCGATCAGATTGTCCGGATTCATCTCATTTCCTCGGGTCGAACGCATCGCGAGCGGACTCGCCGATAAACACCAGCAGGCTCAACATGATCGCCAGCACCGCAAAGGCACTCATGCCCAGCCACGGCGCTTGCAGGTTGGACTTGCCTTGGGCCACCAGCTCACCCAGCGACGGCGAACCTGCCGGCAGCCCGAAGCCGAGAAAGTCCAGGGCGGTGAGGGTGCCAATGGCGCCGGTGAGGATGAAGGGCAGGAAGGTCATGGTCGAGACCATCGCATTGGGCAGGATGTGACGAAACATGATCGCGCCGTTCTGCATGCCCAGCGCCCGCGCCGCGCGCACGTACTCCAGGTTGCGCCCGCGCAGGAACTCGGCGCGCACCACATCCACCAGGCTCATCCAGGAAAACAGCAGCATGATCCCCAGCAGCCACCAGAAGTTGGGTTGCACGAAGCTGGCCAGGATGATCAGCAGGTAGAGCACCGGCAAGCCGGACCAGATCTCCAGGAAACGTTGCCCGGCCAGGTCGACCCAGCCGCCATAAAAGCCCTGCAAGGCGCCGGCAATCACGCCGATGATCGAGCTGAGTATGGTCAGGGTCAGGGCGAAGAGCACCGATACACGAAAGCCGTAGATCACCCGCGCGAGCACATCGCGCCCCTGGTCATCGGTGCCCAGCAGGTTGACCGAGGACGGCGGCGCCGGGGCCGGGACTTTCAGGTCGTAATTGATGCTCTGGTAGCTGAACGGAATCGGCGCCCACAAGGTCCAGGCGTCCTTGGCCTTGAGCAGTTCCTGGATATACGGGCTCTTGTAGTTGGCTTCCAGCGGGAATTCACCGCCGAAGGTAGTCTCCGGGTAGCGCTTGAGCGCCGGGAAGTACCAGCCGCCGTCGAAGTGCACCGCCAGGGGCTTGTCGTTGGCGATCAACTCGGCGCCCAGGCTCAGCACGAACAGCACCAGAAACAGCCACAGCGACCACCAGCCACGCTTGTTGGCCTTGAACCGCTCGAACCGGCGGCGATTGAGGGGGGACAGGTTCATCTCAATGCTCCCGGCTGGCAAAGTCGATTCGCGGATCGACCAGGGTGTAGGTGAGGTCGCCGATCAGTTTCACGATCAGCCCCAGCAGGGTGAAGATAAACAGCGTGCCGAACACCACTGGGTAGTCACGGTTGATCGCCGCTTCAAAGCTCATCAGGCCCAGGCCGTCGAGGGAGAAGATCACCTCCACCAACAACGAGCCGGTAAAGAAGATGCCAATGAAGGCCGAAGGGAAACCGGCGATCACCAGCAGCATGGCGTTGCGGAACACGTGGCCATACAGCACGCGGCGGTTGGTCAGGCCCTTGGCCTTGGCGGTGACCACGTACTGCTTGTTGATCTCGTCGAGAAAGCTGTTCTTGGTCAGCAGGGTCATGGTCGCGAAGTTGCCGATCACCAGGGCGGTGACGGGCAGCGCCAGGTGCCAGAAGTAATCGAGGATCTTGGCGCCCCAGCTCAACTCCTCGAAGTTGTTGGAGGTGAGCCCGCGCAAGGGGAACCAGTCGAAATAACTACCACCGGCAAACACCACGATCAGCAGAATCGCAAACAGGAATGCCGGTATCGCGTAGCCGACGATGATCGCCGAGCTGGTCCACACATCGAAATGGCTGCCGTGGCGCGTGGCCTTGGCGATCCCCAGGGGGATGGACACCAGGTACATGATCAGGGTGCTCCACAACCCGAGGGAAATGGACACCGGCATCTTCTCCTTGATCAGGTCGATGACCTTGGCGTCCCGGAAAAAGCTGTCACCGAAGTCCAGCTGGGCGTAGTTCTTGACCATGATCCACAAGCGTTCCGGCGCCGATTTGTCGAAGCCGTACATCTTTTCGATTTCCTTGATCAGCGCCGGGTCCAGGCCCTGGGCGCCACGGTAGCTGGAACCGGCCACCGCAACTTCGGCCCCGCCGCCAGCAATGCGGCTGGTGGCGCCGTCGAAGCCTTCGAGTTTGGCGATCATTTGCTCCACCGGGCCGCCGGGAGCGGCCTGGATGATGACAAAGTTGATCAGCAAGATCCCGAACAGCGTGGGGATGATCAGCAACAGGCGGCGAACAATATAGGCCAGCATTCAATCGCCTCCGCTCGCCGCATCGGCGTTCTGCGTGGTGTCGAGGGATACCGCCGGTTTGACGTCGGGTTTAGCCCACCAGGTGGCGGTGCCGACGTCGTAGCGTGGCGAGACCTTGGGGTGGCCCAGGTGGTCCCAGTACGCCACGCGGAAGGTCTTGATGTGCCAGTTGGGTATCACGTAGTAGCCGAACTGCAGCACGCGATCCAGCGCCCTGGCGTGGGCGATCAGGCTTTGCCGCGAACCGGCGTCGATCAACTCTTCCACCAACTGGTCGACGGCGGGGTCCTTGAGGCCCATGTAGTTGCGGCTGCCGGGCTTGTCGGCGCTGGAGGATTTCCAGAACTCGCGCTGCTCGTTACCCGGCGAGGTGGATTGCGGGAAGCTGCCCACCAGCATGTCGAAGTCGCGGGAGCGCAGGCGGTTGACGAACTGCGAGACGTCCACCCGACGAATCACCAGGTCGATGCCCAGGTCCGCCAGGTTGCGCTTGAACGGCAGCAGGATGCGCTCGAACTCGGTCTGGGCCAGCAGGAACTCGATGGTCACCGGTTTGCCGGTATTGTCGACCATTTTGTCGTCAACGATCTTCCAGCCCGCTTCTTGCAGCAGTTGGTAGGCCTCGCGCTGTTGGGTGCGAATCATGCCGCTGCCGTCGGTGTGGGACGGTTCGAATGCCTGGGTGAAGACTTCGCCAGGGATCTTGTCGCGCAGCGGCTCGAGAATCGCCAGCTCGTCCGGACCGGGTAGGCCGGTGGCGGCCATTTCCGAGTTTTCGAAATAGCTGCGGGTACGGGTGTAGGCACCGTTGAACAGCTGTTTGTTGCTCCATTCGAAATCCAGCAACAGGCTGATGGCCTTGCGCACCCGCACGTCCTGGAACATCGGCTTGCGCATGTTGAACACGAAGCCCTGCATGCCGGTGGGGTTGCCGTTGGGGATTTCTTCCTTGATCAAACGGCCTTCTTTCACCGCTGGAATATTGTAGGCATTGGCCCAGTTCTTGGCGCTGAACTCCAACCAGTAGTCGAACTGCCCGGCCTTCAAGGCTTCCAGGGAGACGGTGCTGTCGCGGTAGTAATCGGTGATGCGGGTATCGAAGTTGTAGAAGCCCTTATTGACCGGCAGGTCCTTGGCCCAATAATCCTTGACCCGCTCGTAGCGAATCATACGGCCTGGCTTGACCTCCGCCACTTGGTAAGGCCCGCTGCCCAAGGGGACTTCTAGATTGCCCTTGGAAAAATCCCGGGTCGCCCACCAGTGTTTAGGCAGCACTGGCAACTGCCCCAGGATCAGCGGCAATTCGCGGTTGTTGGTGCGCTTGAACTTGAACAGCACGCGCAACGGGTCTTCAGCCACGACTTCATCGACGTCGGCGTAGTAGTTGCGGTACAGCGGGTTGCCTTCCTTGATCAGGGTCTGGAAGGTGAACACCACGTCTTCAGCGCGGATCGGGTGGCCATCATGGAAGCGCGCTTCGGGGCGCAGGTAGAAGCGCACCCAGCTGTTGTCCGGGGCTTTTTCGATTTTGCCAGCCACCAGGCCGTATTCGGTGATGGGTTCGTCCAGGCTTTGCATGGCCAAGGTGTCGTAGATCAGCGGCAGGTTGTCTGCCGGCACGCCCTTGCTGATATAGGGGTTGAGGCTGTCGAAGCCGCCCATGGCCGATTCGCGGAAGGTCCCGCCCTTGGGTGCGTCGGGGTTTACGTAGTCAAAATGCTTGAAGTCGGCGGGGTACTTGGGGGGCTCGTTGTAGAGGGTCAGCGCATGTTGCGGCGCGGCGTGCGCCGCGGTGCACAGCAACAGGCTAGCGAGCAGGGTAGTACGCAAGGACATCATTGGGCTTTCTCCGAAGCTTTCAGCCACCACGCGCTCAGGCCCAGGCTGTAGGGCGGCGTGGTGACGAAGGCGAACCGGTTGCGGTACGCCAGGCGATGATAGTTGAGGTACCAGTTGGGAATGCTGTAGTGCTGCCACAGCAGCACCCGGTCCAGGGCGCGGCCGGCAGCCAGTTGTTCGTCGCGGGTCTGCGCCGCCAGCAGTTGGTCCAGCAGGTGGTCGACCACCGGGTTGGCGATACCGGCGTAATTCTTGCTGCCCTTGATTGCGGCCTGGCTGGAGTGGAAGTACTGCCACTGCTCAAGACCGGGGCTCAAGGTCTGGTTGAGAGTCATCAGAATCATGTCGAAATCGAATTGATCGAGGCGCTGTTTGTACTGTGCGCGGTCAACGGTGCGCAAGCGGGCGTCGATGCCGATGCGGGTCAGATTTTCGACATAAGGTTGCAGGATGCGCTCAAGGTTCGGGTTGACCAACAGGATTTCCAGGCGCAGCGGTTGCCCGCCCTTGTCCAGCAGGCGCTGCCCCGACAGTTTCCAGCCGGCCTCGCTGAGCAGGGCCAGGGCCTGGCGCAGGGTTTCGCGGGGAATGCCACGGCCATCGGTGTGCGGCAGGCTGAACGGTTGGGTAAACAGCGCGGCCGGCAGTTGGTCGCGGTAGGGCGAGAGCATCAACCACTCATGGCCCACGGGCAGACCGGTGGCCGAGAATTCACTGTTGGGGTAATAGCTCACCGAACGCTTGTAGGCGCTGCTGAACAGCGTGCGGTTGGTCCATTCAAAATCGAACATCAACCCCAGGGCTTCACGCACCTTGGCCTGGCTGAACGCCGGTCGCCGGGTATTCATGAACAGGCCCTGGCTCTGGGTGGGGATCTGATGGGCGATCTGCGCCTTGATCACATCGCCGCGGTTGACCGCCGGGAAGTTGTAACCGGTGGCCCAGTTCTTGGCCTGATGCTCGATATAAATATCGAATTCACCGGCCTTGAAGGCTTCAAAGGCCACGTCGCTGTCGCGATAGAATTCCACTTCAACCTTGTCGTAGTTATAGAAACCCTGGTTGACCGGCAGGTCTTTGCCCCAGTAATCCTTGACCCGTTCAAACACCAGTTGCCGCCCAGGCGCAACCTTGGTGATGCGATAAGGCCCACTGCCCAGGGGCGGCTCGAAGGTGGTGGCCTTGAAATCACGGTTTTTCCAATAGTGCTGGGGCAGCACCGGCAACTCGCCCAGGCGCAGGATCAGCAAGGGGTTGCCGGCGCGCTTGAACACAAAGCGGATACGGTGAGGGTTGAGGATATCGACCCGTGCCACTTCTTGCAGATTGGTGCGGTACTGCGGGTGGCCTTCGGTCAGTAGGGTGCGATAGGAGAACGCCACGTCATCGGCTGTGATCGGCTTGCCGTCGTGAAAGCGTGCTTCGGGGCGCAGGTTGAACACCACCCAACTGCGGTCCTCGCTGTATTCCACCGACTGGGCAATCAGGCCATAACTGGAGGTGGGTTCATCGCCCGACGGCGCGTATTGCCCGGTGCCCACCATCAAGGGCTCATTGAGCTCGTTGACGCCGTACTGCAGGAAGTTGGCGGTGGAAACCGGGCTTGAACCCTTGAAGGTGTAGGGGTTGAGCGTATCGAAGGTGCCAAATGCCATCACCCGCAGCGTCCCGCCTTTGGGCGCTGCAGGGTTTACCCAATCGTAATGGGTGAATTTGGCCGGGTACTTGAGTGTGCCGAACTGCGCATAACCGTGGCTCTCGGTGATCGTCGCGTTCGCCGCAAAGCTCAAGGCCAGGCTTATTAGTAGAAGGAGGGGACGCTTCAAGTCAGAGATCCGATCCAGGCGGCTTGGGCTTTATGATCGGTACAGTAACAGCTTGTTCCGGTTGGAAAAAGGCTGTCGGGAAGGCCATGTTGCGCACTGCGAGCTATTGGACGGTGTGAAGGTCAAATGTGGGAGCTGGCTTGCCTGCGATAGCATCACTGCGGTCTGACTGATAGACCGAGGTGCCTGCATCGCAGGCAAGCCAGCTCCCACACAAGCCAGCTCTCCCCGAGGTATTAGCGCGGCCCGGAAACCACCAGCATCTGCCCTGGCTTCAATGCCTGGCCGGTGCGCGGGTTCCAACGCTTGAGGTGTTGCATCTCAACGTTGAAGCGCTTGGCCACCATGTACAGCGAGTCACCTTTCTTGACCTTGTACTGCACCGGTTTTTTCGCCGCGACTTTACGCGTGTCCTGCATCACCAGGGTCTGGCCGACCTTGAGCGCCTGGCCGTTGAGCTTGTTCCAGCGCTGCAGGTCATGCACGTCAACCTTGTTGGCCTTGGCGATCAGCGTGAGGTTATCGCCACTGCGTACCTTGTAGCTGCGGGTACGCCCGGCAACCGCCTTGGTCTCGACTTCGTCGAACACCGGCTTCTTGGGGCGCATGCTCAGCAATTCTTCCGGCTTCATCGTCGAAAGGGTGCTGGTCAGCAGTTGGGCCTTGGAGGTTGGTACCAGCAGATGCTGGGGGCCATCCAGAGTGGTGCGTTGTTTCAAGGCCGGGTTGAGCTGGAACAGTTCGTCTTCGTCGATCTCGGCCAGCGCGGCAACCCGTGACAGGTCCATGCTTTGCTTGACTTCAACTACTTCGAAGTACGGTGTGTTGGCAATCGGGTTCAGGTTGACGCCATAGGCCTCGGGCGCCAGTACCACCTGGGACAAGGCCAGGAATTTGGGCACATAGTCCTTGGTTTCCTGAGGCAGGGGCAGGTTCCAGTAGTCAGTGGGCAGGCCGAGCTTTTCGTTGCGCTCGATTGCCCGGCTGACCGTGCCTTCGCCGGCGTTATAGGCCGCCAGGGCCAGCAGCCAGTCGCCGTTGAACATGTCATGCAGACGCGTCAGATAGTCCAGGGCGGCGGTGGTGGAGGCGGTGATGTCGCGGCGGCCATCGTAGGCGCGGGTCTGGCGCAGGTTGAAGTAGCGCCCGGTGGAGGGAATGAACTGCCACAAGCCGACCGCATCGCTGCGCGAATAGGCCATTGGGTTGTAGGCACTTTCAATCACTGGCAGCAGCGCCAGTTCCAGGGGCATGTTGCGTTCTTCAAGGCGTTCGACGATGTAATGAATGTAGAGGCTGCCGCGTTCGCCGGCATTCTCCAGAAAGGAGGGGTTACTGGCGAACCACAGGCGCTGTTGCTCGATGCGCGGGTTGACGCCGACACCGTCCTGCAATTGAAAGCCCCGACGCATGCGTTCCCAGACGTCCTGGGGTACTTCGGGGCTGGGCTTCTCTGATAGCCAAATAGGTTTTTGCTTGATCTTGGCAGCAAGATTCGGTTTGGGTTGCACGGTGGATTGTGCAGCGTAATTGGTCGATTGGCAGCCCGCCAGAGTCGCGGAAACGGCCACCGCCACGGCTTGAGCCAGGCGGGTCAATGCGTCTGAAGAAATGGATTTACGAATAGATGACGACATTGGCTGGAAGTAAGTTCCGGGCAAAAATGTCGGGCGATTCTAGAAAGCGCTTTGGTTCCGGTCAACCATTCAGAAATTACGTATCAGATTGCATCTGGTTAGAACTTATCTTTCCAAGCCCTCAAGCTAGCAAACACCTCGGCCCCAGAGCGGTTGTCGCGGCCGTTCCGTTCGTCCGCTTTTTGTTTAACGGATGTTTCAGCGGTGCGCAGAAAAGGGTTAGTACGTTTTTCCAGGGCCAGGTTGGATGGCAGCGTCATCTGGCCACGGGCGCGAAGTTGGGCGACATTTTCCACCCGTTCGGCGATGTCGGCGTTGTGCGGTTCCACGGCCTGGGCAAATTTCAAGTTACTTTGCGTGTATTCGTGGGTGCAGTACACCTGCGTATCGGCGGGCAGGGCGGCCAGGCGTTCCAGAGAGTTGTACATCTGTTCGGGTGTGCCTTCGAACAGGCGACCGCAACCCGCGGCGAACAAGGTATCGCCACACAGCAATACGCCCTGGTGGTAAAAGGCGATGTGGCCGAGGGTGTGGCCAGGCACGGCGTACACGTCGAAGTCCCAGCCCAGCACGCTGATACGGTCGTTATCCTGCAAGGCCACATCCCGCGCCGGGATCTTTTCGTTGGCCGGGCCGTAGACCGTGGCGCCGGTGACAGTTTTCAGTTGCTCCACACCGCCCACATGATCATGGTGATGATGGGTGACCAGAATGTCGCTGAGGCGCCACTCGGCATTCTGCTTGAGCCAGGCCAGTACTGGCGCGGCATCGCCGGGGTCGACCACGGCGCAGCGCAGGGTCGTGGGGTCTTGTAACAACCAGATGTAGTTGTCGGTGAAGGCGGGTAGGGCACTGATCTGTATCATTCTTCGATTCGCCAAGCTGAACACATTGGTGCATCTTAGAACGTCTAGGCGAGTTGGAGAATGCAATGACTGATAAAGCGTTCGCCCAGGCCGATCCTGAGTGGCTGGCCCTGATCAGCGCCGCCCGCGAATGGTTGTCCGGGCCGATTGGGCAGTTTTTGCTGGAAGAAGAGCGGCGCATGCTCGAAGACGAGCTGGGCCGGTTCTTTGGGGGCTACCTGGTGCATTACGGGCCGTCGGCCGACACGCCGCCCTCGGCACCGCAGGTGCAACGCAATGTACGCCTGGGCGCGCCATTGCCAGGTGTGGAAATCGTCTGCGAGGAACAGGCCTGGCCGTTGAGCGAACACGCCGCCGATGTGGTGGTGTTGCAGCATGGCCTGGATTTCTGCCTGTCGCCCCACGGTTTGTTGCGCGAAGCGGCAAGCAGCGTGCGCCCTGGTGGCCATTTACTGATTGTCGGCATCAACCCCTGGAGCAGTTGGGGCCTGCGCCGTGTGTTCGCCCATGACGGACTGCGTCAGGCGCGTTGCATCGCGCCATCACGGGTGGGCGACTGGCTCAACCTGCTGGGCTTCGCGCTGGAGAAACGCCGCTTCGGGTGCTATCGTCCGCCGCTTGCGACGGCCAAGTGGCAGGGCCGCCTGGCCGGTTGGGAACGCCGCGCAGGGGCCTGGCAGCTGTCGGGTGGTGGCTTCTATTTGCTGGTTGCACGCAAGATCGTGGTCGGGCTGCGACCGGTGCAACAAGTGCGCCGCGAGCCGATCGGCAAGCTCGTGCCGATGCCGTTGGCCAAGGTCAACCGCGAACAACGCGAACCGTAAAACCTCTTTTTGATTTCAGGCCGAATAACCGATGACCGATAGCGTAGAACTCTTCACCGATGGCGCCTGCAAGGGCAACCCCGGCCCGGGCGGCTGGGGCGCCTTGCTAGTGTGCAAGGGCGTGGAGAAGGAATTGTGGGGCGGCGAAGCCAATACCACCAATAACCGCATGGAACTGATGGGCGCGATTCGCGGCCTCGAAGAACTCAAGCGGCGCTGCAACGTACTCCTGGTGACCGACTCGCAGTACGTGATGAAGGGCATCAACGAGTGGATGGTCAACTGGAAAAAACGTGGCTGGAAGACAGCGGCCAAGGAGCCGGTCAAGAACGCCGACCTGTGGCAATTGCTCGATGAACAGTGCAACCGTCACGACATCACCTGGAAATGGGTACGCGGGCACATTGGGCACCCTGGCAACGAGCGCGCCGACCAGTTGGCCAACCGTGGCGTGGATGAAGTGCGCGGCTACAAGCAGAGCTGAGTCAGCGACACCGCAGCGGCCGCTCGAGCCGCTGCTTCACCGCCGCCATCGCGTGTGGCGAATCTACCAGCACGGCATTGAGCTTCAGGCAGGCAGACGTTGGCCTGATCACAAACATCCCGTGATTGTTGTCGCTTACAGAGCCAGGATCGCACGGGCGAGTTGTTCGTCCGTGTATCGCAGATCCACTCTCGTCTGGCGAATATGCCGCAAGGCTGACTCTAGTTGAGCACCGCGTATTGCACCTTCGCTTGCGACAAACGAGGCGGCATCGGCCTTGGCTGCCAGCACAATCTTGTCGTCCTTGAAGCTGCTGCTGGTGCCGCCCGTGGCACTCATCGACAGGCTCACCAAGGCGTCAGTGGTCATCACGAAACTGGTGGCTTGCGCACCGGCAGCGCTGAACAGGCAGGGGATGAACAGCCATTTCAGGTTGAACATGAGTCAGGGAATTCAGTATCTGGAGGAGGCGCGCAGGTTAGCGATGAGGGGCGTAGCAATCCGCAGCAAGTTTGCGAAATCTTGTAAATAACTGTTGGGTGTCCACCGGTGGCTGGGTGCCATGGGCGCTTCGTTTACAGAGCGTGCTAATATCCCGCCCCTTGAACTGTACCGAACCGTTGAGAGCTGAACCCTGATGGCCATCCGATCTGTTGTACTCGATACCGAAACCACCGGCATGCCGGTGACCGATGGTCACCGGATCATCGAAATCGGCTGTGTCGAATTGATGGGGCGCCGCCTGACCGGCCGCCACTTCCACGTCTACCTGCAACCGGACCGCGACAGTGATGAGGGCGCGATTGGCGTCCACGGCATCACCGACGAATTCCTCAAGGGCAAGCCGCGCTTCGCCGAAGTGGCCGATGAGTTCTTCGAATTCATTAATGGCGCCCAGTTGATCATCCATAACGCGGCGTTCGACATCGGCTTCATCAATAACGAATTTGCCCTGATGGGGCAGACCGACCGTGCGGACATCTCCCAGCACTGTACGATCCTCGATACCTTGATGATGGCCCGCGAGCGTCACCCGGGCCAACGCAACAGTCTCGATGCCTTGTGCAAGCGCTATGGCGTCGACAACTCCGGCCGTGAACTCCACGGCGCCTTGCTCGACTCCGAGATCCTGGCCGACGTTTACCTGACCATGACCGGCGGGCAGACCAGCCTGTCCCTGGCCGGTAATGCGTCAGATGGCAGCGGTTCGGCGGAAGGCTCGGGCAACCGCCCTTCGGAAATCCGCCGCTTGCCAGCTGATCGCAAACCGACGCCGATCATCCGTGCCAGCGAGCAGGACCTGGCCGAGCATGCGGCACGCTTGGAAGCGATCGCCAAGGCAGCCGGTGCGCCGGCGTTGTGGACTCAACTCACTCAGCAATAACCGCTCATGTAGGAGGAGCAGGCTTGCAGTCATGGGTACTTACACAGTTGCATCTGTGGCGAGGGAGCTTGCTCCCGTGGCGGCCTGCCAGCCAATACCTATCTACCTGACGCTGCGCGATCAAACTGTGGGAGCTGGCTTGCCTGCGATAGCGGCCTGCCAGCCAACGCCTATCGACCTGACGCCCCGCGATCAAATTGTGGGAGCGGGCTTGCTCGCGAATGCGGCCTGACAGTCAACACGGTTGGATTGGGTACATCTCCATTCCTGCGGTGACGGCCACTTAGCGTTGCGCTCTGACAGCGGGTCACTTTGGAAAAGCCGGAATGCCGGCCCAGCCCACCCACATTTGGATTGCGGAGCCTCAGGTAGATAAGTGTCGGCTGGCAGGCCGCATTCGCAGGCAAGCCAGCTCCCACAGTTTGATCGCGGGGTGTGAGGCAGGTATGGCCCGGCAGGCGGGCCGTCACGGGAGCAAGCTCCCTCGCGACTTATGTAGATACCTCTCGACCACCTGTGAAATCTTCATTCGCCACATCTGCTTCCAGCTTCTACCCTTTGTGCAAAGCCTCCGGAGTAAGAGTGCTCATGTACAAAGACCTGAAGTTCCCCGTTCTGATCGTGCACCGTGACATCAAGGCCGACACCGTTGCCGGTGACCGGGTTCGAGGCATCGCCAGGGAGTTGGAACAGGAGGGCTTCAGTATTTTTTCTGCGGTGGACTACGCCGAGGGGCGGCTAGTGGCCGCTACCCATCACGGCCTGGCCTGCATGCTGATCGCCGCCGAAGGCGCTGGGGAAAACACCCATCTGTTGCAAAACATGGTTGAGCTGATTCGCCTGGCGCGTCTGCGTGCACCCAACCTGCCGATCTTTGCGTTGGGCGAGCAAGTCACCTTGGAAAACGCGCCCGCCGATGCCATGAGCGAGCTCAACCAACTGCGCGGCATCCTATATCTGTTCGAAGACACCGTGCCGTTTCTGGCGCGCCAGGTCGCCCGCGCCGCACGCACTTACCTGGATGGCCTGTTGCCGCCGTTCTTCAAGGCGCTGGTGCAACACACCGCCGACTCCAATTATTCCTGGCACACCCCCGGTCATGGCGGTGGCGTGGCCTATCGCAAAAGCCCGGTGGGGCAGGCCTTTCATCAGTTCTTTGGGGAAAACACCCTGCGCTCTGACTTGTCGGTGTCGGTGCCCGAACTGGGCTCGCTGCTCGATCACACCGGGCCTTTGGCCGAAGCCGAGGCCCGCGCCGCGCGCAACTTTGGCGCCGACCATACGTTCTTCGTGATCAACGGCACGTCCACCGCCAACAAGATCGTCTGGCATTCCATGGTGGGGCGCGATGACCTGGTGCTAGTGGACCGCAATTGCCACAAGTCGGTGTTGCATTCGATCATCATGACCGGCGCGATCCCGCTGTACCTGTGCCCGGAGCGCAACGAGCTGGGGATCATCGGCCCTATCCCCCTGAGCGAATTCAGCCCTGAGTCGATCCGCGCCAAGATCGACGCCAGCCCCTTGACCCGTGGGCGACCACCGAAAGTGAAATTGGCGGTGGTGACCAACTCCACCTATGACGGCCTGTGTTACAACGCCGAACTGATCAAGCAGCAACTAGGCAACAGTGTCGAGGTGCTGCACTTTGATGAGGCCTGGTATGCCTATGCTGCCTTTCACGAGTTCTTCGCCGGGCGTTATGGCATGGGTACCTCGCGCACGCCGGACAGCCCCTTGGTGTTCACCACCCACAGTACGCATAAATTGCTGGCCGCATTCAGCCAGGCGTCGATGATCCACGTGCAGGACGGCGGCGCACGGCAACTGGACCGTGACCGCTTCAATGAAGCCTTCATGATGCATATCTCCACCTCGCCGCAATACAGCATCATCGCGTCGCTGGATGTGGCCTCGGCAATGATGGAGGGCCCGGCCGGACGCTCGCTGCTTCAGGAAATGTTCGACGAGGCCTTGAGTTTTCGTCGCGCCCTGGCCAACTTGCGCCAGCATATCGCGGCCGAAGACTGGTGGTTTTCCATCTGGCAGCCACCCTCGGTCGCGGGCATCGACCGGGTCGCCACAGCGGATTGGTTGTTGCACCCTGGGGATGAGTGGCATGGCTTTGGCGACGTGGTAGAGGACTACGTGCTGCTGGACCCGATCAAAGTCACGCTGGTGATGCCTGGCCTCAACGCCGGTGGGGCCTTGAGCGAGTGTGGGATTCCCGCTGCAGTGGTCAGCAAGTTCCTCTGGGAGCGCGGGCTGGTGGTGGAGAAGACTGGGCTGTATTCGTTTCTCGTGCTGTTTTCCATGGGCATTACCAAAGGTAAATGGAGCACCTTGCTCACCGAGCTGCTGGAGTTCAAGCGTAGCTACGATGCCAATGTCAGCCTGGCCAGTTGCTTGCCGTCGGTGTATGCCCAAGGCCCGGTGCGTTATCAAGGCCTGGGGCTGCGCGACCTTTGCGACCAGTTGCACAGCTGTTACCGTAGTAATGCCACAGCCAGGCACCTCAAACGTATGTATACGGTATTGCCGCAAATCGCGATGAAACCCGCCGATGCCTACGACCAACTGGTCAGGGGCGAGGTGGAGGCGGTCTGCATCGATGCCTTGGCCGGACGCATCGCCGCCGTGATGCTGGTGCCTTACCCGCCGGGCATACCTCTGATCATGCCCGGCGAACGCTTCACCGAGTCAACCCGTTCAATCATCGATTACCTGGCATTTGCCCGCACGTTCGATAGCAGTTTCCCCGGTTTTGTCGCGGATGTGCATGGGCTGCAACACGAAGATGACGGCAGTGGCCGTCGTTACACCGTCGATTGCATCAAGGGTTAAGGAAGTTTATGCAAGCTGTGATGAACCCGAAGTATCCAGGGCTCAGTGTGCGAGTCGCCGACGAAGGTTTTGACGCCTATGTGTGGGGCAACGATTTCAGCTTTGAAGTCAGCGCCTATGGGGTGCCGCAAATGGGCCAGCGCGTCGACCAATGGCCGGTGGAAAAAGTGCTGCCGTACCGCAAGTGCTATGGCATCGACCCGGAAGAATTCGCCAGTTTTCGTGATGCCGCCGACAGCTCGATCTTCATGGCGTACCTGGATGACCGCGCAGTGGGGCATATCGTGGTCAGCACCAACTGGAACGGTTTCGCCCATGTTGACGAGTTGGCTGTGGCGTTACCGGCGCGTCGACATGGCGTGGCCAAGTCGTTGTTGGACGTGGCGCAGTTCTGGGCTCGCAAGAAGAACCTGCCGGGCATGATGCTTGAGACCCAGAACAACAACCTCGGCGCCTGTCGCCTGTATGAGCGTTGTGGCTATGTAATGGGCGGCATCGATCAACTGCGTTATCGCGGGATTGACCCGCAAACCCGCGAGGTCGCGATTTTCTGGTATCGGTTGTTCAAGGCGCAAGTGGAGGCGGTCTGACCTCCTACAGGGGCTTGGTGTCGTTACCAAGCAGGCTTTCGGCTTTCTGGATGACGATCTCCAGCAGCGCATTCAATGCAGGGGAGGCCGCAGCGTCTTTCAAGGTCAGCGCATACAGGCTGACCACTATCGGTGGTGACACCGGGCACGCATCAAGCCCGGACTCGCGTGCACCCAAGGCGGTGAACGGGTCGACAATCGCCAGGCCTTCCCCGGCTTCCACCAGGCCGCGCATCATCGGGTAGGTTTGTACGCGCGTCTGCACCACGGGCACCGGCCGCAGGGCATGCAGCTTGGCGTCCAGCAAACGGCTGAGCGGATCATGGCCTTCAAGGCCGATCAACGATTGGCCGGCCAACTCCTGCAGCGCAATGTACTTTTGCTTGGGCTTGAGCCAGCCATGGGGGGCCAGCAACTGCAATTTGCCTTGGGCCAGCACCGTGCTCTGGATATGGGGGTGTTCTGGGTCATGCAGGCTCAGGCCCACATCGGCTTCATGTAGCAGCAGGCTGTTGATGATCTCGCCAACTGGCCGGCTCGACAGGTTACACGGCATGTCCTGGAAGCGTCGACGCAGCGCGGCAATGCTCTGCGGCAACAGTTGGTTGGCCAACGGCGGTGTGCAGAGGGCGCGCAGGGGCGGAGCATGATGGTGTTTCAAGCGGCTGGCAAGGCGTTGCAACGGCTCCAGGGCTTCATACAGAGTTGTGATTTGTGCCTGCAACTCCAGGGTTTCCCGCGTGGCCTGCAAGCGCCCGCGCACGCTGGCGAACAGCATGAAGCCCAGTTGCTGCTCGGCATCCTTGAGGGTGGCGTCTACATCGCCCACGGGGAGTTGCAACCACTCGGCGGCGGTGCCGAGGTGGCCGGTCTGCAAGATGGCCTGAATCACTTCGATATGACGTAAACGCATGGCCGGAGTCTATGTGCAGTGCGCAGGGGATTCAATGGCGCAGGCCTTCGTGCGCAAAAAAGACTGCCGGGGTCGTCCCGGCCTATGGCGCTCAGCCAGGACCCCATTAGAATGGCGGGTCTGATCAGCAACGACCCCTGCCGGTTTGCCGGTACTTAAAATAAAAAACAGGTCTGGTCTCATATGCCTCTACCCTCGACTTTCTTCGGGGTAACGGCCAAGCAACTCGTGGTCCTGGTGACCGTGGGAGGCCTGGCGGCTTACTTCTTCAATCATCAGGATGAACCGACGCCGGACAATCTCGCACTGGAAGCCTTTATTCGCTCCCAGCAACAGGTGGGCGAGCAGGTGGGCGCAGTCGTGGGGATCAGCCTGATCAGGGAGGTGGAGGCTTACCCCGCGTACAACGCAGCAGGTTACAAGCGCTCGATGTTTACCGTGCAAGGGGAGCACGGCCAGGTGCTGGTGACGCTCAAGCAAGACGAACAGGGCATAGAGATGACGCAGATCCGCCGCCCATGAGCTTCCCCAGCCCAGCCCCCAGGACTGAGCAGGTGAACAAGGCAAGCGCTTACGATGCCAGAGTGGTTTCGGACTCGCGCACGAGAATGGTGCCCGACTGGATCAGTTTGAATTCATCACCTTCCAGCTTTTCTACACGGTCGCCAATGGCCAGCTTGTAGGTCGTGGTGGGCGTCGATCCGGCCAGGTCGCCTTGCGCCGGGTTGGATTCCTGAAACTCATGCACCGAATACACGCGGCCTTCCGCGTCTCTGGCATGAAACTGTCCAACAAGTACTGCAGCCATCTGTTTAGAACCTCTGGAGATAAACACTCGATTTGCGGTTCTGTAGACCGTCAGGGAGCGGGGTAGTTTACCTATAAGAAAAAAATACTATTCGCTGATATTTTCAGACGCTTCCTACGCAAGTGCTTGCAAGGAAAACGTCGAGGGAATCCGCACAACCCTCTGGTGAACGCGTCGCGAAGCCTCTATAACTACAAGCTCCTTTATTCAGAAGTCGGGAAACCTCAATGAGCAAGGTCTACACGATTGCCGTCCTGGTGGGCAGCTTGAGAAAAGAGTCGATCAACCGCAAGGTCGCCCTGGCCCTGGCCGAACTGGCCCCCGCCAATCTCAAGTTGAACATTGTTGAAATCGGCGACTTGCCGCTCTACAACGAGGACATCGACGGTGCAACACCGCCCGCAGCCTACAGTACTTTTCGCAAACAAGTGAGTTCATCCGACGCGGTGCTGTTCGTCACCCCCGAATACAACCGCTCCGTGCCGGCGGCCTTGAAAAATGCCATTGACGTGGGCTCGCGCCCATACGGGCAAAGCGCCTGGAGTGGCAAGCCCGGGGCGATCATCAGCGTGTCGCCGGGTGCCATTGGCGGTTTTGGCGCCAACCACCATTTGCGCCAGTCCCTGGTGTTCCTGGATGTGTGGTGCATGCAACAGCCGGAAGCCTACCTGGGCGGGGCGGGCAATGTGTTCGATGAGGCGGGGAAGGTGTCCGAAAAGACCAAGCCGTTCCTGCAGGCATTCATCGATGCCTACGGTAAGTGGGTAGAAAAACAGAAGGATTGATTTGGCAATGCGCTCAAATGTGGGAGCGGGCTTGCTCGCGAAGGCGGTGGTTCAGCAGAGACATCATCGGCTGAACCACCGCCTTCGCGAGCAAGCCCGCTCCCACAATGGGGTTATCGCAACCAGTTGGTGCGTGCCAGTTCGATAACCTCATCGCCACGCCCGCTCATCACCGCCTTGAGCATGTACAGGCTGAACCCCTTGGCCTGTTCCAGCTTGATGCTCGGCGGCATCACCAGTTCCTGAGTCGCGGTCACCACATCCACCAACACCGGGCCATCGTGGGCCAGGGCACGGCGCAGTGCCGGCTCCAAGTCTTCGGATTGCTCCACACGTATGCCCAAAATGCCCATGGCATTGGACATGGCCGCAAAGTCCGGGTTTTTCAGCTCGGTGCCGGTGTCCAGGTAACCTGCAGCCTTCATCTCCATGGCGACAAAGCCCAGGGACGAATTGTTGAACACCACAAGTTTGACCGGCAATTGCAGTTGCGCCAGGGAAATGAAATCCCCCATCAACATGGTGAAACCACCGTCCCCAGACATCGAGATCACCTGCCGTCCAGGGAATGCCGCCTGGGCGCCGATAGCCTGAGGCATGGCGTTGGCCATCGAGCCATGGTTGAACGAGCCGATCAGCCGGCGCTTGCCGTTCATCTTCAGATAACGCGCCGCCCACACGGTGGGTGAGCCGACATCGGCGGTAAAGATCGCATCATCATCGGCCAGCTCGCTGAGCAAGCGCGCCACATACTGGGGATGGATCGGCCGGCCGGCCTTGGACGGTTGCGCCAGGTCATCCAGGCCTTGGCGGGCCTTTTCGTAGTGCTTGAGGGAGGTATCGAGGAAGCTGCGATCGGTCTTGCGGGTCAGGCGCGGCAACAGCGCGTCGATGGTTTCACTGACGTCGGCGGCGATGCCCAAATCCAGGGTCGCACGACGCCCCAGGGCTTGGGGGTTGCGGTCCACCTGGATGATCCTGGCGTCGGTCGGGTAGAACTGGCGATAAGGGAAGTCGGTGCCGAGCATGACCAAGGTGTCGCAATCGAGCATGGCGTGGTAGCCGGAGCTAAAACCGATCAGGCCGGTCATGCCGACGTCGAACGGGTTATCCCACTCCACATGCTCCTTGCCCCTCAGTGCGTGCACCACCGGCGCGCCGAGGGCGTCGGCCAGCGCCACCACTTGATCGTGGGCACCGGCACAGCCGCTGCCACACAGCAGAGTGACTTTCTCGCTGCTCTGGAGCATGTCGGTGAGGCGCTGCAAGTCCTGCTCAACCGGCAGGGTGCGCGGTGCGTGCAAGGCCGGCCACGGCTTGAGCTTATCTTCCACCTCCAGCAGCGACACATCCCCCGGAATCACCACCACCGCCACGCCTCGGTTAAGAATCGCCGAACGCATGGCACGGTGCAGGACATGGGGCATCTGCTCGGGGTTGCTCACCAGCTCGATAAAATGGCTGCACTCCTTGAACAGTTCCTGGGGATGGGTTTCCTGAAAGTAATTCAGGCCAACCTCCGATGACGGAATCTGCGCGGCAATCGCCAGCACCGGCACATGGTTGCGATGGCAATCGAACAAACCATTGATCAAATGCAGGTTGCCCGGCCCGCAACTGCCGGCGCACACCGTCAACTCGCCGGTGGCCGCCGCTTCGGCACCGGCAGCGAAGGCGGCGACCTCCTCGTGGCGCACATGCATCCACTCGATGCTGTCCATGCTGCGCAGGGCGTCGGTCAGGCCATTGAGGCTGTCGCCGGTGAGCCCCCAGATACGCTTGATACCCGCTTGTTCCAGGGTGGTCGCCAACTGCTGGGCCAGGTTGATTTTCGCCATGAGGAACTCCAATCGTCAGTGAGGTTGAAAAACTGCTGATCAGTAGGGGACAGTTCAATCACGGCGAATGCTCCGCCTTTAATGTGAAGATTGCGTCATGCTTGCGCGGTATTGCCGCGTACGCCGCGCGATAAACCACTGGTCACAGGCCAGTGCCAGCCAGGGCGCAACGTTGGGGTTGGGCAGGCGGCCGCGGCTCAGACGGCGCATCTGGTCGCGCACCACGGCGAGGGTGGCGAGGGCGGCCAGGGGTTTGCGCTTCCATTCCATGGGCCGCAGTTGTGGGTTGAGGTCGCGACCTTCACGCCACTGTTTGATCAGTTGCGGCTCCAGGGTCAGGGCGGTGGCGATGCCGGCCATGGCGATGCCGCTGTCCAATACTTGCTGGACCACCGGCAAGCGGCGAATACCTCCGGTCACCATCAGTGGCATGGTGGCGATGCTCGCCATTTGTGTGGCGAAATCCAAAAAGTAG
Source organism: Pseudomonas sp. B16120 (assembly GCF_044218845.1). Lineage (NCBI taxonomy): Bacteria > Pseudomonadati > Pseudomonadota > Gammaproteobacteria > Pseudomonadales > Pseudomonadaceae > Pseudomonas > Pseudomonas sp. B16120. Next base: position 2,769,095 of record NZ_CP162588.1, read on the forward strand.
GCTTCACGGGCCAAGGTGCGGCCGTCCCGCGCCTCACCTTGCATGGCCGGCGCTTCATAGCTGCCGCCGGACAATTCAAGCAAATCGATCGGCAGTGTATTGAGCATCTCCACTACTGCGCGCGCATCGGTCTCATCGAAGCCGCCGCGCTGGAAGTCTGCGGAATTGAGCTTTACCGACACACAAAATGAAGGGCTGACGCTGGCACGTACGGCACGGACGACCTCCAGCAACAGGCGTGCGCGGTTTTCCAAGGGGCCGCCCCAGCGGTCGGTACGGTGGTTGCTCAAGGGCGAGAGGAACTGACTCAACAAATAGCCATGGGCGCCGTGGATCTGCACCCCGGTGAACCCGGCTTGCTCGGCCAGGCGGGCGCTGGTGGCGAAGCGCTTGATGACGTCCTGGATGTCGTCTTCGGTCATGGCCTTGGGTTTGGCGAACATCTTGGAAAAACTGCCCACATCCAGCGCAATAGCCGAGGGGGCCAACGCTTGTTGACCGAGGTTGGCCATGGTCTGGCGGCCCGGATGGCTGAGCTGTACCCAGAAGTGCACACCTTTGGCCCGGGCTACGTCGGCCCATTCACGAAAACTGGCCAGGTGTTGCTCGTTTTCTAGCGCGACACCGCCAGGGCCGGTCATGGCGCGGCGGTCGACCATCACGTTACCGGTCAGCAGCAGGCCGGGCTCGCCGTCGGCCCAGGTCTTGTACAGCTGCTTCAAGGCTTTGGACGGTGCCTGATGCAGGTCCGCCATGTTCTCTTCCATCGCGGCCTTGGCGATGCGATTGGCGATGACTTGGCCGTTAGGCAGTTGCAGCGATTCGAACGGTGACATGGGTTAACTCCTGAGCAGGGGAGGTCTCAGGCTAAGCTTAAAGTTAACTTTAATGTCAAGCGGGAGTCGATCACACAGGATTGACGGGCGATGGAACGGTAGGAGCGAGGCGTTCCCCTCGCTCCTGCAGAGTGTCAGCGGCGGCGGAACAGCGGCAAAGGTTCATCGGTGGCCGCTTGATAGGTCACCGAGAAATCCTTGAGGCTTTCCAGCGCTTCGTACGGGTCTTTGTCCGCGCGCAAGGCGAAGGCATCGAACCCGCAGCGGTGCAGGTAGAACAGTTGGTCACGCAGCACGTCGCCAATGGCCCGCAGTTCACCCTTGTAGCCATAACGGTCACGCAGCAGGCGGGCATTGGAGTAGTTGCGCCCGTCGGTGAAGGCCGGGAAGTTAAGGGCGATGACCTGAAAATGCTGCACGTCATCACCGATTTCTTCGGCTTCTTCATCGGCGTCCAGCCACACACCCAGGCCGCCATCGCGGGCCTTGAGGGCATGGCCGTGCTCGCGCCACAGTGCCAGCGGCACGATCAGGTCGTCGCAGTTGGAGATGCCGTCGAAGCTCGCGTCCTTGGGCAGCAGGTGCCAGGTTTCGTCGACGACTGCGTTGTTCTTAATGATTCGCTGCATAGACACGCTCCTTGAACAGGTCGATGCCGATGCGCTGGTAGGTGTCGATGAAGCGCTCATCTTCGGTACGCTGTTCGATATACACGTCGATCAGCTTGCCGATCACCTCTGGCATGGCTTCCTGGGCGAAGGATGGGCCGAGGATCTTGCCCAGGCTCGCATCGCGGCTGGCGCTGCCACCCAGGGACACTTGGTAGAATTCTTCGCCTTTCTTGTCCACGCCCAGGATGCCGATGTGGCCGACGTGGTGGTGACCACAGGCGTTCATGCAACCGGAGATGTTCAGGTCCAGCTCGCCGATGTCGAACAGGTAATCCAGGTCGTCGAAACGGCGTTGGATCGACTCGGCAATCGGGATCGACTTGGCGTTGGCCAGGGAGCAGAAGTCGCCGCCCGGGCAGCAGATGATATCGGTCAGCAGGCCGATGTTCGGCGTAGCAAAGCCGCCTTCGCGCAGTTCGCCCCACAGGGTGAACAATTGGCTTTGTTCAACGTCCGCAAGAATGATGTTCTGCTCGTGGGAGGTGCGCAGTTGGCCAAAGCTGTAGCGCTCGGCCAGGTCGGCGACGGCATCCAGCTGCTTGTCGGTGATATCGCCAGGGGCAACACCGGTGGGCTTGAGCGACAGGGTCACTGCCACGTAGCCGGGCTTCTTGTGCGCCAGGGTATTGCGCGTGCGCCAGCGAGCGAAACCTGGGTGTTGCTGGTCGAGTGCGGCCAGCTCGGCGTCCTGATTGCTCAGGGCCTGGTACTCCGGGTCGACGAAGTGCTTGGCGACGCGGTGCACTTCGGCTTCGGTCAGGGTGGTCTGGCCGCCGCGCAGGTGTTCCATTTCGGCATCGACTTTCTGGGCAAACACCTCAGGGGTCAGCGCCTTGACCAGGATCTTGATCCGGGCCTTGTACTTGTTGTCGCGACGGCCATAGCGGTTGTAGACCCGCAGGATGGCGTCGAGGTAGCTCAACAGGTCCTGCCACGGCAGGAACTCGTTGATAAAGGCGCCGACCACCGGGGTACGGCCCAGGCCACCGCCGACCAATACGCGAAAACCCAGCTCGCCGGCGGCGTTGTACACCGGCTCCAGGCCGATGTCGTGCACTTCGATGGCGGCACGGTCCGAGGTCGAGCCATTGATGGCGATCTTGAACTTGCGCGGCAGGTAGGCGAATTCGGGGTGGAAGGTGGTCCACTGGCGCACGATTTCACACCATGGCCGTGGGTCGATCAGCTCATCGGCAGCGACGCCGGCAAATTGGTCGGTGGTCACGTTGCGCAGGCAGTTACCGCTGGTCTGAATGGCGTGCATCTGCACGGTAGCCAGTTCAGCCAGGATGTCCGGCACATCTTCCAGGGCTGGCCAGTTGAACTGCACGTTCTGGCGGGTGCTGATGTGGGCATAGCCTTTGTCGAAGTCGCGGGCGATCTTGGCCATCATTCGCGTCTGGCGCGACGTCAGTTGGCCATAGGGCACGGCCACCCTCAGCATCGGTGCAAAGCGCTGCACATAAAGGCCATTTTGCAGGCGCAGAGGGCGGAACTCTTCTTCGCTCAGTTCACCTGCTAAGTAGCGTCGGGTCTGATCACGGAACTGCTTGACGCGGTCCTCGATGATGCGCTGATCGTATTCGTCGTATACGTACATATAGGTCCTGTTCTCGGCAAATCTGCGCGCACGGCCGCGCACTCCCAACGGAGCCGGCGCACGATACCAGTTTGCGTATATGCGCAAAAGTGATGTTTGGGTATATGTAAATAACCAAACTGACTAATGAGAACCGTTATCGCCATACCCACATTTGTCATAGGGAAAACTCTGGTCTTTACTGTGATCGAGTCTTAGTGCAGTCACCTATAAAACCGACAAGAGGCGATGCGATGAGCAATTCCACCAAAGCCCGTAAACCCGACAGTACCGTGGATGCCTGGGCCATTTTATTTTTGATCATCCTGGTGGTGGGAACCGCCGTGTTCTGGGTTAGCCACCAGTAAAGCAGCGGGTTGATTGAACCTCGATTGAATATCTAATTGCCACTATCATGGCGCTCTATGTTCAAGGTTCAGACAACCATGTTGAAGGTTCTGATGGCGTGTGTGTGGTTGCTGGGGTCGGCGTACGGGGCAATCGCCCAGGCTGCGTCGGTGGTGTTTCTCAACCCTGGCCGGTCTTCGGAAACCTTCTGGGTCAGTTATGCGCAATTCATGCAGGCCGGCGCCAAGGACCTCGGCCTGGATTTGCGTGTGCGCTATTCCGAGCGTGACAACCAAGTCACCCTGGCCCATGCGCGAGAGGCATTGCTGGGCACTGAACGACCTGATTACCTGGTGCTGGTGAATGAGCAATACGTTGCCCCGCAAATCATGCGCATGGCCCAGGGCAGCGGGGTGAAATTACTGATCGTCAACAACGCCCTGACGCCCGACCAGACGCAGCTCTTGGACGCCTACCACGACACCCGGTTGATCGGCAGCATGGTCGCGGACGACGAGCAGGCCGGCTACCTGATGTTGACCGACTTGTTGCGCCAACACGGGCCGATAGCTTCTGGCGCAACGCTGGACCTGCTGGCATTTTCCGGTGCCAAGACCACACCGGCGGCGCAGTTGCGTGAACAGGGCCTGCGCCGCGCCCTGGCCGAACATCCGCAAGTGCGCCTGCGCCAGTTGGTCTACGGTGAATGGAACCGCCAGCGCGCCTACGAACAAGCCACGCAGATGCTCAAGCGCTATCCACAATCGGCCCTGGTGTGGTCGGCCAATGATGAGATGGCATTGGGCGCCATGCAGGCCCTGCAAGACAGCGGTCGGGTACCGGGCAAGGATGTGTTGTTCAGTGCGGTCAACAGTTCGCCGCAGATCCTTGCAGCACGCCTGGACGGGCGCCTGAGTACGCTGGTGGCGGGGCACTTCACCCTGGGCGGCTGGGCAATGGTGTTGATCCATGATGAGGCCAAGGGTGTCGATATCGGCGCCCTTGGCGGTCGCAACCGCCAACAGGCCTTGTTCCAATTGATCGATGTTGCCCAGGCACGGCGCCTGATGGGGCCCATGCGGTCGGTGGAATTTCGCGCACTGTCGGCGGTGGGCAAGCCCCCGTCCTACCGTTACCCGTTCAGCTTGCAACTACTGCTGCGTTAAACCCCGGCCAGGTGCAGCACCAATTTGACGATGCCAAATAAGGTCAAGGCAAACACCACCGTAAACAGGATGCCCAGCATTACAAAGTGGCTAGGCTTGCCGTGGGTAAAATCGCGGGCGCGGTTCTTGCCGCTTTGCACACCAAAAGCCGCCGCCATCACGCTGTGCAGCATCTGCCAGAAGGTCGGCGGCTTGTTATCGATTGGGTCGTCCATACAGCCCTCGTCAACGGGGTCATCGTACAGAGCATAGACAATCGGTTACGGCTTATCTTGGGCTGAGCACCTCCAGACCCAGGAATAGCTGTTGGTCCAGCGGCGGCTTGATCTCGGCTTTCTCCAGGTTGACCACGGCCCGGTTGTCGGCACGTGCCCGCTCGATCAGGTCCTTGCGGGTATACAGCCGTTCAGCTTTGGTTTTCAGATGCCCGAAGTCAGGGCTGGCAGGCGGCTTGTCGGCCGTCGCGTAGTGGAAGTGGGCGTACCACAGCACGGCATCCTCACCTTGTTTGCCTTCCCTGATTTTGCTTTTATCGCGTATCGCATACTCGGTCAGGTAGTCCCCCGCTTTTAACGGGACACGGCTGCGGACCAGGTTGATGTCGACAAAACCGTGTCGCCATAAATAGGCCACATGGGCTGCCCTGGGGCGCTGCAACTTGTAACCGAGGCTGCATGCCTCGCGTGCTTGCCGGGTGGCGGCGGCGGCCTCTTCCTGGTAACGGTCGATCAGCTCGGTGGCACGGGCGTCTGTGGCATGGTCGCGCTTGAGTTCTTCAGCCAGGGTTGTGAATTTTTGCGCATGTTGCGTCAGCATGACATCCCATTCATGGGGGGCCAGGCTTTCCAGTCGGCTGGGGTCGTTGAGTTTGCGTTGTTGAAAATGAATACTGCGATCAATTCCCGCGCGCTCGTCTTTGACCGTTTGTGCCTGTGCCTCTATTGCCCTCAGTGGGCGCTTAAGCGCCACCTCAGCAGGCGGTGCGGCGCGGGCTGGCTCAACGACATTCCAGAACCCCTCACTGGCGTGTTCAAGGTAGGTGGCGAGCGTCTTGCCGGTCAGCGGGTCTTTGATATCGACGAAATTGCCTGGCGCATCCGGCTGGCCGACACGCAAGTCTCCTACCAGGGTCCTCCTGTCGCGGGTGGTGATGACTCTGCGACTCGAGGCTTTGAGTCGCGTGGCGCTGTCGGGGGGCGTGACAGGGGCAAAACCCTCCTCGACCAAAATCGAATGGGCCAGTTGGGTTTCAAGGCTGCTGCGGGCTTGGGCCAGATGTTGCAGGAAGGGCTCGCGGTATTCTTCGCGAATAAACCCTGAACCCATTTCAGTCAATGAGTTGACGGCGTTTTCCAATTGCTCATAGCGCTCCAGGACACTCTTGAGTACATCGATCTGCTCTAGGGTCGAGTAGCCGCTGGTCGTCATCATTTCCGTATGCGCCGACAGGCTGGTTGCCGTGCGTGGGTCGGTCAGTTCACTGACGAAAGGATACTCCGCCAGCTCCCTTGAGCCGTGCGCACGGTTTAATACCAAGTCGATAAACACCAGCAGCGCATGTTGCTTGATGATCACTGAGTGGATGTTTTGATCGGTGGGTCTGTCTTGCAGTAAAAACTGACGTGTTGCCGGGGTAGCTTCCTTGAGCAGTGTCTCGATTTTTTCTGCGGGCTCGATCATGTGTTCGAGCGCCTGGACCTGGCGTTTCTGCAGGTTGATGTAGTCGTCGTAGGCGTCGGTGATGCCATCGGGCAATTCCTGTTTGGTGCGCGCATTCAGCTCGTCATAACTTTCGCCGCGCTCGGTCTCAAGGGTGTCTGACATTCGTTGGGAGAGAGACTCATAAAGCCCGCCCCAGAAGCTGTAAAGGGTTTTGATGGCCCTGTCCCGCGCGCGCTCGTGGGCCGGGTCAGTCCTATCCAGGCTCATCAGCTCGTTGGCCTTGGCCTGGATTTTTTTCATCAGTTCGACAACGGGTAGCCCGTGTCGGCGCTGGTTGTCCAGGGCAATATCCCACTGGATCCTGGCCTGTGCGGTTGCAATGCGGCGTTGCTCATGACGCTTGACCACTTCGGCGTGCAGTTTCGGAATGCTCTTGGAACTGGCCAGCAGCAACCAATCCTTGCGCAGGTTCTTACTCTGTTCGACCAGATTGGTACGGGCGATCGTCAGGGCTCTTTCAGAGGTAAAAGAGGCACCCATCAAGGAAAACATCGTGGCGTTGAGCGCAGTGAGCTCTGAATTCAGAGTCCGCAGGCGTTCGGCACGTTCCTTTTGCCAGGTACTCAATCGGTCACGGGGCATGCCGCCGTTGAGCCTCGCGTGGCGGTCAAGGCGCCAATGTCCTTGGCCGTCGCTTATCAGCCTGAAGCCTGGATGTTGAGGATGTTTGGGGTGCACCAGGTAGACCTCGCCGAACCCCGGTGTCACGCTGACCTGGAACAGCAGCCCGCCAAGGCTGGCGTGCCAGACGCCGTCGATGCGGTAGAGGCCCTTGAGTGCACCGCTCGCTTGCGGGGCCGGCAGTGACGAGGGCCAGGGCACCTGAATATCGAGCATCGCTCTGAGCCGTTCACTGGCTTGAGGGCTGGCCAGGGACCGGCTGAAGTCCAGCACCGTATCACCCGTCGCGGGCGGCTCACCGGGCAGCGACACCACGCCCTCGCGTATCGCTGGCAGTTGTTCCGCTTCCGGCATGCCCGGGGCACGGCGCCAGACTGCCAGTCGCAAACCACGGGCCTCTGTATCAGCTTCCAGTAACGGCGTGCCAGACGCGGATGCGCCATGCAGCAACACCATGGCGGTATTGAGCAGCAGATCGATCAATGCCGATTCACGCGTAATCGGGTCCGTGCTGTCCAACCCCGCCAGATCCTGCTCCAGGCTGGCGACCAGCACCAGGAACCAGCCCGCCAACATGGCTGGGCCGCGTACCAGCGGCAGCAACAAGGTGTTGAACAGCAACCACGCACCTTCCATCAAGACGGCCCAGCGGCTTTCGGTGTTGGAGACTGATTCACGGTCCGCCAAATCGACCAGCGCCCGCGCTGTACTGCCGAACAGATGATTAAGCAGTTGGCCGTTGACCTGCGATTGCAGCCATTCACCGGCACCCTCATCAACCGCCAGGGTCGCCGGGGCGGGTTTCTCGGCCAGGCTGTATTCATCGCCGGGCAGGAAGCGAATGATGTGCGGTTCCTTGATACCGCCGTGGGCATAGATGGGGCGGGCTTTCTCCGATAACCAGTCCAGCACGCTGTTTTGCAACTCGCCTGGCTGGGCAATGGCCTGCAACAGCGCCTGGCGGCTGGGGTATTGATGCAGGGCGTCGGCATACAACGGTCGATACAGCAAATGTGGGCCCGCACTGATATCGCGTGGCTCGATGATGAAAATATTGCTGGCTTGATCCGGCGCAGCCCCGGTCTTGCGGCACAGGGCCAGCGGGCGCAAGACGATCTCCTGGCCATCAACGATCCTGTCGGCAGGCATTTGCGCCATCAGCGCCTTGACGTACCGATAACCGGTGACGGTCATGCCGTGTTGCTGGCGGATCTTGTATTCCAGTGCCTGCATCGGCAGATGAACCTTGAGTTCACGAGTAAACAGCGACTCCCTGCGCTGGGCATCGGCGGTGTCGGATAACAACAGCTCTTTGAGAGCGTCAGGGTAGGTAGTGCCAATATCAACGCGCTGGATCAGGCCGCTGCTGCCCAACAGGTAATCTTCGTTCAACCAGCCTGGCAACGGTGTTGTCGTGCTGGAGGATAGCTTCAGCGTGCCAGAGGGCTTGCCAGCGAGGTTCTTCAGAGCCAGTTCCGTCAGCGACATGCGCACATGCTCGACAATTCCGGCTCCCCCTGGATAACCGGCGGCCACAGTGAAATCCAACAGCACGGCATCGGGGTCGACGTCGCCGTGATCAGCCTGCATCTGCTTGCGTAGCGCGGCCCGGCTGAACGTGTGGATGTTTTCAATGCCTTCGTTGAACGCGCGGCCCTGGTTTTTTTGCAGCACCTGCGCCATGTCCTGCAGATGGCGATGGTAGGCAAATCGATCAGCGTTGCTGGCTTGTGCGAGCCATGCCGGCAGTCGCTGGCTCACGGCATCGAGCCGTTCGGCGGCGGCGATCGGGACGTCGGTGAAACAGCGTGCCGGATCGGTGATCTTCTCCAGGTGCTGCTCAAGGGCTTTTTCGTCTTGACCCTGGAAAGACAGGGTCTCCAGGTCTTCCAGGTGTGTATTGAGGATCAGCCCCGCCTGTTGCTCAAACACATTGGCGACCGGCTCGTTGCGCCGCCAGGTCAGGCTGTCGAATCGGAACTGCTCCTGCATCTTCGCGCCCCAGGCCTGGCTGAACGCCGCCAGTGAGTCGAACGCGTCGATCTTGCCGGCCACGCTGTACAGCAGCAGCTGTTTTTCACGTACCAGCAGCAGATCTGGGGTGAGTACGCGCACGGTTTCGCCGGCGTCGGCGAGCGTGGTTTCTATGAAATACACATAGGTGGCAGGTGAAGAGCGGGGCAGGCGCTCACGTTGTGCCGGCCAGGCGGCGACCACCGCCAACATGTCACGCTGCGTGTCGGTCAGGGTTGAAGGACCCGCCGCCGCGGCGGTCATCCGACCGTTGAGGAACTCGCTGAGCCACTGCCAGCGACTGTTGCCATGCTCGTCAACCTGGCTCCAATAGTCGGCCAGCTCATGCTGCATGTACAGATAAAGCGAGGCTGGCAGCTCGTCGATGATCTGTGCGATGACTTGCATGTCGAGCCCCGGCAGGCCCTCGGGCTTGATCACTTCGGGTGGCGTCTGGGTGAGGAAGTAGGGACGCTCGCGCACGGAGTGCAGGTCAAGCGTCCGCGGGTTCAGCACATGGGCGATAGCCACTTCCATCAATGCAGGATAGGCGTAACCGCCGGATGGCTGAGGGCTTGCCAGTTTGACCGTCTGCCAGTCCAGCTTCAACGACGGGTAGCGTTCCAGAATACGCTCGCGCAGGGCGTTCAATAGCACTGAATACAGGGCTGGGCGGGTGGCGAAACGCGCATGTACGGCCTGGGCGGGTAATTGGCGAAAGGCCAGGGTTGACGCGGGTGTAATGGGTTCGGGCATGACGAAATCCGTTTCCTGTGTAAAACCGGTTGTTCTGAGCTGCCGGCCCAGCTGACCGGGAATCGGTCCGGCACAGGAAATCGCATTTGGTCATTGCGGGTGCGGTAGGTGATTACCGCGAGCCTATCAGTTGGGGTGCTAACGACCCTGCACCGTATATATTCACCACCGAGCAGCGTCTGGAGGGTGATGTTCTGTCATTCCCAATCACAGGAATGACCGAATGTCTGATCTACCCACCCAGCGCTTCGTTGACAAGCAACCGGCAGCGACTTCAGGTTATGTGCGGGAATGAGCCTGATGAAAATCAGGCTGACAGGCTGTGTGTATTTTGCCATTGGCGACAAGTACAGCGACCACCGCAGGACCTGGCCGTCCCCAGGCGGCAGTTATGGCAACAACTGGCCGATGAGCCGGGGCATGAGCGGTTTTTCCATCTGCTCGAACCACTGCACGATACCCAGGCGTACCGGTATGCGACGGCTGATCAAGGGCCAGCGTTTGCTGGGGCTGTCCCGACAATTGTTAAGGAGGTGCAGGCATTACAGGCAACTGTCACCGTAGCGCCACGGCCCGGTCCGGCATCGCCGCAACCGGGGCCGTCGACACGGCGGTAACGAGCCGGACAGGCCTTCAGTTGTCGTAACCCAGGTTCGGCGCCAGCCAGCGCTCTGTCACGCTCAGGTCCTGGCCTTTGCGTGCGGTGTAGCTGGTCACCTGATCCTTGTCGACTTTGCCCACCGCAAAATACTGCGCCTGTGGGTGGGCAAAGTACCAGCCACTGACCGCCGCCGCCGGGAACATCGCGTAGTGCTCGGTCAGGAATACGCCGCTGCGCCCGGCGTGCATTTCACGCGCCTCTGGGTCCAGTAGTTGAAACAGCTGGGCCTTTTCTGTGTGGTCCGGGCACGCCGGGTAGCCGGGGGCAGGGCGTATGCCGCTGTACTGCTCCTTGATCAGTGCTTCGTTGTCCAGTTGCTCGTCCTTGGCATAACCCCAGTGCTCTTTACGCACTTGCTGGTGCAGCCATTCGGCGCAGGCTTCGGCGAGACGGTCGGCGAGGGCCTTGACCATGATCGAGTTGTAGTCATCGCCGGCGTCCTGGTAAGCCTTGGCCACTTCTTCGGCACCGATGCCGGCGGTGGTGATGAAACCACCGATATAGTCGGTCACGCCGCTGTCCTTGGGCGCGACGAAGTCGGCCAGGGAAAAGTTCGGCTTGCCGTCGGTCTTGATGATTTGCTGGCGCAGGTGATGCAGTTTGGCGATGGGCTGGCCGTCGTCACCGTAGACTTCCAGATCATCGTCCTGCACCTGGTTGGTCGGCCAGAAACCGAACACCGCACGGGCGCTGATGAGTTTTTCGTCGATCAACTTCTTGAGCATTTCCTGGGCATCGGCGTACAGCGCGGTGGCGGCTTCACCCACCACTTCATCGGTGAGGATGCGCGGGAACTTGCCGGCCAGGTCCCAGGAGATGAAGAACGGCGTCCAGTCGATGTATTCGGCGAGGACGTTGAGGTCGATATTGTCCAGCACCCTGGCGCCGGTAAAGGTCGGTTTGACCGGGGTGTAGCTGCTCCAGTCGAACTGCGGCTTCTTGGCGATGGCCGCCGGGTAGCTCAGGCGCTCGGTGCGTGCACTACGGTTGGAGGTGCGCTCACGTACGTCGATGTATTCCAGACGGGTCTTTTCGACGAAGCCGGCCTTCAACTCCTTGGACAGCAACTGGGTGGCCACGCCCACGGCGCGGGAGGCGTCGGTGACGTAGATCACCGCGTCATTGCTGTACTTGGGCTCGATCTTCACCGCCGTGTGCGCCTTGGAGGTGGTGGCGCCCCCGATCATCAGCGGCAGGTGGAAATCCTGGCGCTGCATCTCGCGGGCCACATGCACCATTTCATCCAGAGACGGCGTGATCAGGCCGGATAGACCGATGATGTCGCACTTCTGCTCCTTGGCCACCTGCAGGATCTTCTCCGCCGGTACCATCACCCCCAGGTCGACGATGTCATAGCCGTTGCAACCCAGCACCACGCCGACAATGTTCTTACCGATGTCATGCACGTCGCCCTTGACCGTGGCCATCAGGATCTTGCCCTTGGCTTCGGGCTTGTCGCCTTTTTCCAGCTCGATGAACGGGATCAAGTGCGCCACCGCCTGCTTCATCACCCGGGCGGATTTCACCACCTGGGGCAGGAACATCTTACCGGCGCCAAACAGGTCGCCGACGATGTTCATGCCGGACATCAGCGGGCCTTCGATCACTTCGATCGGGCGCGCAAACGACAGGCGCGATTCTTCGGTGTCTTCGACAATGTGCGTGGTGATGCCCTTGACCAGCGCGTGTTCCAGACGTTTGTTGACCTCCCAGCCACGCCATTCCTCGGTCTCGGCTTCCTTGACGCTGCCGTCGCCCTTGTACTTGTCGGCAATCGCCAGCAGGGCGTCGGTGCCGTCCGGCGTACGGTTGAGTACCACGTCTTCGACGGCGTCACGCAGCTCGGCGGGGATCTGGTCGTAGATCTCCAACTGGCCGGCGTTGACGATACCCATGGTCAGGCCCGCACGGATCGCATGCAGCAGGAACACCGAGTGGATCGCTTCGCGCACCGGGTTGTTGCCCCGGAACGAGAACGACACGTTGGACACGCCACCGGAGGTCAGCGCATACGGCAGTTCGTCGCGGATATAGGCACAGGCGTTGATGAAATCGACGGCATAGTTGTTGTGCTCTTCGATACCGGTGGCGACCGCGAAGATGTTCGGGTCGAAGATGATGTCTTCCGGCGGGAAACCGACATCATTGACCAGGATGTCGTAAGAGCGTTTGCAGATTTCTTTCTTGCGCGCTTCGGTGTCAGCCTGACCGGCTTCGTCGAACGCCATCACCACCACCGCCGCGCCGTAGCGCTTGCACAGCTTGGCGTGGTGAATGAACTGCTCTACGCCTTCCTTCATGCTGATGGAGTTGACGATGCCCTTGCCCTGGATGCACTTGAGCCCGGCTTCGATCACTTCCCACTTGGAAGAGTCGATCATGATCGGTACGCGGGAGATGTCTGGCTCACCGGCGATCAGATTGAGGAAGGTCACCATGGCCTTCTTCGAATCCAGCATGCCCTCGTCCATGTTGATATCGATCACCTGGGCGCCGGCTTCCACCTGCTGCAGGGCGACTTCCAGGGCTTCGGTGTAGTTGTCTTCGCGGATCAGGCGGGCGAACTTGGCTGAGCCTGTGATGTTGGTACGTTCGCCGACGTTGACGAACAGCGAACGGCGATCAATGGTGAACGGCTCCAGGCCTGATAGGCGGCAGGCCTTGGGAATGTCCGGGATCGGGCGCGGCGCGTAGCCAGCCACGGCCTTGGCGATGGCTTCAATATGGCCCGGTGTGGTACCGCAGCAGCCGCCGACGATGTTGAGAAAGCCGCTCTGGGCGAACTCTTCGATGACCTTGGCCGTTTGCGATGGCAGCTCGTCGTACTCGCCGAATTCGTTGGGTAGGCCAGCATTAGGGTGCGCCGAAACGTGGGTGTTGGCCTTGTTCGACAACTCCTCCAGGTAGGGGCGCAGCTCGCTGGCGCCGAGGGCGCAGTTCAAACCGACCGAGATCGGCTTGGCGTGTGCCACGGAGTTCCAGAACGCTTCGGTGGTCTGGCCCGACAGGGTTCGGCCGGAGGCGTCGGTGATGGTGCCGGAGATCATGATCGGCAGTTCCACGCCCAGTTCCTCGAACACCCCTTGCACGGCGAAGATCGCGGCCTTGGCGTTAAGGGTGTCGAAGATGGTTTCGATCAGGATCAGGTCGGCGCCGCCTTCGATCAGGCCCTTGGTGGCTTCGGTGTAGTTTTCCACCAGCTCATCGAAGGTCACGTTGCGGTAGCCGGGGTTGTTGACGTCTGGCGACAGCGAGCAGGTACGGCTGGTCGGGCCCAGTACACCGGCTACAAAACGCGGCTTGGCCGGGTTCTCGTGGGTTTTGGCGTCGGCCACCTTGCGCGCCAGGCGTGCGCCTTCCACGTTCAGTTCATAGGCCAGTTCTTCCATGCCGTAATCGGCCATGGAGATACGCGTGGCGTTGAAGGTGTTGGTTTCAAGGATGTCGGCGCCGGCGTCCAGGTAGGCTTTTTCAATGCCGCCGATCACGTCTGGGCGGGTCAGCACCAGCAGGTCGTTGTTGCCCTTGACGTCGCTTGGCCAATCGGCGAAGCGTTTGCCACGGTAGTCTTGCTCCTCAAGCTTATAGCTCTGGATCATCGTGCCCATGCCACCATCAAGGATCAGGATGCGTTCCTTGAGGGCTTGGTGAAGGGCTTGCAGGCGAGCGCTACGATCGGGCATGGGACTACTCTGGTCAGGTATTACGGAGGGCGTGAATCATAGCAAACCTGTGCCGATTTGGAGCATGTCCGGGTTATGCATGAATATCGCTCATGTTGCTGGCGGTCATGGCCCGGTAGAATCACCGCCACTTCACAGACCGCACGCCTTGAATCGGGACCCGATACATGTCACTTCGTTTGATCGTCAGCGCCGTCCTGGCCTTGATAGCCAGTACTGCGCAGGCAGAAGGTCCCGCTTCGGCGATTTCCTATACCCGCGATATCCAACCGATCTTCACCGAGAAATGCGTGGCCTGCCACGCCTGCTACGACTCCGCCTGCCAGCTCAACCTGGGCAGTGCCGAGGGCGCCGTGCGCGGTGCAAGCAAAATGCCGGTGTATGACGGCGAGCGCGGCCAGGCCACGCCAACTACGCGGTTGTTTTATGACGCATTCGGGAAGCAGGCGTGGCAGCAAAAGGGCTTCTATTCGGTGCTGGACGCCCAGGGCAGCCAGGCTGCGCTGATGGCGCGCATGCTGGAGCTGGGGCACAACGCGCCGCTGGCGCCCAATGCCAAGCTGCCCGACAACATTGTGCTGGGGCTCAACCGCGAAAATATGTGCGCAACGCCCGGCGAGTTCAGTGCCTATGCCGGCGCTCACCCCAAGGAAGGTATGCCGCTGGCGGTCACCGGCCTGACCGATCAGCAATACCAGACTTTGCAACGCTGGCTGGCCTCCGGCGCGCCGATTGACGAGCAGGGCCTGGCGCCGAGTGCCAGGGAAGCGTTGCAAGTGCAACAGTGGGAAAACCTGTTCAACCAGCCGGGCGCCCGGGATAGCCTGGTGGCGCGCTGGCTGTTCGAGCATTTGTTCCTGGCGCATATCTATTTCGAGAACGGCGAGCCGGGGCATTACTTCCAGTGGGTGCGTTCGCGTACGCCCAGTGGCCAGCCGATTGACTTGATCGCCACACGTCGCCCCAACGACGACCCAGGCACCCAGGTGTACTACCGCCTGTGGCCAGTGCAGGGCGTGATCGTGCATAAAACTCACATCACTTACCCCTTCAGCGCGGCGAAGATGGCGCGGATCAAGGCGTTGTTCTACGCCGGCGACTGGCAGGTCACGGCCTTGCCAGGCTATGGCCCCGGCAGCCGGGCCAATCCGTTCGCGACATTCGAAGCCATCCCGGCTAAAGCGCGCTACCAATTCATGCTCGATAACGCTGAGTACTTCGTGCGTACCTTCATTCGCGGGCCGGTGTGCCGTGGGCAGATCGCCACGGACGTGATCCGCGATAACTTCTGGACGCTGTTCCAGGACCCCGACCACGATCTGTACATCACCGATGCGCGTTATCGCGGCCAGGCCACGCCGTTGCTGGCCATGCCCGGGCAGAATGACGACGTGGGCAGTGTGCTGAGCCTGTGGCTGGCCTATCGCGACAAGCGCAACCAGTATGAAGCCTTGCGCCGTGACAACTATGCAGACCTGCCGGCGCCGAGCTGGTCGACATTGTGGGCGGGCAATGACAACGCCTTGTTGAGCATTTTCCGCCATTTCGACAGCGCCTCGGTAACCAAGGGCCTGATTGGCGAGGTTCCGCAGACGATGTGGCTGTTCGACTACCCACTGCTGGAACGCACCTATTACCAGCTGGCGGTGAATTTCGATGTGTTTGGCAACGTCTCGCACCAGGCCCAGACCCGCCTGTATTTCGACCTGATCCGCAACGGCGCCGAGCAGAACTTCCTGCGCGTGATGCCCGCCGACACCCGTGAAGACTTCATGGACGATTGGTACCAGAACAGCGGCAAGCTCAAGCTGTGGCTGGACTACGAAGCGATTGACGATGACAAGGCCAGTGGTTTGCACCTGAGCGAGAAGGACCCCAAGCGTGACTTCGCCAACCAGTTGCTGACCCGCTACGGCCATTTGAACGCCAGCCCCGACCCGATCAACCGCTGCAGCGGCGCGTTCTGCTCCCGCGACGGCATTGACCCGGCCTTGCAGGATGCCGAGCAAGCCCTGAGCCGCCTGACCTCGCGGCCGGCGGCGGGGCTCAAGGTGATCGAGCAATTGCCCGAAGCCACGATGCTGCGCATCGAAACCGCCAGCGGCAAGCGCGAGGTCTACAGCCTGCTGCGCAACCGTGCCCACAGTAACGTGGCGTTCCTGCTGGGAGAGGCGTATCGCTATCAGCCGGGGCTGGACACGGTGACGATCTACCCAGGCGTGCTCAGCAGCTACCCGAACTTCATGTTCAATATCCCGGCCCGGCAAGTGCCTGAGTTTGTCGCGCAGATGGAGCAGGCCAAGGACGCCAAGAGCTTCGAGAAAATCGTCGACCGCTGGGGTGTGCGCCGCAGTCACACGCTGTTCTGGCAGTACTTCCATGACTTGTCGCGGTACATTCACGAAACCACGCCGGTGGAAGAGGGCGTATTGGACATGAACCGCTATGAGAACCTATAACTGCTCGCGTTGCGCTGGGCCATCGAGCACAGGGCAATGATAGCGGTGTGCATCGCCGTCATTGCGCTGGGCGTATTGGCCAGTTACCAGGTGTTGTATAAGGCTACGCATCGCAGGCTCAAACATTGGTTTGGCATTGATGATGCGTTACCCATCAGGCAAAAGCATTAGGACCGCCGTTTGGCGGCTCAGGGCCTCACGTACTTCCAGTAGGCTTTACCATAGTCCATCAGCAACTCGGTCCCGGCAGGGATATCCCGCCAAGCGACTATGAACACCATGTATTTGCCTACATACACGGCGCCGACATTTTCGATGCCAACGTCGGGCAGATTGGGCACCTTGACCGCATTGATCAGGCTTAGCGTGTTGCTGTTACCGTGGCCGCTGATAGTCGCGCCATGAGTGTGGGTCTGGAATAAATACGTGCCGACGGCCGCTTCACCTTTTTCCAGTATCTCGGTATTGATCGAGGCTTGATCCAAGTGCAGCTTGCCGGTATACGGCCCAAGGACATCGAAGCGTTTTATATCGGTTCTGGCTACGACCGACAGGCCACGCTCTGGGCCCTCCTGCAGTTTCTTGACCTCCAAAAGGCGATCAAGCCGGCGATGATGATTGCCTTCCTTGGCGATCCATTCACGGATACTCTTGGTTGCAGCCTCTTTGACTTCGACGTATTGCAGGCCGGTGAACTCGTCAAAAAACTGGTTGGCGTCGGTGATCTCTATTTTTTGCAACGGACCTTCAAGTTCAAGGGTCAAGCTGCGCCTGACGTCGTTGGGGTCTTGCAGAATTGGCGCATTATTGTTGATTTTATGATCAAAAGACGCCGTGATTGAAGTGGATCGGCGCCGCGTGGGTGTGGCGTCATCGTCCAGCCGCGGACGTTTTGAGCTACCTGCCGTGGGGGGCGCAGGCCGCTTCCTGGCCACGGGCTCGTCCACCGGGCTTCGTTGTCCGAACAGCCACCTTTCTCTACCGGCGCGGGTCATGCTGCCATTGTCATTGACGTAGTCACTCCAGATAACCGGGTTGAGGTTGTTCTGCTCGACAAATGCGTGCATGGACACCCTTGAGTTGGTGGCGTTGTAGTGCTTGTTCCACTCTTGCAGGTGTTCGGGTTTCAGGTCGTCGAATTGTTCACCTCTGGCGTATTTGGCGAGTACTTTGCCTGCCGCTCGATAGGTGCCATCAATGTTTACATGCTCGGCAAAGGCCACCGGGTCCAGGTTATGGTCGGCGGCGAAGCCTTCAAGGGTGAGGCTGTTGCGCTCGCGCTGGGACGCCTTGCTCCAGTGCTCCATATGCTCGTAAGTGACGCAGGTGCGGGCGGTCCCTGCACGGTCCAGCATCTTTCGCCCTCGGGGTGTCAGGGTGTTGCGGCTGTTGACGAACTGCCGAAAGGCGCTGGGGTCCAGGTTGTAAGTGCTGACGAAGTTGTCCATGGTTTTTTTCAGGGCGTCTTCACTGGCCTCGGTCCATTTCAACAGCACTGAGGGCGTTACCACGCTTGGCGCATCCGGCGCGCCGCCCGCGAGCTTGATCGGGCCTGAATACCAATGACCAGGCTCCACCGACGACAGCGTGATCGACAAATCGCGATTGCTCCTCGGATTGACCAGTACGATAGAAAAGCTGGTGTCGGCGCCCGCGGCGGCCTCCTGAATGAACCCATAGGAATTGTCGCGGACCTGGTACACCGCGATTTTGCCCTTGTCATCAACATTACAGATGAACTTCTGGTTGTAGTCCGCTCGGGAGAAGATACCGCGTGCGTCGGGCTTGAGGCCTCTGATCAACTCCGGGTCAACCGCGTACTGACGAATCAACGGGCTGCTGTTGCTGATGACCGTGATCGGCTCTCTAAAGCGCGGCCCGAAGGCTTTATTGGAGGCGGTATCGATCAAGCGATAATCCGGCGCCTCGAGGCTGCCGACGTTGCGCATCGGGACATTGGCGAAGCCGTCCACGGTAAACAGTTGATCGCCCGCCTGCAGCGGCTTCCAGCTGTCAGGGTCAACCGAGCGTATGTGCCTTGCGGCGATCGTCCCATCGCGCAGCTGGGCAATACCCCGTTTTGCCTGGCGCATCAATTTATGTCCCAGCTTGAGCAAACCAAAGCGCGCGAGCCTGAGCAGGCTGGGCAGGGCGGCCAGGGGGTTGAGTTCGTGGAGCGTGGCAATTACCAGCTTCCCGGTCAGTTTCGCGAGCTTAGGCAGCGCCAGGCGCAGCCCGGTCTTGCCTGCGTGGATGAGCAGGCGGGTGGAGCCGGCCACATACCGCCCTACCGGCAACGCGAAAGCTACGATGTCAATGAACAGGCCGGCGACGCCTGACTTGATGCGCTGGGGATCACCGGAGGCGATGTCGTCGATACCGCCCCAAAACGGGATAAAAATCTTGCCCCAGAACGCCAAGTCTTCGAGTACCTCAGCGGGAATGTCTACCTCCCGCGTGTCTTTGCGGGTTTTTTCCAGGAGGGCTTGCTCATCGCAGAAAAACAGCTCGCGGGCAATCATGCTTGCCAGGGTTTCACTGCGCGGCGCATACAGCGTGTTGGGCGCGAACGATGGGATGCGCGGCCCTGCGTCGATGCCAGGCAGTGTCTCGCCGACTTGTTCAACGATCAACTCAGCTTTTTTGCCTGGTCTGGGCGCTTTGTTCTCGCGGTAAGCCTCTCGATCAAACGGTACTTCGGTGGCCAGCCTGTACTTGTCCCAGCTCATGGCGTCGCGTAGCTCTACCACTTTGCCGTTTAGCGGTAGGCTTTGCAGGTCTTTGCGTCGACGCAGCAGGCCGGCGAAGGGGAATACCTCGATGTAGATGGCATGGAGGGGCGAGCGGGGCTTGGCGATGCGTAGGATAAAACCTGTCCGGTAACGAACGGCATCGGTCTTGGCTTTGGTTTCATATTCGATGGGCACCTTGTCCAGGGCTTCTCTTAATGAATACACGGTGATCTCGTCCTGATCCACATCCAGGGTCGCATTGCCCAGGTGCGCAAGCAGTGACTGGATTAAGGTCTTGTAGGCGTTTCTCGGCATCTCAAGGGCGTCGCGAAAGGCTTTGTCGTACTCCATGTCCGAGACAAAGCGCCAACGGCTGGGCAGTTTGAGTTTGAGGTTCTGAATTGCGTTGAACATCTCATATTCATGCTGCTCCAGGGCGGTGACGGCCTGGGTGAGCTCATCCCGTGAGTGGCCCGACGATCGGCTGGCGATCAGGCCGTTGGCCTGTGCCCATTGCACGGTGGGGCCCAACTTGGCCGCTGCGACCAGTGCCTGTTGTTTAATGTCATCGCCGCTGGCGCGAAAGTGTTCCGCCGCCAGGTTGAGCAATTGTTCGAAACTCATGTGGCGCGATGAACCCGGTGCAATCGTTTCGGCCAGCAGAAAGCCGCTTCTGAAATTGACCCAGGTACTGGTGGCAGCGTAGGGGAGGTCATCGGGAATATCGGCCACCCAGACTTCGCTGGCAACATTGGCCTTGAGGACGCACACCGCCAATTGTGCCGCGTCAGCGCTGATCGACAAGCTATGTTCATAGCGGCTGATCAAGGATTGGCGGACCGACGAATAAGACGCGCCAGGCGCGATGAATAGTTTCAATTCGTTGTCGATCAGCGAGTCGGTGCTGGGAATGATCGTCAGCCACAACGCGCGCCACAGTAATTTCACCCGTACCGGGTCTGGGCAGATTTCGTCCTTCTGGCTGCCATACCAGTCCAAGGCCTTGGCAATCCGTTCGCCCAGTGCCAGGTTATCGGGGCTATTGAGCAATTGATCGAGCAGCACGGTGGGGGTGGTGGTGAGCATGTCCTGTTGTGAGGCGGTGAATGTTTCGGGCAATACATGACGGAACAGCGATTGACGGGTTTGTGTTTCGATCTGGCGGATAATCTCCTTGATTTTCTGGTCGGCAGGCGCATCCAGCAAGTGCTGCAAATCGCTGAGGTTGCCTTCGTGTCCGAGTTTTTTCAGGGTGTGATGTTCCTGCAAGACAGCGAGAACCGCTTTCCACTGCTCGCGGGTTTTGGGCTGTGCCGGGATGATCGAGTAATACTTGAGCACCAGATCAAACCGCACCGAACCGTCGCTTTTGAGGCCGTTACCCACACGCCGGTTGATATCCAGCAACACGTCGGCGTCGATGTACCAATAGGTGGGCATATGGCGCAGGATGACCGAATGGTCGGCAATGCTGAACGTTTCGGCAGGGTCGGGTATCGGTGAGCGCGTGCTGCTGAACAAGGTGGAGAGCAGGTCGTAAAGGAAGTCCCGGCCGATAATGGAATCATCCGGTTCGGGCTTTTCCCGCAGGAAGCGCTGAAAGTCTTCATCGGCTTCCAGCTTTGCCAAGACTCGAAAGGCTTCCTTGCACTCGCGATGCAGTTCGCTGTTGTGCGGGGGGCAGTAGTACACCTCGGCGGCGGATGCCGTCAGCGAGCCTTGTGTCGTCACGAAATCAATCAGATGGTCCAAATGCACTTGCTGTTCCGGCAAGCCCTTGAAATAGAAGCTCTGCAATGCGTTATTCATTCAATCCTCACAATCCGTAGTCGAAGAGGATTCACTCTATTGAGCCGGGGTTTGCGGGGGGGGCTATATAGGTAGGCACAGGTTTTCGCAGAAATGGCCAGGTGTCACGATGCGTCAGGCCAACAGGAACAGGTCTTTCCCGACAAAAATACTCGGACTTTGTACCTGCGTAATAATTTGGCGTAAACTGCGGGCAAGCCTGTGAGGAGTTTCCATGACTGCCATAACCATTACCGACGCCGCCCACGATTACCTGGCTGACCTGCTGTCCAAGCAGAACACCCCGGGTATCGGCATCCGCGTCTTTATCACCCAGCCCGGCACCCAGTATGCCGAGACTTGCATTGCCTACTGCAAGCCCGGCGAAGAGAAGCCTGAAGACACCGCCCTGGGGCTCAAAAGCTTCACCGCGTACATCGATGCCTTCAGCGAAGCCTTCCTGGACGACGCCGTGGTCGACTATGCCACCGACCGTATGGGCGGCCAGTTGACCATCAAAGCGCCCAACGCCAAGGTGCCGAACGTCAACGCCGACAGCCCGGTCAACGAGCGCATCAATTATTACCTGCAAACCGAGATCAACCCGGGGTTGGCCAGCCACGGCGGCCAGGTGAGTCTGATCGACGTGGTGGATGACGGTATCGCCGTGCTGAAATTCGGCGGCGGCTGC
This sequence comes from Pseudomonas sp. B16120, assembly GCF_044218845.1. Taxonomy (NCBI): domain Bacteria; kingdom Pseudomonadati; phylum Pseudomonadota; class Gammaproteobacteria; order Pseudomonadales; family Pseudomonadaceae; genus Pseudomonas; species Pseudomonas sp. B16120. The sequence goes on from NZ_CP162588.1 coordinate 2,790,821, forward strand.
CAGGGCTGCGGCCAGGCGGACGTGACCTTGCGTGAGGGCATCGAGCGCACGCTGCTGGAACGTATTCCTGAACTCAAGGGTGTGCGTGACGTGACTGATCACACGCAGAAAGAAAACGCCTACTACTGAGTAAGGTGTTCACTGCGAACATAAAAGACGGCGCCTCGTGAGCGCCGTTTTTTATTATTTAAATTCATAGAGTTGCAAAATATATCTGATAAAGCAGATCAAGTTTGGGAGCTGGCTTCAGGGGCGATAGAGGTGCGCATGCCCTGCGCGGTACAGCGACGACTCGCTGAAGCTGTCACTGGCCAACACCTGCCCCACCACAATCAACGCTGTCCGCCGAAACCCCTTCGCCGCAACTTTCTCGGCAATGTCACTCAGCGTACCGACCACCCAATCCTGATCCGGCCAGGTGGCACGGTGTACCACGGCAATCGGGCAGTCCGAACCGTAATGCGGCAGCAGCTCGGCAACGATTTTCTCCAGATGATTGACCCCCAGATGAATCGCCATCGTGGTGCCATGTCGCGCCAGGCTGTCGAAGTCTTCACCGGGAGGCATGCTGGTTTTATCGGCGTAACGGGTCAGGATCACGCTTTGGGCGATGTCCGGCAGGGTCAGTTCGGTCTCCAGCAGGGCCGCGCACGCGGCGACCGCCGTGACCCCTGGAATGATCTGGAAAGGGATGCCCAGCTCACGCAAATGGCGTATTTGTTCACCAATCGCCCCATACAGGCTGGGATCACCGGAGTGCACCCGCGCCACGTCCTGGCCTTGGGCATGGGCCGTCTTGATCAGCTCGATGATCTGCTCCAGGTGCAGTTCGGCGCTGTTGACCACCTGGAGCGCCTGATGACCTTCCAGCACGGCGGCGGGCACCAGCGAGCCGGCGTAGATGATCACCGGGCAACTGCGGATCAGCCGCTGGCCCTTGACGGTGATCAATTCCGGATCACCGGGGCCGGCGCCGATAAAGTAGACGGTCATGGAGAAATCCTGTTGAAAAACGGGCGAGCATGAACACGGCTCATGCTCAAGAGCGGAAATTATCGGGTTTTTAACCCGCGCAGGCTAACGCAAAGGTGGCCTGCGCGCTTTTTTGACGGGTGATCAGCAGGCGGGCAGGGCTGTCGGACAGCTGTTCGGCCAGGGCCAGGGCGGCGCTTTCGGCCACGCCGTAACAGCCGGTGTGAGCAAAAGCCAGCGCTGAGCGATGGCTCAGCCGATGTTCATAGCCCGCCAGGTGCTCGGCGCTGAAGCACTGCAAGGGCAGGTTCAATCGCTGGGCCAGTGCCAGCAGCCCAGGTTCATCGCGTTTGTGGTCAATGCTTGCCAGCGCGGTCACGCGTGAGCGATCAATGCCGGCCTCGGCCAGGGAGCTGTCGAGCAACGCCAGCAGGCTGTGAACCTCACAGCCTCGCTGGCAGCCCAAGCCGACAACCAGGATCATGCCGAGTATTGGTCGTCGCGGTTGCGGCGGAACAACCAGGCGCTGATCAGGCCCAAGGCCAGCCAGAAAGCGACGTTGGTCAATTGCGAGGCGATCTTGAACTGCGCTTCGAGCGCCTCGGGGGCCAACATCGAGTGCAGTTGCGGCTGCGGCGCGCCGATGACGTGGGGAACGGCAAGAATCGCCAGCCCAAGCGCTTTCAACAGCCAGTTGCGACCGAACACGATCAGCGCCAGGCCGGCGGCGGTGGACGCTGCGGTGCCGATCCACCAGGTCTGGCGTAACGTCAGGTCAGCCGCCGCGGTGCCAGGCAGCTCCGGGGGCAGGCCCAGGGTGGGTGCCAGTACAAAGGTCGCGTAGCCGGCCAGGCCCCAGAGCAGGCCTTGCGCGGTGCGGGTCGGCGCACGCAGCGTGTAGAGGCCGGCGAGCATCAGTGCAAAGCCTACGGCCACCACCAGGTTGCCTCCAGTGGTGGACAACACCCGCTGCCAGCCATCTTCCGGCTCCCAGGCTTGGGCATCGTGGCTGTGGGCTGCAGCGCCAGCGGCGTGCTCATGCACCATTTCGGCGGCTGGCGGGGCTTTTTCAAAGCTTTCCGCCTGCAGAATCAGCGGTGCCACCCAGAAACTTTGCAGCAGGGTCAGCAGCAAGGCAGCCAATAGCCCAGTGAAACCTGCGGTTTGCGCAATACGCTTGATCATGTCGGCAGCTCTCAATGGCACGGGAACGCGGCGCTGTGGCGGGTATCGTGGGCGGCGTTGTGCACTGCCTCGATATGCGAGAACCCGGCGAAATACACCAGGCACGCGCCAAGGATCGACGCACCGATGGCGGCGGTCAGGCGTTGGCTGAGGGTGGCGGTGCTAGTGGCGGTGTGCGAAGTGCTGCTGATGATCGACATGGCGCGTCCCTTTCAGGTGTCAGGGTGAAACGAGCGCATGAAAACCCCACGCGCCAGGCACGCAGGGTTCGAACAGCGCCCGCCCACCGCGGGTTTGTTATCTGAATTTTTCGGGCCGGTCTCCGGGCTTGCGAGGGGCGGCTCATCAAAGAGTCCTCCTGAAAGCATCGCCTTCCCATGCAAAAGCACAGTGGCCATGACGCTTCGCTCGCTTACCGTTGCGGGGGCAGCACCGGACTTGTCATTGGATTTGACGCACCGGTTTCCCGTTTCACCCTGTGAAGGGCACCCGAAACAAGGTGTGTAGGAGAGCATGGTGTGCAGGTCAGCGTCAATTGGATGAGGACACCTACGAAGTACACGGCGATGAAGTATTTGCAGACGCAATAGGCAGACACGCGATGTATGAAGTGTTTGGGAACGCCTGCGCTTTTTTCGATAACTAAGAAGGAAACCCGGTTTATCTCCCCGCGCAACATTGAAATTAACGGTGGGCTTTATGCGACTTTCCAATACGCTGCAAAGTTTTCATGCGCCGCTTGCTGGCGATCAGCAATCAGCGGTGGCCGATGCGACCCTCAGGCCCAACGACCCCTCTGAATCGAACGTTGATAAACCCTCTTTCACGGTTGATCAGGCCGCGCGTCAAATCACTCGAACCGGCCATCGTTGGTTTGACGCCAATCGCGACGGCATCACGCAGATCTCCTATTCATTCAACAAGCACGCAAGAGGGCACACGGCGTTCAATGCGACCCAGAAAGAGCAGGCCCGGCGCTCGATGCAATCGTGGGAGGATGTCGCGAATGTTTCATTCCAGGAAGGCAGTCGTCGCCCCGAGGGGCTTCTAGCGTTCTCCAATAGCACGGACTACGAGGTCGCCTTCGGCCAGTATCCGGGCCAGGAAGGTAAAGTGCTGATCAATCCCCGATTTGGCACCAATACTAATCCAGCCTTGCACAACCATGGGCGAATGACCCTGACCCATGAAATTGGGCACAACCTGGGCCTGTTACACCCAGGCACCTATAATTTTGGTAATCCCAATTACCGCGATCACGCCTTATATGCTCAGGATACGCGGGCTTACAGCGTGATGAGCTACTTCGATGCACCTGAAGCGGGTAAACACTTCAATGGAAAGTTACCGTCGGCGCCGATGATGGATGATATCGCCGCTGCGCAGCGGGTTTATGGTGCCAATAACACGACGCGCAATTCAGATACCACCTATGGCTTCAACTCCAATGCGGGACGAGACTATCTGGAGTTGAACTCGCGTCACGATACGGCCTTGTTTTGTGTATGGGACGGTGGTGGTGTCGATACGTTGGACTTTTCCAAGTATCACCAAAACCAGACTATCAATTTGCGGGCGGAGTCCTTTTCGGACCTGAATTCATAGAATAAGCGCAACGCTTGAAACGAGAGGCAGAGAGCCAGCCACCGGTAGAATCCAGGCTCTCACACCGAAGGATTCAAGCGCAGATGACTACGCATTACCGGCAGCTGACTCAGGGACAACGTTACCAGATTGAGGCTGGCTTGAGCGCCGCAGAGAGCCAGGCGAGCATTGCAAAGCGGGTCGGCGTGCATCCCTCGACGATCAGTCGCGAGGTTCGCCGCAACAGCACCCAGAATATCTACAAGGCTGTTTCTGCGGCCCATGAAAGTGATGCTCGTCGAGCGGGTGCGCGCAAGTTTTGCAAGCCGGCGACATGGCTCAGCCATCATCTCCCGGTGTGGCTCAAGCATGGCATGAGTCCGGAGCAGATCGCCCAGCGGTTGAAGCAGGAGCAGCCAAGCCGGGCGGTCAGCCATGAGTGGATTTATCGGTTCATTGCCGCCGAACAGCGCGCCGGTGGTGAGCTTTATACCTATCTGCGACATCGCCGAAAGCGCTACCGGAAACGCTATGGAAGCCACGATCGGCGCGGGCAGCTGCGTAATCGCGTGTCAATCAGTGAACGCCCAGCCGAGGTCGAAAGCCGCGAGCGCCTGGGGGACTGGGAGGGCGATACGGTACATGGACTGGGCGGTAACCTGGTGACCCTGGTTGATCGCAAAAGCGGCTATCTGAGCGCCTATCCGGTCAAGCGCAGAACGCGCCGGCAGGTAACGCGGGCGATCAATCTGATGCTTCAGGGCCATGCCGCTCACACGCTGACGCTGGATAACGGAAGGGAGTTTGCCGGGCATGAACGCATCGCGCTACGGAGCCAGTGCCAGGTCTTTTTTGCAGACCCCTATTCATCCTGGCAACGTGGCACCAATGAAAACACCAACGGTCTGCTCCGCCAGTATTTCCCCAAGGGCAGCGACTTCAGCAAGCTGACCGTCGAAGCCGTCAATCGGACAGTAGCGAGGATCAATCTACGCCCGCGCAAGCGCTTGGGCTGGAAGACGCCGTACGAAGTGCATACAGGGGTGAGCGTTGCACTTATGTGTTGAATTCAGGGGATGTTGGCGGCCTGGTGGGGAATGTTTCCATTGCCAAGGGGGTTACGCTGGAGAATGCAATCGGCGGCTCCGGGCATGACTCGATCATTGGTAACCAAGCAAACAACGTGCTTAAAGGTGGGGCGGGTGCGGATCGACTCCGAGGTGCGGGGGGCGCTGACACCTTCGCTTACGACAATGCCAGCGACTCCACGCCGGAATATCCCGATCAGATTATGGATTTTGTCACGGGTGTGGACAGAATCGATCTGTCGAACCTGCTGGGCAACGCGGGGGTTGATGCCCTGAGGTTCGTCAGGCGGCTGACGGGCAAACCAGGTGAAGCGATTCTGGATTACAACCGTACGACTAACCTGTCTAGGCTGGCCATCGACCTCACAGGGAATGGCCGATTTGATTTTTTCCTCAAGGCTTACGGCCCGATCAATGTGCCCGACATCATCACCGCCAATCCTGGCAGGCAGCGCTACGCCTAGTTGGCCGCTGCCTGGACCGACTTGCCGGTAGGTGCTTGAGCATTGACCGCCTGCCGTGCACTGCGTAGCCTTGCACCCTCGAGGTTCTTCGGCCCAGGCCGAAGCTAAGAAGGGAACGCGGTTCAAGCCGCGGCTGCCCCCGCAACTGTGAAGGGTTCAGTTGACTGCCACGCCACTGCCGATAGGGCGGGAAGGCGCAGTCAGCGTTGGTCGCAAGACCTGCACACCCCTAGCCAGGAGACCTGCCTCGCCACTGATTTTCCAATTCAACCGGGCGGGGTGATCCGGTGACGAAATCCGCTGCTGCGCGCCGCCGCAGGGCCTGTCGTCCCGTATGCCCGCCCCAAAGGGCATTCGATGAAAACACTGGCCAAACTTCCCGTCACCATCGTTACCGGCTTCCTTGGCTCGGGCAAAACCACGCTGTTGCGCCATATGCTCGACAACGCCCAGGGCCGTCGCATTGCGGTGATCGTCAACGAGTTCGGCGAGCTGGGCATCGACGGTGAAATCCTCAAGCAGTGTTCTATCGGTTGCACCGAAGAAGAAGCCAATGGCCGCGTCTACGAACTGGCCAACGGTTGCCTGTGCTGCACGGTGCAGGAAGAGTTCTTTCCGGTGATGCGCGAATTGGTCGCCCGTCGCGGTGACCTGGACCATATCCTCATCGAAACCTCGGGCCTGGCCCTGCCCAAGCCGTTGGTGCAAGCCTTCCAGTGGCCGGAAATCCGCAGCGCCTGCACCGTTGACGCGGTGATCACCGTGGTCGACAGCCCGGCCGTGGCCGCCGGTACCTTTGCCGCCTTTCCGGACCAGGTCGACGCCCAGCGCAAACTTGACCCGAACCTGGACCACGAGTCGCCGTTGCATGAGTTGTTCGCCGACCAACTGGCCAGCGCCGACCTGGTGATCCTCAACAAAAGCGACCTGATCAGCGCCGAAGACCTGGCCCGCGTGCGCCTGGAGGTCGCCGAAGAACTGCCGGCCGCGGTGAAGATCATCGAAGCCAGCAGCGGTCGCCTGCCTCTGGACGTGCTGATCGGCCTGGGCGCCGGTTCCGAGGAACATATCGACGGGCGTCACAGCCATCACGACCATCACCACGAAGGTGAAGACGACCACGATCACGATGCCTTTGACTCCATCTCCATCGACTTGCCCCAAGCCGATGAGGCGCTGCTGCTCGACGCCCTGACCCAATTGGTGGTGCAGCACGGCATCCTGCGGGTGAAAGGGTTTGCCGCGATCCCCAACAAACCGATGCGCCTGCTGATCCAGGGCGTGGGCACGCGCTTTGACAAGCACTTCGACCGTGCCTGGGGCGCTGACGAAGCACGCACCACGCGCCTGGTGCTGATCGGCCAGGAACTGGACGCCGCCGGCCTCGAAGCGCAATTGCGCGCTGCCCTCAGCGTTTAACCATGCACCTGCTCAGGACCCAACCCGGTGGTTTCGTCGCGGACGACAATATTGCCGACCTTGGCCAGACCCCCGCTGAACTGGTGATCCTGTGCAGCGGCGATTCCAGCCTGGCGCTGCTCGCCGAAGCCGCCCAGCAATTGCCCGAGGATTACCCCAGCCTGCGCCTGGCCAACCCAATGCAGGTGCAGAACCATGCCTCGGTCGACCTGTACGTCGACGAGGTATTGCGCCACGCCAAGGTCATCCTGCTGTCATTGCACGGCGGCATCGGGTATTGGCGCTACGGCATCGAGCGCCTGGTGGAGTTGGCCGAACGCGGCGTCACCCTGATCCTGGTGCCGGGTGACGACCGTCCAGACCCGGAACTCAGCGGCCTGAGCACCGTTGCGGCCGAACACCGCGAGCGCCTCTGGCACTTCCTGCGCCAAGGTGGCCTGGGCAATGCCCTGGATTTTTACCACTGCCTGGCCAGTGCCCACCTGGGACGCGACTATGCCTGGGCCGAGCCGCAAGCGCTGCCGCGCACGGCGATCTATCACCCGCACAACGCCAATGCCCGCCTCAATGACTGGCAGGCCGATTGGCACGCTGATTGGCCGGTGGCTGCGGTGCTGTTCTACCGCTCCCATTTACAGGCGGCCAATACCGGTTTTATTGATGTGTTCTGCCAGCGCTTACAGGCGGCGGGCCTCAACCCCTTGCCTGTCGCGGTGGCCAGTTTGAAAGAACCCGGCTGCCTCACGGTGGTCGAGGACCTGCTGGATGACGTGCAAGCCGCGGTAATTCTGAACACCACCGGCTTTGCCCAATCGAGCCCGGAAGCGCCGCATTTGCGCCCGTTTCGCCGCAATATCCCGGTGATCCAGGCGATCTGCGCCCAGGACAACCAGCCCGGCTGGCAGGCCAGCGAACAAGGCCTGGGGCCCCGCGACCTGGCGATGCACATTGCCTTGCCGGAGTTGGACGGGCGCATCATCAGCCGGCCGATCAGTTTCAAGGACCTGGCCTGGCGCAGCGAGCGCAGCCAGTCGGACGTGGTGTGCTACCGCGCAGCGCCCGAACGCATGGATTTTGTCGCTGAGCTGGCACGCCGTTGGGTCGAGTTGGCGCGTGTGCCCAATGCCGAGAAACGGATTGCGTTGATCCTCGCCAACTACCCGACCCGCGACGGTCGCATCGGCAACGGCGTAGGCCTGGACACCCCTGCGGCAGCGCTGAATATCCTGCGCGCCTTGCAAGCCGAGGGCTACCCGGTGGCGGAGCGGCTGCCCGACAGCGGCACCGCGCTGATCCATGAACTGCTCGGCGGCGTCACCAACGATCTCGACAGCCTCGACCTGCGCCCCTGCCATCAAAGCCTGAGCCTTGTGGAATACCAGGCGATGTTTGATCGTTTGCCGGCCTCCAATCGCCAGGCCGTGCTGGAGCGTTGGGGCGCGCCGCAAAACGATCCGATGTGCCGCGATGGCCGCTTGATGGTCGCCGGCCTGCGCCTGGGCCTGACCTTTGTCGGCATCCAGCCGGCCCGGGGTTACCAGGTAGATGCCAGCGCGGTGTACCACGACCCGGACCTGGTGCCGCCCCATGGCTACCTGGCGTTCTATTTCTGGCTACGCCATACCTACGGCGCCCACGGCGTGATCCATGTGGGCAAGCACGGCAACCTGGAGTGGCTGCCCGGCAAAGGCGTGGGCCTGTCGGAGCACTGCTGGCCGGATGCATTGCTGGGGCCGCTGCCGAATATCTACCCGTTTATCGTCAACGACCCGGGTGAGGGCGCCCAGGCCAAGCGGCGCACCCAGGCGGTGATCATCGACCATCTGATGCCACCGCTGACCCGCGCCGAAACCTACGGCCCGCTGCGTGACCTTGAGTTATTGGCCGACGAATATTACGAGGCGCAATTGCTCGACCCGCGCCGTGCGCTGGAGCTGCAAAAAGACATCCTCAAACTGGTGCGCGAAACCCGTATCGACCAGGAGCTTGAACTGGGCAGTGAGGCGGACGCGGCGGTGTGGCTGCCGCGCCTGGATACCTACCTGTGCGACTTGAAGGAATCGCAGATCCGCGATGGCCTGCATATCTTTGGCGAGTCGCCCGAGGGCCGCTTGCGTATCGACACCTTGCTGGCGCTGTTGCGCATTCCCCGTGGCGATGGCCGGGGCCCGCAGTCGAGCCTGCTGCGAGTGTTGGCCAAGGCATTCGACCTGGGGTTTGATCCGCTCGATTGCGCACTGGCCGAGCCCTGGACGGGGCGGCGCCCGTTGGTGTTGCAGAAGATTGACGATCAGCTGTGGCGTACGGCCGGGGATACCCGTGAACGTCTGGAGTTGTACGCGGCGCGCTTGATCGAGCAGGCACTGGAAGGCCCCATCGAACAGTTGGAAGAGCCCGGCTGGCAGGAGGTGAAGGCGGTGATCGAAGGCCTGCGCATCGTCGTCGCGCCACGCCTGGATGCCTGCGGCCCCGCAGAGATGCGTGGCTTGCTCGATGCCTTGAGTGGGCGTTTTGTCCCGGCGGGGCCCAGCGGTGCCCCGAGTCGCGGTCGGCTGGATGTGCTGCCTACGGGGCGTAACTTCTTTACCGTGGACGTACGCAACCTGCCAACCACCACGGCCTGGCGTCTCGGATTCCAGTCGGCCAACCTGATTCTTGAGCGGCACCTGCAAGACCACGGTGACCACCTGCGTCAGCTCGGCCTGTCGGTATGGGGCACTGCCACCATGCGCACTGGCGGGGACGATATCGCCCAAGCCATGGCGCTGATGGGCGTGCGCCCGGTATGGGCCACCGGCAGCCAGCGGGTGGACGATTTCGAGATCCTGCCGATCAGCTTATTGGACCGTCCGCGCGTGGACGTGACCCTGCGCGTGTCCGGGTTCTTCCGCGATGCGTTTGCCAACCTGATCCGCCTGTTCGATGCGGCGGTGCAGGCGGTGGCGGCCCTGGATGAACCCGACGACATGAACCCGCTGGCCGCCAAAGTGCGCAGTGAACGCCAAGCATTGCTTGAGGCGGGCCTGGATGAAGGTGCCGCGGCCAAGCAAGCCGGCTGGCGCATTTTCGGCGCCAAACCGGGTGCCTATGGCGCGGGCGTGCAGGGCGCGATTGACGGGCGCTTGTGGCAGAGCCGCGAGGACTTGGCCGAGGTCTACCTGAACTGGGGTGGCTACGCTTACGGGGGGGCTGACGAAGGCACTGCGGCCCGCGAGCAATTTGCCCAGCGGCTGAGCCAGGTGCAGGCGGTGTTGCAGAACCAGGACAATCGCGAGCACGACTTGCTCGACTCCAACGACTACTACCAATTCCAGGGCGGCATGCTGGCCGCCGTGGAAACCCTGAGCGGCGAAAAGGCCGCCAGCTACCATGGCGACCACAGCCAGCCGGACGTGCCGAAAATCCGCACCTTGAAAGAAGAGCTCAACCGGGTGATCCGTTCCCGTGCGGCCAACCCCAAGTGGATCGAAGGCGTGAAGCGCCATGGCTATAAAGGCGCGTTTGAAATGGCCGCGACCGTGGACAACCTGTTCGCCTTCGACGCTACCACCGCGCTGATTGACGATCACCAATACGCCTTGCTCGCCGATGCCTACCTGCTGGACCCTGATACCCGTGCCTTTGTGCAACAGCACAACCCAGATGCCCTGCGCGACATGACCGAGCGCATGCTCGAAGCCCAGCAACGTGGCTTGTGGCAGGCACCGGGGGCGTACCGCGAAGCCTTGGAAAACCTGTTGCTGGACATAGAAGAAGACAGCTGAGTGATTGTTCCCACGCTCCGCGTGGGAATGCAGCCCGTGACGCTCTGCGTCACAAGAACGGACGCCGAGCGTCCAGCGAAGCGTTCCCACGCGGGAGCGTTGGAACGAGCTATTAAGAGTTGACTATGACTGATACTCCCCATTTCCCGCTGTCCGCCGTGGTCGGCGCCGATGACTTGAAGCTCGCGCTGTGCCTGGCGGCCATCGACCCGAAGATCGGCGGCGTGCTGATCGAAGGGCCACGGGGCATGGCCAAGTCGACTCTGGCCCGCGGGCTGGCAGACCTGCTGGCCAGCGGGCAGTTTGTCACTTTGCCCCTGGGCGCGACCGAAGAGCGCCTGGTCGGCACCCTGGACCTGGATGCCGCGCTGGGCGAAGGCCGCGCGCAATTCTCCCCCGGCGTGTTGGCCAAGGCCGACGGCGGGGTGTTGTACGTGGATGAAGTCAACCTGCTGGCCGACCACTTGGTGGACCTGCTGCTGGACGTAGCCGCCAGCGGCACCAACCTGATCGAACGCGACGGGATTTCCCATCGCCATGCGGCGCGCTTTGTACTGATCGGCACCATGAACCCGGAGGAGGGCGAGCTGCGCCCGCAGTTGCTCGACCGCTTCGGCTTCAACGTGGCCTTGAGCGGGCAAACCTTGCCCGCCGAGCGCGGGCAGATCATTCGGCGTCGCCTGGATTTCGACACTGACCCGGCGGCGTTCTGCGCGCAGTGGGCGCCAGCGCAAGCTGCCTTGCGCGAACGCTGCACCCTGGCGCGGGCACGGCTAGACAGTATCGGCTTGGATGACCAGGCGTTGGCCCACATCACCGAGCGCTGCTTTGCCGCAGGGGTCGACGGCCTGCGTGCCGACCTGGTCTGGTTGCGTGGCGCCCGTGCCCATGCGGCGTGGCGTGGCGCCGTCGCTATCGAGCAGGACGATATCGACGCGGTGGCGGAGTTCGCCTTGCGCCATCGACGTCAGCAGCAAGCGCCTGCAGGCGCGCCGCCCCCGCCGAATGACGGGCCGTCATCGTCACCCTCTGACCCCTCGCCCGGCCAAGGCCAGTGGGGCGATATGCCCGCACCCGCCTTGCCCACGGGCACCCGCCGCGATGTACCCACCTGGCCAAAAAAGCCCTAGGCATCCGCCCCCGAGCTGACACGGGGGCGGATGCCCGGCCCCAGGCGGGGCGATTGAACACTGGCCGGCAGGGCAAGGCCCGCAGCGCACAGCGCGGGGCGATCAATTGGCCGGGCACGTTGCTGGGTGGGCGGCCGCAATGCCATGAGGACCTGCTGTTCCACCTGCGTAGCCGGTCGGCTCCTGAACTGTGGTTGGTGATTGTCGATGCCTCGGCGTCCACGCGGCGCCATCGGGCGTTGACCGATGCCAAGGGGTTGTTGGCTCAGCTGTTTGACGATGCTTATCGGCAACGGGCGCGCATGGCGTTATTGACGGCCAGCGGGCAATCGCCGAAGTGGCAGGTGCAAGGCTTGAAGGCGGCGAAAGGCTTGGCCGATTGGTTGGGGCAGTTGGGAGCAGGCGGCGGGACGCCGTTGCTGGCTGCGCTGACGGAGGCGGGGCATTGGTTGGCGGCACGGCGCAAGCGCTATCGGGCCGAGCAACAGAAGCTGCTGGTGGTGACCGATGGGCGGCTCAAGGCGACGGGCGCGCTGCCGCGGTTGGAGTGTCCAGGCATGCTGATTGACATCGAACGTGGGCCTATCAGGTTGGGGCGTGCTGAGGAATTGGCGGTCGGATTGCAGTTGGAGTATCAGCACATCGATAAGCTGTAGCGCCTGGGCTATCGCCATCGCAGGCAAGCCAGCTCCCACAGGGATAGGCGGCGCGTCAAACAGTGTGGCTTCAGTTGGATTATCAGCACATCGATAAGCTGTAGCGCCTGGGCTATCGCCATCGCAGGCAAGCCAGCTCCCACAGGGATAGGCGGCGCGTCAAACGGTGTGGCTTCAGTTGGAGTATCAGCACATCGATAAGCTGTAGCGCCTGGGCTATCGCCATCGCAGGCAAGCCAGCTCCCACATTCTGGCGGCGCCGCCGGTTCCATGTGGGAGCTGGCTTGCCTGCGATGAGGCCCTCAATTACACCGCACACCTATCAGCCTGTCCCCGGTACATTCGGCCAAAGATCCGCCACCAGAAACAACCGCTCTGCTTCTTCCCACGCCTCACCGTTCGGCACCATGCGCACCAGCAACTGCGCCGGGGCCATCGGGTCCAGGTCTGCCAGCCAGCCTTTCATCTGCACTTCACTCCACACTTCATCGGCCGGGTAATGCGCGGGCGCCAGCCAGGCATGGCGGGGCAGGGGTTGCCAACGGCCCTCTGGGCGGGTGCTGACAAAGTCTGTCCAGTCGCGCTGATGCAACCAGCGCCCACGCAGGTGCTGCGGGTGAGCGCCGAGGGGGGAGAGCGCCGCGCCGGGCCAGGGGTAGAGCAGATAGCCGCCGAGCCACAAGTGCGCATCGAACGCTTGGATATCCAGCGCCGCCAAGGCCTCGCGGCTTTCTGCCCGCGCAGAGATTGGCAATTGATGCTCGGCCAGGTGTGCGAGTTTGCGGTCCAGCCGATCATGGCAGCCAGGCCCCAGCCATTGCGTAGCGTCCTGGCCGTTGCCGTCCTGCGGGCCCAGGTAGAGTTTGATCGCCAGTTCCAGGTGGTGCACCCCATCGCGGTCGCGCAGCAGCATGTCCAGTTCGCCCAGGGTGTGCCCGGCACGGCGGATCGGCAGGTTGGCGGCCAGCAACTCCACACCCGGCGCCTGCTGCACCGCAAATTGCCACAAGCGCTCGTAGTACAGGCCCAGGCGCCGGGTACGTGTCAGGCTCAACCACTGCTGCAACGCGCTGCTGTCCTGGTCCAGCTGGCGCAGCCAGGCTTCGAGTTGGTGAGGGGCTTGCACCCAGTCACTGCCCGCCAGCGGATGGCGCTGCGGCCAAGGCGTCTGCGCCAGCATCGGTGGTGCGAGCATCACCCACGCCAGGTCGCGCACCTCGGGGTGGCGCAGTTGGCGGGGCAGGGTGTGCAAGTCGGGGAATGGCGTCATGGTCCGAGCATAGCCTTTTCAGCGCGCAGAAGGTGCCTGAGAACCATTGTCATCAAGGCGTGGCGGCGACAAAGGATTTTGCCTGAGGCGGCCTTTCGCCCATAATCGCTCTTTTTGCCTCACCCCAGATCCCGCAGGAGCCCCATGGAGCAATTTCGCAATATCGGCATTATCGGTCGCCTGGGCAGTACCCAGGTGTTGGACACCGTCCGCCGGCTGAAGAAGTTTCTGCTCGAGCGCCACCTGCATGTGATCCTCGAAGACACCATCGCTGAAATCCTCCCTGGCCATGGCCTGCAAACCTCGTCGCGCAAGATGCTCGGCGAGGTGTGCGACATGGTCATCGTGGTCGGTGGCGATGGCAGCCTGCTCGGCGCTGCCCGGGCGCTGGCGCGCCATAACGTGCCGGTGCTGGGGATCAACCGCGGCAGCCTGGGGTTCCTCACCGACATCCGCCCCGATGAGCTGGAAGTCGAAGTGGCCAAGGTGCTCGACGGCCATTACCTGGTGGAGAACCGCTTCCTGCTGCAGGCCGAAGTGCGCCGCCATGGCGAGGCGATCGGCCAGGGCGATGCCCTTAACGACGTGGTGCTGCACCCCGGCAAATCCACGCGCATGATCGAGTTCGAGCTGTACATCGATGGCCAGTTCGTCTGCAGCCAGAAGGCCGACGGCCTGATCGTCGCCACACCCACCGGTTCTACCGCCTACGCGCTGTCGGCCGGCGGCCCGATCATGCACCCCAAGCTCGATGCCATTGTGATCGTGCCGATGTACCCCCATATGTTGTCCAGTCGGCCAATTGTGGTCGATGGCAACAGTGAGCTGAAAATCGTGGTGTCCAAAGACATGCAAATCTACCCGCAAGTCTCCTGCGACGGGCAGAACCATTTCACCTGCGCCCCCGGTGACACCATCACCGTGAGCAAGAAGGCACAGAAGTTGCGCTTGATCCACCCGCTGGATCACAACTACTACGAAGTGTGCCGCACCAAGTTAGGCTGGGGCAGCCGCTTGGGAGGTGGAGGCGACTGATGCTCGATCCCGCGCGTAGCTACGACCTGATTGGTGACGTGCACGGTTGCGCTCATACCCTTGAGCACTTGCTCGACCAATTGGGTTACCACAAGCAGGGCGGCACTTGGCGCCATCCGTCACGCATGGCGGTGTTCCTGGGCGATATCATCGACCGTGGCCCGCGCATCCGTGAGGCGCTGCATATCGTCCACGATATGACCGAGGCCGGCCAGGCGCTGTGCATCATGGGCAACCACGAGTTCAATGCGCTGGGCTGGACCACGCCGGCCCCGCCGGGCAGCGGCAAGCAGTTTGTGCGTGAGCACAACCCGCGCCACGCCCGCTTGATCCACGAGACCCTGACCCAGTTCGAACACCACCCGGCCGACTGGCACGACTTCCTCGGCTGGTTCTACGACATGCCGCTGTTTGTCGACGCCGGGCGTTTTCGCGTAGTGCACGCGTGCTGGGATGACAGTTTTATCCAGCCGCTGCGCGCGACCTTCCCGGACGGCTGCATCGACCAACACTTCCTGCAAGCCGCCGCCGTACCGGGCAGTTTCGCCTGCAATGCATTCGATCGCCTGTTGCGCGGCACCGATATGCGCCTGCCCGATGGGCTCACCCTGACCGGTGGCGATGGCCTGACGCGTTCGTTCTTTCGCACCAAGTTCTGGGAAGACGACCCCAAGACCTACGGTGACATCGTGTTCCAGCCCGACGCCTTGCCGGAGCCGGTGGCACGCACGCCGTTGTCGTCCACACAAAAGAATTCTTTGCTGCGCTATGGCGTCGATGAACCGCTGTTGTTCGTCGGCCACTACTGGCGCAGCGGCAAACCCGCGCCGATCCGCCCGAACCTGGCCTGCCTGGACTACAGCGCGGTGCTGTACGGCAAGCTGGTGGCGTATCGACTGGACCAGGAAACCCAGCTGGATCCGCGTAAATTCGTATGGGTCGACGTTGAGCGACCAGAGGCCATTCCATGAGTACCGTAGCTGTATTGCGCTTGCCCCTGAGCGTCGACCTGGGGGGCTTCGTCAAGTTGCTGCACCGCATGCAGGTGCCGCACCGCGTCAGCGAGGAGGCCGGTGAACAGGTGCTGTGGGTGCCCGAGGCCATCAGCGACGACGTGCGCGTGCTGTATCAACGTTTCCCCGCTGGCGACCCCGACCAGCAACTGGACATTCCCGAGCAGGCGCCGGTTGCGCGGCCAGGTTTTGTCCAGCAGGTGCGCCACAGCCCAGTCACCGCGCTGGTGCTGTTGGCCAGCCTGATTGTGGGTGCGGTGACCCTGCTGGGTGAAAACCTGCAAACCATGGCCTGGCTGACCTTCCTGCCGTTCCGGGTGCTGGGCGAGTACATCCAGTTCACGCCGTTGGCTGACACCCTGGCCTCGGGGCAGTGGTGGCGCCTGGTCACGCCGATGCTGATCCACTTCGGCATCCTGCATCTGGCGATGAACGGCATGTGGTACTGGGAGCTGGGTCGGCGCATTGAAGCGCGCCAGGGCAGCATCAACCTGCTGGGCCTGACCCTGTTGTTCAGCCTGGTCTCCAACTACGTGCAATACGCCTACGGTGGCCCCGGCTTGTTTGGCGGCTTGTCTGGCGTTTTGTACGGCCTGCTCGGGCACTGCTGGATCTTTCAATTATTGTCGCCCAACCCGGCCTATCGCCTGCCCCGTGGGGTGCTGGTGATGATGCTGGTGTGGTTGTTGCTCTGCCTGTCGGGGCTGGTCTCGATGATCGGTTTCGGCGAAATCGCCAACGCGGCCCATGTGGGCGGGTTGGTCATCGGTTGCTTGACGGGTTTGCTCGGCGGTTTGTACAACCGTCGCAAAGCGTCTCTTTGATAAGGAAGAGCCTTATGTCCTCTTTTGCTGAAATGATCGAAAACATCACCCCGGACATCTACGAGAGCCTCAAGCTCGCGGTAGAGATCGGCAAATGGTCCGATGGCCGCAAGCTCACCGCCGAGCAGCGCGAATTGTCGTTGCAAGCGATGATCGCCTGGGAGATCCAGAACCTGCCCGAAGAGCAGCGCACCGGCTATATGGGCCCGCAGGAGTGCGCGTCCAAATCCGCGCCAGTACCGAATATCCTGTTCAAGTCGGATGCGATCCATTGATTGAAATTGGTCGCGGTGCAGTCAGCAAAATGTCGGCGCAGCTCGGTGAGCCGACCGTTCAATACGCCTTTCGCTTAGGAAGCACCGAGGTGCCGGTCAATCCGCTGATCGGTACCCATATCCGCCTGGAATACCTGGGCGCGATTCATTGCAGCCATTGCGGGCGCAAGACCAAGACCAGCTTCAGCCAGGGCTACTGCTACCCCTGCATGACCAAGCTGGCCCAGTGTGACCTGTGCATCATGAGCCCCGAGCGTTGCCATTACGACGCCGGTACCTGCCGCGATCCGGGCTGGGGCGAGACATTCTGCATGACCGACCACGTGGTGTACCTGGCCAACTCGTCGGGCATCAAGGTCGGCATTACGCGTGCTACGCAGTTGCCCACCCGTTGGCTGGACCAGGGCGCCAGCCAGGCGCTGCCGATCATGCGCGTGGCGACACGTCAGCAATCGGGCTTCGTCGAAGACCTGTTCCGCAGCCAGGTGGCCGACAAGACCAACTGGCGCGCCTTGCTCAAGGGCGACGCGCAAGCGGTGGACCTCAAGCAGGTGCGTGATGAGCTGTTCGCCTCTTGCGCCGAGGGCTTGCTGGGTTTGCAGGAACGCTTTGGCCTGCAAGCCATCCAAACCATTGCCGACATCGAGCCGATTGAAATCCGCTACCCGGTCGAGCAGTATCCGACCAAGATCGTCAGCTTCAACCTGGACAAGAACCCGATTGCCGAAGGCACGCTGCTGGGGATCAAGGGCCAATACCTGATCTTCGACACCGGCGTCATCAACATTCGTAAATACACGGCCTATCAGCTCGCCGTGCATCAGTAGAAGGATCCCCAGCATGCGCACCGAACAACCGAAGATGATTTACCTTAAGGACTATCAGGCGCCGGACTACCTGATCGACGAGACGCACCTGACCTTCGAGTTGTTCGAGGACCACAGCCTGGTCCACGCGCAGCTGGTGATGCGCCGCAACCCCGAGCGCGGCGCCGGTTTGCCGCCATTGGTGCTCGATGGCCAGCAACTTGAGCTGTTGAGTGTCAACCTGGCCGACCAGCCGTTGACGGGCGCTGACTACCAGCTGACCGACAGCCACCTGACCGTGCAGCCCAAGAGTGAGACCTTCACCCTCGACACCACCGTCAAGATCCACCCAGAAACCAACACCGCCCTGGAAGGCTTGTACAAATCCAGCGGTATGTTCTGCACCCAGTGCGAGGCCGAAGGTTTCCGCAAGATCACCTATTACCTCGACCGCCCGGACGTGATGAGCGTGTTCACCACCACGGTGATCGCCGAGCAGCACAGCTACCCGGTGCTGTTGTCCAACGGCAACCCGATCGCCAGCGGCCCCGGTGAAGACGGCCGGCACTGGGCGACCTGGGAAGATCCGTTCAAGAAGCCGGCGTACCTGTTTGCGCTGGTGGCCGGTGACCTGTGGTGCGTCGAAGACAGCTTCACCACCATGACCAACCGCGAAGTCGCGCTACGCATCTACGTCGAGCCGGAAAATATCGACAAGTGCCAGCACGCCATGACCAGCCTGAAAAAATCCATGCGCTGGGACGAAGAAACCTATGGTCGCGAGTACGACCTCGACATCTTCATGATCGTGGCGGTCAACGATTTCAACATGGGCGCCATGGAGAACAAGGGCCTTAACATCTTCAACTCCAGCGCCGTGCTGGCCCGCGCCGAAACCGCTACAGACGCCGCTCACCAGCGCGTCGAAGCCATCGTCGCCCACGAATACTTCCATAACTGGTCGGGCAACCGCGTGACCTGCCGCGACTGGTTCCAACTGTCGCTCAAGGAAGGCTTCACCGTGTTCCGTGACTCGGGCTTCTCTGCCGACATGAACTCGGCCACGGTCAAACGCATCCAGGACGTGGCGTACCTGCGTACCCACCAGTTCGCTGAAGATGCCGGCCCCATGGCCCACGCCGTGCGCCCGGACAGCTTTATCGAGATCTCCAACTTCTACACCCTGACCGTGTATGAAAAGGGCTCGGAAGTGGTCGGCATGATCCACACCTTGCTCGGTGCCGAGGGCTTTCGCAAAGGCAGCGACCTGTATTTCGACCGCCATGACGGCCAGGCCGTGACCTGCGACGACTTCATCAAGGCCATGGAAGACGCCAACGGCGCCGACCTCAGCCAGTTCAAGCGCTGGTACAGCCAGGCCGGTACCCCGCGCCTGGCGGTGAGCGAAGCCTACGATGCGGCGGCCAAGACCTACAGCCTGACCTTCCGCCAGAGCTGCCCACCCACTCCGGATAAGGTCGAGAAGTTGCCCTTCGTGATCCCGGTGGCGCTGGGCTTGCTGGACGGGCAGGGCGCCGGCATTGCCTTGCGCCTGGCCGGTGAAGCGACGGCGGGCGACACTTCGCGGGTAATTTCGGTAACCGAAGCGGAACAGACCTTTACCTTCGTCGACATCGCTGAAAAACCCTTGCCTTCGTTGCTGCGTGGTTTCTCGGCGCCGGTGAAGCTCAGCTTCCCCTACAGCCGCGATCAACTGATGTTCCTGATGCAGCACGACAGCGACGGTTTCAACCGCTGGGATGCCGGCCAGCAGTTGGCCGTGCAGGTGTTGCAGGAGCTGATCGGCCAGCATCAGGCGGGCCAGCCGCTGAAGCTTGATCAACGCTTGATCGACGCGCTGCGCACGGTGTTGAGTGATGAAAGCCTGGACCAGGCCATGGTCGCCGAAATGCTCTCGTTGCCGAGCGAAGCCTACCTCACGGAAATCAGCGAGGTGGCGGATGTGGACGCTATCCACGCTGCCCGCGAGTTTGCCCGCAAGCAACTGGCCGACAACCTGTTCGAAGGCTTGTGGCTGCGCTACCAGGCCAACCGCGAGCTGTCCAAGCAAACGCCTTACGTGGCAGAAGCCGAGCACTTCGCCCGGCGTGCGCTGCAGAACATCGCGCTGTCGTACCTGATGCTCAGCGGCAAGCCAGAAGTGTTGGCGGCCACCCTGGATCAGTTCGACACCAGCGATAACATGACCGAACGCCTGACGGCGTTGGCGGTGTTGGTGAACTCGCCGTTCGAAGCAGAGAAAGCCCAGGCCTTGGCGGTGTTTGCCGAAAATTTCAAGGACAACCCGCTGGTCATGGACCAATGGTTCAGCGTACAGGCCGGCAGCACCTTGCCGGGCGGGCTGGCGCGGGTCAAGGCGTTGATGGAGCACCCGGCGTTCACCATCAAGAACCCCAACAAGGTGCGCGCACTGGTGGGCGCATTTGCCGGGCAGAACCTGATCAACTTCCATGCGGCGGATGGCTCGGGCTATCGCTTCCTGGCCGACCTGGTAATCCAGCTCAATACCTTGAACCCGCAGATCGCCTCGCGCCAACTGGCGCCGCTGACACGCTGGCGTAAATACGACAGCGCCCGGCAGGCGCTGATGAAGGCGGAGCTGGAGCGCATCCTGGGCGCAGGTGAACTGTCCAGCGATGTGTTTGAGGTGGTCAGCAAGAGCCTGGCGTAACCCTCACTGCCTTAACGCGATCCCCCTGTGGGAGCGGGCTTGCTCGCGAAGGCGGCGTGTCAGTCGACATCAGTATGACTGACCCACCGCTTTCGCGAGCAAGCCCGCTCCCGCATTTAGGTCAGGAGGCGTCAGTTTGATAAGCGTCGTAGCTGCGGCGCGTGCGCTCTATCTCTTCGACCAACCGGTCAATGCCCGCCAATCGTGCCCGGTTGTCATGATCCCAGGGATGAAAGCCCGGCTTGAAGTAATGCAGCCACGGCCGGAACATCCGTGGAAACACACCCTTGGGCCCATACAAGAACTTCACCATGCGCCACAAGCCCTTCAGCGTGCCGCCCGAAGTGCGGTCGGCGATCAACAGGCGCACGTGAAAATCCAGCACCACCACCCAGAACAGCACGCTGGTGGTCAGCATGGTGCCGGTGCGCAGCAGGTAACGTGCAGGCCCTGGCTTGATCACCCTGTTCCACACATCGAACGCCACGGCTTTGTGTTCGGTTTCTTCCAGGGCGTGCCAGTACCACATCTGCTGGTAACCCTTGAGTGAGTCGCCAAAGCGCGAAGGGTCGCTCAGCAGGATTTCCGCGAGCATGGCGGTGTAGTGTTCCAGGGCGATGGTCACCGCCAGGTTGAACGACGCCGGCAGGTGTTTTTTCTGCAGGTCGAGGAAGAACTTCAGGCGTCGGTCGAGGGAGTGCGCCGGCAGACCGGCCGCTTGCAGCAAGTCGTTATACGCCACGTGTTCACGGCTGTGCATGGCCTCCTGGCCGATAAACCCCTGGATCTCTTTTTTCAGTTCGGCATCGTCGATCTGCCCACGGTAGTGGCGCACGCTGTCCATGAAGAACAGCTCGCCCTGGGGAAACAGCAGCGACAGGGCATTGAAGAAATGGCTGACCACAGGCCCTTGTTCGTGCCAGTTCTTGATGCGCTCGGCAGGCAAGGCAAAACGGATATCGCGACGGATCGGCAACATGGTGCGTGCTCCTGTTCAGAGTCGAGGCTCGTCGTTGGTTTCAAACACCGGCGTGCGCGGCTTGGGCGCCATGCGCTTGCTGGCAAACACCACCAGGGCCTGATAGGCCGCCGGCAGGCAACGGGCGAGCAGGTCGAGGAAATAGGCATCGCGGCCAATCAGCACGCGACGCGTGTTTTTGCGTACGCCTTGCAGGATCACTTTGGCGGCCTGGTCGGCGTCGGTGATGAAGAGTTTTTCGAAATCGGCGCGGGCTTGTTGCTCGCTGTGGATGAGAAAGCCGGTCATGTTCGCGTCGATGCGGCTGCTGCGGCAGATGTCGGTACGAATGCCACCGGGGTGTACACAGGTGGCCGACACGCCGCAGCGTTGCAGGTCGAGTTCCTGGCGCAAGGCTTCGGTGAAACCGCGCACGGCGAACTTGGTGGCGTTGTAGCCGCTCATGCCGGGCTGGGCGAACAGGCCGAACACGCTGGACGTATTGATGATATGCCCGTCGCCGCTGGCCTTGAGGTACGGCAGGAATGCCTTGGTGCCATGTACCACTCCCCAGAAGTTGATGCCGACGATCCATTCCAGGTCGGCGTAATCCACGCCTTCGACGGTGCTCGACAGCGCCACCCCGGCATTATTGAAGACCAGGTTGACCTGGCCGTGCTCGGCCACGCAGCGTGCTGCCCAATCGTGCATGGCCTGGCGGTCGGACACGTCCAGCACTTGGGTGGTGACAGTGACGGGCGACAAGGTCGAGGTGCGGATCAGCGCCAGGGTCTGTTCCAGGCCCTGGCTGTTTTTGTCTGCCAGCGCCAAGTGACACCCTTCCCGCGCCAGGGCCAGGGCCAATGAGCGGCCCATGCCGGACGCCGCGCCGGTGATCGCCGCAACGCGGCCGTTGAATGACTTCATGACAGGCTGCCTTCTGTGGTGGAGTGGGGCGTTGCAACCGCTCGCGGCAGGGCGGGCGCCGGCGCCTGGCTGACGCTGTAGTCTTTGAGGGCAAAATGCCGGGTGACCTGCTTGAAGCGCCAGGTCGAGCCGGGCCACAGCGTGGTGTTCTTGCCGGTGCGCGGGTCGAGGTACCAGCTCTGGCAGCCGCCGGTGTTCCAGATGGTGCGCTTGAGCTTGTCCTGCAACTGCTGGTTGTAGGCGTGCTCCACGGCGGGCTTGACCTCTACCGTGGTAAGGCGCTGGCGCTGCATGTGTTTCAGGGCGTCGAGGATGTACGCGACCTGGGCCTCGATCATCAGGATCATCGAGTTATGCCCCAGGCCAGTATTGGGGCCCACGATCAGAAACAGGTTCGGGTAGCCCGGCACGGTGGTGCCTTTGTAGGCATGGGCGCCATCGCGCCAGGCATCCATCAGGTCGATGCCGTCACGGCCGATGATGCAGCCACGGGGCAACGGGTCGCTGGCCTGGAAACCCGTGCCGAAGATCAGGCAATCGGCGGGGTGCTTGATACCGTCGGCGGTGATCACGCCGTCGGCTTCGATGCGCAGCACGTTGTCGGTGACCACCTCGACATTGCTGCGCGAGAGTGCCGGGTAGTAATCGTTGGAAATCAGCACGCGCTTGCAGCCGATGGTGTAGTCCGGCGTCAGGGTTTTGCGCAGGGAAGGGCGGGCCACCTGTTTGCGCAGGTGACGCAGGGCGATTTTCTGCACCATTTTCATCAGGCGTGGATGCAGGGCAAAGCCCACCACGCGGCCTTCCAATGCCCAGTAAAGCGCAGCACGCACCAGCTTCTGGGTGAGCGGTACATGCTTGAACAACCAGCGCTCGGCAGCGGAAATCGGCCGATCAGGCTTGGGCATGATCCACGGCGGTGTGCGCTGGAACAGGTCCAGGTGCGCCACCTGCGGGGCGATCTGCGGCACGAATTGGATGGCGCTGGCACCGGTGCCGATCACCGCCACGCGCTTGCCCTTCAAGGAGTACTCGTGATCCCACTGCTGGGAGTGGAAGCGCTTGCCCTTGAAACTGTCCAGCCCTGGGATATCTGGCATTGCCGGGCGCGACAAGCCCCCCATTCCCGACACCACCACCCGTGCGCTGACCTGGCGGCCGTTAGTGAAGGTCAGTTGCCAGCGCTGCTGTTGTTCATCAAACAGCGCCCGTTGCAGGCCCATGCCAAAGCGCAGGTAGGGCGCCAGCTCGAAGCGCCTGGCGCAGTCTTCCAGATAGGCACGGATCTCGGGTTGCGCCGCGAACTGTCGCGTCCAGTTCGGGTTGGGCGCAAAGGAAAACGAATACACATGGGACTGCACGTCGCAGGCGCAACCTGGGTAGTGGTTGTCGCGCCATGTACCGCCGAGGGTCTGGGCCTGTTCGGCGATAAAGAAGTCGGTGAGCCCGGCTTCCTTGAGTTTGATCGCCATGCACAGGCCCGCGAACCCGGAGCCAATGATGGCGATGTCGATTGAGTCACTGGGGGCATTCATAGGGCTGCCTCGTCAATAAAGCGCTTGGGCATCGGATGTGCTCCTGTTTTTGTTTTGTCTTTTAGATAGAACACCATTGCAAAGGAAAATTGAATTAATTATTTTAAAAAAGATTTTAAATAATCTACCTGAAAAATTCGCCTACGCTAGGGCCTTGTTGCGCATGAGCGATTTGTCCGACGGACGAACGTGGTATGCATGAAGTCTAGGTCCAGGGTGTGGACGATGGCTGGGGCCAGATCAATTCCGGTCGGGTCGCCAGCAGCAGGGAAGCAGAGGACCGAGCTATGGCTGTCGAGTGGGTTGTCGCTGCGGGTGTGCTGGCGGGCGCCAGTGCGGCGTTATGGGGCTTGAGTGCCTGGATGACGCGGCGCATTGAAGCGACCGTGCCGATCAACGGGCGTTTCGTCGAGGTGGATGGCGAGCGCTTTCATTGTGTCGAAGAGGGCAAGGGCCCGCCGCTGGTGATGATTCACGGGCTGATGGGCAGCAGTCGCAACCTGACCTATGCCTTGTCCGGCCAGTTGTGTGAGCATTTTCGGGTCATCAGCCTCGACCGGCCGGGCTCAGGCTATTCCACCCGGCACAGCGGCACGCCGGCAGACTTGCCGGCCCAGGCGCGACAAATCGCGGCCTTCATCAAGACGCTGGATCTGGGCAAACCGCTGATACTGGGGCACTCCCTGGGCGGAGCGATTGCCCTGGCGCTGGCCCTCGACCATCCTCATGCGGTGTCCGGGTTGGTGCTGGTTGCGCCCTTGACTCACCCCCAACGCATGCTGCCGCTGGTGTTCCTGTCTCTGGCCGTGCGCCCGGCCTGGCTGCGGCGCTGGGTGGCGCACACCTTGACCTTGCCCATCGGGCTGCTAACCAAAGACTCGGTGGTGAAGGGCGTATTTGCCCCCGATCCTGCGCCGCCGGACTTTGCCACCCGTGGCGGCGGTTTGCTGGGCATGCGCCCCGACAATTTCTACGCCGCGTCCACCGAGATCAACCGGGTCAACGACCACCTGCCGGAGATGGTCAAGCGCTACTCCCGATTGACCCTGCCCATCGGCCTGATCTACGGCGCGCAGGACAAGGTGCTCGACTTCCAGAAACACGGCCAGGCCCTGGCCAGCAAGGTGCCAGGGCTGAAAATGCAAGTGATCGAAGGCCGTGGGCATATGTTGCCGATCACCGCCACCGAGCGCGTGGCGGCGCTGGTGGAGCAGGTGGCCAAGCGGGCTCGACCCGGCGAGAGCGTCCGGCCGTTAAACCCACCTGTCGCCCTGGCGAGCCAGTAACAGTGCCACCTGACTGCGGCGCCTGGCGTTGACGCTTGCCCCTGAGCACCTGACCAAATGGCTGAAAAGAGACTGCTCGGTCACGGAAAAAAGGGCTGGAGAAACTAGTTGACGACCTAACGATTCCGCGCTATTTATTTAAAAAAATTATTTCAATGTGTAATTTGAAATTATTTTTGAAATGCCTAAGAGCGAATAAAATAATGAAAAAAACGCCTTTTATCGCATGCATGATTTCTCGCAGCAGTCAGCGCACCGCTGCCGCATTGCCTACCGAATGTGTGCGGAGGCTGCCATGAACCAGACTCTGGCAGCTGCGACCGTGTGGGCCGACGGCAAACGCCACCTGTGGTGGCTGGGCATTATGCCGCTGGCGACGCCCTTGCTCTCCGGCGCCCTTGCCATCACCACAGGCGTGCAACAACTGTGGTGGGTGGGTGTGCTGGTGATCTTCGGCTTGATCCCGCTGATTGACGGCCTGCTCGGCGAAGACGTCAGCAACCCGCCCGAATCTGCCGTCAGCCACCTTGAATCCCAACGCTACTACCGCTGGATCGTCTACACCGGCGTGCTGTTTGTGATTGCCTCGGTGGTGATCACCGGTTGGCTCGCTGCGGGCGGTATCGACTGGATCATCAACGGCGGCCTGTTACAGGCCACGGCCACCCTGGAACCCTCGAACTGGCTGGCCAGGACCGCCGCGTTCATCACCGCACGCACTGAACTTCACGGTGCAGTCAGCTGGTTGACGTATGTGGGCATGGCCATGTCCACCGGGGCCGCCACCGGCATTGCCATCAACACCGCCCATGAGCTGGGGCACAAACCCAAGCCTCTGGAAGTGTTCCTGGCCAAGGTCACCCTGGCGCCGACCTTCTATGGCCACTTTTACACCGAACATAACCGTGGCCATCACGTACGGGTCGCCACGCCGGAAGACCCGGCCAGCTCGCGCCTGGGTGAAAGTTTCTGGGCATTCCTGCCGCGTTCGGTGTGGTTCAGCGCTGTGTCGGCCTGGAACCTGGAGCGCGAACGCCTGCGCAAACTCGGCCTGCCGGCCCTGCACTGGAAGAACGCGGTGCTCAGCGCCTGGATGTACAGCGTGGTGTTGTGGGGCGCAATGATTGCCTGGCTGGGGGCGGCGGTAATTCCGTTCCTGATTATCCAGGGCATCTACGGGTTCTCGTTGCTGGAAGTGGTGAACTATGTCGAGCATTACGGCCTCAAGCGTCAGAAGTTGCCCAATGGCCGTTATGAACGCTGCTCGCCGCGTCACTCGTGGAACAGTAATCGAATTGTCACCAATATCTTTCTGTTCCAGTTGCAGCGGCACTCCGATCACCATGCCAACCCCACGCGCAGTTATCAGTCGCTGCGTCACTTTGATGAATCACCGCAACTTCCCTATGGCTACGCCAGCATGATTGTCTGGGCTTATGTGCCGTACTTGTGGCGGCGTCGCATGGACCATCGTGTACTGAATCACTATGCCGGCGATATCAACCTGACCAATCTTCAGCCGTCAAAGCGTTTGAAGTATCTGGAGAAGTACAGCGGTAGTGCCAAGCCGTTTTGAGATGAAGTAAGCCTTCAGGGTGTACTCGGGATCTGTGTATCGCGCAGGTCCTTGTCGCCCGGCGTTTTGAGTGCAAGAACCTGGTTTGACCCTACAACAATAATTTCAAGGGAAGGACGTACACCATGCAAAGTTCTGCCAAGTTCACCGCCCACATCCTGTTGGCGGCCATGGGTTTGATTGCTTACCACCAGGCTCAGGCTGCGCGTATCGAACCTGCTGGCAGTGCCTTCACTGCCCAAGGACCTATCAGCTTTTCCAAAGGCAAGCTCATCAGTGCCGACTGCACCATCAAGGTAGCCGGCAAGGTTGCAGCCGATGGTTCATCGGTGAATGTCGACAAAGTCGAGTTCGACGGTGGCCTCAAGTGCAGCCGTGTCGAAGCCATCAACTTGCCTTGGGTGTTAATCGCCAAAGATACAAAAAGCGGCTCCATGTCGAAGATCAGCGTGGACGTGCATGCCTTTGGCCTGGGTGGCAAGTGTGGGCCGTCGACGGCCGACGGTACTTGGGATAACGCCACCGGCAAGTTGGAAGCCGCCGATGTTGCGATTGGCGAAGACTGCAAGATCAAGACGGTGTCGATCAAGATGCCGCCCAACTTCAAAGTTGTCGAATAACACGTTCCGACAGTTGTAGCGGTAAATGCATTGAAATTTGGCTGGAAAGGGAAGTTCTGCAGTTTCACCGTGACCTCTCGATCATGGCCATTACCCCTGGCGAAATGAATCGCCATAACATGTGAGGAAAAACAATGAAAAGCTTGAAAACCCTCGTTTGTGCAACTTCGTTTGCTCTGTGCTTTGGTGCCGCCTCCATGGCGAGCGCGGCGTCCGTTTCTCCAGACGGTCCGTTCTCGACTAATGCCGGTACCATCGTGGTGAAGTCGCCCTCATCCTTCGGTGCGGCAGTGACTTGCGGCATTACCTTTACCGGCAACGTTAGCGGTGGCGTGGCTTCTATCAACGGTGCGTCCTTGACCGGCGGTGGCCTGTGCGCACTGCCCACGCTGACTAACCTGCCTTGGGTTCTTACCGCAGCGACGGGCACCACCGGCACCGTGACCAACGTAGGCTACAAAATCTCCTCGATTCCGGCCACTAACTGCGGCCCTACCACCATTGCCGTGGCGTGGACTCCTGGTACCAAAACACTTTCGGCCACCAATCAGTCGCTGACCGGCAACTGCACCGTCGTATCGCTGAATGTTGTTGCCCCGACGCTGACGGTTAACCCGTAAGCATGTGACTCCAGAGGGCTGATCACCCGTGAAAGGCCGATGCCTCATGCGAGGCATCGGTTGGGCAGGGTACTTACGGTGTGCCTGCGGCCACACGACCCACCGGCAGGGGCCGGGCGAAATAATAATAAGGAGCAGCGCATGAATAATAAGAAACAACACGCTCACACGTTACTGGGGTTGGCGCTGTTGGGAGGTTTGATGACCACGGGACATGTGCAGGCGGGCGGCTTCTCCACGCCAACCTACGGTGCGCCTGGCTGGGGCCGCGCGTTTGGCGGCGGTTCATTGTTCAAGAACGACCCCAGTGCCGCGTACAACAACCCGGCGGCCATGGCGTTCATCGATTCAACTATCGCGCAGCAGACTGTCGATTATGCCCGGGTCAAGATCAAATATTCGGGTCAGGCTTTTGACCACAACGGTAATCCTGTGACCAATACGCCGGTATTGGATGATCAGGGCAGCATGGGCGATCCGACGCTCAATAACAATAACGGGGGGCAAGGTGGCTTTACCGCGTGGCTGCCAACCGGTTTCCTGGTGATCCCCATCGGCGACCGCTTTGCGTTTGGCTTGAGCCAGGTGGTCCCCCAGGGCATGAGAACAACTTGGAACGAAGACTCCAAGCTGCGGGATTTTGCAGTCGACACCAAAATTGAGACCGTTGGCCTGACAGGCTCACTGTCGTTCAAGGTCAATGACCAGTTTTCGGTCGGCGGTGGCGCCATCGTCCAACGCAGCCAGGGATTTGTCAGCCAGAACGTCGACTTGCTGGCAGCGGCGGACGTCTCTCCCGGACTCGGCGGGACCGGCTTTCCGACCGGTGTAGGGCATTCGTTGATGCGTGTGAAAGTCGATAATATCTCGGTCGGTTGGTTTGGCGGTGTGGTATGGAAGCCGACGGCGCAAGACACACTGGGCTTGAACTATCACGCCAAAATCAAAAACAAGATGACCGGCAAATACAATGTCTATACGGATGCTATCGGTCGCAACGCGATGACCAATCCTATTGGACCGAACGGCGAAACATTGGTTGAAATGGCGTATCCGGGGCTGAAGCTTTTCCCGGACGGGGCGCATGCCAGCACTCAGTTGGATATTCCGGCTACTGCGGCGATTGACTGGGTCCACCAGTTCAATGATCGCTGGACATTAGGTGTCAGCGCCCAGTGGACTGAATGGTCTTCGTTCAAAGACCTGACACTCAAGTCGCAAGGCTCGACTATTGTTGCCATCCCGTACAACTACAAGAACGCCTGGATGACCTCGATCGGTGGCGACTATAAAGCCACTGACGAACTTACCCTGCGTGCCGGTGTAGCTTACGACCAGACACCTACCCGTAACTCCACGCGTGACCCCCGGATCCCTGACGGCGACCGCTATTTCTTGGCGTTTGGTGCCGGTTATGACATCAAGGCTGTGCCTGGTCTGTCAGTGGATGCCGCGTATTCGCACCAATTCGTCCAGAAGGTCAATCTGAAGACCAAGAACGTTGATCGTCTCGGAGCCGCCCAACTGGACGGCAAAGCCGAATCATCAGGTGATGTGGTCAGTCTGTCGGCTACCTACAAGTTCTAAAGGGCACGTGGAGCAGTTGTCGAGCAGGGTTCCCAGTGCACCTGGAGACCCTGCCGGGGCTGTTTAGGCTGTTCTGGTTTCTTATTCCACCAGGCTGAGTCGTTCAGCCTGATTTTTTTCGTCAACATACTAAATAAAAATTTCAAAACATTATTTGAATTTATGATTTGAAGTTTGTAGTGTGGTTTTACGCCCTGAATCAAGTAGAGGTATCCCCATGCTTATCTGGTTATTGGTGGGTCTCGCCGCCGCGATTGCCCTGGCGTATCGACAAGCCGCCGCCACCCTCTGGCTGGGCGCTGGCCTGGTCTGGTTAGCGGCGGGTTATCTGTTCAACGCGGTGGCCGTGCCGGGCATTACCCTGGCGGCGGTATTGGTGGTGGTGCCCGCCTTGGTGCTGGCAATCAAACCCCTGCGCCGCAAGCTGCTGACCACCAAGGCCTTGGGCCTGTTTCGTACAATCATGCCGGCGATGTCCGATACCGAGCGTGCGGCCATCGAGTCCGGCACGGTGTGGTGGGATGCCGAGCTGTTCAGCGGCAAACCCGACTGGCAGCGCCTGCTGCAAGCCGCGCCGGCCAGCCTGAGCGCCGAGGAGCAAGCTTTCCTCGACAACGAAGTCGAAACCCTGTGCGACATCGCCAACGACTGGGAAACCACGCAAGTCTGGCAGGACATGTCCCCCGAGGGCTGGCAGTACACCAAGGAGGCCGGGTTCCTCGGCATGATCATTCCCAAGCAGTACGGCGGCAAAGGCTTCTCCCACTACGCCCATTCCCAGGTGGTGATGAAGCTGTCGACACGTTGCTCGGCGGCAGCCATTTCGGTGATGGTGCCCAACTCCCTGGGGCCGGCCGAGCTGCTGCTGCATTACGGCACCGACGCTCAGCGCAACTACTACCTGCCGCGCCTGGCACGCGGTGACGATATTCCGTGTTTCGCCCTGACCAGCCCGTATGCCGGCTCCGATGCCGGCGCGATCCCTGACCTGGGCATCGTCTGCAAAGGCATGCATGAGGGCGAGGAAGTACTGGGTTTCAAAGTGACCTGGGACAAGCGCTACATCACCCTCGGCCCGATTGCCACGGTGCTGGGCCTGGCGTTCCGCGCCGAAGACCCGCAGGGCTTGCTTGGCGCGCCAGGTTCCCTGGGCATTACCTGTGCGTTGATCCCCACCTCCCATCCAGGGGTAAACAGCGGCCGGCGTCACTGGCCGTTGAATGCGGTTTTCCAGAACGGTCCTACTACCGGCAAGGATGTGTTCATTCCCTTGGAGTGGGTGATCGGTGGTCGCGAACAAATCGGCAACGGCTGGCGCATGTTGATGGAATGCCTGGCGGCAGGCCGGGCGATTTCCCTGCCATCGGCCAACGTCGGCCTGGGTAAAGTGGCGGTGCGCGGTACCACAGCCTATGCGGCGATGCGCAAGCAATTCGGCCTGCCCATCGGCAAGTTCGAAGGTGTACAGGCGCCGCTGGCGCGCATGGCCGGGCATCTGTATGCCTGTGATGCGGTGCGCAAGGTGTCGGTGGCATCCCTGGACGCCGGCGAGAAACCGTCGGTGATCTCGGCCATTGCCAAGTACCACGTCACCGAGCGGGCGCGCATCATCGTCAACGACGGCATGGACATCGTCGCCGGCAAAGGCATCTGCATGGGCCCCAATAACTTCCTCGCCCGTGCCTACCAGCAAAGCCCCATCGCCATTACGGTGGAAGGTGCGAACATCATGACCCGCTGCCTGATCATCTTTGGCCAGGGCTTGATTCGTTGCCATCCCTACGTGTTCCGCGAGATGGAAGCGGCGCGCAACCCCGACCGGCGCAAGGCCCTGGAAGACTTCGACAGCGCAATGTTTGGCCATGTGAGTTTTGTCTTGGCCAACACTGTACGCGCAGCGGTGCATGCCCTGACCGGCGGACGCCTGATTACGGCCCCGGCCAAGACCGACTCGGCGCTGGCTGCCTACTACCGCCAGGCCAATCGGCTGTCGGTGGTGCTGGCGCTGATCTCGGATATTTCCATGGGCGTGCTGGGCGGTGCCCTCAAGCGCAAGGAAAGTATTACCGGGCGCCTGGGGGATATTTTGTCGCAGTTGTACATCTTGTCTTGCGTGCTCAAGCGCTTCGAGGATGACGGCAGGCCCCAGGCGGACTTGCCGCTGGTGCACTGGGCGGCCCAGGACGCCTTGTTGCGCGCCCACGAAGCCTTGGCCGAAGTGCTCGACAACTACCCTTCAAAGCCCGCAGCAGCAGTGGTGCGGGCGTTGAGTTTTCCGTTTGGCATCCCGCAGCGCAAACCGTCGGATCGCCTGTTGGCGCAGGTGGCGGAGGTGGTGCAGACCCCTGGCGAAACCCGCGACCGTTTGCTGGCCAACTCCTACATTCCCCGTCCGGAAGTCGACAAGCTGGCCTACGGCGAATTGGGTTTCCGTTTGCTGCCCCAAGTGGAGCTGATCGAGGCGCGGCTCAAGCCCGCCATCAAGCAAGGTCTGCTCGGTCCGCTGCCGATCTCTGCCACGGCCTTCACCGACTGGCGCGTGAAGGCGCGGGCGCTGGATTTGATCAGCGACGACGAAGACGCCTTGCTGGCGCGCTATGTGGAATACGCCGACCACGGTATCCAGGTGGACGACTTTCCCCAGGACTTTGGTTTGCTGGAGGCCCTGCAGCAGCGTAAGCAGGCGCTCGAGCCGGTGGCCAAACGGCGCAGCGCTCCGGTCAATTAAGAGAACCCCGGTCCACCTGTGGGAGCTGGCTTGCCTGCGATGGCATCACCTCGGTTTGACTGATACACCGAGTCGTCGGCATCGCAGGCAAGCCAGCTCCCCCATTCGATCGGGTTTACAAGACAGCCATTGTGTTGTGAGTGGAACCTCTATGAGTGACAGCTACCTTTCGTTCGTCAATTCCCCCTGGGGCCGGCGTCTGGCCCAGGCGGTCGGCTTGCCGCAACCCTTGCCCCTGCAACGGCATCGCAGCGGCCAAGCCGGCCTGGCTAATCCTGTGATCATCGCCGGGGCAGGGCGCCTGGTGGCCTCGGTGCAGCGCGTGTTCAGCGCCACCGACACCGTCGCCGCGACCCCGGCGACGCTCAAGGCACCGTCCACGGTCAAGGTGCAAGGCGCGGTGTTCGACGCCAGCGGCGTGACCGACCTGCAGCAGCTGGATGAGCTCTACCTGTTCTTTCACAGCAACGCCAAGCGCCTCGGCCAGCATGGCCGGGTGGTGGTACTCGGCACGGCACCCGAGCATTGCAGCGACTTGCCCCAGGCCATCGCCCAACGCGCTCTTGAAGGCTTGGTGCGTTCGCTGGCCAAGGAGCTGCGCCGGGCGATTACCGTGCAACTGCTGTACGTGGCGCCGGGCGCGGAAGACGCGCTGGACAGCAGCCTGGGGTTTTTCCTGTCGCGCCGCTCCGCCTATGTCTCGGGGCAAGTGGTGCGCCTGGAAAAACCGGTCGATGGCCACGCCGCCATCAACTGGGACAAACCCTTTGCCGGCAAACGTGCCCTGGTCACCGGCGCCTCCCGTGGCATCGGCCTGGCGATTGCCCAGGTGCTGGCGCGCGACGGTGCCCATGTGGTGTGTGTGGACGTGCCCCAGGCCCAGGAAGCCTTGCAGCAGGCGGCGACCAGCGTGAGCGGTTCGGCGTTGCCCCTGGATATCACCGCCGCCGACACCGCCTCACTGTTGCAAACCCACGTCAGCCAATACGGCGCCTTTGATGTGGTGGTGCACAACGCCGGCATCACCCGCGACAAGACCATCGCCAAAATGACCGAGGGCGCCTGGCGCAGTGTGCTGGCGGTCAATCTCGAAGCGCCGTGGCAGCTCAGTGAGGCCTTGCTCGACAGTCAGGGTTTGAACCCTGGTGGGCGCATTGTGTGCGTGTCGTCGATTTCCGGTATCGCCGGCAACCTGGGGCAGAGCAACTACGCCACGTCCAAGGCCGGTGTGATCGGCCTGGTACAGGGCCTGGCACCGCGTGCGGCAGCCCGGCAGGTCACGGTAAACGCGGTGGCGCCCGGCTTTATCGAGACCCAGATGACCGCGAAGATCCCGCTGATGATCCGCGAAGCGGGGCGGCGCATGAATTCGTTGTCCCAGGGCGGGCAACCCATCGACGTGGCCGAGACCATCGCCTGGCTGGCG
This sequence comes from Pseudomonas sp. B16120, assembly GCF_044218845.1. Taxonomy (NCBI): domain Bacteria; kingdom Pseudomonadati; phylum Pseudomonadota; class Gammaproteobacteria; order Pseudomonadales; family Pseudomonadaceae; genus Pseudomonas; species Pseudomonas sp. B16120. Next base: position 2,824,261 of record NZ_CP162588.1, read on the forward strand.
CATCCGGCGTCGGGCGGCGTCAATGGCCAGGTGGTGCGGGTGTGCGGCCAAAGCCTGTTGGGAGCCTGACCCATGGACTACGTGACACAGATCATCGACCCACCGCCGTCGCGCACGCAGTTGTTGCTCGACGGCCTGCGCGCCTTGCGCAAACCCAAGCCCGACGGTGCGCCGCCATTGCCCACCGCACGCCTGGTGCGCAGCGCGGTGGAGCTTTCGTCGGCCGGTATCGCCGCTTACTCACGGGCGTGTGGTTTTCGTCGCGAGCAGGGCGTGCCATTGTCCTATCCCCATGTGCTGGCGTTCCCACTGCACCTCATGCTGCTGACTCGGCCAAGCTTTCCGTACCCGGCCAGTGGCATGGTGCACCTGGCCAATCGTATTCGTCAGCACCAGCGCTTGCACGAGGGCCAGGCGTTGCGCCTGGAGGTGTATTGCGAGCGCTGGGTGGCCCATCTCAAAGGGCAGGCGTTGAGCATTGCTACCCGTGCCTACAGCCAGGAAACCCTGGTGTGGGAAAGCGATAGCCTGTATTTGCGCCGTGACGTCAGCAATCCGGTGGGTGAACCCTGGAATGACCCTCTGCCGCTAAAGGAAGACGGCCTGTTACGCACCCAGCGCTGGGTACTGCCCGCCGACCTGGGGCGACGCTTTGCCAAGGTCTCGGGGGATTTCAATCCCATTCACACGTCGGTCATCGGTGCCAGGCTCTTCGGCTTTCGTCGCGCCATCGCCCATGGCATGTGGACCCTGGGCCGCGCATTGGCAGCGCAACAGCCGCCCGGTGGCCTGGACCAGGCCGAGGCACATTGCGACTTCAAATTGCCGATCTTCCTGCCCGGCCAGGTCGCCCTGTGGCGTCACCCGGCGAGCGGGCCACGGCGCGAGTTCGAAGTGCGCAATTTTGTCGGGGACAAGCCCCATATGCGCGGGCTATTCATTTGGAAAGAGAGCCAGCAATGAGTGACTACAGTTTTACCCCGGCCCCGACCCGCCGCGTGGCGATTATCGGCGGCAACCGTATTCCATTTGCGCGCTCCAACACGGTGTATGCCCACGACAGTAACCAGGACCTGCTGGTCGCCGCCTTGCAAGGGTTGGTGGATCGCTACAACCTGCACGGCCAACGCCTGGGCGAGTTTGCCGCCGGGGCGGTGATCAAGCACTCGCGGGATTTCAACCTGGCGCGCGAGGCGCTGTTGTCCACCACGTTGTCTGCGCAAACCCCTGCCTATGATGTGCAACAAGCCTGTGGCACAGGGCTTGAAGCTGCGCTGCTGGTGGCGAATAAAATCGCCCTCGGCCAGATCGAAGTTGGCGTTGCCGGTGGTGCCGACACCACCTCCGACGCGCCCATTGGCATCAACGAATCCTTGCGCCATACCTTGCTCGCGGCCAATCGCGCCAAAAGCCTGGGCGACAAGCTCAAGGCCTTGATGAAAGTGCGCCCATCGATGCTGTTCAAACCATTGCTGCCGCGCAATGGCGAGCCGCGCACCGGGCTGTCCATGGGCGAGCACTGCGAAGAAATGGCCAAGCGCTGGCAGATCAAGCGCCTGGCCCAGGACGAGCTGACCCTCACCAGCCACCAGCGCCTGGATGCGGCCTATCAACGCGGCTTCTTCGACGACCTGATCAGCCCCCACCGCGGCTTGGCCCGTGACAACAACCTGCGTGCCGATATCAGCCTGGAAAAGCTCGCCGGCTTGTCGCCGGCCTTCGACCGCCAGAACGGCACGCTCACCGCCGGCAACTCCACGCCCCTGACCGATGGCGCCTCGGTGGTGCTGCTGGCCAGTGAAGAATGGGCAGCCGCCCATGGCTGGCCGGTGTTGGCCTACTTGCGCACGGGCGAAACGGCTGCGGTGAATTTTGTCGACGGCACCGAGGGCCTGCTGATGGCGCCGGCTTACGCCGTGCCACGCATGCTTGCGCGGGAAGGCTTGAGGTTTGCCGACTTCGATTTCTTCGAGATCCACGAAGCGTTCGCCGCCCAGGTGCTGTGCACGCTCAAGGCCTGGGAAGACCCGCAGTATTGCCGCGAGCGACTCGGCCTTGACGCCCCCCTGGGCGCCATCGACCGGGCCAAGATGAACGTCAACGGCGGCTCACTGGGTTGCGGCCATCCCTTTGCGGCCACCGGTGGCCGGCAGCTGGCGGCGCTGGCCAAGGCTATCCATGAACGCGGTGGCGGTCGCGGCCTGATCTCGATCTGCGCGGCGGGTGGGTTGGGCATCACCGCCATCGTCGAAAAGTAGCGCTATCAAAAACAACAATAAGGACACTGCGATGAACGCGATCAGCCTGGAACACACCGAACGCATCTGGTTGAACACATACCTGCCTGGCGTGCCGGCGGATATAGAGGCCGGGATCGAGGACTACCCGTCGTTGCGCGAAGTGTTCCTTGAGCACCTGGAAAAATTCCGTGAGCGGGTGGCCTACGTCAGCATCGGTACTGAAATGACCTATGCCGATTGGCGCACCCAGGGCATTGCCTTTGCCGCCTGGCTGCAGGACCAGGGCGTGAAGAAGGGCGATCGCGTGGCCCTGATGATGCCCAACTGCTTGCAGTACCCGATCTGCCTGCTGGGCACGATCCTGGCCGGGGCGGTGGTGGTCAACGTCAACCCGTTGTATACCGCCCACGAGCTCAAGCACCTGCTCAAGGACAGTGGCGCCGAAACCGTGGTGATCTTCGAAAATTTCGCACATACCCTGGAAAAAGCCATGGTCGGCAGCAGCGTCAAGCGTGTGGTGGTCGCGGCCATTGGCGACTTGCTGGGCACCTTCAAGGGCGCGGCAATGAACTTCATCCTGCGCAGCGTGCAGAAGCAGGTACCAGCCTTCAGGCTGCCCGGCTCGCTGCGTTTCAACCAAGTGCTCAAACAGGGCAGGGCCATGCACCATTTACCGGTCAGCCTGCACCGCGATGAACTGGCCTTCCTGCAATACACCGGCGGCACCACCGGTGATGCCAAGGGCGTGATGCTCAGCCACCGCAATATCATCGCCAACCTGCTGCAAGCCAAGGCCTGGGTCGGTGATCAGTTAAACCTGCACAAGCAGGAAACCAACGTGACCTTGCTGCCGCTGTACCACATCTTCTCCCTGACGGTGAACTGCCTGATGTTCATGTGCCTGGGCGGGCGCAATATCCTCATCGCCAACCCTCGGGACGTGAAGCGCGTGCAGATGATCCTGCGCAAGGAACGCTTCAATGGCATCGCCGGGGTGAACACGCTGTTCAATGGCTTGCTGGAAAACAAGGAGTTCTGTGCACGGGACTTTTCCGACCTGCGCCTGGTGATTGCTGGCGGCATGGCCACCCACACCGCGGTGGCCAAGCGCTGGAAGGAAGTAACCGGGCTGCCGATCATCGAAGGTTACGGGCTGACCGAGTGCTCGCCCGTGGTGAGCATCAGCCCCATCGATATTTCGCGCATGCGCGAGATGGAATTCACCGGCAGCATTGGCGTGCCGTTGCCCTCGACCTGGGTGCGCTTCTTGCGCGAAGACGGCGAACTGGCGGATATCGGCGAGCAGGGCGAGTTGCAAGTACGTGGCCCGCAAGTGATGCAGGGCTACTGGCAACGACCGAAGGAAACCGCCGAGGTGCTGGATGCCGAGGGCTGGCTGTCTACCGGGGATATCGGCGTGATGGACGCACGCGGGTATATCCGCCTGGTGGACCGCAAGAAGGACATGATCCTGGTCTCGGGCTTCAACGTGTACCCCAATGAAATCGAGGACGTGGTGGCCATGCACCCTGGGGTCGCCGAAGTGGCCGCCATTGGTGTGGAAGATGCGGTGACCGGGGAGAAAGTCAAGATCATCGTCGTGCGCAAGGACCCGAGCCTGACACAGGAGCAGATTCTTGCGCACTGCCGAGAGTACCTGACGGGGTACAAGCTGCCTAAATATGTGGAGTTCCGCACCATGGAATTGCCCAAGACCACGGTGGGCAAAGTGCTGCGCCGGGCCTTGCGCTGATTGAATGGTTCAGATGACCAAATGTGGGAGCGGGCTTGCTCGCGAAAGCGGCGGTTCAGGCACTGAATGTGCCGACTGACACAGCGTATTCGCGAGCAAGCCCGCTCCCACATTTTAAACCGTGCCCACTTTCACCCAGCGTTCCTCAAGGGCGGCCACTCGAATCGCCGTCGCCAGCCGCTCCACCTCCCAGGCCGCCTCAAAGTCCGTCCCCAGCGCCCCTTGGCCGGCCAGCGCCATGATCAACTCGTGCACTTCCAACGTCTTCAATTCGTTGTAACCCAACTGGTGCCCCGCCGCCGGGCTGAATGCCGCATAGCCGGGCAGGGCAGGGCCAGCCAGCACGCGCTGGAAGCCGTCCTGGCCGATGCGGTACAGGCGCAGTTCATTCAAGCGTTCCTGGTCAAACGCCAGCGTGCCTTGGGTGCCGCTGATCTCGAAACTCAGATGGTTCTTATAGCCGTGCTTGAGCCAACTGCTGCTCACCGTGCCACGGGCGCCGTTGGCGAAGCGCAACAGGGCATGCACCTGGTCATCCACGGCAATGGCTTTTGAGGTTGGGCTGCCGGCAGTGGCGGGGCGCTGGCCGTGCACGGTCTGGGTGTCGGCACAGACATGAGTGACCTCGCCCACCAGATAGCGGGCCATCGACAGCAAATGGCTGCCCAGGTCAGCCAGGGCGCCGCCAGCGTGCTCCACTTCGCAGCGCCACGACCAAGGGGAGGCCGGGTCGGCCATGAAGTCTTCGCTGAACTCACCCTGGAAGCTGATGAGTTGGCCCAGTTCGCCTTGGGCGATCATCTGCCGCGCCAACACGATCATCGGGTTGTGCTGGTAGTTGTAACCCACCCGCGTTACCACTCCGGCGGTATGGGCGGCGCGGCGCATAGCGTCGGCTTGTTCAAGGCTGACGGCCAGGGGTTTCTCGCAATACACCGCTTTACCCACCGCAATCGCGGCCATGGCCATGGGGTAATGCAAGTGGTTGGGGGTGGTGATAGCCACGACATCGACCTTGGGGTCAGTGATCAACGCTTGCCAGTCGCCATGAGCCTGGGCAAACCCCCAGGCGCTGGCGCAACGCTGGGCGCGTTCGGTGTCGGCATCGGCCAGGGCGGCCAGCTTGAGCTGCACGGGCAGTTCAAATACCGCCCGAGCGTTGTTGAACGCCAGCGCGTGGGCGCGGCCCATGAAGCCTGTGCCGATCAAGCCGATTCCGAGTTCACGCATCGTCGTGGTCCTTTGGATTATTGTTTTCAGGAACGCCATTAATGGAATAAAAATTCACCAAATTCAATAGATGGAATAAAAATTCATTTCTCCTGATCGTTCCCACGCTCCGCGTGGGAATGCCGCCCGGGGCGCTCTGCGCCCCGCTGTTTGCGCGGTGAGGACGCAGAGCGTCAGGGGATGCATTCCCACGCGGAGCGTGGGAACGATCACGTGGGGCCATCATTTCAGCTGATGTAGCTATATTCAGCACATGGCCAAACGCCGCCAGTTAACAAAAGATAACGTAGCGCCGATTGTCAGACGATTCCAAAGCCCGATAGGATGGCCCCTGCTTCCTCCAGGCGCTCTAGATTGCAGGTTTCAAGGTCCTGGAACAGAAGACGACCTAACAATAATAAATGGGAGAAAGGTCTATGAGTGAGCCTGTCATGGGTTGGGTTGTTTGCCGCCCACGCGCCGCACGCAGGGTTGCGTTGCTGGCCACAGCGCTCTCGCTGCTTGCTGGCAGCGCATTGTCGCTGCCGGTTCTGGCTGCCAGCGATACCCCCGCCGCCGCAGTCTTTGCAATTGAATCCCCCAGGGCCGCCAAAGGCTTGATGATCGACGTGGTTCACGCAGGCAAGCGCCTGGTGGCGGTCGGTGATCGTGGGCATATCCTCCATTCCGATGACCAGGGCAACACCTGGACCCAAGCCAAAGTGCCCACTCGGCAACTGCTCACGGCGGTGTTTTTCGTCGATGACCAGCACGGCTGGGCCGTCGGCCATGATGCGCAGATTCTTGCCAGTACCGATGGCGGCGCCACGTGGACCCAGCAATATCAAGACCTCAAGCGCGAAGCACCGTTGCTCGATGTGTGGTTCAACGACGCCAACCACGGCCTGGCCGTGGGCGCCTACGGTGCGCTGATCGAAACCACCGACGGCGGCAAAACCTGGAACGATGTCAGCGAGCGTCTCGACAACGAAGACCAGTACCACCTCAACGCCATCGCCCAGGTCAAGGGCGCCGGCCTGTTTATTGTCGGTGAGCAAGGCAGCATGTTTCGCTCAAGCGACGACGGCCAGACCTGGGAAAAACTCGAAGGCCCCTACGAGGGTTCGCTGTTTGGCGTGATCAGCACCGCACAGCCGCAAACCCTGCTGGCGTATGGGTTGCGCGGCAACCTCTACCGCTCCACCGATTTCGGCAGCACCTGGGAGCAGGTCCAATTGAACGCGGCGCGTGGCGCGTTGGAGTTTGGCCTGTCGGGGGCGACCTTGCTGGAGGACGGTTCCATTGTTGTGGTCGGCAACGGCGGCAGCGTGGTGGTCAGCCATGACGACGGCCAGACCTTCAGTGTGTTCAATCGCCCGGACCGCATTTCACTCTCAGCGGTCACGGCAGCAGGCAATGGCAATTTGATCCTCGCGGGGCAGGGTGGCGTGCGGGTTGCCACATCGGCCGGCGCAGAGCTCTCAAAATAATAAGAAGGCGGGGATCCAATGAGCAGTCATCACAACGATAAAGCGACCTTTCTTGAGCGTCTGATCTTCAACAATCGCCCGGCGGTGATCGTCATCTGCCTGTTGGTGAGTATCTTCCTGTTCTGGCAGGCGACCTTGATTCGCCCGTCCACCAGCTTTGAAAAGATGATCCCGCTCAAGCACCCCTTCATCGAAAAAATGATGGAGCACCGCAACGATTTGGCCAACCTGGGCAACACCGTGCGTATTTCGGTAGAGGCCAAGGACGGCGACATCTTCACTAAGGAATACATGGAGACCCTGCGCCAGATCCACGACGAGGTGTTCTACATCTCCGGTGTGGACCGCTCGGGCCTCAAGTCGCTGTGGAGCCCCAGCGTGCGCTGGACCGAGGTGACCGAAGAAGGGTTTGCCGGCGGGGAAGTGATCCCGCAGAGCTACAACGGTTCGCCGCAGAGCCTCGACCAGTTGCGTAATAACGTGCTCAAGTCCGGCCAGGTCGGGCGGCTGGTGGCCAATGACTTCAAGTCGAGCATCGTTGATATCCCGCTGTTGGAGTCCTACCCGGACCCGCAAGACCAGGGCAAGTTGCTGGCCCTGGACTACCGCAAGTTCTCCCATGAACTGGAAGACAAGATCCGCGACAAGTTCGAAACCCAGAACCCCAACGTCAAGATTCATATTGTCGGCTTTGCCAAAAAGGTCGGCGACCTGATCGATGGCCTGGTGATGGTGGTGCTGTTCTTCGGCGTTGCGTTCGTCATCACCCTGATTCTGCTGCTGTGGTTCACCAACTGCCTGCGCAGCACCATCGCGGTGTTGAGCACGACATTGGTGGCGGTGGTCTGGCAACTCGGGCTGATGCACTTCTTCGGTTTCGGACTGGACCCGTATTCAATGCTGGTGCCGTTCCTGATCTTCGCCATTGGCATTTCCCATGGCGTGCAAAAGATCAACGGCATTGCCCTGCAATCCAGCGAGGCAGACAACGCCCTGACCGCTGCGCGGCGTACCTTCCGGCAACTGTTCCTGCCGGGGATGATCGCCATTCTGGCGGATGCGGTGGGCTTCATCACGCTGCTGATCATCGACATCGGCGTGATCCGCGAACTGGCTATTGGCGCGTCCATCGGCGTGGCGGTGATCGTGTTCACCAACCTGATCCTGCTGCCGGTCGCGATTTCCTACGTGGGCATCAGCACGCGTGCCATCGCCAAGAGCAAGAAAGACGCGAACCGCGAACACAGCTTCTGGCGCCTGCTGTCCAAATTCGCCAGCCCGAAAGTCGCGCCGGTGTCGGTGTTCCTCGCCTTGATCGCCTTTGGTGGTGGCCTCTGGTACAGCCAGAACCTGAAGATCGGCGACCTGGACCAAGGCGCACCGGAATTGCGCCCGGATTCGCGCTACAACAAGGACAACAATTTCATCATCAACAATTACTCCACCAGCTCCGACGTATTGGTGGTAATGGTCAAGACCAAGGCCGAAGGCTGCTCACGCTATGAAGCCATGGCGCCCATCGACCAGTTGATGTGGAAGATGCAGAACACCGAGGGCGTGCAGTCGGCGATCTCGTTGGTGACCGTGTCCAAGCAAATGATCAAGGGCATGAACGAAGGCAACCTGAAATGGGAAACCCTGTCGCGCAACCCGGATGTGCTGAACAACTCCATCGCCCGTGCCGATGGCTTGTACAACAACAATTGCTCCCTGGCGCCAGTGTTGGTGTTCCTCAACGACCACAAGGCCGAAACCCTCGACCGTGCCGTGCATGCGGTGCAGGACTTCGCCAAGGAAAACAACAAGGACGGCCTGGAATTCATCCTCGCAGCGGGTAATGCCGGGATCGAAGCGGCCACCAACGAGGTGATCAAGGAGTCGGAGCTGATTATCCTGATCCTGGTGTACCTGTGCGTGGCGACCATGTGCATGATCACCTTCCGCTCCTGGGCGGCGACCCTGTGCATCGTGTTGCCGCTGGTGCTGACCTCGGTACTGGGCAACGCACTGATGGCGTTCATGGGCATTGGCGTCAAGGTCGCGACCTTGCCGGTGGTGGCCCTGGGTGTGGGGATTGGCGTGGACTACGGCATCTACATCTACAGCCGCCTGGAAAGCTTCCTGCGCGCCGGCCTGCCGCTACAAGAGGCGTACTACCAGACGCTGAAATCCACCGGCAAGGCCGTGCTGTTTACCGGCCTGTGCCTGGCCATCGGCGTGTGCACCTGGATCTTCTCGGCCATCAAGTTCCAGGCCGACATGGGGTTGATGTTGACCTTCATGTTGCTGTGGAACATGTTCGGCGCGCTGTGGCTGTTGCCGGCGCTGGCGCGATTCCTGATCAAGCCTGAGAAGCTGGCAGGGCAGAAGGGCAACTCGTTGTTCGCGCACTGATTCTGCTCCCAAATGGCGAGATCGGGCTTGTGTGGGAGCGGGCTTGCCTGCGATAGCATCGCCGCGGTGTCACTGATACACCTAGGCATCTGCATCGCGGGCAAGCCCGGCTCCCACACATCGCTCCCACATGGGTGCGGTGTTCAACCTCTAGGCTACAGCCTGGGCTATCATTGCGGCTTTCCCCAAAATGATTGACTGCCATGACTGCCGACACCCTGACTCGCGTCCTTGCTACCAGCGATATGCTGATCATCAATGGGCTGCACGCCTTTGACTTCGAGCTTGATCAGCAACTGCAGATCCAAAGCATGGATGGCCGGGAACTCAAGCGCTGGACCTTCAGTCCAGAACAGTTGGAGGCGGCTACCTTTGACGAGAGCTTGCAAAGCTGGTTGCTGATCAACGACGACGGTGAACACCGTCTGGTCTGCTTGAGCGCCATCCAGGGCGACAACAATAACGACGAGGACGAAGCAGATGATGCGTAAATTCTGGCCCCTGCTGATGGCAGGCAGTGTCGGTGCGATGTCGGTGCAGGCCGCACCGGCCGATATCCATGAACTGTTGGTCGGCAGCTATACGGCCGGCACCAGTGAAGGGATCTACCGCCTGCAATTCGACAGTAGCACCGGGCAGTTCAGCGGCAAGCCGGTGCTGGCGGCGAAAACCGCCAACCCTTCCTGGCTGACGATTTCCAAAGACCAGAAGCAGTTGTTTGTGGTCAATGAAAACGGCCCCGGCCAGGAAGACCCGGTGGGGCGTGTCAGCAGCTATAGCATCGACCCCCAGAACCACCAGTTGACCCTGATCAACCAGGTGCAGAGCCTGGGCAATGAGCCGACCCATTCCAGTGTGGCCGCCGATGGGCGCTACCTGTTCGTCGCCAACTACTCGGTGGTGGAAGACCCGGGTGGCAGCCTCGCGATCCTGCCGGTGGATGCCAGCGGCAAGCTGTCGGCACCGGTGCAGTTGAGCGGGCACCCGGCCAGCCGTGTGAACCCGGAGCGCCAGGCGTCCAATCATGTGCATTCGGTGGTGTCGTCGCCGGACGGCAAGTATGTATTTGTGCAGGACCTGGGGGCGGACAAGGTGTTTGCCTACCGCTACGACCCCAAGGCCAATCATGAGCTGCCACTGACGGCGGCCGACCCGGCGTCGGTGCAGTTGCCACCGGGCAGCGGCCCGCGTCACTTGCTGTTCAGCGCGGACGGCAAGCACGCCTGGCTGACCACTGAGATGAGCGCCCAGGTAGCCGTGTTCGATTACAACGACGGCAAGCTGACGCAAACCCAGTTGCTCGACTATGCCGCCGGCCAACCGGTGTCCGACAAGGCCGGTGCGGCGTTGCATGCGTCAAACGACGGCAAATTCCTGTACGTGAGCAACCGTGGCACGGCCAATCAGATGCTGGTGTTCAGCATCGACCCGGCCACCGCGCACCTCAAGGAGATCCAGCGGCGTTCTGTCGAAGGCGACCATCCGCGTGAGTTCAGCCTCGACCCTAGCGGCAAATTCCTGCTGATCGCCAACCAGAAAAGCAATGAAATTGTCGTCGTCGAGCGCGACCCCAAGACCGGCCTGCTGGGTAAAACCGTGCAGAAATTGCCGATTGATGCCCCCAGTGACCTCAAGTTCCTGGTGCGTCAATAAGCCACAGGCCCCGCACTGCGGGGCCTGAGCCTTTGTATTAATCGCAGTGATAACGGCTACTGTTTCAAAGCATTTCTAAGGTTCAACCCTCGGGCGTAAGTTGGGTTCCAAGGCCTTCCCAGGCCACCCAACCAAACGCACACAAGGGTTACCGCCATGAATTTCAATCTCTTCTCGATCATTGCTGCTTCTGCTGTTTCCGCCACGGTGGCACTGCCTGCTGCCGCCAGCGTGGAAGTCACCGGCAAAAAATCCAATGTCACGGCCTATACCCAGAAATACCTGCAACAGAGCGCCAATTTCTATGCGGCGCTGGATCACAAGACCCAGCACTGAGCCACGGTCCAATGTGGGAGCTGGCTTGCCTGCGATGCGGACCACTCGGTATAGCTGATGTACCGAGTCGATGCCATCGCAGGCAAGCCAGCTCCCACATTGGATTGGCCTCAGGGTTTTGCCATCACTGCTCTAAACAACGGTGAATCCAGAAACCGCTGTAACCAGGCCTGCAAACGCCGATAGGGCGTGCCCGCAAACCACTCCCGATTCACATGGGCAAACTGGCGCACAAACGGCGCCAGCGCTGCATCTGCCAAGCTCAGGTGATCGGCGAGTAGATACTCACGGTCTGCCAGCAAATCTTCCAGCTTGCGCAAGAACACCTCGCCCTCGGCCCGATAGTGTTCCATCGGTTGCTCGGGGTAGCGCTCGGCGTACTTGTATCGATTCAAATGATGTTTGAACACCTGGTCATTTTCTTCAATCAGCGCATACACCGCCGGATCGCCCTGTAGCCGCCAGTTTTCGGGGTCGTGCTGGGCCAGCGCCCACTGCATGATCTCCAGGCTTTCCTCGATCACTCGCCCTTCGACGCTCAACACCGGCACCGTGCCCTTGGGCGACAGCGCGAGCATCTCGGCCGGCTTGGCTTTCAGGCTGACTTCGACGATGCTCACCGCAACGCCGGAATAACGCAGCGCCAGTCGCGCGCGCATTGCATAGGGGCAGCGCCGGAACGAATAAAGCAGCGCTTCGCTCACTTGACCTCCAACGTGCTCAGGCCATTGCCCTGGCGCTGTACCTGGATCTGCACCGGGATGCGTTCATGCATTTCCTGTACGTGGGAGATCACCGCCACCTTGCGCCCCTGGGCCTGCAAACCATCCAGAGCGTCCATCGCCAATTGCAAGGACTCCGGATCAAGGCTGCCAAAACCTTCGTCGATAAACAGCGACTCGATCTTCAAGGTGCTCGACGCCATCGAGGCTAGCCCCAACGCCAGTGCCAACGACACCAGGAAGGTTTCGCCACCGGACAGGGAATGCACCGAGCGCAGTTCATCGCCCATCTCTGTGTCCATCACCAGCAGCCCCAGCATGCTGCCGCCGCGTTTAAGCCGGTAGCGGCGCACCAGTTGGCGCAGTTGCACGTTGGCATGGTGCACCAGCAAGTCGAGGTTGTAGGCCTGGGCGATCTTGCGGAAGGTGTCGCCGGTGGCCGAGCCGATCAGCGCATTCAGGCGTGCCCAGCGCTGCCACTGCTCGTAAGCCTTGGCAATCTGTTCGGCCAGGGCCTGGTTGGCATTCTGGCGGCGCTGGTCTTCGGACTGGCGTGCGCGCAGTTCGGCGCAGTGTTTCTCACCCTCAAGCAATTGCTGCTCAAGCGTTGCCAGGGTGGCGGCCAACTGCTCGGCCTCCAGGTTGCCATTGTGCAGGGCCTGGTGTTCGGCCAGGCGCTGTTCGCGCTCGTGCAGCAGAACCTTGGCTTGCTCGACGGCCTTTTCGCTGCTGTGCAGGTGCTGGCGCAACTGCGCGACCTGGGCTTCATCAAGGGCCAACAGGCGTGCCAGGCCCTGATCATCCAGGTCTGGGTGCAGGGCGCGCCATTCGCCGATGCGTGTCGCAAGGGCTTGCTGCTCCGCCTCCAATGCCTGCTGGTGGTGCTGTTGGGCCTTGAGGTCGGCGGCCAGCTGTACCTGGGCCGTGTGCACGGCGTGCAGTTCCTGGTTGGCGTCCGTCTCGCTTTGGCGCGACTGCGTGACGGCTTGCTCCAGCTGCTGTTGCCACTGCTCGGCGCTGGGGTGGTCCCCTAGCAAGGCGCGGAGTTTTTCCTGGACGGCGTGTTGCTGGTCGGCCAGCTCGGCGACTTGCAGATTCAAGGCGTCGAGTTGCTGCTGACGATGCTGTTGGTGAGTGTGTTGTTTCTCGATGGCCTGTTGGCGCTCCTGTTGCTCGGCCTGCTCATCGCGTTGATGGCCCAACTGCTCAAGGCGCTGGCTGACCTGCTGGTCGAGCTGCATGAAGGTCGCCGCAGGCGCGCTGCGCAAGCCTTCCAGCGTTTCGCTGGGCAACAGGCTGGCGAAGGCGCTGAGTTCCGCCTCCAGGCGTTCGCGGTCGCCGGCCAGTTGCCGTTGTTGGTCCACCAGCAATTGCCGGGCTTGCTGGCTGGCGTCCTGGGCCGCTTGCAATTGTTGCTGCAAGCGCCCGGCGTTCTGTTGCAGGTTGAGCAGGGCGCCTTGGCGTTGTTCGTCCTGGCTGATGCTTTGGGTCAATTGGGCCAATTGCTGGGCCAGCCAAGGGCTGCGCTTGGCGGCGTCCTGGGCGAGCAGCGAGGCCGACAGTGGGTGGGCTTGCAGGCTCGGTGCCAAACTCTGCTGCTGCATGGCCAACTGTTCCTGTTGTTGCAGGAACTCTTTTTGCTGAGCGATCAGGCCGCCCACTTCACCGCGCAGTTCGGTAAGTTGTTCCTTGAGGCTGTCGACGGCTTTCTGCGCAGCCGCCTCTTCACTTTCATCATGGCGACCCAGGCTCTGTAGCAGAGCCTCGGGCTGGTGATAGGGGTGTTCGTGGCTACCGCACACCGGGCAGGGTTGGTCATCCTGCAACTGCTCGCGTAATTCCTCGACGCTGGCACTGCGGGCCAGGCGTTGGCGCTCAAGCAGTTGCTTGGTCACCGTCAGGGTTTGTTCGGCAACGGTGAGTTCGGCCTTGGTTTGCAGGCCGGTCTGGTTCAGTTGTTCGCGTTTTTGCGCGGCCTCGGCGAGCCTTTGCGTGAGCGCAGAGGCCTGTTGATCCAACTGTTGCTGGCTGTCCCACAAGCGGGCCAGGTCTTCGAAGGCGCGCTGTTGCTTGCGATTGTCTTGCAGCAGGCTGGCCAGTAACTGGATTTGTTCGGCCACCGCGTGCGGTTCGGCACCGGCCTCGTGGTAGAGCAAATCCAGGGCTTCGCGCTGTTGGGTGAACTGTTCAATGGCGGCGCTGGCGCGCTGTTCGAGCTGCCCCAGCTCGGCCTGGCCTTGGTTGAGGCGATTGCCGATCAACACCAACTGTTGCAGGCGGTCACGGTAGGCGTTCCAGGCATCGCTCAGCGGCGCGAGGGCGGCGCTGTGCTCAAGCTCGGTGGCCAGGCGTTGCAGGCGCTCGGTGCCTTGGGCCTGCGTGTGTTGCAAACCGTCGAGCAGGGCCTGGCCTTCGGTGCAGGCGCTTTCGTGCTGGTGTTTTTCCTCGTTGCGCTTGGCCAGTTCGCGGCTCACGTGGGCGAGGGTGTTTTGCTCTTCGATGGCCTGGCGCAGCAGGGGCGCGGCGTCGGCCTGGTGTTTCAGGGCCGCGGCCAGTGCTGCCTGGGCGACCACTTGCTGGTGTTGCGCCTGCTCCTGGCGGGTGTGCAGGGCGGTTTGTTGCTCGAGGTGCTGGGCAATCTGCGCCGCCAGGGGCGTCAGCAAGGTGGCGAGTTCTGCCTGGCGCAGGAAGTGATGGCGTTGCGGTGCCAACTGCTCCAGAAGGCTCAGGTCCTGGCGTTGCTGACCTTGGTCGGCCCAGGTCTGCTCGTCGCGTTGCAGTTGCTCCACAGCATGCTGATGGCGCTCCTGCCATTCACGCAGCTCCTTGAGCCAGGTGTGCTGCAACTCCAGCTGTTTGAGCTGGGCTTGCTGGCTCTTGAGCTGCTGCTGGGCTTGGGCCAACTGTTGATCCAGCTCGGCGCGGGCTTCGGGGGCCAGGGACACCACGCCGGTGGCTTGGTCCTGTAGCTGTTTGTGGGCGTCCTTGGCCTCTTTGGCCTTGTCGAACGCACGGCGGCCGAGCTGGGTGTAGAGCGCGGTGTCGGTGAGCTTTTCCAGCAGTTCGCTGCGCTCATTGTCATTGGCCTTGAGGAAGGCGCTGAACTCGCTTTGCGCCAGCAGCACCGCACGGGTGAACTGTTCGAAGTTCAGGCCTAGGGCCAATTCCAGCTGGGTCTTGTATTCGGTTTTCTGGCTGGCCAGCAGTTGGTCGCTGTCCAGGTCGATCAGGCTTTGTCGGCTGTTCTGTAACTTGCCGCTGGCCTTGTCGCGGGCGCGGTTGGCTTCCCAGCGGGCGCGGTAGCGACGGCCACTGACACCGACAAAATCCACCTCGGCATAGCCGCCGCCAGTGCCGCGGCGAATCAGGGTGCGCGGGTCGCCGATGGAAATGTCCGTGTCGGCATCCGGCATTTTGGCCTGGCCGGTATCACCCAGGCGCGGCACCGCGCCAAACAGCGCCAGGCACAACGCATCGAGCAGGGTGCTTTTCCCCGCGCCAGTCGGCCCGGTGATGGCGAACAGGCCAGCACTGGCCAGGGGCTCGGCGGTAAAGTCGATTTCGAACGGGCCCGCCAGGGAGGCGAGGTTTTTCAAGCGGATGGCGAGGATCTTCATGGCTGTTCGCCCTCCTGTTGCACTTCCTGGAGCAGCACGGCGAAGTCCTTCAAGGTCTGTTCATCCACGTCACTGCCGTAGCTGTCCTGCCAGGCGCGGCTGAACAACTCCTGGGGCGTGAGCTGGTCGAGTTCGATCAGTTGCGCATCGTCTGCCTCTGCGCTGCCGCGTGTGCCGGCATAGTCGGCGGCGATCCGTACCAGGCGCACGGCCTTGCCTTGCAGGGCGGTTTCGATCTGCTGGCGCAGGTCCGGTTGCGGCTCGTCGAGGCGCACGCGCACTTCCAGCCAAGGGTGGCGCTGGGTTTCGGCGAGCAGGTCGATGTCGGGCAGTTCACCCAGTTGCTTGAGAATATCGGCCAGGGGCGCGGCTTCCAGGCGTTGCAGGTTGACGGAGCGGGGAATCAGGATCGGTTCACAGCCCACCAGCCGTTCGCCCTGGAACGTCACGTCGAGAATCTGGTGCTTGTAGCCGATTTCGGAGAACGACAGGGGGATTGGCGAGCCGCTGTAGCGAATGCGCTCCTCGCCATTGACCTTTTGCGGCTTGTGCAAATGGCCGAGGGCCACATATGCCACGCTTCGGTCGAACAGTGTGGCGGGCAGCGCCTCGGCATTGCCGATGATCAGGCTGCGTTCGGAGTCTTCGGATACCGACCCACCGGCCATGTGCGCATGGCTGATGGCTATCAATGCCTGGCCTTTGTTGCGCTTGGCATTGGCGGCCGCGATCAGCCATTCATGCACTTGGCCGATGCCGCGCAGGTAATCATCGCCCAGCTGTGCGCCGGTGACTTCCGCCGGGCGCAGGAAGGGCAGCGCCAGGCACCAGGCGGCGATCTTGCCTTTGGCATTGGGCAGCGGGATCAGCAGGCGGTCGGCATCCAGTTGCCCGTCATCCAGCCACAGCACTCGGCCCAGGGCATGGGTGCGCAAGCGGCGCATCAGAGGCGCAGGCAGCTCAATGCGCGAACCGGAGTCATGGTTGCCGGCAATCATCACAATGGTCAGTGTCGGCTGTTGTTCGTGGGCGCTGATGATGAAGTCATACAAGCGCTCCTGGGCCTTGAGCGGCGGGTTGACCGTGTCGAAGATATCGCCGGCGATCAACAGCACGTCCGGGCGCTGTGCCTTGAGTTGGCCCAGCAGCCACTCAAGGAAACAGGCGTGTTCGAAGTCGCGTTCCTGGCCGTGGAGGTTTTGGCCCAAGTGCCAGTCGGAGGTATGAAACAGACGCAAGGCGAACTCCGTGGAGAAGATGAAAAGGAGGGGAGTTTACCTGTTCTGCGTACCTGCTGCTCCAGGCGACGCAGGTCAAATGTGGGAGAGGACTTGCCCTCGATGGCGCTGGGTCAGCCAGCATCCCTGGCACTGAACCACCGCCATCGGGGGCAAGCCCCCTCCCACGGGGGTTATGGGGTGTTAGTGGGGTTGGGTTGCAGGCAATCCAGCGCACGGTCGGCGAGGGTGCGGGCCATGTCGATCAGGTGAGCGGTGGAACAGGCCATGTCGCGCCGGGTGCCTTTGAGGCCCTCGGCGGTTTCGGTGGCGGTGGTGGTGGCGCAACGCAGTAGCGAGGAGATGCTGGCGATAGCGTCTTCGAAACTCAGGTCTTCGTGGGCGACGAAAATCGGAAAGGGTGGGTCGGGGATAAGTTTGTTCATGGATAAAGCTCCTGCTTGGATTGGGAGCCATTCTTTTGCCGATCTCACACGTCAAAAGGTGCAGCTATGTGCGGGGTGAGATACCGGAAAACAGGACCCGGCCAGACCGAAGTCTGCCCGCACACAGCCGCCATTGACGGTTGTAGCGCAGTGCGCCTGCTAATAACGGGATCTCACACCCGATCGCTGATAGGCAGCGACGAAGCGAAGGCTAGCCAGCGAAATGAGCAGGCGCAAGGCCAAAGGATTGTCTAGGAAACGTCCTGCAAATTAAAGGGATATGGATTGCTGGCCTTTAACAATGCATGTCGAGCGGGCGTGACGAACGAAGTGGAACCACAGGGCGAGTGGCGACCACGCACAACGTGGATTTCTCAATCAACCCCTGAATGAATCAGAGGCCCACCATGTCTTTTTCAGTAAACCCACCTTCCACTAGCGCTTTCACCGCTCTACCAGAGCAACTGGATGCTGAAAGTCGCTCAACCCAAGCTAACCATCGTCAGGCACGAAGCACTCAAACCCAGGCCAGCGCCCCGGACCTGCGCCCGTACGCAAGCGTGAGTGACCGGCAACTAATAGGGTTGATCCGCGATCACTTCCGTGAATTCGCCGCAGGGGCGACAGACAGCTATGTGAACTTCAATGAATTGAAAGAGGCCGCCGGCCTGATCGCCACCGACAGGACGTTCTCACCCGAGGCGCACCACGCGGCCAAGGAGCTACTCTCACGCCCTAAACTGCTGCGCAAGCTGGATATCGGCATCAGCTTCTTCGGTGGCCCCGGCAAGGAGGATGGCCGGTTCGATATGGATAACCTGAACTATCTGTACAAGTTCCCCCATCGGGAATGGAAGGTGCCGCGTCGTAATCACTGAGTGCAAGCAGGCGTCCGAGCAGGCGATGCAGATCAACTGTGGGAGCTGGCTTGCCTGCGATGGCGGAGTATCAGCCAGCACATCTGCCGCCTGTTACACCGCCATCGCAGGCAAGCTAGCTCCCACAGGGGTTTTGTGGTGTTGGTTGAGGCTGGGTTACTTGGGGTAGAGCGGCAGCAAGCTGGTGGTGTCGGTGGCCAAGTCTTGCTCGCGTTCGGCCACGGGGATGGCCTTGATCGCTCGCCATTGATCGTTCCCACGCTCTGCGTGGTAATGCATCCCGTGACGCTCTGCGTCACCGTTGCACAGGGCGTAAAACCTGGACGCGGAGCGTCCGGGGCGGCATTCCCACGCAGAGCGTGGGAACGAGCAGGCTCGGGGGTTACTTGGGGTAGAGCGGCGGCAAACTGGTGGTACCAGTGGTCGGGTCTTGTTCGCGTTCGGCAACGGGGATTGCCTTGATCGCTCGCCATTGATCGTTCCCACGCTCTGCGTGGTAATGCATCCCGTGACGCTCTGCGTCACCGTTGCACAGGGCGTAAAACCTGGACGCGGAGCGTCCGGGGCGGCATTCCCACGCAGAGCGTGGGAACGAGCAGGCTCGGGGGTTACTTGGGGTAGAGCGGCGGCAAGCTGGTGGTGTCGGTGGCCGGGTCTTGCTCGCGTTCGGCCACGGGGATGGCTTTGATCGCTCGCCACAGGTCATCACCCAACCAGTATTGACCGCTTTCGCTGTACAGCGCGCCATTCAGGCCATCCAGGGCATCTGACAGCGGCACAAACCGTGCGGCCATGTCGGCCAGGGTTTCGGGTTGTTGCCGCGCCCAGGCGTCGAGGGCCTGGCGGGTGGCGTGGGGGTCGTTGGCCTGGGTGGCGCGCTTGAGGTCGTCGAGCAGGGTGCGTGGGCTGGGACCGGTTTGCGCGGCGCGTTGTACCGCCGGTTGCCGGCGTGCGCGCCACCACAGGCCAAAGCCCAGCAGGGTGGTGCAGGCCAGTATCAGTGTGCTCAGTTGCCACAGCCACAGGCGGTCATCGTCGGGGGCGGTGATGATCGTCGGTGTCGCCGGTGTGTCCACCACCAGGCTGGGGTTCACCGCCACGTGCACGGTGCGCGCCGGCAGGCTGGTGCGTTCCAGATGATCTTCGTGAGTGTTCCACCACACCACTTCCACGGCGGGCAGTTCCAGTTCGCCGGCGCGGGTCGGCACCAGGGCTTCGCGGTCTTCACGGCTGCCGGTCAGGCCGCGGTCGCTGGTACGGTTAGCCATCACTGGTTGGTCGGGGTAGCGGCGCAGGCCGTTGACCTCGGTGCCGGGCAGCGCCGGCAGTTGTGCGCTGGACAGGCCTTCGGCCTCCACGGTAAGGCTGCGGGTCAGAGAGTCGCCGACTTGCACGTGGTCCGGCGTGGGGTTCCAGCCTTCGCTCAAGGTCAGGCTGCGCGCGGGCAACCAGGGGGTGTCGGCGGGGTAGGCGTCCGGTTTGGGTTTGACCGTCAAGGGCAGGGGCGCTGAGCTAACGTGAATCATCTTGCCCGGCTTGGTGCCCTGCAGGGTGTTTTCCTGGGGCGGTCGCGATTCCACCAGGGTAGCGCTGAAGGTCTGCGCCGGAATCACCACAGCGCCGCTGTGTTGCGGGTAGAGGGCGTAGCGGGTTTCGATCACGCCATGGCGAATGCTGTTGATGACCTTTTCATAGGTGCGTGATTCGCCCAGTTGTTCGACACGTGCATCCGGTATCTGCAAGGGCGTGAGGCTGCTGTCGTCATACAGCGACACCGAGTGGTAGACGCGCACGGTCAACAGGGCCTGGGCCTGCACGTACACGCTGGTCTGGTCGAGGCTGGCTTCGATGAACACCGGGGCCAGTTCGGCGCTGGTGTTCTGGCTGGCGCTTTCCACCACTTGCAGGGTGATCGGCTGGGTCTTGAGTGCGCCCACCTGCAGCGGCGGGATCACCACGTTGCCGTTTACCTTGGGCAACAGGGTGATGATCCAGCGGGTGGTGGCGTGGTTGTCGCCGTCCAGCGTGGTGAGTTGGTTGATCTGGCGGGTGCCGCTGACTTCGAACTGCGCGTCCAGGGGCGACAGGTCCGGTTTGCCAAACTGGGTTACATCACTGGATTGCACCGTCAGCTCCACCGTTTCCCCGGAGTTGAGGCGGCTGCGGTCTACGCTGGCGACCAGGTCCGCCGCCTGGGCGTGGCCTGCCGACAACGCGAGCAGGAGCAAAAGGGTAGTGCGGCGGCTCATCGAGTGGTGTCCTGATGTTGTTGCTGTTCGTACCAGAATTTGCGGCGCAACAGCTCGCCGGGGTTGTCCGGGATTTCCTGCAACCATTGCTCCAGCGCTTGGCGGCGCTCGCCTTCCAGGCGCGTGTCGGCAGGGCGCAGTGGCGGCGTGGTGGTTTGCTCGTCACCCAGTTCGCTGCCTGGCACTTCATTGCCACCGGCCTGTGGCGGGGCGTTGGCCTGGGTCTCACCCGTGCCGGCTTCGCCCTGGCCGTGGGACGATTGCTCGCCGCCCTGGGCCGTTTGCGCGCTGGTGCCCGGTTGCGCAGTTTGGCCGGGTTGGGCGGTTTCGTCATCTGCGTTTTTTGCGGGCGGGTCCGGCTCGGGCTGCGCTTGCTCCTGCATCAGCGCTTCAACCAGGGCTTTGTTTTTCAGCGCGGGCTGCAAATCGGGCTGGGCCTCCAGGGCTTGTTCATACGCATCAATGGCCGCTTCAAGTTCACCGGCCTTGGCCAGGGCATTGCCGCGGTTGTAGTGAGAATAGGCGTCGCTGCCTTGGGCAAACCGCTTGATGGCCTCGGCGTAATTGCCGGCTTCATACAGCGCCACGCCTTGCCATTGTGGGTCCTGGAAGTGTTCGGCGGCTTCGGCCGGGCGTTTGTGCTTGAGCAGGTACTGGCCTTGTTGGTCGGGGCGCAGCCACAGGTCCTGCAGCCCAAAGGCGTAGCTGGGTTGCGGCGCGCCCATCAGCAACAAGGGCAGGCAGAACAGCCAGCCGCGACGCCCGGCGCACGCGGCCAGCAGCAACAACGGCAAGAGCAGCCAGTAACCCTGGTCGGCCCAGCTGTCCAGGCGCAGCCGTTGGCCGTCGTCGCGCAGGGCCTGGGCGCTGTCGAGCATGCCGAGTTGGCGCAGGTCCTTGTCATCCAGGCGTGCCGCACGGTAGCGGCCGCCCATTTCGCTGGCGAACGCCTTGAGGGTCGGGCTGTCGAGACGCGGCACCAGGATCGCGCCCTGGTCGTCCTTGAGGAATTCGCCGCTCTCCTGCGTCACCGGCGTGCCTTCGCGACTGCCGATGCCGAGGATCGACAACGTTGGAGCCTGGGCACTTTGCAGTTGCAGGCGGATGCCTTGGCGCTCTTGTTTGGACAGTGAGGAACCGATCAGCAGCAGGCGCCCCTGGCCGAGACCGCCTTGCTTGAGCAGGCCCAGGGCTTTTTCCACGCCCAGATCGGCACGATGGCCGGGCTCGGGCATGATCGATGGGCGCAGGGCTTCCAACAGGTTGCGGCTGGTAGCCAGGTCATCGGACAGCGGTACCAAAGTATGCGCGCTGCCGGCATACACGATGATGGCTGTTTGCGCATCGGTGCGTGCTTGCAGCAAGTCATACAGCTTGCGCCGCGCCTGTTCCAGGCGGTTGGGCGGGCTGTCGGTGGCGAGCATTTCCGGGGTCAGTTCCAGCAGCACCACCAGGGGGTCGGAAGGTTTCTGGCTGGCCTGTTCAACCCGTTGCCAACTGGGGCCCAGCAACGCGAGCACGGCCAACAGCCAGGCGATGCTGAGCACCACCCATGGCGATTTACTCTCGCGGCCATTGCCACCACTGAGCAACTCGGCATGGAACGCCGGCGGCAGGATCATCTGCCAGCGCCCGGCGCGCTTTTGCCGATGCCATAGCTGCCACAGCAACCAGCCAAGCAGGGGCAGCAATAACAGCCACCACGGGCGCAACCAGTGCGGCCACAGCGCGATCATCGACGCCTCCGCAAGCGCAGGCGCTGTAGGCGCTGGCGCCATTCAGGGTGTTGCTGCAAAAAGATGCCCCTGCTCGATAGCCTATTGAAGGCTCGTTGCAAAGCGTTGTTCGGCCAGCGTTCCTGGATCACCAGCAACAGGCTCAACACCAACGCCAAGGCCAATGGGCCGCTGTATAGCGCCTGAGCCGGGCGGGCCTGGGTGGGTTGTTGCTCCACGGGTTCAAGGGTGTCGAGGGTGTCCTTGATCTTTAGGAGTTCCTCGCCGTCCCGGGCGCGGAAATACTGGCCGCCGGTGGCCTCGGCCAGTGCCTTGAGCGCCGGTTCGTCGAGGTCCAGGCTCGGGTTTACGCCAAGGATGCCCAGGGAGCCGGTTTGCTCGGGGTCGGCACCGATGCCGATGGGGTAGATTTTTACGCCTTCCTCGGCCGCCAGGCGCGCGGCGGTCAACGGGTCGATCTGCCCGGCGTTGTTGGCGCCGTCGGTGACCAGGATCAGCACACGGCTTTGCGCCGGGCGTTGGCGCAGACGCTTGAGGGCCAGGCCGATGGCGTCGCCGATGGCGGTGTTCTTGCCGGCAATGCCGATGCGCGCTTCATCCAGCCAGGTGCGCACGGTGCGGCGGTCAAAGGTCAGGGGCGCTTGCAGGTAGGCTTGGCTGCCGAACAGGATCAGGCCCACGCGGTCACCTTCACGCTCCTCCAGAAAGTCTCCCAGCAGGTGCTTGACCAGGGCCAGGCGGCTGACGTCTTCGTCCTGCCAATGCATGTCGGGAAAGTCCATGGAGCCGGAGACATCCACCGCCACCAGCAAATCCCGGCCGCTGGCAGCAATCGGCAAGGGTTCGCCCAGCCATTGCGGGCGGGCGGCGGCGGTCAACAGCAGCAGCCACAGCACCACGAATGGGGCTTGCTGGCGCCAGCCGGGCAGGTTGACCCGGGCACGACGGCGGGCCAGGCCTTCGAGGTCACTGAGGTAGCTGACTTTGAGCGCCGGTTCGCCGCTGTCGGCCACGGGCAGCACCAGGCGCATGACCCAGGGCAGTGGCAACAGGGCGAAGATCCACGGCCAGGCGAACTCAAACATGTTTGCGAATCCAGGTGTCGACGGCTTGGGTGAGGCCGGCGATGGCTTTGTCGTCGAGCTTGCATTCGGGTTTGTAGGCGCCTTCCACCAACACCATCCAGCGCGTCAGGCCGGCGGCGGGGCAGCGGTTATCCAGGAAGGCCAGCCATTTGCGCCCGTTGAGGGTGTGGCTCTGGCTATAAGGGTAGTCGTTACGGCACAGGCGCTTGAGCAGGCCGTTGAGTTGCTGCAACCAGGCGCCCGCTGGCGCTCCGTCGTAGGGCTTGGGCATCAACGCCAACTCGGCCAGGGCGGCGATACGCAACGGGTCCAGCGGTTGTTCGGCACGGGCCACGGGGCGGCGGGCCGGCAGGAAACGACGCAGCCACCACAAGCCCCAACCGAGCAGTGGGATCACCAGCAGCAACAGCCACCAGCCCGGCGCAGGTGGCCAGAAGCCAATGGCGGGCGGGGCGATCAGCGGTTGCAGTTGGTCCAGGCTGCTCATGGTTTTTTAACCGGGCGTTGCGGGTTGAGGTATTCGCGCAGTTGCTCGACCATTTCACTCTGGGTGCTCAAGGGCATCAACAACAGCCGCAGCTTCTGCGCGAGCAGTTCCCAGCGGGCGATACGCGCTTCGGCTTGAGCCTTGTAGGCCTGGCGCAGGTCGATATTCAGCGTGTCCAATTCCAGTTGCGCGCCCCTTTGCGCGAAACGCAGCAGCCCGGCGGCGGGCAGGGCGTGGTCCAATGGGTCAGAGATTGGCAACAACAGCAGGTCGCAATGGCGCGCCAGCAGGCTCAGCTGTTGCTCGGCGCCTTCGGTGAGGGCGCGTTCATCACAGATCACCACCACCAGGCTGCCCGGGCGCAGTACCTCGCGGCCACGGCGCAAGGCCATGCCCAGGGCATCCGCTTCCGGCTGACGCTCGGTATCCAGGCTCTGGTTGACCCGCACCAGCCGGTTAAGCAGTTGCAATAGGCTTTGCTTGCTGCGCCGTGGCTTGATCTCGTAGTGCTCATTGTCGCCGAACACCAGCCCGCCCACCCGGTCGTTATGGCCCAGGGCGGCCCAGCCGATCAGGCTGGCGGCCTGGGCGGCGAGCACCGACTTGAACATTTGCCCCGAGCCGAAAAACAGCCGGCAACTTTGCTCGACCATGATGAAAATCGGCCGTTCGCGCTCTTCGTGGAACAGCTTGGTGTGCGGCTCCTGGGTACGCGCCGTCACGCGCCAGTCGATGGTGCGCACGTCGTCGCCGGCCTGGTACACGCGCACCTGGTCGAAATCGACGCCACGCCCGCGCAGCTTGGAGTGATGCAGGCCCACCAGCGGGCTACGCTGGCCAGGCGTGGAGAACAACTGCACCTCACGCACGCGGTGGCGCATCTCAATCAATTCACTGAGGGTTACGCGGATACCATCGCTTGCGTTCATCGACTTCAAGCGACGGCAACGACGTCGAGAATGCGTTGCACCACGCGGTCCTGATCGACACCGGCGGCTTCGGCCTCGAACGACAGGATGATGCGGTGACGCAGCACGTCGAACAGCACCGCCTGGATATCTTCCGGGCTGACAAAATCGCGACCGGCCAACCAGGCATGGGCTCGGGCACAACGGTCCAGGGCGATGGAACCACGGGGGCTGGCGCCATAGGCGATCCACTCGGCCATTTCCGGGTCGAACTTGGCAGGGGTGCGCGTGGCCATCACCAGTTGCACCAGGTATTCCTCCACGGCATCGGCCATGTACAGGCCGAGGATTTCCTTACGCGCAGCAAAGATGGCCTGCTGACTGACCCGGCGCTCGGGCTTGGTTTCGCCATTGAGTGCTTCGCCGCGGGCTTGCTGCAGGATGCGGCGCTCGACAGCGGCGTCCGGGAAGCCGATCTTGACGTGCATCAGGAACCGGTCGAGCTGCGCTTCGGGCAGCGGGTAGGTGCCTTCCTGTTCGATGGGGTTCTGCGTGGCCATCACCAAAAACAGCGGCGACAGCTCATAGGTGCTGCGGCCTACGCTGACCTGACGCTCGGCCATCGCCTCCAGCAAGGCCGACTGGACCTTGGCCGGGGCACGGTTGATTTCGTCGGCCAGTACCAGATTGTGGAAGATCGGCCCCTGCTGGAATACGAAACTGCCGGTTTCCGGGCGATAGATCTCAGTGCCGGTGATGTCGGCGGGCAGCAGGTCGGGGGTGAACTGAATACGATGGAACTGCGCTTCGATCCCTTCGGCCAACTCCTTGATCGCCTTGGTCTTGGCCAGCCCCGGTGCGCCTTCGACCAGCATATGGCCGTCGGCGAGCAGGGCGATCAGCAGGCGATCGATGAGTTTTTCCTGGCCGAGAATCTGCGTAGAAAGAAAGGTTCGCAGCGCAAGCAGCGCTTCACGATGTTCCATCGATGACGGTT
Organism: Pseudomonas sp. B16120; assembly: GCF_044218845.1. Classification (NCBI taxonomy): domain Bacteria; kingdom Pseudomonadati; phylum Pseudomonadota; class Gammaproteobacteria; order Pseudomonadales; family Pseudomonadaceae; genus Pseudomonas; species Pseudomonas sp. B16120. The sequence continues at coordinate 2,849,678 of NZ_CP162588.1, forward strand.
CCTGGAAAGATGAGCCTGGGTGTTGTGACAGAACACCGGGCCTGGGGCGTTTACTTTAATGCATCGCGGGGTGCGGCGACTAACGGCTTGATGGGTATTTTTAGCAAAACCCATGGGATAGCAAGCGTCTGGGCAGGTAAAGCACGGTCACTGTGGGAGCTGGCTTGCCTGCGATGGCCTCAACTCGGTCTGGCTGAAAGACCCCACCGCCTGCATTGCAGGCAAGCCAGCTCCCACATGGGGTCTTCGGTGCATTCAGATCCGAATGAAAGTGCCGGTGCCTGTGAGGATGTTCTGCAGCGTTTCCTGCACTTCGGCCATGTCTGCCGCAGCGGTGCTGTGGGTGATCTCCAACTGGTCCTTGCCGCCCAAGGCATCTGCATCGCCGGCCGCCAGTTCGATCAATAAGGTGGTGTCGCCCAACGTCACTTTCAGCCCATCGAGGGTCGAAGGCTCGTAATCCCAGGTCAGCTCCACTTCATCTTCATCCGGGTAACGGGTGAGCATGAACATTTCGCCGTTCTTGCCGTGACAGCAAAGCATGGCCATGTTGTCTTCTTCGTCGTCGCACGGAGTGGCCATCAGGGCGTCGGTTTTCAGCTGCAGCATGGGGCAATCCTGTGTTGGGGAGGGCAATTGTGCCACTGCGGCGAATTTTGTGCTTCATCCTGTGTCGGAACTTGTGCATGACCTGACGGGCCGGATCGGTCATTTCTGGTACTGATGGTGTGCAAAGTAGCAAGATTTTCTACCGAAAATCCGAGGTTGCCCAAGTTGCAACCGACACCCTGCTTACCGATGACCGAATATGTCGCAGCGTCGCAAGCAGCGTTCTTCCTACACTCGTTAAGCTGCGCAACGGATGTGCCCTGTGCCAGGCGCCTGACCTGCCCGTCGTATCGTCATCTGGCCAACGGCATGCCGTATGGAAGTTGTATGTGACCTGACTGTCCTGTCCAGCTTCACCCACCTGTCACCCTGATTCGTTTAAGGTGCTTGTCAGCACACCAGCGAACAGAGCTGACGGTCTCCCCGCAAGGGGATAACACGCGACGCTTTCATCAATAACAAGCCCAAGCGGAGTACCACAGATGGCGTTCTTCACCGCAGCCAGCAAGGCCGACTTCCAGCACCAACTGCAAGCGGCACTGGCGCAGCACATCAGCGAACAGGCACTGCCACAAGTGGCGCTGTTCGCTGAGCAATTCTTCGGCATCATTTCTCTGGACGAACTGACCCAGCGTCGCCTTTCCGACCTGGCCGGTTGCACCCTGTCTGCCTGGCGCCTGCTTGAGCGCTTTGATCACACCCAACCGCAAGTGCGGGTCTACAACCCCGATTATGAGCGTCATGGCTGGCAATCGACCCACACTGCGGTCGAAGTGCTGCACCATGACCTGCCGTTTCTGGTCGATTCGGTACGCACCGAACTGAACCGCCGTGGCTACAGCATCCATACCTTGCAAACCACCGTGCTCAGCGTGCGTCGTGGCAACAAGGGCGAGCTGCTGGAAATCCTGCCCAAGGGCACCCAGGGCGACGGCATCCTGCAAGAATCGCTGATGTACCTGGAGATCGACCGCTGCGCCAATGCCGCCGAACTGAACGTGCTGAGCAAAGAGCTTGAGCAGGTACTGGGCGAAGTGCGCGTAGCCGTGGCCGATTTCGAACCGATGAAAGCCAAGGTCCAGGACCTGCTCGCCGGTATCGACGCCAGCGCGTTCGCCATCGACGGCGAAGAAAAAGCCGAGATCAAGAACTTCCTCGAATGGCTGGTGGGCAACCACTTCACCTTCCTGGGCTACGAAGAGTTCGTGGTACGTGACGAGGCGGACGGCGGTCATATCGAATATGACGCCAGCTCCTTCCTCGGTCTGACCAAGCTGCTGCGCGCCGGCCTCACCGCCGAAGACCTGCGCATCGAAGACTACGCCGTGGCCTACCTGCGCGAGCCGACCGTACTGTCGTTCGCCAAGGCCGCCCACCCAAGCCGCGTGCACCGTCCGGCTTACCCGGACTACGTGTCGATCCGTGAGATCAGCGCCGACGGCAAGGTCATCAAGGAACACCGTTTCATGGGCCTGTACACCTCCTCGGTGTACGGCGAAAGCGTGCGGGTGATCCCTTACATCCGCCGCAAGGTCGCGGAAATCGAACGTCGTTCGGGCTTCCAGGCCAAGGCGCACCTGGGTAAAGAACTTGCCCAGGTGGTGGAAGTATTGCCCCGTGACGACCTGTTCCAGACTCCAGTCGACGAGCTGTTCAGCACCGTGATGTCCATCGTGCAGATCCAGGAACGCAACAAGATCCGCGTGTTCCTGCGCAAAGACCCCTACGGTCGTTTCTGCTACTGCCTGGCGTACGTGCCACGCGACATCTACTCCACCGAAGTGCGCCAGAAGATCCAGCAAGTGCTGATGGACCGTCTGAAAGCCTCGGACTGCGAGTTCTGGACCTTCTTCTCCGAGTCCGTCCTTGCCCGTGTGCAACTGATTCTGCGAGTTGACCCGAAGAACCGCCTGGACATCGACCCGCTGCAACTGGAAAAAGAAGTGGTGCAGGCCTGCCGCAGCTGGCAGGACGACTACGCCAGTCTGGTCGTGGAAAGCTTCGGCGAAGCCCAGGGCACCAACGTGCTGGCGGATTTCCCTAAGGGCTTCCCGGCCGGCTACCGCGAGCGTTTCGCTGCGCATTCGGCTGTGGTCGACATGCAGCACCTCAACAGCCTGACCGAAGCCAACCCGCTGGTGATGAGCTTCTATCAGCCGCTGGGCCAGGTCTCCGGTCAGCGTGAGCTGCATTGCAAGCTCTACCACGCTGACACCCCGCTGGCGCTGTCCGACGTACTGCCGATCCTGGAAAACCTCGGCCTGCGCGTGCTGGGCGAGTTTCCGTATCGCCTGCGCCATGCCAATGGCCGTGAGTTCTGGATTCATGATTTTGCGTTCATCGCCGCCGAAGGCGTGAACCTGGATATCCAGCAGCTCAACGACACCCTGCAGGATGCGTTCGTGCACATCGTGCATGGCGATGCCGAGAACGATGCGTTCAACCGCCTGGTCCTCACCGCCGGCCTGCCATGGCGCGACGTGGCGCTGCTGCGTGCCTATGCCCGTTACCTGAAGCAGATTCGCCTGGGCTTCGACCTGGGTTACATCGCCAGCACCCTGAACAACCACACCGACATCGCCCGCGAGTTGACCCGGCTGTTCAAGACCCGCTTCTACCTGGCGCGCAAGCTCACTGCCGACGACCTGGAAGACAAGCAGCAACGCCTGGAACAAGCGATTCTCACGGCTCTGGACGACGTTCAGGTGCTCAACGAAGACCGCATCCTGCGTCGCTACCTGGACCTGATCAAGGCCACCCTGCGCACCAACTTCTACCAGACCGATGCCAACGGCCAGAACAAGTCGTACTTCAGCTTCAAGTTCGACCCGCGTGCCATCCCCGAGCTGCCCAAGCCAGTGCCGAAGTTTGAAATCTTCGTGTACTCGCCACGGGTCGAGGGCGTGCACCTGCGCTTCGGCAACGTCGCTCGTGGCGGCCTGCGCTGGTCTGACCGTGAAGAAGACTTCCGCACCGAAGTGCTTGGCCTGGTAAAAGCCCAGCAAGTGAAGAACTCGGTAATCGTGCCGGTGGGCGCCAAGGGCGGCTTCCTGCCGCGTCGCCTGCCATTGGGCGGCAGCCGGGACGAGATCGCGGCCGAAGGCATCGCCTGCTACCGCATCTTCATCTCCGGCCTGTTGGACATCACCGACAACCTGAAAGACGGCGCCCTGGTGCCGCCGGCCAACGTCGTGCGTCATGACGACGATGACCCGTACCTGGTGGTAGCGGCGGACAAGGGCACTGCAACCTTCTCCGACATCGCCAACGGCATTGCCATCGACTACGGCTTCTGGCTGGGCGATGCGTTCGCCTCCGGTGGTTCGGCTGGTTACGACCACAAGAAAATGGGCATCACCGCCAAGGGCGCATGGGTAGGTGTACAGCGTCACTTCCGTGAGCGCGGCATCAACGTGCAGGAAGACAGCATCACTGTGGTAGGCGTCGGCGATATGGCCGGTGACGTGTTCGGTAACGGCTTGTTGATGTCGGACAAACTGCAACTGGTCGCAGCCTTCAACCATCTGCATATCTTCGTCGACCCGAACCCGAACCCGGCCACCAGCTTCGTCGAGCGCAAGCGTTTGTTCGAACTGCCGCGTTCGGCCTGGACCGACTACGACACCAGCATCATGTCCGAAGGTGGCGGTATCTTCTCGCGCAGCGCGAAAAGCATTGCCATCTCGCCACAGATGAAAGAACGCTTCGACATCCAGGCCGATAAGCTGACCCCGACCGAACTGCTCAACGCCTTGCTCAAGGCGCCGGTGGACCTGTTGTGGAACGGCGGTATCGGTACCTACGTCAAGGCCAGCACCGAAAGCCATGCCGACGTGGGCGACAAGGCCAACGACGCGCTGCGCGTGAACGGCAACGAACTGCGCTGCAAGGTGGTGGGCGAGGGCGGCAACCTGGGCATGACCCAACTGGGCCGTGTGGAATTCGGCCTCAATGGCGGCGGTTCCAACACCGACTTCATCGACAACGCCGGTGGCGTGGATTGCTCCGACCACGAAGTGAACATCAAGATCCTGCTCAACGAAGTGGTGCAGGCCGGTGACATGACCGACAAGCAGCGCAACCAGTTGCTGGCGAGCATGACCGACGAAGTTGGCAACCTGGTGTTGGGCAACAACTACAAGCAGACCCAGGCCCTGTCCCTGGCTGCGCGCAAGGCTTACGAGCGTGCTGCCGAGTACAAGCGCCTGATGAGCGACCTGGAAGGCCGTGGCAAGCTGGACCGTGCCATCGAGTACCTGCCGACCGAGGAACAGCTTACTGAACGCGCCTCTGCCGGCAAGGGCCTGACCCGCCCGGAACTGTCGGTACTGATCTCGTACAGCAAGATCGACCTCAAGGAAGCGTTGCTCAAGTCGCTGGTACCGGATGACGAGTACCTGACCCGTGACATGGAGACCGCGTTCCCACCGAGCCTGGTGGCCAAGTTCGGCGAAGCCATGCGTCGCCATCGTCTGAAGCGCGAGATCGTCAGCACCCAGATCGCCAACGACCTGGTCAACCACATGGGCATCACCTTCGTGCAGCGACTCAAAGAGTCGACCGGTATGAGCCCAGCGAACGTGGCGGGCGCGTATGTGATCGTGCGGGACATCTTCCATCTCCCGCACTGGTTCCGTCAGATTGAAGCCCTGGACCACCAGGTTTCCGCTGACGTGCAACTGGAGCTCATGGATGAACTGATGCGCCTGGGCCGTCGTGCTACGCGCTGGTTCTTGCGCAGCCGTCGCAACGAGCAAGACGCCGGGCGCGACACCGCGCACTTCGGTCCGCACCTGGCGGCGCTGGGCCTCAAGCTCGACGAACTGCTGGAAGGCCCGACCCGCGAAGGCTGGCAGAACCGCTACCAGGCCTATACCCAGGCCGGCGTACCAGAGTTGTTGGCGCGCATGGTTGCAGGCACTACCCACCTGTACACCTTGCTGCCGATCATCGAAGCCGCCGACGTGACCGGGCATGACGCCGCCGAAGTGGCCAAGGCCTACTTCGCCGTCGGCAGCGCCCTGGACCTGCCTTGGTACCTGCAGCAAATCAGCGATCTGCCAGTGGCCAACAACTGGCAAGCCCAGGCCCGCGAAGCCTTCCGCGACGACGTGGACTGGCAGCAACGGGCGATCACCATTTCGGTCCTGCAAATGGCCGATGCGCCACAAGACATGGAAGCCCGCGTGGCCCTGTGGCTTGAGCAGCATCAGGACATGGCGGATCGCTGGCGTGCCATGATGGTGGAAATTCGTGCCGCAGTGGGCACGGACTACGCCATGTACGCGGTGGCCAACCGTGAGTTGCTGGACCTGGCGTTGAGCGGTCAGTCGGTGGTGCAACCGGCTTGATGCCTCGCTAAACCAAAGGCCCCCGTATCGTGAGATGCGGGGGCTTTTTGTTTGATCTGGAATGCGATCAATGTGGGAGCAGGCAATCTAGCTCCCACAGTTTTAACTTCATTCACTTGGCGTCAGTGGTGTTTGAGTAGTCGGGTTTCCAGGTGATCCAGGTGCTGGGTCATCAGGGCGACGGCCGTGTGAGCGTCGCGCTGTTCCACGGCATCCACAATCGCCACATGCTCCTGCCACGCGCAATAGGTGCAGGCTTTTACTTCAAATTGCGCAATGATCAACGACGTCAACGGCACCAGGCTGTTGAGAAACTGCGCCAACGGCGCATTGCCTGCCATGTGCGCCAGTTGCAGATGAAACTCTCCCGAAAACCGGATCGCCGGCCCCCGTTGGTCACGCTCAATGGCGTCGCGCTCCTGTGCAATCAGCTCGCGCAGTTGGCGAATCTGCATCGCTGTGGCTTGGGCGCAGGCCAGTTGCACCACGGTCATTTCGGTGAGACGCCGTGCTTCCAGAATCTGCCGTGTGTGCTGGGCATCCGGCGCGGCGACCTGGGCGCGCTGGTTGGGGCGCAGGATGACCACTTGCTGATGGGACAGCTTGGCGAGCACTCGGCGAATCACGCTGCGGCTCACGCCAAAGAGTTCGCCCAGGCCTTCTTCGGTGAAGCGGCTGGCGGGCGCAATGCGTTGCTCAAGAATGGCGTCGAACAAGCGTGGGTAGATATCGTCCACCGAGGGCTTTTTTTCGGGCGTCCAGCGTAGGGACGTGAGGGTAGAGTCGCGTTGCAGGGCGTGAGCGTTCATGGCCGGTCTCCGAAAATCAACTGCCCAGATGGTCGTCCGGGATATTCAAGCGAATGCCCATGCGCAGGCCTTCCTGCAGGATGTGCCGACGCATTTCGGCACTGGCCAGGGCGCTGTTCTTGTTGCGGATGGCGCGTACCACGGCTTCGTTCTCTTGCAAGCGTTCGGCCAGGTGTTCAGGCGAGTTGCGCAGTACCTGGGCGCTTTGTTTGAGCGCGGTGCTAGTTTGCTGCACCACGTTCTGGAAGATCGGGTTGGAGGTCAGGGCGAACAATTCTTCATGGAAGTCGATATAGGCGTTCATGCCGGCTTCGGCATCGCCGGCATCGAGGGCCTCGCGCATGTCCATCAGGGTCAGGCGCAGTTGGCCGATTTCCTTGCTGCTGATGGACTGGGCCACCAGGCCGACGATGAAGGGTTCGAGGGTGTAGCGCAGTTGCAGGATGTCCTCGAGGCTGGCATCGGCCACGGCGTCGCTCGATTGCGGCTCGCTGACGCTGGTTTCCAGCACGACCACGCCTTTGCCGGGCATGGAGCGCACCAGGCCGAGGGTCTCCAGCACGATTACCGCTTCGCGCAGGCTCGGGCGGCTGATACCTAGCTGTTCGGCCAGTTCGCGTTGACCGGGCAGCATTTCACCGCGGCGCCACTGGCCTCGCGCCAAGGCGGCGCGCAGTTTTTCTACCACTGAATTGACGACGGTTGAGGTGCTGATCACGTCGAAGGCTCCTTGATGTTGCTCATACAGTATTCAGTCTGGCGAAGGTCCAAAGTGAGAGCTGGCTTGCCTGCGATGACTGAGTGTCAGGCACTACAGTTGACGCTGACCCACCGCTATCGCAGGCAAGCCAGCTCCCACATTGGATGGGTGTTGTCCTAGAACTCCTGATGCGCCGGCAGTACCGGCTTCTTGGCCTGGAAGGCATAGCCTTGCTGGCCGTCGAGCACCTTGTTGGCGCGCTGGATATCAATGTCTTTTTCCCAGCGTGCAATCGCCACGGTGGCCACGCAATTGCCGATCAGGTTGGTCAGCGCACGGCCGATGCCCATGAACCAGTCCACGGCCAGCACCAACACCAGGCCGACCACCGGAATCGCCGGAATCGCTGTGAGCGTTGCCGCCAGAATCACCAATGCCGAGCCTGGAATGCCATGGGCGCCCTTGGAGGTGATCAACGATACCAGGAGGATGGTCAGCAAGTCGGTCATCGACAGCGGTGTGCCGGTGGCGTTGGCGATAAACACGATAGCCAGGGTCAGGTAGATGGAAAAACCGTCGAGGTTGAACGAATAGCCGGTGGGAATCACCAGGCCCACGGTGGAGCTGCCGATGCCCAGGTGTTCCAGTTTACGCATGATCTGCGGCAACACCGCGTCGGACGACGCGGTGCCCATCACGATCAGCAGTTCTTCGCGCAGGTACTTGAGCAGCGGCAACATGCGCAGGCCCGACAGGCGCATCACCAGCCCGAGGATCACCGCCACAAAGGCAAAACAGGTCAGGTAGAAAAGCCCCACCAGGCTGCCCAGGTGTTGCAGTGAATCGAGGCCATAGGTGCTGGTGGTGAACGCGATGGCACCGAATACGCCAATCGGCGCCAGGCGCACGATCATGCCCATGATGCGGAAGATCACATGGCTCAATTCGTTGATCAGTCGCGAAATCCCGCTGGCCGCTTCGCCCACCAGGTTCAGCGCGCTGCCGAACAACACCGAAAACAACAGCACTTGCAGCACGTTATTATCGGCAAAGGCGCCGACTACCGAGTTGGGGATCAACTCCATCAGAAACTGGCTGGTGCCGCGGATGTGCTGGCCCTTGTCCGCCAGTTCATTCAAACCGGCGGAAGAGAGTTGCTCCAGGTGAATATTGGCGCCGCTGCCGATGCCGGTGCTGAAGGCCATGATCAGGCCGAGCACCAGGGCGACGGTGGTCAGCATCTCAAAATAGATCACCGACTTGAGGCCGATGCGTCCGACCTTCTTTAAGTCGCCCGCGCCGGAAATACCGCTGACCACCACGCAGAACACGATCAGGCCGATCAGCATTTTGATCAGCTTGATAAAGCCGTCACCCAAGGGTTTGAGTTGCGAGGAGAATTCGGGGAGGGCCAGGCCGCAGGCGATGCCGAGCATCAGGCCAATCACGACTTGCAGGAAAATCGAACGCGAGCACCATCTGAGCATGGGAGGGATCTCTATTCGGTGCCCTGGTGGTTCCAGGGCTTAATTGTTGTGGTCTTACCGGTAAGTCCAGTGCGGGGCCAGTCTACGCTCGGTTTTTTTCAAATCACAAGTAAATATTTGGCGGTTGGCAGGTCCCGGTCTGACCAGTTGGTCGGCAAGTACGATGCTTGAGCGGTTGGCGGGGATTAATTTTTTTTGCGTATCATCGCCTTGGGCATACGAGGTGATGGATGGATCAATCAGGGCTGACAACCGACGAAGCAGGGCGCATGTATTGCGCCTGGCGCACTGCAGCGCCTGCTTACCTGCATTACCACGACCACGAGTGGGGTGTGCCGGTGGCGGATGACATCGCGTTGTACGAGAAGATCTGCCTGGAGGGCTTTCAGGCGGGGATGGCGTGGATCACCATCCTGCGCAAGCGCGAAAACTTTCGACAGGTGTTCGAGGGTTTTGATTTTCGCCGGGTGGCGCAGTACGGCGAGACGGACATCGAGCGGTTGATGAGCGAGCCGGGCATCGTGCGCAATCGGGCGAAAATCATCTCGGCCATCAACAACGCACGCCGGGCCTGTGAACTGGTGGAGGAGACCGGTTCGCTGGCGCGCTGGCTGTGGGCGTTCGAACCCGGCGCGCAAGAGCGGCCGGCAGTGGTGGACATGGCTTACTGGACGGCCAATCCGACCTCAGCGGCTTCGGTGCGCTTGTCCAAGGCCCTGAAGAAACGCGGCTGGACCTTCGTCGGCCCGACCACGATGTATGCGTTGATGCAGGCGATGGGAATGGTCAATGATCATCTGGAGGGTTGTGAGTGCCGCCAGCGCATTGAACACCAGCGCAACCTGTTCAAACGTCCCTGACCAGATACGGTTAAAACTGTGGGAGCTGGCTTGCCTGCGATAACGGTGGGCCAGTAAAAGATGAGCTGGCGGGTCCACCGCTATCGCAGGCAAGCCAGCTCCCACATGGGTTTTGTGGTGTTGCTGATTACTTGGGAAGCGGGGTGAGTACCTCAGCTTTGTCATCCAGCACCATCACCACCAGCAGCTTGGCCGGTTGGGTCTGGCTGGCATTGCTTGACTCAAAATGCCGCGAGCCGGCCGGCTCGTAGAACGATTGCCCGGCTTTGTAGGTGATCGCCTTTTCATCATTGACCCGCGAGGTGATCTCGCCTTCGAGCACATAAGCCACGGCGGTGCCGGTGTGGCTGTGGGGCACGGTGGCCTGGCCGGGGGCATAGTCCACGGTGAGCATGATGGTTTTCTTGCCCGTCACGTTGGTCAAGGCGTGCTCTTGCAGCACCTTGAGCGTTTCCTTGTTGTAGACCGGGTCGTGGGCAAATGCACTGAGGGAGGCGAGCATCAGGGTGGCAGCGAATAAGCGTTTCATGATGAGGGTTCCATCGGGTGAAAGACCGCTTCACCCTACGCCGCCGGGGGCTTGCCACCAATGACCAATGCGGCGGAAAACTGCCTAGCCAATCTGCAGGAGAATATCGCGGACCTTGTCCAGCGCCGGGTCGATATCCAGAGTCTCGATGGCGCCGAACCCCAGAATCAGCCCCGAGCGCACCGGCTTGTCGTGAAAAAACACGTCCAAGGGGTATAAACCCACCTCGACCTGACGCGCCCGTTCCATCAGCAATGGAATATTCACCGGCACCTTGCACAGGGCCGCCAGGTGAAAGCCCGCCACCGTCGGTACTGCCTCGAACCACGGCGACAGATCGCCCGCCAGACGCTGCAGGATGCGTTCGCGACGCCCCGCATAGACCCCGTGACAGCGGCGAATATGCTTGAGCAGGTAGCCTTCGCTGATGAACTTGGCCAGTGCCCACTGCGGCAAGGTAGCGCTGTGCTGGTCGGTCAATTGCTTGGCCTTGAGCACCGCACCATAAATGGCCGGCGGCAGCACCGCGTAGCCCAGGCGCAACTCCGGCGACAGGGTTTTGGAAAAGGTGCCGACGTAGGTGACCACGCCGCGGGTATCCATGCTTTGCAGGGAGTCGGTGGGGCGGCCTTCGTAGCGGAATTCGCTGTCGTAATCGTCTTCGATGATGATCGCGCCGAGCGCGATGGCGCGGTCCAGCAGGGCTTCGCGCCGCGCCTGGCTCATGGGCATGCCGAGGGGGAATTGGTGGGACGGCGTCACATAGATCAGGCGCGTGCCATCCGGGATCTGGTCGACCTGCAGGCCCTGTTCGTCGACGGCAACACTGGCGACGCGGGCGCCCATCGCGACGAACAATTGGCGTGCGGGGCTGTAGCCGGGGTCTTCCATCGCGACCAGGCTGCCGGGTTCAAGCACCACGCGGGCAAGCAGGTCCAGCGCCTGCTGTGCGCCGTTGGTGACTACGATATCGCGGGCGCCGCATTTGACCCCACGGGAAAACGCGATATGCCCGGCGATGGCATCGCGCAGGGCGGGCACGCCTTCTGGCTGGCTGTAAAAACCACTGTTTTGGGCGATGCGACGCAACGCATCCTGGGTGCAACGCCGCCATTCATCCTGTGGGAATTGGTGGCGTGTCGTCGCGCCACCGATAAATTCGTAGCGCAGGATCTCCTCGCGGGCGGGGTGGCCCATGGGTGAGGGCAGTGCCGCCCATTTGCCCAGGTTGGCGGCACACGCCAGGTCGGTGGCGGTTTGCACGCGGTCGGGCTGTGGCGCCCAGGCATTGACGAAAGTACCGCGGCCGATCTTGCCAATCAGCAGGCCCTCGTAGGTCAAGGTGGCGTAGGTGTCCGACACGGTCTTGCGCGAGATGCCCAGTTGTTCGGCGAGCAGTCGGCTGGGGGGCAGCTGTGCGCCTGCCGACAGCCGCCCGGTGGCGATGGCTTCGCGCAACTGCTGGTAGAGCTGTTCGGCCAGGTCCTTGCGGCCATTGATTACCACGTGCAGTTCCATGTTTCATCCCAAGGCTTCACTCCGCGCCAAGATTACTCGCTTGCGCTATGGGCTCAAACTATCTGTGCGTCAATTGCCGGTACGCATAAGCATCTACCGTTGCCTGGGTCCTGTTGGCCGCCACTATCCCTGTTTACGTCGTGGCATAGGGAGGCGGACGCATGGCGACAATCGAAACACCTGCGAAAAAAAGGCAAGCAGCATTGCTTGCCCTGGATCAGAGCCTGGGGCCATTGGTTGTGGGCGAGCTGACTGTCCAGCGTAGAGACCTTGCCGCCATGGGGGCCTACATGGCGGGAAAACCGGTAAAGGCCCATCACCTGGCAGTACGCGAAGCAGACCAGACGCTGCTTGATGCGATCCGATTCTCGGCATCCAGACTGCATCGGTGTCTGCGCAGGAATGACTCGGTCAGTGACAACAGTGCCGCACTGTTATTCGAGTTCGCGGCATTGCGTTCGGTACAGGCACCACCTCTGCTGTTGGCGAAGCCGGGAGACGAACATCCTGGTGCAGTCGGCAAGCTCGATAACCTGTTGCGTTCAGTACAGAAAACCAATCTCAACCAAGCGGCGCAGTTGGAGGGAATGCCTCGCTGGGTCGAGCCGAAGAAAAGCCGAAGCCTGGCGGTCATGGGCGCGGGGCTTGCAGCTTACGGGTATTACAGCGCAATCAGCGCCTTGGCCGAGGCGATCAAAACCGGCGACATCAATAGGTCGGTGGTCACCGGCGCTGAGTTATTGGCCAACCTCACAGGGGCTGCACTGGAGCTGGCGCTGGAAAAACTCGGCAGACGGCTGCTGGAAAACGGTCGCAAGGTATTTGCAGGTTTCAGCACCAGTTGCCTTGGCCAGGCCCTGCGACGGGGGGCCAGCCTGTTTGCGTTGGTGCTGACGTTGCCCTTTGATTATCTCAATGCCAAGGAGTCGTTCGCCAAGGCAGCCAAGAGTACCGGCAAGGAAGCCATGGACCATTACGTCAATGCCGGCTTCAGTATTGTGAGCGCCAGCGTGGCTGTGGCCCTGAGTGCCGCTGCGTTGGCCGGGTTCAGCGTGGCCGGCCCGCTGGGCATTGCCGCCGCTGCCGTACTGATCTTTGGCACGCAACTCTATGCTGCGGTTCGTCAGGTGGATGACATTGATGATTACATCGAACTGAGTATCTTCGAGCGCCTGCACGCGGGCTGGTTGGCCTTTCAAGGCAAGGAGCAGGAGAGGGCCATACGCGATCGGTACGTCGTGGCCCGGATGGAACAACAGTATGCGCAGCAACTGGAGGAGCAGGCCGATGCCTGGCTTAAAGGCGCGCTCAAAGGCACCGTGCAGGCGGTGGTCAATGGCGGGTTTGAGGTGCGGTTGAGGCCAGTCCGCCATTGGAAGCGCCGCTGGAACGAGGCCGAGGGTGAAGATCCGTACATCGATACCACAGAGCCCACGGTGATTGACCAAGATGATGAAGTCGATGCGTCCAATACCCCGGTTGACCGTCTGCCGGGTGCGGTGTATGACAGTACTGCCGTGGATGCGGCTGTGCTCTGGCAACTGGGGGGAGGTAATGACAAGGTCAAAGGTTCGACTGGCAACCCGAACATTTTCCGCTTCGGTGAAGGCCACAAGCAGCTCACCGGGGGCGCCAGGAACGACCTGTTCAGGTATGACATGCCGACGGCCATACTGGACGAAACCGATGCGAATAGCCCGGCCAGCGAGCTGCGTGGCGAGGAGGGCAGCGATACGCTTTACCTGGCTAACTCGACAATTTATGAGGACGGGACGGCAGGTTATGCCATCGACCTGCAGGCGGGCACTGTGGTGCGGCGCAAGGATATCGACAAGTCGCCGCCTTATCCTTCGATCAGCCTGGACTCGATAGAAAATATCTACACCCCAACCGGGCTTGCCAACCATCTCAAGGGTTCAGCACAGGCCAATACCCTGGTCGCCGCCGGTCACAACGATCGGATCGAAGCCGCAGAGGGCAACGATACAGTGATTGTGCTGGGCGCTGGCGCCTGGGTGGACGGTGGGGCGGGCAAAGACCGTTATGTGATTGCCAGCAACCCTGGCGCGGTGACATTGCATGAGCAGGACTGGGCCGAGGGCTCTGTGATTGAGATGCGCTGGCCGTTGGCGTCTATCAGCAGTTGGCGTATCCAGGGCTGTGCGCTGGTCATCGTGGCGTGGAGGGGCGTGGACGGCGAACTGCCGGAGCAAGTCATCAAGCTTGAGCCGCTCTATACGTCCAGTGATGAGCAGCGCCGCTTGAACAAGCACAACCTGCTGTTTCTCACGGAGGACGGCTATACGCTTGAGCCGATCCTTGAACCGGTGTTGATGGGCAGCGAGGACACTAACGTCACCGTTGCCGTGAGAGCGGGCGGCCAGGACGTCAGCCTGGACAAGGTGTTGGGCGCTGGCACGTTCGTGGTGCCCCATGGGCGTTCTACGCGTGGGTTCGTCGAACGCGGGCCAGGTGCAAAGGTGCTCGATGTTCGCCTCAAGGGCGACACCACCGCGTGCGTGCTGTACGTGGACTATTCGTCGCGGGAGATTCTCCAGGCCTTGGCCCACTACCGCGTGACCCTGCGCAGGAGTGGACACTTCGATTCGCTGACCTACAGCGACGTGAGATTGACCATCAGGTTCATCGACGGCAGCCAATTGGTCCTCGCCCACTATGCCAGCGATCGTTCTTCGGCGCGCACCAACGTGACCTCAAACATCATCGCGGTGGCCTTGACGCTGGACTGCCGATTCGTGCTGGTCATGAATGACGGCGTCTCATACCGCGTGCAGGCGGCCCAGCAATCCTATATCCAAGACCGTGCCTCGCCCGGGTTCAAGACCTTCGACGGCAGCTCTGCCTTGATAGAAAAGCCCGGCGTGCACGGGTTTTTTCGACCGCACAGCGCCAAGGGCATCTGGTTGCAATCGGTGCAACAGAAAGTCGTTATTCCTGTACCGCCCCATTACCAGAGGCCTTATGCGCTGATGGGGCGCTCATCGACCTACGAGGTCGTGCCCAGCGCAGGCTCAACGATTGCCCTGTCCACGCCGGGGGCGTTGGCCAAAACGGCGGACGCGTCGTTCTGGCGGATCAATACCGCCGGTCTTGGCGAGTTGATTGAGCGGGCGCATATCGCCCTGATCAACGACACGCTGACCGTTGGCAGCGTGACAGTGTTGCTGCCTCCCGTGACAGACCCTTCGATACCGCTGGAACAGGTCAGCGTACACACCCTGCAGGGCGAGCAGTACGACATTCGCCAGGACCTGGGCGCGATCTGCCTCGTGCAACTGGATGCTTGCCGTTATTCGAGCATCGATGAGGTACTGGGTGCGCTGCGCCGTTCTCGCCAGTGGACGACCGTGATGGTGCGTCAGTTGCGTATCGTCGGCCTTGAGCTGGAGGACGGTACGGTGTCAGGTATTCATTACGATGCAGGTCGCGATTGCTGGGGAGCGGACGCTGATCCCCAGCGCACTGTGACGTCTGCGCAACTGCGGTTTATCGGTGCCGATTCAGTTTGATAGATCATTGAAAAGGGATTTTTTATGCAGCAAAAACCTCAATCACCCAGGACCGCGCATGTATCACCCTCACGTATCGGCTTGGGTGCCGACACCGTCATGGTCAGGGACTATGGCCGTCAGGTTCCTTCCCTTCAACCTGTGAATCAAGGCGTGCAGCGCACCGGGCACGGCGACGCGCTTGGGGTCGCGCACATAAGTGCGCTGGATCTGCCTGGGCCGCTGCCGCCGCAGGCAGTGTGGGTAACGGGCGATGCGCTTGGGCCCGCAAATGCCGAGGGTGTTCGTCAGGCTGCCGGCCGCAGTTACATTGATCTGGATACCGGGCAGACAGTGCAAGTGGACTATCACCCGGCCAGCGGCACTTATCACCCGCGCTTGGCTCATCAACTGGCGGCCAGCCCATCTGCTGTCAGCAGAGTGGGGGGCACTTGGACCTGGACCGGCGTGACGACGGCGGCTCATGCCAGTGCACCGGTGTCGATGCCGATGGCCGCCCCCGTGCCGCGGGATCCACGGTTGGATCTGCAGCTTTACGATGCACGAGGTGGGGGCGCAACGACGGGGCCGGCTATCCAGGGGAAAAGACAGTACGTCATGGGCGGGCAGAGCTACTACGGCGATGCCCGGTTCTCGTTGGCGTTCTTCAAAGCGGGCGATAACAAACTTTACGTACCTGACGCGCGTGGGGTGTGGCAGCAAAGCGGGGCCATCACCGAAGACGGCATCATTCAGATCTCTGGTGACTCAATCGCCAGCTATCTGGAGGTGGGGGGCGTAGTGGTTCGCGTCGATCTTGATAGCACGAGAAATAAATACCAGATGATTCCCAATGCACACAGCCATGCGCCGGGTGTTTACCTGGATACCGGTGGCAGCCGTGCTTCGTGGGTGCCCGAGATGCGCTTGGGCAGCATCGGCGCCATCATTCGCGCGGCCCGCAAGGTTCTGGGCTACACCACTGTTACCAGTGATATGAGCCAGGGCGTGATGTCGACGCAGGACAGGCAAACGTACTGCTACATGCGCCAGTATGCGCGGCAGATGATTGCATTCGATAACCCGGCTATCCGCAATGCACCCGCGCACCTGCAAGATCGCAAGATTGATACGCACATCTGGACCCATGGTTATCCCTATGGTCGGCTGTTACAGGGGATACAGGCCAAGGCCGACGGCCTCGCCCTACCCATGGGCATTGTGCAGTTTGATCCGTTTCAAGGCATGGCCACCGTTGCGGTACGCCGTGAGGGCTCGTTCAATGTCGACGCAGTGGCCGCCAACGACCAGTTTCATTATCCCCATCGGCAAAGGCGCGCGGATGAAATAGCGTTGTTTGATCATTGGAAGACGCTGAGTATTCAGGATGCAAAGGGCCGTGGGCTTGCCAATGAGAAGATGTACCGCGCACTACTGGTCAATGATGGCTATCAAATCATCCCTGGTGGAACCTACGGTGGCGGTCAAAACGGTTTCGATCTGGTGTTCAAAGGGCCCGCGGGCGATGTCTACGTGCTTGAGGTCAAGCATGCCAAACCGCGCAATGTCAGCATGCAGAGGGTCTATGAGCATTTCCAGATGGAGGATGGCTGGGTTAGACGCGTGTTGAAGAAGTTGGACCGCAGTGATCCAGGGGCCCGGCAACAGGTAGCGGATGCGCTGGACCGTCAGCGGCTGTTCAAGGTGATTGGCGCGACCCTGCCAGACGGCAAACTGGTGCTATTCAAGATCGATATGAGCGGCGTGCGAGTCTGAGTCTGATGGCAGACGGCTCAGCCCCGTCTGCCACCGATGGCGCCTGGGGCGTCAGGACAAGAAACCACCGTCCACATTCAGCGAAACCCCAGTGGTATAGCTCGACGCATCACTGGCCAGGTACAGCACCGCGCCAGCCATTTCGCTGGGGTCGGCCACGCGCTTGAGCGGGATCTGGGCCAGGGCCATTTTCAGGATGGAATCATTCTTGACCAGCGCCGAGGCAAACTTGGTATCGGTCAGGCCCGGCAGCAGCGCGTTGCAACGGATTCCAAAGGCCGCACATTCCTTGGCAAACACCTTGGTCATGTTGATTACGGCGGCCTTGGTCACCGAGTAGATGCCCTGGAACACGCCGGGCGAGATGCCGTTGATCGAGGCCACGTTGATGATGCTGCCGCCGCCGTTCTCGCGCATCAGCTTGCCGGCTTCCACCGACATGAAGAAGTAACCACGGATATTCACGTCAACGGTCTTCTGGAATGCGCCCAGGTCGGTGTCCAGTACATTACAGAACTGCGGGTTGGTGGCGGCGTTGTTGACCAGGATATCCAGGCGGCCGAACTGTTCACGAATGCCGGCGAACACCTGGGTGATCTGTTCCATTTCACCAATATGGCAGGCAATGGCCGTGGCTTTGCCGCCCTCGGCGATGATCGCATCGGCCACGTGCTGGCAACCCTCCAGCTTACGGCTGGAGACAATCACATGGGCGCCTTGCTGGGCCAGCAACTTGGCGATGGCTTCACCGATGCCACGGCTGGCGCCGGAAACAAACGCAATCTTGCCATCGAGGTCGAACAGGTTGGTCTTGGACATGAGGGTTCCTTGTAGTTGCACTCAGAGCGCTGATTTGCCGATGACATTCAGGCTCATCTGCTCCAGCAGTTTGTTCATGTGGATGAACTGCGCGAAGCGTTTGTCCTGGGTCTGGCCATGGAAGAAGCGGTAGTAGATCTGCTGCACAATCCCGGCCAGGCGGAACAGGCCGTAGGTGTAATAGAAATCGAAATTGTCGATCTGGATGCCGGAGCGCTTGGCGTAGTAGTCGACAAACTGGCGGCGGGTGAGCATACCGGGGGCGTTGCTCGGCTGGCGGCGCATCAGTTGCACCGGCGCCGGGTCCGCAGCCTCGATCCAGTAGGCGAGGGTGTTGCCCAGGTCCATCAACGGGTCGCCCAGGGTGGTCAGCTCCCAGTCCAGCACGCCGATGATCTGCATCGGGTTGTGCGGGTCGAGGATCACGTTGTCGAAGCGGTAGTCGTTGTGCACGATGCTGGAGGTGGAGTGATCGGCTGGCATCTTGTCGTCGAGCCAGGCGCGTACCGCCTCCCATTTTGGCGCATCGGGCGTCAGGGCTTTTTCATAGCGCTCGCCCCAGCCGCGAATCTGCCGCGCCACGTAGCCTTCGGGCTTGCCCAGGTCGGCCAGGCCGCAGGCGCGGTAGTCGACCTGGTGCAGTTCGACGAATTTGTCGATAAAGCTCTTGCACAAGGCCTCGGTGCGGGTGGCGTCCAGGCCCAGCTCAGCCGGCAGGTCGGAGCGCAGGATGATGCCGTTGACGCGCTCCATCACATAGAACTCGGCGCCGATCACCGATTCATCGGTGCAGTGCACATAAGCCTTGGGGCAGTACGGAAAGCCATCTTTGAGCTGGTTGAGAATGCGGTATTCGCGGCCCATGTCGTGGGCAGACTTGGCCTTGTGACCAAACGGCGGGCGACGCAGAACAAATTCCTGGTCGGGGTATTCCAGCAGGTAAGTCAGGTTCGACGCGCCACCAGGGAACTGGCTGATTTTGACGGTACCGCTCAGGCCCGGAATATGAGCTTTGAGGTAGGGATCGATCAGGCTGGCATCAAGTTCTTCGCCTGGGCGAATCTGGGTCGATTGGTCGTTCAGCGCCATGCTTATCCCTTCTGCTTATTCTAAAGGCCTTGGACTATTTCCTAATCTAATGCGCACAGCCGCCCAGCGACAAGGCCGGGGCGGCTTAATAGGTTAGCGTGTTGAAGGGTGATCAGCGTGCCTGATCGGTCATTTTGCAGGCGCTGGCAAGGCCACCGGTGTAAGCACGGGGCGGCCGGCAAAGTATTCCACCAGGTTATCAGCGACGCGCTGCACCGTGTCATGGGCCGCTTCCGGGGACAGGCCGGCCACGTGGGACGTCAGCACGGTATTGCTCAGGCGCTTGAGGGCATCGGGCACTGCAGGCTCATCGTCAAACACGTCCAGCGCGGCGCCGCCGATGCGGCGCTGCTCCAGCGCGGCGACCAGGTCGGCGGTCACCACTACGCTGCCGCGGCCAATGTTCACCAGATAGCCATTGGGCCCCAACGCATCCAGCGCATGTTTATCGATCAGATGGCGAGTGCCGGCCCCACCGGGCGTGGCCAGGATCAGGAAGTCCGAAGTGCGCGCCAGTTCGACGGCCGTTGAGCAGTAGGTGTAATCCACGTCATCGCGAGGTTGGCGGTTGTGATAGCTCACTTCCATGCCAAACCCGAGGGCGGCGCGCTTGGCGATTTCCATGCCCACGGCCCCCAGCCCGAGAATGCCCAGTTGTTTGCCGGCCAGGGAAGGGCGCATGACCTTCGGCCACTCGCTGCGGCGAACAGCGGCGTCGGTCTGAGGAATCCCGCGCACCAGTGACAACAGCAACGCCATGGCGTGATCAGCCACCGAGGGTGCGTTCACGCCGGCACCGTTAGTCACCACTATCCCGCGGTTGCTTGCCGCTTGCAGGTCCACATGTTCGTAGCCGGCGCCAATCACGCAGATGATCTCCAGTAATGGCAACGCGGCGATCTCTTCGGCATACAGCCCAAGCGGCCCGCGGGTCAGCACGGCCTGAATCTGCCCCCCATGGGTCTTGATTGCTTGGGCGCGTTCAGTAGGCGTCGGCGCCAGGATCACATGAAAGTCGTTGCTCTCGATGATTTGCAGGTATTCGTTGATGGTTTCAACCAGGACCAGAACAGTGGTGGGCATCGCAAGGCTCTTCCTGAAGGGTTTGAGAGCATGAGTATGCGCCGAACCTACCCGTTATTGCGCTGACCTCCTGCAAGATTTCCGGATACGTCAAACCTGGCTGCGCAACCCAAACCCGCGCACCCAGGCTCCTTCGCTGTCGCGCCAGCTACTGAGTAGTTCCCGGTTGCCGTGCCTGGGCCCGCTCTCTTTGTGCGATCGGCATGAAATCGTAGGTCGGGAAGAATTCTGTCTTGTAGACACCCCACGCCGTGTTCTCGATGGCCAGGTTGACTTGAGCCAGGCGAGACGCCGGTAAACGCAGCACGATGACTTGCCCGATGCCCATGGTGATATTCCAACTGACGACTTCGACACCTTCCGGCGGGAAGGCCTTGTGAAATTCCTGCTTGGCCAGTTGGGCTTTCAATTCGCCCAGCGGGCGTGATTGATCGTGTTTAAGAAACACGGTCAACATGACGGTGTTATCGGACGTGGCGGCGATGCTTTTGGTGGGCAGTGTCGTGTTGGCCTGTACCGTGGTTGCGCTGGGCAACAGTACGGCTACCAGCAGTGCAGGCATGAATAGATATCTGAATGAAGCGTATGGATTCATCACAAGTGCCTCGTTTGTTATTGGTTTTTTATGGCTGGATATAAATAGGGTGTTTAACTAGTTTGACATCTGAGTCTTTATTGGCCCCGTGTAAGGCGCATGTACCACATAGACTCTAACGGGAGGGTTGGTCGCTACCATGTCGCGAGGGACTTCACGAGAATAGGTGAATTCGGTGTTGTCCAATTTTTCCAGCCTTCTGACGATGGTGCGATGCGGGCCAAGGTCGGGCACCAGGATGTGGGTCTGCTTGTCGCCAGTGACCAGGAAATAACCGCCCCCACCACGCCGGGGTATTTGGCCTTGACGTCGTTTTCTGGCTCGCCCTCTATATACACCTTGGTGGTCAGCCATTGAGGCGAAGAGGCCAGGGCACGAACATCAGCCTCAACCGATTTCGCGTAACTTGACGGCGCGCCTAATAAACCCGCGAAAAACAGGCCGGTAAAAGCAAGGGTGAATCTTCGCATTATCAAACTCCTTACTGGTTGGTTAAGTGTTGTTATCGTCTTTGTCGGTCAGTGCGCGAAGATATTAGTGTGCGAATTTGCGCGTGCTCAATAGCTATGTATGGTCCTGTAACAGTTGAGGGGTTGTATGACTAAGAATATGATTTTGAAGCGGGCTGCTTCCGAACTTGTTGTCGGACTCTTCTCGCAATAGGTGGCCTATTAAAACTTAGACGTAATGTTTGTACGACGTTTCAGCCATCCAAAACCTTCACGGGGGCGGCCACTTGACCAGCTGCTCCGCCTAACCATTCCTCAGCTAAGTCTTTGCTTCTCCAAGAGAATCCCGGACAATCCGGCCCTTGTTTCGGCCAGGGCGCTGCCTGTCAGGTTTTTCTGACTCGTGCTGGCCGTGTGAATGCGGAGATCCCACCGGATGAATGATCAGGCCAATAGCGTCGACGAACGCTATGCAACGACACCTGCAACGCTCACAAGCTGGAGCCGCCAGGACACTACCTGGATGCTCGGGCTATTCGGTACCGCCATTGGCGCCGGTACTTTGTTCCTGCCTATCAACGCGGGCCTGGGGGGCTTCTGGCCGCTGGTGATCCTGGCGTTGCTGGCCTTCCCGATGACGTTCTTTGCCCATCGTGGGCTGACCCGTTTCGTGCTGTCCGGCCGTGAAGGTTCCGACATTACCGACGTGGTTGAAGAGCATTTCGGTATCAAGGCCGGTGCACTGATCACCTTGTTGTACTTCTTTGCGATCTTCCCGATCCTGCTGATCTACAGCGTGGCGCTGACCAATACCGTCAGCAGCTTCATGGAGCACCAGCTGCATATCCTGCCGCCGCCCCGGGCCATCCTGGCGTTTGTGTTGATCTTGGGTCTGCTGGCCGTGGTGCGTTGCGGTGAGCAAGTGATCGTCAAGGCCATGAGCTTGATGGTGTACCCGTTTATTGTGGCCTTGCTGTTCCTGGCGGTGTACCTGGTACCGCACTGGAATGGCGGCATTCTCAGCACCGCCAGCGAAGTGCCGGCACCCTCGGCGCTGCTCAACACGCTGTGGCTGGCGATTCCGGTGATGGTGTTCTCGTTCAACCATTCACCGATCATCTCGGCCTTCGCGGTGGACCAGAAGCGCCAGTACGGCGCACACGCCGACGAGCGCAGCTCGCAGATCCTGTCCCGCGCGCACTTGCTGATGGTGGCGATGGTGCTGTTCTTCGTGTTCAGTTGCGT
The DNA here is from genome assembly GCF_044218845.1 of Pseudomonas sp. B16120. Classification (NCBI taxonomy): domain Bacteria; kingdom Pseudomonadati; phylum Pseudomonadota; class Gammaproteobacteria; order Pseudomonadales; family Pseudomonadaceae; genus Pseudomonas; species Pseudomonas sp. B16120. Next base: position 2,872,106 of record NZ_CP162588.1, read on the forward strand.
GCTGACCCTGTCGCCCGCGCAGTTGGCCGAAGCGAAAGCGCAGAACCTGTCGATCCTGTCGTACCTGGCCAACCACTTCGATAACCCGACGATTGCCTTTGCCGCACCGTTGATTGCGTTCGTGGCGATTGCCAAGTCGTTCCTGGGCCACTACATCGGCGCCAGCGAGGGCCTCAAGGGCCTGGTGGTCAAGACTGGCCGCCGCCCGGCACCCAAGACCCTGGACCGCATGACCGCCGCCTTCATGTTGGTGGTGTGCTGGATCGTCGCCACGCTCAACCCGAGCATTCTTGGCATGATCGAGACCCTGGGCGGGCCGATCATCGCGTCGATATTGTTCCTGATGCCGATGTACGCGATCCGCAAGGTCCCGGCCATGGCCAAGTACCGGGGGCAGGCCTCGAATGTGTTCGTGACGCTGGTCGGTCTGGTGGCCATTTCCTCACTGATTTACTCGCTGATTCCCTGAGGCGTTCGCAGCCGATGCCCCGGCTTTAAGCACAGGTGGGGATCACCCATCGCTAGGCAACGGCCGACTCTGCGTGTAACGCGATTTGGCCGTTTTTCTGCCAGGCCGGAAAACTCAGCGCTACCACATGGTCTTTATTCACGCGTTGCGGAGAACCGAGGCGGCTCAACTGCACGCCATGCCTGAGAAAATAACGTTCTAGCGCGGGTGTGGTCACCGCCACTACCCGATTGGCGCCCTGGCTCCAGGCATGGTTCAGGCTGTTCCACCAGACGCGCATCGGTAAGGTGCCTTCCTCCAGCGCGCGCGCGGCAAAACGCGACACCTCCCAGGTGTCGCTGCTTCGCGGGGTTGGCTGGTCGCACAGAAAACCGAACACTTGCGCCAGCAGATAAGGTTGCGTGGTCGGCAAGAGCCGCGCGCAACCGCAGACTTGGTGCTCGGCATCCAGGGCGAGGATATGACGAGCATCCGCGTGGTCGAACTGGTCGAATTCGCGTTGGGGCCGGGCGTGCGTGGAATCCAGTTGCCAGCCCAATTGCTGGATGAAAACTTCGTGTCGGTAGCGGCCCAGGTCGTCCTCAAGCGTTGCAGACAGTTCATGGTGACGACGGGTGATGATGCTGATCATTGGACGTCCTTATCGCAATTGTCGGGCCCTAGATAAGGCCCTGTGCAGCGGCGTAGGCTGCCGCCAGTGTTTTGTTGCCAGCCCCGAATTTCTTCTGAATGGCTTTGAGGTGAAAGTTTACGGTGTTGACGGAAATAGTGAGGATCAGCGCAATTTCTCCTGAACTCTTGCCGTCGGCGGTCCACTGCAGGATCTCCCGCTCACGCCGGCTCAGGCAGACCGATTGGTGGGCGCGTTCGCTATCACCCAGGTCTGTCAGGCGCAGTGTCACCCGTTCAAGGATGCAGCGCAGGCGCACTTGAATCTCGTTGTTTTCAGCCTGCGAAATAATGTCTTGGCGCCGAGCCACGGACAGTACCCGCAGTGAACGGTCGTGGCTTCGAATCGGCAGTGTGGCGCCGATGCACAAGCCCCAGTCCCGAGCTTCCTGCCACAGCGTGCGGCTGTTATCAAACAGTGCGTCGTTCCATACCACCATCTCGGTAGAGCGCAAGCCACTAAGGATTGACGGATCGACAGCCGCGTAGTTTTGCTTCTCGTAATGTGCCAGCCAGCTTGCGGGGTAGGACCCGCATATCTCGGTTCTGGGGCGTGTAAAAGGGGTCAGGTGACGTACGCCATAGGCGTAGTACTCGAACCCCAGTTGCAACACTTCACGCTCCAGAAGCGCTAACACTTGAGTCTCATCCTGTTGCTTGCACATCTCGATGCGTAAGCAATCCCACCAACGAATGAGGTCGTTTTCCTTCTCCATGGACAGTCGCCTCGATTACTGCATTCTTGGCAATCTAGCCCACAAGCTATTTCTGTCAAACTTTGCCGAGGCTTCCCGACCGCTCTGGCACGGTGCTTACACTTGGACGTTCGTGGTTTATGAGGCCTGGCGCAGGCGAGGCATTGAATGCCGCGCGTGGCACTGCTCAATGGCGTTGACCGCTGTTTCACAAGAGGCAGCGTCGCAGGGCATCAGGCTGCTCGCTCGACGACAGGCCGTTTGCAGCCGGCTGTCGTGCAAGAGCGTTGTGATCGCATCGTCCAGGTCCTGTTTGTTTAACGGTAGGGCAAGGCGTATGCCGCATCCCATGCGCACCAGGCGTTCGGCGTTATCGAACTGGTCATGAGCGATAGGCAGCACAATCTGCGCAATGCCGGCCGCCAGCGCCTGGCTCATGGCGCCAATGCCGCCGGGGTGGACCAGACCGGCCGCGTGGGGCAACAGCGAACTCATCGGCAAAAACGGGCGCTGTATCACGGTGGGCGGCAGGTCCGTGAAGAGCGGTCGGTCACCGGTCAGAAAAATGCCGCGGGCACCGACCCTGTGCAGCGCTGCCAGGGCGAAACGATAAAACTGCTGGTCAAAGTGCTCAGTGGAGCCTTGAGTGAAGACAATAGGGGGCGCTCCGGCAACCAGAAAGGCTCGTGTGGGCTCATCGAGCCCAGGGGCGCCACCGTCGAACAGAGGGAAACCGGCCATGTGCAAAGGCTGTGGCCAGTCTTTCTGTGCGGGGGCGAACCATTCGGGGAACAGGCATATCACCCCTTGGGGCGCATGCATCCATTGACTGAAGATGTTCTTCACCACGCCTGGTAGCCCATGTTTGTGGCGTAGTGCGTTGATTTGGGGAGCACAGGTACGGTCCAGGCTCAGGTATTCGATCCCGCGCCAGAGCAGCTTGCGCAGAGTCAATGGCAAGCGCCGCGACACATTGAAGGTGGGGTGCACGGGTGGCAAATGTGCAGAAAGCAACGTGGATGGCGACACTTGGACGGACAGATAAGGGATGCCGTATTTTTCATGGGCGATACGTGCACCCAAGGCCCATAGTGAGCCGACAACCACCGTATCGTCGGTATTGTGAGTGGTTACATAGTCGTAGACGGGTTCCAGCAGGCCGGCGATGGCTTGCCACAATACGGCGAATGAGGTCTTCGGGTCCCACAATAGGGGATCGCCCATGGCGGCGCTGTAGGTCGCCTCATCGCATAACGGCACGAAGTTCAGCCCCTGCGCCTCAATGGCGCGCTGAAACGTCGGCATGCTGCACAAGGTGACCTGATGACCGCGCACAGTCAGGGCAGCTCCCAGGCCGATAAAGGGAAAAACGTCACCGGCCGAGCCGATGGCAACCATGATTACTCGCATCATCCACGTCCTTGTTGAAAAGTATTTAGGCAAAGCTCAGCCGCGCTCGTTGAGCCGACTGCTCGCAAAACGCCCCTGGCTGGGCATCGCATGCCCTCAGCAAATGCCCGAGCAACGCGCGGTGCACGCCGTTGGCCGCGGCCTTGGACTCCAGGTCCAGAAAATGTCCGCTGCTCTGGGCAATGGAGAAGCTGCAATCGCGGATGTACTGCTTGAAGGACTGCACGTCCATGGCGCTGGTGTATTCGTCCCAGGCGCCATTCAGGAAGTGCACATGACTGTCAATGTTCGAGAGTTGCGGCAAGTAGGCCCCTTCATTGAGCTTGAGTGCCTGTTCGATATGGAAGCGCGCTTGATGCTGCTCGGCGTTGATCAACTGCGCCATATGCTGTTGATTGGCGGTCTTGAGTCGAGCCGGGAGATGCTTGCCCAGCGTCTGGTTGAGCAAATGGCCGATCCCTGCGTTGTCATCCCGGGCCATGAGTGCCTGCGCCCCGCTGACGTAATCGAGCATCGGCGCGTTGAGGCCAGGCGCAAACGACATCACCACTGAGCTTTCAACGCTGTCTGGATTTTTGGCAAGTGCCAGCAGGGTGGACAGGCCACCCCAGGACACGGAAACCAAATGGTGAATGTTGAAGCGCTCGATCAATGCCAGCAGGATCTGGACTTCGTCGTCCTTGGTCACCAAGCACCGGTCAGGGTTGTGAGCGCGGGAGTTTCCAGCGAACGGCAAGTCAAACAGCACCACGTTGAAGTGTTCGGCCAGGCATTTACTGGTACGGGCAAAGGCCGACGTCGTCGCCATGGCGCCGTTGACCAACAGGACGTTCTTTCTATCAGGCGCATCGCCGATGTGTTCCACCGACACCGAATAATGCTTGAAGATTTTCTTGATCACATATTGGCTACGCGACATAACACACCTCCAGTCAGCACAAAAAACAGGCGAGAGCGCCCCTGGCACCGGGCTTGGGTGTCGAGGGCAGGGTTTGTTTTTTTTATTAAGGGGTACGGCTTACAGCGCGAAGTACATCCAGAGCTGGTGGGTTCCGTGATACAGGCGTCAGGGTGTAGAGAGTTTTAGCCTTCAAGGCGTAGAGGGACAACTACCTGATCTGGTAGGTCGTCGTGCAAAGGTTGTCGGCGGCCAGTACTTTTCAGTCTGATACAACTCTTTAAGGGGGAGCGGGAGCCTGGATTGACATCCGTTACCCTTTTGGCGCACGCAAAAAAACGCCGCGTACCTTGCGATACGCGGCGCCTTTCACATCAACACACCGTTAGGCTTGAATCACCGGGATGTTGGCGCTTGCTGCGATCTTGCGGAACTCAGCGATCTGGTCGAAGTTCAGGTAGCGGTAGACGTCACTGGCCATGGTGTCCAGTTTCGCTGCGTAGCCCATGTACTCTTCGACGGTTGGCAGGCGACCCAGAGTGGAGGCGACTGCCGCCAGCTCAGCCGATGCCAGGTAGACGTTTGCACCATCACCCAGGCGGTTCGGGAAGTTACGGGTCGAGGTCGACACGACGGTGGAGTTCGGCTCAACGCGTGCCTGGTTACCCATGCACAGCGAGCAGCCTGGCATTTCCATACGTGCGCCAGCCTTGCCGTAGATGCCGTAGTAGCCTTCTTCGGTCAGTTGGTGCGCGTCCATCTTGGTCGGCGGCGACAGCCACAGACGGGTAGGCAGCTGGCCCTTGACCTGCTCCAGCAGCTTACCGGCAGCGCGGAAGTGGCCGATGTTGGTCATGCACGAACCGATGAACACTTCGTCGATCTTCTCGCCAGCGACGCTGGACAGCAGACGGGCGTCGTCCGGGTCGTTTGGCGCGCAGAGGATCGGCTCGTTGATTTCCGACAGATCGATTTCGATGATTTCGGCGTATTCGGCGTCGGCATCGGCTTCCATCAACTCCGGGTTGGCAACCCAGGCTTCCATCGCTTGGGCGCGACGTTCCAGGGTGCGTGCATCGCCGTAGCCTTCGCCGATCATCCAGCGCAGCAGGGTGATGTTGGAGTTCAGGTACTCGGTGACGGACTCTTTGGACAGCTTGATGGTGCAACCGGCAGCCGAACGTTCAGCCGAGGCGTCGGACAGCTCGAAAGCCTGTTCCAGCGTCAGGTCGTTCAGGCCTTCGATTTCCAGGATGCGGCCAGAGAAGGCGTTCTTCTTGCCTTTCTTCTCTACGGTCAGCAGGCCAGCCTGGATCGCGTAGTAAGGAATGGCATGCACCAGGTCACGCAGGGTGATGCCAGGTTTCATCTTGCCTTTGAAGCGGACCAGAATCGATTCCGGCATGTCCAGCGGCATTACGCCGGTGGCGGCGGCAAACGCGACCAGGCCAGAACCGGCTGGGAACGAGATGCCCATCGGGAAACGGGTGTGGGAGTCACCACCGGTACCGACGGTGTCCGGCAGCAGCATGCGGTTCAGCCAACTGTGGATGATGCCGTCGCCTGGACGCAGCGATACACCGCCACGGGTCATGATGAAGTCAGGCAGGGTGTGGTGGGTGGTCACGTCGATCGGCTTGGGGTAAGCCGCGGTGTGGCAGAAGGACTGCATCACCAGGTCGGTCGAGAAGCCCAGGCACGCCAGGTCTTTGAGTTCATCACGGGTCATTGGGCCGGTGGTGTCCTGGGACCCCACGGTGGTCATCTTCGGCTCGCAGTAGGTGCCTGGACGAACGCCTTTGCCTTCTGGCAGGCCACAGGCCTTGCCGACCATTTTCTGCGCCAGGGTGAAGCCCTTGCCGGTGTCGACAGGCGCTTCAGGCAGCTTGAACAGGTCGGTCGGGCCAAGGCCCAGCTCAGCGCGTGCCTTGTCGGTCAGGCCACGGCCGATGATCAGCGGGATACGGCCGCCGGCGCGAACTTCGTCCAACAGCACCGGGGTCTTCATTTCGAAGGTGGTCAGGACTTCGTCGGTGCCGTGCTTGCAGACTTTGCCAGCATGCGGGTACAGGTCGATCACGTCGCCCATGTTCATGTTGGTAACGTCGAATTCGATTGGCAGTGCGCCAGCATCTTCCATGGTGTTGTAGAAGATCGGAGCGATCTTGCTGCCGAAGCAGAAACCGCCAGCACGCTTGTTCGGCACGTAAGGCACGTCGTCACCGAAGAACCACAATACCGAGTTGGTTGCCGATTTACGCGACGAACCGGTACCGACCACGTCACCGACGTAGGCGATCGGGAAGCCTTGGCCGCGCATCTCTTCGATCTGCTTCATCGGGCCGGTCTTGCCTTGCTCGTCCGGCACGATGCCTTCACGCGCCATTTTCAGCATGGCCAGGGCGTGCAGCGGGATGTCAGGACGGGACCAGGCATCAGGCGCAGGCGACAGGTCGTCGGTGTTGGTTTCGCCGGTGACCTTGAAGACGCGCAGGCTGATCTTGTCGGCCAGGGTAGGGCGGTTGCGGAACCACTCGCCGTCAGCCCAGGACTGGATCACGCCTTTGGCGTGCTCGTTGCCGTTGCGGGCTTTTTCGGCGACGTCGTGGAACGCATCGAACATCAGCAGGGTGTGCTTGAGTTGGGCGGCCGCGACGGGCGCCAGTTCGGCGTCGTCCAGCAGCTCGACCAACGTCACGATGTTGTAGCCGCCTTGCATGGTGCCGAGCAGTTCAACAGCGCGTTTCTTGTCGATCAGGGGGGAAGTGGCTTCGCCCTTGGCCAGGGCAGACAGGAAACCGGCCTTGACGTAAGCGGCTTCGTCAACGCCTGGTGGAATGCGGTTGGTGATCAGGTCAACGAGGAATTCTTCTTCGCCAGCCGGAGGATTTTTCAGCAGCTCGACCAGGCCTGCGGTTTGTTCGGCGTTAAGCGGCTGGGGAACGATACCCAGTGCGGCACGCTCTTCGATATGTTTGCGGTAGGCTTCAAGCACAGTTATTACCCTCATCAGTGGTCCCACGGGACGCTCATCCAGAAATGAACGGCACGCATGCGCTCGGGGGCTTTTTGGGCCGCAAAGCCAGCGCTGCCGCCATTTCTTACAGAAGCTGCTTTCAAAGTTTTACGCCTGCAGAACGGAGCTGATGAGGGTTGGCGCGGGCTCTGACCTACCGGGTCGAACCTGCGCCAACACCGTTCTGAAGGAACGACTGTGCTCGTGACGCTTTGAAAACAGCTTCCAGCGGATTATTGGCGCCTTACAAGGCCGGGTGATTCTACGGCAAAAAAAATCTAAAGGTAAGTTGCCTACTCAAGTTTGCTGGGTGATCAACCTTAGACAAAGGGCTAACATGGCGCACTGTTTCGCTGATTTGCGTGTTGCTGCCCATGCCCAACCAAACCATCAAGACCCCCTGCGTCGGCCTGTGCTCTACGGTCTACGGCGATCTCGTGTGCCGTGGATGCAAGCGCTTTCACCATGAAGTGATCCAGTGGAACGGCTATAACGAAGAAGAAAAGCGTGCGGTCTGGCTCAGGCTTGAGCAGCTGTTGGTGCAGGTCATGGCCGGCAAAGTGGAGGTTTTCGACCCCAAGACACTGCGCGGGCAGTTGGAGCAACGCAAGATTCGCTTTGTGCCACACCAGTCCGAGTATTGTTGGGCCTACCAGTTGATCGCCCGTGGGGCCCGGGTGATCAATAACCTGGAGGCGTACGGCATGGTGCTGTTGCCGGAGTTTCGCGACTGGGCGCTGCCTGAACTGCGCGATGCCATTGATCGCGAGTTCTTTATCTTGTCCGAGGCGCATTACCAGCGCTATATCGCGCCTGGGTTCTTGAAAGATGCGCTGGGTTAATTGACTGGCGAGGTCAATGTGGGAGCTGGCTTGCCTGCGATAGCGGTGTATCAGGAGCAAATGCGCCAGCTGACCCACCGCAATCGCAGGCAAGCCAGCTCCCACATTTGATCCACTTTGCCTGAAGGTCGGTGTCAGGGCTTGGTCGCCAGCTCTTGCAGATGGTCCATGAGTGTCTGCGGTTTAAGCACCAGCACATCGCTTTGCACCGCATCCAGCACCACCTCCGCCGTATTGCCGATCAACGCGCCGGAAATCCCCGTGCGTGCCACCGTGCCGATAATGGTCACCGCCGCCTGCAAGCGATGGGCAATATGGGGGATCAGCACATCGGCGGGGCCTTCCTCGATATGCAGCTGCCTGTCGTCCACGTCGAACTCGGCCTGGAAGGCCTTGCATTGCTCGCGATAGCGCGCCTCGATGGTTTCCTTGAGCTGAAAGGTCGGGTCTGCCGCCGACAGCATGGGCGAGGGGTGAGCACTGATCACATGCAACTGCGCTTTGGCGAGGCTGGCGATATCAAAGCCATGGTCGATGATCGAATTATGCAGCGAGCGGTGTTCGCCGTCGGCGTTGCCCACATCGATGGCCGCCAGGATCACGCCGCCTGCCCAAGGGGTGGCGGTCTTGACCAGCAACACCGGCGTCGGGCAATAGCGCAGCAACTTCCAGTCCGCCGGGGTCAGCAGGGCTTTTTTCAGTGGGTTGTCGGGGAAGTGCTGTTTGATCACCAGGCCACAGCCTTCGGCTTGCTGCACATCGATGATGGTTTCATGCAGGCTGTCGTTCCAGGCCTGCTCGGTGGTGACGCTGTAGCCGTCTTCTTTCAAGCCTTCCTTGAGCAGGCTCAGCAGCGCCGAATGCTCGTGCTTCTTGTCACAGACCAGCAAGTGCAGGTGCGCGTCGGTCACTTTGGCAATCAGCTTGGCACGCTTGAGGGCCAGGCTTTCCGAATGCTCGGGTTCGATGACCACCAGGATGCTGCGGATGGCTTGCATGGTCGGGATCTCCAAAAGGGCGGGCGTTGGATAACTATAGTTGCTGGCCGGCAGCCGTCATGTTGATACACATCAAGGCCGGTGGCTGGTGGTCTGCGACGGGGTCGGTATAATCGGCGCCCTTTTGTGATCCTTTGCCCGTGAGCCCGATGAACCTGCCCGAAATCCATGAATTCCTCGGCTGCCGCACCCCCGATGCCTGGGTCCAGGCCGCGTTGGCCGATCAGGAAACCCTGCTGATCGACCACAAGAACTGCGAATTCAAAGCCGCCAGCACCGCCTTGAGCCTGATGGCCAAGTACTACGGCCACGTTGACCTGATCAACATGATGTCGCGCCTAGCCCGCGAAGAGTTGGTGCACCACGAGCAGGTCATGCGCCTGATGAAAAAGCGCAAGGTCGAACTGCGTCAACTGCACGCCGGCCGTTATGCCTCGGGTTTGCGCAAGGTGGTGCGCAGCCATGAGCCGGTCAAGCTGGTAGACACCCTGGTGGTGGGCGCCTTTATCGAAGCGCGCAGTTGCGAGCGTTTCGAAGCGCTGGTGCCGCATTTGGACGAAGAACTCGGCAAGTTCTACTTCGGCTTGCTCAAAAGCGAGGCGCGGCACTTCCAGGGTTACTTGAAGCTGGCTTACCAGTACGGCGACGCCAAGGACATCGCCCAGGTGATCGACCGGGTGCGAGCCACCGAGCAGGACCTGATCGAATCACCCGACGTCGAGTTCCGCTTTCACAGTGGCGTGCCAGCCTGAGGCCACGGCCACACCGATCAAGGCGGTGATCCCCGCCAGCAGCAGGATCACCGTTGGCGTGCCAAAGGGTGCTGCCAGCACGGCAATCATCAAGCCCGCCAAGGGCTGGGCCAGGTTGTTGAGCAAGGTCATCACACCGACTGTCTTGCCGAAGTCCTGCACCGGAATCACCCGTTGTCGGGTGCTGCGCAGGTACACGTTGAACATCTTGTCAAAGCCGGTCAGCAGCAGGAACCCCACCGCGTAGGCCCACACGCCGGGGCTGAGCGCTGTGATCAGCGCGCCGACGGTGATCATCGAGTACGACAACCCGCCCAGTACCTTCAGCTTCAGTGATGAATGCGCCAGGTAGAACAGAATCGCGATGGTCACCAGCGCCCCGGCGGCTTGCAGCAGGGCATAGGTGTCTTTGCCCGCTGCGTAGTGGCCGGTGACCATGGCAGCCGAGGTGGCCAGCGTCACGCCGACTATCAGGTTCACGCCGACCGCCAGGACGATGATGCGTTTCAACTCCACCCGGTTGAGGATGTGGCCAAAAGCGGTGCGCAGGGGTTGCAGCCAGTTACCCGGCTGTTGTTCATGGATGTGCAGGTCCACCGTGGTGTGGCGCTGCCAGATCAGCATCGCCAGGTCCGCCAGCACAAACAGCACGGCGACCCCCAGCACCACCCAAGGCCACGCCCAGACTTCCAGCATCAGCGCCGCCACCAATGGCCCGAGCACCAGCCCGCTCTGGTCGGCGATCTGCGAATAGGACAAGGTCTTGGCGTAGGTGTAATGCTCGAAGATATGCGGCATCACCACTTCCCGCGCCATGATGCCCTGGGTGGTCAACACGCCGCATACCGCGGACAGCATGACCAGCCAATGGATACCGTCGAACAGCCCATACAGCGCCATCGCCACCACGCAGGCCACGGCCCGATACACCTGGCTGATATGCAGGATACGCACCGGTGAAAACCTGTCGCACAATGCCCCGCACACCGGAAAAGCCAGGTAGCGCGGCAGTGACTCGACAAAAAACGCCAGCCCCGCCCACGACACGCTTTGAGTGGTCTGGAATACGATCAGGGGCACGATAAACAGCAAAACCTGGTCGGCCAGCCGTGAAAGGAACAGCGAAATGAAGAACGCCAGGTAATCCTTGCGCATAGAACTCCCTGTCAATGGCGTTAAAAAGTGCAGGCTATTTGTTAAAAACTCTTAAAAGCATGAAGCTTCGTCGCTGTGGACTGGTCAGCCACATCTGTCGGCCAGCTTGCCACCTATAATGGCCCCATTTCAATCCGCGCATCCACACTGAGAACTTATGGAAAACCTGGGTCTGGGCAAGGTCTTGCTCGTTGAGGACGATGAAAAGCTGGCAGGGCTGGTCTCGCATTTTCTGTCGCAGCATGGTTTCGAGGTACGGGTGGTGTACCGGGGTGATGAAGCCTTGGCGGCGTTCCTGGATTTCAAGCCGAAGATCGTCGTGCTCGATCTGATGCTGCCGGGTCAGAGCGGGCTGCATGTCTGCCGCGAGATTCGCAACGTGTCGGACACGCCCATCGTGATCCTCACCGCCAAGGAAGATGACCTGGACCATATCCTTGGCCTTGAGTCCGGTGCTGACGACTACGTGATCAAGCCGATCAAACCGCCGGTGTTGTTGGCGCGCCTGCGTGCGCTGCAGCGCCGTCAAGTGCCCGAGCCCACCGTGCGCGGTGCCCTGGAATTTGGCCGCTTGTCGATTGATCGCAGTTGCCGGGTGGTCCGCCTGGGCGGCGAGACCATTGACCTCACCACCATGGAATTCGAGTTGCTGTGGTTGCTGGCCAGCAGCGCGGGCAAGATTCTCTCTCGCGACGACATCCTCAACCGCATGCGCGGCATCGCTTTTGACGGCCTGAACCGCAGCGTAGACGTGTACATCAGCAAACTGCGCGGCAAGCTCAATGACAACCCCCGCGAGCCGGTGTGCATCAAGACCATCTGGGGCAAGGGCTACCTGTTCAATCCGTTCGCGTGGGAGGTGTAGATGCTGCGCTTGTATCTGCGCCTCTATCTGATTCTCGCGCTCGGTCTGGCCGGGTCGATCTGGTTGGTCAACTACGGCCTGGACGCCTACATGCCCGAGTCCAACGAAACCTATAACCGTGAAGCCCTGCGCGGCCCGGCCTGGGCCCTGGTGGAGCAACTGCGCCCCGTGCAGGCAGAGGCACGCCAGGCACGCCTGGACGAGCTGCAACCGCATTACGGCTTGCGGCTCAAATTGGTGCAGCGCGACACCCAGGATTTGAGCGAACGGGAACAGAAACTCCTGGCGGCTGACCAGGTGGTGGTGCGCGAAGACTTCATGAAATTTCTCGCGCCTATCGACGACGGCCCGCAACTGCTCGAAATCAGATTGCCGGAAGAACCCAAGTGGTTATACCTGTGGGCCTATGGCTTCCTGGGCGTGAGCCTGGCCATCGTCCTGTATTTCTGGGTGCGTCCACACTGGCGCGACCTGGAGCACATCCGCCTGGCAGCGCAACGTTTCGGTGACAATGACCTGGGCTCGCGCATCTTGCTGCCGAGTCGCTCCACCGTGCGCTCACTGGCCGGGCACTTCAACCAGATGGCCGAGCGCATCGAAGGTTTGATCGCCAACCAGCGCGAACTCACCAACGCGGTCTCCCACGAATTGCGCACGCCGATTGCGCGGCTGTCATTCGAGCTGGACCAGCTCAGGCAGCAGAGTGACCCACGGCAAAGCCGAGCGTTGATCAACGACATGTACGCCGACCTCGGTGAACTGGAAGAAATGGTCTCCGAGCTGTTGACCTATGCCAGCCTTGAGCCAGGCGCTACCCAGGTCACCCGCGAGCAAATCGAGGCCCACAGTTGGCTCGACAGTGTGATCGGCAGCGTGGCCCTGGAGGCCGAAGCAGAAGGGGTGCAGTTGTCGTTGCGCACCTGCGAGGTGGACGTTATCCAGATCGAGCCACGCTTTATGGCGCGGGCCGTGATCAACCTGCTGCGCAACGCGATTCGTTATGCCGATCGTCGCGTGGAAGTGTCGCTGGTCAAGTTTGGCAGCGGTTACGAAGTGCGGGTCAACGACGATGGGCCGGGGGTACCGCTGGAGGGTCGCACCAAGATATTCGAACCCTTCCTGCGCCTTGACGCCAGCCGCGACCGCCGCACAGGCGGATTTGGCCTGGGCCTGGCGCTGGTCAAGCGTGTCAGCCAGTGGCATGGCGGGCAGGTGGAAGTGCAGGATTCGGAGTGGGGCGGGGCGTCGTTTCGAATGACGTGGGCCTATGCAGAGTAAGAGGGCTTGCCCCCATGCCATCCTGTAGGAGCGAGCTTGCTCGCGAAGAACCTCAACGATAACGCGTGTTTTCTGGATAAACGCGGCGCCTGCGAGTTTTTCGCGAGCAAGCTCGCTCCTACAGAGGGCAAGTCAGATCAGAAGGTGTACTGCAGCTCCCCCAACACCGACGCCTGCAGCCGCTGCTCCACAATCGGGCTCTTGCCTGCTTCATTCGCCAGGTATTGCACATCGAGCAAGGTCGAGAACTGCGTGTGCTCGTTGATCGGCACGCTCCATGAGAGGTTCATGCCATTGCTGATATTGCCGGCACTTGCCTTGTATTCCTTGAAGCGGCTGCGGGTGGCCTGGTCGGCAGTCACGCCGTACCAGGTTTGCAGGTAGTTGCGGTCACCGAAGTGGCTGTTGATGGCGGCATCGACGGAGCCGTAGCGGCCTTCATAGAGATGGGTACCCAGGCTCAACTCCAGGTGGGTAAAAGCCTTGCCGGTTTCCTTGTGTTTATCTTCTTCAAGCGCATGTTCCAGGGTGGCGCCGATGATCACACCGCCGAGGTTGTAGGCGGTACTTACCCCCAATTGCGGACGTGACTTGATCTCGCCCATGCCTTTGAGGCGTTTGGAGCCGGCATGCATGCTTTCATTTTTATCCTTGCGCGAATCGCTTGCGCCAACGTATGCGCTGAAGCTCAGGGCATCACCTTCGTAACCCCAGCCCAAGCCCGTATCAGTGTCGAGGAAGACGCCCCAAGGGCTGATGATTTTGCCGCCGAGCACAGGCGCCGTCATACGTTCGTCGCTGCCACTGTAGCGGGGTGCGTTGGCCATGCCGGCCTTGAGGCTGTATTGCCAGTCTTCGGCAAGCGCCGTATCGGCGGCGGCGAGCAGGCACAGTGAGGTCAATGACAGGCACAGGTTTTTTGAGTGCATCAGGGTGTTTTCCTGGTTAGAGGTTCAAGGGTGTGTGGGGTGAATGGGTGCGTTTGAACGAGTAGCCCGAAGCACTCAGGCCGTTGACCTGGCGGCTGACCGTATCGCCCAGGCCGTAGCCGTTGCCGGCCAGCACCGCATGGGCGTTGTCGATGGGCAGCAGGATGTAGTCGGTCAGCGGCTCGCCGTGCAATTGGCCGCGAATCACCAGGAAACCGTCCTCCTGGCGCACGCTGATGCCACTCAATGGCGCGTCGGGTTCATGGCTGCTGAGCACCTGGTAGGTGCCGACCGTGTTGGCCCACGCGGCGGACAAGGGCGGCGGCTCGATGCGCTCGCCGATGGCAATGCGTTGGCCGTGGCTGCGGGCGGTGAGCATTTGGCGGCCTTGTACCGTGAGGACATCCAGCTGCACGCGGCCCAAATCGCCGAGGTCCTTGCGCCAGAACCCCAGTATCTTTTTCTGCGCCCGCAGCCAGCCTTGCTCATCACGCAATAGCTGGAAATCGTAGCCGGCCAGTTCACCGCTCAAACGGGCATGCTCATCTCTGATGCGGAACACGCCCCAGGCGGTCGCGTAGAAGCCGGCCAGGCGCTTGCGATCCACCGCCGCCGGTACGTGGCGCAGCTTGAGGCCGTGGCTGGGGGCCTGGCAGTCGTCGGCGCATACGGGCTTGCCGGTCTGAGCCTGGAGCATCAGGCGCAGACTGTCGGTGGTCAGCGACACCACCATGTCTTCGGCGTTGCTGTCGTTGGCCATGATGACCACGGCCAGTTGCTGATCCGGTAGCAGGGTCAACTGGGCCACGAAGTCGTCGCCGCCACCGCTGTGCTGGTAGGTGCGCACACCGGGGCCGATGGGCTCGTCACCACAGGGCGCCAAGAACCAGCCCAAGCCCATCTGGCAGTCGAAATCCAAGGCGTTGCCGGTGTTTTGCTGGGTAAACATGGCATCGATAGAAGCGCTGCCGAGGATCTGACGGCCCTTGTAGGTGCCCTTGGCAAACAGCATGCGCACGTAGCGGCTGAGGTCTTTGGGGCTGGTCCACAGGCCACCGGCGGCGAGGTCACGCACCTGGGGGTCGGTGCTGGCCTTGCCATCCTCGTAGCCGTGGGCGCGATAGCTCATTTGCGCACCGGTACCCAGGAAACTGGACTGGTTCATTCGCAAGGGTGTGAGCAGGCTGCTTTGTAACTGGGCTTCGAAGCTTTTGCCGCCGCTGCGCTCAATGGCGGCGCCCACCAAGGCATAGCCAAGGTTGGAATACGCCACCTGGGAACCCGGCAGGCTGCTCAGCCACACACCCGACACACGCATCGGCATCTGCCCCATGGCATAGGTGCTGCGCAGGTCGCGCAGGTGCTCGCTGGGCAAGCCGGATTGATGGCTGAGCAAGCGCCGCAAGGTGATCGCTCGATCCGCCTCGGCCTGGTCGCTGTGAAAGCGGGAGCGTACGTAGAACTCACGCAGGGTCTGCTGGATCGGCGCATCCAGCGCCAGGTGTTGCTGCTCCACCAGTTGCAGCGCCGCCGTGGCGGTCAGCAGCTTGGAGATGCCACCGGCGCGAAACGCGGTATTGGGCGTGACCGGCACCCCCAGGTCTTTGTCAGCCAAGCCAAAGCCGCGGGCCCAGATCAGCTCCTGGCCATTGACCAGGGCAATCGACAATCCCGCCACATTGTCCCGCGCCATCTCCTGGGGAATGCGGGTTTGCAGGTAGCGGATGATTGCGCCGTAATCACCTTTTTGAATCGGCGGCGGGGCAGGCGGTTGCGAGTGGCAACCGATACTGCCCAACAGGCAACCCAATAGCGGAATACCGCGCAGTCTGCGAAACATCAAGAGCACCCGAATGATGATTTGGATGCTGGAATGCTAGGGCGGCGGGTGCTGAGAATCTTTGAGTGCTTTGTCGGGAAACTGTCAAAGACTGTTAACGGCCGCTTATAAAAACATCAGGATTTGCCCAGGGGGGCAGGCATCAACGTGGCGATCAGGGCGCGTATGGTCCCCGGCAGCGCTTCCAGCTCGCGTACCAGGATGCTGCGCTCGCGAATCGCCCAGGGCTCGTCCAGTTTCACCGTCACCAGCTGCATGGTGCGGCTGTGACGCAGGGCGGCGGACTCTGGAATGATGCCAATGCCCACGCCGGCCTCGACCATCCGGCAGATCGCCTCGAAGCTCGAGACCTGGATACGCAGCGACAATTGCTTGCCCAGACGCTCGACGTGTTCACGCAGGAAACTCAACAGCGTGCTGCCTTCATGCAGGCCGATATGCTGATACGCCAGGGTCTGCTCGAGGGTGACCGAAGGCAGTTCGGCCAAGGCATGCCCGACGGGCACCATCAGCACCAGTTCATCGGTGCTGAAATGCAACACTTGCAGGCCGGAGGCTTCCACGGGGCCGGCGATGATACCCATGTCACTGGTGCCATCGAGCACCCCGCGCACGATGTCTCGTGACAGGCGTTCCTGCAGGTCGACGGTGACGCCCGGGCGCTGTGACAGAAAGCCTGCCAGGACTTCCGGCAAAAACTCGGTGACCGCCGTGGTGTTGGCGAAGATACGAATATGCCCGGCCGAATCCACGCCGTATTGGGTGAACTCGCTTTTGAGGTAATCCACCTGGCGCATGATCAACCGCGCATGGTGTAACAGGCGCTCGCCTGCCGGAGTGATTTCCACGCCCCGGCTGTCGCGGTACAACAGGCGCGTGTCGAGCTGTCCTTCCAGGGCCTTGATCCGCGCACTGGCGGCAGCCGGCGACAGGAAGGCGCGCTTGGCACCCTGAGTGAGGCTGGGGGATTCGGCGATATGGATAAACAGGCGCAGGTCGGCGAGATCGAAGTGCATGATGGCTCCGGGATGAGCACGGGTTCCTGTGGGAGCTGGCTTGCCTGCGATGGCGGTGTGTCAGTAACGGAAATGCTCACTGACACACCGCCATCGCAGGCAAGCCAGCTCCCACATTGCATCGCGGTGTGGCTGTAAGCGTTCAGCATAACCGAACGCTGGTTTATTGAAATGCAAATTCTCAGAACGGGCTGGCCCTTGCATGATCCACGGCAGACACCCACTGCCTGAGGACCTGCACCCGATGAGCACCACTGATTGGATCGGCCGAAGTGAGACCGCCTACGACCACCTGAGCCATAACCTGCTCAAGCGCATCGCCGCCACATTAGGTGAAGAGGTGCCTGCCGACGGCGATGCTGTGCCTGCGTTGTGGCAATGGTGCTTTTTCCAGGACCCGCTGCCGGAGGTGGCGTTGGGCAGCGACGGCCACCCGGCACGCGGCGGGTTTCTGCCGCCGGCCGATAACCGCAATCGCATGTGGGCCGGTGGGCGTCTTGAATTTCTGCACCCACTGCGGGCTGGCGAGGCGGCTACGCGCGTGTCGACCATCACCCAGGTCGAAGAAAAGACCGGGCGCACCGGCTCACTGCTATTTGTCACCGTGCGTCATGACTACTCCCAGGAAGGGCGCCTGGCCATCCGCGAGGAGCAGGACATCGTCTACCGCGAACCCACGCCACCCAAGCCTGGCAGCGGCGACGCGCTGGTCCGGGGCGAATGGACAGAGGCCGTCGAGCCGACGCCGACCCTGTTGTTCCGCTACAGCGCCGTCACGTTCAACGGCCACCGCGTCCACTACGACTACCCCTATGTCACCGGCACCGAAGGCTATGCCGGCCTGGTGGTGCATGGCCCGCTGATCGCCACCTTGAACCTGCGTGCGTTCTGCCGAGCGCACCCTGAGGCGACCTTGCGCCGCTTTGCCTATCGCGGCGTGCGCCCACTGATTGCGCCACAGCCTTTTGAGGTCGGCGGGCGCATCACCGCCACCGGCGTCGCAGAACTCTGGGCTGGCGACACTGAAGGCCTGGCGCAGACCGCCCAAGTGCATTTCGAATAACCCGATAACAACAGGCGGAGAGCCGTAAATGAATGCCCATGACAACGAAGAACTCAATGCGATCCGCGACGGCGTGCGCGCCTTGTGCGCCGAGTTCGATGCCGCTTACTGGCGCAAGATCGATGAAGAAAAAGGCTTCCCCGAAGCCTTCGTCAAGGCCCTGACCGATGCTGGCTGGCTGTCGGCAATGATCCCCGAGGAATACGGCGGTTCCGGCCTGGGCCTGGCCGAAGCCTCGGTGATCCTTGAGGAAGTCAACCGCTGCGGCGGCAACTCGGGCACCGTGCACGGCCAGATGTACAACATGTTCACCCTGCTGCGTCATGGCAGCGAGGCGCAAAAACGTTACTACCTGCCCAAGCTGGCCAGCGGTGAATTGCGCTTGCAGTCGATGGCCGTCACCGAACCCACTACCGGCACCGACACCACCAAGATCAAGACCACGGCGATCAAGCGCGGCGACAAGTACGTGATCAACGGCCAGAAAGTCTGGATCTCACGGGTACAGCATTCCGACCTGATGATTCTGCTGGCACGCACCACGCCCTTGGCCGACGTAAAGAAAAAATCCGAAGGCATGTCGATCTTCCTGGTGGACCTGCGCCAGGCCATCGGTAACGGCCTGACCGTGCAGCCCATCGCCAATATGGTCAACCATGAGACCAACGAGCTGTTCTTCGACAACCTGGAGCTGCCCTTGGACAGCCTGATTGGCGAGGAGGGCAAGGGCTTCAAATACATCCTTGATGGCCTGAATGCCGAGCGCACGCTGATTGCCGCCGAGTGCATCGGTGACGGCCGCTGGTTCATCGAAAAGGCCAGCGCCTATGCCCGCGACCGTGTGGTGTTTGGCCGGCCCATCGGGCAGAACCAGGGCGTGCAGTTCCCGATTGCCGAGGCGCATATCGAGATCGAAGCGGCCGACCTGATGCGCTGGCGTGCCTGCGAGGAATACGACAGCGGCAAGAACGCCGGGGCCAGTGCCAACATGGCCAAGTACCTGGCGGCCAAGGCGTCCTGGGAAGCGGCCAATGCCTGCCTGCAAACCCACGGCGGCTTCGGCTTTGCCTGCGAGTACGACGTGGAGCGCAAATTCCGCGAGACCCGCCTGTACCAGGTGGCGCCGATCTCCACCAACCTGATCCTGTCCTACGTGGCCGAGCATTTGCTCGAACTGCCACGCAGCTTCTGAGGGCCTGAGCATGAGCCCTACCCAAGCCCTTTGCCGGTTCCTGGCCGAGCTGACGTACTCACAATTGCCCGAGCCCGTGCTGGCGCGCACCGAAGAACTGTACCTGGATTGGCTCGCATCCGCCTTGGCCAGCCAAGGCGCGCACCCGATCCCCCTGTTTGAACGCTACGCGCAGAAGATGGGCCCGAGCAGCGGCCCGGCCCAGGTGATCGTCAACGGCACCGGCACCAGCGCGTATTTTGCCGCACTGGTCAACGCCGCTTCCTCACATCTGGTAGAGCAGGATGACCTGCACAACAGCTCCGTGCTGCACCCGGCCACCGTGGTGTTTCCCGCTGCATTGGCGGCTGCCCAGGACCTCGGCAAGTCTGGCCGTGAGCTGTTGCTGGCTTCTGTAGCCGGCTATGAGGCCGGGATTCGCATCGGTGAGTTCATGGGCCGCTCCCACTACCGCATCTTCCACACCACGGCCACGGTCGGCACCCTGGCGGCGGCGGTCGCGGTGGGCAAGTTGCTCGACTTCAACGAAGAACAATTCATCAACCTGCTCGGCAGCGCCGGCACCCAGGCTGCCGGGCTGTGGGAGTTTCTGCGCGATGCCGCCGACTCCAAGCAACTGCACACGGCCAAGGCGGCGGCGGACGGCTTGCTGGCGGCTTACCTTACGGCCGATGGGCTGACCGGCGCGCGCAATATCCTTGAAGGTGAGCAAGGTTTGGCGGCCGGTATGTCCAGTGATGCCCAACCGGGCAAATTGTCTTCCGAGCTGGGCAGCCGTTGGGCGCTGGTGGAAACCTCGTTCAAATTCCACGCCTCCTGTCGCCACACCCATCCTGCTGCCGATGCGCTGCTGGACGTGATGCAGCGTGAAGGCCTGAGCGCTGCGCAGATCTCCCAGGTGCAAACCCACGTGCACCAAGGCGCCATTGACGTACTCGGCCGAGTGACGGTGCCGACCACCGTGCACCAGGCCAAATTTTCCATGGGCACGGTGCTTGGGCTGATCGCTGTGCATGGCAAAGCCGGTTTGCCTGAATTCCATGAGCTGGCGTTGACCGATCCTGCGGTCGCGGCGTTTCGCGACAAGGTCTGCATGAGCCTGGACCCCGAAGTCGACAACGCCTACCCGCAACGCTGGCTGGGCCGCGTTACCGTCACCACCACCGATGGCCGCACGCTGCACGGTGCCATTGATGAACCCAAGGGCGACCCGGGCAACACCCTGAGCCGTGCCGAGCTGGCGGACAAGTTCCAGCGCCTGGCCGACTTCAGTGGCGCCCGCACCCCGGCCCAGGCCAACCGCCTGATCGAGCAGGTGTGGAACCTGCGAACTACCGAGTCCATGGCCCATTGGCTTTGAGGGATTTGTCATGACTGAACAACGACCGCTGGACGGCATCACCGTCGTCAGCCTGGAACACGCGATTGCCGCGCCGTTCTGTACGCGCCAACTGGCCGACCTCGGTGCCCGGGTCATCAAGGTAGAGCGCCCCGGCACCGGCGATTTCGCCCGTGGCTATGACGAGCGGGTGCGTGGCCTGGCGTCACATTTCGTCTGGACCAACCGCTCCAAGGAAAGCCTGACCCTGGACCTCAAGCAGGACGAGGCGGGCGCCATTCTGGATGCGCTGCTGGCCGATGCCGATGTGCTGGTGCAGAACCTTGCCCCCGGCGCGGCGGCGCGCATGGGCTTATCGTTCGAGGCGCTGCACGTACGTTTTCCACGCCTGATCGTCTGCGATATTTCCGGCTATGGCGAAGGCGGGCCCTACGAGAAAAAGAAAGCCTACGACCTGCTGATCCAGAGCGAGGGCGGCTTCCTCTCGGTGACCGGAGGCCCAGAAGAAGAACAGATGGCCAAGGCCGGTTGCTCCATCGCGGATATCTCCGCCGGCATGTACGCCTACAGCGGCATTCTGTCGGCGCTGCTGCTACGCGGCAAAACCGGCCAGGGCAGCCGCATCGATGTAAGCATGCTCGAAAGCCTGGTGGAGTGGATGGGCTACCCGATGTATTACGCCTTCGACGGCGCGGCGCCGCCACCGCGTGCGGGTGCCGCGCATTCGACGATTTACCCCTACGGGCCGTTTCCCACCGGGGGCGGCGGCACCGTGATGCTCGGCTTGCAGAACGAGCGCGAATGGGCGGCGTTCTGCGACAAAGTGCTGCTCACCCCGGCGCTGGCCATGGACGAACGCTTCAGCGCCAATTTCAAGCGCTCGGCCAACCGCGAGGTGCTGCGCCAGATCATCGTGGAGCGCTTTGCCCAACTGGGCGTCGAGGCGGTGATCCAGCGCCTGGAAGACGCGCAAATTGCCAGCGCCCGGGTCAACGATATGCAAGGCGTGTGGGACCACCCGCAACTCAAGGCCCGCGACAGCTGGCGCGACGTCGACAGCCCGGCGGGGCCGTTGCCGTCGCTGCTGCCACCGGCCCGTAACGCCGCGTTTACCCCGCGCATGGACGGCGTGCCAGCGCTGGGGCAACACAGCCAAGGCATCCTCGATCAGCTGGGTTACTCCGTTGAGGCCATTAACAGCCTGCGCGAGCGCGGCGTTATCTAATCAGGAATCAAGTGATGCCAAAGCCTTTAGTACGTTCTGCGCTGTTTGTGCCGGGCAGCCGCCCGGAGCGGTTTGCCAAGGCCCTGGCCAGCGGCGCCGACGCAGTGATTGTGGATTTTGAAGACGCGGTGGAAGAACCGCTCAAGCGTCAGGCCCGGGATAATCTGGGGGCATTCCTGTGCGCCCATCCCGAGGCCCAAGTGTGGGTGCGCATCAACGCGCCGCAACATGCCGAACATTTTGAGGACGTGGCCTTCTGCAAGGCCCATGCAAATGTCGCCGGGGTATTGCTGCCCAAGGTCGAAAGCGCGGCCCAGGTGGCTGTGGTGGCCGCTACCGGCAAGGCTATCTGGCCGATTATCGAAAGCGCACGCGGTTTGCTGGCACTGGCGCAGATTGCCCAGGCGCCCCAGGTAGAGCGCCTGTCGTTCGGTGGCTTGGACCTGGCGCTGGACCTGAACCTGAGCAGTCACTCCCGTGCCGCCGAATTGGCCCTCGACCAGGCGCGCCTGGCGTTGATCGTGCATTCGCGCGCCGCGGGCCTGGCGGCGCCGCTGGACGGCGTGCACCCGGCCATCGACGACCCAGAAGGCCTGCACCGTTCGATCCGGCACGCCTATGAGATGGGTTTTGCCGGGGCGTTGTGCATTCATCCCAAGCAAGTGGCGGTGATCCATGCCGCGCTGGCGCCGAGCGCTGAAGAGCTGGCCTGGGCCAGGCGGGTGGTGGAGGCGGGTGCTGATGGGGCAGGGGCTTATCAGATTGATGGGCAGATGGTGGATGCGCCGGTACTGCTGCGCGCGCAACGGCTGCTGGCCGCGCAACTGTAACTGACAAAACCGGGAACGAAGTGTGGGAGCTGGCTTGCCTGCGATAGCGGCAGAACAGTCAATGTCTGTGTTGCCTGACACCCCGCTATCGCAGGCAAGCCAGCTCCCACACTGGGCGCGTTCGGCCAGGCCGAACGCAGGTATCTAAAATTCGAAATTCACGACACGCGTTACATCAGGCACCTTGCCTTAAACACAACAATAAGAAGGTGATTCCCATGCTCAAGCTTTCCCGGGCGCTGCTGTGCGCCGCCACCTTGTTTACCGCTGGCCTGGCCCAGGCGGCAGACCCGATTGTGATCAAGTTCGCCCACGTGGTCGCCGAAAACACCCCCAAAGGCCAGGGCGCGCTGCTGTTCAAAAAACTTGCTGAAGAGCGCCTGCCCGGCAAGGTCAAGGTTGAGGTGTACCCGAACTCGTCGCTGTTTGGCGATGGCAAGGAAATGGAAGCATTGCTGTTGGGTGACGTGCAAATGCTGGCGCCGTCCCTGGCCAAATTCGAGCACTACACCAAGCAAGTGCAGATCTACGACCTGCCGTTCCTGTTCAACGACCTGGCCGCCGTCGACCGTTTCCAGGCCGCTCAGGGCAAGCAACTGCTGACCTCGATGCAGGATAAGAACATCCTCGGCCTGGCCTATTGGCACAACGGCCTCAAGCAACTCTCCGCCAACAAGGCCCTGCATGAACCCAAGGACGCCCGTGGCCTGAAGTTCCGCGTGCAGGCTTCCAGTGTGCTCGAAGAACAGTTCAAGGCGATCCGCGCCAACCCGCGCAAGATGAGCTTTGCCGAGGTTTACCAGGGCCTGCAGACCGGTACCGTGAATGGCACCGAGAATACCTGGTCGAACTATGAAAGCCAGAAGGTCAATGAAGTGCAGAAGTACTTCACCGAGTCCAACCATGGCCTGATCGACTACATGGTGATCACCAACGCGAAGTTCTGGAATGGCCTGGCGCCGGATGTGCGCAGCACCCTGGAACAGATCATGGCCGAGG
The DNA here is from genome assembly GCF_044218845.1 of Pseudomonas sp. B16120. Classification (NCBI taxonomy): domain Bacteria; kingdom Pseudomonadati; phylum Pseudomonadota; class Gammaproteobacteria; order Pseudomonadales; family Pseudomonadaceae; genus Pseudomonas; species Pseudomonas sp. B16120. The sequence continues at coordinate 2,895,586 of NZ_CP162588.1, forward strand.
TCACCGTGGAGGTGAACAAGCAGGCCGAAGCGCTAAACCAGTCGGCCAAGCAGAAGATCGTCGACGCCAAGACCAGCGAAATCATCGAACTGACCCCCGAGCAACGTGCGCTGTGGCGCGAAGCCATGCGCCCGGTGTGGCAGAAGTTCGAGGGCGAGATTGGGGCTGACCTGATCAAGGCGGCGGACGCTTCCAACCAGTAAACCTCTGTGGGAGCGGGCTTGCCCGCGACTGATCGTTCCCACGCTCCGCGTGGTAATGCATCCCGTGACGCTCCGCGTCGCCTTACGCACGGCGTGATACAGGACGTGGAACGTCCGGGGCGGCATTACCACGCGGAGCGTGGGAACGATCTAGCAGGTTGACCTGGCTTTTTACCTAACTCTGCCTCGCGAGGTTTTGCCATGCAAACGCTAAGGCGCGTCTGGGAGCACCTGGAGGAAGGCTTCATTGCTTTCCTGCTGGCCGCCATGACCCTGGTGACATTCGTCTACGTCATGCTCAACAACGTCTACACCCTGTTTTTTGCCCTGGCCGACAAATGGGCCTGGAGCAGCGCCTTCTTCAATGCCCTGGGCGACGGCACCATGGCCTGGGCCCAAGAGATGACCTGGAGTGTGGCGCTGACCAAGGCCATGTTCGGCTGGTTGATTTTCTTCGGCATTTCCTACGGCGTGCGCACCGCTGGCCACCTGGGCGTGGACGCGCTGGTGCGGCTGACCCGGCGCCCGGTGCAACGCCTGCTCGGCATGCTCGCCTGCCTGTGCTGCCTGGCCTATGCCGGGCTGTTCATGGTGGCCAGCTACAAGTGGGTGAGTGCGGTGATGACCGCGCATATTGGCGCCGAAGACCTCGACCAGTTCGGCATCGATGTCGGCGACATCGTGGTGATCGTGCCCATTGGCTTTGCCTTGGTCTTGCTCCGCTACCTGGAAATTTTCTACCGCATCTTTACCCACCGCCAGGTCGGGTTGGGCCTGGCCGACGAGGCCGGCGAGGCCAGCAAGTTGGCCGGCAGCCATGAGGAGCGTCACTGATGGCCGTGCTCTGTCTGTTTCTCCTGTTGTTCGTGTTCATGTTTCTGGGCGTGCCAATTGCGATTGCCCTGGGGTTGTCCGGTGCGGTGTCGATCCTGATGTTCAGCCAGGACTCTGTGAGTTCCCTGGCGATCAAACTGTTTGAAACCAGCGACGCCTATACCTTTCTGGCGATTCCGTTTTTCCTGTTATCCGGCGCCTTCATGACCACCGGCGGCGTGGCCCAGCGGCTGATCGACTTTGCCAACGCCTGTGTCGGGCATATCCGCGGTGGCCTGGCGATTGCGGCGGTGCTGGCGTGCATGCTGTTTGCGGCGCTGTCCGGCTCATCACCGGCCACGGTGGCAGCGGTGGGCTCGATTGCCGTGGCGGGCATGGTGCGTTCCGGTTACCCCAAGGAGTTTGGGGCGGGCATCATCTGCAACGCCGGGACCTTGGGCATTCTGATTCCGCCGTCGATTGTGATGGTGGTGTATTCGGCGGCGACCGAAACCTCAGTAGGCAAATTGTTCATGGCCGGGGTGATTCCGGGCTTGCTGCTGGGCCTGATGTTGATGGTCGCGATCTACATCGTCGCCCGTATCAAGAAGCTGCCGGCGCAACCCCGGGCGACATTCCGTGAGTGGCTGAGTTGTGCACGCCGAGCGTTCTGGGGGCTGTTGCTGCTGGTGATCATCCTCGGCGGCATTTACAGCGGCATGTTCACCCCGACCGAAGCGGCGGCAGTGGCAGCCGTGTATTCAGCATTCGTCGCGCTGTTCGTCTACAAGGACATGAAGCTGCGCGACTGCCCCAAGGTGCTGCTGGAGTCGGGGCGCTTGTCGATCATGCTGATGTTCATCATCGCCAACGCCATGCTGTTTGCCCACGTGCTGACCACCGAACAGATCCCCCAGCAAATTACCGCGTGGGTAATCTCGGAAGGGCTGACGCCGATTGGCTTTTTGATCATGGTCAACGTGGTGCTGCTGATTGCCGGCAGCTTTATGGAGCCTTTGGCCATTGTGCTGATCCTGGCGCCGATCTTTTTCCCGATTGCGATGAAGCTCGGGATTGACCCGATTCATCTGGGGATTGTGATGGTGGTGAACATGGAAATCGGCCTGGTGCACCCGCCGGTGGGGCTGAACCTGTTCGTGACCTCGGCGGTGACGGGGCTGACTCTAGGGCAGACCATTCGCGCCGCGATGCCGTGGCTGATGATTCTGTTGGTGTTCCTGATCATGGTCACCTACCTGCCGTTCATTTCCCTCGCGCTGCCGCAGTGGCTGGGGATGTGAGGCCGCTAGACGGTGGGAGAGGGCAGCCCTCCCACCGCTGAGGGATGTCAAACCTTGAACTGACGCAAAAGCCCATCAAGCTGTTCACTCAAGCCACGCAACTGTGCACTCGCCACGCTCGATTGCTCCGCTGCCAGCGCGGTGGTGTGGGACAGCCCGGCCGCTTGGGTGACGTTCTGGTTGATGTCTTCCACCACGTGGGCCTGTTGCAGGGTGGCGCTGGCAATCGAGGCGTTCAGGCCGTTGAGGTTGTGCAGCGCCTGGCCGATGGCGGTGAGGCTTGCGCCCGCCTGGCCGGCTTGTTCAATGGTCAGTTGCGAGGCGCTGTGGCTGTCGCTGATGACCTTGACCGCCGCTTCGGAGTGGCCTTGCAGGCGCTCGATCATCACCTGGATCTCGGCGGTGGATTTCTGCGTGCGCTGGGCCAGCAGGCGCACCTCATCGGCGACCACCGCAAACCCGCGGCCTTGCTCGCCCGCACGGGCGGCTTCGATGGCGGCGTTGAGGGCGAGCAGGTTGGTCTGGTCGGCGATGGAGCGGATCACCTCCAGTACCCCGCCGATCTGCGTGCTCTCGCTGGAGAGCGTGCGGATCACCTCCACGGCCTGGCTGATAGTGGTGGAGAGCTGGTCGATCTGCTGCAAGCTGCCGTCGATATTGACCTGGCCCTGCTGTGCCTGGGCCTGTGCATCGCGCATTTCGCTGGCGGCGTGCTCGGCATTCTTGGCCACGTCCTGCACGCCGTAGGTGACTTCGTTGATGGCGGTGGCCACCAGTTCCATCTGCTGGGACTGCTGCTGGCTGCGGTCGTGGGCCTGGCTGGCGTTGTGGCCCAGCTCGCTGGACGACTGGCCCAGCGCGTTCGCGCACACCTGCAACTGGCCGACCACCTGGCGCAGCTTGGCGGTGAAGCTATTGAAGTGCTGGGCCAGTTGCGTCAATTCGTCACGGCCGTGGGTATCGAGGCTGTGGGTCAGGTCACTTTCGCCACTGGCAATATTGCCCATGGCATTCACCGCGGCCTGCAACGGCTGCACGATGCTGCGGGCAATCAGCACCACCAGCACGGCCATCATCAGCGCAATGCCCAGGCCAATGGCCGAGGCTTTCCACACCTGGCCCCTGAATTCGGCCTGCACATCGTCCACGTAGACCCCGGAGCCGATAATCCAGCCCCAGGGTTCGAACAGTTGGATGTACGAGGTTTTCTCTACCGGCGCTTCGGCGCCGGGCTTCGGCCAGCGGTAGTTGACGATGCCGGCGCCCTTGGCCTTGGCCAGGTTCACGAATTCGTTGAACACGGCGAAACCGTCCGGGTCGCGAATCGCCGAAAGGTTCTGGCCGTCGAGCTTGGGGTTGGCCGCGTGCATGATCATCACGGGGGTGAGGTCGTTGATCCAGAAGTAGTCATCGTGGTCATAACGCAGCCCGCGCACCGCGCTCAAGGCCTGTTGTTGCGCGGCGTCGCGGGTCAGTACGCCGGTTTTTTCCAGGCTCTGGTAATAGCTGAGTACGCCACTGGCGGTCTGCACCACGTGCTGGGTTTGCTGGCGCTTGGCCTGGTAGAGGTCGCCGTGGATCTGGTTGAGCATTAACAGCCCCAAGGCCAGCAGCATCAACACGGCGACTATCAGGATCAGCCAAAGGCGGCGGCTGATCGACATGCTGCGCAAACTGTTCATCGTCCTGTCACTCCCTGCTCTTTATAATTGTGGTGCTGCTTCGAGATTTCCGGCGTGTCTGATAGGCTTTCGGCCCGGAATCGAAAAACCTGAGTACTGCCTGATTTTTCACGGAATTTTTGCAGACCGGCGTTGAGAATCAACTGCGGGCGCTTGTGTGCGCTCGTCGTCAGTGAACTTAAAAAAGACTAAGAGGCATGCCACGCGCATGACCTTTGGAGACAGCATGGATTTTTGGACCGCCATACAGGCATTGATTCTCGGCATCGTCGAGGGGCTTACGGAGTTCTTGCCGATCTCCAGCACTGGCCACCAGATCATCGTCGCCGACCTGATCAATTTTGGCGGCGAGCGTTTCGAAGCCTTCAACATCATCATCCAGCTGGGCGCGATCCTGGCGGTAGTCTGGGAGTTTCGGCGCAAGATCTTTGACGTGGTCATCGGCCTGCCGACCCAGCCCAAGGCCCGGCGCTTTACCGTCAACCTGATCATCGCCGTGTTGCCGGCGGTGGTATTGGGGGTGATTTTTGCCGACCTGATCAAGCACTACCTGTTTAACCCGATCACTGTAGCGACTGCCCTGGTAGTGGGTGGCGTGATCATGTTGTGGGCCGAGCGCCGCCAACATGCAGTGCGGGCTGAAACCGTCGACGACATCACCTGGAAAGACGCCCTCAAGGTCGGCCTGGCCCAGTGCCTGGCGATGATCCCGGGCACTTCGCGCTCCGGTGCAACGATCATCGGCGGCCTGTTGTTCGGCCTGTCGCGCAAGACGGCCACCGAATTTTCATTCTTCCTGGCCATGCCGACCATGGTTGGGGCGGCGGTGTACTCGGGTTACAAGTACCGCGATCTGTTCCAGCCGGCGGATTTTCCAGTGTTCGCCATTGGTTTTGTCACCTCGTTCATCTTCGCGATGATTGCGGTCAAGGGCTTGCTCAAATTCATCGCCAGCCACAGCTACGCGGTGTTTGCCTGGTACCGGATTGCCTTTGGCCTGGTCATCCTGGCGACCTGGCAGTTCGGCTGGATCGACTGGACTGCGGTCAAGCCATGACTATCCAGCACCCACGCCTGAAGGCGCTGATCTTTGTACTGCTGTGTGCCGCGCCGCTGCTGGGCTCGGCCTTGCTATGGTATCGCGGCGAAACGGCGATTCCGTTGATGGCCTACGGCGTGGTCAGTGTGGTGGCGTTCTTTCTTTATTGGAGCGACAAGCGCAAGGCGCAGACCGAAGGCTGGCGCACCCCGGAAAACATCCTGCATGCGGTGGAGCTGGCGGGCGGTTGGCCGGGGGCGTTGATTGCCCAGCAGGTGTTCCGGCACAAGACGCGCAAGGTGTCTTACCAGGTGCTGTTCTGGGTGATTGTGCTGTTGCACCAGGTGTTCTGGCTGGACCAGCTGTTTCTTGGCGGCACCTTGCTGTCAATCCTCTAGCCGCAAGCCAATCTGTGTGCGCTTGGGCAGCTTGCTCACCACCAACTGGTGGGAGCGCTGCAACAAGCCACGCAGTTCCTCTGCGCCCAAAGGGTAGGGCGTGTTCATGATGACCCACTGCGCCCTCGCCAGGTAAGGCGCCGGGTGAATGCCCGGGCGGTCGACGTGACCCAGGAACAGTTCTTTGTCGACCTTGAAGGCCAGCGACTCACCGCGCAGGTTCTGCAAGGCGAACATCTTGTTGCCAGCAACCGAGAACACCCGCACGCCGCCCCATTTATAGTCTTCCCGTGCGCCTGGCAGGCTCAGGCAAAAACGTGCGACTTGTTCTTCCGTCATGCTCATAACAGCCGATCTCCACAGCCTTTGAAGCCTTCTTCCAGGTAGTCGATCCAGGCCCGGATGGCCGGCAGCACGCCGCGCCGGTGCGGGTAGACCGCTTGCAGCCAGCCGCCTGGTAATGACCATTGCGGCAGCAGTTGCACCAGGCGGCCGCTGGCCAGTTCTTCTTCGCAGTACATCATTGGCAGCACCGTAAAACCCACGCCCATCATTGCGCTGGCCTTGCGCACGATAAAGTCTTCGATGCCCAGGCGCGCCTCCATCACTAGCTCGTGCATGTTGCCCTGGGGGTCGATGATGCGTTGGTGCACCATTCGGTCCGCCTCGAGTGCGCCAAGGATTGGCAACTGCTTGAGGTCTTCCAGGGTTTCGACCCGCCGCTCACGCATGAAAACGGGGCTGGCCACCAGCACGGTATGCGCCTGGCGCAGGCGTTTGGTGACCAGTAACGGGTCTTCGTCGCCCAGTTCGCGTACGCGCAGCGCTACATCAATGCCTTCGGCTACCAGGTCGACGCGGCGATTCACCAGGGTCATGTCCAACTGCACCAACGGGTGCGCGGCCAGAAAACCGGCTACCAGCTCTGGCAGAATCTGCTGGGCCAGCCCCACCGGGCAACTGACCCGCAAGCGCCCCCGTGGCTCGCTGGACATGCTGGCCACGGCCTCGTCGGCCATTTCCGCCTCCAACAGCATGGCTTGGCAGTGGCGCAAGTAGCGCTCGCCCACGGCGGTGAGCGTCAGTTGTCGGGTGGTGCGTTGCAGCAGGCGTGCACCCAGGCGGTCTTCCAGCTCGGCAATGCGCCGTGAAAGCCTGGATTTGGGAATGCCGAGTAGCCGGCCAGCCGCAGCAAAACCGCCGGCTTCGACGACTTTGGCGAAATAGTAGAGGTCGTTGAGGTCTTGCATGGTGGGCCTATTGTCCTGTCAGTGGGACAAACTATCGCATTTCAGGCGGCTTATCGACCATTGGTTTCATGCGTAGCATCACCACCATCTGATCGCCACTGTCGATCCCACCTCGGAGATCCATCATGAAACTCTTGCACATCGATTCCAGCATCCTCGGCGACAACTCGGCCTCCCGTCAGCTCAGCGCCGGTGTGGTCAAGGCATGGCAAGCCGCCCAGCCGGGCGTGGAAGTGACTTACCGTGACCTCGCCAGCGAAGGCATCAACCATTTCTCCGGCGCTACCCTGGGCGCCTTGGGCACTGCCGCTGAACTGCGTGATGCGGCGCAAAAGCACGAGGCTGAACTGAGTGCATCGTCCCTGGCTGAGTTCCTCGCCGCCGATGCCGTGGTCGTCGGTGCGCCGATGTACAACTTCACCATCCCCACCCAGTTGAAAGCCTGGATCGACCGCATCGCGGTGGCCGGCCAGACCTTCCGCTACACCGAAGCCGGCCCTGAAGGCCTGTGCGGCAACAAGAAAGTCATTATTGTTTCCACCGCCGGTGGCCTGCATGCCGACCAGGCCTCGGGCGCTGCTCACGAAGGCTACTTGAAGCTGCTGTTCGGTTTCCTCGGCATCACCGACATCGAGATCGTGCGCGCTGAAGGCCTGGCCTACGGTGACGAAGTGCGCAGCAAAGCCATGAGCGACGCCAACGTGCGCATCAACGAGCAACTGTTCGCCGCTGCGTAAGGCTTATGTAAATGTGCCCTGTCCTCGGTTTCATTCTGAAACCGAGCGCCTAAACTCTGTATTCTGATCGCCTGAACGCGAGCGGAGTACGGAGTTTTTTCGTTGTGGCCCAGGTTATGCAGACATCCATTCGATACCCTGGACTTTTTATTCGACAGGCCGGTTCTTATGCAGCAAAGGTGGACATCCCCATGATGCGTCTTTGTGCTGTTTTGGTTCTTTCGCTGTTGGGCGGCGTGGTTTCAGTGCACGCCGCACCGGCACCGCACCCCCATTGGAGTGTGGGGTTTCATCGCATGAGTTTTCTCGACCCGCTGGATGCGCAGCCGATGAAAGCCATCGCCTTCTATCCCTCTACCGATGCCGAGCGCACTACCGCGCTGGGCGCCTACCATGTGGCGGCCAGCGAAGATGCCAAGGTGGCGATCGGGCGTTTTCCGATGTTGATGTTGTCCCACGGCAATACCGGCACGCCGCTGGCCCTGCATGACCTGGCCACCGCCTTGGCGCGCAAGGGGTTTGTGGTGGTGGCGGTTCTGCATCCTGGCGACAACTATAAGGACCACAGCCGCCTGGGCACCGTGAGTAATCTGTATGGCCGGCCGATCCAGATCTCTCAGGCGATCACCGCCGCCTTGGCCGAGCCGATGCTGTCGCCCTTTGTGGATATTGATCAGATCGGCGTCATCGGTTATTCAGCCGGTGGCGAAACGGCATTGATCCTGGCGGGCGCCAAGCCGGATTTCGAACGCCTGCGCCGCTACTGCCAAGAGCGCCCCGAAGACCGCGACGCGTGCACCACCAAGGGCGAGTTGGTGGTCGATCGCGACGACTTGCAACCCCAGGCTGACCCGCGTATCCATGCTTTGATGCTGATGGCGCCGCTGAGCTTGATGTTCGGCCGCCACACTCTGGCGGATGTGCATGTGCCGGTGCTGCTCTACAGTGGCGATGGCGACCAGTTGGTGGCAGTGGACAAAAACGCCGCCGCCCTGGCGCGCAAACTGCCAGAGCCGCCGGACTTCAAGCTGTTGGCCGGGGCAGGGCACTTTGTATTCATGGCCCCGTGCGACAGTGATCAGCTGGCGACAATGCCAGGCATCTGCACCGATGCCGATGGTGTCGACCGTGAAGGGATTCACCGCGATATGGTCTCCGAGGCCGGGCGCTTTTTCAGTCGCACCCTCGGTGAGGCAACGCGTGCCGGCCTGCAGACGGCTGATCAGTAGGCGCGGCGCCTGAGCAGTACGGTCAGGCCGAGCGCGCTGACCGACAGCAACGCGGCGCAGAAGAATATCCAGCCGTAGCCAAGATTCAACGCCACGGCGCCCATCAACGGCCCGGCGATCGCCAGGGCCAGGTCGAAAAACACCGCATACGCACTCAGCCCCGCGCCGCGGCTGCTGTCCGGCACTTGCTTGATAGCTTCCACGCCGAGCGCCGGGTAAACCAGCGATAAACCAAAACCGGTCAACCCGGCGCCGATCAAGGCCACGCCGGTAGACGGTGCCAGCCACAACAGCGTCAGGCCCAGGGTTTCAATGAGCATGCAGGCGATGGCGGCGGTGAACCCGCCAAACCGGCTGATGGCTGAGATAAACACCAGGCGCGAGAGAATAAAGCACACACCAAATACCGTCAGGCAATACGCCGCACCGGCCCAGCCACGATTCAGGTAATACAGGGTGATAAAGGTCGTCAGCGTGCCGTAGCCAATCGAGGCCAGGCACAGGCTGGCGCCGAACGGCGCGATACGTCCAAACACAGCCCAGAACGGCAGCCGTTCGCCGCGTACCACCGGCACCGAGGGTTTATTGCGGATCAGCACCAGGCCCAACGCCGCCAGCACCGCCAGGGCAAGGCCGAGGCTGGCGTAGCCATAATCAGCCACCATCACCACGCCAAGTGGCGCACCAATGGCAATGGCGCCATAGGAGGCGATGCCATTCCAGGAAATCGAGCGTGCGGTGTGTTCGGCGCCCACTGCGCCCATGCACCAACTGATGGTCCCCACGCCAATCAGGCCCTGGGCCACCCCGAGCAACAGGCGACCGGCGATCAGAATACCCAGGCTCAAGCTCGGCAGGCTGTCCAGCAGCGTGGCGATAAAGGTCAGCACACCGCTGATCAGAATACCGGCCAGGCCCAGCACGATCGCGCGTTTGGTGCCGACGTTATCCGACATTCGCCCGGCCATCGGGCGGCTGAGCAGCGTGGCGAGGTACTGCGAACCGATGGTCACCCCGGCCACCACGGCGCTGAAGCCCAGTTGCTCGTGCACATAGCCTGGAATCACCGCTATCGGCAGGCCGATGCAGATAAAGGCTATGAAGGTGTAGAACACGATGGAAACGATCTGCAGGGTGATCGACAGGGAGGAGGGGGCGGCAGGCATGAATACTCAATCGCTGGCGGGCGGTGAAGCATCATGGCATATCCTGCACGACAGTAGGAGCGAGGGGACGCCTACAGAGGCCCCTGGGGGAGCGCGCTTGCCCGCGAAGGTGGTGTGTCAGTCACTGAATCTGTAGCTGAACTACCGCTATCGCAGGCAAGCCAGCTCCCACACGGGTTATGTATTGCCTATAAAATCAGCGCCTGGCACCGATTCCCTGTGGGAGCGGGCTTGCCCGCGAAGGCTGCCTGTCAGTCACTGCATCTTTAACTGAACCACCGCTATCGCGGGCAAGCCAGCTCCCACACTGGTTATGCATGGCCCATAAAATCAGCGTCCGGCACAGTGCGGATGCAAAAAGCCCTGTCACAGGGACAGGGCTTTTTCTTGCAGCTTGTAGCTTGCAGCTCAGTGCTGCTCTTAGAACACCACACCCTGGCTACGCAGGTAGTCGTCATAGGTGCCGCTGAAGTCGATCACGCCGCTAGGGCTCAACTCGATAATGCGGGTGGCCAGGGACGATACGAACTCACGGTCGTGGCTGACGAAGATCAGCGTGCCCGGGTAGTTCTCCAGCGCCAGGTTCAGCGCTTCGATGGATTCCATGTCCAGGTGGTTGGTCGGTTCGTCCATGATCAACACGTTCGGCTTTTGCAGGATCAGCTTGCCGAACAGCATGCGACCTTGTTCACCACCGGAGATCACTTTGACCGACTTCTGGATCTCGTCATTGGAGAACAACATACGGCCCAGGGTGCCGCGAATCATTTGCTCGCCTTGGGTCCATTGGCCCATCCAGTCGAACAGGCTCACGTCGTCTTCGAAGTCGTGGGCGTGGTCCTGGGCGTAGTAGCCCAGCTCGGCGGCGTCGGTCCACTTGATGCTACCGGCGTCCGGGGTCAGTTCGTTGACCAGGGTGCGCAGCAGGGTGGTCTTGCCGATACCGTTGGGGCCGATGATCGCCACGCGCTCGCCGGCTTCAACCTGGAAGCTGAAGTCCTTGAACAACGGCTTGCCGTCGAAACCTTTGGCCATTTTTTCGACCATGACCGCCTGGCGGTGCAGCTTTTTGTTCTGCTCGAAACGGATGAACGGGCTCACACGGCTCGACGGCTTGACTTCGGCCAGCTGGATCTTGTCGATCGCCTTGGCACGGGAGGTCGCCTGCTTGGCTTTCGAGGCGTTGGCCGAGAAGCGGCTGACGAAGGATTGCAGTTCGGAAATCTGCGCTTTCTTCTTGGCGTTGTCCGACAGCAATTGCTCGCGGGACTGGGTCGCCACGGTCATGTACTCGTCGTAGTTGCCCGGGAACAGGCGCAGCTCGCCGTAGTCCAGGTCAGCCATGTGGGTGCACACGCTGTTCAGGAAGTGACGGTCGTGAGAGATGATGATCATCAGGCTGGAGCGCTGGGTCAGGATGTTTTCCAGCCAGCGGATGGTGTTGATGTCCAAGTGGTTGGTCGGTTCGTCGAGCAACAGCACTTCCGGGTCGGAGAACAGCGCCTGGGCCAGCAGTACGCGCAGCTTCCAGCCGGGGGACACTTCACTCATCGGGCCGAAGTGCTGTTCCAGGGGAATACCCAGGCCCAGCAGCAGCTCGCCGGCGCGGGATTCGGCGGTGTAGCCGTCCATCTCGGCGAACTCGGTTTCCAGCTCGGCCACGGCCATGCCGTCTTCTTCACTCATTTCCGGCAGCGAGTAGATACGGTCGCGCTCGGCCTTGACCTTCCACAGCTCCTCGTGGCCCATGATCACGGTGTCGAGCACGGTGAATTCTTCATAGGCGAACTGGTCCTGGCGCAGTTTACCCAGGCGCACATTCGGCTCGAGCATGACCTGGCCGCCGGACGGGTCGAGGTCGCCACCGAGGATTTTCATGAAGGTCGACTTGCCGCAACCGTTGGCACCGATCAAACCATAGCGGTTGCCGGCGCCGAACTTGACCGAGACGTTCTCGAAGAGCGGCTTGGCGCCGAACTGCATGGTGATGTTAGCTGTGGAGATCAATTACTTTACCTATCAATAGCTTAGGGTGCGCTTATTTGAACTGGGACCAATTTGGGACCAATCTGGAGCTTTTGCATTTCGCTCCAATCCGAGCTTGAGTTGATCCAGCGCGCATAAGTCGAGAGCAGCATCCGCACACTACGGCCGAGCTGCTGGGAGATGAAGGCGGGGTTCATGCCAGACATAATGCACATTGTCGCATAGGTGTGACGACAGTTGTACGGTGGACGACGACGGATGTTCAGCACCTCCCGTGTCACGACTGCTGGAGAGCCGGTGACCGGAGCGGCGACCATTGCAGTGTAAGTAACGGTGCCACCCTCAGCCACCGTTTCGCAAGCGGTCAGCTTGATGATGGTTGTGTCGATGGTATCGGTAACGTTGGTCACTGCCGGAGCAGTGCTGGCATCAGGCTTTTTTGCGGCGCTGTTGCGTAATGCTTTGGCCAGGCAGCACACTATGTAAAGGAAGCGTTTGAGATTCGGGGAGAGATAGGTGCCACGGTTCAGTTTTTCGACGGTCGTTGTTTTTGATTGGGACGGGACCATTTTCGATACGGATTTTCTCACTGATCTGGCGATAGAAACCGTGCTCGCACGCCACGATCCGGAAGAGCTTCACCGGCTGATGCCTGTTTTCTACACAAGTCATCGTCATACCTCCCCACTGAAGTCACTGCGCTTGCAGCCTCAGGGGCGGGAAGCAATCATTAAGGAGATAGCCGCGCAATTACATGCTCTAGAGCGCCGTGCTTGTGCTTTTGAAGGGGGGCGTGAACTAGTTCAACATCTAAAGGAGCTTGGTGTACCTCTGGCTATTCTGACTCGACGAGATCGAGTCTCGCTTTGCGCTCAGTTGAAGCGTGCCGGACTGCATGATGTTTTTGATGTGCTGCTCTGTCGTGGTGAGGTGGCTTCCAAGCCTGACCCGGCAGGCCTTCTGCTGATTCGACAAACGCTGGCTGTAGCTCACGTCGTAATGGTAGGCAACTCCATGGATGACCTACTATGTGCGCAAAGATCAGGAGCAGAGTTTGTTGCGGTCAATCTGTGCAAACGAGTAAGGGAACCTCAGATCGACGAAAAATCGAGCTGTGTTCTGTCGGACTATGATGCAGTACGGCGTGCGGTGCTGGAGCGACTTCATTAATATGGGCTACAACCGTTCGCCAGGAGCACTGCTCATTTTTTAGGCGATTGTAGATAAAAAGAACTCGTTGTCTTAGAAAAATTGAGCTTTTGTACTCTTTTCTGATGTAGCAATTAAAATTCGCACCCCTTATACTGCGCCGCCCGAGTGCGCATCCCCGGGTCATCCGGGGCGTAGAAAATCGCCAATGAAAATTTTCGAAACCCTCTGACTAGGCTCGACAAGCGCCGATATCCGGGAGTGGCTGGGCGCGGCATGTTTCGTTTTTACAGTAACTTTTGCAGCAATTAGTTTATATCTAGGATTTATCTTTCCCGAAAGGCAGTGCCTGCGGGGAAGATGTGCGTTGTGTGCATCAATGTCACCCATCTAGTGCTAATGCATGTGCTGGCGCAAGGAAGCGTTAAGGGAGAGTCAGCGGCTCAACGGCAGGCTGTTTCTCTCTGGTAAATGTTCGGTTTACAGGGAGTTCGGTCATGGAAGTGAAGTGTGCATACAGCGTAGTCAGTCGCGGAACCGAGCGACGCCGTACGCGCCTGCACGGTGGTTTCGACGGACGCTTCGGTTACATCAACATCGCTCATTCTGCCGATCAATATTGGATACGCCCCCTGGCTCATGGGGTAGCCGGCTCCATTGACGGCGCGTTGTGTTGCACGTCTTCGGCGCTGGCAACAGTAGCCATCGCTCGCATTCAACTGGTGGCTGCCTCCGCTCTCCATTCCAGCCTGAGCGTCCTTTGCCGGCACGAGCCAGCTCTTGTAATAGGGACAGGTGCGATAGCGTTAGGCGCGGTACTTGAACTCAAGCGGCTTGGCTGCCCCAATGTTGTTATCCATGCTCCTCTATTAAAGGCTGAAATGCCGACGTTGGGCATTGAAGGTGTATCGGTCATTCAAAGTCTTGCGCAAGATTTGAAGTTTGGCTTGGTCATCGATGCCGTATCCACCTCCGAAAGCATTGCGCTTGCGCTGGCCCACAGCAAAACAAAAGGAGTCATCGGTCTTTTAGGCAGCCCGGACGGTTTTGCCTCTATAGACCTCTATAAAGTACATCGCAACAACCTGAACTTGATTGGCCTTCATGAACTCAATGAAAGTGACGAACAACGGCAGGTGCTACTTGAAGAAGTGCATCGTTGGCTTGAGAGCAAATATGCGTCTTTCGCCGAGTCGGTTTGCCGGATACACCCGGCGAAAGACTTCAGTTCAATATACCCAGCTCTATTGGCGCAGACACAACCCTTCTTGATTCACTGCTTTGACTGGAGCGAAGCATAATGATCGGCAGGGACGCCGGAATTAGACAAAACCTGACGCTTTTGATTCGCGACGATGATATCTGTCACGCCACTCCCATCTGGGCGATGGCGTTTCTCCGCGAGCAGGTCTGGGGGGCACGCCCAATCAACTTTTCAGTGATTCCCTATACTCGACCTGACTACTTTCTGAAATCAGCGTCAGCGTTCTGTACAGATGAAGCTGACTTTGTTTGGAATAATCAACCGCTCAGCGCCTATCTCGAAAGCGTGCATCGTGATGGTCTGCTTGGACTGGCCATGCATGGCTGGACGCATCAGTCTCAAGTCGGAAGGCTCGATACCCGAGAGTTCAGCACGCTGAATGTGCCGTTGCTGGAAACCGTGGTGTCCGGTTTTGACTGGTTCGACTCTGTAGTTGGTTACAGAATGTTCGTGCCTCCGCACAATGACATTCATTGCGCTGCGGAGGCGTACCTGCACGCACACAATATCAGTATTTGCAGGTCCATTCGCGATGACGAGGTAACGCGTCTTGCTGATAAAAGAGGTGCAACCGTAAATCGCTCCGAGGCAAAACGTATATTGGGTATCCAGCCGCGCGGCTGGCCATTCACGCTGTTTCAGTCGTTGATTTTCAACAAGCAAAAACTTCGCTCGGACCAAGCCGACCCCGTTGAGCTCAGCCGGCGCGTGCTGGCAGCTTCCGGGCTGCACGGGCTGGGTGTACTGACGTTTCATTGGTGGGATTTTTTCTTCGCCGATGGAAAGCCGGACGTCGAGTTCATTCAATTTGTACAGCGTTTTTTCTGCGCTATCGAAGATTGCGTAGCGGTTACCTATGCCCATTATGGCGATCTTATTAATCAACTCCCCGCGCATCCGTCCACGGAATAGCCTATGAATCTGGATCAGATCCCATTTAACTTTTCGCTCATTGCAGACGAGTTTTCGCCAAGCATTGAGGGGCAGGTCGCAGCCGCGAAACGCATTGGGGCGCGGGCTATTGATTTGAGAAGTATCGGTGTAAGGAATGTAGCAGAGCTATCCGTTCAGGAACTGGATGATGCGGTAAGCCAGATTCATGATGCCGGTCTGGTGGTTGCCGGTCTGGCAAGTTCGCTCGGAAAACACTTGGGCGAATCACAAGCGATGGCCAGCGACCTTTTGCGTCTGCATGAAGTCGCTGAGCGTCATCGTATTCCAACCATACGGATATTTGGGCGGCTTTGCGCGCCGTCCGGTTCGTCGGGAAATCGGCAGGCCCTGGATTGGCTTGAGCCCCTTCGCACAACCATTGCTCATTCGTCCGTGGACCTGGTGCTCGAGCCGGAAATCGGCACTGGAACTCCTTATGCTATGGAGGGGCTGGCGCGGGTGCGGGAGTTTGAAAGCGAGCATTTAAAGTTGGTATGGGATTCGGGGAACTTCGTAAAGCAAGGCTGTTACGCGCCGGTATCGGAGCTCTATGACGCACTCAAAGTTGCCATTGGGCATGTTCACATTAAAGACTTCGACACCGAACGGCAGTGTCCTTGTCCGCCGGGAGAGGGGGCGGGGCAGATTGCGCAACTTCTGCATCGACTGTGGGTGGATCGCTATAGCGGGTGGGTTGCACTTGAACCGCAGCTGGTTCGAGATACTCGTCGTTTCTCGAGCAGCGATTGCGCGCTTGAGGCTGCAGCAATGGGTGTTGTGCATTGCTGGACGACAGCACAGATGTTACAGGAGGCCTCATGATTCGCCTTGAATCCTGTGATCGTTCCTTGTACCTCATTTCCGAACTGCCCACGCTATTCGATATGCTCAAGCGAATCCTCAGTCCTGGTATCGCAGTAACCCTGTGCAATCAGCATCCAATGGACGCCCGGACAATCACAGTTGGCAGCGACCCACAATTGAAGGGTTGGACTGCATGCGGCGATATGCCGGCTTATGTGATCGATAAGGGCAAGATCGAGTTTTCGCTGGAAGACATACAGCAGAACAGTGCGGTGTTTATCAAGCACGCCGACGAAGGTGCAGATCCAGTCAGGTTAAGCGCTTCAGACGACAAACACTGGCGGGTCGATATTGCCAGTGCCGAGATCGGGAATCTCAGGGGGGTCACCCGACTTGTTCGTTATGTTTTCGGCTGCTTCCTTTTCCGTAGTGGCGTTCGTTTTCTTCATGCGGCTTCCGTAGCGGTTGACGGGCGCGCGTACGTTTTTGCCGGTGATTCTGGAAGTGGTAAGTCATCCCTTATGTTCAAGTGTTGCGCCGAGCTGGGTGGCGAATTCATCTCTGATGACCTCATTGGTCTATGGGGGAGTCCAGACGGCAAGGTAATGGTTTCCGGTTGGCCCAAACGCGTCGCCGTTGGTACCAATCTGATTGAACCGGGATCGCTACTTGAAAGACGCATGATTCAAAGTCGTGCAGTTGAATCGCGTCACTATCAGGACGACGCTCCTACATCGTCTTGGTCGGCGTCCGGACGTAGTCGACTTCGGTTCGATTCGGCTCAGTTCCTGAACGCTTTCGGGTTCTGTGGTGTTCGTTCCGCGCCACTTGGGGCGGTTTTACTGCCGCATGCAGACTCGTCGATGTTGGGGTGGCATGCCCGCAGGTTGCCAGCCTTTGCTTCACGGCAATCCTTGAGAAATAGCGATAGTGCACAAATACGCTATGTCACTGATGCGCTAGGGCTGTTCAAGGGAGCCAAGCTTGAGTTGATGAACCTTCCAGATGGGATCGACGTGCCCGCTGTTGAAGCCCATTACGGGCCACAAATCAACAGTCGGTTCATTGAGTTTTGGAACGACGTGAACACCCGGATAGCCAGCACCTGACCGACTTGCGAGTAATGAAACATGTGGAACGTCATTTCCAATTATCCGCATCACCGAAGCCCATATTTTTCGGCGCTGGATCGTGCGTTTGCAGTTGAAAACATCGAGAGCCGGCATTTCCCTGAACTGAAGTCGGCACTGAACTCAAATGGCGTTATTAGTTTGCATCGGCTGCAGCGTCTCTACCGTGATGAGAATGGTCCCAATCCCGCGCTGCTGAATAACAGCCTGCAGTTGCTGTCCCTTGCCCGGCAGCGGGGACTCAAACTTGCCTGGACTGTCCATAATCTTCTGCCTATTTATGGCGAAGAACCGACGAGTCTGGATCGTCAATGCATGCAACATGTCCTTGATCTGTCCGACATGGTGATCTGTCATACGCACGCCGACGCTGGCAGCATCCGGCAACTTGCACCGCGGGCCAACGTGTCAGTAAGCGGCTCTGCTGGCCTCTGGATGGAAGAAACCGAGCACGATACCAGTCTGGAACCGTTGCTTTGTGCCATGGACGATTGCGAGCAGGCGTTTCTCGCGTTCGGACACATCACTGCCTATAAAGACCTCCTGCGGGTAGGGCGAACCTTTTTGCAATGTACTAATAACGCGACTCTTTTTATCGTAGGAGAAGCTCGCGACAGCAGTCTTTTGGGTAGCCTGCGAGACCTCCAGGCCGCGAGCGGTGGAAGACTCATGCTATGGCCATTGCGCGTCGATCCTTCAGAGGCCCATCGGCTATATCGACGTGCAGCTGTTGCAGTTTGCAGTTACCTGACCACGGGTCGCTATGCCTATTTTCGTGATGTTCTTCATCCCTCATCGATTTCGACGGCGAGGGGCTTCAATGTCCCGGTAATAACACCAGATCTTCCGGCCACTCGAGAGTTGGCTGTCGGCGTCGCAGCCGTTTTCTATGCAAGTGATGTTGAGAGTTCTGCCGATCTCGGCGCTGCCCTTCGTCTAGCGGAAACACGCTTCAGAGAACCATCTTATTCATCCGGGACGGCACGCGATGAATGGATTCAAATCGCACGGTTTTATAAAGAAATTGAGCCACTATTATGACAAGTGACAAGACAGCAGATGTTCAAGATTCGAACCCGGAACTGATCAAAGAAGGCCAGCGGGTCCTTGGCCTGATTCGTCAGCACTATGCTATTGAAGCGCTGGGTATCAAGCGGATTTATGCCGGTCTTGGATCAAGAAATTGGGCGATTGAAACGGCTGGTGAATCTTTTTTTGTAAAGGAATTCTTGTCTGTCGAAGACACCGAACGAGGAAAAATTTCAATCGAAGTGACGACTCATTGCATCGAAAATGGGATTATTTCACCCGCGATTAAAACCAATATTGACGACGAGAAAGTGACGGAGCTGGAAGAGGGCGGGCTCGCTGTCTTTAGCTTCATTCGCGCAAATGAACAAGTCGACAAGTTCTCTGAAGACCTTATGGGCGCGGAGGGCCTCAATCTCGCCGACACACATTTGGCTTTATCGAGCTTTCCGCGCCCCGGCGAAGATGAAACCGGCGAGTGGCTCGAGACAAGCGTCGCTGAAATTATAGAGACCGTTGACGACCTCCTGGGTGAAATTCGCCAGCTCGAGAAAAGATCCGAGTTTGATGACATCAGTTACGACCTGCTCGAGGATCGCAAAGCCCAACTGCAACAGTATTCGGTTCTGATTGAGCCAATCAAAAGCCTCTCGAAAGGTGTTATTCACGGGGATTACGGGCAAAAGAACATCATTGTCGACGAGGCGGGTCAATTGTGGGTCATCGACTTTGGCGATGCCGGCGTATTTTTCCCCTCTTACGAATTGGGACGTGCCGCTTTTCCACCCGAAAACTTTGATCATGACGACTGGCTGGCGCGCGGCCTGGCAATGATTAAAAGCTACGCTTCCCGTGGTTTTCTGCAGCGTAACGATTTGATTTTCTGTGCGAGAGCGTGGTTGGTTCAACTTCTGCAAAGTGTATATGGCGTCAAGCAACACTATCTAAAGCCACATGAGCTGCAGCACGACCTTGACCTGTTCTGGTTAAGGAGAGGGAAAGCAACTGCGGCGTTATTCAAATCGCTTGAAGAAGTCGAAGCGTCCATTGCGCGAATCGTATGATTTTGAGTTTCTCCGGCGGCCGCATCGAAATTACGGGCATTAGATCAGCCGCAGAACAGCGTCATGCGTTGGCGGCAGCCGAGCGCGTATTGCCATTTCAACAAAAAGAATCAGGCAGTCATGCCATTTGGCGAATTGAGTTATGCGTCAGCAACCGTTCGCACATTGAGGATTTTCCAGGTCAGCGCAGGACTGTAATCCAAAGCTGTTTTGAACTGACCGAGCATGAGTGGCGACGCTTGTTGCGAGCTACCTGTCAACGAGTCCTGATCGTGTGCGGTTTGTTTGGTTTACACGCAGTAGTCGCCAGTCTCGACGACAAGCTGGTTGCCATCACTGGAACATACGGTACGGGAAAAACGTCGGTTGGCGAGGTGCTTTTTGCTCAAGGTGCGAAACTTCTGTCCAGTGATTACACGGTGATCGGATGGCAAGGAGCAGAAGCGAAGGCGATGGTTATAGGGGGCACACGCCCAACGTTATCGAGAGCTCAGGCTGAGGGAGTTGATACCAGCGCTTCAGGTCGCTACCTGACTGGCATGACTTCATTGATCGATACTTCTGAAGTGCTGACGGCGATTGTCTATCTGGAATCCAATCAGCGAGGCAAGCACTTTGCGCACGAGGAGCATCCAGAGGTCAGCCGACGAACCCTCACCGATCTGTATTTGAACGCGTCGACCGGCTTTGACCAAGTGTTGGAAAGATTTCATTTTCCTCTTTCCATTCTGAATTCGTCGGCGGACCAAATGGTCAGGTTCACATTGGTTGAGAGGCTGGTCGCTCAAGTGCAAGTAACGAGAGCGCGCGGTAACAGTCAATTTTTAGCAGATCTGATATCAGGAGTCGCAAATGCTTCCAAGCTCTGTCCGCAAGCGTGATATCGAGACCATCGAGCACACTGTAAAAGATGCCCTCACTTTAGTCCCGGCCGACCACAGCCTTTGTGTGCTGCTCATTGGTTCTTGGAGTCAGGGGCTTGGCACGCCGACATCCGACATCGATCTGGTGGTGATATCCGAGGTGCGTCTGTCTGGCGATTGGTGGCAGAATTTTCAACGCCAAATCGCGCTATCCCTCGGCTGGACGCAAGTCGAAAACATTACACGTGATGAGTTCAAGCGCCTCATTGGGAAAACGCAGATTCCTGTCTACAGTCCGCTATCATCACGCACCCTCGAACTGGCTTTCAAATATGCAAATTGCCTTGTCTTGCATGGGCATGAAGACTTCGTCGAACTCAAGTCAGATTTCTCGCTAAGCGAATTCTCTGTGAAAATGGCGGACTACTACATTTCCAAATCCATGAATATCTACCAGGACATTCTTGGTGCGCGCTTGACGGAAGACTACCGGAGCGCGGTGATTGCTGTTCGCGAGTTAGTCGGGTTAGGTGTCGATGCTGTTTTAGCTCTTGAAGGGGATGCCTATCCGAAAGCGAAATGGCGTGTGAAAAGAGCCAGACGCCTGCCACTGGAGCAAGCATTACTTGATGCAATCGACCGTTTCTTGATTGGCGGCCCGTCGGGCGATTACTTGGCGCAATGGCAGTGGGTAGAGGCTGCTCTGATGTTTTTCCGCCAACTGCACTTTTATGCAGCTTTCCCCGGCGCGGCCAAGGCTATTGCATTTCCGACGTTGAGCGCGCCCTGCCCGGGAAATCCATGGGCATTTGCGTTGAGGGCGAATGAGAAGTGGCGGATAACTCGCGATGACCGAATTTATGAGGCGTCGCAGCAAAGTGTGCTCGTGTGGTTTGTGCTGGCGATGGGCGTGTCCTGCGAACAGTTGGGCCTCATGTTTGAGGTCGGAAGTGGACCCTTCAGCGAAGAGTGCGGTTCGACGCTGGAACAACATCAGCAATTTCTCAAGGCGCTGGGCGCACTATAAAAGCTAAAAATAAGGAGCTGAATATGGAAGGACGCGGACTCAATTTCGCCTTGGTCGGCTGTGGACGGATATCTAGAAAATATGCGGAGGCATTCACTTCCAATAAACTGCCTGGAAGCCGATTGATTGCGGTATGTGACGTTAAGTACGAGCGAGCGAAAGCGCTGGGTTCGCGCCTGGAGATTCCCTACTATCGCTGCCAGCACGAAATGATGCAGTCGCATCCCGAAATCGATGTAGTTAACATCCTTTCAGAAAGTGGGCTGCATGCCGAGCACTGTCTGGACTTGGTCAAGTATAAGAAGCACATGGTGGTAGAAAAGCCCATGGCGCTGACCATGCAGGATGCCGATGCCATGATTCAAGCCTGCGCGAACGCGAACATCAGACTCTTTGTTGTCAAGCAAAACCGATATAACAGGCCGGTAAAATTGCTGATGCGCGCTCTGAAAGAGGGACGATTCGGCCGGGTTTTCATGGTCACTGCTCGCGTAAGGTGGGCACGGCATAATGAATATTACGAACAGGATCAATGGCGTGGCACCTACAAATACGATGGTGGTGTATTCGCTAACCAGGCATGCCATTACATCGACCTGATCCAATCGATCATGGGCGTTCCCGATCATGTCTTTGCCAGAGGTACTCGAGTAGGCGCGCCGATCGAAGCAGAAGACCTTGGTGTGGCCGTATTTACGAACGGACCTGTGATTGGAGTGCTGGAAGCTACAACCGCTACAAGGCCAGGCGACCTTGAAGGTTCGCTTTCCGTGCTGGGAGAATTTGGCTCTGTGGAACTGTCCGGTGTCGCACTTAACGAAGTGAGGACCTGGAAGTTTCAATCAGCGACTCCCTACGATGAACAGGTTCTGACAAGTTCCTGTGAACTCACTGACTCGGTATACGGTTTTGGTCACACGGCTTATTTGGCCGATGTGGTGCGTGCTCTTAGAGCCGGTGAGAAGGGGGCTGTTGACGGCGTGGAAGGACGCAAGACGGTAGACATTCTTTCTGCTATCTATGAATCCATGGCCACCGGGAAAGAGGTTTCCGTAGATGGAAATTACAAAAATAGCCTGCTTGGCCGCGAATCGGACTTCGGCGTGCCGCGTTTTTCTCCGGGCGGCGGGGAGTTGCAGGAGTCCCTTTTCGTTACACCGCACTCCTTGGTGGGCTAAAACAACAAAATATTGAATAGATGTACACTATATGTGTAATGCACTGTTGCAGTTACAGCGAAAATTCAATAGCATTCCACGTGGCGGTAAAACAATAAATCTGACAACCATTTCGACAGCGCGGCGCGGGCTACAGCGGTCTCTCTGTCGTAAAAAAGTGCCCGTCGCACTAGCGAAAAGGATGGCTAGGTTTCCGCTGGTAAAACTATAAGATATCGAGTTTTACCTATCGAAAATAAAGGAAAGGAGAACCTGTTTATGTCTAACACCCAACACCTGGCCTCTAAGCTCATGATCGAGCCCGCCGGCAACCAACTCAATCTAGAACGTCTGAACAGCAACCATGCTACCTATGGTGATGTTGTTGACGCTTTTGCGCGAGAACTGACTTCGGAGGAGATCCTGCTTATTTCGGGGGCCGCCAAAGCCGGTGGTTCCTACTGCGGCACTGCTTATAGCTGACGGTTAGTTTAAGGCTGGCTGCCAGTAATTCTGGCAGTCGGTTTTTAGTCGGGATACCCTAAAAGCGATGTTCGCAGTGTTTTTCATGCGACCTGTTTTTGCTTGGGCTGAGTTTGTAATAAAACTATCATTGACTCGCCGACACCAGGGGGTTGGGGAAGACTAATTTCGGATTCGCCGAAATAGAAATAGGCTTCTTGCGGCTCAATAAAATTAGAAAAATACTCAGTTAGCCGTGAAAAATGACAATCGATTTCAAGATTAGCGCTGAAAGCTTCAAGAAAGAATATCAGGAGCGTTTGCCACTTGTTATAAAGAAAGCGGTAGATACCTACAATGTGCAGTGGTCTGACATCAATGACATCATTTCCAGGTGTGATCCACAGTCGGAAAATTTTCGTGTTTCTTTCCCTCATGGAAATATGGCGAAGGATAAGTATGTCCACACCTATTTTCATGTCGGTGATGTACGAAGAAAGCTGAACAAGCCTGCGCTCTATGATTTTCTTCGTCAAGGCGGCACGGTTGTAGCTAATAATATCTACGATGAGCCGGCTTTTAACGATTACGCCAAAGACATTGCTCAATTTACGGGTAGACAGACAGTCACCTCTGCTTACATCGCGTTTGGTGAAACTGACGCCTACCGCGAGCACTGGGACTCACGAGATGTTTTTGCGGTACAGTTGAAGGGGCGAAAGCGCTGGGTTATTTACGAGCCCACGTTTGACGCGCCACTCTATATGCATCAGAGCAAATATCTGGAGCATAAGCACCCGTGCCCAGAAAAGCCTTATCTTGATTTCATTCTTGAAGAGGGCGATATTCTTTATATCCCTCGTGGCTGGTGGCATAACGTCACCCCCTTGGGCGAGCCAACGGTTCACCTGGCGATAGGTACCTTTCCTGCCTTCGGTGTCGATTATGTGCGATGGATATTTCGTCAACTCCCAGATTGCGTTCATGCTCGAATCGCCTTGGAAAATCATGAGCAGGATCATCAAGCGATCCGTGCATTGAGCGAACACATCGGGCAACTCATGAACGATCCGGCTTGCTACCAGCGGTTCATGGAAGAACATGTCGGCGAACAGGTTCTCGAAACACGTTTAAGTCTGGAGACGCTGGGCGATTTGAGTATCAAGACCCTTGCTGGCCATACAGGCATCCGCTTTAACATATTGCGCTCTGATCTTGCCCAGGACTATGTCATCAATCACAATGGAAAATTTTCTTTCAAAGATGAGCTCCAGAGCTTAAAGATCTTTCTCACTAAGCATCCGACGACAACCGTTGCTGAAATTGAAATGAGCTTTCCAGATTTTCCGAAAGCACAACTTTCAGAATTGCTTTACCTCTTGGCAACGCATGGCGTCATAGAGCTTCTTTAATACGTCCGATTTATTTCCGGACGGGTGCTTTACCCGTCCTTTCCTGCCATGCGTCCAAGGTTTTGCGGATTCCACGAATGACTTTTTCATTGCCGTACCCTTTTGACGTCGATTACATGAGGCGTAATAAGGTATTTCTGCTTTTCTGCCCCACTGACAGGTTGGATGATGAACAGCGTCCTGTTCTTGAGGGCCGATCTTTGTTGTACAAACTTGATAGTACCGCGTATCAAGTGTGTCCTTACTCAGATTCGCGGGGCAAGGTAGACAAGCCCATCAATGTGGAGTCGTTAAAGTCGCTTTCGCGTCATCAAGATACCGTGACGGATTTGATAAGGGGGATGGGGAAGTACCTGGTTGATCAGCATGACGATGGAGGATCTGGGCCAGATATGGCACAGTTGTACGCACTTTCCTACATGGGTTACAAATCTCCCAGTTTGTTTTTCTGCAGAATGCTGCTCAATGAGAGTGCGTCCATTCCGGCGGTATGCTCGGTTGCCTCACGATTCTTTCATGGTTTGATGAATCTGTTGTCATTGGTAGCCCTGGAATACAATGGCGCGTTGGCGGGAGTGAGAATCACGCCTGCAGAACTCTACGATTACGCGGATACTCGCGGACATCTAGTGGGTGCAAAGGAGTCTTGTGCAGCGTCGAAGACAACGATAATCAAGTATCTTTCATTAATTACTGAGTCGTGTGACGGGGCTGCGCAGGCTGATGAGCACTTGATGAGTTCGGTAGACGAGCTTGAAATCATATGTGACTTGGCACAAGTGATCGAAGAGCTTGAACTCGCCTGTCTGATATACGAAACCATGCGCTGCTGGCTCTGGCGTCAAACACCCGGGTATGAAGCAAGAGCGGATAGACAAAAATTCGCAACACCGCATTGCCTGATGGCAAAAAAAATTTCTCGTATGAAGGACCCATTTGAGCACCTATTATTTAAGCGTGCCAGAAACCTGTCACGCACTTTGGGCGGTGAGAGTGCAGCCACTACCCGCTTCATAGAATTAGCGAGTTGGTCCGTTACTGCGGCTCAGGAAAACAGCGTGAGTTTCGTGGAAATCCATCAAGGGTTGAAGTCCGAACTGCTCTGCTTCATTTATCAATATGCTGAATTTATAGAACAACATGTGGTCGGAGGCGAGTTTCTCTCTGCCGACCTGGATGTCTTCTTCGGCACGTGGCCAGATCAAAGGCCTGAGTAGCCAATATGGAAAAGAAAGAACTATTCAGACAGAAAGCTTTGGACGCGAGGAAGGACTCGAAAACGCTCTATGGCGAAGTATTGCTGTTTTTACCCGACTCTTATCGTGCCATTCTGATTATTGTCACTTTGACGCTGGCGTTATTGATTGCTTTCTTCGTTTTTGGGTCATATACAAAAAGGGTTAATGTCAAGGGTGAGTTGTTCTCTACTCAGGGCGCTTTTCCTGTATATCTGCCTAAATCAGGTGTTATAAAACAATACTATGTGTCCGAAGACCAAGTCGTCAAACAGGACGACCCTCTGTTCGTAGTCTCCACTGAGGTGTTTGGCGCGGAGAGCCGTGGTACATCGACTGAAACCATTGGCCTGCTGATCGAACGCAAGGAGCTGTTGCAGCGTCAGTTGGAAAGTGAAGAAATAGCCAATGCCGAGTATCTACGTAGCCTGACAAGTCAGATCGAGTCGAAACAAAGTGAGAAGTTGCTGATTGCTGCACAGCTCAACGACGTTAAAAAGAAGAATCTGCTTTTATCCACCAGTCTTAAAAAGTACGAAGAAGCGCGCCTGCAGGAGGCGATTTCCGATGACTCAATGACTGAGAAGACTATTACTGCCTTGAACAGTCAAATCGATTATCGCGAGCGGCAAAGGCAACTTGAAGCCGTAGTTCGAGATATCGCGAGTTTCTCGTTCGATAGAAAAAAAGCCACTTCTGAGTTTGGTAATCGACAGTTGCAGATCAAAGGTGACCTGTTGGCACTCGAGGAGCAGATCCTCGCTGCGGAGTATCAAAAAGGTATCGTCGTGAAGTCCCCCGTCGCTGGTGTAGTTACCGCCATTCAGGGATCAAATGGCTCCTACTATGAAAACACCAAGCCCGTGTCGTTCATTTTACCTTCTGGGTCTGAACTGGAGGCTCGTCTCCTTGTGCCGGCGGCTGCCATTGGATTTATCAAGAAAGGAGATGCGGTCTATCTCCGCTATTCGGCTTATCCCTACCAACAATTTGGCCAAGGTAAGGGCATTGTCTATTCGATCTCTGGTACTTCATTGCTACCGGACGAAATAGCCTTGGGCTCAAAGCTTTCCATTACCGAGCCCATGTATCTGGTCAAGGCAAGAATCGAGTCACAGACCATCAACGGGAGTGGATCGACGTATAACCTCAAACCAGGGCTTATCATTGACGCAGACATCATGTTGGAGCAGCACAAAATCTACCAATGGCTCCTTCGTCCTTTTTTTTCACTCTCTGAAAAACTTAAATAGTCACCACTATGAAAAACAGGTCGTACTTTTCTCGGCTGTTTGAGTCGCGATTTCAAACTGTCTTGCAAACCGAATCTACTGAATGCGGTCTGGCGTGCGTAGCGATGCTGGCTAACTATTACGGCCACCATGTAACCTTGCGCGATTTGCGACTCAGATTTGCGGTTTCGCTGAAAGGAATTTCTCTTGGTTCGCTGTTAAGGGTGTGCAAACACAACGGCCTTTCCAGTCGCCCCATTCGTACCGGCCTTACTGGGCTGCGGCAAATGAAACTGCCATGCATTCTGCATTGGAATTTCAATCATTTCGTGGTGCTAAAAAGTATCGGCACAGACCACGCCATTATTGTTGATCCGGCGCATGGTGAACGGCGGCTTCCGCTTGAGCAACTATCCCAATCATTCACGGGTGTGGCCATTGAAATCTGGCCAAACCCGGACTTCGTGCCTGAGAAGCCTAAAAGGAATGTTCCGCTTGCACAATTGATGGGCAAGCTACGCAGACGAAAACGGGCGATTGCGTCTGTACTTTTACTCGCATTTGCCTTGGAGTTTTTTACTGCTCTTGCGCCGTTTTACATCCAGATGGTAGTTGATAACGCGATCGGTGCAAACGATCGGTATATTTTTGCAGTGTTAGCTGCTGGCTTTGCCGTAGTTTATTTGCTTAGGAATCTCATTGGTTCGGTCCGAAGTTGGTTTCTTATGTATTTGGGTACCAGCCTTAATGTGCAATGGAAAGATAATATCCTTGAACACATGTTGTCGTTGCCGCTTGAGTATTTTGAGAAAAGACACGTGGGAGACGTAACGTCGAGATTCGGCGGTATAGATGCTATTCAACGGATGCTGACAACCTCTTTTATCGAATCCGTTCTGGACGGGATTTTTTCAGTGGTTGTCATTGTGATCATGTTGTTCTACCAGCCATTGTTGGGAGGGATCGTCCTGCTGAGTACACTGCTTTATTTTATGGTCCGTTGGTTAATGAACGCTGCGCTGCTGGACTCATCCAGAAATGAAATCATTCACAGTGCCAAACAGAATTCGTATTTGCTCGAAACCATTCGCGGTATCCGTCAGATTAAACTCTACGGTCAGCAGCGTGATCGTAGACTCGCCTGGATGTCCCTATTCGTCAAACAAACCAACGCCAAACTCAATACTCAAAAAATGGAGATCTGGTTTAAGTTTGCCCGCGCGTTGATCTTTGATGTTCAGAATATTGTAGTGATCTGGTGTGGTGCGCTGTTGGTGATTGACAAAGAGTATACGGTTGGTGCGCTGATCGCGTTTCTGGGATATAAAATGCTATTTGAAACCAGAGTGGCGGCGTTGATCGATAATTTGTTTATAATTCAGAATATTCAACTGCAGGCAGATCGTTTGAGTGACATCGTATTGTCAACACCTGAAAGTGTGGGCGATACGGTTGACGTTGAACCGAATCGGTTACCTGCGACGTTGGAATGCCGGAATGTTTTCTTTCAATACTCGCTCTTCGAGAAGAACGTAATTGATGACCTGGATTTCAAAGTAGAAGCCGGGGAGTCGGTTGCCATTATCGGTCCGTCGGGTTGTGGTAAATCGACAATATTCAATGTCATTCTGGGTATTTATCAGGGCGCAAAGGGACGAATTCTCATCGGTGGGGAAGATATCACCAGCATGGGTGTCGAGAACGTCAGAAAGATGCTGGGTACCGTTTTGCAAGATGACATGCTCTTCGGCGGTTCAATTGTCGAAAATATCGCTGGTTTTGATAGCGAAATCGACTTCGAATGGGTTACGAAGTGCGCGGAACTGGCGAACATTTCCGCAGAGATCGAAGCGATGCCCATGCAGTACTACACATTGGTAGGGGACATGGGGGCGGTACTCTCTGGCGGTCAAAAGCAACGAATCCTTCTGGCGAGGGCGCTATATAAACGCCCTCGCATTTTGCTGCTTGATGAGGCCACGAGTCACCTTGATGTCGCCAATGAAAGAGCGGTCAGTCGGGCGATCAAATCACTGAAGATCACCCGCATCATTATCGCGCATCGACCAGAAACCGTACTGTCGGTCGATCGAATCCTATTGATGAGCGAAGGACGCATCGCGTCAGTCCTTTCGCCTGCGGAAGCCGCAGCGCTTCTGAAAGCGATGAATAATTAATAAGTCTGTCGCAGGTCAAAGGGAATTATGGAAAGTATCGTTCGGTTGGACCAACACATCGCTTCGGATATTGAACGCGGGACCTTTGAGGCCTTTCAGTGTCAGGGTGAGCCCGAGCAATTGATTGAAGCAATCGTTCAAACCCTGGATATATTTTTTACGGCGTCCGACTGGGAGGTCAGTCGAGGTCTGTCGCATGTCGTTTTTTCACATAAATCCTGTGAGATAACAATTGCAGCCAAGTCTGCCGATGCGAAAAGGACGGCAGTGTCATCGCCCTTTGCAGCCCGTCATCAGATGACGGATATCATGATTATTTCTCGGAATTCGGATGCGATATCGAATCAAGCCTATCTGCTTGCCGTTGATTTTTTGCGGGTTTACTGTTCATCGTACTCCAGTGACGAAGTGGATCTTATCCGCGGTGGGTTTCCACTTTTAGCGAGCGTGAGTGCGCAGCATAATTTTGAGAACGATAACGTTGCGCTGATATTCCGCGACCATTTTCTGGAAGATAACCTGGGATTTCTTCTGTCATGCAAAGACTCCGGTATCAATCCTCGCTGGATATTTGCCTTGTCCAAGGGGGACCGTACGCTGAAGCGCGACAGGATTGCGTCGTACCTCAAGAGCCTGCATTTCAATGTTGGCTTGTTTGACAACGCCGCGTTTGACTCAAAAGCCTTCGATGAAAACACTTCATCGGTTTATGGGTTGATCGAGCAGTTTGTGCTCCAGGCCAAGGCTGCGGGACGCCGAGTTATTCTGATCGACGACGGCGCGTTGATGCCAATGGTGTTCGGGCAGCGACAGCATCTGATCGATTTCACGATCGAACTGACAATCATCGGTATCAAGCGCTTGAGCAAGCTGGCTTCGCTCTCCATGCCGATATTGGACCTGGCGCGGTCGAAACTCAAAACAGCGTTGGTTTATCCCGAAATATCCGATGCCTGTTTCAGAAGAGTCAGGCACATGCTAAGTGACGAAAAGTTTTCCGGTAGAACGGTGATTATTGCCGGTTACGGGAATGCCGGACGGCCATTGGCTCAGAAGTTTCGATCTATTGGCTGTCAGGTTGTAGTCGTCGATGTACACAAAATTCCACTTATCTGTGCAGCTGAAGAAGGTTTCCGTACATTCTCCTCGTTGAGAGCCGCTCTTGAACAGCATAAGCCAATGTTGGTGGTAGGTTGTTCCGGCGAAGTCTCTATTGGAGCAGAGGATCTAGACCTAATTCCAAACGGCTGCTATTTGACCGGTATTGCGACTCGGGATCTGTCCGAAATAAATAAGAATCTTGGTAAACAGCAGATTGTCAATATTCCCGGATTCGGTAACGAATATCGATTGGCCGATGGACGAGTATTTTATCAATTGGGGGATGGTCGATCGGTCAACTTGTTTGAGTCTGATTCGATTCCCAATAAAGCCGGTGATATTTTCCGCTCCGCAGTGCTGATTCTGTTGGCGAGTGGTATTAGAACGCCGGAGAAGTTCTGCGCCGGTATTAACTTGAATCAAGTGGATGACGTGCTGCTGGAGTCGGGCATTTATGACGCTTATTACGAAACCTATCTTGAACAGGCTGGAAGTCCAAAATGAGCATCGAAGAAAAATGGGTGATATTTGATTACGGCGGAACGCTCGCTTTACCCAGTCCACGGGTAACCTGCAACAACCTGGGTGCGTATTTTTCACGTGTGCTGCCCCCACAACAGCGCGAGCAATTTCTTCACATATTGCAGCGAAGTTGGGAAGGGGCCGATGAGCGTGGTAGAGCGTTGGGGCTGGACGTCAGTCTGTGCACGATCCTTCACGATGTGTTACGTGAACTCAATATCCCGTTTGTGGGTACACAGCATGTTGTTGACTCTTTTCTCCGACAGCTCGGCGACGGTGAAGTCACTCCCGCTGCAGCGGCGGCAGTGCGTGAAATCAAGAGCCAAGGTTACAAGATCGGCCTGGCTTCCAATACTTTACGTTCCTCTAAAGTCAGAATCGAGTCTCTCCAACGAGCAGCCATTGCCGATGAGTTCTCTGCCGTTATCATCTCCAGCGAGATTGGTTTCAGGAAGCCTCACCCTGTATTTTTCGAAATACTGCTCAGGCGCATAGGCGCGATCCCGGAGCAGGTCGTGTTTGTCGGCGACACGTGGCATAAAGACGTGTTGGCGCCTATCGAGTCAGGTATGCGTGCAGTTTGGATAGCGGAAGGAAACAAGGCTGATCCTGTTTCTGTTCGACACTCGGTGCCGCTTATCAGCGATATATCGCAATTGCCGTCGCTGCTTGCGCAAATGTCGATGGCAGTTTCTGCCTCCAGAGACGTTCAATACTGATCATGCATATTTTGGCGAAATGCATCAGTGCGGACGTGTCTTTCCGACAGCATACGGAGGCTGGAGTGGCTGCTGTCGGCGTGCATGGCGTGAGGTTGTGCCTGATAACTGGCGCAACGCTCATGTTGATCGCGTGCTCGGGTGGACCTTCCGAGAAGACGACACCGGGAGTGCCCGACCAGTGGGCTTATGCCGGCGGGAAACAAGCAGGAGCACTTTGGGGCGCGAGTGGCTCGCCCTGGTGGCAACGTTTTTATGACCCGAAGCTCAATCGGCTTATTGACTCGGCTTTGGCACGCAATAACGATTTGGCCAAAGCCGCGTTAAATGTGCGAGAGGCTCAATTAGTGGCCGCGCTGGCCGGTGATCCACTGCACTTTGGTCCTCAAGGAAACGTAAATGCCGCAAATGGGCGTCGACTCGACGGAGACCGGTATCCAAATACCCGCTCCAGCTCGATGAGAGTTGGGGTGAGTTACACGGTCGACCTCTGGGGGCGCCTCTCTCGCGAGCGAGATATCGCTCGTTGGGCATTGGAAGCATCCCAGTCGGACCGCGAAACTGTACGCCTCAACGTCGTGGGTACGACGGCCGATCTCTATTGGAGACTGGCGTATTTCAACCAGCGCGTCGCCTCGGCCGAAAAAAGTTTATCGACCGCACAGCGGACGCAACAACTCGTACAGGCTCAATCAGTTGCGGGCGCAGTTTCGGCGCTGGAAAGACGTGAGGCGGAGCAAACGGTGCTGACCCAGCGAAGCAGCCTTTCTCAACTGCGACAAGCGCAAGTCGAGACGCGCAACGCGCTGGCGATACTGTTCAACACGGCACCTGCGACCAATATTCTGGAGGAGGTGCTGGGCCAGGAGCCTCAGGCGTTACCCATGGGGGCACTACCTGCCGTAGAGGAGGGATTGCCTGCGGCGCTCTTGAGCCGTCGCCCGGACCTGCGCTCAGCAGAGCTCAATTTGCGGCAGAGTCTGGCAAACGTAGATGTTGTGCGCACCAGTTATTATCCGACTTTGACGCTGACAGGTGCCATGGGCTCCACCAGTGACACGCTGAGTAGCGTGTTGGCCAATCCAGTGGCTACGCTGGGCGCGGGTCTGGCGCTACCATTTCTCGACCTCAAGGCCTTGCGTTTCAATACTGAAATTGCGCAGGTCCAATATGAAAGTGCGGTCATAGAGTTTCGCCAGACGCTTTATCAGGCCTTTGCAGATGTCGAGAATTCGTTGTCTGCACGCAGCCATCTGGCTGAGCAGGCTGAGCTTCAGGCGCTGAACGTAGTCGCTGCGGGTGAGGCGGAACGCTTGTATGAGATCCGCTATCGCGCCGGCGCAGTTGCTTTGCGATTTTGGCTTGATGCTCAGGAGTCGCACCGAAATGCCGAGCTGCAACTTGCGCAAGCGAGGTTGAGCCAGTTGCAGAATCTGAACACCTTGTATCAGTCACTGGGCGGGGATGCGTCTTTGCCCTAAAAGCCCGGCTACGGCAGAAGAGACGAGCGATTTCCTCCTCTGTACTCAGCCAGGCAACCAGTCGAAGATGATCAGGAGGATCTTGCGGCTATCGAAGCCGGGCTGAAGGCAGCCAACGGTCGAACTCGCTTCAGTTGCTGGACGAACTGTTTTCAATATCCGCGCCGGGATCATTACTGACTAACCAGTATTGAGGACGCCCGCTCGCCGAACACAAAATGTGGGGGGGGGGGTTGGAGTTTGACGCGCATTGTCGCATATGTCAGGCGACAGTTGTATGGCGAGCGAAGGATGGTTTTGCCAAGGTCTCCGGCATCGCCAGCCACAACAGCATCAAGGCAGCGGCTGCAACTGCCGCCAACGTCAGGAACGCCGCGTTGTAGCCAGCCTGCTGCACCACGAAACCGGCCAGGCTGCTACTGAGCGCCGCGCCGAGGCCAAATACGGTGGAGAGGGCGCCCAGGCTGACGTTGAAGCGCCCGGTGCCTTGGGTCAGGTCTTTGACGATCACCGGGAACAGGGCGCCGAAAATGCCGGCACCGATACCGTCGAGCATCTGCACGGCTACCAACCAATATGGGTCGCTGGATAGGGTATAGAGCACGCCACGCAACGGCAGTATCAGGAAACCGGCAAGCAGCAGTGGCTTGCGCCCCCAGATATCGGCCTTGAGCCCGACCAGCCAGGCCATCGGCACCATCACCAACTGTGCGGCGACAATGCAGGCTGAAGTCAGCGGGGTAGCCATCTGCAGATTGATCTGCGCCAGTTTCTGACTGACCAACGGCAGCATCGCGGCGTTGGCCAGGTGAAACAGTGCGCAGCAGATGGCGAACAGTAGCAGCGGTTGGTTGGTGAGCAGCGCGTTAAGCCCCGAGGGCTGTTCGTGGTCGGTGTGATGGGCCGGATCAAAACCACGGGCGACCTCATGGTCAATCGCCTTGGCCGGCACGCAACTGACCGCAATGACACTGGCGACGGCCATGAACGCCATCAGGTAGAACACCACCACCGGCCCGAACAGGTAGGCCAGCCCGCCGGCCAGCAATGCGGCCACGGCATTGCCGGCATGGTTGAAAGTCTCGTTGCGCCCGGTACGCCGGGTGAAGGCACGCGACCCGGTGATTCCCAGCGAAATGGCGGAAATTGCCGGG
The DNA here is from genome assembly GCF_044218845.1 of Pseudomonas sp. B16120. Lineage (NCBI taxonomy): Bacteria > Pseudomonadati > Pseudomonadota > Gammaproteobacteria > Pseudomonadales > Pseudomonadaceae > Pseudomonas > Pseudomonas sp. B16120. The sequence continues at coordinate 2,929,305 of NZ_CP162588.1, forward strand.
GCAAAGACAGAGGCAGCTACGGCGCTGGCAGCTTGGGTCAGCGCCACCCAGCCAAATGAACTGACGAAGGGCAGCATCAGGCAACTGCCCGTCACCAACAGCGCGGCCAGGGCGACCACCGCACGTTTGCTGCGAGTGCGGTCGATCAACGCACCCGCGGGGCCTTGGGTCAGCAAGGCAGCGATGCCTGCGAGGGTCATGACCACGCCAATACTGGCCGGCTCCCATTGATGCACGGCCAGCAGGTAGATCGCCAGGTACGGTCCGAGACCGTCGCGTACATCGGCGAGAAAGAAGTTCAGGCTGTCCAGGGATAAAGCGATACGCAGGTTTGAATGACGGGCCACGATGCGACCTTCAAGAGCGGCGTTCAGGGGCTGAACACGCGTTGGGTTAATGACCTGTGGGCTGGGCGATAAGTTTCGCGGTGAACGAGGGTTTCAGCACGCAAAAAAAAGCCCGCGAGGAGAGGGCGGGCCAAGGGATTCACTGGAGTAGGTAGGCTTCACCCTATAGGTGGAAAAGTGAAGGCCTTGTGAAAATGCCGTGATCAAATCGGATGGTCACGTCACCGCCTATCTCCCTGAAGCCCCGCGTTCCAACATGTGGGAGCAGGCAAGCCAGCTCCCACATTTGATCAAGACCGCCGCACAAAGGTGCGCATGGTTTGCCCAGGGCCGGTGCTGAACACGGTGGGCCTGGGCATGCCTTCATCCGCTGCGATAAATACGAAATCATCGCCGTCGAGCCGGTAACTGGCGGGGAGTTGCTTGCCTGCATCATCGCCCATGTCGTCCGTCCAGGTAATGCTTTTGGGCGTGGTACTGGCGTCCAGTACGAAGCGTCCTGCCAATAATACTTCGCCACTGACCGTGGTCACTTCGAAGCGATCCCCCGCAATTGTCGTCGTTGCTCCCGGCGCGCTGTGGGCATCCACGGGGTTAAGCACGCCACTGTCTTCAAGGGCTGTTTGTTCCCAAGTGCCTTGCAGTGCGCGAAAGTCCGAAGCGGAAAGGGGTGACATGCAAACTCCTTATTGCTGTTCAAAAAAATGTTCAATTCTATTGAGGCTGACACTGTTCCGCCTGTAGGCGAAATTTTTTTCTTTATAAGACAGCTATTTGACAGCTTTTTCATGTTGTATTGACTACGCTTGCAACCAGATCAGTCTGACATGGCTGTGTCATTTGGCTTACTCACCGAAATGAAACCGAAATAATCCCTAAGTTTGTGGGATATTTCAGGGGACTGAGTGGTCACATCGCCATTGGTCTGCCGTATCCAGGGCGTTGTCCCTGATTTTTGAAGTCTTTTAGACTTCTGAGAATGATGGCCTTTTAGTATTATTTTAAGGTGTTCTTATTTTGAATCGTACTTCCCCGCTTCCGCCTTCCGCAGCGTCTGATGAAATTGATTTATTTGAATTGTTTCACGCCATCTGGCGACAAAAAAAGCTGGTGATCGGGTGTACGCTTCTGGCCGGGGTATTAGGCGCAGGTTATGCCTTCCTGGCACCCAAGACCTATGAAGTCAGCAGTGTGTTGCGGCCTGCTGCAATCAACGAGCTAGACGCCTTGAACCGTTCGGAAGTGTATAAGTTGCCGCCTGCCGATGCGCTGCTCAAAGTGGGCGCGCAGTTGGACTCTTATGATGCACGCCTGGGGTTCTTCAAGGATCATGAGGAGTTGTTCAAGGCGTTCAAGAAACCGGGGCAAACCCTTGAGCAGAGCTTTGAGGCGTTCAACCGCAATTCGGTCAATCTGATTTTGCCTGACCCCAAGAAATCCGATTCGTTGAGCAGCTATATCCGTCTGGAACTGCAATACCCGACCGACGTCGATGGTGTTGCGATCCTCAACGGTTTTGTGGACTACGCCATTGCCGCCGAGCGCCAGCAAGTGGGGGCCGACCTCAAGGTGATCGTCAATAACCGCTTGAGCGAGCTCAAGGGCAAGATCGACGCCGCCCGCGCCAACTACGATACCGATAAAGAATCGAAAATCGCCAAGCTGCTGGAAGCGGACCGGCTCAAGCGTGCCCAACTGCAGGATGAACTCAGCGCCCTGCGCCTGCAGATGAAGATGGAACGCACCAACCGCCTCGCCGAATTGGCCGAAGCCATCAGCATTGCCAAGTCCATGGGCATTCGTACACCGACAACGCCGTCCTCAATGGCCGACTCCACCCGCACGGGTTCGAGCCAGGTCATGCGGACCGAGGTGAACAACCAGAAGATCCCGCTGTATTTCATGGGGACCGAGGCGTTGGAAGCCGAACGCGCTGCATTGCAGCAGCGTACCAGCGACGATTTCACCAACCCGCGCATTGCCGAGATCGGCAAAGAGCTGCAACTGCTGGAAAGCAACCGCGAGGTTGAGGTGCTGCGCAAGCGTGGCAATGAAGACATCTTCTTGCAGGACGTCGAGCCGCTTCGCGCTGAAGTCGCCAGGTTGCGTGGTTTGAATATCGATATGAGCAACCTCAAGCTGGTGACGATTGACCGTCGAGCCCAGGAGCCTCTGTCGCCGATCAAGCCGAAAAAGCCGCTGGTTATCGCGTTGAGCCTTGTTGGCGGACTGTTGCTGGGCCTGATGATTGCGCTGATCCGCTACTTCGTTCGCAGCCGCACTCAGGCCGTGCCCTATACGGCATTAGGGGATCGCCGCGAGGGTAACGACTCGCCGCTGTAACCCTTCCAGCGCCCTCAAACAGGCAAGCTCAAGGGCCTGCCTGCTCTTACCCCCAGCACACTCAGTAGACAGCTTTTCACAATTCTTAGTTAACCTTTGGTTACAAAGTGTGGCTAAATAACTGCCAATGGTCGCACGCAGGCGGTTATCCGCCGGCCGTGTCGCCTATATGTGAATTGTGATTTCAGGTGCTGCTTATCCATCCTCGGCCGTTGTGGGCCCGCAGGAGCAGCCTGTTCTCTCCCTGACGTGTGACGAATCCCTTGAAACTCATCATTGTTGCTCTCTACGTTGCTTCCATTGCGTATGTACACCTGCGCGGTCGGGTGCGACACAAGCTGGGTCGCCAGCTTAGCGATCACTCGACGTTCCTGGCGCCGATCAACTGTTTCCTGTACCTGTTCTCCAAGCAGCCCAGCCGTCCCTACCTCTCGCCCAGCGACTTTCCAGACCTGAGCCCATTGCAGGAGCACTGGGAAGAGATCCGCGAAGAAGGCCAGAATCTGATGCGGGCGGGTGAGATCAAACGCTCGGAGCAATACAACGACGTAGGGTTCAACTCGTTTTTCAAGACCGGCTGGAAGCGGTTCTACCTCAAGTGGTACGGCGACAGTCACCCCTCGGCGATGAAGCTGTGCCCACGCACCACCGAGCTGGTGCAAAGCATCGGCTCGATCAAGGCGGCCATGTTCGCCGAGCTGCCACCGGGCTCCAAGCTGGTACGTCACCGTGACCCGTATGCGGGCTCGTACCGCTATCACCTGGGGCTGGATACCCCTAACGATCCAGGTTGCTACATCAATGTGGATGGCGAAAGCTATTACTGGCGCGATGGCGAGCCGGTGATGTTCGACGAGACCTACATTCACTACGCGGAAAACACCACCCAACAGAACCGCATCATTCTGTTCTGTGATATCGAACGGCCGATGAAGTACCGCTGGGCAGCTGCGTTCAACCGCTGGTTCAGCCGCAATGTGATGGCGGCCGCAGGTTCGCCCAACGATGAGGGTGACAAGACCGGCGGCCTCAACCGTGCCTTTACCCGTCTGTACAAGATTCGCCTGCGTGGCAAAGAGCTCAAGAAGCGCAATCGCACGCGCTACTACCTGGAAAAGTGGGCGATCTTTGCCGGTCTGGCGCTGATCTTCATTCTTATCTGACCTGGCTCAAGGCGCGGATCACCCAGGGGGGTGCGCGCCCAGCTTGTCCCACATCTTTTTGCTGATCTTCTGTCGATTGGCATACCCCGCCCAGGGGTCATCCTTCAACGTTTGCAGCCGCTGATGCAGGTTCGCCACTGTCCACTGCTGGGCGCCACGCAATCCTTTCAACTCCTCTCGACCCACCGGCACCGACACTGGCAGGCCTGGGCGGGCCCGCACGGAATACGCCGCTACGGTACTGGCGCCACGGGCGTTGCGCAGGTAATCGATAAAGATCTTGCCCACGCGGTTCTTGGGGCCACTGGTGGCGGTAAAGCGTTCGGGCAGTTGCCGGGTCATGAATTGGGCAATAGCTTTGGCGAACGCCTTCACGGTGTCCCAGCCGTCGCGCCGGGCCAACGGCACGATCAAGTGCAGGCCCTTGCCGCCGCTGGTTTTGACGAAAGCTTGCAAGCCCAGCTCATCGAGTACCGACAGGGTCAGTTGGGCCGCTTCCAGCATGGCTTTCCAGGGCAGGGCCGGGTCCGGGTCGAGATCGAGAACAAACAGGTCAGGCGTTTCAATCTTGTCTGCAGTGGCGCCCCAGGTGTGAAATTCGACGGTACCCATTTGCACCGCGCCGACCAGGGCCTCCACGCTGTCTATTTCCATCAGGCGCGCATGGCCTGGGTCCAGCGCCTGGTCCAATTGCTTGATGTGGGGGATGGCCATACGCTCTGAGTGCTTCTGGAAGAACTGCTCACCTTCGATCCCTTCAGGCGCCCGCAGCAATGACACGGCACGTGCGCGCAGGAAGGGCAGGATCCATTCGCTGATATCGGTGTAGAACTGCGCCAGTTGCTGTTTTTGCGTGCCGCTGTGCTTGTCGATAATGCGCTCGGGGTGAGTGATTTTCACGTTCTTCACCGTTGCCTGCGCTTTACCGGCTTTCGACGTTTCGTGTGCCTTGACCGACTTGGCCGCGCGCGGCTGTTCATGAATGATCTGCGAGGCTGGCTTGTCGGTGCGCAGGCCCACAAACGCGGCTTGGCGCACCACGCCTTCGCGGGTCCATTCGGCAAATTGCACCTCGCCGACCAGGCTCGGCTCAACCCAATGCACGCCACGGGCCTGGGCACTGGTCAATGGTTTTTGCAGGGGCGAGTCCTTGCGCTCAAGCGGGGTGAGCTTGGCATAGATACTTTTCAGCGCCGCCTGGTCAAAGCCTGTGCCCACGCGCCCGGCATATACCAGGCCGGTGTCATCGTTGACCGCCAACAGCAGCGCCCCAAAGCCGCTGCGCGAACCTTGGGGGCGGGTGTAGCCGACAATCACGAACTCTTGGCGCAGGCGGCATTTGAGCTTGATCCAGTCGGCACTGCGCCGCGACACGTAGGGGCTGCCGGCGCGCTTGCCGATCACGCCTTCGAGCGCCAGGTCACAGGCGCTCTCGAAAATATCGCGCTGGCTGGCGGCAAAGGCTTCGGAGAAGCGCAGCAGTTTGCTTCGGCTGGCGGACAGCGCAGATTTAAGCGCAGCCCGACGCTCTTCGACCGGGTCTTCACGCTGGTCGCGGCCGTTCAAAAACGGTGCGTCGAACAGGTAATAGACAATGTCCAGGCTGCGGCCGATATCGAACGCGTTTTGCAGTGCCTGGAAATCCGGCAGCCCGTCGCCATTGAGGCTGACCACTTCGCCATCCAGCCAACTGTCCTTGAGCTTGAGGGCTTGCAAGGCTTTGCACTGACGTGGCAGGCGTTCGGTCCAGTCGTGGCCGTTACGGGTGAACAGGCGCACTTCGCCGTCGCGAATGCGCGCCATGATGCGGTAACCGTCGAACTTGATCTCGTAGCGCCAATCACCTTCGGGCGCCCGGTCCACCAAGGTTGCCAATTGGGGGGCAAACTCATCCGGCAGGGCAGCGATGCGCTTGGGCGTTTTGGCTTTTGGCGCGGCCTTGGGTTTGGCCTTGGCCTTTGGCTTACCCACCACCGCATCGCTGAGCACGCTGGCGGGCTCGGCCTGGACGATATCGAACTCAGAGGCCGAGCGCGCCTGCTGATCGTTTTCCTTGATCAACAGCCATTGCTCCTTGTCGCCGCTGCCCTTGAGCCGGGTGCGTACCAGCGCCCAGTCACCGGAGAGTTTTTCACCGACCAGGGTGAATTTGAGCTTGCCCGCCGCGTAGGCTTTGCGCGGGTCATCGTGGGGCTGCCAAATGCCTCGGTCCCATACGATCACATCCCCCGCACCGTATTGGCCGGCGGGAATGCTGCCCTCGAAACTGCCATAGCTCAGTGGGTGGTCTTCAACATGCACCGCCAGGCGTTTCTGGCTCGGGTCCAGGCTTGGGCCCTTGGGCACCGCCCAGCTCAGCAGCACGCCATCGAGTTCCAGGCGAAAGTCGTAGTGCAGGTTGCGCGCATCGTGCTTTTGAATCACGAAGCTGAGGGCCGAGACGTTGCGTTTGCTGGCGGGTGAGCTGCCGGCGGGTTCGGCGGTGATCTTGAAATCGCGCTTGCGATTGTACTCACTCAGGGGCTTTGCCATGTCATTCTCCCGTCAATGGCAGGCTCAAGAGGCCTTGTTATTGGACTTTTTCGCGGTGCTTTTTTTCGCCGCAGGTTTACCCGCCAGGCTGCGTTTGAGCAGTTCGGTCAGGTCGATGACATCCGCGGATTTTCGCTCTTCGCCGCCTTCGACCGTTTCCACATCTTCGATCTTGCCGGCCTTGGCCTTCTTCGCCACCAGCGCCCTGATCTTGTCCTGGAAGCTGTCACGGTATTCATCGGGCTGCCAATCGGCGCTCATGTCTTCCACCAGGCGCTTGGCCATGTCCAACTCACCTTTGGCCAGGGTCGGCTTTGTCACATCGCTGCCCAGTTCCAACTCATCCAGGCTGCGCACTTCAGCGGGCCAGCGCAGCATGACCAGCACCAGAGCCGATTCCAGCGGCATCAACGCGGCCAGGTGTTGCTTGGTGTGCAGTACCACATTGGCCAGGGCCACCTTGCCGGTTTTTTTCAGCGCTTCGCGCAGCAGTGCATAGACCTTGCCGCCGCGTTTATCCGGAGCGAGGAAGTAGGGCGTGTCGATGTTTTGCAGGGGGATCTGGTCGCTGGCGACGAAGGCGATGATTTCGATGGTCTGGGTGGACTTGGGGTGGGCCGAGCGAATTTCGTCTTCGCTGAGCACCACGTAGCGTCCTTTTTCAAAGGCCACGCCCTTGACGATATTTTCCTTGGTGACTTCCTTGCCGGTGGTTTTGTTGATGCGCTTATAGCCCACCGGGTCCATGCTGCGCTTGTCCAACCAGTCAAAGTCGACGCCTTGTGAAGAGGTCGCCGAAACCAGCGATACCGGGATGTGAACCAAGCCGAAACTGATGGCGCCTTTCCAGATTGCCCGTGGCATAGGTGTGATTCCTCAACGAAGAGCCTGTGTGCTGGTGACTCACAGGGCAGGGCAAAAGTTTCGGCGGATAGATGCTCGGACAGATCGTGTTACACCTGATGAGAAACTATTTAGTGTCACAACGCGAACCCGCGGCGTAGCGTGTTATCGAAAGCACGTAGTACTTGGCATAGAGAGGTTTGGCCATGAACCGTTGTGTACGTCATCTCGCAGCACTGGCGCTGGGCCTGGCCCTTGCGCCATTGGCCCAGGCGCAAAACCTGCCGGGGCGTAGCGACCACGGCCCTATTCACCGGGCCAACCCCAATAGCATGCAGGGCACCCAGCCCAATGCACCGGCTGTTCGCAGTATCCAGCCCGTCCCGGCCAACCCGCGGCCAACGCTGGAAAACGGTGGCATCGGCAACCGCTACCCCAAGCAGGAGGCGGCCCCCAGCCGCCCGGCCACCGCACCCAAAGCGCCCACCTATGATGCCAACGGCAATCGCCGCTGAGGATTTCGCCTTATGTTTGTACGTAAAACCCTGCTAGCCGCCCTGTGCGCCACCGCGTTGCTGCCGTTGAGCGCGGCGTATGCCGTCGATAGCCAACAGTTCCCCACTGAGCAAGGCAGCATCACCGCCACGCCGGTCGCCAAGGGCCTGGACCATCCATGGGCGCTGGCGTTTTTGCCGGACCAGCAAGGTTTCCTGGTGACCGAGTTACCTGGGCACCTGCGGTTTGTCAGCCCGGACGGCAAGCTGTCTGCGCCCTTGAAGGGCGTGCCGCAGGTATGGGCCAAAGGGCAGGGCGGGTTGCTGGATGTGGTGCTGTCGCCAGACTTCAAGCAGGACCGCCTGGTGTACCTGTCGTACGCCGAAGGCGGTGGCGAGGGTGGCAAGGCCGGCACAGCCGTAGGGCGTGGTCGCTTGGCCGCTGACTTGAGCGGCTTGGAGGACTTCAAGGTGATCCTGCGCCAGGAGCCCAAGCTGTCTACCGGCAACCACTTCGGCTCGCGCCTGGCCTTCGACCGTGATGGCTACCTGTTCGTGACTCTTGGAGAGAACAACGACCGCCCCACGGCCCAGGATTTGGACAAGTTGCAAGGCAAAGTGGTGCGCATCTACCCGGATGGGCGCGTGCCGGATGACAACCCTTTCGTCGGTCAACCCGGCGTGCGTCCCGAGATCTGGTCCTATGGGCAGCGTAACCCGCAAGGGCTGGCCTTGAATCCCTGGAGCGGCACGATCTGGGAAAATGAACACGGGCCCCGTGGCGGTGATGAAGTCAATATCATCGAGCGCGGCAAGAACTACGGCTGGCCGTTGGCAACCCATGGCATCAACTATTCCCTGCTGCCGATTCCCGAAGCCAAGGGCAAAACGGCAGAGGGCACAGTGGCGCCCCACCATGTGTGGGAGAAGTCGCCGGGTGTCAGTGGCATGGCGTTCTATGACGGCGACCGGTTCAAGGCATGGCAGCACAACCTGTTTGTCGGTGCGCTGGTGAGTCAGGAGCTGATTCGGTTGCAGTTCGAGGGTGACAAAGTGGTCCACGAGGAACGCTTGTTGGGCGAATTGAAAGCGCGGATCCGCGATGTGCGACAGGGGCCGGATGGCTTTCTGTATGTGCTGACCGATGAGGATGATGGTGTGTTGTATCGCGTTGGGCTGAATCAGGACTAAACGTGTGGGAGGGGGCTGGCAGCAGACGCAGATCCAATTGATGCCCCGCGATCCAAGTGTGGGAGCTGGCTTGCCTGCGAAGGCGGTGTGTCAGGCGCTGAATCTGTTACTGCACGACCGCTTTCGCAGGCAAGCCAGCTCCCACATTGGATCTCATTCGGTCTGCAGAGTCGGGGTTATAGCCCCAGCTCTGACAGGCCGGGATGCGCATCTGGGCGCCGCCCCAGCGGCCAATGGAACTTGCGCTCGCTCTCCTTGATTGGCATATCGTTGATGCAGGCAAAGCGGTTGGCCATCAAGCCGTTCTCGTCGAACTCCCAGTTTTCGTTGCCGTACGAGCGAAACCAGTTACCCGAATCATCGTGCCATTCATAGGCATAGCGCACGGCGATGCGGTTATCAGTAAAGGCCCACAATTCCTTGATCAGACGATAATCCAGCTCCTTGGCCCATTTGCGGGTCAGGAACTGCTTGGCTTCTTCGCGGTTATGGGCAAATTCGGCGCGGTTACGCCAGTTCGTGTCCAGGGTGTAGGCCAGGGATACACGTTGCGGGTCGCGGGAGTTCCAGCCATCTTCGGCCAGGCGGACTTTTTCGATGGCAGAGGTGCGGGTAAACGGCGGCCGGGGCGGGCGGACTTCTTCTTGGGCTGACATGGGCGACTCCTCAATGCAATAAAGGTTGGGTCGAAAGTTGCCTGGGCTGTGGGTTCAAAGTTGCAGTAAGGTCCGCGCCATGCATTGCGCATTATCGGCAGCTGTTGAATCACCCATGACCAGGGCAACGGTAATGGCTCCATCGATCAGGATCAGCAGTTGCGCGGCCTGCTGCTCCGGGTCGGGGGTGCCATGTGCTTGGCACAGTTCAAGTGCGTACTCGAACAGTTTGCGTTTATGGGCCTTGGCCAGCAGGCGCACCGGGTTTTGGGCATCGCCGGTTTCACCGCTGGTGTTGATAAAGGCGCAACCGCGAAAGTCTGCCGAGCCGAACCAGCGCTTGAGCGCGCTGAACAGCCCCAGCAGGCGTTCGCCGCTGTCGTCGCTGCGTTCCACTTCGCTGCGCAGCCATTGCATCCAGCGCTCGTCGCGGCGTTGCAAGGCGGCCACCACCAACTCATCTTTGTTGGCGAAGTAGCGATAGATACTTTTTCTCGACACGCCAGCGGTTTTTACCAGTAAGTCCATACCGGTGGCAGCGATGCCGTGGCGATAGATCAACTTCTCGGTGACGTCGAGAATAATGTCGCGGGTTTCATTCTGGGTTATATCGTTCATGTCGAGTACAGTAGAACGATCGTTCTTCATGGTCAACAGTCTTTTTCGATTGCCCGTTGCGAGACCTGAGCAGCCTCATGGTGTAAGCTTTGGACCTCTTCGGATTCGACCCATTGCGAGCCCTATGCCGTCGTTCTTCAAACGCTCCCTGTTGCCCAAGCTGCGCGGTTTTGCGCTGTCCAACGAGGCCCTTGAGGTGCTGCCCAGCGCCGATGCCTATCGTCGCTGCCTGCTGGAGAAAATCGCCCAGGCCACGCGGCGTATCTACATCGTTGCCTTGTACTTGCAGCAGGACGAGGCGGGGCAGGAAATCTACGACGCGCTACACGCCGCCAAGGCCGCACGGCCCGAACTGGACATCGTGGTGATGGTGGATTGGCTGCGCGCCCAGCGCGGGCTGATCGGCGCAGGCAAGCAACCGGGCAACAGCGCCTGGTACCAGGCCATGACCCAGCGCCACGCCACCGAAGTGCCGGTGTACGGCGTGCCGGTGCAAACCCGCGAGCTGTTCGGCGTGTTGCACCTCAAGGGTTTCGTGATCGATGACAGCGTGCTGTACAGCGGCGCCAGCCTGAACAATGTGTACCTGCACAAGTTCGACAAATACCGCTTCGACCGTTATCACCTGATCCATAGCCAACCCTTGGCCGATTCGATGCAGCACCTGGTGGAACACGGCCTGGTGGCGTCCAAGGCCGTGCATCGCCTGGACCTGCCAAACCCGCCCACCACTCGCAGCCTGCGCAACGACATCGGCGACCTGCGCAGCCGTCTCAAGCATGCGACCTACGACACCACAGCCGGGCAGTTGCCCAATGGCCATCTGTCGGTCAGCCCCTTGCTGGGCGTCGGCAAGAACAACCCGTTGAGCCGGGTGATCCTCGAACTCATCGCCAGCGCCCAGCAGCAACTGACCATCTGCACGCCGTATTTCAACCTGCCATTGCCGGTAACCCGCGAGATCAACCGTGCCCTGGCACGCGGTGTGAAGATCGACATCGTGGTGGGCGACAAGACCGCCAACGACTTCTATATTCCGCCCACTGAACCCTTCAAGGTGATTGCGGCGTTGCCGTACCTGTACGAGATCAGCCTGCGGCGCTTTGCCAAACGGCACCAGCCGATGATCAACAGCGGCCAGTTGAACCTGCACCTATGGCGCGACGGCGATAACACCTATCACCTCAAGGGCATGTGGGTGGATGAGCGCTACACCTTGCTCACCGGCAACAACCTCAACCCGCGGGCGTTTCGCCTCGACCTGGAAAACGGCTTGCTGATCGACGACCCTCAAGGCCAATGGCTAGGGCCGCGAGGCGCTGAGCTTGCGAATATTTTCCAGCACACCACGCGTATCCAGGGTTACCAGCAATTGCAGACGCTGGTGGATTACCCGCCCGCTGTCGGCAAGTTCCTGCGGCGTGTCAGCCGGGTGCGGATCGAGCGCTTGCTGTACCGCATTCTCTAACTGAGCAACGTGCCGGCAAAAAAACACCCAGGCCCCTCGACAGGGACTGGGTGTTTTTTTGTGCGCGGCAGTTAGTTCAAACCCAGCTTGCCGCGCAGGGTCGAGAGGTCTTCGGCCAGGGTGTTGACCGGGCCGACCAGGGCCTTGCGGTCGTTGTCCTTGACCTTGTCATAGGTCTCGAAGCCGCCATCCTTGGTTTTGTACTTGGCCAGGATCTTGTCGACGCTGGCAAAGTTCTTGTCGACTTTTGCCAGGAAGGCCTGGTCCTGCTGCCCGATCTGGCCACGGAACAGGTCAACGATTTTCTTCGCGCCGTCGATGTTGCCCTGGAAGTCGTACAGGTCGGTGTGGCTGTAGCGGTCTTCTTCACCGGAGATCTTGGTGGCCGCGACTTCTTCAAGCAACGCAGCGGCACCACCGACGACTTTTTCCGGCGGGAAGGTCAGGCCGTCGACGCGGGTCTTGAGGTCATTCACGTCCGCGTTGAGCTTGGCCGTCAGTGCTTGCAGGCCCTGGGTCGAGTTCTGCGAGAACAGCGCGTATTCGATCCGGTGAAAGCCCGTGAAGTCTTCGGCCGTCACGCCTTTTTCATGGTCGTCGACACGCGAATCGATGGACGCGTCGAGGTCGCTGAACAGCTCGGCGATCGGCTCAATGGACTCATAGTGCACGCGGGTTGGCGCATAGAGTTTCTTGGCCGTGGCCAGGTCGCCTTTATTGATAGCGTCGGTGAACGCCTGGGTCTGGGTGACCAGTTCGCCGATTTCTTCGGTGACGTAGATTTTGTAATCCGACACCGGGCCCACCAAGTCCAACGGCGCAGTAGCGGCGAAGCTTGCCAGTGGCGAAAGGCTGAGTAACAACAACGCGATAGACGACTTCTTCATGGGAGACATTCCGCTCTGGTGTGTTTTAGGTCTTGGCAGGATTTTGAGAGTGCGTTGCCGCGAGCAGCGTGCGCCCGATGAAATCCTTGGGGCCGGTGACCCCTGGCAAGGTGAAGAAATACCCGCCACCCACGGGCTTGAGGTACTCCTCCAGCGGCTCGCCGTTGAGCCGGGTTTGCACGCTGATAAAGCCTTTCTCCAGGTCAGCCTGGTAGCAGATGAACAACAAGCCCATGTCCAGTTGACCGTTTTTGTTGACGCCGTTGGAGTAGTTGTACGGCCGCCGCAGGATCAGGTTGGCCTGGGTCTGCGGGGTGCGTGGGTTGGCCAGGCGGATGTGGGCATCGAGCTTGGTCAACTTGCCTTCAGGGTCCTTGCTGTAGTCCGGGACCTGGGTTTCATGCTGGCCGTCCATGGGCGCGCCGGTGGGTTTGACGCGGCCGATGATGCTTTCCTGTTCTTGCAGCGGGGTGCGATCCCAGCGCTCGACAAAGTTACGGATGATGCGCACGGCCTGGTAACTGCCATGGGCGGCCCAGGCCGGTTCTTCGCTGGTGGGCTGTACCCAGACGATCTGGTCCATGGCCTTGTCATCGTTGGAATTGGGGTTGGCCGAGCCATCACGAAAGCCCAGGAAATTGCGCGCACTCTGCGCCGGCTCACCGGGTTTGGTCGGTGCCTGGGGCGGCACGCTGCCTTCTTGCTTCCAGCGCACCAGCAGCAGGTCGGGCAGGTTTTTGACGATGTCGCGCAGCGCGTGGATATTGGTGTCTGGCGTATTGGAGCTGAACTGCAGGCTCAGGTCGCCGTGGCACTGCGTCGGTTCCAGCGCATCGTTGGGAAAACCGACCATGCGGCTCAGGCGCTTGGGTTTGGCCGCCGCGAGGCCGAAGCGTTCGTCGAACAACGACTCGCCGACCGATACGGTAATGGTCAGGTTATCCGGCGTGACCACCGGGCCAAGGATGCCGGAATCGGTAGGCGGCAATTTCTGGTCGACCTGGGGCACGGTGCCGCCGGTCATCAGGAACGCGATGCGCTCGTTGAGGGTGCGGAACAGGCGTTCCAGGTCTTCGCGGTCGCTGGCCAGTACATCGAACGCCACGACCATGCCGCAGGCCGGGCGCGGGGTGACGATGCCGCTTTGGTGCTTGCCGAAAAACGCTTGGTGGTCCTGGGTCTTGTCGCTACGCGGGGCCGTGGTGACTTGCTCGGCCGCTGCCGCCATCGCCGGGCAGCTCAGGCTGCTGCCGGCAATCGCAGCGCCGGTGGCCGCCATGCCCAACAGGACGCGGCGACGTTGGAGGTCAAACTGTTCTGTATCACTCATGTGTGCGGTCGTCTTCACTGCAGGCCGGAAAGGCCAAGGGCGGGGTCGATTCCATCGAGTGCAACGGCCAGTGCCTTGGCCTTATCGGCGATCTGCTTGCGCTGATCGGCTGTAACCTTGTCGTAGGTTGGGTAGCGGTCATTCACCTTGAGCCCCTCGAGTTCGGTGTCGAAGGCGTTGAGCGCGCTGTCGATAGCGGGCAACAGGTCGGCGGCGGACTTGCCCAGTAACGGGCGCATCAGGTCGACCACTTTGCGGGCCACCTCAAGATTGGCGGCAAAGCCGTTCAAGTCGATGTGGCTGTAGCGTTCCTCTTCACCGCTCGCCGCGCGAACGTCTGCCAGGCTGTCGAGGTTGCGTACCACAATGCTCACCAGTTGCTCTGGTGGCAGGGACTGGGCCAGTAACTGTTGCTTGAGCGTGGCGACGTCGGTAACCAGGCGTTGGGCGACCGGCGCCAGGCCATCAAGGCTGTGTTGCTGGAACAGGCTGTATTCCAGGCGATGGAAGCCGCTGAAGGCGGGGTCTTGCTCGCGCTTTTCAAAGTAATCGGCGCGGGCGTTGATCGCGTTATCCAATTCGGCCAGGCGCTGGGACGCCGGCGCCAGGCGCTGATACGCCTCACGGGCCGGCACATACAGTGCCTGTGCCTGGGCCAGATCACCGGCGGCGATGGCCTGTTGCAGGGCCGTCACCGCCTTGACCAGCGCACCGCTCTGGCCGCTCAGGTACACGCGAAACTCCGACAACGGGCCAATAAAGGCCACCATCGACGGCTTGGCCTTGGCTTGGGCGTCAGACTCTGCCGTGGGCGTGACATGCAAGGTGCCGCGCGGGTTGCTCAACAGGCCACAGGTAATGGCGTAGTCACCGGGCAACAGGTTGGCATTGATCACCTGGCTCAGGCCCGGGGCAATATTCTCCCGTTCTTCGACCACCAGCACGCCGTCGAGGATTTCCCACTCCACCGCACGGTCGGAGCGGTTGATGATACGAAAGCTTGCGCGCCCGGCCGGCACGGTGAGAGCGTTGGGCTCGCAGGCGTGACTGTGAATCGTGACCGCGATTTCATTGTGGTTGGTCTGGCGCTTGGTCGCGGCCAATTGCGAGGCGTAGTAGAACAGGCCACCGGCGGCGATCATCACCACCACCGAGCCGGCCACGCCCCAGCGCAAGGCGCGGGATGGCGGGGCCGATTGAGGGGTTGGGTTGGACAAGAGACGGTCCTTACTGGCTGGAAACGGAAGAGGTATTGGCAACGGGCTGGGTAGGGGGCGAGGGCAGGAAGAACATCACCAGGGCCACCACCAGGTAAATCAGATAGGCGCCCAGGGTGCTGACGGTCGGCGCCTCCTGGTAACCGAACATGCCGGCCAGTACCGAGCCGAGCGGGCTGTCCATGGGTAATGCAGCGCTGAAATCGAACAGCACGGTCTGCCAGTGGTTCCACACGCCGGCCTCGTGCAGGGCCTGCACCGAGTTGGCGAGAATGCCGGCCGCAACCACCAGGATGAACAGGCCAGTCCAGCGGAAAAATGCACCGAGGTTCAGGCGCATGCTGCCGGAATAAATCAGCAAGCCGACGACAATGGCCAGGACCAGGCCGAGCAGGGCGCCTATCGGAGCGCCTGGGCCTTCACTCTGCTGAAACACCGCCAACAGGAAGAACACCGTCTCCAGTCCTTCGCGGGCCACGGCAAAAAACACCATGGCGATCAGGGCAAACACCTGGTGCCTGGAGCCGGCCAACGCATGGTCGAGAGATTCATGCAGCGAGTGTTTAATCGAGCGCGCCACTTTGCGCATCCAGAACACCATGGAACTGAGAATACCCACGGCGACCAGGCCGACGACACCTTCAAACAATTCCTGCTGCTTTTGCGGGAACTCCGCACTGACCAATTCCAGGCCGCCGCCCACCAGCAGCGCCAGCGCGGCCGCCAGGAACACGCCGATCCACACTGCAGGCATCCACTGGCCACGCCCGGTCTGTTGCAGGTAACTGGCGATAATGCCAACGATCAATGCCGCTTCAATGCCTTCGCGCAGCATGATTAAAAAAGGAACGAGCATCGGGCACCCGGGCGCAACTAGTTAGGGAGCTAAGTTGTAACATAATGATACTCATTGCTAAACAAGAAATATTGACCTTTGCTGAACGTGGGCTGAACAGTGGTGGCGAAGCGCAACCGCCTTTATGATGCGGGGCAATCAGACCGCAGCCGGATAGCTCAACGCCCCATGTCGGAAAAAGACACCATCTCCATCCACCTCGTGCGCGAAGCGCTGTTGCAGAGTTGCGCGCCGGGAGCGGCCACCGTTGAGGCATTGAGCAAAGTCGGCATTGATCCGGCGTTGCTTGAGCAGCCCGACGCTCGCGTGGCGGCCACGGCCTATGCACGCCTGTGGCGCTTGCTGGCGCGGCGCAGGGACGATGAGTTCTTTGGCATGGACCCGCGCAAGCTCAAGTCCGGCAGCTTGGCGTTCCTGTGTCGCGCCGCCGTGGCGCAACCCAGCCTGGCAGCGGGCCTGGAAACCGGCCTGGGGTTTCTGTCGTTGATGCTGGAGCACATGCCAGCCCAGCTGGTGCGTCAACAGAGCCTGGCGGAAATCGTCCTGCTCGAACCTGAGCATGAACCCAAGCGTGCGTTTACCTACTTCACCTATTGGATGATCGTCCACGGCGTCGCCTGCTGGCTGGCAGGGCGGCGCATTCCGATCCTCGCCATCGAGTTGCGTTGCGCGCAGCCGGACTTCTGTGACGATTATCAGGTGATGTTTTCTGACAACCTGCGCTTTGATCGGCCACGCACCCGCATGATTTTTTCTGCCGACTGCCTGGACCTGCCGATCAAGCGCAGCCCGCAGGAGCTCCAACGTTTCCTGGCTCATGCACCGGCTAACATCCTGGTGAAATACCGCGACCCGGAAAGCCTCGCCACGCGCATCAAGCACGACTTGCGGCAGATGCCCCCCGACACCTGGCCGGAAACCGAGGGGCTTGCCGCCAGGTTGTGTATTTCTGCGTCCACATTACGTCGTCGCTTGGCGGAAGAGGGGCAGACCTATCAGGGCCTCAAGGACAGCGTGCGCAAGGAACTGGCGATTGTGTGGTTGGCCGAGCCGCAGATCAGTTTTGCCGAGATCGCCACGCGGCTGGGGTTTGCCGATGCGAGTTCGTTCTACAAGGCCTTTCGTAAGTGGGTGGGATCGAATCCGGGGCATTACCGTAGCCTGATTCTGGGTGAGGCCAGCTAAATCCCACACGAAAAAAAGCCCCGCGACCGAATGGACCGCAGGGCTAAAAATTGGCTGGATGCGACCAACCAAAGGAGCTCTTTACCTCACCGGTTGCTGGCGACCACCGTATCCGGCTGCCAGCCACCACCCAAGGCCTTGTAGATCGCCACGATGCCGCGATACAGATCCACTTCGGCCTGGGCCTGGGCGTCTTCGGCGGCCAGGCGTTCGCGCTGGGCGTCGAGCAGTACCAGGAAGTCCACGGTGCCTTCGCGATAGCGGATCGCCGCGAGGTCGGCGGCGGCGCGGCTGGATTCGCTTTGGCGGATCAGCGAGACCAGGCGTTGCTGGCGCTTGCCGTAATCGCTGAAGGCGTTCTCGGACTCTTCCAATGCCAGCAACACTTGCTGTTCATAGGTCGCCAACGCGCCCTCGGCTTCGGCATTCGCGCCACGCAGACGCGCACGCACGCTGCCCAGGTCAAACGCGGCCCACGTGATGCTCGGGCCCAGGGACCAAGCATTCGCCGCGGCGGAGCCGATCTGCGAACCGCGCCCGGCGGTGAACCCGAGGAAACCGCTGAGGCTCACCCGTGGGAACAGGTCGGCCTTGGCCACGCCGATACGTGCGGTGGCGGCGGCCAGTTTGCGTTCGGCGCTGAGGATGTCCGGGCGTCGTTGCAGCAGTTGCCCCGGGTCGCCAATCGGCAACGCCTTGGCAATCGCTGGCAGGTCTTTCGGGCTCAGGTCCACGCTCAGTTTGTCGGGGCGCTGGCCGAGGAGGGTGGCGATGCGGTTGCGCTCGCGCACTTGTTCGGCCTGCAGTTGCGGCACGCTGGCTTCAACTGCTGCCAGGCGCGCGTCGGCACGTTCCACGTCGAGCTGATCACCGACGCCGGCATCACGCAGGCTGACGGTGATGGTGCGCGATTCCTGCTGGTTCTTCAGGTTGTCCAGGGCAATGCGTTCACGCAGTTGCGCTCCACGCAGTTGACCGTAGGCATCCACCAGTTCGGCAATCATGGTGACTTGCAGTTGGTACAGGTCGGCTTCGGCCACCTGTTGGTCGGCGTCGCTGGCTTCCAGGTTGCGGCGGATGCGCCCGAACAAATCCACTTCCCAGGCCATGTCCAGGCCCAGGTCGTAGCGCTCGCTGTTGACACGCTTGGTGGTCTGCCCGGGAATCTGGCCCTTGCCCACATCGCTGCTGGCGCGGGAGGTGACCACCGGCATGATGTCGTTGGCCGCGTCATCACGGATAGCCCGTGCCGCCCGCAGGCGGGCAAAGGCTACGCGCAAATCACGGTTGCCGCTCAGCGACTGGGTTACCAGCTGGTTGAGCGTGGGGTCTTCGAACTGCTGCCACCAGATGCCTTCGTACTTGGCATGGTCGTAGCTTTTGCTGTCGGCGGCGGCCGTGATATTGGCCGCCTCCAGTGGCTGGGTCTTGTAGTCCGGGCCTACGGCACAGGCGGCGAGCGCCAGCACCAACAGGCTCGGCAGGAATACTTTCACACTCATTGCTGTGTCTCCAGCTTCAAGGCCTTGGCCGCTTTGCGCGCTTCACTGCGCTCGACATAGCGACGGATCAGTACGTAGAACACTGGTGTCAGCAACAGACCGAAGAAGGTCACACCGATCATCCCGGAGAACACCGCCACGCCCATGGCATGGCGCATCTCGGCGCCGGCACCGCTGGAGAGCACCAACGGCACCACACCCATGATGAACGCGAACGAGGTCATCAGGATCGGCCGCAGACGCAGGCGGCAGGCTTCCAGTACTGCGGCGAGCGGGTCGAGGCCTTCCTGCTGTTTATCCTTGGCGAACTCGACGATCAGAATCGCGTTCTTGCACGCCAGGCCCACCAGTACGATCAGGCCGATCTGGGTGAAGATGTTGTTGTCGCCGCCCGAGATGATCACCCCGGTAATGGCCGACAGCAGTGTCATCGGTACGATCAGGATCACCGCCAGCGGCAGGCTCCAGCTTTCGTATTGGGCGGCGAGCACCAGGAACGCCAGCAGTACGCAGAGCGGGAATACGAACAGCGCGGTATTGCCCGAGAGGATTTGCTGATAGGTCAGGTCGGTCCACTCGTAGGTCATGCCGTTGGGCAGTTCATCTTTGAGCAGCTTTTCAATCGCGGCCTGGGCCTGGCCAGAGCTGTAGCCCGGCGCGGCGTTGCCGTTGATTTCGGCGGTGATGAAGCCGTTGTAGTGCATCACACGGTCCGGGCCCGAGGTGTCGCTGACCTTGATAAAGGTCGCCAGCGGGATCATCTCGCCTCTGTTATTGCGCACTTTCAATTGGCCGATCTGGTCGGAGTCCTGGCGGAACTGCTGCTCGGCCTGCACGTTGACCTGATAGGTACGCCCGAAACGGTTGAAGTCGTTGGCATACAACGAACCCAGGTAGACCTGCAGGGTGTCGAAGATGTCGCTGATCGCCACGCCGTGAGTCTTGGCCTTTTCGCGGTCGATGGCCGCGTCCACTTGCGGCACGTTCACCGTGTAGCTGGTGAACAGGCCGAACAGTTCAGGCACGCCGTGGCTCTTGGCGATCACGTTCTGCACTTCTTTATACAGCTCGTCATAGCCGAGGTTGCCACGGTCTTCGATCTGCAGGCGGAAGCCCCCGATGGTGCCCAGGCCTTGTACCGGCGGCGGCGGGAAGATCGCCATGTAGGCCTCTTCGATATTGGCGTATTGGCCGTTCAGTGCACCAGCAATCGCACCGGCGGACATGCTCGGGTCTTTACGCTCATCGAACGGCTTCAAGGTCACGAACACGATGCCGCTGTTCGGGCTGTTGGTGAACCCGTTGATCGACAGGCCCGGGAAGGCAATCGCAGCTTCCACGCCGGGTTGTTTCAGGGCGATCTCCGACATGCGCTTCATCACGTTTTCGGTGCGGTCCAGGCTTGCGGCGTCGGGCAGTTGGGCGAAGGCCACCAGGTATTGCTTGTCCTGGGCCGGTACGAAACCGGTCGGCGTGTGGGCAAACCCGAAGAACGTCAGCACCATCAAACCTGCGTAGACGAACAAGGCGATACCGCTGCCGCGAATCACTCGGCGCACGGTGCTTACATAGCCATGGCTGGCCTTTTCGAAAAAGCGGTTGAAGGGACGGAACAGCCAGCCCCCGAAGACCTTGTCGAGGAACTTGGAGAAACGGTCCTTTGGCGCGTCGTGGCTGCGCAGCAGCACAGCGGCCAGGGCAGGGGACAGGGTCAGGGAGTTGAACGCCGAGATCACGGTTGAGATCGCGATGGTCAAGGCGAACTGCTTGTAGAACTGCCCGGTCAAGCCACTGATAAAGGCGGCCGGAATGAACACCGCACACAGCACCAGCGCCGTGGCGATGATGGGGCCGGTCACTTCACTCATGGCTTTTTCGGTCGCCGGGAACGGCTCAAGCCCCAACTCGATATTACGCTCGACGTTTTCCACCACCACGATGGCGTCGTCCACCACAATACCGATCGCCAGCACCAGGCCAAACAATGACAGGGCATTGAGTGAGAACCCGAACAGGTGCATCACCGCAAAGGTACCGATCAAGGATACCGGCACCGCCACCAACGGGATGATCGAGGCGCGCCAGGTCTGCAGGAACAGGATCACCACCAGCACCACAAGGATCAGTGCTTCAAACAGGGTATGCACCACCGCTTCGATGGAGCCGCGTACAAAGATGGTCGGGTCATAGGCGATGCGATAATCCATGCCCGCCGGAAAGCTCTTTTTCAGCTCGGCCATCTTGCTGCGCACATCGTTGGAGATGTCGATGGCATTGGAGCCGGGACGCTGGAAAATCGGAATCGCAACGGCCGGCTGGTTATCGATCAGCGAGCGCAGCGCGTATTGGCTGGAGCCCAGTTCGACCCTGGCGATGTCCTTGAGGCGCGTGATTTCACCGTTGGCGCCGGCGCGAATCACGATGTTCTCGAACTCTTCTTCGGTGACCAGGCGGCCCTGGGTATTGACCGACAACTGGAAGCTGGTGTCACTCGGCGCAGGCTGGGCGCCCAGGGCACCGGCTGCCACCTGGCGGTTCTGCTCGCGGATCGCCGTGACCACATCGGTGGCGGTCAGGTTGCGCGAAGCGGTTTTGTTCGGGTCCAGCCAGACGCGCAGGGAGTAGTCGCCCATGCCGAACAACTGCACGTCACCGACGCCGCCCAGGCGGGCCAGTTCATCCTTGATATTGAGGATCGCGTAGTTGGACAGGTACAGCATGTCATAACGCTGATCCGGGGAGGTCAAGTGCACCACCATGGTCAGGTCGGGAGAGGCCTTGTCCACGGTAATACCGATGCGTGTCACTTCCTCCGGCAGCTTGGGCTGGGTACGCGTCACACGGTTTTGCACCTGCACCTGCGCGTTGTCCAGGTCGGTGCCCAGGGCGAAGGTGATGGTCAGGGTCAGCTTGCCGTCGGCGGTGGATTGCGAGGACATGTACAGCATGTTCTCAACGCCAGTGATGGCTTGCTCCAACGGCGCGGCCACGGTTTCACCGATGACTTTGGGGTTGGCGCCCGGGAAGTTGGCGCGCACCACCACGGTCGGCGGTACCACTTCCGGGTATTCGCTGATCGGCAGTTGGAACAGCGAGATTGCACCGGCAATCAGGATCAACAGCGACAGCACCGCTGCGAAGATCGGCCGTGAAATGAAGAACTTGGAAAAATTCATCTTGAGTCGTATCCCTTAACCGCGTGGAGTCGCGACGCTTGCGAGCTTGGGCGCGGGTTTTTCCGGCGCCACTTGCTCCAGGTTGCTGGCTTCAAGCGCTTGTCGTTGTTGGGCCAAGGCGGCGAGGGTTTCCTTGCTGGCCATCGGGATGGTTTCTGGCGCCACTGGCGAGCCTGGGCGAACACGCTGCAGGCCCTTGACGATCACGGTGTCATCCTTGGTCAAGCCGCTGCGCACGATGCGCAAGCCTTCGATTTTCGGCCCCAGTTCCACCGCGCGATAAGCCGGCTTGTCGCCGTCCATCACCAGCACGAATTTTTTGCCCAGGTCAGTACCGACGGCTTCGTCGTTGATCAACACCGCCGAATAGGTACCGCTGCCGACCAGTTTCAAACGCGCATACAGGCCAGGGGTGTATTCGCCCTTGCTGTTGTCGAACACCGCGCGGCCACGGATGGTGCCGGTGGCCGGGTTGACCTGGTTGTCGACGAAGTTCATCTGGCCCAGGTGCGGGTTGCCGGTTTCGTTGGACAGGCCCAGATACACCGGGGTGGTGGCGCCACGCCGGCCTTCACGGGCCAGTTCGGTGTACTTGAGGAATACACGCTCATCGGCGTCGAAGTAGGCGTAAACCTTGTCGGTGGAGACCACGCTGGTCAGCGCGGTGGTATCGGCGGTCACCAGGTTGCCGGCGGTGATTTCGGCACGGCTGACGCGGCCACTGATAGGCGAAGTGACACGGGTAAAGCTCAAGTTCAGTCGTGCCAGGTCCAACTGCGCCTGGATCCCGGCCATGGCGGCGCGGGCTTCCTGGGCGGCGGTGGTGCGCGAGTCGGCCAGTTCAGCGGAGATCGCGTTGCTCTGACGCAGGCGTTCGCCACGTTGCGCTTCGTTTTCGCTGCGGGTGGCGGCGGCTTTGGTCTGAGCCAGTTGAGCCTCCAGGCGGCGCACTTCGGCCTGGAACGGGCGCGGGTCGATCTGGAACAGCAGGTCGCCTTTCTTGACCAAAGCGCCTTCAGTAAAAGCGACTTGGTCAATCTGGCCGGACACCCGCGGACGAATCTGCACGGTTTCCGGCGCTTCAAGGCGCCCGGTGAACTCGTCCCACTCGTTGACCGGTTGTTCCAGCACCTTGGCCACGCTGACCTTGGCAGGAGGCATGGCGGCCGCTTGTTCCGGGGTCTTGCCGCACGCGCTCATCACCACCACGGCCAAGATCGCCAAGGGGAAGCGCAAAAGTTTGAGTGACTGTTCCATGAGGTGCATCCGCCAATGTATTTGAGATGGGCGGATCATGCGCGGGGAGGTGCTAGGTCACGAATCGAATGAAGCAAAGGTAACTATCATTCGGAATGATATAAGCGCGGAGGCAGCCCTCTAGCATGGGGGTTTTGTTAGGGAGCTATCAATGTGATTGATGACAAAAGACTGTTGCCCAGGGTGCAAGGAACTTTCGCAGCAACGCGTGGGCGCATCACGGCGCCTCGAACGCATCGCCCAGAAAGTCGATCAAGGACCGCACCGACGGCATCAGCCCGCGCCTGGAGGGGAACACGGCGGTGATCACGCCTTCAGCGGGTTGCCATTCAGGCAATACGGCAATCAGGCGGCCATCGGCCAACTCGTCTTTCACGACGACTTGGGGCAGGTTGGCGATGCCCACGCCCGCCAGTGCTGCATTTTTCAGGGTCGACATGTCATCACTGACCAGGCGCGGCGTGTGCGCGACCTGGGCCGTCGCGCCGTCCGGCCCGGTCAGGTCCCACAGGTATTGAAGCAACGGGTTGCCCCAATGGATAGTCGCCAGCCCGGCAAGGTCAGCCGGTAGCGAGGGCAGGGGAGCGTCCTGCAAAAAAGTCGCGCTCGCCACCAGTACCTGAGGACTTTTAGCCAGTACCTTCATGACCAGCTCACTGCTTTCCAGCGGTGGGAAACACAGGTTCAAGGCCATGTCATAGCCTTCGCTGATGATGTCGACCTTGCGGTTGAAGCTCTTCACGTTCAGTTCGACGCTGGCGCATTGCGCCATGAATTGGGCGAGCATCGGCGCCACCCAGTAGTTGAGCAATGCGGTGGTGCAGCTCAGGCGGATCACGCCCCGCGGCTCTGATTTGTTGAAGGCAATCACATCTTCTGCTGACTCGGCTTCGGCAATCATCGCCACGCAATGGCGGTAATAGGCATGGCCGATATCGGTCACCTGGAATTGGCGCGTCGAACGCTGTATCAGCCGTGCCCCCAGCCTGGCTTCAAGCTGGCTGACCCTGCGGCTCAAGGTCGATTTGGGCAGGTTCAACGCTCGACCCGCCGCCGCAAACCCGCCGTGTTCGACCACCTTGGCGTAGAGGAAGAGTTCGTTGAGGTCGAACATGGGCAGTGTTCCATTTTTGAGATGCCCAAGCTTAATCCAAATCAGCCCTCACGTTGAGCGAATGTCAGCGCACTACTGATCAGTGCGTCAGTTCAGCGTATGACTGATATCCCGCAGGCGCGCGTCGCTCAGGTTGCCGGTGGATGCCAACAGGTGCAACTGGGCCATCAGGATCGCATAACGTTGTTGGGCCAGGCGTTGCTGGGTATCGGTGACTTTTTGTTGGGCATCCAGCACGTCGGTGTTGATGCGGGAACCGGCTTCGAAGCCGTGGGTCACGGCGGCAAGGTTGATCTGGCTAGAGTTCAAGGCCTGCTTGAGTGCCTGGTATTGGCTCATGCCGTTGGTGACTTGCAGGTAAGCCTGGCGCGCCTTCAGCCCGGCGTTGCGACGTGCATCTTCGACTTCGTCCGCCGCCTTGCTTTGCAGTGCATGGGCTTCGCGCACGCGACTGCTGGTGCGGCCACCGCTGTAGAGAGGAACGCTCAGTTTGACCCCGACCACGGTCTGGTTATAGCGGTTTTCCGGCAACGTCACATCGTAGACATCACCGCCGACAGAGGCGAAGCGGCCATGGGCGGCGATCAGATCCAGGGTCGGCAAATGGCCGGCCCGTTCCTTGTCGATGTCCATTTCGGCCAGGCGCTGGGCAATCTGCGCCGCCTGTACGGCAAGGTTGCCTTGTTGCGCGGTCGTGGCCCAATCATCGATGGCAGCGGGCACCGGGGCACTGAACTGCGGCTCTTTGCCTGACCACGGGCCTGCCTGTGCGGCAGTTAATTGGGTGAGCGTTTCGTTGGCAATGTCCAGTGCGCCACGGGCCGCCACCTGTTCGGCGAATGCCTGGTCGTACTTGGCCTGCACCTGGGCGAGCGCATTAGCGGTGGTGGCGCCGTCGGCCAGCAGTCGCTGGCTGCGCGTCTGGCTCTCGCGCAAGGTTTGTAGCTGTTGTGTGCGGGTGTTCAACAGTTCCTGATTGAGCAGTACGTCGAAATAAGCGCGGGCGACGCGCAGCATCAGCGCTTGGCGCGCCTGTTCGGTGTGCAGTTCACTGGCGCTGATCAACAGTTTGCTTTGGTCGTGTGCGATCACATTCTGCCAACGCAGCAGCGGCTGTGTGAGGACCACGGCGTAGGCGTTGGTGTTATTGCGATTGCGATGATAGTCGGAGGAATCCTCGGCATCGACCCAGGCCGCGCCGCCGGTGACAGACAGGTCCGGCAGCAGGTTGGCACGGCTTTGCGGTTCCTTTTCTGCCGTGGCCAATTGCTGGGCCTGGGCGGCGGCGAACTGCATGTCGTGGGTCAACGCCTTCTGGTACAGCTGGTACAAGTCATCTGCCAACACCTGAGTGGGCGCGCAGGCGAGTGCCAGCCAATACAGCGGCATGAGCAGCGGGGTGGTGTTCAGATGCAGGCCTGGAATACGCAAGGGGTGTGCTCCACTGAAAGATTTATCGACTGATGTGGCTTCTGCGCATCATCAGCACCATGGGAATCCCGATGGCCATCACCGCTCCCAAGGTGCCGAACAGCATGCTGAACGCCAGCATTTGCCCTTGTTCGCGCGCTTGCAGGTAAGGCATCAGGGCCAGGGCTTGTTGATGGCTCGCCAGGCCCAGGGAAAGAAACAACAGGTCGGTTTCCACACCTCCCCAACCACTGGCCACCAGGCTCGATTCGGTGACATGCTCGGAGAGCAGGCGATAGCGTTCCCACGAGAACCGTGTGAGCAAGGTGGCTGCGATGGCGATGCCCACGCTGCCCCCCAACTGGCGCATCAGGTTGAGTACGCCTGAGGCGCCGGAGATCAATGTCAGCGGCAGGCGACGCATCGCCAGGTTGGTCAGCGGCACGAAGATCATGCCCAGCCCCAGGCCGCGGATCACCAAGGGCCAGTACAGCGAGTCGGGGTTACTGTCGAGAGTGAACTGGGTGTGCAGGAACATCGCATAGCAGTACATGACAATGCCCAGGGTGACGAACACACGCTCGTCGATCTTGTTTTCCTGGGACAGCTTGCCGATCACCAAGGTGCTGATGGCGCTGGCCACCGCCCCTGGGAAAATCACCAACCCGCTCTGGTAAGCGCTCTGCGCCAGCAGGGTCTGCAAGAACAGCGGCACCATGAACAACGTGCTGTACAGCCCGAAGCCCACGCAGAAGGCGCAGATGCACCCCATCAGGAACTCGCGGTTCTGGAACAGCGCGACGTTGACGATCGGGTTGGCCACACGCCGCTCCCACCAGAAGAAACCCACCAGGCTGAAGCTGCTGAGCAACAGGCAGGCCACGGTCCAGTTGGACGCCATCCAGTCCCAGTGCTCGCCGCGCTCCAGCAGGATCTGCAGGCTGCCCACGCCCAGCGCCAGCAAACAAAAGCCGCTGTAGTCGACACTGGAAGGCTTTTGTTCGTTGGGCGAGTCGTTGATGCACAGCCAGCACAACAACAAGGCCACGGCACCGATCGGCAAGTTGATCAGGAAGATCCAATGCCACGACAACGTGTCGATCAGGTAGCCGCCGACGGTCGGACCCAAGGTGGGCCCCATCATCACGCCCACGCCGTAAAGCGCCATGCCGCTGCTGACCTTTTCCTTGGGGAACACGTCGTAGATGATTGCCTGGGAAATCCCCAGCAACCCGCCGCCCGCCAGGCCTTGCAGCACCCGGAACGCGACCAGTTGCCAAAGTTCGGCAGACATCGCGCAACCCAACGATGCCAGCACGAACAGCGCGGTAGAGACCAGGTAATAAGTCCGCCGGCCGAACCACGCCGACAGCCAGCCACTGACCGGCAGAATCACCACGTTGGCCACCACATAACCGGTGGAGACCCAGGAGATTTCATCCACCGACGCCCCGTAGGTGCCCATCAGGCTGGGAATCGCTACGTTGACGATGGTGACATCGAGCAGCTCCATCATCGACACCAGCGTGACGGTCAGCGCAATCAGATAAGGCGACTTCATAGCGTGTGGCCGGCGTCGTCAGGTGCGGCCACTTCGACAAACGCGCTCATGCCCGGGCTCAACAGCGGCTTGTAGTCATCCGGCACATCGTGGAGCGCGATGCGCACCTGCACGCGCTGCACCACCTTGGTGAAGTTGCCCGTGGCATTCTCCTGGGGCAACAATGAGAACTTGGCTCCGGTGGCCGGTGCCAGGCTTTCGACGACGCCGTCGAAGGCGTGCCCGGGGAAGGCGTCCACGGTGACACGGGCAGTCTGGCCCACGCGCACGCGGCCCACCTGGGTCTCCTTGAAGTTGGCGGTAATCCACAGTGCGTCGGTGGCGATCAGGCTCATGAGCTTTTGGCCAGCGACCACAAACTGGCCGGGTTCCACCTCTTTTTTCGAGACAATGCTGCGCATCGGCGCGGTCTGGCGGGTGTCGTTGAGCTGGATCCTGGATTGTTCCAGCTCAGCTTGCGCGGCCGCGATCCGATAGTCCTGCACCTTGAGTTCGGCTTTGTTGGCCAAGGTACTTTGAGCGGCGGCCTGGGCGTTGCTGCGCGCCACTCCCTGGGCGTGGCTGAGGGCGTCGAAACGCGCCTTGGCCACTTCCAGGTCCTGGGTGCTCAGCACGCCTTGGGCGCCGAGGCGACGGGCACGCTGGTAGTCGTTGCGCGCTTGCTCAAGGTTGGCGCTTGCTTGAGCCAGGGCCGCCTGCGCGGCCTCGCGCATGGCCACCGCGCCGAGCACCTGACTGTCCAGCGCGCCGGGCACGCCTGCGCGCCCGGCGGCGGCGAGCAATGCTTGCCACTGTGCTTCGCGCTGCTGCAACTGATAGCGGTACTCGCTGTCGCGGATCTGAAACAGCAGGTCGCCGCTTTGTACCCTGACGTTGTCCACCACCGGCACACTGATCAACACGCCCGAAAGCTTGGCTCGTACCGGGATGATCACCCCGTCGAGCTCGGCGTTGTCGGTACTCACGTAGGTGCTGGAATACTGCCAGCGCTGCCAGCCCAGTATCAGCAACCCGCCGACCACGACGCCGCACAGCGTCAGTTTTATCAACTTGCCTTTGGTCATGTGGTACTCCCTGTCGATGCGCGTTGAGGTCAAGCAGGCTCAGAAACGGTGTGGACCTCCCGCGCAGGACGGCTCACCGTCGGCTGAGCCTTGTCCAGCAGGAACTGATGCACGCCATTCCACAGGTCAATCCGTGAGTTGATTGCGGTTTTCGCACTCTCGACCATGTGCAGGTGTTGCGCGGGGCTGGTGACGATTTCGGCGATGATGCGTTTGGCCGCCGGGCCGTGATCGTCACCATCCATCTCGATGTGGCGCTTCAAGTAATACGTGAGCATCGGTACATCGCGTTCACTGACCGACCATTGCGACAGCAGGCGACCAAACATGTCGGGGATAATGTCTTCACGCCCGAAGAAGAAGTACGCCAGGACCGCTTCGGTGCTGCCGTGTTGTGCAACATCGAGGGTCTGGCACATGAACACTTTGGCGGCCGTCGGAATCTGCGCGTCGTTGAGCGCCTTAGCCAGAGGCACCTTGGCCTGGATGGCGGCCAGGAAGCAGCGGAATACGCTGCTGTCGGCGCCGATTTCATCCATGGCGGCGAGGTACAGGTCCAGGTGGCTGATAAAACCGCCCTCGGGGTGCTCGTCGGTCTCTTCACCCACCACGATTTCGTTGATCAGGCGCGCGGCGGTGATGTGTACCGGCGGTACCCAGGGCAACTCCACGCACGTGAGGTCGCGCTGGATACGCTTGAGCAAGGTCATGAAGTCCCAGACGGCGAACACGTGAAACTCCATCAGGGTGCGTACATCTTCTACGCTGCGGATACTGCCGAACAGTGGGTGACTGAACAGCTGTTCGCGCTCGGTTTCAATGTGGCTGTCGATATCAAAAGGCATGCGTGCTCCTGCGGCCTGAAGGGTCAGGCCCAAAATCCATCGGAAATTAAGGGTGTGTGTCGTTTACCGTGTTTGTACGATAAGGATGGCGACCGGTGGCGTACCGGAAGGAGTGCACAAAGTGCTTTTCCAGCAGGTATTGCCGGCTTTCGTACCATCCCGCTTCCAGCAGTTGACGGTGTACCTTGGGCAGTCGCCAGCAAGGCACCGCGGGGTAAAAATGATGTTCCAGGTGAAAGTTCGAGCCCGCGTGCAGCCAGGTGTTGAGACGCGAAGTGCGTGAACGCGCTGGCGGCAACAGATGGCCTGTGTCGAAAGCATGTTCCTGATAAGCGTTGACCGCCGACAGCAGGAACGCCACCGCCAGGCTCAAGGAAAACCCCAACAACAGGCCGTCGACTAGCCAGATAGCCAGCCCATACAGGCTGAGCCATACAACCTGGCAGGCGATATTGCAGCGGGCCAGCCATTGCACTTGCGCCGAACTCAACGGCAGCGCCGAAGGATTGACCAATGGCCCGAACGCCAGGCGCCAGGTGGTCTGCAGATAACGCAGGGTGGCAATCAAGCGCGACAGGGTGATGCGGCTCGCCAGTGTGTGATAACGCGAAAAGAGCTGGTAGTCCGGGTCTTTCGCGCTGTTGCTGTACCGGTGGTGTTGCCAATGGTCGACGAAGTAACCGGTCACACAGAACCCCGGCAGCAGCGAACTGGTAGCAATGCCCAGGTAGCAACTGCGCATGGGGTTCGCGCTCAGGTTGAAGTGGAAGCCTTCATGCCCAAGGATCGCTTGCAGAAATAACCCATATCCCGCCAATACCACCAATGGCAAACACACCAGCGTCCACAGGGTGGAGGCTGTGTTGGCCACCCACACAAACAGCGCGAGTGGCAGCAGGTACAGGCTCAAGGTGTAGGCGATGATCAGCAAGGATTCCCTCGATCGGGCCTTGAACAAGGCACGGTCGAGACGGACCTGGGGCTTGGGGTGTAAATGGCTGGCCATTGGCGAGGGCTTACTCGATCAGTTCAGGGTTGAGCACCAGATGACCGCCACGCGTGAGCGTACGCAGGCGCATGGCGATAAAGGCATCGACCACGCTCGGCACGCTGCGCGCGGTGTACATGGCCAGCGTGCCCATGAACGTCAGCCCCCGGTTGCGCAGGCCATTTTTCTGGCAGGCGCGCACCAGGCCGTTCGCGGCGGCATCCAGTTTTTCTTCCAGGGACAGCAGGGTCTTGTCACCCCACTTGAAGGTCACCAGGCGTTTGACCGACAGGCCCACACGCTGCGCGGGCAAGTGGATCGCCGTGTCGATGAACCCCGGGTACACCGTGACCACGTCAAGCTCCCCGCGATACTGCATGCGCAGCACATCCGAATAAGCGCTCAGCGCCCGTTTGCTCGCAGCATAGGCGGCCACGTAGGGCGCATTCACCAGCGCGAACAATGAGGACACGTTGACCACTTTGCCGCGCTTTCGCAGTAGCCCCGGCAGGAACCCCGAAGTCAGTTGCCAAGGCGCGAACAGGTTGACGTCCACTGCGCGGGTCACCTCATCGGTGACCCCGGTTTCGCCGCGTTCCAGTGTCAGGGTGCCGGCGTTATTGACCAGAATGTCGATGTCGCCGAAATCGGTGCTGATAGCGCTGATTACGTTGGCCACGGCGTGGCGGTCACACAGGTCGACTTGATAAAACGCGTCCAGCAGGCCGCTGTCTTGCGGTGCGAGGATATCGAGGCCAATCACGGTGGCGCCCAGTCGCTTGAGCTTGCTGGCCGCGGCGAAACCCAGGCCGCGCGCGGTACCGGTGATAACAATGGTTTTTCCGAGCAGGTTCATGAGTGCGCTCCGGTCATGCTGAAGGTTGATGCGGACAGGTAGGTGTCAAGGTTGGTCGCCATCGAGATCCTGGCCGGTGGATGAAATTGCAAGCCGCGGCAGGCCATCAGTCCGTTGGAACTCAGGTTGCTGGTGATGAACGCCATCCCGCCCAACATGGCGTGGGCCTGGTCGGAGAGCTGGGCAAGCCGTTGCTCAATGCCGTAACGCACCAGCAGCAGACGGGCCAACACGTTAGGCAAGTCCTGTGGGTTACGCTCGATATCCAGGGCCGCGCCTTCCAGGGCACTGATCGCCAATTGCAGGTCGGCTGCCAGGTCCACGCGGTGATGCGCGGTCCAGCGAGCGGCGTCTGTGACCGACTCGATCAGGCTGGCGCAGGCACCCACATAAGATGCGCAGATCAACAGTTCGAACCAGATGAAACCCACGGTTTGCACGTCGCCCAGTTGGTGCGTGTAACCGGCGGAAAACACCATGCGTTCGGGCACCAGCACTTCGTTGAGGCGTACTTCGATGCTTTCTGCGCCGGCCAGGGCGCTGTTCTGCCAGAAAGGATTACGGCTGATGCCCGCTGCAGTGGCCGGAATCAATGCGACCATCAGCTCTTCGCCACCAGGGGTTTGGCGGATATAGCTGGCGGTGAGCAAGTCCATCGACTGCCCAAGGCAGCAGGGCTTCTTGCTGCCGCTGAGTAACACCCCGTCTGGGGTGTGCACTGCCTGCATGGCCGAGTCGAGAATCCCCGCTCCGGAGGTGCCCTCGGCAAACCCCGAAGACAGCAGCAAGCGGTTTTGCGCGACGGCGGCCAGCAACAGGCCTTCGGCGCCGCCGCCGTTTTGCGTGAGTGCCAATAGGCTCGCCACGGAAAACTGGTGCATGGTGCTGGCCACCGCCAGCGAGGGCGAGCGGGCGCCCAGGGCGATCTGCACATGCACTGCGTCAAGGATGTTCGCGCCCAGCCCGCCGGCTTCACGGTTGACCAGCAGACCTACCGGGCCATGTTGCTTGAACAGGGCGATGACCTCGCTCTGTGGCGCTTCGCGCTGGGCACTCGGAATGGCCGCCAAACGCTCGTCAAAACCCGGGGCGTAGCGTTCAAGCAAATCGCGTGAGCGATTGAGTAACGACAGTGACATGGTTCAGGCCTTCAAGTAGCTCGCCGGAAACAGGCCGGTGATGATCGAGTGGATGTTGTCCCGGATAGCTTGTTTAGCCACAGGGTCGAGCATGTCCGCGAGCATCGGCAGGCCCAGGTCGAAGCGTGATTTAAAGGTGATGATCGCGTCTTTGCCATCCGGCAAGACGTGCCAGGTGCCGGAGAAGTGATCGACGTCGCCGGCCATCTGCTCGAAATGAATCTCTCGGGTGTCGGCATTGAAGGTGTCACGCTCCTGCCACTTGAGAATGCCGCTGTGGAAGTTGACCTCCCAGGACGTGAACGACACCTGGTCGCTGACCTTGTTGATGCTGATATTGCGCACCGATTCGCAGAGCTCGACGTAGTTGCTGAAATCGCTGATCACCGCAAATACTTCATCAGCGCAGGCATGGGGGATATGGGCCTGCACGTTGACTTCTTGCATGGGGGAAAACTCCATTCAAAGGGATGGCATCGAAGTGGTCAGCGCCTGGGCGAAGCCTTCGATCAGCCAGTTGCAATCCTGGGCCGTCAGCAGTGGCGACGGCGTGAGCCTTAGCACCCGATGATCATTGAGCGAGTGGCACACAATGATGCGTTGCTCGATCAGGGCCATGACCATGTTGGCGGCGATTGAGGCCTCGGCGAATTCAAAGCCCAGCAGCAAGCCCGCGCTGCGCAGTTGCACGCGTTCGGCCAAGCCCTGTTGCTGCAACAGCGCGCTGAAGCGGGCGTGCAGGTCCTGGCCGAGCAGGCGGGCACGCGTGACCAGGTCTTCTTGCACCATCACTTGCAGCGTGGCCTGCACAGCCGCCATGGCCAGCGGGTTGGCGCCGAAGGTCGAGGTATGGACCGTAGGGTTGCGATTGAACGGCGCATAGATCTCGGCGCGGGCCACCATGGCGCTCACCGGTACGCAGCCGCCGGACAGGCTTTTACCCACCAGCATGATGTCGGGCACCACCTGTTCCTGATCGCAGCCCCACCAATAGCCGGTGCGACCCAGGCCAGACTGGATTTCGTCGATAATCAACACGGCGCCATATTGATCGCACAGTTCGCGCACGCGCCTGAGGTAGCCGGATGGCGGCAGGATCACCCCAGCTTCGGCCTGGATCGGTTCGAGGATCACACAGGCCTTGTCCGGCGATGCGCGCAGTTGCTGCTCCAGCGCGACGCTGTCGCCAAACGGCACGAACTCGCTGTTGCTGAGCAACCCGCTGAAAGGCTCTCGGTAGCTCTCGCGGCCAGTGACCGCAAGGGCGCCGAGGGTCTTGCCGTGGAAGCCTCCGAGCGTCGACAGCGTGCGGCGGCAACCGTTGAGGCGGGCGAGTTTCAAGCCGGCTTCGGTGGCCTCGGCGCCCGAGTTGCAAAAGAACACATAGTCAAGGTCACCCGGGCACAGTGCCGCCAGAGCGTGGGCAGCAAAGGCCTGTTGTGGGTTGAGCAACAACTTGCTGGCCAAAGCGTTTTGCTGCAGTTGCCGAGTAACCGCTTCCACGACGACCGGGTGGCCGTGCCCGAGGAAAAACACGCCATAGCCGCCTGCATCCAGGTATTGGCGGCCTTGCTCGTCGTAGATGTAGACGCCACGGCTGGACTGCTCGATTGGCAGGTTCATCAGCGACGCGAGGCGTGCGTAGCCTGAGTTGACGTGCTGGCGCAGGTATTGGTCGACCTGTGCGGCGTCGAGAGTAGGTTCGATAACAGTGTGGTTCATGCCACGCTCGCTTCTGTGGGCGTTGTCACCGGCTGCTTGAGCATGCGCGTCAGAGCCCCCAGCTTGGGCGCCAGGTGGTTGAGCGAGAGCAGCAACTCACGGCTGACATCGCGTTGGCTGAATGCCGGCTCGCCGAGTAACTGCGGCAATGAAGTGGGCAGTGGCGTGCGCAGGCAGGCATAGCGGCACAACTGGGTGGCACGGGTCAGGGCGGCCTGGATATTGCCGCTCAGCGCCGGTAGAAATACCGGGCGGATCAACCGTTCATAAATGTCCGGCGCCATGCAGCGTGGCCGTGTGAAGGGTTGTTTCTGGATGTCCATGGACTGGCACATCAGGTCCAGCAGACCCGTCAGATCCAGGGCCTGCGGGCCGCTTGTGAGAAAATAATCGTCGCCGATCAAACGCTGGTGCAGCGCGTTGGCGATCGCTCGCGCCGCGACGTCACGGGCGATCAGGTCGACATAGCCAGCAGGCGGGCAGGGCACGATGGGCAGCACGCCAGACATCATCAGCCCCATGGTCATATGGAAACCCTGGAAGTTGGGCATATGCCCGGTGCTGGCGTCGCCAATAATGATGGACGGACGAAAGATCGACACGTCGATGCCGGCCGAGCGCACCAGGGTTTCGGCCTGGCGCTTGGCGACTTCGTAAGGCGTTTCTGCTTGTACGCCTTCGTAATAGTCGCAGGGGTGAGTAAAGGCGGTGCTGATGTGATACAGCGGCACCTTGGCGTGCTGCACAAAGGCCACGACGTTTTCGGTGCCGAGGTAGTTCACCGAAAAGATCTGGTCGATATCACCGTCCAGGCGCGTCACCGCCGCGGCGTGGATCACCCAGTCGACACGCTCAACCAGCGCCGCATAAACGTCGCTGGCCAAGCCCAGGTCAGCGCTGCAAATATCACCCTTGAGCACTTCCACTCGGGGATCGCGGATACGGCTTTTGCGCGCCAGGCAGACCAAGTGAAAGTCCTCTGCCAGGCAGTCGATCAGTGACTCACCGAGCACCCCTGAGCCTCCAGTGAGAAGGACGGTTAATTTTTGCTGTGCTGACATGTAGGGCGCATCCTGCGGATTCATCGAAAGAATTCATGGTGCGTTTCGCCGAATCGCAGGCACAGGTGCCCCGGGCGAACACTCTTCTATTCACTTTCGGTGGCGCTGAGGTGCTCTGGGAGCCGGTGCTCAGCGCTTAACGTGGTCGCGAATAAGATGCGATTGATATTGGCGTTTTGATATCAGCGCGTCTTGAACGAAACGCTTGTCTTACGCAAAACCTCGGCGGCGGTGCGCGGCGTCATGCCAATCATGCGGCGCATCATGCGAGCCAGATGCGCCTGGTCGGAGAAGCCGCCGTCGGCAGCGGCGTCCGACAACGTCGACCCACCGGCGAGGGATTTGGAGGCGCGCTCCAATTTGTTCCAGATGATCCATTGGGAGAGGGAAACACCCATCTGGTGGGTGGCGACGCAGCGCAAGCGCGGGCTGGACAACCCCACCGCTTGGGCTGCGCGACTGACGCAACCAGGGCCGTCGCGGTCAAGGCGCAAAATATTCAGCGCTTTGTAGAGCCTGTGGTCGATCGGCGTGGTAATTGCCAGCAGCCGCGAGAGGGCGTCGACAAAGTGCGACAGGGACGTGCTCCGGCGAAAACACTCCAGCAGTTCGTCACTGGCCAGGGCGATGCCATCGTCTTGCAGCAACGCATTGAGCGCACGGCCCAACGCCGTGTCCGGGCTGACATACAAAAATGCCACCGGATGACTTTCGGCCACGGCACGGTGTTCGACGTTGGGACCGATGATCACGCCTGCCGCACGGATCACCTTTCCCGGCAGCTCCAGGGTGGCGGGTTGGCCTACGCCGATGCACAGTTGGATGGCGACATGGGAGTGAGCAGTGTTTTGATCGGCACGGCCAATGTAACCGGCCCATGAGTCGCCAAAAGTAACGCTGCCATCCCACATTTGAAGTCTTCCTTGACGTGTTGGGTGAGTGTTCGACGCGTGCAGGGTAGGCCTGCGCGGGTCTGGATTCAAGCGTGGGTTACCGACATAACGCCGCACGCATGCCGGACTTTCGACGCTTAGAGGCTATCGGGTCGCCAAAGGAGCCCGCTTTGCTCTGCAAAAACACCTTGTCCCTGGGTGAGCGGTGAATTGGGCATGGGGTCAATGGCTGGCGTCGATCAGGATTTTCGCAAGGCCCGTGCCTTGTTCGTAGAGTCCGTCAAGATTAAACCGGCCACCAATGTGCTGCTGGGTGAGATGGCCGAACGCGGCGAGGGTGAACCCGTGGACTATGCCAAGGCGCGCCATTTCTATCGCCTGTCTGGCAACAATGCCGTGCTGGAGTGGGGGCGTTTAATGGAAGAAGGCAAGGGTGGCCCGCAAGATTTGCCTGGCGCCTTGGCACTTTATCTGGGCGCAGTCCAGTACTGTGGCGACGAAGTGTGGCAAGCCATGAACCGTCTGCGCCTGGCGGGACAACCGCTGACTGAAGACCAAATGCAACGTTATCAGCAAATCTGGCTGAAGGGTTTTCTCAAACTGCAGACTCGGCGGCTGGCTGTCCGGGAAGTGTTTGAAGCGGTCAATGTCACGGGCGAGAAGAAAAGCGTGCGGCTGTCCTATCGCTTCACGTCATACAGCGGTACGCCGAAAGTAATGATGCTCGCAGGTTCGGGGGACGCGAATGTCGACGCATGGGTCATGAAGGCCGCGTCGCAAATCACAATGGGCAACGCCGCGCCGCTGACCGACAGTTCGGGCGTGCTGGAGGTCGTGTCGCCGCTGGTCTTTGCGCCTCAAGACGCCCAGCGCATGATGGGGTTATGCGGTAGAAAGCCTTGCGGTTGACCGGGTTATTGAACTCGCGCAACTAAAAACTATTCAGTGCGTTAGCTCCCCCGACATGGAGATATCCGGGGCGGGATCAACTGCTTCCCAGACTTCTCGGTGCACCACGCCATCGAATGGGAATGGATGAGCCTCCAGGGGCTGTGAAATCAAGAGGCTTCTTTGTGTCAGCAAAACGTATCCTCATCGTCGAAGACGACGCCGACAGCGCCAACATTCTCGAAGCCTACTTGCTCCGGGATGGCTATGAGGTGGCCCTGGCCGAAGATGACCAGCGCGGTCTGGACCTGCACAAAGGCTGGCAGCCTGACCTGATCCTGCTCGACTTGATGCTGCCGCGCTTGAGTGGCACCGAGGTGTTGTCGGCCGCGTGCCGCAGTAGTGACACGCCGGTGATCATGGTCACGGCCATGGGCGACGAACCGGAAAAGCTCGGTGCCTTGCGTTATGGCGCGGACGACTATGTGGTCAAGCCCTACAGCCCGCGCGAAGTGCTGGCGCGGGTGCACGCGGTGTTGCGGCGCACCACCGGCAACCAACCGGTCGAACACCTGCTGCGCCATGAAAACCTGCGGGTGGACCTTGTTGCGTTTACCGCGGCCATTGAGCAGGGCGAAGCACCCCCGCAATGGCTGGACCTGACCCCAACGAAATTCAAGCTGCTGGTGACGTTGTTCAAGACGCCGTCCAAGGCCTTCACCCGTGATGAGTTGCTGGAAATCTGCCTGCCGGAAAGCGAAGCCCTGGCACGCGTCGTCGACACCCACGTGCACAACCTGCGCCGCAAGCTGGAAAACCACGGCATCACCGGCGTTCTGGTCACGGTGCGCTCCATTGGCTATCGATTCAGGTAACGCACATGCTTGAGCAACCGCGGGTCAACGACAAACCCATGTGGCGCTGGATCGGCCGGCGTAAGAGCCTGCTGGCGATCGGCGCGGTGGTGGTGATCTCGGTGTGCATGTGGATCAACGTCACACTGTCGGACTGGTATTTTGTGCAGCATCTGCCGCCGGGGCCGCGTTAGGAGCTGCTGGCGTTACGCGTCGAGCACGAACTGCGCACACCCTTGAACGCCGCCATGGGTCGCGTGCAGGGTATGCTCGATGAGGTATTCCCCAGCGATGCCACACAGTTGGGCATGGTCAAGCGTCAGCTCGATCAACTGAGAAAACTGGTGGATGACTTGCACCTGTTGTCGATGGCTCGTGCCGGCCGGCCGGCTGGTGCTGGAGTGCAGCGAGTCTTCTCTGGCGGCCCTGGTGGCAGAGCGGCTTGCGTGGTTCCAGCCGCAATTGGATGAGGCCGGCGTGCGTACGCAGGTCAGTATTACCGATGGGGTTCGTCTCCAGGCTGATCGCGATCGTTTGGGCCAGGTACTCAACATTCTGCTGGATAACCTGGTGCGCTATGCGGCCGGGGGAGGCCAGCTGAATATTACGGCGCGCCGGCTTCACGGTTTGGTGGTGATTGAGGTCGGTGACCGAGGGCCGGGTATCGAAGCGCAACACCTGTACAGCGTGTTTGATCGTTTCTGGCGGGCAGAGCGCTCCCGAGCGCGTTACTCGGGTGGCAGCGGGCTAGGCTTGTCCATCGCCCGCGCGATCTGCCAGGCCCATGGCGGGGCCATTACTGCAAGCAACCTGGCGGAGGGTGGGACGCTGATCAGGGCGCAGTTTCCGGTGTCCTCGCTGCAGTCGCCCGGCAATCCGTATCCATCGGCCCTCAAGGCGGTGAAATGGTGATGACCGTAGAGCCGGAAAAGCTGCCCGGGGCAACAGTGCCGTGCGTGATCAGGGTTGACGTGATGTCGACGAGAGTGGCCTGGTTGTCGCCGACCGGTAGGTATATGCCATAGCTGGCGTCCCTGCCGTTGACGGTGATCCTGGAGTAAAGACTGCCGTCGCTTCTGAGTTTTACGCCAAAGTAGTCTGTGGGTGTGGCCGTGACAGTGACGCTGGACTGACCCTTGCACATTACCTTCAACTGAAGCGAGGCCGTTGCACCATCAAGTTGGGTGTCAGGCAGATTCTTGTGATCAATGGTGTTATCGCCGCTGATCTCGCACTGCAACATGGGCGTCATAATCCGTGCGCAGGGGCCGAAGAGGTTGATAATACCACCTATCGCGGCCCCGATGGTTGACGCGCTGAAGCTGATACACATGTCACTGCTGGCAGTGCTTTGTTTGCCTACTAGAATCGATCCTTTGAACGGCATCGAAAAACCATAGCCGTTGAGAGTCGTAAGCATGTCGCCCATTGTGGCTTTGCCACGGCCAATCGGTACTCTCCATTCGTATCCTTTCCCTGTTGTCTGCGCAGTGGTGGGGTTCAGGCGCATGGCGAGTGCAACAACGCAAGTGGAGATCCCCGGGTTTTCGCTCCTGCACTGGCTGGGCGCGGGATCAGAAGTCGACCAATTCTCTACGGTGAAGTAATAGCGGATGCCAGATGACTCATAGCGGCTTTCAGTAGAGGTGATAGTTATGGCGCCTGCCTGACCCGTCACGGCGCACAACAGCACGCAAGACACCAGGCAGTGGCGCAGGGCGATCAACAAACAGTTCATGGCGATTACTCGTAACTCAAGGCAAAGGTAAGGGATGCATCAAAGGCGCCCAGGCCGAGGGTGCGCTTGGCCAGGGCCTCGGGCTCGCCTTGCAGGTAGGCGTTGAAGCTGACCAGGTTGTCGCCGCTGGCAAGCACCTTCATGGGGTGAGTCTTGTTCAGCGGCAAGGCGTCGCCGCTGGTGCTTTCCAAACCCACCAGCAGGCCGTGGACCGTGGCGCTCTGTAGCATCAATAGCCCGGGCAGCTCGGTACTTTCGGCGCTGCTGCTGAAGGTGATGCTGACCATCCGCTTGCCGACTTCCAGGTCGCAGTTGCGCAGGTGCAAATTGATCGGGCGCCCGCGTGTTCTGCCGTTCAGGTAGAGGTCCTTGTCGATGACTGTAGTGAAGTCCAACTCCACGTTCTCGTCCTCCACCGCCAGCACGCAGGGTTCATCCACCAGGACGCCGGAGAAGTGCAGGTTGTCCTCTGCTGCCTGCGCCGCGGACCACCAAACGGCGGTAGCGACCCAAACGCTGAGGGTCATGGCCCATTTGCTCATAGAGGTTCCTTAGTTGAGTTCGGCCATCAATAACGCCGAAGCGGTGAATTCGATGCTGCGCAACGCCGCGCCGGCGTGTTTCACCGGCACGGCTTCCAGCGTCGGGAGCGCCGCGGTGTTGAAGTCAATGTCCCTGGGTTCGCCGGGAATCAGCGCAGTGCCACCGAGCAATACCTTGATACCCAGGTCAAGCTCCGAGGTCTTCAGGGCGGTGGGATCGAAATGGGCGTACGCCCCTTTGAGGGTCAGGCGCATATGCCAGGTGACAGGCGCGTTGCTGGCACCGGGGCATTCGATCTGGTAAGGAATTGCCTGGCGATAGCGTTCGCCATCAATCCGGCTGATCGCGATATTGCCTTTGAAACGCACCTCCAGCCGTCCGCCCTGATCGCTGACCTGGCACACAGGAGGCGCCAGCAAGGTGCCGGAAAATTGCAGGTTGTCTGCGCCCAGACACGGCAGCGCCAAGGTCGCCACGCACAGGGTTGCCAGCCAACGATCAAACTGTCTCATCGGTAGTCCACCATCAAGGTTGCGCCTGCGCTGAAACTGCCGGCCTTGACTTCACCAGCGTTGCCCTTGACCAGGACGGCCTGCAGCAGCGGCTGCTTGTCGGTATCGAAGTCGCTCCAGGTATTGATCGCCAGCGGCGTGCCGTCTTTCGTGAGGGCGATCCCCAGGTTGTCAAACCCTTGCACCTGCAGTGACGCGGGATCGAACCCTGCGCTGTTACCGCGAACCTGCATCTGTAGCTCACGGGACGCCGACCGCGCGCAATCGAGCGTGTAGTTCAAGGTGATGGTTTTGTAATGACCGTCGATAGCGGCGATCAGCACGTCGCCAAAAGCGGCCGTAATGGGTTTGTTGTCATTGATCACGCAGGGGATCGCGGCATACACGACACCCTTGATCGTCACCACCTTCGGTTCAACAGCCTGTACAGACCCTGCACAGGTGAGCAGCGTGGCCAGAAGAACCCTGCACATACGCGTCATGCTGCAATCCTCAGTCATACGCCAGGTTTACATTCAGGCTGGCGTGAAAGCTGCCCGGGCGCAAAGGCGCTGCCGTGCGTTGCGGGCGGATGTAATAAGTCAGGTGGTTGTCGCCCGGCGAGACGAACCAGGCCGGGGCTTCACGCCCCAGATGCACGTCGTTGCCCTGTACATCGAGCAGGCGCAGACCGAAACCTTCTGCACCGCTGACCTTGATCAACTCGGGGCTGTCGGCGTCGGCCACGGCGCTGAAGGTCAGGGTGGCGACGGGCTCGATCGCGCTCCACACCAGCACACCATGGGCTTGGTCCCGTCGACCGCCTTCGCTGCGCATGCACCCCTGTAACTTGAGTTGCAGCGCCAGGGGGGCGCCCTGATCGCCGATGCGTGCCATCCGGACGGTGCTCAAATCGCCCATCTGCAAGGTCTGGTAGGCCGAGACTGGGTCCAGGTAGCAAGCGCTTTCAAGCAAGGTACCGGTGACCTGGATTTCGGCGGTCTGCGCGAGCCCATCCGCGGCTTGCGCCAGGATTGAAGCGCCGCACAGCAACACGCCGAGGCAACTGCGGATTGCAAACTTCATCGTTTCCACTCACGTGAGTACGTCATGGCTTTGGGGTCAGCGTTGACTGGTGACGGGCTTGGCGGTGCAGGTGTCTGCACGGCAGTGAAATTGCAACTGTGGTCTGCCGCCGTAGTCGTTGACGTAGGTCAGCACGGGCTTGTCGCCCAACGCCTTGGCGCTTACGCCCAGGTCGACCTGGGCCTTGGGGGCAATCATTAATGGCTTGAAGTCGCTGGTGCTGGCCGATTCCAAAGATTTCGTAGCGTCGATCAGCGTGACAAAGTACGGGGTAGGGTTATTGGCCAGGTAGCGGTCGCCCTGGCGGGTCAGGGTCAGCGCTTCCTGCCACGGCGTCTGGTT
The DNA here is from genome assembly GCF_044218845.1 of Pseudomonas sp. B16120. NCBI lineage: Bacteria > Pseudomonadati > Pseudomonadota > Gammaproteobacteria > Pseudomonadales > Pseudomonadaceae > Pseudomonas > Pseudomonas sp. B16120. The sequence continues at coordinate 2,970,965 of NZ_CP162588.1, forward strand.
TGCTCCGGTTTTTGCGGCAATGGCCGCGGGCCGGTAGAACAGCTTTACACGGGTTTGCAGGGCGATCTGCAAGGTGTTCGGTTTATCGCTGCGCGGCGGAATTTCGCGCAGGTTGAAATAGAACAGCGATTCGCGATCCTGGGCCAAAAGGCTCAGCTCGGGCAGGCCCTGGATTTTAATCTGGCTGGTGGCGCCGGCTTCCAGACGCTGAATGGGCGGTAATACCACCAGCGGGCTGGTGATCTTTTCGGCTTGCTCGTTTTCGATCCAGGCCTGGGCCAGGTAGGGCAGTTGGGCATTCTGGTTACTGATGCCGAGGCTGACCGATTTTTCGCCACCAGGGAAAACCACTCGGGTGCGATCCAGCGATACCGCGGCCTGGCTCAAGGGCGCCGCGCAGGCGCTCAGCAGGGCGAGCAAGGGCAGGGTGTTGCGTGTTAAACGGGTCATACGTGGGCGTACCTGTGCAATGGGTTAAACGGCGGTTTCGTCCGCTGCGGGGATGGGCTGGCAAAGCAGCTCCAGTGGTTGGTCGGGTGAAACGACCTGCTCGGGGAGGGTGAATGTGCACTGGGCGCGGCCATCCCAATGCAGCGACATGCGTTCACCCGGCTTCATGCCGCTCAAGTATGTCGAGCCTTCCTCACCCACGATGCCGGTGGCCTGGCCCAGAGGGTTCTGGGCATTCGCGCCAAACGGCGGGGCGCTGCGGTCGGCCATGCGAATCACGACCATGGCCTTGCTGCCGGCGATGACATCGAAGCGGCGATAGCCGATGGCGCCTTCCGTCAGGGTCGCCTGGGTGGTGGACTGGGTGGCTTCGACATCGTCCGGCAGGCTGTCCAGTTCGATGCTTGCGTAGTTGCGGTAGTAGCTGTTGACGTCGGTGATCACCGCCTTGCCAAAGCGGTTGGTACGGGTGGTGCCGCCATTGCCGCGCACCGGTACATCCGCCACGCCCTGGGTATCCACCAGAAGACGAGTGCCGCCCATGACGTTGCTGCGGTGCAAGGCGGCGCCTTCGCCCGTCAACGTCGCGCCACCTTGCAACGATAGGCCGGCCGAGGTGTATTGCGCAGCCTGGTAGCTGGCGCTGGCCACTAACTGCGCCTGGTCGCCGTCATGGGCGATAAAACCGCTGGCCGTCTCGCCGCTGGAGGCTTTGCCGGCACTGAGCATGTAGTGGTTACGCTCATCGAGCCGGTCGTAATAACTCACGCTGTGGGTGCTTTCACCACGACTGACGGAGGAGCTGTAGCTGATCGAGCCGGTGCCGTCCCATGGAATACTGACCGACAAGTAGGCACCGTCATCGGATGTGCCGTTGGCCTGGTTCTGGTAGGCGGTCAATGACAGGCTGAGGTTTTTCAAACGGCCCACATCGAAGTAGCGTGACAGCGACAGGCTGTAGCGATCGCTGGCGCGGCTGTTCCAGTAGGTCTGGTGGTTGTAGTTGAAGTAGACGCTGAGGTCGGATCCGCGAAACTGTTTGCTCAGGCTTGCGGTATACAATTCCTTGCTCTGGTTCAGCGGCAGGGCACCACGCCGGGTTTCGATGAATTCGTTCATGCTCATGTAGTTCTTCTCGGAGAAGCGATAGCCGGCGAATGTCACCTGGCTGTCGTACTCGTCGAAGCGCTTGGAGTAACTGGCACGGTAGGATTTGCCGCTCAACGTGTCCTGGCCCGGCAATGTGGCCCTGGACTGGGTGACATCCACTGACAGCGCACCCAACTGCATCAGATCGCGGCCTACGCCGACGGCCAGGGAGCCATAATCCTTGGCACCCAGCCCCCCGCCATACAGTGACCAGCCATTGCTCACGCCCCAGGAAAACTCACCTGTGGCGAAGGCCGGGCTATTGCGCTGGTGGTCCCAGTCCGAAGGTTTGCCGACGGCCAGCTTGTAGCGCACCGTACCGGGACGAGTCAGGTAGGGAATGCTTGCGGTGTCGACCTGAAATTCCTGAACACTGCCGCCCTGTTCTTCGACGCGCACGTCCAGCTGGCCACTGACCGCGTTGTTGAGGTCCTGGATACGGAAGGCGCCCTGGGGCACCTGGGTGTCGTAGAGCACGCGGCCCTGTTGGCGAATCACCACCCGTGCGTTGCTGCGCGCCACGCCAGTGACTTCGGGAGCGTAACCCCTGAGGTTGGGTGGCAGCATATTATCGTTGCTGCTCAGGTTGGCGCCGGTATAGCGAAAACTGCCGAACAGGTTCGAATCCAGATAGTCCTCGCCCAGTATCAGGTTTGAACGCAACGAGGGCACCGCTCGCAGCGCATACAGGCGGCTCCAGGCAAACTGTGGTTGGGAGGGTTGGTCGCCACTGCGTTGCAGCTGGGTTTGCCAGTCGCCGCGCAGGCGCCAGGCACCCAGGTTGATCCCTGCGGTACCGTTGCCGCTCAGGTTGTCAGTGCGCCCTTGGCCACGCTGACGCTGGGTGGTCTGGGCGTTGAAGTTGTAATCCAGCAATACCCCCGAAACGCCTTCGTCCCAGCGCGAAGGTGGGTCCCAGTTGGGTGCTGTGTATTCCAGTTGATCCTGGGGAATACTCAAGTACAGGCCGGAACTGCTCAGGTCAGCACGCGCCTGCATACCGGCCACACTGTTGAGATCCAGGCAAGCGCCGTCGTGCCACCAGGTCAGGGCGTCGAGCACCGGTTGTTTCAAGCCCAACTGCTTGACCAGCGCCGGCGACAGGCAGGCCAGGCTGCTCTTGGTATCGTTCGGCGCCGGCATGAATGCGATGGGAAATTCCACCAACGTATCGCGATTGACGTGTACCAGCAGGTTGTACTCGCCAGGCATGATGAAATTGGCCGAGGCAAATACGCCCAGGTCCAGGTTCTGGCGATCCTTGAGGTCCAGTACATCCGTATTGAATTGGAATTCTTCGGCTGCACTTGCCCACGTCGCAACGCAGCACAATGCAGTGGCAGCCAGTACCTTTGCGTGATCCACGTGACTAAATCCTTGAGTGACACAGCACGAAGCGTGTCTGCAGTTCAGAAGTGCTGAATGCTCAGCTTGATCGTGGCGTGATAGTCGCCCGCTTCCAGCGCATGCCCGGTTCCGACCAGGGTCAGTGAGTAACTGAGCATCAGCAGATCGCTGGATGCGAAGTTGTGCTCAAGCAACATGCCGGGGGACACCGACTTGCCTTCCTTGTCCTTTATCTGCAGTGCGACGCCATGGGCGCTGCCTTGCATACTGAAGTACTGGCCTTCACCGTCACCTTCGAAGGTCAGTTTGAAACGCTTTGACGGATCGGAGTTACGCTGCGCAGTTGAAGCCAGGCAATCACCGATATAGAGCTTCAGCGATTGTTGAGAGGCGTTATTGCCATGTATCAATCCATTGAGTGCCGTGGGTTTGAAGGTGACTGTTTGACTGTCGCTGCTCATGGATAAAGTGCAGGCGCTGTCAACAATACTTCCGGTCAATTGCACCCGACCCTCGAGCGCATTACTGGTCGACGGCTCGGTTGCACAAGCGGGTTGACCCAGGGCGCAAAGCATCACCAACACTGCGGTTGTGCGGGTCATCCAAACCTCCGCAAGCTCCCCGGGAGCGCGCATGGGTGCGCACTCCGGGGGCCTGAGTGACGATGCGTGTTATTGGTAATCGAGGGTGAAGTTGGCGAAGGTCTCGAAGCTGCCCGGAACAACCGCTGCCGCAACTGCTTCGCCACCGCCTGCAGGGGCGCTCATGTCACCTTGCAGGTAAGCGTTGAACAGCAGGTAGTTATTGCCGTCAGCCAAGGTTTGGGCGGCCGATTCAGTGCCCAGGTCAAGCAGTTCGCCGTTGTGGTCGGCAATGGCGAGGCTTGCACCTTTAGCGCTGCCTTTGAGGGCGAGCAACTTGGGGTTGGAGGCAGGCGAACCGGTGAATTTGGCGGTTGCGGACTTCAATGTGCCCATGTCGCAGCCCAGCAGCTCAATCTTGAAGGGGGTCAGTTGGGATTTGCCGCCGTTCTTCAGGGCGACGTTGGCAACCTGGTCCATCTCGACCGTCTGGTACTGCGAGTTCTGGGCGATAGAGCAGGGTGCGTCGATGATCGAGCCTTTGAAGGTGATGGTGCCGTGCCCCTTGTCTGCCGCCACGCTCACAGCCGAAGTTGCTGCGAGGGTGATTGCCATGATCGCGCCAGCCAACGTACTTACTTTCATTTTCTTACTCCTGATTAGATGTTCAAGTCTTGGAAGTGGACTTAACGAAACGCTCTTTCAGCTCTGGCCTCTGTGTGCCGTTGAGCTGGAGCGAGTCTAGGAGTGAGAGGGGTGAAAGGGAGTGGGACGTTGCCTACGTATCCATCGGACGTTTCCTACGTTTGCTGCAACGGTATCAAGAGGTCAAGGCGTTGCGCTTGGCAAATTCGGCCAGATCCACCAGGGAAGTGGCGCCCAACTTTTGCAGCAGGCGGGTTTTATAAGTACTGATGGTCTTGTTGCTGAGAAACAGCATGTCGCTGATCTGTTTATTGGAATAACCCTGCGCCAGGTATTGCAGCACCGTGACTTCTCGATCGGTCAATGAATGTATCTGCTCAAGTTCAGTCAATTGTTCTGCCGAATTGACACTGTCAAAGGTAAGTGCCGGAAAAAACGTATAACCGGCGTCCACCGCCTTGATGGCCGTCACCAGGCTGGACAGGTCTTCTTCCTTGTTGACGAAACCACGGGCGCCCAGCTGGATACAGCGTCGGCACGCGGCGTCCGCAGGCTGAGACGTCAGTATGAGGATCTCGCTGCGAACATTCAGCGCCTTGATACGGGTGATAACGCTGAAACCATCGAGTTTTGGGATGCCGATATCAAGAATAACCACTTGGGGGGTCAGCTCGCGAACCAGTCGAACGGCATCCAGCCCGTTGTCGGCTTCACCTACCACCCGCATTCCGTGCTTTTCCAGGACCACTTTGACGGCGAGCCGAATCACCGGGTGATCGTCGACTATAAGGACACTGTGCATAGTTTTAATTAACCTTCAGAACGCGTGTATTACCGGGGGGTATAAGCAGATGTGTAAAAGATTAACACCATCTGCAGGTTAGGGTAGGGATGCGTAACCGGATAGTCCGGCTTCGGAAATTTCTCTTTTGATGTAGGAAATTTCTCATAGAGGTGTCAGAGCCGGCTCTTCCACACTGGTCCTCCCCTTTGTGTGTAGAACTGCGATGCAAGACTTGATTGTGCTGGTGTTGGAGGACGAGCCCTTCCAGCGCCTGGTGACTGTGACTGCATTGGAAAAAAACCTGGCGCAGCCCATTCTGCAAGCGGCGGATGGCGAGGAAGCCGTGGCCATCCTGGCAGCCAGCAGTCATGTGGACATCCTCCTCTGTGATCTGAAAATGTCGGGCATGGATGGCCTGGCTTTCCTGCGTCATGCCAGTAGCAGCGGCAAGGTGCGTGCAGTGGTGTTGTGCAGCGAGCTGGACGCGGTGCTGCGCCAAACCGCCATATCGATGATCCATTGCCTGGGACTGAACTTGCTCGGGGACCTGGGCAAGCCCTTTAACCTGGGTGACTTCAGCCAGTTGGTCAAACGCTACCGTGCACAGGACAGCGTCGTGCCCAAGCTGTTGGAGCCTGCGGAGTTGGCAAGCTTTGCGCAGGTGCAACGCGCCCTGAACAACGGCGAATTTGAAGCCTATTACCAGCCTAAGGTCACCCTGCAAGGGCAACGCTTGGTGGGCGCCGAAGTGCTCGCGCGCTGGGCGCACCCGCAGTGGGGCGTGCTGGCCCCCGCGCACTTTCTGCCGGTGATGGAGGCGCATGGCCTGATTGACCAGATGTTCTGGCAGTTGTTCGAACAGGGCCTCGCACTGCGCCAGCGTTTGATGTCACAGGGCGTGACGATTGAACTGGCATTCAACCTGCACCCGGCACAGTTAGCGTGTGGCAAGCTCACGGAAAAAATCCCCGAGCTGCTCAAGCGTTACCAGGTGCCTGCGCACAGCGTCATGTTTGAAATTACCGAGTCCGGCCTGATCAGCGTACCTGCCAGCAGCCTGGAAAACCTGGCGCGCCTGCGCATGCTTGGATGCGGCCTGGCGATGGACGACTTCGGCGCCGGTTATTCGTCACTGGGGCGGCTCAGCGATTTGCCGTTCAATCAGATTAAGCTTGATCGCGCCTTCGTTCTTCAGATGCAAAACCGGCCTCGAAGCACCGCGATCATCAGCTGCGCGGTGGCCCTGGCAAAGGCGCTGGAGATGTCGCTGGTTATTGAGGGGGTGGAAACCGCCGAGCAACAGGCGTGTCTGATTGAGTTGGGAGGCACCGTGGCACAAGGCTTCTTGTTTGCCCGACCCATGCCCGAAAGTCACTTTATCGCGTACTGCACGCACCAGGCCGTTCGAGAAGGCGCGACCCTGGCCGATGGATGACTGCCGGGAAATCAACGGCTTTGAACTATCATGCCTACCATCCCCACTTAACACATTGAGTGCCTGCGCAGCTGCACCTGCCAGCGTTTTTCCAGTGCGCCCACACTTTCGGTCCTGATTTCCCATGCTTTTACGTTATTTCTGGTTGCCCTTATGCCTGTCGCTGATCAGCACCCACATTGGGGCTGTATCGCTGCCGTTGGCGCCGCAGGTGCTGTCCAGCCAACTGCGCATCGACCGTCACGACATCGAGATTTCAACTGAGGACTGGCACTGGCTCAGGCACAAGACCGAGCTTCGGGTGGGCATTTCAGCCGACGAGTCGGCGCCGTTTTCCGTGAACGCAGAGGACCATCAGTACGAAGGCATCAGTGCTGATGTAACGGCGTTGGTGGCGCAGTTGCTGGGCGTGAAAGTCAAGATTGTGCCCTTTGCCAGCGCCCGTGACGCCGAGCAGGCGGTGCAAGCAGGCAGTGTAGATATGATCAGCAGCCATGGGGCGATGTCGCCAAACAAGAACCTGATCTTCAGTGCGCCTTATGCGCGTGATCGGCTGGCGTTGTTCAAGCGCAGCGCCGAGCCGCGCTATTCACCGACCGATCTGGTGGGGTTGCGCGTGGCGGTCACCGAGGAGCACAGCGGCGAACTGATCAGGCGTTTTCCGCGCGCCGACTTCAGGGTTTACAGCGATCATGACAAAGCCATCGCTGCCGCGGCATTCGGTCAAGCCGATGTCTACGTCGACGACTTGTACAGTGCTTACTATCGCATCAACCGCGCGTTTTATGGCTTCGTGCGCTATGAGCGTTTTATCGACTTGCCTGTTGGTGGCTATAGCTATGCCATGCGCGTCGACAACACGCAGTTGCAGCGGCTGGTCAACGTTGCAATCAAGGCCATCGGCGAAGATCAGTTGATCAACCTGGCCAAGCGCTGGGTCGGTAACAGCTTCATCCCCAGCGAAGAACCTATCGACCTGACTTCGGAGCAGCGGCGCTGGATAGAACGTCACCCGGTCGTGCGCCTGGTGATCAACGATGACCTGGCGCCCGGGGCGTACTTTGATGCCAACGGGGTTTTTTCGGGCGGGGTGGCCGATCTGCTGGAAGTCATCACGCTTAGCACCGGGTTGAATTTTCAGGTCGTGGTCAATAGCGGTAGTTACCCGCAGATCATTCAGGCACTGCAAAACGGCGAGGCTGAGCTGGCGCTGATGACGGCAAGCCCCGAGCGTGAGGAACTCCTGCGTTTTTCCAGGCCGCTGGTGGGCGGCCCTTTTGTACTGCTGAGCAATCTGGACCAGCAAGGCAAGCTGGGCAACCTGGCGGACAAACGCGTGACCATACCTGCCGGCCATGTGGCGTTGACGCAATTGCGCAAGCACTACCCTGAGGCCATCGTGATCGAGGTGGGCGGCTCGCTGGATGCGATGAACAAGGTGTATCAAGGCGAGGCGGACGCAGCGGTGGTGTCACTGCCGGCGGCACGCTATTACATTGAACGTCTGTTCCGAGAGAAGCTGGCCATCAACCAGGCACTGGATGTAGGGCCTGCGAACCTCAATTTTGCCCTGCGCCGTAGCGATGCGGAGCTGCAATCGATTATCGACAAAGTTCTGCAAAGCATCTCGCCGGATGAGTTCAACGCGATCTCCAATCGCTGGCGCTCGCCGCCCGGCATGAGCGGCCAGACGTGGGTCGACTATCAACGAGTGATTATCGAAGTGGTTGCCGGTGCTGCGCTGCTGTTATTGCTGTCGTTGATCTGGGTGGTTTATTTGCGACGCCAGATCCACGCCAGGCTCAAAGCCGAGCGCATGTTGAACGACCAGCTGCAGTTCGTGGAAACCCTCACTGATTGCATGCCGCCTGCGCTCTACGTGCGCGATATCAACGGGCGTATGTTGTCTTGCAACCGCAGCTACCTGAGCAGCACGGGGCTGCGTGCCGAGCAGGTGCTGAACAAAACCGTCAGCGAGTTGCCCAGCGAATGCTTCGAGGCCATCCCCGACCTGCATCGCCAGTACCTGCAAGCCATGAGTGAAGGCCAGACGCTGGAGTCGGTGCATGCCATCGTGCTGCAAGGTCGCGAAGTCTGGATCAATCACTGGGTACAACCTTTCCAGGATTCGCAGGGTGTCACCAAAGGCGTGATCTGCGGCTGGATGGATATCACCGAGCATCGCCAACTGGTAGATCAGCTGCAGGAAGCCAAAAACCTGGCCGACGAAGCCAGCCGGGCCAAGACCCATTTCCTCGCGACCATGAGCCATGAGATTCGCACGCCCATGAACGCGGTGATCGGCATTCTTGAACTGGCGCTCAAGCGTGTCGACAGCGAACCCATCAACCGGGCCAACATTGAAATTGCCCATGTTTCAGCCAAAAGCCTGTTGGAGCTGATTGGCGACATTCTTGATATTGCGCGTATTGAATCCGGACGTCTGAGCCTCTCGCCCAAGCGCTCCAACCTGCGTGAGCTGGTTGAGTCAGTTGCGCGCGTATTTGAAGGGTTGGCGCGACAGAAACGCCTGAACCTGCTGCTGGACATTGAATCGAGCATCAGTTGCGATGTGCTGGTCGATGCTCTGCGCTTCAAGCAGATCCTGTCCAACCTGGTCAGCAACGCGATCAAGTTCACGGAGGAGGGCACGGTCAAAATCAGTATTGCGGGAGTATTGAGCGACGACAAGCTGCTGAGTGTCAGGCTCGGGGTCGAAGACACCGGTGTAGGTATCAGCGCCGCCGACCAGGCGCGACTGTTCCGTCCATTTGTCCAGGTGCAGCGTAATGTGCAGAGCGGTGAAGGCACTGGCCTGGGCCTGGTGATCTGTCGATCACTGTGCGAAATGATGGGCGGCCGGGTTGGCATGAGCAGTGAGCTTGGTCGTGGCACGCGTGTGGATGTTGAGTTGCGCCTGCAAGTACTGGAGCGTATCAGTGCAATCCAGCCGGCCGCGATACCGCCACCCCGGCAGCGTTATCGACTGCAGGTGTTGGTGGTGGATGATCATCAGATCAATCGGCAAGTGCTGCGTCAGCAACTGGCCTTTCTGGGGCACGATGTGCGCGAGGCGGCCGATGGCGAGTCGGCGCTGGCAGTGTGGCGTGAGCAAGCGTTCGACGTGGTCATCACCGACTGCCACATGCCTGTCATGAGTGGCATCGCCCTGGCCCAGGCGATTCGCCGGATCGAAACCGAACAGACGATCGAACCCACCGTCATCCTTGGCCTCACGGCCGATGCCCAGCCGGAAGAAATCGAGCTGTGCATCCAGGCGGGCATGAACGACTGCCTGATCAAACCGATTGGTCTGGATGAGCTGGACACGCGGTTGATGGCCTATCAGCACAGTCACCACAGCGAGGAAGAAGCTACGCTACCGACGGCGCAGCAATTGATCGCAGCGCCCGAACCAGCCCGTCTGCTGGACCTTGGCCCGCTGGAACTGCTGATCAGTAGCGAACCGGTAAAATTCCGCCAGATTCTGAATGAGTTGATCAACAACAATCGCAAGGATCGCCAGCGCCTCGGCGCGTTATTACAGGTGGGGGATACCGACAAGCTGATCGAACTGGCCCACCGGATCAAGGGCGCTGCCCGTGTGGTTAAAGGTGAGCAACTGGTGGAGCGGTGCCGGGCCCTGGAGGTTGCCGGTGCAGGTCCCGATGTCTCGGGCATTGCTCTTGGCGCAAGCGTGGCCGGGGTCGAAGACGCGATAGATGATCTTGAGCAGGCGTTGTTGAGTTTTCAGCAGGGTGGGGCGGAGGGCTGAACGGTGCTCCTGCCGGTTTTGGTGCGCTCAAGGGATCCGGGGCGGCGTCTGTTTGCCGATAGACGCACCAGTGCGTCATTAGTATGTGGCTAGATTCCTGATTAGTTTAGGTAGGCGAAGGACAGGCCTAATTAGAGAGTCGAGATGTTTTAAAGATATGAAGTCGAACGATGATGAGTCGTCAGTATTTGGGGGGCGTTAATGGGGTGTTTTGCTCGGAAATTTCCTACACAAATTCTGCTTAGGGTTTGCTACGCGCTATATAACGACAGTATGTCGTTGGTTGTGCTACTGCCATCAATGTTGGGGGCGTCTGAGCCAGTTTAATATAGATCTCGATTGGCGAGAGTGCGCGTACCCAGTGTCTTAAATGATTTCGGCAAAGGCTCGGAGAGGTAGGGTTGTGCGCTGGGAGATGATCGATGCCGTGTGCCGGGCAGGGGGCGGTGTGTGGCCTCCCAGGGTGTCGGCACGCCTGGATATATTGGGTTGGCTGTTCGGCCAATGGCAGAGATACTGCGCAGCCTGGAAGTCCCACGCTCGGCGTTAGCCGCTCTGGCCAGCATGGACAAAAAGTTGGAGGGGCTGGCACGGCTGTTGGTTAGCCAGAGGCATGAGCCTCCGGTCATGCTGCAAGCGTTACGTCAGCAGCTCGGTGGATTGATGCAGCGCTTGGCGCGTCGTACCCAACCGGATGGGCGACCGCCAGTCACCAGCCCAACGCCGGCGTTGACGCCTTCAGTGCCCGTGGTGATTGTGCCAATTGAACCGTCGCCTGAGAGGACTCCTGAATGCCTACCTGCGGGTGCGCTTGTGCGTAAGCGCACCCTGTTCTGGTGGCTGCTGGGAGTGGGCGCGGTCATTGCCCTGACGTGTGGGGGCTGGTGGTGGGTATAGCCGGTATCCACCGTTCTTCTTTTCGTGTTTGAACCCGTAATAAACAAGTACACCCTCAAGAGCAATTGAGCCCGTGCGTACACTGCCCCGAGCGCACCCAGCATTCGGTGGGATGAAGACAGTTCAAGCACGATAGGATCTGGTCTTATCGGACTTAATGGAATTCCATTACAGGCTATCGGGATCCCCAAAAAACATTTGACTAGGCCCTGGGACAATATTTTCAGGTCGATAACACGTTTGTTTGCCCCCACTTTTGCCCCCATTCATACCGAGTGTGCGAGTGATCGCAAGTGGCGATCTCCGACGGACTTCGCTATTCCTGGCCAGTTAAGCCGTTGGGCCAGGTCGCTGATCAGTCGTTAGGCAAGTGCAACTGCACTTCCATGGCGTCATGAAGGAGTCTGACGACCTCGATCACGTCGTCGTTTGTCACACGATAGAACACGATATGGCGTGGGCTTTTGACTGTTCCATGGGGGTGTTTGGTCTGCTGGCGTGAATAGATGAGGTGATAGCTGCGAAGGCCCGGTGCAAGTTCATCGCGGTCGTGGCTGCCAATGGGATAAGGCGTGTCGGCAAGCGCTTGCAGCGCCGCGAGGATCAGCGCCTGGTAGCGCTGGCGTGCTTGATCGCCGAACTGCGTCTGGGAGAGCCTAAGGATGTCGACAATGTCGGCACGAGCCGCGTTGGAGATCCTATACTGCGGCATGCTCAGTGTTTCTCTCTCGCTGGGAGGGTTGCCTCCAGGCTCAAGCTCTCGAGGTAGTGCTCCAGATCACCCTCGTTCACCTGAGTAAAGCGCCCGTGCTCAAGATCCATGATGCCGATCGAGGTCGCCTGACGCAGTGCCTCAATTTTGGCGGTGTCTTCGGCGACGCGCTGCTCCAATAAACGTAAACCTTCTCGCATCACTTCGCTGGCATTCTGATAACGGCCGGACTGCACCAAGTCATGGATAACCTGTTCCTGGTGAGGGGTGAGCACAACGTTTCGCGTCGCCATAACTAGCTCCAGTTCTGTGCAAACAGGTACTTTTGATGTTGGCATATTATGCCAATTTCGCTCAGGAGAATAGCTTGGGGCCGACATCCGGCGATCAGGTGACGGCTGACTCGGCGCCAATCAGCAAGGTTCAAAGTCATCCTTCCATAATGAAAGCAACCGGCAGATTGATTTGAAGATTGATATGCCTGACTGTGCGTGGGAGGAGGCGTGCGATGTGTGCTTCTCGATCCGCCCTGAAATCGATCGGCATGTTCGATGCCCATCAATATTTGCGTTTAGAGGCATCAAGAGAGGTTCCAATGCCCTACGAGTTAGAAAATCGCCTAGTGATCGGCGTCGCTTCCAGCGCTGTGTTTGATTTGCTGGCATCGGACGCAGTGTTTCAGAGTCAGGGGGAGGAGGAATACCGCAAGTTTCAGCAAAAAAATCTTCACGTCCCGCTTCCTAAGGGGATAGCGTTCCCCTTCATCAAGCGCTTGCTGTCAGTGAATGACCTGAGCGTCGATCCTACGGATCCGCTCGTCGAGGTGATACTTCTTTCGCGCAATGATCCCGACACTGGGCTGCGCGTACTGAAGACTATCGAGCACTACGGGCTTGGGATGACAAGGGCGATTTTCATGCAGGGAAAATCTCCTTATGAATACATACCAGCACTGAATATCGCTTTATTTTTGTCGGGTGACAAAAAAGACGTGGAAGCGGCTATCAGGGCCGGGTATCCGGCTGGCCAAGTTCTCGATTCAAAATTTGAAGACGACGAGACTGATAAAACCCTACGCATCGCATTCGACTTTGACGGCGTGCTCGCTGGCGATGAGTCCGAAACAATCATGCAGGCCTCTGGATTGTCTGAATTCCATGCGCACGAAGTGACGAATGTCATGCAGCCCCATAACCCTGGGCCGCTGAAGGAATTCATGGTGCGGATATCCAAAATCCAGTCGGTCGAGGAGAAGCACAAAAAGCTCAATCCTGAATACGAAAACCGCATACGCGTCTCGATCGTCACAGCCCGCAATGCTCCGTCTCATGAGCGTGCGATGAATACACTCAAGAGTTGGGGGGTCATGGCCAATGACGCATTCTTCCTAGGCGGCATCGAGAAAGGAAAAATTTTAGGTGTATTGAAACCACACATCTTTTTCGATGACCAATCAGGGCACCTTAGATCGACTAGCGCAGTTGCTCCATCCGTGCACATTCCTTTCGGTATCACCAACAATGTCGCTACTGTGGATGCGCTAGAGCCTGAAGCGGATCAGGTCCAGCAGGTGGTGTAACACGGTGGCTTGAGCGCGTAGTGCCACAGGAATTCGTATCGGTTCTGTGCTTGAACTGGCCTAATGATCCCGGACACCTCTTACGGGCGATATGATTCGCCCAATCAGGAGGTTTGCAAGAGCGATAGACCTACACCCGCGAGTTCAAGCAACGTGCTGCAAGCATGGTGCTTGATGATAGCTGCTCAGTTCCGACGTCTGTGCATCTATGGACGTTGGGCCTACGGCTCTGCGCCGCTGGAGTGGTCAGGTCCAATCGTTGTGTAGATACCTATGCCGATCAATGGGCCGATCAATGGGTTAAAACACGTGGCTACCAGCCACCGGGAAACCATTGCCGGGCGAGCTGCACCGTTACGCGCAAGGTGTGCTGGCTTTGTTCGCACGCAAGCGCCTGTTCTTCAGGCGACGCCGGTTTGCTCCACTTTGGCAGGGTTGCCAAGCGCTGTGCATAGCTAGCTTTAAACGCAGGGCTGGCCTCGCCAGTCAGCCGCATCGCTTTAGCATAGTCCGCCTCGAGATCGTCGGGGAGCGAACCACAGGCCAGTTTGGCTTGCTGATAGCGCACGGCATACATGAAGCCATCGGTGGGGGGGGACGTCGTAGGAGTAGAGGGAGGGTTCTGCGGCCATGGCAGTACCGGTGAAGAATAGCGCGATGAGGAGGGGGCGTCCGTGCATGGGCGGGAAAGTCTCGGGTGATTGACAGTGCGTTTGACCTAAACACGTGTTGTATAGCATTGAACAGGTCACTCGTTAACTATACGTACCCGGCTTGAATTGCAGTGATCAAGGCAAGCGGCCATCATTGTTGGCCGCTACGAGCCATTCTTCGTATGCCGTTCGGATTTAAAGGGTGTAAGAAATGTTTAGGCGTCTCATGGACTTGAGCAAGCGGTTGCGCAAGGATTTTGCTGCTGTAGCGGTCTCCAAGGAACAGGTTCTGCACTCGATGGAGGTGGACCCTCAGGCAGGACCCGTCGGGAGTTTGCCCGCGAATGTGCTGGACTACTGGCACAGAGCGTTGATTGCCGATGACTTGGGTGGCCTCCAAGCCACTGATGTCCGCATCCCGGTGACAAATTTCGCGGGGCTGGCCTGGCCCAACTTCAATCTCGGTTTCGGCAAGCGTCGGGCGCTGGCACTGGGCATTCTCACTGAGCGTGCCGCAGAGGCCCGGCGAAAACAGCAGGCGCAGGCGCTTGAGGCCTCAGAGGACGACGCAGAGGGTGCGCAGGAGGCGGACGAGCCGGATGACGATCCGCGTATTCCTATGGCGCTGGTGTTCCATCAAACCACCTCATCAAGCGAAGAGGTCCAGGTCACGTGGCCCGACCCGGATAAAAAGCCTGCGCCGGGCGCGAAAAAAAACCGCCTCAAGCCCGACCGGCTGAATATCGCGTTCTGGTTTCCTTTCGACCTGAACGACAAAAACCAAATATGCCTACCACGCGACCCCAACGATTGCCGGCCGCGTGTGGTCCGCCAATGGCTTGAACCGCAGCCATTGATGGCGGCCAACGACCTGCCGCCGGCCATTGGCCACTTCGATTGCTATCGCGACGAGCTCAAGCTATTTCTCGCGACGTTGAGCCAAAGCGCCAATTTGAGCAGTTATGTCGACGCCTGTTTTGCCTTGTTCGCCCGCGTTCAAGCGGATGGGGTTGAGACGGGAATGGCGCCGATCACGGGGCAATGGGTTGCGGTGCCGCGACAGCCTGGCTATGCAACACGTGCGCTCGCCAACGTGTATGAAGCGATCCCCAATGCGCCGTCCATCGGCGCACTGGAGCAGCTTATAGGCGCCGGACGACACCGTTCGGCTGTCCAGGCAGGCGGCATGGCAGCGCCGCAGGTGACGATGCGGCACATGGCCATGGTCGATAAGGCCACACACCTCGACAAGCCAGACGTCAATCGCGGCGCAGACCCTTTGAACGAATCGCAGCGCCGCGCATTGCACGCCCTCGGCCGGTTGGGTGAGCAGGTCGGGGTGGTTGCAGTCAGTGGGCCGCCGGGCACAGGGAAGACGGCCATGCTGCGTGCGATGATTGCCAACCAATGGGTGTTGGCGGCTTACGATAACCGCGAACATTGCCCCGTCACGTTTGTGTGCGGGGCGACCAACCAGAGTGTCGAGAATGTGATGGGCACGTTCAATGGTGCCGTAGGCAGGAAGCATGCCCTGGCACGTCGTTGGTTGGACCCTACGGGCAAGCCACTATTGGGTTTCACCGCCAGCGCACCGTCCAAGGCCAAGGGGAAAACCCATCGCAGCAAGTTCACCACGCTTGAAATCCGGCAAAAGCAGTTGCGCATCTTGGGCGTCGGGTCCTCCAGCCTCAAGCAATCATACGAAGATGGTGTTGCGGCAGCCCTTGCTTTGGCGCGGCACTTTGAAAATGCCTTCCGCGAGCTGCCAGAGTTGTTCAATGCGTTGTTTAGCGTTGAGCAGAAACATCAGGTCAGTGATGCCACGCGTTTTATCTATCTCATGCAGAAGAGTGCTTCGACAACGCCTACGGCGTCGACCCTCTGCGAGCACTTGAACACGCTGACCCAGGTATTGCACAGTGGGTTGGCCTCGGCAATCGAGCGTCAGGCTGACATCGACGCGTTGATCGAGCCCGGTGAACTGGCTGCGCGCTTTCCCAGTGAGGCATGGGCATCTTCCTGGGCCATCGACATCCTCGCGGATTTGCGCGTGGCCGCAACCCCCGAGGCGCGCCAGGCGCAGCAGCAGAAATTGCTGGACGTGGTGTGGCGGCCGATTATTTTCCAGTTGGCCGCGCGTTACTGGGAGACGCGTTGGCTGGCCAGTGTGATCGCAACCCCCGAGCCTGGCAGCCGAAGGAACGCGCTCAGGCACGCAGCCATGCTGTTTCCGTGCATTGTCGCCACCTTGCATAGCGCTCCACGGTTACTGGGAGAGGGCCGTAGGCCGCTGTTCGCGTTCCTGGATTTGTTGATTATCGATGAGGCGGGGCAGGCTGCGCCGGAGCTGGGTGTGCCGGTGCTTAGCCTGGCTAAAAAAGCCGTGGTGGTCGGCGATATGAAGCAGCTCTCCCCCGTGTCTTCGGTAACACCCGAGGTCGATACGCGCCAGGTGCAGGACCGTTGGGCCGATCCGTCGTCTTTGGGCGCCTTGCTCGTGCGTGGAGCGGACTCCGCCACGGGTTCAATCATGAAGCTCGCCGCAACTGGGGCATCGTTTGCCGAGGCCATGCCGGACGGACGGCTACGGGACGGGCTGCTCCTGCGGGAGCACTACCGTTGTGCAGAGTCGATCATCAATGTGTGTATTGATTTGCTGTACCACGATCACGACCGTGATGCCGAGGGCAGGTTGCTCTGCAAAGAGTTGGAGCCCAAAGTACCTAACCCGCTGGCAGGGCTGTTCGCGGATGCCGAGTTGCCCTTGCTCGAGGGCGAAGCTGAAATGCAGTTGCGCAAACGCATGAAGGCAACGTTCCCGCTACCGCCGCTCGGGTTCTATCAGACCGGTGGCCCGAACGATGAGCCCTGCAAAGGCGACTCATGGTCCAACCCTGGAGAAGCCAAGGCCATCGTGGACTGGCTTAAAGAGCACGGACCGCGCCTGGCGAAGTGGGCCGCCAGGCTCGAAGGCCACCCGGAGCAGCCGATAGGGTTGGAAAAACTTGTCGCGGTCGTCACGCCATTTCGAGGCCAGGTCGAAGCGATAAAGCGTCGGGTGCGCGAAGAACTCGATCCTGATGACGCTGACCTGAGTGAGCGTTTGACCATCGGCACGGTTCATACCCTTCAAGGAGCGGAGAAACCTGTGGTGTTATTCAGTGCCGTGAATCGGGAAAGCCGCGCCAGCCGTCGAACTGATACCAATCATCGTGAGCGGGTGTTTATCGATCGTGACGATGGGCGCCTGCTCAACGTAGCGATCAGTCGTGCGCAGAAAAGCTTCATTATGTTTGGCCATTCCGATCTGTTTTTTTCCCAGCAGGCGATGGACCCGAACAATGATTTGCCTTCGGCTGTGGTAGGACGATGCTTGGCCGGTGTGCGTGAGCCAGTGCATGAGCGGCTCACCTGCGCCCCGCGGGTGCCAGCGTGCAAGCTCGGTCCCGCTACGCTTATGGTTGTCGAATCCTTGCACAAGGCGAAAATCATTCAAGAACTGGTACCTGGCGGTACTCAGGTGTTCGGCTGTGGCGGTCATATTCGTGATCTCCCAGGCCCCGGTGCGATCAGTTGGCGTGATGGGCTCAAACCGCACTGGCAATTGAGCGAGCGCGAGGGCAGTGACCTGGCGGCGTCCCTACGCAATACCGGCAGCCGTTTACTGCAATGCACTGAACTGGTGTTGGGGACGGACGATGATGCCCAAGGCGAAGCGATCGCCTGGCACATGATCCAAGTACTCAAGGAAGCACCGTGGTTCATGCATATCCAGAGGGTGCGCCGGGTAAGGTTTCATGCATTGACCACCCCCGAAATGGCCCGATCATTTGAGGAGGGTCGGTGTGTACAGGTCGAGGGCGCTACCGCCGACGAGCGAGCTGGCAGCGCTTGCCGGGCCTTGAATATGGGCTTGGCATATGGAGCCATTGCCCAGCGGGTGCTGGACAACCTCATCGGCTCGGTCTACATGCGTCACGGTATTGTCGGAGGCGGACGGGTCAAGGGGCCCTTGCTCAGGGTACTGGCGGGCCATGGTGACTCCCCAGGGTTGCCCGGTAAACGGTTGGGTGTCGCGATAAACCTGAAAGTGAACGATACCCTCGTGCCGGCTCGCTTGATGGTGCGGCGCGGCAGCGAAGCCTGGCGCGCGTGGGGCAGTGACCGCACAGAGAACGTTCATACCTTGATCGGCCAACTGAGCGACGCGGTGGTTTCATCGACACCTTGCCTGCTCGAGCATGAGGACTTGCTGCTGGCACCTGCTCAAAGCCTGGGCACTAACCTGGTCCTGCAAGAGGCGTTCAGGCGATTTGGCTGGATGCCGTCGAGCACCATGAGCACGTTGCAAAAACTGTATGAGATGCGCGAGGGGCAGGACGAGCCCGAGTCAGCACCGAACGACAATGGTTGGGCTGCATTGGATGCGCAGGGGCGCCTGTTCCTGACCGAGTCCGGACGGCGCCAGGCAGATAAGGTGCTGAACAACCCTTGGCTGAACACAATCAGCGCCAATGCGCTGTTGATGGCCTTTGATGATGCGCTGACTCACCTGTCCCAATTGCCCGATGCAGGGGAGGCGGACTACCTTGCGTTCGTGCACACCTGGGCGGCGCAGTTTGATGATCAGTGCGGCGCGCATCCGGTTGCGGGCCCTTATGCACCAACGGTCGATGCACAAGGCGCTGAGGTCGCACTGTTTTCCCTGCAGCCCGCCGTCGAGCTGAATACGTGGCGCGCGCCTGCCGGTTCTCCTCCACCCGCTGTGGCCGAGCAGCACGACGATGATCCCGTGCCTGGCGCGCAAACCCACCCGGTTTCGGGCGGCGGCCGCAGCGGTGCCCACGGAGCACTGGTGCCTCTGGACATCAGCCTGGAGGGCGACAGCCCCAAGATGGCCGCGCTTACCCCGAGGCAGCGGCAACTTTACGACCTGATGTCCAAACTGATGTTGGCCTCTTCCCTGCGAGATGGACAGTTTCAGACTGTACGCCGGATTTACCCTCTGACGTGGCCGGGTAAACCGGCTATCCGGCAGGTTGAAATTGGTGTCGAGGTGATAACAGGCAAACCGGGCCGCTACCCAGGTTGGTTTGCGCTGGACCCCGATGGCCTGCACCAGCACACGCGCAATTGGGCGTCGGCAGAGATGGAAGCAGTGCTCGATGAGCAAAGCCCTCGCTTGCAAGTGATAGTGCAAGACCACGGCATGCGCACCCGCTCGCTGCTTGAGCCGACAGTCGATCATTTATTGGCGTGGATGCAAGCGCGTGGACATGGTAGGCCCTCGACATTCGGCAAGCACATCGATGATCTGGTACGTGGCAATACGTCGAACACGCGCGCGGAGGGCACTGCCGATGAATAGCAGTTTTGCCGCCATGGCCCTGATGCGAAACGCTTATGAGGCCGCATTGCGCGACCCCTCGGACGCCGTTGCCCAGGCAGCGTTCGTCGCTGCGCACCAAGCGCAACAGCATACGTTCGTTGACTCATTCGACGTCGCGGGCATTACCTACCCGCGTACTGAGGGGCACACACTGAGTGAGCGTGAAGCGCGCGAGGTGATTTCCAGAATCCTGTCCAACCCGGCGTACAGCGTATCGGACCTGCGGCCCAGCGTCATTGAAGCGGCCTACCCGCTACAGGCAGACGTGCTGCGTGCGGAAATCGAAGCCACGGTCGCGTTGGCCAATAAAATCAATGGGCTCGAATGGCGCACCGATGCGCTCGATGCGAGCACCAAGCAAGCGATGCGTGAACTGCTACGCATGCCCACCTTGGCGGGCGGCTACAAAATAATTTCCCAGGTCAAGTCCGCGGCAAACGCCCAGGTGTTGAATATCTACCGTGGCTACGATGCCGATCACTTGATCCCCGACAAGGCACTGCGAGGGTCACTGCACAGGGGACAGTCTTTCAGCCTTGACCAGAGCTACGCGACGTTTATGCAGGATTCACAGAATAGAGGATCGCAGCATAAATTTGTGACGGACGCCCAGAAACACACACGCAAACGGCTGCGCGGCGATCCGACACTGCCCGCGAAAAACCCAACGACTGGCGAGTACCTGGAGCATGTGCTTGAGTGGATGACCCATGTCTACACCACCGCGGATCTGGGGGTGGATGTGGCCGTCAGGAACAGTGGCCTTGCCAACTCGGATGAATTCAAACGTTTCAACGTCAAAGGTTTTGCCTTGGCGCAGGCAGGGTTCATGACGTGGAATGAACGCAAAAGTGTCGGCCGCGCTGTCGCCATGGTGCTCCTGATTGAGGCGCGTGAGTTCTACACGGCGGCCGGCTGGCCAATGGACAGGGAGTTGCCTTTGTTCTACGACGTACCTTCTACAGTGACCCAACAACCGGTGCCTGTGACATGAGCGACAACATAAACCCATCACCCGCCCATGGCGCCCGGCGCTACCAGCTTGCCGACCTGACAATGGCCGCCGGGGTGCCCTGGTTTGCCGTGCACGTGTCGGACGAAAGCGGTCATACATCGTCCTGGATTATCAGGGGGGAACTGGGCGGTGAGCATTTACGCCTGCAACCACAGGTTTGGGTTCCAGATGCCATCCAGGCCATCGTCAGTGATAGCGACGGCCAAGTCTGGGCGATCACTAGCGAAGATGAGCTGATCACCAACACCAGCCTTGGACAGGTGGCTGGATGGCGGCAGGTTACGCCCCATCCACAGCTCAACGCGCGCGATAAGTGGTACTCCCGCACACTGGGTTATGTGACCACGGATGGCCAGAACGTCGAGCTTGCTGAATGCCTGTGTTGGGCGAACGATGGCTTGTTGATCGGTACGTTCAGCCGCCGGTTGTATCGTTGGACATCGGGCGATGTTGCTCGCCTTGAACACGACGATCATGTTGTCGGAACGCTGGGTGGTGTCAACAACATGGTCCAGACGCAAGACGCAATATACGCGCTGGGGTATGCGGGCCTGATCCTGCGTCGGCCGGTGGGCAAGACTTGGCAGCGAATTGATGGACCATGGCCGACTGAGGCCGGCGCGTTCATCAATATGATTGCCGGTGTCGAAGGTCCTAGAGGGGAATTGTGGGCCATTGCGGCGGGCGGTTCGGTCGTCAGCGTTGCGGGTGACGTGACCCGCACCATTGCACATGTACCCGGTGAGCCTCTGGGCATCACCCGGTTCCAGCGCCAGTGGTTCGTGTCGACCCTCGACGGTTGCTACGAACTACCGGGGGATGGTGACACGCTCCTGATCAAACGCGATATTTTGATGGGTAAATCGATTGATGCCGGGAACTGCCTGATTGCCGTAGATGCCGAGCCACAACACGCCGATCATGCGCAGGTCCACCTGTGGTTGCGCACCAGAAACCGCGATGCTTGGCTGCGCCCAATCATTTGCCGGGCCTGATTGAGGCGTTAAGGCGCAAGCGCGAGGGGATACGGGCTTGCTTTCGAGGCGCAAGCCCGTGGTTTAACCTTGAGCTAGCCGGTTGCAGGTTATTCACTCTGCTGCTTATCGGCCATCCCAACCTGGGTAGCACCCAGCCCAGGCCATCGATACACCCGGCCAAGTGATGGATGAGCCCATCGAAGGCATAAGGGGGGCTGCGGTCCTTTTGGACGCGTTTCAGTGGCAGTACGACCCGGCTGATGTAGCAATCCACTGGAAGTGAATGGAGCTCCATGGTTTGTGGAAAGGCAGAAATGATCAGCCGAACAGCCTGCCAGACGACGCCTAAAGACTGTCAGGGTCGCCAAAAAACATCTGAATCCGCGACCTCAACCACCGCTCCCCCGGGTCATTATCCTGCGAACCCCGCCACGCCATATGCAGCTCAAACGAGCGCACCGGCAACGGCGGGTCTTCGGCCCGCAACCCACCCGCCGAGGTCAGCGCTTCCGCCGCATAATCCGGCACCGTTGCCAGAATGTCCGTACCCGCCAGCAACGTACCCAAGCCGTTGAACTGCGGCACCGCGAGTACAACGTGGCGCTTGCGGCCGAGTTTTTCCAGCTCTTCATCGATAAACCCGCTCAAGTCGCCGGCAAAGGACACAAGGGCGTGGGGCCGTGAGCAGAAGTCATCCAGGCTCAGCGAGCCCGGTACGCTGTCGGCGCGTAGCAGTTTGGGCAGGCTGCGGCGCAGTACCTTGCGTTTGGCGTTGGCGGGCAGGTCGGCGGTGTAGCTGACGCCGATGGAGATTTCGCCGGAGGCGAGCAGGCTGGGCATCAGGATGTAGTTGACGCGGCGTACCACCAGCACGATGCCGGGGGCTTCGGAGCGCAGGCGTTTGAGCAGTTGCGGGAGCAGGGCGAATTCCACGTCGTCGGACAGGCCAATGCGAAACACGGCGGTGCTGGTGGCAGGGTCGAATTCGGCGGCGCGGCTGACGGCGGTGGAGATCGAGTCCAGGGCCGGGGAGAGCAGGGCGAAGATTTCTACGGCGCGGGCCGAGGGTTCCATGCTGCGCCCGGTGCGCACGAACAGGGGGTCATCGAACAACCCGCGCAGGCGTGACAACGCCGCGCTGATGGCCGGCTGGCCGAGGAACAATTTCTCGGCGGCGCGGGTCACACTGCGCTCATGCATCAAGGTTTCGAATACGATCAAGAGGTTAAGGTCGACACGACGCAGGTCGTTACGGTTCATCTTGTGTCCTGGAAGAGTCAGCAAACTTGATGTGAGCGGTCATGTAGCAACCCCTGAGGTTCGATTCAGAGGGATGACCGGCATGAATCTTACGGGGAAAGGCTGGTACTCTGCACCGGCTAATTGATTTTTCCTACGATAGTTGAGGGGTGTTCCTCCTTCGCGGAATCAATGACAGGCATGTCGACTATTAATGGTGACCGGTGGTCTTACCCCCAAAGCCCAGATAAAGTTCATGGCATTAGAGGTTACTTTGACGAGGTTTGCGATGTCCCGCACGATCCGTTTTCACAAGTTTGGTCCGGCCGAGGTGCTCAAATGCGAAGAGCATGCGGCCGCGCAGCCCGCACCGGGCGAAGTGCAGGTGCGTGTCGATGCGATCGGCATCAGTTGGTACGACATTCTGTGGCGCCAGAACCTGGCGTCTTCCCATGCGCGCCTGCCTTCTGGCCTGGGCCATGAGATGGCCGGGGTTGTGGTTGCCCTCGGCGACGGCGTGGATGACCTGGCGGTGGGCGATAAAGTGGCCAGTTTTCCGGCCGAGAGCCCCAATGATTACCCGGTGTATGGCGAGCAGATCGTCTTGCCCCGTTCGGCCCTGACCCGTTATCCGGATGTCTTGAGTCCGATTGAAGCGAGCGTGCACTACACGCCACTGCTGATTGCGTACTTTGCCTACATGGACCTGGCGCGGGTCAAACCCGGCCAGTTCGCTTTGGTGACCGATGCCAGCCACTGTGCCGGCCCTTCGTTTGTGCAGTTGGGCAAGGCCCTGGGTGTGCGGGTGATTGCCGCCACCAAAGACAGTGCTGAACGTGAATACCTGCTGTCCCTCGGGGCAGAAAAAGTCATCGTGACCGAAGAACAAGACCTGCTGATGCAGATCAACAAGTTCACCGACAACCGGGGCGTCGACGTAGTGTTCGATGGCCTGGGTGGCCCGCAGATGTCGCTGCTCGGGGACGTCCTGGCGCCGCGCGGCAGCCTGGTGCTGTATGGCCTGCAAGGTGGCAACCAGACGCCATTCCCGGCCTGTGCGGCGTTCCAGAAGAACATTCAGTTCTTTGTGCACTGTATCGGCAACTTCACCGGCAAGCCGGAGTTGGGCATTATCCAGGATCACGTGGCGTTGCAGCGCGCGTTGCGCGATATCAACCAGCTGACAGCCGACCGGGTGCTTGTCCCACTGAAGACTACGGTATTTCCATTCAGTCAGTTCGTCGAAGCGCACCGATACATGGACGAATGCCCGTGCCGCGAACGGGTGGCGTTGCAGGTTGAAGCTGTTTGAGCTGTAGGAGTATTCGCAAATGAATACGCTGGCGCCTGAGCTGATGAGGCAAATGCGCCATTTGACAGGGCTTAACCCGCACCGGGGGTGAGCCGCCGCAGGGGCGTTCTGCCCCGTAAACAATACTGTTATTGCCTTGCGCCGCCCTGAAATCCAGTGCGGCGCTTGTGTGTGGGCGTCATTTAAGTTGGGCAGGCACGTCATCTGAGCTGCTTTTTGACGCTGTTCTGTATCTGTTAATCATTATTTGAGTGCCGATAATTGAGTCTTCATTGTCATCTCAAGGATTGAGCCATGATTGATTACACGGCAGTTGCGTCACGCACCTTCAGAACTAACGAGGCTCGGATTGTTTTTCCCGGCAAGTGCAAAACGAATACCCTTTTGCTTTACGCGTACCCAAGGTGCGCAGGTGATTAATATTTGTCGGACAATTCTCTAATTGCTTAGCCTGAATTCATAGAATAAGCGCAACGCTTGAAACGAGAGGCAGAGAGCCAGCCACCGGTAGAATCCAGGCTCTCACACCGAAGGATTCAAGCGCAGATGACTACGCATTACCGGCAGCTGACTCAGGGACAACGTTACCAGATTGAGGCTGGCTTGAGCGCCGCAGAGAGCCAGGCGAGCATTGCAAAGCGGGTCGGCGTGCATCCCTCGACGATCAGTCGCGAGGTTCGCCGCAACAGCACCCAGAATATCTACAAGGCTGTTTCTGCGGCCCATGAAAGTGATGCTCGTCGAGCGGGTGCGCGCAAGTTTTGCAAGCCGGCGACATGGCTCAGCCATCATCTCCCGGTGTGGCTCAAGCATGGCATGAGTCCGGAGCAGATCGCCCAGCGGTTGAAGCAGGAGCAGCCAAGCCGGGCGGTCAGCCATGAGTGGATTTATCGGTTCATTGCCGCCGAACAGCGCGCCGGTGGTGAGCTTTATACCTATCTGCGACATCGCCGAAAGCGCTACCGGAAACGCTATGGAAGCCACGATCGGCGCGGGCAGCTGCGTAATCGCGTGTCAATCAGTGAACGCCCAGCCGAGGTCGAAAGCCGCGAGCGCCTGGGGGACTGGGAGGGCGATACGGTACATGGACTGGGCGGTAACCTGGTGACCCTGGTTGATCGCAAAAGCGGCTATCTGAGCGCCTATCCGGTCAAGCGCAGAACGCGCCGGCAGGTAACGCGGGCGATCAATCTGATGCTTCAGGGCCATGCCGCTCACACGCTGACGCTGGATAACGGAAGGGAGTTTGCCGGGCATGAACGCATCGCGCTACGGAGCCAGTGCCAGGTCTTTTTTGCAGACCCCTATTCATCCTGGCAACGTGGCACCAATGAAAACACCAACGGTCTGCTCCGCCAGTATTTCCCCAAGGGCAGCGACTTCAGCAAGCTGACCGTCGAAGCCGTCAATCGGACAGTAGCGAGGATCAATCTACGCCCGCGCAAGCGCTTGGGCTGGAAGACGCCGTACGAAGTGCATACAGGGGTGAGCGTTGCACTTATGTGTTGAATTCAGGTAGTTAAAACAGTGTAGGACGTTGTCGGAACATTCCTAAGGCTAATAGCTATTTCGCTAGAGCCCGCGCAGGCGCTGGATTCTCCGGCGGGGCGGCCATAGGCCCCCTCAATGCTCTCACCTGCGCTTTTGTTGCAAGGTGCTAATGTTGACTCAAACTTGTGCTGCGCACTGGATGACAAGCCTACAGATGTAATAAGTCGAGCAACGCTGTTTGGTAGTTGCTTGAAACTGATATTTCAACTCGGGTAGTAGAACGATGAGCACTATTCATGAACAAGCCATGAGCTATGTTTACCAGCAAGTTCTGCAACGTTTAATCGGGCACTTTACGCGTGCCGAACGAACGTCACTTCAATTGCTCGTTCAACGCATCGTGGTGGCCGCAGGCGGCATGGAACAAGTGGGCAATTACAAAGTACTGATCGCCCACGGTGGCGGCGAAGTGAGCAGCTACACCCTCGCGTTGCTGCGTGCGGCGCAACTGACCATTGCCGGCCGCTCGCCCAAGACTTTTCAGATACGGGTGGCAACATTGCGGCATGCGGGTATGACTCAAGCAACGCTCGACTGCCTGAATCAGGGCTACGCAGCGCTGTTCTTCCATGACGACCCACGGGTAGAGCTGTTGATGGTGGAAAACCATGAGGTGCTGCCGTTCAACCATCAGCGCCCGGCGTCCAGTGCCGCTCGGGAAATCAGCCAGCGTAACAAACTGATGATCGGGCACCTGACGTCCGGCGATATCCGCGCCGCCCTGTGCGATGACACGCTCCTGGCCCTGGGCGATTTCTACCAGCGGGTCGCTACCTGGAACGGCGGCGTGCATGCCCTGGTCAGCGGTGATTCAGTGCGCAAGCAAAGCCAATACATCGCGTGGCTGAAAAAAAATGCGCTGGCGACCGGCCTTGCATTTGCGCCCGGCAAGCCATCGTCGCTCAACGGGTGGTTTGCACGCATGGAGGAATGGAGCGTGGGGTGCTACCGCGACCTCTATGGCGAGCACTATGCCGGCAACGAAAGTCCGGGCCGGGGCGGGCATCGTCATTTGGCCTATATCGGCATCGCTGATCTGCTCAAGGACGCCGATGTCGCCCATGCGCCACTGCTCACCGGGTTCCTCGCCTACAAACGGGACCCGTTCGAGTTCCATTTCAGCCATCCCGCCTATCCCAACCCATTGCTCATGGCGCATTTGCACGGCGTGCAGGCCCAGTGTCTGCGTGAGCTGTCCTACGAACATGGCGTCGCGGGGTTTGTTCGGCGTGCGGCAGACTTCCTGCACCGCAGGCAAGTACCGGTCGCGCTGATCAAAGAAGCGTCAGGGCCAGAGGGGCAGTTGCTGTCCACCGCCTACATTCAGGAGTTCTCCGGCCTGGACGACAGCCAGTTGACGTGCCTGTTGTTTGCGCCCTTCGTTCAACATGGCGAACGGTTGGAGAGCTTCTTGCGTCAATGCCATCCCGGCATGCTGGTGGCACTTCCTGAACTGCACAAGGCACTACAGGGCAAACCCGCTGCGGACATCCTGCACCAGTGGCTAGTGGATACCAGTGGGCTGCCGCTGCCGCTGTTGCAGCACCTGTATCGTAAGCGCCCGCTGCTGGGAGGGCGCGGCATGCGGGTATGCAAACAAACGCTGGCGCGGCCCAAGGTGCGCATCGCCCAAGTGTCGGGGCGTTAGCAGCGTGTATTCGCCAATCAAAGCCGGTGATCAACAATGAACCTTCGGGGGGAGCGGCAAGTAGACTTTGCCTATCAGGCGGTGTACCGCTACATGATCAATCTGATCAACGAAGTCAGCCGGGAAACGCCAGTGAAACTGCCTTCCCTGCGGCAGTTATCGACGCGCATGAATGTGTCGATCTCGACGATTCAGTACGCCTATTCGTTGCTGGAAAAGGAAGGACGAGTGTACTCGGTGGCCAAGTCCGGCTACTTCGCCTGGCCCGTGGCTGCAAACGCGCCCCTTATGGCGGGTACAGACTTGCTCGAGCGCTTGTACACGGCCGCCCGGCGCCCGGCGATGGTGGTGCTCAGTGGCGATGAACCGGCGCTGTTGGGGTCGCTGGATGGCGCTTTGCTGGCGCTGGAACGTCAACTGGTACGCCGGTATCCCCATCACCTGCAGCCTTCGCAACCCTGTGGTGTGTGGGAGTTGCGCGCCGCCTTGGCCGCACGCTATACCTCGTCGCCCACCCGTTGTTGGCAAGCGGATGAGGTGTATGTGGGGGCCGACCTTCAAGGCGTACTGGACATCCTGATTGATGCCCTGGGCCTTAAAGGCACCGTGGTGGTGGTTGAATCTCCCTGCGATTACCTGGTGTTGCGCCTGCTACAGGCCGCTGGTGTGCGGGTCATTGAATGGCCCTGGCGCGCCGACGGCCGCCCCGATTTGGCCACTTTTGAGCACCTGCTGCGCCATGAGCCGGTGCACTTGGTGCTGCTCTCGTCCGTGGTCAGCATGCCCTCGGGTAACGCCATGACCGAGCCCGAGCGGCTGCACGTAGCGCGTCTGCTCGACCAGCACGGCTGCTGGTTGCTGGAGAACGATACCTTTGGTGACCTGAGCTTTGCGCCGCCCGGATCGGCCTTGCGCGGCCTGGTCAACCCAGAGCGGCTGATTGTGTTTTCTTCGTTCGAAAAGGTGTTGGGCCCGGAGGCGCCCTTTGGTTACCTGCTGGCGCAGCAGATGAGCAGTGAATTGCAGCGCCAATTCCTGCTGCGTTCGTTTCGACTGTCCGCTATCCGACAACGCGCCATTGCCCGGCTGTACGAAAGCGGTCGGTTCGACCAGCACCTGCAGACGTTGCGCCAGCGCCTCCATGAGCAGGCGCACGCCATGAGTCACCGCTTGGATGCGCGTATGCAAGGGCGTGTGCACTACCGCATGCCCGTGGCCGGGGCGAGTTTCTGGTTGCAGTCCATGGCGCCGGTGGACATGCGCCTGGTATTCCAGCGCATGCTCGCCCAGCAGGTGGTGATTGCCCCCGGCGAGCTCTTCAGTCTCAGTGGTTTACATCACCAGCATATGCGCTTGAGCCATACCTTCAGCGGCCATCCCAACCTGGACATCGCCCTGGATACGCTGGCGCAGTCACTACGGCAGGCGCAGACTGACTAGTGTGTGAAATTTCTCTTTAGGCCGTCGGATCGATACCGTCGCGCAGTAGTCCAAGTCCCAGTAAACTGTCATTTTTTCCGAATCCTTCTTTTCGAGGTTTATGCATGACTATCAGTCCTTTTGCGGGCAAACCGGCGCCAGCCCAGTTGCTGGTGGATATCCCGCGACTGGTCACGGCCTACTACACCGGCCAGCCTGATGCAGCGATCTCCACTCAGCGCGTGGCTTTTGGTACTTCCGGGCACCGCGGCAGCTCGTTTGAACTGAGTTTCAACGAGTGGCATGTGCTGGCTATCAG
The DNA here is from genome assembly GCF_044218845.1 of Pseudomonas sp. B16120. NCBI lineage: Bacteria > Pseudomonadati > Pseudomonadota > Gammaproteobacteria > Pseudomonadales > Pseudomonadaceae > Pseudomonas > Pseudomonas sp. B16120. Next base: position 2,999,841 of record NZ_CP162588.1, read on the forward strand.
CCAGGCCATCTGCCTGTACCGCGAAGCGCAGGGCATCACTGGCCCTTTGTTTGTCGGCCTGGATACCCATGCATTGTCGACGCCAGCCGGTGCCAGCGCCTTGGAAGTACTGGCGGCCAACGGCGTGCATGTGATGCTGGCCGAGGGCGACGAGTACACGCCGACGCCGGCGATTTCCCACGCCATCATCTGCTACAACCGCGGCCGTACCAGCGGCCTGGCGGACGGCATTGTGATTACACCGTCCCACAATCCGCCGCAAAGTGGCGGCTACAAGTACAACCCGCCTAACGGTGGCCCGGCTGATACCCATGTCACCAAGTGGATCGAAGCCAAGGCCAACGAACTGCTCGCCAACAAGCTGGCCGGGGTCAAGCGCATCACTCACGCCCAGGCGCTCAAGGCCGACACCACCCATCGCCATGACTACCTCAACAGCTATGTGGCTGACCTGATCAATGTGATCGACATGGACGCGATCCGCAGCGCCGACCTGCGCTTGGGCGTGGACCCACTGGGCGGAGCAGGGGTGCGCTACTGGTCGGCGATTGCCGAGCACTACCGCTTGAACCTGGAGGTGGTGAATACCGAGGTCGACGCAACCTTCCGCTTCATGAGCGTCGACTGGGACGGCCAGATTCGCATGGACCCGTCTTCCAGCTACGCCATGCAAAGTCTGATCGGGCTCAAGGAGCGTTTCGACGTTGCCTTCGCCTGCGACCCGGACCACGACCGCCACGGCATTGTCACGCCTTCCGGAGGTTTACTGGCGCCCAACAACTACCTGGCGGTGTCCATCGACTACCTGTTCCAGAACCGTCCGGACTGGCGCGCCGATGCAGCCGTAGGCAAGACCGTGGTGAGCAGCGGCCTGATCGACCGCGTCGCAGCGCGTATTGGTCGTCGCCTGTACGAAGTGCCAGTGGGCTTCAAATGGTTTGCCGATGGCTTGTTTGAAGGGTCGTTGGGGTTTGGCGGCGAAGAAAGCGCCGGTGCCTCGTTCCTGCGCAAGGACGGCAGCGTGTGGAGCACCGACAAGGACGGCCTTATCCCGGCCTTACTGGCCGCCGAAATGACCTCGCGCAAAGGTCAGGACCCCAGCCAGATCTACCGCGGCCTGACCGATGCCCTCGGTGAGCCGTTCGCTATCCGTGTGGATGCCAAAGCCACTCCAGCGCAAAAAGCCCTGCTGGGCAAACTGTCGCCGGAGCAGGTCACGTCCACGCAATTGGCCGGGGAGACCATTCAGCAGATCCTCAGCCATGCGCCGGGCAACAACCAGGCGATTGGCGGCTTGAAAGTCATGACCGAAAACGGTTGGTTTGCCGCACGGCCCTCGGGCACTGAGGACATCTACAAGATCTACGCCGAGAGTTTCGTTGGCGAAGAGCACCTCAAGCAACTGGTGGAGGAGGCGCAGGTGTTGGTTGATGGTGCAATCAGCCAATAACTGACACTCATGCGGTAGAAGTGTGGGAGGGAGCAAGCCGCCTCCCACATTAGATAGCAACAAGAGTTGAGATCAGGCCAGGTCCACCAGCACGATTTCGCTGTCCTCAATCGCCGTTACCCGCAATACCTGTTCATCCTCAACCGCCACACCATCTCGCGCCTTTGCCTGCACGCCATTGACGTCAATCACGCCCGTGGCGGGCACCAGGTACGCCCGGCGGCCACTGTCCAGCCGGTACTCCGCACTTTCTCCAGCTTTCAGGTTAGCTGCCACCAAGCGTGCATCCGCACGAATTCGCAAGCTTTCACTGTCGCCAGCCTTGCCGCTGGCCAGGGTTACAAAGCCCTCGCGGTTGCCCTGTGGAAACGGTTTGGCGCCCCAGGACGGCGGCAAGCCAGCCTCATTGGGAATGATCCAGATCTGAAAGATCTTGGTTGGCGTAGCCTCCAGGTTGTACTCGCTGTGGGCAATGCCGGTGCCTGCGCTCATTACTTGCACGTCGCCGGCTTCGGTGCGGCCTTTGTTACCCAGGTTGTCGGCATGGCTGATGGCCCCTTCGCGCACATAGGTGATGATTTCCATGTCGCGGTGCGGGTGCTGGGGAAAGCCGCTGCCGGGGGCGATGATGTCGTCGTTCCATACCCGCAAGTTGCCCCAGTGCATGCGCTGGGGGTCGTGGTATTCGGCAAAGGAAAAGTGGTGATGAGCGTCAAGCCAGCCATGGTGGGCGCCGCCCAGTGTGTTGAAAGGTCGAAGTTCAAGCATGATCGTCTCCTGTTGATGAACCTATCATCCAGCAGCGCATGATCGAGAAAAAGCGTAAAAAATGCCTGTTTATGATTCATTTATTCGATGTTTAACCCCGGTGTTCACTTTCACTTCATCGCCTAACTGCATGACAACAAAGCATTTGGCTGGAACTGAGCGGCGTTTCCGGCGACCATGACGGCTTGGTCAAAACAAGCTCACCGCAGGAGTCCGCGTGTCGCAACAACAGCCTGATCTACCCCCCGAACTGCGCCCCTTGGCTGAAATGCCGTTGTTGAAGCGGCTTGCCGCGCGCCTGTTCGGCCATGGCCTCACCCGTTTGCGTGCGCAGCACAGGTTTTCCTGGTTGCATGGCCAGGCCGACGGCTTTCGCAGTGGGCATGAGGCGGGCGTTGAGTACGGTTACCGTGAGGGTAGGGCTGATGGCATCGAGGAGGGCCGACAAGTCCTGCTGATTCGTGACTTTCGCCCCGATGAGCACCGTGCGCCAGGCATAGATGACAGCCTGTTCGACGATTGGCGATTGCCGCTCACCGCAGAGGTGAAGAAGCGCATGAAGGCCGATGTCGCGCGCCTGCTGCCAGCCCATGCGCAGCCAAGCGCGGCGCAATGGAAGATGATCTTCAGCGACACCCCCTCGACCTCAGTGATTGCGGGTGCCGGCGCCGGCAAGTCGACGTCCCTGGTGCTGCGCATCCTGCTGCTCAGCCATTACCTGGGCTTTGAACTGAGTTCGATGACTGTGGTGACGTTCACCCGCGAGTCGCGCAAGGACTTCATCAACAAACTCATGGAAATTCTCAACCTGTGGGGCCAACCCCTTGGCAGCAAGGAAGCCCAGGCGCTGGTGCGCACCTTTCACTCGCGCATCCTGCCGATGGTGCGCAGCCTGCCGGGTTTTGAGCGGCTGCAGGCCTTTGAGAACCTCAGCGGTGGTTTTGAAGACGCCGACAGCAACGCCTTCGACCTGCGTATCAGTGACGCCCAGCGCCAGCAGATGAACGCTTGTTATCACCGCTTGTATGGCAGCCATCAGCGTTTTCGCGAGTTGATTGCACCCTTGGCCCGCCATGGCCTTCAGCTCAAGGAGCTGGAGCGCGATCATCCTGACGTGCAAAAGCGTATGGCCGTGACTGAATTGGCCGCCAAGCGCGATGAAGAACTCTGTGATGTGATTGAGGACCTGTGGTTTCGCGCCGGTGCCTGGCCGATCAAAGGTATCGAACCCAGCCGTCAGACCTTTGAAATCAACGGCGCGCGATTTCATTGCCACGGCTACATCCCGGAGCTGGACGCCTGGGTGGTACTGGGGTTCGATGGGCGTGAAAACCCGCAGATCAGTCGGCCGAATTCGAAACTCTCGGTGCGTGCAGAATGGGCAGTAAAGCGCACGTTGTTTCAAGCTTTCTGTAATAAGCCACTGATATGGCTGGATAATTACGAATCTTCAAAGCGCCTTCTGAGCAGTCTGGGCGGCGATGCCACGGCCGGGCCAGGCTTCGATTACAAGGTCAAAGGCGAACTCGCTTCGGCGCCCCTGTTGGACAGTTTTGTCATGGCAGCCGGGTTTATCGAGAACCTCGGCCTGGATGTCCCCACGGCGGTTGGCCAGATGAGTTTTGCCAAGGACGACCCGGATCGGCTGTTCTTCGAGGCCCTGAGCATTTTCTGGAAGGCGCTGGAAGATCACCTGCTGGAACAATCGCCGCCGATCATGACCTACAACCGGATGTTCTCGCTGTTTGGCGAAAACACCCCGGAGAACCTCAAGCTGCTGAGTGATCCCTTGTTGCGGCCGATGTCGCACTTGATGATCGATGAATTCCAGGACGTATCGCCGCAGATCGTGTCCTGGATCCGCGCCAGCCTGCGCGAAATCCGCAGCCGTGGGCCGGCCATGCACGTCGGGCGCGCAGCCCAACGCTCATCCTTGCTGTGCGTGGGGGATGACTGGCAATCCATCTATGGCTGGCGCGGCAGCTCGCCCAAGTACTTCATGGAGTTCAACAAGGAGTTTGTTTCGCCCAGCACCACCCGCGTGATGCTGGGCGAGAACTACCGCAGCCACCAGCACATCATCGACGCTGCCGAACATATCGTCCGTAGCGCGCCGGCCATCCCGGGCAAGAAGGCCAAGGCCAGTGGCGAGCCCAAGGTATTGGTGCCCGTCACGGTGTTGGAGCGTGACGACGCGGCACTGGGGCAGCGGTTGCTCGAGCACTATCAGCGGGGCGATTCGATCCTGATGCTTTATCGAAAAAGTAGCGATAAGTTATTGATTCAAGAGCATATTCAGTCTGTAGTTAATGTGGATTCTAGCTCGGCGCCTCAGGCGCGCAGGCTTAAACAGCTGACTTATCACAGTGCCAAGGGCTTGCAGGCGGATGCGGTGTTTTTGCTGGGCGATTGTCAGCATGTCACCAGCTCGCCGTATAAGAATCAGGTCTATCGCATGGCGGGCTTGGGTAAGGATGGCGACAGTGAGCCTTATGACAATGCCCAGAGAGACGAGGTGTTGCGCCTGGCCTATGTGGGGATCACCCGGGCGGTCAGCCATTGCTATTGGTATGTGGAGAAGCCGGAAGGCCAAGGCGTGAATGTGCCCAGGGCGTCTGAGCGGGTGGATGGCAGGAAGGTGTTTTTTGATGATCAGCGTGCGCCGAAGGGGGCTGGCTGACCTGCGATAAGAGCCCGACAGCCGACGCGTCTCTACCTGACAACACGGGATCGAACATGTGGGAGCTGGCTTGCCTGCGATGGCGGCCTGACAGCCGACGCCTATCTACCTGACACTCCACGATCCAACTGTGGGAGCGGGCTTGCTCGCGACGGCGGCCTGACAGGCGACACAGTTGGAACGGGGCGCCTGAGATCAAAAGCAGATCAAGAGCGACTCGCTTCGCATCGTGGTTACCGTCAGAGTGGGGCGGTTAGCCCCGCCTCACGCCCGCAACGAAACCGGCGGCACGAAACTCTCCAATTCATCCTCCACGGCCTCGATGATGCGCTCCACATCAGCCGCGTTCATCACCGTAGCGCACGGAATCCCCGCGATAGCGATCAACGTCTCGCCGCTGGCCCGGTCGAACAGGCGGGCGATCATGCTGCCGGGGGCGTCCATGCTGCCCTCGAAGCCCATGGGGTGAAAATGCCAGCGCATCAGCTGGCAGGCGTTGGGAAATGTCACTTTGTTCATGTTGCCCACCTTGTTCATTGAGCGCTTCCTTTAGCTCGCGGCAGGGGCCAGGACCTTCGCTGGTCATGACATCTAGGGCTTAAAAATAGCATTCGTTCGCAACGCCAAGGTGACTTTTTTGCGCCCGTTCGGCGGTTCTTTCGCCTGGTTTTGATATAGATCATGTCCTACAGAGGAATAGGCAAAAGGCCATTAGTCAGGCGCTCGATTTGACCATTGAAGGGGCGGGTAAACTTCGGCACTCTCAAACATTTTCTCCCGTCGTAGAGCCCAATATGCCCGACATCGCCCCAGACGATGAGTGTCAGAATTCCCACGCTACCGGCCAGTTGGTGCTGCGCCATCACCTGTGCTGGCGTCATCGCGATCTGGACGGGGTGATGGCTTACTACCATCCCGAGATCCAGTACCACGATTTTTTCCAGAACCGTGTGGTGGGCTATGCCGAGTTGCGCGAGTACTTGCAAGCCAGCATGCCCCGTGAGGCGGATGAGGCCATTGAACACACTGACCGCATCCGCGCCGATGGCGATACGGCGTTTATCCAGTACCGCATCACCTTGCGTGGCGGCCAGGGCCTGGTGTCGTTTCGTACCAGTGAGGCCATTACGGTGCGCGACGGGTTGATTTGGCGGGTGAATGAATATGCGTCCCTGGTGCACGAGCAACCAGCCCAGGCCTTGCGCCCTACGGTCAGCCGCCTGGGCCTGTCGCCCCAGCAGTTGGGTTATATGGCCAATGACCTGCAACAATATTTTGAGCGTCAGCAGCCGTATCTGGACCCGGAGCTGGATCTGCAGCGGGTCGCCAAGGCCTGTGGCTACAGTCGCAACCAGATGTCCTACCTGCTGAACCAAGTGCTGGGGCAGAGCTTCTATCGCTACGTCAACCAGGCGCGACTCCAGCATTTACTGGCCGCGCTGGATCACGCCACCGCGCCGGTCAAAGTTGATGAGTTGGCCTTTGCGGCCGGTTTCAATTCACTCTCGGCGTTTTACAGCGCTTTTCGCCAGCACACCGGGCAATCGCCCAAGGCGTACCTCAAACAAATTTCCCTGCGTGCACGCGCGCAAGACAGCCCCTGACACTGCACTCTAGGATCGGCCCTATCGAACCGAGGTAGGGGAAGCTGGCATGCCGGCATGGCGCAATATCAGTTTATGGATGGACCAGTTGGACGACCCGCTGTTAGCGCGTCCATCGCTGGAGCACGACCTGGACGTCAATGTGGCGATTATCGGCGCCGGCTACACCGGCCTGTGGACCGCCTATTACCTGAAGCGCCAGGCCCCCGAGCTGAAAATCGCGATCATCGAGGCACAGACTGCTGGGTTTGGCGCATCCGGTCGCAATGGTGGCTGGTTGATGGGCAACCTCTTGGGGGAAGACCGACTGCTGGCTGAGCTTGCCCCTCAGCACCGGCGCGCTTCGTTTGACCTGCTGCACGGTATCCCTGATGAAGTGGCCCAGGTGCTGGCCCGCGAAGGCATTGACTGCGACTACCGCAAAGGCGGCGCCTTGTATTGCGCCGCACGCTACCCCGAGCAGGAAGTCAGCCTGCGCCGCTATCTGGACAAGCTGTACGCCCAGGGCCTCACCGAAGACGACTACCGCTGGCTCAGCCCGCAGCAATTGGCCGAGCAGGTCCGCATTGCCAAGCCTTATGGCGGCATCTATGCCCCCCACGTCGCGACGATCAACCCGGCAAAGCTGGTGCGTGGCCTGGCGCGGGCGGTTGAGAACCTGGGCGTGACCATTTACGAAAACAGCCCCGTGACCCATTGGCAGTCCGGCGGCCTGCGCACCGCCAAGGCCAGCGTGCGCGCCGCCTGGGTGGTGCCTGCTGTCGAGGGTTACGCCAATACCTTGCCCCCATTGGGCCGCTACCAGTTACCGGTGCAGAGTTTGATCGTCGCCACCGAACCGCTGCCGGCCAGCACCTGGGCAGACATCGGGCTCAGCCAGGGTCAGGCCTTTGGCGAGAGCAGCCGACAGGTCACCTACGGCCAGCGTACGGCCGACAATCGTCTGGTCTTCGGCGCCCGTGGTGGCTATCAATTTGCCGGCAAGTTGCGGCACAACTTCGACCTGACCGACAGCGAAGTGGAGTTGCGTCGCTACCTGTTTGGCGAACTCTTCCCACAGCTGAAAAAGGCCAGGATTACCCATTCCTGGGGCGGCAACCTCGGCATGTCGCGCCGTTTTCGTCCGCACATGCTCTGTGACCACGCCACGGGCATCGCACTGTCCGGCGGCTATGGCGGGGAGGGCGTGGGCGCCACCCACCTCGGCGGCCGCACCCTGGTCGATTTGATCCTCGGCCGCGACACCTTGCTGACCCAACAACCCTGGGTGATTCGCGAAGGCGGGCTCAAAGCACTCAAGGCCTGGGAGCCGGAGCCGTGCCGCTGGCTGGGTTACAACGCGATCATTCGTAGTTTTGTCCATGAAGACCAGGTCTTGGCCAACCCCAACACTGCGCCCTGGCGCCGCAAGCTGGCGACCGGCATTGCCGGTTTCATGGAAGGTTTCATGCACTGACTCGTTCCACCCACAGGGGAAAACCCATGAGCATCATGCAATTCAAAGACACGCTGAACACCCCTCTGCCAGATTCATCACCGGTGGCGGTGCCCCTGGGCGAGCCCATCGCCGTGGCCTCCACCTTGAGCGTGGAGCGCAACGACGGGGTCGAGACCGGCATCTGGGCCTGCACCCCGGGGCGCTGGCGTCGGCAGATCACGTCCCAGGAGTTTTGCCATTTCATCCAGGGGCGCTGCACCTTCACGCCTGACAATGGGGAAACCCTGCACATACAAGCCGGTGACGCACTGATGTTGCCAGCCAATAGCACCGGTATCTGGGATATCCAGGAAACCGTGCGCAAGACCTATGTCCTGATTCTGTAACGCTTTGATCCTTGATCGCCTGCCATAAAAACAGCCCTAAAACCGCCAGGAAATCGAACCATGAAAGCCATTGCCCTGTTGCCCTTGATGTTGGTGGCCTCTATCAGCCAGGCCGCCGAGACCGTGAAGATCTATAACTGGTCGGACTACATCGCGCCGGACGCCACCAGGAATTTCCAGAAAGACACTGGCATCGGTTTCACCTATGACGTGTACGACAGCAACGAAACCCTCGACGGCAAGCTGATGACCGGTAAATCGGGCTATGACGTGGTGTTCCCCTCCAACCATTTCATGGCGCGACAGATCCAGGGCGGCGCCCTGAAAAAACTCGACAGGAGCCAGTTGCCCAACTGGAAAAATCTCAACCCCGTGCTGCTCAAGGCCCTGGAAGACAACGACCCCGGCAATGCCCACGGCTTCCCGTATCTGTGGGGCAGCACCGGTATCGGCTACAACATCGACAAGGTCAAGGCGGTACTCGGCGACAACGCCCCGGTGGATTCTTGGGACTTGATCTTCAAACCGGAAAACATGGCCAAGCTGCAAAAATGCGGCGTCGCCATTCTCGACAACGGCCCCGAACTGCTGCCAGCCGCGCTGAATTACCTGGGCTTGCCGCACCACAGCAAAAAAGCCGAAGACTACAAGAAGGCCGAGGCCTTGCTGATGAAAGTGCGACCTTACGTGGCGTATTTCCATTCCTCGAAATACACCGCCGATCTGGCCAATGGTGACATCTGTGTCGCCGTCGGTTTCTCCGGCGACATCCTGCAGGCCGAAAGCCGCGCCAAAGAAGCCAAAAACGGCGTGAATATCGGCTACAACATTCCCAAGGAAGGCGCGGCAATCTGGTTCGACATGGTCGCCATGCCTGTCGACGCACCGAATGACAAAGCCGGCTATGCGTTCATGAACTACCTGCTGCGCCCGGACGTGATGGCGAGTATCACCAACTACGTGCATTACGCTAACGGCAACGCGGCGGCCGACAGCCTGGTAGACCCGGCGATCAAGGCCGATACCAAGGTGTATCCAAGTGCGGAAATGATGGGCAAGTTATTTGCACTGCAAGCCATGCCGTTGAACATCGACCGGGTGCGTACTCGGGTTTGGAATACCATTCGTACGGGGCGTTAAATAACAGGAAAACAGCGCCACCAGGAAGGCCGATAAGTCATCGGTACTGGGTGGGATAAATAATCACGTCATAGTTAAGACATGTGATGTCAATTATTTGGAGTGGAAAGTGTTATTGCCTGCGTGAGAGATTTCAATCCGCAACGCGTAACACTTTCACATACACTCATGATCTGACAGGTGACTTATATGTCTTCCATACAAAGCCTTCCCACTGGCGGCACGTGGACCCACCCGGAAAACAGCCCGCCCACCTTACGCGGCACAGACCAGCGTGAGCGCCTCGAAGCCAGGCGTGGCGAGCCCTCGGTCCTCATCGGCGGTGGCGGTGGCGACCAGCTGGTGGGGCGCCAGGGTGAAAACACATTCAAATATGAAAAAAGTACCGACTCCCTTAGCGATGACCCTGACACCCTGTTGAATTTCAACCCCAAGGAGGATGAAATCGATGTGGCCGGGGTATTAAAAGACCACAACATCTCAGCTATTAATATTCAGCCAGGCCCGCCCGTGGAAGTGGGGGATGTGCAACTGACTCATGAGTTTGGCGTGAGCACTTTGACTATCAAGGTCGACCCTGAAGGGCCGAACTTTTCTATACGCGTTGATGGCGTAAATCTTTTGCCGCAGCATATTAATTTCTTTCATTCGGACTAAGCCTATGGATTCTCCAAGTCATGCCCCAACGACTGAATGAATAACGAAAACAACTCGGGTTGCGACGAAATGTCCAGCTTGGCGTACAAATGCCTGCGGTGCACCTTGACGGTGTCCGGCGAGATCTTCAGGCGTTCGGCCATGGCCTTGGAGGAGAAGCCCCGCAACACCAGCCGGGCGATTTCCAGTTCGCGGTCCGACAGTACACCGCTGCCGAAATGACTCAGGGCATCGCGAATCTGGCTGTCCATGGCCGGTGCCCGCTCGGTGCTTTGCTGCCAATGCTGCTGCATGAGCGGCAACACCCAGGCCGACAGCGTGGTCAACAGCCCGGTTTCTTCAAAGCTGAAGCGCCGTTGCATGCCCAGTGACAACGACAGGGTGCCGGCGCCAGGCAATTGCAGGATCAATTGCACTTCGTCTTCCAGCACATTGTCATGGAAATAATTGAGGAAGTACTCACTCTGGCGAAAATGGTCCGGCGCCACTTCCTCCAAGCGGTATACGCCGCTGGCGTAGTTTTCGCGGCAGGCCTGGTAAAACGGGTCGAGCAGGTACAAGCCGTTGAGGTACACCAGCATCGACGCCGGCTTGCTGCTGGGCTGGGCGTCGTACTCTTCCAGGGCCTGGGGCGGGCCATCCAGCGGGTAGAAAATCGCCAGAGCATTATCGAAGGGCAGGCATTGGTGCAATAACAGCACCAATTGCTTCCAGAACCGTTCGGTGCCGATCTGAGACAGGGTGCGGCCCAACCCCGCGTGCATACCGATTTCCCGGAACAGGTTCATCTCAACATCCCCACCCTCAAATGATCGGCCAAGGGTTAGGCTTCTGGGGGGCACCGTCAAGGGGAGTACGCCAATAGGGGAATTGGCCGACAGCCCCGCCAGCCGATAACGTCGTCACTGTCCAACGGGAAGCATATCCCGAGGAAAAATCATGTTTCGTTTCTGCCTCACACCAAAAACAACGACAGAGGATAACGATATGAGTGCTTCCCCCGCGCCCGATGGCGTGCTCAAGCCCACCCTGAGCGTCTTCGATGTAGTGGCCATTACCGTTTCAGCGGTAACGCCGGCCAGTTCCGTCTTCGTGATCGCCCCGTTTGCCATCCAGCAGGCGGGCAGTGGCGTGTTCCTGGCGTTTGTGATGGCGGCGTTGCTCGCGTTGATGTTTGCCTTCTGTTACGCCGAGCTCGGCCGCGCCCATAACAGCGCCGGTGGCGAGTACGTGTATGCCAAGCGCGTGTTTGGTGGCATGGCCGGTTACGCCACCTTCCTGACGGTTCTGGTGATGTTGCTGTTTATTCCGCCGGTATTGGCGACCGGTGCGGCGACTTATCTGAATAACGCTCTGGGCACGACATTCGACGCGCAAACTGTCGCCCTGGTGATCGTGGTATGCAGCTACGCCCTGGGCATCCTCAATATCAAGCTCAACGCCTGGATCACCGGCACCTGCTTGCTATTGGAAGTGGCGGCGTTACTGGTGATTGTGGTGATCGGCTTCGGTAATCCGGTGCAGCCGGCCAGTGTGTTGCTGCAGCCGCAAATCGTCGAAAACGGCGTGTTGCACCTGGCGCCCTGGGCGTTGGTGATCGGCGCCGTCGGCATCGGCCTGTTCTCGTTCAACGGCTACGGCCCGGCGGTGTTGCTGGCCGAAGACATGAAGTGCGGCGGCAAGGGCGTGCACAAGGCGGTGCTCTGGTCGTTGGGGTTGGTGGTGGTGATTGAGTTGGTGCCGATCACCGCGCTGTTGATCGGCGCGCCGTCCCTGAGCGAGATGATCAGCAGCCCCGACCCGATCGGCTACCTGTTGACCAGCCATGGCAATGAAACCCTGTCGCGGTTGGTGAGCGCCGGGATCTTCCTGTCGGTGTTCAACGCCATCGTTGCCATCGTGATCCAGATTGGCCGGGTGGTGTTCAGCAGCGGCCGCGATGCGTTGTGGACGCCTGGCATCAACAAGCTGTTCACGCGTATTCACCCGCGCTGGGACTCACCGTGGCTGGCGACGCTGTTTCTGGCGATCCCTTCGGCGCTGTTGAGCTTCAGCTCCAACCTGGCCGACCTGACCTCGTTCAGCGTTCTGCTGATCATGCTGGTGTACCTGGTGGTGGCGCTGAGCGCGCTGATGAGCCGGGTGCTGCTGCGTGATCGCGAGCATCCCTATCGCATGCCGTTATGGCCGCTGCCGGCATTGCTGGCGGTGCTCGGTGCCGGTTACCTGCTGGTCACCTTGATTCTTGAGGCCTCGGTACGCGACATCATGATCATCATCGGCTTGCTGGCCCTGTCGGTGATTTTGTATTGCATCAGTGGCCGGTTGAGTCCGGCGTTTCAGAAATTGTAAGGAGTGGGTATGCGTGCACGTCAATTGGGCATCACGTTGGGGCTGGGCATGCCCGGCGAATTGAATGCCATCACCGATGTTCCCGGGGTTCGCGTCGGCCATGCCACGCTCAAGGCACAGGTCGACGGCAAGCAGGTGCGCACCGGCGTTACGCTGATCCAGCCGCGTGCCGGGGAAGCGCGACATCAACCGTGTTTTGCCGGCTATCACGTGCTCAACGGCAATGGCGACGCCACGGGGCTTGAATGGATCAGCGAGGCGGGGCTGCTGACCACGCCGATGGCCATTACCAACACCCACAGTATCGGGGTGGTGCGCGACAGCCTGATCGCCCTGGAGCGCGAGCGTATGGCGGACCCGGCGGTGTACTGGTGCATGCCGGTGGTCATGGAAACTTATGACGGCCTGCTCAACGACATCTGGGGCCAGCATGTTCGCCCTGAGCATGTGCGCCAGGCCCTGGACCAGGCTGAAAGCGGCCCGGTGCAGGAAGGCGCGGTAGGCGGTGGCACCGGCATGATTTGTCACGAATTCAAGGGCGGCATCGGCACTGCGTCACGGCGCTTGCCAACGGAGCAGGGCGGCTGGACCGTGGGCGTACTGGTGCAGGCCAACCATGGCAAGCGCCAGGAGCTGCGGGTCGATGGCTACCCGGTGGGCCGACATTTGATGGACATTGCTTCGCCCTTTGCCGAGCGTGGCACTCCCGGCATGGGCTCCATCGTGGTGATCATCGCCACGGACGCCCCGTTGCTGCCGCACCAATGCCAGCGCCTGGCACAGCGCGCGTCCATTGGCATTGCGCGCACCGGTGGCGGTACCGAGGATTCCAGCGGCGACCTGTTCCTGGCGTTTGCCACCGGTAACCGTGATTTGCCGCCGGCCGACTATGGGCGCAAGGACCTGCCGCTCAGCACCGGCTTGCAGATGGTCAACAACGACCATATTTCGCCGCTGTTCAGCGCGGCGGCAGAGGCGGTGGAGGAGGCGATCATCAATGCCATTTTGGCAGGTGAAGACATGACCACTCAAGACGGCGTCACGGTGCCGGGCCTGGCTGGCGAAACCCTCTTGGCAGCCATGCAACAGTGTGGCTGGAGTATGTCCCGGTAATGGGGGACAGCGCACTTTAATAGTGCGAATAGTGGCTCTTTAATGTTGCTAATGACACCGTGACAATATATTGGATCCATTAATCAAGTGGGCCGCTCACTTAGAGTGGCTTTACTTGTATTTAATATTTAAATAGTGGTGTGCGCCGATTCGGCCACACAAACGCAACGGCCCCCAATAAACACTGCGTGCGACTTCTTCAACTTGAACCTGCGTCACAAGTGTGCGATGGAAATAGATGTAGACGAAAGATTTCAAGTTGTGTCAGTTTTCTTACGCCTTCAAAAGAGGTGAGTGATAGGACTATCCTCGCCCGCGAGGTTCCTATCGAACAAAGACTGATGCACTTGCAAACAAGGAAGTACGTTTATGTCAAAAGTAAAAGACAAAGCTATTGTATCTGCCGCGCAAGCCAGCACTGCTTACTCGCAAATCGATAGCTTCAGCCATTTGTATGACCGTGGCGGCAACCTCACGGTCAATGGCAAACCGTCCTACACCGTAGACCAGGCAGCGACCCAGCTGCTGCGGGATGGTGCTGCGTACCGGGACTTTGATGGCAACGGCAAGATCGATCTGACCTACACCTTCCTCACCTCGGCTACCCAGAGCACCATGAACAAACATGGCATCTCGGGGTTCAGCCAATTCAACACCCAGCAGAAAGCACAGGCCGCACTGGCCATGCAATCCTGGGCGGATGTCGCCAACGTGACCTTTACTGAAAAGGCTTCCGGCGGTGACGGCCACATGACCTTCGGCAACTACAGCAGCGGCCAGGACGGCGCCGCGGCCTTCGCTTACCTGCCCGGCACCGGTGCGGGCTACGACGGCACTTCGTGGTACCTGACCAACAACAGCTACACGCCGAACAAGACCCCGGACCTGAACAACTATGGCCGGCAGACCCTGACCCACGAAATCGGCCACACCCTGGGCCTGGCTCACCCTGGCGACTACAACGCCGGGAACGGCAACCCGACCTATAACGACGCCACCTATGGACAGGACACGCGTGGCTATAGCCTCATGAGTTACTGGAGCGAGAGCAACACCAACCAGAACTTCAGCAAAGGCGGTGTCGAGGCTTACGCTTCCGGCCCGCTGATCGACGACATCGCCGCGATCCAGAAGCTCTACGGTGCCAACCTCAGCACCCGCGCCACGGACACCACCTACGGGTTCAACTCCAACACCGGGCGTGATTTCCTCAGCGCCAGTTCCAATGCCGACAAGCTGGTGTTCTCGGTATGGGACGGTGGCGGCAACGACACCCTGGACTTCTCCGGTTTTACCCAGAACCAGAAGATCAACCTCACTGCCACCTCGTTCTCTGATGTGGGCGGCCTGGTGGGCAATGTATCCATCGCCAAGGGCGTCACCATCGAGAACGCGTTCGGCGGTTCGGGCAACGACCTGATCATTGGTAACCAAGTCGCCAACACCATCAAGGGCGGGGCCGGCAACGACCTCATCTACGGCGGCGGCGGTGCGGACCAGCTGTGGGGCGGCACTGGCAGCGACACTTTCGTGTACGGTGCCAGTTCCGACTCCAGGCCAGGGGCTGCGGACAAGATCTTCGACTTCACCTCCGGTTCGGACAAGATCGACCTGTCCGGTATCACCAAGGGTGCGGGCGTGACCTTCGTCAACGCCTTTACCGGGCATGCCGGCGATGCTGTACTGACCTATGCCTCAGGTACCAACCTGGGCACCTTGGCGGTGGACTTCTCCGGGCACGGCGTGGCGGATTTCCTCGTCACCACCGTTGGCCAGGCGGCTGCCAGTGACATCGTAGCCTGATGTAAAGCGCGCGGCGCTTCGGCGCCGCGCTCCAGGCTGGAGTTGGATATGCCACGTTTTTCCCATTTGATCGCCTGTGTTGTGCAGGTGTTGTTCGTGTCGGCAGGAGCCCACGCAATGGCTAGCAGTCTTGTATTACCCACCTCCGCGCAGCTTGCCGGGCAGTGGGAGCTGAAGCAGCAGGATCAGGTGTGCGCGCTCAAGTTAGTGGAGCAAGCCAACGCCCTGGAGGGCGATATCGCCTGTGCCGAGCAATGGCTGGGCGACAAGCCGCTGACGTGGTCGCCCACCCCGGATGGTATTTGGCTGTTTAACGCTGAAGGCTCAGGGATCACCCATTTGAATCGCCAGAAAGAGGGCGACTATCAAGCCCGCACTAAAGCAGGCGAAGTTGTAAGGCTGCAACGAAAACTTTAATTAAAAGTTATAAGCATATAACTCGATTTGTTAGGCGGCCGTACCCTACTTGGTAGGGGTGACCCTTTTGCGTAATTCGCTGCAAGGAAAAACAATTAATATGGCGAAGTCCCATGGGGTGGCGCCCTTATTCAGGGCGTTGGGTGAATACAAGAGTATTTTGATCAGCGTTGGCTGTTTCACGGCATTGATTAACCTATTAATGCTGGTGCCCTCGATTTACATGCTGCAAGTGTATGACCGGGTGTTGTCCTCCCAGAATGAAACCACCCTGGTGATGTTGACGCTGATGGTCGTGGGCTTCTTTGCGTTTATCGGCCTGCTGGAAGTGGTGCGCAGCTTTATCGTGATCCGCATTGGCAGCCAGTTGGAGCGACGTTTCAACTTGCGCGTGTACAAAGCCGCGTTCGAACGCAACCTGCAGCGCGGCCAAGGGCACGCCGGGCAATCCTTGGGCGACCTGACCGCTCTGCGCCAATTCATCACGGGGCCAGCGCTGTTCGCGTTTTTCGATGCGCCCTGGTTCCCGATCTACCTGTTCGTGATTTTCCTGTTCAATGTGTGGCTCGGCGTGCTGGCCACGGCCGGCGCGGTGCTGTTGATTGGCCTGGCGTGCCTTAACGAATACCTGACCAAAAAGCCATTGGGCGAGGCCAGCGGTTATTCGCAGCAGTCCACCCAACTGGCCACCAGCCATTTGCACAACGCCGAAACCATCCAGGCCATGGGCATGCTCGGTGCGCTGCGCCAACGCTGGTTTGGCGTGCATTCGCAGTTCCTGGGCTTGCAGAACCAGGCCAGCGACACCGGTTCGATCATCACCTCCTTAAGCAAATCCTTGCGCCTGTGCCTGCAATCCTTGGTGCTGGGCCTGGGCGCCTACCTGGTGATCAAGGGCGACATGACCGCCGGCATGATGATCGCAGGCTCCATCTTGATGGGCCGCGTACTCAGCCCCATCGACCAACTGATTGCAGTGTGGAAGCAATGGAGTTCGGCCAAGCTGGCCTATCAGCGCCTCGACGAACTGCTGCGCGAATTCCCGCCAGAGGTCGAGCACATGGCCTTGCCTGCGCCCAACGGCCAAGTCAGTTTCGAGCAGGTCAGCGCCGGCCCGCCGGGGCGGCGCGTGGCGACCCTGCATCAGGTCAGCTTTAACCTGGCTGCCGGTGAAGTGCTAGGCGTGCTCGGCGCGTCGGGCTCCGGCAAGTCCACCCTGGCTCGCGTGCTGGTGGGCGTGTGGCCAACCCTGGCCGGTACCGTACGCCTGGACGGCGCGGATATTCACCGCTGGAACCGCGACGACCTCGGCCCGCATATCGGCTATTTGCCCCAGGACATCGAGCTGTTCAGTGGCAGCATCGCCGACAACATCGCGCGCTTTCGCGAGGCCGACCCGGAACTGGTGGTCAAGGCCGCGCAACAGGCCGGCGTGCATGAACTGATCCTGCGCCTGCCCCAAGGCTACGACACCGTGCTGGGCGACAACGGCGGTGGCTTGTCCGGCGGCCAGAAACAACGCGTGGCCCTGGCCCGCGCCCTGTACGGCGGGCCGCGCCTGATCGTGCTGGACGAACCCAACTCCAACCTCGACACCGTCGGCGAAGCCGCATTGGCCAGCGCCATCATGCAGATGAAAGCCCAGGGCAGCAGCGTGGTGCTGGTCACCCATCGTTCCTCGGCATTGGCCCAGGCCGATAAGTTGCTAGTGCTCGGCGAAGGCCAACTGCAAGCGTTCGGGCCCAGTCAGGAGGTGCTGCGGGCGTTGTCCGGGCAGCAGGAAGCGCCGAAAGAAAAAACCGGTGTCAGCTTCAGCCGTCACTACCAGGCCGGAAGGAATCCAGGCGCATGAGCAGCCTTACTGTTGAACCTCAAATCAAAGAACGCGATGCCGGCTTTTTCGTAAAAATGGGCTGGGTGATGACCATCGTCGGTGCCGGCGGGTTTTTCCTCTGGGCCAGCCTCGCACCCTTGGACCAAGGCATTCCGGTCCAAGGCACCGTGGTGGTGTCTGGCAAGCGCAAGGCGGTACAAACCTTCAGCCCCGGCGTGGTCAGCCGCATCCTGGTGAAAGAGGGCGAGTTGGTCAAGCAAGGCCAGCCGCTGTTTCGTCTCGACCAGACCCAGAACCAGGCCGATGTGCAATCGCTGCAAGCCCAGTACCGCATGGCCTGGGCCAGCGTGGCGCGCTGGCAGAGCGAGCGTGACAACCTCTCCAGCATCACCTTTCCTGCAGAACTGAGTGCCAACCCCGATCCGGCCTTGATGCTGGTGCTAGAAGGTCAGCGCCAACTGTTCAGCAGCCGTCGCGACGCGTTTGCCCGTGAACAAGCCGGGATCCGCGCCAGCATCGAGGGCGCCAACTCTCAGCTAAGTGGTATGCGCCGTGCCCGCAGTGACTTGACCGCCCAGGCCCAATCTCTGCGCGCGCAACTGAGCAACCTGCAACCCTTGGCCGACAACGGCTACATCCCGCGCAACCGCCTGATGGACTACCAGCGCCAGTTATCCCAGGTGCAGCAGGACCTGGCGCAAAACGCCGGTGAAAGCGGCCGGATAGAGCAGGGCATTGTTGAGTCGCGGCTCAAATTGCAGCAGCACAGCGAGGAATATCAAAAAGAGGTGCGCAGCCAATTGGCCGACGCGCAACTGCGCAGCCTGACCCTTGAACAGCAACTGACCTCCGCCGGCTTCAACCTGCAACACAGCGAGATCAACGCGCCGGCCGATGGCATCGCGGTCAACCTCAGCGTGCACACCGAAGGCGCCGTGGTGCGTGCCGGTGAAACCCTGTTGGAGATCGTGCCCCAGGGCACACGCCTGGAAGTGGAAGGGCACCTGCCGGTGCATTTGGTGGACAAGGTCGGCACACACTTGCCTGTCGACATCCTCTTCACCGCCTTCAACCAAAGCCGCACGCCACGGGTGCCGGGCGAAGTCAGCCTGATCTCCGCCGACCAGATGCTCGATGAAAAGACCGGTGCGCCGTACTACGTGCTGCGCACCAGCGTCAGCGAGGCGGCGATGGAAAAACTCAACGGCCTGGTGATCAAGCCCGGCATGCCCGCCGAGATGTTCGTGCGCACCGGCGAGCGTTCACTGCTCAACTATCTGTTCAAGCCGCTGCTGGACCGCGCCGGCTCTGCGTTGACTGAGGAATGAGCATGAAGCCAGTGTTCATTTCGCTGTTGCTGGTGTGTGGCAGTGCCCAGGCCGCGATGGGGCCCTTCGATGTGTACGAGCAGGCGCTGCGCAACGACCCGGTGTTCCTCGGCGCCATCAAGGAGCGCGACGCCGGCCTGGAAAACCGCACCATTGGCCGTGCCGGCTTGCTGCCGCGGCTGTCCTACAACTACAACAAGGGCCGCAACAATTCCGAAGCGCACCTGCCCGACGGGCGCGGCGGTAGTTACCGCGACGACCGTAACTACAACAGCTATGGCTCGACCTTCAGCCTGCAACAGCCGTTGTTCGACTACGAAGCCTATGCCAACTACCGCAAGGGCGTGGCCCAGGCGCTGTCCGCCGATGAAAGCTTTCGCGACAAGAGCCAGGCGTTGCTGGTGCGGGTGTTGAGCTATTACACCCAGGCGCTGTTTGCCCAGGACCAGATCGACATCGCCAGGGCCAAGAAGAAGGCGTTCGAACAACAGTTCCAGCAGAACCGGCATTTGTTCCAGCAAGGCGAGGGCACCCGCACCGATATCCTTGAAGCTGAGTCGCGCTACGAGTTGGCCACCGCCGAAGAGATCCAGGCCCTGGATGAGCAGGACGCCTCGCTCCGGGAGTTGGGCGCATTGATCGGTGTGCAAAGCGTCAACATCAACGACCTGGCACCGCTGAACCAGAGCTTTGCCGCGTTCACCCTGACCCCGGCCAACTACGACACCTGGCATGAGTTGGCGCTGACCAACAACCCTGTGCTGGCTTCGCAGCGCCAGTCCCTGGAAGTGGCGCGCTATGAAGTGGAACGCAACCGTGCCGGGCATTTGCCCAGAATCACCGCGTATGCCACCTCGCGCAAGCAGGAGTCCGACAGCGGCAACACCTATAACCAGCGCTACGACACCAACACCATCGGCGTCGAAGTGAGCATGCCGCTGTATGCCGGTGGCGGTATCTCGGCCTCCACCCGCCAGGCCAGCCGCGCGATGGAGCAGGCGGAGTACGAGTTGGAAGGCAAGACCCGGGAAACCCTGATCGAATTGCGTCGCCAGTTCAGTGCGTGCCTGTCGGGCGTGAGTAAGTTGCGCGCCTATCAGAAAGCGCTGGCATCCGCCGAGGCGCTGGTGGTGTCGACCAAGCAGAGCATTCTCGGCGGCGAGCGCGTCAACCTCGATGCCTTGAACGCCGAACAGCAGCTGTACAGCACCCGCCGCGACCTGGCTCAGGCGCGTTATGACTACTTGATGGCCTGGACCAAATTGCACTACTACGCGGGCAACTTGCGTGACACCGACTTGGCCAAAGTGGACGAAGCCTTCGGCCCGGATGGAAAACTGTAGGAGCGAGCTTGCTCGCGAAAAACGTCAACGATGACGTGGACATCCTGGCTATACGCGGTGCCAGTGAGTTCTTCGCGAGCAAGCTCGCTCCTACAGGGGGAATAACAATAATAGGGAGTGTGCACATGATCACCGATTCACCACGTTTCAAACCCTTCACCGCAGGTTCCTTGCTCTTGCTGTCCGTTGCGGCACAGGCGCAATACACCGAGACCGGCCAACCGGGTAACCCCGCCAGTTGGCGCTCCGCCGAGTACCAGAGCGACTGGGGCCTGGGCCGCATGAAGGCCGATGAAGCCTACGCCGCCGGGATCAGCGGCCAAGGCGTGAAAATCGGTGCGCTGGACTCAGGGTTCGATACCAATCACCCGGAAGCTTCCAAAGACCGTTTCCACCCGGTCACCGCCACGGGCACCTATGTCGATGGCAGCGCCTTCAGCACCACGGGCGCGCTCAACCCGAACAATGATTCCCACGGCACCCACGTCACCGGCACCATGGGCGCCGCCCGCGACGGCGTGGGTATGCATGGCGTTGCTTACAACGCGCAGGTCTATGTGGGCAACACCAACGCCAACGACAGCTTCCTGTTCGGCCCCACGCCAGACCCCAAATACTTCAAGACCGTGTACACCGCACTGGTGGATTCCGGCGTGCGCGCCATCAACAACAGCTGGGGCAGCCAGCCCAAGGACGTCAGCTACCAGACCTTGGACAATATGCACGCGGCGTACGCCCAGCATTACAACCGTGGCACCTGGCTGGACGCGGCCGCGGACGTGGCCAAGGCCGGTGTGATCAACGTGTTCAGCGCCGGCAACAGCGGCTATGCCAACGCCAGCGTGCGCTCGGCCTTGCCGTATTTCCAGCCGGAACTGGAAGGCCACTGGCTGGCCGTGTCGGGGTTGGATAAGGCCAATAACCAGAAATACAACAAATGCGGCGTCGCCAAGTACTGGTGTATTTCTACCCCCGGCGCGCTGATCAACAGCACCATTCCTGACGGGGGGTATGGGGTCAAGTCCGGCACCTCGATGTCAGCGCCCCATGCCACCGGCGCGTTGGCGCTGGTGATGGAACGTTATCCCTACATGACCAACGAGCAAGCCTTGCAGGTGCTGCTGACCACCGCCACGCAGCTCGACGGCTCGATCACCCAGGCGCCCAACGCCATTGTCGGCTGGGGCGTGCCTGACCTGGGCCGGGCGATGCACGGTCCTGGGCAACTGCTCGGGCCCATGGAGGTCAACCTGGCCGCCGGGCAGGGCGATGTGTGGAGCAATGGCATCTCCGACCAGGCGCTCATCCAGCGCCAGGCCGAGGACCGCGCCGAGCACACGGCCTGGCAGCAAACCCTGATCGACAAGGGTTGGCAAAACGGCGTGGGTGCCTCTGCCAGCCAGCAGGACCAGACTGATTACGCCATCGGCAGTGCCCGCGACCAAGCGGCGGCCCAGCGTGTGTACGAGGGCAGCCTGATCAAGGCCGGTGCCGGTAGCCTGGTGCTCAGCGGCGACAGCACCTATCGCGGTGCGACCCTGGTCAACGGCGGACTGTTGGCCGTCAATGGCTCGCTGGCCTCGGCAGTGACGGTGAATGACAGCGGCACCCTCGGCGGTTCCGGGCGTATCGCCGCGTTGTCGGTAAACAACGGCGGCAGTGTGGCGCCGGGCAATTCCGTGGGCACCTTGCAAGTGGCAGGGGACGTAAACCTCGGCGCCGGCTCGACCTATGCCGTGGAGCTGACGCCCACCAGCAGTGACCGCATTGTCGCCGGTGGCCAGGCGATTCTTGGCGGCGGCACCGTCACACTGGCGCTGGAAAGCAGCCCGACCTTGCTCAGCCAGAGCGAGGCCCAAAGCCTGATCGGCCGGCAGTACTCGATTCTCGAGGCGGCGGGCGGCATTCAGGGCCAGTTCGGGCAAGTGCTGCCCAACTACCTGTTCCTCGGTGGCACCCTCGACTACGCCGCCAATGCCGTGCAACTGAACGTGGGGCGCAACGACGCCAGCTTCGCCAGCGTCGGCGCGACCCGCAACCAGCGCAACGTCGCGGTGGCCGCCGAGCAATTGGGCGCCGGCAACCCGGTGTATGAAAGCCTGCTGCAGTCGCAATCGGTTGCCGTGGCCCAGCAGGGCTTGCAGCAACTGTCCGGGGAAATCTACCCGGCTGTGGGTGCGATGCTGATCAACGACAGCCTGCAACTGCGTAACGCCGTGGGCGAGCGCCTGCGCCATGTGCCAGTGGCCGGTGAAAGCAACCTGTGGTTCAAAGCACTGGGCGCCTGGGGCAAGACTGATAGCCGCACTGAAACGGCGGGGTCCACCACCTCCATCGGCGGCCTGTTGGCGGGTGTGGACGGCGCGCTGGATGAGCAGACCCGCGTGGGTGTGGTTGCCGGCTACAGCGACAGCTCCTTGAACATGGGCAGCGGTACCCATTCATCGGCGTCCATCGACAGCTACCACTTTGGCGCGTACGCCGGGCGCGAGCTGGGTGATTGGCGCCTGAGCGTCGGCGGTGCCTACAGCTGGCATCGCGGCGACGTGAAGCGCGACCTGCAATGGGGGGATGTCAGCGGCAAGCAAAAAACCAAGCTGGACGCGACCACGGCGCAAGTCTTCACCGAAGCCGCGTACCGCATCCGCCTGCAAGCGGTGGCCCTGGAGCCGTTCGCCAACCTGGCCTATGTGCATCTGAACAGCGAGTCCTTCCACGAAAAAGGTGATGCCGCTGCCCTGGAACGCGGCAGCGACCGGCGTGATGCGGTGCTCAGCACCCTCGGTGTGCGCGCCCTGAAAACTCTGGCACTCAATGACCACCAGCAACTGGACCTGTCCGGTTCGTTGGGCTGGCAACACAGCCTGACGGCGGTGGAGTCAGAGGAACACCTGGCGTTTGTCGCCGGCGGGCCTTCATTTGCGGTGCGCAGTGCGCCATTGCTGCGCGATGCTGCCCTGGTGGGCGTGCAGGCCAGCCTGGCGTTGAATGCGTCGACGCGGGTCAACCTGGATTACAACGGCCAGCTGGGTGGGCGCGCGAAAACCCAGGGCGTGGGCTTGAGCCTGAACTGGCAGTTCTGAAGACACCGCGAACCTGATCGTTCCCACGCTCCGCTGATCGTTCCCACGCTCCGCGTGGTAACGCCTCCTGTGACGCTCCGCGTCTCGCTTTGGGACGCAGAGCGTCCGGGGCCGCATTCCCACGCGGAGCGTGGGAATGATCAGCGGCGGTGTTCTGGAGAAAGTGATTTACACACGTGCAATAAGAAAACTAAGGAAGGTCACCGTGAAAAAAAGCAAGTCAGGGTTAACTACCGCCATCCACACAGGCCCGGGCTATCCGCTCAAGGCGCTGAGCTGCGTGCCATACGGCGCGTTGCTGTGTTGCCTGGCAAGCCTGGGGACCGCCCAGGCTGCACCCTATGTGGAAACCGGCAAACTGGGCGACGCCGCCAGCTGGCGCAGCAATGAGTTCAAGGCCGACTGGGGCCTGGGCGCCGTGCACGCCGACACCGCCTATGCGGCTGGCTATACCGGCAAGGGCGTCAAGCTGGGGATCTTCGACCAGCCGGTGTACGCCCAGCACCCGGAGTTTGCCAGCCCCGACAAGGTGGTGACGATTGTCACCGAGGGCATTCGCCAATACACCGACCCGTATATCCCAGTGAAGGCCGGCGACGCGTTCCGCTACGACGGCACGCCGTCCAAGGACTCCAACGGCAAGCTGGGTAACCACGGCACCCATGTCGGCGGCATTGCGGCCGGTAACCGCGATGGCGGGCCGATGCACGGCGTGGCGTTCAACGCACAAATCCTCACCGCCGAAAACGGTGACCCGGGCCCGGAAGACGGGATCATCCTCGGCAACGACGGCGCCGTGTACAAGGCCGGCTGGGATGGGCTGGTCGCCAGTGGCGCGCGTATCATCAACAACAGCTGGGGCATCGGCATCGGTGATCAGTACGCCAAGGGCGGCCGCGATCCGGCGTTCCCCAATTTCACCGTCAACGAAGCCCAGGCGCAGTTCAATACCATCAGGCCGATCCTTGGCACCCTAGCAGGTGGCGCGTACCAAGGCGCCATCGACGCGGCCCGCAGCGGTGTGCTGACCATCTTTGCTGCAGGCAATGACTACAACCTCAACAACCCGGATGCGATTTCCGGCCTTGCGTATTTTGTGCCAGAGATCGCGCCTAACTGGCTGTCCGTCGCGGCCCTCCAGCAGAACCCGAATACGGCAAGCCCCGATCCGTATGTGATCAGTACTTTCTCCTCGCGTTGTGGCTATGCGGCGAGCTTTTGCGTGTCGGCACCCGGCACCAAGATCTACAGTTCGATCATCAACGGTACCGACCTGAGCAACCTCACCACCGACTGGGCCAACAAAAATGGCACCTCCATGGCCGCACCTCACGTGGCAGGCGCCGCAGCGGTGCTGATGGAGCGCTTCCAATACATGAGCGGCGACCAGATCTCCACCGTGCTCAAGACCACCGCCACCGACCTCGGCGCGCCGGGCATCGATTCGCTGTATGGCTGGGGCATGATCAACCTGGGCAAGGCGGTCAACGGCCCCGGGATGTTTATCACCGCTGAGGATATCCCGGCCGAGTTCCGTATCGACGGCGCCTACGGCAGCGGCCAGTTCGTCGCGGACCTGCCGGGTGTCGGCGCGGTGGTGGATGCCGGCAAACCCACCCAGCGTGTGTGCGATGACCTGCACTGCGGGCGGGATGTGTGGAGCAACGACATCTCGGGCCATGGCGGCCTGACCAAGCAAGGCATCGGTACCTTGGTGCTCACCGGCGCCAATACTTACAGCGGGCCGACGCTGGTCAACCAGGGCTTGCTGGCAATCAACGGTTCGGTCACCTCCGACGTTACCGTCAGCCAGAGCGGTGTGGTCGGTGGTTCGGGGCGTATCGGTTCGCTGAGCGCGAAAAGCGGCGGCACCGTGGCGCCGGGCAATTCCATCGGCACCTTGAACGTGGCGGGCAACGTCAACTTTGAACCGGGTTCGACCTACGCGGTAGAACTGTCGCCCACCAGCAGCGATCGCATCGTCGCCGGCGGCACGGCCACCCTCAACGGCGGCACCGTGACTCTTGCCCTGGAAAACAGCCCGACCTTGCTGAGCGCCACCCAGGCCCAAAGCCTGATCGGCCGTCAGTACAACATCCTGCAAGCGGCAGGCGGCGTCACCGGTAGCTTCGCGGCAGTGGTGCCCAATTACCTGTTTGTCGGCGGCACCTTGAACTACGCCGCCAACGGTGTGCAGCTGGATGTGGCACGCACTAACAGCTTCGCCAGCGTGGCGGCTACGCCGAACCAGCGCGCCGTGGCCGCCGCCGCCGAGCAATTGGGCGCAGGCAATGGCGTGTATGAAAGCTTGCTGCTGACACCCACCGCCGCTTCGGCTCAAGGCGCGTTCCAGCAACTGAGCGGGGAGGTATACCCGGCGCTGGAAACCGCACTGGTCAATGACAGCCGCTACGTACGCGAAGCGGTGGGCGAACGCCTGCGCAATGGCGAGATGGGCGCTACCAGCCAAGCCATCGACAGCCGTGGCAACGTGTGGGTCAAGGCACTGGGTGCATGGGGCAAGACCGACAGCCGCAACGACACGGCGGGCTACACCACCTCTATCGGCGGCATGCTCGCCGGTGTGGACGGCGCCCTCGATGAGGCCACACGCATCGGCCTGGTGGCCGGCTACAGCGACACGTCGCTGAACATGGGCAGCGGCACCCACAGCCGCGCCTCGGTCGACAGCTATCATTTCGGCGCCTATGCCGGGCATGAAATCGGCGCCTGGCGCCTGAGTGGCGGCGCGACCTACAGCTGGCACCGCGCCGATGTCAAACGCGACCTGCAATACGGCGACGTCAGCGGCAAGCAAAAAGCCAAGGTCGATGCCCACAGCACCCAGGTATTCACGGAGGCGGCGTACCGTATCAACCTGCAACCGCTGGCCCTGGAGCCGTTCGCCAATCTGGCCTACGTGCACCTGGACACTGACAGCTTCAAAGAGAAGGGCGACGCCGCCGCGCTGAGAAGTGGCGACGACAGCCGTGACCTGGTGCTCAGCACCCTGGGTATGCGTGCCTTGAAGACCTTCAATATCAACGACCATCAGCAACTGGAAGTCTCCGGCACCCTGGGCTGGCAGCACAACCTGAGCAGCACCGATTCGGAGCAGCACCTGGCGTTTGCCTCGGGCGGCCCGTCGTTCACGGTGGAAAGTGCGCCAATGGTGCGCGATGCCGCGTTGGTCGGAGCACGGGTCAGCCTGGCATTGAGCAAGGATGCGCGGGTGAACTTCGATTACAACGGCCTGCTGGCCAGCAAGGAGAAGGTGCACGGCTTCGGCTTGAGCCTGGACTGGGCGTTCTAAAGGCCAGATGCAGTGGGTTGTGGCGAGGGAGCAAGCTGCCTCGCCACACAAGCTCGCTCCTACAGGTGGTAACGGATAACAGGTGTTTTGGCTTTCTCTACAAATCCAACAACAGAGAGGCACTACCAATGGGTATCTTTGACTATAAAAACCTCGGTACCGAGGACTCCAAGGCGTTGTTCGCCGATGCCATGGCGATCACGCTGTATTCCTACCACAACCTGGATAACGGCTTTGCCGTCGGTTACCAGAACAACGGCCTCGGGCTGGGCTTGCCTGCCACCCTGGTCAGCGCGCTGATTGGCGGCAGCAATGCCCAAGGGGTCATCCCCGGCATCCCCTGGAACCCCGACTCGGAAAAAGCCGCCCTGGAGGCGGTGCAAGCAGCCGGCTGGACGCCCATCAGCGCCAGTACCCTGGGCTACAGCGGCAAGGTCGATGCGCGCGGCACCTTCTTTGGCGAAAAATTCGGCTACGGCACGGCGCAGGCTGAGGTGCTGGGCAAGTACGATGATGCGGGCAAGCTGCAGGAAATCGGCATCAGTTTTCGCGGCACTTCGGGGCCTCGGGAAAGCGTGATCACCGACTCCATCGGCGATGTGATCAGCGACCTGCTCGCCGCCTTCGGGCCCAAGGACTATGCCAAGAACTACGCGGGGGAAGCCTTTGGCGGCTTGCTCAAAAACGTGGCGGACTACGCCAGTGCCCAGGGCCTGGGCGGCAATGACGTGGTGGTCAGCGGCCACAGCCTTGGGGGCCTCGCGGTCAACAGCATGGCCGACTTGAGCGACAACAGCTGGTCGGGGTTCTATAAGGACTCCAACTACGTGGCCTACGCATCGCCGACCCAGAGCGCCGGCGACAAGGTGCTTAACGTCGGCTATGAAAACGACCCGGTGTTCCGCGCCCTGGATGGCTCGTCATTCAACCTGTCGTCTCTGGGCGTGCACGACAAACCCCACGAATCGAGCACCGACAACATCGTCAGCTTCAACGACCACTACGCCTCATCCCTGTGGAACGTGCTGCCGTTTTCCATCCTCAACCTGCCCACCTGGGTCTCGCACTTGCCCACCGGTTACGGCGACGGCATGACCCGCATCCTCGATTCGGGCTTCTACGAGCAGATGACCCGCGACTCCACGGTGATCGTCGCCAACCTGTCCGACCCGGCACGGGCCACCACCTGGGTGCAAGACCTCAACCGCAATGCAGAGACGCACAAGGGCAATACCTTCATCATTGGCAGTGACGGCGACGACTTGATCAAAGGCGGCAGGGGCGCGGACTTTATCGAAGGTGGCAAGGGCAATGACACCATCCGTGACAGCAGCGGGCATAACACGTTTTTGTTTAGCGGGCAGTTTGGCAATGACCGGGTGATTGGCTACCAGACGACGGACAAGCTGGTGTTCAACGACGTGGCGGGCAGCACCGATTACCGCGATCACGTCAAGGTGGTGGGCGCGGATACCGTCATTAGCTTTGGTACGGATTCGGTGACGCTGGTGGGTGTGAGCAGTCTGTCGGGGGAGGGGATAGTCATCAGCTAACGTATTCGGTGTGGGAGCTTGCTTGCCTGCGATGGCGGCGGTCGAGACAGCCATGCGGTGACTGACAAATCGCTATCGCAGGCAAGCCAGCTCCCACATTTGATGGGGTGTTGCTAGAAGATCACTTTTCCTTACGCACCGTGGCCACATCATCGGCCTTGATACGAATACGCTTGCCGGCAATATCGGTGAACTCGTAGAAGCCGTCGGCGGTCTTGGCGTTGGGCGTGTCCTTGGTCAAATACTGCGTGCCGTTCTGCAAGGTCACCACGGTTTGCGTGGAGCAACCGGCCAATACCAGAAAAGTGAGTGCAACCAGTGGCAGACCCAAATTCTTCATGTTCATAACCCTTACCTTTAACCCTGAAAAGTCCCGCAGCGTCTGGCTGCGCGGCCATAAATATTACTTGATCAACCCCCTCATCAGATTGTTTTTTTGCAAAAAGTTGCAGGCGCCATTTATCTATTACTGATTGCAACAACCGCTTTGCCCCGGCACTCTGTATGCATAACCAGTATTTGATTGCTCTGCGCCATGGCCAACCCCCTCGAAGATCCCTTGTATTACCTGCATAACTTCCGCCAAGTGCTGGTTTGGTTGGGGCAGCGCTATGCCGATTTGCTCGATGCGCACGAACAGCATTTCATTCAGCAATTTGACAGGTTGCCTCTGGCGTCCCAGGCGTTGTTGGTGCGGATGGTGATGCGCAAGGGCGTGCATTTTCGCGCCACCAAGCTCCATTACCTGGAAATCGGTTGCCCTCATGCGGCGGCGGGGCCACTGCGTGAGTTGGGGTGGGTGGAGGATCAAAGCCCGCTGCCGTTTGCCACCCTGTTCGCCCTGCTGCAAAAAAGTGAATTGCTCGGCGCCTTCAGGCCCTGGATCGACCAACCCAAGGGCAACAAGGCCGACTGGCTTGAACCCTTGGCGGCGCAATTTACCGAACCGCGCAGCTTTGCCCAGTGGTGTCCCGACGTGGGCGATGTGCTGTATAGCCTGACAGTGATGGAGTTGTGTGATCGCCTGCGCCTGATGTTCTTCGGCAACCTGCACCAGGACTGGTCGGAATTCGTGTTGGCAGATCTGGGCATCTATACCTATGAAAAAGTCGAGTTCTGCGCCGAGTCTCGTGGTTTACGCAGCCGTGACGACGTGCATGGGTTTTTATTCCTGCACCAGTGCCAGCAAGCCTTTGAAACCGGTGAGGCACTGGATACGGTGTTGGCGCAGGTCGCCACGTTGTGTACCGACAACCCGTGGCTGGAAAAGCGTCGTGCCAAGCTGCTGTTCCAGATCGGCCAGTATTGCGAACGGTGCGCCGAGCTGGCACTGGCCGAACAGATCTACCGCAATTGCACTCATCCCGGCGCGCGAGCGCGGCTGATCCGCGTACTGGAACGTCAGGAGGATTACGCCCAAGCCATGGCCCTGGCGACCGAGGCGCAACAGGCGCCACACAGCGCAGCGGAACACCAACACCTGCTTCGCGTAGTGCCGCGCCTGCGGCGCAAACTCGGCGGGCCGGCGCTGCCCAGGGCAAAGCCCCAAGCGGTGGCACGCCTGGACCTTTCGCTGGTGCAGGAACCGCTGCTGTCGGTGGAATCCTGTGTGCTGGCGCACTTGAGCGAACCGGATGCACCTGTGCATTACGTCGAGAATGGCCTGATCAATTCGCTGTTTGGCTTGCTGTGCTGGGAGGCGATTTTTGCGCCGCTGCCGGGGGCGTTCTTCCACCCGTTCCAGCGCGGGCCGGCGGACCTGCACAGCGAGGACTTTTATCAACGCCGAGAAGCTTTGTTTGCCGCGTGCTTTGCGCAATTGAAGGACGGTCGCTACAAGGCAAGCATCCGCCAACGCTACGTGGATAAATGGGGCATCCAGTCGCCCTTTGTGTTCTGGAACCTGCTCAGTGAAGACCTGCTGGAGCAAGCCCTGGCCTGCCTGCCCGCCGAGCATTTGCGCCATTGGTTCACGCGCCTGTTGCAGGATATCCGTGCCAACCGGGCCGGGATGCCGGACCTCATCCAGTTCTGGCCGGCGCAAAACACCTATCGCATGATCGAGGTCAAGGGGCCCGGCGACCGCCTGCAAGACAACCAGTTGCGTTGGTTGGCGTTCTGCGGCGAGTACCAGATGCCGGTCACCGTCTGCTACGTGCGTTGGGCGGAGCAACCCGCTTGAGTTACAGCGTGGCCGTGCGGGCGCTGTGTGAGTTCACGGCCAAGGTCGGCGACCTCGACCTGCGTTTTACGCCGTCGCCCAGCGCCCAGGAAGGCATCGTCGGCCATCGCACGGTGGCATCCCGGCGCAGCGCGCACTATCAGCACGAGGTCACCCTGGAGGGCGATTACCAGCAGCTCAAGGTGCGGGGCAGGGCGGACGGCTACGACCCGGACGCCAACCGCCTGGAAGAAGTCAAAACCTACCGTGGCGACCTCGCTGCCCAGCCCGCCAACCATCGGCAACTGCACTGGGCCCAGGTCAAGGTGTATGGCTGGCTGATGTGCCAGAAACTCGGGCTCGATCATATCGACCTGGCGCTGGTGTACTTCGACATCGTCGGCGAAGGCGAAACCGTGCTGAACCAGCGGTTCGATGCACCCGACCTTGAGCAGTTCTTCAATCAGCAATGCGCGCTGTTCCTGGACTGGGCCCGGCAGGAGATGCAGCACCGTGCGGCACGCAACGCTGGCGCGCAGAGCCTGGCGTTTCCCCATGTCGACTTCCGTACCGGGCAGCGCGACTTGGCCGAGTCGGTCTACAAAGCGGTGACTACGGGCCGGTGCCTGATGGCCCAGGCGCCCACGGGTATTGGCAAGACCATCGGCACCATCTTCCCGCTGCTCAAGGCCCTGGCGCCGCAGCAACTGGACAAGCTGTTCTTCCTCACCGCCAAGACGCCCGGGCGCAAGCTGGCGCTGGATGCCGCCCAGGTGCTGTACGACAGCAGCCCCGAGCTGTCACTGCGTGTGCTTGAACTGGTGGCCCGGGACAAGGCGTGCGAACACTTGGACAAAGCCTGCCACGGTGATTCCTGCCCATTGGCCAAGGGCTTTTACGACCGCCTGCCTGCCGCCCGCCAGGCCGCGTCCAAGGTGCGCCTGCTCGATCAACAAAGCCTGCGCAACGTGGCGCTGGCCCATCAGGTATGCCCGTACTACCTGAGCCAGGAAATGGCGCGCTGGAGCGACCTGATCGTCGCCGACTACAACTATTACTTCGACTTTGGCGCCATGCTGTTCGGCCTGGCCCAGCTCAACCAGTGGCGTGTCGCGGTGCTGGTGGACGAGGCGCACAACCTGGTCGAACGCGCGCGCTCGATGTACAGCGCCAGCCTGGACCAGTACAGCCTCAAGACCTTGCGCGATAACGCGCCCGAGCCCCTGAACAAACCCTTGCAGCGCTTGAACCGTGAGTGGAATGCCTTGCACAAGGACCAACTCGCACCGTATCAGGCGTACGCCGCCAAACCTGACAAACTGCTCCAGGCCCTGAGCCTGTGCACCAGCGCCATGGGCGACTACTTCAACGACCACCCCGAAGCCCTCAGCGGTGACCTGCAAGCCTTCTACTTCGACGCGCTGCAATGGGCCAAAGTGGCCGAGCTGTTCAATGAGCACTTTATCTTCGATATCACCAAGCGCTCGTTCAGCGGCAAGCGCAGCAGCTCGACCCTGTGCCTGCGCAACGTGGTGCCGGCCGAGTTCATCCGGCCCAGGCTGACCGCCGCGCGCAGCAGTGTGCTGTTTTCCGCGACCTTGAGCCCGCGCCATTATTACGCGGACTTGCTGGGCCTGCCGGCGGATACCGCCTGGGTTGATGTGGCATCACCGTTCAAGGCCGAGCAATTGCAGGTCAGCATCGTTGACCGCATCTCTACGCGGTTTGTGCATCGCCAGGCGTCGCTGGAACCTATCGTGGAACTGCTCGCGCGGCAATTCGCTGCGCAACCGGGTAACTACCTGGCGTTTTTCTCAAGCTTCGATTACCTGCAACAGGTGGCCCAGTTAATGGCCGAACGGCACCCGCAGATTGCGTTGTGGTTGCAGGCGCGGGGCATGGCCGAGGCCGAGCGCCAAGCCTTTTTGGAGCAGTTCACCCACCACAGCCAGGGCATTGGCTTTGCGGTGCTGGGCGGTGCGTTTGGCGAAGGTATCGACCTGCCCGGAGCGCGCCTGATCGGTGCGTTTATCGCCACCCTGGGTTTACCGCAGCTCAACCCGGTGAATGAGCAGATCAAGGCACGTATGGGCGCTGTTTTCGGCGCGGGGTATGACTACACCTACCTGTATCCCGGTATTCAGAAAGTTGTGCAGGCAGCGGGGAGGGTGATCCGCAGCCAGCAGGATCGCGGGGTGGTGATGCTGATCGATGACCGCTTTGGCGAATCGCGGGTGCAGCAGTTGTTGCCGCGTTGGTGGGCGATCAAGCCCCTGTAGGAGCGAGCAAGCTCGCTCCTACAGGTTTGGGCTACACCACTTCCAGGTAGGAGCTCTGTATCTCCCGGGCCAACTCACGCACGGTGTCGATGAATTCTGTCAGCCGAGTGTGCAGCCCATCTTCCAGAATCTCATCAATCCCCGTGTACCGCAGCCGCGCCTCGAACTCCGCCGCCAGGCGTTGCGCCGTGCGCCCATAACTGCCGGGCAGGTCGGCCAGGATATGGCTCAACTCCTCGATGCAGGCATGCAGCGAACGCGGCACATCGCTGCGCAACAGCAGCAACTCTGACACCGAGCGTGCATTCAAGGCATTCGGATACAGCTCGGTATAGGCCTCGAACGACGACAACGCGCGCAGCAGGGCGCTCCACTGGTAATAACCGCGTGCCGATACGTCGCTGACTTCTTCCGACTCCTCGCCGAACATCTCATAGCGCGCATCCAGCAGGCGCAAGGTGTTGTCAGCACGTTCGACAAAGGTGCCCAGGCGAATGAAGCGGTAGGCGTCATTGCGCATGATGGTGCCCGAGGTCGCGCCCCGAAACAGGTGCGAGCGTTGCTTGACCCAATCACAGAAGTGGCTGATGCCATGCCGTGCCAGGCCGCCGGCGGCGATACTGCGCATTTCCAGCCAGGTGGCGTTGAGGTTTTCCCACATGTCGGCGGTGATGCGCCCGCGTACCGCATGGGCATTGCCTCTGGCGGCACGCAGGCAGTTGTAGATGCTCGCGGGGTTTTGCGCGTCGAGCGCAAAGAAGTGCAACATGCGTTCGGCATCCAGGGTCTGGTGCCGCTCCAGGTAGCTGTCCAGGGTGCCGCTGCTGAGCAACGACATCGCCAGTTCATCCAGGCCATCGCTGCGCCCGGCCTGGGGCATCAAGGACAACGAATAACTGACTTCCAGCATGCGTGCCAGGTTCTCGGCGCGCTCCAGGTAACGCGACATCCAATACAGATCTGCAGCTGTTCTACTCAGCATACTCAGCCCTCCACCACCCAGGTGTCCTTGGTTCCACCGCCTTGCGACGAGTTGACGACCAGCGAGCCTTCCTTCAGCGCCACGCGGGTCAAGCCACCGGGCACCAGGCGGGTTTCCTTGCCCGAGAGCACGAAGGGTCGCAAGTCGATGTGCCGGGGCGCGATGCCGTTTTCGACAAAGGTCGGGCAGGTGGACAGGCTCAAGGTGGGTTGGGCGATATAGGCATGGGGGCGGGCCTTGATGCGCTGGCGGAAGTCTTCGATCTCGGCGGCCGTCGACGCCGGGCCCACCAGCATGCCGTAGCCGCCGGAGCCCTGGGTTTCCTTGACCACCAACTGCTCCAGGTTGGCCAGCACATGGGACAGCTCATCGGGCTTGCGGCATTGGAAGGTCGGCACGTTCTGCAGGACCGGTTCCTCGTCCAGGTAGAAGCGGATCATCGCGGGTACGTAGGGGTAGATCGACTTGTCGTCAGCCACCCCGGTGCCGATGGCATTGGCCAGCACCACATTGCCGGCGCAGTAAGCCGCCACCAGCCCCGGCACGCCGAGCATCGACTCGGGATTGAACGCCTGGGGGTCGAGGAAAGCGTCGTCGATGCGTCGGTAGATCACGTCCACGGCCTTGGGGCCGTCGGTGGTGCGCATGAACACCTTGAGGTCCTGCACGAACAGGTCGGCGCCTTCCACCAGTTCCACGCCCATTTCCCGGGCAAGGAAGGCGTGTTCGAAGAAAGCGCTGTTGAAGCGCCCAGGGGTCAACACCACCACATTCGGGTTATCGAGGCGGCTGGCGCTCTTGAGGGTCTTGAGCAAGAGGTTGGGGTAGTGGTCCACCGGGGCAATGCGCTGCTTGGCGAACACTTCCGGGAACAGGCGCATCATCATCTTGCGGTCTTCGAGCATGTAGCTCACGCCGCTGGGGGTGCGCAGGTTGTCTTCCAGCACGTAGTAGGTACCGTCGCCGTCGCGCACCAGGTCGACGCCCGAGATGTGCGAATAGATGCCGCGGTGCAGGTCGAGACCGACCATGGCTTTCTGATAGCCCTCATTGCCCAGGACCTGATCGGCGGGAATGATCCCGGCCTTGATAATGCGCTGGTCGTGGTAGATGTCGGCCAAAAACAGGTTCAGCGCGTTGACCCGTTGGATACAGCCGCGTTCGATCAGGCTCCACTCACTGGCGGGGATGCTGCGGGGAATGATGTCGAAGGGGATCAGGCGTTCGGTGTCTTGCTCGTCGCCATACAGGGTGAAGGTGATCCCGGCGCGATGGAACAGCAAATCCGCTTCACGGCGACGCTGGGCCAGCAGTTCCGGCGGCGTGTGGGCCAGCCAGCGAGAGAAGTCCTGATAATGCGCACGGCAAACGCCGTTTGCGTCATTCATTTCATCAAAGAAAGATCGAGCCATTCCAGTACCTTGTCAGTGCCCAGTGTGGCTTTGGGTGGCACTGCCGCTTAAAAAAACGCATGTTTTTATGAGCCCGTGGCTGAAGGTGCCAACAGACCTGGTCCTTACTTTCTTATGGGGGCGGCTCTGGGTCGGGGGGTAACGCATGCTCCTGTTTTCCGGGTGGTGAATGGATAAAGCAATGCCTGTGCCGGAATGCCGTTAATCCCCTGTGGGAGCGAGCTTGCTCGCGAAAAACTCACCGGCACCGCGTTTAATCAGGCAGCCCGCGTTAGCGTTGACGTATTTCGCGAGCTAACTCGCTCCTACAGAGGGCGGCGGTCGCCCTGAATTGGTGCGCGAACCTACTTGAACTTCACAAGGCCCCGATTCTTCTAAGAAGTTTCGTCACCTTGTGGAGCACCGTCGTGTCCAGAATCATCTCCCCCCACACTCCGGAAGCGGCCCTGAACGACCACAGCGAACACAACGCAAAGATATTCGGCTCGCCCAAGGACCGCCTCGACTTTTACCGGCGCGAGATCCAGTACGAAACCAGCATCCTGGCCAACCGCACCGACGCCTACCTGACCGCGCAATCCTTCCTGGTGATTGCCTTTGTCTCCGGCATGGGCAACCTCAACCCGGAATGGGGCAAGCTGTTCACGCTGGTGGTGCCGATCTTCCTGGTTTCGCTGGGTATTCTCAGTTCGCTGAATGCCTGGCCCGGTATCCGTGCGGCGTATGAAATCATCGACCACTGGCACTACAAGCAAAGCGAATTGCTGCGCAGCGAGCCAGTGATGGGCATGGCCTACGATGAGTCGCCCCTGTTTTCCGAAGTGGAGTCGAGCCACAAGGGCTATCGCAAGTCGTTGTTGTTTTCCATGCGTGCGCCGTGGTTGTTCATGGTGTTCTGGCTGGTGTTGGGCATCTATGCGTTCTATATCCAGGTGGACAATCCACTGCGCTGACCATGCGGACGGAACTTCAGCCGTGGCCGTGACGCCTTAGCTCTATGCGGTACAGATTTTTCACCGGCCAGCAAAGAGGTGCCTCATGCCCCAGCCTAAAGCTCCCCAGACCCACAATCGCAACGACCCCGCCATCGACGGCGGCGAGCCTGCCCCTGGCACCGCCGCCGATGCGCCCAAGGATCCAACGCCTGCCAGCGACCCAAAGGCCAAGGAAAACGACTACAGTCCAGACTTCAAGCCCGAGCGCGAGCACAAGCCTGAAACCGATGCCGATATCGATACCCAAGGCGGTTAGAGGAGACGCACATGTCAAAAGAACTGGACGATGAACTCAACGACCCCGGCAATGAAGACCCGGGTTCGTTGATGGACGATGCCGAGGTGCCGCTGAACGACCTGGATGAAGCGGCGGACGTTGGCAACACTGAAAATCAGGACTGATCCGGCGGCGGGCCCGAGGGATTGCTGAGCTTGAAGTAGACGTCTTCCTCGGCCCCGCCGTCCAGCGACACCTCCTGGCCCACCACGCGGTTATCGATCAGCGTCTGCGCCTGATCGCGGCTGATATTGACCACCGTGCTGCGCTTGCCAGTGATCACATACACCACATCCACCCCATGCTCGGCCAAAGCTGCCAGGTAGTTGGCATGGGGCAGGTCTTCGCCCAGTTCATATTGACGTTGCTCGCGTGTGGTCACGCCGCCTGCCTGCGCCAGGTATTGCTGCGAATATCCCAGGCGTTGGCGTTCCTCAAGCAATCGTTGGGCGATCTTTTTCATTAGCTGACTCGCAGTGTGGGTCTTGGCTGTTTGAAACCCCGGCGTGGTGCAGGATTCAATTTTTTTGCGCAGCCTGACGCTCATACCATGCCAGCATGGGCTGGGTAGTCAGGCCATGGGCCAGGATGCTCAATGCGATGACCGACAACGTCAGGTTGACCGCCACCGCACTGCTGGTGCCCACCAGACCGTGGTTGAGCGCATAGAACAGGTAGTAAATGCTGCCGATCCCACGGATGCCGAACCAACTGACCAGGCTGCGTTGGCGATGGTCCAGCAGGCGGCCCCAAGGCATGGCGAATACACTGGCGGGGCGAATCACACAGAACAGTAACGGCGCCACCGCCAACGCGGCCCACTCCCAGTGGCTGACCAGCACGATGCCCAAGACGGTCACCAGGAACACCTCCATGGCCCGCTCCACCAGGCTGCCGAAGGCCAGCATGTCACCCATCATCACGCCTGCCGCGATCTGGGTGTCCTTCAACTGGCTGACGTCGCCGTGCAAGGCTTGCTCGGGCTCGATTTCGAGGTGGCCCACCACCGGTTGCGCCAGGTGCTCGGCGGGTGTCTGGGCGTTGCCGGTGGACTTCACCTCGGCCTGACGCAACCCCAGGCCCGCCGCGAATACCGACAGGAAGCCATAGCCGCCCACGGCTTCGGCGGTCACATAGGCAAGGGCGATCAATGCCAGTGTCAGGTAATCATTGGGCGAGAGGGTGCTGTCGGCATTGATCAGGCGCAGGCGCAACGTCACACGGCCGATACCTCGGCCCATCCAGTAGCCGATCAATAGCCCGACCGGCACCGCCCATACCAGGTTTTTCAGCACCCAACCGCCGACCCAGTCGCCATCGAAGCCGCCGTGTTGCATGAACAGCAAGCCGAAGATCACAAACGGAAAGGCGCTGCCATCGTTCAGCCCCGCTTCGCCGGACAGACCGAAGCGCAGCGCGTCGTAGTCCTGGGCATTGTTGACCTGAACCAGACCCGCCAGCACCGGATCGGTCGGCGCCAGGATCGCGCCCACCAACAAAGACACCCCCCACGACAGATCAAGCAGGTAATGCAGCAACAGCCCGGTGCCGAGGATGGTCAACAGCATGACCGGGCCGGCCAGGCCGAAGGCGATGCGCCAGGTGCGATGCTTGAGCGGCAGGCGCAATTTAAGGCCGCTGACAAACAGCGAAAACAGCACTGCCACTTCGGTCAGGTGCTCCATCCAGCGCGCCGACCCCTTGATGTCCAGGTGCAGCAGGTCCACACCGAGGGGGCCGATGGCGATGCCGAGCAACAGGCACACCGCCGAAGTGGTGACCGGCATCCAGCGCAGGTAGGAGGACGTGAGGGCGAGGGTGAGCAGCACCGCGCCCAATACGGCCAACCATAGAATGAAAGTCATAGTGCGTGCACCCGGCCGTGGTTCATTCAGGTTGGAGGGCGGTGGCCAAGTGCGGGTTCAAACAATCACCGGGTTGAAGTGGCATTCTGTGGGAGCGGGCTTGCCCGCGAATGCGGTATACCCGTCAACAGAGTCGGTGTCTGACACCCTGTATTCGCGAGCAAGCCCGCTCCCACATTTGACTGTGTTTGGTCATGACACTCCCTTGGCATGACACCTCAGCGAGCCCCTAGCGGCGGCAAGCGCCGTTTCACCGGGGTTTTCTTCACAATCGCAGTATTGGTTTCGGCATACCCATTGATCCGGTCCAGCAGGCTGTCCAACTGATCCATGGTGCGCACATGCAGGCGTGCGATGAAGCAGTCCTCGCCGGTGACCTTGTCGCATTCGGTGAACTCAGGGATCGCCTGGATCTGGCGCTCCACTTCCTGCAGTTTGCCGGGCAGGGGGCGGATGCGCACGATGGCTTGCAGCAGGTAACCGAAGTGTTTGGGGTCGATGTCGACGGTGTAGTGGGTCAGCACGCCGCGTTCTTCCAGGCGCCGCAGACGTTCGCTGACGCTGGGTGACGACAGCCCGGTGATGCCTGCCAGGGCCTTGAGGGACAACCGCGAGTCGTCCATCAAAGCGGCGATCAATTGCTGGTCGATGGTGTCGATCATGGTCTGTGCCTAATAAGAAAAGGTGATTTCGGGCTTTTGCCTTTTTTAGTCGCTGTAGCCGTCGCCGACAGATTGCCATACTGGAGCCTCACTTGAGGAGCCTCAATCATGGATTCATCCATCCGTCGCGGGTCGTGGGAAATGGTCGCCGCCATGCTGATCTCGGGCAGCATTGGCTGGTTTGTGCTGGTGTCTGGCGTGTCGGTGATCGAGGTGGTGTTCTGGCGCTGCGTGATCGGTGCGCTGACGCTGGTGCTGGTGTGCGCCTGGCTGGGTTACCTGCGCCTGGACCTGCTCAGTTGGGCAAAACTGGGGCTGGCCGTGCTCAGCGGTGTGGCCATTGTCGGCAACTGGTTGCTGCTGTTCGAATCCTACTCCCGTGCCTCCATCGCGATCAGCACCGCGGTGTACAACGTGCAGCCGTTTATTCTGGTAATGCTGGCGGCTGTGTTTCTCGGTGAAAAAATCACCGTGCAGAAACTGGCGTGGTTGAGCGTGGCGTTCCTGGGCATGTTGGCGATTGTTACCGCCCATGGCGAGCAAACGGGTGGAGGAGATTACCTGGTAGGCATCGCGCTGGCCCTGGGCGCGGCATTTTTGTATGCGGTCGCGGCGTTGATCATCAAGCGCCTCAAGGAAGTACCGCCGCATTTGATGGCATTGATCCAGGTGGCCACTGGCGCGCTATTGCTGGCGCCGCTGGTGCCCTGGAATGGCCTGCCGGCATCCACCACGACGTGGGCGGCCTTGGTCACCTTGGGGGTGGTGCACACGGGTTTGATGTATGTACTGCTGTATGGCGCGATCCAGAAACTGCCGACGGCCATTACCGGCGCACTGTCGTTCATCTACCCGATTGCGGCGATCTTTGTGGATTGGATTGCGTTCGGGCATCGCCTGGGGTGGCTGCAATGGCTGGGTGTGGCGGCGATTCTGCTGGCAGCGGCAGGGTTGCAGCGGGGCTGGTGGTGGCCCCGCAACCTCGGTAGGCGCGAGCTTGCTCGCGAAGAAGGCTAACGATGACGCAGCGCATCGGGTTGAAACGCGGCGTCCTCGAGCTTTTCGCGAGCAAGCTCGCTCCTACAGATGAGGGTTAGTGCGTGCCCTGATAGATGAGGTTTTCCGGGTTGAAATGCTCCACCGCGCTGCCAGGCTGCGGCAGGCCGAGGATATGCCCCTTGATCTTGCCCACCACATGCATCTCGCAGGGTTTGCAGTCGAACTTCAGGGTCAGCACTTCGTCACCGTGGATCAATTGCATCGGCGCCACCTTGGTCTTTACCCCGGTCACACCCTTGGCCTGTTTAGGGCACAGGTTGAACGAGAAACGCAGGCAGTGCTTGGTGATCATCACCGGCACTTCGCCGGTTTCTTCGTGGGCTTCGAAGGCTGCATCGATCAGCTTCACGCCGTGACGATGGTAGAAGTCCCGGGCCTTCTGGTTGTAGACGTTGGCCAGGAACGACAGGTGCGCCTCAGGGTAAACCGGCGGGGGCGAGGTTTCAGCCTTGCGCCCGCCCCGCGGATGCGCGGCGACGCGTGCGGCGGTCAGTGCTTCGATCACTTCACGGCGTAACGCCTTGAGCTGCGAGTTGGGGATGAAGAACGCCTGCGGCGCATCCAGTTCGATGCGGGTGGCGTGGTACTCGGTGGTGCCGAGCTGGCCGAGCAGGTCGCGCAGGGTGTCCAGCGCCTGTTCCGGTTTGTTGGCCACGCCAAACGGGCCGGGCAGGGTGACACTGGCGCTGATGCCTTCTTCGCTGGTCGCGGTGATTTGCAGTTGCTCTTCACGCAGGCGCGCGACCCATGACAAACCGATACGGCGCTCGGCCGAGGTCTTGAGCAGGGCCTGTTGCCAGTTGTGGTCCAGGTTGCGATTGAGCGGGTGATGCGGGCGCAGTTGGTGCAAACCGGCCGGCATTTCGTTGGGCTCGACGCGGTAGCGGTAGCGCTTCTCACCGTCTTCCTCGAACTCACCCTTGGGCTCGGCGATGTTGGCGCGAAAACCCACCACTTCACGCTTGATCAGCACATTGAGGCCGTCGCCGTTGGACAGCGGCTCATGGGTGACCACCTGCAAGTCGCGCTTGCCAGCTTTTTCCACGGTGCCCACGGGCAGGCCGGTAAAGGTCGGGGTGTCAAACGCGCCGATGTCGATCTTACGGTCGCTGACAAAGTAATCGGTGCTGCCCCGGTGGAAGGTTTTTTCCGGGTCGGGCAGGAAGAAGTGCGCGGTACGCCCGCTGGAAGCGCGGGCCAGGTCCGGGCGGTCTTCGAGGATCTCGTCGAGGCGCTGTCGGTAGTAGGCGGTGATGTTCTTCACATAGCCCATGTCCTTGTAGCGGCCTTCGATCTTGAACGAACGCACACCCGCTTCGACCAGGGCGCGCAGGTTGGCGCTCTGATTGTTGTCTTTCATCGACAGCAGGTGCTTTTCAAAGGCTACCACGCGGCCTTGGTCATCTTTCAGGGTGTAGGGCAGGCGGCAGGCCTGGGAGCAATCGCCACGGTTGGCGCTGCGGCCATTTTGCGCGTGGGAGATATTGCACTGCCCGGAGAACGCCACGCACAGGGCGCCGTGGATAAAGAACTCGATGGCGGCATCGGTCTCGTCGGCAATGGCGCGGATCTCTTGCAGGTTCAACTCGCGGGCCAGTACCAACTGCGAGAAACCGGCCTGGTCGAGAAACCTGGCCCGGCCCAGGGTGCGGATGTCGGTCTGGGTGCTGGCGTGCAGCTCGATCGGCGGAATATCCAGCTCCATCACGCCCAGGTCTTGCACGATCAGCGCATCCACACCGGCATCGTAGAGCTGATGGATCAGCTTGCGCGCGGGCTCCAGCTCGTTGTCATGCAAAATGGTGTTGATGGTGGTGAAGACGCGGGCGTGGTAACGGCGGGCGAATTCCACCAGTTGGGCGATATCGCTCACCTCGTTACACGCATTATGGCGGGCGCCAAAGCTCGGCCCGCCGATGTAAACGGCGTCGGCGCCGTGCAGGATAGCCTCGCGCGCAATGGCGACATCGCGGGCAGGGCTGAGCAATTCCAGGTGATGCTTGGGCAAGGACATAGTTTTTTTAGTCAGGCTTGTCACGGTTGAGGCGCGCATTGTAGCTGTGAAATGCCTGGGCGGCATCTACCGCAGGGCTGTCGGGCCTAATGCGAGTCCGTTAAGCGAACGCATTACTCAACGCAACGAAGCCCCAATGTGGGAGCTGGCTTGCCTGCGATGGCGATTGAACATTCACCACCGCTATCGCAGGCAAGCCAGCTCCCGCCTTTTTGACGGCGTTCGACATTCCGATCAGATCGGCGCTAACGGCGTCACAGATTCAAGCCTTGGCAGCCATCGCCGTCACTTCCACCCGCATACCTTCTACCGCCAAGGCGGCAACGCCCACTGCCGCCCGCACTGGCCAGGGCTTGGCGAAAAAGCGCTTGTAGACCTCGTTGAACGCCGCGCGGTCGGCCATGTCGGTGAGGTAGATGGTCAGGTGCATGACCCGGTCCATGGAGCTGCCGGCTTTTTCCAGCGCAACTTTCAGCGCTTGCAGGGTGCACTCGCTTTGCAGGGTGATATCGCCCAGCTCCAGGCTGCCATCGGCATGGGTGGGAATCTGGGTGGAGACCAGGATGCCGTTGAAGCCGATCACGTCGGAGGAGATGGAATCGGCGTCCGGGTCAGGGGTATAGGACAGGTCGTGGTTGGCCATGGGCACCTCGTGTTGGCAGGAACAGAAAGGCGCCATGGTCGGTGAAATTCAGCCCAGGGGCAAACCCCGGCTTATATCCAGCGTCGGAACAGTACGCTGGCGTTCACGCCGCCAAAGCCGAAGCCATTGGACAGCGCATATTCAATCGGCATGGGACGCGCCTCATCGCGCACCATGTCCAGGCCGTCGGCGAGGGCGTCCGGGTTTTCCAGGTTGAGTGTCATTGGCGCGATCTGGTCACGCAGGGCAAGCACGGTAAAGACGGCTTCGATGCCCCCCGCAGCACCGAGCAAGTGGCCGGTGGCGGATTTTGTCGAGCTGATCGCCGGGCTGCCGCCGGTACCGAATACCGTCCTGATCGCCGCCAGCTCGCCTTTGTCGCCCACAGGCGTGGAGGTCGCGTGGGCATTCAGGTACTGCACCTGCGATGCCTCGATGCCCGCCTGGCGCAACGCTTGAGTCATTGCCCGGCGCGCACCGTCACCGTCTTCAGGCCCTGCGGTCATGTGATAGGCGTCTGCACTGGTGCCATAGCCCACCAGTTCGGCAATCGGCTGCGCGCCCCGCGCCAGGGCATGCTCCAGTTCTTCAATTACCAGAATGCCGGCGCCTTCGCCCATCACAAAGCCGTCGCGCGCTTGATCGAAGGGGCGCGAAGCGCGCTGCGGCGTGGCATTGAAATCGCTGGACAACGCTCGCGCTGCGGCGAAACCGGCCAGGCTGACGCGATGAATCGCCGCTTCGGCACCGCCGCATACCGCGACGTCGACTTCCCCGGCGCGGATCATTCGCGCTGCGTCGCCGATAGCCTGAACCCCGGCTGCACACGCGGTTACTGGCGCACCCAGCGGGCCTTTCAAGCCATAGTTGATCGACACATGCCCGGCGGCCATGTTGCTCAGAAACGATGGAATGGTGAAGGGCGACAGACGACGCGGGCCCTTGCTGTCAGTGGTGCGCACCGCATCGGCAATGGCCGGGAAACCACCGACACCGGAGGCGATGATGGTCGCTGTGCGCGCCTGCTCCTCAGGTGTTTTGGGTGCCCAATTGGCCTGCTTCAGGGCTTCATCCGCCGCCGCCAGGGCGAACAGGATAAAGCGGTCCATCTTGCGCTGTTCCTTGGCCGCCAACAGTCGATCAGGATCAAAACCGGCTTCGGGGTCTTGCAACGCACTTTGCACCTGGCCGCCGATGCTGACCGCCAGATCACCGATCAACTCTTGCGGCAAACGGCGGATGCCCGACTGCCCGTCCAGCAAGCGCTGCCAAGTGGATTCCACGCTCGACCCCAGCGGCGTCAGCGCGCCCATGCCCGTCACGACGATACGTTTACTCATGCTCAATCGACTCCTGTTGCTTGAAGGATACACAGCGTATGGACGTCACTATCATCATGAAAGTAACATGGTGTCCTACAAGTTTGTACTCGCACACAGGAATACTTATGCAGCGCAAATCCCTCATCAGTGCCGAATGCCCCATCGCCCGTAGCCTTGAACGGGTAGGGGAGTGGTGGAGCATGCTGATCATGCGCGACGCCTTGCACGGCCTGCGCCGTTTTGACGAGTTCTCGCGCAGCCTGGGCATCGCGCCCAACATGCTGACGCGGCGCCTTAATGGCTTGGTAGAAGCGGGCATGCTGGAGCGCCGCGCCTACAGCGAGCGGCCGCCACGCTACGAATACGTGCCGACGGCCAGGGGCGAAGACTTTCGTATGGTGCTGATGGCGTTGGTGGCCTGGGGCAATCGGCATTACGCCGAGGAGGGCATCAGTGTCGAGGTGGTGGAACGCGAGACGGGCCGGCCGGTGCAGCCG
Organism: Pseudomonas sp. B16120; assembly: GCF_044218845.1. Classification (NCBI taxonomy): domain Bacteria; kingdom Pseudomonadati; phylum Pseudomonadota; class Gammaproteobacteria; order Pseudomonadales; family Pseudomonadaceae; genus Pseudomonas; species Pseudomonas sp. B16120. The sequence continues at coordinate 3,044,271 of NZ_CP162588.1, forward strand.
ATGATGGCGACGGCGCAAGGTGCGTGGGTGGCGATGGATCAGTGCGTGGTACAGCCCGGCCCGGCCGCCAGCGCAGGGATGCGCCAACGGCTGAGCCGTGAGTGAGTGATTACTCTTTTACATCCATGAACTCTTCTGCCCACGCCACATAGCTCTCAGGCAAGGTGTAGGTGTGGGTCAATTCCGTCGCACTGAGGTTCGAGGTGCTGTGGGTCAGCTGACGCTGGGCACGCAGGCTGTCGTAAGTGGCCTTGATCGCGGCGAAGTAGGCGCCATGCCCGGCCACCACGATGCGCACGCCCAGGCTGGCCAGGCGCTCGCTGTCGTGCAGTTGCGGGTTGCCGTAGGTCACCAGCATCAGCGGAACGCTGAGGTTCTGCGCGATCTGCTCCAGGTGGTCGAAGTCCTTGACGCCGACCATGCAGATGCCGTCAGCACCGGCCTTTTCGTAGGCCTTGGTCCGCGCAATCACGTCGCTGGTGGGCAGCACGCCGGCATTGGTGCGCGCAATGATCGACAGCGCCGGGTCGACACGTGCCTCCAGCGCGGCCTTGACCTTGCCGATGCCTTCTTCGACGGAAATCAGGTCCGTGGATTTACGCCCGAATTGCGCGGGCAAGAGGGTGTCTTCGATGGTCAGCGCAGCGACGCCGGCGCGTTCCAGTTCTTCGACGGTGCGCATCACGTTCAGGGCGTTGCCGTAGCCATGGTCGGCATCGGCGATGAAGGGCAACTGGGCCACACGGCCGATGCGGGTGGCTTGCTCGACGAACTCACTCAGGGTAATCAACGCAAAATCGGGGGCCGCCAGCACCTGCAGGGAGGCGACTGAACCGCCCAGGATTCCCACTTCAAACCCCAGGTCGGCCGCGATGCGGGCAGACATGGGGTCGAATACGGAGGCGGTTTCAACGCACAGGGGCGTTGCCAGCAGGTCACGGAAGTTACGGCGTAGCGCTGAGTGAGAAATCTTGGGCATGGTCTTTCCTGGCTTTGGTCATCGTCAAGTGACGATCAATGTCTATTCGTGGTGCCGGGAGATTACCACGCAGATGCCCCTGTGATTATGACGTTTGAGCAGGCGTGCTAACGAGCGCCGGGGCTGTATGCCGGGCCGGCCTGAGGTCAGCGACGAGGGGCCGGGGATTCCCGAAGCGGACCTGGAGCGTGTATTCGACCCGTTCTTTCGCCTTCGGCGTGGTTCGGGCTTGATGGCCCGGATTGAATTTGCGCGCTAGCGTGATGCGATATACGCATTTTTATTGAATTAGGTTATGCGTAATCAGTATTTTACATCTTACCTTCAGCCCGCAAAAATAGCCCTCACACCCCATAGCTATAAACAATAACCTTTTAAACCGAGACCGTGCGTGCGGATCGACTTGCATGCCCCACAAGGCATCTGGAGACGAACGTGCGTTACCTCAAAATCCTGGCGGCCGGGTTCGCCGCCTCATTTCTGTGCCTGACGGCGCAAGCGCAAACCCTGGTGGTCGGCGACCAGAGCTACAACGCCCAGGCCGTGATGGAAGCGGCGGGGGTGCTGGATGACTTGCCCTACACGCTGGACTGGAAACAGTTCACGGCCGGCTCACCAGTGGCCGAAGCGCTCAACGTCGGCAGCCTGGACCTGGGCCTGCTCGGGGATGCCCCGGTGTTGTTCCTGGGCGCCTTGGGTGCACCGATCAAGGTGATTGCCGTCAGCCGGCAGAATCTCGACGGCGTAGCCATCCTGGTAAAAAAAGACTCGTCGATCCGCAGCCTGGCCGATCTGGCAGGCAAACGCGCCGCGATTTGGAAGGGCTCCTGGAGCCAGCAATTGTTGCTGACCGCGCTGGACAAGGCCGGGGTTGCGCGGGATTCGCTGCAATGGCGTTACCTCAGCGCCCTGGACGCCTCCCACGCGCTGGAAGGCGGTGCCGTTGACGTGATCGCCACTTGGGAACCCTACGTCACGCAACAGGAACGCCAAGGTGCGCGGGTGCTGGCAACCGCTGAAGACTTGATCCCGGCCCAGAGTTTCATTGCCGCCAACGCCAGTGCTGTGGAGGCCAAGCGTGAACCCATCAGTGACTTTCTCCAGCGCCTGAAAAAAGCCCGCGACTGGGCGCGCCAGAGCCCGGCCAACGCCAACGCGTATGCCGATGCCTGGGCCAAGCGCACCCGCGCTGATGCCGACATCGCCCGCGTCTGGTTTGCCCGCGCACGCACCACCGTCGAGCCGCTAACGCCTCAGGCGCCCATCGAGGCGCAAAAGACCGTGGACTTTTTTGCCGGCCTGGGTCTGGTCAAGTCTTACTCGGCCGCCACGTTGTTCGACCCTTCATTCGCGGCCGCCTTGCAACCCGCCGTTGTCACCACCCAGCCCTGACCGCTTGAAGGACTACTGCGCAATGACTAAAAGACAGCTCAAACTGGGCGCTCTGACCATGGGCTGCGGTGGGCCGGGCCGCCATAACCTGTGGCTTGATCCGCAATTGCCGGCCGATGCCAGCGTCAACGTCGATTGGTACATCGAGATAGCGCGCCAGGCCGAGGCGGCGCTGTTCGACCTGATGTTCATCGTCGACAGCCAGTTCATCACCGAAGGCTCGCCCTCCCATTACCTCAATCGCCTGGAGCCGCTGACGTTGCTGTCGGCACTGGCCGTGAGCACGCGGCATATCGGCCTGGTCGGTACGCTGACCACCTCGTATAACTCGCCGTATAACGTCGCCCGGCGCCTGGCCTCCCTGGACCTGATCAGCAAAGGCCGCGCCGGCTGGAACGTGGTGACCAGTGGCGATGCCGGTACCGCCGGCAACTACAGCCGCGACGAACACTACGACTACGCCACCCGCTACGGGCGTGCCGCCGAACATGTTCAGGTGGTGCAGGGGCTGTGGAACTCCTATGAAGATGATGCGTTTGTGCGCAACCGTGCCACTGGGCAGTTTCTCGACCCGAGCAAGCTGCACAGCCTGAACCACCAGGGCGAACACTTTTCGGTGGTGGGCCCGCTGAATATCCAGCGCTCCCCCCAGGGCCAACCGGTGATATTCCAGGCTGGCGACTCCGAACAAGGCCGCGACCTGGGCGCCGCCACCGCCGATGTGATCTTCACCCACGCAGCCAGTATTGAGCAGGGCCAGGCGTTTTACCGGGATATCAAGGGTAGGGCGGCACAACGGGGGCGCGATCCGGAACAGGTACTGATCATGCCCGGTGCGGAAATTTACGTGGGCGACACCGATGCCCATGCCCGGGAAATCGAGCAGCACTATCATCAGCTCGACCACAGTTTCGCGCTGGCGCTCAAGGAGTTCGGGCGCAATTTTGGTTGGCATGATTTCAGCCAATACGACCTGGACGCGCCGTTCCCGCAAGAGAGCCTGGAGGCCGCGCGCAGCAGTTTTTTCACCGCAGCCAAACGCATCGCAGACCAGGCCCGGGAAAAGGGCTTTACCCTGCGCCAGGCCGTCGAGTTTGGCCGGCAATTGCGCCCAGGCGCGTTCGTGGGCAGCGCCGCCACGGTGGCGCAGAAACTGGCGGATTGGTTCCAGGCGCGGGCGGTGGATGGGTTCAATATCTACATCGGGCACCCTGGGCAATTTGATCGTTTTACTCAGGAGGTGATCCCTTTGCTGCAGGAGCGCGGTGTTTATCGCACGGCCTACGAGGGCTCGACCTTGCGTGAAAGCCTGGGCTTGGCGATTCCGAGGTTTGCGCGCACCCCCTCACCCTAAGGGGTGATTTCGATGACTTTGCGGGTGTGGGACTATCACTTCAGTCCCCGGCGCCAGTGACCTGGTGTCGCACCCAACCGTTATGACGGCGAGTCTTCGAAGTGGATAATGATCGACTGTCTTCAGCCCAGTGGTTCGAACAGATAGCCAGGGTGACCGAGAGCATCGGGCACGCGGGGTTTGCCGCCACGTTGTTCGATGCCCTGGGGTGTATCCGCCCCATTCAGGCCACGACCTTGTACCTGTACCCCCACGACGGTATGCCCAGCGCAGTGTTCGAACTGGACGGGCCATGGCTTCCCCAGGGCAATGTGCGCCAGTACCTCTCCGGGTTTTACTTGCTCGACCCGTTCTACGGCGCCTGCGTGGAGGGGGCGGCTTCCGGCTGCTACGACCTCGCCGACGTAGCCCCCGATCACTTCGAGCACAGCGAGTACTACCAGTCGTTTTACCGGCATTCGCACCTGGAGGATGAGCTCAACTACATCCTGCAGGCGAGCAACGGCTTGAGCCTGGCGGTGTCGCTGGCCTTTACGCAAAAGCTCGACGCGGCCACCACCGAGCAATTCAAGCGCATAGCACCTTGGGTACTGGCGGTGCTGGGCAAGCACTTCGCCGGCCTGGAGACTCAGGGCGCGCGCTTCGAAAGCCTGTTGGAACAGCGTATTCACTCGGCACTCAACAACTTCGGCTCGTCGCTGCTCACCGAACGCGAATGCCGGATCACCCAGTTGATCCTGCGCGGCCACTCCACACGTTCGCTGGCCGAGCGCCTCGGAGTCTCCGAAGACACTATCAAGTCCCACCGCAAGCACATCTACAGCAAGCTCGACATCGGCACGCAATCGGAACTGTTTTCCCTGTTTATCGACTCGTTGGCCGAGGCCCAGGGCGGGCTGAGCAAAGACCCCCTCGAACGCTACATGAGCAAAAGCCGTTGACCGACTGCATGACCACCCACAACAAGAGAAAAAGCCATGAACCTACCCTTTGAACCGCAACGCCAGACCCAGGACTACCAGGCCTCGGACGCGGCGCACCATATCCATGCCTTTGTGGATCAAAAGGCGCTGAATGCCGAAGGCCCACGCGTAATGGTCCGCGGTGAGGGCCTGTACCTGTGGGACAGCGAGGGTAAGCGTTACCTGGACGGGATGTCGGGCCTGTGGTGCACGCAGCTGGGTTATGGGCGCAAGGACCTGACGGCTGCGGCGGCTGCGCAGATGGATCAGCTGGCGTACTACAACATGTTCTTTCACACCACCCATCCGGCGGTGATCGAGCTGTCCGAGTTGCTGTTCAGCCTGTTGCCAAAGCACTACAGCCATGTGATCTACACCAACTCCGGTTCCGAAGCCAACGAGGTGCTGATCCGCACGGTACGGCGCTACTGGCAAGTGCTCGGCAAGCCGCAGAAGAAGATCATGATCGGTCGCTGGAATGGCTATCACGGCTCCACCCTGGCGGCGTCTGCCCTGGGCGGCATGAAATTCATGCATGAAATGGGCGGCTTGATCCCGGACGTCGCGCACATTGACGAGCCTTATTGGTACGCCCAGGGCGGTGAGTTGACCCCGGCCGAGTTCGGGCGGCGCTGCGCCCTGCAACTGGAAGAAAAGATACTGGAGTTGGGCGCGCAAAACGTCGCCGGTTTTATCGCTGAACCTTTCCAGGGCGCCGGCGGCATGATTTTCCCCCCAGAAAGCTACTGGCCAGAGGTCCAGCGCATCTGTCGCCAATACGATGTGCTGCTTTGCGCTGATGAAGTGATTGGCGGTTTCGGCCGTACCGGTGAATGGTTTGCCCATCAGCATTTCGGCTTCGAACCCGACACGTTGTCGATCGCCAAGGGCCTGACCTCCGGTTACCTGCCCATGGGCGGTTTGGTATTGAGCAAGCGCATGGCCGAAGCCCTGGTGGAGCGGGGCGGGGTGTTTGCCCATGGACTGACGTATTCCGGGCACCCGGTTGCGGCGGCGGTGGCCCTGGCCAACCTCAAGGCGCTGCGTGACGAAGGGATCGTGCGCCAGGTGAAGGACGACACCGGGCCGTATTTGCACACGCTCCTGCATGAAGTCTTTGGGAACCACCCGCTGATCGGCGAGATCCAGGGTACCGGCCTGCTGGCAGCCTTGCAGTTTGTCGAGGACAAGGGCACGCGCAAACGCTTTGCCAATGAAAACGACCTGGCCTGGCAATGCCGCACGTTTGGCTTCGAAGAAGGCGTGATTATTCGCTCGACCCTGGGCCGTATGATCATGGCGCCGGCCCTGGTGGCCAGCCGCGCGGAGCTTGATGAGCTGGTCGACAAAACCCGCATCGCGGTGGACCGCACCGCACGGATCGCGGGAAAACTGTGAAGGGCTGAGCCCCTGCATGCCGCTCGGTTGAACAGGGTGGGCGCCCCGTAGCGGCCTGCCCACCGCTCCCAATGGATGACTCATCAACGGTGTCGATTTGATCGAACGCCGCGGTGCCCTGCATTCCACTTTCCAGGAGTCAGCAATGAATACAATAACAAACGTAGCCGATACTCCCGCCCATCAAACCTCAACCCAACTGACCTCATCGCGCCGCTTTCGACAACCCCTGGGCCTTGTCGGGCTTGTACTGTTCGGCCTGGCGTATATGGTGCCGCTGGCGGTGTTCACCACCTACGGCCTGGTCACCCAGATGACCAAAGGGCATCTGGCCACCGCCTACCTGTCGACCCTGGCTGCCATGCTGCTGACGGCCTACAGCTATGGGTGCATGGTCAAGGCGCACCCCTATTCGGGCTCGGTCTACACCTATACGCGCAAGGCGTTTGGCGCCTCCTTCGGCTTTATCGCCGGCTGGACCTTGCTGCTGGACTACATCTTCCTGCCGCTGCTCAGCTATTTGCTGATCGGCATCTACTTGTCCGAATACTTTCCTACCGTGCCCACCGCCGTATGGGTATTGGGCTCCATTGCCCTGGTGACGGCGCTCAATCTGGTGGGTATCGAGTCGATTACCCGGGTCAATTGGGTGCTGATCGTGGCCCAACTGGTGTTCATCGTGATGTTCGTGGCGTTGTCGATCCACAACCTCAGCGGGCAAGCCGAGCCGGTGTCGCTGCTCAAGCCGTTTTACCATGAAGGTTTCAGTGTGCCGCTGATCATGACCGGCGCGGCGGTGCTGTGCCTGTCGTTCCTGGGGTTTGATGCGGTATCGACCATGGCCGAGGAGACGCCGGACCCGCGCCGTACCATTCCGCAGGCGATCATGGCGGTGTCGCTGATCGGTGGGCTGCTGTTTCTGGTGGTGTCGTATTGCGCCCAGATGGTCTTCCCGGAATGGAACAGTTTCGCCGATCCCGACGCGGCTTCGGTGGATGTGATGCGTCGGGTCGGCGGTGAGCTGCTCGTGAGTGCATTTACCGCCACCTACGTGGCGGGTTGTTTCGCTTCCGCGATGGTCTCCCAGGCCAGCGTGTCACGGGTGCTGTTCGCCATGGGCCGCGACGGCGCATTGCCCAGGGTATTCGGCAAGCTGGTGACGAAAAAACGCGTCCCGGCCAACGCGATCATGCTGGTCAGCCTGTTTTCGCTGATTGCGCTGTTTATCAGCCTGGACACCGTGGCCAACATGATCAGCTTTGGCGCGCTGTTCGCGTTTTCGGCGGTGAACCTGGCCGTGATCAAGCATTACCTGGGCGACCAGAAGCTGCGCGGTACACGCAACTATCTGCTGTACGCCGCCCTGCCAGGCCTGGGGTTTCTCAGCACGCTGTGGTTGTGGACGAGCCTGTCGGGCCTGTCGTTCACCATCGGCCTGGGCTGGATGGGCCTGGGGCTGCTGTGTTTGCTGTGCCTCACCCGAGGGTTCCGGGTGGGGATGCCGGAATTGCACATGGCCGAATAAGAAAAAAAACGGGCGTTCCCTATTGCCAATCAGTCAAGCGCAGGCCCCCTGTGGGAGCGGGCTTGCTCGCGAAGACGTCGGCCCAGCAAACATTGATATTGACTGATACACCGCCTTCGCGAGCAAGCCCGCTCCCACATTGGCACTGCGTTGCCTTGAGCATTGCGTTCGGCGTCGGGCTTGCCGCCGCGTGGATTAGACCCAATTACATAGGAGTACAGCATGTTCAACCTCGACTACTGGCAGCAACGCGCTGCCCGTCAAACCTTCATCAACACCGCCTTGATCGACGGCCAGGCCGTCGCCGCACTGTCCGGGGCGACCTTTGACGCCATCAACCCGGCGACCAACCAGCTCCTTGCACGTGTCGCCGCCTGCGGTGACGTTGAAGTGGACTTGGCAGTGCGCGCCGCACGCCGCGCCTTTGACAACGGCCCGTGGCGGCGCATGCCTCCAGGCGAACGCAAAAAAGTCTTGATCAAACTCGCCGACCTGTTGATGACCCACCGCGAAGAACTCGCATTGCTGGACTCCCTGAACATGGGCAAGCCGGTAATGGACGCCTATAACGTCGACGTGCCCGGCGCGGCCCATGTGATCGCCTGGTACGGCGAAGCCCTGGACAAGCTCTACGATCAGGTCGCGCCGACTGCCCACAACGCGTTGGCGACCATCACCCGCGAAGCCCTGGGTGTGATTGCCGCGGTGGTGCCGTGGAATTTTCCGCTGGACATGGCCGCCTGGAAACTGGCACCCGCCTTGGCGGCCGGCAATAGCGTGGTGCTCAAGCCCGCTGAGCAATCGCCGTTTTCCGCCCTGCGCCTGGCCCAACTGGCGCTGGAGGCAGGCATCCCCGAAGGCGTGCTAAACGTGGTGCCAGGTATGGGCGAGGGCGCCGGCAAGGCACTGGGGTTGCACCCGGACGTTGATTGCCTGGTGTTTACCGGCTCCACCCAGGTGGGCAAATACTTCATGCAGTACGCCGCCCAGTCCAACCTCAAACAGGTGTGGCTGGAGTGTGGTGGCAAGAGCCCGAACCTGGTGTTTGCAGACTGTCAGGACCTGGACCTGGCGGCGGAGAAGGCGGCCTTTGGGATTTTCTTCAACCAGGGCGAGGTGTGTTCGGCCAATTCGCGCCTCTACGTGCAACGCTGCATCCACGACGAGTTCATCGAGCGCCTGATCGATAAATCCCGCGCCTGGATGCCCGGCAACCCACTTAATCCCGCCAGCGCCGCCGGTGCAATTGTCGACAGCGGGCAAACCGCACGCATCATGCAAGCCATCGGCCGGGCGCACGCAGACGGTGCCACGCTGTTGACCGGTGGCCAACAGTTGAACATCGAGGGTTGTTCAAACTTCATCCAGCCGACGATATTCGCCAACGTCACCGCTGACATGCGCCTTTCCCAGGAGGAGGTGTTTGGGCCTGTGCTGGCGGTGAGCGCTTTCGATACCGAAGAACAGGCCATTCAGCAAGCCAACGACAGCCTTTATGGCCTGGCGGCCTCGGTGTGGAGTGATGACCTGAACCGTGCGCATCGCGTGGCCCGTGCCCTGAACGCCGGCACCGTGTCGGTCAACACCATTGATGCGCTGGATGTGACCGTGCCGTTTGGCGGCGGCAAACAGTCGGGGTTCGGGCGCGATTTGTCGCTGCATTCGTTTGATAAGTACACGCAACTGAAAACCACCTGGTTCCAGTTGCGTTAACTGCCCCGTTTCGCATAACTGCTGTGCCGTCACAGGCATTCATCCGCCAGTGGGCAATGCCTATAGTCCACTCACCCCGTGCAGCGCTTCAACCGCGCTGCGCGATCCAGCCCAAGACTGAGGTGAGCCTGATGAACCGTGAATTGGACCCCGCACTGACGGATATCAACCAAGTGGACGCCGAGTACTTCGAGTACAGCAAGGCGGCGAACCCCATCAGTGCCAACCTGATTTCCCGCATTCCCTACCACAGCTTTCCCGCCTCGCTGTATGACAATGGCCCCTCCCGCGTGGTACCGCTGGACCTCAGCGAGGCTTTGGGCTGCGAAGGCCCCGCCACCGGCCCCGGGTTATGCGCAAACTTCATGCGCCTTAACCGTGGTGACACACTGACCCTGCAACCCAACGCCACTTCCCAGGTGTTCTACGTGATTGCCGGGCAAGGCAGCGTGGTTCAGGGGGAGTATGAGATTCAATGGTCCAAGGGCTGCTTTATTGCCCTGCCGGGATTACAGCAGGCGCACTTCAGTGCCCGCGAGGATGCACGTCTTTACTATGTTCACGATGAGCCGTTGCTGCGTTACCTGGGGGTGACACCCCGCGCCGATCGCTTTGCGCCGACCCTGTACCCAGCAGCGCTGGCCAACGCGAAGTTGCGTGAAGCGGCCGATGATCCCAGGGCACAGGACCGCAGCCGCATCAGCATCCTGCTGGGCAACCGTCATTTCCCGCAGACGCGCACGGTGACTCACGTGCTGTGGGCCATGTACGGAATTCTGCCGGCGGGATCGGTGCAGAAACCCCATCGGCATCAGTCGATTGCACTGGACTTCATTATTGATTGCCCCAAGGGCTGTTATTCATTGGTGGGCACCGAGCTGGACGCGGATGGGCAAATCCGTAACCCGCAGCGGGTCGACTGGTCGCCCGGCCTGGCGTTTGTCACACCACCCGGTTACTGGCATGCGCATTTTAATGAATCGGATAGCGAGGCGTTCCTGATCCCGATTCAGGATGCGGGGCTGCAAACCTACTTGCGTGCGCTGGATATCCGCTTCAGTTGAGTCACTTCCAGTCCGGTGTTTCGCCCAGTCGTTCAACGATAAAGTCGATAAAACACCGGACCTTCGATGACACGATGCGCTTGGGCGGGTACACAAACCACACCGCAAACGCCCGCTCCACGCCCTGGATGTGCCATTCGGGCAGCCACACTGCCAACTCGCCGGCCTCGATACTTCGTGCCACCAGCCAGTCCGGCAACAGCCCAAAGCCCAAGCCTTGGCGCACGGCGATGAGTTGCGCGTCCAGGTCATTGATTCGAATCACGCCGTCATGCTGCAACGGGAGCGCGCGGCCGGCGGATACAAAACTGATATCGCCGGTGGTCGCCGTGCCCAGCACCGCAGGCACACCGGCCAAGTCCGTGGGCGTGGACGGAGGAGGGTGCTGCGTGCCAAACGCCGGGCTGACCACCAAGCGGTAGTGGCCGTCGCTGAGCTTGCGTGCCTTGAGCGTCGAATCGGCCAGCTCGCCAATGCGGATGGCCAAGTCGACGCCGGCATGAATCAAATTGACCTTGTTGTTATCCAGCACCAGTTCCACGCTGATCTGCGGGTAGCGCGCCAGAAAGTCATTCAACGCCGGCAGGATGTGATGGCGAGCAAACGCCGGTGGCAGGTTGAGTTTCAACACGCCCCGGGGATGCTGGTTCAGCGCAGACGTGGCTGCCTTGGCGTGTTCCAGTTCATCCAATACTCTGCGTGCGTGTATCAGGAAGGTCTGGCCGCCTTCGGTCAGATGCAGCGTGCGTGTGGAGCGGTTGAACAGCGCGATGCCCAGGTCTTGCTCAAGGTCCTTCACATAGCGTGAAACCGTTGAGGCCTTGATCCCCAAGCGCTCGGCGGCACGCGAGAAGTTGTTGCCTTCGGCGGCTTCGATGAAGGCGGTGAGCGCGGTGAAATAGTCCAAGGGCAGCCTCAGGGCAGGGCGGTGATACGTGCAGGTTGTTGAGTTTTGCCGGGGGCTGTCAACTGCTAGACCCTAGAGCCACGATGCAACCCCCGTTTTCCTAGTGGGGCTGAATGATCAAGGCGATATGGGATCGCTTGCAGGAAAGGTTTCTTCGATCGCCTCGTCGAGCTGGCTATCGCTGACGGAGCGGTCTCGCACCTTCACATTCGACTCGCAATGGCAATCGGCACTGGGGCACGCTTGACCCTGTGGGTGCAAGTCGGCGCATGCCTGGCTGCAGTAGGCTTTGCCGTTGCGTTGATGACCTGTGTCATCGGTCACCTGGCAAGTGCAGCCTGGGCAGGCGCAGGGCAAACCTTGAGTTGTCGGGTTCATAGGTCCTCCGAATATTCAGTGATTGATAAACGGGCAGCGCTTTTCTGATACGCAAATCAGGGCTGCTGGTAATGCCCTGGGATGTCATGGCCTTCATCGGCGGGCTTGTTGCGCTTTTGCACCTGGACGTCGCTCAATTTCGCGTCCTTGAGCTCTGCAAAGCGCTGCCTGAGCAGGGACTCGGCCCATTGAGGGTCCAGCGTGTCGGCATCGTGCTCAAGCGTGCGGCTTTGTGGCTGGTTGTCGAGGATGAAACTGATGAGGTAATGCGGTTTCTCGAACATGAACGTGGCTCCGTTACGGTTAACAAGGCGTACCCGAGCAGGGCATGTTCATTTGATGAGTAGGTTGCGCGGTGATTCAGAAAAAATAAGCCGCTTTCATCTATTGATCTCGATCAGGTGGGGAGGCTGGCTCGCTCTATAACCTTGGGCGCTTATCGATGGCCAGGGACGGCTCAACGGGCTGCTCTGGTCGCATATTCTCAAGGAAGAGTCAGCCATGCGATCACTGAAGATCCTGTTGTTATCATCGGCATTCAACGGTTTAACCCAACGGGCCTGGCTGGATCTGCGCCAAGCGGGTCACGACCCCAGCGTTGTGGTGTTCACCGATCAAGCCACGGTATGCCAGCAGGTCGAGGCGTCTGGCGCCGACCTGGTGATCTGCCCATTTTTGAAGGACCGTGTGCCGCATCAACTGTGGAGCCATCCGCAACGCCCGGTGGTGATCATCCATCCGGGCATCGTCGGCGACCGTGGCGCCAGTGCGCTGGACTGGGCCATCACCCAGCAGGCCCGCCGTTGGGGCGTCACCGCCTTGCAAGCGGTGGAGGAAATGGACGCCGGGCCAATCTGGTCCACCTGTGAGTTCGACATGCCCGCCCAGGTGCGCAAATCCGAGCTGTACAACGGCCTGGTGAGCGACGCCGCGATGGTTTGCATCCGTGATGTAGTGGCGAAATTCGCCAAAGGCTTCGTCCCGACACCGCTCGATTACACCCAACCCAGCGTCATCGGACGCTTGCAGCCGAACATGACCCAGGCCGACCGCACCTTCAGTTGGTTCGATTGCGCAGGCTTTATCAAGCGCAGCATCGACGCTGCCGATGGCCAGCCCGGCGTGTTGGCCAGCCTGTTGGGCGGGCAATATTACCTCTACGACGCGCACTTGGACGCTCGCCAGGGCACCCCGGGAGAAATCCTCGCAGTGCAGGACGATGCCGTGCTGGTAGCGGCTGGAGATCACAGCCTGTGGATCGGCTCGCTCAAACCCAAAGGCCCAGAGACCTTCAAGCGACCGGCACGGCACGTTCTGGCTGAGCAGTTGGCCGGGGTGCCGGTGCTGGACAGTTCAATCGCCTGCCAGGCGTTCAACGAGCGGGTCTATCAACCCATTCGCTACCAAGAGTTCGGCCACATCGGCGAACTGACGTTCGAGTTCTACAACGGCGCCATGAGCACCGAACAATGCCAGCGGCTGGTCGCAGCGTTGCGCTGGGCCAAGGCGCGAGATACCCAAGTGTTGCTGATCAAGGGCGGGCGCGGCAGCTTTTCCAATGGGGTGCACCTAAACGTCATCCAGGCCGCCGACGTGCCGGGGCTGGAAGCCTGGGCCAACATTCAAGCCATCGACGATGTGTGCCTGGAGCTGCTCACTGCCAGGCAGCTGGTGATCAGCGGCCTGACCGGCAGCGCAGGCGCAGGCGGCGTGATGCTGGCGCTGGCCGCCGACATTGTATTGGCCCGCGAAGGTGTGGTGCTCAACCCGCACTACAAGACCATGGGACTCTACGGCTCCGAATACTGGACCTACAGCCTGCCACGGGCCGTGGGCAGCGAAATCGCGCATAAGCTTACCGAAGAATGCCTGCCCATCAGCGCCATCCAGGCCCAGCAGTACGGCATGGTTCAGGCCATCGGCCCGCGTTGCCCACAAGCATTTGGCTTGTGGCTTTTGCAACAGGCCGACAGTGCGTTGACCGATGATAAGTACCTTCATGCACGCACACGTAAAGCCACGCTGGATACTCAGCAAGTTGAACGCTGTCGCGAGCAGGAACTGGCACAGATGCGATTCGACATGGTGGGAAATCGCCAGCAGTTTGCCGAGAAATGCCGCAACTTCGTGTTTAAACGCAAAACCTGCCAGACCCCGCAGCGGTTGATTGCGCCGTGGGCGTTGAGCTACGAGGCTGGCGTGCCGCAAAGCCGGATGCTGAATGACTGACCGTCGACGCGGGGAGGGCGCGGCGGCCAGCCCAGCCTCGCGTTGGGCGATAGGGTTCCCCATAATGAAGTCCAATTTGCCCAAACGCTCAAACTAGAGGCCCCATGGAACTGTACAACCTTAACGATGACGCAGCGCTCGTATGACTCGGGCGCTGTTTATTTCGTTGGATGGGCCCAAGGGTACCGGCAAAACCACGCTGTTGGAGGCCGTTACGACAGCGTTGAGGGCCGACAATAAAAAGGTCGTCCGACTGTGCGAGCGCAAGAGCGATCCCTATCGAGCGCAAACGATGGCGCTGGTTAACAAATTCGCCAGAGACCCCAGCCGGGATCTGGAACTTGAGGTGTGTGAGCGCTTTGCTGACAGCCGCAGCTGGATTACCCAGCACGTACTGGCCGCACAGCCACCTGACAGCATCATCCTGATGGATCGCTGGTACCCGTCTGATGCTGCGTTTCGTCGATTGATACCCTTTGCAGACATTCTTGAGCTGAACATTGATCGACAGGTGCAAGTGCCGGATCTGCATGTGGGGGTTGTCACCGCGGCGCAAATATCCTGGGCACGGGCGGCAGCACGACGGCGCGGGCTGAGCAGTACGGTGATGTTTAAGCTGGAGGAGCAAGTTGTGTGTACCGAGGCGTTTGAACGAGCGGCGGTGGGGCAGGGGTGGGTGATCTGTCGCAATGAAGGAACGATTGAGGAGGCGATGAGGCGGGTGGTTTCGCAGATATATAAAGTCCTTTGATCGAATTCAAGATGAAGAGCGCAAAGGCAACGAGAGTTAGCGGCGCTTGAGCAAAACATAGAAGCGTTGAAACGCCAGGGTGGTGACGCCGCCATTATTGACTGCGAGGGACGCCCGTGCGTGCGCACGCGAGAGGTCCCGGGCGAAAACCCTTATCACGATGCCGCTACAGGGAAGAAGACTTATCGGTTGATCTGGACTAAGTGAGGCTCATCAACTTTGAACTAATCAATAAGCCTGTCCACCTAACGCTTTGCACGTTGCCTCAAACCCAGGTTTTTCCTGGGTTACCCAATCACACACGAAGGTTTGGTTAATCATGAAGAGCGAACAGGTAGAAGGCGTTGTAGAAAAGGTTGCCGGCAAAGCGCAGAGCGCAGTCGGGAAGCTTTTTGGTGATTCGAAGTTGGAAGCTGAGGGCGCTGGACGCCAGGCTGCGGGTCAACTGACGCAAACCTATGGTGACGCACTGGACAGCGTTTCTACATTCGTCAAAGAAAAACCGGTTGCTGCACTGGCAATCGGGGCTGTTGCTCTACTGGTGCTGAAGAGATTGCTTGGTCGCTGAACAGCAGTAGCTTCAATAAGATTGCTAACGCGGTAGAAACGATGGTGAACGCTAACCAGAATCAGGGGCAAATTTCTGAAGTTTCTTGCAGGCGTGGAAGGGCGTGAAGTGGAGCGGGGTATCTGCCTGTTCCTTGGGTAACCAAGTCATGCTGCCTGGCAATCGACGCGGTCTCTATGCCCTTTGCCGAGCTTGATGGGCTGAAAAGCCCTTATGTTTTCCAGGTCCCAGAAAAGCCAATGCCCCGACAAGTCGGGGCATTGGCTTTTTTATGAGCGAGTGGTCGGTTTGTATCGTTTTGTATCTGCGCTTTGGATAGATACACAGCGATTCCTTTAAGTCGGTTGATGACACATACGGGATACCCGCGGGGCTTTAAATGGACCCATCGAGAAGGCGCAAACCTTTTCCAATGGATGACTCATTTAACTCGCGGCTATCTCTGCGCGTTTCGCGACGTTGTCGACCAATGACTTATAGGAAATTCAAAATGCCTGCAGCTACGTTCGGTTTCACCTGGCGCCATTGTCTGGCTTCTTCCGTGAGAATGGGCGCTTTGGGGTTGGCCCTGATAGCCGGCAGCGGTGCTGCCTGGGCTGCTGGCCCGGCCGTCGATGCGTCAGGTGCCAGCTCGGCCTCGACCCATCCCGAATCGATTAGACCTTATCGAATTCACGTCGATGAAGCTCAATTGGCCGATCTGAAAAAGCGCATTGCGGCGACCCGCTGGCCGGACAAAGAGACCGTCAACGACGTTTCCCAAGGCGTGCAGTTGGCCCAGGTCCAGGCGCTGGTGAAGTATTGGGGCAGCGGCTATGACTGGCGCAAGGCCGAAGCGAAGCTCAATGCGCTGCCTGAATTCATCACGACTATCGACGGCGTGGACATTCAATTCATCCATGTTCGCTCGCCAAACCCCAACGCGATGCCGCTGCTTCTGACACACGGATGGCCTGGCTCACAGTTTGAGTTCCTGAAGACGATCGGCCCGCTGACGGATCCCGTTGCTTACGGCGGTAAGGTTGAAGATTCGTTCGACGTGATCATTCCATCGATTCCAGGACACGGTTTTTCCGGTAAGCCAACTGAATTGGGCTGGGGGCCGGATCGGGTCGCGAAGGCTTGGGATGTGCTCATCAAGCGTCTGGGTTATACCCACTATGTTTCCCAGGGCGGAGATCACGGTTCGGTCATATCGGATGCATTGGGCCGCCTGAATCCGCCGGGGCTGTTGGGCATTCACTTGAACATGCCGGCCACCATCCCGCCCGAATTGGTCAAGCCGATCAATAGTGGTGACCCGGCCCCTGACGGGCTCACTGAGCCTGAACGCAAGGCGTTTGATTCCTTGAGCACCTTCTTCGGCCGCAATGCAGCATACGGCGCGATGATGGTTACGCGCCCGCAGACTATCGGTTACCTGCTGGCCGATTCGCCTACCGGAACTGCGGCGTGGATGTACGAAAAAATCGCCGCGTGGACGGACAGTGATGGCCAGCCTGAACGGGTATTGACCCGTGACGAGATGCTGGACGATATCAGCCTGTACTGGCTGACGAACGCAGGCGCATCGTCATCGCGTTTCTACTGGGAAAACAACAACAACAATTTCAGCGCTGCCGCGCAGAACACCGCAAGCATCAAGGTGCCGGTGGCGATCACGGTCTTCCCGCACGAGATCTATCAGGCGCCAAAAAGCTGGGCGCAACGCGCTTACCCATCACTTTCCTACTACAACCAGGTTAACAAGGGCGGCCACTTTGCTTCCTGGGAGCAACCTCAATTGTTCAGCGAAGAGTTGCGGGAGGCCTTCCGGCCGCTGCGCGCCAAGCTGAGCGCAACGAAGACTGGCCAGTAGCTCACACGCAATCGAGCCAACACACCGGGCCGCTATTCGGCGGCTCGCTACGGAGAAATACCATGGAGATGACCTTGCTGAACAATCAAAATAAATCCAGCCGCCTGCGGGGTCTTGCCCCATCGCTGTTGGCAGCAGCAGTGCTGCAATTCGCGGCGGTGGCTGTCGGTTTTTCCCAAGCCAACGCGGCTGATGTACCCGCGTCCACCATTGGGGCTATCACCCCGGGAGCTCACACCTCTCTCGGCGCACTTAAGCATGTGAAAGCGGGGCTGCTGAACGTTTCTTACGCGGAACTCGGCCCAGCCGATGGTCCTGTGGTCATTTTGTTGCACGGCTGGCCCTACGATATCAACGCATACGCTGATGTCGCTCCTGCTTTGGCGGACAAGGGATATCGAGTGTTGATCCCTTCTGCGCGTGGTTATGGCGATACGCATTTTCTCTCGGCCAAGACCATTCGCAATGGTCAACCTGCTGCGCTGGCGACCGACCTGATCGACTTCATGGACGCGCTGAAGATCAAGACCGCGGTGCTGGGTGGGTTTGACTGGGGCGCCCGCACTGCGGATATCGTTGCCGCACTGTGGCCGGAAAGAGTGAAAGCCCTGGTCGCTGTGAGCGGTTACCTGATAGGCAGCCAAGAGGCGGGCAAGGCGCCATTGCCGCCAGCCGCCGAACTGCAGTGGTGGTACCAGTTCTATTTCGCGACCGAGCGCGGGCGCCTGGGCTACGAGAAAAACACCCATGACTTCGCCAAGCTCATCTGGAAGCTGGCGTCGCCACAGTGGAATTTCGACGACGCCACTTATGAGCGCAGCGCGGCATCCTTGCAAAACCCTGATCACGTGGCCGTGTCGATTTTCAACTATCGCTGGCGCCTGGGGTTGGTCAAGGGCGAGGCCAGATACGACGCGCTGGAGAAGAAACTCGCGGCATTTCCATCCATCAGTGTGCCCACCATCACCCTGGAAGGTGATGCGAACGGCGCACCGCACCCACCTGCCGAAGCGTACGCCAAGCGCTTCACTGGCAAGTATGAGTACCGATTGATCACCGGTGGTGTAGGCCACAACTTGCCGCAGGAAGCGCCGAAAGCCTTCGCCCAGGCGGTGATCGACGCCGATCATCTTTGAAAACCGGCTGAGAGGATGGCGATGATGAAGCTGAAATTTCTGGCCGCGATGTCGGCTGCCATTGCAATCGCAGCGTTGAGCGCTACGGGTGTGGCCTCGGGCGACGCCAGTACTGGCGACGCCTCACCAATCTATGGCGTGAAATTGCCGGAAAACTACCGCCTATGGCCGCTGATTGCGCCGGCGCAGGAAGCGGCCCCCTTGAACGAACTGCGAGCCGTGCTGGGCAATGACTTGGCCATCAAGGCTTATCAGGATTCAACGCTGCCATTCCCTGATGGCACGGTGCTGGTAAAGCTGGCCTGGAAACATGTGCAGTCCCCGGAATTCGAGCCGGCGTCCATCCCGGGGCCGGCCACGACCGTGCAGGTGATGGTCAAGGACTCGAAAAAATATGCAGCAACCGGTGGTTGGGGATTCGGGCGGTTTATCAACGGTAAACCGGCCGATGAAGCCCAACACCAAACCTGCTTCGCCTGTCACCAGGCGCGAGTGCGTAATCACGATTTTGTCTTCACTCGCTTCGCTCCCTGATTTCCCGTCAAACCTGGAGTCAACAATGAAAAAAGTAGTAACCGCACTGGCCGTCGCCGTCAGCCTGAGCATGGCGACACACGCCTGGTCGCAAACTGAAAAACCCACGATTGTGCTCGTACATGGCGCCTTTGCCGATGCATCGAGTTGGAATGGGGTCGTGAAGATTCTCGAGAAGGACGGTTATCCAGTGGTTGCCGCTGCCAACCCATTGCGCAGTGTAAAGAGCGATGGTTCGGCAATCTCGGCATTGTTGACGAACATTCATTCGCCGGTGGTGTTGGTCGGCCACTCCTATGGCGGCAACGTTATCAGTGACGCGGCCAACGATCATGCAAACGTCAAAGCCCTGGTTTACGTCAGTGCGTTTGCACCTGAGGCCGGGGAAACCGTCGCCGGGCTGGCCGGCAAATTCCCGGGCAGTACGCTGGGCCCAACGCTGGCTGCGCCTGTACCGCTGGCCGATGGGGGCAAGGACTTGTACATCCAGCAGGACAAGTTTCACAACCAGTTCGCCGCTGACGTCCCCGCGAAAGAGGCGGCATTGATGGCCGCCACCCAACGCCCGGTAACGGAAGCGGCGCTCAACGAAGCGTCCGGCAGCCCTGCCTGGAAGCATATACCGTCCTGGTACATCTACGGCGACAAGGACAAGAACATTCCCCCGCAAGCCATGGCATTCATGGCCAAGCGCGCCGCTGCCAAAGCCGTGGAAGTGGTCAAGGGCGCTTCACATGTGGTGATGGTTTCGAACCCGGAACCGGTTGCCCGCCTCATCGAAAGAGCCGCCACGGCGAAATGACACGCCAGGGGCGAAGCGGCGTTTTCAGCGCTCTACGCCGAGGCGAGTTTTGCACGTCGCCCGGCGGGTTTCGTTTTCAAGTTGTGCAACGCTGAAACGCGGGAGAGGGGGATTCGACGCGGCCAACGCCTGGGCATACCGGGCGTTGTGCTTATCGCGGGCAACCGGACCGTGCCCAACACCTGGCGGCCCAGCTGCAGGTCGGCTCGGTGTTGATCAACAGAATTTCGCCAGAGTTGCTGGCGCCGTTCGGCGGGGTAAAGCAGTCCGGTGTCGGCCGGGAGTTTGGAGTCTTTGGGCTGCAAGCATTTCTTGAGGCCAAAAGCATCGTGTCGGATTAGCCTGGGGTTGGCGGGAGAGGGTGGTCGCGCAACCCAGGCCGCAGGAGAAAAAGCTAATGGCCCACAGCACGTTGCCTGTGGGCCATGGATTTTCAAGGGTTACGCGGCTGGAGCTTTCGCCTCTTGCAGCAGTTGCTGAATCATCTTTTCCTGCGTCTCGTAGCGTCCTTCTCCGAAGTGGGTGAAACGCACTTGCCCTTTGGCGTCGATCAGGTAGTGCGCGGGCCAGTACTGGTTATCGAAGTTGCGCCAGATCGCGTAGTTGTTATCGATGGCTACCGGGTAAGTGATGCCGAGCTTTTTCACCTCATCCCTGACATTGCTGATGATGCGTTCAAAACCGTATTCCGGGGTGTGGACGCCGATTACCACCAAGCCATCCTTCTCGTACTTCTGCGCCCAGTCCTTCACGTACGGCAGGGTATGCTGGCAATTGATGCAGTCGTAAGTCCAGAAATCGACGAGCACCACCTTGCCTCTGAGCGATTCACTGGTCAGTGCGGGCGAATTGAGCCATTCCACCGCGCCAGAAAGCGACGGCATCGGGCCTCGGGCGTTGTCGAGGGTGGGTTCGGCCTTGGCCTTGCTTACCAGGTATTCGACGACTTTGGGGACGCTTTGCAGCACGCCGTTTTCCAGCACGCTGACGCCTTCGGACGACGCCCCGGCCAACAGCGTCTTGTCGGCACCGGTAGAAATCATCAGCGCTGCGGCCAGGACCGCAAAACCGGTGGCGCGCCGCAGCCAACCAGTGACCGGAATCGAGGCCTTCAGGCGATTGACTAAACCACGTCCGGCGAAAATCAGCGTACCCAACGACAGTGCACTGCCCAGGCCGTAGGCCACCAGCAGCAGGCTGGTTTGCGCATTGGCGCCTTGCAGCATGGCGCCGGTAAGGATCACCCCGAGAATAGGCCCGGCGCACGGCGCCCAGAGCAGGCCGGTGGCGACGCCGATCATCAGTGAACCCAGCGGCCCGGACATTTTGCGCGTCTGGGGGTCGAGGCGATTGCCCAGTAACACGAACGGGCTGGCCAGCCAGCCACTGATTCGCGCCGAGATCAGCGACAAGGCAAACAGCGCCATCACCACCAGTGCCACATGACGCCCGGTTTTGTTGGCCTGAATCACCCATTCACTGCTGACCACGGCCAGGCTGGAAACCAGCGCGAAGGTCAGGACCATGCCACCAAGGGTGAGCAGGATCGAGGAGCGTGTGCGGTCGATACCGGCGAACAGAAATGGCACGACCGGCAGGATACAAGGGCTGAGGACGGTCAATAAGCCGCCCAGGAATGCGATGAGGAACATAAGGGTCTCCTGATGAAATGTGGGCCGGGCTCAGTTATCGCTGTGGCACTCGGCAAATTTGCGGTAGTTCAGGATCTCGGTCTTGCCCTGCGAATTCAGGTAGGTCAGTTGGGCATCGACAATGCCGCAGGCCGCCCCGGCATCCTGTGTCAATGCCACGACTTTCTGGATGTCCAGATGCGTGCCGTAGGTGTAGGTTTGCGGCGTGACGTCGGCTTCGGCGCGGGCCGAGAAGGTGCAGATATTCAGGGCGGCAAACAGGCAAGCGGCATAGAGGGTATTGGTGTTCATGGTCGTTTCCTCAAGGCTTCAAGGGTTGGGTCGTTCGATTGAGCCGAGGCGCTTGGGTTGGCCTCGATGTGGCTCATTAGAAGCCCGCGAGGTATCTCGCCTGTGTCAAAAACCGGCGCGGATAAATCGGTTCGTATCAGGACCCCGTCCCGATACACAGCCATACAAAGCCTAGAAAATTGTGGTTTTTGCCTCTGCATGTATCCTTCGCCACAGCAGATACACTGCAATACAAACCGCCGCGGGCGAACGGGCTCAGCCTCTATAGACTGAGCCGCAATTCCCATTGACAGAGGCTTGGCCCATGGAACACGTTGATCACATCCTCATCGTGGACGATGACCGTGAGATTCGAGAGATGGTAGGCAACTACCTGAAGAAGAACGGCCTGCGCACCACCGTGGTTGCGGATGGCCGCCAGATGCGCTCGTTTCTCGAGGCCACGCCGGTAGACCTGATCGTGCTGGACATCATGATGCCCGGCGACGATGGCCTGGTACTCTGCCGCGACATTCGCGCCGGCAAACACAAGGCCACGCCGGTGCTGATGCTGACCGCCCGCAACGACGAAACCGATCGCATCATCGGCTTGGAAATGGGCGCCGACGATTACCTGGTCAAGCCGTTCGCCGCCCGTGAATTGCTGGCACGCATCAACGCTGTGCTGCGCCGTACGCGCATGCTGCCGCCCAACCTGGTCGTTACCGAAACCGGAAGGTGGCTGGGGTTCGGGCGCTGGCGCCTGGACACCTCCGCCCGCCATCTGCTTGATGAAGACGGCACCATGGTCGCCCTCAGCGGCGCTGAATATCGCCTGCTGCGGGTGTTCCTCGACCATCCGCAACGGGTACTCAATCGCGACCAGTTGCTCAATCTGACCCAGGGCCGTGACGCCGACCTGTTCGACCGTTCCATTGATCTGCTGGTCAGCCGCCTGCGCCAACGCCTGCTTGACGATGCGCGCGAGCCGGCTTACATCAAAACCGTACGCAGCGAGGGGTATGTCTTCTCGCTGCCGGTGCAAGTGCTTGGAGCACCGGCATGAAGCCTTCGCTGCATTGGCCTCGTACCCTCATCTCGCGGCTGTCGCTGATCTTTCTGGTAGGGCTGACCCTGGCGCAGGCCTTGTCCTTCGGCGTGCAGTATTACGAGCGTTACGAAACCGCGAAAAACACCATGCTCGGTAACCTGGAAACCGATGTATCGACGTCCATTGCCATCCTTGACCGCTTGCCCGCCGAGGAACGCATGAGTTGGTTGAAACAACTGGATCGACGCAATTACCGCTATTTGCTCGACGAAGGCTCGCCAGGCGTCGCTCTGCGTGACACGCCGATTGCAGTGACCTCGATCAAGGAGGCCATCGGTAAGGATTACCCGATGACCGTGACAGACATTCCCGGGCCTATCAAACATTTCCAGGTCCATCTGAAACTGGCCGACGGCAGCCCGGTGACCATCGACGTGCGCCCCTCGATGGTGCCGTTGTCGCCGTGGCTGCCGGTGGTTTTGCTGGGCCAGTTGGCCTTGATGATTCTATGCACGTGGCTGGCCGTTCGCATTGCCATAAGCCCGCTGACCCGCCTGGCCCAGGCCGTGGAAAACCTCGATCCCAACACTCACCCGGTGCATCTGGATGAACAAGGCCCGACCGAAGTCGCACACGCTGCCATCGCCTTCAATGCCATGCAGGCGCGCATCGCGGCCTATCTGAGAGAACGCATGCAACTGCTGGCGGCGATTTCCCACGACCTGCAAACCCCAATCACGCGCATGAAGCTGCGTGCCGAATTGATGGACGACTGCGGTGACAAAGACAAATTGTGGAATGACCTCGGCGAGATGGAACATCTGGTGCGTGAAGGCGTTGCCTATGCCCGCAGCGTGCATGGCGCCACCGAGGAAAGCCGCCGTACCGATCTTGATTCATTCCTCGACAGCCTCGTGTTCGACTACCAGGACATGGGCAAGGACGTGCAGCTCAGCGGCAAAAGCAACGCGGTGATTCACACTCGGCCCCACGCGCTGCGCCGAGTGCTGGTAAACCTCACGGATAACGCGCTCAAATTCGCCGGTGCCGCGCAGCTGCGGGTCGAGCCGGAGGAGGGCGACAGCCTCTCGGTGACCGTGATGGATCGTGGTCCCGGCATTGCCGAAGAGGAGCTGGCCCGTGTGATTGAGCCATTTTACCGCGTGGAAAATTCGCGCAACCGCAGCACCGGCGGCACGGGCCTGGGCCTGGCTATCGCCCAGCAACTGGCACAAGCCCTTGGCGGATCCCTGACCTTGAGAAATCGCGAAGGCGGTGGACTGTGTGCTGAACTTAGATTACCGACGCGCTTATCGTAGGAGGAGCGAATCACGCAGGAGTGGGTCAGTGCAGCAGCGGTCGCGCCGCCGCGCTGAGCTTTTGCCGGTCCTCTTCGAGTACAAGCGCAGTGTTTGCGTGCTTGAGCAGTCGTTCTGCGTGCCGGGTACAGACGCCCCTGAACATCGCCGGGTTTATCTGTGCCAGGCTTACAAGGGCCTTCATCATGCGCAGGTCGACTTCCACTAGACCCGCGCCATCTCTGGCAATCGGTGCGAAGAAGTCATCGAACAGGTCATCTACTGTCAAGCCGCGCAGGTAAACGTGCTGGCAATCAGCGTCGGCTTTCGCGGTGGGTTCTTTGGGTGTACCCCAGCATGTCAAGCTTCTGACGCCGCGCCCAATCACGTCAATGGCGGTGCCGGGGTCATTGACGGCCGGCGACAAGGCGCGGGAGGCGATCTCTGACAACACTGACAAGCCGAACCGGGGGTCGTGTTCGAACGTTCGACGCACTCCCATAGCCAGGGTTGTGATGATTTTTTCGTTGCTCGACGCCAGTTCCTCACCGCGTGCGTTGCTCAAGCTGACGGTTCTTGCGAGCGGCATGCCTACATGCACGAAGCTTCCCGGCAGGACATCCATAAATATCTGTATCTCATCTGCTTTGGCGATCGCGCCTAACGCCTGAACGTCAATGTGCTGGACGTACCCCGTGTGCTGGCTTGTGATGATCAGCGCCGAACTGGGGATCACTGACTCGCAAGGGTAGGGGGATGCACCCAAATGCGGCCATTGGACTCGATGGTTAATGGCATCAATGGCTGCCTGCTCGACACGGTCAATGGTTTCTCCCACCCGCCCAAGCTTGGACAAATGATCGATCCAGCGCAGCAGCGTGTAGACAATCAGAATGACCACCGCGATGGTTACCGCAAATAGCAAAACCCTCCCTTGTGTACCGTAGGCGCCGGTACTCAAAGCAATGATCCCAACCAGGCTGAACAGAAATGAGCCGATAAAGGTGGCCAGGGCATTTTGTGTCGTGGTGTCTTCCATCACCAGGGTTGTGGCACGGGGCGTCACGCCGCTGCTCGCCGCACCGTAGGCGCTGACCATGGTGCTTAACGAAAAGGTCGTGACCGCGAGCATGCTTGAGGCAATGATGCCCAATATCTTATCGACGGCGTCGGCACCCATGCGGGCGGGCAACGACTCGGGAATGTAGTCCTTGAAGACAACGGCGAGTAACGCGGTCGCAATACCCAGCAAGGAAAACAGACTCGCCCTGAACCACAGCCGTTTGGTCAATTGGTGTAGCACCCAGCGCCAGCGTGCGAGCATTTTTTATACCTTCTGCAAATAACACGACGGAACCCACCGCAAGGATTCAGGGAAACGAAGGCGGTGAGTAGATTATCCTTACTCTATTAGAAACAATAATATGAACTAAAAAAATGAATTACATGTTCGCCAGAATACGTTCATAGCCGGGTTTTCTATCGGTTCTGAAGTCGCGACGATTAGTAGTAGGAGGTCCCCTAGGCGAGCGACCACAACAAACGTGATCAACCCGCCTAATCAATTATTCAGCGCTTCAGTAAATCGATCGACCGCTCAGACAAGGCGCCGACCAGACTCTTGAGCGCAGATTCCAGATGGCTGCCTTCCTTTACGTCGAATCGCTCGATGGTTTCCATCGAGCTTTTGAGTGCCGCGTTAGCGTTCACGATAACCTCCTTACCTGCGATGGTGGTTAGCAAATCGTCACACAGCTTTTGTCCCTGAGGCGTGATCCCCCGGTACAAGGTGATGCTGTGGTCATTGGTCTGCACGCGGATGAAGCGCACGTGTTCGTCGAATCGGTGGAACCGCGGGTGGAACATCTCTGTGAAGGTGCTTGGCAACGGATAAGTTTCAAAGCCGTGTTTGTCCGGGTTTGCCCAATCAGTTTCCTTCTTCAGAGCATTGCAGTCCACGCAGGCGACGGACAGGTTCCAGAAGTGAAACGAGTACTGCTCGTAGGTTTTGCGAGGCAATATGTGCTCAATGGGTTTGGAGTACCCGCTGTTACACAGCCAGCGTCGGCAGTAGCAGCATCGATTTCTCTGCGCCGTCTCGATATAGCTCCTGAACGCACCCTTGATATCGCTAATGATTGGTTTAGCCTTACCTCGTTTGCGCTTGGCCTTCACCGTGGGCGCCGCCTCGCCAGTGGCAGCCATTGCAACCGTCTTAGGTTTTTTCTTGTTCTCAGGGTTCGAAAATTCGTTCCAGAGGTTGCAGTCCTCAATCTCTTCACCGGCCTGCCTCCTATTGAAACGCTGGAGTGCAGTAGCGTGAAACCGCAGGAGATTAAACATAACGACTTTGTGGAATCGCTCCTCGGCGTGGCACAGGACTTTATAGTCATCGTACCTAGGCCTGAGCTCGGCTTCGTCTAGAACGAAATAATCAGTCATTTACACCCCCGCTTTACTGGCGGCGTTGTTTACCACGCTTTGGTCTTGGAGGAGCAGCTGAACAGCCGTGTAGGCCTTTTTTATGAGGTCAATGTCTTCCTGTTGACCTGGCGGAACGTATGCGCCTTGCGAGAAACTCATTTTTTCAAGCATCTCGTCAAGCTCTGCCAACGGAGAGAACTGATCGGCTTGGCTACCTTTCGATTCCATGGTCTTCGCAACGATACGCGCACAGGCCTCGTGCACTGCGCGGTTGTGCGGGGTGTAGGTGCCAAAACCGCCCAAGATGATCGATTCGACCGAGTAGCGCTCTCTCGCGCTTAGCTCCGGCAGCTTCCCCAAGTCCAGCATAAAGCTGTGACTGCCCCGATCGTTGGCGTTGCTGATCAGGGTAGGGGCGTGCGTGGCCACGACAAATGAACAGCCGAACCGCTGAGACAGCAGATGGAAAACCCTTGGCAGCGTCTGCTGCCATTTCAAGTGCAGACTTATCTCCGGTTCGTCTACTAGGAAAACCGTGCCTTGCTCAGCTGTAGTGATGACGCTGAGTAGCAGTTGATTGATGTTCTGCTCACCCGAACTCAGTGAGGAATAAGAGACAATGCGCTCCCTTTGGTCTTCCGTTGCCGGGCGCACCACGCCGAACTCGTAATGGGCCAGAGACTCAGGTACGTCGTTCTCTGCAGCGTTGTCCGACATTCTCATGAGCCTAATTTCTTCAGGGGCGTTATCGAGTGCCATCTCAGGCCTGAGCATGAAGTAGAAGCGCGTTGCGAACCCCAAGCACTGCTGGCATTCCTTCAAGGCATCGAGCATGCGTTGATCGGCGAGCACTCGCGCCGCCAGAGAGGTGACATTTTTCGTTAGCTTGGACGGCGATATTGAATCGGCGCTGGTACGAACGCCCCTGTATTCGAAATGACTAATCTGCTTTGTCCGTCCGAGCGGGAATCGGTCGTGCACGCCTGTCGAGATGCCGACCGTTCTTCGATCCATTTCGCCGATGCGGTCAATGAGTTCACAAAGCAGCCTCGTCTTTCCAGCACCATTATTTCCGATAATGTAGACGCACGCCGGCTCTAAGGGGTCGCTTAGCAGTCTTAGAATGGCTTGAGGGTCTGCCGTGATGTTGAAGGTATTACCTTCCAATCGATTGTTGCGGATGAAATTTTTAGGTGAGTGGATCTTCAAAGGTTTTCCAAGATCAACTTCATTCTCAATGCATAGAGTCTTGACATTATGATAGCCATCAGAAAACTGGGCATTGAGAATCGTTGCGACCTTTGTAGGTATACGCTTCCACATTTCGAACAGGTCACGTGCTTCATGAATATTTACGATGTGTCCTGCAAGAATAGCTCGCTCTTGCAGATCCAAATGTTCCAGAGATTTGTTTGACATTGATACATCAATATAAATGTGAGGATTTCTCATCAGGTTAATACCCTGACTGAAAATCAGAAGCACTTTGTCGTTGTTGGCGCCTCGGGTTTCACTGACGCTGAAACAAATCGCCGCATCCAGCCTGAGCCGTGTTTTTAATGCAGGTGACAGGCCCTTGACCAGATTGCCGAGTTTCGCGTTGCTAGCCGGAATCACCAGTATAAAACGAGCGGCGTTGTTATGATTCAAGGTGAATTCACCAAAATTACTCAGGCCTGTCGCTGCCGAAAGGCTGAATTGCTCGTGTGAATCCAAAAGAAAACTGGGTTTGTCATCGAAATTTACATCTTGGATGTGACCGTCGATGAAATACGGATATATTTTGTTGATAATCAGCTTCAGAGAAATGAGGTACCTCAACGCTCTGGAGGTTGGGTGGATCATCGGGAGGGAACTGTCGTCAATGCGTTCCTTGCCCATGGAGAGTTCCGCGGTGGTCGGAGCGACTTCGATAACATGTGAATGGAGCGTGGAATGTATGCTCCCAACTAATGCGGCTACCGCCGTTGGATGTCCGTACGGAATGTTGCACGAATCCATGATGAACAGATCGATAAGGTAAGTGGCTGTTTTAACTCGAACCTCTCTATCCATGGGGCTGGATCTTAGCTCTTTCATTTGCGTCAACTTATCGTTGAATGCAGATCTAATTTCCGTATCGTCGAAATCTTTCAAAGTCGTTTCGATAACAGCTGAGCAAGCGTCCTCGAAGATATCTTGGTATTGGCGCTGTAAGGTAAGGCCTTTTGTAAGGTGAAGCGCCGCTAGAAGACGGATTCTCTTTGGAGATATCTGGGGGAAGCTAGTTCCGACGCTGAGCATCTCCTCAGCTATCAGCCTAGTGATTTCTCGGCCTTCGTCGTATTCCATATGACGTTCTCAATCCTGCTGTGTTGGTAGGCATGGTGGCAGGATGGCATGATGTGCCAGTGTGAAAGAGTAGGCAAGGTACTCAAGGCAATTGACACCATGCATAGGCTAAGCCCAAACGAATTTCGTCCGATCGGCTCACTAGACTGCTTCCGGATTACCTTTCCCAGATTCCGCTAGATCGCCCAAGCAACCTGGCGGCCCGGTTCGACGAACTCCTGCAGGTTCCCCCTGTAAGGGACAAAAGCTACTGCCTCATCTCCAAGCGCTACACGCTGATTGGTCAGGGCTGCAAGTGTCATGGTCGTGACTCTCAAAGCTTATAGAAGCGCTTCAGGCTCACTGGTCAGTGCTATCAAGCCGTTACTCTCACGTAGAAGAAGTACGTGGGATGAGTATTGATCTTACAAAACTTCGGGGGAGCAGATGATAGAGCCCAAGCCCAAGAAGACAGCGCGGCAAGGCTGGCACTTTACTCTTAGCCCGTGTCACTGATGAACGATGAATCGGCTGGGATACGCCTCAATGACTTCTGCGGGCGAGAGTTCTCTGACAAGTCCCAAGAACCGAGCGCGCCCGAGTCCCTCATTGCGGAACGGGTAAAAATTAAATGACGTTGTCAGATTCAAGCGCGTACTTGTCTCGGTTATGTCGGAGATCGTTGAGGCAGAGATAAGCACCCCGTCAAGGCAGCTCTTCTCTCTGACCCTGTCAAAAGCGGCGAAGTTTTCCTGGAAGAAACTCTTGGTCTCGCGCGACAAGATATCGAGAGCGACCTTTGGACTTTGGGAAGTTAGTATGTGGTCGCCAGGCAGGAGGTCGTCAATATTCAAGGCAATGACGCCAGGGCTGCCCGATTTGCTGATTTGCTTGGCGCCGTCCCGCAGTCTAGAAAACAGGCTTTTGAGCTCATAGATTTTCTTGCAGGCAATCGCGTACGAACCCATTTGGAGTTCAACAACGATATCTGGTGGATCCACAAGCTCTGCACTGATCTGCTTTCGCAGAAGGGTCGTCAGCAAGCTGAGTTCCCAGAGGGCATCCTTGCCCTGTGACTTGAGGCGGTGGGATAGATTTATGTCGCTGCCTGCGATGCGCTGCAGCGCTTCCTCAACCCCGGGTGCGTCAATCAGATCAGTGACAATCCTGGCAATTTTCTCTGCATAAACGGAGTTTATGCCGGTAACGAGACTTGGGGATCTGCTAGAGTCGCGCCAATCCCTATCTAACTTTCGAGCATCAGCAAACAGCTTGTGCAGGACGCTTTGGGGGGTGAACCGGATACCTCTCTCAAGAATAACGCGTTCCGCCACGTCCACTAGCTGGGCGACTTCTGAGTAGGTCGAGCTTTTGAAATCAAAATTACCATCGACCTTATCCATTCAGTGAGCCTTCATTCTGTTCGCCGTTGGCGAGGATTATCTAGATTTCCATTGCAGCGATCAATTTGTGAGGCCTTGCCTCTGCTGGAACCTGAAGCTTCAGTCATCGGACTCGGGGACAGTCCTATCAGGGCTTGGGAGCGCTTCAAGTCCATTTTTTGATACCAACTCATGCCATTTGCTTCTAAATCCACAGTGATTGCAGCGTTCAAAATATCGCCTAAGAAGGGTCTTCAGCAGCCAAATGCTGAATCGCCCCGGTGCTTCGATTGCCAGCATCGCACTCAGCCACAACCTCAACGCAAACCTCGTCCACAAATGGATTCGGCTGCAATCGCAGAAAAGCACAGCGCTACAACCTGCATTTATTCCGTTAAAGGCGATGGCGCTTCGGCTGGCTCTCTTTTTTGGGCATAAAAAAGCCCCGCAGTGCGGGGCTCAACGCAAATAGTGACGTCACCACCCCTATTCCATTCGAAGGCTTTTCCTGACGCTTAAAGTCCATCCCAGTGGTTATTACACCTCGTTGTCTGAGCCGCAAT
This sequence comes from Pseudomonas sp. B16120, assembly GCF_044218845.1. Taxonomy (NCBI): domain Bacteria; kingdom Pseudomonadati; phylum Pseudomonadota; class Gammaproteobacteria; order Pseudomonadales; family Pseudomonadaceae; genus Pseudomonas; species Pseudomonas sp. B16120. The sequence goes on from NZ_CP162588.1 coordinate 3,074,771, forward strand.
CTGCCCGCGCACGACCAGCGATTGCTGGATTTGATCAAGCATTAGTGGCTGGAGGGCGGTGGAGTTTATGGCCATCGCAAAATCCATCATGATCTAAGCTCGCGGACAGGATATCGACGTCGCCCTGGAAAGTACGGCGGGAAGCTAGCGGTCGCCTCACCCAATTTGCTGAAGAGCCAGTTTGACTCAGGGTGTAGCAGAGTGGATCGACTTCGGGGTCAGAACTATCGCGCCGACGCTCAATCCTAAACTGGCGAGTAGTTCAGGTGGCAAGTCGACGATGGCGTCACCACTTCCATCAGCAGGGGCTTGGCAACTCACTGTCCAGCGTTTGGCTTCGGTCATGATGTAACTCACATGCGTGGATGACTCATTATGCTTGCAATGTCTTTGCTGGTTGAAGAGTGCGGCTGAATGGTGATGACTTCACCTGATCTTTCGCTGACTGTAACAAAGGGCAACAGTCGACCTAGCGCCGTCGGTTACCGGGCGCAGAAACCGGCCAAAGGCGGACGTTCGACACCGACCGGTAAATCGTCGAAAATCCGGAAAATTGCTCGACTCTCCCCGAGATAAAAAGATGAAGCTACTAAATGATGATGATAGAGCGGAATTTCAAGCTCTAGCGGCAGCCGCAGAAACGGCCAAAAATGAAATGCCCGCCATAATGTCTCGCATAGCCAACGCTAGGCGAACCTTCGCGCTGAGCCCCTCAGACGAAGCACATCGGATTTTAAAACAAACTGAAGACGAGGGCGCATAGGTCAACGGCAGACTTCACGATACATTGGAACGCATGGCAGCTCTCTTAGAGCTATCGGACGATGATATAAAGTCGATTGAGAGCGCGCAAAGGAGAGGTGATAGTCCTCCCAGATACAGCCGCGAGCAGTTGACCGTTGACCAGCTAGAGTCGAACGGGCGCGTTGATGATCCGCTTGAGAGAACGTACGAAAGCCTACTTAGGCTAATGCCGGCCAGCATATTGGAAAAGTACCGTACCTTGGATTCGAGTGCGCCTTGGCTCAATCGAACGAATGGAATTCTATAGTCGAGCGTGTCGCAGTCGTTATAGAACGTGAGCACCCAGCCATCGGTCTCGACTGTCATCAAACCGCAGTCGGCGCATGCTACGAACCCCGAGAGCGATGTCCCGCGGGATTTGATAAGCCTCGCGGGCTGTCAGTGGTTTTCCTTCCAAAAGAACGGTACCTGTATCTGGGGGGTTGTCGGTCTATCCGTGTCCGACCTGGGCTGACCGAATGATAAATGAAACCTTGCGTGTCGAGCGTGTTGCGAGGACATCACATGGAGTATTGGGCTGCGAAGGAACGCAACATACCGGCCCAAAGGTGCTCAGCAGGTACGAACATGACGAATCGCTCAGTTCTCCGTAATATGTTGGCACAACGCCATACAGGAGTTTCAGCGTAATGCCTACAGCCTCCATCCCCGCATCTAAGGCAGTTTCACCCCTGCTCGCAAGAAACGCTGTGCCGAGAACAGGTACCGACAATCTGCCAGGGTATTACTCGACTCAGCACGATATGTGGGTCGTTGAGACACCTAATGGTACTCAGCCCATTATTGCTCGTGGAGCGCTGGACGAGCTTCTCACCAAGACGAAAGTCAATAGTGAAGAGGATGACGACTCGTTCGTGACGCTCGAAACGCTCACAAAAACATACTCCAAGCCCGAAAGTGACGACGATCTCACCTCCAATGGGCAGGCCTCTCATCTGCTCCAACTGATGACCAAGACCGATACGGTGATCGAAGAAGATGACCCGGGTGACTGCTACGCCATGCTGGAGCTGATGACCAAAACCGAGGCAGAGCTTGAGCACGACGATCCAGGGGATATGCAATTCGGCCTCGACGAGCGTTTTTACCTGGATTGAGGCTTTCCACTATGTTTCTGCTGGTCACTAATCGCCGCGACATAACGATGGACTTCGTCGTCGCAAAGCTCCAACGGCGGGGCTTGCCTTATTTCAGGCTCAACACTGAACTGCTCCCTCTATCTCGAAGCACGTTGGGCGTGAGTGCCATGGATGATTGGGCAATTGAGCTGGAAGGGAAACGAATTACAGGGCGTGACGTTACTGCTGCCTATTTTCGCAGGCCTGGCGCGCCACAAGCACCTGAGGCAGTCCTGGATGCGGGTGAGCGTGCCTACATTGAGGCGGAATGGAGCAGCTTCCTGAAGAGTCTCTATTTCCGATTGGAGGGTTGCTGGTTCAGTGACCCTACTCAGATCTTTCTGGCTGAGGATAAACCGCGACAGCTCCTGATTGCGCGGCACCTCGGTTTCAATATCCCGGATACTGCCATAACGAACCAGTTGGAGCCCGCCGAGTTACTGACGGCAGAGGGAAGGGCTGTTGGGAAGCCTCTTCGGCAAGCGGTATTGCCGGGCGCGCTGGAGAAGGTGATGTTCACCTCACGGCTGCAGCCATTGACCGAAGCAGATGCGCCTGCCCTTGGCCTTGCCCCGGTGATCATTCAGGCTGAAGTGCCAAAAAAATATGATGTTCGCGTCACGGTCGTTGGCGCTCAGGTGTTCGCCACTGCCATCTGGTCTCAGGATAACGAAGAAACCGAAGTTGACTGGCGACGGGGTAGCCGCCTTGACTTACGCCACGAGGCCATCAGCTTGCCTGATCAAGTGGCTGCTCAATGTCGAGAGTTGGTACACCGTCTGAACCTGCGGTATGGCGCTATTGATCTGGTGTGCGACACAGACGAAAAGCTGTGGTTTTTGGAGATCAATCCAAACGGTCAGTGGGCCTGGATCGAAAATCAAACCGGATACCCAATTGCTGCGGCAATCGTTGATGAGCTGGAGATGATCCGAAATGGCCCGCTTTGATAGGGAGTTGTTTTGGCCGACCCTGGCTCCTCCTACGCCTGAACAGGTTGTGGCAAATGACCAAATGCGCGCCGGGTGGAAAGCATCCGTCAACAACGGCAATTGGGATCTGCAGAGCGAAATAGCGTTGGAAGAGGCGCGCCGGATGTACGACGCCGAACAGGAGCGTCGTAGGGGGGCTGACACCAAAGCAGGGGTCTATCTTGCGGCAGTAACCGCACTCATCCCGGTATTGGTGTCGTTATTGCCGACCCTTTGGAGCGACAAGACCAGTAAAGCCCTTGGCGCCCTGTCGCTGGCGGTGTTTGCGCTTGCCGTGGCGTATGTCCTTCGAGCGGGGTACAGCGCGTTCTGCGTACTGCGCGTGAGCAATGCCCACACAGTGGGTGCCGGTGACATTTCGCGTTGCTGGAGCACACAACAACCTGCCGCGAGCTTGGCCAAGTCTATCGCTATCAAAGTCATCGAAAACTACCCGGGCAACAACGCCAAGGTGAGCCATATCAAGCTGGCGCATGACTACCTTTTGCGAGCGTTTTTCGTTTTTACCGTGCTGCTGGCTGTTCAGGCACTGTGGCCTTGCGCGGCATGGGTTGTAGAAAAGATCGCCAAGCTGATGGCACCTGAGGTGAGACGACCGCTGATGATGTGCTTTAGCTGACCAAGCTCGGCAAACGAGCACAGCTGGCTCTATGTCAATTTGATAGTACAGGTGGCGCGGCTCAAATCCGGCTATCTAGCAATTTATGAAGAAGGGATGCTCATGTATTTACGTACGCTGGACGTTCGGGGCTTCAAGTGCTTTGGGGAGCTGTTCTCGATCGAGCTACATGACGGCCTGAACGTCCTGGTCGGCGAAAACGGGGCCGGTAAGACTGGTGTCGTCAGCGCGATACGTCAGCTCTTCAATGACTCTGAGTCGGGCAAACGAATTATCAGCGAGCGCGATTTCTACAGGGGATTTGGCAAGGATGATGTCGCGGCTGAAGAGATCAAAATTCAGGCGACCTTCTCCGATCTCGACAAGAACGATGTGATTGCGTTTGACACTTGGTGCGGCAACCATCCCGAGGCAAAACTCACGTTCACGGCCCTGAACCAGGAGTCTCGTGGTAGGTTCAAACACCATACGTACGGCGGCCACGAGTACACCAAAGCGTTTGAAACCGAGAAATTAGACTATGTCCACTGCGTATACCTACCGCCCTTACGCGACGCTGAAACTAAGCTGAGAGAAGGGCGCCAGTCTCGCCTCGCGCGCCTGTTAAAAGCGCTCTGCCGTAAAGACATAGAAGCCGCCAGAAAGGCGCGGGTGCTGCATCCACTGGAGCAACATGTTGGGGACTTCAATCGCCAGCTATCAGAGAGCGACCAATTTGCTATCAAAGCTGCCAACCAGCGAATTGGTGAAAGCCTAAAAGCTGCCCTGGGCGCTCATCTATCTCAGGGCACAGTGATTCAGTTTTCGGAAGTGAGCTTCTCCCGAATCGTGGAAGGTCTGAGGCTCCTGTACTTTCCAGACTTGAGCAAGGCTGATGCTGCACAATTTCGGGCGTTGGAAGAAAACAGCCTGGGCTTCAACAACCTGCTGTACATCGCTTCCATTTTGGCAGAGCTGACCTACGAAGCCGATGAGGGGCAGGGCGAGAAAACGTACCTGCGCCTGCTGTTGATCGAGGAGCCGGAGGCGCATCTTCATCCCCAGCTTCAGCTCCGGCTCCTTCGGCACCTTAAGAAGGCTGCTGAGGCTCGCGGAATGCAGGTGATCATAACCACCCACTCGACTGTGATCACCGCTGCAGTATCTGTAGATCACGTTATTCACCTGTCCAACCTGAGCCTCCCCAAGGCAGTGCCCCTCAGGAACTGCGGCCTGCCCAGGCAGAGCCGACAATTTGTGGACAGATGGCTTGACGCAACAAAGTCGAACCTGCTGTTCGCCAAGGGCACAATCCTAGTGGAGGGCATAGCGGAGGCGATGGTCTTACCGGCACTCGCCAAAATCGCGCTGCAGCCATTCGGCGAGGGACGGAACTCCCTGGACGACTACGGTGTGTCTGTCATCAACCTGGGCGGAATTTATTTCAACCACTTTATGCAGCTGTTCTGCGACGTCAGAGCTGAGCATCAAGGTGAGAATATCCCTGTCAGGTGCTCAGGACTGACCGACAACGATCCTCCAAAGTCTATGATTGAGGACGACGGCGCGGGCGGTCAAAAGAGTGTTCCATTTTTGCCCCATGCAGACAACTGCATTGTAGGCAACAACCCGGCGCTGGAATTGCAGAAGCACATCGGCCTATCAGAGTTCGCTCGCCTCTTTGCGGGAAAATACAAAACCTTCGAGTACGACGTCGCAATGGAAGGCAACAATCTCAAGACGATGCTGATTCTCGCAGCTGGGCTCTGGGAGGCCCAGGATGGAACGGTGGTAAAAGGTTTAAAGGCAGACGCGAAACTCGACTTTGCTGCCATGACGTCCGCCCAGCGGGCGCCTTACGCCGGCGCACTACTGGGTCGCATTGACTCCGATGACATTGGCAAGGGTATATACGCCCAAGCCTTCGCGGATGTACTTGAGGCAAATGGGGCCGGCTTCGTGGTGCCGGTGTACATCCGCCAGGCAATCCTCTGGGCGTGCGGTCTGGAAGAGGGTGCGGCCTAATGGCGGCGCAGGATAAGGCTGCTCAAGCGGGTGCAGCCGACATCGAGTTCACCGACCAGCAGCAGAGATACATTGATGCGCCGCTGGATAGACACGTGTACCTGAGAGCCTGTCCCGGTAGCGGCAAAACAGAGGTCGTGGCCGCAAAAGTATGCAAGATCATCCAAGAGTGGAAGTATCGCCCTTCTGGTATCGCTTTACTCACCTTTCTCAATAGTGCTACGGAAGAGCTCCAGAGCAGGGTTTATAAGTACCTCCGCGAGCCATTGGGCCTGCCGCACTACATCTCCACCTTCGATAGCTTCGTGCTCACACACCTGCTGTCGAGTATCGCCAGCGAGATCACGGGCTTTCAAGGCCGGGACGGCGACTTCCGCATACGGATCATCGACAAGTCAGCTGATATCTACCACACGCGCATCAAGATCTGTGGACGCACCGTATCAGCTTGTCGATACAACTACGATAAAGAATCCAAACGCTATGTCTTTTCGACCAAAGACCGGAAGTGGGATAACGAAGCCAACCTCGCCCAACAGGGCGAGGCCGACCAGAAGGCACTGTTGTCGACCAAAAAACGGCTTTGGGCCGCTGGCTTTGCGACCTACGGTGACATCGATATCCTCGCTTTAGTGGGGATGCAAGAAGAAAAATTCAAAGATTACTTCTCGCGTATCGCACGCCGATTCCCGTTGGTGATCGTCGATGAGTGCCAAGACTTGTCGGCAGAGCAGCTTCTGATTGTCAAAAGGCTGAGCCTACTAGGCGTGAAATTCCATTTTGTAGGTGACCTTAACCAGTCAATTTATGGTTTCAGAAAATCGAATCCTGCACACGTGCGTCGGCGCATGGAGGAGCTTGGCTTTGAGGAGTACGTCCTCAACGAAAATTGGCGAAGCGGCCAAGCCATCGTAGATGTGTGTTCCAACATTCTTCAATCCGACCGTGTGGTGGGAAATCCTCGTATTGCTTCCGTAATGCCAACAGTCGTCGAGTATCAAAACTGCCCGTCGGAGGTGCTTCCAGCCATTCGGGAAATGAGCCTGATACATCACAAGGTGGTGGTCGTCGCGCGCGGACATGCAACACTCCAGCGCTTACGTACTGGTAGAGCTTTCGAGGGCATCGAGCTGCTGGCGCTGGCCTGCATAAACCTCAAAGCAGGTAGGTTGACGGACATAGCGCAGTGCCTGGAAACATTCGGTAAGTGGCTGGCGGCCCGGCTAGAACTGCAGGTGACGAAAGCAGGCCCTTACTGCCCTATGGATATTGAGTCAAAACTGGCTTGGCGTATATTCCTTCACGACGGACTCCAGTTCTTAGTGGAACACGGCATAGGAGATGATAATCAGACCTGGTCGAACTGGGCCCGGGCAGCAAAAATTGCACTTGGAAAGCTACCAGATCAAACATTCGTGCCTGTAGAGGTGCGTGAGCATTTAGACGGGCTGAGAGGCCTTCATTTGCGAGCCCGTTCTGGGCAGGGGAAGATGTTGATCTCCGAAAGGTTGGCCGGGGTACCAGATGTAGCCACCCAACGTGACTGCCTGCGTTTCGAGACCATTCACGGGGTCAAGGGTGAAACACACGACGTGACCGTGGTTGTATCGTCACAGAAACCAGGCGTGCATCAGTCGCACTGGAAGGACTGGCTGCGTGACCGGACTTCCGAAGCTGCGAGATTTGCCTACGTGGCGAGCTCGCGGCCGAAGCATGTGCTGATTTGGGCAGTGAAAAAATTAAAGGCTGAAGATCGGCTGGTGCTTGAGGGCCTGGGATTCGAGCTCCCGTAGATGATTAAGTGGGGGCGATCCAAGCGTTAATCGCTGGCGTCGATATTCAATTCATCTAAGACATAATACTTCATTTAACTTATGGGCCATGTCAGATGTACATATGGTGATAAGAGGCCCGTCAGCTCTAGGTGAGCGGTCGATGAGTAGAAAGATATGTTCATCAAAACATGTTCATGAGATCGCTAAAAATTAGCTAACTACCAGCTAAGCACCAGCGTAACAGCGAAGCTGGTTGGCTCTTACCACCCCTGTTGAATACAGCTTATCGGTGTTGATTTGCAGCATGGACAGTTCATGGTCATCAAATGGGCTCGCACGCCTCAACAGGCGATGATGATACCTAGCGGCGATCCACGTTGGCGGACGTGCCACCGGTTTTGTTTCGAAGGCTGAGCGGCGGGATCCCGGCAGCTTTTTGAAGGGCCTGTCGTTGAGCCGATCCAGCAACACGCCGATGGCCGTATTGAGTTCGCCGAGCGAGAAGAACTGGCGGTTGCGCAGCGCCGCGAGGATCCAGCGTTCGACCACCTGGACGCCGACTTCGACCTTGGCTTTATCCTTGGGCTTGCGTGAGCGCGCGGGCAGTACGGCCACGCCATAGTGTTCGGCCAGATCGCGGTAGCTGGGGTTGATGTCGGGCTCGTAGCGATGCGCTTTGGTGACGCCGCTGCGCAGATTGTCCGGTACGATGATCTGCGATGCGCCTCCGAAAAAAGCGAAGCAGCGGGCGGGCGAGCCCAGCCAGTCAGGAAGTTTCTGCGACCAGGTTGTCTCAGCGAAGGTGTAGCTGGACGCGCCGAGGACGGCGACGAAGATCTGCGTCTGGCGGATCTCGCCGGTTCGCCGATCAATGACTGCCACGGTCTGTCCCGCGTAATCGACAAACAGCTTTTCACCAACACGGTGTTCCTGACGCATTACCACGTCGACCTTGGCGGCCCAGAGGCGGTAGCGCACGCAGAACCAGCTGTATTGGAAGCCTTGCGGATGGGTGAGTCGATACTCTTGCCAAAGCAGGGCCAGGGTTACGCCAGGGCGACGCAAATCGGCGTGAACCCATGCCCAGTCGGGCGATCGGACGCTGATCGCTGGGAACGGCGGTCGGCGGTGGAAAAAGCCGCCGTTGCAACTCGGCGTCCGTTAGCGCAGACGGCCAAGTCAGGCCGCTGGCAGCATAGCGATTGAGGTACTCACCGACGCCGGCTCGAACCTACTTGCAAGCTGATAGCGATCTGGCGGGCATATAGGCCAACCTCGAATTTGAGACGTAGCACTTCTCGAATCTTACGCATGGATAACCGCTCCACGACGACCTCTCTGCTTCGATAAAAGAGGTCGATCGTAGTGAATTAATCCTGCGTTGCTGCCTGCCTTAAGGGTGGCCGGATCACCGTGGAATCAGTGGCCGGATGGCCGTGGAATCCGCACTCAATGAGCAGGCTGGTGTCGACTGCCTTACTGACGGTTATCTGAAGGCTAATTTTGCCGACAGCGATGTCGAAGAGTGCGGATACTGCAAAGAGGAGCGACCGGTGGTGGCGTTGGATGAGCTGGGAGCAGAGCTCGAAGGCCATTCGGGCTTCATTTACCTATGCTGAGCAGCCTAGCGCCGTCATTCACAATAGCTACCCTGAAGTGGGGCATTCAATCTTCTACGATGATGGCTCTATGTTGTTTTATCCAAGAAGGATGATTGATTTTTCATGCTCAATAATTATACTTCCAATTCCAAGGGTCTAGGTAGTTGGAGCTCACAAGCTCGTCGAACTGAATATTTTCTTCGTTCGCAACTCGCCAGGCTCTACGGATTATTTGAGGTATGGCGATGCTGTCTCTGATGCTTTTGGGTAGTTCGGAAACCGAGTTAACCATTTTGTTCCCGTAATAGCGTTTTGGGAACTCTTGCTCTTCTTTCTGGAGTTCAAGAAAGCACTTGGGCGGTACATGGATTGCAAAATCTTCGTGTACAGAGCTTTCAGGCGAAAACAAATTGCCGGGTTGGAATTTTTCAGGTGGGCTTAGTCTGATTTTTACGAAAGACAAGTCAACGCCCGGAGACGCTAAACTAAGCTCAATCAAGGCTTTTAAGATTTTTGCTGAGCTGACACCAGACTCATCGATGTCGCGCATATAGGAAGCTAGCAATCTATTTCGGAAAAGAGCTTGGATACAATCTTGTATATCTTGCTCTTTCCCCTTGGCATATCGAAGATCTCTTCTTAGACTTAGAATCTCCTTCCTTTTCTCGATGTCGGTGACAGATTTGTTTTTGATCTGAAGCTCCGCTATCTTTTTGTCTGTTTCTTGCTGGCGAACGATTATGTGGCCATTTGGGAGGTCATAAAAATTTTCCCCTAGCTCCCCAGTTGCGAGTATCCACTCATCCTCGGAAATCTGTAGCTTACCGTCCTTTGGGTGCCAGCTTGCTAGTAGAGGAGAGAATACATCTTCGCTTCCTGCGATAGGGAAATGTTTTTTTGCTACAACTGGATGACCCGCAACTTTGCGGACAATTTCCTGCCAGAAAATAATTTGAACCGAGAACTTTTTTTCTTTGACCCGAGTGACATTAAATGTTCTAACCTGCTCCTGTATATTTACGTCATTTACGGCAGTTGTTAGGATGTAAAATTCTTTCAATGCTGGGCTGAAACCGTCGGCTTCACTGACTTCTTTTTTTATATCCGCAATTTTTATGGATTTCAATGGCCATCTGGCTTTCTTTTTACATTGAATGCCCACAGGATAGATCGAGCCACGCGAGGCGATAATGTCAACACCATGCTGACGTTGTCCTGCCCGTCCATGGCGTACCAAAGTTGGATCACTCCAAGCTGCTTCAAAAAGATCAGCACAAAGTTCCTCAAATTGCTCCCATGATCGTGGTGGTGCATATTCGAAATGAATCAGTTCGCTCATGTTACAGGCTCTCAAAAAATAGTGTGATATTAGGCCATGTATCGTAGCTGAAACAGTCGGTTGGCGAAAACTGCAGATGAGGACATGAAGCGGCTACACCAATGTTAGGTTGACAGAGTGGTCAGGAGCCTACATCTTTCGGCTGCGAACCCTCGGGGGAGCATCAGTTCCAAGCGATGACGGATGATCAACTGCGGGCCTTAGTTGGGCCCTCCGATACGAGGCATACACCTCCCTCGACCCACCGGCAGCCGCCCACGTTCAGCCAATTGAACAGTAACGTCAATGATCCCCGCGTATCGATGGCGTGATTTTCAGTCGGAACAGAAGGAATTGGATGCAGGCTTTGTCCTGTTTTCAAGCTTGGCGAGCGCTGCGTCTCCGATGCGTGGGTTGAGAGCCAAGTCATCTGATACACCTCGTATCGATTACGTGAGCGGTAGCCTCATGTCTCACGCGATCCGTGGTGCAGTGTGCGACCTCGTGGGCAAACCCACTGCCGGACTACAAGCCGGAGGCCTGGTGCTTGACGCTAATGAGTGGTGAATAGGCAAAGTGACATCTGCAACCCAGGCGGTTAACCTAGGTGCCAGCTGGGCTGTTATCCCAAACCGAGTCGCAGTCGTGGCAAATTTTTTGCCGGTATTAGGTAGTGAGGTGACTGTTGACTGTGGAGGGAAAATTACGGAATGCAATCCAAACCATGGGCAGCGGTAGCTGTTTAACGCAAAGGGAAGTGTGAGTCATGCAAAATACAGATAAACCTGAGAGATATACCCTCGCCTGGCTGTTTGTTTATTTAACAAGTTGGAATGTATTCATTGTCTTCACCTTTTTCGCGTTGTGCTTCATTGTCTTTAGGGGTTTCGCCCTTGGTATGGCCATGTTATGTACTGGGCTCGGTTTTTTGCTCATTAATTCCAAGTTGGATAACAATATTAAAAGCCTGTATGGGCTTGGCCTTGCATTCGTAGGGTATTTAGTGTGCTTGCCAGGTACCTTTAGGCCGGTTGAGCAGGTGGTAATTGATAAAGTGTACGCCGTTGGCTTTGGTGCTCAGCAGGTCGTGGTGACTGTAGACGCAGGCAATTGCGGCTATGACCTAAGATCCAGCAAACTCACCTGTGATGCTCATGTAGTAAGAGTTGCCTCTACATCACCTGATGCGAATATAACGTCCGAGTAAGTCAGAGCTATGATTCTTATTGCAACGTAGTGAGGGGCTAGCAGGCCTGAGTTAAATACTCTTTCTGGACGTATCAGTGGCTCACACTGCCGTGAAACGCTTTGTGGACTCATTCGATGTACCGTCTGGCTAAATCACATGCCCCAGAGGTGAGGGCGCATCTAAACATTTAATATATTTTGACGCTCAATAAAGGAGGCTGGCTATATGGTTTTTTCAGAGTGGTCTGAGATGATTATAGGAAAAATTACTCAAGCCGGGTTTGATGCTGGCATAGTGAATCAAGCATTCAAAGAGGCTCAGGCTGATATTGAGTTAGAGTACGAAAAAGAAGAGTGTGGTACAGCAGGTGCGCACTTCATAAAGGCTTTTGAAAAATATGATGACGATCTTAAGATGGCTCGTGAGCGTGGTGAGGGAGCTAGTCCACGTAAAATCGCTGAGCAGCGCGGAATCACAGGTGATGATGCTGCTGTTGGTTGGCAGCGGGGCACCAAGAAAAAACTCGCTTTATTAAATGGATTTCGGGGTGGAGAGATAGATGTATCGGCAAAGCGCCGAAGAGCATTGTATTATTTGCCGCTGGTTCGGGTTACAGAATCTATCAAACTCTCCGGATTTTCAATAAAACCTTTTATTAAGGATGGCATCTATAGCGACTTGCTAGCTGGAGGCGTGTTTGACGGTGCAGGTTCTGTTATTGAGGTTGATGGCTTCGAGAGTGGCGGGCATCTAGATCCTGACGTGGATACAAGGGTATTTGACGCTGTAGAAAGGCTTAAGTTTGGGTATTTTTTCCTAAATCCATCATACTCCGGCAGTATTTTCGGTTATATATCCAGCGAGACTTTTGAATGCTTTAGAGTAATAGAAAAAAACCCAGATGGCGCATTTGAGCAGAAGATTGGGGTTTCCAATGGTATGTTTGAGTTTTCTGAGTCGCTAGAAGCTTACTATCGACACCGGATCTCCCATACTCAACGACCAGTTAAATTAACCGAGTGTAAATTATCATACGTCGATTTTCTCACGGACGGTTTAGTGTCCGCTGATCACATGGCGGCAATTAGGATGTATAACAGGTGCTGGAGCACATACTCAATTCACAGTCATTATGATAAAGCCCTGTTCGCCAAGGTGAGCTCCGAGGTGCTTATAAAGCTTAAAAACGGATCAAAAAAACTTGCCGCCCAAGAATTTTCCGTAGCCATTTTGAAAGTTATCAATAAAGCTTCCAAGTCAAGTTTGGCTGTGTCGCATATTGCCCAGGAGTTTTCTAAGCAAGGTTTGGACTTGGAGGATGCGATTGAGGCCAACCTTAATGGCTTGAAGGACGCTAGGGATAAAATCTCCCATGAAGGCGTTCCAAATTATAGCTATGTAAATGTCCCATTTTATTTGGTGTGGTTTCCTGTTTTTTGGCTGGTCATGTGTTGTGAAGATAAGCTGACGGAGAAGGAAAGTATACGGCTTGCGCTGTTCTGTGGGTTGATGTGTTTCAGGGTTAATGATTGGCAACATATCGATTTTGAGTCAATGCGCCATAGGAAGTCACATCTTCAAATATTTGATGATTGCTCTATCCGAATTCCTAAGTATACGAATCGAGAGGATCAGGCTTGTATATTAGATAGCTACCTTAAGGGGGTCACTAACTGGCTCAATCCTGAGAAGCCGTCACAGCTCTAGGCTCTGTCTGAAAAATAATGCCGCAGGCACCGCATCGAGCAAGCCGGCGTCACCATGGCCTTCTCTTCGCCAGCTTGTCAAAACGCGTCACAGCGCGGCGGCTTTTCTTCAGCCAGCCAAACATGCTTGTTCGTCGATTGTTGTCCATAGACCTAGCTTTTCCCGTAATTAGTCTCGTCGCCCTAACTTTATCCGTCCATCCAGTGATGGTGGCGGTATGTTCGACGGCGGCACGGGGTGCGCTTGCGTGGTGTTTCGTGATCGAATATGTCATATAGCCGCTATTGGATTTTGTTGCAGCGCCACCGCTGCATCGATTGGACTATTAGCGGTCATTCCCCTGCTCAGCGGGACATGGAAGGCCATTGCATGGGATATGGGTAGATGTTGGGAGCTATCAAAAATCGTCTAGGCCTGGCGTGGGAAGCGCTTGTGGTTGGTGGGAGAGCTGCGTGGAGGGTGCTGTCCACACGGCATCAGAGAGGCAATGTTGATCCTTTCTTTGAGCCGTTGACCCCCGTCATTGTCACGGACGGCCGATCGGCCCGGTATGAGCGCGAGTTGCTACATGCCCTGGAAAACTCCGATGTTCTGAACATCGCGCTCACAGGTAGCTATGGCGCGGGTAAGAGCAGCGTGCTGAAGACATTCTTCAGCAACCATCCACAGTTCAACCACACCTATGTGTCCCTCGCGACCTTCAGCAAACCCACCTTGGGTTTGACTCCTCAGCCTAGTGGCCAACCTCCCGACCCTGACTCCGCACCTGAGGGCCCGGCTGTTACCGGGGGCGAGCACTCACCTGGGGATGTCGATCTGGTCAATCGCATTGAAGAGACCATCGTCCAGCAACTGCTCTACGCGGTGCCCGCAGCGAAAGTGCCCAAGACTCGACTGAAACGGATAGCCCAGGCCTCAAACTTCAGTATTAGCATGCGCACCCTGGGGTTCACTTTGCTTGCCGTCTGCGCCTTGAGGCTCTATGTACCCAAGCTTGCGATGATAAAAACCGTGTCGCTTGAATGGCTGATCAAGGGCTTAATGGTTCTTCCCGAGTCTGCAGCGCTGGCTGGAGTGGCGATTGGTGCAATCTATCTGTTGTACGCCGGATTGAGGGTCATGTCCCTGTTTACCATCGATGGGCTGACCCTCAAGGGAGGCAAGCTTGAAGCGACTCACTATGGCTCGGTGCTTCATAAGAACGTCGATGAAATCATCTACTGCTTCGAGCGCAGTGATATCAACGTGGTGGTCATTGAAGACCTGGATCGCTTCGACATCCAGGACATCTTCTTCAGGCTGCGAGAGATCAACTTCATCATCCAGCGATCACCCCAGGTCAAGCGTCCTGTCCATTTCGTCTACGCCATCCGTGATGAGCTGTTCACGGTCACGGACAAGACAAAATTCTTCGACCTCATTATCCCCATCATCCCTGTGATCAACTCCGAGAACTCCAGGGAAAAGCTGGTCGAGCTCATGAAGGTCCGCCAGGTGGCCGGCAAACCGCTCGATGATGGCTTGAATCTCAAACTCATCGAGACGGTGTGCTACTACATCGACGAAATGAGGCTGATCAAGAACATCGTCAACGAGTATGACGTCTACGCGAACGTACTGGCTAAGGACGGTCTGGAGCTGGATCCCAACAAGCTGTTTGCGATGGTTGCGATCCGAAATCTGCACCCCAATGCCTATGCGGACTTGGTCAAGCGGCGGGGCACGATCTATGGCGTCATTGATGGCTACGCGAAGTGGGTAAAAGCCGAAACCGACTTACTCGAAACGGCAGCTCAAGCGCTAGAGGATCAGCGTGCGGCACGTGAAGACGAGGTGGCCGATAGCGTGGAGCATCTACGTTTGTCCGTCTGGTTTGAGATTTTGAAACTTGGGAACAAACCCACTGCAAACCACGTGCGGCTGGATGGCGGGTCTACGGTCACGCTACTGGACTTTGTATCGGATCCTGTATTCGCCCAGGTAGTAGCATGTCGAAGCGTGCAACCAATTGTGATTTCACACTGGCAAGATAACGGCCAAGCTGTCCAGCCTAAAAAGGCTTTGCAAGAGGCACGTTACGATGAGCGCCTGCAACGCTTTCAGACCTCGCTCGATGAGTTGGATGAGCAACTTGAAACGAATCGAAGCAAAGTGCTACGCCTCAAAACGGCAGGTTTTCGGCAGATCGTTTCCCTGGGGTACGGCGCAGAGCTTGCCAAACGCCTAAAAGGGCTAGAGCTCATAACGTTCCTCGTTCACCGCGGTTTCTTCGACACGGATTACGTCGATTACCTCGGATATTTCTACGAGGGATCACTCACCCAATCGGATAAGAACCTCATCATGGGGCTTGTCAGGGGGGAGGAGTACGACGTGACCACTCCAATACATAATCCTGAGCTTGTGATCAGGAAGCTGGATCTGGATTCGGTAGATGGCGGGCGCGGTATTATGGTCGATCTTATTCATGAGCTTTTGCAGTCGCGCAAGGATGAGATGGTTGCCAGAAGGGACAAACTTCGCTTGATCCTCCGAAGCGGTCATGATTACAAGGAGCGTTTCGCTGAGGCGGTAGCACCGATTGTTCCTGGGACGTACGGTTCTGCGCTTATGAGAGCAATGTATGGCGCAGATCGCGATCTCATTCCGTTACTGCTCAGCCATGATCGATTCAAAACATCCACCTTGCGGCAGCAGTTCCTCATTGCTCTTCTGGATGCGCTGACGCCCAAGGAGATGCAGACCCTCGACGATAAGTCTGGCCGGTTGAGGAAGACTATCAATGAGCTGCGTGATGCTTCGGTTCTTGCAGCGAAGCTTGCGAGTAGTCAAAACGGATGGAGGTGGGTCAGGGAGCTGCCAGCGCAATTCTCCAACCTCGATTCGAGTGCCTCGTCTGGAGATTTGCGGCAAATGGTGGAGTGGGGTTGTTTGGCCCTTAACCTCAAAATGCTGCAACTGCTCTGCCAGACACTGGATCCGGGAAATCAGAGCGTTAGGGTAACGTACCATCGGCTTAGCAAGCTGGAAGTCACTGGCATGGACACCCTGATCGAGGAAAACCCGGACGGTTTCGTGGCTCAGCTCGTGAGCCAGGATGGATCGCTCGAAGAGACACCGGAATCGCTCGTGGCCTTGTTCGGTCTTTGCCAGAGTGAAGCCTACACACTACAGGTATTGCTCGAACAGACGACCTGCAGTGTGACTGACCTTGACGCGGTACCGACCTTGTTATGGGCGAAAATCATGATGGCGGGACGTGTTCGGCCTGTGGGTAATGCAGCTTGGACGTACTTCAATCGGGCTCTGATAGCTGACAAAGAATCCGCAGATTTCGTCGATTTGGGCGAGTCGGCGTTGGATAATTTCGCGGAGTTTCTCAAGCACAACGCTCAAGAGTTGGCTGAAGAGTTGTGGCAGGACGCCAGTCGCAACGCTGGCTTGCAGACTTTCCTCGTTCGCACGCCGCAAGTCGAGAATGCAACCCTACAAACGCTTTTCTCGAAGGTGGTGTTGAGCCCAAGCGTTGTCATGGACACCGCGGCGCCTCGCAATCGGTGGGCGATGTTCGCCAATGGTGACATGGTCGAGTACAGGGAGGAAATTCGGGCCTTCATTGCCGATCACGCTTTCTCTTATCTAGGGGCTTACCTCATCCGCCGGTGGGGCGTCGCCCGTGAACAGATGGACATGTCGGCGTTGCCGGTGTCGTTGGCCCTTGAACTGACCAACGCACAGGTGTGCTCGACTGCTGAGAGCATCAAGATATGGTCGGGCATTCCTTACGACGCCTATGACACGTGCGACGGTGCCGTTGAAGCATTGGCTAGAGCGTGTGATCACGCGGCCCGAGATGGATTGCGGTTCCCGGAGGCCTACCTCCCAACGCTGCTGAAGTTGCTCCCGGACGGGGCGCTCTCTAGAGAGCAAAGGATCAACATACTGATCCATGCTCTCTCGATGGGCTGCAGTTGGCCAGAAACGGCTGGAGTATTGCCGCTCGTGGGCGAGGAGTATCAGGCGTTACTCAACAAACGGCGCGTGAACTTGCCGGCTCATGATATAGATCGCCGGCTGATTGATGCCCTCGCTGCAAGAAGTTTCGTGGGTGCTGTGAAATCTGAGGCCAAGCGCATCGTGGTCTGGAGCAAGCGTAATTGAGTAGCCATTGGGTGGCTATTCCGTCCACCTTCACATAAGTCCGGAACTCGGCCGGTCTATGAGGCTTGGAGTGTCTACGAAACTAGGGGCGGTTTAAACAAGCTTGGAGCTGCTAGGGGTCGCCTCGTCGACTGCAGATCCACTTGCCCATGTTCTCCAGCCGTGGAGGTGAGGCGTCGATAGGTGGTAATGGCATTGGCCGGTGGAGTAGAGTGGCCTTTTGCCGCAGGACCGTGGGCGATTCGGCCACCTGCTACAGCACTGAAAGGAGACTGGCGTTGAAATGGATTACCGCTCTTCAGTTGGAGCAATGGGCTGACACACTTCAATCTCGCGTCCAGATACCTGGTCTAGTAGCAGACTTGATCTGGGCGACCTCGCCAAAAATTAGAAGAATCAGATTTCCTCAAGGAGACAAGGGCCAGGTGCGTGGATACGACGGATACCTGGACGCGGACTCTACCTCACCTTTTGTTCCTGACGGACGTTCGATCTGGGAGTTTGGCACCAGTGGGGTCGGGAAGAGCAAGGCGAACACCGACTATGACAAGCGTACCGCTGAGGTGAGTGCTGATGAAAGGGCAGACACTACCTTGGTTTTGGTTACGCCACGGACATGGAACGATACGAGCGAAAAAGTTGAGGATTGGCTAGCAGGAAAAAATGCGAGCGGAGACTGGAAGGGCATCGTCTATTTGGAGAGTACCCTGCTGGAAGATTGGCTCTCGAAATGCCCAGCCGTTGCTTCCCGCTGGGCCAAGTTTGAGCTTGAAATCGCTCCTCCGGCCGGAATACTCAGCACAGAGGAGTTTTGGCAGTCTTTCTCGACCCGTTTTGAGCCAGCGCTTGTTGAAGACGTCTTATTGGCTGGTCGTGAAAAGCAGGCGGAAGAGCTTCTGCAGAAGCTAAGACAAGAGGGTGGGCGGCTGGCATATTCTGCCGATACCACCGATGAGGTGATCGCTTTCACAGTGGCTGCCATACGCAGTGCGCCGGAACCAGTGCGGCAGTACCTAGAGTCTCGCACGCTGATTGTTGATACGGCAGATGCCGCAAATGCTCTCTTGAGCAAATCAGGTCTCATTTACTTACCTAGAAACACTGCCTGTGAGTGTGTGGGGCAAATGCTGTTGCGAGGGCCAACCGTGGTGAGCGCCGGCGCCGATGACAAGACCCATGGGCACATCGAGCTGCGCCGTCCGTCCAGCAGAGAACTCGGAATCGCAATCGCGAAGATGGGGATGACCGAGGATCAAGGGTACGAAGCGGCACGGACATGTGGACGGAGTCTGGCAGTGTTAGCTAGGCAGTACCCCAGTGGCACTGCAGTGAAGCCTAAATGGCTCGATGACACGAAACCACTCATCCCTGTCATGCTTGCCGGCGCGTGGGCATCTGATGCAGAGGAAGATCAGTCCATTATTTCGTCGCTCAGTCAGCAAAACTATGAGGATGCGGAAGATGAGCTTCGCAAATACCTAGTCATGCCAGATTCACCTATCGAAAACGTTGGCAATTTATGGGCGACTAGAGCTCCGGTGGATGCATTCCTCTACCTCGCTCCGTATGTCGGCCGCAGGCACCTTCAGCTTTTCAAGGATGCGATTACCACCGTTTTTGCCGCCGCTGTGCGATCGCATAAACCGCCAAGTCCAGATGAGCCGTTCGTCCGTCATGCTCAGCGTGATACGGCCCACAGCGAGCACCTGCGAAATGGTCTGATGACTACGTTGCTGCACATGGCGGTGCTGCACGCTCCGGCTAAATTCACAGTCCTCGGCGGAAGTCCAAAGACCTTCGTTGATGACCTCGTCCGTTCATTGCCGGAGCTGTCATCTGACCATCGGCTTATGGCGAGTTTGGGTCAGGATTTAGCGTTGCTTGCGGAAGCATCCCCTAATTTTTTTCTCGAGGCCCTTGAGCGTCAGCTTGAGGGCGCATCGCCTTCCATCCGCCCGATCTTCGATGAATATCCAGGGATGTTAACCCCTGTTACCTACCACTGCGGCCTACTCTGGGCTCTGGAGGTGTTGGCTTGGATTCCTGAAACATTTGATCGAGCCGTGCGTTGCCTAGCGGAGCTTGCTGCCATTGATCCTGGCGGGAAGATGAGCAACCGGCCGATTAACAGCCTGCGAGCCATTTTTCTCTCATGGATACCCAGCGCTGGAGTCAACACAACGCGGCGGCTAGCTGCTTTGCAGGCAGTCGTGAAAGACGTACCCACGATCGCCTGGCCCTTGCTCGAGACACTTCTTCCACGATCTGGCGACAACAGTTCCGCCACTGAAAAACCAAAATTTCGGGAGTATGAGGACGGTGGCGGCGAAACCCTGACTTACGGTTTGGTATGGGAAAGCGAAGGCAAGATTGTCGAGCTCGCGATCATAGAAGCGGGCCATCGTGATGAACGATGGAAATCTATTATCGACTCGCTTGAGATGCTTCAAGATTCCGCTTTTGAAGCAGTCGTGAACGGCCTTGATAGCGCTCTGAACTCCGCACCAAAGGAGCCCCATACACAGATCTGGAAAACTCTGAATCGGGAGGTGAAGCGTCACCAGAAATTCTCTAGATTCGACTGGGCTATCCCTGAGGAGCGACTGGGGCAACTTGCAAGCTTGGTGGACAGGTATGAGCCCACAACGTTGTTTGAACACTACAGCTGGCTTTTCGATGATTGGATGCCACCCGTGGAGGGGCAGGCCGATGAGGATGTCGACTCAATCAAACTAGTTGAGGATGCTCGCCTGAATGCTTTGCGAGCTATTCGAGAGGCGCACGGCGTGCAAGGGCTCCTTGACCTGATGGCGCGCGTCAAAATTCCGCGACTTGTTGGCTATGCCTGCCGAGGGCTAGAGTTACCTTACGACGACCTCGTGGAGCTATTCGAAAAGATCGTCACAAGCTCTGTAGCAGAGCTTGAGCTTATTGCCGGAGCAGTGTTGGCTGATGGCTTTAGCCGTCTGGGCCAGCCTTGGGAAGCAGCTGGCCGATCCTCTGCTCAAAGCTCTGCCTTGAGCTCGTCTCGTTTAGCGTTGGTACTCGAGTCGCTGCCAGAAAGCGCACGAGCCTGGTCGTATGTTGCATCGTTCGGAGAAGAGGTTGAGAACTCCTACTGGGCGCAGAAAACCGCTCATCAGGTAGAAGGTAACGTTCGGGATCTATCGTTTGCTATAGAAAAATATAGATGTGCACGCAGGCCGGCCGCAGCTCTGAGTGCGGCCTCGCGGCGTCTCTCTGACGTCCCTACTGCTGATCTTGTTTCGCTGCTAAAGAACAGCATCACTGAGCAGAATTCTAAGGGGCCTGCCCAGGCTGGATTGAGTTCTTATGAGGTCGAAAAAGCCATCTTGAATTTGTCTGCCCGCATGGACATCTCCTTAGCTGAGGTGGCTGCTCTGGAGTTTGCCTACTTCCCTGTTCTTCGAAATGACCCAAAGGTCTTACACCGGCTTCTTATCGAGCAACCAAGCTTCTTTGTAGAAATGCTTTGCAAGGTGTTTAGGGGTAAGAGTGAAGAGCCGAGAGAGATTTCCGAGCAAGAGAAAAATTACGCCTCAAATGCCTACCGCTTGCTCAAGAGCTTAAAGACGCTCCCAGGCCAGTCGGAGGAGGAGGTTGACGAGACGGCATTGCTCGAGTGGTGTCTCGAGGTTCAGAGGTTGTCTAGGGAGCAGGATCGTACAGAGATTACGGATCAACTGATCGGGCAGGTTCTGGCACACTCCCCACTGAGCACACAAGATGGTGCTTGGCCTCATCAAGCTGTTCGGAATGTGATTGAAACCTTGGCGTCCACCCAGGTCGAGCGCGGGGTTAGCATCGAGCGCTTCAATATGAGGGGAGTATTTTGCAAGGCGATAGGCGAAGGGGGCGACCAGGAGCGCGCATTGGCTAAGCAAACACGGGAGTGGGCTGAGGCATCTGCGGGATTTGTTCGGACGAGGGCGATGCTTGAGCAGATTGCCCTATCTTGGGATCGCGATGCGGAGCGCTCTGATACTGACGCCCAGCAAAACGCTTTGAGATTTTGATGGAACCCGAGCTTAACCCAACTCCCCGTGGCAAGCTGGGTCAAGATGGTTATCTTGGTGATTACCAACGGCGCATGATTGTCGTCCAATCGGAGCCAGAGGAGGGGACAGGGGAGGAGGAGCTCGATGAGAAGCGGGTTTTGACCTCGGTCACCCTGCACGGGCGTGAGATCTTGGTGGGCGTAGAAGCTGAGAATCATGACTGGTATAGCCGCTATAGATCGGCTAATCGACTCAAAGACCTCTTGGAGGACATCTCGATTAATCTCACAACACCGCTTTGGGCGTTAGATTTGACCCTTGACCCAGTGGTTAATATTAACGCCCGATTTGCAGTACCTGCGGGTCGTGTGCTGGATCCAGCAGTTGTTCTAACGCCTGTTGAGGAATGATCGATGCGATGTCCGCATACCAACGCCCATCAATTGGGATTCGGAGCAAGAGGTGGCCTGGTTGGCAACAGCGTGGAAAAAGGCGATATCGGTGCTGGATTTGCCGCAAAGCGTCGCATCTACATTAGAGGTGCTTGCGCTAGGACATTCCGGCACTGTGGACGCTCCCGATCAGGTGTTGTCGCTATGGTCAAAGTGCTTGGACAAGACGGCTTATCAAGTATTGACGCAGCCCCTCCTTACCGTCGAAGCTACCGACGATGGGCGACGCCGACTCTGGCGTCAGATCACATCACTTGATCCAATGCCGGCCCCACAACAGCTAATCGATCTTGGTATCCGGATCTTGGCACTCGGCTCAGCACCGGAAACTGCCAGCGCAGTTAACGACAATCTGGAGTCTTTCTGCGTCCGCCTGACCAACCAAGAGAGCAAACTCGCTACCGCCCATACCTTATTGAGAACACTGCCGCGTTGTTCCTCGATCAAGATCAAAACAAACCTGGCTCGTTTGTCCTATAGCCTCGGTACCCATGCAGCGTTAACATCGGTCGACGCATCCGCTCTTAGCGAAGAGGACATGCGGATAATCTCGGACACGTTTGGGAAGGGACGTGAATTGACCAAGCTGAAAAGTCGATTCGAAAAAGCTTCAGAAAAATGACGAACAGTTTAATCACCGCTGGGGGTGGCGGACCTAATCGCGGATCCAACCTCTAATTCCAAGCACATTTGCCCTCCTTCGCTTGCTGATCGATCAAGGTCGACTGGGTTGACGCTATGGTAGCCGCAGCAGGACAGGCTTACCCTGCACACATAAGAAAGCCCAGTCAGAGGTCTGACTTTAAAGGTGATTGATCTGCTAGGAGAGCAATGTGCGAGTCCTTGAACCTATCGTTAAGAATGGATTTTTCTTCTCGCCCGCTGATCCTGAGAAGCGGTATCCCGGGACATTGAAAGTTCTTGATGGGGGACGGATTGAGCTGCATCTCACCGCAGACGAAAACGCATTCGTCTCCTTGGACGAGATGTTCATAGGTCGGCTAATCGGCAAGATCGAGGGCGGATATATGACGCTTGAGGAGTGCTCCTACGAGAAGATGAATCCCTCCCTCGGTGGAGGAGCCTCAACATCATTGATTTCCGCCCGGATTGCATTTATCGGCATGGGAATGCCTGAAGAATGCCTGTTCGATGAACTTGAGTTTGCTGTGGAAGAGCTCAGTGAGTGGTATGGAAAATCGGTGTTCAAGCCCCGAATTGGTGCTGATCTTTCAGACTGGACGATCGACTTCAAATTGTCCGAGCCATTTGAATGCAAGCTGCATGACGACTCAAGACTTGAGATTGGAATGAAAGCAACCTTCCCTGGCAGGGTGAACTTTCCGGTCACGGAGCTGCGGCAGCAAGCCTACATGACCATCAAGGCCGACTCCCCGAAAGCGCTCAACTTCTTTATCTCTCTTTCGCACAAAATCACTCGATTCCTAGCCCTGTGCGTTGGCCACCCAATCGCCATCCACTCGTTACGTGTCAGTTCCACAGGGGAGGACGGCAAGAAAGAAAGGCAAGAAGTTTACTTTCAAAGCTTGAACAGCGGCACGTTGGCTAAAAAAAGACCTGGACAGCTGATGCTGCTTCCATACTCACAAATCATCGAACAATTTACTCCCTTGCTGCAGGCATGGCTGGTGGACTACGACACGCTAATGCCGGCGCTTCACCACTTCTTCGCTGTGCAAGACGAAAGCCTGGCGTACAACGATACAAAATTTTTAGCGATTGCCCAGGCGTTGGAGGCGTTTCACCGAAGAACAAGGCCTGGCCATCGCTGGCCCAAGGATGAGTTCCGCAAAAAGCTAGATGCCATTGTATCTGGGGCGCCTGAAGCTGATCAGGAGTGGGTAAAGCAGCGACTGTGCTTTGCCAACGAGCTGACTCTTGGCGATCGTTTGAACACCCTGCTGGAGCCTTTCGTTGATGTCTTCGGTGGAAATGCTGCTATCGAGCAGATGGTGAAAGACACCAGAAACACGCGTAATTATCATGCCCACTATGACGAGAAAGGTGAAAAAAAGGCGTTGAAGGGCGCCCCGCTTGTGGCCCTGATTCTTCAGCTACGAGTGCTGTTTACACTATGCCTGTTGACGCGCTTGGGTATGCCAACTGAGGAGGCGATCAAGCTAGTAAGACAACCGAATCTATCACGATTGATGCGCTCAGCTAACCATCTGATTGCTAACGCGGAATGACCTTCCGGCGCTCGCCTTGAACGGTCGATCCCGAGAGCGAATTACTTCTTTGGGATCAACTGCGTGGCTAGCGGTCGGGGCGCTAGCCCGTCAAGGTTAGCCCGTTGATAGAGCCACGGGTAAATGGCGATTCGAATGCTCAGTTCGCCGTTACGCTGGTTTCGTATACTTTGACGTCCAATCCCGAATCGCACAAAGGCAAAAGCCCGGTCACTAACCGGGCTTTGCAAATTCCTCTAGGGGATAGAACTCAAGTGCCTCAAGGGCTACAGGTAAAACACTATGGTTGATTGATGCAGCTGTCAATCTTCTTGCATCAAACCGTGATCGTCTCACATCATGCGGTATAGCGATCTCAGGAGATTCGCCATGCGAGCTGAAATTCTTCGTGGCTCTGGATACTCAGCGTACCGTGTGCGCCTTGAAACCTTGCTAGATATTTCTGTCTTGGCCAGTGATATGGATATTCACAACTGTATTACACAGGGTTTTCCTGCAGCCCGACTGGTGAAGTTGACTGAAGACGGAACGGTGTCGCAGGTCGAACGCGACCAAATTATCCGACCGCGAACGCTAAAGAGTCGCATCAACCGCGATCAGCTCCTGACAGTTGAGGAGAGTGATCGCTTCTTTCGCGTCGCGCATATCCACGCTATGGCCGATGCGGTGTTTGGTGAGTCCGACAAAGCCAAGCTTTGGCTCTCAAAGCCCAAGGTGCGATTCGACGGCCTGGCGCCAATGCAGATGCTGATCAGTCAGCAAGGCACAAACCAGGTAGAAGAGCTACTGCTACAACTCGCAGAGGGCTTCATGCTGTGACCCAACTATCAGGTCAGCCGATGGAGGCGGCTAAGTAAGGTCTGCCCGGTTGGATGGCTGAAACGGTAGGGTAGGGCGTGGAGCGGTAGCCGAGGAACCCATACCGTAATGCATAGTCGTTAGATACCTGTGCAAGCTTGTCCTGAGGCAGTTCAGCTGGTCATGCCGTAATCTGTAGTCGATAGACTGGCTAAGTAGATTTATGAGTGTTCCTCAGCGGTGCAATTATCGACTCCACATCAAGCCCGTTAAGTAGGCAGTTGTGGGCTATTGCCGAAAGCGCTTCAAAAAGCAGGTCTCGCTGTCTCAACAAGACTGCATTTTCCGTCTTAAGACTTGCAATACGCTCTTCAAGGCTTCTGCGTCGACGGGCACCGTCTGGATCTCTTCCGCTTTCCTTCAGTTGTGCGATTCTGGCGGATTCGATTCTATTTCCACGGTCACCTCCTAGCGTAGCTCGGCTCGTCAGGCCCAGCCGGCGCTGCACCTCTGGCCGGGAAATGGGCGCGAGCTCCACTCCTAAGCTAATCATTTGAGCGAGGAGGGCGTCGATCGCCTCGTCCAAGGTGCCGCCCCTCAAGGTCTGTCGTTGCGCCATGGTCGCCTCTAATCATCCGAAACCGAACTGTGTCGTTTGTCCGTATCTGCAACTGTCACAGGATGCCCATCTGGAAACACGCGTTGCACACCTACATTGGTATCGCGTGCAAGGACGGATTTTAAATTGTTGAGCTTGTCTTCCTGGTCTGCCAGCCATACATCGCTGCCTGCCTCTCCGGCACCGGCATCGCGCATAATGGTAATTGCGGTCGTCAGATTCTCGGCTTGTTTCTCAAGGTTGGCCCGCTCCGATGGTGTGCCCATCAGATGCAGATGCGAGCAGCCATTCCAGCACTGAAGATGCTTAGGGCAGGGCGCTTGGGAGAAGTCGTGAATGCAACCTCCAAAGGGTGTCACGTGCAGCGCCGTTGCGTGTACGGTGAGGAATGCTTCTGCCGTGATCGCGCCTTTATCTGATAGCAGCGCATGGTAACTGTCGGTCAAAGCGCCCTGAATGCGCTTATCTCTTATGCCCTCATGTAGAAAGTCGATACGCTCGTGATGACTATTGAACGCCAAGAACTCTTGATGGGTAGCGGTGTTTTCTTCAATGCTTGTGTGTTGGTAATAGACATTCTGGTCGAGGCGTTTTCGCCCCAGGGCCAGCGCCTGCTGAACATTGCTCATGCCAGTCAGATGGTAAATAGTATTTCGCCAGTGGCGCGGTTGATGGCTAGTCAGCTTGATCGGTGTCCCATCCGCTTCAAATAATGAACGGCGCGAGAATATGGACGAGAATCGCGGATCCGCGCCGAGTGCTCGGTTAATGTCAACCAACATCACTCGTCGTGGAATGGCACGGAACACGTTGGCCTCACGTCCCCCCAAACGAAATTGTCCGTCAAATGCGATGGCAAGTGTTTCACTTGTTTTTAAGACAACACGAAGCTTACCGCTGATATTTTCGGTAAGCGCGGCATGCCCGTGAAGTTTAGGGACGAGAAAACTCTCAATATCGCCAGCCAAATACTTTTGCCTCGACACCTTGCTAGGATGGATTCCATTTCGTGAAAAGTACACATTTAGGTTCCGAGACGAATCGCGATTCTGACTGAATCCAAGCCAGCTAAAAACTTCAGCTTCTGACATTTCCTTCTTCGGCGAGTAGTCCCAGAGGCGACCTGGATTATCTTCCTGCCATTTAGCGATTTTTCGCTGTTCCTGGGTCAGTAACTTGAGTCGCTTGACTGCACGCCTAGCTAGAGGGACGTCGCTTTCTGCAAACCAATGAACACGAGATTGAAAATGCTTCTCCGCAAAGTACCTAATTCCGCATTCGACCAGGCGCTTGCCATTTGCATCTACAACTATCTCACCTGTTGCTCCTTTGATTGGCCTTTCAACCCAACAGTCATAAGGTATTACTGCTACCTCGTTCCCTCTTTGGCCAGTCGCGATCAGTAAATCGATTATGCGCAGCAAGATCTCTTCGCTGTCATTAAGCGGATTATTCGAACAAAGGGCGTAGGCTTCCATCGCCTCACGAGAGGGCAACTTCTCATCAGATTTACGCTGTTTTACAGTGCGATCGGGATCATGCAGCGAAATATAGTCGTGACGGCGCTTTTCTGGTTTTGCATCATGCTCAAAGTGGATGGCGATCTCAGTTAATTGCAGACTATCAATCGTATCCGCTACTACTTGAAGATGAGAGATCGCATCGTACAGATTTTTGTAACCGCTTTGGCGGAGGAATTCTACGACGCGATCAAAATCGCCTCGTGTCAACTGTGTGGGATCGGATGCGCCACGCTCAAACAAGGGGTTGTATACCCGCCGGATAGCAATATTGTATGCAGCCACCATCGAAAACTGCAGGCTCCGGGTGCGTTGTAGATACACAATCAGGGCCTTGTTAAAATCTTGGAACACGAGGGGGAGAGGGCCCTTCGCCGGAGAAGGATAGCCCGTTTTTTCGAGGGCTTGCCGATGCGTCTCGAAGGTAAGCGTATTTTGCTTTCCACGTTGTGGTAACCAGCTTCCGACGCCCCATAACGATGACGCCCACGGTGTTGAAATCGGTAACGAATGGAAAATCGCTTGTTCCTGCGTAACAAAACCTCCGAGGCGTTGACTTGCTCTAGACAGCGTCATCTGCAGCATCCTCAGTTTGCTGCCGGCAGCGCTTGATTGTAGCGCTTACCGCCAGAATGGTTGTCTGATGCTGGGCCAGGGGCCGGTTGTGAATGAGATCACCGGCTAGTTCTGCCATATCAATGAACCGTTGCGCTTCCCGCTGGAGCGCCTCCTTTACCTGCTCATGGCGGCCGTCGGCAAAGGGGTGGAACTTCTTGCAGGTGTAGCAGGCGTATATAGGGTTGTAGGGACAGTGGGTATGGACCGGCAGGGCGCAGGCGCCAATATCGCCGATGTACTGCGTATCAATGACGCCGCGGACGGCTCTTTCAGGAGCAGTATCGCGGCGTTGGACTATTTTCCCAGTTAATAAGCTGCGCATGATGCGTTGATAGGCCGGACTCTTACCCAGTGCTTTCTCTTTGATCCGGGCAATGTTGGGGGTGGCCGTTACGTAAGCACGCGCTGCAACGGTGCTGTTGTGTCCGAGCAGTTCGGCAATCATGTCTGCCGGAGTCCCCTGATCCGCCAAGCCTTGCCCGAGGTGATGACGCAACAATATGGATACCTGATTAGGCCTATCTATCCCTGCCTCACGCAGCTCGTATTTGAGGCCTGAACCGATTTCGCTAACCGAGAGACGCCTTCCACAAGGATTGACAAATAATGGTTCACAGTCGTTACCAAAACGGCGTTGAATTTCTAAAACGTGGCGTGAGATTTTCACTCCCAGGTGCGCGGTTATTTTACGAGGGCGCCGCTCAGGTCTGCGTTGGCCAACTTTTTTGGCCATGGGTAACCACAGAGTGTAGTACTTCTCGTGATCAGCGCTTTCAATAACCTCAAAATCAGCAATGTCTAGCGAATGAAATTGAATCGACCGGGGTGCGAGTTCGAAACCCAAGTGAAGTACTATGTTAAACTGGGCTTCCTCCCAGCAGTCAGATGAAATGTGTCGTTCGATGCGTTTAAGCAATCGAACTTCCTCATCAAGTTCTAAACCAGACTGCGAGAGGAAAATTCGCGCATACGGATCCACCCGCACTGACTTTGTATCTTTGATCGTTAGGTAAGTGCTTTTATCAAAACCTTTAATTCCCCTGTCAATTGCCCAGTGATAAAACCTGCGAAACCCAATTAGATTATGCCTAACCTGTTTAAATCCTTCTAATTTGGCAATTAAATCTTGATGATTCCAAGGAAAGTGCCGGGCGAGATTGGTACTTGATAAGTAGACAAGAGACCTTGCAAACATGAATGCTGTTTGGGGAGCATACCTCTCTAACGCATAAGCCATAAAGCCTTTGGCTATTTCATTAAGCTCTGGAGCTAAGGCTAGCTCGGCCCAATCAATTTTCAGCGCGACTCCACCGTCGTACCATGTCCACACCTTCAGCCGGGTATCGACGTAGCGTGGCTGGTCATTAGTGCGAGTTCGAATTGCGACGTAAGCGGGTCCCCTGAACACGTAAGCTGGCAAAGAGGAGGGTTGTGACGCGTGTTCTCGGTCGGCTGATTTGGTCAAGGTGAACCTCCTTAACTGTCAAGTCGGCTCCAGGCTGCGGAGGTGCGCTGGGCATTGTGGAGATTGGCCGACTCGGCTAGATAACGACCTGCGTAACGGCGTGGCATGGTCGAGGTCTCAGACCAACCGCAGACTCGCCGGAGTTCGTCCGTGGCCCGCTCGAGGTCATGCCCACGCTTTTCGACCAGGTAAGCCAAAAACCGGTCTGCAAAGGTGTGGCGAAAGTCATGCGCAGAAAGTGTAGGCAACAACCCTGGATCAGCCAGTTCAATGGCCAGAAACAGCCGATCAAGGACGTTAGACAACGCGCGGATCGACAGCGGGCGGCCACGATCCGAGATGAACAAATAGCGATACAGTAATTTCATCGGTTTACCGTCACGCAGAGGGCGCCGTTCGCTCTGGATATAGCGCTCGTAGACCTCATACAACTGTGCGGAGATGCCTACGGTCCGCCCATGTGTTTTGAGCGCAGGCTCTTCAACGCGCGGGTCGCCGGGATCATGTTCGCGATCATTGATGCTGACATAGCCGTGCTGAGAACCTTTATTGATATCCGTGGTGTAGAGCTTCAGAAGTTCTCCGCGACGGATGCCTGTCTCCAAGAGCAATTCAATCATTAGCCAATTGCGCAGTTGCAAACGTTCCGGGAACGGATTCTCTGCAGCGCCGGGGCGAATCAGTGTGCGAACGATCTGAAGTTGCGTATCTGTCAGGCTGCGGTAACGAGTGCGGTCAGGGCGGGCATTGATGATATGGCTCTCAAAGCGCCGCTCAATGACGTCGGCGACATCGGCAAATACCACGTCGATTTCAGCCTGTGTGGCTGAATTCTGACGGGCGCGCGGGATGTAACGGGTGACGCACCAAGACAGGTATTTCTTCAGCAAGCGCAGGTACTGGTCACGTGTTCGTGAACCGATCTGCTGTAAAAGTGCAGTGTCGGCTTTGCCAATTCGGGCGACCAGGTTGTCGGCTTGGCGACCGCTTTGGAGCCAGATGGCGTAACCGTCCAGCAAAGCCAGAATCGCCTCGAAGTGGCAGGACAAGATGGTCTCATCGATATCCAGACCTCGAGTTTCGGCATAGGTGTAGAAAGCCAGGATCGCGCGCAGATGCGCCGCAGCCGTGTTGTAAGCGCGCTGTCTGAGTTTAAGCTGGACGTAGATGAACGGGACAAGTATGGGCAACGGCGCCGCATCACCAGCTTGTACAAGCAGCGGTAGTCGTTGACCTGAAGAGAAACGGCACTGAATCAGTTTCATCGGCAGCCACCTCATTCAAGGACACGTCATGAACATTATGAACATGGCCCGTTGAGAGAGTAGGCGTCAAAAACGAATTCGTCGAATCAGTGACTTACGTGGCTTATGAACATATCAGACATAGCACCTCGTTTAACATAATATACATTATGCGAACCGTCCTATACGGAGCTGGGGGGCTCTGGAGGCTATATTTCACCTGGTGATCAGCGCTCAGGTGTTGCTACTAGCAACACAGGTTCAGAACGATGAATCCTGGGCTTGGCCATCTGCCTCGATACGAATCTTGGCGCGTGCAACAACGGCCATAGCCTCGGCAATGAAAGCCGCATCACCGGTGTCGTGTGCATCAGCCAAAAATACAGCTACGGCCTCTGAATCAACCAGCGAGTCTGCTGGGTCATAATCATAAATTGGCTCTGTCATCTGATCACCTGGAGAAAATAATGAACCCGAAACCTAAGGCTAAAAATACGCTGGAAAGTAAAATGCCAGGATGCAGCTGATGGCACTGGCGATTTGATCATACCGCTGACTGACGATCTCCTGTCGGCCATCAAGTTGGCCTGCGGCGACACACTCGATCTGGAAGTAAAACCTAACGGCACGATAATCCTGACGGCAGTTCGTGCGTAGGATCAATTCAACCATCCACACGCTTGATGGTTGCAGCCCATAAACGACGTGACTTGTTACCGACTACACGTGATTTCACTGGGTGCTAATTTCTAATCCTTGAGAGATAGCGTTCAAATTTGGAAGATAACGAGCAAGGATGAGCTACCCCGAGTTCATCTGCTGAGCTACCCTCCTCCTTTTTAATAGCGTTTGTGCATAACTAAACTAAATGACTATTTAGTTGAGTTATAAGCTGTTGCCCCAGATCAAAGCCTAAACCGATCCACCGACTGCGAAAGCTTCCCCGCCAAACTCGACAATTCATCCGTCGTCGACGCCGTCTCGCCAATCACCCGACTGTTACTTTCCGACATCCCCGCAATTCTCTCCACCTGATGAGCGATCTCATTACTGGCCAGGCTCTGCTCACTAATCGTGCGTGAAATATCGTTGACCAATTCAGTGGTACTCAGCGTAGCCTGGAGGATCTCGCGAATGGCGCGCTCCACCTCGGCAGTCACCGCCATGCCCTTGTCCACTTGGGCAACGCCCTCCTCCATGCTGATCACCGCTTCACGGGTGTTCTGCTGGATACTCCCGACCATGCTGGCTATTTCCTGGGTGGAGGCGCTGGTGCGTCCGGCCAGGCTGCGCACTTCGTCGGCCACGACCGCAAAGCCGCGCCCTTGTTCACCGGCGCGGGCGGCTTCGATGGCGGCGTTCAGGGCCAGCAGGTTGGTCTGGTCGGCAATCCCCTTGATCACCTGGATAATGCTGTAGATCGCCTCGGACTCCTTGTCCAGCGTGCGGATCACTTGGGCTGACTGTTGGGCAGAACGGGCGATGCCATCCATGTCGCTGACCACCTGGTGGATAACCCGGCCGCCGTCCTTGGCCAGGGTTTCAGCCTGGCTGGCCATGTCCAGGGCACGTTGGGCGTGACGGGTGATTTCTTCGATGCTGGCTGTCATTTCGCTCGCGGCGGCGGCCATGGTGCTGGCGGCGACGCTTTGTTGCTGGCTGCTGCCTGCCACTTCATGGCAACCCTGGCTGAGGCGCTCGCTCATGCCATTGACGCCATGGGCGTTGCTGCGAACCACTTCGATCATGCCGCGCAAATCCCGCTGCATCGTCGCCAGGCTGCGAATCAGTGCACTGGCTTCGTCCTGGTTCTTGGGTTCGGCAATCGGCTCGCTCAGGTTGCCATGGGCAATGCTCTGGGCAATACGGCTGGCGGTGCGCAACGGCCCCATGATGCTCAGGGTCACCCAACGTCCTTGTGCCAGCAGCAACAGCAGGCTCGCCCCCAATACAATAATCAAGGTCCAGTTAGCGTTACTGATGGTTTGCCGGGTACCGGTGCTGGTGAGTTGGGTATGGTTTTCGATCAGTTCGCTCAACGCCGCCATTTGTTCTTCCAACTGGCTGAACGCGGCATTGAAGGTCTGCAGTTCGCCTCGTGCGGTCTCTGGATTCTCCAGGGCCAGCGCGACGATGCGCTCGCCGGCACTGATGTAGGTGTCCAGGCTGGGTTTGATTTTTTCCAGGCTGGCCTTGATCGAGGCGTCCAACGGCAGCTTGAGATTGTCCGCCAGCACCTCGCGAAAGTGCTCGGCATGCTCCTTGATCGAGCTGTTGACCTCGGCCGGCGTACTGGTGCTTTTGCCCAGCCCGACCAACATCGCCGACAGTACATCCGCACGCAGGGCGTCGTGCATCATGTCGGCTTCCATGTGGTTGCGCAGTACCGTCATGCTGACGTCGTTGTCCTGTACCGCATCGGCCATCCGCGTATTGCCCAGGTAGCCAGCCAGGCTCATGATCAAAGCGGTGAGCAACCCGGTCGCAATCAACAGCACCAAGCGTAATTTGATCGTCATAGTGGTACCCCGTGCCAGGACCGCCGGTTGGGAACCCAACCGTTTCAATGTCGCTGCTAGCTGTATCGGCAGCTGTTGCTTGTTAGTGAAGCCTAAGTTTGCGGATCTGCGCGGTTCCCTTAAGCTGACCGTCCGTTGCTCTACCTGGATCTGCCAAATGCCTCAACGTATCGCCCGCCTCGCCCTGTTGCTGGGCTTGATCACCGCCGTCGGCCCGTTTGCCATCGACATCTACCTGCCGGCGCTGCCGACCCTGGGCGCCAGCCTCCAGGCCTCGCCGGCGGCCGTGCAGATGAGTTTGACGGTGTTCTTCATGATTATCGGCGTGTGCCAGTTGTTCTACGGCCCCCTCAGCGACGTGTTCGGGCGTAAACCACCGATTTATGCGGGTTTGGTGATCTTTGCCATTGGCAGCGTCGGCTGCGCGCTGGCACCGACCATCGAAGTGTTGATTGGTTTTCGTGCGGTGCAGGCGTTCGGTGCTTGTGCGGGCATGGTGATCCCACGGGCGATTGTCCGTGACCTGTATACCGGCCATGAAGCGGCGCGTCTGATGGCTTTGTTGATGCTGGTGATGAGTGTTTCGCCGATCCTCGCGCCGCTGGCCGGTAGCCTGGTGATTTCGATCTGGAGCTGGCGCGAAGTGTTTGCCGTGTTGGCGGTGGTGGCCGTGCTGTGTCTGGTGATGACCGCCGTACAACTGCCAGAAACCCACCCGGCCGAGCGCCGCCTGGGCAAGACACTGGGCCAGGCGTTCGGCAGTTATGGCGCCCTCCTCCGCGACCCGGTCTTTACGGGTTTGTCGGTGGTGTGCGGGTTTGGCCTGGCCACCTTTTTCGTGTTCATCGGCAGCGCGCCCTTCGTGTACATCGAATTTTTTGGCCTGACACCGACCCAGTTCAGCCTGTGCTTTGCGCTCAACGCGGCTTCGTTTTTTGCCATGAGCCAATTGACTGCCCGCCTCAGCGCCCGCTTTGGCCTGGCGCCGTTGATTCGCTGGTCGGTGGTGGGCGTGGCGGCGGTCATGAGCTTGCTGGCGGCTACTACACTGTGGGGTGACAGCCTGGGCTTGATGATGGGGCTGTTGTTTATCGGTTTTGGCTTTCTTGGCCTGCTATTGCCGGCGGCCGGGGTACTGTCGCTGGAGGATCATGGTGCGGTGGCGGGTTCTGCGTCTGCACTGCTGGGCGCGATCCAGATGGTCACGGCGGCTGTGGCGATGACCTTGGTGGGGATCTTTGCCGACCATACACCGGCGCCGATGTTGATCGGCATTGCGCTGTGTGCGCTTGCCGCGATGCTGACCACCTTGTGGACGTTGCGGCGCTTGCCGGCTCACCTGGTTTCAAGCGTCCCGCCTTCCTCCTGAGCAGAGGAGCAGGCAGATTCAACATTTTGGTTGCCTGTGAGGCCCTCTTCGCAGGCAAGCCAGCTCCCACATTTGAATCGTGGTGTATCCACAAGCCTACAAATCAAATCGATCCACCGCCCGCCGCCGCTCATTGTCGTCACGCACGTCATAGCTGGCGGTGGTCTGGATATTGGTGTGATGCGCCAGTTTCTGCGCAATCGACAAATCATGCTCCTCGATCACCCGCGTGATAAACGAACGACGGAAATCATGGGGCATGATCTTGACCCCTACTTGATCGCCGCGCTGGCGCGCGATGTAGTAAATCGCATGTTTGGTGATGCGTTCCCGGGTGATATGGCTGCCTCGCCGGATACGGTTGAACAAGAAGCTGTCGTCCTGCTCGCCTTCCTTGAGGTGCTCGCGGCGGAACGCCAGCCAGGCCTGCAGCTTGGCAAACGCCCAGTCCGGCGCGTACTTGACCAGCTCTTTGTTGCCCTTGCCGATCACGCGCAAGCTGCGCTCGTCAAAGTTGATCTGTGCCAGGTCCAGGTTCACCGACTCCGACTTGCGCATGCCCGAGCCATATAACAGACCGATCACTGCGGCATCCCGCAGGCCCTGAGGCCGGGGGTCGGCGGCGCAGACGTCGAGCATCTCGCGGATCAAGGTGCGGCGCAGATTGCGGCCCTGGCTCAGGCGCGTACCGGGTGTGGCCTTGACCGAGCGCATCTTCAACAGGTGGTCCTGGCTGATCAAGCTCATGCGCCACGCTTCATTCATGACCCCGCGCACCGCATTCACATACAGCGACGAAGTGTTCGGCGCTAAGCCGTCCTCGCGCAAGGCAGCCACCAGTGCGATGACGTGTTCGGGCTGCAGCAGGTGCCAGTCAATCTCTTCGAGGTTGAGATCTTCGAAACCCAGGCGGTCGGCGGCATCCTGCAGCACGTAGCGCATGGTCAACTGGCTGGAAGGCGCCAGACGGGTGAGGTAAAGGGTCAGCGGGTTGCGAATGGACTCGGTC
This sequence comes from Pseudomonas sp. B16120, assembly GCF_044218845.1. Taxonomy (NCBI): domain Bacteria; kingdom Pseudomonadati; phylum Pseudomonadota; class Gammaproteobacteria; order Pseudomonadales; family Pseudomonadaceae; genus Pseudomonas; species Pseudomonas sp. B16120. The sequence goes on from NZ_CP162588.1 coordinate 3,109,901, forward strand.
AAGGTAGATCAGCCTTTGGATTAAATACATCGACCAACTATTTGATTAGTCGATGTATTTAGTGGGTTGGCGAAGGCCGAGTCTAACCCAGGAGCGGCCCTGGCACAAAATCACGGGGCTGTATCGTCGTCCTCACTGGCTGCCTGGGGTTGGGCCTGGGACTGGCTCCAGTCGGCGTCCTGTTGCTGCATCAGCGCGAACCACTGCTGGCGCATAAAAGCGAGGTAACTGTCCGGCGCCTTGGCAAAGTCCTTCTCGTCGCCATAGCAGCCTGGCAGGGGCAGTTCGGTGCCCTGCTCCTTGTACTGGCTCACCAACGCTTGCTGCGCCACGACGCTGCAGTCAGTAGGCAGTGGCATACCGCGCAAGGCGCCCGCGTCCTCATCCCACCAACTTGCGCCCACGCGGTCGAGGCCGCGCAGACGATACTTCTCGGACTTTCCGGCATGCATGATCAGCTTGAATTCGTTGGGGCTGACATCACTGGTGCAGGCCCGCGAATAACCGACCGTGGCCTGGGTATTGCCGTCGCCCAGCAGGTCGGTGACCTTGGTGGCAGCCCGGTCAAAGCGCAGCCCGGCGTCGAATTCGCAGTGCTGTACATCGTCGTACAGCATCCACACGCGCTTGGGGCGCTCGCCTCCCAGCACGTATTGCGCCGCGTAGACAAAGGCCGACTGGGTACCATCGTCATCGCGCTCACCGACTTGCTCAGCGAGTACCAGCAGGTTTTTGCCTTGGCGGTCATCCCAGGTATAGGCGGCGACCTGCTTGCCGCGCACTTCCACCCCGTCCGGCACCTGGTCCAGTGGGGTCAGCGCGACGCCCTGATCAGCCCGCACGCTGGTGACACAGGCCACCGTCATCAACAATCCCATCAGCGCTGGCCGCAACTGGCCGCGTAAAAGCTGCACGCTATTCATCCGAGTACCCTGGCAAGAGAGGGCTTACTTTACCGGCACTTGAGCGCCAATGCAGAGAAGATTGTTGAAGGGCAAACATTGGGCTGATCGCCTCGCTCAGATTGAACCAAGCGTCTTGCACGAAGCTCCGATATCGCCCTGTGAGGCCTACATGTAACGCCTTGATTACTTAGCTGAACCCTAGCTGTCTGCCTGTCAAATAAACGAGTTTTTCATCCGCCTTTCATATTCGTTGCACATTTTTGCGCTTAACCTTGTAGGCAACACTTGAGAGCAATCCGTGGATTATCGACTAACCTATTGAAAACGCATCATCTTTAGCCCCGTTTTGTATCCTGCGGGCTGTAGTTTTGCCCAATGAACGCTGCTGTTTTCACGCTTGAAGTCGCTTTAGCCCGAGGTCATGAATCTTTGAAACCCTACCCTATTCATTGCGTGTCGATCGTTATCCCGGTCTACAACGAACAAGAAAGCCTGCCTGAGTTGCTGCGCCGCACCACGGCAGCCTGCAAGCAATTGGCTTACGAATACGAAATCATCCTGGTGGATGACGGTAGCCGCGACAATTCGGCCCAACTGCTCGAAGACGCCGCCGCCGAAGACGGCAGCAATGTGGTGGCGGTGATCCTTAACCGCAACTACGGCCAGCACGCGGCGATCATGGCCGGCTTTGAACAGTGCCGTGGCGAAGTGGTGATCACCCTTGACGCCGACCTGCAGAACCCGCCGGAAGAAATCCCGCGCCTGGTCGAGCAAGCCGCCCTGGGCTACGACGTGGTCGCCACCGTGCGTAATAACCGCCAGGACTCGGCCTTCCGCCGCTGGCCCTCGCGCTTGATCAACCTTGCCGTGCAGCGCTCTACCGGCGTGGCCATGACCGACTACGGCTGCATGTTGCGCGCCTACCGCCGCACCATCGTCGACGCCATGCTCGCCTGCCGTGAGCGCAGCACGTTCATCCCGATCCTGGCCAACGGCTTTGCCCGCCACACCACGGAAATCCTGGTGCACCACGCCGAACGTGAGCACGGCGAATCCAAATACAGCGCCATGCGCCTGATCAGCCTGATGTTCGACCTGCTGACCTGCATGACCACCACGCCCTTGCGCCTGCTGTCCATCGTCGGTTTCAGCCTGGCGGCACTGGGCGTGCTGTTTGCCTTTGCCCTGATCGTCATGCGCCTGGCCTTCGGCGCCGACTGGGCTGGCGATGGCCTGTTCGTGCTGTTTGCGGTGCTGTTTGTGTTCACCGGTGGCCAGTTCATCGGCATGGGTCTTTTGGGCGAATACCTGGGCCGCATGTACAGCGATGTCCGCGCCCGCCCACGCTTCTTTATTGAAAAAGTGCTGCGCAACCAACCGGCAGCACCGGCTCCAGTCGTCGTGGTCGACGGCCTGGTGTCTTCCCATACGTCTACTTCTTCTTCGGATCAGGTCCAGTCATGAGTTCAAAAGCTGTTGTATTCGCCTACCACGATATTGGCTGCGCAGGCATTGAAGCGCTGCTCAGCGCCGGTTACGACATTGCCGCCGTGTTCACCCATGCCGATGACCCCAAGGAAAACAACTTCTACGGTTCCGTCGCCCAACTCTGCGCCCGCAATGGCATCCCGGTGCATGCACCGGAAGACGCCAACCACCCGCTGTGGATCGAACGCATCGCCAAGCTGAACCCGGAGTACATCTTCTCGTTCTACTACCGCAACCTGCTGAGCGAGCCGCTGTTGGCCACCGCCCGCAAAGGCGCGTTCAACCTGCACGGCTCGTTGCTGCCCAAGTACCGTGGCCGCGCCCCGGCCAACTGGGTGCTGGTCAACGGCGAAACCGAAACCGGCGTCACCCTGCACCGCATGGTCAAGCGTGCCGATGTCGGCGCGATCCTGGCCCAGCAGAAAGTCACCATCGAGCGCACCGATACCGGCCTGAGCCTGCACGCCAAGCTGCGTGAGGCGGCCACGGCGCTGCTGCGTGATGCCCTGCCACAGCTGGCCCAGGGCAAGCTGAGCGAAACCGCCCAGGATGACAGCAAAGCCACCTACTTCGGTCGTCGCACCGCCGCCGATGGCAAGCTGGACTGGAAAAAACCTGCCGAGCAACTGTTCAACCTGGTACGTGCAGTGACCCAGCCGTACCCGGGCGCCTTCTGCGCCGTGGGCGAGCACAAGTTGATCGTGTGGCAAGCCGACGTGGTCAAGGGCAACGAAGGTCTGGCGCCTGGCCGTGTAATCAGCGTCAACCCCCTGCGCATTGCCTGCGGTGAAGATTCCCTGGTGGTCAAGTTCGGCCAGCGCAACGAAAACGGCCTGTACCTGGCCGGCCCGTCCCTGGCCGATGAGTTGGGCCTGGTAGACGGTTCCGTGCTGCGCGGCGCCGAGTCGGGCCGCAAGCCGCGCCGTACCCGTGTGCTGATCCTGGGCGTGAACGGTTTTATCGGTAACCACTTGTCCGAGCGCCTGCTGCGTGACGACCGCTACGAAGTCTATGGCCTGGACATCGGCTCCGACGCCATCGAGCGCCTGCGCAGCCACCCCAACTTCCATTACGTGGAAGGCGACATCAGCATCCACACCGAGTGGATCGAGTACCACATCAAGAAATGCGACGTGGTGCTGCCGCTGGTGGCCATCGCCACGCCGATCGAGTACACCCGTAACCCGCTGCGCGTATTCGAACTGGACTTCGAAGAAAACCTCAAGCTGGTGCGCTACTGCGTCAAGTACAACAAGCGCGTGATTTTCCCGTCGACCTCCGAAGTCTATGGCATGTGCCAAGACCAGTATTTCGACGAAGACACCTCCAACCTGGTAGTGGGCCCGGTCAACAAGCAACGCTGGATCTACTCCGTCTCCAAGCAACTGCTGGACCGCGTGATCTGGGCCTACGGCGACAAGGGCCTGAAGTTCACCCTGTTCCGGCCCTTCAACTGGATGGGCCCGCGCCTGGACCGCCTGGACTCGGCGCGTATCGGCAGCTCCCGCGCCATTACCCAACTGATCCTGAACCTGGTGGAAGGCACGCCGATCCGTCTGTTCGACGGCGGTGAGCAGAAGCGTTGCTTCACCGACATTGCCGACGGCATCGAAGCCCTGGCGCGCATCATTGATAACGACAATGGCGTCTGCGACGGGCAGATCATCAACATCGGCAACCCCGAAAACGAAGCCAGCATTCGCCAGTTGGGCGAAGAACTGCTGCGTCAGTTCGAGGCTCACCCACTGCGCCACAACTTCCCGCCGTTCGCCGGTTTCCGCGACGTCGAGAGCAAGGCGTTCTACGGCACAGGCTACCAGGACGTGGCGCACCGCAAGCCGAGCATCGACAACGCCAAGCGCCTGCTGAACTGGGAGCCGAGCGTAGAGATGAGCGAAACCATCGGCAACACGCTCGATTTCTTCCTGCGTGAAGCCATGCTTGAAATTGCGGATAAAAAGTAATGCAGGCAGGTCTTCGCATCGACGTCGACACCTACCGCGGCACCCGTGAAGGTGTGCCGCGGTTGCTCGACTCCCTGGCCGAAGCCGGGGTCAAGGCGACGTTCTTCTTCAGTGTCGGGCCGGACAACATGGGGCGTCACTTGTGGCGCCTGATCCGCCCGCAGTTCCTGTGGAAGATGCTGCGCTCCAACGCGGCCGGCCTGTATGGCTGGGACATCTTGTTGGCCGGCACTGCCTGGCCAGGCAAGCCGATTGGCCGAGACCTGGGGCATTTGATGCGCCAGGCCAAGGCGGCCGGGCATGAAGTCGGCCTGCACGCCTGGGACCACCATGGCTGGCAAGCCAACACCGGGCGTTGGAGCGAGGCCCAACTGGTCGAGCAGATTCGACGCGGCGTAGACACCTTGAGCGACATTCTCGGCGAGCGCGTCGACTGTTCAGCGGCCGCCGGCTGGCGTGCCGATGAGCGTGTGGTGCAAGCCAAGCAAGGCTTCAACTTTCGCTACAACAGCGATTGCCGGGGCTCCAGTCTGTTTCGACCAACCCTGGCCGATGGCAGCGCGGGCACCCCACAAATTCCGGTAGACCTGCCGACCTTCGACGAAGTCGTCGGGCCGGTGGTGGCTGCCAACGATTTCAACCGCTTCATTCTTGATCGGTTCAACGCGTCAAAGCTGAACGTCTACACGATCCACGCGGAAGTAGAAGGGATTCTGATGGCCAATGATTTTCGCCAGTTGCTCGCCCAGGCCGGGCAGCGCGGCATCGAGTTCAAACCCTTGGGCGAGCTGTTGCCCGCGGATGTGACCACCCTGCCCCAGCAACAGCTGGTGCGCGGCGCCTTGAGCGGCCGCGAGGGTTGGCTGGGAGTGCAGCAGGCATGATCCGCCGCTGGGCTTTGCCCCTGCTCCTGCTGGCGTTCGCCGTGTTCTACCTGCTGCCGTTGGCCACCCATGGCTTGTGGATTCCCGATGAGACCCGCTATGCGCAAATCAGCCAGGAGATGCTGCTGACCGGCAAGTGGGCCGCGCCGCACTTCATGGGCATTCGCTACTTCGAAAAGCCCGCCGCAGGCTATTGGATGATCGCGCTGGGCCAGGCGATCTTCGGGCAGAACCTGTTCGGCGTGCGGTTTGCCTCGGCGTTGAGCACCGGTTTGAGCATTTTGCTGGTGTACCTGGTCTCTCGTCGGTTGTGGAATGATCCGCAAAAAAGCCTGGTCAGCACGTTGCTCTACATGAGCTTCGTCAGCGTGGCCGCGCTGGGCGGCTATGCCAACCTGGACCCGCAGTTCACCTTCTGGGTCAACCTGACGGGCGTGGCCTTGTGGTTCTGTTTCGACAGCACCACGCGGCGCGCGCGCTTGTGGTCCTGGGCCTTGCTGGGCCTGGCGTGCGGCATGGGCTTCATGACCAAGGGCTTCCTGGCCTGGTTGCTGCCGGTGCTGGTCGCCCTGCCCTACGCCGTCTGGCAAAAACGTTTTGTCGAGTTGTGCAAATTTGGCCCTGTTGCCGTGGTGGTGGCGATTGCTGTCAGCGTGCCGTGGGCGTTGGCTGTGCACCTGCAAGAGCCGGACTACTGGCATTTCTTTTTCTGGCACGAGCACATCCAACGCTTTGCCGGTGAAGACGCCCAGCACGCCGAACCCTTCTGGTATTACCTGCCGCTGCTGGTAGGGTTCGCGCTGCCGTGGGTCGCGCTGTTGCCGTCCGCGCTCAAGCAGGCCTGGCTGCAGCGGCGCGTGCCGAAAACCGCGTTCCTGCTACTGTGGCTGTTGATGCCCCTGGCCTTTTTCAGCCTGGCCAAAGGCAAGCTGCCCTCGTACATCATGCCGTGCATGCTCCCCCTGGCCCTGCTGATGGGCTCGGCCCTGAGCGACAAACTGGCTCAAGGCCGCGGCCGTGTGCTGCGCATCAATGGCTGGTTGAACCTGGTGATGGGTGTGCTGGTGTTGCTGGCCCTCAGCTGGTTCCAGTTGAAGAAGCCGGTCTACGAACCGGGTGAGGAAACCGTCAGCCTGGTGCTGGTGTTCATCTTTTTGTTCGGCTGGATCGTGGTCAATCTGCTGCAAGCGGCACGCCCCTTGGCATTGTGGGCCGCGCCGCTGATCGGCAGTGGATTTCTGGTGCTGCTGGTGCCTGCGGCGTTGCCCCATTCGGTGGTTTACAACAAGACCCCGGACCAGTTCATCATTGATCACATCGACGAGTTGCAGCCCAGCGTTGCCCTGCTGAGCAACGACCTGGGCGCCGCGTCGGCGCTGTCCTGGCGCCTCAAACGCCCGGATATCACGCTGTACAACACCTCGGGTGAGGTCAAGTACGGCCTGGCTTACGAGGACACGGCCCCGCGTCTGGTCGACCGTAACCGCATCCAGACGTGGATGGCCGAAACCCGTCGTACCGGCGCGGTAGGCGTGGTGATGCGCGTCAATAGCACCGGCGAAAAGGAAGAACTCGCGCTGCTGCCCACTGACGGCAAGCGTTATGCGCAAGGCAAGATCGTGATCCTGATTTTCCCGCAGGTCGCGCCATGATCACCCTGCTGCTACTGCTCACGGCCTGCCTGCTCACCTGCATGGGCCAGGTCTCGCAAAAATTCGCCGTGGAGAGCTGGCGCGGCGTGCCGGACGGCTGGGCACCGAAACTGCGCTCGCCGTGGTTGTGGTCGGCGCTGGTGTGCCTAGGCGTGGGCTTGCTGGTGTGGCTGCTGGTGTTGCAGCGCCTGGAAGTCGGCATTGCCTACCCCATGCTCAGCCTGAATTTTATGCTGGTCACGCTGATGGCGCGCTTTGTGTTTCACGAACCCATTGATGCCCGTCATTGGCTGGGTGTGGGGCTGGTGATTGCCGGCGTGGTCTTGCTGGGGCGCCAGGTATGAGCCGCATGCGGGGTTTCGCCCTGGCCCTGGGCAGTGTCGGCCTGGTGAGTGGCGCCCAATTGGGCATGCGCTGGAGCATGACGCGCCTGCCGCTGCCCACCCAATGGCTGGCTGCCTTCACGGATAACAGCATCGACCTCGGCGCCCTGGGCGTGGTGATCCTGGCGATCATCGCCTATGCGCTGTCGATGCTGTGCTGGCTCGGCGCACTGAAGCACTTACCCCTGGGCCGCGCCTATTCGCTGCTCAGCATCAGTTACGCGCTGGTGTATTTGCTGGCCGCCAGCCTGCCGGTGTTCAACGAAGATTTTTCGCTTTCAAAAACCCTGGGGGTGGCCTTGGTCATCCTCGGCGTACTGGTTATCAACTCTCGTCGTGCTAGCACCTCAAGTCCCAGGAATACCCCATGAAAATCAGTGTATTTGGTAGTGGTTACGTTGGTCTGGTTCAGGCCACGGTATTAGCCGAAGTCGGTCACGATGTCATTTGCATGGACGTTGACAAGCACAAAGTCGAGTCGCTGCAGAAGGGGCATGTGACCATCTTCGAGCCGGGCCTGGCAGCCATGGTCAAGGACAACCTGGAAAGCGGACGCCTGCGCTTTACCCACGACGAAAAACTCGCCGTCGAGCACGGTGAAGTATTGTTTATTGCTGTGGGCACGCCGTCGGATGAAGACGGTTCGGCCGACTTGAAATACGTGCTGTCGGTGGGTGATGCAGTTGCCCGCCATCGCGTGGCGCCGGTGATCCTGGTGGAGAAATCCACCGTACCGGTAGGCACCGGCGACACGTTGCGTGACCACATCCTCAATAACCTGCGTGCCGCCGGCCGTGAGCTGCAGTTCGATATCGTCTCCAACCCGGAATTCCTCAAGGAAGGCTCCGCCGTTGCCGACTGCCGCCGCCCGGACCGGATCATCATCGGCTGCGAGCGTGAAGAAGTGCGCGACGTGATGCGCGACCTGTACGCACCGTTCAACCGCAACCACGACCGCATCATCTTCATGGACCTGCGCAGCGCAGAACTGACCAAGTACGCCGCCAACTGCATGCTGGCCACCAAGATCAGCTTCATCAACCAGATCGCCGAGTTGGCTGAACACCTGGGTGCCGACATTGAGTCGGTGCGCCTGGGCATCGGTGCCGACTCACGCATCGGCTACCACTTTATCTACCCCGGCTGCGGTTATGGCGGCTCGTGCTTCCCCAAAGACATGCGCGCCCTGATCCACAGCGCCAAGCAGGCCAACTGCTCCAGCGACCTGCTCGAAGCCGTGGAAGCCATCAACCAGCGCCAGAAGAGCAAGTTGTTCGAGCGCATCAACGCGTTCTTCCAGGGCAACCTCAAGGGCAAGACGTTTGCCCTGTGGGGCCTGGCCTTCAAGCCCAACACCGATGACATGCGTGATGCCCCCAGCCGCGTGCTGATGGAAGCGCTGTGGGCTGCCGGCGCCAATGTGCGCGCCTTTGACCCTGAAGCCATGCAGGAAACCCAACGCATCTACGGCGATGACCCGCGCCTGATGCTGATGGGCACCCCGGAATCCACCTTGGGCGGCGCCGATGCGTTGATCGTGTGCACCGAATGGCAGCAATTCAAGGCGCCGGACTTTGACCTGATTCACCAGCGCCTGAAAACCCCGGTGATCTTCGACGGCCGTAACCTGTACGACGGCGAGCGCCTGGCGCGCAAAGGCTTCAAATACTTCCCCATCGGCCGCGGCGATTCCTGCGAGTTGCCGATCCCCCAGCAAAACTGGGTGGAACAGGTCAAGGACGCTTGCTAGGTGAACATCGCCTTACCGTCCGCGCAGCGCGCAACGATCCGCCACCAGTCGCTGGGGCTTGGGCTCTTGGCGCTGGTGCTGTTTATCGTCGGCAACTGGCACCAGGCGATCATCGGCTTTGATTCGCGCTTTGTGCTGTTTGCCCAGGAAATGCTGCGTCACGGGCCGAGTTTCTTTCCCACCACCTATGGTCAGCCGTATGCCGATTACCTGGCGACGTCGACCCTGTTGACGTGGCTGCTGTCGGTGCCCTTGGGCCAGGTCACCAGCCTGACGGCGTGGCTGCCCACTGCGGTCGCGTCGGCGCTGATTGTGGTGCTGGTCTATCGCCTCACTGCACCCTACTCGCCACGTTGGGGCCTGCTGAGTATTGCGATGCTGCTGCTCAGCAGTACGTTCATCAGCGAAACCCGTGCAGTCTCCCTCGACCAGATGCTCGCCGCCGTGGCGTTGGCGGTGTTCTACCTGGCCTACGCCCATGATCATTTCGCCGCAGCCAAGCGCCTGCATTGGGTGTTTTTGCTGGTGCTGCTGGGGTTTGCCATTCGCGGCCCGATAGGCCTGGTGATCCCTACGGGCGTGTTGTGCAGCTACTACCTGATCAACCGCCAGTGGCGCCAACTGTTCAGCTTCGGCCTGCTGGCACTGGCGCTGCTGGCGGCGTGCGTCGGCCTGTTGCTGCTGCTGGCCAAGCTCAGCGGCGGCGAAGATTTTATGCATGACGTGATTCGCATGCAGTTTCTGGGGCGCATGGATGGCAGCGAAGGTTCCGGTGGCGTGCTGTATTACTTCACCAGCTCCCTGGGCAACTACGCCCTGGCCTATCCAATCGCGTTGTTGGTGCTGCTGGCGGTGCTGATGGGCGGTCGACGTGCGCCGGACCCGGCATTGAAGCTGGTGCTCTACTGCGCGGCAGCCGGTGTGTTGGTGATGCTGGGGCTGTCGGTGCCCCAAGCCAAGAAAGCGCGCTATATCCTGCCGATGTTACCGATGGCCGCGATCATTGCCGCGTATCCCTTCGCGGTCACACAAGGGCGACTGTTTGCGTGGCTGCGCGCCTTGATGCTGGGCATCTGGACGCTGTTGCCAACGCTGTTGGCCATTGGCTTGGTGGTGGCGCGGCGGCGCTACCCGGAACCGCTGGCCGACCTTGAGCTGATCTTCGTCGTGCTTGGCTTGCTACAGGTGCTGGCCCTGCTGGCATTGTTCCGCTCGCGGCTGCGCACCTACGGTCCCGCCTTGGCCGCCGTGCTCTCACTCTGGGCCACCTACATCATGGTGGTTGAACCCCTGGAACGTCAGGTGTACGACACCCGCACCTTCAGCCTCGCCGTCAAGGCACAGGTTCAACAGCAACCGGCGCCGCTGGTGTTGCACGCACTGGGCAAAGACGCGAAAGCCATCAAATTCATGGTCAACTTCGATTGCGACAAGGTTCCGCTGTTTACCCAATTGCCTGCCGAATTGAAACCGGTCCAGGCGCCGGCATGGTTGGTCATGAGCCAGGCTGATTTCCAGGCGCTGGACGATCCGCGCCTGCGTTCAATCACGCCAACGCTTACCGCAGCGTTCGACAAAACCCCCTATGTGTTGCTGCATTTGGCAAAAGCCTCGACGCCTTGAGTGCTTTTCCGGCTGCACTGTAAGAAGAACGCCCACTCCCTCCACGAGTGGGCGACTTTCATCATAGGTACCAAGAAAACACCTACATTTGTTTGCGTAATGGCTGGTGCACTTTCCCTTCCGGTGCTCGGAGCCCAACTGTAGACTCGCTGCCACGTGCACTTACTATCTACCACCCGATCGTCAGGACTGCCCTGAAACGCTTGGGTCAGGGCACTTCACAACAAGGACGTTGTAGGCTGCCCGCGCGCGATGGCTTACTTCATTGAGAGGACAATGCCGTGCGAGAAGACCTGTTAACCGTACCCTTACCCAGGCTGGATCGTTTGATGGCATTGCGTGACGCACTGGTGGCGTTAAAGGGGCCGTTGGCCGACGACCCCAGGCTGCGCGAAGACTTGCAAGCGCGCCTGTTCAACGAAGAAACCCATAGTCGCGTGCTGGGCAAAATCAACCCCGCTGCATCCGCGTCCACCGGGCAGATAACCTATGGCGAAGCCGGTTAACTGCATTTATTTTGCATTCAATGTTCATTAATATGCAGTGGCGCCACCAGATCAAGCGCGGCACACTGCGCAGGTTCCTTCCCCCAATGTTGGAACCTTCAAAGGGCTGTTCCGGGAAACCAGGCAGGCCTTTTTTTTCGCCCGCTGTTTATGGACCGTCTTTCAATGCTCGCTCGCTGGTTACCCGCTGCAATCAACACCCGTCCCGCCGAATGGAGCCGTGCAGCCATCGGCATGGCCCTGGGCACGCTGTTCAGTGTCTGGGCCTGTGCCCAGGTGTTCGGCATGGAGGTGGCCCTGCACCTGCTCGGCCCTCTTGGCGCATCGGCCGTATTGCTGTTTGCCGTGTCGTCGGGGGCGCTGGCCCAACCCTGGTCGATAATCGGCAGTTACCTGTGTGCAGGCGTCGTCGCGTTGCTGGTCGCCCGCGTCCTGGGGCGCACCTTGGGCAGCGCCTGCCTGGCGGCAGGCATGACGGTGATCCTCATCTGCTGGCTGCGCTGCCTGCACCCGCCGGCCGGCGGCCTGGCCATGACCCTGGTGCTGGCCGATCCGGCATCGGTCGGCCTCGGCTGGTACGAGCTTGCGCCGGTGATGCTAGGGGCCGGCGCCCTGCTCGCCTGCGCGCTGGCCTATAACAATGCCACGCGCACGCGTTATCCCAAGGGGCTTGCCGAGCCTGCCCCGGTTATCCTGGGCACTGCCACCGCCGTGAGCGAGCCGAGCATCACGGCAGCCGACCTCAAGCTAGCGTTGGCCGAGATGGAGCAGTTCTACGATGTCGAACCGACAGAGCTTGAACAACTGATCCACGCCGCCGAGGGCCATGCCCGGCGTCGCAGTATCGGTGAGGTTCTGGCCAGCCGGGTGGTTTGAGCGACACTGCATAAATGCAACAACGACCTGCATGATTCCAAGTTGTACGAGGCAAATTTGCACTGGTACGATCACGAGAGAGTTCGCCCGCGAACGTCTTGATAAAGAACAATAAAAGCAGGGAGTTAGAGATGACTGCTCAGGTTTCATCCCAAGCAAGCCACGCCGAGATCCAGCAGGATGCAGTTCTGGCACAGGTGCGTAACCATATCGGCCACCTCACCCTCAACCGCCCCGCAGGCCTTAACGCCATCACCCTGAACATGGTCCGCCAATTGGCCGCGCACTTGCAGGTCTGGGCCGACGACCCTGAGGTCTATGCCATCGTCCTGCGCGGCGCCGGTGAGAAGGCCTTTTGCGCCGGTGGCGACATACGTTCGCTGTACGACAGCTTCAAGCAAGGCGACACCCTGCACCAGGATTTCTTCGTCGAGGAATATGCCCTCGACCTTGCCATCCACCATTACCGTAAACCCGTACTGGCGTTGATGGACGGCTTCGTACTCGGCGGTGGCATGGGCCTGGTGCAAGGCGCGGACCTGCGGGTGGTCACCGAACGCAGCCGCCTGGCGATGCCGGAAGTGGCCATCGGGTACTTCCCGGATGTGGGCGGCAGTTATTTCCTCTCGCGTATTCCTGGCGAACTGGGCACCTACCTTGGGGTGACCGGCGTGCAAATCCGCGCGGCGGATGCCTTGTATTGCGGGCTGGCGGACTGGTACATCGACAGCGCCAAGCTGGTTGAACTGGATCAGAAGCTCGACCGTCTGCAATGGAGCGAGTCTCCCCTCAAGGACTTGCAAGGCGCACTTGCCAGGCTGGCCGTGCAGCAATTGCCCGACGCCCCGCTGGCGGCCTTGCGCCCGGCCATTGACCACTTTTTCGGGTTGCCGGACGTGCCCAGCATCGTCGAGCAACTGCAACAAGTCACCGTGGCCGATAGCCATGACTGGGCGCTGACCACCGCCAACCTCATGCAGACCCGCTCGCCCCTGGCCATGGCCGTGACCCTGGAGATGCTGCGCCGTGGCCGCCACCTGCCACTGGAACACTGCTTTGCCCTCGAACTGCACCTGGACCGCCAATGGTTCGAGCGCGGCGACCTGATCGAAGGGGTTCGCGCCCTGATCATCGACAAGGACAAGACGCCGAAGTGGAACCCGCCCACCCTCCATGCGCTGGATGCCAGCCATGTGGAGAGCTTCTTCCGCGACTTCGCGCAGATTGAGAAATAAGCCATGCAAGATCTTGAATACACTGAAGAACAAGTGATGATCCGCGACATGGCGCGGGATTTTGCCCGTGGCGAAATCGCCCCCTACGCCCAAGCCTGGGAAAAAGCCGGCTGGATCGACGACGCCCTGGTGGCGAAGATGGGGGAGCTGGGCCTGCTGGGCATGGTGGTCCCGGAAGAATGGGGTGGCACCTATGTCGATTACGTGGCCTACGCCCTGGCCGTGGAGGAAATATCCGCCGGTGACGGCGCCACTGGCGCCTTGATGAGCATCCATAATTCAGTCGGTTGCGGGCCGATCCTCAACTACGGCACCACCGAACAGAAACACACCTGGCTGGCCGAACTCGCCAGCGGCCAGGCCATCGGTTGCTTCTGCCTGACCGAGCCCCAGGCCGGCTCCGAAGCCCATAACCTGCGCACACGCGCCGAACTGCGTGATGGCCAATGGGTCATCAATGGCGCCAAACAGTTCGTCAGCAACGGCAAGCGCGCCAAATTGGCCATCGTGTTCGCCGTGACCGACCCGGAACTGGGCAAGAAAGGCATTTCGGCGTTCCTGGTGCCGACCGACACCCCAGGTTTCGTGGTCGACCGCACCGAGCACAAGATGGGCATTCGTGCGTCAGACACCTGCGCCGTCACCCTCAACCAATGCAAGGTTCCCGAAGCCAATCTGTTGGGTGAGCGCGGCAAGGGGCTGGCCATCGCCCTCTCCAACCTGGAAGGCGGCCGCATTGGTATCGCCGCCCAGGCCCTGGGCATCGCCCGCGCCGCGTTTGAAGCCGCGCTGGCCTACGCCCGTGATCGGGTGCAGTTCGACAAGGCAATCATCGAACACCAGAGCGTGGCCAACCTGCTGGCCGACATGCAAACCCAGCTCAACGCTGCGCGCCTGCTGATCCTCCACGCCGCGCGCCTGCGCACCGCCGGCAAACCCTGCTTGTCCGAAGCCTCCCAGGCCAAGCTGTTCGCCTCGGAAATGGCCGAGCGGGTCTGCTCCAAGGCAATGCAGATTCATGGAGGGTATGGGTATCTGGAGGATTACCCGGTGGAGCGTTACTACCGGGACGCACGGATCACGCAGATTTACGAAGGCACCAGCGAGATTCAGCGGATGGTGATTGCCAGGGAGTTGAAAAACTACCAGCTCTGATGGACATGACCCAAAGCCCCGTGGGAGCTGGCTTGCCTGCGATGCAGACACCTCGGTACATCAGTTAAACCGAGGCGATGCCATCGCAGGCATGCCAGCTCCCACCTTTGCTTTGCGGCGTTTGGCAGGGGTTACTTATCCTTGAATTGCGGCGCCCGCTTGGCCACAAACGCGGCCATGCCTTCTTTCTGGTCCTGGGTCGCGAACGCCGCATGGAACACCCGGCGCTCAAAGCGCACGCCTTCGGACAGGCTGACTTCAAACGCACGGTTCACGCTTTCCTTGACCATCATGCTGATCGGTACGGATTTACCGGCGATCAGGGCGGCCACTTTCAGCGCTTCTTCCAGCAATTCATCGGCGGGCACGATGCGCGCCACGATCCCGCAGCGCTCGGCCTCTACCGCGTCGATAAAACGCCCGGTCAAGCACATCTCCATGGCCTTCGCCTTGCCCACTGCACGGGTCAGGCGCTGGGTGCCGCCCATGCCTGGCAGCACGCCCAGGTTGATTTCCGGCTGGCCGAACTTGGCAGTGTCGCCGGCGAGGATAAAGTCGCACATCAAGGCCAGTTCGCAGCCGCCGCCCAGGGCTAAGCCATTCACGGCGGCGATGATCGGCTTGCGGCGGTTGGCCACGCGGTCGCTGTCGCTGAACAAGTCGTCCATGTAGATCTGCGGGTAGGTCAGCTCGGCCATTTCCTTGATGTCGGCACCGGCCGCGAAGGCTTTTTTCGAGCCAGTCAGCACGATGCAGCCAATTTCAGGGTTGGCTTCCAGGCTGTCCAGCGCCTGGTTCAGCTCACTGACCAGTTGTGCATTCAAAGCGTTCAGGGCGTTGGGGCGGTTAAGCGTGATCAGCCCCACACGGCCCTGGACGTCAAGCAGGATGGTTTCGTAACTCATGTATCGGCTCCTTAAAGATTGCGTGAGATGACCATGCGTTGAATATCGCTGGTGCCTTCGTAAATCTGGCAGACCCGCACATCGCGGTAGATTCGCTCCAGGGGGAAGTCGTTCAGGTAACCGTAACCGCCCAGGGTTTGCAAGGCGGCCGAGCAGACTTTCTCGGCCATTTCGGACGCAAACAGCTTGGCCATGGACGCTTCCACCAGCGCCGGCTTGCCACTGTCACGCAGGGCGGCGGCGTAATGCACCATCTGCCGGGCGACGGCGATCTGGGTGGCCATGTCGGCCAGGCGAAAGGCCACGGCCTGGTGTTCGACCAACGGCTTGCCAAAGCTTTCACGCTCACGGGCATAGTCGCGGGCCGCTTCGAAGGCGGCACGGGCCATGCCCACCGACTGGGAGGCGATGCCCACGCGGCCACCTTCCAGGTTGGCCAAGGCGATTTTGTAGCCCTCGCCCTCCTCGCCCAGACGGTTGGCCACCGGTACTTTCACGTCTTCAAACAGGATCTGGCAAGTGTCCGAGGCATGCTGCCCCAGCTTGTCTTCCACCCGTGCCACGGTATAACCGGGCGAATCGGTGGGCACGATAAACGCGCTGATCCCACGCTTGCCTGCGGCGGGGTCGGTGACCGCAAACACAATCACGATCCCGGCGTTTTGCCCGGAGGTGATGAACTGTTTGCAGCCGTTGAGTACATAGTGGTCGCCTTCAAGGCGCGCCCGGGTTTTCAGGCTGCTGGCATCGGAGCCTGCCTGGGGTTCGGTCAGCGCGAAGGCACCGAGCATGGCGCCACTGGCCAGGGGCGTGAGGAACTGCTCTTTCTGCTGGTCATTGCCAAACTTGAGGATCGGCACACAACCCACCGAGTTGTGCACGCTCATGATCGTGGAGCAGGCACCGTCGCCGGCGGCGATTTCTTCCAGGGCCATGGCGTAGGCCAGGTAGCCAGTGTCGCAACCGCCCCACTGTTCCGGGACCAGCATGCCGAAAAAGCCCAGTTCGGCCATTTGCGCAATGGCCTCCTTGGGAAAACGATGCTCGCGGTCCCACTCGGCGGCGAAGGGTTTCAAACGTTCCTGGGCAAATTGCCGGGCGGCGTCGCTGATCTGCAGTTGTTCGTCATTGGGCAACATAGGTCATCCTCAATACAAGCATTCAACGGCCATGGCCGTGGCTTCACCGCCGCCAATGCAGATAGCGGCGACGCCACGCTTGAGGCCCTTCTGGCGCAGGGCCGCAAGCAACGTCACCAGGATGCGTGCGCCGGAGGCACCAATGGGGTGGCCCAATGCACAGGCACCACCATGCACGTTGACCTTGTCATGGGGAATCTCCAGCTTGCTCATGGTCACCAGGCTGACCACGGCGAAGGCCTCGTTGATTTCGAACAGGTCCACCTCGTCGAGGCTCCAGCCGGTCTTGCTCATCAGTTTGCGAATCGCCCCCACCGGCGCCACCGGAAATAGCCCAGGCTCATCGGCAAACGCGGCGTGCCCGTGGATCACTGCTAACGGCTTGAGGCCGCGCTTGAGCGCCTCGGACTCACGCATCAGCAACAACGCCGCGGCGCCATCGGAGATCGAGCTGGAGTTGGCTGCTGTCACTGTACCGCCGTCACGGAACGCCGGTTTCAGGCTGGCAATCTTGTCCAGCCTGGCTTTCGGCGGTTGCTCATCGTGCAGAATGGTTTTTTGTTCTTTGCCCACGGTGACCTGCACCGGGACGATTTCACTGGCAAAGCTGCCGTGGGTGATAGCCTCTTGTGCGCGGGTCAGGGAAGCGATGGCAAACGCGTCCTGAGCTTCACGGGTAAAACCATTGTGCTCGGCGCAGTCCTCGGCAAAGGTTCCCATCAGGCGCCCCTTGTCGTAGGCATCTTCAAGGCCGTCGAGGAACATATGGTCCAGCACCTTGCCGTGGCCCATGCGGTAGCCGCTGCGCGCACGGTCCAGCAGGTACGGGGCGTTGGACATGCTTTCCATGCCGCCAGCGATCACCACATCGACACTGCCAGCGCGCAGCGAATCGTGGGCCAGAATCGTCGCTTCCATGCCGGAACCGCACATTTTGTTGAGGGTGGTGCAGCGCGTGCCCTTGTCCAGCCCGGCGCCCAAGGCAGCCTGGCGAGCAGGCGCTTGCCCAAGCCCGGCGGGCAGTACACAGCCAAACAGCACTTCGTCGACGGCATCGGTGGCGATACCGGCACGCTCGACCGCCGCACGAATGGCGGCTGCGCCCAGTTGCGGCGCGGTCAGGCTTTTGAGGTCGCCCTGGAACCCGCCCATGGGCGTGCGCACGGCGCTGACAATAACAATTGGATCGTTCATAGCCATTGCTCCTTATTTGGCGGCCATGCGCAAGGCACCGTCGAGACGGATCACCTCACCATTAAGCATGCTGTTTTCAATGATGTGGCGTACCAGCGCGGCATATTCGGCGGGTTTGCCCAGGCGTGGCGGGAACGGCACGCCGGCAGCCAGGGAGTTGCGGACTTCGTCGGTCATGCCGGCCATCATCGGGGTTTCGAAAATGCCGGGTGCAATGGTCATCACCCGGATACCAAAGCGCGCCAGTTCCCGCGCGGCAGGCAAGGTGAGGCTGGCGATCGCGCCCTTGGACGCGGCGTACGCAGCCTGGCCGATCTGCCCATCGAATGCCGCCACCGAGGCGGTATTAATGATGATGCCCCGCTCGCCGTCGGCATTCGCCTCGGTTTCGGCGATCGCCGCAGCGGCCAGGCGCAGCAGGTTGAAACTGCCGATCAGGTTGACGTTGATGACCTGGGCAAAGCTCGCCAGGCCGTGCGGGCCGTTCTTGCCGAGGATCTTCTCGCCACGCACGACACCCGCGCAGTTGACCAGGCCGTGCAAGCCCCCAAAGGCCTCGACCGCCGCCGTCACGGCCGCTTCTGCAGCGGCTTCCTGGCTGATGTCCGCCACGGCGCTGCGGGCATTGTCGCCCAGTTGCTTGGCCTTGGCAGTCACGGCGTCGGCGTTCAAGTCCACCAGCATCACCTTGGCACCCGCGGCGACCAGCATTTCGGCCGTGGCCGCGCCGAGGCCCGACGCGCCGCCGCTGACCAGGAATACCTTGTTTTCAATCTGCATCGTTGTTTCCTTTTAAAAGGGTCAAGCCACGGCCGCCTGGGCCTTGGCTATTTCCTGATTGCGCAAAATAAAGCGTTGCAGCTTGCCGCTCGGGGTCTTGGGCAAGTCGCTGACAAATTCGATTTCCCGCGGGTACGCATGGGCGGCCAGGCGCTGGCGCACATGCAGGCGCAGCTCTTCAGCCAGCTCCGGGGTGGCGCGGTATTGCTCGCTGATCACCACAAAGGCTTTGACCAGCTCAGTGCGCTCCGGGCAAGGCTTGCCGACCACGGCAGCCTCGACCACCGCCGGGTGTTCGACCAATGCGCTTTCCACGTCGAAGGGGCCCACGCGGTAGCCGGATGTAGTGATCACGTCGTCGCTGCGTCCGACAAAGCTGATGCTGCCGTCCGGGTTCAGCTCCACGGTATCGCCGCTGAGGTAGTACTTGCCGACGAACGCCTTGGTTTTCACGCCGTCGTACCCGGCAAACCAGCACATAGGCGATTGCTCGCGGTCGATGGCCAGGATGCCGGGTTGGCCGGCTGGCAGCTCCTGATGGTTGTCATCCAGCACCACGATGCGATGCCCTGGCGAGGCAAAACCCGCCGAGCCCACATGCACCGGATGCGCCAAACCATGGTGATTGCACAGCACCATGCCCAGCTCGGTCTGGCCGTAATGGTCGTGGATGGTCACGCCCAGGTGGTCGGCGAACCAGCGGATCACCTCCGGGTTCAAAGGCTCACCGGCGCTGCTGACGATGCGCAGCTTGCCCTTGATCGAACCGGCGAACTGTTCGCCACCGGCAATCAACAGCCGATACGCCGTGGGCGAACCGGTCAGGTTGGTGATCGCGTATTTATTGATGACCCGGCAGGTGCTTTCCAGGGTGAACGGGCCATCGTAGAAGGTGATCGGGTGCCCCATGGACAACGGCCCGGTCACGCCGAAATAGATGCCATAGGCCCAGCCAGGGTCGGCAACGTTCCAGAATGCGTCCTCGGGGCGCAAGTCCACGGCGTCGCGCATGTAGCCCTGGAACGCGACGATGGCCTTGAGCGGTACCGACAGCGCCTTGGACGGGCCGGTGGTGCCGGAGGTGAACATCAGCAGGAACGGCTCCTCTGCGCCCAGCAGCACCGGCTCGCAGTGAGAAGAGTAGCTGGGCAGTTCGGCCCAGAAGCTGTAGTCGCCCCGCACGATACCTTCGCCCTTGGCTCCGGCGACCGTGACGATGGTCGGGCAGTCGGCGACTTCCGCCAGCTTGGGACGGTTCACTGCATCGGTGACCACCAGCGCTGCGCCCGAGCTGTTCAAGCGATGTTCAATTGCCTTGGGTCCGAACGCGGTAAACAGCGGCTGATAGACCGCGCCGATGCGCCACGTCGCCAGCACGACCACCAACAATTCGGCAGTACGGGGCAACAGGCCCGCCACCTTGTCACCGCGCTTGACGCCCTGGGCCAAGAGGAAGTTGGCGAAACGCGCGGCCTGCTCTTGCAGTTCGGTAAAGGTTGACGTGGCGCTGCGTCCGTCCTTGCCCTCCCAGAACAACGCGATGCGCCCCGGCAACGCGTGACGGTCACAGCATTCCAAGCAGGCATTGAGCGCTTGCAGGTTGCCGGCCAGTGCGGCGTCGACGGTGTGCTGGTAATCAAACTCGGTGGTGGCAGCCAAATACTCACGCATCGCTTCCTATCCTTCTGTGTTTTTATTTTCAGGACGTTTTCAACTCGAGAAAAGCGCTGAAATAGTCGCTCCAGAGCGGCGCAGCGGCAATGGTCAAAGCTTTCAACTTGGCTGACTGGTTTGGCCAGTCCGTAGCGAAACGCGGGGGGCTTTTTCGCTTTTCTGTGGGAGCGGGCTTGCCCGCGAAGGCGGTGGGTCAGTCACCAAAGCTGTCACTGCACCACCGCTTTCGCAGGCAAGCCAGCTCCCACAGGGTTATGTACTGCCCGGCTCCCACGTTGGTCATTGAGTCGACTGATCAGGCGGTCGATCCAAGTGATTGGACGCGATGCATAGCAGCTTCTAATCTGACCGCCTGCACGCCACAGAAGCCCTCCATGATCGTTCGCCCTAAACCCAACGTCCTGGGTATCCTGTTCTCCCTCAAAGGCTCCATTGCCAAGCGCATTGCCTGGCGCAGCCTGCTGGTCACGCTGTTGGCCTCGGTCATCGTGCTGGTGGAAACCCTGCACCCTGCCTATTTTTCCAAGGTCAACGCTACGCCCTTCACCTTGTTGGGCCTGTCACTGTCGATCTTCATGAGTTTTCGCAACAACGCCTGCTATGACCGATGGTGGGAGGGCCGCAAGCAACTGGGGCAAATGGTCATTGACGTGCGCTCGCTGATTCGCGAGACCCAGGTGCTGGGGGACACCGCCGAGCGTGCTGGCCTGCTGCGCGGCCTGTGCGGTTTTGCCCATGGCTTGGTCGCGCATTTGCGCCATGAAGATCAAGCCCGGGCGATACACCCTTGGATCAGCATGCCAGTGGGCCACCCCAACTTGCCGGACAGCGTGCTGCAAACGGTCGGTGCGCGCTTTTCGGTCCTGGCACAACAGGGCGTGATCAGCGAATGGCGCTACACCCAACTGGAAGCCCGGCTAGTCAGCCTGAGCCAGGTGCAGGCGGCATGCGAGCGCATCAAGACCACGCCACTGCCCTTTCCCTACACCCTGCTGTTGCACCGCACCATTTACCTGTTCTGCATCTTGCTGCCATTCGCCATGGCCGAGCCACTTGGCTGGTTGACGCCAGTGTTCACCGCGATTGTCAGCTACACCTTCTTTGGCCTGGATGCGATTGGCGACGAATTGGAAGACCCCTTCGGCTTCGACGAAAACGACTTGCCGTGTGACGCTATCCTGCGGACATTGGAGCGCGAGATCCTCGCCGCCCTTGGTGAAGTCAACCTGCCGCCAGCGTTGGAGCCAGCGGACTACGTGCTGACCTGACGCGGGTTTGACACTCGCCTCGCACTGACCGAAGCTTGGAACTTTGCTGCCCAAGCTTTCGGACGCCTGCATGTCAAAGTCACGCCGTTACTCCATCATCGGCCTGTGCGCCCTGTTGTTGATCGTACTGATCACCTGGTTTTTCTCCCGCACCCCTGCAGTGGCCGTACCCCCAGCCATCGCCCATGGCTATTCCAAGGCCTTGAAGCAGGCGCATAACGGCGAGCCCGGCGCCGCACGTGTGTTGTACCAACAGTTGGGCCGGCCGGACCTGTCGCCCGAGCGCCGCGCCGCCTTGCATGCTGAGCTGCCCAATTACCCCAGCCCCCAGGCGCTGAAGCTGGCCGATAAAGACCTCGCCAATGAGTCGGCGCTGGTGCGCGAAGCCGCTATTCACAGCATCGTCGGCCTGGTGCCCACTGGCCAGCGCACCTTACTGCTCGGCCCGGTGCTGGACGATCCGGAACAATCGGTGCGCTTTGCCGCCGCCAACGCCTTGCTGGGCCTGTCGCCCGATACACTGGGTTTGTACTTTGGCCCACTGCAGCAGGTGCTCGATGAATTCGTGACAACGCTCAAGGCCCAGCCCGAAACCGCTGAAGGCTGGATTCAATTGGCGCGTCTGTACATCCACAGCGCCCTGCTGCCGGAGGCGCAAAACGCCCTGGAGCAGGCAATGCGCTTGCAGCCGGACAACCTGCAAGCGGTGGTATCGCAAATCGAACTGCTGGACAAGCAAGGCAAGACCGACGAGTCGCGCCAACTGCTGGCCCGGCAACTGGCGGCGCATCCGGAGTCGGCCTACCTGCAACATGCCTTGGGCATGTGGCTGTTGCACCATGGCGAGCGCCCCTACGCCCTGCTCGGCCTGTCCAAGGCGGTGGAGCTTGCGCCGGACAACCCGGATTATCGCTATGACCTGGCCACCACCCTGCACGCCCAGGACGAAGTAGAGGCGGCCCAGCGCCAGCTGGAAGAAATCGTCCAGCGGCATCCCGCCAATCGCAAAGCCCGCGTGTTGCTGGTCAATTACTGGAAAGAGACCGGGCAGTTGCAGAACGTTCAGGTGCTGCTCGCCCAACTGGAGCAACAGAACCCGGATGATCCGGCGCTACAACAGGGCCTCTGATAGGCGATCAGCTCAGCACTGCAAAAACGTGTAAAGCGACCTCTCTTCGTACAATTCATCCAAAACGTTGAACCGCTAGTGGCCACTACGGTCAAGTGAATATGGCGCGTCCCAGTCGGCGTGCCCCTCTACTTGTACGTGACCTGAGGGCACTTCTTGAGTACATCCAAACAGCTGTTGAGTGAAAAGGCGGCCACCGGCGTCGAAGGTCTTGATGACATTCTTGCCGGGGGGCTATCGCGAAGCCACGTGTTTTTGCTCGAAGGCGAACCCGGCACCGGTAAAACCACCGTGGCCCTGCATTTTCTGCGGGCCGGTGCGCAGAACGGCGAACGTTGCTTATATATCACCCTGTCCGAAACCGAGCACGAACTGCGCCAGGGTGCCAAATCCCACGGCTGGGACTTGGATGAGCATATTCATATCTTCGAGCTGACCCCACCGGAAAGCCTGCTCAACGCCGATCACCAGCAAAGCCTGCTGTACTCCTCCGACCTGGAGCTGGGTGAAGCCACCCGCCAGATCTTTGAAGTGGTAGAGCGGGTCAAGCCGACCCGCGTGGTGGTCGACAGCCTGTCTGAGATCCGCCTTCTGGCGCAAAGCTCGTTGCGCTATCGCCGGCAGATCCTGGCGATCAAGCACTACTTCGTGCGTTATGACGCCACCGTGTTACTGCTGGATGACTTGACCACCGAATCCCTGGATAAGACCGTGCACAGCGTTGCGCACGGGGTGATTCGCCTGGAGGAGCTGACGCCCAACTATGGCGCCGAGCGTCGGCGTATCCGGGTGGTCAAGTACCGGGGCCAGAAATACCGTGGCGGCTTCCACGACTTCACCATCATGGGCGACGGCATTCACGTATTCCCGCGCCTGGTGGCGGCCGAGCATCGCGGCGGTTACAACCGTCAAACCTTGAGCAGCGGTATCGAGGAGTTGGATTCTCTGCTCGGCGGGGGGATCGAGACCGGCTCCAGCAGCCTGATTCTCGGCCCGGCCGGTACCGGCAAGTCTTTGATATCGATGATCTTCGCTGCCGCCGCCGTGGCCCGTGGCGAAAAGGCTGCGCTGTTCATCTTCGATGAAGAGCTGGGCCTGCTGTTCGAGCGCATGAAGAACATGGGCATCGACCTCGCCGCCTTACGAGACACCGGAAACCTGCTGATCGAACAGGTCGACGCGGCCGAACTCTCCCCCGGCGAATTTTCCCACCGGGTTCGCCGCTGCGTGGATGAGCGCGGTATCAAGACCGTGGTCATCGACAGTATCAACGGCTACCAGGCGGCCATGCCCGAAGAAAACGCGCTGATCCTGCATATGCATGAACTGCTGCTGTACCTTAACCGCCGTGGTGCAGCCACCTTCATGACGGTGGCCCAGCACGGCCTGGTCGGCGACATGCAGACGCCGGTCGACATCACCTACCTGGCCGACACCGTGATCTTGCTGCGTTATTTCGAGGCCCTGGGTAAAGTTCGCCGGGCCATTTCGGTCATCAAAAAAAGAACGGGCTCCCACGAGTCGACCATTCGTGAATATCGCATCGGCAGCCGCGGTATGACGGTAGGTGTACCCCTGGATAACTTCCAGGGTGTGCTGCGGGGCATTCCAACCTATATGGGTGCCGGCTCCCCTCTGCTCAAGGATGAGGGCTAGTGCCGGCCCTGTCTCCCGTCTACGAGCGTGCCATCGTGCTGGCGCCCATGGGCCGCGATGGCTCATTGGCGCTGATGATGCTTAACGAAGCCGGCTACAGCGGGATTGTCGCCAACAGCCTGGCCGCTCTGTGCGAAGAGCTGACGCAAGGCGCCGGGCTGCTCATCATTGCGGCTGAGGCACTGCGTGGCGTCGACCTTGAGCCGTTACTCGAGCTGTTGCATCAGCAACCGGCCTGGTCCGACCTGCCTATCGTGCTGATGACCCAGCATGGCGGCAAAGAGCAGAACGGCTCGACGCGGCTGAGCGGCTTGCTGGGCAACGTCACGTTTCTGGAGCGGCCGTTCCATCCCATCACCTTGATCAGCCTGGTGAGCGCGGCCCTGCGCGGTCGACGGCGCCAGTACGAAGCGCGGGACCGGTTGATTGACTTGAGCGAGAGTGAGTTGCGTCTCCAGCGCACTTTGGAAACGCTTGAGCAGCAAGTGGAAGAACGCACCGCCCAACTGCGTCACAATGAAGAAGCCCTGCGCCAATCGCAGAAAATGGAAGCCGTTGGCCAGTTGACCGGGGGTATCGCCCATGACTTCAACAATATGCTTACCGGCATTATCGGTAGCCTGGAACTGCTACGCCGACGTGTGTCCCGGGGCAAACTGGATGACCTGGACAGCCTGATCGACCTGGGCGTGACCTCGGCCAACCGCGCAGCGAGCCTCACCCATCGACTGTTGGCGTTCTCCCGTCGACAATCACTGGACTCCAAGCCTGTGCAGATCAACCAGTTGGTCACGTCCATGGGCGAATTATTGCAACGCAGCATCAACGAAAGTATCAACCTGGACATGCGCCTGAGCGACGCCTTGTGGACGGCCGAGGCCGACCCGAACCAGCTCGAAAGCGCCCTGCTCAACCTGGTGATCAACGCGCGCGACGCCATGCCCACGGGTGGCACGCTGACCGTGGAGACCACCAATCGTCACCTCGACAGTGTCTTTACCGCCGCCTACGGCACCTTGACCCCGGGCGACTACGTAGAACTGAGTGTCAGCGACAACGGTTGCGGCATACCGCAACACCTGATGGATCGCGTGTTTGATCCGTTTTTTACCACCAAACCCATCGGCCAAGGCACCGGTCTTGGGCTGTCGATGATCTACGGCTTCGCTCGCCAGTCTCGTGGGCATGTGACCATCCACAGCGAAGTCGGCAAAGGTACGACGGTCAGTTTGTTCCTGCCGCGCTTTATCGGTGAGCCCCAAGCTCAGGAGCCGCTCAACCCGACATTGCTGCCGTTTGCCAATGCAGGGGAAACGGTTTTGATCGTCGAGGATGATCCCGCAGTTCGGGTGTTGGTCAGCGCGGTGCTCAAAGAACTGGGTTACGGGTTTATCGAGGCTGGGGACGCGAATGCGGCGGTGCCGATCATTGAATCCGAACAGCGCATCGACCTGATGATCAGCGACGTCGGTTTGCCGGGGATGAACGGCCGACAACTAGCGGAAATCGGCCGGCAGATTCGTCCGGAACTCAAAGTATTGTTTATTACCGGATACGCCGAGCACGCCGCGGTGCGGGGTGGCTTCCTGGACCCGGGGATGCAACTGATCACCAAGCCTTTTACGTTTGATTTGTTGACGGCCAAGGTGCGGGAGATGATCCAGGCGTAGAGCGGCCACATGTGGCAATAAGTCGTCACGGTTTAGCAGGCAGCAGATGGAATCGATGTGAGTTTTTTTCCACATACGTTGGCGAATAACGCACTACCCACATCGACCAGGAATATTTCTGATGACTGCCATTTCCAATTCACGCTTTCCCGAGCTTTATACGCCCCAACTGGCAAGCGCCGTTCCACAACCGCAATCTGCCCGCCTCGAGGTCGCGACAGAGCTTCCGGGAACAAGACAAACCTCTCTGCAAGATAAGGATCAGTGGTTAGCCAGCATATACGGTGGTACGTTGCGAGATTTGTTGGGTGACAATCAAGACTATCGCGAAGTTGAAGTTGACAGAATCCCGTGGAATTCGTCCTTAGGGCAGACGCGTGCGCTGATGCTTAAACTACTTGAAAGCCCTGCGTTCAAGGACTGGGCCAAGCAGAATGATGTAGACCTATCAAAGCCGCTTACTATCAATGTCGACAGCGGTACCCTCGACGTCACGACCACGGGGGCCAAACAGCGAAACCCCTTCGACTTTTCACCGCCCACGCCCACCGCCAAATCCTTGGATATTCACAGCTTTACGGGTTGGCCCCTGCTCAAGAGTGTTGCCAAAACGTTGGCAGGCCCCGGCAATGTCGTAAGTTTCGATACCGCATCCACCGCGACCACCGCAACGATCGCAGACATCGCACGGTTTCATGGTCATGCCGTGCCCTCCGACCGCATACTATCGCCTTCTCAGCGACAGGCATCCATCCAGCAGCTACTTGATAAACTGCAGGATCCGGATTCTGACACCTACAATGAGAGGTTTAATTTCCCTCCCCAGCAATACCTGAATAATCAAGTGTCGGAGTTGGGGGATCTGAACAATCGAAATGCCGTGATTGGGGTAATATCAAACGTCGTAAACGAAAAAGCTAAGGACCTTGAGGACCTGGAGGCCGAGCTCCAATTCTGGCAAAAAAGATCTGGTTACGAAGAAACTATCGAAAAGCTCCAGCTAACCATTAAGCAACGGTTGCAAAATGTTCTGGATACGCCAGTTGAGATAGATCCCACCTCTTCCTACTTCCGGGACCACAATCTGAAACCGGATGTGGCGGTGACACTGCGCGACTACCTCGTAGGGCATGGCATAGTACTTCCAACTAATGCGTCGGAGTTAAAGAACATTGCGCAGTCGTTGGCAAGCCCTCCCATTGAAAAACCGGCGCATGGCAATCTAGGCGGGGCGCACTCATGGCCAACGCCGATGAGCAATGATGATCGGCGTGCACTTGCCGCCATGACCAGTAAGTTTTTGGAAGGTCAGCCAGAAAACACCCTGCTCGCCTATTTGACTCGCGGGGTTGAATATCGACAGAATTTCGGTGCAAGCTTTCTGGAAGATCGTAGCCGCGGCATTGACAACGTCCTGGAGTTTCCCAATGTTAAAAAATTCGCCCTTGCGGCGGAGCGCGAATTTGGCGAAATTGCATCGCCTAACGTGATCGCTGATTGGATGTTGACAGCGCTCTACGACTCGTTGGACCCCCTCAGCATCAACGCAACTTCACCCGATTCGAACAGGACTAAAGTTGCAGGCTTCGACCTGGCCAACATGAACCTCTCCGGAATGAACGCCCAAGACATATACGCAACGCTGTCTGATCACTTGCGCGAAACCGGAGTGACGAACCATTACAACGGCGTGCTGGCCATGGAAGTTCTATTGGCCCGCAAGGCTCCGGAACTCCTGGTCAAAGACATACCCGAAACATTGACCAAGGGCACCCACTCTTGGGTCAGTTTCGTTACGGCAGTAGCTCGTATAGAGGCTGAGGCTCCTGGCTCGACCAGCCGAATGACGTATGCCCAAGTCATGATGCGACATGAACTGGCGCCAATAACGCTGGCAGACAAACTGGTTGAGCAGCAAGCTCAAACGGACGCCCTGAAAGATTGGGGCGTTTACAATGGTGTGCTGACCAGGAGCAGCACAGATCAATACTCAGAAGAAGATATGGCAAAGGTACGCGCTGCATTCAATGAGCAGATGCATCAGTTGAATGAGTCTTCCAAGACGTTTGCGACGCCGTTCCCTGTGTTGCATGAAATGGCAGTGGCCAGCATCAAAGAGCAAAATCCGCACTTGTCGGAAGAGCAAATAAAACGAAAAGTGCTGACACCAAAGGACTCTGGCTTTTTGGAATTTCCAGGGCCCTACTCATTGGTGGATATATTGATTAACGCGGAGCGACACCATAAGGATGTCGCTTTGGATAGCTATACATCCAGCGATAAAGATATCGATCTTAGCACCATCGCCTTGCGAAAATTTACAAACAGCTTCGTAGTGTCTACCTTCGAAGCACAGCTTTCTGTTTTATTCGATCGCTTTGAACGAGCCACGCAAACGCAAGTCAAGAACTTGATTTCCAAACTCCCTGTTGAAGACCGAAATATAATTGAGCATGGGAAAATCACTGTATCCAGAGAAGTTGACGTTACCTACTCTGGCGCTTCGACCACACCAGTAGGGTTAGAACCTTCGCCCCACAGCATCATTGTGCAAAGCGAGTTTGTAGATGCAAGCGGCCGTAAAGGCATTCATACTTATGAAATAGATGGGCCAAATAATATTATTCGCAAACGTGAGGATTTGAATGATAAAACACCCGCAACCATCCCTGGCATACCTGACAAGTCGACCGGCCCCCTCCCTCCCGTAGGTGACAGTGTGGTCCGCACACGGAGCCTTATTCCTATCGTCCCGGATGGCGACTACAAGGAAGATGTCCTAGCGCCTCGGTCAAACGACAACGTCAACAACGCGCCCAACAGCTTCGCCAGCGAAAAGACACAGTACATCGCTGACGCCTTGGT
Source organism: Pseudomonas sp. B16120 (assembly GCF_044218845.1). Taxonomy (NCBI): domain Bacteria; kingdom Pseudomonadati; phylum Pseudomonadota; class Gammaproteobacteria; order Pseudomonadales; family Pseudomonadaceae; genus Pseudomonas; species Pseudomonas sp. B16120. Next base: position 3,138,602 of record NZ_CP162588.1, read on the forward strand.
AAAAAAAATCAGTATTCGGGATAACGCAGAGTCACTGCGGGGCACCACTGCATTCGATGGTGAAGTCCCTTTCTGGCAAAAAATCGAAGATTTTGTAGTAGGGCTTATTCCGGGTTATAACGCCGTCAAAAACTTTATCGCAGGAAACTGGCGCGAGGGCCTCATCGATGTGGCGTTTGATGTTTTTGGCTTTCTTCTTGCAGGCGCCGGTGGGGCGGTGCGGGCCGCTGGCGCTGGTGCCAGAGCGGGCTCGTCTGCGTTTGGAAGTACCGCAAAAAGATTGGTGCGTGGCGCCATAGGCGCACTCAACCCTATCGATCCAAAGGGTATTGCGCAAGGCTTCGTGCAAGAAGGTATAACTTACTTGGCGAACAGTGGTCCCGGACGGAATAATCAACCTTCGTTTAAAATCAAGTATGACCCTGTAAAGATCTTCAGGAACGTTGAGAACGCCACAATAGGCAACGCCAACATGCAAGGGACAACAACAGCAATCGCTGCCACCCAGAAAAACGGCAAATGGTATGCCCTTGACCCTGTCAGTAAACAGCCGTTTGGTCTTCCCTTGAAGGATTTCGTGCCTTCGGCATAAAGGATGTCGTCAAGCGGGAAAAACGCGCAATACCTCAAAAAGGTTCTTCTCGGTGGTTCGAGAAGAACTTTTGCTATCGCACAAAACTTGCGCGCCTCGTTTGAATCATCACGCCAATAAACGCTGGATATGCTCCTGCAGCGTATCCAGATCAAACGGCTTGGCCAAAATCGGCGCGTTGCGCGTGATCGGGCTGTTGCAGTCGAGAATTTCCTGCGGATAGCCGCTGATAAAGATCACTTTCAGTTCCGGTCGCAGCTTGAGCGCCGGCTCAGCGATCTGCACCCCGGAAATTCCACCCGGCAGGCGGTAATCGGTGACCATCAAGTCCAGGTGCGGTTTGGTCGCAAGGATTTCGAAGGCCTGCTCCCCGTCGATCGCCTTCAAGACCCGGTAGCCCAAGCCTGCCAGGTACTCACCCAGCACAAACATAATGGATTCGTCGTCCTCGACGATCAGTACGACATCTTGTGCATCTTCACTCATGGGAAGCCTTTGTCCGGTCAATTGCTGCAGTTACGACCATGGGGTCACGCAGAGGTTGCGTCGAGCTGACGATTGATTTCACGCGGTCGCCTCAAGGGGCAAGCACACACGAAACAAGGCGCCCTCGCCTATCTGGCTCTCCACCTCGATGGTGCCGCCATGGGCCGCTACTATCTGCTCGGAAATAAACAATCCCAGGCCCAGGCCGGCGGCGGCATGATTGGCGGAAACCCGTTCGAACTGCTGGAAAATACGCTTCTGGTTGTCTTCACTGATACCAATGCCACGGTCGCGCACTTCCACGCGCGCCTCGCCATGCTCGGTATACACCCGTACATCCACCGGGCTTTTAGCCCCGTAGCGCAGGGCATTGGTCAGCAGGTTGGTGATCACCTGCTCGATACGGAATTCATCCCAGTGGCCCTCTACAGGCTCGTCTGCCACCAACTGCATCGACGATTCAGCCGCGGCGACCTGTGGCTCGAAGTTGTGCACGAGGTTGCGCACCAACTGCGCCAGGTCAAAACGCGCCGGGCGTATGGACAGCTTGCCGGTACGGATGCGTGACACGTCAAGCATGTCTTCGATCAGACGGATCAGGCTTTTGATCTGGCGCTCATCGCGGTCAACCATGGCGTGCATCTTGTCCAGAGTGAACGCGGCGGCGTTGTCCCGGGCCAGGTGCATCTTGCGCAACTGGGTCTCCAGAATCAGCCCGTTCAGGGGTGTACGCACTTCGTGGGCGACAATCGACATGAAGTCGTCACGCATGCGCACCGCTTGTTCCAGTTCGGCCTGAGTGGCCTGCAGGCGCGTGAGCAACAGTTCCTGCTCGCGGCGGCTGCGCTCCAGTTCCTCGACTTGCAGCTTCATCGCCTTGCTCTGGCGATACAGGTCGACGAACACATTGACCTTGCTCTTGACCGCATGGATATCCAACGGCTTATGCAGGAAGTCCACCGCGCCGCTCTCATAACCCTTGAAGGCGTAGTTGAGCTCGCGCCCGGCGGCGCTGACGAACACGATGGGGATATTTTTGGTCTTTTCGGTGCCGCGCATCAGTTCGGCCAGCTCGAACCCGTTCATGCCAGGCATCTGCACGTCGAGGATCGCCATGGCGAATTCATGTTCCAGCAACAGGGACAACGCCTCATCGGCACTCAATGCCTTGAAGACCTGGCGATCCTCACGCTTGATCAGCGCCTCTAGGGCCAGCAGGTTTTCCGGCAGATCGTCGACGATCAGCAGTTTGGCCTGGACAGTACTTAACATGGGAAGGGTTCCAGGGAAGCCAGCAATGAGCCGATTCGGCTCAAGGAAAGAATATGGTCAGGTGTGTGCAAGGCCAGGGCCGCCAGGGGCATGACGGCAATGCGTGCCTCTTGTGGGTCCTGCACGATGGTGATGCCACCCGATTGCTTGACGTGGGCCAGCCCGCTTGCGCCGTCCTGGTTGGCGCCAGTCAACAAAATGGCGAGCAGGCGAGGCCCATACACATCGGCCGCCGAGGAAAACAGGTAGTCGATGGCGGGTCTGGAATGGTGCACCCGGTCTTCCTGGCTCAGGGACAGGCTGCGGTCCTGCTCTACCGACAGGTGATAACCGGGCCCGGCAAAGTACAAGGTGCCCGCCTCCAGCGCTTCTTTGTCCCTCGCCTCCTTGACCGGGATGTTCAGGCGCCGCGCAAAGACTTCCGCCAATTGGCTGCGGCGCTCGTCCGGCAGGTGCAGCACGGCAATGATCGGCAGGCCGAAGGTACTGGGCAACTGGCCGAAAATACTCAGCAACGCCTCGACGCCGCCGGCGGACGCGCCGACGACGATGGCTTCGATCCCCGAAATCGGGGTGTCCGGCGCGTCGCTCATGATTTTCGGTAGATCCGTTCCTGCTTGACCAAGGGCTCGAATTGCTTGCTGTAGGCGGAAAAATCCAGGGTTTCCTTGCTGCCCAGCACCAAAAAGCCGCGATGACACAGCGACTCATGAAACAAGCCAAACGCTCGATCTTGCAATTTTTTATTGAAATAAATCAATACGTTACGGCATGAAATTAATTGCGTTTCTGAAAATACGCTGTCGGTCGCCAGGCTGTGATCGGCAAAGGTCACGTTCTCGCGCAATGTCTTGTCAAAGATCGCGTAATCGTAAGCTGCTGTGTAGTAGTCGGCAAATGAACGTTGCCCGCCGGCCTGCTGATAATTGGCGGTATAGGCGCGCACGTTCTCCAGGGAAAAGATGCCCTGCTTGGCTTTATCCAGCGACGCCGGGTTGATGTCCGTGGCGTAGATGATGGTGCGTTCCAGCAAGCCTTCTTCACGCAGCAGGATGGCCATGGAGTACACCTCCTCGCCTGTGCTGCAGCCGGCGATCCAGATCTTGATCGACGGGTAGGTCTTGAGCAGCGGCACGACTTCCTGGCGAATCGCGAGGAAGTGCGACGGGTCGCGAAACATCTCGCTCACCGGGATGGTCAAGAATTGCAGCAACTGCATGAACGCCGCAGGGTCGTGCAACACGCGCTCTTGCAGTGCGGAAATGGTCGCGCAGTCGAACTGACGCAAGGCATGGGCCACACGGCGTTTGACCGACGCGCCCGAATAGTCGCGAAAGTCGTAGCTGTACTTGAGGTAAATCGCCTCGATCAACAGGCGCAGCTCAATATCGCTACTCTTATCCAAGAAACACTGCTCCACTTAAATGCGTTCCATCTTCGGTAGCCATACGCGAATCAGTGAGAACAGGCGGTCCAGGTCAATCGGCTTGGCCAGGTAATCGTTTGAGCCTGCTGCCAGGCAACGCTCCTGATCGTCCTTCATGGCCTTGGCCGTCACGGCAATGATTGGCAGTTTTTTCCAGCGTGGGTCCTGGCGGATCAAGGCGGTGGCCTCGTAACCGTCCATCTCCGGCATCATCACGTCCATCAGCACCAGGTCGATATCTTCGACTTCATTGAGTTTATCGATAGCCTCCTGGCCGTTACGCCCGATCACCACCACAGCACCTTTGTGCTCCAGGGCGCTGGTCAGGGCGAAGATATTGCGCACGTCGTCGTCCACCAAGAGGATTTTGCGCCCCTCGAACACCTTGTCGCGGCTGCGGGCGGTCTTGAGCATCTTCTGGCGGTCATGGGACAACTGGGATTCGACTTTGTGCAGAAACAGCGTGACTTCATCCAGCAGACGCTCGGGCGAGCGCGCCCCCTTGATGATGATCGAGCGTGAATACTTGCGCAGTTCGGCCTCTTCGTCCCGGGTCAGGTTGCGCCCGGTGTAGACGATCACCGGCGGGAACGAGCAGATGTCCTCGGTGGCCATGCGCTTGAGCAGCTCGTTGCCGAGCATGTCCGGCAGCTTGAGGTCGATGATCATGCAGTCGTAGATGGTGGTGCGCAACAGGTCGAGGGCCTCTTGGGCGAAGCCTACGGCAGTGATCTCGATGTCATCGTCGCCGATCAGGCGGGCAATGCTGTCGCGCTGCAGGTCATCGTCTTCCACCAGCAGGATGCGCTTGACCTTCTGGGTCAACTTGGCTTCCAGGCGCGCGAACACGTCCTTGAGCTCTTCGCGGGTGGTGGGCTTGACCGCATAACCGATGGCACCCATGTGCATGGCGGCTTCGACACGGTCTTCCACAGAGATCACGTGCACCGGGATGTGGCGCGTGTTGGCGTGTTCCTTGAGGCGTTGCAGCACAGTCAGTCCTGAGTGGTCGGGCAAGCGCATGTCCAGCAGAATCGCGTCGGGGATGTATTGCTCGGCGAGGCTGTAGCCCTCGTCGGCACCGTGGGCGACCAGGCAGTGGTAACCCAGCTCGTGGGCAAGATCGAACAGAATGCGCGCAAAATTCGGCTCGTCTTCCACTACCAGGATGCAGCGAGTGCTGAACGGCGCTTTTTCGCGGTCATCGGCAAAGCGCGGGATCAACTCGGCGTCAGCCACCGGCAGCGGCGATACCTTGACGGGCGTTGGTGCCGGCGCGACCACCACTTGGCGCGGTGGCTCGATCGGCGCCGCGGCCTCGTCGCGTTCTACATACTGTTCAGGCAATACGAGCGTGAAAATACTGCCTTTGCCCGGTTCGCTGGTCACACTGATATAGCCGCCCAGCAAGGTGGCCAGGTCACGGGAAATCGACAAGCCCAGGCCTGTACCGCCGTAACGGCGATTGGTGGTGCCGTCGGCCTGGCGGAAAGCTTCGAAGATGCTTTCCTGTTGATCCGGGGCGATACCAATGCCGGAATCGCGCACGGTAAAGGCAATGCCCTCCCCCGGCGCGCGGGACACCGACAGGCTGACCTCGCCCTGTTCAGTGAACTTGATGGCGTTGGACAACAGGTTCTTGAGGATCTGCTCCAGGCGTTGGCGATCAGTAAACAGCAGGGTTGGCGAGCCTTGTTGCACGTCCACCTGGAAGCCCAGTTTGCGGTCCATTGCCAGCGGCTCGAACATGCCACGCAGGCCATCCACCAGGCGCTCGACGCTGGCGTTTTCCGGGCGCACTTCCAGCTTGCCGGCTTCGACCTTGGAAATATCCAGGATGTCGTTGATCAGGTTGAGCAAGTCATTGCCGGCCGAATAGATCGACTCGGCAAACTTGACCTGCTCGGCGCTGAGGTTTTCCTGCGGGTTATCCGCCAGCAGTTTGGCCAGGATCAGCGAACTGTTGAGCGGTGTGCGCAGCTCATGGGACATGTTGGCAAGAAATTCGGATTTGTACTTGCTGGAGCGCTGCAACTCATCGGCGCGGTCTTCCAGCTCAAGCTGGGCCTGGTTCAGCTCGATGTTCTTGCGGTCCATGGCGTCGCGCTGTTCGGCCAGGGTCTGGGTCTGTTCGGCGAGTTGCTCGTTGGTCTGTTCAAGCTCAGCCTGTTGGGTTTCCAGGTGAGCCTGGGACTCCTTGAGGATGCGCGATTGCTCTTCGAGCTCTTCGTTGGCGGTCTTGAGCTCTTCCTGCTGCACTTGCAGCTCTTCGTTGAGTTGCTGGGTCTCGGCCAGCACTTCCTGCAAGCGCTGGCGATAGCGCGCGGCTTCGATGGAGGTGCCGATATTGCCGGCGATCAGTTCCAGCAGTTCGATATCACGCTCATCCAGAGGGCGCAGGAAGCCCAGCTCGACTACGCCGTTGACACGGTCATCATCGCTGGTCGGCATCACCAGGATGCTGCGAGTGGCCCCTTCGCCAAGACCGGAACTGACCTTGAAGTAATCCACCGGCACATCGTCCAGGCGAATCAGACGATTGAGCTGAGCGGCCTGCCCGACGATGCCTTCGTCGCTGTAGATCGACTGTTCTTGCTGTTCCTGATCGCGGGAGAAACCATACGTGGCCACGCGCTTGAGGCCGCCGTGTTCTTCACGCACGTACAGCGCGGCGACCGCAGAGCCCATGTACTGGGCGAAGAATTGCAGGATATTGCGTCCCAGCATGTTCAGGGTCAGTTGGCCGAGTACTTGCTCGGCCAGCTCGGTCTGGCCATTGCGCAGCCAGGCGGTTTGCTCGAGGCGCCGTGCAATCTTCTGTTGTGACGCGAGGTTTGCGCTGTAACTCTTTGAAAGTGAGATTAAATTCTTCCTGCCGATGTAGGCCAGAAAACCACTCAACCCCAGTACAAACACCAAGTACAGCGTGACACTGATCACCGTCGTGCGGGTGACCTCTGCGTTACGGGTGATACGGAACTGCTGCTCCATCGCCACCGCGTCTTCGTATTCCTTGCGAATTTCATCAGTGAGCCGCTTGCCCCGGCCCGCCTTGACCGCGCCACGGTAATCACCGCTGTTGCGCTGCAGCTCAATCATCGACTGCGCGTAGGTGTTCCATTCGGTCTGCAAGGTTTCCAAGCGCTTGAGCCGGTCAACCTGCTGCGGATTGTCGGCTACCAGGTCTTGCAGATTGCGCAGGTCGGCAATGATCCGCGGCTTGGCCACTTCGTACGGATCAAGGAAGTGCTCGTCACCGGTGATCAGGAACCCGCGCATCCCTGTTTCCAGGTCAACCGTCAGTTTGGACGTCTCATTGAGGTTGTTAATGACGCGGTCGGTGTGCTCCACCCACTGGATCACCGAGAGCAAATAGGTAATCAGGCAGACGAAAAACACCGCGCTGAGCACGCCCACGCCCAAGGGCAGGGCCACGTTCCGGCTCAGCAGGGTACGAAAGCTTTTTTCATCGACGGACGACGCGGGTGTCATGGGCATGCCTTGGCCAAATGCGGGAAAACCGCAAGTTTGCCCGAATAACATCGCTCAACGCTATGTTTGTGCGTTGATTGACAGCGGATGCGGTCAAGCGCATGGCGCCGGTACCTTGGTGAGTCGACACGCAAGCGGACGGGACTTTTTGCGCCGCTAAGGTCACAATGCCAGCAATTGCTTCGGAACTTGCTGGCATTGTTATTACTCACAATCTAGTTGCCTTTAAGCCCAGCGCTCTCACTGTTCAGGAAAGTTCACTATGTCCCACACCTCCACCATCCTTGTAGTCGAAGACGACGCCATCGTGCGCATGCTGATCGTCGATGTCCTCGAAGAGTTGGAGTTCACGGTGCTCGAAGCCGCGGATGCTGGGGAAGCACTGGCGCAGGTGCAAAATACCGACCAGATCATCGACCTGATGATGACCGACGTCGGCCTGCCCGACATGGACGGCAAACAACTGGCAACCAAAGTCCGCGAACTGCGCGCTACCCTGCCTATCCTGTTTGCCAGCGGCTATGCCGAAAACATTGATGTGCCCGCCGGTATGCAGGTGATTGGCAAGCCGTTCTCCATTGATCAATTGCGTGACAAAGTCAAATCCATGCTCTAACGCCCCTTCCTCATCGTCCTTTGCAGAGATTAACGTGACGACCGGCCAATAAAACAGGAAACTCAGCGCCTTCACGCCACGCTCTCAGATAGCACTCAGGAAGGACGCAACAACATGATTGGAAAACCGACGCGCCTGCTGTTGGCGAGCCTCTGGATACTCATGAGCTCTGGCGCCTGGGCTGACTTCACCGCAAGCCCCAGCGAAGCCAGGGCCATTGCCAAGGAAGCCTACTTGTACGGCTTCCCGGTGGTGCAGATGTACAAGACGCTCTACACCCAGGCCGTTGATAAAGGCGGTGCCCACTTCAAGGCGCCGTTTAACCGTATCGACAACGGCGCCCAGGTGCTCACCCCCAAGGACAACGCGGTTACCACCCCTAACGTCGACACGCCCTACTCGTTCGTGTGGATGGACCTGCGTAGAGAGCCGCTGGTGCTGACCCTGCCCAAGATTGAAGACAAGCGCTATTACTCGGTGCAGTTGATCGACCTCTATACGCAGAATTTTGCCTACCTGGGTACCCGCAGTACCGGCAATAACGGCGGCCACTACATGATCGCCGGGCCAGACTGGAAAGGTCAGCAGCCGGTGGACATCGACCGTGTGGTCTACAGCGAAAGCAACATCGCCTACGCCCTTTACCGCACGCAGCTGTTTGATGACAAAGACCTGGGCAAGGTCAAGCAGATCCAGAGCGGCTACAAGGTGCAGGCGCTGAGCAGTTATGTGAAGCAACCCGCGCCTGCCACTGTGCCGAAGATCCAATGGCCCAAGCCGATGGCAACCATGACCGAAGGCCCGCAGCTGTTTCGCTACCTGAACTTCATGCTGGCCTTCGCCGCGCCCCAGGACAGCGAAAAAGATCTGCTGGCACGCTTTGCCAAGATCGGTATCGCCCCAGGCGCGCCGTTCAAGGTCAAGCAGTTGACTACCGAGCAGCGCAAGGCCCTGGAGGACGGCATCGCCGATGGCCGCGCCGAATTCGCCGCGTTCAAGAAGGCCAAGGTGGATACCCACCAAGTGACCGACGCAGACCTGTACGGCAGCCGCGACCACCTGCAAAACAACTACCTGTACCGCTACGCCGGTGCCGAGCTGGGGATGTTCGGCAACTCCAGTGATGAAGCCGCGCACTTGAGCTACGTCATCGACAGCGAGGGCAAGCCGGCTAATGGTGCACGCCACAGCTACACCGTGCATTTTGCCAAGGACCAGCTGCCGCCGGCCGATGCGTTCTGGTCACTGACGATGTATGACGCAAAGACCAAATTGCTGGTGCCGAATCACAAGAAGCGCTACCTGATCAATTCGCAGATGCTGCCGACCCTCAAGCTCGATGCCGATGGTGGCTTGACCCTGGCGCTGCAGCACCACGAACCTCCCAAGGCTGAGCAGAGCAACTGGTTGCCGGCCCCGCCCGGCCCGTTCTACGCGGTGTTGCGCATTTACCTGCCCAAGCCTGAAGTCGCTGGCGGCCAGTGGAAGCTACCAGCGTTGACGCCGCTTAAATAAGCTCGGCGAAAAAAAAAGCACGGCGGGCGATGACCCGCCGTGCTTTTTTTGACTCAGTGTTTTTTCAGCTTCACGTAGGACTGGTGCAGGTCCGACGCCCAACCATCGATGACGCTTTTCACATCGTCGGCCTTCATCACTTGGGAGTCATTAGCCAGCGGCTTGCCGGTGCCTTTGCGCACCACTTGGGCCAGCACTTTATGAGTGGCGCCGTCGAGAAACTGCGCCTCGGTGCCCAGGGTGGTCTCCTGGTCGCGAATGCCGGTGCCGGTGCTCACTGCCGCAGCCACCAGGGCGACGGGAATAAATTCATAAGGCTTGAGGCTCTCGGTCTTGCTGCTCACGGCGGTAATCGCCGCCCTTACCACGATCACTCCAGGGCCAGGGGCATTGGCCACGGGCAATGACTGAGCCAGCTCGCGCTTGAGCGCCTGGTTGTAATAGTCGTTGATTCCCCGCAACGTGCTCTCTGGAATGCGGGAAGTGGCCTGGGGCTTGGGGTAAAACTGGGTGGGCTCGATGTACACCGCCGTGTAACGGTTCAAATCCAGTTGTGGATCAACCCAGCGCATCACCTCAGCCCCCGAGGGTGACTTGGCCTCCTTGAGCTGGCTGTAGTTGGAAAGAAACCCTGAATACTCATTCGGTTGCACCACCTTGCTGGCGCAACCGGCCATACCGAGCGAAGCGACGCACAGTGTGCCGATCATTAGCCTTAATTTCATTATTGAACTCCCTGGCGAGCATCATCGTAAGAACGAGTGGTAGGTATAGCCAATGTTGAGGCATCGCACCTTAATTTAGCGCCGGGTATTGATCAGAAGTGATCGTTGATCAAGGTTATTTGAACTGCTCCGGTGAATTGGCTGGCAACTGCGTATGACTCATCCGCCTTCAATGGGTAAGGTGAAGCCACACTTTTTGTCCGGAGCACCACATGCGCACCATCGGCCTTATCGGCGGCATGAGCTGGGAGTCCAGCGCCGAGTATTACCGCCTTATCAACCAGCGTGTGCGCGACCAGCTCGGCCCGCTGCGGTCGGCGCAAGTGTTGATGTACAGCGTGGATTTCGGCCCGGTGGAACAGGCTCAGCATGCCGGGCGTTGGGACGATACCGCGCTGATCCTGGAAGATGCCGCGCGACGCTTGCAGGCCGGGGGGGCTGATTGTGTGGTGCTGTGTACCAACACCATGCATTTAGTGGCACCGCGCATTGAGGCGGCAGTGTCGATTCCCTTCCTGCATATTGCCGATGCCACGGCGGCTGCGGCCCTGGAGGCCGGGACCTTGACGGTAGGCTTGTTGGGTACCGCGTTCACCATGGAGCAGGATTTCCTTAAATCGCGCCTCGCCGGCCAGGGGCTCACCGTGCTGGTGCCAGACGCGGATGAACGCAAGGCGGTGCACCGAATCATCTATGAAGAGTTGTGCGTGGGCGTCATCAGCGACGCCTCGCGCCAGGTGTATCAGCAGGCGATCCAGACTCTCGCCGCACGCGGCGCTCAGGCGATTATTCTTGGCTGCACGGAAATCTGCCTGCTGATCCAGCCCGAACACAGCGCCCTGCCGCTGCTGGACACCACCGCGTTGCACGCGCAGGCCGCGGTGGGGTTTGCCTTGCAGGGCATCTGTACCGGGCGCTGACTCTGAGGGCAATGCATGAGCCGTGTGGGAGCTGGCTTGCCTGCGATAGCGGTGGTTCAGTTGAAGATTCAGTGACTGACACTCCGCCTTCGCGGGCAAGCCCGCTCCCACAGTTTTACAGGATCAAGCCGACGTGCGCAGGCGCGCCATGCTCAGGGTGTCGACAAACATACCGTCGCGCAGGGCGTAATCGCGCAGCCGCCCTTCCACTTCGAAGCCGAACTTGCGGTACAGGTTGTGCGCAGGCTCGTTGTCGGCGTAGACCGTCAGCTCCACACGGCGCAGGTTCATCCAGTTGTCGGCCACCTCCAGCGCGGCCGCCAACAGCCGCGAACCGACACCCTTGCCCTGCCACGCGGGCGCCACGCCCATACCCAACGAACCAACGTGGCTCTGGCGTACGCGCAGGTACTGCTCAAGCCCTAATTGGCCAATCACCTCACTGCCATGCAACGCCACCAGTTGCAGGCGCCGCTCGTTATCCATCACCAGGCGCTTGCGCCACATCTCAACCGACTGAAAAGGCATTTGCAGCACCTGACGGCAAACAGCCGGTTCGTTGTATAGCGAGGCGACGCCCTCCAGGTGGGCCTCGGTAAAACGCTGGATCACGATAGACGGTTCAGGTGGGTGCATTGCATTTCATCCTTTGAAAGACAAGTGGCGGACCAGTTTAGAGGCTAAGCGCCTGGCTGACGAGTCGGGCGTTTTCTTACCAGCCAACCAGCACCATCCTGCATCTGAACGATGGCGATCCCTATGCGCAGCGCCGATACTCAGCTCAGGCCCTGCCCCGTCAACCCGACACTTCGGCCTTCACCCTGTGACGAGAACAACAAAAAAAGTCCCACAGAGGAACACCCATGAGCCGCCTTGATTACTCGGGCCTGTTGCAGGCCTTCAGCACCCTGACCCTGGACCTGCAACGCTTGGCCCAACACAAGGACATCGAACACTTCCAGTGCCATGCCCTGGCACGCGTCAGCCAATTGCTGGCCTTCGACAGTGCCTGGTGGGGGCGCTCGGCTGTCATCAACGGTCTGCCGCAAGAGCACAACAGCTACCTCTACCAGTTGCCGCCCGACTACCTGGCGGACTGGCAGTCAATCCGCCATCTGGACGTGACCGTTGCACGGGTGCATGCCGCGCCTGGCGAGGCAGTAATTATCGATATGCGCGACCCCGCCAGCGGCAGCGCCTTGAACTGGCTAGCGCAACGCCACGGCCTAGGTGAATTACTGTGTGTCATCCATATCGACCCGCAAACCCACCTCAGCCACCACCTGACGCTCTACCGCCAGCCCACTGCGCCCACGTTCAACGCGCAGGATTGCCAGTTGCTCAATAACCTGATGCTGCACCTGGTGGCGGCGGTCTCGGCAAACCAGATCCGCACCTTGGTGGCCATGCGTGAAACCCTGGCCAGCCCGCGCAATCTGGCCCTGGCGGTGTGCGACCCCCGGGGTGTGTTGCAATGCGCCGAGCGCGGTTTTGTCGACCTGCTGCTCAGCGAATGGCCGCAATGGTGTGGCCCCACCCTGCCGGTGCCGCTCGATGAGCGCGGGTATGACGGCAAGCGCATCCACATCCAGGCGTCCCCAGTGGGCGACCAATTGCTGTTGGCCGCGCGCCTCAACCGTGCCCTGCCCCAGCTCAGCCCACGGGAAAACGACGTGGCCCAAGGCTTCGGCGAGGGCAAGACCTACAAGGAAGTGGCCCGCGACCTTGGCCTTTCGCCCAATACCGTGCGCCACCATATTCGCGCCATCTACGCCAAGCTCGGCGTCAAGGACAAGGCGCGCATAGCGCACCTGGTGCACGCCCCGCCCGACTGACCCTGCCCGCTTCTCCCACGGTTTTGCCACGGTCGTTTTTTACGGTCACGGGCTGCTGTTGCCCATTTTCCGGCCTCCTCTAACACGAGACGCTTCGCCATGACTTCAACGCGCCTACGTAACCTGACAGTGCTGTGCGCCAGCCTGTTCAGCCTCGACAGCCAGGCTGCCGACCTCAACGCCCGCGATTTTTTCGCCGCCCCACCGGGCACCCGCCTGGGTGTGCTGTACCTGCCCGCCACCCGCGCCAGCGATTTCCATGGCCCCGCCGACAGCACCGGCAAGGCCGACCTCAGGGTCAACGCCGTGGCCTACCGTCAGGTGTATTTCACCGACGCCTGCGGCACGTTGTGCACGCCGCAATTCATCCTGCCCTTTGCCGACATCAGCGCACGCCTTCCCGGCGCCAACCAGCGCAGCCGCGAGCGCGGCCTGGGCGATCCACAGGTGGGCGGCACGCTGTTTTTCGTCAACGACCCGGTGACGCGCACTTACAGCGGCTTGTTGAGCCTGATCACTGTGCCGATAGGTGAGTACCACAGCCAAAACCCGGACGTGTCCCCCGGTGCCAATCGCTGGGGCGCCACCTTTGTCTACAACTACACCCACGGTATCGGTGAGAAATGGGTGCTGGAAGCCAACCTGGAAGCCCAGCTCTATGGCCGCAATGACGATTACTTCGGCAGCGAACTCAAGCAAGCCCCGCTGTATCGCCTGCAGGCTTTTGCCTCGTATGACTTCAGCTCCGCCACTTACGGCGCATTGCGCCTGATCCAGGCCGACGGTGGCGCCCTGCGCCTCAACAACCGTCGCCTCGACGATACCCACAAGCGCTACACCCAAGTCGGCTTCGAACTCGGGCACTGGCTCGACCGGCAGAACCAACTGATGGTCAGCCTTTCGCAACACGTTGCGGCTTCCAATGGTTATGCCGGCACCGAAGCGCTGTTGCGCCTCGTGCATGTGTTCTGACCCCTTTCCCTGGAGCTTGAAAATGCCCATTTCCAACCCTGCGATAACGGCACGGCTGGCGGCGATCGTACTGTTTGCCGCCATCACTCCGACCCTCCTGATGACTGCTCCCGCCGTGGCCGCGCAGTTGGCCAGCCAATGGCAACTGAGCCCGGCGCGGATTGGCGACTTGTTTTCCGTGGAACTGGGCGCCATGAGCCTGGCGACCTTGCCCGCCTGGTGGTGGCTCAAGCGGGTTGACTGGCGCACTGCCGCCCGGGTCGCCGCGCTGTTGTTCATTGCGGCCAACCTGCTGTCGATGCTCGCCGACACCTACGCCGTGCTGCTGGTGTTGCGCGGGGCCAGCGCCCTGGCCGGCGGTTCGTTGATGATCCTCTGCCTGGCCAGTGCCGCCACCACCGCCAATCCCAGCCGAGTCTATGGTTTGTGGGTGATGGGGCAGTTGATCGTCGGTGCCGTCGGCCTGGTGGTGCTGCCTGGTTTGTTCGAACGGTTTGGTTTGAATGCCTGCTACCTGATCCTGGCAGGGTTGATGGCTCTGCTGCTGCCATTGGCGCGGGCTTTTCCCGCCGGTAGCCGTGCGTTGCCCGCCAGCCACACCCCGGTCTTGCCCGGTTCACGCTGGAAAGCCGCCCTGGGGGTTGGCGCGGTCCTGGCCTTTTATATCAGCTTGGGAGGCGTCTGGACCTTTATCGGTGCCTTGGGCGCCAGTGCCGGGATTTCGGCGCAGCACAGCGGCGACATCCTCGCCATCGCCACCGTGATGGGCATTGCCGGGGCCGCGAGCGCTTCACTGATCGGGACCCGCTTGCCGCGTGGAGTGCTGTTGTTGCTGGGCTACCTGTTGATGGCGGCAGCGGTGCTTCTGTTGTTCGGCCAGCCCGCATTGCTGCGATTTGCTTTGGCGGCGCTGCTGTTCAAATTCACCTGGACCTTCATTCTGCCGCTGATCCTGGCCTGCCTGGCCGACCTTGATCACAGCGGCAAGCTGATGAACGCCTCCAACCTGGTCATCGGCGGCGGCCTGGCCATCGGCCCGGCGCTCGCTGGCCGCCTGATCGAGGCCAGCGGCGGTTTCAGCCTGTTGCTGCTTGGTGCAGCCGCTATCACCTTGCTGTCTCTGGTGATGATCGTCGCCAGCCGTCCCCATTCCCCCACTGAACTGGAACCGGTATGAACCCAACCACCGCATTTTTTTTCGACGAAATGAGCCTGTGGCACAGCGCCGGCGCCCATGCGCTGACCCTGCCCGTGGGCGGCTGGGTGCAGCCGCCGGCCGGCAGCGGGCATGCCGAGTCACCGGAGACCAAGCGCCGCCTGAAAAGCCTGTTGGATGTCTCCGGACTGAGCCGCCAACTACAACTGCATAGCGCGCCGCCCGCCAGTGAAGAGGATCTGCTGCGGGTCCACAGCCGCGCTTACCTGCAGCGTTTCAAGGCCTTGAGCGATGCGGGTGGCGGTGAGCTTGGCCCACAGGCACCGATTGGGCCGGGCAGCTTCGAAATTGCGCAACTGTCCGCCGGACTGACCCTGGCCGCCGTGGACATGGTGCTCAAGGGCCAGGCGCACAACGCCTATTCGCTGTCGCGGCCACCGGGTCATCACTGCCTGGCAGACAGTGCTATGGGCTTTTGTTTTCTGGCCAACATTGCCATTGCCATCGAGGCCGCCAAGGCCCGCAACGGTCTGGGCAAAGTCGCGGTGATCGACTGGGATGTGCACCACGGTAACGGCACGCAGTCGATCTTCGAAGAACGGGCCGATGTGTTGACGGTATCCTTGCACCAGGACGGCTGCTACCCGCCCGGTTACAGCGGCGAGCAGGATCGCGGCCGCGGGGCGGGCGTGGGGGCCAACATCAATATCCCCTTGCCGCCAGGCAGTGGCCACGCCACCTATCTACACGCCATGGAACGCATCGTAGTGCCCGCGCTGGAGCGCTTCGAGCCGGAGTTGATCATCGTCGCCTGTGGTTATGACGCCAACGCCGTCGACCCGTTGGCGCGCATGCTGTTGCACAGTGAATCGTTCCGGCTGCTGACCCGCGCCCTGCGCCTGGCCGCCGAGCGTCTGTGCCAGGGCCGCCTGGTGCTGGTACATGAAGGCGGCTACAGCGAAGCCTATGTGCCGTTCTGCGGCTTGGCGACCCTGGAGGAACTGAGCGGAGTGCGCACGGCGGTGCAAGACCCGATGCTTGAATTTGTGCAGTTGCAGCAACCCGGTGTGCAGCTACAGGGGTTTCAAGCGCAGTGGGTGGAGCGGCTGGCGCGCGGGGTCAGCGAGTAGCTGCCAGGCGCCATACCCGTGCAACGTCCGAGGCCCGCTCACGCAACAGGCGCGGCGCCTCGTGACAGGCTTGCTCCAGAGACATCGGCCCCGACGGCAAGGCGAACGCTGCATCCACACCGTGGGCGTACATCTGCTCGTAGCCGTCGCCCAAGGTGCCCGCGATCACGACCACCGGCACGCCGTGTCGCCGGGCAATGCGCGCCACGCCAAACGGAGTTTTTCCCCGCAGCGTCTGGGCGTCGAAGCGACCTTCACCGGTGATTACCAGGTCGGCGCCACGCACCGCTTCATCGAGGCCAACCAGTTCAGCGACTACCTCAACCCCTGGACGAAACTGGGCAGCGAGAAACGCCTTGGCAGCAAAGCCCAGGCCACCGGCGGCGCCGCTGCCAGGTTCGTCGCGCACATCCTTGGGCAGCACCTGAGCGCAATGGTCAGCGAAGTGCCCAAGGGCCGCGTCCAGGTGTGCCACTTGCTCGGGACTCGCGCCTTTTTGCGGGCCGAAAATCGACGAGGCACCGTGGGGGCCGCACAGGGGATTGTTGACGTCGGCGGCGATTTCAAAACGCACCTGCGCCAGGCGCGGGTCGAGTTGTTCAAGGCTGATATGGGCCAGGCGTGCCAATGCCAACCCACCCGCCGGCAGTGGCTGACGTTCGCTATCCAATAGCTGCACGCCAAGGGCCTGCATCGCTCCCGCCCCGCCATCGTTGGTGGCACTGCCGCCAATCGCCAGGATGATGCGCTGCGCCCCGGCATCCAGCGCGGCGCGGATCAACTCGCCGGTGCCATAGGTGGTACTGGAACAGGCGTCGCGCTGCCCCGGCGCGACGAGTTGCAGGCCGCTGGCCTCGGCCATCTCGATCATCGCGGTATGGCTGTCGGCCAACCAGCCCCAACGTGCTTCGACGCTGTCGCCCAGCGGGCCTCGGACTGTTTGCCGACGTAATTGCCCCTTACACGCGGCGAGCACCGCATCCACCGTGCCTTCACCGCCATCGGCCATCGGGCATTGAAGCACGTGCGCATCCGGCCAGACCTCGGCCCACCCCTCGGCAATCGCCTGGGCGACGCCTGCGGCACTCAGGCTGTCTTTGAACGAGTCAGGGGCGATCACGATTTTCATGGACGTTCTCCGGTTTTTATAACGCCCATGCTGCCAGTTGGCAGGGGCAATGACGCGGGGCCGATGCACAAGTGTGGGGCGGGTTTGTTGTTCATTTCTACAATGCCCCCTGTAGGAGCGAGCTTGCTCGCGCCTACAGGGGGTGGGGCAGCAGTTGTACGCCCAGGTACAAGGCAAGCATCCCATCTAGCGTCAGCGGGTCTACGCCGCTGAGTTCGGCTATGCGTTCCATGCGGTAGCGCAGGCTGTTGCGGTGAATGCCCAAGGCGTCGGCACACGCCTGGCTTTGCCCGTCGTGCTCGCACCAACTGCGCAACGTGGCGAGCAGTTGCCCGTTGCTGTCCTTGGCCAACACCTTGCGCAACGGGTTGAGCAATTCGTCCAGGGCGTCGTCGTTGCGATGACGCCAAAGCATGACCGGCAGGCGATAACGGTTGAGGGTCAACAGGCGTGATTGCGGCAGGATATCGCGGCCATAAGCCAGCAGATCTCCTACCCGGCGGTAACAGCGGCGCAGCCCCGCCAAGCCCTCCGCTTGCCCGCCGATGGCAATGCGCTGGATGTTCCAACCCAGGCCCTCGAGCTTTTCCAGCAAGCGGGGGTTATCGACCTGCACCGCAGCAGGTCGGCACCACAGCAAGGAAAACTGCGCGGAGCTGACGCACCAACTGTCCGGGTAGCGGCTGGCAAGCCAGGTGCTCAGGGCCTCCGCCGTTTGGCCCGGGCCCAGTTCAAACAGGTACGGCGTGCGCGCCAGTTGTGGCTTGAGCCCCAATTGCTGGGCTTCGTCCACCAAGCGCGGGGAGTCGCCACTGTCGGCCAACAGCAGGGCCAGCAGATCATCGCAACGCTGGCGCCGCCATTGTTGCTCGGCCTGCTGGTGGCGTTGGCTGACCAGCATTTCAGCGGTCATACGCACCAGTTCGGCGTAGGTGCGTAACCCATCTGGTTCTCCGGTGATACCCAGCACGCCAATCAGGCGCTGATCATGCAACAGCGGGAGGTTGATGCCGGGTTGCACACCCTTGAGATGCTTGGCGGTCTGCCCGTCGATTTCCACCACACGCCCATTGGCCAACACCAATTGCGCACCTTCATGGCGTGTGTTGATACGCTCCGGCTCGCCGCTGCCCAGGATCAAGCCCTGGCTGTCCATGACATTGACGTTATAGGGCAGGATTGCCATGGTGCGATCGACAATCTCCTGCGCCAGGGCATGATCCAGCTCGAACATGGGGCTAATTTCCTAAAAAAGGTTGTTCACCGGCACAGCGCAAAGGCAGCTTGACTGTGCGCCAGCACAAAGACAGCTGCCCGTCACGTCACCGAGACTGTCAGGGCGGTCAACGTTACCCTCGCACCGCGAAAAATCATAATAAAGAGAGAATCCCATGTCACAGAGCGCCACTGCCGCACTGGCCAGCGATGACGATAAGAACGCCATCTACAAGCGCATCACCCTGCGCCTGATCCCCTTCATCTTTATCTGCTATCTGTTCAATTACCTCGACCGGGTAAACGTTGGCTTTGCCAAGCTGCAGATGCTCGATGCGTTGAAATTCAGTGAAACCGTGTACGGCCTGGGGGCCGGGATTTTCTTTATCGGCTACGTGCTGTGCGGCGTGCCGAGTAACCTGGCGCTGACCCGGTTTGGCCCGCGGCGCTGGATCGCATTGATGATGATCGTGTGGGGTACGCTCTCCACATGCCTGCTGTTTGTGACCACACCCACCCATTTCTACACCCTGCGCCTGCTCACCGGTGCCGCTGAAGCCGGCTTCTTCCCCGGTGTGGTGTTGTACCTTTCGCAGTGGTTCCCGACCTTCCGCCGTGGGCGAATCATGGCACTGTTCATGTCGGCGATCCCGGTGTCCGGTTTGCTCGGCAGCCCGTTTTCCGGCTGGATTCTCAATCACTTTGCCGCAGGCCAAGGTGGCTTGGCGGGCTGGCAGTGGATGTTCCTGCTGCAAGGCATCCCGACCGTGATCCTCGGCGCCCTCGCCTATTTCCTGCTCAGTGACAGTTTCGCCAACGCCAAGTGGCTCAAGCCCCATGAGCGTGCGGTACTGGAAGCTGACCAGGCCACAGACCTGGCAAACAAGCCGAAAACCACCAGCGACTCCCTGGCCCAAGTGTTCAAGAACCCGGCGATCTGGGCATTCGGCCTGATCTACTTCTGCATCCAGAGTGGCGTGTATGCGATCAACTTCTGGCTGCCGTCGATCATCAAGAACATGGGTTTCAGCGACAACCTGGTGATTGGCTGGCTCAGCGCGATTCCGTATCTGTTGGCGGCAGTGTTCATGCTGCTGGTGGGCCGCTCTGCCGATTTGCGCAAGGAGCGCCGCTGGCATTTGGTGGTACCGATGTTGATGGGCGCCATTGGCCTGGTGATCGCCGTTAACTTCGCCACCACCCCCGCTATCGCCATTCTCGGCCTGACCATCGCCACCATGGGCGCCCTCACCGGCCTGCCGATGTTCTGGCCGGTGCCCACCGCGATGCTCAGCGCGGGTGCGGCGGCGGGTGGCTTGGCGTTGATCAACTCCATGGGGCAGATGGCGGGGTTTCTCAGCCCCTATATCGTGGGTTTTGTGAAGGATGCTACCGGCTCTACGGATGTGGCGTTGTACCTGCTGGCGGCGGTGATTGTGAGCGGCAGTGTTCTGGCATTGCGGATGACGCGCACGCTCAAGGCCTGACGCCTTCAACGTGGGAGGGATCTGCTCCCTCCCACTTGGCCATGTATTTACAACAGGCCGCCACCGTCGATATCAACCACCGCACCGGTCATAAAGCCATTTTCCATGGCCAGTACATACCCCGCCGCCACTTCTTCAGCCTGCCCCACCCGCCCAACCGGCAACCCTTGGCCCGCCTTGGCAAACATTGCCAAACGTTGCTCTTGGCCAAGCCCTGCATAGGCCGGTGTGTCTATCACCCCTGGGCTGATCACATTGACTCGACGCGGCGCCAGTTCTTTGGCCAGTTGCTTGCCCAAGGCCTCGGTCGCAGCGTTAATGCCCGTCTTGATGAACTGCCCTGCCGCCAACTTGCGCCCCAACTGGCCCGAGGTCAGGGTGATGCTGCCCTGCTCGTGCAAAAACGGCAGCGCGTGTTGAATGGCGCGTAGTGCGCCCCAGAGCTTTACATCGAAGTTGTCCCGGGCTTCATCCAGGTCTGTTTCGATCAAAGGCTTGGCGCGCACCGAAGGCCCCGAGGTGTAGACAAGATGGTCAAAGCGCCCCACGGTTTCGAACAACTGCTTTAACGAGGCGCTGTCGGTGACGTCCACCGGCTCGTTGCGCAGCCCGCTGTCGGAACCTGGCGCCAAGCGGCGCCCGGCCACGATCACATGCGCGCCTCGCGCCAAGGCTGCCTGGGCAACTGCCGCGCCGATACCGCTGCTGCCACCGATGACGATGATGGTTTTACCGCTCAGAGAAGAGGTCATGAGAAAACTACCTGGGTCAGAAAGTGAACGTTCATCTTCCCAGCTTGGTAATCGATGAAAAATCCGGGTAAAACGACAAGATCTTTAAAGGATTTTTATCAATGAGCTCGATTCTCGACCTTGAAGTCTTCGTGCGCAGCGCCGACACCGGTAGCCTGACGGCCGCCGCCCGTGGCCTGGGCCTCACGCCAGCGGCCGCGAGTATCGCCCTCAAGCGCCTTGAAACCCGTCTCGGCATCCGCCTGCTTGCCCGCTCCACCCGCAGCATGCGCCTGACCGAAGAAGGCCGGCGTTATCTGGACAGCGTGCGGGTAGCGCTGGAAGCCCTGTCCGAAGGCGAACATGCCATCAAGCAACAAGGCCAAAGCCTCAGTGGTTTATTGCAATTGGCCGCTCCCTCGGACTTCGGTCGCAATGTGCTGTTGGGCTGGTTGGATGAGTTCAAGCTGGAGCACCCCACTATCCGTCTGCAACTGTTGCTCAACGACAGCAATGCCGATTTGTTTCGCGACACTGTCGACATCGCCTTGCGCTTTGGCGTGCCGAGAGACTCCAGCCTGGTGGCCCTGCCGGTGGTACCCGATCACCATCGCATTGCCTGCGCCAGCCCCGACTACTTGGCGCGCCACGGCACCCCGCATACGCCCGAAGACTTGGCCCACCACAGCACGCTGCGCTACATGCGCCGGGGCCAGGCCAATAGCACCTGGTATTTCCGCCAGGGGACCTTGCTCCAGGAGGTTGAAGTGAGCGGTGACTATCTCAGCGACGATGGCGAGATTGTCCGCCGCTGGGCGTTGGCGGGGCATGGCATTGCCTATAAAGCCAACCTGGACGTGGCCCGTGATATCCAGGCTGGGCGGCTGGTGCCCCTGCTACTCGACTGGCAAGGCGAACCCACGCCATTCAACCTGATGTGCCCTCACCGCCTGCAAGTGTCAGAACGCGTGAAAGTGCTGCATCGTTTTTTACAGGCCCGTTGCGAGACTTTGCTACGCGCATGAACAAATCCGCTCAGGGCTTGTTCCAGAGCGCTCGGGTCTGGTATTGCATGACTCACGTTTACCTGCCATGAGGAGCTTTGCATGATTTACCGTACATTGGGTCAGTCCGGGTTAAAGGTCAGCGCTCTGACCCTCGGCACCATGATGTTTGGCGAGCAGACCAGTACCGAAGACTCGCTGCGCATCATCGACAAGGCCTGGGACCAGGGCATCAACTTCATCGATACAGCTGACGTGTATACAGGCGGACGCTCCGAGGAAATCGTCGGCGAGGCGATTGCACGCAACCGCCAGGATTGGGTGGTGGCCTCCAAGGTCGGCTTCGGCCCTACCGACGGCGTGCCCAACCGCAGCGGTTTGAGCCGCAAGCGTCTGTTCAACGCGCTGGACGCCAGCCTGGCACGCCTGGATACCGACTACCTGGACATCTACTACCTGCACCGCGAAGACCACCACACGCCGTTGGAAGTGACCGTATCCGCCATCGGCGACCTGATCCGCCAGGGCAAAGTCCGCTACTGGGGCCTGTCCAACTACCGAGGCTGGCGCATCGCTGAAGTGATTCGCGTGGCTGAACGCCTGGGCGTGGATAAACCCATTATCAGCCAGCCGCTGTACAACATCGTCAACCGTCAGGCCGAGGTCGAACAGATCACCGCTGCAGCGGCCTACGGCCTGGGTGTGGTGCCTTACAGCCCGCTGGCCCGAGGGGTCCTTAGCGGCAAGTACGCCCCGGACGTCACGCCCGAGCCCGGCAGCCGTGCCGCGCGCCAGGACAAGCGCATCCTGGAAACCGAGTGGCGGGTTGAATCACTGCGCATTGCCCAGCAGATCCAGCAATACACTCAAGGGCGTGGCGTGGGGATCGTCGAGTTCGCAATCGCCTGGGTGCTGAACAATGCGGCGGTGAGCTCGGCGATTGTCGGGCCGCGAACCGAGGCGCAGTGGGACGCCTACACCGGAGCGCTGGCGGTGAAGATCAGCGCTGAGGACGAGGCGTTCATTGATTCGTTGGTTACGCCAGGGCATTCGTCCTCGCCGGGGTTCAACGATGTCGGGCATTTTGTATCCGGTCGATTGGCACGCCTGTAGACTACCCGCGCAATAATTGGCTTTCGCGAGGGCAGCGTGTCTAAAGGTGTTGTGTTATCGGTCTTGGCCTCGGTGTTGTTTGCCGTGATGTATTACTTCACATCACTGCTTACGCCCCTGAGTGGCCTGGAGATTTTCGGCTGGCGCATGCTGCTCACCGTGCCCTGCATGACGGTGTTCATGCTCGTCAGCGGCGAGTGGCGCAGGGTCTGGGAACTGCTGCGCATGCTGGCGGCCAAGCCACGGCTGGTCGGCGGCGTACTGGTGTCGTCGGCCTTGCTCGGCGTGCAGTTGTGGTTGTTCATGTGGGCGCCGCTCAATGGGCGCAGCCTGGACGTGTCCGTGGGGTATTTTCTGCTGCCGTTGACCATGGTGCTCACCGGGCGCCTGGTCTACGGCGAGCGCCTGTCGCGGCTGCAACAGATTGCTGTGGTGTTTGCCGCGCTGGGTGTGCTGAATGAGCTGTATCAGGCCGGTGGTTTTTCCTGGGCAACACTGGTAGTGATCATCGGCTACCCGGTGTACTTCGTGGTGCGTAAATACCTGACCACTGATCATCTGGGAGGGCTGTGGCTGGATATGGCGTTGATGCTGCCGGTGGCCTGGTGGTTTGTACAAAGCGGCGAACAAGGCTTTGCCGTACTGGATGGGCATCCAAAGCTCTATGCATTGATTCCCATGCTGGGCCTTATCAGTGCCTCGGCGCTGGTGAGTTACATCATTGCCAGTCGCTTGTTGGCGTTCAGCCTGTTCGGGCTGCTGAGCTATGTGGAGCCGGTATTGCTGCTCGCGGTGGCGTTGCTGTTGGGCGAAGGGATCGAGGGCGGACAGTGGCTGACCTATATTCCGATCTGGCTGGCGGTGATGGTGCTGGTGTATGAGGGATTCAAGCATTTGGTGCGTCAGCGCCGGGCTTGATGGGAGGCTGAGAGTGGATGTCGGCTGTGGGGGCGTCCGTACCCCTCTGTCAATTGAGTCAGGTCCTGACTTCGGTTGTCGGCACATCAGGTGTTCCGGCAACTTGTTCAATGACGTTGGCGGTATCTTCCAACCTCTCTCGCCACTTACCGTAATAGGGGATGTTGTGTTGAGCTTGGTTGCCTGCGCTTTCCAGCTTGGCATCCATCTCTTTCTGATCGACACCAAACAGCTTGCCGATACGGTTGTCGCGGTTCAATTCAAGCAACGTTCCTTTGACGGGGTCTTTCGCGATGGTTTCGATGGAGTGGGATATGTCTTCAGGAACACCCAGCGCTTTCAACGCGGTGGCGAGGCCATGCCCAGGACTTCTGAGTTGCTTCAGGAATTCGTCGTAAAGACCGTTTAGATTATTGGCATCCACATTGTCCAAGGAAACACTGGCTATTTTTTTGCGGAACGCATTGAACGTCATGGGTTCAAGCGGTTTGTTTTCGTTCAACCCATTTTGAACGAAATAAAATCTGCGCTTCTTGGCGTCCTTTTTTTGTCCCTCGCCGTACAAGTTTCCATAAGCGTCGTAACTATAGACGATGGCTTCTCCATCTGGCCGATATCCGACATAAAACGCCTTGCCATCAGGTTCCAGTTTATAGAGCTGTGTTCGCACCAGCCCGTCGACCTGAACCGGAGGGATCGAAGTGTCCTTGTTTAAACGCTCGAAGATATTCCCCTTTTCATAACCAAAACTTCCTACCACTGCATTGCTATCGCCATCAGCGAACATGCCAAATTTCTGGTTGACCCGCTCCTCCTGCTTGGGCGCTTGATCATTGGCAAAATGCTTCGTAAATCGCTTGCGCTCAATCGGATCATTGGCCACGTCTTTGAGCCAGTCCGTCATCTGCTGCGCATTATCGAACTCATGAAACGAGGTCACGTCGTCTTCCGGCATGTACAGGACGAAATTAGGCCCCTCTTCTGTAAGCGGCACCCGCTTGATCATTATCAGGTCGTTGGACTGAACACCATCAACGGCAAATGTCGAGACCTGCACCCCTGGACTTCCCGGTTTGTTGGGTGACAGCGCGGCCTCCGTCAGTTGATGCGCTTTGGCGGTGAGTGTGTTGCCCAAATACTCGGTTTCACTGTCATCGAGAAACTTTTTACGCGCCTGATCGACTGGGTCTGCATTACCGGCTGAGCGAACATTGCGCACAGGCCCTATCTGCTCGGTTGATGTAGATGGGCCAATCGGGCGTTGAAGGGGAGGAGAATTCACATTCATAAGAGGGCCTCTTGATATTGGACACGCAGAAATTGTCTGCGCCCTACCCTCTGAGTGATATTTCAAGAAACGTCTGTTCCCAATAAACCACAGGCCATTTGCAACACGCTGCATCAGGCACAAAACAGCCCGGTAAAAACCGGGCTGTTTTGCTTTAGCCTGTCGATCAATCGGCGGTCAGCACACCACGACGCACCTGGTCGCGCTCGATCGACTCGAACAGCGCCTTGAAGTTGCCCTCTCCAAACCCATCGTCGCCTTTACGCTGGATGAATTCGAAGAACACCGGGCCCATCAGGGTTTCCGAGAAGATCTGCAGCAGCAGGCGCTTGTCACCGGCAACCGACGAGCCGTCCAGCAGGATGCCGCGCGATTGCAATTGATCCACTGGCTCGCCATGGTTCGGCAGGCGACCTTCGAGCATTTCGTAGTAAGTGTCTGGCGGCGCGGTCATAAAGCGCATGCCGATCTTCTTCAGCGCGTCCCAGGTCTTGATCAGGTCGTCGGTGAGGAACGCTACGTGCTGGATCCCCTCGCCATTGAACTGCATCAGGAACTCTTCGATCTGCCCGGCGCCCTTGGACGACTCTTCGTTCAACGGGATCCGGATCTGGCCGTCCGGCGCGCTCATGGCCTTGGAGGTCAGGCCGGTGTACTCGCCCTTGATATCGAAATAACGCGCTTCACGGAAGTTGAACAGCTTCTCGTAGAAATTGGCCCAATAGATCATGCGCCCGCGATAGACGTTGTGGGTCAGGTGGTCGATGACCTTCAGGCCAGCGCCTACCGGATGGCGGTCAACGCCTTCAAGGTAGACGAAGTCGATGTCGTAGATCGAGTTGCCTTCGCCGAAACGGTCGATCAGGTACAACGGCGAACCGCCAATGCCTTTGATCGCCGGCAGGTTCAATTCCATCGGGCCGGTGTCGATGTGGATCGGCTGGGCGCCCAGTTCCAGGGCGCGCTTGTAAGCCTGCTGCGAGTCCTTGACCCGGAACGCCATGCCGCACACCGACGGGCCGTGCTCGGCCGCGAAGTAGGAAGCGAGGCTGTCGGGTTCGTTGTTGAGGATCAGGTTGATCTCGCCCTGGCGATACAGGTGCACGTTCTTGGAACGGTGGGTGGCCACTTTGGTGAAGCCCATGATCTCGAAGATCGGCTCCAGGGTGCCCGGGGTCGGCGAGGCGAATTCGATGAATTCAAAGCCCATCAGGCCCATTGGGTTTGCATGTTGGTCGGTCATGTTCGGTGCCTCATCATTCTTGTAGGTAGCAATTGTTTAGTTGCGAGCAAGGATGAGGCTGGAGGGTGGCGCACAAGAAAGGCCTCGCACGCTGCGGGCGAGAAAGTCACCAAAGATGAGGGGGGAGCCAAGTAGCTTCATGGTGTCATCAGTCTCTGACGGCCGAGGCTTGCGTGAGCGCAAGTCCATATTCTTGTATGCGTAAACTGATTCTACACAGCGTAACCGGGTTTGTCCGTAGTCTTATCAAATCCCCATTACCCTGCCCTGCGCAAGGGGTTTGTTACACAGGTAGATGCCCAGCAGGATGACCGCACCCCCCACCCACATCGTCATCGTCAGCGGTTCGTCCAGCAGCACCGCGCCGCAAATGACCGCCGTCAATGGGTTGAGCGCGATGAACACTCCGGACCGTGTGGCGCCTATGCGACGAATGCCATCGTAATAGCCGATATACGCCAGCGCCGAACCCATCACGCCCAGGTACATCAGGCTGAGCAGTTGCGGCAGATCAATAGCGTGCAGCCCTGCCATGGTCACGCTGGGTGAAACCAGCGCCGTAACGCTTAGCATCAGCGTGCCCAGCAGCACCGACCAGGTCACGGTCTGCAACGGCCCCAGGCTCTGATTGAGCCCACGGGAGAACAGCGTGTAAACGCCCCACCCCGCCACGCAACCGAGGATCAGCAGGTCACCGGCCCAGGCCATGGTCGCGCCCTGCAATGCCTGGGGATTGCGACTGATGATGACGGTCGCCGCGCCTGCCAGGCACAACGCGATACCGATACATTTGATGCGGCCCAGGCGCTCCTTGAACAACCACCAGGACGCCAGGCCGATCACCGCCGGGTTCAACGCGACAATCAACGAGGCGCGTGACGCATTGGTGTACTGCAGCCCATAAAAGAAGCACAGGTTGTAAAAGAAAATCCCAAAGAACCCCAACACCGCCAATTGGCCCCATTGGCGCGTGCTGGGGCGCACCAGGGCCGTGCGCGAAACGACCATGTACAGCAGCAATGCAGCGCTGGCCAAGGTGAAACGCAGAGTGGCGGCCAGCAACGGGTGGACCTGATCAGCCAGGTAGCGCCCTGCGACAAAGGTGCCGCCCCAGATCATGGTGACAGCGGCAAGCTTCAGATAAGTGAGGCCATCGGCGACGTGACGCATAAGGCGGTGCTCAGGTGAGGGACGAATGGGCGTATTCTTTGGCTAATCACTCCTCATCGTAAAATGAGCCTTTACTCATGACCCTGACCCAACTGGAAATCTTTTCTCTGGTGGCCGAACTGCAAGGTTTTACCAGTGCGGCGCATCGCCTGGGTATCAGCCAGTCGGCGGTGTCCCACGCGATCAAGGCCTTGGAGCAGGAACTGGGGGTGGAGTTGTTTCGGCGCCATCAGACGGCGGTGGAACTGAGCGAAATCGGCGCACAATTGCTGGGACGCGCCCGGGCCATGCTGGGGCTGGCCAACACCTTGCAGCAGGAAGCGGCGGATGCACGCGGCATGAAGCGTGGCACGCTGCGTATCGGCTCGTTCGGGCCGACGGCGTCGGTTCGGTTGTTGCCGCCTATCCTCAGGCGCTTTCGCCAGGTTTATCCGGGTATTGAAGTGCATGTGGATGAAGGGCCTGATCGCCAGGTCATTCAGTGGCTGGATGAGCGCCGGGTGGATATCGGTTTTGTGGTGCTGGAGCAGGAACGCTTCGATACGGTCGCGTTGCTGGAAGATCAACTGGTGGCGCTGCTACCGGCCGGGCACCGGTTGGCCGCCCTTGAGGCCGTGCCCCTGCAAGCGCTCTGCGATGAACCCTTTATTCTGACTGAAGCCGGCTCGTCGGAGCTGGTGATGCGCTTGTTCAGTCAAGCCCGATTGCAGCCCAAAGTCCGGTACCGCTGTGCGCAGTTGCTCAGTACGTTGGAGGCGGTCAGTCGGGGCGATGGTTTGAGTGTGGTTGCGCAGGCCTCCTTGCCGGAACATAGCGACTGGCGTTATGTGGCGTTGCCATTGGCGCCGCAGGTCCCACGCCGGATCGGACTGGCGGTGCTGGATCGACGACAGTCCTCCCCGGCTACCCTGGCATTCATCGAGCTGGCGCAAGGGTTGTACCCCTCGCTCACTTAGTGACCTGGCTATGCGCAGCGTCCTCTCATGCGTCGCACCCTACATAGTCACCCAACGTAGTGAAACGCAGCGTCGGCGACACCCTCCACACTCTGTACTTCAACGGACTTTGCGGGTTCGGGCGGGGGCGGTGCCTGATCCCCGCCACCACTGACCGAACGGCGAGGTCAACCCGCTTGAAACAAGTGAGCAGGCCTGCGTAATGCCATCTATCATCGGCTTATCTCACTCTTTTTCTCGCGACTGACTGCCCCTATGCCCCTGACTGTCAAAGGCCCACGAAGCCGAGCCGCACGCTATTTCATCAGTGCAACCAGCGGCGTGTTGCCCATCTTGCTGGGGGTTGTGATTCTGTACTGGCAAGCCGAGCGCACCCTTGAGCAAAGCACGGCGCAAACCGCTCAAGAAGCGGTCCGCCAGTTCGACCTGATGCTCGACAATACCGCCATCGCTGCCCAGGCTTTGCTGCCGCTGGCCGGTAAACCTTGTGACAGCAGCGCCAAGTTGGCGCTACGTGAACAAGTCACGCGCCGGCCGTTTGTGCGGGCCACGACGCTGTCCTGGCAGAAAAACATCTATTGCAGCTCGTTGTTTGGCGGTCGCTACCAATCGCCCCGTCAACCCGGACGACTATGTGGATGGGCGCCTGTGGTTGATGAAAGGTAACCCCGTTACACCCGATACCGCCCTGCTGGTGTACCGCCTGGTGGAAGGCGATCAAGGCGCGTTTGCCTCGGTTGACGGTTACCACCTCACCAACGCCTTGCGCTTGATCAGCCGTTACGCGTACTTGGTATTGCAAGTCGGCCCGAACTGGCTGGGGGCCGACGGCAAGGTGCATCAAGGCGCGTTGCCGGTATTTGCCGTGGCCCCACAACGCCTGGCTTCCGAGCGCTATCGCTACAGTGTCGAGGCCGGGATGCCCGAGGGTGAAGTCTGGCGCTACATGCAGGCGCGGTATCCGGCGCTGTTCAGCCTGGTGGTGTTTTTCGGCATATTGGCGGGGCTGCTCGCTCACTGGCTGCAAAAACGCTCGTCCGCGCCAACCCACGAGTTACAACGCGCCTTGGGCGCCAATGAGTTCATCCCGTATTTCCAACCGGTGGTACGGGGTGACACACGCCAATGGGCCGGCTGTGAGGTGCTGATGCGCTGGAGGCATCCCAAAGAAGGCCTGGTGCGCCCGGACCTGTTTATTCCCCTGGCCGAAGACTCTGGCCTGATCGTGCCGATGACCCGCGCCCTGCTGCGCCAGACCGCCGCGCAACTGGCGCCCCATGCCGCACGTTTCAGCCCCGGCTTTCATATCGGCGTGAACATCACTGCACGCCATTGCCAGGACATGGCGCTGGTGCAGGACTGCCAGGAATTTCTGGCCGCGTTCCCACCCGGCCAGGTCACCCTGGTGCTGGAGCTGACTGAGCGGGAGCTGATCGAACCCACCGAGACCACCCGTCGGCTGTTCGAGGCCCTGCATCAACTGGGCGTCATGATCGCCATTGATGACTTCGGCACCGGCCACTCCAGCTTGGGCTATTTGCGCAATTTCAATGTCGACTACTTGAAGATCGATCAAAGCTTTGTCGCCATGATCGGTGCAGATGCGCTGTCGCGGCATATTCTCGACAGCATCATAGAGTTGTCGGTCAAGCTGGATCTAGGCATTGTTGCCGAAGGTGTAGAAACAGCCCAACAGTGTGAATACCTCGTGGCCCAAGGCGTGGATTTCCTACAGGGTTACCTGTTTGGCCGACCATTACCCTGCGATGAATTCATTAAATCCTTGGGGATCGTTGAATAGCCTTGCGCGGTCTACGATGAAAGATTGGTCTTTCTTTAAAAGACATGATTTACTCGGAATGAATTAACTACTACAATTTTTTCTGCCTGTGCAGAACTCGCAGAAGGGTCTTTTTCGTTGACGTGGCTTAACGTTCTTGGCTTATAGCTTTGTCTGCAGTTGATATCCGCAACTACATTATTGGAGTACAGATTTTGTCCAGACTCGCCGAATTTCGCGCAGCAGAAAAAGCCCTTCAAGAGCAGCTTGCACAGCTGGAATCTTTGAAGAATGACGCTGGCTTGAAGAAAGAAATCGAATTCGAAGAAAAGCTCAAGACGCTGATGGGCAAATACGACAAAAGCCTGCGCGACGTGATCGCTATCCTCGACCCAGCGCCACGCAAAGGCGGCGCGCCGGCCGCCGCCGCGCCAAAACAGCGCCGCGCACGGGTGGTCAAGGTTTACCACAACCCGCATACCGGCGAGCTGATCGAGACCAAAGGTGGCAACCACCGCGGCCTTAAAGCCTGGAAAGAACAGTACGGCGCTGCCACTGTAGATTCCTGGCTTCGCGGCTGAAACATGTACTAAAAAAAAGCCCCG
Source organism: Pseudomonas sp. B16120 (assembly GCF_044218845.1). NCBI lineage: Bacteria > Pseudomonadati > Pseudomonadota > Gammaproteobacteria > Pseudomonadales > Pseudomonadaceae > Pseudomonas > Pseudomonas sp. B16120. Next base: position 3,169,378 of record NZ_CP162588.1, read on the forward strand.
CATACGCGGGGCTTTTTTTGCTCTAGCGGTTCGGAATCGAATTTAACTTAGCGTTCACATTGTTCACATTCGCTCAGCTTGAGCGGGTCAAAGTTTCAGACTGTTACGCACCGAACTGATTTCCTCCTTGCTCGCCTCGTACGCTTGCGCTTGGCCCGCGTATGAAAATACATAGGCCTTATCGACATCCAGCGCACCGACTAATGTTTGCGACAATACGTGTCGACCGTTCTCGGTAATCACACAGGTAGTTTCCAGCGCGTCAAGCCGACTCAATGTCGTGGGGTGCATTTTGCTGCACACGCTTTGATAACCGCCACGGGCAAAGTCTTTCTGGATCGACTTGCGCATCTCCAGCAACACGCCGGGAAGATTAACTTTATGGCCGGTTTCTATCGGCGTCCCGGTCAACTCCATCACCATCAACGTGGCGCCATTTTCATCATTCTTGATCGCTCGCTGCCGGGACACTGCTTGGGGTTTGGCAGGGAGTTCGCCGTCAGGCACGACTTCTTCGACCTGCCAACCGCTGGGCCAATGGACCTGCGGGTCAGCTGCCAGCACAAACGGGCTGCCCAACAACACGCACACAGCACTCAACAGCGGCCTACGAAACTCGATCATTGCAAAAAACACCCAAGGTTCCAGCCGCAAAGTGTGCGGCCCGGCGCGCGCTGACCGCAAGGGTTTAGCGCGCTTTTTCATTTGGCGCAGCCGGTGCGCCTTGCGTATCATGGCCCGCCTGCATGGAGGCAGGCCGCAAGCCAATGGACCGCTCATCTCACATTTTTTCTGGAGGGCCCATGAGCCTGCACGAATTGAACACCTTCCCGGGCGTCACTGCCCAACCCGACAACGCTACGGCGAACTTCGTGTTCAACCACACCATGTTGCGGGTCAAGGACATCACCAAGTCGCTGGACTTCTACACGCGCATCCTGGGTTTCTCCCTGGTCGAGAAACGTGACTTCCCGGAAGCCGAATTCAGCCTGTACTTCCTGGCCCTGGTGGACAAGGCCCAGATCCCGGCCGACGCCGCCGAGCGTACCCAATGGATGAAATCGATTCCGGGCATCCTCGAACTGACCCACAACCACGGCACCGAAAACGATGCCGACTTTGCCTACCACAACGGCAACACCGACCCACGCGGCTTTGGCCATATCTGCATCTCGGTGCCGGACATTGTGGCGGCGTGCGAACGTTTCGAAGCCTTGGGCTGTGATTTCCAGAAACGCCTGACGGATGGCCGCATGAAGAGCCTCGCGTTCATCAAGGACCCGGATGCCTATTGGGTTGAGATCATCCAGCCGGCGCCGATGTAATAAGCACTGCGTGACGCGGAGCGTCACCGGATGCATTCCCCCGCGGAGCGTGGGAACGAGAATCCCGCGCCGGGCGTGGGAACGAGAAAAACCCCATGATCGCTCATGGGGTTTTTCATTTTCAGCCCTGGATTACGCCGGAGCAGAGGTGCGGATCAAGTGATCGAACGCGCTCAACGAAGCCTTGGCGCCCTCGCCTACTGCAATCACGATCTGCTTGTACGGCACGGTGGTTACGTCACCGGCGGCGAACACGCCAGGCAGTGAAGTCTCGCCACGGGCATCGACAATGATCTCGCCGCGCGGCGACAGCTCTACCGTGCCTTTGAGCCAGTCGGTGTTGGGCAGCAAGCCAATCTGCACGAAGATGCCTTCCAGGTCGATGGTCTTGAACTCACCGCTGTCGCGGTCCTTGTAGGCAAGGCCGGTGACTTTCTGGCCATCGCCTTTGACCTCACTGGTCAATGCACTGGTAATCACATCCACGTTCGGCAGGCTGTAGAGCTTGCGTTGCAACACGGCGTCGGCGCGCAGCTTGCTGTCGAACTCAAGCAAGGTGACATGGCTGACGATACCGGCCAGGTCAATGGCCGCTTCCACGCCGGAGTTACCGCCGCCGATCACCGCCACACGCTTGCCTTTGAACAGCGGGCCATCGCAGTGCGGGCAGAAGCACACGCCGCGGGCTTTGTATTCCTGCTCACCGGGCACACCCATCTCTCTCCAGCGGGCGCCTGTGGCCAGGATCACGGTCTTGGACTTGAGGGTCGCACCACTTTCGAAGCGAATTTCGTGCAGCTCCCCGGCATTTTTCGCCGGTACCAGGCTGCTAGCGCGTTGCAGGTTCATGATGTCCACATCGTACTGACGCACATGGGCTTCCAGCGCACTAGCCAGTTTCGGCCCTTCGGTTTCCTGTACCGAGATAAAATTCTCGATGGACATGGTGTCCAGTACCTGGCCACCAAAGCGTTCAGCCGCCACACCGGTACGAATACCTTTACGTGCCGCGTAAATGGCAGCCGAGGACCCGGCGGGGCCACCGCCAACCACCAGGACGTCGAAGGCGTCCTTGGCGCTGATTTTTTCCGCGGCTTTCTCGATACCGCTGGTGTCGAGCTTGGCGAGGATTTCTTCGAGGCCCATGCGGCCCTGGCCAAAGTTGACTCCGTTCAAGTAGACACTCGGGACCGCCATGATCTGGCGCTCATCGACTTCAGCCTGGAACAGCGCGCCATCAATCGCAACGTGGCGGATGTTCGGGTTCAGCACGGCCATCAGATTCAGCGCCTGGACCACGTCCGGGCAGTTCTGGCACGACAGCGAGAAGTACGTCTCGAAGCTGAACTCGCCTTTGAGGGCGCGGATCTGTTCAATTACTTCGACACTGGCTTTCGATGGGTGGCCACCCACTTGCAACAGGGCCAGCACCAACGAAGTGAATTCATGGCCCATAGGGATGCCGGCGAAACGCAGGCTGATCTCAGCACCCGGGCGATTGATGGAGAACGATGGCTTGCGCGCATCATTGCCATCGGTGTTCAGGGTAATCAGCGTTGAGAGGCTGGTTACGTCCTGCAAAAGAGCAAGCATTTCCTGGGATTTCGCACCGTCGTCGAGGGAGGCGATGATCTCGATCGGCTGGGTGACCCGTTCCAGGTATGACTTCAACTGAGCTTTAAGATTGGCGTCCAACATACGGGCGATTTCCTGTTCATTCGGTTTATTGCAGACAAAAAAACGCCCGAGCGACTCTCGCCCGGGCGTTTTGAGGGCGGATGCAGCTTACTTAAGTGCGGATACCCGCCCTTGATACGCGTTCACAGACTTAGATCTTGCCGACCAGGTCCAGAGACGGCGCCAGAGTGGCCTCGCCTTCTTTCCATTTGGCTGGGCAGACTTCACCTGGGTGGGCAGCGACGTACTGAGCGGCCTTGATCTTGCGCAGCAGCTCGGAAGCGTCACGACCTACACCGCCGTCGTTCAGCTCAACGATCTTGATCTGACCTTCCGGGTTGATCACGAAGGTGCCGCGGTCTGCCAGGCCAGCCTCTTCGATCAGCACGTCGAAGTTACGGGAGATGGTCAGGGTTGGGTCGCCAATCATGGTGTACTGGATTTTGCCGATGGCTGGCGACGTGTTGTGCCAGGCAGCGTGGGCAAAGTGGGTGTCGGTAGAAACGCTGTAGATTTCGACGCCCAGCTTCTGGAATTCGGCATAGTTGTCAGCCAGGTCTTCCAGTTCGGTTGGGCAAACGAAGGTGAAGTCGGCTGGGTAGAAGAAGACAACCGACCACTTGCCTTTCAGGTCAGCGTCGGTCACATCGACGAAGCTGCCGTTTTTGAAAGCGGTGGCTTTAAACGGTTTTACTTGGCTGTTGATGATAGGCATCGTTGACTCTCCGTCAGGGGTTAAGAAGTTGATGAGGTGAATCCTACCGGCTCTCTCGGTCGATGGCTCATTGGCAAACCTGATGCTGACGATTGGGTTTCTCTATCAGGTGACGCTATTAATAGAAAAAATCTCAAATCAGCGGTTGGGTTGCCAGGGTCATGCCCAGAAACGGCGTCGCTTCAACATAGCGCATCGCAGATTTCATGTCGTTCCAGCCGACGTAACTCATCAGGGACTTCAAATCCCAACCACTGCGATGCGCCCAAGTGGCAAAGCCCCGACGCAGGGAGTGGCTGGTGTATTGATCGGCGGGCATGCCAGCGCGCTCAAGGGCCTGGCGCAATAACGGGATCACACTGTTGGGATGCAAGCGCTCCTCACCCAGGTTGCCCCAGCGGTCGATGCCGCGAAACACCGGGCCGCGCACCAAAGCCGAGGCGCTGAGCCACTCGCTATAAGCCTGCACCGGACACAGCCGGAGCAACGCTGGGGTCTGGTAGGTTTTGCCGAGGTTGTCACGGTCACTTTTGCTGCGTGGCAAGTACAGGCTAATGCCTGCGCCTGGCACGGCCTGCACGTGCTCGATGCTTAATCGGCACAGCTCATCACTGCGAAAACCCCGCCAGAAGCCCAACAGAATCAGCGCAGCATCGCGCTTGGCCCGCAGCAAGCGCGGCGGGTCGTGATGCTCGCTGGCCTGTTTAGCTTCAATGTCCAGGGCGGCGATTACTTGCTCCAACTGCGTGAGCTGCAGAGGCTCGGCCTGCCGCTCCCGCGCCGGGTGCACGGCGCGGATGCCCTTGAGCACCTTGCGTACCACCGGCGCCTTCGTCGGGTCGGCAAACCCTTGGCTGGTATGCCATTGCGCCAAGGCCGAGAGCCGCAGTTTCAATGTGTTGACTGCCAACACCCCGGCATGCGCCACGAGGTAGCGCGCCACGCTGTCGCTGGTGGCCGGCAGGAACCCTCCCCAACTGACTTCGAAATGCTCGATGGCCGCGCGGTAGCTGCGGCGCGTGTTGTCGCGGGTGGCAGCGTTGAGATATCGGTCCAGGTCGCTCATAGGCGTCTTTTCGTACCGCTGACGGGTGAATGGCTGATGAAAATGCTTATGACACGGGATAATACGCCAATATCCCATCTGTTAAATCATGAATTTCAACGAGTTTTTAATCATGTTATAGTATGTATATACATACCATGTACCACAGTACTAAATCGACGGAGACCCCATGGCTCGCGGTGGCATAAACAAAGCAGTAGTGCAAACGGCACGCCTGGCGATCCTCGCCCGTGGCGAAAACCCCAGCATCGATGCGGTGCGTATCGAAATGGGTAATACCGGCTCGAAAACCACCATTCATCGCTATTTGAAAGAGCTGGACGAAAGTGAGACGCGCCAGACCATCACCCAAGCGCCGATCGACGATGAGCTTGGTGAACTGGTCGCACGCCTGTCCCAACGCCTGAAAGAGAAGGCCCAAGAGCCGATCGACCTGGCCCTGGCGCAATTCGAGCAACAAAAAGCCGCCCTGCTCGCCCAGTTAGAAACCCTGGAAGAAGCGCACACCCAACTCAAACAGCAATTTGATATCCAGGCCGCTGCCCTCGCTGAAGAAAGCGCGGCGCTGCAAACCGCCAGCACCAGCCTGCAGACCGAGCAAACCCGTAACGCCGGGCTGAGCCAGGCGTGCAGCGACTACGGGCTAAGGCTCAACGACAAAGACGAGCAGATTCGCTCACTGGAAGAAAAGCACCTGCACGCCCGCGATGCGCTTGAGCATTACCGCACTGCCATCAAGGAGCAGCGTGAACAGGAACAGCGTCGCCATGAGGGACAGTTGCAACAGGTACAGGCCGAATTGCGTCAGGCCCAGCAAAGCGCTCTGGTGCGTCAGGACGAAATCACGCAACTGCATCGCGACAACGAGCGCCTGCTGAGTGAGCAGCGAGTGACAACCAAGGAATTGAATACGCTGCAGGAGCACGCTCGCCAGGACCAGGCGCTACAGTTGAAACTCAAGGAACAGCTCAGCCAGATCGACAGCGAGCGCACCCTGCTCCAGGAACGTCTACGGGTTGCCGTGCTGGACAGCCAATCGCGCCAAGCGTCACTGCTTGAATATCAGCAGCACAACAAGGCGCTTGAGCTGGACCTGATCAAGGCCCAGGCAAGCATCGAAGCCCTGCGCCTGGCGACCGTCGTTGCAACGGTGCCAGAGGCAGCAGAGCCAAGCTGATCAGGGCGCCACAGGCGTGCGCATGGTGACGAATTCTTCCGCCGCCGTAGGATGCACGCCGATGGTTTCATCGAAATGCTGCTTGGTCGCGCCCGCCTTGAGCGCGATCGCCAGCCCTTGCACGATCTCACCCGCATCCGGGCCGACCATGTGGCAACCCAGCACTTTGTCGGTGTCGGCGTCGACCACCAACTTCATCAAGGTCTTTTCCTGGCAATCGGTCAGGGTCAGCTTCATCGGCCGGAACCGGCTTTCAAAGATCTGCACGTTGTGGCCATTTTTGCGTGCATCCTCTTCAGTCAGGCCGACTGTGCCGATATTCGGCAGGCTGAACACCGCCGTCGCGATATTGGCGTAATCCACCGGGCGGTATTGCTCGGGCTTGAACAACCGCCGCGCCACGGCCATGCCTTCAGCCAGGGCCACCGGCGTCAGTTGCACACGACCAATCACATCGCCAATCGCCAGGATCGACGGCTCGGCGGTCTGGTAGAGATCATCCACCGCGACGAAACCGCGCTCGTCCAGTTTGACCCCGGTATTTTCCAGGCCCAGGTTATCCAGCATTGGACGGCGGCCAGTGGCGTAGAACACGCAATCGGCTTCCAGCACGCGGCCATCCTTCAAAGTGGCCTTGAGGCTGCCGTCGGCCTGCTTGTCGATGCGCTCGATGTCGGCATTGAACTGCAAGTCCAGGCCGCGCTTGGTCAGCTCTTCTTGCAGGTGTTTGCGCACCGAACCGTCAAAGCCGCGCAAGAACAGATCGCCGCGATACAGCAATGACGTTTGGGCGCCCAAGCCGTGGAAGATGCCGGCGAACTCAACGGCGATATAACCACCACCCACTACCAGCACGCGCCTGGGCAGCTCTTTAAGAAAGAATGCCTCATTGGAACCAATGGCGTGCTCGCGCCCTGGAATCTCAGGGATCTGCGGCCAGCCGCCGGTGGCAATCAGGATGTGCTTGGCAGTGAAGCGCTCACCGTTGATCTCCACCTGATGGGCATCGACCAGGCGTGCATGCCCTTCATGCAGGGTCACGCCGCTGTTGACCAACAGGTTGCGATAGATACCGTTGAGGCGGTTGATCTCACGATCCTTGTTGGCGATCAGGGTCGCCCAATCAAAGTTCGCCTCACCCAGGGACCAGCCAAAGCCGCTGGCCTGTTCAAAGTCTTCGGCAAAATGCGCGCCGTACACCAACAGCTTCTTTGGCACGCAGCCGACGTTCACACAGGTGCCACCCAGGTAGCGGCTCTCGGCCACAGCCACCTTGGCGCCAAAGCCCGCGGCAAAGCGCGCCGCACGAACACCGCCGGAACCGGCGCCAATTACATACAGGTCAAAATCGTAGGCCATTTCACTCTCCTCGGCAGGACACCAGCATACCGACTTACATGGGGCTGAAAAACGAAAAAGCCACCCGAAGGTGGCTTTCGCTTAAAACGTACCGGCAAGCGTGAATCAGTAAGCCTTGCCCGTCTTGTAGAAATGCTCGTAGCAGAAGTTGGTCGCTTCGATGTAGCCCTCAGCGCCGCCGCAGTCGAAACGCTGGCCCTTGAACTTGTAGGCAATCACGCAGCCGTCTTTGGCTTGCTTGAGCAGAGCGTCGGTGATCTGGATCTCGCCACCCTTGCCTGGCTCGGTTTCTTCGATCAGCTTGAAGATGTCCGGCGTGAGGATGTAACGACCGATGATCGCCAGGTTCGATGGCGCGTCTTCCGGCGCTGGTTTCTCGACCATGTCGCGTACGCGGATCAGGCCATCGCCAATATCGTCGCCGGCGATAACACCGTACTTATTGGTTTCGGTTGGGTTGACTTCCATCACCGCAACGATGGTGCAACGGTATTTCTGGTAGAGCTTGACCATCTGGGTCAGCACACCGTCGCCTTCCAGGTTGACGCACAAGTCATCCGCAAGGACCACGGCGAACGGCTCGTCACCGATCAGCGGGCGACCGGTAAGGATGGCGTGGCCGAGGCCTTTCATCTGAGTCTGACGGGTGTAGGAGAACGAGCACTCGTCGAGCAGTTTACGGATACCGACCAGGTATTTTTCCTTGTCGGTGCCCTTGATCTGGTTTTCCAGCTCATAGCTGATGTCGAAGTGGTCTTCCAGCGCGCGCTTGCCACGACCCGTGACGATGGAGATCTCGTTCAAACCGGCATCCAGTGCCTCTTCCACACCGTACTGAATCAGTGGCTTGTTCACCACTGGCAGCATTTCTTTGGGCATGGCTTTGGTCGCTGGCAAGAAGCGAGTGCCGTAACCGGCTGCTGGGAACAAGCATTTCTTGATCATATGAGTCCTTACAAAGGGCTGTGCGTACGGAATTCGGCGCAGTCTAATCAGGCCGCAGTCACCTTACAATGGGGTCCTGCTGGCGTTGCAATGTCATCATAGAGAAAAAATGTCGGCGTAAGTTCCGCTGATGCTGCATAGCGCATCACCAACGGTCGGCCAGAATCCGACTTGGCCCCTTGTTTAGAAGGGCTGCATTGGTTTTAGCACGCTTTTGCGCCCCTGGCACTGACCCGCAACAACTTGCGCCCCGCCCCGGCATTTGGCGCTATCATGGGCGCCTTGAACCAAGACCACGAGATTGCCAACAGATGTCAGAACCAAAAGGTGTAAACGGCTACCTGATCACGAAGCGAGCGGACGGCTGGCACTTGATCAATTTTCACGGTGACAGCGTTGCCGGCGTATTCGAGACCGAAAGCATGGCGATCGCCGTCGCCGAAGTGTTTGTAGATGAGGCAGGCCATGCATCGAGCAAGCGGCCGAAAACCAAGTAAGCCTCGTTGCACCGCTTTGAAAGCCCCGTTAAGCGGGGCTTTTTTGTTTGTCTGTACCTAGATGGCAGTTCGCTATAACCTTCAACAACGCCACGACAGTGTCAGCGCGCCCTTCCAATACCCTCGATGACGAACCTTTATGAAAAAAATCCTGGCACTGACCGCAGTACTGGCACTCGCCGGCTGCACCACCGCTTCCGACACCTTGCTGAAAAATGGTGAACAAGGTTTGACCATCGACTGCTCGGGTGAGGCCAATTCATGGGCCAGTTGCTACGAAAAGGCGGACGCATCCTGCGCCGGCACCGGTTACCGCATCGTTGGCACCAATGGCACGCCGGCACTCAAGGAAAGCGACAAGACCCTGGGCCAGGACGTGGGCAACTTCAAAGGCCGTAGCGTGGTGGTGGTCTGCAAGTAACGCTGCTACAGGTGCACTTCAGCGAACTTGATCCCCAGGCCACGCAGGGTTTCGATCAAGTCATCCAGGCGAGCAAATGATTCGACCTCATCCTGTTCGTCCACCAAGAAGTAGCTGCGCCCGCCGCTCTTCTTGAAAAACACGATCCACTCGCCCAGATCGGCGGGGTTCTGGATGACATGGGTGGCCGAGATCTGCCCTTCGGCATGGCGGGCTTTGACGTGTTCTCGTTTCATAACGGGCTTTCCAGAAAAACAAATGCCGCTCAAACCCAGGGTTTGAGCAGCATCTTTGTAGTGAATGCCCGACAGTTTAACGGATGCAGGCCGTCCCTGCAGGGTGATGGCTTTTTTTATCGGGTTTGAGGGGTGGGCCTGTGGCTCAACCGGAAATGCACTCTTCCCCTGCCTTCTTCACGTCGCCCGGGCGGATGGGCACATTGGACATGCTTTCATAAAGCTTGATGCTGCTACCGCTGGAGCGGTCTTCAATTTCAAAGATCGCCGACGGGTCTGCCGAGAACTTCTGCGGCACGATCACCTGAATGCCGTCTTTATGGGGCTCGATCTGCGACGGCCGACGGGTCGCCTCCAATTTGCGCACCACGCACGCCGCATATTCCTGCGGCTTCTTCCCTGAGATGACCACCAATGTTGGCGGGGTCTGCTTGATATCTGCAACCGAAGCACACCCACCTATTGCCAAGGCCAGCACCAACACACTCCACTTCATACAAAAACCTCCGATAAAGACCCTACGACAGCGGGGATGGTAATTTTCTCCCACCAACGTAGGATTTATCTGTGATAACTCGGTAAATAACTGTTTTAAATTGTCGAAGTCGTCGACGACGGCCCGATAATAAACGCGCTGGGGCTGATAAACTCCATCTTAACCTACGTATCGTTCTGATTTTTCAGAAAAAGCCCTTCTGGAGACACCCCATGAAATTCATCCACCAGCGTGAGCACCTCAACGAGGGAGACATTGTCGTCATCGAATGCTCGCAGACCTGCAATATTCGCCTGATGAGCGATGCGAACTTTCGCAGCTTCAAAAATGGCGGCCGCCATACCTACCACGGCGGCGCATTTGATAAATTCCCGGCCAAGATCACCGCGCCCAGCACCGGCTTCTGGAACATCACCCTGGATGTGGTGACCCGTCGCGCCATCAGCGTGACCCGCAAGCCTGCGTTGTCCCACAAGATTCGTATCGTTCGTCGTACCAGCAGCAAGCTGAGCTGACCCGAACACCTGACAGGAAAAAAGCTGTGACCACCACAACCAAATACGTCATCAAGTACAAGCTCAACGGCGAACGCCGCTTTGAATTTGCCCAGTTGCAAAACAACAGCGTCGAAGAAGCCAAGCAAGCCTTGGCAAAAATTCATGATGCCAGCGACGAAATCACCGACATCAACGTGAGCAAGGCGCTGTAAGCCATGCCAGGCCCTACCGCCGATTTGTTTGCCGATGAGGCCCTGCAACAGCCTGCCGGGCGCGAGCAAATTGGCGAAGAGTCGTATGTACTGAGGGGCTATGCCTTGCCCTGGATCGAGCGGTTATTGCCTGAACTGCGGCGTGTCCTGGCTCAATCACCGTTTCGGCAGATGGTCACCCCCGGCGGCTTTACCATGTCGGCGGCGCTGAGCAGTTGCGGCGAGCTGGGCTGGACCACCGACGCCCGTGGCTATCGCTACAGCCCACTCGACCCGCGCAACCAGCAGCCCTGGCCCGCCATGCCCGAGACGTTGCGCCAACTGGCCGTGACAGCGGCAATCGAGGCCGGCTTCAGCGGTTTTCTACCCGATGCCTGCCTGATCAACCGTTACGTACCGGGGGCGAAGATGTCCCTGCACCAGGACAAGAACGAGCGCAACTACAGCGCGCCCGTGGTCTCGGTGTCCCTGGGGCTGCCGGCGATTTTCCTGTTCGGTGGGCATGCGCGCAGCGACAACACCCAAAAGGTCTCGCTGTTTCATGGTGATGTGGTCGTGTGGGGCGGCGTTGATCGCCTGCGCTTTCATGGCGTGATGCCGATCAAAGACGGCCTGCATTCGATCATGGGCCCGCAGCGCATCAACCTGACCTTTCGCACCGCGGGCTAATTTGACCGCAAGCTTCGGAGTGTCGATGACGAGCGGCAGGCTTAATCTGCTCCTGAACCGTCAAGAGTGCAGGCCATGAACAACGAACACGATCCGCGCTGGGCTGCCATTATTGCCCGTGATGCCAAGGCTGACGCCTTGTTTGTCTACGGCGTGAAAACCACCGGCGTGTATTGCCGCCCCAGCAGCGCTTCGCGTTTGCCGCGCCCGGAGAATGTCGAATTTTTCGACACGCCGGCGCAGGCCGAAGCCGCCGGTTATCGTCCCAGTAAACGCGCTGCCGGCGACCAGACGCAGTTGGCTGCACACCATGGGCAGTTAGTGGCCGAAGCCTGCCGGCAAATCGAACAAGCCGAAACCCCGCCTAGCCTGGACGCGCTCGCCCGATCCGCCGGGCTGAGTCCGTTTCACTTCCACCGCGTATTCAAAGCCAACACCGGGTTGACCCCCAAGGGTTACGCCAGCGCCCTGCGTTCGCGCAGAGTGCGCGACGGCCTCAAGGGCCAGCATTCGGTGACAGACACCCTGTACGACGCGGGCTTTAATTCCAATAGCCGCTTTTATGAAGCCGCCGACCAGGTGCTCGGCATGAAACCGCGAGATTACAAAGGCGGCGGCGCCAATAACACCATCCGCTTTGCCGTTGGCCAGTGCTCGCTGGGGGCGATTCTGGTGGCGCAAAGCCAACGTGGCGTGTGTGCGATTTTATTGGGTGATGATCCGGACAAACTGGTGCGCGACCTGCAAGACCAGTTTCCCAAGGCTGAGTTGATCGGCGCGGATCAGGGGTTCGAACAACTGGTGGCCCAGGTCGTTGGCTTTGTCGAGGCCCCTGCCGTGGGCCTGGATTTGCCCTTGGACCTGCGCGGCACGGCCTTTCAGGAGCGGGTGTGGCAGGCGTTGCGCGAAATCCCTGCGGGCAGCACCGCCAGCTATGCGCAGATTGCCGAGCGTATCGGCGCACCCTCCTCCTTTCGCGCCGTGGCCCAGGCGTGTGGTGCCAACCACCTGGCGGTGGCGATTCCCTGTCATCGCGTGGTGCGCAGCAATGGCGAGCTGTCGGGCTACCGCTGGGGCGTAGAGCGCAAGCGCCAGTTACTTGAGCGCGAAACCCAGCCCCACAAAAGGCCGCTCCCGTCCAGTGAATAAAACAGACTGGCCGGGTGCTGATTGCCCTGCTAAAACAGCGAAAAGCCCTACTAACGCTGGAGAAGCAACCCATGAGCACCTGGCCAGACACCCGCATTCTTGACCTGTTGGGCATTGAGGTGCCGATCATCCAGGCGCCGATGGCTGGCGCGACGACCACCGCCATGGTCATCGCCGCTCAGCAAGCCGGTGCCCTGGGCTCCATGCCTGCGGCGGCGCTGAGCCTGGAGCAACTGCGCGAGGCCTTGGCCCTCATTCGCCAGGCCAATCATGCGCCGCTGAACGTCAACTTCTTCTGCCATCAACCGTCCGATGCCGATGACGCGCGGGATCAGGCTTGGAAGGCCTTGCTGCAACCTTACTACCATGAGCTGGGCGCCGACTTTGATGCGCCAACCCCGGTGTCCAACCGTGCGCCGTTCAATGACGCAGCCTGCCAGGTGGTGGAAGCGTTTCGGCCAGAAGTGGTGAGCTTTCATTTTGGCCTGCCAGAGAAGTCTTTGCTGGACCGGGTAAAAGCCACCGGTGCCAAGGTGCTGTCATCGGCCACCACCGTCGAGGAAGCCGTGTGGCTGGAACAGCACGGCTGCGACGCGATCATCGCCATGGGCATCGAAGCGGGTGGGCACCGTGGCCTGTTTCTCAGCGATGACCTCAATAGCCAGATCGGCTTGATGGCGCTGCTGCCACAGATCGTCGACGCGGTCAGCGTGCCGGTGATTGCTGCGGGCGGAATCGCCGATGCACGCGGCATCGTTGCGGCCTTTGCCCTCGGCGCTTCGGCGGTGCAGATCGGCACGGCGTACCTGTTCACGCCCGAAGCCACTGTAAGCGCCGCCCATCACCATGCGCTGCGCCATGCCCAGGCCAGCGAAACCGCGCTGACCAACCTGTTCACCGGCCGCCCGGCGCGGGGCGTCGTCAACCGGGTGATGCGTGAACTCGGCGCAATCAACCCAGCGGCGCCGGCGTTCCCCAAAGCGGGAGGCGCATTAATGCCACTCAAGGCCAAGGATGAAGCCGGTTTCAGTAACCTGTGGGCAGGCCAGGCCCTGAGGCTGGGCAAAAACCTGTCCACCTATGACCTGACCCGCGAATTGGCCGAGCACGCGATAGCCAGATTCACCCGCGACTGACATGAGCAGCAACTTGGTGCTGTACCGGCAATAGCCTACCGCTATATATTCCCATACATAGCGGTAAGCCTTTTTACCTACAACCTGCCGTACACCTTCAAGGAGTTGCTTCATGATGACCCGCGTTTCGCGCCTGGCCCCCCTGCTTGCCGCCTTTGCCTTGGGTACGGCCCATGCCGACGAAGTGCAGGTGGCCGTGGCCGCCAACTTCACTGCCCCGATACAGGTGATTGCCGCCGACTTCGAGAAAGACACCGGCCATAAACTGGTCGCGGCCTACGGTGCCACCGGGCAGTTCTACACCCAGATCAAGAATGGCGCGCCGTTTGAAGTGTTCCTCAGCGCCGATGACACCACCGCGCAAAAACTCGAAAGCGAAGGCGCTACCGTCAAGGGTTCACGCTTCACCTACGCGGTCGGCACCCTGGCGCTGTGGTCGGCCAAAGAAGGCTATGTGGATGCCAACGGTGATGTGCTGAAGAAAAACCAATTCAAGCACTTGTCCATCGCCAACCCCAAAACAGCGCCCTACGGCCTGGCCGCCACCCAGGTACTGGCCAGGGAAGGCTTGACTGACAAGGTCAAGGACAAGCTCGTCGAGGGCCAGAACATCACCCAGGCTTATCAGTTTGTGTCTACCGGCAACGCCGAGCTGGGTTTTGTGGCCTTGTCGCAAATCTACAAAGACGGCAAAGTCACCGGCGGTTCGGCGTGGATTGTTCCGGCCTCCCTGCATGACCCGATCAAACAGGACGCCGTAATCCTCAACAAGGGCAAGGACAGCGCCGCCGCCAAGGCCCTGATGGACTACCTCAAAGGCCCGAAAGCGGCTGCCGTTATCAAATCCTACGGTTACGAGCTGTAAATGCCCCTGACAAGTGCTGATGTTTCTGCGATCTGGTTGACCCTCAAACTGGCCTCGTTGACCACCCTGATCCTGTTGATCATCGGCACACCGATCGCCCTGTGGCTGTCGCGCACCCGTTCCAAGTGGCGCGGCCCCATCGGCGCAGTGGTCGCACTGCCGTTGGTGTTGCCGCCAACGGTCATCGGCTTTTACTTGCTGTTGGCCATGGGGCCCAATGGGTACGTCGGCCAATTCACGCAGTGGCTGGGCCTGGGCACCCTCACCTTCAGTTTCGCCGGGCTGGTGATTGGCTCGGTGATCTACTCCATGCCCTTCGTGGTGCAGCCGTTGCAGAATGCGTTTTCTGCCATCGGCACGCGCCCGCTGGAAGTGGCCGCGACCTTGCGCGCCAACCCGTGGGACACGTTTTTCACGGTGATCCTGCCGCTGGCACGCCCTGGGTTTATCACCGCCTCGATTCTGGGCTTCGCCCATACCGTTGGTGAGTTCGGCGTGGTGCTGATGATCGGCGGCAATATCCCGGACAAGACCCGTGTCGTCTCGGTGCAAATCTACGACCACGTCGAAGCCATGGAATATGCTCAGGCCCATTGGCTGGCCGGGGCCATGGTGGTATTCGCCTTCCTCGTGTTGCTGGTGCTCTATTCCAGCCGTAAAACCAAGATGGGCTGGAGTTGATCGCGATGATGGATATACGCCTGCACCTGAAATACTCCGCCTTCGCACTGGATGTGGACCTGCAATTGCCCGGCCGTGGCGTGAGCGCGCTGTACGGACATTCCGGTTCAGGCAAGACCACCTGCCTGCGCTGCATCGCCGGTCTGGAACGCGCCGAACACGGTTTTGTGCACATCAACGACGAGGTGTGGCAAGACAGCCGCAAAGGGCTGTTTGTGCCGCCGCATAAACGCGCCCTGGGCTATGTGTTCCAAGAGGCGAGCCTGTTTCCTCACCTGTCGGTGCTCGCCAATCTGGAGTTCGGCCTCAAACGTATCCCACGCCCGCAACGGCGCGTGGACATGGCCCAGGCCACCGAACTGTTGGGTATCGGGCACTTGCTTGAGCGTCATCCGCAACACTTGTCCGGCGGCGAGCGCCAGCGCGTCGGCATCGCCCGCGCCTTGCTCACCAGCCCCAAGTTGTTGTTGATGGATGAACCGCTGGCGGCCCTGGACAGCCAGCGCAAAAGCGAGATATTGCCTTACCTGGAACGCCTGCACGACGAACTGGATATCCCGGTGCTCTACGTCAGCCATGCCCAGGACGAAGTGGCGCGACTGGCCGACCATATCGTTCTGCTCAGCGACGGCAAGGCCCTGGCCAGTGGCCCGATCGGCGAGACCCTGGCGCGCCTCGACCTGCCCTTGGCGCTGGGCGACGATGCCGGCGTGGTGATCGCCGGCAGCGTCGTTGCCTACGACGCGCACTATCAATTGCTCACTCTGCAGTTGCCCGATTGCCCGTTGCAGATGCGCGTGGCCCATGTCCCGCTGGTGGTGGGCAACCCGCTGCGGGTCAAGGTCCAGGCGCGGGATGTAAGCCTGAGCCTGCAGGCCCAAGAACACAGCAGCATCCTCAACCGCTTGCCGGTGACCGTCACCCAGACTATCGGCGCGGACAACAGCGCCCATGTGCTGGTGCGCCTGGACGCCGGCGGCACGCCGTTACTGGCGCGCATCACGCGCTTCTCCCGCGACCAATTGCAACTGCATCCGGGCCAGACGTTGTGGGCGCAAATCAAGGCGGTGGCCGTACTGGCTTAAGCATTTGGCACGACCGCAGGGCGCTGCGGTCAATCAGACATACCGGCCTGATTTGTTGCCAAGGAACCCGCCCCATGCCTGACTCTTCGTTACCCGCCGACCTGCCTCGCGACCTGCACTATGTGGATGACACCCAGCCCGGCATCCGCCGTAAAAAAGTGCGAGGCAAGTTCCAGTATCTGAACGCCAAAGGCGAGCGCATTACCGACGCGGACGAAATCAAACGCCTGAACGCCTTGGCGGTGCCACCCGCCTACACCGATGTGTGGATCTGCGCCGACCCTCGCGGCCACCTGCAAGCCACCGGCCGCGACGCCCGTGGCCGTAAGCAGTACCGTTACCACCCACGCTGGCGCGAGGTGCGCGACAGCGACAAGTACTCGCGCTTACAGGCTTTTGGCGCCGCTTTGCCCAGATTGCGCAAACAGCTCGAAGCACAAATCGCCGAGCCGGGGTTTACCCGCGAAAAGGTGTTGGCCACGGTGGTGATGTTGCTGGACGCCACGCTGATCCGCGTCGGCAATACCCAATATGCCCGTGAAAACAAATCCTACGGCCTGACCACCCTGCGCAACCGCCATGTGGACATCAAGGGCAGCGAGATCCAGTTCCAGTTTCGTGGCAAGAGTGGCGTGGAGCACCAAGTCAGCGTCAAGGATCGGCGCCTGGCCCGGGTGGTCAAGCGTTGCATGGAATTGCCAGGGCAAAACCTGTTCCAGTACCTGGACGAAGACGGTGAGCGGCATACCGTCAGCTCCCAGGACGTCAACGACTACCTGCACCGCCTGACCGGCGAAGACTTTACCGCCAAGGACTACCGCACCTGGGCCGGCACAGCAATGGCGCTGGCGGTGTTGCGCGAGTTGGCGTGGCAGCCCGAATCCGACGCTAAGCGGCATGTGGTGGCGATGGTCAAGGATGTCGCCCGGCAGCTGGGCAACACGCCGGCGGTGTGCCGCAAGTGCTATATCCACCCGGCGGTGCTTGAGCATTTCAGCCTCGGTGAATTGTCGAAGCTGCCCAAGCCGCGAGTGCGCAAAGGCCTGAAAGCCGAAGAAGTCGCGCTGGCAATGTTCCTGGAAAAACTGGCCGAAGACTTGCCGCACAAAGTTAAGGTGGGTTAGGCTCTGCCTCCCTTCTGACTCACGGGATGACCGCCGACGTGAACAACTAAGCCTTCCAAAATGTATCTGCAACGAGCCGCCTGGCGCGCTTGTTGGCCTGTTTGACATTTTTTTGGAGGTGCTGATGACTGACGTCAAACGGTTGCCCGCACTTGTTTCCCTGCAACACCTGTCTTTCCAGTTCGCCAATGGCGAAACCTTGCTGGCCGACGTGAACCTGTCCATTGATCAAACGCCTACCGGTATCGTCGGGCGCAATGGACGGGACAAAAGTATCCTGGCCAAGTTGATGGCCGGCGTGCTGCTGCCCTCCTGCGGGACGTTGAAAAAACCGGCCCATGTTGCCTATGTGCCCCAGGCCATCACGGCTCAACCAGGGCAAACCATCGCCGATATCACCGCAACTGCCGCGGCCTTGGCTGCCCTTGAGCGAATGGGCCAGGGCGATGCACGCCTCGGTGACCTGGAACTGATCGACGATCGCTGGGACCTCGCCGAACGCCTGCGTCAGGCACTGGATGCAGCGGGTTTGCAGACTCTCAGTGGCAGTACCCCGGCCGATCAACTCAGCGGCGGCCAACTTGCCAGGGTCGCGCTGATCGGGGCGTTGTTGGCGGCACCGCAGTTGCTGATTCTGGACGAGCCCAGCAACCATCTTGATGCTGACGGGCGCGACTGGCTGTTGCGTGTGTTGCGCGATTGGCGCGGTGGCCTGGTGGTGGTCAGCCATGATCGACAGTTGCTCAATGCCATGGGCCGCATCATCGAGCTGTCGCCCCTGGGCATTCAAGTGTATGGCGGCAACTACGATGCCTATCGCCAGCAACGCGACACTCACCAGCAGGCCGCGATTGCTGCGTGGGAACAGGCGCGTCTGGCCCGCAGCCGCGAGCGTCGGCGCCTGCAAAAAGATCACGACGACTTGCAGCGCCACGCCGCACGCGCACGTAAACAGGCCGAGACCGCCAACGTCGACCGCTTTACCAAGGCGCGCTGGAAAAGCGCAGCAACGGAGGTCGTCAGCAGCGTGCGCAGCGCCCATCATGCGTGCAAAAACCAACTCGACGCCCAGGTACGCCAGGCGTACGAGCGCGTGGTGGATGAGACGCCCACACTGCTCGCATTATCAGGCTCGACCGTCCCCAATGGCCGCCAGGTACTGGTGCTGGAGCAGGCGCAATTGCCCTGGCTTGATCCCTTGGCACCCGCCAGCTACCTGACGGCCAACCTGACAGGCCCGGCTCGCGTTGCCGTACGTGGGCCGAACGGTTGCGGCAAATCGACCTTGCTCAAAGTGCTAGCCGGCCACTGGCAGGCGGTCAGTGGCGAGTGCAGCGTAGCGGTGCCCAGCGCGTACATCGATCAGCACCTGGCGCTGCTGGACGACCGTCGCAGCCTTGTCGAGCAACTCAACCTGCTCGACACGCCCCTGGCCGAAGCCGAACTGCGCACACGCCTGGCGTTGTTGCAGTTGGACGCGCTGCGGGTTACGCAGCCGGCAGGGCAACTCAGCGGCGGCGAGCGCTTGAAAGCTGCGATGGCCGTAGCCTTGTGGCGTGAGACACCGGCGCAATTACTGTTATTGGATGAACCCACCAATCACCTGGACCTGGAGTCGGTGCTGGCGTTTGAGCAGGCATTGAAGGGGTTTGCCGGCGCGCTGCTGGCCGTATCACACGACGAGGCATTCTTGCAGGCGATTGAGCCGACTCACCATCTGACGTGGCACGCCACCGGCTGGCAACTGGAGCGTGTCTGAGGTTATTGCGCAGACAGGCAAAGCGTCCTACGGTAGTGGCCGGATAATCTCACCGAGGAAACCGGCCCCATGCTGCCTTCGTCTCGCAAGCCTTACACCAATGCCACGCTCGCCCATCGACAGCGCTGGCGCGGGCGGGTGGGCTTGATGCTGGTGGCTTGTCTGTCGGTGCTGGCGGGTATGACCGATGCCATCGGTTTTATGGCCAGCGGCGATTTCGTCTCGTTCATGAGCGGTAACACCACGCGCCTGGCGGTGGCCATCAGTGCGGGCGACCTGGGGCTCACCGGGCGGCTGGTGCTGCTGGTCGCCACCTTCGTGGTCGGTAATGCCTTGGGCGTGCTGGTCAGCCGTTTCAGCAAGCGCCATGCGTTGCCCTTATTGCTGTGCATCGGCGCCTTGCTCTGTGCTGCGGCGTTGTGGCCATCGACCGATACCTTGCCCGCGTTGCTCGCAGCGATCATTGCCATGGGCATGCTCAATGCGGCCGTCGAGGAGGTGAACGGGTTACCGGTGGGGCTGACCTACGTCACCGGAGCGCTGTCACGCTTTGGTCGCGGGCTGGGCCGTTGGTTATTGGGCGAGCGCCGCAATGGCTGGCGCGTGCAATTGATTCCGTGGGGCGGAATGTTCATTGGCGCTGTGATCGGTGCACTGCTGGAACAGCAGATGGGCCTGCGCGCATTGTGGGTCAGTGGTGCGTTGGCTGGGGCCTTGGGGGTGGCGACACTGTTGATTCCGCGACGCTGGCACTTGGGTTTCATGCCCCGTTGAGGTGGGGTTGAGGAGCTCGTTCGACGTTTAAGCCTCGACATCCGTGTACCGGTAAAGAGCCATCACGTCGAACGAGCGAGTGAATCATAAGCCAATGCCCGGCGGCTGTCCCGCCAGGCGTTTCTGAATATGACTAAGGCAACCGACTTACAGACAAGTGGCCAGTGCTGCCAGGCGACGTTTGGCTGGCATATTGTCCTGTGCGGCGTAGTAGTTAACCGTAGAACCCGCGCCGGTGCTGAGTACATCGACAAAGTAATCGCCACCGGTGGTGTACACCGTAAAACCACCCGCCTCGGTCGCTTCCTTGAAGCCGCCGGCATCGATGCCGAACACGCTTTCATCCTGCCAACCGAACTGGATGCATTGGGCAACCACCAGAGTGGCCTTGTCCGATGCCAGGGTCTTGTAGGGGCTGCCTGCGCGCGCCTCTTTCATCTTGGAACCTGCACAACCGGCCAGTGCCGCCAGTATCAATGCGCCTATTACCACTTTGTGCATGCCATTGCTTCCTTGGAAAAACCGTGACTCTACCACTGTGCGAAAGCCAACTGACGCGCCCATGAACTTTGTTTCACTGTGAAAGGCAAACACGCCGCCTATAGTGGCCAGGCTCATTTTTTGGAAGTCTCCCTTCTGCCCGCCACCCCGCGGGCTTTTTTTTGCCTGGGTATCAAAACCACCAACGGAACAGATAGAACAGCGCCATGCTCAATAGCACGGTGGTCAATACGCTGCGCGTCCAATACATCAACGCCACGGCGCAGATGCCGGCCAGCAGGTAAGGGTTGCTCGGGCTCAGGTTAAGCCGATGGTCAGCCAGAAAAATAATCGGCCCGCAGATCGCCGTGAGCATGCCCGGCACGGCGAAGCCCAAAAATTCACGCGCGCCGCGATTGAGCCGTACCGGCAAGCGTGGCTCGATAAACAGGTAACGGTTGAAGAACACCACCAGGCCCATGGCCACAATCATCAGGTAAATCATCGTTGCCCCACTCCCAGCCGTTTACAGGCATAACCCGCGCTCATACCCAACACACCCGAGACCACCACCGCCGACTCCCAGTGCAGATAACTCAACCAGACCGAGCTCAGCAGTGCCACGGCAACGCATACCACCGTGGGCACGTCGCGCACCACGGGGGTGATCAAGGCGATAAAGGTGGCGGCAATCGAAAACTCCAGCCCCAATTGATCAAGGCCGGGAATGCTCTTGCCCAGCACAATGCCGGCGAGGGTGAAGAGGTTCCAGATCAGGTAAAACGTCAGGCCGACGCCCAGGGCGTACCAGCGATTGAAGGTCTGGCGGTCATAGTGGTTGACCAGGGCAAAGAATTCATCGGTCAACAAAAACCCCAGGCTCATGCGCCAGCGGGTGTTGAGCGAAGACAGTGTGGGACGCATATGCATGCCATAGAGCAGGTGCTGGGAGGTCAGCAGCAAGGTGGTCAGCACGATGGAAATCAGGCTGGCACCGCTCTTGACCATGCCGATGGCCACCAGTTGTGCGGCACCGGCAAACACAATGGCAGACAAGCCTTGGGCTTGCAGCGGGGTAAATTGCGCGTCGATGGCCATGGAGCCGGCCAGCAACCCCCAGGGCGCACAGGCCAGGGATAAGGGAATGACGGCGATGGCGCCGCGGGTGAAGGCGTAATGAGGCAATGCAGTGGGCATGGAAAACGGCTCATCGACAGACAGTCGACAAGCATGCCAGCACGAACGAAGGCTTGTCTTGAACGATCTTGCTCAGGCGAGCTTGACTGATACCTGCTCCACCGAATCCCGGGCTTCGCGCAATTCATACGCATCCTGGTTCAGCCGGTGGATGGTATTGAGCAGGCGCTGGCGAAGCACTTCATCGCCGAGTTTTTCCACGGCGCGCATCAGGTCAAAGGCCGCGGTTTCGTTATTTTCCGCGACGGAATCCAGGGTCTTGCGCAGGTTGCGGGTGGCTCGGGTCACGCGGGGTCTTCCTTCATCAGCAATGGGCAGGCACGTTAGGACATTTGTGTTTCATTTTAATTTCAAACAGTTGTGGCGGTTTCAAAGGCCTTTGATCCATATCAATTGAAACAAGATTTGACCGGGACATAGAGAAATACGTATAGACGCACTGCGTCTGAACGCAATGGGCGACAGACCACAACGGGCCAGCAACTGCTGCTGAGTCATCGGAGCTTTTATTCATGCTTGTCGCAATTGCGATTTTTCTCGTCACCATCGTGCTGGTCATCTGGCAACCCAAGGGCCTGGGCGTCGGCTGGAGTGCCACGCTGGGCGCGATCCTGGCGCTGGCCTGTGGGGTGATCAGCCTGGCGGACATCCCAGTGGTGTGGCACATCATCTGGAACGCCACCGGTACCTTTGTCGCGCTGATCATCATCAGCCTGTTGCTGGACGAAGCCGGCTTCTTCGCCTGGACGGCCCTGCATGTGGCGCGCTGGGGCCGTGGCCGCGGCCGGCGGTTGTTTGCTTATATGGTGCTGCTGGGTGCGCTGGTATCGGCGCTGTTTGCCAACGACGGTGCGGCGTTGATCCTGACGCCTATCGTGATGTCGATGCTGTTGGCCTTGCGCTTTTCCCCGGCGGCGACCCTGGCCTTCGTCATGGGCGCCGGGTTTATCGCCGATACGGCGAGCCTGCCGTTGGTGGTGTCGAACCTGGTGAATATCGTTTCGGCGGACTATTTCAAGATCGGCTTCAACGAATATGCTGCCGTGATGGTGCCGGTGAACCTGGTCAGCGTGGCCGCGACCCTGGCAGTGCTGCTGTGGTTTTTTCGCCGGGACATTCCCCAAACCTACGACCCGGCTGACCTGGAAGACCCCAGCAGTGCCATCCATGACCCTGCGACGTTCCGCGCCGGTTGGTGGGTACTGGGTATTCTGCTCATCGGCTGTTTCGCCTTGGAGCCTCTGGGTATTCCCATCAGTGCGATTTCCGCCGTCTGCGCCGTGCTGCTGCTGGTGATTGCCGCCAAGGGCCATAAGATTTCCACGCGCAAAGTCCTCAAGGAAGCGCCTTGGCAGATCGTGATTTTTTCCCTGGGCATGTACCTGGTGGTGTATGGCCTACGTAACGCCGGCCTGACCGACTACCTGGCCACCTGGCTCGACACCTTCGCCACCTATGGTGTGTGGGGCGCGGCCATGGGCACCGGGTTGCTGACGGCGCTGCTCTCATCGGCGATGAATAACCTGCCGACGGTACTGATTGGCGCATTGTCCATCGAGTCCAGCCATGCTGTGGGCGTGGTCAAGGACGCGATGATCTACGCCAACGTGATTGGCAGCGACCTGGGCCCGAAAATCACCCCCATAGGCAGTTTGGCCACTTTGCTGTGGCTGCATATCCTGGCGCGCAAAGGCATCACTATCACCTGGGGTTACTACTTCAAGGTCGGGATCGTGCTGACCTTGCCCGTGCTGCTGATCACCCTGGCCGCCCTCGCCTTGCGCTTGAGTTTCTAAAGGAACGCGCCATGAAAGTCCTGTTCATGTGTACCGCCAACAGTTGCCGCAGCATCTTGTCCGAAGCGATGTTCAATCACTTGGCGCCAGAGGGTTTCGAGGCGGTCAGCTCGGGCAGTTTTCCCAAGGGCCAGGTGTTGCCCCGTAGCCTGAGCACGCTGCAGGCGGCGGGCATCAGCATCGAAGGTTTGTACAGCAAGGACAATGACGCCTTTCAAGGCTGCCCGCCGGATGTGGTCATCACCGTGTGCGATAAAGCAGCCGGTGAAGCGTGCCCGGTGTATTTTGGCCCGGCGGTGAAGGCCCATTGGGGCTTGGAAGACCCCTCCGAGATGCAGGGTGATGAGGCGCAAGTAGACGCTGCATTCAAGGCCACCCTCAACATCATCGCCGCACGCTGCGAAGCTTTTTTTGCGCTCCCCTTTGCGAGTTTATCGCCAGATGAATTGAAGGCTGCAGTCGACCGCATTGCCTCAACACCGCAGCCTTTTTAGGAGCGAGCTTGCTCACTCCTACAGGGTCCTGTGACAGGCGCTGACTCTGTGGGCAATGCATGACCAGTGTGGGAGCTGGCTTGCCTGCGATTGCGGTGGTTCAGTTGAAGATTGAGTGGCTGACACACCGCCTTCGCGAGCAAGCCCGCTCCCACAGGAGATCTGCGCCGGGCGTTGATTCTGTGGGCAGTACATAACCAATGTGGGAGCTGGCTTGCCTGCGAAAGCGTTGGTTCAGTAAAAGATTCAGTGGCTGACACACCGCCATCGCGGGCAAGCCCGCTCCCACAGGGGATCTGCGCCGGGCGTTGATTCTGTGGGCAGTACATAACCAATGTGGGAGCTGGCTTGCCTGCGAAAGCGTTGGTTCAGTAAAAGATTCAGTGGCTGACACACCGCCATCGCGGGCAAGCCCGCTCCCACAGGGGATCTGCGCCGGGCGCTGATTCTGTGGGCAATGCATGACCAGTGTGGGAGCTGGCTTGCCTGCGATGGCGGTGGTTCAGTTGAAGATTGAGTGGCTGACATACCGCCATCGCGAACGTTCCTACAGAGGACGTGGTATCCCTCTCTCGGACTGACGTATGCTCTGGCACTTTCTCGAAAGGAACTGAGCATGCTGTCGATCTTTGTCTATGCGCTGGTATTCGGTTTTGTATTTTGCCTTTCTCCCGGCGCCGTGCTGGCAGAGACTCTGCGCCGCGGCTTGCTCCATGGCTTCACGCCGGCGTTGCTGGTGCAGTTCGGCTCACTGGTGGGCGACGCCGTCTGGGCCGTGATTGGCCTCACCGGTATCGCACTGCTGATTCAGCATGATGCAGTGCGGGTTCCACTTACAATCGTCTGTGCGCTCTACCTGGCCTGGCTGGGCATCCGCAGCCTGATTGATGCCTGGCAGTTACCCGCAACCGACAACGCCCCTGCCAGCTCAGGCAAAAATGCGTTGGCGGTGGGCGCGGCGATTTCCTTGGCTAATCCGAAAAACATCGTCTACTGGGGCGCCTTGGGCAGCGCACTGTCGGGGATTGTCGGCACCACCCCCAGTCACGGGCAGACCCTGATGTTTTTTGCCGGCTTCATGCTGGCGTCGGTACTCTCGTGTTTTCTTACCGCCGCCTTGGTGAACCTGCTACGCAAGAACGCATCACCTAGCTGGCAACGTGTGAGTTATGCGGCGTGCGGTTTAGTATTGATTTATCTGGCGATACTCGCCGCGCACGGTATATAAAGTTATCCAGCCAATAACTTGCATGCCTCTTGTCTGAACAAACTCTGAACACGGGCTAATTTAATTAATCATGCGTTGACATTCTGTGACGCCCTGAGTAGATTGCCCGTGCCCGCAACTGGGGCCTTTTTTAAACCTCACAAAAGAAGCCAATGGACACAGTATCTAGTCGCTGTCCGAGCACCGCCTCTGCGGGCATCGGGCGCCAAACCCAGAATATGACAGGACTCGCGTTCCAGGTCCGGTAAGCTGCGCTAGAGCTTGATGCTCCATCGTAACTGCCTCACCGGTCGCCCGTCCGGTCCCGAGGTGTGTTATGACCTTCCAACTCCTTGTTTTGCCTGATACACGCACACTGGTCGCCGCCCTGCGCGCCAAGCTGTGCCGAGCGCCGGCGGGCTTTTCGCCAACACGCTCGACCTTTGTCACACCCTCCCCTCAAGTGCGCCCGGCACCGCCGCTGGCGCACTGGCGTATCTGCCCTGAAAGCGGCCACCTGGTGCAGCATTGGGATCATGCCGACCCTCAAGACCCGCAGAGACCCAAGGTTTCCCGCCTGGCGCAAGCGCGCCTGATGCTCGGTCTTTACCTGAGCACTCGCGCCGCCTGAGCTAGCTGGAAACAGCAACTTTCTTATTGATGACCCTGGAGTTCTTTATGAACAAATCCAGTAGTAGCCCGCTGCACGCTCGTTAACTAACGCGCTGTTAGCGGGCCCTTCAGAAGTTATGTGAACACCTTATTTAAACCGATCGCAAAGTTTGCGGCTCGGCATGCTTTCGCTCGCCTGTATTCAGGTAAGTACCGGGTATGTTTTGTCGAGAATTGGCGACAGGAGTACAGACAATGAGCGCCGTAAAAAACACGCCTCTGAACAAAAAAAATGGCACCGCTGCCGACACCAAGCTGTCGATGCGTGCCGCCCGTGAAGCCCAAAATGGCCTGGCGGCCACCCTCGCCAATGTACGGGCCACCCAGGACGGCCTGACCGAACTGGACGCTTCGGCGCGTCTGCAACGAGAAGGCTATAACGAAGTCGCCCACGACAAGCCGCCACACGCTATCGTCCAGTTCCTGCAGGCTCTGAACAACCCGTTCATCTACGTGCTGCTGACCCTGGGTGGCATCAGCTTTGTGACTGACTGCTGGCTGCCGATGCAGGAAGGCGAAGAAGCCGACCCGACCAAGGTCGTCATTATCATGACCATGGTGTTGCTCAGCAGCCTGCTGCGTTTCTGGCAGGAACACCGTTCGGCCAAATCCGCCGAGGCCCTCAAGGCCATGGTACGCACCACCGCCACCGTGCTGCGCCGCGAGCAGGTTGGTGCTCAGCCCACCTTGCGCGAAGTGCCGATGCGTGACCTGGTGGCCGGCGATATCGTGCAATTGTCCGCTGGCGACATGATCCCCGCCGATATCCGCCTGATCGAGTCCCGCGACCTGTTTATCAGCCAGGCCGTGCTGACCGGCGAAGCCCTGCCGGTGGAGAAGTACGACACCCTGGGCGATGTCACGCAAAAATCCGCCTCTACCCTGGCCGCCGACCAGGGCAACTTGCTGGACTTGCCGAACATCTGCTTCATGGGCACCAACGTGGTCAGCGGCCGCGCTAAAGCAGTGGTGGTGGCAACGGGGCCGCGCACCTACTTTGGCTCCCTGGCCAAGGCGATTGTCGGCTCGCGGGTGCAAACCGCCTTCGACCGGGGCGTGAACAGTGTCAGTTGGCTGCTGATCCGCTTCATGCTGGTGATGGTGCCCATCGTGTTCTTCCTCAATGGCTTCTCCAAGGGCGATTGGGGTGATGCCTTCCTGTTTGCTCTGGCGGTCGCCGTCGGCCTTACCCCGGAAATGCTGCCGATGATCGTCAGCGCCAACCTGGCCAAGGGCGCCACGGCCATGGCCAAGCGCAAAGTAGTGGTCAAGCGCCTCAATGCGATCCAGAACTTCGGTTCGATGGACGTGCTGTGCACCGACAAGACCGGCACCCTTACCCAGGACAAGATCATCCTCGAACATCACGTCAATGCCTTCGGCCAGCGCGATGACGCCGTGCTGTCCCTGGCCTGGCTCAACAGCTTTCACCAGAGCGGCATGAAAAACCTGATGGACCAGGCAGTGGTGCAGTTCTCGGAACAAAACCCCAATTTCCAGGTGCCGTTTGCCTACAGCAAGGTCGATGAATTGCCGTTCGACTTTGTCCGTCGTCGCCTGTCGATCGTGGTCAAGGATGCCGCCGGTGACCAGTTGCTGGTGTGCAAGGGCGCGGTGGAAGAGATGCTGGGCATTTCTACCCATGTCATGGAGGCCGGCGAAGCCGTGCCCCTGGATGACCGCCGTCGTGAGGCACTGCTGGCACTCGCCAATGACTACAACGAAGACGGTTTCCGCGTGCTGGTGGTAGCGACCCGCAATATCCCTAAAGCGCTGGCCCGCCAGCAGTACACCACCAGCGACGAGCGCAACCTGGTGATCCAGGGCTTCTTGACCTTCCTCGACCCACCGAAAGAAACCGCAGGCCCGGCGATTGCGGCGCTGCAACAGATTGGTGTGGCGATCAAGGTGTTGACCGGCGACAACGCCGTGGTCACCAGCAAGATCTGCCGCCAGGTTGGCCTGGAACCCGGCCAGCCGCTGCTGGGCGTGGAAATCGAAGCCATGGACGACGCCACCCTGCTGCGCCGCGTAGAAGAGCGCACGGTATTCGCCAAGCTCACGCCGCTGCAAAAATCCCGCGTGCTCAAGGCCCTGCAAGCTAACGGGCACACCGTCGGCTTCCTCGGCGACGGCATCAACGATGCACCGGCGCTGCGGGATGCCGATGTGGGTATTTCGGTGGACAGCGGCACCGACATCGCCAAGGAATCGGCCGACATCATCCTGCTGGAAAAGAGCCTGATGGTGCTGGAAGAAGGCGTGCTCAAGGGCCGCGAAACCTTCGGCAATATCATGAAGTACCTGAACATGACCGCCAGCTCCAACTTCGGCAACGTGTTCTCAGTGCTGGTGGCCAGTGCGTTCATCCCGTTCATGCCCATGCTGGCGATCCATCTGCTGCTGCAGAACCTGATGTATGACATCTCCCAACTGGCCCTGCCGTGGGACAAGATGGACAAGGAATACCTGGCCAAGCCACGCAAGTGGGATGCGAAAAACATCGGCCGCTTCATGATCTGGATTGGCCCTACCTCGTCGATCTTTGACATCACCACCTTTGCGCTGATGTGGTACGTGTTCTCGGCCAACAGTGTGGAAATGCAGACCCTGTTCCAGTCCGGCTGGTTTATCGAGGGGCTGCTTTCGCAAACCCTGGTGGTGCATATGCTGCGTACCCGCAAGATCCCGTTCTTCCAGAGCACGGCCGCCTGGCCGGTGTTGATGATGACCTGCATCGTGATCGCCCTGGGCATCTACGTACCGTTCTCGCCACTGGGCACCCTGGTGGGCCTGCAACCGCTGCCGCTGGCGTACTTCCCATGGCTGGTGGGCACCTTGCTGGCTTACTGCTGCGTCGCCCAACTGATGAAGACGATCTACATCCGCCGCTTCAAACAGTGGTACTGACCCTCCCCGCCGTTCAAACGCAGGCGGCTGCCTGGTCGCCTGCGTGCAATACAAGGATTTGCTCATGCGCGTGTTGATCTGTGCAGGTCGTCATTACGCCGACACCAAAAAGTCCCGCCATGTGCTGGACGCTTACCACCGCCTGCGCCCGGTGCAGGTACTGATTCACGGCGGCAACCAGTTCCTGGGCAGTGAGATCGAGGAATGGGCGCGGGAAATCGGTATCGACGTGGTGCGTTATCCACCCAATTGGCAGCGCCATGGCAAACAGGCGGAACGCCAGCGCAACCACTTCATGCTGGCCGACAGCCGCCCCGACCTGATCATTGCCCTGCCGGGTGGTGACGATACCTCGGAGCTGGTTTGCCAGGCCAAAGCCAGCGGCATTTCGGTGCTGACCGTAGAAAGCTGAATTCAAGCGAGGTGCATCATGCACAAAAAATACACGCCGGCACGCCGCGACGGGTTTACCAAATATCGCGCACGCCACTCTCGTCACACCCTGCTGTTACTGCCGCCAGCAAAGCGCCGTGCATTGCAGCGCAACTTGATCTTTATCGGCATGACCCTGGGCCTGGTCTTTGTCGTCGCGTTGATTTCAAAAGCCCAAGCCGCAGGCGGCGCTTATGTGGTTGATGACGGTGCGATCAACGCGCCGGGGGAATGCAACGTCGACGCCTGGTACAGCGCCCATCGGCACGCGGGCAGCACCCACAACAGCAGCTTGTCGCCCGCGTGCACGTTCAGCGCTATGCCTGCCGTGCAATGGGGCGCCGCGTTGTCACGGGCCGTGGATGCAGGCAAAGGCGAGACGCAGATCAGCCCGCAAGCCAAGGTACAGGTGCTGTCACGACAAGAGTTGGGCTTGGAACTGGCGATTGCGGTCGGGGCGCATGTCGCGCTGGATCGCCATCACGGGTTCGACGGCGCAGATCTGAACATCCCACTCACATGGCAACCCCTGGCACCCTTGCGCCTGAACCTGAACGCCGGCTGGAGCCACGCCTACAACGACGGTGATCAACAGCATCGCCTGACTTGGGGCACGGGGTTCGAATATCAGTTGGCAGAGAAGCTCACGCTGATTGGCGAGCGCTATGGCCAGGAAGGCGGCGAACAGGCCTGGCAGGCTGGGCCGCGCTTGCACATTGGCGAATTTGTCGACGTGGACCTGCTGGTCGGGCGCAGCCTGATTGGCGATCGCGCCCAGTGGCTGACCACTGGGGCGACGCTGAGGTTCTAGGCGTTGGCCTGCTGCTCCAGATGCACCTGCAATTGCGGATCGATGTGCAACTGACCAGCCAGGTCGTCAAGGTAATTGCGCTCGGCGTCCTGCTGATCATCGACCAGCATCACGCTCGCCAGGTAAATCTCCGCAGCAAGTGCCCGGTCATTGGCATACTCGGCAAAATCGGCGGCATCCAGGGGCTTGGCGACTTCGGCGTCGAGCCACTGCTGCAACTGAGGGTCGTCGGTGTGACGGCCAATCTCGGCAGAAATCATTTGCTGCTCTTGCGCATCGATTTTGCCATCGGCCTTGGCCGCCGCGATCAACGCACGCAGTACGCCGTGGCTATGGGCTTCGGCTTCAGGCCCTTCAAGCTGGTCAACGGTCTGGATAGCTTGCTGCGGGGCCGAAGCCTGTTGGCGTTGCCACGCTTGGTACGCTTGGAACGCCGCCATGCCCAGGGACGCCAGCGCCGCGTAGTTCATCCCACCGCCGCTACGCGTTTGGGTGGCCCCACCCGCCGGCGCGCCGCCCAACAAGCCACCCAGGCCACCTAATAAACCACCCAAACCGCCGCCCGCCGCAGACGCATTGCCGGTGCCGGCGCCCTTCAACAACCCTCCAAGCAACCCGCCCAGGCCGCCGCCCGCAGCTCCGCCGCCTTGCTGCCCTGCACGCAACAGTTGTTCCAGTAGATCGCTGGTATTCATGGTGTCGCCCTCCGGGGCGCAATAGTGGCGTTGATCAAACATAGTCCTCCCCTGATGGAACACCATGACCGTCGGGCGGACAAGCTTTATGATGACGCCATCACGCCGAAAAGGGAGAACAGCGGTGAATCGCATCGAGCATATTGCGTTGATGGCCACTTACAACCAATGGATGAACCGCAAGGTCTACGACACCGCCGGCACCCTCACGCACGCACAATTGACCCTGGACCGCCAGGCGTTTTTCGGCTCGATCCTCGGCACTTTGAACCACCTGATGCTGGGCGACACCGTCTGGCTCAAACGCTTTGCCGAACACCCGGCCCACTTTGCGGCCTTGGCGCCACTCAACGGCATTGCTACGCCCGGTGACCTCAAGCAATTGGCCTTCGCCAGCCTTGCTGAATTATCGGCCCATCGCGCCTGGCTGGATCAACTGATCATCGATTGGGCCAACAGCCTGCACGAGTCCCACCTTGATCAACACCTGCGCTATCACAACATGCGCGGCGTGGCCGCCGAGAAACCCTTTTTCGGCCTGCTGGTGCACTTTTTCAACCACCAGACCCACCACCGCGGCCAAGTGACGACACTGCTGAGCCAGGCGGGTGTGGATGTGGGGATTACCGACTTGCTGGCACTGATTGACTAAATACAGACACGATCAATGTGAGAGCTGGCTTGCCTGCGATGGCGGTGTAACGGGTTCAATACCTGTGACTGACACATCGCTATCGCAGGCAAGCCAGCTCCCACAGTTGCTCTATATTGCCCACAGCATCAGTGCTGTCACTTCACCTTGCTGCTCAAGTTTTCCACACTGCGCTTCACATCATCCAGGCTTCGCTTGAGGCCGTCGATTTCGCTTTTCTGCCGCTCTATCGTGCTCTTCTGCTCATCCACCGTACGCTTGAGACTCGACAGCTGGCTGTCACTGCTACTGGCACTCGAGCCGTCCTTGCGCTTGAACTCATCAAACGCCCGCTCCTGGCCCTCCACTTTGCTTTTCAAGCTTTGCAATTCGCTTTGACTCTGTTTTTGCCCAGCCTGCAGCGCCTCGACATCACCCACGGAAACACCCGAGGGCTTCAACACATAGGCGCCGCCCACATCCATCGAGCCGGCCGTCAACTTGTCTGAAGACGACGCACTGAACTCCCCCCACTGCACCGCACTCCCCGCCTGCGCCAGACTGAATACGCCAGTGCCCAACAACCCCGCGACACCTGCGGCCATGATCCAAGCCTGCTTACGGATACTGAGCATCAAACGACTCCCTGCGAAAATGCCGAAATGGCCTATCGCTATGACTGTCATTTATGGGGCTTGTTCCTGGGTGGCTTGCGTTCATCGGGACTTGACACAAAGGCCCTGTAGATCACTGATCTGCCACGCTTTTTCCTGCGCATCTTTATGCGGGAAAACCGGCTTGGAGGTTGCGCTGAAGCGGCTGGATCTATATATTCCCAACCCTGTTACACCGCGCTACCGCCCGAATGGCGAAACTGGTAGACGCATGGGACTTAAAATCCCCCGCTCGTAAGGGCGTCCCGGTTCGATTCCGGGTTCGGGCACCATAGATATCAAGGGCTTGCCAGGGAAACTTGAGCAGGCCCTTATCTTTTCCGCTCCGCAATTTTAGAAGCCGCTTCGCAATTCCCCTCCCCCGGCGTCCTGCCGAACGATCTCCCCACTCAATAACTTGCCTGCTACGCTGTTCGCTCACGGAGGAACAACGATGCCGAATTCAGACCTAATCCCTTCCCTGCTTTCCAAACTCTACGAAAACCAACTTGCCCTCGAAGCCTCCTTCCTGGAGCTGTCAAACTGGGTTGAGCAACGTGGCTCCGCCGAAGTGGCAGACAACGTACGAGGCGCCCTCTTCACAATCGGACACAACGAAGAGTTCATCAAAATGACTCTCGCCGTGCTGATGGAATCGGAATAGTCGCAA
Organism: Pseudomonas sp. B16120; assembly: GCF_044218845.1. Lineage (NCBI taxonomy): Bacteria > Pseudomonadati > Pseudomonadota > Gammaproteobacteria > Pseudomonadales > Pseudomonadaceae > Pseudomonas > Pseudomonas sp. B16120. The sequence continues at coordinate 3,201,891 of NZ_CP162588.1, forward strand.
GCCCATACAGCTCGTCGGCTCAAATCGCGCCACGTCCAAACCTCGATTACTGTACGCACATACAGTATTTGAGATTCACGCTATGAACGTTGAAATGGACACCGATGATTGGCTCGGTTGCCCCACTCCACTTGAGATGTACCAGCACCAATGCTCAATTCTCGTAGATGAGCTGGTGGAGACCGAGCGCATGCTGCGTCGAGCGCGGGCGAATATCGCCGGCCTGGTGCAGATGAATGATCTGCTGATGACGGGAAAGGCCGAGACAGAAGCAAAGCTCGCTGCGGTTGAGGAAAAGATCAGCACGCTGGAACAGCAGTACTCGTTTGCCTCAGTGCAAAGCGTGAAAATCATCACCGGGCAGCGCGACCATCTTCTCAGGGAGAATCAGCGACTGCTGCTCGAGCTTAGCGTTTACAAGCAGCCATTAGCCTAGCTCGTCGGCATAGGCCGTAACTGCTTCCTCAGTCAGCTCCCGCCACTCACCTTTCTTGATCAGCCCCTGTTCTTTGAGGTCGTCAGCCAGGGCCAGTCGCGTTTCGTAACGCTCTTCCGGTGTGGCCGATATGAATGCAGGGTCGTTACGCAGCGCAAACCACGCCTCCATTGCGTTGACCTGATCAATGTTGATCGCCATGACGAATACCTCGAGCCAGTGTCTACAGTGTAGAGATTGGCCGGGGAACGGCTGTTCATCGGCGCCGACGAGCGGAGACGCTTATGTGCGGGAGACTTTCGCAGTACCGGGGAATCCACGACTTCGTTGCGGCGCTGAGCATGCACAATGCTCTGGTGAACTCAGTTGGCGATCAGCCGATTGAGCGGTACAACGTGGCGCCATCAACTGCGGTTGCGCTGTTGCACCTGCAGGGCGATCTGTTACACGCCGACCCGGTACGCTGGGGATGGCGGCCGCACTGGGCGAAAGACCGAGCAGCACCTATCAACGCACGCGTGGAAAAAGTGGCGCATGGCCCGTTCTTCCGGGCGATCTGGCCGCACCGGGCGATCACGCCTATCGACAACTGGTTTGAATGGGTGGATGAAGGCGGCCCAAAAAAGCAGCCCTACCTCATCCGTCGGAGGGATGGGGCACCAATACTCTGCGCTGCCATTGGCCAGCTACCGGACGCTGATGAAGGCCCGGGCGAGCATGACGGTTTCGTGATCATCACCGCCGACAGTGCCGGGGGCATGGTGGACATTCACGACCGGCGCCCCGTGGTGCTGACGCCGGACCTGGCCCGGGAATGGTTGGATCCAGCCACACCCAAGGAGCGCACCGAGCAGATGGTGCTGCACCAGGGCGAACCGTCCGAGGCTTTCGAATGGTTCAAGGTCGGTATGGCCGTGGGTAACGTTAGGAGCAAGGGGCCGGAGCTAATCCAACCAACCAACGTATAGTATGGAATATGTCGCAGCCAATTGGTTGGCAGATCGATCAAAACGCCATGAAGCTAGGTAGACCCTGAATTCACCATAACGGGAATGTCTTCATGCAATTCAGGTAACGGGATTAGGTTCGATCAGGCAACATCACCTTTCATGATATCTTCCCGCCACACCCGATTTTATTGAACAATGAGGTGGGAATAGAAACCCCGAAGGTCAGGCGAGTACGGGTTTTCGACTGCTTATGGCGATAATGTGCAAATGATTAGGGCAGCGGCCCTCACCCCAAAAAAACATTCCTACCGCGATGAAAGTGGAGAATTGATAATGCGTAACTCATATCGTAGCATGCCAATCATTAAAACAACTTCAAAGCCAAAAAAATATTTATCAGGCCTTTCACTCTTACTTATAAGCGGCTTTGTTTTTGCGAACTCCAGCACATCTTTTGCTGATGAAAATCTCGACATGTATGACGCAAAAAACCTAATAGAGCAGGGAAAGTATAAAGAGGCAGAGATCATACTACTAAGAGAAGAAAAAACCATTACCGATATTGGAAAACTATGCTCCATATACAGCTCAATGCTTGGCATAGCATCAATAAGCGACAACAAAGAAGAAGGAGCAAAGTATGCCAAATTATTTCAAAAATGCTATAAAGAAAACAGTACACCCTATATTTTTCTTGGGGCCATGGCCATCTATTACAAAGGAGAGCACGGAAGAGCATTACGCATCATGGACGAACTCTTAGACAACATAAACAATGAGTTCACCGAGAAAAAAATATCAGACTTCCAAGTTTTTGCGAACAAGAATATAACATCTGCCATCTATAGACTTAAAGCCTCTGACCTCCTGGTCAGCCAAGATCCACAAAAAGTGAAAGCCGCTGTTATTTCGTTTGCAGAAAAATCTTATGAAGCAACACCATTTGGTGACGCTGAAGTCTTCTTAGCTGCTATTTACAAGCTTTATGGCGATACTGAGCGCTCGAAATCAATTATAGAAAAAAGTGATGGAAGAACTACAGAGGCACACACCGTTGACGTAATTTTAAAATCGATCAAGCAGAAAGTAGATAATGCTTCAGTCTCACCTTAAGGACGTTGACTTGGAAAAATATGGCAACTTTCAAAAACAACTTAACTTACCGAGACACCTCCCTGACATATGCTTGGCACGCCCGTAGCGCGATCAATCCGTGGTCGCCGGCATCGGTGATGGCGATAATTCGTTGAGCATGCGCTGGGTCAAGTTGGGCTCGACGGGCTGCATGAACCACGCCGACGGCGCCGGGGGCGGTAGGCACGTTGCAGCTACTAGCTGAATCCTCGGCAATGAGGACTGACAGCCGGACATCAGCAGTAGCAAGCTGGTCACGCAGGCGAGCCTGGTTGCGCTGGGCATCGGATAACTCCTCGGTGTGGTGTTGGTCCTGGATCGCGAGCTGTTGCTCGGTGGCCAGGCGCTTATCCAGCTCGGCCGACTGCTGAAGCCAGGCCTCGCCAGTGATTGCATCCAGTTCCTTCTGGTGGCGGGCGCCCTGCTCCGCGATACGCTCAGCCATCTTCTTGCCTAGGCGCCAGTCCTGAACCAGCCACGCCCCGCCAACGCCGATGGACAGCGCCAGCAGGATTGCCAGCACCAGGCCGATCAGCTTCTGTACCGGCGTCATCACGGCACATCCTTGAAGAAGACATGGTGACCAAGGCGCAACGTCTGCTTGGCCTTCGCCGCCCAGGCCGGAGCCTTCGGCATTGTCGTTGCGTAGTAGTGCGTGGCGCCGCCAGTTGGATCTGGTACCGCGCCCGACATCACTTGGTCAGCCGCACGCTCGGCCTGGGCGAACTGCGCGGCCGGAATCTGCTTGGCATCGCTCAGGTATGCGTAGTTCGGGTCGTTCTGGTTCCAGCAGCTGAACTGCCAGGGTTTCAGGCAAACGCCGGCGTAACCCTCGCCCCACCAGGATGCGGCCTTGCCGTCGAACACACGGTTGCGGATGGTCCAGGCCACGGCAACCTGGCCGTCCAGTCCCTCACCACGGGCTTCGCCCCACAGCGTGCGCGCCAGGATATCCAGGTCTTTCTCGGCTTCGTTCATGTTTTCTCCAGGCGAAAAAAAACCGCACAAGGCGGTCATGGTGTTCAGTGCAGATCAGGCTTCAGGGGGCGCACTCTCCGGTGCAGTCGGCGCTTCCGCCGGCATCTCCACCGCCGGCGCATCCGGCACTAGAATATGCAAGGTGATCATGTGCTTCAGGTCATACGGCTTACCGTTCTTGGTAACCGTCACCGTCAGCACTCCATCAGCGAAGTCCGTCTCCACGTCAGCACGACTGTCTACCTGGTTCACCGTGTAACCCCAGCCCTCATCTACTGGAGGGAAAGGAACCATGCCCAGGCACCCTGTAATGCGGTACACACCAACAGACTCGCGTGACGATGAAACAACGCCCGCCCCATTGGTTACGAAGTCGTGAGTTGCGCCTGTAGCACCCAATACGTTAATTGCTGCTCTTGCCATGGTCAGATCGCCTTCAAGGTGCCGTCAGCAGCACGGGTGGTATTGCCAGTGTGGTAGATCTCACGCATCGGAGTCGCCCGGCCATCATAAATTGATTGAAAAAGGATGGTTCCGGAGTCCTGCCCGCTACCATATGGCCAGGCAATAACCGTACGGTTACCGTTGGAGCCATACGTCATGGTCTGCTTATAAAAATAACCATACCCGATAGGACCGGGAGAGTTGGGTGGAAAGAGATTCGACGAAAAACCCGGGCCTTCGTTGGTATACCAGTCTTTTGCTTCAACAGTAGTAGCCACGCCAAGCCGCTGTGCATCCGGCACCGTGCCCACCAAATTTCCTATGTTTGCAGTAGCAGCCGTCCCTAGCCCTAAATTCACTCGGGCCTGCGTGGCTGTGGATGCCCCCGTGCCACCATTTGCCACCTGGGCGATGTTAGCGCTGGCCAGCGGACCCAATCCGGCGAGAGTCACTCCCCATTGCTGAACCATCAAGTTCACTGCATCCGCCAGAGCTTTTGGATAGCCGTTAACAGGGACGATGCCGTAGGACTTGCCAGCCGCTGTTGCACCACGGTAAGCCGGGGAAATCGAGATCGCTGTATCGCTCGACGGGTTGATCACCTGATAGATGCCGTTATCCGGCCCAACAAACATGTCGCCGGATCGGCAGTTAGAAAACTTCGTACCTACACCAGTTACAACAGCGCTGCCGTTAGTAACGGTCACGGTCCCTTCTGAAAACCAAGAAGCCATAGTTACTCTCCAAATCAGTAAAGGCAGGGCATCTACTGAGTTCAGTTAAAAGGAAAAGGTAGCCCCGCAGTTTTAATAACCAGGGCAGATGGGAACCTACTTGTTGGCAGGTTCATGTACGAATAGGATCCGGCGGTATTTGATGTCGGCCAATAATCCTCAGTAGTCCTGCCTGGTGGGGCAAAGAAGAAACTGATCCCACCGATTCTCCCGAAAGCACCTTCAGTCATTCCGTATACGGTCGGGGCGCCTCCATCCGGAAAAGGGTCACCGTCAATAACCCCGCAAGACCTATTCCAAGGTAGAAAGGCGGCATATTCCGTACCCGCATCTAAATTGATGTCAACCAAACTGTGGGCAATTGCAGAACTTGCTTGAGATTGGAATGCAATTCTTTCGTTTCGCCCTCCTGTGTATGTGGATGCCGGCCTTCCAAATCTATCCAGTGGACCTGGATCTGGTGCGCGTATTGACGCAACAACGTTCATTGGATTTTGATTTGAATTGAACGTAATTTGGCTTGACTCTCGTGATCTGGTTTTTAGCCAAGGGCTGGGTAAGCCGTCGTTACGCATCAGATCAAAGCAATAATACTTCGTAGCTGTGCTGGCTCCGGCATACAGATAGGTCTTTGTGCTCCCCGAAACGGTTACTCCTGTAGCTGTACCTCTGCCTACAAGAAAAACAATGGGAGACTGGGGGTTGTCAATTGTAAATCCGAACTGGTTATCTCCTGGCACCCCGGACTCAACCCAGCTACTCGCTAAATTAGGATCTACGTTAATAGCTCTGAGGCGCCATCTCCTCCAATTTGAGTTGAACGTTAGGTAACCGCTCTTCACCAACCCATAACTGATATTTTCAGTATCATAGAGCAGCGAACCATCAGGCTTCTTTACGACAAGCTTGGCATTAGACATCAGTAATACCCATAGTAGATTCGACAATTTGCAGAGAAGAAGCCCCAACCAGCCGTGTTGTATGAATAGACCCAAGATAGAGTTGTGCCACTCAAAACAACACCGGGCCGCTTCCCTTTATCCATTTGCAAATCCACAAGCGGCGACACTGTAAAGAACAATGTCCGACCCGCTGGCGGTGCTGGAATTTGGATCTGACCGTCCTGCCCGTTAGTCTCTACGGAGCCTGTCGTCTGGCTTATGAAAGTTGTCATGTTAATTCTGACAGCGCCGGTGCTTTTGTCCCTAATTACAAGTCCGACCATATCAAAGACTCAAGTCGATGCCGTCGACGCCATTGGCATAAGTGAATTTTATACCGCTGCTATTAAGCACCGATGTATTGCCATCCTTCGCTCCGCGCAAAGCGAACGAGCCTGTTGCCATATTCAGCTCAATCAGCGGATTGCCATAAGCGTCTACAGCAGCTGAGCGCAGACTCATTCCGAGAATTATCTGCTCAATAAATGCCTTGCTGATAATCGCCGTATTAAATATGGCTTGGCCGTTTTCTATGACAAACATCGGATCAACCTTGCCGCTGACCTCGTTCACGATGGCGAAGCGCTGGGCCATAACGAGGAACTCTGACTGCTCGCCATTGGAACCGAACGCAAGACCCGTGGTGACCTTTCGACCATCTACGATCGTCTGGGCCTTTAAGGTGACTTGTGCGGACACCTTGCCGTCGAGGTTAACCACTGTTTCGCTCACCTGCTGAACCGAAGCATTGGTTTTGCCCAGGTTGGCCTGGACCGTATCAGTCCGTTTGGCCTGAACGTCTATCGCGGTCGCTCTTACTTGTTCTTCCTGCTGGATAAGCCCCTTCGCACTATCAATACCGGCCTGCAACGTTGTCAGGCGTTGCGCAGTCGCCAGTTCGCGGGAAGCCTCGATGCGCACTTGTTGCGCAAAGCTTGCAGTGGACTCCCATGCCTTGATTGCTCCAGCCAGGTCGCCCGCACCACCATCACCACGCACCGAGGCCCGGAGAGCTTCGGTGCTCGACGCCAGAGAGGTGATATCCCCATCCAGATTGGCGACCTTTGTATCCAGGCCGGTGATCGCCAGGGCGTTGCCGGTCGCCTTCTGGTCAACCGCTCCCAGTTCACTTTTGAGTTGCGTGAGCTGTGTTGCAGCGGTCTCCCTGTTGGTGGCCACCACCTGCTCCAGGATCTCCAGTTGGGATTGAGCGCTACCTACCTGAGCACCAAAGGTCGTGATCCGCTGTGAAAGCGCCTCTTCTGCACTGGCTCGCGTGCGCTTCTCAACTGCAAAGTCTGCGGTCGATTGCCAGCCCTTCAACGCATCGGCCAGGTCACCGCTGCCGTCGTCACCACGAGCAGCAGAACGCAGCGCCTCAACCGATGTAGCGGTGGCCACGATCCTCCCGTCGATCTCTTCGATCTTGGTATTGACCAGGGCAATCTGTTGCGAGAGCGCGTTGGCGGTCTCAAGGATCGTCCCAACATCCTTCCAGTACGTGGCATTTGGTGGTGTTACACCCGCCGGCACCGCCTGGGTGGCTTGATAAATGTGGCCGTCCTGCTGAACGAACGAGCCGGCCGGGTAAGGCTTGGCCGGATCGAATGGCGCGGCACCGGTAATCTGTCCGAGCAGCCCTTCCAGCTCTGCCTTGGCCTCTTTCAGGCGCGCATTCACCGACTCAGGGCCGTCGCCCGAAATCAGCTCGATCTCTTCGCGCAGACTCTGGTACAGGGCACCCTTACCGATCTTCTCGGCGTAGTACTCCTCATAATCGCTCTGCTTCGAACTGGCCTGGCCATTGACAGCACCAGGTACCGGGAAGAACGGGCCAACGTTGCCAGTCCGGTCAACCAGGCGCGCCCAGAAGAACAGGCTCGCCCCCGCCAACAGGCTGTGCATTTCGTGCGAGGCCTGCGGATAGCTGAAGTCGCTCAGCTTGACCACCGTCGTCAAGTCGGGCGACTCGCTGTACCAGAGTTCCGTCCGTTGGGTGTCCTCGGCACCTGCTGGGAATCCCCATTGAATGCCTATGCCGTATACAAGGCTTTTGGTGGTAAGGAACGACACCGCCGGCGGCAGGCTGGTCTTGCCTTCCAGGTTGGTCAGGCTGGAGCTTTTCCAGATCGACGAGATTTCGAAAGCGCTTACGGAGCGCACGCGGGCGATGTACGCGCCCGAGTAGATGCCAGTGACGTCCACGCTGGTAGATCCCGTGCGCTGCACCCTGATCCAGTTGCCGCTGTCCTTGCGCCACTCAACGTCATACGCGACGGCGCCGGCAACGGCCGGCCACGAGATGTTCATGGTGCTGATGGCAATGCCCTGATTCACCGCGTAGCTCGACGTCAGTGTGACGCTGGCCGGCGGCGGTACCACGGTGATCGGGATAACACTGATCGGCCGCTCTTCCAGGCGTGCACCAGTATCTATGTGCGCAAACTTGCTCGGGTCGTACTGAACGGCTGAGATTTCGAACACGCCAGGCTCTGGCCTGGCCACGCTGACCACCCGGTAAAGCGGGACTGCCAAGTCGTCAGCATCGAGCGCCCACACCAGTTCCGGCTCAGGTGTCACGGAGTAAGCCACGGTGACCGTAACCTGCCGCCCGCTGACCAACTGCACGGTGCGCCCCTCGCACTTGCCGTCGGGCAGGTTGAGAATCAGACGGTCGCCCGGCTTGGCCTGGGTGTCGCGATCCAGTTTGATGACCTTGCCGTTCACAGCCGAGATGCGCCCGCCAATGGCGCGGCCAGCCAACAGCTCGTCAGCAATCGGGATCACGTAGCCAGGCAGCGGAATACGGCCATCCAAGCCAACCTTGAACGTTACGGCCCGATCCTTGGAGTTGGTCAGCAGCGCCCACTTGCCGCGGCGCTGGGCCTCCGACTCGCGGGTGCAGCCGATAGCGCTGATCTCCAGCGGGTTATCGCCGTAGCGCCGCTGCAGCTTCTGGTCAGTCACTGCGGTGACGTCGGTGTCGTAGTTGTTCAGCGGATCGTCGTAGCTGACCAGCGCACGGGTGTAGCGGGTCCGCTCCGATGCGCTGGAATAGGTGAACTTGCCGTCGATGACGTTTGCCCGGGTGTAGGCAAAGTCGAAGTCCGTTGCCCGCGGCATATCCGAAAGAGTGAACACCTGGCCCTGGGCCCAGTAGGTCATGCCTCGGTAGATCGCCGAGATGTCACGCAGCAGCGACCAAGCGTCAGCCTTGCTCTGCAGGTTCAAGTTGCAGATGAAGCGCGGCTCCTGGCCACCCTTCCCGTCCGGCACCAGTTGGTCGCAGTATTGAGAGATTCGGTACAGCTCCCACTTATCCACCATCCACGGCTTGATGCGACGGCCCAGGCCAAAGCGGTCAGCGGTGGTGATGTCATAGGTCATCCAGACAGGGTTGTCGGTCCAGGCCTGCTTGAAAGTGCCGTCCCAAACACCGGAGTAAGTGCGTGACACAGGGTCGTAGTTGCTCGGCACCTGCATCTTCTTTAGCTTGGTCTCTACCGTTACGGCCGGAATGCTGCGGAACTGCTCGGCAGAAAACTCGATGTAGAGCAGCGCCGTGTTCGGGTAGCGGATCTTCGCGTCGATCACCTCGGTAAACCCGGCAATCTGCATGGTGTCCGAGATTTTGTTGTTGTTCTGGTTTGGTGTGATGCGGGTGATGCGAATCAGCCAGCCGGTCGTAGCTTTGGGTAAATCGATACGGCGGGTACGCTCGTAAACGCTGGTGGTCTTGCCATCGACAGCCTCGCTGAGCACCGGCTGATAGGCACCCCCATCAGTGGCCAGCTCAACCTTGTATTCAATCCGGTACCCGTTGATGTTGCCCCCGGCGTCCACGGACTGAAGCGCCGGCCAGGCAAACCGCACGCGCACAGCGGAAAGCTGGGTGTTGTTGATCGCCCTAACCCATGGGGTGCCGCTGCGTAACTCAGTGCTGATGGTGGTCTCGTTCTCGACCGATGGGATCCCCTGGATGTAGGCCTGGTCCACGGCCCCGGTGCGCCACTCCCACTTCACGTTCGGGAAATTCATGTTCCCCTGGGGGTCTTGCAGCGGAGTGTTATCGAGGTAGATATCCCTGGCCGTTGGCGTCCCTTCGAATTCACCCTCGCCCACGGCGATCAGCATTTTGGCGACAGCAACCGAGCGCAGACTGTCTGGGGCTTCTGTCGGCGTTTTTGGCTTCTCTTCGCCGCCCTTGGCGCCGTGGATGTCGATCTTGTGTGCTGCGCCCATGCTTTCCTCCAGGCAATAAAAACCGCCTCATGGGCGGATGTGGTGCTGCGGGCTTATCGTTACATCTGGTCCTCGGCATAGATGGCTGCGCTGATGATCGCTCCACCCACCCGCCGCTTGCCGTAGCAGAGCGGAACCGGGTTGCCCGATGCCGTGGTGTTCTTGGCGCTGCCGAAGGCGTAGCCGGGTGTGTTCTCGGGCGCGGCGCTGGTCTTGAGTCCGCCAGCTTGGGGACTGAGCATTTGGATCACTCCGCCAGCGACAAGCCCGATACCCGCACCTATGAGCGGTGTGCCAAAAGGCGTGGCCGAGAAGATCACCCCGACCACGATTAGTATTGCACCGACAATCGTTTGAAGAATGCCGCCGCGCTTGCTGCCTACCACCACTGGGGCAATGCGAATGTCACCGGCACCGTTGTAGGTCAGCTCCTTTTCTCCGATGTTGCGCTTGTCGCGAAAGACTGCGAACTCAAGCCCGCGTGATTTTGCGTTCGACAGAAAGCGCTCGAAACCAGGGATCTGTACGCAAAGCGCCTTAATGGCTTCGGCGGGGGACTTTACGGCGAGCCTGAACGACTCCCCGAACTGCCGGAGCTGCCCGTGCAGGCGAATGGTTGTCAGTGGCTGGTAATTGATTGCTGAGGCCTGCATAGCTTTCTCCTGGCGTAAAAAAACCGCCCGGAGGCGGTTTCATGAATTTCGCTTTTCAGTTGTAGTCGACATAAGGGCCTATGTAGAAACCGCCTATATCGCCGCTGATCCTGTAGAGGCTTTCCTTTCCGGGTTGCACGGTGGCTGCGATGGTACGGATGGCCGCGCCAGCACATAGACCAGAACCTGCGAGACCCGCACCGAGGCTCGGTGAGCCAGGGGGAAGGAAGAAGGTAGCCCGTTGACCTGTACCTATTTTCGCCGCTTTGCGTCCATCTACATACACGACGATATCGCAGCCCGAGCCAACTGCGCCGGAGTCGCGCACAACCGTGACTTTTCCGCTTTCACCCGAGGGCTTTGACTGAAAGGCGTAAAGCTCATCGGACGGGACCGGCTTCGCATCCCTAACCGATATCGCCGATGAGGCACACCCCGCCAGCATCGCCACCAAAGAGAAAAAGACCGCAATCACGCTTGATTTTCGTAATAAAAATAGTGCTGTCATTTATTTCTTACCTTCACGCATAACGAAAACCACTTTTCTTTAAATTCGTTTACTGCGTTTTTTTGGTTGTCTTCAGTACTGAATGCAGATGTGCTGTACGCATCTTTAATGATCACTGCCCCTAGTTCATCAAGATCGGGTTCTCCTCCTGTGGCGACCTTCATCATTTCGGCCATAGGCATTTCGTCCTGACGATTCTTCATGATTGAACCGGCCATTTCAGAAAGAGTTTTACAATAGCTCAAAGTCTCGTCGGGGGGCTTCGCCGCTAACGCCACATCGTTGGACAGTGTCAACACAGCCAATGTCATCCCTGCTATCAAAATCCGCATGTTGCTCCCTCGTTGAGATATCACGAGACTTTATCATCCCTGAATTCATAGAATAAGCGCAACGCTTGAAACGAGAGGCAGAGAGCCAGCCACCGGTAGAATCCAGGCTCTCACACCGAAGGATTCAAGCGCAGATGACTACGCATTACCGGCAGCTGACTCAGGGACAACGTTACCAGATTGAGGCTGGCTTGAGCGCCGCAGAGAGCCAGGCGAGCATTGCAAAGCGGGTCGGCGTGCATCCCTCGACGATCAGTCGCGAGGTTCGCCGCAACAGCACCCAGAATATCTACAAGGCTGTTTCTGCGGCCCATGAAAGTGATGCTCGTCGAGCGGGTGCGCGCAAGTTTTGCAAGCCGGCGACATGGCTCAGCCATCATCTCCCGGTGTGGCTCAAGCATGGCATGAGTCCGGAGCAGATCGCCCAGCGGTTGAAGCAGGAGCAGCCAAGCCGGGCGGTCAGCCATGAGTGGATTTATCGGTTCATTGCCGCCGAACAGCGCGCCGGTGGTGAGCTTTATACCTATCTGCGACATCGCCGAAAGCGCTACCGGAAACGCTATGGAAGCCACGATCGGCGCGGGCAGCTGCGTAATCGCGTGTCAATCAGTGAACGCCCAGCCGAGGTCGAAAGCCGCGAGCGCCTGGGGGACTGGGAGGGCGATACGGTACATGGACTGGGCGGTAACCTGGTGACCCTGGTTGATCGCAAAAGCGGCTATCTGAGCGCCTATCCGGTCAAGCGCAGAACGCGCCGGCAGGTAACGCGGGCGATCAATCTGATGCTTCAGGGCCATGCCGCTCACACGCTGACGCTGGATAACGGAAGGGAGTTTGCCGGGCATGAACGCATCGCGCTACGGAGCCAGTGCCAGGTCTTTTTTGCAGACCCCTATTCATCCTGGCAACGTGGCACCAATGAAAACACCAACGGTCTGCTCCGCCAGTATTTCCCCAAGGGCAGCGACTTCAGCAAGCTGACCGTCGAAGCCGTCAATCGGACAGTAGCGAGGATCAATCTACGCCCGCGCAAGCGCTTGGGCTGGAAGACGCCGTACGAAGTGCATACAGGGGTGAGCGTTGCACTTATGTGTTGAATTCAGGATCAACGTCAGTGCAACACGAAAACTGCGCAAAAACTGGCTGAAGCCGGTTTAGATGAGCGCGACCGGTCAGATACAAGCTTTAGACAAGGCTTTCAAGTCTGTATTAATGGCGCCTCTCATCCCGTAGTAATTGATCTGGGTCTTGCCACCTTTCAGGATCACATCGGCAAAGATTTCCCCGCTCGACACGGTATTTCCTTCGTATTGATTTGGCTGTATCAGTACGCTAATCGGTTGGGCATACCAAGTGTAGTTCTGCCAGCTAAAAAGGATGCATCGCGAAACAGCATCAACAGTCTTAGTGGATGAAAAACTTACCTGGGGGCCATCCGCCCGGCGCTCTTCCAGCGTACTCGCGCACCCTGCCAGCATCGCCACCGCTACCGCCGCTATTAAAATCCGCATGTCGTTCCCTCTTTGGTTTGGCGGGACTGTAGCATTGAGGGGCAGATGCAAAAAGCCCAGCGCGGGGCTGGACTATTTTTGAGGCGGCTTTCGGCCAGAAGCAGTCATCCGCACAGAAGTATTTCCGACCCCAGATTGCGGGAGCATCAGCTGCAAACGGATTGGGGGGGCGTTTGACAGGTCGCCCCCACGCCTAATCCACAATGAACAACTTCGCCCCGATCGTAGTGAATGACCGATGTCCCTCAGCATTATTGCCCACCTGATAGCTCATGCCAGGCGTCAGTGTGAACTGACGACCATCTTCCAGTTCTGTATGCAACTGACCCTCCAGGCACAACAAGATGTGCCCCCTCCAACACCAGTGATCGGCCAGATATCCAGGGCTGTATTCGACCATCCGCACACGCTCTGAACCAAACTGGCAGGTACGCCAATAAGCTGTGCCTGTCTGACCGGGATGTGCCACCGGCTCTATCGTTGACCAATCGGTGGTACCAAATGGGATTGCAGTGAGATCCATTGTTGCCTCATTGAAATGCAATAAATTCAGACCGTATCATTCGAGCAATGGTGCCGATAGACACAGAAGGCCCGCATTTATGTAATACAGGCGCGGTGACAGAAACTGCCTTCACCCTGCCACTGGATAGCCATTCGGTGCTGCTATCGCGGGTAACTCATTGACCACTTTGGGTCGAAAGCTGACGCGCTATATGCTATCTCCTAGCTAGGCATCCAGCATGGATGGAATGCCAGTAACTCGCCTGACGATTGCCGTAGTAGCGTTGCGCCTTCAATTACCAAGGAATGGCCATGTCAGTCAGAAGTCTCGTGAAAAATCTACCAGCAGATCCGGATATGCCTGGATGGGTGCTGGGGTGGGCAGTGGGTCGTAATGATCCATGGACCTTTGTTGACATCTACGCCGACAAGAATGTCGCAGAGATCGAGGCTGAGCATCTAGGTGATGGCCACACTGTGAAGTATGGGTCGCACAGGCTAGGAACCGATGAGTTTATGGGTGGCGGCGAAGAGCCTAGATAGCGACTGCCTGCGCCAAGCCAAAATCAATTCTACCCGGACCAGATACAAGCGCAGCCTGAAGCCCTGACTTGCCATGGTAGCTGCGGCTGTAGCCGCCTTTGCTCTGGCACTTGCCGGAAAATTTCACGCGATCCATCTCGACACCGCCATCAAGAATGGCGACTTCGGCTTCAGCGCCGCAGATACCGCCACCGGTGAAGGTGAAGAGGTCATGAATGGTCAGCATGTAGCGGTGTATGATTTGCATGTGGCCCTCCGAGCTTAGATCATCGTCGTGGATAAAGAACTGTCTGCCACGCAGACATAAGGAACCTCGTGATGGACCCTCGATTTGTAGTTCAAAGAAACTTCCCGCGGTGCGATGACTACGATGAAAACTCATTCAATGGCCAGCTACACGAGCACGCGCTCTGGGCACAAGATGAATACTGGCTCTTAGAGTGGGCTCTCTACCAATTGGCCAAGGAAGAGGAAATCGACCCTCAGCTCTACTGGCAGGTGTTTCGCATCTTCAGCCACTGTTTCCTTTCATTTGGCTGCCACTTCGATCGGAATGACGGCTACAAGATACGTAACCTCAAGAGAGCACAGCTATACGACTGTCGGGAGAGATTCCAGGTGGTATTTGAGGGTTTTTTCTCAAGAAATATGCCTGAGCAAAACATCTTTGAAGAAGAGAACCCACTGCTGCTCACCCTCCATTAACTTGCTGAAGCGCCCCCTTCATATCAAATGATTCGTGCCGGTCTTTGTGTCTGAGGATCAGACGTGTCCGGTCATGCCAAGGCCCACCGTAGACGATGATCTCGGACGGCCTGCCGTACAGGTGGTGCAACAGGAACGGGCCAGGGCCGAATGCGCCCGATTCTTCACCTGGTAGCGACGGATCGGCGCCAAGGTAAATGCCAGCATGATTCGGGTGAACTGTCCGGCCAACCTGCATAACGATCATGTCGCCGCGCCGTGGGCGGTCGACGCGTACAAACCCCGCCGCCTCGTAGTGTTGCTCGTACAGGCTCGCGTTCTCCGCACTCTCCCACCAACCATCGGCGCGCTGGAACGCTTCGAACTCAAGGGCCCACTCACGCTGATACCAGTCAGCGCAGACCTGCCAGCAGTCCCATGCGCCGTGCACGAACGGACGCTTGAGCAGCGGCGTGCTGCCCGTCGGGGTGATCGTTCGCAGGTCGCCCTCGGGCCATGACAGGATGTGCCAGGGCAACGCCGTGGCTTCGCACATCGCCAGGTCGTGCGGCGACGGCCTGCTGGTGGCGTCCGGGTGGGAGTGAACGATGCCGATTACCTCGCCCAGGTCTTCCGCAGCGGCGTAGTCCTCGGGATCCAGGCGGAACTCTTCGTTCGGCTCTGTGGCGATGTTCTTGCAGGAGAAGTACTTCTGCGCGCGGCCCATGGCAAGCAACAAACCGCAGCACTCTCTCGGGTACTCGGCGGCAGCGTGCAACTGGATCGCCGCAACGATGTGCTTGCGCATGGTCAGCTCCGGGCTATCAGGGAAACGGCGGGAAATCCACCAAAGGACAGTTCGTTGTTCTCGCCGAAGCGCAACTTGCAGGACGACAAGCAGCCCTTGCACTGGTCCAGCGCTGGATCGTCCGTGGGATTGTCCTCGTCGTCGAACATGGCCGCACCGGTGTACCCGCAATCGGCCCCCCGGTAACCATTGGTCATGGCCCAGTGGCAGAACGTGGTCATCTGCCGGCCAGGCAGGCCATGGTTGTCGATCTCGCCCGGCGACGAAAGCTCCCAGACTACTACCTCGCCGTCTTCGCTGGTTTTCTGGTCGATGTACCAGATCTCCAGCGCCTCCTGAGTCGGGTCAGCAGTTGGGTTGCCCTCGGGGAAATTCGCTGCATCCAGGTACTGCGCCAGCGTCTCGCGCACCGTCAGCTTGAACTTCAGCATGTCCTCAAACGCCAGGCACAGGGCAGTCACTCGGCCATTGATATTGCCGGCGGCGAATGTCGGTCGAGCGGCCGTGCCGTCGCTGCTGGAGCTTATGCCTTCTATCTGCACCGGCCAGGCCGCGTACTCGGCACCCTGCCACCAAATCGACTTGGCCGGCAGATCCGCTTCCGAGCCTTCATACGCCAGCAGTTCCTCCGGCGTATGTGGGATAGCGTGACCGTGAAAGCGGAGGTAATCGGCTCCGTACTCGGTCCCGTCAATTTCGAACAGGCGAATTTCGCCGCCGGGCTCCAGCTTCTGGATGTCCGTGATCAGTGCCATGGGTAGGTCTCAGGGATGAAAGGTTTGTTCGAAGGTGGCGGTGATGGCGTAGACCTGGCCGCCGCGGTGCACTGGCTTGTAGCCGTTGCACTTGTAGAGTCCAAGCACGCCAAGGGGTGGCGTCCAGAGAAACGCCTTTGCCCCTTTGTGTTTGTCGAGGAACTTCCTGATCTCCAGGATTCGCACTGCCATACCGGTAAACGTCACCGGCCAGGATTCCGACTGATTGTTCAGGCCATCTTCGACCGATTGCTCATAACCATCGCCAAACTTCTTGGAGCGGACGCGCTGGGCAATATCGCCCTCCGCGCCCTTCTCCGTCGCCCAGGTGAATCGTTCGATAGCCATCAGCGCCCCTTGATTGCTTTGTTGATGACGCCGCCCTGGCGCATGTCCTTCGAGCGCAGCTCTTGATACTTCTGCTCTACAAAGGTCGCCAGTTTCTTGCCGAACAAGTCGTAGCCAGGTGCGTCTGCACTCGACGAGGCGTTGCCGTCGCCATCGATGTGCACCTCGACGTTGATCTGCGTGCCCCCAGATCCACCGCCGCCCATCGCCATAACGCCCAGCTTGCCGCTCGACGTCCGGGTCAGCGGCATGATCGCCTCTTCCCCGGCCTCACCCATGACACCGGTCTTGCCGTTGGCCATACCGAAAGCGGTGGGCTTGCTGACGATGGAGTTAGTGAAAGCTCCGCCATCAGCGAACATCTGTACGCCGCCCGACCAGGCGCCGCCATTGGCCTGGGTCACGCCAGACCAGCCCGCCAATACATCAGGGCTGTACCCTGCCGCTGTCGAGCCTGCTGACGTGGTAGCCCCGCCGCCGAAGTACGAGCCAGCGGCAGATATACCGAGCCCTACAAGTGAGCCGAGAAGCCCAGAGGCTGCTTGCCGAGTAGCAATGCGCGCCATGTCCGCCAGAATTGACTTGGTGAAGTCTGCAAACGAGAGCTTCCCAGTCATAGCGAAGTTGACGATTGAGTCCTCCATAGAGCTGAACGCATTGCCGAACAGGCTTTTGGTCTGCCCTGCGATGTTTTGTGCGGAATCCAGGTAGTTGGCCCAGGCCGAGGTAGCACCCTTCGTCCAGTCGCCTTGGGCTGCCTCCACATCCGCGTAGTTCTGCCGGATCTGGTCAGTGGCGGCCTTGTTCGCGTCGGCGAGCGCCTGCGACTTCCGTTTGAACTCTTCCTCCGACATGTTCCGCGACGGGTCGGATCGCTGGTTTTCCAGTTCCAGCGACTGTTGAGCAAACCTGTCTTGCTGGCTGTTCAACTGCCCACTCAGTGCATTCTGTCGGTCACCCTGGCCGACGCCAAATACGGCACGCTGCCCGGCAAGCTCCAAGGCCCGCTGTTGCTGCCCCAGCGCCTGCACGTACGAACTGATCGCCCGCTCCTGCTTGGCGAGTCGCCCCGTCTCGTTGGTAGCCAGCACTTCAAGCTGGCTATCAGCGTCCTTCTGCGCCTTGACCATCCCTGCGCGTGCGTCAGCGATCTTCTGGTCCAGCTGGATGCTTTGCGCAGCCGAGGTTGTCTTCTTGCCCTTGGCGGCTTCCAGTGCCGCAATTTCGGACTCGTAAGCCGCCGTCACTTGGTCGCGTTCGTTACCGATTAGCGCTTGGCGTCGAACCAGATAGTCAGCATCCGACACAAGCCCGGCCTTCTGCGCTGCGTCCAGTTCCTTCTGATAGTTTTTGTAGTCAGTCGCGATAGCTGCCAGGTTGTTCTTGGCGTTGTTGAAGCTGGTCAGATCAACCTGTGTGCCGGCGGCTTTAGGATCCTTGAACTTGTCGCTGATGTTGGCGATGTTCTTGTCGACCGTCGCCTGGGCCAGGCGCGGATCATTCGGCGCTACCTTGCGGATATCGTCGAGTTGTTTTTTATAGTCCTTGAGTGCATCGGCGCGTTTCTGCTCATTCGTCCACGAGGACTTGGTGAGAACGTCAACCTTTTGCATAGAGGTGATGGCGGCTTGTTGGGCATTTGCCTGATCGCCTTCCAGCTTTGCAATTTCAGCCTGTGCCGCCTTCTGGTCCTCAAGCATATTCAAGCGGTTTTGATAGAGATCAATCATCTCTTGCTTGTTTTGGAACAGACCTACGTCGCCGGACTGCGCACTTGCCAGGTCTCGGCGGGCCTGTTCGATATCGGCGCCGATGTCCGGGCGGCCGATGTTCTTGAGGCTGTCGGCGGCCCGTGCAACTGCGTTGTACCCTTTCTCCCAGAAGCTCAGATTCTCCAAAATCTTCGGAGTGCGCTCGTTAATCGCGTCGGCATAGGACTCGGTGGCGAGCTTTACGGCGCCGGCATGGTTTCCTTGTTGCTCCAGTGCTGCAATCTGGGAGTAAACCGAAGCAGTCAGGTAGTGATACTGCTCATTGAGTGCAGCGGATGCTTTCACTGGGTCTTCGGCCAGCTTGGAGAACTCGGAAACCGTCTCGCTCACCGCCTTGCCAGTAGCTTCCTGCATCGACACGGCGGCTTGGGTGATCCCGGTGAAACTCTCGCCTGCGATCTTGCCGTTGTCGGCCAGCATCGCCAGCACTGCGGCTGCTTGGCCGGTGGTGCCCACGGTTGCGCTGACCTGCCGCGCCATGTCGCCCAGTTGGCCGGCGCTGACGCCAGCGTAGTTGCCCGTGAGAATGAGCGACTTGTTGTAACTGTCCTGCTCTTCGCTACCCTTGTGATAGGCGTAGGCCAAGCCGCCCACTGCGGCAGTGGCCAGGGCCAGCGGCGCAAGTATGGCAAGCAACCCAGCCGCACCGGCACCAGCACCGGCGCCCAATTGAGCAACGGCACGCACGCCGCTGCCCCAGTCGCCCGACGATAGCGCGTTACCAAGCTGAACAACGTTTTCCTGAGCCTGGCGGGTACCGAGGCGAAGCTTATCGAAACCAGTGGTGGTTTTTTCGAGCTTGGCGTAGTCCTTGTCGATCTTGCCCAGGGCGCTGTTGTACTGGTCCTGGCTGATCCGGCCCTCGTCGAGGTGCTTGCCGAGCTGTTCGACCTGTGTGTCCAGCTTTGCCAGCGCCGCGCGAGCCGGGTCAATCGCCCCCAGCAGGCTGTTCAACGCCTTCTGCTCATCCATGGCTGACTTGGCCAGGGCGATCTGCTGCTTATCGAGCTGAGCCGATATCTTCGCCGCTTCGGCCTCGCCATAGGCGCCGGTCTTTGTCAGCTTCGCGAGAGCATCACGTTGCTTCGCCAGGTCCTGTGTGGTTTTGGCGCTGGTGGATAGCGACTTCTCCAGGGCCTGCATTTCGTTCATCAGCGAAACGGCGGACTGCTCGGCCCGGCCGCCGGCCTTCGCCATTTCATCTAGGCTCGTTTTGGCCTGGATTGCATCGGCCGAGTCGATTTTTATGCCGAGTTCAGAAATATTCACCGACTCACCCTGAATAATTGCCCGTAATCACGGGCTGTTTTCTCGCTCCTCCGCCATGACGCGCAGGGCTTCGCCTTCCAGGACTTGAAGGTCAGGGAAGATTTCAGCGAGTTTCTTTTTCTTGATGCCGAGGAACCCGGCTACGTCGCGGATGCTGCTGTAGTCGAGACCGATAACACCCCTGGCGCCTGCTCGCCACTGGGTGGACATGCGGTTGAACAAGAGGAAGGACGGCCAGTTGCAGGGCCAGACTTCGACCTCTTCCTCATCGAGGTCGGCAGCCGTCAGCCCGAGAGCAGCCAACTGCTCAGCAGATTGGCCGCTTGCGTACATCGCGCTGGCTGCCGCCTTCAGTTTCCCAGGCGAGCCTGACTGAACGCGCCCTGATAAGCGTTAACAACCGCTTCGGCGGTGCCGTAACAGGACTTAACAAGGGCGTTGATGCTTTTGTCGTCGAACTTGTCATCGAAACCCCAACCAACAACTAGATCCTTGATCTGCTGCACCTGAAGCTCGGTCTCGGCCGCGACGACATCGGACAAGGTGGTCGCTTCGCCGAAGGTCTCGCGCATCTCCTTTCCCTTTGCGCTCCAATCGTCGAACAGCGCGGCAAGCCCTGGGCGATCCCGATATTTGAAGGTGAACTCGATTTTCTCGGGCTCCTCGCCAACAATTGGAATCAGCACAAGTGCCTTAAATGTAGGGTTCTGGGCGATTCTGATCTTTGCCATGAGAACTCCTTATGCCCCGGCCAGGTAGCGAAGCGAGCGGGCCGAAAGCCCAATGCTGATGGTCCGCGTCATGACGTTGTTGCGCTCCATGGTCGGGTCAGGAGTGATACTCACATAGCCCGGATAGAGGATCTGATCGCCGTTGCGCAGCTTCATGCGGACCACCGCCAGTTCCTTAGTATCGTCATATCCTTCGACGGTTTCGACATACTGGGCCGTTGGCTGGTCCTCCACCACGATGGTGATGGTGGTGGGGTTACGGTTGGTTGGGAACTGCTTGTCGTCGTCATCTTCCAGGTAGCCGACAGTTTGATACTGCTGCTCGCCGCCGGAGGATGTGAACGATGTGACCTTCGAGATTTGCGTCCAGCCGGACACCGGGATCACCGAGCCAGCGCCTGCGCCCACGGTGTACTTGTCGACATTGGTGGTATTGAGACCAGCCAAAGCAAAAGCGTCGGCAGTAATGCCGGAAGCTTTTACAGCGCGGTCATTGATGAGTGCCCAGCCAGAATTGATCAGCAGGACGTCGCCGTTTTCAATGCTGTGCCCTACAGAGGCGGCGACAGGTGGCTTTGCATTGGTCAGGGCGGTGAAAGCGACGGCGGATCCCAAAACGCTGGCGATCTCCAGCACAGCACCGTTCGGCAGCGGGAAGCGTGCGGCCATGGTTTATTTCCTCTTGAGTGCCCGCCTGACGGCGGTAGGTTATGCCCCAGCGGGCAGTTGGTCTGCGACACCCAGATAGGTGAAGCTGGCCGGGACCGTGTAGGTCGCCGACTCGGTGATAGTTGGCCCCTGATCTACCGGCTCCGTGATCAATCCCTCGAACCCGTTGCGGGTCAGTGGCGTGTCGACGCGAAACAGACGGGTCAGTTCGTCAATGAGTGTCTCGGCGGTTGCCATAGCCTGTGCAGAGGGGCAGACGATGCTGATCTGGTAAACACCTGAGTACTCGTACGCCTCCCCGCCGAGATAGCGGCATGTGGTGCTGGCCGGCAGTTGGTAAGCCCGCAGATAGGTTTCAGATGAATTCGGTGTAAACGGTTGGTTCGGATAGGCCACTCGTATCGGGCGCGCAGCCGCCCATGCGGCCAGCTTAGTTTCGATGGCCTGACGGGCGCGTGCGTGACTCATACCTGGTTGTTCCTGATGGCTTCCAGCACGATCTGCTGGAAGCGAGCCACGGTTACCCGGACCATACCGCCGGGGGCCTGGGTCGAATGGCCGAACTCCAGCGGGATCGCGTAGGGCAAGTTGTTGATGATGTAGGCCATCTGGCCGGCGGTGAAGTCGCTCATTGCAGCAACCAGAGCCGCGATGGTTTCGGCGCCGCTCGGGTCTACCTCGTCAAAGGTGACGTTCTCGACCACGCCGAGCGAGATGTGCCAGTTCGCACGGAAACGACCACCGACATAGCCTCCAGGCGCCTTTATGTCCATGCCGTCGTTGAGCTTGCGGCCCTTCTTGAGCCTGCCGCCCTTCGTGAGGTTGGCCGGGTCGCTGCGCAACGCGCTGTTGTGATCGTCAACGGCCTTGTTGTACTGGGTCGCCACGGCGTTCTGCGCCCAGATCTCCGGGTTACCCACGGGAGACATGCGAATCAGGCTGCTGCCGACCTCGATGATGATCTCGCGCACACTGGCGTCGATGGCCTCACTTGTCTGAGCGGCGAACTCGGCCAGGCTCAGGGCGAAGCTGCCTGACTGGGTCGCCATGTCATTTCCTCAGTTGCACTGTCCACGTCGCATCAGCAGGGTCCGCGGACACGTTCATCACCCGCAGGCCGTTGACGATATCGCCAATGGCCGGAGAAGCCGGTACCGCTGTCGTCACACCGGCCTCAGACACGAACAGTTCGTTCTGCAGCACCAGCAGCTTTTTGTCGGTGGTTTGGATGAGGGAGCCGTCGATTTCCTTGGAGAGATAGCTGCCCAGAACGCCGCGCCCAGCATAGGTAACTGTGGTTTCCGGCGTTTCGCCGCCCAGGTCAGGGTCATACTCGCCCGCAACCTTGCGTACGCCCTCCACTGGCTTTACCGCGTCGGCCAAGCCCTCGGGGTCATCGAACGCCTCAGCCATTTCAGCCTGGATCTCTTCACGCATACCCATGATCAGATCCTTTTGAGCATCATCACGCCGGAGCGCTTGATCCAAGGCTCCAGCAGCGCTAGGGCGAAGTTCACACCCGCCGACTGATCAGTAGATCCGGCCACGTAGGTCTTGCTCACAGAGGTGCCGGACTGCGCCGAAACCGTCTTGCTCTGCACTTCCTTCTGCGTTGCCGTGTACACCTTGCCCGCTGCCGCCTCTTTGGCGACCTGGGCGCCGGCTGTTTTGATCTCGGTCGGAACCGGATCAGGAACAACCCGCTTGATCTTGGCCGTGAGCCAGGCGTTGGCCATGGTCACAGCAAGGACCGGATCACCGGTGCCGGCCCAGCCAGGACCCAGCGAAGCGTCAACATCGGCAACGGTGATGAAGTCGGTCATGTGCGTGTCCTTACTCCTTCGGCACCAAGGCCTGGAGGTCTTCTTTCAGTGCGGTGGATTCGAAGGCGATGTCTTTACTGGTGAGCCACTCTTTCAGCTCCGGCACCTTCATTTTCAGAGGGTCGGTTTCCGGGGCTTCCTGCTCCTTGCCGTCGGAAACTTTGATGCCGGCGGCCTGGTAAGCATCGAAGATATCCGGTGCATCGCCATCAACGACCACCTCGGTTGCGGAGCCGATGACGCCGAAAAACTCGCTCAGCAGGCGGTAGCACACGCCGCGCTCTTTGCCCGGCTTGTCCGTGTAGATCACTTTCATAAGTCACCTCAAAGCATCCCGGCGCCATACGGGCGCCAGGCTGTGTGGGCCGAATTACGGCGTGGTGGTACCGCTGATCACAGCGGCGAACGGAACCTGCTTGCGGCTGAACACGCGCTGCCAGTTCGCAGCAGTGGCGTATTGAGTGGCGGTCGGGCTGAGGTTCTGAGCCTCGGAACCCTTCCAGCTGAAGCCGGCAGGCTGGAGGATGTAGGTCTTCCGCTCCCACAGCACCTCGGCACCACCGCCGTTGCCGCCGCCCGGCTTACGCTCGAGCTCTACCGGAACCTTCGGCGAGCCTTCGCCATAACCGAAAGCGCCCTGGCCGAAGAACACGGACAGGTACTTGCCCGCGCCATACACCAAAGCGTCGTCCATGAACACTGGCTTGCCGAGGTAGGTGGCCAGGATGATCTTGCCGTCGGAGTCACGCAGGTACTCGATGAGGTCCTGCTTGACCATCTGGTTCATCACCACCGAGTGCACGCCGATCGCGCCGAACTGGTCGGCTGCGTCGCCAGCGGTGAACGCCGCATCCTGGAAGGCGTTCGCACTGATGGTCGCGCCCGCGTCGATGACCATGTCACCGCCATTGTTCGCGATGTTCGATGCGATGATGCCGCGAGCCGCGCCCAGGGTGTAACGCTGCCACTGGCGGGTCCAGTAGGTGCCGAAGCGGTTACGAATCTGCTGCTGAGGCTCGGTGTTAGCGAGTTCGGCAGTTAGGTCAGTGACGCCGTAGCCTTTGTTGAGGTACAGGACGCGGGCACGCATGCTGTCCTGGGTGACCTTGCCGACTTCACCTTGGTCGTTCGGGTCATCGTTGCTGATGTTCGGCGCTTCATCAGCGTTGAGATCCTGCCAGTAGCTGATCTCGGCGGTGCCCTGGCTGCCGGAGGCGATGGCATCCAGCACAGGCGAGCGGGTCACAATGCCCGACTCGTACACAGCGGTCTTTTCCGGGCTGTTAACCGGTGCCAGGGAAGCGTAGTAGTCGCCGACGAAGATGTCGGTCAGTTGGGTAGTTGCCATGGATTAGGTTCCTTTGGTGGCCTGGATTTTCTTGAAGAGCTCGGGGTTGTCACGGGCGATCGCAGCGCGCTCGGTTTCCGTGTACTCGCCCCACTTTTTCGTGGCCTTGCCACCGTTGTCGCCGGTCTGCCCGGCACCCTGAGCCCTTGGCCACAGGTGTGTTGCTGTTTCACGCAGAGATTCCGCCCATTCGAGCGGCGACAGCGGGGTTTTCCCGTCCTTCCCGTAAACGACCTCGCCGTCACGGTCGGTGGCAATCGCTTCGCCGTCTTCACTGAGTTTGAAAGTGCCCCGGGCGCGCAGGATGATGTCCTCGGCAGCCTCGGGGAGCGCGCCGGCCTTGATGGCAGCAGCGCGGATGGAGTCGGCCAGCACCTTGTCGCTGTACTTGGCAGCAAAGGCCTCGGCCTTGTCGGCGCGGGTCCTCTCAGCAGCCAGCTTGGTGTCGTAGTCGGTGCGAAGGCGCTCGGTACGGCGGGTGATGACCTCGTCCAGCTTGCCCTCGGCAATCAGCTTGGTCTCTTCATCCTGCCCAACCTTGGTCAGCAGCCCCTTCACGGCTGCGATGTCCAGGCCTTCGAATTGGGTTTTGAAGCCGTCCAGCTCGGTTTTGGTGGTCCGGAGCGAGCCAAGCAGCTCGGTGTTTTTGTTCTTGAGGCCCAGGGTTGCAGCCTCAACGGCTGCAGCAATGGCGTTCTGAACTGTCGGGTCTTCAAGATCAATCTGGTTTTTGTCTGCCACTTGGTGCACCCTTTGGGTTTGGTCGGCCCGCTTTGCAGGCATAAAAAAACCCAGCGTTCGCTGGGCTCTGAAACTCGCTTACCTTTTACTATTTCGGAAGTAAATCCGGCGCAAACATTTTAAAAAGTTCGCGATCTTCCGCTTGTCGGTATCGCAGCTTTTCAAGCTGATCCGCCTTATGCCGATCACTCATATCCGAAACAAGTTTATTCAGAAGATCACTATTTACTACATGAACAAAGCTTTCATGAGCATAGTGTATTACAACTTTCAACTGCGACTTAGATAGCAAATCCAAAGCATCAAAATAATCATCATTTATTTGAGCGTTAACTCGCCCTTGATGGATGCTTTTCGAGCTAAGCTCACTTACGAAGGGTGATAGGAGCCAATCAGCGAAGGCTGACAACCCTTGCTTCTCCATTGAGATGAGTTGAAGAACCTCTCCACGTTCAAGCTTATGAGGAAAACTCAGTTTCAGGTTTTTATTTTTTTCAAGCTTCGACTTATAAGACCCATTGCCAATAATCAAATCCACACCAACAACAGTAACAGGAATCAACCCCTCCGAAACAACTCTAAGGGACCAGTCCTCAACCGCTTTATTATCAAGAACCCGAGCTTTCATTCGTTCTTTATGTCTATTCTCGTACGATTGCCATAGAGCAAAAGCTACTGCAGAAAACGTTGCTAAGCCCACGAACCATTCCCCAATCGTTCCAGTAACGGAGACATGATTGGCAAGCCAGTCAACGTTGACTACACCTACAACCATGCCCAGCGTGAAAGAAATCAGGACCATCGCAAAACTAGTAATCAAGCGCTCACTCATAAATCCTCCTTGTGATAGCTTGAATGATAGCGTAGTGCCTCCACGCATTACAGCTATCGAACGACGTAAAAACCTCGCATCACTAAGTAATCGGCGAACTGCGTCCTGCTCAGCGCGTATGGCGGTGGCCGCATGCGCAGCCCAGGCGAATCGCGGTTGAGGCGCGTGCGCGGCCCGTTCGACTCGGTGCAGTGAGTCGGCTCTTCGATCTGGAAGCCTTGCTCAGCGGCGTAAAGTTCGACCGCCAGCCGTACCTGACCCCACTCAAGCTCAAAGGGCACGAATGTCTCGGAAAGCGTTTGGTGTTCGATCTTGCAGTCACGCCGAGGCCAGGCCATTGCCTGTTCAGGCCTGGCCTTGCGCCCTTTCCACTGACGACCGTTGATGTCGGCCGCAGCACGCAGCAGCAGTTCGACCTGGTCAGCCTCGGCTTCAGGTATCAGGAACCCGTAGTAGTCGCGGTAGAAGGTCAGCTTCTCCAGCGGCACGAAGCTATTGGCGTCCGGCCTACCCTTCCCATCCTCGACGATGATCTGCATGTGCTATCTCAACCTGGTTGAACGCCGAGTGTAACGCCTGCTCGGGTGAACATGTCAGGTTCGGCTTCCTTCAACTGCGCCAGGGTGAGCGGCTTGAAGGACTTGTCGAACTGCAGCTTGGCGAACTTCTCCGGCGTCAACCCACCGTCGCGGAACAACTTGCCCCGGACCGGCCCGAGGGCATGATCCTGGAAGCTCGCCGGTTGCGTTGCCAGCCACTCGTAATAGTTCAGTCCTGCGTCGACCTGGGCCCCACCATTATCGCCCACCGAGGCGCGCGTGGCGTCCTTGGCAAACAACTCTGAAAGCCTGGTGGTGGGCACAGTGGTTGACCGGCAGTTGATGTGCGCCGGCGGCAGCGGTCCCTTGCCCAAGTCGAAGCGCATGCCGTCCAGGCCTTTGCATTGCTGCGAGGTCTTGCGGTCTAGCGTCGACACCCAGCGATAACCCAACACCACGTCACTGTTTGCCTTCAGCGTCTCCATCCGCGCCGTGGTGGCCACGTGCTGGATTGCGGTCTGCACCACAGATGCCGCGTTGCGGTTACTCACCGCCAGGATACCGTCAGTGAAATTCTGCGCCGCGGTACCGCGAACCGCCTGGATGATCTGTGCGTTGGTCTGGCCCTGGCCGAAGCCGAGCCGGATAGTGTTCGTGACGCGCATCGTCTCGGCGCGTGTCCAGCCACTGACGAAGCTCTTGAGCAGCTTGCCGCCGTCGATGCCCTTTACCTGCAGAGGATAGGAGAACACCGCCGCGCGGATCACCGTATTGCTCGGCACCACCGCGTCGATTGAGAGCGCATTGCTCAGGCTTTTCGCCTCGAAGGTCGACTCATAAAGCGCGATATCTACCAGATCGGCCTGCACCAGGTCACCGTAGGCCTTGTAGATCTCCAGCAGCTTGCCGTCCACCCGGGCCAGAAACTGTTCAAGGCGGTCCCGGCTGTAAGTAGTCAGCTCCTTGCGGGACAACTGCTCCCGAACAAGCGTGTCGATCTGACGCAGGTACTTCTCGAACTTCTTGACCTCGCCGGCCTTAAGCCGCTCCAGCATTACCGAGTGGCGTGTCGTCTGCTCCAGCAGTTGGCTGTCGGCCTGCACCAGGTTTGTCGATGGCATCGTCTTTGTCCAAGTTGATGCCGGCCGACTCGCGCTCATCGCTGATCAGTTCGGCCTCGTCTTCGTATGGGCGCTCCGGCAGCTTGCCGGTGGTGAGGTACTGCCAGTAGGTGTCGGCGCTGATCGTGCCGGCCATTACGCCCTTAAGCAGCTCGGCGAGCACTTGGGCATCGACCACGGGAGTCACGAATTCAGGGTTAACCTTGAATTTGACCTGCTTGGGGTCGTATCCCTTCCACTCAGCGGCGTACCGCAAGCCCTGCTCCACTGCCTCCGCCACCGTGATGACGATGCTGTGCAGCGTGGCATGCTGGTCGTTTTGGCGTGTTTTTCGCGCCTCACCCGACTCGGTTCCACCAACGTCCATGACCTTGGCGCCAGCCTCAAGCGCGGCGTTCTTCTGGTCGTCCATGGCCTTGCGGACAGCTTCGATGCCAGCGCCTTGGAACTCCAGATAGCCACAGGACCCGCTAGGCCCAAGATCCCAAGCCGCCGATGGCCCGGTGACGCTCAATTCCACCGCCTCATCCAAACCAGAGACCCACGGCTGCGGGTGGCTGGTCTGGTGCAGTGAGGTGAAGTAGTCAGCGCTCAACTGGTAGGACTTCAGCGCGGCCCGGGCCATGGTCAGCAGCGGCACCTCGTCGACGTCTGGCGAGTTGTCGGTCGAGCCGCAGTAGATCACCGGCAAGTACGGCAGGCCTTTAACCAGACGGTTGTCAGTTCCTGTTGTGCCCAGCGGCTTTTCGTCCTCGACCAGCTCACCGCCTTCATTCCGCACGGCGGTGTAGCAAACCTGGTCGAGCATGAAGAACTCACGGAACACCGTGTCGCAGTCATGGCTGTAGCGATCCCCGCCTTTCTTGCGGAACTCGCGGAACACCGAAAGGACCAGGTCCTGCCGGCCGCCTTGATCAGCTGTATCCCAGTTGATCGCGTTGCGCGTCGCATAGGTCGAGAAATACGGCTCGCCACGGTCATCGATGTTCACCACCATCGGCACCCGGCCGTGCGAGATAGCCTGGCGCACCATGCGGAAGAACAACTGCTTCAAGCCGAAGCCGTCCGCCGTGGCGTTGTCCTCCAACCCTTTCAGCCCGCTGGGCAGCTCGATCTCCGGAATTAGGCGGGACACCAAGCCCATCATCGAGCGCAACGAGTCGCGCACCCAATGCTCGTACTGAGCGCAGTTGGTGTAGTTCTCGTAGAGGTACTTGTTACCCGCGGCGTCGATCTTCTCGGCCTCAACCATACCGCTCGGCTTGGGCAGGTTGCGCTCGTTGCGCTTTACGGCGCACTCACCCTCGAGCGCGTCGTCCATCATCTCCCACTCGGCGATATGCGCGTCGTAGTCTGGGTTTGTCGATTGCACTGGCATCAGGCCAAGCCTCCAATTCGGCGTGTTCCGCCTGTGCGTTTGCGTCGGCCCATCGAGACGGCGAAGTACCGGAAGGCGTCCGCGCCGTGCGATGACCAATCGTGAAGTGGTTTGTCTTTCCAGCAGCCCCGCTTGTCGTCCCACTCCTTTCGGTAGTTCTCCAGGCAGGAAATACCCAGGTCGCACTTGGACTCATCGAAAGCACAGGCCGGAAGGATCTCCCGCACCTGCTCAATGCCTTCGTCGATGCCGAGCTTCGGAACAACGCTAAACTTGAGGCTGTATTTTTGCCCGTCGATCTCGTAGCCCTCACGGGCCAGTTCACGGCGGGTCTTGCCATCGCTGCCGAATTCGCGGTTGTCGATGTCGTGCGGGCCCCAGTGATCGCCATACGTGTATTTGCGATCCTTGAGCACCTTCATGTAGTGCCGCAGGCCTTCTCCACTGTTCTCGTAGAAGTCGATGACGTGGTATTCCTCGCCGACGATCCGGACGAACCAGATGGCCGTGGAGTCGCCGATGCCGATATCCCATATCGTGTGAACTGGAAGGTGGCTGTTGTGGGGTAGCGCGCCAATGCGTTGAGCTGCGTAAAGCTTGGTGAACTGCTTGGCGTAATAAGCGCCCTCGATCGACTGCTGGAAGGCCTCCGCCGGCAATGACGGGTATTCCCGCTTCATGTCGTCGCCGAGCGTCTTCTCCTTGGCCGCATACCAGGCGCGCTGTCCCTCGTTGGTGACGATCCCGTGCTTGGCGTGCAACTCGTTGAAGTAGTCGGTCAGGCGCTGGGGCAGCACCACGTCGGTCGAGTCAAGGCTGTAGGCCTTGTTGTTCCACCAACTGAAGAAAAAGAACTTCCAGTCGAGCAGACCCAGCGGAACACCGGCCAGTTGCTGGCGCTCTGCCGACTGACTGTAGTCAAAGAAATACCCGGCCCGGCCTTCTGCCGTCGACTCGATGGTGACGAAACAGTCAGTAGCCACGGCTTCGAAGGCGCCAGTGACAATTTCGCGGGCCTTGTGTGGGAACTTGGCGCAGATCTTCCCGAACTCGGAAACGTGCAGGTAACGCAGCGTGCCACCCCGAAACGAGGTACTGACGTAGAGCGAGCCGCCCTTGCTGAACACCAGCTCTCCCGCAGCATCGTTGCTCGCAGGGTTGGCGGCGCGGATCTCTTTGGGCAGGTTGTCATACGCGTACTTCACTTTCTCCCGGAACAGGCGTTTGGCGTCATTCAGGGTGTGGGCGATCAAGGCGCACTTCGCAGCCTCGAACAGCGCCGCATCCAACTGGACGATACACACCAGCGTCGTGAAGCCAAGCTGACGCGCCTTCAGGATGATGTTCCGGGTATGCATCCCCTGGAAGTAATCGATCTGCTCCTGCGTCATGCGGAAGCGAACCTTCTTTCCCTGCTTGTCGGTGATGAAGTAGAGGTTATTCAGTCGCCAGAACCGATCCCGAAGCAGCTTCATGTGCTCGGGCTTCATGTCAGGCGTCCTGTGTTAATTCATCCATCATCTTCGAGATCTCGTCGGCGTCGTCCGTCTTCTCCTTCTCGTCCAGGCTGAATGCCTGACGCTCCAGAACTTGCAGGTTCTTCATTGCAGAGGAAAGCTGGAACAGGGTTTTTGAATTGCTGGGTAGCGCGACAGCAGCGAGCATCGAGGCCCGGCGCATCCCGTTATTGTCCTCGTCAGTCGCGTCGATGATCGCGTTTTCGATCTCTTCGCGGCGCTGGATGGTATTGAGCAAGTCATCCATCAGCAGGTTCGCAAGGTTCGTGGCCTTGCGAATGTCTCGACGGTGGCTGCGAACCACCCGAGCCCCTTCTTCTGCGGCCTCCTCGATGATCTCAGCGTCAAGTTCGCAGTTCGCGCCTTGGTCGTTGCGAACCTCTCCGCGAACCAGCTTGCTGCGAACCTCTTTGCGCACCTGGTCAGAAAGGTCTCTCGCCCATCCTTGGACCTTGGCTTTCTTCCTGATTGCGGTGTCGCTCACGCCTTGGCGCTCTGCGATAGTCCTGATGGAAAGCGAACCGGCCCGGTAGGCACGTTCGATTGCCTCCCAGTCGGGTTGCTTGGTTGTCATTTGAAAGCTCCAGATACAAAAAGCCCCGCATATAGCGGGGCTCAAATCACATTGATGGACCGTCGAACCTTGGCTTCCGATCTTCTTCCAAACGCTCAAGCTTCACTTGGAGAGCATTCGCCTCAACCTCGCTAACGCAGTACTCAAGAAGTTCGCCATTGACCAAAACAGCCCACACAGCTTCATGTTGACCTTTATACTTCTCAGGCACGTCAGCGCCTTGCAGTTTTACAACAGAAACAGCCATTGTTTCTTTCCCTTCCTATGGATGAAGGGTTAATGATATCAAGCGCCGTCAAGCAACACATCAATCAGCTTCTGCTCACCCAGGCGCATAGCGCCCAGGCATTGCAGGTCATCGCACTTGGGACCGAGACCGAACACGGTCACCTCTCCCTTCGCACCGATCAGGGTCAAGGCGCCTACGGTGCACTCGGGGTGCTCGCCCGCGTCGAGGTCGTCGGCAATCTTGCGCAAGGTCTTGGCGGCATCACGCCAGTCTTCACGCTTGAACTCCAGAACCTTGACGGTCATGCCCTACCCCTATCTCGCGCCACGATTTGGCGCATTCGAAAACGTGACGCGGATTACTGAGCAGCCCGATTTAGGGCCTCGTCAGCCTTATCGGCGGCCTGGGCAGCAGTAGTCGCAGCCTTTGACGCCTTCTCGGCGGCGGTGCCGGTTTTGCGTGTCAGCTCTTCCAGTAGTCGATCACGCTCTGTCATGGCCGTGTCGTATGCCTTTCGTATGTCCTGCACCTGGTTGCTTTGCTTCTCAGCAAGAGACCAGTAGGCAGCCTGGTAGCCCAAGACAGCACCACCACCCACGAGCACGACGGCAATGGCCCAGACCTCGGCCCGCCGCCACCAGCGACGTGCGATAAACTCCAATGCGCATCTGTCCATCAGGCGATTCCTCCCAGCTTGGTGCGCAATCGAGTGATCTCGTCGCTCTGCTGTGTCACGCGGTCAGTGAGTTGAGCGACCTGACTGGTCAGCGCCTCGATCTTGCCCTCCATGCGCCCAACGGCGGCGGCCAGGTCATTCCGCTCTTTCGCGAACTGATCAGCGCGGGCCTCGGCTTCTTTGCGGGCGGCGCGCTCCTGGTTCAGCAGCTCGTTCAGTCGGCGAAGTGTGCCGATGTCCGCGCTATCCATAGCCCGGTCAGTCGCATCCTTTGACAGGAACTTGCGCAACCAAAGCAGACCGCCTAGCACTACGGTGGCACTACCGCCCAGCCAGGTAGCTGTGCCTGGGCCGAGGTCAGTAGGATCCATCGTCACTCCATGAAGAAAATGGCCTTGGCCAGTGAAAAGTCAGCCCCGGCGGCACTCCCTGCTCAGAGCGAAGGGTGTGGCGGGGCCGAAAACGGAAAAACCCCGCACGATGGCGAGGCCTTGAATAGTTGCGCGACCTAAGCCGCGCGATATTGCTCGGCAGGCACGCACTTATGCAGGCCCACCGCCTTCAGTGTGGGTTAAGCCACAGTGCCGTCGGCGTTGAGATAGTCCCAGCGCATATACACGGGAATGTTGTAGCTGTCGCTCAACTGCATATAAACCCCCAGCCCCGCAGGAATCACAATGGGCTGAAAAACCTCACCCCCGGTATAGATGATCGGTAGGGTAAATTGAAAGCGATCTGGCGGCGGGGTCAGACCAACACTCACGGTGTTTTGGGCCCAGGTACGAATGTCATAAAAAATAATGCCATTCACGTTTTGTTGTGGTGTGAATAACGTAGCTACCTGACTGGCGCTACCACTGAATTTCAGGTCGTTTTTGAAGTGTTTGCCGAGTACTCGTACAGTCATTTTGTCACCTATTGAGTCGAATGATTTGACGCGGAGATTTCCGCTTTCATGTCGCTCAAAGGCGATTGCTCGAGGCTCGTGGCCTTCACATGATTCAACGTCCCGCATCGGGAACATTTGATCTGGAGCTCTGTAAACCCACCCGTACGGGCGAGAAGTCTTTTGCAGTTACCGCATCTGAATTCTTTCAACATCTGCAAATCCTTTTGCTGAATTGCCCTTTCCATGGGCAATAAAAAACCCGCTCAGCGCAAACTGGCGGGTCTTGAATTGGGCGCACCGGACAAACAGTGCAATGTAACTATGTGAGCATCCCTGAAGCTGTCAAGGGGCTCGAATGGTCATCGCCGGCAGGTTGTTGATGTAGAGGGCGGTTAAAGCATTCGCTGCCATATTGCTCGCAGAAATCTTCAAAAATTTCACCATACATTCACCTCCTTTTTGTCCGGACTGCTTCGTTTGATTGGGGGTATTCACTACCGCTTGCAGGAACCACAATAAAAAAACCACTGCACCACAACCCAACATCAACAGCCAGCCGACGCCGCTTAGCGCTCGGTATGTGATTCTTACTCGCGCAGAACCACAGAATGGTTAGATATTGGCTCAATAGATCAGTTCACGTCAAGCAATATTTGCCATTAAAAGGTCTTCTTGTTCGAGAATGTGCTGAGCCTCGACAAGAGCGAGATCCACGCCGCTTTCTAGAGCCTTGCGAATGTCACGCCTCCAACGCTCTTGGGTCTTGATGGGGTGCGGCTCGTTTGACCAGTTGTCCATCTCGTACCAGGCGGCGGGTAGAACGTTAGTTGAGCGTTTGCCGTCCACCCCAGGGAGCCGAGGCAATGCCCAGGTCACCACCGCGCAGTGCAGGAACCTTTCTGGCGCCGGCGACCGCATCACGCGCGTCAGCTCAGCAATAGCCGCGTGCTTGCGTTCTGTGTGCGTTGAGAACTTCGCCACCAGGGCGCACCAATGCTCGGCAGATAGTGATTTGTGCAGACGCCCGAACACCCAGCAGTCAGTCAGGAATGCAGCCTCCTTGCCGACGATTTCCCCCTTCTGCTTTGCGCATTGCACCTTGGGCTCAAAGTCGCAGCCGCCGGCGGAACTGATTGTTTCGGCCGCAAGGGCTCGAACTACTGCTGAAACAACGTTGCGATAGGTCATGCGGCTTCCCCTTTTTTCAGCTCTCTGGTCTTTGCCCGGTATTCGGCGGTCATCGCCTTCAGCTCTTCCACGGTGTATTTCTTGGCCTCATGAGGGCCTTCAAGCCATGTCACCTTTTCCTCGCCAATTCTCTGTAGGAGCGAGATTCGGTAATTGATGAGGTTTCCCGAGAGGTGGTTATTGCACGGGGCGCACTGCTTCCAGGCGTTGAGCGGTTCAAACCTCAGCTCTGGGTTCGCTCCGACAGTGCGGTAATGGCCTGCGTGATACTGACCTTCATGGTGGCGGCCGCAGCTGATGCATGGCTGATCAGCATCACGCGCTCGTATCCATGCGTTGAATGCCTGCTGCGTGTCCTTGAGGTGGTCCGCCCTGCTCTTCAGCTTCTCCTTGCGGACCTTGATGTCGCGGCGACCAACATCCGCCAGGGCCTTCTTGGCGCTCGCCTGGCCCTTCTCTGACTTGCCGTAGGAGATGGCGCACTCGATCTCGCCGCACACCGCCTGCGAGCCGCGGGCAGGCATGAACATCACTCGGCACTCAGGGCAGCGTTTGCGGCGTGGCCTACCGGACGTGAGCGGGGTTTTGCGTTGTAATGGGGTGCGCCTCATGCGGCCTCCTTGAATGCTTCGAACTCTGCCATTTCGGTCAGGCGCTCTTCCGTGAGCGTCGGCCAGTCATGCAGCACCAGGTACGCGCAGCACTGGCGCCAGAAGTCTTGGAATGTCTCCTCCCCCATCGAATCGTAGGAAAGGCTGCGGGGTGTCTTGCGGGTGAGCTGGCCCAGGCCGGGAATGTCGAACAGTTCCTCGTCGCAGTACACGCCAGATTCCAATTGCAGCGCCTTGATAGCGTCGTGGGACTGCTTTCCGGAGAACCGGTCGATGTTCTGACTCAACACTCGGCCCAGTCCGTGAACCAAGCCATTGAACCGTGGATTACGTGGCTGCTTGAGGTCGGCACGGATCTTCGCGTTCATCTTGAATTCACGCTCGCGCAGGATCGACCGGTCAGCATCGGAGGACGGCACGAACGCTGCCACCTCCTTGCCCGTGGCTGGATCGACCAGGCGGCGCAGCACCAGGTACACAGGCATTGGGCGGGGCTTGGCTGGCTTGCTCATTGCGCCGCCCTCTTCTCGTCGAGTTCGCGGGCTTGCTTTATCAGCAGCGCCCGGCGTTCCGCCAGCTCATTGGCCGCCTCAATCCGAATTTCGGTTTTTCGTTCGGCGCTGGCCTTGCGCATCTCCAGCATCGAGTTTTTGACCAGCTCCAGCTTCTGGCGCAGCACTGGCACAGCCTGGGTGACGGCGCCGGTGAGCAAACCGGCAATGGCGCGGCCATCCTCGGTAACTGGAACAATGCTCAGATCAGCCAAGTACTTCTGGCCGTGCTCTTGGGGAATGCGCTTTAGCTCCACAGCCTTGGTGACGGCCTGGACGCGACGGTTGGAGTCGAAGCCCACGGACACGTGCCAGTTGACCTGTTTCGCATCCTCGCGGGCCTGGCCCACGAACCTTTGGTAGGCGTCGATGAACGCCATGCGCGCACCGATTTTGTCGCCGCCATCCAAGATGGGTTTCGCGACTGCCAGTGCCAGTTGGATTTCATCGGTCAGCACCACGGTTTCAAACTCGTCGTTGGTGGTCATAGCGATGGCCCAGGCCTCGTCCTTGCCTGGACGGCCGTCGGAGGACTGGACGCGTTGCAGGATGTCAGCCATTGCCAGCTTGCCCTTCACCTCGAAGCGGCAGGCCTTCAACGCGGCTTTGACGACGGGTACCGGGTAGGCGCAGAGGTCTTCGGCCATCATCGCGGCAGTGCCTGGGTTCATTTCCTGGCCCATGGCTTCGGCGGTTGCGCAGATGGCAGCGGCCAGCCCGGCCACCTGCTGGTCGCTCATTTCAGAGGTATTCATTGCGGTCACCTGCTTGGCGTTTGGCCAGAACCATCTGGGCGGCCTGTTCTGCTGCGGAGTGGTTCGCCTCTGTCCGCTCCATCTGGCGGGCGGTTGTGCCGTTAACGCGTTGTCCGGTTACCCACTGGGTGTGGTAGCTCTCGGCGTTGGCCAGGAGCTCGTTGAGGCTGTGGCACTTGCGAAGAACAGCTGCATCGCTGGTTTTCAGGAAGTAAGCGGCGACGTGGTGGGCGACGTCGGCACCGAGGCGGTCGACCAGTTGGCCGAGTTGGCCGCCGACCTTGGCATTCCACACCGGCCAGGCGCTGTAGCGCTTGCGGTAAGCCATGGCGTAGTTCGCCCAGACTTTGAAGGTCTTACAGGTCTGGTCTTTGGGGCCGGGCATGTCGGCGGGGATCTCAACCCGAGGAGTGTCGGTGCGATCCACCACCAGCACCAAGCCGCGGGACTGAGCCGGCTTGCCGGTGGCGTCCTGCACGTCCTGACTGGTGTCCTGATTGGTACCCTGATGATTGGTATCCTGATTTATCGGAGATTTATCCGACCCTTGCCCGGATTTTTTTCCGACCTTGCTCGGAGATTTATCCGAGGTAGATCGGATTTTTTTCCGACCCTTATTGTTTGGTGGGGTCGGATATTTTTCCGACCCGTCGAGCTTCTGGTTCCACTCGATCGCTTTCTCTGTGAGGCGAAAAAGCGTGATGTTCGAAGTGCTGGAAAGCTCAATCAAACCGGCCTCTTCCAGGGCCTTCAGCATGCGGTAAGCGGTGTCTGGCTTGCCAGTGAGCAGCGGTAGCTCCTCAGTGA
Source organism: Pseudomonas sp. B16120 (assembly GCF_044218845.1). Classification (NCBI taxonomy): domain Bacteria; kingdom Pseudomonadati; phylum Pseudomonadota; class Gammaproteobacteria; order Pseudomonadales; family Pseudomonadaceae; genus Pseudomonas; species Pseudomonas sp. B16120. Next base: position 3,238,416 of record NZ_CP162588.1, read on the forward strand.
TCTTAGCCTTGCTCAGCGCGAAGAAGATCCCGTCATCAGTCTTGATTGGCTTGGCCCAGCTCGGGCAGCCGTAGACGAACGCGAACAGCAGGGCCTGCTGAGAATTCAGCCCCCACTCCAACGCCTTCACCTGGTTAATCGTGACGGTGTATTGCATGTCAGGCCTTCCCGACCTTAGCGGCCAATTCAAGGAAGCGATCCGCGTACCAGTGAGGCTGCGTCTCGCGGGGGCATTGAGGGCTGGTGAGGTTCTTCCCGTAGGCCATGCCCTTCTGCGTCACGGACCAGAAGTCGACAGTCTCTTGTTTGGAGTTTTTGCGCTGCAGAACCTTGAGGAAGCCATGGGCCTCAAGCGCAAGGTTGAAGGCACGGGCTGTGCTGGAGATGGCGTGTTCTTTGATAAGCGCGGTGATTGCCTTGGTGGGCATCGAAGAGCCGCCAGCAGCGTCAGGCGCAGCGTCCACGGCGTAGCCTGGGAGGAACTTGGCGTCCAGGCCGTTGTTGGCGGCGATTTTGGCCAACATCAACATCTTGCTGGAGTTGGCAGGCTTCAGCAGGCGGTCGAAGCATTCCAGGATGGCGAGTTCGCCGACGATCTTGGAGTTGTTCGGGCCCTGGGCGGAAAAGGTGCCGGTCTTGCGGATACTCGGTAGGACCTGGCCCACTACCCACTTTTCGAACTTCTCGGCAGCCGGCAGCTTGGACTTCATCACCAGCCGGTACAGGTCGCGCTCAGGAATAATGGTCATGAAACCACCACCCTGTTTCGGGGTAGTGGTCGCGGCCTTGCAGTGACGAGCTACGGCGTTCTCAGGCTTGGAGTAGCCGAGGGCGTCAGCGACATCGCGGGCAACAAACCACGGATCGCCGAGCTTGTCGGTGATGACCCGAATCGCGGCGCCGTCGAAGTCGAACGGAATCACTGAGGAATTGCGCGCCACGTTTTCAGATTGCGGAAAACGTGGCGCGAGATTGGTAGAGCTATTGATATGTGGCGGGGTTTGCATATAATCGGCCTCACAAAGTGTTATCGAATTAGCCGACCTCGACCGTCGGCTTTTTTGTGCCTGGGTTTCAGATCCGCTTAATTCATAGTGCGAACCCGATGGGCACCGATTTCCGCGCATGCGCGGGAAATCAAGAAACAGATTTCAAATTTCGCTGGACCGAAGCGAGCAACTGCTCGGCACGACGCCCCAACTCCCCCGCCTTCGCTTCAACCTGGCGGCACTGCTTGGCGAATGCCGGTAGGTGCGGCAGATCCAGTTCGCACATCACTTGGTCGTCGAACACTTCGCTGCCGGTGTCGATCACATCACCCAAGGCGCGGATCAGCGCGCCGAAGCTCTTGTTTGCGCATTGGTCGCTGGTCATCTGGCGGGCGCCGGTCAGGCCGTGGCGGCTTGCCAACTCGTTTACGCAGTGGTCGCGAAATTCAGGCTCAAGGGCGTTGACCCATGACTCCTCCAGCCAGGACGGCATTTCCTGATCGCCGGACAGCCAGCGCTGAACACGTTTGAGCCAGCGACCAGTCGCCTTCACGAAGTCGGCAACGTCGTTCTGTAAGGTCAGCGCTGCGAAGTCCGGCACCTCTTTGGCGATAGCCTTCTCCGGGAACGACAGGTGAAGCTCGCGGCTCAGCGCCTGGGCGAAGTCGTCCTGGCTCAGGCTGGTGCGCGCAATCTGATTTGCAGCGTGGGCGACCAGCACCTGATCACGAGTTTGTACGATGTGTCTGGAACTGGACGTATGCATGGGGACTACTCTCTTCTAATCTGGCTTCAATGGAACGGCGGACAGGGATGTCGCTTAGGCGGCCCGAACATCCGTAGAAGATTGCAGCGGAAAAACGCGATCCAAAGTGCATTTCGCACCCAATTCATTCAGCGCCTGGACGATCTTCCGGGCATCTTCAAGCTTCAATGGGCGTGCCCCCGACTCGTAGTTAGCGAGCCGCGACTGCTTCCAGTTGAGCTTTCGGTGCAAGGCTGCCTGGGTGATTCCGGCCTCTTCACGAAACTCTGCTATGAGGTTCATTGCGTTGCTCCTGCGGTCATTAAACCAAGGATAAACACATAACGTGTTATTGGCAAACACAATAAGTGTGCGGAATTTATTTCACTCCGTGATTAAAATTCGATCCATGAAGACACTCGGATCGCGCATCGCTCACTACAGAGAAAAAGCAGGGCTTTCTCAGGCTGCCTTAGCAAAGGCGTGCGGGTGGAAATCCCAATCGCGCATAGGAAACTATGAGAAAGATGCTCGGGAGCCAAACCTTGACGATATCGCCAAGATTGCCCATGAACTGAAAATCGATCCGGCAGCGCTGCTTTTGCCTGGCGAAAGCCCCTCGAATATTTCAATCGCCGCCCAACCCACCAAATCATTCCGCTACCCAGTAATCAGTTGGGTCGCCGCCGGCGCCTGGGCGGAGGCCGTTGAGCCATACCCGGCTGGATTCTCGGACAGTTATGAGTTCTCGGAGTACGACTCCAAGGGCACCGCGTTTTGGCTGAAGGTGAAAGGTGACTCGATGACGGCACCCGCCGGCCAGAGCATCACCGAGGGCACTCTGATCCTTGTGGACACAGAGGCTGAGGTTGCACCAGGTAAGCTGGTGGTGGCCAAGCTACCGGATAGCAATGAGGCGACGTTCAAGAAGCTGGTGAGCGATGGCGGCCGGCTTTTCCTGAAGCCACTGAACCCGAGCTACCCCATCGAGGCGGTAGACGAGAACTGTCGGATCGTGGGCGTGGTTGTGCAGGCACTGCAGAAGTTTTACTGATGCCATCCGCCCTTGGAAAGCCATCGACCTCTTGGCGAGAGCAGAGCTTTTGGAACAAGGTGTGGACCTATGCCCTGCTTGCGCTCATGGTGGTTTTCACAGCCGAGGCTGGAATTTGGCCGGACGGCAGTTCATCCCATCGCAAGCGCGTCTTCAGCCCTGGCTTCGTTGTGCTCTGCACCCTCGTGGCTGTGGTTGAGCTGATAGCGCTAAACCATTTCTATAGCGGCAGATAAAACCCGGATGGGTACCTCGATTCGGAAACATGCATAAATCGGGTTATCGCCTGGTTCATCCGTTCGCTGTCTTGAGGTGGCTAGCTCAAGTCATAGAGATCGAAAAACCAAACATGCGCGACATTAGCACTGTTTATATATACAGTTTTTGATGATTTTTTTGGAAAGGAAGCCTACGATGAACGAAAGCACCGACCTTTACACCGTTGACAGTCTTCTGATTCGTTACGAGGGAAAGGATGCAGATCGTCATGTCATTGACATGATGGCTCTGGGTGAATCAATGCAAGGATTTGGTCGAATCTACAGCGTCGTCGGCCATTTTGTGGCTACCGGGTCCTACGCCAAGCAGTGGCAAGCACTTGAAGTCAGGGCTTTTGCAACTGAGCCAAAGGCCAAGTGCTTTCAGTTAGCTGTTGAGCTGCAAAGCGTCATGCAGTCACAGCTAATGTCCGGCTTAGCCGGCAGTATCATTACCGCTATTGTCTCTTATATCGTTGCTAGGAATAGCAACAAGGGCGAAGAAATGAAGCATCTGAGGGAGCTGCTTGAAAAGCAGCTCGATTCACAAACTGGACGTAATGATAAGACTACGGACCGGTTGCTTCTGACTATCGAGAAACTTGCAGAAAGTTTGAGATCATCACTCAAACAAGCTGTATCCCCTGTCGGGCAGACGTGCCGCAGCATTGACATCATCCCGAGTCCGGAATCGGGAGCGCAGCCTATATCTATTGATCAGGCAACCAAAGACGCGATCCTTGCGGATGACGATGACGCGGAGCTCACAGGCCTTAAATCCTTTGTGGTCATCATCACGGAAATGGATAGAGAGCGAGGAACAGCGAAGGTCAGGCTTCTCGGACAGGATGGCGAGCCTGAAGCGGATGACGATGGAACGAGCCGTGTCAACGCCAAAATAACTGACCCCGCTTTTGAGTCGAGTGCAAATGTTTATATTCAACATTTTGCATCTGGTGAAAAGCTTGAAGTGCGAGGTAAGGCCAGCATAAAAGAGGGTGTGATCAGGCAGCTGTATTTATCCGATGCCGGCTGAGCCCCCCATATAGATTCATGCACCCGTTAGTACCAAGCCCGGCCCAGCGCCGGGCTTCTTGTTTCTGGCAAGCGCCCTGCTCTGCTATTGTGGCGCTCCCTGGACGCAATGGAAGCAACGAAGAATGGACTCATGGAAGAACCTGGCAATCGCCGTCATGGTGCTAAGCAGCACTCAGGCAATTGCAGCCGAAAACAACAACCCGTTCCAAGGCGCGCTAATGATCACTACCATAGTGCCCGCGGTGATCATCTCAGCGCCCACGGCTATTACCTCGGAAATTCCAGAGTATTTTAAGTCCGCCAAGACTGACGCCCTGGCGTTCATTGGTTCGGACGGCGAGATTCGCGGCGCACAGTTTGAGCAAGCATCCCGACACTACCGATTGAGGTCTAAGGCTCCCGTCATGTCCGATATGCAACTCGCCAAGGCAATCGCGACGTCCTACTGAGCGCAACCTTTCACATCCCTTTCACAGTCGGGCGCTTATGGTTACCACAGCTCCTAGAGAACATCCCTTTAAGCCCGCTACTCCCCATCGCGGGCTTTTCTTTGCCTTGACTTCGGTGGTCTGTAAGCGTCCGAGCTACACCGCCTTGCAACTCAAACCTAAATCCGTTTAAACCGCTGATTCACGCGCTCGCACTCAAATGCCGCTGGATCAAAAACATCGCCATGCCATTCAACCATGTCGTCATGCTCTGGATGATCGGGGTTGGCCATCGCTGCCAAAAAGCCCTCATAGCCAGGCCCGCCACCCACGTCTTCCGGTGGGCAAGCATTGGCGCCATCGATGCAATACGGCGCCTGAGGACAGGCAATAGCGGGTAACGTTTTTTCGACCTTGATACTGTGATGCCAGCTGTCACCAAAGTCGTAGAGATAATTAAATGTCCGCTTTCCGTTCAGCGCCTTGATCAGCGTTTTACGAGCTTCCGGGTTAACCGCCGGCCCCCAGCCATCGGGATCGGGCATACCATAACGCTCACCGGCAATTTCAAACTCATGCAGATGGCTATCACTCCAGCCCATCACGGCCTGGATGACATGGTGCAGTTTGCCCAAGGTGATGTTTTCAGGCACTGCGAAACGGCGCCAAATCTTCGGAGTGATCCACTTCAGCTCAATGTGCAGCAGCAACAGCTCGGAGGCGGGTTTGGGTAAACGGACAATTTTAACCATGGATCAGGCGGCCTCGCAGTGCTCAGAGTGGTTCAAAGAAATATTCCAGGGCAGCAACTCGCTTACCCGATTGATTGGGTGCTCGGCAATATGCTCCAGCACGTAGGTCAGATACGCCTGCGGATTTAACCCGTTTAATTTGGCAGTGCCCACCAAGCTGTAAATCGCAGCCGCGCGTTCTCCGCCGGCATCGGAACCGGCAAACAGATAGTTCTTGCGGCCCAGCGCAACGGCGCGCAGCGCCCGTTCGGCGGTGTTGTTGTCGATTTCGATTCGGCCGTCATCGCAGTAGCGCATTAAAGCCTGCCACCGATTGAGGGCATAGAAGATCGCACCGCCCAATGCCGATTTTTTCGACAGTTGAGTCAGCGTCTGGTTAAGCCATGCGTGTAATTGTTCCAGCAGCGGACTGGCCCGGCTTTGCCGAATCGCTTTGCGTTGGTCAGGCGGTTGCCCTCGAATTTCGCTCTCGATGGCATACAGGGCAGCAATTCTTTGCAGCGCCTCGCCAGCAAGTGGTGAAGCCTGGTCTTTGTAGACATCGTAAAACTTGCGCCGGGCATGAGCCCAGCAGGCGGCTTCCTGAATAATGCCCGTCGCATACAACTGAGCAAAACCGGCATAGCCGTCAGCCTGCAAGATCCCGCTGAAACTCTTGAGATGAGCGCGGGGATGTTCTCCCTTGCGATCCGGCGAGTAGGCAAACCAGACCGCCGCCGGTGTCGTGTAACCAGCAGGTCGGTCGTCGCGCACGTACGTCCACAGGCGAGCCGTTTTGGTCTTGCCGTTGCCCGGCGCGAGCACGCCAATCGGCGTGTCGTCGGCATGGACTTTGTGACCGCTCATGACGTGGTGCTCAAGGGCGTTGATCAGTGGCCTGAGCAACTGACTGCTCTGGCCGACCCAGTCGGCCAGGGTTGAACGCTCCAGATCCACGCCCTCACGGGCGTAGATCTCGGATTGTCGATACAACGGCAAATGGTCAACAAACTTGGAGACCAGCACATGGGCCAGTAGCCCCGGGCCTGCAAAGCCTCGAGCGATCGGGCGACTCGGCGCCGGTACCTGAGCAATGTGCTCACAGCAGCGGCAAACCCATTTGGGGCGAACATGGCGGATCACTTTGAAACGCGCTGGGACGTACTCCAGCACCTCAGACACATCCTCCCCCAAGTGGCGAAGTTTCCCACCACAACCAGAACACTGTGATTCGGGCTGATGGACGTGAATTTCGCGAGGCAGGTGTTCAGGTAATGGCTTGCGCCGAGAGACAGGGCGAGGTGGCGGTTCGGTTGGCGGCGTCAGTTCAGTCTGGCTGACTTGCAACTCTTCAAGACTCAGTTGGAGCTGATCGATCATCGCGTCGAGTTGCTCGGAGCTGCGACCGAACTGCATACGACGCAGCTTGGCGATCATCATTTTCAAGCGCTCAATCTCTGCCCGTTGGGCAGAGACCAGAGCTTTCAAGGCTTGAAGATCGTTAGGCAAGGAGTCGGTCGCGATAGTCATGACCGAATGTTACTTGGGATTTTTTCAGCGTGGCAAGTCAGACCGCAAGGACGGGCGCTGTACGAGTGGGCCTGCGCCAATCAATGCCTTCCAATAGCATCGACAACTGCGCAGGCGTTAGCGACACGCTGCCGCTGGTAGCTTGCGGCCAAACGAAGCGCCCTTGTTCCAGCCGTTTGCAAAACAGGCACAAACCGTCGCCATCCCACCACAACAGCTTGATCCGGTCACCGCGCCGTCCGCGAAAGGCAAAAATCTGGCCAGAGAATGGATCGGCTTCAAGTTGAGTTTGCACCAAGGCTGCCAATCCATCGAAGCCACGGCGCATATCCGTGACGCCGGCGGCGATCCAGATACGGGTTCCAGCAGGCGGGGCAATCATCGCAGTAACTGCTGCAAGATGACTTCCAGGGTATGCGGGTCAGGCGTGCCAGTGATGCGCAGCTTGGCTTTTCCAAGCTCAATCACGATCTCGGAATAAGATACGGGCTGTGGCTGGAGGGTTTGCGATGCATCCGTCGACGCCTCAATCACCTGAACAGGCAAAAGCGTTGCGCTCTGGTTAGTCGGGCCGAACATCCCTTCATGATATTGATGCCGCCAGCGAAAGACCAAGTTGGCATTGACGTCATGCTCACGAGCGATCAACGACACGGAAGCACCAGGCTGGAGGGTGGCCTCGACGACTTGGCGTTTGAACGTCAGCGAAAAGTTGGGGCGGCGACCGGTTCGACGAGCGGGGGCAACTGTATCCAAGATAGTGTCCACTAAAAAATGGTGTCCACTATCTTGGCTAATTTGGAGGGCTGTCAGGAGAGGGTGCTGGCCGGACGGTTACGGTGGTCTACGCTATCTAGGCCCTCAATTGGAGACGACGCCATGCCCTCCCCCTACTCCCTTCCCCCTTATACTCGAACGCGTCTACGAGAACCCGCTCGCCCTGGAAGCGGCACTTATGGAGCTGACATTGCTCGTCGAAAGCCAAGGCAGTGTCGAGGCTGGCGGCAATGTTCGCGGTGCACTGGAGACGATCGGTGAGAACGCCGGGCATATCAAGCAGGGGTTGGCTAGGTTGAGGGCACAAGGGCCTGATTGATTACCTGCCCGCCAGTAGTGGCTGTACGCCACGAATGGTAAGGTGCTGGCTCAGTCAGAGAGAGACCCTCATGCTTAAGAAATTGCTCGCTGCTTGTGCCGCCTCGCTTCTTCTTACCGGGTGCGTAAAGCCCACTCCAGAGCAGCTTGAAAATCCGGACTATGGACCTTATCCCTTCGACTATGATCGTACGATCAAGGCATATATGGCGCGGACTCAGCCGGATCCTGACTCAACAAAGTATCAATTTCTGGGTGACCCTATTCCGATGTGGAATGGCATCTTTGGGCTTCGATTCGGGTATGGGATGTGCGTCATCGTGAATGCAAAGAATATTTATGGCGGCTATGCGGGGCAAGAATTGTGGTTTTTCATGCTGCGTGGCGATCAAGTCATGGAGACAAATAGCGCTCGTGTGGGTGGACACCCAAAGGCATTTGCTCGGGTGAAGTGCGAAAAAGTTGGCTTCAACCTGGGAGGCTGAACTAAGTCGAACCCTTGAGAATTTAATAGTGAAGCCCGTCGCGCGCGGGCTTTTTCATGCCTGTAGATTATTGCGACGTCACCGAGGCTTGCGGCTGTGCAGAAGGTGGAAGGCTTACAGCGCTCAGCTTGCCAGTAGCGTCTTCTGGAAGCGTGTACATTGCACCTGTCAACGGATCAACGATCAACATACCTATCAAGCCGCCAATAAGCAGGTTGCCCCAGTACCAACCGCTTACAGTCGACTTCAGAGGGACAATTGTTTCTGCATAGCCGTCTTTTTGGAAGGTAACGGTGTAGCTCTGGCTTTTAAAGTAGCCCCTGCTCGTCTCCAATATCGCGGAATCTGGAGTGACGCCCTTATGCAGCACACCTCCACTACTGTCCTTGATTACGTAGTTGGCATTCGTCGGAAGGCTGTACAACCCAACCTTCGGCTTGCTATCGCTGACAATGCTTGCGCAGCCGCCCAGGGCAATCATTGCAATAAGCACTACGACTCCCGCCGCCTTTCCCATCTTCATACCATCACTCCGTAGCGCCTTCATTGGCTTGGCCGATGCTCAGCCGGCGCGCATTGTATCCGAATGATGGCAGTTAGACACCCCGCCACAGAGCTTGGCTTTTATGGGCTTAGGGCGTCTTTAATCAAGCGATTCATGCATTTATGCATGAAACTTCCTGCCGCACTCTTGCCAAGATACGTCAGCATCAATACTGTGCATCCATACAGTATTCGCAAGGAGCGAAGTATGATCCAGTCACCCTACTCCACCCCGAAACCGAGAAACTCCTACGAGCTTGTGGGTCATCGCCTGCAACGCATAATTGCCTCTCCTAGAGTACAGCGGATTCAGTTGGTCGAGGTTTCCAGACGCGACGATGAAAGCCCTGAAGCTTGGCGCCAGGTCATCCAGGATATCGGCGACACCGCTGGCATAAGGATCGAGCATTTGGAGGGCGGCGCTGTCAGGATCGGCTGGCGCGAGTACTGCGATTCCTAAATGAGCTCGCCGATAGGCCGGCTTCCTGCTACCTCCTTCCCAATCACCCTATAAACACCATACATCGTGATTCAATCATGAAAAATACAAACACATTTCGTGTTGACACAATAAACACACTCTGTGATTATCGCCTCAAGCCAGCAATGAAGAATGTCGGCCAGCAGCGAAACCTGCGCCGTTCTTTAGCGATACCCATTGCCGGATCACCACCGGCCCAGATTCAAAGGCAGCGATGAACCGGCCTAAACGGTTCAGAGGGTTGGCAACTGGCCCGGGCGTGCAGCGTAAAGCGCCAAGAACAGTTATCCAGCGGGAGAACAAGCCGAAAGGCCCGCGGCTGGAAGAACATTTGATTTAAGCCGATGACCGACGCCAGGTGTTATGCGGGTCACGGCGGAAAGCATCACTGAGCAGCCTTCTTGCGAGGGCTGCTTGGGATGACAACCGAGGAATGGGCGATGAGCAATTCAGTTTTTGAAGCAAGCGATGAGGTGGTCAACGAGGCGGCCGCATCGTGCGCCAGGCTGCTGGAAAAGTGGTTCGGCGGAATCGACGAGGCAATTGCAGCGCTCGAAGCTGATCAGGCCGATATGGCAGACCTCGCGCTGCGCAGCTACATCAAACAGCGCAAGGCTATGACAGTCACCGCGCACATGAACATTCAGAGGTTCTCCCGTGAGGTTCTCGGGAAGGTCGCTTGAAGCATGACGGACCTTTTCACTGATGCCCATCCAGAGCGGTGGGCATTTGGAAAACAACCGAGGGCAAGACCATGAATATCGTGATCGGCACAGACACCACTTCTTATTGCGTGATGTGCTCGGATGAGGATCAAACAGCATTGGTGCTGCGAGAGTGCGAAGAGGATGGCCACCAATACCGATATGCAACTGATGCGGATTGCTCTCTGGAAAAGGTCGCGTTCCTTGACTGGAATCCAGCCTGAACAACCAGCGCCACGACAGCCTGTCGTTAACTGCCCTATACCGGTGATGGTTGAGGTCCTGGGTGAACCCACCCGATCCTCTCTATGAGAGCGCATCGGGGTGTGATTTGGAGTTTGCCTCGGCGGATCAGGGGCGCCCTGCGTGCGGGGTGGGGTCGACTAGGTAGCGCTGCCGAAATCGACGTAATTCTTTTGGGTTCGAATCCCTACCAAATCACACCCCGATGCGGACGAAACAGCGTCCTATAGCCGCCTAAATGCATCAACTCGTATGAGACTCAGCAAGCCTAGCATCGTAATTTCGGGTATTGACCAGCAACCATATGGAGCTGATCAAACAAAGAGTTATGACGGCAATAGAAGTGGGCAAATGAAACTGATGCGCGCCAGCCAGAGCCAGTCCGGCGTGAATAATGAATGTCAGCGCACCTAAACCGGCGCAGATCTTGGCAAAAAACGGCGCGCGACTCGTGCCCAGTAAAACATGCCGATACCCAATCAGTAACACAGGTATGACTAAGGCATTGAAGAGCAGAAAGCCTTGAATACCACCGGGCAAGAAAAACAACTCCCATTCGCGCCAAAAGGCAGCATCTATCTGATGAAGAACCAGTAAAAGCATCGTCAAAAAGTAGCTTCTTTCCATTTAAGCAGCCCCATAGGGAAAGTAATGATCATCCATTGATACAGCGCTTGGATGATATTAGCTGCCAAGACAAAACGCTAATGCTCCTCTGCGCCTCTACCCGTCAGCACTCCTCCCCCGCGCCCATCGGCAACCAGCGGGAGGCATGAGTGTTGACGAATACAGGTAAACAACCGCCACCTTGGAGGTGACCATGCACCACAGCATCCAATCACGCCGCGACGTTGTCGACGGCCTGCGTCAGCGCTCCCGTATCGCCACGGCCGATTTCTATCGGCTGATTGGTCGGCCGGTGCCAGTGGTTACCTTCCGGATGATGGTGAAGCCTGCTGGTCGTGATTTCTTCCATGTGGTGGATAGCCTGACCGGAAAGGTCATGGGTTTCCGCCGCGATCACAACGAAGCCTGCGCCCTCGCCCGGCGCCTGGAGACTCACCATGCCAACCAGCTACGCGGATAGCGCCCAGGCCAGGGAATCCGACAGGCGCTGGGACTTGCCCAACTTTGGCAAGAAGCAGCACGTCGACCTGTTCCACGAGTACACGGCTGACGTCGTCGCTGAGCGCGAGGCTCGGCGCATCAAAGAGCGCGCCAGCCTCAAGCTGCGCATAGGTGCCGTTATGGCTCAAATGGAGCTTATCTGCCCGCCAGTAGGAGGTGCCGAATGAACGTCGCACAGCGAGATCATAAGAACGCTGTGAGCTGGATCGAGGGCGAGATCGAAAACATGATCCGCGACCTGGGCAAGCCGAATGCCAGCTCAGCTGCTACATCGTGCGTCACCCTGGCCTTCATGCTGCGCGTTATCGACGACAGCGAACATCGCTACTTCCGGGCGCGCATCGACAAGATCTACGCCAACTACAACGCCTCTATCGTTTCCGCTGCTTAACGGCGCCACCCCACCACAACACTTTCAATGCTGCGCCAAGCGCGGCGAGGAATCGTCATGTCCACAAATCCTAAAAAAGCACCTGCACAAGAATCGCTCGAAATGAGCGAAGCCGAAGAAGCGAAAAAGGCTGTATCCCCTGCCGTGGCGGTGACCGACATCGCTGAATATCGGCCACACGAAGAACAAATCGTTCGCTTGGAAACAACCTACGCGAAGCTGGTCGTTGACTGCTCGACGAGCGAAGGCTTGGCAAATGCGAAGGAAGTCCGCGTCGATATCCGAGACGTGCGCTATGCGCTGGCAAACACCACCAAGACCGCGCTGGTGCCATATCAGCAGAAGGTGAAAGAAGCACAGGCTCGCGTCAACCAAGTTAAGGAGTTCGGTGAAGCGCTGAAAGCTCGCGTCCTAGTGCTTGAAGAGCCAATCGATGAAGCCATCAAGGCCGAAGAGAAACGCGTCGCCGACGCTAAGGCCGAGAAAGAGCGTGTCGAGGCTGAGCGTGTCGAAGCCATCCGGGCGAAGATTACCCGCTTCAGCTCTGTCGCTGCCGCATACGCAAGTCGCAGCGCTGCGGACGTCGCCGGAATTCTGCAAGGCGTTAAGGAGTCGGTCATCCTGCCCGAAGAATATGGCGAATTTGAAGCCGAAGGCACCATCGCTCGCGACAACGCAATTGAGCAGTTGGAAGCGCTACACAAGGCTGCCATTGACCGAGAAGAAGCGGCTGCCAAGCTGCTGGCCCAGCAGAAAGAGCTGGATGAACTGCGCGAGAAGCAACGCCTCGCCGACGCAGAGGCTGAAGAGCTGCGTAAGCAGCGCGCCGAGGAGGACCGTCTGCGCTTGAAGAAGCAGCAGGACGAGCTGGACCAGCAGCGCCGCGACATGGAAGCACAGCAACGCCAGCAGCGTGAACAGCAGGAAGAGCAACAGCGTCAGCAGCGAGAACGTGACGCCCAGTATCAGCGAGATCAGGAAGAGCTGGCCCGTCTGCGCGCCCAAGCTGCCGCGCCGGCCCTAGTTATTGCTGCGGCTCCTGCCTCGATCGAAGCGAATGCCGAGGTCGCACCAGTCAGCTCACAGGCGACCAGCGCTGAACAGGACGATTTGACTACGCCCGCGCCGGCAGTTGACGACATTGTCGAGGTTGTAGCGCTGGGTTTTGACGTCGACCTTGAAACTGCTCGCGCCTGGCTTCGCGCCATCCGCTTCTAACCACCCTTTCCATCTCACAGCCAGCAAATCTCATGCTGGCTACGGAGGGCGCTATGACCGATACAGACACCCAATCACCAACCGGCCTCGCCACCTACCATGACCCATCGCACAACGCGGCAGCACTCATCCTCGACCCAGGAACCATGCGGTCGATGAGTGACCTTGCAATGATGATGTCGAAGGGAGTGACCACCGTCCCGAAACATCTCAAGGGTAACCAGGCCGACTGCATGGCGGTGGTGCTTCAAGCGATGCAGTGGCAGATGAACCCCTTCGCCGTGGCGCAGAAGACCTTCATCGTCAACGGTGGCGCGTTGAGCTATGAGGCGCAGCTCGTTAACGCAGTAATCATCGCCAAGGCGCCAGTCAAGAGTCGTCTTAACTTCGAATGGTTTGGCCCCTGGGAAAACGTCATCGGGAAGATGCGTGAAGTCACCAGCAAGACCAAAAAGGACGAGGATACCGGAGAGTTTAAAAAATACCGCGTCCCGGCCTGGAGCTTTGACGACGAAAAAGGGATCGGCGTTAAGGTTTGGGCGACCTTCCGGGGTGAAGACGAACCACGCACCCTTGAGCTTTTGCTGACCCAGGTCCGTACTCGCAACTCTACGCTTTGGGCGGAAGACCCAAAACAGCAAATCGCCTACCTGGTTACCAAGAAATGGGCGCGCCTCTTCTGCCCTGACGTAATCCTTGGCATTTACACCCCCGACGAATTTGAAGATTCGTATGGTGGCGAGATCGACATCACTCCCGCCCAACAGACCGCAAACACCGCAGCAGCGGCCGGTGTGTCATTTGGCCCGAAATCCCCCTCGCCAGAAATCGACGGAGTATTCGCGGATCTGCTGTCCGTTGCAAAGCGCCAGGACATCGACGCCTACGCAGCAGCCTGGGCAGGCCTCAAGCCGAAGCAGCGCGCAGCAATCGGCCTGGAGTGCCATGAAGCACTCAAGAGCATGGCGGCAACCGTCGACGCTGACTTCACAGACATGACCAGCACCAACAGCGGCCAGCCCCACACAGAGGAGGCTGCGTAGTGAGAACTGAGCTTCAGGGCACAGAGAAGTGGCATGCAGATCGATCTGGCCGCGTGACCGCCAGCCGCTTCAAAGATGTGATGGCCTGGGGGAAACCTGACAAAAATGGCAAGCGCGAGCCAATGGATGCCCGCACGTCGTACATGCGGGAGTTGTGCTTTGAGCGCCTTGCCAAGAAGTCCAAGCACAACGTCAGTAGCGCGTCGATTAAGTGGGGTCACACCGAGGAGCAAAAGGCCCAAGACGCTTACGAAATGCTGACCGGCAACATCGTCCTCCCCTCCGAATTCATCGTTCACCCCAAGTACGACTGGCTCGGCTGCTCGCCGGACGGCCTGATAAATGATGACGGGGGCACCGAATCGAAGTGCCCATTCAACGAAGCAATACATATCAGGACTTGGCTGGAAGGAATGCCCGAAGAACACATGCCGCAAGTCCAGGGCTGCATGTTCGTTACCGGCCGCAAATGGTGGGACTTTATTTCGTTCGACCCGCGTCAGGATGAGGACTGTCAGCTCTACATCGAGACGATTTACCGCGACGAAGCCTACATCGCCAACCTGCACAGAGAACTGGTCCAGTTCAACCTGGAGCTGAATCGCATGGTTGATGAGGTAGCGGACAAAGCTCGGGCGCAAGCCCATCGTTTAGGAGCCTGATCATGATCAGCAACCTGAAATCAGTCATCGAGTTTCGGCGCGAGAAAGCGCTGGAGCTTTCCAGTCAAGTCCGGCGGCACCTGGCCGCCGGCGGCAAACTCACCATCGGCGATAGTCCGCCGATGAATCCAGACCCGGCGAAGCGTTCGGAATTCATCGACCCGACAACCATCCTCAAGCGCCGCAAGCCGCTCATCACCCGGGCCGAGCGTGAAGCGCTGCGCAAACTCGCGGAGGCTTTATGAGCAAGCGCAAACCCCACAACCTCAAAGCCCGCATTGACCGGTCCTGCCGGTCGCTGCTGGCCGCCAACCACGTCGCAGTGGTCAACATCGACCCCAGCGGCCGCCAGGGCATGATCAATTACAAGTCGCTCAAGAGCATCGCACCGGGGAAGATTGGCCAGGCCGTCTGCGGCATTCCCCACCGGTGGACGATCTACCTCAGCGCGCTTTGCATCGACGCCCGCGGTGACCACTACAGCAAGTCAGTGGAGGTGGCGCCCGATGGTGTTTACCTCTCCGACCACCTGGAAGACGTTATCGAGCATTGCTACAAGAAACTGCGGGACGAGGCCAATCAAAGCCAGATGGTGGCTTCGGGCTGGATCGCCATACCTGAAGCGATATCGCTGGACGAGGCGCACGCCGCGCGGATCTTCGAGGCCGTCGGCGCGTGGCGACAGTTAAAGGTCGACTCATGCGCCGCAAAGCCCGCACCCAGCAACGCAAACGTCAAACCTGGCTCGCACTGCCGGCCAGCGGAATAGAAGAGGTAGGCCATGGCCAAGACTGTGCAGGAACGATCGGCCAAGGCTGCGCAGAAGCGGCTGGCGGTCGCCGAGAAGGAATTGCGGCACAAGGTAAGGCCAGGTATCGAGCAGGCCATGGAGCGTATCCGGTTGCGCGGAAAGGTGCGGATCATCAGCGAGGTCCTGCAGATCGCTATCATGAAGATGGACTTGATGAGCGACGACGAACTGTCTGTCTTCCTGAGTTATCCGCGCCACGAAATCGTGATTAGCGAAAACGTGGCGCGCGACTTTCAAGAGAAGAGCATGCTGATGATTCAGCAGAGTCCAGGCGATGAAATCATATCGCCCGGATAGGAATTGGTGGGAACGGGGGGAGTTGAACCCCCTGCGGTGCTGTCCGGAAGCTAACATTACTCGTCGAGTTCTTCGCAATTTGAAAATCGAACGTTCCCAGAACCGCCCCACCTAATTCAAATGCTGCTGTTGTGCTCATCAGTAATGCTCCTAGATCAATGTCGGTGAAAAATGGGAGTGCCAATGGAAGCGCCCACCCGCCTACTGTGATTAGGTCCGATGCAATAGCCAAACCGCTGAAAAACTTCTCTTTTACGTCAGCCTTTAGTCCGTGCTCGTTAGAAGTCGCCAAAAGGCGAACTTTGCAATGGATGCGATAGTACACGCTGATCACCCTAGATTTCAAACAATGCCACTCACCGAGATAACGGAGGGCGGCGCCTGACTGGAGATAATCCATGAGCAACTACATGTACAAGACCACCGCTCCTGCCGTGGTTGCGGCCGTCATCGCCTGGGAAACCAAGCGCAAAGAGTGGGACGCCCAGCGCGCCAAACTTGGCCAGTTGTTCGGTGGTGCAGCCTCGCCGATGCGGTCAGGTAGTCGAAGCTACGTCGGCGGGGTGAAGATCAGTGCCAGCCGTGACTTGGATGTGCACTGGTGCCGCCCCGACCAGTACGACTACCGCGCCCTTCGCTCCAGCGCCAAGCCGGCGAAAGGAACGCCAAAGGAAGCGCGCGCCGCCCAGGTCGTCGAGCATGAGCGCCTTTCGGCACTGTGGAAGGAGCATTGCCCGGCCAGCATCGACATGGACGAGGCCTGGGAGGCGATTGGCCTGAACCCTGGCGCACTGTGGATGTGCGGCGGTGTGTTCTTCGAGCTGGATGGGGTCGTGTACCTGAACCTCGGCATCAGGCTTGAGGATGGGCACGAGAGCATCGATGGTTCCGCCGAGATCCTGGGCAGCGAATTTGAAGCCGCACGCCAGCAAGCGCTGGGACAACGCCAGGCCGCCTGATCCGGCTCCATGCCGGACACCCGTAATACCCCATATCAACGAAATCTGCCACCTCAGTTGCTCGGAAGCAGGATCGTGCCAGCCCCTACCGGTACTAATGCTTCGATTCAACAAGAGCCTTACAGGACTCCACTAGGGCTGGCGCAAGCTTACGCAATTTAACAATTTCGGAAATACGCTCGAAGGGATCTATATGACGACCATTTTCTAAAATAAATATTATTGATGTAAGGGATGCTCTCAATATGTGAATTTGAACATTGCGCGCCGGGTTTAGGTCGTCATCAAAATTAGCATTTAGTCGATTGATAATTCGGCTGAATGCAACAGACACGATTTGGTCGGCCAATCCTGAATCATCTTCTTGTGCAGGTTCAACGACATTTAAAAGCGTATCGCAATATTCCTTCGCGATCAGGTACAGCCTTCCTGCTTGTGCCAACGAAGTCTGGGCAGCGTCTTTCTTTTCCCTTTTGACTTGGTTTCTGGCCTGGCGGCTGGCGATCCACATCGCCGCGATGATCGCTGCAATAGATCCAAATGCCTGCACCCACGACGCCAAGCCTGGATGACTTTCGATCCAGCAAAATACGACTTCCCAACTCATAACCCACTCCCCTGTAGATCCCGGAACTATACCGGTGAGGATCCCCTATGTCCGCACAACAGAAATTGCCTCAGTTCATCCATGGCCAGCCGAGCATGGGCCTGCCGTTCGAAAAGGAACTGGTGGTAGACCTGTTCGCCGGCGGTGGCGGCGCCAGCACCGGCATCGCCAGGGCATACCGGGAGCCGGACGTAGCGGTGAACCACAATCCAATCGCCCTGGCCGTGCACCGCGCCAACCACCCCAAGACAGCGCACTATGTTGCAGACGTGTTCGAAGTTGATCCGCGTGAAGCCACTGGCGGGCATCCAGTCGCGATCATCTGGGCATCGCCTGATTGTCGGCATCACAGCAAGGCCAAAGGTGGAGCGCCACGTGATCGCGGGGTGCGTGGACTAGCATGGGTGGTGATTCGCTGGTTGTTCGTCACGAAATCCCGCCTTCTCTTCCTCGAAAACGTTGAAGAGTTCTGCGACTGGGGCCCGATCGACGATGACGGCCAGCCGATCAAGTCTGAGCGCGGCCGCACCTTTAAAGCGTTCATCGCCGCAATCAGTACAGGGCTGCCAGCTGATCACCCTGACATGCCGGAAATCATCGAGGCCATCGGAGAGTTCGTGCCGATGGAAGCTCTGGTGCGCGGGCTTGGCTACAACGCCGATTGGCGGGAGCGGATCGCGGCGAACGCAGGCACCCCGACCATTCGAAAACGTCTTTACCTGGTGGCCCGCAGCGACGGCAAGCCAATCGTTTGGCCGGAGCCAAAACGCCACAAGCGGCCTGCCGCGAAGCAATTGCCGTGGCGCTCTGCGGCCGAGTGCATCGACTGGAGCAATCTCGGCCGCACGATCTTTCGTGAAAAGCCGATGGCCGAGAACACCATGCGGCGTGTGGCCAAGGGCTGCTGGCGGCATGTGCTGACCAGTGCGAAGCCTTTCATCGTCCCCATGCGCGGAACGTCGTCGGCGCACACCAGCACGCACGGAACTGATGAAGCGCTTTCCACCATCAGCGCCGGCGGCACGCATCACGCATTGGTGCAGCCGGTGGCTTCTCCGTTCCTCACTGAGTGCGCCAATGGCTCATCTCAACGTAACTTCGACGCCCAGGAGCCATTGCGCACGCAGGTCGCTCAAGTCAAGGGCGGCCACTTCGCGATGGTCGCTGCACACATGACTGCATTCGGGCAAAACGCCGCGGGTTGCTCGCCTGACGACCCGGCGCAGACAGTTCTGGCCGGAGCTGCGCGCCACGGCATCGTCACGGCGTTCTTCGAACAGGCGAATGGCGGTTTCTACAAAGGCGACGGCCGATCGGCCCACGACCCGATATCGACAATCTGTCAGACCGGCGCCAACCAGCGCCTGGTGAGCGCTTATCTGGTCAAGTACTACGGCCGCGAGAAGGACGGAATATCGCTCAATGAGCCGATGCACACGCTGCCGACAAAAGATCGCGTCGCGGTCGTCGAGACTGTAGAGGTGCCCGATTCGCTGACTCCTGAGCAGATGGAAGGCGCGCGCCGCTGCGCCGCGTTCATGCACAAGTATTTGCCGGAGCACTTCAAAGACCCGGCAGAAATGGTGATGGTCGGCGGCTACGTGCTGATCGACATCACCCTGCGCATGTTGCAACCGCCTGAGCTGAAGGCCGCGCAGGGCTTTGACAAGGACTACATCATTGACCGCGGGTTGTTTGTCGACCCGGTTACCGGTGCCGAGGAATGGCGCGACGTCAAAAAGGCCGACCAGGTGCGGCTGATCGGCAACAGCGTCTGCCCGGATGAGGCCGAGGCACTAGTCGCCGCCAACGCCGCCGAAATCATCGAGCTTTACCAGCGCCTCGACGCATAACTCCCCCACTCCACCGCCCGGGCATGGCCCGGCAAGGACTCCCCGTGAAACGATTTTACCTAAGCGGGCCCATGAGCGGCTTGCCAGGGCTGAACTTCCCCGCCTTCCACAGCATGACCGCCAGCCTGCGCGCCAGCGGCCACACAGTCACCAACCCCGCCGAGATCAACTCTGAAGGCGGAACCTGGACCGACTGTATGCGTCGCGACATTGCCGCCCTGATGGACTGCGACACCGTGGCCACCCTGCCCGGCTGGGAGCATTCAAAAGGAGCGAAACTGGAAGTACTGATCGCCGAGAAGCTCGGCATGTCCGTTGTGGATGCCCATGATCTGGTAACGAGGGAGGCTGTATGAGCCACAACCAAACGATTGACGGCGTGCCGGGCGAGCAAATGGCATGCATGCTGGTGGATCGCAGCTACGACGTACGGGCGAAAATGATCATTGCCTTCAACGTGGCCAGGAAGGCTGGCGGCGATTTGGATGACGCGCTCGACGCTGCATATAAATCAGCCTTGCGCTTCTCGCCCAACCCTCTGGCGGCCGAACAGCCCGATCGCTCACCAGAGGCCTATGCCATCGAGCATGCCGAGTACATGGCCAAGTCAGCCGATGATGTGCTGGCGAAGTTCCAGGCATATGGCCTGGCCCTTCTGGCAGTCGATGAGGGCGGCGACGATGGTGAGGGTGAGTTGCTCGAGAATATCGACTCAACCCGCGGCGACCTGTAGGAGTCACTGGTAGATCTGCGCAGCATGGTTTACGAGTTCCGCAAGCGTGCCGCCAAATCCCGATAGGAGTACATCCGTACTCCACCCGCAACACCTGTAACCCCTCCCCCTTCAAAGTCAGCCGCTATAGCTCATATCAAGGGCAGGCGATCGGCTTTCGAGACTGCTCTTTCGTCCACATATTCTGGCCTTTGATAGACCCTTTCGTCCAAGACTCACTAACCAGTGAGCAGTTGTCGTTTAGTTTCTCGACAAAAGTCCTGGGATAGCCTTCGGGTTCGTCGCCTATACGCAGCCAATTTGGATCTGTGGATGTAACAACCGATTTATTTGAACTGCAGGCTGCCAGTGCAGCTAACGAGAGCATCAGAACTACTTTTTTCATGGAAATCCTAGGCAATCCGACAAATCGTCGGGCCATTATCTTGCCACTAATCCTTTTTAAACACAGCCCGCTCTAGGCGCCTGATGGTGAAGCCATGTCTGAAATAAAGGAACGCCCCATTCTATTCTCGGTGCCGATGGTGCGCTCCATTCTGGAAGGCCGGAAGACGGTCACGCGCCGGGCAGTCCGCGCCGACTTCAACCCGGAGGACCTGGAGGGCACGCTTAGTGCCAGTGAATGCCAGAAGCTCTACCGCGAACTGCCACAGCACTTCGGTGCCTCCTACTTCTGCCCATACGGCCAGCCCGGCAATCGCCTTTGGGTGCGAGAGACATTCATCGATCTGCGCGGCACCGGTGTCGAGCATCGCCCAGACCCGAACGGCCCGCTCCAGCGATACGCCTACGCTGCTGACTGCCGACCTGGGTCACACAGTGACGAGGCGAGGAAAGACTTCGGCCTGAAGTACAAACCCAGCATTCACATGCCCCGCGCCGCGTGCCGCATCCTGCTGGAGATCACCGACGTGCGCGTCGAACGCCTGCAGGACATCACTGAGGATCAGGCTACGGCCGAGGGCGTATGCGCCAGCGCAGTTGAATCGTTCAAAGCCGCCGGCGTGGAGCGGCCCGCCGGGTTCGCTTTCCGGGATATCTGGACTTCGATCAACGGTGACGAGGGCGGGCCGTCCAACCCGTGGGTCTGGGTGGTCGAGTTCAAACGGGTGTAGCGCAAATTGAGGAAGATCAGCGCTTTGCTCGTTGGGAGAGCCCGATAGCCATAAAGGCTATGCCGGGTATCCAAAAGCCAGGGTTAGATGTCCCCAAGCCGACTGCAAGTAGTGATACACCGACAGCAAACATATGCGCTCCTCCCTGAAAAACTATCCATTCCATATCCACCCATTTAAGCATAAACCGGCCATCAAAACGGCCAAGGACGAAGTCATGCCTGGTGAAAAGAGAATTTCCGATGAAACCTGGTCAGCCAATGAGGAACTGTTCAATTGCGACAGCCTGGGTGAGCTGCTGGACGAGAACGAAGACTTTAAAGTCGGGGCGACCGTTTGGAAGGGAGAGAAATTCCCGATAAACATCGCTGGCTATGTTGATGCGGGCGACATCATTGAAATGCTTGGCGAGCGCGCCTATGACGATGTGGGTGAATTCGCAGAGGACTGGCCGGACGTTCCTGATGAAGCCCGCCAGGAGCTCGACGCACTTCTTTCCGAATGGATCAGCAAGAACTGCACAGCAACGTTCTATCGGGTGCGCAACGTCATCGAGTACAAGCTCACCGCAGAGGATTTTGCAGGCCGGGTGACGCCATGATCGCCACCCTCTGGTTCGCCTACGTCTTCATCTAATAAGGGGCCCAAGCCATTAATACCTATAGACACACCTTCGCAGCCGTCTGCCCTTCCGACGGAGAAACGATCCTCTACAGGCTGGAATTGCGCTCAAGCGCCATGATTCGCGTCGAGCACATCAAGGCGACGACAGCGCTGATCACCAAAGGCTGGCATGAACAGATTGCCGACAGCCTGGCGGAATCCTTGGGCGGCGATCAGACCATCATCGCCACGCACCAGGGCGTCGAGATCGAAACGGTGAGGCTCAGCGGATGATTGCATACCACGGCACGCCAGTCGGCGGCACTCGCCAGGATGGCGCCCGGTTTCTTGCCGGCCGGCATGCCTTGGTACCCTTTCCGCGCCAGGACGACATGGGCATCGTTGCCGATGTCTGCCAGTCGTTTGTGTTCGACAACGGCGCGTTTTCGGTCTGGAAGAAAGGCGGAAAACTGGATATTGATGGCTACACAACCTGGGTTGAGCAATGGCACCGACATCCCGGTTTCGACTGGGCGCTGATCCCGGATGTCATCGACGGCGACGAGGCGGCCAACGACGCGCTTCTGGAGGCCTGGCCCAGAGAGTTACGCGGTGTGCCGGTCTGGCACCTGCACGAATCGTTGGAAAGGTTGCAGCGCCTCGCTGCCGGCTGGCCGACAGTGGCCATCGGCAGTTCAGGGCAATGGGCATACCCTGGAACGGCGGCTTGGTGGAAACGGATGGGTTCAGCAATGGATGCAATCTGCGACGACCAAGGCCGACCAGCCTGTCGCCTCCATGGTCTCAGGATGCTCGACCCCGCGATATTCCAGCATCTGCCGTTCGCATCAGCCGACAGCACGAACGCTGCGGTGAACGGCGGGAGTATCAGCCGATTCGGCATGTATGCCCCACCAACTGCGGGCCAACGCGCCAACGTCATAGCCGACCGCATCGAATCGCACAACAGTTCCCCGATCTGGCAGCGAGAAACCCAGGCCGAGATGGCGCTGTAACCCCAATCCCCCTATACGCCTGCCGGCGAGCTGAATCAGGGCAACTGACTATCAATCCATCGTTCAGCTGCCGCCATTGCGTCATCAAGCGCTGCCGGATAGTCAGGCCAAGGGCCCTCCAACTCTGCTGCAACCTCACCCAAGCCATTGATGGGTGCTGGCTCAATGATCTTTGCAGCAACAGGGCTCTGGTCGTTCGGGCGACGCCAGTCGAACTTGAGAAACATCACGTGGCCCCGGTAAGCGTGCGCTATCGGAGCATCGAAGTTGTGTGACACGTCCATGCCTCATCACGAACTTAGTTGAACCCTTTTGTACACCGCTTCGGTCCTGTTTGAAAGATAGGCAGAAAGCTATCACTCCAATCCCCTATGCGCCGCCCCAGCGCGGCAAGGACACCCCATGTTCGCTATGAAACTCACCCTGATACTGCTGGGCGCTTTTCTGTACCTGGTAGGAACCATCGGCTGGTTCGGCTGGCTCGGGCTCGACCTGCTGGACACCGGCACCACCGAGGCACTGCTCTACGCCTTCGCCGGCACATGTGCCTGGCTGCTGATCAGCTTCGGCCTGGCAATTCAAATCATCAAGACAGCGCGGCCCACGGCCGGCGGGAGGTAGGTATGGAGATTCACTTTCTGTCACATGAGGAAGTTTGCACGCTCACAGGCGCTCGGACAAAGGCGGGACAGGTACAAGTGCTCAAGCGGAACGGGATTCGCCACACCATTAAGCGTAGCGGCTGGCCTTGCGTCATAGCTAATGCGCTCACCGGAGAGGCGGTCACCGAAACTATGACAAAACCAAAATGGCAGCCGCGGCTGGTGAGTTAAATGGGAAGGAAACCAACACAGCCTGACAGCGTTACGCGCCTCAGAAAGCGGAAGCAACGCAGCGGAACCATCTATTACTACTACGACCTCGGGGGATCGCCAAGGAAGGAACTTGCCCTGGGCAGCGACTACGGGATAGCTATCGTGGAGTACGCAAAGCTTGAGAAGAGCCGCGCGTCCTCCGCCCTGGTTCAAGACGTGCTGACCTTCGCATACGTGGCAAACATCTACATGAACGAGGTGGTCCCTACCAAGAGCATGGCCACGCAAAAGGACAACACCCGGGAGCTGAAGCAGCTGCTGAGATTCTTCGATGATCCGCCCGCGCCCCTGGAGGCGATCGAGCCACAACACGTCGTTCAATACCTACGGCAGCGCGGCAAGACAGCTCCGGTGCGCGCAAATCGTGAGAAAGCTTTACTCAGCGCAATCTGGAACTTTGCCCGCAGCAGCGGCTATACGGCCTTGGCCAACCCGTGCGCCGGGGTGAAGGGGCACAAGGAATCTGGTCGCGATCAATACATTGAGGATGAGATGTTCGCCCTGGTGTACCAGCACGCTGAACAGCCGCTACGGGATGCGCTCGATTTGTTCTACCTGACCGGGCAGCGCATCGCTGACACCCTGAAAATGGATGAGCGAGACATCCGCGACAACAGGCTGGCCGTAAAGCAAGGCAAGACGAATGCAAAAAGGAGGATTGAGATAACGGGCGAGCTGAAGGTTGTGATTGATCGAATCATGGCCAGGAAGGATGGGCACAAGATCAGGACAAGCCGGCTAATCGTTATGGAGAACGGGCAGCCTATGACCAGCAGCATGTTGCGTGGGAGGTTTGACGCGGCCCGGGAAGCAGCCGGTGTTGAGAAGGGAGATTTTCAGATGCGCGACTTGCGCGCTAAGGCCGGTACCGACAAGGCAGAATCGAGCGGTGACATCCTGCAGGCTCGCGACCAACTTGGGCACACCACCGTCGTCATGACGGAGAACTACATCCGTAAGAGGATCGGCAAAAAGGTCACGCCGACGAAGTGATTTCTGCACCGCAATCATTTTAGCCCCCTTGAAAACAAAGGGCTGCGAGGGAGCTTAGGGGAACGCATAGCGGTGCAGAACTCACGCTATGTTATTGTTTTTAAATAATTACGTTGCGGACTTAAAATCCCCCGCTCGTAAGGGCGTCCCGGTTCGATTCCGGGTTCGGGCACCATCTCCTGTTCCACTGACGGCCAGCACTGTTTGTGGAACCCTTGAAAACCCGCCGTTTGGCGGGTTTTTTCGTTTATGGCGTTTCGTCGGTTTCCGTATGTTTGCAGACTTTCGTGTTTCCGAACTCTGCCAGCGAGGAAGCGCTCAGCCTGTATGAACGCTGGCTTGGCATTCCTCGCCAGGGTCCAGTGCTTTTGGACTTGCAAACCCTCAGAAATCTACCGTACCCGAGAGCAATACCGTGCGCGGCGCGCCCAAGCCGCCAGAAAGGCCGCTGCCATCCCCGCCGTTCCACGAACCAAGCCAGTACGCCTTATTGGTGACGTTCTGCACGGTGGCGCGCAAGGTCACAGGCTTGGTCTCGACCTTGAAGGCATAGCGAGCCCCCACATCGTAGGTGGTGTACGAGTCCAGCGACACCCGATGATCGTTGGTCGCGTATTGTTTGCCCGTGTGGTTGATGTTGCCGGTCAGGGTCAACCCAGGGACGTCGAGGAGGTCATACTCCGTGCCTAGCTTGGCAATCACCTTGGGCACGCCTGTCACTTGCTTGTCTTTGACACCACCGGTGACCACCTTGGTCATTTCTGCCTGGGTATAGGTCGCACCGCCCATCAGGCGCAATCTTGGTTGCAACTCGCCAAAGAACGACCATTCCACGCCACGGTTTTGTTGCTCGCCGTAGACGCCGAAGACATTGGTGAGCGGATCGGTAAAGGCACTGGGCTTCTCAATCTGGAACAGGCTGACGGTATGGGCGAAAGAGCCCAGGTCTACCTTGGTCCCCAGTTCGTATTGCTTGGTCTGGTACGGCTGCATGACCGCACCTGCGTTCTCTGCCGAGTCAGGGGCCGACGCGCCTTGGCTGAGGCCCTCGATGTAGTTGGCATAGAGCGACACCTCATCCGTCACCTTGACCAGAAGTGCGGTGGCGGGCGAGACACGGCTTTCGTCATAGCTGGTTTTCGAAGCCCTGGGGCCGAAAGCGTCGGTGGTGTTTTGCACGCGCTGACGACGGGCGCCTACGGTCCATTGCACACGGCCTTCGGCGAAGGACAGCGTATCGGCAATCGCATAGCTGCCCAGGTTGGCCCTGGTTTGCGAGGTGGTTGCACCATAGCCCGGGAAGGTCGGCGCGTTGCCAAAGTCGAGGTTGTCGTAATTTGTGGTGCCGGGGATGGCGGCTCTCGCGTCCTTGAAACTGTTGTCGGAGGTAAAACGGGTCGCGGCGATGGTCCAGGCATGATCCACGGGGCCCGTCTGGAATTTGCCCTTCAACCCGACCTCACCCGATTGCTGGGTGCCACTGCGAATCGAACGAATGGCCGAAGAGCTGATGCCACCCACATTGTTCACCAGGGTGCTTGAGTTGATCATCGCGTTGTAACCACCATCGCGCTGCCCCCACGCCGCGTAGGCAGTAAGCGAATCCGTCAGGTCGTATTCGCCCCGCACCATCGTGGTAGTGGTGTTGTTGATGGTGTAGGCCCACTTGGGTGCCAACGCATAATCGCCCTTCTTGGGGCTTGGCAAGTGGGTGACGTTGGCGGCAATTGTGTTGATCCCGAAGTAGTTGAGACCATCAATGCGTTCACGCTGTTTGTAGAAATCGAGCGATATCCGAGCCCGCTCGCCACGCCAATCCAGCCCGAGGGAAGACAGTGCCATTTTGTGTTGCTGATTATCCACGGGGGTATCGCCGTCACGGTAAACGCCGTTGAAGCGCACACCAAACTGCTTCTGATCACCAAAACGTTGCCCCAGGTCCGCGTGCACACCCCCTAGGCCCCGGGACTCATAAGTGGTGGTCAAGCGTGCCAACGGTTCGTCGCCGGCGCGCTTGGGTACCAGATTGATGCTGCCACCTACACTGCCGCTTGGCGGCATGCCGTTGAGCAGCGCCGAAGGGCCCTTGAGCACTTCGATGCGCTCCGCCAATTCGGTAGAGCCGCGCATATTCGGCGCCATGCCGACCAGGCCGTTAAAGGTGATGTCATCGGCGTTGCTGTAGAAGCCGCGGATGAAAAAGGTTTCAAAGTTGCTGCGTTTGGTGGGCACGTACACCGAGGGGTCGGTCGCACCGATCACCGAGCCGATATCCTGCGCCTGACGGTTCTGTATGTATTCATCGGTATAGCTGATGGTATTGAAAGGCGTCTCCATGAAATCCTTGTTGCCCAACAGCCCAACGCGGCTGCCGGAGGCAACCTGCCCGCCAGCATAAGCCGGCGGCAGACCTGTAGCGGGGTCCATGACGCCCTCCACCACCGTTTCCGACAACTCCAGGCTGGCGCTGCTTGTGCCTGCTTGCGGGGCAGCGCTCGCGGCGGTGGGCGCCGCCGTCAGCCCCAGTACCAGCGCCATCTGCACAGCCGTGAACATATGACTCAAAGTAAAGCGTTGCGCAGCCTGCGGTGAATCAGGGGTAGCGCGATG
Source organism: Pseudomonas sp. B16120 (assembly GCF_044218845.1). Taxonomy (NCBI): domain Bacteria; kingdom Pseudomonadati; phylum Pseudomonadota; class Gammaproteobacteria; order Pseudomonadales; family Pseudomonadaceae; genus Pseudomonas; species Pseudomonas sp. B16120. Next base: position 3,265,653 of record NZ_CP162588.1, read on the forward strand.
TTGGCGACAGCGTTCCGACATGCTGAATTCCTTTTGATTCGGAGAATGTGTATGTGCTCACTAGGCTTTCCGAACCAGAAGGCAAAACCCTCAATAACAATCATTAGCATTTGTGTTTTTTTGAAAATAAAGGCGAGTGCCTGCACGGCACCCGCCCTTGCGACCCCAAGCGCAGCGGGTCAGCCCTTGTAGCCTTGAACCACCTCGTCGGCCATGCGACCCAGACACGTTGCACTGACGGTACACAGGTACCAGGTCTGGGCGTCGACAAAGATCACACGTCCGTTGGTCCAGGCCTTGGTTTTGCGCAGCAGCGGGTTATCCAGGCTCTTCATGTCCAGCGCCGGCCGCCGTTCCATCACTGCGGTACGGTCGATCACGTAGAGAATGTCGGGATCGGCCTGCTGGATGAATTCATTGGAGATGGGCTGGCCATGTAAGCCAGCCTCGATGTCGGTGCTGGCGGGTTTTACGCCCAGGGTGTCGAAGATGAAACCGTAGCGCGACTTCACGCCATAGGAGGTAAATGCGCCGTTGTTATGCAAAACGATCAGCGCTTTCTCCGGGCGCCCATCGGTGACGCGCCGAGTCTGTTCAACCTTGGCGTCCATTTGCGCAACCTTCTGACGAGCCAACGCTTCTTTGCCTAGAATGCGCCCCAGGGTCATGAGGTGATCCTTGGCGGTGGCGAAGAGATTGCCGTGTTGGTTGGTCAGGTCCACATCGTCATAGAGCGTCGGTGCGATCTGGCTCAGTTCTGCGTAACTTTGCGCCTGGAGCGGCGAGATCAGGATCAGGTCGGGCTTGAGGGCATGCAACCGTTCAAGGTTGGGTTGGATGGTCGACCCCACGTCCATGATGTTCGGATTGTCACGGTACTGGGTAAGGAAACTCGCGACATAGTCCTTGGCGATACCCACCACCGGCGCGTCCAGCTGGTCGAGTGTATCGAGTTCACTCATATCGAACGCCACCACACGTTGGGGGAGCTGGGTGATCATCGTGCTACCCAGTGGATGCTCGATCTTGATCGGCTCGTAGTGCGTATGCGCAGCGACTGGCGCGGACGCCTGTGCCGAGGGTTTGTCACAGCCCTGCAGGCCGGCCGCCACCGCGACCGCCAGCAGTGCCCCACGGATTGTTTTTGCCTTACCAATACTCATATCTGCTCCCTTGATAATGATGGGTTGAAGTAGTTGCAGACGAACCCCTGCTCGCTCTGCAGAATCTCGAAATCCAAATCAAAGAGATCGCGCAGGTGCGCCTCGGTGACAACCTCCGCTACCGGGCCACGCCAGTGCACCGCGCCGTTTTTCATGGCCACGATATGATCGGAGTAGTTGGCCGCGAAGTTGATGTCATGCACCACCAGAATCACGGTGCGACCTTGTTCGTCACATAAGCGGCGCAGCGCACGCATGATTTGTACGGCATGCTTCATGTCCAGGTTATTGAGCGGCTCGTCCAACAGCAGGTAATCGGTTTGCTGGGCAATGGTCATTGCCAGGAACGCCATTTGCCGCTGCCCGCCGCTCAGCTCGTCGATGTAAGAAAGGCGTAATGGTTGCAACGACAGAAACTCGATGGCTTCGTCAATGACCTGGCGATCCTGGACGGTGAGCGCCCCTCGGCTATAAGGGAAACGCCCGAAAGCCACCAATTCTTCAACGGTCAGCCGCAGGTTGAAATCGGGTGTCTGGCGTAAGGTGGCGACACGCCTGGCATATTCGCGGATGGGCACATCCGCAATGCTACGCCCGCCAATCAGCAGTTCACCGCGGGTCGGCGCCAGCAGACGTGCGATCAACATCAGCAAGGTGGTCTTGCCTGCCCCGTTGGGCCCAATCAGCGAAGTCACCTGCCCTGGCGGGAACTGAACGCTGACGTCACTCAGGACGTGCTTGGTGCCGTAGGTCTTATAGACGTGACGAAGGGAAATCATGAAGCGCCTCGGGTTCGAATCATCAGCGCGAGGAAATACCCGCCGCACACCAGGTTGATGAGAATGCTGACGGAGGTGTTGTAGTTGAACATCTGCTCGACCACGTACTGGGCGACGATGAAAATGCCAATGGCAATGGCGCAACTCATGGGCAATGTAATCCGGTGCCGGGCGGTGCGGGCAAGCGCATAGGTGATGTTTGCCACAAACACGCCCATGAAAGCCGTCGGCCCGACAAGACTGGTTGAGACAGCCACCAGAATCGCGATCAGCGCAAGTTGCAGGCGCACGCTGCGTTGAAAATCGACACCCAGGGAAATCGCCTGGTCACGCCCCAGCGACAACACATCGAGCACCGGCAGGCTTCTTTGCGCGATAAAGCACGCCGCCGCCACCAGCAGCCCCGAATAGATCACTTGCGTGGGTTGCGCCTTATTAAAGGAGGCGTAGTTGAAACCCTGGAAGATCGAGAACTCACCAGGGCTGATCTTCAGTTGGATAAACTGGGTAAAGGTGCCCATCACCATGCTCAGTACCAGCCCAAGCAGGAGCAGCAGGTACACGTTGTTGCGTCCGTCATGGAACAGCCAACGGTGAATGAGCCCTGAATAAGCGAGCATCAACAGGATCGACAACAATACGTTACCGTTACGCCCCAACAGCACCAGGCTCTGGGTACCCAGCACCAGGATCAGCAAGGCCTGGAACAACAGGTAGATTGCCTCATACCCCATGATCGCCGGCGTCAGTATTCGGTTGCCGGCAAGGGTCTGGAAAATCACCGAAGAATAAGCAACGCATACTCCGGCAATAACCATCGCGGCCAAACGGGTCATTCGCTTGGGAATGACGTAGTCGAAGTCAAAGCCTGAGCCCAACAACAGGAACGCTATCGCCAGGACCAGCACCAGTGCCCATAGACCATAGCGGGTAGCCACACGCCTCATGCGTATTTCCTGATCAGCAACACCAGGAACAACACACCGCCTACGCTTCCCGCGGTGAGACCGATGGGCACTTCGAAGGGATAGATCAACAAGCGGCCGAGAATGTCGCACGCCAGCAACAGCGACGCGCCGCACAACGCGACGATGGGCAATGTTCGCTCCAGGTTCTCGCCGTAGTGCAACGCCACCAGGTTGGGAATAACCAGCCCGACAAAGGGAATGGCCCCTACGGTAATGACCGTGGCGGAAACGGTGACCGCCACCAGCATCAACCCCAACGCCGCATTTGCCGTGTAGTTCAGGCCCAAGCTGCCGGCCATGCCCTCGCCCATGCCGAGTACAGTAAAGCGGTGCGCGAACAGATAAGTGAGCACGACTATCGGCAAGATCAGGTAGATGATCTCGTAATTGCCCTGGACGATCTTCGAGAAGTCTCCGAGCATCCAGCCCTGCATGCTCTGCAAGATATTGTGACGATAGGCGTAGAACTCGGCGATGGCGCTCAATACGCTGCCGTACATCAGGCCGATGACCGGAACCATCACGGTGTTCTTGAACTTGATGCGGCGGATGATCGCGACATAAAGCAGGCTCGCCGCAAAGCAAAACGCCAAGGCAAACAGCATACGGCCGGCCGCACCGGCAGCGGGGGCCACCGTCAATGAAATCAGAATGCCCAGCTTTGCTGCATCCAGCCCGCCGGAAGTTGCCGGTTCGACGAAGCGGTTGCGCACGATCTGCTGCAGAATCACGCCGCACACGGCCAGCCCCACCCCCGTGAGAATCAGGGCGGCCAGGCGCGGAAGGCGGCTGGCAGTCAGTGTCAGCCAAGCGTCATCGGATAACGTGAACAGTGCCGTCCAGGAAACCTCTTTGACCCCCACCATCAACGAAAGGCAACAAAGCACGGCAAACACGCAGAGTAAGATTGCACGGTTCAAGAACCGCCCTCACCGTCTGATTCTCCAGCAATCCGCCAGCCTTTCGCGGCTTGGCGTTGGGCGAGAAAGTGCGCGTAGAGCCCTGGCTTGGCATTCAACTGCGCATGGGAGCCCTGCTCGCTGATCTGGCCGTGATCGAGCACTAGAATCTGGTCGGCCATGACCACTGTCGACAGCTGGTGCGCGATGACAATCAGCGTGCGCGTGCCGCGTAAACGCGCCAACGCTTGCGCGATCGCCGCTTGGTTCTCGGCGTCGAGAGCGGCGGTGGCCTCATCGACCAACAAAATCGGCGCCTCTTTGATCAGCGCACGGGCGATGGAGATTCGCTGTCGCTCTCCCCCGGACAGGCGTGCACCGCCCTCGCCTACTGGCGTGTCCAGGCCTTGGGGCAAGCGTTCGATGATCTCCAGGACGCCAGCCTGTGTTGCTGCTTGCATCACTTGGGCATCACTGGCATCGGGTTTACCGATGCGAATGTTGTCGGCGATGCTGCCCTGGAACAGGTAAGCATCCTGAAAGATCTGGCTGATCTGACCGGCCAGCTGCCCACTGGACATCTGCCGAACATCTACACCGCCCACCATCACGCGGCCTTGCGTCACATCGAAAAAGCGCGCAATCAGCCGCACCAGGGTGGTCTTGCCCGAGCCAGAAGCACCGACCAGCGCCGTCATGCTGCCGGGCTCGATACGCAGGCTGACATCGCGCAACACATCGGCCTGATCCTCGGCATAGCAAAAGCTCACGTTTTCCAATACGACCGATCCATCGACCGGCGCTTGCGGGGCCTGCGGCTCCGGCAAAGGGTCGACCTCGAAGATTTCGCGCACGGCATCAAGCTGACCGCGCGCGCCACGTAGCACTTCGCTATAACCTGCGACCTCCAGAAGCGGGTCGATAAAGCGGCTGACCAACAGCAACGACACGATCACGGCTATGACCGAAGACGGTGCCAGGCTTGCGCTCAACTGATCACCCAGCCATAGCGTGGCAGCCACCAGCAAGACGGCGAAGCCGGCCTGCACCGCCCAGGCATTGAACACCACCGACATCGCCGAGACGTGGATCAGCCGCTTTGCAGACTGCTGCTGGCGCCCGATGGCCTGCTCGAGAAACTGGGTGCCGCCGTCCTCGCCATTAAAGGCGCGGAGCACCGATTGTGCCTGGGCAAACTCGACCATGCGCTGGCTGGTCTGCGCGGCGCTGTGCTGAAAGCGTTGGTCGGCGCGCTGCCCCAGATGAGCTGTCAGTGCAAAGATACCCAACAAGAGGGGTAAAGCCAGTAGCGCGATCAACCCCATTTGCCAATGTAAGTTGAACAACGCGGCAACGATTACAACCGGTGTGACCACCCCTGTGATCAACGGCGTGAAAACGTGGGCCGGAAGCTGAGCCAATTCCATCATGCCCTGGGAGGCCAAATGGCTCAGTCGTGCGGTATTTTGTGCGCTGAACCAACCGACCGGCAAACGCGCCACATGGTCGCCGAGGCGATGACGACCACGCTGCAGAACAGCGATACCGACGCGGATACCCGCCTTCTCCACCGTCCGTCGCAAGGCCCAGCAAACCAGCACCCCGATCACGAGCGCAGTCAGCCATTGCCCTGCTGAGCGCACATCACCGTTCAGCAGACGAGTGAGCACCGGTACCAGAGTGACAATCGTCAGCCCGCAGAGCAGGCCGTAGACGAGCGTCATCCAAAGGTAGCGGCGCAATACGCGGGCATCTTCGCCCAGCAGTTGATTAAAGGTTTTCAGCATGACGATACCGCCTGTTCCTTGGCCTGTTCGTAGCCGCCCAGCGCCCACATTCGAGCGTAGCGGCCGTTGCGGGCGAGCAGTTCGTGGTGGCGTCCCTGCTCGCAGATCGTGCCGTTGTCGATCAGGATGATTTGGTCAGCATGCATCACCGTATCGAGGCGGTGCGCGATCACCATCAAGGTTCGGCCCCGGGCGAAGCGCGACAGTGCTTGTTGAAGCTTCACCTCGTTCTCGGCATCGGCCGCCGCCGTGGCTTCGTCGAGCACCAGCAGTGGTGGGTCCAACAATATGGCGCGGGCAATACTCACGCGCTGCAACTCGCCGCCGGAAAGCTGTACATCCTCCCCGATCACCGAGTCGTAACCTCGCGGCAAGGCGCAGATGCGCTCATGGATATTGGCAGTGCGGGCTGCGTCTTCGATTTCCTGCTGACTGGCCGAGGCGCGGCCCAGGGCGATGTTGTCGCGCAGGCTGGCATGGATAAGGCGTACCTCCTGCAACACAAAACCGATGCGCCGGTACAACTGCGCGCTCTCGATCCGCCTGAGGTCGACGCCGCCCAAGGTGATGCGCCCTTCACTCGGGTCGAAGAAGCGCAGCAACAGACGGGCCAGGGTCGACTTGCCGGAGCCCGAAGCACCGACAATCGCGGTCACCGTGCCCGGCTTGAGGATGAAGTTGACGTCCTTGAGCACCGGGGTCTGGCCGTCGTAGCTGTAGCCGAGCTGCTCGACACGTATTTCGGCATTTTCCGGCAACGCTGGCGCGGCAGTTGCCAAGGTTTCCAGCACGGGCGTTTGCAACAGCGTATGAACGCGCTGCGCTGCGCCCGTAGCATTGTTCAAGTCATGAGTAACGTAGCTCAGCAGCAACAGCGGCGCACAGATTCCCGGCGCCACTAAGGCAAAGGGCAACACGTCTACCGGTGTGATCCAGCCCAGGCTCACCCAAAGCGTTCCAAACGTCAGCACTACGCCGAGCACCGCCACCGGGGCAATCATCGCGTGAGCGTTGGCCATCGCGCTGACCAGCGGCCGGGTGAAGTCGGTAAAGGCCTCAGCGAAGCCATCAACCGCCTTGCGGTAGCTGCCATGGGCCTTGCCCTCGACCCCGAAAGCCTTGACCACAGGAATGCCATTGACGAACTCAACCACTGCATTATTGATGCGTGCCATGCCGGCGCCAAATGACTGCATGTTCGCCCCACTGGCCTTGGTGGCCCTGGAGAAAAACAGGAAGAACAGCGGGAACGGCAACAGCGAAACAATCGCCATGCGCCAGTCCATGACGAATAGGTAGAGAACCGAAACAAGAATTGCGCCGATGGTACGACCCAAGGTGGTAAAGAAGTGCGCGGTCAGGCTGTGCAACGTGCCAATGTCGTCTTGCATCGCTTGCTTGACCTCGCCGGAAGCCCGACTGGTAAACCATCCCAATGGCACCTTGGCCAGACGGCGGGTAATCGCCCGGCGCAAATGGCCAGTGATGCGGTTGTCGGCCAGGTGCGCAGCCATTTCGCCCAGCGAAATCAAGGTCATCCCGAGAAACAGGCAGGCCAGACTGATGATGACAACCCGCCAGACTTGATCCTGCATCTGGCTCCAGGCTGTCGCCACCTCATCTTGGGCCATTGCAAGCTGTGCGATATGGGCGATACCGGCCAGGGGCACCAGCGTCAGCATGGTACCGATGGCGGCCAATACCGCCGCGACTATCAGTTGCCCACGTATGGGTCTGAGTATCTGAGATACCGTGCCGGCAACGCCGGGTTCATCTGTAGCACTCATGAGTTCTCCTGAATAACCACTGCAGGTAGCCTGAAGGCCACCTGGCTTCCTTTAGGTTTGAGTGGTATGCACTGCGTACTTTGTATTCCGAACGGCAACGCAAAATCCTCAATCGAGACGTTCATTAATCGATGAGGCGGTGCCAGGCACCAGCCCGGGCACGAATGGGTAGCAGGCTCGCAGGCCAGACGCGATGTACTTCTCGACGGAAGACACCGACACTTTCAACTCGCAGGCAATGTCGCGGTGGCCCATACCATGCAACTTGCACAGCAGCAGCGCTTGGCGGGTTTTGGCTGGCTTGCGGCGCAATGCGTCATCGATCTGAGCCAGCGCTTCACTCACGAGGGCTCGTCGCTCCTCTGACGGGACCAACAGTTCGGCCTGCAACTTGAGCGCCTCCAGATGGCGGGCCTCAAGATGACGTCGGCGATAAAGATCGATCACCATGCCTTTGGCGATTTGGGTCAGGTGGGCGCGAGAATCCTCGGTGGAAGGAACCCGGCCTTTCTTGATGAGATTGAGATAGACATCGTGAGCGAGATCAGCGGCATCGACCGAGCTGCCCAACTTGCGGCGCAACAGGCTGCATAGCCAACCGTGATGGTCGACATAGAGCTTTTCAAATTGCTGCGTGGACGCGAACGCTCCGTTGTTCACAACACCTCTCCTGAGACGGTCAATTCGCGATCAGCTTTTGACTAATGCGAATAGGTATGATTATTATTTAATATCATACGGCGTTCATTGACCCCCTGCAAATGTGAGTTGCTTGCACCTTCTCTTGCGCCTGGATTTCTGAGCGTTGCAGCAGACCGAGGATCGGCCTGTCGGCACTGCGGTGCCCTCTCTACTTCTTACTATTCAGTTTGATAAGGCGGGAAATTTCCATGATGGAACTCAATCCAGACTCGTTACCGAAACTGTCTGTCACTGATAACGAAGAGCATTTCTGGCTCTTGCAGCAGCAATATCCCGAACGCGTGCTCAAGCACTTCAGCGCCTGGCGATTCGACGCCGACATTGACCTTTCACGACTTACGTCAGCGATCAGGAGCGTTATCGAAACACTCCCCGATCTGAATGCGCGCTACCTGTTCAACGACGATGGTGAAGTGCACAAAGTGCACGCCGCTGACTGGCAGTCCTGCTTTGAACTCGTGCATCTACACTCGGACGTAGAGGCCACCGAGCATTTGCGCGCGCAGCAAATGGCACCCTGGGACGCGCAAAGCCAGCCGCCATTCAAGGCGTTGATTATCCAAACCGGGCAAGACACTATCCTTGGCTTCATACTCCATCAGGTCCTCGATCAGAGTTGCCAGGAAGACCATTTGTATCACCAGGTATTGAGCGCCTATATCGGCCACTCGGCCAGCAATACGCCTTGGTTGCACGGCTTGGCGAATGGTGAAGCGCTATCGTCACCCATCAGTGCGCCCACCGCCCAGCCTGCGGCCAACGACGACGTTGCGTCGATTATTCTTGATGAGTTTCGAGCGGCCCTGGTAGAGCCTGACATGCAACTCACTGATGATTTCTTTGATTTCGGCGGTCATTCGCTACTGGCCACACGCATCATTGGCAAGCTGCTGAGCGGCCATGGCATTGAAGTCCAGTTCAATGATTTTTTCAGCGCGCCGTCGGCCGCCGCCTTGGCTGCACACGCCCATGTCATCGAGCAAAACGATGCAACTGCTGTTGCCATGGACCGCCAGCAAGACGTACAGAGGGCACCTTTCGCGCTGGCCCAAGCCTCCCTTGGGCGGGCTTACGCAGCCTTTGAGTTCGGGACAATTTTCAACCTGCCCTTTGCCCTGGACTTCCTCGACCAGGTGGATGAAGCACTGTTCGAGCAAGCTTTCCGTGACCTGCTAAAGCGTCACGCCAGCCTGCGTTCAACCTTCCACTTCGAGGGCTCTGAGGCGTACCAGCAGATCGTGCCGTTCGAGCAGCTGTCCGAATACAAGTGGTTCTGGCCAAGCCAGGAAAGCCGGGGTGCAACGCTCAAAAGCGAAGCCACCTATCAGTTCGACCTGACCCGCGAGCTACCCCTACGGGTTCGCTTCATTTACGACCCGCAACGCCAACGCCAAACCCTGTCATTGCTGATCCACCACATGGCCATTGATGAATGGTCACTCAACGTGATGATGGAGGAACTGGCTCAGGCCTACCTCGCCCGTGCAGCAGACAAAGCACCCACCTGGTCAGCGCCTGCACCGTCATTCCATGAGTTCGCCCTACGACAACAGGCCACTGGCATCAATCAACAGCATCTCGACTACTGGACGAACATGTTGCGCGGCGCAACCCAGGGCCTGGCACTGCCCTCCCCTGACTATCAGGCCAGCGTGCCGGCCAGCGAAGTGTCGACGAACGCGCAATGGTTCGAAATCAAACCCGACCAGGCGCTCACCGATAACCTGTATGCCTTCGCCAGACGGAATAACGCTTCGCTGTTCGGTGTGGTCTATACGGCGATTGCGTTATCCCTGCATAAACTCGGTAATTTGAAAGACCTTGTGATCGGCACGTCCGCCTCCGGCCGCACCGACCCAGGGTTTTATGAAACGGTCGGTTACTTCACCACGATGGTGGCGCATCGGGTGCAGTTCGATCCCCAGCAGGCCGTTGGCGCACTGATTGAAAACACCACTCGCCTGATCAATGATTCCATGGCTTATGCCGATATTCCGATGGAGCAGATCCAACAGGCCCTCGGCATGACGCCCGCAGACGGCCTGCTGTTCGACGTGTACATTCAAATACACGCCAACAACGCCTTGAATGGCACCCTGAGCACACCGGACGCCGGGACGATCCGCTACCGGCAGATTGACCCGGACAAGAACCAATCGATGTTCGGTATTCAGTTCGAAATCATGGAGAACACGATCGACGGCAAACGCTCGCTGCGCCTGGTCATTACTTACCGTTCGGACCGCTACAGCGCAGCACAGATGGCGCGCCTGAGCACGACCATAGATCAGGTGTTCGCGCTGTTTACGACGCCCGACGCAGCCCGCACCGCCCTTAACCATATCCACCTATAACCTGATCAGGGTCTTGGTAATGCTACCAAGACCCTCAACCCTCGGCTCTACGCTTCATGCATCCCGTATCGCTGGAACGATGACCGTTTGGGCAAGCGGTAGTAAGGCTGGCCAAGCAACTGGTTGATAATCGTTGCATTGCGAATCGCCGCAATCCCCAAGTCCGGCGAACCAACACCATGCTGGAAGATCTCCGCATTCTGCACGAAGACACGGCCCGTGCCTGCATCGCAGCGGCGTGCGGTGAAATCGTCCTGGACGATACAGTCACCATACTCATCGGTTTCAAGCACCACGCCCTTGAGCCTTTCAAACCACTGCGGCCATGTATGCCCGTAGCCTGTCGCCGCCACAATGGCATCAGCTTCAAGAGTGCCGGTCTGGTTCAATTCACGGTGCCGGTAAGCGATTTTCAGCATGCCATCAATCTCTTCCACGGCCTGCACCTCGCAATTGGATAGCAACGTCAGGCCCGGATCACTGCCGCCAATCGAGCGTTCATAGATCAGGTCGTAGATATCAGCGATGGTCGAGAAGCTAATGCCTTTGTACAGCAGCCCTTGCCCTGCAACGATGGCACGGCGTCGCTCCCTCGGAATGCTGTGGAAGTACTCCATGTAGGACGGCGTAAAACACTCCTGCCCCAGTTTCGAATACTCCATGGGATGAAAACCCGCTGAGCGTGTGATCCAGCGAATCGACGCCCCTGCTGCAATCCGCTCGGGTGTCAACTCGCTGAACAAGGCCAACACACATTCGGCCGCACTTTGGCCGGAGCCAATGACCGTGACCCGCTGGCATTTCGACAACTGTTGCTGACGCTTGCCGAACTCCGCCGAGTGCATCACCGGCGCGGTGCTCTTGACCTGTGCCCACTGGGGCAACACAGGCGCCGTACCGACACCAATCGCCAGGTCCCGACTGTGATAATAGCGCTTGAAGCCTGACACTGATTGGCTCTCTACCAGAAACTGGCCAGCGTTGGCGTCATACGTCACATCACAGATCTCCTCGCCGAAATGGCAGGCTGGCAGCTGCTGCGACGCCCAGCGGCAGTAGTGATCGTATTCACGGCGAGGCACCTGAAAGTTTTCGTAATAGTAGAACGGGTACAGGCGATCGTGCTGATGCAGGTAGTTCAGATAACTGAGCTGATGGGTGGGATCCGCCATCGTCACCAGGTCGGCCAGAAACGGAACCTGAAGCGTTGTGCCTGGTAACAAAAGCCCTTCATGCCAGCGAAATTCCGCTTTCCGGTCAAGGAATACACCGGTCACGCCAGGATGCTTGGACAGTAACGCGGCCAAACCCAGATTAAAGGGGCCAATGCCAACGCCGGTAATATCAACACTTTGTACATCCATCATCCAATCCATCTCCCTAGGCCCAACTGTTTGGTTATTGCAGTTGACGTGCGCGCAGGCGCACCACCGCGCTTATATCAACATCCGTTACACGCTCAGGAACCCTCAGCCATGAGCAGGCGTTCAACGTCTTGTGCATTGCGACAGCGCAGGAGCTGCCCTGGCGAAAGGCGCACCGAGAAATCCTCTTGGACCCGCGCCGAAATCGCCTTCAAATGCTGGGGCCGTAGCCCAAGGCTAATAAAGTCCACGCTGGCATTCGCCCCATCCGCCAGCGGTCGCCCCAGTACGCTCAAGTAGATATCCAATACCTTGTTGCGTGGGGTCGAGCGCCTCATCGCAGCGGGCTCACTTGCGTCATTTACCGAAGCCGTAAGCAGGCTGCGGGCCCGTTGACGATCAGGCTTGCCGTTCTGCGACAGCGGCAACGCGTCCACCCTGAGCAAACGCGTGGGCACATGGGAGTGCGGCAGGTGCTGACGGGCGAAGTTGCGGAGTTCGGTGGTGGTCGGCTCTTCGCCGCCCTGCTGACAGACATACAAAGCGCCAATGCAGACCTCGCCTTGGCGCTGCTCGCCGTAATCCACGACCAACACGTGCCTGAGCGACGGATGATTGATCAGCGCTATCTCGATATCCGGAAGCGATACCCGCACACCGCGAACTTTCACGTAGCCATTTACCCGACTGTCGAAGATCAAGGTACCGTCGCGGCGGTAACGCCCACAGTCACCGGTCCGGAACGCCCGAACGGCTTGGCCATGTTCATCAGTGACGGTCACGAACTCGCTTTGAGCCAACTCGCCGTTTTCGAGGTACCCCAGCGCGAGATTGACGCCGGCGGTGTGAATTCGGCCAACTACGCCTGCCGGGCAATGCTCGCCTCCTGGGTCTAGGACGAAGTAGCTATTTCCGGGCAAGGGCCTTCCATAAGGAATCAGCGCACGGTCATCGTCCGTAATTTCATGCCAGATACTCCAGATGGTGGTCTCCGTCGGCCCACCCAGGGAAATCAACCGAGATGACGGCAGCAGTTCACGCAACTCGGCGATCACGGCCGGCTTGATGTAATCACCGCCCTGAGCAATCAAACGCAGGCTCTTCAAATCATGGCTGGTGCGGCATGAAAGGAGCATTTCCAAAATAGCGGGCACAGAGCACCACAACGTCACCTGATGTTGGGCGATCAACTGGTTCCAGCGTACGGCGTCCTTTTCCTCGCCACCCCCGGTAAGCACCAGTGTTGCCCCTGCCGTCAGGCATCCGAAAACGTCAAACACCGACATGTCATGGTGAAGTGGAGTCACGGACATGAACACATCGCGCTCGGTGACAGCCCAACGTTCAAGGGTGCTGCCGACGACATTGGCGGTGGCTCGGTTGTTCAGAGCCACGCATTTGGGTTTACCAGTGGTGCCCGAGGTATAAAGGTAATAGGCCGGGGCGTCGCTTAACGACAGGTCATCCAGCACGGGCATCGCCTGGGTCTGCACAGCCAAGAGTTCCGCCGGTGTAGCCGTGACTGAGCCGACAGACTCATGCTGGGCAATCACCACAAGATCGGGCTGACAGTTTTCCAGCAGGTAACGCAACCGCTCGGCCGGCGCTGAAACGTCGATGGGAACCCAGATTACGCCTGTCAGAGCACACGCCAACGTCACCATCGTATGTTCCGGGCTGCGAGGCAGGCAGATGGCGACGACTTGCCCACGTGATAATCCGCGCGCTTTCAATGCCCCGATGATGCAGCACACGCTGTGGCCGAGTTCGGCATAGCTGATTAGCCGATCACCACTGACAAGAGCAGTTTTGGTATTGCTCCGATCAAAGATGTTGGTCGCGATCCTGTCGAGAAACCCTTCGCGGCACGCTTCAGTGACCCGACTATTGAAACGGTAGTGGCCTTTTTCGATTATCGCCTTGGCATCAACGGCCAAAACCCCGCTTGTGGTGGCTTGGTCGACCGCTTTTTCGATTGCGTTCAAAACGGCGCTGACAAGCTCCGGCTCCAGCACTGCGCGTGCATAGTCGATATCGAACACCAATTCGCCGTCGGCATTGGCCGAGAAGCGAATATCCATCGCCACCTGTGGCGTCTGGGTCAGACCGCCGTGCAGGCTCATCGGGCTGCCCTGCGCCGAGACTGGCCAGGAAAACCCGTTGGTGATCACCACCGGAAGCACCGGGCCGGGACCATGGGACTCGAACAGCAAACGAGCAAGGTCCACCCCTGAAAAGCTCAGGTGCTGCAACCCTTCCAGCACATCTACTTGCAGCTTGGCAGCGCGTTCGGCAAAACCATCTGGCTCGTCGCTCCAATTGATCGCGATAAAGCTTGAGCGATTCGCAAAGGCACCGACCGTTTGCGGGGCAACAGGCACCGCAACACACAAACCACCCTCATCGAGCCAGTGCGAGAGCACTTCGAGCACCAATGCCATTAGCGTGGTGTTTTTAAACAGCCGCTGCCGCGCGCCCAACTTGCAATAGGCGCCGAACGTCGGCTTGGGGATCAGCAGGCTCTGTCGCTCGTAGCGTGAAGCGCCCACCCGATCCAGCGCAGTGATCCACGGCAGCCGCGGTGCCCCGCTGACCGCAGCAAGCTTGGCTTTCCAATAAACGGAATCTGCCTTGCGCTTACTGTCCAAATCCTCTGGCTCGGATGCCGTCTGCGGGAACGACTCCTCGCCAGTTGTGCCGTCGAACAGCTCGACCATGAGGGTGGCGATTGAGCGCCCATCGAGAATCAAGGCGTCGAGGCGTACGAAGACGCTCAACTGGCCCTCCGGAAGCTTGAAGATCGTGACGTTCCAGGGCGAACGGTCCAGCTCGAACAACGCATGCGCATACGCCTCGCGGCGCGCCTCGACGTAGTTGAGCGCCTCTTCTGGCGATAAGGTCGTAAGGTCGACTTCGTCCAGGTTCAACTGCACCTCATCGCTGACGAACTGCACGAGTTTCTGCGCGTCGATGCGTACTCTCAGGCTTTCGTGGCGCTGGACCATCTCGACCAGCCGGCTCCGCAGCAGTGCCGGATCCATAGCGCCGCGGTACTCGCGAAACTCTTGCATGGCCACACCACCCAGCGGCATCTGCGCGCTGCGCCCAAGCAAATAAGCCTGCTGTAAAGCGGTCAGTGGTTTTGCGACAACCGCTGGCTGGGAGAGTGGCTGGTCCAGAACAGCGGAGCAAGCGGCCACCTCGCGCGCCATCAGCACGAAACGGTCGAAAAACTCCGACACCCAGGCGGGTGGTAACGCATCCAGACGGATATCCCAATTGATCAAGATGCCGCCGTCGGCGCAGACAACCTGCGCGTCTAGCGCAACCTGAGGCCCTTGGGAAACCACCCAGTTCATGGGGCCCAACACTCGCCGCACCCGCTCAGAAAGAAGGTCTGCGCCAGACAGATCCAGCCCGGCGGTAAACACAACAGGGGCCAGTTGCGCAGCGCCATGATGACGCGACAGGTCGCGCATCAGGTTCACCCCGGGATAAGCGCAATGCTCGAGCAAATCCACCATATTGCCTGCCAGTTGCCTGCACAGCTCGGCCAGGCTCCGGGCCGCCTCCAGATCGATATCCAGAATCAGCATGTTGGCAAAATCGCCGACGATCCGCTCAACCTCGCCCACCAGCGCAGGTCGCCAGAACGTAGGGACATTGAGGCGAAATCGCTTGTCTCCCGTTTGGGCGCCGAGGGCCGCTGCAAACACCCCCATCATCAAGGTAGACAGCGTTATTCTGCGTTCGCGGGCGAGACGCTGTAACGCCTGGCGCTCTTCTGGACCCAGCCATGTGCTGAGTCGATCGCTGTGCGGCTGGTCAGGCGGGGTTTCAAGAAAAGGTAACGTCGGCGCCGGCGCGATATCAGGCAGACGCTCGCGCCACCAGCGACGGTCCCGGTCGCGGGCCGTTTTAAGTGCGCTATCGGTGCGCGCTTTGTCATACCAGTCGAAGAACGATGGCGTGTGTGGCAGAGCGGCCTCTGGATGTTCATAGAGCTCTGCCAGGTCTTCTATCAACGTGCGAAAACTGGATGGGTCAATGGCGATCATGTCCGTATCGACATGCAGCCGAAACGCATCATTGGCCAGCAGGCTCACACAAAACCGTGCTGCGGGCCCTTGACACAGATCAAGCTGCTGATGAGTCCATTCCTCACGCTTGCAGAGCAGGCGCTGCGCAACCTCCTCTTCACTTATCGAACGTAAATCCTCCACCTCCAATAGCGGTGACTGGTCCATCGCAGCAATGGATTGAAGCCCTTCTGCATTCAGCCTGACTCGCAGCATGGGGTGCAGCCGACATACCTGCTCAAGTGCCTTGCGCAGCCGCTCCAGCTCAATGCAATGGCCATCGAATTCGGCATACAGATGAGCTGAAACTTTCCCTAAAAACGCATGAGCAGTCCGCCCGATCCAACAGGCGGCTTGCATTGAAGTTAACTCTCTCATGGCTCACTCATGTGATTGACAAATCGTAATGATTAGCATCACATATTAGAAACGATAATGATTCTATTTCAAGATTTCTTTTTATCCCTAGGCCACGGAGGCTTCCCCCAAATGAGAACGGGCACCCTAAGAACGACCGAGATGGAAGAGGTGCAACTCGCAGAGGTACAACGTAGTTTTTCGTTCACATCCGGCGATCGCGAGTTAGCGGTCACCGGGATGCTGCAGAGAATTGAAACACCTGCCATTGGCGGCGATGACGCCAATAGCCTGTTCCAGCAGACAATTGCGCAAGCGCTTGATCGGGCGCGCGAAGCTGGCCAGAGCAACCCAATCATCGTTGGCGCCATCCCTTTCGACCCTGCTGAACCTTCCTGCCTCTACATTCCCGAACACGCGCAATGGCGGACCCGAGACATCCACGCGAAAACGGGTATGTCGACGCTGCCTGAGTTGATCGAACAGAAAAACATTCCGGACGAACAGGCCTTCAAACGGGCGGTGGAACACGCCGTCGTCAACTTCCGCCACAGCGACGTACGCAAGGCTGTGCTCTCGGTTCAACGCGAGCTGATATTTGCAAACGATGTGGATGTGAGTGCCCTGCAGCACAACCTGAAAGCCCAGAACCCGAGCGGCTACCACTTCCGTGTGCCAATGCCTGATGGCACCACGCTGATCGGTGTCAGTCCCGAACTTCTGGTCCGCAAGGAAGGCCTGAGCTTTCTGTCCAACCCGCTGGCAGGGTCAGCCAAGCGCCTGGCCGATCCAGAAGCCGACCGGCGCAATGCAGACTGGTTGCTGACATCGGAAAAAGATCACTACGAACACGGGTTCGTGACCCAGGACATCGTCAGCCAACTGGGGAAACTGTGCACGCAGCTGAATGTGCCGCAACGCCCCTCCCTCATCAGCACGCCCGCGCTCTGGCACCTCTCGACCCGCATCGAAGGTACGCTGGCAGACCCGGCTGTATCGGCCTTGCAGCTTGCCTGCCGCTTGCACCCCACACCGGCTGTGTGCGGCTTCCCCACCGAGCGCGCCCGGCGCCTGATTCGCTTCGTCGAACCCTTCGAGCGCGGCCTGTTCACCGGCATGGTGGGTTGGTGCGATGCCCAGGGCAATGGCGAATGGGTCGTAACGATTCGTTGCGGCACGGTCAGGCGAAACAAGGTCCGCCTGTTCGCCGGCGCAGGCATCGTTGAAGCCTCAAGCCCCGACTCCGAATGGGCAGAAGTCCAGACCAAGCTTGGCACCATGCTGCGCGCCTGCGGATTGGCCCACTAACTCGAATTTTTTCACACGTGAATACTATGACTATTGAATTTAACCACTGGCCTCTGGAAAGCGCACAGCGTTATCGGGACAAAGGCTATTGGCTCGACAAACCGCTCACCCACCTCCTTCAGGAACGCAGCCAGTCGCAACCCGACGCCCCCGCGATTATTTGCGGCGATCGCCACTTCAGCTATGCCGAGTTGGACCAATTGTCTTCCAACCTGGCCTCGCGACTGGCCGCCAGCGGGCTTGGCAACGGTGACACTGCACTGGTGCAGTTGCCCAATATCGCGGAGTTTTACATTGTCCTTTTTGCCCTGCTCAAGTCAGGAATCGCACCCCTCAACGCGCTCTACAGCCATCGCAAACTTGAACTCAAGAGTTACGCCAAACAAATCGCGCCAACGTTGTTGATTGCCTCCCGCGAACATGAAGTCTTCCGTGACGACAGCTATATCGCCGACTTCAAGGAGGTGGGTTCAAGTCCAGACATCATCTTGCTGTTGGGCGAGCAACGTCACGAAAACAACCTCGCCGACTGGATCAATACGCCGAGCGAGAGCAACGTGAACGTCTCCCCCTCGGGGCCCGGCGAGGTCGCATTGTTCCAACTGTCAGGCGGCAGCACGGGCACCCCCAAACTCATCCCCCGCACTCACAACGACTATTACTACAACGCCAGGGCAAGCGCGCAAGTATGCGAACTTACGCCACGCACGCGCTTTCTATGCGCGCTACCTGCCGCCCATAACTTCTTGCTCAGCTCCCCCGGCGCCCTCGGTGTTCTACATGCTGGCGGCTGCATCATCATGGCGCCCAGCCCGGAGCCCTTGACCTGTTTTTCGATCATCCAGCGCCAAGAAGTCAATACTGTGGCCTTGGTGCCAAGTGCAGTCGCCTTGTGGCTGCAGGCAGCGCCGGAGCATAAAGAACAACTGCAATCGCTTGAGTTCCTCCAGGTCGGTGGCGCCTGTTTTGCCGACTCGCTGGCACGCCAGGTGCCCGGCGTGCTCGGTTGTAAGCTGCAACAGGTATTCGGGATGGCCGAAGGCCTGATCAACTACACCCGGCTAAATGACTCCGACGAACAGATTTTTACTACCCAGGGCCGTCCGATCAGCCCCGACGATGAAATCAAAATCGTTGACGAACAAGGCCTCCCCGTCCCGGACGGAGAACCTGGCATGCTCGCCACACGTGGCCCTTACACTTTTTGCGGGTACTACCAAAGCCCCGAACAAAATGCCCAGGCGTTCGATAACGAGGGGTACTACTACTCCGGCGACCTCGTCCAACTCATGCCCAGCGGCGATTTGCGCGTGGTCGGCAGGGTCAAGGACCAGATCAACCGTGGCGGTGAAAAAGTCGCCTCGGAGGAAATCGAAAACCTCATCGTCCTCCATCCTGATGTGACTCACGCGGGCTTGGTGGCCATGCCCGATGACAGGCTGGGAGAAAAAAGCTGCGCGTTCGTCGTCTCACGCAACCCGAGCCTGAAGCCGCCCGCGCTCAGACGTCACCTGATGGAACTCGGCATCGCCGAATACAAACTGCCCGACCGCATCCGGTTAATCGAAACCATGCCGCTGACCCCCGTGGGCAAGATTGACAAGAAGCATCTGCGTCAGCTTCTGGCAGCGGAAACCACCCGCGCCTGGTTGCAGACTCGCGTGCGGCAACTCGTCGAGGACTGTGAAGACCTGGACCCCGAGGAAAACCTGATTTTCTATGGCCTCGACTCCTTGCAAGTGATGAGACTCGCTGCCGAACTCAAGGAGCGTGGCATTGCCGTCAGCTTCGAAGAACTGGCGGATTCGCCCACGCTCAGCAGCTGGTGGTCATTGGTAGACGCGAGGCAGATAGCCGCCTGACCGGGCGGCGTCACCCAGTCGTTTTAAAAGGAGTTAGACATGACTTTATCCCCTGCCGACCAACGCAAGCTTGAAGGCTTCTGGCAGCACTGCGTGACACATCAGTATTTCAACATCGGGTATCCCGAATCAGCCGACTTTGATTACTCCCAGCTGCACCGTTTCTTGCAATTTTCGATTAACAACTGCGGGGACTGGAACGAGTACAGCAACTACCTGTTGAACTCGTTCGATTTTGAAAAAGACGTCATGACGTATTTTGCCGAGCTGTTCAACATTGCCCTTGAAGACAGTTGGGGTTACGTCACCAATGGCGGGACGGAAGGCAACATGTTTGGCTGCTACCTGGGACGCGAACTGTTTCCGGACGGCACCCTGTACTACTCGAAAGACACCCACTACTCCGTGGCAAAGATCGTCAAATTATTGCGGATCAAATGCCGTGCGGTCGAATCGTTGCCCAATGGCGAAATCGACTACGACGACCTGATGGTAAAAATAACCGCCGACCAGGAGCGTCACCCCATCATCTTCGCCAACATCGGCACAACGATGCGTGGAGCCGTGGATAATATCGAGACCATCCAGCAACGCCTGCAACAGGCAGGCATTGCCCGCCACGACTACTACCTGCACGCTGATGCGGCCCTGAGCGGGATGATCCTGCCCTTCGTCGATCACCCACAACCCTTCTCGTTTGCCGACGGCATCGACTCGATCTGCGTCTCCGGCCACAAGATGATCGGCTCGCCCATTCCTTGCGGAATTGTCGTGGCCAAACGCAAAAACGTCGCGCGCATTTCAGTGGAAGTGGACTATATCCGCGCCCATGACAAGACCATCAGCGGCTCGCGCAACGGCCACACCCCCCTGATGATGTGGGCGGCACTGCGCAGCTACTCATTGGCTGAATGGCGCCATCGAATCAAACACAGCCTGGACACGGCACAGTACGCCGTCGACCGCTTCCAGGCCTCGGGCATTGATGCCTGGCGCAACGAAAACTCCATCACCGTCGTGTTCCCTTGCCCATCAGAAAGAATTGCGACGAAATATTGCCTGGCCACCTCCGGTAATTCGGCACACCTGATCACCACACCTCATCATCACGACTGCAGCATGATCGACGCCTTGATCGACGAAGTGGTTGCCGAAGCTCAACTGAATACCCTTCGATCCAAGCGAGCATTCACTGAACAAACGGTCGTCGAGCGATTGCCCGCGGCGTCATTCAACTTGCGTACCCATTATTGAAAGAGACCAGCCTCATGCTGCCGCTAAAACCGCCACAAGCCTGCGAGAACCTCAATGACATTCGAGCGGGCATCGACTTTTTTGACCGCCAGATCCTTGACTCGCTACAAAAACGCCTGCGTTACGTAAAGGCTGCGGCGCAGTTCAAAGCCAACGAACAGGACATTCCAGCACCTGAACGCGTCGCGGCCATGCTTGAGGAGCGGCGACTATGGGCGGTAGAAGCCGAACTTGATGTCGCTTTCGTCGAGAAGCTCTACGAGCAGATTATTCACTGGAATATTCAACAGCAAATCCTGCATTGGCGGGCCACCCCACAACCAACGTACTCGGCGCAGGCCAAGTCATGACGATGGCGGGTGGATGCCTGACGACTTGAGGTCTGCGATTCACGCGGGCTGTCCTTGTTCGAGTGGTGTGTGTTCACAACTATCACCGTAGACCAAGGGCGGCCTTTTCTTCATTTTTTTGTAATCAGATCAGCCTGTTAGCTGTTAATTAAGTGCCATTCAAATCTGTCCCCTTTTTGTTTCGCCATAATGCTGATATCGAATTCTTTGCATTTGACCTTGCCCGTAATTCGATTGGCCGCAGTGTCGGGTAGAGTCACCGCAGCCCCATCTATTCTGCTCTACGCCCCCCGGCACTACCATAGCCCGCGTTAAAAATCCGACTCGCAATTAAATAAAACACAGACACCATCTTCCTTCCCAACCAAGCTGATTGGCTTTTTACTTACGCCACCGTCAACTGAAATCTCAACCATAAGAGTTTGATCCTCAAATGAGCGTAATTCTTCAATTAATTCAGAAATGGTCTTCCCACGTGTAATCCAATCCGGCATCTCAGTTTTTTTCATTTCAATCACCAATACGTTTCATATTCACGTCAAAAGTACCCAGTCTCGTATCTTTCGAGCCAAGCGCTTTAACCGATTTAGCTGCTTTCCATGCTCCTCCGTTATGTCCGTCAAGGTCCCTAGTGATATACAAATTCCCCTGTTTGAAAACAGCCTGCCCATCATGAACTGTTTCGTTGATTTTTTTATACCCCAACGCTTCTGCAGCCTGCTTGGCCTCCTTATTTGTCCTATAGACAGGTTCGGCAAGAGGACGAGGAGAATTTGCCTCGGAATCTTTACCGCCCTTACCTTTTCGAGCAGGCATCGCCCCAAATAAAATACTGGAAAGTAGCTCACCACCGCCAATCAGATATTTGTCGCTGTCATACGTCGGATTCAGCTCGGTCCCTTCGATGATTTGAGCGACTTTCTTTCCGACGAACGCATTCGCTTTGTCTATATTCTTCGAGATCGCCTGCCCCGCCTCGGTCCCCTCAACAGCCTTCATCGCAATGAATTGAGCAACCCCTTTCGGGCCTTGAGCCGCGGCCAACACATAGGCTATGGCTTCCACACTCTCAGGATGTTTGTTTTTATAAGCCTGTATTTCCCCGAGTTGACGAATCAGACCTTGAAGTTCTTCAATCCCTGTCGGGTTGACTTCCGACGTATCCAGTACCACTGCCTGAGGGTCGGGTTTATAGGTGCTCGACTCAACAAGCTTCTGCGCGTCGCTAAGCACCTGGGGTTCGATCCCATTTAACGACGCCATACTTCTCAGGACGCTGTCGATGAATTCGGGATCCCCCATTTTTGCCATTGCCGATCGAGGACTCATACCAGAGAGAATGAGGGCTTCAAGCGTGCTTTCTGCCAAGTCTTTGCCGGCCATGGCTTCTGCACGAGCATCCATCGGACGGCCCTGCATGACTTCCACTCGATTGACTAATGCATGCAATGCCCCGGCGGCCTTGTTGAAGTTGTCCAACGCCGTTTTATCGTAATTGAGTAGCCCATCAGACCATTGCTTCAGCGTTTCTCCAGGTTTGAGCACAGCATCAATGGACGAACTACTCGCATACAAATCCGTTCGTTTTTCATCATCCTTGGTGATCTCATAGGCCTTACCCACATCCCGGTTCAACCCGGCCGTAGAGTCACCTCCCGTCTCAGCATCCTTGCGCACAACGACTTCACCTGCCCCCACCGTGGCGCGGACAATCTGTTCACGTTCTTTCTCGTAGTTCCAACCCTCAACGCTCCAACCGGTCTTACCTTCCTTGCCTTTGCCCGCCTGGCTGCTGTCTTGTACGGTGTTGCCTTTGCTTTCACTGCTCCCGGCTTTATAGGTGCCGCCTACGTTCAGGTAGTACCCATGCTCTTTGTCTTGCCCGGCGATATCGCTGAAGCCGAGGGTGCCGGTGTCCAGTTTCAGGTTGCCGTTGTCAGCGGCGATGACGGCTCCGTCGATCTGGGTATGGTTCTCTGTTCTGATATCGACGGCATTTTTGCCGGTGATACGGGTTTGCTCTTCGACCCAGTCCGTTTTGCCTGTGGTCTTGCCAAAGCCGACCGAGCCGCTGACACCCGCACCCGGGCCGATGGTGGCCGTAACGCTGATATCAAACTCTTTGCCCTTGACCTTGCCCGTATCAGCGACCGACGAAACCTTGAGGTCGCCGCCCACACGCCCCACCACTTCATCGCCTCTCAGATTTGCTCCACCGATGGTGGTGTCTTTGCCACTGGCGAAACCCAGGCGGTCGCCGGCATAGAGAAAAAAGGGGACAGATTTATTTTCCAGAGACTCATTCCTTATATCTAAAAGGACTCGTCAAACCTATAAATAAATCTGTCCCCTTTTTTACATGAGATCTTGATCTTCAAATGACTGCAACTCCTCAATCAGTTGAGAAATGGTTTTTCCACGCACTGTCCAATCAGGAACTTTATTTTTGATCACTTTAAACACCTGCACACTTGATCTTCACATACAAAGCAAAATATTTTTCAGAATTTCATTGCCGAATCTCAAATACCCCCTCAAACCTGAAAATCAGTCCGCTCACTTTTTGTTTTGCTTTTCTGGGCTGACTCAATTCGAGGCTTCAGTCACGAGGCTTACAGCTTAAAACGGAAAACTCACGAGACAGCACTTCAAACCCAGAACCTCCGTAATCTTTAAACCTAAAGTTTACGCCTTCAAGCTGGTCTGCCGAAACATTTTCCAACTCAATCTCGCTCAAGTAAAAATCGCCATTTACTTCAGGAACTTTAAAATACCTCACACCCGCAAACTTAAGGCCAACGTCACATTCAAAACGATCAAGCTTATAAAGCATGGCAAGCATTATTTCATATGTCGAAACGCTCTCTCCCTCATACTCTTGCCGAACGCTAAAACTTAATACATAATTCAAATTATAGAAATTAAATTCTGGAATGATCGATAGCTTTTCAATTCCGTTCATATCACTTCCTATGGATTGCATATCCCCCTGACAATCCGGCTGTACACCAGGCCCAGCGCCTTTTACATTTTGATTTTTCAGTGAAAAAAATGGACAAAAAAAAGAGGACAGATTTATTTTCCGGAGACTCATTCGTTACATCTAAAAGAACTCGTCAACCCTAATAAATCTGTCCACTTTTTACTTCCCCAAGCCATGACTAAAGCGAGCAGTGAAGGGCGGAGATTTTGCAATAAACAGATATAACAACACCGGCGGGATCTGTTGTTGAGTAAAGCCCATGCAAAACAATTACTCATAAACTTTCGACGCACATAAAATCCTTGCAAAGGTGCTCCAGCTAGGGCTAATAACTTTATTGTCGCCCGAGTTTTTTTGCATACATATCTATTGATCTAACGCAGGCTTCCATTGCCGCTAAAAACCTTTCTAAGTCCGGATTTTCCCAGTCATTTGGATTAAGCACCAACCCCTCTCTGAACTCACCAACAAAATCCGCAAGATCTTCTTTTGTCTGTATATCTCTAACTCGCTCAAAACTCATACCGTCCTCACTTATAAATACCTCGAACACAGATAATCGAACCATTATTGGGGGTAGTCATTTTCCATCCTTCCTTAGCAACCTCTGCTGGCGTAGCCGGAACAACTTTGATTGGAACTCCCGCCTCAGACGCAGCAAGCAAACGTCTGTTGTCCAAGCTATAAACCGCCCCGTCCTTCTCAAACGAAAAAGGGGAGAGATTTATTTTCCAGAGACTCATTCGTTACATCTAAAAGGACTCGTCAAACCTATAAATAAATTTGCCCCCTTTTTTACCTTGAAGGTACTCATCATAAAGTCATTTGTGACATCTACTTTGGGAATGGGTGGCTCAATTCCCCCCAGTTCTTTTGTACCTACTCAGGAATGATTTGCAACTCACTCCACAATGGTTTCAGCCCGAGACCTTCCATATAGGTCCCATAGTCGACAAAGGCCTTAACCCCAATGTCTTCGTATAAAAACCATGAGGCCTCGCACTCTTGACATACGAACAAGCAAGTGTCGTTAGCTATAATTCTAACCTTGACAACTTCTCCCTGCACACACCTTGGACACAGCATATAAAATTTCTCTAATTAACAGGATAGGCGGTAATAACCTTATTGGTCCCAGGACGAACAATAATTTTAATACTTGTTTCTCCCGTAGTACCAATCGGTCGGCCCATTGGGACAACATATGCCCCCGGATCACCTGACACGGGACTACCTTTCTTGCGCCATGCCTCATCGACAGCGCCTAAAATTTCTTTTCTGTCCATACTAAATACGCTATGCGTTGTCTTGGCCGGATTCGGCTCCGCGTGCTCTAAAACATGCAAAACTCTGTTCCCTTGGACTGATCCTTGTCCATAGTCTAAACCTGCTGGAGTTGTCCAAGTCCGGGTGGCCTTGTCAAACGTTAGCTCTACTGCACCACCTGTCGCTTTTGCACCGCTCTCCTCACTGTACATGTTTCCCGGATCAAGTCGATGCTCCGGCGTCACATACTTACCATCGTCCTGTCGCCCATCCAGCTGCGTCCCACCGGTATGAACCGTCGGAGCAACCACACTGCCATCACCAAACCCGCCACTGCTCGGATGCACGGCAATGTCCGTGAGGATCGGATTGACCAGACTTCGATTGCTAGGATCAAGCAGGTGGATCGGGAATGCCGTACCAACAATCACATCCCAGATCAATATGCTGCTTTTCATGCTTTGCGCAGCATTTTCTCCAGTTTTGGCTGCTGCCTCAACCATGGAGTTTGCCGCAATACGCAAGTTTTCCTGAGTGGTTGGGTTAGCTGCAACTAACGCGCCGCCTATGGCTGTGATGCCCGCCATAGCGAGAGGTATCGCCGGTAAGAAGTTATTTTCTCCATGACCGCTTTTATTCAAGCTCGTTAGCAACGTCAACACTTGCTGAGCTTTTTGCGGGTCGTCTCCTGCTATCTGAGTGATCTTATCTGCCAGTGCTTGAGTTTCAGGAGAGTGGTCGTTATTTGTGATATTGCCAAGCACTCGGTTGACGATAGCGGACCGTTCCTCTACGTGGCGACTACCTAGCTGCCTAAAAGCAGCCTTGCCTTCCATCATGCGACCAACCCAATCAGGGTTTGTGCCTTGCGCAATCTCCGAACCAGCGCCGAGCAGGTCCACCATCTGGAAAATCGTCTCTTCGGTTTTGTCACCTAACTTGGCGGCGTCGGTTTTCCATTGTTCTAATGTTGCCTTTGGGGATGTCACCGCTTTCAACGAAGAGTCAGTTACATACAGATCCGTACGTTTTTCCTGGTCCTTGGTAACTTCGTAAGCCTTATCAACATCGCGATTGAGCCCCGTCACTGCAGATGTAGCATCGCCCACATCCCGCACAACGATCTCACCCGCGCCCACTGTCGCGCGGACTGATTGCTCGCGGTCCTTATCGTACTTCCAGCCAGTAACACTCCACCCCGTCTGCCCCGTCTTGCCTTTACCGACCTGGCTCGGATCCTGGGTAGTGCTTTCACCGTTTTTATAGGTGCCACCGACGTTCAAGTAATACCCGTGCTCTTTATCTTCTCCAGAGATGTCTCTGAACCCCAGCGTGCCGGTGTCCAGTTTCAAGTTGCCATTGTCTGAAGCGATTAATGCGCCATCGAGTTGTGTGTGCTTCTCCGTACGGATATCTACTTTGTCGCTGGCGGTAATACGCGTCTGATCCTGGACCCAATTGGTTTTTCCAGTGGTCTGACCGTAACCAACCGAACCGCTGACACCGGCACCCGGCCCGATGGTGACGGTGACACTCAGATCAAATTCTTTGCCTTTGACTTTGCCGGTGTCGGGGACAGAAGAAACATTCAGGTCACCGCCGACCCGGCCAATGACTTTATCTCCCCGCAAGTCGGCACCTGCAACCTGAGTATCGCGGCCGCTCTCGAAGCCCAAACGATCGGCAGCATAGAGATAGGCATCCTGTTGACGCTGCCCTTCCCGGTCCAGGTTCCCTTTGCCCATGCTGACGCTGGCATAAACGCCGACTCCCTCGTTGCCAAAGGTAAACCCGACTTCTCCACCTCCACTGTTTCTATTACTGTCGCTTGAACTGTCGTTCTGCGCAGCACGGATGCTCAAGTCGTTCCCTGCCTTGAGATCGATGTCGCGGCCGGCCTTGGCTTGAGTACCTATCAGGTTCAGGTCATTGCTCGCATTCAGGTTAATATCGCGCCCGGCCTGCGCTGTCGTGACGGCAGAAGTACCGTTACTACCCTTCTCGCTAGCAACGCCATGGCTTCCACCTACGCCTAACTTTACGCCACCACTGGTACCGCCATGGATGCCACCCCAGCTCTGACTCTCACTGTCATTTTGGTTAATGCTGCCCTTGGCTACATCAAGCAAAACATCTCGACCTTTGATGTTGATATCGCGGCCGGCATTCAACTGGCCGCCGCTGATCGCCACATCATTCCCAGCGACCATGTTGAGATCTTTACCGGCCTTCAGGGTCGATGAACGATTGGTCTCTTCAATCAGCTGTGTGCTGGTGCTGTGCTTGCTATTGCCGAATTTTACGTCCCCAGTGGGACCTGCAAGGAATTGGCTGACTGCATCAACACCTTTCAGCGTGCTGGAGCCCTTGCTGATATTGTCCTCTCCCTTCCCGGCCCCGCTCACCGCATCCTTGGTGTTGCCATAGTTATGGTTGATAGCCACGCTCAACCCGTTACGCTCCGTCTCCCGCTGCTGCTCCATCAGCAAACGTTCACGCGCCGCATCGATATTTATATCTCGCCCGGCCGTCAGCTCAGCATCATTGGCAGCCGATAGGTCAGAGCCGCGCTGGTTGATATCTCGCTTGGCATTGATCGTCAGGTCCTGCCCTGCATTGATCTGGCTGGCGGCTGCTGTTTGCTGCTCAAGTCTATTTTTCTCTGTACTTTTATCAGCGCCCACAAACAACGTCACACCATTGGCGTCACTCGATACGCCAATACCGGTCTGTTTGCTTTTTTGCCAATCGCGCTCACTGGTACTGCTTTGGGCCGCAAGTACATTGACATCGCGTCCTGCATTGAGACTGACATCACGCCCGGCGCTGACCCCACTGCCCACCAAGTTAATATCTCGCTCAGCGTGCAAGCTCGCATCACGATCCGCGGACACTTGGCTCCCCACGCTGGTGCTGCGTTGGGCTTCTTGGCCAGCTTTTTTGGCCGAGGAGATCGCAATAAACCCACCCGAGATCGAGCCGGTTTTCTTCTCGTATTTTTCACTACGGCTATAGGCGGTGTCGTTTGCAGAAACCAGGTTGATGTCGCCTGTCTCCTTGACCAGTCCAGACCTTAACTCGACATCATTTTCTGCACTAATCTCACTGGCCCGCACCCGCACATCATTACCTGCAGCCACCACCACATCGTTGCCCGCCTCCAACTCACTGCCCACTTGGCTCGCAGTAGTCTTCAACTGGCTTTTGCCACTTTTGGACAGCCCCAGGAACCCGGACTTGGTCTTCTTGCTGTAGGAACCATGCTCCTCGACACCCGACAGCACCGCGATGTCACCGGTGGCACCCAGCAACATGTCGCCACCCGCCTTCAACTGGCTGCCGATCACGGTGACGTCACGCCCGCCGTCGATGCTCATCCCGCCACCAGTCTTCTTGGTGGCATTGATGGTCAGGTCTTTGCCGGCTTCGACGACCGAGGCCACGTTGGTGCTGTCATAACTTTCCCGCTGTTGGCTTTTGCTGCGTCCGAACGAGCCCTTGCTCTTTTTCGAGTAGAACGAGGCGTCTTCGTCCAGTGCCGACAGGATGCTCACATCGCGCTGTGCATCGAGGGCCACGTTGCCGCCGCCGGCGATTCGGCTGGCGGTGAGTTCCAGGTCTTTACCGGCATTGAGCGACACGTCGCCGCCGGCCGTCAGCACGCTGGAAACCTGACTGATGTGGTCCTTGGACTGGGTGACTTTCTTCGTCTTGCTGGAGGAATGCTGTTCGTCGGCGGCCGACGAAATGCTCAGGTTTTCGGTGGTCGTAATGCTCAAGTCACGCTTGGCGTCGATGCGGCTGGCAATGGCGCTGAAGTCACGCCCTGCCGATACCTTGAGGTCACGGCCTGCCTCCACGCTGGCACCGTTTTGCGTCACGGTTTCGGTGCGCAGGCGGCTGCCCAGATCCAAGCCATTGCGTTGCTCAACGGCATCGATGTGCACATCGCGGCCAGCGACCAATGTGGTGTCACGTCCGCTTTGCAGTACGCCACCGGTATTGGCGATGTCACGACCTGCATTCATCGTCAGGTCATTGGCAGCCTCGATGCGTGACGCACTGTCGAGATAGTCGCGTCGCTCGGCAGTACCGTTACCAGTGCGGGTCACGGCACGCTCGTTGATCACATCCCCCTTGATCGCCGTCAGCGTGACATCGCGTCCGGCGATGATGCCGCCGGACTTGTTGACGATGTTGTTACCCGCCAGCAGGTCGAGGCGGTTGCCGGCTTCGATCAAGCCGCTGTTGATCAGGTCATTGCCCGCTTTGGCGGACAGGTTGTTGGTGGCACGCAGGGTCCCGGCGTTCTCCAGGTTTTCGCCGGCGATCAGGTTAAGGTCGTTGCCTGCGATCAATGCGCCATTGGGTGCAAGACGATTGTCGGCCTGGGCCATGTACAGCACCGGCACCAGCACCTTTTCACCGTTCACTTCGTGCTGTTCGAGCCAGACGATGTCATGGGTCAGCGCCGCGACCTGTTGCGAGGTCAAGGTAACGCCCACTGCCAGGTTCAGTTGCTGCTTGCTCTGGATCGCATTGTCCATCAGGTACTTGAACAGCTTTTCGTCGGTGTTCTGGCCGTCGATAAAACGCTGCCCTGTGCGCGCTTGCACGGCCTGCTGGATCAAGCGTTGCTCATAGAGCCCGTCGCCCAGGCGCTTGGCACTTTCGTCCGGGTTGTAACCCAGCCCTGCGAGCAAGTAGTCGGAGCTCATGAACTGCTTGAGGTCCGTGAGCACCGGGTTGGTTTCGATCAGGTATTTATGTGGTTGCGACTTTGGCGCGGTAGGCGTGAAGCCTTGCACGCGGTTGATGGTCTGGCTGGCGACCGGAGTGGTTTGCGCCAGCGCATTGACCGGCTGGGCAATCACCTCCGCGACCTGGGTTGGGCTGCTGCCCGCACCTTGTGCGACGGGTGTGTTCACCACCGGCTGCACGCCTGGCATAACCGGCGTCACGCCAGGGATGTTCAACGTCGGCCGAGCGGGCTCGCCCGGTGTGGCGACCTGAACGTGGGTGTCCCTTTGGGTCAGCGCCAGGTCTGGCTGATCCGCAGGCCCTGTGACCTTCGCCACTGGCGGCGTTGAACCGCTGGACGGATCTTGGGCGTTGATACCGTCGCCCCGGGCGATTTCACCTGGGGTGATCTGGCTGGGCGTCCAGCCACTGCCGTTGGCCACATCGCCGGCCCCGGCAACGTTAAGTGTTCTGGTGGTGGCGGTGACACCACTGACCTGACGTGCAGTGGAGTCCACCTGACGCGTAGCTGCGCCCTGTTGAGTGACGCTTTTGAAATCGAAGGTGCGCGTTTCAAGCGCCGGCTGTGCATCCTGGCGTTGAGCCAGGCCGAGTGTCGCACCGCCCATGGTCCAGCTTTGTGGGCCACTGGTGGCTTGGGTGGCCTGGGCATCCTCACCCGCCCGGCTACTGAGGCGGAACAGTCCGTGAGTGCCCGTGGGCAAGGTGAACCCGCGTAGCGTCAAGGGGTTGACTTGTTGTTGGGCCAAGTCCGGTGGCAGCTGTGGCGCGAGTTGCACGACCACCGTTGTCGGGGCGCTGGCAACACCCGTGTCCTCATTGCGCGCAGCGCGCCCGGCCAAGGCGGTAAAGGATGTCTCGATGCTGTTGATTAAGGATTTGGTGGCCGTGATGTTCACGGTACCGGCTGCCTGGATGATCGCGGGTGCCAATGACGCGCCAGCGGTCGATACCAAGGTATCGCCAATCAGCCTGAAGGCTGACAACGCACTGACCGGCAGGTTTTTGGGTCCGGGCTGAGCGTTGTAGGGGTCCATGATGTTACGTTTGAAACGCCAGTAAGTACCATTGGATGATTCCATCCGCCAAGTCCGGGTACGCGTTCCGGAGCCAGACGCTGCTCCTTTGTTAGTCAGCGTATCAGCGTTGATATTCATGTCCGCGCCGGAAGCGATGACACTGTATTCATTGAGCACATTATTTGCGACGACATCCATACGGCCGCCCGCCTGGATAGTCGAAGCAGCCGATGTTTTCAGCAGCTCACTTTGATAGTTCTCGGTACCAATAAAATCGACGACAAAACTGCCCCCGCTACAGTCCCAGCAGATATTTGTAAGCGACCCGCCACTACCGGGTGTTTCTTTGGTCGAAAATTCATCCCGACGGTTAGTCAGGCTGGCAACCTTGAGGGACATGTCTCGGCTGGACTCAATGCTCCCCGATATGTTCTCCAGGCTGACCGCCTTACTCGTACCATCAAGACCGCTTACATCCAGGCGCGCTAGGCTGTAGATATCACCGTACTGGTTCGTGATTGCGTTGCTATGCAAGGTCATGTCGTTGCCGCTGAACAACAAACCATGATCGTTCAACAAGGCGGCACCGGTGACTGTCACATTTTGTGCGCCACCCAATGTCCCGTAGTTGTTCAGCGTACCTGCCGAGAGTTCGAGGTTGGTCGCAGAGGTCAGCCGTCCATAGTTGTTCAATTGACTATCAACGTTGACGTGGGTATCGCCACCGCCAGTAATTTTGGCGCTATTGCTCAGATCCAACTGACTCGCATGCAGGTTGAGCCCCCGCTGACTGGTGACTCGTCCATTACCGCTATAAGCGCCCGCGAGGTCGATATTTAAACTGCCATCACTGGCAATCAACCCGTTATTCACCCAACTGCCACCCTTACCTTCCAGGTGCGTCGAAGCCAGCAACTGCCCGGTTTCCGTCTGGGTAAAGTGATTGACGTTGACGTTCAATCGCCCTGCCTGAATGACACTGGTGTTGGTCCAGGTATCCGCGTTCAGAGTCAGGCCACCACGAGTTACAACAGTGCCGCCCGCGCCGGTTACGTTGGGCAACGAGATGTCGAATGTGCCCTCACCCACATGCAGCAATTGGCCGCCGTTGTTCTGGAAGCTGGCGGCCGCCAGGGTCAGGTTCTGGTTGGCGGTTTCCACGGCGCCGTTACGGTTGTCGAACACGCTGCCGATCTGGAACTCTGTCTTGCCGGCGCGTCCCAGGGCGCGCAACTTGCCGCCCTGGTTATCGATGGCGTTGGCGGCCACGGTCAGGTTGTTGGTGCTTTCGATCAGGCCGTTGTGGTTGGTCAGTTGGCCATCGAGGCCAAGCGCGATCTGGTCACCGGCAATCTGGCCGGCGCTGTTTTCCAGGGCGCTGCCATTGATGCGCATCAGGCCCTTGGCATACAACGCGCCCTGCTGGTTATTGAGGGTGGCAACCGTCAGCCATGCATCGCTGGTTTGCGCGCCGAGATAGCCGCCCTGATTATCGAATTGACCGGCATTGAGTAGAAGGCGCTGGCCTTGAATCAAGCCGCCCTTGGGGCTGCCATTGAGGTCATGGCCATTGCGAAGCACTCCCACCACACCGGCTTCAATGGCGCCCTTGAGACTGGCGAGCACACCGCTACGGTTGTCGAGGTTCCCGGCCTTGAGGTGCACGTCACCGGTCTGGCTGATGATATTGCCGCCTTGGTTGTCGAGATCGCCATTGACCTCGACACGCAGGCCGTTCTGCCCCTGCAACTTGCCCTGCGCGTTCGTCAGGCCAAAGGCGTTGATGCGCAGGTCGCCGTCCTGGCTGTAGATCAAACCGTCAGCGTTGTTTTGAACGATGGCGCTGGCATCGATGGCCAGCGGACCTTTGGCCGCGACGGTGCCGCCTTGGCTGTTGTTCAGGCCGCCCATGGCCAATGACAGGCGTCCCTGGCTGGCCAGTTGGCCGCCTCGGTTATCCACCTCGATGGCGCGCTGGAGTACCAACGACCCAGTGCCTGCGATCTTGCCGTTGACGTTGCCAAGGTTGCCTTGCAGGTTGAGCACCAGATGGTCGTTACCCATCAGCGAGCCACCGGTGTTGAGCAAGTTGCCACCCAGGAAGTTCAGGTTGCGCAGGGCCGTGATATTACCGGCACTGTTGTCGAGGTCGGCCGCGCTCAGATCCAGCGTCGAGCCGCTGTCGATCAACCCACCTTGGGTGTTGTTCAATGCGCCAATCACGTTCAAGGTCTGCTGCGCGCCGCTGGAGATAACACCTTTGTAGCTGTTATCCAGGCTCGCGGCGCTGACACTCAACTGCCCTTGGCTGGCCAACGCCCCTTCGCCACTGTTGAGCAAGCTGCCACTGAGGTGCACGTCAAGGTCGCCGTTGCGACTGGACAGCGTGCCTTTGTCACGGTTATTCAAGTGAGTGCCGATCAGGTTGAGGCCCTGCCAACCCGATATCAGGCCGCCGCGGTTAACCAAGTCGCCTGCATTGAGCGTGAGTAACTGTTGGCTGATAAGCGTGCCGGCGCTGTTGTCCAGGCTGCGCCCCGTCAAGCTAAGTGCATTTTGGCTGGACAGTTCGCCGCCCTGGTTTTGCAGGTCGCGTAGGCGTTTTAAGGTCAACGGGCCTTTGGCAAAGATCAGGCCCTTGCGGTTATCCAGATCACCGTTTGCCAAGTCGACGCTCAGGTGCTGCTCACCTATCAACCTGCCGCCACGCAAGGCCATGGACGTGAGCGTGAGGTCCATATCACCCTTGGCCGATACCTCGCCGGCGTCACTGGCGTCTAAACTCAGGGCATTGAGTTCCAGGCTGCCCTGGCTGTTGATCAGGCCTTTGGCGCTGTTGTCCACGGCCAACGCATTGAGCGTCAGCGCGCTGGTACCCAGCAGGCTGCCGCCCTGGTTATTGAAGTTGCCCGCGTTGACTGTCAATGCCTGCGCGGCGTTGATCAAACCTTGTTGCCCGTTGCTCAGCAGCCCAGTGCTGGTCAATTCAAGGCCACCACGGCTGGTGAGCGTACCGCCGCTGTTATCGACCACGGCCGCTTGCGCACTCAGGCTTGCACCTGCAACCAAACCCTTGATGTTAGTGAGTACCTGGTCGATACGCAGTGTCAGGCCCTGGTTGCTGAGCAGGCGACCACCGCTGTTATTCAGGTTGCGCGCCACGATATTGAAGGCCTGGCCACTGGAGATTTCACCGGCCTGGTTGTTCACACCATTGAGATGGTTGAGCACCAGCGGCCCGGTCGCGTTGATGAGGCCCTGCTGGTTGTTGAGCTGGCCATTGTTCAGGTCCAGGATCAGGCCCGCGTTGCTGAACAGCTTGCCACCTTGTTGATCAAGCCCATCGACGCTGGCCGTCAGGACCTGGGCACTGCCGATGTTGCCGGCGCTGTTGTTCAGTAGCCCAGCCTTCAGCTCCAAGGTGTCGCCACTGGTGAGACGGCCCCCAGTGTTATCCAGCGCGCCAGTGGTTACACTGACCGCCCCTTTGCCACTGAGCACGCCCTTCTGGTTCCCCAGGCTAGCGCTGCGCAGTTGCAGCGTGCTGTCAGTCACGAGCTCACCGCCCTCGTTGTCCAGAGCCCCCTGCGAACCCAGCACCAACGCGTCGGCGCTGGAAATCCGCCCCTGACGGTTGACTACGCTCGCCGCATCGACGCGCAGGCGCCCTTCACTGTTGAGCACGCCTTGAGTGTTATTCAGCTCCCCTTTCAGCTCAAGTTGCAGAAGCTGCTGGGCGAGCAGTTTGCCGTTGCTGTTGTCCAGGTCCTGAGCGCTCAGCATCAGCCGCTGAGTGTTGAGCTGGCCTTGGTTGCGATTAAGCAGCTGGGTGAGCGTAAGGTTCAAGGATTGCCCGGCCAGCACACGACCCGCATCGCTGTTATCCAAGGTGTGCCCTGTAACGGTCAGGTCGGCGTTGGTCGATAGTTCGCCACCACGGTTGTCGACCCGATCGACCAGCAGTTTCACCGCCTTATCGGCGCCAACCAGGCCTTTGCGGTTGTCCAGGACCGCACCACGCACATCCACGGCTGTGGTGCTGATGAGTTGACCGCCGCGGTTATCGACCTGATCGATATCAACCGTCACCAAGGCTTTGCCCGATACATCACCGTCACGGTTGTCGAGTCGAGCGGAAGACAGCCGCATGGCGCCGTCGGCAATCAGCGTTCCGCGCTGGTTATCCAGCGCCTGGGTGGCAGAGACGTCCATGACGCCACGACTGTTGAGCAAACCATCAGTGTTGTCCAAGCGAGCACTGTTGGCGTTGAGGGCGGCTGCGCTGATCGCACCTTTGGCGTTGCCCAAAGCGTCTTGAATCTGCAGGATCAGGCCCTGGTTACTGATCAGCTTGCCACCGCCGTTATCCAGGTTGCGAGCCGCCAGCACGAAGGCTTGCTGGCTGGAAATTTCGCCGCGCTGGTTATTGATATCAGCCAGGTTTTTCAACATCAGCAGCGGACTATTGATCAGGCCACCCACGTTGCTCAGTCGGCCGTGGTTCAGGTCCAGGTCGAGCTGGGTGTTGCTGAACAGTTCACCGCCCTGTTGATTCAGGCCGGTGATCGCGGCGGTAAGATTTTTACTGCTGGCGATACATCCGCTGTTGGCCACCTGGGTGGCTGCCAGGTCCAGGCGATCAGCGCTGGTGATACGGCCAGTGTTGTTCAGCGTGCCGGTGGCCAGGGTCAGCGCGCCACGGCTGTTGAGCAGGCCTTTGGGGCCGTTGTCCAGGCTCGCGCTGGTGAGCGTCAGGGCGGCATCGGTCTCCATGACGCCGCCCTGGTTGGTGATAGCACCGCTGGCAGCAAGTGTGAGCGCACCCGCCGAAGAGACGGCACCCGCGTCGTTGTTGAGCGTCGCGCTGCTCACCTGCAGGGTACCTTCGCTGCTGATTTTACCCAGCTGGTTATCCAGCCGACCATCCAGTTCAGTGCCGGGAATGGCGACCAGCGACATGCTCAGCGATTGCTGGCCCGCGAAAGTGCCTTGGCCGTTATCCAGGCGCGCGCCGTTGAAGCGGTTGTCCCGGGCGAAAATCATCCCTTGGGCCTGGTTGATCACATGGGCCACGGCCAGTTCCAATGCGGTACCGGCGATCAGTTTGCCCGCGCTGTTATCCAGGTGCTGCGCCTTGAAGTCGATGCTGCTCTGGCTGGAAATCTCGCCCGCACGGTTATCAATGGCGTCGACCGTCAGTTTCAGCGCTTTTGTGGCGCCTACCAGGCCGCCATCGCGATTGTCCAGGGAGGCCCCGCTCAAGCTCAGCTCGTCCTGGGCAACCAGTTCACCGCCCTGTTGGGCCAGTACACCGATAGTTGCCTGTAGATCCGCCTGGCTGGCGATTCGGCCAGCCGCGTTTTGCACATTATCGGCAGTCAGTCGCAGGGGCCCTGCTGCACTCACCAGCCCCTTCTGATTACGCAATTGTTGTCCGGAGAAGCTCAGGGCCGCTTTGCTGCTGAGCGAACCTTGCTGATTGTCCAACTCACCCACATTGAGCTGAAGGTCCTTCTGGGCAAGGATCACACCACCACGGTTGTCGACGTTGGCGCTGTGCAGCGTCAACAGGTCCTGCCCGGTCAGCCGCCCTTCGCGGTTATCCAGACGACCGGCACGCAGTTCCATCGCGCCTTTGGCCAACACTTGCCCTTTGGCCTGATTGTCCAGTAACCCATCAATCGTGGCCTTGAGTTGGCCGTCGCTGCCCAGTTTCCCGGCCTGGCGGTTATCCAGACTGGCGGCCTGCACGTTCAACGAGGTGCCGGCCCCGAGCGTGCCGGCCTGATTATTCAGCGCGCCCTTGACCTTCACATCCAGGCTGACATCACCGAGCACCTGCCCGGCAGTGTTATCCAAACTGGCCGCCTTCAGCTGCGTGTGGCCTGCGCTGACGATTTCGCCCTGGTCGTTAAGCAGGTCCTCATTGACCACCAGGCGCGCATCCAGAGCGCTGCTGACCTTGCCTTCACGGTTGTCCAGGCGCGAGGCACCCAGCTCGACACCGGCGGCTGAAATCAGCCCTTTGACGTTAAGCAACGCCTGTTCGATTTTGAGGGTCAAGCCTTGGTCGCTGAGTAAGTTGCCGCCGCTGTTGTCCAGGGTGTCGGCACGCAAGGCAAAGGCCTTGGCGCTGGAAATTTCACCGTTACGGTTGTCGACGCTTTTGAGGTTTTTGAGCAACAACTGCCCTGGCGCGTTGATAAAGCCATCGGCGTTATTCAAGTGCCCCTGGTTCATGTCCAGGGTCAGTTCGCTGTTGCTGTAAAACTCACCGGCTCCGCGCTGGTCAAGGCTGCTGAGGCTGGCGTTGAGCGCCTGGCCACTGGCGATACGGCCCTCGAAGCGGTTGTCTACGTCGGTCGCTGTCAGGTTGAGGCGATCAGCGCTGGTGACACGGCCTTGATGTTGGTTAAGCAATACGCCTGTGGTCAGTTGCAGTGCACCGTCAGCCACAATGCGCCCGTGGCTGTTGTCGACACTGCCTGCATTCACCGTCGCCGTATCAGCGCTGAGCACCTCGCCGTTCTGATTGGCGAGGGCATTGACGGCGCTCAACAGTAACGCCCCGCCGCTGCTGATACGCCCGCCGTTGTTGCCAAAGCTGGCGCTGCGCAGTTGCAAGGCGGCGTCGCTGCGCATGACGCCTTGGCTGTTGTCAGCCCGCCCGGCCAGGGTCACGTCCAGGTTGCGTTTGGCGTAGACACTGCCTTGGGCGCTGTTATCCAGGCTGGTGGCCTTGAGGTTGACATCCTGCTGCGCAGAAATCAGGCCCTTGAGCTGGTTGTTCAGCCTGTCGAGCGTCAGCTGGAGCGTACTATTGGCCAGTACGCGACCGGCATTGCTGTTGTCCAGCTCACGGCCCATCATCGTCAGTTCGGTAACGCTGGAAACTTCACCCCCTCGGTTGTCCAGCTTGCCGATGGACAGGTTCATGGCTTTACCCGAATTGAGCAACCCGGCCTGACGGTTGTCCAGCTCGTCCCCCTTGACTTGCAACTGCCCGACCGACGTGATGCTGCCACCTCGGTTATCCACGCTACCCACCACAAGGTGCGCCTCACCCTTGCTGGTCAGACGGCCCTTGGACTGGTTGTCCAGGCTGGCAGCATTGACCGTCAGCATCTGACCGGCAGCTAGCGTGCCTTTGTCATTGTTGACCGCGCCGTGGCTGGTCAAGATCAAGCGGTTATCGCCCTGGATGCGCCCTTGACTGTTGTTCAGCGCAGCCACTTCGACTGTCGAGTGCTGACCCAGCAATTCACCGTTGCGATTGTCCAGCACACCTTCTACGCCGAGGTTCAGGTCGGAAACGGCACTCAGTTTGCCGCCCTGGTTGCCCAGGCTGGCGCTGCTGACCAGCAAGGCTGCCGCGGAAATCAGGCCACGGGTGTTATCCAGTGCCTGGGCGATTCGCAGGGTCAAGGCTTGTTGGCTGAGTAACTTGCCGTCCGCTGTGTTCAAGGCGGTTGCCGCCAGCTCAAAGGCGTGGGCGCTGGAAATTTCACCGCCCTGGTTATCAACGCTGCCCAGTTGCTTGAGCAGCAATTGCCCCGGCGCGTTGATCAAACCACCGTTATTGTTTAGGTAACCACCTTGCATATCCAGGCTTACATCGGCTTGGCTTGCGACATGCCCGTTACGGCTGTTGTCCAGTGCAGTAACGGTCATCCCCAACTGAGTGGCACTGCGCAGTTCTCCGCCTTGGTTGCTCAGGTTGCCCGTTGCAATCTTCAGCTCGCCAGCACTCGATAGCGTTGCGTCATCGTTGGTTAAACCACCGGCATTGATGGTCAGGCGAGCATCGCTGCGCAGCGTGCCTTGGGCGTTGTTCAACTGACCGCCAACATCGACGCCCAGTTGGTGTTTGGCGTACAGGCTACCGCCCGCGCGGTTATCGATGCCTTGTGCACTGATCTGTACCTGCTCAGCGGCAATACGACCGTTGAGCGAGTTGTTCAAGTCAGCAACGTTCACCTGCAAGTCAGTGCCGGCGCTCACCAGCCCCGCTTGGTTGAGCATATTCGCGGCTATACGCGCCGTCAGCGACGCATCGCTGGTCAGGGTGCCCTGACGGTTATCCAGGCTGGCGCTGTTGACGGTCACGCTTTGCCCGGCGGCCAATGTGCCTGCCTGGTTGCTGATCGCGCCACCCGCTTGGAGCACCAGCGTTCCATCACCCTGCACCAGGCCCTGGTCGTTATTGAGCGTCCCAACCCCAAGCACCAGGTGCTTGCCTAGCACCTTCGCGCTGCGGTTATCCAGCTCGCCATCGACTTGCAGGTTGAGGCCCTCCACCGCAGCGAGTCGACCGGCCTGGTTAATCAGTGTGCCCGCACGTACCTCCAGGGCCTTGGCGGTTAACCCACCTTTGGTATTGTCCAGGGCGCGGGCAATGCGCACGCTCAAGGCTTGCTCGCTGAGCAACTTGCCGGCGCTGTTATTGAGTTGATCCGCATTCAGATCGAAGGCTTGGGTGCTGGAGATTTCGCCGCCCTGGTTATCGACGCTGTTCAGTTGAGTCAGCAACAACTGGCCTGGGGAGTTGATCAAGCCGCCTTGGTTGTTGAGGTGACCCCGATTGAGGTTCAGGCTCAAATCGCCTTGGCTGAAGAGTTGGCCGCCATTGCTGTTGTCCAGGTGACCTACGGTCAACTGTGCGCCTGAATCGGCACTGAAACTTCCGCTTTGATTGGCGAGCAAACCACCCACCCGGGCGTTAAGCCGATCACGGCTGTGAACTCGACCGCGTTGGTCGTTGAGCAAACTGGCAACGTCAATATCCAGGCCGCTGGCTGCAATCTGACCGGCACCATTGTTCAGTGCCTGGGCGATACGCAAGCCCAAGGCTTGATCACTGAGCAGCTTGCCAGCGCGGTTGTCGAGGCTGTTCGCCGCGACGCTAAACCCACGGGCACTGGAAATCTCGCCACTGCGGTTGTCGACGCTATTGAGATTATTCAGCGCCAGCTGGCCACTGGCATTGATCAAACCTGCATCGTGGTTGTCGAGGTGGCCGTTGCTCAGGTCCAGGGTTAGGTCGCTATTGCTGTAAATGCGCCCTTGGTCATGCTGGTCGAGGCTGGTGACACGGGCATTGAGAGCCTTGGCGCTGTAGATTGATCCACCTTGGCTGTTATTGACCGGGCCGGCCGCCAGTTCAAGGGCGCCACCACTGGCGAGCACGCCATGTTGTTGGTTATTGAAGTTCCCGGCATTGACCTGTGCAGCGGCCCCCGATTCGATGCGGCCCTGCTGCTGATTATCCAACGTGCCGGCGATATTCAGCCCCAGCTCGCCCTGGCTGGTGAGGATGCCTGACTGGCTATTGTCCAGTTGCCCCGCGTTGACCCGCACCATCTGCCCGGCCACCAGGCGACCGTTTTGATTGTTCACCGCCGCGCTGGCAGTCAAGCGCAGCGCCTGGCCCGCAGATATCAGGCCGGCGACGTTGTCCAGGCTGTCGACCTGCAAGGTGACGTCAGCAAGGCTTGAGAGCTCGCCCTTGCGATTGACCAACTGCCCGATGCGGCCGCTGAGCCCTCGGTCGCCCACCACCAGGCCTGCGTCAGTATTGAGCAACTGCCCGGCATTGAGCTCAAGGCGTGAGGCGCTCAACACGCGGCCTTGCTGTTGGTTATCCAGTTCTTCGGTCGTCACCTTCAGCTGGTTTTGCGCGCTAAGGGTGCCGCCGCGGTTGTCGAGAGTGCCATCCACATTCACGGCTAGGTCACGACTGGCGATGACGGTCTTGCCGTTGTTATTCAACTGGGCGGCAGTGACGTGGATATCGCCCTGAGCATTGCGCGTCCGATCAGCGTTGACACCCGCTTCGATGACGCCGTTGTTGGTCAACACCCCACCGCTTTGCAGCGCCACGCGATCACGCGCAGCCAGGCTTTTTTGATTGAGCAAGCCGCCTTGCGTCTTCATCTCAAGCACACTGCCCGCCGCGACCACGCCCTGGGCTTCAACGCTGCGGGCCTTTACGTCAATGGCGCCGGCCGCCGTTGTCTGGCCCATGACCACGTGGCCACCGGCATCGATCTGAATATCACCGCCGGCGACCATATCTCCTGACAATTTCACGCCGACACCGGCTTCAGTACCGACCAGCTTGACCGCGCCCACATACATGCCGCCCAGCGCCGACGAGTCAATCGCCAGATCCGGCGCCTGGCTGCCATCTGCGGCTCGCGCGGTAGCATTCAAGGTGCGTGCGTCGACGTCGTTACGACCAGCGACGATGGTGAGTTTTTTCGCCTGGATCTGCGCATTGATGGTGGCGGCGCGGGTGATGATTTCGAACTGATCGACGTTGCTGGCGTTCAGGCCGGCGCCTTCGATAGCCACACTGCCCTGGTCCACTTGGTAACGATTGATCTGGCCGTTTTCAATCACGGCTTTACCGGTGGTGAGCGTCGCTTGCGGGGTGTTGATAAAGCCGCAACCGTTACAGCTGATGCCATACGGGTTGGCAACGATCACATGGGCCGACTGCCCGGCCACTTCGGTGTAGCCGCGCAGTTGGCTGGGGCTGCCGCCGTTGACTTCGTTGAGAATGATATTGGCCGCGGTGCCGTGGAGGTTGGGGTTGCCGACAATGATGCCGCCCAGTTGGGTGGACTGGGTACGGTCGGTGGCGTTATTGAGGATGACCCCGTTGGCGCCAACGTTGTAGTCATGAAATTGGTTGTGCGAGAGGCCGTTGGCGTTCGGCGTGGCGATGTTGACGATGGGCACGCCATTGCCCGCTTGTCCGAGCGAAGTACCTGGAGCATTCACCACAATGCCGTCTGCCTGGGCCAGCAACGGGTGCCAGAACATGGCGTTGGCCAGAATCAATGCCAACCCACGTTTAGGCAGCCCCAGGAAATGGGCGCGGCTTTTTACGGCAGCAGAAGGCTGGCGCGCGAGGAATGCGTACTGGCGAACGTCCATGTCATGTCTCGAAGCCCGAAGGCGGTCAAAAATTTAAAGGAAAAAGTCCAGACGGAAATAGATCGGCGCTTCACGGTCCGTGATCGCTTCCGGTCGTTCCAAAGAGTGTGCAAAGGTCACGCTGGCCGCGACGTTCTTGCCGCGCGCAAACAACTCCACCGAGTTGCTGCTCATGCGCCCATGCTGCTCGGCGTTGTAGCGGCCATGGCTGATGACGCCCTGGTCGTAGCCCAGGCTGGTGCCGTATTCAGTGAGCACCGGCTGCATCCAGGCCCAAGTCACCGGCCGACTCCAGCGCAGGTCGTTGCGCCAGTAGCCGCCGCTGTCGCCGGCAAGCATTTGGTCTTTGTAGCCACGAATCGACGACTGCCCGCCGAGGCTCATGCGCTGTGGGCTGAACAACACGTCTTCGCTGTGCTGACCGGTCATCAAACTGCTGAAACTGAGGGACTCACCCCACAGTTTGAATGGATACAGATAGCTCACCGTGGCGGTGTACTTGCGGTAGCGCGCATCCGGCTGCCCAGGCTTTGGATCGTGATTGGCCTGGGCATCGAATGCGCCGACGCCGTTTTGCATGCCAAGGTCAATGTTGAGGAATGAACCGCCGATACGCCGACCATGGTTGATACCCACTTGCGCTTCGCTGAGGCGGTTGCTGCTCAAGGCAAGCTTGCTGTCTTCAATGAAATTATTGGTACGAAGGTAGGCGATGCCAGTGTTCAGAGATGTTTTGCTCAACGCATCACGATGGATAACCCGCTCCAGGCGCAACTGGTGATTCTGACTGTCGCCGGTCTGCTTGAACTTGAAGTGGTTGGCCTCGGCCTGAGAGCGGTACTCACTTTCGATGTAGCTGTACGAGAGGTTCCACCAACCGAACGGCAGGCTGTAACTGAGCATCGAATTGCGCGAGGTTTTCTGGTGATCGCTGACGGCATCGTGGCCGCCACGTAGCGAAAGCTGGTCGGCCAGGCCCAACGGATTGTCCCAATCCAGGCTGGCGCCCCACTGCTGCTCACCGGTGCTGCGCTGGCCGCCGTTGTGCCGCGACAGGCCAACACGCCAGGGCTTTTGCGAGGTGTTTTTGACCAGTACATCACTGCCCCCCACGGCCTTGCCCGGCGCCAATTCCATCTGC
The DNA here is from genome assembly GCF_044218845.1 of Pseudomonas sp. B16120. Lineage (NCBI taxonomy): Bacteria > Pseudomonadati > Pseudomonadota > Gammaproteobacteria > Pseudomonadales > Pseudomonadaceae > Pseudomonas > Pseudomonas sp. B16120. Next base: position 3,308,777 of record NZ_CP162588.1, read on the forward strand.
GCCTGGTTCGACGGCAAGCGGTTCAACTGATCGACCATCTGCTCGATTTCGCGCAGATTGAGCAGTTCGCCCTGCTTGCCGGGGAAGCTCATGGTCAATTGACGGTCAGTGATTCCGCTGCCTTCGGCAGCCTTCAGGCTCTCCAGCTTACCTTCGACCACTTGGATCTTGAGATTGCCGCTGGAAAGGTCTTGCTGCAGCAAATACGCGCGACTGGTGACCAGGCCTTTGGCCAGATAACGGTCGGTGATCACCTTGAGCACTGCGTTGAGTTGCGGCACACCAAGACATTGGCCGAGGTAGGGCTTGATCAGATGAGCTCGCTCACCTTCAGTCAGCGCATCCGCGCCGCCCAGCTCGATGGTTTTGATCGGGAAGCAGCGGGTGTCGACAGGTGTTGCCGAGGTTGCCGGCGCGGCGGCTTTACCCGGCAAGTCTTTGAGCTCCTCAAGGCGCCGTTGCTGCTCTTCGAGCAGGCGGTCCTGGCGGTCACGGATCAGGTCGGTGATGCCGGGGGCGTTCTGCGGCGTGGCCGCTTGCGCCCATCCGGAGGTGCCCAGGCAAAAAAAAGCGGACAGCAGGCTTAACCTGGTCCGACGCGGTAAACGCCACACTGTATAGATCCCTCTATATGGCTTTATGCCATCCAATGTGGCGATGATAAGATGTCATTTTGATGGCGTCAATTAACAGTGCAAACTCGTTCAACCCTTCACGCAGAGCGGCTCAGGCGTGAAAATGAAGAGTTTTTGCCCGTTTGAGTCCGACCGCTAGGCACTGATGCTGCGTGTGGTACCGAGTCATTGCGTCAAACAGCAGGCCATAAAAAACCCCACAGCTTCGGGGAGCCTGTGAGGTTTTATCTTCTGTTTCGCAGGTGTCGCATCACACCACGCTGATCATCTCTGCACTCAACTGCGCCGCATTGAACCCCACCAAGGTGACACTGCTGTCCCCCGCCAGAATTACGCTGTCACTGCCATGCTGGGTAGTGGCACCGAGCACGGCATCGGCGCTGGCAAACAGCGACTTGGCGAACACCAGCAGGTCCTGCCCATTCTGGTGAATGTTGAAGTCGCTGATCACGTCGTGGCCAAACCCGCGTTGATCGAAAACAAACAGGTCGCTGCCCACGCCACCGCTGAGTTGGTCATTGCCCAGCCCGCCGATCAAGACGTCATTGCCGCTGGCGCCATACAGCGCGTCGTTGCCCGTGCCGCCCAGCAGTGTGTCGTTGCCGTCGCCGCCGTGCAGCAGGTCGTTGCCGGCGCCACCGTCGAGCCGGTCATTGCCGTTCTGGCCGAATATCAGGTCACGCGCGGCGGTGCCTTTGAGGGTGTCGGCCAACTGGCTGCCTTCGATGGATCTGGCATACGCTTTATCGGCGCCAAACAGGCCTTCGAAGTCGAGTTTGCCACTGGTCACCGTATAGGCCGGCGTGAGGACCTCGCCAATGCCACCGAAGAGCCCGCCGAACACGGGCACCTGGCCGAGGCTATTGGCCAGGCCGGTTTCGAACTCCACATGCTCTACGCCGTGCAATTCCTTGAGGCCGTATTGGCCGCTGCTGTCGTTCAAAAACAACGTGCCATCGCTGAGTTTCACCGCTTCGTAGGAAGATGCAGTGCCTTTGAGGAAGACTTTGTCGTTGCCTTCACCGCCGGCGACAATATCGGCACCGGTACTCACGCGGAAACTGTCGTCACCCTTGAACCCGTCGAGGAAGTCATCGCTGCGCCCGTCCTGCAGCTTGTCCGAACTGTCGGTGCCCAGCAGGAAGGCCGGTGTGCCGTAATGGTTGGAGGTGGCGGTCTGTTTGTCGCTGACCCAGGTAAAGCTGCGGCTGATGGCGTCGAGATTGCTGATGATGATGGTGCTGTCGCGTTCGATGTAATCGTAGAAGGTCGATTGGGCGATACGCTGGATAGGGTTGATGAAAATGCCTTCCAGATGCGCGGCCCAGCCTGACAGGTTGGCAATTGAGAACGGACCATTGGGCCAGGTTGGCAGCGCGTAGATCGTGTCGAACAGCACGATGTTGTCAGTCGTCGAAGTGTAACTGGCGTCACTGCCTTGAAGCGCATCGATAATGGCGCTGCCCACGTTGGTCTCTTGCCCCGTGAGGCGGTGGACCACATCGTTTTCAAAACCGAAGTTGAAGATTCCGTCGCTGTTGCTGGACTTGGGCGACTCCATGCCAAAGTAGTCCGAATCCTTGAAAAAACCGTCTGCCAAAGTGTCCTTGCCGATATACATGCTGTTGGTGACAGAACCACCCTGGCTGTAGCCGGTTACCAGAACATCTTTGCCGCTCAGGTTGTGGTCGGTGGCGTAATCCTTGATTGAATTGAGCAGGTAGTCGTAGCCGTTGATATAAGAGTTATCGATCATCGCCGGCCAACCCAGCAGATCAATTGGCGAGTTGGTGCCGGCAATGGAAAAACCCATTTTGACTAATTGGCCGCTGTCATCGTATTGACCAAACACCCTGGCCTGGGAGCCGAACACGCCGTCACCGGTAAAACTTCCAGTGATGTCGATGTGGCTGCTATCCACCTGCAGTTCGCTCGCGCCGATTTCACGCCAGCCCTTGGGCAGCGCGAAGGTGTTGCCCTCGCCCAGCACAAGCCCCGGAATATTGTAGAGCGCGCCGACGGTCGCGACACCACTGGTATAAGTGGCGAGGGTCCAGGCATCTGAAATCAGGACGCGGGCATCTTGCCCCTTGTAATCGAATATAGCCATGTCAGTACTCCTTGAGCCCAGCGATCAACACCGAAAGTCAACGGTAATACCTGATGCGTCGGGCTAAACAATATGCATTGAAGTTGTTGTTGTGCATTCTGTTCAGGCTGCTTCGTTGCTTAATATCGAGGTTGACCATTAAGGAAGCTCGTCAACACTAGCCTAGAAGTGCCGCGTTAAAGTGACCGACTATCGGATGATAAGGGTATGTACTTAGGGAGATAGACGACAAAAGCGCCATAAGCGCTGTTTGACGAACACGAGGTGAAGTTCTGTGTTGTTCGTGACTGGCGAGTCAAAGAAAATTAAACCCGGCGGCCGCAAAAACTGAGTGCAACACCTGACCTTTCCGGTACGGTGCTGCCACTATGTCCTATCACGAACTCAGTATCCCCGAACGTGCGACCCTTCAACTCGGCCTTGCCCAAGGTTTCAGCCAGCGGCGAATTGCCCGGATGCTCGGCCGCTCCCCCTCGACCATCAGCCGGGAGCTGCGCCGCAACCGGGCCCCTGGCACCCGCTACCAGGCCTGTGCTGCCCAGCAGCAGATGCAGGTCCGCCGCCAGGTCTGCAGGCCTCAGTGCAAGCTGCTGCCGGGCAGTGAGCGCTTCGAGCTGGTCGTCCATATGCTGCGTGAGGGTTTGTCTCCCGAGCAGATTGCCGGCAAGCTGCGCAGCATGAACATACCCAGCCTCAGAGAGGCCTACGTCTGCCGCGAGACGATCTATAACGCGATCTACGCCCTGCCGGTCGGTGGCCTGCGCAAGGAGCTGATCATCTGCCTGCGCCAGGGCAAGACGAGTCGCAGGCCGCGCTCTGGCGGCGTCGATCGGCGCGGCCAGATCCCTGAAATGCTCAGCATCCACGTGCGCCCGCCGGAGGTCGAAGACCGGCTGATGCCAGGCCATTGGGAGGGCGACCTGATCAAGGGCAAGGCCAATGCCTCGGCGGTGGGCACCTTGGTGGAGCGTACCAGCGGCTACCTGATGCTGATCAAGATGGCCGACGCGACGGCGACCTCGGCGCTGGAGGGCTTCAGTGCGGCGCTCAATGGCATGCCGCTGGCGGTGCGCAAGAGCATGACCTACGACCAGGGCCGGGAGATGGCGCGGCACGCCGAGATCACCCAGCGGACCGGGGTGGCGATCTACTTCTGCGACCCGCACAGCCCCTGGCAACGCGGCAGCAATGAGAACATCAATGGACTGATCCGCCAGTACCTGCCCAAGGGCACGGACTTGTCGGTGCATAGTCAGGAAGCCCTGGACGCCATCGCTTTGCAACTGAATATGCGACCGCGCAAACGCTTCGACTTCAAATGCCCGATCGAGGTGATGGGCGAAGTGATGCAAGAAGCCGTGGTGATGCGGCATGATGCTCCCGCTTCAATTCAATAACCGTGTTGCACTCAGATCCTGCAACCAGCCCCTTATAGCAAGTTGTGAACTGCAATAAGTGCTCAAGAAGTTCAGGTTTCTCTGGAACTCAGGAAGAATAAACCTCAGCACCTTGGCATACAGGCTGCTTGAACCTGGGTAATTGCTGCCGGGCCAGTTGCGCCTGCACGCCCGCGACGGCTTCAAGCACTCGTTGTGCCCAGTGCTCATCCTGCGGGTCGACCACCACCACGCGAAAGCCGTGGTCGTTGCCTTCAAGGCGCACGCCCTCGGAATCATCCACGTGCAAATCAATGTCGAAGGCCGGCGGAAATTTCGAGGGGGTGTTCGACAGCCCATGCACCGTGAGGGCGTGGTTATGCCGCTCGCTATTGACTACGCCGTCGACACGAATGCCGTACAGCATCAGCCAACGCCTGATGTAGGAAGGCGCCCTTCCCGATGAGGTATAGACCCAGATACTGCAACCCTGGCGCCGCAGCTGCCGCGTCAGCGAACGAGTGCCGATACGCAGCGGCTCTCCCCACCAACGATGAGCACAAGCCGGTAGCCAGCTGCTCTCGACGTCAGCGTGGTGGAGCTGGCAAGCCAATGTGTCGTCGATATCAAAGGAGATGCGTACGCGCGGGCGCTTGGCGGCACGCGTGAGAAGCGCCTGCTGGATGGCTTGCACGGCTCGGCTGGCGAGTGTTGGATACCGGCGCATTAATGGCCTCCCTGATAAATAGGCTGTGGTGCGTCGTTCAAGAAAAACGCCTTGGGATCCGGCGCCTGTTCCTCCAGGAAGGCGGCGTACTTTTTCTTGATCTTGGGCAATTCATACAACGCCTTGACCCCATGTTTGGCCGAGTTGCGGATTACCGAGGAAGGATTGAAGTAACCCTCGGCATTTTCCAGCGTCAGCACGAACGGTGGCAACCCGGCCCGCATCAGCAGATAACTGACGATCAGCGAACCACTGCGGTTGTTGCCTTCGATGAACAACTGCGGCTTGCTGAGGATGCGCACATACACACCGGCCGCACGCTTCCACACCGATTCACTGCGATACGCGCAGTACCAATTGAACAAGTCCTTGATACCGCCTTCAACGTTGTTGAAGAAGTGCTCTTCGGTGGCGGCCAGGTGCTGCGCGTATTCCACGCGGCGCGCCGGGTCGCTACCGCAGAGCACCGTGGCGTTGATCTCCAGCATCAGGTCCAGATGATGAAGGTCAAACAGGTCAACGCCCCGTGCGACATAGTCGTCAACCAGCGCATAGCCTTCAAGCACGTTGTGCAGCACTTCGTCGGTCAAGGGGTCGCGCGGCTCGGTAAATTGCGTGCTGAGCTCGGCAAAGCGGCTCTGCACTTTGCGGAGCGCGCGTTCAATCGCTGACAAATCAAGACGATGCGTTGCAGACATTGGCATTCCTGGGCTGACGGTGGCGCACCTGTGGTTTCTATCGAACATGGGGTTACTCAGCTGAACTTGCCACTGATGTAATCCTCGGTCATCTGTTCACGCGGGCTGCCAAAAATCTGCGCGGTCGGGCCCATTTCCACCAGGTAGCCGGTACGCGTGCCCTGGGAAATATCCACCGAGAAAAACGCCGTGGTGTCCGCCACGCGGATGGCCTGCTGCATGTTGTGGGTGACCAGGGCGATGGTGTAATCCTTCTTCAGTTCCACCATCAGCTCCTCTACCCGGCGAGTCGCAATCGGGTCGAGTGCCGAGCACGGCTCATCGAGCAACAGCACTTCCGGCTCGGTGGCGATAGCGCGGGCAATACACAGCCGTTGCTGCTGGCCGCCGGAGAGCGACAGGCCGCTGACCTTGAGCTTGTCCTTGACTTCATCCCACAGCGCAGCGCCTTGCAGGGCGTGCTTGACGCGATCGCCCAAGTCGCCTTTGTAGCGGTTCAGGCGCAGGCCGAAGGCGACGTTGTCGAAGATGCTCATGGAAAACGGGTTCGGCTGCTGGAACACCATGCCGATGTAACGGCGCACCACCACCGGGTCTACACCCTTGCCATACACGTCCTGCCCCAGGAAATGCACGTGGCCTTCGAAACGAAAACCCTTCACCAGGTCGTTCATGCGGTTGAGGCTGCGCAGTACTGTACTTTTGCCGCAGCCGGACGGGCCGATAAAACCGGTGATCTTGTTTTTCTCGATCGGCACATGGCTGTCACGCACCGCCATGAAGTTGCCGTAGAAAATCCGGTCCAGCTTGCAGTCCATGACCACAGGCGATTGGGTGACAAACGGAGCGGCTATTTGCGCAGTTGAGACGTTCAAGATTCAGATGCTCCCGTTCTTAATACTTAGGCTTGCCGAAGATACGGCTCACAATATTCACGACCAGCACGATCATCACCAACACCAACGAGGCCGCCCAGGCGAGCTCCAGCTGGTTGTCGAAGGGCATGCCGGAAAAGTTGTAGATCAGCACGGCAAGGGAGGCCGTCGGGTTCATCACCGCCAGGTCGCCGTCGTGGTAGATCCAGTAGTTGCTGAACAGCGCGGTAAACAGCAACGGCGCGGTTTCGCCTGCGGCACGTGCCACGGCAAGCATTACGCCGGTGAGGATCGCTGGCAGGCCGGTCGGCAAGATGATCTTCCAGATCACTTGGGAGCGGGTGCAGCCCATGCCGTAGGCAGCGTCCTTCATGATCTTGGGCACCATGCGCATCGACTCTTCCGCCGTCAGCACCACGATAGGCAGCATCAGTACCGCCAGGGCCACGCCGCCTGCCGGTGCCGAGTAGGTGCCGGTGGTCATCACCACCAAGGCATAGGCAAACACGCCGGCCAGGATCGAAGGCAAGCCGGTGAGCATCTTGGCGGCAAAGCGTGCAGCGTTGGCCAATTTGCTGTCCGGCCCCAGTTCGGCCAGGAAGATCGCGGCCATGATGCCGACCGGCACCGCAATCGCCGCAGCGATACCGACCATCACAAAGGTGCCTGCCATGGCGTTGCCAAAACCGCCGCCCGTCTCGAAGCCGGTGGGCGGCAACTCGGTGAACACCTCCAGGCTCAGGCGTGCGCCGCCACGGGTGATCAGCATGTAGAGCACAGAAATCAGCGGCACACTGGCCAGCAGCGCGCCAAACCATACCAATGTGGTCAACACCAGGCTGCGCAAGGCGCGGCCTTCGAACTTGCGCTGCAAGCTCGGTACAGCGGTGATAGGGGATGTGAGATTCGTCATCATCGGTTACCCCGTTGGGCGTAGAGCATGATCATGGAACCGATGACATTCACCAGCAGCGTGATGAACATCAAGACGAGAGCGGCGTACATCAATACCTCCACCTCGTTGGGCCCGGCTTCGGGGAAGTTCAGCGCCAACAAGGCTGCCAACGTATTGGCCGGCGCGAACAGCGACAGGGAAATGTTGTTGGCGTTGCCCACCAGCATCGCCAGCGCCATGGTTTCGCCCAGCGCACGGCCGAGGCCGAGTACCAGGGAGCCGAAAATACCGGTGGCGGCGGATGGCACCATCACCTTGAGGATCGCCTCCCAGTGGGTGGTGCCCATGCCGTAGGCGGCCTGCTTGGTTTTCATCGGCACGCTGGTGAGCGCGTCCTGGGACACGGCGGCAATCGTCGGCAGAATCATGATGGCCAATACCAGCGCCGCCGGCAGCAACCCCGGCCCGCTCAAGGACGTGCCGAAAAACGGGATCCAACCCAGTTCGCTGTTCAACCAAGTGGTCAGTGGCCGTATAGCCGGGATCACCACGTAGATGCCCCACAAGCCGTACACCACGCTGGGGATGGCGGCGAGCAATTCAACGATGGTGCGAAACACGGCGGCCAGCTTGGCCGGCAGGAAATCCTGGGTGAGGAAAATCGCCATGCTGACACCGAAAAAGCCGGCGATCAGCAGCGCGATAAACGCGCTGTAGAGCGTGCCCCAAATGGCCGGCAGGATCCCGTACTTGCCTTGGTTTACGTCCCAGACACTGCCAAAAAGCACATCGAACCCGTGCTTTTCCATGCCCGGCAAGGCCTTGCGTCCCACCTCGAAGACCAAGGCTGCGACCAACGCCAGAATCAGTACCACCCCGATTCGCGCGAGCCCACGGAAGGTGCGATCGACCAGGAAGTCTTTGGCCGAGGGAGGTTGGCAGGCAGAATCCCGGTTAACCGGTACGACGAAAGGTTTGTTCATTGGCTAATTCCGGAACAGGGGGGAAACGCCCCCGGCGCGGCAAACAGCCCACACCGAGAGCGGCCTCACGGGTGTTACTGAATGTTGGCGGAGGCTTTGCGAACCTGCTCTACCACCGATGGCGGCAGCGGGATGTAACCCATCGAGTCGGCGATTTTCTGCCCCTCGGTCAGGCTGTACTCAACCATTTCGCGCATGGCCTTGGCCTTGGCGGGGTTGCCGTTGTCCTTACGGAAAATCATCCAGGTGTACGAGGTGATCGGGTAAGACTTGGCACCGTCCGGGTCCGGCAACCAGGCCACCAGGCTTTCCGGCATCTTCACTGCGGCCAGGGCCTCGGCGCCGCTTTCGGCGTTTGGCACTACGTACTGGCCGGCCTTGTTCTGCAACTGAGCGAAGTCAACCTTGGCCAATTTGGCAAAGCCGTACTCGATGTAGCCAATCGCGCCTGGGGTCTGGCGTACGGTGGCGGTCACACCATCGTTCTTGGGCGACTTGATGAATTTGTCGCTGGCCGGCCAGTTGACGGTGTTGCCCTCCCCCAGCGCCGTTTTGAATTCAGGGTTGATGGTGGCCAGGTGCTTGGTGAAGACCGCCGTGGTGCCGCTGGAATCTGCGCGCACTACCACGGTGATCGGGGTGTCGGTGAGTTTCAGGTCCGGGTTGGCGGCAACGATCTGTGGGTCGTTCCACTTGGTGATCTTGCCCAGGAAGATATTGGAGTACACATCGCGTGGCAGCTTGAGGCCCTTGGGATTGCCCGGCAGGTTATAGGCCAACACGATTTCACCGGCGGTCATTGGCAGCAGTTGCACGCCTTCGGCGACCTTGGCGATGTCTTCGTCTTTCATGGCCGAGTCACTGGCGGCGAAATCGACGGTTTTATTCAGGAAGTCCTGCACACCGGCGCCGCTGCCCTTGGATTGGTAATCCACGGTGACGCCAGCGGTCTTCTTGCTGAAATCCTTGAACCAGGTGAGGTAGATCGGTGCAGGGAAGCTGGCGCCGGAGCCGGTGAGGCGTACGTTCTCGGCGGCGAAGGTCACGGAGGAGGCACACAGGGATACCGTAATGGCGAGTGCTGCGGACTTCATCAAGCTTTTCATTAAAAGGAACTCGTTGTGGTGACGGGCTCCCGAACTGTGAAGCAGGGTTGTTACATTTTTATGAAAATTGAATGGCGAGGGGGTGTTTTGTCCCGCTTTGCCGCCACAGCGCTGTATTTTTAGGGCATGGGTTAGTAACAAAATACGACTACAGTGTTGTCATCCCTCTAGCGGTACTGATCTTGCTCCCGTGACGGTCGAAGCTGATCCCATTGATGCTGCGCCATCCAACTGTGGGAGCTGGCTTGCCTGCGATGACGGTCTGACAGCCAACGCCTATTTACCTGACACCCCACCGTTGGATCGCGAGTGTGTCAGGTCAATAGGTGTCGGGCGCAATGCCGCCATCGCAGGCAAGCCAGCTCCCACATTTGGACCTAGGGGTGTCAGGGAAATAGGCGTTCTACCGCTCCCCCCACGGCTAGCGGCCGCCTTCCATCAGGCTTACTTGCCTTCAGTCAACGCGTTGTAGCTGGTGAACAGGTTGCGGTAGTCCGGAATGTGGTTGGAGAACAACGTCCCCAAGCCCTCGATGTCGTTGCGCCAGTCGCGGTGCAGCTCACAGGCCAGGCCAAACCAGGTCATCAGTTGCGCGCCGTTGGCGGACATGCGGGCCCAGGCGGACTGCTGGGTCAGTTCGTTGAAGGTGCCGGAGGCGTCGGTGACCACAAACACTTCAAAGCCTTCGGCCAGGGCCGACAGCGCCGGGAACGCCACGCACACTTCGGTCACGACGCCGGCAATGATCAATTGCTTCTTGCCGGTGGCCTTGATGGCCTTGACGAAATCTTCGTTGTCCCAGGCATTGATCTGGCCTGGGCGCGCAATGTACGGCGCATCCGGGAACAGGGCCTTGAGCTCGGGCACCAGCGGGCCGTTGGGGCCGGTTTCGAAACTGGTGGTGAGGATGGTCGGCAACTTGAAGTACTTGGCCAGGTCAGCCAGGGCCAGCACGTTGTTCTTGAATTTGTCCGGGTCGATGTCGCGGACCAATGACAGCAAGCCGGCCTGATGGTCGACCAACAGTACCGCGGCGTTGTCTTTGTCCAAACGAACGTAAGGTGTAGACATCTTCATACTCCTGATAAATAGGCAGCGCCCAACATGGGCTCGCCGCAAAAGGCCCCAGCGTATTTACTTGCGCTGTGAGTCTAGTACTTCGTGGTTGTTTGCCACTTCCTGAGCCTTGATGTAGCTCTCGATCAGAAGCTGGTAATGCGGCATGGCCTGGGTGTAGACGTTAGCCCACTCCTGGGCATCCGGGCGGTTCCAGGAGCCTTGCAGCTCCGACAGCGTGCCCATGATGTCGATCGGCACTACGCCGGCCTGGGCCAGGCGTGCAACGGTCAGGTCGGTGGCCAACCTGGAGTGGTTACCCGAGGCATCGACCACCGCGAACACCTTGTAGCCTTCATGCACCGCCGCAATGGACGGGAATGCCAGGCACACGCTGGTCAGGGTGCCGGCGATCACCAACGTCTTTTTGCCGGTGGCTTTGACTGCGGCATGGAACTGCGGGTTGTCCCACGCGTTGATTTCGCCACGGCGGGCCACGTACTGGGCGTGCGGCGCGGCTTCGTGGATTTCCGGGATCAACGGGCCGTTGGGACCTTGCGGCACCGAGGCGGTGGTGATGACCGGTATTTTAAGCAGGGTCGCGGCCTTGGCCAGCGCGATGGCATTGGCGCGCAATTGAGGAACATCAATGTCCTTGACGATCTGGAACAGACCACTCTGGTGGTCAATCAGCAACATGGCGGTGTCAGCGGGGTCAATCGTCGGCTTTTGCCCATTGAAGTTTGCAGCGTTACCTGATGCAGTCATTTGCATGTCCTCTTGCTTGGCGATACCTCCCTGGCGTGTGCGCCGGAACTGCGCCCGGCCGTGCCTGTACTTCCTGTACAGATACGCTTGGGCAAGGACGTGTGTCAGCAGGCCCACCCAAAAAAACAGTGGGACCACCTTAAGCATCGCGCTCAGGGTTAGGTAGTGGCTGAAACGGGCCGCTCCATCTCAAAAATGGAACAATGCAGCCGCACGGTGGCAAGCTCATTTGGACGTGCCAGTCGTTACAATGCGATCATCGGCTCCACCCCGTGGATTTCAGGCACTTGCGCCAATCATGACCGTTCACTTATTTCCAGGCAGGTGCCTTCATGGATATCAAACAACTTAAATTCCTGATCGCGCTGGAGCAGACGCGCCATTTCGGCCAGGCCGCTGCCCGCTGCAACATCACCCAGCCCACCCTGTCGATGCGCCTGCGCAACCTGGAGGACGAACTGGGCCTGGAACTGGTGACCCGTGGCCAACGTTTCGAAGGCTTTACTCAGGCCGGCGAACGCGTGTTGGCCTGGGCCAGGACCCTGCTCGCCGCCCATGACGGCCTGTTCGCCGAAGCCGCTGCGTGTCGCGGCCAGTTGGTCGGTAACCTGCGCCTGGGCCTGGTGCCCCTGAGCGGCTTCAATCCGATCAGCTTCATCCAGGGCTTGTCCCACAGCTTCCCGGAACTCAAGTTCAGCCTCACCTCCATGAGTTCGGACAAAATCATCGAAGCGCTGGGCACCAATCAACTGGACTTGGGCGTGTGCTACCTGGACCACGTGAGCCCCAACTACCTGGAATTTTTCGAACTGGGCGAAACCCGTGTCGGCCTGCTGTACGACACTCGCCACTTCCACTTCGAAGGCACGCAGATGAGCTGGGAAGAAGCCGCCGAACTGCCCCTGGGGATGATCAGCAATGGCATGCACTACCGAAAATCCATCGACTTGAGTTTCCGCAGTCGCGGTCTCGATCCCCAGCCGATTCTGGAAAGCGACTCCACCTATCAACTGTTCCAGGCCATCCACGAAGGCTTCTGTTGCGCAATCATGCCGTTGGACAGCGGCCTGGAAAACCCCATCGAAAACCTGGCATTTATCCACCTGCCAGACGCCAGTGTCCTTGCGCCCCTGGGCATGGTGATGCGCAAGACCGAACCGCGCTCGGTCATCGCAGAGAAGTGTTTTGCCGAGGCCAGGCAGTTGTTTGCACCCAATACCCAGGCTTAGCCGGCCTGCGTTTGCAGCGCGCACAAAAAAGGCGCTCCGTAGAGCGCCTTTTTACCGCCGATTGTTTTACTGCAAGCTGACCTGACGCAGCTCGGGTTTGGTCTCACCACCAATCATGATGCGTTTTGGCTTGGCCTCTTCAGGCACTTCACGCAGCAGGTCGATGTTGAGCAAACCGTTGGTCAGGGATGCGCCACGTACTTCGATATGGTCCGCCAAGCGGAACGACAACCGGAACGCACGTTGGGCAATGCCCTGGTGCAGGTAAGCGACCTTATCGTCGGTTTCGCGTTTTCCGCCGGAAACCGTCAATACACCCCTCTCGACCTGGATATCCAGATCCTCCTCGGTCAGGCCAGCCACGGCGATCACGATGCGGTAGGCGTCGTCACCGTGCTTTTCCACGTTGTGAGGTGGATAGGAATTCGGAGCCTCGCTGCGCAGCGCCGACTCGAACAGGTCATTGAAGCGATCAAAGCCCACCGATTGACGGAACAGTGGGGCCAACGACAGGGTAGTAGCCATTTTAAAATCTCCTGAGTTTCTCCAAGTGATTTAGTACGCAACCCGGATTCGGCATCGCGTGATCCAAAATTTATGGACGCGCAAAAGGAATTCAAGAGGGCTGGAAAAAATTTTTCTTGTGCAAGGGGCGATCACCGAAGCCCAAGTGTTATGACGTGTGCTCTAATCAAAGTGCCAGGCGTGCTTTACCCCGTGAGCGCCTGAGACAGCCCTTGAGGTACAAAAAAATGAAAATGACATTCCCGGCCCTGGCATTGGGCATTCTGATCTCCCAAGGGGCCCTGGCCGCTGGAGATGGTACAGCCGCGCTGGGAGGCGGTGTCGGCGGTGTGTTGGGCAACGTGGTAGGCCAGCAGCTTGGTGGCTCGACCGGTGCGGCCATCGGCGCCGGCGTGGGGGGCGCCGCCGGGAGTGCGGTGGGGGCGCAAAAGGGCAACAAGACCGAAGCGGCGATTGGCGGCGGTTTGGGCTCGGCAGGCGGTTCGCTGATTGGCAATCGCCTGGGCGGCACCACCGGCTCGACCATCGGCGCCGGCGTGGGGGGCGCAGCCGGTGGCGCGCTGGGTAATAACCTGGCCGATGACGAGAGCGGCCATCGTTCAGGCGGTGCCAAGCACAAAGGCAACAAGCATAAGCACAAGAACAAGCACCACTGATCGCGTGGCACGGCTTGCCATGTAGGAGCGAGCTTGCTCGCTCCTACGCCGGGCCAATATCCCTTTACATCGGCGTGCTGCTCACCACCCGCAACGCCAACCCTTCATACGCGTCCAGCGTGATCGTGAACGCACCCTCCTCTGTCAAATCGCCTTCCACCCGTTCATTGATGATATCCACCACCGGCCCCGGTGCGATGTTGGGCAGGTGCAGGGTTTCGGTGATCGGCGTGGCGCCAAAGTTCAGCGCAGTGATTTGAGTGCCCTTACCCGCCGGCAGTTCGTGGACCATGATCAGCAAGCCGGGATGCTCGACGTCCGGCACCAGGATCTGGCGGCTGGCGGCGATGTCGTAGGCGCGGCGTACGGCGAGGATTTTTTGCAGTTGGGAGGCAAAGGAGTCCGGGTCCTGCAGCTGGCTGTTCAGACTGCCATACAGGCTTTGTGAGCGCGGCATTTGCCCCGCCGACAGTTCGGCGTCGGGGTTCAGGTCTACCAGATCATAAGCGCCACGATGGATCCAGCGGGTGTCGCCATCGGCCATCAAATGCGCCACCTCTTCGGCCGCCAACGGCAGCGCGCCCACCAGGTCCCAGCCGGACAAGGCAAACACCCCAGGTTGCATGGCGTTGTACATCACCAGTAGCAAGTGGATCTGGCGAACCTGCTGTATATCCGCCGAAGTGATCGCCTCCAGGTCACGGATACCCAGGGCTGCGGTGATGATGCTGGCGGTGGTGCAGGACACGCCGTTGGTGACGAATTTGAGGTTATACGGCGCATGTTCGCCGGTGAGGCGTTCATACATCTGCTCGCGGATATGCTCGCGCAGGATGTTGCCGGGGAAGGTCTGGCCCTGGAACAGGAAGCTGTCATGGGCGTGCAGCGTCCAGAAATGCACCAGCTCCAGGGTCAGTTCATCATGGTTCTGCAGCGCGTGAATCAGTGAGCCGGGGTCGATGCCGAGGCTGTGCATCTGGCGCAGCATCAGGCGCAGGAATTCGGTATCGCCCATCAGCAATGCATGCTGGTAGGCCGGCCGGGTGATGAAGTCATAAGACAGGTCAGCGCCGCCGTGGGACATGGACGCGATGTCGTCCACGGTGAGGTTGAGTTCCTGAAAACTGAACCCGCCCGCCTTGCGAATGGCGCCGCCGAGTAACTGATTGCCGGTGATCGACAGCGGATGGCTTTCGGACCAGGCCGTGCCATCGAGCTTGCGCTCCACGCCGAGAAAGCCGTTGGCATCCAGGCGCAGGATTTTCGCGCCCATCACATCAATGGCGTGCAGCGCATCACCGATGATCATCTGCTGCGCAGCAAACGAAGGGTCGAGCCAGTTGAGCGACGGCTGGCCTTCCTTGAAGTAATGCAGGTACACCCAGCGCCGCGGCTTGCCATCCACGCCGAGCACCACCGGGGTGGCGCTCCAGTCGGTTTCTTTGACGCCGGGCTCGAAGAAAATCACCCGCTGCAATTGGCCGACGATGTAGTGCTTGTCACGCAGTGCGTCTACCTGGGAGGGGCTGAGGTTGTGTGCATCGCGCCCGGCGGCCACGTCGGGCAGCAACGGCCAGTCTTCCTCGCGGATTTCGACCATGTGGTACAGGCCGGGATAGTCCTCATAGACCATTTCAGCCAGGCGAAAGTCCGCGCCCTTGCCGGTGTGCGACGGGATCACATCGTCGATGATCACCGCATTGTGCGCGGCAGCCATGCGCGTCAAGGCCTGCAATTGTGCCTCGGTGCCCAGTTGCGGATCGATGTCGAAGCTGATGCGGTCGAAATTGCCGTCGATGGTCGGGGTGTGCTCGGTGCCAGACAAGCCACCGGACCTCTTCAACGGGCCGTTGTGAATGCCCTGGATGCCGATCTTGGACAGGGTATGCCACAAGGTTTCGTCCCCCAGCGCCTCCAGCACGGTGCCGCCTTCGCGGGTGACAATCGAGGCGGGGTAGGCCGTGAACCACACCGACGACAAGGCCGAAGCGTCACGCGGCCGGGTCTGTGCATAGGGCTGCTGCCACAGGCGGCCTTGCCCCGAATACAGCTTGGCCCGCTGCCGCGCTGCGTGGAGCATGGAATGTTGCACCAGCCAGTTCACATGGTCGTTGTTCGCCGCGGTCATAAGCTCGGTACCTGTCGTGGTGAAAAGGGTCGGTGTAAGCATATGAGGGGCGTGCGCGGCATTCGTTGCATCGACTTGGCTTCATCCAAATGTGGGAGGGGGCTTGCCCCCGATGGCGGTGGATCAGATAAAAATAGCCTGACTGACACACTGCTATCGGGGGCAAGCCCCCTCCCACATTAGATTTTCATCTGGCCTGCCGCCTTGCGTCGCTTGCCGGTACTGCCTCGGGGTGAACCCGGTTGAAGATTTGAACTGCCGGGTAAACGCGCTGTGATCGGTGTAGCCGCATTGCAGCGCCACCTCGGTAATTGGCAGCTCGGTATGCAACAACCGCCGGGCATGCTCAAGCCGGACTTTCTGGATCATTTGCCGAGGCGTGAGGTGAAACACGCGTTTGCAGTAGCGCTCCAGTTGCGCCACGGAAATCCCGGCGATGCGAGTCAATTCACCTAGGGTGACGCGGCGGTTGAAGTGGCTGCGGATGTGTTCGTCCACCGCCGCCAGGCGCTGATAGGCCGGGTGGGTTTCGCTGGCAGACTGCAAGTCCACCGAAATTCCGGCCAGGCCGATGATCGCGCCGAGTTGGTTGTACAGCGGCCACTTGTGGGTCAGGCACCAGCCGGGTTCGCGGGTGCCGTAGAGGTGCAATTCGAGTTGATCTTCCAGTACCAGCCCCTGCTTCAACACACGCCGATCTTGCTCGGTATAGCCGGGGCCCAATTGTGCGGGAAACACTTCGGCGCTGGTCTTGCCCAGCAGCGGTTGCAGGTGCTTGAGGCCGCAGCGTTGCACCAGGGTGCGGTTGGCGAGCACGTAGCGCGCGTCGATGTCCTTGATGAAAATCGCGGCATTGGGCAGTACATCGAGCATCGGCAGCAACTGCTCTACCCCGCTCAATAGCTGCTCGATGTTGTGGGGTCGGCTGCCCTGGAAAAGGCTCGCGAACGCGCTCTGCAGCATGACTTTATCTGCCCTTTTATTCGTCGACAGCCAGCAGATTGCGCCATGGAACGAGCGCTGTCGAGCGCGGCAAATTGTGCTGAATTCGTCATCCATCGCCGCATAAAACATCAATCGTCAGCCGGGCATGTGGGTTCAGGATAGCGCCACTGCATGCCTATCCAATAACTCACAAGAAGGCGCCGCTATGTCAGGCCAAGGCAAGTTCAAGAAACAGCTGTCACTGATGGACCTCACCTTTATCGGGTTGGGGGCCATCTTCGGTTCGGGTTGGTTGTTCGCTGCCAGCCACGTGTCTGCCATCGCAGGCCCGGCAGGAATTTTTTCCTGGTTGCTCGGTGGTTTCGCCGTGCTGCTGCTGGGCATTGTCTACTGCGAACTCGGCGCCGCCCTGCCCCGCGCCGGTGGCGTGGTGCGCTACCCGGTGTATTCCCACGGTCCGCTGCTCGGGTACCTGATGGGTTTTATCACGCTGATCGCGTTTTCCAGCCTGGTAGCAATTGAAGTGGTCGCCTCGCGCCAATACGCCGCAGCCTGGTTTCCGCAGCTGACCAAGGCAGGTTCCAGCGACCCCACCACCCTGGGCTGGCTGGTGCAATTTGCCCTGCTGTGCCTGTTCTTCGTGCTCAACTACCGCAGCGTGAAGACCTTTGCGATCGCCAATAACCTGGTGAGCGTGTTCAAGTTCATCGTGCCGTTACTGGTGATCGGCGTGCTGTTCACCTTCTTCAAGCCGGCGAATTTCCAGGTGCATGGCTTCGCGCCGTTCGGCTTATCAGGTATCGAGATGGCCGTGTCGGCAGGCGGGGTGATCTTTGCCTACCTGGGCCTGACGCCGATCATTTCGGTGGCCAGCGAAGTGAAAAACCCACAGCGCACCATCCCCATCGCCCTGATCCTCTCGGTACTGTTGTCTACGGCCATCTATGTGCTGCTGCAAACCGCGTTCCTCGGCGGCGTGCCTACCGACATGCTCGCCAATGGCTGGGCCGGCATCAGCAAGGAACTGGCCCTGCCCTATCGCGATATCGCCCTGGCGCTGGGCGTGGGCTGGCTGGCCTACCTGGTGGTGGCCGATGCGGTGATCTCTCCCAGCGGCTGCGGCAATATCTACATGAACGCCACCCCGCGCGTGGTGTATGGCTGGGCGCAGACTGGCACCTTCTTCAAGATATTCACGCGCATCGATGAAAAGTCCGGCATCCCGCGCCCGGCGCTGTGGCTGACCTTTGGCCTGTCGGTGTTCTGGACCTTGCCGTTCCCGTCCTGGGAAGCGCTGATTAACGTGGTGTCTGCCGCCCTGATCCTCAGTTATGCCGTGGCCCCGGTGACGGTCGCCGCCCTGCGCCGCAATGCACCCGGCATGGCGCGCCCGTTTCGGGTCAAGGGCATGGCGGTGCTGGGCCCGCTGTCATTCATCATCGCTGCGTTGATCGTCTACTGGTCGGGCTGGAGCACGGTGTCGTGGCTGTTGGGCCTGCAAATCCTGATGTTTGTGGTGTACCTGCTGTGCGCGCGCTGGGTGCCGACCGCGCACCTGAACCTCAAGCAACAAGTACGCTCCTCGGCCTGGCTGATCGGCTTCTACGCCGTGACCATCCTGCTCTCCAAGCTCGGCAGCTTTGGCGGTATTGGTGTGATCAGCCACCCGTTTGACACCCTCGTGGTGGCGGCCTGCGCCCTGGGCATTTACTACTGGGGCGCCGCCACCGGCGTACCCGCCCACTTGGTACGCCTGGAGCAGGAAGAGGACGAAAGCGAAGCCGTCAGCGACGCGCACTACAGCGCCCCACTGTCCCCGACTACCCACTGATGGAGCGCCTTATGAAACGACTGCATGTGATTGACTCACACACCGGCGGTGAACCTACACGCCTGGTCATGAACGGCTTTCCCGAACTGGCGGGTGCCTCGATCGCCGATCAACTGGACCACCTGCGCACCCACCACGATCAATGGCGCCGCGCCTGCCTGCTGGAGCCACGGGGCAACGATGTGCTGGTGGGCGCGCTGTACTGTGCGCCAGTCACGCCGGGGGCGACCTGCGGGGTGATCTTCTTCAACAACGCCGGCTACCTCGGCATGTGCGGCCACGGCACCATTGGCCTGATTGCCTCGCTGCATTACCTGGGGCTGATCCAACCGGGCGTGCACAGCCTCGACACGCCGGTCGGCCCGGTCGCGGCCACCTTGCACGAAGACGGCAGCGTGACCCTGCGCAATGTGCCCGCTTACCGCTACCGCAAGCAGGTGGCGGTTGAGGTGCCTGGGCATGGCGTGGTGCTGGGCGACATCGCCTGGGGCGGCAACTGGTTCTTCCTGGTGTCGGACCACGGCCATGAGTTGCAGATGGATAACGTGGAGGCCCTGACCGACTACACCTGGGCCATGCTCAAGGCCCTCGAAGCCCAAGGCATCCGTGGCGCAGACGGTGCGCTGATCGACCATATCGAATTGTTCGCCGACGACGCCCACGCCGACAGCCGCAACTTCGTAATGTGCCCCGGCAAAGCCTATGACCGCTCCCCCTGCGGCACCGGCACCAGCGCCAAGCTCGCCTGCCTGGCCGCCGACGCAAAACTGGCCGCAGGAGAACCCTGGGTACAAGCCAGCATCACCGGCAGCCAGTTCCTGGGCCGCTATGAGTGGGACGGCGAACACGTACGCCCATTCATCACCGGCCGCGCCTACATGACCGCCGACAGCACCTTGCTGATCGACGAACAAGACCCGTTTGCCTGGGGCATCTGAGCCCATTATTCATTCAACTGAAACCGGAGTTAGCACCATGAGCGACAACATCTTCACCGGCTGCATGCCCGCCCTGATGACCCCTTGCACCGCCGAGCGCCAACCGGACTTCGATGCCCTGGTGGCCAAGGGTCGCGAGCTGATCGACATCGGCATGAGTGCCGTGGTGTATTGCGGTTCCATGGGCGACTGGCCGCTGCTCACCGAGGCCCAGCGCCAGGAAGGCGTGGCGCGCCTGGTGGCTGCGGGTGTGCCGACCATCGTCGGTACGGGGGCGGTGAACAGCCGTGAAGCCGTATCCCACGCAGCCCATGCCGCCAAAGTCGGCGCCCATGGTTTGATGGTGATTCCCCGTGTGCTGTCCCGAGGGGCTTCGGTCACTGCGCAAAAGGCCCACTTTGCAGCGATCCTCAACGCCGCCCCCAACCTGCCGGCGGTGATCTACAACAGCCCCTACTACGGTTTCGCCACCCGCGCTGATTTGTTCTTCGAACTGCGCCGCGAGCACCCTAACCTGATCGGCTTCAAGGAGTTCGGCGGCGCCGCCGACCTGCGCTACGCCGCCGAAAACATCACCTCCCAGGATGACGATGTGACCCTGATGGTCGGCGTCGATACCCAAGTGGTGCACGGCTTCGTCAACTGCAACGCCACCGGCGCCATTACCGGCATCGGCAACGCACTGCCCCGCGAAGTGCTGCAACTGGTGGCGCTGAGCAAAAAAGCCGCCAAGGGCGATGCCAAGGCGCGTCGCCAGGCCCGCGAGCTGGAAGCTGCACTGGCGGTGTTGTCGTCGTTCGACGAGGGCTGCGACCTGGTGCTGTATTACAAGCATTTGATGGTGCTCAACGGCGACCACGGCTACGCCCTGCACTTCAACGAAACCGACGGCCTCAGCGCTGCCCAGCGCCGGTATGCCGAGCAGCAGTACGCGCTGTTCCGCCAGTGGTATGCCAACTGGTCGGCCGAACAGAACGTCGCTTGATTTTCTGTAGGCGCGAGCTTGCTGTGGCGAGGGAGCTTGCTCCCGCTGACTGCGCAGCAGTCTCCGGCTTTTATTGGGGGCGCTTCGCACCCCAGCGCAAGCATGCTTGCTCGTCACAAAAGCTCGCGCCTACAACACTCCTCTGTTTTTCAGGATGCCCCCATGACTCTGACAGGCAAGATGCTGATCGGACAGCAATCCGTTTGCGGCCATCGCGATGCGATCCGGGCGATCAACCCCGCTACCAACACCCCACTGGAACCCGCCTACGCTGGCGGGGATGAGCAGCACGTCGACCAGGCCTGCGCACTGGCGTGGGCCGCGTTCGACGCTTACCGCGAAACCACCTTGGCAGATCGCGCCACGTTGCTTGAAACCATCGCCATCCACATCGAAGCCCTGGGCGATGAGTTGATCGAACGCGCCTGCGCCGAAACCGGCTTGCCGCGCGCACGCATTGAAGGTGAACGCGGCCGTACCTGCGGGCAACTGCGCGCTTTTGCCCGCACCGTGCGCCTGGGCGAATGGCTCGACGTGCGCGTCGATACCGCACAGCCCCAGCGCCAACCCCTGCCCCGTGCCGACCTGCGCCAGCGCCATATCGCCCTGGGCCCGGTAGCCGTGTTCGGTGCCAGCAACTTCCCTCTGGCCTTCTCCGTGGCCGGCGGCGATACCGCATCGGCCCTTGCCGCCGGTTGCCCGGTGATCGTCAAGGCGCATAACGCGCACCCCGGCACCAGCGAGCTGGTGGGGCGCGCCATCGCCCAGGCGGTTAAAGAGTGTGGCTTGCCGGAGGGTGTGTTTTCACTGCTCTATGGTGCGGGTAACGAGATGGGTATCGCATTGGTGCGCGACCCGCGCATCAAGGCCGTGGGCTTCACGGGGTCGCGCAGTGGCGGTATCGCCCTGTGCCATGCGGCGCAGGCACGCCCGGAGCCGATCCCGGTGTACGCGGAAATGAGCTCGATCAACCCGGTGTACCTGTTTCCTGCTGCGCTTGAAGCTCGGAGCGAAGCCTTGGCCGAAGGATTCGTCGCGTCGCTGACCCAAGGCGCCGGCCAGTTCTGTACCAACCCTGGCCTGATGATTGCCCTGCAAGGCGCCGCTCTGGACCGTTTTATTCAGTCTGCCAGTGAGCGTCTCTCGCGTTGCCCGTCCCAGACCATGCTCACACCGGGTATTTTCAGCGCCTGCGAAACCGGCCTGAAGACCCTGGCCCAGCACGCCACCATAGCCGCCAAAGGCTTGCCAGCGACCGGGCCAAACCAGGGCCAGCCCCATCTGTTCGTGACCCAGGCCGAGGCGTTCCTGAACAATGAACACCTGCAAGCCGAAGTATTCGGCGCCGCCTCGCTGGTGGTGCAGTGCCGTGATGTCGAGCACATGCGCCAGGTGTCCGAACACCTGGAAGGCCAACTCACCGCCACCCTGCAGATGGATGACCACGACTTGCCACAGGCGCGGGCATTGCTGCCGGTGCTGGAGCGCAAGGCTGGGCGCCTGCTGGTGAACGGCTGGCCGACCGGCGTAGAAGTGTGCGACGCCATGGTGCATGGCGGGCCCTTTCCGGCGACTTCGGATGCGCGCAGTACCTCGGTGGGCACGGCGGCGATCCTGCGATTCCTGCGCCCGGTGTGTTACCAGGACGTCCCGGACGCCTTGCTGCCCACCGCGCTGCAGCACGACAACCCGCTGCGGTTGCGGCGCCTGCTCGACGGCCAGCGAGAAGCATGATCATGGCCGATCCCAAGCAAGCAGACATCGTAGTAGTCGGCGCCGGCATTATCGGCGTCGCCTGCGCCTTGCAGCTGGCACGCCAAGGCCGCCGAGTCGTCGTGCTCGACCCGCAGGCACCCGGCATGGGCGCCTCCTACGGCAACGCCGGCCACCTGGCAACGGAGCAGGTGTTCCCCATCGCCGACCTGTCGATCCTCAAGCGCTTGCCCGCCATGCTCCTGGACCCCATGGGCCCGCTGCGCCTGGACTGGACCTATCTGCCCCGCGCCCTGCCCTGGTTTATTCGCCTGCTGCTGAACCTGCGGCCAGTGCGTTATCAGCGCACCGTAGCCGGCCTTCGCGCGCTGAACGAAGGCAGCCTGGGCGCGTGGCAACGCTTGCTGCAATCGATTGGGCAAGCGCCATTGCTGCGTGAAGACGGTTCGCTGTTGGTGTATGAGCGCGGCGAATCCCGCGCTGCACTGGATGCAGTGCAGCAACGCATGCGGCAACAAGGCGTCGCCGTGGACTTCTGGAGCGGCGATGCGGTGCGCAAGGCTGCGCCGCAACTGAGCGACGCCATACAAGGCGGGTTGTTCTTCCCCGCTACCGGACACTTTCTGGACCCGTACACGGTGGTTGGCGAACTGGTGAACGCGGCCAAGGCTGAGGGGGTGCAATTTCTTCAGCAGCGCGTTCTGGACGGACGCGTGGAGGGTAGCGGCATTTCCCTGACGACCGACCAAGGCGTACTGACAGCGCAGCAAGTGCTGATCGCCTGCGGCGCCCACTCGGCCAAACTCACCGCAGCTCTCACCGGCAAACAGGTGCCGCTGGACACCGAACGCGGTTACCACCTGATGCTGCCCCACGAACAACAGCGCCTGCCATTCGCGGTCACTTCGTTGGAACGCAAATTCATCATGACGCCCATGACCGGTGGCCTACGCCTGGCCGGCACGGTCGAATTCGCCGGCCTCGACCGCCCGGCCAATATGCAACGGGCCTGGCAGTTGCACCGGTTGAGCAAAGGGCTGTTCCAACACGACTTGAGCGACAGCGCAGCCACGCCCTGGATGGGGTTTCGCCCTTCCCTGCCCGACTCGCTGCCGATCATTGACCGGGTGTGCGAAGGCAAAGTGCTGCTTGCGTTCGGTCACCAGCATCTGGGGCTGACACAAGCGGCGGTGACGGCCGAGCGGGTTGGGCAGCTTGCTGCGGGTGAGCGGGTGCCGCAATTGCACCTCTACCGCCTGGAGCGATTCTGAGAATACCGAGAACCCAATGTGAGAGCTGTCGAGCCCCGGCGAGGCTGCGAAGGGATCGCCTCGCAGCCCCTGAAGCACCGCAGAGTCTGTATCGCCCAGGGCTCGACCTGCTACTTGACCAACCGTTTCTCCTTGGAGGGGCGATAGCCGAAATACGCGCTGTAGCATTTGCTGAAATGGCTCGGCGAGACAAACCCGCACGCCACCAGCACATCCACCTGTGACAACTCGGTGTGCTGCAACAGGCGTCGCGCTTCAGTGACGCGCAATTCCATGTAGTAGCGTTGCGGCGTGGTACCCAGTTGTTCCTTGAACAAGCGCTCCAGCTGGCGGCGGGAACGGCCGGCGTAGACGGCGAGCTGATCGAGTTCCAGGGGCTCTTCGAGGTTGGCGTCCATCAGCTTCACCACCTCGCGCAGCGGCGCGCTGACACAGATGTTTTCGGTGGGTTTGATGCGGCGGTAGCGCGATTCTTCGAACGCCAGAATATCTTCGATGCCTTCGACCAAGGCTTTGCCATGCAGGCTCTTGATCCAGTCCAGGGCCATATGGAAAGCCCCCGAGGGGCTGGACGCGGTGAGGCGGTCGCGGTCGATGACGTAGGGTTCGCTGGTGACCTGCGCCGCCTTGGACACTTCGGCCAGTGCCGGCCGATGCTCGGGATGGATGGCACAGCGATAACCCTGCAGCAGCCCCGCACGCCCGAGGAACCACGAGCCGTTCCACAAACCGGCGAGGCGCACGCCCGCTTCACCCGCACTGCGCAGCCATTGGACAAATGGCTCGCTGGCCTTGAGTTCGGTGCGAAAACCACCGCAGATCACCAACAGGTCCAAGTCCTGCAAGCTCGCCAGCATCAGGTTCGCATCCGGGCGAATGATCAGGCCCAAGTCGCTGATGACTTCGCCCTCGCCCCACCCGAAAGTGCGCGTAGCGAACAGATCAGGGCGCAACAGGTTGGCGGTCACCAGCGTGTCGAGGGTCTGGGTGAAGGCCGGCAAAGAGAAGTGTTCGAGCAGCAAAAAACCGACACGGGTGACCGAGGTTGATTGCTGGGGGTTATCACTGAGGTAGCGCAGGTTCTTGCCTTGCATGCCACCGCTGAACTGGCGTCTTTCCATCGAGGGTCGGCCCACGCTTATTGTTGTGCAGTGGGCGCTATCTTAGGGGCAAATGCAGTGGCTGTCTCAGGTGACGCTCAAGGCGGGTAGCGGCCATTGCACTGATCTTGATAAAAACTGTTCGCTTCAAAAGCCACGGCCCAGGCGCTGCGCGCTGATCTGATACGGTTTTTTCTTTTCAATCTGCGCCTGTATTGAAAACCGCTTGAGGCGGACAATAGCCCCATCCCGACATTCCTGTCGTCCCCTTCCCCTCGGAGGCCTTATGACCAAGATGGCAATTTTCCTGTTCGGCTTTTTGGTGTTGACCATTGGCATCGGCATGTTGGCGACCATCTCACCGGTCTAAGCCCGCATCAACGTGGCGAGGGAGCTTGCTCCCGTGACGGCCTCATACCCGACGCCCCACGATCCAACTGTGGGAGCTGGCTTGCCTGCGATGACGGCCTGACAGCCGACGCCTATCTACCTGACACCCCGCGATCAAACTGTGGGAGCGGGCTTGCTCGCGAAGGCGGCCTGACAGCCGACACAATTGGATTGTGTGCATATCCATTGCTGCGGTAACGGCCACTTAGGGTTCCGCCTGACGGCGGGTCACTTTGGAAAAGAGCCGGAATGCCGGCCCAGCCCAAAGTAACCAAAGGGCTCTTGCCCCACCCTCGGCACCTCGCCTTGGCTCGGTGTGCCCGAACGCAGGCTTCGCATCGTGGTTACCTACGCCCGCCTCAGCCCACAAACAGCATCGGATACAGCGACAGCACCAACAGCCCGGCCATGGACCAGTTGAACATCCGTAACCAGCGCGGCTCGCGCAGCAAGTTGCGCAAACCGCTGCCACACCCCACCCATACGCACACACTCGGCAGGTTGACCACCGCAAACACCAGGGCGATCACCAGCACATTGGTGACATAACCCTCGGCCGGCGTGTAGGTGGTAATCGCCCCCAACGCCATGATCCAGGCTTTGGGATTGACCCACTGGAAGGCCGCCGCACCGAGGAAGGTCATCGGCTTGCCATGTTCATCCTGGTTATCAGACATACCGCCCGCATTGGCAATCTTCCACGCCAGATACAACAAATACGCGGCGCCGACATAACGCAACAGCGTGTAGGCCCACGGAAACAGCTTGAACACCTCGCCCAAGCCCAGCCCCACACAGATCACCAACAGCATGAAGCCGATACTGATCCCCAGTGCATGGGGCATCGAACGGCGAAAGCCGAAATTCACGCCTGAGGCCAGCAACATGGTGTTGTTGGGCCCTGGGGTGATCGAAGAGACAAAAGCGAACAGCACGAAGGCTGATAACAGGCTGGTAGACATGAACATGGCGCGGCATCCAAGCGGTGGTGATGTGCCTGCGACAGTAGTGGGTTATGGCGCGCTGCGCCCCGTACAGCTAGGGGTGGATCGAGGCATACACTTGCACAGCCTAAGCGCTTACCGAGACGCGTCGGGAACCGGTGTGGGAACCTGCCATGCCGGTTTTTTGCCCTCCTGACTGTCGAACATACGCCGCGCCTTGCGAAAGTCCTCCACGTTTTCGACCACCCAGGTCCAGACAGGCGACATGCGAATCAAAAGCTCCCTGCCCAGGGGCGTCAGCTCGTACTCGACGCGTGGCGGAATCTCACCGAACTCGCGTCGAACCAAAAAACCATCGCGCTCCATGGCGCGTAGGGTCTTGGTCAACATGCGCTGAGTCACACCCGTCATCTGCCGTTTTATCTCGGCATGACGCATCGCACCGTACACACCCAAGGCATGCAGGATGCCCAATGACCAGCGGCTACCGGCGTGAGCCAGGACTTCACGCCTGACGCCATCGTCTTCTTCCCTGAGCGACTGGCAGATAATTTCTGCCTGGCTGAGCGTTTCATGATCGGTCATTTCTACCCCTGGTATCACACGTGTGCCTTCTTATGAGCGCTGCCGAATCGTGCCAGCATGGGCTCATCTTATCGCCAACAGGTCTGCGGAGAAATCATGCCTGAAATGCCCCCACTTCCCTCTCAATCGATCCTCGTTCTAGGCGCCGGCGAACTCGGCCTGCCGGTTTTGCGCAACCTGGCGCGTGAGGCCAAACGCGCGCCCGGTTCCACTATTAGCGTGCTGCTCAGGGAATCGACCATCAACACGCAAATGCCCGAAAAAAAGGCAGAGGTCGACGAGCTGCGCAGCCTGGGCATCCAGATGGTCGCCGCAGACTTGGTGAACGACTCAATCGATCAACTTGCCAAGGTCTTCGCACGCTTCGATACCGTGATCGGCTGCGCAGGCATGGTCGCGGGCCGAGAAACCCCGATGAAGCTGGCGACCGCCGCGCTCAAGTCCGGCGTGAATCGCTACTTCCCCTGGCAGTTCGGCGTGGATTTCGAAGTAATTGGTCGGGGCAGCCCCCAGGATCTGTTCGATGCCCAGCTCGATGTGCGCGAGTTGCTGCGCGCCCAGCACAACACTGAATGGGTCATCATCTCGACAGGCATGTTCACCAGCTTCCTGTTCGAGCCGGTGTTCGAGGTCGTCGACTTCGACAACAACACAGTCAACGCCCTGGGCAGTCTGGAGAACAGCGTGACGCTCACCACACCGGACGACATCGGTACGCTGACAGCACACATCGTGTTCTTCGAACCCCGCCTGCGCAATCAGATTGTCTACCTGGCCGGCGACACCGTGACGTATGGGCAGGTTGCGAGCATGCTGGAGCGTGTTCTGGATCGCCCGTTCAAACGCAACGTGTGGACGGTTGACTATCTCATGCAGGCACTGGAGCAAGACCCCACACACCACATCAAGAAGTACCGTGCCGTATTCGCACAAGGCAAGGGTGTGGCCTGGCCTAAGGCGGCCACCTTCAACGAGCAACAGTCGATTCCGGTCACCACTGCCGAGCAGTGGGCTCGGGAAAACCTTGCAGGCCATTGAAAGTCGGATTCTGAAGCCAGCCGTAAAGGCTGGCACAGGTGAAGGGACGGTTAGCGGCTTTGAGCTTCACGCTGCTGGTCAGAGGCATGTTGTTTTTTTACATGCTTGCGCGACCTGAGCTCGTATTGATGGTGAATAAACCAGGCGACCAACAACACCCCAGTGACGCCAAAAACCAAGACCAACAGCTCTAGTGCGGTACCTTCATGTGAAAACATTTTTCGTTCCTCGTCCTGAAGCCGTGTGACCGAAAAAACAGCCACACCGAAATTGTTTGTAATAATTCAAACATTTTCAGGGTAGTCTGCAAAAGCTCAGGTGACAACCCCCGTTCGACCCAGAACCCTTGATCTAGACGTGTCACTCGTCGAAAACACGGATAAATCACAGGCGATAAAAAACCCCGTAGACGCGAATCTACGGGGTTTCTTTTCGCTTATTTGCTGCCTGAAGCGTCCTGCTCGACCACCATATCCAACACGTAGACCGTCGAAGGCGCATCCGCTGGCGGATTCTTCCATTCGTACTGTTTGACCCGCAGCACAGTGCGCACGCCGTCATGATGCACAAAGCCTTCGATAGGCTGGTACAGCGGATGCCAGGTGTCTTGGGTCGCCAGTTGCAGGCCCGCGTCGTCATAACGACGCTCGCGCACTTGGAGGCACTGATAATCTGGAATCAAAGGATGGCTGCACTTGACCGTCTTGGCCGCCACTTCCAGAAACTTGACCTCACCCTCGCTACCGTAGCGGGTCTGCGGGGTGGCCTCGCCTTGCAGCTTGAGCACCGAGCCATCCGCTGTCGTCAGTTGCAGCATCGGCGCCACGTTATCGCCGGTGATCACAGCGCGCAGCTCACCCTTGAACAGCCGCCCTACCTGGGCATCAAGGTCCATCAGGCTCTTGTCACAGGCCATCAGCGTAGAGGCCAGTGGCTGAACCTTCAGAACCCCGTCCTGATAGTGAAAGCCGCCGAACTGACGATTGCAGCCACCGCTGATGCTCAGGTTCTTGTCACCGAAGGCAACGCGCAACTTGCGCTCGATGCCTTTGTTCATCGCCACAAGAGGCTTGCCCGACGCGTCCGTTGCCGAGACCAGGTTCCAGTCGTAAGCAGATAAGGTTGGCTGGGCTATAGCGGCTGAGGTAGTTGGCATCGAAGGTGATTCTTCATGGCTTTTGGAAGGGGCGGCACAGCCTTGGATGAGTGCAGCACACACGGCTACAAGAAGAATTTTTTGTTTCATGGTTCACTCTGTCAGCTTTGATGAGCCCGGGCGTTATCCTGCGCTGGCAGGATAAGCGCGCGGCTGAACCGGCATGAGGAGGTCGCTTGAGGCTTTACTGAGCGTAGACCCAATGCGCGCTTGGCGGACCTCTTCCTTGGCCGATAGCAATCGGACATCATTTGCTTCGATCAGTTTCACGCATGACGCGCCGTTATCAACCCACGGCTGCCCTTGATGTATGTGTGTTGTCGCCCTATGTTATTGGCATTCATGGAGGATTCTGACTGATGCCACGCGTGGGATTGATACTGACACCCGGTTTTTCGGACTGGGAATACGCTTTCATTGCTGGAACTGCGTCTCCGTATTACGGGATCGACGTCAGGTTTTTCGCTTCTGCTACGGGGCAATTTCGCTCGCAGGGTGGATTGGCGGTAACGGTCGATAGCAGTTTGCAACAATGTCTGGACTGGAAGCCGGACGTTGTAGCCGTGATTGGAGGAATGGTCTGGGAGCGTGCAGAAGCACCCGATATTCGAGCGTTTCTTCATGCTAGTCGTTCAAGTGGAGCGACAATTGCCGGTATCTGTGGAGGAACGCTGGCACTCGCCAGGGCCAGCCTTCTCGACACCGTTCCTCATACATCGAACAGCGCTGACTTCCTGCAACAGAATGCCGTGGGTTATAAGGGGGGCACGCTTTATCGAAGCAGTCCAGTGGCTGTGGTTGCAGACCGCATCATAACTGCTCCAGGCCCTGCACCCGTTAGCTTCACCTGCGCAGTGTTCGAAGCTGCCGGGCTATCTTGCGAGACCACTTCTCAATTCAGATCAATGTTGGCAGCGGAACATCGGTGACTGCGTCGTCCTACAAAACAGCCGGTTAGGTGATGTGTTCGAGTCGCCGCCCATGGACGATTTTTGCCTATTGTGAACGACTGAAATCGCCATTCAATGAACCGGATTCCGAGAACGTTATCCAGGAATACTGGAAGGATTTAGGCTCGACTTGATGGCTCCGCCGCCGATAGCTGCCCAGATCAGCGCTGTGGCAATAAGTACAATGTTCGAGCACCTGAATCTGTTCAATACTCACACCGCTCGCCACCAAGTGGCGCAGCGCATATTTTCGTAGATCAAACCAGGCTTCATTATGTGTGATCTCAGGTTCGACCCAAGGCACACTCGCCGGTGGCACGCGATAGGGGGTCCACGGCGCAGAATCGTTTTGCCAAAGATGGCTGTCGACATGTTCAATACCTTCGACAAACTTCCTGCTCACCTCATAACAACAGGGGCCGATAGATGGGCCTATCGCTATTCTCAATCCCGCAAGAGAAGCACCTTCTTTCTCTAGCCGGCCGATCGAATGACCGAGAATACCTGCTTTCAAACCCTGCCATCCGGCGTGGATTGCCGCTACAAGTGGTTGATCAACCGAAGCAACCAGAACAGGCAAGCAATCGGCAGTAATGACCGCTATCGCACCCTGGACTCCTCTTGAGAATAGTGCATCGGCGACAGGACGTTCATCTCGTCCTTTCCCGTCAGCATCGACGATGTGCGTACCGTGAACCTGAGCACAGTAAAGTGTTCCTTCCGGCAGCGTTAAATTTCCCGAAGTCTCGAAACCGTGGTCCACGCCGGGGATTTCGAGCAGCAACGAAGACAGGTAGGTCATAGAGCAGATCCTATCGACGGCAACCCGGGTACCGGCATATCATCCGTAAGAGGGATGGGTCAAGTTCGCTTAGAACTCTATGTTTCGGATGAGGTGAGCCCACGTTTAACGGCGTCTCAAATTTGCTGAAAAAAGGCAGGGTTACGCAAGCGATCCGGAAAATTGCGGAAGCGATGACTAAATCGCAGGCATTAAAAAACCCCGTAGACGCTAATCTACGGGGTTTCTAAGAGTGGAGGCCGAGGTCGGAATCGAACCGGCGTAGGCGGATTTGCAATCCGCTGCATAACCATTTTGCTACTCGGCCTCAAACGATCAATGCCCTTGTTGCTGACATTCACCGCATACAAACTTGAGTGGGCTACGTGATGCCTGCCTCTACTCTAAACCATTGAATACATTGAAGTTTTTAATGCTTCATTGCGTTCGATGGGCGCCATTATGTACTCATTTGCCTAGGCCTGCAACCCCTTGATTTCAAAAAATATTCTGCCTTGGCATCAAGGGGTTGCGCGTCTGCCCTACTCCTTCACTGTTTGGATTTGGTAGTGCGGGTCGGCCTTGATCTGGGCTTCGGTGAAGGGCAACGGGTGCAGTTTTTTCTCGGAGAAGCCTTGGGTCTGGTCCTTTGAATAAGCGGACGCCGGGTTGCTGGACTCGGAGAATGCCAGGACGCCGACTGCGTTGGGGCCTTTGTCGTCGAAGCTGACGATTTGCAGGTAGCTGGTGCCGCTGACGACTTCGCGTTTGCCGTCGGCGCGGGGCACGGTTTGCATGGCGTTGTAGATACCCAGTTCTTGCGGGCCGCCGTGGATGGGGGTTTGGCCGGAGACTTGGATATCGCCCCAGCGGGTCTGCCCCAATTTGCTGACCTCAGCGCTGGAGGCCAGCATGGCTTCCAGCAGGGCCTTGGCGACAGGGGCGCGGTCAATGGCGAGGCCGCTTGGGGTGGTCAGTGGATGGGCCGGGTCGAAGGCCACGCGCCAGGCATCGGGGATTTGCTGCAGGTGTTGCATCAGGTTGATGAAGTGCACCAGGCCCACGCCGCTGTCGAGGTTGGCGCGCTGGTCCCAGTTTTTCAGGCTGGTGCACAGCGGTTGTAGCGCGTTGGCGTCGGTGCCGAGTTGGTTGGCGCAGAATGTCAGCAAGTCGGGCATGACCTGGCCCGCCAGGTACACCTCGTTGTCCATGACCATGTCTTGCAGATCAGTGACGGTGATCGGCTGCTGCTCAAGGGTTTGCAGGCGCTGGAGCGCGAAGCGCGCGCGCGGGCCGAGGCCGATGTTGTCCTGGCTGATCACCGGCGAGAAGCCGCTCAGCGGCGCCTTGGGGTTGGCCATCCAGGCAGAATCATTGGAGTGCTGCACGTAGTCGGTGCGTTGCAGTTGGGGCAACTGGTCGGCCGGAAAGATACCGGGCTGGGCCGCGCGCGGGTCGATATCCCAGGCGCAGGCGCTGTGGGCGCCGTCAAGCATGATCATTTGCAGGCCGGCCCGTGGGTCGCTGCATGTTGCCAGTTTAGCGGCGCTGACGTTGGGCACCACCGACAGGTTCATGTACAGGCTCTGGCCCTGGTCATCGGCGGCCAGGGTGTTGACCCAGGGGATGCCTTGCAGGGTATGCACCGAGCTTTGCAGTTCCTTGAGGCTGCTGGCGCGGTTCATGGCGTACCACTGTTGCAGCACCCGGTCGTTGCTCAGGTTGGCGTCGCGCAGGCTGAAGGCGTAGTGGCTGTCCCAGTCGAGCTTGCCCGGCCATTGCACCACGGGGCCGAACTGCGAACTGTAGACGTTGTGGGACACGGCCTTGAGGCTGCCGTCAGCTTGCTTGACCTGCACTGTTACGGCCGTTTTTTCCAGTGGGATGGACTTGCCGTCCAGCAGATAACGGGTGGCGTCCTTGGGGTCGAGGGTCAAGCGGTACAGGGTGAAGTGTTTGGAGGTGTCGACGGTGTGGGTCCACGCCACATGCTGGTTGAAACCGATGTTCACCACGGGCAGCCCTGGCAATGCGGCGCCCATCACATCCAGCTGGCCAGGGATGGTCAGGTGCATCTGGTAAAAACGCATGCCGCCCAGCCAAGGAAAATGCGGGTTGGCCAGCAGCATGCCACGGCCATTGAATGAGCGGTCACGGCCCACGGCGACGGCATTGCTGCCTCGGTCCAGCGTGAAGCGTTGCTGGTTGGCCGCGGCCAGTGCAAAGCCTTTGGCGTCGGATTGGACATCGGCGGTGGCTTGGGGTGGTGTTGCCCCGACCAGGGCTTCGGCGAATTGGCCGACGCCCCCTTCCACCAATAGCCTGCGGGTCAACTTGACCAGGTCTTGGACTACCAAGGGCCGTACCCACGCGGCCTGGCAATGCGCGGGTGCGCCCTGCTCCTTGAGGTAACGGTTGTAGCCGGCCACGTACCCTTCGAGGCGCTGTTGCATCTGCGGGCTCTGGGCTTTCCAGAATGCCGCCACTGCCTCGGGGGTATTCAACCAATTGAAGAACACATCGCTGGCGAGGTTGTTGCGCTCTTCCAGGGTCGCTTGGTCCGGCCCGAAAAACTTGGCGCGCTCGCCATTGACCGTGACCACTTCATTGGCCAGCAAGCACAGGTTGTCCTGGGCATAGGCGTACCCCATACCCACCCCCAGACCACGCTCGTCAAAGGCGCGAATATGCGGCACGCCATAACTGGTACGCCGGATATCCGCCGACGCCTGCGTCACTTGCTCCCGTGCCGATACGGCCAGGCTCAACCCCAGCAACAGCCCTGCCACGCCCACTCTGGACAACCCGTTGGAAATAATCACGCCGACTCCACAGTCAAATTGAACACCCTCACAAGGGATGGTTACCCCACCGTAAGAACGCAAATCGACCGGAATAATTTAGCCGCACAAGGCTGTATATCGTCAGCGCTTGAAAGGTGACAAATCTGATACCGACAAATTTTCTACATTCATCGTTTCATGATTTGCCTCACTCGTTCGTCTTATTACTCAAGAGCACCATCTTTTCCTGATCAGGCTCTGAAAAGAAAAGGAGTTTTTGCATGTATAACCCGCAAGTGCCCACGGATGGACATTCAAAGGCCACCGATACTCACTTTGGCAACGATACACAGGCGTTCGGCAACGCGCCCGAACAGCAAGGCAACCAGCGCATACGCCACTTACTCAAGTGTTTCGGTTTGCGCACCAGCCTGATTCGACTGAAGGTCATCGACGCCCTCCTCACCGCTGCCGCCAACCAGCGCACCCTCGGGGTACGCGGCGTGCACAGCCACCTGCTGGAGCTGGGCATTCCGTTGTCGTTTCTCAGCGTGCGCGAGGTACTCAAGCGTCTGTGCAGCGAGGGTGTGATCACCCTGAACGCCGACAAGAGCTACAGCCTCCATGAAGAGGCTGCCAAGGTACTCGAAGGTCGTGCCTGACTGACACGCGTCAGAAGTTAGGCTTGACCTTGCGGCGCATGATGCCGTTGATCACCACGACGACCACGGCAATCGCGATGGCCAGGTACTGGAAGGTTTTCTCGCTGATCACGCCAGTGTTCTGCAGATAAGACAGGCCGAACATCGCGCCCAGTACAGCCAGGGCAATCAGAAGCGAGTATTTCAAGCGTTGCTTTTGGGTCATGACGAATTCCTGGACCTGAAGGATGTATCCACTGTGTATCGCCGCGCATGCCAAGCACATACCCAACTACGGGGATGGCACGGCGTCGGCGGGGTCTTATGTTACAGGCGATGAACAGATTTGGCTTGTCCTACGCCTGACAGACCTTTGAAGCCCCTTGGAGAATTGTGAAATGCTTCGACGACTCATCCTGCTGGTTCCCTTGATGATCATGCTGAGCCTGGGCGGTTGTTTCTTCTTCCCGCGCGGCGGTGGCTGGCATGATCGCCACGATGATGGCGGCCGAGTTTACGAACGTCGCTGATCCCCTCGGGAGTACTCCGCCCTAACGAGCTGCCCCTGCGTGCTCACTGTGTGCAGCAAGCCCACTTTCCCCGTGTTGCTGCACCGACGCGTTACATATTCGTTAATAACATTTCCCCGGGCGCCTTCGGAACCTTCCGACGCTCTCATCCCAATCATTCGAGGCCCAAACAAGGAAGAATCATCCCTCGGATTATCATCAGGACGCGTGGGCCAATGCCATTGGAATAACTCACTTGATTTCAGGTATCGCCCACCATCGCCTGCGCCGAAACGTCTCCAGCGATGAAATCGCCGCTCCTGCCCACACCCGTCCGATGCCAGGGACGGTCCAGACGATAGCCGTTCCGGACGTGGATGCGATCACGCCGGTCAGTGCGATTCGTTCTGACCTGATCAAGGGCCTTCAAATAACTGATCAACGCTTGTTGCTCAATCAATACCAACAACTCAACCAGGACATCCAGGCACTGCTGCTGCGCCAGCCGACGCTCAGCAGTGTTATCGAGCAGCAATTGAATCGCAGCTTCGGTACTACACCGCCTGTAAACGCCTCGTCACTGTATGTGCATCGCTATCACACTGATGAACACGGCCAACGCACATTAATCTCGGTGCAGAGCATCACCGAAGCCCTGTTCAACGCACTGCGCCAGCTCAAGGCACCTCCCGGCGCCCAGGCCTCGACCAGTACTGCCAGCACGGAAGTCGGCTTCTACACCAGCGCCTCGCCAAGCGAAAGCAGCCAGCAATTGCACGCTCGCGACACCCTCCTTTCGATTGCACAAACCATCGAAAAAGAACTGCCCCTGAGCCTTTCCCGATTCTGGACCGAGCCACGCACGGGCGAACCCAACCCCGAGTCACCCCAGAACGAATTGCTCAGTATCCACCGAGAGATGCTGTCCACCCTCGCCGCCTTGGGCGTGGAAGACGGTGCGTTAACGCCCGCCGCCAAATCATTGATCGACAAGGCGCTTGAGTATCCAACCCTGCAGGCTCGGGAAAGCGCGATGAGGGATGGCGAAAGGCCCGGTGTCTACCCGCTCAAATTGGATACCCCAAGCCCAGAGGGAAGCCTGCTGGCAGGGGCCTTCCTGATCACCAGCAGCGATGGATCGTCGGCGACACGCCCATTCAGTAGCGCACAGACAGACCGCACCTTACTTCCTGGCCAACAGCAAGGCCTGACGGTGCTCTACACACCTCGCGATGGCTACGAAACCTTCGACAGCCCGGCCAAGGCACTTGCGACCTTGCGTCAACGCATTAATGACGACCCCGAAGCCGCAGCGCAGCTACTGCAGAGTTTGCCGGTGGAGGTTCAAAACGGCTTGAAGGATGACTGGAAAAATCACTTGAGCCAGGACCTCTCCCCAGTGACCGGCGACGTCATTGCCACAGGCGTGCCGCAGTTGCTGGAGCGCCAGCGGCATCAGGTGAGTAACGCACTGCAAGCGTTGTATGAGTCGAACAACGTTGAGCCGACGCTTGTCGACCCGTGGGGGCATCTTCTGACTGAGACGGGCCTGCCTGAGGCTGCCGACCTGGGACCGCATTTCGACGGCAACAGCGCCCTGTTGGCGCGTGCGCAATGGCTGGACGAGCGCGCGAACAGCATCGACGCGCGCCAGGCATTGGATCAACGCCTGGGTGATCAGAAAAACTGGCGATACCTTGCGCAAAAACTCAACGAGTCTGCCCAGGCCTTGCCGCAAAGCCCAACAGAACGTGAGGTGTCGGCCCTGCTGAAAAATACGCCGATGAATATCGCGCCAGACTCAGCCCATTACCAAGCCTACATACGGACACCTGGCATGTCCGTAAGCCTCGAAGCCTTCCTGCTTGAAAACGGCGTGCCATTGCCCAAGACCGTGGTCGACTTGCTGGCCTTGGCGCAAAGCGCAAAAGCACGCGCACAGCAACACCCCTTGGGCAACTTCGCAGGGGGCCTGTCCTGGCCGATCCCCTTGGATGTCAGCCAACAAGACACGCTGCGCACGGCCGCCGTCGAACATGCCAACAGCGATCCCGACTTACCGCAGGGGAATCCCAAGCGCGGCGTACTGGAACATCTGGGTAGAAACCTGAGTTTCTCCGAGCAGGCACTGGCGGACCCGGTCAAGGTGCTCGAAACCCTGATCAGCTCCAAGGATGGCCAGGCTCTCGGCCAAGCCATGCAAACCAAAATGAATGGTATCGCCACCGACACCAGCGCAAACGACTATGCGCTGGCGGCGATCCAATTGATGCTGGATCCCGAGTCGTTGACGGCGCCTGTGCGAAACCATGTGGCGGGTTTCGACCTGGCGCAGAAAAGTCATTGGGGCAAACCGCTTTCGACCATCACCAACAGCCTGCGCCAACACTTGATTGACACGGGGCGCGAATCCCCTGAGCTCGCTGGCGCGGCCGCACATCTGTTACTCAGACGCACTGCGCCGCAATTGCTGGTCAAGGACATTCCTGATTCGGTAGTTTACGGCAGCGCCGCGTGGGCGAACCTTTGCATTGCAGTAGCCGCCATTGAAGCCAAGACTCCAGGCCGCGTGGCCGCCCTGTCTTATGCCGAAGTGATGATCACCGCCGACACTGCTGGCGCCGTGCCCGCCTCTGCGCAAGCCGCAGTGATGTTGGATTGGGCCGTGGCCAATGACATTCTTCCAGCGAAAGACGATGCCCTGTATCAGCCAGCCGACCTGGAAAAAGCCCAGGCGCTGTTCAAAGCACAACTCGATACGCTGATAGAAGCCTCATCGCTCATCGGCGGGAGTTTTCCAAGCCGTAAACACATGGCGCTGGACCTCCTCGTGAAGACATTCGGCCCTGGCATGGATTTCGAGCTCAAGATGTTCTCCAGATACAATGGCGATACGCCCAGCGCGCCGCGCTCACTGGTGGAAATCGTCATGGAAGAACGGGTCATGGAGGGTCGCTGGGTACTCACGAAAGAAAATACCGGCGTGGACCTTGATGCCGTTATTGCCTTCACCCACAGCGCGCCATTCAATATTCAACGAGCGTTTGAGGATGCCTTTTCTACCGCCTTGGACAATCATAAGACCGTTAAAAAAACAGCTCTCCTCAACGCGCTCAGCAACCTGCCGCCCGAAGACAGAAAAAACTTGACCCAGGGCAAGCTCAATTATTTTCAAGAAAAAAGTTACAAGGTGGGCATGATCCCTTTCGAAGGTGACACCTTGTTTCACACCAGCCCTACGGTACTGGTCACCGCGCAAAACAATGGACAAACCACCACCTATGAGTTCGATACGGTAAACGGCGTTATCCGAAGCCGGGGCAACCGAAAAACACCGGCGGCCCCTGTCAAGTTCTCCAACGAGATAATCAGGGAAGAGCCATTTTATCCGGACAGAGACAACGTCAAGATCGTTGACAGCGGGCAATCGATTCTCGCAAGTATCCCGGCCAACCCTGTGCCGTTTTCATGGTTCGACCTGGGTGATTTGAAGGAAAGCAAGCTGGATCGCGAACAGCCCTCCACGGCACCTCAGCCGTATATGTTCCTGAACCCACGCACTCACCATATCGCCGACTCCGTGCTCAAGGCGTTGGACCTGGACAATCCCGCCATCAAGAAAGCCGCTGCGGGGACCACGACCTTTGAGCGTAATCATGAAAAGCTGACGAACTTCAAAGAGTTTTTGCTCGACCTTATTCCCTTCCGTTCCGCAATCGTCAATTTCATGGACGGCAACTACGGCGAGGGGATCACTGACGTCACCCTGGATATTTTCGGTTTGGTCACCGCCGGCATCGGCTTGGCGGCCAAACTCGGAAAAGTACTGGGTACGGCTGGGTCAGCAGTGAGCAAGGCGCTCAAGGCAACGAAAATCATGGTGCCAGCCCTGCTCAAGGAGTTGAACCCGTTAAACGGCGTGGGTGATCTGCTAAAGGGCTCAGGTAAACTCATTTACGAAAGCGTTGAAGCGATAGCTGGTGCGGTGCCATCCTTAAAGGGAAGCGCAAGCCACGAAGCGCTGATCAGCGCCGCAAGCCGCTACGAGGCAGCGGCAACCGGGACCTTCAAGGTGGGCAACCAGCGGGTTCATGGCTCTGCCGTCAAACACAACGGTAAATGGTACCCCTACGATGTGCATAAGCAGGAGGCTTACGGTGCGCCTCAAGCTTTTGATCCTGCGCATACGCTGATGCCACCCTCACCCCATGCTGACTTTTCCCCTCGGGGGCACATGAACGCTCGGCAAAACACGCGATTTCAACCCTACAAAAGACCCACCCCAAAAGCGCCGAACATCAATGGACACACGCCGACGATCGTAAACAAAACCGATCATCTGGACGCCATCAAAGACGAATACGTAAAACATATTAAAGGCGCCCCCAACGAAGGCCACTTCACACCCAGCCGAAGGCAACCGACACAAGAGCGGTTCAACGCAGAAATGGAAGCTTTCCATCAAAAACTGGACCCGTTGAACCCACAAAATCGCCCCATAATTCCAGAAACGAAACCTTACGAGACAGTGCCCGACCTGATCGAAAAAGCCTTGGACAATTCGGACGTGGTGGTATTCGGGGAGAGTCACCAGCATTTGGCCATGTTCCGCGAAATTGACGCAAGCATCGACCTGTTCAAGCGCAAAAATGTAAAGGTGGTCGGCATTGAAGGTGTCGTCTATGACAACAATGGACTACTCAAGGACGATGGCATGGGCCATACAGGCCACGGTTTGCGGCCCGCCCACCCTCAATTCAATCTGCAGACGTTGATCAGAAAATTCAAGGATGCCGGAATAGAAGTCGTGCCCCTTGACCACTTTTATCTGACACGCCACCGGCATGACCGTAAGGCCTACACGACGCTAAGCGAAACCGAACGAAACCTGAAAAGACTCAAAGAGTTCAACTACTACGCCGCACGCGTCATTGAACAACACAAGCATAAGGGTAAAGTGATCGCCTTGGTGGGCCGCCAACACATCAACTCCACTCAAGGCGTCACCGGCTTGGCTGAGGCGACCGGAGGCATTGGCATCGGTGTTTACGAACGAACAGGCATGAAGGTGGGCTACGGCACGAACTCCACGGATGCCAAACCGGGCCCGCTGGGTACCCTGAACGCTGACAACGATCTGGCGGGAGATCTGCAAATCTTTTCGCCAGCAACCTGATAACACGCTAAATAGTTGCCTGCGTAGCACGCAGGCAACGTTCGAGCCCATCAGCCGCCATGCACCCACCGCTGGTGCAACCAACGCGCTAACGCATCCAGCGCAAACCCCAGCACCCCAATCACCACCACCATCGCCATCAACTCCGAATACGCCAGGCGATCACGCGTATCGAGGATGTAATACCCCAGTCCCGCACTGACCCCAAGCATTTCGCAGGGCACCAGTACGATCCACAGGATGCCGATGGCCAGGCGCACGCCGGTCAGCACATGGCCGACGACGCCAGGAATGATCACCCGACGCAATGTCTCCCAACGCGTCGCGCTCAAGCTCTTGCTCAACTGCAACCAGCGCGGGTCGAGCTGACGCACGCCCGCTGCGGTGTTGAGCATGATCGGCCAGACAGCGGCAAAGGCCAGAAGGAAGTAGATAGGCTGATCGCCCACACCCATCAGCATCACCACGATCGGCATCCAGGACAGTGGTGAAATCATCCGCAGAAACTGGAACGCCGGCGTGGTCGCCGCCTCTAGGTTACGCGAACTGCCCACCAGCAACCCGAGGGGTACGCCTACCAACAACGCGATAAACAGCCCGACGAAAATACGCTTCAGGCTCACGGCGATATGCAGGTACAACTCACCCCGCCCGAGCAATTCCCACAAGCTGCTGGCGGTGGCCTCCAGGGAAAAGCGCGCCGATAGGCCATCAGCCTCGCCGAACACGTTCACGCCCAGCCACCACAGCACCAACAAACCCGCCAAGCCAATCAGCCCCAGCCACCAGCCGGGGATTCTGCTGTTGTTCAAACGCCGATCTCCTCGTGCCGCTCATAACCATCCGGCAAACCGAAGGTCTGCATGCCACCCACGGCTTCGATCGCGTTGCGCACGAAGCGGTCGTCCACCAGGTCCTTGGCCACGAAGGCAGGGTCCAGGCCTGCGAGAAACTTCTTGTCGCCTTCGATCAAGGTGTCCTTCAAGCGCCGCACCAGTTCTTCGGTGTAGCTGGGGAACGGGTACGGTTGGAAGTCGATGCGGTGCTCGTCCCAGTTGGCGTGCTGGATCGCGCCGTCGGCCACGTAGGAGGCGCGGTCGCTGGCCGCCGGCGCCAGGACTTTGCTCAACACCGGCTCGGCATGGGGCGTGTAACGGTTCGGGCCATCCTTGGACAGCAGCTTCACTGCCTCTTCACGGTTGTCGCGGGTCCACACCTGGGCCTTGACGATGGCGTTCACCACCTTCTGCGACCACTCCGGACGGTTGGCCAGGTCGTGCTCGTGCATGAACACCACGCAGCAGGCATGGTTTCGCCACACGTCACCCGTGAAGCGTTGCACGCGACCGACCTTGAGGTTTTCTGCCAAGGCATTGAACGGCTCGGCGACGATGTAGCCGTCGATGCGTTTGCTCGCCAAAGCCGGAGGCATGTCCGAGGGCGGCAACACGATCAGGTTGACCTCATTGGCAGCAATCGAACTGCCGGTGGCGCGGGTGACCGGCGTGAGGCCGTTATCGCGGAACAGTTGCTGCACCACCACGTTATGGATCGAGTACCAGAACGGAATCGCCACCGACTTACCGCCCAGTTGCTTCACGTCGGTAATGCCTGGGGATACGGTCAAGCCCGAACCGCCCACATGGTTCCATGCCACGACTTTGGCCGGGACCTTACTGGCGTAGCGCGCCCATACGGTCATTGGCGACAGCAGGTGTATCACGTTGACCTGGCCGGAGATAAACGCCTCGATCACCTGGGCCCAGCTACGCAACAACACCGGGCGCTCGGCCTTGATGCCTTCGGCTTCGAACAGGCCGTTGTTGTGGGCAACCAGCAGTGGCGTGGCGTCAGTGATGGGCAAGTAGCCGATGCGGACCGGCGCGTCGGGCTCATTGGCGGCGCGCGCCTGCAGGCTGCTCAACAGGGGCAAGGCGCCCGCGGCACTGAGCACGGCAGAGAGCTTGAGAAAGTCACGGCGCGAGTGGGTCAGGTCATCCAGACACATGGGTAAACTCCTGTTGTTCAAGGGGGTTGGGTTGAGGGCGGCTCGCCTGCCGTAAGGTTTTCAAAATCTCGATACGCAGCGCGCCAATGGCCTCGACCTGCTCTTCCCGAGGGTGCGGCAGGTCGATAGCCCACTCGCCCAACGTCCGCGCCGGGCGGTTACCCAGTAGCAGGATGCGGTCCGACAGCAACAGCGCTTCGTCGATGTCGTGGGTGATCAATACGGCCGCCGAGCCTTGCTCACGATTGACCTTGAGCAACAGGTGCTGCATATCGGCGCGAGTCACTTCATCGAGCGCGCCGAAGGGCTCGTCGAGCAGTAACACTTGTGGCTGACGCGCCAGGCAGCGGGCCAGTGCCGTGCGCTGTGCCATGCCACCGGACAATTGCGCCGGGAACTGCTGACGCGCAGGCTCCAGCCCCACCGCTGCAATGGCGTGGTCAACACGACGGCGGCGTTCTTCACCACTCAAGTGCGGTTGGCGAGCGAAATCCAGGCCGAAGGCAACGTTTTTTTCCAGGGTCAGCCAAGGCAACAGGCTCGGGTCTTGAAAAGCCACCACCACGCGCGGATGCGGGCCGCTCAACGGCTCGCCCAATACCTGCACGCGGCCAGCCTGAGGTGCCTGCAAGCCGGCTAGCACGCGCAGCAGGCTGGATTTGCCCACGCCGCTCGGGCCTAGGATCGACACCACTTCACCCGGTTGCAAGTGCAAGTCGAAGCCTTGCAACACCGGCCCGCTGCCATACCCCAGGCAAATGCCCTGGGCCGTCAATACCGCCTGGCTCATAGATTGGCCTGGCGGTGTAGCTCGGTACGCAGTTGCACCAGGCTGGGCGTTACGATCGGTACAAAGGCCGACTCGCGCCAGCGCCGGGCAAAGCCGCTGCCGTGGGCGGTCA
Organism: Pseudomonas sp. B16120; assembly: GCF_044218845.1. Lineage (NCBI taxonomy): Bacteria > Pseudomonadati > Pseudomonadota > Gammaproteobacteria > Pseudomonadales > Pseudomonadaceae > Pseudomonas > Pseudomonas sp. B16120. The sequence goes on from NZ_CP162588.1 coordinate 3,351,190, forward strand.
GGTAGGCCTTGCCACCGCTGGCTTGCAGTTCAAGCTGCACAGCGCTGGCGGCGGTTTCGGCCAGCGCGATACGCAGCTTGAACAGCGGTATCGGCTCGGCGGTAAAGCGCCCGGCCAACAGCCCGCTTTTAAGCTCGCTGACCAGATGATCCAGGGTCACGCGCAGGGCTTCCAACTCGTCGCGCAACACGGTGCGACTGGCGCCCAAATGGTGGGCTACTTCAGCCAGGGAACGCCGCGCCAAACCAATCGACATGCCGCACTGCAAGCCTAGAAACGCCGGGCGTACCGCCGGTAAAAACTTGCGCGCATCCTCGTGCAGCAACCATTCGCGACTCAGCTCCACGCCTTCCAGGCCAAGCGCTGCGGTGTTGCTCGATTGCAGCCCGAGCAGCTCCAGGTCGCGGGAGCGCTGCAACCCGGCCACCGAATCCGGAATCGCCAGGATAAATGGCGCGCCGCCCCCTGCATGCTCGATGGCCGCCGCAGCGACAAAGCCATTCTTGCGCAAGTTGGTCACCCAGTGCAGGCGACCGTTGAGGGTCCAACCGTGGTCGTTGGGCTCGGCGCTGATCTGCAACGACTCGATACCCGACAGAAACTTCATCGCATTCGACAGCCCGGTGGCCCCAGCCAACTTGCCGCTGAGCAGGTCAGGCATCAGTTGCTCGCGCAGACGCTGATTGGGACTCTGCAGCAAGTACTCGATAAACGAGCGCTGGCCCCAGCACACAAACGCCGCCGCCAGGGAATGGCTGGCTACATTGGCGATGGCCTCGACCGCACCCGCCACGTCACCGCCCAGGCCGCCCAACTGGGTGGGTACACCGATTTTCAGAATATTGGCTTCTGCCAGCCGCGGCAGCACTTCCTGTGGATCGCAACTGCCCACGTCCAGGGCCTGCGCTTGAACATCGAGCCAACGGCTCAAGATTGGGTCAAGCATTCATGTTTCTCCTTTTACAGCAGGTGGGCCAACGCCAAATCAGTTGGCCGGTTTTTCCCAACGGTATTGCGCCAGCTCCGGGTTCAGCGGGGTACGGGCAAACACGTTGGCGAAGTTGCACAGGGTTGCCAGGCTGACCCCCAGGATGACTTCCAGCGCGTGGCCGTCGGTGTAGCCGGCGGCGCGGAACGCCTCAAAGCCCGCGTCACTCACATCCCCACGGGTGGCGATCACCTCACGCGTAAAGGCGGCGAGTGTCTCATAGCGTGCGTCAGGCAACTCACCCCGGCGGCGCAAGGCCTCGATCACCTCCTCGGGCAGCTTCGCTTTGTTGCGGGCAACCGCGGTATGGCCAGCGACACAGAAATCACAACCGTGGCTGGTGGCGGCAATCAATTGCACCACTTCACGGTCGGCCAGGCTCAGTTCTGCCTTGGCATTCAAGCCGGAGACGGTGATGTAGGTTTCCAGCGCGGCCGGTGCGTTGGCCAGTACGCCCAGCAGGTTAGGAATAAAACCCGAGGCTTTGAGCGCGTTTTCCAGGAAGGGTTTGGCGGCTTCCGGTGCGGTTTCAGGCGTGAGCAACGGTACACGGGACATGAAGTGGACTCCTGTTGGGTTTCAATGCCCCAGTCTGTTGGTTCTAAAAAAAGCGCTCAATAGGCTAAAGTAGCGATTACTTGCTCTTGAGTCTTTCCATTAGATGAATTCGTCCGATGTACTTGTCGATTGGTTATTAGATAGCCTCGAACTCAACACCAGTTTGTTTCACGTCGGCCGTTATTGCGGTGACTGGCACGCGAGCACCCACGGCCTGGCACAGGCGAGCTTCCATTTGATTGTGCAAGGCGAATGCTGGCTGCATATCGACGGCGATCCAATGCCCCACCACCTGAATAATGGTGACGCGGTGTTTCTGCTGCGTGACTTTGCTTTTCGCCTGTCCGGCCAAGCCACGGCAGCCGGCGCCCAGGAGTGCCCACGCCGTGCGATGCTGCCCCTCGACAACACGGCCACCGACGGTGTGGGATTAGTCTGCGGTTTCTTTCACTTTCAATCCGGCTTGTCGACACTGATCGTCGACACCCTGCCCAGCTGGATCATCCTGCGCGCCGGCGACCCGTCGCTGACGGCCGCACGCAGCCTGTTTGAGTTGATCCTGCACGAATGCGCACGCACGCCAGCGCCCTCTTCCGCGCTGCTGGAGCGCCTGTGCCACCTGCTGTTCCTGTATGTATTGCGCCAGCAAGTACTCGACAACACCGAGCTTGGCGGCTTGGCGGCGCTGGGCCGGGCACCGGCGTTTGCGCATTTGCTGGAACAATTGATCGCCCGCCCGGCCGAGCCCTGGAGCCTGGAAAGCATGGCGGCCTGTACCGGGTTGTCGCGCTCGGCGTTTTTCAAGCGCTTCAGCGAATTGTGCGGGCAGTCACCCGGGCAAGTACTGCTGATGATCCGCATGCGCCACGCCTGTGGGTTGCTCAAGGCGGACCAGACCGTGGCCGAGGTTTCGCTGGCAGCCGGGTATCAATCGGTGGCGGCGTTTACCCGAGCCTTTCATAAAGTTACCGGGCAACAGCCTGGCGCCTATCGCAGGGCGCAAGCCTAGCCTTGTAAACCGGTGCCGGGCCGGGCACACAACTGCACCAGCCAATCGACGAACACCCGCACCCGCTGCGACAATTGCCGATGGGGCGGGTACAACGCAGTCAGCGCCATCTTCGGCACGGCCACATCAGGGAGCACCTGCACCAGGGTGCCCTCGGCCAGTTGGCGCAGGGCGTGATAACGAGGTGCCTGGATCAGCCCGTAGCCGGCTTCGCACGCAGCGAAGTAACCCGCGGAGCTGTTCACGGCAACCACTTTCGGCAGGTTGATCGGATGCAACTCGCTGCCCAGCAGAAATTCCAGGCCAAACCGTTTACCGCTGGCACGGGAAACATACTCGACCATTTGGTGACCCGCCAACTGCTCCAGGCAGGTGGGCGTGCCCATGCGTTCAAGGTACGCGGGGCTGGCCAGCGTCAGTTGTTCCATCATCGCCAAGGGCCGCGCCACCAGCGATTCGTCCAAGGCCGGACCGCCCCGCAACACACAATCGACGCCTTCGCGAATCAAATCCACTGGCCGATCATTGAGGCCGATCTCCAACTCGATCTGTGGGTACAACGCGGTAAACGTTGGCAAAGCCGGAATGACAATCAAGCTCCCAATGCCTGAGGGCATATCAATGCTCAAGATGCCCCGAGGGTTCTGGCGCCGCGTGGAGAACACCGCCTCGGTTTCCTCAAGATCGGTCAGCAACTGCACGCAACGTTGATAGTACGCCGCGCCATCCAGGGTCGGGCTGACGTGGCGCGTGGTGCGCTGCAGCAGTTGCACGCCGAGATGGGCCTCCAGTTGCTTGATCAGAATTGTTACGGAGGCGCGTGGCAATTGCAGGCTGTCGGCGGCCTTGGCAAACCCGCCCAACTCGACAATCCGAGTGAACACGCGCATGGCGTTAAAACGATCCAAGAGAATGCTCCTGTGGGAGATTGTTTAGATATTACGAACAGTGATAGCACTTTTAACGGGTTTATCTGCATTTTTTCAAGGGTAACAATGGGCCCCTCATCACCAGGAGCTTCCCTATGCACACTCGACAACTCGGTAAAAACGGCCCGCATGTATCTGCCATTGGCCTTGGCTGCATGGGCATGACCGACTTCTACACGCCCGGCAGCGATACCACCGAAGCCACCGCAACCTTGCACCGCGCCCTGGAGCTGGGCGTCAATTTTCTCGATACCGCGGACATGTACGGCCCGCACACCAATGAGCAACTGATCGGCAAGGCTATTGCCGGCAAGCGCGACCAGGTGTTCCTGGCCAGTAAATTCGGGATTGTGCGCGACCCTGCCAACCCCATAGTGCGCGGGGTGAATGGCCGGCCCGAGTATATCCGCAACGCCATCGACGGCACCTTGCAACGCCTGGGGGTGGATACGCTGGACCTGTACTACCAGCACCGTATCGACCCCGACGTGGCCATCGAAGAAACCGTGGGTGCCATGGCCGACCTGGTAAAACAGGGCAAGGTGCGCTATCTGGGCCTGAGCGAGGCGTCCGCCGCTACTCTGGAACGGGCGCATAAGGTCCATCCCATCAGCGCCCTGCAAAGTGAATATTCGCTATGGAGCCGCGACCAGCAAGACAATGGCTGCCTCGCGGCCTGCCAGCGCCTGGGCATCGCGTTTGTGCCGTACAGCCCACTGGGCCGAGGCTTTCTCACCGGCGCGTTGAAGAGCCCGGATGATTTCGGCGCCGATGATTACCGACGCTTCAGCCCGCGCTTTCAGGGTGAGAACTTTGCGAAAAACCTGCGGCTGGTAGAACAGGTCAAGACGCTGGCGGCAGACAAAGGTGTGACGGCCGGGCAACTGGCGCTGGCCTGGGTCTTGGCTCAAGGCGATTACATCATCCCGATTCCCGGCACCAAGCGGCGCACCTATCTGCAAGAGAATGTGGAGGCGCTGTCGATTTCTCTCAGCGCGGACGAACTGGCTGCGCTGGATGCGATCTTCCCTGCCGATGCAACCGCAGGCCTGCGTTACCCCAAGGACGTGCTGGCCATGCTGGATATCTAGTGCCTGCTGGGAGCCCTTGTCCGGGCCGTTCTCAGCGGGATTGACGAACGGCCTGCCGACGCCCGTGCAAAGCGCGGGCGTCAGACTATCCTCACAGCTCCTAGTGTAAAAACCGCCACACAGGAGGTGTGTCATGCACGCGACTGAGCATTCGGTCCGCTTGGAGCAGATCAGTCAGGAACGCTTCATCCACACGCCGATCGAGGCGGTTTATGACTATGTGACCCAGCCCGACCGCTGGCACGAGTGGCACCCCACTTCCCTTAGCGCCGACACCGGCAACACCGGCTCATTGCCGATCGGCACGCGCTTTACCGAAATCATCGACCTGCTGGGCATACGCGTCTCCATGAGTTACCGCGTACAAATCGCCCGCCGCCCCAGCGAGTTCAAAACCGTGTTCACCTCCCTGGCGGTTGATGGTTCCATTCATTACTACTTGCGCGCTCATCAGGGCGGCACGCTGTTCAAGCGGGTGCTGACTTATGAAACCGAACTGCAACTGGCGTCTTTGCACGAGCGCATGGTCGCGTTGTCGGCGATTGCGTTGGACCGGCTCAAGCAGCGACTGGAAAACCAGCGCTTCGTATAATTTAGAAACATTACAACGGCGTCACATTGCAAACATACCCGCAAAAGCAGGGAGAATGCCCGGCTTATCGCCGCGCCTTCAGTGAGACCCACGATGAAAACCCCATTGCGACTGGCCCTGCTCAGTGCCTTGTTCACCACTACCTTGGCCCAGGCCGCCGAGTTGATCCCCATCGACGTCCACCGCGACGCCAACTGCGGCTGCTGCAAAAAGTGGATCAGCCACTTGGAGAGCAACGGTTTCAAGGTCAACGACCACGTTGAAGCCAACATGAGCGCGGTGAAGCAGCGCCTGGGCGTCGCGCCACGGCTTGGCTCCTGCCACACCGCGGTCATCGACGGCAAATTCGTCGAAGGCCACGTACCCGCCGAGCAGGTCCTGGCCTTGCGCAAGCGCAACGACCTGCTGGGCCTTGCCGCACCGGGTATGCCCTTAGGCTCACCAGGGATGGAAGTGGACGGACGCAGCGAGGCCTATCAAATCATTGGCCTGACCCGAGACGGTAAAGATGTAGTGGTAGCGGACTACCCGGCTCACTGACCGGTGTTGATGGGTTACCTGGGGCTGTTCGTCGCGGCATTTGGCGCCGCGACGTTATTGCCCCTGCAATCGGAAGCCGTGTTGGTGGGCCTGCTGCTCAGCGGGCATTACAACCTATGGCTGCTGCTGGGCATCGCGACTTTGGGTAACGTGCTGGGCTCGCTGGTCAATTGGCTGCTGGGGCGCTCGGTGGAACGCTTCAAGGAACGGCGCTGGTTCCCGGTCAGCACCAGGCAGCTGGACAAGGCTCGCAGCCATTACGCGCGCTGGGGGCATTGGACGTTGTTGCTCAGTTGGGTGCCGATTATCGGTGACCCGCTGACGTTGGTGGCTGGGGTGATGCGTGAGCCGTTGTGGCGTTTTCTACTGCTGGTAACCCTGGCGAAAAGCCTGCGGTATGGCGTACTCGCAGCACTGACGTTGCAGTGGGCGTTAATCCCCCGTTAATCGCGAGCAAAGAGCATCCGGGCATCTGTCTCTCGGAGCCAAAACCCATGCCTTTTATCCGTACATTGTGCGTAGCCGGTTTGTTTTCGGTCAGCGCGGCGCCCGTGTTAGCTGACACCTACGGTCCTGAGTTGCAGGGCTTTGCATACCCCTACCCTTTGAATCATTTTGCCTTCCAATCCCAGGGCAAATCCCTGCAAATGGGCTACATGGACGTCCCCGCCACCGGTACTCCAAACGGTCGCAGCGTGGTGCTGATGCACGGCAAGAACTTCTGCGGCGCCACCTGGGAAGGTTCGATCAAGGCGCTGAGTGACGCCGGTTACCGCGTCATCGCCCCAGACCAGATCGGCTTTTGCACCTCCAGCAAGCCCGACCACTACCAGTACAGCTTCCAGCAACTGGCGACCAACACCCATCAACTGCTGGAAAAGCTCGGCATTCAAAAGGCCACCGTGATCGGCCATTCCACCGGCGGCATGCTCGCCACACGCTATGCGCTGATGTACCCCCAGCAAACCGAACAGTTGGGGCTGGTGAACCCCATTGGGCTGGAAGACTGGAAAGCCCTCGGCGTGCCTTACCAGAGCGTCGACCAGTGGTACCAGCGCGAGCTGAAACTGAGCGCCGACGGTGTACGCAACTATGAGCGAAACACCTATTACGTGGGGCGCTGGAAACCTGAATACGAGCGCTGGGTAGACATGCTCGCCGGCTTGAACAAAGGCCCGGGGCATCTTCAGGTTGCCTGGAACTCGGCGTTGATTTACGACATGATCTTCACCCAACCGGTGTACTACGAGTTCAAGGACTTGCAGGTGCCCACCCTGCTGCTGATCGGCACCAGCGACACCACCGCTATCGGCAAAGATGTGGCGCCGGCGGCGGTCAAGGCCAAAATTGGTCATTACGAGGTACTGGGCAAGCAGGTGGCCAAGCTGATTCCCCGCGCCACGTTGGTGGAGTTCCCCGGCCTGGGCCATGCGCCCCAGATGGAAGAGCCGGAACAGTTTCATAAAGCCCTGTTGCAGGGGTTGAACGCCCTCTAATTCAACCTTTTCGAGGCCCGCGTGTATGTCGATACAGATCGCAGTGTTGGATGACTGGCAAAACGTGGCCAGTGACGTGGTGGATTGGTCGACGCTGGGCAGCGTAGGCAAGGTGCATTTTCTCCACGACTACCCCGCCGATACCGCCACTATGATCGAGCGCTTGAAAGGGTTCGAGGTGATTTGCCTCATGCGCGAACGCTCAACCTTTGACAAAGCCCTGCTGCAAGGGCTGCCCAAGCTCAAATTGCTGGTGACCGGCGGCATGCGCAATGCCGCCATCGACCTTCCCGCAGCCAAGGCCCTGGGCATCCAGGTGTGCGGCACCGACAGCTATAAACACGCCGCACCGGAACTGACCTGGGCCTTGATCATGGCCTCTACACGTAACCTGCTCGCCGAAGCCAACTCACTGCGTGCGGGCGGATGGCAGGTCGGTCTGGGCGGCGATCTGCATGGCAAGACCTTGGGCATTCTGGGGCTGGGCAGCATTGGCCAGAAAGTCGCAAAGTTCGCCCAGGTCTTTGGTATGCGGGTGATTGCCTGGAGTGAGAACCTCACACCGGAGCGTGCGGCTGAATCGGGGGTGACCTGGGTCAGCAAGCGCGAGCTGTTTGAGCAGGCGGATATTCTGACCATCCACCTGGTGCTCAGCGAGCGCAGCCGTGGCCTGGTGGATGCGCAAGCGTTGGGCTGGATGAAACCCACCGCGCGGCTGGTGAACACCGCACGCGGGCCGATTGTGGATGAGCAGGCGCTGGTGCAAGCGTTACGCAGCGGTCGTCTGGCCGGGGCGGCGCTGGATGTATATGCCCAGGAACCGCTGCCGGCTGACCATCCGTTTCGCCACTTGCCCAATGTACTGGCGACGCCACACGTGGGGTATGTGAGCGAGCAGAATTACCGGCAGTTCTATCAGCAGATGATCGAAGATATCCAAGCCTGGGCCAAGGGTGTGCCCATTCGCGGGCTCACCTGACGCACTTTAGTGCGTTATTTCACCCTGTCTTTTGGTAGGAGCGAGCTTGCTCGCGAAAAACGCCAACGATAACGCGGTCATTCTGGTTTTACTCGGCGGCCTTTGGTTTTTCGCGAGCAAGCTCGCTCCTACAGAGGCAGGGCGGTATATCGATAAAAGTTTTTTGTCCTACAAAATCGGCTTGAAAACCCAGCAGGCGCTGGGATCTGTCCTAGACTCATGACCGATGGGTCCGTTCCAAAACAAAAACCCCGCAAAAAATCTAAACTTTCGAAACCTGCCGCTGGTCAAGTTTTAGGTAAGGGCGAGCACGCGCGCTTCAGGCCGAATGCCCGCTCATCCAATCTTTTTAAGCCGACGTTGCAACTGGCATACGCCTTGCCAGCTTGTATAGCGCTTGTGTGCCTGGCCGCAGGATGCGGTCACTCGGAGCCGATGGCAGCGGGCCATTAGCCAACCAACAGATGGGAGTGCATTATGATCAGTGCCGCAGTAGATACTCAGGGAGAGCGTTTTAGTCAGCCGGCAGGAGGGCCAAAGTCTTTGGCCGACCTGCCCAACACTGTGCGGCCGGTCGTGAGTCAGAATCCGAATCGAAAGAAAGTCTTGTTTGTCACCTCCGAGTTCGCGGACTTGGTGAAAACCGGTGGCCTGGGCGACGTCTCCGCTGCCCTGCCCCGCGCCATGGCTCACCTGCATGATGTGCGAGTACTGATTCCGGGTTACCCGCAAGTGATGGAAAGCGACAACCCGATTCATATTGTCGGTGAACTGGGCGGCCACGCTGCGTTGCCACCGTGCAAGATCGGACGCATGGACCTCAAGGACGGCCTGGTCATCTACGTGCTGATCTGCCCCGAACTGTATGAGCGTGAAGGCACGCCCTACGGCGCCAACAACGGTCGCGACTGGCCGGACAACCATATCCGCTTCGCCCGTCTGGGCCTGGCCGCCGCCGACATGGCCGCCAACCTCGCGCAAATCCACTGGTGCCCGGACCTGGTGCATGCCCATGACTGGCCTGCGGGCCTGGCTCCGGCGTACATGCACTGGCGTGGGTCGCGCACGCCAACCCTGTTCACCATTCATAACCTGGCCTACCAGGGCGTGGTCAGCCTGGCCTCGACGCCAGAGCTGGGCATTCCGCCCCATGCCCTGCAACAAGAAGGCATGGAGTTCTACGGCAAGATGTCGTTTCTCAAGGCGGGCATGGCGTATTCCAGCCATATCACCACCGTGAGCGCCACCTACGCCCAGGAGATCACCACCCCGGAATTCGGTTGCGGCCTGGATGGATTCCTCGCCAGCAAGACCCAGCAAGGTCTGCTCAGCGGCATTCCCAACGGTATCGACGAAAGCTGGGAGACGTCCACCGACACGCATCTGATCCACAACTTCAATATCGGCGACTGGGAGGGCAAGGCTATCAACGCCGCCCATGTGCGCGAGTTGTTTGAGCTGCAGCCATCCAGTGGCCCGCTGTTCGCTGTGGTCTCGCGCCTGGTCTACCAGAAAGGCCTGGACCTGACCGAAGCCGTCGCCAGTTTCATCGTCGAAAACGGCGGCCAGATTGCGATCATCGGCCGTGGCGAGCCGGAAGAAGAACAGGCCATGCGCGAATTGGCACTGCGCTTCCCGGGCCAGGTGGGGGTACGTATCGGCTTCAACGAGACCGATGCGCGCCGCATGTTCGCCGGCAGCGATTTCCTGCTGATGCCGTCACGCTATGAACCCTGCGGCCTGAGCCAGATGTATGCGCAGCGCTTCGGCTCGTTGCCGGTGGCGCGTAACACCGGCGGGCTGGCGGACACCATTGAGGATGGCGTCACCGGCTTCCTGTTCAATGAATCCACCGTGCAAAGCTACGAAGAGGCGCTGCGCCGCGCCTTCAAGGTGTTCGCCTTCCCCGGTCTGCTCAACGCCATGCGCAGCCGTGCCATGACCCAGCCGTTCAACTGGTGCCAGGCCGTGGAACCCTACGCCGAACTCTATGAACGACTGGTGGCCAAGGCATTGGGAAAATCGAACAAGTAACGACTGGAACAACTAAGGGAGGTCTTCATAGATGCCGTTACGGACTCTGGAAACCTGGCCCCACGGCGCAATCATGCTGGACGCGCACCGCACGCGCTTTGCGTTATGGGCGCCAGACGCATTTTATGTCAGCGTTGAATTGGAACAGGGTAAAACCATCGTCATGCTTCCCCAGGCCGGTGGTTGGTTCGAAGTCGAAGTCGCGTGCCCTGCCGGCACGCTTTACCGCTTTAATATCGATGGCGAAAACACGGTGCCCGACCCCGCTTCCAGGGCCCAGGCGCTGGATGTGCATGGGTGGAGCCGAGTAGTCGACCCCCTCGCCTATGAATGGCACCACAGCCAGTGGCAGGGTCGCCAGTGGCACACGGCGGTGATCTACGAACTCCACGTCGGCGCCATGGGCGGCTACGCTGCCGTCGAGAAACACCTGCCCCGCCTGGCTGAACTAGGCGTCACCGCAATTGAATTGATGCCTTTGGCGCAATTTCCCGGCGAACGCAATTGGGGCTATGACGGCGTGCTGCCCTATGCGCCCCACGCCACCTACGGCACTCCCGAGCAACTCAAGCAACTGATCGACAGTGCCCACGGCCACGGTTTGGCCGTGATCCTCGATGTGGTCTACAACCACTTCGGCCCCGACGGCAATTACCTGGGCCAGTACGCCCAGGGGTTCTTCCAGGAGGACGTGCACACCCCCTGGGGCGCTGGTATTGATTTCGAGCGCCGTGAAGTGCGGGATTTCTTCCTCGATAACGCCCTGATGTGGCTGCTCGAATACCGCTTCGACGGCCTGCGCCTGGATGCCGTGCACGCCATTGACAACCCCGGGTTTCTACAGGAACTGGCACAACGGGTACGCCAGCAGGTGGACGGCGGACGCCACGTGTGGCTGATGCTGGAAAACGAACTGAACCAGGCCAGCCTGTTGCAGCACGATTTCGACGCCCAATGGAATGACGACTTTCATAATGTGCTGCACGTACTGCTCACCGGTGAAACCGACGCTTACTACAGCGATTTTGCCGAGCAGCCCACCGCCAAGCTGGCGCGCTGCCTGGCCGAGGGGTTCATCTACCAGGGTGAAACGACACGCCATGGTCATGCACGGGGCGAACCCAGTGCGGAACTGCCCCCCAGCGCCTTCGTCGCATTCCTGCAGAACCACGACCAGGTTGGCAACCGCGCTCTGGGCGAACGCCTGCACCAGTTGTGTTCGCCCCAGGCCCTGAAAGCCGCGACCGCCCTGCTGCTGCTGTGCCCCATGATCCCGATGCTGTTCATGGGCGACGAAGTAAATGCCGCCGAGCCCTTCCTGTTTTTTACCGACCATCATGGCGAACTGGCCGAGGCGGTGCGTGAGGGGCGGCGCAATGAATTCGCCGACTTCGCGGCGTTTCACGACCCCGAGCAACGCCAGCGCATCCCCGACCCCAACGCGCTGCAAACCTTTTTACAGTCGGTGCCCTCCTTCGTCGAGAACGACCACACCCAGCTCTACCGTCACCTGCTGAGCCTGCGTCACACACACGTGGTGCCGCACTTGCCCGGCACGGTGGCCCTGGGCGCGCAGGTGCTGGCTGACCATGCCGTCACCGCGCGCTGGCGTCTGGGCAACGGCCGTGTGCTGCAGATCGACCTGAACCTGAGTGAACAGCCCCTGGATCATCCGGCACCCCACCCGATTATTTTCCAAACGCCTGCCCAGCAAGGTGCGCACTTACCGCCCTTGAGCGCACGCGTTTGCTTATCCCCTGTTGGAGACATTCTTTGAGCGAAGCGAACCTGGAAATTCTCGCCAGCCGCGCAGGCCTGGCCGTCGATTGGATCGATGCCAACGGTCGCCCGCAGCATGTAAAGCCTGACGCCCTGCGCGCCGTGCTCAAAGGCCTTGGGCATCCGGCCGACAGCGATGCCGAGATCGACGCCAGCCTGCAGCAACTTGAGCAGGCGCAGCAAGACACCCACCTGCCGCCGTTGATGACCACCGACAGTGGCGCGGGCCTGGACCTGGCGCGTTATTTCGCCCCCGATACCCCGTGTCGCGTCAGCCTGGAAGGCGGCGAAACCCTGGAACTGCGCCTGGACGGCGAGGCTGTGCTGCCCGGCGTGATCGCCCTGGGCTACCACCAGGTGCATATCGACGGGCAAACCTTCACCCTGGCCGTCGCTCCCAGCCACTGCTACAGCGTGGCCGACGCGGTCGACAGCCAACCCGCTCGTGCCTGGGGCCTCAGCGCCCAACTCTATGCCTTGCGCCGCCTCGGCGATGGCGGTTTTGGCGACACCCTGGCTCTGGAGCACCTGGTGCGTTCCGCCGCCGAGCGCGGCGCCGACGCTGTGGCGATCAGCCCGATGCACGCGATGTTCAGCGCCGACACCGAGCGTTTCAGCCCTTATTCACCCTCCAGCCGCCTGTTTCTCAACAGCCTGTATGCTTCGCCGGCGTGCATCCTCGGTGAACGTGAGGTGCGCAACGCCATCGAAGCTGCCGGGTTGGCTGACGAGTTGCATGCCCTGGAACAGCTCCCGCTGATCGACTGGCCGGCCGCCGCCAAGGCCAAGCAACGCCTGCTGCGCACACTGTATGAAGACTTCCGCCACGGCGCGCATCCCCAGCATGCCGACTTCCAAAGCTTCCGCCAGACCGGCGGCGAAGCCCTGGAAAACCACTGCCGCTTCGAAGCCATACAGGCCCAGCGTGCTGCCGCCGGTGAGGACCTGGACTGGCGCCAATGGCCCGAAGCCTGGCGCACGCCGCAAAGCCCGGCCCTGGCGCAGTTCGCCGAGGAAAACCGCGACGAAATCGGCTATTTCGCCTTCACCCAATGGCTGATCGCCCGTAGCCTTGAGCGCGCGCAACAAGCCGCCCGTGGCAGCGGCATGGGCATCGGCCTGATCGCCGACCTAGCGGTGGGTGCCGATGGCGGCGGTAGCCAGGCCTGGAGCCGTCAAGACGAACTGCTGGCCGACCTGACCGTGGGCGCGCCACCGGACATTCTCAACCGCGCAGGCCAAGGTTGGGGGATCTCTGCCTTTTCCCCAGAGGGCCTCAAGCGCAATGGCTTTCGCGCCTTTATCGAAATGCTGCGGGCCAACTTCGCCCATGCCGGCGGCTTGCGCATCGACCATGTGATGGGCCTGCAACGCCTGTGGGTGATCCCCCTGGGTGCATCACCCCGCGAAGGCGCCTATTTGTATTACCCGGTGGACGACCTGCTGCGTTTGCTCGCCTTGGAATCGCACCGCCACCAGGCCATCGTCCTCGGTGAAGACCTGGGCACCGTGCCTGAGGGCCTGCGCGAAAAGCTCAGCGCCCGCTCGATCCTGGGTATGCGTGTGCTGCTGTTCGAACAGAACCATGACGGCCAGTTCAAGCCCATCCTCGATTGGCCCGACAACGCCTTGGCCACCACCAGTACCCACGACTTGCCGACCCTCAACGGCTGGTGGCACAGCCGCGATATCGAATGGAATATCCAGCTGGGCCTGATCGATGCGCCCACCGTGGACCAATGGAGCGAACACCGCCTGCGCGAACGCCAGGCACTGCGCCAAGCCTTGAGCCAGGACCCGCAGAACTTCATCGATGAGATCCGCAACGACACCGACCATATGATCGACGCCAGCGTGCGCTACCTGGGCCATACCCGTGCGCCACTGGTGTTGTTGCCCTTGGAAGATGCATTGGGCATCGAGGAGCAAGCCAACCTGCCGGGCACCCTCGACACCCACCCCAATTGGCGCCGCCGCTTGCCCGGCGAAGCCGCCAGCCTGCTCGACAATGACAGCGCCGCGCGTCGCCTCGAACTGCTGGCCGTGGCGCGCAACCAAGCCTATGAGCGTGACCGATGAACGCACTGCCCCTGCGCGCCACCCAGCGCCTGCAATTTCATAAAGATTTTACCCTCGATGACGCGGTGCCACTGGTGCCGTACTTTGCCCAACTGGGCATCAGCCACCTGTATGCTTCACCACTGTTAAGCGCCCGCGCCGGCTCCATGCACGGCTACGATGTGGTCGACCCGACCCGCGTCAACCCGGAACTGGGGGGCGAAGCGGCGTTGCGTCGCCTGGTCGCCGCGCTGCGTGAGCACGACATGGGTTTGATCCTCGATATCGTCTCCAACCATATGGCCGTGGGCGGCGCGGATAACCCTTGGTGGCTGGACCTGCTGGAATGGGGCCGCCTGAGCCCCTACAGCGAGTTCTTCGACATCCAGTGGCACTCCCCCGACCCGCTGCTCAAGGGCCAGTTGCTGATGCCCTTCCTCGGCAGCGATTACGGCGAAGCCTTGCAGAACGGCACCCTGGCGCTCAAGTTCGATGCCGCCCAGGGGAGTTTCTACGTCGAGCATTACGAACACCGTTTTCCGATTTGCCCCAGGGACTACGGCCTGATCCTGGGCAACGATGAGTTACTCAAACCCCTGGCCGAACGTTTCGCCGCCCTCGCCTATCAGCACGACGCCTACGCCGAAGCCACCACGCTCAAACAAGCCTTGGCCGAACGCGCCAGCGAGCTGCTACCCGCTATTGAACAACGCCTGGCCGCATTCGACAGTCGCCAGCCCGAGGGCTTCGAGCGCCTGCATCACCTGCTGGAACAACAGACCTATCGCCTGGCCAGTTGGCGCACCGCCGCGGACGACATCAACTGGCGGCGCTTCTTCGACGTCAATGAATTGGGCGGCCTGCGGGTCGAACGCACGGCGGTGTTCGAAGCCACCCATGGCAAGATTTTCGAGCTGATCAGCGCTGGGCTGGTCGACGGGCTGCGCATCGACCATATCGACGGCCTGGCTGACCCGCGTGGCTATTGCCGCAAATTGCGTCGGCGTGTGGACGCGCTGTCACCCGAGCGCCACTTGCCGATCTTCGTCGAAAAGATCCTTGGCGAAGGCGAAACTTTGCGTGAAGACTGGCAGGTGGACGGCACTACCGGCTACGAGTTCATGAACCAGTTGTCCTTGCTGCAACACCATCCCGAAGGTTTTGCACCGCTGGCCGAGATGTGGACGCGTCACAGCGAACGGCCTTCAGCCTTCAGCGAAGAAGCGCGGCTGGCGCGCCAGCAGATCCTCAATGGTTCGTTGGGCGGCGACTTCGAAAGCGTGGCCCAGGCCCTGCTGCAAGTGGCCCGCGATGACGTGATGACCCGCGACCTGACCCTGGGCGCCATCCGCCGGGCCCTGCAGGAACTGATTGTGCATTTCCCGGTGTACCGCACCTATATCAGCGCCAAGGGCCGCAGTGCGGCCGACGACAAGGTGTTCCAGCAGGCCATGGAGGGTGCACGCAGTACCCTCAACGAAGGCGACTGGCCGGTGCTCGACCATCTGGAACAATGGTTGGGTGGTCAGCCCTGGCGCAATCGCCCGGTAGGCCGGGCGCGCAAGATGCTCAAGCATGCCTGCGTGCGCTTCCAGCAACTGACCTCGCCCGCCGCCGCCAAGGCTGTGGAAGACACCGCCTTCTATCGTTCGGCGGTGTTGTTGTCGCGCAACGATGTGGGTTTCAGTACCGAGCAATTCAGTGCGCCGTTGGCAGATTTCCATGCGGCCAATCAACAACGCCTGAAGACCTTCCCCGGCAACCTGCTGGCCACCGCCACCCACGACCACAAACGCGGCGAAGACACCCGTGCGCGCCTGGCGGTACTCAGCGAGTGCGCCCCCTGGTATGCCGAACAGGTCGAGCACTGGCGCGGCCTGGCCGAGCCTTTGCGCGAGAGCGAAGAGAGCCCCTCGGCGGGTGATGAACTGATTCTTTATCAGGTGCTGCTGGGCAGTTGGCCGCTGGAGCCCAACCCCGATCTGGAGGCGTACCAGCAACGCCTGTGGCAGTGGCAGCAAAAAGCCCTGCGCGAGGCCAAGTTGCAGAGCAGTTGGAGCGCGCCCAACGAGGCTTACGAAAAGGCGGTGGAAGCGTTCCTCAAGCGCCTGCTGCTCAGTGAGGCCGGTGCGCCGCTGCGCAGTGCGTTGGACATCGCTGCGCAGGCCATCGCCCCCGCCGGCGCCCTGAATGGGCTGGCGCAAACCTTGCTTCATCTGACCGTGCCGGGTGTGCCGGATATTTACCAGGGCGATGAGCTCTGGGACTTCAGCCTGGTCGACCCGGACAACCGGCGCCCGGTGGACTTCGCTGCGCGGCAACGTGCATTGCAGGCACCACCGGACATCGGCGAACTGTTGTTCAACTGGCGCGACGGGCGTATCAAACAGGCAGTGATCGCCCAGGTACTGGGCCTGCGTAAAGCCTGCCCCGAGCTGCTGCGCCATGGCAGCTATACACCGCTGGAAGTGCTGGGCCAGCACGCGGAACGGGTGGTTGCGTTCTACCGTGAACATCAGGGCAGGCAGTTGCTGGTGGTGGTGCCGCGCTGGTCTTATCCGCTGCTTGAAAACGGGATGTTTCCCCAGATCAATGCCCAGGTTTGGGGCGATACACGGGTGAAATTACCGTTCGCCGCCCCTGCACAAAACTGGAAGGGACTTTTTCAAACGGGCGTAGTCACACCCAACAAGGAGCTGTTGATCAGCGCTGCCCTGGGGGATCTCCCGGTCAATGTCTTTATCAATCCTGATAATCAAGAAAGCTGAAAATTTTCTGTGAGGAGTTTGTGATGAGTAAAGAAGACAAACGCATTCGCGAACTGGCGCATCAGATCTGGGAGTCTGAAGGCAAGCCTGATGGCGCCCATGATCGCCACTGGGAGATGGCGCGCAAGCTGGCGGAAGCCGAGGCGCTGACGCCGAGCAAGCCTAAACCGGCCGCCAAGCCGAAAACCGCGCCCAAGGCTGCGGCAAAGCCCAAACCTGCTGCGCCTGCCGCCGCCAAACCTGCGGCGAAGAAACCCGCCGCCCCGAAGAAGCCCAAACCGCCCGCCCCATGATTTCCCGGGCCTGCAGCACGCATTGCGCGCTGCAGGCCCTTTTCCGTCCAAGCCATGCGCTGAAGCACCGTCAGTACGGCGGCGTTCGGCCCGAAAAAAGACCCCTTGCAGGAGCAACTCGATGAGCAAGCCCGACAACACCACAGCGACGCCGGTTCATGAGCCGTCGCGGATCCGTGAAGGTTTGCCCTTCCCCCTCGGCGCCACCTGGGATGGCCTGGGTGTGAATTTTGCGCTGTTTTCCGCCAACGCCACCAAGGTGGAGCTGTGCCTGTTTGACGATACCGGCGAGGTTGAGCTGGAACGCATCGAACTGCCCGAATACACCGACGAAATCTTTCATGGCTACCTGCCCGATGCTCACCCCGGGCTGATTTACGGTTATCGCGTATACGGCCCCTATGACCCGGCCAATGGTCATCGCTTCAACCACAACAAGCTGTTGATCGACCCCTACGCCAAGCAACTGGTGGGCGAACTCAAATGGTCCGAAGCGCTGTTTGGCTACACCATCGGCCACCCGGACGACGACCTCAGTTTCGATGAACGCGACAGTGCGCCCTTCGTGCCCAAGTGCAAGGTCATCGACCCGGCGCACACCTGGGGCAACGACCAACCGGTACGAGTGCCGTGGGACCGCACGATCATCTACGAAACCCACCTGCGCGGCATCAGCATGCGTCATCCTTCGGTCGGCGAGTCGGTGCGGGGGACCTGCGCCGGTTTGATGGAAGATGACGTGCTCAAGCATATCCGTCAGTTGGGCATTTCCTCGGTCGAGCTGTTGCCCGTGCACGCCTTCGTCAACGACCAGCATCTGCTGGAAAAAGGCATGACCAACTATTGGGGCTATAACAACATTGCGTTCTTCGCCCCTGACCCGCGCTACCTGGCCAGCGGCAAGATCGCCGAGTTCAAGGAGATGGTCGCGCACCTGCATGAGCAGAAGCTGGAAGTGATTCTGGACGTGGTTTACAACCACACCGCCGAAGGCAACGAGCGCGGCCCGACCCTGTCGATGCGCGGCATCGACAACGCCTCCTACTACCGGCTGATGCCCGACGACAAGCGTTTCTACATCAACGATTCCGGCACCGGCAATACCCTGGATCTGAGCCACCCGTGCGTGCTGCAAATGGTCACCGACTCCCTGCGCTACTGGGCCACCGAGATGCACGTGGACGGCTTCCGCTTCGACCTGGCGACCATCCTCGGTCGCTACCGCGACGGGTTCGATGAGCGCCACAGTTTCCTCGTGGCTTGCCGCCAGGACCCGGTGCTGCGCCAGTTGAAACTCATCGCCGAACCCTGGGACTGCGGCCCCGGTGGCTACCAGGTGGGCAACTTCCCACCAGGCTGGGTGGAATGGAACGACCGCTTCCGCGACACCGTGCGTGCGTTCTGGAAAGGCGACGATGGCCAACTCGCCGATTTCGCCGGGCGCATGACCGCCTCGGGCGAGATGTTCAACCACCGCGGGCGCAGGCCGTACAGCTCGGTGAACTTCATCACCGCCCACGACGGCTTCACCCTGCACGACCTGGTGTCGTACAACGACAAACACAACGAAGCCAACGACGAGAACAACCAGGACGGCAGCAATAACAACCTGTCCTGGAACCACGGTGTCGAAGGCCCTACCGACGACCCGGAGATCAACGCGCTGCGCCTGCGCCAGATGCGCAACTTCTTCGCCACTTTGCTGCTCGCCCAAGGCACGCCAATGATCGTCGCCGGGGACGAGTTCGCTCGCACTCAACACGGCAACAACAATGCCTATTGCCAGGACAGCGAGATCGGCTGGGTCAACTGGGACCTGGACGATGACGGCAAGGCCCTGCTCAAGTTCGTCAAGCGCCTGATCAAGCTGCGCCTGGCGTACCCGATCCTGCGGCGCGGGCGTTTCCTGGTGGGCGACTACAACGAAGACATCGGCGTGAAGGACGTCACCTGGCTCGCGCCGGATGGCAACGAAATGACCACCGAGCAATGGGAAGACAGCCAGGGCCGCTGCCTGGGCATGCTGATGGATGGCCGCGCCCAGGAAACCGGGATTCGTCGTGCCGGGGCCGACGCCACGCTGCTGCTGGTGGTCAACGCCCATCACGATCAGGTCAATTTCCGCCTGCCGCCGGTGCCGGAGGGCGAGTTCTGGACATGCCTGCTCGACACCAACGACCCGGCTGTGCGTGGCCAGGAACGCTTTGATTTCGAGCATGAGTACGCGGTCACCGCTCGCTCGCTGCTGCTGTTTGAACTGCAGCACGAAGGCGAGGTGTGAAATGGCGTTGCACGGTTTCCTTCAGGGCTACCGAGGCTATGCCGACACGCAAGCCCTGGGTAATGCCCTGAGGGCCCTTCAAGAAGAAGGCCTTGATCAACTGCCGTTGCCGGGCAGCGGCCAGACCCTGTCCCGCTTGAGCCAACTGGCCCAGGTGGCCGGGCATGACTTGCGCCTGTGCAAGTTGTTCGAAGGCCATACCGATGCCCTGGCGATCATTGCCGAACTCGACAGCCCCTTGCCGCCGCTGGGCAGCACCTGGGGCATGTGGGCGGCCGAGCCGCCGACTGCCAAGGTGCGCGTGCGTCGCGACGGCCAGCGGCTGCTCGTCGAGGGGCGCAAGGCCTGGTGTTCCGGTGCGGCGGTGGTCAGCCATGGTTTGCTGACGGCCTGGGACGAAGAGGACCGCCAGCAGTTGGTGGCCGTGGCGATGGATCAACCGGGCATCACGGTGACGAATGAGGGTTGGAAGGCGGTGGGCATGGCGGCGACCGGTAGCGTCGACATCCTGTTCAGCGCCGCCAGGGGATTTGCCGTGGGCGGCCCGGGGGACTATCTGTCCCGTCCGGGCTTCTGGCACGGTGGGATCGGCATTGCCGCATGCTGGTACGGCGCGGCGCAACGCCTGGGTGAAGTGCTGCGCGCCCAGTGCGCCACACGTGCAGAGCCCCATGCACTGGCCCACCTCGGCGCGGTCGACAGCGCCTTGAACAGCGCCGCCTGCGTGTTACGCGCCAGCGCCGCGCAGATCGACCGCGAGCCACGCGCCGATGCGCGGCAACTGGCGCAACAGACGCGTGCGTGTATCGAGGACACCGTCGAGCAAGTGATCCAGCATGTGGGCCGCGCGGTCGGCGCCGGGCCGTATTGCAAGGATCCGCACTTTGCCCAGTTGATGGCCGATTTACCGGTGTATGTGCGGCAAAGTCATGCCGAACGCGACTTGGCCGCCCTCGGTGAACAGGTCGCCGGCGAGCCCACAGGGAGATGGGCGCTATGAGGCCCAATCCGATTGTTGGCCAGGGCACGCCGTTGAGTCACTGGCAAAACAGCGCACGATTGGCCGAGTTGCCGCACATCAGTGTGGCGCAGTTGGTGCCGCCAGGGCATCGAGCGGTGATCGTCGCCCCGCATCCGGATGACGAGGTGCTGGGCAGTGGTGGCCTGCTGCAAGGGCTGGCTGCGCTGGATCGCCCTATCCAGTTGATCTCCGTCACCGATGGCAGCGCTAGCCACCCGGGCTCCCGGCGCTGGCCGGTGGAGCGTCTGAGTGTGGTGCGTCCGCAGGAATCGGCCCAGGCCTTGCACCGCCTTGGCTTGCCGCTGCACAGTTTGAAATGGCTGCGCGGCGGGTTTGCCGACAGCCATGTGGCCGAGCGCGAAACCCAGCTCTGCGAATTTATCCAGCGCCACCTCAAGCCTAACGATGTGGTGTTCGCCACGTGGTGCGAGGATGGGCATTGCGACCATGAGGCCGTGGGCCGCGCCAGCGCCAAGGCAACCAAGGCCGTCGGCGCAGTGTTGTGTGAGCTACCGGTGTGGACCTGGCACTGGGCCACCGCCGAAGACCACAAGGTGCCCTGGCATCGGGCGCGCAAGATCCCGCTGACCGCCGAGCAAGTGGCACGCAAACGCCATGCGATCCACGCCTTTGCCAGCCAGTTGGAGGGCGACCCGCAAATCGGCCTGCCACCGGTGCTGGCGCCCTATGTGGTGGAGCGCTTGCTGCAACCTTTTGAGATGGTATTCGTATGAGTGTGGCAACCCCCTACTTCGACCAGTTGTTTGCCGGCAATGACGACCCTTGGGCTTTTCGTCAGCGCTGGTACGAACAACGCAAGCGCGCCCTGACCTTGGCCGTGCTGACGCGGCTGCGCTATGTGTCGATATTCGAGCCGGGTTGTGCCAACGGCGAACTGAGTGCCGAGCTGGCGCCGCGTTGCGACCGCCTGCTGTGTTGCGACACCGCCACCGCTGCGGTGCGTCTGGCACAGGCGCGGCTGGAGCATTTTCCTCATGCCCGCGTGGAGCAGCGTCGCCTGCCAGAACAATGGCCCGGCGGGCAATTCGAACTGATCGTATTGAGTGAGCTTTGTTATTACCTTGATGTCGATGATTTTAATCGTCTGATCGATTGCGCCCTCGCCGCCTTGACCGCTGACGGGCAAATTCTGGCCTGTCATTGGCGAGTGCCCATTGACGGTTGCCCGCAAACCGCCGAACAGGTGCACGCCGTGCTCCAACAGCGTCTGGGTGTAGCACCGTTGGTGCAGTACCAGGACCCGGATTTCCTGCTCAACCTGTGGAGCCTCGATGGCACCTCGGTCGCTCGCCACGAGGGTTTACGATGATCGGTATTCTGATCCCGGCACATAACGAAGAAGCCCTATTGGATGATTGCCTGAGAGCTGCGCGGATCGCCGCCAACCACCCGGGCTTGCTGGGTGAAGCGGTACAGATTCTGGTAGTACTCGACAGTTGCAGCGATGCCAGCGCGGCGATTGCCCAGGCCCACGAGGTGCATTGCCTGCACGTGCAGGCCCGCAACGTCGGGCACGCCCGCGGCGTGGGTGCAGGGTACTTGCTGGAGCAAGGCGCGCGGTGGATTTCCTGCACCGACGCCGACAGCCGTGTCGCCCCTGACTGGTTGGTGGCCCAACTGGCCCAAGGTTGCGACGCGGTGTGCGGCACAGTCACCGTGGACGCCTGGAGCGAAGGCTTCGACCCGGCCGCGCAGATTCGCTATCAGCAGGCCTACCAGGCCCGCGACGGGCATCGGCATATCCACGGTGCCAACCTGGGCGTGAGTGCCCGCGCCTACGTAGAGGCCGGTGGGTTTGAACCGCTGGAATGCCACGAGGATGTACAACTGGTACGTGAATTGGAGCGTTGCGGTGCCTCCATTGCCTGGAGCCATGCACCGCAAGTGGTGACCAGTGCGCGACTGGATTGCCGGGCTGAGGGTGGGTTCGGTGATTACTTGAAGAGCTTGATGCGGGCTGGGTAAAAACAAAATCGCAGGCAAGCCAGCTCCCACAGGGACCCATGCCAGGCGCAGATTTTGTGGGCAACATAGACCCTCTGTGGGAGCTGGCTTGCCTGCGATGACGTCAGCCCAGCAAACATCGCATCAAAGTTGTGCAGATACCCATGCCTGTCTATGCTCCTAACGCCTCGCACAGCATTTCAGTATTGGCATGCCACGCACTCACCTCAGCGGAGCCTGCGGTGAAGACAAGAGCGTCGTTCCGTCAACGGAGCACGACCCGGTATCAACCGACAAGGATGTGACACCCCATGAAGCCTGCCTCCTTAAGCGAAGGCCGTCGCGGCCCCGCGCAAATCTGGAACACTGCGCCGCAGTTGGCGCAAACCCCCATCATCTCCCTGAACACCCTGGTACCGCCCGGCGCTCGCGTCGTGGTAATCGCACCCCATCCTGGCGATGAAGTGCTGGCGTGCGGCGGTTTGCTGCAACTGCTCAGCACCCACGAGCATCCGCTGCAATTGATCTCCATCACCGACGGCAGCGCCAGCCATCCCGGCTCTCAAGTATGGCCGGCCAGCCGTTTGAGCGTGGTGCGCCCCCAGGAAAGCGCCGAGGCCCTGCGTCGACTGGGCATGCCCTTGCACAGCCTGAAATGGATTCGTGGCGGGTTTTGTGACGACGCCCTGGCCGCCCGTGAATCGCCGATGAGCCAATTCATCGCGCGCTACCTGCAACCCGGCGACGTGGTGTTTACCACCTGGCGCAACGACGGCAATGACGACCACGATGCCGTCGGCCGCGCGAGTGCCAGGGCGTGCAGCCTAGTAGGTGCCCAACTGTATGAACTGCCGATCTGGGCTTGGCATTGGCCGGCCCGGGAAAGCGCGGTAATGCCCTGGCAGCGTGCACGCAAGGTCCGCCTGGATACCTGGACCGTCGCGCGCAAGCTGCACGCCGCCCACGCCTACGCCAGCCAATTGGTGGGTGACCCGCAGATCGGCTTACCACCGATGCTCGCGCAGATATTGCTAGAGCGCATGCGCGAGCCCTACGAAATCCTGTTCACCTGACCACCACCCTGTAGGAGCGAGCTTGCTCGCGAAAAACCTCAACGATAACGCGGGCTTACTGAATTAACGCGGCGCTTGCGCGTCTTTCGCGAGCAATCGCGCTCCTACAAACGTTGGGCTTTTCCCTACAGACTCAATCTGCCAAACTGATGCGAATAATTATCAACAGATTTACTATTCGCCACGGAAGGCACTTGGGGAGCCCTACTTTCATGTTTGTGCAACAACGCGGCGGCAACGTTTTTACACCCAGTCTGATGGCAATCACTATCGCTTTAGCAACCTCCAATGCGGCCATTGCCGCCGACGCACCGGCCACCATTGAGCTGGGCGCTACCGAGGTTTCGGGCCAACAGCTTGGCGCAACCACCGAAGGCAGCGAGTCGTACACCACCGGCTCGATGAAGACCGCAACCAAACTGCCGCTGACCCTGCGCGAAACCCCGCAGGCCGTCACCGTGATCACGCGCCAGCGCATGGATGACCAGGCCATGACCAGCATCAACGACGTGGTCAACGCCACGCCGGGGCTGTTCCTCAATTACTCCAACGGCCCTGGGCGACAAGGCTTTACCGCACGCGGTTTCGATATCGACAACCTCATGTATGACGGTATTCCCAGCGGCTACAACGGTGCGTCGGTAGGCGCCCAGCCGAACCTGGCGATGTTCGACCGCGTCGAAGTGGTGCGCGGCGCTACCGGCCTGGTGACCGGCGCAGGCAACCCTTCGGCCGCCATCAACCTGATCCGCAAGCGGCCACTGGATGAGCAGAAAGTCACGCTCACCGGCGCCGTCGGCAGCTGGGACGACTACCGTGGCGAGTTCGACGCCTCCAGCCCACTCAATGACAGTGGCACCTGGCGTGGCCGTGTCGTCACCTCTTACCGCGATGCCAACAGTTTTATCGACAAGGCCGAGCAGGATCATGGCCTTTTCTATGCCGTCACCGAAGCCGACCTGAGCGAAGACACCACCCTGACCCTCGGTTACTCGAACCAGAAGGACAAGACCAACTACTTCTGGGGCGCTTCGATGGTCGGCCTGGATGGACGCCACCTGGGCCTGTCGCGCTCTTACAACCCAGGCACCGACTGGGAAAACAAGGACCAGGAAATCAACACCGTTTTCGCCGAGCTGCGCCAGCGCCTGGCCAACGACTGGAGCCTGCAGGTCAACGCCAACTACGCCGAACAGAACGCCTTGTTCTCCGGCTCCTACCAATCGCGCTGGACCAACGACACCCTGGCCCGCACGGTGTACCAGGCCACCTACGATGAAAACCAGGCCGGGCTCGACGCCTCTGCCAGCGGCCCCTTCGAGGCGTTCGGCCGCACCCATGAACTGGTGGTGGGCGCCAGCAAGCGCATCTACGACATGACCACCCACAACTACAGCCCGTACGACCTCAACTGGCCGATCAATGCGGGCAAACCGAACTTCACCCGCACCAACAACGTTCGCGAAGTCACCACCCAGGACGGTTTCTACCTGACCAGCCGCCTGAGCCTGGCCGACCCGCTGAAGCTGATCCTCGGCGCTCGCCTGGACTGGTATGACTACGACAACCGTGATGCCGCTGGCGACTACAAGGTCACCCGCAACCTCACCCGCTACGCCGGCCTGATCTACGATCTGGACGACCAGCATTCGGTTTATGTGAGCTACAGCGACATCTTCACGCCGCAAAAAGACAAGAGCACAGCCGGCACTCCGCTCAAACCCATCGTCGGTAAAAATTATGAGGTGGGCGTCAAAGGCGAATACTTCGGTGGCACGTTGAATGCCAGCGTAGCGCTGTTCCGTGTCGACCAGGAAAACCGCGCCGTGGCCGTGGTGGTGCCCAACTGCCCGCAGGCGTCCTGTGCCGAGGCCTCGGGCGAAATCCGCAGCCAGGGTATCGACTTCGAACTGCAAGGCGCCTTGACCGAAAACTGGCAGGTCGGCGGCGGCTATACCTATGCGCGCACCCACACCATCAAGGACGACGCCAACCCGCAGAAGGTCAACAAGCAGTTCGATACCGACATCCCGGAACATCTGTTCAAAGTGACCACCCGCTATAACTTCCAGGGCCCGCTGGAAAAACTCCGCGTCGGCGGCAATATCTCCTGGCAGAGCCGCATGTACAACGACATCAAGCTAGCGGATGGCAGCAACTACCGGCTCCAGCAAGGCGGCTACGCCGTCACTGACTTGATGGCAGGCTACCGGGTCAATCAGCACCTGGATTTGCAACTCAACGCCAACAACATCTTTGATCGCCACTACTACCAGTCCATCTCCGACTCAGTGACTTATGGCGGCGACTCCTATGGCAGCCCCCGCAACATGATGTTGACTGCCAAGTACAGTTTCTGAGCCTCATGCCCACCTCGGCTGCCCGCTCGGGCAGCCGTTCTTAAAGTCCCGCGCCCGCGTGCCGATAACGCGTGGGTAACCGGCAACAATCCTGAACATCTGCTTCACTCCACAGCGGCGCGCCTGTATGGCACACCGCGTGCTTGCTTGACCTCGACGCCCCCTCTCATGGAGTAAGAGTGAATGCCCGTCCGTTTTCTCGAGCACTATCGCAAGGCCGACCGCATCATGCTGGCATTGATCTGGCTGATGTGCCTGTTCTCCCTCGGCCTGGCGTTCTGGCACGACACCCTCATGCAGGCCGTGATCGTCGGTGGCGGCACCGGCGTGGTGCTCACGGCGCTGTATCGCGTCATTGGCGGCACCCGGGTGATGCGCTGTGCACTGGGCGCCGGCTTGATGGTGATGGCGGCGTTGCACATCAACCAGGCGCACGGGGTGATCGAATCCCACTTCGGTATTTTCGCGCTGTTGGCGGTGCTGACCTTCTACCGTGACTGGCTGCCGATCCTCGTGGCGGCACTGACCATCGCGGTGCATCACGTGGTGTTCCATGCCTTGCAACACCAGGGGTTCCCCGTGTTTGTGATGGAGCATCACGGCGGCTGGACCATGGTGTTCGTTCACGCCTTCTATGTGGCGATGGAGACCGTTGCCCTGCTCTACCTGGCCGTTCATAGCCAGGCCGAAGCGGTGGAGAGCCAGGAAATGCTTGAGAAAATGCTCGCCGTCACCTCGCAGTTCACCGTGGAAACCGCCCAAGGTGAAGGCAAGGCCCACGTATCCCTCGCCAAGCGGTTCGACCACTTCCTGCAGCAACTCACCCACCTGATCGACGGCGTCGCTCGCGACTCCCATGGCCTGGGCCAGCTCGGCCAGGAACTGGCCAGCGCCAGCGGCACCTTGGAAAAAGGCGCACGGCATCAACTGGCGCAGATCGGCGAAATGACCGGCTCGATGCAGCGCATGGAAGACGCCATGGGCCACATTACGGCGCAGGTCGAACAGGCAGTGGAACATGCAGGCCAGGCCAGCCAGCAGATTGTGCGCGGCCAGGAAAGCGTCGGCCGCGCCCAGCATGAAATCAGCCAACTGGCTTCGCGTATCAACGGCACGGAGTCGACCGTGGAATCCCTGGCGGTGCAGGCAGAGCAAATCGGCTCGGTGCTGGAAGTGATCAGCAGCATCGCCAACCAGACCAACCTGCTGGCCCTCAACGCCGCCATCGAGGCCGCCCGCGCCGGCGAGCAAGGTCGTGGCTTTGCCGTGGTTGCCGATGAAGTGCGCAGCCTGGCCCAGCGCACCGCCCTCTCCACCCAGGAAATCAAGAGCATCATCGAGGGCCTGCAACACGGCAGCCGCCAAGCCGTCGAAGCCATGCACGCCAGCCGCGAAGGCGTAGAGCGCTGCGTGGCAGACAGCCAAGAGGCGGTGGACATGCTACGGGCGGTGGGCGAGGACATCGCGCACATCGACCAACTCAACGGCCACATCGTCACCACCACCCGCGAGCAGACCTCGGCCAACCTGGAGATCGTCGAGCGCTTGCAGTCGGTGCAAAGCATCGCCCAGAACACCGCCGACGACGTCGAGACACTCGCCCGCAGCAGCGAACGCCTGCCACCGATCGCGGTGCGGCTGGATGCGTTGGGGCGCAGGTTTCATCCTTGAACCCAATCCGAAACACGGCGAGTCAAAGAGAATAGGTGGATATACCGCTGGAGTGCATCAAGGTTCCAGATGCGGAGCCATCAAAGCGGCAAACCAATCGATGAACGCGCCAAGGCGACGAGAGCGTTGGCGGCGAGTCGGGTACAGGGCTGAAACGCACATGGGGGCCGGCCGATAGGCCGTCATCACCTCAACCAATTCGCCGCTGTCCAATAAATGCTGAACATCGAACAACGGCACCTGAATCAAGCCAAGCCCTGCACAGCATCCTGCGATATAGCTTTCGGCATTGTTGACCACCACGCGGCTCGGCATCATGAAAGCCTGCGCGGTGCCATCGACGCAATATTCCCACGCCGTTTCCTGACCGCCTGCGCTCGTGCTGTAGCCGATACAGACATGCCGATTTTGCAAATCGCCAGGCTGTGTGGGCACCCCGAATTCCGCCAAGTAGGCGGGGCTCGCGCAATTGACCAGCAACACCTTACCCAAAGGTTTCACCACCAGGCTGCTGTTCTGCGGGGTGCCAAAACGAATGACACAGTCAACGCCTTCCTGTACCAAATCAATGGCGCGATCGGTGGAGCCCAGGCCGAGTTGGAGTCCAGGGTAGCGGTGGAGAAACTCGGCCAACGCAGGCATCACCAGGCGCCGCGCTATGCGGCTGGGCACGTCCACTTCCAGACGGCCCATGACCTGTTCCTGATGGCGGTTAAACAGTTGGTCGATATCATCGATGTCCAGCAAGACCTGGCGCGCCTTCAGCAGTAACTGGGTGCCATCGGCGGTCAGGGAGACCTTGCGGGTTGTCCGGTGCAGCAGTCGAGTGCCGGCATTGGCCTCCAGCTGTTGAATGGCGGCCGACACGCTCGCGCGTGGCAGCCTCATCAGCCGTGCCGCTTGTATAAAACTGCCAAGCTCTGCGACCTGAACGAAGACGCGGTACTGTTCGATTCTATCCATGGACTCTCAATGCTCGGGGGGCACGGATCGATCGGCGCTCACCACGTCTGCGCCAGCGCGTTAACCGTTTACTTGGTGGTGTAGCCGCCATTGATCAAAATTGTCTGGCCCGTCACCCACCACCCGTCACTGACCAGGTTACGGATGAACGGGACCACATCCTCGATATCTGTCAGGCCCGTGCGCGAGAACGGCGACAGCGCGGCAGCCGTCTTGTGGTAACTGACCGCATCCTCACCTTCGGCCGGGTAGAAGAACGGCGTGTCCATGGGACCCGGCCCTACTGCCGTGACCGAAATCCCCCGAACGCCCAGCTCCTTCGCCGCCGCCCGCGTGAATTGCTCTACCGGAGCCTTGCTGCCGGCATACGCCGCGTAGAAGGGGGTGAAAGCGCCCAGCAATGAAGTGACGATAGTGCAGATCTTGCCATTGTCATTGAGGTGCTTGCCGGCTTCCTTGATAAAAAAGAACGCAGTCTTGGAATTGACGGCCATCATCTCGTCGTACTCCGCCTCCGTGATTTCAGCCATTGGCTTTTTCAGCACCTTGCCCACGGTATTGATCGCGATGTCCGGCCTGCCAACTGCCGCGACGGCATCATTGAAGAGTTTTTCCATCGCCCCCGCCGTGGTCAAGTCCGCTTGCAAAGCGACAGCCTTCGCGCCTAGCGCCTCGATTGCGGCAACGGTTGTGTTCGCGTCAGCCTGGCTGGAGGCGCTGTTGTAGTGCACGACCACAGCCTTGGCGCCATGCTTGGCCAGATCGCGGGCGATCAACCCTCCGAGGTTCTTCGCACCACCCGCGATCAGTGCAACCTTGCCGTTGATTGAATGATTAGGCATGACAACATTCCTTTAATTGGGAGAAGTACGCCGCCATTCTAGAGTGACCCCCGACAAAGATAAGCACACCTTGGCTGGATGCAGTGTCCAGAGATATTGCCTAATCACAAAGGCCCTATCGGTGAATGAAAAGTACGCAGATAACTTGGACAGTGTGCAGCAGCGGCTTCAACAGCTGGGTGCGGTGATAACCCGCCAGACGTTTTCGTTTCCCGGTGGCAGCCGGTTCCACTTCACCGATCCGGATGGGTATGAGTTAGCGGTGTGGAGTGTTGCATCGCTGACTTGAGCGTTCAGGCACCAAAATTGAAGGCAATGGAGATTCGCGGCCGTGTGCCTTCAAAGCGGCGTACCGAATGCATCAACCACGACGGAAACATCACGAATGTGCCCGTGGCGGCGGCGCAGGTGCTGCTGAACCCAGCAGTCAGGCAGTCTTCTACTCGCATGCGCAGTGCCGGGTTATAGGTCGAAGCCACCATGCCGCGCGGGTCCAGGAACTCCAGGTCGCCGCCCACCGCCGGGTCATCCTCGCGGCCACCGGCATCGACCCAATAAACACCGGACCAAAACGCCCCAGGGTGGCCGTGAAGTGCATTGCTGTGGCCCGCCTCATTCACGTTGACCCAGGCGTTGACCTTCCACTCGAAGCCGGGCTCGATGAACCCATATTGCTCGCTGTGCACGACGGTCATTTGGGTGGCGAACTGCGTGGCAAACCTCACCAGGGCTTCACAGGCCTCCCCGCCCCACTGCGCAAAATCACCGGCCGACTGCCAACCTCCGGCATTGCTGCGCTGCGTGCCGTAAACGTCGTCTGCCATGCGCTGGGCAATCTGGGCCTTGAGCTCAGTATTCAGCCTTTTCGCGTCGGGAAACTGAATGCTGGCCAATGGGCTTGGAAACAGCCGGCGGATGTTGATGAGCTGCGGGTCCAGTGGGTGTTCAAGGAACTGCATCGACGTTCTACCAAGTTGTGCAAGTCACTGAAAAACATACCGAATAGACGCAGTGACCGGTGTAAACCTTTGTTAAAAACTTGAGGGTTATTGATAGGTGTCGGCAAGTCGGCTAAAAAAGCTTTTGCAATCGCTCAAGCACGTGACTGCATGCATTCTTGAACCGCAAGGCCCCGAGGCTCGACAGGGTCTGTGTAATCCAAGCGGAGTACCCATTATGGAATACGACGAAAAACTGATTGAGGAAGCCGTACTTGCCCTGCTGACCACCTTCAGCTTTGATAACGGCAACTCATGGAAAGGCCACGACTTTCAAATAATGAACCGGCTTCACGCGCAAGGTTTTATCAGTAATCCGGTGAACAAAAACAAGTCCATTTGGCTGACGCAGGAAGGCTTGGAACGGGGCCGGCAAATCGCCGATCGGTTATTTGTCGCAACCCCTGAGGCCAAGCGTTCATCCAATCCGGACACCTGAAGCGCTCGCGGGGCCAGAAGCCCGGCCACGGAGTGTTAAACCGCGCTTCATCTGTTTATCCTCAAGACTCCCCGACCTGCCAACCCGGAGCCGCCATGGACCTCGCCACCCTCGCCCTCTTCCTCCCCGCCTGCTTCGCCCTGAACATGGCCCCCGGCCCCAATAACCTGCTATCCGTGAGCAACGCTACCCGCTATGGCTACCGCACCTCCTGCCTCGCCGGTCTCGGCCGCCTGCTGGCCTTCGCCGGCATGATCGCCCTCGCATCCGCTGGCTTGGCGGTGGTACTGCAAACCTCGGAGTTGTTGTTCTACGGGATCAAGATTCTCGGCGCGGCGTATCTGTTTTACTTGGCATATCAGCTATGGCGCGCAGACCCGCAGCAGGTAGAAACCGCGACGAGCAAGGTAGGCCTGTGGGCCTTGGCGCGGCAGGAATTTCTGGTGGCCGCGGGCAACCCCAAGGCGATCCTGATCTTCACCGCCTTCCTCCCGCAATTCGTGGTGCCCGGCCAACCCATCACCGCGCAATTTGCCCTGCTGGGTGTGATGTTCCTGGCCCTGGAATGGGTCGCCATCAGTGCCTACGCCTATATGGGCCTGCATATGCGTCGCTGGTTTGCCGAGCCGAAGGGCAAGCGCCTGTTCAATCGCTGCTGCGCAGGTTTGTTGTCAGCGGCCGCGGCGGTATTGTTGACTGCGCGCAGGGCGTAACCGCGGTGGGAGCGCCCTTGGCAGCCGACGCCGATCGAGCTGTGCCCCGCGATCCAAATGTGGGAGCTGGCTTGCCTGCGATGGCGGTGGTTCAGTTGAAAATTCAGTGACTGACACACCGCCTTCGCGGGCAAGCCCGCTCCCACAGGGGATCTGTGCCAGGCACTGATTTTGATGGCAATGCATGACCAATGTGGGAGCGGGCTTGCTCGCGAAGGCGGCCGGGCAGCCGACGACGATTCAACTGATGCCCAAGTTGCGTAGATACCTATGCTATCTCAACCGCAAACCATACCTCACCTCCACCAGCGCCACACCGCCCCTCTCAAGATAGCGCTCAGTCCCTGCCTCCTCGACACACCCCGCCCTGCGATAAAATCGAATCGCCCGTTCATTACCAGCCAAGACCCACAGCGTTAAACGCTCTTAGCCCTGCGCCAACAGATCCTGCAGACCGGCATTCCACAAGGCCAGCCCGACGCCGGAGTACCAATGCTCGGCGAGCACGTAGATGGCCATGACCTCACCTGCATTGGCCTGCACGGCGTCTTCGTCACGGCTGGCGCCAACGGATATCCAGCCGACAATCTGCTGGCCCACCTCGGCAACCCATACCGTCGACTCACCCGAGGCAAGCGAGCGAGCCCAATGGGCTTCGCGCCGAGCAAGCGTTACTTGCAATCCGCTCAAGAACTGGGCGGGCATCAGGTCACGGTAGGCGTCTTGCCAACTGCTGATATGCACCTGGGCAATGGCCTTTGCGTCGGCGGGTAATGCTCTGCGAATCACGGATAGGCTCCTGAAACACGGTTATTTCAGTATGCATGCCCATCGATGACAGTTGCAGGGCGCGGGTTCCGGCGTCGATGAAGAACGCCGGGGCCCGCGTGAAGGCTCCAGCCCATGTCACCCCTTGGTCAGATCCACCAAAGGCGTCTGCCGCACCTCAGTCTCCCGCCCACCCTGAATCTCGCTGACCTGCTTCAAGGCCTTTTCAACAGCCGCCTTATCCGCCAACAAGCTGTAGCTGATACGGAACTGCTTATGTTCCTTCGCCCCGATCGTAGGCACCAGGTTCAGTGGCCGCTGATAACGACGGTTATAGGAAAAACTCGTCCCCGGCTCCAGCCCCGTGACATAGCCCTGCCCTTGGGTATCAGTGTTCTTCCACAGGGAAAACACCGGCAGTGTCTGCGTATTGAAACCCACCGAAACCCCCAGGCTGCCGGCCTTGTTATGCAACACCGTCAAGGTATCACCCTTGGCATCGGCATACGGCACCACGTTGTAAACCGTTTCGTCATAGTCCTTCGTCGGTGCGCGATAGGTTTGCCAATCGGCCAGTTCGCCCTTGGCCTTGTCGTTGAACGGCGACACCTGCTTCACCGGCGCAACGAACCGCGCGCCTTGCTCCAGGAACGGGGTGCTGAAGTTACTGTGATACAGCGCCTGGTATTCCTTCGGATAATCGCCATTGTTGGTCAGCGTGTCGTTGAGGGCGAACACCACACTGCCAGGCTCGGTGACCAGTTCGGTCGCAACAGAGAAATCGACCTTCTTGAACGCCTGCTCTTTCAACTCGCCACGCAGGGTGATCGCGTACGGCGGTTTTTCATCGATATGCAGGGTGACTTTGTTCGCAGGAATATTGGCCGCCCGCCCGTGCAGGGTCAGCAGCTCGCCGTTGTCGATACCAGGGTGCCCGACCCATTCGTAGCCGCAGCGGGTGACCAGCTCATTGAAACCTTCCAACCATCCCAGACCACCGCGGCCATTGAGCTCGATGAAGGAAGGATTAACCACTTCCTTGACCGGCGAATCCCAGCCCATCCGCACATCGCCAACCGACGCCTGCAACACGTTCATGCCACGCGTCGGCACCACCGAGAGCTTCATCGTGCCGTTATCGATATCGACGATGCTCACGCCCTCCTGCCGACCACCGTGCAAGGTGCGCAGAGTAACGCTGAAGGGTTTGTCGGTTTGGATGCCGAGTTGCTGGCTGGTGACCTGCCAGTTCTGGGCGGCTTTGTCGGTGTCTAGCAGCACGTAATCCCAGGCCATGGCGTGGGAGGCGGCAGAGAATGCGCTGAGGGCAACGAGGAGTTTTAGTGGGGTCATGGCGGTGGCCTTTATTGGAGTTGTTTGCGATTTATAAACTCGATGAAACGTTTCAGCAAGCTTAATAAGCGAGACGGTGCATGGAAATATCAAAAAGGATTGAGGGAATATTCGGGAGATTGAGACGGTGCGATTGCGAGCACGACGGACAACAAAGTGGATGGGTTGATTTATCTGCTGGGTCGTCATCAGCTTCAGCGTATCGAAGCCATTTACAACCTCAAGGTTGATCCTCCAACGCATTGACGCTTATAGTCCGCCCCGTCGCCCATATGGCGATCAGGTTTGGCGACCTGACTATCGGATGCAAAAGCACTGCGCTTTTTTGCAGAAGCTGCTGCACATTCGCAAAGCTGCCTCAATGGCAGCTGTGCGCGGGAGACCTTCGGGTCTGCCGGGTCTCCGATACCGGTTCGCCAACCTGCGTACAGCTGCCACCCGATCGTTTGGCGACGACTGGGTGGTGGTTAACTGCGGTATTTATCGGAGATTCAAAGATGGAAAGATATATCCCCCTTACCGGAATCGATCTGGTTCCTGCATCCCTGCTCATTGACTCAGAAGCACCGCTTGATGTGCTGCAAGCGATGGCTGACTACCGCATTCGCACCGTGACTCAAGTGCTGGAGAACATTGCCTTTCGGGGTGAGGTAGACGCTGACTGCGTTGTGCTTTCAGACTTCGCACAATTGTTGGCTATACCGTTGCGTGACGGATGTGACCTGATGGATGTCATCGGACGGCGATTGCAGAAGGAGGCTTTCGAGGCGGAAGTTGCGCCTGCCGAGACCGTTAGCTAGCGGATGATCTCCGCGCGCTGGAGTCGAACAGGCCAGCGCGTGGGGAACGTCGCCTCGCTGACTGCAATCGACCCATCGCGGACACTCAGGTTTCTACGAACGTGGATAGACTCGCTATTTGCAAATCTCGGTTAGCAATTCAATTGAGGCCCTCAACTCCAACTCTGTGAAAGTATTGCCCGAATCTGGGTGATGGATTGAATTTCGTATATAGGTGCTAAGCGTTTCATAGGTAGTATTCCCATAGCCAGAAGGCTTCGCATGTTTTGAAGGGTCGTAGCTCGGATGCGCTTTTATAAAGTTGTCGCATGCTTTGACTGTACCTACACTTTCTTTGTCCTGAAGCCACCCATAAAGCTCAATATGATAATCATTTGATACCACATCAAAAGCTAGATAGGTCGTCTCAGCCGTAGTGATCGAAGGCAAAACCGACGGGGCGTCTATATTTCGGCAGGCAATGACACCATCGGTCTCTTCTAAAGTCACGACAATGCTGTCCACCTTGTCAATCAGGGCTTCTTTGAGAACGTGATCCGAATGAGTCGCAAATATAAGCTGAGCCTTTTGCTGTCCGCTCAGAGAGAACAAGCTCTTGTAGTAACTCAATATTTTTCTTTCCCATTTAGGGTGCATGCTTAGCTCAGGCTCATCTATCATGATGGCTGCGCCATCTAGGATATTTGTATTTTTAAGTAGGAATATACCTCTAAATACGATTTGCTTCTCGCCAGTACTCAATCTATCAACTGGTATAAGCTTACCATTTTTGGAGAACAGAATGGTTTTCTCACCTTCCATGTCGTCCACCTTCTCGTATTTCATTTTTTCAAAAAAACTGTCAAATGCATTTTTAAATCTATACAGCTTTGAAGTTTGATAAAAATCATCCCAGGATCTTGGATTACTTCCTAGCGCCTTATTAGCTTCCGAATAACCGGCATTATCCTGATTTACCACATCAACAATTAGCTGTTTAAGCGAAGTAAAATCCTCCGTAATATCAACGTCGTGCTTATTCTTATCCAGTTCGCTAGTAGTGGTTGATGTTATTTTCTGAGTTTTATAGTCTGATCGCGCCTTAGAATAAACGCATCCATAATGCCTCAAGTCATTTGTTTCCGAAGTTAACAAGCCAGGATTATTACCCCTGTCATACCTGATATTTTTAACATTGCCACCTTGGTCAACAATATCAAAAAACGGTTTATGTGTAGTTCCATCAGTTGGCGCTGCAGTTCTGAATATATTATCGCCAATGGCGTACTCGATATAGTCAAAATCCTCATACGGACCGAGATTCAGAAAACTGCTAATCGCTTCGAGAATTGTTGACTTGCCTGTTCCGTTTTCACCAGCCAAAAGAATGGTACTGTAAGGCGTCCCGGTTCTATAGTTAATGAAATCCAAGGTAAGATCACCCAGTACCGGATGCTTGTTCCATTTTATTTTTCTGAGCTTCATGTTTGCCCTCCATGGAAAATTAAAAAAGATCATATAACATTATTTTTTGAGCAGCCTCCCATTAAAACTAATGGTATCTACGCTGGCAATGTGCATGAAGAGTTTTGGACTGCCGAGCAATAATTATCGCAACGGTAGGCAGCCGAACGCTATAAATTTGAGTTCACAACCGGCGAACGGCCCCCCCCTTGATCAACTTCTGTTTGACGAGCCTCCTCGATGGAGGTGAGCTCATTTAGGTTTCGTAGATACTGAGTGACTGCTCTTGGCCGATTGCTACCTTTCGCTAGGGGCAGCTTTCGACCCCAACAGGGCTTTCAGGTGTGAGGGCAATTACGTCAGAGGTCAGGATACTGTGCTTCCTCTCTTGATTGGCTTTCATGCCACTCCTCCCAAAGTTTCGCATCTGCATCAAATAGTTCACGAGAGACAGTGCGTGGCCTGATCTCATCAATATCCTGTATATCCGTTGCAAATACGTAGCGGTTGGCACCATTGAGGATGATCGTTCGAATAAATGCCGCTTCCGTAAGACTCAGCGTGGTGCCTCGTTGAGGGGGGCGATAACCAACACAAGCGAATAGAAGATGCTTGGGGCTCAGAGGAAGGAAAAGTCTTGTGCCTGGCACACCCCAGCCACCCTCCAGGCTCAACTTCCCGTTCACTCCGACGCCCAGTCTCGTGAACGGGTTATCGGTGGTTGGCCAGGTGATTCCAGGGGGAGCCTGCAGGATGGTCCATCGATGAGTTGGTATGCGATGGATTGTGTTCTTGAGGATGTGTTCGAGCTGCCAAATCCAAAACTTCCGTCCGTTCAACACCCTCGCTTCGATACCTTCCTCGCCGTCCTCATTCTTTACACGATGGAGTTTGAGCGGAAGCTTGCTGTATGGGTCTACAACTGGGGCGGGTTCAAGCTTGATACCGGCAGCTAACGCTTCGCTAACTTTGGCAACCGACCCTTTCATCGATTCAGACAAAAATGCTCCAAGCGTTTCGTCCTGGCGCTTCATAAATCGCTGCAAGCCGGCGGGCGTCCTGACGGATTGAGCTACGGCAAAGCGGAATAAATTGTTCCAATCCTCGCTGGTTAATCGCGACTCGCTCACCACCTTAGCGATCGCCGCGAATCCAGGCTCTTCGAAGTCACGATCAAGCCAGCGCTCTATCTCATCGCTATCTTTAGACCCCGAAAAGTAAGTGTACAAGTGTTGGTGTTTCGCAATACTTTTGGGTGAGTGCGGCTTCCAGATCTCGGATTTTTCATGTGGCACCAAAAGCCTGTAGGTAAGGATTTTACCATCGATCGTCCACTGCCTCAGGTAGGCCTGAGGTACATAGTGGTTGTCCTTTTTGAAGTTTTCCATCTCGGAGTTAAATCCTCATTGCTCTGCCATAGTGCAGTAAGCCGTCTTCAAGATTCGTGAGCGGGATCAGAAAAGCTGACGCACACGCCCTTCAAGCAAGCTTCTTCCAAGAGAAAAGAACCAGCACTGTGTCAACAATGCGAATCCCCAGACGATAAAGAAGCTAGCCTTCGAGAACTGAAATGTTTCGGGCTCATACCACCACCAAAGAACGGGGATAGCAAAGAAAAGTCCTACCAACACACGCCACAGCGAGTGAAGTGCTGTCCCGATTTCTGTCCAGGTGGAGCGCCAGAATGTAGAACGAGCTTTGATCAGCTCTGTTTTCTTCCAAACAAAGCGGTCAAAGAGAACTGCTATGAGATAAGGCGCTGGCAAAGTGATCAGGTACCAAAGTACTTTATCAGGCGGCATCTGAGCCTTAACGGCAGCGTCCAGCAGCTTAACTCCACCTGACCAGTAAGCGATGAAGGTAGGGACGCTTCCCAAAGCCAAAGCAATGAAAAATTCTTGATACAGCCTCTTGCGCTTATCCATAGCTACCATAACGTTAATTTTTAGAGCACCATGGTAACGGCCTTGTGCCACTACAAGCCAGTAGCCTGAGCCTGATTGCTTCAAGTAGGTCCTTCGGTGCGGAATGCGCATTTCTCGTGTCTACCCACGCCTACCCCTTTCCAGCTGGCGCGCCCACTAGAAGGCCTGGGAGGTTTCTGGTAGCTCAGGCGTCCTTGTTTACTGCTCCAAAAAATAAATTACCCTTAGTTTTATTATTCACAAAATGACCGATTATGTCCGAAATCCGTCGGTTACATCCGCTCTCAAAAAATCCAAACTCACACCACAACCCCCACACCTCTCCACCAAAAAATCCACAAACGCCCTAACCCGCGCCGGCATCGCCCCTCCCCCCACAAACACCGCATGAATCGGTTCCACATCTCCAGGATTAAATTCCTCCAACAACACCACCAACTCCCCCCGTCTCACTTCCTCCACCACACTAAACGCCCCAATTCTCGCCACCCCCGCCCCCAGCTTCGCCAACTGCGCCAATGCCTCGCCGCTATTTCCCTCAATCGTCCCGGCCACCTTCAACGAAAACTCCCGCCCCTCCACCCGAAACGGCCAATCCGGCGCCGCCCTACGGAAGTTGAAGCGCAGACAGTTGTGTTGCAGTAAATCCTGCGGCGTCACGGGGGTGCCATGCCGTGCCAGGTAGTCCGGTGAAGCAACGATAACCTGCCCGGTAGAGCCGATAAGGCGAGCAGTCAGAGGGCTGTCGGCGAGGGGACCGAAGCGGATGGCGACGTCGGCCTGGCCGCCGAGGATGTCCACGACTTCGTCGCCGAGCATCAGGTCGACGACGATGGCGGGATAGCGGGCGCTGAAGGCGGCGATCAGGGGGACGATGGTCATGCGGCCGTGGGCCAGTGCGGCGCTGACGCGCAAGCGTCCGCGTGGGGCGCCCTGGTCGGTGATGGCGTCTTCGACTTCGGCCATGTCGGCGAGGATGCGTCGGGCGCCGCGCAGGTAGGCTTCGCCTTCGGCGGTGAAGGTGATGGCGCGGGTGGTGCGCAGTAGCAGACGGGTGCCGATGCGCTGTTCGGTGCGGGTAATGATGCGGCTGATGGCCGATGGGGTCAGCCCCAAGGCCCTGGCCGCGCCCGACAGGCTGCCGTGCTCGGCGACCATGGTGAACACTTCCATCTCTCCCGAACGCCCGCCGATGTCCATTTGTGCCTCCTGCGCAAAGCTGTAGTTCCCAACCAAGGGCTACTGCTGCAAAAGGCAGGATTGTAGCATTTGGCTCACAGATGAGGAGTCACCCATGCGTATCAATCCCCCCCTTGTAGCATTGTCCGTCGGTGCCTTTGGCATCGGGGTCACAGAGTTTGCCCCTATGGGCATGTTGCCCGGTATCGCCGCTGATCTTGACGTCTCCATTCCTGCTGCGGGGCTGTTGGTAAGCGCCTACGCCATGGGCGTGTTGATTGGCGCGCCGATCATGACCCTGGCGACGGCCAGGGTGCCCCGCCGTTATCTGCTGATAGGGCTGATGGCGATTTTTACCCTGGGTAATTTGCTGTCGGCGTTGGCCAGCAACTACCAGACATTGATGATCGCCAGGCTGGTGACGTCGCTCAATCACGGAGCGTTCTTCGGGATTGGCTCGATCGTGGCCGCAAGCCTGGTGGCGCCCGAGAAGCGCGCGGGGGCTGTGGCGGCGATGTTCATGGGGCTGACCCTGGCAACCATTGGCGGCGTACCCCTGGCGACCTGGTTTGGCGAGAACTTTGGTTGGCGCACCGCGTTCTGGGGCATCAGTGGGCTTGGCGCGGTGGTCATGGCGGCGCTGTGGTGGGCCTTGCCCAATGCGCCGGCACCCAAAGGCGGCGGGCTGATGGCGGAAATCCGTGTGCTGGGGCGCGGGCCGGTGCTGGCCGCGCTGGCCCTGACCGTGGTGGGCTCGAGTGCGATGTTTACGGTATTCACCTACATCGCGCCGATTCTGCGCGATGTCACCCATGCCTCGACCAACTTCGTCACTGGAATGCTGGTGCTGTTCGGAATCGGGCTCACCCTGGGCAATGTGTGGGGTGGCAAATCTGCGGACCGCTCAGTGGACCGCACTTTGATCATCTCGCTGGTGGTGTTGATTGCTGTGCTGTTGGCTTTTTCGGTGCTTATGCAATGGCCGCTGCCCGCGGCGTTGTCGATCCTGCTGTGGGGTGCTGCCAGCTTTGCCCTGGTACCGCCGCTGCAGATGCGGGTGATGGAGGCAGCAAAGGATGCGCCTAACCTGGCTTCGGCGATGAACATCGGTGCGTTCAATTTTGGCAATGCGATTGGTGCGGCATTGGGTGGCGCGGTGATCAATGCCGGGCTGGGCTACCCGGCCATTTCCCTGGCAGGCGCACTGATGGCGGGCCTGGGCTTGCTGATGGTATTGGGGCTGAGCTGGCGTTCGCGGCGGGCCGACGCACGCGCTGGCCGGGAGACGGTGCAAGCCTGAGTAGCGTGCAGGTTGTTCGTCTAGACTTCATGCACCTTTCAACCCGAGGAGCCTTGCGATGAACAACAAGAATACGATTTGCCTCTGGTACAACGGCGATGCCCTGGAGGCAGCGACCTTCTACGCGCAGACCTTCCCCAACAGCGAAGTAAAGGCCGTACACCGTGCGCCTGGCGACTACCCATCCGGCAAGCAGGGTGATGAGTTGACTGTGGAATTCACCGTACTGGGTATCCCCTGCGTGGGCCTCAATGGCGGCCCCCTGTTCAAGCACAGTGAGGCGTTTTCCTTTCAGGTGTCTACCGAGGATCAGGAGGAAACCGACCGGTTGTGGCATGCCATCATCGACAACGGTGGGCAGGCGAGCGCTTGCGGTTGGTGCAAGGACAAGTGGGGGCTGTCGTGGCAGATCTCGCCGCGGGTGTTGGTCGATGCAGTTACCAGTAAAGATCCTGCCGTCGCCAAGCGTGCATTTGAAGCGATGATGACCATGACCAAAATCGACATCGCTGCCATCGAAGCCGCCATTGCCGGAAACTGAACGGTGGGAGCGCTCGAGCCTTAGCGAGGCCGCGATGGCGGTGGGTCAGGCAACATAAATGCCAACAGCACCACCGCCATCGCAGGCAAGCTCCCACATCTGGATTGCGCGCCCTCTCCCATGCGGCAAAAAAAGTCATACAACGGACGCCCGGTTGCGACACGGGCGATACCGGCCTATGTTCCAAGCCATGCTGTTTTTTTGCTGCCCCCCGCCCTACGTCCATCCCGTAACCAGGAGACGACATGCCCACGCCTTCACGCCCTGCCGTACTTGAACTGGTCGGCAACACCCCGCTGGTCAAGGTCAGCCGCTTCGATACCGGCCCCTGCACGCTGTTTCTCAAGCTTGAATCGCAAAACCCCGGTGGTTCCATCAAGGACCGCATCGGCCTGGCGATGATCGACGCCGCTGAACGCGACGGTCGCTTGCGCCCGGGCGGTACCATCATTGAAGCCACCGCCGGCAATACCGGCCTGGGCCTGGCGCTGGTGGGCCGGGCCAAGGGTTACCGGGTGGTGTTGGTGGTGCCCGACAAGATGTCCACGGAAAAAGTGCTGCACCTCAAGGCCATGGGCGCCGAGGTGCATATCACCCGCTCCGATGTGGGCAAGGGCCATCCCGAGTATTACCAGGACGTGGCGGCACGTTTGGCCAAAGATATTCCGGGCTCGTTCTTCGCCGACCAGTTCAATAACCCGGCCAACCCATTGGCCCACGAGACCAGCACCGCGCCGGAGATCTGGGCGCAGACCCAGCACGACGTAGACGCCATTGTGGTGGGCGTCGGCTCGGCCGGCACCCTCACCGGCCTCACGCGTTTCTTCAAGCGCGTGCAACCCGAACTGGCCATGGTGCTGGCCGACCCGGTCGGTTCGGTAATGGCCGAATACAGCCGCAGCCGCACCCTGGAAACTCCCGGTTCCTGGGCCGTGGAAGGGATAGGCGAGGACTTCATCCCCTCGATCGCCGACCTGTCCAGCGTGCGCCACGCCTACTCCATCAGCGATGCCGACAGCTTCGACCACGCCCGCCAATTGCTCAAGGCCGAAGGCATCCTCGGCGGCTCATCCACCGGCACCCTGCTCGCCGCGGCCTTGCGCTACTGCCGCGAGCAAACCGAGCCCAAGCGCGTGGTCACCTTCGTCTGCGACACCGGTACGCGCTATCTGTCTAAGGTTTACAACGACCAGTGGATGAACGACGCGGGCCTGCTGCAGTACAAACACTACGGCGACCTGCGCGATCTGATCGCGCGCCGCTTCGAAGACGGCCGCGTGATCAGCGTGAGCCCCGACGACACCCTGCTCACCGCCTTCCAGCGCATGCGCCTGGCGGACGTGTCGCAACTGCCGGTGCTGGTCGATGGCCAGACCCTGGTGGGTGTGATCGACGAGTCCGACATCCTGCTGGGCCTGCACCACGACGCCGCAGATTTTTCCATGACCGTCGCCAGCGCCATGACCAACACCCTGCACACCCTGGCCCCCAACGCCAGCCTGGCCGAACTGCAGGCTGAACTGGATCGCGGCCTGGTCGCCATCATTGCCGACGCCGCAGGCTTTCATGGCCTGATCACCCGCGTCGACCTGCTTAACCACCTACGGAGATCCCTTGCATGAGCCAGCCCGATAAAAGCGCGTTTGCCACCCGAGTGATCCACGCCGGGCAGTCACCCGACCCGACCACGGGCGCGCTGATGCCGCCGATCTACGCCAACTCCACCTACCTGCAAGACAGCCCCGGCGTGCACAAGGGGTTTGACTATGGCCGCTCCCATAACCCCACGCGTTTCGCCCTGGAACGCTGCGTGGCCGACCTTGAAGGCGGCAGCCAGGCATTTGCATTTGCCTCGGGGCTGGCGGCGATCTCCACCGTGCTCGAACTGCTGGATGCTGGCGCGCATATCGTCTCGGGCAATGACCTGTACGGCGGCACTTTCCGGCTGTTCGACAAAGTGCGCCAGCGCAGTGCCGGGCACCGTTTCAGCTATGTCGACCTCAGCGACTTGTCGGCGTTTGAAGCGTCATTGCAGGACGACACGCGCATGGTCTGGGTCGAAACCCCAAGCAACCCGCTGCTGAGCCTGACCGACCTGCGCGCCGTGGCCCGCATCTGCCGTGCCCGCGGGATTATCTGCGTGGCCGACAATACCTTTGCCAGCCCCTGGATCCAGCGCCCGCTGGAGTTGGGCTTCGACATCGTGGTGCACTCCACCACCAAATACCTCAATGGGCATTCTGATGTGATCGGTGGTATCGCTGTTGTCGGTGATAACGCTGAATTGGCCGAACGCCTGGGCTTCCTGCAAAACTCCATCGGCGCCATCGCCGGGCCGTTCGATGCCTTCCTGACCCTGCGCGGGGTAAAAACCCTGGCGCTGCGCATGGAGCGCCATTGCAGCAATGCCCTGGACCTGGCCACCTGGCTGGAGCAACAGCCGCAAGTGTCACGGGTTCACTACCCGGGCTTGCAATCCCACCCACAGCACGACCTGGCCAAGCAGCAAATGCGCGGCTTTGGCGGGATGATTTCAGTGGACTTGAACAGCGACCTGGCCGGCGCGACGCGCTTTCTGGAAAACGTGAAGATCTTCGCCCTGGCCGAGAGCCTGGGGGGCGTGGAAAGCCTGATCGAGCACCCGGCGATCATGACCCATGCCAGCATCCCGGCGGCGACGCGAGCGCAATTGGGGATTGGCGATGGGCTGGTGCGGTTGTCGGTGGGGGTTGAGGATGTGGAGGATTTGCGCGCCGATCTGGCTCAGGCCTTGGCCCACATTTAACCGCCATGATCGTTCCCACGCTCTGCGTGGGAACGCATTCGGTGACGCTCTGCGTCACGCTTGGGAACGCAGAGCGTCCCTGGCTGCATTCCCACGCGGAGCGTGGGAATGATCAGTGTGTATCAGGCTTGGGTGATGTTGGCCCGCGCCGCATGCAGCTTCTTGTAGCTATCGATCAAGCGTAAATGCCGGTCCAGGCCTTCCAGCTTCATGCTCGTCGGCGTGAGCCCATAAAAGCGTACACTGCCGTCGACCGAGCCGATCACCGCGTCCATGCGCTCGTTGCCAAACATGCGCCGGAAGTTGGCCTCGTAGTCAGCCAGTTCCAGGTCCTCATCCAGTTCCATCTCCAGCACCGCGTTCATCGCCTGGTAAAACAGGCCGCGCTCAACGGTGTTGTCGTTGTACTGCAGGAACATCTCTACGCATTCCTTGGCCTCTTCATACTGCTTCAGCGCCAGGAATATCAGCAGTTTCAGCTCCAGGATGGTCAACTGGCCCCACGCGGTGTTGTCATCGAACTCAATGCCAATCAGCGTAGTGATATCGGTGTAGTCGTCCAGTTCGCTTTCTATCAGACGCTCGACCAACGCCTGCAGCTCATCCTCGCTGAGGCGGTGCAGGTTGAGGATGTCTTCGCGGAAAAACAGCGCCTTGTTGGTGTTGTCCCAGATCAGGTCATCCACCGGGTAGATTTCCGAGTAGTCCGGCACCAGGATGCGGCAGGCGGTAGCGCCCAAGTGCTCATACACCGCCATGTACGACTCTTTGCCCATGCCTTCGAGGATGCCGAACAGCGTGGCGGCTTCCTGGGCGTTGGAGTCTTCGCCATGGCCGGAGAAGTCCCACTCGACGAATTCATAATCCGACTGAGCACTGAAGAAGCGCCACGACACCACGCCGCTGGAATCGATAAAGTGCTCGACGAAGTTGTTAGGTTCGGTGACCGCCTGGCCTTCGAAGGTCGGCTGCGGCAGGTC
The DNA here is from genome assembly GCF_044218845.1 of Pseudomonas sp. B16120. Lineage (NCBI taxonomy): Bacteria > Pseudomonadati > Pseudomonadota > Gammaproteobacteria > Pseudomonadales > Pseudomonadaceae > Pseudomonas > Pseudomonas sp. B16120. Next base: position 3,395,704 of record NZ_CP162588.1, read on the forward strand.
GTTCAAGCCTTCGAAGCTACGGCCTTGCAGCAGCTCGGTGAGGCTGCGTTCCAACGCCACTTCCAGGCTCGGGTGCGCGCCGAACGAGGCGAACACGCCGCCGGTGCGCGGGTTCATCAAGGTCACGCACATCACCGGGAACTCACCGCCCAGGGAGGCATCCTTGACCAGCACCGGAAAGCCCTGGGCTTCCAGGCCTTCGATACCCGCCAGGATCCCCGGGTACTTGGCCAGCACTTCGGCGGGTACGTCCGGCAGGGCAAATTCGCCTTCGATGATTTCGCGCTTCACCGCCCGCTCGAAAATCTCCGACAGGCACTGTACCTGGGCTTCGGCCAAGGTGTTACCCGCGCTCATGCCGTTGCTCAGGTAGAGGTTTTCGATCAGGTTGGACGGAAAATACACCACCTCGCCATCGGACTGACGCACGAACGGCAGGGAGACAATGCCACGGGCTTCGTTGCCGGAGTTGGTGTCGAACAGGTGTGAACCGCGCAGCTCGCCCTCGCGGTTGTAGACTTTCAGGCAGTAGGCATCGAGGATTTCACTCGGCAGCTCATCGTTGGGGCCCGGCTGGAACCAACGCTCGTCCGGGTAATGCACGAACGGCGCGTTGGCCAGGTCCTCACCCCAGAACTGGTCGTTGTAAAAGAAGTTGCAGTTCAGGCGCTCGATGAACTCACCCAGCGCCGACGCCAACGCGCCCTCTTTTGTCGCGCCTTTGCCGTTGGTAAAGCACATCGGCGAATGGGCGTCGCGGATATGCAGCGACCACACGTTGGGCACGATATTGCGCCACGAGGCAATCTCGATCTTCATGCCCAGGCCCGCGAGAATCGCCGACATGTTGGCGATGGTCTGCTCCAGCGGCAGGTCCTTGCCGGCAATGTAGGTGCCCTCTGCGGACGTGGAGTTGGGCATCAGCAACGCCTGGGCATCGGCGTCGAGGTTGTCGACTTCCTCAATCACGAATTCCGGCCCGGCCTGCACCACCTTCTTCACGGTGCAGCGGTCGATGGAACGCAGGATGCCTTGGCGGTCCTTGTCGGAGATGTCTGCGGGCAATTCGACCTGAATCTTGAAAATCTGGTTGTAGCGGTTTTCCGGGTCGACGATGTTGTTCTGCGACAGGCGAATATTCTCGGTGGGAATATTGCGCGTCTGGCAGTACAACTTCACAAAGTACGCCGCACACAACGCCGACGAAGCCAGGAAGTAGTCGAATGGCCCCGGTGCCGAACCGTCGCCCTTGTAGCGGATGGGCTGGTCGGCAATGACCGTGAAGTCATCGAACTTGGCTTCAAGCCGAAGGTTGTCGAGAAAGTTGACCTTAATTTCCATGCGGGCACACCAGAATAACGAGCTAAACAAATTGGCCGCCATTATGAAGCGTTTCGCCGGGAAGTCTCAGGGATTTGCGTATGGGCTGCCGATCGGTGCTAACTTCCAACCAGTTAGATAATGTTCACCTCTGCCAGGACAGGCCATGGAACCGATAGCGACTAACGCCGCATTGTTGATCATCGATATGCAAAAAGGCATGGCCGATCCCACCCTTGGCCGCCGCAACAACCCAGACGCCGAGCTGCGCATACAGCAATTGCTCAATGCCTGGCGCCAGGCGCAACGCCCGATCATCCATGTGCGGCATATCTCCCGCTCTGCCGCTTCAGTGTTCCGGCCAGGCCAGCCCGGCTGTGAGTTCCAGGATGCGCTGCACCCCCTGGCCCAGGAGCATGTGGTTGAAAAAAACGTACCAGATGCGTTCAGCGCCACGGGCCTGGAGCGCTGGCTGCACCTGCGCTCGATCCAGCAGTTGGTAATCGTCGGGGTCATCACCAACAATTCAGTGGAATCCACCGCACGCTCGGGCGGCAACCTGGGGTTCGACGTGATCGTGGCGGCGGATGCGTGTTTTACCTTCGATCAAACCGACTTGTCGGGGCGGCTGTGGGCCGCAGAGGATGTGCATGCACTGTCGCTGAGTAACTTGGCGATGGACTATGCAAGGGTGTTCCAAACGAGTGAAATCCTGGCCAGTCATTAATGAGCAATGCAGACATGCATCAGGGCAAACGCACGATGGCGACCGCTTGCCGGCCTGGACGGTTAAAACACCCCGGCATCCTCCAGCATTTGCGGTAACGCCTGCGGCCATACCGTATCGCTCGTGGCGCGCAGCGCCTGTGCCGACCACCAATGATGATCCGCCATCACCTGAGTCTCCTCTACCGTCCACTCGGCCCGGGAAAGCGCGTCGCTGGATGCATGCACAACGAAGTACCGCTCAACCGCCAACACGGTTTCACCGCTGGGTAACATCAACGGGAAACTACGCTCTGCCACGGATTCGCCGATGCTGCTGACGGTGATACCCGTCTCTTCGCGCAACTCACGAATCGCAGCGCTGTGGAAGCTCTCCCCTGCCTCCACGCCACCACCCGGCGTGGCCCAGTAATCCCGGCCGACCAGGGCGCCGTCTTTATGCACGAAGCGAAATAGCAACACTTGCTGTGCAGGGTTTATGACCAGTAATCGTGCGGCTTTGCGTTCACGCATCTGATTGATTCCTTTCTATAAGTGCCGAAACCATCCAGCTCAGAAACGCCCGTAGGCGTGTCGTAAATGCCTCGCACTCGGCGCTCGGGTTGCGTGCTTCAAACAGGAAGTAGGCGATTTGCACGCGCATGGTCGGGTAATGATGAACAAACAGCCCGACGTAGTCTTCCAGGGTTTGCGGCCAGGTTTGCGCATCTTCCGCTCGCAGGATGTGGGTGGCGCGGATCAAGGCCCGTGATGCTTCCCGCTGCAGGCCAAGCCGCGTGTGTTCAGGGCTGGCCTGTTCAATGCGCACCAGGTAAGTCGTGAGCGCCTGTTCAAAATCACCATTGACCGCCAGGGCGATGGCGCGGGACGGGCGAAACGGTTCGACGTGCAGTGACAGGTCTTCGCCCCAGAGACAGCGGCAATGATGTTTGAGCCAGAAGCCCCAACTGTTTCGGTTTTCGGGCGCCAACACCTGGGCGCGGTGGCCGATGTCGAAGTCGATCTTGGTGACGCTCGGATGCCGTTGCTCCAAAGCGAGTCGGGCCGACTCCAATTGTTCAAGCACCGGCGCATTCGGTGGTTCGACCAGTATCAGTGAAAGGTCAAGGTCGCAAACTCCGGCCTCGCCCTCGCCCCGTGCAATGCTGCCATACAGGTAAATCCCGTGCAGCCCCAGCTCAGGCCGGGACAAAGTCGTGCAGATGTCCGTCAGCAGGGGCTGGAACTCGGGTTGTATAGGCGTATCGGCAACGGTGAGGATATAGCCATCGGCATCGATGCCAGCAGGTTTTTGGGTAGTCACGGGCGGTGCACCTCAATCACCAACCCTTCCTCTTCACTCGGCACACTGAAATGGCGAGTGATCAGGTCGAACTCGGCATCGCTGGCGGCAAAATCGTGGTCACCTCGGGCGTTGCGGGCGTGCAGGCGCGCACGACAGGTGGCATCGTCCAGCTCCAGGTAATGCAGGCAGTGCGGCACCTTGGCTGCCTGGGCCAGGCCGAGTAACCATTGACGATTGGCGAGGGTATTGGCCGGAAAATCCAGCACCACATTGACGCCGCACGCCAACAGATCGATCACCAGCGGCTCAAGTACCCCACGAACCCGCAGGGCACAGCGCAGGTAGTCGGCAATGCTCTGGATTCCGCCGGGATAGAGATTGGCCAGCCACTGGTCTTCGCTGAGCACAATGGCCCCCTGCTCGGCGGCCAGGGTTTTGGCGAGTGTGGACTTACCGGATGCGATCTTGCCGCAGAGCAGATGCAGGGTGGGCATAACGCTATTCCTCATGTCGGGCCAGGAAGGATGAGTCATATAGCCGCTGTGGTAAACATAAGCAGGCATAGGTATCTACGTAACTTTGTAGGCGGTAGCAGCAGACGGTAACCACGATGCGAAGCGAGCCGCTCTTGATCTGCTTGTGATCTTGATCTCAGGCGCCCCGTTAAACCACGTTGGCCGGAATTCGACAGGGATTACGGGCACACCGAGCCCAAGCGAGGTGCCGAGTGGTGGGGCAAGAGCGTTTTGCTTACTTTTGCGCTTTTCAAAAGTGAGCCGCCGTCAGGGCGGAACCCTAGGTGGCCGTTACCTAAATAACGGATATGTACCCGGTCCAACTGTGTTGACTGTTAGGCCGCCTTCGCAGGCAAGCCAGCTCCCACAGTTGGATGGTGGGGTGTCAGGTAGATAGATGTCGGCTGTCAGGCCGTCACGGGAGCAAGCTCCCTCGCCACAGGTTCAGCGTCGCACCAAAATTGTGTAGATACCTATGCATATGCAGGGGAACGCCGGATCGAAACACACCTCGACACGCCCTCCCAGTGAACTTTCTTACAAGTGCCATGCTCCTTTCCTATGCGAAGTCAGCGCGCCCTGAGCCCAGGGTGCAGAACGATAAGGAGCCGCCACCAACATGACTACCCTCTCCACTTACCCCGTCGTCAGGCCTGGGCCGTTGCACGGGACTTTGCTTGCCGGCACCGTGCCGTTGTTTCTCGGGGCCTTGCTCAGTGATATCGCCTACGGCCAGACCTACCAGATTCAGTGGGCCAATTTCGCCTCCTGGCTTATCGCAGGAGCCTTGGTGTTCTGTGGTTTTGCCCTGCTGTTTGCACTGGTCAACCTGGTGCGCGCCGAACACAAGGGCGGGCGCCCGGTGGCGTACTTCCTGCTGTTGCTGGGCACTTGGGTGCTGGGGCTGGTGAACGCCTTTCAACATGCCAAGGATGCCTACGCCATGATGCCTGCTGGCTTGGTGCTGTCGGCGATCGTCACCGTGCTGGCGATTGTCGCCACCTGGATCGGCTTGACCAACCTGCGCTCAGGAGCTGCCCGATGAAACCACTCAACACACTGACCCTGCTCAGCGCCGCCCTGTTGCTGAGTGCCTGTGGCGGCGAAGGTGACAAGACCCAGGCACGCGGCCCTGACCCCAAGCTGCCCGAACAACAAAGCAGCCTGTTGCCGAGCATGAAGATTGCCGAGCCCACGCCGTGGGGCGATCAAAAGCCCAAGGTACCCGAAGGCTACAGCGTCACCGCCATCGCCACCGACCTTGCGATCCCGCGCCAGACCCTGGTGCTGCCCAACGGCGATATCCTGGTGGCCGAAGGCCGTGGCGGCAGTGCGGCCAAGCTCAAGCCCAAGGACGTGATCGCCAGTGTGATCAAGGCCCAGGGCAACACCAAGGTCAAGGGCGGCAACCGCATTACGCTGCTGCGTGACGCCGACGGTGACGGCACCTATGAACTCAAGACCGTATTCGCCGACAACCTCAACGCCCCTTACGGCCTGGCATTCGCCGACGGCAAACTGTATGTGGCCAACCAAGACGCACTGGTGCGCTTTGACTACGCCGACGGCCAGACCAAGGCCAGCGCCCCGCCCGTCAAAGTCACCGACCTGCCGGCGCAGATCAACCATCACTGGACCAAGTCATTGGCCGTCAGTGACGACGGGCGTCAGCTGTATGTGGGCATCGGTTCCAACAGCAACATCACCGAACGCGGCATGGAAGTGGAGATCGACCGCGCAATGGTCTGGCAGATCGATGCCGCCACCGGTGCGCATAAGCCCTACGCTACAGGCCTGCGCAATCCGACGGCGCTGACCATCCAACCGGGCTCAGGGCAACTGTGGACCGTGGTCAACGAGCGCGATGAACTCGGCCCCGACCTGGTGCCAGACTACCTGACATCGGTGCGTGAAGGTGCCTTCTACGGCTGGCCCTACAGCTACTGGGGCCAGAACGTCGACCCCCGCGCACAACCGCAAAACCCGGCCAAGGTGGCTGCGGCGATCAAACCCGATTACAGCCTGGGCTCCCATGTGGCCGCGTTGGGCGTGGATTTCTCCATCCCTGCCATGGGTGAAAAATTCGCTGACGGCGCGTTTGTCGGCGAGCACGGCAGTTGGAACCGTGACAACCCAGTGGGCTACAAGGTGATCTTCGTGCCGTTCAGCAACGGCAAACCGGCGGGCGAGCCCATCGACTTTGCCACCGGCTTCCGCGGCGACGACGGCAAGACCCGTGGGCGTCCAGTGGGGGTGACGGTGGACCCCAAAGGCGCGCTGATCATTGCCGACGACTTGGCCAATACGATCTGGCGCGTCACGCGTAACCAATAACCGCAGATGACAGGGGCTGCGACGCCCCTGTCAGCCGTCACTCTGCAATTGTGCGTCAAGCCAGGCCAACAACGCCGTAATCTCCTCCCGACTGCCCGTCCCTTGCTGCCTGTAGACCGAAATAGCCTCGGGCAAAAACACGCTTTCTGCGCAGGGCCGCACCAGCGCCCCACTCTCTATCAGCCGGCTTGCGGTACGACGCCAACCCATGGCGATACCGTGCCCTTCCACGGCAGCTTGCAACATCAGCGGGTAACTGTCGAAGGTGGCACTACGCGCATCCCTGGGCAACGTGTGGCCGAACATCTGCAGCCACTCATCCCATTCCATCAAGTGCGGCGGCTCGGAGCTGTGGTGCAGAAATGTACAGGGCTGTAATTCAGTCAGCGCTAACGGCTTTTCCGGGCAGAGGTAGCCGGGGCTGCACACCGGGAACACCTCGTCGGAGGCGGTGAACATCAACGTATGGCTGCCACTGGCGCGCCGGGTACTTTGCAGGGCCACATCGAAATGCCCGTCGAACTGGGTGATCGGCCGCGTACAGGTCACCACCTGGATCTCGATCTGCGGGTATTGCTGGTGGAAGGTCGCCAGACGCGGCATCAACCAATAGAACGCCTCGCATAGCTGGCATAGCAGTACCACGCGATTGCGCTGGGGCGATGTTCTCAGGCTGACCGCGCCCTCACTGATGCTCTGCAAGGCCTGGCTGACCACCCGCCCCAGCTCACGCCCTTCTTGCGTCAGGAACACCCCACGGTTGCGCCGACAAAACAGCTTGACCCCCAGGTTGTCTTCCAGCCCGCGAATCTGCCGACTGACAGCCGCCTGAGTAATGTGCAATTCATCGGCCGCCTTGGAGAAACTCTCCAGGCGCGCCGCCGCTTCAAACGGCAACAAACTGGCCAGCGGCGGTAAGGTTTTGCCAAGTGCATTCATAATCTGTGGTTATGCATCCAAGGCTGAAAACTCGTTTGTAGCACACCCGCCGCGCTGGGCACCATGACTCCCTCACTTCATGGATCAGCCTGATGACCACCGCCCGCGCCTCACTCTTTACCGGTGTGATATTGGCCGTTGTCGCCACCCTGGGCTGGGCGCTGAACTTCATTGCGCCCTACGTCACCGGCGTCTACAGCCTCTACGACTTGATGGCCGTACGGTTCCTGATGGCCGGGGGGCTGGGCATCGCCTGGATGATGGTGTGCAGGGCGCAATTGAGTGCACTCAGCTGCGGCCAGTGCCTGCTCGCCGCAGCACTGGGCGCACTGGGTTGCCTCGGTTATGGCGTGTGCATTGCTGGCGGTGTGATGTTCGGCGGCCCGGTGCTGACGCCAGCGTTTGTCGGCATGGTCCCGGTGCTACTGGCGTTGATAGGCAACGCCAGTCACAAGACCCTGCAATGGCGCCAGTTGGTGATGCCGTTGTCCTGCCTCACTGTGGGGCTGTTGCTGGCCACGGTCAGCAGCCTCCACCTGCCCGCCTCCGGCACCGGTTCCTGGCTGGCGGGGTTGTGTTTCTCCTTGGGCGCAGTGGCCTTGTGGCTGGGGTTCAGCGTCATCAATCAACAGCAACTGGCACGCCTGCCTGCCCGCGCAACCGGCCTGTGGACCGCCTTGATGCTGGTAGGCGCAGGGGGCGCGGCGCTGTGCCTGCTGCCGTGGCTATACACGCTCGGCTTGTTCCGGTTGCCGACCCTTGGCGCGGGCTGGAACCAGGCATGGCCGCTGTATGCCTGGAGCCTGGGCATCGCCGTGATGTCTACGGTGGTCGGCGCCTGGGCCTGGAACGCGGCAACGCGGCGCCTGCCCATGGTACTGAGTGGCCAATTGATTGCCCTGGAATCACTCTTCGCCAGCCTGCTCGGTCTAGGCTTTCACCGGCGCTGGCCGACGCCAATGGAAGCCGTGGGCCTGGCTGCCGTGCTCGTCGGTGTGGTCATGGCGGTTCGTATCCTCCTGGCGCAGGCAAAACCCGCCACAACCCATCAGACCTTCGGGGAGATTCAACCATGACCCATTCAAACGACGCACTGGCACTGCCCCACACCTTTGACTTCCACAATCAGACCGTGCGCTGGGGCCAACTGGGTACCCAGGGGCCGGCGCTGGTGATGGTGCATGGCACGCCGTTCTCCTCCCATGTGTGGCGGCGTATCGCGCCCTTGTTTGCCCAGCAGTACCGCGTGTTCTATTACGACCTGCTTGGCTATGGCCAGTCTGAACAGGCGCCGGGCCAGGACGTGTCTCTGGGCGTGCAAAACCTGTTGCTCGCCGCCCTGCTACACCATTGGGGCCTGGAACGCCCCCATGTGCTCGCCCATGATTTTGGCGGCGCCACGGCCCTGCGCGCGCATCTGCTTGATGGCTGCGACTATGCCAACCTGACCTTGATCGACCCCGTCGCCATGGCGCCCTGGGGTTCGCCGCTGGTGCAGCATGTGCGCCGCCATGAACAGGCCTTCAGCGACGCGCCGGCCTATATCCATGAGGCGATTGTGCGTGCCTATCTACAGGGCGCCGCCTTCACGCCGCTGCCTGCCGAGGTGCTGCACGCCTATGTCACGCCCTGGACAGGCGAGGTAGGCCAGCCCGCCTTCTATCGCCAGATTGCACAGATGGACCAGCGCTATACCGACCAGATTGAAGAGCGGCTCGCCGAGCTGCGTTGCCCGGTGCAACTGCTCTGGGGCGAAGAAGACCAATGGATCAACGTGGCACAGGGCGACGCGCTCGCAGGTAGATTAGGTGCACGCTACCTGCGCGTCCCGCGTGCGGGGCATCTGGTGCAAGAGGACGCGCCCGAGGTCATCGTCGCTGCCTTGATGACCTTTCTAGCTAGCGTCACAGATCAGTGATTTCCTTGTGGCGCGGCACCAGCGTCTTCATCACGCTCCATGCCACCAGATAAGCCAGGGCGCAGATGGCAAACATGATCATGTAGCCGGTATGGATGTCGTTGATGGACTTGTAATAGTCGAACACCCAGCCGCCGATCTTGGTCATGAGCACGCCGCCCAGGCCACCGGCCATGCCGCCAATGCCGACCACCGAGGCCACGGTTTTCTGCGGGAACATGTCGGACACGGTGGTGAAAATGTTGCATGACCACGCCTGGTGTGCCGAAGCGCCCACACCGATCAGCAGCACCGGCACCCAGAAGCTGAGGTAACCCAACGGCTGCGCCAGCAACACCACCAGCGGGAACAGCGCAATCACCAGCATGGCTTTCATGCGCCCGTCATAGGGGGCATCGCCGCGCGCCATGAAGTAGCTGGGGAACCAGCCGCCGCCAATACTGCCGACCATGGTCATGCTGTACAGCACCGCCAGCGGCATCACGATATCGGCGCCTTTCATGCCGTATTGGGCAGACAGGTAGGTGGGCAGCCAGAACAGGAAAAACCACCACACGCCGTCAGTCATGAACTTGCCGAAGGCAAACGCCCAGGTCTGGCGGTAGGTCAACAGTTTGAACCAGGAGACTTTCTTTCCTGCGGTGCCCGTCGGTGCCGGGGTAAACGGTTGTACGGTCTGGTCGCTGCGGATGTAGGCCAGTTCCTCAGGTGACAGGCGTTTTTGCTGTTCCGGTTTTTCGTAAACGGCGGCCCACACGGCTACCCAGACAAAACCCAGCATGCCGATGACCATAAACGCCGCCTCCCAACCCCACAGGCCGGCAATCAGAGGGACACAGATCGGCGCCAGGATCGCGCCGACGTTGGCGCCGGAATTGAAGATACCGGTGGCCAGGGAGCGTTCTTTCTTGGGAAAATATTCGGCAGTGGCCTTGATCGCGATCGGGAAGTTACCCGCTTCGCCAATCGCCAACACAGCCCTTGAGAGCATGAAACCGGCAATGGACACCGGGATCACCGCCAGGCCAATGGCACCACTGACGGCTGCGATACCCTCGCCCATCGGCACCGCAAACGCATGCATGATCGCGCCGGTGGACCAGATACCAATGGCTACCACATAGGCGGCCTTGGTGCCGATCCTGTCGACGAAGCGCCCGGCAAACAGCATGGAAATGGCGTAGACGAACTGGAACACCGCCGCGATGTTGGCGTAATCGGTGTTGCTCCAGCCAAACTGCGTTGACAGTTGCGGTGCCAAGAGGCTGAGCACCTGGCGGTCGAGGTAATTGACCGTGGTCGCGAAAAACAACATCGCGCAGATCGTCCAGCGATAGCTGCCGACCGCCTGGCCGACACGAAGGGCACTGATGGGCTCGTTCAGATTCATGGCATCACTTTTTATTTTTGTTAGGTAGGACATATGTAACGTCATATGTCGTCGTACAACTGCGAGTTTTATAACGAGACGCCCACGCAGTGTCAATCGCAAAGATTGCCGCTTATCGAGGATTTACGCGGAATAGGAAAATGTCAGGCTTGTGCAGTTGTAGGATGACAAACCCTGAGCACCAGGCTGGGCGCTTGGCCGGGTACATCATCCAGCAGGCCAAAACGTTGCATGCCGAGCTTCTCCAATACGCGGATCGACGCAGCATGATCGGGTCGCACTAACCCGAAGACTTCCGGTAGAGATAGCGTGTCAAACGCCAGCGCCAGGGCATCCCGCCCCAGTTCAGTGGCATACCCCTGCCCCCAGGCCTCGACGGCCAGGCGATAGCCAAGGTTGATGCGCTGCTGCGTCAGGTAGTTAAGTGGCGCAATGCCGCCAAACCCGATGATGTGCTCGGGGCTCTCTTTGCAGGCAATCGCCCACCAGCCGTAGCCCTGGGAGGTCCATTGCTCCAGCCAGTGATCCAATAGCCGTTGTGCCGCATTTAGGTTGGGCAGCGGGCCGGCAGGATTGAACAAGTTGGTCTGTGGATCACCGAAGATCGCGAACAATCGCTGAACGTCTGCGGCCCGTGGTTGGCGGTAGGTAAGGCGTGAATGACTGCTTGGCATTTAAATGACTTCCCTGCTTTGCCTGACTAACAATGACAATTCCCCTGTGGGAGCGCTCGAGCTTTAGCGAGGCCGCGATGGCGACAGTCCAGGCAACACAACTGCCAACAGTACCGCCGCCTTCGCAGCCTCGCCGGGGCTCGACAACTCCCACATCGGTTATGCGCCTGGCACAAATCCCCTGCGGGAGCGGGCTTGCCCGCGAAGGCGGTGTGTCAGTCACTGAATCTTTGACTGAACCACCGCTTTCGCAGGCAAGCCAGCTCCCACATTGGTCATGTACTACCCACAAAACCTGCCTGGCACAGATCCCCTGTGGGAGCGGGCTTGCCCGCGAAGGCGGTGTGTCAGTCACTGAATCTTTGACTGAACCACCGCTTTCGCAGGCAAGCCAGCTCCCACATTTGATCTGTTTTGCCAATAGCCATGCTTCGGCCTCCAGAACCCGGCATTTTTACCCCCGTGAGAAAAAATACACAAAGCGGTGAATTATTTCGTGTCCACTTGTATCTGAACTGACAGAGCGGTGCCATCGTAGCGATGGCACCTCCCCTGTTCAGCTTTTGAGTGGCCCGCATGAAACTACGTAAAAAACGCGTCAAACCCATCGGATTGAAAGACATCACCATTGTCGACGACAACAAGATGCGCAAGGCGATCACCGCCGCCGCACTTGGCAATGCCATGGAATGGTTCGACTTTGGCGTCTATGGCTTTGTCGCCTATGTGCTGGGCAAGGTGTTCTTCCCTGACGCTTCCCCCAGCGTGCAGATGATCGCAGCGCTGGCCACCTTCTCAGTACCTTTCCTGATTCGCCCGTTGGGCGGCCTGTTCTTCGGCGCACTGGGCGATAAGTACGGGCGGCAAAAAGTCCTGGCCGCCACCATCGTGATCATGTCCTTGAGCACCTTTGCCATCGGCTTGATCCCCGGCTATGCCTCCATTGGCATCTGGGCGCCGATCCTGTTGCTGCTGTGCAAAATGGCCCAGGGTTTCTCGGTGGGCGGTGAGTACACCGGCGCGTCGATTTTCGTGGCTGAATATGCTCCGGACCGCAAGCGCGGCTTCCTTGGCAGTTGGCTGGACTTCGGCTCCATCGCCGGTTTCGTGCTCGGCGCGGGTGTGGTGGTGTTGATCTCCACCGTGCTCGGTGAAGCAGAATTCGAGGCCTGGGGCTGGCGCTTGCCGTTCTTCCTCGCCCTGCCCCTGGGCATCATCGGCCTGTACCTGCGCCACGCGCTGGAAGAGACCCCGGCGTTTCAACAGCATGTCGACAAACTCGAACAGGGTGACCGCGAAGGCCTGAGCCACGGCCCCAAAGTCTCGTTCAAGGAAATCGCCACCAAGCACTGGCGCAGCCTGCTGACCTGCATTGGTATCGTCGCGGCCACCAACGTGACCTACTACATGCTGCTCACCTACATGCCGAGCTACCTGTCCCACAACCTGCACTATGCCGAAAACAGCGGCGTGCTGATCATCATTGCGATCATGGTTGGCATGTTGTTCGTGCAGCCGTTCATTGGTTTTGTCAGCGACAAGATCGGCCGCAAGCCGTTCATCATCGCCGGCAGCATCGGCCTGCTGTTCCTGTCGATTCCGGCCTTCATGCTGATCACCAGCGGCAAGACCGGCCTGATTTTCGGCGGTCTGTTGATTCTGGCGGTGGTGCTGAACTTCTTTATCGGTGTGATGGCGTCGACCTTGCCGGCAATGTTCCCCACCCACCTGCGCTACAGCGCCCTGGCTAGCGCCTTCAACGTCTCGGTACTGATCGCCGGTGTTACGCCGACCGCCGTGGCCTGGCTGGTGGAGAGCACCAACGACCTGTACATGCCCGCCTATTACCTGATGGTGTTTGCGGTGGTTGGCCTGATCACGGGCCTGACCATGAAGGAAACCGCCAACAAGCCCCTGCGTGGCGCGGCCCCGGCGGCTTCCGACATGGAAGAAGCCAAGGAGCTGCTGCAGGAGCATCACGACAATATCGAGCAGAAAATCGAAGACATCGATGCCGAGATTGCCGCGCTGCAAACCAAGCGGGAAAACCTGGTACAGCAACACCCGCGCATCAACTAATAACCTGACTGTGCGTGGTCGCGGCCTGCGACCACGCCATTGGAGCGTTCAGCATGGTTTCAAGCGTCACCGCCGCACACAGGTTACTCAGCGCAGACGAGCGCGCCGCCATTGCCGAAATTGAAGCAACCACCAATATCCTCAAGCTGGTCACTCGTCTGACCGGGATGAGATTCGCCGGCATCGCCAAGTTCACCGACCAGGAATGGGTGGTGTGTTCGGCCTACGACCCGCTACAAATGGGCATCAACGTCGACGACGTACTCGACCTGGAAACCACCCTGTGCAGTGAGTTCTGCATCAACCCACACACCCTGTTCGTCCCCCAGATCAGCCAGAACGGCCGTTTCGCGTCACGCCCGGTGGTCAAGCAATACGCCATCGAAAGCTACGCCGGTGCGCCGATCTTTCTGCCCGATGGCCGCCTGTTCGGGGCGCTGTGTGCGCTGGACTCACGGGCCATGCTGTTCAACGACCCGAACCTGCCGGAAACCCTGAGCCTGTTCGCACGGCTTATCGGCTGCATCTTCTACGCTAATCTGACCCCGGCGGATCACTGACACCCGCCCGGCCCCGCAGTGCTGCCATATCACGCTTGGGCGGCACCCCGAACAGCCGGCTGTACTCACGGCTGAATTGCGACGGGCTCTCATACCCGACTTTGAACGCGGCACTGGAGACATCCTGGTGCTCGTTCAACATCAATCGTCGTGCTTCATTCAGACGCAGCCATTTCTGGTATTGCAGCGGGCTCATCGCGGTCAGTTGCCGGAAGTGATGGTGAAAGGTCGCCGCGCTCATTTGCACCCGCGCTGCCAGCTCTTCCACACGCAGGGCCCCGTCGAAATTCAACTTCAGCCAGTCGATCGCCTTGGCAATTCGATAGCCCTGCCCGTCCACCGAGCAGATCTGGCGCAGTCGGCCGGCCTGGTCGCTTTTCAATAGCCGGTAATGAATCTCGCGCTGGATCAATGGCGCGAGTACCGGGATAGCCTCGGGTTCGTCCAGCAACGTCACCAGGCGCGCGAATGCGGCCAGCATGCCGTCGGTGACCGTGCCGATCCCCACGCCCTTCATGACTGCGCGCTCACGCACCGGCGGCAAGCCACCCTGGGCGATCAGCTCGGCGAGCATGCGCAGGTCCAGCTTGAACGTCAGCCCCAGGCACGGCTGCTCGGGGCTGGCGGCCAGCACCTCGGAATTGGCCGGAATGTCCAGCGACGTCACCAGGAACCGGGACGTGTCGTAGGGGTAGCCCTCGCCGCCGACCCACAACTGCTTCTCGCCCTGAGCCACCAGCACGATGCACGGCTCAACCATGCACACCACCGGCGCAGCGGGTTGCTCACGCCGATAAAAGCCCAGGCCGGGGATCGGCATCGCGTAGTCGCCGGGCGACGGGGTGCGCGAACCAATCGACTGGATCAGCGCGTTCAGGGGGGTGGGAGTGGACGTCATAACAGACCCTTTCAATGCTTCATTGCACTTTACCCGCGCAAGTCACGGGCGTCGTCATCTGGCGCTGAAACTCAGAGGATCAGGCAAGTAATCCACTCAAATGCACTACAGAAGCCCTGCCGTCACCCGGAAAATGTGCGGACACTTCACAAGGAACATCCCTATGAAACGCCTCTTGCTCGCCCTGGGTTTGCTGGTGACTTCTCTTTCTTCATTTGGAGCCGATATGTCTAACGGTGCGGATAACTTTTACAGCAGCGACACAGTGACGGCCGAACCTGTCACCTTCAACAATCAATACGGCATGCAGGTGGCAGGCACGCTGTTCGTGCCCAAACACCTGGCCTCAGGCTCAAAGCACGCAGCCCTGGTCGTCGGCCACCCGATGGGCGCCGTCAAAGAGCAAAGCGCCAACCTCTACGCCACCAAAATGGCTGAACAGGGTTTCGTGACCCTGTCCCTGGACCTGTCGTTCTGGGGCCAAAGCGCCGGTACGCCGCGCAACGCGGTGTTGCCCGACCTCTACGTGGAAGACTTCAGCGCCGCCGTGGACTTTCTCGGCACTCGCCCACAGGTCGACCGGGAACGCATCGGTGCCATCGGCATTTGTGGCAGCGGCAGTTTTGTGATCAGTGCTGCGAAGATCGATCCGCGTCTCAAGGCAATCGCCACCGTCAGCATGTACGACATGGGCGCGGCCAACCGCAATGGCCTCAAGCACGGCATGACCTTGCAACAGCGCCAGCAGATCCTGCGCCAGGCCGCCAACCAGCGCTATGTAGAGTTCCAGGGCGGCGAGACCCTCTACACCGGTGGCACGCCGCACAGCCTTACCGGCGACCCGGTCGGCGACGAGTTCTACGACTTCTACCGCACCCCGCGCGGCGAAGTCACCCCGGCAGGCGCCTCATCGCAGACCACCACCCGCCCGACGCTGACCAGCAACGTCAAGTTCATGAACTTCTACCCCTTCAACGATATCGAGACGATCTCGCCGCGCCCACTGCTGCTGATTACCGGGGCCGACGCGCACTCCCGTGAGTTCAGTGAAGACGCCTACCAACGCGCCGCCGAGCCCAAGCAATTGCTGGTCATCCCCAACGCCGGCCATGTAGACCTGTACGACCGCGTCGAACTGATCCCGTTTGACACGCTCACCACCTTCTTCCAGAGCCACTTGCAGTGAGTTCCGTTATCCCTCAACCGCAACGCTGGGGCGCGGTGCTGGCGATGTCGCTCGCGGCGTTTGCCTTGGTCGCCTCCGAGTTCATGCCGGTCAGCCTGCTCACACCGCTGGCCGCTGACTTGCACATCACTGAAGGCCAGGCCGGCCAGGGCATTTCCGTGTCCGGGGTGTTTGCCTTGCTCACCAGCCTGGTGATCGCGGCGGTTGCCGCGAGGATGGATCGCAAGCGCCTGCTGATGGCCCTGACCCTGCTGATGATCGTCTCTGGCAGCGTGGTGGCGTTCGCACCGAATTACGCGGTGTTCATGTTCGGGCGCGCATTGATTGGGGTGGCGATTGGCGGTTTCTGGTCGCTGTCGGCGGCCACGGCAATGCGCCTGGTCGAGCCCGCCCAAGTGCCAAGGGCCTTGGCCATCGTCAACGGTGGCAACGCCCTGGCGACGGTGATCGCGGCGCCGCTGGGCAGCTTTCTTGGCGGCCTGATTGGCTGGCGCGGCACATTTTTTTGCGTGGTGCCGGTGGCCGTGATTGCGCTGGCCTGGCTGTGGCTGAGCTTGCCTGCGCTCAAGCACAGCGGCGCAGCGAACACCGGCAATGCGCTGCGCCTGCTGAGAAACTCCAAGGTGGCCGTGGGCATGTGCGCCGTCAGCCTGTTCTTCATGGGCCAATTCATGCTGTTCACTTACTTGCGGCCATTCCTGGAAGGCGTGACCCGGGTCGAGGTGTCCACCCTGTCGCTGATGCTGCTGGTGCTCGGCCTGGCCGGCCTGGCGGGTACGGTGTTGATTGAGCATTTGCTCAAGCGTCACCTGTACCCGACGCTGATTGCCATTCCGTTGATCATGGCCGGCATTGCCCTTGCGCTGGTGGGGTTCGGCGGTTCAGCGATTGTCACCACTCTGCTGTTGGGCTGCTGGGGCCTGGTAGCGACAGCTGCACCGGTTGGCTGGTGGACATGGCTGGCGCGCACCTTGCCCGACGACGCTGAGGCCGGCGGGGGGTTGATGGTCGCCATCATCCAGTTGGCGATTGCCGCCGGTGCCACCGTCGGTGGTGTGGCATTCGACTTGAGCGGTTATCAGGCCACCTTCGAGTTGAGCGCCGCCTTGCTGGTAGTCGCCACACTGCTGGCTTACCTGGCATCCCGGCGCCCTGCTCACGCGCGCGTGGCGAGCGACGCTACTTGAAAAAATGACTCGGCGTTTTGCCAAACTGTTTCTTGAACATGCTGGTAAAAGCGCTGGGGCTTTCGTAGCCCAATTCAAACGCCACATCAATGATCTTCTCCCCCACCGCAATGCGCTCCAGCGCCAGCAGCAACCGCGCCTGCTGGCGCCATTGGCCGAAGGTCATGCCGGTTTCCTTACGGAACAGGCGCTGGATGGTGGTCTGGTCCAATCCCAACCGCGCACTCCAGTCGGCGACGGTGGAGGCATCACTCGGTTCATCCTGCAACGCCAGGCAGATCGGGCTCAGGCGCGGGTCGGCAGGCTGGGGCAGCGACAGCGGCAAGGCCGGGAGAATGGCCAGTTCGTCAAGAATCAGGTGCATGATCCGCGCGTCGCGTGAGTCCTCGGCATACGGCGGTTTCAAGCTCACCGAGGCCTTGATCAGTTCGCTCAGCAGCGGCGAGACCGTCACCGTCTTGGGCTCGGCCGGCAAGTTGGGGAAGCTGTCCGGGCGCACGAACACGCTGCGCATCTTCAGCGTACCTACGCAGCGCAGTGAGTGAACTTGACCGCAAGGCATCCAGAAGCCACGATTGGGCGGCACCGTCCATTGCCTCAGGGCCGAGTACACCACCATCACACCGCCAATGGCGTACAGCAGTTGGTGCTTGTTGTGGCTGTGTTCGGGGATCACCCAGTTTTCGGGGTAATCGGTGGCCGAACTGATGACGGCCCAGTCGCCCTCATCGATCTCTCGCAGAAATTTATCCAGTGATTTGATCATTTCGCCCTTTTTGCGATGGTTTCTGCCCGAATTGCGCGAGACAGGCATTGGCGCCGAATCTAGCATAAACGCCGAGTCCAGATGGAGTGGCGGTTCACATCACCGCCGCCCGCCTCCACGCCTGTCAGTTGCCTTGTACGGAATGCCCGCATGTCCACAGTCACAGCGTCACCCGCCGCACCTTCGACCAGCTCGCAAGTAAGCCCCTTAGTCATGCGCGTCCTGGGCGCCTGTGCCCTGGCGCACCTGATCAATGACTTGATCCAGGCGGTACTGCCGTCGATCTACCCGATGCTCAAGGCCAACTACGGCCTGAGCTTTACCCAGGTCGGCCTGATCACCCTGACCTTCCAGTTGACCGCCTCCCTGCTGCAACCGTGGATCGGCTACCACACCGACCGCCACCCCAAACCCTGGCTATTGCCGGCGGGCATGGTGTGCACCTTGATCGGCATCTTGATGCTGGCCTTTGTCGGCAACTTCCCAGCGATATTGCTCGCGGCAGCGCTGGTAGGTGTGGGCTCATCGACCTTCCACCCGGAAACCTCCCGCGTCGCACGCCTGGCTTCCGGTGGGCGCTACGGCCTGGCGCAATCGACCTTCCAGGTCGGCGGCAACACCGGCAGCGCTTTCGGCCCGTTGCTGGCGGCGGCGATCATCATTCCCTACGGCCAAAGCCACATTGCCTGGTTCGGCCTGTTTGCGGTGTTCGCCATCCTGGTGCTGTACGGCTTGAGCCGCTGGTACCGCCACCACCTCAACCTGTTCAAGCTCAAGCAAGGCAGCCAGGCCACCCACGGTTTGTCCAAAGGCCGCGTGACCTTCGCCCTGGTGGTATTGGCTGTGCTGGTGTTTTCGAAATACTGGTACATGACCAGCCTGACCAGTTACTTCACGTTCTACCTGATCGAAAAATTCCAGCTGTCGGTAGCCAGCTCGCAGATGTACCTGTTCCTGTTTCTCGGCGCAGTGGCCGTGGGCACCTTTGCCGGTGGCCCGATCGGCGACAAGATCGGCCGCAAGAAAGTCATCTGGTTCTCGATCCTCGGCGCCGCACCGTTCACCCTGGCCCTGCCCTACGTCGACCTGTTCTGGACCGCCGTACTCAGCGTGGTCATCGGCTTTATCATCGCCTCGGCGTTCTCGGCCATCGTGGTGTTTGCCCAGGAACTGGTGCCGGGCAATGTGGGCATGATCGCCGGGATATTCTTCGGCCTGATGTTCGGCTTCAGCGGGATCGGCGCGGCGCTGCTCGGGATGCTCGCTGATCATCACGGCATCGAATACGTGTACAAGCTGTGCTCGTTCCTGCCGCTGGTGGGCATCCTCACGGTACTGTTGCCGTCGACCAAAGGCGTTTGATCGATCACGTCGCCCCATAGCCGTAGTTATCTACAACTTTGGGGCGACGCGGGACCTGTGGCGAGGGAGCTTGCTCCCGTGACGGCCTGCCAGCCGACGCATATTTATCTGACACCACTAGATCCAAATGTGGGAGCTGGCTTGCCTGCGATGGCGGCCTGCTAGCCGAAGCCTATCTACCTGACACCCCCACGATCCAGATGTGAGTGGCTTGCCTGCGATGACCATAGGTATCGACACAATTCCGTAGCGCTCAACGGTAACCACGATGCGAAGCGAGCCGCTCTTGATCTGCTATGGATATGTCCACAATCCAACTGTGTTGACTGCCAGGCCGCCTTCGCGAGCAAGCCCGCTCCCACAGTGGGATCGCGGTGCTTCAGGTATAGAAGCGTCAACTGTCAGGCCGCCATCGCAGGCAAGCCAGCTCACACTTTGGATCGTCGTGTGTCAGTCAGATCAGCGTCGCTGGCAGGTCGTCACGGGAGCAACAAGCCTCACTTCATGGCCCGGCGAGAAAACCCATTAACCACGATATAGAGCAGCGGCCCTACCGACACAAACACTGCCGTCAGTAAAAAATACGGCAGCACTGAGGCCATCGACCGCCCTCGCCCACGCGCATCCCGGTACATCCACACACACGCCAGCACCGCCATCAGATACAGGTCAATCACCACCTGTGCCGTATCGGGTCTGGACATCAGTTCCCATCCAAATGCCAACAGTGACTGCTCGGCCGTGAGCATGGTCGCCACGGTATAGACGGTGAATCCCAGCAAGGCCGCCAGGGCGATATAAGGTTTTTGCATGGTCTCTTCCTTGAAGTGCAACGTTGATCAACGCGGCCACCTTAGCGACAAGAGACTGCCGCTCGCAATCCTGCTGACGTCTTTCTCGAGATGTCCTGCGCGCCGCCCACACGAAGTAGGCCGCGCTGGTTTTGTGAAATATCTGTACGTAGACTGCCGCCATACCCCCACTTGAAGGCGGCGAAAAAAACGTGATGCAAGTTACTGAAGTCTCCATTGCCCAATTGCGCGCTGCGCTTGAAGCCGGCCAGACCACGGCAGTTGAACTGGTGCAGGCGTACCTGGCGCGGATCGATGCCTACGATGGCCCGCAGACGGCCACTGCACTGAACGCCGTGGTGGTACGCAACCCCGATGCGCTCAAAGAAGCCCAGGCGTCTGATGCACGCCGCGCCAAGGGGCAAACCCTGGGGCCACTGGATGGTATCCCCTACACGGCCAAGGACAGTTACCTGGTCAAGGGGTTGACGGCTGCATCCGGCAGCCCGGCGTTTGCCAAGCTGGTGGCCCAGCGCGATGCCTTCACCATTGAGCGTCTGCGTGCCGGTGGCGCTATCTGCCTGGGCAAGACCAACATGCCGCCGATGGCCAATGGCGGTATGCAACGTGGCGTGTACGGTCGCGCCGAAAGCCCCTACAACGCCGACTACCTCACCGCGCCGTTTGCGTCGGGTTCCTCCAACGGTGCCGGCACCGCCACCGCCGCCAGCTTTGCCGCGTTCGGGCTGGCTGAAGAAACCTGGTCCAGCGGTCGCGGCCCGGCCTCCAACAATGGCCTGTGTGCCTACACGCCTTCACGCGGGGTGATTTCCGTGCGCGGCAACTGGCCGCTGACCCCGACCATGGACGTGGTAGTGCCCTATGCGCGCACCATGGCCGACCTGCTGGAAGTGCTCGACGTCGTGGTGGCCGAAGACCCGGACACACGAGGCGACCTGTGGCGCCTGCAACCCTGGGTGCCAATCCCCAGCGTCACCTCGGTGCGCCCGGAGTCCTACGCGGCGCTGGCAGTCAACAGCGAAAGCCTGGCCGGCAAGCGCTTTGGCGTGCCGCGCATGTACATCAACGCCGACCCGGAGGCTGGCACCAGCGAAAAACCCGGTATCGGCGGCCCGACCGGGCAAAAAATCCACACCCGCGCCACGGTGATTGAACTGTGGCAAGCCGCGCGCCAGGCATTGGAAGCGGCGGGTGCCGAAGTGATCGAAGTGGATTTCCCGCTGGTGTCCAACTGCGAAGGCGACCGCCCCGGCGCACCGACGGTGTTTACCCGTGGCCTGGTCTCTAAAGAGTTCCTCCACGACGAACTGTGGGAACTGTCAGCCTGGGCCTTCGATGACTTCCTGCGCGCCAACGGCGACCCGCACCTGAACCGCCTGGCCGATGTGGACGGGCCGAACATCTTCCCCCACGACCCCGGCACCCTGCCCAACCGTGAAGACGACCTGGCCGCCGGCATGGACGAATACGTGCGCATGGCCCAACGCGGCATCACCTCATGGGACCAGATCAGCACCGTGCCCGATGGCCTGCGCGGCCTGGAGCAAACCCGGCGCCTGGACCTGGAAGACTGGATGGACACCCTGGGGCTTGACGCCGTGCTGTTCCCCACCGTGGCCGACGTAGGACCGGCCGATGCCGATGTGAACGAAGCGTCTGCCGATATCGCCTGGAGCAACGGCGTATGGGTCGCCAACGGCAACCTCGCCATCCGCCACCTGGGCGTACCCACCGTCACCGTGCCGATGGGCGTGATGGCGGACATTGGCATGCCGGTGGGGCTGACCTTCGCCGGGCGTGCCTATGACGATTCGGCGCTGTTGCGCTTTGCCTCGGCGTTCGAAGCCACCGGCAGCAAACGGATGATCCCGCCGCGTACGCCACCGCTGGCGGCTATCTAGCTGGGCTCCTCACTCAAAGTGTGGGAGCGGGCTTGCTCGCGAATGAAGTGTACCAGTCAACAAATCAGGTGACTGACACGGCGCATTCGCGAGCAAGCCCGCTCCCACACTTTTTGTTCATATTTCAGTTCAAACACCGTGGTGCGACGACCGAAGAACCTCGTTGCGACGCTGCCACTCCTCCACCACTTCCCCCAAGGTCTTGGGTGCGCCATTACGAATCCACGCCATGAATGGACGGTTGAACTTGAACGCCGGGCCGCACTGCTCAAGCATAAAGCGGCGCACGTTCTGGGTGTTTTTGTAGCTAGGGGTGACGGGTGTAGCACGGGTGATGACGTCGCTGTGCCAGTCAAAATCCATGATGTACCTCGGCTGCGCGGATGGTGATTAACACTCTAGCGCCTCCTCACCTCAAGCTCCTGCAAATTTCACTTTCCTTCCCCCTTGAGAATATTGCATGGTTGTACGACGACATACCTCGTCGTATTTCCCAACAACAATAAGGAAAACCCCCATGCCCAACTTCAAAGTGCTGATCGGATTTCTGTGCCTGTTCTGCGGCTACGTCGCCGCCGCGCCCGGCGCAGCCGAGAAGGATGTAGCCCAGGCAGTCGATCAATTGACCCAAGCCATGCTGCACCTGGACCTCAAGCAGCTTCATGCACTGACGTCCGACAAGCTCACCTACGGCCACTCCAGCGGCAAGGTGCAGAACAAGGCGCAATTCATTGCCGACCTGGAAACCCATACCAGCGCATTCAAAACCCTGGAGATGCAAAACCAGACCATCACCCTCAATGGCGATACCGCCCTGGTGCGCAACCACTTCCACGCCCTGGCAGTGAACAGCGGTGTGGACACACCAACCGATATCGATAACTTCCAGGTCTGGCAAAAACAGCATGGCAAATGGCTGCTGATTGGTCGCCAGGCTTACAAGTACTGAAGATCGCTCACCACGCCACCACCTTGCGCACCTTCACCAGCGCCTCACGCAACGCCGCCATCGGCACCGAACCCAGGGCCAGGCGCAGTGCGTGGGGCACCTGGGCCGAGACCGCGAACGGTTCGGCGGTTGAAACCGAGATGCCCGCCCGCTGCAAGGTCATGGCGACCTGATCGGCGCGGGCGTCTTCCGCCAACGGTAGCCACAGAAAGTAGGATGACGGGTGGCTGATGGTCTTCACGCCCCTCAGCACCTGTGCTGCCAACGCTTGACGAGCCTGGGCATCCGCACGCTTTTGCGCCTCCAGTTGCGCCACCGTGCCGTCCTCGAGCCAGCCCACCGCAATCGCGCTCATCACCCCCGGCACGTTCCAGGTAGTGGCCATGATCGTGCGTTCCAACCCGCTTACCCACGCCATAGGCGCAGCGATAAAGCCCACGCGTAAACCGGTGGCGACACTCTTGGACAGCCCGCCGATGTACACCGTGAGCTCGGGTGCGAGGGTCGCCAAGGGCGGCGGCGCTTCTTCGGCGAGAAACGCATAGGCGCCATCCTCGATGATCATCAGGTTGTGCTGCCGGGCGACTGCCACCAAACGCTCGCGCTGCGCCAGGCTCATCACCCAGCCCAGCGGGTTATGCAGGGTCGGTATGCTGTACACCGCTCGCACCGGGCGCTGGCGACACAGGCTGTGCAGGTGGTCCAGGTCCGGGCCGCTGGCGGTGACTGGGATGGCGACCAGTTCCAGGTGCAGGGTTTCGGCCAGTACCTTGAACCCCGAATAGGTCAATGCATCCACCGCGACCACATCCCCAGGCTTGAGCAAGGTCATCATGCTCACCGCCAGGCCATGCTGGGCGCCGCTGACGACAAGCACCTGCTCGGCTTGCACCGCCAACCCTCGGTTCAACAAGTGCCGGGCCACGGCGGCGCGCTCGTGCACACGCCCGGCATGGGGCTGGTAGCGCAGCAGCGCCTCCAGATCGCCAGACAGGGCGAGCTGGCGCAACGCCGTGCGCAACAGCTCGGCCTGGCCCGGCAAGGACGGGTAGTTGAAATTCAGATCGAGCACACCCGCCGTAACCGTCATCTGCCCGCTGCCCTGCCCTGGCGGCAACGCGATTTCACGCACGAAGGTGCCGCGCCCGGTTTCGCCGCTGACCAGGCCCATGGCTTCCAACTCGCTGTACACCCGGCTGGCGGTGACCAGTGCCAGGCCATGCTCGGCGGCCAATTGCCGATGGGTAGGCAACCGCGTGCCGGGCTGCAATTGGCCGCTGCGGATGGCCTCGGCGAAGGTATCGACCAGCGTCTTGTAGCGAGCACGGGGCATAGGGATGTATCCATGACAATTTTTTGATTGTCTTAATCTTCAATCCTAGGATGCCCAGCACGCAACTGCCATTTTCGGACAGGTCCCCCATGGAACGCACTTCTCCTCTCGGCACTCTGGACAGCAGCACCCAGGGTTGGATCAACGGTTTTATCGGCGTGGTGATTTTCAGCGGCTCGCTGCCAGCCACGCGCCTGGCGGTTATGGAATTCGATCCGGTGTTCCTGACCATGATCCGCGCCACCCTCGCGGCACTATTGGGGTTGTGCCTATTGGGGGTATTCAAGGAAAAACGCCCCACACGCCAGCAATGGGCACCGCTGGTTATCGTCGCGCTTGGCGTGGTGATCGGCTTTCCACTGCTGACGGCCCTGGCCCTGCAGTACGTGACCTCGGCCCACTCCATCGTCTTTATCGGCCTGCTGCCACTGGCTACGGCGGTGTTCGGTGTGCTGCGCGGCGGTGAACGGCCGAGGCCGGTGTTCTGGTTGTTTTCGGTCCTGGGCAGCCTGTTGGTGATGGGATATGCCATTGCTCAAGGCTTGAGCGCCGCACCCGCGGGCGATGTGTTGATGCTGTTGGCCGTGCTGGCATGCGGCCTGGGGTATGCCGAAGGCGCCAAGCTGTCGCGCAACCTGGGCGGCTGGCAGGTGATCTGCTGGGCGCTGGTGGTGTCGCTGCCGGTGGTGGCGCCCTTGAGCCTGTTGTTGGCGCCGTCCACCCTCAGCGGTATCAGCTTGCCGGCATGGCTGAGCCTGGGCTATGTGGCGTTGTTCAGCATGTTGATCGGCTTTGTATTCTGGTACCGCGGCCTGGCCCAAGGCGGGATTGCCGCGGTTGGCCAGTTGCAGTTGCTGCAACCGTTCTTCGGCCTGGCGCTGGCGGCGGGTTTGCTGCATGAACAGGTCAGCCTGGGCATGGTGCTGGTGACGGTGGCGGTGATCGGCTGCGTGGCCGGGGCGAAGAAGTTTGCTCGCTGACCCCTGGCCTGCTAAATAGAAGCGTCGCCAAACAACAACAAGGACTCTGCATGCACAGCGCTTCTCTCCAGGACACCACGGCGCCGGACGGCATCTGTTACGGCTGCGGCAGCAGCAACCCCCATGGCCTGCACATCAAGAGCCGCTGGGATGACGATGGCGTGCACGTCATTGCCGAGCACCAACCCGAGGCCAAATACAGCGGCTGGCCGGATCTGGTCTACGGTGGGCTGATCGCCATGCTGGTGGACTGCCATTCCAACTGGACCGCCATGGCCTACCACTACCGCGTCGAACAGCGTGAACCCGGCAGCCTGCCGCGCATCGACTGCGTCACCGGTAATCTGGGGATCAAATTCATCAAACCCACGCCCATGGGGGTGCCCCTGGTCCTGCGGGCTCGGGTCGAAGGCGAAATCGGCCGCAAAAGCCGTGTGGTCTGCGAAGTGTATGCAGGCAGCGTGCTCACCGCCGTCGGCGACTCGGTGTTCGTGCGCGTCGACACCGGGCAACTGGCCGCCGCTGCCCATGGCCGCGAGGTTTGATCCTGGTCTACAGTGACGGCAACCGCTAATCGAGGACTGCACCGATGACTCGTCTGACCGCGAAAGACTTTGCTCCCGAACTGCTGGAACTCTACGACGGCTATGCCCACGGCAAGATCAACCGCCGCGAATTTCTCGACCGCGCCGCGCTGTTCACCCTCGGTGGCCTCACCGCTTCGGCATTGCTCGCGGCCCTGAGCCCCAATTACGCCCTGGCCGAACAGGTGAAATTCACCGACCCGGATATCGTCGCCGACTACATCACCTACCCCTCGCCCAAAGGCAACGGCACCGTGCGCGGCTATCTGGTACGCCCAGCCAAGGCCGCAGGCAAACTGCCAGCCGTGGTGGTGGTGCATGAAAACCGGGGCCTGAACCCTTATATCGAAGACGTCGCCCGACGCCTGGCCAAGGCCGGCTTTATCGCCTTGGCCCCGGACGGCCTGACCTCGGTGGGCGGCTACCCTGGCAATGATGAAAAAGGCGTGGCACTGCAACAGACCGTCGACCCGACCAAACTGATGAACGACTTTTTCGCCGCCATCGAATGGCTGATGCACCACGACAGCAGCACGGGCAAAGTCGGCATCACCGGGTTCTGTTATGGCGGTGGCGTGACCAATGCAGCGGCGGTGGCCTACCCGGAACTGGGCGCGGCAGTGTCTTTCTACGGGCGCCAACCCGACGCCAAGGACGTGCCGCGCATCAAGGCGCCGATCCTGTTGCATTTCGGTGAACTGGATACGCGCATCAATGAAGGCTGGCCGGCGTATGAACAGGCATTGAAGGCCGCGGGGACGAGGTATGAGGCGTTTATCTACAAGGGCGCCAACCACGGATTCCATAATGATTCGACACCGCGCTATGACGAAGCAGCGGCGAACCTTGCCTGGGAACGCACCCTGGGATGGTTCCGCCAATACCTCGCCTAGCCAAGCGCTGACGGTGGGAGCGGGCTTGCCCGCGAAGGCAGTGTGTCAGTCGCTGCACCTGTGACTGCACAACCGCTTTCGCAGGCAAGCCAGCTCCCACCTTGGATCTTCATTGCTTTGGGCATTGCGTTCGCTAGACTGATCGGCGTCAGCTCAGGCAACACTCGCCTGCAACCACCCTTTGAACGCCACCATCGCGGGTGTCTCAGCCCGCGACTGCAAGCGCGTCAACCAATAGCTGCCGGTGGTGATCCCCACCTCGAACGGCTGGCGGATCACATCGTTCTCCAATTGCCGCGAAAACATACGAGCTGGCGCCAGTGCCACGCCGGCACCTTGCAGCGCGGCCTCCATCATTGCCAGCGAGGAGTCGAACACCACGCTGCGCGGCACCCGGGTATCGCTGGGCAAACCGGCGGCCTGGAACCACAGGCTCCACTCATCGGCACGGTAGGAACGCAGCAAGGTATGCTTCAACACGTCAGCCGGGCTGCGCAGTTGTTCGGCAATCTGCGGCACGCACAACACCGTCAACGGTGCCTCAAGCAAAGGGCACGCATCGGTGCCGTGCCACGCGCCGGCGCCAAAGCGGATGGCATAATCCAGGCCCTCGGCGGCGACATCCACGCGGTTGTTGTGGGTGGACAAGCGTAAGTCGATCAACGGGTAGCGGCTATGAAAATCCGCCAGGCGTGGCAACAACCAGCCCACCGCAAAGGTACCGACCGCCCCCACCGTCAGGACTTCACGGTAATGGCCGCCTTCAAACTGATCCAAGGTCAGGGCGATACGGTCGAAGGCGTCACGCAGCACGGGCAGCAGGGATTCGCCTTCGCTGGTGAGCATCAAGCCCCGAGGCAGGCGCTTGAACAGCGTGACGTTGAGTTGCGCTTCGAGACTTTTGACCTGATGACTGACTGCCGCTTGGGTCACGCACAGCTCAATGGCCGCACGGGTAAAGCTCAAATGGCGCGCCGACGCTTCGAAGGCGCGCAAGGCATTGAGCGGCAGGTGGGAACGCAGCATGACATGACCCAAATTTTTCTAATGGCTGGTGCGAGATATCATCGTTTGCCCACGTCGGGAAATCCACCTACATTTGCCACGCCTGCGCAGGCCACCATCGCCACTGCCTTATTTACATGGAAGCGAACCATGAAACACACCCTGAAAAAATATGCGGTTTCAGCCCTGTTGCTGGGCGCCGGCAGCTGCATGGCCGCCACCGACATGCGCCAGGTCGTGGACAGCCACGTCACCCCTCTGATGAAACAGCAAGGCATCCCGGGCCTGACGGTCGCGGTCGTCCAGCACGGCAAAGTGCAATACTTTAACTACGGCGTCGCCGCCAAAGACACCCAGGCACCCGTCACTGAAAACACCCTGTTCGAAATCGGCTCAGTGAGCAAAACCTTCAACGCCACCCTCGGCGGGTATGCCCAGGCCATCGGCAAGCTCAAGCTGTCGGACATGACCAGCCAACATCTGCCCGTTTTGGCTGGCAGCGCGTTCGATCGCATCAGCCTGCTGCAACTGGCCACCTATACCGCCGGCGGCCTGACGCTGCAGTTTCCGGATACCGCCGACAGTGCAACCACCATGATGGATTATTTCCGGCAGTGGAAACCCACTTACGCACCGGGGGAACAACGCCTGTATTCCAACCCCAGCATTGGCCTGTTCGGTTACGTGACCGCAAAAAGCCTGGGCCAGCCGTTCACCGTCGCCATGGAAAAAACCCTGCTGCCCAAGCTGGGCTTGACCAATACCTACACTCGCGTCCCCGCCGACAAGGCCGGCCAGTACGCCCAGGGCTATGACAGCCAGCAGAAGCCGGTACGTGTCAACCCCGGCGCCCTGGACTTCGAAGCCTATGGCCTCAAGAGCAGCAGCCAGGACCTGGCCCGCTACGTGATCGCGAACATGCACCCGCAAACCCTGGAGCAACCGGTGCAGCAGGCCCTTGCCACCACTCACGCCGGCTACTACACCGTCAACGGCATGACCCAGGGCCTGGGCTGGGAACGCTACCCCTACCCCATCGCCCTGCAAGCGTTGCTTGACGGCAACTCCACACCGATGGCGATGGAGCCGCACAAGGTTAACTGGCTCAAACCCGCCCAGCCGCAGCCCGCCAACGTGCTCTACAACAAAACCGGCTCCACCGGCGGCTTTGGCGCCTATGTGGCGTATGTACCCAGCAAGGACATGGGTGTGGTAATCCTCGCCAACAAGAACTACCCGAATGCCGAACGGGTGAAAGTGGCTTATGCGATCTTGAGTGCAATGGATAACTGAAGCCGGTATACCCCGATGGGCGGGGGCTTGCCTTAGTGTCGGTGGTGCACGTTTGAAGATCGCTGGGCTCTAGGTACAATCACCGCCCCTCTCCCACTCCCCCAAGGATCCGCCATGTCCGGGCTTGAACTGTTTGCCGCCGCCCTGGGGGTGATCGCCGTTTGGCTAACGGTCAAACAAAACCCCTGGTGCTGGCCCATCGGCCTGATGATGGTGCTGCTCTACACCTGGGTTTTCTTTGAGGTCAAGCTCTACTCCGACATGCTCCTGCAATTGGTCTATGCGGCCTTGCAGGTCTACGGCTGGTGGCAGTGGACCCGCGCCGGCGAGGTCAAGCAGGGCCGCCAGGTCACTAGCCTGGGCGTGCCGGCGATCATGGCCAGCCTGGCTGTTGGCGCCGTCGGCAGCCTGTTGCTGGGTGCCGCCATGGCCCACTGGACCGACGCCGCCCAGCCCTGGCTGGACGCCGCGCTCACCGGTTTCAGCCTGGTGGCGCAGATGTGGATGGCGCAAAAACGCGTGCAGTGCTGGGCATTATGGATCGTGGTCGATGTGATCTTCGTCGGCCTGTTCCTTTACAAAGGCCTCTACCTCACCGCCGCGCTCTACGCGCTGTTTACCGTGATTGCCGTGCAAGGTTGGCGCGAGTGGCGCGCCGACCCGGCGTTGCGCACATGAAAGTGGTGGTATTGGCGGGCCCCGAATCCAGCGGCAAGAGCTGGCTGGCGGCGCAGTTGCACGCGCACTTCGGCGGGTTGATGGTGGGGGAATATGTGCGGTACTTCATCGATCAGCATCAGCGCGACACCACCCTGGCGGATATCCCGGCCATCGCCGAAGGCCAGTTGGCCTGGGAGGATGCCGCCCGCGCCAAATGCCCCGCGTTGCTGATCCTCGACACCCACCTGCTGACCAACAAACTCTGGAGCCAGACCCTGTTCGGCGATTACCCCGGCTGGCTTGATGACGAACTCCTGGCGCGGCATTACGACCTGCACCTGCTGCTCTCCCCCGAAGACGTGGAATGGAGTGCCGACGGCCAGCGCTGCCAGCCGGAACTGGCGGATCGCCGGGCGTTTTTTCAGGCCAGCCTGGAGTGGATGCAGGAGCATCGACAGCCACGGGTGGTGATTGGTGGAGACTGGGAACAACGGCGCCAGGCGGCATTTGCCGCAGTAACCCAGCTGCTCAAGCCCTGACACACTGCCCCCTGTGGGAGCGGGCTTGCTCGCGAATGCTCTGTATCAGCTAGCACATGCATAGACTGACCCACCGCTTTCGCGGGCAAGCCCGCTCCCACATTTTTTACCGTACCAGGCTTCAGTAGCCCAACGACAACCCCGTATTGCGTCGCGGGTCATTGGCCCCATAGAAGCGGTTGTTACCCACCGGCTTGCCATCCAGAGAAGGCGCACCGACCAGGATCGCGGCCAAATGGTTGGCATCTTGGGGACCTGCAAACTTATGGCCCCAGCTCTCGAGAATCTTCTGGGTATCCGGGCTCACGGCAAACGTCTCAAGGTTGGTGGTCTCAGGCATCCACTGCTGGTGGAAACGCGGCGCGTCCACGGCTTCCTGGATATTCATCTTGTAGTCGATGACATTCAGGATGGTCAGCAAAGTCGCAGTGATGATGCGACTGCCCCCCGGTGTACCGACCACCATCACCGCCTTGCCGTCCTTGGTGACGATGGTCGGGCTCATCGATGACAGCGGCGCCTTGCCCGGTGCGATGGCGTTGGCTTCGCCCTGCACCAGCCCATACATATTCGGTACGCCGACCTTGACGGTGAAGTCGTCCATTTCATCGTTGAGGATCACCCCGGTCTTGCTCGCCATCACCCCGGCGCCAAACCAGTCGTTGAGGGTATAGGTCACCGAGACCGCGTTGCCCCATTGGTCGACGATGGAATAGTGGGTGGTGTTATTGCCTTCATGGGGCGATACACCTGGCTTGATCGCCTGGGAGTCACCGGCCTTCTGCGGTTCGATCGCCGCGCGCAGCTTGGCCGCGTAGTTTTTGTCCAGCAGGTGCTCAATGGGGTTCTTCACGAAGTCCGGGTCGCCGAGATAGCTGTTGCGGTCCACGTAGGCGTGGCGCATCGCTTCGATCTGGTAGTGCAGGCCCTGGGCCGAGTGATAGCCCAGATCGGCCATCGGGTAGCCTTCGAGGATATTCATGATCTGGCAGATCACCACACCGCCCGAGCTGGGTGGCGGCGCCGAGACCACATGGTAGCCACGGTAGTCGCACTCGATGGGGGCCAGTTCGCGGGTTTTGTAGGCGTCGAGGTCAGCCTGGGTGATGATGCCTTTGCCGGCCTGGCTGGAATCCACCACCGCCTTGGCGACCCAGCCTTTATAGAAACCGTCGGTGCCCTTGGCCGAGATTTCCTTGAGGGTCTTGGCCAGGTCCTTCTGCACCAGCTTCTGGCCTACCTGCATCGGCTCGCCGTTATGCAGGAAGATGCCACGCATATCCTGGTCTTTTTCGAACTCACCGGTGGCGGTGTGCAACAGGTCGATATCGCCCTGCTCCAGGTCAAAGCCGTTTTCCGCCAGCTTGATCGCCGGGGCAATCACTTGGGCGCGCTTGAGTGTGCCGTATTTGCTCAGGGCCAGTTCCATGCCGGACACCGTGCCCGGTACGCCGACCGCCAAATGGCCTTTGGCGCTGAGGCCTTCGACCACATTGCCGGCCTTGTCGAGGTACATGTCAGCCGTCGCCGCCAACGGGGCTTTTTCGCGGAAGTCGAGGAAGGTCTTGCGCCCGTCCGCCAGTTGCACGGTCATGAAGCCACCGCCGCCCAGATTGCCCGCCGCCGGGTACACCACCGCCAGCGCATAACCTACCGCCACCGCCGCATCGACCGCGTTGCCGCCGGCCTTGAGCACATCGACACCCACATGGGTTGCCAGGTGCTGGGCCGTCACCACCATGCCATTTTCACCCGCAACCGGGGCCTGGGAAGCTGCATGCACCCCGTTGATCGTTAATACCAGCGCGGTAGCAATCAAGGTGTGACTCAAGGGTTGGTATTTCATCCATGGCTACTCTGATTATTGAGATGCACCAAAATAGCCCTCGCCTGACTAAATCCCCAGCGCGATGGCGCTTTTGACACAGAACTTGTCGGTCATGGGACACACTCGCCCTATTGGCCGCTATTTCACAGGCATGCAGCTTGAACACGCCAACATACTGCAATACAGAGTCAGTTTTCATCTAGCCATTGAATTAGGTACTTTGCGTCTGCCACCCCTATGTAAACACTCCCACTATTAACATTACATTGAGAAACAATCATGTCAGCGATCCCGCGCGTTCGGCCTAACTTTCTTCGCGACCACTCTGAATATTCAGCGCCACCCGCGCAACTTCAGTCGACTGCAAACAACTCAGTTGCCTCTTCACTTTCAGATAAAGTCGCAAAAAACCTGACGCGAAATAATTACAAAATCAAAGACAAAAATAACGACGGCAAAATTGACGTTTCCTACAAATTCTTCAACTCGAATGACCCCGACACGAATTGGCGCAAGAATGGGGGGGCCCTCGAGCTCAGCGAGGCCAGAAAAAAAGCCTTCAGAAGTTCAATGCAGGCCTGGGAGGATGTGGTAAAAGTCAAGTTTACCGAGCATGCCAAGAATACGGATGCTTCCTTTGTGCTTCACGCCAACAGCGGTGTAGGGGGCTATGCGGTCTACCCAAATGATCAAGGGAGTCTTCAGAACATAGGCATTGGTACAGGAGATAGCAGATTCCCCTTGAACGCTTCAATGATTCACGAACTGGGCCATGGTTTGGGGCTTCAACATCCGGAAGGTAACTATCCGGAGAATAGCAAAACCCATACTGCCATGAGCTATAACACACCTTGGTACCGTCCGGCGACCAATGGCGTCAGCGTCTCTGACGCCACCTCAACGCCAATGATGCATGATATCGAAGCGATTCAGCGTCTCTACGAACCCAACTATGAAACTCGTAAAGGCGATACAACTTACGGATTCAACTCAAACTCAGAACGCGACTACTACAGTTTAAAGTCTTCCGATGACATGGTAGCTTTTTGTATCTGGGATGGCGGTGGCAATGACACACTGGATTTCTCCGGATATAAACAGAACCAGAGAATTAACCTTAATGCCCAGGCACTCTCGGACGTGGGCGGCCGGCGCGGTAATGTGTCCATTGCCAAAGGCGTCGTTATGGAAAATGCCATTGGCGGCTCAGGAAATGACGTACTGATCGGCAATCAGGCCAACAATCATATAACCGGGGGAGCCGGGGCCGACAACCTCACAGGAGGTGGTGGTGCAGATACATTTGTATACAGCAAAGCCAGCGACACCTCTGCCAGCAAACCGGACACCATCACTGACTTCACCAGCGGCGTCGATAAAATTGACCTAGTTAACGTCCTTAAAGAGGCCGGCATCCGCCAGCCAGACATAGTCAGCAAATTGACCGGCCGTAAAGGTGAACTGGTATTGGCGTACGATGACACTATCAAGATGTACACGTTAACGCTGGACGTGAGCGGAGGTACCACGTCTGCGTTTAAGATTTTGAGTAAACATCCCATAAAGTCCGAAGACCTTATTACGTCTGCCGATACAGCGCCAACGCCACAGCCCAAGCCTGACCCTACCCCAGCACCCGAGCCGCAGCCAACCCCGCGCCCGACACCTGAGCCAAAGCCCCAACCATGTCCCAAGCCTGCGCCTCAGCCTGAAAGCAGCCCTACCGATACCGTCTATGGATTCAACTCCAACAGCGGCAAAGCAGGTACGTCTCTTACGTCACCTTGCGATAAGCCGCACTTTACTGTCGCAGACAAAGCAGGCAACGACACGTTTGACTTCTCTGCCTTCTGCCAAAACCAGCGAATTGATCTCACGCCCGGCGCAAGCTCGGATATCGGGGGCCTGAAGGGCAATATCAGTATCGCAACTGACACCGTCATCGAGAATGCAATTGGCGGTAATGGCGCTGACCGTATTACCGGCAATAGCGCTGACAACGTACTGGTGGGTGCCGCCGGGGCCGACAAATTGATGGGCAACGGCGGTTTCAACACGTTCAAGTACCGCGCCGCCGCCGACTCGCTCCGTGATAGCGCCGACCTGCTAGTGGATTTCACTACAGGCAAAGACACAATCGACCTGAGCGAAATGAGCGCAAAAGAAGGTGTCACCCTTAACTATGTCAGCCAGTACAGCGGCCGGGCTGGCGACACTATCCTCGTGCGAAACCCTGCCACTAACAGGTACTTTCTGGGTATTGATCTGACCGGGGATCGCAAGACCGACTTCTTGATCAAAAGCACCCGGCCAATCAGCAGTGAGGATGTGATCGGCCTTAATTTGCCGGTAGGCACCTATCTCTGAAGGCGTGAGCAACATCGTGCATTAAAGCAAATGACGCTAGAATCGGCGCCATTCTTTTACCGCCGCCCTGATACGAGCCTGTCCATGAGCTTTGATTTCGAAACCATCCACTCACGCTTCGATACCGGCAGTACCAAGTGGAGCCGTTACCCGAAAGATGTTCTGCCGATGTGGATCGCCGATATGGACATCGCCGCGCCGCCCGCCATCTTGCAAGCCCTGCACGCGCGGCTCGACCAGCAGATTCTCGGCTACAGCGTGGCCGGCCCGGACGTGCGCGACGCCATCGTCGCTGACCTGTGGGCCAAGTACGCCTGGCGCGTACAGCCCGAAGAACTGCTGTTCCTGCCTGGCGTCGAGCCTGGCTTCAATATGGCCCTGCACGCCTTCGTCCAGCCTGGCCAGGCGGTGGTGCTGCAAACCCCCAACTATCGGCCGATTCGCCTGGCGCCCGGCAACTGGAACCTGCCACGCATCGAGGTGCCGTTCAAGCAAGTCAACGGCGAGTTCCTCACGCCCCTGCCCGCGATGCGCCAAGCCCTAAACGGGGCCGGAGCCCTGTTGCTGAGCAACCCGCACAACCCCATCGGCAAAGTGTTTCCCCGTGGAGAGCTGATGGCAGTGGCCAATGCCTGCCTGGAAACCGGCGCATTGATCATCAGCGACGAAATCCACGCCGAGCTGTGCTTTGACGGCCGTCGCCACATCCCCACCGCCAGCCTCAGCCCAGAGATTGCCCAGCGCACCATCACGCTGATGTCGGCGAGCAAGGCGTATAACGTGGCCGGCCTGAAGACCTGCTTCGCCGTGATCCAGAACGCCGAGGTGCGCGAGCGTTTCAATCAGGCGCGCTGTGGCATGGTCGACAGCGTCAGCCCTCTGGGCCTGGAAGCCACCCGCGCCGCCTACAGCGAATGCACCGACTGGCTCAGCGCGCTGGTGCAGTACCTGCAAGCCAACCGCGACTACCTGCTTGACGCGGTAAAAACCCGCCTGCCCGGCGTGGTGATGCATGCACCACAGGGCACCTTCCTGGCGTGGCTCGATTGCAGCGCTCTTGGCCTGGATGACCCACAGCAGTTTTTCCTTGAGCAAGCCAAGGTCGGCCTGAGCGCGGGGATCGAATTTGGTGATGACAGCCAACAGTTCGTGCGCCTGAACTTCGGGTGCCCACGATTGATGCTGGAGGAAGGCGTCGAACGCATGGAGATCTGCTTGCAAAACCGCTGACTTCGGTCGCAGTTGCACGGGAAGAGAACGCGCCTCTTCCCGGGCTGTTTTGTCCACTCACAACTTGGCGATGGACACTTCCGTCGATTTCACAAAGGCAATCACTTCGCTGCCCACCTTCAATTCCAGGTCACGCACCGAGCGCGTGGTGATCACCGACGTCACAATGCCCGATGCGGTCTGCACGTCGATTTCCGACACCACTTCCCCCAGCAGAATCTCCTTGATCACGCCTTTGAACTGGTTGCGCACGTTGATCGCTTTGATGGTCATGTCGGCTTTCCTTTTGGCTGTTGGGGTCAATCCGCACGAATGCGCAGGCCCTCAAAATGCGCTGCCGGATAAAATATTAAAAGGAATAAATACCTATTTATTTATTCGATAAGGGTATATCAAAAAATTATGTGTCGTGCCCAGCAGCGACCTATGACCGCACATCTTGTGCGTTGACCAACTTTGTTACACCCCATATAGTGTGCCTACAAACAGATCAGACCACTACATAGTGTGCAGCGCTGGTATTTTACCGATCACACTACGCGCAGTATTTCAATGCCTTGTAGCCTGCAAAAACATTTATTTTTCGAGTACCAGGAAGGAGTATTTCCATGCTGAGTTGGGATGAAGTCGACAACGAAGACACCGGTGCAGCGGTGATCAAAGGCGCCAACGCCGGCCACGCCACCGAAGCCAACATGGACCGCCTCGACGGTGCCGGCGCCGCTGCCGCCGTGGAAGCCCGCGCCGTCACCGCCAACGACTCCGCCGCCATCGTGCGCGCCAAGGCCGCCCTGGACAAACTCGACGTCGCCGAAGGCCTCGCCGAGCTGGAAGGTGCCTCCGCCCGCGTCGCCGTTGATGAAAAGCGCATGATCAACTGCCGCGCCGACCTCAACCAACTCGTGCCATTCAAGTACGACTGGGCCTGGCAGAAGTACCTCGACGGCTGCGCCAACCACTGGATGCCGCAAGAGGTCAACATGACCGCCGACATCGCCCTGTGGAAAAACCCCGAAGGCCTGACCGACGACGAGCGCCGCATCGTCATGCGCAACCTGGGCTTCTTCTCCACCGCCGACTCCCTGGTAGCCAACAACCTGGTGCTGGCCGTGTACCGCCTGATCACCAACCCGGAGTGCCGCCAGTACATCCTGCGCCAAGCCTTCGAAGAAGCGATCCACACCCACGCCTACCAGTACTGCATCGAATCGCTGGCCATGGATGAAGGCGAGATCTTCAACATGTACCACGAGATTCCATCGGTGGCCAAAAAGGCCGCCTGGGGCCTGAAGTACACCCGCTCGATCTCCGATCCGAAGTTCGAAACCGGCACCGTCGACACCGACAAGGAACTGCTGCGCAACCTGGTCGCCTACTACTGCGTACTGGAAGGCATCTTCTTCTACTGCGGCTTCACCCAGATCCTGTCCATGGGCCGCCGCAACAAGATGACCGGCGTGGCCGAGCAGTTCCAGTACATCCTGCGCGATGAGTCGATGCACCTGAACTTCGGTATCGACGTGATCAACCAGATCAAAATCGAAAACCCACACCTGTGGGATGCCGAGATGAAGGAAGAAGCGACCCAGATGATTCTGCAGGGTACGCAGCTGGAGATCGAATACGCGCGTGACACCATGCCGCGTGGGGTGCTGGGCATGAACGCGGCGATGATGGAGGATTACCTCAAGTTCATCGCGAACCGTCGCCTGTCGCAGATCGGCTTGAAGGAAGAGTACCCAGGCACCACCAACCCGTTCCCGTGGATGAGCGAGATCATGGACTTGAAGAAAGAGAAAAACTTCTTCGAGACCCGTGTGATCGAGTATCAGACTGGCGGCGCGTTGAGCTGGGACTAATCAACACGAACCAAAAAATGTGGGAGCGGGCTTGCCCGCGATAGCGGTGTATCAGTCACGGATGTACCCACTGACACACAGCTATCGCGGGCAAGCCAGCTCCCACATTGGCTATTGTGATCCATAGACTTTGCAAGTAAGCCTTTATGCCCAACCACACCATCAAAACCCCCTGCGTCGGGCTGTGTTCCACCGTCTACGGTGACCTGGTCTGTCGGGGCTGCAAGCGTTATCACCACGAGGTGATCCAGTGGAATGGCTATAACGCCGAGGAAAAACAGGCGGTGTGGCTGCGCCTGGAACAACTGCTGGTGCAGGTGATGGCCAGCAAGCTGGAAGTGTTCGACCCGCACTGCCTGCGACAGCAGCTGGAAGCGCGCAAGATTCGTTTTATGCCGCACCAGTCGCCGTATTGCTGGGCATACCAGTTGATTGCGCGCGGAGCGCGGGTGATTTCCAAGCTGCATGCCTATGGGTTGACGCTGTTACCGGAGTTTCGCGAACGCCACCTGGCGGATTTGCGCGATGCGATAGATCGAGAGTTTTTTCTGCTGTCCGAGGCACATTACGAGCGCTATATCGCCCCGGTTTTCTTGAAAGAGTCATTCGGCCCGGCGCTGATTGCCACGCGCTGACCCACAGTTGTGTTTAAAATGCCGCCCGCCCGATGACTGACCCTTAACGATGAACCCAGACGCACTCGCTACCCTGCATGCCCACTTGCTCACTGTCCTGGCTGACGCGCCCGCGGAAACCCGGCGCCTGTTCCATGGCCGTGGCCGCTGCTGGCCGGGCCTGGAACAACTGACGGTGGACTGGCTGCAAGGGGTGGTGCTGGTGGCGTTGTTCAAGGAAACCGAGCACCTGCAGGCCCTGAAGCAGACGCTACTGCACATCGACTGGGCCGCTTTCGGCGCGCACACCGTGGCCCTGCAACACCGCTACCTGCCGCAAAGCACCACCGAATGGCTGGTGGGCGACGCCATCGACGAGTTGACCATCACCGAGGGCGGCCTGCGCTACCTGATCGACCTGGGTAAAAAACAGAACAGCGGGCTGTTTCTCGACATGCGTTACGGGCGCAACTGGGTACGTGAGCAAGCACAGGGCCAGCGCGTGCTGAATTTGTTTGCCTATACCTGCGGTTTTTCCGTGGCCGCCATCGAAGGCGGCGCCGACCATGTGGTGAACCTGGATATGGCCCGTGGTGCCCTCAGCCGTGGCCGCGACAACCATCGTTTGAATGGGCACGACCTGAGCCGGGTGAGTTTCCTGGGCCACGACCTGTTCAAGTCCTGGGCCAAGGTGACGAACAACGGTCCTTATGACCTGGTGATCATCGACCCGCCCTCCTTCCAGAAAGGCAGTTTCCTGCTGACCAAGGATTACCAGCGCGTGCTGCGCCGCCTGCCGGACTTGCTCAGTGCCCACGGCACCGTACTGGCATGCATGAACGATCCGGCCTTCGGCGAAGATTTCCTGATCGACGGCGTGACCCGCGAAGCACCGGGCCTGCGGTTTGTACAGCGGCTGAAAAACCCACCGGAATTTCCTGACATTGATCCGCAGAGTGGACTAAAGGCACTGGTGTTCCGTCAGGGCTGATGCCGAAACATCCTACGCTTGCTACGCTAACGGATACGCCGGGCGGTGAACCTTATCCTCCCCTTCCCGGTCGATACCTGCATTCCCTGGCCAGACTCGACGGCGCTACGTCGTCGGCTGCCCCGTTTGACCTTTTGGAGAACCGCCCGTGATATCGACCCTGCATGTAGCCAGACTCAAAGCCTGGGGCGCCCACGGCTTTACCGCCACCGGTGTGGTACTGGCCTTTTTGGCCACCCTGGCGCTGCTGGAAAACTCCCCCAAGGCGTGCCTGCTGTGGCTGGGCCTGGCACTGGTGGTGGATGGCGTCGACGGCTCGCTGGCGCGACGGGTGAATGTCAGCACGGTGCTGCCCAGCTTTGACGGCTCGGTGCTGGACCTGGTGATCGACTACCTCACCTACGTGTTCATTCCTGCCCTGTTTATCTACCGCTACATCGACCTGCCCGAGTTCACCCACCTGTTTGCGGTGTCGGTGATCCTGGTGTCGTCGCTGTTCTGCTTTTGCAATGTGAACATGAAGAGCAAGGACAACTACTTCGTCGGCTTCCCTGCCGCCTGGAACGTCGTTGCCCTGTGCGTCTATATCATCCAGCCGGATGCCTGGGTCACCTTGCTGACCGTGATCGGCCTGGCGCTGTTGACCGTGACGCCGATGAAGTTCCTGCACCCGTTCCGGGTCAAGCGTTTCATGCCGATCAACATCGCGGTGACCACTATCTGGCTGCTGTGCAGCTTCCTGATGGTGGTGGATTACCCGAATACCAACCCTTGGACATTTGGCTTGTGGTCGCTGATGTCGGCGTACTTCCTGGGTATCTGCATCTGGCGCACGGCCGTGGAATGGCTGGGCGCGCACAAATAACCAGGCGGGCCCGGTAAAAGATGTGGGAGAGGCTTGCCACCTCCCACATTTGAGTCACATCGCAGTAAGATGCTGGCCTTCTGCGGCCCTCCAACAATAAGCCCTGCCCATGCCCTTCGAACTCAGCGTAGACCTCACCACCCTGGCCATCCTGGCCGTTGTCGCTTTTATCGCCGGTTTTATCGACGCCATCGCCGGCGGTGGCGGTTTGTTGACCACCCCGGCCCTGCTCACCGCCGGTATGCCGCCGCATCTGGTGCTGGGCACCAACAAGCTCAGCTCCACCTTCGGCTCGGCCACCGCCAGTTTTACCTTCTACCGCCGCAAGCTGTTCCACCCACGCCAATGGGTGCACGCCATTGTCGGTACCTTGATCGGTGCACTGACCGGCGCGGTCGTCGCTCATTACTTGCCTGCCGAAACCCTGAACAAGATGCTCCCGGTGATCGTCTTCGCCTGCGGTGTGTACCTGCTGTTCGGGGGCACGCCCAAGGCGCCACTGGATGCCGAGGCACCGATCAAAAAGAAATGGCAAGCCACCCAGGGCTTTGGCCTGGGCTTTTACGATGGCGTGGCCGGGCCCGGCACGGGGGCGTTCTGGACGGTCAGCACGATGCTGCTGCACCCCATCGATCTGGTGAAGGCCAGCGGCGTGGCGCGCAGCATGAACTTCGTCAGCAACGCCGCGGCGCTGACGGTGTTCATCATCAATGGGTCGGTGGACTGGATCGTCGGCCTGGCGATGGGTGTGTCGGTGATGTGTGGCGCGTTCTTTGGCGCACGCAGCGCGATCAGCGGCGGCGCCAAATTCATCCGCCCAGTGTTTATCACCGTGGTGCTGGGCCTGACCGTGCGCCTAGCCTGGCAGCACTGGTTCAGCGTGGCCTAGGCGGCGGGCCACGTAGAGGTCGATCAGGTAACGCGCAATCGAGCGTGACGCCGGCAACGGCGGCAGCTCGTGGATATTGAACCACTGCGCGTCCTCGATCTCGTCGGCCTGGGGAACGATATCGCCACCGGCGTATTCGGCGTGAAAGCCCAGCATCATCGAGTGAGGGAACGGCCAACATTGGCTGCCCATGTACTGGATGTTCTTGACCTCCAACTGCACCTCTTCGCGCACTTCACGGATCAGGCAGTCTTCGGCGGACTCACCCGGCTCGGCAAAACCGGCCAGGGTGCTGTAGACCCCCGTGACGAAACGCGGCGAGCGCGCCAGCAGGATGTCATCGCCACGGGTCACCAGCACGATCATGCTTGGCGAGATGCGTGGATAGCTGCGCAGGTCGCAGGCCTGGCAATACATCGCCCGCTCCCGCGGCACCTGTACCATCGCCTGGCCGCAACTGCCACAAAAACGGTGCTCCCGCGCCCAGGTGCCGATCTGCGCGGCGTAGCCCAGCACCTTGTACAGGGTGTGATCACCTTGCAGCATAAAGCCGCGCAAGCCTTGCCAACTGCACCCTGGCACCTCTGCCGACGCGTTGAGTTCCAACAGGTACACCGGCTCGCCATCGAGATGGCCGATGCCGTGTTCGGCAAACACCGACAGGTCCTGGCGCTTGAGCCATTCGCGCGGGAACAGCGGGCCGTTGGTATCGTGTAAAAAGCCTTCGCGGCTGCGGGCGACGGCCCAGCCGCCGGGGGCGTCGTTGTCCAGCAGCGTTGTGGTAATCCAGCCTGGGGTCATGTCAGTCAATCCACGAATTCGGGTTTCTGCTTACTCATATGGGCCGCGATGGCCACGCGCAGGTCGTTGGATTGCAACATAGCCGAGTTCCAGGTGGCAACGTATTCCAGGCCGTCATTGACTGTGTGGTCACGCATGTAGCTGATCATGGCCTTGGTGCCAGTCACGGCAATCGGCGACTTGGCGGCGATTTGCTGGGCCAGGTCCATGACACCCGCCAGCAGGCTTTGCTGATCGGCAAACACGCGATTGACCAGGCCGATGCTGCGCGCTTCTTCAGCGCCGAATTGACGACCGGTATAGGCCAGTTCACGCAGCATGCCATCGCCGATAATGCGCGGCAGGCGTTGCAAGGTGCCGACGTCGGCGGCCATGCCGATGTCGATTTCCTTGATCGAGAATTGCGCGTCTTCGGCCGCGTAGCGCATGTCGCACGCGCTGATCAGGTCGATGGCACCGCCAATGCAGTAGCCCTGGATCGCCGCCAGCACGGGCTTGCGGCAAGTGTCCACGGCGTTGAACGAAGCTTGCAGCTCGAGAATCTTGCGGCGCAGCAGGCGCGCATTGCGACCCACGTCCTTGCCAAAGTCATTGGCGATCGAGGCCAGCATCATCAGGTCGATGCCCGAGGAAAAGTGCTTGCCCGCCCCGCTGAGCACCACGGCACGCACGGCGTCGGTCTCGTCGACCCATTGGAAGATGTCGATGATTTCGGTCCAGAACGCCGCGTTCATGGCGTTGATCTTTTCCGGGCGATTGATCTGCACATGGGCAACGTTGCCACTGAGTTCGACAACGAAGGCTTGGTATTCGGACATGGCAGTGATCCCTGACTGGCGATTGAGAAAGGCCAGACTATATCAAGGGTGCGCCACGGCGCATCGGCCAAAAACGGGACTGGTCACGGTGAGGGAAAAGACGCTGGATAAAACCCGATGCACAGGCCATCCTTTGCGCTTTAAGCCGCGCTGTGCGCGGCGCTCGACGTTTTAAGGATATGCCATGCACGCCCAACCTCTCGCTCCCGCCGATTTCGAATTCATTGACGCCACCTTGCTCAAATACGGCGAAGACCACTCGGTGCTGAACATGGCCGAACTCGACGGTTATTTCACCGCCCTGGTTTCCAGCCCGGCCAAGGTGGATGTGTCCGAGTGGTTCCCGGCGATCTGGGGTGGGCAAAACCCTGAATGGGACAACATGGACGAGGCCCAGGCTTTTCTCGAGCTGTGTGTACGCCATATGAATACCCTGGCCGCGCAATTGGCCACTGACTCCCAGGCATTCAAAGCCCGTTTCGATGAAACCGAACATCAAGGCCAGGCGGTGACCCTTGCCGAGGAATGGTGCTTTGGTTATGTGCGCGGCGTGACAATCGCCAACTGGCCGCCATTGCCCGCTGTACAAGCCGGGCAA
The DNA here is from genome assembly GCF_044218845.1 of Pseudomonas sp. B16120. Taxonomy (NCBI): domain Bacteria; kingdom Pseudomonadati; phylum Pseudomonadota; class Gammaproteobacteria; order Pseudomonadales; family Pseudomonadaceae; genus Pseudomonas; species Pseudomonas sp. B16120. Next base: position 3,438,652 of record NZ_CP162588.1, read on the forward strand.
CTGGAGCGGATTTCCTGGTGCGCCGAACAGGACAATTTCGAATTGCCGGCGGATCTGGATATAAACGCCCATCAACTGCAGGTCAGCGCAATCGAACCGGCTGCGCGGGCGCTGCATGACTACTGGTTGAGCCAGCGTTAAGGCAGTAGGAGCGCATGCCAATAAATCACGCAGATCACCCACTCACTCGACAAGCATGGCGTGTTTGCCTGATGATTCGGGTCCGCACGTCGGCCACTCCACGCCACCTTGCCTTGACCAGGAGCCTTGTACCTTGAGTTCGCAGAAAACCGTGACCGTTACACCGCCCAACTTCCCCCTCACTGGCAAGGTCGCGCCCCCCGGCTCCAAATCCATTACCAACCGTGCGCTGTTGCTGGCGGCACTGGCCAAGGGCACCAGCCGTTTGAGCGGTGCGCTCAAAAGTGATGACACGCGCCACATGTCGGTCGCCCTGCGGCAGATGGGCGTCACCATCGACGAGCCGGACGACACCACCTTTGTCGTCACCAGCCAAGGCTCGCTGCAATTGCCGGCCCAGCCGTTGTTCCTCGGCAACGCCGGCACCGCCATGCGCTTTCTCACGGCTGCCGTCGCCACCGTGCAAGGCACCGTGGTACTGGACGGTGACGAGTACATGCAAAAACGCCCCATCGGCCCGCTGCTGGCCACCCTGGGCCAGAACGGCATCCAGGTCGACAGCCCCACCGGTTGCCCACCGGTAACCGTGCACGGCGCGGGCAAGGTCCAGGCCAGGCGTTTTGAGATTGACGCAGGTTTGTCCAGCCAGTACGTATCGGCCCTGCTGATGCTGGCGGCGTGCGGCGAAGCGCCGATTGAAGTGGCGCTGACCGGCAAGGACATTGGCGCCCGTGGCTACGTGGACCTGACCCTCGATTGCATGCGTGCGTTCGGGGCCCAGGTCGACGCCGTGGACGACACCACCTGGCGCGTGGCCCCCACCGGCTATACCGCCCATGACTACCTGATCGAACCCGACGCTTCCGCCGCCACTTACCTGTGGGCCGCAGAAGTACTGACCGGTGGCCGTATCGATATTGGTGTAGCCCCACAGGATTTCACCCAGCCCGACGCCAAGGCCCAGGCCGTGATCGCGCAATTCCCGAACATGCAGGCCACGGTGGTGGGTTCACAAATGCAGGATGCGATCCCGACCCTGGCAGTGCTCGCCGCGTTCAACAACACCCCGGTGCGCTTCACTGAACTGGCGAACCTGCGCGTCAAGGAATGTGACCGCGTGCAGGCGCTGCACGATGGCCTCAACGAAATTCGCCCGAGCCTGGCGACCATCGAGGGTGATGACTTGCTGGTTGCCAGCGACCCCGCTTTGGCTGGCACCGCCTGCACCGCACTGATCGACACCCACGCCGACCATCGCATCGCCATGTGCTTTGCCCTGGCCGGGCTGAAAGTCTCGGGCATTCGCATCCAAGACCCGGACTGCGTAGCCAAGACCTACCCTGACTACTGGAAAGCCCTCGGCAGCCTGGGCGTTCACTTGAGCTACTGACACACAAACCTGTAGGGGCGAGCAAGCTCGCTCCTACAACTGAACCTTGCCGGGAGCGTCAATGACCCTTCGCCAACCCTGCCCACCCGGCGCCTGTGTCTGCAACCGTGAACAACTGCTGGAAGCTCCCGGCGCTGATCTGCGCATTCTTCAACTGACGCGCCAGCAGGAAAAAATCCTGCTGGCGCGCCTGGAGAACCTCAAGAGCCTGCAAGACCTCGAACACCTGCAACAGCGGATGTACGACCAACTGGGCATCCGCGTCCACATCGCGCCCGGGCATACCGAGGTCAAAAGCATGCGCGGGATCCAGATCGTCATCGACGAACTGCCGGGCATGTGCCGCAAGACTCGCCAGTCGATCCCCGCCTCCATTCGCCGCGGCCTGGAGAAAAAACCAGAGATTGCCTACCGCTTGCTGGACGCCCACGACCTGTTTCGCGACGCTTGAATTATCCCGCGACGGCCTCACGCTCAAACAACCCCTGCCCCACCGCCCGGGCCTTGTGCAAATGCGCCTGGGCCGTGCCACTTTCCGAGTCCAACAACAACTCGGAAGTGAGTACCCGCGCCCCGCAATAATCAAAGATGCCGTAGTCGATCTGGGTATTCATGGCCTTGGCATAACCGTGTCGCTCAAAGGCACTGTCATCAGCCCCACCCAGGGCCAGCAGATGCACCTGCAAATGCCTTAGTTTCTTCTGCACCGGTGTATCGGGGCCGTAATCAATCGCCCAGCCATTGACGAATACGCGGTCGACCCAACCCTTGAGCAATGCCGGCATTGACCACCAGTAGATGGGGAATGCCAGCACCAGCGCGTCGGCGCGATCGATGCGGGCCTGCTCGGCCACCACGTCGGCTGGCGGCGTCGCCCGAGTACGGTGCACCCGATGGTCGGCCGCGCTGTAGCGTGGGTCGAACCCTTCAGCGGCAAGGTCGGCTATTTCAAAGGTGTGGCCAGAGGCGCTCAAGCCCGCGCCCACCTCGGCGGCCACGCTATGGGTGAGGGATTGCGGGTCGTGATGGGCAACAACGATCAGTGCGTGCATGACTTTGACTCCGTTTCGGCTTAATCTACTTTTAGTAAGTTACGTCGAATAAGTTACTTTTGGTATATAAGCATGTCAAGCAATGAATCCCCTGCCCCCCGTCGTCGTTTGTCCCGTGAAGATCGCCTGCGCCAGTTACTCGACGTCGCCTGGCAATTGGTGCGTGACGAAGGCACCGACGCCCTGACCCTGGGCCGCCTGGCCGAGCTGGCGGGCGTCACCAAACCAGTGGTGTACGACCACTTCGCTACACGCGCGGGGTTGCTGGCCGCGCTGTATGCAGACTTCGACGAGCGCCAGGACCAGGTGTTTGCCGATGCCATCGCCACCAGCAAGGCGACGCTTGAGGACCGCGCGTGGGTTATCGCGTCGTCGTATGTCGATTGTGTGTTGTTGCAAGGTCGGGAAATCCCCGGGGTGATTGCCGCCTTGAGCGGTTCACCGGAGTTGGAAGCGTCCAAGCGCGAATACGAGGCGATCTTCCTCGATAAGTGCAGAGACGCGCTGTCGCCCTTCACCCACGGCGGCAGTATTTCCCAGGCCGGGTTGCGCGCCATGCTCGGCGCGGCGGAAGCCCTGTCCCATGCGGCGGCCAATGGCGAGATCAGCCGCGAGGAAGCTCAGCAGGAACTGCTGGAGACTATCCTCGGGATGGTCATGCGCGTCAGGCCGTAGGCAGACGGCCCTGGACGAACAGTTGCGCCTTGCGCGTCAACTGGTCCAGGTGCCGATCACGCTGTTTCTCCGCATCGACCATGGCGCGCTTGCCGTGTTTTTGCAGCAGGTAGGTGTGGATCTGCCGCACTTCCAGCGAGCTGTAGATTGAAGCCACATCCAACACGCCCATCAGCCCATCGGTGCCGTAGTTGCGGGTGTTCATCACGACCTGGGTGCCACGCGCACCGCGTACCTGGAAACCCATGGCTTCGAACACCGCAACCTTCTCTACCGCACAGGCCAGTTCGGCGTGGGGATAACGCGCCAACACCTCGTCCAGCATGCTGCGTGCCACACCCTGGCGACGAAAGCCGGCCTGCACCGCCATAAACGCGATGCCACACGCGTTCGGGTCATCCTTCACCGGCAGGTACAGGCAAAAGCCCACCACCGTCTCGTCTTCCATCGCCACGACCAACTCGACGGCGATGCCCTTTTCGCCATTCAACGCCTCAAGGTACAGGTGTACCTCAAACCCGATGGCGTACTGGTAGATGTTGTAGAGCAGGTTGCTCGGTGCCAGCGCTACGCTGCTGATATCGGTGAGGTTGTCCACCACCATCTGCAGGATCTGGCTGTTGACCGGTTCGGGGCACGGCGTGGTGTAGCGGGTAAGGCTGAACATGCAAATTCCTGGGGTTTCGCGTCAAGGCAGCGGCGATTGTACCTGTTGCGCGCCGCTCATGGCCCGCACACCTCGCGCAAACACGCGCGCAGCCAGCGATGGGCCAGGTCGGCATCCTGTCGTGGATGCCACAGCATCGCCACGGTAAACGGCGGCAACGTCACCGGCAGCTCAAAACAGTGCAACCCTCGAGGCGGCACAGTGATGTAGCGCTCAGGCACGCTGGCGATCAGGTCGGTGTCACGCGCCAGGGCGATGGCCGTGTTGAAACCGGCGACCACGATGCTGACCTGCCGAACCAGACCTTGCGCCTCAAGGGCCTCATCGATCTGGCCACGGTCCTGGCCGCGCCGCGACACGTAGACATGTTGTCCCTGGGCGAAACGCGCTGCGCTCAAGGGGCCGCGGCTCAGAGCATGGCCCTCGCGCACCACGCCCACCAGGCGATCACGGAACAGCGCCTGGGTCAGCACCTCCGGGCTGGCGCCGACATCGACCACACCGGTTTCCAGGTCGACGCCACCGTCGCGCAGCAGCGCACTGTGCTTGTCGCTCTTGTGCACGAAACGCAAGCGCACCCCTGGAGCCTCCTGGGCGATACGCGCGAGCAATGCAGGGCCGAAGCGTTCGACGAACTCCTCACTGGTGCGCAGGGTGAAGGTGCGCACCACCTCATCCAAGTCCAGGCTGTGCGCCGGGCGCAATACCGCATGGGCGTCCTGCACCAGTTGGCTAACCTGTTCGCGCAATTGCAACGCCCGGGGCGTCGGCACCAGGCCGCGCCCGGCACGTACCAGCAGCGGATCGCCAGTGGCCGCACGCAAACGCGCCAGGGCCCGGCTCATGGCCGAAGGGCTCAGGCGCAGGCGCTGGGCGGCGCGAGCGACGCTGCCTTCGGCAAGCAACACGTCGAGGGTGATGAGTAAATTGAGGTCGGGCATGCGGGCTCCTGATCAGGCGTTGGGTGCAGCTATAACCTGCAAGCCATGCGTCTTCCGCCATGTTAGGCGACGCCGTAGATTTGTGACAGGTGCATTCACTCAAGGAAACGCGCATGCAAACCTCCACACGCGGCGGCCTGGTCGCCTTGTCGCTGTCCATGTTGCTGGCCGCCCTGGGCACCAGCATCGCCAATGTCGGCCTGCCCAGCCTGGCGCACGCCTTCGGTGCCTCGTTTCAGGCCGTGCAGTGGGTGGTGCTCGCCTACCTGCTGGCCATCACCGCCGTGATTGTCAGCGCCGGGCGCCTGGGCGACCGTCTGGGGCGCCGGCGCTTGCTGCTGGCCGGGTTGCTGGTGTTTGCCCTGGCCTGCGCCGGGTGTGCCGCCGCGCCAACCCTGCCCTGGCTGATCGGCGCACGGGCATTCCAGGGCCTGGGCGCGGCGATCATGATGGCGATGACCCTGGGCATGGTGGGTGACACTGTCACGAAAGAGAATACCGGCCGAGTCATGGGCCTGCTGGGCACCCTGTCGGCACTCGGCACGGCCATGGGTCCGAGTGTCGGCGGGGTATTGCTCAGCCTGTGGAGCTGGCGCGCGCTGTTTTTGATCGGCCTGCCCTTGGCGGGTGTGGCTGCCGCCTTCGCCTACCGTTATTTGCCGGTAGATGCTCACCGCCGCGACGCTTGGCCAGGCGATACAGTCTGGGCGCCCCTGCGCGATGCGCCGTTGCGCGCCGGCCTGGCCATGAGTGCCCTGGTGTCGGCGGTGATCATGGCCACGTTCGTGGTGGGGCCGTTCTACCTGTCACGTGGCCTGGGCCTCGATCCCGCCTGGATGGGCTTGGCCATGGCCGTCGGGCCAACGGTCGCGGCGGTGACCGGTGTACCGGCGGGTTACCTGACCGATCACCTTGGCAGCCAACGCCTGACCCTCGTGGGGCTAAGCGTGATGCTGTGCGGGGCCCTGTTGCTGTCGCAGGCGTCCGGGCTTGGCGTCTATCTCGCGGCGCTGATCGTGTTGACGGCCGGCTACAGCCTGTTCCAGGCGGCCAACAACACGGCGGTGATGAGCGATATACAGGCGACACGCCGAGGCACAGTGTCCGGCCTGCTGAATCTGTCACGGAACCTGGGCCTGATTTTCGGCGCCTCGGCCCTCGGCGCGGTGTTCGCCCGCGCCACCCCGGATGTCAGCCTCGCCGCGCCCCAGGCGGTGGCAGCCGGCCTGCACGCCACCTTCGCCATGGCGGTAGGTTTGCTGTTATTGGCGGTGCTGATTGCCTGGAGACGTGGGTATTCCCTGGCCAGCGCGAAGCAGACAAATATTGACAAGCTAAAATCGTAACGACTATTGTCTGACAACCTGATCACCAAGGTTTTCCCATGCTTGAGCTCCAGCGCCCCGATTCGCTTGTCGTACGGGTTGTCAGCGCCATTCGCGCAGAAATCGAATCCGGCCAACTGGCCCCGGAGTCGCGCCTGCCGACCGAACAGCAACTGGCCGAACAACTCAACGTCAGCCGTTCCGTGGTGCGTGAAGCCATTGCCCAGCTCAAGGCCGACGGTGTGCTCACCGCCCGCCGTGGCCTGGGCTCGTTTATTTCGCAGACCCCTGCGGGCACGGTGTTTCGGTTTCCGCAGCCCAACGGGCGACGACCTGACCTGGCGCAGATGTTCGAAGTGCGCCTGTGGATCGAAACCCAGGCCGCTTCGATTGCCGCCCAGCGCCGCGACAGCGCCGACCTGCAGCGCATGAAAAGCGCGTTGCAGGCCATGCAGGACAACCGCGACGACTTTGAAGCCGCAGCCCTGGCCGATGTGGAATTCCACCGTGCCATTGCCGACGCCAGCAAGAATGACTACTTCGTGGCCTTCCATGACTTCCTCAGGAGCCAGTTGGCCAGTGCGCGTAAAACCGCGTGGGAGAACTCGGCGTCGCGCTTTGCCACCGGTTCGGCCGATGCCACCCAGGAACATCAACAGCTCTACCAGGCCATTGCCGACGGCGACGCCCAACGCGCCGCCGCCAGTGCCGAGGCGCACCTGCGTGCCGCGGCGCGACGCCTGCAACTGGAATTACCGACCACGAACTGATCCACCTTGTTTGCAGCGTGTCCGCGGACACGCCATTTTTTTAACAAAAACATTAGTCTGACAACCTGATAAGCAGACTGAAATGTACAGCCTAGGTACTTCTGCAATGATTCATGACTTTTGCATTATCGGCGGCGGCATCGTCGGCCTGGCCACCGCCATGGAGCTGCTCAAGCGCCAACCGGGCGCGTCGCTGGTGATCCTGGAAAAAGAGACGGTGCTGGCCAAGCACCAGACCGGCCACAACAGCGGCGTGATCCATGCCGGCATCTACTATGCACCCGGCAGCCTCAAGGCCGACTTGTGCAAGCGCGGCGCCGAAGCCACCAAGCAGTTCTGCCGCGAACACGGGATCAAATTCGAGGTGTGCGGCAAGCTGCTGGTGGCCTCAAGCCCGCTTGAAATGCAACGCATGGAAGCGCTGTACGCCCGTGCCCAGCTCAATGGCATGCAGGTCGAGCGCTTGAATGCCGAACAACTGCGCCAGCGTGAACCGAACATCGTCGGCCTCGGCGGCTTGTTTCTCGATGCCACCGGGATTGTCGATTACCGCCAGGTGTGCGAGACCATGGCCCAGGTGATTCGTCGCAGCGGTGGGCAGATCTGCCTGGAGCGCACCGTCACCGCCATCCAAGAAAATACCGACACGGTCACCGTCAACACCGAGGGCGAGACCTGGCAGGCCCGCCACCTGGTGGTGTGCGCCGGCTTGCAGTCAGACCGCCTGGCCCGCCTGGCCGGCATCCGTATCGACCATCAGATCATCCCGTTTCGGGGCGAATACTTCCGCCTGCCCGCCGCCAAGAACAACATCGTCAACCATCTGATCTACCCGATCCCCGACCCGGAGCTGCCCTTCCTCGGCGTGCACCTGACCCGCATGATCGACGGCAGCGTCACCGTCGGCCCGAATGCCGTGCTGGGCCTGGGCCGCGAGAACTACCGCAAGTTTTCGGTGAACTGGCGCGACGTGGCGCAGTACGCCAGCTTCCCGGGTTTCTGGAAAACCCTGTGGCAAAACCTCGGTTCCGGCACCACCGAGATGAAGAACTCGTTGTTCAAGTCCGGCTACCTGGAGCAGTGCCGCAAGTACTGCCCGTCCCTGACGCTCGATGACCTGCTGCCCTACGAGGCCGGCATCCGTGCCCAGGCGGTAATGCGCGACGGCAGCCTGGTGCACGACTTTCTGTTCGCCCAAACCTCACGAATGCTGCATGTGTGCAATGCGCCCTCACCGGCCGCCACCTCAGCCATGCCCATCGGCGCGATGATCGCCGACCGCCTGTTCCACCCCCAGTAAGACCGCACCGCCCGCTCACCCAACAATAACTACAAAGACCCAGAAGGAAGTCCAGCATGTCGGCATCCGCCTCCATTCCCGGTACCGAAACGCCCGAACAAACCCGCAAGCGCCTACGCAAAGTAGCCGCCGCCACCATCTTCGGCTCGATGCTGGAGTGGTATGACTTTTACCTGTACGCCACCATGGCGGCGATTGTGTTTTCGAAGATCTTCTTCGATAACAGCGACCCGAAGACCGCCACGCTGATGGCCTTTTCGACCTTTGCCATCGGCTTTATCGCCCGCCCCTTCGGCGGCATCCTGTTTGGCTACCTGGGCGACAAGTTCGGGCGCAAGCAAGTGCTGGTGCTGACCTTCTGCCTGATGGGCGTGTGCACCACCTTGATCGGCTTGATCCCCAGCTACGCCTCCATCGGCATCTGGGCCCCGATCCTGCTGGTGTTTATCCGCATCATCCAGGGCCTGGGCGCAGGTGCCGAGTTGTCGGGCGCGGCAGTCACCTCCTACGAGCATGCCTCCCAAGGCAAGCGTGGCAGCCAGGGCGCCTGGCCGGCACTGGGCCTGAACCTGGGCCTGTTGCTGTCCTCACTGACTATTTACCTGCTGACCATCAACGGCAACGAGTTCCTGCTGGCCGGCGGCTGGCGCATTCCGTTTATCTGCAGCATCGTGCTGGTGGGTGTCGGCCTGTGGGTGCGCAACAGCATTCCGGAGACCCCACAGTTCGAAGCGCTGAGCACAGAAAAAGCCAAGGCCAAGCCATCGCCTCTCAAAGCCTTGTTCAAGAATGACCTCAAGGGCCTCGCCGTGGTGTTTTTTGTCGCGATTGGCTACAACGCCCTGAGCTACATCTTCAAGACCTTCTCCCTGGCGTACCTGACCCAATTCAAAGGCGTGGACGTGCATGTCACCTCGCTGTCGGTGACCATCGCCAGCATGGTGGCCATCGTCGCCGTGCCCTGCTTCGGCTGGCTGTGTGACAAGTGGAGCAGCAAGACCGTGTTGATGCTCGGCGGGCTGTGCTCGCTGTTGTTCGCCTACCCGTTCCTGGCCCTGCTCAACAGTGGTGAAAGCCTGATGATTTACCTCGCCATCGGGGTGGGCACCGGAATCCTCGCGCCGATGATGTTCGCCCCCCAGGGTTCGTTCCTGAGCCGGCAGTTCCCGACGCAAACGCGCTCATCGGGCTTTGGCACCGGGCGGGAGATCGGCACCGCCATTGCCGGTGGCCTGGCACCGCTGGGCGCGCTGTCGATGGTAGCGGCCTCGGCCACCCACTCCACCGATGGCGTGGTGGTGATCCTCGCGATTTCTGCCTTGTTGGTGGTGGTGTTTGCCCTCTGCGATCAGGGCGCGAAACACTCGACATTCAAGAACTGAGCAAAAAAAGTTCGGACCAACGGGTGCATGGATGCACCTGGATCGCGCATCATGGGCACTTTCAAGCTCAAGGGTAACGTCCATGCGCGTTCTGTCATTGATGATGGGTCTTACGACGCTGGCCGCCACTACGGTGTTCTGCGCCAGCGCGATGGCGAATGAAGAAAGTCAGTTAGTCCAACAGATCAACCAATACCGCAGCCAGGTGCAACGCTGCGGTGACCAGGGTTCCCAGGAGCTTCCGCCGCTGACCAGCGACACGCGGCTGGTGTTGCCGGCCTCCAATGTCGGCGATTTGCAGCAGTCGCTGGCGCGCGCTGCCTACCCGATGGTGAATGTGCAGGCCATCAGCCTGTCCGGGCCCAAGGATGCCGAGGCCGCGATGAAAGCGGTGCGCGAAAGCTTTTGCCGCGTAGTGCTCGACCCGCAATTTGTCGACATCGGCGTCAGCAACAGCGGCCAGGACTGGCGCATCGTGCTGGCTCGCCCGTTGGTGACCAGCGGCCTGGGCGATTGGCAGACCGAAGGCAGAAAACTGCTCGACCTGATCAACACCGCCCGTGCCGAGCCGCGCCAGTGTGGCACCCAGGCGTTCACCGCCACGGCGCCCCTGTCGTGGAACGACACCCTGGCCGGCGCAGCCAACAGCCATACCCGCAACATGGCCAACGGCAATTTCTTCGACCACCTGGACCCCGACGGCCGCACGCCGGGTGACCGCGCCGAGTTGGCGGGGTATATCGCGAAGAATATCGGCGAAAACATCGCCGCCGGCCTCGACACGCCGCGCAAGGTCGTCGACGGTTGGCTCGCCAGCCCCGGCCACTGCGCCAACCTGATGAACCCGCAGTTTCGCGAATTGGGTGCTGCCTACGCCATGGACCCCAAGAGTGACGCGGGCATCTATTGGACGGGCTTATTCGGCACGCAATAAGGTTGGGCGCCGGCCCAACCGGCCAATAATGAAGGCGTGCAAATAGACAGTGAAATCAAAGTGCTATCAGGGAGATAATCGCGCTGAACTGAATGCGGTCATTCCGGTCTGTTGCTAGTCGGTATGACTCTTCAAAGCTAAACAGTACGTAGCAAGCAAGGTGTGAACCCCATGATGAATTGGCTGCAAGGCAGCAGCGAAATGGCAGAGCGGGTTCGTCAGCACGATTGGGCCAGTACGCCCCTGGGGCCACTTGAACACTGGCCCGATGTGTTGAAGACAACCGTTGCGCTGTGCTTCGCGTCGAGTTTCCCCCAGGCCATCGTCTGGGGGCCTCAGTTGATTACCCTCTACAACGACGCGTTCACGCCGATCCTGGGTAGCAAACCCGACGCCTTGGGCCGCCCGTTCAACGAGATCTGGCACGAGGTGTGGGACGATATCAGCCCTATCGCCGACGCCGCGTTCGATGGGCACGCCACCTATATCGAAAACTTCCCGCTGTTGATCCAACGCAACGAAGCGCCGGAACAAGCCTATTTCACCTTCTGCTACAGCCCGATTCGCAATGCCCAAGGTGTAGTGGTCGGTTTGCTCGACACGGTGACCGAAACCACTGCCACGGTGTTCCTCGCCCGTCGTCTTGAAGTGCTGGACGCCATTAGCAATAGCGTGACCAACGCTACCGACGCCGAAACCATCCTGACGTCTACGACTCGCCTGCTGGCCGAACATCTGCAGGTGTCCATCTGTGCCTACGCCGACATGGACGAGGATGAAGATGGCTTTACCATTCGAGGCGACTGGTCGGCGCAAGGCTCGCCGAGCATCATCGGCCATTACAGCCTGGCGGCGTTTGGCGAATGCGCGGTCAACTGCCTGCGTGCCGGCGAGCCACTGGTGATACGCAATAATCTGATCGAGCTGCCGCCCCATGACGCCGCGAGCTTCCAGGCACTCGGTGTGACGGCCACCATTTGCATGCCCTTGATCAAAGACGGGCGGCTCACCGCACTGATGGCCGTACACGACAAAGTGCCGCGTTTTTGGTCGTCCTACGACATCGCGCTGTTGGGCGAAGTCACCGAACGTTCATGGGCGCATATCGAGCGCGTGCGTGCCGACGCCGCCGTGCGTAAGGGCCTGGCCGCCTATGCGGAACTCAATGCCAGCCTGGAGCAGCGCGTGAATGAGCGTACCCGTGCGCTGGCCGAAGCCGAAGCTGCACTGCGCCAGTCACAAAAACTTGAGGCCATCGGCCAACTGACCGGTGGCGTCGCCCATGACTTCAATAACCTGCTGACCATTATCCGCTCATCCGTTGATTTCCTGCGCCAACCGGGCCTGTCCGAAGAGCGTCGGCAACGTTATATGTGCGCGGTGTCCGACACGGTGGAGCGGGCCAGCAAGCTCACCAGCCAACTGCTCGCTTTTGCCCGTCGCCAACCATTGAACCCGCAGGTGTTCGATGTCGGCCAGCGCGTGCAGAACATCGGCGAGATGCTCGAAAGCGTCACCGGCGCACGCATTCATGTGCAGGTGCAATTGCCCGATCGGCCCTGCTATGCACGCATCGACCCAAGCCAGTTCGAAATCGCGCTGATCAACATCGCCCTCAACGCCCGCGATGCGATGGACGGCCAGGGTACCCTGACCCTCAAAGTCGCCAGCGAGCAAACGCTGCCACGTATTCGCGGGGATGCCGAGTCGTGCATGCCCTACATCGCCATTTCCCTGGCCGATACCGGCACCGGGATTCCCAGCGATACCTTCGAACGCATCTTCGAGCCGTTCTTCACCACCAAGGCCGTGGGCAAAGGCACGGGCCTTGGCCTGTCGCAGGTATTCGGCTTTGCCAAGCAGTCAGGCGGCAATATCGATGTGGCCAGCACCCTTGGCCAGGGTACGGTGTTTACCTTGTACCTGCCGCAGGTCGAAGGCGAAGCGGCGCCGGATCAAGACCCGCATACAGACTTGCCAGCGCCGCAAGAGGCTGCTCATCAGCACGTGCTGATCGTCGAGGACAACCTTGAGGTAGGACGCTTCGCCAGCCAGATCCTCAAGGACCTGGGTTACCAGACCACGTGGGCGACCAATGCCGAACAGGCGCTGAACCTCGCCGGCACAGACGTCCAGGGGTTCGATGCGATTTTCTCCGACGTGGTGATGCCCGGCATGACCGGCGTGGCCATGGCCAAGCTACTGCGCCAGCGCCGCCCGGACCTGCCCGTGGTACTCGTCTCCGGCTACAGCGAGGAACTGGCGGACAGCGGCTATGAAGGCTTTGAGTTCCTCGCCAAGCCCTACTCCGCCGACCAGGTTGCGCGAGTGCTGGCAAAGGCGATGAGCAAGGATCAGTCGACAACCGCCACCTGATTGCGGCCCGATGCCTTGGCCTGGTACAGGGCCTTGTCGGCGCTGTTCATCAAGCCGTTCAAATCCAGAGGCTGAGCGTGGGTCGATGCCACGCCCAAGCTTGCGCTCACCCCTTGTACAGGGTCGGCGGGCAAGTGATAAATCGTCTGGAGCAACTGCTCGGCAATGCTGCGTGCGGTCTCCAATGAGGTATTGGGCAGCAGCACTGCAAACTCCTCGCCCCCCAGGCGACCGTAGATATCGGTCTGGCGAAAGGACGCGCTGATCACCGCGCCAATCTGACGCAACACCTGGTCGCCGGCCTGGTGGCCGTAGGTGTCATTGATGGCTTTGAAGTGGTCCATGTCCATCATCAATGCACACAACGGCTGCTGCTCGCGAAGGCACTGGGCATACAGCAACTGAGCCCGTTCGTAGAACGCCCGACGGTTCATCAGCCCGGTTAGTTCATCGGTCTGAGCGGCGCGGGTGGAAATATGATGAGCGCGTTCCATTTGCCTCGTCAGGCGAAAGGCTTTTTCCAGGGCATCGGAGAGTTTGCGCGTGGCACCGGCCACAAACGAAGCAAACACCAGCACCGCCAACGCCACGCCGACCTGCATCGGCGAAGGCTGAAACAGCATCCATACCGTACAGGGAAGCAACACCAGCGCCATCGAGCCCAGCGTCATGTAGCGATAGGCTGAATAACAGGACACCGCGCTGACCGACATGCCCACGGTAAACAGCATCACCAGCACCTGGGATAAGCGGTCATCGACCGGCATCACCGCCAGCGCCCCGCCGCCCCAGATACCCGCCGACAGCATCAGCGTGACCCAGTAGCGGCGTTCCCAACGGGCGGGCGTGCGCGCCGCGTCAGGGCAGCGAAACCATTGCACGAACAGATGCAGGCGCACCAATGACGAGCCCGCCAACAGTACCAACCACACCAGGATGACCTGATGATCGAACCGATCCCAGCACAGCCAGCAGAGCATGACGGCGCCCAGGTAGCTGCCGAAGATCGCCGAGAATGATTGACGAAACAGCTGGTGCAAACGGTCGGTTCGCACCTGCTCTTCGATGGAGTGACCCTGGTCCTGCCCGAGGCTATTCATGGGGTTGGCCTGTTTGACCGGCGACGGCAAAGGCGCCATTGTGGCATCTTGCCAGCAAGCCGAACAGCGGCATACGCCGCGCTAGAGCGTTTCAGGCTCTTGAGGTCGCAAAATCAGCACGCCCAGGGGCGGCAGGTTCAAAGACAACGACACCGGTTGCCCATGGCGCGGCTCATCCTGGGTAAACACGGCTCCGCCATTCCCGTAATTGGAGCCGGCGTAGGTATCGGCATCACTGTTGATCACCTCACTCCAACGCCCACCAAACGGCACACCGACTGCGTAGCCTTCACGGGGCACCGGGGTGAAGTTGGCAACCACCAACACCGGCTTGCCACCCTTGCTCCAGCGCAGCCAGGCGTAGACGCTGTTGATCGCGTCATCACCGATCAGCCATTGGAAGCCCTGGGGCGCATCGTCCTGTTCGTGCAACGCCGGTTCTTCGCGGTACAGGCGGTTCAGGTCGCCAACCAGCTTCTGCACCCCACGGTGCTCGGGGTATTGCAGCAAATACCAATCCAGTTGCTGGTCGTGGTTCCACTCGCGCCATTGGCCAAATTCGCAGCCCATGAACAGCAGCTTCTTGCCGGGGTGCATCCACATGAAACTGAGGTAGGCGCGCAGGTTGGCAAATTTCTGCCAGCGGTCGCCGGGCATCTTGTCGATCAGCGAGTGCTTGCCGTGCACCACCTCATCATGGGAAATCGGCAGGATAAAGCGCTCCGACCAGGCGTACACCAGCCCGAAACTCAGCTCGTTGTGATGATGGGCGCGGTACACCGGGTCTTGCTGGATGTAATGCAGGGAGTCGTGCATCCAGCCCATGTTCCATTTGTAGTTGAAGCCCAGGCCTCCCTGTTGGGTCGGCTGGCTGACGCCGGGCCAGGCCGTGGACTCCTCGGCAATTACCAACGCGCCCGGCGCTTCAAGGGCAACCACGTCGTTCAGGTGCCGCAAGAAATCGATGGCTTCCAGGTTCTCGCGGCCGCCATGACGGTTGGGCACCCATTCACCGGCCTTGCGCGAATAATCGCGATACAGCATGGAGGCCACTGCGTCCACACGCAGGCCGTCCACGTGGAAATGCTTGAGCCAGTGCAAGGCCGACGCGAGCATGAAACCGTGGACCTCGGTGCGGCCCAGGTTGTAGATCAGCGTGTCCCAGTCCTGGTGAAAACCTTCCAGCGGGTTGGCGTATTCGTACAGCGCGGTACCGTCAAATTGCGCCAGGCCGTGGGTATCGGTGGGGAAATGCGCTGGCACCCAATCAAGGATCACGCCGATATCGGCCTGATGGCAGGCATTGACGAACCAGGCGAAGTCTTCCGGCGAGCCAAAGCGCGCGCTGGGGGCAAACTGGGATAACGCTTGATAACCCCACGAGCCACCAAAGGGGTGCTCCATGATCGGCATCAGTTCGATATGGGTGAAGCCCAATTGTTGAACGTAAGGAATCAGCCGCTCGGCCAATTCGCGCCAGCCATATTGCCGAGCCACTTCACCGGCCTCGTCCAGCTCGCACTGCCAGGACCCCACATGCAGCTCGTAGATCGACAACGGCGCGGTGGCTTTCTGCTTGTCTCCCCGCGATTGCATCCACTCATGGTCCTGCCAATCCACCTGCAAAGGTGCGGCGACCTTCGAGGCGGTGTCCGGCGGTAGTTGGGTGGCCAGCGCCACAGGGTCGGCCTTGAGCGGCAGAATGCCGTGGGCACCGAGAATTTCATACTTGTAGGCCGCGCCCGGTTGCAGGCGCGGGATAAAGATTTCCCACACCCCCGATGGATGACGCAGGCGCATCGGGTGGCGGCGCCCGTCCCAGATATTGAAGTCGCCCACCACCGAAACCCGCCGGGCGTTCGGCGCCCACACGGCAAAGCGCACGCCTTGCACGCCATCGACGCTGACCACCTGAGCCCCCAGGCAGTTGCCCAGGTCACGGTGATTGCCTTCGGCAAACAGGTACAGGTCCATTTCCCCCAGCAGCAATTGGCTGAAGCTGTAGGGGTCTTCGGTGATCTGCTCACCGCCGGCCCACTGGATTTTCAGCAGGTAGGGCTGGCGAGTGCTGAAGTGCCCAATAAACAGGCCTGGCACCTGGGTGGCATCGAGGCTGCCAAACGGCTCACCTGTGTCACGCGCCAGTACCTGGACACTCAGGGCCTCGGGCAGGAACGCACGGATAAACTGGCCGCCCTGCTCGTCATCATGGGGCCCCAGGATCGAAAAGGGGTCGGGGTGCTCGGCGCGCACCAGCGCATCGACGTCCTTGGACGCCGGCAATGCAGTCAACTTGGGCTGCAGCGGTTCTCTCTGTGTAAAACTCATGACGTCTCCCCACCGCGTACAGGTTTAGATATAGGTGTCAGCCCGCTCAACAAGCCGTGCAGCCCTTGCAGGGGCACCGGCAGCCAGGTCGGGCGGTTTTCTGCTTCGTAGGCCACTTCGTACGCGGCCTTTTCCAAGCTGAACAAGGTCAGCGCTGCGTCTTGGCCGTTGGCATCCTGCCAGTCATGCGCCAGTGTAGACGCAGCGGCCTGGTAAGCCTGGGTAAATGCTACGCGGGCTTCATTCAGGTAGCGGTCGGTCACGCGTTTGCGCGCAGCGTTCGCTTCTGGCGTGTGATCCACCCCTTGTACATTCAGCGCCATGGCCGCGGCATAATCAAAGGAACGCAGCACACCGCTCACATCTTTATAAGGGCTGTGTTTGCCGCGCCGCTCATGCAGCGGTCGCGCCGGTTCGCCCTCGAAGTCGATCAAGTAGGCATCGCCCTTGACCACCAATACCTGGCCCAGGTGCAAGTCACCGTGGACGCGAATGCGCAATCCGCCCGCCGTGGCTTTGGCCAACGCCTGGACATGCGCCGCGATGGCTTTTTTCTGCGCCAGTAATTCACTGACCAACGCCTGGTCGGCGGGGTTCAACTGGCTTTGATTAAGCTTGAGCAACTGCAAGGCACGGTCGATCTGGGCGCCGACATCCTTGGCCCAGGCTTGGGTGTCTTTGATTGTGGTGGGTTCGGGTTTGAAGGCCTTGTCGGCCGTTGGCGCACCCAGCACCAGGTGCATTTCACCCAGGCGCTGACCGAGCAAACCGGCAAAATCTGCCAGTTCCCCGAGGGCGTTGTAATGCTGTTCCTGTTCAGAGATCGCGTCGGCCAGCTCATCGCGGATCGCCCGCTCCAGGTTGTTCTGGGTCCAGCTCCAGGCATCGCCCTGATTGCTCAAGTAACCCTGGGCAATCATCAGCAAGTTGTCCTGTCCCTGCCCGTCCTGGCGGCTCATAAAGCCCAGCAGCGGCGAGATGTTCGGGTAGCCAGCGGCGGTCAGGTACGCACTCATTTCCAGCTCCGGGTGCACGCCGGCGCTGACTTTGCGAATCAGCTTGAGCACCAGACTCTCACCGACCACCACCGAGCTGTTGGACTGCTCGGCGGACAAGTAACGCACCGGCGATTCACGGGTCAGTTGCAATGCGGCCAAGTGATGAGTGGCCTCGAATCGCAGATCGCCGTCAGGGGTATTGAGCACGGTGCCGGCCTGCATGGCCTGGATCACCTCAAGGATAAAATGCTCAAGGCTGAAGGCATCGGTCACCAAACCTACCTGGCGGGTGCGTCGCACTCGGGCCAACGCCAATTGCTGGGGCAAGGCGCTGGTGAACTGGTCTTCGCCAAGGAAGCCCAAGGGCAGTTGGTAGCGGCTGACCTGGCCGGCACTGGTCACTTCGATCTCACTGAGCAACACCGGATGCTGCGGGTCGCCAAAACGCACGCCATATGCGATGTGCACCGTGTCGATTGCCGTATCTTTGCCGGCAAACCAGCGCCGCTTGGGCAGCCAGGCGGGCAGTGACGTATGTTCCAGGCTGGTGCGGCAAGGTTCTTCGAGTAGCTCTTCCATGCGTTTTTTCAGTACCAAAGTGGTGAAGTCGGGCATGCTTTGCGCCGGTTCCACATGCCAGCTGGGCATCTGGTTTTCCGCTGCCAGCACGAACCAATAGAAACCATAGGGCGCCAGGGTCAGCAGGAAATTCAGCTGGCCGATTGGCGGGAAGGCATTACCGCCAAGCATCTCCACCGGCACCATGCCGGCAAAGGCCGACAGGTCCAGCTCCGCCGCCTGGGCGCTGCGCGACACGTTGGCCACGCACAGGATGATCTCGGTGTGGCCGTCTTCACCGGTGTATTCACGGGTGTAAGCCAGGATGCGCCGGTTAGTCGGCGAGAGCATTTTCAAGCTGCCACGACCAAACGCCTTGGACTGCTTGCGCACTGCGAGCATGCGCCGGGTCCAGTTGAGCAATGAATGCGGGTCCTGGGCCTGGGTCTCGACGTTGACCGACTGGTAGCCGTATTGCGGGTCCATGATCGGCGGCAACACCAGACTGGCCGGGTCGGCACGGGAAAACCCGCCATTGCGGTCGATGGACCATTGCATGGGCGTGCGCACGCCGTCACGGTCGCCCAGGTAGATGTTGTCGCCCATGCCGATTTCATCGCCGTAGTACAGGGTCGGCGTGCCCGGCATCGACAGCAACAGGCTGTTGAGCAATTCCACCCGCCGACGATCGCGCTCCACCAGCGGCGCCAGGCGTCGCCGAATGCCCAGGTTGATGCGGGCGCGGCGGTCTGCGGCGTAGTAGTTCCACAGGTAGTCGCGCTCTTTGTCGGTGACCATTTCCAGGGTCAGCTCATCATGGTTGCGCAGGAAAATTGCCCACTGGCAGTTGGCGGGAATCTCCGGGGTCTGGCGCAGAATGTCGGTAATGGGGAAGCGATCTTCCTGGGCCAACGCCATGTACATGCGCGGCATCAGTGGAAAGTGAAAGGCCATGTGGCATTCATCGCCGTCATCACCCTTTCTATCCCCAAAGTACAGCTGCGTGTCTTCCGGCCACTGGTTGGCTTCGGCCAGCAGCATGCGGTCGGGATAATGGGCATCGATCTCAGCGCGGATCTGCTTGAGGACGTTGTGGGTTTCCGCCAGGTTTTCGTTGTTGGTGCCGTCCCGTTCGATCAGATAGGGAATGGCGTCCAGGCGCAGGCCGTCGATGCCCAGGTCGAGCCAATAGCGCATCACCGACAGCACCGCTTTCATGACCTGCGGGTTATCGAAGTTGAGGTCCGGTTGGTGCGAGTAAAAGCGGTGCCAGAAGTACTGGCCGGCCACCGGGTCCCAGGTCCAGTTGGACTTTTCGGTGTCGAGGAAAATAATGCGCGTGCCGTCGTATTTCTGGTCATCGTCCGACCACACATAAAAGTCCCGCGCCGCCGAGCCTGGCTTGGCCTTGCGCGCGCGCTGGAACCAGGGGTGCTGGTCGGAGGTGTGGTTGATCACAAGCTCGGTGATCACGCGCAGCCCGCGTTGGTGGGCTTGGGCAATAAAGCGCTTGGCGTCGGCCATCGTCCCGTAGTCGCTGTGCACGCCGCGGTATTCGGCAATGTCGTAGCCGTCATCACGGCGGGGAGACGGGTAGAACGGCAGCAGCCAGATGGTGTTCACGCCCAGGTCGGCAATGTAGTCGAGTTTGGCGATCAGCCCGGCAAAGTCACCAATGCCGTCGTTGTTGGAGTCGAAATAGGATTTGACGTGTACCTGGTAGATCACCGCGTCTTTGTACCAGAGCGGGTCTTTGATGAAGGTGGCTGCCTTGGGTTTCTTGGCCATTGCAAACTCCTGAAAATACAAAGTTCTCGAGGATCGTTCCCAGGCTCCGCGTGGGAATGCAGCCCCGGACGCTCCGCGTCCCAAGCGCGACGCAGAGCGTCCAGTGAGGCATTCCCACGCAGAGCGAAGTGAGGCGTTCCCACGCAGAGCGTGGGAACGAGCACTCAGGGGGTGCTGATGCGCCAGATCCCGAACGGCATCTGCGGCTCCAGCCGGGTCCATTGGGTCTTGCCGTACCAGGTCCAGCGATGGCCGTTCATCAAGTCTTCGCCCTGGGTCTGGGCATCGTCGGGCAACCCCATCTCCCACAGCGGCAATTCAAAGTGGGCTTCCTGGGCGTTGTGCGGGTCGAGGTTGACGGCGACCAGAATGAAATTGCTGCCGTCCTCGCTGCGCTTGCCGAAGTACAGGACGTTGTCGTTCCAGGCGTTGTAGAGCTTGAGCCCCAGGTGCGTGTGCAACGCCGGGTTCTGGCGGCGGATGCGGTTGAGCTGGGCGATCTCGGCGATGATGTTGCCGGGGGCGGTAAAGTCGCGGGGGCGGATCTCGTACTTCTCGGAGTCGAGGTATTCTTCTTTGCCTGGCACGGGCGCCGACTCACACAACTCAAAGCCTGAATACATCCCCCACAGGCCCGAGCCCATCGTGGCCAGCGCAGCGCGGATCAGGAAGCCTGCGCGGCCGGAGTCATGCAGGAAACCCGGGTTGATGTCCGGCGTATTGACGAAGAAGTTCGGGCGGTAGCACTCACGCCAGGGCGATTGGTTCAGTTGAGTGAGGTACTCGCTCAGTTCAGCCTTGGTGTTGCGCCACGTAAAGTAGGTATAGCTCTGGGAATAGCCGACCTTGCCCAGGCGCGCCATCATTGCCGGGGTGGTGAAAGCTTCGGCGAGGAAGATCACCTCCGGGTACTTGGCACGCACGTCGCTGATCAGCCATTGCCAGAACGGCAGCGGCTTGGTGTGCGGGTTGTCGACGCGAAAGGTCTTCACGCCCTCTTCCACCCAGCCCACCACAATGTCGCGCAGTTCTGTCCATAAGCCCGGAATCGCATCCGCCGCATAGAAATCGACGTTGACGATGTCCTGATACTTTTTCGGCGGGTTCTCGGCGTACTTAATCGTGCCGTCGGGGCGCCAGTTGAACCAGCCAGGGTGCTGTTCAAGCCATGGGTGGTCCTGGGAGCACTGGATGGCGAAGTCCAGGGCAATTTCCAGGCCGTGGTCGGCAGCGGCCTTGACCAGGCGACGGAAATCCTCACGGCTGCCCAGTTGCGGGTGAATCGCCTCATGCCCGCCCTCCGCGCTGCCGATGGCATACGGACTGCCCGGATCATCGGGGCCTGCGGTGAGTGAGTTGTTCTTGCCCTTGCGGTGGCTGCGGCCGATAGGATGGATCGGCGGGAAGTACAGCACGTCAAAACCCATGTCGTGGATCATCGACAAGCGCGAGTGCACGTCGTTGAATGTACCGTGGCGGGCCGGATCATCGGTGATCGAGCGGGGAAACAGCTCATACCAACTGGCGAACTGCGCCGCCTCACGCTCTACGTCAATTGGGTAGGCGGGGCTGACGCTCAGATACGCGCGATGATCGGCCTGGGTCATCAGGTGTGCACTGTCTTCGTGCAGGAACAACGCCACCTGCTCGGTTTCCAGCAGGCCCGACAGTTCGTGGTGCAACACCATCAAACGGTCGCGCAATTCGTTGTCACTGCGCTCGGCAGCCTGCAACACCAGGCTGCGGCCTTCCTGCAATTCAAGGCTGACCGGCACCCCGGCCTCATGTTTCTTGCGCAATTCATAGCAGAAGCTGGCGAAGGTATCGATCCATGCCTCGATGCAGTATTCATGCGGCCCGAGTTGGGCGACGGTGAACGCGCCTTCCCAGCCATCGTTGCCGACATCGGTCATGACCACGCTGTGCCAGCTTTCTTCCTCCAGCACGCGCCAGCGGATCAGCACCGCCAGCTTGTCGTGACCATCAGCGAACACTTTGCTGGTGACATTGACACGCTGGCCGACCACAGCCTTGACGGCGAACTCACCATTGTCGATCACCGGCATGGTGCTTTCGATAGCGATCCTGGGTAACAACAGCGCTTGCGACAGCGGCAGTATCGAGCCTTCTGGAGCCAGTGTTTCAGCAATCATCGAGCATCTTCCCCTTACGCCCTGTGGACGCTCTTGGCTTGATCCGAATTCAAAGGCGGCGACGCTTTCCCTGAGCGTGGCCGTATAAGGTCCGAGCCTGGGCGCGCCGCAAAAGTTCAGGTGGATATGCCGCCGCTGGGCAGGGAATCAATTGCCCCAGGCAGCGGTCCACCGCTAGAGCAAAGCACAAAGGAGGCCACACCGATGAATATCCCGATACCACCTGAACCTGAAGATCCGAATATCGACACTCCGCCACTACCGACGCCGCCCAGTGAACCGGCGCCCATTCCAGAGAGAGAGCCGCCGGAAAACGACCCACCGCCCGTGCAAGAGCCGCCGACGACCCTGCCTCCGGTGATCGTCTAAATCATCAGAGCAAGAACACGGCCTGCTCGAACACCTAGACGTCCTGGTGTTCGAGCACACAAAAAAACGAGGAGTCCTACGAAGTTCCACGTCAAGGCTGAATGTTCGTTTTACTGTTCCTTTTTATATTGATCTCGCGTGAATGCTCAGCCTTTTTTTCACCTGGCCTTTAGCCCATTTATCACGAGTAGCCCCATGTCGACTATCACCTCCCCATCAACGCCCACTGCTCCAGTCACAACACCCACATCCTCCAATCCCGTCTCCAATCAACAGGCGCTGACACCCGAGCGAATAAATACGTTGCTAAAGGCCGGCCCGAACTGGTCCTCCTCCCCTAAGGCGCCTGACCGCTCACCCCATCCCCCTCTATCGCCAACGACGAAGTCCAACACCTCACCTTCTATGTCGGAGGTAGAGGCGAAGAATAAGTTGGACGACCTGAATACGGCATTGACCCCAGACACCATCAAGGAGATACAACGCAATCCAAGCTCGCCGAAATCTCGCGCAATCACTGAGCAGTTCAACACCACATTGACCCCAGAGAATGTCAAATTAATGTCGAGGGGCGCCAACGCGAAAAAAAACCGCGAAACACTTCGAGAGATCCGGGACAAGCTCGACAAAAAAAATATTGATTCAAACCTGGAGTCTGCCAAGCACCAGGTGATCAATGAGGCGGCCGATAAAATGAGGCTCAAACTTCTGGAAATCATTACCGCCGCGTTCGACGGCGACATCTGGAACACCGTTGACCATCACAAAAATTGGCTCGAAGAACTGGGTGCTTTGAGCAAAAATTTTTCTGCAATGGAGACCAAGTCCAAAGCCCTCACGGATGCAGCTTCGTCCCTGAGCGACGAAAAGCTCGACCAATCGGCGGCGCCTGAAACGCAGGACTCATCGCCTGCCGACACTCGCGCTGCAACCTACAGTTTCAACGCCACCAGTGAATCTACCCTGGAGGCCCCCAGCGAGATCCGCAATTTCAAATCGGGAGATAAACTGGACCTGTCCGGCATCCAGCGGCAGCTGAACACGTCGCTGCGGCCGGTCGATCGGTTTCCAGAAGTAATCGGTGAAATGCAGATCCATCACTCGCCCAGCGCCAACACCAGCGTAATTGTCATCGCCGATGCGCCGGGCAAAGACCCCTTTTTGCTCAAGGTGTTTGGTGAGGTACGCCAAAGCAACATCGTGACCTGATCCGCGGTATGACTCAGGGTCACTTTTCCAACAATCTGACGATTCTCGGCATGATGCTGAACACCGCCAGGGCCAGCAGTGTACTGAGTACTGCCGTCGATTCACGCCCCATCCCCGCCGCCACACCAATGGCGGCGGTCATCCACAACCCGGCAGCCGTGGTCAGGCCCTTCACATGCTGGCCCTCTTCATCTTCCTTGCCCTTGAGGATGGTGCCAGCGCCAAGGAAGCCGATGCCCGCAATCACCCCCTGAACCACCCGGCTCATGGCGTCCGCCTGGTTGCCGGACATCTGCGGCACCAGCACGAACAGCGCCGCACCAAGCGCAACCAGCATATGGGTGCGCACGCCAGCCGCCTTGCCCTTGTGCTCACGCTCAAAACCCAGGATGCCGCCCAGGATCGCGGCGATCAGCAGGCGCACCGTCACTTGGGTGAGCTGCCGGGCATCGCCGATGTCCGCGAATTCGGCTTGCAGTGTTTGCCACACTTGATGCCACCAGGCGTCCATGGATGCGCTCCTTTTATTATGGATAGATAAAGGATGGACAGCGCAGACCGCCAGTCAGTTGCCTGGAACCCCTTGCCATAGGGGTCGCCTAACGTGATAGAGCCCATAGAAAGGAGATCGCCATGCCCCTGCGCATCGAAAACCATTTGTGCTACTTCACGCTCGACGTGGACGGCCAGGAACAAAGCCTGCCAGCCACCCGCGTGAAGATCCTTACCGACCATGACAAAGCCATGTCCTATGTGGAGTTGGCGGGCGAGCGGATCTATATCACTGAAGCCGAAGCCGACGCGCTGACGGTTGAAGGGGCCACGGATGGCCGTAACCATGTAAAGGCGCAAGAGCCTGGTTCGGTGATTTGATTGATCTGTATCATCGAACCCTTTGAATCCCTGCACCCCTATAGATTCGGGGTGCAGCACATTGACGCACAAGAACGCATCAAGCCTATCTGATCCGCTTTTTATCCTTCCACCTGAGTCTGTTATGCGAACAGTCTGTCGCCCATAGTTCATCCGCCTGATGGAGGCTGATGAGCGAATGACCATGAGCGAACGAATCCCAACCGTGGAAACCTTTGAGCCCATTCACCCAAAGAAGGTGAAGGCCAAATCCAGCGACAACCTGATCCATACCCGCAGTTTTACCGGTGTGTTCCGCACCTTGCGCGTGGGCGGTGCCGGCCTGCTGTTTCTGGCTTTTTTTGGCACTGTGTGGCTGAACTGGGGTGGACGCCAAGCCGTACTGTGGGACTTGGCCGAGAGCAAGTTCCATATCTTTGGTGCGACATTCTGGCCCCAGGATTTCATCCTGCTCTCGGCGCTGTTGATCATCTGTGCCTTCGGCCTCTTCGCGATCACGGTGTTTGCCGGCCGCGTCTGGTGCGGCTACACCTGCCCGCAAAGCTCGTTTACCTGGCTGTTCATGTGGTGCGAGAAGGTGACCGAGGGTGAACGCAACCAACGTATCAAACTGCAGGCGGCACCCTGGAGCCTGAATAAGCTGGCACGGCGCTCGGCCAAACATACGTTGTGGCTGGGTATCAGTGTGTTGACCGGGCTGACGTTTGTGGGCTACTTCACCCCCATCCGCCCCTTGGCCGCCGAACTGCTGACGTGGCAGATGGGCGGTGTGAGCCTGTTTTGGGTATTGTTTTTCACGGGGGCCACTTACATCAATGCCGGCTGGCTACGCGAAGCCGTATGCATGCACATGTGCCCCTATGCACGCTTCCAGAGCGTGATGTTTGATAAAGATACCCTGACTATTTCCTACGACGCCGCCCGCGGCGAGCACCGTGGCCCGCGTAAACGTGACGTTCCGCCTGCGCAGGTCGGCCTCGGTGACTGCATCGATTGCAAGCTATGCGTGCAGGTATGCCCCACGGGCATCGATATCCGCGACGGCCTGCAGATGGAATGCATCGGCTGCGCAGCCTGCATCGACGCCTGCAATTCGATCATGGACAAAATGGGCTATGCCCGTGGCTTGGTCAGTTATACCAGTGAGCACCAATTGCAGGGCGGTAAGACTCATCTGCTGCGGCCACGCCTGATCGGCTACAGTGCCGTGCTGGTGGTGATGCTCGCGGCACTGGTGGTGGCCCTGATTGAACGGCCGATGGTGTCGCTGGATGTGACCAAAGACCGTGGCATGTTCCGCGAAAACAGCCTGGGTTTGATCGAAAACATCTACAGCCTCAAGGTGATCAACAAAACCCAGCAGCGCCAGGAATACCGCCTGGAACTGGTGGATGCCGAGGGGTTCCAGTTGCAAGGCAAGACCCAGGTCAGCCTGGCTGCCGGGGAAATTGTCGATATACCGGTGTCGGTAGCATTGCTGGCGGACACACCGGCCAGCAGCTCTCAAACCTTACGTTTTAAAGTCACTGATGTGGATGAACCTTGGATCTATACCGCTGCTGACAGCCGCTTCGTAGCGCCCTTGAATCGCTGATACTTCATCAACAACAGAGATCAAATGTGGGAGCTGGCTTGCCTGCGAAAGCGGTAGAGCAGTAACAGATGCAGTGACTGACACACCGCCTTCGCAGGCAAGCCAGCGCCTACAATTTGCCCTGCGTACACATTCAAAAAGCTAATTAGGCCGCCATGAAACGCTACGAAAAATTTGCCGACGACATCGCAGAACTGATCCGCTCCGGCGTCCTCGGCCCCGGCCAGCGCGTGCCATCGGTGCGCTATGCCAGCCAGGCCTACGGCGTCAGCCCGTCCACCGTGTTCCAGGCCTACTACCTGCTGGAGCGTCGTGGCCTGATTCGCGCACGCCCCCGCTCTGGCTACTTCGTCAACGCCCATGCGCCCAGCCCGTTTTCCGAACCGGTGGTGAGTGAGCAGGTGCATGAGTCCACCGAGGTGGGCGTGAGTGAGCTGGTGTTCTCGGTACTGGACTCCATCAAAGACCCCAACACCGTGCCCTTCGGCTCGGCCTTCCCCAGCCCCATGCTGTTCCCGCTGCCGCGCCTGGCCCGCTCCCTGGCCAGCGCCAGCCGCGAAATGGACCCACGCTTGGTGGTCACCGACATGTCGCCGGGCAACCCGCAACTGCGCCGGCAGATTGCCCTGCGCTATATGGTCGGTGGCCTGATGCTGCCGATGGAGGAGCTGTTGATCACCAACGGTGCTCTCGAAGCGTTGAACCTGTGCCTGCAGGCCGTGACCGAACCGGGCGACCTGGTGGCCATCGAGGCGCCGGCGTTCTACGCGTGTTTGCAAGTGCTTGAACGCCTGAAGCTCAAGGCCGTGGAGATCCCGGTGCACCCGCGCGACGGTATTGACCTGAACGCCCTGGCCCAAAGCCTTGAGCGCTATCCGATCAAGGCCTGCTGGACCATGACCAGCTTCCAGAACCCCATGGGCGCTACGCTGCCTGAAGAGAAAAAACAGGCGCTGGTGGAACTGCTGCGCAGCCATCAAGTGCCGCTGATCGAAGATGACGTCTACGCCGAGCTGTACTACGGGCAACAAGCGCCTAAGCCGGCCAAGGCCTTCGATACCGAAGGGCTGGTGATGCATTGCGGCTCCTTTGCCAAGAGCCTGGCGCCGGGTTACCGAGTGGGCTGGGTCGCCGCCGGGCGCTTTGCACAGAAGGTCGAGCGGCTCAAGTTGATGACCTCGTTATGCCCGTCGATGCCGGCCCAGGCGGCAATTGCCGACTACCTGCAACACGGCGGCTATGACCGCCACCTGCGCAAACTGCGCTACGCCCTGGAAGAACAGCAAAGCGCCATGCTCGCGGCTATCGCTCGCTACTTCCCGGCCCAGACACGGGTCAGCCAGCCGGCGGGGGGCTATTTCCTGTGGTTGGAATTGCCGGAGCAGACCGACTCGCTGAAGTTGTTCCAGATGGCCTTGGCCCAGGGCATCAGCATTGCGCCGGGGCCGATCTTTTCCGCAACTCAGCGGTTCAGAAACTGCATACGCTTGAACTATGGCAGCCCGTGGAACGAGGCATCGGAAAAGGCCATGGAGACATTAGGGCGGATTGTGCGATCGTTTTAACGGCCGCCCCCCAAGTCGATAAACGTTCCGGTGGAATACGATGCCTTGTCCGACAGTAACCAGATAATCGCCTCCGCCACTTCATCCGGACGCCCGCCGCGCGCCATCGGGATGCCGGACTCCAGCTTGCTGACTCGGTCCGGGTCGCCGCTCAGGGCATGGAAATCGGTAAAGATATAGCCTGGGCGCACGGCGTTGACGCGAATGCCCTCGCCCGCCACCTCCTTCGACAACCCCAGGGTAAAGGTATCCAGCGCGCCCTTGGAGGCGGCGTAGTCGACATACTCACCCGGCGAGCCCAGCCGCGCCGCCACCGAGGACACGTTGACGATACTGCCGCCCTGCCCGCCATGCCGGGGCGACATGCGTAACACCGCGTGCTTGGCACACAGAATCGGGCCCAGCACATTGGTCTTGAGGATTTTGAGGATACGAAACTCGGACATCTCGTCGACCCGCGATTTTTGCCCCACGGTACCGGCATTATTGACCAGCGCAGTGACACGCCCCAATTCGGCATCCACACGATTGAACAGCGCAATCACCTCATCTTCGATGCTGACATCGGCGCGCACCGCGATGGCCTGTGCTCCGAGGCCGCGCACTTGTTCAAGCACAGCATGGGCAGCCTTCTCGTCCGACTGATAATTAATGCAGATGCGATAACCTTCGCGAGCGGCCAGCAAGGCCGTCTCGGCGCCAATCCCTCGGCTGCCCCCGGTGATGATGACGACTTTGTCCATGGCTGCGGTCTCCTGAATCAACCTGATGTTTAGGGTTGGATCCAAGAATACCCGTCACTCAGGGCGTTTGTCAGGCACTGCTGCCTGTTCGGCACTGCGGATATTGGTCATGAAGCTGTCGGCCGGCAATGGATGCCCCAACAGATAGCCTTGCAAGGAATCACACCCCAGGCGGGTAAGGAAATTTTGCTGCGCATCGGTTTCCACGCCTTCGGCGACAATCCGTAAGTCCAGAGCCTGGCCGAGGGCCACGATGGCCGAGACGATGGCGGCGTCGTCGCTGTCGTGTTCCAGGTCACGTACAAAGCCGCGGTCGATCTTCAACTCATTGGCCGGCAGGCGCTTGAGGTACATGAGGCTGGAGTACCCGGTGCCAAAGTCATCGATGGACAGGTCCACGCCCATGTCCGACAGTTGCTGCAATACCTTCATGCTCGCGTCGGCATCGCTCATGGCGGTGGTCTCGGTGATCTCCAGCGTGAGGCTGTTGGCCGGTAATTGGTGACGCTCCAGCGCGGCCGCTACGCTGTTGACCAACCCGGCGTGGCAGAACTGCAACGCCGAGAGGTTAACGGCAATGCGCCAGTGCTCATAACCCTGGGCGTACCACAGGCTCATCTGGCGACAAGCTTCATCGAGTACCCATTCGCCGATGGGGATGATCAGCCCGGTTTTCTCCGCCAGTGCAATAAACGTAGCGGGCATCAACAAGCCTTGTTGCGGATGCTCCCAGCGCAACAGCGCCTCGGCCCCCACGGCAAGACCGCTGACGGCGTCGAACTTGGGTTGGTAGTGCAAACGAAATTGCCCCTGCTCCAGGGCATTGCGCAGGTCCTGCAGCAATTGCAGTTGTTTGCGCGCATTGGTGTTCATCGACACATCGAAGAAGCTGTAGCCGTTCTTGCCCATGCCCTTGGCGTGATACATCGCCGCGTCGGCGTTCATCAGCAGTTCCTGAGGACTATTACCGTTACCGGGGAACATGGCGATACCGACGCTGGCCGAGATCTGCAACTCATGCTCGGCCACCGTGAAGGTGCGGTTGATCAGGCTCACCTGGCGCTCGGCCAAGCCCATGGCATCGTCGGGCTGGGTGAGTTGCACCAGCAATACGAACTCATCGCCGCCGATACGGGCCAGGGTGTCCTGGCTGCGCAAGTCCTCACGCAAGCGCAAGCCGACCTCGCGCAGTAACTGGTCGCCCAGGTGATGACCAAAGGCATCGTTGACCGGCTTGAAGCCATCCAGGTCGATAAACATCAAGGCAAAGCAACCGCCCCGCTCGTTCACCGCCTGGATGCCTTGTTGAATGCGATCAGCCAACAACGTGCGATTGGGCAGGCCGGTGAGCATGTCATGCAGGGCCAGGTGAGTAAGTTCCTGATTGGCCAGGGTCAGGGAATCGGCGAGTACGGCGGTGCGCGCTTCCAGGCGCGCATCCAGCACCGAGGTCAAGAGCGCAATGACCAGCACCGCCAGCGAAGTGACCAAGACCAGGTTATCCAGGCCCTTGCCGCTCAGGCCGGTCAATGCGGCGCCGCAGAAGCTGCCATCGGCAAAGCGCGCCGCAGCCATCCCGGTGTAGTGCATCCCCACGATGGCCACGCCCATCACGACGGCGGCGCCACCCCGTGCCAGCCGCACATAAGGTGTGTTGCGCCGCAGGTTGAAGGCGATCCACAGGGCGGCGCCGGAAGCCACCACCGCGATCACCAACGAAGCGCCAAATAAGGTCGGGTCGTAATCAATGCCGGGTGTCATGCGCATCGCGGCCATGCCGGTGTAATGCATGCTGGCAATTCCAGCGCCCATTACCAACGCCCCGAATGCCAGTTGCCAGACCGGCAAGCGTGGCTGGCTGACCAGCCATAACGCGAAACCACTGGATAGCACGGCGATCAACAGCGAAAACAGGGTAATGCCTACCTCAAACCCGAGGGCAAACGGCAGGCGCAGGGCCAACATCCCGATAAAGTGCATGGACCAGATGCCCACGCCCATCGCCACTGCGCCGCCAGTGATCCATAGGTATACAGCCCGCCCCTTGGCGGTCGCGATACGCCCGGCCAGGTCCAAGGCCGTGTAGGACGCCAGGATGGCCACGCACAGGGAAATCACGACAAGGGAGGTTGAATAGCTACCGATCAACATAGGTTTTCTCGCTGGCGACGGGGCGAAAAAGCCCGTGCCGGGTGGCAAAGCGGGCGATTGTAGCGAGTATGAATCCGAGGCAGGTGATTAATTAATCAGTTGGCCATTAGTGAGTTTTTGGCGTCAATCGGATGGCTTCGCCAGGCTGTTTTCAACGACGTCATGGACATCAAAATGTGGCCTGCGCAGATCCCCTGTGGGAGCGGGCTTGCCCGCGAAGGCGGTGTGTCAGTCACCGCAACTACTACTGCACTAACGCTATCGCAGGCAAGCCAGCTCCCACAGGGTACTGTGCTTAACTGACTGGCATTGGGGTAAGCCCACACAGTTGATCTTGCTCCCCCAGGATGCGCGGCGCATCCGGTTACTCCTTTTCGGCCAGGGAGGTCTGGCCGTCCCAGCCTCCGCCCAACGCTGCAATCAATTGCACACTCGCCACCAGGCGCGATTGCAGCAAGGTCAACACGGTGCGCTCGTTGCTCAAGGCCGTTGCCTGCACCGTGACCACATCCAGATAGGCAATCAACCCGGCCTTGTATTGGTTTTCGGTCAAGCGCAAGGATTCACGCGCCGATTCCAGCGCTTCATTGCTGACCACCGCCTCATCGGCGAGCACCTTGAGCTGGACCATGTAGTTTTCCACCTCACGGAAACCGTCCAACACGGTCTGGCGGTACTTGGCCACGGTCTCGTCATAGCTGGCCACGCTGCGGTCGACTTCCGCCGAGCGCTGGCCGCCATCGAACAGGGTCATGGCCAGTTTCGGCCCCACCGACCAGAAGCGGTTCGGCAGGCTGATCCAATCTTCATAAGTGCTGCTGGAATAGCCGCCCTGCAGGCTCAGGCTGAGGTCCGGGTAATAGGCCGCCTTGGCCACGCCGATATTGGCGTTGGCGGCGATCACCGAGCGTTCGGCCGAGGCAATATCGGGGCGACGCTCCAGCAGTTGGGACGGCAGGCTCACCGGTATTTGCGGTAGCGCCGGAATATCTTTGCTCACCGCCAGATTGAAGTTGGCCGGGGCTTCGCCAATCAGCACGGCTATGGCGTTTTCCAGCTGGGCGCGTTGCCAGATCAAGTCGATCAGGCTGGCCTGGGTGGTCTTGAGCTGGGTTTGCGCCTGGGCAATGGCGTCCTTGCCGGCCACACCGGCGCGGTATTGGTTTTCGGTCATTTTCAATGAACGCTGGTAGGTGTCCAGCGTGGCTTGCAGCAGCCGCGTCTGTTCGTCCATGACCCGCAGTTGCAGGTAGCTTTGCACCAGTTCGGACTGCTGGCTCAGACGCATTGCGGCCAAGTCGGCCGAGCTTGCCTCGGCGCTGGCTTCGTTGGCCTCCAGACCACGGCGCAACTTGCCCCAGATATCGGCTTCCCAGCTCACACCCAACTGGGCATTGAGGGTGTCGCGGATACCACTGCTGGAGCTGCTGAGGCTGGCGCTGCTGCTGCCGGTGCCCTGGCTGGCGCGGGTTTTACCCACGCTCAGGTCAACGCTGGGGTAAAACGCCCCGCGTGAGCTGCGCACCAGCGCCTTTGCCTGACGAAAACGCGCTTCGGCCTGGGCGACGGTCTGGTTGGACGCGTTGAGGCGCACCACCAGGTCATTGAGTTGTCGGTCACCGTACAGCTCCCACCAGGCGCCGCGGGCCAGGGAGTCGCTCGGATTGGCCTGGCGCCAGCCCTGGGCCTCCTTGAACTGCACCGGCTCGATGACGTCCGGGCGTTTGTAGTCAGGGCCGATGGCGCAGGCGCTGAGCAACATGGCCAAGCCCACTGTAGGAGCAAGCTTGCTCGCGAAGACTGCCAACGTTAACGCGTTCATTCTGGATGAGCGCGGCGTCTGGGCCTTTTTCGCGAGCAAGCTCGCTCCTACAGAGGTCGCAGGGGCGTTGGTTGAGTCGGTCATAGCGCAGTGTCCAGGGCAGCATCGGTACGCACGCCGCGCCAGGCGTTGAAGCGATGGCGCGCGCGGTCCAGGTAAAGGTAAACCACCGGGGTGGTGTAAAGGGTCAGGATCTGGCTGAACACCAGGCCGCCAATAATGGTCAGGCCCAACGGGTGACGCATTTCCGCGCCGTCGCCGCTGCCGAGCAGCAACGGCAAGGCACCGAGGATCGCGGCCAGGGTGGTCATCAGGATCGGCCGCAGGCGCAACAGGCAGGCGCTGCGGATCGACTCCAGCGGGCTCATGCCATCGTTGCGCTCCAATTGCAGCGCCAGGTCGATCATCAGGATCGCGTTTTTCTTCACCACGCCGATCAACAGGAACAAGCCCAGCAAAGAGATCAGGCTGAACTCGCCGCCCAGCAGGTAAATCGCAAGCAACGCGCCGACACCGGCCGACGGCAGCGTCGACAGGATGGTCAGCGGGTGAATGTAGCTTTCATACAGAATACCCAGCACCAGGTACACCGC
Organism: Pseudomonas sp. B16120; assembly: GCF_044218845.1. Lineage (NCBI taxonomy): Bacteria > Pseudomonadati > Pseudomonadota > Gammaproteobacteria > Pseudomonadales > Pseudomonadaceae > Pseudomonas > Pseudomonas sp. B16120. The sequence continues at coordinate 3,471,449 of NZ_CP162588.1, forward strand.
CACCAGCGCACCGAGAATCATGAACGGCTGGCCTTTCTGGGTCGCGGCGAACGCATCGGCAGTACCGGCCATCTTGGCGATCACGTCCTCGGGCAACCCGACTTTGGCAATCGCACGCTCGATAGCCGCCGTGCCCTGCTCCACCGTGACCCCGGGCGCCATGTCGAAGGCGATATTCTCCGAAGCGAACTGGCCTTCATGGCTGACGCGATCGTCGGCCAGGCTGTTCTCATAGTGGGCAATGGTCGACAACGGCACCCGTGCGCCGTCGGCAGTGATCACCTGCATCTGGTTAAGGGTGATCGGGTCCTGGGCGTATTTGGGGTTGACCTCCATCACCACCTGGTACTGGTTGAGGCTGTCATAAATGGTAGAAATCTGCCGCTGGCTGTAGGCGTTGTTGAGCACCGCCGTGACCATGTCCATATCGATACCCAGGCGCTTGGCCTGGTCGCGGTCGACAATCAGCGTGACCTGGGCCGCGCCCCGGCCTTCACGGGCGTCGATGGCGGTCAGCTCTGGCAATTCACGCATGGCCGCCACCACTTTCGGGTACCACAAGCGCAGCGCGGCCAAGTCACCGCTTTGCAGGATGTAGGAGTATTGCGCGCTGGTCTGGTCGCGGCCGCCCCCGAACTGCAGGTCCTGGTCGGCCATCAGGAACAAGCGCCCGCCCGGCACCAGCGGCACCTCCTTGCGCAGGCGCTCGATCACCGCCTGGGCGGAAATTTTGCGTTCGCCGATCGGCTTGAGGCGTACCAGCATCACCGCATTGTTAGTGCCTTGGTTGCCACCGATAAAGCCGGCCACGCTGAGCACCGCCGGGTCCTTGAGCACCGCCTGGCGAAAGATCTCCATCTTCGGCTGCATCACGCTGAACGACAGGCCATCGTCGCCGCGCACAAAACCGATCAACTGGCCGGTGTCCTGCTGGGGCATGAAGGTTTTGGGCACCACCACGTACAGCGCGATATTCACGCCCACGGTGATCAACAGGCTGAGCAAGGTCAGGCGCCGATGGCGCAGCACCCAGTCCAGGCTGGTGGCGTAGCCGGCGACCATGCGGTCGTTGACCTTCTGGCTCCAGCGCTGCAAACCGGTCTGCCGATCCTTCATATGCGGCTTCAACCAGCGGGCGCACAGCATGGGCGTCAAGGTCAGCGAGACAATCAGCGAAACGATGATCGCCGCCGACAAGGTGATCGAAAACTCACGGAACAGGTTAGTGACGATCCCGCCCATGAACAGGATGGACAGGAACACCGCCACCAGCGACACGTTCATCGAGAGCAAGGTAAAACCGACTTCCTGAGCGCCCAGGTACGCGGCTTTCATCGGTGGCACGCCGTCGTCGATGTGCCGGGAAATGTTCTCCAGCACCACGATGGCATCGTCCACCACCAGCCCGGTGGCGAGGATCAGCGCCATCAGCGAGAAGTTGTTCAGAGAAAACCCGTACAGGTACATCACCGCGAAGGTGCCCACCAGCGATACCGGCACCGCCAGGGTCGGGATCAACGAAGCGCGGAAGTTGCCCAGGAACAGGTACACCACCAGGATCACCAGCCCTACAGCGATCAGCAAGGTCATTTCCGCCTCATGCAGGGTGGCGGTAATCACGGGCGAGCGGTCCATGGCCAGGCTGAGCTTGACGCTGGACGGCAGCACCGCCTGCAACGCCGGCAACTGCGCCTTGATCTGCCGCACGGTTTCGATGATGTTGGCGCCGGACTGGCGGTTGATCACCAGCAACACCGCCGAATCATTGTTGAAGAAGCCGCTGTTGTAGCGGTCTTCCACACCATCAGTGATCTTCGCCACGTCCTTGAGGCGCAGAGCGGCGCCGTCCTGGTAGCGAATCAGCAGGGGCTCATAGTCCTTGGCTTTTTCCAGCTGGTCGTTGGCCTGGATCTGCCAGTTGCGCTCGCTGTCTTCCAAGGAGCCCTTGGGCCGGCGCTGGTTGGCATTGGCGATGGTGTTGCGCACATCGTCCAGGGCCACGCCGTACTGATCGAGGGCCTTGGGCTCCAGCTCGATACGCACCGCCGGCAGCGAACTGCCGCCGATCTGCACTTCGCCCACGCCCGGCACCTGGGACAGGCTCTGGGACAGGATGGTCGAGGCCAGGTCGTACAACTGGCCCTTCTGCAGCACGTCAGAGGTCAGCGACAGCACCATGATCGGCGCCTGGGACGGGTTGATCTTCTTGTAGGTGGGCATGCTGCGCATGCCACTGGGCAGCAGGTTGCGCGACGCGTTGATGGCCGCCTGCACTTCCCGCGCCGCCCCGTTGATGTCGCGGTCGGAATCGAACGCCAGAATCACCCGGGTTGAGCCCTGGCTCGACGAACTGCTCATGGTGGTGATACCGGCAATCGCGCCGAACGAGCGCTCCAGCGGCGTGGCCACCGTGGACGCCATCACCTCGGGGCTGGCACCGGGCAAGCTGGCCGACACCACGATCACCGGGAAGTCGATCTGCGGCAGCGGCGACACCGGCAGCAAGTTGAAGCTGACGCCACCGAGCAACATGATCGCCAGGCTCAGCAGCATGGTCGCTACCGGCCGGCGAATGAAAGGTCCGGACAGGTTCATGGCTCAACCGGCTCCAGGCGTTGCGGCTCTTTGCGCCAGCGACGGCCAAGACGATCGAAGTACAGGTAGATCACCGGCGTGGTGAACAGCGTCAACACCTGGCTCACCAGCAAGCCACCGACCATCACCAGGCCCAGGGGCTGGCGCAGTTCGGCGCCGGAACCGCTGGCGAGCATCAACGGCACCGCACCGAACAACGCGGCCAGGGTGGTCATCAAAATTGGCCGGAAGCGCAACAACGCCGCCTGGTAGATCGCCGTCTGCGGGTCCAGGCCCTGGTTGCGTTCGGCGTCGAGGGCGAAGTCGATCATCATGATCGCGTTCTTTTTCACGATACCGATCAGCAGGATGATGCCGATGATCGCAATCATGCCCAGGTCATTGCCACTGAGCAGCAACGCCAGCAAGGCCCCCACCGCCGCCGATGGCAGGGTCGAGAGGATGGTGATCGGGTGGATATAGCTCTCATAGAGCACACCGAGCACGATGTACATGGTGACCACCGCCGCCAGGATCAACAGCAAGGTGCTCGACAACGAGGCTTCGAACGCCTGGGCCGCACCCTGGAACTGGGTTTGCACGCCCACCGGCATGCCAATGTCCTTCTGGGTCTGGTTGATCAGCTCCACGCCTTTGCCCAGCGCCACGCCGGGCGCCAGGTTGAACGACATCATCACCGCCGGGAACTGGCCGATATGGGCAATCGCCAACTGCGCCTGGCGCTGCTCCACATGGGCCAGGCTCGACAGCCGCACCTGGCCACCGTCGGTGGTTTTCACATGGATCTGGTTGAGGGCCGCTGGGCCGAGGGTTTCGCCGGACTGGGCCTGCAACACCACCCGGTACTGGCTGGCCTGGGTGTAGATGGTGGAAATCTGGCGCTGGCCGAAGGCGTCATACAACGCGTCGGTAATGGTCGAGACACTCACGCCCAGGCGCGAGGCCGCGTCGCGGTCTATCACCAGGTACACCTGCAAGCCTTTGTCCTGAAGGTCGCTGGCGACGTCGGTGAGTTCCGGCAACTGGCTGAGGGCGTGTACCAGCTTGCCGCTCCACAACGCCAGCAACTCGGCGTCCGGGGAGGACATGCTGAACTGGTACTGGGTACGGCTGACGCGGTCTTCGATGGTGAGGTCCTGCACCGGCTGCATGAACAGGCGGATGCCCACCAGCTTGTCGATTTGCGGTTGCAGGCGGGTGATCACCTCGGCTGCGCTCAAATCGCGCTGGCCGTGGGCCTTGAGATTGATCAACAAGCGGCCGCTGTTGAGGGTGGCGTTATCGCCGTCCACGCCAATGTAGGACGACAGGCTCTCGACCGCCGGGTCGGCAAGGATGATCTTCGCCAACTCCTGCTGGCGTTGGCTCATCGCCGCAAAGGAAATCGACTGCGGCGCTTCGGAAATACCCTGGATCACGCCGGTGTCCTGCACCGGGAAAAAGCCCTTGGGCACCACCAGGTACAGCACTACCGTAAGCCCCAGGGTGGCGATCGCCACCAGCAACGTCAGCGGCTGGTGCTTGAGCACCCATTGCAGCTTGCGGCCGTAGGCTTCGATCAACCAGTCAATCCAGGCGCCGCTGGCTTTGTAGAAGCGGCCCTGCTCTTCCTCCTTGGGTTCGCGCTTGAGCAGGCGCGCGCACATCATGGGCGTGAGGGTCAGGGACACTACCAGGGAAATCAGGATCGCCACTGCCAGGGTGATGGCGAACTCACGGAACAGCCGCCCGACCACGTCGGCCATGAACAGCAACGGGATCAATACCGCGATCAACGACAGCGTCAGGGACACCAGGGTGAAACCGATCTGCTTGGCGCCCTTGAGCGCGGCCGCCATCGGCGTCTGGCCTTCCTCGATATAGCGCGAGATGTTCTCCAGCATCACGATCGCGTCGTCCACCACAAACCCGGTGGCGATGGTCAGGGCCATCAGCGTCAGGTTATTGATGGAGAATCCGGCCAGGTACATCACACCAAAGGTGCCCACCAGGGACAGCGGCACGGCGATGGACGGAATGATCGTGGCGCTGACCCGGCGCAGGAACAGGAACGTCACCATGACCACCAGGGCAATGGCGATCAGAAGCTCGTGCTGTACGTCTTTGACTGAGGCGCGGATGGTCTGGGTGCGGTCGGTGAGCACCGTCACGTCCAGGCCGGCCGGCAGGTTGTCGGTGATGCTCGGCAGCAGGGCCTTGATGCGGTCCACCACCTCGATCACGTTGGCGCCCGGCTGGCGCTGGATATTGAGCAACACGGCCTGGTTCTCATTGGCCCAGGCGGCGAGGCGTTCGTTTTCGGCACCGTCGACAATCTGCGCGACATCCTTGAGCCGCAGCGGGGCGCCGTTGTTGTAGGCCAGGATCAGTTCGGCATATTGCTCGGGCGAGACCAACTGGTCGTTGGCGTCGAGCATCGACACGCGGGTGGGGCCGTCGAAGTTGCCCTTGGGCTGGTTGACGTTGGAGGCGGCGATCAGGGCGCGCACGTCCGAGAGGTTCAAGCCATTGGCCGCCAGGGCCTCGGGGTTGACCTTGATGCGCACGGCCTGGCGCTGGCCACCGGCGATGCTGACCATGCCGACGCCGCTGATCTGCGCGATTTTCTGCGCCATGCGCGTGTCGACCAAATCATTGAGCTTGGGCAGCAACATGGTCTTGGAGGTAATTGCCAGGGTCAGCACCGGGGTGTCCGCCGGGTTGACCTTGTTGTATACCGGCGGCGCCGGCAAATCCTTGGGCAACAGGTTGGTGGCGGCGTTGATCGCGGCCTGCACCTGTTGCTCGGCGACATCCATATTGATGTCGAGGTTGAAACGCAGGGTCAGCACCGAGGCACCGCCCGAGCTGGTGGACGCCATCTGGGTCAGCCCGGGCATCTGCCCGAACTGACGCTCCAGCGGTGCGGTGACCGCACTGGTCATCACGTCGGGGCTGGCGCCGGGGTACAGGGTCATCACCCGGATAGTCGGGTAATCCACCTGGGGCAACGCCGATACCGGCAGCAGGCGGTACGAAATGATGCCGGCCAGGACAATGGCCAGCATGCTCAGCGTGGTGGCGACCGGGCGAAGGATGAACAGGCGCGACAGGTTCATGAACCGACCTTTTGCGCCTTGCCGGCGTCTGCCCCGGTCTCCCCTTTAGCTGCGGGCTTGCCTTGCAGGTGTTCGGTCGGCGTGGTCGGCACCTCGCTGCTGGCGTTGACCACTTCGATCTCGCTACCGTCCTTGAGGCGGTCGGTGCCTTCCAGCACCACGCGGTCGCCAGCGACCAGGCCCTCTTTGATCACGGTATTTTCGCCATCGGTATCCCCCACCACCAGCGGCTGGACCTTGACCTTCTTGTCACCGTCGAGCTTATAGACAAAGGTGCCATTGTTGCCGAACTGGATCGCCGCAGAGGGTGCCAGCACCACGTTCTTCAAGGTATCGGCCAGCAGGTGCACATTGACGAACTGGTTGGGGAACAGCGCCTGGTCCTTGTTATCGAACCGCGCCTTGAACTTCAGGGTGCCGGTGGTGACATCGATCTGGTTGTCCAGGCTTTGCAGTACACCGACCGCCTGTTTTTTCACGTCGCTACGGTCCCAGGCTTCCACGGGCAACTTGTTACCGGCGTGGTAACGGGCCAGCACGGTTTCCAGGGTATTTTCCGGCAGGGTGAAGGCGACGCTGATTGGCTGGGTCTGGGTGATCACCGCGAGGGCGGTAGTGTCGTTGGCCGCAACCAGGTTGCCGACGTCAAGCTGGCGCAAACCGACGCGGCCGCTGATGGGCGCACGGATCTTGGTGAATTCCAGGTTGAGCTTGGCATCGTCCACCGCGCCCTGGTTGGTCTTGACCGTGCCCTGGTACTGCAACACCAGCGCTTCGGCGGTGTCCAGGGTTTGCTTGGCGATACTGTCCTGGGCATACAGGTCGCGATAACGCTGTACATCGACCTGGGCGTTCTTCAACTGGGCCTGGTTTTGCAGCAAGGTGCCCTGGGCCTGGAGCAAGGCGTTCTGGTAGCTGCGCGGGTCGATTTCTGCCAGCAGGTCGCCGGCCTTGACCATCTGCCCTTCCTCGAAGGCGATCTTGACCAGCTCGCCGCCCACCCGGCTGCGCACATTAATGGTGTTCAGTGCAGTGACCGTCCCCAGGGCCTTGTAGTACACAGGAAACTCCCCCAGCACCGCCGGCGCCACACGCACCGGTACCGGCCCGGTGGAACCACCGAAGCCTGGGCGCGCCATGCCGGTCTTGCCCGTGTGTCCCGCCGGAGCATCTTTATGGGCCGCGCCACTGGGCCAGAATTTCCAGCACAGGCCGGCGATAACCAGCAGCACGAGCAGGCCAAACAGCCAGCGGCGGGAGTTGCGGGAGGAGGATTGCATGGAGTGATCAACCATTGGGGGTGAGAGCTTCTTCTTCGGGAGGCTGAAAGATAAGCACTGGGGTGCGTTTAAAAAAGCACCTTTACCGGCTATTTACCTTAGGCTTACAACGTTTAACTTTTTGATCTTAGTCCACCGGCTATTTCGCTAAGCCGCTGACGCTCAAATAAAAACGGCCTGGACTAGGCCAGGCCGCAATCATGCATCATACGTGTTACTGCCAAACGACAGTCATACGTAGAAACAGTTACTTCAACACAGCCAGGGCGGCGTCGTAGTTTGGCTCTTCAGCGATTTCCTTGACCAACTCGCTGTGCAGCACGTTGTCGTTTTCATCCAGCACCACGACAGCGCGAGCGGTCAGGCCCTGCAGCGGGCCGTCAGCGATGGAAACACCATAGTCGACGGCGAAGTCGGCATTGCGGAAATCCGACAGGTTCTTAACGTTTTCCAGGCCTTCGGAACCACAGAAACGCGCTTGGGCGAATGGCAGGTCGGAGGAGATGCACAGCACCACGGTGTTGGCCACATCGTTGGCCTGGGCGTTGAACTTGCGCACCGAAGTGGCGCAGGTTGGGGTGTCAACGCTTGGGAAGATGTTCAGCACTTTGCGCTTGCCGGCAAAGGTAGCCAGGGTGGCGTTGGACAGATCGCCGGCGGTCAGGGTGAAGTCTGCAGCTTTGGCGCCGACTTTCGGCAATTGGCCTTCAACCTGGACCGGGTTGCCTTTAAGGGTGACTTGAGCCATGAACGGAATCCTTATGCTGGGTTTGGTTAAACGAATTCGAGAGGCGGAAGTTAACCACAAAGTGCCGAAGCTACCTACCGCCAGACACAAATTGTCATGTCCTGAGGTTGTGGTTTAATTGCGCGCTTTGCGCTTGCCCTTCAAGGAAACCTTCGTCGATGAATCAGCCCGCCACCAAAGTCCTGGTCATTGGCTACGTCTGGCCCGAGCCCCGCTCCTCGGCAGCGGGCGGGCATATGATGCAAATCCTTGAGAGCTTTCTTACGCAAGGTTGGGACATTACCTTCAGCAGCCCGGCCACCATTGGCGAGCACAAGGCCGACTTGCCGGCACTCGGGATCGCCGAACGCGCCATCGAACTGAATAACAGCAGTTTCGACGACTTTATTCGCGAACTGGCCCCGGATATCGTGCTGTTCGACCGTTTCATGATGGAGGAGCAATTCGGCTGGCGCGTAGAACAATGCTGCCCCGACGCCCTGCGCGTGCTGGAAACCTCCGACCTGCAAAGCCTGCGCGACGCCCGCCACCAGCGTTTCAAAGAACAAGTAAAAGCCAACCCCGACAGCGACGACTTCAGCGCCCTGTTCGCGCCGGCGCTGGAGGACGAATTCCAGCGCATGGCCGATACCGACCTGGCCAAGCGCGAAATCGCCGCGATTTACCGCTGCGACATCAGCCTGATGATCTCCGACGTGGAAATCCGCCTGCTCACCGAACAGTTCAAGGTGCCTGCCGCCCTGCTCCACTGGTGCCCCTTGATGCTGCAACCGCCCACTGCAGCCTTTGCGCCCTTTGAAGACCGTGCGCATTTCCTCAGCATCGGCAACTTCCGCCACGCGCCAAATTGGGACGCAGTGCTGTGGATGAAGCACAGCCTGTGGCCGCTGATCCGCCAACAGTTGCCGGGCGCGCAGTTGCACATCTACGGCGCCTACACCCCGCCCAAAGCCACCGCCCTGCACAACCCGGCACAGGGTTTTCATGTGATGAACTGGGCCGAAGATGCCTTGCAAGTCATGACGGCGGCGCGTATTTGCCTGGCGCCACTGCGCTTTGGCGCCGGCATCAAGGGCAAGTTAGTCGACGCCATGCTGTGCGGCACACCCAATGTCACCACCCCGATCGGCGCCGAAGCCATGGGCGATGACCAGCCCTGGCCCGGCGAGATCGCACAGGACGCCCCGGCCCTGGCCGCCGCTGCCGTGGCCCTTTACCAGGACCGCGAGCGCTGGACTCAAGCCCAGGAGCATGGGCGCCAACTGCTGGCCCGACGCTATGACCAGGACGTGCACGGGTCCGCCTTGGTGGAATGCCTGGAACGTTGCCGCAGCAACCTCGCGGCCCATCGCCAGGACAACTTCACCGGCAGCATGCTGCGCCATCACGCGCATAAAAGTACCCAATACATGTCCCAGTGGATCGAGGCCAAAAACCGCACCCTATAAACACTGCTGCTGGCGAGGTCGCGCGCGACGGGGCATTATCCTACGCAGCGACCACAATAAAGCGACGGCAGCATGACCCGAGCAACGCGCATCACCGACCCTTCCTACGAACTGATGGACGACCACAACGGCCTGTCCATCATCTATCGTCAGCATGGCTTCCCCTGCCCGTTGGTGCGCTGGCACTTCCACAAGGAATACGAACTGCACCTGATCGTCGCCAGCTCCGGCAAGGTGTTTATCGGCGACTACATCGGCAACTTCTACCCGGAAAGCCTGTTCCTCACCGGCCCCAACCTGCCCCATAACTGGATCAGCCAGGTGGAGGAAGATGAAGTGGTGCCCAAGCGTGACATGCTGGTGAACTTCACCGATGAGTTGTTCGAACACGGCAGCCACATCTTCACCGAACTCAAAAGCCTGGCGCCGCTGCTTGAACGTGCGCAATACGGCATCGAATTTCGCTGCAAAAAAACCATCGCCAACGCCATGACCCTGATGCAACGCATCGAAGACGCCCAAGGCATGGCACGCCTGGGGCACTTCTTTATCTTGCTGGAGGTGTTGAGCGCCTGTGAGGACTACCAGTTACTGTCCGGCGTCACCACGCCACAGCAAGCCGACGAACACAGCATCGACCGCACCAACCGCGCAGTGGACTACATCTTTGCCCACTACGCCCGAGAGCTGCCGTTGGAAGAAGTGGCGGAGTACCTGGGGATGAAGCCGACGTATTTTTCCAGGGTGTTCAAACAGGCGACCGGGCGGACTTTTATTGAATTCGTCAATCGGCTGCGCATCAGCAAATCCTGTGAATTACTGGCCGATGGGGACAAGGCCGTGACTGATGTGTGTTTTGAGTCGGGGTTTAATAATATTTCCAACTTTAATCGGCGGTTTCAACAGCTTAAGGGGATGACGCCGTCTCACTATCGGCGGTTGGCGGTGCAGCGGCTGACTGAGCAGAATTTGGCTTGAGGTTGATCGTTCATCTAGGTGGTGCGAAACAGAAACGTCTTACAAGGCTTTGAGGTTGCCCCTAGGACACTCGATCTCTAGTCTCCGTACACCGCTGCACAGGCAGCGTCGGGCGTCGCGGCCCGGTTTAATCAGATGCAAAGTGCCATTTCCGCTTTTAGTCGGCGTTTTTTTATCGTCTACTGTGCGGCTTCATGGTGGCTGTGCGCGGGATACCTTCGGGTATGCCGGTTTCCTGATTCCGGTCCGCGAACCTGCGTACGGCTACCACCCCATAGCGTCGCGGCGAAAGGGTGGCAGCTCCACTTAAATCAGGAGTTTCACCATGATCAAACCCACCCCAAATCCCCCAATCGATCCAGCACCCAGCGTGCTATTCACCGTTAAAGACGGCATCGATCGTTCCCGCGCTCCGCGTGGGCATGCATTCCGTGACGCTCTGCATCACTCGGGGACGCAGAGCGTCCCAAGCGGCGTTACCACGCGGAGCGTGGGAACGATCAAGCGTTAAGCACTGCACTGAGGATCGTTCCCGCGCTTTGCGTGGGCATGCATTCCGTGACGCTCTGCGTCACCCCGGGACGCAGAGCGTCCCAAGCGGCGTTACCACGCGGAGCGTGGGAACGATCAAGCGTTAAGCACTGCACTGAGGATCGTTCCCGCGCTCTGCGTGGGAATGCATACCGTGACGCTCTGCGTCACCCCGGGACGCAGAGCGTCCCTAGCGACGTTGCCACGCGGAGCGTGGGAACGATCAGGTGGTCGATGAGTGCAAAAAAGTATCAGTGAGCGTGCGCCCAAGGATTTGTCACCGCCGCTTTTGAAGGCTGTAATCAACGCACACTCTTCCTGACTTCTCGTAGGAAGACACAACAACAATAACCGTCCTTCTGTAGCCCTCTGGGCGCGGAAATGGAGTGCGCGATGAAGTTCACAGCAAAAGCATTGCTTGCCTGCACCTGCATGACCCTCAGCGCCGTCAGCCTTGGCGCGCAAACCCTGACCATTGCCACCGTCAACAACAGCGACATGATCCGCATGCAGAAGCTCTCGAAAACCTTCGAGACCGAGCACCCGGAGATCAAGTTGAACTGGGTGGTGCTCGAAGAAAACGTGCTGCGCCAACGCCTGACCACCGACATCGCCACCCAGGGCGGGCAGTTCGATGTGTTGACCATCGGCATGTACGAAGCCGCACTCTGGGGCGCCAAGGGGTGGCTGGAGCCGATGAAGGACTTGCCGGCTTCCTACGACCTCGACGATGTGTTCCCTTCGGTGCGTGACGGTTTGTCGGTCAAGGGCTCGTTGTACGCCCTGCCGTTCTATGCCGAAAGCTCGATCACCTATTACCGCACCGACCTGTTCAAGGACGCCGGGCTGAGCATGCCTGAGCACCCGACCTGGAGCCAGATCGGCGAATTCGCCGTTAAACTCACCGACAAATCCAAAGAGCAATACGGCCTGTGCCTGCGCGGCAAAGCCGGTTGGGGTGAGAACATGGCGCTGATCACCACCCTGGCCAACGGCTTCGGCGCGCGCTGGTTCGATGAGAAGTGGCAGCCAGAGTTCAACGGCCCCGAGTGGAAGAACGCGCTGAACTTCTACGTCGACAACATGAAGAAATCCGGCCCGCCGGGCGCCTCCAGCAACGGTTTCAACGAAAACCTGGCGCTGTTCAACAGCGGCAAATGCGCGATCTGGGTGGATGCCAGCGTGGCCGGCTCGTTTGTTACCGACAAGAGCCAGAGCAAGGTCGCAGACCATGTCGGCTTTACCTTCGCGCCCCATGAGAAAACCGACAAGGGCACGTCGTGGCTGTACTCCTGGAGCCTGGCGATCCCCACCAGTTCCAAGGCCAAGGACGCCGCCAAGGTGTTCACCAGTTGGGCCACCTCCAAGGAATACGGCCAGCTCGTGGCCAAGACCGATGGCATCGCCAACGTGCCGCCGGGTACCCGCCAATCCACCTATAGCGACGAGTACATGAAGGCCGCGCCGTTCGCCAAGGTGACGCTGGAATCGCTGAAAGTGGCCGACCCGACCAAGCCGACCGAGAAGCCGGTGCCGTATATCGGTATCCAGTTGGTGACCATTCCTGAATTCCAGGCGATTGGTACCCAGGTGGGCAAGTTCTTCTCGGGTGCGCTGACCGGTCAGCAAACCGTCGATGCTGCGTTGACCTCCGCGCAGAACACCACCGAGCGGGAAATGAAGCGGGCTGGTTACCCCAAGTAAACCAGCCTCACCACCGCAAATACAGGAGCAGAGCTTTTGTGGGAGCTGGCTTGCCTGCGATGCAAACGACTCGGTCTATCCGTAACACCGAGGCGATACCATCGCAGGCAAGCCAGCTCCCACAGTGACCGCGCTCCGACGCAGATTCTGTAGGCATCTGACTGGTTCTGATCACCATGAATACACCCACCAAAAACCGCCTGGCCAACCCCGGCTGGTTTCTCGTCAGCCCCTCGGTGGCCTTGTTGCTGCTGTGGATGATCGTGCCGCTGGGCATGACCCTGTACTTTTCGCTGATCCGCTACAACCTGCTCTACCCCGGCGAAAACCAATTCGTGGGGCTGGAAAACTTCAGCTACTTCATCACCGATTCGGGGTTCCTGCCCGGCGCCACCAATACCCTGTTGCTGGTGGGCAGCGTCTTGCTGATCAGCGTGGTGTTCGGCGTGTTGATCAGTGCGCTGCTGGAGGCCAGTGAGTTCCTGGGGCGCGGCATCGTCAGGGTGATGCTGATTTCGCCGTTCTTCATCATGCCCACGGTGGGCGCGCTGATCTGGAAGAACCTGATTTTTCACCCGGTGTCGGGGATTCTCGCCGCCGTGTGGAAGTTCTTCGGCGCCGAGCCGGTGGACTGGCTGGCGCATTACCCGCTGCTGTCGATCATCATCATTGTGTCGTGGCAATGGCTGCCCTTCGCGATCCTGCTGCTGATGACCGCCATGCAGTCCCTGGACCAGGAGCAGAAGGAAGCCGCACGCCTGGACGGTGCCGGCGCCATTGCGATCTTCTGGCACCTGACCTTGCCCCACCTGGCCCGCCCGATTGCCGTGGTGGTGATGATCGAAACCATCTTCCTGCTCTCGGTATTCGCCGAAATCTTCACCACCACCAACGGCGGCCCGGGCTACGCCTCGACCAACCTCGCCTACCTGATCTACAACCAGGCACTGGTGCAGTTCGATGTGGGCATGGCCTCGGCCGGCGGCTTGATTGCCGTGGTCATCGCCAATATCGCGGCGATCATCCTGGTGCGGATGATCGGCAAAAACCTGACTGACAAGCCTTGAGGGCCGCGCCATGACGCTTCAACAATCCCGCCGCCTGCAAAGCCTGCTGCTCGGCACATTGGCCTGGGCCATCGCGATCCTGATTTTCTTTCCGATCTTCTGGATGGTGCTGACCAGCTTCAAGACCGAAATCGACGCGTTCGCCACGCCGCCGCAGTTCATCTTCACGCCGACGCTGGAGAACTACCTGCACATCAACGAGCGCAGCAATTACTTCGCCTACGCCTGGAACTCGGTGGTGATTTCCTTCAGCGCCACCGCCCTGTGCCTGCTCATTTCGGTACCGGCCGCCTATTCCATGGCGTTCTACGAAACCCAGCGCACCAAGGGCACGCTGCTGTGGATGCTGTCGACCAAGATGCTGCCGCCGGTGGGCGTGCTGATGCCGATCTACCTGTTGGCCAAGAGCTTTGGCCTGTTGGACACGCGCATTGCGCTGATCATCATCTACACCCTGATCAACCTGCCGATTGTGGTGTGGATGGTGTACACCTACTTCAAGGACATCCCCAAGGACATCCTCGAAGCCGCCCGCCTGGACGGCGCCACCCTGTGGCAGGAAATGGTGCGCGTGCTGCTGCCCATCGCCAAGGGTGGCCTGGCCTCCACGGTACTGCTGTCGTTGATCCTGTGCTGGAACGAGGCCTTCTGGTCGCTGAACCTGACCTCCTCCAGCGCCGCGCCGCTGACCGCCTTGATCGCCTCTTACTCCAGCCCCGAAGGCTTGTTCTGGGCCAAGCTGTCCGCCGTCTCGACCCTCGCCTGCGCGCCGATCCTGATCTTTGGCTGGATCAGCCAGAAGCAGTTGGTACGCGGTTTGTCCTTTGGCGCCGTCAAATAATAATTCCCAGCGGAGGGCCCATCATGGCCAACCTGAAAATCAAGAATCTGCAAAAAGGCTTTGAAGGTTTTTCCATCATCAAGGGCATCGACCTGGAAGTGAACGACAAGGAATTCGTGGTGTTCGTCGGCCCGTCGGGCTGTGGCAAGTCCACCTTACTGCGCCTGATCGCCGGCCTGGAAGAAGTCAGCGACGGCACCATCGAACTCGATGGCCGCGACATTACCGAAGTCACCCCGGCCAAGCGCGACCTGGCCATGGTGTTCCAGACCTATGCGCTGTACCCGCACATGAGCGTGCGCAAGAACATGTCGTTTGCCCTGGACCTGGCGGGCGTCGACAAGAAGCTGGTCGAGAGCAAAGTCAGCGAAGCGGCGCGCATCCTTGAGCTGGGGCCTTTGCTGGAGCGCAAGCCCAAGCAACTTTCGGGTGGCCAGCGCCAGCGCGTGGCGATTGGCCGAGCGATTGTGCGCAACCCGAAGATCTTCCTGTTCGACGAACCGCTGTCCAACCTCGACGCCGCCCTGCGCGTGCAGATGCGCCTGGAGCTGGCGCGCCTGCATAAAGAACTGCAAGCGACCATGATCTACGTGACCCACGACCAGGTCGAAGCCATGACCCTGGCCGACAAGGTGGTGGTGCTCAACAGCGGGCGCATCGAACAGGTCGGTTCGCCGCTGGAGCTGTACCACCAGCCGGCCAACCTGTTTGTGGCAGGCTTTCTCGGCACGCCGAAGATGGGCTTCCTCAAGGGCCAGGTCACCCGCGTCGACAGCCAAGGCTGCGAGGTGCAACTGGACGCCGGCACTCTGATCAGCCTGCCGTTGAGCGGCGCCACCCTGAGCGTGGGCAGCGCGGTGACCCTGGGCATTCGTCCCGAGCACCTGGAAATGGCCACACCCGGGCAAACCACCCTGACCGTCACCGCCGACGTCGGCGAGCGCCTGGGCAGCGACACCTTCTGCCACGTCATCACCCGCAACGGCGAACCGCTGACCATGCGTATCCGTGGCGACATGGCCAGCCAGTACGGCGAGACGCTGCAGCTGCACCTGGACCCGGCGCACTGCCATCTGTTCGACACCGATGGCGTCGCCGTGGCCCGCCCACTGCGCGCTGCCGCCTGATTTCGCGAGTATTTCCAGATGAAATTGAATAAAGCCAACCTGACCCAACTGGCGCCCCAAGTGCAGTTGCCTGCGTATGCGATTGCCGACACCCGCCAGGGCATCGCGCACATTGGCGTCGGCGGTTTCCACCGTGCGCACCAGGCGTTTTACACCGATGCCCTGATGAACACTGGCGAAGGCCTGGACTGGGGCATCTGCGGCGTGGGCCTGCGCAGTGAAGACCGCAAGGCCCGCGACGACCTGGCCGGCCAGGATTACCTGTTCACCCTGTATGAACTGGGCGACACCGACGACACGCAAGTGCGCGTGATCGGCTCGATCAGCGACATGCTGCTGGCCGAAGACGGCGCCCAGGCGCTGATCGATAAGCTCGCCAGCCCACAGATCCGCATCGTCTCGCTGACCATCACCGAGGGCGGCTACTGCATCGACGACAGCAACGGCGAGTTCATGGCCCACCTGCCGCAGATCCAGCATGACCTGGCGCACCCGAGAGCGCCGAAAACCGTGTTCGGCTTTATCTGCGCCGCGCTGACCCAGCGCCGCGCCGCTGGCACCCCGGCCTTCACGGTGATGTCCTGCGATAACCTGCCCCACAACGGCGCCGTCACCCGCAAGGCCCTGCTGGCCTTCGCCGCCCTGCACGACGCGGGCCTGCATGACTGGATCAAGGCCAACGTGAGCTTCCCGAACGCCATGGTTGACCGCATCACGCCCATGACCAGCACCGCCCACCGCCTGCAACTGCATGACCAGCACGGGATCGACGATGCCTGGCCGGTGGTGTGCGAGCCGTTTGTGCAGTGGGTGCTGGAAGACAAATTTGTCAACGGGCGCCCGGCCTGGGAAAAGGTCGGCGTGCAGTTCACCGATGACGTCACGCCTTACGAAGAAATGAAGATCGGCCTGCTCAACGGCAGCCACCTGGCCCTCACGTACCTGGGGTTCCTCAAGGGCTACCGGTTCGTTCACGAGACCATGAACGACCCTGTGTTCGTGGCGTATATGCGCGCCTACATGGACCTGGACGTCACGCCGAACCTGGCGCCGGTACCCGGTATCGACCTGACCGAATACAAGCAGACCCTGGTGCAACGCTTTTCCAACCAGGCGATTGCCGACCAGTTGGAGCGCGTATGCTCCGACGGTTCATCGAAGTTTCCCAAGTTCACCGTGCCGACCATCAACCGCCTGATTGCCGACGGCCGCGAGACGGACCGTGCCGCCCTTGTGGTGGCGGCCTGGGCGCTGTACTTGAAAGGTGTGGATGAAAACGGCGCGCGCTACAGCATCCCGGATCCGCGGGCAGCGTTCTGCCAGGACCTGGTGAGCGATGACGCGCTGATCAGCCAGCGGTTGCTGGGGGTGGAAGAGATTTTTGGCACAGCTATTCCCAAGTCGGCGGCGTTTGTGGCAGCGTTCGAGCGGTGTTATGCAAGCCTGCGCGACAAAGGCGTCACCACCACACTACAAAACCTGCTGAACAAACCGGATTAAACAGGTGGGAGCTGGCTTGCCTGCGATAGCGGTGGTCCAGTAAACCCTGTGATGACTGCCGGACCGCTATCGCAGGCAAGCCAGCTCCCACATCGACCGTATTTTCAACCCAATAATAATGCTGAGCACTCCATCATGACCCAGCAAAACCTGTTCCTCGGAATCGACTGCGGTACCCAAGGCACCAAGGCCATCGTCCTCGACGCCTCCAGCGGCAAGGTGCTGGGCCTGGGCGCCGCCGCGCACACCTTGATCAGCGGCGCCAACGGCCGGCGTGAACAACACACCCAGGAATGGCTGGACGCCTTCACCGAAGCCACCCACCGCGCCCTGCAACAAGCCGGGGTGGACGGCCAGGACATCCTCGGCATCGGCGTATCCGGCCAGCAACATGGCCTGGTGCTGCTGGACGAACAAGGTGAAGTGCTGCGCCCGGCCAAGTTGTGGTGCGACACCGAAACCGCGCCGGAAAACGACCGGCTGCTGCAGCATCTGGGTGGCGAACGCGGGTCCCTAGAGCGCCTGGGCGTGGCCATCGCCCCGGGCTACACCGTGTCCAAGCTGCTCTGGACCCGAGAACAGCACCCCGACGTCTTCGCACGCATTGCCCATATCCTGCTGCCCCACGACTACCTCAACTACTGGCTCACCGGCCGCGCCTGCGCCGAGTACGGCGATGCGTCGGGCACCGGTTACTTCAACGTGCGCCGCCGCGAATGGGATGTGGCGTTGCTCCAGCACATCGACCCCAGCGGCCGCCTGCAAGCCGCGTTGCCGACACTGATCGAAGCCGACCAAGCGGTGGGCACGATCCTGCCGGCCATTGCCGAGCGCCTGGGCATCAACCCCAACGCGGTGGTGTCCAGTGGTGGCGGCGACAATATGATGGGCGCCATTGGCACCGGCAATATCGCCCCCGGCGTGATCACCATGAGCCTGGGTTCATCGGGCACCGTGTATGCCTTTGCCGACCAGCCCAACGTCAGCCCCCAGGCCTCGGTGGCGACCTTCTGCTCCTCTAGCGGCGGCTGGCTGCCGCTGATCTGCACCATGAACCTGACCAACGCCACCGGGGTGATTCGCGAGCTGTTCGACCTGGACCTCGATGCCTTCAACGCGCTGGTCGAACAGGCATCCATCGGGGCCGATGGGGTGAGCATGCTGCCGTTCCTCAACGGCGAACGCGTGCCCGCCCTGCCCCACGCCACCGGCAGCCTGCAGGGCCTGACCATGACCAACCTGACCCGTGCCAACCTGTGCCGCGCGGTGGTCGAAGGCACCACCTTCGGCCTGCGTTATGGCCTCGACCTGCTGCGCCAGACCGGCCTGCAAAGCCAGAGCATCCGTCTGATCGGCGGCGGCTCGAAAAGCCCGCTGTGGCGGCAGATGGTCGCCGATATCATGCACACCGAAGTGGTGTGTACCGAACAGAGCGAGGCGGCCGCCCTGGGCGCGGCGATCCAGGCGGCGTGGTGCCAGAGCGGCGAACCGCTGGCCAGCCTGTGCGACAAATGCGTGAGCATTGACCCGGCCAGCCGCACCTTACCCGTGGCGGCCAATGTCAGCGCTTATCAACAGGCGTATGAGCGTTATCAACAGCACGTGGCAACCCTTTGAGAGCGAGCAACTATGTATCTGGTGTGTGGTGAAGCGCTGTTTGATTTCTTCAGCGAGGAGGATGCCAGCGGGCAGGCCGCCAAGCTCAACTACAAGGCGATTGCCGGTGGCTCGCCGTTCAACGTGGCGGTGGGTTTGCGCCGCCTGGGGATCGAGTCGGGGCTCTTCGCCGGCCTGTCCACCGATTACCTTGGACGGCGCTTGCAGCAGGTCCTGAATGACGAAGGTATCTGCGAACGCTTTCTGGTGGCGTTCGACGCGCCGACCACCCTGGCGATGGTGGCCGTGGGCGCCAATGGCTCGCCGCAGTACAGCTTTCGCGGCGAAGGCTGCGCCGACCGGCAATTGCAACTGACGCACCTGCCGCCCCTGGGCGATGAAATTCGCGGGCTGCATGTGGGCTCGTTTTCGCTGGTGGTGCAACCGATTGGAGACACCCTGCTCAACCTGGTCAAGCGTGAAAGCGGCAAGCGTCTGATCAGCCTCGACCCCAACGTGCGCCTTAACCCGCAGCCCGATATCCACCTGTGGCGCGCCCGTGTCGCAGAGCTGGTGCAACACGCCGACCTGATCAAGGTCAGCGACGAAGACCTGCACCTGCTCTACCCCGACCAGACACCGGAAAGCGTGCTGCAAGGCTGGCTGCAACACCGCTGCCAACTGGTGTTCCTCACCCGTGGTGGCGACGGTGCGTCGGTGTTCAGCCGCCAGCATGGCAGCTGGTCGCAGCCTGCGGTCAAGGTGGTGATGGCCGATACGGTGGGCGCTGGTGATACCTTCCAGGCGGCGTTGATTGCGTGGCTGACGGAACAGCAGTTGGATTCGGTTGACGGGCTGCAACGACTGAGCCGCGAGCAGATCGACGCCATGCTGGGCTTCGCGATTCGGGCTGCCGCCCTGACCTGCGGCAAGACCGGCCCAGACCTGCCCTATCGTCAACAACTGGCTTGAGCTGAGCGGGCAAAAACCCAAAGTGCCATCACGCAGGCCACGTATTCCGTGGCCTGCGCGCCATGCATAAAAAATTGCGCTACTGGAAAACTGTGCTAAACCCAAAAACAGGAGCAGTTATTACAACAAACCTAGGACACACCCATGCAAAAGCCCAGTGGTTTCTCGACCCGGGCCGTTTTAGCTGTCGGCCTCATCTCATTGCAGTACATGAACCCTCAACCCTCCCACGCCGCCTGCGTTCTCACCCCGGGAACCGGCAACGATACCTATACGTGTAACAACGGCAGCAGTGCCGGCCTGACCGATCTTTCCGGGGATAACAGCCTGACGCTCTCCACAGGCGGCGCCATCAATGGCGATGTGACCTTTGGCCCTGGAATAGATACGGTGGAAATCCGCGACGGCCGGGTCACCGGGATCGTGCAGCAAGGCGACGGTGTTGATCGTGTCGTCATGATGGGTGGGCGAATAGGCGGCCTGTTCCAGGGCGACGGCCGCGACGTGCTTGAAATGTATGACGGCATAATCGACGAGGCTTTTGAAGACGGCGATGTGGCCTACCAGCGCGGTGGCAAAATTGGCCGGGTCAATATGAAGTTGGACAAGAACTTCTATGAAATGACCGGGGGGGAAATCCGGGAGAACCTGGTCACCGGTTTCGACACCGACACCATCATCATTTCCGGCGGCACCATCGGCGGCAATATCAGCACCAGCGGCGGCGATGACAGCATCACCGTCAGCGGCGGCGTGATTAATGGTGAGATCCGTGCCAGCGTCGGCAACGATACGTTCAAATGGCTGGGTGAAGGCAGGATCAACTCCCGGGTATTGATGGGTGATGGCGACGACACGGTCCTGCTGCAAGGCTTGAATGAAAGCAAACTGAACCACACGCCCTTTATCGATGGCGGCCTGGGCAACGATCAGCTGATCTTCGACGCGACAACATCCAGCACCGCGGCCCGCTACATCGGCTTGGAGCGCGTCAGCCTCACCAAAAACTCGCGCCTGGACCTGGCCGGGGATTTTTTCCTCGGTGACAGTGGCAGCAATACCGGCATGTTCAACATCGACGGCAGCAGTACCCTAGCCGTGGCGCAAGGCGGCATCCGCCCCTACACCGCCGGGCAACTGGCGACGCTCAATAACGCCGGCACTGTCGACATGACCACCGACAACAGCGCTACCAGCGTGTTGACGGTGCATGGTAACTACGTGGGCAACAACGGCCAGCTGCACCTGCAAACCGTACTCGGCGACGAAAACTCTGCCACCGACAAGCTGGTAGTGTCCGACGGCAACATCAGCGGTCACACCCAACTGAGTGTCAGCAACCTCGGCGGTATCGGCGGGCTGACCCAGAACAACGGCATCGAAGTGGTCCAGGCACTCAACGGCGCCGTCAGCAGCAACGATGCGTTTGCCTTGAAGGGCTCGGTCTCCGCCGGGGCGTATGAATACCTGCTGTTCAAGGGCGGCACCCTTGCCAATACGAAAAACAGCTGGTTCCTTCGCTCCTCAGTGGTGGCCGTGCAACCGCCGGCGGTCCCACCCGTACCGCCGACACCGGCCGTGGTGGTGCCGGTGCCGCCGATCCCCGCCACTCCCCCTGTAGTGGACTCGGATGAACCTTCCGTGGAACCGCCCACTGCGCAACCGCAACCCCCAATCGAGCCTGCCGCGCCACCGCCCAGCCAAGTCGCTGCAGCCACGTCGCCGCAATCGGCGGCGAGTAACCCTGTACTTCCCACCGCCGTGGCGGGTGCCGCGCCGATTCCACTGTATCGCCTGGAAGTTCCGGTCTACTCCGTAGACATCCCCGCTGCGCAACTGATGACGTTGCAGGCGCTGGGCACCTTCCATGAACGCCAGGGCGAGCAAAGCCTGCTGACCGAGACCGGTGCAGTGCCGGCAGGTTGGGGCCGCGCCTATGGCAGTGATTTCAACAAAAGCTGGTCGGGCACCGTGGCGCCGAGTTTTGACGGCACGGTCAAGGGCTATCAGGTTGGCCATGACCTTTACGCCGCCGAAACCAGCGGCGGGCAGACGCAACGCCTTGGCCTCTTTATCGGCCAGAGCCGCCTGCGCGGCGACGTGAAGGGCTTTGCAATGGGCTGGCAGAACCATCGCTCCGGGCGGGTCAAACTCGACGGCGACAACTTCGGCGCCTACTGGACACTCACCGATCCGACCGGCTGGTACGTCGACCTGGTGGCCATGGGTACCCGCCTGGATGGCGACAACAAGTCCGACCGAGGGGTGAAGATGGATACCAAGGGCCACGCCCTGGCGTTATCCGCCGAGGCCGGCTACCCGTTCAGGCTGTCCGAGCATTGGGAGATGGAACCTCAGGCCCAGGTCATCGGCCAGAAGATCGATCTGGATAGTCAGCAAGACGGCATTTCCAAGGTCTCATTCGACTCCCAGGAGTATTGGACCGGCCGCATCGGCGCACGGCTCAAGGGTCGCTATCTGATCAGCAACACACCCGTGGAGCCGTACCTACGGGCGAATGTCTGGCACACCTTCGGCGGTAGCGACACGGTGACGTTCGACGGGGTGGACCGGATCAAGAGCGATCACAAGTCCTCCACGGCTGATATGGGCATCGGTGTTGTGGCTCAATTGTCATCCACGGTCAGTGTTTATATGGAGGGTAACTATGGCACCCAACTGGACGACAACAACTTTGAGGGTGTCAGTGGCAATTTCGGCGTAAGAGCGCGCTGGTAAACAGGAAGGACGTCAACATTGGGCCTGGCAACTACCAGGCCCACGGGGTCAACTTATACTCAAGCATCCGCTAGTGATAACCGCGAGCACCGGCTCGTTGCAGTACCGGTGCGTGGCTTTGCTTGAGGTCTTCACGCAACCCGGTGATCAGGTTGCAAATCGCTCGGCTGCTGTCGAGCTTGTCAGGGTGGATACCTTTGACTTCCAAATCCACCCGATCCCGGTCGCGATCGTCGTAGACCCTGATCGTCAACGAGGCATCTTCGGCTTTGGTGCATTCGCACCGTTTAGGCAGGAAACTTCCTTCAATAATGCTGCGAAGCTCTAGTTCTGAAAGCATGGCTAACCTCTCCTTTTTTGAGACTGCCAACAGTTATATGTATCCGACAGGCACTTGCCTGCCACGTCTTGCCAACCCTGGAAGACGCTTTCAATCAGTAAGCCTACTCGGCAAAAACCGGGGTGGTTGTAACCTTTCCTCATAAGCAAACCGCTTGTTCATATTAAAGAAAACGGCTTGTTTGGCATCCTCGTCGAACTACATCGATTAAACGTTTAACCCGCAGCGTGGGGACCGGCGTTTAGGTGGGAATCCTTTTTTCGGCAACCTATCGCAGCCCATCAACCCATCACCGTTCAGCCGAAGAAGGTTTGCGATCGACATACGAACCATATATGATTCGTATATCAATTAAACACAGTGAACCTTATGGGCATCGTCAAGATCACCGATCAGCTGCACGAACAACTGCGCCTGGCCAGCGCCGCCATGGACCGCTCCATCAACGCCCAAGCCGAGTTCTGGATCAAGATCGGCCTGCTCGCCGAACTCAACCCGCACCTGCCCTACAACGAGCTGATCAACAAGCTGTTGCTGGACAAACCCGACCTGATCCGGGGGCGCAGTTGATGATCAAGACTCCCGCACAGTTGGCCGTGATGCGTGAAGCCGGGCGTCTGTTGGCGCAAGTCTTCGACATGCTCGACGGCTTCGTCGCCGCCGGCCGCTCTACCCTGGAGCTGGACAGCGCCGTCGAAGCCTTCATCCGCAATGACCTCAAGGCCCGCCCTGCCAGCCTGGGGCAGTACGACTACCCCTTCTGCATCAACACCTCGATCAACGAAGTGGTGTGCCACGGCATGCCCAGCGCCAAGCAAATACTCAAGGACGGCGACATCATCAACATCGACATCACCCTGGAAAAAGGCGGCTTCATTGCCGACGCCAGCAAGATGTACATGATCGGCAACGTGACGCCCAAGGCCAGGCGCCTGGTGGACATGACCTTCGAGGCGATGTGGGCCGGCATCCGCCAGGTCAAGCCCGGCGCGCGCCTGGGCGATATCGGCCATGCCATCCAGAGCCACGCGCAAGCCAACGGCTACAGCGTGGTGCGCGAATACTGCGGCCACGGCATCGGCCGGCAAATGCACGAAGAACCGCAAATTCTGCACTTCGGCCGGCCTGGCACCGGCCTGGAACTGCGCGAAGGTATGGTGTTTACCATCGAACCGATGCTTAACCAGGGCAGCGCCAAAACCCGCAGCCTGAAAGACGGCTGGACGGTGGTCACCAAGGACAACAGCCTCTCGGCGCAATGGGAACATACCGTGGCGGTGACGGCGGACGGGTTTGAGGTGTTGACCTTACAAGCCACTGCTTGAGTGGCAGCACGCTCTACCACACCTGACCCCGGCGCTTGAGCTCCAGGCGCCGCACGAACTCCTCCAGCACCAGGCCATACAGGTCGTCCTGCAAGTAGGCATCTTCGATCCCAGCATCCAGGTTGGGGTTGTCGTTGACCTCGATCACCACAACCCTGTCGCCGGACTGTTTGAGGTCCACGCCATAAAGCCCATCACCGATCAGGTTGGCGGTTTTCACCGCCAGCTCCACCACCGCCTTGGGTGCCTCATGGACTGCCAGAGTGCGGCATTCGCCATTGATAGCCTGACCGATGGCCTTGTGGTTGTAGATCTGCCAATGGCCCTTGGACATGAAGTACTGGCAGGCAAAAATCGGCTTGCGATTGAGCACGCCGATGCGCCAGTCGTAGTCGGTGTAGAGGAATTCCTGGGCCAACAACAGCACCGAGTGCTCGAACAACTCAGCCGTGGCCTTGAGCAACGCCGCCTGGCTTTCCACCTTGATCACCCCACGGGAGAAACAGCCGTCGGGGATCTTCAACACCAGCGGGAAGCCCAGGCGTTCGCCGATGCGTTCAAAGTCTTGCGGTCGTTCCTTGTAGAGAATCTCGGTGGCCGGCATGCCCAATTGGCGGCTGTTGAGCAGATCGGTGAGGTATACCTTGTTGGTACAGCGCAGGATCGATGCCGGGTCGTCCATCACCACCAATCCTTCGCTTTCGGCTTTCTTGGCAAAGCGATAGGTATGGTTGTCGAGGCTGGTGGTTTCGCGGATCAACAAGGCATCATATTCGGCCAGACGGTCGTAATCCTTGCGTTCGATCAAGTCCACATCAATGCCCAGGCCCTTGCCGACCCGCACGAAATTTTCCAGTGCGCGAGGATTGGAGGGCGGTAATTGTTCGTGAGGATCGTGCAGGATCGCCAAGTCATAACGGGCCAGACGACGCAAGCGTGGCTGACGCCAGATCTTGCGGCTGAAGTTATCGAGGGCGTGGGCGAATTGATCTTCCTGATCGTCGCGCAACTTGTGCAATACACCACACTTGACCCCGCCGATATGCCAGCCGTTATGGTGACGAAACTCAACTAACAAGATCGGACTGGGAAAGGTTTCAAACAACTGCCGAGCCAATTCCTGCAAGAGCTCTATATCCGTTCGACCGAAATAAAGTGTCAGAGTAAAGCCTTCGGTACTGCGATAGAGTTGATGGTTCAGGGCTTTTTCCAGGGTTTTATCCAAGTCATCCAGGGCCAACCCATACAGGGCTTTTTTGGTCAGCTCGCTGATGGTGCGTACCGAGGGAATCACCTTGTGCCCGCGTGCCTCGGCCAGCAAGGAGCAATAGTACCCGTGCCCCAGGTACTTGTAGCTGCGGCACAGGTTGATCACCTGGACACGCTTGCCCGTGTCGCTATCCCGCGTGTGCTCCAAGTACTCCTGGGCGGTGACGATGTGTTCACAGGGAAAGTAAGAGGCCCAATCTTCCTTGCGTTCGACAATAATGACAACGTGGCTCGAACTTTGAGCCGCAGCAGAAAAATAACCGTTGGATGTTATTGTCGCCGCAACGGTTTGCTCGGATACTTGACGCCAATGACTTTGTACCGCCGACATAATAATTGATCCGTTTTAGAGAACTTGACCTTTTCTATTAAGCACGATCATTTAGAGAAGTCCCGTTTCCTTACGCAACTTTTACGGCGGTCTTATGGCTCTTTTCTTTCGCGTTGCAACCCTTGACGATATGTCCGACTTGGTGGCGTTGGAGCAGCAATGTTTCAGCAGCGACCGGCTGTCACCGCGCAGTGTGCGCTGGATGATAAGCCGGGCCAACGGCCAATTGTGGGTGGCACAACAGCACGGCCAACTGCTTGGCTACGCGCTGGTGCTATTTCGGCGCGGCACCCGGTTTGCGCGCTTGTATTCCCTGGCCATTGCCGAACACGCCCGCGGCCTTGGCCTGGGCAAACAGTTGCTGGCGCATATCGAAACCCGCGCGCTGGAGAAAGGTTGCGCGTACCTGCGCCTGGAAGTGCGCACCGACAACCCCGGCGCCCTCGCCCTGTATGAGCGCAACGGCTATCGACGCTTTGCCGTAGTCGACGATTACTACCAAGACCACAGTGACGCCCTGCGCCTGGAAAAAACCCTGCCCCCTGTGGGAGCGAGCTTGCTCGCGAAGAATGCCCAGGCACAGCGTTAAACCAGGCTACCCACTTTCTCGTTGAGATTATTTACGCGCAAGCCCACGCCGACATCAGCCTTGGCTTCCAACTCACGCACCAGCGGCAATACACGTTTGCCGAAATACTGCACTTCTTCCTGGAAGTGCAGAAAGCCTGCCAGCACCAAGTCCACACCCACGGCCTTGAGTGCCACGATGCGCTCGGCGATCTGCTGCGGCGTGCCGATCAGGTTGGTCTTGAAGCCATCGTTGTATTGCACCAGGTCCTCAAAGCTGGACTTGGCCCAGTTCCCCTCGCCCTCCGGCGACGCCTTGCCCGCTTGCCTGGCTGCGTCACCAAAGGCGTTGACCGCCTCCGGGTCGGCTTGGTCGATGATCTGCGCCAGCACCGCCCGAGCCTCCTCTTCCGTGTCGCGGGCGATCACAAAGGCGTTCACGCCCACCTTCACCGAATGGTGGTTGGCAGCGGCCTTGGCACGAATATCATCGACCTGGGCCTTGACGCCTTCAGGCGTGTTGCCATTGGTGAAATACCAATCAGACACCCGCGCCGCCATGTCCCGAGCCGCCCGCGAACTGCCGCCCTGGAAGATCTCCGGCTGGCCCAGGGGCTTGGGCTTGAGGGTGTATTGGTTGAAACGATAGAAATCGCCCTTGAAGGTGAAATCGTCCTGGGTCCAGATGCCTTTGAGGGCGCGGATAAACTCTTCGGAACGCCGATAGCGCTCATCATGCTCCAACCAATGCTCGCCAATGGCCTGGAACTCGCCCTTGAACCAACCACTGACGATATTCACCGCGATACGGCCATTGGTCAGTTGGTCGATGGTCGCCAATTGCTTGGCCGCCAACGCCGGTTGCCACGGCCCGGGCAGGATCGCCGCGATGACCTTGAGGGTGGTAGTCGCCGCGAGTAACGCATGGCTGAACGCCACGGACTCATGCTGGTTCTCGGCACCGTAACCTGCGGTGAAGCGAATCTGGGTCAAGCCATACTCAAAACCCGCCGCCTCCGCCAGTTGCGCCAGCTTGCGGTTGTACTCGATGCCCCAGTGGGTGCGTTGTTCAATCTTGCTGACGACCAACCCACCGCTGACGTTGGGTACCCAATAGGCAAATTTCACGGCTTGCTGACTCATCGGACGGTACCTCGCACAGGGGATTTACCAGTGCTTAGGCAGCAAGCGTGCCAGGGGCAGGCAAATGCCCGTAGCCTGGGGGCTGCGGAAAAAAAGGGGGATTGAAGCGATGGCTTGCCAGTGTCTGGGATCGCAGCAGTTTGTGGATCTGCTGTTGCTGGAGCAACAGTTGCGACCAGCACCAAGCGTACCCACGATGCGAAGCGAGTAGCTCTTGATCTTGATCTGCTTTTGATCTTGATCTTAGGCGCCCCGTTAAACCACGCTGGCCGGAATCGACAGGGATGGATATGTACTCGGTATAACGGTGTCGACTGTGAGGCCGCCTTCGCAGGCAAGCCGGCTCCCACATTTGGAGCGTGGGGTGTCAGGCCACGTGCTCAGAACGCCAACTTGTACCCCACCGCCATCAACATCACCGCCAGGCACGGCCGCAGTACCCCGTCGGGAATCCTGCCAGTCATATGGCTGCCCATGTAGATCCCCGGCAGCGACCCCATCAGCAAAAAGCCCAGCAGATGCCAGTCCATGTTCCCCATGCTGGCATGGCCCAGGCCCGCCACCAATGTCAGGGGCACGGCATGGGCGATCTCGGTGCCAACCAGGCGCCGCGTGGCCAGGAACGGGTACAGGATAAACAGCGCCACCGTGCCCAGAGCGCCTGCGCCGATCGAGGTCAGGGCCACCATGGTGCCAAGGATCGCACCTGTCACAACAGTGAGCGCATTCAGATTGCGCGGGCGCAGATGGTAGGAATCGCCAGCATGACGCTGGGCAAAGGCCAACAGGCTTTTCTTGAACAGGATCGCCAGGGCCGTCAGCAGCAATACCACGCCAAGGGCCTGCTTGATCACCGCGTTCATCGCACTGGGGTCGGTGTGCAAGCTGGCCAGGAACCATAACGTCAGCAACACTGCCGGCACGCTGCCCAGGGTGAGCCAGCCAGTGATGGTCCAGTCGATGTTCTTGTTCTTGCTGTGCACCAGCACGCCACCGGACTTGGTAATGGCAGCGTACAGCAGGTCGGTGCCCACCGCGGTGGCCGGGTTGATGCCAAACCACAGCAGGATCGGGGTCATCAGCGAACCGCCGCCCACCCCCGTCATGCCCACGATAAACCCCACGATCAAGCCGGCAACCACGAAACCAATATTACCTACATCCATTCCAGCTACCCGCGGCCTTATAAATTTCTGGCCGCAGGATAGCGATTTTTCTTATAACCACTTATACCGATGCGATCTGAGTTTATGCCTTTTTGGAAACTCCAATTTTTTTGCACAAAACTGCATCCAATGGTCGGGCCTGGGCCGTAGTCATCAACGTAACCCTGCTGTTCTACCCAATGGAGAAACACCATGAACGCTAAAACACTGCTGTGCCTGTCCAGCTTGCTCCTCGCCGCACCGTCGGCGTTTGCCCAGGCGGGCCTGCCGGACAGCATCAAGGTGCCCGATGGCCACAAGGTAGCGATGCACACCACCGGGGTCGGCGAAATCACCTATGAATGCCGCGACAAGGCCAACGCTGCCGGCCAGACCGAGTGGACCTTCGTCGGCCCTAAAGCCGTGTTGAACGACCGTAATGGCCAGCAGGTCGGCACCTACTTCGGCCCACCCGCCACGTGGCAGGCCAAGGACGGCTCGACCATCACCGGCACGCAATTGGCCGTGGCGCCGTCGAGCCCCGGCAACCTGCCCTATCAACTGGTCAAGGCCAATCCAGCCGAGGGCAAAGGTGCAATGAGTGGCGTGGTGTATATCCAGCGGGTTGCGCTCAAAGGCGGGGTCGCTCCGGCTGCGCCCTGCACCACGGCGAACAAAGGCGCCAAGGAAATGGTGAAATACCAGGCGGACTACCTCTTCTGGGCCGCCAACTGAGCAAACTCAGCTACGCTGGCCAGGTAGGCGCGAGCAACCTCGCGCCTACCACGCGTAGACGTCTCCTCAGTGGCAGGAATTCTGGTTTGGCTGAACTCATCTTTGATTATCAAGTGTGCCTGTTAGCCTGCGCCCGCGGCGATCATCGCGCCCTGCACCAGCTCTATGAGCAGGACAGCAGCCGCTTGCTCGGTGTGGCGCT
Source organism: Pseudomonas sp. B16120 (assembly GCF_044218845.1). Classification (NCBI taxonomy): domain Bacteria; kingdom Pseudomonadati; phylum Pseudomonadota; class Gammaproteobacteria; order Pseudomonadales; family Pseudomonadaceae; genus Pseudomonas; species Pseudomonas sp. B16120. The sequence goes on from NZ_CP162588.1 coordinate 3,500,730, forward strand.
GCGCATTACCCGCAACAAGGCACTGGCCGAGGACATCGTGCATGACGCCTTTATCAAGATCTGGCACGGCGCACACAGTTTCGACCCCCTGCGAGGCTCCGCACGGGGTTGGGTGTTCAGCGTGACCCGCCACCTGGCCCTGGACGTGGTACGCAGCGCCGGGCGTGACGTGCCATTGGACGATCAGTACGAGCCGCTGGCAGAGCCGGCCCAGTCCATCGAGTTTGCCGCACGCTCCGGGCAGATCCACCAGTGCCTGGAACGGCTCGACCCGACGCGTCGCACCTGCATTCTGCACGCGTATGTGGACGGTTACTCCCACAGCGAAATCGCGCAAAAACTCAGTACCCCGCTGGGCACGGTCAAAGCCTGGATCAAACGCAGCCTCGCCGCCTTGCGCGAGTGCATGGCATGAACGACAGCCTGGATGAACTGGCCAGTGAATACGTGCTGGGGACCCTGCCCGCCGAACAGCGCGCTGAGGTACAACAACGCCTGGCCCATGATGCGGCACTGCGCGCAGCGGTGGATGCCTGGGAGCAGCGTCTGTTGCCTCTGGTGGCGCTGGCGCAACCGGTGCCGCCTTCGGCACAGCTGTGGCGGCGCATTGAACGCCGCATCAAAATCGCCGAAACGGGCGTGGCGTGGTGGAACCTGCTGGCGTTCTGGCGCGGGCTTTCTGCCGTCGGCCTGATGGCAAGCGTGGTGCTGGCGGCTTTATTACTGGCGCGCCCGCCCATGACCGCACCCAGCTTCGTGGTGGTGCTGATGGCGCCACAAAGCCAGGCACCGGGCTGGGTGGTGCAGGCCAGTGATAATCGGCAGATCCAGTTGATCCCATTGGGGGTGATGGAGATTCCCGCTGACAAAGCCCTGGAGTTCTGGACCAAGGCCGATGGCTGGCAGGGTCCCGTATCCCTGGGCCTGGTCAAGCCTGGGCAGACCTTATCGGTGCCCCTGGACAAGCTGCCGCCGCTGGCGCCGAACCAGTTGTTTGAACTGACGCTGGAAGGGCCCAATGGCTCGCCTACCGGCAAACCCACCGGGCCGATTCACGGGATCGGCCGAGCAGTCAAAGTACTTTGATCACGAAAGGTTAGGCAGCCACACACGAAACCGCGCCCCACCCAGGGGCGACGCCAAGGCCGTCAAGGTGCCCCCTTGGGCCTCCAGGGCGCGCCGGCTGATCGCCAGGCCCAGGCCAAAGCCGCCGGTTGCGCGGTCGCGGCTGCGGTCGAGGCGGTAGAACGGCTCGAAGATGCGCTCGCGCTGGTCAGCCGGTATGCCGATGCCATCGTCGTCCACCCAGATTTCACAGCCTTTGGGGCATACGCGCACGCCCACCTGGATGCGCTTGTCGCAGTAGCGCGTCGCATTGCGCAGCAGGTTCTGCAAGGCTCGGGCAGTCAGACGCGGGTCGAGGCTGAAGCGCTCAACGGCACAATCAAGCGCCACATCGATGACGATCTCGGGGTTTTCCAACTCATCGTCGACGCTGCCCAACACGCTGTCGATAAACTCGTCGAGCGCTACCTCTACCCGCTCGGGCAATTGCGCCGGGTTTTGCAGGCGGCTGTAAGACAGCAATTCCAGCACCAATTCATCCAACTCCCGAATATGCGCCACCAGGCTTTGCAGACGCTCGCGGCTGGCCAGGGGCAAGTCTTCGGAAAGCGCCAGGGCCAGCCCGAAATCCAGGCGGGTAAGCGGCGTGCGCAGTTCATGGGAGACCGCATTGAGCAAGTCGCGCTGCTGGTTCAAGAGATGCTCGATATCGTCGGCCATGGTGTCGAACACCGCCGCCAGGCCGCCGATGCTGGAGCTGGGTGCAAGCCCCGTACGGGCCTCCAAGTGGCCCTTACCCAATAGCGCGGCGGTACTTTTCAGACGTTCCAGGTCACGCCAGTGCGGACGCAGCCACACCAGCAGGCACGCCAACAAGGCTGCGCCGACCAGCACGTTCATCGACCAGTACAGCAGGTTCATGTCCAACGGGTCTGGCGGTACGGTCAGCTTGACCGCGAACTGCTGGTTGATCGGCGAACTGATTTCCTCCATCCAGCCCCACTCGCCCAGGCGGATCACCGGTTTGCCTTGCTCCAGTAACTGTTCTTCCTCAGGGGTGTAGCGGGCGTCCTGGCGCAGCAACAGTTGCACTTTCAACGGTGCAAAATCGCGGCTCAACTGGTCGGTCACCTGGGACCAGCGCTCCACCGGTGCGCGCTGGTACTGCTTGACCATGAGTTTTTGCAGGCCGCGGGACTGTTCGATGTTGTAGTTCATGTAGCGGTGTTCGAACAGCTGGATCACCAGCTTGGGAATCAGGTAAATCGCCGCACTGTAGGTGACGATGGTGATCAGGTAGAGGCGCAGCAGTACGCGAAACATGGTTCAGCATTCCCACTCGGAACGGCTGAACAGATACCCCTTGCCCCACACCGTCTTGATCTTGCGCGCCTCGCCCGCATGGTCGTCGAACTTGCGCCGCAGCTTGGAGATGGCCACGTCCACCGAACGGTCGGTACCGTTGAACTCGATACCGCGCAGGCGTTGCAGGATCTGATCGCGGCTGAGCACTTCGCCGGCATGCCGGGCCAGCACCACCAACAGGTTGTATTCTCCGCTGGACAGCTCCACCGCCTGTTCGCGCCAGGTCACGGTGCGCTCGGACAAGTCGATGCACAGGTTGCCCATGACGATCTGGTCGCTGGCCACCTGGGGTTCGGACAGGCTGCTGCGCCGCAGCAATGTGCGCACCCGGGCCAGCAATACGCGCGGCTCGCAGGGTTTGGTCACGTAGTCGTCGGCGCCCATCTCAAGGCCCAGAACCTGGTCGTGGCTGTCATCGCGGGCGGTCAGCATCAGGATCGGCAGGCCCGCAGAATCGGCGCGCAGCAAGCGGCACACCTGCAGGCCGTCGAGGCCCGGCAGCATCAGGTCGAGGATCACAAGGTCCGGCGGGTTCAGGCGTGCACGTTCGCGTACATGATCGCCACGGCTGAGCACGCTGACGTGGTAGCCATTGCGTTCCAGGTAGCTGGCAATCAGCTCGGAGAGTGCGGCGTCGTCTTCCACCAGGAGGATGTTGGGCATGGTGTTTCCAAATAATGCTGTTTGTTGGTGTGTTGCAGGATTGTGCAAGGATATACGCCCCCGACGCCACGTGCGCCGTACCTTACACTTCTTCACAGACCCGCTACACAGCTTCACAGCACCACGGCGCAGGTGCCTCTAGGATGCGCCAGTCAATATTGGGATAAGAGCATGTCGAAGAATCTATTTGCGCCGTTTTGCCTGTTGGCCCTCACACTGGCGCTGAGCGCGTGTGGTCAGTCGGCAGACGAGGCGCCACAAATGCCCCTGGCCAAAGTGCGGATCGAAACCCTGCAGGCCAAGCCCCTCTCTATTACCAGCGAACTGAGCGGGCGCATCGCCGCACCGCGTATCGCCGAAGTACGCGCCCGGGTCGCCGGGGTGGTCATGCAGCGGGTGTTTAACGAAGGCCACGACGTCAAGCAAGGCGACGTATTGTTCCGTATTGACCCGGCGCCGTTCAAGGCCGACCTGGACAGTGCCCTGGCCAACCTGAGCAAGGCCGAGGCCAATGCGTTCCAGGCGCGCCTGCAAGAGCAGCGCTACAGCCAATTGGTCGAAGGCAACGCCATCAGCGGCCAGGAGTACGACAACGCCCGCGCCGCCCTGCGCCAGACCAACGCCGAAGTGGCCGCCAACAAGGCCGCCGTCGAGCGTGCCCGGCTGAACCTGGGCTATGCCACCGTGACCGCACCGATTTCCGGGCGCATTGGTCGCGCCCTGGTGACCGAAGGCGCGCTGGTCGGCCAGAACGAAGCCACGCCGCTGGCGATTATCCAGCAACTGGACCCGATCCACGCCGACCTCACTCAGTCCACCCGTGAGCTGAACGACCTGCGCCGCGCCTTTCGTGCCGGCAGCTTGAAGCAGGTCGGCCAGGACCAGGCCAAGGCCACCTTGATCCAGGACGACGGTAGCCTGTACCCCTTGCCGGGTAAATTGCTCTTCGCCGATATCAGCGTCGATCCGGGCACCGGGCAGATCATCCTGCGCAGCGAGTTCCCCAACCCGGACCTCGACCTGTTGCCCGGCAGCTTTGTGCGGGTGCGCGTGGAACAGGCCGTCGACAAGCAAGGCCTCAGCGTGCCGCAACGCGCCATCACCCGTGACAGCGCCGGTATCCCGATGGTGTTGCTGCTGGACGCCGAGCAGACCGTCAGCCAGCAGCCGGTGGAGTTGGGTGCAGTGGTCGACAATCGCTGGATCGTCACCAGTGGCCTCAAACCCGGCGACCGCATCATCGTCGAGGGCGTGCAACACGCACGCCCCGGTGAAAAAATTGAAGTGGACGACAGCCCGCTCGTAAAGGAATAACCCGTCATGCCGCAGTTCTTTATTGACCGCCCGATCTTCGCCTGGGTGGTGGCCCTGTTTATCCTGCTGGCGGGCTTCCTGGCGATCCCGCAATTGCCGGTGGCGCAGTACCCCAACGTCGCGCCACCCAAGGTGGAAATCTACGCGGTGTACCCCGGCGCCTCGGCCCAGACCCTGGATGAGAGCGTGGTCAGCCTGATCGAGCAAGAGCTCAACGGCGCCGATCACCTGCTGTATTTCGAATCCCAGAGCAGCCTGGGCTCGGCGACCATTACCGCCACGTTCCAGCCGGGCACCGACCCGGAAATGGCCCAGGTGGATGTGCAGAACCGCCTCAAGGTGGTCGAGCCGCGCCTGCCCCAGGCCGTGACTCAGCAAGGCTTGCAAGTGGAAAAAGTCTCCGCTGGCTTCCTGCTGCTGGTCACATTGACCTCCAATGACGGCAAGCTCGATGACGTCGCGCTCAGTGATTACCTGGCGCGCAACGTGATGAACGAGCTCAAGCGCCTGGACGGGGTCGGCAAGGCCCAGTTGTATGGCGCCGAGCGAGCGATGCGTATCTGGATCGACCCGCAGAAGCTGATCGGTTTCAACCTCACGCCGGCCGACGTCAACGCCGCGATCAGCGCCCAGAACGCCCAGGTCTCAGCGGGCAGCATCGGTGACTTGCCGGGCACCCACACCCAGGAGATCACCGCGGCGGTGCTGGTCAAGGGGCAACTGTCCACCCCGGCGGAGTTTGCCGACATCGTACTCAAGGCCAACCCCGACGGCTCCACCGTGCGCATCGGCGATGTGGCACGGGTGGAGGTCGGCAGCCAGGAATACCAGTTTTCCACGCGCCTGAACGGCAAGCCGTCTACCGCCGTCAGCGTGCAACTGTCGCCCGGCGCTAATGCATTGAGTACCGCAACGCTGGTGCGGGCGAAAATGGACGAGTTGTCACGCTACTTCCCTGCCAATGTGGAATACAAGATTCCCTACGACACCTCGCCCTTTGTCAAAGTCTCGATCACCAAGGTGGTCTACACCTTGCTGGAGGCGATGGCGCTGGTGTTCGCGGTGATGTTTCTGTTCCTGCAGAACGTGCGCTACACCTTGATTCCCACGCTGGTAGTGCCAATTGCGCTGATGGGCACCTTCGCCACCATGTTGCTGCTGGGCTTCTCGATCAACGTATTGACGATGTTCGGCATGGTATTGGCCATCGGTATCCTGGTGGACGATGCCATCGTGGTGGTGGAGAACGTCGAGCGCATCATGGCCACCGAGGGCCTGTCGCCCAAGGAAGCGACGAAGAAAGCCATGGGCCAGATCACCGGCGCCATCATCGGTATCACCCTGGTGCTGGTGGCGGTGTTTCTGCCGATGGCCTTCATGCCGGGTTCGGTGGGGGTGATCTACCAGCAGTTCTCGCTGTCGATGGCCACCTCGATTCTGTTCTCGGCGTTCCTGGCCCTGACCTTGACCCCGGCGCTGTGCGCCACGCTGCTCAAGCCGATTGCCAAGGGCGAACACCATGCCAAGGTTGGTTTCTTCGGCTGGTTCAACCAGCGCTTTGAGCACCTCACCAACCGCTATGAAGGTTGGGTGGCCTATGCCCTCAAGCGCAGCGGCCGCTATTTGCTGATCTACCTGGTCTTGCTGGTGGGCATGGGGCTGTTGTTCAGCCGTTTGCCCTCATCGTTCCTGCCGGTGGAAGACCAGGGCTACACCATCACCGATATCCAGTTGCCACCGGGCGCCAGCAAAAACCGTACGGTGCAGGTGGCCGAGCAGATCGAGGCGCATAACGCCGGCGAGCCTGGGGTGGGTGATACCACCATGATCATGGGCTTCAGTTTCTCCGGTTCCGGGCAGAACGCGGCGCTGGCGTTTACCACGCTCAAGGATTGGTCAGAGCGTGGCAGTGATGACTCCGCTTCCTCGATTGCCGATCGCGCCAACATGGCCTTCAGCGAACTCAAGGACGCGATTGCCTACGCGGTTCTGCCGCCGCCGGTAGACGGCCTGGGCACTTCCAGCGGTTTTGAGTTCCGTTTGCAGGACCGTGGTGGCGTTGGCCATGCGGGGTTGATGGCTGCGCGTACTGAACTGCTGGACGCTGCAGCGAAAAGCCCGATCCTGGCCAACGTGCGTGAAAGCGCCCTGGCCGAAGCACCGCAAGTGCAGCTGGAAGTGGACCGCAAGCAGGCCAACGCCTTGGGCGTTTCGTTTGCCGACGTGGGCAACGTGCTGTCCTCCGCGATTGGTTCGGCGTATATCAACGACTTCCCCAACCAGGGCCGCATGCAGCGCGTGGTGGTACAGGCCGAAGGCGACCAGCGCAGCCAGGTGGCCGACCTGATGAAGATCCACGTGCGCAACAACGCTGGGAAAATGGTGCCGCTGTCAGCCTTTGTCGAAGCCAAGTGGACCCAGGGCCCAACGCAGTTGACCCGTTACAACGGCTACCCGGCCATCGCCATCAGCGGCGAAGCGGCGCCGGGGCACAGCACGGGCGAGGCCATGAACGAAATCCAGCGCCTGGTCAGCCAGTTGCCTGCCGGGCTGGGCCAGGAATGGACGGGCTTGTCGTTGCAGGAGCGCTTGTCCGGCTCCCAGGCACCGTTGCTGTTGGGCCTGTCGCTGCTGATCGTGTTCCTGTGCCTGGCCGCGCTGTATGAAAGCTGGTCGATCCCCACCTCGGTGTTGCTGGTGGTGCCGCTTGGGGTGCTGGGCGCGGTGTTAGCCGTGTCGCTACGCGGGATGCCTAACGATGTGTTCTTCAAGGTCGGCCTGATCACCATCATCGGCCTGTCGGCGAAGAACGCGATCCTGATCATCGAGTTCGCCAAGGACCTGTATGACCAGGGCGAGGATTTGATCGACGCCACCTTGAAGGCGGCGCGGTTGCGCCTGCGACCAATCATCATGACCTCGATGGCGTTTATCCTCGGCGTGGTGCCATTGGCAATTGCCACCGGGGCCAGTTCTGCCAGCCAGCAGGCGATTGGTACCGGTGTGATTGGCGGGATGATCACAGCGACATTAGCGGTGGTGTTTGTGCCGGTGTTCTTCGTGGTGGTGATGAAGCTGGTGCGCAAGCGCCATAAAGCAAACTGATCAACGCCGCAGCCAAATGTGGGAGCTGGCTTGCCAACTCCCACAGGGTTATTGATTGCATTCATGATCAGGTACATCCGAATAAGCTATGGTGCTCACACATAGTTCTTTGTGAGCCACCATGCCCTTCCTCGCCCGCACCCACCCTCGCCTCTCATCCGCCGCCTTACTCGGCCTTGCCGTCGGCCTCCTGGTGCCGGCCGACACCCTCGCCAGTAAAATCCTGATCGGCTGGAACGCCGGGGTCTGGACCTACCTGATACTGATGCTGTGGCTGACCATTCGCGCCAAGGCCGAGGACGTCAAGCGCATCGCCGAAATCGAAGACGAGAACGCCGGCCTCGTGCTGTTCATGGTATGTATCGCCGCCATCGCTAGCTTGGCGACCATTACGTTCGAACTGGTCGGCAGCAAGGACCTGGCCACCTCCGAGCGCCTGCTGCACTACGGTTTCACCGGGCTGACGGTGATCGGCTCCTGGCTATTGATCGGGGTGATTTTCAGCGTGCACTACGCCAGGCTCTATTACACCTGGCCAGGCAAGGAGCCCGCCTTGCGTTTTGCCGAAGGCTTGCTCACGCCCAACTACTGGGATTTCCTGTACTTTTCCTTCACCATCGGCGTAGCGGTACAAACCTCGGATGTGGGCGTCGCCACCCGTAGCCTGCGCAAGGTGGTACTGGGGCAGTCGTTGATCGGTTTTTTGTTCAACACCGCCATTCTGGGCTTTTCGATCAACATCGCCGCCGGGTTGTTTGGCTAGACTGCACAAACCTTCTAGACGCCCACTGAGGCGTCGCCGCTAATAACCCTTCACTTTCCGCCTCGGTGTTGTATGCCTGCGCACAATTGGATCGACTTGTCCCAGGACGCCGACACCGGCATCGAGACCCTGCGCGCGCATTTCGAAGGCCATGCGTATGACCCCCATTGGCACGACAGCTACCTGGTGGGCGTCACCGAACAAGGCGTACAGCAATTCAACTGTCGGCGCATGCGCCATGACAGCGTGCCGGGGCAGGTATTCCTGCTGGAGCCAGGGGAGCTCCACGACGGCAATGCTCCGACGGTCGACGGCTTCACTTACCGCATGCTCTACCTCGACCCGCAGTGGCTGGAACGGGAAATCGCCAGTGTCTTCGAGGAAGCACCCGCCCATCATCAGCTGAGTTTCGCCCGCACCTTGGCCAGCGATCCACGCCTGGCCCTGGCCACCAGCCAGGCGTTTGAGAGTTTGCACCACGGCGAACTGCGGATCGTGCGGCAAAGCGCTCTGGATCAGTTATTGGAACGCCTCACAGGCCAGCTTTACTGGCGCATGCGCTACCGCGATGACCCGCGCTTGCCGCAGGTGGCGCACAAGGCGCGGGAATACCTGCACGCCCATCTGCATCAGGACGTCGGCATGGATGAACTCGCCCTGACCTGCGGCGTCGACCGCTTTCGCCTGAGCCGCGCGTTCAAGAGTGCCTTCGGCCTGCCGCCCCACGCTTATCTGGTGCAACTGCGCCTGGCCCGTGCCCGGTATCTATTGGCCAAGGGCGATCAACCGGCAGACGTGGCGATGGCCCTGGGTTTCGCCGATCAAAGTCATTTGGGCCGCTGGTTCATGCGGGCTTATGGGCTGACACCGGCCGCGTACCGCAAGCGCTGCACAAATCTTCCAGACCGGTAACGCCCGGGCTTGTGAAGATGGTCGCTCTAAATGAGCCCGCCGGAGTCACCCGCCATGCTGTCCACCTTCGTGCCTTTCATGCTGTTCGCCTTTGTCGCCTCCATCACCCCCGGCCCGACCAATATCCTGGTGCTCAGCAACAGCGCCCGTTACGGTTTCAAGGCTGCGCTGCCAATCATCATTGGGGCTTGCGTGGGGGCATCGGGGATTGTGCTGCTGGTGGGTTGCGGTGTGGGTCAGTCATTGGTGCAACTGCCCAACGTGCAAACGGCGATGCAGTGGGCCGGTGTGGCTTGGCTGAGTTACCTGGCCTGGCAGATCTTCAGGGCGCCAGCCCAGGCCATCAATGCCGATGACACGCAAAAACCCTTGGGCCTGTTGGGCGCCGCGGCCCTGCAATTGATCAACCCCAAAACCTGGATGATGGCACTGGCGGTGGTCAGTGTGTTCGCTGGCCAGGGTGGGCAGCGCCAGGTGGTGTACCTGTCCCTGATGTTTTTCCTGATCGCCTTGCCCTGCCTCGGCGCCTGGGCTTTATTGGGTGCCGGGTCTAGCCGCCTGTTGCGCTCCCCCAGGACCGTAGGCGCATTCAACCGAGTCATGGCCTTGCTGCTGTTGGGCTCAGCCTGGCTGAGTGTGCTGATCTGAAGGCGAAAAAAAGGGGAAGCCTAAGCCTCCCCTGTTCGGGTGGATGGATGAATTAAAAGTCGTAACGCACGCCGAAGTTGACACCCCATGGCTGGTCGACGGTTTTACCACGTGTATGCTCGAGGTCCGCATGCAGCTTGACGTTCTGAGTCACCGACATCGCCACACCACCGGCCATTTCAATGCGCGAACCGAATACATCGTTGTTGAAGCGCTCGCCGTTTACCGTGACCTTATTGTTGTGGTTGAACTCATGGGCCAACGCAGTACGCAAGTACGGTTGCAACACACCACCGCTGTCCAACTGGATATTCTTGCCCACCGTGACGCCAGCCTTGCCCACGACCGAGGCCGAACGGTCACCTTTGGCGTGCAGGCCATTGTCCAGGTCATAACTCTGGGCCTGGGTGATCGCAGCGTTGAGTTGCCCGTAGGGTTCTACGAAGTAGCCGTCATCCAGTTTGATATGCCGACCCACTTCCACCGAAGCCCCCACCGCGTTCTGGGTGTAGTTGCCCTTGGCTTTTTTGCCGTCGCTCATGCTCACGTTGACTTCGTTGTGCAAGCGGTTGAGCTTGACCACACCGTCGAAATACAGGCCGCTCTCGTCATCGAGCCACGTGGCATAACCGCCCAGGTAGTAGCTGTCGACTGTACCGCCACCGGAGCGGTTGAGGTCGATATCGGAGGTGCTGTGACCGGCCATCACACCGGCCACCCACTGCCCATCGCCGCCGTACAGCGGTGTGTCGATACCCAAGGTAAAGCCGCGCTGGTTCTGCGTGTAGCCGCCACCATCCTGATTGCCGCTGACCTCGTACTTGTTGCCGTAGCCGCGCATCCAGAAACCTTCGTTGTTGCCCTGGCTGAAGCGCAGCTCACCCATGCGGGTACGCAACAAAGTCATCTCGCCGTACAACACTGTGGGCGAGGTGTTGAACAACGCCATCACCGCTTTGGTGCTGTTGCTGGTGCCGCGCCGGTTAGGGTCCAGGTACCAATCGGTGTCTTCCTGCTTGAGCCCGTAACTGTAGGCACCTGCGTCAACCGTTCCGCCGACCAGGGCGAACTGTGCATCACCGCCCTCGGTGCTCACCACGCGAATCGGCTCGGCCGTGGCCAACTCCGACCCCGTGGCCGCCAGCAACAGGCTGTGGTTACCTTCGGCGATGCCATTAACGGCGAGCAAGTCGGTCTGGCCGCTGCCAAAGTCGGTATGCATCACGAACGTGCCTTCGCCCGACAGGCTGTCGACATCCAACCGGTAGAACTCATCAGGCCCACCAAAATGCACGCTGCCGCCCGCCATTTTCAGGTCACCGACTTCGCTGTCACCCACCAGCGCCCAGTGGGAGGCGTTGTTCACGCTTAACTCAGCTACGTTTTTCAACTGGCCGGTCAACCACGAGCCGTTGTTGAGCTGCAACTTCGCGGTGCTGCCCTCCTCGACCACGACGTCACCGAACAAGGTACTGCCGTCGACATTCATGTTGGCGAAGGAGCCACCGGTGACTTCGAGGATATTGCCGTTGCCGCCCTTGAGGGTCGCACCGTTGCGCACATCTATAGTTGCATTAGCCGGTGTACCCGCCTTCGAGCTTTCGACCAGAATGGCTGCGCCCGCTTTTCCTTCCACGTATGAGCCATCAAGGATCAATGCAGCTGGCACGTCGGGGCTGCGGTCCATATCCAGCCGCACGCCATTGAGCTCACCGGTGATGGAGCTATCGATCGCAATGGCTTGACCGAACAGATACAGACCCACGCCATTTTCGCCAGTGCCTGCAACGTCGGTTTGGTAGAGGGCCAACGCGCTGTTACCACCCACACTGACGCCACGCGTGGTGCCGGTGATGCTGCTGTTGAATACAGAGGCAATTGCCCCCTCGTCACTGCCGATCGGACGAGAAACGACCAGGCCAACGCCATTGCTGTGGGTAAGTGTGCTGTTCTTGAGCGACAGCGTCCCGCCACTCATGAACACTGCTGCCGGCTGTGTCGCCCGCGCAGTGATCTCGGCGCCATCAATATTCACGTTCGAATTGAATGCCGTGATGTCTTGAGTTTTGCTGCCCGGATTAACGGTCAAGTTGGCAGACTGGGCACGGATTTGTTTGGTAGTGGCCCCTTCCACGGTGAGACCCGAGCCGGGCCTGAGCTCGAAACTGTCAGGTGGAGGGCCTGGCCGAACTGTTTCATTCGGGCCCGTAACCACGCGGGCTTCGGCCACACTTGACATAAGAACTGCTAATGAAACCGCGTTGGCCTTCAAGGCAAAACTCAACGGCTTGAGCTTAAAATTAAACATTGACGACATCGAAAAACCCTCTGGGTTTGGCATTCCTATTGAAGAAATTGGCCGGTACCTAAGAGCGTGGAACCCTGCCAATCAAGCGGTGCCAAAGTTATCCAGAGTTGTTCCCTATTTATGTAGGATTAATCTTAATACCCCCGAATCAATCTCGATGCGCACGGTGAGAACAAATAAGTTGTCCCTCTATGAACCCTGGGAGCAGCGTGGCTGCTCCCAGGCTGTTTTCGCAACCACGTCAAATCGCTGCGGGTACCGGCGTGTCGTCGCAGTAGGTGGGGGAGGAGCCGGTTTTGACCGAGCGTGCCCGATGCAAAGCGTCGCTCGATGTTAAAGGCCCTGTTGGCAGTTGGATGGTGTAGTTGATCCTTGCTGCCCCCTGGAGCCGTAGGCCTACGTGTGTATGAATCGTCTTCATGAGGGTGGAGAAAGGCGCGTCTAGGGTCACCAAAAACCCCTGCGCGATCATGGAGGCGGTCAACGGAGGGGAGTCTTTGAACCCTACGGATGCAAGCACTGGGTTCGTGCCATCATTATCACTGTAGCCTTGCCAGTTCACCCGGACCACCATGGTCGGCTCAAACAAGTCCGACGGAGGAATACGAACAGTGATACGTCCGTCCATATTCAAAGGCCTGAAGGTAGTACAGTTGATCACGCCTGGATCACCGCCAATTAAATCCAGGTCCTGGACCTCGGGCATGACAAGGGCCTGGACATTGGCCTGTACGTCCACCGAGGTCACCTCAGACTGCTGCCGATTCGTACCGAGGCCCGCGTCGATTGTGTAATGCACCTGTTTCATAGGCGGTGCATTACCGTGCTTGGCGATCAGCGCCCACGGAATCTGCAGCGGCGGGGTGACCGGGGCGCCGGCAACCCCGCCCGTTATCTGGCGAGTGGCGGCGAGTTCACCCTCGTACCACAGCCGGATGAAAAAATCCTCGGCGTCAGGGGTTGGGGCCTCATCCCACAACGTGATATGGGCATTGGCGGGCCGATTGGCGTGCTCCGGCAATAGCTCGTTGTCAGCGCCCTCCACGCCAGCGGCATTTACCCCCTTGATCACCACCGGATCCAGATCGGTGTTCGTCAGGTCCGGAGGATCGGTAGGAGTCGGTCCGACCACGTGCAGATTCAAATTGATGATCGTCGACGGCGCAGCAGGATACGTGACGGATCGACGGCGGATGACGTAAGTGACCGTCAACAGCTCGTCACCTGTCAACGCGCCATAGAGAATTTGCAAAATATGAAGTGGAACAACAATGGGCACTGGAAAGCTCGTACCGTTGCCCAATGCCGTACCCTCGATGGTTTCGGTACGGACGCTGGTCGACAGTATGACGTCAATGACATCACCGTCATTGCCCCGCTGCGGATGGTCATAAGCGGGAATTCTTACAATCATTCCCAGGTCAATGGAGGCGTCAATCCGGTCGAAGCGGTTATCTCCCGGAAACGCCCTGCCGATCAAGGGCTGCTTCAGATTAGCCGGTGCAGGTTGCAAGGCCACATCCAACCGCAAGGAGGAGGAAAGCTGGCTGGGATTGCCCGCGGCGTCCAGTAACTGATATCGAAGCGTGTTAAACGCGTCCGGTCCAGCCGAAACAACACCCTTGGGCAACGGGAACCTAAGGTCCGTCACCGGCCAATCCACCTCGGTAGAGGGAGGATCAGGAGCATATGGGGTATCGGAACCGCCGTAGAACGCCCTCAGCCTGTCACCCGGCGCACGCCCGTGGAGAACATAATCTGGAATTGAAAAAAACAACCGATCATTGGGAGCAGCTGGAAAATCGGCCTCGTCAATGGGCAGTGTCAAGCCTGCCGGTAGGGTAGGCGCTGGCGGAAGACTCGGAGATGATGCGTACGGTGCATCAGTATCGACAATCAAACGCATCTCGGTCGATTCGCTCAAGTTATCCGCACGTCTGATATACACCTCGTACTTGATATCCCAGTGACCTGGCGGACGCCTGCCTCGGGCGATATTTGCAGTTGCATAGGCTTGTGGCAGTGTTGCATCGAAATTAAAAGTGAACGTTAGGAACGGTTCTCCATACTCCGCATCATCTACCGGCTTTATAAACACTCTCACGATATCCTGATCGCCACCACTGTCGCTGTAGTCTTGCCATCGTGGCATTCGCAGTTCCAAATATTCGGACAACGCCTGTTCCCGAGAAAGCAATCCTGGAAAACCTGGAACAAAATCAACTTCTGGCGGATCCAACTGTGAGAAAACAACTGTCGACGGGCTAACAGCAGAGTTTAATCTGGCAAAATAATCACGCGTTTTTTTATTCATCATCGTTCTCCATTAGTGACAATATGGGCGACGAACAACTGCGAAAAATATTCGTTTAACCCTGAATTCATAGAATAAGCGCAACGCTTGAAACGAGAGGCAGAGAGCCAGCCACCGGTAGAATCCAGGCTCTCACACCGAAGGATTCAAGCGCAGATGACTACGCATTACCGGCAGCTGACTCAGGGACAACGTTACCAGATTGAGGCTGGCTTGAGCGCCGCAGAGAGCCAGGCGAGCATTGCAAAGCGGGTCGGCGTGCATCCCTCGACGATCAGTCGCGAGGTTCGCCGCAACAGCACCCAGAATATCTACAAGGCTGTTTCTGCGGCCCATGAAAGTGATGCTCGTCGAGCGGGTGCGCGCAAGTTTTGCAAGCCGGCGACATGGCTCAGCCATCATCTCCCGGTGTGGCTCAAGCATGGCATGAGTCCGGAGCAGATCGCCCAGCGGTTGAAGCAGGAGCAGCCAAGCCGGGCGGTCAGCCATGAGTGGATTTATCGGTTCATTGCCGCCGAACAGCGCGCCGGTGGTGAGCTTTATACCTATCTGCGACATCGCCGAAAGCGCTACCGGAAACGCTATGGAAGCCACGATCGGCGCGGGCAGCTGCGTAATCGCGTGTCAATCAGTGAACGCCCAGCCGAGGTCGAAAGCCGCGAGCGCCTGGGGGACTGGGAGGGCGATACGGTACATGGACTGGGCGGTAACCTGGTGACCCTGGTTGATCGCAAAAGCGGCTATCTGAGCGCCTATCCGGTCAAGCGCAGAACGCGCCGGCAGGTAACGCGGGCGATCAATCTGATGCTTCAGGGCCATGCCGCTCACACGCTGACGCTGGATAACGGAAGGGAGTTTGCCGGGCATGAACGCATCGCGCTACGGAGCCAGTGCCAGGTCTTTTTTGCAGACCCCTATTCATCCTGGCAACGTGGCACCAATGAAAACACCAACGGTCTGCTCCGCCAGTATTTCCCCAAGGGCAGCGACTTCAGCAAGCTGACCGTCGAAGCCGTCAATCGGACAGTAGCGAGGATCAATCTACGCCCGCGCAAGCGCTTGGGCTGGAAGACGCCGTACGAAGTGCATACAGGGGTGAGCGTTGCACTTATGTGTTGAATTCAGGAACCCTATTCGTTTAGTACAGCCATTTGCCGGCTAGAAGCACCTGTGCCCGCCGCTCATTTCAGACGCCCTGCACCGATGTCATCAACTTTTCTTTATCAGGGTGGGCACGCCGTCACTTGAACACTGAATAATGTCGCCTGCCTGGCAGTAACCACCTGCGGGATAAGCCAGGTCAACTCTGAAGCGCCGCAGGATGGATTCGCCGATTTTGCGCCCACCACGCCACACCTCATACCACGCGACAGCAGTACTCTCCTGGCGCAGCGAATACACCACTGGATCGAAAGGCGTCACTGTAAAGTCCAACCCATTGACCAAGTCCGCCGGCGTATCAAATGTCTTGCCTTGAGTAAATCGACTGTCCTCCACCACGGGGTCATCCCAGCCGTTATTGTTATAGCCATGGGTAAAAAATCGAACTTCATCGTTCAAATCAAAATCGCCATGAGCGACAACTTTCCAACTCACGCCGGCGAATATCTCTGGGGATGAGCAACAGGTGAGAAACGTACCCGTGCTACCCACCAGCGTGTGCTGAATAATCGGAGTAGGAAAGCTGAGCAGCGGCCCGGTATGAACATCGACTTCAGTATGTCGGGACTGTTGCTGGTTAATCCCATTATCGGTGGTGTAATGCACAGGCAACGAAGCGTTAATAGTGCCCTCCATCACCGCCCATGGAATAACACTGGAGAATACTAATTGGCCGGCGACTTCCCCGACTTGAACTGTCTTGGTAGCCACAGGCCCTATACCATTCCAAAAGAATCTCAATACCTGGCCTGGCTGTGGGTCGTCATAGAGAAACACCCGGGCACGGGCGCCTACATCCTTGTCGCGAAGGTCAACCAGATTGGCCTCATCTGACACCAGGCCACGTACTTCAGCCAACGGTAGATCGGGGTTTAGCAGTGCGGGCGCACCCGCATGGTCTTGCCCGGCAACCGTGAAATCCTGGCTGATACGACGCCGGTATGACGGGTAGATCGTCAGACCGCGGATGATTTCGTAACGTATCCGGATCTCTTCTGCCACCAGGACTGGGGATGGCCCCCGCATAGTGGCCCAGGGAACCGGTACCTGTGTTACGACGCCGTCGAACACCGGCACATCTGCGAGCGGCCGCTCGTCCCAAAAAGCCCGGGCGTGATCTCCGGCGGCCCAATTGATATAGGGGTCAATCAGCAGCACCACCGCGGCCCGGGCGTCGTCGCGCTTGATGATATTGTCATCGTAGGCCGGCGGCATGATAGTGGGTGCAGGCAGCGGTACATCTGGACCTGCTATCAGATCGAGTGAAAACGGTAAACCGGCACTACGCGTACTGAAATTCCCGGCCTCGTCGAACACTTGATAAAAGATATAGGCTGGGCCGTTATTCAGGCGACGAAACGCAGCCGCTGGCAACTCACAGACCAGCGGGTCTGAAACATCTACCAGTACATAGTCGCCGTCCGGCGCAGCAGCAGCTGGGTTCGGACTATTGGATAGCACCATTTCGATACGATCATTTCGCTCACGCCCCCGATAAGGCGGAATATTGAAGCGCACCGGGTCATTGCTCGCCAAATAGGCTTCATCAACACCTGTGACGGGTGGATTCACGAAGCTGAGTTGGTCATCAGGCCGGAGCAATTCCGGGGATTCCAAATCAATGGTCAACGTGACCTTTGGATCAAGCTCGCTGCGTTGTCCCTCGGAATCGATCACGCGATAAAACAGTTTCACAGTGCCTGAACGCTCTCTGAGCATGGCTAATGGCACGTGCATTGGCACAAACGCAGGCAGAGGTGGAGGTGGGGCATCGATAAGCTTCAGATCAGCCTGCCTTTCAATACCGTCTCGCTCCCAGAGAAGTTGCACCCGGTGGGGTGTATCCAATGGTTCAGGCGCCGGGAGCCACATAGGTATCCTGACCAACAGAGGCGCAAGAGTCAGTGAGACCGGTACGAGACCGTTTGGGTCAAGAGGATCGACACCTGGGATGTCCATCGGGTCTAGCGCAAGTACACCGCCACTGGTCGCTTCAGGAAGGTGACTCACTTTTGAGATGGACATGTTCTTTCCTCTTTTAATTTTAACGGCGGGTTCACAGAACCGTCCTCCCCCGTCAAGTTATGGAAAAGTAAACGCCAAACCGTCCTTTCTGGGTACTGTCAGATCTAACAGGTTGCGAGTGCCATTCGTCAGTTGTCTCGAGCTTGCCGCGTCTGAATGTCGAAGATTAACTTGACGGTTTCTTATACTTGGTGTTTTCTGAAACCGGTTTCAGCGTCTCTCCCAACTCCAATAAGAAAGGCTTTAGCGTGACTCCATTCTCCGCCGCCCAGCGCAGCCGCGTGACCATGCAGGACGTCGCCCAGCGCGCCGGAGTATCCAAAGCCAGCGTGTCGCGCTTTATCGGCGATGACCGCGCCCTGCTCTCCGATGCCATCGCCCTGCGCATCGAACAGGCCATCGACGAACTCGGTTATCGCCCCAACCAGATGGCCCGCGGTCTCAAACGTGGACGCACGCGCCTGATCGGTATGCTGGTGGCTGATATCCGCAACCCTTATTCCATCGCGGTGATGCACGGCGTCGAAACCGCCTGCCGCCAGCACGGTTACAGCCTGGTAGTGTGCAACACCGACCGCGATGACGAGCAGGAGCGCCAACATCTGGCCGCGTTGCGCTCGTACAACATCGAAGGCTTGATCGTGAATACCCTGGGCCATCACCTCGACCAACTGCTCGAACTGCAACGGGAAATGCCCCTGGTGCTGGTGGACCGCAAGGTCGAACCGCTGCACAGCGACCTGGTCGGCCTGGATAACCCGGCGGCGGTGCGCATGGCGGTGGAACACCTGGAGCAACAGGGTTACCGCGACGTGCTGCTGGTAAGCGAGACCACCGATGGCACCAGTTCACGTTTGGAGCGTCTGGAAAGTTTCAACACCGAAATTGCCAAGCGCCCGGCGTTGAAAGGTGCCGTGGTTGAACTGGACGGTGAACTGGAAAACCGTCTGCAAGCCTTTCTCGCCAAACCCGGCCCCAAGGCATTGTTTTGCGCCAACGGCGTGGCAGCACTGGCCTGCACCCGTGCACTCAAGGCCCTGGGTTGCGAGCTGTTCGGCGACGTGGGCTTGATCGCCCTGGATGACCTGGACTGGTACCCGCTGGTAGGTAGCGGCATCACCGCCCTCGCCCAACCGACGCAAGCAATTGGCGCCAGCGCCTTTGACTGTTTGCTCAAGCGCCTGCGCGGCGATACCGCCCCCACGCGCACCCTGGATTTTTTACCGGAGCTGATTATCCGTGGCTCGACACACTCCCCTGTGGGAGCGGGCTTGCTCGCGAACGCGATAGATCAGCCACTCTTGCGCTGACTGACACACCGCCTTCGCGAGCAAGCCCGCTCCCACATTTTGTTTTGCGTATAAAAATGAAACCGGTTTCAGAGGTAAACAACAATGCATAAATACCCCGTCTCCATCAGCCTTTCCAGCTACGGCGCCGACCTGGTTCGCCAGCAGGGCCAATTGAGTTTTGTCGCGCTGCTGAGCGCCGCTGGTGCCCAGCGCATTGAATGGCGCGAAGAATTGCTCACCACCGAGCAACCGGCCGAGCTGGCCCTGGCCGCTGCAGAACAAGGCCTGGAATCAGTATTTTCCTCGCCCTTGGAGCTGTGGGTCGCCGGCCGTGCCCAGCCCAATGCCGAGCTGGCCGCCACGCTGGACCGCGCCCAGGCCTTTGGCTCGGGCTGGCTGAAGGTCTCGCTCGGTTACTTCACCGACACAAACGACCTGGAAAGCCTGCACGCCCTGCTCAACCGCCACCCGGTCAAG
The DNA here is from genome assembly GCF_044218845.1 of Pseudomonas sp. B16120. Classification (NCBI taxonomy): domain Bacteria; kingdom Pseudomonadati; phylum Pseudomonadota; class Gammaproteobacteria; order Pseudomonadales; family Pseudomonadaceae; genus Pseudomonas; species Pseudomonas sp. B16120. Next base: position 3,520,142 of record NZ_CP162588.1, read on the forward strand.
CTGCTGGTGGAAAACGACCAGACCCTGCACGGTGGGCGCATTGAACCGATGCAACGGTTTTTCACTGAAGTCGAACGTCTCGGCCTGCCGGTGAAAATGACCTTCGACATCGGCAACTGGCAGTGGCAAGACCAATCCGCGCTCACCGCCGCGCGGTTGCTGGGTCGGCATGTGGATTACCTGCACTGCAAGGCCGTGGCCCGCCGCGCCGATGGCAGGCTCGTCGCCTTGCCGCCGGGCGCCACCGACGTGCATCTGTGGGAACAACTGCTCAAACACATGACTCAAGGTATTACCCGCGCGGTGGAATTTCCGTTGCAGGGCGATGACCTGATCGAGGTTACCGCACAACAGGTCGCGACCCTGGCCCGCCTTGGCCAACCCCATGTGGAGAACGCCCATGTCTGAGATCGATATCCTCTCGTTTGGCGAAACCATGGCGATGTTTGTCGCCGAACAGACCGGCGACCTGGCCCAGGTCGGGCAGTTTCACAAACGCATTGCCGGCGCCGACAGCAACGTCGCCATCGGCCTGTCGCGCCTGGGGTTCAACGTGGCCTGGCTGAGCCGCGTGGGCAACGATTCCCTCGGACGTTTTGTGGTCGATACCCTGACCAAAGAGGGGCTCGATTGCCGCCATGTGGCCGTCGACCCGCTGCACCCTACCGGCTTTCAACTCAAATCCCGGGAAGAGGCCGGCGCAGATCCTCAAGTGGAGTACTTTCGCAGAGGCTCGGCGGCCAGCCACTTGTCCATCGAGGCCATCCACCCAACGCTGCTGCAAGCCCGCCATCTACACGCCACCGGCATTCCACCAGCACTGTCCGATGCCACTCGCGCACTGTCGTTCGAGCTGATGGCGCAAATGCGCAAGGCCGGGCGCAGTGTGTCGTTCGACCCGAACCTGCGCCCGTCCCTGTGGGCCAGCCAGGCGCAGATGATCCGCGAGATCAATGCGCTTGCCGCTTTGGCCGACTGGGTCCTGCCGGGCCTGGGCGAAGGTCGCCTGCTCACTGGTTTCGACGACCCGCAAGACATCGCCGCGTTCTATCTCGACCAGGGCGCCGAAGCCGTGGCGATCAAACTCGGTTCGGAGGGCGCCTATTACCGCACTCATATGGACCAGGGTTTTGTCGCCGCCGTACCGGTAGCCAAGGTGGTGGATACCGTGGGTGCCGGCGATGGCTTTGCCGTGGGCATGATCAGCGCCCTGCTGGAAAACTCAAGCTTCCCCGAGGCGGTCCAGCGCGCTAACTGGATCGGCAGCCGCGCTGTGCAGAGCCGTGGCGACATGGAGGGTTTGCCGACCCGCGCCGAATTACCCACTCGATCCGTTGCGTGACCCATTACCTGTTGCCACAACTACAACAAGCTCAGGAGCAACCCCATGGAAACCGTGAAACTCGCCACCCGTCGCTGGTGGTACATCATGCCTATCGTGTTTATCACCTACAGCCTGGCCTATCTGGACCGCGCCAACTACGGCTTCGCCGCCGCCTCCGGGATGGCCGAGGACCTGATGATCACGCCGGGCATGTCCTCCCTGCTCGGCGCGCTGTTTTTCCTCGGCTACTTTTTCTTCCAGGTGCCGGGGGCGATCTATGCGCAAAAGCGCAGCGTCAAGAAACTGATCTTCGTCAGCCTGATTCTGTGGGGCGGCTTGGCGACGCTGACCGGCGTGGTGTCCAACGCCTACATGCTGATCGTCATCCGCTTCATGCTCGGGGTGGTCGAGGCGGCCGTGATGCCGGCCATGCTGGTGTACCTGTGCCACTGGTTCACCCGTGCCGAACGCTCGCGGGCCAACACTTTCCTGATCCTTGGCAACCCGGTGACCATGCTGTGGATGTCGGTGGTGTCGGGCTACCTGGTGCAGCATTTCAGTTGGCGCTGGATGTTCATCATCGAGGGCCTGCCGGCGGTGTTGTGGGCGTTTATCTGGTGGAAGCTGGCCGATGAGCGTCCCAAGGATGCCAAGTGGCTGAGCGATGCCGAAAAGCACAGCCTGGAAACCGCCCTCGCCGCCGAGCAGGTGGGGATCAAGGCCGTGAAGAACTACGCCGAGGCGTTCCGTTCGCCCAAGGTGATCATTCTCGCCCTGCAGTTTTTTTGCTGGAGCATTGGCGTGTATGGCTTCGTACTGTGGCTGCCATCGATCCTCAAGGCCGGTTTGCAGATGGACATGGTCGAAGCCGGCTGGCTCTCGGCCCTGCCCTACCTGGCGGCGGTGATTGGCATGCTCGTGGTGTCCTGGGGTTCGGACAAGCTGCAGAAACGTAAGCGTTTTGTCTGGCCGCCGCTATTGATTGCGTCGATTGCTTTCTACGCGTCCTACGTGCTGGGCGCCGAACACTTCTGGTGGTCCTACACCCTGCTGGTGATCGCCGGGGCCTGCATGTATGCACCCTACGGCCCGTTTTTCGCCATCGTCCCGGAAATCCTGCCGGCCAACGTCGCCGGTGGCGCCATGGCACTGATCAACAGCATGGGCGCCTTGGGCTCGTTCGGTGGCTCGTATCTGGTGGGTTACCTCAACAGCAGCACCGGCTCGCCCGGCGCTTCGTACCTGCTGATGAGCGGCGCGCTGCTGCTTTCGGTGGTGCTGACGATTTTCCTCAAGCCCGGCGCCAGTGACCGCTCGCCGGCGCCAACCCTGGAGTTGAAGGTAAAGACCTCATGAAAAAGTCCGTTGTGTTGTACAAGAAACTGTCCGCGCCGCTGATGGCCCGCCTGCATGAGCAGGCCGAGGTCACGCTGATTGATGCACTGGATGAGACCGGCCTGGCCAAACTGCGCGATGCACTGCCCACTGCCCATGGCCTGTTGGGTGCAAGCCTGCGCCTGGACGCCCGATTGCTCGACCTGGCACCCAAGCTGGAAGCAGTAGCCAGCGTCTCGGTGGGCGTCGACAACTACGATATCGATTACCTGACCCAACGCGGCATCCTGCTCAGCAACACCCCGGATGTGCTCACCGAAACCACCGCCGACACCGGCTTTGCGCTGATCCTGGCTACCGCCCGGCGCGTGGTGGAACTGGCCGACATGGTACGCGCCGGGCAATGGAACAAAAACATCGGCCCGGCGCATTTTGGCAGTGATGTACATGGCAAGACCCTCGGCATCATCGGCATGGGCCGCATCGGCGAAGCCCTGGCCCAGCGCGGGCATTTTGGCTTCGGCATGCCGGTGATCTACCACAGCCATTCGCCCAAGCCGGCGGTTGAAGCGCGCTTTGGCGCGCAGTACCGAAGCCTCAAGGACTTGCTCAAAGAAGCGGATTTTGTCTGCCTGACGTTGCCGTTGACCGCTGAGACCGAGAAGTTGATTGGCGCCGAGGAGTTTGCGCTGATGGGGCCAGAGACGATCTTTATCAATATCTCCCGAGGCAAGGTGGTGGATGAGGCAGCACTGGTGCAAGCATTGCAGCAACGCACTATCCGCGCGGCGGGGTTGGATGTGTTTGAGAAGGAGCCGCTGGATCACGCGTCGCCGTTGTTGCGGTTGAACAATGTGGTGGCTACGCCGCATATCGGCTCGGCCACCCATGAGACGCGGGAGGCGATGGCCAAGTGTGCGGTGGAGAATCTGTTGGCGGCACTGGCTGGCGAAAAGCCGGTAAACCTGGTGAATCCAGGGGCATGGCGGCACTGACACAACACAAGAGCAAAGGTGGAAGCTGGCTTGCCTGCGATAGCCATAGGTATCTACACAACTCTGAAGCGATCGACGGTAACCACGATGCTAAGCGAGCCGCTCTTGATCTTGATCTGGCTTTTGATCTGAAGCGCCCCGTCAAACCATGCTGGCCGAACGCAGGCTTGAAGTCGTGGGCAACCCGGCAGGACGCCGGGTTAGCCGCCCCGCGCCATGGATGGCGCGTGGCGGCGGCCCACGACTTCAAGCCTGCGTTCGGGCACACCGAGCCTAGGCGAGGTGCCGAGTGGTGGGGCGAAGGCCTTTTGGTTACTTTTGGGCCTTTCCAAAAGTGACCCGCTGTATGAGCGGAACCATAGGTGGCCGTTACCGCAGGAACGGATATGTACGCGGTCAGATCCAACATCCTGGTCGGCTGTAAGGCCGCCATCGCAGGCAAGCCAGCTCCCACATTTGGATTGCGGCGCGTCAGTTAGATCAGCGTCGGCTGTCAGTCCGTCACGGGAGCAAGCGCCCTCGCCACAGGTCAGCACCGGCCCAAGTTGTGTAGATCCCTATGCTGCGATAGCGGTAAGCCAACCCATGATGTGCTGACTGTAAGATTGCTATCGCAGGCAAGCCAGCTCCCACAGGGTTTTGTGGCGGCTGTTAGACGACGAACCTGGCCACCATCCCATTCAAATCCACCGCCAACCTCGACAGCTCATGGCTGGCCGCGCTGGTCTGGTTGGCGCCCGCCGCCGACTGGGTGGCCAAGTCACGGATGTTGACCAGGTTGCGGTCCACCTCGCGGGAGACCTGGGCCTGTTCTTCCGACGCGCTGGCAATCACCAGGTTGCGTTCGTTGATCAGGCTGATAGACGCCGTGATCTGCTCCAGTGAGGCGCCGGCTGCGCGTGCCATTTCCAGGGTGGTCTGGCTGCGCTGGTTGCTCTGTTGCATGGACTGCACCGCCTCACCGGTACCGTTCTGGATGCCGGCGACCATTTTCTCGATTTCCTGGGTCGACTGCGCGGTGCGATGGGCCAGGGCGCGCACTTCATCGGCGACCACCGCAAAGCCACGTCCGGCCTCGCCGGCACGGGCGGCTTCAATCGCCGCGTTGAGCGCCAGCAGGTTGGTTTGCTCGGCAATCGCACGGATCACATCCAGCACCTTGCCGATATCCCGGCCCTGAGCGGCCAGGCCTTCAATCATCGCGGAGGTATTCTGTACGTCCTGGGTCATGGTCTGGATCGCGCCGACGGTTTCCATTACCCGATCACGGCCTTCCCGCGCGGCCTGGTTGGACTGCCCGGACGCCTCGGAGGTGGAAACCGCGTTACGCGCCACCTCCTCCACTGCCGCCGTCATCTCATTGACGGCCGTGGCGGCCTGGTCAATTTCATTGTTCTGCTGTTGCAGGCCACGGGAGGCTTCCTCGGTGACCGCGCTCAACTCTTCCGCCGCCGAAGCGAGCTGCGTGGCCGAACCGGCGATGTGCTGGATGGTCTGGCGCAGGCTGGCTTGCATGGTCGACAGCGCACTGAGCAACCGTGCCGGTTCGTCCTTGCCATCGTCCTCGATGGTTTTGCTCAGGTTGCCGGCGGCAATGGTTTCAGCCACTTCCACAGCCTTGCGCAACGGGGTCACGATACTGCGGGTCAGCAACCAGGCCAGCAGCACGGTGAGCAATGCCGCCACCACGGAGACTGCCACCACACCGGTGATCGCGCCTTCGTAGCTTTGCCCGGCATCCTCGTCGGCCTGCTTGGCGTCGGCCGCATTGATGGCAATCAGCTTGTTCAGTTGCTCGCCCATCTGGTCAGTGCCGTCCTTGATACGGCTGTTGATCAGGGCGCGCATCTCATCGACCTTGCCCTGTTTGGACAATGCCACCATCTCGGCCTGGGCCTTGAGGTAATTGTCCAGGGTCACGCCAAAGGTCTTGTACAGCGCTGCCTCCTCCGGGCCGGCAGGCAGCGTGGCGTATTTGGCCTGGGCGGTCTTGACCTTGTCAGCCAACACACCGATGCGGGTCTCGGCTTCCTGCAAGGCGGCAGGCTCGCGGTTGACCAGCACACGAAACGACAGAATGCGCATGCGCAGCACGTTTTCGGTGATGGTGCCCAGGTGGGTCATGCTGGGCAGTTGGTTGGCGCTCATGTCCTGGGAGGATTGGCGCATTTGCGTCATGCGGTTGACCGCAAACACGCCCAGCAGCACCACCAGAACCGCAATGAAGGCAAAACCGATAAACGCGCGAGGGGCAATATTCAGGTGACGGAGGGACATAGGGCTGCTCTCAGAAGTAGTGTTTGCGAGCGTCCTTGCCGCGAAACGATCCGTCAGCGTCAACGCGCTGCCCAGACCTTGGTCACCACTGTTGTCGTTGTAGTGTGGGCCTATGCTTGATATCGGCTGGGCCACGGCTTTAGCGCAGGGTTTTTATAAATATTTTTTTACACTTCAGGCGCCTGGCACTTTCTGGCATCCTGCGCCTCCATTTTCTGACCCGAGCCATCATTTTGTCTGACGCTCAAGCCCCCCGCCCGCGCTATAAATCCGACCTCATGTACGGCCTCGAAGATCGCCCGCACTTCACCGCCGCGATTTTTGCCGCGTTGCAGCATGTGTTGGCGAGTTTTGTCGGAATCATCACGCCCACCCTGATCGTCGGCGGCGTACTCGGGCTGGAAAGCGAAGTGCCGTACCTGGTGAGCATGGCGCTGTTTGTCTCGGGGCTCGGCACCTTTGTGCAGGCGCGCACCTTCGGGCCAGTGGGTTCGGGGCTGTTGTGCCTGCAAGGCACCAGTTTTTCTTTTATCAGTGTGATTTTGAGCGCCGGGTTTATGGTCAAGGCCCGGGGCGGCGGCACCGATGAGATCCTCTCGACGATCTTTGGCATCTGCTTTTTCGCGGCGTTTATCGAAGTGGTGCTCAGCCAATTCATCGGCAAACTGCGCAAACTGATCACCCCGGTGGTCACCGGCACCATCATTACCTTGATGGGCTTGTCGCTGATCAAGGTGGCGGTCACCGACATGGCCGGCGGCTATGGTGCCAGCGACCTCGGCGCCGCAGGCAACATGGGCCTGGCGGCGTTGGTGCTGCTGACCATCGTGGTGCTCAACCGCTTCAACAACCCGTTCCTGCGCCTGGGTTCGATCGTGATCGGTTTGACCCTGGGCTTTGTAGTAGCGTGGCTGCTGGGCCGCGTCGACATGGCCGCCCTACCCCAGGTGCCGCTGATCAGCGTGCCGGTGCCGTTCAAATATGGTTTCTCGTTCGACTGGGTGGCGTTTATCCCGGTGGCGGTGATCTTCCTGATTTCGCCCCTGGAAGCCGCCGGTGACCTGACCGCCAACTCGATGATTTCCCAGCAACCGGTCAAGGGCCCGCTGTACATCAAGCGCATCAAGTCCGGCCTGCTGGCCGACGGTCTCAACTCGGCGATGGCCGCCACCTTCAACAGCCTGCCGATGGTGACCTTTGCCCAGAACAACGGCGTGATCCAATTGACCGGCGTAGCCAGCCGCTACGTGGCGTACTTCATTGCTGGCCTGCTGGTGCTGCTGGGGCTGTTTCCGATGATCGGCGCGGTACTGCAACTGATGCCCAAGCCCGTATTGGGTGGCGCGACTCTGATCATGTTCGGCACCGTGGCCGTGGCCGGCATCAAGATCCTCGCTGAAGCGGGCCTGCATCGACGTAATGTGCTGATCGTGGCGATTTCCCTAGGCATGGGCCTGGGCGTCGCCGCCGTGCCGGAAGTGCTGCGCGAGCTGCCCAAGGCGCTGCACAACATCTTCGAATCGCCGATCACCGTGGGCGCATTCTGTGCAATCCTGCTGAACATTTTCCTGCCCGAAGAGTTCATAGAGCTGGAAGAAGATGAATTCGAGCCGGAGTCCTCTACCCTCAAGGTCATGCAGGACCCGGACGTTACCCCAAAGTAGGAGCATTTCTTTATGCGCAAGCTCATGGTTGTATCGCTGTTGCTGCTGACCTTGAGCGCCTGCGCACTGTTCCCCAACCGCGACCCGGTGAACATCAATGTGGTGGGCATCGAGCCGCTGCAAAGCCAGGACCTGGAAGTGCGCTTTGCGGTGAAGCTGCGGGTGCAAAACCCCAATGAAGCGGCAATCGACTACAACGGCGTGGCGCTGGATCTGGAGGTCAATGGCCGGCCACTCGCTTCTGGCGTCAGCGATCAGGCTGGGAGCATCCCACGCTTTTCTGAAACCGTACTGATGGTGCCGGTCAGCGTTTCGGCGTTTTCGGTGTTGCGCCAGACCCTGGGCCTTAGCCAGACCCAAAGCCTGAACAACCTGCCCTACGTGCTGCGCGGCAAATTGGCGGGTGGCCTGTTTGGCACCATGCGTTTTGTGGAGCGTGGCACCCTGGACTTACCGAACACTGCCACCTGGTAAGTGGCTGAAAACCACATGTGGGAGCTGACTTGCCTGCTCCCACAGGTTGATTGCGTTCAGTCAGTGATATAGCGAACGCCTGGCTTGGCGCGCTCGTCGACCACCAATTCAAAAATATCCGGCCTGGCGTAATGCCCCACTACGTCGTAGTCGTAGCGGGCCCGCACCAACTGATCAGTATCGATCTGCGCCGTCAACAAACCCGCTTCGCCCACCAACGGCCCCGCCAGAATATCGCCCATGGGTCCAACGATCACGCTGCCGCCGGCAATCAACGGACGGTCCACCGGCCAGTTGGCAACCTCCACACCCAAGGCTTCAGGCGATGCCTGCACCTGGCAGGCGCTGACCACAAAGCAACGCCCTTCATGGGCAATATGGCGCATGCTCACCTGCCACATGTCGCGCTCGTCCACGGTGGGTGCACACCACACCTGGACGCCCTTGGCGTACATCGCGGTGCGCAGCAACGGCATCATGTTTTCCCAGCACACCGCGCCGCCGATACGCCCAACCGCGGTGTCAATCACCGGCAGGGTCGAGCCGTCGCCCTTGCCCCAGATCAGCCGCTCGGTGCCGGTCGGCATCAGCTTGCGATGCTTGGCCACCAGGCCGCCCGAGGGTTCGAAATACAACACGCTGCAATACAGCGTACTGCCACTGCGTTCAATCACGCCCAGCACCAGGCTGGCACCGGTACGCGCCGACATCCCGGCCAGCGCCTCGGTTTCTGGCCCCGGCACGTCAATGGCATTGGCAAAATACCGTGCAAAGGCTTCCCGGCCCTCGGGCAGGCGATAACCCAATTGCGTGCCAAAGCTTTCGCCCTTGGGATAGCCGCCCAGCAACGCCTCGGGCATGACCACCAAGTGCGCGCCACTGCGCTGGATTTGATCCTCATAGGCCAGGATCTGCGCCAGGGTGTCAGCCTTGCCGCCAGGCAAGGCGCCGATTTGCAGGGCTGCGACAGTCGATACGGGCATCAGGCTTACTCCGATAGATAGGGGTTGCCCATTCTCTGGCCAGACTCGATCATGAATAAAGCCCACCTCAGTGCTAAATGATATGAGCCAAATGAATATCGCCCAGGTTGACCTCAACCTGCTCAAAACCTTCGAAGCCCTGCACGACGAGTCCAGTGCCAGCCGTGCGGCGCTGCGACTGGGTGTGACGCAGTCGGCGATCAGCGCGGGCCTACGGCGCTTGCGTGAGCTGTACGGCGACCCTTTGTTCGTGCGCACCGGACGCGGCCTGGCGCCCACATTGCGAGCCAATCAGTTGAAACCGGTGATCAGTGAGGCATTGGATCGCTGCCGCCAGAGCCTGGCGATGATCAGCCCGCAAAACTCGCACTACGAGGGCCGCTCGGTGGTGCTGGGGCTGTCGGATGACTTCGAGATTGCTTATGGCCGAAGCCTGATGGAGGCCATCGCACTGCGCCTGCCCAAACTACGGGTGATCTTTCGCCAGACCTACAGCCAGATCGTCGCCGCCGCCCTGCTCGACCGCACGCTGGACCTGGCCATTACCGCCGGCGGTTTTACCGAGCGCAGGCTGAGCCGACAGGTGCTGGGGGAAGGTGACTATCGTTGCCTGGTAGACCCCCATAGCCTGGCGCCGGGCCAGGAGGCTATCGACCTGCAGGGGTTTGTCACACGGGAACATGTATTGGTGTCGTCAGGCGGGTTTATCGGCATTACCGATGAAGGTTTGGCCGCCCAAGGGCTGCGCCGCCACGTGTGCGCGTCCACCAGCCACTTTGCCGCGCTGCCGTATCTGCTCCAAGGCAGCACCGCCGTGGCAACCATTCCCGGGCATGCAGCCCACGCCATTGCGCAAATGACCGGCCTGCGCGTGCTGCCCTGCCCGCTGGCGCTACCGCATTACCCGGTGGAGTTGGGCTGGCGCACCCAGGCTCAGTTGGACCCGCTGTTGCTCAAGGTACGCGAAGCGATTGTGGCGTGCTTTACTTCGCCGCCGCCATCAGCTTGTTGACTTCACTGCGCACCATGTTGGAAAACTCCGGCGGCGACATGCCGTCGAGTTCGGCACGCACCCATTCGGCCCACTTGCCCTTGCGCTTGGCGCGCTCACCGAACAAGCGCGCGGCTTCGCCCTTGGCCTTGCCCAGGTTGGTTTGCCACAGGTCGTAGAGGCGCGACTTTTCATCTTCCAGCTCGGCGCGTTCGGCGAGGGTCTTGTTGGCGAGATTGAAGCTCATGTTGAATTACCTGCTGCACAAATAGGTGACATCTTACACTGTAGGCCCAAAGTTCCCGATCCGGATTTTGCCTCGGATGAGCGCATGGGGAAAAAAACTGCAACTTTTGCCTCCCCCCGATACTCCATTGTTCACTGCCACATCCACCTGCAAGGAGTCACTCAATGGCCCGCAAAACCGCCGCCCAAGCTGTCGAAGATCAAATCAAGGACCAAGCGTTCAGCGAACTGAGCGCGTTGATCGAAGAGTCGGACAAACTGCTCAAAAGCAGCGCATCCCTGGTGGGCGAGGAAGGTGAAACCCTGCGCGAGCAGGTTGCCATCAAACTCAAGCAAGCCCTGGAATCGGTGTCCAATGTGCGTGAACGCAGCAAGCCGGTCGTGGATGCCACCGAGACTTACATCGGCGGGCACCCATGGCAGACCGTGGCCATTTCCGCAGGCTTTGGCCTGGTGGTCGGCCTGTTGCTGGGTCGCCGTAACTGATCCATTCAGGCTGCGCCCCCCGCGCAGCCTGTTTCACCCCGCCGCCAACGCCCTCAACTCGCGCAACGCCTGCGCGTCCAGTTCGATCCCGGTTTCCTGCGACTTCGCCCGCGTACGATGGCGTCGGTCCCCCGGCAATCGACGCAACCCCGCCGCATGCATCTGCCGCACCAGCTCCTGGCTGCGTTGGGCGAAGCTTTGCCCAGCGGTTTTACTCGGGTCGATCACGATCAGAAGCTGGCCTGTCCACGGCGTGCGCGCGCCTGGGTGGTCCGTCCAATCGAATTCAAAAGAGAAGTTGCCGCCCGTCAACGCTGCCGCCAGCAACTCCACCATCATCGACAGTGCCGAACCCTTGTGCCCGCCAAATGGCAACAGTGCGCCGCCTTCCAGAATGGCTTTAGGGTCCTGGGTCGGCTGCCCGAGGCTATCGACGCCCATGCCCGGTGGCAACCGCTCGCCTTTGCGCGCGGCGATTTGCACGTCGCCATGGGCGATGGCGCTGGTGGCCAGGTCAAACACAATCGGCGCACCGTCGGCCCGGGGCGCCGCAAACGCGATGGGGTTGGTGCCGAACAACGGACGATCCGCGCCGTGGGGCACCACGCAGGTCATGCTGTTGACCACGCTGAGTGCCACCAGCCCCTCCTCGGCAAACGGCTCGACGTCCGGCCACAGGGCAGCAAAGTGATGGGAGTTATGGATTGCCAGCAACGCGATGCCGGCGCTGCGTGCCTTCTCCACCAGCAACGGGCGCGCCGCCGCCAGGGCCGGCTGCGCAAAACCATTGCCCGCATCGACGCGCACAAAGCCTGAGGCCACATCGGTCACGCTGGGGACGGCGGTGCCGTTGACCCATCCACTGGCCAGCGTCGAAAGGTAACCGGGGATGCGAAAAATACCGTGACTGTGGGCACCGTCACGCTCGGCACTTGCGCAGTTGTGCGCAAGAATCGCAGCAACCTGCGCCGATGTGCCGTGCCGAACGAACACCTGATGAAGTAACTCCTCCAGTTCAGCGAAGCGGATCGAGGCACAAGCGGTGGCAACTGTCGGGGACTGCGCAGACATTTGAAGCTCCGTTTTTATGATTGGAAGGGGCAACGAATGGGACATCCAGACCCTCGATTAAACACCACGCACGCTCTGCGTTGTCAACGTGCGCAGCGCTGAATATTTACCGCCTTGCACCACGGACGCCTGCCTACCCTGTGCTTTTCCTGGCACGCCGGAGACAGGCTGTGGTTCGCTTAACGCCCCCGTATTTCTTCCCTGAGTTTCTCAAACCCCAAGGCAAAGCCTCGCCCACCGTTCGTGAACGTACGCTGGGGCTCACCGCCAAAGACCTTGATTGGCTGTACAACCTTTACCTGGCTACCGACGAGTCTCGGCAGGACACAAGCCGGCATGATCACCCCATGCGTGTTGAAAAGGTCCTGATCAACATTTCCGGCAAGCCCCCCATTCCCCTTGCCGGCGCGTTCGCGATCAGCCCGACACCCGACGCCGCCAAGGCATTGCTCTACACCCCGGATAACGGCATACAGGTCTATGACAGCCACGCTGCCCTGCTGAGCGAATTGATCGAGCAATTGGAAGACCCACTGCAGAGCGCCCCTTTGCTGAGCTACCTGTCGATGGACCAACGCAATGCGCTGGGCGCTGACACGCCCATGGTGTTGACCACTCAGCTCATCGAGGGTGAAGTCATGCCGGAGCAAGCCCGCATGCTCCAGGCCTGCCAGCTGGATAACGTCAAGGCCATGCTCGACCACCTGCAAAAAACCCCGACCTTGCCTGACATGCTCGACACGCTGCTGAGCGTCATGGCCCGCCCCCATTTCAAACACCTGGATCAACGGGACACACGGGTCAATGTCTTAACCCGCGAAGCTGAGCAAGCAACGCCACGTTGGGTCAACTCGCAGACCTTGAGCGAAGCGCTGCTGCAATTTTATGTGCGCCACAGGTGGCCCAAAGGGCAGACACGCGAATACTCGAACCCAAAACATGACACCACTGGTTTCACTGCCTCCGAACGGGAAGAAGATCACCGGCGTTGGGAGGCCTTGATCGAACAAAGCTCCAGTACTTTCTCGAAGCTGTTGGAAAGCCTGTTGCAGACCTACTGGAATGAAGATATCGACAGCGGCACCTCGCGCGTGGATTTTTTTGCTCAAGGCGTGGCGCAGAAGTTTCGCCTCGATGTGTTGCTCAAGCGCCAGGGCGAGATTATTACCGCCGAGGAAAGCCACGCACTTCAGGCCCTGTTCCTCAGCGACCAAAGCGCCCGCAGCGCCCATGCCGAAAACCTCAGCGTGGAAAAGGTGCGCCTTTATGCCCCTCATCAACATTACGTTGAACCAGCGAGCACCTTGATGATCACCGAGCACCACGCGTACCTCTACACCCAATCGCGCGGGTTACAGGTGCTGGAAAACCTCGACGACCTCAAAGACCGGTTACTGAGCATGCTCAAGGCCGAAGGCTACGAGGACGAATGGCTCAACTTCCTCTCATTGGATGAGCGCGACACGCTGCTCGGCCTGGACCCGATCACCATCGCGGCAAGGCCGATACCCGGCAATGTGTTCGTGACCTTGGTACAAGACATTGCGCGCAAGCAAACGGACAACCTTAACCACGCCCTGGAAATCTACCGGCGCAGCGATGGCCAAGTGGACCTCACAGCCCTGCTCGACAGTGCCCTGGACGTACGTGCCTTGCTGGACAATCAACTGGCCACACTAGAGACCAACGGGCGCTGGACGTTGCATCCGGTCACCCGTGGTAATGGCCGCCCTACGACCGTCAAGGCCGAGCGCGCCCGGCTGCAGCTTCAGAACCTGCGGGCGATTGAGCGTGCGCTGGCGATGGAGCGCGCGCACCACCCGACCTTACGTAGCATCGTCGCTGACACGCTCAACGCTGAACTGCAACTGCAGCAACAGTCAGTCAAAGCCGAAGAGGTGTTTATCAATACCTACGCCACGCGTGCCCAGGAGCGTGAAGAGCGTGCGCCAGTGCAGTCATTGAGCATGCTTGAGCACTTCATTGAACGTCTGGCCCAAGAGGCGCCTGCGGTGCCCTTCTCGTCCAGGACGAAGTTCTATACGCGGGGCGAAGGCAATGTCTTCGTGCAATTGCCAAGCATGACGCTCAAGACGTTCAACACCGTCATCGAGCGCGTCCTGCTGCTGTTTTCCAAGCACGCCATGCGCCAGCAACCCCATGAGTTTCTGGTCAAGACTCACGCCAAACACGCCCACTCGATGCTGGTGGGGTTACGCAGCGAAGCCGAGCTGAGGTCGCTGGATAAAACCCTGGCGCCCACAAGCCAGGCCATTCTCGACACGCTACTTCAGCCCGACAGTCTGTCGCGCTTGACACGCCATGGCCTTAACGGATTTTTGCCGGATGCCTATGGGTTGACGTTGGACTTGAACGCCGTCGATACGCCACAACCGCTGGCCAATACGTTCGTGATTACTGAGCGCGGCGGTATCGACCCGCAGCGCTCGGGCCAGGCGCTGCTCTGGACCCCGCGCCTGGGCTACGAAGTCTTTGCCTCGATCAACGCCCTGCGCGATGAAATCACCCAGCGCCTGGCGCACCCGATCAACAGCTTGAGCCTGCTGGAAAATCTGCCGTTCAGCTTGCGCGAGCCCCATCAGGCATTTCGCCAGGGCCCGCTGCAACGTATTGATCAGGACCTGTTGAATGACCGAGTAGACAGCTACAACGACGCGGTCATGGAAGGCGTGGATCACCTGCAATCCATGGGCCTGCGCGCCCGTGCCTTGCAGGATCGGTTGGACGCCGTCATCGAACAGCCTCCGCCCACCAACCTTGGCAGGGCAATCACACTGGCCGATGCCATGGTCAACCAGCAGGCACTGCCGGTGTGGCTGGGTATGGCGCCGGCCCAGGACCAAATCCACCAGGCTGAACTTCTGGAGCAGTACTGCAACAACGCCGACGAGGAACATGACTACCTGCATGACATCCAACCCCTGCGTGCTTATGCCTTCACCACGCTGATGACGCTGCTTGAGGCGCGCTTTCCCGGCCAGGCGCTCAACCCCGATCACATCCTGATCCCCACCGATGCAGTGCTCGATGTGAATGTCGACAACCTGACCGACTTTGCGTTGCGGCACTGGCCAAATCTGACGGTTCAACACATCCGCCCACGTTCACGCACGGCAAAGCCATTACCGCAAGCCCTGGACGCAAGTGCCGTAATACAAATGGTGCGACAGCTGGATCTCAAAAGCGCTTATCAGCAACAGGTGCGAAGCCACCTTGAGGCGCAAACCGATGATGCACGCCAACGCAGGCGTCTGTTTTGCCGTCAGTTGCCGTGGCAAGCGCTGCAACACGCCGACGAGCAACGGTTGCAGGAGCGGCTTTCCACCCGAGCCTTGAGCCTGGTCCAGCAGATTTTCGATATGCCGGACACCGTGGCCCGAGCTTCACTCAGCGGGACCACGGCGATGATTCGACCGCTGGAACTGATCGCCACCGAAGGCGCCAGTACCGCCAAGGTGCTGGGTGTGTACCTGATCGGCCCGCAGTTTCCTGGCGAGGGTCCATGGGTGCTCTACGCGCCGTACAGCGAACAGCATGTGTTCAAGGAATACGCGGATGAAACGGCCTTGCTGGATGAGATACAAAGGCCCGGCATCCTGCAGGACTGGGTGCTTATGCACCTGGAAGATCCGCACCAGGCCACTTACCGCCATTTGCTGAAAAACAACCAGCATAGCCCGTCCGATATCCGCCTGGCCGCTTCGGCAGTGACGGGCAATGTGCTGCATTACCTGTTCAGCGAGAACACATTGATGTTGCTCAAGGTACTGGGCAGCCAATTCGAAGAAGGCACCAAGACCTTGTGGGATCATGCGACCCGCTTGTTCGGCACGCAAATCCCGACGGCGGTGCAGTTCATGGCCGGCAAACTCGCCTACCCGCTGGTGGTATGGCGTAGCTACACCTTGTTCAAGCGCTCGGCCGAAGCCTTGCAGCTACACCAGTGGCAGGCTGCATTCAAGGATTTCGTCAGGGGCGTGGCGCAAATGGCCGCCCTGCGCAGTGCGCTGGACGGCACCGCCCTTGCCCCACCCACTGAAAAGGAGCGCTCGCTGGCCGAGCTGACAGATGAGTCACTGCCCGCAGCCACCACCCTCGCCACCTGGCATGTCACCTGCCCTTCGCGCACCCGGCTGCAACCGTTCGAGGCACAGGACGTGGCGTTGCAAGACCTGAAAAAGAGCACGCTCAGCCAGGTGTATGAAGACCAGAAAAACGCGAAATACTACGTGCCGCTGGCCGGCAAGGTGTATAGCGTCAAGAAAGCCGCACAACATTGGCGCCTCGCCAACGACGAGCAGGTGGGGCCGTACATCGGCCGTAATGCGCAGGGCATATGGGTACTGAAGCTGGACGGCCAGGAGCCGCGCTTCGGCAGGGCCCAGTCGTACCTCAAGACGTGGCGCAATGAGGTACGGGACATCAACATTGAAGCGGTCGGTATCCGCGATATTGGCGCGTTGACCTATTGGAAAGCCCAGGCCATCACCGAAGCGTTGAACTTTGCGACTTATTACGCGCTGAACTGCCGCCGCAACGTTGCGCAATTTGCTGTACAACGCGACCCTGACAGCCGGGTTGGGCGATTTTTAGGGGAAATGTTTGGTGTCGTCACACTGACCCCGGACCAGGTCTTGAGAGTCACAAAAATAATCGACGAGATCATCGATGAACTCACCGACCCCAGCTTGACCGGTCCGAACTCCATGCGTTTTGTCGCGGGCACCAGCCGACAGGACCCGGCGTCGGATTATGCATTCATGATTCCCGCTGACACAGAACGCAAGCTGTATCTTCTGAGCCGATTCTTCGACCCTAATCTGGACGTCTACCAGAACCGTCTGCTGGAGAATGTGGCGTTCAACATATCGACGCACGCCAGGGCCAGCACGCTGATTCACGAATTATCGCACTTGAAGCTCGACACCGTGGACATTGCCTACCTGGACAGCATGCGACCCTTCCCAGACTTGATCAATATCGAAAGGCCCGGCGCCGAAGTGCTTAAAACCACCCTGGAGGATCTGCGCAGCACCGCGTTATCGACGATGACGCCTGCAACGATGCTGTTCAAGACTCAAGACACCCTCACCGAACTGTGGGAAGACTTCAAACCAGGTTCTGCAATTGAAAAGAAAATTTTCAAGGCCACCGGTGCCAAGACCTTGCAGGACGCGAGGATCATTTTCATGTCAGTCCCTGATAAACGGATTGACACCATTCTGGCCAACGCCGACTCGGTGACGTACCTGATCACCCATCTTGGCCGCCAGGTGGAGCCGGGCGCCTGAACGGCCCCCGGCGAGTGCATCAGTCTTTCTGGTCACGCAGCACGTTACCGGAAGCGCCATCGATGCGCGCCTCATACACGATGCCATCGGACTTGCGACCTTTGACTTCCCAATAGCCATTGTCATCCGCTTCAGCGGCGTAGACCTCAATGTAGCCGGCCTTGGTTTTCGCCACCTCGATGGCTTTCTCAATGGTGATCCAGCCTGCACCCGGCTTGTCGGCCATGGCGGCGCCAGCGCTCAACAGCGCGGAAGTAGCACACAGGGCGATCAAGGTTTTCTTCAACATTTTCGTACTCCATAGTGGACGACAGGTTAATTCCTGAATTTTTAGGCGCACACAAACAAGAATAAGTTCCAATTGATGTGCAATCGCCATGATGCGGTTCTCGCCGTCCACCTTGGGAGGTTAGAATGTGGGAAATCAGGATGAGTTAATGAGCGAAAAGCCCCTTTCAGAAACCGAATATGACGCCATCACCGACGCCGCCGCGCATTGGTGCATGCGCCTGCATGCTGCAGATTGCACGGCGGGCGAACGTCAGGCTTTTACCCAGTGGCACGATGCCCATCCGCTGCACGCCTTCGAATATGCAGCCATGCTCGAGATCTGGGACGTGGCCGACCACCTGCCCCGCGACAAGCCTGAGGCGGTGGTGGTCCCAATCAAGAAGCCAGCCAGCCGCTTGCGCACCTACGCGGTGGCCGCAGCGGTGTGCCTGGCGGCATTGCCGCTTGCCGCCTTCACCGGCTGGGAAGCGGGCTGGTTGCCCAGCTCCTATGAACGGTTCGAAGCAGCCAATGGCTTGAAAAAAGTCACCCTGGGCGATGGCAGCCAAGTGGAGTTGAACCTGGGCACCGAGTTGGTCTACAGCCATTACAAGGACCAGCGCCGTGTCACCCTGAAAAAGGGCGAAGCGTTCTTCAACGTCACGCACGACAGCCACCACCCGTTTATCGTGCGGGCCGGCGAAGGCCAGGTGCGAGTGACCGGCACGCAATTCAATGTCTGGGAATATGAAAATCAGGTGCGGGTGATGTTACTGGAGGGCTCGGTGCAGATCTCCAGCGACGGCGAGCATGCCAGTGTGCCGCTTAGCCCAGGCATGCAAGCCAGTTTCCATCAGGGTGACGCGACCCCGCAGGTCGCCGCTATCAATCCCGATGACACCGCGCTGGCATGGCGCCAGGGCAAGCTGGTGCTCGACAACCTGACCCTCACGGACGCCTTGCCCCTGATCAACCGCTACCTGAAAAAGCCGGTGATGCTCGCAGACGCCAGTACCGGCGCGATTCGCGTCGGCGGTATCTACAACATCAATGAGGTCAACAACCTCGTGCCCTCCCTGCCCAAGGTGTTGCCGGTGTACCTGACCCAAAACCAGGACGGCAACCCCGTGCTCAACTCCATTCCCCGTAAAGCCCCCAAGGGCTGAGCCCGCTCGCACGAAGCGGGACGTTTGGGCCGCAGGTGTCCATTTTTGAAACACCTCCCTCACCTGCATCGCCCGCCGTATGCGGATTCATGGTTCTGTCACAGGCAGTGTTACATGGCTGAGACAGCGTGAGATGAGCATGGGCCTATCTCACGCCTTTGAGACTGTTTCAACCCTGAAACAGGGTTGCCATCACTTTGCCTCGACTTTCTCCCAACCCCTTGAATAACCACATCTAATAAAAAGCGGCACGCCTTCTGCTCTTTCCCTGACAACGCTGTTTAGGGTCAGCGTTAAGAATAAGGACTGCCGCCGTGAACACACTCACACACGCCTCGTCGATAAACGTACTGCTGATCAGTTGCGTGCTCAGTGCAGGTGTCAGCCTGACGAGCCAGGCGGGTGACGGTGTGATCGTGACCGGGCGTACGGTGCAGGGCCACATGTACGGGCGCACCTCGCTGCCCGACCCCTACCCCAACACCGCCAATGCCAACCCCAGCAAAGAGATCAACAACGCTTTGACCGGCGAACTCAGCGACAGGGATATCGGCGGCATCAGCAGTGGCTCCAGCCTCGCCCGCTCCCTGCAGCCCAACGGCAGCCTGTCAGGCCTGGGCGCCACCCAAAACAGCATGTCGACACTCGGCGCTGGCGCAGCGGCAGGCCATGGTGCGGGCAGCGGCAGCAGCATGGGCGGGCAGATCAGCGACTCGATCCAGCGTGGCATGGCGCCGCTCAACAACCTCGGCAGCATGATGGGGGGCAAGTGATGAAGCGCGCCCTGTTGGTGCTTGCCCTGCTGGGCAGCGCCTCGGCCATGGCCGACAACACCGCCGTGATCAACCACAGCGGCCAGCAATACGACGGCGTGCTGTCGATCAACCAGGCCGCCGGCACGGGGCAACAAATGTCCAACAGCCGCGCCATCGCGCTCGGTGGCCAGGCCACCAACGTCGACATCCAGCGTGTCGACGGCAAGGTCGACCCGTCCCTGAACGCCAAGGCCGCGATCCAGGGCAACTCATTCAGCAGTGGCAACGGCGTACTGGGCATCAACCAGTCTGCCGGGGCTAATAACCAATCCATCAACGCTGTGCGGATCAGCCTCAACCCTGGCCCGCAGAGCATCGATGACAGCGTCCTGTTGCAACAGAACACGACGACGCTGGCAACCGACTCAGGGCTCACCCCCACCACTGGCAGCCGCCAGGTCGTGACCAGCGACCAGGCCTTCACCGGCAGCCGAGGAGTGACACAGGTGAACCAGAGTGCCGGGGTGGGGAACCGAGTGGCTAACACCCTGGGCATCACTATCAAGTAACCGCTTGGTAGACGTTCGTTAGACCGTACCAACACTTAACCAACTAATTAGAAGCAAGGAGAAACACCATGAAACCTCAAATGGCTCTGAAACCAATGGTTTTCGCTCTCGCCGCACTCATGGCTGCTGCTGCTCAAGCGGGTGGCTGGCATCCAACCCCACAACCCACCGGTACTGTGGCCGCTGTGGTCACTGACGTACAGAAAAGCGAACACAACAAATTCGACGACACCAACACCGAGAACAACGCATCAGCCGACAACTCGGTAAATAGCAACAGCGGTAATGTCGGGGTCAACGCACAATCAGGTTCCGGCAACCAGGCTGACAACGCCGGCGCCATTTCCAGTGCCAAAGGCGACTTCGCCACCGTGTTTGCCGTGATCGATGTCGACCAAGGCAGCTCGCATAACAACTTCGTCAACAAAGGCACGCAAAACAACGCCTCCCTGGACGGTTCCATCACCGGCAACTCCGGCAACGTGGGTTACAACGGCCAGGCCGGCCAGGGGAACCAGGGTAAAAACAACCTGGCCATCACCACCGCTGACGGCAAGAACATCGCAGCAGCGTCCAACACCGAGCAGAACTCGCTCAACAACAGCTACCTGAACACGGCCGCCAGCAGCCATGGTTATGGCAAGCCTCAATACGTGTCCAACAACGCAAGCCTCGACAACTCGGTTAACCGCAACTCCGGCAACGTAGGTGTCAACCTGCAATCGGGTGCGGGCAACCAAGGCAGCAACAGCCTGTCGATCGGCCAAGGTTGCAGCGTCTGCGCCAGCGGCGTGCGCTTCTGATCCAACGGGGCCTTGGCGACAAGGCCCTTTTTTATTCCAGTGTCCAACAGGTCATTCGATCATGCGTATCGCGACCCTCACCCTCCTGATGTTACTCACCGGCACGACCTGGGCAGGCACCATGGCGATTTCCGCCATGCCCGGCGGTGCGGTGATTTTCAAGAAGGTCGAGAGCATTCGCGAGCGCCGGTTCGCCAACCTGGTGGAACAGAAAACCGACTTCAGCTGCGGTGCCGCAGCACTCGCCACCATCCTGCGCCAGGCCTATTGGCTGGACGTCGACGAAGCACACATCATCAAAGGCATGCTGGTCACCGCCGACCAGGACCTGGTGCGAACCCAGGGCTTTTCCATGCTGGACATGAAGCGCTACCTCGAGAGCATCGGCATGCGTGCCCGGGGCTACAAGATCGCGCCTGAGACCCTGCTGACCGTGAAAATCCCCGTGGTGGTGCTGCTGGAAATTCGCGGCTACAAGCACTTCGTGGTGTTGCAACGGGCCGACAAGGACTGGGTGTACATCGGCGACCCCGTATTGGGCCACAAGCGCTATTCCCGTGACGATTTCGTCAAAGGCTGGAATGGCATTGTCTTCGCCGTACTGGGTGAGGGTTACGACAAGGCCAACGTCTTGCTCGACCCGCCCCTGCCGCTGACCGCCAAGAGCCAGATGAATGAGTTCAGGCCTGTGGGCGATGCCGAGCTGATGGATTTCGGTTTTATCCAGAGCGACTTCTTCTAGAAGCGCAATAAGGGGCAGGACGCCCCAGGAGCAGCAGATGAACACTTCCCGTTGGCTGACGGTCTTGTGTCTGGCCGCCTCAATGCCTGCTTATGCGTCCTCGGGGTTCAAGCCCATCGAACTCAAGGACGCCGAAATGGCCGAGCTGCGCGGCCGTTATGTGATGCCGGGACGCATCATCAGCTTTGGCATTGTCATGAGCAGCACCTGGACCAATGCCGAAGGTAGCAACATCACCGGCACGGCCAACATGCAGATCGACAAGACCACCATTACCCCACAGTTCTACGTGCAAACCACCGGCTCGACCGGTACCGGCACGCGCCCCAACACGGGCACCGGCAATGTGGTCGGTGGTGCCGGCCTCGGCAGCGGCCAGGGCGTGACTCAAAGTGTACGCACCGCCGGCGATGGCAACGCCGCCTACAACAATGTGGGCATCAACGTCGAAAATGGGGTCACCCCCGCCAATAACCTGCAGTCCGGCCAGGTGCTGGTGGCGGGCGGCACAGTGACCGGGGACAGCGCCGCGGGCCGTGTCAGCGTATCGGCCAACAGTGGCGGCGTGCAGATGGCCATCCAGGCCAATCACAACCAGGGCAACAGCCTGCAGCAGATCGGCGCGGGGAACGTGCTGCAGGGCACGGTATTGACCGGCGATAGCAACCTTGTCAGAAACATCACCCAGATCAACGTGGTGATGAACAATAACGGGCTGAACAACGCCGCGTTGAACTGCAACCTGGATCAACTCAAAGGCCTACGCACGCTCGGTTATTGAACTACGCTGACCCTCGACACTTACGCATTAGAAAAGGACGGCTTATTTCATGCATCGATCGTTATCGCTACGTGCGGTGGTTTGTTTGAGTACGCTCTTGCCCGCATCCGTGCTGTATGCCGCGCCAGACGCTGACATCGAAACCCTGAAGAAGGAACTGCTGGAACTCAAGCAACGCTACGACGTGCAGCAAAAAGCCTTGGCCGTGCTGGAGCAACGTGTGCGCCAGGTCGAGGACCAACCGGCAACGCCCGCCCCCAGGCGCCTGGCCAAATCACCGGCCGACTTCAAGAACGGCGCTAACACTGTCGCGGCTAGCGGTACGGGCGCAGCCGCGGCATCCGGTGGCGCTGGCGGGGGTGGCAGCTCCTACGGCCAGGCCCTCAAGGAGGACTCGGCCCCTGCGCAAAGTGTGAGCAACCTGTACAACGAGGCCAGCGGCTTTTTCGGCAATGGCAAGTTCAGCGTGGAAACCGGCATCACCTATGCCCGTTATGACGCGCGCCAGTTGACGCTCAATGGTTTCCTGGCGCTGGACTCGATTTTCCTGGGCAACATCAACCTGGACCGGATCAAGTCCGACAGCTGGACCCTGGACCTCACCGGGCGCTACAACGTCGACAACCGCTGGCAGTTCGACCTGAACGTACCGGTGGTGTACCGCGAGTCCACCTACCAGTCGGGCGGCGCCGGCAACGACGCCACGGCCACCTCCGAAGGTTCCGTGACCCGTGACCCGACCATCGGCGATGTCAACTTTGGCGTGGCCTACAAGTTCCTCGACGAAACCCCGACCTTGCCCGATGCGGTGGTGTCGGTGCGCGTCAAGGCCCCGACGGGCAAAGAGCCCTTCGGCATCAAACTGGTCAAGCAACCTAACAACGATAACCTCTACGTGCCCGAAAGCCTGCCCACGGGTAACGGGGTCTGGTCGGTCACGCCGGGCATCTCCCTGGTCAAGACCTTCGACCCGGCCGTGCTGTTCGGTTCGTTGTCGTACACCCACAACTTTGAAGATTCTTTCGATGACATCAGCAGCGAAGTCAATCAGAAGGTAGGAGGCAAGGTACGCCTGGGCGACAGCTTCCAATTCGGGGTCGGCGTCGCCTTTGCCTTGAACGAGAAGATGAGCATGTCGTTCTCGGTTTCCGACCTGGTGCAGCGCAAGAGCAAGCTCAAGCCCGATGGCGGCGACTGGCAATCAGTGGTGTCCAGCGATGCCAACGCCGGCTATTTCAACGTGGGCATGACGATTGCCGCCTCGGATAACCTGACCATCGTGCCGAACCTGGCGATTGGGATGACCGATGATGCGCCGGACTTTACGTTCAGCCTGAAATTCCCGTATTACTTCTGATTGGTTTGCCTGCGGGCGGTGTGTCAGTTACTGCATCTGTGACTGCACTCCCGCTTTCGCAGGCAAGCCAGCTCCCACATGGGCCCTGTATTGCCCACAGAATCAGCGCCTGACACAAATCCCCTGTGGGAGCGGGCTTGCCCGCGAAGGCGGAGTGTCAGTCACTGCATCTGTGACTGCACTACCGCTTTCGCAGGCAAGCCAGCTCCCACATTGGCCCTGTATTGCCCACAGAATCAGCGCCTGAAGCAAATCCCCTGTGGAGCGGGCTTGCCCGCGATGGCGGTGTGTCAGTTGCTGCATCTGTGACTGCACTACCGCTTTCGCAGGCAAGCCAGCTCCCACATTGGCCCTGTATTGCCCACAGAATCAGCGCCTGACATAAATCCCCTGTGAGAGCGGGCTTGCCCGCGATGGCGGTGTGTCAGTTGCTGCATCTGTGACTGCACTACCGCTTTCGCAGGCAAGCCAGCTCCCACATTGGCCCTGTATTGCCCACAGAATCAGCGCCTGCCACAAATCCCCTGTGGGAGCGGGCTTGCCCGCGAAGGCGGAGTGTCAGTTGCTGAATCTCTAACTGAACCACCGCTATCGCAGGCAAGCCAGCTCCCACATTGGCCATGCATTGCCCACAAAATCAGCGCCTGCCACAAATCCCCTGTGGGAGCGGGCTTGCCCGCGATGGCGGTGTGTCAGTTGCTGCATCTGTGACTGCACTACCGCTTTCGCAGGCAAGCCAGTTCCCACATTGGCCATGCATTGCCCACAAAATCAGCGCCTGACACAAATCCCCTGTGGGAGCGGGCTTGCCCGCGAAGGCGGAGTGTCAGTCACTGAATCTCTAACTGAACCACCGCTATCGCAGGCAAGCCAGCTCCCACATTGGCCCTGTATTGCCCACAGAATCAGCGCCTGACACAAATCCCCTGTGGGAGCGGGCTTGCCCGCGAAAGCGGTGTGTCAGTCACTGAATCTTTAACTGAACCACCGCTATCGCAGGCAAGCCAGCTCCCACTTTGGGTTTACCCGCCCTAGCGGATCTGGTGTTTATGCAGCAACCGGTAGAACGTCGGCCGGGAAATCCCCAGTACACGGGCCGCGACACTGAGGTTGTCGCTGTGCCGGTTGAGCACATCGCACAACGCCTGACGTTCGGCACGGTGTTTGTAGTCTTCCAATGTCGCCATCGGCGCCGACATGGCTTGCTGGCCTTGCAGCCCCAGGTCAGCCGCTTCGATCTGCCGCCCTTCGGCCAGTACCAGGCCACGCCGCACGCGGTTGGCCAGTTCACGCACATTGCCCGGCCACGGGTGTTGCCCCATCGCCACCAAGGCCTCTTCGCTGAAACTGCGCGGGCGCCGTCCGGTTTCCTGGCTGTAAAAACGTGAAAAGTGGTTGGCCAGCATCGCCACGTCACCATGGCGTTCGCGCAACGGCGCGGTGACCACTTGCAGCACATTCAGGCGGTAATACAAGTCTTCGCGAAAGGCGCCCTTCTCTACCGCAGCCTCAAGGTTGACGTGAGTGGCGGCCAACACCCGTACATCCACCGGGATCGGCTGGCTGCCGCCAACGCGTTCGATGTGTTTTTCCTGAAGAAAGCGCAACAAGTTGGCTTGCAGCTCCATCGGCAGATCGCCGATTTCATCGAGGAACAGGGTGCCGCCGTTGGCCGCTTCAATACGCCCGATCTTGCGCTGATGGGCGCCGGTAAACGCGCCTTTTTCGTGACCGAACAGCTCGGACTGGATCAGGTGTTCAGGAATAGCGCCACAATTGATCGCGACAAACGGCTTGGCATGCCGCTGGGATTGGCGGTGCAGGGTCTTGGCCACCAACTCTTTGCCCGTGCCACTGTCACCGCGGATCAACACCGGGGATTCAGTCGGCGCCAACTTGGACAACAATTTGCGCAGCTCACGAATGGGGCGGCTCTCGCCCAGCAATTCATGGGGCTCATCCACCGGCGCGTAGCCCTTGCCACGCAGGCGCGCCATGCCGAACGCGCGACCCAGGGTCACCTGTACCCGGGACACATCGAAGGGTAAGGTATGGAAGTCGAAAAACCATTCGCAGACAAAATCGCCTACGTTCTGCAAACGCAGTACATCCTGGCTGAGCACGGCGATCCACTCGGTGCCGCTGCGACCAATCAACTCCTTGACCGCTTCGGGGCGCTCCAGGTGATCCCGCTGCAAGCGCAGCAGGCCCACATCGCAGGAGCGCTCCCCCACCGCCTCCAAGGCACAGCTGTCTACTTCCCAGCCGGCGGTGCGTAAACCGGGTAATAACCCGTGGCAATCGTCACAGGGGTCGACCACCAATAAGCGGCGTTGGGCGGGTGTCGCAATCATGACTATTCCTTGGCGCCAAGATTGTTAAAGTTATTTAGAAACAACAGTTTGTGGCGACCGTTGGTAACCCTAGCAAGATCTTGACGCTTTCCTTGTACCCTTTCGCTATAAGTGCGGGCAAAAAGCCATGCTTGTTTCGTAGCACGCTGAAAGTTGCTCGTCAGTGAAACGCTTATGGCGCTTTCAAAACAGCCGCTTACATGACGTCAATCAGGAAAAGTTAAATTTTCTTGCCCTAGCATGTGACCCGCACGCCACCATCGTGCATCAGTACAAGTAACCCACCGCACGGTCAGCCCAACCGCCGGTACTCACTTGAATGGGCATACAGAGAGAAGACCCAAATGAACGCTCCGCTGCGCATCAACGAAGCTCTTTTGATTGCAGACCGTGCTTTCCAGCCCTTTCAGTGCGTGGCCTGGCACGATGGCGTCGGCGCCCTCAGCCTGAGCGTCATCGACCGTACCAACACCCGCATCGGCAGCAAACAGCTGTCCTGCACTGCGTATACCGACCCGGCTCAACTTGAAAACCTGTTGTTACAGGCCCGCGCCGAGCTCGATAAAGATGGCCACCAGTTGCAGTCCTGGGCAATGCCGAAGTAATGCAATGCGGCAACTTCCAGCCAACGCCAAACATCGGCTGGAAGTTGCGCACTAAAACGTCAGTTACTTAGCGTGCCGCGAGAATAAACCGTTCGAACGCCTCGGCAGCGCCGTCCTCGACATTGCTGCCGGTCACCACATTGGCCTGGCGCTTGACGGTTTCTTCGGCCTGGCCCATGGCAATCGACAATCCCGCCACATGAAACATCGCCGGGTCATTGCCACCGTCACCAATTGCAGCCGTTTGCGCAAGCGGCACGCCCAGGTGCTCGGCCAGGCTTTTCAAGGCTTCGCCTTTGTTGGCCAGCATCGCGGTCACATCCAGATACACCGGCTGCGAACGCGATACCTGGGCCGACCCCTGCACTTTCGGCTGCAATTGCGCCTCCAGCTCCACCAGCAACTGGGTGTTGTTGCTGGCGGCGACGATCTTGTCGACCCGGTCCAGGTAAGGCTCGAAACTCTCCACCACCACCGGCCCATAGCCCAAGCCGTCGGCTTCGCGCTGCACCATGGGCCCGGGCGGATCACGGCGCAGCCAGTCGCCATCGGCAAACACCCAGACTTCCACGTCCGGCTCGGCCGAAAACAGCGCCAGGGTGATCAGCGCCGCTTCCGCCGGCAGATGGTGAGCAACCAGGATGCTGCCATCCGGGTTGACCAACGTACCGCCATTAAAGCCAGCCACCGGCACATCGATGCCAAAGGTCTCGATCAAATGCCGCATGGCTTTGGGCGGACGCCCGCTGGCCAGGCTGAAAAGCACCCCGGCCTCGCGCATGGCGCGAATGGCATCGGCGGTGCGTTGGCTGAGGCTGTGGTCGGGATGCAATAGCGTCCCGTCCACATCACTGAGGACAAACCGGATGGGATGAATCGTCGCGTCACTCATCCGAGGCTATGCCAAGCGCGGCCATCGCGGGCCAGCAAGGCATCGGCCGCTGCTGGGCCATCCTCACCAGCCTTGTAAGCCTGGATACCGTCATCTTCCTTCCATGCATCCAGGAACGGCTGCACCGCACGCCAGCCGTTCTCGATGTTGTCGGCACGCTGGAACAAGGTCTGGTCGCCGGTCATGCAGTCGTAGATCAGGGTTTCGTAACCCGTCGACGGTTGCATCTCGAAGAAGTCCTTGTAGTCAAAGCCCAATTCGATATTGGCCATTTCCAGGGTCGGCCCAGGCTGCTTGGCCAGCAGGTCGAACCACATGCCTTCGTTCGGCTGGATCTGGATCTTAAGGTAAGTGGGCTTGAGCTCATCGACTTCGGTATCGCGAAATTGCGCATAAGGCGCCTGCTTGAAGCAGATCACGATCTCGGTGTCACGGATGCTCATGCGCTTGCCGGTACGCAGGTAAAACGGCACACCGACCCAACGCCAGTTATCAATCATCACTTTGAGCGCGACGAACGTCTCAGTGCTGCTGTCCGGCGCGACGTTGGCTTCTTCGCGATAGCCGGGTAACGGCTTGCCGGCGATTTCGCCGGCGGTGTATTGGCCGCGCACGGAGTTGGCCCGCGCATCTTCCAGCGACCAGGGGCGGATGGCACCGACCACTTTGGCCTTCTCACCCCGCACCGCGTCGGCACCAAAGGCTGCCGGCGGTTCCATGGCGACCATTGCCAGCAACTGGAATAGGTGGTTGGGCACCATGTCCCGCAGTGTGCCGGTCTTCTCGAAGAAGTTGCCCCGGGTTTCAACGCCGACGGTTTCAGCGGCAGTGATTTGCACGTGATCGATGTAGTGGTTGTTCCAGAACGCTTCGAACAGCACGTTGGAGAAACGGCTGACCAGGATGTTCTGCACCGTCTCCTTGCCCAGGTAATGGTCGATGCGGTAGATCTGCTTCTCGCTCATCACCTTGAGCAGGCAGGCGTTGAGCGCCTCGGCGGTGGCCAGGTCGGAGCCGAACGGCTTCTCGATCACCACGCGCCGAAAGCCATCGTCCGTTTCATTCAACAAGCCAGCGCTGCCCAGGCGCTGCACCACTTCACTGAAAAAGCGCGGAGCGGTGGCCAGGTAGAACACCGCATTGGCGGTGCCGCTGTCAGCGATCTTGCTGGCGATATCGGCATAGGTGCTGTCGTCGAGGAAATCGCCCTCGACGTAGCTGATGCCCTTGGCCAATTGTGCCCACAACGCGGGATCGAGGGCGTTCTCGGCATTGCCCCTGACCTTGCTGGAGGCTTCGGTACGAATGAAGTCCTCAAGTTTCTTGGCAAAGTCCGCGTCGCTGATGGCGTTGTGATCAACGCCGACAATACGCAGGCCATCGCCCAGCAACCCATCGCGGCTCAGGTTGTACAGCGCCGGCATGAGCAGGCGCTTGACCAGGTCGCCATGGGCGCCAAACAGAAACAATGTGGTGGGTGGAGCAGGTTCGGCCTTGGGTTTCTTGCCGTTGACGGTCATTTTTTGGAAGTCTCCACATGGCCACCAAAGCCGAAGCGCATGGCAGACAGCATTTTGTCACCGTAGGTGCTCTGCTGGCGGGAACGGAAACGCGCGAACAGCGAGGTCGACAACACCGGAACCGGCACCGCCTGCTCCATGGCTGCTTCGATGGTCCAACGACCTTCACCGCTGTCGGCCACAGAGCCCGAGTAGCCGTCAAGTTTGGGGTCGGTGGCCAGGGCATCGGCGGTCAGGTCCAACAACCAGGACGACACCACGCTGCCACGACGCCAGACTTCGGCGATGTCGCCGACGTTGAGGTCAAAGCGCTGGTCTTCCGGCAGGTTTTCCGAGTTCTTGGTCTTGAGGATGTCAAAACCTTCGGCAAACGCCTGCATCATCCCGTACTCGATGCCGTTGTGGATCATCTTGACGAAGTGCCCCGAACCCGCTGGGCCGGCGTGAATGTAGCCCTGCTCGGCACGTGGGTCGGCAGAGGCCGAACGGTCCTTGGTGCGCGGGATGTTACCCAGGCCCGGCGCCAGGCTTTTGAAGATCGGGTCGAGGCGATTCACGGTCTCGGTGTCACCACCGATCATCATGCAGTAGCCACGTTCCAGGCCCCAGACGCCGCCCGAGGTGCCCACGTCTACATAGTGCAGGCCCTTTTCAGCCAGGGCTTTGCCGCGACGCACGTCGTCCTTGTAGTTGGTGTTGCCGCCGTCGATGATCACATCGCCGTCTTCCAGCAGTTCGCTCAGTGCGTTGATGGTGTCTTCGGTGGGCGCGCCCGCCGGCAACATGACCCAGACAGCACGGGGCTTTTGCAGGCCGGCCACCAGTGCTTTCAAGTCGGCGACGCCGGTGGCGCCCTCCTCGCTCAAGGCTTTGACGAAGGCTTCGTTACGGTCGTATACAACGGTGGTATGCCCATTGAGCATCAGGCGCCGCGCAATGTTACCGCCCATGCGGCCTAGTCCGATAATCCCCAGTTGCATGTGCTGATGCTCCTAACTTCTAAAAAATGTGTGACATAGTTTATAGCGCAATGAGGCTAATGAGGGTTAGTCCAGAGCGGATCCGTGTAGTTTCATGACAAAAAAGTGGCCATCGTTTCACCATCACCCCGGCAAAAGTCACACGACCGCCAAAAATAAAAAAGTTCCCTTGCTGCGAAAAAGAATTCAAACTTGCTTCCGACTGTTGCCAAAAACCTGTTTTGGCACCGCGATCTACCGGCTATTTGCGAGGTAAGCAATGAGCACAGCACAGATGACCCGTCCGCCACAGACCCTCTACGTCACCCTCCGTCGCGATGAACTGCGCCAGTTGAAAGACGAGCGCGATCAGTTGCAACAGGAAGTCCTGCGCCTGCGCTTGCACCTTCAAGCCCAGCTCGATCAACCGTCGGATGCCAAGCCAGCCCTGTGCTGAAAGCCGGGCCGAACGCGTTGTAAGGCAATACCTACAGAAAACTCACAAAGTTTTCACATTCCCCTCTTGATACTCCCGTTCCGCGATGCCGCTCACTTCCTGGGCGGCCCGATGTTGCGCGCCTGTGCGCGACAATCTTTCTCTGATGGGGCGCTGGATGGCGATGTTCAAACGCAGCACGACGACTGCGAAAGGCTTTGATTGGGCCGGCCTTGGCTGGTTATTCCTGTTTTTCTGGTATTTCTCGGGTATTACCCAACTTCTTATCCAACTGACCGGCACCTCCGGCTTCAGTGGCTTCCGCCAGGCCTTCTTCATGAGTGCGCTGTGGCTGGCGCCGATGTTGCTGTTCCCGCGTCGTACACGCCTGCTCGCCGCCTTGATCGGCGTGGTGCTGTGGGCTTGCTCCATGGCGAGCCTGGGTTATTTCTTCATTTATCAGCAGGAATTTTCCCAGAGCGTCATCTTCATCATGTTCGAGTCGAACATCTCTGAAGCCGGCGAATACGCCACCCAATACTTTGCCTGGTGGATCGTGCTGGCGTTCATTGCCCACACCGCCTTCGCCATCTTCCTGTGGACGCGCTTGCGCCCGGTGTACCTGCCGCGCGGTCAGTCGATCGTGGCAGCCATTGCCATCGTCCTGGCGGTGGTGGGCTACCCACTGGTCAAGCAGATCGCCACCAGCGAAACCATGGAATTGGCCATCGACCGTTTCGAAACCCGCATCGAGCCTGCCGTGCCTTGGCAGATGATCGTCGCCTACCGTCGCTACACCGAGCAGCTGGATAACATGCAAGGCATGCTCACCAGTGCAAGCAAGATCCCGCCCTTGAACAACCTCAAGGACAGCATGGCCGGCCAGCCGTCCACACTTGTCTTGGTCATCGGCGAGTCGACCAACCGCCAGCGCATGAGCCTCTACGGCTACCCGCGCAACACCACGCCGGAACTGGACAAGCTGCGCGACCAACTGGCCGTGTTCGATAACGTCATCACCCCGCGCCCCTACACCATTGAAGCGCTGCAACAGGTGCTGACCTTCGCTGACGAAGAAAACCCAGACCTGTACCTCAAGACACCGTCGATTGTCAGCGTGATGAAACAGGCCGGCTACAAGACCTTCTGGATCACCAATCAGCAGACCATGACCAAACGCAACACCATGCTCACGACCTTTTCCGAACAGGCCGACGAGCAGGTGTACCTCAACAACAACCGCAACCAGAACGCCCGTCAGTACGACGGCGATGTACTGGCGCCGTTTTCCAAGGCCCTGGCCGATACCGCCGAACGCAAATTCATCGTGGTGCACCTGCTGGGCACCCACATGAGCTACCAGTACCGCTACCCGCCGACCTTCGACAAGTTCACCGACCGCCAGGGCGTGCCAGCGGGTGTCAGCGATGCGCAGTTGCCGACCTACAACAGCTATGACAACGCGGTGCTGTACAACGATTTCGTGGTCTCCAGCCTGATCAAGGACTACGCCAAGACCGACCCCAACGGCTTTTTGCTGTACCTGTCGGATCACGGCGAAGACGTGTTCGACTCCGCCGGCCACGACACCTTGGGCCGTAACGAAGGCAAGCCGACCGCGCCGATGTACACCATCCCGTTCATGGCCTACGCCTCGCCAAAATGGCGCGAAAGCCACGACTGGAGCTTCGCCAGCGACTTGCAACGGCCTTACAGCAGTTCGCAGTTGATCCACACCTGGGCCGACATGGCAGGCTTGAGTTTCGATGAGCTGGACCACAGCAAGAGCCTGGTAAGCGACAGCTTCAAGCCACGCCCCCTGTTGATCGGCAACCCTTACGAGACCAAGCAGAAGGCGCTGATCGACTTCAGCCTGATCAAGCCCAAGAAGGCCGACGGCGCCGAAGTGGTGGCCAAATAAGCCAGGGGCTTGTAACAGAAAGATAATAATCATTCTCGTTTAACCCTAAAGTTCCGCAGCTCCTTTCGTCTTTGAACCAAGCCCTCCCTGCCTGGGGAGGTATCCAAGACGACAAGGAGTCTGCAGTGATGTTCGCGCCCTTCACCCGTTCCATGACCTTCACCCTCGGCCTGTTCAGCCTGGCGCTGAGCCCGGATTCGCTGGCCGACACCGACCCCGATACAGCCCCCGCCAAAGCCCTGGAACTGGGCGCGACCACCATCAGCGCCGACAGCCTGGGCGCCACCACCGAGCACACCGGCGCCTACACTACTGGCTCGATGAGCACCGCCACGCGGCTGAACCTCTCCGTCAAGGAAACCCCGCAATCGATCTCGGTGGTCACACGCCAGCAGATGGACGACTTCAATCTCAACACCCTGACGGATGTGTTGCGCCAGACCACGGGCGTCAACGTTCAGCATTACGACTCCGATCGTGTCTACTACTCCGCCCGAGGCTATGGCATCAGCAACTTCCAGGTTGACGGGATGCTCAACACTTTCGGCTACATGAAGACCGACGCCGACACCATCATCTACGACCGCATCGAAGTAGTGCGCGGCGCGACGGGCCTGACCACGGGCGCAGGCGACCCTTCGGCCACCGTAAACATGGTGCGCAAGCGCCCTACCGCCCACTGGCAGGCCAAGACCGGCATCAGTGGCGCCAGCCATGACAACTACTACAGCTACGTCGACGTCGGCGGCCCGCTGGCGTTCGACGGCAAACTGCGCGGGCGTAGCGTGCTGGCTTACCGTGACAGCCAGTCCTTTCGTGACAACTATGGGCTGCAGCGGGCAGTGGGCTACGGCATTCTCGAGGGCGATCTTTCCGACGATACCGTGCTGGCCGTCGGCTTTGATTACCAGGACAAACAGGTACAAGGCACCTCCTGGGGCACCGTGCCCTACTGGAACAGCCAGGGCGGCAAGGCCAGGCTGCCCCGCTCCACCAACATGGCGGCGCACTGGAGTTCCTGGCCGCTGACCGACAAGACCACCTTCGCCACCCTCGACCATCGGCTCGGCGGCGACTGGCACCTGAAGGCCGCCTATACCCATCGCCAGAGCGACACCGATGGCAAGGTGTATTACGGCGGCGCCGGTTTCCCCAACCCCGACCGCAGCGGCATGACGGCCTGGGCCAGCCATATGCGCGGCACCTCGCGCATGGAGGCCATCGACCTCAACCTGGCCGGCAGCTACACGCTGCTGGGCCGCGAACACGCGCTGATGATGGGCTATGGCGAAGCCGCCCAACGGGATGTCTCGCCCTTCATGCGCAGCGACCTGCCAGCCAGCTACTACCCCATCCAGGACTGGAAGCACATGGGCGGCATCGGCAAGTTCACCGACCAGGTGACCGACCTGAAGGGTGAGCACAGCAAGAAACAACAGAAAGCCGGTTACCTGGCCACAAGGCTGAGCCTCACAGACCGCTTGCACGCCGTACTGGGCAGCCGTTACGGCAGTTGGGAGCTGGAAAGCGCAGAGCCCAAATACGATGCCAACGACCAACTGACCGCTTCGGGCAAAACCAGTCAGACCCACAATGATATGTGGACGCCTTACGCCGGCCTGCTCTACGACATCACGCCGCAGTACACCGTCTACGCCAGCTATACCGACATCTTCAAACCCCAGGACTACCGTGATGCCAACAAGAAGTACCTGGAGCCCGTGGTCGGCAGTAACTACGAAGTGGGCCTCAAGGGCAGCGTGCTGAACGAGCGCTTGAACCTGGCCGCCGCGTACTTCTGGAGTACCCAGGACAACGTCGCCGAGCGGGATGACTCAGTCCCGCCCAACCCGGTCACGGGCGAGGAGTACTACAGATCCGGCGGCAAAGGTAACAAGGTCAACGGCTTCGAGCTGGAAGCCGCCGGTGAAATCACGCCGGACTGGAACCTGACCGCCGGCTACACCTACACCCATTCAGTCAATGGCTCGGACAAACGCAATAACACCAGCCAACCCTTGAACCTGGTGAAGATCTCCAGCGCCTATCGCCTGCCGGGCGCCTGGCGCAACCTGACGGTGGGCGGCGCAGTGAACTGGCAGAGCGAAACCTACGACTTCAGCAACCGCCCGACCGGGCAGCGCAACAGCGAAGGCCGGCCGATAACCACCCGGGCGAAGATCACGCAACAGGGCTATACCGTGGTCAACCTGATGTCGCGCTACCAGTTCGACGAACAGGTTTGGGCGTCGGTCAATGTGAATAACCTCTTTGATAAGAAATACTACGAGCGCGTTGGTTTTTATAACGGCGTGTATTGGGGTGAGCCGCGTTCCGTCACGCTGGCATTGGATTGGAAGTTATAGCCCCGCCCGTTGAAGTTAACAAAACTGTTAACTTCAACGGCATCTCCCGTTAATTCCCACTTAATAAGATAGCGCCATAGTCGCTCCATGATCTGATCACGGAGCGACCGGACACCTATCACTTTTAATGGGAATACCGCGATGAAAATGTCGACCTTGATACTGGCCAGCCTGATGACCCTGACCTCCGCCGCCGCCTTTGCAGAGGGCGGCGCAGAGCGCTCCAAGGAGTTCTACAACAACTTCAGCTTCATTCAGGAAAAAACCCACGGCAAGGCTGAGCAACAAGTTGCCAGCGCCGATGGCAAATCGGTTAAGTCTGAGACTGTTGATCAGGCACAACCGAACAGCTGAGTTAATGCTTACTTAATCCGTAGCACCCTGCGCCATTCTGCTCCGTTGGCAAAGGTTTATTGGGCGCCCTTTAATGGCGCCCTTTTTTTGCCGGTTATTTATTACAACGGCTTATGCCAGAACAGCATTCGCCCATGGGCGGGATCAAACACTGAGTCGTCAAACCCGAACTTGCGGTATGCCGACTGCGCCAGGGCATTACCTTCCAGCACTTCGAGGGTGATCTTGCAGCAACCGCGCTGCCGGGCGATTTCCTCGACCTTTTGCAGCATCTTCTGACTCAACCCCAAACCCCGAAATTGCTCCTTCACCATCACGTCGTGGACGTTGACCAAGGGCCGGCAGGCGAAGGTCGAAAAGCCTTCGAAGCAATTGACCAACCCCGCTGGCTCCCCCCCGACGAACGCCAGCACACTGAACGCGTGTGGGCGCTTGGCCAGTTCGGCTGGCAGCTGCTGCAAGAGATCGGCTGGCAGGCTGTGGCCGCCGCCCATCGGGTCTTCAGCGTAAGAGTTGAGCAGCAGGCCAATGGCGTCGGCGTGCACGGCGTTGGTATAGCTGGCTTGCAGCACCAGGATGTCTGGGGTGTCCATGTCCTTCCTCGATAGCGACAACCAGGGAATCGGTTCCCTTTGAGAGGTGCGATTGTAAGCGTGGAGTCGGCAGTAGATGAAGGAGATAAGCGACAAATAGCTGACAGAAAGTGCGAAGGTTGCGCGCATCAAAGCGTGCAATGAGCTTTGGTACAGCGATTTTTCCTATGTGGCGAAGCGTTGCAGCTGCATCTCTTGCAGACGGCTCAGGGT
This sequence comes from Pseudomonas sp. B16120, assembly GCF_044218845.1. Lineage (NCBI taxonomy): Bacteria > Pseudomonadati > Pseudomonadota > Gammaproteobacteria > Pseudomonadales > Pseudomonadaceae > Pseudomonas > Pseudomonas sp. B16120. The sequence continues at coordinate 3,555,956 of NZ_CP162588.1, forward strand.
GCGGCGGAAAGGAAACTCCAGGTAGCCTTCGGTGTACAGGCTGTGCAACGGCACCGCGGCGTCGATAAAGAGTGGCACTTTGCGGTCGTAGCATTCGTCCACTAACGCGATAAAACGTCGCACGCTGTCATCGTGCACCGACAACTGCGGCAACTCTCGATCCCCGGCCACCACGCGCTCGGCGCCATCTTCGGTGCCACGGGCAATTCGACCCGGGCGTATTTGTGCACTGAGGTTAGGGACGTCTCCCAGCAGAATGGCGTGGAAGCGATCACACACCAGCATGAAATCCATGGCGGCCAGGGGTTGCTCACACAGGTCGGCATAGCGACACCAAAGCACGGTATCACTGGCCTGCACCGTCATGATGGTGCGGTGCCCTACGCTTACCGCCACACTGTTCACGGCTTGGCCTTGGCTCAATTGTCGGAACACCGCCGCCAGTGCCTCGGGTTGATTCACCCAATAACGCTGCATGCCCACGCCGGGATGCAAGCGATGATCCTCGCCACCGTCCACGGCCACCACCTGCATATGCTGCTTGAGCGCATCGATGCCCGGCAGGAAACGCTCACGGTTGAAGCCATCGGCATACAGCTGGTCGGGCGGCTGGTTGGACGTGCACACCATCACCACACCCTCCTCGAACATCACCTGGAACAGGCGACCGAGAATGATCGCGTCCCCGATGTCATTCACAAACAGCTCATCGAAGCACAGCACACGCACCGCCTGGCTCAGCTCCCTGGCCAACGCCTGCAAGGGGTCCTGGGTGCCCGTAAGCTGGAATAAACGCTGGTGGACCCAGGCCATGAAGTGGTGAAAATGCTGACGCCGCGCAGGCACGCGCAGGCTTTGGTAGAACTGGTCCATCAACCAGGTCTTGCCACGCCCCACCGGCCCCCAGAGGTAAACGCCGGCAATCGACGAACGCCCTTGATGCAAGGCCTCGTGACAGGCTTGCAAGGCTTGTACCGCCCGGCGCTGGGCATCGTCGGCGACGAAACCTGGTTGGGCGATTGCATGTTGATAAGCGGCGAGAGGCGAGTCGAAAGTCATGCTTGCCAGTATGACGGACGCAGAGCTGTCGAGGCGCGAAATCTTGGCCTGTTTGCCTGAGGCGAGGATGAGTATTTGCACAACGCTGTAACGGTAGACGGTAACCACGATGCGAAGCGAGCCGCTCTTGATCTTGATCTTAGGCGCCCCGTTAAACCACGCTGGCCGGAATTCGACAGGGATTTGGGGGGTAAACCGGCAGGGATGCCGGTTTAGCCGCCCCGCGCCATGGATGGCGCGTGGCGGCGGCCCCCCAAATCACTGGCGGATTACGGGCACACCGAGCCTGGGCGAGGTGCCGAGTGGTGGGGCAAGAGCGTTTTTTTACTTTTGCGCTTTTCAAAAGTGAGCCGCTGTAAAAGCCAGCCCTTTCAAGGTCTTCTGTAAAATCCCCTGAAATTCATTCAGGGGGTACCTAAACGATGTGGGCGGAAGTTCTAGCGCGTTTCGAAAAAAAAGCACCTGCCAGTGTCATGGCCAAACTGGCGCTGCAGCAGGCTATTGCCCCCGAGTGGATTGATCAGGTTTTCGAAGAACACCGGCAACGGCAGTATTCTCGTGAGCTACTGTTCTCGACCATCATCAAGCTAATGTCCCTTGTTTCATTGGGCTTGAAGCCATCTCTGCACGCCGCCGCGCGACAACTGGAGGACCTTCCGGTCAGCCTGGCGGCTCTCTACGACAAGATCAGTCGTACCGAGCCTGCTCTGTTGCGCGCCCTGATTACGGGCTGTGCACAGCGCCTGGCTCCAACCATCCGGGAGCTGGGCTGCACGGCGATGCTGCCGGGTTGGCAGGTTCGGGTAGTGGACGGTAATCACCTGGCATCCACTGAAAAACGTCTGGGAGCTTTACGCAACGAGCGCGGCGCCGCTCGTCCCGGTTTTTCGGTTGTTGCATACGATCCCGATCTGGATCAGGTCGTCGACCTTCAGGCGTGTGAGGATGCCTACGCAAGCGAGCGCGTTTGTGTGCTGCCTTTATTGGCCAATGCCGAGCCAGGCCAAGTGTGGCTGGCTGACCGGCTTTATTGCACGCTCCCGGTTATGGAGGCTTGTGAGCAAGTCCAAACTTGCTTTGTCATTCGTCAGCAAGCCAAGCATCCACGCTTGATTCAAGAGGGTGAGTGGCAAGAGCCAGTACCTGTGGAAACTGGCACTGTGCGTGAGCAGATCATCCAGGTCAAAGGCGGTTACCAATGTCGGCGTGTCGAACTGACGCTTCATTCGCCAACGGACTCCGGCGACAGCAGCTTGATGTTCTGGAGCAACCTGCCTGAGAGCGTCAGTGCGCAACAGATCGCCGAACTGTATCGCCGCCGCTGGAGCATTGAAGGTATGTTTGGGCCTGTCCCCCGGCAGCGTACGCCATGAAGCTGGTTATCCAGTCTTCTGCCTCAAGCTCTTTGCATATTCGTTCGGAGACCGATACCCCAGAGCTGAGTGCAGTCGACTGCTGTTGTAAAACCCATGCACATAGCTGGCGATCGATAGCTGTGCCTGTTTTTTGGTGGGGTAGACCCCAAAAGCCTCCTCTCTTTTCAGCGTAGCGAAAAAACTCTCCGCCACTGCGTTATCCCAGCAATTTCCCTTTCGACTCATGCTCTGTTTGAAGTCCTTCTTAGCTAACGCTAGACGGAACTTACTGCTTGCGTACTGACGGCCCTGATCGGAGTGAAATACTGCTCCGCTAGTGCCAGAACAGGCGCTCCAGGCATTCAGAAACGCACTTTCCACCAGGCCATCTGGCATGCGGTCTGACAAGCTGTAGCCCAAGATCTGGCGGGTCTGGATGCTCAACACTACGGCCAGATACAGCCAACCCTCTCTGGTTGGGAGATAGGTGATATCACTGACCCAAGTCGGAGTGGGGTTATCGATGGCAAACTGCCGCGCCACCACATTGTTCGCGACCGGCAAGTAATGGTTGCTGTCAGTGGTACAGGGCCTGAAACCGCGTTTGGACTTGCCGTGAATACCCTCCTCCTGCATCAACCGGCTGACTCGCTTGTGGCCCACTGCATACGATTTCTGGCGTAAGGCTGCGACCAACCGTGGCCGACCGTAGGTGTGTCGACTGGCCGCATAGACGCTGCGCAACTCAATGCGAATCTGAGCGTCAGGATCAGGGCGAGGCTGCCTGTGCGTGTAATCGTAGAAACCTGAAGTTGAGACTTCCATCACCCGGCACAACATACGTACCGGGTATTGAGTCCGTTCAGCAGCGACGAAGGCGTATCTCACCTGGACTCTCTGGCGAAGAATACCGCCGCCTTTTTTAGGATTTCACGCTCCATTTTTAGCTCGGCAACCTCGGCTCGCAGGCGGGCAAGCTCGCTGTCCTCCTTAGTGATGGGCTTGCGCTCGGGCGAGCTCAACGGTTGACCCTTGCGCGTGGCGTTCACCCAGTTATCGAGCGTTTTGACGGACATCTCTAGCTGGCGGGCAGCTTCGGTTCTGCCAACGCTTTCAGCTAACGCAACCGCTTGAGTCTTGAACTCATCGGTGTAGTTACGGCGAGTGGATGGATACATGGCAACCTCCAAGAGAACGATTTAAGTATCGCTTCTTGGCGTCCGTTGTCACGGGACAGGCCCAGTTCCAGCGACTGGAAGCGATCCTGGAAAGTGAGATCGAAACCCTTGGCAGCCCAAAGGCTGCCTTACTGGGGTTCGCAACGGCGGTATTGGCTTACAACGTCCTGGCTGTTCTCAAACGCAGTGTTGAACAAGCTCATCGGGATACCCAGCCTGAAGGATGGGAAGCCTCGATTTACCATTTAGCGGTTCAGGTCAGGAGTGGATATGAGGGAATGCAGATTGCGCTGCCCTCGGAACATTTTCCTGTCATTCCGTTGGAAAAACTGGCTCAGCACTTATTGGCGCTTGCCAGAAATATCCAACCTAAACAAGTTGCGAAAAGCCCCCGTGGCCCCAAGGTACCCAAGCCCAAAACATGGGTTAAAGGCACCGCGGTGAATGCGCATGTTTCAACGGACCGGATAATCAAGGCTGCCAAGACGAAAAGACCTTGAAAGGGCTGGCTGTAAAAGCGGAACCCTAAGTGGCCGTTACCGCAGGAATGGATATGTACTCGGTATAACTGTATCGACTGTCAGGCCGCTATCGCAGGCAAGCCAGCTCCCACAGTTGGATCGTTGGGGTGTCGGGTAGATAGGCGTCGGCTGGCGGGCCGCCTTCGCAGGCAAGCCAGCGCCCACAGGTCCACGTTAGCGCAACACCGTGGCCCCCTGGCACGCCTGCCCCGCCCTCTCACAGATCTCCCACCCACCACCCAGCGCCTTATAGATCCCCACCACCGCCAAGCGCTGTTCCGTGCGCGCCGCCGTCAACGCCCGGCGGCTGGTGAAGTCCGCGCGTTCGGCCTCAAGCACATCCAGGTACACCCCTTCACCTTGCGCAAACCGCTCACGCGCAAAGCCGGCTGCCTCACGATTGGCCGCCGCTTCCAGCAGCCGCAGGCCCAGGGCATTACCGGCCGTACGGTTGGCCTGGAACGCATCATCAGTTTCCTGCAGGGCTCGCAACACGGTCTGGTCATAAGCGATCAATGCCGCCTGGGTGCGTGCCTCGCTGGCGGCAATCCGCGCTCGTACGCGCCCGGTGTCCAGCAGTGACCAGCGAATCACCGGCGCGATAAAGTTCGACTGCATGCCCGCATCGCCCAGGGCGCTGAGACTTCCGGCCAGTAAACCGATAGAGCCCTGCACCTGGATGTCCGGATACAAGCCAGCGGTTTCCACGCCAATCTGCGCGGTCGCAGCCGCCAGCGTGCGTTCGGCCGTGGCAATATCGGCGCGGCGCGCCAACAAGCCGGCCGGGTCTCCCACCTGCAACGTGCGCAGGTTCAAGGTTTCACGCCCAGGCCGGGCCAGCGGTGGCTTGAACCCCTGGGGCGCTTGCCCCAGCAGCACCGCCAGCGCGTTGGTTGACTTGGCGCGACGTCGCTCCAGGTCAGGCGCTACCGCCTCGACATTGCGCAACAAGGCCTCGGCCCGCAGCCGGTCGAATTCGGTGGCGGCGCCGACGCTGACCATCTGCCCCACCAGGCCCAGGCTGTCGCGCTGGCTCTGACTGATATCCGCGACCACCGCCTGTTCGGCTTCGATCCCTTGTAACTCGAACCAGGTTGCCGCGACCGTCGCCGCGACGCTCGCTTGCACGCTGCGCAGCAATGCCTGACGCGACCCCGCCTGGGCCTGGGCCGCCTCCACCGAGCGACGCACGCGGCCAAACAAGTCGATTTCCCAGGCTGCATCCACCGCCGCGCGGGTAGTTTCAATAGAGCGCTGCTCGCCGAAGGGAGTCTCGACCTCGCTACGCTGGCGGTGCTCGTAGCCCAGGGCAGCGCCGCCGCTGGGCAGGAAGCCTTGGCGGCTTTCGCGCAGCAACGCCTTGGCTTCGTCCAGGCGCGCGGCAGCGATGCCGATGTCGTGGTTGGCCGCCAGTGCCTGTTGGATCAATTGGCTCAGTGCCGGCTCGTCGAACACTTGCCACCACTGCACCTCTACCTCGCCCGGACCAAGCCCGGCGATGGGCGCGCCGAAGCTCGTCGCCCGCTGCGCAGCAGGCAGCACCGGCGCGGAGTAATCAGGCCCAACCGAGCCGCAACCGGCCAGCAGGGTCAACGACAACAGAAAAGCTGGATACGCCTGTTTCATGATGCGCTCTCCTTTAGCTGCACCTTCGGACTCGCCCCCTGGCGCTGCACGCGCAGCGCCAGGCTGCGCATCACCACATAGAACACGGGCGTCAGGAACAGGCCGAACAGCGTCACGCCCAACATCCCGGCAAACACCGCAACCCCCATGGCATGGCGCATCTCGGCGCCGGCGCCACTGGCAAATACCAGCGGGACTACGCCGGCGATAAACGCCAGGGACGTCATCAGGATCGGGCGCAGGCGCAATTGACAGGCGTGGATCACCGCTTCCAATGGGCTGGCGCCTTCGGCTTCGAGGCTGCGGGCAAACTCGACGATCAGGATGGCGTTTTTCGCCGCCAAGCCCACCAGCACCACCAACCCGATCTGCACGAACACGTTGTTGTCGCCCTCCACCAGCCACACGCCGAGGATTGCGCTGAGCAGGCACATGGGCACGATCAGCAACACCGCCAACGGCAGCAGCCAACTGTTGTACTGCGCGGCAAGGATCAGATAAGCCAGCAGCACACACAGCGGGAAAATAAACAGGGCCGATGAGCCGGCGAGCTTTTGCTGGTAGGTCAGGTCTGTCCATTCATAGGTCACGCCCTCGGGCAGTACCTCCTGGGCCAGGCGCTCCATGAGCGCAACCGCCTGCCCGGAGCTGACCCCTGGCATCGCGCCGCCAGAGATATCCGCCGAGGGATAGCCGTTGTAGTGAATCACCCGGTCAGGCCCGGAGCTCGGCGTGACCGTGACAAACGCTGATAACGGCAGCATGTCCCCGGCGGCATTGCGCACCTGCAGGCGGCCAATGGCTTCGGCCTGCATGCGGTGGTCCGCATCGGCCTGGGCCGTGACTTTGTAGGTGCGGCCAAACCGGTTGAAGTCGTTGACGTACAGCGACCCCAGATAGACCTGCAGCGACTCGAACACATCCGCCAGGCGCACGCCCTGGCTCTTGACCTGGGTGCGGTCGATGTCGACATTCAGTTGCGGCGCATTGACGTCCAGGCTGGTCATCAGCCCGGCCACTTGGCCTGACTCAGTGGCTTTGGTCATCAGGACCTGGGTCTGCTGCACCAGCGCCTCAAGCCCGACGCCGCCACGGTCCTCGACCTGCAGCTTGAAGCCCCCGGTCACCCCGAGCCCCGGCACCGGTGGCGGCGGGAACACGCCGAGGAAGCCGTCGGGGATGCTCGCAAACTTGGCTTGCAGACGCCCGGCGATGGCGACCGCCGCCATATCCGGCGAGGTGCGCTCTTTGAACGGATCAAGCATCACAAACATCACCGCCGCATTCGGGACGTTGACGAAGCCGTTGACCGACAGCCCCGGGAACGCCACGACGCTCTCGACACCCGGCTCATCCAGGGCGATTTTCGACATTTGCCGCACCACCGCATCGGTACGCTCCAACGAGGCCGCGTTCGGCAGTTGGGCGATGCCGACCAGGTAGTATTTGTCTTGCATCGGCACGAAGCCGGCCGGTACCGCGTTGAAGCCGAACCAGGTCAACGCGAGCAAACCGCCGTAAGCCAACAGCGCCACGCCGCGACGGCCGACGACCTTGCGCACGGTATTGCCATAGGCTTGTGGCGCTCGCTGAAACGGCCGGCCCAGCACCTCAAGCAGCCGCGTGGCGCGACCACGCAGGCTGCGCGGGTCATGCACCAAGGCCGCATGCCGTGGCCGCAGCAACAGGCCGGCCAGCGCCGGGCTGAGGGTCAACGAGTTGACCGCCGAGAGGATGGTGGAAATCGCGATGGTCAGCGCAAATTGCCGATAGAACTCGCCTTGCAGGCCACTGAGAAACGCGGTGGGAATGAACACGGCCGCCAGCACCGAGGTGATCGCAATGATAGGGCCGGTGACCTCGCCCATCGCCCGTCGCGCAGCCTGCATCGGCTCCTCGCCGTTCTCGATATGCCGCTCGACGTTCTCCACCACCACGATGGCATCGTCGACCACGATGCCAATCGACAGCACCAGGCCAAACAGCGATAAGGTATTGAGGGAGAAGCCCATCAGGTGCATGACCGCAAAGGTGCCAATGATCGACACCGGCACGGCCATCAAAGGAATCAGCGACGCACGCCAGTTGCGCAGGAACACCACCACCACGATCACCACCAGCAGGATCGCTTCCATCAGCGTGATGGCCACCGACTCCAGCGAAGCGCGCACAAACACGGTGGGGTCATAGGCAATCCGCGACACCAGCCCCTCGGGGAAGTTGGTTTGCAGACGCTGCATGGTCTCGCGCACCGACTGCGCCACATCGAGGGCATTGGCCCCTGGGCTCTGGATGATCTGCAAGGCCACCGCCGGCTCGCCGTCCAACAGGCTGCGCAGCGCGTAGGCATCGGCACCCATCTCGATACGGGCCACATCACGCAGGCGCGTGACCTGGCCGTTATCGCCGGTGCGGATGATGATATCGCCGAACTGCTCTTCGTCCGTCAGGCGCCCGAGGGTATTAACCGTGACCTGGAACGCCGCAGTAGAGTCCGGCGCCTGGCCGACCGAGCCGGCGGCCACTTGCACGTTCTGCTCGCGCACGGCAGCAATCACATCACCGGCGGTCAAGCCTCGGGCGGCGATCAGGTCCGGGTCGAGCCACAGGCGCATGCTGTATTCACCCGCGCCCCACACCAGTACATCGTTGATCCCCGGAAGGCGTGACAGCTCATCGCGCACCTGGAGGTAGGCATAGTTGGAGATATAGAGCGGATCATAACGTTGGTCGGGGGACAGCAGGTGGACCACCATGAGGATGTCCGGCGAGGTCTTCTGCGTGACCACGCCCAGGCGCTGCACCTCTTCGGGCAAGCGCGGCAAAGCTCGCGAAACACGGTTCTGCACCTGGATCTGCGCCATGTCCGCGTTGGTGCCCTGGGCGAAGGTCGCGGTCAGGATCATGCGGCCATCGGTGGCCGACTGCGAGGTCATGTAAAGCATGCCCTCGACCCCGGTGATCACCTGTTCCAGCGGCGCGGCCACCGTCTCGGCAATCACCTGCGGGTTGGCCCCCGGATACGACGCGGTCACTTGCACCGTGGGCGGCGTGACGGCCGGGTATTCGCTCAACGGCAAATGGAAGAAGGCCACGATGCCGCCGATCATCATCAACACCGAGAGGACAATGGCGAAGATCGGTCGGTCAATGAAAAAGCGTGGGAAGCTCATTGCACGCCCCCCACCGCCAGCGGCGCCTCAAGCGGCTTGCCCTCGATGCTGGCGGCCAGCGGTGTCACCTGCATGCCGGGGCGCACCAGCCCTTTGACGACAATGCGCTCGCCCGGTTGCAGCCCCTGTTCGATGACCCGCAGGCCGTCGACCACTGGGCCCAGTTCCACCGGGCGGTATTCGGTTTTATCACCTTCACCGACTACCAGCACATAGCGACGGCCCTGGTCGGTGCCGATGGAATGGTCGGCAATCAACACCCGGGGTTGCGCCGCGCCGGTGTCCAGCTTGACCTTGGCGAACAGCCCCGGCGTCAAGCGCCCATCCGGGTTTTCCACCACCGCACGCACGCGCACCGTGCCGGTCTTGCGGTCAGCCGAGTTGGCCAGAAAATCCACGCGACCGGCCCGTGCATAGGTGGTGTCGTTGAGCATCGCCACCATGACCTTGGCGGCTTGTTCGCCCTTGGCCCCGGCGTGTTGCCGCGTCGCTGCCAACGAATGCAGGTAGGTGCGTTCATCCACATCGAAATACACATGCAAGGGGTCGATGGAAACAATCGTGGTCAGCGCTGTTTCCCCACGGGTGACATAGTTGCCTTCCGTCACCAGGGCGCGGTCGATACGCCCGCTGATAGGTGCGGTGACGCGGGTGTAACTCAGGTCCAGTTGGGCCGTATCCAGCGCAGCCCTGGCGGCCTCCACCTGCGCTCTGCCGGCGTTCAACGAAGCAACGGCGGTGTCGAGACGATCACGTGCCACCACCTTCTTGGCATATAACTGCTCGGCACGGCCATGCTCGGCCTGGGCCAGCAACGCATTGGCCTCGGCCTCGCGCAGACGTGCCTTGGCTGCGTTCACTGCCGCCTGGAACATACGCGGATCGATCACAAACAATGGACTGCCCTTGGCCACGAACTGCCCTTCAGGCACGCTGACACTTTGCAGATAGCCACTGACTCGCGGGCGCAATTGAACCTGGTCGATGGCGGTCAACGAACCGGTGTACTCCACAAACGGCGTCACCGCACGCGCCACCACCTGGGCTACCGGCACGCCAGGGGGCTTGGCGGCCGCGGCTGGCGGTGAATTGTCTGAGCATCCGCCCAGCGTCAACGCTACGGCCAACACCCCGGTGATCAGGCTGACTGGTTTGGTGTACATCGTTCACCCTCCTTGGAATTTTCAAGACAAACCGACACGTGGGTTTTTATCCGGCTTGCCATACTGGGAAGGTCAAGCGCTATAAAACCGGGGGTGTGTTTTGTCTGGGAAATACTTGGAGGTGAATCAAATGGCGGCCAGCGTGGCTTGGTGGCGCTCGGGGTTACCTGTCGAACGCGGCTGAAGGTGGGAGCTGGCTTGCCTGCGAAGGGATCGACCCGGTTTGGTTGATAGACCGAGGTGCCTGCATCGCAGGCAAGCCAGCTCCCACCTTTGGATTGCGCGGTGTCAGCCTGGTATCTGTGGGCTCAGGCTCAGGTCCAGGCGACTACCAGCAAGCCGGCGCCCAACACCAGGCACAACGGCGAATAGAAGTAGGTGTCCAGACGAGCGAACCGCGACCCGCCGACCTTCTTGAAGAACCCCACCAGCTCCGAATCCCCTATCGCTCGGGCAAACATCAGCACGGCAATCGCGCTGATGCCCCACTGCAACGCCCCATGGGACACCGGCGAGAAATACAGCCCGGCGCGCAGGCACACAAGCAAGGCAATCGCCACCAGCCCCATCGCCACCAGAAAAGTGCCCAGCGCCGACGGTTTGAACGCCGGCCTGGGCCCGCTGGCAAACTCTCCGGGCAGTTGCGGGATAGCGGCCAGGCTGCCGAGCTTGCCACCCGCAGCCCAATACAGATGCACCATGCTGATGAAGGTAAATACCCCGACGATCCACCGCGCAATCACAAAGCTCATGGTCGGCGCTCCACAAAAATGTGCGAATGAGGATAGCCGCCCTGAGTTTTTTTGCAGGCATTTCGTCGGTCGCTGATGATAAAGTGCCGCCCCATGAAACTTGCCCGTGCCGACCGTTCACTCATTGCCTGGATGCTCTACTGCTGCGTCCTGTTCAATGTGTTCGCCTGCAGTATTGGTCATGGGCAAAGGGTGGGGATGCAGCTCAACGGCATCAGCGGCCAGTTCTGTACGGTCGACCCACGTACCCAGGCGCCGCTGCCCAGCAACTCGACGGACGAGAACCTGCCAACGCTGTCGAAGGCGTTTGGTTGCCCGCTGTGTTCTACCGGCGGCATGGGCCCGGCGCTCAACTCCCACCTGAATGTGGCGGTCCTGCCGCAACCCCATGCACCGCCTGCTGCGGTGGTGCTTGCCGCTGACATCCCTGCCCGCTTCACCTGGCCTGCGGCTAATCCGCGCGCGCCACCTGCCCTTGCCTGATCCCTGCGCTTACTGATCTGCATCGCCCCGTTTCCGTCAGGAGTACGGGTAGCAGTGCGTTGTTTTCGAGCCAAGTTTTCAGGATTCCAACCATGAAACATTTACCCCTGCTGGCGGGCCTGTTCGGCTGCCTGCCTGTTTGCGCCTCGGCCCTTGAGTTGGCCCCGACCACCATTGACGGCGAGCAAAGTGCCGAGCCTGGGCTGGCCCTGGACCAATCCAGCGGCATGGCCTCGCGCCTGGGCCTGAGCGTGCGGGAAACCCCGGCGTCAGTGGCCATCGCCAACCGCAACGATATCGAGCGCCACGGCGCCAAGACCTTCCGCGATGCGGCCAATACCCTGCCCGGTGTCAACGCCAGCGCCCCGCCCGGTTTTGGCGGCTTTGTCTCGTACCGAGGGTTTACCAGTAGCCAGATCACCCAGATGTTCAACGGCATCAATGTCGCCACGGGCCTGGCGCGGCCGGTGGATGCGTGGATCTATGACCGCGTCGAACTGGTAGGCGGCCCCTCCTCCTTGATCAACGGCGCAGGCTCAGTGGGTGGCTCGCTGAACTACGTGACCAAGCTGGCAAACCGCGAGGAACAGGCCATCGAAGGCCAACTGAGCTATGGCAGCTACGACACCGCCGGTCTGGCGTTCGGCCTCAACCATGCGCTGACCGAACCCGGTGCCGAGGTGCAGCATTACGCCCGCCTGGATGTGAGCCGCAACACCAACCACAGCTACATCGACCGCGACCAGCGCGATGCCTGGAGCGTGGCGTTTTCCCTGCTCAGCGACCTCACCCCGAACCTGTCCCACACCCTGGCCCTGGAATATCAGGACGAACATGAAGACAGCCCGTATTGGGGTACGCCGGTGCTCAACCCCAAGGCCGGTGAACTGAAGATCGACAAGCACAACCGCTTCAATAACTACAACGTTGCCGACGGCCGTTATGAGCAACGCACGATCTGGGCACGTTCAATCATCGACTACCGGATCAACGACAGCACCACACTGAAAAATACCCTCTATCACCTCGACAGCCAGCGCGACTATCGCAACCTGGAGACCTACCAGTACAACGCCGACAACAGCGCGGTGAACCGCTCAACGGCCTATCAGGTGCGGCATCAGGGCGAGCAGAACGGCAACCAGTTCGAACTGCGCCATGACACGAGGGTGTTCGGCCTTGCTACCACCTGGTCCGGTGGTTTTGAGTACAAGGTCAACAGCACCACCAGCCATCCACTTATCAAGCCGGGTAACAGTACGGTTGACCCGAACAACTACAACCCGGGGCACTTCTATGACATCCCCGACATCAAGCCGGGTTTTGCCAAAGGCACGACTAACCAAGTGACCACCAAGGCACTTTTCGTGGAAAACCGTCTGGGACTGACGGATAAGCTCTCGCTGCTGACCGGCCTGCGCTATGACGCCATCGACCTGGACGTGACCAACCACCGCACCATCACCGCCACCAACCCGCGGCACTTCAAGCGCAGTTGGGAACCGGTAACGGGCCGGGTGGGCCTGACCTATCAGTTCATCCCGTCCGCCAACGTCTATGTGCAATACAGCACCGCCGTCGAACAGCCCAATACCACCACCCAGGTGTTCGACGTGTCCACGGGCAAGCAATGGGAAATCGGCAGCAAGTTCGATTACCTGGAAGGTCGGGGCTCCGCCACGGTCGCCGCCTACAAGATCGAACGCAAGGACTTTGCCGTCACCGACCCGCTGGACCCGACCAACAGCATCCCGGTGGGCGCGCAGTCGTCCAAGGGCATCGAACTGGCCAGCTCGTTGCGCATCACGCCGAGGCTATTGGCCGAAGGCAACTTCGCCTGGGTGGACGCGCAGTACGATGAGTTCAACGAGAAAATCGCCAGCGGCTCGGTGGTGTCACGTAAGGGCAATACGCCGACCAACGTGCCCAAGCGCGTGGGTAACCTATGGCTGACCTACGATTTTGCCGAGGATTGGCAAGGTGGGGTGGATGCGCGGTATGTCGCCCAGGTGTACGCGGACAATGCCAATACCCAGACCGTACCGGCCTATACGCTGTTCGGCACCTTCCTGCGTTATAAGCTGGATGCGCATACCACGGTAACCGGGCGCGTGCGTAACCTGACTAACGAGGTGTACGCAGAGTTTGCCCATGTGTCGCCGGCGTATTATCTGGGGTCACCGAGGACCTTTGAGCTGGCCGTACACACCAAGTTCTAACGCTGCAACGACCGTTGACTTGAAATGCAATTGAATGTGGGAGCTGGCTTGCCTGCGATAGCGGTGGGTCAGCATAAAAATATGTTGTCTGACACTCAGTCATCGCAGGCAAGCCAGCTCCCACATCTTGATCTTCGCTCGATACAAAGACCTCCGGTTACTTGAGGCTCGCCTCGACCTTCTGCGCCACATCGTCCGTCAACCAGGCCTTCCACACTTGCGGATGTTCCTTGAGGAACGCCTGGGCGACCTCCCGAGGCGGCGTGTGGTGTTCGCTCATCGTCGCCAAGGCTTTGTTAAGCGGCTCGATGGGGAACTCGACCTTCTCGAAGAACTGGGCAATCTGTGGGTGTTCCTGCTGGAACGGCGTCGACACGCCAATGCTCAGCTTGGAAGCCAATGAGCGTGTCGGCTTCGGGTTCGGGTTGTCGGCGTCAGTCAGGGTCTTCCACGCGTCTGCATCAAACGGTGGTTCTTCCAGCTGGATCAATTTGTAGCGGCCCATCAACGGGGTCGGCGACCAGTAATAGAACAGCACGGGCTTGCCCCGACGAATCGACGAAGCAATCTCCGCATCCAGCGCCGCGCCCGACCCGCTGCGGAAGTTCACGTAGCTGTCGTCCAGACCATAAGCCTTGAGCTTCTGTTTGTTGACCACCTCGGAGGTCCAGCCGATGGGGCTGTTGAGAAAGCGCCCCTTGCCTGGGGACTCCGGGTCTTTGAACACGTCCTTGTAGCGCGCCAGGTCCTGTACGCTTTTCAAATCTGGTGCCAGGGGCTTGAGTCCTTTAGAGGGGTCACCCTTGACCACGTATTCCGGCACCCACCAGCCTTCGGTAGCGCCTTTGACGATATCGCCCAGGCCCGCCACCTTGCCTTCGGCTTGCGCCTTGACCCACACAGGGCTGCGGCCTGCCCACTCCTCGCCGATCACCTGGATATCATTCTTGGCCAGGGCGGTTTCCAGGGTAATGGTGGTACCAGGCAAGGTGTCGGTGGGCAGGTCATAGCCCTTCTCGACGATAAAACGCAATACTTCAGTGATCAGGCTGCCGCTTTCCCAGTTCAGGTCGGCAAAATGCACCGGTGCCTGGGCAGCCGATACCGGCAATGACAGACTCAGGGTCGTCAGGCCCGCCGCCAGCAGTGACTTCAATCCTTTCATGCCTGTGCACCTCGCGTTTTCGCAGTCATGGCGAACGGCTTTGCTGCGAATGCGCGAAGCCTCTGAATAGTTAAGTCAACTCAACTGTAGTAGAGGTTCCAAAAGACAAAGATGCACAGCGTATTTATCGCCTACTCGCTGGCCTTGAAGGTCACCAGTTCACCCTTGCGCCATTTGGCGGCTTTGCCAGTCACGGCCTTCAGGGTCTTGGTCAACCCTTCCTGCAATTGCTCATGGGCGGCGAATACCAGCATCACGCTGTGGCCTTCCTTGAACACAATACCCTGGCCTTCGTTCGACGACACAAAGGCATAGTCGCCGAGGCCGTAGACGGTCAACTTGATATCGCGAAACCTCAATTCGAACTTGCCACCTTCGCGGCTGGGCAATACCGCTGCGCGAAAATGGTCACCTACTTTGAGTTCCAGACGTGGCTTGTCATCCACGACCAGCGCCGTTTCGGTATCGATTTCGGCGATATAAATACCTTCCGGCGTCTGTTCAGTGACGTAGACAAACCGAGATTGAAACTGCTTGACCAACTTTGCGCGCAAATCACCCAGCACGAATAACGCGTGCATATCCAGATTACTGACTGCCAAGGAAACGCCCCCACATCAAAAAAGTACTGGCCGCCAAAGCGAACAGCACAAAAAATGGCCGTTACGACACGATACAGAGTCATTAAAAAACTGAAGAGAACTCGTAAGGCTAGTACAAACCTCAACGGCGGACCTCATGGGAAGTCAACCGCGATACAGCAAATCACAGGTTCAACGACCCGAGAATACGGGTCTGCCGACTTCAGAGAATAACCCAATTAAAAATGCAGTTTTCCGACACCCCAACACAAAAAAACATCTGGGCATGGAACCAGTCACGAACTACCGACGACAATACTAGAACAGCAACCAGGGTGAAAACCACCCGAAACAACGCAGACAAGCTAACCGGATCGATCGACAGGAGCTGAGCATGCAACGACGTCAACACGACGCTACGTCTTTCCACACTCGTTCACCATGTCCCGACGAACAGCAATACTACTGCCTGCTGAACCTGAATGGGTACTCCAATTCGGTGCTTTACCAAGTTGTACCCGCAGGAAAGAACTTTTTTCATATTCTTGAAGTGCCCAGCGGCAAGATCAAGGGGTTTCGCAGCGATCACATCAAAGCCTGCGAACTGGCCAAGTCCCTTGAAGCCAAGCTATACGCCTCAGGCGGCGGAATCGTTTCGTCGCCTGGATGACTTTACCGCGCCACTGCCCCTCAACAACTGCCATACTGGCCTGTCCATGGAAGTTTGCCCCCCGCGGGTCAGGTTTCATCAACGCAGTTACCTTGAAGGGAAAGCCATACGTGACGGAATTTGATATTGGCGAATTTATTATCCACGGCGATGCGAGGGAAGTAGACGGTGAGTTTCAAGCGGTCATCATCATGCGAGCCAAACCACCGCTGAACAAGGTCACCGCGCACCAGGTGGAGAAAGACCGCTGGTTCAAAACCGCCGACGCAGCGGCCGTGGCTGGCAAAGAGGCGGCCAAGGCACTGAAAACTGCCGTGGATTGCGGCGCGCTCAATACCTGACAATCCGATAGAACTCTGGCGTGCCCTGCCCCTCACATGCATGACGATAAGCCCGCATGGAGAACGCTATGGACACCACCACCCCAACCCTTGAAACCCTGTTCGAACAACTGGGGCTGGATTCCAGCCAGGAAGCCATCGAACGTTTTACCGCCGAACATCGACTGCCCGATGATGTAAAACTCATCGACGCGCCATTCTGGAGCGAACAGCAGGCGAACTTCCTCAGGGAACAATTGCAGGTCGACGCAGAATGGGCTCCCGCAGTGGATGACCTCAATGCGCTGCTGCATGAGCCTCCCCGCGCTTGATCAATGCAGGCTGTCTGACGCTTCCCTGCGCAATAGCGCTTGCCAGGCAGCCTGGCATTCCTGCGCCTCGTCCCGGCTGGCGAATGCAGTGCCGCGCTGCTCACCGTTGAGCAACACCACCCAGCAGGCTCGCTGGCCCAGGGCTCGCAGGGTTTGGGGTACGCCACTGCCGATCATTACGGCCACATCGACTTTGTTTTGCATGGAGCTTCTCCGCAGCATTAGTTAGCTGGCTAACAATGTTGGCCATGCTACGGCTTTATTCCAGTTGGAAAAAGCTATCCACGGAATAGCTTCATTGCATAAACAGCAACAATGCCGATCCAGGGCGGCCAGCTAGAGAGCCGCCCCCTTCACCGCATCAGGCTTGACGCTGGTGCTTGTCGATCTGCTCGTGGCGCTCTTGCGCTTCGATGCAGTACTTGGTGGTAGGACTGATCAGCAGGCGCTTGAGGCCGATAGGCTCGCCGCTGTCGTCACACCAGCCAAAGGAATCTTCCTTGATGCGTTCCAGAGCACGCTCAAGTTGCGGCAGCATGCGCTGGTCGCGGTCAATGGCGTTTACCAGCCAGGTGCGCTCTTCTTCGACAGAAGCCGCGTCAGCCGGGTCGGCCGGGGTATCCAGGCTCTCAATGGCGATACGGTTCTGCTCAATGCGCTCGTGGTGCTCCACCTTCATGTCTTGCAGCAACTTCTCGAAAAAAGCGTGCTGTTCGGCATTCATGTAGTCATCCGCCGGCATGGCCAGCAACTTTTCCTTTGTCATTGATTTCTCTATAAAAAATACGTGCATTAAGGCGAATTAGGGAGCGTTCCGGCCGACCTGTGCAGGTCTCGGAAGGGCGCCATCCATTCCAAGCGCCACCCGGCACTCAATTTACGAGGGGCGGCAGTCTAAGGCCGACTTGAGGGCGCAGCAACTGAAAAGACAGGCATTTTTTCCCGATCAACCCCCAAAAGCACCAGGACGGGCTTGGCGAACGGTCATCGGAGTGCGTTTATAGCAAGAAATTCAGTGTTGTGGAGCTATATAGGAGACAAACGGTTGAAAGTGCCTGATCCCCTGTAGGCGCGAGCTTGCTGTGGCGAGGGAGCTTGCTCCCGCCGACTGCGCAGCAGTCTCCGGCTTTTATTGGGGGTGCTTCGCCCCACGCAAGCTCGCTCCTACAAGGGCAGGTACTCAGCGCTTGAGCTTGCGCTTGTTGCGGTATTGATCGATCACCACCGCCACCACGATGATCAGGCCCTTGATGATGTCCTGGATATACGCATCCACCCCGACAAAGGTAAACCCGCTGGCCATGACGCCGAGGATCAGCGCGCCGATCACCGTGCCGGTGATGCGCCCTACTCCACCGGCCAGGCTGGTACCGCCGATCACTGCGGCGGCAATCGCGTCCAGCTCGTAAGACATGCCCATGCCGGCCTGCCCCGTCGCTGCACGTGCCGAGGCCACCACGCCGGCCAGGCCCGCCAGGAGACCGGCGATGCTATAGACGATGATCAAGTGACGCTTGACGTTGATCCCCGAAGTGCGCGCCGCTTGCATGTTGCCGCCGATGGCATAGGTGTACTTGCCATACTTGGTGTAACGCAGGGCAATGTGGAAGATCACCGCCACCACCAGGAAGATAATCACCGGCATCGCGCCATGGCCAATCGCTGTATAGGAGTCCGAGAGCATGCTCACCGGCTGGCCTTCGGTGTAGTAGCGCGCCAGGCCACGGGCCGAGACCATCATGCCCAGGGTTGCGATAAATGGCGGGATGCCGGTGACCGCGATGATGCTGCCGTTGATCGCCCCCGCCAGCAGCCCCACGCCCAAACCCATCGCCACCGGGATCCACACCGGCAAGTCGGTGAGGGACGGAAACACCGCCCGGGAAAAGTCGGAGGTCTGCGCCAGGCTGGCGGCGATCATCGCTGACAAGGCCAGCACCGAGCCGGACGACAAGTCGATGCCCGTGGTGATAATCACCTGGGTCACACCGATGGCCAGCAGGCCGATGATCGACACCTGCAGGATCATCAGCACCAGACGCTGGGAGTTCATTAGAAAGCTCTGGTCGCGCACGATCCAGCCAAACAGTTCAAACACCAGGCCGATACCGATCAGCACCAGGAAGATACTCAGCTCGGTGGGCATGCGTCGACGGTTCTTGACCGGTGCGGTTGCCGGCTTGTTGTCTGTTATTGCGTTCATAACCCATCACCTTCTTATTCTGTAGATCAGTGGACTGCGGTCATCCCGGAAGCCAACTGCATGACTTTTTCCTGGGTCGCCTCGGCGCGATCCAGGGTGCCCATCAGTTCACCTTCGTGCATTACCATCACCCGGTCGCTCATGCCGAGCACTTCGGGCAGTTCGGAAGAAATCATGATCACCGCCATGCCCTCGCTGGCGAGGAAGGCGATCAAGCGATAGATCTCAGCCTTGGCGCCCACATCGATACCACGCGTCGGCTCATCCAGGATCAGCAAGCGTGGGTTGGTCATCAGCCAGCGCGCCAGCAAGGCCTTTTGCTGGTTGCCACCGGACAAGGTGTCGATGCATTGCTCCAGGGACGGGGTTTTCACCCGCAGCTTCTTGCACATGTCTTCACACAGGGCACGCAAGGCCTTCTGCTGGATAAAACCGTTGCCCGAATAGTGCGGCAGCACCGCCATCTCCATGTTCTCCAGCACCGACAGGCACGGGAACAGGCCGCTGAGCTTGCGGTCCTCGGTCAACAGCGCAAAGCCTTTTTCGATGGCCATATGCGGGTCGGTAATGCGCACCGCCTTGCCGTCCAGGGTGATTTGCCCGCTGGAGCTTGGGGTGATGCCAAAAATAGTTTCCGCCACATTGGTGCGCCCGGAGCCCATCAGCCCGGCGATACCGAGGATCTCCCCGGCGTGCAGGTCGAACGATACGTCCTTGAACACGCCGTCCAGGCTCAGGTCGCGCACCGACAGCAGCAGCTCGCCAATAGGCGTTTCGCGCACCGGAAACAGCTGGCTCAGTTCACGCCCGACCATCATCGAGATGAGGCTGTCGCTGTTCATGCTGTCGGCCCGTTGCAAGCCGATGTATTGGCCGTCGCGAAACACCGCCACTTCATCGGCGATGGCGAACACTTCGTTCATCTTGTGGGTGATATAGACGATGCCTTTGCCCTGGGACTTGAGGTCGGCAATGATCGAAAACAGGTGGGCCACTTCCTTGTCGGTAATGGCCGAGGTGGGTTCATCCATGATCAGGATGTCGGAGTCGTAGGACACTGCCTTGGCAATCTCGACCATCTGCCGTTCGGCAATGCTCAGGTTGCCGACCTGTTCTTCGGGGTCGAGGTTGATGCGCAGGCGCGCCAGCAACTCGGCGGTGCAGCGGTGCATTTCGCGGTGGTTGACCATGTGCAGGCTATTGAGCTGTTCGCGGCCGATCCAGATGTTCTCGGCGATGCTCATATGGGGCATCAGGTTGAGCTCCTGGTGGATCATCGCGATCCCGGCCTTTTGCGCGGCCAGCGGCGTTTCAAAGGTGATCGGCTTGCCACGCAGGCGAATCTCGCCGGCGTCGGGCTGGTAGATGCCGGCGATGATCTTCATCAGCGTCGACTTGCCCGCACCGTTCTCGCCCATCAACGCCAGCACCGTGCCGGGGCGCACCCGCAGCTGCACATCGTCCAGGGCCACGACACCGGGAAAGCCTTTGCTGATGTTGAGGATTTCCAGCAGGTAGGGTTCGTCCAGCGCCAGCGCCGGGTGGGCGGCGGGCTGAGACGTGGCGGCTTGAGCAAGCATAGGGAGGTACTCCATCTGCAGGGCGGCCGTGACCGCCCTGCCAGCTTTTGTTGTTATGTCGGGGCTACTTGAAGTCTTTGACGTTGTCCGGGGTGATCAACTGGAACGGGATCACCACGTTCTGCTCGACCGGCTCCTTCTTGGCCATCTTGCGCGCTGCCTCTACCGAACCTACCGCCTGGCCCTTGGCGTCCTGGAAGGCCGACACGGTCATGTCGCCCTTGGTGATCGCGTTCAAGCCATCGGGCGTGCCGTCGACACCGGCAATCAATACGCTGCCTTTTTCCTTGCCGGCCGATCTCAGGGCCATGGATGCACCGATCGCCATCTCATCGTTGTTAGCCAGCACCGCATTGAACTCCCGGCCCTGGGTCAGCCAGTCGTTGACCAGGGTCATGCCCCTGTCACGCAACCAAATGCCGGTTTGCTCCTGCTCGATCTTGATGTCCGGGTACTTGGCCAGCACTTCCTTCACGCCCTTGGTGCGGTTGGTGGTGGAGTTGTTCGCCAGGTCGCCCAAAAGAATCACGATCTTGCCCTTGCCGCCGAGCTTTTCGGCGATGTACTGCATTTGCAGGCGGCCGGCCTCGACGTCATCGGAGGTCACGGCCACCACGTCCTTGGGCAAGTCTTTCTGGTCAGGACGGCGGTTGACGAACACCAGCGGGATACCCGCCTTGGTGGCGGCACTGATGATGTTCTTGGTCGACGCGGTATCGACCGGGTTGACGATAATCGCGTCGACCTTCTGGCTGATGAAGTTCTCGACCTGGCTCAACTGCTTGACCACATCGGCGCGGGCATCTTCGAACTGCAGTTGCACGCCATCGCCTTTTGGATAGGACTTGGCTTGCTTGTCCATGTCCTCGCGCAGGTAAGTGAGGAAGGTGTCATCGAACGCGGACATCGTCACGCCTACCTTGAGGTCGGCGGCGCCGGCAACGCCACTGGCCAGCAGCATGGACAGGGCCAGGGCGGTAAAACGGATCGGGGTCTTCATGAACGGTCTGTCTCCACTTTCTTGTTGGTTTTTTTCGACGTTGCGTTGATCAGGACTCGGCTGTCAGTCGCACCACCGGCGCGCCAGGAATGCAGCACACCAGCGCGCCCTGGTTTTCGACGCACAGCACATTCAGGAAGGAGAAGTAGAACGGCCGGGCGCGGGGCAGTCCGCGTGGCGCTTGGAGGGGGCGTAAAACTCGCAGTACAGCGTTGAAGATTTTCATCTGACGGTACCTGGTTGTTTTTGATCTTGTTTTTGTTGAGTCGCCCGTAGGTTCCGGGACGTACTTTATGCAACCTGGAAAAGACTGTATTAGAAAATAATTTCCATATCAACTTGTTTTAGAATTTTATTCTATTTTTGTCGAGACCACCTGCTGGCGCTCAGCGCTCAACCGTGCGGCATCCAATATACGGGTGGTTTCCAGGGCGTCATAGGCGTTGACCGGCAGCGGCCCCTGCCCCACCACGGCCGCTTGCAACTGCCGATAGAATTGGGGCCAGCAGCCCTTCTCCGACGGCACCCGCTCACGCTCCGACCCTTGTTCGAACCAGCCCCAGCGTCGGTGCTCCTCAGCGCCCCAGTGGTCACCTTCGGTTTTCGGCGACTTGCCGGCCAGCAGCACTTCTTCTTGGCCGTCCAGGCCGTCGATGGTGTAGCAACCCAGGCTGCCACTGACGCGAAATCGCGGCACCTGGCTGTTCTGCAACGCGTTGCCCCACAGGTGCGATATCACGCCGTTGGCATGAGTGAGGGAGACAAAGAAGCCGTGGTCCACGGTGGGATGTTCTGGTGTGTAGTGCAATTGGGCGAACACCCGCTCCACCGGTCCGAACAATTGCAACGCCTGGTCCACCAGATGGCTGCCCAGGTCGCGCAGCCATCCTCCACCGCTGGCATTGCCCACAGCTTGCGGGCTGTAGCGCTCCACGCGGGATTCAAAGCGGGTGATGGTGCCCAAGGCGCCAGCGTCGATCAGTTTGCGCAGGGTCAGGTAATCCGAATCCCAGCGCCGATTCTGATAAACACTGAGCAACGAGCCCTGACGCTCGGCAGCGGTAATCAGGGCCTGGGCTTGTTCGGCGTTGGCGGCAAAGGGCTTGTCGCTGACCACCGCCACCCCGTGCTCGATGGCTTCCAGCACCAAGGCCGGGCGACCTTTGAGGGTGGTGGAAATCACCAGGGCATCGACGCCGGCTTCGACGATCTGGCCGATGGAGTCGAAGGCTTTGACACCTGGAAGATCAGTACTCAATTGCTGGCGACGTTCGGGTGAACGCGTCACCACGCCGACAAAGGTGGCGCCAGGCAGGGTGGCGATCAGCGGCGCATGAAAAAAGCGCCCACCGTGGCCGTAGCCCACTAGTCCGATTCGCATGCTCAACTCCAGAATTGATTTGGGAACCCAAGCAACTGTGGGAGCTGGCTTGCCTGCGATAGCAGTGTGTCAGGCACTGAATCTGCCACTGATAGACCGCTATCGCAGGCAAGCCAGCTCCCACAGTGTTAACCACATTTCTTCAGTGAGTTAGCCGTAGAAGTGTGGGCGATCTGGCAGGCTGACTTTCACAATCTGCCCACTGCCCTGGGCTTCAATACACGCATCTGCCGCCACCGCCGCCGCAAACCCATCCCAGGCCGACGGCCCGCCGACCTGCCCGGCCAGCACGCTGTCGATAAATGCCTGCAACTCCACGTCATAGGCACCGATAAACCTATCCTTCCAATCCATCAGGATCGCGTTGGACAGCTTCGCGTCGCTGCGCAGTTGCACCTGAGATGGCTCCGGCAACTTGGCGATACCGCTCTCCCCCACCACCTCACACTGGATGTCGTAGCCGTATTGGCAGTTCACAAACACTTCCACGTCGATACGCGTGCCTTTGGCAGTTTCCAGCAGCACGATCTGTGGGTCGCGCAGGTGCGCCAACGCCTTGCTGGTCTTGCGCGGGAACACCACCTGCACGGACACGTAGTCGTCGTTGAGCAGCCAACGCAGCACGTCCAGCTCATGGATCAGGGTATCGGTGATCGCCATGCCGGTGTTGTAGTTCTCGCCCACCGTGGGGTTACGGTGCGCGCAGTGCAGCATTAACGGCTCGCCAATCTGGCCGCTGTCGATCACCGCCTTGAGGGCGCGGTAGCCTTGATCATAAGGGCGCATGAAGCCCACCTGGACCAGACGCTTACCGTGTGCCACTTCGGCCTCGACAATGTTGCGGCAGCCCTCGGCCGTCACCGCCAGGGGTTTCTCACAGAACACCGGTTTGCCGGCGGCGATGGCGGCCAGTACGAACTCTTCGTGGCTGGGGCCCCACGAGGTCACGAGGATCGCTTCGACCTCCGGCGAATTGATTAGCGTATGACCATCCGGATACACCTCGGCATCCAGTTTCAAGTCCGCCACCACCTGGGCCGCCTGCTCAAGGTTGATATCAGTGACCGCCACCACCTGGCTGTTGAGCAGGGTCTGGCTGCAACGACGAATATGGTCCCGGCCAATGGCGCCCGTACCAATCACTCCAAGCTTCAAAGACATGCAAACACTCCTCTTGTTGTTAGTACTGCCGGGCCTTGGCCAGGTGTTCATTGAGTTTTTTTGCCGCTGCATTCGTGCGTTCACTGGTGGACACTTGCGCCACACCCACCCGCCACCACGACAGGTAGCCGTGGATCATGGTCTTGGGCAGCACCTTGATATCGATCAGGGTCGAGACGGTTTGCGTGCGCGCATCGGCCAGGGCCGCTTCCAGCTGCTCTACCGTGCTGACCTTGTAGGTCTTGCAGCCATAGGCCGCCGCACTCATGGCGAAATCCACCGGCACTAGGCCGCCGTCGAGCTTGCCGCTCTCGGGGTTACGAAAGCGGAACTCCGTACCGAAGCTGTCCATGCCGTTGCCGATCTGCAGGTTGTTGATGCAACCGAACGCCATGTTGTCCAACAGCACCACGTTGATCTTGCGGCGCTCCTGGATCGAGGTGACCAGCTCCGAGTGCAGCATCATGTAGGAGCCATCGCCAACCAGGGCGTACACCTCCTTGCTTGGCTCGGCCAGCTTCACGCCCAGGGCAGCGTTGATCTCGTAGCCCATGCATGAATAGCCATATTCGACGTGGTAGGTGTTGACGCCCTTGCTGCGCCAGGCACGCTGCAAATCGCCGGGCAGGCTGCCGGCGGCAGCCACGATGATTGCGTCATCGGCCAGGCGTGCATTGAGCACGCCGAGCACCGCGCTTTGGGTCAGGCACGAACCGGTCAGCTCGATGAATTCCCGCAGGACGGCACGGTCCAGGTGGTCGTCGACTTCGGGGACAAACTCATCGCCCTGGTAGTGCACCTGATGCACGCGGTCCACTTCGGCGTCGAGTTGCGCCTTCGCGTCAGCGACCTGTCCGCCCCAGCCCGAACGGTAATCGCCCAGGGCATCGGCCAGTGCTTCAAGCGCAACTTTCGCATCGGCCAGCACTTGCACACCGTCCAGCTTCAACGCATCGCAGGGGCTGATATTGAGGTTGAGAAACTTCACCTCGGGGTGCTTGAACAGCGATTTTGACGAGGTGGTGAAGTCGGTATAACGAGTGCCGATGCCAATAATCAGGTCGGCCTCAGGCGCCAGCAGGTTAGCCGCCAGGCAGCCGGTTTCGCCGATGCCGCCGACGTTCAACGGATGGCTGGAAACCACGACGCTCTTGCCCGCCTGAGTTTCCGCGAAAGGAATATCGAAACGCTCGGCAAAGGCTTGCAGTGCCTGGTTGGCGCCGGAGTACTTGACCCCGCCGCCGCAAATGATCAGCGGCTTGCGCTTGCCGCGAAACGCAGCCAGCGCGTCACCGATCATGGCGCTGGTGGCTGGGCGTCGGTCGATGCGGTGCACGCGTTTTTGCAGGAAATAGTCGGGGTAGTCCCAGGCTTCGGCTTGTACATCCTGGGGCAAGGCCAGGGTCACCGCGCCGGTTTCAGCCGGGTCGGTCAGCACGCGCATGGCATGGATCGCCGCGGTCATCAGTTGCTCCGGGCGGTTGATGCGGTCCCAGTATTTGCTTACGGAGCGGAAGGCGTCGTTGGTACTGATGCTCAGGTCGTGGAATTGCTCGATCTGCTGCAACACCGGGTCGGGCTGGCGGCTGGCATAGACATCACCGGGCAGCAACAGCAACGGGATGCGGTTAGCGGTGGCGGTGGCTGCGGCGGTGAGCATATTGGCCGCGCCCGGCCCGACCGAGGCCGTGCATGCATAGATCTTGCGGCGCAGGTGCTGCTTGGCAAACCCGATGGCGGCATGGGCCATGCCTTGTTCGTTGCGGCCCTGGTGCACCACCAAGTCGCCGCTGTCCTGCTCCAGGGCCTGGCCGAGGCCCAACACATTGCCATGCCCGAAAATAGTGAATACCCCGGCGACGAACTTGCTCTGTACGCCATCGACCTCGATGTATTGATTATCCAGAAACTTCACCAGGGCCTGGGCCATGGTCAATCTTGTTGTGGTCATCACTTGCACCTTGTGTGACTGCAATTGAAGTGTTCAACACCGATCCACTGTGGGAGCTGGCTTGCCTGCGATAGCGGTCTATCAGTTGCACATGTATTGCCTGACACACCGCTATCGCAGGCAAGCCAGCTCCCATATTTTTGATCGCGTTATGGCAAGGGCTTTTGCAAATACGCCATGCTGCTGCCCAATGCCTGCCGGATATCCGCCAACCCATGCACGCTTTCGGCAAACGGCTCAAACGACAAATAGCCGCTGTAGCCAGTGCTGAGCAAGGTGTCGATCTGCGCCGCATTCCCGAGGATATCGTCCTCGCCCACCAGCACGCGGTGGCCGTCGCGGATCGAGTCGAGCGGCGCCTCGCGGTCTTCCACCCCGGAGATATGCACCAGCCCGGTCAGCTCCGGGAAGAACTCATGCTCGCCGGCCAGGTGATGGTGAAAGGTGTCGTGTACCACACGAAACACATCCAGGCCACCGATGGCCTTGATGGCATCCACTGCCACGCGCTTGCGGCGCAGGGCGGATACGGTGAAGCCCAGAGGCTCGATGAAACCCAGAATCCCGTACTCGCGCAGGATCAACGCCAGCTCGCTCAACGCCGTGCGCAAACCGGCGGCGCGCTGCGCGTCGTTGCGCGTATCACCAGGCTGATTGAACGGGCACATCACCAGGCCCTGGGCCCCGCACTCACGGGCGTAGGTGGCCAGTTCGATTGCCTGGGCACGGCGTTCGTCGTTCCACACATCAAAGGGGTACAGCGCGTTGATCGACAACACCTTGATGCCCTGCGCGGCGCACAACTCACGCACGCGGCTGGCGGACATGCCGTATTCGATCTCGCGGTTCTTGAGGTCGTTGCGGATCTCGATGGCATCGCACTGAAGGGCTTTGGCCAACTGGATAAAATCCGCCAGGGGCAAATCAGGCGCGACCATACGGTTAAGGGCAAAACGTAGCGGCGACTTCATTGTTGTTCTCCGTCCAAAACCGTTTAAAGGTCCAGCAGCCAGCTGTGCTGCGGGTCGTTATGGAAATGCCAGGCGCGCTTGGGGCCGGCCATGACGTTGAGGTAATAAGACTCGTAGCCATACGGCACGCTGACCGGGTGATACCCCTTGGGCACCACCACCAGGTCGCTGTTTTCCACGGCCATGGCCTGGTCGATGCTGCGATCATCCGTGTACACACGCTGGAACACGAAGCCCTGGGGCGGGTTGACCTGGTGGTAGTAGGTCTCTTCCAGAAAGCTCTGGTGCGGCAGGTCGTCAGTGTCGTGCTTGTGCGGCGGGTAGCTGGAGGAATGCCCGGACGGCGTGCGCACTTCCACCACCAGCAGCGAATGGGCCGGCTCGCTGTCAGGCAGGATATCGCACACGTAACGGGTATTGGCGCCTTTGCCGCGCACACTGCGCTTGCACTGCTCGGGGCGGATCAAGCGCGGGGCAAAACCCGTAGCACCCGGCGCTGCGCAGACGGCAATCTGCACATCGTTCAGGGCCGTGACTCGGGCGTCAGTGCCCGGCGGCAAATAGGCGGCGAACGGTGACTTGTCTTCGAACACCGACTGGCGATCCCCCAGGTTCTGCCAATTGAAGCCCTCGCCTTCAATATTCACCCGACCGCTGAGCAGCACCAGGCACAGTTCCTGATCGCCCGCACTGACCGGCAGGGTTTCGCCCTGGCTCAGGCGGTAGGCGGCAAAGCCCACGTATTCCAGGCGCCCGGCTTCCAGCGCCACCATGGTTTGCCCGCGTTTGCTGCTTTTGACCAACAAGCTCATCACTCAAGTCCTCTGGTTGAGAAGCGCACGCAGGGTGTCGTAACCCTTCTTGGCGTAGATATAGCTGGGCGCCACGGCCGGGTCCTGCTCGGCTTCCACCACCAGCCAGCCCTTGTAGTTCGCCGCGAGCAACACATCTAGCAACGGTGCGAAGTCGATATCACCATCGCCGGGCACGGTAAAAGTGCCGTTGACGATGCAGTCCGGGAAGCTCCACATCTGGTTACGCGCCAGTTGCACCACGGGTTTGCGTACATCCTTGAAATGCACATGGCATACGCGGTCGATATGCTTGCGCAGCACCTCGATGGGTTCGCCGCCGCCCATGTAGCAGTGGCCCGAATCGAACAGCAAGCCGACTTCCGGGCCCGTGCGTTTCATCAACTCGTCGATGTCCTCGGGGGATTCGACGTACGCGCCCATATGGTGGTGATAGGCCAGGCGCACGCCCTGGGACAGGGTGAAACGCGCCAGCTCGGTAAGCTTGTCGGCGTAAGCCTGCCAGGCCTGTTCACTGTGAAAACGCGGGCGCTCGATCAGGCGGATGCGCGAGCCCTGGATCGAGTCAGCCACTTCGCCGTATAC
This sequence comes from Pseudomonas sp. B16120, assembly GCF_044218845.1. Lineage (NCBI taxonomy): Bacteria > Pseudomonadati > Pseudomonadota > Gammaproteobacteria > Pseudomonadales > Pseudomonadaceae > Pseudomonas > Pseudomonas sp. B16120. The sequence goes on from NZ_CP162588.1 coordinate 3,584,197, forward strand.
CAGTACCGAGGCGCCGTTGTGTTTGAGTAGTTCGACATGGGCGGCAATCGCCTCGATTTCTTCAGCCACCGAACGGTGGGCCAGACGGCTGGAGTACCAACCGGACACCAGCGCCAGGTCATAAGGACGCAGCACGTCAGCGACGCCCTTGGCATCCTTGGGGAATTTGCCGTTGAGTTCAAAACCTTCGTAGCCGATGTCCTTGCCTTCGCTCAGGGCCGTGCTCAGCGGGGTCTCACCGCCGAGGGCCGGGAGGTCGTCGTTGCTCCAGGAGATCGGGTTGATGCCAATTCGGATTGCGGGCATGGCTGCACCTTTTGTTTTTATCTTCAGAATTCACTGGGATCTGCTTTGTGTGGGAGCTGGCTTGCCTGCGATAGCGGTGTGTCAGGCAGTACATTTGCAACGGATAGATTGCTATCGCAGGCAAGCCAGCTCCCACATTTGATCGTATTTACTGTCGGGCGCTGAGCCAGGCATTGATGAGCTGTTCGAAGGTCGCCTGCACGTGCTGGATCAGCGTTTCATCATCAATCTCCCCCGCCATCCACGCCCGGCTCGGCTCGTGGAAGATCGTGCGGCCCACGGCAAACCCACGGCAGGTGCTGCTCTGGCTGGCTTGCTTGAAGCCATCGGCGAGAAACTCGGGGGAAGCATTCAGGCCCAGCAACACCACGCCACGGCAGTAGGGGTCGCGCTCCTGGATCAGTTCGTCGAGCTTTTTCCAGTCTTCGGCCGATTGGGTTTCGATCTTCCACCAGGCCGGGTAAATGCCAAGGTTGTACAGGCGTTTGAGGCTGCGGTAGAGCACGTCCGGGTAGGTGGACGGGTGATCCTTGGGTGGGATGACTTCCAGCAGCAGTTCGTGACCACTGACCAGCGACGCCTCGTACACCGCCTTGAGTTGCGCTTCCTGTTCCAGGCGCAGCATCGGCTCGTCATCGGGGTGAAACTGCACCAGGCACTTGATGATGTGTTCCTGGGGCCAGGCAATCAGGTTGCTGCCGATCGAACGCCCGTGCTCGAACGCCAGGGGCCGCGAGTTCTGCACTTCCACCGGGCGAGCGATCCACCAGCCGCGACCGCTAGCGGCGTTGAGTGCATCCTGGCCGAAGCGTTGGTCGGCTAGCAGGCCCACATCCGCCTCGACGCCCTGCTCGCTGAGTTTGCGCTCCACGCGTTCGATGGCCTGGATAAACAACTGCTTGATGTCGCTGATACGCTCAGGGGCCTGGCCGCCTTTTTGCGCCAACTCCACCAATTGCCAGCGGTGGTCGAAGGCAAAGACGAACAGTTGCTTCCAGACTTTGCGCGGCACCGTGACACGGTGCAGGCGTTGCAGGGTCACGTCCTGGTCCGGCCGGGTGATGGGCACGGGGCTGTTGAACAGGTAATCGAGTTCGGCGGGGGTCGGCATCGCTGGCGCACAGGCGTGGCGCGATACCACCAGGCCGCCACAGGCATTGGCCAACTGGCTGCAACGCTCATCGCTGGCGTCATTGATCCAGCCGCTGAGAAAGCCCGACATAAAAGCATCGCCTGCGCCCAGCACGTTGAGCACTTCAACCCGCACGCCAGGATAGATGGCCCCGTCTTCCAGGCGCGCCGGGATTGCGCCGTGGATCACCGTGCAGCCCTGGGGGCCGAGCTTGACCACCAGGGTGGCCGGGGTCAGTTCCCGCACGGTGCGCAGGGCCGAGAGCAGGTCTTCACTGCCGCCGGCAATCAGGAATTCCTCTTCGGTGCCGACGATCAGGTCGAAACGCGGCAGGATCTTCTGCACATGCTGGCTGACATTCTGGTCGGCGACGAAACGGGTTTCGCCATCGGCCTTGCCGGCCAGGCCCCACAACACGGGGCGGTAGTCGATGTCCAGCACGCGCTTGACGTTGTGCCTGGCCGCGTAATCCAGGGCCTGGAGGCTGGCCTTGTACACGCCGTCGGTGGAGAAATGCGTACCGGTGATCAACAACGCTTTGCTGGAGGCGATAAAGGCTTCGCTGATGTCTTCGGCGCGCAAGGCCATGTCGGCGCAGTTTTCGCGGTAGAACACCAGGGGGAAGGTTTCGCGGTCCTTGAGGCCCAGCAGGACCAGGGCGGTGAGGCGCTCAGGGTCGACCTTGATGCCACTGACATCACAGCCTTCGCGGGCCAGGGATTCCACCAGGAAACGGCCCATGTGGTCATCGCCGACCCGGCTCAGCATCGCCGACTTCAGCCCCAGCCTGGCGGTGCCGAAAGCGATGTTGGCGGAAGATCCGCCCAGATACTTGGCGAAGCTGGACACATCCTCAAGCCGCGCACCGACTTGCTGCGCATAGAGATCGACGCCCAGGCGCCCGAGGCAAATCAGATCCAATTGACGCCCACTGGCAAAACGAGTCTGGCCCATGCTGGCTCCTGTTATTTTTATCAGCCTGCGCTGTGCCGCCGTGGCGACGGCAAACGCTCTTTGTGGGAGCAGACTAGAACGTCCGGTGGCAGCAATCAATATTTATTCCATAATTATTTTTAGTGGAATATTTTTTCCAATACCTCAGGATAGCGGCACGCCAGCGCCCATGCATCGTTTCAGCAGGCCACGCGGGCCGTGATGCCGGGGTATTTTTTTGCGCCTACCCTGTAGACTTGCGCCACCTATCAGCGCATCAGACGAACACGCCAGAAGGATTGCCCATGTCCCGCACCGATCCCGAGACCACCCTGGAAGAAACTGTCGCCAGCCCTCCGATCAATGCCGAACGCCTGTTGCAGCTGATCACCGACGAATACGAGAGCCTGCCGCGCCAGCTCAAGCGTATCGCCAGCTACATGAGCCAGCAGAGCGACCGGATCATGGTCGACCGCATCAGCGACATCGCCCGGGAATGCGAAGTGCACCCCTCGGCCATTGTGCGGTTTTCCCAGCGCTTCGGCTTCAGCGGGTTCAGTGAGATGCAGGCGCTGTTTCGCGAGGCGTATACCCACAAGACCACGCCGGTACAGAACTACCAGCAGCGCATCCGCAGCATGATCGCCAACAAGTCCCAGAAGGCCAGCGGCGGCGACCTGGCGCGCGAGTGCGTCAACGCCACCCTCTCGGGCATCGAACGCTTGGGGCTGGAGTTGGACGATGCGGCCTTCGAGAAAGCCGTGGACCTGGTGGTCAATGCCGACAACATCTACGTGGTCGGCGTGCGCCGCTCCTTTGCGGTGGCCGACTACCTGGTCTACAACCTGCAGCACACAAACAAGCGCATCCACCTGATCTCGGGGCTAGGCGGCAGTTATCGCGAGCAGATGCGCAGCGTGCGCGCCAATGACCTGGTGATAGCCATCAGCTTCACGCCCTACGGCAAAGAGACCCAGCACTGCCTGCGCATCGCGCAGCATCACCAGGCCAAGACTCTGATCATCACCGACAGCAACCTGTCGCCCCTGGCCAAGCGCGCGAATGCGGTGCTGTTGGTCAATGAAGGCTCCTCGTTTGCTTTCCGCTCGCTGAGCGCCACGCTGTGCCTGTGCCAGGCGTTGTTCATTGCGGTGGCGTATCGGTTGGAATTGAAGGTGGATGAGATTCATGAGCAGGTTGGGTTCGACGACTGACCCGCCACCTGTAGGAGCGAGCTTGCTCGCGCAAAACGCAAGAACGCCGCGGCCATTTTGAATGAACGCGGCGCCCGGCAGTTCTTCGCGAGCAAGCTCGCTCATACAATTAGTGCATGAAAATCGCGATCAGAATGATCACCGGAATCGGCACGCCGAGGAACCACAGCAGTAATGAGCGCATCATGTTCTCCTTGAATTAACGAACGTAGTTTTCGGTTTCGACGTACACCACGGCATCCCGGCGGCGACCGCCAAAGGTAGCGGCGAAGCTGGCGAAGAACGCACCGATGAGCAAGGCCACGAAGGTCCACAGGGATGTGTAGGCCGCCACTTTCGCTGCGGTTTCAGCAGCTTGCTTGGCTTTGAGCTTGGCGTCTTCGACGGCTTTGCGCGCATCGCCATACACCTTGTCGATACGGGCTTCGGCATCGGCCTGGCTCAGGTTGGTGCGCTGGCTGATCAGTTGGGCCAGGTAGGCGCGATCTTCCGCTGCCAGTTGGCCGTCGTTGCTCAACGTACGCGTCAGGATACGACCGACCACGGCGTGGGCTGCATCATCGCTGACCGCCGCTGGGCGATCATCGCGAAACAGGCTGTCGACGTAGTAACCGAAGTCACCACTGTCGGCACCCTTTGCCGCGCTGCCCGCAGCTTGGGTGAGGCCGCTGGCGGCGCCCGATGCCACGCTGGCGCCAGCTTTCACGCCGCCGCTGACCACACTGCTGACCGAGCCGACCACCAGCATCGCCGTGATCAATGTGGCCACTGCCCACGCCAGGAAGCCATGGGCGGTGTCGCGAAAGTACACCTCGTCGCCGTGCATATTGGCCCACTTCACCCGTAACCGACCGGCGATGTAACCGCACAGGCCCGACGCAACGATCTGGGTGAACGCCAGCCAGACAATTGTGGAAATGCCAAGGCCCTTGGCGCTGATACCGCTGTCAGCCCAAGGCGACACCGCCGAAAAGCCCAGGCCGAAGCCCAGCAACACCAGGATCAATGACAAGGCGGCCGCCGCAGCAGCACCGGCGAAAATCGCCCCCCAGGAAACCCCGGAGAGCGTGCTTGACTCTTGCAGCGTGGATGAGGATGTGATCATTGTTGTTTTGCTCCAGGCACGAAAAATGATGTTACAAGTCTCAAAACGGACAGTGCAGGCAGCGTGCCAGCTGCGATTAAATTTAAATTCCTTTAATTTCAATGATTTATTTAAATTGAACTTAGCCAGATCATGCAGGTTGCAATAAACGGCGATATTAGGCGGGCGTAATGCACTCCCCTGTGGGAGCTGGCTTGCCTGCGATAGCGGCATGGCAGCCAACGAATATGCCAGCAGGTAAGCCGCCATCGCAGGCAAGCCAGCTCCCACAGTGCGATGTCGGCTTGAAGAAGATGAAGTTTTATTTAGGAAACATTCAGCAACTTCTTGGCAAAATGTCGCCACTTCTAGTGTGAACGCTCACCAGGTAATCCTATGACCCGCATTTTGACCATCGAGGATGACGCCGTAACGGCCCGCGAGATTGTCGCCGAGCTGAGTAGCCATGGACTGGACGTAGATTGGGTGGACAACGGCCGCGAGGGCCTGGTCCGTGCCGTGAGTGGTGATTACGACCTGATCACCCTTGACCGCATGCTGCCCGAACTGGATGGCCTGGCCATCGTCACCACGTTACGCACTATTGGGGTGTCTACGCCGATCCTGATGATCAGCGCCCTCTCCGATGTCGACGAGCGCGTGCGCGGCCTGCGTGCCGGCGGCGACGATTACCTGACCAAGCCGTTCGCCTCGGATGAAATGGCCGCCCGTGTCGAAGTGCTGCTGCGGCGTAAAAGCACGGTCCAGGAATTCGAAACCGCCCTGCGCGTGGCCGACCTGGAACTGAACCTGATCAGCCGCGAAGCCAGCCGCGCCGATCAACCGCTGACGCTGCTGCCCACTGAATACAAACTGCTTGAATTCCTGATGCGCAACACCGGGCAGATTCTGTCGCGGATGATGATTTTCGAGGAAGTCTGGGGCTATCACTTCGACCCCGGCACCAACCTGATCGACGTGCACATCGGCCGTCTGCGCAAGAAAATCGACCCACCGGGCCTCACGCCGCTGATCCGCACGGTACGAGGCTCGGGTTATGTCATTGCTGAACCCCTCTAAAGGCTGGCGCTCTTCCAGCAGCCGTTTGCTGGCGCTGTACAGTTCGTTATTCGTGGCGTGGAGTTGCATCCTCATGGGGGTGCTGTACTACGAGGTCTCAGGCTACCTCAGCGACTTGTCGCGCCATTCCCTGTTGCAGCGCCAGCATCTTTTCCAGCGTTTCGACGGCGAAGAACTGGTGGAAGCGCTGACCACCAGCATGACCTTCGACATGAAGGGCGTGGACGCCTATGGCCTGTTCGATGAGCAATTTCGCCCCTTGAGCGGGCCGATCCGCGCCGTGCCACCCGACTTGCCGCTGGATGGCAAGATCTACGCCCTGACCAATTGCGTGCAATCCGATGATCCCAAGCTGCCCAAGGACAGCTGCGACGCCGTGGCCACCCACACCGAAGACGGCCGCTGGCTGGTGTTGGTGCGCGCCAACGGCTCGTTGTTCGGGGTAACGCGGATTATCTGGCACGCCCTACTGTGGGCGCTGTCCTTGACCATCATCCCCGGCGCTGCCGGCTGGCACCTGCTGCGCCGTCGCCCGCTGCGGCGTATTCGCGGGATCCAGGCCAGCGCCGAGGCCATTGTCGCCGGCGACCTCACGCACCGGTTGCCGCTGTCCAACCGGCGCGACGAGCTGGACATGCTTGCCGCCATCGTCAATGCCATGCTCGACCGCATCGAAAAACTGATGAACGAGGTCAAGGGCGTGTGCGACAACATCGCCCACGACCTGCGCACCCCGCTCACCCGCTTGCGCGCCCAGCTTTACCGCATCAAGCAACAAGCCGAGGAAGACTCGGCCCACGCGGTAAAGCTCGATGACGCCATCGCCGAGACCGATACGCTGATGGCACGTTTTCGCGGGCTGCTGCGCATCTCGGAACTGGAAGACCACCAGCGCCGCTCGGGCTTCCTGGTGCTGGACCCGCTGCCGTTGCTGCGCGAGCTGCATGACTTCTATCTGCCCCTGGCCGAAGAAGGCGAACTGGAGCTGGTGTTACAAGCGCCTGATTCACTGCCGTGGATTACCGGTGACCGTGCGCTGCTATTCGAAGCCCTGGCCAACCTGCTGAGTAACTCGATCAAGTTCACCCCGCCCAAGGGCAAGGTGATCCTGCGAGCAGTCAACGACCTGGGCAGTACGCGCATCGAAGTGCTCGACTCCGGGCCAGGCATTCCGGCTGCCGAGCGCGCGTCGGTGTTCCAGCGTTTCTATCGGGTCGATGAGAGTGATCAGCAAGGCGGCTTTGGGCTGGGCCTGTCGATTGTGGCGGCGATCATCAACTTGCATGGGTTCAAGCTGGAGGTCGGCACCAGTGAGTTGGGCGGCGCCCGCCTGGTGCTGGAATGCCGCCAGCAACTGATGCCGGAATAAGCGTGCCCTAGAGCACGCTGCCCATGGCCTTGATCAACACCGGGTCACGCGCATAGATATCCGGCGCGTACACCAACTCGCCCTGACGATCCACTTCTACCGTCCAATACCCCAACAGCACCGGTACCGGCGTGGCCAGCCTGAATTCATGGGTTTCGCCGGTCGCCAGCAGCTCATCGGTGCGGGTGCGTTCGGCGGGCGTTACCAGCAGGTCGCGCAATAACAACGGTTGCTCGACCCGCACGCATCCCGAACTGAACGCCCGTGGGCCCTTGGTGAACAAGGGCTGGCTGGGGGTGTCATGCAGGTACACCGAATACGGATTGGGAAAGCGCATCACAATCTTGCCCAGCGGGTTACGCGGACCGGCCTGCTGGCGCAGCAGGATATTGCCGGGGCGTGCCCAGTCGACCTGGTCGGGCGTCAAGGGGTGACCTTCGGCGTCGAGCACTTGCAGGTTTTGCTGGCGCAGGTATTCAGGGTTGAGACGGATGGCGGGCAGTTTGTCCTCGCGCATGATGGTCGGTGGGATGGTCCAGGTGGGGTTGAGGGTCAGCCGGGTAATACGCGACTTGAGCAACGGCGTCTGGCGTTCGGCCCGGCCTACTTGCAGGCGGGTTTGCCACACCGGGATGCCGCTCTGGTACACGCTCAGTTGCGCGGCGGCCACATTGACCACGACGCCTTCAGGCTCCAGGTCCTGGGCCAGCCAGCGGAAGCGCTCCAGGTTGATGCGCAGTTGTTCACGACGCATCGCCGGGCTGATATTGAGTTCAGCCACGGTGCCGGCGCCGACCACGCCGTCGGCCTGCAACGAGTGGCTGAGCTGGAAGGCTTTCACCGCCTTGACCAATTCGCCCTGGTATTGCTTGCCGTTGCCGCTGGGCAACTGGGCCAGGTAGCCACCGCTGTGCAGGCGCCGCGCCAACTCCGGCACCCGGGCGTCGTTCATGCCCGGGCGCAGCAACGCGCCCTCGGCGACCGGGTCCCAATGGGGCAGCGGCTGCTGGCGCACGCCGGCATAGGCATTGCGCAGGCTGCGGTACAAATCGGCGCTGGGCCGCGCATGATCGAAGGCTTGGGCCATGTCTTGCAGGCCGGTGGCGGCGAACGCCAGTACTTGGGTATTCGGATCGCCACTGGGTGGCTGGGAGTGCCAGAGGGGCTCAAAGCGCGATTGCTGCAGGCGCCCGTAATGCAAATCCTGCAGGGCTTGCAGGTACTGCTGGCTGTTGGCGATATCGCTGCACAGCACGTTGGCCGTGGCATCCGCCGCGGGCAAGCTATAGTGGGTGGGGTCCAGGCCATCGTCGGCAAGCATCAGCAACTGGCTGTGCAAGGCATGCCGGCGTTCGTCAGCCGACCATAGCGGGGCATCGCCCTGCTGCTGGTAAAAGGCTTGTAGGCGCGCCAGCGCGGCGGCATCGATACGCGGCGCAAGGTGCGGGCAGACACTGGTCAACTGCGCTAACGCCTGTTGCAACGGCGCCAGCGCGACCGGCGCAGGGGTGGTGACGGGCAATGGCTCCACCGGCAGCGTTTCGGCTGTAGCGACCAATGGTGCAACGAGCAGGCAAATGCTCAAGTAACATGCGTGTTTTTTGAACAATTGACTTAGCTCCACTCCACAGCGGGGACTCGACTGTAGATGCTGACTTTTATACGCCTGCTCAGGCTAACCAGCCTGGGCTTGATCACTGGGTGCCTGGCTTTATTGAGCAATGTTGCGCTCGCCGCCAATGGCACCTCTCCTTCCCTGTATAGCAGCCTGGCGCGCTCGGCTCCAGAACTCAATCCCACCGTGCTGAAAAGCGCCCTGAGCGCCGTGCAGTGCGCGGTCAATAACGGCGAGGAGCGTTCCGATCGCCTTGCGGTTATTGACTACTCCCAGCCCTCGACCGCCCGTCGCCTATGGATCTTCGACCTGCGCAAAAAGACCTTGGTTCTACGCGACCTGGTGGCTCACGGTGCCAAGTCCGGGGAAAACTTCGCTACCCAGTTCTCCAATCTCGAGGGCAGCCACCAGTCGAGCCTGGGCTTGTTCCGCACCCAGGAAAGCTACCTGGGCGCCCATGGCTACTCGCTACGCATGGACGGTCTGGAACCCGGCTTCAATGACCAGGCCCGCGACCGCGCCATCGTGATTCATGCTGCCGACTACGTCAGCCCATTGTGGAGCAAGCGCGAAGGCCGTATCGGCCGCAGCCAGGGTTGCCCGGCCGTGCGTCCGCAAGTCGCCCGCCAAGTGGTGGACAAGCTCAAGGACGGGCAGTTCATGTTTTCGTGGTACCCCGACCAGCGCTGGCTGAAGTCATCGACCTACCTCAATTGCAAACCCCAACAGGTGGCGAGTAGTCGTACAATCCGTGGCGGATAGCCTGTCCCCACTGATAAAAGAGAACGTCGCATGCTTCTACACACCTCCACCTGGATCGAAATCGGGCAGTTCCTGGAACGCAGCCGCACGGTGGTGATTCCCATCGGTTCCAACGAGCAACATGGCCCCACCGGCCTGCTGGGCACTGACTGGATGTGCCCGGAGATCATCGCCCACCACGCCCAGAAGCACGCCGACATCCTGGTCGGCCCGACCTTCAATATCGGCATGGCCCAACACCACCTGGGCTTTCCCGGCACCATCTCCCTGCGCCCTTCCACCTTTATCGCCGCGATTGGCGACTGGGTGCGCTCGCTGGCCGGGCATGGTTTCGAAAAGATCCTGTTCCTGAACGGTCACGGCGGCAACATCGCCACGATTGAAGCGGCGTTCTCCGAGCTGTACGCCGAAGCCAGCTTCGCCCGCCGCCCGGCCGGGTTTGCGCTGAAACTGGTGAACTGGTGGGACCTGGAAGGCGTCACTGACCTGGCCCAGCGTCAATTCCCGGTGGGGCATGGCAGCCACGCCACGCCATCGGAAATTGCCGTGACGCAGTGGGCGTATCCGGACGCGATCAAGTCTGCCGACTACTCACCACAAATTGCCAACACCGGCCCGATCCGCGAGGCCCTGGACTTCCGTGCGCGCTTCCCTGACGGCCGCATGGGCTCGGACCCGGCGTTGGCTACTGTGGAGAAAGGCGGTGAGTTGGTGGCGTTGGCGGCGCAGGGATTGGTCAAGACTGTCGACAGCTTCAGCAACGAAGCCAAACCCTGATCCAAATGGGGCCAATACCCTGTAGGAGCGAGCTTGCTCGCGAAAGAAGTCAACGATTACGCGCGCTCCCGAATAAACGCGGCGCCTATGAGTTTTTCGCGAGCAAGCTCGCTCCTATGTATTGCCCACAGAATCAGCGCCTAGCGCAGATCCCCTGTGGGAGCGGGCTTGCCCGCGAAGGCGGCGTGTCAGTCACTGAATATTTAACTGAACCACCGCTTTCGCAGGCAAGCCAGCTCCCACATTGGTTACAGGGTGGGTTGCGTTATGTGTGTGCGGGTTTATTTGCAATCCTGCGCGGCCTGCTCCAGCCGCGATGGCTTGATCGCCGAAGCCAACGGCTTGCGCTCATACAGGAACACTTTGGTGCCGTCCTGGGACTTGTAGGCCTCCAGCACATCATCGGCGGCAATCTTGCTGGTCAACAGCACCTTGGCGTGGCGCGAGTTCTGGGTGACGGTCGAGGTGATGCCGTGCTTTTCCAGCTTGGGCAATACGCATTGCACATAGCCATCGGGGGTCTTGTTGGTTTGCAGGGTCAGCGATGGGGCGTTGGGCGCCGTGATACAACCGGTCAGCAGCAACGAAGCACAAGCCAGGGCCGAGGCGAAGAAAGAGCGCATAAACATTCCTGAAAATAACCAAATAGGGTTCACAACCATCGCGGATCAACCTGCGCGAATCAGGGCCTTGAGCGACGCATCGAACTGCTTCAGGGCATCTTGCTGTACATCGCGTTGTTGCTCAATCAGTGCAGCAATCTCCGGCGCCGCCTTGTCGTGCACCCACACTGACGGCACGTGCTTATCCACCGAGCCTTCGGCCTTGGCGATAAATTGCAGGTTCGCGTCGTAGAAGCGTGCGACAAAGCGTGCTTCGACCCGGTCATTACGCTGGGTGAGCAATTGGTTATGGGTATCGAGCACCACCACCACATCCGGGTGCGCCTGCACCAACTCATCCAGGCTGCTATAGACCGTCACCGAGAGAAAAGTGCCCTGCAACGAGTGCATCAACCAGTCGATCGCCAGTTCCGGGTCGGAGCTGTTGACGAACGCCTCGCGAATCCGCCCATCCAGGGCATCCTTGGCGCCGTTCTGCGCCATGGCGTGGTAGCGTTCAAGGTAGCTGAGGTTGTCGCGGGTGTTTTCACTGAACAATACCCCCACCGACTGGGCACGCTGCAGGGAGTCTACGCTACCCACCAGTGGCAGCAAATGGCCTGTACGCACTTCATCGGCCATCGCCGGGGTGGTCATGACCGCGGTGCCCAGCATCAGGGCCATCAAAGCCAACTGGATAATCGTCCTCATCGCGCATTTTTCCTTGGGCTGCGTCTCGATGTGCAGATTCTGCGCGTTTGGCGAAAAAACAGAACTTGTGATCCTTGATGGTGACTATCATTTGAACCGATAGTGTCAGGCCGCCCATAAAATCTATAAGGACCCCGCCATGAAGCCCTACCAGAAAATCTTCGATCGTATCCGCGAGGCGGTACTGCCAGAGTTTCGCGAGCGAGTCGCCGACTACCTGGTTGAGTACGAAACCGTGTTGCTGAACTCACACGCCGACGCCGCGAAAAGCAGCGCCAGCGCCGAGCAATTGCGCGGTTATTTGCGCGGTTTGAACACCATGCGCGTGCTGGGCATGGCCGACTGGGAAGACCTCGACCGGCGTGTTGCCCAGCAGGCACAACTAGAGCGCGGGCCGTCGCAGCTCGACCCACTCGCGCACTGACGGCCGCTGCCACTGGCGTTGCGCGTAGGCCACCAGCTGCGCTGGCATGGCGTCACCGTTGAGGATCAGGCGATTGAGCATCACCGCCAGGTCCACATCGGCAATCGACCACTGGCCGCACAGGTACTCGCGGTTATCCGCCAGCAAGGCTTGCGCCGCGCTGATCAACTTGGTCGCGGCGGCTTGAGCCTCTGCTGACAACGGCGGCCTCTTCTGCCCGCAGAACACCACCAGGGTCGAGCGCTCCTGGCGAATCGGCAGCAAGTCGCTGCGCAACCACGCTTGAACCTGTCGCGCCCTCGCCCGCTGTTGCACATCCGCCGGGTACACGCGGGTTTCGGGGTAGGCCTGGTCCAGGTACTCGGTGATGGCCGAAGACTCCGACAGCGCAAAATCACCGTCTACCAAGGTCGGCACTCGCTGGGTCAGGGAGCGTTGGGCGTAATCTGCCGCCTGGGTTTGCCCGGCATCGAGGTCCAGGGTGAGGGTCTCGAACGCCAGGCCTTTTTCGCGCAAGGCGACAAACACCGACATGGCATAGGGGCTGGTAAACAGCGAATCAACGTAGAGGTGCAGCGGGCCTTGGCTCATGGGCAATCTCCTGAGGTGAGGCGTCACGCTACGAGATCCCGGCCGATAAAGACAATGCAGGGTTTTTATGGGGGCATTCCTGGCGGGAATAGCGCGGCTAGTGGCAATATTATGGCTACCGCTGATTTTCAAGGAAGGAACAGCACATGAAACAAGCAGTTGTGGTTATCCACGGCATCGGCGAGCAGCGCCCAATGGACACCTTGCGCGGCTTTGTCGAAGCGATGATCCCCACGGACACCCCCGATGGCAAACCTCTGTACTGGAGCAAGCCGGATCGGCTATCGCGCAACTTCGACCTGCGCGTACTGAAGGCCTCGGGCCGTACCTCGACGGATTTCTATGAGTACTACTGGGCCCACAAGATGCAGGGCACCAAGTTCGGCCATCTGCTGGGCTGGCTGTGGGACATCTTCAAGCGCCCGCGTCGCGACATTCCCGAGGCCATCGTGCCGATCTGGCGCAGCACGCGCTGGACGGTGCTGGTGTTATTGCTGCTGGTTGCCAGCGGTACATTGGCCACGGCCTGGGGCCAATTGCCCCCCAGCGACAACCCCTTCGCGCTGATCCCCTTGCTGCTCGCGGCCATGGGACTGGGGCTGCGCTATTCGGCGCTGGCGTACCTGGGAGACGCCGCACGCTACCTCAGCCCCAATCCGCAGAACGTGAGGGTGCGCGAGCAGATCCGTGCCGACGGTGTAGACCTGCTGCGTGCCCTGCACAACCAGGGCGACTACGAGCGCATCATCGTCGTGGGTCACAGCCTGGGCTGCTGTGATTGCCTATGACATCGTCGGCTACCTCTGGCATGAATACCACGACCAACTGACCCAACTGACCCCCAGCAACCGTGAGCTGGCGGCCCGTTATGCCAACCGCGAACCGCTGCAACCGGTGGTCAAGGATGCCCTGCCCGCCGCCGGCGCCTTGCTGGACGGCAGCCTGAGCAGCCTGTTGAATTTTCGTCAGCAACAGACCGAAGCTTTTGCCGAACAGCGCGGCCTGGGCAACCCCTGGCGCATCACCGACCTGGTCACGGTCGGCAGCCCAATGGCCCACGCCAGCCTGTTGCTGGGCCGCAGCGTCAGTGACTTCCAGCAGCGTATGGAACGCCGCGAAGCCCCGGCCTGCCCGCCCACCGAAGACACCCAAGGCTACGGCTACAACGCCCGCCAACCGCTGATGCTCGGCCAAAAGCCCTTCACCCCGCACTACCTGCACCACGCCGCAGCCTTTGCCGTCACGCGCTGGACCAACCTGTACTTCCCTGCCCCCTTCGGCCTGTTCGGCGACATCGTCGGCGGCCCGGTCAAGCCCGTGATGGGCGGCGGCGTGCTGGACTTGCCGGTGACCGTGGGCAATGGCAAAGGCTGGCTGGCCAAATCCTGGTTGAGCCACACTCACTATTGGAGCGAACGCGGCGGTACGCAGGGTTACCTCAGCGCACTGGGCAAGGATGAACAGGCGATCAACCAGGGCCCGCGTCCTTCGGCCACTGAAGCGTTGCGATGGGCAATTGACCTCAAGGGTGTGCGGCGGTTTCGCCGCGTTGGCGCCCAGCGAAGCCTGGCGCCAGAGCACGCCTAACCGGCGAAGCCACCGGCCTTGAGGAAGGCGCGTTCTTCGTCGGTGCTCGTCCTGCCCAACACCCCATTACGATGGGGAAACCGCCCGAACCGCTCGATGATGTCGGCATGCTCCTTGGCCCAGTGGTAGGTGCTGGCATCCAACTGCTGGTTCAGGGCCAGGGAGCGTTGCTGGTCCTGGGGGTCTTCCGAATGTTCAAAAGGCAAATAGCAGAACGCACGCAACTGAGGTTCAACCTGTTGATCCAATCCTGCGTCCACCATCTTTCGCGCATACAACCGCGCCAGCGGGTCGGTGGCGAACATATGCGCCGTGCCGCGAAAGGCGTTGCGCGGGTACTGGTCCAGCAGGATCAGTAACGCCAGCGCGCCATCCGCCGTGGTCAACCAGTCTTCGAGTTCACGCCGCGCCGCCTGCATATGAGTGGCGTGGAAGCTGTCGCGAAAGGTCGCATCGAACTCGTCGTCCTTGGCGAACCAACGCTTGGGCCCCGCCTGTTTCCAGAACGCGATTACGGCTTCGGCCGAGTGTGGGGTCATGCTTGTCATCAGCGCCTCGCTTAATGTTATAGAATAACGTCAATATTTTGCCTGCGTGTGACCCTTAACTTATGACTGACGCTATGACTTTACGCAAACGCCTGCTGTCCATCGACGCCCTGCGCGGCCTGGTGATCCTGTTTATGTTGCTGGACCACGTGCGTGAAACCTTCTTGCTGCACCGCCAGGTCAGCGACCCCATGAGCATAGACAGCACCGAGCCTGCGTTGTTTTTCAGCCGCACCCTGGCCCACTTGTGCGCGCCGGTGTTTGTGCTGCTCACCGGATTGTCGGCTTGGCTGTACGGCCAGAAATATCAGGGCCGTCGCGACGTGTCGGCATTCTTGTTCAAGCGCGGGCTGTTCCTGGTGGTGCTGGAATTCACCCTGGTCAACTTCGCGTGGACCTTCCAACTGCCACCCAGCGTGATCTATATGCAAGTCATCTGGGCCATCGGCATCAGCATGATCGCCCTCGCCGCTTTGGTTTGGCTACCGCGTGCCTGGCTGATCGGCTTGGCGCTGGTGATTATCGCCGGGCACAACCTGCTCGATGGGTTGCACGTTGCAGCGGGCTCGATGTTGCATGTGCCGTGGACGATCTTGCATGAACGCAACTGGATTGAAGTCTCTGAAAACCTGCGCCTGCGCACCACCTACCCGGTGCTGCCATGGATCGGTGTGATTGCCCTGGGTTACGGCCTCGGGCCATGGTTTGCCGATGCCACGCTTCCGGCTGTGCGCCAGCGTTATTTACGGGTCGCGGGGGTGGGCGCGTTGGTGGGCTTTGGGTTGCTGCGCGCGCTCAACGGCTATGGCGAGCAGCCTTGGCAGGTGTATGACAGCAGCGTGCTGACGCTGATGAGCTTTTTCAACATCACCAAGTATCCGCCTTCGCTGTTGTTTCTGGCGTTGACCCTGGGGATTGGCTTGCTGTTGCTGCTGGCGTTTGAACGCGCGGGGCATAAGCGCTGGATCGGCGTGCTGGCGGTGTTCGGCGCGGCGCCGATGTTCTTTTATCTGTTGCACCTTTATGTACTGAAAATCCTCTATGTGGCCTGCGTTGCGCTGTTTGGCCTCAACCATGGCAATTACTTTGGCTTCGACGGTATCGGTGCGGTGTGGTTGGCAGCGCTGCTGTTGCCGATTGCCCTGTACTTGCCGGTACGTTGGTTCGCCGGCCTGAAAGCACGGCGGCGGGACCTGGCGTGGCTCAAATACCTCTGACCTGATGCAGGCTAATTGTGCGGGGCGGTGTGTCAGCTACTAAATATTCAACTGAACCACCGCTTTCGCAGGCAAGCCAGCTCCCACACTGGTTACGCATCGCCCACATAATCAGCGCCTGCCACAGATCCCCTGTGGGAGCGGGCTTGCTCGCGAATACGGTGTGTCAGCCACTGCTGCTGTGACTGGAAGACCGCATTCGCGAGCAAGCCCGCTCCCACAGTTTTTAACCGCGCCCGGGCTCAGGAATCAGGCCAGTTCAGCACGCAGTTGGCGAGCGGCGGTGACCATATGAATGAGCGCCGCCTCGGTCTCCGGCCAGCCCCGCGTCTTCAAGCCGCAATCGGGGTTCACCCATAAGCGCTCTGCCGGAATCCGCTTGGCGGCCTTGCGCAGCAAGTTGGCCATTTCCGAGGCATCCGGCACCCGCGGCGAGTGGATGTCGTAGACCCCCGGGCCGATCTCATTCGGGTAGGCGAAGGCTTCGAACGCGTCGAGCAGCTCCATGTCCGAGCGGGAGGTTTCGATGGTGATCACGTCGGCATCCATGGCGGCGATGGACTCGATCACATCGTTGAACTCGCTGTAGCACATGTGAGTGTGGATCTGGGTTTCATCGCTCACGCCACTCGCACACAAACGAAACACTTCAGTCGCCCAGTCGAGGTAGGGTTGCCACTGCGCCTGGCGCAACGGCAAGCCCTCACGAAAAGCCGCTTCGTCGATCTGCACGATCTTGATGCCGGCGGCTTCCAGATCGACCACTTCGTCACGAATCGCCAGGGCCAGTTGCCGGGCTTGCACTTCTCGGCTCACGTCTTCCCGTGGGAACGACCACATCAACATGGTCACCGGGCCCGTCAGCATGCCCTTCATCACCTTGTCGGTAAGACCTTGGGCATAGCGAATCCACTCCACGGTCATGGCGTTCGGGCGGCTCAGGTCGCCGACAATCACTGCGGGTTTCACGCAACGCGAACCGTAACTCTGCACCCAACCGAACCGGGTAAACACGTAGCCATCCAGTTGTTCGGCGAAGTACTCGACCATGTCGTTACGCTCGGCTTCACCGTGCACCAACACGTCCAGGCCGAGGTTTTCCTGCACCTCGACAGCGTGCTTGATCTCACTGTGCATGGCATCGACGTATTCGGCGTGGCTCAACTTGCCGGCCTTGTACGATTGGCGCGCCAGGCGGATCGACGCGGTCTGTGGGAACGAGCCGATGGTGGTGGTCGGGAACAGCGGCAGGTTAAGGCCGGCCCGTTGCTTTTCGATGCGCTGGGCGAACGGCGACTGGCGCTGGCTGTCCTGCGCCGTGATGGCGGCCACACGAGCTTGAACGGCAGGTTTGTGAATGCGTGACGATGCGGCGCGAACTGCCCGCACCGCGCGGCTCTCAGCCAGGGCGGTGAGTACGCCAGGGGCTTCGGGCTGATCAACGGCCTTGGCCAGTAGCGCCACTTCCGCACACTTCTGCACGGCGAAGGCCAGCCAGCTTTTCAATTCGGCATCCAACTGGTCTTCCCGTTCCAGGTCCACCGGGCTGTGCAGCAGCGAGCAGGACGGCGCGACCCACAGGCGATCGCCCAACTTCTCATGGGCATGCTGCAAGATGGCCAGGGCTTTTTCCAGGTCGCAACGCCACACGTTTCGGCCGTTGACCACGCCCAGGGACAGCACCTTGTACGCTGGCAGGCGGTCGAGGATGGTCGGGTACTGGTCCGGTGCACGCACCAGGTCGATATGCAGGCCATCCACCGGAAGATTGGCAGCCAGGCCAAGGTTTTCTTCCAGGCCGCCGAAGTAGGTGGCCACCAATTTTTTCAGCGGGTCGCGCTGGATCAGGTTATAGGCGCGCTCAAAAGCGTTCTTCCAGTCCTGGGGCAGATCGAGCGCCAGGATCGGCTCGTCGATCTGCACCCATTCCACGCCCAATTCGGCCAGGCGCTGGAATATCTGGCCATACAGCGGCAGCAGTCGCTCGAGCAGGTCGAGCCTGTCGAAGTCAGCGCCCTTGGCCTTGCCCAGCCACAAATAGGTCAGCGGGCCGATCACCACGGGCTTGACGCTGTGCCCCAGGTCGAGGGCTTCCTGGACCTCTTCGAAGAGTTGATCCCACGCCAGGTGGAATTGCTGATCGACGCTGAACTCCGGCACCAGGTAGTGATAGTTGGTGTCGAACCACTTAGTCATCTCCTGGGCATGGGCACCGCCGCAGCAGCTGTCACTGACGCCACGGGCCATGGCGAACAAGGTATGCAACGTGGCCTGGCCATCGACCGGGCGGAACCGCTCAGGGACCACACCGAACATCAACGAATGGGTCAGCACCTGGTCGTACCAGGCGAAATCACCGACCGGCAACAGTTCGATACCGGCTTGCTGTTGCAGCGCCCAGTGGGTGCTGCGCAAGTCACGGCCAACGGCGCGCAGGCCGGCTTCGTCGAGCTCACCCTTCCAGAACGCTTCCTGCGCTTTTTTCAGTTCACGATCGCGTCCAATGCGTGGAAACCCGAGGGAATGAGCGACTGCCATGACTTACAACTCCGATGGTCTAATTGATGGCGGTCATTGTCGGCAGAGGGATGTCTTGAGACAAACTCATTTTGCTCTAGATCATCACAAGATTCACTCATGTTCAGGTGGGCATGATATTAGCGGCGCTACTGTGGGTGTTTGTGGTGCCAGAGCCGGCGTCATCGCGGCCTCGCTGAGGCCCGAGCGCTCCCAAAGGGGGCGGGGTGATTCTTATGAACGGTCATACTTACGCCCTATGCTTAACGTGGCGCGCAAAATCCGCCGGCTAACCTTTCGATCTGTTCCAAGTGCGGGCACAATGCGTGTCCTTTTTTGGCAGGCACCGCCGCAGGCTCTCAAAAATGATCAAAACGCCGTACTACCTCATCGATAAACAGAAGCTTCTGGTCAACATGCAGAAGATTGCCTACGTGCGCGAACAGTCCGGCGCCAAGGCTCTGCTGGCGCTCAAGTGCTTTGCCACCTGGTCGGTATTCGACTTGATGCAGCAATACATGGACGGCACCACCTCGTCGTCGCTGTATGAGCTCAAGCTCGGCCGCCAGAAGTTCGAAGGTGAAGCGCACGCCTACAGCGTGGCCTGGGCCGACGATGAAATCGAAGAGATGCTGGAGAACTGCGACAAAATCATCTTCAACTCCATCAGCCAACTGCAGCGTTTTGCCGAACGCAGCGAAGGCAAGATCCGCGGCCTGCGTGTGAACCCGCAGGTGAGCAGCTCTGACTACCTGCTGGCCGACCCGGCGCGCCCGTTCAGCCGCCTGGGCGAGTGGGACCCGGTGAAGATCGATGGCGTGATCGATCAGATCTCCGGCTTCATGTTCCACAACAACTGCGAGAACGGCGACTTCAGCCTGTTCGACAAGATGCTCGGCACCATCGAAGAACGCTTCGGTGCGCTGCTGCACAAGGTCAAGTGGGTCAGCCTCGGCGGCGGCATCCATTTCACCGGTGAAGGCTATGCACTGGATGCATTCTGCGCACGGCTCAAAGCGTTCTCCGAGAAGTACGGCGTGCAGGTCTACCTGGAACCCGGCGAAGCGGCGATCACCAACAGCGCCTCCCTGGAAGTCACCGTGCTCGACACCCTTTACAACGGCAAGAATCTCGCCGTGGTCGACAGCTCCATCGAAGCCCACCTGCTGGACCTGCTGATCTATCGCCTCAACGCCAAGCTGGCGCCGAGCGAGGGTGAACACACCTACATGGTGTGCGGCAAATCCTGCCTGGCCGGGGACATCTTCGGCGAGTATCAATTTGATCGTCCGCTGGCCATCGGCGATCGGCTGTCGTTCATCGACACCGCAGGCTACACCATGGTCAAGAAAAACTGGTTCAACGGCCTGAAAATGCCGTCCATCGTAGTGAAACAACTCGACGGTACAGTCGAGGTGGTTCGTGAATTTGGTTACGACGACTACCTGTCCAGCCTGTCCTGAGCTGGCGGATAAAGGAGAGATAAAGCAATTGAAAAAGAACGTTCTTATCATTGGTGCAGGAGGTGTCGCCAAGGTGGTGGCCCACAAGTGCGCGCAGCACAACGACGAACTCGGTCGTATTGCTATCGCGTCGCGCAACATCTCCAAATGCCAGGCCATCATCGACAGCGTCAAGGCCAAGGGTAGCCTCAAGGTTCCCGCCGATATCCAGGCCTTCGCGCTGAACGCCCTGGACGTGGAAGCGACCAAGGCCCTGATCCGCGAGACCGATTCGCAGATCGTCATCAACGTCGGCTCCGCCTTCCTCAACATGTCGGTACTGCGTGCCTGCATCGACACGGGCGTGGCTTACCTCGATACCGCCATCCACGAAGAGCCGGGCAAGGTCTGCGAGACCCCGCCGTGGTACGGCAACTACGAGTGGAACCACCTGGAAGAATGCAAACAGAAGAACATCACCGCCATCCTTGGCGTGGGCTTCGACCCAGGTGTCGTCAACGCGTATGCCGCGCTGGCGCAGCAACAGCATTTCGACCGCATTGATTCGATCGACATTCTCGACGTCAATGCCGGCTCCCATGGCAAATACTTCGCCACCAATTTCGATCCGGAAATCAACTTCCGCGAATTTACCGGGCAGGTGTGGAGCTGGCAGAACAGCCAGTGGACCAGCAACACCATGTTCGAAGTCAAACGCACCGACGACCTGCCGGTAGTTGGCTCGCAGAACCTCTACCTCACCGGCCACGATGAAGTGCACTCGCTGTCGAAAAACCTCGACGTGCCCAACGTGCGTTTCTGGATGAGCTTCGGCGAACACTACATCAACGTGTTCACCGTGCTGAAAAACCTCGGCCTGCTCTCCGAACAGCCGGTCAAGACCGCCGAAGGCCTGGAAGTGGTGCCGTTGAAAGTGGTCAAGGCCGTGCTGCCCGACCCGTCTTCGCTCGCCCCGGGCTACACCGGCAAGACCTGCATCGGCGACCTGGTCAAAGGCACCAAGGATGGCCAACCGCGTGAGATGTTCATCTACAACGTGGCTGATCATGAAGAGGCCTATGCCGAGACTGACAGCCAGGGCATCTCCTACACCGCAGGCGTACCACCGGTAGCCGCTGCACTGCTGGTGGCGCGTGGCGAGTGGGATGTGAAGCACATGGCCAACGTCGAGGAACTGCCAGCTGAGCCGTTCCTCAAGGCGCTGGATGTGATGGGCTTGCCGACTCGGATCAAAGACGAGAACGGTGATCGGGCCTGGGATGCGACGGCCTGATAGGCCATAGCTGACCGAGCAAAAAATGCGCCCCAAGGGGCGCATTTTTTGTTTTGGCTCACCTACAATTCGAAGAACAATGAGGATCAAAATGTGGGAGCTGGCTTGCCTGCGATGGCGACCAGTCAGTCAATGATTCTTCAACTGAGCCACCGCTATCGCAGGCAAGCCAGCTCCCACACTGGTTGTGGGTTGCCCACAGAATTGGCGCCAGGCATAGATCCCTGTAGGAGCGGGCTTGCCCGCGATGGCGACCTGTCAGTCAATGATTCTTCAACTGAACCACCGCTTTCGCAGGCAAGCCAGCTCCCACACTGGTTGTGGGTTGCCCACAGAATTGGCGCCAGGCATAGATCCCTGTGGAAGCGGGCTTGCCCGCGATGGCGACCTGTCAGTCAATGATTCTTCAACTGAACCACCGCTTTCGCAGGCAAGCCAGCTCCCACACTGGTTGTGGGTTGCCCACAGAATTGGCGCCAGGCACAGATCCCTGTAGGAGCGGGCTTGCCCGCGATGGCGACCTGTCAGTCAATGATTCTTCAACTGAACCACCGCTTTCGCAGGCAAGCCAGCTCCCACACTGGTTGTGGGTTGCCCACAGAATTGGCGCCAGGCATAGATCCCTGTGGGAGCGGGCTTGCCCGCGATGGCGACCTGTCAGTCAATGATTCTTCAACTGAACCACCGCTTTCGCAGGCAAGCCAGCTCCCACACTGGTTGTGGGTTGCCCACGGAATTGGCGCCAGGCATAGATCCCTGTGGGAGCGGGCTTGCCCGCGATGGCGACCTGTCAGTCAATGATTCTTCAACTGAGCCACCGCTATCGCAGGCAAGCCAGCTCCCACACTGGTTGTGGGTTGCCCACAGAATCGGCACCCGGCATAGAACCCTGTGGGAGCGGGCTTGCCCGCGATGGCGACCTGTCAGTCAATGATTCTTCAACTGAGCCACCGCTATCGCAGGCAAGCTAGCTCCCACACTGGTTGTGGGTTGCCCACAGAATTGGCGCCAGGCATAGATCCCTGTAGGAGCGGGCTTGCCCGCGATGGCGACCAGTCAATCAATGATTCTTCAACTGAACCACCGCTTTCGCAGGCAAGCCAGCTCCCACACTGGTTGTGGGTTGCCCACAGAATTGGCGCCAGGCATAGATCCCTGTGGGAGCGGGCTTGCCCGCGATGGCGACCTGTCAGTCAATGATTCTTCAACTGAGCCACCGCTATCGCAGGCAAGCCAGCTCCCACACTGGTTGTGGGTTGCCCACAGAATCGGCACCCGGCATAGAACCCTGTGGGAGCGGGCTTGCCCGCGATGGCGACCTGTCAGTCAATGATTCTTCAACTGAACCACCGCTTTCGCAGGCAAGCCAGCTCCCACACTGGTTGTGGGTTGCCCACAGAATTGGCGCCAGGCATAGATCCCTGTGGGAGCGGGCTTGCCCACGATGGCGACCTGTCAGTCAATGATTCTTCAACTGAACCACCGCTTTCGCAGGCAAGCCAACTCCCACAGAGAGAACGATCTCAAAACACCGACCACCCAATCCGCTCACTCAACAATTCCAACGCCTTCATCCCCGCCAGCGAGTTGCCCGCTGCGTTCAACTCCGGCGACCATACGCACACCGTAAACTGCCCCGGCACCACCGCGACAATTCCGCCGCCGACCCCGCTCTTGCCCGGCAGGCCCACGCGGTAGGCAAAGTTGCCCGCCTCGTCGTACAAGCCGCTGGTGGCCATGATCGAGTTTACCTGCTTGGTCTGGCGCGCCGTCAGCACCTGCTCGCCACTGTGGGCACTCACGCCTTCATTGGCCAGAAAGCTGAATGCTCGGGCCAGGTCCAGGCAGCTCATCTGCAACGCGCAATAGTTGAAGTAGCTGTGCAGCACCGCGTCCACATCATTGTGGAAGTTGCCAAAAGACTTCATCAGGTAGGCCATGGCCGCATTGCGCGCACCGTGCTGGGCTTCCGACTCGGCCACAACGCTATTGACCAGGATCTGCGGGTTGCCCGACAGGCGCCGTACAAAGTCGCGCATCGACAGAATAGGCACGGCGAAGCGTGACTGGTTGATGTCGCAGATCACCAGCGCGCCAGCGTTGATAAAAGGGTTGCGCGGGCGGCCACGTTCGAATTCCAGCTGCACCATGGAGTTGAACGGCTGCCCCGAGGGCTCGTGGCCCAGGCGTTCCCAGATGGATTCGCCGCCATGGTCGATGGCCTGCACCAGGCTGAAGACCTTGGAAATGCTCTGCACCGAAAACAGCGTGTCTGCATCTCCAGCGCAGTAGGCCGTGCCGTCGTTGCCGTATACCGCGATGCCGAGTTGGTTGGCGGGCACGTCGGCCAGCGCGGGAATGTAATCGGCGACTTTGCCGAGGCCGATCAAGGGGCGCACTTCGTCGAGGATCGACTCCAGCAGCGCCTGCATAGCTTGTCCTGTCATCTTTGTTCGAATCAGTGGTAAACGAGGCGCGGAGGATACGTCAATGGGCGCGCAACACCCACACAATCTCTACCACCCGCTCGGCAATCACCACGTAGATCAGGATCAACAACAGTTGCAACGCCAAGTGATAACGCAATTTGGCCAGGCGGCGAATGCCGTCGCTGACGTTCAACAGCATCAGCACCGTCGACAGCACAATCAAGCCCCAGCCCGCGACGCTGGAGGCGAAGATACCGATCAGCAACTCGCGCGGTCCCACCAGCGCGTTGGTCCCCGCCGCAAACAACAATGCGCAGACCAACAGATTTTTAACATTGTCGAAAATCTGCGTGCTCAGGTCGTTTTCCAGCAACGCCAGGTACCGCGTCCATAAAGTGCGCATGCTTGAATACCGAGTGGGAAGGCTCGTCAATCAAGGTAGTTCAATTGTGGACGCTGTCGAGCTTTGGCCAGGCTCAGAAATGCGCCACATCCGACACTTCTGTATCCAGCACATCCTGGGCCAACGCCCAGGCGCGATCCTTGGACTCCACCACCAGCAGCGGGTAACCCCAGGCCTTGCCGAACGTCACGGCAAAGGGCTTGAGGGCCAGGCGCTTGGCAGCGCTGGGCTCCACTTGGATCATGCCTTTGACGTAGGCGCGCAAGGCAGCCTTGTTTTTCTTCATCCAGATAGAGGCGCGCTTGCGCTCTTCGTGGGCGTGTTCATGACTGTTCTCATCCACGGCTTTTTCGTGCAGCAGCAAGAAGGGCTGCTCACGGGCCAGCAGACGTTCGAAGGTCAGGAAGGCGTCTTCCGGCGCACCTTCGCTAGGCGCGTCGAAAAAGATTTTCACCACCGGGAAAGTTGAACTGTCGAGTCGCATGGCAAAGCTCCTTTGATGAGATTGGTTCTCATCATAGGGCGACTGGCGCTGGACAGCATTGCACAGAATAGCCAGAATATTTCGCAATCCAGCCAAGGCAGTTCTCACCATGGTTCATCACCGCCTCGACCAGTACGACCCCTGCCGGGTCCGCGACGCCGCCGCGATCCCTCGCTCGATTGTTGCAGTGGGCGCCTCGAGTACGTCCGAACGCTGGGAACATACCCCTCACCACCATCAACACGGGCAATTGATCTACACCTTGCGCGGCGTGGTGCATTGTGTGATCGAGGCGGGTATCTGGATCGTGCCGCCGCAATGCGCGTTGTGGATTCCCGGCGGAGTAACCCACGCGGCACGCGGTGCCGGCGAAGCGGATGTGTACTGCCTGTTGATCAACCCGAACGCCGCCAGCGCCCTGCCCCGGCAATGTTGCACGCTGTCGGTGTCGCCATTGCTGCACGAATTGATCGGCAAGGCGGTCAGCTTCCCGCAGCTCTACGACGAAGACGGCGCCCAGGGCCGCCTGGTGGCGACGTTACTCGACGAACTGGCCCAGGCCCCCATCGAAGCCCTGCATTTGCCGATGCCCCAAGACCCCCGCTTGCATCGGCTGGCCAACAGCTTATTGGCCAACCCCGGCGATAAATCCACCCTGGGCGAATGGGCCGTGCGCATCGGCATGAGCGAACGCAGCATGACCCGCCTGTTGTTGGAAGAGATCGGCCTGAGCTTCGGTCGCTGGCGCCGGCAGTTGCATGTAATCCTTTCACTGCAGCGCCTGGCCAACGGCGAAAGTGTGCAGAGCGTGGCGCTGGACCTGGGTTATGAAAATGCCAGCGGGTTTATCACCATGTTCCGCAAGGCCATGGGCCAACCGCCGGCGCGTTACCTGGCGGACCGTGCCAGTACCGTCGGGCCGCACAGCAACGCGTCAACTATCGCCTTGACGTGAGGTTTTGATGATCGTTCCCACGCTCTGCGTGGGAATGCCTCGTGTGCCGCTCCGCGTCACGCTTAGGGACGCAGAGCGTCCTGGGCTGTGTTCCCACGCAGAGCGTGGGAACAATCCATTCGACTCAGTTCTTGTAGTCGGTATCGGTACGCTCAAGCTGGCGCACCAGCGCATTCCAATGCCGCGCCACGCCCGGGCCTTCGCCATTGCTGAACACCTTGGCCTGCTGCTCGACTTTGGCCACCACCTCTGCGGGTGGGAAGATCAACTCGGCATTCCCCGCTGCCTGTGCCGCAATCTGGATGTTGCAGGCCCGCTCCAGGCTTTGTAGTTGCTGGAAGGCATGCTCGACGCTGACGCCACCCGTCAACAAGCCGTGGTTGCGCAGGATCATCACACTCTTGTCGCCCAAATCCGCCACCAGCCGTTCACGCTCGTCCAGGTCCAGCGCCACCCCTTCGTAACCGTGGTAAGCCACACGCCCCGAGAATGCGATAGCGTGCTGGGAGATCGGCAACAACCCCTGCTTCTGCGCCGACACCGCAATACCGTCGCGGGTGTGGGTGTGCAGCACCGCTTGCAAATCATGGCGTGCGCCGTGGATGGCGCTGTGGATCACATAGCCGGCGTAGTTGATCCCCAGGCCCGTTGGGTCATCGACGATGGTGCCGTCCAGATCGACCTTGACCAGGTTGGAGGCGCTGATTTCGTCGAACAACAGCCCGAAAGCATTGATCAGGAAATGCGCCTCGGGCCCTGGCACCCGCGCTGAGAAATGCGTGTAGATATGATCGGTCCACTTGTACAACGCCGCCAGTCGGTAGGCCGCGGCCAACTTGACCCGCACCTCCCACTCTTGCGGTGTTACCCGCTGGCGCACATTGCTCAAGACACTGGAAATCGGCGTGACGCTACTCATGGCAAATCTTCCTGGATGGCCTAAGGGGACTTCCAGGCAAGGCTAGGGGATGGTCATAAATAATAAAAAGCACATTTTAATCTAAGCTAATTATTATATTTATTTATAAAAAGAAGCAATGGCAGCGTTCAGGCCACCACGGGAGCAAGCTCCTTCGCCGCCAATCAACTCAGCAGGTTCAACGCCCGTTGTTGAGCTTTTCGTTGATTGCATCCGTTTGCCGTTCAATGTCCTTGATCGAGGTCGGCGTCACGACTTTGTCGATGGTGTCAGTCTTGGGGTTTGCAGGTTCAAGCGTCTGCCCTTTGGTGGCCTGGGCATTACCTTTTTGCGCGTCTTCAGAGCTGACGGGGTCGGGGGTTTTATCGGCGGTTTTATGATCAGTCACAGTGCAATCCTCCTGGCAGTGGCAGGCCCCTGAGATGGCGGCCCTATGCAGCAGAACCCTGGGAATCCGAATTGGTTCAAGTCAATTGCCGCGCCTCACCGCTGGGCAAAAAAGCGCAAAAAATTTTAAACCTTTTACCCGCCTCTCAATTCAACAGTCAGGTAACGGCATCCCGCCATTTCCAAGGAGAGACACCATGAAAACTCGACTGATGAAACCGATGGGCCTTACCTTCATGCTGATTGCAGGCTCGATTTCCACCGCGATGGCGGCGACCTCCAACGACTTTGTCGACAACGCCGCCGAGGGCGGTATCACCGAGGTGGAAGCGGGCAAGCTGGCCCTGGAAAAAAGCAGCTCGGCGGACGTAAAGACCTTCGCCCAGCATATGGTCACAGACCACACCAAGGCCAATCAGGAACTGATGGCCCTGGCGAAAAAACTCGATATCGAAGTACCCGATGACGCCGCGCTCACCGACCAGGCGAAGAAAGCCATCCTGGAAATGCGCGATGAATCCTTCGACAAGGCCTATGCCAACAACCAGGTAGCGGCCCATGAAAAAACCGTCGAACTGTTCAAGAAAGAAGCGGCCTCCTCGGACAATCCCGAGCTGAAAGCCTTCGCCACCAAGACCCTGCCCACCCTTGAAGCCCACCTGAAAATGGCCAAGGAACTGCAAACCAAATACGCCCATTAAACCATCCATGACCCAAGGAGACACTCGACCATGAGCTCGCAACTCAACGGCAAGCACATCCTCGTCATCACCTCCAACACCGGCATCGAGCGCGACGAGTTGCTCAAGCCTCTGGAAACGCTGCGTGGCTACGGCGCGACCGTGACGCACGCCTCCAGCAAAGGCGGCACTACCCAGACATTCGTCGGCGACACAGAAAAAGACCAGGCCGTTAAATCCGACGTGCAACTGTCGGATGTTGTCAGCGCCGACTTCGATGCGCTGGTCATCCCGGGCGGCACAGTGAATGCCGATACCCTGCGCCAGGATTCTGCCGCACTGCGCCTGATCAATGAGTTCGTGCAGGCCGGCAAGACCATCGCGGCGATCTGTCACGGGCCATGGACCCTGATCGACGCTGGCGTGGTCAAGGGCAAAACCCTGACCGCCTATAAAAGCGTGCGCATCGACCTTGAAAACGCCGGCGCGGCCAGCGTAGTGGATGCCGAGGTTAAAGAGTGCCAGGCCAATGGCTGGACCTTGATCACCTCGCGCACGCCGGACGACCTACCGGCGTTCAATCAGGCGATTGCCAAGGCCATCGGCGGCTGATCGGCTTAGCGCAATGAAAACAGGCGCCCCATGGGCGCCTGTTTTTTATCACTCACCGCTTCAGCTCTTACGCTGCTGCGCCATTTCACGCTTGGGTCCGAACATTGCCCACGCAATCAACCCCAGCAGCGGCACGAACACCAGCACCACGACCCACAACCCCTTGGTCTCCCATCCGCCAGTGCTGCGCAAAACGATATTGATCGCCCAAAGTTCCAAGAGCAGCAGAACCACCGCCAATACGATCCAGATATATTCAATTTGCATGATTCACCTCCTGAAGTCTAAGCGTTAGGTCAAGCAGATGCCCCAAGGGTTCCATTAGAATTTTCCTGGCCCCACTTTATGGCCCCCCGTTGCGCTGGAGTGTCAGCAACCGGCTGTGCGTTGTGCAACCTCAACGCGGCCCGACCATGCAAGCTGCACGACCGACAAGCGCACATGAAAATATAACCATCTGATTTTAAAGATGATTTATAACCATAAAAGTTGGTACGCCTGATGCAACCTTCCTCACCACGAGGCGTGCACTTCGACACGCCCGCACACCCCCGTGAGGTTACCTATGAATGCCATCGACCTGCTCAAAGCCGACCATGAACGCGTCAAGACCCTGCTGACCCAGTTGAGCGAATCCACTGAACGCGGGGTGAAAAAGCGCACCGAGTTGCTGGCCAAACTTGAAATGGAAGTCACCCTGCACACCCAACTTGAAGAAGAAATCCTCTACCCCGCGTTCAGGAAAGCGGGTGGCAAGGAACAGGACATCATGTACCACGAAGCCAAGGAAGAGCACCGTACCGTCGACTCGCTGGTCCTGCCGGACTTGAAAAAGACCGACCCATCTTCCACCGAGTTTTCCGGTCGCGTCAAAGTGGTCAAGGAGCTGCTTGAGCACCATATCGAAGAAGAAGAAACCGAGATGTTCCCCCAGGCCAAGAAACTGCTGGGTAAAGCGCTGCTCGAAGAGCTGGGGGCCGAGATGGAAGCGATGAAGGCCGCGCACAAAAAAGCCATGGTGAAAAAACCGCTGGCCGCGTAACGGCTACCTCCTCGCAGCAAAGTTCGCGCGACAGTGACCCACAGGCCCTGTCGCGCTATCGATTTGCACCGATGATTTCTCCTCGCTCACTCAGCGATCCGGCCGACCGAGCCGGCCTGGCGCCCCATGCTAGCGTGCCATTGCCCTTGGCAGTGGCCGGGGGCTTTCAGGAGATTCATCACAATGGACACGCACTCCCCCACCTATACCCACCTGTTCAAAGAGGACTGGCACCTGCTGTGTTCGGCCTCTTCCATGGCGGCAATCGACTCCCCGATCGCCTACCTGAAGGCGTTATACCTGTTTGCCCAAGCGCTGGAAAAAAGCGGTAAAGGCAAACAGCCCAAGGTCACCCTCGACCAACGACGCCCCGAACTCAAGACGCTGCCCCTGGACGAACGCAGCCTCAGCGCTGTGATTCCTCAACTCTCGATGATCAACGAAACCCTGTCCCGCCAGATTGACGTTCACCTCAAACAAACCCGTCGTGAATACCGCGGTCGCTCACTTGATGAGGTGCTCGGCAAGCAACGTTTCCCCTTCGTGCTGCCGTTCGAACGTGCGCATCGCCAGTGCTGGCTCGGTTTGTCCGGCAACAAGCCACAATTGGGCGAACTCAGTTACCGCATCAGCCTCAAGCTGCCCACCGGCCAGCGTGCGCAAAACACTTACGGCGTGGTCAGGCACGAGGCCTATGAAGCGCAACGTTTGCTGTCCGGGCTGAGCCCTGCCCAGCAGGTGTTATTGACGGAGCCTTTTTTAAAAAGATCAGGAGACGTACAGGCAGAGGATTTTTTTACCCAGCACTATGGCACCCAGGCGCAGCCCCTTGAGGAGTTGCCCCACTGGTTGCAAAAAACCGGACTCACCGCCGATCAGACCGAAGCGCTACTGGCCTGCGGCAAGTATGTGCCGGTGCTGTCGAGCAATGTTCTGGCAAGCGCCCTGCCAACGCCGCCAACGCCGCCGGCCAAGCTGCGCCTGCACGACGGTGCCGCGTACGTGAACGGGCCGATCACCGAGGCTGGCGCGACCCAGTCGCCCCTGTCGATCACTACACAGGACAAGGGTGCTGCGCGCCTGCGCAATACCTCATGGGAACGTTACCAGCGCCTGCACCGAATGATCCGCCTGCAACGCTGGACGCAATTGCCCTTCGACGCACTCGACGCCCTGTCAACGAGCGTCGTGCGGCGTGAACACGAGGGCGACCCGGCGCGGCCCGCCAACGACAATACCCTGCGCGCACTGGGCGTCTATCGCTATCTGGAACGCCGCTACAGCCTGTCATTGCAAGCCTTTGCCGCCGTGCTGGATGAAATACCGGTGTGGGCACCCGGTACTCGCCTGTCGCTGTACGACCGGTTGTTCAACCCCGGCCCGTTGCCAGGCCAGGCATTGACGCTGGACAGGCCGACCCTGGCGTTGAGGGAGGAAATCCCGACAACCCTGCGCCACCAGCTCTGCACCGGCCTGCACCTGAGCGACACCCCGGCCTCGTTGCACTGGCTGATCAAGCAGGCCCGCCTGCATCTACCCGCTGCTTGCCCGACGCTGACGTTTTATAGCGCGCTGTATCGCCAAACCCGGATCGCGCGGATGTTCGGGCTGTCAGTGCTCGACAGCTACCATATGGCGGCGCTGCTGGGCGGTAAGGATTACACCACCCAACTGGTCAACCCGAGCCTGCGTCGCTCGGGCGTCAATGCCCCTGCCGACCTGCTCGATGTGCTGATGCAAATGGACTGGCTGGTCCGCTGGCTCAACGACACGGGTCAAACGGTTGATCAGCTTCGTCGTCAACTGCTATTGGATGCCCAATCCCCACCGCCCCACGTGCAGACGTACATCACCCAACTCGATGAGGTGGTCGAACTGACTCAGCATGGCCTGTTGGCGCAAGAAGACCTCGCTGACCTGTCATTGCCCCAGCCCGAGCCTGACACCAAAGCGGCGACCATTGCCTGGCATGCCCTCATCGTACAAGGGCTGCTGCACAGCCAACCGCTGCTCAAGCCCGCGCCGCCCAAAGAATTGCCCAATGGGCTGGTGCAGCTTATCGAAGCCCAGACGCTGAGCCTCAACCCAGAACGCAACACGGCTCTGCACAGCGATGCCAAACAGGCAGTGACCAAGAAGCTCGGCGCGTTCTACCAACAAATGCAGCCGCTTAAAGCAAACATCGACACGCTGCTCAACGCCCCCTCACACCTTGCCGGTGACGCCTCCGCGTACCTGCAATGGCGCAAACTCGTGGTTCGACAAATTGCCCGAACCGCCACTGCCGAATCCACCACGGAGCTGCACAAAAATGTACTGCTGAGCCTGCCGGATGCCGAAGTGTCCTTGGGTCTGGCAGTGAGCCGTGAGGCCTTGCAGGCCTTTGTGCTCCATCCGCACTGGCTGAGCCCTGACCACACCGCGGCCTCGCTGCTCAAGCTGACGCTGAGCACGCTGTACCTGCTGCAACGCTTTGCCCATTGCCTCAGCACCTACGGACTGGCCCAGGACCGCGTGCTCGCTTATTTGCAGCGCGCCAATTCATCCTCCGTTGAAGGCTCCGCCGTATCTCACGATGGGGCTTGCACTTCGCAACTGGCCGCATTGCTCAAGTGGGATGTCGATGAAATCAACCTGCTCGTTGAATCCCTGCCTGCCAAACAGGTGAAGACCCTGGCCGACCTGGACTGGCTCCTGCGTTGCCATGAAGCCGTCAGGCTCACCGGCCTCTCCGCCAACGCCTTGCTCAAGGCTGCCGACCTGCATGCCACCTTGATGAATGAAGACTGGCAACACGTTGGCTCGGCATTGATCGCCACAGCCCCCTAACCCCGTTGTATTTCGCCTGGTTCAAGGAATGACCATGTCTGACACCCTCACCCACCACCTCAACGAACACCTGCGCGACGCGATGCTGGGGTTCTACCTCAACAGCGTGCTGCCTGAAGACACGGCAGTGGCCGATACCGTCAAGACCGTCGACGATGTCTATACCTATTGGCTGCTCGACCCCCAGGTCCGCCATACGGTGCCCACCACCCGTGTCGCCAGCGCCATTGCCAGCCTGCAGCAGTACATCACTGGCATTTACCTGGGCCTGGAGCCCGGCTACGACGAACAGGGCATGAGCGCTGTCGAGCAGATCGAGTGGCGAGACCAGTTGCTGTCCTATTCACTGTGGCGTGCCCACCAGCAACTTCAGCACTACCCGGCCACCTACCTGAGCCCTACATTGCGCCATGGCAAAAGCGACAACTTCAGGCAACTGGAGAACCAGCTCAACCAATTTCGCATCGAGCCTGCGCCGCTGCAGACAGCCGTCCACAGTTACCTCAGCCGCTTCGAAGCACTTGCCAACATCAAGACCCTCAATGGTTATATCGATGGTGATAAAGACAGCTTTGCCAGCAGCACTTATTACTTCACCGGCAAGTCCAGTCCGGAAAACACCTATTACTGGCGCACGCTGAAAATGGCCTCGGGCGACGCGACCACTCCGCCAGCCTGGTCCTCCTGGCAAAAGATCCCGCTGTCGATTGACGATAACGTCCCCGAACAGACGATTCGCCCGGTGGTGTTCAACGGGCGCCTCTTCGTGGTGTGGGCCCAATGCATCAACCCGACGTCGTCGTCGAGGGACATCACCCGGATCGGGCGCGGTGATGTTGAATCGGAGAAGGAATACCAGCAACGGCTGGAAACCCGGATAAAGACCACCTATCTACAGTTGCGCTTGTACTTTTCCTATAAAAAACTGGATGACAGTTGGAGCGTGCCGCAGGCCTGCATTCAGGAATACAGCCTGGCACAGGGCCTGGATGACTTGAGCTCGGAAGACCTGATGAGCGCCACTGCGTCCATCGCCGTACTCGATTCAAAAAGCCAACCGCCGTCACTGTTCCTGGGCCTGAGCGCACAGCCGAACCATCAAACGGCTTCCCCGCACAACGGCGTGCATCGGCATTTCTTTCAAGCCGTACGGCTGGATCAGCACTTCAACGTCCATTGGCTTGAAACCCAGGGCAGCACTCGGCGGATGTTCTACTGGCATAAAGAGGCTGAACTGGCCGGGCGCTACCTGGCCCTGTTCGGGCACCACAACAGGGCCAGATTTCAATTCAGGGCGCCCGACACGGTCCAGGTCAAAGTCCACTCCCTGACCAACGACGCGCCCCATGGCACCACCCATGGCTGGAACTACGAAGACAATCAACAGCATATCCGCAGTCTTTCGGCTGAGAGCGATATTCGGTTCAACCGAACAACGTCAGTACTGGAGGTCACCACCCGCCTGGCGAAACGCTTCGAACCGCACCGCACTGTCAGGTTCAGCAAGGCAGACGCACTGGTCAATTTGACCATCACCCTCAGCAGCAGCGGTCCTGCCCAGAACGAGACGCTGGCGTTAGGCCCCACCGCCGAGATTTTCCTGGAGGGCGCCAAGCTGGCAACCTTCTCCAACGTGCGCATCGACTTGACCCTCAAGTGCAATGAGACCGGCGTCAGCTATGCCCAACTTATAAAAAATGCTGCGAATCAGCCGACGACCTTTACCCTGCCGCAAATTGAAAAAGATGAAGAAAACCCGAAAAGCACGACATTCAATCTGCGCGACCAACGCATTAGCCAAGAAGCCTTCGACTATTTTTTCAATACGCCAGACGCCACCTATACCGTCACCCTGTCGTTCTACAACAATCAGGCGCAGACCAGCAGCCATGCCTACGACTTAGTACTGGACAAGGTCCAGGTCCAGCAGAAACAACGCCTGTACAAACCCGTGTTGATGTATCCCAAACAAGGACACAGCGCTTTACCGGAAAGCCCTCACCGCAATAACACGGTACTCGTCGGCCTGGCAGACGCTTCTCGGCGCACCCTGCGCGACACGTTCACTGAACTCTCCGAAACGCACACGCTTGAGGCGCAGATCGAACTCTCCCCCACGACCTTGCACCCCTACGACGAGGACTCCACTGACACGACGGCTTCCACATTGACGCTGATTCACGGCGTGTTGCTGCTGGAAAGCGATGTGCATTACCCCGACCCCATCATCCTGGGCTACGCGCTGAAAACCGCGACCTTCACCCTGCCGCCCGATAACAGCACCCCCATCATTCCACTGGCTCCGTTTATCCGGCGACTCGCAACCCCGCCCTATGGCGCGGCAGAATTCATTGACTTCGACGGGTCCACGATCGAGTCGATCGATAAGCCTGAAAACAAACGAGCGCCCATACGCACCAACACCTGCGTGGCCGGGCTGCTGGCAAAAACCGCGGGCGCAGGTTTGCATGAGCTGTTTGCCTTGGCCCCGGATGCCTGGCGCGAGCCGCCATTGCCAGGCGAGGAAAAGCCCAGCCCACTGGACTTCCACGGCCCCCATGGCACCTATTACTGGGAGTTGTTTCTTTACCTGCCCTGGCTGTTGGCACAACGCCTGAACCAGGAGCAGCAATACGCCGAGGCCGAAACGTGGATACGCTACGTGTTCGATCCCGTCCACCCATCTGACGTTTGGCGCCTGCCCGCGCTGCTTGCCAGTGCGCCACAACGCCACAACGCCTCTGCCCTGCCCCACCCATTGGCGACAAGCAGCGCGGTACATTTTCGTCAGGCGCTGTACCTGTTGTACGTCGACATCCTGCTCAATCGCGGGGATGCGGCGTACCGGCAAATGACCCGTGACGGCCTGGCCGACGCCAAGTTGTGGTACATCCGCGCCAAGGGCTTGCTCGGGCCAAGACCGCCGCTCAACCCGGTCGATCCCTGGGCAGCCACGACCCTGGACAAACTGCAAAACCCTTCCACGCTCGACAGCACGACAGTACCTGCGGGCACCTCGCGGCTGTGTCGATCCCTGAGCCCTGATCTGCTGCTGCGCTGGGACAAAATCGAATCTCGCCTGCACAACCTGCGCCATCACCTGGACCTGACCGGCAAACCCTTGAGCCTGCCGCTGTACGCCGCTACCCTGACGCCTCAAACGCTGCTTGCCGCGTACCAGCAAGGTTCGGTCGGTGCCAGCCTGCGCCCGTCGCTGCGCACCGCCCAGGCCGCGCACTACCGCTTCCAGGTATTGCTGGGACACGCCTTGCAAGCGGTCGACAACCTGATCCAGTTGGGGGCGACCTTACTGTCGTTGTTCGAACGCAAAGAGCAGGCCCAGTACCTGGAAACCCAGCAGCAGCAAGCCTGGGACTTGGCGAGGCTGGCCGTCGAGCAACAGGCCCAGGCCGTACAGTTCGATGCGAGGAACCAGCAAGCGCTGCTGGCAGGACGCCGCATGGTCGAAGCGCGGGTGACGTTCTTCGAACAGCAGCTCAAGCGAGGCATCAGCCCGGCCGAGGCCCAGGCCACCCAGGAGTACCAGGACAGTGCGCGCTGGGACACCGCCGCCGCCGTGGCACAAGCCGGCGCGGGGCTGGCGATGCTGATACCGAATATTTTTGGCACCTCCAACGGCGGCGTGCGCTACGAGGGCGCTTTTCACGCCCTGCACGCGACGGCCCAAGGCATTGCCAATGACAAGCGCGCCAACGCTGCCCACCTGGACCGCACCGACCTGTTTGCCCGACGCGCCGCCGAGTGGGCCCATTCGTTGGAACAGGCACGCCTTGAGCTGGCCCAGGTCGACGCCCAGCTGCAGGCTTACACCGAACAGCAAGCCCATACCCGCTTGCAACTGGGCCTGGCCCAGACCAGCCTGGCCCAAGCACGAAGCCTGTACGACCAGCTCGGCAAACGCTTTACCAACGCCCAACTGTATCAATGGCTCAATGGCCAACTTTCCACTTTCTACTACCAAGCCTATGACTCGAGCCTGTCGCTGTGCCTGGCGGCCGAGGCCTGTTGGCAGGAAGAACGGGCTCAGTGGGACAAGCACTTCATTCAAACCCAGCATTGGACCCATCAATATCGCGGCTTCAGCGCCGGCGAAGCGCTCAAGCAAAATCTACTGAGCATGAGTAACGCCTACGTCACCCACAACGAACGTTTGCTGGAAATCACTAAAACCGTGTCGTTGCGCCATCTGCACAGCCAAGACCCTGTGGCCACGCGCGACATGCCCTGGGCCGCGCTTAAAGCCGACCTGCTAAAAACCGGCGCCTTGACCTTTGAACTGACCCTCAAGCTATTTGACGACGACTACCCAGGCCATTACCTGCGGCGTATCAAGCACGTCAGTGTGTCCCTGCCCGCCACGCTGGGCCCCTATGAAGACATCAAGGCCATCCTGACCCAAACCGCCAATACCACGTACCTCACCCCCGCGGCCAGACACACCGACGCTGCGGTAAAAAAAGACCTGCGCGCCAAACAGCAAATCGCCCTGTCCAGCGGGCTCAACGACAGCGGCCTGTTTACCTTGAACTTCGACAGCGACGAGCGTTACCTGCCGTTCGAATACACAGGAGCGATCTCCACCTGGCAACTGACCTTTCCCAACCATGCCCGGCAAAACGCCCTGCTCGAATCCCTCACCGATATCATCGTGCACCTGCGCTACACCGCTAAAAACACCGGAGGTCAACGATGAGCGTGCGGCCGCCCGAACTCTTGGAACCGAAGCTTCCTGCGCTGCCCAAGGGCGGTGGCGCCATCCAGGGCCCCGGCGCGCAATGGGGTGCCGTGGGCACACGGGGTGAGGCGTGCCTGGAGGTGCCCTTGCCCATTTCGCCGGGCCGTGGCTTCACGCCGGCCCTGAGCCTGGGTTATCGCAGCGCCCTAGGCAACGGGCCCTTCGGCCTCGGCTGGGCGATGTCGGCAGGCGCCATCACCCGTGATACCCGCAAAGGCGTACCGGCCTACGGTGATGACGACCGTTTCATCAGCCCCCAAGGCATCGACATGATCCCTGAGCGTGATGCCGACGGCGCAATTCAGGCCACCACCTGGGACCACTATAACGGCCTGGCCCTGGATGAACCCCACCGAGTGGTGCGCTATTTTCCGGTGATAGAAGCGCGCTTCGACCGTATCGAGCATTGGTCTTGTGACAGCGACAAGGCCGGGTTCTGGCTGGTTCAGGGGGCCGACGGCTGCGTGCACCTGTTCGGCAAGACTCTGATCGCGCGCTGTGCAGACCCAAACGACGGCCTACGTGTTGCCCAATGGCTGTTGCAGGAAAGCCTCAACCCTTTGGGTGAGCAGATCTATTACCACTACAAACCAGACGACCAGCCGCCAAGCGCCGCCAGGGACTATCGCGCCCAGCGTTATCTGGCGCGGGTGTGCTACGGCAACCTCAAGCCCCTTGAGCATCTGGCGCTGTGGCGTGCGGACACCCTCGCTGACAAGCAATGGCACTTCGAACTGCTGCTGGATTATGGCGAACGCCACACCGGCCTGAGCCAAGTGCCGACCTATGCCGAACAACATGCCTGGCCGATCCGCAACGACCCGATCAGCAGCTATGCCTATGGCTTTGAGCTCGGCACCCTGCGGCGGTGTCAGCAAGTGCTGATGTTTCATTACTTCCCCGACGAGCCGAGCCTGGGCGTCGAGCCGGTGCTGACGCGGCGTCTATTGCTGGAGTACACCCATCGCCACGCCATCGGCAGTTGCCTGAACGCTGTGCACAACCAGGCCTTTGACGCCCAAGGGGACGCCAGTGCCTGGCCGCCTCTGGAGCTGGCCTACAGCGCCTTCGTGCCGACGCTGGACGCCGCGCGCTACCAAGCGTTCGACGCCATGGCGGGCATCAACGACGGGCAGCATTATCAACTGGTCGACCTGTACCGCGACGGTTTGCCGGGCATCCTGCACCGCACCGATAAAAGCTGGTACTACCGCGAGCCGCTCAGGGCCCCCGGCCGGGCCAGCAGCAATGCGCTGATCTATGGTCCATGGCAGGCCCTGCCACGCATCCCCCTCGCCGATACCGCCCAAGCCACGCGCCAGGCACTGGCGGATCTTGACGGCGATGGGCATCTGGAATGGGTGGTGGCGCAACCAGGGCTGAGCGGTTTTTTCAGCCTCGACTCGCAGCGGCAATGGTCGGGTTTCGTGCCTTTTGCGGCGATGCCCCAGGAGTTTTTCCATCCCCACGGGCAACTGGCCGACCTGATGGGCAGCGGAAGGCTGGACCTGGTTCTGATCGGCAGCCGCAGCGTGCGCCTGTACGCTCAGCGCCAGGACGGCGGGTTTGATCCTGGCCAGCAGGTGCGCCATGCGCCCGACGATGAGGGACTGCCAACCCTCAGCCATTCGCCGGCCGAATTGATCGCCTTTTGCGACCCCCTGGGCAGCGGCCAACAACACCTGGTGCGCATCCGCCATAACGAAATCAAGTGCTGGCCCAACCTCGGCCGTGGACGCTTCGGCAAAGGGTTTGTCTTCGCCACGCTGGCGTTCGACCACGCCAGCTTCGATGCCGAGCATATTCGCCTCGCCGACCTGGACGGCTCAGGCGCGGTGGACCTGATTTACCTGGCGCCTGAACACATACAGATCTATATGAACCGCGCCGGCAGCGGGCTGGCATCGGAGCCACTGACACTGCGTTGGCCCGAGGGCGTGCGCCATGACGCGACATGCCAGGTCAGCTTTGCCGACCTTCAAGGCCTGGGCTGTTCCAGCCTGATCCTGAGCGTGCCGCACATGACACCCCAGCACTGGCGGTATGACTTCGTCAGTCTCAAACCGTATTTGTTAACCGCCACGCTCAACAACCGGGGGGCCACCACCC
This sequence comes from Pseudomonas sp. B16120, assembly GCF_044218845.1. NCBI lineage: Bacteria > Pseudomonadati > Pseudomonadota > Gammaproteobacteria > Pseudomonadales > Pseudomonadaceae > Pseudomonas > Pseudomonas sp. B16120. The sequence goes on from NZ_CP162588.1 coordinate 3,623,007, forward strand.
AACTGAGCTACCGCAGCAGCGCCCAGGAATGGCTCGACGAAAAACAGCACGGGCAAACCCTGGGAGTGCCTCGAGGCAGTAGCCTTGCGTTCCCGGTACAGGTGGTCAAGCGGCAACAGCAAAAGGATCTGGTCAGCCGTAACCGCTCCACCCAGTATTTTCGTTACCGGCAAGCCTGCTACGACCGTGAGGAACGCCAGTTCATCGGCTTTGGCCTGGTGTTGCACACCGAACAACCTCCTACGGCCGATGCGCCGCCTGGGGTGTTGACCAAACGCTGGTTCCACACCTTTGAGCCCTCGCAGGAGGCTTTTTACCCGGGCGACCCGCAGGCGCCCGCGCTGGGGCCAACCCTGCTGGGCCAGTTGGAGGCCGGGCGCACAGGAGATACGCTGATCGCTACGCCCGGCGCAACCACCCGCCGCGCGATGCAGCGTGCATTGGCGGGTAGCCTGCTGCGTGAAGAGGTATATGCAGCCGCCGACTCGCCACCACAAGCAGTGCCGTATTCGGTGCAGCAACAGCGCTATTTCATACGCCAACTAAGCCCGTCGGCCAAGGCCGGCGAACCGGCGGTGCTGCTGCCACTGTTGCTGGAGTCGCTGACCTGTCGCTACGAGCGCCAACCGGGCGACCCATGCTGTCGGCATATCCTCAATCTGCGCTGGGACTGCTACGCCGGCAATCTGCACAGCGTGGTGGTCGACTACGCTCGTCGCAAGACAGCCAGCGACGCCCCACCGCCGGGGCCGGCCCACGAGCAGCAGTGGTGGCGTGACGCGCATGATTCGGCGCAGCAGGCGTATTACCTCAACGAAACCCGCGCCCGCTTCATTCACCTTGACGCCGCGCAGCGCTGGCGCTTGCACTTGCCCTACCAGCAACGATGCAACGTGCTGGTCCTGAGCAAAGAGGCGTTAGCAATTGAAAAAATAAGCTATGAACACTTCATTGCGCAGGGCCCGTCCGATCCACTGGGAACAGCGGCCGAACGCAGGCTGGGGGGGCTGTCGGTGCAGCACTACTGCGTGGCGGAGCACACCGCCCCCTTGCCGGCCGGCACCGCAAGTTTTCAGGCGCTGCCCGCCTATATCGAGACAGCCGAACTCGATCAGCAAGCGCTGGAGGTGTATGAGGGCCGCCCTGTCGCTGCCACGCTGAGTGCACAGCACTATCGGGCCATGGCCGCGTTCCTGTCACCGGCCCCCGGGCAGGACGAGGCCATCACCCTGTGGTCGCTCGGCCAGGGGTACACCCGTTACGGCCAGGCTGAAATGTTCTATCGGCCTCGTCGGCATCAGGCGAGCCTGAGCCATGGGTTCACGCAGTCCGAGTACGACCGCTATGGGCTGTACATCATCAAGGTGCAATTGGCGGACGGCTGCACGACCCAGGCGCAGTACGACTACCGTCTTGGCCTGCCGGTGACGGTGACTGACGCACAGCGTACGCAACGCTACGCGCACTACGACGCCCACGGGCAGCTGCTGGCGACCGGCCTCAAGGGAGAGGAGCAAGGAAAGCCCGTCGGCCATGACGCCCAAACGCCCTTCATCCGCACGCCCGATACGGGCCCGGCGCAGGCCCTGGCTGATCCGAAAGCGGCGTTGTTCAACGCTCAAAGCGCGTGTTTCTACGACGTGTTCAGTTGGATGGGGCACATTCCACCCGCCAGCATCCAGGCGCAATGGGTAAGCAACGGTTACCTGCTGCCCAGCGGGCACATTCGTGCCTCGGCGTTGGCACGCCTGAACAGCCTGAGCGCTGCGCGCCCCCATCATCAAACCCTCAAGCGCCTGATTCAGGCGGCCAGGCAAGTGCCGGTGCACGTCGTGGTACTGCACGCCGACCGTTGGCAAGGCACGTCGCCAACCCCGCAGATTCAGGTCGCTCTCGCCTTCAGCGACGGCTTTGGCCGCGTGCGGCAAACCCAGGAAAAGGCGCAACCAGGCCCGGCCTTTGCAGTCGATGACGCCGGTATGTTGAGCGCGGGTGCCGAGCCAATCGACGCCACTCGCCGTTGGCGGATCAGCGGCCGTGTGGAGTATGACAATCAAGGTTGCCTGGCGCGCACCTGGCGACCTTACTTTGCCGACCGTGCTGGCTATATCGACGATGCGGCCTTCAACACCTTGCGCCCCAGCGAGCAACATTTTCATGACGCGTTGGGACGCCCGGTGCGCGTGGTCAATGCCAACGGCGACACACGGCGCCAGACCTACTGCGCCTGGTACAGCATCGCTGAGGACGAAAACGACTCGCACGCGCCGGACTGACAACAGAGCCGGGCCGTTACACGGCCCGTGCTCTTTGGGCTGACGTTAAGCGTATTAACGGCGGTGAGGGTTCATCACCCTGACCGCCCGATAATTGAGCCCGCTGATGTGCTGAATCATCACTCGATAGGCGCCACGACCGCGCTGCCCGCGATAGCCCGGCAAGTCAAAACTACGGACATTCTGCCCGCCCGCCATAGCATGCCCGGTATGAAAGTCCAGGGTGCGCGCTTCCAGGCGGTTGATCACATTCCTGATAATCCCTCCCCCTACGCCACGCAGCTCATTGAGAACAGGCTCAACGTCAATCACGAGTCGCTCAGGTTCCAGCCCGGAGGAAGGTCCTGAGCTTACCGGTGGCGCGGCGGGCTCTTCAGAAGCGGAGCCTCGGCGACCCACGCTCGTGACCCTGGTTTGCGGTTGTACTTCGGTGTGGGTCAGCCCAGCCGCAGGAAGCGGGCCGGCGCCCACCTTGCGTGCCGGGGCACGAAGTTCTATCCCGACAAACCCCAACCTCGCAAGCGTAAAACTAGGGTTACGCTCCGTTTGTGAGGCTATTTCAGCCTGCTCCCGGTGCTCGGTGGGCCCAATGTAACCATAGAGCCCGCCCCGTGCTGCCGGCGTCAGTCCGTAGGACAGGCGCTTAGTGTCTGCGGTGGCCAGTCGGTGTTCCAGAAAAAAGTCCGCCAACTCGCTGACTTCATGTTCGGTAGCGCCATGCCGATGGCCCAGCTCTTGCGCACCGGCCAATGCGGACTGCGCATAAAACGCTCTGCGCCGAACGTCAGTAGTGCTGAGCCGTTGATGCGCGTAAAAGGCGACACCCACCACTCCTGAAATCAGCCCAAAGTAAGCCAGCTCAACCCTGTATCCAACCTCTATACCAATCCCATGCCCGATCAACAACACCAGGAGCAGAACCGTCACCACCTCCAGCATCGAGCGGCGCTGCAAACCGTCTTCGTCTACATAACCCATGGGGTTGTTCCCCACCATCGTATACAGGTTCAACCCATCCACATCCCCCGCCGGGTCAGCGCTGATCCACCGCAACAACCACGGCGCGTAGTACCTGAAGCCGTAGTAATACAACCCGCTGGCGTCGCGCTCCTTGCCCGAATAACGTCGGGTTTTATAGTTCGCTTCCAAGGCGCTTTTTGCCGCCCACCAGGCGGTTGCGCCGAAAGGGTAATAACTTTCCTGGCTCAACAGGCCGGCTGCCTCGTCCAGCTCCAGGGTGCCGCTGCCCAAATGGTCGTCGAGACTGAAGCGCAGTTGCTCGTCCTGCATCTCCTCGGGGCGCTGCTGCTCCCACTGCAGCGCTCTGACCGAATGGCGCCCGCCCGGCGCGAGCATCACGTTCAACCACTCGCCATCCGGCCCGTGGCGATGCAGCTCCAGCCCTGGCAGATAAAGCACTTCATGGGTGTGAGCCTGCGTCTTGCCATGAGCCACGCGACGCTTGATGACTCGCTGGCCGGCGCCGTCGTACAGATACACCTCATCGTCATGTTCGCCATTGTCACGCAGCACCTGCGCGACGCGAACCAACTGGTTGCGCCCATTCCAGGTCAATGCCTGACCAGGCGCCAGAGCCTGGAGATTGCCACGTTGGTCAAAGCCGTTACCCAGGCCCGGCGCCTTTGCGCCCTCGCGGGCAATCACGCTGTGATTACTGTGTTCGCCCACCTGCATCCGTTGGGTATAACCGCTGCCGGTGCTGGGCACATGGCGCATCTGCGTCAGATTACCGGCCGAGTCGTAGGCATAGTGGCGGGTGTAGCTGCCCCAGAGACTGTCGTCTGTGGCGCCGAACGTGATTCGGCCCGGCAGTGCGGATGCGCCAGTATTGCGCGCGTTTTCACGGCCAGTGGCCTTGATCAATCGCGACAGGCTGTCGTATTCGAATGTGCTTACTGCCTCCACCTGCACGTTGCTGGCCCAGCGGGTCGGCTGCGCCGCATCGCGGATGCGCAACACATTGCCGACCCGGTCGTAGCTATAGAAGAGGTCTTGCAGGCGCTTGCCTGCCGAATCCTTGAGGTGGGCGCTCAAGCGTGTCAAACGTCCATCGGTGTCCGAATACTCGGCAACGCTGACCACGCCATTACCCAGGCGTTCGCTCAACACCTGGCCCGAGGCGTTGACGCTGCGTTGATCCACCAGGGTCTTGCGCGCTCCGCTTTTGAACAGGATCTCGCTTTTCGTCAATTGGCCGTCGACACCGTATTGAGATTGCTGGCGATTGCCGCGCGCGTCGACCTGCTCCAGACGTTGCCCCAGCGCATCGTGCTGCCAAGTGGTGGTGAAGGTCTGGGCTTGCAACTGTGCATCCCGCTCACTCATGGGCAGCGGCCAGTCGGGCGCGGTGTGCGACGTGCAAAGGCGCCGGGTTTGCTCGGTGATGTTGCCTTGCACGTCGTAGCGCTCAACGAGCAAAGTGCCTGCCGGGTCATCGTGACGAATCATGCGCCCACAACGATTGCGCGCCGCCTCCGTAGACGTCATGCCCGCGTAGGTCATGCGCTCGACACAGCGTTCAACCGCCACCTCCTCCGTGCGCTCGAATACCGCCACGGGGCGCAGCAACGGGTCGTATTCGAACCGCTGGCGCGTGCCTCGACTGTCCCACTGTTGCACGACCTGGCCGCCACTGCCGAGCAAGCGCGTCTGACGGCCCGCATCCACGCTGTCGGTGCTCAGCACTTGCCCGCCCAAACTATAACGATGAGACAGATTGGGCGGCACGTCGGGGTCGGCAGCGTGCAACTCAAACAACCTGGGGTCCCACTGTTGCTGCAACAGGCCGCGAGCGTCGAACACCTGCCGCGTGACCTGCGCGCTGGGTGATTGCTGCGCGGTATTGCGAGGGTACGCCACGCTGCGCACGGTCAACCCTCGCGGGTCGACCACCGTCAGCGTGGGCGTGTTGTGATGCAAAGAAGACATAACCTGATGACCTGAAAACCAAAGAAGCCTAGAGCCTAGTCATCAAGTCGGTGCCAGCCTGCGGGCCCCGCACGCTGCGCCGTGTGCGGCGCTTCCGAGGGTGTCGTGAGGCTTACCGGACGCGGCGCTTCATGGCACCGGCAGCCAACCGCTGAAAGCGCCTTGGGCATCCAACGGGCACCAGGCAAAATCCCAGGCGGGCGGCGGCAATGCCGGTCGCGGCGCGGCTATCGAAGGGTGATGCTTCCAGTCGAACAGCGTGCAATCGCGCCAGCTCAGAACAATGCCTGCCGACGGGCTGTCGTCCGTCAGCACCCAGCGCGCAGCAGCGGCGGCCATGAAGGCTTCGATCGGTTCCTCATCAATCTGTGTGCGGTACGCCGAACTCAGCAACCAGCGGCATACGTTCAGATGGTACGTCCAGTCCAGCGGCGGCTGGTTGCGATAGGCCCAGGTCATGAAGGCGCGAAACAGGTTCAAGCCCTCCGGTGGGTCGAGCTTGAGCAACGCCGGACAGATGTCGAACAAGGTATGCCAGTGAGGCAGCAGGCGTGCATCCAGGTGCACGAAGCAGCGCGAATTACTCGGGTAATCAGGCAGCGCCGGTTGCGCACGCAGGCGCCGCGACGCCTTACTGACCAGGCGGCTGGCGCCGGCAGGCAATTGAGGGTTCATAGAGTGTTCTCACAATCGTGACGAGAGAATGCCTCCTGGTCACAGGAAGCCCAAGGCACACGTCAGGATGCGGGAGAAGCGCGGGGGTTGGCCGAGGGCCAGGAATAGCGCGGCGGCGCCTTGTTGCGCCGCTCATGGGCGACACGTGGGGTTTGCGTAAGACCGAGCAGCCAGGCCAGGCCGATCAGGAACACCAGGGCGACGGTAACCGCGTTGCACACCGGGCAGGCAAAGTAGTTCGAGATGTTGCTGGAAGACGGGTTTGCCAACCCTTTGTCGGAAATGGGCGACTGCCCGCCGTCCACAGAACAGAACAGCCCGCCGATGCCGTTGAGCTGCTGCCCCATCATCTGGCCATGCCCCAAACCGCAGGCGAACAGGTTCATCAGCACGCAGAAGTACAGGGCCCAGGCGATCAGTGAGCGGTCAGAGTGGCGCAATTTCATGGCGGCGACTCTACCACCGAAGCCATAAAAGGACGAAATGCGCCGCGCCCCCTGTGGCAGAACGTCGCAGATTACGCGCACCGGCCAGGGTTGCTAGACTCTGCACCCTTCTCGTTACTCCTTTTCAAAGCCTGGCGGAGCAGCTCCACGGCCCTACAGGCGTTTCACAGGATGCACAGTTGATGAGTACGTTATTCACCCGCCGCAAAGTGCTGACCGGCATGGGCCTATTGGGCCTGGGCAGCCTGCTGGGCGGCTGTGACTACAGCCCCAAGCTGAACTTCAAGTACGGCAAGGACCTCAGTGACAAGATCATGGGCCGTACCTTCAAGCTCAAGAACACCGACGGCGAAACCGTCACCCTGAGCTCGTACCGCGGCCTGATGCCGGTGGTGTTCTTCGGCTTCACCCAGTGCCCGGCCGTCTGCCCGACCGCCCTGGCCCGCGCCGCCCAAGCCAAGAAACTGATGGGCCGCGATGGCAAGATCATGCAGGTGGTGTTTATCACCCTGGACCCCGAGCGCGACACCCCCGAGATTCTCAACAATTACGTCAAGGCCTTCGACCCCAGCTTCGAAGCGCTCTACGGCACCCCGGAAGAAATCGCCGTGGCCGCCAAGGAGTTCGGGATCTTTTATGAAAAGATCCCCGCCGGCGACACCTATACCCTCTCCCACACCGCCACCAGTTTCGTGTTCGACACCCGTGGCAACCTGCGCCTTGGCTTGCAGGCATCCCTTACCGCTCAAGAGTGCGCAGAAGACCTGCTCACCGTCATGGAGGTCTGCTAATGACTGCCGTTCAACACCTCAAGCGTCTCACCCTCGGCCTCACCCTGCTGGGCCTCGCCGCCCACGCCAGCGCCCAAGTCCAAGTAACCGACGCCTGGGTACGCGCTTCCGTACCCGGCCAGCCTTCCAGCGGCGCCTTCATGACCCTCACCGCCGACAGCGACAGCAAACTGCTGAGCGTCGCCTCGCCGGTCGCCAAAGACGTACAGATTCATGAGATGAGCATGAAGGACGACGTGATGCGCATGGGCCCAGTGGACTCGGTGGCCCTGCCTGCCGGCAAAACCGTCAAGCTCGACCCGAACGGCTACCACGTGATGCTGATGGGCCTGACCGGCCAGATCAAGGAAGGCGACCAGGTACCGCTGACCCTGACGGTGCAAGATGCCAAGGGGGAAAAGCAGGCTGTCGAAGTGAAAGCGACAGCCCGTGGGTTGGATGGCATGGACCATAGCAAAATGGACCATAGCAAGATGCATTGAGTAGGCGATTAAACCTACGGCCTTTTCTCCCGCGTAAGCGAGCTGCTTTTGAGCTTGATCTCAGGCGCCCCGTTAAACCACGCTGGCCGAACGCAGGCGGGGTGCCGAGTGGTGGGGGCATGTACTCGGTATAACTGTGTCGACCACCAGGCCGCCTTCGCGGGCAAGCCCGCTCCCACAAGGACTTCGTCTGGCGCTGATTCTGCGGGCAGTACATAGCCCTGTGAGGTGTCAGGTGGAGAGGAGTCAGCTCCATCACACGTCCCGCGCCATATGCTCCGCAATCCTGCCCCTCAACCAACGCTCCGCCGGGTCGTTGTCATGCACCCCGCTCCACACCATCGACAGCTCCGCCGCATCAATCGCAAACGGCGGGTCCTCGGCGCGCAGGCGTGTGCCTTCGGTCAATGCGCACGCGGCGTAATCGGGCACGGTCGCGATAATCTGCGTCCCCGCCAGCAACGCCCGCAACCCACTGAACTGCGGCACCGCCAGCACCACCCGACGCGAGCGGCCGATGCGGGCCAGGTCCAGGTCGATATTGCCGCTCAGGTCGCCAGAGAACGACACCATCGCATGGGGCCTTGCGCAGTAATCATCCAGGGTCAGCGGCGCCTCGCCGTCATCCCCGCGCAGGACCTTGCAGGGGATATCGCGCAGCTTCTTGCGCTTGGCATTGGCCGGCAGGTCGGTGGTGTAGCTGACCCCCACGGAAATTTCTCCGCTGGCCAGCAGCGAAGGCATCAACAGGTAATTGGCCCGGCGCACCACCACAATGACGCCCGGCGCTTCTTCGCGCAGGCGGCTGAGTAACGACGGAAACAGCCCGAACTCCGCATCATCGGACAAACCGATGCGAAACACCGCGCAGCTGGTGGAGGGGTCGAAATCCTTGGCACGGCTGACGGCGCCCGAGATGGTGTCCATGGCCGGTTGCAGCTCCTTGAGTATCGCCAGTGCACGCGCCGTGGGTTCCATGGCACGGCCGTTGCGCAGCAGCAACGGGTCATCGAACAAATCGCGCAAGCGGCCCAATGCAGCGCTCACTGCCGGTTGGCCGATAAACAGTTTTTCGGCGACCCGGGTCAGGTTTTTCTCGAACATCAAGGCTTCGAAAATCACCAGCAGGTTCATATCGACGCGGCGCAGATCGTTGCGGTTCATGGGTGCTATCCAAACGTTTTCCAGAGGGCCAGGGAAGCATGCACTGCACGCCTGGGATTGCATAGCTGTGCTGTCTTTTCCAGCACCGCACCTGGCGAAATTAACAACGATTAACTCGTCAGCCAGGCACTCGGGCAACAAGATAAAGCGCGTCTACACTGCACCCATCCACCGGGAACGTTCCCATCGACTGCGGATATTTGTCATGGCCCGACTCGAGCAATATGCCCCCCGGTTATCTCCCACCGGCGGCCTGTGCCCCCGGCGTGAGCGTATCGCCAAGCAACTGATCCTCGCCAACCTCGGCGAAAGCCTGGCGATTGCCGACCTGGCCCAGGCCTGCGCCTTGTCGCGCAGCCATTTTTCCCGCGCCTTCAAGTGCACCACCGGGCTGTCGCCCCAGGAATGGATTCGCCAGCAACGCATCCAGCGCGCCAAGGAATTGATTACCGGCTCGTCCCTGAGCCTCACGCAGATCAGCCTGGAATGTGGCTTTTGCGACCAGGCGCACTTTTGCCATATGTTCACCCGCAGCGAAGGCGTCAACCCCATGACCTGGCGAAACCACCACTCGCGTAGCAAACCTGATGTGATCGCTGCCTAGTGGTCTGCACGTACCTGGAATATGCTGGCCGCTTCCTTCCTCCAGAACCTGGGCAGCCATGAATGACTTGAGCGACCAGGCCGTGCATTTCGGCCCCTACCGCATCCACCCGCGCCAGCGCCTGGTGCTTGAGGCCGGCCGGCCGCTGCGCCTGGGGCGGCGGGCGGTGGACATTCTGCTGATCCTGCTGGAACACGCCGGCAATGTGGTGAGCAAACAGGAGTTGATCGCGCGGGTCTGGCCCAAAAGCGTGGTGGAAGACGGCAACCTGCGGGTGCACATGGCGGCGTTGCGCAAGGCACTGGGGGACGGCCAGGCCGGGCAGCGTTATATCGTCACGGTCGCCCAGCGCGGCTACAGTTTTGTTGCGCCACTGAGCATCGAACCCATGACGCTGCCCACCGACGGCGCGCCCCAACGCCCCAGCCATAACCTGCCCTTGCGCCGCACACGCATGATCGGCCGCCAAGCGCTGATCGACGCCCTGGTACAACAACTGCCGCAGCAACGCTTCATCACGCTGACCGGCGCCGGTGGCATCGGCAAGACCACCGTCGCCCTGCGCGTCGCGGAATTGCTGATTGGGCATTACCGCGACGGTATTCACCTGCTGGACCTGGCGCCGCTCAGTGCCGCGTCCATGATCCTGCCCAACCTGGCCGCCCTGCTCGGCCTGACGCCGGGCGAGAATGCGTCCCTGGCCAGCCTCGCCCGCAGCCTGCAGGCACGCCAGATGCTGCTGGTGATCGACAACTGCGAGCACCTGCTCGACGACATTGCCCTCATCAGTGAAACCCTGTTGCGCCATGCACCGCACCTGCACATCCTCACCACCAGCCGCGAAGCCCTGCGCGCCGAAGGTGAGCATGTGCAGCGCCTTGAACCGCTGGCCTGCCCGCCCGCCACCGGCAACCGCGCCCAGGCCCTGGGTTACCCGGCCATGCAATTGCTGATCGAGCGCGCCATGTCCCACCAGGAAAGCTTTGCCCTCAGCGACGCTGAACTGCCCCTGGCGATTGATATCTGCCAGCGCCTGGACGGCATTCCCCTGGCGATAGAACTGGTGGCCGCGCAAATCGAACGGTTTGGCTTGCCGGGCCTGCTGGTGCAGATGGAAGACAACTTTCGCCTGCTGACCCGTGGGCGACGCAGTGCCCTGCCTCGCCAGCAGACCCTGCGCGCCACGCTCGATTGGAGCTTTGACCTGCTCACCGCGTGCGAACAAATCTGCCTGCGCCGCCTGGCGGTCTTTCGTGGCGGCTTCAGCCTGGCCAGCGCAGCGGCGGTAATCGCCGGAGAGCAGGTGGCCCCCGCCGAAGTGCTGGGCTCGATTACGCAACTGGTGGCCAAGTCGTTGTTGAATGTGGAGGCCAGCGATGACGAGATGGTCTATCGCCTGCTGGACATCACCCGCACCTATGCCCTGGAAAAGCTCAGCCAGGCCTGCGAGCTGCATGCCACGCGAGAGCGCCACGCCGCCCGCTGCCTGGCACTGATGGAACAGGCCCAGGGCGATTGGGATTTGATCGCCACACAGCCGTGGATCGACCGTTACGCACCGCTGCGCGAAGACGTGCGTGCCGCCCTCGACTGGGGCTTTGCCGAGGGCGGTGCGCAGTTGCTGGCTATCCGCCTGACGGTCAGCGCGATGCCGCTGTGGCAAGAGTTGTCGTTGCTGCGTGAGCACGGCGGCTATGTGGACCAGGCGCTGGCGCTGATCGGCCAGGTCAGCGCGCCCTGCACGCAATTGACCCTGCAACTGCAATTGGCGCTGGGCAGCCTGTCCTATCACGCCATGGGCGCTGCGCCTCGGACCATCGCGGCGTTTGAGGGGGCTGCGCGCCTGGCCGAGATGCACCAGGACCGTGCAGGCCAGTTGCGCGCGGTCTCCGGGCTGATGGCGGTGAACCTGTGCGCCGGGCGCTATGGCCCTGCGCAGGAGCTGAGCCTGCAGTTCGATCGCCTGGACCCACGCACCGAGCCGTTGCTGGACCTGAGCGCCCAGCGGCTGCGTGCGCTGGGCCAGCATTACACCGGGAACCAGGCTCTTGCCAGGCACCACGCCGAGCAGGTGCTGCAGCGTATGTCCCAAAGTGGTCACGTGAACCGCTTTGCCCTCGGGGTTGGCGTGCAATACGACCAGAGCGTCGCCTCCTTGACCGTGCTGGCGCGAATCCTGTGGTTACAGGGTTTTCCCGAGCGCGCCTGGCGCACCGCCAGCCAGGCGCTGGAGCTTGCGCTACAGATCAACCACGGCACCTCGATCTGCTACACCCTGGCCCTGGCTGGAGTGGTGATCGCCCGCTACAACGGCGCCGAAGACGACGCCCAAGCCCTGCAAAGGCTGCTGCTGGAGCAGTCGCACAAGCATTCTGTGCAGTTGTTCCAGACCTGGGCCGGGCATTACGCCGGTATTCTTGGCCAACCGGATTGGCAGGGCCTGGGCCTGATCCAAGACACCTTGATCACCTTCGGCACCCATGCTGTGGATGTGCCAACCCTGGAACGCGCGCGCAGTGGCGCTGCGGGCTGGTGCGCCCCGGAGATTCTGCGGGTGTACGCCTTGCAGCTAGAGGATGAGCACGCCGCGCAAACCCTGCTGCTGGAGGCGCTGGGCCTGGCGCACCAGCAAGGCGCTCTGGCCTGGGAGCTACGCTGCGGCGCATCCCTGGCGCTACTGTGGCAACAGCAAGGGCGCATTCAGCTCGCCAGGGACTTGCTCAGTTCAATCCATGCACGCTTCAGCGAAGGCTTCGCCACCCGGGATCTACTGCGCGTGCGCTGCCTGCTCGACGAGTTGCAGGACAAGCGGCCGGCCTGAGAACGCGCCCAGGCAAGGCGCATAGCCTTGTTGCAAACGCTCGACCTGGCGCGGGTCCCGCAGTTGCCCCAAGGCGTAGCTGCGCACGCAGTTGAGCAGGCGATAGCGCGGCGGGCCCAGGCCGGGCTCGACATTCAGCAGCGAGACGTTGACCAGGCGCGCCAGCAGGTAAGACAGGTCGGCATGTTCGAGCTCGGTACCGGCCACCAGGTCACTCAGGGTGGGTAAGGTGACTGCCATCTTGAACAGACTCAATTGCAGAAACAGCCAGCACTGCGGCAGGCTCAAGCGCTCGTAGCTCCAATCCAGGGCCGCGGTCAGTGATCGATGGCGCGCCACCGCCGTGCGGCGCCCACGGGCCAGCAGTTGCAAGCCCGTGCGTACTTGCATCTGCACACCGCCGATGCCCAACGCATCCACCTGGGCCGCCGCCAATTCCAGGGCCAACGGCAGGCCATCCAGGCGCCGACACAGGTCGCGCAGCGGCGCCACATCCTGAGGCCGCAAATCAAACCCCTGCTGATTGGCACGCGCGCGCGCCACGAACAGTTGCACCGCAGGACAGGCCATCGCCTGTTCGACATTGGCCGACGGCGCCGGCATCGCCAGCCGAGGCACGCGCACCACCCACTCGCCAGGGGCCAACAAGGCTTCACGACTGGTGATCAGCACGCTGATGCCAGGCGCCATCTCACGCAGCGCACGCAGTAGCTGTCGACACGCGCCCAGCAGCAGGTCGGCGCCATCGAGTATCAGCAGTAACTGACGCGATGCCAGACGCCGGCCCAGTTCGTTGAGGCTGGCGGGCGCCGAATGCAACAGCAAGACCCTGGCCAGGTTATCGAGCAGCTCGCTTGGCGCTTGCACAGCGGCCATATCGACCCACCATACGCCGTCGCGATAACGCGGCAATACCCGCTCGGCCAGGGCCAGGGCCAGCGTGCTCTTGCCAATGCCGGCCACACCGGTGAGGGTCAGCAACCGCTGCGCGGCCAACCGTCGCGCCAGCACGCCCACCAGTTCATCACGCCCCCACACCGGGCTGAGCCGTGCAGCCAGGTTGTGCTGAGGCAGCAGCGTCGGCAGCGCGTCCTGCGCAGGCGCAGCGAAGCAGTAACCGCGCTGGGGGTGATTGAGGATCCAGCGTTGGCCGTCCAGCGCACGACGCAGCGCGGCGATGTGCACGCGCAGGTTGCTGTCCTCGACGACGCTGTTGGGCCACACCCGTTCGATCAAGGTCGCCTTGCTGATGAAGTGCCCGGGCGCTTCAAGCAGTACCGCGAGAATATCCAAGGCTCGCCCGCCCAGCGGCACCGGCCAACCCGCCTTGCTGACCAGGCGCTGCTGCCGATGAAAGGTGTAGGGGCCAAAGCTCACCGCCGTACCATTTTGCATGTCCGTCACAGCGCTGAAACACCCGTGCTTGAGTGCCTGCGCATCCTTTTCCATGGGCTCGACGCTATCTTGCCAGTTGGCGATGACAGGACAATGCTGGCACGGGGAGCAATACGGACAATAGGGTGCCTGAGACGGACAGGGTGTCGTTAACTGAACTGTTGTCGGTATTGGGTAGGGTTCAGCCCGAGCTTTTCGCTGAACAGAAAGCGCATATGCCGCACGCTGCCAAAGCCGGCGTGGAAGGCCACGGTCTTGAGCGGCAGGTCGGTGGTTTCCAGCAGGTGCCGGGCCCGGTCGATACGCGCGCCCTGCAGGAACGCCATGGGCGTCATCTGCACGTCCTTGGCGAACAGCCGCGCAAAGTGGCGCGCGCTCATCCCGGCCAACTCAGCCATGGACTCGATGGTAAAGGGTTGATCCAGATGCGCCAGGACGTGGTTCTGCACACGGGTGATCGGGGTTTCCTGGGGCGCCACGGCGGCAGTCATCGGGCTGAACTGGGCCTGGCCGCCCTGGCGTTTCATCACCACCAGCAGCACCTTGGCTACGTCCACCGCCACTTGCTTGCCATGGTCCTGGGCAACGACCGACAGGGCCAGGTCGATACCCGCAGTGACGCCCCCAGAGGTGATCAGGCGCCCGTCCTGCAAATAGATGCGGTCGGTTTCGACGATGGCGTTGGGAAACGCCTTGATCAACCGCTCGGTGTAGTGCCAATGGGTGGTCACGCGGTGCCCGTCGAGCAAGCCTGCGTGGCCAAGCACAAAAGCGCCGGTGCAGATCGAGCCAAAACGCCGAGCCCGTAGCGCCGCAGCTTTGAGCCACGGCAACAGCGCGGGGTGGCATTCGTTATAGGCGCCGGGGCCGCCCGGCACCAACAGCAAGTCATAAGCCGCCTGGGCCTGTTCCAACAGCAGGTCGGTCTGCACGCTCACGCCATTGGAGGCCTGCAACGGGCCGGGCTCAGTGCCGATGGTCAGGATCTGGTAGTGATCGGCCGCTGGCAGGTAGCGGTTGGCAATCGAAAACACTTCCAGCGGCCCGGCCATGTCGAGCAGCAGGAAGTCCGGGAACAGCGCCATGGCCACGGTTTTCATAAGCGGGAAATGTCCATCGAGAAGGAGTGCGGCGAGCATTATGGCACGACTTTAACTGTCAACCTGAAAGCAACAGTTATTCTATTTTCATCTTCTTAATCAATCATTCGTTAACCATTAACCTTCTTCTCAACGCAAGCGTCCTGCATCTCGCAGCCCGCGCTCACTTGAGGACTGGACCATGCTGACCCTTCGCAAAGCTTCCGAACGCGGCGCCGCCAATCACGGTTGGTTGAAGTCGTTTCATACCTTCTCATTCGCCAACTACTGGAACCCCAAGGAACAGGGTTTTTCCGACCTGCTGGTGATCAATGATGACCGCGTCGCCGCAGGCAAAGGCTTCGGCCAGCACCCGCACCGCGACATGGAGATCTTCTCCTACGTGCTCGAAGGTGCGCTGGAGCACAAAGACACCCTGGGCACCGGCTCGGTGATCCGCCCCGGCGATGTGCAACTGATGAGCGCGGGCAGCGGCGTGGCCCACAGCGAGTTCAACCACAGCCAGCGTCACGGCGTGCACTTCCTGCAAATCTGGATCGTGCCCAACGAAGCCGGCGCCAAACCGCGCTATCAGCAAGAGCATTTCACTGAAGCGCAAAAACGTGGGCGCTTGCAGTTGATCATCTCGCCAGAGGGTGCCAACGGTTCGCTGAAAGTGCGCCAGGACGCACGGGTGTATGCCGGCCTGTTCGACGCTGACGAAAGTGCCCGCCTGGAACTGGCACCGGATCGCTACGCCTACATCCATGTGGCGCGCGGCAGCATTGAGCTTAACGGCCAGCGCTTGCAGGAAGGCGACGGTGTACGCGTACGGGACGAACGCCAGATCCGCTTGAGCCATGGCGAAGACGCCGAAGTGCTGGTGTTTGACCTGCGCCCCAACGAACTGCCGCAAATGCCATGACGGTCGCAGTGATGGTCCCGCCAGCGGGACCATCGTTGGCATCGATAGTCACCATCAGCGCAATGAAGTTCTCTTAAAAAATGCAACGCGTAACATCAAACCCATGCCAAACGGCACCCAACTTAAATACTCGGAGCACACCATCATGAAACGCCAAATCCTGCTTAGCCTCGCTTTCTCGGTACTCGCTGCAAACGCTTTTGCCCACCCGGTTGTCGCTGAAGGCGGCGCGGATCGCCTGATAGAAACCCGTGTTGCCGAAGGTGGCGCGGATCGCCTGCAAGAACGTGGTCTGGCTGAAGGCGGCGCTGATCGCTTGCAGGAACGTGGCCTGGCTGAAGGCGGTGCTGATCGCTTGCAGGAACGTGGCCTGGCTGAAGGCGGTGCTGATCGCTTGCAGGAACGTGGTCTGGCTGAAGGCGGTGCTGATCGCTTGCAAGAACGTGGTCTGGCTGAAGGCGGTGCTGATCGCTTGCAGGAACGTGGTCTGGCTGAAGGCGGTGCTGATCGCTTGCAGGAACGTGGTCTCGCTGAAGGGGGTGCCGAGCGTCTGCTGAGCACCCACGTATAACCCCGCACTGTTGGCGGGACACCCCAAACCGGCCTGATCAGCCGGTTTTTTTTCGTCTTCGATTTGCAAAGTCTCTACATCACACGCTGTCAGGCCGCCATCGCAGGCAAGCCAACGCCCACATTGGGATCGTGGGTGTATCAGGTCGTCTTCACACCCTGGGCGATCAGGAACTTCTTGCGATACGCCGCCGGCAGCATCCCCACCCGCTGCTGAAACAACCGCCTAAACGAATTACTGTCTTCATAACCCACCGCATACGTGATGCTATCGAGCGTCATACGTGTCGACTCAAGCATCTGCTTGGCTCGCTCCAGACGCAGGCTCTGCAGATAACCAATCGGCGTGCACCCCGTGGCATCCTTGAAGCGCCGCTTGAAATTACGCACGCCAAAGCCAAAGCGCTGGGCAACCTCGTCGATCACCAACGACTGCGCAAAGTGCTGCTCCAACCAATGTTGCACACGCAGGATCTGCGCATCACCGTGGCTCTTGGGCAACGACCACATCGCATAGGCCGACTGTTCGGTGCGCCCGGCATCGATCAGCAAGTACTTGCCGCAGGTATGAGCCAGCTCCGGCGAGCCGAAACGGCGGATCAGGTGCAGCATCAAATCCATCGCCGCCGTGGCGCCACCGCACGTGACCAGCCGATTCTCTTCGCAGAGGATCTGCCGCTCATCCAGGCTGACCTGGGCATATCGACGCCGGAAGAACCCGGCAAATGCCCAGTGGGTCGTCGCACGCAAGCCGTGCAATAACCCCGTCTCGGCCAGCATGAACGCCGCCGTGCACATCGAAGCCAACACAGCGCCTTGCCCATGCTGCTCACGCAACCAGGGGCCGTAGGTGGCGAACGTCGGCATGGCTTCTTTGAGGGTAAAGAGAAAACCGGGAATCAGCACCAGGTCGGTATGCGCGATCTGCGCCAGTGAACCCTGCACTTGCAGGCATTGCCCGCCCCACGCCGTCACCGGCAGGCCGTCCAGGGACGCCAGCGTCACCTCGAAGGGCGGGCTGTCGGCGAAGAGATTGGCCGCGCTGAGCATTTCCATGGCCAGGGTGGCACTGGCAGCGGAGCATTGGTCCGCCAGGAGCAAGGTGACGTGCATGTAAAAACTCCAGCTTGCACTTTTCGCATGTAATAAGTCATTTACGCATCTACCTTAGCCGATTCCGGCTCCGTACAGTGCAGCCATTGATCAACTGTCTGGCGTCTTTATGAATCTCTGGTTTCGATTACTGCATATGCTGTTGCGCCGCCCCTGGCGCAAACCGGTCCATGGCCTGGCCACCACAGTGGTGCGCATGCGGGTCTGGCCCCTGGATCTGGACCTGAACCGGCATGTCACCAATGGCCGATATTTCACCCTGGCCGACGTGGCGCGCATGGATTTTGTGCTGCGCACCGGCGCCTTTCGCGTGGCCCTGCGCCACAAGGCCATGCCGATAGTCGGCGATACCTGGGGCAAGTTTCGCCGGGAATTGAAGCTGTTCGAAGCATTCGAAGTGCACACTCGCATTCTCGGCTGGGACCACAAGTGGAACCTGATGGAGCACCGTTTCGTCAGCAATGGGCGAGTGGTCGGCGTGGTGGTGATGCGTGGGTTGTTTCGCTCCGCCAAGGGCACCCTGCCCCCTTCCGAGTTCGTCCGCGAGCTGGGGTTGGACGACACCTCGCCGCCGATGCCGCAATGGCTCAGCGACTGGTCATGCAGTTGCGATGAGATGAGTGCGCAATTACGGGAACAAGAGCGAGCCTGAAGGGTGTCCAGACCACCGAAACGCGACTAACCGCATGTCGCTATTGGTCACACTCCATCCTTTGCCCGAGCGGAACTCTCGCAGCTTTTTCCTTCACCCAACAATGCGTCTGAAATTCAGACGCACTCCTCAGGAAACTTGCCTATTGGATATTCGCCTTACAGGTCCCCGCCCATGCTCAGTACGACCAAGCAAGCCAACCCCCACTGGTATGACGTCCCTTTCCACTCTACCAAGCCCGATGGGCCACCTCGCCAGCCACCGCTGATCGAGCCGCTAACCACTCCCCCTGCCTTGGCTGGCGCGACGCACGCGCCTGCACCGAAAACCTACAAGGAAGGGTTCGGCGACAGACACGACCTGCAAACGCTGACCACGAAACTCGGAGACATCGCGAAGCAATTGGATGTGAACACCACGCCTCAAGCGATACTGGCTGCCTTGAGAGCCCCCCTGGATATTCATCCTGACTCATCGTTCCCTGTGCGCCCCAGTGAAGGCGCGACACTGGAGAGCTTTATCAGGGCCAAGGGCTGGCCGATACCTACCACCCAACTTTCGCTGACCGAGCTGATAAAGACGGTGAAACAGGAAGCCCTGACGCAGCCGATGGGTAATTTTGGTGGCGCGTTGTCGTGGTCAATACCCCTGAGCCAGGCTGAGCAGAGCCGACTACGCATTATCTCCATGAGGTCTGACTACCTGAACGCCCTGGATGCCTTGCTGGCCCAGCACCCGCTAACCCCCGAGGTACAAAGTGACCCCGCGCAAGCACTGGAGGCCCTGCTCAGTTCCTCCGCAGGCCAAACGCTGGGTAAACACCTGCAGGAGCAATCCGGCGGTATCGCCACTGCCAACAGCGCCACCGACTACCTGATGGCTGCCATTCAGTTGCAACTGGACCCCGAATCCATTACCGCCCCTCAACGTAATAACGTGGCGGGGTTTGACCTGGCGCACGCGCGCCACTGGGGCAAACCCGCGTCTACAGTGCTGGATACGTTGAGCAAGCATTTGGTCGACAGTGGCAGGATCAGCCCTGTGCTGTCCAAAGTGGCTGCGTATGTGTTGCTGGCCAAGAAGGCCCCTGTTTACCTGATCAAAGACATACCGCCCTCCGTGAGGCACGGCAGCCCAGCCTGGCTGAACCTGGTCATTACCGTGGCGAGCATTGAAGCGAGTACGCCGGGGAAAGTCCCGAACATGACGTTTGCCCAAGTGATGCAGGAAGGCGAACATGCAAGGGTGGCGCAACCCGAGGCGGCTGCGCAAGCTCGTACAGCAGCGCTGGTAGATTGGGGGGTTTGCCATAACGTAATTGCCCGCAAGGACGACACGCAATACACCGTGCAAGAGCTGGAAACCCTGAAAACCACCTTCACAGCCCGACAGCAGGACATGCTAGGCGCCTCTGCCGCCTTGGATCTGGAATTGCCCACCCGAGAAAAGATGGCCATGGCCGTACTGGTGGAACGGTATGGCGACCTGGGTGATCTGTTCAAACAAAAACTGATCAAGACCAGCAACATTCCGCGCAGAGGGCAGAACAAGGCACACACATGGCTACCCGGCCTGCATTCGATGCTCGACATCGCAATGATGGATCTGAGATTGCCCTATCTCTTTGAAGCCGCGAACAAACGTGTACCGATCAACGACTTGAACGCCCGCTACCGATTTGGTGTGAGCGATAACTTCGAAAAGCGCTTTGAGGAAACAATCAAGAAGAAAAAGATCGCCCTCGCCACGACGGTCAAACACCTGATCGCGCAGCTCCCCCTGGAAGACCGTAGAAACTTTGAGTACGGCAAAGTTACGTATTATCGAAACTCATCCACTGAGTTGGGTTTCTGGAGCAAGTCCGACCCGGTGTATGAAAAAAACCTGCTGGTGAAAATTGAACGCGACGGGCAATCCAGCGGCTACCGTATCGACCCGACCAAAGGCGAAATCGTGCCCATTGAAATGTGGGCGCTGAAAGAACGTGAATCCAGGGAGGCGAATGTAGCGTTCAACACCAGCGTGTTCGTCCCCAAAAGCGTCAGTGCCGACCACGCAAACGAACGCGCCGGCGCAACTGACGCAGCTATTGATAGTTTTGCTACCGACCGCACGCAAGACATTGCTGATGCCTTCGTTGAGCATTTCAATCTCGATGACCCGGATATCAAGAAATACGCCAGAGGGCAGACGACCCAGGACCTGGCGAACGAGAAAATCAATCAGGTAAACGATTTCTTCATGAACTTGATTCCTTTCCGCTCGGCAATTGAAAACTTTAAAAAAGGCAACAACGTCGAGGGCGGGTTTGACTTGGCCCTGGATGTGTTTGGCTTTCTCACAGCGGGCGCGGCCAATATCGGCAAACTCACCAAGGTCGCCGGCAGTGCCGCATCCCTTGCCACCAAGGTCGCGCGAACGGGCAAAGTCATCGGCATGGTCACCTTGAGCAACTTCAACCCTCTGGACGGGCTGGCTGACCTGGCCATTGGCGGCGCAAACCTGCTGAGCAAAGGGTTGACCAAAAGCACCGCGTGGCTGGCCAACATACGAAACACGGATAAAGCCCATGATTGGTTGAAGGCTATCAGCCAGGAGCATGGCAATGCATTGCTCGGTTCGATCACCTCCGGCGGGCGCTCGGTTGATAGTGTTGTGGTATTCAAAAACGATCAGTGGCACCACTACGACCCCATCACCCGTCAACCCTACGGCACGCCGGTGAATGGCTTCACGCCGAGAGTCCTGGCAACCCAGGGTGAAATCAACGGCACCCTCAGCGAGTGGGTCGCCAACTGGTTCAACCCGGCAAAACCCGGCATACCCATACCGGAGGCCTTCAACGACGCAGTTGACGCAGCAAAAGCAACCACCACAGGCCACGCGGCATTCAATCAGGGGTACAACACGCTCGCCCCGGCCAGCATTTCTGGCTATTCAGCAGAGCTGGGCATCACTCAGTTGAAAAAACTGGCCACGGACGCCACCGCGTCACCCGAGGTACTGGGTAGCCTGTCCAGGCGTATCGACGAGCTGGAGGCGCTGCCAGGCAAAGTCAAAACACTCTACGAAAAGCTCATTCCGCCCACAAAGCCATTGCCCGGCAAGCCCGCGACGCCAGAACAATTGCAGTTTGAAGAGGCGCTCGCAAGGGGGGCTCCGGACGGGATCAACGGCTTCTCACCGACAATGAAAATGCATCAATTGCGCGAACTGATACTGGACCCGAAGCTGACGTCTGCCGAAGTCGGGGCTCTGTTCAAGCATTTGCAAAAACGAGCAATGGAAACCAGCTTAGAGCTAAGCAGAAAATTCGCTGATGACATGACCGCCGCCCATGGCACTTTGATCGCCATGCCGCAAGGGTATTACCTGAGCCAGGTCAACGTTGCATCCGAGGGCGGCTGCGCCGCGTTGGCGAATACCATGGCTATGGCCATGCTCGATGGCTCGGAAAACACCTTGATCAGCAACTTCTTCCTCAGTCTGGCGC
Source organism: Pseudomonas sp. B16120 (assembly GCF_044218845.1). Lineage (NCBI taxonomy): Bacteria > Pseudomonadati > Pseudomonadota > Gammaproteobacteria > Pseudomonadales > Pseudomonadaceae > Pseudomonas > Pseudomonas sp. B16120. Next base: position 3,644,442 of record NZ_CP162588.1, read on the forward strand.
ACCCCAAACACCCTAATACTGAAAGGTTCCGCGACAGCCTGGAGAGATTTCAAAACACCCTCAGAGATGATTTTCACTCTGGGCAGCTCACCCGCAGTGCGACCTGCGACAGGATCATCTCGGATTTGGCAACGGCCACCACCTCCAAAGCCTTTCTTATCAGCAATTCAAAGCACGGTGTTACCGCTGGCGTCAAAATCACGAAGGACCAAAAGATCTGGTTTTACTATGACCCCAACTTCGGGCTCGTCAAATTCTCCAAGGAGGCGGACATGCGCAGCGGTATGGAGCGTGCACTCAATAGTGGCCAGACCAGCCATTTGTTCCAGCCGCTCAAAAAGGCCGATGGGTACACGGTGTCTGAATTCAACGAGTTATACCTGATCAACAAGATAGGGGATCCTCGAAGTGTCAGCGGGCTGTATTCGGCAGCGATATCGGTGACCTAGAGCGCCTGCAACACGTTTTAAAGCGTGTGCGTGACCTTCAAATGTCGGGCATACCACGGCCGCCGCGGCACGCGCTTGAACAACCCCTTGAGCACGTCCTCATCGGCGCCGAAGGTAATGCGCAGGGCCAGCTTCATGACTTCCGGATCCATTTCCATCGAACGCCCTCGTTGCAGCCCCGGTGTGGTACTGCAGCCATGGGTGTCCGGTCCCAGCCAAGGGTCGCCTACTTCAACCCAGCGGCCCTGTGCAAACCAGGCTACGCCGTTGACTTCCAGGCGGCTCACCTCGCCTGGGTTGAAGCGTTCGTGGGCGCGAAACCAGTCTTCGATACGGTCATCGATCCAGCCGTGGAAATGCCAGAACACCGGGTTTACATGGGATGAAAACGGGTCGCCCAGAAAGTCGTTCTCCGGCGCATACCAACGTGGGGCAAAGTCCGCGGGGTCACGGGCGAAGGGTACCGGGGCGCCGTTGGACGGGTCGCGGGGCACCGAGGCCCAACGCATATGCAGCCAGTCGTGCAGGCCCAGTTCCATTTCCGAGCCCAACTGGCCCAGGGTCAACTTGGCCAGGTAACGCGGGTCGCGGTATTGGGATTCCCACACCTGGAAATTGCTGTGGTAGGTCTGGGCGGCCTTGATATCGCTGACCCACTGGGTGTAGTCGGCATCATCCGGCGCTGACCAACAGGGCGGCAGCGCGAAACCGTCGTGGTTGTCGAAGTAGCGCACAAAGCCCAGGCGATCACGCTCCAACGGCGGTTGCGGCTCGGGAAATTGCGGCCAGGACGGCAAGTCCTGCATGGAGCGTGCGGTGCCAAGCATATGGCGGTGCATGAAGAAGAAGTCGATGCCCGACCCATTGCGGTCCTTGCGCTTGCCGCGGGCGTCGCGCTCCTGGCCACGGGGCCCGGGTTGCCAGCCGATGCCACGCAGGGCCTCGCGTTTTTCTTCGGAGAGCTTGTGCCACTGATCGCGGGTGGCGTGCCACAGTTGGTGAAACAGCCGATGCTCGGGGGAAACCAGCCAGGCCAGCAAGGTCGGGTTGAGACCGATGCGCTGGCGGGCTTCGGGGAACAGTTGTTTGTGGGCGATAAAACGGTTGTCGCGTTCGGTCAGCGCCAAGGGCCGCTCAAGATCGAGGATGTGCCCGCTGAGGGTGGCGCTGCCGGCATTGCTGAAATCGGCCCAGACTTCATCTAGGGTCATTTTGAATTCATAGGCCGGCACACCGCCGGCGGAATCGCGGTCGATCAAGCGCCAATAGAGCACGGCGCCCTCGCCCGTCAGCACATCACCCAAGACGCGGTAGCGCGGCTCGCCGTCCGCACGCAGCTGCTCGGCGGTGTCCAGGTAACCGCGCAGGCCACGCCCACGGGGAGCGATGTCCAGCAGCAGCTCCAAGCCTTGCAGCGGCAGGCCCGCAAGGCCCGCATCGCGGCCTTCCAGGCGCAGGCTCCAGACGCCCCGCAGGGTGTTCGCCAGGTGCTGGCCCTGGGTGTCAGCGAGGTCGACCGTAGCTTCGCCGGGGGTGATGGGAAACTCGTCTTCCCGCGTCAACTCGCGATGGGCATAAAAGGCCGCAGGCACCGCTGCACCGGTCAGCGCCAGGCCTGCGATGAACCCACGTCGAGAGATTGTCATTGGCTACCTTAGGAAACGGCTTGATCAGAGCTAGAACGTTTGCAACCCGATGAAATTTACCGCCCTGCCCCCGCCACCTAAATTTCCCCCGTCATCGCTCGTCCTTCCCTGATAGCAAAGGCCTCAACTGACTGAGATGGCAATGACAAAATCACGTTCGAAAAAGGCGCTGTATATCGGCCTGCCGCTGGCCCTGGCTATCGGCGCCGGGGCTGGCTTGCTGGTCTGGGATCAGTGGTTCAAGGGCAACGCCGGCTACCCGCTGGAGGTGATCAAGCAGGCCAATGAAATGCAGGATCGCCTGTTGTCATTTGACAGCCACATCACCCTGCCCCTGGATTTCGGCACGGCGGGCAATGAGGCCGACAAGGATGGCAGCGGCCAGTTCGACCTGGCCAAGGCCGCCCGCGGCCGATTGTCGGGCGCCGCGCTGACGATCTTCGGCTGGCCGGAAATCTGGAACGGCGATAACGCTCCGCACAAACCCACCGATGGTTTTGTCGAAGAGGCCCGCCACGAGCAGGAGGTGCGCTATAAGATCATCTCCGGCATGGTGCGCGACTTTCCCAACCAGGTGGGCATCGCCTACACCCCGGACGATATGCGCCGCTTGCACGGCGAAGGCAAGTTCGCGATTTTTATCAGCATGCTCAACGCCTACCCCCTGGGCAATGACCTGAACCAGCTGGACCTATGGGCCGCACGCGGCATGCGCATGTTCGGGTTCAGCTACATCGGCAATAACGCCTGGTCCGACTCGTCGCGCCCGCTGCCGTTTTTCAATGACTCCCCCGACGCCCTTGAAGGCCTGTCGCCGATCGGCCAGCAAGCGGTGCATCGCCTCAATGACCTGGGGGTGATCATCGACGTGTCGCAGATGTCGACCAAGGCCCTGGAGCAGGTCGCGCAGTTGAGCCGCACGCCGATGGTGGCGTCCCATTCGGCGCCTCGGGCGTCAGTGGATATCCCGCGCAACCTCAGCGACAAGGAACTGCAACTGATCAAGAACAGTGGCGGCGTGGTGCAGGTGGTGGGCTTCCCCGCCTACCTGCGCCCCTTGAGCCAGCCGACCCAGGACAAGCTCAATACCTTGCGCGCACGGTTCGACCTGCCGCCACTGCCGAATCTGGCCATGGCCCTGATGCCCGGCGATGCAATCATTGCCGCCTGGCCCGAGCAACGCTTCGGCCAATACGCCAGCGCGCTGTACGGCATTCTCGAGGAAGAGCCCAAGGCCACCCTCAAGGACCTCGGCGACGCCATCGACTACACCGTGCGCAAGATCGGCATCGATCATGTCGGCATTGCCTCGGACTTCAACGACGGCGGCGGCCTCCAGGGCTGGGAGAACGTCGGCGAGGTGCGCAACGTCACTGCCGAACTGATCCAGCGCGGCTACTCCGAAGCCGATATCGCCAAGCTGTGGGGAGGCAACTTCCTGCGGGTGTGGGACCAGGTCAAAAAAGCCGCCAAACCCTTGGCCAACCGCTAACCACCACGAAGTAAGTCCATGACCGACCGCCGTACATTTCTCAAGCAGGCCGGCGTCTTTGCCGCGAGCCTGCCGCTGGGCACCGCGTTGCTGCCTCAGGCAGTCGCCGCCGCCACGAACGACCCATGGACGGGATTGAAACAACTGTTCAACCAGGACCCCAATTACCTGCATTTTTCCAACTTCCTGGTGGCCTCGCACCCCAGGCCCGTGCGCGAGGCCATCGAACGCTACCGCCAACAGATCGACCGCAACCCTGGCCTGGCCATGGACTGGGACCTGCAGGAAACCTGGAAGCGTGAGGGCCAGGTACGCGAGTGGGCCGGCCGCTACCTGAACGCCACGCCAGCGCAGATCGCCCTGACCGGCAGCACGTCCGAAGGGCTGGCGATGATCTATGGCGGGATCAAGGTGCGCGCCGACCAGGAAATCCTCACCACGGTGCATGAGCATTACGCTACCGAGTTCAGCCTGGACTTCCGGGTACGCAAGGAGCAGACCCAGGTTCGCAAGATACGCCTGTTCAAAAACCCCAATCAGGTCTCGGCCGATGAAGTGCTGGGCAATATCCAGCGCAATATTCGCCCCAACACCCGTGTACTGGGCATGACCTGGGTGCAATCCGGCAGCGGCGTAAAACTGCCCATCGGTGAGATCGGCAAGCTGGTGGACGAACACAACCGCAACCGCGACGAGCCGGACCGACTGCTTTATATCGTCGATGGTGTGCACGGCTTCGGCGTGGAAGACCTCGACTTCCCCGCTATGCACTGCGACTTCTTCATCGCTGGCACCCACAAGTGGATGTTCGGCCCGCGGGGCACCGGCCTGGTGTGCGCCCGCGAGACCGAAAACAAATACGTCACGCCGATGATTCCGACCTTCTCCGAAGACAAAAACTTCGCCACGACCATGACGCCAGGCGGCTACCACGCCTTCGAACATCGCTGGGCCGCCGACGAAGCCTTCAAGTTGCACCTGCAACTGGGCAAGGCAGCGGTGCAGGCACGCATCCATGCCCTCAACACCGAACTCAAGGACCAACTGCTGGCCCACCCGCAGATCGAACTGGTCACGCCGCGCAGCCCCGAGCTGTCAGCAGGTTTCACCTTCTTTCGGGTCAAGAACCAGGACAGCGATGCCGTCGCGGCCTACCTGATGAAAAACCGCGTGGTGGTGGACGCGGTGGAGCGTGACGTTGGCCCGGTGATTCGCACCTCGCCGGGCCTGCTTAACAACTCCGATGAGATCCAGCGCTTCATGACCCTGCTGAGCCAGCGGTTATGACCCCTTTTCCCTTTGAACGAGACGCCTCCATGACGCCATCCCGACTCAAACCGCTCACCGCACTGGCACTCACCGCCCTGTGCGGCGCCCTGCTGCCCGGCCTGGCCCATGCCGCCGCCCCACAACCGGGCAAGGTCTTCAAAGACTGCAAGGACTGCCCGGAAATGGTGGTGCTGCCCGCCGGCACCTTCACCATGGGTACCCCGGAAGACGAAGTGGGCCGCGAGCCCGACGAAGGCCCCATGCATGCCGTGACCTTCGCCAAGCCGTTCGCCATGAGCCGCTTCCACATCACCGCCGGCGAATGGGACAGCTACGTGCGTCAGACCGGAGTCAAGATCGCCAATGGCGACGACCGCCCCGGCCGCGAATGCATCGCCAGCAAGCCGCGCTACCCCCAGGGGCCACGTCAGCCGGCGGTGTGCATGGACATGGACGACATCAAGCAGTACGTGAGCTGGCTGTCGAAGAAGACCGGGCACACGTACCAGATGGTCAGCGAAGCCCAACGCGAATACGCCGCCCGCGCCGGCACCACCGGCCCGTTCCCCTTCCCGTTCGACGAAGGCAAGGGCTACAGCATCGCCCAGCACGCCAACACCTACGGCCCGGCGGACGGCTACAGCTATTCGTCGCCCGTGGGCAGCTACCCACCGAATGCCTTTGGCATGTATGACATGCACGGCAATGTGTATGAGCGGGTGGCTGATTGCGAGCATCCGAACTACGTCGGCGCGCCAACTGATGGCAGTGCCTGGGTGGAGCCCAACTGCGAGGCCTACCAGATTCGCGGCAATGACTGGGGCGAGGCGCCGGTGTTTTCACGCTCGGGCAATCGCAACAACATCTACCCGCAAACACGGGGGGATTGGATTGGGTTCCGGGTAGTACGCGAACTCTAATACCTTGTAGGAGCGAGGGGGACGCCTAGTTCTTGCTCGCTCCTACAGGGTTCAGCCTTGTTTGGCCAACAGCTCCAAGCCTTCATGCAATGCCGGGAACAGGCTGTTGTTGAAGTTGTTCCAGCGCAACTCAAGGATGGTGTCCTCGGGCGAAATCTCGGTCTTGAGCACGTCGTGGAACACCTCTCCCGAGTCGATGCCGTTATCCACGTAGTGGAATGACGCACCGGTCCAATACAACGGCTCGCACGCCTGAGTCGCCTTGGTTGCCCAGTCGGTAATCGCCTGCCCACGTGCTCCGTACAGCGCATTCCAGGTGGCGTACGCCCCACGGCGTTCGTAAGGCGACTCGAGGCGGGTGATGCCCGGATGAATGTTCATGATGCGCCGTGCAAACGGCGCACCCGGGCGCACCAGTTCGTCGAGGATCACCAGCAAACCATCCAGCACCACGATGTCAGCCTTCAACTCCACCAGGGTGTCATGCAGCCGACGCTCGAAATCCTGCTTGCCGGCGACATGTTCGGCGCTGCCCCGTGGCAGGCGACGATAGGTCGACGGCACGCTGAGCAGCAGGTCATTGACCAACGTGCCTTGCACACGCAAATCCGCCGGGTACAACCACTGGCGACCCGGCTGGTAAGCAAAGCCATAGTCCGCCACCAACTGCTGGTCCCGCGGGTTGTGCTCATCGTCGTCATACACCACGCCTACGAGGTTGTAAGCCTCGCCCAGCGACGTGTCGTTGAGCGAGCCCACCAGAAACTCCAGCACCGATTTCATATAGCGCTCGTGGTCTTTATAGGCCACCGGTTGCCCCGCCTTGTCGGCGGCGGCGTTTCTCAGGGACCAGACATACACCAGGTTCTTTTTCGTCATGTGTTTCGCTCTCGCTCAAAGGGCCACGCACCGTGCGCCTACAGAACAAGAACGAACCAGGCCCCGGGCAATTTATCGCCCACTGCCACCGCCCGGCACGCCGCGCTAAATAGTCACGCCACAGCTTCGTTTGTCATGGGTAAGGGTCTGTGTGCCCAGCCCCCTCTTTTTCACTTTCCGGGAAGTATTTATGACCGACCCCAAGCGCGGCGCCTTCAAAGGTTTGCTCGCATTGCTCAGGCCCTTTCGCACCATCGTGACGGTCTCCGTCGCCCTTGGCATGGCGGGCGGCCTGGCCATTACCTTGCTGTTGGCGACGATTAACAATGCCCTGCATTCGGCGGGGGGCATGACCCAGGGTGTGGTGTTGACCTTCGCCGCATTGTGCGTGGTGGCGCTGGTCAGCTCGATTATTTCCGACATCGGCACCAACTACGTCGGGCAACGGATCATTGCCGCCCTGCGCAAGGACCTGGGTGAAAAAGTGCTGTCAGCGCCCATCGGGCAGATCGAGCAATATCGCTCTCACCGCCTGATCCCGGTGCTGACCCACGACGTGGACACCATCAGCGATTTTTCCTTTGCCTTCACGCCCCTGGCCATCGCCGCCACCGTTACCCTGGGATGCCTGGGTTACCTGGCCTACCTGTCCGTGCCGATGTTCCTGATGATGGTGGTCGCAATCATCATCGGCAGCGCCGTGCAATTCATCGCGGGTGGCAAAGGCATCCAGGGCTTCGATCTGGCCCGCAGCCACGAAGATGAATTGCAGCGTTACTACAATGCGATTGCTTCTGGCGCCAAGGAACTGCGCATGCACCGCCCGCGGAGGTTTCGCATGAACACCCACCGCATTCAGGAAACCGCAGACCGTATCAGCGATATCCAGGTGCGTTCGGTCAACATCTATATCCTGGCCAAGACCTTTGGCTCGATGCTGTTCTTCGTGGTCATTGGCCTGGCCCTGGCGATGCAGGCCTACAATCCCAACCCCGATCCCACCGTGATTACCGGCTTCGTGCTGGTACTGCTGTATATGAAAGGCCCGCTGGAACACCTGCTGGGCTATTTGCCCGTCGTTGGCAAGGCGAAGATTGCCTTTGGGCGCATCAGCGAACTGTCGGAGCGCTTTTCTTCGCCCGAGCCCCACTTGTTGATGGACGACAGTGAAGCGCCGAAGCCTGTGGTCAACAGCCTCGAACTGCGCGGCGTCAGCTACAGCCCGCCAGCGGTTGAAGGCAGCCAACCGTTCCACCTGGGGCCGATCAACCTGAGCATCAAACAAGGCGATATCGTGTTTGTCGTCGGCGAGAACGGCAGCGGCAAGACCACCCTGATCAAATTGCTGCTGGGCCTGTATCCGCCTCAGGCGGGTGAGATCCTGCTCAACGGTACAGCGGTGACCGACCCAGCGCGCGACGATTATCGCCAGTTGTTCACCACGGTGTTTTCCGACTATTACCTGTTCGATGACCTGGTACAAGGCAGTGCCACCCAGTCCCTGGACAGCGCCACCCAATACCTTGAGCGCCTGGAAATCGCGCACAAGGTCAGCGTCAAGGACGGTGTATTCAGCACCACTGACCTGTCCACCGGCCAACGCAAGCGCCTGGCCCTGGTCAATGCGTGGCTGGAAGAGCGCCCGGTACTGGTGTTCGACGAATGGGCCGCCGACCAGGACCCGGCCTTCCGCCGCATCTTCTACACCGAGCTGCTGCCGGACCTCAAACGCCTGGGCAAGACCATCATCGTGATCAGCCACGACGACCGTTATTTCGACATCGCCGATCATTTGGTGCGCCTGCGCGCCGGTCAGGTGGTGCATGAGATGGAGCCTGCATGAAGTACCGGAATAATTTTTTCCGGTTTTGCGAAGTAGGAACGTCTCACTAATGGTAATGAGAACTAAACTCAATAAACACTTAGAATTGCCCACTTAAAACATAGAAGAGAAAGCATCCATGCCAGCACGACTCGGTCTCAGCCCCCTGAGCAAAGCGCTATCCATGCGCCGGGCCCTGAACATCAACCTCTTGCCCAGTACCCTGGCGTTGGCTGTGTCGATGCCGATTGCAGGCTATGTGCAGGCCCAGGAGATCGAGTTGAATATTCCTGCACAGTCGCTGGGGAGCGCACTGCAGGAATTTGGCCGCCAGACCAATGTGCAAGTGCTCTACAGCCCGGGCGATGTGCAGGGCAAGAACAGCCCCGCCGTCAAGGGCAAGATGCAGCCACAGCAGGCCATCAATGCATTGCTGGCCGGTAGCCAGACCACCTATAACCTCAACGGCAACACCTTGACTGTCACTGCTGCTGGTAGTGGTGGTGGGCTGGAGCTGAGCCCGACGCAAGTCACTGGCAACATGCTGGGTAACGTCACCGAGAATACCGGCTCCTATACGCCAGGCTCGATTGCCACCGCAACGCGCCTGGTCCTGACACCCAAGGAAACCCCGCAATCGGTGACCGTGGTCACGCGTCAGCACATGGACGACTTTGGCCTGAACAGTGTCGACGACGTGATGCGCCACACGCCGGGCATTACCGTTTCAGCCTTCGATACTGAGCGCAGCAACTACTACGCTCGTGGTTTCTCTATCAACAACTTCCAATATGACGGGATCCCTTCCACCGCACGCAACGTGGCTTACTCGGCGGGGAACACGCTGAGCGACATGGCGATCTACGACCGTGTTGAAGTACTCAAGGGCGCGACTGGCCTGCTGACCGGTGCTGGTTCACTGGGGGCCACTATCAACCTGGTACGCAAAAAGCCGACCTCTGAGTTCCAAGGTCATGCCACGCTGGGTGCCGGTTCGTGGGACAACTACCGCAGCGAGTTGGATGTGAGTGGCCCGCTGACCGAGACCGGCAATATCCGTGGCCGGGCCGTCGCCGCCTATCAGGACAAACACTCGTTCATGGACCGCTACGAGCGCAAAAGCCCGACTTACTACGGCATCATGGAGTTCGACCTGTCTCCCGATACCCTGCTGACAGTCGGCGGCGATTATCAGGACAGCCTGCCGAAAGGCTCATCCTGGTCGGGCAGTTTCCCATTGATCGACGCCCAGGGTAATCGCAACGACGTCAAGCGCTCGTTCAACAACGCGGCCGACTGGAGCAGTTGGGAGCAATACACCCGCACCGTCTTCGCCATGTTGGAGCACGACCTGGGGGATGGCTGGATAACCAAACTGCAACTGGATCACAAGATCAACGGCTACCACGCACTCATGGGTTCCATTCAGGGTGACACCCCGGGATTGGATGGTAAGTCACAGCTGACTTCGGGCAAATACACCGGTGAAACCGTCAGTGACTCCGCCGATCTGTATGTAAGCGGCCCCTTCAGCCTGGGAGGCAGGGAGCATGAACTGGTATTCGGCGGTTCCATCAGCGCTTCGGAATGGAATGGCAATGGCTACTGGAACCTCGCCCCCAACCTGGTGGACTTCAATAACTGGCACGGCAACGCACCGCAACCTGATTGGGGCAAACCACAATCGAAAATCGACGACACCGTCCGCCAGACCGGCATGTACATGACAACACGGCTGAACCTTGCTGACGACCTGAAGCTGCTGCTCGGTGGCCGGGTAGTCAACTACACGGTGACCGGCTACAACCCTACCTATCGCGAGTCAGGACGCTTCGTACCTTATGTCGGTGCGGTGTACGACCTGAATGACACCTACTCGGTTTACGCCAGCTACACCGATATTTTCATGCCCCAGGAAAGCTATAACCGCGACAGGGACAACAAGCTGCTTGAGCCGGACGAAGGCCAGAATTGGGAGCTGGGTGTAAAGGCCGACTTCCTGGATGGTCGTGTAAACGCCAGTGCGGCCTACTTCGAGATCCATGAAGACAACCGTTCCGTTTCGGACGATGACTACAACAACTTGAAACCTACCCCCTCGAACTACGCGTTCAAAGGCACCCAGGCCGTGACGAAGGGGTACGAGCTGGAGATGTCCGGCGAACTGGCTCCGGGCTGGCAGCTCCAGGCTGGCTATACCCACAAGATTGTGCGTGACGACAAAGACGTCAAGATTTCCACTTTCGAACCCGAAGACCAGGTCAGCCTGTACACCACTTACAAGCTCAAGGGTAATCTTGACAAGTTGACCGTTGGCGGTGGCGCTCGCTGGCAGAGCGTTGGCTGGCAGAATATCTATAACTCTCCCCGTGGTGGCTACGAGGAGTTCTCTCAAGAAGCGTACTGGTTGGTGGACCTGATGACCCGTTATCAATTCACTAAAAACGTGTCGGCGACGCTGAACATCAACAACGTTTTCGACAAGTCCTATTACACCAACATCGGCTTCTACAATTCTGCCGCTTATGGTGAACCCCGTAACTTCATGCTCAGCACTCGCTGGGACTTCTAAAGCAGGATCAGACGCCCCGAGGCAATGACTGCCCGGGGCGGTTTGTTTGTCCGAATTATAGATAGGGCCATAAAAAAGCCCCCAGTCGCTCAAGGTGACTGGGGGCTTTTCATATTGGCCTCTGGTCAGCTCATCGCGGCAGCGAAGCTATGGACGAACTCTGCGTTATCGATTAATCGGTCATGGCTGGTCTCGATCAACACTGAGCGCTCGATCGTTGATTGCACTGCAACTTCCAGCATGCTCGCCTCAATCAATTGATGATGTACCCCAGTACGACTCAAGGTCGCCCACCAGCAACTTATCGGTGCCTTGATCGCCTTGAAGTCGGCATCGTGCAGGCGCTGCCCGAGAATGCGGTCAACCTCCCAGGAAATCTGCGCTTCGTGGCCACTGAGCAACTCATCCTTGAGCTCGCCAAAACGCGAGCCCAGGGTTTCCTCGGCCCAGTGGCTGAATGCAGTCCATTGCTCGCCTTCTGCAGCCTCTAAGCATTGCAGCTCGGACCAGTGGGCATGAATCTGCTGGGAGAACTCAGGGAACATCACCTCCAACAGTTCCACACGCCGTTCATTGGCAGAAATATCTCTTTCGTCAACCATCACCGCCGTATCCCAAAACGGCTTGACCCACTGCGGCGGGGATGCGTCGATCCAGCCAACACACTCGACCTGTCGGCCCGCCTGCTCCAGGCCATAGGCGACTTCCATCGCCAGGTTGCCCCCCAGCGACCAACCGGCCAAACGGAACGGACCCTCGGGCTGAGCCTTCAACAATTGCGTCGTGTAGTCCTCGACCATTGCAGCCCAGGCTGGCACCTCGCTGCCCTCCTCGGCCAAGGCGCGACACATCACCCCCATCACCGGCCTGTGCTCACGCAACGCAAGGGCAATCGCCTTGTAACAATGCACCGAGCCATAGCTGGGATGGAACAGGTACAACGGTGTTCCACGGCTTTGACTGTTGAGCCTCACGATCAACGAACTGCCAGCGCTTCCCTCAAGGCAAGCCGCCTGCCCTGCGACGCTCGGATTGAGCATCAACTGACTCACCGACAGCTCCACGCCAACAGCTTTGCGGATGCGCTCCTTGAGCATCAGGACCAGCAACGAATGCCCGCCCAACTCGAAGAAGTTATCTTCGACACTCACCTGCTCAAGCTCCAGGACTTCGCGCCAAATGGCTACAAGTGCTTGCTCCAGCGTATTGCGCGCTGCGACGAAGTGCCGTTCGTGCAAGTTTGAATCCGGCGCAGGCAACGCCTTGCGATCCAGTTTGCCGTTGGGGCTCAGTGGCATATGGTCCAGCAGTACCCACTGCGCAGGCACCATGTAGTCCGGCACATGTGCCAATAAATGAGTGCTCAGTGCATCACGCCAGGCGAGTGTCGAATCCTGCAGCACCACATACCCAACGAGATACTTGCCTTCATGCACTTGCACCGAGGCGTCGCGCACCAGTGGATGCTCCAGCAAGCGCGCCTCGATCTCACCCAGCTCTATGCGCAAACCGCGTAGTTTTACTTGATGATCCAGGCGCCCAATGTATTCGATCACGCCATCCCTGCGCTGTCGCACCCGGTCGCCGGTACGATACAACCGCGTGCCAGGCTGGAACGGGCACGGTACAAACCGCTCTGCGGTCAGGCTGGGACGTCGATGGTAACTGCGTGCCAGCCCGACGCCCCCCAGGTACAACTCGCCCGCAATGCCCACCGCGACTGGCTGCAACTGCGCATCCAGCACGTAAGTGCGCAGATTGGAAATGGGTCTGCCAATCGGCACGCTGTCACGATGCTCATCGACGCACGTCCAGTGAGTCACATCAATCGCAGCCTCAGTCGGTCCATACAGGTTGAACAAGCCCGTATTCGGCAGCTCGGCGAATACGTGTTGCTGCACCCCCACCGGCAAGGCTTCGCCACTACAGATGATACGGCGCAACCCCTGACAGCTGGCCACTTGTGAATCCTGCAGGAATGCGTGCAGCATGGAAGGCACGAAATGCAGGGTGGTCACTTGGTGCCGATTGATCAACTCCACCAACTTCGATGGATCCCGATGATCTCCAGGGGCCGCTACCACCAGCCGTGCACCGGTCATCAAGGGCCAGAAAAACTCCCATACCGATACGTCAAAACTGAACGGTGTCTTTTGCAACACCGTATCTTCGGCGCCGAGCGTATAAGCCTGTTGCATCCATAGCAACCGATTGGTCAACGCACAGTGACGGTTACCCGCCCCCTTCGGCTGGCCGGTGGAACCGGAGGTGTAAATGACGTAAGCGAGATTTTCCGCGTCTACGGCCACATCAGGATCGGTATCGGCATACTCGCTCAGCCAGTGATCGTCGGGCTCGACCACCAGACAGTGCGAGGGCGTGCTGACCGGTAAGGCCTGTAACAAATGCGCCTGCGTCAGCAGCAGCGGTACGTTGCTGTCTTGCAGCATGTAGGCCAGGCGTTCGCGCGGGTAGTCCGGGTCCAGCGGCACATAGGCGCCACCTGCCTTAAGCACAGCCAGAAGTGCTACCACCATTTCAATGGAGCGTTCCATCGCCACACCTACCAACACATCAGGCGCGACACCGGCCTGGATCAAGCGGTGCGCCAATCGATTGGCTCGTGCATTCAACTGCGTATAACTCAGTGTCTGAGCGCCAAACACCAAAGCCTGGGCATTCGGTGTGCGCCGCACTTGCGCTTCGATCTGCCTCTGCACGCTGTCTTCCAACCGATAATCCTGCGCCGTGTCGTTCCACTGTTCGACTATCACCTGATGCTCAAGAGGTTCCAATAGCGGTAGCTGAGCGACACGTTGGTGAGGGTCATCCAACATGGCCTGCAACAGGTTCTGCCAATGGCGCGCCATGCGATTGGGCGTGGCGGCATCGAACAGGTCGGTCGCATAAGTCAGGGTTGCCCATAGCCCATCGACGGTTTCCTGTGTGTCCAGGCTCAAATCGAACTGAGCGGTTTGCGTGCCCCACTCCAAGCTTTCAATCCTCAGGTCGGGTAGTTGCTGGCTCGTACTGGCTAGACGCGCTTGACTCTGATGATTGAAAAGCACCTGAAACAACGGATTGCGGCTCAAGCTGCGTTCAGGTTGCAGGGCTTCGACCAATTGCTCGAACGGCAAGTCCTGATGGCTTTGGGCGTCCAACGCCCGGTGCTTGGCCTGCTGCAACAGCTGGGTGACCGTCAGCTGCGCATCGAAATCGCCCTTTAGCACTTGGGTGTTGACGAAAAAACCTACCAGGCGCTCGGTTTCGACCCGGTTACGATTGGCAATAGGCACACCCACGCGAATATCCTGCTGCCCGCTGTAGCGGTGCAGTAGAGCCTGGAACGACGCCAACAAAACAATGAACAGCGTGACATCCTCACGCTGCGCCAGGGCCTTGAGCCCCTCCACTAATGCCGGTGCAAGCTTGATCTCCAGGCTTGCACCACGAAAGCTCTGCACCGAAGGTCGCGGCCGATCAAGGGGTAGCTCCAACACTGACGGCTCACCGCCAAGCAGAGCCTGCCAGTAACCCATTTGCCGATCGCGTTCACCACCCGTCATCCAGTCACGCTGCCACTGGGCATAGTCAGCATATTGAATCGGCAATGCCGGCAGTTGCAGGTCCTGGCCCTGGCTGTAGGCGGCATAAAGTTGCACCAACTCATCCACCATCACCTGCATTGACCAGCCATCGGAAACGATATGGTGCTGCACGAGCACCAACACATGGTCGTCTTCGGCCAGGCGCAACAAGGTTACGCGCAGCAACGGCCCTTGCTGCAGATCGAAAGGTTGCGCGATCTCGGTCTCTACCCGACGCTGCATGTCCGCCTCATTGACCTGCTCATGAAGGATGGCCACAGTGCCGTTTTCACGGATTATCTGGAAGGCCTGCCCTTCGTCCTGATGTACCTGCGTTCGCAGGCTTTCATGACGGGCTACCAGACTGTCGAAACTGCGTTGCAAAGCCGCATGATCCAGCCAGCCACGCAAGCGCAAGGTGCTGGGTACATGGTAGGCCGCACTGTGCGGATCCAATTGCCAGAGAAACCACTGGCGCTCCTGGGCATAAGACAGCGCCAACGGCTGTTGACGGCTGACCGGCAGGATCTGAAGCACACTTGCCTGTGATTCATGGGAGTTGCACAGGGTCTCGACAAACCCCTGCAGTCGCGGTTGCTCAAACATTGTTCTGAGGGGTACTTCCCGACCCAACAGTTGACGCAGGCGCGAAATTACCTGCATCGCCAATAATGAATGCCCCCCCGATTCAAAAAAGTGATCGGCCAGACCGACACGCTCCACGCCCAGGATCTGGGCCCAGATGGCCGCCACCTGTTGCTCCAACTCGCTCTCGGGCGCCACATACACCTGCTGCATCTGACTCACATCCGGCAGCGGCAAGCCCTTGCGGTCGAGCTTGCCGTTGGGGGTCAGCGGCATACGCTCAAGGAACATCAAATGCGTCGGCACCATGTAGTCCGGCAAGCGGGTTTTCAAGGCGCGCCGCAAGGTTTCGCGACCGGTGGATTGAGCGACAGCATCATCCAGGAGCGTCCGGTCCAGTGGTACGACATAGGCCACCAGTTGCTTACCGGTCGGCCCCTCTTGGGCGACCACCACGGTTTCACCGACACTGGCTTGCTCACGCAAGCGCGCTTCGATTTCCCCCAGTTCGATACGGAAACCGCGGATCTTCACCTGATGATCGACACGCCCCAGGTAATCCACCACGCCATCCGGACGCCCGCGGGTCAGGTCGCCGCTGCGATACACGCGACTGCCAGGCTTGCCGAACGGGTCCGGCACGAAGCGTTCGGCGGTTAACGCCGGACGCTCCAGATAACCGCGGGCCACGCCCTCGCCGCCCAGGTACAACTCGCCGGCTACGCCGATGGGTTGCAGGTTCAGTTGCGCATCCAACACGTAGCCACTGCGGTTACCCAACAAAGTGCCGATGGGCGCGTAGACGGCGCCACAGGGGTCGCCCTTGCGTGCCTTCCACAGCAGCGGCGTGACCACGGTTTCGGTCGGGCCGTAGCCGTTGAACAGGTATTTGGGTTTCAGCGCGCGCCACGCCAGGTCGTAGCTGGCTTGAGCCACGGCATCACCGCCAAAGCAGTACACCCGCACCGCCGGCGGGTTGCCGTCGCGCTCGGCATGTTCGGCCAACTGTTGCAGGTACACCGGTGGGAACACCGCCATGGTCACGTTATGGCGATGCATCTGCTCGTAGGTGTATTCCGGCAGCCACAGGCTGTCGTCCCGGATCAACACGCTGGCGCCGTTGATCAGCGGGTGCATCCAGCCTTCGTGGGAGCCGTCGAAAGCGAACGACATGAAGTGCAGCTCGCAATCGGCCGGCGAGGTTTCATAGCGCTCGCCGGTAGCGATGATATGCGCCACCAGCGGGCCGTGTGACACCGCCACGCCCTTGGGCAAACCGGTGGAGCCGGAGGTGTAGATCACGTAGGCAAGGTTGTCGCCGTCCAGCGCCACATCCGGGGCCGCATCGCTGTAATCCGACCAGGCTTGCACCTGATCCACCGCCAAGACGTCGAGGCCGTCCGGGATCGGCAACCGGTGTTGCACGGCCGAATGGGTCAACAGCATTTTCGAGCGGCTGTCTTGCATCATGTACAGCAGGCGATCACGTGGGTATTCGATATCCAGCGGCACATACACACCGCCGGCTTTCATCACCGCCAGGAACGCCACCATGATCTCGGCACTGCGCGGCATGGCGATGGCCACCCGCACTTCCGGGCCGACGCCACGGGCGATCAAGGCATGGGCCAGGCGGTTGGCCTGGCGATCCAGTTCGCCGTAAGTCAGGGTTTGCGCGTCGAATTTCACCGCCACCGCGTCCGGGATTTCGCGGGCGCGATCGCCGACCAATTCGTGCACCAGGCGCTCGGCCGAAAAGCCAGACTCCGTGCGGTTCCACAGTTGCAGGATCTGTTGTTGTTCGGTCGCGTCCAGCAGGCTTAACTGGCTGAGCTGCTGTCGTGGGTTGGCGACCATACCTTGCAGCAGGTTCTGCCAGTGACGCGCCATGCGTTGCACGGTGCTGGCTTCGAACAGGTCCTGGGCATAACCCAAGGTGGCCCATATACCTTCGGTGGACTCCTGAATATCCAGGTCCAGGTCGAAATGTGCGGTCTTGCTGTCCCAATCCAGCCCTTCTACCCGCAGCCCTGGCAATTGGTGCTGAACCTGAGCCTGGCCGACGTCAGTCTGATGATTGAACATGACCTGGAACAGCGGGTTGTGGCTCAGGCTACGCTCAGGTTGCAGGGCTTCGACCAGTTGTTCGAACGGTAAATCCTGGTGGGCCTGGGCTTGCAGGGCGCGTTGCCGAACGTGCTGCAGCAACTGCTCGACACTCATCAGCCCATGCACATCGGCCTTGAGCACCTGGGTGTTGACGAAGAAGCCAATCAAGCGCTCGGTCTCGCTGCGATTGCGGTTGGCAATCGGCACGCCGACACGTATTTCTTCCTGGCCGCTGTAGCGGTGCAACAAGGTCTGGAACGATGCCAGCAACAACATGAACAGGGTCACGCCCTGCTGTTGGGCCAAAGCCTTGAGCCCCTGAGTGAGTTCCGGCGTCAGCTCGAATGCCAGGCGTGCGCCGCGGTGGCTCTGCACAGCCGGGCGCTGGTGATCGAACGGCAACTCCAGCACGCTCTGCTCACCGCCCAACAGTTCACGCCAGTAGGCCAGTTGACGTTGCTTCTCACCAGCGTCCATCCAGCTGCGCTGCCATACGGCATAGTCGGCATACTGGATCGGCAGCGCCGGCAACTGCACGTCCTGGCCCTGGCTGTAACCGGCATACAACTGCACCAGTTCCTCGACCACCAACTGCATCGACCAACCATCAGAGACGATGTGATGCTGCACCAACACCAACACATGCTCGTCGGCGGCCAGGCGCAACAGCGTGACACGCAGCAACGGGCCTTCTTGCAGGTCGAACGGCTGGGCGATCAGCGCTTGCACCCTGGCGTTGAGCTGGGCTTCATCGGCATCGGCCTGGGTGATCGGCAAGGACATTGGCGGCTCAATCACTTGCACCGCGCCGTCGTGATCCTGGCGGATATGGGTGCGTAGGCTTTCATGACGCGCCAGCAAGCTATCGAAACTGCGTTGCAACGCAGCCAGGTCCAATCGCCCTTTCAGGCGCAGCGCGCTGGGAATGTGATACGCCGCGCTGTGGGGTTCCAGTTGCCAGAGAAACCATTGTCGCTCCTGGGCGTAAGACAGCGGCAACGGCTGCACGCGCCCGGCCGACAGCAGGGCCGGCGCCGTTGGCGATGGGCTCTCCTGGGCTTGCATGGCCGCGACAAACGCCTCCAGCCGCGGGTGTTCGAACACGGCTTTGAGCGGCACTTCCAGGCTCAGCGTCTGGCGGATGCGTGACACCACCTGCATCGCCAGCAAGGAATGCCCGCCCAGTTCGAAGAAGTGCTGGTTCAAGCCCACCCGTTCGGCCCCCAGAATAGCCGCCCAGATCGCCGCCACCTGTTGTTGCAACGGGGTGACCGGCACCCGCCAATCCTGTTGTTCCACGCTGGCATCTGGCTTGGGCAGGGCCTGGCGATCCAGCTTGCCGTTGGGGTTGAGCGGCATGCGCTCGAGGAAGATCAGGTGCGCCGGCACCATGTAGTCCGGCAGGTGGTCGCGCAAGGTGGCCATCAGCTGTTCGCCCACCTCGGCGCGCTCGGTTTCAGACAGCGTCTGCGCAGGTACCAGGTAGGCCAGCAGTTGGTTGTCGGCAGCCAGCAACAGCGCTTCACGCACGCTGTCCTGGGCCAGCAGCACAGTTTCGATCTCACCCAGTTCTATGCGAAAACCACGGACCTTGACCTGGTGATCGACCCGCCCGACATACTCCACCACACCATCGGCGCGATAGCGCGCCAGGTCGCCGGTGCGGTACAGGCGCTCGCCGGATGGGCTGAACGGGTCAGCGACAAAGCGCTCGGCGGTCAGGCCCGGCCGCTGCAAATACGCACGGGCCAAGCCATTGGCGCTGGCGATATAGAGTTCACCCACGGCGCCCAGCGGTAGCAGGTTCAGGTCACGGTCCAGCACATACAGGCCACGCCCTGGTAGCGCCCGGCCAATGGGGCTGGCACCGCCGGCGCTGACGGCGCTCGGGTCAGTGCAGTCCAGCACGCTGGAAACCACGGTGGCCTCGGTAGGCCCGTAGGTATTGAGCAAGCGCACATGGCCGAGCCCGGCGCGCTGCCACAACAGCGGGCCGTCCAACGGCATGGCTTCGCCGCCGATATGGATCTGGCGCAAGGCACCATAGGTCCTTGGGCCTGCTGCCAGGCAATCTTGCAGGAACAGCTTCCAGTAGGCCGTGGGCAAGTCGGCCAGGGTAATGCCCTGGGCAATGATCTGCCGATACAGCTCGGCACCGTCCCACAACTGCGGGCCACGCAGTACCACGGTGGCACCAAGGGTCAGCGCCGGGTACAGCTGCTCGACGAAACCGTCGAAGTTCAAGGTGGCAAACTGCAACACTCGGTCCTGGGCAACCAACTGCGAGTAATCCGCCGCGATGCCAGCGAACTCACTCAGTGCTGCATGGCTGATGGCAACCCCCTTGGGCTTGCCTGTGGAGCCGGAGGTATAGATCACATACGCCAGGCCCTGGGGCTCGACCTCAACCGGCAAATTATCGTCGGCACGCAACGCCAACTGCGCCTGGACCCGGTCGATGTCCACCGCCAGCACCTGGGCCGGCAACGGCAGGCGCCCATGCAGGTGCGATTGGGTCAACACCAGGCCCACACCACTGTCCTCAAGCATATGCGCCAGGCGTTCGCGGGGGTACTCAGGGTCCAGCGGCACATAGGCCGCTCCTGTCTTGAGCACCGCGAGCAAGCTGACCACCATGGCAAAGGAGCGCTCCACGGCGATCCCCACCAGCCCTTGAGGGCCGACGCCCTGAGCCAGCAGATAATGCGCCAGGCGGTTGGCCTGACGGTTCAGTTCCCCATAGCTGAGGGTCTGCTCATCCAGGGCCAGGGCTTGACGTTCCGGCTGCTGATCAGCCTGGGCTTCAAACAGCCGGTGTACAGCCTCAAAGGGGGTGACACCGGCCGGGGTGTTCCAGTCCTGGAGCATCCTGTGTTGCTCAGCGGCGCTCGCCATCGGCAGTTCGCAGAGGCGGCTGCGGGGTGCACTCACCACCGCCTGCAGCAGGTGCTGCCAATGTTGCGCCAAGCGCTCGATGGTGGCGGCGTCGAACAGGTCGGTGGCGTAGGTCAGCGCGGCCCAAAGCCCGTCGGCGGATTCATGGGTGTCCAGGCTCAGGTCAAAATGGGTGGTCTGGCTGTCCCAGTCCAGTTCCACCACACGCAGGCCCGGTAACTGCTGGCCTTCGCGGCCGCCTTGGGCATCGGTCTGGTGGTTGAACATCACCTGGAACAATGGGTTGTGGCTCAAGCTGCGCTCGGGCTGCAACGCCACCACCAGTTGTTCGAACGGCAGGTCCTGATGGGCCTGGGCCTCCAGGGCGCGGCGTTTGGTTTGTTGCAGCAGCTCGGCAAAGCGCATCTGCCCGTCAAGGTCAGCCTTGAGTACCTGGGTGTTGACGAAGAAGCCGATCAGCCGCTCGGTTTCGACACGGTTACGGTTGGCGTTCGGCACGCCAATGCGGATATCCGACTGCCCGCTGTAGCGATACAACAGGGCTTGGAACGACGCCAGCAGCAGCATGAACGCGGTCACACCCTCTTGCTGCGCCAGGCGCTTGAGCCCCGCCACCAGCGTCGGTTGCAGATGCACCTGCAGGCTTGCACCGCGATGGCTTTGCTGCGCCGGGCGCAGACGGTCCAGCGGCAATTCCAGCACCGGTTGCTCGCCGCCCAGCAGGGCCTGCCAATATGCGAGTTGGCGCGCCTGTTCCCCGGCTTCCATCCAGCCGCGTTGCCACAGCGCGTAGTCGGCGTACTGGATCGGCAGCTCCGGAAGTTGCAGGTCATGGCCCTGGCTATGGGCGGCGTAGAGCTGCACCAGTTCCTCCACCATCACCTGCATCGACCAGCCATCGGAGACGATGTGGTGCTGCACCATCACCAGCACATGCTCATCCTCGGCCAGTTGCAACAGCGTCACACGCAACAACGGGGCCTGGTGCAAATCGAACGGCCGCGCCACCTCCTCTTCCACCCGCGCCATCAACTGCGCTTGGTCGACGTGCGCCTGCTGGATCTGCACCCGTGCCTGCGGCATCACTGCCTGCCACAGGCGTTGACCGTCATCGACCAATTGCGTGCGCAAGCTTTCATGCCGGGCTAGCAGGCTGTCGAAACTGCGTTGCAACGCTGCCAGGTCCAAGTGCCCGTGCAAACGCAGGGCGCCTGGGATGTGATAGGCGGTGCTGTCCTTGTCCAGTTGCCAAAGGAACCACTGGCGTTCCTGGGCGTAAGACAACGTCGGTGTGTCGCTGTCGTGGCGGGTGGGAGCAATCGGCAGTTGAGCGAAACTCATGCCCCGGCTTTGCAGGCGCTGGTAAAACTGCTGGCGCTGCTCCAGAGGCAAGCGAAGAAAGCGCGACACCAGGTCGATATTAGGGTTGGAAAGCATGGTTCAAATCGCCTCTAGTTCGCTCAAGAAGTCACGAAGGTCATCAAAATCTTCCACGCTGCCGGCGCGGAAAGTGGCTGCGGCCTGCACGTAGGCGCGCAGCGATTCAGTCTGGAACAGTTCCATCAACGGTACGTCCAGGCCGAGCTCGGCCTGCACCCGCGAGGTAATCTGGATCGCCAGCAAGGAGTGGCCACCGACATCAAAGAAGTTGTCGTTCAGGCCCACTTGCGGCAGGTGCAGGATGTCGGCCCAGATCGTGGCGATCTGCTGCTCAAGCTCGGTTTGCGGGGCCAAGTACTGCTGCTGCATCTGGCTCGCATCCGGCAGCGGCAAGCCCTTGCGGTCGAGCTTGCCGTTGGGGGTCAGCGGCATCTGCGCCAGGAATACGAAGTGGCTGGGCACCATATAGTCCGGTAGGTCGGCTTTCAGGGCGCGACGCAGGGTGTCACGGAACTCAACCTGGTCGGCCAGGCTGGCGTCGGCCGGTACCACATAGGCCACCAGTTGTTTGCCGGTCGGCCCCTCCTGGGCCACCACCACGGTTTCACCGACACTGGTTTGCTCACGCAAGCGCGCTTCGATTTCCCCCAGTTCGATACGGAAACCGCGGATCTTCACCTGATGGTCCACACGCCCCAGGTAATCCACCACGCCGTCCGGACGCCCACGGGTCAGGTCGCCGCTGCGATACACGCGACTGCCAGGCTTGCCGAACGGGTCCGGCACGAAGCGTTCGGCGGTTAACGCCGGACGCTCCAGATAACCCCGGGCCACGCCCTCGCCGCCCAGGTACAACTCGCCGGCCACGCCGATGGGTTGCAGGTTCAGTTGCGCATCCAACACGTAGCCACTGCGGTTACCCAACAAAGTGCCGATGGGCGCGTAGACGGCGCCACAGGGGTCGCCCTTGCGTGCCTTCCACAGCAGCGGCGTGACCACGGTTTCGGTCGGGCCGTAGCCGTTGAACAGGTATTTGGGTTTCAGCGCGCGCCACGCCAGGTCGTAGCTGGCTTGAGCCACGGCATCACCGCCAAAGCAGTACACCCGCACCGCCGGCGGGTTGCCGTCGCGCTCGGCATGTTCGGCCAACTGTTGCAGGTACACCGGTGGGAACACCGCCATGGTCACGTTATGGCGATGCATCTGCTCGTAGGTGTATTCCGGCAACCACAGGCTGTCGTCACGGATCAACACGCTGGCGCCGTTGATCAGCGGGTGCATCCAGCCTTCGTGGGAGCCGTCGAAAGCAAACGACATGAAGTGCAGTTCGCAATCGGCCGGTGAGGTTTCATAACGCTCGCCAGTGGCGATGATATGCGCCACCAACGGCCCATGAGCCACCGCCACGCCCTTGGGCAAACCGGTGGAACCGGAGGTGTAGATCACGTAGGCGAGGTTGTCGCCGTCCAGCGCCACATCCGGTGCCGTATCGCTGTAACCGGCCCACTCTTCGGTGCGATCAATCGCCAGGGTATCCAGACCCTCGGGGACTGGCAGTTGCTGCAACGCCCGGCTGTGAGTCAGCAGCAGTTGCGCACGGCTGTCTTGCATCATGTACAGCAGGCGATCACGTGGGTATTCGATATCCAGCGGCACATACACACCGCCGGCTTTCATCACCGCCAGGAACGCCACCATGATCTCGGCACTGCGCGGCATGGCGATGGCCACCCGCACTTCCGGGCCGACGCCACGGGCGATCAAGGCATGGGCCAGGCGGTTGGCCTGGCGATCCAGTTCACCGTAAGTCAGGGTTTGCGCGTCGAATTTCACCGCCACCGCGTCCGGGATTTCGCGGGCGCGATCGCCGACCAATTCGTGCACCAGGCGCTCGGCTGAAAAACCGGCGTCGGTCTGGTCCCACAGCTCAAGAATCTGCTGCTGCTCATCCTCGCCCAGCAGGCTCAATTGGCTGATGGGCTGCTGTGGGTCGACCACCATCGCCCGCAACAGGTTCTGCCAATGCCCGGCCATGCGCTCGATGGTCGCCACGGCGAACAAGTCGGTGGCATAACTCAGGGAGGCACGCAGGGCCGTCGGGCTTTCTTCCACATCCAGCGCCAGGTCGAACTGGGCCACGCCTTCGTCCAGATCCAGGACTTCGACGTGCAAGTCGGCCAGGCGATGCAGATGGCTGTCGGCAGCGCTCACACGGTGGTTGAACAACACTTGGAATAACGGGCTCAGGCTAAGGCTGCGCTCCGGTTGCAATGCCTGCACCAACTGTTCGAACGGCAGGTCCTGGTGAGCCTGGGCCTCCAGGGAACGCTGGCGCACCTGGTGCAGCAATTGCTCGCTGCTCATTTGCCCGTGGATATCGGCCTTGAGCACTTGGGTGTTGACGAAGAAGCCGATCAACCCCTCGGTTTCCAGGCGATTGCGGTTGGCAATCGGCACGCCCACGCGCACATCTTCCTGGCCGCTGTAGCGATGCAGCAACGCTTGGTAAGACGCCAACAGCAGCATCGGCAGCGTGACGCCAGCGTGCTGCGCCAATGCGCGCAAACTGCCCAACAACTCCGGATGCAACTCGATACCCAAGCGTGCGCCGCGATGGCTTGGCTGTGCCGGGCGCGGATGGTCGAACGGCAACTCCAGCACCGGTTGCTCGCCGCTCAACTGCTCGCGCCAGTAGGCCAGTTGACGCGCCTGCTCCCCCGCCTCCATCCAACCGCGCTGCCACACGGCATAATCGCCGTACTGGATCGGCAGCGCCGGCAATTGCACGTCCTGGCCTTGGCTGTTAGCGGCATACGCCTGCACCAACTCCTCGACCATCAACTGCATCGACCAGCCGTCAGAGACGATGTGATGCTGCACCAGCACCAGCACATGGTCGTCCTCGGCCAGGCGCAGCAAGGTGACCCGCAGCAGCGGCCCATGCAGCAGGTCGAAAGGCTGGGCGACCACCTGCGCGACCCGCGCCTTGAGGCCGGCATAGTCGCTGTCGACCTGCTCGATATCGACCCGGCCCTGGGCGTCAATGACTTGAACCGCGCCGGTGGCGTCCTGACGGAAATACGTGCGCAGGCTTTCATGGCGAGCCAGCAAGCTATCAAAGCTCTCTTGCAGCGCGGTCAGGTCCAGCGGCCCGTGCAACCGCAAGGCGCTGGGGATGTGATACGCGGCGCCGGCCGGGTCCAGTTGCCAGAGGAACCACTGGCGCTCCTGGGCATAAGACAGCGGCAGTGGCTGCGTGCGATCGGCCTTGATCAGCGCCGGCGCGGTGACGCCCTCCACGCCCAAGGCCTGCACGAAATCACCCAGTAGCGGCTGTTCGAACAAGGCCTTGAGTGGGACCTCCAGCGCCAGGGCCTGACGCACCCGTGACACCACCCGCGTGGCCAGCAATGAATGCCCGCCCAACTCGAAGAAATGATCGTCGAGGCCCACACGGGGCAATTCCAGTACCTCGGCCCAGATCGCCGCCACCTGCTGCTCGCGCGGGGTGACGGGCGCTACATGGCCTTTGAGCGACAGGCTGGCATCCGGTTTGGGCAGTGCCTTGCGGTCGAGCTTACCGTTGGGGGTCAGCGGCAGGCTGTCGAGGAACAGCCACTGCGCGGGCACCATGTAGTCCGGCAGACGCTCGCGCAGCGCGGCTTTATACACCTGCGGTGCCTGCGGCGCGGTGCTGACCAGGTAAGCGATCAGCCGGTCGTTATCGGCCAGCACCACGGCTTCGCGTACGCCGTCGAACTCACGCAGGCAGGCTTCGATTTCACCCAGCTCGATACGGAAACCCCGGACCTTGACCTGATGGTCGACACGGCCGATGTATTCCACCACGCCGTCCGCCTGATAGCGTGCCAGGTCGCCGGTACGGTACAGGCGTTCGCCCGGAGCCCCAAACGGGTTGGGCACGAAGCGTTCGGCGGTCAGCGCCGGCTGCCCGTGGTAACCGCGCGCCAGGCCGACACCACCGATCAGCAGCTCACCGGACACACCTTGGGGGCATGGCGTGAGACCGGCATTGAGAATGAACAAGCCGGTATTGGCGATGGGCCGTCCAACGAACGGCAATGCCTGATGCAAACGATGAGCCGCCGACCAGATGGTGGTTTCCGTCGGGCCATAGAGATTCCACAGCGGGCCTTGCAGGTCGAGCATGCGCTGGGCCAAATCGACGGGCAACGCTTCGCCACCGCACAGGCAGGCGATGCCACGCAGTGAATGAGCCCGTGGGCTGTCGAGCAACATGCGCCAGGTCGAGGGCGTGGCTTGCAGCACATTCGCCGCCTGACGCTGGGCCAGATCAAGGATCGCCTCGGGGTCGAGGGCCATTGCCTGGGTGCTCAGCAACACGGTACCGCCGACACTCAGCGGCACGTACAGCTCCAGGGCGAAGATGTCGAACGAGAAGGTGGTCAGCGACAACAGCCGCGCATCCTGGCCGATACTCAACGTGCCGGCCATGCCGCTGGTGAAGCTGCACAGCGCCTTGTGACGAACCATCACCCCTTTGGGCTTGCCAGTGGAGCCAGAGGTGTAGATCACGTAGGCCAGATGCTCCGGTGTCACCGCAACCTGGGGATTGTGCTGCGCTGTGCCGGCCTCCTCCACCATCAGCACCTGCACGCCGTGCGGCTGCGCCAGGTGCCCCAGCAGGTGCGGTTGCGTCAGCAATACCCGGGCGCGGCTGTCTTCAAGCATGTAGGCCAGGCGCTCTGCCGGGAATTGTGGGTCGAGCGGCACATAGGCGCCACCGGCCTTGAGGGTCGCGAGCAAGCCAACCACCATGTCCAGGGAACGCTCCACGTGCACCGCCACCAGCACGTCCGGGCCGACGCCCATGTCGATCAGACGATGGGCCAGCCGATTGGCGCGACGGTTGAGTTCGCCGTAGCTCAGGTGCTCGTCATTGAAGTGCAGCGCGATGGCGTCGGGTTGCGCCGCGGCCTGGGCCTCAAACAACTGGTGTACGCAGCGTTCGCGTGGGTAGTCGGTGTCGCTGCGGTTCCAGTCGTGCACCATTTGCTGCGATTGCGACGGGCTGAGCATCGCCAGGTCGTCCAAGGCCACCGAGGCATCCTGCAGGACCGCGCGCAGCAGGTTTTGCCAATGCTCGGCCAGGCGTTCCACGGTCGCCGCGTCAAACAGGTCCGTGGCGTAAGTCAGCGAGGCCCAGAGACCGTCCACCGATTCCTCGGTTTCCAGGTTCAGGTCGAACTGAGTGCTGTGACCGGCCCAATCCACTGGCTGCAAAGCCAGGCCGGGCAATTGCACCGGGGCTGAACGCAGGCTGTCCTGATGGTTGAACATCACCTGGAACAGCGGGTTATGGCTCAGGCTGCGCTCGGGCTGCAACACTTGCACGAGCTGCTCGAACGGCAGGTCCTGATGGGCCTGCGCCTCCAGGGCACGCTGCTTGACCTGGGCCAGCAACTGGTCGAACGGCATCTGCCCGTGCACGTCAGCTTGCAGCACCTGGGTATTGACGAAAAAGCCCAGCAGTCGCTCGGTTTCGAAGCGATTACGGTTGGCGACCGGCACGCCGACACGCACCTGTGCCTGGCCGCTGTAGCGGTGCAGCAAGGTCTGGAACGAGGCCAGCAACAGCATGAACAGCGTCACGTCCTGACGCTGGGCCAGGGCCTTGAGTTCAGTCAGCAGCGCACGCTCCAGATGAATCTGGCGGCGCGCGCCACGATGGCTCTGCACTGCGGGGCGTGGATAGCCCAGCGGCAGGTCCAGCAACGAATGCTCGCGCCCCAGACGAGCGCACCAGTAATCGAGCTGGCGTTGTTGTTCCCCAGCCGCCATCCAGTCGCGCTGCCACTGGGCGTAGTCGGCGTACTGGATCGGCAAGGCCGGCAACCCTGCGCTGCCTTGGTACAGCGCCACCCACTCGTCGATCATCACTTGCATCGACCAGCCGTCAGAGATGATGTGGTGCTGGGTGATGACCAGCACATGGTGATCAGGCGCGACGATCAGCAACTTGACGCGCATCAGCGGGCCGTTGCGCAGGTCGAACGGGCGCTGGATCTCTTCGGTGACCGCCTGCTCGATAGCGCCGGCGTCGACCTTTTGTTGTTCAACTGGCACGGCCAGGCTTGCGTGGATGACTTGCACACTGTGCTCGCCCGACTCCACAAAGGTGGTGCGCAGCGGTTCATGGCGCTGCACCAGGGCCTCGACGGCGCGCTCCAGCGCCGCGATGTCGAGTTCACCGCGCAGGTGCAAGGCGGTGGGCACATGATAGGCCGCGCTGGTGGGGTCCAATTGCCAGAGAAACCACTGCCGCTCCTGGGCAAAGGACAACGCCAGCGGCTGCTCACGGCCAACCACCTGCATCACAGGCGCGGTATCGGCCTGCACGCCTGCGCACGCCGCTGCGAAAGCGGCCAGCGTCGGCTGCTCGAACAGGGCCCGCAACGGCACTTCCAGCTTGAGATCGTGGCGCACCCGGGAGATCACTTGGGTGGCCAGCAAGGAGTGGCCGCCGCGTTCGAAGAAGTGATCTTCCAGGCCAACCTGCTCGACCTGCAACACTGCTTGCCAGATCGCCGCCAACTGGATTTGCAATGGACTCTGCGGCGCCACGTAGGCGGCGCTGGCCTGGTTCAGGTCGGGTGTGGGCAGCGCACGGCGGTCGAGCTTGCCGTTGTGGTTCAACGGCAAGGCATCGAGGACCACCCAATGGCCCGGCACCATGTAGTCCGGCAACGTCTGACGCAAGCGCGCCGCCAGTGCCTGGGCCTCCAGCGCTTGGCCTTCGGCTGGCACCACGTACGCCACCAACTGCACGCCGGTCGCGCTCGGCTGCGCAAGCACGGCGGCTTCCCGCACGTTGGGCAAGGCTTGCAGGCTGGCTTCGATTTCGCCCATTTCGATACGCAGGCCACGAATCTTCACTTGATGGTCGATACGCCCGACGTACTCCAGCGCACCCGCCGGGTTGTACCGGGCCAGGTCGCCACTGCGATAAAGCCGCGCACCGGGCATGGCGGAAAACGGGTCCGGCAAGAAGCGCTCGGCGGTCAGCGCCGGGCGGTCGAAATAGCGTTGCGCCAAGCCAACCTCAGCACCAATGCACAGCTCGCCCACGCCATCGGTGGCCAACAGTTCGAAACCGCTGTCGAGTACATACAGGCCGCGCCCGGCAATCGCCTGCCCGATTGGCACGCCGTAGGCGTCGTTGGCATCGGCCAATTGGCACTCATGCACGCTGGAGACCACCGTGGCTTCGGTCGGCCCGTAGGTGTTGACCAGGCGCACATTGCCCAAGCCCGCGGCGTACCACGCACGCACGCCCTCCACTGACATGGCTTCACCGCCCACATGCACCTGGCGCAGCTTGCCCAGGGAGCGACGGTGCTCGGCGCACTCTTGCGCCAACAGGTACCAGTAGGCGGCGGGCAAATCGGCCAGGGTCACGCCCTGCTCGACAATCTCTTGCGCCAGTTGCCCGGCATCCCAGAGTTCATCGCCACGCATGATCAACGCCGCGCCCGCACACAGGGGCGGGAAGCACTGTTCGACAAAACCATCGAAACTGAAGGTCGCAAACTGCAACACGCGGTCTTCGGCGCTCAGTCGGCTGTACAGCGTGGCGCTGTCACAAAACTGGCCGAGGGCGGCATGGTCGATGGCCACGCCCTTGGGCTGGCCGGTGGAGCCAGAGGTGTAGATCACATAGGCCAGGTCAGCCGCCGCCGCGTGATTGGGCGGATTGGTCGTCGGGTAGCCGGTCAGTTCGTCGCCACTGGCGCTGAAATCCACGCGGGTCAGGCCGCGGGGCAAAGGCAAGTCGGCGAGCAAGCCGGTTTCGCTGAGCAGCACGTCCAGGCGGCTGTCGGCGAGCATATAGGCCAAACGTTCTGCTGGGTATTCAGGGTCCAGCGGTACGTAGGCCGCCCCGCTTTTGAGCACTGCCAGCAGGCTGACGATCAACTGCGGGCCACGCCGCGAAGCCAGGCCCACCCGTTGGCCGGGGCCGACGCCAAGCGCCAACAAGCGATGGGCCAGGCGGTTGGCACGCTGGTTCAACTGGGCGTAGCTCAAGCTGGCGTCACCGGCCTGTACAGCCAGGGCGTTTGGCGTCGCCTCGGCCTGGGCTGCAATACGCTGATGCACGCGTTCGTTGGCCTGGGGCGCTGCGGCTGAGCGGCTCAGAGCGAGCATCTGCCGTTGCGCAGGGGCGTCGAGAAGACGCAGGTTGCCCAGCGGCATGTGAGCGTCTGCGAGCAATTGCGCCAGCAGGTGTTGCAGGTTGGCGCTCAACTGCGCCACGTGCGCCTCGCTGAACTGGGCACGGTCATAACTGAATTCCAGGCGCAGGCTGGCGCCCAGTTCGATGCCCAGGGTTAATGGGTAGTGCGTGCGCTCATGGTTGTGCAGGCGACCGAAAGTCAGGCCGGCCGGCGCGCCTTGCTTGAGCGCCTCGGCGACCGGGAAGTTCTCGAACACCAGCAAGGTGTCGAACAGCGCGCCTTGCTGGCCGGCCCAGCCCTGGATGTCGTAGAGCGGCACATGTTCATGGTCGCGCAGGCTGAGGTTGAGCGCTTGCAGTTCGCTGAGCCACGTCGCGGCCGACTGGGCTGGCGAGGCTGCGCTGATGATCGGCAAGGTGTTGATGAACAGGCCTAGTTGCTGCTCGATCCCCGGCAGCGGTGCGGAACGCCCGGCCACGGTGGCACCGAAGGCGACGCAGTCCTGGCCGGTGTAGCGTTGCAGCAACAGGCTCCAAGCCCCTTGCAGCAGGGTATTGAGGGTGACTTTGTGCTGGCGTGCGAACTCGCCGAGGCGGCGGGTAAAGTCGCTCTCCAGTGCTACGTGATGGTCAGCCATGCCCACCCCGACTACCGGCGTGCGCAGCGCTTGCGCCAGCAGAGTCGGCGCCGGCAATGCCGCCAGGGCTGTTTTCCAGAACGCTTCGCCCGAGGACTGTTGTTGCAGCCAGGCGAGGTAATCGCGGAACTGCCCGAGCGGCGCCAGCACTGCCTGCCCCGCATAGTGAGC
The DNA here is from genome assembly GCF_044218845.1 of Pseudomonas sp. B16120. Classification (NCBI taxonomy): domain Bacteria; kingdom Pseudomonadati; phylum Pseudomonadota; class Gammaproteobacteria; order Pseudomonadales; family Pseudomonadaceae; genus Pseudomonas; species Pseudomonas sp. B16120. The sequence goes on from NZ_CP162588.1 coordinate 3,675,071, forward strand.
GATGACTTCACCGAGCAACTGCGCGTTACTCCAGCCGTCCATGAGGATGTGGTGGCTGGTGAAGATAAAGTGCCAGGCCGCACCAGCACCGCGCACCAGCGTCAGGCGAAACAGCGGCGCGGCATTCAGGGCAAAACCGCGTTCGCGTTCGGCCTGGGCCAGGGTGTCGAAATCGGCGTCGGGGTCTTCGATCACTTGCAGTTGCAGGTCGACCTGACGCTGGATCAACTGATGAGCACTGTCCAGGCCCAGCCAATGGAAGCTGCTGCGCAGGATGTCGTGACGATCCAGTGCGGCCTGCCAGGCACGCCCGAAGGCGAGCAAATCAAGGCCCTCGATGTCGAGGCGCAACTGGTTGATATAGGCCTGTGCCTCGGGTTCCAACAGGGTGTGGAACAGCATGCCTTGCTGCATCGGCGACAGCGGATAAAGGTCGGCAATGGCCGGCCCGGCCACGGGCAAGGCGTCCAGTTGCTGCTGGGTGAGGCGTGCCAGCGGGAAATCCGAGGGGCTCACCTGGCCTGCCGGCGTGGCACAGCAATGCTCGATCAACGCCTTGAGTTCGGCTGCGTACTCATCCGCCAACCGCTGCACAGTCGCCGCCTCGAACATCTCCCGACTGAACCCCCATTGCAACGACAGCTCGCCGCCATACACCTGACCTTCCAGCGTCAGCCAGTTGGCCAGCGGCGCCTCTGGATCCTGGGCCTGGCCACTGCCCTGACTGGCCGGCACGAACAGTGCCGACTCGTTGAACTGACGGTCGAACTGGCCCAGGTAGTTGAACGTGATGCGCGGCGCGGTAAGGTTCGCCAGGCTTTCCTGCGCGTGTGGCGCGCCCAGGTAGCGCAACAGGCCGTAACCCAGGCCTTTGTCGGGCACGGCGCGCAGTTGTTCCTTGACCGCTTTGATCGCCTCGGGCAACTCGCCTTTGGCATGCAGGCGCACCGGGTACAGGCTGGTGAACCAGCCGACGGTGCGGCTCAGGTCGATGTCGTCGAAGAGGTCTTCGCGACCATGGCCTTCCAATTGAATGAGCGCAGCAGGTTGCTCGCTCCAACGGCTGATCACCCGCGCCAGGGCGGTCAACAGCAGGTCGTTGACCTGGGTGCGATAGGCCGCTGGCGCGTCTTGCAGCAGTCGAAGGGTGTGCTCGACGTCGAGGCGTGTTTCCAGCTTGGCACCCAGGCGGTTTTGCAGGCCGCCTTCGGGGTGATCACACGGCAGTTCGGCGTCGATGGATTGGGCTTGCCAGTACGACAGTTGCTCCTCGACGGTCTGCGCGTGGCGGTGCAGCTGTTGCGCCCAGCGCTGGTAGGCACTGGTTTTTGCCGGCAGCACCTGTTCTCGGTAAGCCTGTTGCAGGTCTTCAAGCAGGATGCGCCAAGACACGCCATCCACCACCAAGTGATGGATCACCAGCAGCAAACGTTGGCTGCCATCGGCCCAATTCACCAACGCGGCGCGCAGCAGCGGGCCTTGGGCAAGGTCAAGGCTGCGCTGGGCTTCATCACACAACACCGCCAGTTCAGTGTCGGTGCTGGCCTGGCATTGCCACAACAGCGATTCGCTGACATCGGCGGCATGGCTCTGCTGCCAGCCGTCAGCCTGCTGCACAAAGCGCAGGCGCAGAGCGTCGTGATGCTGGATCAACCGCGCCAGCGCTGCCTCCAACCGTGCAGGCTCAAGCACCTCACCGGGCACCAGCAACAAGGATTGATTCCAGTGATGCCGCGCCGGGATCGGTTGGGCGAAAAAACTGTGTTGCACGGGCGTCAGCATCACCTCGCCACTGACCGGGCCCTGGTCGATCAGGCTGACCTGCTCGAAGCGCGCCACCAGGGCCAGGCTGCGGATGCTCTGGTACTGGAACAGGTCACGCGGGCTCAGGCGAATGCCGGCCTGACGGGCGCGGCTGACCACCTGGATGGAGATGATCGAGTCGCCGCCCAGCTCGAAAAAGTTATCGTCCTGGCCGACCTGCTCAACGCCCAGCACGTCGCTCCAGATGGCAGCCAGGGCTGTTTGCAGGTCGCCTTGGGGGGCGACAAATGCCTGCGGCTGAGCCGCATCCGGCGCTGGCAACGCCTTGCGGTCGAGCTTGCCGTTGGCGGTCACCGGCAGCTTGGGCAGCGCAATGAAATGCGTCGGCACCATGTATTCCGGCAAGCTGCCAAGCAACCAGGCCTTGAGGTCCGTTGGCGCCTCGCCTGCGTGCACCAGATAGGCGATCAACTGCTTGCCGCCCTGTACCAGTACCACGGCTTCGCGCACGTGTGGATGCTGCATCAGGCGTGCTTCGATTTCGCCCAGCTCGATACGCAAGCCGCGCAATTTGACCTGATGATCGAGGCGGCCGAGGTATTCGATCACCCCATCGGCGCGTTGGCGCACGCGGTCACCGGTGCGATACAGGCGCTCGCCTGTCACGAACGGGCTGGGCACGAAACGTTCGGCGGTCAGCGCCGGGCGCCGATGGTAACTGCGCCCCAGGCCAACGCCGCCCAGGTAGAGTTCGCCACTGACACCGGCCGGCACCGGGTTGAGTTGCGCGTCCAGCACGTAGGTGCCGAGGTTGGCGATGGGGCGGCCGATGGGCACGCTGTCGGCGCCTTCGTCGATGCAGGTCCAGTGCGTGACGTCGATAGCCGCCTCGGTCGGGCCATAGAGGTTGTACAGCGCCGCAGCGGGCAACTTGGCGAACACTTGCTGTTGCGCGTCCAGGGGCAAGGCTTCGCCGCTGCACATAATGCGCGTGAGGCTTGCGCACGCCTGTACGCCCGGCTCATGGATAAACGCCTGCAACATCGACGGCACGAAGTGCAAGGTGGTGATGGCGTGCCGACCAATGGTGTCGATCAGGCGCGCCGGTTCACGGTGCTCCCCAGGCGCCGCGACCACCAGGCGGGCGCCGGTCATCAGTGGCCAGAAGAACTCCCACACCGACACGTCGAAGCTGAACGGGGTTTTCTGCAACACCGCGTCGTTGGCACCCAGGCCATACGCCTGTTGCATCCAGCTCAAGCGGTTGACCAAGGCGCGATGGCTATTGCCGGCGCCTTTGGGCTTGCCGGTGGAGCCCGAGGTGTAGATCACGTAGGCCAGGTTAAGGGCATTCAAGGCCACGTTCGGCGATTCGCGGCTGTAGCCGTCGAGCCATAGCGCCGGCTGGTCCAAGGCAATCAACTGGATACCGGCGACGGGCAGCGACGCCAGCAGGCTCTGCTGGCTGAGCAGCAGTTGTATGCCGCTGTCTTCGATCATGTAGGCCAGGCGTTCCTGGGGATACTCAGGGTCGAGAGGCACGTAGGCGCCACCGGCCTTGAGAATCGCCAGCAGGCCAACCACCATTTCGATGGAGCGCTCGATGCATATACCCACCAGCACGTCGGGCCCCACGCCCTGCTCGCCCAGGGCATGGGCCAACTGGTTGGCGCGCGCATCCAGTTGGGCGTAGGTCAAGGTGGTGGTACCGAACACCAGTGCCGGTGCATCGGGGCTGCGCCGCGCCTGGTCTTCGATCAGGTGATGAATCCCGCGCTCGGTCGGGTACGCCTCGGTGGTCTGGTTCCAGCTGTGGACCAGCCGTTGCTGTTCAGCCGCGTCAAGCATGGGCAATTCGCCAATGCGCTGTTCGCCATCGAGCACCATGGCTTGCAGCAGGCGGGTCCAGTGCCGGGCCATGCGCTCGATGGTGGGCGTATCGAACAAGTCATTGGCGTAGGTCAACGCGGCATGCAGGGTGCCGGACTTTTCATAGGTGTCCAGGGTCAGGTCGAACTGGGTGGTGCGGCCTTGCCATTCCACCAGGGCCAACTCCAGCCCCGATGCGGTGCTGACCGAGGCGATGTCGGCGACGACCGGCTGATGGTTATACATCACCTGGAACAGCGGCGTGTGGCTCAGGCTGCGCTCGATTTTCAGCGCTTCCACCAGCCGTTCGAAGGGTAATTCCTGATGGGCCTGGGCGCCCAGGGCATGCTCCTTGATACCTTGCAGCAACTCGGCAAGCCGGGTTTGCCCGGTCAGTTCGGTGCGCAACACCTGGGTGTTGACGAAGAAACCGATCAGGCCCTCGACTTCGGTGCGATTGCGATTGGCAATCGGCACACCGACACGGATGTCGCTTTGGCCGGTATAGCGGTGCAACAGCACATTGAAGGCACCGAGCAGCAGCATGAACAGGGTAACGTTGTGTTTTTGCGCGCAACTGCGCAGTTGCGCGGCCAGTGCCGGCGCAATCGCGAAGTTATGCCGTGTGCCCTGGTAGCTGGGCATGGCCGGGCGCGGGTGGTCGGTGGGCAGCTCCAGGACCGGATGTTCATCGCCCAGGCGAGCCTGCCAATATTCCAATTGGCGCGCCTGCTCGCCCGCTTCCAGCCAGCGGCGCTGCCACAGGGCGTAATCACTGTACTGGATGGGTAGCGCCGGCAGTTGGGGCGCTTCGTTGCGCTCATGGGCGTCATAGCAACGGATGAATTCGTCGATCAGCACATTCATCGACCAACCGTCGGAGACAATGTGGTGCAGGGTCAGCAGCAGCACGTGTTCCTGCTCGGCAAGCTTGAGCAGTTGCACGCGCAGCAATGGGCCGTGTTCCAGGTCGAACGGCAACAGCGATTGACGGGTGGCGGCGGCGTTGACGGCCTGCTCACGCGCATCAAAGGCCAAGGCGGTGAAGTCCAGGTGCTCGACGGTCACCGACGGCTCCACCGCCACCTGCGCCAGCCGCTCATCAGCCTGACGCTGGAACACCGTGCGCAGGGTTTCGTGACGCGCCACCAGGCTGGCGAACGCTTGCTCCAGCGCTGGCAGGCTCAGCGCCCCCCTCAAGCGCACTGCGCCAGGCAAATTGTAGGCGCCGCTGGCCGGGTCCAACTGCCATAGAAACCACATGCGCTGCTGCGCGTAGGACAGCGCCTGGCGGTCCTCCACCTCCACCCCTGCCGGAATCGGAAACCTTGAAAAATCCACGCCTTCTTTCTGCAAGGCTTGCAGGAACAGTTGGCGTTTTTCCAGAGGCAGCCCGATAAACCGGCGAGCAAGTTTCAAGGAGTCTTCAGCATTCATTTCTTGGAATCCGGGGCAATAGGCGGGAAGCACAAAGGCACGTCGTCCCTATAAAACGAACCGGGCGGGGAAAAATTAGCGGGGGAATGGGGGGCGCCGCACAGGCTGTCATCGGGGGTTACATCAATCCCCGCGAAGCCGCACGAAGCTGAGCTAGCATTGACGAACACCACTTTTTGCAACTACATTTAGTTACACGCAGGGAACGCCGTGTCCAAGAATGAAAAGCTGCTCGCCAAACTGCTCAATGAGCACATGGCATTTACCTGGTCTGAGCTCGTCACGTTATTACGCCGATTGGGATACACACAGATTGAAGGGGCCGGAAGCCGGGTCAAGTTCGACATGGGCGACCCCAGTGCAATGATCACCCTGCACAAGCCTCACCCCGGCAACGAACTGAAACACTACATTCGGCGCCAGATCATCGAACAATTGAAATCAGGAGAACTGATTCAGTGAACAACCAACTGAAACACAAAGGCTACATCGGCTCCATCGAAGCCAGCCTCGAGGACAACTGCCTGTTTGGTAAAATCCTGTTCATCAAGGCATTGGTGAGCTATGAAGGCAAAACTGTGGCTGAACTGGACGCAGCCTTCCGTGGCGCGGTGGATGATTATCTCGCTACCTGCCAAAGCCTGGGGCACACGCCGGAGAAACCGTGCAAAGGTTCATTCAACGTACGTGTCGGGCATGACTTGCATTTGGCCGCTGCCCTGGCGGCAAACCGTAAGAAAGTGACATTGAATGATCTCACGCGTCAGGCGCTGAACGAATTTCTGCAGCATCACTACCCAGAGCCATGCCCGACGATTGGCTGACTATCCCAACCGCCGGTAACCCACTACCGCCGAACCCGCAACCACCGCCCCCGCCGCCAGCGCCACCCAGAATCCGCTGGTGGCGCCAAAGTGGTCGATCATCCACCCCGAACTCGCGGCGCCAATGGCCACGCCGATGCTCAGGCCGGTGATCAGCCAGGTCATGCCTTCGGTCAGGCGGCTGGCCGGGACGATCTGCTCCACCATGGCCATCGACACAATCAACGTGGGCGCAAAGAACAGCCCGGAGATAAAGATGGCAGCGGCCAAGCCGCGAATATTGCTCACCAGCAGCAAGGGCAAGGTGGTCAACGCCGTGGCTACGCCGCAGTACAGGAACTGGCGTGGCAACGGCGCCTTGAGTTTGAGGGCACCGAAGGCCAACCCGGCCAGGCACGAACCAATGGCATACACCGACAGCACGATACTCGCCGCCGCCGGTTGGCCCTGATGCTGGGCGAAGGCCACGCTGACCACATCCACCACGCCGACGATCACGCCCATGGCCAACAGCAAAATCATCAGGATCAATACCGACGGCGAAGCAATCAGCCAACGACCGTGCGCGCCCTGATGCGCGTGTACCGGTGGCTCGGTTTGCCGTTGCAGCACAAAGGTGGTGACGCCCACCCCCAGCAACAGCGCCGCCACCAGGGGCCCGGCTTCTGGGAACACCGCCACGCTCAACCCCACCGAAATGGGCGGGCCGATGATGAAGCACACCTCATCGAGTACCGACTCCAGGGCAAACGCGGTTTGCAGCCTGGGCTGGCCACGGTACAACTCGGTCCAGCGCGCCCGCACCATGGCCGACATATTGGGCATGCAGCCCGCCAGCGCGGCGAACAGAAACAGCGTCCAATTCGGCGCCTGCAACCGCGTACACAGCAGCAACATCAATAGCGCCCCGCCGCCGATCAGCGCGGCAATCGGCAGCACCCTGCCCTGGCCGTAGCGGTCCACCCAACGTGACACTTGCGGCGCGCAAATCGCCGTGGCCAGGGCAAACACCGCCGCCACCGAACCGGCCAGGCCATAGCCGCCATGTACCTGGGACAGCATGGTGATCAGGCCGATGCCGGTCATGGATATCGGCATGCGCGCCAGCATGCCCGCGAGCACAAAGGCCCGGGCACCGGGGACCTGGAATAATTCAGCGTAGGGGTTTGCCATCCTGCTTGACCTCTTGCTCGACGCCCTGGGCTTGCTATCTGAATCCATCAGGGCAAAATACATACGACGCGTATGTGGCAGATCATGCTTCGCATACGCAGCGTATGTCAATCACTTAGCCAAGAGACGCCCATGAGCCGAGCCCGAGCTGAAATGATCGAAGACACCCGCGCCCGCCTGATAGCGAGCGCGCGCCGGGCCTTCGCCACCCAAGGCTATGCCAATACCTCGATGGATGACTTTACTGCCCGTGCCGGCCTGACGCGCGGTGCGCTGTATCACCACTTTGGTGACAAAAAAGGGCTGCTGGCAGCGGTGGTCGCTCAACTCGACAGCGAGATGGACGTGCGCTTGCAACGCATCTCGGAGCAGGCCGTAGAGCCTTGGAGTGGTTTTTGCGAGCGCTGTCGCGCCTATCTGCGCATGGCCCAGGACCCGGAAATCCAGCGCATTGTATTGCAGGATGCCCCGGCGGTACTGGGCGACACCGGCTCCCAGCAACACTGCGTGGAGTCCTTGCGCCAATTGCTGGAGGCCCTGATGCAAGCGGGCCTGATGCCTACGGCCTCCAGCCACGCACTGGCGCAGTTGATCAACGGCAGCCTGGTTAATACCGCGTTGTGGATTGCCCGGGATGAGCACCCGAGTACACGGCTGGAGGAAGGCTTGCAAGGCCTGGAGTTGCTCTTGCGCGGCCTGAGCCTCACACCAACCGCTTGATCTGCTTATGCCGCCACACCAAGCGGTAATAGGCGATCTGCAACACCAGCATCGCCAGGTAGGTCACCGGAAATGCCATCCACACTCCTTCCAATCCGAAGTGGGCGTTGAACAGATAGGCCGTTGGCAGTTCCACGCAGAGCACGCAGAAGATCGAGATCGCCACCGGCATCAGCACCACGCCGCTGGCGCGCATGATGCCGCCAATCACCGCCTGGAAGCCAAATACCAGAATGCTCCAGAGCATGATGTGCAGCAGGTGTTCGGCCCGTACCCGTGCGCTGTCGTCGGTGATGAACAGGCCCAGCAACCAGTGGGATAGCCCATAGCCGAGCACGATCAAGCCACCGGTGAGGCACAGGTTGATTACAAGCCCCGTGCGCAGGATCGGCCCGATGCGCTCCAGGCGCCCGGCGCCAATCGCCTGGGCGCCGAGGATCGAGGCGGTAATGGCAATCGACAGCGCCGGGAACTGCACATAGTTGACGATCTGCGTCACCGCGCCATAGGCCGCCGTGGCCTGGGAACCGTGGCCGTTGACCAAAGCCAGGATGACCAGCTCTGACAGCGATAGCACCACCATCTGCAAGCCCGTCGGCAGGCCGATGCGCAGGACTTTGCCGAGGATAACGCGGTCCAGGCGCAAGGCGGCAAGCAGCTCGCGGTCTGGCGCCATCACGTGGTTTTTGTGGCGCAGGCGCAGGATCAGAAACAGCATCGCCAAGGCGTTACCCACCAGCCCGGCATACACCGCACTCTGGATGCCCATGGGTGGCAGGCCGATCCAGCCGCGAATCAGCGCAGGCGTGAGCAGCAAGCCCACCAGGGTGGAGACCATCAATGCCAGCAACGGCGAAATCGTGTCGCTGACGCCACGCAGCAGTTGGGTATAGAGGATGAACACCAGCAGCAACGGCATGATCAACATCATCATCTGGGCGTAGCCCACCGCATCGTCGAGCACATCCACCGGCGTGCCCAACGCCTGCAATGCCGGGCGCGCAAACAGGCTGCCCAGCACGGCGGCCACCAGGCCCACCAACGCGCCCAGGGTCAGGGTGGCACCGGTAATCACCTTGACCATTCCGGTCTCCTGGGCGCCCCATGCCTGGCCGATCAACACCGAGGCGCCCGCCCCCAGGCCGATCACCAGGGCGATAAAGAAAAACACGATGGGAAACATCCCCGACACCGCGGCCAAGGCCTGGGTGCCCAGCATCTGGCCGACGTAAATGCCGTTGAGGGTGCCGGAAAAGCTCTGCAGGAAATTGGACAGCACCATCGGTGCCAGGAACAACAGATAGATTTGCCACAGCGGACGTTGCAAAGGGTTTTGCATGAAAAATGGGGCCTCGAATCACGAAAGCGTCTCAGGGTTATACCGTAACTGGATCCAATATGCTGTTGTGAAGGCCCGGGTTAACCCCCAAAGGTCTGCGACGGCCTGCGCAACGTCGGGTCAAACGGATTGAGCCGCGGCCCGATGGCCGCCGCCTCGCGCTTCAACAACTCCACCACCATCGGCAAGCGGCTCGGCCCCAGGCGGTCGCTGATGGTCGCCACGCTCAACGCCGCGACCGCGTACCCGTCGCGGTTGAGGATGGGCACCGCCAGCCCTGCCATACCTTCCAGCACACCGGTGTTGCGTGCTGCATAACCCAGCTTGCGCACGTTCTCCACTTCGGAGCGCAGCAGCACTTCGTCGTACAGGTGGAAGTCCTTGAGCCGTGGCAGGTTGTAGCGGATCACCGTCTCGCGCTCTTCTTCCGGCAGAAACGCCAGGATCGCCAGGCTGCCCTGCCCCACACCCAAGGCCACGCGCCCACCGATATCGCCGGTGAAGGTACGAATCGGGTACGGACCCTCGCTGCGGTCCAGGCAAATGGCGTCGAAGCCGCTGCGCGCCAGCAGGAACAGCGAGTCCCCCAGCGACGCGCTCAGGCGCAACAGGCTGGGGCGCACCAGGTCGCGCAGGTTGCCGGTCTTGCCCGCGTTGGCCGCCAACGCGAAGAACTCCAGACTCAAGCGATAGCGTTTGCTGCGTGCATCCTGCTCAACCATGCCTTCGTCCATCAGGCTGCGCAGCAGACGATGGGTGGTGGGTTGGGACAAGCCCACCTGTTGGGCGAGCTGGGTGACCCGCTCGCCGCCCTCGGGTACCTCCCCTAGGGCTCGCAGCACAGCAAACAACCGGGAGACGCTGCCCGCACCGACTTCTTTGCCGCCATCAATTCGCTCAGTGGAATCCATAACACCTAATCTCGTTAATAATTCTGCTCAATGAATAAATCACAAAATAGTAGTCCGTTGAGTGAAATTCCACCTTCCACCCATCCTAGTCTTCGTCCTAATCTGCGTCCACAGGGGCGAATTGAACAACAACCGGCAGCCGACTTGAGATCGAGCGCCAACGCACCGGCACCGCACTTTTCGCATCTGCCCAAAACAAGAAAGCGCGTTTAGACGCGACTGAATAAAGGTGGAACGCAAACATGGCATTTCTCCAACTCAAGGCCTTGAGCAAACGCTATGGCGCCGTCGATGCGGTGGTCGCCACTGACCTGGCGGTGGAACAAGGCGAGTTCGTTTCCCTGCTCGGCCCTTCAGGCTGTGGCAAGACCACCACCCTGCAAATGATCGCCGGTTTCGTCGACGTCAGCGGCGGCCAGATCCTGCTCGACGGTCGCGACATTACCCACGCGAAACCCGCCAGCCGTGGCCTGGGCGTGGTGTTCCAGAGCTACGCGCTGTTCCCGCATATGAGCGTGCGCGACAACGTCGCCTTCGGCCTGAAGATGCGCAAGGTGCCTGCGGCCGACATCGCCACCCGCGTCAATACCGTGCTGGAGCTGGTGCGCCTGGCCCAGCATGCGCAGCGCTACCCTCGTGAGCTGTCCGGCGGCCAGCGCCAGCGCGTGGCCCTGGCCCGTGCGCTAGTGATCGAACCGCCGGTGTTGTTGCTCGATGAGCCGCTGTCCAACCTCGACGCCAACCTGCGCGAAGAGATGCAATTTGAAATCCGTCGTATCCAGTGCGCGGTGGGCATCACCACCCTGATGGTCACCCATGACCAGGCCGAAGCCCTGTCCATCAGCGACCGTGTGGTGGTGATGCAGGCCGGGCGTGTGACCCAGATCGACGCGCCGTACAAGCTCTATGAGCACCCGCGCACGCGGTTTATCTCGGACTTCGTCGGCAAGGCCAACCTGCTGGCCGGCGACTACGATGCGCTCGGCGCACCCCAAGTGCGTCACGACGGCGGCGCAGGCGAACTGACCCTAAGCCTGCGCCCGGAAAAAATCCAACTGGTGGAGCCTGGCACCGGGCGCATGCAAGGCAAAGTGCTAGACCGCTACTTTTTCGGCAGCCAATGGCTGTACCGCGTCCACACCGCCCTGGGCGAAATCACTGTGGTGCGCAGTAACGACGGCAGCGCACCGTTGGCTGGCGGCGCGGCAGTGGGCCTGCAATGGCAGGCCGATTTGCTGCGGGTACTGGCCGCCGATGAGGTGCACCCATGAGTCGCGGTTACCTGCTCTCGCTGCCAGCGCTGGTGCTGTTTGCCGGGCTGCTGATCGTGCCACTGGGCTTGACCCTGGTGCTGTCGTTCAATGTGTTCGACTACCAAGTGGGCGTGAAGGTCGATGAGTGGACCTTGGCCCATTACTGGGCGCTGTTGAGCGACGCCTACTTCTACGAGATTTTCTGGCGCACGTTCTGGATCAGTGCCCTGGTAACGCTGCTGTGCGTGGTGATCGGCGTGCCGGAGGCTTACATCCTCAGCCGCATGGGCACGCCGTGGCGCTCGATTTTCCTGATAGTGATCCTCACACCGCTGCTGATTTCGGTGGTGGTACGCGCGTTTGGCTGGAGCCTGCTGCTGGGTGCCGACGGGCTGATTAACCAAATGATCCAGGCTCTCGGCGGCAGTCCGATGAAGCTGCTGTATACGCCCTTCGCCGTGATCATCGCGTTGGTGCACGTGATGCTGCCGTTCATGATCATCCCGGTGTGGACCTCCCTGCAAAAGCTCGATCCGTCAGCCGAACAGGCGGCGTTGTCCCTGGGCGCCAGCCAAGCGACGGTGATGCGCAAGATCGTATTGCCCCAAGTGATGCCCGGTGTGCTGTCCGGCACATTGATCGTGTTCGGCCTGGCCGCCAGCTCCTTTGCGATCCCCGGTCTGCTGGGCGGGCGACGCCTGAAGATGGTCGCCACCGTGGTGTACGACCAGTACCTCTCGGAACTCAACTGGCCCATGGGCGCGACCCTCGCGGTAGCGCTGCTGTTGGTCAATCTGCTGATCATGCTGAGCTGGAATCGCATGGTCGAAGGCCGCTACAAAAAGTCCCTGGGGGTTTAAGCGCATGTCCAGAAACGGTCCTTTGGCCCTCGGCTTTCATGCGGTGGTGGTGCTGTTCATGATGGCGCCGCTGGTGGTGGTGTGCCTGGTGGCATTCACGCCAGAGAACACCTTGAGCCTGCCCACGTCGGGCTTCTCCCTGCGCTGGTTTCGCGCAGTGTTCGAACGCGCTGACTTTATCCAGGCGTTCTACAACAGCCTTATCCTGGCCTTCACCGCCGCCACGCTGGCGACCCTGATTGCGGTGCCGGCGGCCCTGGCGATCAGTCGCTATGCGTTCCCGGGGCGCAATTTCTTCAGCGCGCTGTTCCTGTCGCCCATCATCATTCCGCACCTGGTGCTAGGGGTGGCCATGCTGCGCCTGTTTGCGCTGATGGGCGTAAACGGCAGCTTTACCTGGCTGATGCTCGCGCACGTGGTGATCATCACCCCATATGTGTTGCGCCTGGTATTGGCGGCGGCCATCGGCATTGATCGCAGTGCCGAGCAGGCCGCCGAATCCCTCGGCGCCGGGCGCTTTACGCTGTTCCGGCAGATCACCCTGCCAATGATTTTGCCTGGCGTGGCCGGTGGGTGGTTGCTGGCGTTCATCAACAGTTTCGATGAAGTGACCCTGTCGATTTTCGTCAGCTCGCCGGCCACGCAAACCCTGCCGGTGCGCATGTACGTGTACGCCACCGAGTCTATCGACCCGATGATGGCCGCCGTTTCGGCGCTGGTCATCGCACTGACGGCAGCGACCATGATTGTGCTCGACCGGGTCTACGGCCTGGACCGCGTACTGGTGGGGAAACACTGATGGCGTTGTTCAAGCGACTGAGCGAAACCCAACGCCCTGCCCTGGCCTTTACCCTCGACGGCCAACCCGCCACGGGGTTGCTCGGCGACACCCTACTGACCGCCATGCTGACCTGTGCCGAGCACCTGCGCGGCAGCGATTTCAGTGCCGAGCGCCGCGCCGGGTTTTGCCTGATGGGTGCGTGCCAGGATTGTTGGGTGCGGCTGGCCGATGGGCGGCGGGTGCGCGCCTGTTCGACCCTGCTTGAAGACGGCCAGGCGATCAGCCGTGACCCGGGGCGCCAGCCATGAAGCCGGTGGTGATTGTGGGTGCAGGCCCGGCGGGGATCAGCGCGGCGCGCACGTTGCTCGACCACGGCATCACACCTTGCCTGGTGGATGAGAGCCCGCGCGGTGGCGGGCAGATTTATCGGCGCCAACCTCCAGGGTTTCAACGCACCGCCAGGCAGGTCTACGGGTTTGAAGCGCGCAAGGCCCAAGCCGTGCACCGCAACATGGATGAACTGGCAGCCTTGATCGACTATCGGCCCGATACCTTGGTGTGGAACGCCGAGGACGGTCGCCTGGACATGCTCAATAACGGGCGCGCCGACAGCCTCGAATACGCGCAGGTGATAGTCGCCACCGGCGCCACCGACCGCATCCTGCCTGTGCCGGGCTGGACATTGCCCGGTGTCTACAGCCTGGGCGCGGCACAAATCGCCTTGAAGTACCAAGGTTGCACGATTGGCGAACGCGTGGTGTTTTGTGGCTCCGGGCCGTTGCTCTATTTAGTCGCGTACCAATACGCAAAGGCCGGTGCCAAGGTGCTGGCGGTGCTTGACAGTGCGCCGCTGAGCGCCCAATGCCGGGCCTTGCCAGCGCTGCTCAGGCAACCGGCGACCCTGGCCAAAGGCATGTATTACCGCGCCTGGCTGACCGCCCACGGGATTGCCGTGCATCAGGGCGCAATGCTCAAGCAGATCGACGGCGACCAACGGGTGCGTGGCATTCGCTTCGGCGAACAGACCCTGCCATGCGATGCGGTGGCCTTCGCCCACGCCCTGCGCAGCGAAACGCAATTGGCCGATCTGCTCGGCTGTGAGTTTGCCTGGAACCCGCTCAATCGCGCCTGGCTGCCGCAACGTGACAGCGCCGGGCGCAGCAGTGTCGAAGGGGTGTACCTGGCGGGCGACGGCGCCGGGATCATGGGCGCCGATGCCGCGCAAATGGCCGGCGAATGTGCCGCGCTGGCGTTGCTGGAAGATACCGGCGTCGCGGTCGACCCGCACCGCCGGGCCACACTGGAGCGGCAGTTGGCGCGTATCCAGCGCTTTCGCCAGGGCCTGGAAACCGCGTTCCCCTTCCCCGAGCACTGGGCCGCGCAGGCGCCGGACGAACTGGTCCTGTGCCGCTGCGAAGAGGTCAGCGTCGGCGAGGTGCGCGCCGTGGTGGATGAAGGCCACTGGGAAATCAACCGGGTCAAAGCCCATTGCCGCGTCGGCATGGGCCGCTGCCAAGGGCGGATGTGCGGGTTGGCGGCGGCGGAAATCGTAGCAGAGCGCAGCGGCCGCGACCTCCCACAGATCGGGCGTCTGCGTGGCCAGGCGCCGATCAAGCCGCTGCCGTTTGGCGTGCAGGTGCAGCCATGATCGACGTCATCGTCTTGGGGGGTGGCATCGTCGGGGCTTCGGCGGCCTTGGTGCTCGCGCAAAAAGGCCAGCGGGTGGCACTGGTAGAACGGGATTTTTGTGGCTCGCACTCAAGCGGCGTCAATTACGGCGGCGTGCGGCGCCAGGGGCGGCCCTTGCATCAGTTACCGCTGTCCCAGCGCGCTCACCAACTGTGGGCCGACCTGCCTGGGTTGATTGGTATTGAGGGTGAATACGTGCGCTGCGGGCATTTGAAGCTGGCGCGCAGCCCCGGGGATTTTGCCGCACTGCAAGCCTACGCCGATCAGACCCGTGGCTTTGGCCTGGGCTTGCAGCTGTTGGACCGCAGCGAGTTGCGCAAGCGTTTTCCCTGGGTGGGCGACGTGGCAGTGGGCGCCTCGTTGTGCCCGGATGATGGGCATGCCAACCCGCGGCTGGTGTCCCCAGCCTTTGCCCGTGCCGCCCAACGCCATGGCGCTGCGGTGTACGAGCAAGCCGAGGTGATCCGCATCGCGCACGACAGCCGACTGTTCCAGGTGCACTGCGCCAACGGCCTGCACTTGCAAGCGCCCTGGCTGCTCAACTGCGCCGGCGCCTGGGCTGGCAAGGTCGCCGCGCAATTGGGCGAGCCGGTGCCGATTATCTCGGCGCACCCGGCAATGCTGGTCACCGAGCCGCTGCGGGGAGTGATGACCGTCAGCACCGGCGTCGAGGGCGGCGGCATCTATGCCCGGCAAGTCGCCCGTGGCAATTGCATCCTCGGCGGCGGGCGCGGCTTTGCCCTCGGCCCACAGCAAGCCCGGCCGGGGCAGGCGGCGGTGCTGGAGATCCTGCGCAATGCCGGCGAACTCTACCCGTTTCTCCAGGGAGCCCAGGCCATTCGCACCTGGAGCGGCACCGAAGGTTACCTGCCCGACCACGAACCGGTGATCGGCCCCAGCAGTACCCAACCCGGCCTGCTCCACGGCTTCGGCTTTGCCGGCGCCGGGTTCCAGCTCGGCCCCGCGGTTGGTGAAGCCCTGGCAGAGATCGTCTGCGACGGCGCCAGCCGCCAACCCATCGAAGCGTTTTCCATCCGTCGTTTCCAAGCCTGAGAGGAAAAACCCCATGCAATCACGTCTCGCGTTGTCCTGCTTGTCCCTCGCCTTGCTCACCAGCACGGCCCATGCCGCCCCCACGCTGTACCTGGGCATGAACGGCGGTACCATGGAACGGGTGTACGCCGACAAGGTGCTGCCCGCCTTCGAAAAGGCCAATAACGCCAAGGTCGTGATCGTACCCGGCACCTCATCGGACATTCTTGCCAAGGTCCAGGCCAACCAGGCCAACCCGCAGATGCATGTGATGTTCCTCGACGACGGCATCATGTACCGCGCCATCTCCATGGGCCTGTGCGACAAGCTCGCGCCGAGCCCGCCACTGGAACAGATCCCGGCCAAGGCCCGAATCAAGGACGAAGCCGTGGCCGTGACCCTGGGCGTCACCGGCCTTGGCTACAACGCCAAGATGTTCAAAGACAAAGGCTGGGCCGCGCCCACCTCATGGATGGACCTGGCCGACCCGCGCTTCAAGGACAAAGTGGTGTTCCAATCCCTGGCCTCCTCCACCTTCGGCCTGCATGGTTTCCTGATGTTCAACCGCATCCAGGGTGGCGATGAAAGCAATGTGGAACCGGGTTTCAAGGCCTGGTCTACGACCGTGGGCCCCAACGTGCTGGAATACATCGCCAGCTCAGCAAAGATCTCCGAGATGGTGCAGACCGACGAAGCCGCGATCTTCCCCCTGACCCCGACCCAGGTCGCCACGCAAAAACTGCTCGGCATACCGATGGAGTACGCGCAGCCCAAAGAAGGTGCGGTGGTGCTCAACGTGGCCGAATGCGTGATCGCCCGCAATGACCAGCCGGAACTGGCGCAGAAGCTCGCAGCGTTCTTGCTGACTGCCGAGGCCCAGGCGCCGGCGTTGGAAGAAGGTGACCAGATCCCGTCGAACCCGACCACCCCCACCACCGACAAAACCCGCGCGCGGGTGGAGGCCATGCAGAGTTATCTGCAAACCGCCATTTCGATTGATTGGGACCAGGTCAACCAGGCACGGCCGCAGTGGAATGCGCGGTGGAGTCGGTCGATTGAGCGTTGAGGCTCAGCCCTGCGCAATCAGGGCCAGTTCTTCGCGGGTGCGACTGATGTATGCACCGGCCTTGAGCAATTCGTCGACAGCCTGTACACCGCCCTCCTCGCTGATGCCTCGGCACGCCGGCAAATGCAGGATCACTTGCAAGCCGGCCTTGAGCAATTGCAACGCGGTAGTCTTGACGCAATAGTCCAGCGCCAGGCCGCCGACGATCACGCGGGCCACGCCGTGGGCCTTGAGGTACTCGATGACGCCGGTGGACAGTTTATCGTGCAGGTCGTGGTAACAGGCGCCGTAGGGGTGCAGGTCGGGCTCGACCCCTTTCCAGATGAAGTAGTCGTAGTCATAGGGGGTGGGCAACTCATCGAGCAGGGTGAACCCTTCGGTGCCGGGCACGCAGTGGCTGACCCAGGTCACATCGGCATGGGCCAGGCCGGTGGGTTGCAGCATCTCGCTGTGCTGCGCTACCACCCAGGGTGCGTGGGGGGTGTGGGCGTCCTTGCTGCCGATGCGGTGGCCGGCGAGACTGGCCATGTAATTGAGTTCGGCACCAATGCCGTCGCCACCGGCCACTGGCAACTCGCTGGGACACAAAGGCGTGAAGCTCTTCTGGGCGTCGACGTCGAATGAAGCGATGGCAGCTTTCGAAAGGCTCATGGTCGTTCTCGGGTGGTCTGCACGTACGACCGCCTCCGGGCGAGCGTAGAAATCTTGAAGTATGGAACAGTTTACTGCGGGGATCGATGCGTTGCTGACTTACCCTATTCTCAATAACGCTGAAGTTCAAAGGTGGGGCTTGCCTACGATGACGGGAGTGAATCCACCAACGCTATCGCAGGCAAGCCAGCTCCCACAGTTGGATCAGCGTCAACCGCTAGTTCATCCAATTGCCGCCATCGACGTTATAGGTCTGGGCCACCACATAATCGGCGTCCGTCGACGCCAGGAAGATCGCCATGCCGGTCAGGTCTTCAGCCGTGCCCATCCGCCCAAACGGCACCTCATCCCCTACGCGCTTTTTCTTCTCGCCAGGCGCCAGCCCTTCATGCCTGGCGAACAACGCATCCACTGCGTCCCAATGCTCGCCGTCCACCACACCGGGGGCGATGGCATTGACATTGATGCCCTGCTTGATGAGGTTCAACCCCGCCGATTGCGTCAGGCTGATCACCGCCGCCTTGCTCGCACAATAAACTGCCACCAACGGCTCGCCTCGCCGCCCGGCCTGGCTGGCCATGTTGATGATCTTGCCGCCATGCCCTTGGCTGATCATCTGTCGGGCTGCGGCCTGCAGGGTGAACAGGGTGCCGGCGACGTTGATCGAGAACAGCCGTTCAAAACTGTCGCGGGTGATGTCGATGATGGGGGCCAGGTCGAACAAGGCGGCGTTGTTGATCAGGATATCGAGCTTGCCAGCGTGGCTCACCACTGTGGCGATCGCCGCGTCGATGGAGGCCTGGTCGGTGACGTCCATCGACACCGCGTAAGCCTTGGGCCCCAGTTCGGCGGCGGTGGCCTGGGCCTGCTGCAGGTTGATGTCGGCGATGGCCACGGTGGCGCCTTCAGCGATGTAGGCCTGGGCGAACGCACGGCCAATGCCTCGCGCCGATCCAGTGATCAGCGCGCTTTTGCCTTCGAGTCGTTTCATGGGGGGTCCTGTAAAGGTTATTGCCGGTAGCCGGTGAACACCGCCGAGAACAGCTTGCCGACCTTTGTTGTTGAGCCTCGATTACAGCAGCTTGGCCTGCTGCCTCACAAACGGCTGGCGAATGCGCGGCTGATACTTTTTTAACCTGAGGCACAGGATCAAAAAAGTATCAGCCTCAGGCGAAACCAGGGCTAGCGCAGCGATTGCCAGTGCGGGTATTTTGGGAAAATTGCACCACCACAAGAGGCAGCACCATGCCCGTCAGCCCCGCCACCCTGTTCGAGCATCGCCCTGCGGAGCTTGAGGTGATCCTGACCGAACCGGAACATGGTTTTCGCTGGTTCGAACATGACTATCCCTATGAACTGGCACGCTGGAACCACCACCCTGAATTCGAAATCCACCTGATCCGTCAAGGCAGCGGCAAGCTGGTGGCGGGCGACTATATCGGTGCGTTCAGCGCAGGGCATGTCGCACTGATCGGCCCTGACCTGCCTCACGACTGGATCGGCGACCTGGCCCCCGGCGAATACCTGCACAGGCGTGATGTGGTGCTCCAATTCGACGGCGCCGCCCTGCTCGCTCTGCGCACCACCCTGCCGGAACTGGGCGAGTTACAGGCGTTGTTTGAACAGGCGCGACGCGGCCTCGAATTCACCGGAGCAACCGCCACACACGCCGCCAGGCTGATGGAGGCCATCGGCAATGCCCATGGTCTGCAACGCCTGACCCTATTTCTGCAACTGCTCGATACGCTGAAGAACGCCCCGCCCTCACAGGCCAAGACCCTGGCCAGCCCGTGCTACGCACCGACCCTGGATGCGCGCAGCGCCGAACGTATCAACAAGGCGCTTGACTACCTGATGCGGGAACTGACCGGCGATGTACGCCTGTCGGACATCGCCCGGCAGCTGGACATGAGCGAACCTGGCTTTTCGCGGTTTTTCAAACGCAACACCGGCCACGGCTTTATCGACCTGATGCGCAAGTTCCGCGTGCAGCGTGCCTGCCGCTTGCTGTTGCACAGCCAGATGTCAGTGGCGGACATCTGCTTTGAGGTGGGTTACGCCAACCTGTCGAATTTCAATCGCCACTTTCGTATCGAAATGCACCAGACGCCGAGTGAGTACCGGCGACAGGCCGCACTTCAATTATTCACCCCGGTTGCCCATCACCCGCCGCCCTACTCGTCCGCCCCTTGAGCCAGTGCCTGCTGTGCCAGACGGGCAACCTGCAACTCAATCATGGCACGCTCGCGCTCCTGGTCTTCCAGAAACCAGGCGGCAGACAACCCGGCATGAGCCACCACCCATTGCAACAAACGCGGACGTGAGAGGCCGGCCGCCAGGGCGATAACCCCAACCTGGCGGCTGAAACGCAGTGGATCGCTACTGGTCGGCAAGTCCGGATTGCAGATCAAATTGGCGTAATCGTAACCGCGCTCGCCCATCACCCGCTTTGGATCAATCGCCAGCCAGCCACGAGGGCCAAAGTCGAGGATATTGTCGTGATGGCAATCACCGTGCAGTACCACAACCTCCTGTTGCGCAGCCAGCAATGTCCGGGCCGTCGCCGCGCAGTCGCGTAAGACACCGCCCTCCTGTTCGGCGGCGTGCCACAAGGATCGGAACCACTCATCCAGCCCAACCAACCCTTCGGGCGGCGACACACGAGGCGCATGCAGCCGGGCCAGAGTTGCGCAGGCGATCTGGCTGGCTTCGTCGTCCTGACCATTGAGGGCCATGCGCATCAAGGAACCTGAGCCCGTTGCGCGTTCCATTAACACTGCAGTGTGGTCATGGGCGAACACCCGTGCCGCGCCGTCACCTGCCCACCAGCTCAGCAGGCGGCCGCCGAGTTTTTCCTCAGGGGTATGAGCAATTTTCAACATCGCCGGCACGCCTTTCCAGCGGACCGGCAACAGGTCGCTGCCGGGTGTGACGATAGGCTGTCCATCAGCACTCAGCTCCCAGGCACGCAGGTAGTGTTCGAACATCAAGGTTCCTCCACAGGGGTGACGCATCAGGATGACAGAAATCCCAGTGTTTTCCTGACCAAAGCGTCGGCTAATTGCTCTTTTTTCTAAACAGTTCAAGCCATTGACCCAAGTTGGTACAACCTGTGCAAACGTTTGCGGAACGAACTTGACCGCCAAGTTCACTCCTCCCCGTCGAATCGGGTTTAAACCGCGTAAGAATAAGGACTTTCAATGCACCCCACCTCAAAGCCTCGTGCTGGTCTTGGCGTTTCGTTGCTACTGGCCGCCGTTACGGGAGTACTCAGTGCACCCATTTTGGCGCAGGAAAAGCCCGTGGATGACTCAGCACAGGGCGAAACCCTCAGCCCTGAAGCCAACCCCCCGGCGAAAAAAGGCGTGTATCTGTCCGAGTGGTTCAACCAGGACCTCACGCTGATCGGCAGCAAAGACATCAGTTTCGGCCCCAAGCCTCAAGATGACGTCTACCTGGAATACGAGTACTTCGGGCGCAAGGGCCCCTTTGAGTTGTACGGCTATATCGATGTACCGAAGATCCTCACCATCGGTAACAGTAATGACAAAGGTGTGTGGGACCATGGCTCGCCGGTGTTCATGGAGCATGAACCGCGGATCTCCATCGACTACCTCGCAGGACGCAGCCTAGCAATTGGCCCATTCAAGGAATGGTATGTGGCCTTTGACTGGATCTACGACCACGGCAGCCGCAAGGAAAACCGCGCCAACACCCTGTACAGCGGCCTGGGTACCGATATCGACACCCATTCGAGGGTCAACCTGTCGGCCAATTTCTACGGGCGCTACCAGTGGGAAAACTACGGCGCCAGCAATGAGTATTCCTGGGACGGCTACCGAGCGCAGATGAAGTACATCGTGCCCATCGGCAAGTTCGACAACGGCGCCTCGCTGACCTACATCGGTTTCACCAACTACGATTTCGGCTCGGACCTGCACAAGGACAACCCGGCGCGCACCGCCAATTCCCTGGTGGCCACCAACGTGTTGCTGTACTCGTTTACCCATCTGCGCTTTACCCTGGTCGGCCGTTACTTTCACAACGGCGGCAACTGGGAGGACGGCAGCGAGTTGAATTTCGGCGAAGGCAACTTCCGCGCACGCTCAGACGGCTGGGGTTACTACGCCGGCGTGGGCTATCAATTCTGATCAAGGAGCTGTAGATGAACGCATTGACCCGTGTCTCGCTGGCCGTCGGCCTGGCCCTATTGCCCCACATAGTGCTGGCGGATAGCCCAGCACCGATCAAACCCAAGGTGATGCTGATCACCATGTTTGCCCCCGAGGCGCAAACCTGGATCGACCGCCTCGAACTTAAACAAGAAGTACGCGTTCCAGGCTTGTCCGCCGAATATCCAGTGATTCGCTGCAACAACCAGGACGTGTGCCTGCTGGTGACCGGCATGGGCCAGACCAACGCTGCCGCATCTACCCTGGCCCTGGCCTTGTCGCCCAAGTTCGACCTGCGCCAGAGCTACTTCCTGATCGCCGGGATCGCCGGCATCAACCCCAAGCACGGCACCATCGGTACCGCCGCCTGGGCCCATTACCTGGTGGAGTTCGGCACGCAGTGGGAGCTGGATTCACGGGATGCGCCCAAGGACTGGCCGACGGGCTATATAGGGATCAACACCAAGGGGCCCAACGAAAAACCTCCGCTGGACTACAAGACCGAAGTGTTTGAGCTCAACCAAAAGCTGCAAGCCAAGGCGTTTGCCTTGTCGCACAAGGTGGAGCTGACAGAAAGCACAGAGTCCGCCGCCTGGCGCAAACACTACCCCGCCGCCCCGGCCAACCAGCCGCCGCAAGTCACCCGCTGCGACACCCTGGCGGGCAACACTTGGTTTTCCGGCACGCGGTTGAGCGAACGTGCCGAAGTCTGGACCCAGTTGCTCACCGACAACAAAGGCGAATACTGCACCACCCAACAGGAGGACAACTCCACCTACGAAGCGCTGCTGCGCGCCAGCCGCGAAGGCTTGGTGGATATCCAGCGTCTGGCCGTGGTGCGCGCAGGCTCTGACTTTGACCGGCCTTACCCTGGCTACAGCGAAGTGGACAACCTGCTCAAGTATGCCGATCAGGGTGGGTTTGTACCGGCGCTGGAAAACCTGTACCGCACGGGCAACCCGTTGGTCCAAGCGATTGTGAAGAACTGGTCGGCGTGGGAAAAAGGCGTTCCCGAAACCGAATAAAGATCAACATTGTGGGAGCGGGCTTGCTGTGGCGAGCAAGCTTGCTTGCGCTGGGGTGCGTAGCGCCCCCAAAAAAGCCGGCTCCAGCTGCGCTGTCGAGCGGGAGCAAGCTCCCTCGCCACAGCAAGCCCGCTCCCACATTTCTATCCATCACGGCAGGAAGATGATTTTGTCTGGGCTGCCGTTGTTCACTTCTGCATAGCACTGAACACCCTCCACCAACGCCACTTCACGCAACCCCGTAGGCAGCGGCAACAGGCCTTCATCAAAGAAGCGCCCAAACGCCTCCAGCATCACCGCGCATTGTTCGCAGCTATAGAGCAAAGAGTTGATCCCCACCACCGACCCGCCCTTACGGTACAGCGCCAGGGCCGGTAACTGCACGTGGCCGTCAACCGGGGCGGCGATGATGGCGATGCGGCCGAACGGTGCCAGCCCCGCCACCGCGGCAGGCAGCCAGAAACCGGTAGTGTCAAAGATCACGTCGGCGCCGCCATTGAACACGGCCTGCACTTGCGCGCCCAGTTCCTCCGGCTTGCCCAAGGCAATCGCCTCCAGCCCTTGGGCCTGTAACAACTCGAGCTGATCGGCCTTGCGCACGGCCGCTAATACCTGCGCACCGCGTATCTTCGCCAGCGCCAACGCCGCACTGCCGACCGCGCCGTTGGCGCCGATCACCAGCAAGCGCGTGCCCTTGCCAACGCCGCTGCGCTCCAGGGCGTCCCAGGCGGTGGTAAAGGGCACACCGAGGCTGGCCGCCTGGGCAAAGCTCAAGTGCGTGGGTTTGTGCGCTACGCCCTTGGCTGACACGCGCAGGTATTGGGCATGGGAACCGTCAGCGAAAAACCCCAGGTCACGACCGGTGCCCCAAACCTCCTGGCCGAGCAATGCCTGCGGGCCTTCCACCACCACGCCTGCGAAGTCACGCCCAGGGATGCGTGGCAGCGTGGTGTAGGGGAAACGGCCAAGCACGTTTTTGACGTCGCTGGGGTTCAGGCCCGCCGCGTTGACCTTGACCAACACTTCGTCGGCAGACGGTACCGGCATGGGCACCTCCACCAGGCGCAGGTGGGCGAGGTCGCCGGTGTCGGTAAATTGCAGTGCGTTCATAGAGGGCATCCGTGGAAGGGAAAAGGGATCAGGACAACCAACCACTGACCAACTGCCGCGCCATGGGCCAGAGCTTTTCGCCGAGCAGCATGCCCATCAGGCCGACCAGTGCGATAGCGGGCGGTGCAGGCGAGCGGAAGTCCAGCGCGCCGTAGATCACGCCGACAAACAGGCCGATGGCCAAGGAAATCAAATAGCTCATGAAGGCTGCGCCCGGTGGATTGATGGGCTCAGTCTAGGGCGCACCTACCGTGGGTATCGGCCAAGTGCTTCAGGATTTCGGCCAACTCCGGTACTGCGACGGCGACACGCCCAATTCGCGTCGGAACATGTCGCTGAAGCTGCTGGGCGAGTAACCCAGGGTGCGCGCTATGCCGCTCACCGACTGGCCTTGGATCAACTCCGCAGCCGCCGTGGCCAACTGCACCTGACGGCGCCACTGGGCAAACCCCATGCCCAGGTGCTGCTGGAACAGCCGCGCCAGGGTGCGCACGCTGGCGCCCGCGGCCTCGGCGTGCTGTTCGAACGGGATGTCCAGGGAAGGCGCAGCCATGACCGCCTGGCACGCATTGATCAGCCGACGATCCGCCGCCACCGGCATGGCGATGCGAATAGGCGAGCGCCGTGCGCGTTGCAACTCCAACAGAGCCAGGCCCACCACAGCGTCATAGTAAACCGCATCACCGTGATCACCCTGCTCGACCAAGGTCACGATCAACTCCCGCAACAAGCGGCCCACTTCGATGACCTGCACCTGGCTGTCCAGCGTCGCCGCCAACGCCGGGCGCAGGTAGATATTGCGCATCTGCAAATCGGAGACCACACGGATCCCGTGCTCCACCCCCGGCGGCAACCACACTGCACGCTGGGGCGGCACTACCAGGGCTTCGCGGGGCGTCTCGACCCACATCACACCGCTCATGGCGTAGAGCAACTGGCCCCAATCGTGGCTGTGCGGTTCTACGTACAACCCACGCGGGTAGGTACGCGCCAACGGCTGCACGGGAACGGCGTGATCACTAAGGTCGGGGGGCGCGGCCAGGGCCATGGCGGTACACATCAAACAAGGACGGGCGACCATGGTAAAGACTGGTCGCCGGCAAGCGAACTGTTTTTACTCATCCTGCAGGCACCGGGTGCCCGGGCCTGCAGGTCAATCCTGTCAACCGTGGGCCGACTTGGCGCATTCGCATCCCGTCGCCGCCGCGCAGGGTTCACCGTGAGCATGGTGCTCGGCACAGCCCTGGCAGCAATAGCCCTTGCCGTCTTTCATTATTGCGTCAGCGCCCAGTACACATTTGCAGTGAGGGCAAGCACAGGTTTGATCTGGCATGGTCAGACTCCTTGTTCATGGTCGTCCGATGCGGCGAGCGCCGCACCTTAAGCAGTGACCCTGGGCAAGCAAGCATGGTTCAGCGCCGTCAGTCGGCTCGGCGGCTATTACTGCGGTACATGAACACCAACGCCAGGGCGAGCAACAGCATCGCGAGGATACGACTGCCCGACAGCTCGATCGCCGGGTTGCCCAGCCAGCCAAAGTTGTCGATCAGCATGCCCATGCCCAGTTGCCCGACAATCACGGCCACCGTGGCGACGGCCGTACCGACCACCGGCACCGCGCCGACCATCACCATCATGTACACCACGCCAAACAGGGCACCGGTCAATTGCCACTTTGGCACCTCCAGCAGGCTGACGGCCTGGGCCGGCTCGAAGAAAAATATCAACAACGCCGTGGTCAGCGCGCCCACCGCGAAAGTCAACAGACTGCTGCGCAACACTCCCACAGTCTGGCCCAGACGCCCATTGATAGCGGCCTGCACACTCAGCACCGCCCCCGCCGCAATCACCATCACCAACAACATAAACAGATTCATCGCCTTAGCCTCGTGCAATCAGAACCAGTGCCGCCACAATCAACGCCAACGCGATCCAGCGCTCGCCATTGACCCGTTTGCGCGCGGTGCCGAACCAGCCGAAGTGGTCGATCAACACACTCTTGCCCACCTGGCCCGAGAGAATCGCGATCATGGTCATCGCGATGCCGATGTGCGGTGTAGCCAGGGTCAACACCACTACATACATCGGCCCCAGAAACCCGCCGATCAACTGCCAGCGCGGCAGCTGCGTGAATGCCGGGCCCTTTTGCGGGCCGCTGAACAGCAGCAGTAAAAACAGAATCGCCGTGCCAACGCCAAAGATGCTCAACGTCGCCCACAAATGCCCGACCTGCGCGCCCAATGGCCCGAGCAATCCGGCCTCCACCGACAGGCCCATGCCCGCCAGAATTACCAACGGCAACAGCAGCAGCCGTAGAAGGTTATTGCTCGGCCTGGCCTGCGCCAAGCCTTCGGTGGAACGTGCCTGCATACATCACCTGTGTATCAAGAATGGAAAAACATGGCGCGCATTATCCGGTGGCCGTGCTGTGCGATAAATGGGAGTATGCGGACAACACCTTTGCGTAGAACGCACAGCCTGGAGAGATGATGCAGGGCTTGAATGAACTGAGTTTCAAGGCGCTACGCCTGTTTGTGGCCGTGCTGGACCAAGGCAGCTTTTCCGAAGTGGCCCGCCGCGAAAGCCTGGCGCCCTCCTCCATTTCGCGGCAGATTCAACTGATGGAACAAGCCGTCGGCCAGCAATTGCTCTACCGCCATACGCGTGCCGTCAGCCCCACCGAAGCCGGCCGCCTGCTGGGCCGCCACGCACGCTTGCTACTGGAGCAGTTGGAGACGGCGAACCAGGCCCTGCAGGAGCAAGACAGCGAGCCCAGCGGCCTGGTGCGCATCAACGCGCCCATGGTGTTCGGCCAGCGCCACCTTGCACCCTGGCTGGGAGCGCTGTGCCGGCGCTACCCGAAGTTGCAGCTGGATATCCAGCAAACCGACACCTTCGTCGACCCGCTGCAAGATGGCACCGACCTGCTGTTTCGTATCGGCGTGCTCAATGACTCGGGCATGCAGGCGCGCATCTTCGCGCCGCAACGCTTTCGCATCGCGGCCAGCCCTGCTTACCTGGCCCAACATGGCACGCCGCGCCACCCTGACGAACTGGCCCACCACCATTGCCTGGCCTACAAAGGCATCACCGGTCAGCAGCGCTGGTTCTTCCGCCGCGGCCAAGGCGACTGGACTGCGTACAGCGTCAGCGGCCCCATCACCGGCAACCACGCCGACACCCTCACCCACGCCGCCGAACAAGGCCTGGGCCTGGTGGTGTTTCCGTCCTGGCTGATTGGCGAAAGCCTGCGCGCCGGTACCTTGCAGGCGGTGCTGAGTGAGTACGAGGTCGCGACAACCCTGGAGCCCCAACAGATCGCTGCGTTGTGGCCGGGCAGCCGCAGGCTGTCGCTGAAGGTGCGCACGGTGATCGACTATTTCGTGGAGTGTTTTGGGACGGTGCCGTATTGGGATCGGTGACGGATTTTGACGCTGCTGAACGGCGCCAGTGAAGGAATATTTCTAGTAGAAAACGTAGGCCCGTTCTGATTTTGAGGGCCAGTATTTCTGGGGACGGTGCGCTGGGGCAGACTTTAGCCAAATTTACTTGGAGAGACTTCATGGTCACTACGTACCACACACCATCCCGCGCTGAACGAGCGGCCGCCAGTGGTCGTGCCATCTTTGATAGCGGTCGTAGTTTTGGCTATATTTGGCCAAA
The DNA here is from genome assembly GCF_044218845.1 of Pseudomonas sp. B16120. Classification (NCBI taxonomy): domain Bacteria; kingdom Pseudomonadati; phylum Pseudomonadota; class Gammaproteobacteria; order Pseudomonadales; family Pseudomonadaceae; genus Pseudomonas; species Pseudomonas sp. B16120. The sequence goes on from NZ_CP162588.1 coordinate 3,702,410, forward strand.
ACACGGAGAAGCCCCCATGATTACCGTTGCCCTCGGTGAGGCAAAAAACAACCTGTCCAAACTGGTCGATGAAGCCGCCGCTGGCAAAATCATCACTATCGCCAAACATGGTCGCGCAATGGCGCAGCTCGTCCCGCTTGGTAAGTCCAAGGGCCGGCGAATTGGCGCAATGAAGGGCGAGTTGACAATTCCTGAAGACTTCGACGCCCCACTCCCCAGCGATCTTTTGGATGCCTTTGAGGCCAGTCATTCATGAGGCTATTGTTGGATACCCATATCCTGCTATGGGCACTCAACGATGACTCCAAACTGTCCGGTAAAGCCCGCAAGCTGATAGAAAACGCCGCCGAAATTTACGTCAGTGCGGCGACATTTTGGGAGATGGCAATCAAGGTTAGCTTGGGAAAGCTCGCTGTGGACTTAGATAAAATTCGCGAATACTGCCTGGAAAGTGGCTTCGTCGAATTACCCATCAGCCTGGAGCATGCCATTGCCGTCAGGGATCTTGAACATCATCACAAGGATCCCTTCGATCGGCTGATCATTGCAACAGCCATGACTGAGCCGATGAAGCTATTGACTGCTGACCCAGAAGTTGCCCAATACACATCCTTGGCCATCTTGGTGTAGGCACTGCCTCGGCAATGCACCTCAGTGTCAGAACAACCACTGCCCAATCAACCACGCATTCGCCCCACTGATCACCGCGAACAGAAACCACGCCAGCAGCCGCGTGGGCAACCGGTTGACGAACGGCCCCATCAATTGCTTGTCGCCGGTCATGCGGATCAACGGGTACAACGCAAAGGGCAATTGCAGGCTCAGTACCACCTGGCTGAGAATCAGCAGCTTGCCGATAGCATCGTCACCCATCAGCCATACCCCGAGAAACGCCGGGATCAGCGCCAGCCCACGGGTAATCAGGCGGCGCTGCCAGCAGGGTATGCGCAGGTTGAGGTAACCCTCCATAATCACTTGCCCGGCGATGGTGCCGGTAAAGGTCGAACTCTGGCCCGAAGCCAGCAAGGCGATACCGAACAGGATGCTGGCGAAAGCACCGCCGACCAAGGGGTCGAGCAGGTGATAGGCGTCCTGGATTTCCACCACATCGGTATGGCCGGTCTTGTAGAAGGCCGCTGCGGCTAGCACCAGGATCGCGGCGTTGACCAACAGCGCCAAGGCCAGGGAGCCGATGGTATCGATACGCGCCAGCTTGACTGCATCCTGCTTGCTCGCCAGGTCCTTGCCGATCAGGCGGGTCTGCACGATAGAGGTGTGCAGGTAGAGGTTATGGGGCATGACCGTGGCACCGAGGATGCCGATGGCCAGGTACAACGGCGCCGCATCGCTGATGGCCGACAGTGACGGAGTGAACCCGCTGAGCACGTCGGGCCAGTAGGGTTTGATCAGCACCAGTTCGATGAAAAAGCACACGCCGATGGTGGCGACCAGCGCTAGCATGATCGCTTCCAGGCGCCGAAAACCGCGATTTTGCAGGGCCAGGATCAACAGCGTGTCGAATGCAGTGATGACAATGCCGGTGGTCAGCGACACCCCCAGCAACAGGTGAAACGCCAGGGCGCAGCCGAGCACTTCGGCAAGGTCTGTGGCGATGATGGAGATTTCCGCCAACACCCACTGGGTACGAGCAGAGCGCTGGCTGTAGCGCTCACGGCACAGTTGCGCCAGGTCCTTGCCAGTGGCGATGCCCAGCCGCGAACACAGGCATTGCACCGCCATCCCCGCCAGGCTGGCCAGCAGCACCACAAACAACAGGCTATAGCCGTAGCGTGAACCGGCCTCAATGGCCGTTGCCCAGTTGCCGGGGTCCATGTAGCCGATGGAGATCAACAGGCCGGGGCCAGCGAACATCAGCACCCGTTTAAAAAACGAGGCCTTGGGATCAACAGCGACAGAGCCGGCCACTTCCGGCGGGCAGAACGGGGCGGTGGCGATTTTCGGCAGGCTGAATTTCACGCGGTATTCCAGGCAAATACACAAGACTTGGGCAGCAGCTTATCAGTCGGACGCGACCGTGCGCATCACCGTGTCTCGCGGCAGGTCAAACGCTTCCACCACTTGCACCACCAGCTCCAGTTCCTGGTTGAGCGCCTCGCGCTCCATGCGTTGGCGGATCACGCCGACCACCAGTACCGCCAAGGTGGTGATCGAATACGCCGGGCCGGAAAACGCCCGCACCCCGCTGACCAGCAACATCGCCGCAGCCAGCGCCTGGCCCACTACCGGAATCGCCGTAGCCGCACCGCGCCGCAGGATAAACCCGGTCAGCCCGGCCAACGCCGTGCCGCTCAAGGCTGCGGTAGCCGAACGGCCCACATCCAAGCGGTTGAACAACCCCTGCTCTTTTTGTGCCGCCGCCTTGAGCTCGGCCTCGAACGCCTGGCGATCAGCGCGGCTGAGTTTGTCCTTGTACTGCTCGATCAGTGTTTCTGCGACCTGCCCTTCGATCTCGGCAAGCGCCACGTGCTCAAGTGGTTGATCGAATTTGATACCCAGGCGTTGCGCCACATCTTCGGCAATCTGGCGATAGCCCACGCCATGGCCTCGGGCCAGATTCATAAAGCTATCACCGCCCATGCGCTGCAACTCAATGGCCAGTTTCAACGGCTCACGCACACTGGCATCAATCGCGGCACTGCGCTTTTGCGCCATCAGTTCGGCAAGAAACTTCAGCTCCTCCGGCCGCGCTTGCACCAACGCCGGGTACAGGTCCACGTCCGCTTCGGCAAACCGCACTTCACTGCTGCGCGAGTCCACACGGATCATGCCGCGCCGTTCCTGCAGCAAATCGGTGTACTGCACCACCGTCTTCAACTGCGGCCAATAGGCGGCATGATCGAAGCTGGCCAGGTGCACATTGGTGACCTTGGCCTTGAGCGCGGGCGTCACGTCAATCGCATAGCGGCCGATGCAACGCTCGGTATCGGGCTTCATGGCCAGCGCCCAGTCCTTGCTGGAATGGCAGTTGATCAACCGCCCCTTCAGCGGCGCCGACACCTCGTCCCAGGGGCTCGAGGTACAGATCGCCCCACCCATCAACAACAGGTTATTCAACGGCAGTTCGCGAGCGATCTCGGGGCTGGCCAGCAGGCTCTTGACCAGAATGCGTGCGCCCAGGGAATGGCCGATCAGGTTGATGCGCCGCACCGGCAGCGCCTGGTTGTGCAGGTAGCCGGCCAGTTCGGGCAACAAGGTCTTGGCCACTTCATCCACCCGTGCCTCGACACTTTTGTAATGGTCGAGAAAATAGGCAATAGCCTTGCCCACGCCCACCGTCGCCGCGCCAAGGCCGCCACCGCCGAGCAGCGAGGCGAGCACGTCCTTGAACGGTGCAAACAGGTTTTCCAGAAAATGCCCCGCCGGCCAGAACAGCATCAAGTTGGTCGAACCTTCGATACCCGCCAACTGCTGCTTGAAGTTGCCCAGTTGCTGGCGGTTGAAGAACGCCGAGTAACCGTGAACATAGAGATTGAGCACATCCCCCTGGGGCTCGCCACACAGGACGAACGTGGGCTTGCGGGTGCGGTGCATTTCATCCCACTGTTGTTGCATAGGGCGGCGACTCCGGTTGACGGGATGGCGATAGTAACAAACAGAGGCGATCAGAACGGTGAATCCTGACCGACGTTTGCAGAAGGGCCTGGCCAAAACAGTATTCAACCAAGACCAAACGCTGCGCGACTGCTTAAACTGTCTGGGGGGCATGGTAAAACAGCGCCCTGCCCCTTTACCGGAGACCACTGTCATGACGTCCAAAGTTGAACAACTCAAGCCATTTACCAGGGGCATGGGTGCACACTTGCGCACCTTGAGCCAGATCGAGCAACTGGCCAGCGTATGACCCTACTCTCCCCATTGGCCCAACCGCGCACCTTGGTGTTCCTGACGTATCCGCAGATGGGTTTGCTCGACCTGACCGGCGCGCAAACGGTGTTCTGGGCCGCCACCAAGGCCATGGCCGAACGCGGTTTGCAAGGTTATGTGCTGCACAATGCCAGCCTGGCGGGCGGGCTGATGCCAACCGCCGAAGGCTTGAGCGTCGACACTGTGGCTTTAGCGCAGTTGGACCCAGCCACCATCGACACCCTGGTGGTACCCGGCGCGCCCGCCATTGAGCAAGCCATGCTGGACAATACTGCGCTGGTGGACTGGCTGCGCAACGCCTCCGGTCAGGCGCGACGTACCGCGTCGGTGTGCAGCGGCACGTTTTTGCTGGCGTTGGCGGGCTTGCTGGAGGGTCGCCGCGCGGCGACGCATTGGGCCATGTGCGAGCTGCTCAAGCAACGCTTCCCGAGCATCGAGGTGGACGTGGACGCGATCTTCGTGCAGCAGGGCCAGGTGTGGACCTCGGCGGGCGTCAGTGCCGGGATCGACCTGGCGCTCGCGCTGGTGGAGGCCGACTGCGGGCGCGAAGTGGCGCTGCAAGTGGCACGCGAACTGGTGGTGTTCCTCAAGCGCCCCGGTGGCCAGGCGCAGTTCAGCCAGGTGCTGCAAGCGCAAACCGCCGACAGCGCCGGCTTTGATGCGCTGCATGCCTGGATCAGCGACAACCTGCGCGACAGTGACCTCAGCGTCGAACGCTTGGCCGCGCAGAGCCATATGAGCCCACGCAATTTTGCCCGGGTCTATAAGCAAAAAACCGGTCGCACCCCGGCCAAGGCCATTGAGCTGTTTCGCATGGAAGCGGCGCGCCGCATGCTTGAAGACTCCCAGCGTAGCATCGAGCAGATCGCCGGGCTGTGCGGGTTTGGCGACGAAGAACACATGCGCTGCACCTTCCACCGCCACCTGGCCATCTCACCGCGCGACTACCGCGAGCGCTTTTCCCGCTAGGCCGGCAGAGGCGGCAGTCATCCAGGGTTATCTGTCCTTTCGGACAGGCCCTGCTGCTTTTACAGTGATCCGGCAATGCCTTGCGGCTTACCTGGTCTCTGGAGCAACCCCATGAAACAACATATTCTGATCATCGGCGCTGGGTTTGGTGGCGTGTGGAGCGCCTTGAGCGCCGCTCGGCTATTGGATAAACACGACCGCAACGATGTGCGTATCAGCCTGCTCGCCCCCCAAGCAGAACTGCGTATCCGCCCGCGGTTCTACGAGCCCGATGTGCATACCATGCTGGCCCCGCTTGATGCGCTGTTCGACGCTGTGGGCGTGACCTTTGTGCCAGGCGCCGCCGACAGCATCGACGCCACTAATAAGCAAGTGACCTACCGCAACGCGGCCGGCATCCCGGCCACCCTCAGCTACGACCGCCTGGTAGTGGCTGCCGGCAGCCGCTTGAACCGCCCAGACATGGACGGCATTGCGCATGTGTTCGATGTGGATCAGATCGAAGACGCCGCGCGCCTTGAGGCCCATATCAAGGCCCTCAAAAATCTGCCCGACAGTCCGGCCCGCAATACCGTAGTGGTGGCCGGCGGCGGCTTTACCGGTATCGAGACCGCCACCGAAATGCCGGCGCGCCTGCGTGCGGCACTGGGTGAGACGGCCAACATCCGTGTGATCGTGGTCGACCGCGGGCCGCAGATTGCCGCGTCGATGGGCGATGGCATACGCCCCTCGATCATCGAAGCCAGCCGCGAGCTGGGGATTGAATGGGTACTGAACACCTCGGTCGCCTCGGTGGATGCCGGTGGCGTGACCCTGGCAGATGGGCAGCGGATTGAATCAAGCACCGTGATCTGGACCATCGGCTTTCGCGCCAACCCGCTGACCGAACAGGTTGAGGGCACCCGCGATCCCCAGGGCCGCCTGCACGTGAACGCCCACCTCAAGGTCAAGGGCCAGGCTGCCATCTTCGCCGCTGGCGACGTGGCCTACGCCGCCACAGACGCGCTGGGCAACTTCGCTGCCATGTCCTGCCAGCACGCTATCGCCCTGGGCCGCTACGCCGGCAACAACGTCGCCGCCGATCTGATCGGCGTGGCCCCCATGGCCTACAGCCAACCCAAATACGTGACCTGCCTCGACCTCGGCGCTTGGGGCGCGGTGTACACCGAAGGCTGGGACCGTCAGCTCAAGCTGGTGGGCCAGGAAGCCAAGGAACTCAAACAGCAGATCAATAGCGTGTGGATCTACCCACCGGCGGCGGATAGAGCAGTGGCACTGGCGGCGGCGGATCCGTTGATTCCGGTGGCGTAGGACAGTCAGTTAAGCGAACGCATTGCTCAAGGCAGTGAAGATCAAATGTGGGAGCTGGCTTGCCTGCGAAAGCGGTCGCGCAGCAACAGATGCAGTGGCTGACACACCGCCATCGCAGGCAAGCCAGCTCCCACATTAAGTCTGCAGTTATCCGGTGGATACGGGGCGATCAGCTTGGCATCGGGGCACCACCCTGCCCAAACCGCCGAATCGCCAGGCAATACCCCACCAACGCCAACCCCGCCAGCAAACCGCCCGCCGCGCCGATCCAGGCGAAGCCGAAGTGGCTGCCGACCCAACTGCCCATCAACGCACCACCGCCGATGCCGATGTTGTAGATCCCGGAAAACATCGCCATGGCCACATCGGTGGCGTCCGGTGCCAGCACCAGCACCTTGGACTGCATGGCCAGGCCAAAGCCCATGATCGCCATGCCCCAGAAAATACTCAGCCCCACCAGGTAAGACTCGGCGCCGCTCAACGGCAGCATCAGCGCCAGGCACGCGGCGAGGATAGACACTGCGCCGATCACGAACAGGTGGGGGTTGAGGCGATGCACCAGGCTGAACAACAACGAGCCGATGATGCCAGCACCACCGAACACCAGCAGGATCAGGGTCACGGCACTGCCGCCCAGGCCGGCGACGCCTTCGACGAAGGGTTCGATGTAGCTGTAGGCGGTGAATTGCGCGGTAACGGTCATTGCGGTCAGCACATAGAGCGCCACCAGCGCAGGACGCTTGAACAGCAGCGGCAGACTGCGCAGGGAGCCGGAGTTCTGGCTGGGCAGCAGCGGCAAGGTGCGCCCCAGCCAGAACACCAGGGCGGCGGCGAACGCGGCGATCACCAGGAAGGTAGTGCGCCAGCCCATGGCCTCGCCCAACAGGCGGCCCAAGGGAATGCCCAACACCATCGCCAGGGATGTGCCGGTGGCCAGCAAGCCAAGGGCCTGCACCTGCTTGCCCTCTGGCGCCAGGCGTACAGCCAGCGAAGCCGTGATCGACCAGAACAACGCATGGGCCAGGGCAATGCCGACACGACTGACCATCAGCAAGCCGAAGCTGGTGGCCACGCTAGAGAGAATATGGCTGGCAATAAACAGACCGAACAATACGATCAGCAGCTTGCGCCGTTCGACGTTGCGGGTCAGTAGCATCACCGGCAGCGAGGTCAGCGACACGATCCACGCGTAGATGGTGAGCATCAGGCCGACGCTGGCCACGGGCATATCAAAGCTGGCACCAATGGCGCTGAGCAGCCCGACGGGGACAAATTCGGTGGTATTGAACACAAACGCGGCCAGCGCAAGGGCGATGACCGGTTGCCAATTGGCTTGTGGGGTTGCGGCTGAAAGGCTCATTGACGGGCGCGGTACTCTGACGGTGATCAAGCGGCCACCCAGGACAAGCGCCGCCGCCGAGCATTCTATAGGTTTCTCGCACCGCTGTTGCTGCGGATCGTCGCCCGGCGGCCTACGGCGAAGTCATGGTAATGATGTAGTTGCCTGACTGGATAAGCTTGCCGGCGCTGTCTACCAACACATAGCGCTGATCGTAATAGCGCCCCTTGCCGCTGTCCGCCACCAGCCGCACATGGGGTGCATCGACACTGACAACCGGCACCACACTGCGCACCTCGATTCGGCTGCCACGACTGGATTGGGCACAGCCGCGCAGTTCCATCACCGAACCGCTGCGCGCATTTGTCGCACACCCTGACTCGACAATGGCGCCGCTGAACCTGATGGTGCCCTGCCCCACGGTTTGTGCGGCGCCGCAGGTACTTGCCCACAGCCCCAGAAGGCCAGTCATTACCGCTACACGACGAACGTTCATGCCGACACTCCTTCTTGGGTTAGTTAAGAAGTAAGTCGTCGTCACGCCGGTTAACTTGAGCTTATTTACCCGCGAATGAGAGGTGCATCACGGATCCACCTGCCCCATTAATTCGGGGATGCTCTCCGGCCGCTGGGCATAGCGTTGGGCCAACGCCGCGCAGACCATCAACTGGATCTGGTGAAACAGCATCAACGGCAAAATCAACACGCCCATGCTCGCCCCGGCAAACAGCACCTGCGCCATCGGCACGCCGGTCGCCAGGCTTTTCTTCGAACCACAGAACAAGATGGTGATGCGGTCTTCCTGGTTAAAGCCAAACGCCTTGCCCAGCAGCGTAGACGCCACCAATACCAGGGCCAGCAGCACGCAGCAAGCCACCACCAAGCCGCCCAACTCCCACAGCGGGATCTGGTGCCAGATGCCTTCGTTGACCGCCTCGCTGAAAGCCCCGTAGACCACGAGCAGAATCGAGCCCTGGTCGACGAATTTCAGCCAGGCTTTGTTACGCCCGACCCAGCCACCGATCCATCGGCTGGCAATCTGCCCGGCAATGAACGGCAGCAACAACTGCACGCTGATTTTGACAATCGCATCGACTGTGGAGCCGCCATCCCCATGCACGTTGAGCAGCAGCGCTACCAGCAGCGGCGTCAGGAAGATGCCGAACAGGCTGGACGCCGCCGCGCTGCAGATGGCCGCCGGGATGTTGCCGCGGGCCAGGGAGGTAAAGGCAATCGCCGATTGCACAGTGGCCGGCAAGGCGCAGAGGTAGAGCATGCCCATGTACAGCTCGTTGCCGATCAACGGCGACAGCACTGGCTTGAGCGCCAGGCCCAACAACGGAAATAGTACGAAGGTCAGGCTGAACACCAGCAAATGCAAACGCCAGTGGCCGGCACCGGCGGCGATAGCCTTGCGCGACAGCTTGGCGCCGTGCAGGAAAAACAGCAGCGCGATGGCCAGGTTGGTGACCCAGCCGAACGCCACGGCGGTCTGGCCGCTGGCGGGCAGCAGTGAGGCGAGGATCACGGTGGCGATCAGAGTGAGGGTGAAGTTGTCGGGGAGAAACCGGGGCCGGGTCATAAGCAATTCTTCCAGGGGTTGCCAAGAGCGTCGCGACGACTCTAACGTAACCACCTGTTACCGACTAACGCCAATGAGCCAGTAAATGCCGCCTAAAGGACATGAAAAAGCCGTTCGCCGCAGTGTCCCAGGGCTTTCCAGCCTGCCGAGGCCGGTGTACGGGCGTACTGAATCCTTGCCCAACCGTGCGCTGACGCGACGCCACAGCCACCCGTGGGTGCAGCTGTCCTACGCGATTTCCGGAGTGCTGGAGATCCAGACCAGCGTTGGCCGTTTCGTCGCACCACCGCAGCGCGCGGTGTGGATTCCGGCCGGCATGCCCCATCGGGTGTTCAGTTCACCCCATACGGAAATGCGCAGCTTATACCTCGATTGCAGCGTCACCGCCTGGGCCGCCGAGCGTTGCCAGGTGCTGGAGGTGAGCAGTTTGCTACGCGAGCTGATCCGCAACTTCAGCCAATTGCCGGTGGAATATACCGAGGACGGGCCGGACGGGCGCCTGGCTCAGGTACTGCTCGATCAGCTCGCCGCCGCACCCCAGGTGGATTTGATGTTGCCACTGCCTCACGACCCACGGCTGCGACAGATCTACCGCAGCCTCAACCTGCATCCCGAGCAGCAGACGACGTTGGGCGAGTGGAGCCGAAAGCTGGAGGTGAGTGAAAAGACCCTGAGTCGGGTGTTCCTGAGTGACACCGGGCTGACGTTTCGCGCATGGCGCCAGCGCCTGCGCCTGTTGAGCGCTCTGCCCGCCCTGGAACAAGGCGAGCGGGTGACGGATGTGGCATTGGGGTGTGGCTATGAATCGACCTCAGCCTTTATCAATGCATTTCGTCAGCAGTTCGATTCCACCCCCGGTGAATTCTTCCGCTGACCCTCCCTCACGACGCAAATAATCCCCAAACCGACGCTCGGCTGGTATTGTGCCGCGCTTTGAAACACAGCAACCGACTGCGAGGAATGGACGTTGAACACTGACGAAAAAATGACCGGGGACCTGTTCGAGGTTGATAAGCGCCTGTCACTCAAGCCCGTGGTGGACTTCAACGCCTACCTGCGCAGCGCCTTCGGTGACGGCCCTTGCACCTGCGTGCGCTGCACGGCCAACGGCGGCGATGAAAGCGGTTATGAGTTCCAACACACCTTCACCTTCGACACCAAGCCCCTGCACCGTCGCTTCGCTTCGACGGCGGGCAGTGATGTGTTGATGGCGTTGAAGAAGGCATGGTTGTCGTACACCAAGGCCGAGCTGCCGCTCAGTGGTACGTTGGCGCTGGATACGGTCAAGGAGTTTGTCGAGCCACAGTTGCACAAACGCCTGGCGCCGCTGTTTGTCGCCAGTGGGTTGGTCAAGGATGTCGAAGGCCAATTGCGCATCCAGCCGCAAGCCGCAGCCTGACACCGGTTAATGTGGGAAACACCACTGTCAAAGCAAAGAAAATCCATGTGAGAGCTGGCTTGCCTGCGAAAGCGGTAGTGCAGTCACAGATACAGTGATTGTCACACCGCCTTCGCAGGCAAGCCAGCTCCCACATTGGTCATGCATCGCCCACAAAATCAGCGTCCGGCACAGATCCCCTGTGGGAGCGGGCTTGCCCGCGAAGGCGGTGTGTCACTCACTGAATATTCAACTGAACCACCGCTATTGCAGGCAAGCCAGCTCCCATATTTTCCCGGGTATTGGCCTAGAAGCCGGGAACGCTTTGTACGCGCAACTCAGGGGTCAGTTCGTCCAGCGGCTCGGTCAGCGGCCGGTCGCTCCCACCCGGCAGGAGGATCACCTTGCGGCATTCCTCCTCGGCTTTATCAAACAGCTCATACCCCCGCGCCGCCTGCTCCAGGGGCAGCCGGTGAGTGATGATCGCCTCCGGATGCAGATGCCCCAGCTCGATGTGCTCCAACAACTCCGGTAAGAACCGCTGCACATGGGTCTGGCCCATCTTGAAGGTCAGGCCCTTGTCGAAGGCATCGCCGAACATGAAGCCATGGATAAACCCGGCATACACCCCGGCGACGCTGACCACACCACCGCGACGTACGGCGGCGATGCACTGGCGCAGGGCCTTGCCGCTGCTACCTTCGATCTTGAGGGCAGTGAGCAGGGTTTCTGTAGTGCTGCCCTTGGCCTCGAAACCCACCGCGTCCACCACACCATCGACGCCGCGCATGCCGGCGGTCTGGCGGATGATGGTGTCCGCCGGGTCTTCGTCTTCTTCGAAGTTGATCGGGATCACGCCGTAGGTTTTCTGCGCGTAGGCCAAACGATACGGATGGTCGTCGACCATGAAGATCTGCTCGGCGCCCAACATTTGTGCGCAAGCCGCACTGAGCAGGCCCACCGGCCCGGCGCCATAAATCGCCACACTAGAGCCTTTGCCAATGCCGGCATTGGTCACTGCCTGCCAGGCGGTGGGCAGGATATCGGAGAGGAACAGCACCTTCTCATCCGCCAGGGTGCCGGGCACCTTGAACGGCCCGGTGTTGGCCTTGGGCACCCGCACCCACTCCGCCTGGCCGCCGGGAATGCCGCCATACAGACGGCTGTAGCCGAACAGCGCAGCACCCGGCGGGATGGCTTTTTTATTCAGGATCGCACCGCGCCCATCGTTGGTGGTTTCGCAAGCGGCGAATTGCTGGAGCTGGCAGAAGAAACAATCGCCACAGGCAATCACAAACGGAATCACCACACGGTCGCCGGGTTGCACGGCAGTAACGGCCGGGCCGGTTTCTTCGACGATGCCCATGAACTCATGGCCGAAGATATCGCCGTGCTCCACGGTCGGGATCTTGCCCCGGTACAGGTGCAGGTCCGAGCCACAGATTGCGGTGGCGGTGACCCGCAAAATAATATCGTCGGGTTGTTCAATGATCGGATCGGGCACGGTATCCACCTGCACCTTGTGTGCGCCCTGGTAAGTCATCGCTCGCATGCTCTGCGCTCCTGCCGTTGAGGGGTTACTAATTAAGGACAGAGCAGCCCCTCAGTGTTCCTTCGACGTAGAGCGACACCCGATCAATGGTCGCCGCGCGTCTGGGCCAACAGCAGGTCGACTACCTGGCGCACGCTGGCAATTGCATCGGCGCCGCTGGCCTGGGCCTGGGCGTGCCAGCGCAACTGCTCAGTCGCGCTGTTGCCGCGTTGCAGCAAGGCATCCAAGGTATCGAACAACAGCGGCTCGCCCATGGCCTCTGCGGTGGCGGCAAAGGTCTGTCGGGCGTATTGCAGCCATTGCTCAGCGCTGCCCAGGGTGCCGGTGTCGTCCAACGCAAAGGTACCAGCGGCCCCATAACGCTTGGCCTGCCAGCGATTCTCCTTGAGCAGCCAGCGCGCCTCGGCACTGAAACCAGCGCCAGGACGCTGCATCGCGCAGGCGTGGGTGACCATCACCCGAAACAGCGTGGCGAGGGCCAAGGCGTCCGCCAGCCGTGGGCAGGCGTCGGTCATGCGCAGTTCCAGGGTGGGGTAACGCGCCGCCGGGCGAATGCCCCACCAGCCATTGCCATCGGCCTTGATCGCGCCGATGCGCTGCAAAAGGGCCAGGTAGCGCAGGTACTCGGCCCAGTCGCTAAAGTGCTCCGGCACGCCCATGCGGGGCCACTCGTCGCACGCGGCCTGGCGGTAGCTCATAAAGCCGCTGGGCGCGCCGTCCCAGAAAGGCGATGAGCAACTGAGCAGCAACAACAACGGCAGCCAAGGCGACACCTGGTTCATCACCGCGATACGGTCCAGCGTTTGAGGCACCTGCACATGCACATGCAGCCCGCACAACACACTGCGCCGCGCTACATATTGAATATCGTCGAACAGTTGCCGGAAATGCGCCTGATCGGTCGGCTGTTGCCCACGCCAATCGGCCAGGGGGTGGCTGCCGGCGCACACCGCACCGAGGCCGAACTCAGCCAGGGATTGCGCCAGGTTGCGGCGTACTGCTCGGAAGTAGTCCGCCGCTTCGGCGCTGGAGGTGAACACCGGAGAGGCCGCCTCGATCTGGCCCTGGAACATCTCAAACGAGAAGCCTGCGCCAATCGCTTCGCGGCAGGCTGCCAGCACCGCCGCCGAGGGCTCGCCGACCATCTGGCGGCTGTGCAGGTCGGTGATGAAGTATTCCTCTTCAATGCCAAAGGTGAGCATCGGGTATTCAGCGCAATCGGGTGACAGTCAGTGCGACCACGGCGATGCGCTCCACCTGCTCATAGCCGGGCTTTTCCAGTTCTTCACCGAAAACGTCCGGGTCCAGTTCGCGGTAGGTCCAGCCGTAGGCGTCGCTGCCTAGCAGTGGCTTGACCGCCTCCAGGAAAGGGTCGCTGCCGGCCACCATCGCCACCCCGGTATACAGCAGCAGGCTACCGCCCAGGGCCAGGCGCCCGATGGACTCACTGACGATGCGCAGCGACAACTGCTCCCCCAAGGCGCCGCCGCCATGGCGATAGGCGCGCTGGCGGTCATCTTTCATGTACGGCGGGTTGGCGACGATCAGGTCGAATTCGCCCTCCACACTGGCCAGCACGTCACTGTGGTACACGCTGACGTTATTCAGCGCGGCCAGCTCGGCATTCACCGCGGTCATGCGCAGGGCACGGGGGTTGATATCCACCGCCAGCACCTGGGCGTCATGCCGGGCTTTAGCAATCACCAGCGCGCCGACGCCGGCGCCACAGCCGATGTCCACGGCGCGCTTGAGCGGCTCGAAACGTTGTTGCAGGTAAGCTTCGATTACCTGGGCAAAGCGATAGCTGTCGGGGCCGAAAAACACCGCGTCCGCCTGGTCGGTGGGATAAGGCGAATGGGCGAACAGCAGCTCGTCGAGGCTCGACCATCGCACTGCGCTGCGCCATAGCGCGCCGTGCTTTTCGATCACATCCGCTTGCTGCAATTCTTCACGCAGGGCCTCGGGCAGCAGGCCTTGATCGAACGGCATCGACCAACCGAACACATCGCGCAGCGTCATTGCCAGGGGCGTCGCCAGCCGCCGATAGACACGCTCATGGGTCAAGGGCGTTGGCGTGATAAAGCGATAACCACCCTCCTTCAACCCGCGGCCCAAATTCAACAAGGCACGATCAGCCAGTTGTTGCGCAGACATAGGCACATTCCTTAGCGCAGGCGCGCACGCAGTTGGATAAAGCGGCGAGTGGCATACAGCCCGGCAGGCGTGCAGTGACGGCGGGCCGACAGCCACGGGATCAGCGCATTGAGCTGTTGCTCATCGGGCAAGTTGCACAATGACTCCGCCAGGGCCTGGGTATCAGGATCCGCGGGACGATGCTGCTCGCGGGAAAACCGGCTGCCGCGTCCCGGCCGCACGGGCGGCACGCGTTCGCTGGCAACCCATTCACCCGCAATCCAGTCATGGATCAGTTGTTTTTCATAACCGCTGAACACCCCGAACATCGCGGCGCCAGCGCCCTCGATCAATTGCCAGAAGCGACTGTTGGTGGGGTCCTGGTTGTGCTTGATCCAGCCTTTGTCTTCGAGGGCCTTGAGGAAAGCGCCGATCTGCCCAGGCCGGGCCAGCCATTGGTTGACGGTCTGCCCTTCAAAGCGGCAATAGTCCGAATGCATGTGCTGGCCGAAGGCGCGCTTGCGCTCAAGCATCGCCACCACCTCGTCCTGCAAGTTGAATTGTTTGATGATAGACGTGGTACCCAGGCCCAAATCATTCAGACGGTAGCCTGCCGCCACACGGCGATAGAAGTCTGCCCTGCCCTCGCCCAGCGGCAACAGGTTCAGCACCGATTGTGCAGCTTTGCACGCGTGGCCACTGCTGGCGTTGTCGATGGTGACATGCAGCGTGAAGTAATAAGGGTCGATGCCTAGCTCACTGAGTTCATAGGCGGTGATCAACAGGTGCAGCGGCAGTTGCTCGTAACCCAGGTTGAAGCCAATGACCTCCGGCAGGAACTCGTCGGCGCAAACGCCCAGCGCCAGTTGCAGCGCGCCTTGCAGGTAATGGTCATCCTCAAGGCCGGCGTCGCTGTCGGCATCGTGCTCGCTGAGCAACTTGCGGTAGATCACCACATGGTTCTGCGCAGCTTCACCGTCGCCCAATTCTTCCAGGTAAGTGGTGAGCAGGCCGTCGAAGCGCTGGTCTTGCCAATAGCGCAGCAAGCCATAGAGCCAGGCGCCGTCGACCTGTTTGGTCGGCGCCACGCACTGAAGAAAGTACAAAGCATGGGCCTTGTTTTGGAAATACCGCCGTGGCCCACCGTTTCGACGCTGTTCCAGATAGTCGGCATAGGCCTGGGCCACCTCGGCGCAGCGCTGCTCGACCCAGGCCAGCAGCTGTTCGGGGGCCTCTGGCAAGTCGCAGTCGGTGGCCTCTACCAGGGCCAATTGATCGTGCAGGTATTCACGCGCCAGTTCGGTGGCGTCTTGGGTTTCGCCATGCAGCTGTTGGTAGACCCGTTGATGGCGGCCCTGGGCCGAGTCGGTGAGAGAGGCCGGCTGGCCAGACAGCGCTGTAAGGAGTGTCATGATGGCAGTTTCCGCAAAGTCCGTTACAACGGGCCTCCCACAAGGTGGCCCCGCAAGAGCGCTCAACATCACGCGCTTCTAAAATGCAGAGCCTCGGGGCGTGCGGAAAATTCAAATGAGGTTGGGTTGGGAGGGATAAGCGGTCGTTTGTCAGGGCTCACAAAACCAAAAAATGCCTGTAGGAGCGAGCTTGCTCGCGAAAAACGTCAACGATAACGCGTGCTTCCTGAATAAACGCGGCGTCGGTGAGTTCTTCGCGAGCAAGCTCGCTCCTACAGGGGTTGAGATGGCGCTGTTACTTACGCGCCGCCTCCCACTGCTTGAGCAGGTCGTTGTAGTTCACGGTTTCGCCCTTGGGCTTCTCGTTGGCCAGTTTCGGCTTCGGCGCGCCCGGCTGGTCAAACCAGTATTGCGCGTCACGCTCGGGGTTCATTTTCGGGCCGCACACCGGTTGCACCTTGGAGCGTTCCAGGCGCGTCATGATCGCATCCTGCTCCTTGGCCAGGTTGTCCAGCGCCTGTTGCGGGGTTTTCTCGCCGCTGGCCGCTGCGGCGATGTTGCTCCACCACAGTTGCGCCAGGCGCGGGTAGTCCGGCACGTTGGTGCCCGTCGGGGACCACTCGGTACGGGCCGGGCTGCGGTAGAACTCCACCAGGCCACCGAGTTTGGGCGCCATGTCGGTCATGGCCTGGGAGTTGATATCGGACTCACGAATCGGCGTCAGGCCAACGATGGTTTTCTTCAGCGACACGGTTTTTGAGGTCACGAATTGCGCGTAGAGCCAGGCCGCGAGTTTCTGCTTTTCGGGCGTGGACTTGAGGAAGGTCCAGGAACCTACGTCCTGATAGCCCTTCTTCATGCCCTTTTCCCAATACGGCCCGACTGGGGACGGTGCCATGCGCCATTTCGGCGTACCATCGGCATTCACCACCGGCAGGCCCGGCTTGACCATGTCGGCGGTAAACGCGGTGTACCAGAAGATCTGCTGGGCGATGTTGCCCTGGGACGGCACCGGGCCGGATTCGGAGAAGGTCATGCCCGCCGCTTCCGGTGGCGCGTAGGCTTTCATCCAGTCCACGTATTTCTGCGTGGCGAATACCGCCGCCGGGCCGTTGGTGTCGCCGCCGCGGGTGACGCTGGAGCCCACCGGGTGGCAATCCTCTACACGGATGCCCCACTCGTCCACCGGCAAGCCGTTGGGCAAGCCTTTGTCGCCGCCGCCGGCCATGGAGAACCAGGCATCGGTGAAACGCCATCCCAGGGACGGGTCTTTCTTGCCGTAGTCCATGTGCCCATAAATGCGCTTGCCGTCGATTTCCTTGACGTCTTCGCTGAAGAACTTGGCGATGTCTTCATAAGCCGACCAGTTCACCGGCACGCCCAGGTCGTAGCCGTATTTCTCCTTGAACTTGGCCTTCAGCTCCGGCCGCTCGAACCAGTCGGCGCGGAACCAGTAGAGGTTGGCGAACTGCTGGTCGGGCAACTGGTAGATCTTGCCGTCCGGCGCGGTGGTGAAAGACAGGCCGATAAAGTCCTTGAGGTCCAGGGTGGGCGAGGTGAAATCCTTACCTTCGTTGGCCATCAGGTCGGTGATGGACTCGGTCTTGCCGTAGCGAAAGTGCGTACCGATCAAGTCGGAATCGTTGACCCAGCCGTCATAGATATTCTTGTCGGATTGCATCTGGGTTTGCAGCTTCTCCACCACGTCGCCTTCCTGCAGCAGGTCGTGGGTCAGCTTGATGCCGGTGATTTCACTGAAGGCCTTGGCCAGCACCTTGGATTCGTACTCGTGGGTGGTGAGGGTTTCCGACACCACGTTGATCTTCATCCCACGGAACGGCTCCGACGCCTTGATAAACCACTTCAACTCCTCCAACTGCTGGGCTTCGGTAAGGGTCGAGGGTTTGAACTCGCTGCCGATCCATTTTTTCGCGGCATCTTCATACGCATCAGCCCAGGCCGAAGCGCTCAAACCACTGAGGGCCAGTACGGCGGCCAATGAAATGCTATGTCGCAGCTTATTGTTTTTATTCAACATAGAGACCTCCAGGTTGTTTATTCATAAGGGCATCAGCCCCAACGCATCACACTCAACAGCCAAACAAGGGAGAGCGCGGACGCCACCCAGATACTCCAGTCGGTAACGCCAATGACCAGCAAATGCAGGTAGGCGCTACCGAGAAGACCGATAAACAAGCGATCCCCACGGGTGGTGCTGATCGGCAGCAAACCGCGCCGCGGGATACTCGGCGAACGTAATTCCCAAGTGGTCATGCCCGCCAGAATCAGGGCAATGCCGCCAAAGAACAGCGCAGTGGGGGTGGTCCAGGCCATCCATTCCATCATCGACTCCTCTAGACCCGGCCCAGGGCAAAGCCCTTGGCCACGTGGTTGCGTACAAACCAGATCACCAGCATGCCCGGCAGGATGGTCAACACCCCCGCCGCTGCCAGCACGCCCCAATCAATGCCGGACGCCGACACCGTGCGGGTCATCACCGCTGCGATGGGCTTGGCGTTGACCGAGGTCAGCGTGCGCGCCAGCAGCAGCTCGACCCAGGAAAACATAAAGCAGAAAAACGCCGTAACGCCGATACCGGAGCCAATCAGCGGGATAAAAATCTTCACGAAAAACTTGGGAAAACTATAGCCGTCGATGTAGGCAGTTTCGTCGATTTCCTTGGGTACACCGGACATGAAGCCTTCCAGAATCCATACCGCCAACGGCACGTTGAACAGGCAATGGGCCAAGGCCACGGCGATGTGCGTATCGAACAGGCCAATGGATGAATACAGCTGGAAAAACGGCAGCAGGAACACTGCCGGCGGCGCCATACGGTTGGTGAGCAGCCAGAAGAACAGGTGCTTGTCACCCAGGAAGCGATAGCGCGAAAACGCATAGGCCGCCGGCAGCGCCACGCTCAGGGAGATCACCGTGTTCAGGCTCACGTAGTACAGCGAGTTGAGGTAGCCGGTGTACCAGCTTGGGTCGGTGAAAATCACCTTGTAGTTGGCCAGGGTGAAATCCTGCGGAAACAGGGTCAGGCCGCCGAGGATTTCGGTGTTGCTCTTGAAGGACATGTTCAGCAGCCAGTAGATCGGCACCAGCAGGAACAGGATGTAGATCAGTAATGGAATCAGCTTGCGCTTGGTCATGTTGGCGGCCTCAGCGGTTGGCGTCGGAATGGGTCATGGCGGTGTAGAACAGCCAGGACACCAACAGGATGATCAGGAAGTACACCAGGGAAAACGCCGCCGCCGGGCCCAGGTCGAATTGGCCGACGGCCATCTGGGTAAGCGTCTGACTCAGGAAGGTGGTGGCGTTACCCGGCCCGCCGCCGGTGAGCACGAAGGGTTCGGTGTAGATCATGAAGCTGTCCATGAAGCGCAGCATCACCGCGATCAGCAGCACGCTTTTCATCTTCGGCAACTGGATATGTCGGAACACCGCCCAGGCCGATGCACGATCAATTCGCGCAGCTTGGTAGTACACGTCCGGAATCGCGCGCAAGCCGGAGTAGCACAGCAGCGCCACCAATGAGGTCCAGTGCCACACATCCATCACCAACACGGTGACCCAGGCGTCCATGGTGTTGGCAGCGTAGTTGTAGCTGATGCCCATGGCGTTGAGGGTCGAGCCCAGCAGGCCGATGTCGGCACGGCCAAAAATCTGCCAGATGGTGCCGACCACGTTCCACGGAATCAGCAACGGAATGGCGAGAATGATCAGCACCAGCGAGGACCAGCGGCCCTTGGTGGGCATGGTCAGGGCGATGGCGATGCCCAATGGGATCTCAATCAATAGCACGCAGGCCGAGTAGATGAACTGGCGCAGCAGCGAGTCGTGCAGGCGCGGGTCGAGCAGCACCTGCTTGTACCAGTCGGCCCCGACAAAATAGCGGCTGGACTGGTCGAAAATGTCCTGCACCGAATAGTTGACCACGGTCATCATCGGGATCACCGCACTGAACGCCACCAGCAGGAACACCGGCAACACCAGCCACCAGGCCTTGTTGTTCTGCACCTTGTTCATGGCGCCACCTCCAGCAGGTAATCGTCGGCGTAGAGCATCAGCCATTGCGCGGGGAAGCTGATGGAAGCCTTGCCTTCCGGCACCGGCTTGTCCTCGGCCAGCCGCACCTTGAGGGTGGCGCCGTCGAGGTTGAGGGTCATGATCTTGTAGGTGCCGAGGTCTTCCACATGGACGACGTCGGCTTGCAGGGCGTCAGGGTTGTACTCGTCCCACACGTGGATAAATTCCGGGCGGATACCAACCTGGAGCTTTTTGTAGTCGGTGGCGTTGAGACGTTGCTGCAACGCTTCGGACAGTGGCAACAGGGTAGTGGCGAACCCTACACCGCCAGCCTTGGCCTGCACCTCGATCAGATTCATCCCAGGGCTACCGATGAAATAACCGACAAAGGTGTGGCTGGGCCGCTCGAACAATTCACGCGGCGTACCGAACTGTACGATCTGCCCGCCATACATCACCGCGATCTTGTCGGCGAAGGTGGAGGCTTCCAGTTGATCGTGGGTGACGTAGACCATGGTGATATTGAACTGCTCGTGAATCTGCTTGAGCTTGCGCCGCAGTTTCCACTTCAGGTGCGGGTCGATCACCGTCAGCGGCTCATCAAAGAGAATGGCCGACACGTCATCGCGCACCAGGCCACGGCCCATGGAGACTTTCTGTTTTTCGTCGGCGGTGAGGTTGCGGGCTTTTTTGCTCAGCAGGGTTTGCAAGTCGAGGACTTCGGCGATTTCCTGCACCTTGCTGTGAATTTTCGCTTCAGCCATGCCCTGGTTGCGCAGCGGGAACGCCAGGTTGTCGAACACCGTCATGGTGTCGTACACCACCGGGAACTGGAACACCTGGGCGATATTGCGCTTTTCCGGGGTCAAGTCGTTGACCACTTGGGTATCGAACAGCACCTGGCCTTCGGACGGGCTGAGCAGGCCGGAAATGATATTGAGCAGCGTGGACTTGCCGCAGCCTGACGGCCCGAGCAAGGCGTAGGCACCGCCCTGCTCCCACACATGGTTCATTTCCCGAATGGCGTAGTCTTCTGGCCCTGTAGGCGTAGGGCTGTAGCTATGGGCAAGGTTACGCAAATGGATCTCGGCCATCAGGCAACCCTCGCGACACGGCGCCCGGGGGCCTGGACCAAGCGGCCCTGACCATCGAACACAAACAGTTTATGGGTGGGGATATACACGCGGATCGGCGCGTCGACATCGTATTCATGCACCCCAGGCAGGTGCAGCACCAGCAGGAAGTGCTCACTGCGCACATGCAGGAAGGTTTCCGAGCCGCTGATCTCGGCGACTTCCACGGTCACCGCCAGCTCCAGGTCATCATCGTTGCTAGGCACCAGGCTGATATGGCTGGGGCGCACGCCAAAGCGGAATTCGCCTTCGCCGATAGGACGCAGGTCAACATTGAGTGGGAAATGCACGAAATTGGCGAAGCTCACCTCGTTGCCGCTGATACGCCCTGGCATCAGGTTGATCGGCGGCTCAGAGAACAGTTCAGCGGCGAGGACGGTTTGCGGCTGGTGGTAGACCTCGGCGGCCTTGCCGCTCTGGATTACCCGCCCCTCGTGAAGAATGGTGGTGGTGCCACCCAAGGCCAGGGCTTCGTTGGGCTCGGTGGTGGCATATATCGCGATGGTGTGGCGCGCCTTGAACAGTTCGCGCATTTCCTGGCGCAGCTCTTCGCGCAGTTTGTAGTCCAGGTTGACCAGCGGCTCATCGAACAGAATCAGTTCAGCGTCTTTCACCAGGGCGCGGGCCATGGCGGTGCGTTGCTGCTGGCCACCGGACAATTCCAGGGGGTGACGCTGCAGGAATTTCTCGATGCGCAGCATCTTGGCGGTTTCCAGCACCTTGCTCTGGATCACCTCCTGGGACACACCGGCCTGGCGCAACGGCGAGGCGATGTTCTCGAACACGGTCATGGTCGGGTAGTTGATGAACTGCTGGTAGACCATCGACACATTGCGCAGGCGCACCGGCTTTTGCGTGACATCCACGCCGTTCATCAGGATGCGGCCGCTGTCGGGCTTGTCCAGACCGGCCATCAGGCGCATCAGGCTGGTCTTGCCGGACAGGGTACGACCGAGCAAGACGTTGAAAGAACCGGCTTCGAACCGCAGGTTGGCGTCGTCGATCCAGGTTTGGCCGTCGACAACGCGGGAGACATGTTCCAGGGTCAATGACATGACACGACCTTTTTTATTATTGGAATGAATCTGGTCCGTTGTCAGAGCGAGTTTCGTGCCAAAACCGCAAGCGCTTGATGTGTAAGGAGATGGGTGAATCATGATGTTCAGGAGTGAACAATCCGGCTGAACAACTGAACACTGCCGGGGTTGACAATGAACAGTTGTGAACAACACTTTATGCGCGACGAAGATCAAATGTGGGAGCGGGCTTGCCCGCGATGGCGGTGCATCAGTTTGTAGAGGCTGTGCCTGACCCATTGCCATCGCGGGCAAGCCCGCTCCCACATTGTTCGATGTCTGACGTTAGATGGCGCAAGACCCGACAACAATAATAAAGAAGGTCGCACGATGGCCGAACCCTTGACCCACGACACCCTTATCCAGGAATCCTGGCGCCGTTGCCGCGCCTACGGCCTGGACCACCAGAGCGCCCCCAGCTTTGACCAACTGCCCGCCGAAGGCATTCGCCAACTCCTGGAAAGCCAGCATTCCCTGGTACAGACCACCCACCAGGAAGTGTTGCCCTACTACGAGAACATCCTCAGCAATTCAAACTGCCTGATCATGCTGGCCGACAATCAGGGCCAGGTGCTGACCTCGTGGGGCACCCAGCGGTTTATCGAACCCACGCTGGCCCGTGGCTTCAGCCCCGGCGCCAGCTGGATAGAACGCGCCAGTGGCACCAACGCCATCGGCACCGCACTGGCCTGCGCCCAGGCCGTGCATATTGAACACGATGAACACTTCCTCAAGGCCAACCGCTTCATGACCGGCTCCGCGGCGCCCATTTTCGATGCCCAGCGCGAAATCATCGCCGTGCTGGATGTGTCCAGCGACAGTTACCTGCCGCCCTCCCACACCCTGGGCATGGTCAAGATGATGAGCCAGACCGTGGAGAATCGGCTGATCCTCAACCTGTTTCGCGGCGAACATTTCCAACTGACCTTCAACACCGGCTTGAGCAACCTCGACAGTCAATGGGCCGGCCTGCTGATCTTTGATGAAAGCGGCCAGGTCCTGTCGGCCAATCGGCGTGCGGATAACTTGCTGGGCATCAGCCTCTCGCGGGTGATGATCGACAGCCTGTTCAAGGTGTCGCTGCTGGAGTTGCTCAACCAGCCCGAAGGGTTGCCGTTTGCGTTGCAGGCGGCGGGACGCAATCGGTTCCAGTGCCTGTTGAAGCGGCCCAAGCAGATGCCGGTGCAGGCGCGGGTGTTCAACCAACCGCCGCCGCCAGCGCCGACCGCGATCAACCTCCAGACCCTGCATTTTGGCGATGTGCGCGTGGAGAAAGCCGTGCGCCAGGCCGAGCGCCTGCTGGAAAAGGACATTCCATTGTTGATTCACGGTGAGACCGGCGTGGGCAAAGAAGTATTCGTCAAAGCCCTGCACCAGGCCAGTTCCCGCAGCCGACAGGCGTTGATCGCAGTGAACTGTGCGGCGATTCCCGCAGAGCTGGTGGAATCGGAACTGTTCGGCTACGAAAAAGGCGCCTTCACCGGCGCCAACCAAAAAGGCAGCATTGGCCTGATTCGCAAGGCGGACAAGGGCACGCTGTTTCTCGACGAGATCGGCGATATGCCGTTGCCGACCCAGGCCCGCCTGTTGCGGGTGTTGCAGGAGCGCTGTGTGCAACCGGTGGGCAGCAGCGAGGTGTTCCCGGTGGATTTGCGCATCATCTCGGCGACCAACCGTGCATTGCGCGAGCTGGTGCAGGCCGGGCGCTTTCGCGAGGACTTGTACTACCGCATCGGCGGCCTGACCCTGGAATTGCCGCCGTTGCGCGAGCGTACCGACAAGCAGGCGCTGTTCCAGCAACTGTGGCAGCAACACCGCGAGCCGAACCAGTGGGCCGGGCTGAGTGCCGAGGTGCTGAGGTTATTTGAGCAGCATCCGTGGCCGGGCAATTTGCGTCAGGTGAGCAGCGTGTTGCAGGTGGCGCTGGCGATGGCCGAGGAGCAGCCGATTCGCGCGGAACACCTGCCCGATGATTTTTTTGTGGATTTGCAGGCGACGGTGCCGCAGTCCAAACCTGAGCACCTGGATGAACGCCTCGACCTGAGCCAACGCCTGGAAGCCGTGGGCGGGAATATCTCCCACCTGGCGCGAGAGCTGGGGGTGAGTCGCAACACCCTGTACAAGCGACTGCGCCAGCACGAAGGCTGATTTAACGCCAACTCCAGGAAACGCCGGTGTAAATACCCCGCCCATCCGCCGGGGTGGAGCGCGCCGCGTCCATCCCTTTGTCGTCATAACCCGGCGTGACGGTGTTGGCATAACGGCGGTTGGTCAGGTTGCGCAGGTCGACCCAGGCTTGCCAGTCGTGTTTGGGCGCGTCATAGCCGAACGTGGCGCCGAGGGTGGTGGAGGCCGCCGCATAGTAGGAATTGGCGTAGTCCACCGCTACCCGTGATGCATGCTCGGTGTTGAGGCTGGTGTAGAAACCCGTCGGGTGGCTGTAGCGCAGTTGCGCCTGGTAATAGTGCTTGGGAATGCCGGGCAAGGTGTTGTCGCCGAAACGCTCGTCGTCGCGGTAGTGGAAGTCGCTGAAGGTGTAGGCCTGGCGTAGGTCGAGCTTACCGCTGCCACCGCCGTCCCACAGCGGGCTGAGCAGGCTCAGCTCCACGCCCTGGTGCACGGTGGGGCTGGCGTTGGATTCGGCGATGATCGCGTTGCTGGTGGCAGTCTGGGCCTGGGTCTCTACAGAAAGCAGCTCGTGGCGAACTTCCGAGCGATAGAGCGCCAGGTCCCATTGGCCGAGCCAGGCTTCACCGCGCCCGCCGATTTCCAGGGTGGTGGCGGTCTGATTACGCAGCTTCACGCCTTCGCGCTGCAACCCCGTGGCCGCCCCACTGCCCGGGCCAAAGTATTTGTTCGAGCCCCAGATCATCGACCACGCATGCGGGGGCTCTACCGAGCGGCTCAGGTTGCCGTAGACCTGCAACTGCGGGGTGAAGTCGTAACGCAGGCCAATGCGCGGCGCATAATCCCAATCATGCTGACTGAGCGGTGCCTGCCCGTCAGGGTAAGTGACCTGGGTTTCGCGGCGCGTGTAGATGGCGGCGAGGCCGGTGGTCAGCCACAGATCCTCCAGCAATTCCAGCTCGTTGCCTACATGCAGCACGGTATCGGAACCCAGGTAACTGTAGTCGCGGGTCTTGGTGCCGGGGGCGTAGATTGCGGTCTTGCCCGCCGGGATGCGCACATATTCCGAAGCGCCATTATTGGGCATCGCCTGGGTGGTGCGCAGACCGAAGGTGGTTTTGCTGGCATGGCCGAACAGGTTGTCCTGACGGATGTAGTTCAGGGTGCCGCTGATATCGGTGTAGGCGACCTTGAGGCGGTTGGTGCCCTCGCGCAGATCCATCGGGTAATCGTGATAGGCCAGCCCGACTTCGATTCTTGATGCGTCATCGAGTTGCAAGGTGGTCTTGTTGGCGATCCAGGTAGAGCCCGGTTGCAGGCGTTTTGAATCGCGGGCGGCGTTGAGGCTGTTGGCGGCACGCGGATCATGGCTGATCTGGTCACGCGTGAGTCTGCCGGGAGAATCGTTGGTGGTTTCGCGATAACGCAAGTAGAAGCGCGTTTCCAGGTCCGGGTTAAAGCGATAGCCAAAGTTGGCGGCGATGCCCTTGCCGGTACCAGCGCTCTGGTGCTGATAACCGTCGGACTCCGAATCGGTGAGGCTGATGTAATAGTCGGCGTCCCCCAGCACCTGCCCGGAACTGACTTCGCGTTGGGCATAGCCGCGACTGCCGACCTCATAGCGCACTTGCAGCTTGGGCGCGTCCAAGCCGGTGCGGGTAACGTAGTTGACCGCACCGCCCAAGGCCAATGCACCCTGATCGAACCCGTTGGCGCCACGCAGCACCTCTACCCGGCTTTGCCACAGCGGGTCCTTGAGCTCATAGGGCGTGCCGCCTGGGCCGGTAAGCGGCAGGCCGTCGAACATTTCATACAGGCCGGAGGCATGGGCACCGGGGGCGCGGTTCAGGCCCGAGCCACGAATGGACACCTTCACCCCTTCGTTATTGGCCGCCTTGGCGTAAACACCAGCCTGGTACTTGAAGACATCCTCGTTGGTGCTGACCCGTCCCTGTTGCACGCTGTCCATATCGATGTAATTGGTGCCGCCGGGCACGCTTTTGAGCTGCGCCTGGGCGATTTCTGCGGCACTGGCCTCAGCCGTAGTGACTTCAACCGGCGCCAATTGCAGGCCTTCGGCCTGTACCAGCGAACTGAGGGTCAAGGCGGCAAAAATAAACGGGGGGTGGCGCAGCAGCATTGGGAGCAGGTCCTTGGAATCCGGGAACGTGCCGGGCCGAGCCCACCACGCGAACAGTGATGGGAAGGCAGGTATGCCCCTCGAGTCACTCCTTAATGACGGACAGGGGCGTATCAAAAACAGGGGTGAATCAGTTTAACCATCGGCAGTTGCCAATGTCCGCATCAGATCATCTGCATCCGACCCCGGCGGAAAGCGAAAGCCATACATTTCGTCAGTGGCGAGAATCGCCCCCAAGGTGTCGCGCAACTGGTCTTCCGTGGGCGAGTCACGCAATAACTTATGCGCCGGCAGCAATAACTCGGCAGACACGCCCTGGGCGGTCGCGGCGTCAATTACCGCATAGAGGATAAACCGCAAGCGTATTTCGCGATCCGTGGGCCAAACCGTTTTTCGTTTACCCAAGGGAGGGCCTCGTGTTTAAGAAAAATCCGAGGCTATTGCCCGCAGGCCAGCCTTTCAAGCCGCCGGAGACAAGATAGGCCGCTTCCTACAGCGGAAAGGGAAACACCGCACCGATTGGTCGATGCGATGGGCCTTACTGCACCGGCAGGAAATTCATCAGCAACAGGCTTTGTGCGTAATTGAGGCCAATGCGCCGGTAGCGCTCATCGAGGATTTGCGTCAGCAGGTCCAACCGCGCGACGATCTTGCCGAACTCAACGGCAAAACTGAGGTTACTGCCCTCCTCCGAGATTTCGTTGGAAAATAACAGCAACACGCCGTTGGCATCCTGACGCTGGCTGAGCAGCCAGGTGGCCTTTTCGATATTGCGCGCGGCATTGCTGACAAACTGCGGGTTGATCGAGTCGGTCACATAGAACTGCGTGCGCCCGCCGTGAGCGGTCACGAGCATGCTGCCTATCGCATAGATAAAGGCGCCCACCCGGTCACCACGAAAGTCGGGACTCAGGGAGTAACTCAGGGCAGCCAAGTCACGCCTGTCGCCGAGTGCGGGCAAGGGTTGGCGATTTTCGATGGCCTGGCGGATTTGTCGGGCGGCGGTCACCGCATCCGGGTAGCCCGACTGACGCCACTGGCTGGGGTTACGCAGGTAGAGCTTGCTCATCAGCAGATAGAGGCTCTGCAGGTTCTCACGCATGCCCAGGGTAGCCATGCGGTCGACGCTGGTCTGGAAGAACTCATCGGGCTTGCCGTCGCTGAACTGCCTGGCGATATCGCGGCCCTGTTGTTGGCTGCAACCCACTGCACACAGCGCGAACATCGCAGCCAGCAACAGCGGCCATCGGGTGGTAAAAATCGTAAACGTTCGATCCATCGGCACCGGGTCTGATTCTGTGGGCCGCACGCGGGAGTCGGGTGGCCGGGACAGAGGTAGATCAGCAAAATGGAAAAAAGTGCAGCGGTGCGGGTCGGATCAGCATCGGCTTACAGCCACAAGGAGGTGAACGAGACCAAGGGGGCCAGCAGACAATGCCCGGCACAGGGCCGGGCTCTTTGGCCTGAACGCCTTCAGGTCTTGGGATGCTCAGTAGCTACTGAATCGGCCGCATCTACATCCGACATATCTTCTTCAAGAGGCGCCTCGTCATCCGGCGGCAGCGGGATATTGTCCTCGTCACGCCGCGGGTCATGGCCGGTCTCGTTATCGGTGCCCCGGGTAACCGCTTGCTGGGAAATGTTGCCTGGGGCTTTCTCGTTGATTTCCATGCTGGCACTCCGTTTATAGGCTCGGGATATCCGCGCTTAGGATTGAGAGGCTGCATCGGGATTGAGAGTGCCGGGCGTTAGACGAATGGCGTTTAGTAGGCAGTCGGGGTGAAAGAAAAACTGCTGCCGTGCTGAGAAATTCTGCGGCGAACAAGGTCTCCCGGCTTCATATCAATTTCTGATTCGATGATTCTTGAGGTGCCGAAAAGCATGTATTTCGAGACACCAAGAATATGCTTGCCAGGGGCCAGCCCAAACCTGGCAACCTCCCCAGGGTGAAACTCGGCAGCCGGTTTTCCATCAATATGCAAAATAAAACGGACTTCAGCTCCGTAGATGCCCGAGTCTCTAGTCACCACCAACTGAGCCGCGTTCTTTTCCGTAAAGGCATACATTCTTGTGGATGGCACAGGGTCTGCGATGTCGGCAGATATAGGCGATGTGGAGCACCCACCAAGAGCAGCAAGCAGTAATGCTCCGATTAAGCCTCGCATATCGTTCCCTCAAAAAATTTGTGCGACTTTAACATCCACGATAACCATAACAAGCTGGCTGTTCGCTATGTCTTATCTGATGGTCGTTCTCCCCACCCACCGTTTGCCGCAGCAGAGCGACACCGGTCATCAATCTTCGGGATTGTTGTCAGCAAACGACTTATTCAGTAGGCCCTGAACGACACTGTCGGGATCACCCAGTAATTGCTTACTGAATGCCTCTCCCTCGGCTGGACGCGTCGCGAGTAGCCCCCAGGACTTTGTTCCATCTGCGTTAAAGACCACTATTAGCTGATTGTCTGCACAATCATGTGCCTTGCACATGTGGCCTACCGTAAAGCGCTTACCATCCGCCGAAACCGTCTCGACTGGCGACGCTGTGCCCTGAGCTTTACTGACCCAGTCCGGATAACTGAGCATCTCTGCGTAGGCTTTTTTGTAAGGCGCTTTGCTGGCAATCTCGGGCAGATATTGCTCAGCCCAAACGCCTTCAGAGACTAGCATCATGGAGGCACCCGCCAGCATCGAAAGGCTCAGTATTTTCATTCGAATGACTCCATCTCGCTGACTTTTCAGCCGCTTTCGCAGGTTGCACTTAAACATCGGTATGAAAGCTGGGACAGGGCACTGTTTTAGAAGTTTCGACGTTCACCTAACAAACAAGCTTGAAATCATGAGGCAGGCCATGGCTGCCGTGGAGAGGAATAAATCAGTCAAGCTAAAAGCTCCGTACTGTGCTTAGTAATGAATACGCAGTGCGAGGGCACGTGCACGATGACAGCTCCATACGGATCCAGTAAGACAGCATAGTCTTGTAGAAAAAGTGCTGTGATGACGGCGGTCATTTGCTTCGTGTACTTTCGACCCTCGACTTCACTTACGGATGAGTATCATGAATGACGATTTGAAGCAGTCAGGCTCTACGACTACATCACAAGCCACCACCTCTCTAGAGCAGGTCAAAACCGGCAGGGTCCTGGATTTTACCTGGGCGCCAAACGCCAACACCACGACCACCATCGTCTCGGCAGACTTTGTCGACTACAAGGTCGATACTGCCCAGGGCAGCCCCACTGGCGACAGCCATTCCATTGCACGATTTACCTATGTCCAGGGCAAAGGCGGTGGCCAGATCAGCCAGCTCTTTCTGGAAGAAATGCGTGCCGGTGTACGTGCCAATACCCAGATCGGGTTGATGGTAGGACGCAAATGGGTTCTGGACCCCAATGGGGAAGTTTCCGGCAGCATTGGTACATACGTGGTTGAGCAATTCGACGACATGCGCGCCAGTGTGAATTATGTCGGCTCCTTCGCCCGGGTCTTCGCTGATCCGAGAATGGTCAGTTACCACGCTGGCGGACATGTGCACACCAATGTTTCTATCACCGGCAGCAGGCCCTTGACCATGTCGGATTCAGGCAAGTCGATGCTGGTCATCAGCGATACAGATGTCACGCTGACAATCGGTGATGATGTGATTGAAGGGTTCAAGGTGAATCTAATCCAGGCAGCCGCCGGCAAGATCAACATTGCCGTATCCAGCAGCCACGTGATCTACAGCAACGCTGGAAGCCGCACGCACACGCTCAATCCACTGGATGAGCTGGAAGTCAGTACCTTCCCATTCGGGCCGGTGTTCCTGGCCTTTCGAGTTAGACCAACTGCCTAAATAGCCCGGTATAACCAAACCCCAGAAACGCAAAAGCCCCGCTTTCGCGAGGCTTTCGTTTAAATCTTGGCGGGAAACCAGGGATTCGAACCCTGGAGACGCTATTAACGTCCGCCGGTTTTCAAGACCGGTGCATTCAACCACTCTGCCAATTTCCCTTGTGCATCACAGGATTATAGTAGCCCATCCCCGTGTCAGCGGGCGCCATAATACCCGAATGAAACACACTGTCAAACTCTCTGCATCGCTTGTTACAAGGCGTCTGTTATGATCTTTGCGACTGAACGTTTCAAAACTGAAGGAGTGTCGCCATGCGCGAACAGAATTACGCAGTGAATGGCAACGCGCAGGCTGAGCAGCTTGAAGTCAGCCGCGTGTTGCGCAACACCTACGGCTTGCTCGCCCTTACCCTCGCATTCAGCGGCGTGATGGCTTACGTGGCCCAGCAGATGCGCGTCGGCTACCCGAATATCTTTGTCGTGTTGATCGGCTTCTACGGTCTGTTCTTCCTGACCAACAAGCTGCGTGACTCGGCCTGGGGCCTGGTGTCGGCGTTTGCCTTGACCGGTTTCATGGGTTTCATCCTCGGCCCGATCCTCAACCGTTACCTGGGCATGGCCGGCGGTGCTGAAGTGGTCAGTTCGGCGTTTGCCATGACCGCCCTGGTGTTTGGTGGTCTGTCGGCCTACGTGCTGATCAGCCGTAAGGACATGAGCTTCCTGGGTGGTTTCATCACCGCAGGCTTCTTCGTGCTGCTGGCGGCGGTGGTGGCCAGCATGTTCTTCCAGATCAGCGGCCTGCAATTGGCGATCAGCGCGGGTTTTGTGCTGTTTTCCTCGGTGTGCATCCTGTTCCAGACCAGCGCCATCATCCACGGCGGTGAGCGTAACTACATCATGGCGACCATCAGCCTGTATGTGTCGATCTACAACCTGTTCATCAGCCTGTTGCAGATCTTCGGCATCATGAGCCGCGACGACTGATCAGCCAACGCAATAAAAAATGCCCCGTATCGCGAGATACGGGGCATTTTCATTTTCAGGCCCGATAGCTCAGTACTGATTGGGTTCCATTTCCAGCTCGACCTTGAAGCGCTTGAAGATATCTTGCTGGATGCGTAGCGCCAGCTGGGCAATCTCCTGCCCGGTGGCGGTGCCGTAGTTGACCAGCACCAGCGCTTGCAGCTTGTGCACGCCCGCATCGCCCTCCCGGAACCCCTTCCAACCGGCTTTGTCGATCAGCCAGCCGGCGGCGAGTTTCATTTGGCCGTCGGCCTGAGGGTAGGCCACCAGGTCCGGATACTGGCGTTGCAGCTCAACAGCCAAGGCTTGGGGTACCAGCGGATTCTTGAAGAAGCTGCCCGCATTGCCCAGCTCTGCCGGGTCTGGCAGTTTCTCGCGGCGAATGCTGCAGATCGCGCGGCTCACATCGCTTGGCGTGGCGTGGATGATGCCCTGCGCGGTCAGGCGCTGTTGCACCGGGCCGTAGTCGAGTGTCAGGTGACTGGCGCGGCTAAGGGCAAAGCGTACCCGCAGGATCAGCCAGCGCCCGACTTCGTGCTTGAACAGGCTGTCACGGTAGGCAAAGTTGCATTCGTCCAGGCTGAAGTCCCGCAGTTCGCCCGTCTGGCGATCCAGGGCGGTGAGGCCGGCAAACACATCCTTGATCTCTACGCCATAGGCACCGATGTTCTGCATCGGCGCGGCGCCGACAGTGCCCGGGATCAGGCTGAGGTTTTCCAGGCCGCAGAAGCCGTGCTCAAGCGTCCACAGCACAAACGGATGCCAGGCTTCGCCCGCTTCGGCTTCGACCACCACGCGCGTGCCATCGTCGCTCAGCACGCGAATGCCTTGTGTCGCCATACGCAACACCAGCGCCGGAACATCCTGGGTCAACAGCAAATTGCTGCCGCCTCCAATCACCAGCAACGGCACCGCCTGTGCGGCGGCATAGGCGATGGCCGCGCGCACGTCAGCATCACTGTGGGCCTCGGCAAATAATTGCGCGCTCACATCGATGCCAAAGCTGTTGAATGGCTTGAGCGATACCTGCGCACGCACTTGCAAGGTCATAACCGCCCCTTCAATTCGATCACCAATAAGTCACAGGCGCGCTCGATCAGGTCCAGGACCCGTTCGAAACCTTGCTCACCTTCATAGTAAGGGTCTGGCACCTCGTCCACTTCGCCATCAAAGCGACGCAGGAATAAATCCAGCTCCGCCTTGCCCTGCCCCGGCTGCATGGCCTTGAGGTTGCGCAGGTTGCTGCTGTCCATGGCCAGGATCAGGTCATAGCGGGCAAAGTCCGCGCGGGAAACCTGCTGGGCACGCTGGCTCGACAAATCATAACCTCGCGCCAGCGCCGCCCGTTGGCTGCGCTGGTCCGGCGGGTTGCCGACATGCCATTCCCCGGTGCCAGCAGACGCCACCTCAATCTGGCCAGCCAAGCCTGCTTCACGCAACTTATGGCGCAAGATACCTTCAGCAGTTGGCGAGCGGCAGATATTGCCCAGGCATACAAACAGAACTTCCATCAGGCGCCCAGCAGGCGACGGACGCGTTCGAGGTCTTCCTGGGTGTCGACACCGGCTGGCGGTGCTTCCAACGCATCGCCCACGTGGATACGCACGCCGTGCCAGAGGGCACGCAGTTGCTCCAGGGACTCGGTGTTTTCCAGCCAGCACGGGCCCCAGCTGACGAAGTCGTGCAGGAAACCGGCGCGGTAGGCATAGATGCCGATATGGCGGCGATATGGCACGCCCTCCGGCAACACGTCGCGATTCTTGGCAAAGGCATCCCGCGCCCACGGCAAGGTGGAGCGACTGAACGTCAGTGCCAGGCCGTTGATGTCGCTGACCACTTTCACCACATTCGGGTTGAACAGCGTCTCGATGTCTTCGATCGGTTCGGCCAGGGTCGCCATACGCGCCTCGCCATGGGCCGCGAGGTTGGCAGCGACCTGATCGATGACACTCGGCGGTATCAATGGCTCGTCACCCTGCACATTCACTACGATCGCGTCGGGTGCCAGACTCAGCTGAGTGGCGACTTCGGCCAGGCGATCAGTACCGGAGTTATGGTCTTCGCGGGTCAGGACCGCTTCGGCACCAAAACCTTTGCACGCCTCGATGATGCGCGGGTCGTCGGTGGCCACCACCACCCGTTCGGCGCTGCTCTTGCACGCTTGTTCCCACACCAGCTGGATCATCGGCTTGGTGCCGATCATTTGCAGCGGCTTGCCCGGCAGGCGCGTCGAGGCATAGCGCGAGGGAATGACAACGGTAAAGGCGGTGGTCATTTATCCAGGCGCTCATCGGTGGTCAGAGTACGGGCTTCGCTTTCGAGCATGACCGGGATGCCGTCACGGATAGGGTAAGCCAGGCCGGCACCTTTGCTGATCAGCTCGGTTTTGTCGGCGCTGAGCTTGAGCGGGCCTTTGCAGATCGGGCAAGCGAGGATATCGAGCAGTTTGGTGTCCATGAGTGTTTCCTGGAAAGAAGCGTTTTAAGGCAAGAGACGGTTGGGCAGCAGACGCATCAGCTGCATGTCGAACCAGGCGACGAACGCCGGCGACGGTACCGCATCCACCGCAAGGTACCACCAGTCGGGCTGGGCAAAGGCGCGGCACTTCACCGCGTCCTTTTCGGTCATGACCAGCGGCAATGACGGGGTAAAATTCAAGACCTCGGCGCTGTAGGGCGCGTGGTCGGCAAAAGCATGGGGTAGCGGCTGCCAGTGTAGCGTTTCAAGGGTATTGAAGAAACGTTGCGGGTTACCTATGCCGGCCACCGCATGCACCTGCTGGCCCTGCGCAAAGTAGGTGACCGGCTGGCGCTCGCCGCTGTGCAGGTTGACCAGCGCTGTGGGCAGCAGGCGAAAGGCAAAGCCATCTTCACGGTCCGAAACGGCACCGTTATAAAGTACCCCGTCCACACTCTTCAGGCGATCCACCGGTTCACGCAACGGCCCGGCTGGTAGGCACCGGCGGTTGCCGAGGCCGCGAGCGGCATCGATCAGCACCAGTTCAAGATCGCGAGCCAGGCGGTAATGCTGCAGGCCGTCATCGGAGAGAATCAGGTCCAGGGGCTCACTGGCCAGCAGTGCCTTTACCGCACGACTGCGATCAGGATCGATCATCAGCGGTACACCGCTGCGCTGCACGATCAGCAAGGGTTCATCACCGGCCACCTCGGCACTGTGGCCGGCCTCCACACGCCACGGCAGCTGCGGCGGCCTGGCACCGTAGCCTCGACTGACCACTCCTACGCGCAAACCGCTGCGGCGGCAGTGCTCGATCAACCACAAGATCAACGGCGTCTTGCCGGTGCCCCCCACCGTAATATTGCCCACCACGATCACTGGCACAGACGACTGATAAATCTCGCCCTCGCCCGCCACGAAGCGCGCACGCTTACGTTGAACCACACGGCGATACAACGATTCCAGCGGTCGCAGCAACATTAGTGCTGGATGACCTTCGTACCATGCCTTGAGTAAACGGTCGGAGATGGCCATCAGGGCGGGCTCGCCGCCTCGACAGTGGTCATGCGCAAATGGCTGAAACCGAGCTTGCCGGCAGCGTCCATGGCGGTGATCACGGCCTGGTGTGGGGTTTTGCCATCGGCGCTGATGGACAGCGGCAACTGGGTGTCGCCACCAGACTCCTTCTGCAACGCCTCCATCAGGCTGGCAAGGTCATTTTTCTCCAGCAACTGGTTATTCACCGAAAACACCCCTTCGGCGCTGATAGCGATGTCCAGCTGCTTGACTTGCTGGTCTTCGGCAGGCGAGCCACTCACCGCTTCAGGCAGGTCGACACGCAGCTGGGTTTCCCGGGTGAAGGTGGTGGTCACGACAAAGAACAGCAGCAGGATAAACACCACGTCGATCAACGACGCGAGATTGATATCAACATTTTCCCGTTGCTTACGGCGAAATTTCACGCTTTGCCCTCGACCAGGTCTACATCAC
This sequence comes from Pseudomonas sp. B16120, assembly GCF_044218845.1. Classification (NCBI taxonomy): domain Bacteria; kingdom Pseudomonadati; phylum Pseudomonadota; class Gammaproteobacteria; order Pseudomonadales; family Pseudomonadaceae; genus Pseudomonas; species Pseudomonas sp. B16120. The sequence goes on from NZ_CP162588.1 coordinate 3,737,283, forward strand.
GGTCGCCCTGCACCACTTCTACCAGCTTGATGGCTTCCTGTTCCATACCGACCACCAGCTCATCAATGCGCCGCTGCAGGAAACGGTGGAAAAACACCGAAGGGATACCCACCATCAAGCCCGCAGCAGTGGTGATCAGGGCCTTGGAAATGCCCCCGGCCAATACCGACGCGTTGGTGGTCATGCCCGAGCCCGTGAACGCACTGAAGATATCGATCATGCCCAATACCGTGCCGAGCAAACCCAGCAACGGCGCCATGGCGGCGATAGTGCCGAGGGCGTTGATGTAGCGCTCCAGTTCATGAATAACCCGGGCGGCCGCCTCTTCGATGCACTCCTTCATGATCTCGCGACCATGCTTGGAATTGGCCAGGCCGGCGGCGAGGATTTCACCCAGTGGCGAATTGGCACGCAGCTCTTTGAGCTTTTGCTTGTCGAGCTGCTTGTTCTTGATCCAGCCCCAGACCTGCCCCAGCAAGTGCTCGGGGGTGACGCGACTGGCGCGCAGGGTCCACAGGCGTTCGGCGACGATGCCGAGTGCGACGATGGAGCTCAGAATGATCGGCAACATCATCCAGCCGCCGGATTTGACCAATTCCCACACAGTGAATGTCCCCTCGAAAAAGTGCGCCACTTTACCATATAGGGTCAACAGAAGGGTTCACCGGCTACAGGTCCGTCTGTCGCGGTTCGAGACCTTGGCAACGCCTGATTACGGTAACGGTTCGCGCCAGAAACGACGTTCGCTGCGCGCAACCGTCGCAGGCACAAACGCCCCCAGGCGCAGGCGCACAGCGCCCTGTTCGGCGCTGTCATACACCCGGCTGCCCAGTGCTTGGTAGCGTTCGAGGACCTGCGGATGAGGATGGCCGAACGTATTGCTGCGACCGCGGGAAATCAGCACAGAGGTGGGCGCCAACCGTTGTACGAAAGGCCAGGACGAAGAACTTCGGCTGCCATGGTGCGGGGCCTGCAGCCAGTCGGTCGGAACCGCCAGCGGGGATGCCAGAAACGCCTGTTCGGCAGCGCGATCAATGTCGCCGGTGAGCAGCAGGCGTTCGCCATTGGCCTGGACGTGCAGCACGCACGACCTCGGATTGCCCTCAAGCCCACCCGCCCACTGCCACAGTTCAAACGACACACCATCCCATTCCCATCGTTCGCCGCTGGTACAGGGCTGGGTGGCGAGAAAGGCTGGCAAGCCCTCGGTTTCGCCGCCCACCACGCGTTTGACGGGCAACCCCCGAGCCACTGCTGCCGCACCACCGGCGTGATCGGCGTCGGCATGGCTGAGCAGCATCATGTCCAACTGCCCTACCCCGAGTTTTTTCAACGACGGCAACACGACGCGCGCGCCGAGGTCGACAGGCCCCGAGCGCGGCCCGGCATCGTAGAGCAAGGTGTGATGGCGGGTGCGCAGGATCAGTGCCTGCCCCTGGCCGACATCCAGTTGCACCACATCGACCTGTCCGTGGGGCACCCACTCCCGGGGCGGGAAAACGGCCATCAACAACATGGGCCAGCCCAACACCCGGAACGGCACCCCTTTGGGCAGCAGTAACACCACTGCGCCCATCAGGCTGACCAGCCAATACGCCAGCGGCACCTCGGGCGGCACCCAGGCCGGCAATTGCCCGGCCAGCAGCGCCAGGCCCTTGAACAATCCGTCCAGCGCGCCGCCGGCCAGCCATAGCACAGCTTCCCCCGCCAGCGGCACCCACAACAACGCCGTGCCCAGCAGCGCCAGGGGCAGCACCACCAGGCTGATCCACGGCACGGCAAACAGATTGGCCACCGGTGCGCTGAGGCTGATGGGCAAACCCAACACCAGCAACACCGGAAACAAGCCAATGGCAATCAACCACTGAGGCCGGGTCCACGCCTGCCAGACGCTCCACGGCCCCAAGCGCCCGCCGAACGCCAGCAACAATACCGCGACCGCCGCAAACGATAACCAGAACCCTACCTGCAGGCTGGCCAAGGGCTCCAGCACCAGCACGCCGTTCAGCGCCAGCAGCAACGGCCACCACAGCCCCAAATGGCGGAAACGCAGACGCCACAGCAACACCAGGCCGACCATCATACAAGCCCGCTGCACCGGCACGCCAAACCCCGCCAGCAGGCCATAACCCAACGCTGCGCCAAAAGCCAGGCCGCACGCCCACGGCAGCCACGGCCAGGTTCGTGGCCAGCAACCATAGCGCGCCAATACCGCGACAAAGCCGTAGATCAAGCCCGCCAACAAGCCGATATGCTGCCCGGAAATCACCAGCAGATGCACCGTGCCCGTGTCCTGCAACACCTGCCAATCCTCAGGCGCCAAGCCGGAACCGTCGCCCAATACCAACGCCGCCAAGCCCGCCTCGCGGCCTTGGGCATCCACCGCCATCACGCGCTGGCGAACAGCATCGCGCCAGGCATTGCGGGCCGGTGCGAGGCGTTCACCATCTTTTACCGTTGCAGTGGCACCGATACGCTGGGCCAGCAGCCAGGCTTCGTGGTCAACTCCATGAAAATTGAGCAGGCCCGCAGGCCGCTTGAGTGTCAGCGCCAGGCGCCAGCGTTCGCCGCTGTTCACCACTGGCCCGCCGTGCCAGGACACGCGGATACGTTTGGGCAGCCGCCCCTTGCGCAACCGGCCGTCGGCCAGTTCAAAGCGCACGCCCGTAACCGTCTGCTGGGGCAAGCCGACCACACGCCCCTCCACCCAACGAGTCTGCCCATCCAGGGCCGGCTGCAGTCGATCATCCAACGCCCGCTGCGCGCTGAAGCAAGCCCAGCTCAACCCCACCAGAAAAAAGGCCAAGGGATAGGACCGAAAAGGCAACAGCATCAAGGCCAGCACCAGCATGGCCAATAACGCGCCGCCGGGCGGCAGGGCCGGCAACCAACGCAACATCAGCAACCCCAGCGCCAACGCCAACATCCCTGTCTTCATGGATCATCCTTTTCCCGTGATCCACTCAGTCTTAGTCGGCTGAACGACAGCGCCTATGATGTTTTGTCACAAAGTCTGAATTTTCTGTTTATAGAATCCGGGCATACTTGCCCCTCGAATTGACCTGGACCCCATATGCCCCGGCGCTTATTCAAACGGTACATGCCAGACCCCAGCAGTATCAGGGAACACAAGTCATTACAGTTTCTTGGCACGCTGCTGCATGACCCCAACCTCTGGCACCTGAACCGGCACTCCGTGGCGCGCGCCATGGCGGTGGGTTTATTTGCGGCGTTTATCCCGATTCCGTTGCAGATGTTGCTCGCCGCAGTGCTCGCGATCTCGGTGCGCGGCAATATGCCCATCGCCATCAGCCTGGTGTGGTTGACCAACCCCATCACCATGCCGGTGGTGTTCATCTGCACCTATATGACCGGCGCCTGGCTGATGAACGTGCCGCCACGCAGCTTGCCCGACAACCTGACGTGGGAATGGATCAGCGGCCAGTTGAGCACACTCTGGCAGCCGTTCCTGCTGGGTTCGGTGGTATTGGGGGTAGTATTGGGCGCCCTGGCCTATTGCCTGACCATGGCGTACTGGCGCTGGTGGGTGGCGCACCAGTGGAAAAAACGCAAACTGCGTAGGCGCTGAGCGCTAACGGGCCAGCAAGTGCAAATGCACACGCAGGCCCTGCCCGGTATTTTCCGCCCATAAGCGACCGCCCTGGCGCTGCACGGCGTTGCGGGCAATGCTCAGGCCCAGGCCGAAACCACCATCGCCGGGCCGCGAGCCGTCCAGGCGGGTAAAGGGCGCGAAGATGCGCTCCAGATCATCCTCAGCAATCCCAGCGCCCTGATCCTGCAGCCAGATATGCCAATAGTCCCCCTCCCGACAGCCGTCGAGTTGCACCCAGCCGCCCTGGGGCGAGTGGCGTACGGCGTTGCGCAGGATATTTTCCAAGGCCTGGGCCAGTGCATTGAGGTTGCCACGCACCCAACTGTCCGCGGGTAACAGGCACGGCAAGCGCGATGCGGGCCAACCGCTTTCAAAACACGCGTTCTCGCGCAAGATGTCCCATAACGCCTGGAGCTGAATGTCTTCCTGGGGCAGCGGCGTTGTTTCGCTGTCGAGCCACGCCAGTTGCAGGCTGTCTTCCACCAGGCGCTGCATGGCGTCGATTTCCCGGCCCAGGCGCTCGCGCAGCTTGGCCGGGTCTTGCTCGCTGTCGCAGGCCACCCGCAGGCGGCTCAAGGGTGTGCGCAGTTCATGGGACATATCGCGCAGCAACTGCTGCTGCAAACGCACGGTGCCCTGCAAGCGTTCGGACATATGGTCAAAGGCGCGGCCCAACTCGCCCAGTTCATCCTGGCGGCTGGTGGCATCGCGAGACATCCGCGTATTGAGTTGGTCCGCACGCCAGGCATTGGCCTGCTCGCGCAATTGATTGAGGGGCATGATCAACAGCCGGTAGAGGCCGATGCACAGCAACAGGGTAAACAGGCCGGGAATCACACCATTGGTGACCACCCGCCAGAACAGTTGATAGCGCCCTGGCATAAAACGCTGCGGCAGCTCGATCACCAGCGACCCCGCGCCAGGGTCGACCGGAAACGGCACCTTCATCCAGGGCAGGCCAATGACATGCCGGCTGACCGGCCAATCCAATCCGCGCAAAAACGTCAGGCGCTGGCTTTCCTTGTCACTCAAGGGCGTGCTGCCCAGGGACTGTAGGTCGTTACCGATCACCCCCACCCAAGTGCTTTCGCGCTCGGCCATCCGCCGCAGCCAGGCGTCCACGCCGGCGCTGCCTTGAGTGCTCCACGCCAGCTCGGCACCCGCGGCATAGCCAGTGAGAATCTCCCGCGACTTGTCCGACAGGTACGCGCTCTGCTGCTCCATGTAGCGGCCCCAGGACCAACTGAGCCAGATCATCAGCAAACAGAAGGCGATCAACAGACAGGCCAGCTTCCAGAACAACGAGTGCCTGCCGGGCAATCGCTCAAAGCCCTTCATCGTGACCGCTCAGCACGTAGCCCTTGCCCCATACGGTGCGTACTTCACGCTCGATGTAACCGATGGCCTTGAGCTTGCGGCGGATCTGGCTGACATGCATGTCGAGGCTGCGGTCATGGGGCGCATACCCGCGCTGCAACACCTGCTGATACAGGAAGGCTTTGCTGAGGACTTCTTCGGCATTGCGGTGCAGGGTTTCCAGCAGGCGGTATTCGCTGCGCGTGAGCCCGGCCCACTGGTCCTGGCAGGACACATCGCAGCGTTCATCATCAAAGTGCAGCACCCGGGCATGTTCAGGTACCGAGGCGCGCGGCGGCTCGGGCCGGCGATCCAGGGCAACGCGGCGCAGGATCGCTTCAATTCGCACGCACAGTTCAACCATGCTGAACGGCTTGGGCAAATAGTCGTCCGCGCCCAGGCGAAAACCGCTGATACGGTCGGCTTCAGCGCCCAGGGCCGACATCAGGATCACGGGCATGGCGTGGCTCTGGCGCAAATGGGTGAGGATCGACAAACCGTCCAGCCCCGGCAGCAGAATGTCCATCAGCACCAGGTCGAAGGCCTGGGCGCGGGCCAGTTGCAGGCCCTGCTGGCCGTTCTGGCACCAGGTCACCTGGAAGCCGCTGCGGCCAAGCTGCTCGTGCACGTAGGCGCCCAACACCGGGTCGTCTTCGATGGTCAGGATACTGGGTAGGCCAACTGCTGCGGGAGTCATTAGCGTCTGCAAGTCATTCTCAATCACTGATTATTCAAGATTAAACGTTCACAGGCAATCGCCACCCGGCGCCGAATGGCCCGAAGATTGCCGCATGTCATTAATTTGCAAGATTCCAGACCGTGCAAATGGCTACACTGCGCAGGTGGCGCGGGCCGGATGCCGGCGTGGATCATTGATAACAACGTGGTAGCAGGAGAGTGGCGTGCTTAGAAGAATGGGGATAAAAGGCCGCGTACTGTTGCTGACCTTATTACCGACCAGCCTGATGGCGCTGTTGTTGGGCGGCTATTTCACCTGGATGCAACTCTCGGAGTTGCAGACCCAACTGCTGCAACGCGGCGAAATGATCGCCGAGCAATTGGCACCCTTGGTGGCACCCGCGCTGGGCCATAAGAACACCGACCTGCTGGAGCGCATCGCGACCCAGTCCCTGGAGCAGCCGGATGTGCGCGCCGTGTCGTTCCTGGCGCCCGACCGTTCGTCCCTGGCCCATGCCGGTCCGACCATGCTCAACCAGCCGCCCACCGGCAACAGTTCGCACCTGTTGCAGCGCACCGGCAATGACGCCACTCGCTATCTACTGCCGGTGTTTGGCCGCCATCGCAACCTGGCGGGCGAGTTGATTCCCGATGAGGCCGACCGTCTACTGGGTTGGGTCGAAGTGGAGCTGTCCCACAATGGCATGTTGCTGCGCGGCTATCGCAGCCTGTTCGCCAGCCTGCTGCTGATCGCCATCGGCCTGATGTGCACCGCCGCCCTCGCCCTGCGTATCAGCCGCACCATCAATTCGCCGATTGGCCAGATCAAGCAAGCCGTGACCCAGCTCAAGGACGGCAACCTGGAGACACGCCTGCCACCCTTGGGCAGCCAGGAACTGGACCAACTCGCGTCGGGCATCAACCGCATGGCCGAAACCCTGCAAAATGCCCAGGAAGAGCTGCAACACAGCATCGACCAGGCCACCGAAGACGTGCGCCAGAACCTGGAGACCATCGAGATCCAGAACATCGAGCTGGACCTGGCGCGCAAGGAAGCCCTGGAGGCCAGCCGTATCAAGTCGGAGTTCCTGGCCAACATGAGCCATGAAATCCGCACGCCGCTCAACGGCATCCTCGGCTTTACTCACCTGTTGCAAAAAAGCGAGCTGTCGCCGCGCCAGTTGGACTACCTGGGCACTATCGAAAAGTCTGCGGATAACTTGCTGGGCATCATTAACGAGATCCTCGATTTCTCGAAGATTGAAGCCGGCAAGCTGGTGCTCGACAGCGTGCCTTTCAACCTGCGCGACTTGCTGCAAGACACCTTGACCATCCTCGCTCCCGCCGCCCATGCCAAGCAGCTCGAACTGGTGAGCCTGGTTTACCGCGACACGCCCCTGGCGTTGGTGGGCGACCCGCTGCGGCTCAAGCAGATCCTGACCAACCTGATCAGTAATGCGATCAAGTTCACCCGCGAAGGCACCATTGTGGCCCGGGCCATGATCGAGGACGAGCAGGAAGACAGCGTGCAATTGCGCATCAGTGTGCAAGACACCGGCATTGGCCTGTCGAACCAGGATGTGCGCGCCCTGTTCCAGGCATTCAGCCAGGCCGACAACTCGCTGTCGCGCCAGCCCGGCGGCACCGGTTTGGGCCTGGTGATTTCCAAGCGATTGATCGAGCAGATGGGCGGCGAAATCGGCGTCGACAGCACGCCGGGTGAAGGTTCGGAATTCTGGATCAGCCTGAACCTGCCCAAGACCCGTGACGACGTCGAAGACCTGCCCGCCGCGCCGCTATTGGGGCGTCGTGTGGCCGTGCTGGAAAACCACGAACTGGCGCGCCAGGCCCTGCAACATCAGTTGGAAGACTGCGGCCTGGAAGTCACGCCGTTCAATACCCTGGAAAGCCTGACCAACGGCATCACCAGTGCGCACCAGACCGAACAGGCCATCAGCCTGGCGGTGCTCGGCGTCACGGCCAACGACATTCCGCCCGAGCGCCTCAACCAACACCTGTGGGACCTTGAACACCTGGGCTGCAAGGTGCTGGTGCTGTGCCCGACCACCGAGCAGATGCTGTTCAACCAATCGGTGCCCAACCCTAACAGCCAATTGCAGGCCAAGCCCGCCTGTACGCGCAAGTTGCGCCGCTCCCTGGCCGACCTGATCAGCCCGCGCCCTTCGCGCAGCGAACCCGGTGAGCCGTTGTCCAGCCGTGCGCCACGGGTGCTGTGCGTGGACGACAACCCGGCCAACCTGCTGCTGGTGCAAACCCTGCTGGAAGACATGGGTGCCAAGGTGCAGGCGGTGGAAAGCGGTTACGCGGCAGTCGACGCCGTGAAGCAGGAAACGTTCGATTTGGTGCTGATGGACGTGCAAATGCCCGGCATGGATGGCCGCCAGAGCACCGAGGCGATCCGCCAGTGGGAAAGCGAACGCCACGGCACGCCGCTGCCGGTGGTAGCCCTCACGGCTCACGCCATGGCCAATGAAAAACGCGCCCTGCTGCAAAGCGGTATGGACGACTACCTGACCAAACCCATCAGCGAGCGGCAATTGGCCCAGGTGGTATTGAAATGGACCGGCCTGGCGCTGCGTAACCAAGGCCCGGAGCGCACCCATGAAGGTGCGGCCCAGGGCGTGCAGCTCTTGGTACTCGACCACGAAGAAGGCCTGCGCCTGGCCGCCAACAAGGCCGACCTGGCCGCCGATATGCTCGCCATGCTGCTGGCCTCCCTGGAGGCTGATCGCCTGGCAATTACCCACGCCCGCGAAGCCAATGACAACCATGCCTTGATCGAGCGCGTGCACCGTTTGCACGGCGCCACCCGCTACTGTGGCGTGCCGCAATTACGAGCAGCCTGCCAACGCGCCGAAACCCTGCTCAAGCAGGATGACGCCAAGGCCATGGCCGCGCTGGACGAACTGGACATGGCGATTGCGCGGCTGGCCAGTGAAGCCAGAGTCAGCGCCTGACCCTGTTTTCATGGGCAACGAATCAACAATGTGTAAATTGCAGGGAGCCTTCTCAATGCGCGTCATTCTCTTCAGCAGCCAAACCTACGACCGCGAGAGTTTCCTCGGCGAACCGCTGCCGGCTGGCCTGGAACTGCAATTCCAACCCGCCCGGCTCAACCTCGATACCGTGGCCCTGGCCGAACACCACGAGGTGGTCTGTGCCTTTATCAACGACGACCTCAGCGCCCCGGTGCTGGAGCACTTGGCCAAGGGCGGCACACGCCTGATTGCCCTGCGCTCGGCGGGCTACAACCACGTCGACCTACCCGCCGCCCAGCGCCTGGGCTTGACCATCGTGCGCGTGCCCGCCTATTCGCCCCACGCAGTGGCCGAGCATGCCGTCGCCCTGATCCTGGCCCTCAACCGTCGCCTGCACCGTGCCTACAACCGTACCCGCGACGGTGATTTCAGCCTGCACGGGCTGACCGGTTTTGATCTGGTCGGCAAAACGGTCGGCGTGGTCGGCACCGGTCAGATCGGCGCGACCTTCGCCAAGATCATGGCCGGCTTCGGCTGCCAGTTGCTGGCCTACGATCCCTTCCCCAACCCACAGGTGCAGGACCTCGGGGCCCGCTACGTGAGCCTGCCTGAACTGTTGGCGAAGGCGCAAATCATCAGCCTGCACTGCCCGCTGACCGCCGACAGCAAACACCTGATCAATGCCCGCTCACTCGCGCAGATGCAAACCGGTGCGATGCTGATCAACACCGGGCGCGGTGGCCTGGTCGACACGCCAGCACTGATCGAAGCGCTCAAGCTTGGCCGGTTGGGCTACCTGGGGCTGGACGTCTACGAAGAAGAAGCCCAATTGTTTTTCGAGGACCGCTCGGACCTGCCCCTGCAGGATGACGTGCTTGCCCGCCTGCTGACCTTCCCCAACGTCATCATCACCGCGCACCAGGCCTTCCTCACCCGTGAGGCCCTGGCGGCGATTGCCGGTACCACATTGGCCAACATTGCCGCGTGGGCCGATGGCCGGGCGCAGAACCTGGTCAAGGGATGATCAGCGGTCACATACCAGGCTCATGATAGGCCGGCACCCGTGATAGGATGCCGCGCCTATTTGGAGGATCCATGGCCGAACACGATTTCCGCTTCAGCTTGCTGAGCCCGCAACATACCCTGATCGAATGCCGTGCCCTGGTGCCGGGCCGTTACCAAGTCACCGGCAACGGTGGTTCGATCAAACATGGCGACGTCCTGATCGTCAGCCTGCGCGGCAGTAAAACCCTGTCGATGCGACTGACCGTCGAAGGTGACGCACGCTACTCCATCCGCCCAGCGGGCCAGTGGGTCGCCATGGCCCAAGGGCCGAAGTTCGGCGAACTGGAGATTCACACCTGGAAGGTCAATTGCGACAGCTGCGACGCCGTGCTGGAGTTTGAATTCGCGGTAGAAACCAAGCTGACCAAGGCACCGCTGCAACCGGCCGCCAACGCGCGTATCAAAGAACTGGGCTGGGCCAGCGAAGGCGATAAGCACCGCTGCCCGAAATGCCAGCAGGCCGCGCAATGAAAGGCCCGCTGCTGCTCGCCGCCATCGGCATGGGCCTGGCAGGCTGCGCTGCCGATGGCGCCAAGCTCGAGCGCGACCACAGCTACGTAGTGGAATGGATCGGTGAGCGGCCGTTGATGGACTACGCGCACCTCACCGTCACCCTGGGCGCCGATGGCCGCGCCTATGGCAATGGCGGCTGTAACCACTGGTTTGCGCCGTACACGGTCGAAGGCGACAAGCTCAGCTTCGGCCCAGTCGGCAGCACCCGGAAAATGTGCGCCGAGGCCCTGATGGAGCAAGAGCATCGCTTCTTCCAGGCCCTGCAAGGCGTGCAGCGCTGGGACATCTCGCCGATCGAGCAGACGCGGTTCTGGCCGGCCGAAGGCAAGCCGATCCGCTTGTGGCTCGAAGAAGGCTGATCTAGGCGCACTCTCCTGTATTAACGCGGTGTCCTCTGGTTCTGTGGGAGCTGGCTTGCCTGCGATGCGGACGACGCGGTGTATCAGGTACACCGCAGCGATGCCATCGCAGGCAAGCCAGCCCCCACAGTTTTATCCTTTCAGCGCCTTGAGCTTGGCCAACACCCCTTCCGCTGTCTGCTCACCCATCAACTGCTCACGCACCTTGCCCTTGTCGTCGATGATGTAGGTCACCGGCAATGCCTCGCTGCGCGGAATCTCGAAGATCCCGTCCGGGTTCTGGGCCAGTACCGTGAACTTGATCCCCAGCTTGTCGCTGGCGGCCTTCAGTTCTTCACCCTGCACATTGTCGAAGTTGACGCCGAACACCCCGACATTCTGGCCTTTCAACTGTTCTGCCAGGGCATTGAGCTCGGGGATTTCCGTGCGGCACGGCCCACACCATTCGGCCCAGTAGTTGACCACCAGCCACTGTTTGTCCAGGCGTTCGGCCGCCACTTTCTGGCCATATTGGTCAACGCCGTAATCGTTACCGCAGCCGCTGAGCAGCAGGGTTGTGATGATCGCCAATGCACCGATCAGTCGCCTTGTCATGGGGTATTCCTTCGCAAAAATGAACGTTGGCTGCGGCCTATCGCCTCTTACGGTTTAAGGACAGGCGCCAGCGCAGGTAGAATACCCGCCACCTTACGCAAGATGCGACCCGCACATGACCGATCTGACGCTTTATCACAACCCGCGCTGCTCGAAATCCCGCGGTGCGCTGGAACTGCTGGAAGCCCGCGGCCTCACCCCGACCGTCGTGCGCTACCTGGATACCCCGCTGGATGCCGCGCAAATCGAGGCCCTGCTGAAAAAACTGGGGATCAGCGCACGCCAACTGCTGCGCACCGGCGAAGACGAATACAAAACCCTGAACCTGGCAGACGCCAGCCTCAGCGACACCCAACTGATCGCCGCCATCGCAGCCCATCCCAAGCTGATGGAACGCCCGATCCTGGCAACCGCCGACAAAGCCATCATTGGCCGCCCACCCGAGAACGTGCTGGAGATCCTGCCGTGACTACGCGCTATGTGCTGGTGTTGTATTACAGCCGTAACGGCTCGGTGAGCGAGATGGCCCGGCAGATTGCCCGCGGTATCGAGCAAGGCGGCATGGAAGCGCGGTTGCGCACCGTGCCGGCGATTTCCACCGAGTGCGAAGCGGTGGCGCCGAGCATTCCCGACGAAGGCGCGCTGTATGCCAGCCTGGACGACCTGAAGCACTGCTCGGGCCTGGCCCTGGGCAGCCCGACCCGGTTCGGCAACATGGCCGCGCCGCTCAAGTACTTCCTCGATGGCACCAGCAACCTGTGGCTTACCGGCGCTTTGGTCGGCAAGCCGGCCGGCGTGTTCACCTCCACCGCCAGCCTGCATGGCGGCCAGGAGACCACGCTGATGTCGATGCTGCTACCGCTGCTGCACCATGGCATGTTGATCACCGGCCTGCCCTACAGCGAGCAGGCACTGCTCGACACCCAGGGCGGCGGCACGCCGTATGGCGCCAGCCACCATTCCGGGCCAGACGGTAAGCGCATGCTCGATCAACATGAAATCACCCTGTGCCGGGCCTTGGGCCTGCGCCTGGCCAAGACCGCCACGCTGTTGGAGAACGGCCGTGGCCAGGAAGCCTAAGGTCCTGCCAACGCGGGAATGGCTGGCGCCGCGGGTCAAGGTGGCACGCGCGCTGAGCCTGCTGGCGTTTTTAGGCCTGGTGGGCTTGTTGTGCGCGTACTACCTGTTGGTCGCCGACCTGCATGGGGCGCGCCCGTGGGTCATCCTGCTGATCGAGTTGGTGCCGCTGCTGATACTTGCGCCAGGCATGCTGATGGGCAGCGCACGCGGGCATTCGTGGATGTGCTTTGTGGTGAACCTGTATTTCATCAAGGGCGCGCTGGCGGCGTATGACCCGAACCGCCAGTGGTTCGGTGTGCTGGAAATGCTGGCGAGCCTGGCGGTGTTTTGCACGGCGTTGCTGTATGTGCGTTGGCGGCATCAGTTGAACCGTCGACTGGCCGATTGACTGATCGTTCCCACGCTCCGCGTGGGAATGCTGCCCAGGACGCTCTGCGTCCCGGGCCTAGTGCAAGGGTGACGCGGAGCGTCACAGGATGCATTCCCACGCGGAGCGTGGGAACGATCAGGTGATCAATGATTCACCGTGTAAGCCAACATCATCGACAACTGACACATCGGCCGCCCACTCTCGGCATGCCACTGGTTGAAGGCGCCCTGCACCGTCGCCAGGTCGCGCAGGCTGGTCGGGGCCTTGTCGACAATCTTCTGCGCATTCAGCGCCGCCACCACGTCATCGCTTGGCACAAAGGTGTCCTTGCCGACCATGCGCAAAAAGCGCGGCGCCGACAGCCCGCCCAGTTGATGGCCATGCTTGCTCAGGTACTTCCAGAGCCCAACGATGTCAGTCACTGGCCAATCGGCGATAAACGCACCGAAGCTGCCTTTTTCCTGCTCGATATCCAGGATCATCTGCGCATTGCGCGGCACACTCTTGAGCTTGCCCAGGTGGCGGATGATGCGGGCGTCCTGCATCAACCGTTCCAAGTGCTCGGCGCCCATCAGCACGACTTTTTCCGGGTCGAAACCGAAGAACACCTGCTCGAACGCCGGCCATTTGGCATCAACCACGCTGTGCTTCAAACCGGCGCGGAACACCCGAAGCGCCAAGGTCGACAGGTAACGGTCATCGGTGATCTTGCGCAATTGCGCCGGGGTCTTGGGCACCGGCAGATGGGCTTCCAACTTGGCCGCCGAACCGAAGCGGTTCAGACAATATTCGTGCAGCCACTTGTAATCGCGCATGCCCTCTCCTGTCAGTCGAATTGAAAACGGCGCCCGCAAGCGCCGTGTACTAGAGCCTCGGGAAGACTCAGAGGTTCACTACATTGACGAAACGCGATGCGGCGGTCTCATCGATTTTCAAGCTGGTGAAGTCAAACAGGTTGCGGTCGGCCAATTGCGACGGGATCACGTTTTGCAGGCTGCGGAAGATACTTTCGGTACGCCCCGGGGTCTTGCGCTCCCAGTCCACCAGCATCTCCTTGACCACCTGGCGCTGCAGGTTTTCCTGGGAGCCGCACAGGTTGCACGGGATGATCGGGAATTGCTTGAAGTCGGAATAAGCCTGGATGTCCTTCTCGTTGCAATACGCCAGCGGGCGGATCACCACGTTGCGCCCATCATCGGCACGCAGCTTGGGCGGCATGGCCTTGAGCGAGCCGTTGAAGAACATATTGAGGAAGAAGGTTTCGACGATGTCATCGCGGTGATGACCCAAGGCCATCTTGGTCGCGCCGATCTCATCGGCAAAGGTATAGAGCGTGCCGCGGCGCAGGCGCGAGCACAGCGAGCAGGTGGTCTTGCCTTCCGGGATCAATTCCTTGACCACCGAGTAGGTGTCTTTCTCGACAATGTGGTACTCCACGCCCAGTTCTTTCAAATAGGCCGGCAGCACATGCTCAGGGAAACCGGGTTGTTTCTGGTCCATGTTGACCGCCACGATCTCGAACTTGATCGGCGCGACCTTTTGCAGGTGCAGCAACACGTCGAGCATGGTGTAGCTGTCTTTGCCGCCGGAGAGGCAGACCATGACCTTGTCGCCGTCCTCGATCATATTGAAATCGGCGACTGCTTCACCGGCCAGGCGACGCAGGCGTTTTTGCAGTTTGTTCTGGTTGACTGTAAGAGTGCCCATGGCGCTTGGATCCGCAAAGGTGTGTGACGAAAAGCGCAGCATTTTACCGGTAAGACTCGCCGAGTTCCAATGTGGGAGCTGGCTTGCCTGCGATAGCGGTGTGCCAGTCAACATCTCTGGTCCGGACAGGCCGCCATCGCAGGCAAGCCAGCTCCCACACTGGATCCCATGAATCCTGACAGACCGCACCGCGATTAGCGTGAGTGTTTACAGCGCAATTTGCTCTAAAGGCCCTACGGTTATTCCGGTCATCCCTTTCTATACTGCGACTTGAGGTCGCACATCTATCCAGACCTTTCAGGCCATTTGGCCCGTGGGCGCTCCGATGGGGGGCGATGGTAATAACGACAGGAGTGACTGGCATGATCCATCACGTCGTGGGGCTGTTTACCCATCCCGACCAGGAATGGCGGGAAATCCGTGGCGATAAAGAAGAAAGCATCAGCCACATGTACCTCACTCATACCCTGATTCTCGCGGCGATCCCCGCCATTTCCGCCTTTATTGGCACCACTCAGGTCGGCTGGGTCATCGGCAACCGCGCCCCGGTGATGCTGACCCAGGAAAGCGCGCTGTGGATGACCCTCATGTCCTACGCGGCCATGCTGTGCGGCGTGGCGGTGATGGGTGCATTCATTCATTGGATGGCCCGCACCTACGACGCCAGCCCAAGCATGGCCCGCTGCGTGGCGTTTGCCACTTATACCGCCACACCCTTGTTTATCGGCGGGCTGGCGGCGCTCTACCCGCATATGTGGCTGGGCATGGTCGTGGGCACGGCGGCGATCTGCTACACGGTGTACCTGCTGTATGTGGGGCTGCCGACCTTCATGAGTATCGACCCGGATGAAGGCTTCCTGTTTTCCAGCTCGGTATTGGCCGTCGGCCTGGTGGTGCTGGTGGCGATCATGGCCTTTACCGTGATCGTCTGGGGCCTGGGCGTCGGGCCGATCTACACCAGTTGAACGAAAAAACCCGCAGGCACGGCCACCGCAAGGTGGCTTTGTGCGTTCTGCATGACCATTCGGCGCCTGACAGATTCGGAAACACCCAGCTTTGCGGCATACTGGGCGTCTCTGGAGATATGTACAGCATGCCCGAGCAACTCAATACCCGCGTCGAAGATTGTTTCCTGCAAGCCGAATCCTTTTTCAAACGAAGCTTCAAACGCCCCCAGGTCAGCCTCAAGCTGCGGGGCCAGAAGGCCGGTGTCGCGCATTTGCACGAGAACCTGCTGCGCTTCAACCCTCAGTTGTACCGTGAAAACAGCCAACACTTTCTCAAGCAAACCGTGGCCCATGAAGTGGCGCACCTGATTGCCCACCAATTGTTTGGCGAGCGTATCCAGCCCCATGGCGAGGAATGGCAGTTGATCATGCGCGGGGTTTATGAGCTGCCGCCCGACCGTTGCCACACCTACGAGGTCAAGCGTCGGCAAGTGACTCGCTATATTTACCGCTGCCCGTGTGCGGACAGTGATTTTCCGTTTTCACCGCAGCGCCATGGGCTGGTGAACCAGGGGCGGCGGTATTTGTGTCGGCGGTGTCGGCAGACTCTGGTGTTCACTGGAGAAACTCGGGTGGAATGAGGGCCTCTTCGCAGGCAAGCCAGCTCCCACATTTTGATTGCGTTCACAGATCCAGATGTGGGAGCTGGCTTGCCTGCGAAAGCGCCCGCTCAGTCAACCTACAACCTTGGCCTGCCGCAATTGCTCTATCCGCTCAATACCGAACCCCAACTCCGCCAGCACCTCATCACTGTGCGCCCCCACCGCCACCCCAATATGCCTAGGCGCCGGCAACCCCTCGGAGAATTTTAGCGGGCAGGCCAATTGCGCTTGTGTCGAGCCGTCACCCCGGGGCACCTGGCTGACTAGCTCCCGCGCCTTCAACTGGGGATGCTCCGCCGCTTCGCTCAAACTCAACACTGGCTCAACACAGGCATCCACCCCGGCAAACAACTCACACAACTCTTCAAAACTGCGCTTCTCGAACTCCACCTGCAACGCCTGTTTGAGCACGGCCTGGCGTTCGGGCGTCACGCTGTGTGCCGCCAGTTCCGGGCGCCCCAAGGCCGCGCACAGCTGCTGCATAAACCCCGGTTCCAAACTGCCCACCGACATCCAGCGCCCATCGCGTGTACGGTAGTAGTCATAGAAACTCCCGCCATTGAGCACATGGTTCTCCCACCCAGGCTCGACCCCACAAGCCAGGTAGCCGGCCCCCGCCATGGCATTCAGACTGAACGAGCAATCGGTCATGCTCACATCCAGGTATTGCCCCACCCCGCTTTGCTGCCTGGCAATCACCGCCGCCAGCAAGCCCACCACGGCATGCAGTGAACCGCCCGCCACATCCGCCAGCTGTACGCCCAGGGGCAACGGGCCGGTGTCCTGGCGCCCGGTATGGCTGGCCACGCCGGCCAACGCCAGGTAGTTGATATCGTGCCCGGCGCGGTCCTTATAGGGGCCGGTCTGGCCGTAACCGGTGATCGACACATAGATCAGCCGCGGGTTGATCGCCTTCAGCGCCTCATAGCCCAGGCCCAGGCGCTCCATGACACCGGGGCGGAACTGCTCGAGCAGGATGTCATGGCCCTTGACCAACTCACGCACAATCTCCAGCGCCTCGGCCTGCTTGAGGTCCAGGGCCAGGCTGCGCTTGTTGCGATTGAGGTAGGCGTGGCTGGCCGAGGTACCACGATCATGGGGCGGCAATACCCGCAACAGGTCCATCCGTGTGGGCGATTCGATACGCAGCACCTCGGCGCCCATGTCCGCCAGCATCAGGGAGGCAAACGGGCCGGGCAGCAAGGTGGAAAAATCCAACACTTTAAGGGACGCCAAGGGACCTGACATGGGGACTCCAGTTGGGTTGCGAATACTCACAGACTAGGCAGCCGGGCAGCTGCCGGCAATCGTCAGAACGATCAACCACAGTGACCGTTTTGATCACGGCGGGCTTTTTCGCGGCGGCGGCTTTATCATTGGCCGACGTTTGTTGGCAGAGTCTTCCATGAAGTTCGCGATTGCACTGTATAGCGCCGCCCACGCGCCCTCCTCGCGCCGCGCCCTGTTGTTCGCCCAGGCGGCGCTGGCCGGCGGGCATGAGATCGTGCGGCTGTTTTTCTACCAGGACGGCGTGTACAGCGCGTCCAATAACATCGTCGCGCCCCAGGATGAGCAAGACATTGCGCGCCAATGGCGCGAGTTTGTCAGCCAGCACCAACTCGACGGCGTGGTGTGCATCGCCGCAGCCCTGCGCCGGGGTGTGCTTAATGCCGAGGAGGCTGCGCGTTACCAACGCAGCGCGGTCAACCTGGAAGCACCCTGGGCGTTGTCGGGCCTGGGGCAATTGCATGACGCGATCCAGGACGCCGACCGCCTGATCTGTTTTGGAGGGCCGTGACATGTCCAGATCCTTATTGGTGATCAGCCGCCAGGCCCCATGGTCCGGGCCGAGTGCGCGGGAAGCACTGGATATCGTGCTGGCCGGCGGCGCGTTCGATCTGCCCATTGGCCTGCTGTTCCTGGATGACGGTGTGTTCCAACTGGCGCCGAACCAAGCGGCCAAGGCCGTGCAACAGAAAGACCTGAGTGCCAACCTGCAGGCCCTGGGCCTGTTCGGCATTGATGACGTGTTCGCGTGCAGCCATAGCCTGACCGCACGCGGGTTGCCGCCGCCTGCCCACGCGCAGGCGCTCGACAGCCAAGCCATTTTCCAGCTGATTGACCGTTACGACCAGGTGATTACCCTCTGATGTCGACTCTACATGTGGTGTCTCATTCCCCGTTTACCGACAGCCGCCTCGACAGCTGCCTGCGCATCTGTGGCACCGAGGACGCTATCCTCCTATGTGGTGACGGAGCCTACGGCCTGCACACGCCCGCCCTGCATACCAAAGGCGTAAAGGTGTTTGTGCTGGCCGAAGACATGCAGGCGCGCAACCTGCCGCTGCCCGACTGGGCTGACAGCGTCGATTACCCAGGCTTCGTGCAACTGTCGATCGACTACGACAAGGTCAACACCTGGCTATGAACACCCTGACCGTCGGCGCACGCACCCTGGAACTGGATAAGGACGGCTACCTCGTCGACCTCAACGACTGGTCCGATGAAGTGGCGAATGCCCTGGCCGCTGCCGAAGCCTTGGAGCTGACGCCGGCACACTGGGAAATCCTCACCCTGCTGCGCCAGTTCTACACCGAATTCCAGCTATCCCCCGCCACGCGCCCGCTGATCAAGTACACCGCCTTGAAGCTGGGCCCGGAAAAGGGCAACAGCCTGCACCTCAACAAACTGTTCAACGGCACTCCCGCCAAACTCGCCGCCAAGCTGGCGGGCCTGCCCAGGCCGACGAATTGCTTATGACCGACTTTGCCCCCCTGACTCTCGTAACGCCCCAAGAGCATCCCTTTGCGCAGTTCGTGCGCATCCTCGGCAAAGGCAAGCGTGGCGCGCGCAACCTCACCCGCGAGGAAGCGCGGGAAGCCATGGGCATGCTGCTCGACGAAAAGGTCGAGGACACCCAGCTCGGCGCCTTCCTGATGCTGCTGCGCCACAAGGAAGAAAGCCCGGAAGAACTCGCCGGTTTCACCGAAGCCGTACGTGAGCGCCTGCACGCGCCAGCGCTGAACGTCGATATCGACTGGCCGACCTACGCCGGTAAAAAGCGCCACCTGCCGTGGTTCCTGCTGGCAGCCAAATGCCTGGCGCAGAACGGCGTGCGCATCCTGATGCACGGCGGCGGCGCCCACACTGCGGGGCGCTTGTACACCGAGCAATTGCTGGACGGCTTGCAGATCCCGCTGTGCCGCGACTGGCAACAGGTCCAGAGCACCTTCGCCCACGGCAACCTGGCATTTATCCCGCTGGGTGATTGGGCCCCACAGCTGCAACGCATGATCGACCTGCGCAACACCCTGGGCCTGCGCTCGCCTATCCACTCTCTGGCGCGCCTGCTCAACCCGCTGAATGCGCGTTGTGGCCTGCAAAGCATTTTCCACCCCGGTTACCAGGGCGTGCATCGCGATGCCAGTGGCTTGCTGGGTGACAACGTGATTGTGGTCAAGGGCGACGGCGGCGAGATCGAGATCAACCCCGACACCCTCAGTCACCTGTACGGCACCACCGGCGGCCAGAGCTGGGACGAAGAGTGGCCCGCCCTCTCAGACCAGCGCCACGTCAAGCCAGCAACGCTTGAGCCCGAGCACCTCAAAGCGCTGTGGCGCGGCGATGTTGAAGACAGCTACCCGCAACTGGCGTTGATCGCCACCATGGCGTTGGCCCTGCGCGGCCTTGGCCACCCACGGCAACAGGCGTTCGAGTTGGCCCAGCAGTACTGGGACGCACGGGATAAATCGATTTAATCGATCATTCACGCCGGTTCTTTGCGCTTTTAGTTCGAACTCATCCCTTTAGACTGGGCTCCAACGCTTATCAGCCAAGGAGCCAGTCATGGGTTTATTGATCGACGGACAGTGGAAAGACCAGTGGTACGAAAGTAGCGCCGATGGCGCTTTCCAACGGGAGCAGGCACAACGCCGCAACTGGGTGACCGCCGATGGCGCGCCAGGCCCGAGTGGTGAAGGCGGCTTCAAGGCCGAGGCCGGTCGCTATCACCTCTATGTATCCCTCGCCTGCCCGTGGGCGCACCGCACCTTGATTCTGCGCAAGCTCAAGGGCCTGGAAAGCCTGATCGACGTCTCGGTGGTCAGTTGGCTGATGCTGGAAAACGGCTGGACCTTCGACAAGGCCCACGGCTCCAGCGGCGACAACCTCGACGGTTTCAACTTCATGCACCAACGCTACACCGCCGATACCGCCGACTATACCGGGCGCGTGACCGTGCCGGTGCTGTGGGACAAAAAGCTCAAGCGCATCGTCAGCAATGAATCGGCGGAGATCATCCGCATGTTCAACAGTGCGTTCAATGCGCTGACCGGCAATACCCTGGATTTCTACCCCCAAGCCCTGCATTCGACCATCGACAGCCTCAACGAACGCATCTACCCCGCCGTGAACAACGGTGTGTACCGCGCAGGTTTCGCCACCTCACAACAGGCGTATGAAAGTGCGTTTGATGATGTGTTTGCCGAGCTGGATCATTTGGAACAGCACCTGGGCAGCCATCGTTATCTGGCCGGCGAGTACCTGACCGAAGCCGATGTACGGCTGTTCACTACGCTGATTCGTTTTGATGCGGTGTACTACAGCCACTTCAAATGCAACCTGCGGCGAATTGCCGACTATGGGAATTTGTCGAACTGGCTGCGGGAGATGTATCAGTGGCCGGGGGTGGCCGAGACGGTGGATTTCGAGCATATCAAGGGGCATTACTATGCCAGCCATCGCACGATCAACCCGACGGGGATTGTGCCGAAGGGGCCGTTGCAGAGGTTTGATACGGAGCATGATCGGGTGCGGCTGCCGGGTAAAGGTGTCTTTGGCTGATCCGGATCATCGGTTGTAATGAGATGGCCTCATCGGGGGCAAGCCCCCTCCCACACTTGGAATGCATTCCAATGTGGGAGGGGGCTTGCCCCCGATGCTTTTGAGGTCAGACTTGGGACTGGGCGCCCTCGAACCACTTGAGCTTTTCACGCAGTACCACCACCTCACCCACGATCACCAGTGTCGGCGCATGCACTTCATGCTCCGCCACCATGCGCGGCAGGTCGGCCAGGGTGCCGGTGAACACGCGCTGGTTGGACGTGGTGCCCTGCTGGATCAGCGCCGCTGGGGTATCTGCGGAGCGCCCGTGCTTGATCAACTGCTCGCAAATGATCGGCAAGCCAATCAAGCCCATGTAGAACACCAGGGTCTGTGAGGGGCCGACCAGGTCTTGCCAAGGCAAGTCCGAGGTACCGTTCTTCAAGTGCCCGGTAATAAACCGTACCGACTGGGCATAATCGCGGTGAGTCAGCGGAATCCCGGCATAAGCCGCACAACCACTGGCTGCCGTGATACCCGGCACCACCTGGAAGGGGATGCCATGGGCCGCCAATTCCTCGATCTCTTCGCCACCACGACCAAAGATGAACGGGTCACCCCCTTTAAGGCGCAGCACGCGCTTGCCTTGCTTGGCCAGGTCGACCAGTTGCTGGTTGATCTGGTCTTGAGGCACCGCGTGATCGGCACGACGCTTGCCGACGTACACGCGCTCGGCATCACGACGGCACAGTTCCAAAATCGCCGGCGCAACCAAACGGTCGTACAGCACCACGTCGGCTTGCTGCATCAGGCGCAATGCGCGGAAGGTCAGCAAATCCGGGTCACCTGGGCCTGCACCCACCAGGTACACCTCACCGGGCGCGTAAGGCGGCGCGCCATTGACCTTTTCGATCAACAGGCGCTCGGCCTCCTCGCCCTGCCCGGCCAACTGGCGGTCGGCAATCGGGCCCTGGAACACTTCTTCCCAGAACGCCCGGCGCTGCTGCACATCCGGGTACAAACCTTTGACCTGAGCCCGAAAACGCGCGGCCAGCCCAGCCAGTTGCCCGTAGGTGGAGGGAATCCAGGTTTCCAGCTTGGCGCGGATCAGCCGTGCCAGTACCGGCGCGTCACCGCCGCTGGAGACGGCAATCACCAGGGGTGAACGGTCGACAATCGCCGGGAATATCACGCTGCACAACGCTGGCGCGTCCACCACATTGACCGGCACGCAGCGACGCTTGGCATCACTGGACACTTGCGCATTCAGTGGCTCATCGTCGGTAGCCGCGATAATCAGGGTGCAACCGTCCAGGTCGGTCTCCTGATAACCGCGCAACATCAGTTCCCCGCCACTGCCCAGCACCAGCTCACGCAGCTGGCTTTCGATCTGGGGAGCAACCACCCGCAACACCGCGCCGGCATCGGCCAGCAGCCGGGATTTGCGCAAGGCAATCTCCCCACCACCGACGACCAACACACGACTGCCGCGCAGGTTATGAAACAGCGGCAGAAATTCCATTTAGCGGATGACCTCAACGCCCGCCATGTAAGGCTTGAGCACCTCAGGTACACGGATCGAACCGTCCGCCTGCTGGTAGTTTTCCAGCACGGCCACCAGGGTACGGCCTACGGCCAGGCCCGAACCGTTGAGGGTATGCACCAGTTCCGGCTTGCCGGTTTCCGGGTTGCGGAAACGCGCCTGCATGCGACGGGCCTGGAAGTCACCGCAGTTGGAGCACGACGAAATCTCGCGGTATTTGTCCTGGCTCGGCACCCACACTTCCAGGTCGTAGGTTTTCACGGCGCTGAAGCCCATGTCGCCCGTGCACAGGGCCAGTACGCGGTACGGCAGCTCCAGCAGCTGCAACACGCGCTCGGCGTTGGCAGTCAGGCCTTCCAGGGCTTGCATGGAGGTCGACGGTTCTACTACCTGGACCATTTCAACCTTGTCGAACTGATGCTGGCGGATCATGCCGCGGGTATCGCGACCCGATGCGCCGGCTTCGCTACGGAAGCACGGGCTGTGGGCAACCAGCTTCAACGGCAGTTGCTTGGCGTCGAGGATTTCGCCGGCGACGATATTGGTCAGCGACACTTCGGCCGTCGGGATCAGGTACAGGTCGGCTTCGCCGTCGCGGCTGATCTTGAACAGGTCTTCTTCGAATTTCGGCAGTTGGCTGGTGCCCATCAACGCCGGCGCCTGAACCAGGTACGGGGTGTAGGCCTCTTCGTAACCGTGTTCGCCGGTGTGCAGGTTGATCATGAACTGCGCCAGTGCACGGTGCATGCGCGCAATCGGGCCGCGCAGCAAGGCAAAGCGTGCGCCGGACATTTTTGCCGCGGTTTCAAAATCCAGGCCACCGGTCAATTCGCCCAGGGCGACGTGGTCCTTGATCTCGAAATCGAAGGCTTTCGGCGTGCCCCAGCGGCGCACTTCGACGTTGCCGTCTTCATCTTCGCCGACCGGTACGGATTCGTGGGGCAGGTTCGGAATGCCCAGCAGGATCGAATCCAACTGGGTCTGAATGCCTTCCAGCTCGATTTTGCCGTCGGACAGCTCAGTGCCCATGCGCTCGACATCCGCCATCAACGGCGCGATATCTTCGCCGCGCTGCTTGGCCTGGCCGATGGACTTGGAGCGCGCATTACGTTCAGCCTGCAGTGCTTCGGTGCGGGTCTGGACGGTCTTGCGCTGTTCTTCCAGCGCTTCGATGCGCGCAACATCCAAGGCAAAGCCACGGGATGCCAGGCGGTCCGCTACGTCCTGAAGGTTGCTACGTAACAGTTTGGAATCGAGCATGTCGGTCTCTCGTTATCAAAGTTTGGTCAAGGACAGGCCAGCCCAGGTGGCGAGCAGCCCGCCGAATACGCTGATGGCCGCATAGCCAATCGCCAGCGGCACTTGCCCGCTTTCCAGCAGGCGCACGGTATCCAGTGAAAAGGATGAAAAAGTCGTCAGGCCGCCAAGAAAGCCAACCATCAGGCCGGCACGTACCTCGACAGGCACTTCCGGGCGTAACAAAAACAGGCCGTATAACACGCCGATCAACAGGCAGCCCACGATATTAACGGCGAGCGTCGCCGTATAGAAGTGTTTCGGCCAATTGGCGTTGATCCAATTGCCGGTGGCGAAGCGCAACAGCGTCCCGGCAATCCCCCCCACCGAGACGGCGACCACCAAAGGAATCATGATTTTCTCCGCTGCCGGGGGCTCAGACGGTCGAGGGTGGCCAGGTGATTGAGCTTCTCACCGATCTTCAGCTCCAGGCCACGGGGCACGGGCTGGTAGAACGGCTGCGGCTCCAGCTCATCGGGGAAGTAGTCTTCGCCGGCCGCATAGGCGTCCGGCTCATCGTGGGCATAACGGTATTCGTCGCCATACCCCAGTTGCTTCATCAGCTTGGTCGGTGCGTTGCGCAGGTGCAGCGGCACTTCGAGGGAGCCGTGCTCGGCGGCCGCACGCAGGGCCGACTTGAAGCCCATATACACCGCGTTGCTTTTCGGCGCGCAGGCCAGGTAGGTGATGGCCTGGGCCACCGCCAGCTCGCCTTCCGGGCTGCCGAGGCGCTCCTGCACCTCCCAGGCGGCCAGGCACAGGCTCAGGGCCCGCGGGTCGGCGTTGCCGATGTCTTCGCTGGCCATGCGCACTACGCGGCGCGCCAGGTACAGCGGGTCGCAACCGCCATCGATCATGCGCGCAAACCAATACAGCGCGCCGTCAGGGTTGGAACCGCGTACGGATTTGTGCAGCGCGGAAATCTGGTCGTAGAAGGCTTCGCCGCCCTTGTCGAAACGTCGGCGCGTGTCACCCAGCAGGCTTTGCAACAGATCAACGCCAATCTCGCCGCCGTCTTCGGCCAGGTCGGAAGCGTTCTCCAGCAGGTTGAGAAAGCGACGCCCGTCACCATCGGCGGCGGTCAGCAAAATCTTGAAGCCTTCATCGCTGAGGCTCAGCTGGCGCTTGCCCAGGCCCTTGTCTTCGCTCAAGGCACGGTGCAGCAGCTTTTGCATCGCCGCTTCATCCAGGCTCTTGAGCACATAGACCCGCGCCCGTGACAACAAGGCGTTGTTCAATTCAAAGGAAGGGTTTTCGGTGGTGGCGCCGATAAAGATCAGCGTACCGTCCTCGACATAAGGCAGGAACGCATCCTGCTGCGACTTGTTGAAGCGATGCACTTCGTCGACGAACAGGATAGTGCGCTTGCCGTATTGCCCGGCCTGCTGCTTGGCCACTTCCACCGCCTGGCGGATCTCCTTCACCCCGGCGAGCACCGCCGAGACCGTTTCAAAGTGCGCGTCCGAGACTTTCGCCAGCAGCCGCGCCAGGGTGGTCTTGCCCACGCCCGGCGGCCCCCAGAAAATCATCGAATGCAGCGCACCCTGCTCCAAGGCTTCGCGCAAGGGTTTGCCGCGAGCGAGCAGGTGTTCCTGACCGACGTACTCATCCAGGTTGGTCGAACGCAAGCGCGCGGCCAATGGCTGGGCAATCGGGTCACTTCGAAACAGATCCATGGGCAGCGTTTGAAACCTCTGGGCAGTTTATTCCTGGATCACGTCGGCACCCTTGGGGATGTCGAACTTGAACTTGGACGCGGGCACCGGCTGGTTGGCCTTGACCCCGGAGAACAGGATATCGGTGCGCTGGCCGACGCTGTCGACCAGGCGCATGTTGTTGATCACGCCGTTGCCGAACGACAGGGACAGCGTGTCAAACAGCGTGTCCTTGGATTTTGGCTTGAGGGTGAACTCGATGACGTTGCTGGTCTGCTTGGAGGTGATGTCGAAGCTGTCGTTGATTTTCGACACATCACCCGACAGCAGCAGTGCCGGGGTCTGGTTCAGGCGTGGATCGAGCTTCTTGATGGTGGCTTGTTCCAGGTCCGGGTCCCACAGCGTGACTTTCTGGCCGTCGGAAACGATGGTCTGCTCAGCCTTGCCTTCGGTATGCCAGTAGAACAGCCCTGGGCGCTGCACGGCCATTTCACCGGCGGTTTCCTGCAACTGGGTGCCGCCTGCATCCAGGGTCAGCTGGGAGAAGCGCGCGGTGAGGGTCTGGGATTTGTCCAACAGGTTCTTCAGGCTGGCGACGGAAGCCGGGTCAGCGTGAGCCGAAACAGCGGTCAAGGCCAGGGCCGGCAACAACAGCATGCGGATAAAGCGCATGGGAGTCCTCATTGAGTAGTCAGGGCACGCCGCGTGTTGCCACGCGGCGCGGAATCAGTCGCGCATCTGCCCAGGGGCGATGACTTCACGCGAGCCATTGGTGTTCATTGCGGTCACGACGCCGGCCATTTCCATGGCTTCGATCATGCGGGCGGCGCGGTTGTAGCCGATTTTAAGCTTGCGCTGCACCGCCGAAATCGAGGCACGGCGGCTTTCCAGTACGAAGGCCACGGCCTCGTCGTAGAGCGCGTCGGTTTCAGCATCATCGTCGCCACCGCTGCTGCCACCGTCGAAGCCGCTGCCGGCCTCTTCCACGCCAGCGAGAATGTCGTCGTTATATTCCGGCGCGCCGCGCAGTTTCCAGGCTTCGACCACACGGTGGACTTCGTCATCGGAAACAAAGGCGCCGTGAACGCGAATCGGCAGGCTGGTCCCGGGCGGCATGTACAGCATGTCACCGTGGCCCAGCAGTTGCTCGGCGCCACCCTGGTCGATGATGGTACGCGAGTCGATCTTGCTGGAGACCTGGAACGCCATGCGCGTCGGAATGTTGGCCTTGATCAGGCCGGTGATCACGTCCACCGACGGCCGCTGGGTCGCGAGAATCAAGTGGATGCCCGCCGCCCGCGCCTTCTGGGCGATACGGGCGATCAGCTCTTCAACCTTCTTGCCGACGATCATCATCATGTCGGCAAATTCATCGACCACCACCACGATGGTCGGCAGCTTGGTCAGCAGTGGTGCTTCATCGTGAATGCTTTCGCGCTTGTACAGCGGGTCGGTCAGCGGTGTGCCGGCGTCCTGGGCTTCCTTGACCTTGGCATTGAAGCCCGACAGGTTACGCACGCCCATCTTCGCCATCAGCTTGTAGCGGCGCTCCATCTCGGCAACGCTCCAACGCAGGGCGTTGGCGGCGTCCTTCATGTCGGTAACCACCGGGCACAGCAGGTGCGGGATGCCTTCGTAGATCGACAGTTCCAGCATCTTCGGGTCGATCATGATGAGCTTGGCGTCATCCGGCCCGGACTTGAACAGGATCGACAGGATCATGGCGTTCACACCCACCGACTTACCGGAACCGGTGGTACCGGCTACCAGCAGGTGCGGCATTTTCGCCAGGTCGGTAATCACCGGCTTGCCGCCGATGTCATGGCCGAGCGCCAGGGTGACCGGCGATTTGAAGTTGTCGTATTCCGGGGTCGACAGCACTTCGGAGAAGCGCACGATCTGCCGGTCTTCGTTGGGGATCTCGATACCCACGGTGGTCTTGCCCGGGATCACTTCCACCACGCGCACGCTGGTGACGGCCAGGGAACGTGCCAAATCTTTGGCCAGGTTGGAAATACGGCTGACTTTTACCCCGGCGGCCGGTTGGATTTCGTAACGGGTGATCACCGGGCCCGGATGGATCGAGTCCACCGACACTTCGACGCCGAATTCCTTGAGCTTGATTTCCAGCAGGTGGCCGACGGCCGCCAGGGATTCGGGGGAATAGTTGAGTTGTTTCTTTTCGGCCGGGTCCAGAATCGAGATCGGCGGCAAGGTGCCTTCGACAGCGCTGTCGATAAACAACGGTGCCTGCTTCTCTTTTTGCACGCGATGGCTGGGCTCCGGCGCCTTGGGCGGTGCCGGGGCGATCACGGGCGGCACCTGCCTTTCACGGTCCGACATGTGCTTGCTCAGGGCCTGCTCGCGCTCGATCAAGCGCTCCTTGACCTTGGCTTGCTCGCGTCGATCCGGCGTGCTTGGAGCCACCACCTCGTTGACACGGGTGTCAACCTCACGCAACTGCGCCACCATTTGCTTGCGCTCGACACGGGCGGCCCACCAGCGGTTGGCGGCGCCCTGGAACAATTCGAACAGGTCGAGGGTGATCTTGCCGGTCACGTCCATCACCTTGAACCATGACAGGTCGGTGAATACCGTCAGGCCGAACAGGAACAGCGCGATGAACATCAGGGTGCTGCCCTGGATATTCAGGGTACGGCGTGCCAGGTCGCCGAGGCTTTCGCCCAGAGCCCCGCCCGCGCCCGCCGGCAAGCCGGTCGGTGCATGGAAGTGGATATGCGCCAGCGCAGCACCCGACAGCACCAGGAACACCAGGCCGATCAGGCGCCAGGAGAACAGCCAGCCGCTCCACTGCCACGGCTCGTGACGCTGGCGGAAGATCTGCCAGGTCTTGATCGCCAGCAACAGCGGGAAAATGTAGGCGAAGTAACCCAGGATCATGAAGAGGATATCGGCGCTGTAAGAACCTACAGGGCCGCCGAAATTCTGCACGTCATCGATCTTGCTGTTATGACTCCAGCCCGGATCGTCCTTGCCATAGGTGAGCAAGGCCATCATCAGGAACAGACACAGCGCACCGATGGCAATCAGTGCGCCTTCCTTGAGTCGGTAATGCAGGTGCTGGCGCCAGGCCGGTACGACTGCTGCTTTAGGTGCTGCGGCGGATTTCTTCAAAACGGGTCTATTCCTGCGCCTTTAGCGCGTCCATCTGTTAAATGACTACACGACTGCTCTATCCGGAGCAGCTGAAAAATGAACGAATGTTGCTGAATCTACTTTTAACATCCGGTGACGGATAGGTGAAATGGCGATAACGCCACAATGGCCGCATTGTACGGGTTTGCGTGCGCGATGCCACGCACTTGCCCTTCACCTGACTGCACGGACAATTTGAGCATGCATTGCCTTTGCTGACAAAGGCTTATGAGCTGTATTTAGCAATCCAGGCAAGCTTGGCAAATGGCCGGCATGCGCCAGACCCGATTACGACCACACCCTGTGTGCAGAGTTGCAGAAACACCCGCTCATGCTAATCCTCGTTAATAGCCTATTCGGGCTGGCCCCGTGGCGCCGGGTCGTCAATAATCAACACTTGCGGTGCAGGTGCATGACCTGCCACTCCCCTCCCCTTCCGTAAGCCTGGATGCCATGCTGACCTGGTTACAACGCGACACCCTGACGTTCCCACCTTTGGCCAAGGCCATGCGCGAACCCAACGGCCTGCTCGCCGCCGGTGGCGACCTGTCGGCCGAACGACTGATCCAGGCCTACCGTCATGGCTGTTTTCCCTGGTTCTCCGAAGGCCAGCCTATCCTCTGGTGGTCACCCGACCCTCGCACAGTGATATTCCCCGACGAGCTGCATGTTTCCCGCAGCCTGGGCAAATTATTGCGCCAGCAGCGCTATACCGTGACCTTCGACCAGGATTTCGCCGCCGTCATACACGCCTGCGCCGCGCCCCGTGCCTATGCCGATGGCACCTGGATCACCGAAAGCATCCAGCAGGCCTATCTGGAGCTGCACCAGCGTGGCTACGCGCATTCCGTCGAGGTCTGGGACCAGGGCGAACTGGTAGGTGGCCTGTATGGCCTGGCGATGGGCCAGTTGTTTTTTGGCGAGTCCATGTTCAGCCGCGCCGACAACGCCTCCAAATTCGGCTTCGCCACATTGACCCGGCAACTGCAAGCCTGGGGATTTGTACTGATCGATTGCCAGATGCCCAATGATCACCTGCACAGCCTGGGTGCCCGCGGCATACCGCGCAGCGTCTTCGCTGACTTCCTGGACAAACATCTGGACCAACCCAACGCCGGGCCGTGGGTTTCCTAGGCGACTTTCGCGCACGTGGCTTACACTTATTTCAAAGCTTATCCCGAGGGTTGATCATGACCGAGCTGGCGCGCTTGAAGTTCTATGCCACTCAAGCCCACTCATGCAGCTATCTGCCCGACGAGCAGGCCACCACGCTGTTCCTCGATCCCAGCCAGCCCATGGACGTGCATGTGTATGCCGACCTGTCCGAGATGGGCTTCCGGCGCAGCGGCGATCACCTGTATCGCCCCCATTGCCAGAACTGTAATGCCTGCGTGCCCGCACGCATCCCGGTTGCGCAGTTTTCGCCCGACCGTAACCAGAAACGCATTCTCAAGCGCAACGCCGACCTGACCGTACACGCCACCAAACCCCAATACAGCGAAGAATATTTCGATCTCTACCAACGCTATATCGAGCAGCGTCATGCCGACGGCGATATGTATCCGCCCAGCCGCGACCAGTTTTCCACATTCCTGGTGCGTGACCTGCCCTTTTCGCGGTTCTACGAATTCCGCCTCGACGGCCGCCTGTTGGCCGTGGCGGTCACCGACCTACTGCCCAACGGCCTCTCGGCGGTGTACACCTTCTATGAACCGACCGAAGAACGCCGCAGCCTCGGGCGCTTCGCCATCCTGTGGCAGATAGGCGAAGCGCTGCGCCTGGAACTGGAAGCGGTGTACCTCGGATACTGGATCAAGAACTGCAAAAAGATGAACTACAAGACCCAATATCGGCCCATTGAGCTGCTGATTAATCAAAGATGGGTCACGCTTAACTAGAACCCCTTGGCTTGAACACCCTTTTTCGGGCACAATGCACGCCGCTTTTGCCTGGCGCAGTTGCACCGGGCCATTCACTGGATACCGAGGGCTTTACTGCATGTCGAAAGAAGACAGCTTCGAAATGGAAGGCACTGTCGTCGACACCCTGCCCAACACCATGTTTCGTGTGGAGTTGGAAAATGGGCACGTCGTAACCGCGCATATCTCCGGCAAGATGCGCAAGAACTACATTCGTATTCTTACCGGTGACAAAGTGCGCGTCGAGCTGACGCCCTATGACTTGAGCAAAGGGCGCATCACTTACCGCGCTCGCTAAGCAAGTCAATACAAAACGCCCGGTTATGCCGGGCGTTTTTGTGTGCGCAGGATTTAACAGTCGCCACTTGACCCTGTGGGAGCTGGCTTGCCTGCGATAGCGGTGGGCCAGTTAACGATGTGCGACCGAAGGACCGCCATCGCAGGCAACCCAGCTCCCACAGTTGATGGTCACAGTCTCGTAAATCGTATTTCAGGCAGCAAAAAGGCGCCTTTCGGCGCCTTTTGCAATGTTGCAGCTAACGATCAGGCCATTTCCGCCGTGGTCTCGAACTCGAAGGTCAGCTCGCCGTCCTTCAGGTCGATGTGCACCACGCCACCATGGTCGGAGAGTTCGCCGAACAGGATCTCTTCGGCCAGTGGCCGCTTGATCTTGTCCTGGATCAGACGCGCCATCGGGCGTGCGCCCATTGCCGCATCGTAGCCGCCCTCTGCGATCCAACTGCGGGCCGCTTCCGTCACATCCAGCTGCACGCGCTTGTCTTCCAACTGCGCTTGAAGCTCGGTGAGGAACTTGTCCACCACGCTTTTGATGACCTCATGGCTGAGGCGACCAAACTGGATAATGGTGTCCAGGCGGTTGCGGAACTCCGGCGTGAAGCTCTTCTTGATCACTTCCATGGCATCGGAGGAGTGATCCTGATGCGTAAAGCCGATCGAAGCCCGCGCCGCGGTTTCGGCACCGGCGTTGGTGGTCATGATCACGATCACATTGCGGAAGTCCGCCTTGCGCCCGTTGTTATCGGTCAGGGTCCCGTGGTCCATGACCTGCAACAACAGGTTGAAGACTTCCGGGTGAGCCTTTTCGATTTCATCGAGCAGCAATACGCAATGTGGCTGCTTGGTGATCGCCTCGGTCAACAGGCCGCCCTGGTCGAAGCCGACATAGCCCGGAGGCGCACCGATCAAGCGCGACACAGTGTGGCGCTCCATGTACTCGGACATGTCGAAACGGACCAGCTCGATGCCCATGGCCTTGGCCAACTGGCGAGCCGCCTCGGTCTTGCCGACACCGGTCGGGCCTGCGAACAGGAACGAACCGACTGGCTTGTCCGGCGACTTGAGGCCCGCACGGGACAACTTGATCGCCGTGGACAGCGAGTCGATGGCCGCATCCTGGCCAAACACGGTGAGCTTGAGGTCGCGCTCCAGGTTACGCAGCAGCTCCTTGTCGGAACTGGTGACGTGTTTTGGCGGAATCCGCGCGATCTTGGCCACGATGTCCTCGACCTGAGGCACGTCGATGCGCTTCACGCGCTTATCGACCGGTTGCAGGCGCTGGTAGGCACCCGCTTCGTCGATCACATCGATGGCCTTGTCAGGCATATGCCGGTCATTGATGTAGCGCGACGCCAGCTCAGCCGCCGCACGCAAGGCCTCATCGGTGTACTCGATGCCATGGTGCGCTTCAAAACGCCCCTTGAGCCCACGCAGGATGCCAATGGTATCTTCAACCGACGGCTCGGACACGTCGACTTTCTGGAAGCGACGCGCCAGGGCACGGTCTTTTTCGAAGATGCCGCGAAATTCCTGGAACGTGGTCGAACCAATGCAGCGGATATCACCGGAGGACAGCAGCGGCTTGAGCAGGTTGGAAGCGTCCATCACCCCACCGGAAGCCGCACCGGCGCCAATGATGGTATGGATCTCGTCGATGAACAGGATGGCCTGCGGGCGTTTTTTCAGCTCGCCGAGCAACGCCTTGAAGCGTTTCTCGAAATCGCCACGGTACTTGGTCCCGGCGAGCAACGCGCCCAGGTCAAGGGAATAGACGACACTGCTGGCCAGTAGGTCTGGCACCTGGTTGTCGACAATGCGCTTGGCCAGGCCTTCGGCAATCGCGGTTTTACCCACGCCCGCCTCGCCCACCAGCAACGGGTTGTTCTTGCGACGACGCGCAAGTATCTGCGCTACACGCTCTACCTCGTGCTCACGCCCCACCAGCGGATCGATCCGCCCCTGGCGCGCCATTTCATTGAGGTTGCTGGCATAGGCATCCAGCGGGTTGCTGGAAGAAGAAGACTCACCGCCCTCCTCGTCCTGCATATCCTGCTCGCCCTCGGAATGATCGCCGTGCCCAGGCACCTTGGAGATACCGTGGGCGATGTAATTGACTACATCAATACGGGCAACGCTCTGCTGCTTGAGCAGGAACACGGCCTGGCTTTCCTGTTCGCTGAAAATTGCCACCAGCACATTCGCGCCCGTGACTTCACGCTTACCGGAGCTCTGTACGTGGAACACAGCACGCTGCAATACCCGCTGGAACCCCAGGGTTGGCTGGGTTTCGCGGTCCTCGTCATGCACGGGGATCAGTGGCGTGGTGGAGTCGATAAACTCCTGCAGGTCATGCTTGAGCTTGTCGAGGTTGGCGCCGCACGCACGTAGAACGGTGGCGGCAGCTTCGTTATCCAAAAGTGCCAGCAAAAGGTGTTCGACGGTCATGAATTCATGACGCTTCGAACGAGCCTCTTTGAAGGCAAGATTGAGGGTGACTTCGAGCTCGCGGTTTAACATAGCTTCACCTCATACCCAAGTGGTCGGCGTTAACCGTCCTTCTCGATTTCACAGAGTAGCGGATGCTGGCTTTCCCTGGCGTACTGGTTGACCTGCATGGCCTTTGTCTCGGCGATGTCGCGGGTAAACACTCCACATACTGCCCGTCCTTCTGTGTGAACGGCCAGCATTACCTTGGTCGCCAACTCGCGGTTCAGGTTGAAAAACACCTCGAGCACTTCGACGACGAAATCCATCGGTGTGTAGTCATCATTAAACAAAACCACCTTGTACATCGGCGGCGCCTGTAAAGCAGGCTTGGCCTCCTGAACAGCAATGCCTGCAGAACCGTCGTCGTCATGTTCCTGATCCGGGCGATCCTGATTGAATGTTAGTCGAATCTGGCTGTTTGCATGCATGGGAAAGAAAGGTTCGTCAGTGGTTCAATTACAGTGGTGGGGGCGGCCTGTCAGAATTTCAACTCTGACCCTTTGGTCACCTTGACTATCGGCGAAACGGTGTTACAACGAATAGAGCCCACAGTGGGTAAAAAAGGTCCGCGCAGTCAACCTTATTTATTCGGGTTAGGACGGATAGACAGGATGATACTCCAGTGATGGAGTCTGGTGCAGAGGGATAAGGGAATGGCTAGTGGTAAGGTCAAGTGGTTCAACAATGTCAAGGGTTACGGCTTCGTCATTGAAGACGGCAAGACCGAGGACCTTTTTGCGCATTTCTCAGCGATCCAGATGGAAGGTTACAAAACGCTGAAAGCGGGTCAGCGTGTCAACTTTGAAATCATTCAAGGGCCAAAAGGCATGCATGCCGTAAATATTGTTGATGCGCCTGCCACTGCAGGCGTGAAAGAAACAAAGGTAGAAAAATCAGAGAAGCAGCGGGCCTGACCAGCCACTGAAATCAAGCACTCAAAGCAAACCGGCCGCCCCGACTCATCAGGGCGGCCGGTTTTCTCTGCCTGTTTACATATGCTTGATCAACGCATCACCAAACCCCGACGACGACACCAACGTAGCGCCATCCATCAGACGCTCGAAGTCATAGGTCACGGTCTTGGCCGAAATCGCGCCGTTGGTGCCCTTGATGATCAGATCCGCCGCCTCGACCCAGCCCATATGCCGCAGCATCATTTCCGCCGACAGGATCAATGAACCAGGGTTGACCTGATCCTTGCCCGCATATTTAGGCGCAGTACCGTGGGTGGCTTCAAACATTGCCACGGTGTCCGACAGGTTGGCCCCCGGCGCAATACCAATGCCGCCCACTTCCGCCGCCAGGGCGTCGGACAGGTAATCACCATTGAGGTTGAGGGTCGCGATCACGTCATATTCAGCCGGACGCAGCAGGATCTGCTGGAGCATGGCGTCGGCAATAGCATCTTTGACCACTACATTCTTGCCGGTCTTGGGGTTCTTGAACTGCATCCACGGCCCGCCATCGAGCAAGGTCGCACCGAACTCTTCAGCCGCCACTTCGTAGGCCCATTCCTTGAAGGCCCCTTCGGTGAATTTCATGATGTTGCCTTTGTGCACGATGGTCAGCGAGTCGCGGTCGTTATCCACCACATACTGCAAGGCCTTGCGCGCCAGGCGCTTGGTACCCTCTTTGGAGACCGGCTTGACGCCAATTCCGCAATCCTGGTCGAAACGGATCTTGGTAACACCCATTTCTTCCTTGAGGAACTTGATCACTTTGATCGCTTCCGGCGAACCGGCCTTCCACTCGATGCCCGCGTAAATATCCTCGGAGTTCTCACGGAAAATAGTCATGTCCACGTCGCCAGGCTTTTTCACCGGGCTGGGCACGCCTTCGAACCAGCGCACCGGGCGCAGGCACACGTACAGGTCAAGTTGCTGGCGAAGCGCTACGTTCAGCGAGCGGATACCGCCACCCACCGGCGTTGTCAGCGGGCCCTTGATGGACACCACGTAATCCTTGACCGCGTCCAGGGTTTCCTGGGGCAGCCAGGTGTCCTGGTCGTAGACTTGAGTGGCTTTTTCGCCAGCGTACACCTCCATCCAGGAGATTTTGCGCTTGCCGCCGTAAGCCTTTTCAACAGCGGCGTCGACCACCTTGATCATCACCGGGCTGATGTCGACGCCAATACCGTCACCTTCGATGTAGGGGATGATCGGTTGGTCAGGAACATTGAGAGAATGGTCTGCATTGACGGTGATTTTGTCGCCGACTGCCGGAACCTGAATCTTCTTGTATCCCATGCTGAACTCCATCTATGGATTGAACATCTGGCTGCGTTCGAGCCTACTCCAGATAAATGGCGACTGAAACCTCACGCCATGCTCATTTGCATCGAAAACAGCATATTTGGTGGCCTACAAGCCTGAAAGCAAAGGGAAAAGCGCCAATCTTGAGCACATCCCACTACCCCACGCACCTGCGACCTTTAGACCAATGGACGAGCCCCCTTTTGTATGAAGGCTCAGCGTAAGCATAGCGACCTATGTATAATGCCGCCGCTGACCAAAGAGTCACGACGGCGGACCGCTCTAGAACGTAGCCTTTCGCCAGAAAGCCGGACTATTACCATAGCCCACCCGCTTGACGCTCGACTGATGCAAACCAACATCACCGCGAAGAAACCTCGACATTTCGCTCATGGATGACTTTGAACGAACGCGCTCTACCCGGCGCATCTCGAGTTTCTGCGCACGCTTTCAGCAAAGAAGAGAGTTAATCCGAATATGCCCACCCGCTCGAAGATCATCTACACCTTCACCGACGAAGCCCCAGCCCTCGCCACCTATTCACTGCTGCCTATCGTAGAGGCCTTCACCGCTTCCGCTGATATTGCCGTGGAAACCCGCGACATTTCCCTCGCCGGGCGCATCCTCGCAAGCTTCCCCGAGCAACTGGGCACCAAGGCCATCCCGGACCACCTCGCCGAACTGGGCGACCTGGCCGTTACGCCTGAAGCCAACATCATCAAGCTTCCCAACATCAGCGCCTCGACCCCGCAGCTGCAAGCCGCGATCAAGGAACTGCAGGCCCAGGGCTACGCCCTGCCGGACTACCCTGAAACCGTAACCACCGACGCGGAAAAAGAAACCCGTGCACGTTACGACAAGGTCAAGGGCAGCGCCGTGAACCCGGTACTGCGCGAAGGCAACTCCGACCGTCGCGCACCGCTGTCGGTCAAGAACTACGCACGCAAGCACCCGCACAAGATGGGCGCCTGGGCTGCCGATTCCAAGTCGCACATTGCCCACATGAACAACGGCGACTTCTACGGCAGCGAAAAAGCCGTGCAGATCGAAACCGCTGACGCGGTCAAAATTGCGCTGGTTGCGAAGGACGGCACCACCACCGTCCTGAAGGAAAAGACCAGCGTTCAGGCCGGCGAAATCATCGACACCGCCGTGCTGAGCAAAAAAGCCCTGCGCAGCTTCATCGCCGCTGAAATCGAAGACGCCAAGAAGCAAGGCGTGCTGCTGTCGGTTCACTTGAAAGCCACCATGATGAAGGTCTCCGACCCGATCATGTTCGGCCAGATCGTTGCCGAGTTCTATAAAGACGCCCTGGCCAAGCACGCGACCGTGCTGGAACAGATCGGCTTCAACCTGAACAACGGCATCGGCGACCTGTACGCCCGCATCAAGGCCCTGCCGGCCGACCAGCAGGCGCAGATCGAAGCCGACATCCAGGCGGTCTACGCCGTTCGCCCTGCCCTGGCGATGGTCAACTCCGACAAAGGCATCACCAACCTGCACGTGCCGAGCGACGTCATCGTCGACGCCTCGATGCCAGCGATGATCCGTGACTCCGGCAAGATGTGGGGCACCGACGGCCAACTGCACGACACCAAGGCTGTGATCCCGGATCGCTGCTACGCCACCATCTACCAGGCGGTCATCGAAGACTGCAAGGCCAATGGCGCCTTCGACCCCACCACCATGGGCAGCGTGCCAAACGTTGGCCTGATGGCGAAGAAAGCCGAAGAGTACGGCTCCCACGACAAGACCTTCCAGATCAAGGCTGACGGCGTTGTCCGCGTCACCGACAGCCAGGGCAACCTGCTGATGGAACAGAACGTCGAAGCTGGCGACATCTTCCGCATGTGCCAGACCAAAGACGCGCCGATCCAGGACTGGGTCAAGCTCGCCGTCAACCGTGCCCGCGCCAGCAACACCCCGGCCATTTTCTGGCTGGACCCTAAGCGCGCGCACGATGGCGTGGTGGTCGAGAAAGTTCAGACCTACCTGAAAGATCACAACACCGAAGGCCTGGACATCCGCATCATGGCCCCGGTCGATGCGATGAAGTTCACCCTGGAGCGCACCCGCAAGGGCCTGGACACCATCTCGGTGACCGGCAACGTACTGCGCGACTACCTGACCGACCTGTTCCCGATCATGGAACTGGGCACCAGCGCCAAGATGCTGTCGATCGTGCCGCTGATGAATGGCGGTGGCCTGTTCGAAACCGGTGCTGGCGGTTCGGCTCCAAAGCACGTGCAGCAACTGCTGGAAGAAAACTTCCTGCGCTGGGATTCCCTGGGCGAGTTCCTGGCCCTGGCCGCGTCCCTCGAGCATTTGGGTGTGACGTACAACAACCCGAAAGCGCTGGTACTGTCCAAGACCCTGGACCAGGCCACCGGCCAGTTCCTGGACAACAACAAGTCGCCATCGCGCAAGGTCGGCAACATCGACAACCGCGGCAGCCACTTCTACCTGGCGCTGTACTGGGCACAAGCCCTGGCCGCCCAGACCGACGACACTGCACTGCAAGCGCAATTTGGCGAACTGGCCAAAACCCTGGCCGAGAACGAAGCAACCATCGTTGCCGAACTCAACGCCGTACAGGGCAAGCCAGTGGACATCGGCGGCTACTACGCGCCGAACCCAGAGCTGACCAGCAAGGCCATGCGCCCGAGCAACACCCTCAATGCGGCGATTGCCAAGTTGAAGTAAGGTTGTAAGGATGCGAAGAAGCCCCGGCCCAGTGCCGGGGTTTCTGTTTCGGACTGCCACCGATTTAACTGAAGAAACCCAATAGAATGTGGGAGCTGGCTTGCCTGCGATGACGGTCTACCAGCAAGCTATTCAGTAGCTGACCCACCGCTATCGCAGGCAAGCCAGCTCCCACATTGACCGCAATCCTGCCCGAAGACCGCGGGGCATCCCAAGAGACTTCCCATGACCTGGCAACCTCACATCACCGTCGCCACCATCGTCGAAGACAACGGCCGCTTCCTGATGGTCGAAGAACTCAAGGGCGGCCGCGCCGTGCTCAACCAGCCCGCCGGCCATCTGGACCCGAACGAAACCCTGACCGAAGCTGCCGTGCGCGAAACGCTGGAAGAAACCGGCTGGGACGTGGAAGCTACCGGCATCGTCGGCATCTACCTGTACACCGCACCCAGCAATGGCGTCACCTATCAACGGGTCTGCTTTATCGCCAAGGCCCTGAGACACCACCCGGACTATCAACTCGACGAAGGCATCCTGCGCGCCCGCTGGCTGACCCGTGACGAGCTGATGGCCGTGCGCGACGACTGGCGCAGCGAGCTGATTATCCGCTGCATCGATGATTATCTGGCCGGCCAATGCCACAGTCTCGAATTGATCCGCCCTTCTCTTTAGCCTTGCGGGCCCAGGCCTGCTAGAATCGCGTCCTTTTTCAAGACACCCGTTGAAACCCTATGCGTGATTCAGCCCCTTCTGACACACAAAAGAAGCGCGTCATCGTCGGCATGTCCGGCGGCGTGGACTCTTCCGTTTCCGCCGTTCTGCTCATGGAGCAGGGTTATGAGGTGGAAGGCCTGTTCATGAAGAACTGGGAAGAAGACGATGGAACCGAATACTGCACCGCCATGGACGACCTCGCCGACGCCCAGGCCGTATGCGACAAGATCGGCATCAAGCTGCACACCGCCAACTTCGCCGCCGAGTACTGGGACAACGTGTTCGAGCACTTCCTGGCCGAATACAAGGCCGGCCGCACGCCGAACCCGGACATCCTGTGTAACCGCGAAATCAAGTTCAAGGCCTTCCTCGACTACGCCATGATGCTCGGCGCCGACCTGATAGCTACCGGCCACTACGTGCGCCGTCGCGATATCGATGGCCGCACCGAATTGCTCAAGGGCCTGGACCCGAACAAGGACCAGAGCTACTTCCTGCACGCCGTCGGTGGTGAGCAGATCGCCAAGACCCTGTTTCCGGTCGGCGAACTGGAAAAGCCCGAAGTGCGCAAAATTGCCGAGAAACACGGCCTGGCCACCGCCAAGAAGAAAGATTCCACCGGTATCTGCTTTATCGGCGAGCGGCGCTTCAGTGATTTCCTCAAGCAATACCTGCCGGCGCAACCGGGCGAGATCAAGACCACCGAGGGTGAAGTGATCGGCCGCCACCACGGCCTGATGTACCACACCATCGGCCAGCGCCAGGGCCTGGGTATTGGCGGTTTGAAGGACGCCGGTGAAGAGCCGTGGTACGTGCTGGTCAAAGACCTGGAAAACAACGTGCTGGTGGTCGGCCAAGGCAACGAGCACCCGCTGCTGTTCTCCGGCGCCCTGCTCGCTTCCGAGATCTATTGGGTCAACCCTATCGACTTGAGCACCCCGCGCCGCCTGACCGCCAAAGTGCGTTATCGCCAGAGCGACCAGCCCTGCACCCTGGAAAAGACCGCCACCGGCTACCGTGCCACCTTCGATGACCCGCAGCGCGCGGTCACCCCTGGCCAGTCCGTGGTGTTCTATGACGGCGAAATCTGCCTGGGCGGCGGCGTGATTGAAGTCGCGCAAGCCTGGAGCAACCCGGCATGAGCCCGACCCAGGAGCAATTGACGGCCCTTGGCGGTGTCTTTCTCGCTGCGGTACTGGTGGACAAGATCGCCAAGACCGGCCAGGTCACTGAAGCCGGCCTGACCTGCATGCTCGGCAGCCTGCTGATCCGCGATCCCAAGGACACCCTTGAGGTTTATGGCGGTGACGACCTGGCCCTGCGTGAAGGCTATCGCGCCCTGATCGGCGCCCTGGAGCGCGACCCCAGCACTCTGCAGCGCGAACCGTTGCGCTATGCCCTGTCGATGCTCGGCCTTGAGCGCCAACTAGCCAAGCGTGACGACCTGCTGGACACCATCGGCAAGCGCCTGCCGCAGATCCAGTCCCAGGTAGAACACTTCGGCCCGGCCCACGAAAACGTGATCGCAGCCTGTGGTGCGCTGTACCAGGACACCTTGAGCACCCTGCGCCAGCGCATCCAGGTGCACGGCGACATGCGCAACCTGCAGCAACCCAACAACGCGTCGAAAATCCGCGCCCTGCTCCTGGCCGGTATTCGTTCGGCACGCTTGTGGCGCCAACTGGGCGGTCATCGCTGGCAGTTGGTGATCAGCCGACGCAAATTGCTCAAAGAGCTTTACCCGTTGATGCGCAACGAATAAGTCGCACCAGCAGGCTGTTTTCAAGCCATTACGCGTAATACGCCGGTCAGTTGGCGACGGACCGGCGGATTTTTTCATGTATGATACGCGCCCCATTTCGTTGCCCGACTGTCCGAGAACACCCCATGCAGCTCTCTTCGCTCACTGCGGTTTCCCCTGTTGACGGCCGCTACGCCGGCAAAACCCAGGCCCTGCGCCCTATTTTCAGCGAGTACGGCCTGATCCGTGCCCGTGTCCTGGTTGAAGTGCGCTGGCTCCAGCGCCTGGCCAGTCACCGCGCCATCAGCGAAGTGCCGGCGTTTTCCGCCGAAGCCAACGCTGTATTGAACACCCTGGCGGAAAACTTCTCCCTGGAGCACGCCGAGCGTGTCAAAGAGATCGAGCGCACCACCAACCACGACGTCAAAGCCATCGAATACCTGCTCAAAGAGCAAGCGGCCCAACTGCCGGAACTGGCCCAGGTCAGCGAGTTCATCCACTTTGCCTGCACCAGCGAGGACAT
Organism: Pseudomonas sp. B16120; assembly: GCF_044218845.1. Taxonomy (NCBI): domain Bacteria; kingdom Pseudomonadati; phylum Pseudomonadota; class Gammaproteobacteria; order Pseudomonadales; family Pseudomonadaceae; genus Pseudomonas; species Pseudomonas sp. B16120. The sequence continues at coordinate 3,778,333 of NZ_CP162588.1, forward strand.
CAACAACCTGTCCCACGCCCTGATGCTGCGCGAAGGCCGTGATGACGTGATGCTGCCGCTGATGCGCCAGACCGCCGAAGCCATCCGCGAGCTGGCGATCCGTTTCGCTGCCGTGCCGATGCTGTCGCGCACCCACGGCCAGCCGGCCTCGCCGACCACCCTGGGCAAAGAACTGGCCAACGTGGTGTACCGCCTGGAGCGCCAGATCGCCCAAGTCGCCGCCGTGCCATTGCTGGGCAAGATCAACGGCGCCGTAGGCAACTACAACGCCCACCTGTCGGCCTATCCTGAGATCGACTGGGAAGCCAACGCCCGCGCCTTCATCGAAGACGAGCTGGGCCTGGGCTTCAACCCCTACACCACGCAGATCGAACCCCACGACTACATCGCCGAGCTGTTCGACGCGATTGCACGCTTCAACACCATCCTGATCGATTTCGATCGCGATATCTGGGGCTACATCTCCCTGGGCTACTTCAAGCAGCGCACTATTGCAGGCGAAATCGGTTCATCGACCATGCCGCACAAGGTCAACCCGATCGACTTCGAAAACTCCGAAGGCAACCTGGGTATCGCCAACGCCCTGTTCCAGCACCTGGCCAGCAAGTTGCCGATCTCTCGCTGGCAGCGCGACCTGACCGACTCCACCGTATTGCGCAACCTCGGTGTCGGCTTTGCCCACAGCGTGATCGCGTACGAAGCCAGCCTCAAAGGCATCAGCAAGCTGGAGCTCAACGAGCAGAAGATTGCCGCTGACCTGGACGCGTGCTGGGAAGTATTGGCCGAGCCGATCCAGACCGTGATGCGCCGCTACAACATCGAAAACCCCTACGAGAAGCTGAAAGAATTGACGCGCGGCAAGGGCATCAGCCCCGAAGCACTGCAAACTTTCATCGACGGCCTGGACATGCCAGCCGCGGCCAAGGCCGAGCTGAAGCTGCTCACCCCGGCCAACTACATCGGCAACGCTGTAGAGCAAGCCAAGCGCATCTGATCCAAGCAAGCTCCTTTGAGACGCCCGGCCGCGCCGGGCGTTTTTATTCCTGTCTTAAAAGTGCTTTTTTTCAATAGGTTACACATGAATCCTGATATCCCTCTTCAACTTCTGGGCGGCATCACGGCACGGGAATTCCTGCGCGACTACTGGCAGAAAAAACCGCTGCTGATCCGCCAGGCCATCCCTGACTTCGAAAGCCCGATCGACGCCGACGAACTGGCAGGCCTGGCCCTGGAAGAAGAAGTCGAGTCGCGCCTGGTGATCGAACACGGCGAGCGCCCGTGGGAACTGCGTCGCGGCCCGTTCGCCGAAGACGCTTTCAGCACCCTGCCCGAGCGCGAGTGGACCCTGCTGGTGCAGGCGGTCGACCAGTTCGTGCCGGAAGTGGCTGAGCTGCTGGAGCACTTCCGCTTCCTGCCGAGCTGGCGTATCGATGATGTGATGATCAGCTTCGCCGCGCCGGGTGGCAGCGTCGGTCCGCATTTCGATAACTACGATGTGTTCCTGCTGCAAGCCCAGGGCAAGCGCAACTGGAAGATCGGCCAGATGTGCAATTCCGAAAGCCCGTTGCTGCAACACGCCGACCTGCGCATCCTCGCAGAATTCGAAGAAAGCGCCGAATGGGTGCTGGAACCGGGCGACATGCTCTACCTGCCGCCGCGCCTGGCCCATTTCGGTATTGCTGAAGACGACTGCATGACCTATTCCGTGGGTTTCCGTGCACCGAGCGCCGCTGAAGTGCTGACCCACTTCACCGACTTCCTCAGCCAGTACCTGACCGACGAAGAGCGCTACACCGACGCAGACGCCCAGCCGGTCAGCGACCCGCACCAGATCCAGGGCGACGCACTGGACCGCCTCAAGGGCTTGCTCGCCGAGCACATGAGCGATGAGCGCATGCTGCTGACCTGGTTCGGCCAGTTCATGACCGAGCCACGCTACCCGGAACTGGTGGCCGGCGAAGAGTTGGGCGAAGAAGACTTCATCAACAGCCTGCAAGACGGCGCGATCCTGGTACGCAACCCGAGCGCACGCTTGGCCTGGTCCGAAGTGGACGACGACGTACTGCTGTTCGCCAGCGGCCAGAGCCGTTACCTGCCGGGCAAACTGCGTGAACTGTTGAAGCTGGTGTGCTCGGCCGATGCACTGCACAGCGAAAACCTGGGCGAGTGGCTGGCCGACGAAGACGGTCGCGACCTGCTGTGCGAACTGGTCAAGCAAGGCAGCCTGGGGTTCGCGGATGAATAGAATTCACGTAAGTGTCGCGGACTGGCGAAAGGATATCGACGAGATTCGGCGCATTCGTGAAGCGGTATTCATCGCTGAACAATCGGTCCCGCCTGAATTGGAGTGGGACGCGGACGATGCCGGCGCCATGCATTTTCTTGCATACGAAGGTGATTTCCCGATTGGCACCGCTCGATTGCTGCCCAGCGGCGAGATCGGTCGGGTATCAGTGCTCAAGGACTGGCGTGGGCTGAAAGTCGGCGACAAGCTGATGGAAGCGGTGATCGGCGAGGCGGTGAAACGCGGCCAGACCCGGCAATTCCTGAGTGCGCAGGTGTATGCGGCGCCGTTCTATGAGCGGCTGGGCTTCAAGATCGTCAGCGATGAGTTTCTTGAGGTCGGGATTCCGCATGTGGATATGGTGCGCGGGGACTGACCCGAGTCCGCGTCGCCTGCGATAGCTATTTCAGCAACATCCTGAATGCCCTGCCTGCCAGGGCATTTTGCCGTCTACGATTCAACTTGCGCCCTGCCAGGCCGACAAACTGGCACTATCAAGCAAATGACTCGCAGAGATAACGGACATGTCCCTACGCACCCTGCTCACCGCCCTCGTGATGACCGTCAGCGCTTGCGCCATGGCCGCCACTGAAGTCGTCAACCTGAACAACCGCACCAGCGCCGACCTGCTGCCCGTGGCGCAGAACTTCATTGGCAAGGACGGCACCGTCAGCGCCTACGGCAACCAGCTTATCGTTAACGCTGAGCCCGCCAGGATCGAGGGCTTGCGCGCACTGCTCGGCCAATTGGATACACCGGCCAGACGTCTGCTGATCACCGTCGATACCAACGAGAACAACCAACAGAACAGTGGTGACAGCCAGACCCGCATCATCAGCTACGGCACTGCCAGCCGCGACGGTGGCGTGCAGCAGATCCAGGCCAGCGAAGGCGTGCCTGCGCTGATCCAGGTCGGCCAGAGCGTACCGCTGACCACCACGCAACAGGACAGCTACGGCCGTCTGCAAAACCAGACCCAGTATCGCAACGTCACCCAGGGCTTTTACGTGACCGCCAGCGTCACCGGCGAGACCGTACACCTGGCCATCAGTACCAACCGTGACCGCATGAGCCAGGAACGTCCCGATGTAGTGAACGTGCAAAACACCGACACAACTGTCAGCGGCCGCCTGGGCGAATGGATTCCCCTGGCCGGCATCAATCGTGAAACCCAGGCGGACAAATCCTCTACAACCCGCAGCTACTCTACTCAGGGCCGCGATGACCTGACTTTACGGGTCAAGGTCGACACCCTGAACTGAAGCACCGAAAACTGACTGGCAAGTCGCATTAGACTAAAGATGTAGTGCCATAAAAAAAGCACTACAAAACATTTGACGAGCCAAAAAAGCATGGGCATGATGGCCTCGCTCCCGCTAATCAGGGGCCCTGGCAAGGGCCTTCGGATCGCCGCTCTAAGCTACCCACCTGAGCCGATTCGTGTCTGTACCGCCCACAAGGTGTGTTTGACGTTGGTTGCGACTGGAACGAAGTTGTCCCGAGGGACGGAAGCTAACCAGGTAACCCGGCTACACACTGATGGATCGTACAAAGGCCCACGACGCCCGAAGACCGTTCGCAGTTTGCCCTTACCTGCTCAACTCCCCCTTGAGCCCCATCGTTCATCCCGTCGCCTACCTCCGTCAGATTTGACTTGAACCCCAAAGCTTCTGGTCAGCGAGCAATCCTACCCAGGCAACGAATGCCGGGCTGGCAAACGGATACTTCAAACAAGACGCGACGAGGTTTTTCCCCATGGCACTGACACGCGAACAGCAAATTGCAGCCCTTGAAAAAGACTGGGCTGAAAACCCACGCTGGAAAGGCGTAACCCGCGCTTATTCCGCTGCTGACGTCGTCCGCCTGCGTGGCTCGGTCCAACCTGAGCACACCTTTGCAAAACTCGGCGCCGAGAAGCTGTGGAACCTGGTCACTCAGGGTGCCAAGCCTTCTTTCCGTCCCGACAAAGATTTCGTCAACTGCATGGGCGCCCTCACTGGCGGCCAGGCAGTCCAGCAGGTAAAAGCCGGTATCCAGGCGATCTACCTGTCCGGCTGGCAAGTGGCAGCGGACAACAACTCCGCTGAATCCATGTACCCCGACCAATCGCTGTACCCGGTGGACTCGGTACCAACCGTGGTCAAGCGCATCAACAACTCGTTCCGTCGTGCCGACCAGATCCAGTGGAAAGCCGGCAAGAACCCGGGCGATGAAGGCTACATCGACTACTTCGCGCCAATCGTGGCCGACGCCGAAGCCGGTTTCGGCGGCGTACTCAACGCCTACGAGCTGATGAAGAGCATGATCGAGGCAGGCGCTGCCGGCGTGCACTTCGAAGACCAACTGGCTTCGGTGAAAAAATGCGGCCACATGGGCGGCAAAGTACTGGTACCGACCCAGGAAGCTGTACAGAAGCTGACCGCTGCTCGCCTGGCCGCTGACGTGGCCGGTACGCCGACCATCATCCTGGCCCGTACCGACGCCAACGCAGCAGACTTGCTGACCTCGGACTGCGACCCGTACGACCAGCCGTTCGTCACCGGCGAGCGCACCCAGGAAGGCTTCTATAAAGTGCGCGCCGGCCTCGACCAGGCAATCGCCCGTGGCCTGGCCTACGCGCCGTACGCCGATCTGATCTGGTGCGAAACCGCCAAGCCAGACCTGGACGAAGCACGCCGCTTTGCCGAAGCGATCAAGAAGGAATACCCGGACCAACTGCTGTCCTACAACTGCTCGCCTTCCTTCAACTGGAAGAAGAACCTGGACGACGCGACCATCGCCAAGTTCCAGCGTGAGCTGTCGGCCATGGGCTACAAGCACCAGTTCATCACCCTGGCCGGTATCCACAACATGTGGCACAGCATGTTCAACCTGGCGCACGACTACGCCCGCAACGACATGACCGCCTACGTGAAGCTGCAGGAGCAGGAATTCGCAGACGCCGCCAAAGGCTACACCTTCGTGGCGCACCAGCAGGAAGTGGGCACCGGCTACTTCGACGACATGACCACCGTGATCCAGGGCGGCACCTCGTCCGTGACCGCGCTGACCGGTTCGACCGAAGAAGAGCAGTTCCACTAAGTACCGCTTACACGGCCACTGCGGCCCCACGGAAGACCTAACCGCAGTGCCGCGCAACAATCACGCCCCGACTGGTTCGGGGCGTTTTTTTTGCCTAGGAATCACCGAAAATCAAGGGTGGGAGCTGGCTTGCCTGCGATGGCGGTGGGTCAGAGGCAGGTGTTTCAGCTGATCCGCCGCCACCGCAGGCAAGCCAGCTCCTACATTGACCGCGCCCTATCCATAGTTTTTTGCTAAAAACATTGATCCAGAGCGGTATCCGCGCACATCCGATCGGTTAAAAGAACCGTTGCGACAACTAAGCGACACTCAAGCAAGTAACGGTAACTTCCCGCGCCACATGAGAAACACTCGCTTACACCCCGCGCAAACAATATTCATTATCATTTAGCGCCTGAAAACTTCGTTACCGCTTAAACAAAACATAATTGATGAAAAGCCCGCTAATGCCCACGCCACAAGGGCTACAGCCCCAAGAAGGTGCACTATGTGCTTATTCCACCGAATAATTTCGCCCTGGGAATTTTACTTGCCCGGTGTTTAGCCATAAAATCACCGCGATTGATTGCAGTGCGACATATCGTCACTGCATCGTTACTTTTTCGAGCTCAGAGACCTTTGCTCTCTGTTAAGGATTTCCAGCATGACCGACGCGACAGGACTCATGGCCCACAACTGGGGCTTTGCCATTTTCCTTCTCGGTGTTGTAGGCCTCTGCGCCTTCATGCTTGGCGTCTCCAGCCTCCTCGGGTCAAAAGCCTGGGGCCGCAGCAAAAACGAACCGTTCGAATCCGGCATGCTACCTACAGGTGGCGCCCGCTTGCGGCTCTCAGCCAAATTCTATCTGGTCGCGATGCTCTTCGTGATCTTCGATATCGAAGCCCTCTTTCTCTTTGCATGGTCTGTGTCCGTCCGCGAAAGCGGCTGGACCGGATTCGTCGAAGCTCTCGTTTTCATAGCAATTCTGTTGGCAGGTCTTGTCTACCTGTTCCGAGTGGGCGCCCTTGACTGGGCTCCGGAAGCTCGTCGCAAGCGGCAAGCGAAGCTGAAACAATGAGGCTTTGGCAATGCAATACAATCTCACCAGGATCGACCCGGATGCTCCTAACGAGCAGTACCCCATCGGCGAACGGGAAACCGTCTCCGACCCGTTAGAAGACCAAGTCCACAAAAACATCTACATGGGCAAGCTGGAAGACGTGCTGAGTGGCGCGGTCAACTGGGGGCGTAAAAATTCCCTGTGGCCGTACAACTTCGGCCTTTCGTGCTGCTACGTGGAAATGACCACCGCCTTCACGGCGCCCCACGACATCGCGCGCTTTGGTGCCGAAGTGATCCGGGCCTCGCCGCGCCAGGCGGATTTCATGGTTATCGCCGGTACCTGCTTCATCAAGATGGCGCCGATCATCCAGCGTCTCTATGAGCAAATGCTCGAACCAAAGTGGGTTATCTCCATGGGTTCGTGCGCCAACTCCGGTGGCATGTACGACATCTACTCGGTCGTTCAAGGGGTGGACAAGTTCCTGCCCGTGGACGTCTACGTGCCTGGCTGCCCGCCCCGTCCCGAAGCGTTCCTGCAAGGCTTGATGCTGTTGCAGGAATCGATTGGCAAGGAGCGTCGCCCACTGTCCTGGGTGGTCGGTGATCAAGGCGTTTATCGCGCCGAGATGCCGTCTCAAAAGGAACAGCGCCGCGAACAGCGAATCGCAGTCACCAACCTGCGCAGCCCCGACGAAGTCTGATCCAGCCCGCTTCTTTTATAGAACGAAAACCTGGCTTCATTCTTTACGTTGACCGAAAGCGATAAAAAACCATGACTACAGGCAGTGCTCTGTACATCCCGCCTTATAAGGCAGACGACCAGGATGTGGTTGTCGAACTCAATAACCGTTTCGGCCCTGACGCCTTCACCGCCCAGGCCACACGCACCGGTATGCCGGTGCTGTGGGTGGCGCGTGCCAGGCTCGTCGAAGTCCTGACCTTCCTGCGCAATCTGCCCAAGCCGTACGTCATGCTCTATGACCTGCATGGCGTGGACGAGCGTCTGCGCACCAAGCGCCAGGGCCTGCCGAGCGGCGCCGATTTCACCGTGTTCTACCACCTGATGTCGCTGGAACGTAACAGCGACGTGATGATCAAGGTCGCCCTGAGCGAGAGCGACCTGAGCATCCCGACCGTGACCGGTATCTGGCCGAACGCCAGCTGGTACGAGCGTGAAGTCTGGGACATGTTCGGCATCGACTTCCCTGGCCACCCGCACCTGACGCGCATCATGATGCCGCCGACCTGGGAAGGTCACCCGCTGCGCAAGGACTTCCCTGCCCGCGCCACCGAATTCGACCCGTACAGCCTCAACCTCGCCAAGCAACAGCTTGAAGAAGAGGCGGCGCGCTTCCGCCCCGAAGACTGGGGCATGAAGCGCTCCGGCACCAACGAGGACTACATGTTCCTCAACCTGGGCCCGAACCACCCTTCGGCCCACGGTGCCTTCCGTATCATCCTGCAACTGGACGGCGAAGAAATCGTCGACTGCGTCCCGGACATCGGCTACCACCACCGTGGCGCCGAGAAGATGGCCGAGCGTCAGTCCTGGCACAGCTTCATCCCGTACACCGACCGTATCGACTACCTCGGCGGCGTGATGAACAACCTGCCGTACGTGCTCTCGGTCGAGAAGCTGGCCGGTATCAAGGTACCGGACCGCGTCGACACCATCCGCATCATGATGGCCGAGTTCTTCCGCATCACCAGCCACCTGCTGTTCCTGGGAACCTATATCCAGGACGTCGGCGCCATGACGCCGGTGTTCTTCACCTTCACCGACCGTCAGCGTGCCTACAAGGTCATCGAAGCCATCACCGGTTTCCGTCTGCACCCGGCCTGGTACCGCATCGGCGGCGTGGCCCACGACCTGCCGAACGGCTGGGAACGCCTGGTCAAGGAATTCATCGACTGGATGCCCAAGCGCCTGGACGAGTACCAGAAAGCCGCGCTGGACAACAGCATCCTCAAGGGCCGCACCATTGGCGTCGCGCAGTACAACACCAAAGAGGCCCTGGAGTGGGGCGTCACCGGTGCCGGCCTGCGTTCCACCGGTTGCGACTTCGACCTGCGTAAAGCGCGCCCGTACTCCGGCTACGAGAACTTCGAGTTCGAAGTACCGCTGGCGGCCAATGGCGATGCCTACGACCGTTGCATCGTGCGCGTCGAAGAAATGCGCCAGAGCCTGAAGATCATCGAGCAGTGCATGCGCAACATGCCGGCCGGCCCGTACAAGGCGGATCACCCGCTGACCACGCCGCCGCCCAAAGAGCGCACGCTGCAGCACATCGAAACCCTGATCACGCACTTCCTGCAGGTTTCGTGGGGCCCGGTGATGCCGGCCAACGAATCCTTCCAGATGATCGAAGCGACCAAGGGTATCAACAGTTATTACCTGACGAGCGATGGCGGCACCATGAGCTACCGCACCCGGATTCGTACCCCAAGTTTTGCCCACTTGCAGCAGATCCCTTCGGTGATCAAAGGCGAGATGGTCGCGGACTTGATTGCGTACCTGGGTAGTATCGATTTCGTTATGGCCGACGTGGACCGCTAAGCATGAACAGCACGCTTATCCAGACAGACCGTTTCACCTTGAGTGAAACCGAGCGCTCGGCCATCGAGCACGAGCTGCATCACTACGAAGACCCGCGCGCGGCGTCGATCGAAGCCCTGAAGATCGTCCAGAAGGAACGTGGCTGGGTGCCCGACGGCGCCCTCTACGCCATCGGCGAGATCCTCGGCATCCCCGCCAGCGACGTTGAAGGCGTGGCGACGTTCTACAGCCAGATCTTCCGCCAACCGGTGGGCCGCCACATCATTCGCGTGTGCGACAGCATGGTCTGCTACATCGGTGGCCATGAGTCCGTGGTCAGCGAAATCCAGGCCAAGCTGGGCATCGGCCTCGGCCAGACCACCGCCGACGGCCGCTTCACGCTGCTGCCGGTGTGCTGCCTGGGCAACTGCGACAAGGCGCCGGCGTTGATGATCGACGACGACACATTCGGTGACGTACAGCCTGCTGGCGTGACCCAATTGCTCGAGGGCTACCCATGACCCTGACCTCTTTCGGCCCGGCCAACCTGATCAAGCGTTCGGCCGAGACCCACCCGCTGACCTGGCGCTTGCGTGACGACGGCGAGCCGGTATGGCTCGACGAATACCAGGCCAAGAACGGCTACGCCGCTGCGCGCAAAGCTTTCGCCGACATGGCCCAGGACGATATCGTCCAGACCGTGAAAGACGCCGGTCTCAAGGGCCGCGGCGGCGCAGGCTTCCCCACCGGCGTGAAGTGGGGCCTGATGCCCAAGGACGAATCCATCAACATCCGCTACCTGCTGTGCAACGCGGATGAAATGGAGCCCAACACCTGGAAAGACCGCATGCTGATGGAGCAACTGCCCCATCTGCTGATCGAAGGCATGTTGATCAGTGCCCGTGCGCTCAAGACCTACCGTGGCTATATCTTCCTGCGTGGCGAGTACACCACCGCCGCCAAGCACCTCAACCGTGCAGTGGAAGAAGCCAAGGCCGCTGGCCTGTTGGGCAAGAATATCCTCGGTTCCGGTTTTGACTTCGAACTGTTCGTGCACACCGGCGCCGGGCGTTATATCTGCGGTGAAGAGACCGCACTGATCAACTCCCTCGAAGGCCGCCGCGCCAACCCGCGTTCCAAGCCGCCCTTCCCCGCCGCCGTGGGCGTGTGGGGCAAGCCGACGTGTGTGAACAACGTCGAGACCCTGTGCAACGTGCCGGCGATCATCGCCGACGGCGTGGACTGGTACAAATCCCTGGCCCGCGAAGGCAGCGAAGACATGGGCACCAAGCTCATGGGCTTCTCCGGCAAGGTCAAGAACCCTGGCCTGTGGGAACTGCCATTCGGCGTGACCGCTCGCGAGCTGTTCGAGGACTACGCCGGCGGTATGCGCGACGGCTACACCTTGAAAGCCTGGCAGCCAGGCGGCGCCGGCACCGGTTTCCTGCTGCCCGAGCACCTCGATGCACAGATGTATGCCGGCGGTATCGGCAAGGTGGGCACCCGGATGGGTACCGGCCTGGCGATGGCGGTCGACAACACCGTGAACATGGTCTCGTTGCTGCGCAACATGGAGCAGTTCTTTGCCCGTGAATCGTGCGGCTTCTGCACCCCATGCCGCGACGGTCTGCCGTGGAGCGTGAAGCTGCTGATGGCCCTGGAAAATGGCGAAGGCCGCGAGGGTGATATCGAAACCCTGCTGGGTCTGGTCGGTTTCCTCGGCCCAGGCAAGACTTTCTGTGCTCACGCACCGGGCGCCGTGGAGCCATTGGGCAGCGCAATCAAATACTTCCGCTCGGAGTTCGAAGCCGGCATCGCGCCCACCAGCGCCGCCGTCCCGCCTCTGGCGAAGCCGATCGTAGTCGGCGCGTAACGCTTAAACAGGCGAAGGGTCCGTGCCCTTCGCCTGCTCATGTGCTGACGCCGTAAAGGCTGTGTAGATGCACATGAATAACAAGATTCCATTAGCCACGCCCGCTGACAACGGGCCAACGAAGAACTTTGAACCATGGCCACTATCCACGTAGACGGCAAAGCGCTCGAAGTCGATGGGGCGGACAACCTGTTACAGGCGTGTCTGTCACTCGGCCTCGACATCCCGTATTTCTGCTGGCACCCCGCGCTTGGTAGCGTCGGTGCCTGTCGCCAGTGTGCGGTCAAGCAATACACCGACGAGAACGACACCCGTGGTCGTATCGTCATGTCCTGCATGACCCCAGCCACCGACAACACCTGGATCTCCATCGACGATGAAGAATCCAAGGCGTTCCGCGCCAGCGTTGTCGAATGGCTGATGACCAACCACCCCCACGACTGCCCGGTCTGTGAGGAAGGCGGTCACTGCCACCTGCAAGACATGACGGTGATGACCGGCCACAACGAGCGCCGTTATCGCTTCACCAAGCGTACCCACCAGAACCAGGACCTCGGCCCGTTCATTTCCCACGAAATGAACCGCTGCATCGCCTGCTACCGCTGCGTGCGCTTCTATAAAGACTACGCCGGCGGCACCGACCTCGGCGTGTTCGGCGCCCACGACAACGTGTACTTCGGTCGCGTTGAAGACGGCGTGCTGGAGAGCGAGTTCTCCGGCAACCTCACCGAGGTCTGCCCGACCGGTGTGTTCACCGACAAGACCCACTCCGAGCGCTACAACCGTAAGTGGGACATGCAATTTGCGCCGAGCATCTGCCATGGCTGCTCCAGCGGTTGCAACATCTCCCCGGGCGAGCGCTACGGTGAGCTGCGTCGTATCGAAAACCGCTTCAACGGTTCGGTCAACCAGTACTTCCTGTGCGACCGTGGCCGTTTCGGCTATGGCTACGTCAACCGCGAAGACCGCCCACGCCAGCCCCAGCTGGCCGATGGCGCCAAGCTGAGCCTGGACGCAGCGCTGGATAAGGCTGCCGACCTGTTGCGCGGGCGCAATATCGTGGGTATCGGTTCGCCACGCGCCAGCCTCGAAAGCAACTTCGCGTTGCGCGAGCTGGTAGGTGCCGAACACTTCTACTGCGGTATCGAAGCCGACGAGCTGGAGCGCATCCGCCTGGTCCTGCAAGTGCTGAACGACAGCCCGCTGCCGGTACCGAACATGCGCGACATCGAAGACCACGATGCGATCTTCGTACTCGGTGAAGACCTGACCCAGACCGCTGCACGCATCGCGCTGTCGCTGCGTCAGTCGGTCAAAGGCAAGGCCGAAGAAATGGCCGACGCCATGCGCGTACAGCCTTGGCTCGACGCCGCCGTGAAGAACATCGGCCAGCACGCGCTGAACCCGCTGTTTATCGCCTCCCTGGCTGAAACCAAGCTCGACGACATCGCCGAAGAGTGCGTGCACGCCGCGCCGGACGACCTGGCCCGCCTCGGTTTCGCCGTGGCCCACGCCCTCGACGCCAGCGCACCCGCCGTTGAAGGCCTGGACGCTGAAGCTGCCGAGTTGGCCCAGCGCATTGCCGACGCCCTGCTGGCGGCCAAGCGTCCGCTGATCATTGCCGGTACCTCGTTGGGTTCCAAAGCGCTGATCGAAGCCGCCGCCAACATCGCCAAGGCCCTGAAGCTGCGCGACAAGAACGGTTCCATCAGCCTGGTGGTGCCGGAAGCCAACAGCCTGGGCCTGGCCATGCTCGGTGGCGAGTCCGTGGACGCAGCGCTGCAAGCCGTGACCGACGGCCGTGCCGACGCCATCGTGGTGCTGGAAAACGACCTGTACACCCGCACCGCTGCGGCCAAGGTTGACGCGGCACTGGACGCGGCCAAAGTGCTGATCGTCGCCGACCACCAGAAGACCGCCACCAGCGACCGCGCCGATCTGGTGCTGCCAGCCGCCACCTTCGCCGAAGGCGACGGTACCCTGGTCAGCCAGGAAGGCCGCGCCCAGCGCTTCTTCCAGGTGTTCGATCCGAAGTACATGGACGCCAGCATCCTGGTGCACGAAGGCTGGCGCTGGCTGCATGCCCTGCGCGCCACCCTGCTGAACCAGCCGATCGACTGGACCCAGCTCGACCACGTGACCGCTGCCACCGCCGCCAGCGCGCCGCAGCTTGCTCGTATCGTCGATGCCGCGCCGTCCGCCGCGTTCCGCATCAAGGGCCTGAAACTGGCACGTGAGCCGCTGCGCTACTCCGGGCGCACCGCCATGCGTGCTGACATCAGCGTGCACGAGCCGCGTACCCCGCAAGACAACGACACCGCGTTTGCCTTCTCCATGGAAGGTTACTCGGGTTCGGCCGAACCGCGTCAGCAGGTGCCATTTGCCTGGTCGCCGGGCTGGAACTCGCCGCAGGCCTGGAACAAGTTCCAGGACGAAGTCGGTGGTCATATCCGCGCTGGCGACCCAGGCACTCGCCTGATCGAAAGCAGCGGTGACTCGCTGAACTGGTTCGCTGCGGTACCGCGTCCGTTCAACCCGGCGCCGGGCACCTGGCAGGTCGTGCCGTTCTTCCACCTGTTCGGCAGCGAAGAGACCTCTTCCAAGGCCGCGCCGGTTCAAGAGCGCATTCCTGCCGCCTATGTGTCCGTGGCCAAGTCCGAAGCCGACCGCCTGGGTGTCAACGACGGCGCGCTACTCAGCCTCAACGTCGCCGGCCAGACCTTGCGTCTGCCGCTGCGTATCAATGACGAGCTGGGTGCCGGCCTGGTTGCACTGCCTAAAGGCATCGCCGGTATTCCGCCTGCCATTTTCGGCAAAACCGTTGACGGTCTGCAGGAGGCAGCGCAATGACTTGGTTCACGCCGGAAGTAATTGACGTGATCATCTCGGTGGTCAAGGCCATCGTGATCCTGTTGGCCGTGGTCGTCGCGGGCGCCCTGCTCAGCTTCGTCGAACGTCGCCTGCTGGGCTGGTGGCAGGACCGTTACGGTCCGAACCGCGTTGGCCCGTTCGGCATGTTCCAGATCGCTGCCGACATGCTGAAAATGTTCTTCAAGGAAGACTGGACCCCGCCGTTTGCCGACAAGGTGATCTTCACCCTGGCACCGGTGGTCGCCATGAGCGCCTTGCTGATTGCGTTTGCGATCATCCCGATCACCCCGACCTGGGGCGTGGCGGACCTGAACATCGGCTTGCTGTTCTTCTTCGCCATGGCCGGTTTGTCGGTATACGCGGTGCTGTTCGCCGGTTGGTCGAGCAACAACAAGTTCGCCCTGCTGGGCAGCTTGCGTGCCTCGGCGCAAACCGTATCCTATGAAGTGTTCATGGGGTTGGCACTGATGGGCATCGTGGTGCAGGTTGGCTCGTTCAACATGCGCGACATCGTCGAGTACCAGGCACAGAACCTGTGGTTCATCATTCCGCAGTTCTTCGGCTTCTGCACCTTCTTCATCGCTGGCGTGGCCGTGACTCACCGTCACCCCTTCGACCAGCCGGAAGCGGAACAGGAACTGGCCGACGGTTACCACATTGAATATGCCGGCATGAAGTGGGGCATGTTCTTCGTCGGTGAGTACATCGGCATCATCTTGATCTCGGCCCTGCTGGTCACGCTGTTCTTCGGCGGCTGGCACGGTCCGTTTGGCATCCTGCCGCAGTTGGCCTTCTTCTGGTTCTTCCTGAAGACCGCGTTCTTCATCATGCTGTTCATCCTGCTGCGCGCCTCGATTCCGCGCCCGCGTTATGACCAGGTGATGGATTTCAGCTGGAGATTCTGCCTGCCGCTGACCCTGATCAATTTGCTGGTGACGGCTGCCGTCGTGTTGTTGAACACGCCAGCTGCCGCGGTTCAGTGAGGATTTGACCCATGTTCAAATATATTGGCGACATCGTTAAGGGTACCGGTACCCAGTTGCGAAGCCTGGTGATGGTGTTCGGTCACGGCTTTCGCAAACGCGACACCCTGCAATACCCCGAAGAAGCGGTGTACCTGCCGCCGCGCTATCGCGGCCGCATCGTACTGACCCGCGACCCCGACGGCGAAGAGCGTTGCGTAGCCTGCAACCTGTGCGCCGTGGCGTGCCCGGTGGGTTGCATCTCCCTGCAGAAAGCTGAAACCGAAGACGGTCGCTGGTACCCGGACTTCTTCCGCATCAACTTCTCGCGCTGCATTTTCTGCGGCCTCTGCGAGGAAGCTTGCCCGACCACCGCGATCCAGCTCACACCGGATTTCGAGATGGCCGAGTTCAAACGTCAGGACCTGGTGTACGAGAAAGAAGATCTTTTGATCGCAGGTACCGGTAAAAACCCTGATTACAACTTCTATCGTGTTGCAGGTATGGCCGTTGCCGGTAAGCCAAAAGGCGCCGCACAAAACGAAGCCGAGCCGATCAACGTGAAGAGCTTGCTGCCTTAAGGAAGAAAGATGGAATTCGCTTTCTATTTCGCATCGGGTATTGCAGTGGTGTCCACGCTTCGCGTGATCACCAACACTAACCCCGTGCACGCCCTGCTCTACCTGATCATTTCACTGATCGCCGTGGCCATGACCTTTTTCAGCCTCGGCGCACCGTTCGCCGGTGTGCTGGAAGTGATCGCCTACGCCGGCGCCATCATGGTGCTGTTCGTGTTTGTGGTGATGATGCTCAACCTGGGGCCGGCTTCGGTCGCCCAGGAGCGCGTCTGGCTCAAGCCCGGCATCTGGCTCGGCCCGGTTGTCCTCGCCGCCTTGCTGCTGGGTGAACTGCTGTATGTGCTGTTCGCTCACCAGAGCGGCCAGGCCATCGGCCACACCACCGTAGACGCGAAAGCCGTGGGCATCAGCCTGTTCGGCCCGTACCTGCTGGTGGTCGAACTGGCTTCGATGCTGCTGCTCGCCGCAGCCATCACTGCCTTCCACTTGGGCCGCAACGAAGCCAAGGAGCAATGACGATGCCTGCTATCCCTTTGGAGCATGGTCTGGCGGTCGCCGGCATCCTGTTCTGCCTTGGCCTGGTCGGCCTGATGGTTCGCCGTAACATTCTGTTCGTGTTGATGAGCCTGGAAATCATGATGAACGCCGCGGCACTGGCGTTCATTGTGGCAGGCGCACGTTGGGGCCAGCCGGATGGGCAAGTGATGTTCATCCTGGTGATCAGTCTGGCAGCCGCCGAAGCCAGTATTGGCCTGGCGATCCTGCTGCAGCTGTATCGTCGCTTCCACACGCTTGATATCGACGCTGCCAGTGAGATGCGCGGATGAACATGATCTTTCTGACTTTCGTATTCCCCCTGATCGGTTTCCTGCTGCTGTCGTTCTCTCGCGGGCGCTGGTCGGAAAACCTCTCGGCCCTGATCGGCGTGGGCTCCATCGGCCTGTCGGCCATCGTGGCCGCCTACGTCATCTGGCAATTCAACGTGGCACCGCCTGAAGGCGGTCACTACACCCTGGTGCTGTGGCAGTGGATGGCGGTCGAGGGCTTCAAGCCCAACTTCGCCCTCTACATCGACGGCCTGTCGATCACCATGCTCGGCGTGGTGGTGGGTGTGGGCTTCCTGATCCACCTGTTCGCATCCTGGTACATGCGCGGTGAAGCGGGTTACTCGCGCTTCTTCTCGTACACCAACCTGTTTATCGCCAGCATGCTGTTCCTGGTGCTGGGCGATAACCTGTTGTTCCTGTACTTCGGCTGGGAAGGCGTGGGCCTGTGCTCGTACCTGTTGATCGGTTTCTACTACAGCAACCGCAACAACGGTAACGCGGCACTCAAGGCGTTTATCGTCACCCGCATCGGCGACGTGTTCATGGCCATCGGCCTGTTCATCCTGTTCCAACAGGTGGGCACGCTGAACATCCAGGAACTGCTGGTGCTGGCACCGCAGAAATTCCAGGTCGGCGACTTCTGGATCACCCTGGCTACCCTGATGCTGCTGGGTGGCGCCGTGGGTAAATCTGCGCAACTGCCGCTGCAAACCTGGCTGGCGGATGCGATGGCCGGCCCTACCCCCGTGTCGGCACTGATCCACGCCGCCACCATGGTGACCGCCGGTGTCTACCTGATCGCCCGTACCCACGGCCTGTTCACCCTGGCGCCGGACATCCTGCACCTGGTGGGCATCGTGGGCGGCGTGACCCTGGTACTGGCCGGCTTCGCCGCGCTGGTGCAGACCGACATCAAACGTATCCTCGCCTACTCGACCATGAGCCAGATCGGCTACATGTTCCTGGCCCTGGGCGTTGGCGCCTGGGACGCGGCGATCTTCCACCTGATGACCCACGCGTTCTTCAAGGCGTTGCTGTTCCTCGCCTCCGGTGCGGTGATCGTCGCCTGCCACCACGAGCAGAACATCTTCAAGATGGGCGGCCTGTGGAAGAAACTGCCACTGGCCTACGCCAGCTTCATCGTCGGTGGTGCCGCCCTGGCCGCCCTGCCGTTGGTGACCGCCGGTTTCTACTCCAAGGACGAGATCCTCTGGGAAGCCTTTGCCAGCGGTAACCAGAACCTGCTGTACGCAGGCCTGGTGGGTGCGTTCATGACCTCGCTGTACACCTTCCGCCTGATCTTCATCACCTTTCACGGTGAAGCCAAGACCGAAGCGCACGCAGGCCACGGCATCTCCCACTGGTTGCCACTGTCGGTGCTGATCATCCTGTCGACCTTCGTCGGTGCGATGATCACCCCGCCACTGCACGGTGTATTGCCACAAAGCGTCGGCCATGCCGGCGGCGAAGCCCAGCACAGCCTGGAAATCGCCTCGGGCGCCATCGCCATCGCCGGTATCCTGCTGGCGGCCCTGCTGTTCCTCGGCAAGCGTCGCTTCGTGACTGCCGTGGCCAACAGTGGCATTGGTCGCTTCCTGTCGGCCTGGTGGTTCGCCGCCTGGGGCTTCGACTGGATCTACGACAAACTGTTCGTCAAACCTTACCTTGCGATCAGCCACGTGCTGCGCAAAGACCCGCTCGACCAGACCATCGGTTTGATCCCGCGTGCCGCTAAGGCCGGTCACACCGCCCTGAGCCGCAGCGAGACCGGCCAATTGCGTTGGTATGCAGCGTCCATGGCGGCCGGTGCCGTGCTGGTGATCGGCGCCATCGTCGTGGTAACGGTCTGACTATGTTTAAGTGCACTGCGTACTTTGCAAACTTGCGAAAGGAAACGAGCCCGTCATGATTCTGCCCTGGCTAATCCTGATCCCCTTTATCGGCGGCCTGCTCTGCTGGATGGGTGAACGCTTCGGCGCCACCCTCCCCCGCTGGATTGCGTTGCTGACCATGTCCCTGGAACTCGCGCTCGGCCTCTGGCTGTGGGCCCACGGTGACTATTCATTCGCTCCGGCACCGGGTGTCGATCCCACCTTCGCGCTTGAATTCAAGCACGTGTGGATCCAGCGCTTCGGCATCAACGTGCACCTGGCCCTCGACGGCCTGTCGCTGTTGATGATCCTGCTGACCGGCCTGCTGGGTATCCTCTCGGTACTCTGCTCCTGGAAAGAGATCCAGCGTCACGTGGGCTTCTTCCACCTGAACCTGATGTGGATCCTGGGCGGCGTTGTCGGCGTGTTCCTCGCCCTCGACCTGTTCATGTTCTTCTTCTTCTGGGAAATGATGCTGGTGCCGATGTACTTCCTCATCGCGCTCTGGGGTCACAGTTCTTCGGACGGCAAGAAAACCCGGATCTACGCAGCGACCAAGTTCTTCATCTTTACCCAGGCTTCCGGCCTGATCATGTTGGTGGCGATCCTGGGTCTGGTCCTGGTCAACTTCAACAACACCGGCGTGATTACCTTCAACTACGCCGACCTGTTGAAAACCAAGATGTCGCTGACCACCGAGTACGTGCTGATGCTGGGCTTCTTCATCGCCTTCGCGGTGAAGCTGCCGGTGGTGCCGTTCCACTCCTGGTTGCCTGACGCCCACGCCCAGGCGCCGACTGCCGGTTCCGTGGACCTGGCCGGTATCCTGTTGAAGACCGCTGCCTACGGCCTGCTGCGTTTCGCCCTGCCGCTGTTCCCGAATGCCTCGGCCGAGTTCGCGCCGATTGCCATGACCCTGGGTCTGATCGGGATCTTCTACGGTGCGTTCCTGGCCTTCGCCCAAACCGACATCAAGCGCCTGATTGCCTTCTCGTCCGTTTCCCACATGGGTTTCGTACTGATCGGCATCTACTCCGGCAGCCAGCTGGCGTTGCAAGGCGCAGTGATCCAGATGTTGGCCCACGGTGTTTCGGCCGCTGCCCTCTTTATCCTCAGTGGCCAGCTGTACGAACGCCTGCACACCCGTGACATGCGTGAGATGGGTGGCGTGTGGTCGCGCATCGCATACCTGCCGGCGATCAGCCTGTTCTTCGCCGCCGCATCCCTGGGCTTGCCGGGTACCGGTAACTTCATCGGCGAGTTCCTGATCCTGATGGGTGCCTTTGTGCAGACGCCGTGGATCAGTGCCATTGCTACCTCCGGCCTGGTGTTCGGTTCGGTCTACTCGCTGATCATGATCCACCGCGCCTACTTCGGCCCGGCCAAGTCCGACACCGTCCTGCAAGGCATGGACGCGCGCGAACTGATCATGGTGCTCGGCCTTGCGGTACTGCTGATCTTCATCGGCGTGTACCCGCAACCGTTCCTGGACACTTCTGCCGCAACGATGCATGGCGTGCAGCAGTGGTTCGGCACCGCCTTCTCCCAACTCGCTTCGGCCCGGTAAGAGCGCTATGGAATTCACGATCCAACACTTTATCGCGCTTGCGCCGCTGCTGATTACCAGCCTCACCATCGTGGTGGTGATGCTGGCAATCGCCTGGCGCCGCAATCACTCGCAAACGTTCCTGCTGTCCTGCGCCGGGTTGAACCTGGCCCTGCTGTCGATCATCCCGGCCCTCAAGGTCGCGCCACTGGCAGTCACGCCATTGATGATGGTCGATGACTTCGCGCTGCTGTACATCGCCCTGATCCTGGTGGCGACCCTGGCCTGCGTCACCCTCGCCCACGCCTACCTCGGCGAAGGCGGCACCGGCTACCCGGGGAACCGCGAAGAGCTGTACCTGCTGATCCTGCTGGCTGCGGCCGGCGGTATCGTGCTGGTCAGCGCGCAGCACCTGGCTGGCTTGTTCATCGGCCTGGAACTGCTGTCGATCCCGACCTACGGCCTGGTGGCCTATGCCTTCTTCAATAAACGCTCCCTGGAAGCCGGCATCAAGTACATGGTGCTGTCGGCAGCCGGTTCCGCGTTCCTGTTGTTCGGTATGGCCCTGCTCTACGCCGAAGCCGGCAGCCTGAGCTTCACCGGTATCGGCCACGCGCTGGCCGCCACCAACAGCCCGGCGCCGATTGCCCAGCTGGGCCTGGCGATGATGCTGATCGGCCTGGCGTTCAAGCTGTCGCTGGTGCCGTTCCACCTGTGGACCCCGGACGTGTACGAAGGCGCCCCGGCGCCAGTGGCCGCGTTCCTGGCCACTGCGTCGAAAGTGGCGGTGTTTGCGGTAATGGTGCGCCTGTTCCAGATCTCCCCCGCCGCCAACACCGGTGTGCTGAGCAACGTGCTGACCGTGATCGCCATTGCGTCGATCCTGTTCGGTAACCTGCTGGCGCTGACCCAGAACAACCTCAAGCGTCTGCTGGGTTATTCGTCCATCGCCCACTTCGGCTACCTGCTGATCGCCTTGGTGGCGAGCAAAGGCCTGGCTGTAGAAGCCATCGGCGTGTACCTGGTCACCTACGTGATCACCAGCCTGGGTGCGTTCGGCGTCATCACCTTGATGTCGTCGCCGTACAAAGGCCGTGACGCCGACGCCCTGTACGAATACCGCGGCCTGTTCTGGCGCCGTCCGTACCTGACCGCCGTGCTCACCGTGATGATGCTGTCGTTGGCCGGTATTCCGTTGACGGCGGGCTTTATCGGCAAGTTCTACATCGTCGCGACCGGTGTCGAAGCCCACGAATGGTGGCTGGTTGCCTCGCTGGTACTGGGCAGCGCCATCGGCGTGTTCTACTACCTGCGCGTGATGGTCACCCTGTACCTGATCGAGCCAAACCTGCGCCGTGTGGATGCCGAGCTGCATTGGGAACAGAAGGCGGGTGGCGTCATGCTGCTGGCTATCGCCCTGCTCGCGTTCTTCCTGGGCGTGTACCCACAACCGTTGCTCACCCTGGTGCAGCACGCGGTGCTGGGCGTTTGATCGCTTAGGTTGATGCAGTAAACAGAACGGCGCCTTTGGGCGCCGTTTTGCGTTTCTGTAGCTTGGCTTTTTCCCTTCCCTACTCGCTGAAATTTCCTCTTCAATCTGCCTCCTCATCCGGCATCTACCCCGCTGGATGCGGCCTTAAGGTGTTTGCGTTTTAAGAAAGTTCCCACAGCTTGGGCGCTTGACCCATAGCGAGTGGGCTACCAAACTATACGCAGGCTACGTACAGAACATGGATGCTCTATTTATCGAACTGCCGGCATTCGAACGGCATCGCAGGGACTATCTGAGCGATGAGCTTTTTCACGGTTTTCAGCAGGAGTTGATGAAAAACCCAGAAGCGGGAGACGTGATCGAGGGAACGGGCGGGTTGAGAAAGGTTCGCTTCGTCGATGAGCGACGAAACAAAGGCAAGCGCGGTGGCCTGCGGGTCATTTACTACTGGTGGTCAGGCGGTACGCAATTCTGGTTATTCACTTTGTACGGCAAACACGAACAGAACGACCTGACGCCACAACATAAAAAAGCCCTTAAACACATGCTAGACAGGGAAATCAAAGCGAGAACACACCATGAAACGTGAAATCTTTTCCGAACTGGTCGAAGGCTTCGACGCCCTGGCTGGTGAACGCCAGGGAAAAATCACCCTGCGCACCCACAAAGCGCACCTCAACAAGCTGGCGCCACTCAGCGCTGACGAGGTAATCGCCGTACGCCAGCAACTCAACCTGTCCCGCTCGGTATTCGCCATGTACCTGCGCACCAACACCCGCACCCTGGAGAACTGGGAGCAAGGCCGGGCCAAGCCGAATGCGCAGGCTGTCACGTTGATACGACTAGTGGCGCGCTTTCCAGAAACCGTGGCGCAACTTGCCGCATTGGGCTGACCGGCAATAGCCGCAAAAAAAACGCCCCGAGCATTCGGGGCGTTTTGCAGCGCAAACAGCGTCAGAACGCGATACCCACCTTGAAACCGTACTCATCACGCTTGAGCTTGGTGTTGTCGGCCACATAGGAATCGTTATCGAGCTTGTACTCGGTACGGGTGTAGTACAGGCCCGCCATCACTGGCAGGTCGCCCTTCTGGTTCATCAGCAGGCTGACTTCGGCATAAGGGTTGGTGCGGTCCTTGAGGTCCACGCTGTCGCTGCCAACGCCGTCCACCTTGAGCTTGGCGCGACCGTCGATGGTGCGGCGGGCGCCGGCTTCAACGCGCAGGGTCATGTCATCGAACTGGTGGTTGTAGCCCAGCGCGGCCTTGGCAAACGGCGACTTGTTGGTGAGCTTCATGTCGTAGCCATTGGTGTCCGGCTCGTAGCGGGTCCAGGTGTAACCACCACCCACGATCACGTCGACGAAGTTGCGCGCATCCAGCGCGGCACGCCAGCCGAGGTCGAGGTCAGCCTGGCCTTCCTTGAGCTTGTTATCGCTCTTCTCGCCGTACTTGGCTTCGATACCGGCCTGGTAGATAAAGCCCGACTCGGCGGTGAGCTTGTTGCCGAAGTTGTAGAACAGGCCGGCTTCGGGCATGTGCTCCTTGTCGCTTTCGCTACCGCCTTCAAGTTTGAAGTCGTTGTAGCTGCCCATGATTCCGAACGTGGAAATCGGGTCGGTGGAGGGTGCAGCAAACACCACGCCGGGCGCAGCTACCAGGGCCAGCAGCGAGGTGCTCTTGATGAATTTTCCGAATAGTTTGGACATCGTTTTACATCTCCATTTTAAGGTGGGCAAAGTATTCAGGAATCGGTTCGAACCCTCGCGTTTGCGAAAAGTTCGAACTGATTTGCACCAAAATGGAGAAAAAACGGTTCAGCGAAGGCTCTATCTCAATACTCTTCGAGATCGGCCCTGATCAGGTGCTCAACCGCTTCGCGAAGTTGCGGCTGAGCCGGCAAACAAATGCCGAAGGTGTCGCGCAATAACGTCAGCAACTCATCAGCACTCTCCAGCTTGCGCTTCTCGCTGGGCCGATCCAGGTAATGAACCGCATAGCGGGCGTTGGCCAACGTATGGCGCCTGCCAGGCGCAAGCAACGCGGCTTTCAACTGCCCTACAAACGGGGAGCCTGGGTGCGTGGAGACATACCAGTTGCCGATTTCATAGTCGATGTCGGCCTGGGTTTGCAGATCGAACACGTACAGGCCACGCCACTCCTCGCCCACCTGCGCCCACAGCGTGTAGCTGCCGTGTTTGAGCGTCAGGCGATAAGGCTCATGAGCGGTGGCCTGGGGTGCGTCGTTGTCCAGTTGCAACGGGCTGCTGGGCACCATGCCGCCAAAACCGACATCGGTGATATAGCGCACGCCGTCGAGGGTCACCAGGCTCAAGCGATGGGTTCGCCCAGTGTGGGCGTCTGGTGGGCCGCCGATCACCACACGCCCGGTGATGCCACGGGCCTCGAAGCCCAGTTCCTGCAAGAGTGCCAGGAACAGCTGGTTCAACTCGTAGCAATAGCCGCCGCGCCCCTCGTGCAGCACCTTGCGCTCAACGCTGGGCAGGTCGATGGGTACCGGTGCATGCATCAAGGTCGACAGGCTTTCAAAGGCAAAGCTGCACACATGGCGCAGTTGCAAGTCTCGCAGGGTTTGCAGGGTGGGCGGCGGTGGCGATGCATAGCCCAGGCGTTGCAGGTACAGGCGGCTATCGGTGAGTGTGTGCATGGCGCGATCCTTGGGCGCAGGGCAAGAGCGTCACTATGCCGCGCCTCTGCCTGCGTTGTCATTTTGAATGAACCTTTTGGAGCGCCGGCCTATCCATCTATAACAAGATTGGGAGGCAGCATGAGTACCGCAAAAATCTACACCGTCCACTATCAGCTACACGGTAAACCCAAGTCTTTCGTGGTGCGCGCCGAAGTGATGAACAACGCCGAGGCCTGGCATTGGGCGGCCGTCGATGCCGACATTGCCCATGTCAGCCGCATCGGCCGCGTAGGTCACGAACAGGTGAAAAAGACCACCCGGCCCTGGGCGGAAAAATACGGTATCAGCGACGTCAGCTGGTCGCCGCCCAGGTAAACAAAGCCCCGCACAACGGCGGGGCTCGGTTCATTGCTTCAAGTCGCCCAACGGATCGTAGGGCGGCTTTTTTTTCGCTGTCTCGTCGTCCTTTTTGTCCAACGGCGCAATAGCCGGGCCGATGGGATCGACCTGCGGGTCGGCTACATCCGGCGAGTCCGGGTCGAAGCCCAGTTCATCCTTGCCACTGGCGTGTTCGTTGGAAGAGGGACCATCGGTAGGTTTGTTCATCATATTCTCCTGCTAAAGCGGGCGGGCTCTGTCGTGGAGGTTTTCCAGGTCTTCTTCTACGCGCTCGACATCGTTGTCCGGACCGCGCTCTTTGGGATCGTTGGGGCGCAACGCATCGTTATCACGCTCCTCCTCGCCCGGCGTACGGTTCGGATCCGGTGTACCTGGCGGTGGCTGCTTGTGTTCAGACATGATGACTGACCTCATGAGGGGTTCATCATTTTAGAGAAACCGCCCCGCGCCATCGTTCAACTTCATTGCGCCAGGCGTGAGAAGATGACCGCCCTTTTTGGAGAACTGCCCCGGATGTTCGAACTCAAACCCTGCGACCCCACTGCCTATCGCCAACAGACCCGCCGTAGCACGTTGATCGTCGCGGTGCTGTTCCTGGCCTTGGCCATGCTGCTGTCGAGCCTGGCGGTGATGCTGTTCGGTGAGCCTGGCGGTGACAATTTTCGCTTCAATGTCGGCGGCGTCTTCGCCGGCGTGTTGATCACGGTCGCGCTGGTGCGTGGCCCGTTCTGGAGCCAGGCCTGGTTGGCGCCAGCGGTGTATGGCTGGCAGCTCAAGCGCAGCCTGATGAGCGTGACCAACGTGATGCACAAGGTCACCGAGCGGGTGCAAGCCAACGACCCGGCAGCCATCAAACTGTTGCGCTTCTATCACTTGGGGCTGACGCAGATGCACGAGCTGGACGCCAACTCCAGCGCCCAGGCGCAACTGGTCGGCGAAATCGAAGCACACAAGGCGAAGATGCACGCGATGGGGATCGATACCGAACAAACCCGGCTCGATCCCGCGTGGCTGGAAACGCTCAAAAGCGCTTGAGGCGTACCTCAGGACGCAGGCAAAAAGCAGTTAAAAAACCAGACTCAGGTCCAGGCGCCCTTCCCTCACCGGCGGGCACCAGTAATAGCCACCGGTCAGCGGCTTGCTGATGCGATACAGGCCATCGACGATCCCGTCCTCCAACCCGCTCATACGCCGAAGCTGGGCCTCAAACGCATCGAAGGAATGCCCGAAGGCGAGAAACATCAACCCCGCTTGGCCATTCTCGGCCCAGGGCATCGAACGACGTACCACGAAGGCTTCCGGGGTAAAGCTCTCCTGAGCCGTGCGTTTGGTATGGGCCGATTCCGGGGCGTCTTCAAGTTCTTCGTTGTCGCCATGGCGACGGCCGATAATGTGATCACGCTCCTGGGCAGGCAATGCGGCGAAACCGTCGAGATCGTGCTGCCATTGCTGGATCGCGGCAAAGCTGGCGCCGCTGTCGGTCAACGCCGCTTCCACGGCGGCATCGTCGTGAGGGTTCTCTGTGCCGTCTTCGTAGTCGGTCAGGTCAAAACCGGTCTTGTAGCGGAAGCCTTCAATCGATTGCACCAGGGCAAACGCCGGGGCCAGGGCTTTTTCGACGGCCCGGCTGCGCAGCAGCAACTCACCGCGATCCACCCCATGCAGCCATATCCACAACGCCTGCTGGGTGGACGGGTTGTGCGCGCCAGGGACGCTTACTGAGGGAAATGCGCGCAGCCCTTCAATCTCGGCGCCCAGTGCCTTTACCAGCGGCTCACCGAAACCGACCACCGCCTGCGCATCCGTCAGTTGCACCAGCGCGTCCAATGCTGCGGGCACGGCTTGCAGGGAATCGAGGGCGAAAAACAGATGGCGGGCCTGCAAAGGCACCGGTGCGGCAAGAATG
This sequence comes from Pseudomonas sp. B16120, assembly GCF_044218845.1. Classification (NCBI taxonomy): domain Bacteria; kingdom Pseudomonadati; phylum Pseudomonadota; class Gammaproteobacteria; order Pseudomonadales; family Pseudomonadaceae; genus Pseudomonas; species Pseudomonas sp. B16120. The sequence goes on from NZ_CP162588.1 coordinate 3,804,248, forward strand.
CCCGGCTGGTACTGACTCATGTGAACTCCTTCTGAAAAGCCGCGCAGTTTACCCGGCGAGCACCGCGCTGCGAACAACAATGCGCGTAAGCCTTGCCTTAGAGCCGTCAGTTGGGTGACTCTCTAGTCATGTTTTGTAACTATTCCAGGGGTAGCGACATGACCACCAGCAACCTGCTCGCCCAGCTGTTTCCCACTTCCGTCTCCCAGATTCCCGAGCAATTTCGCCTGGCGGCGCCCATTGAACAGCGCGACTACCTGGTCGATGGCCAGCTACGGGTGTGGAACGGCCCGCTTGCACGCGTGCAAAGCCCAGTGCAACTGGGTGATGAGCGCGTGCACATCGGCAGCACGCCGTTGCTGGACGCCGAGACCGCCCTAACCGCGCTGGATGCGGCGGTGCGTGCTTATGACCGTGGCCAGGGTGAGTGGCCGACGATGCGCGTTGTTGAGCGCATCCAGCACGTCGAGGCGTTTTTGCGGCGTATGCGCGAACAGCGCGACGCGGTGGTCAAACTGCTCATGTGGGAAATCGGCAAGAACCTTAAGGACTCGCAGAAAGAATTCGACCGCACCTGCGACTACATCACCGACACCATCAATGCCCTCAAGGAGCTTGACCGCCGCAGTAGCCGCTTCGAACTGGAGCAGGACACCCTCGGACAAATCCGCCGCGTGCCCCTGGGCGTGGCGCTGTGCATGGGGCCTTACAACTACCCCTTGAACGAGACCTTCACCACGCTGATCCCAGCCTTGATCATGGGCAATACCGTGGTGTTCAAGCCGGCCAAGCTCGGTGTGCTGTTGATCCGCCCGTTGCTGGAGGCGTTCCGCGACAGCTTCCCGGCCGGGGTGATCAACGTGATCTACGGCAGCGGCCGCGAGACCGTGAGCGCGCTGATGGCCAGCGGCAAGATCGATATCTTTGCATTTATCGGCACCAACAAGGCCGCCAGTGATTTGAAAAAACTGCACCCCAAGCCACACCGTTTGCGTGCTGCGCTGGGCCTGGATGCCAAAAACCCAGGGATCGTGCTGCCCGAAGTGGACCTGGACAATGCGGTGAACGAAGCGGTCACCGGCTCGCTGTCGTTCAACGGCCAGCGTTGCACCGCGTTGAAGATCCTGTTCGTGCATGAAGACGTGGTCGAGCGCTTTATCGAGAAATTCAACGCCAAGCTGGCGACGCTCAAGCCCGGCATGCCGTGGGAGGATGGCGTGGCGCTGACGCCACTGCCGGAAGTGGGCAAGGTCGACTATCTCAGCGAACTGGTGGCCGACGCGGCGCGCCATGGCGCCAAGGTCATGAACCCCGAGGGCGGCAGCAGCCGTGGTTCGTTCTTCTACCCGGCGGTGCTGTACCCGGTAAACCCGCAGATGCGCGTCTACCACGAAGAGCAATTTGGCCCGGTGGTGCCGATCGTGCCCTATCGTGACCTGGAGACCGTGATCGACTACGTGCTGGACTCGGATTTCGGCCAGCAGTTGAGCCTCTTCGGCACCGACCCCGTGGCAGTCGGACGCCTGGTGGACACCTTCGCCAACCAGGTGGGCCGTATCAATATCAATGCCCAATGCCAGCGCGGGCCGGACACCTTCCCCTTCAACGGGCGCAAGAACTCGGCCGAGGGCACGTTGTCGGTGCATGATGCCTTGCGCGTGTTCTCGATCCGAACTTTGGTGGCGACCAAGTTCCAGGAGAGTAACAAGGCGTTGGTCAGCGATATTTTGCGCAACCGCGATTCGAGCTTCCTGACCACCGACTACATCTTCTGAAGCCAACCCCGTTCCAATGTGCAGACAGGTCAGTGTGGGAGCTGGCTTGCCTGCGATGCCAGCTCCTCGGTCTTTCAGTCAGGTCGCGGTGATGCAATCGCAGGCAAGCCAGCTCCCACATTTGATCGAGCACATTCATACATTTGAGGCCACTTTAAGACTGATGAACCTGCCCTTCTTTGCCCGGCGCCTGCTGCGCCCCTTGCTCGACCCCTACCGCCGCTTTCGCCATGCCAAGCTGATCCACGCCGCGCGCGTGTCGGTGGGGTTGCTGGCAACCATCCTGCTGACCACCGGCCTCAACCTGCCCCACGGTGAATGGGCGTCGGTGACCATGCTGATCGTGATCGGCGGGTTGCAGCACCACGGCAATATCGGCAAGAAAGCCGTCGAGCGCGCCTACGGCACCTTGATCGGCGCCAGCGTCGGCTTGCTGCTGGTGGTGCAGCAGGCTTACTTCGGCCTGCCGTTGCTCACCTACCTGTTGATGTCGGTGGTGTGCGGGTTCTTTTCCTATCACGCCATCGGCAAAGGCGGCTATATCGCACTGCTGTCGGCGATCACGGTGTTTATCGTCGCCGGCCACGGCGATAACCCTATCTCCGATGGATTGTGGCGCACCGTCGATATCCTGATCGGCATTGTGCTGGCCCTGGCGTTTTCCTTTGCCTTGCCGTTGTACGCCGTGTATTCGTGGCGCTACAACCTGGCCAGCGCCCTGCGTGACTGCGCGCAGATTTATAGCCGGATCATCAATGGCCAATCGGTAACTGACGATGAACACCTCAAGCTGCTCAACCGCTTGAACGGGGCGATGGTGCAACTGCGCTCGTTGATGCCGTCGGTGTCCAAGGAAGTGCGGATTTCCATGACTGAGCTGGATGCGATCCAGCGGCACCTGCGCCTGTGCATCAGCACCTTGGAGATTCTGGGCAATACCCGGCCGGACCCGCGCGACGAGCAGGCCACGGCGCGTATGCGGGTGATGTTGAAGGCCGAGCATCGGCAGATTCGGGTGCAGTTGGTGGGGATGGCGCGGGCATTGAAGTCGGGGGTGACGGAGCGGTTGGAGCGCCCAGGCAGCATCGCACCGAATGCCGTAATGCTGGAGGGCCAAGTGCACAATGGGTTGGACGGCTATCGACTCTTGACGCTGCAACTGACCGCCAATGTCGATGGGATGCGCGAGCGGCTTTTGAAAAGCTCGTTACATTGGAAAATTTAGTAACAGCCGAGAGAAGCAGGTCCTACAACCCCATGAACCTGCTTCGCCTTTTTTCTACAGTGCCCTTATATTCAAGGTTGCAAGCACCAGGCCCATCCAACCGCCTGCTTTCGATTACACCAGGTTACTTCTGGGTCGATGGAGTCCCAGAGTACTCCAGTGAAGGCGTCGCATTGAGGCTCTGTACATACCCAATACCAAGAGTCATAAGGTACTGGCAGTGGCCAACCATAAGCCTGGCCCATGAAGCGAATAGCTTCGGCGGAATGGCCAATAGCGCCTGGCAGGGACTTTCTCCAATTGACTGCCGCGCCCCAGTCCATTCCGCGACGGTCTTCACGCACCTGCCATACGTTACTGACGCTGACAGTGTAGGACACTCGGCCACCCGCCCTGTCAGTGACAACAATGTTCGTACTGCCATTACGCATCCCTGACACAAACCCTGTAGATGTGACCGTCGCCACAGACGGGTCTTGCGAGGTGTAGGTATAAGGAGGCCGACCACCTGTTGCCGCTCGGGTTTGCGTATTGCCGGGGTATTCTGCTCTCTTTGCCCAGCCCGCCACGATATAAGCGGTTCCATTTAACGTCATCGTGGCTGTACTGATAAACAAGGCCGGATAGGCGGCGGTATATGATGTGGTAGGGAATACGACAGCACGCGCTTTATCCGCATTACCGCCAAACTCCACTTCACAGGTTATCGTTATCTGCCTGTTGTTGGGTAATGACTCCAGCCAACTGCGTAATACGGCTTTGTTCACGAGGCCATTGGCAGCCTCTGTTGAAGTGATCAACGCGCCGTTAGCCGTGAGTACATGAAGCGGTGCCACTCCCGAACTGCTGCAGGTGAGCCACACACGATTGCCCACTGAGCTCAAAGACCACTTGGCGACTGATGCAGAGGCATTGCCTGTGAAGCTGTTCAGGTTCAGAACGCCACCGGGTGCAATATTATTGATCAATGGCTGTGGTAAATCGGCGGGCTGTATCGTATCGACCCTCACCGTCTGCACCTGTGACGGAATCGGGTCCGTCACACCCGGCCGTTCTACCGAATACTTCAAGCACACGGTACTGTTCACACTGCGGTGCAAGACCTTGACCGAGGTCAGGTTGAACACCACCGTGCCCCCATCCAACCCATTTTCGACCGCCGTATGGTGGGTACCATCGGCAAAAATCCATTCAAACGTTATGCGATCCCGATTGCTCATACCGGTGTAGCGAACAGTGACCGTCGTATTGTGCTCAATCGGCAGCGGGTCCACCGTCACGTTCGGCCCGGTGTCGGTGGTGCCATTGATAAACGGGTGGGGCAACACGCCCGGCAGGGACTGGATGGTGTAGTGACGCTCGCGGAACAACACCGCATTGGCCTTGTTGAAACTGCGGTCAAAGCAGACCCAGAAACGGATGGTTAATAGCGTTCCATCCTTGAGCTTGCGCAGTTCGTCCACGGGGGTCGGTGGCAGGATTCCAGTGCGTTCGCCTTCTTCGGTCACGAGGTTGTTGGTGTAGGTGGCCTCGAAGTATGGCGTCTCTGGAACGGTGTCATAGGTGCCGCTGTACTCCATCCAGATGCGCTGAGCCCGATGAATGAAGTGCCAGATATTGATCATCGTGCGCTCGGTTCCATTCAACTTGGAGGTCTCGAGCACCGGGGCGTCCCCAATCCCTTCGATGGTCGGGATCGGCAAGGTGGTCAGGTTGAGCAGCAGCAGGTCGAGGATTGGAGAAGGTGTTTCTCGTCCGTTACGTATGAGGAAGTATTGCACGTTGATCCGTTGGCCAAATGGCGCAATATTGGCGCCCACGACTTCAGGCGGGACGGTGAAGTCCACGGTTTTACGGGTGTTGCCGTCTTGGGTTTCACAGTGGCTGCCGATGTCGGGAATGCCGGTCCAGCACGCTCGGATACGGTCGGTCGGTAGCATCTGCGCGAAGGTGACCCGAATAGTCGCACCGGCGGTAACCGCTTCCGGTGCCAATTGGTCGGGGGCTTTGGATGCTTCGAGGACTTCCGGGCAAGGCAGGTCACCCAGCGCCTTACCGACAGTCACTTCGAGTATTTCAGAGCGCAGGGTGCGCCCACCATTCGCGGGGATCATTGAATAGCTCAAGCGAATCACGCCGCCCAGGTTGGTGTCGGCGTAGTGCCGGTCCAGCGAAAAGGAGACGGGGGCTCCCGCGGTGGCGCGATTCAGGCGGATGTCACCCTGGGTGCTGCCGTCCACAGCCGTCCCTGTCAGGCGCCATGTAAAGACATCGCCATCGTAAGTTTCGGCGTAGGGCAGCGTGATGTCGAGCTGGCCAAACAAGTCATCTGGGTCTAGGTTGTCGTGCTCATCGACCCGGTCGATTTCCGGCCTTGGCATTTCGGCGATACGCTCGCCGAACCGCACATACGTCGACTCTGACTCGCGGATGGCCTGCGTCCCTGTACCCAATGCCCGCATGAGGCCGTCGTCTACCGTGTAGAAAACCCGCACATCGCCCAGCCCGATAAATCGAGCGAAGTTGGCTTGGGTTACGGTACGAAAACGGGTGGGCGGTGGTGGAGCGCCTGCGTTATGGCGTTGTTCGTATTCAACGAGCCCGCCACCCGGTAGAACAGCCTCCATCCGCAGCCTGACCAGATTGTTCGGATCGTAGGGCGTATAGGCCGGGTTCGGATAATTAATGGTGATGTAAGGCTCTTCGGGGTCAATCAAGCCGGCATCGGCCTGCACCACCGTGACTGCCGGCATGTCCGCAATCGTGCCAGAGATCAGGATCGTCAGGGATTGGGACGTGGCCAGTAAGGTGCCCAGCGGGAACTCAAGCCGCCAGGTGATCTTCATCGAGCCTTGGATCAATTGTTTGATGATGTCGTCATCGACAGGAAACGAAGTCGGCCAACCCGGGTCCGCGCCCTGATCGGGCAGATCGAGTTCAAACGTTGACTCATCGGCGTGAGTACCACTCAAGGTTGCAATGACGCGAGTATTCGCCGGGACAAAATGGCCATCCGGAAGCTGAAAAGGCGTGACTACCTGAACAGCAAAGAATTTCCCTGCATCCTGATCATAATTGACCGAGGTGACCGAGGTGGAGCCGACGAGGAAGCGCGCCCGCCTGAGCATGCTGGGGTCAAGCTCGGCCTGTACATGCACGGCCTGAGAAAAGTGCTCGACATGCCCGGAGCGGTTTTCCACTTCATCGAGCACCTGATAACGTATCGGTAGGAGGCCGCTGCCGGTGCCGATGACGCTTGCCGGAACTTCCACTTCAATCGGCTTTGCCCCGCTGGCGTGGTCGTCATCGAGTTGGAAAACCACCACCTGCGCGATCGTGTCCCAATACAAAAGAATCTTGTCTCGCACACGTTTACCGGGGTAATCGAGCGTGAACACTACGCCTTGGGCGGCGCGCTCCGGAGTCAAGACTGCGCCGGGCGCTGCGAGGTCGTCCGGCAAGCTGAGCAGCAATTTGTCGTGGTACCCCAGCCCGGGCTGTTCATCCAGGCCAGGTCGCGTGTCCTTGACGAAGACAGTCAGCTCATCTGATGTACTTGGCGTGCCAGGGCCATTACGGACAACGCGTACAAACACAGGAAAGGATAGCCCCCGCGGTATACTTTCCTCGTTGATGGCCAGTTGAAAAAAGTTTTTGCCTGTTTCCTCTGGTTTGACGGTGTGAAAGCCCAGGCGCAACGTACGGCTGCCGTGGAAGTACTCGCAGGTATCACCCGCTTGCAAATTAATCCAGCGCAAAATGGTTACATATAGATAAGTATCGAGATGCCGCACGCCTAGGCCCCTGTCAGCCCCAACCACGTTGAGCACCGGGTTCGAGTAGGCCGGCGGGTCGAGATCATTGCGGGGAGTGGATGAGCTTCGCGCTACCGGAAAGCGCTCCTCGGGGGCATGTAATTTGGACATGGCTGAACTCCTTGGGTGGGGCCTGGACGGCTATGGGACAAGGAAATCAGACGCTTGAAGGGGATGGGCGTCTAGCTGTCAGAATTGACAGTGGCGACGAGAGGTAATACAGCGAGCAAAAGCGCCGTTAATACAATGTCCGCACATTCACACTTCTTCTTACATATTTTTCACGTTTTATTCACAAGCCGAGACGTAGTGTGAAGCCTCATCCGTTACAAACGTTGCATATCAAGCCCGCCGCCCCAGCGGGCTTTTTTTTGCCTGCCTTTTGGTGCTGGAAACGCCCCGCTTTTGTAGGAGCGAGCTTGCTCGCGAAGAACGTAATGACGGCGCGGTTAACCAGAATGCCCGCGTTATCGTTGACGTTATTCGCGAGCAAGCTCGTTCCTACAGGGGTTTGGGGATTGGCTTCAGCGTGTGGCTTGTTCGCGAATGGCGCGCTGGGTATCCAGCACCTTCGCCAACGCCGTTTCAGCCTCTGCACTCTGCTGCGGCACTCGGATCGCTGCCGACACCAAGGTAATCAGCTTGGCCATCACCTCGGCATCCGTGGCCGGGCGGCCCAGGCTCATGGAGTTCATCAGCAAGCGCAGTTCGGTGCCGGCCATGACGCCGGAAATGGCCTTGAGGGCAAATTGCAGGCGCACCCCCAGTTCATTACGTGGCAAATCCGGCAAGGCCAGGGCGAAGGCTTCGAAGAACCGCTGGAACACCGGCTGGTAATGGACCTTGAGGTATTCCTGAATGAACGGCGACGTGTCGCTGTAGACCCGGCCCAGGAAGCGGATGAACGAGCGCCCTTCCCCGCTGGCTGGGTCGCTGCGCTCCAGGCCCATGGCCGGGGCAAACAGCACGCCCAGTAGCGTGTCGCAGTCCAGTGGGCCATCGGATTCGGCTTCACAGCGCGCAAGCAATTCCAGGCGCTGCTCGTTGAGCGGCTCCAGGCGCTGCATCAGCAGGGTTTTCATCAGGGAGTCCTTGTCCCCGAAGTGGTAGTTCACCGCCGCCAGGTTGACCTGGGCGCGTTCGGTTATCTGCCGTAGCAACACGGCGTCATAGCCGTACTTGATAAAAAGAGCCTCTGTCGCATCCAGCAGTCGAGTCTTGGTAACGTTTGGAGCGCTGAGTTTCTTCGCGACCATATGGATTCCACGGCGGAAATATTGTTTTAAAAAATAATTTGATTTTTTATACCGGGGCGGCCCGTCGAAAGCAAGTAGTGACACTCCGCCATATCTTGCAAAGCCTGTATAACCGGGCTTTTGAGACCAGGCATGGGATTTTTGTGAGCCACACACAGGTGACGGCGAAATCGCTTCGAGAGGTAAAACCGCTCTACCTCCGTGGCTGGCGAAGCGTCAGGAAGGCAGTTACTATTCAAACAATATTTTAAAAACAAGAAATTAAACCAGTCCGTGACGCGTACAGGCAGCTTCCGAACTTGTTACAAGGGTTTTCGGGGAGCAAGTCGGCACCGTCGAGACTGCAGGCGTAGTCATGATGACACAGACCCCCGCGCAACCCGGCTTGATTTCCCTGCAAGGCATCGGCAAGCGCTATCAGCTCGCCGGGCAAGAGTTGAACATTCTCAATGACGTGTGCCTGTCCATCGCCAGCGGTGACAGCTGCGGTATCCTCGGTGCCTCCGGCTCCGGCAAAAGCACCCTGCTCAACATCCTCGGCCTGCTGGACCTGCCCAACTGCGGCCAATACCACTTTGCCGGCCACGATATTTTCAACGCCACCCCCGATGAGCTGGCGGCGATTCGCAACCAGCAGATCGGCTTCGTGTTCCAGAGCTTCAACCTGCTGCCCCGCCTAAGTGCCCTGGACAATGTCGCACTGCCCTTGAGTTATCGCGGCGTGTCGCGGCATGAATCGGTGGAACACGCCCAGCGCATGCTCGCACAAGTCGGCCTCGCCGAACGCGCCCACCACCGCCCCGCCGACCTCTCCGGCGGCCAGCGCCAGCGCGTGGCCATTGCTCGCGCCCTGGTAGGCAACCCCTCGGTGATTTTGGCCGACGAACCCACCGGCAACCTCGACAGCACCACCGCCCAAGAGATCATGGACCTGCTGTTGAACCTCAATCGTGACCAACAGGTGACGCTGATCATCGTCACCCACGACCCCCACATTGCCGACCGCCTGGAGCGCAAGATCCTGGTGCGCAATGGCGTGGTGCGTGAGGCCGGGCGCCCATGAGCCTGCGGGTCGAGCAGAGTCTCAGCCACCTGCTGCATGAAGCGTTTATCAGCCTGCGTACCTTGGGCAAGCGCTCGATCCTGGCGCTCCTGGGGATCGTCATCGGCAGTTCCTCGGTGGTGGCGCTGATCAATATCGGCCACAACGCGGCGGTGGATGCGGCGATGATTTTCAAGGACATGGGTACCGACACCCTCATCGCGCAGTTCCCGCCCAAGGGCAGCAGCAACGTGCCGATGCGCACCCAGCTCGACCTCGACGCGGTGCGCCAGGCAGTGCCAGGCATTGCCCATATCGGCGCGCTCAGCCTGTTCAGCGGGCCCATTGTGTTTCATGGGCGGACCGCCAATGCCAACTTTGTCGGCAGTACTGCGGGCATCCAGGACGCCATGCGCCTGGCGCTGCGTGAGGGGCGCTTCCTGTCACCCTTCGATGCCAACGAAACCTACGGAGTGATCGGCGACCAACTCGCCCAGGCCCTTGGCGCGCCAGGTGACCCGCTGCAACTGGGCGACCGTGTGCGTATCAACGATTACCTGTTTCTGGTGGTGGGCATCCTGCGCAACCAGCCCAGGGCCATGCTGATGCCGGTGCAAGCCAACGAATCGTTGTTTATTCCCGCCGAGGGCATGCGCCGCATCTACGCCAACCCGCAGATCAACAACCTGATCATTCGCGCAGCGCCGGGACAGGACATGGAACGTATCGCCAAGGATGCCGCCGCCGCGCTGCAACCCCAGCTCACCGACCATAGCGTCGACATCACAGTGCCCCAGCAAATGATCGATGGCATGACCCGCCAAAGCCGCACCTTCGCCTATCTGCTGCTGGCCCTCGGCGCAATCTCACTGGTGGGCGGCGGTGTCGGGGTGATGAACGTGATGCTGATGAACGTCTCGGAACGCCGCCGTGAGATCGGCATCCGCATGGCCTTGGGCGCACGCCAGCGGGACATCCGTAATCTGTTTTTGCTCGAAGCGGTCACCCTCACCGCCGTGGGGGCCCTGTGCGGCGCAGTTCTGGGCATGACTGCCGCCTGGGTGTATGCGTGGCTGTCGAGCTGGGCGTTTTCCCTGGCGGTGGCCGCGCTGCCCCTGGGCGTGGGCAGCACGTTGCTGGTGGGGTTGTTCTTTGGCATTTATCCGGCGGTGTCGGCCTCACGCTTGCAGCCGGTTGAGGCCCTGCGCGATGAATAAGTACCTGGCACTGCTCATGCTGATCAGCCTGCCGGGCATGGCCGCCGATGTGGTGATCACCCCTCAGGCACCCAGCACTACCCGCAGCGGCTACGAGCGTAGCGTCTCGCTGAATGCCCAAGCCACCACCATGACCCTGGGGGACGCGGTGTACCTGGGCCTGCGTAATAACCCGGCGATCCGCAGCGTCTACTTGCAACGGGTGGCGCAGAAGTTCGACCTGCGCGTGGCCGAAGACGTGTTCAACCCCAAGCTCACCCTCAACAGCTATTACCGCAGCACCCGCGGCTCCCAAGACAATGCGCGCAACGCCAACGTCGCGCCCACCAGCAGCCTGCTCGGCGAATACGGCACGCGCTTGAGCATGGCCTGGACCCAGCAGTTGAACAACGCCAACCGCGCCGGCCGCTACCGCAGCGACGGCCTGGACCTGGCGGTCATCCAACCGCTGATGCGCGGGGCCGGCTGGAATGCCACCACCGCACCGCTGCGCCTGTCGCGCCTGGCCGAGCAGGCCAACCGCCTGAACCTCAAGGCCACCGTGGCGCAGACCATCAGCCAGATCATCGCCACCTACCGCGAATTGTTGCGCGCTCAGGAACAGTTGGTGATCGTCCAGGAAGCGCTCAAACGCTCCACTACTTTACTGGAGGTGAACAAAGCGCTGATCAGCGCCGGGCGCATGGCCGAGTTCGAGATCGTCCAGACCGAAGCCGATATCGCCACCCAGCAATTAGGCGTGGAAGAAGCGCGCAACCAACTCGACACCAGCCGCCTGGCGTTGCTGCGCCTGCTGGCCCTGGACCTGTCGACACCGGTGCGTGCCACCGAGGCGCTGGAAGCCACCCCCCTGGAGATCGACAAACGCCAGGCCTTCAACCTCGCGCAAAACCAGCAACCGGAATACCTCGCCGCCCTGCTCGGCAGCCAGCAGGCCGACCTCAACCTGGTGATTGCCAAGGATTCCGGGCGCTGGCAGGTGGACCTGGTCGCCGGCGCCAACCAGATACGCGCCGCCACCGACAACGACGACGGCCATAACAATAACCGCACCTGGGACAGTTACGCCGGAGTGCAAGTGCAGATCCCCATCGGCGATATCAGCACGCGCCAGGCCGAAGTGCGTGCGCGGGTGAATGTGGAGGATCAGGAAATCCGCATTACCGACGCTCGTCAGGAACTGGAGCGTAACGTCAACAATGTGGTGCGTGACCTCGGCACCCGCTGGCGCCAATATGAAATCTCCAAGCGCGCCGTGGAGTTGTCCAGACGCAAGATCGAGATCGAGCGGGAAAAGCTCAGCGCCGGGCGCTCCACCAACTTTCAGGTGCTGAGCTTCGAGACCGACCTGCGCAACGCCGAAAATGCCCAGCTCAATGCGCTGATCGCTTATTTGAACGCCCAGACCCAGCTCGATCTGACCCTGGGCATGACGCTGGAAAGTTGGGAAATTGCCCTCAATGACTACTAACAGAAAATCCCTGCTGGCCGTTGCCTTGATCCTGCTGTTGGCCGGCGCGGCCGCCGGCCTGCTCAGTCAACGCAGCGGGGCTGAGCAAGCGGCTACAGGCGAACAATGGCTGGCCGTAAAGCCCGACCCATTGGTGCACCAGATCGGCCTGGTGGGCAAGATCGAGCCTGACACCACCGTCGTCCTGACAGCACCGTTCGACGGCAATGTGCTGGCCAACCTGGTCGAACAAGGCCAGCGCGTCGAGGCCGGCCAGGTCCTGTTGCGCATGGACCCGGCGACGCTTGAAATACAGCTGCGCGACGCCCTCTCCGCGCAACTCAAGGCCCGGCGTACCGTGCAGGAAATGCAGGACTGGGGCAGCAGCCCCACCGTCAGCCGCGCCCGTCGCAGTTTACGCACCGCTGAAATGACCGCAGGCAACACCCAACGCAAACTCACCGAGAGCGAAAACCTGTTCAAGCGCGGCATCATCCCGCGCAACGAACTGGATGACCTCAAACAGCAAACCCAGCAACAGCAATTGGACTTGGTGGCGGCGCGCAGTGAGCTGCAACAAGCCCTGGACCAAGGCCAGGGCGAATACCGGCAGATCGCCGAGATGGAGCTGACCAATGCCACGGTGAAGTACCAAGCCTTGCAAACACTGCTCGAAGGCAAGGAGGTCAAGGCGCCCTTCTCCGGCATCGTAGTACCGGCGCCCGGCAACACCAATACCGCTCAAGGTGGCGGCAATAACAACGCGCCGGTGCAGGCCGGCAGCAAGGTCAGCCAGGGCCAGGTGCTGTTCGGCCTGGCCAATATCGAACGCTTGAAAATCGTCGCCAAAGTCTCAGAGCTGGATATCAACCAGTTGCGTCAGGGTCAGGCCGTTGAAGTCATGGGCGATGGCTTTGATGGCGAGCGGCTGTCGGGTTCAGTCAGTGTGGTCAGCGGCCTGGCCATCGCCAGCGACAGCCAGGGCAGCGCGCAGTTTCCGGTGACCTTGTCGATCCCCACCCTGACGCCCCAGCAGTTGCAGCGGGTGCGTCTGGGCATGAGTGCGCGGTTGACGATTGTCACTTATAACAATGACCAGGCGATCGTGATTCCCAGCCAGGCGATCCAGGCGGACATGACGGTGGAGTATCGGGCGGCGATGGATAAACCGGTGCAGCGGGTGAAAGTGACCCCTGGGCAATCGACGCGCCAGGGGGTTGAGGTGTTTGGGCTGACATCCGGGTTTGTGAAAATCTCAAGATAAAAGGAGAACACAATGTGGGAGCGGGCTTGCCCGCGAAAGCGGTGTGTCAGTCACTGCATCTGTTACTGCACTAGCGCTTTTGCAGGCAAGCCAGCTCCCACATTCAGCGCTGTACCAGCCTGGCGGCCAGCGTCTTGGCCTGCAGGGCCACATCGGTCACCGCCGTGCTCTCCCACCACTTGCCCCGCAACGGCGGCCCCATGGCGAACAGTCGCTGGCTGACCTGGCCGCGAGCATCCAGCACCGCCCCCGTTGCATCCGCCGCAATCCCCAGCGCCAGCGGCCCAGGCTGGACCAACCCACGCTTGAGCAATTGCTGCGGTAAAGGCCGGGCCACTCGGCGCCAGTCGTATTCGATGCCGCTGGAATTGATCAGCGCAGCGCCCAACACCTGGGTGATCACATCCTCGCCACGGTAGCGCACCGCAATGGCAACTCCCTCTTGCGACGGCACCAAGCCCTTGAACGACGCCGCCTGAATCCGCAATCGCCCTTGCTCCTGCAACCGCGCCACCAACTGCGCGCTCAAGGGCGGCGAACGGTGGTGATGGCTTTCCCACCAAGGCCGTACATGCCGCACGAACTGGCGCTTGTGAGCCTCACTGGCCTGGCTCCACAGGCGTGCTATGTGCACGCGCACCGTGTCCAGCGGTGCCTGCCAGTCAATACCTTGCCTCAGCGCGAGCTGGCATTGGCGTCGCACCTCACGCAGCAATTGTCGGGGGCTGCTCAGGCTGTGGTCAGCGGCGAGGAAGTCGTCCCAGCTCGGCGGTTGCCGGCGTACATGGGGCAACAAGCCGTGGCGCGAAAAAACCTCGATAGGTCCGCGATGCCCGGCTTGTTCCAGGGAGACTACTGCATCGACCATGGTCAGGCCGGAGCCGATGATCAGTACGGTCGATTGTGGGTCGAGACGAGTCATCGCGGGGACATCCCAAGGGTCCAACGCGGCGGCATTCAATCCTGTGGACTCGGTCTGCGGAGTGCGCGCCGCCGCAAACATGCCGGTGGCCAATACCGCACAGGCGCCGCGCAGTTGCTCGCCAGTATCGAGGGTCAACAACGCCGAGGTGGAGTCGACTTGCAGGTCTACCCCTTCGGCGCGGATGTGCTCGACGATCGAGGTGGACACTGCCTTGGCTTGCGCCAGACGCTGCTGGGCGTACAGGCCGAAAAGCCCCCGCGGCGGGAACAGTTCGCTGATGGGCACATGGTGTTGGTACGACTCGGGCCATCCGCCGGCGCTGATGTAGTCGGTGAGCCATTGGGTCAGGTCGTCGGCGTTGTCCGGGTCAACGCTCATGCGCGCCGCATTGCCGTTTAGCGTATGGCCCAATTCGACCGCGCTGTAGGCTTCGCCGCGCCCCAGTTCCGCACGGGGTTCGACTATCAGGATGCGCCGCGTGCCCGGCAGGCGCAGCAGTTGCACGGCCAGCATCGTGCCGCTCAGGCCACCACCGATGATCAGTACGTCTGCAACGCGGGTGGATTCGCTCATGCCAGTTCGCCCTTATTGTTGCTCAAATCACCACATTTCGAACAAACCGTACCGCCGCGCTCCCATCATTGCGATAAGCATGGGGCTGGTGGCTGGCGAACATAAAGAACTCTCCAGCCTCGATGACAGTTTCCTGATCACCTATCACCAGCGTCAGGCTGCCCTCGAACACAAACAGTTGTTCGCTCCACCCTTCCAAATCAGGGTCCGGGCAATAACGATCACCAGGCTCAAGCCGCCACTCCCACAATTCGACTTCACGCCGTGCCGTGGCCTTGGCCAGCAACACTGCCTTACTGCCGACAATCTCGCCCGCCCAGGCCAGCTCGTTGATACGGCTGTGGTCCCGCACATCCGGCGCCTGGATCAGGTCACTGAACGCCACGCCCAACGCTTCGGCGACACGGTCCAGGGTCGACAGGCTGACGTTCTTCTCCCCCGCCTCAATCGCCACCAGCATACGCCGGCTGACTCCGGACTTTTCCGAGAGCGCGGTCTGGCTCAAGTCGGCGGCATGGCGCAGGCGACGAACGTTCTGGCTGACGTGCTGCAGGACCGAAGCCCGTTGCGGATTTTCTTTGTGCACTATATTGCTCAATAGGTGGGTGTGCGCAGTATACTGCCCAGCGTGCGGCGCATTGTGCGGTCCGTGCTTTCCCCTTGCAAGACCGAGCCGCCATGACCGCCCCGAACTCCCCTTCGCGTTTCAACCGTTTCAGTAAAGCCGAATGCATCCTGGTGGTGATCACCATGATCTGGGGCGGCACCTTTTTACTGGTGCAGCACGCCATGACCGTCAGCGGGCCGATGTTCTTTGTCGGCCTGCGCTTCGCAGCCGCGACGATTGTGGTGGGGTTCTTTTCCTTGCGCACCCTGCGCGACCTGACCCTGTTCGAATTGAAGGCCGGAGTGTTTATCGGGGTGGCGATCATGTTCGGCTACGGTTTGCAGACCATTGGCCTGCAAACCATCTTGAGCAGCCAATCGGCGTTTATCACCGCCTTGTATGTGCCGTTCGTACCGCTGTTGCAGTGGCTGGTGCTGGGCCGTCGCCCCGGCTTGATGCCCAGCATCGGCATCATGTTGGCGTTTGCCGGGTTGATGCTGTTGACCGGCCCGGCGGGGGCCTCGCTGAATTTCAGCGCGGGTGAAATCGCCACCCTGATCGGTGCAGTGGCCATAGCGGCCGAGATCATTTTGATCAGCGCATTTGCCGGCCAAGTGGATATTCGTCGGGTGACCGTTGTGCAATTGGCCACGGCTTCAGTGCTGTCGTTCATGATGGTGGTGCCGATGGGCGAGGCGTTACCCGGCTTTTCGTGGTTGCTGCTGTTCAGCGCCGTAGGCCTGGGTTTGACCAGTGCGGTGATCCAGGTGGCAATGAACTGGGCCCAGCAAAGTGTTTCGCCAACGCGGGCGACGTTGATTTATGCCGGTGAGCCGGTGTGGGCAGGCGTTGTGGGGCGGATCGCCGGGGAACGGTTCCCGCCAATCGCGATGCTGGGTGCGGTGTTGATTGTGCTGGCGGTGATTGTGAGTGAGTTGAAGACCAAGGGGCAAAAGGCCGTTGAGCTGGCAGATGCCTTGGAACAGGAGCGTCAGGGCTAACCTGGGAACGCTGGAGTGCCAGGTCTATGGTCATCGCGGGCAAGCCCGGCTCCCAGAGGGTCGGCATTTCAGTTCAGAGGGAGGTTGAAACAGTGCCAAATGGGACGTTTCAGCCTACTTTGTAGGATCCTGCCACATCTTGGCGTTTGGTGATCATGAAAGCGGCACGTATGATGCATCCCAAACTCCCGCAGATTAGAAGCCTATGTCCCTGATAGTTCTACTGCTTCTGCCTTTTATCGGCAGCTGTCTGGCGGCCTTGCTGCCGCATAACGCACGTAACACCGAATCCCTGTTGGCCGGCCTTGTGGCGCTGGTCGGTACTATTCAAGTCGCCCTGCTCTACCCCCAGATCGCCCACGGTGGCGTGATCCGCGAAGAATTCATGTGGTTGCCCAGCCTGGGGCTGAACTTCGTGTTGCGCATGGATGGGTTTGCCTGGCTGTTCTCGATGCTGGTGCTGGGCATCGGCACGCTGGTGTCGCTGTATGCGCGCTACTACATGTCGCCGGACGACCCGGTGCCGCGTTTCTTTGCGTTTTTCCTGGCGTTCATGGGCGCCATGCTGGGTTTGGTGATCTCCGGCAACCTGATCCAGATCGTATTCTTCTGGGAACTGACCAGCCTGTTCTCGTTCCTGCTGATCGGCTATTGGCACCACCGTGCCGATGCGCGACGCGGGGCGTATATGGCGCTGATGGTCACCGGCGCCGGCGGGCTGTGCCTGTTGGCGGGGGTCATGCTGCTGGGGCATATCGTCGGCAGCTATGATCTGGACCAGGTGCTGGCGGCGGGCGATCAGATTCGCGCGCATTCGCTGTACCCGGTCATGCTCGCCCTGGTGCTGATCGGCGCCTTGAGCAAAAGCGCGCAGTTCCCCTTCCATTTCTGGCTGCCCCACGCCATGGCGGCGCCAACGCCGGTTTCGGCCTACCTGCACTCGGCGACGATGGTGAAGGCCGGCGTGTTCCTGCTGGCCCGCCTGTGGCCATCGCTGTCCGGCAGCGAAGAATGGTTCTGGATCGTCGGCGGTGCCGGCGCCCTCACGCTCCTCCTCGGCGCTTACTGCGCCATGTTTCAAAACGATCTCAAGGGCCTGCTGGCCTATTCCACCATCAGCCATCTCGGGCTGATCACCCTGCTGCTGGGCCTTAACAGCCCGCTGGCCGCTGTTGCCGCGGTATTCCATATTCTCAACCACGCCACCTTCAAGGCTTCGCTGTTCATGGCCGCGGGCATCATCGACCACGAAAGCGGCACGCGGGATATCCGCAAGCTCAGCGGGCTGGTGCGCCTGATCCCGTTTACCGCGACCCTGGCGATGGTCGCCAGCGCGTCCATGGCCGGGGTGCCGTTGCTCAATGGCTTCCTGTCCAAAGAGATGTTCTTTGCCGAAACCGTGTTTATCTCGTCGACTCAGTGGGTGGAAATCGCCCTGCCGCTGATCGCGACCATTGCCGGTACATTCAGCGTGGCCTATGCCCTGCGTTTTACCGTGGATGTGTTCTTCGGCCCGCCCGCCACCGACTTGCCACACACGCCCCACGAGCCGCCGCGCTGGATGCGGGCACCGGTCGAGCTGTTGGTGTTCACCTGCCTGCTGGTGGGGATTTTCCCGGCCCAGGTGGTCGGCTCGATCCTCGCCGCTGCCGCCCTGCCGGTGGTGGGCGGTACGTTGCCGGAATATAGCCTGGCGATCTGGCACGGCTGGAACGCGCCGATGATCATGAGCCTGGTGGCGATGACCGGCGGCGTGGTGCTGTACCTGATGCTGCGCAAACAACTCAAGCGTGGCCGCTTCGAATACCCGCCGCTGATCGGCTACTTCAACGGCAAGCGCGGTTTCGAACGCTGCCTGGTGGTGATGATGCGCGGTGTGCGCCGGATCGAGAAACGCATCAGCACCAAGCGCCTGCAAACCCAGTTGTTCCTGTTGGTGCTACTGGCAGTGATCGGCGCGATGATCCCGATGATCAACAGTGGCCTCAGCTGGGGCGACCGCCCGAAAATCCCGGGGTCCATCGTCTTCGTCACCCTGTGGTTGCTGGCGATTGCCTGCGCCCTCGGCGCCGCCTGGCAAGCCAAGTACCACCGGCTGGCGGCCCTGACCATGGTCAGCGTGTGCGGCCTGATGACCTGCGTCACCTTCGTGTGGTTCTCAGCGCCGGACCTGGCCCTCACCCAATTGGTGGTGGAAGTAGTCACTACCGTGTTGATCCTGCTTGGCCTGCGCTGGCTGCCACGGCGGATCGAAGAGGTCTCACCCCTGCCCAGCTCGCTGCGCAAGGCGCGTATCCGCCGCCTGCGTGACTTGCTGCTGTCCACCGTAGTCGGCGGCGGCATGGCGCTGTTGTCCTATGCGATGCTGACCCGCCAGACGCCCAACGATATTTCCTCGTTCTACTTAAGCCGTGCCCTGCCCGAAGGCGGCGGCAGCAATGTGGTGAACGTGATGCTGGTGGACTTCCGTGGCTTCGACACCCTGGGCGAAATCACCGTACTGGGCGCTGTGGCCTTGACCGTGTACGCCTTGCTGCGCCGCTTCCGCCCGTCCAAGGAAAGCATGGAGTTGCCGCCCCAACAGCGCCAACTGGCGCCAGACGTGGCCACCGACCTGGTCAACCCGCGCCAGGCCAGCGACACCGCCCTGGGCTTTATGATGGTGCCGGCGGTGCTGGTGCGCCTGCTGCTGCCGATTGCGCTGGTGGTGTCGTTCTACCTGTTCATGCGTGGCCACAACCAACCGGGTGGTGGTTTCGTCGCCGGGCTGGTGATGTCGGTGGCGTTTATCCTGCAATACATGGTTGCCGGCACCCAGTGGGTCGAGGCGCAGATGAGCCTGCGGCCCATGCGCTGGATGGGCTTCGGCCTGCTGTCGGCCACCTTGACCGGGCTGGGTGCGCTGTTCGCCGGGTACCCGTTCCTCACTACGCATACCTGGCATTTCAGCCTGCCGCTACTGGGCGATATTCATATCGCCAGTGCGTTGTTCTTTGACGTCGGCGTGTACGCCATGGTCGTGGGCTCGACCCTGTTGATGCTCACCGCCCTCGGCCACCAGTCGGTGCGCGCGCATAAACCGAGCAACCAGCCCAAAGTGGTTGCTGCAACCGAAGGAGCCGCCTGATGGAAGAAGTCATCGCAATAGCCATTGGGGTCCTGGCGGCCTCCGGCGTCTGGTTGATCCTGCGGCCACGGACGTTCCAGGTGGTCATGGGTTTGTGCCTGCTGTCCTACGGGGTCAACCTGTTCATCTTCAGCATGGGCAGCCTGTTTATCGGCAAGGAGCCGATCATCAAGGACGGCGTGCCCCAAGACCTGCTCAACTACACCGATCCACTGCCCCAGGCCCTGGTGCTCACGGCCATTGTGATCAGCTTCGCCATGACCGCGTTGTTCCTGGTGGTGCTGCTGGCCTCCCGGGGCCTCACCGGCACTGACCATGTAGACGGCCGGGAGCCCAAGGAATGACGTGGATGAATCAACTGATCGTCGCGCCGATCCTGCTGCCGCTGCTCACCGCCGGGCTGATGCTGATGCTGGGCGAGAAACGCCGCCCGCTCAAAGCCCAGATCAATCTGTGCTCCAGCATCGTCGGCCTGGGCGTGGCCATCCTGCTCTTGTACTGGACGCAACAAGGCGGCCCCGGCTCCATTGGCGTGTACCTGCCGGGCAACTGGCAGGTGCCGTTCGGCATCGTGTTGGTGGTGGACCAACTGTCGGCGATGATGCTGGTGCTGACCGGAGTTATCGGCGTCAGCGCGCTGCTGTTCGCCATGGCCCGCTGGGACCGTGCGGGCACCAGCTTCCATGCCCTGTTCCAGATCCAACTGATGGGGCTGTATGGCGCCTTCCTCACCGCCGACCTGTTCAACCTGTTCGTGTTCTTCGAAGTGCTGCTGGCCGCCTCATACGGCCTGATGCTGCACGGTTCCGGCCGCGCGCGGGTATCGTCGGGGCTGCATTACATTGCGATCAACCTGCTGGCGTCGTCGCTGTTCCTGATTGGCGCGGCGATGATCTACGGCGTCACCGGCACGCTGAACTTTGCCGACCTGGCGTTGAAGATCCCGCTGGTGCCGGAGGCGGATCGCGGCCTGTTGCATGCCGGTGCGGCGATCCTGGCTACGGCGTTCCTGGCCAAGGCCGGCATGTGGCCGCTGAACTTCTGGCTGGCGCCCGCCTATTCCTCGGCCAGCGCGCCGGTGGCGGCAATGTTCGCGATCATGACCAAGGTCGGCGTGTACACCGTGCTGCGCCTGTGGACCCTGCTGTTCTCCGGCCAGGCCGGCGCCTCGGCGCTGTTTGGCGGGGATTGGCTGGTGTATGGCGGCATGGCGACCATCATTTGCGCGGCACTGGCGATGGTGGCGGCGCAGCGCCTGGAGCGCATGGCCAGCCTGAGTATCCTGGTGTCGGCCGGGATCCTGCTGTCAGCGGTAGGGTTTGCCCAGCCGAGCCTGACCGCGGGGGCGCTGTTCTATCTGGTCAGCTCAACCCTGGCACTGAGTGCATTGTTTTTGCTGGCGGAGTTGATCGAGCGTTCGCGTTCGGCCAACGACCTGCCGCTGGATGAGGAGATTGATGCGCTGCCCAAAGCCATGGAATCGCTGCATCCGCGCCCGGGTGTGAACCTGGACGATGAGCAAAAAGCGGTGATCGGCCAGGTCATCCCTTGGACCATGGCCTTCCTGGGCCTGAGCTTTATCGCCTGCGCGCTGTTGATTATCGGCATGCCGCCGCTGTCCGGGTTTATCGGCAAGCTCAGCCTGTTGAGTGCGCTGATCAATCCACTGGGCCTGGGTAACGCCGTGGACGAGTCCATCCGCCCGGCGGCCTGGGGCCTGGTCGCGCTGCTGATTCTCTCTGGCCTGGCCTCGCTCATCGCTTTCGCCCGCCTCGGCATCCAGCGCTTCTGGACCCCGGAAGAACGCCCATCACCGCTGCTGCGCCGCTACGAGTGTGTGCCGATCTTCCTGCTGCTGGGGTTGAGCATCGCGCTGACCTTCAAGGCCGAGGCGCTGATGCGCTACACCCAGGCCACCGCCCAAAGCCTGAACAACCCGGAACACTACGTGATGGCAGTGCTCGCGACCCGCCCAGTGCCCAGCCCTGAAGCCAAGGCCGCCGCCCTGGAGGTGCAGCCATGAAACGTCTGTTCCCGGCTCCCTGGCTGTCGTTGGCGTTGTGGGTATTGTGGCTGGTGCTGAACTTGTCGATCAGCCCCGGCAACCTGCTGCTGGGCGCACTGTTGGGCTTTCTTGCGCCGCTGATGATGGCGCCGCTGCGCCCGCTGCCGATCCGCATCCGTCGCCCTGGGGTGATCATCCGCCTGTTTTTCCGGGTCGGCCTTGACGTAATCATCTCCAACCTGCACGTGGCCTGGGGCGTACTCACTTGCGGCTCACGCCCACCGCGCTCGCGCTTTATCAAGATCCCCCTGGACCTGCGCGACGCCAACGGCCTGGCGGTGCTGGCGATGATCACCAGCGTGACCCCCGGCACCGTCTGGTCGGAACTGGCCCTGGACCGCAGCATCCTGCTGCTGCACGTTTTCGACCTGGATGACGAAGCCTCGTTTATCCAGCAATTCAAGCACGCCTACGAACGGCCCCTGATGGAGATCTTCGAATGAGCGCCCTGCTCGCCAATGCGATCCTGTTCAGCCTGTTCCTGTTCTCCCTGGCCATGGTGCTGACCCTGGTGCGCCTGTTCAAAGGCCCCTCGGCCCAGGACCGGGTACTGGCGCTGGACTACCTGTACATCCTGGCGATGCTGATGATGCTGACCCTGGGTATTCGCTATGCCAGCGACACTTACTTTGAAGCAGCGCTATTGATCGCACTGTTCGGCTTCGTCGGCTCGTTCGCCCTGGCCAAATTCCTGCTGCGTGGGGAGGTGATTGAATGATGCCGTTATGGGTTGAGATTATCGTGGCGGCGTTGCTGTTGCTCAGCAGCCTGTTTGCCTTGATTGGCGCGATTGGCTTGCTGCGGATGAAAGAATTTTTCCAACGCATGCACCCGCCGGCACTGGCCTCGACGCTGGGGGCGTGGAGCGTGGCGTTGGCGTCGATCATCTATTTTTCGGTGCTCAAGTCCGGACCGGTATTGCATGGCTGGTTGATTCCGATTTTGCTCGCGATCACCGTGCCGGTCACCACACTGCTGCTGGCGCGAACGGCGCTGTTCCGCAAACGCATGGCCGGTGATGACGTCCCCGCCGAAGTCAGCAGCCGCCGCTGATGTTTTTGTAGGAGCGCAGATCGTTCCCACGCTCTGCGTGGTAACGCCGCCCAGGACGCTCCGCGTCCGCCCCACTCGGGCGAGCGGGCGACGCGGAGCGTCTCGGTATGCATTCCCACGCAGAGCGTGGGAACGAGAGTGCAAAAAAACGCCCCGAACCAGTCGGGGCGTTTTTCATTCAGCGTGCAGCTTTCAACGATCAGTCAGCCAACCGCCACGTCGTCCCACCCTTGCCGTCTTCCAACACCACACCCATCGCGGTCAGTTGGTCGCGGATACGGTCGGATTCCGCCCAGTCTTTATTGGTGCGAGCCGCCAGACGCGCCTGGATCAGTGCATCTACCTCAGCGGCATCCACACGCCCTTCGGCACCCGCTTGCAGGAAGTCATCGGCTTCCATCTGCAACACGCCCAGCACGCTGGCCAGTTCTTTCAGGCGCGCCGCCAGGCCCGCCGCTGCGTCGATATCGGTCTCGCGCAAGCGGTTGATCTCGCGCACCATCTCAAACAGCACGGCGCAGGCTTCCGGGGTGCCGAAGTCGTCGTTCATCACTTCGGTGAAACGTGCCACGAAGGCTTCGCCGCCTGCAGGTGCCACCGCGGGCAGGCCTTTCAACGCGTGATAGAAACGCTCCAAAGCGCCCTTGGCGTCCTTGAGGTTGTCTTCGGAGTAGTTGATGGCGCTGCGGTAGTGGCTCGACACCAGCAGGTAACGCACCACTTCCGGGTGGTACTTTTCCAGCACGTCGCGGATGGTGAAGAAGTTGTTCAAGGACTTGGACATCTTCTCGCCATTGATGCGGATCATGCCGCAGTGCATCCAGGCATTGGCGTAGGTCTTGCCGGTGGCGGCTTCGCTCTGGGCGATTTCGTTTTCGTGGTGCGGGAACTCAAGGTCGCTGCCGCCGCCATGAATGTCGAAGGTCTCGCCCAGGCAGCAGGTGGACATCACCGAGCATTCGATGTGCCAGCCCGGACGCCCGGCGCCCCACGGCGACTCCCAGCTCGGCTCGCCCGGCTTGGTACCTTTCCACAGTACGAAGTCGAGCGGGTCCTGCTTGGCTTCGTCGACTTCGATCCGCGCGCCGATGCGCAGGTCTTCGATCTTCTTGCGCGACAGCTTGCCGTAGCCCATGAACTTGGCGACGCGGTAGTACACGTCGCCGTTGCCTGGGGCGTAGGCGTAGCCCTTGTCGATCAAGGTCTGGATCATCGCGTGCATGCCAGGGATGTGGTCCGTGGCACGCGGTTCCATGTCCGGCTTGAGGATGTTGAGGCGCGCCTCGTCCTCGTGCATGGCGGCGATCATGCGCTCGGTCAGCGCATCGAACGACTCGCCGTTTTCGTTGGCACGGTTGATGATCTTGTCGTCGATGTCGGTGATGTTGCGCACGTACGTCAAGTCATAGCCACTGAAACGCAACCAGCGGGTCACCAGGTCGAAGGCAACCATGCTGCGGCCGTGGCCGATGTGGCAGTAGTCGTACACGGTCATGCCGCACACGTACATGCGCACCTTGTTGCCATCCAGCGGCTTGAAGACTTCTTTGGTCTTGCTGAGCGTGTTGTAGATCGTTAGCACGATGTTTCCCTTAAATCACTGGCCCCACGAATCTCGCAAGGTCACGGTACGGTTGAATACCGGAGTGCCTGGTTTCGAGTCCTTGATATCCGCGCAGAAGTAGCCTTCGCGCTCGAACTGGAAACGGTCTTCCGGCTGTGCGTCGCCAAGCGATGGCTCGGCACGACAACCAGTGAGTACTTGCAGGGAGTCAGGGTTGATGTTGTCGAGGAAACTCGCGCTGTCTTCCGCCTTCTCAGGGTTCGGCGAGCGGAACAGACGATCGTACAGGCGCACTTCGCACTCGATGCTGGCAGCGGCCGGTACCCAGTGGACCACACCCTTGACCTTGCGGCCTTCAGGGTTCTTGCCCAGGGTGTCCGGATCGTACGAGCAACGCAGTTCAACGATGTTGCCATCGGCGTCCTTGATCGCTTCGTCCGCACGGATCACGTAGCTGCCGCGCAGGCGCACTTCGCCATTCGGCTCCAGGCGCTTATAGCCCTTGGGCGGCTCTTCCATGAAGTCGTCACGGTCGATGTAGATTTCGCGGGCGAATGGCAATTTGCGCACGCCCAGCTCTTCTTTCTGCGGGTGGCGCGGCAGTTCGAGGTTCTCGACCTGGCCTTCCGGGTAGTTGGTGATCACGACTTTCAACGGACGCAGCACGCACATGGCGCGCGGTGCATTGGCATCCAGGTCCTGACGGATGCTGAATTCGAGCATGCCGAAATCGACCACGCCGTCGGAGCGGTTGGTGCCGACCATGTCGCAGAAGTTGCGGATCGACGCCGGGGTGTAGCCACGGCGACGGAAGCCCGACAGGGTGGACATGCGCGGGTCGTCCCAGCCATGCACGTGTTTTTCATCGACCAGTTGCTTGAGCTTGCGCTTGCTGGTGATGGTGTAGTTCAGGTTCAGGCGGCTGAACTCGTACTGACGCGGGTGCGCCGGAACCGGCAGACTGTCCAGGAACCATTCGTACAGCGGGCGATGGCTTTCGAACTCCAGGGTGCAGATGGAGTGGGTGATGCCTTCGATGGCGTCCGACTGACCGTGGGTGAAGTCGTAGTTCGGGTAGATGCACCACTTGTCACCGGTCTGGTGGTGATGGGCATGGCGGATGCGGTACATGATCGGGTCACGCAGGTTCATGTTCGGCGAGGCCATGTCGATCTTGGCGCGCAGCACGCGGGCGCCGTCCGGGAATTCGCCGGCGCGCATACGGTTGAACCAGTCCAGGTTCTCTTCTACCGAACGGTCGCGGAACGGGCTGTTCTTACCCGGCTCGGTCAGCGTGCCACGGTATTCCTTGGCCTGCTCCGGGGTCAGGTCGTCCACATAAGCCTTGCCGGCCTTGATCAGCTCGACGGCCCAGTCGAACAACTGGTCGAAATACTTGGAGGCATAGCGCACTTCACCGGACCATTCGAAGCCCAGCCACTTGATGTCGCTTTCGATGGCGTCGATGTATTCCTGGTCTTCCTTGGCCGGGTTGGTGTCGTCGAAACGCAGGTGCGTGACGCCACCGAACTCCTGGGCCAGGCCGAAGTTCACACAGATCGACTTGGCGTGGCCGATGTGCAGGTAGCCGTTGGGCTCTGGCGGGAAACGGGTGACGATCTGCGTGTGCTTGCCCGAATCCAGGTCCGCCTGGATGATCGGGCGCAGGAAATTGACCGGGACGGCAGGTCCGGCCTTGGTATTCGAGGTAGGGTCGACAGTGGGCTTGCTCATAGGATCCTTGAACAGACAGGTGCATGGCCAGGTGGGGCCAGATAAAACAAAGGGCTCATAATAGCCGAAGCAGTCAAGACACATACAGAGCGCGGCCAATTAATTGCCCGGGCGGTAAAAAACCACCTCGAAATTCCCGCAGGGCACGCTAAACTGCGCGCCTTGGCCGTCGTTTAGCCAGACAGGTAAGGTGCCCAGGCGCCCACACCCACGAATTCCCTGAAAAGAGTAGTGAACATGACTCAAGTCAAACTGACCACCAACCACGGTGACATCGTCATCGAGCTGAACGCCGAGAAAGCGCCGATCACCGTCGCCAACTTCATTGAATACGTGAAAGCCGGCCACTACGAAAACACCGTTTTCCACCGTGTCATCGGCAACTTCATGATCCAGGGCGGCGGTTTCGAGCCGGGCATGAAAGAGAAGAAAGACAAGCGTCCAAGCATCCAGAACGAAGCGGACAACGGCCTTTCCAACGACAAGTACACCGTCGCCATGGCCCGTACCATGGAGCCGCATTCGGCCTCCGCGCAGTTCTTCATCAACGTCGCCGACAATGCCTTCCTGAACCACAGCGGCAAGAACGTGCAGGGTTGGGGCTACGCGGTGTTCGGTAAAGTCACCCAAGGCACTGACGTTGTCGACAAGATCAAAGGCGTATCCACCACCTCCAAGGCCGGTCACCAGGACGTTCCAGCCGAAGACGTGATCGTCGAGAAAGCCGAGATCATCGAAGCGTGATATTGCTGATTTCAGACTTGCATCTGGAAGAGGAACGCCCGGACATTACCCGGGCGTTTCTGGATCTGCTCCACGGCCGCGCCCGTGGTGCCCAGGCGTTGTACATTCTGGGGGACTTCTTCGAAGCCTGGATTGGCGACGATGGCATGACCCCCTTCCAGCGTTCCATCTGCGCGGCTCTACGCGAGCTGAGCGACAGCGGCACCCCGATTTTCATCATGCACGGCAACCGTGATTTCCTGATCGGCAAGGCGTTCTGCAAAGCGGCAGGCGCTACCTTGCTCAAAGACCCGACGGTCGTGCAGTTGTATGGCGAGCCTGTGCTGTTGATGCACGGCGACAGCCTTTGCACCCGCGACCTTGGCTATATGAAGCTGCGGCGCATCCTGCGTAACCCGATTGTGCTGTTTATCCTGCGCCACCTGCCCTTGGGCACCCGCCATAAACTGGCGCGCAAGCTGCGCAGTGAGAGCAGCGCCCAGGTGCGCATGAAGGCCAATGACATCGTCGATGTCACGCCTGAAGAAGTGCCACGGGTGATGCAGCAGTTTGGCGTGCGCACCCTGGTCCACGGCCATACCCACCGCCCCGCCATCCATAAGTTGCAGATCGGCGACCAAGCGGCCAAGCGCATTGTGCTGGGGGACTGGGACAAGCAAGGCTGGGCATTGCAGGTGGATGAGCAAGGCTTTCAACTGGCGGCGTTTGACTTCGTCAATCCGCAGTTGGCGTTGCCTGGCGCCTGAATCTCTGCCACAACAACGATCAACCTGTGGGAGCTGGCTTGCCTGCGATAGCATCACCTCGGTGCATCTGATACACCGAGGTGTCTGCATCGCAGGCAAGCCAGCTCCCACACAAGCCAGCTCCCACAGGAACCGCGCTGACCTTATGATCAGTGCCCCGAAGCCGCAGGCCCGGCCTTTGCGGTAAACGGCGGCTTGGCCAGCCACACCAGCAACATCAAGCCCATGAACATCCACCCTAGCAACGTGAAGTAATCCACGGTGGACATCATGTACGCCTGGCTGGTGAGAATCTGGTCCAGCTGGGTATAGGCCTTCTGCCCTGCCCCGCCCAGCGCCTGCAACGCATCGCGGGTGGTCGAGTCGTAGACGGTCATGTTCTCGCTCATGTAGGCATGGTGCTGGTCGGCCCGGCGGATCCAGATCCATGTGGTCAGCGACGCCGCGAAGCTGCCGCCCAAGGTACGCAGGAAGGTCGCCAGCCCCGCGCCGTCGGCAATCTGGTGCGGCGGCAGGTCGGACATCAGGATGCTCAAGGTCGGCATGAAGAACAGCGCCACGCCGATGCCCATGAACAGCTGCACCATGGCGATGTGGGTAAAGTCCACTTCGTTGGTGAAACCGGCGCGCATAAAGCAACTCAAGCCAATCGCCAGGAACGCCAGGCCCGCCAGCAGGCGCAGGTCGAACTTGTGCGCGTACTTGCCCACGAATGGCGACATCAGCACCGGCAAAATGCCGATCGGCGCCACCGCCAGCCCGGCCCAGGTGGCGGTGTAGCCCATCTGGGTTTGCAGCCACTGCGGCAGGATCAGATTGATGCCGAAAAAGCCCGCATAACCGAGGATCAGCACAATGGTACCGATCCTGAAGTTACGGTGTGCGAACAGCCGCAGATTGACCACCGGGTGCTTGTCGGTCATCTCCCAGATCACGAACACCGCCAGGGCAATCACCGAAATGGCCGCACCGATGATGATGAAGTTGGACTCGAACCAGTCCAGGTCATTGCCCTTGTCGAGGATGATCTGCAAGGCACCCACACCGACGATCAGGCTCAGCAGCCCAACGTAGTCCATCGGCTGGTGACTGGTGACCACCGGGCGCTTTTTCAGCTGCGCACGCACCACCATCACCGCGAAGATACCGATGGGCACGTTGATGAAAAAGATCCACGGCCAACTGTAGCTGTCGGTGATCCAGCCGCCGAGGATGGGCCCGGCAATCGGCGCGACCACCGTGACCATCGCCAATAACGCCAGAGCCATGCCGCGCTTGGCCGGTGGATAGACCGCAATCAACAAGGTCTGGGTCATCGGGTACAACGGCCCGGCGACCAAGCCTTGCAGCACCCGAAAGCCGATCAACTCAGGCATCGAGGTGGAAATACCGCACAGGAACGACGCCAGCACAAACAGCAGGGTCGCCCACAAAAACAGCTTCACCTCGCCAAAGCGCCGGCTCAACCAACCGGTGAGCGGCAAGGCGATGGCGTTGCTCACCGCAAACGAGGTGATCACCCAGGTGCCCTGCTCCGAACTCACCCCCAGGTTGCCGGAGATGGTCGGCAACGCCACGTTGGCGATGGTGGTGTCGAGCACCTGCATAAAGGTCGCCAGCGACAGGCCAATAGTGGCCATCAACAGGCTGGGTGGCGTGAACGAGGCGTTATTGCTCATCAGCGTTGCGCAGCCTTGGGAGCGGCGACGCTGTTGTCATGGATCAACTGGTTGATCATGGCATCGGCTTCGGCCAATTGGCGGTCATACACGTTGGTGGTGAACGAGGCTTTTTGCGGCGCCTGTTGCGCCAGCACCGGGCCGCTCTGGTCGTGCAGGTCTACATTCACCACGGTGCTCAAGCCCACGCGCAGCGGGTGCTTGGCCAGCTCTTCGGCGTTGATGTGGATACGCACCGGTACCCGCTGCACGATCTTGATCCAGTTGCCGGTGGCGTTCTGTGCAGGCAACAAGGCGAACGCGCTGCCGGTGCCGGCGCCGAGGCTGTCGACGGTGCCGCTGTACTTGACGTCGCTGCCGTAGATGTCCGACTCGATATCCACCGGCTGGCCGATGCGCATATCCCGCAGTTGGGTTTCCTTGAAGTTGGCGTCGATCCACAGCTGGTCCAGCGGGATCACCGCCATCAGCGCCGTGCCCGGCTGGACGCGCTGGCCCAGTTGCACGGTGCGCTTGGCCACATAGCCGGTGACCGGCGCGATCAAGGTGCTGCGGGCATTGGTCAGGTACGCCTGGCGCAGTTGCGCGGCGGCCGCTTGCACATCGGGATGGGACGAAATCACCGTGTCATCCACCAGGGCATTGGTGGTTTTGAGTTGTTGCTCAAGGTTGGTCAAGGCGTTCTTGGCGGCGGTCAGGCTGTCGCGAGCGTGGGAGAGTTCTTCCTGGGAAATCGCGCCGCCCTGGGCCAGGGTCTTACGGCGGTTGTAGTTGTCCTGGGCGGTTTGCACATCGGCTTTCTGCGCATTGACCTGCGCTTTCATGCCATCGACGTTGCTATACAGGCCGCGTACCTGGCGCACGGTGCGGGCCAGATTGGCCTGGGCACTTTGCAGGCCGACTGCGGCGTCGTTGGGGTCGAAATTGATCAGCACCTGGCCTTCATGGACCAGGTCACCATCGTCGGCGCCGATGCTGACCACGGTGCCGGTGACCAGCGGGGTGATCTCCACCACGTTGCCGTTCACATAGGCGTCGTCGGTGCTTTCATTGAAGCGCCCGTAGAACTCATACCAGGCCCACACGCCCACCACACTGAGGATGACGATCAGCGCCAGGCCGATCAGCATCACTTTGCGTTTGCGCGGGTTGGTGTCTTTGGGTTGTTCGGTTGCGTTGGTGCTTTCGGCAGTGGCCATGACAAATACCTCAAATTATTCCGTGCGTGTTGCGGGGGTGGTCGCGGCCACGCTGTTGGCGTGATACCCGCCACCCAGGGCCTGCATCAATTGAATCGACAGGTCGATCTGCGCCGCATTCAGGGTCGCCAGCTGACGCTGGGCCTGTAGCAGTTGCTGCTCGATGCTGAGCACATCCAGGTAGTTACCGATGCCTGAGCTGTAGCGTTGCACCCCGGTGTCGTAGGACTGTTGCGCGATGTCGGCCGCGTGTTGCTGGGCCTGGATCTGCCGACCGGTATCGCGCAGTTGGGACAGGCTGTTGCCGATATCACCCAAGGCTTGCACCAGGGTTTTGTTGTACTGGGCCACGGCCAGGTCGTAGTCGGCGTCGCGGGCATCGAGATCAGCACGCAGACGGCCGCCGTCAAAGATCGGCAGCGAAATCGTCGGTGCGATATTGAAGAAGCGGCTGGCCGAACCGAACATCGCATCGCCCAGCAACGACTCGGCACCGGCGCTCGCGCTCAGGTTGAGGTTGGGGTAGAAGCGGGTCTTGCTGGCATCGATGTTCTTGCTCGCGGCCTCTACGCGCCAACGTGCGGCGACCAGGTCCGGGCGACGGCCGAGCAGCTCGGCAGGCAACACCGCCGGCACGGCCACGGCGCTGGGTTTGAGCACCGCTGGGCGCGCCAACTCGTCACCGCGGTCCGGGCCTTTGCCGAGCAACACAGCCAACGCGATCTTGGCGCTTTGCAGTTGTTTTTCCGCATCAATCAGTTGCGACTGAGAACTGGCTTCCAGGCTCTCGGTCTGCTGGAACTGGTACTCGCTGTCGATACCGGAACTCAGGCGGCGCTTGCTCAGGTCGAGCATCTGGCGGGTACGCTTGAGGTCATCGACGGCCAGGTCACGCACGATATGCGCCTGGCCCAGGTCGCTGTAGGCCTTGGCCACGTTCGCGGCCAGTGTCAGGCGCGCGGCCTGCTGGTCGACTTCGGCAGCACGGGCCTCGCCCAACGCCGCTTCCCAGGCGGCGCGCTGGCCGCCCCAGAGGTCGAAGTTGTAATTGAAGCTGGCGCCGATGTTACGCACCGTCGAATAGGCATCGCCCTGCCCGCGTGGGTCCTGGTCCTTGGCCAGGCGCGAACGGCTCACGCCAGCGCTGGCATCCACGGTCGGCATACGCGCGGCGTTGGCGGCATAGGCGGCGGCTTCGGCCTGATGCGCACGAGCGTCGGCGACTTGCATGTCGGGGCTGTTTTGCAGGGCTTCCTGGATCAGGCCGTCAAGCTGAGGGTCGCCCAGGCTTTTCCACCAGTCAGCGGCCGGCCAGGCGGCGCTCGACAGCGTCACCCCGCTCAGGGACTTGCCGGTGTGCAGGGTGTTGGCGTCGAGGCGCTGGCCCTGGGTATCGAGGCCGCTGTAGTTGGCACAACCGGCCAACGTCATCGCCGCCAGCACCAGGCTGAGTGCGCGTGTGTTCATGATCGACCTACCCGCTGGATCGTGATGGGGTCACCCGCAGCGATCAGCATTTTCTTCAGGATCCGCTCCAGGGTTTCCAGCTCGCCCGGCTCAAGCACGCCGGCCAACTGGTTGAGCGCCTTGGCGCCAATATGCGGGAGCATGTCCG
The DNA here is from genome assembly GCF_044218845.1 of Pseudomonas sp. B16120. Lineage (NCBI taxonomy): Bacteria > Pseudomonadati > Pseudomonadota > Gammaproteobacteria > Pseudomonadales > Pseudomonadaceae > Pseudomonas > Pseudomonas sp. B16120. The sequence continues at coordinate 3,835,924 of NZ_CP162588.1, forward strand.
CCAGGCGCTGGCCTTCGGCGGTCAGCACCAACTGCACTTGGCGGCGATCCAGCTCGGAACGCTTGCGGCTGAGCAAGTCTTTTTGCTCCAGCCGGTCGAGCATGCGCGTCATCGAACCGCTGTCCAGGGACAGGTTGCGGCACAGCTCCGCCGGGGTGTCGACGCCGAACTGGGCCATGATGATCAACACCTTGAACTGCGCCGCGGTAATGCCGTGGGGTTCCATATGGGTGTCGATGATGCGGTCCTTGAGGATCGCGGCGCGGCCCAGCAACAGGCCGAGGTGGCAGTTGTGGAAGTTGTCAGGGGTGAAGTGAGGCATCGAAAGTCACCTTATTACTGCCTAGGCAGTGAATGTGTGACGGGATGTTACTGCTTAGGCAGCGAATGTCAAATGGAATAATTAGGTTGCTTGGTAGTTGGTCGAAGGCTGGAGTGAAATGAAAACCAAAATGTGGGAGGGTGCTTGCCCCCGATAACAGTATGTCAGTCAACTTGTTTGTAGCTGACCCACCGCTATCGGGGGCAAGCCCCCGCCCACATTTTTACCGGATACCGGTCAGAAATCGCGCTTGTAGAAGATATCCAGAGAGCTGGCGACACCCGTCGCCACTTCCAGGTACACCTTCTTGCTCAGCAAATAGCGCAAGGCAATGGTATTGGCCGGCTCGAACACCCCTACCCCATAACGCAGGCTGAGCTTCTCGTTGATCTTGCCGCTGGCCACCACCGCCGTACTGTTGCCAGTGCCTTGGGTGTCCAGATCAAAGTCCTGAATCCCCAGCTTGTTGGCAATGTCCGAGGTCACCCCCGCGCTGCCCATCAAGCCCAGGCCCAAGGCGGCTTCGGCGAGCATGTTGTTGTCTTCGCCGGTGTTGGTGCGCGAACGGCCCAGCACCAGGTATGACAACGCATCTTCTTGGGCCATGGCCGGCTCGGAAAAGATCTGCGTGGTGGGTTGTTCGGCGCTGCCGCTCAGGCGAATCCCAGCGGTCACGGTGCGCGACGATTCGACCACCACGCGCACAGCTTCGATATCCAGGAACGGTTGGTCCAGCGGCCCGGCAAACAACAGCCGTGCACGGCGCACGTTGAGGCGTTGGCCGTAGGCGCGGTAGCGGCCGTCGTTGAGCCACAGCTCGCCGCGGGTGTCCATGTTGTCGCCGATATGCACATGGCCCTGGACCTTGGCGGTGAGGCCGAAGCCGGCGAAGTTGAGCTGGTCCTCGCCTACCTCCACGTCGATATCCATGGCCATAGCCATCGGCGCTTTGCCCTCTTCGGTCTGGCTGCCAATGATCACGGTGTCGTCGGACACCTTGACCGTCGAAGGCGGCAGTTCGCGTACGGTGATGTCGCCACGGGGGATGTGGACTTTACCGGCAATCGCCAGCTTGTCGTCCTTGAGGCTGATCTTCAGGTCGGGGGCCACTTCCAGCTTGGCGTAGGGCTCCACGGTGACCGGCAGTTGCGAGCCTTTGAGGCTGAGGTCAACCACCAGGGCACGGCCCCAGTCGATCTGCCCCGTGAGGCTGCCCTGCCCGGCCTTGCCGCTGCGCCAGCCGCCGTTGAGCTGCACGCTTTCGCCGGCGATTTGCGCCTGCAGGTTCAGGCCCTCGAGGCTGATGGGCAGTTCCGGCCCGGAGACTTCGCCGTCCACAAGGTTCAGGTTGCCGTTGACCAGGGGCGCGAGCAAGCCGCCGGAGATACGGCCATTGCCGTTGAGTTTGCCGTTGAGCGTTTCCACCATCCGCACAAAGGGCCGCGCGACGGCGAGGTCCAGGCCGGTGAGGCTGAACGTGCCAGTGATCGGCTTGTTGTTCGGCAACGGGTTGATCTGCGCCTGCAACAACAGCTCGCCGAGCTTGCCGCCACGGAAATTCAGCTGGGTGTCGATGCGCTTGGGGTTGAGAGTGGTTTCCAGTTTCAGGGTGTCGTAGGGGAAATCCAGCCACTGGCCCTTGTCGCGCACGCGCAGGGTGCCGCCACTGGCGTCCACCGCGACCACACCTTTTGGGCCGCTCTGGGGCAGGTCCAGTTGCACATCGGCGTTGAGCCTGCCCTGCCAGGCGAAGTCTTTGGGCAAGAACCCCGCGAGGCTGTCGAGGGGGAATTGCTTGAGGTGGTAACGCAACTTCGGCTCGGGCATCAGGCGCTGGTCTTCGCCACACAGGCTGGCGCCGCCGGAGACCCAGCAGTGCGCGCCAAAGGTCAGCTTGCCATCGGCCAGCCGCTCGATTTTTGCCGGGGCTTGCAGCCGCCAGTCCTGGCCACCGGCTTGCACGTCGCCACTGGCCAGGCGCCCGCGCCAGTTGTCTTTGTCGAGGTTGCCGTCCAGGGCCAGGGCCAGTTTGACCAGCGGGCCGGTCAGGGCCAGTTGGACCTTCTGGTTCTTGATATCGGCCTGGGCGCTGGCGGTGAGGTTGCCAACTTGCGTCTCGCCGCTTTGAATGCCGCTGGCCTTGAGGTCGAGCTTGGCGCGTTGGGCGCTATCGAGGTTGGCGTCCAGGTTGAGGCTTTGCAGGCGGTTGTCGGCAAAGGCCAGTTGCTGGCCCTTGAGGTCGAGCTTGCCTTGAGGGGCTTTCAAGGTGCCGGCCACCTCGACACGCCCGTTGACTTGCCCGCGCAGTTGCGGCCACAGCTGGGCCAGGCGCGCCAGCTTGATGTCGATCTGCCCGGCCAGACGCTGTTGCAGGCTGCCGCTGCCGTTGATGCGGTTGTCGCCCAGGCGGATGTCCAGGTTGGCGAGGGTCCATTGTTCGCCTGCACCTTCGGCCTTGGCCGCCAACACAGCGGTTTGCCCGCGCAGGCGCCCCTTGAGGTCCAGGTCTGCGTTGAGCTTGAGCTGTTCGTTCTTGAACTCGCCTTTGCTGCGCAGCGGTCCGGCCAGGGTGCCGGGCAGCTCTGCGACCCAGTAGGCGGGGTTCAGCGCCGACAGATCCAAGGCGGTGTCCCAGGCAATGCCGTCGGCAAATTGCAGGTTCAGGTGGCCTTCGGCCTTGCCTTGGCCGGCACTCAGTTTCAGCTCAGGCAGGAAGACCTGCTTGAGGTCGCCACTGAAGGGCGTGACCACATTGAACTTGCCCGCCGGGCCGTCGAGGTCAGCCTTGAGATTGCCCAGGTAGTTGCCGTCTTTATAGGAGATTTCACCGTTGAAGGTGCGCAAGGCCACTTGCGGTTCGTCGATGAGCGGATAGAGGCGGTGCCAGGGAAAATCCAGCCAGTCGATCTTGGCGTCCGCGCTGAAGCCTTGCTGCCAGTCCAGGTTGGCACTGAGCTTGAGGCTTTGCTTGTCGCCGGCCGTCAGGTCCAGACCGGCGATCTGCGCGCCCTTGGCGTCAACCTTGCCCTTGAGCAGTAAATCCACCGGGCCTTTTTCGGCCGGTAGCACGGCTTTACCCAGCAATTGGTAACCATTGCTCAGGTCACCTTTGGCGCTCAGGTCCAGTTGGTTGAGTTGCAGGGTATCGGGCAGGTCTGCGCTGGGTTTGAACGATTCGGAGGTGATGTGCACCTGCGCTGGCAGGTTTTCCACCAGGGGTTGCAGCTCGCCAGTGAGCTTGGCGGGCAGGTAGCCGCTGCTGTCGGCGTCGAGCTTGAGGGTCTTGAGCAGGTCGCCATCGATCTTGAGCGCAACGCTCCAGGGAACACCGCCTGGGGCGTAGGGCAGGCTGAGGTTGCCGGTGGCGTTCAGCGGCCAGTCGCCGGTGGGTTGCAGCAGGCCGGCGAGGTCCAGCACCAGGTCGTCGCGTTGTAAATGTACCGAGTCGATCTGCATACCGGCGCCAGTCCAATGCGCCGCCAGTTGCAGGCCCTTGAGTTCTTCGCTGCCGTTGAACAGCAGGCGACCGATGCGCACATCGCCCAACTGGATTGCAACCGGCAGCTTGAGCTCAGGCAACTGGATCGGCCCGCTGCTGCTTTCGTCGGTACTGGGCGCAAATTCCAGGCTGACCTGTTCCACATCCAATTGGTCGATGCAAAGGGTCATGCGAAGCAGGCAGCCGGGCGACCAGTCAAACTTTGGCGCATTCAACTCGACGCGGCTGCCATCCTGCTGCCACAGCAGATGGTCGGCGCTCCACTGCCCGCCCAGACGCCCCTGGAAATTTTCCACGCTCAAACCTGGCACCTGGCCCAAGGCCCAGCGACTGCCCGCCTGGGTGCCAAGCACTGACCACAGCGCCAACAACAGCAAGACGAGGATGGCAACCAACGCCAGCCCCGCTATTTTCAAACCACGCATCACAGCTCAGGCCCCATGGAAAAGTGCAAGCGAACGCCGCCCGGATCTTCGAGGGCATGGGCCAGGTCGAGGCGAATCGGCCCCACCGGGGAGACCCAGCGCACGCCGACGCCCACGCCGGTTTTCAGGCTCGGCAGGTCGAGGTTGTTAAACGAGTTGCCCTGGTCGATAAAAGTCGCGATACGCCATTTGTCGGTGATGGAATATTGATACTCGGCGCTCAAGGCCACCATGTAGCGGCCACCGATGCGGTCGCCCCTATCGTTCTCGGGCGACAGCGTCTGGTACTCGTAACCGCGCACGCTCTGGTCACCACCGGCGAAGAAGCGCAGCGACGGCGGCACGGATTTGTAGCCATTGGTGGCACTGCCGCCAAATTGCGCACGGCCCAGGAAGCGGTGGTTGTCCCACAAGGTGGTCAGGCCTTTGACGGTGGCCGTGCCGTAAAGCAGGTTGGTGTCGGACCCCAGGCCCTCTTTGGCGACCTTGGTGTCGAACATCAGGCGGTAACCATGGTGCGGGTCGATGCGGTTGTCACTGCGCAGGTAGGAATAACTCACGCCGGGCATCAGCAGGTTACTCAGGCCCGAGTCATTGCCCAGGCGGTATTCCTCGCGTTGGTACTTGAGGGAGATCACACGCGTCCAGCCACTGGGCAACTTGCTGTGCCATTCGGGGCCGATGGTGAGCAGCTTGCTCAAGGTGTCGGTGTTGGCGATCTCTTCGTTCTGATAGCCGCCGGCAAAGCGCAGTTTGTCGGTGAGCGGCGGGTCGAGCGGGATGTCGTACCACAGCCCGACGTTCTGCCGCGGCGCCGACAGTTCGGCTTCCCAGCCATAACTGTGGCCCTGGGGGTTGACCCAATGGCGCGTCCAGTTGGCTTTGCCCCGTGGGCCGACGTCGGTGGAGTAACCCAGGCCCAGGCCCATGGTGCGCGGCTTGCGGGTGTCCAGTTGCACCGCCACCGGGATCACGTCATCGGTGGCGGCGGTGGGGCTGGCGTCGACGCGCACGCCTTCAAAGAAGCCGCTGGCTTGCAGGTTCTGATTGAGTTCGGCGACCAGTTCGGAGTCATAGGGCGTGCCGGGTTTGAACGGCACCATGCGCTGCAACAGCTCTTCATCAAAGGGCGTGTCGCCCGTAAAGCTGACCTTGCCCATGCTGTAGCGCGGGCCGCTGTCGTAAATGAGTTCGATGTCGGCCACGCCCGCTTGAGGGTCTACGGCAAGTTTCTGGCTGGTGAAGCGCCCGCTGAAAAAACCGTAGCGCGAGGCCTGGTTCTGGATCAGGCGCTTGGCGTCTTCGTAATGGCCGTGGTTGAGCACGGCGCCGGATTTGAGGTCGTCGCTGGCGGGCACGCGAAAGGCCTTGAGGCTCGCAGCCGGGCCATCGACCCGCAGAGTCACGTTGCGCAAATGCACCGGTTCGCCGGGGTCGATGGTGAGGGTCAGGCGCGGGTTCTTGCCGCCCTTCACCTCGCTGGCAATCTGTGGCTGATAGTAGCCCAAGGCCTGCGCGGCTTTGCGCGCCTGCTCCTCGGCGCCACGGCTGAACCGCAGCAAGGCTTCTTCATCACGATCGCCCACACCGCCGATATAGCCTTCGATGTTGGCTTTCAGCGCGTCGTTTGAGGGTTTGATCCGCACGTCCAGTTCGCTTTGCGCCAATGCGCCGCAGCTTGTGAACAGCAGAATCAAGCCGCTGGTAAATCTTCCTGGAAACTTCATAGGCGCGGATGCTACACGAGCGAGGGAGGAACTTTGAACCAGGATTAGTCTGAATAATTCTGTTCTAAGCCGTTGCAGGATGTAACGCCTGGGGATTGGGATGGTAAAACACATGCTCGCGCACCGGCCCCACCGCGACTTCGCCGATTTCCTCATAGCCCTGTCGCTTGTAGAAATCCAGATAACGGGAGTTGCCGGTGTCGAGCACCACGCCAAATGAATGCGGGTCGTCGGCACACCAATTGTGTACCGCTTCCAGCAACTGCTCACCATGGTGCTTGCCCTGAAACTGCGGGTGAATGCCCAGCAGCGGCAACACATGCACAGACTCGTGGGGCAGGCACGCCATGACGGCATGATGGTATTCAAGATAACGCCGCGTACCCCGCACGCCTGTGCTCAGCCACATGCGGATTTGCCAGGCCCAGCTTTCGGTGATGCCCAGGCGCCGTTGCGGCGGTGCAATCAGGGCGATGCCGATCAGCCGGTCGTTGACGAACAGGCCGATGGCCGGAAGTTTCTGGAAGAAATGCTGCTTGACCAGTTCGCGCACAGTGGCACGTACTCGCTGCTCATAGCCCGGCCGCTCGGCTTCGAAAATATAGGCGAAGGTCGGCTCATGGCGATACGCCTGGTACAGCAGGGATCGCGCTTCCCGGGAGTAGCCGCTATTGAGCAGGCGGATTTCGGCAGTGGCCGTCGAAGTGTCTGGCATAACAATCAATCTCCCTGGGCGCCACTCAAACATGGCGTTCTTATGGGTACGAACCTGCACAGCTCCAGTCGTTCCCACCTTAGCAGCGCATTCACCCTACCGCCACGCTGGCCCCCGTCCGACTTGTCGGCTAGCATCGCCCTTTTGCCAGACTGGACTGCCGACCATGAAAATCGTCTCCTTCAATATCAACGGGCTGCGTGCTCGCCCTCATCAGTTGGCGGCGCTGATTGAAAAGCATCAACCGGACGTGATCGGTTTGCAGGAAACCAAGGTCCACGATGATCAGTTCCCGTTGGCCGAAGTGCAGGCCCTGGGTTATCACGTGTACTACCACGGGCAGAAAGGCCACTACGGCGTGGCCCTGCTCTCGCGCAAAGAAGCGTTGAGCGTGCACAAAGGCTTTGCCAGCGATGAAGAAGACGCCCAGCGTCGGTTTATCTGGGGCACCTTCGCCGATGAAAACGGCCACCCAGTGACCATCATGAACGGCTACTTCCCCCAGGGCGAAAGCCGCGACCACCCAACCAAGTTCCCGGCCAAACAGCGCTTCTATGCAGACTTGCAGCACTTGCTGGAAACCCAGTTCAGCAATGACCAGGCACTGGTGGTGATGGGCGACGTGAACATTTCCCCAGAGGACTGCGACATCGGCATTGGCGCCGACAACGCCAAGCGCTGGCTGAAAACCGGCAAGTGCAGCTTCCTGCCGGAAGAACGCGAGTGGATGGCACGCTTGAAGAACTGGGGCCTGGTCGACAGCTTCCGCCACCTCAACCCGGACGTGACCGACCGTTTCAGTTGGTTCGATTACCGCAGCCGTGGCTTTGAGGACGAGCCCAAGCGCGGGCTGCGCATCGACGTGATCTTGGCGTCCACCGGGTTGGTGCCACGGGTCAAGGACGCCGGGGTGGATTATGATTTGCGTGGGCTGGAGAAACCGTCGGACCATGCGCCGATCTGGTTGGAACTGAGCTGACAGTTGGCTTGGTGAAGATCTGAATGTGGGAGCGGGCTTGCCCGCGAAGGCGGTGTGTCAGTCACCGCACCTGCTGCTGCACTAACGCTTTCGCAGGCAAGCCAGCTCCCACAGTTGATTTGTGTTGTGTCGGTCATATGACTGCAATCCAACTGACTTAATCTCCCGGCACTCCCTTGGCTTGAGAAGGTGCCGGCATGATGCTGCGCGTTCTGTTCCTGTGTTTTGCAATCGCACTCCCCGCCGTGGCGGCCCCTCTGTCCATTCCCGACCAAGGCCCGGCCCTGCGCATCCAGGGCTCCAACACCATCGGCGCGGCACTCGGCCCGGCGCTGGTCAAAGGCTTGATGGAGTATCAGGGCTTGCAGGATGTGCGTGCTGAACCGGGTGCCGGGGTGAATGAGCAGCGCGTGGTCGGCAAGACACGCCAAGGCCAGACGGTCACGATCGAGGTCGCGGCCCACGGTTCCAGCACCGGCTTTGCGGCGCTGAAAAACAACCGCGCCGACCTCGCCGCCGCGTCCCGCCCGATCAAAGACAGCGAGCTGGTGGACCTCGATCCCCTGGGGGACTTGAAAAGCCCAGGCGCCGAGCATGTGATCGCCATCGATGGCCTGGCAATCATCGTCAACCCGCGTAACTCACTCAGTACCCTGAACACCGAACAATTGGCGCAGATCTTCAACGGCGAGGTCAGCACCTGGGAGGCGCTGGGAGGTACAGGCGGGCCCATTCATTTATATGCCCGGGATGATCAATCCGGCACCTTCGACACCTTCCGCGAACTGGTGCTGAGCCGCCGCGGCCAACCGCTTGCACCCTCGGCCAAGCGCTTTGAATCCAGCGAACAGCTGTCCGATGCGGTGAGCCAGGACCCCCAGGGCATCGGTTTTATCGGCCTGCCCTCTGTGCGCCAGGCCAAGGCGGTGGCGATTGTCGACGGCGACTCGCAACCGATGTTGCCGCTGACCAGCCTGATCGCCACCGAGGATTACCCGCTGTCACGTCGGCTGTTCTTCTACTTGCCGCCCTCTTCCCGCAACCCATGGGCCAAGGCGTTGGTGGAGTTTTCCCAAGGCAGCAAGGGCCAGGCGATTGTGGCTGCCAATGGCTTCATCGCCCAGCAGGTGCAAGCGATCGGTGTCGCGCCGCGCCCGTCGATGCCCGACGACTACCAGGCCATCGCCCGAGACGCTCAGCGCCTGACGGTGAATTTTCGCTTCGACGAGGGCAGCGCCAGCCTCGACAATAAGGCGCGCCAGGATGTGCAGCGGGTGGTCGCCTATATCAGAAGCCACGGCAAGCTGAATAAACAGGTGACGCTGGTGGGGTTTGGCGACACCAAGAATGATCCGCAACGTGCGGCATTGTTGTCGAAGTTGCGAGCGATGGCAGTACGCCGGGAGCTGGTCAAGAGCGGCGTGGTGCTCAAGGATATTCGCGGGTTTGGCGCGCAGATGCCGGTGGCGGCCAATACTGCGGATGAAGGCCGGATCAAGAATCGGCGAGTGGAGGTTTGGGTGTACTGAGGATCGTTCCCACGCTCCGCGTGGGAATGCCGCTCTGGACGCTCCGCGTCCGCTCTTGAAAGGGTGACGCAGAGCGTCACGGGAGGCGTTCCCACGCAGAGCGTGGGAACGATCATCGGTGTTACTGCCCGCCGCGCATCAATTCCCGCGGCACATATTTGCCAATCTCGAACTTGCCAATCGCCGCACGGTGCACTTCGTCCGGGCCGTCGGCCAGGCGCAGGGTGCGTTGCATGGCGTACATATAGGCCAGCGGAAAATCATTGGACACCCCGGCGCCGCCGTGCATCTGGATCGCGCGGTCGATGACCTTCAAGGCCACATTCGGCGCCACCACCTTGATCTGGGCGATTTCGCTTTTCGCCACTTTGTTACCCACGGTGTCCATCATGTACGCCGCTTTCAAGGTCAACAGGCGCGCCATGTCAATTTCCATGCGTGAGTCGGCGATCTTGTCGATATTGCTGCCCAATCGCGCCAAAGGCTTGCCGAAGGCAGTGCGGCTGACCGAGCGTTTGCACATCAACTCCAATGCGCGTTCGGCCATGCCGACCGAACGCATGCAGTGGTGGATACGGCCAGGGCCAAGGCGGCCCTGGGCGATCTCGAAGCCACGGCCTTCGCCCAGCAACACGTTTTCATAAGGCACGCGCACATTGTCGAACAGCACTTCGGCATGGCCGTGGGGCGCATCGTCGTAACCGAATACCGGCAGCGGCCGCAGGATTTTCACACCTGGGGTATCGACCGGCACCAGGATCATCGAGTGCTGCTGGTGACGCGGTGCATCGGGGTTGCTCAGTCCCATGAAGATCAGGATCTTGCAGCGCGGGTCGCAGGCGCCGGAGGTCCACCACTTCTTGCCGTTGATCACCCACTCGTCGCCCTGGCGTTCGGCGCGGGCGGCCATGTTGGTGGCGTCCGAGGACGCCACGTCCGGTTCGGTCATGGCAAAAGCCGAGCGAATCTCGCCGCGCAGCAAGGGTTCGAGCCAACGCTGCTTCTGTTCTTCGTTGGCGTAGCGCACCAGCACTTCCATATTGCCGGTGTCGGGAGCGGAGCAGTTGAATGGCTCCGGGCCCAGCAACGAGCGGCCCATGATTTCCGCCAAGGGTGCGTATTCCAGGTTGCTCAGGCCGGCGCCCAGTTCGGATTCCGGCAGGAACAGGTTCCACAAGCCCTCGGCCTTCGCCTTGGCCTTGAGCTCTTCCATGATTGCCGTGGGCTGCCAGCGATCCCCTTCGCTGACTTGGCGTTCGAACACCGGTTCGGCTGGGTAGACATAAGCGTCCATGAACGCAGTGACGCGTTCACGCAGTTCCTGAACCTTGGGCGAATAGGCGAAATCCATGAGCAGCTCCCTTCTCTGAGAGGTTGTTTAGGTCATGCATTCGATGCTAGAACAGCGCTCATAATTTACCTAGCCTATTCTCGCCGTGTATTAACATTCATCACCGATATATGATCGGCGTATGAGCACCTCACAATAAGAGCGCAACGAAATGAATCTGAGCAAGGTCGATCTCAACCTCTTCATCGTCTTTGATGCGATCTACACCGAAGCCAACCTGACCCGCGCCGGGCAGATCGTCGGTATCACCCAGCCGGCGGTGTCCAACGCCCTGGCACGGTTGCGCGAGACCTTCAACGACCCGCTGTTCGTGCGCACCGCCCAAGGCATGGTGCCCACGCCCATGGCGCAGAATATTATCGGCCCGGTGCGCAATGCGTTGTCGTTGTTGCGCGTGTCGGTGCAGGAAAGCCGCATCTTCAACCCGCAGCAGGCGGCCAAGACCTACCGCATCAGCATGACCGACCTGACCGAGGCCGTGATCCTGCCGCTGCTGTTCCAGCGCCTGCGTCGCCTGGCGCCGACCGTGGTGATCGAGAGTTTCCTGTCCAAACGCCGCGAAACCACCAAGGAACTGGCCGCCGGGCGCCTGGATTTTGCCGTGGATGCGCCGCTCAATACCGACCCGCAGGTGCGTCACGTCAAGCTGATGGAAGACCGCTACGTGTGTGCCATGCGCAAGGGCCACCCGATGGCGGGCAAGGATAAATTCACGCTGGATGATTACCTGTCGCTGACCCATATCCATATTTCCAGCCGCCGCAACGGTTTGGGCTATGTGGACCTGGCCTTGGGCAAGATGGGCATTCAGCGCAAGATCGCCCTGCGTTCCCAGCATTACCTGATGGCCTCCCAGGTGCTGCAACAGACCGACATGGTGATGACCGTGCCCGAGCGTTTCGCTCGCCGTCATGAACTGCACTGGTTCCATTTGCCGGTCAACAACGTGCCGCCGGTGGAAACCCATTTGTACTGGCACGAAAGCACCGACCAGGACCCGGCGAACCGCTGGATGCGTGAACAGATGATCGAGTTGTGCCAGCAGGTGACGGCCCAGGAAAAGAAAGCCCAGCAGCCTTGACGTTTACGTCAACCTGCAATTAGCTTAGCGCCAAGACTTCCTTGAGCACCGCCATGAGCACCACCTACAGCATCTCCGACCTCGCCCGCGAGCTCGACATCACCACCCGCGCCATTCGTTTCTATGAAGAACAAGGCCTGCTGGCCCCCGAACGTCGGGGCCAGGAGCGCATTTACTCGGCGCGGGACAAGGTCAGCCTCAAGCTGATCCTGCGTGGCAAGCGCATCGGCTTCTCCCTGGCCGAATGCCGCGAACTGATCGAACTCTACGACCCCACCGGCGGCAACCAGATCCAACTCAACAGCATGCTGGCCAAGATCGCCGAACGCCGTGAACAGCTGGAACAACAACTGCTGGATATCGAACAGATGAAGCTGGAACTGGACACCGCTGAAGAGCGTTGCACCCAGGCCCTGGCGCAGACCATCAGCCAAGCCGGCCATTGACCAGAAGGTAACTGCCATGTCCCTCCCCTCCCACGTACGCCTGGTTGAAGTCGGCCCGCGCGACGGTTTGCAGAACGAAGCCCAGCCCATCAGCGTGGCGGATAAAGTCCGATTGGTAGACGCGTTGAGCGCCGCTGGCTTGAGCTATATCGAAGTCGGTAGTTTCGTCTCGCCCAAATGGGTGCCGCAAATGGCAGGTTCAGCCGAAGTGTTTGCGCAGATCCAGCGCAAGCCCGGCGTGACCTATGGCGCACTGGCACCGAACCTGCGTGGGTTCGAGGATGCGCTGGCGGCCGGGGTCAAGGAAGTCGCGGTGTTTGCGGCGGCGTCCGAGGCGTTCTCGCAGCGCAATATCAATTGTTCCATCAGCGAAAGCCTGGAGCGCTTCGCACCGATCATGGCCGCCGCCAAGCAGCACGGCGTCAGCGTGCGCGGTTATGTGTCCTGTGTGCTGGGTTGCCCCTATGAAGGCGAGATCGCCCCGGAGCAAGTGGCGGCCGTCGCCCGCGAGCTGTATGCCATGGGCTGCTATGAAGTGTCCCTGGGCGACACCATCGGTACCGGCACGGCGGGCGCTACCCGGCGCCTGTTCGAAGTGGTCGGCGCCCAAGTGCCACGGGACAAGCTGGCCGGGCATTTCCATGACACCTACGGGCAGGCCATCGCTAACATCTACGCCAGCCTGCTGGAAGGCATCACGGTGTTCGACAGCTCAATCGCAGGCCTGGGCGGCTGCCCTTACGCCAAAGGCGCCAGCGGTAACGTCGCCACCGAGGACGTGCTGTACCTGCTCAACGGCCTGGGCATCGACACGGGCATCGACCTGGAACGCTTGATTGGCGCCGGCCAGCAGATCAGCCAGGTGCTGGGACGGCCTACGGGTTCCCGCGTGGCGAAGGTGCGTAACGCAGGTGAGTAGCACAGCTGTGAGAATGTGTTACCGCTTCCCGGCATAACGGGTAACGCGGGAACAAAATCCGCCGTGCAAACTGAAAGAAAATACTGACAAAAAACCAACTCGTTGATTTTAAAGGCTTTTAAAAAGTTGGCACGCCTTCTGCTATCTCTATGGCATAACAAGAATAAAAAGCGCCAAACCTAATAAAAATAAGACGAAACGACTCTGACATAACAAAAACAACACGGCAGAGACGCAGCTAACAGATTTTTTTGGAGAAGATGTGCTTCCCAGGGTACGGCATGCCGCAACCCGCAACCGGATAGAGAAAAATAAAACTACCTCAGGTAGCTACCCACTGGTTGGATCGTTTACGAAGAAGCAGGTCAGCGTTCAAAAAAATACGTTTGCTCTTGACCCCGGATGGGGGTCGCCAAAAAAAGCGGTACGGGCCACGGCTACCAAAAACAACAACAGGCCGCCCCTCAATAATAAGAAAAGAGCACGCAACGACAAATTAAAGGGGACCTTCGGGTCCCCTTTGTGCTTTCTGGGTTTCACTATTTGGGTGGCACAGCAGGTTCGCGGGGTATCAGGTAGATGTGGGCCGGCAGTCAGGCCGCCATCGCAGGCAAGCCAGCTCCCACAGGGGTTTGACGTTGTCAGCGCGCTTGCAGCTCCTGGATGGAAATCTCGCGCATCCGAAATTTCTGAATCTTGCCCGTCACCGTCATCGGAAACTCATCCACGATCTTGAAATACCTGGGCGTCTTGAAATGGGCGATGCGGTCCTTGCACCAGCTCAACAACTCCAACTTATTGGCCACCTGACCGGGATGGAACTTGATCCAGGCAACAATCTCTTCGCCATAACGCTCATCCGGGATGCCAACGATCTGCACGTCCGCCACCGCCGGGTGAGTAAAGAAAAACTCTTCCAGCTCCCGCGGGTAAACGTTCTCCCCCCCACGAATGATCATGTCCTTGTTACGCCCGGCAATGCACACGTAACCCTCCTCATCCATGGTCGCCAGATCACCGGTGTGCATCCAGCCGGCATCGTCGATGGCCTCACGGGTGCCTTCAGGGTTGTTCCAGTAACCCAGCATCACGCTGTAGCCCCGGGTGCACAGTTCACCGATCACGCCACGGGCCACGGTGTTACCGGCCTCGTCGACAATCTTGGTTTCCAGTTGCGGTTGGGTGCGGCCCACCGTGGTGACACGCCGTTCGATATCGTCATCTGCGCCGGTCTGCAGCGACACCGGGCTGGTTTCAGTCATGCCATAGGCAATCTGCACCTCTGCCATGTGCAGCTCATGAATGACCCGACGCATCACCTCGATCGGGCATGTCGCCCCGGCCATGATCCCGGTGCGCAGGCTGGACACCTCGAACTCGGCCCGGCGTGGGTGATCGAGCAGCGCGATAAACATGGTCGGCACGCCATATAAGCCGGTGGCTTGTTCTTCGGCGACGGCGCTCAGCGTCAGCAACGGGTCGAAGCCGTCATTGGGGTAGATCATGGTGGTGCCGTGAGTGATACAACCGAGGTTGCCCATGACCATGCCGAAGCAGTGGTACAGCGGCACTGGGATCACCAGGCGGTCCCCTGCCGTCAGGCCCAGGCTTTCACCGACCATGTAACCGTTATTGAGGATGTTGTGGTGACTGAGGGTGGCGCCCTTGGGGAAGCCGGTGGTGCCGGAGGTGTACTGGATATTCACAGGTTGATCGAAATGCAGGCTGGCCTGACGGCTTTGCAGTTGCTCGGGCGGCACGCCTGCGCCAAGGGCCGCCAACTGCGACCAGGGCATGAATTCAGGCGGCGGGCTGGGGTCCAGGCTGAGAAGGCCGCGCAGCTCGGGCTTCAGCGCCTGGAGCATGGCGTGGTAATCGGAGCTTTTGAACGAGCCGGCGCACACCAGCCATTGACAGCCGGATTGTTTGAGCACGTAGTCCAATTCGCTGCTGCGATAGGCCGGGTTGATATTGACCAGGATCACCCCGAGCTTGGCGCTTGCCACTTGGCAGATCAGCCACTCGGCACAGTTAGGCGCCCAGATACCCAGGCGGTCACCGGTTTGCATACCCAGGGCGAGGAACGCGCGGGCGTGCAGCTCAACCGTCTCGGCCAGCTGCCGCCAGGTGTAGCGCCGCTGCTGGTGGCGCACCACCAAGGCTTCGCCATCTGGATACTGCGCAACGGTGTGATCGAATGCCTGGCCAATGGTCATGGCCAGCAAGGTCTTGTCCTGGGAGCCACGGCTGTAGCTCGGGTGCAGTTGATCCATAACGACCCCTGTTATCTTTTTTGTAGGTTGACGTATACGTAAACTACGATTGACAGCGCCGTAACGCAAGCTTACGTTAACGTAAAGGTGAGTGCCCTCCTCCCGCGCCCCGCCCACACAACAACAAAGCTCACATTAAGGTGCCTGTCCATGAGTTACCCGTCCCTGAACTTCGCCCTCGGCGAGACCATCGACATGCTGCGCGACCAGGTGCAGTCCTTCGTGGCCAAGGAGATCGCACCGCGCGCGGCCCAGATCGACATCGACAACCTGTTCCCCGCCGACCTGTGGCGCAAGTTCGGCGACATGGGCCTGCTGGGCATCACCGTGCCCGAGGAATACGGCGGTGCCGGCCTGGGTTACCTGGCCCATGTGGTGAGCATGGAAGAAATCAGCCGTGGCTCGGCCTCGGTGGCGTTGTCCTACGGGGCGCACTCCAACCTGTGCGTCAACCAGATCAACCGCAACGGCAACCACGCACAAAAACTCAAGTACCTGCCCAAGCTGATCAGCGGCGAGCACATCGGCGCCCTGGCCATGAGCGAGCCGAATGCCGGTTCCGACGTGGTGTCGATGAAACTGCGCGCCGACAAGCGCGGCGACCATTACGTACTCAATGGCAGCAAGACCTGGATCACCAACGGCCCGGACGCCCATACCTATGTGATCTACGCCAAGACCGACCTGGAAAAAGGCCCCCACGGCATCACCGCCTTCATCGTCGAGCGCGACTGGAAAGGCTTCAGCCGCAGCAATAAATTCGACAAGCTGGGCATGCGCGGCTCCAACACCTGCGAGCTGTTTTTCGACGACGTCGAGGTACCCGAAGAAAACATCCTCGGCGTGCTCAATGGCGGCGTGAAAGTGTTGATGAGCGGCCTGGACTACGAGCGCGTGGTGCTCTCCGGAGGGCCTACCGGGATCATGCAGGCATGCATGGACTTGATCGTGCCCTACATCCACGACCGCAAGCAGTTCGGCCAGAGCATCGGCGAATTCCAGTTGATCCAGGGCAAGGTCGCCGACATGTACACCCAACTCAACGCCAGCCGCGCCTACCTCTACGCGGTGGCCCAGGCGTGCGAGCGTGGCGAGACCACGCGCAAGGACGCCGCGGGCGTGATCCTCTACAGCGCCGAGCGCGCCACGCAAATGGCCCTGGATGCGATCCAGATTCTGGGCGGCAATGGCTATATCAACGAATTCCCCGCCGGGCGCCTGTTGCGTGACGCCAAGCTCTACGAAATTGGTGCGGGCACCAGTGAGATTCGGCGGATGTTGATCGGTCGCGAACTGTTCAACGAAACCCGCTGAAGGAGCACGCCCATGGCCACCCTGCACACCCAGCTCAACCCGCGTTCTGCGGAATTTTCCGCCAACCGCGCGGCGATGCTTGAACAGGTCGACGCCCTGCACAGCCTGCTCGCCCATGTCCATCAAGGTGGCGGCGCCAAGGCCCAGGAACGCCACACCTCACGCGGCAAACTGTTACCCCGCGAGCGTATCAACCGTCTGCTCGACCCGGGCTCACCGTTTCTCGAGCTGAGCCAACTGGCCGCCCACCAGGTGTATGGCGAAGACGTCCCGGCTGCCGGGGTGATTGCCGGC
Source organism: Pseudomonas sp. B16120 (assembly GCF_044218845.1). Classification (NCBI taxonomy): domain Bacteria; kingdom Pseudomonadati; phylum Pseudomonadota; class Gammaproteobacteria; order Pseudomonadales; family Pseudomonadaceae; genus Pseudomonas; species Pseudomonas sp. B16120. The sequence goes on from NZ_CP162588.1 coordinate 3,852,798, forward strand.
ATCGGCCGGGTGGAAGGTGTCGAATGCATGATCGTGGCCAACGATGCCACGGTCAAAGGCGGCTCCTATTACCCGCTGACCGTCAAAAAGCACCTGCGCGCCCAGACCATCGCCGAGCAGAACCGCCTGCCGTGCATCTACCTGGTGGACTCCGGCGGCGCCAACCTGCCGCGCCAGGACGAGGTGTTCCCCGACCGCGAGCACTTCGGGCGGATCTTCTTCAACCAGGCCAATATGAGCGCCCAGGGCATTCCCCAGATTGCCGTGGTGATGGGCTCGTGCACCGCCGGCGGCGCCTACGTGCCGGCCATGGCCGACGAAGCGATCATGGTGCGCCAGCAAGCCACCATCTTCCTCGCCGGCCCGCCGCTGGTGAAGGCCGCCACCGGTGAAGTGGTGAGCGCCGAAGACCTGGGCGGTGCCGATGTGCACTGCAAGGTCTCGGGCGTAGCCGACCACTATGCCGACAGCGATGAACACGCCCTGGCACTGGCACGGCGCAGCGTGGCCAACCTCAATTGGCGCAAGCAGGGTGAGCTGCTGCAACGCCCGCCGGTGGCGCCGCTGTACAGCAGCGAAGAGTTGTACGGCGTGATCCCGGCGGATGCCAAGCAACCCTTTGATGTGCGCGAAGTCATCGCACGGCTGGTGGACGGCTCGGTGTTCGATGAGTTCAAGGCCCTGTTCGGCACGACCCTGGTGTGCGGCTTTGCGCACTTGCATGGCTACCCGATAGCGATCCTGGCCAACAACGGCATCCTCTTCGCCGAAGCCGCGCAAAAAGGCGCGCACTTTATCGAACTGGCCTGCCAGCGCGGGATTCCGCTGCTGTTCCTGCAAAACATCACCGGCTTTATGGTCGGCCAGAAGTACGAAGCCGGCGGCATTGCCAAGCACGGCGCCAAGCTGGTCACCGCCGTGGCGTGCGCCAAGGTGCCGAAATTCACCGTGATCATCGGCGGCAGCTTTGGTGCGGGTAACTATGGGATGTGTGGCCGCGCCTATGACCCGCGCTTTTTGTGGATGTGGCCCAACGCACGCATTGGCGTGATGGGGGCCGAACAGGCCGCCGGGGTGTTGGTGCAGGTCAAGCGCGAACAGGCTGAGCGCGCCGGCAACGGTTTCAGTGCCGAGGAGGAAGACGCGATCAAGCAGCCGATCCTCGACCAGTATGAAACCCAGGGCCACCCCTACTACTCCAGCGCGCGCTTGTGGGATGACGGCGTGATCGACCCGCTGCAGACCCGTGACGTGCTGGCCCTGGCCTTGTCCGCCGCACTGAACGCCCCCATCGAGCCGAGCCGCTTCGGCGTGTTCCGCATGTAGCCTGTAGGAGCGAGCTTGCTCGCGAAGAACCTCAGGGCAACGCGGTCATTCTGAAGCCCCGCGTTATCGTTGACGATCTTCGCGAGCAAGCTCGCTCCTACAGGAGGCCTCTCATTATTTCGGAGCTCCTTGCATGAGCGACTTCAACACCCTCGAACTGATCACTGACCGCCGTGGCTTTGCCACGCTGTGGCTCAGCCGCGAAGCCAAGAACAACGCGTTCAACGCGCAGATGATCCGCGAGCTGATCCTGGCCCTTGACCGCGTACAAGGCGACCCGTCCCTGCGCTTCCTGGTACTGCGCGGGCGCGGCAAGCACTTCAGCGCCGGTGCCGACCTGGCCTGGATGCAGCAATCGGCCGAGTTGGACTACCACACCAACCTGGACGACGCCCGGGAACTGGCAGAGCTGATGTACAACCTGTCCAAGCTGAAAATCCCCACGCTGGCGGTGGTGCAAGGTGCGGCCTACGGGGGCGCGCTGGGCCTGATCAGCTGCTGTGACATGGCCATCGGTGCCGATGATGCGCAGTTCTGCCTGTCGGAAGTGCGTATCGGCCTGGCGCCGGCGGTGATCAGCCCGTTCGTGGTGCAGGCCATCGGCGAACGCGCTGCCCGTCGTTATGCACTGACAGCCGAGCGGTTCGGCGGCCAGCGCGCACGGGAGATCGGCTTGCTGGCGGACAGTTATCCGGCCGAGAGCCTGGATCAACAGGTGGACCTGTGGGTCACCAACCTGCTGCAAAACAGCCCGGCGGCCATGCGTGCCAGTAAGGATTTGCTGCGCGAAGTGGGCAACGGTGCCCTCACCCCCGCATTGCGACGCTATTGCGAAAATGCCATAGCGCGTATTCGGGTGAGCGCCGAGGGCCAGGAAGGTTTGCGCGCGTTTCTGCAAAAGCGTGCGCCAAGTTGGCAAAATCAGGAGCCACGCTCATGAGCACACTCACCACCGTTCTGGTGGCCAACCGTGGCGAGATCGCCTGCCGGGTCATGCGCACCGCCAAGGCCATGGGGTTGACCACCGTGGCTGTGCACAGCGCCATCGACCGCGATGCCCGCCATAGCCGTGAAGCCGATATCCGCGTCGACCTGGGCGGCAGCAAAGCCACCGACAGTTACCTGCAAATCGACAAGCTGATTGCCGCCGCCCACGCCAGCGGCGCCCAGGCGATTCACCCCGGCTACGGCTTCCTTTCAGAAAACGCCGGCTTCGCCCGAGCCATCGAGGCGGCAGGCTTGATCTTCCTCGGCCCGCCCGCCTCGGCCATCGACGCCATGGGCAGCAAATCCGCGGCCAAGGCCTTGATGGAAACGGCTGGCGTACCCCTTGTGCCGGGTTATCACGGCGAGGCCCAGGACCTGGAGACCTTCCGCGCCGCCTGTGAGCGTATCGGCTACCCGGTGCTGCTCAAGGCCACGGCGGGCGGCGGTGGCAAGGGTATGAAGGTGGTCGAGGACGTCAGCCAACTGGCCGAAGCCTTGGCCTCCGCCCAGCGTGAGGCGCTGTCGTCGTTCGGCAACGGGCAGATGCTGGTGGAGAAATACCTGCTCAAGCCGCGGCATGTCGAGATCCAAGTGTTTGCCGACCAGCAAGGTCATTGCCTGTACCTCAATGAGCGCGACTGCTCGATCCAGCGGCGTCATCAAAAGGTCGTGGAAGAAGCACCGGCGCCGGGCCTGAGTGTTGAGCAACGCCGGGCCATGGGCGAAGCAGCCGTGCGCGCTGCCCAGGCAATCGGGTATGTGGGCGCAGGTACGGTGGAGTTTTTGCTGGATGCCCGTGGCGAGTTTTTCTTTATGGAGATGAACACGCGGTTGCAAGTGGAGCATCCGGTGACCGAAGCGATTACCGGCCTCGACCTGGTGGCCTGGCAGATCCGGGTTGCCCAGGGCGAGGCGCTGCCGATCACGCAAGAGCAGGTCGCGTTGAACGGTCATGCAATTGAAGTGCGGTTGTATGCCGAAGACCCGGCCAATGACTTTCTGCCCGCCACTGGGCACCTGGCGCTGTACCGCGAGTCCAGCCAGGGCCCTGGACGCCGCGTGGACAGTGGCGTCGAGCAAGGCGACAGCGTGTCGCCCTTCTACGACCCGATGCTCGGCAAGTTGATTGCCTGGGGTGAAGACCGCGAACAGGCGCGCCTGCGCTTATTGAGCATGCTGGATGAGTTTGCGGTCGGCGGGCTCAAGACCAACCTGGGCTTTTTGCGGCGCATCATCGGGCACCCTGCGTTTGCCGCCGCCGAGTTGGACACCGGGTTTATCCCGCGCTATCAGGATGAGCTGTTGCCGACGCCAGGGGCCTTGAGCGATGAGTTCTGGCAGGCGGCGGGCTCGGCGTTTATGCAGAGCTTGCCGGCGGGTGACGGGCCTTGGGCCAATCGCCAGGGCTTTCGTGCGGGCCTGCCTGCCGAGGTGTCGCTGCACCTGAGCTGCAATGGGCAGGATCGGTTGGTGACACTGACCGGGCAACCGTCTCAGTTATGCGGCGAACAGTTGCTGACTGAACATCAGGGCGTGCGCCGTGCTCATCTGGCGGTGCGCAGTGAAGGCAGCCTGTACCTGCGTTGGGACGGCGAGATGCATGCCGTCAGCCTGTTCGACCCGATTGCGGCGGTCGAGGCCAGTCAATCTCATCAGGGCGGCCTCACCGCACCGATGAACGGCAGCATCGTGCGAGTACTTGTGGAGGTGGGCCAAACTGTTGAAGCCGGCGCTCAACTGGTGGTGCTCGAAGCCATGAAGATGGAGCACAGTATCCGGGCGCCCCACGCCGGGGTGGTCAAGGCGCTGTTCTGCCAGGAAGGTGAAATGGTGGCAGAAGGCAGCGCGCTGGTGGAGCTTGAAACGGCCGGCTAGAACTTCGCCGTGGCTTGCACCACCACACCCAGGAGGCGGCAGCCGTCGGTGAGCAGCACCTTGGGGTAAGTGGGGTTGAGCGGCACCAGGTAGTGCTGGCCGCTTTCTTCCTGCAATCGGCGAAAGGTGGCCTGGGGGGTGCCAGCCCATTGGGCCACCACCAGCCTGCCGGGCTCGGGCGCGATGGCCGGGTCAACCAGGATCATCATGCCAGCCGCAATGCTCATGCCCGTGGGGGCGGTCATGGCGTCTCCCGTCACCGGCAGCCAGAATGCCTCGCCTCGGGCGTGGTAATCGGTCAATTCGTAGCGCTCGGTGCTATAAGGCGCACGCTCTTCACGCAGCTCGCAGGCCTGCTTCCAGTCGCTGACCGGGTAGCGGAAATACGGGTTGTAGTGCGCTTCCCGTTCAGGCACTTGCGCGGCCCGTTCACGAATCTCCAGCGCCACCTCCAAATACCCCAACCCCAGTTCGGCCAGCACGCGGTTCATGTCCGCCAGGCTCGGCACGCGGCGTTTATTGAGCCAATGGCCGATGCCGCCCTGGGACATCCCCAGGCGCTGCGCCAGTTCATCCTGCGTGACCTTGCGGTCTTTCATGTTGGCTTTGACCAACGCTATCCAGTTATCCATGGCGCATCACAATACGGCGCCCATTTTTGCGGGCAATAAACAGTTTGTAGTAATCCATAAAACGACAGGAATACGATACGTACTATCATCAAGCCCAAGGATTTCGACACCCACCGGAGTACTGCCGCTTATGACGACCCGCACACACCCAACGCCCGACACATCCGAACTGACTGAAGTAAACGACATGTGCAACAGTGGCGCAGCCCAGCGCGCACTGGACTACTACTTGAAAGAAAATCGGTCGACGCCGGATTCGGACGGGGCCATGTTCGCGATCAAATCCGATGTCAGCCAGGAGGAAGCCCTGATACACGCCTCGGACCTGTTGCGCAGTGCAGCGGCAACCGCCTACGAGTCGGCGTGCAGCCATCAGGGCAACCAACGCGACCTGGCGTTTTCAGTGGTGTATTTGATCGATATGGCGAAGGCGATGGTGGAGCGGTCGTTGCAAGCGCCCAGAGCGGCGGCAAACGCGTAGCAGGCATGAAAGAAAAATATTTCTATCCCACGGATAAAAACATTTGACTTGCAAATGATAATGATTATTATTGGGCTCAGCTGATCGCAAGATCAGTCGATAGACCAAGAGACCTTAGGTCGGACTCTTGGAATATCTCCTCATCAGGCTAATCACGGTTTTTGACCCGGCTCTTTGGCCGGGTCTTTTTTTTGCCAGTTTTCCTGGCGTGGCTTCAGGCTAATGAAGACTGTGTGTTGCTTGATGCCGCGCATGGTAGCAAAAGACTATCGCCCAACGAAAGTCGTCCGAGTGCTCTAGCGCGTATCTCTGCGAATTAGCGCTTGAGAATCAATCTCATAGACTCTAAGCTGCGGCGGCGTCAGGGATGACGCCCCCTCCCCCTGCAACAATTTTTGCATCCAGGTTTTACCGAACGCCTGTGTAAGATAGCCGCCACATCACTCATATTCAGGCAACCAGACTATGACCGTGGCCTTGACCTCCATCAAGATCAGCACCGACTTCGACAGCGGCAACATCCAGGTCCTGGATGCCAGCGACGCTTATCAGTTGTTGCTGGCAATCAATCCCGACACCCGCAGCGATCACTACCAATGGTTCCACTTCAAGGCCGAAGGCATGCACGTGGGGCACACCCACACCTTTCGCTTGAGCAACGCAGGGCGCTCGTCCTACAAGCATGCCTGGAGCGGTTACAACGCCGTGGCGTCCTATGACCATATCAACTGGTTCCGGGTACCGACGCGCTTTGATGGCGAGATCCTGCACATCACCCTCCAGACCCGGCAAAAGTACGCCTGGTTTGCCTACTTCGAGCCCTACAGCCGTGAACGTCATGACTGGTTGATCGAGCAAGCCCTGAAGTACGCCGGGGTCACCCTGCTAGCCACCGGCAAGAGCGCTGAAGGCCGCGATATCCAACTGCTGCGCCGTGGCAAAGGGATCGAAGGCCGGCGCAAGGTGTGGATCATCGCCCAGCAGCACCCCGGCGAGCACATGGCCGAGTGGTTTATGGAGGGCGTGATTGAGCGCCTGCAAAAGGACGGCGACGACGAACTGAAAAAACTGCTGGCCGTCGCAGACCTGTACCTGGTACCGAACATGAACCCGGATGGCGCCTTCCATGGCCACCTGCGCACCAACGCCATGGGCCAGGACCTTAACCGCGCATGGCAAAGCGCCAGCCAGGAACTCAGCCCGGAAGTCCTGTTCGTCCAGCAACAGATGGAAAAATACGGCGTGGATATGTTCCTCGACATCCACGGCGATGAAGAAATCCCCTACGTGTTCACCGCAGCCTGCGAAGGCAACCCCGGCTACACGCCGCGCATCGAAGCCCTGGAAAAACATTTCCGCAGCCATTTGAGCCACCTGACCCGAGACTTCCAGACCACCCACGGCTACACCCGCGACCTGCCTGGCCAAGCCAACATGACCCTGGCCTGCAACGCGGTGGGGGAAAAGTACGACTGCCTGTCCCTGACCCTGGAAATGCCTTTCAAGGACAACGACGACGCACCCAACCTGCGAACTGGCTGGTCAGGCGATCGTTCGAAACAGTTGGGCAAGGACGTCTTGAGCAGCGTCGCTGATATCGTCGGGCGTTTGCGCTAACCCCTGAGGCGAGCTCTGGTGACGAGCGAGCTTGCTCGCCACCAGAAGCGGTCAATCCTTGCTGCCGGTCATGCTTTGCAAGACACCATCGCGGCGGATCAAACCGTGGAATAACGCGGCTGCCAGATGCACCAGCACGGTGAGAAACAGCAGATAGGCCAAATAACCGTGAGCCTTGCGCAACAACGCAAACAACGGCGCATTCGCCCCCAGCAGCGCGGGCAGTTGCAGGTTACTACTGAGCATCACCGGGTCACCGGCCGCTGAAATCATCGCCCAACCCAGCAGCGGCAACACCAGCATCAACGCGTACAACAGCACATGAGAGGCCTTGGCTGCCAGCCTCTGCCACACCGGCAAATCCGCTGGTAACGGCGGCTGACGGGTGGAAAAACGTACCGCCAGGCGCACGATCACCAGTGCCAGAATCGCAATGCCCAGCGGCTTGTGCAGGTGGATCAGCCACTCATGGCGCTCCGACACCGACGCCGCCAGACCCGCGCCGATAAACAGCATGGCGATGATCATCAACGCCATCAGCCAGTGCAACACGCGCGCCAAGGACGCAAAGAACCGTGGTTGAGCATTCATGGCTTCGACTCCTGAGGGGCGCTGTGCAACGGGCTGACTTCACCGGCGCGGCGCAGGTACGAACTGGCATACGCGGCCGAACGTGCGGCCAGCAAGGGGTCGTCGGAGGCTTGGATACCACTGGGCAGAATCAACGGGTCAAAGTTGATATCGCGGCAATCACCGTCTGCCTGGGGCTGGCTGCTTTGCAACACCAACGTGCCGGCGTTGAGTACCTTGTGCGCGCCGGTCCAAGTCTTGCTTGCGTCGTCCAGCGGGTCGCCGGGGTTGGCCAGGGTCATGTTCAACTGCCACCGCAAGGGCCCGGCAGCCAGGCGTCGCACCAAATCCTGCTCCAGGAAGTCACTGCCAGCAGGTGCGGTATCACCCGCCGCATCCTGGCTCTGGGGCACCACCTCCCAACGCACGGCCTGGCGCGAACCATCGGCAGCCACCAGGTAAAACGCGTTGATGCCGTTATAGGTTTCAGTCGCATAACTGGCCGATGGCCTGGCGGTCTTGACCCAGGCCAAGAATGGCGCTGTCTCCGGGTGTGCGGCAAAAAAAGCCGGCATGCTCGACGGGTTCGGCTTGCCAGTGGCCGGGTCTGGCGCGCCGGCCTTGAGCAACTGGTAGAACGCCTCGGGCGTGCCCACCGGGAACACCGGCATGCTGTTCATCCCTGTACGCCATTGCTGGCCGTTGGCCTGGCTGAACTGCACGGCGAAACTGCGAATCGGCACACTGCTGTCCGGCGCGTAGGGGTTGCCGCTGGGCAAGGCAAACCGGCCGATGATCGGGGTCTTGGCCTCGCTGAACACCTGGGCGCTGGAATAGGCACGGGCCTCGGTACTGCTCTGGAAATAACCCGCCACGCATACGCCCTTGGCATGGTTACGGCGAAAACCCGAATGCACGCCGTTATTGGTTTCCAGGGCATTGACCAAGGTTTTTGGCCGCAGGCGTTGTGGGTCGAGCGTGCCATTGACGTAGGCAAATGCGCCGGCAACAACCGCAACCACGGCACCGATGCCGGCGAGTCGTGCGATCAGGCTCGCAGTGCTCAAGGGAGGACGGGGTGGTGATGAGTGATCTACCATGCAGGAACTCCAGGGCCAGAGGCCTCAGGCTGAAACATAAGGTCGGAGCATTAAGACGAACGCCGATGGGCTCTATTCCCAGGCCCTGGATTTATTTTGCGGGACGGGGAATAACCTTCAACGCCAAACGTCTCTCTAGTCCCAGCGTAGTGATCAGCCAGACACCCATGCATGAACTCGACGAACAGTTACGCGAACTCATCCCCAGGTTGCGGCGTTTTGCCGTGTCCCTGACGCGCAACAGCAGCAGCGCCGATGACCTGGTGCAATCGACCCTGGAGCGCGCGATCGTCGCCTGGGCCGATAAACGTATCGAGGGCGACCTGCGCGCCTGGCTGTTTTCGATCCTCTACCGGCAGTTCCTCGACGCCCACCGCCGCAACCGCCGCTATGCGCGCATGCTCGAATTCTTCACCGGCCGCGATGACGTGCAACCTTCGGTAGAACGCACGGTGCTGGCCCAATCCACCCTGCAAGCCTTCGACCAACTGAACACCGAACAGCGCGCCCTGTTGCTGTGGGTGTCCGTCGAGGGCTTGAGCTACAAGGAAGTGGCCGAGATCCTCAAGGTGCCCATCGGCACCGTAATGTCACGCCTGTCCCGCGCACGCCAAGCGTTGCGTCAGCTCAGCGATGGCGAAATGGCCGGCCCTGCCCTGCGGAGACTCAAATGATCAGCCTGCCCCCCAGCGAACGCGATTTACATGCCTACGTCGATCACCAATTGCCGGACACTGATCGCTGTGTGCTTGAAACCTGGCTGGCCAGCCACCCCGAAGTGGCGGCCCGGGTACAGGCCTGGCAACAAGATGCGCAGTTGCTGCGCGCGTCGTTGAGCGGCGCCCTGCAACAGCCGCACAACCCGGCATTGGACCCGGCGCTGATTCGCCAGCGCATCAAGAAACAGTCCCGTCGGCACTTGGCCACGGCGGCGTTGTTGCTGATCGCCGTGAGCCTCGGCGGGGTTGGCGGTTGGCACGCCCGTGAAGCCACCCAGCCGCCGCTGTTGCCGATGACCGACGCCATGCAGGCCTACCGCCTGTTTGCCCAGGACGGCATCATGCCTGCCGACTACAACGCTCAGGACCCTGGCACCATGCAGGCCTGGCTCGACCGTTATTTCAACCAGGCCCATCGCCTGCCCGACCTGAGCCAAGCCGGTTTCAAGCCGGTCAGCGGGCGCCTGCTCACCACCGACCAAGGCGCGGCAGCCATGGTGCTGTACCAGGACGCGCAAGGCCGGCGCATCAGCTTCTATATCCGCCCGCCGGGCCCGAACAACGGTTTCCTGCCTCGCGGCAGCCGCAGTGCCGATGGCTTGCAGGCCGACTACTGGTCGGGCGGCGGCTACAACTACGCGATGGTCAGCCCGGTGGATCAGGCCGCCGCGTTGCAGACGCCATTCTAGAAACCGACGTCCAGCACCACGTTATCCAGATAGGTGCCAGCCGGCGGCGTGGGCTGGTCGGTGTAGACCTTGGCGTTGTAGTTGTACACCTGGCTGCCATTACCCAAGCCGTTGCCGGGATTGACCTCGGCCGTGGAGCTGGCCCGCCGCGCCGCGCCGACACTGCCCCAACGCGTGGTGCCGGCACTTTTGAAAATGTCATAGGCCAGGTAATTGCCGCCGGAAACCATGCGCCGCCGGCCGCCGACACTCACCGGGTTCTGGCCATCGCTCAAGCCCACGGTATAGGCGCTGCCCTTGGTGCAGGCGATGTTGATGGTCTGCCCGCTCACCGCACTAAACCCACTGACCACCGGCGCGCTGCCGAAGCTGATATTCGGGGCGGTGATCTGGCAATCGTTGGTCACGGTCATGCTGACGGTCAGGGACGCCGTGCCGCTGCCAATGTCACGTCCCAGGCAAATGCCGCCAAGGCCGATCCCCGAGCAATAATTCCACACCCAGGCGATGCTCAATGTCTCGGTGTACACCCCGGCGGCGACGTTGCTGCCAGTGATGCTGCTCAGGTACAACGGCACAGTTTTCGCGCCGGGCCCGGCGATCAGGCCGATGCTCTGGGCGATGCCGCCAGCGCCGCCGAAATCGAATTGGCTGCCACGGGTGATGGGATAGCTGGTGCTGTTGTTGCCATAAATCGTGTAGCTGATCACATCACCGGTCGGCCCGACCATACCGGTCTGGGGCGAGGTGATCGTGGCGTAAAAATGGTCGGTGGACACCAGCAGCGATATCAGCGCCGAGGTGCAACTCAACCCTGAGTTGGCCGTAGAGCTGGTTTGCGCGGCGGTGCGCACCGTCATCGAACTGATCGAACCAAAACTGGCCGGCACGGTGGACACCACCGAACACGCCGCCATGGCCTGCCCGCAAAACAACAAACCCACGCCATACAACCCTACGCTGCCCCTCACCTGAACACTCCCTGTTCAATCCCTCATTGGCACACTAATGGCCCGATCAAGGGCACGTCCTGTTGCTGCTCGTCCATATCGAAGGTTGCCTGGCAGGTGCGGCCCTGTCCCAAAGTGACCTGCAAGGTGTTGTGGGCGCTGAGGTTTTCCAGGTACACCAGGCCATCCCAGCCGACCACCGCCTGGGTGTTGCTTTGCTCGTGCACCACCAGGCTGCCCAGCGGCAACTCCTGATGCTGGCGGTCCACCAGGGTGATGCTTGCAGCGAGCACCCGGCGCAGGGGGAATTCCAGCAGGTAGCCACTGCCTCGGCGCACCGACACGCGCTGTTCCACATTGGGGCTTTGCACATTCGCCGGTAGGTTCAACGGGTCGATCTCGTATTTGCCGCGGTAATAGGCACTGCTCCACGGCACCAGCAAATGGCCGTTGCGGTCGGTCTGGCCCACCAGCTGGTTTTCGTAGCGCACCGGAATCCCGGCAAAGCCCTGGGTGCTCACGACCACAAAGGCGTCATTGATGCGGTTGGCGGCAAAGGTTTCGCCGCCCATCCACACCAGTGAGCCGCTGGCATCGGCCCAGCGCGTCATGGCCTCGCTGCTGCCGTACACGCCGGCCTGCAACTGCACCGACTGCAAGCGCCAGGTCAGGTCGGCCTGTCGATAGCTGGGGGCATCGCCCTGGGCATAGCCGAGGTTGTAGCCCACCCCGCCTTCGCTGGGCACCGCGCGGCTGTAGTTGATGCGCTGGCGACTGGCGCCGTCCTTGCTGCGCTCGGTACTCAAGGCCAGGCTGCCGTTGAGGTCGAACGGGATGACCAGTTGCGCCTGCATGGCCCAGTTGCTGTCACCGATTTCGCGGTTGGCTGACAGATAAAAGCTGGTGTTGCGCCACAACGGTTTGCTCCAGCTCAGGTTGAGCAGGCGCGTGCGCGAGTCGTCCGCCGCCTGCACGTCGAAATAACCCAGGCCCAGGCTGCCGAAACGTTGGAGGTTGAGACTCAGGGTCACCTGCTCGCTGCGCTTGCTGAGGCTGGCGTAAGGGGTATCGACCAGAGTCAGGTCGGCGTAGTCGTCGCGGCGCTCCACCCGTTGGTACATAAAGCTGTAGCGCGTGCTGTTGTACTGGTAACCGAGGCTCAGTTGCTGGCCCGTGCGGCTGTCGAACTGGCTCTGGCTGAGGGCGGTATTGAGCACGCCGAAGTTGCCCAGGCGCAGGTTGCCGCCGAGCCCGCCGAGGGTCAGGTCGCTGGAGGCTTCGGCGTGGCTTTCCAGGGTCAGGTTATCGGAATAGCCGTAGCGGAACGTGCCACTGGCCACGCCCGGCCCGTAGCCGAAGTCCCGCAGGGTGTAGTCACGGCGCAAGGTACCGGCGGCCAGCGAAAAATCCGTCAAGCCTTGTTGCAGCAAGGTGCTGGTGACGTAGAACGGCACCGTGGTCGACACTTGGCGTCCCAGGGCGTCGGTAGTGACCACCACGGCCTCGCCGGCACCGTTGATAAACGGGATGTTGGTCAGGGTGTAGGGGCCGGGTTGCAACTGTGCGCTGTCGGATTTATAGCCGTTGATAAACAGATCCACCGACGACGGCACCGCCGCCTCACCGGCAAACTGCGGCAAGGGGTACGTGACCAGGTCGGGGCGCACGGCAAAATCCCGCGACAGTTGCACCCCGCCCAGGCGCACCGAACTGCTCCAGGGCAGCGCACCGCTGATCACGTCGCCAGCCTCGTAGGTCAGCAGGCGCTCATCGTCGGAGAAACGCCAGGTGGTGTCGTAACGTCGGTAACCATTGTTGAGGGTGCCGCCGCTGACTCCGTCGGACAGGGTCTGGCGCAGTTGCCCGGTGTTGGACAAGGTGCCCCAGGTGTCGAACAGCCGCACTTCGTTCCACGCTGCGAGGTAACTGCCGCCGTCGTCGGTGTCATTGAAATACACGTCATAGTTGAGCAAGGCGCCGAAGCTGCTCATGGCCTGGGTACGCGGATAGGTATTGCGGTTGCCGATGAACTGTTCCTGCAGCCAGGAAGGCGGCACATCCAGCAGCAGGCGCTGGCCGTTGCTGTCGTAGTCGCTGTGCAGGCCCGGCACCTGGTCCAGGGCCACACTGCCGACGGGCTCACCGGGCAGTTTCATGCCCACGTCCTGCAACGCGCTGGCCGGCACAAACAGCTGGCCGGCGCGCTGCTCGACCGCGATGACGCGGCCGGTGTCCATCTGGTTGACCACCAGTTCCAGAAACAGCTGTGCATCGGCAACTGCCTCCATGCTGCCGGGCGGCGGCGGTAAGTCGCCCGCCATCGCTGCGCCCCACAGCCCGCTTGCCACTGCCACCGACGGCCATAAAACCCGAGCCCAACCACGACTCACCATGGCGTTGTGTCCTTCAATGGACATCTCCATCCTGTGAAAACCCGGGCGTGTGCCCGTTGCGCTACATAACGGTTAGCGCTTGGGCGCCAGGCTCTCCAGTTGCGGCGCGCCGTTGACCCTGACCTGCAACGGCTGGTCGGCCGATACGGCATCCGGCACCGGCCAGCGCATGCTCGCGCCCGGCAGCACATAGCCGAGCAAGCCTTCTACCAACGGCCGGGTCTGCCCGCCCTGTTTGAATGACGCATCGGTAAGCCGCGCATGCACGGCGCCCTGGTTGCGCACCTCGATGTAGTTGCGCCCTGCCACGTTGACCTTTTGCCAGCTCAACTGCGGCTTGCCCGCGCCCTTGGGATCGCGCTGCCGGGTAGCGTCATCTTTGCTCCACAAGCCGGCGCCGTAGGCAAACAGCGGCACCGAATAACGCATCTGAAAGCGAATCGCCGCCGCCGTGTTCTTGCCCTCCGGCGGCGCCGGCACCTGCAACGCCGAGGGGATTTCATCAATGATGATGCGATAGGCCAACTCCTGCCCCGGCGGCACTTCCCGGGTGCGGGTCAGGCGCACCAGTTGCTTCTGGCCCGGCTCGATCTTGGCCACCGGCGGGCTGCCGATCACATCGCGCTGGTTCTGGTACTGCTCGTCAAAGCCATTCTGGCTCCAGGCAAACACGCGGATCTGCAGGTTGGCGGTCTCGGTGCCACGGTTCTCCAGCCACAGCGCGCTGGCCTGTTGGTCAGCCTCCAGCACCGGGTCGATGGGCCAGATCAGCACCGAACTGGCCGCCTGTACAAACCCTGCCGAGCACAACGCCCCCAAGGCGAAACCCGCGGTCCATAACCGTCGCAAAGCACAACCCATGACACCCCTCCTTAAAACCGTTAGCCCTACCACGTCAGCTGCACCTGCAGCGTGTCGCTGTACGTCCCCCCAGGCTGATTGCCCGGTAAAACCACCCGCCCGTAAATCGGCAGGCTGATGTTGCTCGCATCGCTGTAGGTCACGCTGACGCTCTGGTTGATCCCCAGGCTCTGGCTGAACGCCGCATCGCGAAACAATTGGTAAGCCACCCGCGCGCTGCCACTGTTGAGCTGCAAATTGCGCCCGGTGCTGCTGTACAGGCCGCCATCCACGCTCATGCTCAGGGCCACGCCCGGTGTGCATTGCAGGGTTACGCCGCCAGTGAGAGCCGCTGTGACCGTGCTGGTGGCCAGGGCCGAATAGCTGCCGTAGGCCAAGGTGCCGTAGTTGGCGCCGCCGCCCACGATCAGACAGCCCGGCGTGATGGTCGCACTCACCTGGAAGCTCTGGTTGACCACCGCCGACAGCGGCAACGGTATCGCCAGGCCGATGGCGAGCAACACCCTGGGCCACATCGTTAGAACGTCAGTTCCACGGCCACGGTGTCGGTGTAGGTGCCCGCCGGCAGTCCCGCCTTGCCCACCGCCCGGCCGTAAAGGTTGACGGTCTGCGCCACGCCGGTACTGGTGGCGAGGGTCACCACGCCGTCAATCGCCAACAGCGCTGAACGCCCGCTGTCAGTGTAGAAATCGTAGGGCACGAAGTTACCCACGCCATCGGCCAGCGCACGGGTGCCACCGGGGGAAGCACCGTCGTGGGCGCCGGCACGCACCTTGATCGTTGGCGCGGTGCCAGCCGAACACAGGATCGACAACGCCCCGCCGGTACCGGTGCCGCCGAGCAGCTGGGCGTCGGCATTGGTAAACAGGCTGTTGGTGGTGCCGAAGTTCAAGCTACCGAAATTCAACCCGGTGGCCGCCCCGGAGCCGTTGACCTGGCAACTGGCGATCAAGGTCAGGCTGGAACTGATCTGCCCGGTCACCGTGGTCGCCGCGTTCAGGCTGGACGCCAGCCCCAGGCCCAGGGCACAGAGGCCGATTCGCGATACAAGTACATGCATGATATCCATCCTCATGGTTTACCAATCCAGAGTCACCGTCAGGGTGTCTGTGTAGAGGCCGGCCGGTAGGGCCCTGGTATTCGCCACCACGGAACCGAATACCGGGATCGGTACCTGGGTGCCCTGGGTCACGACGAAATTGCGTTGCTGGCCGATCCTGTAGGCACTGTGCCCCTGGGGGTCAGCCGACAGTCGATAGGGAATGGTCTGGCGGCCATTGCTCAGGCGTCGCGTGGTCCCGTCGCCGTTAGCACCCCCGTCGATGGTCACCGTGAAACTGCTGACCACCGAAGGATTGCACGACACCGACAGCGGCGCCTTGTCGCCATCGGAGATCGCCGCGTCCAAGGTCTCGTTCCAGGTCGGCCCCTGGCTGCCAAAGTCCAACAGCGCGGTGCCGCCTTCGGGCGTGACCGGCGCGGTTTCCACGCCCTTGCTCACTTCGCAACTGGCGGTGATCACCAACCGCGCGTGGACCTGGCCGTTGACCACCGCCGCCTGCGCGTCATCCGCCAGCAACAGCAGGCCACCCAGGGCCGTCACGGCCAGGTAGCGGCTTACCATGTGACCGTGACCTTGAGCAGGTCGGAATAACGGCCGACGGCGGGGATGTCCTTGAGCGGTTCGATGCGCCCATACAGCGGCAGGTCGACAGAGCCAGTGTCCGGCACGCGGCCACTGATCGGCACGTCCACCGGCAAGGGGATCAGCCGCGCGGCGTCAGCATAGATTCGATAGGGAATGGGCCGGCTGGAGGGCGCCGGATTGGCGAGATAACGCACTTCGCCGGCGCCGCCATGCAGGCCGCCGTCAACGCGCATTTGGTAAGGCGTGTCGGGGTTACATTCCAGGCGCGGCTGGCGCTGGCTGATCAGGGCCGCACTCAGGGGGCCGGCCGGGTCATCCAGACGCGGGCCGCTGCCGAAATCCAATACGCCAAGTTGCTCGATGCCCGCATTGCGGGTGGTGCCCACCAACTGGCAACCCCGCTGCACGTCGATGCGCACCTGCACCTGGAGTTGCGCAGCAAACACCGTGTTGCAGAGCATCGTGCCCATGACAGCCAATACCGCCGGTCCCTTCACAGCCCCAATTCCTTATACAGGGGTGACAACTGTGTATGAGGTTAGCCAGTTAACGCGAAAGTGCCAGTTTGCAAGGCTTGGGGCCCTTCACTATTGGTCAAATGGCATCGGGCGTCCTACAGTGAGCGACCACCGTAATACAGAGTGTTTATTCTTGGCCGTGCTTGCCCTGCTCCAGCGCCTGCTGGGTAAAAAAACCGACGCCTCGGACGCCTCGCCTATCCCGGCGTATTTTCAAAAAAAGGCCGAACAACAGGGCTATACCCTCAGTGATGGGCAAATCCGGGCGATTACCGCCCTGAATCGCGAAGCTCAACACCTGCTCAACGGCCAGACCACGCGCAGCCTGTACCTGCATGGCCCGGTGGGGCGTGGCAAAAGCTGGCTGCTGGATGGATTTTTCCAGGCACTGCCCATCGCCGAGAAGCAACGTGTGCATTTCCACACTTTCTTCGCCCGGCTGCACCAAGGCATGTTCCTGCACCGCGGACATGATGATGCTCTGGGCGTCACGCTGGACGAGCTGCTGGCCGGCTGCCGAGTGCTGTGTTTCGACGAATTCCATGTGCACGATATCGGCGATGCGATGCTCATCAGCCGTTTGTTCAAGGCCCTGTTCCAGCGCGGTGTGCTGGTGTTGGTGACCTCCAACTACCCACCCGAAGGCTTGCTGCCCAATCCGCTGTATCACGAGCGTTTCAAACCGGTGATCGAGCTGATCGCCGCGCGCATGGAGGTGCTGGAAGTCAGTGCGCCTCAGGACTTTCGCAGCCTGGCCCAGGCCCACGCGCAACAGCGCTTCACGGGCGGCCAGTACGTCTGGCCAGGTACCGCTGGACAGCGTGAAAGCCTGGGCCTGCCTGCCACAGATTGCCCGGCGCAAACCCTGAAGGTCGGCACTCGGCAGTTAACGTGCCGAGGCCATCAGGCACGAACCATCGCGTTCACCTTCAATGACCTGTGCGAACAACTCACGGCGGTCATGGATTACCTGTTGTTGTGCCAGGACTTCGACCACTGGATCATCGACGGCCTGCCGCAGTTGGCCGAATGCCCCATCGCCGTGCAACAGCGCTTTATCAATCTGGTAGACGTGCTCTACGACCAGGACAAGCAAGTGACGCTGATCGGCCATCAGCCCTTGGATAAATGCCTGGAAGGCCAAGCCATCGACCTCGCCCGCACC
The DNA here is from genome assembly GCF_044218845.1 of Pseudomonas sp. B16120. Lineage (NCBI taxonomy): Bacteria > Pseudomonadati > Pseudomonadota > Gammaproteobacteria > Pseudomonadales > Pseudomonadaceae > Pseudomonas > Pseudomonas sp. B16120. Next base: position 3,870,329 of record NZ_CP162588.1, read on the forward strand.
GCCAGTCGCCTGCGCCAATTGCAGACGCTGTGCCCGCAAACCGCGTCCGAGCCGCTATCATGAGCGCCTTTTACGCCCTCTTCCGAGCACCGCGCCCTGCATGAATACCCTCGCCCAACTCAAGGCTGGCCAATTGGCTGGCGTTACGCGCCTGGACCTGGCCTGCGGGCTGACCGAGTTTCCCCGGGAAATCTTCGAACTGGCCGACTCGCTGGAAATCCTCAACCTCACCGGCAACGCCCTGAGCAGCTTGCCCGACGACCTGCACCGCCTGACGAACCTGCGCGTGCTGTTCTGTTCGGACAACGCCTTTACCGAACTGCCGCAATGCCTGGGCCAGTGCGCCAAGCTGAGCATGATCGGCTTCAAGGCCAACCAGATCAGCCAGGTAGCCGCCGCTGCCCTGCCGCCACAATTGCGCTGGCTAATCCTCACCGACAACTGCATCCGCCAATTGCCCGATGAACTGGGTCAGCGCCCGTTACTGCAAAAGTTGATGTTGGCCGGTAACCAGTTGACCGACCTGCCGCCAAGCCTGGCCCAGTGCCAAAACCTGGAGTTGATCCGCATCGCCTCCAACCGCCTCACCCACCTGCCGCAGTGGCTGCTGACCCTGCCGAGCCTGACCTGGCTGGCCTACGCCGGCAACCCGGTGGAAATGGCCGTGCAGGTAAGCGCTGACGAGGCGACGCCGAACATCGCCTGGCAGGAACTGGAAATGGGCGAAGTCCTGGGCGAAGGCGCTTCGGGGATTATTCGCAAGGCGCTGTGGAAACCCCATGCGTTGCCAGTCGCGGTCAAGCTGTACAAGGGCACCATCACCAGCGACGGTTCACCGCTGCATGAAATGCAAGCCTGCATCGCTGCCGGCCTGCATCCCAACCTGATCAAGGTTGAAGGGCGCGTCGTCGGCCATCCCGATAACCAGGCCGCCCTGGTGATGGAGCTGATCGACCCCAGTTACCGCAACCTCGCAGCCCTGCCGAGCCTGGCGTCGTGCACGCGGGATGTCTACGCACCCACCACCCGTTTCAGCCTGGACGTGGCACTGCGCATGGCGCGGGGCATTGCTTCGGTGGCGGCGCACCTGCATCGGCACGGCATTACCCATGGTGACCTGTATGGTCACAATATTTTGTGGAACGCAGAAGGTGATTGCTTGCTGGGAGACTTTGGCGCGGCCTCCTTCCATGCCACGGCGGACACGTTGGAAACCCGTGCGCTGCAGCGTATTGAAGTGCGCGCGTTCGGAGTGTTGCTGGGGGAATTGTTGGCGCGGGTTGAGGCCAGTGACGAAGGCTTGCAGGCACTGCAACAACGCTGCTGCCAGCCGGATGTGCTGGCGCGGCCGGGCTTTGAAGAAATTGAGGTCTTGCTCGAATCTATGCAACACCACTAAACCAATGTGGGAGCGGGCTTGCTCGCGAATGCGGTGGAACAGCCAATACATCTGTTGACTGTCACACCGCATTCGCGAGCAAGCCCGCTCCCACAGGTTGACCGCGTGTACTCAGATAAACATCAGCCCGCCAGGCCGACAAACATATCCTGCACATCATCATGGTTGTCCAGGCCTTCCAGGAACGCCTCGACTTCTGCCATCTGCTCATCGGTCAAACCGCTGACCGGGTTCTTGGAGATATAACCCAGCTTGGCCGACAGCACGGTGAAGCCCTGCTCCGGCAAGGCCTTCTGCACAGCATCCAGGTCGGTGGTTTCGGTGATGAACAAGGTGGCGCCTTCTTCACCCTCTTCAAAGTCCTGGGCGCCCGCTTCGATAGCGGCCATTTCCGGATCAGCGTCCGGCGTGTCCGGCGATGCTTCGATCAGGCCCACATGGTTGAAATCCCAGGCCACCGAACCGGAAGCGCCCAGTTGGCCTTTGCGGAAGGCCACGCGGATTTCCGCCACGGTGCGGTTGATGTTGTCGGTCACGCACTCGACGATCAAAGGCACCTGGTGCGGCGCGAAACCTTCGTAGGTCACGCGGTGGTATTGCACGGTCTCACCGAGCAGACCGGCGCCCTTTTTGATTGCGCGGTCCAGGGTTTCCTTGGGCATCGAGGCTTTTTTGGCCTGTTCCACCACCAGGCGCAGGTGCGCGTTGGTCGCGGTATCGGCGCCGTTGCGGGCGGCGATGGTGATTTCTTTCACCAGCTTGCCGAAAATCTTGCCCTTGGCATTGGCTGCCGCTTCTTTATGTTTGACTTTCCACTGTGCGCCCATGACTTACTCTCTTATTTCCATCGCGCCGAAACGTCTACTGGCCGGCGCTTTGGGGGCAGAGTTTATAGCGCGAGAACGCTTCGTTCCACCAAAAAACCGGCCAGGGTACTCAGGTGCGCAAGGGTTTGATCACCGCATTGCGGTCCGGCACAAAATCCCCCGCCTGGGCCAGTACGGCGGGCCTGGCATTCCAATAGGGCATCAGCACCAACGAAGAAAACAGCGCCGCACCGGCAAACACGATAAATACCGTCACGGTATCGAAATAGCCTGGCAGCAAACCACCCAGAATCGCCCCCACCGAACCGCAGCCGTTCACAAAACCCGCGGCGGTAGCGCCGGCCTTGGCGGTGCCGAAGTCGATGGCCGCCGTGCTGCTGATCATTGAGTCGGGCCCATACAGCGTCAGCCCCATGACAAACAGCAACGTCATCACCAGCACCACACTGCCGGTGTGCAGCGCGCCCATGAAAAGCGCCAGGGCAACCGTCAGCGCCAACAGGCTCAGCACACAGGCGGGCATGCGCCGGGCGCCGAACAGTTTGTCGGAGGCCAGGCCGATCAACACTGGCCCCAGTAAACCAGCCAACTCAAACGCGGTGGGCACGATGGCGGCGCCGACCTTGCCCACCGACGGCATCTGCTCGTAGACGATCACCGGCCCCCACAACAGAATCGCGTAGCGCGCCGGCTTGAGCAGGAAGTACGCCAGCCCCAGGGTCAACACTGTGCGGTTACGCAGGATCGCGCGCAGGGGTTCGAGTACGCTGACGCGCTGCTGGGCGGCCAACTGCTCGGCGCTCAGCACCGGCTCAGGCTCGACTGCCGGCAAGCCCACATCCTGCGGGGTATTGCGCTGGAACATAAAGAACAGCACGGCCACCACCGCTACCACTGCGGCACTGGAAATAAACGCCGCATGCCAACTACCGATCAGCGTATAGGCCCACCAACCGGCAAACGGTGACGCGACCAATCCGCCGAACGCGTAACACGAACTCCATAACCCCAGCACCCGCCCCCGCTGCTGGGCCGGGAAGAAACTGCCGAGGTTCTTGCACAGCCCCGACCAGCCAGTGGACTGGGCCAAGCCCTGTACCAACATGCAGGTAACAAAGATCGGCAAGGTGGCAAAGGTGCCCATCACCAGCGCTGCGCCTGCGGAAATCAGCAAGCCACCGAGCACCACCACCCGTGGTCCAAAGCGGTCGGCAAGCATGCCCCAAGTGAACTGGCCTACGGCATACGCGGCGAGGTAGAGGCCATCCAGGTTGGCCATCATCATTTTGTCGAGGGGGAAACTCGGGTCGTCGCCGATCCCCAGCTTCGCCACTGAAAACGCTTTGCGGGTGAAATAGAACGCGGCATACGCCAGCCAGGTGATGGCAAAAATCTGCACGCGCCAACGCTTGATGCTACCCATAGGGATATTCATGGTGGTTCTGACCTCAGGTGTGAGTGTGCCGGCAGAATCGAAAGAAAACGCCTGTTGTTTTTATGGTTGAGCACTGCAATGCCGGGCCTTGGAGAGCGCGGTATTGGTCAGATGGGTGCGGTGTGCCTGCCCCCATGGCAGCCGTGGTTGTAGGACTCAACCTACGGCGACTGAGGCGCATGAAAGCAATGGCTGACTCATAGGTAAAATCGATTTATCGTATTTCAAATATAAGCCCAGCTTGTAAGAGGACGCGCTATGTCGGTTTCCCATGCCCAGCTCAAAGCCTTCCATGCGGTGGCCATTCACGGCAGTTTTACCGGGGCGGCCGAACGCCTGTTCCTGACCCAGCCTGCGATTTCCGACCAAGTGCGCAAACTGGAAGAGCGCTTCGGCGTGTTGCTGTTCCACCGCAACAAGCGCTCGGTGCGCCTGACCGATCTGGGTGAGCGCCTGCTGGGCATCACTCAGCGCCTGTTTGTGATCGAAGCCGAAGCCGAAGAATTGCTGCAGGATTCACGCGCCCTGCTCACCGGCACCCTCACCCTGGCGGTGGATGCGCCCGTGCACGTACTGCCGCAGATTGCGCGCTTCTGCCAGCGCTACCCTGGGATCAGCGTGAAAATCGAAACCGGCAACACCGATGAGTCGCTGTCGCGCCTTTACAACTACCAGGCCGACCTGGCGCTGTTGGGGCGCGATGTCGATGATCCGCGCCTGTTGTCACTGCCGCTGCCCGACGATCAACTACTGGCTTTTGTCGCACGTGACCATGCCTGGGCCGGGCGCGAATCGATTTGCCTGGCCGACCTCGATAACACTCCGCTGGTGCTGCGGGAAACCGGCTCGGTCACCCGTCAAACCCTGGAGCAGGAAATGCGCCAGGCCGGCCTGCGCATTCGCTCGGCCATCCAGGTGGAAGGCCGCGAAGCCGCCCGGGAAGCCGTGGTGGTGGGGATTGGCGTGGGCGTGGTGTCGGCGGCAGAGTTCGGCGCAGACGCGCGGGTATACGCCATGCCGATCCGCGATTGCACACAACGCATGAAAGAAACCCTGGTGTGCCTGAAAGAGCAGAGTTCACGCCGCGTGGTCGCGACCTTCCTGGAGATCGTGCGTGAGAGCCTTCACGCCAACTCGAAAAACGCCTGAATCAAGCGCAGCGAGCGGCGCCGCTCCATGCAGCCGAGCATGTGCCGGTTCAGCAGGCCATCGCCCAGGATCGGTACCGCCTGTACACGCGGGTCCGGGCTGACCTCCATCGACGACACCACGCCCACCCCTAACTCTGCCGCCACCGCTTCGGTCACGGCTTCACGACTGTCCAGTTCCAGCAGCACCTTGGGTTGCACATTCGCCGCCAGGCACGCGTCATCAAAAGTGCGGCGGGTGATGGAGCTCGGCTCGCGCAGCACCATGATCACCTCATGCAGCTGCGCCAGTTCAATACCGCTGGCCTGCCTGGCCCACGGATGCGCAGCCGGCACCAAGGCGCAAATCCGTGACTCGTCCAGGGGTTGCAAGTGCAGGCCATTGCGCGGCTCCACCTCGGTGAGCACCGCCACATCGGCATGTTCGGACAGCAGCGCCGCCAGGGTTTCCTGAGCATTGCCCAAACGCAGGTTCACGGTAATGCCAGGGTAGCGCGCGCGCAGGCTGGCGATCATCGGCATGACCAAGTGAGGGCCGTCCGCCGCCACTTCCAGGCGCCCGGTGAGCAACTGGCGGTTGGCCTCCAGCATGGTTTGCGCCTCGTCGACCAAACCGAAGATCGCCCGCGTGATGGCCGCCAGGCGTGCGCCCTCCTCGGTCAACTCCACCCGGCGGGCGGTGCGGCGCAACAGCGGGATCTGGTAGTGCTCCTCAAGCGCCTTGATATGCCCGGTCACTGCCGGCTGGCTGATAAACAGCCGAGCCGCCGCGCGGGTAAAACTGCCCTCACGGGCCACGGCATCGAATGCACGCAGTTGGAATAGGTTCATCGTTATCGGCCTCACTGATAGCTCGCATAACAACAAACAATTTGATTGATGACAAGCCAAACTGCAATTTAGGCGCCGTAGCTTGAACCCCAACACCTTGCGAGGATTTGACATGCCCACTGCCGCGCCGATCCTGTTGACCCCCGGCCCCCTGACCACCTCGACCCGCACCCGCCAGGCGATGATGGTGGATTGGGGGTCGTGGGACGACCGCTTCAACCAGCTCACAGCCAGTGTGTGCACGCATCTGCTGGCGATCCTCAACGGTGCGGACAGCCACCACTGCGTGCCGCTGCAAGGCAGCGGCACCTTCGCCGTCGAAGCGGCGATCGGCACCTTGGTTCCTCGCAATGGCAAGGTGCTGGTGTTGATCAACGGCGCCTACGGCAAGCGCCTGGCGAAAATCTGCGAGGTGCTTGGCCGCGAATTCAGCACCTTTGAAACCGCCGAAGACGAGCCCACCACTGCCGCCGATGTGGATCGCCTGTTGAGCTCCGACAGCGCCATCACCCACGTTGCGCTGATCCATTGCGAAACCAGCACGGGCATTCTCAACCCGTTGCCGCAGATCGCCGAGGTGGTCAAACGCCACGGCAAGCGCCTGATCATCGACGCCATGAGTTCCTTCGGCGCGCTACCGATTAATGCCCGCGAAATCCACTTCGACGCACTGATTGCCGCCTCGGGCAAATGCCTGGAAGGCGTGCCGGGGATGGGCTTTGTCTTTGCCGAAAAAGCGGCGCTGGCTGCGTCCCAGGGCAACTGCCATTCCCTGGCGATGGACCTGTTCGACCAGCACACCTATATGGCCAAGACCGGACAATGGCGCTTCACCCCGCCGACCCACGTGGTCGCCGCCCTGCATGAAGCCTTGCTGCAATACGCTGAGGAAGGCGGCCTGCCCGCCCGCCATCAACGCTACGCGGACAACTGCCAGGCACTGCTGGATGGCATGGCCGCGCTGGGCCTGCGCAGCTTTCTGCCGGCGGCAATCCAGGCGCCGATCATCGTCACCTTCCACGCCCCAAAAGACCCGCGCTACCAGTTCAAGGAGTTCTACGAACGGGTCAAGGCCCAGGGTTTCATCCTGTACCCCGGCAAATTGACCCAGGTGGAAACCTTTCGCGTGGGCTGCATCGGCCATGTCGACGCAGCCGGCATGCGCGCGGCGGTCGAGGCCATCGCCGAGGTGCTGCAAGAAATGGAAGTGTTGGATATTTGACTCCCCCCATTACCACAGGATCTGAACCATGAACTATCAAAACCCCAACACCCTCCAGGCCGTTATCCTCGACTGGGCCGGCACCGTGGTCGATTTCGGCTCCTTCGCCCCCACGCAGATTTTTGTCGAGGCCTTCGCCGAGTTCGACGTGCAGGTGTCTATCGAGGAAGCCCGTGGTCCGATGGGCATGGGCAAGTGGGACCATATCCGTACCCTCTGCGACCAGCCGCAGGTTGCCGAACGCTACCGCAAGGCGTTCGGCCGCACGCCGACCGACGACGATGTGACCGCCATTTACCAGCGCTTCATGCCGCTGCAGATCGAGAAGATCGCTGAACACTCGGCCCTGATCCCCGGCGCCCTCGACACCATTGCAGCGCTGCGGGCGCAAGGGATCAAGATCGGCTCCTGCTCCGGCTATCCCAAGCAAGTGATGGACAAGGTCGTGGCCCTGGCCGCCACCAACGGCTATGTCGCCGACCACGTCGTGGCTACCGACGAAGTCCCCAACGGTCGCCCTTGGCCGGCCCAGGCACTGGCCAACGTGATCGCCCTGGGCATTGATGATGTGGCCGCCTGCGTGAAGGTCGACGACACCGTGCCGGGCATTCTCGAAGGCCGACGTGCCGGCATGTGGACCGTGGCCCTGACCTGCTCGGGCAACGCGCTGGGCCTCACCTACGAGCAATTCCGCGCCCTGGACAGCGACACACTGGCTAGCGAGCGCCAGCGCATCGAGGCGATGTTCGAAGCTTCACGTCCACACTACCTGATTGACACCATCACCGATCTGCCACGGGTCATCAGTGACATCAACCAGCGCCTGGCCCGCGGGGAAATGCCGCAGGCCTACTGACCGAAGTCAAGACAAGGGCATTGGCGACAAGCGCAGCGCTCAAAACAGGCATACAGTTAATGCACTCCATCGCTAAAGAATGGAGGTATGCCCTGATGAGTGAGGAACACAGCGATGCCGTGGAAAAATTCCGATACGCGCTACAGCACTATGTCCATTGCGTTGCACTGGTTGATGGTGGTGCTGCTGGCGGTGGTCTACGCCTGCATTGAACTGCGCGGGCAATTCCCCAAAGGCAGCGGCGCACGCACGCTGATTGTGGAAATGCACTTTATGCTCGGCCTTACCGTGTTTGTGCTGGTATGGCTGCGCCTGTTCGCACGCAGCCTGGGGGTGGCGCCGAAGATCGTGCCGGCACCGCCGCAATGGCAGAACCTGCTGGCGAAGCTGATGCACTGGGCGCTGTATGCGTTGATGATCGGGTTGCCGATTGCCGGTTGGTTGATCGTCAGTGCCAAAGGGCATTCGGTGATGTTCTATGGAATGGAATTGCCGCCGCTGATCGCGGAAAACAAGGCGCTGGCCGAGGAGATTGAAGGCTGGCATGTGCTGTTCGCCCAGGTCGGTTATTGGTTGATCGGGCTGCATGCACTGGCGGGGATCTTTCATCATTATGTGGTGCGCGATAACACGGCGCTGCGCATGATGCCGGGTGGGAGGAGGCTTTAAGCCAACCCATTCATCGACTGAACTCAGGCCATCAGTTAAGCGCAACTCCCCTGTGGGAGCGGGCTTGCCCGCGAAGGCGGTGTGTCAGTCACAGTATCTCCTACTGCACTACCGCCTTCGCAGGCAAGCCCGCTCCCACAAGGGGTTTGCGTCAGTCGCTGAAGCCTCGGCGGCCTTGCAGGCCGCCGGTGTGGATGAAGATCAGGCGCGTGCCGGGGGCAAAGCGTCCGGCCTCGATCTGCTGTTTCAATGCCAGCAGCGCCTTGCCGGTGTAGAGCGGTTCCAACGGTAGACCGCATGCTTGCTCGGTGCACTGGATGAAGTCCAACAACAGCGGATCGACCTTGGCAAAGCCACCGCGACTGGCGTCCAGCAATGTATAGCCGTCCTGCACGATGGCACTCACGTTCTGCGCTACACCGTGATCATCCGGCACCGCCAGAGCACCATACACCCGATGCGCACCCGCCTCCGCCAGTGCCAGCCCCGCCACTGTCGTGCCGGTACCTGCCGCCAGCCACCAGGCGTCGTAATCGGTCCAACCGAGGCTGCCCAACTGCGCCCGCGCCTGCTCGGCCAACACGCCACAGCCCTGCGCCCCGGCCAGCCCACCGCCGCCTTCAGGTATCGGATGGAGGTGGGGATATTGTTCGCGCCAAGGCAGCCAAAAGCCCGGCTCGTGGCGTGCGCGATAGCCACCATAACCGAGCCAATGCAGTTGCATGCCGAAGGCCTTGAGGTCGAGCACCGTGGGTGTGTCTTGAGGATGGCCGCGCAACAGGCCGACGGTGGAGAAATCAAAGCGCTTGCCCGCGGCCGCCAATGCGTGCAGATGATTGGAGTAGGCTCCGCCGAGGCTGATAATACCTGACGCTCCGGCATCGCGAGCCTGGGCCAAGTGCTCGGTGAGCTTGAACCACTTGTTGCCGCTGATCAGCGGATCGATACGGTCCAGGCGCAGCACGGCCAGCTCGACTCCGTTCAGCCAATCCAACTGCAAAGATTCAAGGGGCGCGTGGGGCAGCCAGTCGAAAGGACCCATGTGGGCGCATCTGCATGAAAAAAGGGGCGGTAGTCTAACACCGCCCCTATTGTCGCCTTACAACTCGGCCGCCAGGCGCGAGCCCTGGTTGATGGCGCGCTTGGCGTCCAGTTCGGCCGCCACATCGGCGCCGCCGATCAGGTGCACGTTCTGGTTGGCCGCGACCAGGCCGTCGTGCAATTCGCGCAGCGGGTCCTGGCCGGCGCAGATGACGATATTGTCCACCGCCAGGACTTGCGGCTCGCCCTCAGCGCCGATGCGGATATGCAAGCCTTCATCGTCGATCTTCAGGTACTCAACGCTGTTGAGCATCTGCACCTGCTTGTTCTTCAAGCCGGTGCGGTGGATCCAGCCCGTGGTCTTGCCCAGGCCGTCGCCCACCTTGGAAGCCTTGCGTTGCAGCAGGAACACTTCACGGGCCGGCGCGTGGCGCTCGGGTTTGATCCCGGCCACGCCGCCACGGGCTTGCAGTTGGGTGTCGATGCCCCATTCTTTCCAGAACGCCTCGCGATCCAGGCTGGTGGAGACGCCTTGGTGCACGAGGAATTCAGACACGTCAAAACCGATGCCACCGGCGCCGATCACCGCCACGCGCTTGCCCACCGGCTTGCGCTCAAGGATCACGTCCAGGTAACTCAGGACCTTGGCGTTGTCGACACCGGGAATCGCCGGGGTACGCGGTGCGATGCCGGTGGCCAGGATCACCTCGTCATAACCACCCGCTACCAGTTGCGCAACGTCCACACGGGTGTTGAGGCACAGCTCGACGTGGGTGGTCTGCAATTTGCGCTTGAAATAACGCAGGGTCTCGAAGAACTCTTCCTTGCCCGGCACGCGCTTGGCGATATTGAACTGGCCGCCGATCTCGCTGGCCGAGTCGAACAAGGTCACTTGATGCCCGCGCTCGGCGGCCACGGTGGCAGCGGCCAGACCCGCGGGGCCTGCGCCGACGACCGCGACCTTTTTGATCTGCTTGACCGGCAGGTAATTGAGTTCGGTTTCGTAGCACGCCCGCGGGTTGACCAGGCAGGTGGTGAGCTTGCCGCCAAAGGTGTGGTCCAGGCAGGCCTGGTTGCAGCCGATGCAGGTATTGATCTCATCAGCGCGCCCGGCAGCGGCCTTGTTGACGAACTCGGGGTCGGCGAGAAACGGCCGCGCCATCGAGACCATATCGGCGTCGCCTTCGGCCAGGATCTGCTCAGCAATTTCCGGAGTGTTGATGCGGTTGGTGGTGATCAGCGGGATCTGTACCGAACCGCGCAATTTGGCCGTGACTTTACTGAACGCACCACGGGGTACCTTGGTGGCGATGGTCGGGATGCGGGCTTCGTGCCAGCCGATACCGGTGTTGATGAGCGTCGCGCCGGCCTGTTCGATGGCTTTGGCCAACTGCACGATTTCTTCCCAGACGCTGCCGCCTTCCACCAGGTCGAGCATCGACAGGCGGAAGATGATAATGAAGTTCGGGCCTACGGCTTCGCGTACCCGGCGCACGATTTCCACCGCCAGGCGCATGCGATTTTCAAAGCTGCCGCCCCAACGGTCGGTGCGATGGTTGGTGTGGGCGGCAAGGAACTGGTTAATGAAATAGCCTTCGGAACCCATGATTTCGACGCCGTCATACCCGGCGACCTGGGCCAGCAGCGAGCAGGTGACAAAATCCTGGATCTGCTTTTCGATGCCCTCTTCATCCAATTCCTTGGGCTTGAACGGGTTGATGGGCGCCTGGATAGCGCTCGGTGCCACCTGCTTGGGGCTGTAGGCGTAACGCCCAGCGTGGAGGATCTGCATGCAGATCTTGCCACCCGCGTCGTGCACGGCCTGGGTGACGATCTTGTGCTTGCGCGCCTCTTCTTCGGTGGTCAGCTTGGCTGCACCGGCGTACACGCCGCCCTCGTCATTGGGGCCGATACCGCCGGTGACCATCAGGCCCACGCCGCCACGGGCACGCTCGGCAAAGTAAGCGGCCATACGCTCGAAACCGCCGGGCTTTTCTTCCAGGCCAGTGTGCATCGAGCCCATCAGGGTACGGTTGCGCAAGGTGGTAAAACCCAGGTCCAACGGGGCCAGCAGGTGCGGGTAGGCAGCAGCGGTCATGGTACAGCTCCACAACGGATCATCACGGGACGTGGCGCACTCGAACGGCGTGCCATCGGTTTATGTCCCACAGACTAAGAGGCGGTGGACCACGGCTCAATGACTGAAACTGACAAGTTATTGATCCAAATGCACAGTGCCCCTTGGCAAGCCACGCCATGGGCCCTACCCTAGTCGCGAACCCTGCACCTGGTCTGTTGTCTGTTGCCCCATGCGTAAACTTCTAGCGTTCACCGTCATCATGGCCCTGGTTGCCTCCCTCGCCGCGTACTTGGTCTGGACCCAGGAGCGCCCCGTGGCGCATTACCTGTCCGACCTGCGCATCACCCTCGCCGTCAACGAGGGCGAACCGGCCGACCGGGGCAACCTGTTGGGCATCCAGCCGGAACTGTTCCCTGCCGATTACCAAAGCCTGGAACGCCTGCACCTGAAGCTGTCGGCCTACCTGCAAAATGCCCGGGACCTTGGGCTGATCAATGCCAAGACCGTGGTGGTGCTGCCGGAACATATCGGCACCTGGCTGATGCTCGGCGCAGAGAAGAATGAGCTGTACCAGGCCGCTCACCTCAAGGACGCCATGAACTGGCTGTCGATCAGCAACCCGCTGCAATTTGCCAAAGCCTGGATCAGCGCCACCGGCGACAACCGCATGGACGATGCATACCTGCGCATGAAAGCCCCGGCCATGGCCCGCGACTATCAAGTGTTGTTTGGCGGCCTCGCCAAAGAATTTGGCGTGACCCTGGTGGCCGGCTCCATCGCCCTGCCCAACCCAAGCGTGATCCAGGGACAACTGGAGATCGGCCACGGCGCGCTGTACAACGTCAGCGTGGTGTTTGCCGCCGACGGCTTGCCGCTGGGCCAGCCGCAGCGCCAGCTTTACCCGATCTACGATGAGCGTGGCTTTATCGAGCCGGGCGATGAGCATGTCGTCAACGTTGTCGACACCCCCGCCGGGCGCCTGGGCATCCTGGTCGGCAGCGACAGCTGGTACCCGGACAACTACCGCAAGCTCAACGAGCAAGGCGCGCAATTGATCGCGGTACCCGCTTTTGTCACCGGCCGCGATACCTGGGAGCGTCCGTGGCGCGGTTTCAAGAGCGTATCTACGCCCTCAGAAGTGAGCCTCAAGCCCGAAGAAACCAGTGAGGGCGCGGCCTGGCGTCGTCTTACCCTGATCAGCCAGCCACCTGTCAGCGAAGCCACCGCGGGCATGAGCGTTTTTCTGCGCGGGCAATTCTGGGACCTGGGCAGCGCCGGCCAGAGTTTTCTCAGCCGCAATGGGCAAGTCTTCGCCGATGGCGACGCCCGTGGTGCGCGCTTGCTGAATATCTGGCTGTAGCGCCTTGAAGCCGGTGCGCCTGGGGGATCTGTCGGTGGGCTTCGTGCACACCCTGGCCGACGCCATCCACAGCCACGGCCTGGACCCACAGCCCCTGCTGCTGCAATACGGCCTTGATCCAGCTCGCCTGGCTGAGGCCGGCGCACGCTTGTCGATCCCGCGCTACATGCGCCTGGGCCACGCGGCCATCCAACTGACCGGCAACCCCGGCCTGGGCCTGCGTATGGGCCAGCTCAGCCGCTTGAGCCAGGCTGGTCTTGCCGGCGTCACCGCCGCCCAAGCGCCCACAGTGCGCGAAGCGGCGCGCACGCTCACACGCTTTGAAGCGCTGTACGGCTCCAACTATCGCGGGCAATCAAGCTTTCATGAAGACGCTGAAGGCGCGTGGCTGCGGTTTTATTCCATCAGCCCCTATAACGCCTACAACCGCTTTGTGGTGGATTCGATCATCGCCGGCTGGCTGCAGCAATTGTCTGGCCTGGCGCAACAGCCGGTGCAGGCCCAGCGGATTGAAATCGAATTCGACGCGCCGGACTACCACGACCACTACAGGGTGTTGGGAGAGGGCGTGGTCCACTTCGGCGCCGAGGTCAATCAACTGCGCCTCAGCCAACCCACCCTGGCGCTGCGCAACCCGCAGCATTGCCCAAGCACCTGGCACCTGTTGCTACAGCTGTGTGAAAGGGAATTAGAGCAATTGACCCGCACCCGCAGCCTGCGCGAGCGCATTACCCGTTTGCTCGGGCCGATGCTCAATGGCGGCCGGGAACCCGACCTGGAGGAAGTGGCGGCACGCTTGAAGCTGCCAACCTGGACATTGCGGCGCAAACTGGCCGAGGAAGGCACGCAGTTTCGCGCGATCCTCAATGACACCCGTCGCGACCTGGCCATGACCTACATTCGCGATACGGAACTGGCGTTCGGCGAGATCGCCTACTTGCTCGGTTTTGCTTCGGCCCAAGCCTTCCAAAGGGCCTTCAGACGCTGGAACAACCAGACCCCAGGGGAATTTCGCCGCAGTCAGCGGCATTCCGCCTGAAGTCAGCGTTACAGCTCGGTGGCATCGTCGACCGGATCCAGCGGGTCCAATTCGAATGCCTGGTACTCCAACAGCTCTTCCTGGTAATCGTCCATGGTGGACTCCTTTTCGTGTTGAAAGTGGTTGCAGATTAATGACCTGCGAACCCAGCCTAAAGTGCCGTCATGACGAAAAAATGTCGACGTCGTGACATTCCTGCTCTTCAGGATTAAACGTAGCGGCGATCACTGGATTTAACTTAACCGCAACCTCGGTCAAAATGTGGGAGCGGGCTTGCTCGCGAAAGCGGTGTGTCATTCAACACACCTGGCGACTGTTACGCCGTATTCGCGAGCAAGCCCGCTCCCACATTAAAAGAGCATTGCGTTATTGCGCAGGCATCGGAAGCGGTGGAATCGCTTCTGTCGGGGCCGGCAAGGCAGGATCAGTCGGCGCCGGCGCAACCGGAGCGGGCTCTGTCACCGGTGCAATCGGTGCAGCTTCAGGTGGCGGCGCAAGCGGCTCTGCAGCGGCAGGCGCTACAGGCACCTCCTTCGGCGCTTCGACCTTCTCGGGTGCCGAAGCGGGCTTGGGTTCAGGCACGCCCAGGTCAGCATTGGGCTGCTCGGGTATATGCTCGGCCTGCTTGACCTCCTGCGGCAGGAACACGTCCACCAACGCAAAGTAACGCTCGTAGAACTTCGGTGCCGAGACGGTCTCACTTGCCACCTTCACCATCGAGTCGTCGGTGGAGCCAATCGGCATCGACACCGAGCCCAGCACGCCCACACCGAGGCTCGCGGAGTTGTTGACCTTCTTCAGCGCATAGCGGTCCTGCAAGGCGTTGGCAAACATCGTCGAGTGATTGCTGCCCTTGCCATCAGCAGCGCACACCACATTGAAACTGATCTGCAGGTGGGTCTCGCCGGTCTGCTGGAAACTCTTGTTGCCGGCCACCAGTTTCGGATCGCTGCTGGTGATGATATAGCCCTGGCTCAGCAGGGCACGGCGCGCAGCTTCACAGGCCGCCACATCGCTGACCGGGTAATCGCGGGAAAACGTACCGGAATCGTCGAAATTCTCATGTTCATAGATAGCGGTCTTGGGTGACGAGCAGCCCGCGGCGCCCGCCAGCACCAGCGCCAACCCGAGATTGCGCAAGTGAAATGATGTCGACATTGAAAATCCTGAAGAAAACGGTCCGGACGGTATTGTGCAACAGAACGCGACATTGAAGCGCGATTCCTGTCGGTAAAACATCTCAAGCTCAGACAGCGGCGTCAGTAGGAAAAAGCCCGGCGCACATATGATCGATAAAGGCCCGCAGCTTGGCCGAAGCATGGCGACTGGCCGGCCACAGCAACCAGAAACTGCCGCGATGTTCGAGGTGCTCATCCAGCACCCGTCGCAAACGCCCATGTTGTACGGCCTGGTTGATCATGTAGTCCGGCAGGCACGCAATGCCCAGTCCTTCTTGCACCACATGATTGAGGGACTCGATGGTGGTGCTGACCAGCGGTGCGCGCAGGTTCAGTTCCGCAGCCCCCGGGACAGGACGCAGTGGCCAGGGCTCCAGCTTGCCGGTGGCGCAGAATTTGTGCCGCAGGCAGGCGTGATGATTCAGGTCCTGTGGCCGATGGGGCGTACCATGCTGGTCGAAATAGCCGGGCGTACCGACGAGAACCAACTGGTAATGCCCTAGATGGCGCACCATCAAGCGCGAATCTTCTGGCTTGCCGGTGCGAATCACCGCGTCGAAGCCCTCCTCTATCACGTCCACCATGCGGTCGGAAAAATCCACATCCAACTCAATGTCCGGGTAGGCGCGCATAAAATCGCTGATCACCGGCATCAACAAGCCGCGCACTTGGGGCACACTGATCCGCAGCTTGCCGCGAGGGCTGGCAGTGACCTCAGTCAACTCCTGTTCGGCCGCCTCCAGTTCCGCCAGGATGCGCCGCGAACGCTCCAGGAACAGCGCGCCCTCGCTGGTCAGGGTGATACTGCGGGTGCTGCGATGAAACAACCTGACGCCCAGGCGCTCCTCCATCCGCGCAATGCTTTTACCCACCGCCGACGATGACACGCCCAGTACGCGGCCCGCAGCGGTAAAGCTGAGGGTTTGCGCGACCTGCACAAAAACCGAGAGGCTGCCCAGATTGTCCATGGTGATGCCTTTGCCGATTGCGGACATCAACGTCCGATAAGTTCGGAACCTTAGCCTGTTTTTCCGCGCCTCGCAGCCCCCTACCCTGGCTCCTTGCCCTTTCAAGGAGAGCGCCCATGAACGACAGTCCCCTATTGGTCGATACAGCGCCCCACGCTGAACGCCTGCCCCTGGCCGGTCTGCTGGCGTTGGCCTGCGCCGGCTTTATCACCATCCTGACCGAGGCGATGCCCGCCGGCTTATTACCGCAAATCGGTGCTGGGCTTGGGGTCTCCCAGGCCCTGGTCGGGCAACTGGTGACCCTCTATGCGCTCGGCTCGTTGCTTGCTGCTATCCCCCTGACATTGCTGACCCGGGGTTGGCGCCGGCGGCCGCTACTGTTGATCGCCATCGGCGGTTTTGCATTGGTTAACAGCGTCACCGCGTTCTCCAGCCTCTATGGCTTGACCTTGGCTGCACGATTTTTCGCCGGTGTGTTCGCTGGCTTGCTGTGGGCCTTGTTGGCGGGTTACGCCAGTCGTATGGTCGCACCTCATCTGCAGGGCCGGGCGATTGCCGTGGCCATGCTGGGTGCGCCGCTGGCCTTGTCCCTCGGCGTGCCCGCCGGCACCCTGCTGGGCACGCTTGTCGGATGGCGCGCCAGTTTTGCCATCATGACTGGCCTGACCCTGTTACTGCTGATATGGGCGCGTTGGCAACTGCCGGATTTTGCCGGTGAACCGCCAAGCAAACGCCTCGGCTTACGTCAGGTACTGGCGTTGCCAGGCATCAGGCCGGTGCTCTGGGTGACCTTTACCTACGTGCTCGCGCATAACATTCTCTATACCTACATCGCCCCTTTGCTGGTGCCCGCCGGTATCGACCGCGAGATTGATCGCGTGCTGCTGGTGTTCGGCCTGATGGCCCTGCTGAGCATTTGGCTGGTAGGCATCTGGATTGACCGGCACCTGAGGCTGCTGACCCTCATCAGTTGCGCGATGTTCGCCGTTGCGGCCCTGCTGCTCGGACTATGGTTCAACTGCGTAGTCGCCATTTACGTCAGCGTGGCGTTGTGGGGGCTCGCCTTCGGTGGCCTCCCAGCGCTATTGCAAACCGCGCTGGCCAAGTCGGCTGGCAACTCGGCCGATACCGCCCAATCGATGTTGGTTACGGTATGGAACCTGGGCATCGCCGGAGGTGGATTAGTGGGCGGGCTCTTGCTCGAACGTTGGGGCGTCGTGGCATTTCCATGGGCAGTTCTAGGATTGATCGTGTTGGCGCTGGGTGCAATCCGGGGTAAAGCGCTGCCCGCGCGATGACAAGTTTGTTTACAACTTATTCCTCACCTTCCTATCATCGCCCCTGGGTGCGTTGTTGCATAAAGCACGGCGCAGGTTAAAAGCCAAGCATTGGTCGGGCCGCCAATGGAGATTTGTCGTGCCTGATAAACACCCTGCCATCCCCCGCCCCCAGCGTTTGACTGAGGGCGCGCTGTCCGCCCTTGAGCGCTTTTCACACATCGAAGCCGTTAGCGGTATCGTGCTGCTGCTGGCCGCCATCGTCGCGCTGGTGTGGGCCAACAGCCCCGCCGCCGCGACCTACGAGCATTTCTGGAACACGCCCATCACCCTCGGGCTGGGCGATTACAGCGTGTCGCGCTCCCTGCATTTTCTGGTGAATGACGGGCTGATGACCATTTTCTTTCTGGTAGTCGGAGCCGAGATCCGCCAGGAAATCAAAGACGGCGCCCTCGCTAACCTGAAGCTGGCCACGCTGCCGTTGGGCGCGGCGTTGGGCGGTGTGCTGATGCCCGCCCTCATCTATACCCTGCTCAACCACGGCACCACCGCCGCGAGTGGCTGGGCGGTCCCCACCGCGACCGACATCGCCTTTGCCGTGGGCGTGCTCGCGCTGCTGGGCAAATCGATTCCCAGTGGCGTGCGCATCCTGCTGCTGGCCTTGGCGATCATCGATGACATCGTGGCGATTCTGATCATCGCGATCTTTTTCACCGCCAGCCTCGACTACATGGGCTTGGTGATTGCTGTCGGCGGGCTGGCCCTGGTGTTGGTGTTCCAACGCATGGGCATCAGCAAGGCGGCGATCTACCTGCTGCCAGGCGCTATCGTGTGGTTTGGCCTGCTCAAGACCGGCGTGCACCCAACACTCGCCGGGGTGATCCTTGGCTTGATGACCCCCGTCAATTCCAAGCCCACCCGGGAACGCCCGCTGGAAACCATCGAACGCACCTTCAACGAGCTGATGGACCGGTTCTCGCAGCCAGCCGAAGGGGCCCAGCAAGTCGCCACGCCCCTCAAACAATTGCGCGAAGCTCAACGGGAAATACTGCCGCCAGTGCAGCGTGTTCAATCGGCGCTGCACCCCTGGGTCGCGTTCGGCGTGATGCCGCTGTTTGCATTGGCCAACGCCGGTGTGAGCCTGGACGGTTTCAATCTGGATGACCCGCTGGCCCACGGTGTGTTCATGGGCGTCATCTTCGCCCTGGTGCTCGGCAAGCCTCTGGGTGTGATGCTGGCGAGCCTGGCGCTGGTCAAGCTCAACATCTGCAAACTGCCTGACGGTGTGACCTGGACGGGCGTTGGCCTGGTAGGGCTGTTGGCGGGGATCGGTTTCACCATGTCGATCTTTATCTCGTCCCTGGCATTTTCCGACCCGGCCCTGCTGTCGGCTGCGAAGCTGAGCGTATTGGCGGCTTCAACCCTGGCGGCGGTGATCGGGTTGACGTGGGGCAAGCTCAAGTTTGCAGCCAAGAACGCCTAAAGCGCATTCAGCACTCACTTTATCAAGGGCAAAAAAAGACCCCGGCCTTTTCAGGTCGGGGTCTTTTTATTCAGGCCGGCATCAGTACTTCTTGATGTCTGCCTGGGTTTCCAGCTGCTTGCGGTAGGCCGCGAAGTCCTGCTGGCCAATACGGGAAGCGAGGAAGCGGCGGTATTGCGCCTTTTCTTCGTCCGTGGGGGCCGCCGCTTCGTTCACGCCGTTCAAGCGCACGATCATCAGGCTGCCATCGCGCAGGGTCACGGTGGTAAAGGTAGGCTTGTCCTTGGCCGCCGGCTTAGGCATGCGGAACAAGGCTTGCAGCACGGCCGGGTCGATAGACTCCTGACCACGGGTAGCCGCCTCAGTCACCTTCCAAGCCTGACCGTCAACCGGCTGGTCCAGCGCGGTCTTGCCATCACGCAGGCTGGCGATCAACTCGTCGGCACGGGCTTTGGCAGCAGCGCTTGCGCGCTCCTTGGTCATCTGGGTGCGAATGGCCGCCTCGACCTTCTCGAGCGGCAGTTGGGCCGGCTTGAGATGCTCCTTGGCACGCAGCACGATGATGGTTTCCGGGTCCAGTTCGATGGCGCTGCTGTTGGCACCTTCATCCAGCACTTCCGGGCTGAATGCGGCAGTGACCACGGCACGGTTGGCCGCTACACCTTCGCCACCTTCGCGGCCAAACGGCGCGGAAGTATGGACGGTCAGCTTCAGGTCAGACGCCGGCTGGGCCAGGTCAGAGGCTTCGAATGCCGCATCTTCCAATTGCTTGGTCGCTTCGACAAAACGCTGTTCAACCTGCTGTGCCTTGAGCTCGCGGGTCAGCTTGTCTTTCAGGCTGGCGAACGATGGCACTTCAGGCGCTTCAACGCCCAGCAACTTGATCAGGTGCCAACCGAAGGTGGTGCGCACCGGCGCCGACACCTGGTCTTGCTTCAAGCCGTACAAGGCGGTTTCGAAGTCCGGGTCGTAAACACCAGGGCCAGCAAAACCGAGGTCGCCGCCATTGTTGGCCGAACCTGGATCCTGGGAGAACTCCTTGGCCAGAGCTTCGAACTTCTCACCCTTGGCCAGGCGCGCCTGGATGTCTTCGATCTTGGCCTTGGCTTGCGCCTCGGTGACCTTGTCGTTGACTTCAATCAGGATATGCGCGGCACGACGCTGTTCAGCGAGGTTGGCGGTTTCCTTCTCGTAGGCAGCCTGCAGCTCATCGTCCTTGACAGTCACCTGGTCGAAGAAGGAAGACTTCTTCAATTCCAGATAGTCGATGACCACTTGGTCCGGGGTCATGAACTCTTTGGCGTGCTGGTCGTAGTAGGCTTTGACCTCATCGTCGGTGAGTTTCACCGCCGCGGGATCAGCCTTGATGTTGACGGTGGCGAAATCGCGGGTCTGTTTTTCCAGACGGGCAAATGCCAGCACCTCGGCGTCGGTCACAAACCCGCTGCCGGCGATGCCTGCGCGAACCTGGCCGATCAGCATTTCCTGGGTCAGCATCTGACGGAATTGCATGCGGCTATAGCCCAGCTGACGGATCACCTGGTCAAAGCGTTCGGCGTTGAACTTGCCGTCCACCTGGAATTCCGGCGTCTGCAGGATCACCTGATCCAGCGCAGCTTCCGAGAAGCCGAACTTGGAATCGGCAGCGCCTTGCAGCAGCAGCTTGCGATCGATCAGGCCCTTGAGGGCAGCATCGCGCAGCAGTTTTTCGTCGAGCAGGGAAGCATCGAAATCCTTACCCAACTGTTGCATCAGCTGGCGCCGTTGCATATCGACAGCCTGGCTCAGCTCGGTCTGGGTGATTTGTTCACCGTTGACCTTGGCCACGTCCTGCTTGTTATTACCCGAAGCCTGGAAAATGGCTTCGATACCGGTGAACGCCATCAAAGCGACGATGATCCCGATAATGGTCTTGGCAATCCAGCCTTGTGAATTGTCCCTGATATTTTGCAGCATGCGTCCCCCAGAAACGGTTGAACTTCAAAAATTAGGCAACCGTGGAGCGTGGGTAGAGTCCGGATAGAAGAAAGGCGCATCCGAGGATGCGCCTTCTCGTAACTGGCGGAGCGGACGGGGGTTCGAATCTGCACCCCCGGCGTGGCGACCCGATACGTGGGTCAGCTACCGCTCCGCTGCCAGGCCAGACCTGCGTCCGACCCGGGTAAGCAAAGGCTTGAACGAAGCTTAGTTAACGGCTTCTTTCAGGGCTTTACCGGCTTTGAAACCTGGTTTCTTGGCAGCAGCGATTTGCAGTGCTTTGCCGGTCTGTGGGTTACGGCCAGTGCGAGCTGGGCGGTCAGTCACAGAGAAAGTACCGAAGCCTACCAGTACCACGGAGTCGCCGGCCTTCAGAGCGCCAGTGACGGATTCGATTACTGCGTCCAGCGCACGGCCAGCAGCAGCTTTCGGGATATCAGCGGATGCAGCGATAGCATCAATCAGTTCCGACTTGTTCACTCTAAGTCCCCTTATATATCTATTGAGTATGATTCTAAGTTTTTTGGTAAAAAGCAAAACCAGTGCTGAATGGCCTACAGACACTTAAGAGCCGCTTTATAACAAGGGCTCTAAAAAGCTGTCAAGGAAGCCCCCCAGGCTCCAACACATTAATGCGTGCTAATTCTTTCCTTGGAATCGGACTCGCGTTTTTCGTCCTTCGCGACGATCTCCGGGGCCACATCCGGCAAGGGCTCCGGCGCGTATTGCAGCGCAATTTGCAGGACCTCGTCAATCCATTTAACCGGTTTAATCTGAAGATCCTGCTTGATATTGTCAGGAATTTCCTTCAAGTCGCGAACATTCTCTTCAGGAATGATCACGGTCTTGATTCCACCTCGGTGCGCAGCGAGTAATTTCTCTTTCAGACCACCGATCGCCAATACCTGGCCACGCAGGGTAATTTCTCCGGTCATCGCGACATCAGCGCGCACAGGAATGCCGGTCAACGCTGATACCAGCGCCGTGCACATGCCTACGCCAGCGCTAGGGCCGTCTTTGGGGGTCGCCCCTTCCGGCATGTGGATATGGGTGTCGTGCTTCTCGTGGAAGTCCAGCGGGATGCCCAGGCTGCGGGCGCGGCTGCGTACCACGGTCTGCGCGGCCGTAATGGATTCGACCATCACATCACCCAGGGAGCCGGTCTTGATCAACTGGCCTTTGCCCGGAATCACCGCTGCTTCGATGGTGAGCAATTCGCCACCCACCTGGGTCCACGCCAAGCCAGTCACCTGGCCGACCTGATCCTGCTGCTCGGCCAGGCCGTAGCGGAATTTCTTCACGCCCAGGAAGTGTTCCAGGGAATCGGCGACCACCTTCACAGAGAAGCGTTTTTCCAACGCGTGCTCCTTCACCGCCTTGCGGCAGATCTTCGCGATCTGGCGCTCAAGGCCCCGTACACCGGCCTCGCGGGTGTAGTAGCGCACGATGTCACGGATCGCCTCGACCTCGAATTCGATCTCGCCCTTCTTCAGGCCGTTGGCCGAAATCTGCTTGGGCGCCAGGTACTTGACCGCGATGTTGATCTTCTCGTCTTCGGTGTAGCCCGGCAGACGAATCACCTCCATCCGATCCAGCAAGGCTGGCGGAATGTTCATGGAGTTGGAGGTGCACAAGAACATTACGTCAGACAAGTCGTAGTCGACTTCCAGGTAATGGTCGTTGAAATTATGGTTCTGCTCGGGATCAAGCACTTCGAGCAAGGCCGACGCCGGGTCGCCACGCATGTCGCTGCCCATTTTGTCGATTTCATCGAGCAGGAACAGCGGGTTGCGTACACCCACTTTTGTCATCTTTTGAATCAATCTTCCTGGCATCGAACCGATGTAGGTACGGCGATGACCACGGATCTCAGCTTCGTCACGCACGCCACCCAAGGCCATGCGCACGAACTTGCGGTTAGTCGCGCTGGCAATCGATTCCGCCAGGGAAGTTTTACCCACACCTGGAGGCCCGACCAGGCACAGCACCGGACCGCGGATTTTTTTCACACGTTTTTGCACGGCGAGGTACTCAAGGATGCGCTCCTTGACCTCTTCCAAACCGTAATGGTCAGCGTCGAGAATCTCTTCAGCACGGGCCAGGTCCAGGCGCACCTTGGTCTGGGCCTTCCACGGCACTTGCACCAACCAGTCGATATACGAGCGCACCACAGTGGCTTCGGCCGACATTGGCGACATCTGCTTGAGCTTGTTCAGCTCGGCGGTGGCCTTGGTCAGGGCGTCTTTGGGCAGGCCAGCGGCATCGATACGCTTTTTCAGCTCTTCGATTTCGTTGTGGCCTTCCTCGCCGTCGCCGAGCTCCTTCTGAATGGCCTTCATCTGCTCATTCAGGTAGTACTCGCGCTGGCTACGTTCCATCTGCTTCTTCACGCGGCCACGGATACGCTTCTCAACCTGCAACAGGTCGATTTCGCCATCCAGCATCGCCAATACGTGTTCGACACGGGCCGACAGGTCGATGATTTCGAGGATGTCTTGCTTCTGCTCGATCTTCAGCGCCATGTGGGCGGCCATGGTGTCGACCAGGCGGCTTGGCTCATCAATGCTGTTGAGGGACGACAGGACTTCAGCCGGAACTTTCTTGCCCAGTTGCACATACTGCTCGAACTGCGAGAGCAGGCTGCGCACGAACACCTCGGATTCACGCTCCGGGGCTTCGACTTCTTCGATCAGCGCCACTTCCGCGCGCAGGTGGCCGTCCACCTCCATAAAGCGCTCTACGGCACCGCGCTGCTCACCTTCGACCAACACCTTGACGGTGCCATCGGGCAGCTTGAGCAATTGCAGGACAGTGGCAATGGTGCCGACGCGATACAGGGCATCTTCACCCGGATCATCATCAGCAGGATTCTTCTGGGCCAACAGCAGGATTTGCTTGTCGCCCGTCATCGCGGCCTCGAGGGCTTCGATAGACTTCTCGCGCCCCACGAACAGCGGGATAACCATGTGCGGATAGACGACGACATCGCGCAACGGCAGGAGAGGCAATTCGATGGTTGTCTTCATGATTTCGCCTCTATGACAGTTCAAAAATAAGCTTGAAACCAAGATGGGGGTTACATGCAAAAAAAACAAGCTCAATGCCAGTAGTTAAACGCATGAATACACGCGAATTTAACCACCGCCCTAAGAAACGCCCCCAAAGACAAGGGGCCCCTAGAGGCCCCTTGCTTGTACCGCAACTGCTGAACGCTTATGCGTCGGGTGCAGCCTTGGCAGCCGGCTCACTGTTTTCGTAGATATACAGTGGCTTGGACTTGCCTTCGATCACGCTTTCATCGATCACCACTTTACTCACCTCAGACTGCGAGGGGATTTCGTACATGGTGTCGAGCAACACGCCTTCGAGGATAGAACGCAGGCCACGTGCACCGGTCTTACGCTCCAGTGCTCGCTTGGCCACCGATTTCAGCGCGTCGGTCCGGAACTCGAGGTCTACACCTTCCATCTCGAACAATTTGCCGTATTGCTTGGTCAGGGCGTTTTTCGGCTCGGTGAGGATCTGGATCAAAGCCGCCTCATCCAACTCGTCCAACGTGGCCAGGACCGGCAGACGGCCAACGAATTCCGGGATCAGACCGAACTTGACCAGATCGTCAGGCTCGACTTCACGCAGGGACTCGCCCACCTTCTTGCCCTCTTCCTTGCTGCGCACTTCCGCACTGAAACCAATGCCGCCACGGGTGGAACGCTGCTGAATCACCTTCTCCAGACCGGAGAACGCACCGCCACAAATGAACAGGATGTTACGCGTATCAACCTGAAGGAATTCCTGCTGCGGATGCTTGCGACCACCTTGCGGCGGTACGGACGCAACCGTGCCTTCGATCAGTTTCAACAGGGCCTGCTGCACGCCTTCACCGGAAACGTCCCGGGTGATCGACGGGTTATCAGACTTGCGCGAGATCTTGTCGATCTCGTCGATGTAGACAATACCCATCTGGGCTTTCTCTACGTCGTAGTCGCACTTCTGCAGCAGTTTCTGAATGATGTTCTCGACATCTTCACCCACGTAGCCAGCCTCGGTGAGGGTGGTGGCGTCGGCGATGGTGAACGGAACGTTCAGCAGGCGAGCGAGGGTTTCTGCAAGCAGGGTTTTACCCGAGCCTGTAGGACCGATCAGCAAGATGTTGCTCTTGCCGAGTTCAACCTCATCACCTTTCTTGTCACGCTGGTTCAAGCGCTTGTAGTGGTTGTACACCGCTACGGCCAGAACCTTCTTTGCACGTTCTTGACCAATGACGTACTGGTCAAGGATGCCGCTGATTTCTTTAGGCGAAGGTAATTTATGCGCACTGCTCTCGGCCTGGGCTTCCTGCACCTCCTCACGGATGATGTCATTGCACAGGTCGACGCATTCGTCGCAGATAAACACCGAGGGGCCGGCAATCAATTTGCGTACTTCATGCTGGCTTTTGCCACAGAAGGAGCAATAGAGCAGCTTGCCGTTGTCCTCGCCGTTGCGGGTGTCAGTCATTCGTTCGATCCAAATCCGATAGGCTTGCAACACAAGATGAAGGCTTATGCGGGCTTTTTCAAGCCCGCCAGTGGTCGGACATGCCGACCAGCCCTATTTTGAGCGGCTTATATTAAGCGGGGCGCTTGTCGATCACTGCGTCGATCAACCCGTATTCCTTGGCGGCTTCAGCGCTCATGAAATTGTCACGGTTGGTATCGCGCTCGATTTCTTCCAGGGTGCGCCCGCTGTGCTTGGCCATCAGCGTGTTGAGACGCTCACGAATGAAGAGGATTTCCTTGGCGTGGATTTCGATGTCCGACGCCTGGCCCTGGAAACCGCCCAGCGGCTGGTGAATCATCACGCGCGAGTTCGGCAGGCAGAAACGCTTGCCTTCGGCACCCGCAGTCAGCAGGAAGGCGCCCATGCTGCACGCCTGGCCAATACAGGTGGTCGACACGTTTGGCTTGATGAACTGCATGGTGTCGTAGATCGACATGCCCGCAGTCACCGAACCGCCCGGTGAGTTGATGTAGAGATGGATGTCCTTGTCCGGGTTTTCCGCTTCAAGGAACAGCAATTGCGCACAGATCAGGTTGGCCATGTAGTCCTCTACCGGGCCAACCAGAAAGATCACTCGCTCCTTGAGCAGGCGCGAGTAGATGTCGTAGGCGCGTTCGCCACGAGCGGACTGCTCGACAACCATCGGGACCAAGCCGCCTGCGGCCTGGATATCAGAGTTCTGCTGAATATAGGAATTACGGAACATGCTCTGCAGTTACTCCCAAATAGTCATGTCTTGAAAACGCATAAGCCAGCGCGAGGCTGGCTTATGGTTGAATTTCCAACGAGTTGGACAATCAGTCGGCTTGTGCTGCTTCCGCCGGTTTGACTGCTTCTTCGTAAGAGACCGCTTTATCGGTCACCTTAGCCTTCTGCAGAACAGTATCCACAACTTGTTCTTCCAGCACAACCGAACGTACTTCGTTCATCTGCTGCTCATTCTTGTAGTACCAAGCCACGACCTGCTCAGGCTCCTGGTAGGCCGAAGCCATTTCCTGGATCATTTCACGAACGCGGTCTTCGTCTGGCTTGAGGTCGAACTGCTTGACCACTTCAGCCACGATCAGGCCCAGCACAACGCGGCGCTTGGCTTGCTCTTCGAACAGCTCGGCCGGCAGTTGGTCAGGCTTGATGTTGCCACCAAACTGCTGAACCGCTTGAACGCGCAGACGATCCACTTCGTTGGACAGCAGGGCCTTAGGCACTTCGATCGGGTTGGCGGCCAGCAGACCGTCCATGACCTGGTTCTTGACCTTGGACTTGATAGCCTGGCGCAGCTCACGCTCCATGTTCTTGCGAACTTCGGTGCGGAAGCCTTCGATGCCGGTTTCCTTGATGCCGAACTGGGCGAAGAACTCTTCGTTCAGCTCTGGCAGCTTAGGCTCGGAAACGCTGTTGACGGTAACGGTGAACTCGGCGGCTTTGCCAGCCAGGTCCAGGTTCTGGTAGTCAGCAGGGAAAGTCAGGTTCAGAACGCGCTCTTCGCCGGCTTTGGCGCCAACCAGGCCGTCCTCGAAACCAGGGATCATGCGGTTGGAACCCAGCACCAGCTGAGTGCCCTTTGCGGAGCCGCCAGCGAAGACTTCGCCGTCAACCTTGCCAACGAAATCGATGTTCAGTTGGTCTTCGTTCTGGGCGGCACGGTCGGCCACTTCAAAACGAGTGTTCTGCTTGCGCAGGATTTCCAGCATGTTGTCCAGGTCCGAATCGGCCACTTCGGCGCTCAGACGCTCGATTTCGATACCGTCGAAACCGGCCACTTCAAATTCCGGGAACACTTCGAATACGGCAACGTATTCCAGGTCCTTGCCCGCTTCCAGGGACTTGGGCTCGATCGAAGGCGAGCCTGCCGGGTTCAGCTTTTGCTCGACAACGGCTTCGTAGAAAGAAGCCTGGATCACGTCACCTACAGCTTCCTGGCGCGCATCGGCACCAAAACGACGCTTGATTTCGCTCATCGGCACTTTGCCTGGACGGAAACCAGCGATCTTGGCCTTTTGGGCAGTCTGCTGCAGACGCTTGTTGACCGCAGTCTCGATACGCTCTGCCGGCACGGTGATGCTCAGGCGGCGCTCGAGAGCAGTAGTATTTTCAACAGAAACTTGCATGGATATTCCTCGTTGCACAGACATTAGCCGGCCATTTCCGACCCCAATCAAGGGCATGCATTCTAGTGGGTCAAACTCAAGAAGTCACCCTACTGAAAACACAGCGGAAAACAGCCGGCAATTTATCGGTACGAAAGCACTGAAGTACCTCGCCCCGGTGACAAATACAGCCAAATTGCGCCAGGGCCCTGCGCCGCCCCTCTCTATATATAGAAGGAACACGCATCCATCTCCCTGGCGGCCCGCCCTGCGAACAAGGCGAGCAAGCAACGCGGCATCATCGAGATACATAAATACGACGACACGCCCTGCCGGGGCAGCCCAGCACCTGCGACCACCCAATCTCAAACCGCCAAAACCAAAAAAGGCGCCAGACTGTTAAATCTGGCGCCTTTCGAATATGGGGTGGACGAAGGGGATCGAACCCTCGACAACGGGAGTCACAATCCCGTGCTCTACCAACTGAGCTACGCCCACCATATTGCGTTAACAAAGAAACCAAACCACTTCTTTGTTGAGCCCTGCCCCGCCTGACGACCGGGAAAAGCTTTAATTGGTGCGGATGAAGAGACTCGAACTCTTACGCCTCGCGGCGCTGGAACCTAAATCCAGTGTGTCTACCAATTCCACCACATCCGCGCTTGAAGCTCTTAAAGCAAAGGCGCCAGACTGTTAAATCTGGCGCCTTTTCAGAATATGGGGTGGACGAAGGGGATCGAACCCTCGACAACGGGAGTCACAATCCCGTGCTCTACCAACTGAGCTACGCCCACCATATAGCGCTACTTGTGCCAAAGCTGCCTAATGGCGCACCCGGCAGGACTCGAACCTGCGACCATCCGCTTAGAAGGCGGATGCTCTATCCAGCTGAGCTACGGGCGCCTTATTAATCTGTACTCTTGGAGGATTACAAACTAAGTGCTTCCAGCCTTGCAGTACAACTATTCTGCTCGACCTTCTTAACCAGTGCTAGGCTGTGCCCGACAAGTGCGACGAATAGTATAGATGCCCCGGAAACCCGTCAAATCTTTTTTGAAAAAAACTGATTTTATTTAAGGGGTTAGGGCAATTTGCAGACCAAGCGCCTTTGCCCTCGCGCCTTGGCATGCGAGAATGCGCGCACTTTTCTTCCCCCTCTCGATGGTTAATCACGCGTAATGACTGCACAACTTATCGACGGCAAATCAATCGCCGCCAGCCTGCGCCAGCAGATCGCCAAACGAGTCACCGAGCGCAGCCAGCAAGGCCTGCGCACGCCTGGCCTCGCGGTGATCCTGGTCGGCAGCGATCCTGCCTCTCAGGTTTATGTCTCGCACAAGCGTAAAGACTGTGAAGAGGTCGGCTTTATTTCCAAGGCCTATGACTTGCCTTCGGACACCACTCAACAGGCCCTGACCGACCTGATTGACAGCCTCAACGATGACCCGAACATGGACGGCATCCTGCTGCAACTTCCACTGCCCGAGCACCTGGACGCCTCCAAGCTGCTGGAGCGCATCCGCCCGGACAAAGACGTCGACGGTTTCCACCCTTATAACGTCGGCCGCCTGGCCCAACGCATTCCCCTGCTGCGCCCATGCACCCCCAAAGGCATCATGACGCTGCTGGAAAGCACCGGTGTCGACCTGTATGGCCTTGACGCTGTGGTGGTGGGCGCATCGAACATCGTCGGTCGCCCGATGGCCATGGAGCTGCTGCTGGCCGGCTGCACCGTGACCGTCACCCACCGCTTCACCAAGGACCTGGCCGGCCACGTCGGCCGCGCTGACCTGGTGGTAGTCGCCGCCGGCAAGCCGGGCCTGGTCAAGGGTGAGTGGATCAAGGAAGGCGCCATCGTCATCGACGTGGGCATCAACCGCCAGGAAGACGGCAAGTTGGTGGGCGACGTGGTGTATGAAACCGCCCTGCCCCGCGCTGGCTGGATCACGCCAGTGCCAGGCGGCGTCGGGCCCATGACCCGGGCCTGCCTGCTGGAAAACACCTTGTACGCAGCGGAAACCCTGCATGGTTAATAACCAGGCGTAATGAAAAAGCCCTGCCTTAGCGCAGGGCTTTTTATTGCACGTAAAAAAACCGTTTTTTCTTAGTTTTTAAGCACTTTCGTCTGGTTCTAGAAGAACATTCGACAGTTCTTCATCCATACTCCTAAAATGTAACGCCATTTGTCACAAGATCCGTTCTACAACGGCATTTCCTTACTTTTTTAGCGAGTTCATCCGCGTGAAAATTCGTCTTTCTATTGTCAGCCTGTTTTTTGCTTTGGCAGGTACCTTCGCCCACGCCGCCGAAACCACCCTGGCCCCGCGTGACGCCTCCAAGCTGCAGATCGCCTCCGGCAGCGCCATGCTGGTCGATTTGCAGACCAATAAAGTCATTTATTCCAGCAACCCCGACGTGGTGGTACCTATCGCCTCGGTGAGCAAGCTGATGACCGGCCTGATCGTCCTCGAAGCCAAGCAGAATATGGACGAGTACATCGACATCAACATCAGCGACACGCCCGAGATGAAAGGCGTGTTCTCCCGGGTGAAGATCGGTAGCCAGATGCCGCGCAAGGAAATGCTGCTGATCGCGCTGATGTCTTCGGAAAACCGCGCCGCCGCCAGCCTGGCCCACCACTATCCAGGCGGTTATTCGGCCTTCATCGCCGCGATGAACGCCAAGGCCAAATCCCTGGGCATGACCAGCACCCACTACGTGGAGCCCACCGGTCTGTCGATTCATAACGTCTCGACCGCCCGCGACCTGAGCAAGCTGCTGGCCTATGCGCGCAAGTTTCCGATGCTCAGCCAGTTGAGCACCACCAAGGAAAAGACTGTGTCGTTCCGCAAGCCCAACTACACCTTGGGCTTCTCCAACACCGACCACCTGATCAACCGCGCCAATTGGGATATCAAGCTGACCAAGACCGGCTTCACCAACCAGGCCGGCCATTGCCTGGTGCTGGTGACGAGCATGGGCAATCGCCCGGTGTCGCTGGTAATCCTGGATGCCTTTGGCAAGTTCACCCACTTTGCCGATGCCAGCCGTATTCGTAGCTGGGTCGAGACCGGCAAAGGCGGCGCCGTGCCGGATGTGGCGCTGCGTTACAAGGCCGATAAGAACCTCAAGAATCGAGCGACTGCTACGGAAGTACGTCGATAAACAGCGATTTTAGTGTGGGAGCGGGCTTGCTCGCGAATGCGGTGGGTCAGCCTAAGCATTCAGCGACTGACACTGCGCCTTCGCGAGCAAGCCCGCTCCCACATTTGAGTTTCACTTCTTCTCTGCCAACACCTTGAGCGCTTGGGCCGCCGCTTGCTCCTGCCCCGCCTGCGCCGTGGCGTTGGCCGCATCGCGCCAGCGCTGCGCATCCACGTTGGCCGGCAACTGGCTCGGGCGCTGGGTGAGGATGGCCCAATGGCCCGCGCCCTTCCACGCCGAATCGAAGTCGCTGAAGCTCATGCTCAATCGACGCTCCTTGCCTGAGCGCAACAGCACGGTACTTTTCTGCTGGTTGAACCCCACCACCACGACATAACGCTCCCCGGACCAATAGCTGGCGTTGATCCGCGCCATCACCGGGTAACCCGCCGCTACCTGGGCAAACACGGCGGTCAGCTTGGCGTCCAATGGGTACACCATCAGCCCATACTCACGCGCCAGCACCTGCATGTTGCGTTCAAGGTCCGCCTCGGCGCCGGGCAGGCGCAGTGGTTTATCAAGCAAACCCGGCGTCATGACAATGCCTTGTTGCGACAGCATGCTGGCAAGTGCCGCAGGACCACTCTGATAAGCCTCGCTGCGAAAGGTTGGCACGCCATTGAGTTCAACGCGCTCCGGCAAGCCTGGCAGTTTCGACGGGGTACTGGAACAGGCCGCCAGCCCAAGGGCAACGGCCAGCAGCAAGGAAGTTTTAAGGTTCGACCGTAAGCGCAATTTTTTCACTCTCTTGATCAACTGCCGGTAAAGGCCCCGATCATAGGGCGCCCCGCCCCGCCGGTATAGCCCACTGGCCCAGTAAAGCGGCGCTGATAGAGCAAACAAGTTGGACAGACTCGACCATTGGTCAATAGCAGGCAACCGCCGGCTGGCTAGACTGTCCATTGAGAAGACTGTGTGTGCCCCAAGTGGGCGAAAGGAGGCCCGAATGAGCCTTGCGACAACGATTTTCCTGTTGATCTGTGGTTGGCTGGCCGTCGCCGCCGCCATGCTGTGGGGGGTCATGCGCGTGACGCGCCGGCATCATCATCCCCACGTCAAACCTGCTGAACCCGCCGAGCCACGCAAGACGACGGCGCATCACGCCTAGCCAGGCATGCAATTGAAGTCCTGGGTCGCGGCAATTTCCTTGCCGTGGCCGTCCTCAAGGGACGCACGCACCGTGGTGCCCAGGCTCGATTCCACCAGGGTGTAGTGCTCACCTGCCTTGAAATGCTTGTACTCGATGCGGCCCTGGCAGTCCTGCTGGTTGTCATCACCCGGCTCGTCTTCAAATAAAGTCACGTCCAGGCGATGGTCCCCCGGGGTCACTTCAAAATAGCGCCCATCGTCCACACGCTTGCCATCGACACGCTCGGCCATCAGGTCATTCGGCGCTTCTTCCTGCAAGCCGATCCAGGCTTGGCTGGGGTCCGCCTTGGGGATCGGGCCGGCGCACGCCGACAACAAACAGACAAAGCCAAGGACGGGAACTAACAACAGTGGTTTAAGTGACATGACAGGGCTCCAAAGGGCAGATGTAAAAAGGGCGTATCCGATGGCTGACAAGCTTGATCAGCCGCCCTTCCTGGAACAAATGAATCCCTATGAAAGTATCTTCAGCCCTTGACTAAAACTTCCTTCACCTGGCTGAAAGGTGCGTGTTAGGTGGGTCGGTCAAGACTGCCGGGGTTTGCAATCCTGCTCTTCTCGGAGACTCACGCATGCTCGGGCTGGTAAAGACCGCACTGCACAAGCCGTACACCTTCATCGTGCTGGCTATATTCATCTGCATCATCGGGCCGATGGCGGCCCTGCGCACGCCCACGGATGTTTTTCCCGATATCGGCATTCCCGTGGTCGCCGTGGTCTGGCAGTACAACGGCCTGTCCCCGGACGCCATGGCCGGCCGGGTGATCTACACCTACGAACGCTCACTGAGCACCACCGTCAACGACATCGAACATATCGAGTCGCAATCGCTGCCCGGCATGGGCATCGTCAAGATCTTCTTCCAGCCTGGCGTCGATATCCGTACCGCCAACGCCCAGGTCACGGCGGTGTCACAGACTGTGCTCAAGCAAATGCCACCGGGCATCACCCCGCCGCTGATCCTCAACTACAGCGCCTCCACGGTGCCGATCCTGCAAATGGCGTTTTCCAGCCCCAGCCTGTCGGAAGCCAAAATTCGCGACCTGGTGCAGAACAATATCCGCCTGCCCTTGAGCGCCCTGCCCGGCCTGGCCATGCCTACACCGATGGGCGGCAAGCAACGGCAAATCACCCTCGACCTCGACCCTCAGGCGCTGGCCGCCAAAGGCTTGTCGGCCCAGGATGTGGGCAATGCCCTGGCGCTGCAGAACCAGATCATCCCGGTGGGCACCGCCAAGCTGGGCCTCAACGAATACACGATCCTGCTCAATAACAGCCCCAAGGCCATCGATGAACTCAACGACCTGCCGATCAAGACGGTTGACGGGGCGCTGATCACCATCGGCCAAGTGGCCCACGTGCGCGACGGTTCACCGCCGCAAACCAATATCGTGCGGGTCGACGGCCATCGCGCCGTGCTGATGCCGGCGCTGAAAAACGGCAGCATCTCCACCCTGTCGATCATCGACGGTATCCGGCAGATGCTGCCGCGCATCAACGAAACCCTGCCGCCGTCGCTGAAAACCTCGCTGCTGGGCGATGCCTCGGCGTTCGTCAAGCAGTCGGTGGGCAGCGTGGCCCAGGAAGGCATCATTGCTGCACTGCTCACCAGTGCGATGATCCTGCTGTTTCTCGGCAGTTGGCGCTCGACCTTGATCATCGCCGCGTCGATTCCCCTGGCAGTACTGTCGGCCATCGCGCTATTGGCTGTCAGTGGGCAAACCCTCAACGTCATGACGTTGGGCGGGCTGGCGTTGGCGGTGGGCATCCTGGTGGACGACGCCACGGTGACCATCGAAAACATCAACTGGCACCTGGAGCAAGGCAAGGCGGTGAAGGCCGCGATTCTCGACGGCGCCGCGCAAATCGTCGGCCCGGCGTTCGTCTCGCTGTTGTGCATCTGCATCGTGTTCGTGCCGATGTTTTTGCTGCAAGGCATCGCCGGTTACCTGTTCCGGCCAATGGCGCTGGCGGTGATCTTTGCCATGGCCAGTTCGTTCATTCTCTCGCGCACCCTGGTGCCGACACTGGCGATGTTTTTGCTCAAACCGCATAGGCCGGAGCCAGGCGCGGGGCATCATCCGGAAGATGCATTCATCAATCACCACGAGGGTGAACAACACCCGAAACCACGCAATGCGTTGCTGCAATCGGTGCTGAATTTTCAACAGGGATTCGAGCGGCACTTTTCCAATGTCCGCGACACCTACCATGGCCTGCTGACGCTGGCACTGGGCGCACGCAAGCGCTTCATTGTCGGGTTCCTGGCCTGCGTACTCGCGTCGTTCCTGTTGTTGCCGAGCCTGGGCCAGGACTTTTTCCCGGCCACCGATGCGGGTGCCTTGGCCCTGCATGTGCGCTTGCCACTGGGCACGCGCATCGAGGAAAGCGCCGCGGCGTTCGACCGCATCGAAGCGCGGATCCGCGAGGTCATCCCCGCCGAAGAGCTGGACACCATCGTCGATAATATTGGCATTCCGCTCAGCGGCATCGACATGGCCTACAGCAGCAGCGGCACCATCGGCCCGCAGGATGGCGATATTCAAGTCAGCTTGAAAACGCACCACGCGCCCACCGCCGACTATGTGAAAAAACTGCGCGAAGCCCTGCCGCAAAGTTTCCCCGGCAGCCACTTTGCGTTCCTGCCCGCCGACATCAGCAGCCAGATCCTCAACTTCGGCGCCCCCGCCCCGCTGGACGTCAAAATCTCCGGGCGCAATGACGCCGAAAACCGCGCTTATGCCGTCGAGCTTGAACGGCGCTTGCAACATGTACCGGGGATTGCCGACCTGCGGATCCAGCAGTCCACCGGCTACCCCTCGCTGCAAGTAAACGTGGACCGTATGCGCGCCAATGGCCTGGGCATCACCGAGCGTGACGTCACCAACAGCATGGTCGCCTCCCTCGCCGGCAGCTCGCAAACCGCGCCGACCTTCTGGCTCAACCCGGCCAACGGCGTGTCTTATTCCATCGTCGCGGCCACCCCGCAATACCGCCTCGACAGCCTGCCGTCCCTGGAAGCGTTGCCGGTGACCGGTGCCAATGGCCAGGCGCAAATCCTCGGCGGCGTGGCGACTATTTCCCGGGTACAAAGCCCGGCCGTGGTGACCCACTACAACATCGAACCGACCCTGGACCTGTACGCCAACGTGCAAGGTCGCGACCTCGGCGGTGTGGCCCGCGATGTGCAAAAGGTGCTGGATGACACGGCGTCCATGCGCCCCAAAGGCGCGACCATCAGCCTGCACGGGCAGATCGATGCGCTGCATGAGGCGTTCAGTGGTTTGAGCTTCGGACTGCTCGGCGCGGTGGTGCTGATCTACTTGCTGATCGTGGTCAACTTCCAGTCGTGGGCCGACCCCTTTGTGATCATCACGGCGTTGCCGGCAGCATTGGCGGGCATCGTGTGGATGCTGTTCCTCAGTGGCACCTCGTTGTCGGTGCCAGCACTGACCGGTGCCATCTTGTGCATGGGCGTGGCCACCGCCAACTCGATCCTGGTGGTGAGCTTCTGCCGTGAGCGCCTGGCCGAACACGGCGATGCGTTGAAAGCCGCGCTGGAAGCCGGCTACACACGCTTTCGCCCGGTGTGCATGACCGCCCTGGCAATGATCATTGGCATGTTGCCCCTGGCGATTTCCGAGGAGCAGAACGCCCCGCTCGGCCGAGCGGTCATCGGTGGCCTGGTCTTCGCCACCGTCGCCACTTTGTTGTTTGTTCCCGTGGTCTTCAGCCTGGTCCACGGTCGTCATCCTACTCGCGCAACTGCTGGAGAAACGCCCCATGTCGCCTGATCAAAAACCCTCGCGCAAGCGCCTGATGCTCCTGGGTGTCGGTGGCCTGACGTTGGCTGCCTTGCTGGTCGCCAGCGGCCTGCACGCGCGTACGCTGCACGAGCAATCGGTCACTGCCTGGACCGAAGCCGCCGCCGTCCCCCAGGTGATGGTGTTCCAACCCAAGCCAAACGCCGGCGGTGACACCCTGCGCCTGCCCGCCCACCTGGAGGCGTGGAGCAAGGCGGCTATCCATGCGCGGGTGAGCGGCTACTTGAAGGACTGGAAAGTCGACATCGGGACCCAGGTCAAGACCGGGCAAATCCTCGCCGAAATCGACAGCCCCGACCTTGACCAACAACTGGCCCAGGCCCATGCGCGCCTGATCCAGCAACAAGCCAATGCACGCCTGGCAGCCACCACGGCGACCCGCTGGCAAAACCTGCTGGCCAGCCATTCGGTATCGCGCCAGGACGCCGATGAGAAAACCTCCAACGCCGCAGCCGCCAAGGCCAACACCGAAGCCGCTGCAGCAGACTATGCGCGACTGTGCGCCCTGGAAAGCTACAAGACCCTGCGCGCGCCGTTCGCCGGCACCATCACCGCCCGCAACACGGACATCGGCCAGTTGATCAAAGCCGATAACGCCAGCGATCCAGAACTGTTCAACATTGCCGACACCCACCAATTGCGCTTGTACGTGCCGGTGCCGCAGAACTATGCAGCGGTCATTCATGCGGGCCTTGAGGTCGAACTGACCGTCCCCGAGCACCCCGGCGAGCATTTCAAGGCACGCCTGATCGGTGACTCCACCGCCATCGACCGCCGCTCCGGCACCCTGCTGGCCCAGTTCGTCGCCGACAACCCCAACGGCGAACTGCTGCCGGGCGACTACGCCGAAGTCACCCTACCGATTCCGGCTGACACCCATGGCGTAAGCATCCCGGCCAGCGCCTTGATCTTCCGCGCCCAGGGCACCCAGGTTGCGGTGCTGGACGGGCGCAATCATGTGCACCTGCAAGACATTCATATTGGCCTGGACCTCGGCGAGCGCCTGGTGATCGACCAAGGCCTGAAGCCTGCTGACCGCATCATCGACAACCCGCCCGACGCCCTGCGCGAAGGCGACCCAGTGCAACTGGCCGCCGCCTCGGGAGGTGCGCATGCGCCCAAGGCTTAAGTCGCTGGCGGCACTTATGGTGCTGGCGTTGCAGGGTTGCTCGATGGCGCCCACCTATACGGTGCCGTCGATTGACCTGCCCGCCCACTACCGCGAACAAACCAGCGATGGCCCCTGGCACAGCGCGCAACCGTTGGATCAACTGGCGCCCCAGTGGTGGCAGCTCTACAACGATTCGCGCCTGAACGCGCTGCAGCAACAACTGCTCAAGGCCAACCCGGACCTGGCCGCGGCGCTGGCGCACTTCGATGCGTCCCAGGCCTATGCCAGTCAACTGCACGCGGGCCTTTTCCCGCAAATCACCGCCAGCGTGCAACCGCTGCGCCAGCGTCAATCGGATTCACGACCGTTACGCGGTACTACACAGCCGTCGGTGTACAACAGCAATACCGCTGGGTTCTCCCTGGGATACGACCTCGACCTGTGGGGCAGAATCCGCAACCAGGTCGCCGCGGGCGATGCCCAGGCACAAGCGTCCTTTGAT
This sequence comes from Pseudomonas sp. B16120, assembly GCF_044218845.1. Taxonomy (NCBI): domain Bacteria; kingdom Pseudomonadati; phylum Pseudomonadota; class Gammaproteobacteria; order Pseudomonadales; family Pseudomonadaceae; genus Pseudomonas; species Pseudomonas sp. B16120. Next base: position 3,907,535 of record NZ_CP162588.1, read on the forward strand.
GATTTGGCGGTGGTGCGCTTGAGCCTCCAACAGCAGTTGGCGAGCCTGTATGTGCAGCTCAATGGGCTGGATGCGCAGCGCCGAATCCTGAGCACTTCGTTGCAAGACTTCAGCCAGGCGCTGCAACTGACCCGCAGCCGTTATGAAGGCCAGATTGCCTCGGAATTGGACCTGACCCGCGCGCAGAACCAACTGGCCGAAGCCAAGGCGCAGCTGGACGAAGTGCGTGGCCAGCGCAACCTCGCCGAACATGCCATCGGCGAATTGGTGGGCGTGACGGCCAGTGAGTTTTCACTGCCGCCCAGCTCGCAGTTAATGGCGTTGCCAGGCATTCCGGCGCAGTTGCCCAGCCACCTGCTGCAGCGTCGTCCGGACATTGCCGCAGCTGAACGTCGCGTGTTTGCGGCCAACGCAACGATCGGCGTGGCCAAGGCGGCGTGGTTTCCGGATTTCAGTTTGACCGGTGTGCTGGGCGGGCAGACCCAAGGTGTTGGCAACCTGCTGTCCGCCGGCAACCGGTATTGGGCACTGGGGCCGCTGATGAACCTGCCGATCTTCGACGGCGGGCGCTTGAGCGCCAACGAGCGCCAGGCCAAGGCCGAGTTCGAGGAGGCCGCGGCACAGTACCGTAGCCACGTATTGAAAGCCGTGCGCGAGGTGGAAGATAACCTCGCGCAACTGCGGGATCTGCAGCAGCAAGCCGAGGACGAGCAAGCGGCGGCAGAGGCGGCGCAACATACCCAGGCCTTGGCGATGAACAGCTATCAGGCCGGGGCAGTGAGCTATCTGGATGTGGTCACCGCCCAAACCGCCGCGTTGCAGGCACAGAGAACGTTGCAGGCGGTACAGACCCGGCAGTTGCAGGCGAGCGTAGGGCTGTTGACCGCACTGGGCGGCGGCTGGCAGCCGGGTTAATACCCACTGATCGTTCCCACGCTCTGCGTGGGAACGCCGCTCAGGACGCTCTGCGTCTGCCTCTAAAATCGTGACGCGGAGCGTCACAGGGTGCATTCCCACGCGGAGCGTGGGAACGATCAGGCCGCGAGCTGGCCGCTGGCGATGGCCGCTGAAGCGGCCACCATCGCCCGCAACAACACCGCACACCCCGCCGCCAGGTCATCCGGCGCGGCATTTTCGATTTCGTTATGGCTGATGCCGCCTTCACACGGCACAAAGATCATCCCCGCCGGGCCAAGCTCAGCGACGAAGATCGCGTCGTGCCCTGCCCCGCTGACGATGTCCAGGTTCGACAAGCCCAAGCCATTGGCGGCATTGCGCACCGCCTCCACGCAGCTTTTGTCGAAGTACAGCGGCGGGAAGTCCGCCGTAGGCTGCATGTCGAAACTCAAGCCATGTTTGGCGCAGGTGTCTTCGATCACCTGACGCACCTGGGCAATCATCGAATCCAGCCGCGCCGGTTCAAGATGACGAAAATCCAGAGTCATGCGCACTTCACCGGGAATCACGTTGCGCGATCCCGGATACGCTTGCAGGCACCCCACCGTGCCGCATGCATGGGGCTGGTGCGCCAACGCCGCCGCGTTCACGGCGGCCACCACCGCTGCCGCGCCGACCAGGGCGTCCTTGCGCAAGTGCATGGGTGTAGGGCCGGCATGGGCCTCAACACCGCGCAGCTTCAGGTCGAACCACTTTTGCCCGAGGGCGCCGAGCACCACGCCGATGGTTTTGTGTTCATCCTCCAGAATCGGCCCTTGTTCGATATGGGCCTCGAAATACGCGCCGACCTTATGCCCGCTGACCGGCCGCGTTCCCGCATAGCCAATCGCGTTCAACGCCTCCTCCACGCTGACGCCGTCCGCATCGACCTTGGCCAGGGTATCGGCCAGGGTGAACTTCTCGGCAAACACCCCTGAGCCCATCATGCACGGCGGGAAGCGCGAGCCTTCTTCGTTGGTCCACACCACCACTTCCAGCGGTGCCTCGGTTTCCACCTGGAGGTCGTTGAGGGTGCGCAGCACTTCCACACCGGCCAGCACGCCGAAGCAACCGTCGAACTTGCCGCCGGTGGGCTGGGTGTCGATATGGCTGCCGGTCATTACCGGTGGCAGGTCGGGATTGCGACCGGGGCGGCGCGCAAAGATATTGCCGATGCCGTCGACGGTCACGGTGCAACCCGCCGCTTCACACCACTGCACGAAGAGGTCGCGAGCCTTGCGGTCGAGGTCGGTGAGGGCCAGGCGACACACACCGCCCTTGGGCGTGGCGCCGAGTTTGGCCAGGTCCATCAGCGACTGCCACAGACGGTCGCGATTGATGTGCTGATGGGGCGATTGCAGAACGTCGAGGGCAGCGTTCATGGGGGGTCTCCTCAGGCTACAGGTTCTTATGAATTGACGCGGTCAACTGTGGGAGCTGGCTTGCCTGCGATGGCGGTGTGTCAGGCGACACGGTTTTAACTGATAGTCCGCTATCGCAGGCAAGCCAGCTCCCACCTCGACCGTGGTTTACAACGGCGCCTTGGCGGTGATCGGGCTCGCCCCGCGCTTGGCGTTCAAGCCGTAATACAACACCCCGCCCAACGCCGAACCGGTAAACCAGCCGTAGCTGTAGAACCAGCTGAACGCATCGCTGCCCAGCGACAGCAGCGTCAGCACCACCGGTACGCCAAAGGCGATAAAGCCGCTCCAGTTCCAGGCCGGGTACACGTCGTCGCGGTACAGGCCGGCCAGGTCCAACTGTTGTCTGCGGGTGATGAAATAGTCCACCACCATGATCCCGGCAATCGGCCCCAGCAGGCTTGAATAACCCAGCAGCCAATTGGAATACACGGTTTCAAGACTCACGTCCGAGACGATCAGCCCGAGTTTTTTCAGCAGTTCATGGGCCATCAGCGCCAGCCCTACCAGGCCGGTGAGGATCACCGCCGTGGTGCGGTTGATCAGCTTGGGCGCAATGTTCTGGAAGTCGTTGGTGGGCGAGACGATGTTCGCCGCGGTATTGGTGGACAAGGTCGCGACGATGATCAGCGCCATGGCGATGGCCACCCACACCGGGCTCTGGATATGCCCGATCAGGCTCACCGGGTCGGAGACGCTCACCCCCACCAGTTTCACCGAGGCGGCGGTCATCACCACGCCGAGGGCGGCGAACAGGAACATGGTCAGCGGCAAGCCGAAAATCTGCCCCAGAATCTGGTCTTTCTGGCTCTTGGCGTAGCGGCTGAAATCCGGAATGTTCAATGACAATGTGGCCCAGAAACCCACCATCGCCGTGAGCCCCGCCATGAAGTAACCGGTGAGGCTGGCGCCTTCGGGGCGCTTGGGTGGGATCGCCATCAACTCGCTGAGGGACACGTTGGGCATCGCCCATACCAGCAGCCCAACCCCCACCGCCACCAACAACGGCGCCGACAAGGTTTCCAGGCGCTTGATCGACTCGGCGCCACGCAGCACCACCCACAGATTCAAGCACCAGAACAGCATGAAACCGATCACCTCTCCGGTACCGCCGAGGGCTTTCCAGCCGTCGAAAATCGAGCCCAGGAACAGGTGGATCGCCAGCCCGCCGAACATCGTCTGGATACCAAACCAGCCGCAGGCCACCAGCGCGCGGATCAGGCACGGTACGTTGGAGCCGAGGATGCCAAAGGACGAACGCAACAGCACCGGAAACGGAATGCCGTACTTGGTGCCGGGAAACGCGTTGAGGGTCAGCGGGATCAACACCACGATATTGGCCAGCAGGATCGCCATCAGCGCCTCCCCCACCGACAGCCCGAAATACGCCGTGAGCACCCCGCCCAGGGTGTAGGTGGGCACGCAGATCGACATGCCGACCCACAGCGCCGTGATGTGCCATTTGTTCCAGGTGCGCTCGTGTACTTTGGTAGGTGCCATATCGTGGTTGTAGCGAGGGCTGTCGAGGACGTCGAGGCCGGCGTCGAGTTCGTACAGGCCGTTGCGCTCGATGACTTGCGATCTGTTCTGTTGCATGGCCGCTCCACGGTTTTTTTTAAAATTATTGTTGCTCACCTGCACGCTAGGTTCAGGTGGCCGGAGTACCGCATCGACAACATGACATCCAGGGTTCCGGCCAACTGCCCGTGCACTCAATAACCGTGCCGACAACCGTCTCTGAACCCGCACCGCTTATATAACGTGCTGATGTTTATCAGCTTTCCAATTGAACCTGCAGTACTTGCCGCATGCGTCAGGCTAAACAATACGCAAGTTGCCAGAACCTTCAGGTCTCAATCTGGTGCATCACAATTATTTTTATTTCTCGACGGCGTCAAGCGGCATATCTCAAGCGCCTGATTTGCAATAAGAAATATTGATCAGATCAAGAACCTGTCAAGTGCGTCAAAACAGGGTGGGCATGCTTCATTTTGGTGAAAATAGGATTTTTCTTATAAATATCAACAAGATGAAACACACAAAAGTTTGCGAAAAATCTGCTTGCTCATTCGAAAAACTCGGGCTAGTTTCTATTCCTGTCACCGATGACAGGAATTAACCGACCCTCGGTGCGCAGTATTACAACACTTAGAACTGGCACAAGCCGGTCAAGCCTGTGAGGAACTCGACATGTCGCTGTTGATCCGTGGCGCCACCGTTATTACCCATGATGAAAGTTACCGCGCCGATGTGTTATGTGCAGAGGGTCTAATTCGCGCCATTGGCACGAATCTGGATATTCCCGCAGGCACTGAAATACTCGATGGCAGCGGCCAATACTTGATGCCGGGCGGCATCGACCCCCATACCCATATGCAACTGCCCTTCATGGGCACGGTGGCCAGTGAAGACTTTTTCAGTGGCACGGCGGCAGGCTTGGCCGGTGGTACCACGTCGATCATCGACTTCGTGATTCCCAACCCGCAGCAATCGCTGATGGAAGCTTTCCACCAGTGGCGCGGCTGGGCCGAAAAGTCCGCCGCCGACTACGGGTTTCACGTAGCGATCACTTGGTGGAGTGAGCAGGTACGTGAGGAAATGGCCGAGTTGGTCAGCCATCACGGCATCAACAGCTTCAAGCATTTCATGGCTTACAAGAACGCGATCATGGCGGCCGATGACACCTTGGTCGCCAGTTTCGAACGCTGCCTGGAACTCGGCGCCGTGCCCACCGTGCATGCCGAAAATGGCGAGCTGGTGTATCACCTGCAACGCAAACTGATGGCCCAGGGCATCACCGGGCCGGAAGCCCATCCGCTGTCGCGCCCGTCCCAGGTGGAAGGCGAAGCGGCCAGCCGTGCCATCCGGATTGCCGAGACCATCGGCACGCCGCTGTACCTGGTGCATGTGTCGACGAAAGAAGCCCTGGATGAAATCACCTATGCCCGAGGCAAAGGCCAGGCGGTGTACGGTGAAGTGCTCGCCGGCCACCTGTTGCTCGATGACAGTGTGTACCAGCACCCCGACTGGCAGACCGCCGCCGGCTATGTAATGAGCCCGCCATTCCGCCCACGCGGGCATCAAGAGGCGCTGTGGCACGGCCTGCAAGCGGGCAACCTGCACACCACCGCCACCGACCACTGCTGTTTCTGCGCCGAGCAAAAAGCCGCCGGGCGTGACGACTTCAGCAAGATTCCCAACGGCACCGCCGGCATTGAAGACCGCATGGCGCTGCTGTGGCACGAAGGGGTCAATACCGGGCGTTTATCGATGCAAGAATTTGTCGCGCTGACCTCCACCAACACCGCGAAGATTTTCAACCTCTACCCCCGTAAAGGCGCGATACGCGTGGGCGCCGATGCCGACCTGGTGCTATGGGACCCCGAGGGCACGCGGACCATTTCCGCCAAGACCCACCATCAGCAGGTGGACTTCAACATCTTCGAAGGCAAGACCGTGCGCGGCGTGCCCAGCCACACCATCAGCCAGGGCAAGCTGGTGTGGGCCGATGGTGACCTGCGCGCCGAGCGAGGGGCCGGACGATATGTGGAGCGGCCGGCGTATCCGTCGGTGTTCGAGCAGTTGAGCAAGCGGGCAGCGCTTTGCAAGCCAGTGGCTGTGAACCGCTGAGTCCAAAAAAAGCGGACGCGGAGCGTCCAGTGAGGCATTCCCACGCAGAGCGTGGGAATGATCGCCCATCAGAGGCAGCACCTCAATAACCGTGAGGCCAACACCGTGATCCAGACCCTGACCCACCTCCCCCACCCCCGCGAAGACGGGGCCACCCTCGCCAGCCAGTTCACAGACCTGGCACCGCCCCTCAACGCACGCCAGGCCCAACTGGAAGCCTCGCGCTGCCTGTACTGCTACGACGCGCCTTGTGTGAATGCGTGCCCCAGCGAGATCGATATCCCCTCGTTCATCCGCAATATCCACACCGAAAACGTGCAGGGGGCCGCGCAAAAAATCCTCTCGGCCAACATCCTCGGTGGTAGTTGCGCACGGGTGTGCCCGACGGAAATCCTTTGCCAGCAAGCGTGCGTACGCAATAACGCCGAAGAATGCGCCCCTGTGCTGATCGGCCTGCTGCAACGCTACGCCATCGACAACGCGCACTTCAGCGAACACCCGTTCCAACGCGCCGCGTCCACCGGCAAGCGTATCGCTGTGGTCGGCGCCGGGCCTGCCGGTTTGGCCTGCGCTCACCGCGCCGCCTTGCACGGTCATGACGTGGTGATATTCGAGGCGCGGGAAAAAGCCGGCGGCCTGAATGAATACGGAATCGCCAAATACAAACTGGTGGACGACTTCGCCCAGAAGGAACTGGATTTCCTCCTGCAGATTGGCGGCATCGAGGTTCGCCACGGCCAGCGCCTGGGTGACAACCTGACCTTGAGCGAACTGCACCAGCAGTTCGATTCGGTGTTCCTCGGCCTGGGGCTCGCTGCCAGCAAACAGCTGGGCCTGCCCTTTGAGGACGCCCCCGGCCTGCTCGCCGCCACCGACTATATCCGCGAACTGCGCCAGGCCGACGACCTCACCCAACTGCCCCTGGCCGACCGCTGCATCGTGCTCGGCGCCGGCAACACCGCCATCGACATGGCCGTGCAGATGGCCCGCCTCGGTGCCCGCGATGTCAACCTGGTGTACCGCCGTGGTCTGGCCGACATGGGCGCAACCCACCACGAACAGGACATCGCCAAGGCCAATCAAGTCCGGCTGTTGACCTGGGCCCAACCCGACGAGGTGTTACTCGACGACCAAGGCCGCGTACGCGGCATGCGCTTTGCCCGCACCCGCCTGGAGAACGGTCGCCTGCTGCCTACCGGGGAAACCTTCGAACTGGCCGCCGATGCGATCTTCAAGGCGATCGGGCAAGGCTTCGACAACGACGCCCTGCACGACCCGCTGGCCCAGCAGCTGCACCGCGTCGGCGAGCGCATCTTCGTCGATGAGCAACTGCGCACCAGCATCCCTGGGGTGTATGCCGGCGGCGACTGCGTCAGCCTCGGCCAGGACCTCACCGTCCAGGCAGTACAACATGGCAAGCGGGCCGCCGAAGCCATGCATGCCCAACTCATGCTGACTGTGGAGGCTGCGTAATGGCCGATCTCTCGATTGTATTCGCCGGAATCAAAGCGCCCAATCCGTTCTGGCTGGCTTCCGCGCCGCCCACCGACAAAGCCTACAACGTAGTGCGCGCCTTCGAGGCCGGCTGGGGTGGCGTCGTGTGGAAAACCCTGGGGGAAGATCCGGCGGCGGTGAACGTGTCGTCGCGTTACTCCGCGCACTATGGCGCCAACCGCGAAGTGCTGGGCATCAACAATATCGAACTGATCACCGACCGCTCCCTGGAGATCAACTTGCGGGAAATCACCCAGGTGAAAAAGGACTGGCCGGACCGCGCGCTGATCGTCTCGCTGATGGTGCCTTGTGTCGAAGCGTCCTGGAAAAACATCCTGCCCTTGGTGGAGGCGACCGGCTGCGACGGCATCGAGCTGAACTTCGGCTGCCCTCACGGCATGCCCGAACGGGGCATGGGCGCCGCCGTCGGCCAGGTGCCGGAGTACGTGGAGCAAGTGACGCGCTGGTGCAAGACCTATTGCTCGCTGCCGGTGATCGTCAAACTCACGCCGAACATCACCGACATCCGCGTGGCGGCGCGAGCGGCCTATCGCGGTGGCGCCGATGCGGTGTCGCTGATCAACACCATCAACTCCATCACCAGCGTGGACCTGGAACGCATGGTCGCGCTGCCGGTGGTCGGCACCCAGAGTACTCATGGCGGTTACTGCGGCTCGGCGGTGAAGCCGATTGCATTGAACATGGTCGCCGAAATCGCCCGGGACCCACAGACCAACGGCCTGCCGATCTGCGGCATCGGCGGCATCGGTACCTGGCGCGACGCCGCGGAATTCGTCGCCCTGGGCTGCGGCGCGGTGCAGGTGTGCACGGCGGCGATGCTGCATGGGTTTCGCATCGTTGAAGAGATGAAGGACGGCTTGTCGCGCTGGATGGACAGCCAGGGCCATGCCAACCTGCAGGCGTTTTCCGGGCGGGCGGTGGGCAATACCACGGACTGGAAGTACCTGGACATCAACTACCAGGTCATCGCCAAGATTGATCAAGCGGCGTGCATTGGCTGTGGGCGTTGCCATATTGCCTGCGAGGACACCTCGCACCAGGCCATTGCCAGCTTGAAGCAGGCTGATGGCACGCATCTGTATGAGGTGATCGACGATGAGTGCGTGGGCTGCAACCTGTGCCAGATCACCTGCCCGGTGGCCGGCTGCATCGAGATGGTGCCGATCGATAACGGCAAGCCGTTTTTGAACTGGACGCAGGACCCGCGCAATCCTTACCGCGAAGCGGTGTAACCCTTGCCCCTCGTTCCCACGCTCCACGTGGGAACGCATCCTGTGACGCTCCGCGTCACCCTGGCAAGAGCGGACGCAGAGCGTCCAGGGCGGCATTCCCACGCGGAGCGTGGGAACGATCAGCTCAGGGTTCCAAGCCAATCCCGCGCAAAATCACACCGGTCACCGTCTGTATCGCCTTCTCGAACTGCCTGTCCGACAACGGCTGGTGATCATTCAAAATCTTCACTTGGTGGTCGAAGTCGGCATAGTGCTGGGTCGAGGCCCAGATCATGTACAGCAGGCTCGAGGGCTCCACCGGCAGGATGCGTTTGTCTTGCACCCATTGGCGAATCTTCGCTTCCTTCATCTTGGCCCAGTCGTACAGGCTTTCATCCAGGGCCTCGCCGAGTGTGGGCGCGCCGTGGATGATTTCATTGGCCCAGACCTTGGAGCCATACGGGCGCGTGCGCGAGCGCTGCATCTTGGCGCGGATGTAGCTGCTGAGCACTACCCGAGGGTCGTCGAAGGTTTCAAAGCTCAGGGCGTCCTGCTTCCACAATTCCAGCAGGTCGAACAGCACCGCGCTGTACAGCTCGCTCTTGGTGGTGAAGTAGTAATGCAGGTTGGAGCGCGGCAGTTGCGCTTCTTCGGCGATGTCGGCCATGGCGGTGCTGCCATAGCCTTTGTTGGCGAAGACCTTCTCCGCCGCCAGCAGGATTTTCTCGACGTTGACCCGACGAATTCCGATCTTGTGATTGCCCATAAGGGCTCCCTGACAACAACACGGCCTAAAGACTACCACCGGCTCTAGATCGGGGCGACAGGCCAAGCCGAAACTTCGTACACTGCCGGCTCCTATCCTCTGATCGGTGTTGAACAATGTTGCTCAAGAAGTCCCTGACCGCTGCTGTCCTGTTCACTGCCCTGCTGGGCGCTTCTGCCGCGTTTGCCCACGCCCACCTCAAGAGCGCGCAACCTGCGGCTGACAGCCGCGTCGCCGCCCCCACAGACCTGCGCCTGACCTTCAGCGAAGGCGTCGAAGCCACCTTTACCAAGGTCTCCCTGAGCAAGGACGGCACCGAAATTGCCATCAAGGGCCTGGAAACCCCGGACGCCGACAAGAAAACCCTGGTGGTCACGCCTGCCGCTCCGCTGGCAAGCGGCACGTATAAGGTCGAATGGCATGCGGTGTCCGTCGACACTCACAAAAGCGAAGGCACTTACAGCTTCAAGGTCGGCCAATAACCCATGGCAACCCTGCTGGTGCTGTGCCGCTTCCTGCACTTTTGCGTCGTGTTGCTGATGTTCGGGGCCTGGGTGTTCAGGCCCTGGCTGCTCGGCGCTCACGTCGTGCAGCCGACACTGGACCGGCAATTGCTGCGCATCACCCGTGGCCTGGCCAGCCTGGGGCTGCTCACCGGGGTTGCGTGGCTGCTGTTGATCACCGCCAGCATGGCTGGCAGTTGGGACTCGGCGCTGCAACCGGCCACGGTGCAGTTGGTGCTGGGCAAAACCTTTTTTGGCCAGGTATGGACCTGGCATCTGCTGTTTAACCTGCTGCTGGTGATCGTGCTGATCAAGCCCTGGCCGGCCTTGCGCTTGCCGCTGCTCGCCCTGCTGCTGGCGACCCTGGCCCCGGTAGGCCACGGCGCCATGCTCGACGGGCTGAGTGGGCGGCTGCTGATCCTTAACCAGGTGGTGCACCTGCTGTGCGTGGGGGCCTGGCTCGGGGGGTTGCTGGTGTTGGTGCTGATCCTCCGGCAGGCGCATGACCAGCGCTTGGAACCGATTCTGCATCGCTTCAGTGGTGTGGGCTATGGCCTGGTCGGTGGCCTGCTGGTAACCGGTCTGATCAACGTGCGCGTGCTCACCGGGCAACTGTGGCCCACTCCGCTGTTCGAGGGCTTCGCCTTGATCCTGCTGATCAAGGTGGGGCTGGTGCTGGGCATGCTCGGGTTGGCGCTGTTGAACCGGTTGCGTATCAAGCGCTGCGAACAGCGCCTGGGCAGTTTGAGAGCCAGTGTGATGATGGAGTGGCTGCTGGGCCTTGCAGCCGTGGCGGCAGTTTCCCTGCTTGGCACCCTGCCGCCGATGGTCATGGCTGGCTGAAAAGTCTTGTGCAATGCAATCAATGTGGGAGCTGGCTTGCCTGCGATGGCGGTGGATCAGTGACTGCATACTGTCTGATTCGCCGCCATCGCAGGCAAGCCAGCTCCCACACTGACCGTGCCCCATCAGTTGAATCGTTTCACCCAAGTCATCGTATAACTTCTGCTTGACACGCCCTCAAAACCCCGCAAATATCGCGCTCAATGTTGTACGACAACGTATAACAAATAATAAAAACAACAAAACAAAGGGAGCCTCACTGTGAGTCAATCCGCCCGTCATTCTTGCACGCGCCTGGGCCTTCTCGGTCTCGGCAGCCTGGCCGTCACCCTGCCGCTGGGCGTCAACGCCGAAGGTTTTATCGACGACGCCAAGGCCACGCTCAACCTGCGTAATGCCTACTTCAATCGCAACTTCACCAACCCGACCAACCCCCAGGGCAAGGCCGAAGAGTGGACGCAGAATTTTATCCTTGATGCCAAGTCCGGCTTTACCCAGGGCACGGTCGGTTTCGGGATTGACGTGCTGGGCCTGTATTCGCAAAAGCTTGATGGCGGCAAAGGCACCGCCGGCACCCAACTGTTGCCGGTGCATGACGATGGCCGCCCCGCCGACAATTTCGGGCGTCTGGGTGTCGCGCTGAAAACCAGGCTGTCGAAGACCGAGTTGAAGGTTGGCGAATGGATGCCGGTGCTGCCGATCCTGCGTTCCGATGATGGCCGCTCCCTGCCCCAGACCTTTCGTGGCGGCCAGGTCACCTCCAATGAAATCGCCGGCCTGACGCTCTACGGTGGCCAGTTTCGCGGCAACAGCCCACGCAACGACGCGAGCATGGAAGACATGTTCATGAACGGCAAAGCCGCGTTCACTTCGGACCGTTTCAACTTCGGCGGCGGCGAATACACCTTCAACGACAAACGTACCCAGGTCGGCCTGTGGTACGCCGAACTGACTGATATCTACCAACAGCAGTACCTCAACCTCACCCACAGCCAGCCGCTGGGCGACTGGACTCTGGGCGCCAACCTCGGGTTCTTCAACGGCAAGGAAGACGGCAGCGCCCTGGCCGGCGACCTCGATAACAAGACCCTGTTCGCTCTGCTCTCGGCCAAATACAACGGCCACACCTTCTACGTTGGCCTGCAAAAACTCAGCGGCGACAGCGCCTGGATGCGCATCAACGGCACCAGTGGCGGCACCCTGGCCAACGACAGCTACAACGCCAGCTACGACAACGCCAAGGAAAAGTCCTGGCAGGTGCGCCACGACTTCAACTTTGTGGTGCTCGGCGTTCCAGGGCTCACCCTGATGAACCGCTATATCAGCGGCAGCAATGTACACACCGGAGCGATCACCGACGGCAAGGAGTGGGGACGTGAGTCGGAGTTGGCCTACACGGTGCAGAGCGGTGCGCTGAAGAACCTCAATGTGAAGTGGCGCAACTCGACCATGCGCCGGGATTTCAGCAATAACGAGTTCGACGAGAACCGGATTTTTATCAGCTATCCGATTTCGTTGTTGTAGCTCCAAAGGCAAATCCGATCTCTAAGGTGCCACCTATCCATGTGGGAGCTGGCTTGCCTGCGATAGCGGTGGGTCAGTTACCACATCCTTTTCATACTCACCGCTATCGCAGGCAAGCCAGCTCCCACCTTTGATCTCATGTGCCTGGAAGGACGTTGACAACACCAGGAATCCCTAACACTATTTCCCCATAGTCATACGACAACCTACAACAAAAATCTGGAAGGCCCATGACCACCACCACCCCCGCTCCCTTCAACCGTCTGTTGCTAACTGGTGCCGCCGGCGGCCTGGGCAAAGTCCTGCGCGAACGCATGCGTCCTTATGCCCAGGTGCTGCGCCTTTCGGATATCGCTGAAATGGCCCCCGCCACCGATGCTCGCGAAGAGGTACACACCTGCGACCTGGCCGACAAACACGCCGTGCATCAGTTGGTAGAGGGCGTCGACGCCATCCTGCACTTTGGCGGCGTGTCAGTGGAGCGCTCGTTCGAAGAAGTACTGGGCGCGAATATCAGTGGCGTGTTCCATATCTACGAAGCCGCCCGCCGCCACGGGGTCAAGCGGGTGATCTTCGCCAGTTCCAATCACGTGATCGGTTTCTACAAACAGGGCGAGCAACTTGACGCCCACTCCCCGCGCCGCCCGGACAGTTACTACGGCCTGTCCAAGTCCTACGGCGAAGACATGGCCAGTTTCTACTTCGACCGCTACGGCATCGAGACCGTGAGCATCCGTATCGGCTCCTCGTTCCCGCAACCGCAGAACCGCCGGATGATGCACACCTGGCTGAGTTTCGACGACCTGACCCAACTGCTCGAACGCGCGCTGTACACGCCCAACGTCGGCCATACCGTGGTGTACGGCATGTCGGCCAACCTCGATACCTGGTGGGACAACCGCTACGCCGCGCACCTGGGCTTTGCCCCCAAGGACAGCTCCGAGGTGTTCCGCGCCCAGGTCGAAGCCCAGCCGCCCGTGGCCGCCGATGACCCGGCCAAGGTCTATCAGGGTGGTGCGTTCTGCGCGGCGGGGCCGTTCGGTGACTGAGTGCCCAGCAACCCAAGGGAATGACCATGACTGCTGAATTGATTGTCGATGCCCGCAATGCCGTGGGCGAATGCCCGGTGTGGGTGCCTGAAGAAAACGCGCTGTATTGGGTGGATATCCCCAACGGTGGCTTGCAACGCTGGAACGCCGCCACCGGCCATCTGGCAGCGTGGAAAGCCCCAGAGATGCTCGCCTGTATTGCGCGCACTCAAGCAGGCAATTGGGTCGCCGGCATGCAAACCGGCTTCTTCCAACTCACGCCCCACAACGACGGCAGCCTCGACACCGTGCCGCTGGCCAGCCTCGAGCATTCGCGCAAGGACATGCGTTTGAACGATGGCCGCTGCGATCGCCAGGGCCGTTTCTGGGCCGGCAGCATGGTGCTGGACATGGGCTTGAACGCCGCCGATGGTGTCCTTTATCGCTATGGGTCCGGGGCTACGCCCCACGCGCAACTGGACGGGTTCATCACCCTCAACGGCCTGGCCTTCAGCCCCGATGGCCGCACGATGTACGCTTCCGATTCGCACCCGAAGGTGCAAAAGGTCTGGGCGTTCGACTACGACATCGAGACCGGCACACCGTCCAATCGCCGCCTGTTCGTTGATATGAACGACTTCCCCGGGCGGCCCGACGGTGCAGCCGTGGACGCCGAGGGCGGCTACTGGATCTGCGCCAACGACGCCGGACTGATTCACCGTTTCAGCCCCGACGGCCGACTGGACCGCTCCCTGAGCGTGCCCGTGAAAAAACCCACCATGTGCGCCTTCGGTGGCAGCCGCCTGGACACCTTGTACGTCACTTCCATCCGTGACGACCCGAGTGAGCAGTCGCTGTCTGGTGGCGTGTTCGCCCTCAACCCCGGCGTCCAAGGGCTGCCCGAACCCCGCTTCATCGTTTAATCGCTGTGCCTTGAATACAACAATAACAAGACAGGAGTGACTTCCATGGACTTCAAACGCACCTTGCTCGCCGCTGCAATCTTCACCCTCAGCAGCGCCGCCCACGCGCTGGAAATCAAGTTCGCCGACATCCACCCCGCTGGCTACCCCACCGTGGTCGCCGAAGAGAACATGGGCAAGGCCCTGACCAAGGCGAGTAACGGCGAGCTGACCTTCAAGTACTTCCCCGGCGGTGTGCTGGGCTCCGAGAAGGAAGTGGTCGAACAGGCCCAGGTCGGCGCCGTGCAAATGACCCGCGTCAGCCTCGGCATCGTCGGCCCGGTGGTGCCTGACGTGAACGTGTTCAACCTGCCGTTCGTGTTCCGCGACCAGGCGCATATGCGCAAGGTCATCGATGGCGAGATCGGCGACGAGATCCTCGCCAAGATCACCAACTCCGAGTTCGGCCTGGTGGCCCTGGCCTGGATGGATGGCGGCACGCGCAATCTCTATACCAAGAAACCGGTGCGCAAGATCGAAGACCTCAAGGGCATGAAGATCCGCGTGCAAGGCAACCCGATTTTCATCGAAGCCTTCAACGCCATGGGCGCCAACGGCATTGCCATGGACACCGGCGAGATCTTCAGCGCCCTGCAGACCGGGGTCATCGACGGCGCGGAAAACAATCCGCCGACCTTGCTGGAACACAACCACTTTCAGAACGCCAAGTACTACACCCTCACCGAACACCTGATCCTGCCTGAACCCATCGTGATGTCGAAAATCACCTGGAACAAGCTCGACCCCGCCCAGCAGGACATGGTCAAGGCCGCTGCCAAGGCCGCCCAGGCCGATGAGCGCGTGCTCTGGGACGCCAAGTCCGCCAGCAGTGAAGAGAAACTCAAGAAGGCCGGCGTGGAGTTCATCACCGTCGATAAAAAGCCCTTCTATGAGGCCACCGCCCAGGTGCGTGCCAAGTACGGTGCGCCGTATGCGGACATGATCAAGCGCATCGACGCGGTTCAATAACCTCCCCTGCCCCTGCATAAGGCCCGGCGCGGTCGGCATCGACGCGCCCGGTCACGGTGAACGCCATGAAGACTTTACTGCTGCGCTTCAATGACTGCCTTTACATGACCTGTATCTGGGTCGCCGGCCTTTCGGTCCTGGGGGTGGCCTTGATCATTCCCTGGGGTATCTTCACCCGCTACGCCCTCGGTACCGGTTCCAGCTGGCCGGAGCCCACCGCCATCCTGCTGATGCTGGTGTTCACCTTTATCGGCGCCGCTGCCAGTTACCGTGCCGGCGCGCACATGTCGGTGGCGATGATCACTGACCGCTTGCCGCCTGTCCAACGCCGCCTCGTCGGCATCCTCTCGCAACTGCTGATGGGCACCATCTGCGTGTTCATGACGATTTGGGGCACCAAGCTGTGCCTGTCCACCTGGAACCAATTCATGAGCGCCATCCCTACCCTGCGCGTAGGCATCACCTATATGCCGATCCCGATTGGCGGCGTGCTGACCCTGGTGTTCGTGGTCGAAAAGCTGCTGTTCGGTGACCAGAGCAACCGCAAGGTGGTGCGCTTCGACTTGGTTGAAGAAAACGAAGGGGCCGCCTGATATGGACGCATTGATTCTGTTGGGCAGCTTTGTTGTATTGATTCTGATCGGCATGCCGGTGGCCTACGCGTTGGGGCTGTCGGCGCTGATTGGCGCGTGGTGGATCGACATCCCGTTCCAGGCCCTGATGATTCAGATTGCCGGTGGGGTGAACAAGTTTTCGCTGATGGCGATTCCGTTCTTCGTGCTGGCCGGGGCGATCATGGCCGAGGGCGGTATGTCGCGGCGCCTGGTGGCCTTTGCCGGGGTGCTGGTGGGCTTTGTGCGTGGCGGGTTGTCCCTGGTCAACATCATGGCTTCGACGTTTTTTGGCGCGATTTCCGGCTCATCCGTGGCCGATACCGCCTCGGTCGGCTCGGTGCTGATTCCGGAAATGGAACGGCGGGGTTATCCGCGCGAATTCGCCACCGCCGTGACCGTCAGCGGTTCGGTGCAGGCGCTGCTGACGCCGCCCAGCCATAACTCGGTGCTGTACTCCCTGGCGGCGGGCGGCACGGTCTCCATCGCCTCGCTGTTCATGGCCGGTGTGGTGCCAGGCTTGTTGATGAGCGCGTGCCTGATGGTGCTCTGCCTGATCTTCGCGAAAAAGCGCGACTACCCCAAAGGCGAAGTCATCCCCTTGAAGCAGGCGCTGAAGATCGCCGCCGATGCGCTCTGGGGCCTGATGGCCATGGTGATCATCCTCGGCGGCATCCTCTCGGGCATCTTCACCGCCACCGAGTCGGCGGCGATTGCGGTGTTGTGGGCATTCTTCGTGACCATGTTCATCTACCGCGACTACAAATGGCGCGAGCTGCCCAAGCTGATGCACCGCACGGTGCGCACCATTTCCATCGTGATGATTCTGATCGCCTTCGCCGCCAGCTTCGGCTACATCATGACCCTGATGCAGATCCCGGCGAAGATCACCACGCTGTTCCTGACCCTGTCAGACAACCGCTACGTGATCCTGATGTGCATCAACGTCATGCTGTTGTTGCTGGGCACGGTGATGGACATGGCGCCGCTGATTCTGATCCTCACGCCGATCCTGATGCCGGTGATCCTGGGCATCGGCGTCGACCCGGTGCACTTTGGCATGATCATGCTGGTGAACCTGGGTATCGGCCTGATTACCCCGCCGGTGGGCGCGGTGCTGTTCGTTGGTGCGGCGGTGGGCAAGACCAGTATCGAGAAAACCGTGAAGGCACTGCTGCCGTTTTATGCGGTGTTGTTCTTGGTGCTGATTGCGGTGACCTACATCCCGGCGTTGTCGCTGTGGTTGCCCCACTTGGTGCTGTAAACCTTCTTTCAGAAACAAAAGTGAGCAGCTGTGGGAGCTGGCTTGCCTGCGATAGCGGTGTATCAGTCACGGATGCATTGACTGACAGGTCGCTATCGCAGGCAAGCCAGCTCCCACACTTGCATCCTCAGTGTTTGTTTTGACTTCATCAGGCAGGTCAATCGTGATTGAGCTTTCGGATCAATTCACCCATCTGGTGCTCGCCCCCGCCATCGGCGGCAGCCTCGTCAACTGGACGGTGCGCGCCACCGGGCAGCCGCTGTTACGGCACAGCGATGCACAGGCGATCAATACCGGGCTGCCGGGCAAGCTGGGTTGCTATCCCTTGGCACCCTGGTCCAACCGAATCGCCCAAGGCGGGTTCGACAACCCCGGTGGTTGGCTGGCACTGGCAGCTAATAGCCTCACTGATCCTTTACCGATTCACGGCTCGGCCTGGCAGCAGGCATGGCAGGTGGTGAGCCATACCACGCATGAAGTGGTGCTGGAATTGGAATGCGCCACACCCTTCGCCTATCACGCCCGCCAGCGGTTGCGCTTGAACAACGGTGAGTTGAATATTCAATTGTGTGTAACTCACTTGGCCGAGCAACCCGCGTGGCATGGGCTGGGCTTGCATCCGTACTTACCTCGCCGGCCGGGTACGCGGCTGCAGGCCAAGGCTGGGCAAGTGTGGATGAGTGATGCAGCCAAGCTGCCCACCGAGTTGGCACCGGTTCCCGAAGCCTGGGATTTCCGGCAACTCAAAGGATTGCCAGAGGGGCTGGTGGACAACGGCTTTTGCGGCTGGGATGGGCACTGCCTGATCGAACAACCGGAGCTTGGCTACCGTCTCGAATGCCAGGCCAGCGGCGCCGATTATTTCCTGTTGTACTGCCCGCCGGGGTTGGAGTTTTTCTGCATCGAGCCGGTGAGCCATCCAGTGAATGCCCATCACCTGGCGGGCAAGCCTGGCCTGAAGCTGTTGGAGCAAGGCCAGTCAACCCACCTCAATTTCAACCTGAAATACACGCCAAGCGTGCCAGTGTCAGGGCGGTGAATTTTTGAGACGCCCTGCCGTGTCGATACTCACCACCACCGACAACCCCGGCCGCAAGCGCTCACTCTCGGCTTGATCCGGATCCACGGTGATGCGCACGGGCACCCGCTGGGCGATCTTGACGAAGTTGCCGGTGGCGTTGTCCGCCTGCAACAGGCTGAACTCGGAACCGGTGGCCGGGGAAATATGCTGCACCGTGCCATGGAATTTGCGGTGGTTCAGCGCATCCACGGTGAACGTCACCGGCTGGCCGACCTGCACATTGTCCATCTGGGTTTCTTTCATATTGGCAATCACCCACAACTGCTTGGGCACCAGCGCCATCAGTTGCGCGCCGGAATTGACATAAGCGCCCAGGCGCACGCCAATCTGCCCCAGCTGACCATCCCGTGGCGCCGTGATGCGGGTATTGGACAGGTCGATGCGCGCCAGTTCCACTGCCGCCTCGGCACTCGCGACAGCTGCCTCCAGGGAGCCGCGGTTGACGATCACCGTCTGCAAATCCTGGCGCGCAATTTCCAGGCTGGCCTGGGCCTGGGCCACGGCAGCGATGGTCTGCGCGTTGGCGGCACGGGTCACGTCCAGTTCGCGTTTGGACACCGAACCATCGCTGATCAGTTCTTCATTGCGGCGCAAATCCGCAGTGCTCTTGCGTGCCTGAGCCTGACTGTCGACCAACGCGGCCTGGCGCAGCTTGATGGTCGCTTCGGCGCTGTTGCGTTGCTGCACCACGTTGGCCAACGAGGCCTTCTGCACCGCCAGTTGTGCCAGGGCCTGGTCGAGGCGTTGCTTGTAGATACGGTCATCCAGGCGCACCAGCAGGTCGCCGGTCTTGACGTACTGGAAGTCCTGCACCGGCACTTCGAACACATAGCCACTGAGTTGCGGGCCGATAATCGTCACCTGCCCACGCACCAGGGCGTTTTCGGTGGTTTCCACCGCGCTGCTGAACGGCGGCAGTTGCCAGGCGTACAACACGATCAGCACACCGATGATGGCGATGGCGGCAAAGCCCAGGGACGAGATGATCCGCACGCGCAAGGGCCGCAATTGGGTGGGCACCGCGCCCGGTGGCGTGCTGCCTTCCGGCGTGGCGGCAATGGCAGTCGTGGTGGTGGTTGAAGGTTCAGTCATGAAGTCGCGCCGCTGGGTTGAACAGGAGGAGTTGCCTTGGTAGTGCTCATCAGCCACAGGCTGCGGGTGAAGATCCACAGCATGGTCAGGATCGCGATAATCGCGATCAGCATGAAGACATCGTTGTAAGCCATGACGTTCGCCTCACGGGTGGCCGCCGTGGCCAGGCTGCGGATGCCCATGAGGTTGCGCAGTTCCGGGTCAGCGACGATCTTGCCATAGGCCGCCCCACCACTCTGCACCCGCGCCGCCACAAGCGGATCGATCAGGGTCAGGTGCTCGACGATCATGCTCGAATGGTACTTCTCGCGCACAATCTGGAAGGTGCCCAGCAACGCCGCGCCGATCAGGCCGCCAAGGTTCTGGCAGATCCCGAACATCACCGAGAAGCTCACCAGGTTGCGCGGGTTGGTCAGTACGTTTTTGGTGCCCAGCACCATGGTCGGCCCCAGGAAGAATGTACCGCCGAAGCCTAGCAGGAACTGGCTGATATAGAGGTTCTGCGGACGGGTCAGGTTGCTGGAAAAACTGTCCATCACCGAACCGGTCGCCATCAGCGCCAGGGAGATGATCAGCGGCATCAGCAAATGCGCCGGGTTGATCGTCAACGCGCTGACCACCAGCCCGGCAATCGCCCCGGCCAGCATCACCACGTACAGGGTGTGCATCTGCTGGTAGCTCATGTTCAACATCTGCATGAACCCCACCGCACCGGTGGATTGCTCGGACAGCACCATGCGAATCAGCACCACCGCCAACGCCAGGCGGATCATCACGCCGCTGCCCAGCCAGCGCGTCATCAGCATCGGGTTGCTGCGGTTATGCTCGATGGCGAGCCCCGCCATGATCAGCACCAGGGAACAGGCGGAGGCCACGCCGATCCACGGCGCTTCCAGCCACCAGTCAATACGCCCCAGGGACAGCACAGCGCAGAGCAAGGCCACGCCGCTGGCGAGGATGGCAAAGGTTAGAAAATCGAGTTTTTCAAAGGTCTTGAAGCGATCACCCGGCGGCAGCTTGAGCAGGAACACGCAGCCCAGGCAGATCAGCGCCAGGCCCAGTTCGAACAAATACAGCCCGCGCCATTCAGCGATTTGCAGCAAGTCTTCGGAAAACAGCCGCGCCAGCGGTAACGCTAACTGCGCGGTGCCCAGCCCCAGTACCAGCGCTTTCAGCCGCCACTTGGCCGGGAATGCCTGGATCATGTAGTACAAGCCCAACGAACTGAGCGCCGCACCCACCATGCCATGGGCGGCCCGTACCGCAATTGCCGAACTGAGGTCATTGACGAACAAGTGGCCGAAGGTCACCAGCGCGTAGAGCACCAGGAACACCTCGGTAAACGCGCGCAGGCCGAACTGTTGGCGAAACTTTACCAGCAGCAGGTTCATGCACACGTTAGTCATTACATAGGCGGCGGGCAGCCAGGCCATTTCCGCGGTGGTCGCGCCCAGGGCGCCTTGCAGGTATTGCAGGTTGGCGATGACCAGGGCGTTACCCAAGCCGCCGGTGATTGCCACCAGCACGCCGACCAGCGCGAAAAGCCAGCGCTTACGTGTAGGGTGCAGAGGCGTCGACGGCGAGCCAGGCAGGCTTGGCCGCTCGTGGGGTTGCCAGGTGTGGGGGGTGTATTTATCCATTCGGTGACCTTGGTAAGCCGGGGTGCAAGGCCGGTGAATCCGTTACACAGAGGAACAGTAACCTGAGAGGCGTTCATGTTGCCATCTCGTGGACGCATTTGATCCTCAGGTGGACACAGTCACAAGTAGAAGCTTTTAACCTTATAGGACGGCCTTGAGTAACATGCCAACAGCCACTACGACGCACAAACTGGCAAACCCCACTTGCAAGGCCCGTGCGGGAATCACCGAACACAACCGCCTTCCCGCCAACATGCCGACGACGCTCGCACCAATAAACACCCAGCCCACCGGCTCGATGCTCACGCCCGCATGAAACGCACCGGCCACGCCGATCAGCGACAGCAGGCTGACCACCATCAACGACGTGGCGACGATGCCACGCATCTGCACATCGGTGAGCTGCTTGAACGCCGGCACGATCAGGAAGCCGCCACCCACGCCCAACAACCCCGACACGGCGCCGGTCACCGCACCCAATGCGGCCAGGGTGGCGCTGCACTTGGCGGTCCAGGCCAGGCGCCCGGTCTGCTGGTTGAGCATGCAGTTCTTCTGGCCCCACGACGCCGAACCATGGTCACTCGGCCCGGCCTCGCGCTTTTCCCGTTGCAGCATGCGCCAGGCCACCAGCACCATCAGCGCGCTGAACAGTCCCATCAGCACCGGCTCCGACAGTTGATGGGCGAGGAACACACCCAACGGCGAAAACAACGCGCCAAGCAAGGCGATCAGCAACGCCGCGCGATACCGCACCAGGCCATGGCGCAAGCCATCAATGGCCCCCACCGCTGCCGCTGCGCCCACCGCGAGCAATGACACGGGCGCGGCCTGGGTCATGGTCAAGCCCAGCCCCAGCACCAGCGCCGGCACCCCGAGGATGCCGCCGCCCGCGCCGGTCAGGCCCATGACCAGGCCCATCAATACGCCTAACAGACTGGCCAGCAGCATTCAGTCCACCTTGCTCAGACGGGTCAGCCACTCGCGGCCCTTGAGCATGCCATTCCAGTAGAACCACGGCAGCAGCGTGGCCTTGAGGAACCACATCGAACGGCGCGCCTGCGTGGGATCGAGGGGAAAGGTCGGCAGCAATTTGCCGCCGTAGCCAAACTCGGCCAGCACCACCTTGCCCTTCTCCACCGTCAGTGGGCAGGAACCGTAGCCGTCGTATTTGAGCGGCAATGGCGCCTGTTTGCGCAGGGCCAGCAGGTTTTCCGCCACCACCACGATTTGCTTGCGCACCGCCGCAGCAGTCTTGGCGTTGGTGGTGCCGCACACATCGCCAAGGCCGAAGATATGTGGGTAGCGCAGGTGTTGCAGGCTGTGGGGGTTCACTTCGCACCAGCCGGCGGCATCGGCCAGCGGGCTCTGGCGGATAAAGTCCGGGGACAACTGCGGCGGTACGACGTGGAGCATGTCGAAGGTTTTCTCTTCGACCGTCGCGTTGCCTTCGGCGTCTTTGACTTCAAACCAGGCTTTGCGCGCCGGGCCGTCGACTTTCACCAGGTTGGAATTGAACGCCAGGCGGGCGTTGTATTTTTCGACGTACTTCATCAGCGGCGGCACAAAGGTTGGCACACCGAACAACGCGGCACCGGCCAGGTTGAATTCGACGTCGATGTGTTTGAGGTCGCCCTGCTTGAGCCAGTGGTCGCAGGACAGGTACAGGGCTTTTTGCGGCGCGCCGGCACATTTGATCGGCATCGCCGGCTGGGTGAACAACGCCTTGCCACCCTTGAGTTGCTGCACCAACTGCCAGGTATACGCGGCGTGCTCGTAGCTGTAGTTGGAGGTGACACCGTGCTGGCCAAGGGTGTCTTGCAGGCCTTCGATTTTTTCCCAGGCCAGGCGCAGGCCGGGGCAGACGATGAGGTTCTTCCAGGTGACGCGCTGGCCGCTGTCGAGCACCAGCGTATTTTCATCGGGCAGCACTTCGCTGACGGCGGCCTGCACCCAGCTGACGCCATTGGGCAGCACATCGGCCAGGGGCCGGCGGGTCTTGTGCAGGTCGTAGGCGCCGCCGCCGACCAGGGTCCAGGCCGGTTGGTAGCTGTGATAGTCGTTAGGTTCGATGAGGGTGATGTTCAGCTGCGGGTCGCGCTTGAGCAGGCTGGCCAGCAGG
Source organism: Pseudomonas sp. B16120 (assembly GCF_044218845.1). NCBI lineage: Bacteria > Pseudomonadati > Pseudomonadota > Gammaproteobacteria > Pseudomonadales > Pseudomonadaceae > Pseudomonas > Pseudomonas sp. B16120. The sequence continues at coordinate 3,930,650 of NZ_CP162588.1, forward strand.
CCGATGCCTGCCGAGCCGCCGCCGATGACTACGATATCGCCACTGATGGTGGGTCCCCAGTGTTGTTCGGTCATTGTCTACTGCCTTTTTGAGTCAATGCACACAAGGGTCGCTGCCGGATGGCGTCACGCCCAGCTTCTTATGACCGCGCCGCAATACAGCCCGGACAGGGTCTTCATCACTTGAATCACTTCGTGGCTGGCCAGCCCGTAGAAAATGTATTTGCCTTCCCGACGGGTGGCGACCAGCCCTTCATCGCGCAAGATGCCCAACTGTTGTGACAGGGTGGGCTGGCGTACCCCGGTCAGGGCTTCCAGCTCGCCGACGTTGCGCTCGCCCTGGGTCAACTGGCACAGGATCAACAAGCGGTCTTCATTGGCCAGGGCCTTGAGCAAGGCACAGGCCTTGGACGCCGATGCACGCAGCTGGGCGACCTCGCCCTCACTCAACGTAGATTCCATTTGCCTCGGGTCCTTTAAGTCACTTAAGCTCAAAACATTATGTGTAAACGTAAACTGATTGTAACCACTTTTTTCTTCAGCAGAGACAGCCGCCATGCCAGCGTTGATTCAAGCCTTTCTGGATGACGCATCGTCGACCTACACCTATATCGTCTATGAAGCCGATGGCGGCCCTTGCGCCATCGTCGACTCGGTGCTCAATTACGACCCGGCGTCCGGGCGCACCGACACGACGCAAGCCGACAAGGTGATTGCCTTTGTGCGCGAGCATGGCCTGCACGTGCAATGGCTGCTGGAAACCCACGCCCACGCTGACCACCTGTCCGCCGCGCCCTACCTGCGTCGCACCTTGGGCGGCAAGATCGCGATAGGCGAATCGATCAGCAAGGTGCAGGGCGTGTTCAAAAACCTGTTCAACCTCGAGCCGGAATTTCGCGTGGACGGCTCGCAGTTCGATCACCTGTTTGCGCCGGATGACATCTTTCATATCGGCAACTTGAAGGCCCAGGCGTTGCATGTGCCCGGACACACCCCCGCCGACATGGCCTATTTGATCGATGGCCGCTTGATCCTGGTGGGCGACACCCTGTTCATGCCCGACGTCGGCACCGCCCGTTGCGACTTCCCCGGCGGCGATGCGCGGCAGTTGTACGCATCGATGCGCAAGCTGTTGGCGTTCCCTTCGGACACCAAGTTGTACGTGTGTCATGACTACCCGCCCGAGGGTCGAGAAGCCAAATGCCAAACCACCGTGGCGGAACAGCGGGCGGGCAATATCCATGTGCATGACGGCGTGGATGAAGCGGCGTTTGTAGAGATGCGCACCCAGCGTGATGCCGGGTTGGGAATGCCGACCTTGTTGCTGCCGGCGATCCAGGTGAATGTGCGAGCGGGGAATATGCCGCCGGCGGAAGAGAACGGCGTGACGTACCTGAAAATCCCCCTCAACCAACTCTAGAAACACCGATCCCCTGTGGGAGCTGGCTTGAACTGCGATAGCCATAGGTATCTACACAACTTTTTAGGCTGTCGCAGCAAACGGTAACCACGATGCGAAGCGAGCCGCTCTTGATCTTGATCTTGATCTGCTGTTGATCTTAGGCGCCCCGTTAAACCACGATGGCCGGAATTCGACAGGGATTTGGGGGGTAAACCGGCAGGGATGCCGGTTTAGCCGCCCCGCGCCATGGATGGCGCGTGGCGGCGGCCCCCCAAATCACTGGCGGATTACGGGCACACCGAGCCTGGGCGAGGTGCCGAGTGGTGGGGCAAGAGCCCTTTTGGTGGGCCTGTCCCGTGACAACGGACGCCAAGAAGCGATACTTAAATCGTTCTCTTGGAGGTTGCCATGTATCCATCCACTCGCCGTAACTACACCGATGAGTTCAAGACTCAAGCGGTTGCGTTAGCTGAAAGCGTTGGCAGAACCGAAGCTGCCCGCCAGCTAGAGATGTCCGTCAAAACGCTCGATAACTGGGTGAACGCCACGCGCAAGGGTCAACCGTTGAGCTCGCCCGAGCGCAAGCCCATCACTAAGGAGGACAGCGAGCTTGCCCGCCTGCGAGCCGAGGTTGCCGAGCTAAAAATGGAGCGTGAAATCCTAAAAAAGGCGGCGGTATTCTTCGCCAGAGAGTCCAGGTGAGATACGCCTTCGTCGCTGCTGAACGGACTCAATACCCGGTACGTATGTTGTGCCGGGTGATGGAAGTCTCAACTTCAGGTTTCTACGATTACACGCACAGGCAGCCTCGCCCTGATCCTGACGCTCAGATTCGCATTGAGTTGCGCAGCGTCTATGCGGCCAGTCGACACACCTACGGTCGGCCACGGTTGGTCGCAGCCTTACGCCAGAAATCGTATGCAGTGGGCCACAAGCGAGTCAGCCGGTTGATGCAGGAGGAGGGTATTCACGGCAAGTCCAAACGCGGTTTCAGGCCCTGTACCACTGACAGCAACCATTACTTGCCGGTCGCGAACAATGTGGTGGCGCGGCAGTTTGCCATCGATAACCCCACTCCGACTTGGGTCAGTGATATCACCTATCTCCCAACCAGAGAGGGTTGGCTGTATCTGGCCGTAGTGTTGAGCATCCAGACCCGCCAGATCTTGGGCTACAGCTTGTCAGACCGCATGCCAGATGGCCTGGTGGAAAGTGCGTTTCTGAATGCCTGGAGCGCCTGTTCTGGCACTAGCGGAGCAGTATTTCACTCCGATCAGGGCCGTCAGTACGCAAGCAGTAAGTTCCGTCTAGCGTTAGCTAAGAAGGACTTCAAACAGAGCATGAGTCGAAAGGGAAATTGCTGGGATAACGCAGTGGCGGAGAGTTTTTTCGCTACGCTGAAAAGAGAGGAGGCTTTTGGGGTCTACCCCACCAAAAAACAGGCACAGCTATCGATCGCCAGCTATGTGCATGGGTTTTACAACAGCAGTCGACTGCACTCAGCTTTGGGGTATCGGTCTCCGAACGAATATGCAAAGAGCTTGAGGCAGAAGACTGGATAACCAGCTTCATGGCGTACGCTGCCGGGGGACAGGCCCATGGTTACTTTTGGGGCTCTTTTCCAAAAGTGACCCGCTGTAAAAGCGGAACCCTAGGTGGCCGTTACCGCAGGAATGGATATGTACACAATCCAACTGTGTCGCCTGCCAGGCCGCCTTCGCGAGCAAGCCCGCTCCCACAGTTGGATTGCGGGGGTGTCAGGTAGATATGTGTCGCCTGGGAGGCCGTCATCGCAGGCAAGCCAGCTCCCACATTTGGACTGCGGGGGTGTCAGGTAGATTGGCGTCGGCTGTCAGGCCGCCATCGCAGGCAAGCCAGCTCCCACAGTTGGATCGTTGGGTGTCAGGTAGATTGGCGTCGGCTGGCAGGCCGTCATCCCAGGCAAGCCCCACATTTTGTCCCGTGTTGAATCAGGAACCGAGGCTGATGCCGTTGGCCGGCAATGGCAATGCGGTTTTGTAGCGCACTTGCTTCAAGGCAAAGCTGGAGCGAATGTTCGCCACCCCCGGCACCTTGGTCAAAAAGTCCATCATAAAGCGCTCCAGGGACTGAATCGTGGGCACCAACACGCGGATCAAATAGTCCGGGTCGCCGGCCATCAGGTAGCACTCCATCACCTCAGGCCGATCCGAGATCGCCCCTTCGAATTGCTGCAGCGCCAGCTCGTTCTGTTTTTCCAGGCTCACATGGATGAACACATTGACGTGCAGCCCCAGCAAATCAGCATCCAGCAGCGTGACCTGCTCACGAATCAGCCCCAGTTCTTCCATCGCCTTGACCCGGTTGAAACACGGCGTGGGCGACAGGTTGACCGAGCGGGCCAGGTCGGCATTGGTGATCCGGGCATTCTCCTGCAGGGCGTTGAGAATGCCGATATCAGTACGGTCCAGTTTGCGCATGAGACAAAATCACCTGTTTATTATGTTTATGCAGTTTTTTTATCCGCAAATGACCGTGAGCGCAATGAAACACAGATAAATATTCTTCTACGCCACGCCTATGATTGTTGTAGGACAAGATTTCTTCTACCCGAAGACTGACTGTCAGCTAGCGCGCCCACTACAAGAAATTCACAAGATAGAGCGTAGAAAGCCATGACCCAGCCGTATGCACCGCTGCGCCTGCATGTTCCCGAACCCTCGGGCCGCCCAGGCTGCAAGACCGACTTTACCTACCTGCGTTTGACCGACGCCGGCCTGGTACGCAAACCCGCCATCGACGTAGAACCGGCCGACACCGCCGACCTGGCCAAGGGCCTGATCCGTGTGCTCGACGATCAGGGCCAGGCCCTTGGCCCGTGGGCCGAGGGTGTCTCCACCGAGATCATGCGCCGCGGCATGCGCGCCATGCTCAAGACGCGCATTTTCGACAACCGCATGGTGGTCGCCCAGCGTCAGAAAAAAATGTCGTTCTACATGCAAAGCCTTGGCGAAGAAGCCATCGGCAGCGCCCAGGCCCTGGCCTTGAATATCGACGACATGTGCTTCCCCACCTATCGCCAGCAAAGCATCCTGATGGCCCGCGAGGTGCCGCTGGTGGACCTGATCTGCCAACTGCTGTCCAACGAGCGCGACCCGCTCAAGGGCCGCCAGTTGCCGATCATGTATTCGGTCAAGGAGGCGGGCTTCTTCACTATTTCCGGCAACCTTGCCACCCAATTCGTGCAGGGCGTGGGCTGGGGCATGGCCTCGGCGATCAAGGGCGATACCAAGATCGCCTCGGCCTGGATCGGCGACGGCGCCACTGCTGAATCGGACTTCCACACCGCCCTCACCTTCGCCCACGTGTACCGCGCGCCAGTGATTCTCAACGTGGTCAACAACCAGTGGGCGATTTCCACCTTCCAGGCCATCGCCGGCGGTGAAGCCACCACCTTCGCCGGACGCGGCGTCGGTTGCGGCATCGCTTCCCTGCGCGTGGACGGCAACGACTTTATCGCCGTGTACGCCGCCTCGGCCTGGGCCGCCGAGCGTGCGCGCCGCAACTTGGGGCCCACCCTGATCGAGTGGGTCACCTACCGCGCCGGCCCACACTCCACCTCCGATGACCCATCCAAGTACCGTCCCGCCGACGACTGGAGCCACTTCCCGCTGGGCGATCCGATTGCCCGCCTCAAGCAGCACCTGATCAAAATTGGCCAGTGGTCCGAAGAGGAACACGCGGCGGTCAGTGCCGAACTTGAAGCCGAAGTGGTCAAGGCGCAGAAGGAAGCCGAACAGTACGGCACCCTCGCCGGTGGCCAGATTCCAAGCGCCGCGACCATGTTCGAGGACGTCTATAAAGAGATGCCAGAGCACCTGAAGCGCCAGCGTCAAGAGTTGGGGGTGTGACATGAACGACCACAACAACAGCATCGAACTGGAAACCGCCATGACCACCACCACCATGACCATGATCCAGGCCCTGCGCTCGGCCATGGATGTGATGCTTGAGCGTGACGACAACGTGGTGGTGTTCGGCCAGGACGTCGGGTACTTCGGCGGCGTGTTCCGTTGCACCGAAGGCTTGCAGACCAAGTACGGCAGCTCGCGGGTGTTTGACGCCCCCATCTCGGAAAGCGGCATCGTCGGCGTGGCCGTGGGCATGGGCGCTTACGGCCTGCGCCCGGTAGCGGAAATCCAGTTCGCCGACTACGTCTACCCCGCCACCGACCAGATCATTTCCGAAGCGGCACGCCTGCGTTATCGCTCGGCCGGCCAGTTCACTGCGCCCTTGACCATGCGCATGCCCTGCGGTGGCGGCATCTATGGCGGCCAGACCCACAGCCAGAGTATCGAAGCGGTGTTCACCCAGGTCTGCGGCCTGCGCACGGTGATGCCGTCCAACCCCTATGACGCCAAGGGCCTGCTGATCGCCTCCATCGAAAACGATGACCCGGTGATCTTCCTCGAACCCAAGCGCCTGTATAACGGCCCTTTCGATGGCCACCACGACCGCCCGGTAACGCCGTGGTCCAAACACCCCCAAGCCCAGGTGCCGGACGGTTACTACACCGTGCCGCTGGATGTGGCCGCCATCGTGCGTCCGGGTTCGGCCGTGACCGTGCTGACCTACGGCACCACCGTGTATGTGTCGCAAGTCGCCGCTGAAGAAACCGGCATCGACGCCGAGGTCATCGACCTGCGCAGCCTGTGGCCGCTGGACCTGGAGACCATCGTCAAGTCGGTGAAAAAGACCGGCCGTTGCGTGGTGGTGCATGAGGCCACGCGCACCTGCGGCTTTGGTGCCGAGTTGGTCTCGCTGGTGCAAGAGCATTGCTTCCACCACCTGGAAGCGCCGATCGAACGCGTCACCGGTTGGGACACCCCCTACCCGCACGCGCAGGAATGGGCGTATTTCCCAGGGCCGTCCCGAGTGGGCGCGGCGTTGAAACGGGTCATGGAGGTCTGAATGGGCACGCACGTTATCAAGATGCCGGACATTGGCGAGGGCATCGCGGAAGTTGAATTGTCGGTATGGCATGTAAAGGTCGGCGACCTGGTGGTTGAAGACCAGGTGCTGGCGGATGTGATGACCGACAAGGCGATGGTGGATATTCCCTCGCCGGTCCACGGCAAAGTGATTTCCCTCGGCGGCGAGCCGGGTGAGGTCATGGCAGTGGGCAGTATTTTGATCAGCATTGAAGTAGAAGGCGCAGGCAATACCAAGGATGTACCCGTGGTTGCCGAGCCGGCGAAGGCCGCGCCGCCTGTGGCCGAAGCCAAACCGGTACAGGCGCCGGTAGAAAGCAAGCCCGCTGCAGCAGTGAAAGCGCCGCAAGCGCCCGTGGCCCGTGAAGCCAGCGAACGCCCATTGGCCTCGCCTGCCGTGCGCAAACACGCGCTGGATGCCGGGATTCAACTGCGCCTGGTCCAGGGCACAGGGCCTGCCGGCCGAATTCTGCATGAAGACCTGGAGGCTTACTTGCGCCAGGGCACGGCAACGGGCGCCAGTGCCGCCAACCCTTACGCCGAGCGCAACGACGAACACCAAATCCCGGTGATCGGCATGCGCCGCAAGATCGCCCAGCGCATGCAGGACGCCACCCGGCGCGCCGCGCATTTCAGCTACGTGGAAGAAATCGACGTCACCGCCCTCGACGAGTTGCGCGTGCATCTCAACGAGAAGCACGGTGCGACACGCGGCAAGCTGACCCTGCTGCCGTTTATCGTGCGGGCCATGGTGGTAGCCTTGCGCGACTTCCCGCAGATCAATGCGCGTTACGACGACGAAGCCCAGGTCATCACTCGCCTCGGTGCCGTGCACGTGGGCGTCGCCACCCAGAGCGACGTGGGCCTGATGGTGCCGGTGGTACGTCACGCCGAAGCCCGCAGCCTGTGGGGCACTGCCGAAGAAATCGCGCGTTTGGCCAATGCCGCACGCACAGGCAAGGCCAGCCGCGATGAGCTGTCCGGTTCCACCATCACCCTGACCAGCCTTGGCGCCTTGGGCGGCATTGTCAGCACGCCGGTGCTGAACCTGCCGGAAGTGGCCATCGTCGGCGTCAACCGTATCGTTGAGCGGCCGATGGTGATCAAGGGCCAGATTGTGTTGCGCAAGATGATGAACCTCTCCAGCTCCTTCGATCACCGCGTGGTCGATGGCATGGACGCGGCGCAATTCATCCAGGCCATTCGCGGCCTGCTCGAACAACCCGCCAGCCTGTTCCTGGAGTAAGGGCATGACTCAGACATTGCACACCACGCTGCTGATTATCGGCGGCGGCCCCGGCGGTTATGTCGCGGCGATTCGCGCAGGCCAACTGGGCATCCCGACCATCCTGGTGGAAGGCCAGGCGCTGGGCGGCACCTGCCTGAACATTGGCTGCATTCCCTCCAAGGCGCTGATCCATGTGGCCGAGCAGTTCCAGCAAACCGTGCACCATAGCCAGGGCTCGCAGTTGGGCATTGAGGTGGATGTACCGACTTTGGACATCCGCAAGAGCGTGGAATGGAAAGACGGCATCGTTGACCGCCTGACCACCGGCGTCGCCGCACTGCTGAAAAAACATAAGGTGCAGGTGATCCATGGCTGGGCCAAAGTCATCGACGGCAAGACCGTCGAGGTGGGCGAGCAACGCATCCAGTGCGAACACCTGCTGTTGGCCACCGGCTCGACAAGCGTCAACCTGCCGATGCTGCCGATTGGCGGGCCGATTATCTCGTCCACCGAAGCCCTGGCACCGACCCATGTACCCAAACGTTTGATCGTGGTGGGCGGTGGTTATATCGGCCTGGAACTGGGGATTGCCTACCGCAAGCTGGGTGCCGACGTCAGCGTGGTCGAGGCCCAGGCGCACATTCTGCCGGCCTACGACGCCGAGCTGACCCTGCCGGTGGCTGAATCCTTGAAGAAACTTGGCGTGAAGCTGTACCTGGAACACAGCGTCACCGGCTTTGCCGACGGCAAACTGCAGGTGCGCGCCCCCAACGGCGACATCTTGGCGCTGGACACCGACCAGGTGCTGGTCGCCGTGGGGCGCAAACCCAACACCCAGGGTTGGAACCTCGAAGCGCTGAACCTGGACATGAACGGCGCGGCGATCAAGATCGACAGCCGCTGCCAGACCAGCATGCGCAACGTGTATGCCATCGGCGACCTCAGTGGCGAGCCGATGCTGGCGCACCGGGCCATGGCCCAGGGCGAAATGGTTGCCGAACTGATCAGCGGCAAGGCCCGCGAATTCAACCCGGCGGCAATTCCGGCGGTGTGCTTTACCGACCCGGAACTGGTGGTGGTCGGCAAGACCCCGGACGAGGCCAAGGCTGCCGGCCTGGATTGCATTGTGTCGAGCTTCCCCTTCGCCGCCAATGGCCGGGCCATGACGCTGGAGTCCAAAGCCGGCTTCGTGCGGGTGGTGGCGCGACGTGACAATCACTTGATTGTTGGCTGGCAAGCCGTGGGGGCCGGAGTGTCCGAGCTGTCGACCGCGTTCGGCCTGAGCCTGGAAATGGGTGCGCGCCTGGAGGATGTGGCTGGCACCATCCATGCCCACCCGACTCTGGGTGAAGCGGTGCAGGAAGCCGCGCTGCGGGCGTTGGGCCACGCGTTGCACCTGTAAAACCGTGGCGTGGCTATCGCAGGCAAGCCAGCTCCCACACTTGGAATGCATTCCAATGTGGGAGCCGGGCTTGCCCGCGATAGCGGTGCATTACCCAATGCAGAGGTTGAATGGTCCGCCGCCCTCCTCCCACACCGGCCAAGAATGCAGTATTGTTGCGCCCATCCAGAAAAAAAATCCGACTTGACCAGAGATAGAGGGTGTCATGGGTAACGAGAGCATCAATTGGGACAAGCTGGGTTTTGACTACATCAAGACCGACAAGCGGTTTCTCCAGGTCTGGAAAAACGGCGAATGGCAAGCTGGCACCCTGACCGACGACAATGTGCTGCACATCAGCGAGGGCTCCACTGCCCTGCATTATGGCCAGCAATGCTTCGAGGGCCTGAAGGCCTACCGTTGCAAGGACGGTTCGATCAACCTGTTCCGCCCGGACCAGAACGCCGCCCGCATGCAGCGCAGCTGTGGCCGCCTGCTGATGCCACAAGTGCCGACCGACGCGTTCATCGACGCCTGCAAACAAGTGGTCAAGGCCAACGAGCGCTTCATCCCGCCGTACGGCAGTGGCGGCGCGCTGTACCTGCGCCCGTTCGTGATCGGCACCGGTGACAACATCGGCGTGCGTACCGCGCCGGAGTTCATCTTCTCGGTGTTCTGCATCCCGGTCGGTGCCTACTTCAAGGGCGGCCTGGTGCCGCACAACTTCCAGATCTCCGGCTACGACCGCGCCGCGCCGCAAGGCACCGGTGCCGCCAAGGTCGGTGGCAACTACGCCGCCAGCCTGATGCCCGGCTCGGAAGCGAAGAAATCCGGTTTCGCCGACGCGATCTACCTGGACCCGATGACCCACTCGAAAATCGAAGAAGTCGGCTCGGCCAACTTCTTCGGGATCACCCACGACAACCAGTTCATCACGCCGAAGTCGCCTTCGGTATTGCCAGGCATCACCCGCCTGTCGCTGATCGAACTGGCCCAGACCCGCCTGGGCCTGGAAGTGGTCGAGGGCGAAGTGTTCATCGACAAGCTGGATCAGTTCAAGGAAGCCGGCGCCTGCGGTACCGCAGCGGTGATCTCGCCTATCGGCGGCATTCAGTACAACGGCAAGCTGCATGTGTTCCACAGCGAGACCGAAGTCGGCCCGATCACCCAGAAGCTCTACAAAGAGCTGACCGGTGTGCAGACCGGTGACGTTGAAGCGCCAGCGGGTTGGATCGTCAAGGTCTGACAGCCACGAAAGCCAGCGACACCACAAAACCCCTGTGGGAGCTGGCTTGCCTGCGATAGCGATCTGTCAGCCAGCATATGATCGTTCCCACGCTCCGCGTGGGAATGCAATGCATCCCCTGACGCTCCGCGTCACCTGTTGTCCGGCGGGACGCGGAGCATCCCAGGCGGCATTCCCACGCAGAGCGTGGGAACGATCAAAGGCCCACCGCTATCGCAGGCAAGCCAGCTCCCACACTGGTTTCTACGCCTTCAAGAGCGTGGCGCAATATTCTCGGCAATCTTCTTGCCCATACTGATCCTCGGCTCCACCCCATACCCTAACGCTTCATAAAACCCTAAGTGTTGTCCGGCGGGACGCGGAGCGTCCCAGGCGGCATTCCCACGCAGAGCGTGGGAACGATCAACTGTAAATGCATACACCCTGTCAAGTTTGACAGTAGAGATGCGCAGGGATCGAGATTATAAATGCAGAGGCTGGATTCTCACCAAACCTCAAGGAGACACCTCATGGGCAACTTTATCATTCACCTCACGACAGATGACTTCGAAGGTGACGCAAGCAAAGAAATATTGATGGAAGTATTGAATGCCCCCAACGATCCCGACCCTCTTCTGGTGTATGCCAGCTCCAGCGAAAAAAATGGTTTTTATGACCGCTCCTCAAGCCCGGGGGATGCCGACGGTGACGGCGATGTCGAAGGGGATATTGACGACAAGATCCTGTTTCTGAACTTGGCGAATGCTTTTGCGGCAATGAAAGGCTATACCGCGAAGCGGAAAAAAAATAAGCGTAAGCCTTAAAGGCTAGACGGATGATCAGATTGCTGTCGGTCATCTACTTTGTCCTGGAATACACTCAACGATCCTCTTCCCCATACTGATCCTCGGCTCCACCCCATACCCCAACGCCTCATAAAACCCCACCACCACGTCATTGCCGCCGGTGATCTGCAGGTTGATCTTCATGCAACCCAGCGCCGTCAACGCCTGTTCGGCATAGCGCACCAGCGACGATCCCAGGCCATGGCGCCGATAGTCGGTATGCACCGCCACCGAATACAACCAGCCACGATGCCCGTCATAGCCGGCGAGAATGGTACCGATCACGGCTTTGTTGTCGGTGGCAACGAAGAACAACCCGTCGTTGACCGCCAGTTTCTTATCAATCGCCAGGCTCGGCAGGTTATGCGCGGTGTCATAGCCAAACGCCTGCTGCCATAACTCAATCACCTGGGCACGGTGTTGACGGTCGCGATAAGGCCCTATGGGGTGGCGGGACAACAGCGTTTTTTCCATCACCAACGTGCGCTCATTGCCGTGGTACACGTCACGCACGTTGTGAAAACCCAACTTGGCGTAGAAGGCTTGCGCCGTCAGCGAGGACGGCACGCTCAAGACCGTCACGCCGGCTTCACGGGCGCGCAGTTCGATCTCGATCATCAACAATCGGCCAATGCCCTGCCCTTGCAGCGCTGGGTTGACGAACACCGAGCGCACCACATTGCCATCCAGTGAGGCCGTAGCGACGATCAGTTGAGCCTGAGTCGCCACCAACACTACCCGCCGCTGGAGCAATGCCAGCACAGCGTCGGGGGTGAAGTTGCTGGCAACCCGCGCAATCACATCCGCGGGGTAATCACGTGCGTTGCTGCTGTGCAGCGCAGCCAGGATGACGTGGCTGATACCTTCGGCATCGGAAGGTTGGGCAAGGCGAACAGCGGTAGACATGGTTCCTCCTGGCTGACACAGCGATAACAATCGCCACAATACCAATGTGGGAGCTGGCTTGCCTGCGATAGCGGTGGGCCAGCCAGATGAATGGGGCTGACACACCGCTATCACAGGCAAGCCAGTTCCCACAGTTTGATCGTATTTCAATCTGGCAGCCGATTCGGCTGCGCCACTCCCGTTTTCAGCTTTCTTGGCTGAGCCACCCCGCCGTTTCAGCCGGGATCCTTTCCCCGCAACGCACACAATAGCGGCACAAGATCCCCAACGGACCCGTGCCCCCATGCAAACCACCAACACCGTCCTGATGATCCGCCCGGCGCGCTTTGCCTTCAACCCGGATACCGCGATCAACAACCGTTTCCAACGCCCGCCGCTGGACCCGCTCAGTGCACAGCACAAAGCGCTGGAGGAGTTCGACGGTTATGTCGACACCCTGCGCCAGCACGGCGTGGAGGTGCTGGTGGTGCAGGACACGCCGGCGCCCCATACGCCCGACTCGATCTTCCCCAACAACTGGTGGAGTAGCCATGCCGACGGCAGCCTGGTGCTCTACCCCATGGAAGGCCAGAACCGCCGACTGGAGCGCAACAAGGGCGTGCTGCAAGTTTTGGAGCAGCGCTTTGCGATCAACACCACCATCGATCTCAGCCACTTGGAACAACAGAACATCTTCCTGGAAGGCACCGGCAGCATGGTACTCGACCGCCAGCACCGCATCAGCTACGCCTGCCATTCGGGGCGCACCCACCACGCGGCCCTGCGCCAGTTTGCCGAACGCCTCGACTACCAACTCTGCGTGTTCCACGCCCTGGACCGCCACCAGGCACCCATCTACCACAGCAACGTGATGATGAGCGTTGGCCGCGACCTCGCGGTGGTGTGCCTGCAGGCCCTGCCCGACGACCGCGAACGCCTGGCCCTGGAACGCTCCCTGCGTGATACCGGCAAAGACATCCTCAGCCTGGACTTCGACCAGCTGGAAGCCTTCGCCGGCAACATGCTGGAAGTCCACGACCGTGACGGCCAGCCGTTGCTGGTGATGTCCGCCAGTGCCTGGGGCGCCCTGCATCCGGCGCAGCGTCAGCATGTGGAACGCCATACGCGGCCGGTGGTGGTGAATATCGACAACATCGAACGCATCGGCGGCGGCAGTGCCCGCTGCATGCTGGCTGAAGTGCATCTGCCGGCCCGTCCCTCATTTCAATAAGGAGTCTTGCCATGACCCGTTATATCGACGTCAACGACCTCAGCTACCTGGTTTCGCAAAAAGGCCTGCAAACCTGCATCACCGAAATGGCCGACTACATTCGCGCCGACTACCTGCGCTGGCAGGATTTCGAGAAATGCGCGCGCCTGGCCAACCATTCACCGGATGGGGTGATCGAGCTGATGCCGGTGTCCGACGCCTCGCTGTACGCCTTCAAGTACGTCAACGGCCACCCGAAAAACACCCTGGCCGGCATGCTCACCGTGATGGCGTTCGGTGCCTTGGGCGACGTCGACACCGGTAAACCGGTGCTGCTGGCGGAAATGACCCTGACCACTGCGATCCGCACCGCCGCCACCTCGGCCCTGGTCGCCCGCTACCTGGCCCGCGCCAACAGCCGCAGCATGGCGCTGATCGGCAACGGCTGCCAAAGCGAATTCCAGGCCCTGGCCTTCCACGCCATGCTCGGTATTACTGAAATCCGCCTGTTCGACATCGACCCCCAGGCCACCGCCAAGCTCGCCGCCAACCTCAAGGCGTTCCCGGCGATCAAGGTGATCCTGGCCGCCAGCGTCGCCGAGGCAGTCAAAGGCGCGGACATTGTCACCACCGTGACTGCGGACAAAGCCTACGCCACCATCCTGACTGACGAGATGATCGAGCCAGGCATGCACCTCAATGCCGTGGGCGGTGACTGCCCGGGCAAGACCGAGCTGGACCGCCGCATCGTCGAGCGCGCCCGGGTGATCGTCGAGTACGAACCGCAAAGCCGCATCGAAGGTGAAATCCAGCATATGCCGGAAGATTCGCCGGTCACCGAGCTGTGGCAAGTGATCAACGGCCAACAGCCGGGCCGCGAAAATGACCGCCAAATTACCCTGTTCGACTCGGTGGGTTTTGCCATCGAAGACTACTCGGCCCTGCGCTATGTATTGGACGTGGCCAAAGCCTTGGATGTGGGCAGCGAGCTGGAGCTGGTGCCGGACCTGGCCGACCCGAAAAACCTGTTCGCACGCCTGGCCCAGCAACCTGTGGTACAGCATAAAAAGCGCGCCTGAAACCGCTCTGGCCTGCCGCTTTGCGACCAGGGCAGGCCAGATTCTAGTGGGTTAAAAGCCGATTTTGCCGGTGCCGCAGCCGATTCCGCTGCATTGCTTGTTTTAACAGCGCAATTTGCGCTTTGCGCAGGGGGTAAACGACACAAAAAACGCACCACCATGGAGCATTCTCTGCTCCCAGTTATTCACTGCCCCTGACATCAATTACAAAATATAGGGACCGACACATGACTCCTCTGCGATCACTCTTCGCTGCGTTGCTGTTGCCACTGTGCGCCACCGCTGCCCACGCCCAGGACTGGAAAGAAATCCGGTTTGGCGTGTTCCCCGAATACCCGCCCTTCGAATCTGTCGCCGCCGACGGCAGCCTGCAAGGGTTCGATATCGAACTGGGCAACGCTATCTGCGCCAAGCTCGAAGTGAAATGCACCTGGGTGCACAACGAATTCGACGGCATGATCCCGGCCCTGCGTGCGCGCAAGTTCGACGCGATCATGTCCTCCATGGCCGTGACCCCGGCTCGTGAGAAAGTCATCGACTTCACCGACCGCCTGTTCCTCAGCCCCACCTCGGTGATCACCCGCAAAAACGCCACCTTCGGTGACACCCCCGAGTCGCTGAACGGCAAGCACGTTGGCGTGCTGCAAGGCTCGTTGCAGGAAGCCTATGCCCGCGCGCACCTGGCCAAGCTCGGTGCACAGATCAAGGCATACCAGTCCCAGGAACAGAACTACGCCGACCTGCAAAACGGCCGCCTCGACGCCACCCTGACGGACAAGCTCGAAGCCCAGCTCAACTTCCTGTCCAAGCCCGAAGGCGCCGACTTCAAGACCGGCCCGGCCTTCAAGGACCCGACCCTGCCGCTGGACATCGCCATGGGCCTGCGCAAGAACGACCAGGCATTGCGTGAGCTGATCAACAAGGGCATCGCCGCCGTCCAGGCCGATGGCACTTACGCACAGATCCAGAAGAAATACTTTGGCGATCAAGACATCTACAACGAGTAACCGGCAACCCGTGCCCCTGTGGGAGCGGGCTTGCCCGCGATAACGGTGCTTCAGGCACCCACGCCGTGACTGCACCACCGTTATCGCAGGCAAGCCAGCTCCCACAGTAAATCCGTGCACTCCTTCGAGATCTTCCCCATGAACGACCTCCTCAACCTGCAAGGCTACGGCCCCATGCTGGCCCAGGGTGCCTGGATGACGCTCAAGCTGGCGTTCCTCGCCCTGGCTCTGAGCCTTACGCTGGGCCTGGTCGCCGCTGGCGCCAAACTCTCCAGCGCCAAATGGCTGCGCGTGCCGGCCACGCTCTACACCACGTTGATCCGCAGCGTGCCGGACCTGGTGCTGATCCTGCTGATCTTCTACAGCCTGCAGCTGTGGCTCAACGACCTGACCGAAGCGTTCGGCTGGGACTACGTTGAAATCGACCCGTTTACCGCCGGGGTGATCACCCTGGGCTTTATCTACGGTGCGTATTTCACCGAGAACTTCCGGGGTGCGATCCTCAGTGTGCCGGCGGGCCAACTGGAAGCCGCCACCGCCTACGGCCTGAGTCGCTGGCAGCGCTTTCACCTGGTGCTGTTCCCGCAACTGATGCGCTTTGCCCTGCCTGGCCTGGGCAATAACTGGCTGGTGCTGCTCAAGTCCACGGCGCTGGTGTCCATCATCGGCCTGTCAGACCTGGTCAAGGCCGCGCAGAACGCCGGCAAGTCCACCAGCGAGCCGCTGTACTTCCTGATCCTCGCGGGCCTGGTGTACCTAGTGATTACCACCCTCTCCAACCGCATCTTCAAGCGCCTGGAACGGCGCTATAACCTGGGCATCAAGGGGATGGCGCGATGATCGAACTGTTCCAGCAATACGGCCTGGCCTATCTGTTCAGCGATGGCAGCGGCCTGTCCGGTGTCGCCATGACCTTGTGGCTGTTCATTATCTCGGTGGTGCTCGGCTTTGGCCTGTCGATCCCCCTGGCGCTGGCACGCGTCTCAGAGCATTTCTGGCTGCGCTGGCCGGTGGAGGTTTACACCTACCTGTTCCGTGGCACGCCCCTGTATATCCAACTGCTGATTTGCTACACCGGGCTGTACAGCCTGGAAGTGGTGCAGGACAACGCCCTGCTCAACCAGTTTTTCCGCAACGCGCTGAACTGCACACTGTTGGCGTTTGTGCTCAACACCTGCGCCTACACCGTGGAAATCTTCGCCGGGGCAATCCGCAACATTCCCCATGGCGAGATCGAAGCGGCACGCGCCTATGGCCTGCACGGCTGGCGGCTGAACCTGTTTGTGATCGTACCCGCCGCATTGCGTCGCGCCCTGCCGGCCTACAGCAATGAAATGATCCTGATGCTGCACGCCACGTCACTGGCGTTTACCGCCACCGTCGCCGACATCCTCAAGGTCGCCCGCGATGCCAATGCCGAGACGTTCCTGACCTTCCAGGCCTTCGGCATCGCCGCGCTGCTCTACATGCTGCTGTCCTTTGCACTGGTGGGCCTGTTCAGGCTGGCCGAACGTCGCTGGATGCGCTTTCTTGTTCCTACCCGAGGCTAACCCATGAATCAGTCCGCGCAGGCCCTGGCCGCTTATCCAATGGATATACCCGTCGGCAAAACCGCCACGGCGGCCATCAAGCTGCAAGTCGAAGGTATCCATAAACGCTACGGCGAACACGAAGTGCTCAAGGGCGTGTCCCTCAACGCACGCCAGGGCGATGTGATCAGCTTGATCGGCGCCAGCGGCTCGGGCAAAAGCACGATGCTGCGGTGCATCAACTTTCTGGAACAGCCTGACGCCGGGGTGATCACCCTGGACGGCATCAGCATTGAAATGCAATCAGGCCGCGCCGGCACCCGTGCGCCGCACCAGGCGCAACTGCAAAATCTGCGCACGCGCCTGGCCATGGTGTTCCAGCACTTCAACCTGTGGAGCCACATGACCGTGCTGGAAAACATCACCATGGCCCCGCGCCGGGTGCTGAACGTGAGCGCCGCCGAAGCCGAGAAGCGTGCGCGACTGTACCTGGACAAGGTCGGCCTGCCGAGCCGCGTGGCGGACCAATACCCGGCGTTCCTGTCCGGTGGCCAGCAGCAGCGCGTGGCCATTGCGCGCGCGCTGGCAATGGAACCGGAGATTATCCTGTTCGATGAACCCACCTCGGCCCTGGACCCGGAACTTGTAGGAGAAGTGCTCAAAGTCATACAGACGTTGGCCGAGGAAGGTCGTACCATGCTGATGGTCACCCACGAAATGGGCTTTGCCCGCCAGGTGTCCAGCCAAGTGCTGTTCTTGCACCAGGGCCGAGTCGAAGAACACGGCGGCGCCGAGATCCTCGACCATCCCACCAGCGAACGCTTGCAGCAATTTCTTTCCAACCGTTTGAAGTGAACTCATGGATACCAAGGCCCACGGACCCCATTCTTCCCCTACGCTGGATCGCATCGACGAAGCGATCATCGACGTACTCAGGCATCAGGGGCGTATTACCTACGAAAAGCTCTCGTCGCTGGTACACCTCACCCCCAGGCCCTGCCTGGAACGGGTGCGCAAGCTGGAACGACGCGGGGTGATCCGTGGGTATGGGGCGATCATCGATGTGCAGATGGTCTCACCGGGGCTGTCACTGCTGGTGCTGGTGGCCTTGTCCAACCAAAGCGGGCGCTCGGCGCAAAAGGCCTTCGAAGCCTGCGTGAAAGCCTGCCCGCAGGTATTCGAATGCCAGTTGATCAGCGGGCCATTCGACTACAGCCTGCGCATGCGCTGCCGGGATATGGAACATTACCGGGTGCTGACCGAGACCTGGTTGAACAATGATGAGTTGCACATTGATAAGCTGGTGGCGCATCCGGAGTTGGCGGTGGTCAAGAACACCGCGACCGAACTGGCCTGATCCAGCTGGCTCGTTCCCACGCTCTGCGTGGGAATGCATCCAATGACGCTCCGCGTCACAACTTCAAGAGCAGACGCGGAGCGTCCAGGGTGGCATTCCCACGCAGAGCGTGGGAACGATCATTCACCCCTGCCCACTTAATATTCTTTTGCCTGGCTTGGCACCCACCAGCTTCGCCTGCCCATCTTTCTGCTTGCCCGTGCGGGCTTCACTGATCAGCCCCGGAATCAACTTGCCCTCCGGCAAATTCTTCCAGAAGCGGCTGGGCAAATGCCCTTCCATCACCTTAGGGTTCAAGCGTGCCGGGTTGAAGATGTGGCTGTAGTAGGTCAGCCACATGGCGCTGTGGGGATCTTCAACATTCTGCGCCAGTTGCTGCCAGGCCTCGGGGCACTGGCGCTGATGAATCAATTGCTCGCCGTCGTAATAGACCCCGTCCAGGGGCGTGGCGATCATCCAGCGATGGCGGCCCATGCGCCCGATAAAATGCTCGCTGGCGCTCTTGAGAATGTCATGGGCCGGCTCATGCCAGGCAACGTACTCCGGCAGTTCCGGCCCTGCCTCGGCCGGCAGCGCGATGAAGCGCACAAACGCGTGCAAGTGGTGGGCCTCCCGGCCGACTTGCTTGATGCGCCGCTGCAACTCGCTGCCAAGCTTGTCACCTGCCAGCATGGCCGTGCGATCACCGTGGCTGACCCGCCATAGCACTTCATACAACAGGCTCCAGCGCTGATCACCTTGATAACAGGCAGCGGACTCCAACAATTGCAACAACGCCTTGGGTATGCGCGCCTGAAACGGCCCCATCCCTGGTGGGATAGGTTCATCGGTAGCGAACAGGTCCGCCGCCTGCGCCTCGCCCCAGCTGACCTGGCTGGGGTCGACCTGATGGCTGAGCAACCAGCGGGCCTGTTCGCGCCAGGTGCTGAACAGATTGTCGCACTCCAGGCTGATCATCCCCACAACCCCATCTGTTGCGGCTGCGGACGGTCCCGCAATTGTTCGCGCAACAACACACTGGTGCTGTCGGCCTGCTGCGGGTGATAGTCGCTGGTGATGAAAAACGGCTTGGCCTTGGCCAGCACGCAGCGCATGCGCGCCAGGTCTTCGAAGCGGATCTTGCGCTCACGGCGCAGGTCGACCAGGCGCTGGGTGGTGCGCAGGCCGATGCCGGGGATACGTGCGATCAGGGTCGGCTCGGCGCGGTTGAGGTCCAGGGGGAACACCTCGCGATGCTCCAGGGCCCACGCCAGCTTGGGGTCGATATCCAGTGCCAGGTCACCGGGGCCGGCGAACAGCTCATTGGCGCTGAAACCGTAGCTGCGCAGCAGGAAATCAGCCTGGTACAAGCGGTGCTCGCGCATCAAGGGCGGCGCGGCCAGGGGTACGCTTTTCGGGCTGTTGGGGATGGGGCTGAACGCCGAGTAATACACGCGGCGCAGCTTGAAATTACCGTACAACGCCTCGGCACCGTGCAGGATGGTGCTGTCGTCGGTGTCGTCGGCGCCGACGATCATCTGCGTGCTCTGCCCGGCCGGGGCGAAACGTGGCGCGCGGGGTTCGTTGAGCACCGTCTGTTCGCCGGTGTAGATGGTCTGCATGGCCTGCTTGATCGAGCCGATCTGCTTCTCGGGCGCCAGGGTTTGCAGGCTGGCGTCGGTGGGCAGTTCGATATTCACACTGAGGCGATCGGCATAACGGCCAGCCTCGGCGATCAGGGCCGGGTCGGCATCGGGGATGGTCTTGAGGTGGATATAACCGCGAAAGTCATGCTCTTCGCGCAGCAGTTTGGCGACCCGCACCAGTTGCTCCATGGTGTAGTCCGACGAACGGATGATGCCGGAGCTGAGGAACAGCCCGCTGACGCAATTGCGCTTGTAGAAATCCAGGGTCAGGGTGACCACCTCCTCCGGGCTGAAGCGCGCACGGGGCACGTCGCTGGAGCGGCGGTTGACGCAGTATTGGCAGTCGTAGAGGCAGAAGTTGGTGAGCAACACCTTGAGCAACGACACGCAACGGCCATCGGGCGTGTAGCTGTGGCAGATGCCCATGCCATTGGTGGAACCCAGCCCCGCCTTGCCCTCGGAACTGCGCTTGGGCGCGCCACTGCTGGCGCAGGACGCGTCGTACTTGGCGGCGTCGGCGAGGATGCTGAGTTTTTCGATCAACTGCATGGAGGGCTACCGATACTGGTTTTTTGTACAGTACCAATAGCCACACTTTGTCACAAGTGCCGTCTGTAGGAGCAAGCTCTGGCCACAATAAGCGGATCGGTCAGCTGGCGGTGGCCAGGAGCAGGTCCTGCACCGAACGCGCCTTGCCACGGTGATGGTCCAGCGCATACAACGACGCCGCAATCTCATCCGCCCGAATCGGCAACACCGACAGCAAGGTATCGCTCAAGCCATGGCTGGCCTGGCTGAAGCCCTGGATGTAGATGCCAGCCTTGCAGCGCTCGTCGGTGACGATGCGGTAGTCGCGGGCCACTTCAAAGTCGCCCATGTAGGCTTGCAGCGGCGCCAGCAGTTCACGGTGCATCTGGCGCTCGTAGCCGGTGGCCAGGATTACCGCGTCGTAATGGTTGAGGCTGGTTTCGCCGGTGGCGGTATTGCGCAGGGCCAGTTCGATGCCCAGCGGGCCGGCGGTGGCCTTCTCCACTACGGTCAGGGTGCGGAACGCCTGGCGGGCGATGCCGGAGACTTTCTGGCGGTAGAAAATCCCGTAGATGCGCTCGATCAGGTCCAGGTCCACCACCGAGTAGTTGGTGTTCTGGTACTCGGCGACCAAACGCTCACGCTCGGCACCGACTTGCTGGAACACCAGGTCAGTAAAGGCCGGCGAGAACACTTCGTTGACGAACGGGCTGTCGTCGGCCGGCTTGAGCGCCGAGCCGCGCAGGATCATATCGACCTGCACCGACGGGAAGCTGTCATTGAGGTCGATAAAGGCTTCGGCAGCGCTCTGGCCACCGCCGATCACGGCGATGCGCATCGGCTTGCCGTCTACGCACGGCTGGCTGGCCATGCGCTCCAGGTACTGGGAATGGTGAAACACCCGGCTATCGCCCTTGAGCGCCTTGAATGCATCGGGGATGCGCGGTGTGCCGCCGGCGCTGACCACCACCGAACGGGTGGTGCGCACATGCTGCTCGCCCTGGGCATCACGGGAGATCACGCGCAACGCCTCGACCTGCTGCTGATGCAGGATCGGCTCGATGGCCAACACTTCCTCGCCGTAGTTGGCCTGGGCCTGGAACTGCCCCGCCACCCAGCGCAGGTAGTCGTTGTACTCCATGCGGCAGGGATAGAAGGTGCCCAGGTTGATGAAGTCCACCAAGCGTTCGTGGGCCTTGAGGTAGTTGACGAAGGAGTACGGGCTGGTGGGGTTGCGCAGGGTCACCAGGTCCTTGAGGAAGGAAATCTGCAGTTCGCTCTGGGTCACCAGGGTATTGCCGTGCCAGCGGTAGTCGGCTTGTTTGTCGAGAAACAGCACGTCCAGCTTGCCCTGGGCCTTTTCACGCTCCTGCAGGGCGATGGCCAGCGCCAGGTTCGAAGGGCCGAAACCGATCCCGATCAGGTCATGAACCGCGGGCGAAGCAATTGCCTGTGTCATTCCAGTGTCCTCTGGATAAGCCCCATGGCGGTGGGGCGGGAATACCTTCATGGCCTGAACAACAGGCCGTGTGTTGATAGGAAACGAGGACAGTGAAATAAAATTTAACTAACAGCCGATCAGTGCGCTTCCCACTCGCGCATGCGCACCCGGCAGTGCTTCATCGCATTGACGATGTGTTTTTCCACCAGGCTGCGGGAAATGCACAGGCGTTCGGCGATTTGCACGTGGGACAGGCCTTCGAGTTTGCGCAACAGGAAACTGTCGCGACAGGCCGCCGGCAACTCGGCCAAGGCGCGCTCGAGCATCTCCAGGCGCTGGCCCTGGTGGTGGCTGGTGTGGGGGGAACAGGCGGCGAAGCGCTCTTCGCTGTCCAGCACCTCAAGAGGCTCGGACTGACGCAAGGCATTACGCCGATGGCCGTCGATCACCAGGTTCAGTGCCGTGCGGTAAAGAAACGCGCGAGGCTGCTCGATTGGCGTATCGCTTACGCGCTCCAGCACCCGCACATAGGCGTCATGCACCACATCTTCGGCCACCTGGCGGTTACCCAGCTTGGCGTTCAGGAAACACACCAGCTCGCGATAGTAGTTTTCCAACATGACTCCTGAGCACCTCCCGGTGGTGTTGATCCTGTAGGAGCGTGCTTGCTCGCCAAGAACCTGAGGGCACATCGTTTTATCTGGATGCACGCGTTATCGTTGACGTTTTCGCGAGCGAACTTGCTCCCAACAGACAGCCATCGATGATGGCAGTTTGAGTACGTGCAATTTATAGTAATTCTCATCTACTTTTAAAGAAGTCTTGCTCCCACGTATGGTTTTTTTCGCCGACGCAGCTGTTACTGCGTATGTAAACGCCTAAATATTCGCGCAATTTTCTCGTATAACAGTCAGCTCTTCGCCACTCGGCCCCCTTTCCCTGGCTGGAACCAAAGCATGAAACGCCCTCGCCCCGCCCGCCTCGCCCTGCTTGCTGTGGTGTGCCTGATCCCCCTCCTTGCAGTGGCAGCCTGGCAGCTGTTGCCGCCAGGTCGAGATAGCTTGCCCACGGTCACTGTCGTGCGCGGCGACATTGAGAGCAGTGTCACCGCCCTGGGCACCCTGCAACCGCGACGCTACGTAGACGTCGGCGCCCAGGCCTCCGGACAGATCCGCAAGATCCATGTCGAGGCCGGTGACCAGGTCACGCAAGGCCAGCTACTGGTAGAGATCGACCCTGCCACGCAGCAGGCCAAACTCGACGCCAGCCGCTACGCCATCGAAAACCTCGAGGCCCAGTTGCAGGAACAAAAAGCCCAGCACGAACTGGCGCGCCAGAAGTATCAGCGCCAGCAGCGCCTGAGCGCCGGGAATGCCACCCGCGAAGAAGATGTGCAAACCGCCAAGGCCGAACTGAGTGCGACCCAGGCGCGGGTGGACATGTTCAAGGCCCAGATCCGCCAGGCCCAGGCCAGCCTGCGCAGTGACGAGGCCGAACTGGGCTATACGCGGATTTACGCGCCGATGAGCGGCACCGTAGTGGCGGTAGATGCGCGAGTCGGCCAGACGCTCAACGCCCAGCAACAGACGCCGTTGATCCTGCGCATCGCCAAACTGTCGCCGATGACCGTATGGGCCGAAGTGTCCGAAGCCGATATCGGCCACGTCAAACCGGGCATGAGCGCCTATTTCACCACCCTCGCCGGCGGCACCCGGCGCTGGACCAGCACCGTGCGCCAGATCCTGCCGATCCCGCCCAAGCCCCTGAACGAAACCAGCCAAGGCAGTGGCAGCCCCAGCAGTACCAGCAAAACCGGCAGTGGCCGGGTAGTGCTATACACCGTACTGCTGGATGTGGACAACGCTGACAATGCGTTAATGGCCGAAATGACCACCCAGGTGTTTTTCGTCGCCAGCCAGGCCAGGGACGCTCTCACCATCCCGGTCGCAGCGCTGCTCGGCAGCCAAGGCACCGACAAGCAGATCGCGCGGGTCGTGACCAAAAACGGCGCCATCAAGGAGCGAGAAGTACAGCTGGGTATCAGTGACCGCCTGCGGGTTGAAGTGTTGGATGGCCTGGACGAAGGCGATCACCTGTTGATCGGCCCAGCCAGCGGCAGCGGGGGTTGATGTGAGCACGCCACTGATCGAACTCAAGAACATCCGCAAATCCTACGGCGGCGGCGACAGCCCGCAGGTCGACGTATTGCGTGGGATCGACCTGTCGATCCATGCAGGAGAGTTCGTTGCCATCGTCGGCGCCTCCGGCTCCGGCAAATCCACACTGATGAACATCCTCGGCTGCCTCGACCGCCCCACCGTGGGCGACTACCTGTTCGCAGGGGAAAACGTCGCGCACCTGGACAGCGACGCACTGGCCTGGCTGCGCCGCGAAGCCTTTGGTTTCGTGTTCC
Source organism: Pseudomonas sp. B16120 (assembly GCF_044218845.1). NCBI lineage: Bacteria > Pseudomonadati > Pseudomonadota > Gammaproteobacteria > Pseudomonadales > Pseudomonadaceae > Pseudomonas > Pseudomonas sp. B16120. The sequence continues at coordinate 3,954,774 of NZ_CP162588.1, forward strand.
AGGGCTACCACCTGATCCCGTCCGGCTCGGCCCAGGAAAACGTTGAGATGCCGGCGATCTATGCGGGTATCAGCGCTGCCGAACGCCATGCCCGTGCCAAGGCTCTGCTGACCCGCCTGGGCCTGGCCGATCGCACCAACAACCGCCCGCACCAGCTCTCCGGTGGTCAGCAACAGCGCGTCTCGATTGCCCGGGCGTTGATGAACGGCGGGCATATAATCCTTGCCGACGAACCCACCGGGGCCCTCGACAGCCACAGCGGTGCCGAGGTGATGGTGCTGCTGGATGAATTGGCGAGCCAGGGCCATGTGGTTATCCTCATTACCCACGACCGCGAAGTCGCGGCGCATGCCAACCGCATCATTGAGATCAGCGACGGCCGGATCATCAGCGATTCGGCGTTGAGTACCCCCCACGTGCCCGTCACGGCCGGCAGCGACGCATTGCAAGCCGTGGATCTGCGCCAGCGCCTGGCCGACGGTGCCGAACACAATGGTGCCTGGAAAGCCGAGCTGCTGGACGCGGTGCAGGCAGCCTGGCGGGTCATGTGGATCAACCGCTTCCGCACCGCGCTGACGCTGCTGGGGATCATCATCGGCGTGGCGTCGGTGGTAGTGATGCTGGCGGTGGGCGAAGGCAGCAAGCGTCAGGTCATGGCGCAGATGGCGGCCTTCGGCTCCAACATCATCTATCTGAGCGGCTTTTCGCCTAACCCGCGCACACCGGCAGGTATCGTGACCCTCAATGATGTGGCGGCATTGGCTACATTGCCCCAGGTCAAGCGCATCATGCCGGTGAACGGCACCTACGCCGGCGTGCGCTTCGGCAACGTCGACTACATGGCCTATGTGGGCGGCAACGACACCAACTTCCCGGACATCTTCAACTGGCCAGTGGCCCAAGGTAGCTACTTTACCGAAGCCGACGAACGCGCCGGGGCCACGGTGGCGGTGATCGGCCATCGCGTGCGCGAAAAACTGTTCAAAGGCCAGCTAGACCCCATCGGCCAATACATCCTGATCGAAAACGTGCCCTTCCAAGTGATTGGCGTGTTGGCGGAAAAAGGCTCCAGCTCCGGGATGCAAGACAGCGACGACCGTGTCGCCATTCCCTATACCGCCGCCAGCGTGCGCCTGTTCGGCACCTATAATCCCGAATACGTTGTCATTGCCGCCGCCGATGCACGCAAGGTGCAAGAGGCCGAGCAAGCCATCAGTCAGCTTATGCAAAAGCTGCACGGCGGCAAACGCGACTTCCACCTGACCAACGACGCAGCGATGATCCAGGCCGAAGCACGGACCCAGAACACCCTGTCGCTGATGCTCGGCTCGATTGCAGCGATTTCCCTGCTGGTGGGCGGCATCGGCGTGATGAACATCATGTTGATGACCGTGCGCGAACGCACCCGTGAAATCGGCATCCGCATGGCCACCGGGGCGCGCCAGCGCGACATCCTGCGCCAGTTTCTCACCGAGGCGGTGATGCTCTCGGTGGTCGGCGGCCTGTTCGGTATTGCCCTGGCATTGCTGGTAGGCGGCGTGCTGGTGCTGGCTGAAGTGGCGGTACAGTTTTCCCTGGTGGCGGTGCTCGGCGCGTTTGGCTGTGCGCTGGTCACCGGCGTCGTATTCGGCTTCATGCCGGCCCGTAAAGCTGCCCGGCTTGATCCGGTTAAGGCGTTGACCAGTGAATAAACGATCTCTCACTCCACAACTGTCAGCGCTCAGTGTGTGCCTGTTGCTCACGGCCTGCGGCACTAACCCGCCCGCCATCGACAGTGGCCTTGCTGCGCCCGCCGCCTGGCATTTTGCCGAACGCGAAGCGACCCAAGCCATCAACCAACGTTGGTGGACGCAGTTTGGCAGCCCGGCGCTGAACCGCCTGATCGACCAGGCCAGCCGTGACAGCTTCGACGTGGCGGCGGCCATGGCGCGTGTCCGCCAGGCCCAGGCCACGGCGGTAATTGCCGGTGCACCGTTGTTGCCGGAACTGAAGTTCAACCTCAGCGCCAGCCGTCAACGGCTGTTGCGCGGCAGCGGCAACTCGGAGCTGGACGCCACCGAGAGCAACAGGACTGTCAACAACTATGACGCCAACCTCACGGCCAGCTACGAAATCGACTTCTGGGGTGGCCGCGCCGCTGCCCGCGACAGCGCCGTGCACAGCTTGCACGCCAGTGAGTTCGATCAGGCCAACGTGGAGCTGACCCTGCTCAGCAACGTCGCCGACCGCTACGCGCAAACCCTGGCCGCACGCCAGCGCCTGCAGATTGCCGAGCTCAACCTGGCGAATGCGCGCAATGTGCTGAACCTGGTGCAGACCCGCCACGACGCAGGTTCCGCCACGGCCCTGGAACTGGCACAACAGAAAAGCCTGGTGGCCGGTCAGCAACGGCAACTGCCGCTGATCGAGCAATCGGCCGAAGAATCGCAGATCACCCTCGCCGCCTTGCTCGGCCAGCCCGTGCAGGCCCTGGAGCTAGGCACAGAACCCTTTCAGGCATTGACCTGGCCAAGTATCGGGCCTGGCGTGCCCAGCCAGTTATTGAGCCGGCGCCCCGACCTCGCCCAGGCCGAGGCCCAGTTGGCGGCGGCCAGCGCCGACGTCACGGTGGCCCGTGCGGCCATGCTACCGACGGTGACGTTGGGCGCAACGCTCGGCTCAGGCGCGTCCAAGGCTGAAGAGATCCTGCGCAGCCCCTTCTACACCCTGACTTCGGGCCTGATGGCGCCGATTTTCAATAATGGCCGGCTGAGCGCCGAGCGCGACAAGGCTCGGGCACGCCAGGATGAACTGCTGCAAACCTACCGTGGGGCGATCATCAACGGCTTTGCCGATGTGGAAAAAGCCCTCAGCAGCATCACCCGCCTGGACCAGCAACGCCAGTGGCAAACCGAAGAGCTGCAACAGGCGCAGGCCGCCTTCCAGATTGCCCAAAGCCGCTATGAAGCTGGCGCCGAAGACCTGCTCACGGTACTGCAAACCCAGCGCACCCTGTACGACGCCCAAGACCAGAACGTGCTACTGCGCCTGTCGCGCCTGCAAGCCAGCATCGCCCTGTACAAGGCATTGGGCGGTGGCTGGAACACCGATATCTGATAAACGAAACTCATATTTCATACACGAGTTGTTTCTTCACCTTACATTTTCCACCCCAAGGTCCTTGGTAAAAAAGCCGTTATCACACGGATGCCCAGGACCTCATGATGAAACCCAGCGCTTTTGTAAACGGCCTGGTCTGCATCGGCTTTTGGCTGATACCAAACCTGGCGTTGGCCGAGCCCTTGATCGCCCCCACCGCGATCGACTGGTTGCTGGACTGCCCACTCACAGCAACAGCGCGCCTGGACCCCGAAGTGGTTGGCCGCACCCAATGCGGCCTGGTCAGCGTGCCCCGCGACCATGCCGCCCCCCAGCGTGGCCGTATTCGCCTGAGCGTGACACGGGTAGGCGCACGGCAGCCGCTCAACCGTGAAGGCGTGGTGTTCATCCAGGCCGGCGACCCCCAGCAGGTCAAAGGCGCACCTTTCGTCCTTCACTTGGCCAGCCGCTGGGAGTCGCTTGCCACCACCGCCTATCGCACCCTGGTCGACCGCTACGACGTGATCGAGCTGAGCACCCGCGACCTGCGCCAGGGCAATGCCGTGGAACAGGCCGCCCGGGACATGGAGTACGTGCGCGGGCAATTGGGCGAGGCGCGCCTCAACTACCTGGGCAACGCCGCTGCCACGCGCCTGGGCAACCGCTATGGCACGCTGTTTCCCGAGCGCGTCGGGCGCATGGTGCTGATCAATACCGAGCCTGGCGAAGCGCTCGCCGCCGGTGTCGAGCAGCTCTTGCTCAAGGAGTCGGCACACGCAGGCGCTGACGGCTGTGTGAGCCGCTGGCTAGGGGATTTTCTCGCTTATGGCAAACAGCCGCCGGCGACCGCACGCTGCCTGGATTTGGGCGCCTGGGAATAACCTGCGCATTTACGACCCCTATTCACCGAAAACGACCCCTTGCGTTGACGCACCTGCCCAATCGTTATTAAGTGCTATTTATCCGCATTAATACGATAAATCACCGCCATGCTGAGTCGTCCGTTACGCCGCAAACGCCAGAAGCTGTCCGATGTGATTGTCGAGTCGGTCAAGCGCTCGATCGTCACCGACGCCTTGAAGCCCGGCGATCGCCTGCCCACCGAACGCGAGCTGATGGAAAGCTTCCAGTGTTCCAAGGGTTCGGCACGCGAAGCGCTCAAGGCGTTGGAAGTGGAGGGCCTGGTGAGCACGCGCACCGGCCCCAGTGGCGGGGCGTACTTGAACCAGGCCGGCACCGAGCCGGCCAGCCGCGCCTTGCGTAATTACCTGCACTTCCAGCACCTGGACGGCGAGCAGGTCTACCAACTGCGCAAGGTCATCGAAGTGGAGTTGGCGGTGTCGGTGCTGGGGCGTTTGAGCGAAGACGACTACCTGGCCCTGCAAGCCAACGTGGATTTTTGCAGCGCCCCCGAAGACAGCGAAGCCGGCCAGCGCGAACAACGCCTGGCGGAACTGGAGTTCCACAACCTGCTGGCCCGGGCCTGCCCCAACCCGCTGCTGAGTTTCATGGCGCAGTTCCTCAATGACTTGCTGCGCGACCTGGTGGTGTTGAAAAAGGCCTACAAGCCCAAGCGCAAGCAGTTCGATGCGGCCAACCTCGACTATCACAAGCAACTGCTGATCGCCTTTCGCGCCGGGGATGAAAGTGCGGTGCGCAGCTTGATGCATGAACACATGTGCGATGCCGAACACCACATGACCGCGCTGGAAGGCCAGGTGAGCCCACACTTTCTCTTGGAGTTCGACCACCCTTAAACACACCAACCATCCAATGTGGGAACCCGTTCAATGTGGGAGCTGGCTTGCCTGCGATGCGGGCGCCTCGGTGTTACAGAGGGACCGAGTAGAAGCCATCGCAGGCAAGCCAGCTCCCACAGTTGACCCCGTTCACCCGCGAAATCGAGTTATCCAATAACAAGCCTGCCCACAGGCCCTTGCTCCACCGTATCGCCCTTGCCGCTCCTGCCAATAACTAAACCAGGGAGTCACCCCATGCAGCGTCGTACGTTATTGAAAGCCAGCCTCACCGCCGCCGCCGCCCTCAGCCTTCCGCTGAGCGTGCGTTCGGCATTCGCCGCCGAGCCCTTTACCTTTTACGGCCTCAAGTCCATGTCTGGCGCCTTTGCCAGCTATGGCAAATTTGCCGATATGGGTTCACGCCTGGCGGTGAAACAACACCCCGACTTGCTCGGCCGCCCGCTGAACTACAAGGTCATCGATACCGAAGGCAACGCCGGCAAGGCGGTGCGCAAGGTGCAAGAGGCCATCGCGCAGGACGGCGCACGGTTCTTCCAGGGCTGCACGCTGTCGTCTTCCGCCCTGGCGGTGGCCAAGGAAGTGGACAAGGTCGGCGGCGTGTTCATGACCCCGGTGGGCGCCGATGAAGTCACAGGCAAGGACTGCAACAAGGCGACCTTCCGCTGGTCAGTGCCCACCTACGGTGCGATCCGCGAAACCATGGTGCCGCTGATCAAGTTGCTGCCGGACGCCAAGCGCTGGTACACCATCACCCCGCAATACGTGTTCGGCGAAGCCTTGCTCGAAGGGGCCAAAAACGTGCTCAAGGAACATAGCCTGGAACACGTGGGCAACAGCTACCACTCACTGCAGGAACAGGAGTTTTCCGGTTACCTGACCAACGCCATTTCCACCAAGCCCGATGTGCTGGTGTTGCTCAACTTTGGCAGCCAATCGTCCAACACCCTGCGCCAGGCCGTGAACTTCGGCATCAAGGAGCGCATGAAGGTATTGCTGGTGTGGTCTGCCGGCCTGGATCAGTTCCAGGAACTGGGCAGCGATGTGCTCGAAGGTGTGTACCTGGGCGCGCAGTACTGGCACCAGGTCGACACCCCGCTCAACCGTGAGCTGGTCAAGCTGACCCAGGCCACCTACGGCATCAACCCCACCTACCCGCTGGCCGCCGACTACATCAGCACCAAAGTCATGCTCGACACCATCATCGCCACCGGCAGTTTCGACGGTCCGACCGTAGCCAAGGCCCTGCAAGGCTTGAGCTACGAAGGCCCGACCGGCAAAGAGTCGATCCGCGCCGGCGACCACCAGGTGATCAAGGATTACTACCTGCTGATCGGCAAGGCCAGCGGCGACATGGCCGACAAGGACGACCTGGCCAAAGTGCTCAGCGCTGGCCAGTCGTTCCCCGCAGTCGAGGCGACGGGCTGCACACTCGGCTGACCGCTTAACTTTTGTCGCGCAGGGCCGCGCAAGCGGCCACCTGCGGAGGGTGCCTGCATGCTTAATCTGTACCTGTTCCAGATCCTCAACGGCCTTGGGTTAGGGATGATCTACTTCCTGATCGCGGTGGGGCTGACGATCATTTTCGGCCTGCTCAACTTCGTCAACTTCGCCCACGGCGCGTTCTTCCTGCTCGGCGCCTACATTTGCTACACCGCGGTAAGCCTCACCGGCAGCTTCTGGCTGGCGTTGCTGATCGCGCCGTTGGTGGTGGCTGCGTTGGCCTGGGTGATTGAGCGCTTGTTGATCCAGCGTATCTACCACTTGCCGCACATGTTCCAGATTCTGGTGACCCTAGGGATCGCCCTGATCATCCAGGAAGCCAGCGTGATGATCTGGGGCCCGGTGGGCAAAAGCGTCGCCGTGCCGGAACTGTTGCGCGGCGTGCTGGTGGTGGGTGATTTCGTCTACCCCTACTACCGCCTGTTCCTCATCATGTTTTCCGGGCTGGTGGGCCTGGGCCTGTGGCTGCTGCTGGAGCGCACGCGCTTCGGTGCCCTGGTGCGCGCCGGCAGTGAAAGCACCGAAACCGTGTCGCTACTGGGCACCAATATTTTCCGCCTGTTCTCCATGACCTTCGCCCTCGGCGTCGCCCTGGCCGGTGTCGCCGGGGTGTTGTTCGCGCCCTTGCGCGGCGCCCAGCCCTTCGTCGGCCCGGAGATTCTCGGCATCGCCTTCGTGGTGGTGGTGATCGGCGGCATGGGCTCGTTCAGCGGTGCGCTGGTCGGCGGTTTGCTGGTGGGCGTGGTGCAAAGCCTGATGACCACACTCTGGCCCCAGGGTGCGAGCCTGATGATCTACGGCGCCATGGCCGTGGTGATCCTGGTACGCCCTTACGGCCTGTTCGGGAGAGCCTGACATGAGCGAGAAAAACTCCCTGCCGTTTGCCAAGACCCAATCCAGAGCCATGTTGCTGTGGGTGCTGGCCGTGCTGATCGGCCTGCCGCTGGTGTTGCCCTCGGCGACCCTGGCCACCGAGATACTGATCTTTGCCATGGCTGCCCTGGCCTGCAACCTACTGCTGGGCTATACCGGGCTGCTGTCCTTCGGCCAAGGCATCTTCTTTGGTGCCGGAGCTTATTGTGCGGCGCTGTTGATGATCCACCTGCAACTGGGCCTGTTCATGGCGTTGCTGGGCGCGGCGCTGGCCGGTGGCGTGCTGGCTTTTCTGGTTGGTGCCCTGGCGATTCGGCGCACGGGCATTTACTTCGTGATGCTCACGTTGGCGTTCAGCCAGATGGCCTACTTCGTCGCCTACACCCTGAGCGACTGGACCGGCGGCGACAACGGCCTGCTCAGCGTGCCACGCCCGGAAATTCGTGTGGGTGACACCGTGCTGCTGTCCCTGGCCGATGCCCGCGCCTTCTACGGTTTTGTCGCGGTGCTGTTCCTGCTGATTTTCATCGGCGCACGCCGGGTGATCGCCTCGCCGTTCGGCAGCACGCTGATGGCGATACGCGAAAATGAAACCCGCGCCTCGGCCATCGGCTACGACACGCGTCACTTCAAGATCCTGGTGTTCGTGCTGTCCGGCGCGGTCACCGGGATTGCCGGGGCGCTGTACGCCATGCTGTTGCACTTTGTGCCGCTGTCGAATATCGACCTGGCGATGTCCGAGAACATCCTGATCATGACCATCGTCGGCGGCACCGGCTCGCTGTTCGGCTCATTGCTGGGCGCCGGTTCCATCGTGCTGCTGGGCGACTTTCTCTCCGATCTGTGGCCGCGCTGGCTGATGCTGCTGGGGGTGATCCTGATCCTGGTGGTGATCTTCATGCGCGGCGGTTTGTGGGGCGGCTTGGCGTCGCTGTTCGAAAAGCTGCGCGGCACGCGCAAACCCGCAGTCGTCGCCAAGGAGGACGGGCTATGAGTATCTTGCTGGAAACCCAGAACCTGGAGCTGGCCTACGGCGCGTTCCATGCGGTCAATGGCGTCAACCTCAAGGTCGAAGCCGGCACCATCCACACCATCATCGGCCCCAATGGCGCCGGCAAGACTAGCCTGTTTCATTGCCTGACGGGCGAACGCCAGGCCACCGCCGGAGCGATCCATTTCGACGGCAAGAACCTGATGCGCAAGCCCGCCCACGGCCGCGTCGGCCTGGGCATGGCGCGTTCGTTCCAGCTCACCAGCCTGTTCCAGAACCTCAGCGTGCGCGAAAACCTGCGCCTGGCCGCCCAGGGCCGCGATGGCTCGCGTGCCTTGAACTTCTGGCGTCGGGTGGACAGCCAGCGCGAACACCTGGAGATGGCCGACCAGGTGCTGGAACGCCTGCAACTCACGGCCCGCGCCGACACCCTGGCCGGTGAGTTGTCCCACGGCCAGCAACGGGTGCTGGAGGTGGGCATGTCGATCTGCTCCAAACCCAAACTGTTGATGCTCGACGAGCCCACCTCGGGCATGGGCATCGACGATATCCCGATCATGACCCAACTGATCAGCGACCTTGGCCGCGACCATACTGTGCTGTTGATCGAACACAACATGAGCATCGTCATGTCCATCAGCCAACGCATCACGGTGATGAGCCATGGGCAGATTCTGGTGGAAGGCACGCCGGCGTTCGTGCGCGCCGATGAACGTGTGCGTACTGCCTATCTTGGGGAGGCTGCCTGATGCTGATCGTCGAGAATATCCATTCCTACTACGACAAGAGCCATGTGCTGGAGGGCGTGTCGCTGAGCGTCAATCCTGGCGAACTGGTGACCCTGCTGGGCCGTAACGGTGCCGGCAAGACCACCACCCTGCGTAGCATCCTCGGCATCATCTGCCCGCGCCAGGGCCAGATCCACTTCAACGGCCAGGCGTTGGTGGGGCAGAAGATTTTCGAAATTGCGCGCCAGGGCTTGGCGCTGGTGCCGGAAAACCGCGGGATTTTCCGCCTGCTGACGGTGGAAGAAAACCTGCGCATCGCCGCCCGCAAACACAGCCGCTGGCAACTGGAAGACGTGTACGCCATGTTCCCGCGCCTCAAGGAGCGGCGCAAAAACGCCGGCCATGCGTTGTCCGGCGGCGAACAACAGATGCTCGCCATCGCCCGCGCCCTGCTGAACGACCCCAAGCTGCTGATCCTCGACGAACCCACTGAAGGCCTGGCCCCGGTGATCGTTGACGAGCTGGTGAAGATCCTGCGCAAGGTCAAGGACGAGGGCCTGCCGGTGTTGCTGGTGGAACAGAACCTGATGGTCTGCGACAAGCTCGCCGACCGCCATTACGTGCTCGAACAGGGCCGCGTGGTGTACGAGGGCAGCGCCGCTGACTTCCGCGCCGACCCGACGATCAAAAACCGATACCTGGCCTTGAGTGCCTGAGTGGAGATTCCTGATGAATAGTCTTGCGCAACCGCTCCAGAGCAATGCCCCGCTGATCAACCGCGACCGCTTGTGGCAGTCGCTGATGGACCTGGCCCAACTCGGCGCCACGGCCAAGGGCGGCGTGTGTCGCCTGGCCCTCACCGACCTGGACCGCCAGGCCCGCGACCTGTTCGTGCAGTGGTGCGAGGCCGCCGGGTGCAGCATCAGTGTGGATGCCATCGGCAATATCTTCGCCCGCCGTCCTGGCCGCAACCCCGCCCTGCCCCCGGTCATGACCGGCAGCCATATCGACACCCAGCCCACCGGCGGCAAGTTCGACGGTTGCTACGGGGTAATGGCCGGGCTGGAAGTGATCCGCACGCTCAATGACTTGCAGATCGAAACCCAGGCGCCCATCGAAGTGGTGGTGTGGACCAACGAAGAAGGCTCGCGCTTCCCGCCGTGCATGATGGGCTCCGGGGTATTTGCCGGGAAGTTCGACCTGCAGGACACCCTCGACAAGAGCGACGACCAGGGCCTGTCGGTAGGCAGCGAATTGCAGCGCATCGGCTATGCCGGTTCGCGTGTGGTGCTGGGCCATCCGGTGGGCGCTTATTTCGAAGCGCATATTGAGCAAGGCCCGGTGCTGGAGGACCAGGCCATTACCCTGGGCGTGGTGATGGGCTGCCTGGGCCAGAAGTGGTTCGACCTGACTCTCACCGGCGTAGAGGCGCATGCGGGCCCTACGCCCATGCACCTGCGCAAGGATGCCCTGGTGGGCGCTGCCGAGGTGGTCAGCGCGGTCAACCGTATCGCCCATCAGCATCAGCCTCACGCCTGCGGCACCGTCGGCTGCCTGAACCTGCACCCTGGCTCGCGCAACGTGATCCCCGGCCAGGTGCACATGACCATCGACCTGCGTCACCTGCACGCCGACAAGCTGCAAGCCATGGTCGATGAAGTGCGCGCAGTGATCGAAGACGCGGCCGCCCGCCACGGCTTGACGTTTGACCTGACGCCCACCGCCGACTTCCCGCCGCTGGACTTTCACCCGACCTGTGTCAATGCCGTGCGCGAGGCTGCCCAGGCATTGGGCTTGAGCCATATGGACATTGTCAGCGGTGCCGGGCATGACGCGATCTTCGTCGCTGAACTGGGCCCGGCCGGGATGATCTTTGTGCCGTGCGAAGGCGGCATCAGCCATAACGAAATCGAAAACGCCGCGCCGGATGACCTGGCGGCGGGTTGCGCGGTGTTGCTGCGCGCCATGGTCAAGGCGGCACAGGGGGATGTGGCATGAGTGAGATTGGCCAACTGACAGCGGTGCAACTGTTGCAGCACTTTCGCGACAAGACCTTGTCACCCGTGGAGGTCACCGAAGACGCGTTGCTGCGCATCGAGCGCTATAACCCGGTGGTGAATGCCTACTGCCATGTCGACCCGCAAGGCGCCTTGGACGCTGCGCGGGCGTCGGAACAACGCTGGCTCAAGGGCGAACCCTGCGGGGCGCTGGATGGCGTGCCGGCGTCGATCAAAGACCTAACGCTGACGGTCGGTATGCCCACGCGCAAAGGCTCGCGCACCTCCAGTGCCGAGGGCCCGTGGGACGTGGACGCGCCCTTCTCGGCCTTCATGCGCAAGGCCGGCGCGGTGCTGCTGGGCAAGACCACCACCCCGGAATTCGGCTGGAAAGGCGTCACCGATAACCCGCTGTATGGCATCACCCGCAACCCGTGGGACACGCGCACCACCGCCGGTGGTTCGTCCGGGGGCGCCGCTGCGGCGGCGGCATTGAACCTGGGCGTGCTGCACCAGGGCAGCGACGCCGGTGGCTCGATCCGCATTCCCTGTGCGTTTACCGGCACCTTCGGGATCAAGCCGACTTTCGGCTATGTACCGCAATGGCCGGCCAGTTCCATGACGATTCTGTCGCACCTGGGCCCGATGACGCGCACCGTGGAAGACAGCGTGCTGATGCTGCAAGCCGTGGCGCAGCCGGATGCGCGAGATGGCTTGATCGGCGCGCCAAGGACCAGGCCCTGGCTCGCTCCAGGAACGGACTTGAAGGGGTTGCTCATCGCCTATAGCCCCACGTTCGGCTATGTGAAAGTCGACCGGCAGGTCGCCAGCGTAGTTGCCCAGGCTGTGGAGGGCCTGGTGCAACTGGGCGCCCATGTCGAGCAGATCGACCCCGGTTTCAGCGACCCGCTGGAGGTGTTCAGCGCCCTATGGGCTGCCGGCGCAGCACGCCTGACCGGCACGATGAGCGAGGCGCAAAGGCAACTGCTGGACCCAGGGCTGCTACGCATTGCACAACGGGGCGAGCGCTTGAGCCTGGATGATTTCAACGCAGCCCTGGAAGCCCGGGCGGCGCTGGTCGCACGGATGGCGGCTTTCCATGAGCATTACGATGTGTTGGTGTCACCGATGATGCCGATCACCGCGTTCGAAGCCGGGCACAACGTACCGCCGGGTTCGGGAATGACTGAGTGGATGGAATGGACGCCGTTCACCTACCCGTTCAACCTCACCCAGCAACCGGCGGCGTCAGTGCCCTGCGGGTTGGCGGCAAATGGCTTGCCAGTGGGCTTGCATGTGGTGGGCGCGCGGTTTGCCGATGAGCAGGTACTTAGGGTGTGTCACGCGTATGCACAGGCATTCCCCACAGCGCACTTGCACACACCGAAAATCCCGACCTGAAATACCTACAACTGTGGGAGCTGGCTTGCCTGCGATAGCGCTGGTTCAATCAGCACATTGACCTCTGACACACCGCCGTCGCAGCTTCTACACAATTTTGTAGGTTGTAGCAGCCAACGGTAACCACCATGCGAAGCGAGCCGCTCTTGATCTGCTTTTGATCTTGATCTCAGGCGCCCCGTTAAACCACGCTGGCCGGAATTCGACAGGGATTTGGGGGGTAAACCGGCAGGGATGCCGGTTTAGCCGCCCCGCGCCATGGATGGCGCGTGGCGGCGGCCCCCCAAATCACTGGCGGATTACGGGCACACCGAGCCTAAGCGAGGTGCCGAGTGGTGGGGCAAGAGCGTTTTGCTTACTTTGCCGCTTTTGCAAAGTGAGCCGCCGTCAGGGCGGAACCCTAAGTGGCCGTTACCTAAATAACGGATATGCACGCGCTCTGATCCAACATCCCAGTTGACTGTCAGGCCGTCTTCGCAGGCAAGCCAGCTCCCACATAGGACTGCGGCGCGTCAGGTGGATAAGCGTCGCTGTCAGGCCGCCACGGGAGCAAGCTCCCTCGCCACAGATACAGCGTCGTACCAAAGTTATGTAGATACCTATGCTGCGATAGCGGTGTGTCAGAGGCCAATGGGCTAACTGAACCAGCGATTTCGCAGGCAAGCCAGCTCCCACATGGATCGCATTCCAATCCTGCATCGCTCTACAATGCCCCTATTCATCCCCGGGGGCTTCATGGACATCGAACTGGCACGCACCTTCCTCGAAATCACCCGCTGCGGCAGCCTGGCCGCGGCGGCCGAGAAACTGCACGTCACCCAGACCGCCATCACCGCTCGTGTCAAAAACCTCGAGAACCAGCTCGGCTGCACGCTGTTTGTACGCAACCGTGCCGGTGCGCGGCTGACCGCCGACGGCGAGGCCTTCGTGGTGTACGCCAACCAGTTGCTGCAGACCTGGGAAGCGGCGCGACGCGACCTGCCGTTGCCCGATGGCTATCGCAATGTGCTGCATATCGGCGGAGAGGTCAGCCTGTGCAACCCATTGATGCTCGGCTGGGCCAAGGCGCTGCGCGAGCACATTCCGGGGCACGCGCTGCGCACCGAGGTGCGTGAAGGCGAGTACCTGCTGCGCCAACTGGAGTTGGGTGTGCTCGACGCCGCCTTGGTGTTCCAGCCGCAATACTGGCCGGGCTTGCAGGTGGAGCAGGTGCTGGAAGAAAAACTGATTCTGGTGCAACTGGCGAGCAAACCCTCGCCCTACGTGTATATCGACTGGGGCCAGGGTTTTCGCCAGCAACACGACGCCGCCCTGCCCGACCGTGCGCGTGCCGCGCTGAGTTTCAACCTGGGGCCGCTGGCGTTGCAGTACATTCTGGAAAACGGCGGTGCCGGCTACTTCCGCACACGGGTGGTGCAAAGCTACCTGGACAGCGGCGTGATGCAGCGCGTGCCCAAGGCGCCGGAATTCAGCTTTCCGACCTACCTGGTGTACTCGCGGGCGCGGGATTCGGCGGTGTTGCAGCAAGCCCTGGAACTGCTACGCGCGGTGGTGAAGGCCGAAGGCGACTGGTCGCAACGCTGGGATCCGCTGATTTGAATCACTCTACATCTGCGCACATGCTAGCCTGCTGGTGTTTCCTCTCGCAGCCTTACCGATGAACAAGAAAAAGTCCGTCACCATCAGCGACATTGCCAAACGGGTCGGCATGACCACCATTACGGTGTCCCGGGCCCTGAGCAAACCCGACCTGGTCAAACCCGCCACCCTGGCGCGCATTCTTGAAGTGGCTCGCGAGCTCGACTACGTGCCCAACGCCTTCGCCCGTGGGCTCAAGCGCAGTGAAAGCCTGATCCTCGGGGTCATCACCGCATCGGTAGACAACCCGTTCTACAGCGAGATGATCAAGGCCATTTCCCGCGAGGCGAAAAAGCACGGCTACACCATCATGCTGGTGGACACCGATGAACTTGAAGAACTCGAAAGCAAGGCAGTCGATACCCTCCTGGGCTACCGCGTGGCGGGGATCATCCTGTCGCCGGTTTCCGACGAGCCAAGCTACCAGCCCGACTACCTGGAGCGCCTGGGCAACGGCAAGACCCCGGTGGTACTGCTCGATCGCACGATCCACGACAGCCCGTTCAGCCGTGTTGTGCTCGACAACTACCACAGCGGCCTGCAAGCCGCGCACTACCTGTTACGCCAAACCCCGAACCTCAAGCGCCTGCTGGTGCTGACCGGCCCCGAGCACTCGCGCATCAGCGTGGAGCGCCTCAAGGGCCTGCGCGAAGTGCTGGCCGAGCACCCCGACATTCAGGTCGAGGTGCAGGCGGGCGACTACACGCTGATGCCGGCTTATTTACATACTCTCGACTACCTGGCCGCACACTCGGCGCCGGATGCGATCATGGGCTTCAACCAGTTGATCACCCTGGGCGCCCTGCGCGCCTTGCGCATGCACAACATCGCCCATGACAGCCTGACCATCTGTGGCATCGACCGCCTGCCCTTCGCCGATATCTTCGGCGTGCCCATCGCTTGCGTAGCCCATGATGCATCCCTGGCCGGCAGCAGTGCCGTGCGCCTGCTACTTGACCGCCTGCAAAACCCGCACAAGCCACGGGACAAAGTGGTCATCGCCGGGCAGTTGGAAAACGGCTAGCGGCTGGTGTAGCCGCCGTCCACCGGCAGGCTGACGCCACTGATCATGCTCGCCGCGTCGCTAAGCAAAAACAGCACCGGTAGCGCCACTTCCGCCGGTTGCGCAAAACGCCCCAAAGGAATCGCTGCCAGCGCCGGGTCGCGCTTGGCCGGGTCGGACCAGGCCATGGCCGCCATCGGCGTCAAGGTCACGGTGGGGTTGACGCTGTTGACGCGTATGCGAAAACGGCCCCACTCGGCGCATTGCACGCGGGTGATCGCATCCAGTGCAGCCTTGGAGGCGCAGTAGCTCAGGTGATCGTCCAGCGCCACCAACGACGCCTGACTGGAGACGTTGACGATGCTGCCCGCCATGTTCGCTTCGATCATCTTTGCCGCGACCCGGCTGGCCACTTGCGCAGCGGCGCGGGCGTTGACGCTCATCACCTGGTCGAAGGCGCTGGCGCTGATGGCCGCGGCAGGCTCCAGGCGTGAGATACCGGCGCAGTTGACCAGACCGTGCAGAGGCGGCAAATCTTGCAGGGTTTTGTCGAGGGCGACGCTGTCAGCGATATCTACGCACAGGGTGTGGCACCCCAATGCAGCCAACGCCTGGGCATCGCGACCGAGAGCGAAGACTTCAGCGCCGCTGGCGATCAGTTGCTGGGCAATTTCGCGACCGATGCCGCTGCTGGCACCAGTGACGAGGATGCGCTGGTGCGAGAAGTCGAAGGTGGTAGTCATAAATAAAGATCTCAAAACCAATGAAGACCCACTGTGGGAGCTGGCTTGCCTGCGATAGCGGTGTATCAGCTCCCGATAAGGAGACTGACACTCCGCTATCGCAGGCAAGCCAGCTCCCACATTTTTGGACTGTGTTGAATCAGGTGGCTTGCAGGTTGTGCATGACCGGTTTCAGGGCCGGATACAGCTTCAGGTACTCGGCAAACGCCCGGTCATAGGTCATGACATTCTCCCGCTTGGGCTGCGCCCGCAATTGCAACTGCACCCAGCCGGTGTCCATCTGCCCATCACTCACCAGCCCCACCGTATGCGCCGCCAACAACGCCGCGCCCAGGGCTGCTTCTACCTCCTGCACGATGGTGTAGACGGGGTAGCGTGTGACATCGGCGATGATCTGCATCCATAGATCCGAATGGCTGGCCCCACCCACCACGATCAAGCGCGGGTCCAGGGAGTGCGCGCCTTGAGTACCCGCTTCGATATTGTGGCGCAGGGCAAAACTCACGCCCTCCAGCACCGCGCGGTACAGGTGAAAGCGGCTGTGGTAGAGGTTGAGCCCGACAAAACTGCCGCTGGCGCGGTCATCCCACACCGGGCTGCGCTCGCCCATCAAGTAAGGCAAAAACACCACGCCTTCGCTGCCTGCCGGAATCTTCATCGCGCTCTGCTCCAGCAGCGCCAGGCTGTCTTGCCCCGTGGCCTGGGCCTGCTGTTCTTCGGCCTGGCAGAACTGCTCGCGAAACCAGCTGACCGAGGCCCCGGCGGTGATCGCACCGCCGAAGATGTACAGGTCGCGGTGGCCGTTGTAGACGTGGGGCATGCTCACCAAACCGTGACGTGCATCCACCTGCTGGTTCAGATAGCCCCAGCACATGCTGGTGCCGATCATCGCCACATGATTGCCTGGCTGAGTGACACCCGCCGCCAGGGTCGCCATGGCCGCGTCCACGCCCCCAGCGAGGATCGGCGTGCCCGCCTGCAAGCCCAGGCGGGCAGCCCAGTCTGCAAGCAAACCACCCACCACCTCGCCGGAATACAGCAACCGCTGGGGCATCATCGACTGCGCGATACCCAACGCCTCCAGCATCTCGCCTGACCAGTTGCGCGCCGCCACGTCGTAGACACCACCGATATTCCCGGCGCTGCTGTGGTCCACCGCCAACTCGCCGGTCAGGCACCAATTGATGTAGCTGTTGGGCGGCAACAGGTAACGGGTATCCGCCCACACCTGAGGCTGGTGCTGCTTGAGCCAGAGCATCTTGGTGAAGCCGTAGTAGCTGTCCACCGAGTTGCCGGTGATGGCGAACAAGCGCTCCAGGTCCACATGCTCACGCACCCAGGCCACCTGCTCGCCGGCGCGGCGGTCCATCCAGATCAGGCACGGGTGCAGCGGCGTCATCTGCGCATCCACGGCAATGCCCGAACCACCGTACAAACTGCTGATGCACAGCGCCTTGACCAGCGGCGCCGGCACCCCGGCCTTGGCCATGCACTGGGCCACGCAAGTTTCGACAGCATCCAGCCACACCTGCGGCCACTGCTCGGCCCAGCGCACTTTCGGGGTGTCCACCCGGTAGCCGTGGCTGTGCTGGGCGATGATCGTGCCTTGGGCATCCACCAGCAGCGCCTTGGTGCTCTGGGTGCCAATGTCTACACCGATGACGTAGTCCATCTCAGAGCACCGGCTTCAACAGCACCTTGATCGACTTGGTCGAATTGGCCAGTTCAAACGCCTCGGCCCAGTCGTCCAGCGGGAAATCATGGGTGACGATGCCTTGGGAGGTGACCAGGCCACGCTCGAACAGGTCGATGGCGATGGGGTAGCAATACGGGCCCAGGTGCGCGCCGCGCACGTCGAGTTCCTTGCGGTCGCCGATGATCGACCAGTCCACACTGGTCTCGGCGCCAAACACGCTGAACTCGACAAAGCGCCCGAGCTTGCGGATCAGGTCCAGGCCCTGGGTGACGCCGGCCGGTACGCCGGTGGTTTCGATATAGACGTCACAGCCGTAGTTGTCCGTCAGCCCGTTGATGATCTCGCGAGCGTTGTCACGGGCGGGGTTGATCACCACATCGGCGCCGAACTTTTTCGCCAGTTCCAGGCGCTCGTCGACCATGTCGATCACCACCAGTTTTTTCGGGGTCTTCAGCGCGGCGACCTGGACCATGCACAGGCCAAGGGTACCCGCGCCGGCAATCACCACCACGTCGTCGAGCTGGATATCGCCACGGTTGACGGTATGGATCGAGCAGGCCATCGGCTCCACCAGCGCCGAGTCTTCCAGGGACACCGATTCGGGGATCTTGTGCACGATGGCGGTCTTGGGAATGCGCATGTACTGGGCCATGCCGCCTTCGGCCACTTCGCGCTGGAAGCCGAAGATGTTGTGCACTTCGCACATCCAGTATTTGCCTGATTTGCAGAAGCGGCATTTGCCACACGGCACGATCTGTTCGGCGATGACCTTGTCACCGACCTTGACCTCAAAGTGCTCCTCGGCGCCCTCGCCGGCTTCGACCACGTAGCCGAAAAATTCGTGGCCCGGTACTACCGGCGCCTTGACCCAGGGGTTGTCGCCGCCCCAGAACATCGCCGCGCCCGAGTGGCACTTGCAGTCACTGGCGCAGATGCCGCAGGCGGCGATACGGATCACCAGCTCATTGGTACGCGCCTGGGGTTTGCCGATGCGCTCCAGGCGGTAGTCTTTCGGGCCGTGGCAGACGACGGCTTGCATGTGAGTGTGCTTGTCCATGTGTTCGGTCCTGTGTAGTGAAGTATTAACGATGGCGCTGACGGCTGATGAAAATCGCCAGCAAGATGATCCCGCCCTTGATCACGCTCTGGACGTAGGGCGACACGCCAAGCATGTTCAAACCGTTGTTCAACACGCCCAGCAGCATGGCGCCGAGCAAGGTGCCGATGATCACTCCGCGGCCGCCGGCAATCGACGCACCACCCAGTACCACGGCGGCAATCGCATCCAGCTCGAACGACACGCCGGCATTCGGCTGGCCGCTCATCAAGCGCGAGGTGAGCACCAGCCCGGCAATCGCGGCGGTGAAGCCGCTGATGCCATACACCAGCAGCTTGAAACGCGCCGCTCGCACCCCGGACAAGCGCACCGCTTCTTCATTGCCGCCGATGGCGTAGATGTAGCGGCCGATGCGGGTGTGTTGCAGCAGCACATAGGCCGCCAGGTAGGTGATCAGCATGATCAGGATCGGCACCTGCAGGCCAAACACACTGGCGCGACCGAAGAATGCGAACCACTCTGGCAAGCCGGAAATCGGGTAGCCGTCGGTGTACATCAGCCCGAACCCACGGGCGATGCCCATGGTCGCCAGGGTGACGATGATCGGCGGCATATGCAGGTACGCCACGAACAGCCCGTTGCCGATGCCGAAGGCCACGCCCACTAGTAGCCCGACGCCAATCGCCAGGCCCGGCGGCAACCCGGCGACCATCAGCCCGGCGGTCAAGGTGCCGGACAACGCCATCACCGGCCCCACCGACAAGTCGATACCGCCGGTGAGAATCACGCAGGTCATGCCCACCGCGATGATGGCGTTGATCGACACCTGGCGGGCGATGTTGGAGAGGTTGCTGGCGGTGAGGAAGGTGTCGCTGGCGAGGATCATCACCAGGGTCACCACCACCAGCCCGACAAAGGGATAAAACGCCGGCGAACGCAGCAGCCGCGCCAGGTTCAGGCGCAACCGGCCGGTGCCGGCGGTGTTAATGGACGTATTCACTTGAGCCCCCTGTTGCATGGCGCATGACCTCTTGAGGATTGACGGCGGACGCTTCCAGTACTTTGACGATGGCGCCCTTGTGGAACACGGCGACGCGGTCGCACATGCCGATGACTTCGGGCAGCTCGGAGGAAATCATGATGATCGCGTAGCCCTGTTCGGTGAGGCTGCGCATCAACGCGTAGATCTGCGCCTTGGCCCCCACATCGATGCCGCGTGTCGGTTCGTCGAACACCAGCACGTCGCAGTGGTGGTTGATCCAGCGGGCGATCACGACTTTTTGCTGGTTGCCGCCGCTGAGGTTCACCACAAGGCTTTCGCCACTGGGCGCCTTGATCGACAGCTGGCGCATCAGCGCTTCGACGCTGGCGCACTCGCGGGCCTTGTCGATCAGGCCCGAGGCGTGCTGATACTTGGGCAAATTGTTCAGGGAGATATTTTCGCGAATGCTGAAGGCGGTGATCAGCCCTTCGCTCTTGCGGCTTTCGGGGAGCAGGCCGATGCCGTGGGCCAGGGCTTGAGCCGGGTCATCGAGGCTGACTTTTTCCCCGCGCAGCCACACGTCTTTGCTCATCGTGGGCAGCGCGCCCATCATGCCCAGGGCCAGCTCGGTGCGGCCCGAGCCCACCAGGCCGGCGAAGCCCAGGATCTCGCCTTTGTGCAAATTGAAACGGTTGTGGGGGCCGTTGCGCACCAGCTGGATATCCTTGACCTCCAGCAGCAAGGGGCCGCGTTCGCTGCTGGGTTTGGGCGGGAAACTGCATTCCAGTCGGCGGCCGACCATCATCTCGACCAAGTGATCGATATCGCTGTCGGCCACTTCGGTAACGCCTGCATTGCTGCCGTCGCGCAGGACGCTGATGCGGTCGCAGACCTGGAAAATCTCTTCCAGATGGTGCGAGATAAAAATCACCGCCACGCCTTGGCGCTTGAGTTCGCGCATGATGTCGAACAGCAACTCGGCCTCACTGGGAGTCAGTGTCGCGGTCGGCTCATCGAGCACCAGCAGGCGTGCATCCAGGGCCAGGGCCTTGGCGATTTCGACAAACTGCTGCTCGGCCACGCTCAGGTGCTTGACCGCGCAGTGCAGGTCAATGCTGACCCCGAGGCGCTGGAACAACGCCTGCGCGGCCTCGGCCATTTCGCGTTTGCGCAACAGGCCGAAGCGGTTGCTCAGCTCATGGCCAAGGAAGATATTTTCTACCGCCGTGAGGTAGGGAATCAGGCTGAATTCCTGGAACACAATGCCAATCCCGGCGGCAATCGCATCCCGATAGGTCGCAAATTGTCGGGCCTGCCCATCGATAAGGATCTGCCCTTCGTCCTGGTGCTCGACCCCGCCCAGAATCTTCATCAGGGTGGATTTGCCCGCGCCATTTTCCCCGAGCAAGGCGTGGATTTCGCCGCGCTCCACTTGCAGGTTGATGGCCTTGAGGGCCTGCACCCCAGGGTAACGCTTACAGATGTTTTCCAGCTTCAGAAGACTGCTCATACCGCCGACCTCGCACTCAGAAGGAAGACCTGGGCCCCACGAACTACGCGGGGCCTGGGGGGTTTACCAGCTGAAGTCCTTGGCCTTGGCCTGGTCGATCAGGGTGATGTCCACCGGCACGCTGGCCGGTACTTGGGCGCCCCACTTCTTGGCCAGGGCAATGCCCAGGGCGAGGCGGATCTGGTCGCGGGGGTATTGGGCCGAGGTGGCGATGAAATGGCTGCCGGGTTTCTGGATCGCCTTGATCGCTTCCGGCGCACCGTCGACGCTGACCAGCTTCACGTCCATACCGCTGGCTTCGATGGCCGACAGCGCGCCGAGGGAGCCATTGTCATTCACGCTGAAAATGCCCTTGAGGGTAGGCTGGGCCTGCAACATGTTTTCGGTGACGGTCAGGGCCTGATCGCGTTCCTGTTTGCCGTTCTGGATGCTGACAATCTTGATGTCCGGGTGCTTGGCCACCGCCTCTTTGCAGCCGCGCACACGTTCGAGGATCGGCACCACGGCGATGCCGTCAAGGATAGCGATATTGCCTTTGTCACCGATGGTTTTAGCCAGGTACTCACAGGCCTGGAAACCAGCGTCGAAGTTCTTCGAGCCCACGAACGAATCCAACGGGCCATCTGCCTGGGCATCCACCGCCACCACTACGACGCCGGCAGCATGGGCCGACTTGACGGCCGATTGCACGCCGACGGAGTCAGTGGGGTTGATCAACAGGATGTCGATGCCCTTTTGCAGCATGTCTTCGACATCACTGACCTGCTTGGACACGTCGTGGCGGGCGTCAGTGATGATCAACTTGGCACCGATGGTCGCGCCGGCTTCTTCCAGGGCGTTTTTCATGGTGACGAAATAGGGGTTGTTGATTTCCTGGAACGAGGCGCCGATGCGGATGGGCTTGGCGGCGTCGGCAAACGCGGGGGTCGCGCTGCCCAGGGTGATGCTGGCAGCCAGTAAACACAGGGTTTTTGGGAGCATTTTCATGGCGTGGGTCTCTGTTTTGTTTTTATTTTTAGAGCAAATGTTATCGTTAACATTTTGCCAGAAGCTAACAATTAATTCAGACCTGTGCAAGTCTCCACTGGTCGGCCTCGGGCAAAAATATGTGAGCTGGCTTGCCTGCGATAGCGCAGTGTCAGTCTACTGATCTGGCCCTGATACACCGCCATCGCAGGCAAGCCAGCTCCCACAGGGCGATGAGGTGGTCAGTAAAAACTCGCACATCCGCTTACGCCAACTAAGCTCAGCCTCAAATAAAAACACAGCGAGCAGCCGGCCATGCCCCACCCGACCGAGACTTTCCGCGACCGTTACCGCGCAAGCGTCAACCCGCGTTACAACCCCTGGCTGCACGCCGCATTCGTGCTTGGCTACGGCATCGCCTGCATCACGCTGGCCTGGTCCTCCACCGCCGATATCACCGCCCTCCAGTGGCTGACCGTGCCCTTGAGCCTGCTGTTTTTCAACCTGTGTATCTATCTCGTGCACCGCCACCTGGGCCATCACAAACATGCCTTCGCCCGGCTGTTCTACGCACGCCACACTGGCGACCACCACAGCTTCTTCACCCCTGATCACATGACTTACGACAGCCCCCGGGACTGGCGCGTCATCCTGTTTCCAGCCTGGCTGATCGTGCTGCACAGCCTGGCCATCACCCTCCCCGCCTGGTGGCTGCTCAGCCAACTGAGCCCCAACGTTGCCGGGTTGTTTGCAGGCTGCATGATCCTTGGCTACCTGCTCTACGAAGTGTTCCATGCCTGCGAACACCTGCCTGCCGAACACCCGGTGGCACGCCTACCGTGGATTCGCCAGATGCATCGCCTGCACGCCTTGCATCACCGTCGTGAGCTGATGCAGGGACGTAACTTCAACATCGTGCTGCCGTTGATGGACTATCTATTTGGCACTTTGCATTGGGAACCCGCGGTAAAAAAAAGGGGCAGTCCAACTGGACTGCCCCCCGCTTCACACACATAGATCAATCAGCGCACGATAGTCTGGCTGCAGATGTGGCCGAGGCTGACGTATTGGACGGTATTGCCACCCACGCCCACACCAGGGAACTCCCTGAGCTCGATGCGCCAGCCGCCCTCGTTGAACCAGGTTTCCCAGTTGTAGGTCTGGCCCGAGGCGCTGTCCGGGTAGCGCACTTTGTAGTCCCCAGAGCAGGTGCCCAGCGCGACATTCCCCGAGGCCGCGCCGGTGATGCCAGTCTTGGCCTCATAGTCGACCCAGTTGTAAGTGGCGCCAAAATGCTTGTCGATCCGCAGTACAGGAGTGACGCCGCGCAGGGGCTCGCCAGTGCTGTCTGACCACTGGGTGCTCCAGCTCAGATTGCGAGCCGCCTGGGTGGCCAGTTGGAAGATCGAGCTGGGAATCCGCACCACGTTATCGCCGTTCACATTGTGCTGGTTCAGGCGTGGCGCCGAGCCGAGGGTCAGCTTGTATTGAGCCTGAGGGTTCAATGCCACCGCCGGGTTGGCCCGCACGCGCACCTTGACCGTGTAGCCCGGCGTCAGGTTGGGATAGGTAGAAGTAGAGCCCTGCGGGACTTCCACCCACTGGGTGCCATCGAACCGTTCGAAGATCCACTGGTTACGCGTGCCCGCACCGTCATCGCCCAGGAACATGCCCACACCTTGGCCACGCAACGAGACGAAGGAGAAGTAATCCACGTCATTGACGCTGTCGAGGTTACCGGTCACCTGGTTCAAGGCATCCGGCAGCGCGAACGCGGTTTGCTCAGTGTCGTTGGGCTCGTAGGCATCAATATTGCTGTCCACTGCCACACCGAAACTGAACTGCGAGTTGCTCGCGGCATTGGCCACCATGAACCAGTAGTAGTCACCGGCCGGCAACACGCCGTTGAGGTATTCATCGGCACTGCCGGGGTTATCCGAGGTGCCCAACGGCGTCAGGTTGCCTTGGCCGTCGTCATGGAACAGCGTCAACGACATATCCGTGCCGGCACTCTGGTTCAGCAGCTGCACCTGGATTCGCGCGTTTTTCGGCAGGTTGAAGTGGTAAGCGATTTGCGCGCCGGTCTCCACACCGGTGAGAGTGTAAAGCGTGTTGATATCCAAGGTGGGAAACAACGGCGTGAAGGCTGCAACCGCGGCCTGTTTCATGTGCGCCGAGTCAGGTTTTTCCAACTGGCCAACCGGGGAGTCGATCGCCACATTACCGACGGCTGCCTTGCTTTTTTTGACGACGTTGGACTGCCCGGTCTTGGCGGCATTGAGCTTTTGCTTGAGCTCGCCCGAGACGCTGGCCTTTTCCAGCGTACCGCCAGGTTTCAACGCTTTGTCCACGGCCTGCTTGACCGCCTGCGCGCTGAGTTTTGCCGGGGTTTGCTCGGCCAGGGCAAAGGCCGAAACGAAGCAAGAGGCCGCCATGGCCGCGCCCAGAATGAAGGCTTTTTTCGATTTCATTTTTTATCCATCCATAGTTAAAAAATTGAAGCTCAGGTAACCGGTGACATCCGGTCACCTGGGATGGACTGTAGGACAAGACTGTATGCATGTACAGTATTTTTTAAAAAATCTGTGGGAGTATTACCCGTCGAGTCGTAGGGAAAAATTAACTCAGCTGTAGCCTCCTAGTAGCCCGTCATCTCCAAATACCCCACCCCACCCTCAAACCGCACCGGCCCTTCCCAATACGGAATACCTAGGTCCATCCACGCCTTCGGGTTGACGGCTTCGGTGGTGATGTCCAGCTGTTTGCCGGGAATTTTCAGCGACCAGCGTGTGGGAATGTTGCGCCCGTCGATGGCCGTAGTGGTCAGCGGTGTGAGTTGGATATCGTTGTTGTGCAAGGTCTGGGTGTGGCCCTGGGCGTCGATCCAGGTGCCGGTGAGGTAACCGTCGCTGTCTTTCTCCCGCACGCGAAACAGCATCAGTTGCGCGCCGCGGTCCAGGTGCAGGGAGAACCAGTCCCAGCCGGTCTGGCTGGCGGCCAGGGGTTGGCTGCTCCACTCGCGGTCGAGCCAGGCTGGGCCGCTGACCTGGTAGGTATGGCCGTCGAGGCTGACGCTGCCGTTGGCAGTGAAAAACGGCTGGCTGTAGTAGTACGACGCCTGGCCCTGGTCGGATTTGCGGCTGTAGCCATGGTCGCCTTGCAGCACCAGCGGGCGGCTGGAGGTCAGGTGCAGATCGTAGGCAAATTGCGCGCCACTGGCCTTGAGTTGCATGTCGGCCAAGGGGCTGGCGGTGCCGGGGCGGCTGGCGAAGTTCCAGTCGTCGATCCAGGCGTTGAACGGCTCTGCCTGGGCCCCGGCTTGCCCCACGCCACCCCGGGCCAGGCGTTCGGCGGCGTAGTGCCGGGTGGCCGAGGTGACGGCGGCGTGGCCGAGCCACACGGTTGAATCGCGCCAGCCCGGTTGGACGGGACCGGCCTTCAATGCGTTGCGAAACAGCGTCCATTGCACGCCGAAGACATTGCCCTGGGCATCCTTGAGGTTGGCCGTGACGTACCACCATTCGATACGAAAGCCGTCATGGGGCCCGTGGTCCTCGGGAAAACTGAAGACTTTGCCGGGCACCACCTGGGCAAAGTCCGCGGCATCGCTGCCCAGCCCGGCGAAACTGTCCTCGGGTGCGGGCGCCTGGTCGCAGCCGCTCAGCAGTAACCAGGCGATGCACGCCAATGCCTTAATCTTCATGGGCGAACGTCCTCAACAAATCCGCCGGGCGGCTGCGGTACAGCTGCCAGAGGGGCCAGGCCGACGCGAGCAAGGTGGCAAGCATCGCCAGCCCCAGCAATTGCGCAAGCTGCCCGGGGAATACTTGCAACGGCAGGCGCCAGCCGAAGGCCTGCACGTTGATCACCGCATCCAGGCACCACGCCAGCAACAGCCCCAGCGGCAACGCCAGGATCAATGTGAGTACCGCCAGCAGCCAGGTCTGGCCGAGGTTGAGCAGCATCAATTGTCGGCGCGTCACGCCCAGCGCCCACAACGGCGCGAGTTGGCCGAGGCGGCTTTGGCTCTGGGTCAGCAAGCTGATGAACAATGCCACGCCGGCGACGCCAAGGGTCAGGCTGTTCAACGCCGCGGTGGCGGCGAAGGTGCGTTCGAAGACCTGGCTGGACCACCCCTTGAGTTGCTGTTGATCGACGATGCGGCTGTCTTCCAGGGCGAACTCACGCTGCACTTCACGGATCAGCGGCGGCACGTCGGCGGGCGCCACCCGCAGGTTGAAGCGCGCCGGTGAGAGCGTCGGCCAATGCGCCAACAGGTGCTGGACATTGACCAGCAGATGGCCCTTGGGGTTGCCGTAGTCGGCATAAATGCCGACGATCTTCGGCGCCCAGGTGCCCTGCGGAGTGGGGATGGACACCGTGTCGCCCAGTTGCACCTTCAGGCGTCGCGCCAGTTGTTCGCTGAGCATCAGGCTGTCGTCTTGCAGCAAGCGGTCCCAGGGCGCGTCCACCGCCTCCAGCAGCGGCCAGTGTTGACGATAAGTGGGGTTGTCGACCACGCCGAACACCTCCGCGGGCCAGCCTTGCAGTTGCACCGCCACCTGCCAGGCGGGCAGTACGGCCTGCACCAGGGGCTGACGGGTCAACCACGTTTTCAGTTGCTCGGCCTGCTGCGGATTTTGCGGGTTGAGGTACAGCTCGGCAGTGAGGCGTTGCTCCAGCCAATGGGTGAAGGTCTGGCGAAAGCCCGAGGTCATGGAGCCGGCGCCGATATTCGCCGCCAGGGCCAACAGCAACGCCATCAGCGCCAGGCTCAAGGCCGGCAGTTGCTGGCGGCAATCGGCCAGGAACCACTGGCCCAGCACCGAGCGGCTGCGCCCCAGCACCGCTTTCAATAACCCGTTGAGCAGCACCGGTAACGCCAACGCCGCGCCCAACAGCAAGGCCGCCATCAGCACAAACCCGGCGGCCAGGCTATCGCCCAGCCACAGTGCCAGCAACGCGATCAGCAAGGCGGCGGATGCCACCCAGCCCTGGCGCCGCAGCCAGCGGCCATGGGCTTGATGCCAGGCTTGGGCGTTGGCCAGCGCGAGTAACGGCAAACGCGCTGCGCGCCACAGGCTGCTGGCTCCGGCGAGCAACGCGCCGAGCAGGCTCACGCCCAGGCCGGCCAGCCACCACCAGGGGCTCAAGTTCAATTGGCCAGCGACTTCGGCGCCGTACAGGCCACGCAAACTGGCGGCGACATCCGGCAGCAACAGGCTGGCCAGCAGGTAGCCGCTGGCGATACCGAGCACACCGCTCAACACCGCCAAAGCGCCCAATTCGACGCCCAGGCTCAGGATCAACATGCGTGCGCTGACCCCACAGGCGCGCAAGGTTCGCAGCAGGCCGCGGCGCTGTTCCAGGGCCAGGCCGATGGCCGCATGCACGATAAACAGCCCCACCACAAAGGATAAAAAACCCACCGCATCCAGGTTCAGGTGAAAGCTTTCGGTGAGGCGTGACAGGTTGCTGTCCTCGCCCTGCTTGAGTTGCAGCGCGGCGGGTGGCGTGGGGTGGTGGGCGGCGAAGGTGTTGTCCAACAGTAGGCGCGACAGGCGCCCAGGCATGTTGAGCAGGGGTTGGGCAAAGCCGATATCGGTCAGCAGCAGGCCGGGCGCCATATCGGCCTGTACCTGCAACGGTGGCAGGCGTTGCCCGGTGGACGTCAGCGGCTGCTCGCCCGCCTGCAACCCCAGCGCCTCTAACGTTTGCGCAGCGACCCAGGTACGCCCCGGCGGCTCGAAGAACGCCAGCATTTGCGCCTGGCTCAAGCGTTGCCCCGCCACGCTGCCGCTGCCGGGCAACGACACAGGGTCGATGCCCATCAATTGCAGACGCTGTTGCTCATGTCCCTTGAGCACCACCCGCCCCTGCACCACCGGGGATACCGGCCAGCCGGCGCGGCGCAGCTCGGCAAACAGTGCCTGGGGGAAACTGGCGGCGTCCGGCGCAACCAGGCTGGCTTGGGGTTCGCCACCGATCAATTGGCTGGCGCGTGCGTAGCTGTCCCGCGCCTGGCTGTTGAGGGCCTGCACGCCGGTCAGTAGCGCGGTGGCCAGCCACAAGCCGGTGAGCACGCTGAAAAATTGCACCGGATGGCGCCGCCAGTGGCTCAGCAATGCGCGTAGCGTCCAGTAAAACAGCGCCATTTCAGCGCGCGTCCATTGGCACGACACGGCCACGGTGCAGCACCACTTGCCGGTCAAGCCGTGCGGCCAGGCGCGGGCTGTGGGTGACCATCAGCAGGCTGGTGGGGCTGTCCCGCAGCAGGTCCAACAGCAGTTGCAGCACTTCATCGCTGGTGGCTTCGTCGAGGTTGCCGGTGGGCTCATCGGCCAGCAACAAACCCGGTCGCGAGGCCAGCGCCCGCCCGACGGCAACCCGTTGCTGCTGGCCACCGGAGAGTTGCTCGGGGTAACGCCGGAGCAAGTCGCCCAGTCCCAGGCGCTCCACCAATTGCGCTTGCCAGTACGGGTCGAAACGCCCCGCCAGCCGCGCCTGGAACGCCAGGTTGTCTTCCACGCGCAAGCTGCCGATGAGGTTGAACTGCTGGAAGACCAGACCGATTTGCGTGCGGCGCCAATGGGCCAGTTGCCCTTCGTTGAGTTGGTCGAGGCGCTGCTCGCCGATGCGGATGCTGCCGGCGTCCACTCGGTCCAGCCCGGCTACCAGGTGCAGCAAGGTGCTTTTGCCACTGCCCGATTCGCCCATCAGCGCCAGGCTGCTGCGCTCACCCAGGTGCAGGTCGACGCCGGCCAGGACGGTCAGCGGGCCTTGCGGGGTCGCGTAGTTTTTAACAACACCTTGCACCTGCAACATAAGAACGCTCATCTGAAGGACCAGCAACGAGAATAACGGCTGACGCTCCTGCCCACGCAAATTTTTCACATGGATTTCACCGTCTGCCCATCCACCGAACTTTAAAGTGCCCGCCAACTCGTGGTGACTCACAACTTATTAGTTAATCCAAGTGACACTCCTAACATGCAAGTGTTCAGCAAAAAGACAGCGGCGCTGTGACAGTCTCCTGCCTCACCAAGGGCAACTGCCCAATCGTGCAGCCTTTTTATAAACACAATAAACAGTGCCGAGGATGAACCGCGTGGCAGACATGATCCTGGCCAACCCCCAACCCAAAAGGTCAAGGTTAAAACGCCTGAGAAAATACCGCCTGCACCTGCTTGGCATCAGCGTCACCGCCTTGTTGTTGACGGGCTTTTTATTCTGGCCCAGCTCGCCCCTGGACCTGGGCGTGGGCAATCGCCTGCTGACCTCCGGGGTGCTCGCCAGTTGGCGCGAGGGTGAGCTGGTGGTGCTGGTGCGCCATGAGGAGCGCTGCGACCGCTCGGCCAACCCCTGCTTCGGCCCCGCCGATGGCCTGACCATCAACGGTACTGAACGCGCCGTCGAACTGGGCAAAGCCTTTGATTCATTGGGCATGGCCCTGACCGACGTACTCAGCAGCCCCACCACGCGAACCGCCCAGACGTCACTGTTCATGTTCGGCAAGACCGAACTGTCCCCCGGCCCGCTGGCCATCTGCGGCGACGCCATGGGCGATGAAATCCTCGGCCACAAACAGCCGGGACGCAACCTGATGCTGATCACCCACAGCGCCTGCATGAGCGATTTCCAGACCAGCCTGGGCTTCCCCCACGCAGCCGCCGCCGAGTACGGCAGCGCACTGTTCGTCAGGGTGCTGCCCAACGGCACCTTCAAGGCCATGGGCACCATGAACAGCGAAGAGTGGACCGCCGCACTCAAACAACTTTAATTACACTTGTTTACATATTAAGCCACAACGTGTTCAGCAAAACGACAGCCCTGTTCTGGCATGTTTAGTCGCGCCTGTTAGTTATGTTTTCCTACAACTACTTAGTGACCCTTACGATGCTTCACCCTATTAAGTTAATACCGCCATTGCCCGTATTTGAACGTTATGGAGCGATGTGCGCATGCCCCGCGTAAACCCTCTGGCCTGGCTATTGCTGGGCGTTGCCGTGTTCATCTTGTTGCCCCTGGGCTTTCACGGTTTATGGACGCCAGACGAAACCCGCTACGCCCAGGTCAGCCAGGAAATGCTGATGAGCGGCAACTGGGTGGCGCCGCACTTCATGGGCGTGCGTTATTTCGAGAAGCCCGCCGCCGGCTATTGGCTCATCGCCCTCGGCCAGACGGTGTTCGGTGAAAACCTGTTCGGTGTGCGCATCGCCTCGGTCCTGAGCACAGTCCTGAGCGTGGTGCTGGCCTACCTGCTCGCCCGGCGCGTGTGGAATGACCCGCGCAAGAGCTTTGCCTGCGCGCTGCTCTACCTGAGTTTTGGCCTGGTAGCCGGGCAAGCCGGGTATGCCAACCTCGACCCGCAATTCACCCTGTGGGTGAACCTGAGCCTGGTGGCGTTGTGGTTTGCCCTGGACTGCCGCACGCCACGCGAACGCCTCTGTGCCTGGGCGGTGTTGGGGGTGGCCTGCGCCATGGGGTTCATGACCAAGGGCTTCCTGGCCTGGCTGTTGCCGGTCTTGATCGCCGTACCCTACCTCGTCTGGCAGCGGCGCGTCGGCGAGTTGATGCGCTACGGGCCGTTGGCGGTGCTGGTCGCCGTGCTCGTATGCCTGCCCTGGGCCCTGGCCATCCACTTGCGCGAACCGGATTACTGGCATTTCTTTTTCTGGCATGAGCACATCCGCCGCTTTGCCGCCGACGATGCACAGCATGCACGGCCGCTGTGGTTCTTCCTGCCGATCATGGTGGTGGCGTGCCTGCCGTGGGCTGCCTTGTTACCCGGCACCCTGCTAAAAACCTGGCAGGAAAAGCGCCAGCCGGTGATTGCCTTTCTCGCCCTGTGGCTGTTGCTGCCCCTGGGCTTTTTCAGCCTGAGCAAAGGCAAATTGCCGACCTACATCATGCCGTGCCTGTTGCCCCTGGCCTTGTTGATGGGCCACGGTTTGATCGACCTGATCAAGCAAGGCAAGGCGCGCCCACTGGTCATCAACGGCGCGCTCAATTTCGTGCTCGGCATGACGGCCATGGTGGCGCTGATTTACCTGCAAATCACCCGCCCGCTGTACGGCAATAGCCATGCGCAGATGTTCAACCTGTCCCTGACGTTTATCGTGCTGCTGGGCTGGATCCTCGCCAACCTGCTGCAAGCGGTGCGCCCGTTGACGTTGTGGGCGATGCCCGCCCTGGGCATTGGCTTGCTGGTGGCCCTGCTACCGGCGGGCATGCCGGCCCTGATCGAAGATAACGAGATGCCCGACCAATTCGTGCTGGAACATCTGGACGAACTGCAACCTACCCGTGCTTTGCTAAGCAATGACCTGGGCCTGGCATCGGCCTTGACCTGGCGCCTGCGCCGGCCCGATGTGGCGTTTTATAACACCCAGGGCGAGCTGCGCTACGGCTTGAACTACGAAGACGCGGCACAGCGCAAGGTCACGCCGGACAGCGTCCAGGCCTGGCTGGTCGAGGCACGCCAACACGGGCCGGTCGGCGTGCTGATGCAGGTCAAGAGCACCAGCGAACATCGCGAAGAAGGGCAATTGCCCCCCGGCGGCAAACGCTATCGCAAGGGCAACCTGGTGCTGACGATTTACCCCCAACAACCTTGAATGCAGCGCCTGCCACAGGGACCACCCCATGAGCTTCTGGAAAACCGAACGCGGCGCCCTGGTGTTACTGCTGGGCACCTCGGCCTTGCTGCTCTTGCTGGGCCTGGGCAGCCGCGACCTGTGGGGGCCGGAAACGCGCTGGGCGAATATCGCCTTGCAGATGCTGCAAAGCGGTGACTACTTCGACCCATACCTCAAAGGCACGCCGTATTACGACAAACCCCTGCCCTCCTATTGGCTGATTACCGGGTTTGCCCACCTGCTGGGCGGCCTCGGCCCGTGGTCGCTGCGCCTGTCATCGGTGCTTGCCGCATGGTTGAGCATCTGGCTGGTGTACCTGATCGGTGAACGCCTGTTTCGCAAAGGCACCGGGCTGATCGCCGGGTGGATGCTCGCCACCACCTTCTATTTCCTGTTCTGGGCTCGCGTGGCCACCGCCGATGTACTCACCGTGTGTGGCGTACTGGCAGCGGTGTGGTGGTATTGGCGTGGGCCGGATGACACGCGGCTGGGGCGCTACACGGTGTTTTTCCTGTTGCTGGCCGCCACCTCGCTGTTCAAGGGTTTGATCGGTGTGGTGCTGCCGGCGCTGATGCTGTTGCCACACTTGCTCAGCGAACACCGCTACAAACGCCACCTCAACCTGCGCCTGGTGCTGGCCCTGCTCATCGCCGGCGTGGTGTATGCGATTCCCTTTGTACTGTCCCACCGCTACGGCGCCCCCACTTACGGCGAGAGCGGCCTGGAGCTGGTGTTCCGCGAAAACGTGGTGCGTTTCTTCGACCCCTTCGACCATATGGGGCCGATCTACACCTACCTGATTTACCTGCCGGTCTACACCCTGCCCTGGGCACCCTGCTGGATACTTGGCCTGTGGCTGGCCGTGCGCAACTGGCGCAGAGCGCCGCCCAACGTACGCTGGCTGGTGTGGGGCCTGGGCCTGTTGTTTGTATTCTTCACCGCCAGCGGCAGCCGCCGCAGCTACTACGTGTTGCCGCTGGTACCCTTTGCCCAACTGCTCGCCGCCTGGTGGCTGAGTGAACGCCTGCGCAAAAAACCGATGAGCTGGCCGCGCTGGCAAACAGGCTTTGGCCTCAGCGCAGGCCTGCTCTTGCTGGTGCTGGGCGTGATCTACCCTTGGACAAATGGCAACGGCGGCGTTACCCGCTTCGCCGCCGACCTGCAAGCCCAGGCGGAGAAAAGCGCGCCCTGGACCCAATGGCAACTGGTGCTGGTAGAGGTCGACAACAAGCTGCCCATGTACCTGCAAAACCACGGTAAACCTTTCTACTACGTCAGCGAAAGCCAGGACTTCCCGCGCCAGGGCAACAGCGTCGCGTTCATGGCCTGGTTGGAAAAAACCAGCGGCCAGGGGTTTGATCCGCAACGCACGATTATCGTCACGCAGTATTCCAAGGACGAGCCGACGCCGTTGGCGTTTCTGGGGGTGGATCATCAGATGGTGACGACCCAGCCGGATAATGGGGAGCGGTTGTTCAGGGCGCGTGAGGGAGGGAGTGTGGCGTTTGTTCCGGGGATACGCTGAGGCACTGTACTTGCTGGCTTTTGTCATGGTTTGTAAAGGGCCAGCCAGCCGTGTCCCTGGTTCTGCTGGGTCAGGATGGCAACCGGTGCGCTATCGTGCAGCAGATACTCCAGGCGTTCGGCGGGATGGGCCGGGTCCAGCGGCACGTAGCAGGCCTCGGACTTGAGGATCGCCATGCTGCATAAGATCCTTCTCATGGGGGGTCAGGCACTCGCCGCGCAGAGGTGGCTCATTACGCCGAAGTTGCCGGATGGGAGCATGGCCGCCGGGGGGGCTGTCACCCGAAACCCGGACATTCAAACGGAGGGATAGGCCTTGGCCGACGGTGCATGGCTGAAATGATTAAAGCGCTGTAGGAGATTGGCTACATCTGATCGATAGTGGCGTTTTTGATACCTCCTGTTTTTTCTATTTTCCTAATTATTTTCAGTAAGTTAAGCAAAACTAAAAATAACTTATGCCTGTACGTAGCCGGCTCAACTCATGAGAAACGTCGGTTTAATGGCGCAGTTTTTATGGCAGCTTGTGTCCCTCGTTCCCGCTACATACGTAGGACAAAGCCCCATGGCTAAATGAAATTTCGAACGCCGAGTTACGTTCAAGCAGTACGGAGCGCCCTGCACAGGCCCTGGGCAACCGTTGACGGTTTTCGACATCAAGGATGAGATGGCTATGAGTCTGACCCCCAGTATTGGCGGCACCTGCGGCCCGCATTTTTTCTATGCCGAAATGGGCGAGTTGATTTCAAACAGCGGCGACGAACATTTCGCCGCCACGATGTTGCAGTTGGTGGGCAAGTGGGTACCGATTCACCTGGTAGACCTCAGCGAATGGACCCTGGATGAACTGCGCGACCGCGTGCTGGGCATCAAGTTACTAGGCAGCGCCGGGGTGAAAAAGGATTTGTCGGTGCCCCAGACCTTGCATGCGCTGAACGACCACCCGCTGTTGCGGCAGATGCTGCACATGCAAGACCCGCTGCTGATCCAAATGAACGCCAAGGCCAACAGCGCGCATCCGCGCGGCACTTCCCACCAATGCAACCTGGTATCGCGCCAGGGCAATCGACGCTGTGTGATTTCGCTCTACCGTCCGCCGACCCAGCAGGGGTTTTCCCTGGCTGAGTTGTCGTTTCTCAAGCGCCTGTCGGACACACTGTTGCCGTTGATGGAGCGGCACGCCCAGAGCCTGCGCCAGGCTCCACGCGCCGAAACTGAGCCGGCCCATACCCTGCTGGAACAATCGCAGTTGCAGCGTGAGTTCTACAAACGCTTGTCTTTGAGCGACATCACCCTTTCGGCGCGGGAACAGGAAGTGTGCCTCGGTCTGCTGACCGGCGGTACCGTGCCGCAAATCGCGGAGAAACTCAGTGTCAAAAACAGCTCGATCGAGACCTACCTCAAGCGCGCAGCCGCCAAGCTGGGCGTGAGCGGCCGGCATGGCCTGGCCAAATGGATGGTGGGCGCCTGATAAACACACGACGTTAGAGTAACTTGAGCCCAACCGCGGCACGCCGGTTTGCATCGCCGCTTTCCAGTGGTTGTTTGTGCCCGTATTTGTCCAGGAAGCCGCCCACCACGGCCATCGAATGAAAGCCGCTGGTGACCGTGCCGATAGCGCCGTTCAGGAAGTCCTGGAGGGTTGCGGGCGCCACGAAGTCTTTCAAGCCCAGGCGACGCAAGGCCTGTCCCGGATACTCGCCATCATTGAGGCTGCGTATGGCTGCGGCAAAACTCTTATTAGCCTCCCCGTCATTATTTTCGAGGTAGGCGCGTTTGGCACTGACGGCATATAGAAAGTGTGCATTGACCAGAACATCGTTGAGCCGGTCGGAGCCGAAGTTGGCGCCGGCCGTGGCCTGCTTCAGTTCGTCATGGGTGATGTGCAGCTTGAACCCATCGCGCGTGACAATACGATAGCCGGTGTCGGTGACCACGATGGATTTGTAAATACCGTAAGGGTTATGGCCGAATCTCATCATCACGGCCTTAATGGCGGATATCGTCACGCAATTACCTTCGGTCAATTGGTAAAAGCTTTTGAAAATATCAGTGGGCTTGATGCCCGTATTCGCAGGCGTACCTTTCAAGAATTCGTCACGATTGACGGTGCGGTTATCGGTGACACTCGCAGGCAAAGGTACTGAATCAACGTCGGGGTTCAACCGAGCGGATAACGTGGCCAACAGACGTTCCAACTCGCCTACCAGGCTACTCAGTTGTTTGGCTTCGCTGGCTGGCGCAGGCGGATTGGAAGAAGACACAACAACTGGAGAAGTTACAGCATCGCTCGCCCTGGCATGACCAAGAGCAACAGCATTAACGCAAGACACTAACATGTTGGATAACCTCCTGACACTTACCGAACACTTCAAATTACCCGCGAAGGGTGACTACCTTCAATGACGGTGAAACCGGCGTGTTGTATAACTGGCCCTCCATCACGCCCTCAATAATCACGCCGTTCTTGTTTCTCCCGCCCTTGTCCAACGGCACCCCGACCTGCGCCCCCAAAGCACTGGCCTCGATGACCTGCATATGTTCTTTCAGCCCCAGATAGGACAGCGCCGTGTCACCGTCGATGCCGCCTCCGGCCCCCACCAGTACACCCGGATAACTAGCCTCGGCATGGTACGCGCTGTCTTTTTCATAGTGGCTGAAGAAACGGTCCGCGGCCCTCTCGCGCGCCAGCTCAATGTGCTGGCGCTTGCTCATCACGCCAAACAGAAATTGCGCATCCTTGACCATGCCTTCATCGCCGCCACTGAACTTTGCCGCCCTGGCCGCCAGTTCAAGTTCTTCAACGGTGATTATCAGCTTGAAGCCGTCTCGCATCGTCACGTCATAGTGGTCGCCATGTTTGACGACGTGCTTGAAAATCCCGATAGGGCTTTGCCCGAATGTAGCCATGACAACCTTGATCGCGGCCACGTGCTCCTCTCGGCCCAAGATGCCCAGGTAAGGAAAGTTCTCATACGTGGCACGCAACCCATTGCGCAGGTCGTCAGGCTTTTGCCCTTTGGGTTTTTCAGACATAAACGTAGTGATTGGCTCATAGTTTTTATCTGAAAACATCTCAGCGAGTTCGGTATCAAACGCGCTTCGGGTCTTGGCCAGGTTCGGCCGGTTCATGAAGGGCGCCAATTGTTCTTTCCATACACTTTTAACGGTTGGCACGGTGTCAGGTGCAGTCTGCGTATTCATCAGTGGTCTGTGCGGCGAACCCACAACAGGGGTTGGGTAAGCCACAACGGGTGGCTGGGGTTTCGGCGCCTCATTCTCCCTGCTCATCCATGTTTTAAGTGCCACGACTAATGTCCCCAACAACCTCAACAGCTCCCCCAGCTCTGCGTCACGGTTTGAGTTAACGCTTGGGCCAATCGGATAATGTGCCGGTGATTGACCCAAGGGATTGGGTCGATCTGTAACGGGTTGATCAAGGGTTTTATCAGGCTGTGTAAACGTTGAGTGCGCAGGTGAGTAAGCAGGCTGAGTGTGCGTGAGCATTGTAGGAAGTCTCATTTAATTGAAGGAGGACAAGCGAAAACTATCAGGCGCTACTTGCTCACCGCCGCTGCCGAAAGCCTGCACTGAACAAGTACTCATGCGTGGCCAGGCGGTCGGAAAAGTTCCTGCCAGACAGGTAACAACATCCTTCTCGTTCAACGAACCGCTATCAGAAAATTCCTCAGCGTTGCGCTTTTTCTCCGAACAATCCTCAGCGTATCGCCGACTGACGCACCCGATATTCCCCCGGCGTCATCTGCGCGTACCGCAAGAAAAACCGACTGAAATACGCTGGGTCCTTGAACCCCAGTTGGTAGCAGATTTCATTCGCGGAACTGCCGGTATACAACAGCAGGCGCTTGGCCTCCTGCATCAGCCGCTCAAGGATCAGGCGCTTGGAGGGCAGGTCGGCGATGCGCCGGCACACTTCATTGAGCCGCGCCTGGGTCACGCCAATACCTTGGGCATAACGCGCCAACGGCCAATGTTCCAGATAGTGGGCTTCGATCAGTTCGTTGAAGCGATGGAAGATACGCAGGTCTTCATGGGCTGTCGGACGTGCGGGCTGGGCGTGGGCGCACAGGCGCAGCAGGCGGATCATGATCAGCCTTGTGAGGCTGTCGAGGGCGGCGGCGCGCCCTGCCCGTTCGGCGTTGATCTCACTGCACAGCGCCTCGAAGAGTGGCTCCAGACCCTCGGCGTCGCCAGTCAAGGCCACACATGCGGCACCGCAAGCAAGGCTGGGGTCGGCGTCGATCAAGCTCCACACCAGTTGCTGGCGCACCGTCAACACATGCCCGTCGGCATCGGCCTCGGTGGCAAAAGCGTGGGCCACCGTGGGCGGCGTGAGAAAAAACATCGGCCCCGATTCAACGTATTGGTGGTCATCCAGATATACCCGCACCGCGCCACTCTTGACGTAATGCACCTGGAAAAACCGGTCATGGCGATGCACCGCCATATTGCGCCCGAAAAAACCTGCCAGGTTGCCGAGCTTGTCGTAATGCACCTCGGCGTCGCTGTAGCGCTGGTCGTAGACCTGCCCGATGTTGATGTTGGGAATCGGCTTCACGGGGCTCTCTTCTTGTTGTTGTGAGGCCAGCGCAGTGTGCCACGCTTGACGGTAGTTAACATATTAATTATAACGTTAACAACTTAACGAACGGCCTGTGCAGCCGTCGTCACCGCCAGGAGAAACGCATGAGCCGTACCCTGCATGATGTTGCCAGCGGCACCCTGTTCGGCGTTGCGCTGAACTACCAAGGCCTGCTGGACCAGCATCTCGCCGCCTTCCAGCAGGCGCCCTACCAGCAGCCACCGACCAAGCCGGTGCTGTTTATCAAAACCCCCAACACGCGCAATGGGCACGACGGCGTGGTGTTACACCCGCACGGCGAGCGCCTGCAACCGGGCCCGGCGCTGGGCGTGGTGATCGGCCAGCGCGCCAGCCGTGTCAGCCCGGAGAACGCCATGGCCCATGTGGCCGGGTATGTGGTGGTGAATGAATTCAGCCTGCCGGAAGACAGCTACTACCGCCCTGCCGTCAAAGCTAAATGCCGCGATGGGTTTTGCGCCCTGGGCCCGCAGTTGGTGGCGCGGGATCAAGTGGCCAACCCCAATCAATTGAGCCTCAAGCTGTTCGTCAATGGCGAGCTGCGCCAGGAAAGCTCTACCGCCGATTGGGTACGCGACATCCCGCAATTGATCGCCGAGATCAGCGAGTTCATGACCCTGTACCCCGGCGATGTACTGATCACCGGCACCCCGCAAGGCCGCGTGGATGTGCAGCCAGGCGACCAGGTTGAGGTCGATATCACCGGCATTGGCCGCCTGAGCAACACCATTGCAGCGGAGGCATCGGCATGAAACGCGCACGTATCCACTTTGAAGGTGCAACCCACAACGTATTGGTGCAAGCCGACTGCAGCGTGCGCCTGGAGGATGGGCGGTTGCTGGCCGAAGACCAGGTGCAATGGCTGCCACCCGCCACCGGCAACATGTTCGCCCTGGGTTTGAACTACGCCGACCACGCCGCCGAACTGGCCTTTACGCCGCCGACCGAACCGCTGGCATTCATCAAATCGGTGGGCACCTACACCGGCCACCGCCAAGTCACCTGGCGCCCGGACAACGTCGCCTACATGCACTACGAGTGCGAGCTGGTGGCGGTGATCGGCAAGACCGCGCGCAACGTCAAGCGCGCCGACGCCCTGGACTACCTGGCCGGTTACACGGTGTGCAACGACTACGCGATCCGCGACTACCTCGAGAATTACTACCGCCCCAACCTTCGCGTGAAAAACCGCGACGCCACCACCCCGGTCGGCCCATGGATCGTCGACGTGGCCGATGTGCCCGACCCAGGCAACCTGAAATTGCGCACCTGGATCAACGGCGAACTGCGCCAGGAAGGCATCACGAAAGACATGATTTTCGATATCCCCTACCTCATCGAATACCTGTCCAGCTTCATGACCCTGCAACCGGGCGACATGATCGCCACCGGCACGCCCGAGGGCCTGGCCGATGTGGTACCGGGGGATGAAGTGGTGGTGGAAGTCGAAGGCGTGGGCCGCCTGGTCAACCGTATTGTCAGTGAAACGGAGTTTTTCTCCGCGCGCAAAGAGGCTTGAGCACCATGATCAAACACTGGATCAACGGCCGTGAGGTCGAAAGCAAAGACACCTTTATCAACTACAACCCGGCCACCGGCGAGGCCATCGGTGAAGTGGCCAGCGGCGGTGCCGAAGAAGTCGCGCAGGCCGTGGCGGCGGCCAAGGCCGCGTTCCCCAAGTGGGCCAATACGCCGGCCAAAGAGCGCGCGCGCTTGATGCGCAAGCTGGGCGAGCTGATCGAACAGAACGTGCCACACCTGGCCGAGCTGGAAACCCTGGACACCGGCCTGCCGATCCACCAGACCAAGAACGTGTTGATCCCGCGTGCCTCGCACAACTTCGATTTCTTCGCTGAAGTCTGCACCCGCATGGACGGCCACACCTACCCGGTGGACGACCAGATGCTCAATTACACCCTGTACCAGCCGGTGGGCGTGTGCGGGCTGGTGTCGCCCTGGAACGTGCCGTTCATGACCGCCACCTGGAAGACCGCGCCGTGCCTGGCGCTGGGCAATACGGCGGTGTTGAAGATGTCGGAACTGTCGCCGCTGACCGCCAATGAGCTGGGGCGCCTGGCGGTGGAGGCCGGGATTCCCAATGGCGTGCTCAATGTGATCCAGGGCTACGGCGCCACCGCCGGTGATGCACTGGTGCGCCACCCGGACGTGCGGGCGATTTCCTTTACCGGCGGCACCGCCACCGGCAAGAAAATCATGCAGAGCGCCGGCCTGAAAAAGTACTCCATGGAACTGGGGGGCAAGTCGCCGGTGCTGATTTTCGAAGACGCCGACCTGGAACGCGCCCTCGACGCCGCACTCTTCACGATCTTCTCCCTCAACGGCGAGCGTTGCACCGCTGGCAGCCGGATCTTTATCCAGGAAAGCGTCTACCCGCAATTTGTCGCCGAATTCGCGGCGCGGGCCAAGCGCCTGATCGTGGGCGACCCTCAGGACCCGAAGACCCAGGTCGGCTCGATGATCACCCAGGCCCATTACGACAAGGTCACCGGCTACATCAAGATCGGCCTGGAGGAAGGCGCCACGCTGCTGGCTGGCGGCCTGGAACGCCCGGCCAACCTGCCGGCGCACCTGAGCCGCGGCCAGTTTATCCAGCCGACGGTGTTTGCCGACGTGAATAACCGGATGCGCATCGCCCAGGAGGAAATCTTCGGGCCGGTGGTGTGCCTGATTCCGTTCAAGGATGAAGCCGAGGCACTGCAATTGGCCAACGACACCGAATACGGGCTGGCCTCCTACATCTGGACCCAGGACATCGGCAAGGCCCACCGCCTGGCGCGCGGTATCGAAGCGGGCATGGTATTTATCAACAGCCAGAACGTACGGGATTTGCGCCAGCCGTTCGGCGGGGTCAAAGGCTCGGGCACCGGGCGTGAAGGCGGCCAGTACAGCTTCGAAGTGTTTGCCGAGATCAAGAACGTGTGTATTTCCATGGGTAGTCATCACATTCCGCGCTGGGGCGTATAGCCCAGGCTCAAACAAGCCTCCTGCGGGAGCCGGGCTTGCCCGCGATGCAGGCACCGCGGTCTACCGAGCCGATGCCATCGCAGGCAAGCCAGCCCCCACAGGGACCTCACAGGCCATACAAGAATAATTATTCAGGAGAGTCATCATGGGCGAAGTGGTTCTGGCAGCGAAGATCTGCCACGTACCGTCGATGTACCTGTCGGAACTGCCCGGCAAACATCACGGCTGTCGCGAAGCGGCGATTGCCGGGCACAAGGAAATCGGCCGGCGCGCCCGCGAACTGGGGGCCGACACCGCGGTGGTGTTCGACGTGCACTGGCTGGTCAACAGCGGCTACCACGTCAACTGCGGCGAACAGTTCCAGGGCACCTACACCAGCAACGAACTGCCGCACTTCATCAAGAACATGGACTACGCCTACCCCGGTTGCCCCGAGCTGGGCGAGCTGATCTCCGCCGAAGCCAACCTGGCTGGCGTGCGCAGCATGGCCCACAACATCCCGAGCCTGGAGCTGGAATACGGCACCCTGGTGCCCATGCGCTACATGCATATGGGCGTGTCCGACGCAGAAAAATTCAAAGTCATTTCCATCGCTGCCTGGTGCGCCTGGCATCGCCTGGAAGACAGTTTTGCCTTCGGCGCCGCCGTGCGCCGGGCGATTGAAAAGAGCGATCGCAAGGTACTGGTGCTGGCGTCCGGCTCGCTGTCCCATCGGTTCTCGGACGACCGCGAGGCTGAGGCGAATATCCACAACTGGACCCGCGAATTCGACAAGCAGGTGGACCTGCATGTCGTGCAAATGTGGAAGCAAGGCCGCTTCAAGGAGTTCTGCGCCATGTTGCCCGACTACGCCGAACACTGTTTTGGCGAAGGCAAGATGCACGACACCGCCATGCTCCTGGGCCTGCTGGGTGGGCCGGACTATGCCAAGCCGGCCGAGATCATCACGCCGCCGTTCGGCAGTTCGGGCACCGGCCAGATCAACGCGATTTTCCCGCTTTAACCCTGGGAGAGCCCCATGCCGCACTTTATCGCCGAGTACACCGACAACCTCGAACAGCAGGCCGACTTGCCCGGCCTGTTTGAAAAAGTCCACCGCGTGCTGGGCGACAGCGGTGTGTTTCCGCTGGGCGGCATTCGCAGTCGCGGCGTACGCCTGGACACCTGGCGCATGGCCGACGGCAAGCATGACTATGCCTTTGTGCACATGACCCTCAAGGTCGGCCATGGCCGCGACCTGACCACGCGCGAGGCCGTCGCCCAAGCGGTGTTCGCGGTGATCATCGCGCACTTCGCCGAGCTGCAGGCACAGCGCTTGCTCGCGTTGTCGTTCGAGATGATCGAGCTGCACCCGCAGCTCAACTTCAAGCAGAACAATGTGCACGCGTTCCTGAACAACGCGGCGAGCTGAAACGACCCCGGCTCCTACAACTACAAGAAGAACACCATCATGAGCACAGCCCATTCCACTGCAAGCCTGCGGCTTGCCGAGCACGACCGCACCCATCGTTTGGTGACCTGGCGCCTGATGCCCTTGTTGCTGGTGTGTTACCTGTTCGCCCATCTGGACCGCATCAACATCGGCTTTGCCAAGATGCAGATGAGCAGCGACCTGCACTTCAGCGACACCGTGTATGGCTTTGGCGCCGGTCTGTTCTTCATCGCCTATGCACTGTTCGGCGTGCCCAGCAACATTGCCCTGGACCGCGTCGGGCCACGGCGCTGGATCGCCTGCCTGATGGTGGTGTGGGGCCTGCTCTCCACCGGCATGTTGTGGGTGGAGAGCGCGCGCGGGTTCTACGTGCTGCGCTTTCTACTGGGGGTGGCCGAGGCCGGGTTTTTTCCGGGGATCCTGGTATTCCTGAACCGCTGGTACCCGGCGCGCCGTCGCGCCCAGGTCACCGCCTTGTTTGCCATTGCCGTGCCTATGGCCGGGGTGTTGGGCGGGCCGATTTCCGGGGCGATCCTGGAAAACTTCCACGACGTCGGCAGCCTGCGCGGCTGGCAATGGATGTTCCTGATCGAAGGCGCGCCCGTGGTGCTGCTGGGGCTGGTGGTGCTCAAGTGGTTGCCGGACAGTTTCGAGTCGGTGCACTGGCTGACTGCCGAGCAAAAACAGCAACTGCGCACCCAACTGAGCAACGAGGAACAGCGCAAGACCATCACCTCGTTCGGCGGCATCCTGCGTGACCCGCAGGTGTGGCTGCTGGTGGCCGTGTACTTTGCGGTGATGCTGGCGGTCAACACCCTGGCGTTCTGGATGCCCACCCTGATCCACGGCGCCGGCATCGGCCGCGACAGCCAGGTCGGCTTGCTCAGCGCCGTGCCGTACCTGGCCGGTTGCTTCTTTATGCTCGGCTGTGGGCGCTCGTCCGACCGCCACCGCGAGCGCCGCTGGCACCTGTGCGTGCCATTGCTGATGGCGGCGCTCGGCATCGCCGTGGCGGGCCTGGCGCCCGCCAATGCGCTGCTGGTGATGGGCGGGCTGGTGGTCGCCGGCATGGGCGCCAGTGCCGCGCTGCCGATGTTCTGGCAACTGCCGCCGGCGTTTCTCTCCCACACCACCCAGGCCGCGGGCATCGCCATGATCAGTTCGTTCGGCAGCATCGCGGCGTTCCTCGCGCCCTACCTGATCGGCTGGATGCGCGACGCCACCCAGAGCGCCAGCCTGGCCCTGTACGTACTCGCGCTGTTTATCGCCCTCGGTGGCTTGCTGGTGCTGCGCACCCAGGCCGCCATCGTCAACCCACACTAGAGACCGTTGCCATGCTCGACTCCCAGCAAATCCTTGCGGCCGCCGCCCACCTGGACCGCGCCGAACGCAGCCGCGAACAGGTGCGCCAGTTTTCCCTCGACTACCCCGATATGACGATCGACGACGCCTACGCCATCCAGCGTGAATGGGTCGCGCAGAAGATCAAGGACGGGCGCACGCTCAAGGGCCACAAGATCGGCCTCACGTCACGGGCCATGCAGGTGTCGTCGAATATCACCGAACCCGATTACGGTGCCCTGCTCGACGACATGTTTTTCGACGAAGGCAGCGACATTCCCTTCGAGCGTTTCATCGTGCCACGGGTGGAGGTGGAACTGGCCTTCATTCTCGGAAAACCGCTCAAGGGGCCCAACTGCACGGTGTTCGATGTGCTCGACGCCACCG
The DNA here is from genome assembly GCF_044218845.1 of Pseudomonas sp. B16120. Classification (NCBI taxonomy): domain Bacteria; kingdom Pseudomonadati; phylum Pseudomonadota; class Gammaproteobacteria; order Pseudomonadales; family Pseudomonadaceae; genus Pseudomonas; species Pseudomonas sp. B16120. The sequence goes on from NZ_CP162588.1 coordinate 3,998,625, forward strand.
AATGGGTAATCCCCGCGCTGGAAATCATCGACGCCCGCATCCAGCAGGTCGACCCGCACACCAACGCCACGCGCAAGGTATTCGACACCATCTCCGACAACGCCGCCAACGCCGGTGTGGTGCTCGGCGGCCGCGCCGTGCGCCCCACCGAGATCGACCTGCGCAAGGTGCCGGCGGTGTTGTATCGCAATGGCGTGATCGAAGAGTCCGGGGTGTCGGCGGCGGTGCTCAACCACCCGGCCAAGGGCGTGGCGTGGCTGGCCAACAAGCTGGCGCCCTATGACGTCACCCTGCTGCCCGGCCAAGTGATTCTCGGCGGTTCGTTTACCCGCCCGGTGGCGGCCCGCCCTGGCGATACCTTCCACGTCGACTACGACCTGCTCGGCTCGATTGCCTGCCGCTTCGTCTGAACCCAGGAGTGCTGTCATGGACATGCCTGTCAACCGCTTCAAGCAACGCCTGCACAACCACGAAGTACAGATCGGCCTGTGGCTCGGCCTTGCCAACGCCTACTGCGCGGAACTGGCGGCCAACGCCGGTTTCGACTGGCTGCTGATCGACGGCGAACATGCGCCCAACCACCTGCCGGGGATGCTCGCGCAATTACAGGCCATCGCGCCCTACCCCAGCCAGGCGTTGATTCGCCCGGTGATCGGCGACACGGCGCTGATCAAACAACTGCTGGATATCGGCGCCCAGACGCTGCTGGTGCCCATGGTCGAAAACGCTGCCCAGGCCCAAGAACGGGTGCGCGCCCTGCGCTACCCGCCCCAGGGTATTCGCGGGGTCGGCAGCGCCCTGGCCCGCGCCTCGCGCTGGAACAGCATCGCCGATTACCTCGACCAGGCCGACGCGCAGATGTGCCTGCTGGTGCAGATTGAGAATGCCGAGGGCCTGGCCAATCTGGACGCCATTGCCGCCGTCGAAGGCGTGGACGGTGTGTTTATCGGCCCGGCAGATTTGAGCGCGTCCATGGGCCATCGGGGTAACCCGGGGCATCCGCAGGTACAGGCGGCGATTGAGGACGCCATCGTGCGTATCGTCAAGGCGGGTAAGGCCGCAGGGATTCTCAGTGCAGATGAAAATCTCGCACGACGCTATATCGAGTTGGGGGCGACGTTCGTGGCGGTGGGGGTCGACACCACGGTGTTGATGCGGGGCCTGCAAAGCCTGGCCGGGAAGTTCAAAGACGTGCCTGTGGCTGCCAATACCGGTGGTGTCTACTGAAATCCATGTGGGAGCTGGCTTGCCTGCTCCCACAGTTGACCGGTGGTGGTTCAGTCACTAGGTCAGCGCTTGATGTTCTTCAAGTCATCCAGCAACCCCAACAAGGTCTGGAATTTCTCTTCGCCAAACTGATCCTGCAAACGCTGGTAGTTGGCCTCCATGCACTGGCTCATGGACTCAAAACTCGCTTTGCCCTTGTCCGCCAGGGTAATCAGCACCCGGCGCTGGTCCTGTTCGGCCTTGCGCCGGTGCACCATGCCGGCCGCTTCCATGCGCACCAGCACGCCGGTCATGCTCGGCTTGAGGATGCAGGCCAGTTCCGCCAGTTGGTAGATCTCCAACTCACCATGCTGTTCAAGGATGCGGATGATGCGCCATTGCTGTTCGGTCAGGCCGTGTTCATTCAGGGATGGACGGAAAAAACTCATCGCGGCCTCACGCGCTTGCAGCAAGGCCAGGGTCAGGGATTGTCGAGGTGTGGACATAGGGCTCAGGGTCACGAAGTATTTAGTTAATAGTTTAACGAAACTCTAACATTCCCGGCCGGCGAGCGCGCTATAACTTGTAGGTGCCCTCGCCCGTGGCGCGCTGAATCAAAAAACCGGGCACGCAGGATCAAGACTTCCAGCCCGCCAGGGGCCCTAATGGAGGCATCCGCTTTAGCGCCTTCCTTCACTTTTTCAGGCTGCGCCATGATCAACATCGAAACCCCCACGTACTACACCGCCACCAAAAAATACAACCTCAGCTTCCCCACCCTGGAACAGGATATCGACGCAGACGTCGTGGTCATCGGCGGCGGCTTTTCCGGGATCAACACGGCCCTTGAGCTGGCGGAAAAAGGCATCACTAACATTGTGGTGCTCGAAGCGCGCTACCTGGGCTTTGGCGGCACGGGCCGCAACGGTGGGCAGATCATGGCGGGCATCGGCCATGACCTGGAGAAGATCAAGAAGGACGTGGGCGAAGACGGGCTGCGCCAAGTGTTCGAGATCAGCGACCTGGGCGCCGACATCATCAAGAACCGCATCGCCAAGTACAACATCGACGCGGACTTTTGCCACGGCTACGGCTATATGGGCTTCAACGCCCGCCAGGAAAAAACCCTGCGCGCCTGGGAGAAAGACTTCAAGTCGATCAACAGCCAGCACGAAATCCGCTTTCTCGGCGGCTCCGATGTGCAGCAGATCATCGGCTCCACCGCCTACACCAGCGCCCTGTTGCACATGGGTGGCGGGCATGTGCACTCGCTGAACCTGCTGCTGGGCGAAGCTACCGCACTGGCCAGCCATGGCGTGAAGATCTTCGAAAACAGCCCGGCGCTGGAAGTCAGCTACGGCGAGCGCATCACCGTGCGCACCGGTCGCGGTTCGGTACGCGCCAGCAAGTTGCTGTGGGCCTGTGACAGCTTTCTCAACAAGCTGGAGCCAGAACTGCACCGCTCGACCATCAACACCTACGCGTTCCAGATGATGACCGAGCCGTTGTCCGAGGAGTTGATCCAGCGCATCAGCCCAATCCGTGGGGCCTACAGCGACATCCGCCCAGTGATCGACTACTACCGCGTCACCAACGAGAACCGCCTGCTGTTCGGCGCCGCGACGCCTTTGGTGGAGCACATTCCCGGCGATCTGAAAGCCTGGAACCGTCACCTGATGCTGAAGATTTTCCCCTACCTCAAGGACGTGAAAATCGACTTGGCCTGGGGCGGCCCGATGGCGTGCAGCCCGAACCTGTTTCCGCAAGTAGGCACCTTGCCGGGGCGCAGCAATGCGTTTTTCGTGCAGGGCTATTCCGGCTTTGGCGTCACGCCCAGCCACATCATCTGCAAGGTACTGGCCGAAGGCATGAGCGAAGGCTCGGCGCGTTATGACCTGGTCAGCTCGATTCACCGCCCCACCATCATCGGCAAGGACGCGATTCGCCCCCTGCTGCTGACGGCGGGCAAATCCTGGCACCAACTTTCCGGCTACTGGAATGGGCGCCGCTAACCCTCTTTTCTCACTCACAGGAACCACTGCCATGCCTCTTACCGCCCTGAAACACAACGTCCAGCTGTCGGAACTCGACGCCTGGGGCACCGTGGCCGACCTCGGCTCGCAAATCCTTGAAGGCGACGTCCGCGCCTTCGGCAAGATGACCTTTGGCGCGCCCACCGATGCGGTCAGCAGTGCGTACTTCGGCACGACCCAGGGCAAGTTCCGCATGGTTTACCCGTTCGCCGAACAGGCCACGATAGTCACCGGCGAAGTGGTGCTGACCGACGAGTCCACCGGCCAATCCACCCGCTACAAGGCCGGTGACAGCTGGTTCGTGACCAAGGGCACGCCCGTGCTGTGGGAAGTGGTCAGCGAGAGTTTCGTCAAACACTACTTCGCCGTCGTGTAAGGGAGGGGTTGCCATGTCGAATTCATCTGACTGGATCACCGTAGGCGCCCTGGCTGAGGGGTTTGCACCTGAGGCCTTCATCCTGCCGAACCTGGCCGACCTGGCCGGCCAGACCTTCACCCTGCACTTTGCCAATGGCTGGCAGATCGAACACCGCTTCGAACAGGAACGCCTGGCCTGGCACGCCGCCGATGGCCACTCCAGCGGCAGCGCCGCCTACCGCGCCAGCTCGATTCGCCCGGGCCTGTACCTGGTGGACTTTATCAAGCACGAGGCCGGGCAAAGCTGGTCGATCAGCCTGGTGCTGGACACACAAAATGCCTCCTTTACCGCGGTGATTGGCCGTATGCCGGAACCAGCAGAGACCCACGAAGGCCTCTACCACCGTGCCCTGGCCGGCAAACCGCTGACCTCGGTACAGGTCGACTTCCTCCACGGCAGCCTCGACCGGCCGTGGCAGGATGGCCACTGCCTGCATGCCCCCACCGACGAGTTGGTCGGCCTGCGCAACCACTATCGCTACAGCCCCAGCGAGGTCTACGAGCACATCTACCTCAACCCTCGGTTCTACGCCTGGCAATGCCTTGAGGGCGTGGAGAAAGGCTTGTGCGACACCGACCGCTGCCATTACTACAAGATCGCCGAACAGCTGTACCTGTTCGTGTGGCAGGAGAAGATCGTACCGACCCTCGGCCTGGTGCTGATCGACCTGCAACAGCACCGCAGCGACGGCAAGATCTTCGGCTATGCCGGGGCGTCCTTCGACGCGTTGTCGAACTTCCCGATCAGTTCCTATTGCCAGGTGCTCAACCGCACGGAGTATCCCCGTGACTGAGCTGCGCACGGTGGTGATCACCGGGGCCGGCACCGGCATCGGCGCTGCCTGCGCACGCTTGTACGCACAGGAAGGCGCACGGCTGGTGCTGATCGGTCGGCGTCGTGAGCCCCTGGAACAGGTGGCGCAGGACACCGGCGGGCTGATCCTGGTGGGCGATGCCGCCTGCCCGGACACCTGGGACGGCTTTATCCAGCAGATCCGCACCCACTGCGGGCGCCTCGATGTGCTGCTGGCCTGTGCCGGTGGCCACGGGCTAGGCAGCGCGACCCAGACCAGCCCGGCCACCTGGGAAGGCGCGCTGCGCAGCAACCTCGACAGTGCGTTCTACAGCGCCCGCGCCTGCCTGCCGCTGTTGCAGGAAAGCGCCGGGAACATGGTGCTGATTGGTTCCATCGCCTCATTGGCGGCAGGCCCCGAGGTGTGTGGCTACACCACCGCCAAGCATGCGCTGCTCGGGCTCAACCGCTCGCTGGCCCGTGATTATGGCCCCCATGGCGTGCGCGTGAACGCGGTGTGCCCAGGCTGGGTGCACACGCCGATGGCCGACGCGGAGATGCGGCCGTTGATGGAGGCGTACGGCGAGAGCTTGCAGCAGGCCTATGCACGGGTGTGTGCCGATGTCCCGCTGCGGCGCGCCGCACGTGCCGACGAGATCGCCAAGGTGTGCCGCTTCCTGGCCAGCGACGACGCCTCGATCATTACCGGCGCCACGTTGGTGGCGGACGGTGGGGCCAGCATCGTCGACGTGCCGACGCTGGCGTTTACGCGCATGGAGCCTGCCCATGACGAATGACCTGGATTTCAGCGGCCAGGTCGTGCTGGTCACCGGCGGCGCCCAGGGCATTGGCCTGGGCATCGTCCAGGCCTTTGCCCAACGCGGTGCGCGGGTGGTGATTGCTGACCGTCTGCTTGAACAGGCTGAAGCCGTGGCTGCCCGGTTGTGCGCACAGGGGCATCAAGTTGAAGCCTTTGGCGTTGACCTGGCGGATGCCAAAGCGGTGTTTGCTTGCGTCCAAGGCTTGGCGCAACTGGATGTACTGGTGCACAACGCCGGGTACTTTCCGCTGACCGCCTTTGCCGACATCACCCCAACGATCCTGGAGCGCACCCTGGCGGTGAACCTGTCGGCGCTGTTCTGGCTGACCCAGGCGGCGTTGCCGAGGTTTCGCGAGCAAGGCCGGGGCTGCGTGCTGGTGACGTCTTCAGTCACCGGCAACCGGGTGGGTTACCCGGGGCTGAGCCACTATGCGGCGTCCAAGGCCGGGGTGAATGGGTTTATCCGCAATGCCGCGCTGGAGCTGGCGCCGTTGAATGTGCGGGTCAACGGCGTGGAGCCCGGCATGATCGCCACTCCGGCGATGGATAACCTGGGCGATGCGGCCGTGAATGACAGCATCGCCCGCCGTGTGCCGCTGGGGCGCCTGGGCGCGGCGGCGGATATTGCCGGGGCGATGGTGTTTCTGGCCTCTGACCTGGCGGGCTATATCACCGGGCAGACGCTGGTGGTGGACGGTGGCGCGACGCTGCCCGAAATCTGAAACCCGATCGTTCCCACGCTCTGCGTGGGAATGCATCCTGTGACGCTTCGCGTCACGACTTCTGGAGCGGGACGCGGAGCGTCCGGGGCGGCGTTCCCACGCAGAGCGTGGGAACGATCACGAGGAGCTGTTTATGCCCCCACCGCCTGCAACCGGCTGGAACGAAACTCCTTGGGCGACACCTCGAACTGCTTCTTGAACGACCGACTGAAATGCGCCGAGTCGGTAAAGCCCCATTTGTACGCAATCGAGGTGATCGACTCACTGCGCAGGAACGGGTTGGTCAAGTCATCCGCACTGCGCTTGAGCCGTGCGCGCTGGATATAGCGGCAGACGCTGTCGTCCTGTTCTTCAAACAGACGGTACAGATGCCGCACCGAAATATTCAGGCGGTTGGCCAGGCCGATCGGGCTCAGGCCTGGCTGGCTCAGGGACTCATCGATGACCTTTTGTACATAGCTGCGCAGGTTATTGCCGTGCAACGCAGCAACGCCCTCGCGACACTCATCGCCCTGCTCCAACGCCGACCCCAACAGCGAGACGAAGGCCGCTTGCAGCGCTTCCACTTGCGTGGCGTCTTCGTCGGTATCGTCCTTGCACAGTTGGTCCATCAGCACATGCAGCATGCGCCCGCAGGCTTTGGTCGAGGAGATCTTGCCGAAGGCCCGTGCCTGGCCGCCCAGGTGCTTGCACACCGCACTGCGCGACAGGGACAACGAGGCGTGTTCGATCAGGCCGAAGGGGGTGATTTCGATGGAGCCCACCGAGTCCATCAACAGCATTTCTCCGGGGGCCAGTTGTACGGTCTGGTCGTTCTGGGTGATCTGGGAGTAGCCGCTGCGCTGGCTGACCAGGAAACATTCCTGGTCGTTGTCATGGTCCGCTTGGTGCGTCGGGCGTTTGATCAGCCCGGCGTTGGTGCGCAGGATGGCCAGGCCACGCGACAGGTTGTGGATCTCGCCGATAAACAGCGAACGGTTGAAAGCCAGCTGAGTATCGAAGTGGCCGCACGCGGCGCGCAGTTCGCGGTTCCAGCTGTCGAGCCCGTCGGGTGCATGCTGTGGGATGCTCATGGGGTGTCTCCGCAGTGGCGTTATTCTTGTTGTTCTGGCGCAATAGTTAACATGTTATCTATATGCACGCAACAACAACCTGTTTGCCCTTTGCAGAAGCACTAATGGTGCCAATCAGAGGTCCGACAATACCCGCCGCAATCCGGCCAGTACGACCAAGAGATACCCGCGTTGCTCGGTGCTCAACGCAATGTAGCGCCGGAACGCCGGCATGCGGTTGACCACCTCGCTGCCGCCCATATGCTCCAGGCGCACGCACCATTGCTGGTCTTGCAGCTCGATGCGCAGGCGCTTGAAATCCAGCGGCATCAACGCCTGGAACAACGCTCTGTCAGCCTGCAAACGCGCCTGCAACTCACGGCCCAGTGCCTGGTTGCCAGCGTGCCGCCGCACATGAATACCGCTGCGCCGGATCGCGCCGCCATGGTGCACCTCGAAGCTGCCAGCGCCACCCGCTGCCGTAGGAACGCGCAGGACACATTCGGTCAGCACCAGGTGCATCAACAACTGCGACTCGGTGCGCTCGACAATCTCGAAGGCCACACCGCCCACTTCAAGGCTTGCCAGGCCCAGGTCACGCCGCAGGTGGGCCAGGGTCACCCCCGGCCGATACCCGCTGGGTGCGCGGTCAGCACGAAACAGCTCAAACAGTTTTTGCCGCAAGGTCGCTATAACTTGCATGGGCGTGCCCCGGTTCGTGATTGAATTCCTTGGCCAACACCTCCTCTACGCAGGCGGGCTTGAAGGGGTTGACCTTCTGCACCACCAGGGTCCAGAACAGCGCGTAGGTGGCCGTCACGCCGAGCATCACGCCAAACGGCACGTAGATGTCCGCCGGGTTCATGCCGGGCGGGGTGATAAACCACATGCCCAACAGAATGCCGATGCTGGAGACGATCTGCGGCAGCGGGAACCACGGCGAGCGATAGGCGCGGGGCAAGTCCGGACGCCGAATGCGCAGGATCACCACCGACAGCGTCACCAACAGGTAAGCGAAACTCCAGGCACACACCGCCGCCAGCACCAGGTGCATGATGTTGTCGGTGTTGCCGCCCAGGTACAGCGCGTGCAGGCACGGGATCAACATGGCCACCAGGATGCACAACAGCGGCGTCTTGAAGCGCGGATGCAGGTAGGTGAACACCTTGGGCAAGGCGCCATCCACTGCCATGCCGTAGAGAATGCGCGGCACGCCGGCCATCAGGGTATTGATGGTCGCAGCGCCAGCGAACAGAAAGCCGATGCCCAGCCACAACGGGCCGATCTGCCCCATCACCTGTTCGGCGAACCGGGGAATGGCCATGGGTGTGTCCAACAGGTGCACCCCCGAAGCTGCGTCGAGCACCACGTTCTCCACCTGGCGTTTCATCGCCGCGCCATAGATGAACATGCAGGTGGCCACGCCCATCAGCCCGAGCATCATCGCCCGTGGCATCACCTTGGCCGATTGGCGCAGGTCCGGCGCCAGCGGGGTGACGAACTCGCAGCCCACGAACATGAACATCGCCATGCCCACCAGCGACAGCACGGTAACCAGGTCGGTGCCCACCAACGACTCGCCGAACCAGCCCTCCAACTGCACCGCCGGCGCGGCGATCAGGCCCAGTACGCCGAACACCATCAGGGTGGTCCACATGCCGAAGGTCAGGATGATCTCGGCGCGGCCAAATGCGCTGACGCCAAAAGCATTCAGCACGCCGAACACCAGTACGAAACCGACGCCCAGCAACCACGAGCCGCCGCCCGACTCTGCCAGGGTATTGAGGTGTTCGAAGTTCACCAGGGCCATGACCCCGGCGAGGATAGTTTCGGCGGTGCCGGCGAACACATGCACGATCAGGTAGGCCGACAAGGTCCCGGTGATCGCAAAGAACCTACCCATGCCACAGTTGATGTAGTCGTACACCGAACCGGCGGTAGGCAGTATCGACGCGGCCTCGGCGAAGGTGGTGGCCTGGGCCAGCATCATCACCACGGCGAGCAGCATCGCCAGGGCAAAGGCGCTGCCGCCGATGCCGAAACCCATGGTGGCGGTGAGGATCACTGGGCTGGCCATGATCAGGCCGATGGTGCTGGCCAACGCAGTGGGAAAACCTACCGTGCCCCGGTTGAGGTGTGCGGTGAGTCGGTCGTTGATCGACATGGAGGGGTCCTCGAAGCGGTTTTTTTTAATGTGTCGGCACTCTGCGCCCCACTCCCGTTGATCGTCTTGCCCCTGTCTGCCGCCGGTTTTGTTGCTGCCTGCCAGGGCGTGTGGCCTGGCGGCCAGAGTCAATTGCCTGGCACGCAGGGAAAAGACTTGGCCTCATACCGCTCGCCCTAATGCGCCCTCACTCTTAACCAAGATGGGGTCAATAACAATGGAGCACACACTGAAAAACCGCCGCCTGCGCCAGACGGTCGGCCTGGGCGTGGCACTGCTGGTGGGCCAGGCGCAGGCCATCGAGTTGTATGCAGACGCCGCCACTCAGGTCACCGGCAACTTCCTCGCCGTGTACGGTATGTTCAATAGCCCGAAGAACTACGATGGGCGCAGCGGCGGCTCCACCTGGCGTGAGGCGTTCATCAAGTACGGCCTGAGCGTTGACCAGAGCCTGGGCAACCTGGGCGGTGTGTATGGCACGGCCAACCTGGTGAGTTCCGGTACCTGGGGCGATGGCGACGCATCCGGGCTGACCAACGGCACCGAGCGCACCACCAAGTTTGACGAAGCCTTCGCCGGCTGGCGGTCCGGGGAGCTGTTCCCGGTGTTGGGCAAGGACGGTGTGGACCTGTCGTTTGGCCGCCAGATCATCATGTTGGGCGACGGTTTTATCCTTAACGACGACGGCCCCAACCTGGGCAACGGTGTGGGCGACGGCGAGTTCAATCGCGGCGGCGCCTACTACATCGCCGCACGCCATGCCTTCGATAAGACGGCGGTGATTCGCCTGGGTGGCAAGGACGGCGTGCATGGCAGCCTGATGTGGATCAAATCCGACAACCGCGCCCAGGCCCTCACCGAAATGGCCGCCGGCACCCTGGAATACAGTGCCGCGCCGGGCACCCTGGGGTTGACCTATATTCACGGCATCGATGTGGATGAGCGCTTCGCCACCGACCTGCAGCGCCAGCGCAAAGGCATGAACCTCTACAGCCTGCGCGGCGCCGGCAATGCCGGTATCGACAACGCGCACTTCGCCTTCGAACTGGCGCGCCAAAGCCGTCGCGACGGCCAGGAAAATGCCGGCTACGCCGAAGCCGGTTACACCTTCACCAACCTGCCGTGGTCACCGGACCTGACCTACCGCTACGCCCGTTATTCGAAGAACTGGGACGGCATGTTCTCAGGCTTCAACCGTGGCTACGGCACCTGGGTGCAGGGCGAAGTAGCGGGCAACTATTCCGGCCCCTTCAACAGCAACACCGCCGTGCAGCACGTGGCGCTCAAGGTCAAGCCACTGGAGAACGTCACGCTTGGGGCGCTGTTCTTCGACTACAACACCGTCAGCACCCGCGGCCAATTGAACCTGGATGGCCGCGAACTGGACCTGTATGCCGAATGGGCCGTCAACGAGCACCTGATCATCACGCCGCTGCTCGGCCTGTACAAACCGAATAAATCAGCCGAAAACGGCGGCAATCAGATCGGCGGCAACGGCACCAATGTCTACAGCCAACTGGTGGTCGCCGTGCCGTTCTAAACCGCCTCGGGCGCGCACGGAGGCAGCGCCCGGACCTCGGCATAGGCGCCCTGATGATAGAGCAGCGGCGCACGGCCAAAATCATCAAAGGCCACCACCTTGCCGATCATGATCCAATGGTCGCCGCCGTCCACCTGCTGGTATTTCTCACAGTGAAAACGCGCCGAGCAATCGGCGAATACCGGCGAGCCTCCCTCCCCCGGCTCGTATTCGATCAGGGCGAAGCGGTCTTCACGGGGGCGCGCGAAATTGTTGGATAGATGCACCTGGTCCGCCGCCAACACATTCACGGCAAAGTGGCTGGCCTCCTCGAACACGGCATGGCTGTTGGAGCGCTTGTCGATGCTCCACAGCACCAGCGGCGGGTCGAGGGATACCGAGTTGAAACTGTTGGCCGTCACGCCCACCTTGCGCCCGGAGACGGTGGCGGCGGTGACCACGGTCACGCCAGTGGCAAAATTGCCCAAGGCGCGACGAAAGGCCCGTGGGTCGAATACGTCAGACATGCAAGACTCCCGGGTGGCCTCTATGGGCCGCCCTGATTGTTGTAGGGAAAACGCAGCTACACCATGCTCGGGTCGGGTTCCAGGCCCATCAGCTCACGGCCAAGGATCTGCGCGCACACGTCATAGTCGGTGTAGGCATGCGCGCCGGTCATGTGGGCATCGCGGAACAGGCGCTGCATTTCGTTGTGTTCGAACCAGGCATTGCCACCGGCGGCGGCGAACAGCCGGTCTACCGCTTCGATGCACATCTTGGTGGCGTAGGCCTGGTTGGTGCGCCAGAACGCCAGGGTTTCTCGCGCTGGGTAGCGGTGGGCGGCGCTGTGTTCGGCGTGGTCTTGCCAGGTCTTCTCCAAAAACGCCCGAGCAGCGGCCACCTGGTGGGTGGACTCGGCCAGGCGCATCAGCGCCGGGGTCGCTGCGCCGACGGCGGCACCGGTATAGGCGCGCACACGGTTTTTGGTTTTTTCGCGGAACACCTCCAGCATGCGCTCGGCCACGCCGAGGCTGACGGTGGAAAAACCACTGGCGAAATACGGCCGGTACGGCGCGTAGAAAATCTGGCTGTCTGGGTAGAGACCAAAGCCTGCGGACTTGCCTTCCATCATGTCCTTGGCCTTCTGGATCCGGTGCTCAGGCACCCAGGCGTTGTCGATGATCAGGGTCTTGGTGCCACTGCCTTTCATGCCGGCCGCGAACCAGTCATCGCGGATCTGATAGTCACTGCGCGGCAGCACGGCAAAGCAGTAATCCTGGGTACCTTCGGCATTCTGGCGACGGCAGCCGACAATCGCCCACTCGCCATGGTCACAGCCGCTGCTCCAGCCCATCTCGCCACTGAAGTACACGCCACCCTCGCCCTCGGTCACCCGGCCGAACGGCGCAATACTGCTGCTGGCCGTGGCATCCGGGTTGGCGCCCCAGATCTCCTCCTGCAACTGCGCCGAGAACAGCGCCAGTTGATGGCTGTGGGTACACAACAAACTCATGGCCCAGGCGGTGCTGGCGCAACTGCCGGCGAGCAAGGCGATGCAGTCGGCGAATTCGGGCAGCGACAGTTCCAGGCCACCGAATGCCTTGGGCTGGAAGGCGCGGTGCAGGCCGATGCTTTTGAGCAGCGCGATATTCTCATCCGGCACCTGGCGCAGCTGTTCGGCACGGCTGGCGTTCGCGGCAATGGCAGGCAGAAGAGGCTTGAGGTCTTTGAGGAGCGGGTTTGGCTTTTTCATGGACGGCCCTGCTTATTATTGGAAGTCCGGCAGGCGCTCCGAATCGTGGAACGGCGCGGGATGCAGGGCCAGTATCGAACGGCTTGCGCCGGCACAACATGCACGTTCGGCAGGCAAGGTTGTACTTTTCACAGGCACGGCAGGCACAGGCATAAAACCTGGCAGGCACAGTCAAGCCGCGTACCTGCGCGTTGGTTAACCTCGGGGTTTCTTTTGTGAACTGCCAGGAACCTGCCATGAGCGATATCCCGCTGCTGCCTCACGTCGAAGCCTTTTTGCGTCGCCGTCATGGGCTGTTTATCGACGGCGCCAGTGTGCGCAGCCACGCCGATGCACGCCTGAGCGTGACCAACCCCGCCACCGGCCAGGTGATCGCCGACGTGGCCGACGCAGACCTGGCGGATATCGACGCCGCGGTCGCTTGCGCCAACCGTGGTTTCCAGCTGTGGTCCCAGACCGCTCCCGCCATCCGTGGCAACGTGCTGCTGAAACTGGCCGACCTGCTGGAACACCATCGCGAAGAACTGGCGCAGATCGAAACCTGCCAGTCGGGAAAAATCATCCAGATTTCCCGCGCCTTTGAGGTCGACCAGGCCGCGCACTTCCTGCGCTACTACGCAGGCTGGGCCACCAAGCTCAGCGGCCAGACCCTCACGCCGTCGCTGCCTTCGTTCAATGGCGAGCGCTACACCGCCTTCACCTTGCGCGAACCGGTGGGCGTGGTGGTGGGCATTGTGCCGTGGAATTTCTCGACCATGATCGCCATCTGGAAGCTCGCCTCGGCACTGGTGACCGGTTGCAGCATCATCATCAAGCCCAGCGAATTCACACCGCTGACCCTGCTGCGCATCGCCGAACTGGCCATCGACGCCGGGTTGCCGGCGGGGGTGCTCAATGTGCTGACCGGCGGCGGCCAAGTCGGCAAGGGGCTGGTGGAACACCCCGGCACGCACAAGGTGTCCTTCACCGGCTCAGTGCCCACCGGTATTGCAGTAGGCCGCAGTGCCATGGGCGCCGGGCTGACCCGCGCGACCCTGGAACTGGGTGGCAAGAACGCCGCCGGCTTCCTGCGCGACATGGATGTAGACAAAGCGGTGGATGGCATTATCGAAGCGGGTTTCCTGCACTCGGGGCAAATCTGCGCAGCGGCCGAACGTTTCTTCGTGCACCGCTCGCAAATCGACGCCGTGCTGGAAAAACTCAAGGCGCGTCTCAGCCGCCTGACCATCGGCTCGCCCCTGGATGAACACACCGAATTCGGCCCGGTGACCCACCAGCAACACCAACAAAAACTGCTCGGCTACTTCAACCAGGCCCGCGCCGAAAACAACACGATCATCCACGGTGGCCACCTCATCGACCGCCCCGGCTGCTACGTCGAACCCACCGTGATCCTCGCCAACCACCTGCACGACACCCTGCTCAACGAAGAGACCTTCGGCCCCATCGCCACCTTCCTGCCCTACGACGATGAAGACGAACTACTGACCATGATGAACCACGGGGCCTACGGGTTGAGCGCCAGCCTGTGGACCAATGACCTGGGCAAGGCCCTGCGCATGATCCCGGCCGTCAAGGCCGGCACCCTGTGGGTGAACATGCACACCTTGCTCGACCCGGCAGTGCCGTTTGGTGGCAGCCGGTCTTCGGGATTAGGGCGGGAGTTTGGCAGTGCGTTCATTGAGGACTACACCGAGCTTAAGTCGGTGATGGTTCGGTATTGAGCCTATTCGCCGGCTGCGAAAAGCCTGCGCCACACTCGCTCCTACATGGGGTATTCGGCGTACCCGCAACGGCGCGGTTGTCAGACCGCTCTTACACAACTTTCGGGTTGCGTCCGATGAACCGCACCGCTAACCATCACGGGTGTTGTGTTGGCTGCTTTGTGGCGGCTGTGCATGGGAGGCTTCGGCCCGCCGGGTTTCTATGACCGGTCTACCACCCCGTGTACAGTCGCCTCCTTACTTCGTGTGGTAGCGAAATGCTGGAGTCCACGACTGTCTGTGCCGAACAGCTTGACGGTCACGCCCGCAAGCAAGTGCTGGCGGTGGTGCAGATGATCGAGATTGCGCAGTTGCTGGTAGATGAAGCATTGAACCGTGAGTGCCCGGTGGCCTGATGAAAACGCGCAAACCCAACAGGCAATGACATTCCCCTGTGGGAGCCGTCGAGCTTTAGCGAGGCCGCGATGGCGGTGGGTCAGGCAATGAATATGTTGACCGTGCCGCCGCCATCGCAGCCTCGCTGGGGCTCGACAGCTCCCACACTGGATAGGCTGCGCCTGGGAGAGTGCATCAGGCTACCAGGTGCCCATCGCCAGGCTGTGTGGCGAAAATTCAGCGAATTGCCAACGCAAGGCCAACGCTGCCGGGCGGCGGACCACATGTTCCACCGTCACCGTCCACAAGCGCTGCGCGCCTTCGAACTCAGCTACTTGCGGCCCGCTCAGGATCAACGAAGTACGCCCGGCCACTTGCAGCACGTCACCCGTCTCAAAATCAACAAACAACAACCCCGCCACCGGGTTGGCGTGCAGGTTGCCGAGGGTGTTGAAGAACAGGTTGCCGGCAAAATCCGGGATGGTCAGTACGTTACCTTCCACTCGCACAAATCCCGTATTGCCGCCTCGGTGGGAGACGTCCACCGAACGTTCGCCGTGCAGTTCGACGTAGCTGGCGACGAAGAAAGTGTCGGCGTGGCGGATCAGCGCTTGAGCTGCATCGTCCAGGCGGTTGCTGCGCTCGGCCAGGTTGCCGGGTTTGCGCGCAATGCCGGCGACGGGGCGCAGTTGGATGTACTTGGGGCAGTTGCCGAAGGTGTGCACTACGTCCACAGTAAAGCCCTCATCCTCAAGCGATCCGATCCGGCCATTCATGCGATTGCGGCGGCGGGTGTTGAGGTCGATGCCCAGCAGGCCGATCGCCGCGCCATCCGTTATCCCAGCCCAGGCGGGATCGCTTTTGGCGGGCAGGCTGTCGATCTGCAGCGTGTGTGGGTCCGGTGAATGCGCAAACCCTGGAGCGCCTTCCAGCATCGTTGCCCAGGGGATGCCTTGTTCGTCCACCACACCCGCGATCAAGTACGGCAGCAGCGGATAAAAATCGCGGTGCTGCTCAGGCAGATGATCACGAATGACCTTAGGCCCGATCATGGCCATGCGTTCAGAGACGCCGGCACTTTCCTGCATGTGTCGTTCGCCGACATGCCAAGGGGTTGGTTCAATCGAGTGCATGGCGCTCACCTCCGGTTAGATACTGAAGATGCTGCACCCACACCGCGATGGAGAGAATGCCCACCCTGGGCAATCCACTATTACGCCAACTGAAACGCCGGATGCTCGCGCAACGCGGTGACGCAGTAGTCGACAAAGCTGCGCACGCGCATCGACGCATGACGACCTTCGCGGTAAACCACATACACCGGCTGCGGCGGCAACTCGAAGGAAGGCAACAGGCGCTGCAACTGGCCGCTCGCCAGGTGTTCGTGCAGGGGGTAACTCAAGGCTCGAATCACGCCAGCCCCCTGCACCGCCGCATTGATCGCACCTTGGACAGTGGCGCAACGCAGCCGGGCGCGAGCCTTGAGGGTGTAATGCGGGAAATCCCAGTGCACCGGGTCGGCGCTGGCAATCAGATGATGCTGCTTGAGGTCGGCCGGATGTCGGGGTTCGCCCCGGTTCGCCAAGTAAGCGGGGCTGGCGCAAAGGACAGTGCCCACCTGCCCGACCTGCCGCGCAATCAGCGACGAACTGGGCAATTCGCCGACCAGCACCGCCACATCCAGCCCTTCTACGTGCAGGTTAGGGAAATAATCGTGGTAGTGCGCGATGACACGCACCGCCGGGTAGCGATCCGCATAGCCGGCCAACAACGGCGCCATGACATAGCGGCTGAACAGCAACGGCAGGAATATCCGCAGGTCGCCCTGGGCCTGCACATGCAAACCGTTGGCCGAAGCCTCGGCCGCGTCCACCGCTGCCAGCAGACGCACACAGTCGGCAAGGTAAGCCTGGCCTGCATCGGTCAGGCTGACCCCACGGGTGCTGCGTTGCAGCAAAACCACGCGCAGGCGTGCCTCTAGGCGCGCAACCGCTCGTACCAGCGTCGGGCCGGAGACCTGCGCATGGCGCGCCGCCGACGCCAGGCTGGGTTGCCCGGCCAGCGCGGCAAACAGCTGCATATCGCGAAAACGCTCCATCAGGCGCGCTGCTTCGTCGCCGCGTTCAGGGCCGGGTCCTGCCCGAGGCGATGGCTGAGGAAATCCACAAACGTATTGACCTTGGCCGGTATGCGGCCGTTTTGCTGGAACACCACGTGGATCGGCAGCGGCGCCGGTTCGAAATCCTCCAGCACCAGCTCCAACTCACCCGCCGCCACCGCTGCCGCGACTTGATAAGACAGTACCCGCGTCATGCCCCAGCCCAGGCGGGCCAGGTTGATCGCGGCATTGTTGGCGGTGACCACCAGGCGTGGCTCGATCGGTACCTTCAGCGGCTGGCCGGCGTCGATGAATGTCCACTCACTGACCAGTTGGCTGGACGATGAGGTGACGAGCTTGGCCTCACGCAACTGCTCGGGGCGCTGGGGCCGCCCGTGTTGGTCAAGATAAGCCGGCGATGCGCACACCACCCGGCGTACTTCGCCGACCTTGATCGCTTGCTGCAAGGATGGCTGCAGGTGGCCGATACGCACCGCCACGTCAACACCTTCGTCGGTCATATTGACCACCCTATCGACCAGCAAGGCGTTGATACTCACCAAGGGAAAACGGTCCAGATAATCCCCCAGTACCGGCGCCACATACAACTCGCCAAACAGTACCGGTGCGGTCACCGTCAACTGGCCGCCCGGGATGGAGTAACTGCCCGCCGCCGCTTCCTCGGCTTCGTCCAGCTCGGCAAGGATGCGTCGGCAGTCTTCCAGGTAACGCTGGCCGGCTTCGGTCAAGTGCAGGCTGCGGGTGGTGCGCGCCAACAACTGGGTGCCGATGCGTTGCTCCATGGCGGCAATGGCGCGGGTCACGCTGGGCGGCGAGGTGTTCAGGCGCCGTGCGGCAGCCGCAAACCCCTCCTCCTCGGCCACGGCCAGGAACACCTGCATTTCATGAAATCGGTCCATCGGCGCCCCTTGGTTGTTATTGCGATTGCAGCCCCACCGCCGTGCGCGGCATGCCAACGAAACCCGGCAGTGCTTCGATGCTGGCGAGCCAGGCGCGCACCTTAGGGTAGTCGGCCAGGGACACATTGCCTTCCGGCGCGTGGGCCACATAGGTGTAGAAGGCGATATCGGCAATGCTGGGCTGTTCACTGGCGAGGAAACGGCTCTGGCTCAGTTGCTGCTCCATCACGCTAAGCAAGGCATGGGCACGGTTGATTGCGCCGACAGTGTCCACCTCGGCGCCAAACACCGTGGCCAAGCGCGCCGTGGCAGGCCCGGCATGGAGTGGGCCGGCGGCGGCCGAGAGCCAACGCTGCACCTTGGCTTGCCCGACAAGGTCGCTCGGCAGCCATTGGCCGCTGCCATAGGTGCTGGCCAGGTAAATCAGGATCGCATTGGAGTCGGCCAGTACCATGCCGCCGTCATCAATCACCGGCACCTGGCCAAAGCTGTTCAGGGTGGTGAGGAACTCAGGCGTTTTATGCGCGCCTTGCTTGAGGTCCACCAGGATAAATTCACTCGCCAGCCCCAGCAGGGACAACATCAGCTCGACCCGGTGGGAGTGGCCGGACAGGGGAAAACCATAGAGTTTGATCGCAGGCTGGGTCATGACAGGCTCCAAATGAGTGGGTATCGACGCCAGGGATGTTCTACCGCTGCCCTGTCTGGCGGAATGACCAGGATTCACAATCCAGCATTTCATCCAGCGAAACAATCTTCATTGACGTCATGCCAAGACGGGCGCGAGGATTTCACGAAAAAATTCAAACTATCGCCGCCCCCATCGTTCACACCTTCACGTGCAACGTTAAGTAGGAGGCAACATGCAGTATCGACAAATGGGTCATTCCGGCCTGCTGGTATCGGAAATCATCCTTGGCACCGTCCCTTTTGGCGGTCGCGCAGAATTTGAAAAATGCGGTGCGGTGGATGTGCCCCTGGCCAAGCGCATGTTCGATATGGCGTTCGACGCCGGGGTGAATATGGTCGACACCGCTGATCTCTATTCCCACGGCTTGGCCGAAGAAGTGGTGGGCAAGGCGCTGGGCGACAAGCGTCACGACATTCTGCTAGCCACCAAGGGCCGCAGCCCGGTGGACGACAACCCCAACAACTCCGGCTCATCGCGCTACCACTTGATCCGCGCGTGCGAAGCCAGCCTCAAGCGCCTGGGTACCGACCACATCGACTTGTACCAACTGCACAACTGGGACGGCATGACGCCAATCGAAGAGACCCTGGAAGCCCTGCGCCTGTTGGTGGGTTCGGGCAAGATCCGCTATTTCGGCACCAGCAACTTCACCGCCTGGCAGATGATGAAAACCCTGGGCAAGGCTGAACTGCACGGCATGCTCAAGCCGATTACTCAGCAGATCTACTACACCCCGGAATCCCGCGAGGCCGAGTACGAGTTGCTGCCGTTGGCCCTGGACCAGCAGGTCGGCACTTTGGTGTGGGGCCCGATGGGCGAAGGCTTGCTGACCGGCACAACCCGACGCGGGCACAAGCCACCGGCCAATACCCGCCAGGGCAGCGGTTGGCCGGAACCCTACGTCCACGACCAGGAACGTGCGCTGGACATTATCGAGACCCTCGCCGCCGTCGGCGATGAACACGGCGTCTCGGTCGCCCGTACCTGCCTGGCCTGGCTCAAGGATCGCCCGGGGATCACCTCGCTGATTGTCGGCGCCCGTACGGAAGCACACCTGCGCGATAACCTGGCGGCCACCGAACTGAAACTCACCGACGAGCAGTCGGCGCGCATCGAAGCCGTCACTCGCCGTCAACCGTTGTACCCCTACTGGCACCGCTTCACCGCCGGGATTGATCGTTTTGATCCAGCGGAGCAACCCTTCCTGGCCGAGCATCAAAAAACCCTGGATGCGCGCCAGGACAAATAAAACAGCACCCGCTCCAATGCCGATGAATTAAGCGAACGCAATGCACGAAGATTCAATGTGGGAGCTGGCTTGCCTGCGAAAGCGGTGGTGCAGTCACAGATGCAGCGACTGACCCACCGCTTTCGCAGGCAAGCCAGCTCCCACAGTTGGAACACGGGTCGTCAGGTAGATATGCGCAGGCTTTCAGGGCGTCACGGGAGCAAGCTCCCTCGCCACAGGTTCGGCATCGCCATCTACACAACTTTTTTGGGCTGTAGCAGCAGACGGTAACCACGATGCGAAGCGAGCCGCTCTTGATCTGCTTTTGATCTTGATCTCAAGCGCCCCGTTAAACCACGCTGGCCGAGCCTAAGCGAGGTGCCGAGTGGTAAGGCAAGAGCCCTTTGGTTACTTTGGGGCTTTTCCAAAGTGACCCGCTGTCAGAGCGGAAACCCTAAGTGGCCGTTACCGCAGCAATGGATATGTACACAATCCAGCTGTGTTGACTGTCAGGCCCTCTTCGCAGGCGCTCGCTACATTACCCGCCAAGGGTGAAGCCTGGCTTTAAGACGATTGCGAAACGGCAACGAGCCGCGAGCATCGCAAGTGATTAGACTGGCGTGCTGACCACGCCACCACGCTCTTCGAGACCCAGCCCATGCGCAACCTGTTCTTTGCCAGCCTCTGCTTGCTCACCACCGCCCTCGCAGGCTGCCAGCAACACCCGCCGGCCAATGACCAACTCGACGCCGTGCTCTGGACCCAGACGTCCATCGAGCACGAACTGATCTACCGCCAGCTCTTCGCCAATGCCACCCGTCAACTGGACGTCGCCCTGGCCGACCCGAGCTGGGACGCCCTGCCTTTTGCCCCACGCAACCTGGCCGGCCTGCCCCCGGCGGTGGTGGTGGACATCGACGAAACGCTGTTGGACAACGTGCCCCTCAACGCCCGCGACATCATCAACAATCAGGTCTATTCCTATGATCGCTGGAACACCTGGGTCGACCAGGCCAAGGCCCAGGCACTGCCAGGCTCGGTGGCGTTCCTGCAGGCGGCCCGGCAAAAAGGCATCCAGGTTTACTACCTCACCAACCGAGAACACAGCCAGGTCGCGGCCACCGCCAAAAACCTGCGTTTGCGCGGTTTCCCGATTGAGAGCGACGCACAGATCCTGGCGGCCAGTACCCCCACCGGCCACTGCGAAAGCGCGGGCTACGGCAAGCAGTGCCGCCGTCAGTGGGTCGCCAGGCATGCCCGCGTGCTGTTGATGGCCGGTGACTCGCTGGGAGATTTCGTGCAAGCCGAACACAACACCCTGGATGCACAACGCAAGGCCGTCGAACCCTATGTGAATTGGCTAGGCCAGCGTTGGTTCCTGCTGCCCAACCCGAGCTACGGCAACTGGTACAGCGCACCGTATGGGGATGATGAGAGCTTGCCGTTTGCGCAGAAACGCAGGCTCAAGCAGCAGGCGTTGCTGTTGCAGCAATAGGGTGACGCCCTGCCGTGATGATCGTTCCCACGCTCTGCGTGGGAATACATCCTGTGACGCTCCGCGTCACGTTGTGCAGATGGGACGCGGAGCGTCCAGGGCGGCATTCCCACGCAGAGCGTGGGAACGATCAATGTGGGAGAGGGCTTATTGGGCGGGTCGCAACAACTGCATCTGCTGGCGATAATCATCCGTCACCTGCCGCGCCTGGCTGCTGCTGGTAATCACCCTCGGCGTAATCAGCACAATCAGCTCCGTGCGGTCCTTGGACTTGCCGGTATTGCCAAACAACCAGCGCAACCCCGGTATCTTCGCCAGGTAAGGCACGGCACTGACGCTCTCGGCATTGTCCTGCTTGATCAACCCGCCGAGCAACACCGTCTGCCCACTCTGCACCGCCACCTGGGTGGACACCGAGCGCGTGGAGATACGCGGGTTCACCGGCGTCTCACTGTTCCCCGTCGGGTTCTGGGCATCACTGACCTGTTGCTGGATATCCATGTACACCAGCCCACCCGGATTGATGCGCGGCACCACATCCAGAATCACCCCCGTCTGCACATATTCCACACTGCTCAAGGTGGTGTCGGCGTCCCCGGTATTGACGGTGGTCTGGCTGATGGGAATGTTGTCCCCCACCTGGATCTGCGCCGGCTGGTTGTTCATCACCACCAGCGATGGCGCCGATAGCACCTGGGTGCGGCCGTTGGTCTCCAGGGCGTGCAGGGCCACTTGCAGGTTGGAACTGACGAAGGAGTAGAACAACGAGTCCGCCGCCCCCAGCCCTGCCCCGCCACCGCCCAAGGCGCCTTGGCTGCCGGAAGCATTGGCCACCGTGGTGCTGGTGGAATTGCCGGCCAGGCGGCCCAGGTACCACTGCACCCCCAGGTCCAGTTCGCCGGTGAGCTTGACCTCCAGGATGCGCGTCTCGATCTGCACTTGCAGCGGTGGGTTGTCGAGGCGTTTGATCGCCGCTTCGATCTCTTTCCATTGCGCCGGGCGGGTGCGTACCAGCAGTTGGTTGCTGCTCTTTTGCGCGGTGATGCGCGTGCCCGCTTCGAGGTCGCTGGTGGGCGATGCCTGGGTGTTTTCGGCAGGCTCGGATTCAGGTTCTTCGGCTGCGGGCACCGGGGCGCTCGCCTGCAAACCGGCACTGGTGGACGAGGACAGGGTGGTGGTACGCAAGCCCGGTGCTACCTTCGCCGGGGCGTCATCCTTGATCGCGCCATTACCGTAGATCTGCCGCAGGTACTTGGCCAGATCAGCGGCCTTCATATTGCGCACGTCGTACACATACATCTGCGGCTCGTTGCCGCCGCCCTCGTCGATGGTGCGGATCCAGTCGCCCACTTCGGTGAGGTACTGGGGCTGGGAAGAAATCGCCACCACCGAGTTGGTGCGCTCGACCGGCAAGAACCGCAGCATGCCGGCCAGGGGTGTGCCACTGTCCGCGCCGAACATGGCTTGCAGCTCGGGCATCAGCTCGGCCACCGAGGCGCGTTGCAGGCCGAACACCGCCACCGACATGCCCTTGAGCCAGTCCACGTCGAAGGTGTCGATGGTGTCCTGGTAGTTGGCCAGTTCGTCGGGCGTGCCGGCCAGGCTCAGGACATTACGCGCCGGGTCGACCAACAAAAAAGCGTTTTCACGGGCGAAGGGTTTGAGCAGTTTCTGCATCTCGGTGGCCGAGATATAGCGCAGTGAAAACAGACGTGCCGAGAGGCCGCTGGCCGGTTGCGCCACGCGCATCTGCGGCACCAGCTTGCCCGCCACTGCCTGGTTGGCCGGCAGGATCACATAGCGGTTGCCCTGCTTGATCATGGCGTTGTCGGTCCAGGACAGCAGGGTTTCGAGAATCGACAGCGCCTGCTGTTTGTCCACGGGTTTGGAGGTGGAGAAGCTGACAGTGCCCTTCACGCCCTCGGCGATGCTGTAGTTCTCGTGCAACAGGTCGCCCATCACGCTGTTGATCACGGCCTCGATGGGCTGGTCGGCGAAGTTGAACACGATGTCGCCCCCCTGCTGCGGCACGTTTGCCGGCGCTGCGGGCTGGCGCACAAACGCTTGATTGCCACGAATCAGCTGGCGCTGCGGCGGAGCCTGGGTGGCAGGTGGAGGGCTTTCGGCCACAGGCGCCTGAAGCGCCGGGCGTTGTGTGCCGGTGCCCTGCAGGGCCTCGTGCAGCAGGTCGTCGTCCGGGTCGAGGGTGTCGGGCAAAGAGCCACAGCCGCTCAGGGAGACGGCGGTAGCCAGGCAAAACAGCGAAGTGCGCATATCAATCAAGGGAGAGACTCGCGGGGATGTGAGATCAGGGGTAACCGCTTACCGTAGAGGCTCAGGGTCTGGGTGCGCCCGTTGAGGGCAAAACGAGCGTATTGCGGGGTCAGGTGTTCCAGGCGCCAGCCGTTGGGCAACGCCTGGCCCAAGCGCACCGTGAGCGTTGGGCCACCGGCTTGCTTGAGCATGGCCATTTGCAGGTTGCCGGTGATCATGATGCCGCTGAGGGTCAGGTTGGCCAGGCTCGCCACCTGGGTTTTACCCACCTCCCGGTCCGGGCGGCGATCCGGGCTGAACAGCGGCGCTTGCCAGGTACCGGCAAGGTCTCGCAACGCCGGCGTGGGAGCGGCCTGCACCTGGAAAGAGGGTGGCGCGTGCACCGGCGCATCGGGTAACCACCGGGGGGCATCGCCGATGCTGCTGAGGATCATCGCCATCAACAATCCCAAGAGCCCGGCCACGCCGAGCCAGCCCCATTCAAGAGGACGCAAGGGGCCGATCATGGTGCCACCCGCGCCGGTTGCAGGTAGCCGCGCACCAGCAGTTGCACCGCCAGCTTGCCTGCTCCACCACTGGCTGGCGCCTGTTTGTCGCGACGAATATGCAGCTCATCGACGAACAGAAAAGGCGGCTGATATTCCAGCCCATGCAGGATCGCGGTCAGCGGTTCGATGGCGCAATTGAGCGTGAGGCTGACCTTGACCTGACGATAGGGCTCGCTGTCGTTTTGTTCAGGCGTGATCGGCTGGCGCTGGGTGAGGTTGCAGCCGCCGCCGAGGTTGGCGTGGCTGTTGATCAGGTCGGCAAGACGCTGCATCAGGTCGGCGGCGACCACGTCCGGGTCGTCCCCTGGCAACAGGCTGGCGCTGCTGGCCGGGTCTTGCTGTGCCTGCGCCAGCTGTTCGCGCAAGGCATCGCCCTGGCGTATGACGCTGGCATAGCGCTGCTGCTGTTCACGCAACTGTTCGGCCTGTTCACCCATGGCCCGCAGCGGCCCGGCGAACCAGCTGTCGATCAACAGCCAATAGGCCGCGCCGAGCACCAACGCCAGGGTCAACAAGGCGGCGCCGCGGCGTTCACGGCGTGTGAGGGGTCGGCGCATCGGCGGCCTCCTGGCGTAAGTGGGCACGCAAGGCAAACTGGTCCTTGCCGGTGCGTGCGTCGGGTTGGATCACCCCTTCGAACTGCGCGTTGTCCAAGCGCTGGCAGCCTTTGATGCGGCTGATCAGGCCACTGGCCTTGGCGCTCTGGCCGGAAAAGCTCACCTCGCCGTCCTTGACGTCCAATTGGTCGAGCCAGGTGTCGGCGGGCAGACAGCTGGTCAAGTCATTCAGTAGGCCGGCCAGGGGGGGTTGCGCCCGTTTGCGCTGGGACAGGTACTGCGCCGCACCACGGGTGTTGAGCAGTTGCTGGCGCAGGGCGTGCACCTGCGCGACCTCGGCTTTTTGCTGTTGAACAGTGGCGTGCATGCTGTCGAGTACCCGCTGGCGATCGTTGAGCCACAACAGCATCGCCGCAATCAGCAACGCGCCGCACAACCACGGCAGGCTGCGCTGCAATTGCTTGCCGGCAGAACGTGAACGCGGGCGCAACGGCGCGGGCAGCAGGTCGATACCCAGGCCCGCCGCGTCCACACGGTGTGGGTACAGGCCGAGGGCGGCACAGTCAGTGAGGACCTGGTCCAGGCGCTCGCGCAGGATCGCCACCACCCTCACCTCCAGGTGGCTGGGTGTGCGCCGCTCCTGGCGGGCGACAAAGTAGAGCTGCTCGGCGTTGAACGGGGTATAGCGGTCCAGTTCATAGCCAACCACCTCCACGAGGTTGCGCGCGGCAGCCAGAGGCAGTTGCACGCTTTGCTGCAACACAGCATCAGGAGCAAGCATCAGCACCTGGCGCGCATTGCCTGGCACCACCGGTGCCGTGAGCGGCCAGTGATGAACGTGCTCGGGCGGGTCCTGGAACGCCAGCCACTTCGGCACACAGCCGCGTAACTCTGTGAGCCACAGGCGCCAGCCTTGTTGCAGCAGGCTGCCGCGCCAATAGCGGGCAATTGGTTCGAGTTGAATCATTCTTGCCACCGCACCACCCGATAGGGCTGTGCGCTGTCCTCCGCAGGGCTTAATAAAAGGGTCAGTCGCAGGCGTGCCTGATAGCCGCCGGGGCGCTCGGCGCGGCTGTCGATTTCCACGACCTGGCCGGGGTCGACGCCCTCGGCGTCCTGGCGTGGCAGGTTCAGCGCCTTGCGCATCAAGGGGCTGGCGAATGCCGAAGCGGGCCGGTCGAGGTCGCTCCACAAGGTAATTTCCGGCAGTAGTTCGCTGTAGAGCGCCTGGGTCATGCCGGGAAGTTGACGCACTTGCTCCAGTACCCGAAACGGCGCCAGGCCCTTATGGCGCCGCGTCTCAAGGGCCTTGGCCAACTGCTGGGCCTGAACCGGTGTGGCGCCGCAGGCCAGGGCCAGGCGCGTGAGGTCTTGGGGGGCAGCGTTGACCAGGTACAACTTGCCACGCTCACTGCGCAGACTGACCTGCAAGCGGGCGTCGTCGAAGGTCAGCGCCATAGAACGCCCGTCCGCCACCCACTGCCCTTGCGCCATGACCTGTGCGATACCGGCCTGGGCGGCCAATAGTGTCTGGGTATGCTGGCGCAGCCACAGCGCCTGGCGACTTTGCAGCTGCACCCACCCGGCCAGGCCACCCAGCAATACGCTGAGCAAGGCCAGCACCCACAACACCAGCAACAGGGCCGCACCGCGTTGGCGCTTCATTCTTCGCTGCTCGCGCTGGACAGGTTCAGGCGCAGCGCAACCACCTGGGCGACCCATGGCACCGGCCCGTCGACGGTGGCGTCGATGCGCACCGCTGTGGGCAAGCGCCGGGGCCAGGGCCACGGGCTCAACCAGTCGGTGGGCTGGCCCAGTGGCGAGACACCGCGATAGCTGAACTGCAGCGCCTCGACGTTGTGCAAAAGTACCTGCGGCTCATCGCGCTGCGCGTTGGCCTGCGATGCCCTCTGCGAAAAAGCCACCTGCAAATCCTGCCCGACCCGTTGGAGGGTAAAGCGCTGGATCCCCCCGCCCAATACACCGGGCAAGGTCGCCACAAATTGCAGACGCTCAGGCGTGCCGATAAAAAAACCTTCGGCCTGGCTGTCATCGTCAGTGAGCTTTAGCGGCAGCGCCTCGCTGATCGAGGTGCGCAAAAACTGTTGGGCGGCGCGCATTTCATCCAGGCTGACGGTGTAGGCCTGGGCCTTGGCCACCGCCCGATTGGCCCCCAGCAACGCTGCGCTCACCAGCAGCAACAACACCGACAGCAAGCTGAGCACCACGAGCACTTCCAGCAGGGTGAAACCCTGCTCACGGCGCTTCACAGGCGCGCCTTCAAAGTGCTGAAGTGCGCCTGATGCGCGCCTTCACGCACGTTCAGGTCAAGACGAAACAGGTGCGGCTGTTGGCGGGTGCTGGTCAGTTGCCAATGGATGCCGTCGAGTTGGCCTTGGCGGGTTCCTTCAATCAGCGGGCCGGCAGCTTCCTGGTCCAGCAGCGTGAGCGCGGCATGGGTAAGGCGGTCACTGCGGGCCACCTGGGACAAGGCGCGCGCGCTCTGGCCGAAGGCAACCAGCAACACGCTGCTGCACACCGCCATCAACGTCAGGGCGGCGAGCATTTCCAGTAAGGTGAAGCCGGCCTGGTGCTTCATGGCAGCGCCTTGGATTGCACACTGCCGGTAAGCCAGCCAATATCGATGCGCCAACGACGGCTGCCGTTGGCCAGCAGCAGGTTGCCGCCGGTAGAACTGCCGTCGGGATAGAACACCACGGCGGACCCTGCCTGCTCGGCACTGTGCAAGGTCACTTGCACCTGCGCTGGCCACTGCTGCGACGCACGCCCTGAAGCCTGGAATGTGCGGCCCTGGAGGTCAAACCGAGTGTGCGTCGCCTGGCCGCTGACGATGGCGCGCGCGCGCGTGGCGCGCAGCGCCTCGACCATCTGCGCGACCACCCGCCGCTCCTTGGCCACCTGCAGCCCTTGCCGTACACCCAGCCCCAACAAACCCGCCGCAATGCCGATCAATAGGATGACCACCAGCATCTCCAGCAGGGTAAAGCCTCGCTGGGCCACGGGCGGGTTATTCCCAGTTGCCCAGGTCGGCACTGTAGCCCTCGCCGCCGGGTTGGCCGTCCTGGCCGTAGAAGATCAGGTCGAAGGCGCCGTGCTCACCGGGGAAGCGATAGCCAAACCCGTGGCCGAACGGGTCTTTCAGCTCCGAAGGCTTGGCGTAGGGGCCGGCCCAGTTCGAAGCACTGGCCGGCTTGTCGAGCAGCTGTTGCAGGTTGTTGGGCGGCGCGCCCACGTCCAGGGCGTAGCTGTCGATCTTCATGCTCAAACTGGCCAGTTGCGCCTTGCCCGCGCCGTACTTGCCCTTGTCCACATTGCCACCGACCTGGCGCACCACAATGGTCGCGACAATGCCCAGCAGCACAATCACCGCCAGCATTTCCAAAAGGGTGAAGCCGCCTTGGCGGTGTCGGGTTTTCATCGGTTCTGCTCCTTGAAAGTTCATATATGGCTGGTGAGGCTCATCAGCGGCAGCATGATCGCCAGCATGATCACTGCCACCAGCACCGCCATGACCACGGTCAGGGTCGGCACCATTGCCGCGAGCAAGCGTTCGATGGCGCGCTTGGCCTCGACGTCGAAGATGTCGGCGACCTTGAGCAGCATGCTGTCCAGTTCGCCGGCCTGTTCACCGACTTCGATCATGTGCAGCGCCAGCTCCGGTAGCAGCGGCTGGCGACCGAACGCATCGGCCAGCGTACCGCCGCCCTTGACCCGTTGCGCTGCCAGCGCCACTTGCGCCTGGAGCGCACGGTTGCTGCAGACTTGCCGGGCGATCACCAGCGCGGGCAGCAGCGCCACGCCATTGCTGAGCAACGTGCCGAGGGTGCGGGTCAGGCGGGCGGCTTGCACCCGTTGCAACAGCGGGCCGATCACGCGGATGCCCAGCACGTGACGGTCGTAACGCTCACGGCGCAGGGGGTCGCGCAGGCGCGCCGCCAGGATCCACCCACTGATCGACAACCCGGCCAGCACCACCAGGCCATAGGCACCGAGGAACTCGCCGAGCGCCAGGATCACCTGGGTGATCAGTGGAATCGGCACGCCAAGGTCCTGAAAAATCGGCACGAATTGCGGCACCACATAGGCCAGCAACAGCGCCAGGGAACCCAGTACACCCACCACCAGGAACGCCGGGTAGATCAGCGCATTGATCACCTCGCCGCGCAGTAACTGGCTGCGCTCCAGGTAGTCGCTGAGCTGGCGCAAGGTGCCCTCCAGCGCCCCGCCGGCCTCACCGGCGCGCACCATGCTCAGGTACAGCGGGGAAAACGTGCCGCCCTCCTCCTCCAGCGCCGCCGACAGCGGTTTGCCGGCCTTGACCTGGTCGCGAATGCGCTCGATCAAGGCCTGCACCTGAGGATGGCGGGCTTGCTTGAGCAACAGGTTTAAAGCGCGTTCGAGGGGCTGGCCGGCGCCCAGTAGCGTGGCCAATTGCTGGGTGAAACTCACCAGCGCTACGCCCTTCAACTGCCCACGTGCCTGGCGCAACAAGGGGCCGCTGGCCGTTTCGATGTGCAGCAACAACCACCCGCGCTGATGCAAGACGGCGACAGCGGCCGCTTGGTCAATGGCCTGCAACGTGCCGCTCTGGGCCACGCCCTGGCTGTCCAGGGCGCGGAACTTGAACAGGCTCACGCGTCATCTCCGCGGGTGACGCGCAGCACTTCTTCCAGGGAGGTGACACCGGCCAGGGCCTGGCGCAAACCGTCTTCATACAAGGTGCGCAAACCGGCGCGGCGGGCGGCGTGCTCGAGGCTGGCGGCGTCGGCGTGGCCCATCAGCAAGCCACGCAACTCATCGTTCATCACCAACAATTCAGTGAGGGCGCTGCGGCCGTGATAGTCACCGCGGTAAAGCAGGATCGGACGCTGCTCGGTCAGGCGATCCAGGCCATGCTCCTTGATCAATTCCGCTGGGGCCTGGAAGGCTACTCGCGTGGCCGGGTCCAGGCGCCGCACCAGGCGCTGGGCGAGAATACCGCTGACCGTGGAGGCAATCAGGTAGCTTTCCACGCCCATGTCCAGCAAGCGCGTGATACTCGCCGCAGCGCTGTTGGTGTGCAGGGTCGAGAGGACCAGATGGCCAGTGAGTGACGATTGGACGGCAATGCGGCAGGTTTCCAGGTCGCGGATTTCGCCGATCATGATCACGTCCGGGTCCTGGCGCACGATGGCGCGCAGCGCTCCGGCAAAGTCCAGGCCGATGGCCGGCTTGACCTGGATCTGGTTAATCCCTTCAAGCTGATATTCCACCGGGTCTTCCACGGTGATGATCTTGCGTTCAGCGGTATTGAGCTGCGACAACGCGGTATAGAGCGTGGTGGTTTTGCCAGAGCCCGTAGGCCCGGTGACCAACAGGATGCCGTGGGGCCGCGCCAATAGATCCTGGAAGGCCGCCAGGCGCGGGCCATCAAAGCCCAGGCTGGGGAAATCGAATTGCACGGTTTGCCGGTCCAACAGGCGCATCACCACCGACTCGCCGAAGCTGGTGGGCACCGTGGACACCCGCAGATCCAGCGCCTTGCCCTGGATGCGCAGCATGATGCGCCCGTCCTGGGGCAGGCGTCGTTCGGCGATGTCCAGGCGCGCCATTATCTTCACCCGCGAGATCACCGCCGCCGACGAACTGGCAGGCGGTGCTTCGGCGTCGTGCAGCACGCCGTCGATGCGGTAGCGCACCTTGAGTTGGTTTTCGAAGGGTTCGATATGGATATCCGAGGCGCGCTGTTCCACGGCGCGCTGCAGGATCAGATTGACCAGGCGAATCACTGGCGCTTCGGAGGCCATGTCCTTGAGGTGCTCGATGTCTTCCAGCACGCCGCCCTGCTCATCGAGGTTTTCGATCAGGCTGCCCATGGCGGAACGGCCCTGGCCGTAATAGCGCTCGATCAGTGTGTCGACTTCATTACGCGAACCGATGGCCAGCCAGACCGGCACCTCACAGGCATACGCCAGGGCCTGGAACGGATACCACTGCGCCGGGTTGGCGGCCATTACGCGCAACCCGCCCTGATGCCAACCCATCGGCACGACCTGGTAATGACGCATAAAGCGCTCGGTGAGCACGGGAAGCGGGTCGAGCAACGGCGGCGCCGCGTCGGCCAGCAGCAGTGGCGCATTCAGCAAATCGGCCCAGGCGCGAGCCAGTTCGACCTCGGACACCAGGCCCAGGCGCGTGAGTAAACCGAGCAGGTCGCCAGGCTCAGTGGATAAACGCTGGGCGCGTTCCAGATCAGCGATTTTGAGCCCGGCGTGCTGCATCAGCCACGCGCACACCTGGTCGGTATGCGGGATCTGCATTTTGCAAGCATCGATGGGCGCTGACGACATCATTGAGGAATATCTAACGTTGCGAAAAGTATGGCTATTTAGAACTACCGAACAATGCCATTAGTTCGCCATAGCCCAGGCAGGCGTTAGCCGGGTGTATCGACTGGAAGTTATAGCCCTAGTTCCGGACGAGGGGGTAATTAAATACAAAACATTGCCAAATGCACTGATTTAGAGCGTTGGCAGCCAATAGCCACTAGTTGCACTTAGCCATAATGAAGTTGTTCAGGTGCTCTCTCGTTCAATTAACTGACAGTGCAAAAGATTCAAGCGCTCAACTTCCTCATCGGTGGCTAACACACCCAGACTTTGCAGGACGCGTGTGGCGGCGAGCACACCGATCTCCAACGCGGGTGGCTGGAGGGTGCTGAGGCTGGGCAACAACATGTGGGCAAACGGGTAATCGCCAAAACCCAATACGGCGCAGTCCTGGGGGATGCTCAGCCCGGCGCGTTGACCGGCCAGCAAACCGCCCGCGGCGAGGTTGTCATTGGCGAAGAAAATCGCGTCGGGCGTGATCGCCTGCCCCATCAGCGCTTCCATGGCTTGCTTGCCGGCTTCGAAGGGCGCACGGTCGGCGTCCGGCACAAAGACCCACGGGTGCACACCCAACTCGGAGAGGGTCGCGGTAAATCCATCGCGCCGCTCCAATGCGCTGAAGTCGCCCACTGCACTGTTTTGTACGAAGGCGATGCGTCGATAGCCTTTGCCATGCAAGTAGCGCGCGGCGGTGACGCCCACTTCATAATGAGAAAACCCCACTTGCAACGGCGCGCGTTCCGGCACGTAGTCCCAGGTTTCGACGATCGGTATATCTGCCTCGGCGATCATCTTCTCGGTGCCAGGGCTGTGAAAGCGGCTGGTCAGCACCAGCGCTGCCGGCGACCAACCGAGAAAAGCGCGCACCGCGCTTTCCTCCTGCTCGACGCTGAAATAGCTGGAGGCCAGCAACAGTTGGTAGCCGTGACGATTGAGGGTGTCGCTGAAGCCCTGCAGCGTATTGGCAAAAATCGGCCCCGAGATATTCGGAGTCACCATCGCAACGATTTTGCCGCGCGCGGAGGCCAACCCGCCGGCCACCAGGTTCGGCACATACCCCAACTGCGCGACTACCTGGGCGATACGTTCACGGCGCTCGGGTGACACCTGTTCAGGTTGGTTGAAGTAACGCGACACCGTAATGGCCGACACCCCGGCCTGGCGCGCCACGGTATTGAGGGTGACGCGGCCGGCGCCCCGGCGCTTGCGCGGTTTGTGTTCGTTCACGGCAAAAACCTCAAAAAGGAATATAAAACTAATTTTTTAGTATTTGACGCTCTAAACCGACGCCTTCAATAATGCCGATGTTAGCGCTAACAAAGCGCACTGTCTGCTACTCGCTCGAGCGAATGCCCAAGACATTTTCAGGCGCTGAAGGTCGCAGAACCGCAGCGGACCAGGGTATTTTTTCGAGCGGGCACAGCATGCATAACTTTCCACGGCACACCCATTTGTTGCTTCTGGCAGGCCTCTGCGCCTTGCCCGTCTGCGGCGCTGTAGCGGCTGACGAACAGGAACCCACGCTCCAATCCGTGACAGTCACCGCTACCCGCCGCGAAGAATCGCTGCAAAAAGTCCCGGTGGCCGTCTCGGTGCTCGATGGCGAGCAACTGGAGCGTGACAATCGCAACGGGGTGGCGAGCATCGCGCAGCAAGTGCCGTCGCTGAACTTTCGCACCGGCGCCTCGAACAAGGACACCTCGTTGTTCGTGCGCGGCGTGGGCACCATTTCAACCTCGCCGGGCGTTGAGCCAACGGTGGCTACGGTGATCGATGGCGTGGTCTATGCACGCCCCGGCCAGGCCACACTCGACCTGTTGGATTTGGAGCGCATCGAAGTGCTGCGTGGCCCGCAAGGCACGCTGTTCGGCAAGAACGCGTCGGCCGGTGTGCTGAATATCACCAGTAAGGCGCCGACTGCCCAGACCCACGGTTTTATCGACCAGTCGTTCTACAGCGGCCATGAAAGCCGCACGCGCTTTGGCATCGGTGGCAGCCTGGTGCCGGAGGTGCTCAAGGGCTCGATCAGTACTTTGTTCGGCAGCTACGACGGTAACGTCGACAACCGCCACAACGGCCAGGAGGTCAACGGTTACAACCACAAGGGCATTCGCGGCAAGCTGGAATTCACGCCCAACGACGACGTGACACTGACCCTGATCGCCGACTACATGCAATCCCACGACGACGCGCCCAATGGCGTGGTCAGCAAGTCCCTCAGCCCGGCGTTCAGCAATGCCTTGAGACCGGTGCGCGCCTCAAGTGACAACCGCGATATCAACACCGATACCCGCAGCCATGTGGAAGACATTAACAAGGGCTTGTCGGCGCAGTTGGATTGGAATCTGGGTGACTACACCCTCACGTCAATCACCGCCTGGCGCGGCTGGGACAACACTCAATATCAGGATGGCGACCGTCTGGGCACGGTCACCGCCGCGTTCCCCGGCACCGCTGACAAGGGCGACCTGGCGTTCGACCAGTATTCCCAGGAGCTGCGCCTGGCCTCGCCCAAAGGCGAGTTCTTGGAGTACGTCGGCGGCCTGTTCTACATGCATGGCAAGGATGAGGAGACCTATCAGCGTACCCTCACCACCACGACGCGGGTCGATAGAGGCATTGCCGACTACAGCACCACCAGCGACAGCTACGCGGTGTTCGGCGAGACCACGCTCAACTTCACCTCGCGCTTTCGCGGCATCGCCGGGTTGCGTTACACCCATGACGACTTGCAGTACGACCATCGCCGCGTGTCCACCTCTGCCACTACCGTCAGCGGCATTCAACCGGCGACGTCGAGTTCCGGTTCGGTAGACGAGGATGGTTGGTCCGGTCGGCTGGGCGTGCAGTACGACCTCAGCGACAACATCACCAGCTACCTCACCTACTCACGTGGCTACAAAGGCCCGGCCTACAACGTGTTCTTCAACATGCAGCCGCGCGATACCGACGCGCTCAAGCCGGAGACCTCCAATACCTGGGAAGCCGGAATCAAGGCCACGGCCTGGAACAACCGCCTGACCACCAACCTGGCGGTGTTCCACAGTGACTACGACAACTACCAGGCCAACTTTTTTGACACGGTTGCCGGCCAAGTCGTGACGCGCCTGATCAACGCCGGCAGCGTCAGCACCGAAGGCGTCGAGCTCGATTACGCCCTGCAAGCCACTCAGCAACTCAAGCTCTCCGGCGCCCTGGCCTATACCCGAGCGCGCATCGATCAGTTCGCGTGCCCGCCAGGCGCAGCAGCAACCTGCAACGTCAATGGCAAACCACTGCCGTTCAGCCCGGACTGGAAAAGCTACGTGCGCGCCGACTACAGCATCCCTCTGGATAACGGCCTGGATATCGAACTGGGCACTGACTACAGCTGGCAGAGCGAAGTGCAGTACGACATCAGCCAGAACCTCGACACCAAACAAGGCGCCTACGGCCTCTGGAACGCCAGCGTGGCCCTGGCCGACTATACCAATGGCTGGCGCGTGGCGCTGTTGGCGAAGAACCTCGCTGACAAATCCTACTCACCGCTGCTGGCCAGCGGCGGCAACTACATCTACCGCGCCGTGCCTCGTGACGATGAGCGTTACTTCGGCGTGCAACTGCGCAAGGATTTCTAGCATGGGCCGTCAACTCAAACTCGGCGCCTTCCTGATGGCTACCGGGCACCACGTGGCCGCCTGGCGCCACCCCGACGTACCGGCGAACGCTGGCCTGGATTTCGCCCACTACAAGCATTTGGCACGGGTGGCGGAAGCGGCGAAATTCGACGCACTGTTCGTGGCCGACAGCATCGCCGCCGCCACCGGTGAGGTCGCCAGCCAAATGGCGCGTTCGGATCATTTCGAGCCGCTCACTCTGCTCTCGGCCCTCAGTGCCGTGACCGAACATATCGGCCTGATCGCCACCGCCACCACCAGCTATAACGAGCCGTACCACGTGGCGCGTAAATTCGCCTCGCTGGATCACCTCTCCGGCGGTCGCGCAGGCTGGAACCTGGTGACCTCGGATAACGCGGCCGAGGCGCTGAATTTCGGTCGCGACGAGCACCTGGGGCATGCCGAACGCTACAGCCGCGCACGGGAATTTCATCAGGTGGTGACGGGGCTGTGGGACAGCTGGGACGACGACGCCTTCGTGCGCGACAAGGCCAGCGGACGCTATTACGAGCCAAGTAAACGCCATGTGCTGGACCATGTGGGCGAACACTTCCGAGTCAAAGGCCCCCTGAACGTGGCGCGCTCGCCCCAGGGCCAGCCTGTGATCGTGCAGGCTGGTTCCTCGGAAACCGGTCGTGAACTGGCCGCGCAGACCGCCGAAGTGGTGTTTACCGCGCAGACCTCATTGGCCGACGCGCAGGCCTTCTATAGCGACCTCAAAGCTCGCCTGGGCCAATACGGGCGCGAGGCCGACTCGCTGAAAATCATGCCGGGCGTGTTTGTGGTGGTGGGCCAAACCGAAGCACTGGCCCAGGCCAAATTCGAAGCGTTCCGGGCGCTGGTCGAACCCGAGGTGGGGGTGGCGTTGCTGGGGCGCATGTTGGGTAATTTCGACCTGTCCGGCTACCCCCTCGATGGGCCGCTGCCCGAGTTACCCTTGACCGACAGCGGTCAACGCAGCCGCCAGCAACTGCTGAGTGAACTGGCCCAGCGCGAACAGCTGACATTGGCGCAACTGGGCCGACGCATTGCCGGTGGCCGCGGTCATTACAGCGTGATCGGCACGCCGATTCAGATCGCCGATGAACTGCAGCGCTGGTTCGAAGAAGGTGCGGCGGATGGCTTCAATATTCTGGTACCGCACCTGCCGGGCGGGCTGGAGGATTTTGCCCGCCTGGTCATTCCCGAGTTACAGCGGCGCGGCTTGTTTCGGCGCGAATACACCGGCACCACACTGCGCGAAAACCTTGGTTTGGCGCGCCCGGTCAGCCGTTACAAGGCGGCTCGATCATGAAGAACACGGTCCGCTCGCCGAGCAAAGGTGGCCTGAGCGATTACTGTTTTGTCGCCAACACGAACCTGTGCACCAGCCCACCAAACACGCCACCGAGCAAAGGCACCACCCAGAACACCCACAACTGGGCTATCGCCCAATCGCTTTGAAACAGTGCCACGCCCGTACTGCGCGCCGGGTTAACCGATGTATTGCTCACCGGAATGCTGATCAGGTGAATCAAGACCAGGGCAAACCCGATGGCCAGCGGCGCAAAACCGGCCGGCGCCTTCTTATCGGTAACACCCAGGATAATCAGCAGGAAAAACGCCGTGAGTACAAACTCGGTGACCACCACTGACAGAAACGAGAAGCCACCTGGAGAGTGCTCACCATAACCATTGGTGGCAAACCCCGCCGACACATCAAACCCGGCCTTGCCGCTGGCGATCAGGTACAACACCCCGGCAGCTGCAATCGCGCCCAAGACCTGAGTGAGGATGTAGGGCGCCACGTCCTTGCCGTCAATCCGCCCGGCGGCGAGCAAACCCAGGGTGACCGCGGGATTGAAATGCCCGCCGGAAATATGGCCGACGGCGTAGGCCATGGTTAATACGGTTAAGCCAAATGCCAAGGCCACGCCGACAAAGCCGATGCCCAGCTCAGGGAAGGCGGCAGCCAGAACGGCACTGCCGCAACCGCCCAGTACCAGCCAGAATGTGCCGAAGAACTCGGCGGCTAGACGTTTTGTCATCAGGTAACTCCTTGAAGTTAGGTCAAAGAGTGGGAGCCTAACAACGGGGTACCGGCGTTGGATGTGGGAAATTTCCTTGGTGTGTGGTGATTATGAAAAATGGCGACGGATGCTGGGAAGGGCATTTATTCCCTGAAAAAGCCCAACCGTCACCGATTGGGCTAATTCATTGAATAATATGGTCGGGACGGAGTGACTCGAACACCCGCCCCCTGGCGCCCCATGCAAGCGGACACCTCTGCTGGTCTCGGTCGTCGACTGGGCGATTTCAACGGAAAAGGCCGCGCTGAGAACAAAGTTGATGCCGATCTGCACGCCCATCCGTATGAACCCGGAGCCGAAAGCAGCCCCGCCCGGTAAAGGCTATGGATTACCTACCAGTCGGGTTGCCTTGAGGCGAAACAATAGCCCGGCGCTGGGCCGGGCTATCGTCATTGCTACCTGCTAAGCCAGCAGGTCTGCGTCCCGCTCCCGCCACAGAGCTTCCAGCTTCGTCAGCCCCATCCCGGTAATCAGCGTCGAGCATGTTGGGATCATGGTTCACCCCGCGCTCAGCCAACCAATGCCGCGCGCCGTTGGTCGACTTTTTCAACCACGCCGCAGCCAAGGGCCTGTGCCCGGACAACCCAGCGGCCAGCACCATCAAACGAGTCGAGAAGAAGCAGCGCAAGCGGCACACCGCTGAGGGCCTGAAGGCTATCAGGGAAAAGTCGCCTGCCTGGCTACAGAACGCCAATCGGCCTGGCGCTTATCACCGCTCAGCGGCGGACCGACATCCTAGGCATGCGTTTCGAGGGGCAGAAGATCTGCGGGTCATGCGAGCGAGGGCATGACCAAAAAATACCAGCGAGACCATGAGGAAATCATCTGGTCCGAGGCAGTTCCGGACCTGAATATCAGTGAAATCACCAGGTAGTTTTTCGCGGGTTTTGCGCAGGCACAAAAAAGCCGATCTAGCTGATCGGCTTAAGTGTCTGATTTTACTCAGGAATAATGGTCGGGACGGAGTGATTCGAACACTCGACCCCTAGCACCCCATGCAAGCGGACTCCTCTAGAGCCCGCTAACTACAAGGCTTCGCGCCTGGCGCTCGCTGCAACGATGCCCAACAGTGCGCAACCGTATTTTACAAAGTCACTCGTAAAGTCACTGAGCCTTTTCGGCCCCCTCCCTCGGCGTCCTGCCGACCGAACACAACCCTCTATTTCCCCAAGGCATCATACGCCTGCTCGCAGGTCACTCCCCGGCCGTGGCTTTGGTCAGCATATCCTGCCAGGTCGCCCGCTCGCTGGTCAGCACGCTTGAGCACGTCGGCAAGCACCATGGCGGCGCGGGAAGCTGCCGCGCTTGCGGCGGCAGTGCAGGAATTGCCGCCGGCTTGACTGGCTGCGATGCGACTGGCAAGGCCGTCGGCTGCGCTGCGCAACCTGTCAGACTCGCGGTTAGCAGCAGTGACAGCAGCAGCGGTATCGATAAGAGCTTGGCCATTCTGGACTACCTTGTTGATCGCCTGTTGGCGGGATTGTTCTTTGGTGCGCTCGGCGGCCTCGTTGGTGGCCTGGGCGGCTTCATCGCGAGCATCCCGCTCGCTCCACTTGGCCTGCCACTCATCGTTGGTGACCGTCACGCCGTGGTGGTACACCCCATATAGCGAGCCGAGCACGAGCAACAGCACGGCCAGATAGGGGAGGATTTTCATCCAGATCGCGATCATGCCAGCACCTTCAATGCCTTGTCGTACAGCGCCTGGCGGTCGGCCTGGCCATTGGTGCCGCCGTTGATGCGCTGAGTGATTTTGGTCAGGTCACCAGCATCGGCCAGGGTATTCAGCCCATTCGCCGACCAGAACCACGCAGCCGACATCGCTGCATATTGGGACTGCTCCAGCAATTCGGGCTGATTGATCAGGTCCAGGCCAAGGGCTTCGCCGCATACCGCGTAGTTCGCCTTTCCGGTCACCTGAATCAGCCCGCGCCCGCGATACTTCCAGCCATCGCCGGGCGCGGTGTTACCCATGCGTCCGGCATACACGATGTTCGCAATCTGCTCAGGGTTGCGAGCTGCGGCAGTTGCTCGTACCGAGTCGAACCGGCTCGGCCAGGTCTTCATCAGGCCGTCGGCGCTGTAGTTCAGGTTTTCCACCAGTCGCGTCAACTGGCCCGACTCGTGGCCAACCTGGGCGATGAACGCAGCAGCGCGCGGCGTGCCGACGATGCCGTAACGGTTCATGGCCGTGTTCAGGACAGGAACAAAAACGCCGGCTTGGCGGCCGGCGTTCGGGAGGATCTGCAGCAACTGCCGCTCGGTGATCGACATGCTTTTCTCCAGGCATAAAAAAGCCCGCACATGGCGGGCCTTTGTATTGGTTGTTTTTTATTGAGAAAGGATTCCAGGGGCATGAGTCTTGGCCCACTCGGCGAACATCTTGCCAAGTTTCTCACTGGCATATTCCGAGTAGTGGCTGTCCTTGTCGCGGAACACCGGCATCCCATCAATTACGAGCGAACATTTATCCGATGTACAGTAAAGGTCGTTCGGATCAAACACAGGAACATCAGGGTTTGACTTGGCCAGGCTTTCAATTAGCGGTGCGAATCCAGCATTGATTGTCTCCCTGACGCTCACGTCAACCTGACAATCAGAGGTTGCCGATAATTTGAATGGGCGAGTGAAACACCCCTTTAAGTCGTGGTACGCCGATACGTGGGGAACAAATACTATTGGCTTCACGCCTTTTGACTTAACGAACGCAATTGCTTCCTCGACAGATGCAATAGCCTCCGACGTCTGAACGCTGTGAAGTCCGCCGATGATCGCGTACCTGACGGTGCCGCTTGCGGTAATAATGTTTCTGAGGTGGTCCTGCTGATCCTTAGGGCGCGAGCCAGCGCACGGTGATGTAGGTGCCAGTTTGCTCAGTACGGCAATGTCGGCCGACGAGATATCAACAGCACACGCGCCGAAAGACAACACGCTATTACCCTTGAGACCATCAGTGTTGGCAAAGGCAGGATACAGGTGATTCGCAAAACTGTTTCCCATCAACACAACAGTGGGCGGGGCTTCCTTGCTGGCCATGCAGAAGCGCCATGCGTAATCCTCGGAGCCCGCCAGTGGGTACTTGGTGAGACACGTTTCATTTGTTGAGTATTTCCAGTTGGACGACACGAACTGACTGTTGAATCGTTCGCTCGCCTTTACTGCTGGACGGCCTGCAATGCCAGCCTGGCTGTATATGTAGTAGCCGGCGCCCGCTATAGCAGCCATTGCCATGACCAAGGCGGCCGTCTTGAGCTTGTGGTCGCGGCGCTTCAACGGGGTCTCGATCAATCGGTAGGTCAGCCATGCAAGAACAATAGAAAGGACCATCGCGCCAGCCCTGATTTCAGGCGACGGCACCTGGCCTTCAATGATTCTGGCGAACGAGAGCAGCGGCCAGTGCCACAGATATAAGGGGAAGCTGATCAGGCCAACCCAAACAAATGGCTTGCTCGCTAACACTTGGCGATTAAGCCATGCGCTTGGCCCGGCGTAGATGATCAAGAAGGCGCCCGTACACGGGAACACTGCCCACCACCCTGGAAAGCTCAAGGCGCTGGTCATCATGTAGACGCTTGCCGCAATGATCAGTACGCCAGCGAAAGACATGAGGTTCTTTATGGTGCTGCCGTCGGCTGGGCGACTATCAGAAAAAATCATTGGTGAAAGCAGCTTGTCGACGAGCAACAACGCTCGCTGCTGTCGCCAATACAGCGACACATAAGCCAGCACCGTGCCTGCCAACAGTTCCCATATTCGGGTTTGCGGCAGGAAGAACACGCCAGTTCCATCGGTGTGGATATTGCCTACATTCAAGGCAAAGGATGCAAACAAGATGACCAGCGTGAAGGTCAGCGCATTCAGGCGGATCTTCCAAATGGCCCAGGCTATAGCAGGCCAGACGATGTAGAACTGTTCCTCAATGCCCAGTGACCATAGATGCAGCAAGGGTTTTGTGTCGGCAGCGGTATCGAAGTACCCCGACTCGCTCCAAAGCATAATGTTGGAAACAAACCCAGCACCACCAATCACATGCTTCCCAAGCTGCATATACTCATCCGGGAAAAGGGCAAACCAACCAAACACAAGGCATGCAACCAGGACGACTATTAAGGCAGGGAAAATACGCTTAACTCGACGAGCATAAAATTCAGTCAGGCTGAAAGAAGACTTGTCGAGGCTTCCAAAAATTATGGTGGATATTAAAAATCCAGAGATAACAAAGAAGATGTCAACACCAACAAACCCGCCGGTAAGCAGCGAAGGAAATGCGTGATACACGACAACAGAAAGAACGGCTATTGCCCTAAGCCCGTCTATATCAGGTCGGTACTTTGGATGGG
The DNA here is from genome assembly GCF_044218845.1 of Pseudomonas sp. B16120. Taxonomy (NCBI): domain Bacteria; kingdom Pseudomonadati; phylum Pseudomonadota; class Gammaproteobacteria; order Pseudomonadales; family Pseudomonadaceae; genus Pseudomonas; species Pseudomonas sp. B16120. The sequence continues at coordinate 4,039,468 of NZ_CP162588.1, forward strand.
AAAGGTGGCCGTTAGCTGTTGCACCTATTTCTTTGTAAGCCACCATGCAAAACAATCCCTTTGATTAAATGTTGCGCTATGAGCTGACCGGAAGCCGCCGTAGGGTATATGACCGGTCCGCAACGTTCAATCAGTCGGCATGGCAAAGCGCCTTCCCTGGCGCAAAAACTTACGACGATCTTGCCAATTCAAGCTCATAGCTCAAGCTGAATGCCGGCGCGCTGCCCGTTGCGGTGAGCGTGATCGGTAGGTCCATGTAATGATCTGCGCCACTACCTATCTGCGACACGCCCGCAAACGATGGGGCGCTGATAGTTATCACCACACCACCTGGATTTTCCCCAGCCTGACCCGACAGACCGCTTGTAAAAACGGCCGTTGTGGGGAAATAGAGTGCCGACGTGGACTGAACAGAGAACGAGAAGTTGAAGTGTTTTTCCTGTGTGGAAAATGACCCAGACGATGAATGCGCAACCGTTGCAAACAGCTTGATCTTGCCGGTGACAACGTTAGCCTGGGATGAATCGCTAAAGGCGTTCACATGGACACGGAGCGTGGTGCCTACAGGAGAGGCGACCGTGCGATTGGCGAATACACCACCCCTCGCAATCAGTCTCCCATTCGCATGCGGAACCATCTGTGAGCGTGGGTCAACGTGGTAAACGCCAGTCAGCAGATAGGCATCCAGAGGCACATCGAAATCAATGCGGGTTGGACAAAGCGTCAGAGCGACACCAGGGGTGCGAGAAGACTTGTCGCCAATTCGGTTTCCTGTGCCGATAATCAGCTGCTTGACCTGGTCTCGTCCACCAAACGACGTGATGATGTCATTGACCTTCGTCCCGCTAACAGTGACCGTCCGGCCGTACCGCACGCCGAATACTGCTTTTGTCAGGCGGTTAGGAACCCTGAAATCAACGTCTACGCAATAAAAGTCCGCATCATCATAAAGGTATTCATAGCCAGCGTTCATCGCCGCATTCTGGAATTGTGGAAGCTCTGCTGTGTCATCAACAGACGAACGAATTACACCATTCTTTATGCCGCCGCCAAAGCACCGGAAATTGGATAGCCCGTAGTCATTATGAACGTTGAAGTTTTCGGCTGTGGCGCGGATGACAGGGTGAGTAGAAATACTCTGATAGTTATTTGCTCCATTCATCCCTACTAGCTTGTAATCACTAGAATAATCTCCAACATCCGCATGGCCGTGGTGGCAGTAGTTTGTATTCGTGTTGAGCTCAGTGATGTACCTGCTGCCGCCATAGATTCCTATATGGTAGGACATAGCCTCTGCAACACAATTTATTATGTTAATACCTCGGCAGGCAATCGTCTGAATGCCTACCCTGTATGGGTTTGCATCTCTATTGAATGGGTACTGCCCCCTGATAACGTTATCAACTATGTTTACAACATGGCAGCCCTCTGTCTGTATTCCAACGTACTGCGTAGGGTCGGAATCAGCCGCAACCAGTAAGTGGTTGAAGTTTTTCAAATCAACACGAACTGGGCGATATACCTTGATCGCGATGCCAGCGTCCGCAGTTGTGTAGTGGAAATTCAAGGGGTCGGCAAGCGTAACGGAGTTTCCTGAAACGCCGTTAACAAGCACGCAGTCCTTCTTTGTATCGTTCCACTCGGACGATGGCTTGATAGTGGTAGTGATGTAAACCAAGTCGCCCCGCTGAATCCCTGCCGCGCTGCTCAGTGGCAGAACAAGCGCGGCGCGTGCGACGTTTGCCGTCAGCGTCAAGCCCGTGGCAATGGTTGGCGACTTTAGGATGATCTGCCCGTTTGTCCAGCGCGAAAGCTGGCCGTTGAAATCAATCACAGTGTCCTTAGTCAGCGTGATAGAAACCTTCGACTTGAAGTCGTATCCGTTAGGGCTTTGCGCGAACTTTATTTGGCTGGTGGTGGCAAGAGCGGTCACGACTTTACCCATGTCGTCCGCTACCCCGTTACCTGGAGAGATACTAACCCCAACGGCCAGAAGAGCGTCATGAATGGAGCGGTCACCATCAAAAACGTATTTTGCACCATCAGGACCAGCCAGGATCTGGCGTAGGGCTGAATCACCTACAGCCATAAGTTTTGGTGCGTCGGTGACCCAGTTACCCGCTAGCGTAAGCGGCAAATCCGATGCATTCAAAACCCTGTACAGCTCTCCAGAGCGCTGTACCAGCTGAGTTTGACGCAAAACAATAACGCCAGAGCCATATGTTAAATATGTCGACTCATAGCCGCTGGCATCCATAAATGCCCTGAATTCTGTCTCGCGCTCAACTTGATCGGCTTCGAAAATATCCTGAAAATCTTCTGCGGCGTTAGCCGCTGCTGCCTGAGCAGCTACCGCAGAGGCTTCTGAAGCCTCTGCACTGCCCTGCGCAGAGCTAACTGCGGCCTGTGCCGCTTGCGCCGATAACGCGCGCTTGCCCGTATCTACCGCAACTCCGGAAACCTTCCTCCAAACCTCATAGATCTCGCCGGCATCAGCGGAGGCCACCAAGAACATACCGCCCTCAACAGTTGCAGCAAGACCCGATGCAACAGTTGGGTAAATAGCGGTCGAGATGCTTGCCTTATCCTCAATGGACTTGATCACCTGCTTAAGGTTTGGAATCGAGCCAGAGTCCGTGGGGATTCCGCCCGCATCAATCGCGTCATTGTTGAATCGATAGGTGATGTTGCTGCCGATCTCCGCGCGAACTGTGGCGATCTCAAGACGCTGAGTCTGGTCAGTCATGTCGTTTCCTTGGGGCGTGTTTAATGAGCGCAGCCGAGTTCGGCCAACGAAAGTTGGGGCGGTTTAGGGTTTTCGGTTAAAGCCAGTTGCCGGAGAAGAAGTCGCCGCTATTACTGATAAGCATGTCCGCGACCGCGTCGAACATGGTGTCTACTTGGTCGTCGTGGTCATGACTGTCGTCGGCCGTGAAGGCTGATGCTTCCGTTAGGAATGGCGCTACCCAGTCGGTGCTGGCGATTGTTTCGCCGCGATGATCCTTCACGTGCTCGATTTTGCGGCCCTGGTCATCGAAAATAGCCGGAACAAATACCCGGCCAGACTTGATCCATGGAACAGCATCCATGCAGCGAGTCACCTTGTTTGCTGCCGGACCGCGCGGCTGAGGCTCAATTGGGATTGCACCTTTCTTGCTGATGGTCTGAATGAGACCAGTGCCAGAAGATTTGTCCTCCACTCGCATGTACCGCAGTGCCGCCGGCCGGAACTGGTCCCAGTCCTTCCACTTCTGCCATATGCGTAAGGCTTCCGTCTCAAGATCCCCTGCATCCCATTTGCCGCGGTGCACATCGATGATGTAGAGGTTTCCGTCAACGCCCAGGCCGCAATGGGTGAATACCGAGAAGTCGTGCTGCTCGCCCGTTTTCTGTGCGGTATCGACGTACACGCCGCGCCAAACCAGAAACGGCAACTGCTCATAGGTCTTGAACCAGTCAGCATCAATCATCCCGCCGGTCAGCGCTACGGGCTCTTGCTGGTATTGGCTGACCATGGTGTATGGGTCGCGATCCCACAGCGCCATCAGGTCGACGACAGTTTCCTTGGCCGGCCAGTACGACCAATACTCGACACCGCCACGGACGATTGAAGGGCTACCAAAAACATCGCGCTCGGCGTGTTCGCGTATCTCCTCAGGCAAGCTGGCGATGTACTCGCGAGTAACCAGGGCAGGAACCTTGATGTGCGCGAAGTCCAGGCCCATGCCACCCTTGAGCAGAAAGCCAGACACGTCATCCGTGTGCAGGCGCTGCTGCGTGCAGATGACAGGAGTGTCTGGAGAGGCCCTACGGCTTCGCAGGGTGTTGGTGACGATACGCTGGGCCTTGGCTCGCATGGTTGCGCTGAACGCGCTGTCCGCCTTTTCCGGGTCATCCAGGTTGATGAAACCGGTAAAGCCTTCCGAGATGTAGCCGCCACGTACACCAGTGATCTGGCCGCCAGTGGATCTGCTGAAGATCTGATGCTTGTTGCGCCCGCGCTCGTCGGTGATGACCCAGTTGGCCACATCGGCCTTGCCTAAGTCGCACGGCCACAAATCCTGATATTCATCGCTGGTGATGATGGATTTGATGCGGTTCGAGTTCTCTTCGACCAAGGCTTTCGAGTACGAAACGTTGAGCGTGCGCGTGCGGTCGAACTTGGTCATGGCGTATGAAGGCACATGGATTGACCAGAATTCGGTCTTAGTGCCGCCTGGGGGCATATTGAACACGACGTTCTTGAGCTCACCAGACAGCACCCTCAAGGCTGTGTGGTCCATGTAGCGATGGTGCCAGTTGCAGAGCATCTTCATGCCCTGGTTCAGCTGGAAAAAAACACGCATGAACGACAGCGGCGAATGTTCGCTGATGAGTTTTGCTGCTTGTCGTTCCGCGCTGCTCATTACATCCCAGTCGAGCAACTTGCTCATAGGCAGCCCAGCACGGAGCTCAAGGCCTTCTGGTCAACCGTGACCGTCGAACTGGTTTCAATCGGCGCGCCGTTCTTCCCGGTAAGCTCCACGATCTTCTTGTCCAGGCCCAATAACTTGGCCTTGCCCATGGTGGCCGAGACCGCCGCAGATGTCTGAGGTGTTTCGGCACCCAGTGCGGCCTTCCTGGCCTCTTCCAGCTCAGCCAGGAGTGTGTCCACGGTGATTTCGTGACGCTCCATGACTTTCTTCCTTAATTCTTCGAGCCTGGCTTGAACCTGGGGCTTCTGTAGGGTGTTGTAGCCTTCTCGGCCGATGGTGGCTGCTGCCATATTTTCGGTGTTGTAGGCTATTCGATAGGACTCCGCCGCGTTGGCCGTCTCGACGTAGGCAAGACAGAACTTTTCCATCTTGTCGCTGAAGTGACGTTTGCGCTTGCGTTCCATATTTCACCTATTGATTAACAAGCTTCCACTTATAGCCAACCCACTTTGGAGTTTTTCCACCGGTAAAAATAGGTGGCCGTTCGTCTGTTGTTCTTGCTGGCAAAAGCCAGTTACCAGGAACTACTTGATCCGCTTCGGCCAATGTTTCACCAACGTAAATTCCATTTTCGTCGTACTGGTATACAATTTTCTGACTCATAAATAACGAATCCATCTAACTTGCACCAAGTTAATAGGGCGAGATTCGGTGCCGCCACTTTCAATGGTTACAATATCCACTCCTCTTGTGCCTATAGCATCTGCACCTACTGCGTAAGGGCCGCCAGTAGGGTCGGGACCGCTGGAGGCCCAAGCTTCAATTGAGTGTGTATGACTTTTATTCTGACTTAACTGAATAGAACTGCCAATTGTTCTTCCGCTATCTATTCCTCGCCCATCATCCAGGCAGCGAGGAAAAACACCGCGCCAGTCAGGTATTCTGAATTGGGTACTCAATTCCCCGCCAAGATTATAAGAGGTGCCAATTTTAGCAAACAGCTTAGGATATGCAGACCTAGAAATGACGGCGCCGTTACATTTCAACCATCCATAATCAGGGCTATCGTTGTGAGAGACATCCTTGTATTCGCCAACGCTACTTGAAGAGTAGAGCGACCTCCCGATCTGGCGCCAGTAGCCATAACTTGAAATAGGGTCGTTGTTTGTATTTGCTGGAGATAGCGACTCGTAATAGTATCCGTCTGTCGCATAGCATGGAGCCCCAAGCCCGTATATAGCCTGGGCATGCCACGTCATCGCTCCCTGACGCTCCAAGTCCTGAAGCGCGCTATCAACTCGATTGTGCCACCAGTTTTCCTGGCCTGCAGGCGGTGCGTCCTTGTCTTGCCCACCCTCCCATCCAGTAGTTAAGCGAATATCCCCTGGCGCCTTGAAGGTATTTAGATTGTCTTCGGACTCGACGCCCTGAGCCCATCTTGTGTTAAAAGGCTGTCGTGCCATTAGGCTAAATCTCCAGGTAGGGTTATGTTTCCGTACTCATAAATATGCGATGAGGACGATTCTATTTCGTCAATTTCGGGAGGAAGCACGAACACCTGGCCGATCCTTGTGCCTTGAGGTCTTGGTATCAGGTCGAAATTCTCAATCAGGTAAAGTGTCGTGTTGTCCAACTGGGAAGCAACGCCCAGATCAAACGACTTATCTCCATTATCGACAAGCGCAGTAACTCTTACGCCTATGATTATTTCAACGAGTTGAATGATGCTGTCAGCAGTTCCATCGCTTATATTTCTAGCAATCTTCGCCTTGATCAGCTTTCGGTACAGATCATTGTTTAGCGGCGCGTCAATGGCCTCGCCATCACCGATATATGGGGCGATGTTGTAATTGGTGTAACTGTCGTTGCCAGCGTATCCAAAGACATCGAACTCGGCGTCACGCAGTATTGGGCGGGCAACACCAACAATCCGTCCGATGATGTCAAGCATCTCTCCTGACACGGTGTCTACGTCGTAGCTCCCATAGATTTGATCAAGTGGGCGCTCGACGCGATCGTTTGATATCTCTGGTGCAATGGTCACCCATCTGACCATCCTGTTCTTGCCGCGATACTCGTTAATGATTCGAGATTTGGCGCGCTCGACGTGGTCCATGATCATGGAATCACCGTGACTTGAATGTTGTCAGGGTCAAAGGTGGCTATCTGGGCAATCGTCGGCTGTATCGGCGTTAACCCTTGAGCTACCGCGCTAATCCCAATCGTCAAGGAAGTGATGTAACTGTCACCATACTGACCGAGCACCTTGTTGACTGGCGTGTATATCCGGCCCGGTGGGACCTTCTCGCCGATGTCATACCCGCCCCTGTTAAAGCCAGTGGTGGTCTCGCCACTGAATAGGCTTCGGGTCGAATCGGCGATAACCGCTTTTTTTATGAGATATTCAATATTTGAAGGCAGATCGCCCTCGCGCTGGATCGTGATGGCAACGAATATCGGAAGCCCGGTAGCGCGCTGGAAGGTCATGACGGCCTTGTTGCCCGTGACGGGTGACGTCACATCAACCTTGACTCCATTCGCGCCTGGTGGATCAACCCATGTGTCAGTCTTCGAACTGTAGCGCGGGAGCATCGGCGTGCCGGGGTTGTGCTTTTGATACATGGCCAGGCCGATGTCAGCGTCAGCCCCGCCATTCACAATCACCGCAATGCCGGTGTAAGGGACGCCGTCGACGTCGAAAGGCGAGTCGCTGCTGTTCTCCAGAACCTTGACGTCGGTAACACCGGGGACACTAGCGATGTTCGCTTCCATGTTGTCCCGCATGTTGCTGCCAGCGCGTGACACACCATTATTCCTGCGGATGCGAAAGTCTTCGTCGCTTTCCGCCGCAACACCTGCAGCTGCCTCCCCATTGGTGACAGAGGACCAACCGCCAATGGGAGTGCCGATAATCGTCAGCTCGCCTGGAGATGCGAGGACTCGGCCCGGGGTCGTGCACGTTGCGAAGCCGGTGGCGGTCTGTCCGACACCTATTACTATCACGGCCGTTGTCAGCCAAACGGTGTTATCAATCCTGCTTCTGACCTGCGACTGAGCAGGAATAGGGGTTCCTGTCTGCCCGGTCACGGTAATGGGTGCGACTGAATAGGTCGCCTCTCGGATCGGGATACCTGAGATTTTGCCGATGTCGCGTAGAGCCTCACCGGTAGCGCTGTCCGGGTCCTTGCTGCGATAGGCCGCTACTACCGCCTCGTCGAGGTTGGCGAACATCTCGGCCTCGATGCCGATCCGCTGACCGTCCGGGCTGTCTGGGTCAATGTTCCATTCAGGGTCAATCGCCAGCGTCTTTTCTTTAATGTCGCCGAGGTACTCGTTCAGCGAGCGCCCGGTGATTCCTTGGTCCGTGATCTGAGCCATTAGACGATCGCCTGAACATAATTGATTTCTGCGTTATCGCCTGAGGTGCTGACGATTGACGCGGTGACGGTAAGTTGTCGGGTATCGATGTCTGTAGTGAGGCTGAATGACGTCATGCCCGCGCACCCGGGTGTTAGCAGGATGCGACGACGAATCACCGACTCGCGAGACGCCAGAACCGATCCTTTGCCCAACACGCTGCCGAACCAGTCCGTTCCGTCGGTTGTATCCAGGAACCACTCGCCGAAGAAGAACTTGAGACGGGTAACTACGTTCTGCGCGACTTCCTCGGCGGTATAGCCTGTCAGGAACTCCTGAGGCCCCATGGCCAGGTCGCCGTCTGCGTCCAGTTTTCGTACCGTCATGGCGTCACCACTCCAGATGTTCCACTTCCAGGCATTACGCCCCCGTGGGTGTGCTCGAGGCCGATGCTGACGCCCTGATTGGTAATGGTGGTCATGGTGGTTACGGCCCGCTCAAAGTTGGCAGGCTGTTCAAAGTTGGCTGCGCACTTAACGTTGAGCGAGACGCCGTCCATTTCGAGCGTCTTGTCATCGCGAATCCAAAAGTAGGACGATCCGTCATTGCTTCGCAGGCGGATTCCGTCATTTGAGAAATCGGTGATCGCGCCCGGGATAGATCTGACTCCAGGGATGAAGTACGCATCGTTGATGGAGAACCTGCGAGGCTCCGACTTAACGGCCACTCCGCCCTGGTCGACCCATGAGTCAATGCACTCCTGGGAGAAGAACAGGACGCCCTCGGTATTTCTGGCAACTCGGCATTCGAGTGTGCCGCCGGCGGCTCCCCAGAACTGAACCGGGACATGAATGATTGGGCGGCGTGGCTGCTGCGAGCCAAGGCGATCTTCCAGCATCAGGCCGATCTGAACCTCTGCCATCTGCGTAGACGGGTCGAAACTCAGGACATGACCAGGAACGCTGGTGCGCATGTTGTCTTTCAGGTACTCACCGAATATCCCGCGCAGCATCTTGGAGTATTCAGCCTGCGTTCTGGAGGAGAGCGGATCACTCATCGGGTTGCCCTTTCTGAAATTCCGGCCTGGGCCGCTGCACTGAGGCGTAGACAGCTGATCTGGCTTTCCCACTGGTCACCGTGGGAGTCGCCCGCGAACACTAGTGAGTTGACCTTGTAGTAGCCCTCGCCGATGGTGCGCGGCACGTCGTAGAAGAAAGCCCCGGAGAACTCGAAGCGAGGCGCCATAGATTCAAGCTTGATGGTGTCGCCGAGCTTTATCTTGGGGTTTAGCGTGTAGCGGATGCCTACTTCGGTGTCGCTGACCACCGGCGAGCCGATCATCCCGGTGCCTGAGCTGATCACGTAGACCTGATTGTCCAGCGCAAAGTCGCGTTTGATGATCTTGATGGCGCCGTTCTCAACCATCCAATCGAATGCGAAGGTCTCGCCAAGCTCGTTCATGCAGGAGGTCGGGCTGCCCTGGAGGACCGTTCCACGCGAGCGGCGCTTGAGTCCTGAGAAATCCCCGTAGAACTGGATCTCGGCGCCGAACACTGAAGCGCATTCCTCAATGATCTGTACGGGGTCAGTCTCGGGCGCCAGGGTTAAATTGATCAGATTTTGATCGCGCTCTTTCGCGGAAGATTTGCAGAAGAAGCGAATCCCGCGAGTAGCGCCGCCATCCTCAAGGTGAATCTGAACGTTGGTGATTTGGCCCACGAATATCGAACCAAACAGCCCGTCGTACCCAGCCTCCAAGGAAATGAACTCATATTTCCCCGTTGAGCCGTCACCTAGCATCTGCCTGGATGCGTAGCGCGACACGTTGTAGATGGTTATTTCGGCAACGCTGAATGCCCCGCCGGCGAAGTGGGTGACCTGGAATGTGAGGCGCAGCCCGTCCTGATCTGGGCTGGTTTCGCTGGGCCGCATCTCGTAAACACGAGAGCCCGTGCTGCGCCCGATCTTCAGCCGGTAGTTGCGAAGAAAGATTTCATCATTCATCTGACCACACCAGAACGTTGTCGATGCCCAGGTTATCGGGCGTTGCCGGGTCTCCCTCCAATACGAGCGACCCGTAGGAAATGGATGGCGGTGGGTAAAGGCCGGCCAGAAGGTCGATGCTCGGCAGAAGGAATCGCCCCATCGTGAGGGGGGAGCCCAAGGCGGTCAGGATGTTCACGCGAAACACCTCAAACCGTGCCATCCATTGCAGCTCTACGGTCACAGTGTTTTTGCCAAGGCGCGCAGTGAAGGTCTGGGCCGGCAGCGCTTGAACGGCAACGCTATAGCGGGTCATGGCATTACCTCTACAGCAGCATCGCCGGCGGAGATCATCGGGGCGCCCTGGGTGGACACAGTGTCGTTCTTCATGAGCTGATCAGCCGATGTGACGCCGCGGCCAACAGTTGAGCGAACAATCCGAACCTGCTGAAGCTCGGCGATAAACACCAGGCCATCCTCGTTCTCTGGGCGCGTACGCTCATCAAGCCGGATGATCATCATGTCGCGCATGATCTCCTTGCCTGTGTCCAGATCGAACTTGGCGCGGGCCTCCATGATGGCGGTGAGGGATGCCCAGGCTGTTGACGCCCGGGTGTCATCACCGCCAGACAGCAGGTATGCCGACACGGCCGTAATCGCCGCCCCGCCAACACCGCCGACGGCCGTAGCAATGGCTCCGGCGCCCATCATGCCGATGTCGTCCAGGCCGAGGCCGAGAGGGCTATTCGATACAGCTCCGGTGAGCAGGTATCGGTTCGGCATGAGAATCGCGTGATCGTTGGTGTTGGCGCCGAACTCGACCGGATATTGGGTCAGCGTGATCGCCTTGCTAGTAATGCCTTCCAGCTTGGCGTCGAACTCAAGAGGGCCGATCTTCGGCAGCGTCTTGGTGAATATGCTCATCAGGCTCATAGTTCTGGGCTCTTGAAGTCCTGCATGGTCTGCTCGGTCATCTGACCCATCTGCTCGTTGAGTACCTGCTTGACCTTCTCTGTGTCGGCGCCGCTGATGTGATACACGCGGTTGTCGGTGTATCCAGCAGCACTTGCTCCGCGCCTGGACGCCTCGCCAGCAGCGTCTGCAGGTCTCTCATATTCGCGGGAGACGATAGAAGCAGCGTCGTAGGAGCTGGTCGCGGCGCGTAGCTTGGTGCCGGCCGACTTCTCGTTGCCCCGAGTCAACTCGTGGTTGATGAACTCAAGCTGTTCGGCGCCGGTGGAGTTGCGGATGTCTTTGCCATATTGCTTGGCGAACTCGGCCTGGCGATCTGGGTGCCACTGGGCCAGGCCGTATGCCTGACCGCCGTCACCGGTAGCGTTTGCCTTGAATCCGCTCTCAGCCTCGAGGTTGGCCGCGATCCCCTCGGCCTGCTCCTTGGTCCAACCTTTGGACGTGAAGTAGTCCACGACAGCGCCAATAGCCTCTCCTCCGCCTTTCTTTAGGCGGTTGTTCAGCAGTTCTGTGTCTTCGCCGCTGTTCAAGCTGCTGGAATACAGAAGGGCTGCAGCGCTGCCGCCGGCGACTGCGAGCATTGAGGCGCCACCAGCGGCCGCAGCACCACCGGCAGATCCAGCGGCAGCAACACCGCCAAGACCAACAATGGCGCGCAGAGCGGCCAGGCCCTTGAGAGCAGCGCCACCACCAAGCAACGCCATGGCAATGGCGACAAGCTCAATGTTGTCAGCCAGGCCGCCGAAGAACTCCTTCAAGCCCGAATCTACGAGCTCTTTGTTGTTTCGGTAGAAGGCTACGAAGTCCTCGGCCATATCGGCCAGGGCCGGGGTCAGCTCTCCGGCGATGGTGTTACCGATATCGGTGAACACCTGGTCAAGTTCGCTGGTTGCCTTGGTCAAACGTGCCGAGTCGTCGATTTGCTTCTGGGTCATCACGGCAAGCTTCCCGCGGGAATCCAGCTGCTTCTCTACCTCGTCGCGACCACGCATCAGCAGACGAACCGTGGAATCGTCCAATCCCAAGGCCTGGCCTGCCAGGCGCTGGTTTAGCGCACTCATGTGCTCGAACTCACCAGCAATACCAGCCAGGGCGTCAGCCGTGTTCTGCGCGCCGATGATCACGTCCGGGTTAAGACCCAGCTTGGCCACGTCGCCAAACCATCCGGTATCACCGGTGATAGGCGATGCCATCAGGTCCTGAATCTTCTTCATTGCAGAGAAGGCATCAGAGGCGCTGCCGCCCTGGGCCTTCAATGCCTGGCCGAGCGACTGCACGTTTTGAGTGCTGAGCCCGGTCAGTTTGTTGAAGTTGTTCAGCTCGGTGCCGGCCTGCTTGAAATCGCCCACCACCTTGTCGATGGCCAGCTTCCCGGCGAACACAGCACCAAGCTGCAGCGCCGATTTAGTCAGCCCACCAAACGCAGCATCAGCCTTCTGGAATGACTTTTCATCGACCTTCATGCCGAGGGCGATCAAGAAGCTTTCGAGAACTTTCAAATTTCAGCCCCTTGAAAAACAAAAGCCCCACGAGTGCAGGGCTATTTCGGTCGATTGGCTTCAGCCAGGTGGCGGGCGTAGATCATTTCGTCCATGACCAGGTTGGCCCGCTTTACCCATCCCAGTGAATGAGTGCCGTCCGTGAGCTGGCTATACGTGCACAGCGGCGGGCAAAGCCCAGGTATGCCAACGCACGGGCGCCACAGCTCCCAATCGACAGCCGGGTTTAGGCGTTCTCCTGACTCGAATCCGGCGCCTCGGCTGAAGCGGTAGATTTCTGGAAGGGGGTCAGGAGTCCGGAAAAATCCTCGAAGGCATTCCCCAAAGCCAGCACAACGATCGTGAAATATGTCTTCAGGCGCCCGGAAAAGTCTTCCATGGTCAGCGGCGTTTGGCTTCCTTCCTTGAAAAGCTTGCCAAGCATGGAGTCGCAGACGAAGTTGAAGTCATCCTCCGGCATGCGCGAGAGCATAGAGCCGACGATGCCGCCGGCAACGATGAACGAGGACGCGCTGCCAAGCTCGGCCAGGGCCAGGCCCTTGATCATTGGCTCTACACCGTACTTGCCCAGGCGGAACAGAACCGCCCGCTGTTTCTCTGCGCTTGGCATACCGAAGCGATAGGTCACACCGTCATGCTCAATCGTTCGGATGTAGGATTCAGCCTGACTCATACGATATTGCCCTTGTTGAACTCGATCACGAAGGTGGCGTCGTTCATGCCTGGACCGCCGCGAGCCATGGACTTTCCGCGAGTGATAACGCCTTCAGAGAACACGCTACCCTCAAGGCCGGAGATTGAGGCATAAGAACCTGAGATTTCAGCCCGGGCTGTTACCTGGGCCTGCATTGCGAGCGCTTGAGGACTGCCGGGCATGAAGTTCACCGTGAGCCGCAGGCCGGGGTTCTTACGATGGAACCGAACAGCGTTACCACCCAGGCCGCGACTGAGGTTCGCTACGTCATCGATGTTCTCAATCGTGAACGGCGGGTCGGTACGGCCCCAGTCGTCCAGCACGCCGACGCCAGTGATGACCACAATGGTGTTTTCTACAGAAAGATCAGATAAAGACATGGTGGTCGATCCTTATTCTACGTTGGCGGTCAAGTCGACGGCATGGATGGCGCCAGCACGGAATAGCCGCATGCTGATCGGAGACGATCCCCGTGCTGCCCGCTCAGCGTCCGAAATCGACAAGATATCCTCGGCCTTACTGAGCATTTCATACCCTTGGCTCGTTTTATCCTCTCCTGTTTCATCATCGGTGTAGGTGCGCTCACCGAGATATCCGTTACTGATGAACTTCTCACCGACTTGGCAGGCGGCATCAATCAGCACCTGCTGGCCTGGCGGTGTCTGACGCAGCTTCGTTGGCACCTTGGTGAGGGCGTTGTACAGCGCTACACGCTCAAAGTTCACGAAAGCGTCAAGGTTGAACACATCGTCGATGTACTCGCCGAAGGTGGAGGTGGACTTCGAGTTGATGATGCGACCCATGTCCTTCTCGCCGCCGGTCTCGACAACCGTGTAGAAAATGGCTCCCTTCGACTTCATGGTGCTGTAGGCGGTAGGGGTGAGGCTTTCCGCATCAATACCCGGCAGCTTCTTGAACTCCCCGGTAATGGTCGAGTTGGCTGCGTTGAAATTGACTCGACTGAATACGGCTGCAAGCTCGAAGCCCGCATACAGTTCAGTGGCGTGACTCACAATGAGCATGCGGCGAGAGCCTTGAATGAAGGCCTTGCTGACAATGTCGGTAGTGATCGCTGGGTCGCGGACTGACGCTTGATTTGTAGTGAACGCAAAGAACTTGTTCGCGGCGTCTCCAGCGGCGCCAAGAGCGAGCACGTCTGCATCTACAGCACGAATGGAGGTTTCGAACTCGTACCAGTAGAACCAGATTCCCTTGCTGATTGCGTCATTCAGCGATTCGACAGGGGTGTCGTCCTCGATGCGCAGATAGATTCGCATGGTCTTCGGCTTGGGAGTCGCCGAAAACCATGCCAGTGCAGCTGCATATGGGTCCGAAGCGATGTTGAAGTCTGCCGCTACTTGGGCCGCCGTGCCGTAGTCACGGTAGGTGCCGGTCACGAATGTCGCATCGCTCGATGAGTCAAAGTCCGCAAACACCATGCCCGCGCCGAAGTTGGAAGTACCAAGCCCGGCCGAGTTGATTAGGACGTTGATGTTGATGATTTCTTCAGCCGGATAAGCCATTTACTTCCCCTTGCGCGACAGCGCCAGATTGTTCGGTTTGCACGGAGAAGCCCGCTCGATAGATCCGCTGTACGCGGTCTTCGGCGATGGATTCGCCATACAGGTAGAGGGTGAGCTGGGAGCGCTCTTCCATGGCGGCCTGATATAGGCCGGTCAGGTTGTTGATTGGTGACACGCGGGACCAGCCAAGCTTTGCAGCGCGCAGGATGGTCTTCACCGGTTCGCGCTTGTTTGCCTCGCACAGGGCGGCGGCATACATCACGGCGCCGGCCCGGTAGAAGTTGATGCTGAACCCCAGGGTGAACTGGGTAGCCACCTTGGCGATGATGTCCTCGTATTGAGGGTCGTCCTGGGCAGGCACGTTGGTTTGCGAGTTGAGCGCCTGACCGAATTGCTCAGGGTTTTGCAGGCGCACCGCGCAGTAGCTGCCAGATGGGGCCGCCGTGTTGTTGTCCGCAAGGATCACCTTATCGGCCGGAAGCCCAGTAACAGCCACGACAATCCGGCATACCGCCTTGGATAGCGCTTTGGAGTCAAGCATCTGTGTGCGCCTCCAGACTGGCTATCTCGGCAGGGTCAAGCTTGGCCACCACGGCGCGGCAGAAGTTGTGCCAGGGCCGGTAATCGGTCGCGATGGACTTCCACCAGGTGGCAGGCTTGTCGGGCGTCTCGGCGAACACGAGGATGTCGGCCAACTTGCCAGGGGTCGAAACCTCGATACCCTTACCATCGTTTCGGTGGATCACCCGAACATCATTGATGCGCTCGGCGCCGATCTGGAGGAATTCGATTTCCTTGTCACTGACTGGCTGCACGTTTGCGTCGAAAGCATCCGTGTAGGTGATGGCCAAGACAGGCTCAAAGTCGACTATCTCGCTGGAGTAGCGGTTTAGCACCACGCCCTTGTGGGTGATGAATGGCCCGCTGACATGGCCGCGCATGTTCAGGCCCATTACAAGCCCTCTTCAATTTGGTCGCCCGGTTCGGCGATGACGTAGCGAATGGACTGACGGAAGGCGCCGGTGTCAATCAGCGGACTGTCAGAGCCCTTCTTGGCAATGGTCGACGGCGCGTTGGGCGGGCTGTCGAGGTCGGTTATTTCCTGCTTGATATGACCCTCGGCCAGCTGGCCCATCTGCTCAAGCAGGGTGGTCATTGCCATTTCGCCGCTGAGTACTTTAGGGATCATCACCTCGGCAAGGCGCTGGTACTGAGGTGCACCCTTGGTAATTGCTGGTTCAAGCACTGGGCGGGCCGGGATGCGGCCATCAGCCGAACCGAAGTTGTTCACTGCTGCGACTGTCGCCAGGGTCAGACCGTCCTCGTAGGTGCCGGCCCCCTCAGGAACACCAGCAAGAACACGAGTTTCGCCGGAGAGTCGCTTGGCGAGCTGCTTCAGCGCTTCCTCGACCTGCTGCGTCCCGACCATGCTTATGGTTGGCTCGATCATACGCAGATAGCCCCCATGCCAGCCCGAGAGCGCAAGTGGAGATACTCGACACCGTATGGAGTCAGGGCCAGGGCCGCTTCCCAGGTCGTAAGCGAGGCGTTCGCGCCTGGAATGGCGTAGGACACCGACTCGTCGCGTACGCCCTTGCTGGACTGAGCGTAGGGCGTCGATGCGCTACCGTCTGCCGAGGTGGCATCAGTCGCCAGCTTGTTCCAAGTCAGGTAATGCGCTGCGAGGGCGAACCAGCTGCGCTGGAGGAATGAGTAGGGCTTGTAATCCCCCCATCCGGCACAGCCACAGCCGCCAAACTCGCCGCGTGCGATGTACAGCGCTTTGGTGATCTTGGCATCAGGCCAAATAGCACTGTCAGAAAATTCTTCGTAGAACGCTCGGAAGTCCGCAATGATCGCCGGCGTCACTTCAATGGTCAGTTCAGCCACGGGTCAGACTCCGGAATGCAAAAAAACCCGCACTTGGCGGGTCTTGTGTGTTGTTTCGTGCGCTACCGGTCGGCGGCGCTGATTGCGCGCCTCAGCTCGGATCGCGAGAACTGCGGAAATTCAAGAGCAATCGACTCAAAAACTCCGCTAGCGTAGCGATTGACCTTTTCGCGCTCAAATTGACTCACGGGCACTATCGAGCCATGAACAATTGGGCCTGTGCATACAGTGCGGTCATAGGCCTCCGTTACGCGATGGTACTTTTCGGCAAGCTGCACCAAAAGATAATCGGTATCGGTGATCTCGAACTTGCCTTCGTACAATTCCTTGAATTGCTCAAAGGTGAATTGGCTCATAGCGGAATCCTTGGCAGGAGGTTGACATGGCCCATCTTAGCTCAAGATGGGCCACGCCACGCACCAGATATTACTCGGCCTTTGGAATCTTAGCCTTCAGCTCATCGAGCTCGGTCTGGAGCGCGGACTTCTCGCCGCCGACGGAGAGCAGTTGAGCGCGCAGGGTTTCAATCTCGGCGCTCAACACTTCGATCTGACCAGCACCGTCATCGGTCAGAACCGGCGCGCCAGACACCAACACGCCATGCTCCTCCCACAACGACCCCTCGGCGAACTCAGCCTGCTCTGGGGTGGTTTGCTCACCAGCCCCCACAGTGCTGCCATCGCCCAGGACCACTGGGTTCTTGCTGATATTGGTCCAGACAGTCGCTTCCGACGAAGAGGATTCACCGGTTTGCTTTTTCTTCGCAGCCATGTGACCCCCTTAGATGCCGTCTACATACAAATGGCTCATCGGAACACGCAGCTCAGTACCAGCAGTGCGCACCACGCCAGCGGCTTCGAAGCGCAGGCCGCCGTGAGACGGGATCGGCGCGTTCAGCGTGTAAGGCATTGGCAGGTGGAACTTGGCGAACTGAGCGTTCTTGGTGTAGACCATCATGCGATTGCCGCCACCAGCGCCGGCGGTGGACGCCTGCAGGATTGGCTCAATCTTGATGTTCAGCACGCGCTCAAGGTAGCTGACCAACGTTTCCGAGGTGTTCGGGATTCGGAAGGTGGTCAACAGGCCGTATTCAACCAGCGGCAGCAGGATGTGTGTCGGGCGGAAAATAGAGTTGGTCTGAGTAGCGTAAACACGCAGGATCGCGTTGTTCAGCAGGGTCAGGATCTCGTTTGCGGCTGTCTCACCACCACCAGCCAGGATCTGGGCGATGGTCTTGTTCGCGCCGCCCAGCAAGGTGCCGGTAGCCACGACAGGAACGCCTGGGTATTTCAGCAGGCCGCCAGTGGTCAGCGAAGGCCAGCGAGCATCACCGACGAACGCCACTCGATCCAGCCACTGCTCGGTCAGGGTGCGGGTTGCGATTGGCTTCTCGGCCAACAGGTTGATCGCGCCACCGAAACCGACGGAGTTGGCGATTTGCATGGCCTTGCCGACTTCGATCTGGGTGTAGGTGTAGCCCAGGCCAGCCTGAACCACGTCAACACCTCCGACCTTGGCAGCGATTTCAGCCAGCGGGAAGTCGTGGGAGACGTCGCCGATTGGCGCCGGCTCACCCTTGTAGTCGAGAACCTTAAAGGCGATCGACTCGGTGTAATCCGGTGCCGAGGTGTCGACGGTCAGGATCGACGGGTATTTGATTTCTGGGTATGGCTGGCGCAGGACTTCCTGTTCAACGTAGGTCAGTTGACCAATCAGGAAGCCCAGTTGCGCCTGGGGGGAAGCGTCGAAAGTCTTCATTCGATCTGATCCTTAAGCGGCGATGGTGGTGGTGACGTCGGACTTGACCTGTACCAGCGCCAACTCACCTGCCGCCGCGGTGGTCTTGAATACGCAACCTGGGAGCAGGTGATTACCTGCTGTGGCTGCGTTGGTCAGCTCGCCTGTCAATGGCACGGCGTAGACCTGGGCGCCCTTGGTGGCACCGGCCAGGGTCTTGACCCAGATACGGCCAGTGCTGAGCAGGCTGACTTCTTCGTTCAGGCGATAGCCGCCAACAGTGTTGCCGCTGTCGGATACCTGGCCAGTCATGTAGTTACCGCTCACGCCCACAGGCTTACGCACGGAGATGCCCAAGAAGAAGCCAGCGCCAGCGGCTGGAAGTGCGCCTTGCTTGTCGACAGTGGCGGAAACCACGGCGCGTGCAAATGGAATGGCGACCGATGCGACGGCGGTGGTTACATCCGCCATGCTCAGGTCATTGATCTGGCCTTCGTAGGCCTTGCCGGCGTACTGGCCGAAGGTATCAATTGCAATGCCCATTATTTGCCACCATTCAGGAATTTGTTGTAGGCGTCAGTACCGTCTTGGGTCGGCTTCAGGCCGCGTGCGGCTGCGTCCCTGGCGAACTGGCGGAGGCTGTCGTTGACTTTCGACTTGTCGTCATCGTCGTCTTCGTCCTCGGTTTTCTTCTCTTCAGCTTCGTCAGCCGCAGCATCGAATGCGGCGGTTACGTAGGCTTCGGACTTGGATGCCCAGTCGCGAGTCGGCTTGAGTTGAGCCATTGCGGCGCGCTTGATCTCCAGAGAGGAGACCAGGCCTTTGGCGTCGAAGGACTTAACGACCTTGGCAGCAAGTGCGATGGTGTCGAGGGTTGCTTTCACGCGCAGGCCGATAGCGGCGTCAGAAGTCTCCTTCTTGGCCTCTTCCAGTTCTTCCTCTGCCGAGTCCTTGGTGGCTTCGGCCTTGTCTGCGCGCTCAGACTCTTCGTCAGCGAACTTTTGCAGTACCGCGAAGGCGTCCTCAACAATGACTGCTGTGTCTTCGTCGAGCACGACGGAGCGTGTTTTTTTGGAGTCCAGAAAAAGCTTCCGGGTCGCCATAGTGGTAGTACCTTTCGGTTTGTGATCAAAAATACGGGCGACCTTTCCGGCCCGTGCTGCTTCTACAACGGCGTTGTGATTGATTTGAATGTCACGCTGCTCGTATTCGTAGGCGGTGCCGTCGGGGGAAACGCCAGGGGCTTCCACGTATTCAGCGAGGTAGCCGGGGGATAGTTCGGCCTTGCCGGACTGGATGTCGTCGATGGCTGACTGATCCTTGATGATCATGTCCACCACCAGGTTGTCGCCGTCACGCTCAACGCCACGCACATGTCCGACCGAGACATCCTTGAACGTGGTTGAGTCGACCAGATCGTCGGGGTGGTCGTTGGTAACGTCCTTGTCGAGGTAGGTGGCCATCGACTCAGGCTTGAACACCTCTTCTGGCGAGCGGTAGACGTTTACGATGCGCTCAGGCCCATCCAGATCCAGTTCGCTCGACAGGTACTGATAAACCCCTGTCCGGGCCGCCACTCCCTTCACGCAAAGGAAGCCTTCAGGCGTGACAGTGCGCGACGAAGGCTTGAAGGCCTCATCGATGGTCATTCTTTTCATAAGGTTGGTTTCGCCCATTGCAAAATAGGAACATTGTTCCTATATTGGTAGCCATGCCAGCCGATTGGGCGAGGCAAATAACGGAGTGATTCGAGATGGATTACGAAAACCTTAAACGTCTGGCAAAGTCTGCAACGCGCGGTCCTTGGTTTTGGGAAAAGACTAGAACCTATGGCGTTTCAGGTGGGGTCGGAGAAGATGAGATCGTTGTAAGTCAGGAGTTCGGCATAGATCGTTCTGCCGACGCCTTCTTCATTGCAGCAGCTAGCCCCTCCACAGTTCTGCTCCTAATCTCTGAAATCGAGCGCCTAACCGCTCACATTGCCGATGGCATGGATTGCAAGGCTGTAGCGATCCAGGGCATGGCACGCCTAACAGCTGAGAACAAGGCCCTGCTCAAGGACGGTGAGCGCTACCGGTGGCTGCGCAATCGACTCATAGGCGTATCTTCGGATTGGGATGACAGCGGCAATGGAATGCTAGGTCTGGCTTTCAAGATCAAGGGTGATCGATGGATCGGTTGCGACGAGAATATCGACGACGCCATGAGTAAGGGCCTCAATACAAATGAAGCCTGACGCCTCCAACCACAACCCAAGCCCTCACTACCTGCGCGGCGTGCTTGATCAGGCTGGCATCAGTCAGCGAGAAGCGGCAACGATGCTCGGCCTGTCCGACAGGGTGATACGCTACTACCTGAGCGACACGTCATCGCCAAGCCATAGGCCAGCGCCGTATGTCGTTCAGTTCGCTATCGAATGCCTGGCAGATCAGCCCTTGTCGGGGAAGTAGTTCACGCCTGGAATTTGAGCCAATCCGACGCATCTACATAAAATATGGTGCTTCCCTGGGTGCAGATTGGTGACACCCTTCCAGGTCGCACCGTCCGCTACCTTGTAGATGCCCACCCCATAACCGATGTCCTGCCGAGCGATACCCCAGCAGCTGATCTTGGCGTTTGGGTATTTCCCGCCTGGCGCGCCAGATACACGCTGATCCCCAGCATCCACTGCCTTGTAGAACTCGATCCCGGCTGCGGCCTGTCGCTGCCGGGTCAGGTCGCTATTGAGCTGAGACACTTGATCGCGCGCAATGAGCTTGGCCCGCCTGGCGCTGACACCGGTCTGCTCCTGTATCTGCTTGGCGATGGCGGTAGGTGCGAGACCATCCTTCATGCCGCCAAGTACGATCGTCTCGACGTTTTTGAAGTACTCGTCGGGTATCGACTTGATCAGGTTGACGTTTTCAGCCGTCGAGGCTTCCAGGTAGTCCTGCATGCCCCGTGGCCGGGTGATCAGCTGGAAGTCGACACCGACCGCCTGATTGACTGACTTCCGGAAGTCCTCGGCATTATCTGCGTCGGCCCGGCTGACAGTGCTGGCGGCTACCCGCTGGATCTGGGATTCGAACAGGGATGAGCTGAACCGGCGTGATACCCCGCGTATCGCCGCAAGGACCTCATCAGTCCAGCCGTCCATGGTCAGCATGGCGTCTGCGATGTAGTCACGCTTGAGGCGCTTCAGCTCAGGCTCCAGCGCCTTAACCAACTCACCAGCCATCAGCCTAACCATTCCACGAAGCTGGCCGCTGTAGTAGCGCTCAGCCTCTTGGCTTGGCAGAACAGGCTTAGGGGCGCGGGGTTTCTTTTTCCGCTGCTCCATCATCGCCAGGTTTGTCGCCGTCAGTTTCTCCAAGGGAGAATCCGGGGAGACCTTCGCCGTCGTCGCCGATTCCATTGTCCTGATCCTTCTCGATCTTCTCTTGGGCGGCAATCTGCTCGTCGGTGATGGCGTACGTGCCTTTCGACTGTATGCGGCGCATGGCATGACTGGGGCGAATGACGCGGGATTCAATGCCCAGAGCATCCGCCTGGGCGTCTGCCAGATCTTCCTGGGCCTGTTCAGTCCCTGTTGGCAGGGAGAGAGGCTTCCATTCAAATTCGAGATCGTCGGGATAATCGCCAAGGGCGGATCGGATCAGCACCTGGTCGAGCGCCTCAAGGTCGAGACGCATCTGTCCGTCCTGCTTGCCCTTGATGGTGCCTTCGTAGGTCTTGCGGTCACCCTCACCTGTAGCGCTAAGACCAGAGGCCGACTGCCCCCAAAGCTCTGTGACAGGCATCTCAGCTGCACCGGCAGTCCACACCATGAATTGCTCCATGATCTGGCTGAGCCCGGAGAACGAGATGCTGTTGCGCTCGTACTCTTCGCTGTCCGCATCAAGCAATCCGAGGTTAACCAGCGACTTCATCATGCCGAACATGCGGTAACGCTCAGTGACGTTGTCGCACTGGGCGCTGGCCAATGCTGACTTGAGGCCTTTCACCTTGATGGTGTCGACGTTGGCTTCCAGCACCAGGGAAGCAATACCGCCCTTGGTAGCCACCACATCGCGCAGGTCAGACATGCAGCGACGTAGGCGACTATCACCCCAACCCTGCTCGAACATGCGCATACGGCGCGGCAGGCGAGCCCCAGTGCGGCGAATGATGTGGCTATAGTGAATGCGTTGCTCGCCGTTCACCATCATGTAGAACTCTGGAAGCATCCAGTTTTGCTTGAGCGGGTCTGTCAGGTTGAATTCGGTTGGCTGGATATCCCAGCGGTCGAGGACGACCAGGTTCTTCAGGTCGCCCTTCTTGATCTTCTTCAGGTCGAGCGGCGAGCTTAGGTCCTGCCCGGTCACCATCAGCAAAGCTGCGCCACCGTACAGGTCAGCCCAGCAGCACGTATCAAGATAGGCTTGCTGAACACCAAGGCGGCGCTCTTCGTTCGCGATGTCCTTGGCCTGCTTGCCATTGAACGTGCGCCACTCACGCAGCGCATCTTCGTTCGGCTTGTCCACGATACGACGGGCAATCCAGTTCGACTGGTACGCCGCCTCAAGCTCAATCTGGTTGACGAACTCAAAGCCGAATACGTTGTGGGTGCGCTTGTCTCGGTTGGTGCCGATATTGGCAACCATGTTCGACAAACTATCAGTTGACACGACCTTACCGGCCTGAATCTGAATTCGCGGTTTTGATGTGGTCATAAATTGATCTATCTCGCGCCACGAAACGGCGGTTATGAAAACGTGGCGCGGATTACGGATTCTTCGGTGGTGGCGCTACCTGGCCTTTTCGCTCAATGGGCTGATAGCCACCGACTGGCGCGATCTCGCATACATACCCACGACGAGCCCAGGCATAAGCCACCATCCCAGCGTGAAGCATCGCGCTCATGGGGTTCACCCAGTGACCTTGCATGGAAGTGACGAATGAACCGAAGGCGCCGATCGCGACCAGGTAGAACGCAGCACTAAGTAGTGGCTGATCGATCGGACGCAACCGCCGCAGGTAGTCACAGGCGGCCAGAGCGACGACGAGGCAAAGAGCCGCATCAACCAGCCCCAGCGTCGATAAAAGAATGCTGTTCATGTCAGGCACCTCGCGCCGTTACGACCGCGCCCATTGCTGCCTTCATGGCCGGAATGATGTTCATCGCTGTCAGGCCGAGCACGAATGCCACGCCACACAACAGATCATCATTCACAGCAAGGCCGAGCTTGGGGGCAAGCCATAACGTCACTGGTTGCGTCAGGTAAACCGAAAATCCGAAGCCGGTAGCTACAGCGGTTGCCGCCTGGCCCCGAGTAAGGTCTTTCAGAAAACCAAGGGACAGGATCGAACCGATGAAAGCAGCCATGACCACGCCGTACTTCACCAGCAACACGCTGGCGGCAGTGCTCGTTGGTTCTGCCATTGGTTTCTCCGCGGAATAGATCGGCATCCGCTGCACTCCCAGCTCGGAGCAATGGGTGTGGGGAGCCGAAAATGAAAAAGCCCCGATCAATGTCGAGGCCCTGAATAGGTGCGCGTGTCTTCCCACGCTGCCAGCCAAAGACCATCACGGCGTCGACACCCAAGTGCATCGATCTCGCTGTTCCTGTCTCGCACCACCCTGAAAGCGTGTTAGGTCAGGGCGCGCGGGCTGCCGGTGTTTTTCCGTAGCGCTGCACTACCGGCTTATCAGCGTCCAGGCCTCCCGATGGCTGCCCTGGCTGCAGGTGAAACTACAGATTCTTTTTGTGGATCCGCCAACCCATGGCGACACCGGGATGCAAATACTCGCCGGTGCGTGGATGGCGCGAGAAGTCGGTCTCGCCAACTTGGCGTGCGACCGCCTCCCAAGCATTTCTGGCGCGCTCCAGCAGATTGCTTTTGGCTTTCAGCTTCATGCGCATCTCCAGAAGGATGAATTCGAGGAAATAAAAAAACCCGGCTCGAAAGCAGGGTTTTGGTGTTCTTTTGTTTGGTTTAGATGTTCTTGAGGCTGCCTATTAGCGCTTTCTTCGCGCCGCTTCTCGGCAGTCCCTGAGCGTCCCAGTGATAGCCCTCAGCAATGAACCTGCACACAACGTCACGGATACCCAGCTGGTCGCGCAAAGCCTTGCTTACGCCAAGCCTTACGGCCAGAGCTTTGGCTTCGTCGTAGTGGAACCACTCACCCCTGACATGATGCTCCTGAAGCTCTCGGTGCATGAGCGCCTCGGATTTTACGTCACCGGCAAACACGGCCAAAACCAGAAGCTTCTTCGGCGAGCCAACCTGCATGTTGATCATGCGGCTACTCAGCTCTGACGCAAATCCAACCTTGATGTAAGGCTCGCCCTCAATACCAACCATGTACACGACATTGAGACCTACCCAAGAGGGCGGCCTTGATTTCGGCTTTGGCTGGTGAGCGGCGCAGTGGTTGGTCATCTTGACCGTGTCCCGATAGCATCTCGATCGCAGACATATTCCAGGAAGTGCGCTTGTATCGGTAGGTACGACAGTGCGTAAAGTCTGCAAAGTATCTCCAGATACTCAGTGCCGCTCTTGCGCATTACCCTCAACGCGCAAGATCGACAGGATGGATAAATATTCTCTCACTTTCTCACTAATTGCAATGGGTATTTGCTACGCCGCGCAACTTTCGATAAGCCCCTCAGCATCAAGCAGTTCCTGGGCGGCCGTCAGCGCCTCGTTCACCTGGTCATCCAGCGCCTTGCGGATCGACGAGCGCCACCGGTAGCGGGTCGACTCCGGCTTGCCATCGTTGTCCCAATTAGTAATGTCGTACCAGGCAGCAGGCAGAACTGCTGTAGAGCGCTTGAGCGTCTGCTTGCGATCTACAGTGTCATCCATACCGCGCACGCCCTTCTCATGAAACGAATCCAGCAACGCCTTGTTCTTGGCTATGGCCTCAGCTTCACGACTTACCACCTCGATACCAGCCGACTCATGCTTGCCGCGCACCTGAGGAATTGCCCAGGTCAGAATGGCGCACTCGCGAAACCGCTGCGGCGCTGGCGTCTTCACGGAATTGAGCAATTCCAGGATGGCGCCGTGCTTGCGTTCGTCGTGAGTGGAGTACTTCGCCACCAGTGCCCGCCAGTGCGCCGGATTCAGCGCCTTGTGCAGTCGACCGAACACCCAGCAGTCCTGGAGAAGCGCCGCCTCCTTACCGACGATCTCCCCCTTCTGCTTGGCGCACTGCACCTTTGGCTCAAAGTCGCAGCCGCCTGCGGAATTGATGGTCTCGGCCGCAAGGGCGCGAACTACTGCTGAAACAACGTTGCGATAGGTCATGCTGCCTGCCCCTTCTTCAGTTCTTTGGTCTTTGCCCGGTATTCGGCAGTGATGGCTTTCAGTTGCTCTATGGTTTCCTTGCGCGGCGTGTGGTCTGCCTCCAGCGCCTCGACAGCCTCCAGGCCGATGCGGCCGATCAGCCCTTCCCGGAACGCCTGCGAAACCGTTTGGCCCTTTCGGGCGTACTTGGACGAACCGGCATTACAGCTCTTGCACTGCAACCAAATATTGCTGGGCACCAGCCTTAACTCTGGCCGAGCGCCCTTGCCGAGGAAGTGCCCGGCATCAAATGCGCCGCCAGTCTTCCAACCCTGGGCGTGGAGGATTGATTCCTGCGACTCACCGCAACTGATGCACCCGCTACCGATGCTCAGTTCGTAGGTGCGCCGGTAGTCGCGTACGGCCTTCTCGGCGTCCTTCATGTGGTCGCCGCGACTTTTCAGGGCCTCCTTGCGCACCTTGATATCCCGGCGCCCGGCCTGGGCCAGCGACTTCTTCTCCTTGGCCTTCTGCACCTCTACGGTGGCCAGCGCACACTTAGGGCTGCACACCGCCTGACCCAGGCGCTGCGGGACGAATGAGGCCCTGCATGCTGGGTTCTTGCAGGTCTTGGGCTTGGGTTGTTTGGCTTGAATGCTCATAGAGTGCACCCCGCATGAATCTTTCGCTTTTCGGCCACGTACGCGTCATGGGCCGCTATGGCAGTATCGAAAACCCCAAGGTGATGTTTTTTCCCTAAGTGATGGATCTGCGCACAGAATCTTTTGCCGAGAGGCGAAACCCCCAAATAACCGGATGAGTTATCGGATCGCGGGCGGCGCTGATTTTGCACGTTCAGCAACTGATCGCCCGGACGAAGATTGCTAAAGCGGTTATTGGCGCCAACCCCGTCTCGATGATCAATACCGGTGGCGGGGTCTTCACCTGTAACCCAGTACCACGCGAGGCGATGCGCAAAATAGCGAACACCGTCTACGGTTATGAGCAAGTAACCATTCTTCTGCAAAGAGCCTGCTGGCTCGTCTTGATATCGTCCCTTCCTGCGAACCTTCCAGGTGAAAACCCCGGTTTCTTGTGAGTAATGGATCTGATCGATCAAGTACGAGTGATCTGGCATTGAATTCAACTTCATCAGTACCGGCCCCCATAGTGATCCTGAGCCGCCCAGCGGACGCCCTCTTGGCTGCCAAATGCTTCGATCCAAGTGATAAGGCTTGCGCACTGGGCAATGCTCAGCTTTGAGGTGTGCTCGAAAATCATATCTATCCCATGCCCATCCAAAGCCGGAACCAGCATCGGCGAATGTCCGGCCTCTCTGAGCCATGCTGCGGTGCACAGTCGCTTCCATACGTCGATGGTGAGTTTCTGACCGTGCCAGGAAACTTGCTCTGCGATTTGGCTCAGTAACTTGTGGAGCTTCTTGTTCTGCTCCCCGCTGCGGTCCACTTCGGTGATGGCCAGCTTCTTCGGCTTGGCCAGGTCCAGGCCGGCGATGTAGCCCATGGCCTTGTTGCGGTCTGATTCGTTGCGGATCTGGAGGCTGGTCATGGCTTCACTCCCGTCGACTTACTCACCTTCCCTTCCGCCTCAAGCTGACGCATGGTCTTGCGCAAGGTGCCAAGGTCGTAGGCTCGCATCATTGCCTTGATCCACTTGTTCACGATCGTTACGCAGGCATAGGACAGGACGAACAGAATCAAGGCCAGGAAGCCAACGGCCGAGCAAACCATCACGCCATAGCCGATCCATTGAGCAATCTCGTTCATGACTGCTCTCCCTGGCTCATGGCGGCGTCAGCCATAGCTTGGTCGCACATCGCATCCATTTTTTCTGGAGTCATCTTTCCCCATGCGTGTGGGAACGCCTGAAGATCATTTGCCAATACCGAAAAGAATCTCCAGCGCTCTGCATCCTTGCGAAGCGCCTCATTCTCAGCCTTCAGCTCAGCATTCACCTGCTCGTAGGCTTCGTAGCCGGTCTTGAGGCCGGCGATTTCGGCGCGGAGTTGGTCGCGCTCGGTGACAACTTCGACAAGCTCAACTACGCGGCTCCAACCCGGCACGCCTTCAAGTTCAGTCAGCGGCACATGCTGCTCTACGGTTCGCTCAAGAAGATTTAACAACCGCTCGTTCTCGGCGATCAGGGCCAGGACCGTGTCGATTGACAGGCCGTCGGTGCATTGCCAGCCGGCGGCTTTCTTTGCTGTGAGTTCGGCTTGCAGTTCGTTGTAGTCGGTCATGTCCGCTGCTCCGCTGCTTCTGCGATCAATGCCATGCGCTCAAAGCGCTCCGATTCGTCTTTGCGGATTGCCCGAACCATCGTGAAGATGCAGTAGCCGAGGAAGATGGCGATGGGCGCGAACAGAATCCAGCCGTTGTAAACCCATGCCTTGCGCCACTCGAAGGTGCCAATGGTTGTCCCCTCGTAGATCCATGGGCCAATCCAGATAGTGTTCAGCGGCCCCCAAATCACGAAACAGAAAACCAGCATTGCGAGCCCTGCAACAGCGCATCGAATACCCGCTTTGTCGATGTGATCCTTCATCAGAATTTCCCCTCTACGCGCTGTGCTTCGCGCTTGATATTCATTTTTGCCAGCAGCAGTTCACGGGCTGACTTGCCGTCTGCCGGGATGCCTTGCTGAAGGATTCGTGCCTGGGTTTGTTGGTCGGCCAGGTCGTTGGCCATCTCAAAGGCCGTCTTCTGGCTGTCGTGGCCGATGCCTGTCAGGATCTTGCCGTCGAGCGGCTGGCCTTCCTGGGCGCGGCGGATCACCACGGCGTAGTTGTGATCGAAGCGCTGGCGAAGGCCCTTGTCTTCCTGCTTGGCTGAGCGAAGGTCGAACAGGCCAGTGGCAACGGCAGCGATCTTCACGCCTTCATGGCTGTAGGTCTCCATCAGCGCCTCCATCCAGGCCCCGGCGACCGAAGGCATGCCGAAGTCTTCCGGGCCAGGCACGCACATCGCGATGAACTCCCCCACGCTCGGCGCGAAAGGCTTCTTGAGCTTGCGGCACTTCTGGATACCGAACTCGATCTGCTCCAGAGTGCGGATGCCCTCATCGGCGAATTCCTTGATCCACTCGGCCTTGGCGGCGTCGAGCGCTTCGGTGGATGGCCATGCCTGGCGCCACGCCGGGAAGATCCCGCGCAGGCGGCGGAACAGGTCGTTAACCACTTCGGCCGTCTGCGGCGTCACATGGAGGGGCAAGGCGTGAATGGCTGGCGGCAGGTTTCCCATGGTCGCCATCAGTTGGTTGACTGGCTTCATGGGCTCACCACGATGCCTTCGGCCCAGGCGTTGCTGTCGAAGTCAGGCTCGTTGCTCTGGCGGCGCGCCGGGAACTGACGGACGTTGCTGGCTTGATTTCGGTCAGTTTTGACCCACTTCACCAGCAGCGCCACCCATGCGTCTTGCGTCTCCATCCGGCCGGATGCCGTGTAGTGACAGACGAACGAAGCCGTGGCATCAGCAGTGAACACATCCACCGGCAGCGTCATCCGAAGGGCATAGTTTTTCAGGAGGTTCCGGTTCGGCTCCCAATCCAGCGTCATTTCAGATGGCGCCTTGGGGTCGACAGGAACGGGGTCGGCTTCTGGCTTTTCTTCTCCCTGCACACCTTCGGCTGGCGCCAAGCCGTCGAACGTTTCGGCGACCAGCGCTTCGTGCGCAGAGAGAGAGTTGTGTTGATCTTTATTCTTCTCTACATCTACATCTTCTTTAGGTAACGCAGAAGTAACGATGCGAGCGTTACCTTTTGCGTTACCTGCTTTATGACTGGCTACGCGCTTTGCCGTGAGGAGCCTGTTTTTAGCGGTCTTCCCGTTGTGACGCTCAAAATGAGGAAGGCTGATCACACCCTCAGCTTCTGCCATCCAGCCCACGGACTTCATGTGATCGCAGAAACCGGTAACGCCTACTGAGCGATCAAGTAACTTTTTACTAACGCTTGGAGCGTTACCATTTTCTGTTTGCTGATCGAACCAAGCCCACACACGCATGAGCTTCCCCACCACCGCATCCGGATCAATGCCGGCCAGGTCGGCGATAAGGCAAACCTCTGGCTTGTCCATGGTAGTGAGTTCGAATTTAATCCAGTCGCCAGCCATTACTTGGCTCCTTTGCCGACAAGGCAGGCCAATTCAAGGAAGCGATCCACGTACCAGTGCGGCGCGGTCTCGCGGGGGTTATTGGGGCTGGTCAGGTTCTTGCCATAACGAAGGCCCTTATCAGTCACCGACCAGAAGTCGACGACGCCGCGCTTGGTGCTGTTGCGCTGGCACTTCTTGATAAAGCCGTTGGCAGCCAACAAGCGGTTGAAGGCCGTGGCCGTGCTGGCAATGCCGTTTTCTTTGATGAGGTCGGTGATGGGCTTGGTTTCCATCGAAGATCCGCCAGTAGCGTCTGGGGCGGCGTCAATGGCATAGCCTGGGAGGAATTTCGCATCCAGTCCGTTATTGGCGGCGATCTGCGCAAGCATCATCATTTTGCTGGAGGGTGCCGGCTTCAGTAGACGATCGAAGCATTCCAGAATGGCGAGTTCGCCAATGACCTTGGAGTTGTTCGTGTCCTGGGCAGTGTAAGAACCAGTCTTTCGAATAGTCGGCAGCACCTGGCCCACCACCCATTCTTCGAACTGCTCAGCAGCCGGAAGCTTGGACTTCATCACCAGACGGTAGAGATCGCGCTCAGGGATGATTTGCACTGCGCGAACCTGACCTCCCATTTCGGTATGGCAGGTACTGACCGCTTTGCAGTGGACATTGATCGCCTTCGACGTGTTGGAGTAGCCGAGGGCTTCGGCGATGTCCTTGGCGATGAACCAGGGCTCCCCGTGACCGTCGTCAATTACGCGGACAGGGAAACCGTGGAAGTCGAAAGGAGTCACTGGCTTAATCCGCGCCACGTTTTCAGATTGCGAAAAACGTGGCGCGGGATTATTCAGGGCCTGTACATCGAGATTAGAGGTGTGCATAATCGGCTCCAGATTGAAACGATTTTTGCAAGCGCTGTGAAAGAGCCGGGATTGCGCCCCGGCTTTTTTGTGCCTGCGATTTGGGTTTATGGATTGGGGTCTTCATCAGTCCCTCCTTTTTCAGGCCCTATTCCGGCCTTCGGCGGGTCACGCCTTGTTGTTGGTAGATGCCGGATCTTTCCAGCCCCTTTTGGCCTGGTCTTCTCGAAAAAGCGTTCTGCTCCAAGCTTTGCGGCGTACTCGTCAGGGGTCATCCCTGCCGCTGCTGCCAACCGTTCAAGCTTTTCGTAGAGGCGCCCATCGATCCCGTGGCAGATCGTGGTTTCAGGCACGTAAGCCTCCTTCAGGGCCTTCAGGCCTGCATGTGTTTACCGGTAGCATTCGGTTCAACGATGCTTTCCAACTTCTCCTCGACGCACATCCGAACGAACACGGCCAGTTGCAGCTTGTGCAGGCGGGCCACAGCCTTTAACGCCTCATAGGTTTCATCGTCATAGCGGGACTTGATCTCCCGGTCTTTCAGGTGGCGTGTGTCGTCGTATGCCATTGGTGAGGCTCCTTGGTTGTTCGAGAGGGTTAAGCGGCTGATTTCTGGATGGCTTCTTCGTACAGGGTTTCGATAGCTTTCCCTGTTTCATAGCGAACCCCGGCGCCCTTGCTGGCCCGGTGAATAGTTGGCTGAGTGGTCTCTGCCTTGTCGGCTATTGCCTTCTGGGAGAAGCCCATGGCGAACAAGCCGGACAGCATCTGTTGAATCGTCATAAGTGCCTCCAATTCGGCGACGTATCGAGCGAATGATACGCGCACGTATTGATACAAGCAATACACTCTTGCAATACGTTTTTCTATTGGTGGCAAATGCACATTGGTGATCGGGTATTTTCGGAGATGACCGCGCGAGGCTGGAGCGAGGGCGAGCTTGCTCGGCAGGCGGGACTCAAGCAGCCGACCGTGCATCGCATAATTTCAGGTGAGTCGAAATCCCCCAGAAGGGAAAATATCGAGAAAATCGCTAAAGTGTTGCGCGTCCCTAGTAAGTGGCTTTGGGATGGCGGCCCGCGCCCCGACTTGATTGATCAGTTCGACGCGAACGTAGAGATGACTCTGCAACCAACAAGATCATTTCTGTACCCGGAAATAAGCTGGGTGCAAGCCGGGAGCGCTAAGGAAGCGGTAGAAATGAGCAATGTGGCGCTGTGCCCTCAGCACTCTTCAGACGTGTGGGCAGGCGAAAACGCATTCTGGCTTAGGGTAGTTGGATCATCCATGACCAGCTCCAGCGGAAGCTCGTTCCCGGAGGGATTTCTAATCCTGGTTGCGCCAGATATTGAGCCGCGCCCCGGGCAGTATGTCGTAGCAAGGATGACAGATACCAATGAGGCGACATTTAAGCAACTGGTCCGCGACGCCGGGGATCTTTATCTGAAGCCATTGAATTCATCTTACCCGACGAAACTGGTGGATGACACCTGGGAGATCGTCGGGACCGTTGTCGATGGCAAGATGCCTAAATCTGTGTTCATGATGTAGCGGGCACAGTTGGCTGCCTAAGTTACTAGATTGGCCTGAAGATCAGGGTCTGCCGGGTCGCTCCTATTGCTGTCCTGTAGCTTTTGACCCCGACGAACTGGAGTGGACCTCTCGACGCCGCTGACCAGAACTGCCCCTCTATCACTTGCTTATCGGTGATTATCGTTATGGCAGGCCATCTGACAGGATTAGTCATGCTGAGCAGAAGCACGGCGCCGTCCATAACCTGCGAAACGACGTAGTCTCCATCCTCAACCCAAACAAATTTCCCTTGGAAGGATGCGATCCCGGATGTCTGGAATATTCCGACCAGATTGTTGAGTGTCTTCTGATTCTCTCCGCCAAACATAGGCTGGGTGCCGGTCCGGCTGACGACGTCAGCTATCAAGTCTTCGTCCTTTTTTCGACTTTTTTCGATTGTGCTGTTGATGTTAGCCACAACCTCGGCCTGCTTCTGCTTGCACAGTTCGGGAATGCGGAGCATCTGGGCATTTGCAACTTGCATCCGGGGCTGACCGCTAAGAATACTCACGGGGCCGACTATCTCCATAGTTTCGAGCGAGGCAAGGAATGATGCCTCATCGTCATAGCTGAGGTCGCTCCGCCAGAACTTGTCGCCATCAATTTTCACAGTCCATCGCCTTCCCTCGACCCTGAATTCAGTTGTCGGATTAATGGAGTACTCGCGTCGATCCGCATCGCAATATGCGAAGACGTCAATAGTTGTCCCGGCGGCGGCGGAGCTAGCTCGAATGCCGACCATCGCGTAATCGGAGATGCTTTCATAGGTCATATCATCCTGGCTGCGATCGGGTGCACTCATGCATCCAGCCAAAACCAACGTCGACAATAGAGGGGCTACCCGTTTCATTTCCTACTCCGATCAGTTAATGAGCCGGATTCTAGCAGAGAGCCAACGTCGACCCATTCCCGCCACTGAGCGGGTTTTTTGTGCCCATCAAAAAAATGATACGTCAGCGTATTGACTATATTGATACGCAGACGTATTGTTCACTCCATCGAGTCACCCAACAGGGACTCGCCAGGGCCTCACAGCTCGCCGCTCTTTAGCGACACCCCTTGCCGGATCACCACCGGCCTAGATTCAAAGGCAGCGATGAACCGGCCTAAACGGTTCAGAGGGTTGGCAACTGACCCGGGCGTGCAGCGTAAAGCGCCAAGAACAGTTATCCAGCGGGAGAAAAAGCCGAAAGGCCCGCGGCTGGAGTGACATTTGATTCAAGCCAGTGACCGACGCCAGTTGCGGGTCACGGCGAACAGATTTCCTCGATGACCTTGGCGACAGGGTCATCTGGGAAATCACCCAAAAAGAGGAATCACCCATGTTCGGCATTGGCAAAAAATTGTTCGGCGCCAAGCGCGCAGTAAAGAAACTGGAAAATCGCGACCTGATGCAGGCCATCGTCGGCGGCTGCCTGCTGGTGGCAGCGTCGGACGGCGAGATCAGCAAGAACGAAGCGGCACAAATTGATATCCAGATCCGGGCCAACAAGGCGCTGGAGCATTTCGGCTCCGAGATCACCAGCACCGTCAACCTTTTCACCGAGCAACTGCAGGCCGGTTTCCGCCTCGGCCGCATGAACATCCTGCGCGAGATTCGCGATATCAAGAACAACCCAGCCGACGCGGAAGAGGTGTTCGTGAACATGCTCACCGTTGCAGAAGGTGACGGCAATATCAGTCCTGAAGAGCTGAAGGTCCTGGGTGAGATCGGCAACGAACTCGGCCTGCGACTGAAAGACTTCGGCATTGAGGCTTAAGGCCTGGGTCGGAATAGCTGCCGCGACTGCGATCGCAATCTCAGCGGCCTCTAACTGGACCAATTGCGCATGGTTCGGCTACCAAACCGACAGAACAACGCGCTATGCACTTGGTGTCGGGTGCTTGGTGAAAATGCCAACTGGTTGGACGCCAAGATCAGAGATCAGAACCGAGCAATAGCACACAGATGGCCCCCTGCTGATTCAGGTAGCCATCTGGTTTCACAAATGCCTCTAGACCCCCTGGAGGTATTTGGAAGCCAATCAGGAGACAGCAGCATGCAAATCAATCAGCAAAAAACGGTGCAGGTCGATGTGACTGAGCTGCACCTCTACATCAAGGTCCGCGACGGTTTCGCTGCTGGCCTGAAAGACGCCCAGGGCGAGGAAGTCGGCAGCTATGAAGGCTACGTGCCGGACTTCTTTCCCGGCCAGCACTACGGCGACTACCTGATCCTGAACATCGACCTGGAAACAGGCCAGATCAAGAACTGGCAGAAGCCGGTCGCCGCCGACATCGAAAAGATGATCGAAGCAGGCGACGACGACTGATCAACCCCTTCCTTGCACGTCAGCCAGACGAAAATTGGACCGATCCTTTCCTTGGGGAGACTCGTATAGGGAGAGGCTGCATCGGAGTGTGATCTGGTTGCGACGGAGGTTCGCCCTCGATGGCGGATCGACGGATTGGGTCAGATCACACCCCGATGCGGAAGAAATCGCGGCCTATAACCGCCCACCTGCATCACCGCAACAAGCAGATGAATGCCCGGGCTGACGGGCAAGTGTAAGACCTGAGGGATCGCGGGAATCGTGGCCGGTAGAGTGAGTAAGCGCCCAGATGGCCACGGCGAGTCCAAGAATAAGCGGCTGAAACCTTCGCCCCGGTGAAACCCCGGTGTCACTAAGGCCGCTAATAGTCGTGCCGGGATCAGCTCCGGCCTCTGCATCAACCCCGGGGCCCACTGCACATCCCGCCGGGAGGGAGCCGAAAGGTAGCAGCAGCCCGCACATGCGGATTAATTCAATAGGTGGCCACTGCCTTCCCAGTGAGCGAACGATAGGAGGGTTTCACCATGGACTAGCCAATAGCTGCCCGACGCCACATGCGCCCGGCAGGCTTGTACGTAAAGAGGGAAAAGCCCGGTTTCGACTGGGCTTTTTTGCGCGCCTCTACCCGTCAGCACTCCTCCCCCCGCGCCCATCGGCAACCAGCGGGAGGCATGAGTGTTGAGCGAATACAGGTGAACCCACAGAGGAAACGACATGGCACTTCAAGTTGACGAGGTCGCGGTAACGGGCGGCTTCCGGATCATTGATACCGACCGTAGCCCTGCTTATCAGGGCGTTGCGGTTGTGGTCCAGCGCGATGCGCACCCGGTGATTGCCGATTGCGAGATCACTTACGCCGAAGCACTTTCCACCGCAAAGGCAATGGCTTCGGCACGTGAGCTGCTGGAAAGCCTTACAAACCTGGTTGGACTGGCAAGGCTTGGCGCAGCGCACCTCAGCAAGTACCACGCCGCCCTGGCTCATGCAGAAGCTGTAATCGCCAAGGCTACCGCCTAACCCCAAACACTGGAGGTCGCCATGAGCGATTTCGGATATTCCGAGGGCGACGTGTGCGCCCGTGATGGCTGCCAAGGTGTAATCGAGCTGGAGCCAGTCAAGGATTGTAGTTGCCACATATCAGCGCCGTGCTGGCGACATGAGAGCGCCGACATGCACTGTCATGACTGTGGGTGGCGCGCCGCTGATGACCCGCTGTGCGTTCGCGATATCTCGTCTATCAGCATGGGCGGCCCGGTTCCATACATCCAAACAAAGCCTCGCGTGCTAGACCCCACCAAGATCGACTGGGTGGACAAGCTCCACAGCAGCAGCTCGATGATTAAGGAGGGAGTTTTCCCTATCGGCACCGAGGCCAAGGAAGTCGAGGAGAAGGTGCGCGGAACGTTCGGCGGCAGGTTTGAGCGCTTCAACAAAGATACCGGACACTTCAAATACATCGCTTACACCGACTAACGCCACCTGGAGGAATCATGGCCCGCACTTACGAATACTGGACGGTCAAGGGCGGCGAGGACGTTGCCATCAGCCTGACCGTCGCATATTTCTCGGCTCGAAAAGGCAATTTCAGCTCCCAAGCCGCCGATCCCGATGAGTACTTCGGTCATTGCGAAATCGAGTGGGATTCGAAAGACGACACCAGCTTCATGACTGAATCCGAGATCGCCTCAATGGAGGAATGGCTTGTAAGCGAGCATTCCGAGTATCTGGCCGATCAGGACTACTACGACTAACCCGCCACTCTGGAGGCATCCATGGAACACGAAATAGTTGTTGAGGGGTTTGTCCTCCAGGTGGGAGTGACCCATTGCGTGAATGAGCCTGCACGGCCGGGAACGTGGGATAGCGACTGGGACGCCCAGGGCTGTCGGGAACTGGAATTCAAGTTGGTTTCGGGCATCTGCTACGACGAAGACGGCACTCGCATGGATGTTCCGGACTATCAACTGCCGGTGCTGGCCCACCAGTACGGGCCGCAGATCACGCTGGCGCTGTGGGTTGAGATCGACGCCATCAAGCGCCGGCAACGGTGGGCAGCATGAGCCGTGCAAACGTTATCGCGGTGGGCATGATCGATGCTCGCTTCGAATGCATTCGCAACGGCGACACGTCGTCTCAGTTGTTCGCCGAAACCAGCATGGCCATGGAAATGGCCTATGCGTTGGGCGCCATCGATGACGGCGAATTCTTCCACTACAAGGAACGCTACAACCGCCTTTATCAAACACAGGCGGAAGCGTTTCTTGCGGATATCCGAGCGAGGTCTGCGCAATGAACACCATGACCCTGGCATTTACCCACACGTCCTGGCTCGGCGCACTGTCGCTGGCCTACGACGCCGGTATCGAAAACGTCCACGCCTGGAGCCGTAGGGCCTGCCTGTGCGGTGAGTGGACCGTGGCTTATGAGGTGAAAGCGTAATGAATAATCAATTTGAAGCAGGTCAGACGGTCTACAGCATCCACGGCGAAGCGGCCTCGTTCGTTGCGCAGACCTCAAGCGGTTATGCGGTTGAGCCGATTTATGAACAGGAAGACGGTGAGCCTCACTACGGCCCGGTGAAGTCCTGGCCCGAGGTCTACGCCGAACCACCAGTTGCAAAGCTGCACGGAAAGGTTCAAGAGCTGGAAGGCCGAATTAATGAGCGGCGCAAAGAGCTGAACGATCTTTCCAGCGAAAAACGCACCATGGAGAGCGATCTTGCCAAAATGCGCAAGCGCCATGAAGAGAACGACCAGCTTCGAAACCTGGACCTGTGGATTTCCGGAGCGGTGACGCACTTGGTCAAGATCGACCACTACAGCGGCTTCTTAATCGGCACGGTCGAGTCGATCCTTGGCTATGACAGCGACAAGGAAATGCGCCTGCTCTCGATCTACGGCGGGACTAAAAATCACTACCGCTGGAAAATGGCCGCCTACTCCGATGGTAGCGGCTCAAATACCGAGGTTCTCTTGGCAACGTCAGAAGAAGAGGCTCGGCAAGTTGCAGCAAAGTGGTACGCCAAAGAGGTCGCGTCTTGCGCTCGCAACAATCAGGATCACGTAGTTATCAGTCTGGCTAGGTCAGCGATGAAGTACGGAATTCCTGTATCCGATGAGCTGCGGGAGAAGATCGCCAAGAGTGAAGTAGAGGGCCGGAAGCGCATTATCGAATCCGCGCAAAAGGAATTCGAACGGGCAAAACAGCGGCTTGATGAAGCTGTTGCAGCCGCCTCACTGCCTGCGACGCCATGACCACCCACCAGCGGCACCGGCGCCGCGCCATCCGCTGGACCTCGGCCATCGTTGGCCTGACCTTCCTCACCATCGTTCTACTGGGCCCCGCCATCGGCGGCCTGATCACCCAATAACCACCACCTTCAATCGCTGCGAGCATCGCGGCAGGGAGTCACCGTGTCCGCAGAAACTCAACTGGCCGTCGTGCCGCCGAAAGAAACCGCTCTGGCCGTGTTCAGCACAGTGAAAGGCCTGGATCCTTGGCTTGATCAGGTGCGCGCCAAAGTCGACGAATTCAAAAAAGTGCTTCCTGATCTCAAGACCCGCAAAGGCCGAGAGGCTTATGCCTCGATGGCGCACCAGATCGCCAAATCGAAAACGGCACTCGAAGCGGTAGGTAAGGAAATCTCTGCGAAGCAAAAGGAGATACCGAAACTGATCGACGCCGAACGTAAGCGCGTATGGGACACGCTGGAGTCATGGCAGAAGGAAGTCCGCCAGCCGCTGGATGATTGGCAGGCGGCCGAAGACGCTCGCGTTGCCAAGCACGAGGAAGGAATCCAGCAGATCAAGGACATGGCGCTGTTCGGCGAAACACCTCAGGCGTCCGTAGTTGCCAGGGTGATCGCCGACCTCGAAGCCATCGAAATAAACGATACATGGGAAGAGTTCTTGCCAGAGGTCGCCCAGGTGAAGGACGAGACACTGGCAAAGCTGCGCAACCTGCTGGCAGAACGCACCCAGTACGAAGCCGAACAGGCCGAACTGACCCGCCTGCGCCTGGAGAAGGAAGCCCGCGACAAGAAGGACAACGAAGATCGCATTGCCCGCGAAGCCGCAGAGCAAGCCACCCGCGAAGCTGAAGCGCGTGCCCAGCGTGATCGTGATGCCGAAGCGCAGCGTGTCCGTGATGAGCAGGCCGCCGCCGAGAAGCGCGAGAACGATTTGAAGTTGCAGGCCGCCGAGTCTGAGCGCCGCGCCGAGCAGGCAAAGCGCGAACAGATCGAAGCCGAGCAGAAGGCCGAGCGCGACCGTCTCGCATCCATTGAGCGCGAGCGGCAAGCCGTGGAACAGGCCCGCCTAGACGAGAAAGCCCGTGCAGATGCAGCCGCAGACGAAATCCTGCGCCAACAGCAGGAACGCCAGGCTGACGTAGCGCACAAGTCGAAAATCCTGGGCGAAGCCAAAAAGGCTTTGATCGACATGAACATCAGCGAAGAGCTGGCCAAGGCCATCGTCCTAAAGATCGCCCGCGGCGAAGTCCCCCACATCACCATTCAATTTTGAGGCTATAGCCATGTCGCAAGAAATCATCATGCCGCTGGAGAGAGATCGCCAAATGGCCGCCCATGCAGCGCCAGCGCAGGAAATCAGCATGTTGTCGACCATCAGCCGGCTTGCCCTGGATCCTCGATGCGACATGGACAAGCTTGAGCGCCTCATCTCGCTTCAAGATCGAATGGAAGCTAAAACCGCGCTTGAAGCCTTCAATGCCTCATTCGCCGAAATGCAGTGCGAAATGCCTTCTGTAGAGAAGCGCACCGAGAATACGCATACCAAGAAGATGTACGCCGACCTGGACGATATCAACTACGCCGTGCGCCCGGTCATGGCCAAGTTTGGCTTTGGTGTGTCGTTCAAGATCGTCAATCAGGCCGCCGGCGTGAGCGTCACCGGCATTCTGATGCACAAGGCCGGACACCGCGAAGAAACGACCATGATCCTGCCCCTCGATACCGGTGCTGGTCGCAGCGCTGTGCAGTCGGTTGGCTCGACCACTACCTACGGAAAGCGCTACGTCATGTGCGCCCTGCTGAACATCACCAGCGGCGACGACAACGACAACGACGGCTATGTCGAACCATCTGATCAACTGGTGACTCCAGCCCAGGCGCGGCAGGTTCAGGCCCTGCTGGATAAGTGCAGCGCGTCTGTTCACGCCAACTTTGAAAAGATGTACGGCGACCCAGGCCAGATTCCTAAGCTGGCGTTCGATGGAGTTGTTGCCGGGCTGAACAACTCAATTTCAAAAGCTGCGAAGACGGCGCAACAGGCGGGGTAAAGACCATGCAAATCATCACTGAGGTTGAACAGGGTTCGCCGGAATGGCTGGCCCTGCGCTTGGGTATCGTCACTTGCTCGGAGCTGGAATGCCTGCTTACCAACGGCAAGGGCGAGGCCGGTTTCGGTGTCGGCGCCTTCACCTACATGAACACCCTGATCGGCGAGCGCATAACCGGCGAAGCTGCCGACCCGTTCATGGGTAACCGCCATACCGAGCGCGGCCACGAACTGGAAGGTGTCGCCCGCAAGCTCTACGAGCAGCGAGAGGAAGTCAAAACCAACCAGGTGGCGATCATCCTCAACCACGGCGCCGGATACTCGCCTGACTCGCTGGTGGGACCTAAGGGCCTGACCGAAATCAAAACCAAACTCCCGAAGTTCCAGGTTGAGGTGATCCTCTCCGGCGAGATCCCCAAGGAACACGTCGCCCAGTGCCAGGGCGGCCTTTGGGTATCGGAGCGCGAGTGGATTGATTTCGTTTGCTACTGGCCAGGTATGCCGCTGTTCATCAAGCGCGCTTACCGCGACGAGGCGATGATCCGCAAGCTGTCCGAGCGGGTTAAGACATTCTACGAGATCCTCGAAGACCGCATGAACCAAGTATTGGGGATAGCAGCATGATCAGCATCCTACAGAACGAAGTAGAACGGCTTCGGAAGTCTTCGAACGAGCTGGCCGCCCAGGTCGCTGAGTTTGTGGCGGCCGGCGGTGAGATAGAGGAAATAAAGCCTCCACCACCGCCGAAACCGGTCGTATACGTACCTCAAGAGCCGCCCGCGCCAAAGCCGTTCGTTCGGCGCAGGGTTGAAGCAGCTCCCCTGCCCCTGGACAGGGAAGATGTTCGGGAGCAGGCCCGGCTAAAGCTGGTCGAGCACATGCGCCAACTGAGCGCCACGCACACCCAAACAGAGGCCGCCGCCGCCCTGGGCATAAGTCGCCGCAACGTCTACAAGCACGCCACCATGAACGACATCACGTTCAAGAAGCCGGAACGAGGCGGTGCGAACAACAACTACCGCCGAGACCAAATGGGCGAGCGCGAAGCGAAGTACGCCGAGCGCATCCGTGCATTCCTGGCGCTTGGAATCACACGGCGCCAGTGCTGCGGAAAGCTCGCCATCAACAATAAGGCCTTTGAGCGGATCATCGCGGCCCACGGCACAGACTATCCAAAGGCCCGGCGTGGAAGCACCTCATGCGCCGCATAGCCCGCACCCAGCAACGCAAACGACAAACCTGGCTCGCACTGCCGGCCAGCGGAATAGAAGAGGTAGGCCATGGCTGTGAGCCAGGAAGAACGAACGGCCAGGCTTGCCGAGAAACGGCAGGAGCTTGGCGAGCAGGAATTGCGGCACACGGTGCCATACGGCGCCCGGCAGATGCTCGACGAGCTGATGCTCTGGCATGAGATCGAGGAAGTCAGCGAGGCGGTGCAACTGCTGGTGCTGAATGGGCGGGCCGAGGATCTGCCTCCGGCGCCGCCGAAAGTCAAAGGGCCGTCCGATATCATCCGCCATTACTTCCGTCAGGGAATGCGTGACCGCCTGGAAGCGCTCACCGCTGAACTGGGCGAGACGAAAGACCGCACGACCATCTGGCGACTGATCGCACATGCCCACTCGCTGGGCGCCGAGAGGTCCGCCTCGATGCTCGAAATTAAGCGCCACGGAATAGATATACCGCAAAACGTGGCGCGCAAATTACGGCAAGCAGGCTTTGCCGAATCGCTCCAGATGAACGCCGAAGACGACGGCGACAACGACTGATCCGGCTCCATGCCGGTCACCCGTAATACCCCATATCAAACAATCACGCCAGCCGGCGCCGCATAACTCCCCCACTCCACCGCCCGGGCATGGCCCGGCAAGGACTCCCCATGCCTACAGAAACCCAAATCGCTGAGCCCGCGCCGAGCCTGGCAACCGGCCACGGCCTTGACGCTGCTACCTGGGCCGACTTCGTGACCCGTCTTCGCCATGACTGCAACGGCGCCGGCGTTAAATGGCACCACACAGCGGCAGCGCTGTTCACCGTGCAGACCAAGCGCATTGATTACGGATATGAGCCGGACTACGCGGAAGGCCTGGTGGTTTGCCGCGAGGACTGCTCGTGGTTCAGCCCTGAAGAATACTGGGAGGACTGCGACGAGGAAGACCAGGCCGACCTGAACGCCAGGGTGCAACAAGACTTCGAGTGCGACTTCCTGGGGCTCAGCGTCGACGATCAGTGGGAGTTGCTCGGAGAGCTTGACGATCACACCGTCACTGGCTGGAACAAGCGCTGGGAGATAGTGAACAGCCACTTCACCAAAGACGCGGCAGAGGCATTCATCCGCCGCAAGCAGCACGACTACGGCGAGATGCGCGTCTACGTGGAATCGCAGTATTACGCCTGGGAATTCGAGGCCATCAAGGAAGCGATCATTGCCGGCGCGCTGACCTACACGCCGAAGGAGGCAGCATGACCAACCTGTTCTGGCGCCTGGTCGCCAAGCTGCTTGCGCGCCCGGCGGTTGCCGCCTGGCTCATCGCCCGCGCCCAGCGCACCCCGTACCTGCACATCATGTCCGCTGACGGCACCGAGATGTACATGGGCCGTTGGTGGCTGTTCAACCCCTACTCCCGAGAAACGCACAAGCCGGCGCTGTGGTGGTGTCCGTGGTCGTTCCGTGTGCACCACATCATGCGGCCCGACGAAGACCGGGACCTGCACGACCATCCGTGGAACGCTCGCACGATCATCCTGCGCGGGTGGTACACGGAACAGCGGCTGCTCGACCATGAAGACCCGGTGCTGTCAGGCCTCAACGTGCCGACCGGCGCCCAGGCCACCGAGTACATCGACCGCCACGCCGGAGACACCGCTCGACTCAATCACGGCGAGTACCACCGGATCGACGAACTATCGCCTGGTGGCGTCTACACCCTCTTCATCACCAGCAAGTGGCGTGGTGACTGGGGCTTTCTGGTCAACGGCGTGAAGGTGCCTTGGCGCACCTACACCGGCACAGACAATTGAGGTTATGAGCATGAGCAAGCCAATTAAAACGCTTGAAGAACTGGACGCCGCGCTGTACTGGCGCAGCAAGCATGCGCAGGCAATCAAAGAGCGTGACGCCCTGCAGCAAAAATTGGCAGTGGCGGCAGCGATGCATCCATTCGCCGAAAAGGTGATCCGCAAACTGGAACGCTTCCAGGAGTGCGCGGACGACGGGCAAGGCGCCGACATCGGACGGCACTGGTTTGACCTGCTGACCCAGCTCGGCCTGCTGAATCGCGTGCAGCGCAGCCCTGCCTTGTGGGAAATGTCCCAGCAAGGCGAAGACGCCCTGGAATTGTCG
Organism: Pseudomonas sp. B16120; assembly: GCF_044218845.1. Lineage (NCBI taxonomy): Bacteria > Pseudomonadati > Pseudomonadota > Gammaproteobacteria > Pseudomonadales > Pseudomonadaceae > Pseudomonas > Pseudomonas sp. B16120. The sequence continues at coordinate 4,082,287 of NZ_CP162588.1, forward strand.
CGGCAGAACGCAAAATCCCGACAGGAGTACATCCGTACTCCACCCGCAAAACCTGTAACCCCTCCCCCTTCAAAGTCAGCCGCTATAGCGGCAAGGAACCCGGCATGCCTGAAGAAAGTGTTTTGATCCAGCCGCTGCCAGTCGAGCGTGACGCACACGGCTACTGGACCCACCCAGCCTGGCCATCAACCGAAGACGAGTTGATCCCATACGCCTGGTTTGACTCGCGCGGTCTGGAAGCTCGCGAACGGGCTTTCGAATACGACGCGCCAGAGGAAGTGCAGGCGTCTTGGCTTGCTGAAGGTATCGCCGATTGTGCGGCCTGGCACCCGACCAATCCTCCTGGCGAAGGCTGGTTCATCTTCTCGATCCACGATACCGACGACGGCCCGATCTGTGTGTGGGTGCGTAAGCTGGTGACGCCATGATCGCCACCCTCTGGTTCGCCTACGTCTTCAACAACAAGGGGCCAAGGCCATGAGCGATTCCCCGAAGAGCATTGGCTTCATAGATCACGGCAAGACAAATTGCGGCCTTCTCGTGATGAGCCGTTGGGATGAGCCTGATCGCGCCGGTAACGCAAAAGACCTGCAGCGCTTTGTAAAAGACATTAAGCGCACCGGCCTAAGCCACTCCCGCATTGAGCGCTTCGAGGGCGACCAATTCCCTGAATGGGTTGGTGAGCTGTACTGCGACGATCAGCAATGTCAGTGCCGGCGCTACCTCCGCACCAAACAAGCCTAACCCCAATCCCCCTACATGCCTGCCGGTGAGCGGCGGGCGAGGTATTCATGCATGCTCGAAACTATCGAGGTGTCGCGCGTGAAGCGCTTCGCCGCAAACACTGCTGGACGGGATTTCGCGGTTGGCGACATTCATGGGCATTTCACCCGGCTACAGGTCGCACTTGATACAGCCGGGTTCGATCCTGCAGTTGACCGGCTCTTCAGCGTTGGCGATCTGGTTGATCGCGGGCCCGAGTGTCGCGCCGTGATCGACTGGCTTGCCAGGCCTTGGTTTCACCCCGTTCGCGGCAACCATGACGACTACGTGGTGCGCTTCGATACCTGCGACGTCGACAACTGGGTCTACAACGGCGGCTCATGGTTCGCCGGTCTGGCATGGGATGAGCAGCGTGAGTTCGCGACGCAATTCCGCGATATCCCTATCGCCATAGAGGTCGAGACGGCCGGCGGCCTGATCGGCATCCTGCATGCGGATTGCCCTTTCCCGTCATGGGACCAACTTCGCACTGAGCTGGAAGCCCCGGAGAGCAACAAGCGGCTGAAGCTGGTGCAGAACTCCTGCATGTGGTCGCGCAGCCGAATTCAGGATGCTGACTCCTCAGGGGTTGCAGGGATCCGCGCCCTGGTGGTCGGGCACACCCCGCTGCGTCAGCCGGCAGTCCTCGGCAACGTCTATCACATCGATACCGCCGGATGGATGGATGGGCACTTCACGCTGCTTGATCTGGCATCCCTGCAATGCATCACGCCTATCAACCCTGCGCTCAGTTACGACTGGGAATAACCACCTTCTGCCGCCCAGCGCGGCGCGGAGCAGTACCGCTATGGCAAACAAATCTGCCGCCCAGGTAGCGCCAATCCCGCCCCGATTCATCCGGGCCGGTGATGCCTACGGCTACCTCGGCATGTGCCGGGACGAATTCAACAAGACGGTACGCCCTAACGTCCGCGAATTCCCCATTGGAAAACAGGGGGTCGGGTTTGATCGGCTGGAGCTTGACGCGTGGGCTGACGCCTACGTCGAAAGCAAGTCGATTGAAAAGGCGACCAATCAGGACAACAATCAGCCCCGCAGCGAGCGCCATGCGCGGGCCACAGGAGCAACGCCATGGCCCAAAAAGCAATCACCGGCCTCCAGCAAATGCCGAACGGCATCTGGAAGATCGACAAAAAATACAGAGGAGAGCGAATTCAAGAGAGTACTGGCACTTGTAACCGCGCCGAAGCAGAACAGTACCTGATCCACAAGCTGGAGAAGTTGCGCCAGCAGAAGGTGTACGGCATTCGGCGTGTTAGGACCTGGCGGGAGGCGGCGACTCGCTTCCTGCTTGAAGTGAAGGATCAGGCGTCCATCCACATTTCGGCGACCTATATGGAGCAGCTCGACCCGTTCATTGGTGACATGCCGCTGACTCACATTGATGACGATGCGCTTGCCCCATACGTGCGATCGAAGCTGAACCCGGCGACGGGCAAGCCGGTCACGAACAGGACTGTGAATATCGCACTACAGCGGGTTATCCGGGTTTTGAACCTCTGCGCACGAAAGTGGCGAGATGAAGAGCGACGGCCATTGCTCGACGTGGTTCCGATGATTTCTCTGCTGGATGAGAAGACGAACAGCCGGAAGCCCTACCCGCTTTCGTGGGAAGAGCAGTCGATCCTGTTCGCCGAGCTTCCGGCACACCTTCAGACCATGGCAATGTTCAAGGTCAATACGGGGTGCCGGGAGCAGGAGGTTTGCAAACTTCAGTGGAATTGGGAGATTGCCGTACCTGAGCTGGGAACGAGTGTGTTCCTGATACCGGCTGGATTTGGAGGAAGGAGCGCAAGGGCTGGAGTGAAGAACCGGGACGAGCGCCTGGTCGTGATGAATGACGTTGCCAAGTCAGTGATCGAGAAGCAGCGCGGAAAGCATCCGCTCTACGTGTTCCCGTTTGGCAAGCCAGATGGCGAGGGGAATGAAACGACGGTTCACCGCATGAACGACTCAGCCTGGAAGAAGGCGAGGATTCGGGCGGCGAAGAAGTGGCAGGAGAAGTTCTTGCGGCCGGCACATGACGGCTTTGCCAGAATCCGCATACACGACTTGAAGCACACCTTTGGGAGAAGGCTGCGTGCTGCTGGCGTGACAGAGGAGGATCGGAAAGCGCTGCTCGGCCACAAGAACGGAAGCATTACCAGCCACTACTCGGCGGCGGAGCTGGATCAGCTTATTGCGGCGGCAAACAAGGTATCAGCAACCGACTCGCGCGCACCAGCGCTGACTATTCTGAAAAGGAGGGAAGCGTGAAGAAAAAGGCCAGGGTCACTAGGAAGGTCACTATGGCAGAAACAACAAAGCCGCTAAAAAGCGGCTAAGTCATTGAAAAATATGGTCGGGACGGAGTGATTCGAACACTCGACCCCTAGCACCCCATGCTAGTGCGCTACCGGACTGCGCTACGCCCCGACTAGGCGTGTTACTGGGTTCGCTTCTTAACGAAGCGAACCGGAATATACCGCAAGCTTTTGAAATGTGAAAGTATTTTTAAAGCTTGAATCATTTTTTCAGCACCACCAGTACATCTTCCAATTCGGAGATCATCTGGCGGATCAGTTGCTTGTATTGGGTGGTGTCGTCTTTGGCTTCATCACCGGACATACGCTGACGTGCGCCGCTGATGGTGAACCCCTGGTCGTACAGCAACGCGCGGATCTGTCGGATCATCAGCACGTCCTGGCGCTGATAATACCGACGGTTCCCGGTGCGTTTGACGGGGTTGAGTTGAGGAAACTCCTGCTCCCAATAGCGCAGCACGTGCGGTTTTACCGCACACAGCTCGCTGACTTCACCGATGGTGAAGTAGCGCTTGCCTGGGATGACGGGTAGCTCGTCGTTATGACTTGGTTCCAGCATAAGCCTCAACTCGGGCCTTCAACTTCTGCCCTGGACGAAAGGTGACCACACGGCGAGCCGTGATCGGGATTTCTTCTCCCGTTTTTGGATTGCGGCCAGGCCGCTGGCGTTTGTCTCGCAGGTCAAAATTGCCGAAACCGGACAATTTGACCTGTTCGTTGTCTTCCAGAGCGTGTCTGATCTCTTCAAAAAACAGCTCAACCAATTCCTTGGCCTCGCGCTTGTTCAGACCCAACTCTTCGTACAGACGTTCCGCCATCTCAGCTTTCGTCAAAGCCCCCATACGTCACTTCCTTAACGTGGCGTTCAACCTTTGTTCGAGCGAGGTGAGGATATTTTGCGTCGTGGTATTCACCTCATCGTCATTAAGAGTGCGCGATGGATGCTGCCAGGTCAAGCCAACTGCGAGGCTTTTTCTATGCGGATCAATGCCTTTACCCTGATAGACGTCAAATAGCCTGAGGTCTGTCAGCCATTCCCCTGCATTTTCACGGATTACATCCAGAACTGCAGTGGCAGCGACTTCACGGTCGGCAATCAGGGCCAGGTCGCGACGCACTTCAGGGAAGCGCGACAACTCGCTGAATTTAGGCATCTTGCCCGACGCAACTTCAGCCAAGACTAGCTCAAACACAAAGACTGGACGGTCCAGCCCCAAGGTTTTCGACAGTTCTGGGTGAATGGCGCCCACGAAGCCTACCAAGCGACCTTCACGCTCGATACGTGCAGTCTGGCCTGGATGCAAGGCTGGGTGGCTACCCGGCACGAACGTAAAGGCGTCCAGCGCACCGGCAAAGCCGAGCACCGCTTCCACGTCTGCCTTGACGTCGAAGAAGTCCACGACCTCACGGCCTTGCGCCCAGCCTTCTGGCAGACGGCTGCCGCAAACGACGCCCGCCAGCATCGGCTCTTGCTTCAAGCCATCAAGCTGGCCGACGAAACGCAAGCCGCTTTCGAACAGACGCACGCGGTCTTGCTGGCGGTTCAGGTTGTGGGAAAGCGCCTTCACCAGGCCCGGCCACAGCGACGAACGCATGGCAGCCATATCGTTGGAGATCGGGTTAGCCAACAGCAACGGCTCAACGCCAGGGTTGAACAGTTCGAACTGTTTTGGATCAATGAAGCTATACGTCACGGCTTCCTGGTAACCACGGGCAACCAGCAGGCGACGCAGTTCAGGCAGGTGCGCACGCGCTTCGGCCTTGGGTTGCGGTGCCAGGCGTGCTTGCGGATAGCGAACCGGCAGACGGTTGTAACCGTACAGGCGCGCCAGCTCTTCGATCAGGTCGACTTCCAGGCTGATGTCGAAGCGATGGCTAGGTACTGCAACTTGCCACTGCCCTTCCCCGCCCGCGGAAATACCCAGGCCGAGCGCGGACAGCAGTTGCTCGATTTCAGCCGGTTCGATGACTAGGCCGAGCATTTGCTCGACGCTTTTGGCACGCAGGGTGATCGGCGCAATCGACGGCAGGTACTGTTCGCTGACGGTTTCGGTGATCGGGCCGGCTTCGCCACCGGTGATTTCCAGCAGCAGGCCGGTGGCGCGCTCCATGGCTTCACGGGCGAGCTTCCAGTCCACACCACGCTCGTAGCGGTGCGACGCATCGGTGTGCAGGCCGTAGGAACGAGCCTTGCCAGCGATCGCGATCTGGTCGAAGAACGCGCTTTCAAGGAATACGTCACGGGTGGTCGCGGATACACCGCTGTGCTCGCCACCCATCACGCCGGCAATCGCCAGGGCGCGAGCGTGGTCGGCGATGACCAGGGTGTCGGCACGCAGGCTGACTTCCTGGCCATCGAGCAGCACCAGTTTTTCACCCTCTTCGGCCATACGCACGCGGATGCCGCCGTTAATTTCGGCGAGATCGAAGGCGTGCAGCGGCTGGCCGAGTTCCAGCATCACATAGTTAGTGATGTCGACGGCGGCGTCGATGCTGCGCACGTCGGCACGACGCAGGCGCTCGACCATCCACAGCGGGGTTGGCTTGGACAGGTCGACGTTACGGATCACACGCCCCAGGTAACGCGGGCAAGCGTTGGACGCCAATACTTCAATCGAGCGTACTTCGTCGTGTACCGCCGGCACGGCAGCAACCACTGGACGAGTGACAGGCGCGTTGTACAGCGCACCCACTTCACGGGCCAGGCCAGCCAGGGACAGGCAGTCGCCGCGGTTGGGGGTCAGGTCGACCTCGATGCTGGCGTCTTCCAGTTCCAGGTAAGCACGAATGTCCTGACCCACTGGCGCGTCGGCCGGCAGCTCCATCAGGCCATCATTGCCCTCACCCACTTGCAGCTCGGCCTGGGAGCACAGCATGCCGTTGGATTCAACGCCACGCAGCTTGGCCTTCTTGATCTTGAAGTCGCCCGGCAACTGGGCACCAATCATGGCGAACGGGATCTTCAGGCCCGGGCGCACATTAGGCGCTCCGCACACGACCTGAAAGGTTTCCGAACCGTTGCTGACCTGGCACACACGCAATTTGTCGGCATCCGGGTGCTGCTCGGTGCTCAACACCTCGCCCACCACCACACCACTGAAAACACCGGCGGCCGGCGTAACGCTATCGACCTCAAGACCGGCCATCGACAGACGAGCAACCAGCTCGTCGCGATCTACCTGCGGGCTTACCCAGCCACGCAGCCATTGTTCACTGAATTTCATCCTGCTCTCCTAAAGATTCGTTACGACTAGCGAAATTGCGCGAGGAACCGCAAGTCGTTGTCGAAGAACAGACGCAAGTCGTTCACGCCGTAACGCAGCATGGCCAGACGCTCAACGCCCATGCCGAAGGCAAAGCCCGAGAACTCTTCCGGGTCGATCCCGGACATGCGCAGCACGTTGGGGTGAACCATGCCGCAGCCCATCACTTCCAGCCAGCCGGTCTGCTTGCACACACGGCAGCCTTTACCGCTGCACATCACGCATTCCATGTCGACTTCAGCCGATGGCTCGGTGAACGGGAAGAACGAAGGACGGAAACGTACCGCCAACTCTTTTTCGAAGAACACCCGCAGGAATTCTTCGATGGTGCCTTTGAGGTCGGCGAAATTGATATCGCGATCAACCAGCAGGCCTTCGACCTGGTGGAACATCGGCGAATGGGTGATATCCGAGTCGCTACGGTACACACGGCCTGGGCAGACAATGCGGATCGGCGGCTTGTTCGCTTCCATGGTGCGGACCTGTACCGGCGAGGTATGGGTGCGCAGCAGCATGTTGGCGTTGAAATAGAAGGTGTCGTGCATCGACCGGGCCGGGTGATGGCCTGGGATGTTGAGCGCCTCGAAGTTGTGGTAGTCGTCTTCGACCTCAGGGCCTTCGGCAATGCCGTAGCCGATGTGGGTGAAGAACTGTTCGATACGTTCCAGAGTCCGGGTGATCGGATGCAGACCGCCCGACGCCTGGCCACGACCAGGCAAGGTCACGTCAATGGACTCGGCGGCGAGCTTGGCCGCAAGATCGGCCTCCTCGAGCGACGCCTTGCGCGCATTGAGAACCTCTGTGACACGCTCCTTGGCGACGTTGATCAGCGCACCGACTTGCGGACGCTCTTCAGCGGGCAGATTTCCCAGGGTCTTCATCACCTGAGTCAATTCACCTTTCTTACCAAGGTAGTGAACCCGGATTTGCTCCAGGGCATTTACATCTTCAGCGCTTTGCACAGCCTCAAGGGCTTGGGCGACGAGCGCGTCCAGGTTTTCCATGTACAGACTCCAGATACAAAATAGGGGAAGAGCTTGAAGGCTCTTCCCCTATTTATGACGTTTACCACCTTGGGCTACAGGAGTAGCCCAGGGTGACTGTCGGGGGTACTTAAGCCAAAGAGGCTTTAGCTTTCTCGACAATCGCAGCAAACACCGCTTTTTCGTTCACGGCCAGTTCAGCCAGAACCTTACGGTCGATTTCGATGGACGCTTTTTTCAGGCCAGCGATGAAACGGCTGTAGGACAGACCGTTAACACGCGCACCAGCATTGATACGAGCGATCCACAGAGCGCGGAACTGACGTTTTTTCTGACGACGGTCGCGGTAGGCGTATTGGCCTGCCTTGATTACCGCTTGCTTGGCAACACGGAATACGCGTGAACGCGCGCCGTAGTAGCCTTTAGCAAGTTTCAGAATTTTTTTGTGACGCTTACGGGCCATGACGCCACGCTTTACACGAGCCATGAGTTACTTCCTCTATTCTTGAACCAAAATTAACGAAGGCGCAGCATGCGCTCGACTTTTGCCACGTCAGACGGATGCAGCAAGCTGCTACCGCGCAGTTGACGCTTACGCTTGGTCGACATTTTGGTCAGGATGTGGCTCTTGAAAGCGTGCTTGTGCTTGATGCCGTTAGCAGTTTTCAGAAACCGCTTAGCAGCACCACTTTTAGTTTTCATCTTTGGCATGTTCGGTACTCCGCATTCAGTTGATAAACATAATCAGAAGGCCTGCCGTGCCCTGTTGATTACTTCTTCTTTTTCGGGGCGATGACCATAATAAGCTGGCGTCCTTCCATCTTAGGATGCTGTTCGACCGAACCGTACTCGAGCAGGTCAGCTTCAACCCGCTTGAGGAGTTCCATCCCCAGCTCCTGGTGGGCCATCTCACGGCCGCGGAATCGCAAGGATACCTTGGCCCTGTCCCCATCACTCAGGAAACGTACCAGGTTGCGCAGTTTTACCTGGTAATCCCCTTCCTCCGTCCCTGGACGAAACTTGATTTCTTTTACTTGAATCTGCTTCTGGTTCTTCTTCGCTGCGGCAACCTGCTTCTTCTTTTCGAAGATCGATTTGCCGTAGTCCATCACCCGACAAACAGGTGGGATTGCATCGGCGGAGATTTCCACCAGGTCCAGCTTGGACTCTTCTGCAATACGAAGCGCTTCATCAATCGAGACGATGCCAATCTGCTCGCCATCAGCGCCAATTAACCGAACCTCGCGTGCCGAGATATTCTCGTTGATCGGGGCTTTCGGTGCAGCTCGTTTATCTTGTCTCATTTCACGCTTAATAATAATTACTCCGAATCTGGGCGACCACGCCGGGAAACCGCTTGCGCGAGGAACTCAGCGAACTGGGCGACGGGCATCGAGCCCAGGTCAGCACCTTCACGAGTACGCACAGCGACAGTCTGCATCTCGACTTCCCGATCTCCGATAACCAAGAGATAGGGAACCTTGAGCAAGGTATGCTCGCGGATTTTAAAGCCGATCTTTTCATTTCTCAAGTCGGACTTGGCACGAAACCCGCTTTCGTTGAGAGTTTTTTCAACTTCAGCGGCAAAATCTGCCTGTTTATCAGTGATATTCATGATCACTGCCTGAGTCGGAGCCAGCCACGCAGGGAACGCGCCCTCGTAGTGCTCGATCAGGATACCGACGAACCGCTCGAACGAACCGAGGATCGCCCGGTGCAGCATAACCGGGTGTTTACGGCTGTTGTCTTCGGAGACGTATTCGGCTCCCAGACGGATCGGCAGGTTAAAATCGAGCTGCAGGGTACCACACTGCCAGACACGGCCAAGGCAATCTTTGAGCGAGAACTCGATCTTCGGACCGTAGAAGGCGCCCTCACCCGGCTGCAGATCGTACGCAAGGCCCGCACTGTCGAGCGCAGCGGCCAGTGCCGCTTCAGCGCGATCCCACAGCTCGTCGGAACCGACGCGCTTTTCCGGACGAGTGGACAGCTTCATCTCGACTTCGGTAAAGCCGAAATCGCGATAAACGTCCATGGTCAGCTTGATGAACGCTGCGGACTCGGCCTGCATCTGCTCTTCGGTGCAGAAGATGTGGGCGTCGTCCTGGGTGAAGCCACGCACGCGCATGATGCCGTGCAGCGCACCCGATGGCTCGTTACGGTGGCAGGCACCGAATTCGGCCAGGCGCATCGGCAACTCGCGGTAGCTCTTCAGGCCCTGATTGAAGACCTGCACGTGGCACGGGCAGTTCATCGGCTTGATGGCGTAGTCGCGGTTTTCCGACTGGGTGGTGAACATGTTGTCGGCGTAGTTGGCCCAGTGCCCGGATTTCTCCCACAGGCTGCGATCGACCACCTGTGGAGTCTTGATCTCCAGGTAACCGTTTTCGCGCTGCACCTTGCGCATGTACTGCTCAAGCACCTGGTACAGGGTCCAGCCATTCGGGTGCCAGAACACCATGCCCGGCGCTTCTTCCTGAAGGTGGAACAGGTTCAGGCGCTTGCCGATCTTGCGGTGGTCGCGCTTTTCGGCTTCTTCGATGCGCTGGATGTAGGCGGCCAGCTGTTTCTTGTCAGCCCAGGCAGTGCCGTAGATCCGTTGCAGTTGCTCGTTCTTTGCATCGCCGCGCCAGTAGGCACCGGACAGCTTGGTCAGCTTGAACGACTTGAGAAAGCGCGTGTTCGGCACGTGCGGGCCACGGCACATGTCGACGTATTCTTCGTGGTAGTACAGGCCCATGGCCTGCTCGTCCGGCATGTCTTCCACCAGGCGCAGCTTGTAGTCTTCGCCACGCGCGGTAAACACGTCGATCACTTCGGCACGGGGGGTGACTTTCTTGATGACGTCGTAATCTTTTTCGATCAGCGCGTGCATGCGCTGCTCGATGGCCGCCAGGTCGTCCGGAGTAAAAGGACGCTCATAGGCGATGTCGTAATAGAAGCCTTCTTCAATGACCGGGCCGATCACCATCTTGGCGGTTGGATACAGTTGCTTGACCGCATGGCCAATCAAGTGCGCGCAAGAGTGGCGAATGATCTCCAGCCCCTCTTGGTCCTTGGGCGTGATGATTTGCAGGCTGGCGTCGCTGGTGATCAGGTCGCTGGCGTCAACCAGCTTGCCGTCGACCTTGCCGGCCACGGTGGCCTTGGCCAGGCCAGCACCAATGGATGCGGCGACCTCGGCTACGGAAACCGGATGATCGAATGAACGTTGACTGCCGTCGGGAAGAGTAATAGTTGGCATGGCGCCTCCTCTCCTAGTGGTGACCCCTACCAAAGGTCACGTGGGTTGGGATGAGCCAGTACAAGATCCAACACCAGGCCGTTCAATGAAGAACGCCTGCCTTACAGCGGCAGGAGCCTTTCGGCCAACCGATAATCGAACCAGAGTGACTGGAGTGAACAAAAAGGACCTGGCAAGGCGGCAAATGGCGCGCCCGGAAATAGCCAGGCAAGGATGCTAGCACAGATGAACGGTCATCGCTTCGGCCAAGCGTTGGGTAAAGAGCAATTCATGGCTTTATAGCTGCGAAAGTGAACTTGAGCTGTACGCAGGGCCTCAAAGCCACTGAGAATCGCCGTTCGTCCTCGACCCAAAGGAGCATCCCATGATGCGTTTTACCTCTACCCTCGCTGTCGCCGCTACCCTGAGCCTCCTTTCCCTCGGCGCGCAGGCTGCAGCGCCTTCCAACTGGCCAGCCGGCGCCCGTGACGCCTTCGTCAACGACTGCAGTGCCGCCGCCAGCCAGAACGTGGACGTCAAGACCGCCAAGGCCCACTGCGAATGCGGCGCTGACAAGATCAATGCCGAATTGAGCACTGCCGAGATCAAGGAATTGATGACCAACCAGAACGCCAGCCCGGAGCTTAAAAACAAAGCGGTCGCGGCTATTTCGTCCTGCAAAGTGGTGAAGAAAAAGTAAGATTGGCTGACGATTCGACGGCCATTTCGCTGGAAAAACAGCCTGAAAACTGCCATTTCACACAAATTATGCAGGTTTTACGGCTTTTTTTAACAGCTGATATTTCGTCGCAAAGCCCCGTAAATCGGGGCTTTCAGCCGAATGATGAATCAAACGCAAAGCGATTGATTAGCAAACAGTGCCTTGGGGGGGCTCCCAAGCCGAACATTTCGACTATGATAGCCCAGTGTGCCCAGTTGGCCTGAGCAGCACAGCACTACTGAAAATATATGTTTCTTGGAGATACACCATGTCTAATCGCCAAACCGGCACCGTTAAATGGTTCAACGATGAAAAAGGCTTCGGCTTCATCACTCCTACAGGTGGCGGTGACGACTTGTTCGTACACTTCAAAGCTATCGAAAGCGACGGTTTCAAAAGCCTGAAAGAAGGCCAAACCGTTTCCTTCGTGGCTGAGAAAGGCCAAAAGGGTATGCAAGCTGCACAGGTTCGCGGCGAGTAATTCTCCGCTGAGCTAAAAAAACCCCGTCCATGTGACGGGGTTTTTTATGGGTAATGCAAAAGCCGTATCAGCCGCAGTTAACCCGGTTGATCACCAGATTGTTGTCGGTGTTCAGGTTCAAGCGGTCGGAGCGATATTCCAGCGTGATCATGTCATTGGGCTTGAGAATGCGTGCATTCTGCGCGCCGGCACGTGTGCGAGCTTGCTCCAGCAACTGGGGCGAGGCCTTCTGGCCGATGGCGAACTCTGCAGCCTTCGACTCACAGCGGCTATGACCGGCATCGGTCGCAGTGGCAGCTTTGCCTGGCTCAGAGGCACCCGGGGTGCTGCAACCTGCCAACGCGAGCGCAGCCAACAAAGTACCGAATGATGCGAGCTTCCAAGGCATGAAGCCTCCTATGATAAAAAGTGGAGAGAGATCGTGCGACATCAGTCAAAGCGATTGGTTTCAAGACGTTAACCGCTTGTGGGCAAGTCTGCCTGACTCACTGCTGGCAAGCGCCCTGTCAATCGTGACTAGATATGAACGCACTTAGTAGATGTCGATATAGTCTGACGTCGCTGTAGGCCAATTCTGCTTCAGCGCGTTAAAAATCTGCATGACCCACACTTCATCACTGGCCGCCACGAGGCCGACATAACCGGAACCCTTGGCCCAGGTCTCCAGGCGAAACAGCAGGCCACCGATATCAGCCCCCCCGACTACGCCGGAAGAAATGTAGGCAACGCCTGCCTTGCTCACCCGCAGCTGGGTATGTTCGTCGTCACTGGCGCTGCCAAGCAGTTGGCGCACGGCCTCCAGCGTCAGGTTGTCGGGGTTGCTCAAATCGATTTGCACGCGGTGTTTCCGGGCCATTTAACAGGCCGACAGTGTCGCACAGCCGCTGCTTCATGCCTAAGTAGCAGTGCCAAATGCCGTACAAAATGCTTAACTGCGCCCCTCTGGAACGGCGTTCCAGTGCACTACCCCGCATTTTCAGCCCGTGAGATTTCCATGACCACCGTAACGCTTCAAGCCGACATCAAAGCCAAGTGGCCCCAAGGGCAAAGCTCCTACAGCCCCGGAAGCCCGGAAGAACTGGCGATCATTGGTATCGATCTGTTGGTCAAGGAACTGGGCACCCAGGCGGCGCAAGCGTTCATCGGCCAGATATTCGAGAAATACCCGGCCGACTACAGGGGCGCCCAAGAGCGCGATTAGAACCGGGCGACGAGTGCCGCCCCGCTAACTTACTTCAGACGCGCCAGGCGCTCGGTCAACAGATCGAAGAAGCCCTGGGCGTCGCCATTCTCAACCCAGAACACATTCTTTGGCTGCTTGAGCCCATCGTACCAATCGACGATGGTCTGGCCGAAGGTCGGGCCTTCGCGGCTGTCGACTACCATATTGGCCTCACGACCGCTGAACAGCGAAGGCTTGAGCAGGTACGCCACCACGGTAGCGTCATGGACCGGGCCACCCGGAATGCCGTAGTGCTCCATATCGCCTTTGACGTACTCATTCAGAATACTGCTGACGACCTTGCTCGCGTTGTTGTTCAGGTCCGCAATCTTCTTCAGGCGGGCGTCGCTGGTGAGGACTTTATGGGTCACGTCCAACGGCAGGTAGGTCAACTTCACACTGCTTTTGAGCACGATCTCCGCCGCCACCGGATCGGCGAACAGGTTGAACTCAGCCACTGGGGTGATATTGCCGCCATTGAAGTGGGCGCCGCCCATCACGACCACTTCCTTGATGCCCTGGGTGATTTCGGGCGCTTGAGTCAGTGCCAGTGCCAGGTTGGTCTGCGGGCCGAGCATGGCGATGGTGATGCTGTGCGGCTTGGCGCTGCTCAGGGTGTTGATCAGATAGTCGACCGCATTGCCTTCGGCCAGACCTTTTTTCGGTTCATGCACCGTGACGCCCGAGATGCCTTCCTTGCCATGAATATTCTCGGCGTAGATCGGTTTGCGCAGCAGCGGCGCTGGCGCACCGGCGTACACCGGGATGTCCTCGCGCCCTGCCCACTCGCGCGCCAGGCGTGCGTTGCGCGAGGTCTTGTCCAGGCGCACATTGCCGGCGACGGTGGTCAGCGCACGAATGCTCAACTCCTGCGGCGAGGCCATGGCGAACAGCAAGGCCACCACGTCATCGGCACCCGGGTCGGTATCGATGATCAGGTCGATTTTTTCCGCCGCTTGGGCGCTTGCAGCAGTGAGCGCGGACAAAAGCAGAACACTCCGGAACAGGTTTTTCAGGGTAGGTAGACCACGTTGCATAAAGCACTCCTTGTCATTGGGGGGACGCTAGAACGTTACGCCGGACACCAGCGCGATATTGCAGTACGGCTGGCATTCGCCAGTGCGCACCACGGCGCGGGCATTGCGGCTCAATTGCTTGAATTGGTCATGGCTGAGCAGGCGGCGCTCACCCAGTGCAGCCTGCTCTGTGAGCGCATTTAGCGCGGTCAGCGCGGGCGGTTGTTTCAGCAGGATCTCTTCTGCCAGCACATGGCTTTCCACCTGCATTTCGCTAAGCACGATGCGCAAGGTGCTGATGAAGTCAGGGATGCCCTGAGTCAGTGCCAGGTCGATCAGTTCGACGCCGGGAGGCACCGGCAGGCCGGCATCGCCGATGACCAGGATGTCGCCGTGACCCAGGGACGCGATCACGCGCGACAGGGCGATATTCAGCAAAGGTGTCTTTTTCATGCGGGCACAAAACCTTGTACGTCGTGCAGCGTAGGAATGGAAGGCTGAGCGCCGGCGCGGGTCACTGACAATGCCGCCGCCACCTGGCCAAAACGGATCGCCCGGGCTTCGCTCTGGCCCGCGGCCAGCGCGGCGGCAAAGCCACCGACAAAGGTATCGCCAGCAGCGGTGGTATCCACCGCCTTGACCTTCGGCGCCACCAAGTGCTCAAAGCTCTTGCCGTCGGCAAACAGCGCGCCTTGGGCGCCAAGGGTGATGATGACCTTACCGGCGCCCGCCTGGATCAGCGCGATCGCGGCGACCTTGGCGCTGTCGAGGGAGTCGACCGTCACGCCACTCAGAGCGCTGGCCTCGCTTTCATTGGGGATCAGATAATCGATCGAGGCATACCAATCAGCGGGCAACGGCCCGCTTGCCGGGGCCGGGTTGAGAATGACCGTCTTGCCCAGTTCGCGCCCCCGCTGGAGCGCATACCCAACAGTCTCCATCGGCACCTCAAGCTGGCAGATGATCACGTCTGCCGCCTGCAGCACAGCGTCGCACGTTCGCAGCGACGCAGGCGTCAGCTCACCGTTGCTGCCGGCCACAATGACAATGGCGTTCTGGCTGCTGTCATCGACCACGATCAATGCCACACCGCTGGAGCCGTCCACCGTGCTGACGGCCTGGCAATCGATCCCTTCCACCAACAGCGCATCGCGCAATTGGCTGCCATAGGCGTCGGTACCGATGCATCCCACCATGGCGACACTCGCCCCCAGGCGTGCCGAGGCGACGGCCTGGTTGGCGCCCTTGCCGCCGGGCACAGTGGAGAACGTCTGGCCGATCAGGGTTTCACCGGCACGCGGCAAGCGACTGGCGCGAGTGACCAGGTCCATGTTCAAGCTGCCTATTACCACTACTTTTGCTGGCATACATCAGTACTCATCAATTCGGTTCAGCGGTATTGGGCGAACACATCAGCCAATGGCGCAGTCGACTCACGCAAAACAATACTGGGCGTCACGATACGTTGATCGATCGGCAGTTGGGGTGTTGCTATTCGTTGCAGTAACAATTCGGCCGCAGTCTCGCCCAATTGCAGGATCGACTGGCCGACCGTCGTCAGCGCGGGGTAGACGTAGCGCCCCATCTGGATGTCATCGAAACCGATGACCGACAGCTCGCCCGGCACCCGCACATTGCGCTCGGCGGCGGCGCGCAGCACGCCAAAACCAATCATATCGTTGCTGGCGAAAATCGCGCTGGGCGGGTGTTGCGATAATAACTCTACGGCTGCGGCATACCCGCCCGTGCTGGTGAAATCGCTTTCCAGGGTACGACTGGCCAACACCTCGATGCCCGCCTCGCGCAATGCACGCTGGTAACCCGCCAGGCGCATCTGCGCCACGCGGGTATGCCCAGGGCCGCCGATACAGGCGATGTCCCGGTGCCCCAGTTCAAGCAAGTGCCGGGTCGCCAGGTAAGCGCCCTCTTCGTGATCGATGCGCACCAGGTCCACATCAATCCCATCCAGCGCCCGGTCGACAATCACCATGGGCGTGCGCACTGCACTCAAGCCCGCGGCAAGGCCACTGTCATCGCCGCCCACGGATGTCACGATCAAGCCATCGACGCGCTTTTCCAGCAACACGCGCAAGTAACTGCGCTGTTTCTCTGCGTCGTCATCCGAGTTGCAGAGGATCACGCAATAGCCATTACGCTCGCAGTAATCCTCGATACCCCGAGCCAGTTCGGCAAAATACGGGTTGAGGCTATTGGGCACCAGCAGGCCGATGGTGGCCGTGGTCTTGGCCTTGAGCGAGCGTGCGACGGCACTGGGCACGTAGTCCAACTGCTTGATCGCCGCCTCGACCTTGATGCGTACCGGCTCGCTGACTGGGCGCGTCTTGTTCACCACATGGGACACGGTGGTGTAGGAAATACCTGCAAGCGCTGCCACATCCTTGATCGTTGCCATGGTTCAGCCCCGCCGACTGGCGCGCTGGCTGCGGTAAGTATCGAGGACCACGGCAATCACGATCACGGCGCCGGTAATGATACGTTTAGTCGGTTCCGTCGCGCCGATCTGTGCCAGCCCAGCGGCCAAGACCGAAATAATCAACACCCCGAAGAACGTACTGATGACCGAACCACGCCCGCCCATCAGGCTGGTACCACCGATCACCACGGCGGCGATCACTTGCAGCTCCAGGCCCGAACCGGCATTCGGGTCCGCCGCTTCCAGGCGCGAAATCTGGAACAGCGCCGCCACACCGGCCAGCAGGCCCATCAGGCTGAACACCAGAATCTTGTATGGCTTGGGGTTAATACCCGCCAGGCGCACCGCTTCTTCGTTGGTACCGATGCCGATCAGGTAACGCCCGAACACAGTACGGGTCAGCACCAACTGGGCCGCGATGATCACCAGCAAGGCGATGATGAACGACGGGGAAATACCAAAAGCAATCGGGTTGGACAGCCAGGCAAACGAGTCACCGATATAAGCGGTGCGCGAGCCCGTCATCTGGTAGGCCACGCCGCGGGCCATCTCCAGCACGCCGAGGGATACGATAAATGACGGAATGCGCCAGGCCACCGTGATGGAACCGGTGATGGTGCCGGCCAACGCCGCGCAGCCCATGCCCAACAGGGCGGCGGGCAACACGCTCCAGCCCCAGCCCAGGATCGCCACGCTGACCGCCGAGGCCGCCAATGCCAACACCGAGCCCACGGACAGGTCGATGCCGCCAATGATCAGGATGAAGGTCATGCCCACCGCGAGCACCATCAGGTCAGGAATCTGGTTGGCCAGGGTGCTGAAGGTGTCATAGGACAGGAAGTGATCGCTGAGCACCGAGAACAGCGCAATCATCGCCAGCAAGGCACCTGCCAGCCCCAGGTAAGTACCCAGGCCATAGAAGTTGCCGCCAGTTTTACCGGGGGAAGTGCTTGTTTTCATGGGGTATTCCTAGGCGCGGCTTCGTTGAGCAGCGCATCACGTTTCTGATAGCCGGCGAAGGCGGCGGCGAGCAATTCGTCCTGGGTCCAGCTGTCACGCTCGAAGGTCTCGATCAGCCGCCCGGCGGACAACACACCGATGCGGTCACAGATCAGCATCAGCTCACGCAGGTCACTGGACACCACTACCAGCGCTTTGCCCTGACGGGTCAACTCACCGAGCAAAGCGTAGATGTCGAACTTGGCACCGACGTCGATACCACGGGTGGGCTCATCGAACAGCATCACCGCGCAATCGCGCTCCAGCCAGCGGCCAATCACCACCTTCTGCTGGTTACCACCCGACAGCTCGGACACCAGTTGCGTCGGGCTGGAACTGCGGATACGCATGGCGTCGATCTGGCGCTTGGCCAGAGCGGTTTCGTTGCGACTGTTGACGACGCCACCGCCGGAAATTTCCGGCATGTTGCCCAGGGCGATGTTGGCGCTGATGGATTGGGTCAGCAGCAGGCCCTCACCCTTGCGGTCTTCGGTGATCAAGGCAATACCATGACCGACCGCGTCCACCGGCGAGCGAATGCTCACCACCTTGGCCGGCGAACCCAAGGCCACGGTGCCGCTGTCGGCCGGGTCGGCGCCGAAGATCAGGCGCAGCAATTCGGTGCGGCCGGCGCCGATCAGGCCGGAAATGCCATAGATTTCACCGGCGCGCACTTCAAAGGACACATCGCGGACCTTGTCCGAACGGGTCAGGCCCTTCACCGTCAAGGCCGGGCCTCCGATGGTGCGCGGGCCCAAATCGATGTGTTCACCCAGTTCGCGCCCGACCATCAAGGTCACCAACTGCTCACTGTTGTAATTGGCCATCGGCTCGACGCAGACCAGCTTGCCGTCGCGCAATACCGCAATGCGCTGGGCGACACGGGCCAACTCTTCGAGCCGGTGAGAAATATAAATGATCGCCACGCCTCGAGCCTGCAGGCGCGTGATTTGTTCGAACAGCATCTCGACTTCACGAGCGGTGAGCATCGCCGTGGGCTCGTCGAGGATCAGTACATGGCAGTCGCCGATCAGGTTACGGGCGATCTCGACCATTTGCTGGTGACCGATGCCCAGGCTGCCCACCAGCGTGTCCGGGTCGATCGCGTCCAGGCCGACTTGGGCCATGGCTTCGATCGCGGCTTTGCGCAGTTGTTTGCGGCTGATCCAGCCACAGCGGCTCGGCAGGTTATCCAGGAATAGGTTCTCAGCCACGGTCAGCGTCGGCAGCAGGTTGAGTTCCTGCATGACCATGCGCACGCCCAAGGCTTCGGCCTGGGTGCGGCTGGCGGGGCGGTAATCCTGACCATTGAATTGCATGTGCCCGGTAGTGGGCGTGACCAAGCCACCGATGATCTTCGACAAGGTGCTTTTGCCTGCGCCGTTCTCACCGGTCAGCGCCAACACTTCCCCGCGATTGAGCGTCAGGGTGATGTCGGACAGAACCGGTTGGGCATAGGTCTTACCGATACCGCTGACCGAGAGGACAGCGTTCGGGGCGGAAGATGACATAGGAAAATCTCCAGGCGCCCGCTCAGGACGAGCAGGCGCTGTTGGGTACTGCCAGGATTACTGCTTGATGACGAGCTCGACCGGGGTTTCGATCACGCCATCTTTGGCATCGACTTTCTCACCCTTGACCAGCTTCAGCGCGTTCTGGATACCAAACACGGCTTGCTGGGCAGCGGCCTGGTCAGCGGTGGCCAACACACGACCGTCCTTGAGCATTGGTTTGATCGCGTCAATGTTGTCATAACCCACAACCAGCACCTTGCCGGCCTTGCCTGCCGCACGCACGGCGGAAACAGCGCCCAGGGCCATGTTGTCGTTACCGGCCAACAGCGCCTTGATATCCGGTGTTTCGCTCAGCATCGCTGCCGCGATCTTGTTGCCTTGGTCGATTTCCCAGTTACCGGATTGGGTGGAAACAATCTTCATGCCTGCCGCGTCCATCGCATCCTTGAAGCCTGCGGTGCGCTGCTGGGCATTGGTGGTAGTGGGTACGCCCTCGATGATGCCGACCTTGTCACCGGCGGCCAGTTGCTTGGCCAGGTAGTCGCCCACCAGCTTGGAGCCTTTGCGGTTATCCGGGCCTACGAACGGGATATTGAGGTTTTTGCTTTTGAGTACTTCCGGGTCCAGGCGGTTGTCGATGTTGACGACTTTGATACCGGCATCGGAAGCTTTCTTCAGCACACTGGCGAGTGCCTTGGAGTCGGCGGGAGCGATGACAAGCGCATCGACCTTGGCGTTGATCATTTCGTTGACAATGGCGATCTGCGCGCTGGTATCGGTTTCGTTCTTGATGCCGTTGGAGATCAACTTGAATTCTGTTGGGTGCGCTTTCTGGTAGTCCTTCGCACCGTCGGTCATGGTGACGAAAAACTCATTGGCAAGGGACTTCATGACCAAACCCACGGTAGGCGTTTTGGCAGCGTCATCGGCAAATGCAGAAGAGAGAGGCAAAGCGGCGGATGCGGCAGCAAGCACAGCAACAGCAAGAAGACGTCCAGCAAATGGCAGCTTCATGGGTTCACTCCGATCTTATGATTATTGTGAGCAACGCTTGCACCGAAGACCCCTTCGGCAGCCCTCCCACTTGGGCGGCTGATACGAGCTGTCACGATGTGCCAAGGGCGCAGTGAAACATCTCGCAAACGTTTGCGTTGAGTAAACTATGAGAACCTTGTCGAGATTTGTCAACGGTAGCAGCAAGGCTTTCACGGACGCCCTCCACGCCCTCCCTTCAGCTATCGGCCGCTGATACGTTTAAGCAAGCTCGCCCTCTCTGACCTTCGCTGAAACGACAGCCTGGGTGGCGAATGATCATGCAGGGTGCCCGGACAAATCGTGAACGCTTTTCGGACAACCGAACACCACAGCCCTTCTCGTTCGGAAAGCCGGACAGCACCGACCCCCACCAAACCGAAATCTTGCTTTAAGTTGTTTTAAATCAATAAGTTAATTTAAAAAAACCAACATACTCAGCCTGGTACAAATCCTGCTCTTTCTCAGCACCTCGCGGCGTTCAGAACCGCCCGGGTGTTCTAGATGAACCTGCTACAGCACTCATCAAAAACCAGAGAGAAAAATAATGAAATCTGCATTGAAGAACGTTATTCCGGGCGCATTGGCCCTTCTGCTGCTGTTCCCCGTTGCCGCCCAGGCAAAGGAAGTTGAAAGCAAGACCAAACTGTCCAACGTGGTCATCCTCGCCACCGGCGGCACCATCGCTGGCGCCGGCGCCAGCGCGGCCAACAGCGCCACCTACCAGGCAGCCAAAGTCGGCATCGAACAACTGATCGCCGGCGTTCCTGAGCTTAGCCAGATCGCCAATGTTCGCGGCGAACAAGTAATGCAAATTGCGTCGGAAAGCATCAATAACGAAAACCTGCTGCAATTGGGTCGCCGTGTCGCCGAATTGGCCGACAGCAAGGACGTGGATGGCATCGTGATCACCCACGGCACCGACACCCTTGAAGAAACCGCCTACTTCCTGAACCTTGTGGAAAAAACCGACAAGCCTATCGTGGTCGTCGGCTCCATGCGCCCAGGCACCGCGATGTCGGCAGACGGCATGCTCAACCTGTACAACGCCGTTGCGGTCGCAGGCAGCAAGGAAGCCCGCGGCAAAGGCGTGCTGGTGACCATGAACGACGAGATCCAATCGGGTCGCGACGTCAGCAAGATGATCAACATCAAAACCGAAGCCTTCAAGAGCCCATGGGGCCCAATGGGCATGGTCGTTGAAGGCAAATCCTACTGGTTCCGCCTGCCGGCCAAGCGTCACACCATGGATTCTGAGTTCGACATCAAGACCATCAAAAGCCTGCCTGACGTTGAAATTGCCTACGGCTACGGCAACGTGAGCGACACCGCTTACAAAGCATTGGCCCAAGCGGGCGCCAAAGCGATCATTCACGCCGGTACCGGCAATGGCTCGGTATCGTCCAAGGTCGTTCCAGCACTGGTGGAATTGCGTAAGCAAGGCGTGCAGATCATTCGTTCTTCCCACGTCAACGCCGGTGGCATGGTTCTGCGTAACGCCGAACAGCCAGACGACAAATACGACTGGGTCGCCGCCCTTGACCTGAACCCGCAGAAAGCCCGCATCCTGGCCATGGTCGCACTGACCAAGACCCAGGACAGCAAGGAACTGCAACGGATCTTCTGGGAATACTGATCCCTGCTGATTCACCTGTAGATGCTTTTGTGGCGAGGGAGCTTGCTCCCTCGCCATATTCAACCCCTCTCCCCCCGCACCTCAACAAACTTCCTGATTCGCTGTCAGACGAACTTCTTGAAATTTAAGCAGTTGCGAAATTGCCTACAGTTAAATACTGTATGTGCGTACAGCCAATTAAGGAATGTTCTGTGGCAAAGCCCTCTTCCGCAGCCCCTGCATCGCCTGACGCCTACCAGCGCCTGGCTATCCGCGTGCAAAAAATCATCAATTCGACCAACGCCCAAAAAGCCAAGGCAGCGTTGATCTTCCGTTTACCCGATGAACCGGAGACCGATTGGCAACGTTTACTGGAAGAGATTTCGGAAAACGACAACGTCACCCTCGCCTATCGAGATGACGGTGGCGTGCAGATTTTCTGGGTTGTGCCGAAGGAAGATTGATTCAATGAGTGCCCGTTTTATTGCTGTGTGCTGTCTGTTTTTAACCGTCACCGCCAACGCCCAAGCCCCTCGAACCTTCAGCGAAGCCAAGAAAATCGCCTGGAAGCTCTACGCGCCGCAATCCACCGAATTTTATTGCGGCTGCAAATACACCGGTAACCGGGTCAACCTGAAAGCCTGCGGTTACATCCCCCGCAAAAACGCCAACCGCGCCGCGCGCATTGAGTGGGAACACATCGTACCGGCCTGGCAAATCGGGCATCTGCGCCAATGCTGGCAAAATGGCGGGCGAAAAAACTGCACGCGCCATGATGAGGTGTTCAAGCGCGCCGAGGCAGACCTGCACAATCTGGTGCCGAGCATCGGCGAAGTGAATGGCGACCGTAACAACTTCAGCTTTGGCTGGCTGCCGGTGCAAAGCGGGCAGTATGGCTCATGCCTGACCCAGGTGGACTTCAAGGCAAAGAAAGTCATGCCGCGCCCGTCCATTCGCGGAATGATCGCGCGCACGTATTTCTACATGAGCAAGCAATATGGCCTACGCCTGTCGAAGCAGGACCGGCAATTGTATGAAGCCTGGAACAAGACCTATCCGGTGCAAATCTGGGAGCGCCAGCGCAACCAGACCGTGGCTTGCGTGATGGGGCGCGGCAATGAGTTCGTCGGTCCGGTCAACCTGAAGGCCTGCGGCTGAACGTGGGCGGGGCTGCCCGCCCACCTGGCCTGCTGCTACTGCGCAGCCTTGTGTTCGATGATCTCCGACACGGTGTCGTTTTTCTTGGCCCGTGCCATTTTTTCGTTTAGCAGCGCCTGCTTGGCTTCGGCCTCGGCTTTGGTCGCGAACGGCCCCAATAGCACCTCATCCTTGCCGTCGACTTTGACGATATAGAAATTGAAGCCGTGTTCCAGCAACCAGGCGGTCAGGTCGGTGATCGCCTGCAGCTTGTGGTCCGGCGGGCCGACCCGTATATCCCACTCCTGAGCGGCAATCGCACCGGTTTGCGGCAGGCTTTCGGTCACGGCAGGCTTGGCCTTGGGGGCATCGACCGACTTACCTTCACCGCATCCGGCCAACGCCAACACCACAATTGCCATCGCTACTTTACGCACTGCCCTGCTCCTTTGAGGATCAAAGAGGCAACTTTACCATTCACTGTCTATTCTGGCCGTCATAAACGTTGGCTTAAACAATGCGAATCATGTATCGCGACCTGTATGATACCGCCATGGGAATTAATGTTGCCTCTATGCGTCCTAGAAAGAGGCAGTCACAGGGAAGCGCTTCGCAGTAAGCTACACACATCCGACACCTACCCTGTCTGAAACATGTGTCCTTAAAAGTAATTCAAGGAGAAGTCCATGCTTATACTCACCCGCAAAGTCGGTGAAAGCATAAACATCGGTGATGACATTACGATCACCATCCTGGGCGTTAGCGGCCAGCAAGTACGAATCGGCATCAACGCCCCTAAGGATGTTGCCGTGCATCGCGAGGAGATTTACCAGCGTATCCAGGCCGGCCTGACTGCACCCGATAAAAACCAGACGCCTTGAAACGCCTCCAGTAGCCAGCCTTTTCGTTCACTGTAACGGCTGGCGAAAACCCAATTGGCCTGCTCGCGTTTCCCCGCGTGACCAGCGCGCCTTGAGCTTTCCCTTCGCTGCAAGATGAAACTGTCAGGGTATCCGGAACTTGTCGCGCTATTGGCAGCCCAATTTCTGACACTTTATCCTGCCATCCGAGTGCATTTCAGGAACACGTCGATGAGGCCAGCCGCGTCGCAATCCCTTGTTTCCAGATCCTGGATGATTGCCCTGTTGATAGGGCTGACCTTCGTGGCACTCGGGTGTGGCCTGAGAATGGAAGTTGAAGGGGCCGATCCCGACACCCATTCCTGGGTGGATCTGGCGCTTCTACTCTGTGGCTACCTGCTTGTGTTCTGCCTCAAGCCCATCCAGAAGGTGATCTTGCGCAAGCTGTGTCAGCGCGCCGCTCATCGCGCCCATGAAAAAGCCGCACGCTGAGGGCGTTTAGCGGTTATCGGATCGCCGGTATTTACACCGCCGCACCACCACCTATCATTGGGCTTGCGTTGCGCAGCTAATCAAAGGTGCAAAAGCAGATGGACACCCTCAACAAATCCCAAATCGAAAAAGCCTTGGCAGAACGCCTGCCGAGCTACAGGGTTGAGTGCACGCTGCATGCCGACGGCACCCTGTCAGCCGTGCTCAGCGGCCCAGAGACCGATCACTTCGCGATTACCGGCATCGTGCGTGCGCACTATCACGGTACAGAGGCCATCAACCAGCTCGCCACCGAGATACTCAGGGAAATGGTGATGTCGCGCCAAGGCATGAAAAACAGCCGGTTGCAGGCGCTATCAGACTCCCTCGACTGCCTGGAAGGCCGAGACCGGTAACGGACTTAAGGACAGCAAGCCATCAGCCCCACGCTCGGCTTTCAACGCACTATATTCCTCGATGCAAGCATGGGCAGTCACCATCGGCGCCATGTGTGTCGAGGTCACCACCATGATATCCGCCCCCGCCGCTTCCCCAGCCTGAATGCCCACTGTGGCGTCCTCGAACACCAGGCAGTCTTGCACCGGCACGCCCAGGCGCTGGGCACCCAGCACATAACAGGCCGGATCGGGCTTGCCCGTCTTTACATCTTCGGCTGTCACCAGTACCGCCGGCACCGGAATGCCCGCCGCTTGCAGCCGGCGCACGGCCAACGCTTTTGGCGCAGAGGTGACCAACGCCCATTGATCGACGGGCAGGCTGGCCAAAAACGCCACCGCGCCGGGAACTGCCACGATGCCTTCGACATCGTCCAGCTCAGCCTCGGTGATCCATTGGGCTTCTACCTGTGGATCGACACCCGGCAACGCCTGGCGGGTGATCGTATCAATTGCGCGGGCACCATGAATGGTGTGCAGGAACGCTTCCACATCCAAGCCATGCCGTGCAGCCCAGATGCCCCACACGCGCTCCGCAGCCGCAATGGAGTTGAGCAGGGTCCCGTCCATATCGAACAGAAAGGCGCGGTAACGCCGGGTAAATACGTTTGGAGTTGGGCTGGACACTGCACGGCTTCCTCATGGGCTGGGCCCCTGCAATCTACGGATCACCTTGACGCTTGTAAACGCCGAGATCTGGCCCGTCAGTTCCGAGGCAAAAATGACGAACTTGTCATGATCCTGTTGGTTGGCTGTTGGGGTCGCCTGGTTACCGTGAGCTCACTACCCACCCGGAACGTGAGACACCACCATGAAACTGATTGCCTTGGGCTTCGCCGCTTTGCTCGCCACTGGCTCGGTATTCGCTGCCGATACCGCCCCCGCCACCAACGTGATCCACGACAAAACCGGCTTCTTCGTGCACCTGGATGTCGCCAAGGTGCTGTCGAGCACCGACACCTACGGCCAATGCGGGGTTGTGCCGGCGCAACTGCGCTACCTGGACCACCAAGACCGCGAACATGTGCTGGATTACCAAGTCCAGGGCACCGGTTGCGCCAATGACAATTGATCGGGCTACACTGGCGCAACTTATTGAAGCAGAGCACTTCCCATGAACATCCTTGTAGTCGAAGACGAACCCAAGGCCGGCAATTATCTGCTCAATGGCCTGCAGGAACTGGGGCATTGTGTGAGCCTGGCCCGCGATGGCGTGGACGGTTTGCACCAGGCCCTTGAAACGCCCTTCGACGTGATCGTACTCGACGTGATGATGCCGAAAATGGATGGCTGGGAAGTGCTGCGTCGCCTGCGCAAAGAGGCCGATACGCCGGTGCTGTTCCTCACCGCCCGCGATGACATCGCCGACCGCATCAAAGGCCTTGAACTGGGTGCCGATGACTACCTGATCAAGCCCTTTTCGTTCGCCGAACTGGTGGCGCGCCTGCGTACCCTCAACCGTCGTGGCCCGAGCCGGGATGAAGAGCAACTGCACATCGCCGACCTGCACATTGACGTACTCAAACGTCGGGTCACCCGCGCCGGCACGCGCATTACCCTGACCAACAAAGAGTTCGCCCTTCTGCACCTGTTTGCCACGCACCAGGACCAAGTGCTGTCCCGCTCGCTGATTGCTTCGCGGGTATGGGACATGAACTTCGACAGCGACACTAATGTGGTGGATGTCGCCGTGCGCCGCCTGCGCCTGAAAATCGACGACCCGTTCCAGCTCAAGCTGATCCACAGCGTGCGGGGCATTGGCTACCGCTTCGATACCCAGCCATGAGCCGCCAGCACCCTTACTCCCTGACCCTGCGCCTGGCATTGATCTTCGCCCTGCTCGCCTTCGCCCTGCTGGCAACCCTGGGCGTGGCGCTGTACCGGGAGCTGGAGCGCGAACTGATCCGCCGCGATGACGCCGCGCTGATATCGCGAGTGGATCAGTTGCGCAACCTGCTTAACGACAGCAATACCTTGGACTTGATCAAGACCAAGCCAGAGCTGTTCCAGAACATGTTGGGCAACCGCGAATCGGTGCTGAGCATTACCGCCCCCGGCAAACAGGCACTGCTGCTGGTAAACCCGGGGAATATTGAGTTGCCGTCGATCCAGCCGCTGCCCAAGGATCACCGGCTCATATTGAGCGACGTGCAACATTTACCAGGCCTGAACGGCATTCCCTTCTCGCTGGTGGCCGTGGCCATCGACTCCGGCGACCTGGGCAGCTTGCAAATCACCAGCGGCCGCCTGATGACCGAGCGCACCGCGGTGCTCGCCAGTTATCGACTCAGCGTCTACATCCTGGCGAGTATCGCCGCGATCATCCTGGCGCTGGTGGGTTACCTGCTGGTTCATCGCGGCTTGCTGCCGTTGCGCCGCCTGGCCCGGCATGCCCAAGGGATCGGCGTCAGCAACCTGGCCGAACGCCTCGACAGCCACGGCGCGCCGAAAGAATTGCTGCCAATGATCGACTCGTTCAACACCATGCTTGAGCGCCTGGCCAAAGGTTTTGTACAACTGGGCCAAGTGTCCACCGATATGGCCCATGAACTGCGCACCCCGATCAACAACCTGCTCGGCGAAACCCAGGTGGCCCTGCAGCAGCAGCGCAGCATCGAGAGCTACCAGCAACTGCTGGCCTCCAATGTCGAAGAGCTGGAACGCCTGGCGCGAATGCTCGACAACATGCTGTTCCTGGCCCGCACCGACCCCGCCAGCGCACTGCGCCAACGCCAAGCGCTGGACGCAGCGGATGAAGTGGAACGCATCGCGGATTACTTCGAGGGGCTGGCCGGTGATGTGGACATGCACATCACGGCCTTGGGCGAAGGGGTGATCTGGGCTGAACCGATGCTGCTGCGCCGTGCCTTGGCCAACCTGTGTGCCAACGCCATCAAGTATGGCGCGCCGGGCTCGGAGCTGAGTATCCAGGCAGTGCCGGATGGCGCGGGCATCAACCTGAAAGTCAGCAACCAAGGCCAGACGATCCCGGCTGAGCACCTGCCGCGGCTGTTCGAACGGTTCTACCGGGTGGATGAATCCCGCGAGCGGTCATCCCAGTCCAACGGCCTGGGACTCTCGATCGTGGCGACCATCATGCAACTGCATAACGGGCGGTACCGTGTAAGCAGTGAAGATGGCGTGACCTGTTTTGAGTTGTTTTTCCCCGGCCGTGAAGCCTGAGGGCGCTGCACCTCAATCAAACGCACCGTTCAGAACTTCGTAGATGATACCGGTCGCAATGGCCACCAATATCAAGTCGGTTCCCGCTTGCTGCCATTCGTAACCATCATAACGAGGCAACTGCCCCAGCAAGCGGCCGTCCAGCTTCTTGGCAATACCAGGCGGCAGGGGCTTGCCGCGTGCCAGGTTTTTCTGAATGCCAGGCGGTAAGGCTGGCCCTGGGCGCCAATAATCGCGGTGACCGCCCAGCACGTTCAGTACAAGACCGCGATCAACGCTGAAGTCATTTCTGGATTGGCCGCCCTTGTCTTTGGCCTTACCCGGCCCGCCCTGGGCATTACCTTTGTTATTACCGTGACCTTTGCCGTTGTCCTGCCCACCATAGGCATCACCCTTGTTATTGCCTTGGCCTTTGCCATTACCTGGATCTGCAAGGGCAAGGCCACTGGTGACGGCCAGTGCAAGCGACAACGCAGCCGATACAAGTTTCGTACGCTTTAACATGGCGACTTTCCGAGGCAAGGGTGTGCTGGAACTGTAGTTGAAATTGCAACACAGCGTACAGCTGTCAGCTGATCTGGCCACCGGCAAGGACGACATCCGCCTGGGTTTGCCAGGCTGCCAGCGCCGCAACCCGCAGCCCTTCCACGGTTGTCGATAGCACCATCGACGGCTCGCTCGATCCGGGCAAGCCGGGAACGTGAATAAACCCACTGCGCACCCCAGTCCCCACCAAGGCGTGCTGCAAACGATAAAACACCTGGTTGCACACAAACGTCCCCGCCGTCTGCGATACCGAGGCCGCAATACCCGCCTCACGCACCGCCTTGACCATGCCCTTGATCGGCAACGTCGAGAAGTACGCCGCCGGGCCGCCGTCCACCACTGAGGTATCAATTGGCTGAGCGCCCAGATTGTCGGGAATACGCGCATCGTTAACGTTGATCGCAACGCGCTCGACGGAAATATCACTGCGCCCAGGCCCCAGGCCCGTGGCGATGACCATTGCCGGCTGCAGTTCGTTGATCAACTGCAGCAAGGTCTCGGCCGCGGTGGCAAATGCGCAGGGCAAGCAACGCGCAACTATCTGCACCCCCTCGCACAACTGCACACCGTCCAACTGGCGCACGGCCTCCCAAGAAGGGTTTACCGCCGCCTTATCAAAGGGCTCGAAGCCCGTCAGCAATACGTTTTGCACAATGACCTCACATCAACAGGTAAAGCAGCACGATATTGACCACCAGCATCATCAGCGCCGTGGGTATCTGGGCCTTGATCACCGCATTTTTGTCCGGCAGTTCCAGTAGCGCCGCCGGTACGATATTGAAGTTGGCCGCCATGGGCGTCATCAACGTACCGCAATAGCCCGAGAACATACCAATGGCCGCCATCACCGCAGGGTTGCCGCCGTAAATCCCCACCAGCACCGGCACGCCGACGCCACCGGTCATCACCGGAAAGGCCGCAAAACCATTGCCCATGATCACGGTAAACAAGGCCATGCCCAACACATAGACCATCACCGCCACCAACTTGTAGTCCAGGTTGATGTAGGTGGTGGTGACATGAGCGACCGCCGTGCCCACCCCGGCCTCATTGAACAACAGCCCGAGCATCGCCAGCATTTGCGGGAGCACCATGGCCCAGCCCAGAGCTTCGGTCAGGCGACGGGATTCGCGTAACGCTTGTACCGGCGTATCCCGGGTCAGCCAGCAGGCCAGGCCAAGGGCGATCAGGCAACCGATGCCCAGGGAGACGAAGGTGGTGTTCTTCGGGTCCAGCAGCGGTACACCACCGATTTCGGTGTGTTTGAGCAACACTGAGCCAATCACCGTGGTCAGCGGAATCGCCAACGCCGGGATGAACAATTTGTGGCCCAGGCGCCCGGCACTGGCGCGGGACGCCTTGTCGTGCAATTGGGCATGCTGGCCACGACCAACGCCGCCCAAGCCCGCAATCAATGCCATCACCACCACACCCACTCCGATGACCACCGAAGGCAAGCGCTCGCCTATAAGGAACGGTACGGCGAACAACAACCAGAACAGCGCACTGGACCAGCGCTTGGGGTGGGAACGGTCGAGCAGGATCATGCCGGCGGTGATCAGCAACAGCACGCCCGCCAGCCAGTACAGGTATTGAATGGAAATAATCATTGAGCAGCCTCCACTGGAGCGGTGGCCGAGCTCATTTCGCGGGTCAAGCGCCGGTCGAAACGATGCAACCGGATAGCGTGAATGATGAAGGCGCAGATCGCCGTCGGGATGCCCCACACCGCAATGTGCAGCGGCTCCACATCAATCCCCGAGCCAAGCAGGAAGGTGTGCATCAACGCAATCGCACCAAAGGCCACGAAGATGTCCTCACCAAAGAACAACCCGACGTTGTCGGTGGCAGCGCACATGGCCAGTACCTTGTGGCGTAGCTTGTCAGGCAGCTTGCCATAACGTTTTTCTGCGGCGCCCTCGGCCATCGGCGCCAGCAGCGGCCGCACCATCTGCGGATGCCCACCCAGGCTCGTCAACCCCATGGCCGCCGTGGACTCACGCACAAACAGATAGATGATCAACAAACGCCCGACCGTGGCGCGTTCGAAGCGTGCAATCCAGTTCTGCGCATGCAGGCGCAGGCCATGGCGTTCCAGCAGGCCAATCACCGCCAGCGGCAATAACAGAATCAGTTGCAAGGCACGGGTCTGAAGGAAGCCATCGCCCATGGTGGCGAGAATTTTTTCCAGCGGGAACTGGGCGGCAAGCCCGGTGGCGATGGCGGCCGCGGTGACCACCAACAGCGGATTGAAGCGCAATACAAAGCCGACCACGATGACAAGTACGCCGATCAACGGCCATAAGTTCACAACAGTTTGCATGGCGAAGAGGTCCTTTAGTGCGCGCTGCGGCGCCATTACAGCAGGATGTGGGCAAAGGGCTCACAGCATGAAAATGACGTGCAATCGGCTCGGTTTTTTATTGTTGACCTGGAAGGTCGAGCGTCAGTGGCGGCAACTTTGCTGCCTGGGGACGGGGGTGTCCAACAAGAAAAATTGTTGCTGCAAACCAATAATTTTTGTGGGGGGATGGCATCGGGGGTACGGCACCATGGAGAGATTCAGCGCAGTTTTTTTGGAAAAGACGTGAGGATGAACTCGCTATGGCGTCGGCAGGGAAAATTCCTGATCTGCACCTATACTCCACGGTGCAGCTGTGTGTACTTGCAGTTCATTCACGGTGTCACGCCGACAATGAGGGTTCCCGCTATGTATGCCGGACAAATGAGTAATATGGCGACCACGCTTGGCGAAATACGCTGCCAGCTGTTCGCCCAGGTAATTTGCCTGCTGGCGGTGGCGACGCTTTTCGCCTGATTGGACATACAAGCCCTGAAAGGACGCCGCCCGGCGTCTTGATGTTCCTTTGCCCAAATTTCAGGCAACAAAAAAGGGCCCACCTTTCGGTGAGCCCTTCCAGACCGCCCAGCAGAGCGGATTTTGTTTGGTAGGCGCGATTGGACTCGAACCAACGACCCCCACCATGTCAAGGTGGTGCTCTAACCAACTGAGCTACGTGCCTGCTGTGAGGCGGCATTCTACGGAATTCCGGAGGGGTGTCAACATCTTTTTTGCAGCTAACCCTATGAATATGCGAATTTTTTATTTGCGCCGGGTACACCCGTGATTTTCGGGTGGCTGGCAGGCAATTTTCAACTCAGGTAGGATCGGCGCACTCGTAAAAAATATAAAACAGAGGTTCCAGGATGGCGAACACCCCCTACCCCCAGTCGTATTACGCCGCTTCTGCGAATGCAGTTCCGCCCCGTCCTGTGTTGCAAGGTGAGGTCGAGACCGATGTGTGCGTGATCGGGGCCGGCTATACCGGGCTTTCCAGTGCGCTGTTTCTGCTGGAGAACGGCTTTCGCGTTACGGTGCTGGAAGCCGCCAAGGTCGGTTTTGGTGCCTCGGGTCGCAACGGTGGGCAGATCGTCAATAGTTACAGCCGCGATATCGACGTGATCGAGCGCAGCGTCGGGCCTCAGCAGGCGCAGTTGTTGGGGCAGATGGCGTTTGAAGGCGGCAGGATCATCCGTGAGCGCGTGGCCAAGTACCAGATCCAGTGCGACTTGAAGGACGGTGGCGTGTTCGCCGCCCTCAACAGCAAGCACATGGGCCACTTGGAATCGCAGAAGCGTCTGTGGGAGCGCTACGGCCATACGCAACTGGAGTTGCTGGACGAGCGACGCATCCGCGAAGTGGTGGCCTGTGACAACTATGTGGGCGGCTTGCTGGACATGAGCGGCGGCCATATCCACCCGCTCAACCTGGCGCTCGGTGAAGCCGCGGCTGTGGAATCCCTGGGCGGCACGATCTATGAGCAATCGGCAGCGGTGCGCATCGAGCGCGGCGCTAATCCGGTGGTGCATACCGCCGAAGGCAAGGTCAGGGCCAAATTCATTATCGTCGCGGGGAACGCTTACCTGGGCAATCTGGTGCCGGAGCTGGCGGCCAAGTCGATGCCGTGTGGCACCCAAGTGATCACCACGGCGCCACTGGGCGATGAAGTAGCCAAGACTTTATTGCCACAAGATTACTGTGTCGAGGACTGCAACTACCTGCTCGACTACTACCGCCTCACCAGCGACAAGCGCCTGATCTTCGGCGGCGGCGTGGTGTATGGCGCGCGGGACCCGGCGAATATCGAAGCGATTATCCGGCCGAAAATGCTCAAGGCATTTCCGCAACTGAAGAACGTGAAGATCGACTACGCCTGGACTGGCAATTTCCTGCTGACCCTGTCGCGTTTGCCGCAGGTCGGTCGCCTGGGTGACAACATCTATTACTCCCAGGGCTGTAGCGGCCATGGCGTGACGTACACGCACCTGGCAGGCAAAGTACTGGCAGAGGCCTTGCGGGGTCAGGCAGAGCGTTTTGATGCGTTTGCGGGTTTGCCGCATTACCCGTTCCCGGGTGGGCAAATGTTGCGCACGCCGTTTGCGGCGCTGGGGGCTTGGTACTACGGGTTGCGAGATAAATTCGGGATGTAAACACTGTAGGAGCGAGCTTGCTCGCTCCTACAGGGCTGCGCTTCAGAGCCGGTCGCGAGCAATCCCGCTGCGAATCCGCACGATATCCGCCAATACCGCCAACGCAATTTCCGACGGCGTCCTGCTCCCCAGGTTAAGCCCGATGGGCGCGTGTATCCGCGCCAGTTCAGGCTCCCCCAACCCACCGATGCGGCGCAGTCGCTCAAAGCGCTTCTGCGAGGTCTGCAACGACCCCATCACGCCAATGTAGAACGCGTCGGTACGCACCGCTTCCATCATCGCCAGATCGTCGATACGCGGGTCATGCGTCAGCGCAACCACCGCCGTATCACGGTGACAGCCGCCATCGGCAATAAACACCGACGGCAACTGGCGACGAATCTCCACGCCATTGAGCACCACGCCTTCGAGCACTTCATCGCGTGGGTCGCAGAGAATCACTTCGAACCCGAGGCCGACTGCAAACTCGGCACACGCCTGCGCCACGCTGGAGTACCCGGCCAGCAATAGACGCTGAGCCGCACCGACGCGGAGGCGCACCCGCTCACTGTCACGCTCGATGCGCGCGCCCTGCTCACAATCAGCGACCAGGCGGCGCGCCCCGCTGGCCAGGTCGACCTGGCGAATCAAGCGCCGCTGCCCGAGCAGCGCCGACTCCACTTCACGCAGGTGCGCCTGCACCTCGCAGTCAGGCTCGAACTTCTCAACCAATACTTCGAGAATGCCGCCGCAGGGCAGGCTGACCCGCGAGCGCGGATCGTCCCCTGCGCCGTAGCGCACCACGTTGACCGCATCGAGAAACGCACCGTCAGCGACGCGTTCGAGAAAGTCTTCCTCGACGCAACCACCCGACAACGACCCAATCCACTGCCCTGCGGCGTTCACTGCCAGCAACGAACCCGGCGCACGCGGCGCCGAGCCGTAGGTGGCCAGTACCGTACAGAGCCAGATGCGTTGCCCGGCCACCGACCACTCCAGCGCCCGTCGTATCACCTGCAGGTCCAGATGCTGCATGTCAGTGCGCCTTGTGCTCGATGGACGGCGCCTCAGCCTGCAACTTCTGCACATCGCTCACCGCCAGCTCCGCCGATTGCCCGCCCCAGCCTTGGCGCAGGTAATTGATCAGATCGGTGAGTTGCGCCGGGCTGAGTTTTCCAGCGAAGCCCGGCATCGGTTGCATGTGCTCGAACCCGGAGAACTTCTGCTCACCGATCCCGTCCTCGATCACCCGCACTAGGTTGCGCGGGTCTTCCAGACGCAGCGTGGTGTTGCCGCGCATCGCCACCGCGATGTGCGGCTTGCCTTCACCACCGGCGGCATGGCAACCGGCACAGACGTTCAGGTATTCCTGGCGGCCGCGCAGAGCGCTCGGGCCGAGCTTGTCCACCGGCACTTCGACCAACGCCTTGGCTGCCGGCGGTTTATCGCCGAGCAGGAAGGTCGCCATCGCGGCCAGGTCCGTATCGCTCAGGCCCTGGGTGCTGTTGTGGAACACCGGGAACATCTCGTTGAACATCGTCCCTTGGGCGCTCATGCCGTGCTTGAGGAACGTGGCCAGGTCCTGCTCATTCCAGCCGCGCGCGGCCAGGTCCGTGGCGAGCAGGCTGGGCGCCAGATAGCCATTGAGGATGCCGCCGGTCAGGCGCTTGTCCAGCTCCATCGCACCGGGCAGGCCACGTGGCGTGTGGCATTCGCCGCAGTGGCCGAGCACTTCGACCATGTACTGGCCGCGCTTCCAGGCTTCGCTCTTGCCTTCGGCCGGTTCCAGTTTCAGCGCTTTGCCGTACAACACGTTCCAGCCCATCAAGCCCAGGCGCACGTTGAAGGGAAAGCTCAGGCTCGTGACCGGCGCTGCGCGCTTGATCGGCTCGATGGTTTTGAGGTACGCATGAATGGCGTCCGAGTCTTCACGCGGCATCAGGTGGTACGAGGTGTAGGGCATCGCCGGATACAAGTACGCACCGTCGCGACGCTTGCCTTCGGTCAACGCAGCGAAGAACTCGTCATCGCTGTACAAGCCGATGCCGTGTTCTTTGCTTGGCGTGATATTGGTGCCATAGATGGTGCCAAACGGCGAGACAATCGGCAGGCCGCCCGCAAACGGCGCGCCGCCCGGTGCAGTGTGGCAGGCCATGCAGTCAGCGGCGCGGGCGAGGTATTCGCCACGCTTGGCTTGATCATCAGCGTGGGCAAACAATACCGGCGCGGCCAGGCCGGCCGCCAAAGCCAAGCGGGTCAGAAAAAGCTTCATGCTTAACCCTCCTTGACCAGGCCGAGATCGGTCAGCACGTTGCGGGTGGCGTTGTAATAACGCACGTACCCGGTACAACGGCAGACGTGATGACCGAGGCTGTCCTCGATGACTTGTTCCAGCTTGCTGTGCACGGTCGGCTGGCGTTGCAGTTTCTCCACCAATACGGTGGCCGCATTGACGAAGCCCGGCGCGCAATAGCTGCACTGAAAGGCGAACTCATCCACGAAGCGCTGCTGGATCGGGTTGAGCTCAGTGACCTGGCCCGACTCATCGCGCTTGGCGTGGCCTTCGATAGTGCGCACTTGCTTGCCTTCGAAGTAATGCGCGCCGGTGATGCAGGTGCGCACTTCTTCGCTGGTGCCATCCGGGTTGTCGACGATCACCACACAGGCGTGGCAAATGCCTTGGCCGCAGCCCAGCCGCGAGCCCGTGAGGTTTTTGTATTCGTGCAGGTAGTCGATCATCGGCAGGTCATCAGGGATGTCCACCGGGCCGACGGGTTGACCATTGAGGGTCAGTTGAAGCGGACGGTTAGCCATTGAGGGCCTCCTTAATGCGGGCAGCCGTGATTGGCAGGTCGCGAACACGTTTACCGATGGCGTGTGCCACCGCATTACCAATGGCCCCGACAATCGGGATCATCACCACTTCAGCGATACCTTTGGACGGGTCGCTTGGCGACAGCGCCGGCAGAATCTCCGAGGTCTGTTTCCATACGGCAACGTGACGCGCCATCGGCAGACGGTAGCGGTTGAAGTTCCAGTCGCCCTCCCCCGGCCCGCCTTCGTACAACGGCATTTCCTCCATCAACGCGTGACCGATACCCATGGCCACTCCACCTTCGAGCTGGCCTTTGACCAACTCTTCAACCAGCACACGCCCGCACTCGACCCATGAATGGTGATTGAGCACTTCGACCTGCGCCGAACCCTTGTTGACCTTCAACTCGACCAACGTGGCGACGGGGCTGTAGTACGTCACCGCAGCGTTATTCAACTGGGTGGCGGGATAGCTGACGTTCTGGCGATCGAGCAGGTGGAAACCGGCAGTGCTCATCAGCGCCTGCTTGGCTTTCGGTGCGCCATCGCCGTATTTCACCGCCAGACCGTCGAGCGGCAGGCGCTCGCGCACACCGTCGATGCTGTACTCAGCCTCGGCCCAGCTCCAGCGGTTGAACCCGTGGACCGTGGCAGCGGTGACCAGGCCGCGCTCATGAGCGCGCTTGGCCAGTTCTTCAAAGCTCAATGGCTGCATGCCGTTGGCAGTGAGCTTGCCGTCCACCCAATGTGCGTCTTCGCGGCGCACCACATAGGGGTTGGCCTGGCCGCCGAACGGGCCCTGGCGCCAGATCTCCAGCGCCGCTGGCCACAGGCCGTGGTTGAACAGCACACGCGCCGCTTCACGGGTGGCGTGGCTGAAGTAGTACGCCGAGTTGGTCGCGGACGACGCCGACGCGAGCTTGCCCACCCAACGCGGGTTGCGCAGCAGGTTGTCCTGCTCGGCCTGGCTCATGGTGTAGGGGTTGCCGCCGGTGACCAACTGCATTTCCTGCCATTGTGTTTCGCCGGTCTTCACTTCGTGGGCCGGGCTGCCAAGGAAGTCGGCGACCACCAGCGATTGCGAAGTGGACATGCCGGTGCCGATTTCGATCCCGATGTGGCGCAGGCTGATGCGGCCGTCAGCGCTGAATTCAACACTGGCCATCGGCGCTTCGGAACCGGTGCCGAAGTCTTTCTGGCAGATGGCAAAACCGACGCCATACCAGTTATCCGGGTCTGCGGCTTCGCGTTGTTGCTTGATCGCGTCGCGGTTTTTCCACACGTCGTGCACAGCGGCCTTGTCGAGAATTTCGTGCAGGCGCAACGCACCGGCAGGGATCGCGCCCTGGGTGTTCTTCATGCCCGAACGCAGTGCGTTCTTGCGCCGCAGCTCAATGGCATCCACACCCAGGCGACCGGCGATTTCGTCGACCATCATTTCGGTCGCCGCCATGCTTTGCAGGGTGCCGTAGCCCCGCATCGAACCGGCTTCAACGCCACGGGAATGGTACGCGGTGACTTGCAGGTCGTTCTGCGGCATGTAGTAGATCGACTGCGCCGCCGTGGCGCCGACCGCAGCCACCGACGGGCTGTAGTTGATCCGGCCACCGCCGTCGACGCTCATGTCGGCGAGGAAGATTTTGAAGCTGTGGTCGTTCTTGTCGACCGCCAACTGATAGCGCATATCGAACGAGTGACGCTTGATGCCGCTCTGGAATTGCTCGTAACGATCATTGGCCAGACGCACCGGTACACCGGCGCCATACAACGCAGCGAGGGCGGCGTAGTAGACGAAAATGTTGTGGTCTTTGGAACCGTAACCCACGGTATAACCCGGATGCATGTTCAGGTGGGCCAGGCCGAAGCGCGACGGCGAGATCATCTTGGCGGTCTCGGTCGCCACTTCCAATGGGCACTGGGTGGCCACCACAAAGTGCAGGGTCTTGGTCGCCGGATCGTACCAACCGTTGCCGTTGTCCGGCTCCATGGCGGCCGGTTCGATCGATGGGGTTTTGTAGCGCTCGTCAAACACCAGCCAGTTGTCCGGTGGCGTGTTGATCTGGCTTTTCATGCGCTCGGCGTAGAACAGCCCGCGCTCGGTCAGGTTGCCGTGCAGGTTTGGCTGGGAATTCCACACCGGGCGACGGTTTTTCAGCATCGGGAACAGGATCGAATCCTTGAGGCTGGCGAATTCGTCTTCGTCGGCCGAGGTCGGGCCACCCACGCGCACGTAGCGGAAGCTACCGTAGGGGTCACCTTCGTAATACGGCACTTTGGCGCCGTAACGAATCGCCTTGTCATTGAACTTGAGTTTGTTCTTGGCCTGACGGAAACGCTCGAAGTCGTTCCAGATCAGGATCGCCACCGGGTGACCGATGAACATCGGCACTTTGCCCTCGGGCAACAACGGGTCCGGCGCATGTTCTTCCGGGAAGACGATACCGTCCTTGTCCAGGTCGGCAGCGGTGACAACGCGGTCCGGCTGCAACTCGGCGCCAAGCCACGACAGGTCGTAGCCCGCGTAGATGTGGTCGGCCTTGATGGTTTTGAGCAACATGGCGTGACCTTGCTGCTGGGGCCAGCCAGGCATGTCCTTGGAACGGATGTCGCGGGCAAACACCTTGCTGCCGCAGACTTTCGACAAGGCATCGTTACGCTGGCGCGCCTTGCCGTTATGGCCGAGCCACTTTTCAGACGGCACGGTCACGCTGTTTTCCATCAAGGCAGCCAGCGCCTGGGTGCTGAGCGGCGTGAGCGTGACACTCACACCCGCCACCAGCCCGCCCTGAAGGAACGAGCGCCGGGTGATTTCACGGTTGGACATGGATCATCCTCTGAGCGGTTATAAATCCGCCCTTATGGTTAAGTACACCGAATCTGGAGACTTGCAGAAGCCTTTCTCGACGAATCAAAAGGCCATGATGACAGTGCAAAGTTGACCGAAGGGTTAACTTTAAAGGTTTCTGCGCCTGCGGCAAATAACCACATTGAAATTTTTTGACACAAGAACGCAAAAACGGCCGACAGAATCGAAATGATCTGTCGGCCGTTTGCCGATAATGAGCGCTGTTGGCAGCGAAGAAGATGAGGTTTTTTCAAACCCCAGACACAAAAAACCCCGGTCTTTCGACCAGGGTCTTTGCTATCGGATCAAGGTGAGCCAGTGGCTTTCCTTGTGCTTCAAGGCGTTCAGTGGGCCTTGAGGCAGATATGGCGCAGCGGACGGGACTCGAACCCGCGACCCCCGGCGTGACAGGCCGGTATTCTAACCGACTGAACTACCGCTGCGTATCGCTTGGCTGATTGAGCATGAACCCTCAACCACCTTTAAACATCTGATCGATCAGCCTTGGCTGTTCAATCTCAAGCCCGACAGATCGAACCTGGAAAATATGGCGCAGCGGACGGGACTCGAACCCGCGACCCCCGGCGTGACAGGCCGGTATTCTAACCGACTGAACTACCGCTGCGCGTCGGTGCAACCTTTAACGTTGCGTCTTGCCCTAGGGGCAAAACTCTCAAGAAGTGGTGGGTGATGACGGGATCGAACCGCCGACCCTCTGCTTGTAAGGCAGATGCTCTCCCAGCTGAGCTAATCACCCTTTGCTTCGTTGAGGCCGCGAAATTTACGCAGGTAGCGGACCTAAGTCAATAGCCTGCTTGAAGTTTTTCTGAAAAAGACAAAATAACTTCAAGGCGGCTACCCGCCCTACTCGCTGTAAATCATCTTCTTGCTCATGCCGCCGTCCACCACGAACTCTTGCCCGGTGACGAACCCGGCCTGGCGTGACAACAACCAGGCCACCATCGCCGCCACGTCCTCCACCGTCCCCACCCTGCCCGCCGGATGCTGGGCATGATCGGCGTCGGTGAGCGGCTCTGCACGCCGCGCAGCCGGGTCACGTGCGTCGATCCAGCCAGGGCTGACCGCATTGACCCGCACTTCGGGACCCAGGCTCATGGCCAACGCGTGGGTCAGGGCCAACAGCCCACCTTTGCTGGCCGCATAGGCTTCGGTGTCGGGCTCGGATTGACGCGCCCGGGTCGAGGCCAGGTTGACGATAGCGCCGCCGTGGGCACGCAGGTAAGGCGCGCAGTGCTTGGCCAACAGCATCGGCCCGCTGAGGTTGACCGCCAGCACCCGATTCCAATACGTCAGATCGAGGCTTTCCAGGGTGATATTGCGCGGGTCGGCCACCGCCGCGTTGCACACCAACGCATCCAGGCGCCCGAACTGCCCCAGCACCTCGGCGACACCCTGGGCCACTTGCTTCTCGTCGGCCACGTCCATGGTGATAAACCAGGCATTGTCGCCCAGCACCTTGGACACCTTGGCACCGCGCTCGCGGTCCAGGTCGGTCAGCACCACCTGCCAACCTTCACTGATCAGCCACGCGGAAATCCCGAGGCCAATGCCCCGCGCCGCGCCCGTCACCAGCGCCACGCGCCCGTTACTGGCCGCCGCAGCCTCCATGGACCACTCGATCACAAGGCCGCCAGCCCGCGGGCCAGGTCTGCCTGCAAGTCAGCAACATCTTCCAGGCCCACCGCGATGCGGATCAGGCTGTCACGAATGCCGGCCGCTTCACGCTCCTGCGGCGCCAGGCGCCCGTGGGAGGTGGTGCTCGGGTGGGTGATGGTGGTCTTGCTGTCACCCAGGTTGGCGGTAATGGAGATCAAGCGTGTCGCGTCGATGAAGCGCCAGGCGCCGTCTTTGCCGCCCTTCACTTCAAAACTCACCACCGCCCCGAAACCACGCTGCTGGCGCTGGGCCAAGGCGTGTTGCGGGTGGCTCTTGAGGCCGGCGTAATGCACTTTCTCGATACCGTCCTGCTGCTCCAGCCACTCGGCCAGGGCCTGGGCGTTGGCGCAATGGGCTTTCATGCGCAGGCTGAGGGTTTCCAGGCCTTTGAGGAAGATCCAGGCGTTGAACGGGCTGAGGGTCGGGCCGGCGGTGCGCAGGAAGCCCACCACTTCCTTCATCTGCTCGCTGC
Organism: Pseudomonas sp. B16120; assembly: GCF_044218845.1. Taxonomy (NCBI): domain Bacteria; kingdom Pseudomonadati; phylum Pseudomonadota; class Gammaproteobacteria; order Pseudomonadales; family Pseudomonadaceae; genus Pseudomonas; species Pseudomonas sp. B16120. Next base: position 4,122,806 of record NZ_CP162588.1, read on the forward strand.
GACCGGCCACCACGCCGCCCATGCAACGGCCCTGGCCGTCGATAAACTTGGTTGCCGAGTGCACCACGATGTCCGCACCCAGCTTCAGCGGTTGCTGCAAGGCCGGGGTGCAGAAGCAGTTGTCCACCACCAGCATCGCGCCCTTGGCATGCGCGACTTCGGACAGCGCGGCGATGTCCACCAGCTCAGCGAGCGGGTTGGACGGCGATTCGACGAACAACAGCTTGGTATTGGCCTTGATGGCCGCCTCCCAACCGGACAGGTCCGCCAGGGGCACGTAATCGACTTCAATACCGAAACGCTTGAAGTACTTCTCGAACAGGCTGATGGTCGAGCCGAACACGCTGCGCGATACCAGCACATGGTCGCCGGCGCTGCACAGGCTCATCACCACCGCCAGGATGGCCGCCATTCCGGTGGCAGTCGCCACGGCCTGCTCGGCACCTTCCAGGGCCGCGATGCGCTCTTCAAACGCACGCACGGTCGGGTTGGTGTAGCGCGAATACACGTTGCCCGGCACTTCGCCAGCAAACCGCGCAGCGGCGTCGGCGGCAGTACGGAACACGTAGCTGGAGGTGAAGAACATCGGGTCGCCGTGCTCACCTTCCGGGGTACGGTGCTGGCCGGCGCGCACAGCCAGGGTATCGAAAGCTACGCCATCGAGGTCGCTGTCCAACCGACCGGCATCCCATTCCTGACTCATGCTGCGACTCCTTATTCAATTCTTTGTTTAAGATACAAAACCGGCCCCTCAGGGCCGGTGTTTACTCAGTTGTTATACAGGTCGATGATCGCGCTGACCGCCTGGGTCTTGATCTTCGACGAGTCGTTGCGCGCTTGCTCGATCTTGTTCAGGTAGGCCTCGTCGACATCGCCGGTGACGTACTTGCCGTCGAACACGGCGCAGTCGAACTGCTCGATCTTGATCTTGCCACCGCCAACCGCTTCGATCAGGTCCGGCAGGTCCTGGTAGATCAGCCAGTCGGCGCCGATCAGGTCGGCCACGTCCTGAGTCGAACGGTTATGCGCGATCAGCTCATGGGCGCTCGGCATGTCGATACCGTACACGTTCGGGTAACGCACTGCGGGCGCCGCAGAGCAGAAGTACACGTTCTTCGCCCCGGCTTCGCGGGCCATCTGGATGATCTGCTTGCAGGTGGTGCCGCGTACGATGGAGTCATCTACCAGCATTACGTTCTTGCCGCGGAACTCAAGCTCGATGGCGTTGAGCTTCTGGCGTACCGACTTCTTGCGCGCAGCCTGGCCGGGCATGATGAAAGTACGACCGATGTAGCGGTTCTTCACGAAGCCTTCGCGGAATTTGACGCCCAGATGGTTGGCCAGCTCCAGCGCGGCGGTGCGGCTGGTGTCCGGAATCGGGATGACCACATCGATATCGTGCTCGGGACGCTCGCGCAGGATCTTCTCGGCCAGCTTCTCGCCCATACGCAGGCGCGCCTTGTAGACCGAGACACCGTCGATGATCGAGTCCGGACGCGCCAGGTAGACGTGTTCGAAGATGCACGGGGTGAGCTTCGGCGCTACGGCGCACTGACGGGTGTGCAGCTTGCCGTCTTCGGTGATGTAGACAGCCTCGCCCGGCGCCAGGTCGCGGATCAGGGTGAAGCCCAGCACGTCCAGGGACACGCTTTCGGAGGCGATCATGTACTCGACGCCTTCGTCGGTGTGACGCTGGCCGAACACGATCGGGCGAATGCCGTGGGGGTCGCGGAAACCGACGATGCCGTAACCGGTGATCATCGCCACCACCGCATAACCACCGACGCAACGGTTGTGCACGTCGATCACGGCGGCGAACACGTCTTCTTCGGTCGGCTGCAGCTTGCCGCGCTGGGCCAGCTCGTGGGCGAACACGTTGAGCAGCACTTCCGAATCCGAGCTGGTGTTGACGTGGCGCAGGTCAGATTCGTAGATCTCCTTGGCCAGTTGTTCAACGTTGGTCAGGTTACCGTTGTGCGCCAAAGTGATGCCGTAAGGCGAGTTGACGTAGAACGGTTGAGCTTCGGCCGAGGTCGAGCTACCGGCAGTCGGGTATCGCACATGGCCAATGCCCATGTGCCCGACGAGGCGCTGCATGTGACGCTGATGGAACACGTCACGCACCAGGCCATTGTCCTTGCGCAGGAATAACCGGCCGTCGTGGCTGGTCACAATACCGGCAGCGTCCTGGCCGCGGTGCTGGAGGACGGTTAGCGCGTCATACAGCGCCTGATTGACGTTCGACTTACCGACGATACCGACGATGCCACACATGCGACGCAACCCCTACTTAATGAATCTTGACTGAACACAGCTTACTGAGGCGTTTTGGCCGGTAAGAGGTGTTCCTTGAACGGAAGATCAGCGGGTACGCTGATTCCGCTGGCCAGCCACTGACTGCTCCACCCCAATATGAGGTTCTTGGACCAGTCTGCAACCAATAGAAATTTTGGCACGAGTACCGACTCCTGCCACCACGAATCCTGCTGTACCGGCCCCAGGCTCAACAGCCCGACCGCCACGACCACCAGCAGCGCGCCACGCGCAGCCCCGAAGGCCATGCCGAGAAATCGATCGGTCCCTTCGATGCCGGTGACACGTATCAACTCGCCAATAAGATAATTGACCATTGCCCCCACCAACAGCGTGGCGATGAACATGATGGCGCAGCCCGCGATGACGCGAGCCGAAGGTGTCTCTATGTACCCGGCCAGGTAGACCGACAGTGAACCACCGAACATCCAGGCTACGACTCCTGCAATGATCCAGGTCAGCAACGACAGTGCTTCTTTTACGAAGCCGCGGCTCAGACTGATCAAAGCGGAGATGGCGACGATTGCAACGATCGCCCAATCAACCCAGGTAAATGGCACAGTGCAGCCTACGTACGGATAAGGCGGCGCATTTTAGCAGAGCGCCGGGCTATCGGTAAGCGGTGATTGCGGCTGCTTTGCAAATCAATAGATTGGGCGGTGTGAACGCCATTTCAAGCCCACCATAAATCAATGTGGGAGCTGGCTTGCCTGCGATGAGGGCGGCATATTCGACATCGTTGTCGATTGAACCACCGCCATCGCAGGCAAGCCAGCTCCCACATTTAGAGCCTATTGCCCGTTCAGCCGCGCTCGGGCTGGAAACGCACCACAAACCCGTTGAGGTTCTGCTGACGACCCAGCAAATCGCGCAGGCGATCTGCCTCGGCACGCTCGATCAGCGGCCCCACAAACACACGGTTCTTGCCATCGGCACTGCGGATATAGGCGTTATATCCCTGGGCACGCAGCTTTTTCTGCAAGGCATCGGCGCTTTCGCGATTGGCCAGGCTGGCGAGCTGGATCGACCAACTGATCGGCAAGCCATTAGGGTCGATGCGGCTCTGACCCACATCCGGCTTACCCGGTGCAGCAGGCTGCGGCGCCACAGGCTTGGGCGCTGGCGCCGGTGCAGCCGGTTTGGCGGCGACAGCCGGGGCTGGCGTCGGCTTGACCACCGGCACACTTGGCTGCACCGGCATCGAAGGGGCCTGCGAAGGTGCCTGTTGGGTGACGACCTCCTCCTCGACGGGCACAGGTTCTTCCGGCAACACCTGAGGCTCAGGCACAACTACCGGTTCGACTTGAACCTGGGGCACCACCGGCGCCTGGGGCGCAGCGGGAGCTTCAACCACCACCTGGCGCTGTTCGTCCTGGCGGGAAAACAGCATCGGCAGAAAGATTACCGCCAACGCCACCAGCACCAGGGCCCCGACCATTCGCTGCTTGTATGCGCTATCCAGTAATGCCATGTGCAGCTTCCTCCGTGGAGCGCCGGGCCAGCCATTCAAGCGCCTCGGCAACACAATAAAATGATCCGAACAACAGGATTTCGTCTTCGGCCGCAGCCAGCGCACACTGCGCCTCAAGGGCGGCAGTGATGCTTGCATACGACGTCACGGGCGCGCCAAGGTTCTGCAAGGCAGTTTCCAGCTCAACCGCAGGACGGCTGCGCGGCGTATCCAGCGGCGCAACGGCCCAAGACTGTACGCTGCCAAACAACGGCGCTATTACGCCATCAAGATCCTTGTCGGCCAGCAACCCGAACACCGCCAGGCGGCGGCCGGCCGGTGGTGTGCGCGCCAGGCGCTGAGCCAGATAGTGAGCCGCATGGGGGTTATGCCCGACATCCAGCAACAGGTTCAGGCGCTTGCCTTGCCAGTCCAGCACCCGGCGATCCAGGCGCCCCACCACCTTCGTCGCTCGCAGGGTTGCGCCGATCTGCTTGGCATCCCACGGCAGATCCAGCAGCAAATAGGCTTGCAGCGCGAGTGCGGCGTTTTCCATCGGCAGGTTCAGCAACGGCAAATCGAGCAGCTCTACCACCTTGCCACGGGCATCACGCCCACGCCATTGCCAGTGGGTCGCACCGATGTCGAGATTGAATTCACGACCTCGCAGGTAGAACGGGCAATCCAGCTCGCGCACCTTGTCCAGCAAAGGTTGCGGCGGATCCAGGTCGCCACAGAGCGCGGGCCTGCTCTGGCGGAAGATCCCGGCCTTTTCATAGGCCACAGACTCGCGGGTATTGCCTAGATAGTCGGCGTGATCAACACCGATGCTGGTGACCAGCGCCAGGTCGGCATCCACCACGTTGACCGTATCCAGGCGCCCGCCGAGGCCGACTTCCAGCACGACCACATCCAGCTGCGCACGCTCGAACAGCCAGAACGCCGCCAGGGTGCCCATTTCGAAATAGGTCAGGGAAGTCTCGCCACGCCCGGCCTCCAGGGCCGCGAAGGCTTCGCACAGTTGGGCATCAGTGGCTTCTACGCCATTGAGCTGCACCCGCTCGTTGTAGCGCAGCAGGTGCGGCGAGCTGTACACGCCGACTTTGAGGCCCTGGGCCTGCAACAGCGCGGCGACAAAGGCACAGGTAGAGCCCTTGCCGTTGGTGCCGGTCACCGTGATCACACGCGGTGCCGGCTGACCCAACCCGAGGCGGGCCGCTACCTGTTGCGAGCGCTCCAGGCCCATGTCGATGGCGGACGGATGCAACTGCTCAAGGTAGGCGAGCCATTCGCCCAGGGTACGTTGGGTCATAGGTTTGCTGGCACCGGCGGCACAACGATCGGCTCGACTTTAGGTGCGACGTACACAGGCGTCGGCAAGCCCATCATTTGCGCGAGCAGGCTGCCCAGGCGCGGGCGCAGTTCGCCACGCGGAATGATCAGGTCGATCGCACCGTGCTCCAACAGGAACTCGCTGCGCTGGAAGCCTTCCGGCAGTTTTTCCCGCACGGTCTGCTCGATCACGCGTGGGCCGGCAAAACCGATCAGGGCTTTAGGCTCGCCAACGATCACATCGCCCAACATCGCCAGGCTGGCGGACACGCCGCCGTAGACCGGGTCGGTCAGTACGGAGATGAACGGAATGCCTTCTTCACGCAGGCGCGCCAGTACCGCCGAGGTCTTGGCCATTTGCATCAGGGAAATCAGGGCTTCCTGCATACGCGCACCACCGGAGGCGGCGAAGCAGATCATCGGGCAACGGTTTTCCAGGGCATAGTTGGCAGCGCGAACAAAGCGCTCACCGACGATGGCACCCATGGAACCGCCCATGAAGGAGAATTCGAAGGCCGAAACCACCACCGGCATGCCCAGCAGCTTGCCGCTGACCGAAATCAGCGCGTCTTTCTCGCCGGTCTGCTTCTGCGCGCCGACCAGACGGTCCTTGTACTTCTTGCTGTCGCGGAACTTGAGACGGTCAACCGGCTCCAGGTCGGCACCTAGCTCATTACGGCCGTCGGCATCCAGGAAGATGTCGATACGGGCGCGGGCGCCAATACGCATGTGGTGGTTGCACTTGGGGCAAACGTCCAGGGTCTTTTCCAGCTCTGGGCGATACAGTACCGCGTCGCAGGATGGGCATTTGTGCCACAGACCTTCAGGAACCGAGCTTTTCTTCACCTCGGAACGCATGATCGAAGGGATCAGTTTGTCTACTAACCAGTTGCTCATGCTTTCTTTTCTCCAGTACCGGTGGCTTGAACACAGCCCCGCGTATGCCCTTGAGCTAAATTCATATGTGGCGATGACACAGGCGGGACGGGGTCAGACGTTGGACCTGCCATTTCCCGCCCGTATCCTCAGCCTTCCAGACAACCTGCCAGCGCAGGGTTGCCACTTCGTTTCCGGGCCACCCACAGGCGGCGCCGGGCTGTTTTACACAGTGGTAGTTATGGACGGCGGCAGACTGCCAGCCGTCACATCCCACCCCTGCTGTTGCGCACGGCCTGCATGAACGCGCGAATCTTGCTCGGGTCCTTGATCCCCTTGCCCTGCTCCACCCCACCGCTGACGTCGACGGCATACGGCCGAACCTGTTCGATGGCCGCCTGGACGTTCTCTGAGGTGAGCCCACCCGCGAGAATAACCGGCTTGCTCAACCCCTCGGGAATCAGCGACCAGTCGAACGCCTCGCCCGTACCACCGGGTACGCCTTCGACGTAGGTGTCCAGCAGAATCCCGCGAGCGCCGGCATACGCGGCGCAGGCTGCGGCAATATCGTCCCCGGCCTTGACCCGCAACGCCTTGATGTACGGGCGCTGATAGCTTTCGCATTCCTCTGGCGATTCGTCGCCGTGGAACTGCAACATATCCAGCGCCACCGCATCCAGGGTCTCGTTGAGCTCGCAGCGGCTGGCGTTGACAAACAACCCCACGGTGGTCACGAAGGGCGGCAACGCAGCGATAATCGCCCGCGCCTGCAGCACATTTACCGCCCGTGGGCTCTTGGCATAAAACACCAGGCCAATGGCATCCGCCCCCGCTTCGACTGCCGCCAGCGCGTCTTCTATGCGGGTAATCCCGCAAATCTTGCTGCGAACGGCTGACATGTCGTAGGAACCTCAGGGTTGGTCCGAGAAAGTCCCGGATGGTAACAAAAGCTTTTCCGGGCGTCAGCCGCCAAGTTCGCTGAAACCGGTGAGGAAGTGCGGCCCGATAAAGCGTTCCGGCAGTTCGAACTCGTCGCGGTACTCCACATCCACCAGATACAGGCCGAACGGATGCGCCGTGACCCCGCCCGTGCGGCGGATGCGGCTTTCCAGCACTTCCTTGGCCCACTCCACCGGGCGTTCACCGGTGCCGATGGTCATCAGCACCCCAGCGATATTGCGCACCATATGATGCAGAAAGGCCCCGGCACGGATATCCAGCACGATCATCTTGCCGTGGCGCGTCACCCGCAGGTGGTGGACTTCCTTGATCGGCGACTTGGCCTGGCACTGCCCGGCACGGAAGGCGCTGAAGTCATGCACCCCCACCAGATGCTGCGCGGCTTCGGCCATACGCTCGGCATCCAGTGGGCGGTGGTTCCAGGTGATTTCTTCATTGAGGTGCGCCGGGCGGATCTGATCGTTGTAGATCACGTAGCGGTAACGCCGGGCGATGGCCTTGAAACGGGCGTGAAAATGCGCCGGCATGACCTTGGCCCAGCTGACACTGACATCATGGGGCAAATTGATATTGGCCCCCATCACCCACGCCTTCATCGACCGCTCGGCCTGGGTGTCGAAGTGCACCACTTGGCCACACGCGTGCACGCCGGCATCGGTGCGCCCGGCACACATCAGCGACACCGGCGAGTTGGCGACTTTGGACAGGGCGTTTTCCAGGGTTTCCTGCACCGTCAGCACCCCGGAGGCCTGACGCTGCCAGCCGCGATAGCGCGAGCCTTTGTATTCCACGCCCAGAGCGATGCGGTAAAAGCCTGCGGCCGCCATTTCGGCAGCCGCGTTATCTATATTTGCCAAGAACTGAGAGCCTGATGAGTTGCGCAAAGGCGGGCATTATAGGGCGTCAGGGTGCATGAGTGGACTTTAAATATGGGAGCGGGCTTGCTCGCAAATGCACCGTGTCATCCAGCACATCAGCAACTGCACCACCGCATTCGCGAGCAAGCCCGCTCCCACATTTTTCTGCGTCGGCCGTTAGATTCTGCCGAGCATTTCCTTGGCTTCGCTACGCTGACCCTCGTCGCCTTCGGTCAACACTTCGGACAGGATGTCTCGCGCGCCGTCCGCATCGCCCATGTCGATGTAGGCCTGGGCCAAGTCGAGCTTGGTGGCCACTTCATCAGTGCCAGAGAGGAAATCGAACTCTGGCTCATCCTCAGCACCCAGCGCGGCATCTTCAGCCGTGAAGGAAGGCTCGATCGGCGGATGCTCCAGACTCTGTGACAAACGATCCAGTTCAGCGTTGACGTCGTCCAGCTCCGAAGCAAAAGCATCGGGCTTGGCTGCCGGGGCGCTCGGCTCGTCCGCCAGCGAGAGGTCAAAGTCTTCTGGCAGGTCGAATTCGTCCAGCGCGGCCGGCGTCAGGGTCGGCGGCTCAACCGGCGGGACATCCTTGATCTGCCCTTCAAGGCCCGACAGGAAGTCGTCATCGGATTGCGACGTCGGCGGGTCCAGTTGCAGGTCCAGATCGAAGTCCGACAGGTCCGGCGCATCGGCCTTGGGCTCAGTCTGTTGTTTGAGCAGCGATTCAAAGGTTTGCTGGTCTTGCGCGATCTCGGCCGGCGAGGCGGCTTCCAGGTCATCCAGACTCAGGTCGAAATCGGTGTCGAAGGTGTCTGCCTGCGGGGCCGGGGTCGGCTTGTCATCGAGCAGGTCCTTGACGTACTGCGCATCCAGGGCCGCGGCAGCCACTGCGGCACTGACACCCGCCGCCAACACGGCCATGGCCGGGAAACGCGCCTTGAGCTGCTCGACCTGGGCATGGTTCTCACCGTTGGCCACCAACTGGCGCTCCTGGGTGACGAACCCGTCCTTGTTGTTCTGCAGCCCATAGACTTCCATCAGCTTCAAACGCAGGTCGCTGCGCTTGGGCTCGCGCTTGATGGCTTGTTCAAGCACATCCGCCGCCTGGTTCAGATGGCCACGGTCGATATGGGATTGGGCCTGGGCCAGGGCGTCACTGGCGTTTTCCTGAGCCACGGCAACCGCCAACGGCGCCAGCACGGAGGCGACCGTCGGTGCCACTACCGTCTCAACCACCGGCGCCGGCGCGGGCGCAGATGCTGGCGGCGTTGCGGTGGCGAGCTTGACGCTCGGCGGCGGCACTTCAAGGCCCTCGAAGCTGTCAGGCGGCAGGTCTTGATCGATATTGGAAACGAACTCAGGCTCTTCGGCCAACGCCCGCGCCATACGCAGATGTTTCTCTTCTTCGCGGCGAGCATTGCGATGGCGTGCCCACAGCAGCAGAAGCAGCAACACCACCAGCAGGGCCGCACCGCCAAGGATGCCGAGCACAATCGGGTTGGTCAGCAGGTCGTTGAACTTGCCTTCGGTGCTGGCCGGCGCAGCAGCCGGCTTGGCCGGTTCAGGCACTGGCGCTGGTGTTGCAACGGGGGCCGCCGGCTCAGCTGCCGGTTCACCCGGCAACTGCGCGGGCATCGCGGCTGTCTGTGGCTCGCCCGTTTGCGCTTGCAAACGAGCCAATTGGTCATTCTTCAGCTGGATCAGCTTCTGCAGCTTGTCCAACTGGCTTTGCAAGTCGGCGGCACGGCTTTTCAGTTCTTCGTTGTCGCGCCGCGTGGTGTCGAGCTCTTCCTGGGTCATTGCCAGCTTGTCGCTCAGGGCGCGGCTGTCACCGACGGTGCCCTTCGCGCCTTTCTTGGCAGCTTCGGCCGACACCAGGCTCAGGTTATCCTTGGCCTGGGTACTCGACGGCGCATTGCCGGCCTGGGTGCGTTTGGTCGCGTCCAACTGCGGCTTGCCGGCCACTTGGCTCTGAGGGCCACGGCGGCCCTGGCGCCAGGCGGCGTTCTGCGCGCTCACTTCGGCAATCGCTTGCGGCTGCGCCAGCGCTGTACTTTGCGTGGTATCTGGCAGGCGCAGGACCTGGCCGGTTTTCAGGCGGTTGATATTGCCGTCGACAAAGGCATCCGGGTTAAGCGCCTGGATGGCCAGCATCGTTTGCTGGACCGAGGCGCCATTGCGGTTCTTTGCGGCAATTTCCCACAAGGTGTCGCGGGACGTGGTGGTGTGCTGGGCAGGCGTGCTGGCGGCTGGCGCGGTACTGGCCGGCGCGCTCGCCGTCGGCGCTGGCTGATCGAACTTGGCCGGGTCGAGCAGTACGCTGTAGTCACGCATCAAACGGCCATTGGGCCATTGCACCTGCATGAGGAAGCGCACATAGGAATCGGGCAGAGGCTTGCTGGAGGTCACGCGCACCACGCTGCGCCCCTCGGGGTTGATCACCGGGGTGAACGTCAGGTCATCGAGAAACGCCTGGCGGTCGACACCCGCATCCACGAAGGCCTGGGCCGACGCCAGGCTAGGGGTGATCTCGGCCGCCGTAAGGCCGCCCACATCGCGCAATTCGATTTCCACCGACAGCGGCTGGTTCAACTTCGACTTGAGCGTCATCTCCCCAAGTTGCAGCGCCTGCGCCATACCGGAGGACAGCGCCGAGGCGGCCGCTATTGCTAACACCAGTTTGCGAACTTGAACCATAGCCTCATCCTTTGTTTGAACACTTCCCGCCCTGCGAGAAGGTTGGTAACCGCTGCCATTAGGCATGGCGAGCCGATAGGTCACCGACGCGCTTGTGTTTCACTTGGGACCAAGCATAGCGCCTGGTTAGAATCAATCTACAAATTGCCGCCAAGTATCTTTTACACAAGGCCTTTTATCAACAACTGCGCCAGCTCCACGGCGTTCAGGGCCGAGCCTTTGCGTACGTTATCTGACGTCAGCCAAAGATTTAGTTCCGCCGGGTCGTCGATACCGGCGCGAACTCGCCCTACGTACACCACGTCCTGGCCGACGGCATCGCCTACGGCCGTGGGGTAATCGCCCTCCTCGACCCGCTCTATTCCCGGTGCAGCGTCGAGCGCACGGTTCACCGCGTCCAGGTCGACCGGCGCGGCCAATTGCAGCGACACAGCCAGGCTATCGCCGAAAAACACCGGGGCTTGAACGCAGGTGGCGGAAATCTTTAGTAAAGGTGTTTCCAGCACCGCACGCAGTTCGTGTACGAGACGTTTCTCCAGGGCGGTATGACCTTGGGCATCCGGCGTGCCGACTTGCGCCAGCAGGTTGAACGCCACTTGCCGATCAAAGAACGCCGGTTCCAAGGGACGCACGTTCAACAGTTCAGCGGTCTGGCGCGCCAACTCGCTGACGGCCTCGCGGCCCTGGGCAGAGATGGCCAGGTTAGCGGTGACACTCACGCGCTGGATGTCCACCACACCGCGCAAGGGCGCCAGCACCACCGCGAGGTACGTGGCACAGGGGCTCGGGCTGCCGAGTTGAAAAGGCTTTTTCAACTCGTTCAGCACATGGGCGTTGGCCTGCGGTACCACTTGCGGCGCCTGCTCGGCGGGCAATGCGCCGGACAAGTCAATCACCGCGCAACCAGCGGCGGTGGCACGCGGAGCGAAGCTCAAGGTCACCGCCGGGCCTGCAGCGAAGAACGCCAACTGCACCTTGCTGAAGTCAAACGTGTCGACTTCTTTGACCCGCACGTTCTTGCCCCGAAACGGCACCGAAGCCCCCGCCGAGTTGCTGCCCGCCAGCAAGTACAAGGTGCCCACAGGGAACTCCAGCTCTTCAAGAATCTGCACCAGGGTTTCACCCACGGTACCGGTGGCGCCGATCACGGCGATTTCAAAGGTCTGGGTCATGGGGTTGCCTCGGGCATTACGGGGGAGCGGCACTTTACCGGGTGGTAGAGGGTGAGGCAATTACAGCCCCCCTGATCGTTCCCACGCTCTGCGTGGGAATGCCTCCTGTGACGCTCCGCGTCACGCCTCTAAAGCAGACGCAGAGCGTCCAGAGCTGCATTCCCACGCAGAGCGTGGGAATGATCACAAAGGCAACAAAAAACCCGCGCCTATCACCAGAACGCGGGTTTCTGTTATTGCTTCAAGCGATCAACGCTCCAGCAAAATCCGCAACATGCGACGCAACGGCTCAGCCGCGCCCCACAGCAGTTGGTCGCCGACGGTGAACGCGCCGAGGAACTGGCTGCCCATGTTCAGCTTGCGCAGACGGCCCACCGGTACATTCAGGGTGCCGGTGACCTTGGTCGGGCTCAGCTCCTGCATGCTGATATCGCGGTTGTTCGGCACCAGCTTGACCCAGGGGTTGTGCTGGCTGATCAGGCCTTCGATATCGGCGATCGGCACGTCTTTGTTCAGCTTGATGGTCAGCGCCTGGCTGTGGCAACGCATGGCGCCAATGCGCACGCAGATGCCATCCACCGGGATCGGGTTCTTGAAGCGACCCAGGATCTTGTTGGTTTCGGCCTGGGCCTTCCACTCTTCACGGCTCTGGCCGTTAGGCAGTTCCTTGTCGATCCACGGGATCAAGCTACCGGCCAATGGCACGCCAAAGTTCTCGGTCGGGTAAGCGTCGCTGCGCATGGCCTCGGCCACACGGCGGTCGATATCGAGAATCGCACTCGCCGGGTCAGCCAGTTGATCGGCGACAGCGGCGTGGGTCGCGCCCATCTGCTTGATCAGTTCGCGCATGTTCTGCGCGCCGGCGCCGGAGGCCGCCTGATAGGTCATGGCGCTCATCCACTCCACCAGGCCCGCTTCGAACAGGCCACCCAGGCCCATCAGCATCAGGCTCACGGTGCAGTTGCCGCCCACGTAGTTCTTGGTGCCGGCGTCCAGTTGCTGATCGATGACCTTGCGGTTGACCGGATCGAGGATGATCACCGCGTCATCCTGCATGCGCAGGCTCGAAGCGGCGTCGATCCAGTAACCCTGCCAGCCGGCTTCGCGCAGCTTGGGGAAGACTTCGCTGGTGTAGTCGCCACCCTGGCAGGTCAGGATCACGTCGAGGCTCTTCAACTCTTCAATGCTGTAGGCATCCTTGAGCGGGGCAATATCCTTGCCCACGGACGGCCCTTGGCCACCTACGTTCGAAGTGGTGAAAAACACCGGCTCAATAAGATCGAAATCCTGCTCTTCCAGCATCCGCTGCATGAGCACGGAACCGACCATACCGCGCCAACCGATCAGACCTACACGTTTCATCGCAACTACACCTTGTTAAAAAGTGGGCCGCCTTGCAGCAACAACTGCAAGCGGGCCCGAGAGATTACAGATTCCGCAGCGCGGCGACTACTGCGTCGCCCATTTCTTGCGTCCCGACCTTGGTGCAACCCTGGGACCAGATATCGCCCGTGCGCAAGCCCTGATCCAGCACCAGGCTGACAGCCTTCTCGATGGCGTCCGCCGCATCGCCCAGGTTGAAGCTGTAGCGCAGCATCATCGACACCGACAAAATCGTCGCCAGCGGGTTGGCAATGCCCTGCCCCGCGATGTCTGGCGCCGAACCGTGGCACGGCTCGTACATACCTTTATTGTTGGTGTCCAGGGACGCCGACGGCAGCATGCCGATGGAACCGGTGAGCATCGACGCCTGGTCGGACAGGATGTCGCCGAACAGGTTGTCGGTGACGATCACGTCGAACTGCTTGGGTGCGCGCACCAACTGCATGGCGGCGTTGTCGACGTACATGTGGCTCAGTTCGACGTCCGGGTAATCCTTGGCGACTTCTTCGACGATTTCACGCCACAGCTGGCTGGAAGCCAACACGTTGGCTTTATCCACCGAGCAGACCTTTTTACCGCGCACCCGCGCCATGTCGAAACCGACACGGGCGATACGGCGGATTTCGCTCTCGCTGTACGGCAGCGTGTCGTAGGCCTGGCGTTCGCCATTTTCCAACTCGCGCACGCCCCGTGGCGAGCCGAAGTAGATACCGCCGGTCAGCTCGCGCACGATGAGGATATCCAGGCCCGCCACCACTTCCGGCTTGAGGCTCGACGCGTCGGCCAGTTGCGGGTAGAGGATGGCCGGGCGCAGGTTGCCGAACAGGCCCAGTTGCGCACGGATTTTCAGCAGGCCGCGCTCAGGGCGGATGTCACGCTCGATCTTGTCCCATTTCGGCCCACCCACGGCGCCGAGCAGCACGGCATCGGCAGCCCGGGCGCGGTCGAGGGTCTCGTCGGCCAGCGGCACGCCGTGCTTGTCGATGGCGGCGCCGCCGATCACATCGTGGCTCAGCTCGAAGCCCAGGTTGTACTTGCTGTTGGCAAGCTCAAGGACCTTGACCGCTTCGGCCATGATTTCCGGACCAATACCGTCGCCAGGGAGAATCAGAATCTGCTTGCTCATGCGTTCCTCATTTCATCAAGCGACCCGCCCGTGGGCAGGTCGGGAAAAATCAATCAGCGTTCGGCGAAGACCACCAGCACATCGGTGCTGAAGGTGCCGTCGGCTTGAATGTCGTAATAATCGCGCACTTCCTGGCCCATCGCCTGTTGCAGCTTAAGGATTGCCGCACGCAATACCTCTGGCGTGCGCATGCGCTCGACCCACGAGGTGTATTCCAGGCGCAAGCGCTGGCGACTGCTGTTGCGCACGTGCAGGCCAGCCTCACTCAACTGGCGCATCCACTCGGCGCCGGAGTAATCACGCACGTGGCTGGTGTCGCGCAGCACTTCGACGGTTTGCAGGTAAGTGTCCAACAGGGGGCTGCCCGGTGACAAGACATCCACAAATGCCGCCACGCCGCCCGGCTTGAGCACCCGGCGCACTTCACGCAGGGCCAGGCCGAGGTCGCTCCAGTGATGGGCCGAATAACGGCTGAATACGAAGTCGAACTCACCCTCGGCAAAGGGCAAGCACTCAGCGGCGCCGTGCACGGTGCGGATGTTGTCCAGGTTGCGGTCTTTGGCGGCAGCGGCCACCACGTCGAGCATGGGCTGGGACAAGTCGTAGGCCACCACTTCTTTGACCAGAGGCGCCACATGGAAGCTGACATGACCGGCACCGCAGCCCAGGTCCAGCAAGCGTGCAGCGCCCTGCCCAGCCAGCTCGGCCTGTAGCACAGCGAATTCGGTGCCCTGGGCGTGTACGGCGCTGCTCAGGTAGGCCGAGGCTTGCTCGCCGAATTGTTTTTGCACGACTTGGGTGTGGGCGGTGGTGGTCATGGTGGCTTTCCTTGGGGTTTGTGGTGGTTGCACTGGCGCTATCGCAGGCAAGCCAGCTCCCACCGTTGGAATGCACTCCAATGTGGGAGTCGGGCTTGCCCGCGATGGGGCCCGCACGGTTACCGCAAATCAGGCATCGCGAAACAACCAGGGCTGGCTCGCCCGGTGCCTGGTTTCAAACGCAGCAATCGCATCGCCGTCCTGCAAGGTCAGGCCAATGTCATCCAGGCCGTTGATCAGGCAGTGCTTACGGAAGGCATCCACTTCAAAGTGGTACACCTTGCCGTCAGGGCGGGTCACGGTTTGCGCGGCCAGGTCCACCGTCAATTGGTAGCCGACATTGGCCTCCACTTGCTGGAACAACTCGTCCACTTCTGCGTCGCTCAAGATGATCGGCAACAGGCCGTTCTTGAAGCTGTTGTTGAAGAAGATATCGGCGTAGCTCGGCGCGATGATGCTGCGAAAGCCGTACTCTTCCAGGGCCCACGGCGCGTGTTCACGGCTGGAGCCGCAACCGAAGTTTTCCCGGGCCAGCAACACGCTGGCACCTTGGTAACGCTCGGCGTTGAGCACAAAGTCCTTGTTCAGGGGGCGCTTGGAGTTGTCCTGGTAGGCGTAGCCCACGTCCAGGTAGCGCCACTCATCGAACAAGTTGGGGCCGAAACCGGTGCGCTTGATCGACTTCAAAAATTGCTTGGGGATGATCTGGTCGGTGTCCACATTGGCACGGTCCAACGGCGCTACAAGGCCTGTATGTTGGGTAAAAGCTCTCATCGGGTTTTCCTCAGATCAATTCGCGAACGTCGATGAAACGACCGTTGACGGCAGCAGCGGCGGCCATGGCCGGGCTCACCAGGTGGGTACGCCCACCCGCGCCCTGACGCCCTTCGAAGTTACGGTTGGAGGTCGATGCGCAATGCTCGCCCGACTCCAGGCGGTCCGGGTTCATCGCCAGGCACATCGAGCAGCCCGGCTCCCGCCATTCAAAACCGGCTTCGAGGAAGATCTTGTCCAGCCCTTCGGCTTCCGCCTGGGCTTTAACCAGCCCGGAACCTGGCACCACAATGGCTTGCTTGATAGTCGAGGCCACCTTGCGGCCCTTGGCGATCACCGCCGCGGCGCGCAGGTCTTCGATCCGCGAGTTGGTGCAGGAGCCGATAAATACACGGTCCAACTGGATATCAGTGATCGCCTGATTGGCGGTCAACCCCATGTATTTCAAGGCGCGCTCGATGGAGCCGCGCTTGACCAGGTCGGCCTCTTTGGCCGGGTCCGGCACGTTCTGGTCAACGGCCAAGACCATTTCCGGCGAAGTGCCCCAGCTGACTTGCGGCTTGATCTGCGCAGCGTCGAGTTCGACCACGGTGTCGAACACCGCATCGGCGTCGGAGACCAGGTCTTTCCAGGCTTCGACGGCGGCGTCCCAATCGGCGCCTTGCGGCGCGAAGGGGCGACCTTTGACGTATTCGACGGTTTTTTCGTCCGCCGCCACCATACCCACGCGGGCACCGGCTTCGATGGACATGTTGCAGATGGTCATGCGGCCTTCAATGGACAGCTCGCGGATAGCACTGCCGGCGAACTCGATGGCATGGCCGTTACCGCCCGCGGTGCCGATCTTGCCGATCACAGCCAGTACGATGTCCTTGGCGGTCACGCCAAACGGCAATTGGCCTTCGACGCGTACCAGCATGTTCTTCATTTTCTTGGCCACCAGGCACTGGGTGGCAAACACGTGCTCCACCTCGGAAGTACCGATGCCGTGGGCCAGGGCGCCGAACGCACCATGGGTGGAGGTATGGGAGTCACCGCAGACCACGGTCATGCCCGGCAAGGTTGCGCCCTGCTCCGGGCCGATGACGTGGACGATGCCTTGGCGCACGTCGTTCATCTTGAATTCGGTGATGCCGTATTCGTCGCAATAGTCGTCAAGGGTCTGCACCTGCAACCGCGAGACCTGGTCGGCAATGGCGTCGATGCCGCCTTTGCGCTCAGGAGTGGTCGGCACGTTGTGGTCCGGCGTGGCGATGATGGAGTCGACGCGCCAAGGCTTGCGCCCGGCCAGTCGCAGGCCTTCGAACGC
Organism: Pseudomonas sp. B16120; assembly: GCF_044218845.1. NCBI lineage: Bacteria > Pseudomonadati > Pseudomonadota > Gammaproteobacteria > Pseudomonadales > Pseudomonadaceae > Pseudomonas > Pseudomonas sp. B16120. Next base: position 4,139,879 of record NZ_CP162588.1, read on the forward strand.
TTGGGGCGAGGTCACTTCATGGATGATGTGACGGTCGATGTAGATCAGCGACGATCCATCATCGCGACGTTTCACTTCATGGGAATCCCAAAGCTTGTCGTAAAGCGTTTTGCCGGCCATCAGTCGGTCCTCATCAGCGGTGCTTCTATACGCCGGGCTTTTCAATAACCCTTTGGCTTGTGAGGCTGATGGTATGGCGCTACATTAAATAACTCAAATTCATATTTTTTATGCTTTGGATTACCAACTGGAATAGCACCATGGACCTGGCCAACCTCAACGCCTTTATAGCCATCGCCGAGACCGGCAGCTTCTCCGGCGCCGGCGAACGCCTGCACCTGACCCAGCCGGCCATCAGCAAGCGCATCGCCGGTCTGGAACAACAATTGAAGGTACGACTGTTCGACCGCCTGGGCCGCGAAGTCGGCCTGACCGAGGCCGGGCGGGCCTTATTGCCCCGCGCCTATCAAATCCTCAACGTGCTGGACGACACCCGCCGGGCCCTGACCAACCTCACCGGCGAAGTCAGCGGCCGCCTCACCCTGGCCACCAGCCACCATATCGGCCTGCACCGCCTGCCACCGATTCTGCGCACCTTCACCCGGCAATACCCGAATGTGGCGCTGGATATTCAGTTTCTGGATTCAGAAGTGGCCTACGAAGAAATCCTCCACGGCCGTGCGGAAGTCGCAGTGATCACCCTGGCGCCAGAGCCCCACAACCTGGTACGCGCCACCCGGGTGTGGGACGACCCGCTGGATTTTGTGGTGGCGCCGGAACACAGCCTGATCAGCAACGGTTCCGTCAGCCTGGCGGATATAGCCGGGCATCCGGCGGTGTTTCCCGGAGGCAATACCTTTACCCACCATATTGTCAGCCGCCTGTTCGAGGCGCAGGGCCTGATGCCCAATATCGCGATGAGTACTAACTACCTGGAAACCATCAAGATGATGGTCTCCATCGGTCTGGCCTGGAGTGTGTTACCACGCACCATGCTCGACGATCAGGTGGCAAGTATCGCTTTGCCGGGCATACAGCTCAGTCGCCAGCTAGGCTATATCGTGCACACCGAAAGGACGCTGTCGAACGCTGCGCGGGCTTTCATGAGCCTGTTGGATGCACAGGTCGATCTGCCAGGGTTATCGGCATGACACCGTGCGGGCCAAGGGTTTGGGTCAAACCGCGCGGTTTTCTCAATGAGCCAAGGCCCTTTGATAATGCGCAACCCCCTTGACCCGATTCCACCCCTGCCCCGCATCTACGCCCTGGACCCTCAAGCGGCGGAACAAAGCTGGGACAGTGCCCCGCAGCTGCTGGCGGCCCTCAATGCCGCGCGGCTGGGTGCCTGGTGCTGGGAAATCGACACAGGAAGAATCAGTTGGTCACGGGGCACCCAGGCGCTATTCGGCTTTGACCCGCGCCAGCCTCTGCCCAAGGACCTGGACTACCTCGACCTGCTGGCCCCGCAAGACAGCGCGCGGGTGGTGCGCGGCTTTCATGCGGTGCTCGCCGGAGAGCCCTTCGACCGCGCCATGCACCACCGCATCCAATGGCCCGATGGCAGCCTGCACTGGCTGGAAATCAGCGGCAACCTGGCCCCCGACAAAGCCGGACGGCGACGCATGATCGGGGTGATCCGCGAGATCACCCACCAACGCGACCGTGAACATGCCCTCAGCCATTCTGAAAAGCGCTTCGCCACACTCTTCCACCTGTGCCCGAACATGGTGCTGCTGACGCGCCAGGCCGACGGCTTGATCAGCGAAGCCAACCAGTATTTCGAGATGCTGTTCGGCTGGCCAGTGGCCGATGCCATCGGCCGCACCACCCTGGAACTGGGCCTGTGGCGCCATCCGGAACAGCGGGCGCTGCTGGTCAAGGCCACCCAGCGCAAAGGCGAACCCATCACCATGGAAGTGCAGTTCTGCGCCAGCAACGGCCAGATCCATGACGGCACCCTCAGCGCACAAAAGGTCGAACTGGACGGCGAGGCGTACCTGATCAGCACGTTCCTGGACACCACCGAACGTAAAAACGCCGAGCAAGCACTCAAGGACAGCCAGGAGCGCCTGGACCTGGCTCTGGATTCCGCGCAACTGGGCACCTGGGATTGGCACATCCCCAGCGGCATGCTCTACGGCTCGGCGCGTGCCGCCCAGTTGCACGGACTGGAACCCGCGCCGTTCCATGAATCCTTCGATGCGTTTTTTGAGGGCATGTCCGATGAAGACCGCGAGGGTATGCGCCATGCGTACCGCAGTTTGCGCGAAGGCCCGGACGGCAACTATCAGTTGACCTACCGCGTGCAAATGGAAGACGGCAGCCCGCGTTACCTGGAGAGCCGCGCACGCCTGTATCGCGATGAGTCAGGCAAGCCCCTGCGCATGGCCGGCACCTTGCTGGATATCACCGACCAGGTCGAGCGCGAGCAACGGCTGACCGCCTCGGAGGAAAAGTTCGCCAGCCTGTTCCAGGCCAGCCCCGACCCGATCTGCGTCACCTGCCTGGACAGCGGCGCGTTCATCGAGATCAACCCGGCGTTTACCCAGACGTTTGGCTTTACAGCCGCCGAAGTACTCGACAAAAGCGCCGAACAAATCGGCCTGTGGGACGACTCCAGCAAGCGCCTGCAACGCATCGAGCAGGTGATTCGCGAGCAGGCCCTGAGCAATGTGGCCATCGTGGTGCATCACAAGGACGGCCAAAGCCTGACTTGCATGATTTCCAGCCGTTTAATCAAGGTCAGCGACCAGCCGTGCATCGTCACCACGCTGCGCGATATTACCCAACAGCAACGCTCGGAAGCCGCACTCAAGGCCAGCGAAGAGAAGTTCGCCAAGGCGTTCCACTCCAGCCCCGATGCGATTTCCATCACCGAGCGCGACACCGGCCGCTATGTGGAGGTCAACGATGGCTTTTGCCGCCTGACCGGTTACCGCACCGAAGAGGCCATCGGCCTGACCCTGTACCAGATCGGCATCTGGGCCGACGAAAACCAACGCGCCGCACTGTTGGCCGAGTTGCAGATCAAGGGGCGCATTCACCACCTGGAAATGCTCTGGCGCAACAAGCGTGGCGAGGTACTGGCGGTGGAGGTCTCGGTGGAGCCGATCACCTTGAATGAAACCCCCTGCCTGCTGCTGACCGCACGGGATGTGAGCCTATTGAAGAACGCCCAGGCACAAATCCGGCACCTGGCCTATCACGACCCGCTGACCAACCTGCCGAACCGCGCACTGCTGATGGACCGCCTGAGCCAGCAGATCGCCCTGCTCAAGCGCCACAACCTGCGCGGCGCCCTGCTGTTTCTGGACTTGGACCACTTCAAGCACATCAACGACTCCCTCGGCCACCCCGTTGGCGATACCGTGTTGAAAATCGTCACCGCGCGCCTGGAAGCCAGCGTGCGCATGGAGGACACCGTGGCGCGCTTGGGCGGCGATGAGTTTGTGGTATTGCTCAGCGGCCTGGAGGGCACCCGCCAGACGGTCAGCAGCCAAGTGCAAGCGCTGGCCGATACCCTGCGCGAATTGCTCTCGGAGCCGATGTTTCTCGACGGTCATCGGCTGCAGGTCACACCCAGCATCGGCGTGGCACTGATCCCCGACCACGGCACCACACCCGCCGATTTGCTCAAGCGCGCCGACATCGCCCTGTACCGCGCCAAGGACTCCGGGCGCAACACCACGCAGATGTTCCACAACAGCATGCAAAGAACCGCTAGCGAACGCCTGCGCATGGAGACTGACTTGCGCCTGGCCTTGTCACGCGGCGAATTCAGCGTGCATTACCAGCCCCAGGTGGATGCGCGCGGCAACCGGATAGTCGGCGCCGAGGCCCTGGTGCGCTGGCAGCACCCACAATTGGGCGCGCAGTCACCGGCGGAATTTATCAAGGTATTGGAAGACAGCGGCCTGATCCTGGAGGTCGGCACCTGGATTCTCGATGAAGCCTGCGGCGCCTTTGCCCAGTTGATTGCCGACGGCTTGGTGGACCCGCTCAATTTCAGCCTGTGCGTGAACATCAGTCCCCGGCAGTTTCGCCAGAACGACTTTGTGGAACGGGTGGAGCACAGCCTCAAGCAACACGGTTTGCCGTTCAGCCTGCTGAAACTGGAAATTACCGAAGGCATCGTGATCCAGAACCTGGACGACACGGTGGTGAAGATGCGCCGCCTGAAAAAACTCGGCGTGAGCTTTGCGATGGATGATTTCGGTACCGGCTATTCATCCCTGACCTACCTCAAGCGCCTGCCGGTGGACGCGCTGAAGATTGATCAGTCGTTCGTGCGCGATGCGACCCACGACCCCAATGATGCGGAAATCATCCGCGCCATTGTGGCCATGGCCCGCAGCCTGAACCTGGAAGTCATCGCCGAGGGGGTGGAAACCCTGGAGCAGTTGGCGTTCCTGCAAAAGCTGGGCTGCCATTTATTCCAGGGGTATTTGCACAGCCGACCGTTGCCGATCGAGGGGTTCAGGCGGCTGCTGGATGAGGCATGCCCAGCAGGCGGCTGACTTGGCCCAAGTCCGTCTCGCGGCGCAGGGCCGTGAACAACTCCACTGCCTCCGGGTAGTTGCGCGTGAGCATCGCCAGCCACTGCTTCAAGCGGCCGGGCGCCTGCTTTTCCGTCAGTTGCGCCACCGACTGGCGCCAGAACTCCTGAAGCATCGGCTGCATCTGCGCCCAGGTCATCTCGACCACGTCTTCGCCGGCCTTGGCCGCCACAATCTGCCGCGCCAGATCGGGCCGCGCCACCAGGCCACGGCCCAGCATGATGTCTTCGGCGCCGCTGATTTCGCGGCAGCGTTTCCAGTCTTCGACGCTCCAGATATCGCCATTGGCAAACACCGGCACCTTGACCACGTCCTGCACCCGCGGGATCCACTCCCAATGAGCCGGCGGCTTGTAGCCATCGGCCTTGGTGCGTGCATGCACCACGATATGCGCAGCGCCGCCCTCGGCCAGGGCCGTGGCGCACACCAGCGCGCCATCCGGGCTGTCGAAGCCCAGGCGCATCTTGGCGGTCACGGGAATATGGGCGGGTACGGCGCGGCGCACGTGCTCGACGATCTGGTTGAGCAGCTCCGGCTCCTTGAGCAGCACCGCGCCACCTCGGGATTTATTCACGGTCTTGGCCGGACACCCGAAGTTCAGGTCGATCACTTCAGAGCCCAATTCACAGGCCAGGGCGGCATTTTCCGCCAGGCACACTGGGTCGGAACCGAGCAACTGCACCCGCAACGGCACACCCGCCGCCGTGTGGGCACCGTGCAGCAGTTCAGGCGCGAGCTTGTGGAAATAGGCAGGCGTGAGCAGGCGGTCGTTGACCCGGATGAACTCGGTCACGCACCAGTCGATACCGCCCACGTGGGTCAACACGTCCCGCAGGATGTTGTCGACCAACCCCTCCATGGGCGCCAAAGCAATTTGCATGGAAAACACTCAACAAAAATCGTGGCGCAGTTTACTGGGTTTCCCGCGGCAACCGTTAACCCCCTGTCAGGGCGGGGCCGTAACCTTCAATAAACTCGGCGGGCATGCGCTTGGGCTTGCCGCTGGACAACTCAATGCACACGAAGGTTGTTTGCGCACGCAGTAGAGTCGCGCCGTCGCGGGGGCGTACCAGCTGGAAACGACGGGTCATTTTCAGCCGTTGGTCCCAATCGACGATCCAGGTGGCCAGTTGTAACTCATCGCCCTCATAGCCTGCCGCCAAGTAGTCGATTTCATGGCGCACCACGGCCATGGCGCGGTCCAGGCGGCGGTATTCGGTGAGGTCCAGCCCCAGGCGCTGGGAATGGCGCCAGGCGCAACGCTCCAGCCACGAGACATACACCGCATTATTGGCGTGTCCCAGGCCGTCGATGTCTTCAGCCGCAACCTGCAGATCGATGATGAACGGCGTTGCCAAATCCCAGCCCATGCCTTGCTCCAGTCGATTGATGTCGGCGGGGCAGTGTATCAGGCGCTCTGGCGCTCCTGTAGACGGCAGCCGGCTAATAGGGCGAGTACAGCGTCGATCACCTGCGGGTCGGCGAGCACTTTCTGGTGGCCGCCCTGCTCCAGGCGCAGCAGGCGGCTGTCGAACCAGGCTTCGTGAATGGCTTGAGCCGCCCTGACCGGAACGAAGGTGTCGTCTTCGGCGTGGACGATCAGGCCGGGAATGTTCATTTGGTAGTGGGCCACGTCCAGATGCTTGAGCGGCATGCCCATGCTCAACTCCACTTCTTGGAAAAAGGCTGAGCGCGCCCGTGGCGGCAAGCCGACCATGCGGGTGAACCCGCGCAACACATCCAGAAAGCGCGACGGTGCGGCAATGCTGACCAATGCCTGTGTACGCAACCCCAACTGCACCGCCAGCATCGCACTGGCGCCGCCCATGGAGTGGCCGACCACCGCGTACAGCGGCGGCAGCTCGGCCGCCGCCTCAAGCATGGCGCGGGCAAACAGCAGTACATGGGCTTCACGCCCTGGCGACCGGCCGTGAGCGGGACCGTCCAGGGCTATCACCGAATAGCCGTTGTCGACCAACGCCGTGATCAAGCTGGCGAATTGAGTCGGCCGGCCTTCCCAGCCATGCATCAGCAGCACCGCCGGGCCATGCCCCCATCGCAACGCCGACAGACCGAAACGCAGGGTAATGCGCTCCGATTGGGCCAGCAGCGGCAGCTCCCAGTCACGCGGCGGCAGATCGCGCGGGGTCATGAAGGTGCGACGCATCTTGCTGGCGACCGCATGCGGCGCAAGGCGCCCCACCGTGCCATTGAAACCACGAACCCAGGTCAATGCGCCCATCTCGCGTCCCCTTTTTCAGCGTACCGCCGACTTGGCCGCACGTATCACCCGATCCGATAACTCGCCCGGCCCCAGCGCCCGCGCCAGGGTCAGCCCCCCGACCATCAAGGCCATGTCCGCCAGGGCTTTGTCGATCTCTTCAGGGCTGCCGGCCAGTTGCGCAGCCATCAACTCGACGTGCTCGTTCAAGACCTCGCGAAAAGCGTCCGGCAAGCGCCCCATCTCCCCCACCGTCGCGGGCAACGGGCAGGCCTGGGTCGTGGAGTCGCGGTGCTTGCGTGACAGATAAAACGCGGCGACCAACGTGCGACGCTCTTCGCCGGTCAGCTGGTCATCCAAGTCATCGATGGAGGCGCGGCGCTGCGCCAACAACTGGTTGAACGCTTCCAGCATCAGTGCGTCTTTGCTTTCAAAATGCGCGTAGAAGCCTCCTACCGTCAGCCCAGCCGCCCCCATCACTTCGCCCACACTGGGCTCAGCCGGGCCACGCTGGATCAACGCCGCGCTGGCAGCCTGCAAAATACGTTCGCGGGTTTGCGCTTTTTTATCGCTCATCGAAGCCTCCGTCTCTCATGGGGTTTAATATTATTACCATAATAATATTTGGCAAGCGACAAGCACGACCGCCGGTCAGAACAGAAAAATGGGTAATAAAGGAGGGAATTGGCCAAACGCCAGACAAACAAAAGGGCCATTCAATAATTGAATGACCCTTAAAAATCCCGCAGAGCGGGTAATCGTGGCGTCCCCTAGGGGACTCGAACCCCTGTTACCGCCGTGAAAGGGCGGTGTCCTAGGCCACTAGACGAAGGGGACACAAACCTTCTATACAACTGATCAGCGCTGAGAACTGATCGATTCAAGGACGGTGTGGCCGGAACCTTGAACCTGTAAAATTGGTGGAGCTAAACGGGATCGAACCGTTGACCTCTTGCATGCCATGCAAGCGCTCTCCCAGCTGAGCTATAGCCCCGGATTTTTCGTCTCGCGACGCAGCAGACCTTTCGAGCTGCTTGTTGAAACTGGCGTCCCCTAGGGGACTCGAACCCCTGTTACCGCCGTGAAAGGGCGGTGTCCTAGGCCACTAGACGAAGGGGACAAAACCTTCTGTACATCTGATCAGAGCTGAGACCTGATCAATTCAAGGACGGTGTGGCCGGAACCTTGAACCTGTAAATTGGTGGAGCTAAACGGGATCGAACCGTTGACCTCTTGCATGCCATGCAAGCGCTCTCCCAGCTGAGCTATAGCCCCTCATCGGTGAGGACGGGGCGAATCTTAATGGCGGTTTGGAAACGTGTCAAATTTATTTTCAACAATTTCCAAAATTTTTTGCCGGGATAACAATCACTTACCGACGAAACCCCGAAAAACCGGGGTTTCGTGCCCTAAGCGGCCTGCTTAAACGATAGCGCCCAGCAGCTTTTCCCATTCCTTGTTTTCTTTCTTCGATACACCCCCAAGCAAATCAAGGGCTTGGCGTAGACGGAAACGAGTCAAGTCCGGGCCGAGAATTTCCATCGCATCAAGCACCGACACCGAACTGGCCTGCCCGGTGATTGCGGCAAACATCAGCGGCATGGCATCGCGCAGTTTCAGCTCCAGGGATTCCACCACCGCCTGGATGGTCGCGGTGATCGCATCCTTCTCCCACTGACGCAGGCTTTCAAGCTTCCACAGAATCAACTGCATCAGCTGGCGCACCTGATCACCGGAAAGCTTCTTGGACTCGAACAGCTTGGGATCGGGATTCACGCCACCAGCAAAGAAGAAACTGGCCAAGGGTGCGACCTGGCTGAACGTCTCTACCCTGCCCTGCACCAACGGCGCAATTTTCATCATGTACTCGGGGTTCAATGCCCACTGCTGCACACGGGAGGCAAACTCCTCCACGGGCAAGTCACGCAGCCACTGACCATTGAGCCACGACAGCTTCTCGATATCGAAGATCGGCCCACCGAGGGAGACGCGGGACAGGTCGAAGTTGTCGACCATTTCCTGCAGCGAGAACTTCTCGCGCTCGTCCGGCATAGACCAGCCCATGCGACCCAGGTAGTTGAGCATCGCCTCAGGCATAAAGCCCATGCGCTCGTAGAACGTCACCGACGTCGGGTTCTTACGCTTGGACAGCTTGCTCTTGTCCGGGTTACGCAGCAGCGGCATGTAGCACAGCTGCGGTTGCTCCCAGCCGAAGTATTCGTACAGCAGGATCAGTTTCGGCGCCGATGGCAGCCACTCTTCGCCGCGCAGCACATGGGTGATGCCCATCAGATGGTCATCGACCACGTTGGCCAGGAAGTACGTCGGCAAGCCGTCGGTCTTCATCAGCACCTGCATGTCCATGCGGTCCCACGGGATTTCGACGTCACCGCGCAGCATGTCCGGCACCACGCATACGCCTTCGCTTGGCACTTTCATACGAATGACGTGAGGCTCACCGGCGGCCAGGCGCGCAGCCACTTCTTCCTTGGACAACAGCAGCGCACGGCCATCGTAGCGCGGAGTTTCGCCACGGGCCTGTTGCTCGGCGCGCATCTGGTCCAGTTCTTCGGCGGTGCAGAAGCACGGGAAGGCATGGCCCATATCGACCAGTTGCTGGGTGTACTGCTTGTAGATGTCGCTGCGCTCGCTCTGGCGATACGGACCGTGAGGGCCGCCCACGTCCGGGCCTTCAGCCCAGGTAATGCCCAACCAGCGCAGGGCATCGAAAATCTGCTGTTCGGACTCACGGGTGGAGCGCAGTTGATCGGTGTCTTCGATCCGCAGGATGAACTCACCGCCATGCTGCTTGGCAAAGCAGTAGTTGAACAGGGCGATGTAAGCAGTACCGACGTGGGGATCCCCAGTAGGCGATGGCGCAATGCGCGTGCGGACGGTGGTCATGGCAGGTCTCGAATGGGCGATATAACTGAAAATTGAAACAAGGGGCGAATGGTAACAGCCTGGGTGATTTCTGGAAAACCGAGGCGCGGCCATCGCAGGCAAGCCAGCTCCCACATTGACCGTGTTCACAGATCAATGTGGGAGCCGGGCTTGGCCGCGATGAAGCCAGCCCAATCTACGCAAATCAAACAGCCAACAGACGCTCACGCAACTTGCCAATCTCATCACGCGTCTGCGCCGCCGCTTCAAACTCCAGATCCCGCGCCAGCTGGTACATTTTTTCTTCCAACTGCCGAATCCGCTTGGTGATCTCACTCGGCGAGCGCAGTTCGTTCTCGTACTTGGCACTTTCCTCGGCAGCCTTGGCCATGCCCTTGCGCTTCTTGCTGCGCGAGCCTGGCACGGTGGCGCCTTCCATGATGTCGGCAACGTCCTTGAACACGCCCTTGGGGGTGATGCCGTGTTCCAGGTTGAACGCGATCTGCTTGTCGCGACGACGCTGGGTCTCGCCAATCGCACGCTCCATGGAACCGGTGATGCGGTCCGCATACAGGATCGCCCGCCCATTGAGGTTACGCGCCGCTCGGCCGATGGTCTGGATCAGCGAGCGTTCGGAGCGCAGGAAGCCCTCCTTGTCCGCATCCAGGATCGCCACCAGCGACACTTCCGGCATGTCCAGGCCTTCGCGCAGCAGGTTGATCCCCACCAGCACATCAAAGGTGCCCAGGCGCAGGTCGCGGATGATTTCCACGCGCTCCACGGTGTCGATGTCCGAGTGCAGGTAACGCACGCGCACGCCGTGGTCGGCCAGGTAATCAGTCAAGTCTTCGGACATGCGCTTGGTCAGAGTGGTGACCAGCACCCGCTCTTCCAGGGCCACGCGCTTGTTGATTTCCGAGAGCAAGTCGTCGACCTGGGTCAGCGCGGGGCGGATTTCGATTTCCGGGTCCACCAGGCCAGTGGGACGTACCAGTTGCTCGATGACGCGGCCCGCGTGCTCGGCTTCATAGTTGCCGGGCGTAGCGGAGACGAAGATGGTCTGCGGGCTGATGGCTTCCCACTCGTCAAAGCGCATCGGCCGGTTGTCCAGCGCCGACGGCAGGCGGAAACCGTATTCCACCAGGGTTTCCTTGCGCGAACGGTCGCCCTTATACATGGCGCCCACCTGCGGCACGCTGACGTGGGATTCGTCGATCACCAGCAAGGCGTCCGGCGGCAGGTAGTCATAGAGCGTCGGTGGCGGCGCCCCGGAGTCACGGCCCGACAGGTAACGCGAATAGTTTTCGATGCCGTTGCAGTAACCCAGTTCCAGGATCATCTCCAGGTCGAAGCGAGTGCGCTGCTCCAGGCGCTGGGCTTCCACCAGCTTATTGTTGGAGCGCAAGTATTCCAGGCGCTCGGCCAGCTCGACCTTGATGCCCTCGATGGCGCCCATCAAGGTTTCGCGTGGAGTCACGTAATGGCTTTTGGGGTAGAAGGTGAAGCGTGGCAGCTTGCGGATCACTTCACCGGTCAACGGGTCGAAGGCTGACAGGCTTTCGACCTCATCATCGAACAGCTCGATGCGAATCGCTTCCAGGTCGGATTCCGCCGGGTAGATGTCGATCACATCGCCGCGCACCCGGAAGGTGGCGCGGGCAAAATCCATGTCGTTACGGGTGTACTGCAGGCTCGCCAGGCGCCGCAGCAATTCGCGCTGGTCGAGTTTGTCACCACGGTCGACGTGCAGCACCATCTTCAGATAGGTTTCCGGGCTGCCCAAGCCGTAGATGCACGACACCGTGGTGACGATGATCGCGTCTTTGCGCTCCAGCAGTGCCTTGGTGGCCGACAGGCGCATCTGCTCGATGTGGTCGTTGATCGACGCATCCTTCTCGATAAAGGTATCGGACGACGGCACATAGGCTTCGGGCTGGTAGTAGTCGTAGTAGGAAACGAAATACTCCACCGCGTTGTTCGGGAAGAACGCCTTGAACTCGCCATAGAGCTGCGCCGCCAGGGTTTTGTTCGGCGCCAGCACCAGGGTCGGGCGGTTGGTCTGGGCGATCACGTTGGCGATGCTGAAGGTCTTGCCGGACCCGGTCACCCCAAGCAGCGTCTGGTGCGCCAGGCCGGCTTCAATGCCTTCGACCATCTGACGAATGGCTTCCGGTTGATCGCCGGCGGGTTCAAAACGGGTAACGAGCTGGAAATCCGACATAACGTACCTCGTGAAGTCACCCCAGACTCGACACCGCCAGGGACGAAATAGCTCAGCAACCCGCGAATAATCATCGCAGGTTGCAGGAAAAAACCATGATAGCTGTAGAAGTGGTGTCAAATGTGACGGGTTTCAAGGCCGTCGTCCTACACGACCTTGCTCGCCAATGTTGCAATAAGACTAACGGTCAGCAAATAAACCGAAAAACATGGCCGAAAAGCCGTTTCCGTTGTCGCTCTCAGCCGTGATGGCCTCTATACTAGCTCCCCGTTTGTGCACCGCTCTAGTGCATTCGGCTGGAGCGCGACACGTCCCTCCTACCCCCCATAGAGCTGCCGCAAAAATGAGCCTGTTCTCCGCTGTCGAAATGGCACCACGCGATCCAATCCTGGGCCTCAACGAAGCATTCAACGCCGACACACGAACCACCAAGGTGAACCTTGGCGTGGGCGTTTACTGCAACGAGGAGGGGAAGATTCCACTCTTGCGTGCCGTTGCCGAAGCGGAAGCCATTCGTGTGGCGCAACATGCCGCCCGTGGCTACTTGCCAATCGACGGCATCGTGGCGTACGACCAGGCCGTGCAAAAGCTGCTGTTTGGCGCTGAGTCGCCGCTGTTGAGCGCCGGCCGTGTGATTACCGCCCAGGCCGTGGGCGGCACAGGCGCGCTGAAAATCGGCGCCGACTTCCTCAAGCAACTGCTGCCCAACGCCGTCGTCGCCATCAGCGACCCAAGTTGGGAAAACCACCAGGCGCTGTTTGAAAAAGCCGGTTTCCCGGTGCAGACCTACCGCTACTACGACGCCGCCACCCACGACGTGAACCGTGCCGGCCTGCTCGAAGACCTCAACGCCCTGCCGCCACAGTCCATCGTGGTGCTGCACGCCTGCTGCCATAACCCGACCGGCGTCGACCTCAGCCCGGCCGACTGGCAAAACGTGCTGGACGTGGTCAAGGCCAAGAACCTGGTGCCGTTCCTCGACATGGCCTACCAGGGCTTCGGCGACGGCATCCACGAAGACGCCGCCGCGGTGCGCTTGTTCGCGGAATCAGGCTTGACCTTCTTTGTGTCCAGCTCGTTCTCCAAGTCGTTCTCCTTGTATGGCGAACGCGTAGGCGCGCTGTCGATCGTCAGCGAGTCCAAGGAAGAAAGCGCGCGCATCCTGTCCCAGGTCAAGCGTGTGATCCGCACCAACTACTCCAACCCGCCCACCCACGGCGCAGCCATCGTTGCCGCAGTGTTGAACAACCCTGAGCTGCGCGCCCAGTGGGAAGCCGAGCTGGCCGAGATGCGCCTGCGCATCCGCGGTATGCGCGAGCAGATGGTCGCCGAACTGGCCAAGGCCGCGCCAGGTCACGACTTCAGCTTCGTCGGTCGCCAGCGCGGGATGTTCTCCTACTCCGGTTTGAGCGTTGAGCAAGTCACCCGTCTGCGCAGCGAGTTTGGTATCTACGCACTGGATACCGGCCGTATCTGCGTAGCGGCGCTGAACCAATCGAACATTGGTGCCGTGACCAAGGCGATTGTCGAGGTGCTGTAAGCAAGCCGGCAAACGTAAGACGAAGGGGGAAGCCACTGGCTTCCCCCTTTTTATTGGCGAACACACTAGACTGAACGCCGACTGCCTCTTTGCTGCGAGAACCCTAATGAGAAACGATGACCTGGACCTGCGCGCCGACCGCGACGAACTGCACGACTACGCCCCACGCGCACCGCAAGCCAAGCGCCAGAAGAGCCTGGTGTTGCAGGTTGCGCTGGGAGTATTCCTCGGTGGGTTGGCGTTATGGCTGGTACAACTGGGCGCGACGGCAATCATGGCCAAACTGGCCATGGGCACCCTGCAGTTCGGCGGCTGATGTACGACACCTGTGGGAGCTGGCTTGCCTGCGATAGAGGCGGTTCAGTTAAAGATTCATTGACTGACACACCGCTATCGCAGGCAAGCCAGCTCCCACATTTGATCTAGGATGCTGGCAGATTGCGTTCTTCCAGCAGTTTTACGAAGCTGTTCAAGCTTTGTGACACCGTGCCCCGCCGCCAGATCAGCCAGGTATTCAAGATACGGAATGTGTCGGGCAGCGGCCACACACTCACCGCCGCACACCCCGGCATACTCTCCAGCATGCTGCGTGGCATCAGCGCCAGCCCGGCCCCGGCGCTGACACAGGCCAACATGCCGTGGTACGACTCGATCTCGAAGATCCTGCCCGGCACCGCGCCATCCTGTGAGAACCAGCGTTCGAAGTGATGCCGGTAAGAGCAGTTGGAGCGAAACGTATAGATGTTCTCGCCATTCACATCCTGGCCGCGGGTGATCGGCGCGTGATGCAGTGGCGCAATCACCACCATCTCTTCCTCGAACACCGCCACACCCTCTAGCGTGGAATGCAGCACCGGCCCATCGACAAAGGCCGCCGTCAGCCGGCCCGACAGCACACCTTCGATCATGGTGCCCGAGGGACCCGTGCTCAGGTCTAGCTCGACCTTGGTGTATTGCTGGTTATACGCCGCCAGTAACGCAGGTATACGCACGGCCGCCGTGCTCTCCAGCGAGCCCAGGGCAAAGGCGCCTTGGGGCTCCTCCCCCGCCACCGTCGCACGGGCTTCTTGCACAAGGTCGAGAATGCGCCGCGTATAGCCAAGGAAATTCCACCCGGCCGGCGACAGGCGCAGGCGGCTTTTCTCGCGGATAAACAACTCCACGCCCAGGTCCTGCTCCAGTTGTTTGATGCGCGTGGTGAGGTTCGATGGCACGCGATGAATCAACTGCGCGGCGGCGCTGATGCTGCCTTGCTCGGCAACGGCCTTGAAGATTTCCAGCTGCACCAGATCCAAATCATTCTCCAATCATGTACATGATCGTTCCCACGCTCTGCGTGGGAACGCTGCCTCGGACGCTCCGCGTCCGATCGTTGGCGCATAGGTCTTTGACGCGGAGCGTCATGGGATGCATTCCCACGCAGAGCGTGGGAACGATCTAATTTCCAAATCATTCTCCATTCATGAACGTATTGCTTAATATTATTCAGTTTCCAGAAAACATACAGCCCCGTACGCTGGCCCCATTCCACTCATTCAGCCGGACGGTGCCATGAACAATGCTATCTCCCACCAGACCCACGCCCTGTCGATCAACCCCGCCAGCGGCGAAACAGTCGGCAGCTACCCCTACGAAAGCGCAGAACAGCTGAACGCCGCCCTCGCCCGCTCGACCGATGCCTTCCGCACCTGGCGCCGCACGCCTGTGAGCCAGCGCGCCGAATACCTGCTGGCCCTGGCTGCCGCCCTGCGTGAGCAAGCTGAAGACATGGCGCAAATGATCACCCTGGAAATGGGCAAACCCATCGCCCAGGCCCGCGCCGAAATCGAAAAATGCGCCCAACTGAGCGAATGGTACGCCGCCCACGGCCCGGCCATGCTCGCCCCGGAGCCCACCCTGGTGGACAACGGCAGCGCCCGGATCGAATACCGCCCACTGGGCCCGATCCTCGCGGTAATGCCGTGGAATTTCCCGGTATGGCAAGTGCTGCGCGGCGCGGTGCCGACCCTGCTTGCCGGCAACACCTACGTACTCAAACACGCGCCAAATGTGATGGGCAGCGCCTACCTGATCCAGCAAGCGTTGCGCAAAGCCGGTTTTACTGAAGGCGTGTTTGAAGTCATCAACGTAACCCAGGACGGCGTGTCCACCGCCATCGCCGACCCGCGCATCGCCGCTGTGACCCTCACCGGCAGCGTGCGCGCTGGCATCGCCATCGGCTCACAGGCCGGGGCCGCGTTGAAGAAATGCGTGCTGGAACTGGGCGGCTCCGACCCCTTTATCGTGCTCAACGACGCTGACCTCGACGCCGCCGTACAAGCCGCTGTCATCGGCCGCTTCCAGAACAGCGGCCAAGTCTGCGCCGCCGCCAAGCGCTTGATCATCGAAGCGGGCGTGGTTGAAGCCTTCACCGCCAAATTCCTAGAAGCCAGCCGCGCCCTGGTGATGGGCGAGCCCACCTCCTACAGCACCTATATCGGCCCCATGGCGCGTTTTGATCTGCGTGACGAACTGCACGGCCAGGTCCAGGCGACCCTGGAAGAAGGCGCCACGCTGCTGCTGGGTGGCCATAAAGTCGCGGGCGCGGGCAATTACTACGAACCGACCGTCCTGGCTGACGTCACCGACCAAATGACGTCGTTCAAACAGGAACTGTTCGGCCCAGTAGCCTCGATCATCACCGCCCGCGACGCCGAGCACGCCGTGGCGCTGGCCAATGACAGCGAGTTTGGCCTGACCGCGAGCATCTTCACCAGCGACTCGGCAAAGGCGCGGGCTATTGCCGATCAGTTGGAAACCGGCGGGGTCTTTGTCAACGCGTTCAGCGTCTCAGACCCGCGGGTGGCGTTTGGCGGCGTGAAGAAGAGCGGGTTCGGCCGCGAGCTGTCGCACTTCGGCGTACGCGAGTTCTGCAATGCGCAGACGGTGTGGCTGGATCGCAAGTAAAGCTGCAACGGCTAGGCATCGTCGGTGCGCGCATCGAACGCCGCCTGCGCCTGCAGCACCGCTTCCGAATGGCTGAGCGTCCAGGCGTAAAGCGCCTTGAACGGCTCTTCCAGCGTCCCCCCCAGCGGCGTAATGCTGTACTCCACCGCCACCTGCGAAGACGCGATGACCCGGCGCGCCAGAATGCCACTGCGCTCAAGACGGCGCAGGCTCTGGGTCAGAGCTTTTTGCGTGATGCCGTCCAGGCGACGCCTGATTTCATTGAAGCGCAACGGTTTTTCGCACAAAGAGCCCAGTATCAGCACCGACCACTTGTCGGTGATCTGATCAAGCAATAATCGGCTGGAGCAATCGGCTTTGAATACCTTCACGGTACCGTCTTGAGTCAGCGCCGGGTCATGATCGAGCATGTGGTTTCCTCTGGGATACCTGATAGCTTTAAAGTGCCTAATTGATATTAGGTATACACAATATACTATCAAGACTCATTTCAAATGGAGTCTCTGGCAATGAGTGTTACGAATCTGGATGCTTTGTTTCAGCCATTTGCGCTGAAATCCCTGGCCCTGAAAAATCGCATCGTCATGGCACCCATGACCCGTTCGTTTTCCCCCACCGGTGTACCAGAAGAAAACGTCGCCGCCTATTATCGCCGACGTGCCGAACACGACGTCGGGCTGATTCTCTCAGAAGGCACCGCCATTGATCGCCCCGGCGCACGTAACGACCCCGGCGTCCCGCTGTTCCATGGCGACCGGGCATTGGCGGGCTGGAAACAGGTCATCGACGGCGTGCATGCGGCAGGCGGCAAAATGGGGCCGCAAATCTGGCATGTCGGATCGGTGGGCAATCCCTTCAACGACTGGGCGCCCGAGACAGGTATCGAAGGCCCTTCCGGCCTCGCCGCACCCAGTACGCCACGCGGTGACGCGATGAGTGATGAAGCCATCGCCGATACGATTGCGGCTTACGCCAAGGCGGCTGCCGACTCCAAACGGTTAGGGTTTGATACCGTTGAAATACACGGTGCACACGGTTACTTACTCGATCAGTTCTTCTGGGAAGGCACCAATCAGCGTCCCGACCAGTTCAATGGCGCATCCATCAAGGAGCGCTCGCGTTTCGCCGCAGAGGTGGTCAAGGCGATACGTGCAGCAGTAGGCCCGGCGTTCCCCGTGATATTGCGGGTGAGCCAGTGGAAGCAGCAGGATTACAGCGCGCGCCTGGTGACCACGCCGAACGCCATGTCGGACTGGCTGGTGCCGTTGGTGGAAGCGGGTGTCGATATCCTGCATTGCTCACAACGGCGTTTCTGGGAAGCCGAATTTCCCGAACTGGATGGCGAGCAGGGGCTGAACTTCGCCGGCTGGGCCAAGAAACTCACCGGCGCGGCGACCATCAGCGTGGGCTCGGTCGGCCTGTCCGGGGACTTTCTTGCCGCCTTCGGAGGCGAAAGCTCTCAACCCGCCAGCCTGGATAATCTAGTGCACAGGCTTGAACGCGAAGAATTTGACCTCATCGCCGTTGGCCGCGCATTACTGAGCGACCCACAGTGGGCCAGCAAAATTCGCACGGGAGAGACCTCCAGCCTGAAAGCCTTCAGCCCATCGGATCTTGCTGAGCTCATCTAGCCAATAGGCCCAAGTCAGCCCCGACTATGCCGTCGCACGCACTGCACCAACCCGTCCAGTGCCGGGGGATTCACCGGCGCGAGCACACAGACCGTGTGCTCGCGCTTGCCTTCCGCAACTGTCAGGGTGTAATGCACCCGGCCTGGGTTGCCAGGCTCGGGATCGGTGCTTTGCGGCAACTGGAAAAAACCCGACGCTTCAATCAGTTGCCGCAACTCCTGCTGATCAGGCTCGGGCAGCGCGTCCAACTCTACCGTGCGCGGCTTGGCCAACCCCGGAAAAAACGCCGGTCCGCCGCTTTCCTTGATTGAAATTCGCATGGTTTTTCCTCGCCGCTCAGGCGGCTTCGTCAAACGTTTATGCCCACCGCTTTCCAGCCTTCCTTGACTGCCTTTTGCTCAGCTTTGTTCACACCATAAAGCTGGCCGGCAATATCGTGCGTGATACGTGCAAAACGCAAAAAGCCGGAATTGGGCCGCAACCGCGAATCGCGCAGTGCGTCATACCAGATACGCCCGGCACGCTCCCAGGCGAACCCGCCAATCCGGGTGGCCACCTGATAGAACGCGTGGTTGGGAATGCCGGAATTGATATGCACCCCACCATTGTCCTCGTAAGTGTGCACAAAATCATCCATGTGCCCAGGCTGCGGGTCTTTGCCCAGCAGCTTGTCATCAAACGCGGTGCCCGGCGCTTTCATCGAACGCAGAGCGGTGCCTTTGATCTTTTTGGTAAACAGCCCCTTGCCGATCAACCAGTCGGCGTCCTCGGCCTTTTGCTTCAGCGCGTACTGCTTGATCAGCGAACCAAACACATCCGACAGCGACTCGTTCAGCGCACCGGATTGATTAAAATACATCAGCTTGGCTTCATCCTCGGTCACGCCATGGGCCAACTCATGGCCAATGACGTCGAGTGCCACGGTGAAGCGGTTGAACAGCTGCTGGTCGCCATCGCCGAACACCATCTGGGTCGAATTCCAGAACGCATTGTTGTAGTCCTGGCCGAAGTGCACCGTGGCGTCCAGCGCCATGCCCGCATCGTCGATGGAGTTGCGGTCGAAGACCTGGTCGAAAAAATCGAAGGTTGCGCCCAGGCCGTCATAGGCTTCGTCTACTGCGGCATCGCCACTGGCGGGCTGCCCTTCGCCGCGAATCAGCTTGCCGGGCAGGCTGTCGGTGTTTTCGGCACTGTAGATCGAGCGTTGCTTCTCGGCGCCCACGGCCAGTGCCATGCGGGCCGGGCCCTTGGCGGGTACCGCGACCATACGCAACGAGCGGAACGTGCTGTCCTTGGCGCGCGTGCGTAATGCGACCTCCCGTTGGGCTTTATCCCCGTGGCGGGCGATCTGGTCGAGCATGTACGGCGGGATCAGGCAAAAAATCGGGTTGCGCAGTTGGCGAACACACATGAGCTGGCTCCTTTTTGGCGTGTGATGAACGTCCGGGTAACGGTTTTCAGGATAGTCCTGAGTTCGCCACCTGGGCCAAATTGTCATGAGTTTGTGTTTCAGTGGTGTTTATCCGAGGCCCATAAGGAACATGCCCATGCCTGCCCGCACAGCTAACATCGACCTTTCCCATCGCCCAAGGCTCGCCGACCTGCGCCCATTGGTCGCAGCCAGCCCCAGCCTGCTGGAAGCCAGAGCCGCGACGCCGCGTGTCACAGCAGCCAAGGACCTCAAAAACCGCGCGGGCTATGCCGACGACTTCCTCAGCGACTTCGTGGTGCCATGGCCCACGGTTGACCAGCCACTGGCAGGCGACGTGCAACCCAAGCGTCTGGACTACACGCATTTCTCCATCACCCTGTCGCGCTCTCGACGACTGGCGCTGTACGTGGGGGTGAATATCGACGGCGCCAAGCATGTAGACATCACCCGCAGCAACGACACCTGGGCCTACGATGGTCGCCTACCCCTGGAGGCGCAGGTAGGTGAAGAGCTCTATGCCGGCAATGGCCTGGACCGCGGCCACCTGGTACGGCGCCAGGATCCCAATTGGGGCGACGAGGCGACCACCGCCAACTTCGACACCTTTCACTTCACCAACTGCTCGCCACAGATGAGCGGCTTCAACCAGAAGACGTGGCTGGAACTCGAAGACTACATCCTCGACAACACCCAGCGCTGGAAAGCCCGGGCCACGGTATTTACCGGACCAGTGTTCGCCGATGACGACCGACTTTACCGTGGCGTGAAAATCCCCAAGGCGTTCTGGAAAGTGGTGGCCTACCTCAGCGACGAGGGCAAGCCGTCCGCCAGCGCCTACATGATCGACCAAAGCCGCGAGCTGGGCCAACTCGACCTGGTATTCGGCCCGCTGCGAACCTACCAGCGCAGTGTGATTGCGATCGAACAATTGACCGGCATCCGCTTCGCCAACCTGGCCGACTACGACGGCTTCAGCAACGAAGAGCGCGCCACAGGCACCCGGATCGAAGCGCTGATCCGCGGCCCCCAGGATATTCGGCTCTGACGCTTCTTTTGTAGCAGCGAGCTTGCTCGCGAAGACCAGGAAAGCGCCGCGGGGCATCAGGTGCCCAGCGTTATCGTTGACGACCTTCGCGAGCAAGCTCGCTCCTACAGGGATGATCGCTTACCATACGGCCGCCGGTTCCCGTATGGGACTAACAGGGAATTCGAAACGCCGCACGCGGCGTGAACCGAAACTGCCCCCGCAACTGTAGATGCCGAGCCTACCCTCGAATGCCACTGGACCACGTCCGGGAAGGCGGGGCATGGCGACGACGCATCAGTCAGGAGACCTGCCGGCCTAGCTAATTCACTAACCGGCGGGGTGTCCGGGAAGGACATCCTGGCCCTGCGCTTCAGCAGCCTCCATGGGCGTATTTCCGAGCCGTACCTCCCCTGCTGCACCTACGGTTCACAAGGAGATCGCCTCATGCTGCCACGCGTTACCGCCCTGATCGCAGGTTTGAGTGTGTGTGCCCTGGCGCAAGCCGCGCCCACTCAGTACCCGCTGACCCTGCAAAACTGCGGCAGCCCCCTGACCTTCCAGCACGCCCCCGCCCGCAGCGTCACCATCGGCCAGGCCGCCACCGAGATGCTCTACGCCCTGGGCGTGGGCGACAAGGTGGTCGGCACTTCGCTGTGGTTCAACAACGTGGCGGCGCAGTACAAGGCCCAGGACGATCACATCGAGCGCCTGGCCAACAACGAGCCCAGCTTTGAAGCCGTACTCGCCAAGCGCCCGCAACTGGTGGCCGCCGAGCTGGAATGGGTGGTGGGCCCCCAAGGCGTGGTCGGCACCCGTGAGCAGTTTCATGAACTGAAGATCCCCACCTACCTGTTGCCGTCCGACTGCGAAGGCAAGGACAACCTGGTGGGCGCCGATGGCACGCGATTGGAGCCCTTTCGCATCGAGACGATCTACCAGAGCCTCCAGCAACTGGCGCAGATTTTCGACGTGCAGGATCGCGGCCAACAACTGACCGACGAACTCAAGGCGCGCCTGGCCAAATCCGTCGCCACGGCCCAAGGCAAGGGCTTGCAGCAAGCCAGTGCACTGGTGTGGTTCTCCAGCGCCGAAATGGCCAGCGACCCTTACGTAGCCGGCCACAAAGGCGTGCCGCAATTCATGCTGCAAACCCTTGGCCTGCGTAACGTGGTGCAGTCCGATGAGGAGTGGCCCGCCGTCGGCTGGGAAACCATCGCCAAGGCCAATCCCACCTTCCTGGTGATCGCACGCATGGATCGCCGTCGCTACCCGGCCGACGACCATGAAAAGAAACTCGCCTTCCTGCGCAGCGACCCCGTGACCCGCAACATGGACGCGGTGAAGAACAACCGCATCATCATCCTCGACGCTCTGGCCTTGCAGGCGAGCCTGCGCACCTTCGAAGGCCTTGAACAACTGGCGGCCGCCATTGACGGCTACCACCTGGGCCAATGATGCGCACCCTACTCGCCCTGGCGTTGCTGCTGCTCGCCCTGCTCGCTGGCGTCGCCATCGGTGAAACCGCTATCGAACCGCAGGTGGTGCTGCAGGTGCTCGCCAATAAACTCTGGGGCGCCGGCTACGTACTGGACCCCATCGACGAAGGCGTGGTGTGGAACTACCGCCTCACCCGTGCATTGGTGGCCGCAGCTTGCGGCGCAGGGTTGGCAACGTGCGGGGTGATCCTGCAATCGCTGCTGCGTAACCCGCTGGCCGACCCGTACCTGCTGGGCATCAGCGCCGGCGCGTCAACCGGCGCGGTGCTCGTGGCCTTGATCGGCGTGGGCGGTGGCCTGGTGTCGTTGTCGGCGGGCGCGTTTGTGGGGGCGATGGCGGCCTTTGCGCTGGTGACGCTGCTGGCGCGGGCCAGCGGATCGTCCAGCGGTACCGGGCAGATCATCCTCGCGGGCATCGCCGGTTCACAGTTGTTCAATGCCCTGACGGCCTTCCTGATCACCAAGTCGGCCAGTTCCGAACAAGCCCGCGGCATTATGTTCTGGCTGCTGGGCAACCTCAGCGGCGTACGCTGGCCGTCGGTGTGGTTGGCGGTGCCGGTGGCGGTCGTGGGGCTCGCGGTGTGCCTGTGGCACCGGCGGGCACTGGATGCGTTCACCTTCGGCAGCGACTCGGCGGCCTCCCTCGGCATCCCGGTGCGCCGCGTGCAATTTGTGCTGGTGGCCTGCGCCGCGCTGGTGACGGCGGTGATGGTGTCCATCGTCGGCTCCATCGGGTTTGTCGGCTTGGTGATTCCCCATGCGGTGCGCCTGTTGCTTGGCACCGGGCATTCGCGCTTGCTGCCGGCCAGCGCCTTGGGGGGCGCGCTGTTTCTGATCGCTGCAGACGTGCTGTCGCGCACCTTGATCAAGGGCCAGGTGATTCCGGTGGGGGTGGTCACGGCATTGGTGGGCGCGCCGGTGTTTGCGTTGATTTTGATTGGCCGGAGGAACGCCCGATGAGCGTGCTCAGTTGCAGCGGCCTGGGTTTCAAGGTGCGTGAGGCCCAGTTACTGGACGGTATCGACCTGGACGTGCAGGCGGGCGAAACCCTGGGCATCGTCGGGCCGAACGGTTCGGGCAAGTCCACCCTGCTCAAATTACTCGCCGGTTTGCGCCCGCCGGCCAGCGGTGAAGTGCGCCTGGGCGGCAAGCGGGTCGGTGAGTTGTCACGCCGCACCATCGCGCAACAGCTGGCGGTGGTGGAGCAACAGGCCGACACCGACGACGCCATCCGCGTGTTCGACGCCGTGGCGCTAGGCCGCACGCCCTGGCTGTCGGCGCTGAGCCCGTGGTCGCGTGAAGACGACGCCATCGTGCACCAGGCGCTGCACGACGTAGACGCCACCCACCTGAGCCAACGCGCCTGGCGCAGCCTCTCTGGCGGCGAACGCCAACGCGTGCACATCGCCCGCGCCCTGGCGCAACGGCCGCAGATTTTATTGCTGGATGAGCCGACCAATCACCTGGATATCCAGCATCAACTGGCGATCCTCAAAGGTGTGCAAGGCTTGCCGGTGACCACCTTGATTGCGCTGCATGATCTGAATCAGGCATTGACCTGTGATCGCCTGGCCGTGCTGGATCGCGGGCGGCTGGTGGCGCTGGGTACGCCGCTTGAGGTGCTGACGCCGCAGCGTTTGCAGGAGACATTCGGAGTGCAGGGGCATTACCTGACGGACCCGTTCGACGGCGCGCAAATCCTGCGCCTGCGCTCCAACTGAATCCGTACGTTGGGGCAGCTTGCTCCCGCGACGGCCTGGCAGCCGACGCTGATCTAACTGACGCACCGCGATCCAACTGTGGGAGCTGGCTTGCCTGCGAAGACGGCTTGACAGTCAACACAGTTGGACCGTGTACATATCCATTCCTGCGGTAACGGCCACTTAGGGTTCCGCCCTGACGGCGGCTCACTTTCGAAAAGCGCGAAAGTAAGCAAAGCGCTCTTGCCCCACCACTCGGCACCTCGCCCAGGCTCGGTGTGCCCGTAATCCGCCAGTGATTTGGGGGGGCGCCTAAGATCAAAAGCAGATCAAGATCAAGAGCGTCTCGCTTCGCATCGTGGTTACCGTCGGCTGCTACAGCCTACAAAGTTGTGTAGATACCTCTGCCCCGATGAGGGAGTGTCAGCAAATACATCGGTGACTGGCCCACCGCTATCGGGGGCAAGCCCCCTCCCACACTTCATCTACAGAAGTTGGTGCATATGGGTGGTCTGCCATATCGGGTCGGCCTCGACATCCACCACCTCAAACCCCTGCCTGCGCCAGAATTCAATCGCACCGGGCAGAAACGGATGGGTGTGCAGGTACATCACCTCTACGCCATCGGCCCGCGCCAGCGCTTGCAGCGAGCGGTATAACCGGCCCGCCAGGCCCAAGCATCGTGCTGCCGGGAGCACATACAGGCGCACCACTTCCACCGTGTTGCGGCCCTGGTAGTTCAACTGGGGGAAACGGCCGTCGTAGGGCCGATAAGCCACGGAGGCAACGATCCGGCCTTCAGCACGAGCAATCAAAAATCGCCCGCTGCCCTCAAGGTAGAGGGCTTCAAACTGCGCCAGATCCTGGGGTACTCCGGTGGCACTGAGCGTGGGAAACAGTTCATCACGCGCCTGCAAAGCGAAGCTCAGCACCTGGGAAATGTCAGCGGCCTGCACCGCCTCGATACTAACGCTCATTGCCAAGGATCCGGCCCGTTATCCACTGGCGAGCGTAAGCCAACACGCGATCAGCCATCGCCACCGGAAAGTGAATAAACCCATGGGCCGCTTCCGGCAAGAGATGGGCCTCCACCGCCGCCCATCGCTCGGCAATAAGCAGGGTGTCATCCTTGAGCGGGTCCAGTTCACCCACAAACATCAATGCTGGCGGCAACCCCGCAAAGTCCCCATACAAGGGGGACAACGGTGGCTGACGGCGCGTCTCGTCGCTGATCCCCGGCGTCAGCAGGCGCAGCGCCTGAACCATGCCCGGTCCGTCCAACAACAGCGTGTCCCGCCCGGCCGTGCGCACGCTGGGGGTGCCGGTCAAATCGTAGACGCCGTAATACAACACCGCGCCGCTGACCCGCTGGAGTAACTCGGGCCATTGCTTGAGCGCCAACAAAGTGGCCGCCGCCAGGTGCCCGCCGGCCGACTCACCGACAAAAAACACCGGCAGGCCGGCAAACTCCGGGCAGTCCGCCAACAGCCAGCGCGCAGCCGTCAGGCAGTCATCCAGCAGCCCTTCAATTGGCGTATCCACCGCCAGCCGATAATCCACCGACACCACCGCCACATCGCACGCGTTGACCATGCCAAGGTTAAGGTCGTCATCCATTTGCGCATTGCCGATCACCCAGCCACCGCCGTGGATATCCAGCACCACGCCTTTGGGCTTGCCACTGGGGCGCAAGATGCGCACGGGCACCGTGCCCAGCCTTTTCAGCTCAACCACGGGCGCCTTCTTGAACGTCTGTCTAGCGCGTAGCAGTGCCTGGATCAGACGCGGTGTCACGCGGTTGCGGACTTTAAAGCGCGGCATCCACGCCAGTTTCCGATTGAAGCGGCGCATCTGGGCCAGTTCGGGCTCGCTGGCGGGCCAATGCTGGTAGGCCATCAGCGATTATTACGCAGGATCGAGAAGTTCAACGCCGCGGCCACGCACAGCCACGCCAGATACGGGAACAGGATCAGGCCGGTGATCAAATCCAGGCGCACGGCCAGCACTACCATGGCGGCTACGGTGAGCCACAAGAGCACGATAATCACCATCCCCGCGAACAAGCGATGGGCACCAAAGAACACCGGCGTCCACAGCGTGTTCAACGCGATCTGCGCCGCCCACAGGGCCAACACCATTTCGCTGCCGGGGATCAAGGTCAAGCGGTAACCGGCCCAGGCCAACAGCAGGTAAATGATCGTCCATGCCACCGGGAACAGCCAATTAGGCGGGGTAAAGCTGGGCTTGACCAGGGATTCGTACCAGGCGCCGGGTTTGAAGATCACGCCAGTGCTGGCGGCGGCGGCGCAGGCGAGCAGGAAGATGAAAAAGGTCATGGTCGGTCCTTGAGGTCCTGTGGATGGAAAAACAATGCACTGCTTTGAGTGACTCAAGCAACCTCGGATAAATTCAATGGGAGCAGCAAAATACCCGCGCTTCTACGCGTCATGAAAATTGGTTATGGTCGGCGAAATCCAGCACCGTTGCCCGAGACATCCCCTTGCCCCAGCTTACCGATCACCGCAGCCGCCCCTGGTCAGTGTTCCTGATCTTCCTGCGCCTGGGCCTCACCTCTTTCGGCGGGCCGATTGCACACCTGGGCTATTTTCGCCAAGAGTTCGTCACCCGCCGCCGCTGGCTCAGCGAGCGCAGCTATGCCGAACTGGTCGCCCTGTGCCAGTTCCTCCCCGGCCCGGCCAGCAGCCAGGTCGGTATCGCGTTGGGCCTGTCCCAAGCAGGTTACCGGGGCGCGGCGGCAGCCTGGGCCGGGTTCACCTTGCCGTCGGCCATCGCCCTGATTCTGTTTGCCCTGGGGCTGGCCCACTACGGCGGCGCCCTCCCCCATGGCGCGCTGCACGGCCTCAAGGTTGTCGCCGTGGCGGTGGTGGCCCAGGCCGTGTGGGGCATGGCACGCAACCTGTGCCGAGGCGTTTTACGGGTGGCGTTGATGTTGATCGCCGCCTGCGTGGTGCTGCTGCAACCCTCCGCCTGGGCTCAGGTCGGGGTCATGGTGGCTGCAGGCGTGGCTGGCCTGCTGTTGTTCAAGCCCGAGAGCAGTGCCGAGCCCGACGCCCTGCCCATCGCCATCAGCCGCCGCACCGGAGCCCTGTGGTTGATGCTGTTTTTGCTGTTGCTGGTGGCCTTGCCACTCCTCGCCGCATGGGCGCTCAACCCCACGCTGGCGCTGGTGGACGCCTTCTACCGCACCGGCGCGCTGGTATTCGGCGGCGGCCACGTGGTGTTGCCATTGCTGCAAGCCGAAGTGGTGCCCAGCCAATGGGTCAGCAACGATGTTTTCCTCGCCGGCTACGGCGCCACTCAAGCTGTGCCCGGCCCGCTGTTCACCTTCGCCGCCTTCCTCGGTGCCTCGATGACCCACGCCCCGAGCGGTTGGCTTGGCGGGGGGATCGCGCTGCTGGCGATCTTCGCCCCGTCGTTCCTGCTGATCTTCGGCGCCTTGCCCTTCTGGGCCAACCTGCGCAAAAGCCCGCGTACCCAGGCGGCGCTCGCCGGGGTGAACGCGGCGGTGGTTGGCGTGTTGTTGGCGGCGCTGTACCAGCCGGTGTGGACCAGTGCGGTTTTCAACGGCTATGACGTGGCGTTGGCGTTGCTCGCACTGGTCGCGTTGATGGTGTGGAAGCTGCCGCCATGGCTGGTGGTGTTAGGTTGCGGCGTACTCGGGGGGTTACTGGATTTGTGAGCGGGGGCTCAGCCCGGCTCGACAATCTTGAGCCACGGCCAACGCGCCTGATAACTCCTGGCCTTGTGCAAAAACAACGCCGGCTCCGGATGCAAAGGGTTGATGCGCAAGACACCCTGCTCCACATCCTCCAAGCCATAAGGCGCATACACCTCGCCCGAGGCAATATCCAGCGCAATGCACGTACCCGCCACCAGGTAACGGTCAACCCCTTGCCGGGCCGAATGCAACTGCGGGTAAGGCCGGCCAAACCGCTGCCCATACCAAAGGTGCACCCGCGCCTGATTCCTGACCTCCACATTCACCCCCAGGTCTTGGAATAGCACCTGCGCCGCACGAATTACCGCGTCTTCCGCCTCGTAGGACAGGTCCTCGTCAAAGTAAAAAACGTCGTAGTCCTTCACGCCCTGAGCCGCCGGCAGATTCGCCTGATGGTTCCACACCGCCTGGAACAAACAGCCCGCCGTGAGCAAGCACTGCTGCACACCCAGATCCGGCAGGCGCGCGGTGATTTGCGCGTTGATAGGATTGGCCATGGCCAATTCGAGCAAGGTGTCGACAGTCAATGTCATGTTCAGTCCTCCATCGTCAGCGCCAACCATAACACCTGAATATGGCACTCCTGTAGGAGCAAGCTTGCCCGCCAAGCGCCCTGCCCTGGCTGATGATTATCCCTTCACTCAATAGCTCGCCCACTCGCCGCGTCTTCCTAATCCACGTAAAACGACTCGGCGAGTTGGATGTTGATGAAGTGGGGCGGGGGGTTACCGTGCGGTTGCCGGCAGCTCCTGGCACCACTTGATAGAACGCAGCGCTTCCTCGGCAGGCACAAGCGCGTAGCGCGAGTAAAACATTGTTCCGCTGAAACGACGGCCGTCGACTTCACCCAAGGTCTGCCCATCCTTGTAGTCAGAGGTGCTGAGTTGATCGGCGGTGTAATACACCTTGCCATTCTCGACGGTGATATCGAAACGCTGGTTAACCATACCGCTGATGATCGGTGGCGAAGTGGAGGCGACGCTGTGCTTACCGGCGGAAATGCCAGCCTTGAAAAAACTACCGGAAGGCAAGCTGCCGACGGTGCGGCCATCGACCTGAATAGTCGGGGCGACCCCGCCACCGATGCTCGCCGCCGTGCGATAAAAGTAAACCGTGGCCTCATCCGCACGAGGTTCCGCCGGTGACGTGAAGAACGGTTGGCCTTTGAGGTCCGGACCACTGATGCAACCGGTCAGTGAGGCCAGGGCTGCGAACAGGCCGACCCAGAGTAGCGTAGAGCGCTTCATGCATGAATTCCTTGAACGTGGATCAATGGGCGTCGGGTTTGATGACTGTCACCGGTACCGGCTTCAAATCGTGCACAACCCTTTACCGAAGTCAGTGGCATCAGAACTCGGCCAAGGCGCAAAACCACTCTTCGGTGTCAGATTCACGATGTTCCGGTCCTTGAGCATCGGGTACTTGCGCTTGAGCGCCTGCACCGTGTCATCGGCATTGTTCACGTTTGACAGGCAAAAGCGCAGGGCATCGACGCGCAGATCACCGATATAGAGAGTTTCCCCGGCCTTCACCGAGAAAACCGCAGGCACCGGGCGCGGCATCGACTTACCCGCGTAATACACGTAATGCCACTGCGTGTACTCATACTCACCCGGTGGCACTTCATACATGAAGTAATGACCCAGCACAGAGGGTGATGGCTGATCATCTTCATTGCCCAGCGTCGTCAGCCGTAATACGGTGCCGGGGGCTCCCTGTTGCTTGATCTCAACCACCAGCCCATGGGGCTGCATCATCGGAAAGCTCTCACCAACCGAACCCACGATGATCGCCTTACTTGGGTCCGGTGCGTGCTTGCCGTCGTAGCGTGACGTCGCGCAGCCGGACAAAAGGGTCGCGCAAAGTGCGACTGCGCCCCAGACGAGATGTTTACTGCTGACTTTCCCTAGCATTGGTTTTTTTCCGATCAGTAATCTTGCAGTTCGTGGAGCCCAGCCGAGCGAACCAAACGTTCGCACATCTGATGCTTCGTTGCTGGCTCGTCGGCCTCTATTGTCCAGCTACCCGCACCTTGATAACAACCCACGCTTGACCCACTCTTGTAGGAGCGAGCTTGCTCGCGAAAAACCCAAACGATCACGCAGCGCCTGAAGGCAAAATCCGATTCCCCTGCCGCACCTTGCTCCATTGCCTACGCCTGCGTCAGAATCCGCCGGCTTGTGCGCTGAGGTGGCCGTCTCTAAGGTGGCTCGGTCGCTGAATTGTTCAGTGATTCGGGTTTAGTAGCCTGAGCTTGGGTATCTATTAGTGCATGAGTTTCATCAATCAGACAGTGCGTCTGTGCTTGATGGTGGCTGTGCGTAGGGCGTCTTCGGGCGCGCCGGCTTTAGATATCCACCGGTCTACTAACCTGCGTACAGCTGCCACCCACTGTTTAGTAGCGGAAAGGTGGTGGCATCACTCAGGATGTCTACTCATGCCAAAAGCAGATTCAACAACGCTCTTCACCGTCGCCCCCAACACCAGCAACGAAACCCTCATCACCAACAGCTACGAAACCTTCACCAGCGTCAGCACCCTGCTGCTCGACCTGTCCGAAGACCTCAACGGCAAACACCGCGACATCGCCCTCGCCATACACCAACTGAGCGAACTGGGCGTACTCCTCACCGCCAGACTCCTCGACCGTGAAGCGCCTTGCCCTGGCTGATGATTAGCTCTTCGACTCATTAAACCGATGACTCGCCGCGTCGTTGTAGGCCACATACAACGACTCGGCGAGTTGGCGCTTGATGGCATTGGGGGATTCCAGCCTCGTTACAAAATCCTCTGCTTTGAGTGCCTTGCCGCCGACGCGGTTGAGTCATTCATGAAACGAAGACGGGTGGACCTGACAACAAGAGCGGTGACCGCTTTCGGCCACGAGCAATTCATCGCGATCAGAAAGGTTTGACGACAGCGCGTCGCTCTCCCACCCTGTTTTGCCACCTATTTCTTCGCTAGGCTAACTTATGTCATTCGCAACTGTAGTGCTGCTCGACTCCTGGCCACAGCCAAGTACGTCGCCCGAACCCGTCGTGTTTGTCACGGACACTCAGCTATGTTTACGGTATTGCACCGCTGGGGAAGAAATAGCTGTAATCCATTTTCCGCTAGTTAAAAAAATTCAGTTCGGGTCACCAAACGACGAGGCTTTGGGCGGCCACCCGCTTATTGGACTTGGTCTAAAGCACTACCAAATTCATCGAATAGATAATTCCCCTTGGCTAGCAGAGCTTGAGCAGAGAAACGCCA
The DNA here is from genome assembly GCF_044218845.1 of Pseudomonas sp. B16120. Classification (NCBI taxonomy): domain Bacteria; kingdom Pseudomonadati; phylum Pseudomonadota; class Gammaproteobacteria; order Pseudomonadales; family Pseudomonadaceae; genus Pseudomonas; species Pseudomonas sp. B16120. The sequence continues at coordinate 4,170,526 of NZ_CP162588.1, forward strand.
TTCATCCGCGACATGATAAACAGCGATTTCTAAAAGATGCCATCCATTATGTCTTTACATTTCAGGACTCTACTCTGGAATGCATCGTAATTGAGGGGCAATTCTGGCATCCGAAAGTACAAGTCTTTGCGTCGGAGCAGAAGGCAAGGGAAGTCTGGCGGGAACTGATAAATGACGTGGGCGCATGATCTCACTAGCCACGAGCGGATGACCGCTTTGGAGTGAAAAGGGCAAAGATTTATTTTTTTGTCTAAAAATAACCCCCTCGCCTTTCCCCAATCGGTCGACTGACTAGAGTGGGGCAGTTACGCTGACGTTTTCTGCATGACTGGAAAGCGCATGTACCAAGGAAGCTGCTTATGCACAGCCGTCACTTACGAGCTATCCGCAACGCCGAAAGCAGTGAGCCATTGCCATTGCAGCCAGTGCCGCAAAGGTCACGGGGCCGCATTCGCTTCTTACGGCAGTGTTCCTCGTGACGCACTACGGGTACTTTCCGGCACCACCAGCATCAGAACCTATGCATCCTCAGAAAACGTGTTACGCGAATTTTGCTCGCATTGTGGCTCGACATTGTTCTGGTCACGGACTCAAGGCGACTTTGCCGACTGGGTTTCGATAGCCTTGGGCACGCTCGACACATCCTTCATACCTGAAAAGCAAAAACACGTTCATGTCGACTCCGCAGTGCACTGGTACACGCCATCCGAAATATAGAGCCAGGGTGGCTGTCACTCCTGTAGGAGCGAACTTGAACTCGCGAAAACCCCAAACGATCACGCAGCGACTGAAGGCAAAATCCGATTCCCCTGCCGCACCTTGCTCCATTGCCTACGCCTGCGTCAGAATCCGCCGGCTTGTGCGCTGAGGTGGCCGTCTCTAAGGTGGCTCGGTCGCTGAATTGTTCAGTGATCGGGTTTAGTAGCCCACCTTAGACCTAACAAGTGCACACGCTTCATCCATCAGACGTTCGCGTCTGTGCTTGATGGTGGCTGTGCGTAGGGCGTCCTCGGACGCGCCGGTTTTTGTTAGGTTCCACCGGTCTACTAACCTGCGTACAGCTACCGCCCTTATTGTTTAGTAGCGATGGGGAAGTGGCCCAAGCAAGGAACTTAACCATGGTTAACGATTCAACCACCCTCTTCACCGTCGCCCCCAACGCCAGCAACGAAACCCTCATCACCAACACCTACGAAACCTTCACCAGCGTCAGCACCCTGCTGCTCGACCTGTCCGAAGACCTCAACGGCAAACACCGCGACATCGCCCTCGCCATACACCAACTGAGCGAACTGGGCGTACTCCTCACCGCCAGACTCCTGGACCGCGAAGCGCCCTGCCCTGGCTGATGATTAGCCCTTCAACTTGCTAGCCCGATAAACCGCCGCGTCGTCGTGAGCCACCTACAGCGACTCGGCGGTTGGGTTTGATGGGTAGGTCGACTGACTAGAGCGGGACGGTTACGCTGACGTTTTCGCATGACGGGAAAAGCGAATGACAACGGTGTATCAGGGAAGCTGCTTATGCGCAGCCGTCACTTACGAGCTATCCGCCACGCCCAAATCAGTGAGCCACTGCCATTGCCGCCAGTGCCGCAAAAGTCACGGGGCCGCATTCGCTTCTTACGGCAGTGTTCCCCGTAACGCACTACGCCTACTTTCCGGCGCCAACAGCATCAAAACCTATGCATCCTCAGAGGCAGTGTTGCGCGAATTTTGCACGCACTGCAGCTCGGCATTGTTCTGGTCGCGGTCTCAAGGGGAATTCGCCGACTGGGTGTCGATAGCGCTGGGCACGCTCGATACGCCCTTCATAGCTGAAAAGCAAAAACACGTTCATCTCGACTCCGCAGTCCACTGGTGCAGCTACCCGCCTCAGAAACCGCCAAGCTGCATGATATGAGTCGCCTGGGCATCATCTGTTCGCTTGAAGCCACAGCGCTCATAAAAGGCGCTTCCTTCAGCCGTATCCGTGAAAAGACGCACGACCTGAAACCTGAAAGCGGCACGTTCAACAAGCGCCTTTACCAGCGCCTGCCCGACATGTTGCCCCCTTGCCGACGCTGCGACGTACACCCGCCGCAGTCTGGCCACATCATTGTCAGCATAGGGATCAACTGAAACACCTCCGATGCCTATCAGTTGCCGATTCAAATAGGCCGCCATCAGACACTCGCCGGGTGCATCAAAGCGGTTTGCTCCAGAGTGCCACTCGTTAATCAGACGAGTGAGAAACCTGAAACCCTCGCCAACGGCTTCCTTTTCAAGCACTTGTATCTGGCGCGGAAGGTGGGTGATCCGTTGAACCTCATATCGTTTCATCCATCCCAGCCTCCAATATGAAACTCGTACAATGCTAACAATTTCGTTTGAGGTGATGAACACTGCAAGGTGACTCCTGTAGGAGCGAGCTTGCTCGCGAAAACCCCAAACGATCACGCAGCGCCTGAAGGCAAAATCCGATTCCCCTGCCGCACCTTGCTCCATTGCCTACGCCTGCGTCAGAATCCGCCGGCTTGTGCGCTGGAGTGGCCGTCTCTAAGGTGGCTCGGTCGCTGAATTGTTCAGTGATCGGGTTTAGTAGCCTGAAGGTTAATCCAGACAACGTGCACAAGCTTCATCGATCAGACATTGCGTCTGTGTTTGATGGTGGCTGTGCGCAGGGCACCTTCGGGTGCGCCGGCTTTGTTTGGATTCCCCGGTCTACTAACCTGCGCACAGCCGCCACCCTTATGTTTAGTAGCTAAAGGATGATGGCCCTAAACAGGAATTCAAACATGCTCAAACCAGACTCAACCACGCTCTTCACCGTCGCCCCCAACGCCAGCAACGAAACCCTCATCACCAACAGCTACGAAACCTTCACCAGCGTCAGCACCCTGCTGCTCGACCTGTCCGAAGACCTCAACGGCAAACACCGCGACATCGCCCTGGCCATCCACCAACTGAGCGAACTGGGTGTACTCCTCACCGCCAGACTTCTCGATCGCGAAGTGCCCTGTCCTGGGTGATGATCGGCTCTTCAGGTCGATGACTCGTCGCGTCGTTGTAAGCCACGTACAACGACTCGGCGAGTTGGCTTTGGATGACTTTGGTAAGCGCAGCCGCGGCGCAAAAGCCTCTGCGATCACAAAAGCGGCGACTGCTCTCAGCCCCAGAAGCAGTCAGCTGTGATATGCCATATTCAGCACCAAGCGCCCTTAGGAGTACGCCGTGCCACACGATTCCATCACCCACTCGACTGGTTCCACCTGCTGCTGTATATATCGCCGAGATGCTCACGCCTAAGGCGGTAGTGCTGACTCACTTGACCGACACGGACACTGTCGGAAACCTGGTAAACGGACTTGGCCAAATCAACCGCTGTGCGCTTAATCGTCGCTGCTCCCTTGCTAAAGCCACCGACCATGCAATTTCTTCTGCTTTCGGTGCAAGTGGGGTTGATTACAAAAAACAAGTCCCTCATTCATTCGAAAGTGTGGCGTGTCGCCCATAGATTAACTGTTATCGCCTTTGACAAGGCATCAGATGTGAGAAAAAAATGAAAAGAATTGGGCTATTAAACGGTTTTACTTACGAAGCAGACCAGCTGAAAAGTGCGCTTAAGCACATATCCGAAGTTGAAGGTTATGAAATTGAAACCCTTGATGATTTTAACCTTCAGGAAACCGTTTCAGGAGCCATATGGGGGCTTATTAATTTATGCGATGTGCTTATTGCTTTTGTTAGCAGCAATACTGAAAGTCTCTATTACCAAATAGGGCTTGCGCATGGAGCAGGAAAACCAGTAATAATTGTCACTGACCACGAACACTCCTTACCTCCAGAAATTAGAGGGCAGCGCATTTTAAGCATATCTCAGCGAAGCCTTTTTGATGACAATTTTATTTTTCAATTAAAGGAGGCAATTGAAGATTCAGCGCGCAGAAAGTCTGGTTATCTCGGCCCTAGAAGCGAACATAAGCAATACCCAATATCGCAGGACTTTAGACCCTCAGAAAACTTTCGAGACCTTTTTGCTGCGGAGGGCCCTAGGAGAGGCAGGCTATTTGAGAGGTGGTTTGCCGAGGTAGCCTCTGGAATCGAAGGCTGGGAAGTAATAGAGTCCGAGGCCCAAAACCCAAGAGGTAGAGGCTTTGACTTAGTAATTTGGAACTCGCAAGATGACTCCGAACTTGCAGTTTTGGGAAACCCAATAGCTGTAGAAATAAAAGCTATTGGTTCAATGAACTCTTCAATGCTGCATCATTTCCTTCATATGAGCAAAAAATCCGGAATAAAAGGGCTTATTCTAGCCACTACCGGATTGAATGATAGAAGAACTAAAGACTTACTCAGCAGATTGAGGGCTGAGGAAGGTGTAAATGCGATCGCGCTAGACCGAGATGATCTTATAAATGTAAAAAACCCTAGTGATATGTTATTTCTGGTGAAATCTAAAGTTAGGGAGCTACTGTATGGGCAGGAGTTCTAAAAATGTTTGACATAAATAACTTTAGAGCTCTAATAGCCAGTGTTGATCGGGCAACTACCAACCAAGAAAAAGGGCTATCTTTCGAGCTTTTGTCAATATATATGTTCGAACATCTTGATGGCGTTGATGTTACTGAGCATGACATACGAATGCCTTCTGAAGAAATAGATATTGTCCTTTGGAATGCTCAAACTGAAGAAATATTGAGGCCATGGGACTCCATAATATTGGTGGAGTGTAAAAATTGGAGCGCAACTGTAGGAGCTCCCGTGCTGGATAATTTTATCAACAAAGTTAGACGGCGCGCTCTAACTACAGGAATTTTCGTTGCAGCCAATGGAGTCACTGGTGGATTCGTTAGGGGCGATGGAACAGATCCTGGAGCTGTTGGAATTTTAACAAGTGCCTTACAGGACGGAATCAGGGTTATTGTTATTACAATGAATGATATTCGAACCATCACATCTCTTGATGACATTAGAGCTTTGATAAAGAAACGGTATTGCGGCCTATATGTTCATAAGGTTTTATAAAAATAGCAGGCCGCACATGCTCGCGGCGCTCTAATTTGAGTCGCCGCGATCGTCTGACCTTGAAAAAACACTTCGTGTCACGCCACTTTCAGAATACGTTAGGCCTTTTATTTAACGATCAGAAAGATTTTAGTCCCTACACCCACCTCTGCATTCTGGAAGCTCAAAATACATCAGCTTAGTTAAAGATGCGCTACCAATATCGGTGCGAACTTTCAGGACCTGAAGCTTGTCCAGTTGCATTTTTGCTATTCCACCGTCGTCAAGATAGACAACAAGGTCTTGTGTTGTAAAATCATCTTCCTTCCAAAATTTTTTAATTGGTAGCCCCTCTCCTTCAATCTTTCCACGCAAAATAACGTTTATAAACTCATGGGCCTGTCTACTAGGGTGTTCCCCTTGTTTGAATCCAGTGAAAAGTCGATTCGCAGTTATGACGGCGGTGTGAATTGAACTCACCGGAACATCCCACTTCAAAGACTTTAATAGCTTTTCTTTATTTCCAGATTTTTCCAACCAGCGTTTCCGGATGCTCAATTGCTTTTCGGCAGTTTTCAAATGTTCAAATGTATTGCTCAGTTCGTGCGCTGAGCAAGGCAGGTATGAATTTTTACACTCAAAGACAAATAAATGACCATCTCGCCAGCAAAATATGTCGGTTTCGCGCTTGCCGTCTATGTTGTACTCATGCCCCGTTTTTACTTTAAAACCGGCTTTCGTCAAAGCGCTAGAAACAGCTCCTTGCATAGGGTCATTTTTAGGATCGATCAGTTTTTGCCTGAGCCCATTGGCAATCGCGATATTTCTTGCCAAGTTTGAATACCCGATCACTGCCGGAGCCAAGACGTACCACTCACCGGCCTTGATGAATGGCCTATATTGTATATCTACGAATTTATGCGCTGTATCAAGACTGAGAAGTTCAATAGCCTCTTGCGCCTTTTCTTTACCAATCAACAGAGAAAGCTGTTGCAAGAAAACGTCATTTTTTATAATCGGCAAAGTTGACCTAGCCCTCAAAATACGTTTCTCTTTTGAGTTTTCAATAGCGTTGAAGTGCTCATCGAATATCGCTTTCAAAAATCGAAAATATCTCTGAATATGTATTGCGTCACCTGCAGTAAGAGTCCTGCCAATCAGAATTCTTCTCGGATCATCTGACTCTCTTTCAAAGTTTTCTATACTAAGCCCCACGAGCTCGGATACTTCATCTGAAAACAAAAAATCCCCAGTCAGTATCGGAAGAGCTGTAAACGGAACACATACGACGTAACGACTAATTGGCTCTTTTGCCAAAATCACACAACTACTGAAATCGCCTTTGAACTGCAGGCTAACAAACTCCTCAATCGATTCAAAAGGAGGAGTTGGCTTAAGCCAATATTGTATCCCTCTAGCCCTTATATAGATTTGCTTATTAGTTTGAATATAGCCTAACTGAATAGTTTTATCGAAATTCTCGTTTTCAGAAAACAAATGATAAGTTCCGCCTTCAACAGCGACAGTGTACGGCATTGATTCAACTTTATATTCAGCCTCTCTTAAATCCTGCAACACTGCAGCATCCATCAATATCTCGCCATAGGAGTTATCAAAATTGCCAGTCATTGAGTCATCCACATGTTGCCAATCGTGAAGAGAAAACCCGACTTTTTCTCTCATTAAATTAAATATATAAGAATACGCCTCGGCCATATCCTCCTGGCTCCATCTACGCAGATCGTTCGATGGCATCTCAGGATCACCCCGCCAAGGTAGTGAAAATAGGTGATTGACGAATGCCAGCAAAGATTTCAAAACATACTTCTTCTTTGCATGCAACCTTGCAACAAGACGCTTATAAATTTTTTCTGCGTCGCGACTAATTTGTATTAGATTTTTGAGAGAAATCAAATAATTTATTCGGTGCGCCTGGACCTCTGCAAGCAACGAATCCAAAGAAAATATGGCATCAATCACCCTCTGAATTCCACCTGCTCGAAACTCATACTTGGACATACTTAGAATGCCGCTTCGCCTAATACGTGCAATTGCTCCATCCGCATCGACGATTATCATGGCAAGCGTTATTGACACCGCTGCATGATGTTTGTTTGACTTAAGGTAGCTTTCAAGCAGCTCAACTCCGCCCTTTAAGTCTTCTTTGGCTCGCGATATAGTAGAAATCTTTCTAGCCTCAGCATGAATCCGAGAAACCCCTCTAAATTTCTCTAACTCTTTTGCAGTTTCAAAGATATTCAAGCTCATGCGCTTTGACCTCATTATTGTAATACATAAAAATAACTGCGACATCGTGAACATCTAACGCAGCGAAAGCAATATGAAATAAAAAGAATCGCTGCAAACGTAGGAAACAGAGTGGCATTGCCGCGTCCTTATTCTACAGGACTGTAGTGGGCAACTAATCCCGGACACGACGTTAAGTTTTTCCTCGGCCCGCGCTGGCGCCACCCCCTCGTTGAATTGATGAGGCCGAATCCAGTTGTAGCGACGCATCAAAAAATGGCTGATATCGCGCTGTGCTTCCTGCGCAGTTCGATAGCCCACGGTCGGTATCCATTCTGTTTTCAAGCTGCGAAATACGCGCTCCATCGGTGCGTTATCCCAGCAGTTTCCTCGTCGGCTCATGCTCTGTCGCATGCGGTATCGCCACAACCGCTGGCGAAAGAGTCGGCTTACATATTGCGATCCCTGGTCCGAGTGGAATAGCAGATCCGAAGGCCTGCCACGCTGCTCGTAAGCCATATCCAGCGCTTTGATCACCAGCTCAGCGTCTGGCTTTTCCGACAGCGCCCAGCCCACGATGCGACGCGTACAAAGATCCAGGACGACAGCCAGGTAATGCCACTTTCCTTGCGCCCAAATTTAGGTGATATCGCCGCACCAAACTTGATTGGGCGCTGGCACGTCGAACTCGCGGTTCAATGTGTTCGGGATATCCAGTCTTTCTACTGTTGCTCGTTTGTAGGCATGGGAGCCGGGTTGTTTGCTGACTAAATCAAGCTCGCGCATCAAGCTGCGCACTTTGAATCGACCGATCTGCTCACCGTCTTCACGCATCAGCGACAGGATGCTGCGACTGCCCGCAGAGCTGCGACTTTGCGAGAACAGCTCACTGACGCGACTTCGCAATCGAAGCCTTTCAACATCGGGCGTGCGGCGCCGCAGGCGCTGGGCGTAGTAATACGAGCGCGTGACGTCAAACACCTTGCACAGCCAATCAACCGGCTCATGTGCACTCAACTGGTCAATCAGCGCGAACGCACGTGATCTTCCGACATCAAGAGCGCGGTAGCCTTTTTTAATATGGATTTCGCTCGCTCAAGCCGAGCGATCCGTGCCTCCAGTTCCTGAATTTTTTGCTGTTACGGTGTCAGCGCCTTGCTCTACGGGGTGATGCCTTTATGTTCTTTCTGAATCTGGTCAACCCAGCGGCGCAATGCTGACTCACCAATGCCGAGTGAACGGCTGGCTTCGATGTAGCTGTAGTTTTGTTTGAGCACGAGGTCGGCAGCCTCGCGCTTGAATTCAGGAGTAAAGGAGCGGCGTTGTTTGGTCATCTGACACCTCGATCTGGCGAGCATTCTCGCCTAAATGGGTGTCCGGTTTCATTAGAACACTACACAACGACCTCCACCCTGATTTCGTATCAGCTTTTAGCCAAATTCTGCAGTGGCGCGCCTGGTTTGAAAACCAGAGTAACTATACGGGATTTATAAATGGCACGTTGGGGTCAGTACGAGAGCCCATGGGCCACAATAGTTGCCACGTAAAGTACGTCCTCGTGCATGGCCGTCGCCATGAGTTCGCCGAAAACGCGGTTAAACGCAACAAAATCAAAGCCATGGAGCAACATGACTTCAAGATCCTGTCCTATGACAGTCTGCTTGAGGCTCTTGATAGGAAACACCCACTTTACGCGTGCGCCCGCAAGAACGAATGGATAGATTTCCTCTCCACAGCATATGTTTCAGATGAGGTCTTCTCTTATTTCGATCCGAGCATACTTCGGATCAATGATGACCTCAGAAAAGACATTGTCGAAAAAACCTAACTGGCGTATCAGCAGCCTAAGAGGTGGAATGGCATTAGATCATGTGCTGGATAAGCTAGGTCGCTGCTGACGAGCATCACTGTAGAAGCTCAAATGAACTGGTCAAGTCATCCCGGACAACCGCGACTGTCTGCTCTGGGTCGTTTTCTGACTCTCACGGCGGGCAGAAAACGGCCAATTGCTTTCAATCATACCCGCAGAGTTACCACCCGGTAGCTACCACTTGCCACGGCGGGAGCCTACCGCTCGCTCTTGCTTCAAGTAGGTCAGACAATCATTTGTCTATGGCCATTCAGCTAAAACCTCCTGTGTAAACACTGCGCTTCGCGGCAAGATCCCGCTCGCCACGACATTTTCCAAGGTGGTCGTCGGATCGGCGACAAAGAACGTTAGTACCAGCCCCCGCTGGGCGCGAGTGCAGCAGACGTAAAGCAGTCGCAGCGTTCGGCTCCAAGTGTTTTCATCACCGCCTAGTGCTCGTGCACGATCTGCAGCACGGGCCTTAGCGCTCGCGAAGACACGTTCGTAGTTGTACGTTCGGTAGTCGCTTTCTTCCTCGTCCATCACCACCATGACGCGTTCGAACTGCGCTCCCTTCACACCGTGCTGTGTAGCATAGGGAGACCCTTCTGAGACATAGCGCTCATAGGGCCAAAGCTCTTGTGCAGAGCACTTGAAGAACTTGGCCATTGCCGCATCTGAGGATAGTCCTTCGGCCGGAACTGCATCAGCAGCCTCGGGCTCCTGGGCAGCGTCTGCAACATCCCTGACAAATCCGAGAACACGCGCATAGCGATCGTCGAACTCGAAAAGACCCGTGTCACAGAGATGGAGTGCTATGTCACCAATGGTGGTCCCTGCCTCGTCCAGCATGGCGACAAGTCTAGACATAGCAGCGTGCAGTTCTCGCAATACAGCCGCGGCACGTCGGCCGGTAAGAGCCCCTGGCGCCAGACGCGGGCTGAACTTCCGGAGCAGGTTCATCGCCGCGAACTCGTTGCCGGCCTTCACGGCGGCAACGATCGGTAGCGCAAAACTTAGGAACGGTCGAACGGGCCAGCCGGTGCCATCCTGCATCCCCTGCTTCATGCCCTCCGATGTCTTATCGTTCAGCGCCGAGTAGATGCCACCGAAGCCGAGCCGGTTTGCGGCCATGCGGTGCACGATGACAAGAATCTTGAGCGCGATGTCTGGGGTCGTCCAACCCTCGTCGTTGTTCGTCGCCGCACTCCACGCACGGACTCTCGCCAGGGCCTCAATTCGGTTCAGCGTGTTCGGCAGGATGAACATCCGGGCCGAGCCCTCCACCGGCTTGAGTTCTCCATCAACCCTTTCGTGCAGCCCGCGGACTTGCTCCATGCCGTCGCCCTGCGCACGCACGGCGTTGGCAACGTCAAGGATCTGCTTGGCACAGCGAAAATTCTCTGGTTTCGTGATGGCCCGCCAATGGTCCTCAAGCGGGATGTCCCCCGCCCCTCTCATGAAAATCGCCTGCATCGGGTCGCCAAAAAAACCGAGACAGAACTTGCGCCGCATCTGGGCTTCCACTTCCTTGAAGGACTTCACTACGCTCAGGAACGTGTCCTGACTCTCGTCAATGAACACAAACGGGAAGTTCAGCGCTACGACCCGTCGGAACAGCGGGCGATTTTGCAACAGGAAATCGGCGAGCTGAAGGATGTCCTCGTGGCCGAGGACGCCCTTCGCGTAGTCACTGCCCACGCCGTAGTTGAAAGTCTTGACGTCAGCAATAGCCTCCAGGCTTCGGGCATAACGCTCTTGGTCAGCCTTGTTCCTGTCGCGTGTAGTCTGCCGGACACGCGAGCTGTAGTTCTTGAATTCTTCTTCCAGTTCGGTGATCCGCCTGCGGATGTCGTTCTGTAGCCAAACCTTAATGTCCGCCTGAAACGTCTTGGTAATAGACCAGTAGAAGCTGTGGATGGTCGAGACATGAACCAGCGGGTCATCGTTGACATCCGCCAAGATTTCTTTGGCGGCGAGGTCCGTATATGTGATGCAGGCGACCTTCTGCTTCTTCGCCCGCATGCTGGCGCCGTGCTCTGAGATCACCCAGTCCAGCGCCTTGATAAGGGAGGTGGTCTTGCCGGAACCTGCGCCGGCGCGGACCACGAACGGCTGCGGGGGGGTCTCGGTAATACACGCGTGGATCTCGCGGTCGGCGCCGGTGTCTGGGCTATCAATTCGTCTGCTCATGTCGTCTGCCCCGCGCCTGCAATAACGGCGACAACACCGGCTGCAGTCGGCTCAATTGTCGCGACCTCGTTGGCAATAGCCGCGTCCGCCTCAATCTCGTGGGCTACTTTGGTTTCGAGCCAGGCCAAGCCCTCGGCGATGTACGTGGGGACTTTCCAGCAGTTGAGCGGCCCGCTTGCGAGGACCTCCAGCGCAAAGCGAGTCTTGTCGAAGTTCTTGCCGATCACCCTTTCGTGCAACTTCTCAGCCAGTTCTTCAGGGCTGTTTGGTGCGCGCTTCAGCTTGAGTCCGACCGCCCGGTTAGCCTCAGCCTGACACCAGTCGGAGTTCTCAAGACCGAAGGCCTCCTCAAGCGTGCGGCCGCAGAGCTGCGAGGTCGTGGCGCCCACCGTCACCAAAACCTTGGTTTGATAGGCCACCCGAACCTCAGCGCTGGTCCCCTCGGCAAGCGACAGCGTTTTTTGCTCCGCCGTGACTTCCCAGAGTTCGGCAACCAACCGCTTCTTAGGGATCCAACTGATAAGGGTTTGGTTGGACGTGAACGCACCCTCCACGTGAGCATGGCAGGTGCTGCCACGCTTCTTGGACTTCTTCTTTCCGCCCGGTGCTGCTTCGTCGTCGTCTTCGAGCTCGAAGGGCTTCAGGTCGTCTTCCTCGTTATCTCCGTCGACGGCACCGGCTCCTGTGTCTTGCTCAGCGGCATTCTCGGCATCCGCCTTGACCGCTACGCTGTCCAGATCCGTGATGACCAGCGTAGTAAGTCCAACGAAGGCAATCAATTCCTGGAACCGATGCGCGAACGCGCCACCGACTTCAAGGATGGTTAGGGCGGAGGAACGCAGGCGCTTGGCCGCCGTCTCGATCATGGCTGGCAAGAGCAGGCGCTCGACATTGCCCTCCACTAGGATGACAGCATCGGAAAAGAAGAGATCGCAGTGTGTCAGTTTCAGATACCGCTGCAAGAATTCGCGCGCTGGAGCGTCGGCCGCGCCCGTCTTGAAGAGCGAAAGATTCCTTACCTCGGTGTTATGGTCCAACTGGTCGCTAACACGGCGAAAGTACCTGATGGGAGAGAACCCGCGCTCATAGAGAATGTGCGGGGAGTGCGTGGTGACAACGAGCTGCGTGTGGAAAAACGTTGCGTGATCGTTGGCATCCTCAAGGAGGCGCAAAACATTCCTGATGAAGACCTGCTGGATCTGAGCGTGCAGATGCGCCTCAGGCTCCTCGATGAAGACCAGATGCAGTGGCGCCCGCTTGTCTTCCTCGGCTTTCCACTGCTCGTGCAGGTCGAGGAGTTCAACCACCATATAGACTAGGTTCTTGAACCCCAGGCCATTGTAGCTGTCGGGCAGTTGCGCGGTGATCGCACCAGGAACCACGTAGTGAACCTTGGAATCCTGCCCCAGGACGGTGGTCGGATCCAAGGCCGCCCGAATCACGATCTCGGGGTTGTTGACGCCTGGATAGCCGAGTTTGGCGAGGCGCTTGAGAGTGTCGCTGAAGACTTCCTTCAGGTGGAAGTTCAGTTCTTTCTCCGAGGTATCGAGCGCTTTGAGCGCTGCATGGTCGTCGCCACGTTTCTCCAGATTGCGGTGATAGAAACGGCTCAGACGCCGCGACAAGCTCTCGGCGCGGTCGGAGCTGCCAGCATCCGGGTCATCGAGGTGCCGCTGCGCGCGCAGGAAGTCCACCCTCACCAGAGACTTGAGAATCGCCGCGCCACCCGGTTCCTTGCCTAGGGGCAGCGGCGCATAATCAACTTCCTTTGGCTGATAGCCGACAAATGCGCGCTCATCGAGCACGTAGTAGCGGAACGTATATTCTTTGCTCAGTTCCTTGGTGAGGTACTTCGTCAGACTTTCCGGCCAGGGCTTGTACTCGCCGGGATCCGCTACCACCGCCGCCGCATTTTCCGCACCTGCCTCCGCGCCTACACTGCGTCCGGCCACCAGTGCGTTCGCAGCGTTGTTGGCCTTTTCATGCAGTTCGTGGAACTTCCGGACGAGTGCATGGGCGTCCTGAGGCTCGAACGCCACCCGGATCCCGACGCACTTACCGTCCCACTCCGTGCTCGGAAGAAGCGACATTGCAGTGGCGAGGTCGTCTTCACCGACCCGGAACCAGAGATCCAAAAGAATGGACGGCAACTGCTTGGGCGCGTCCTCATCGCCTGGAGGCGTCCTGCCGATAGTGTCGATCTCGGCCCACAACGCCGCGCTGAAGTCGAAGAGTTCGAACTTCTTCGCTTCGCCACGGAGCATCGAGTACAGGCCTTGTACGGCAGACGTCTTGCCGCTGTTGTTGGCGCCAACGAAGATGGAAATCTCATCGTCAAGCTCAATGACGACGTCGCGCAGTCGGCGATAGTTCTGCAGCCGATATGCCTGTAGCTTCATGATCACCTCTTCCTAAGTGTGGCCGGGACAACTTGGTGCTGAGCACACAGGCCGGCTGCGTTCCTTTGAGCGTTCGTGAATCTAACAGCATCTATGTTCGGATGCCGAGAGGAAACTTATATAGCGCACGCCATGCTAAACCTCCAGTCAGCACATCAACGTCGAAATAACGACGACCTTACCCATACATACATCACTTCACGTATCGTAGCAGCGGCGATTTTGAGGCCATGCCAATCAAGAAGAAGTAGGAGACAATGATGAAAAGCAATGAGTTACCAACAGAAATATCTTGCGAGGTCGACCTTACGCTGACCTATGAATCGCCCCTAGTTTCGTAGAGCCATCACGCTTCAAGGAAGGGTTGCTAACTTTGCGTAACTGTCCGCTTTTGGCCGAAAGCGGCGGCTCACGAACGACCGCTTTCGAGGGATTTCTGCCGTTCGTGAAGGACAGCAATCGGCCAACCTGATACCCAGAGTTAAACCACCGGTATCCGGTACACAACCGAATCATATTTCTCCGCCATCCGCCTCTCGATGACCACTCCCCCCAAAGCTTCGGCAATACGTCGACTCGCACGATTCTGCGTCGCAACAGGATAGATGAAGTGCTTTGCCGCCACCCACTGGCTAGCCCACTGAACAACCGCCCGCACCGCTTCACCACCAAACCCCAACCCATGTTTATCTTCACGAATCCAGATACCCAACTCCGGTGTTTCACTGCCGGTATGGTGCAACCCAACCAAGCCGGCAAAACGAGCACCTACCCGCTCCCTGACCGTGAACACAATGTCGCTGCCATCCGCTATCGCAGGCAGCCACCGCCCCCAGACTTGCGAGTACTCTTCCAGCGAGGCAGGCGGTTCCCAGGACATGTAGCGAGTCAAAGACGGTGTGATACAAGCGAAAGACTCAACAGCGTCTTGCTCGCAGAAGGGCTCGATGCTCAGGCGTTGCGAGAGAATGCGGATTGCGTGGGTGTCCACTGGCATGGCCATTTCCTTCCTGGGGGCCGTTACTCCATGTATGCCGTGAACATATCATGCGGGTCGCGTCATCAGTATCAGGCTCTCTATACTGAGCCCCCAGGATGGTAGCTAGAGCACCCAATATGCCCGTCGCACCCAATCAAAATTCCCCCATCAGTTTGGTCCCGGTTCAACAACGCGACTTGGATAATCTTGTAGCCATTCGAATCGAGGCCATGCGCGATAGTCTGGAGCGTGTTGGGCGATTTGATCCAGCCCGTGCGCGGGAGCGGTTTGTTGGCGGCTTTGAAGCTCGCGACACACGCTATATCGAGGCGTCTGGAGAGAGGGTGGGTTTCGTAGTGGTCAAACATCACCCCAATGAACTCTTGCTCGACCACTTGTATGTAAGGCCGAGCGCGCAAGGTTCAGGGGTAGGGTCTGCTGTTCTCTCTCAGATTTTCAAAGAGGCGGATGCGGCTGCGCTGCCTATCAAAGTAGGGGCTCTCAAAGAAAGCGCTTCGAATCGCTTTTATACCCGCCATGGCTTTCAATTCATCGAAAGCAGTGAGTTCGACAATTATTATGTTCGTCAGCCTATTCCAGTGATTGGCGCTCATTCCGCAACCATGGGCTGACTGGCACTAGCCCTTCAGTTCACCAGCTCGATTGCTCGCCGCGTCGTCATACGCCACATACAGCGACTCTGCAATTTGGCTTTTGATCGCCTTGGTGGCCTCCAGCCCCAGCACAAAACCTTCGGCTTTACCGCCAGCACGGTTGAGTTCTTCATGGGTGGAGGCGCCAGTAATGGCGTCAAGCAGCTTGGCGGCGTTGGGGCCGACGCCTTTGGGGAGGGAGATTTGGTCGATGGACATTATCGCTACCTTGAAAAATGGAGTTCGGGAGCGAGTGAAACCACTGCCGGGGCTGGCATGGTAGACCTGTTTGCCATGAAAGGGGTCGCTTTACGCGCAGCGGCGCTATTCTTTGCGGCTACGCAGTGAGATGGGGCCATTGGTAAATCTGGAGGGGCTTATGGAGTATTGCGTTGAGGGCTACTGCCTTCGGCCATTGGCATGTGACGATTTCGAGAGGGTCAGCCGTTACGAACGCGTCAATCGCAAGCATCTGCAACCCTGGGAGCCGCTCAGGGACGAGGAATACTTCACCACGGGCAACGCCAAGGCCAGGGTCGAGCAGCAGGTCAACAATATGCACGCTGACAACGCTCTGTGTTTCCTCTTGCTTGCCGAAAGCGGAGAGGTTCTAGCGCGGTGTAACTACACGAACATTGTGAGGGGCGTTTTTCAGGCCTGTCATCTCGGCTTTTCGTTGGCGGAATCTGCCCAAGGTCGCGGCTTGATGAATAAAACGCTTCAGGTCACTAACCGACACTGTTTTGAGCAGTTGGGTCTTCACCGGATCATGGCCAATCATTTGCCCCGCAATGTGCGGAGTGAACGCCTTCTGGAGTCGCTGGGGTTTGAGAAGGAGGGACATGCGCGAGCCTATCTAAAAATCGCTGGCGTTTGGGAGGACCATACGTTGAGATCGTTGATCAACCCTGAACAATAAGCGCCCCACCCCACTCAGGAAAAAGCTGATGTCTACCGAGCCCCTCTGCCTGGTTTTCGTGCCCGCCCTGGCCGCCTTGCTGACCGCCGCCGAATCGAAAAAAGGCACCCCTCTCAGCGAAGTCGAAGTGTGCAATATCCGCGACCAGGCCACTTGCATTGCGGTAACCTTCTCCACCGCGTTGGCGATGGAACAAGAACGGGGTTACCCGGATATCGTTGCCGAGGATTGCTGGAATGAGTGGCAACGCTTGCGTCCCTCGCTTCAATAGCGCCCGCTCTGATCAGCATAGGTATCTACACAACTCTGTAGCGCTCAACGGTAACCACGATGCGAAGCGAGCCGCTGTTGATCTTGATCTACTTTTGATCTTGATCTCAGGCGCCCCGTTAAACCACGCTGGCCGAACGCAGGCTTGAATTCGTGGGTAACCCGGCAGGACGCCGGGTTAGCCGCCCCGCGCCATGGATGGCGCGTGGCGGCGGCCCACGGATTCAAGCCTGCGTTCGGGCACACCGAGCCTAGGCGAGGTGCCGAGTGGTGAGGCAAGAGCGCTTTGCTTACTTTCGCGCTTTTCGAAAGTGAGCCGCCGTCAGGGCGGAACCCTAAGTGGCCGTTACCGCAGGAATGGATATGTACTCGGTATAGCTGTGTCGCCTATAAGGCCGCCTTCGCGAGCAAGCCCGCTCCCACAGTTTGACTGCGGGGTGTCAGGTAGATTGGCGTCGGCTGGCAGGCCGCCATCGCAGGCAAGCCAGCTCCCACAGTTGGATCGCTGAGTGTCAGGTAGATTGGCGTGGGCTGGCAGGCCGTCATCGCAGGCAAGCCAGCTCCCACAGTTGATCGTGGGGTGTCAGGTAGATTGGCGTCGGCTGGCAGGCCGTCTTCGCAGCGATGCGGCGACCCGACAAGCCAGCTCCCACATTTGGATTTCGGAGCGTCAGATGGATATGCGCCGGCTGTCAGGCCGTCACGGGAGCAAGCTCCCTTGCCACAGATTTAGCGTCGTGCCGAAGTTGTGTAGATAGCTATGCTCTGATCAGCGCCCCAACCCACTTCCAGGATTCACGGACTTCCTTTATGCCCCCGGCCTCACGCGACCACGCCCGTATCGAACGCTGCCTCATCGCAGCCCTGACCGACGCCTGCGAGATCGCAAAGGCCGAAATCCCGGGCTTCGACTGGTTGACCCACACCGTCGACTACCGCGCCTTCCCCCAAAGCCTGCGGGTGATCTGGGTGTTCGACAGCGTCGCGAGCAAGGCTCACGCCCTCGCGACCGGGGCGGACGCCCGTATGCGCGAGCTGACTACCGCCGCGCTGGATGACGTTGACGTGCACGTCCCGAACATCGCCCGCTGCGTCAGTTTCGACTCCGAAGAGGAATGCCACCTTCGGCATGGCGGCGATTGGCGTCGGCGGCTGGCTACTCTCCGGGCGATCTGAATCGTGCCACGGGTTGCTGACTTCGCTATTGCACCTTACACGTCAGCCAAGCCCCCCAGAACAGGCTGCTGAAGAAACGGGTCGCGTCGCCGAAGCCAGCGTCGTGCAACAGCTTCTGAACAGCGGCCTCGGAATGTGGCGGGTCGGCGCCTTGAAGGATTTTGCCGAGCTTGGCCTTCACTTCGTCCGGGGTGGCGCCATGCTGACGCCAGCGTTGGCCCCATGCCGCCAGCAGCAACGGCTGGCTGGCATACGCGTAGTGATTGCCCGCGACGATCAGCGGTGCCCCCGGTTTCAGGTGCGCCCGAATCGATCGCAGCATTCGGGCCTTGGCGTCATCACCCTCCAGATGGTGGAGCACACCGATCAAGGTGGCGGCATCGTATGATGCGTCTGCTGCCAGGTCTTCAAGCGTCCCGAGATGCAGGGTGGTTCTATCAAGCAAGTGGTTGGCTTCCAACTGCTGCCTTGCCGCGTCGAGCATCGGCTGGGAGGGATCAACCGCCATGAAGCGCCATTCCGGTTCAAGGCTGGCCATGGCGATGATCTCCTGCGCCGTACCGCCGGCGCCGACCACAAGTACCTTGGCCGAAGGGGCATCACCAAGGCTTGCCGCGAGCATGCAGGCTGCCAGGTCCTGGCACGCGTCATAGCCCGCCAACGCGATACGGCTTTGTCGTGCGTACTCGTTGGCTCTTGAGGTATCGAATTTGTCAGCAGGATTGGATGAGGATGAGTTCAAGGCGGTTCTCCGTGGCCTTGACGCAAATTACGTTAACCGTCGCAGTAAGAAAAATGCATTAATTTTATGTGCTGCATTCCCGTGGGGAATGCGGGAGCGTACGAGTGGAGAGGTTGCAGGATCGTACAAGCCTGCTGACCGCTTGCTTGGATAGTCTGGCCTTCTCATCGAAAGGAAGATCCCGCATGACTCAAGCACAGCCTGTAAACCTTGCTCAAAAAGCCTCGCTCATCGACCAGCAATGGAGCCCAAGAGTGGTCGCCGAAATGAACGACTACCAGTTCAAGGTCGTGCGTATCGAGGGTGAATTCATTTGGCATTCGCACCCCGAAACCGATGAAGCGTTCCTGGTGCTTGAAGGCACGCTGCGTATCGACCTGCCGGATGGCCCGGTGTATGTGAAGCCGGGCGAGTTGTATGTGGTGCCGCGTGGCATTGAGCACAGGACCGCCGCCGAAGGTGAAGCCAGGCTGATGATGATCGAGCCAAGGGGCATTTTGAATACCGGGCATGAAGGCGGTGAGCGTACCGCGTTGAATGACCAGTGGATTTGAGCGCTGAAGCTTATTGCCTTTTGTAGGAGCGGGCTTGCTCGCTCCTACTGGCATTCGGGCAAGCCCCAAGCCCTATCGCCTTTGAATCTGCACCGTAGCAAACGTCGGCTCGTCGCGCGCCTGCTCCAGTGTATTTCTGGGCTGTTGCGGGGCCAGGGATTGCCCCTCTGGCCGTAACGCAGGCGGCGGATGCAGGCGCATGTCCGAGCGCTCATCGCTGGGCGCCACGCCGAAGAAATCCCGGTAGCACTTGGAAAAATGCGGCGTGGAGACAAAGCCGCAAATCACCGCCAGTTCGACAATCGAAATGGGCGTCTGCATCAGCAACTGGCGGGCACGGGTCAGGCGCAGTTTGAGGTAATAGCGCGATGGCGTGCAGTACAAGTGCTTCTGGAACATACGCTCCAACTGGCGGCGGGACACGTGCACGTAGGCGGCCAGTTCGTCGAGGTCGATGGGTTCTTCCAGGTTGGCTTCCATCAGGGCGACCACTTCTTGCAGCTTGGGCTGTTGCGTGCCGAGCAGGTGCTTGAGCGGCACGCGTTGGTGGTCGCGCTCGTTGCGAATGCGCTCGTACACGAACATCTGGGAAATCGCCGCCGACAGCGTGTGCCCGTGATCGCGGCCGATCAGGTGCAGCATCATGTCCAGCGGCGCAGTGCCGCCAGAGCTGGTAAAGCGGTTGCCGTCGAGGGTGAACACGCTGGAGCTGACCTTGACGCGGGTAAACGCCTCCTGCATCGACGCCATCAGCTCCCAATGCACGCTGCACTGGAAGCCATCAAGCAACCCCGCCTGGGCCAGCGCCCAACTGCCGGTGCATACCGCGCCGAGACGTTTGCAGTACAGGCGCGCCTGGCTGCGCAACCAAGCGATGAGCGCAGGGCTGATAGCCTGTTGAATGCCGACGCCGCCGCACACGATCACCGCATCAAAACCGCGCTGGTCCTGCGCGCACGCATCCGGGGTCACCGACACGCCATCGCTGGCCCACACCGGCTGGCCGTCCAGGCTCAGGGTTTGCCAACGGTAGAGCTCTTCGCCCGCCAATTGGTTGGCCATGCGCAGCGGCTCGACCGCACACGACAGCGATATCAGCGTGAATTGGTCCAGCAGCAAAAAGCCGATGGTCTGGCAAACAGGTGCCTCGGTTTCCATCACCGCTACCCCACGGGCGTGATCAGGACTGTTCCAGCGCCACCGGCTTGGGTGCCCGGTTGTGCTGGCGCGACGTGACCAGGCCGATAAAGGAAATCACCAACGCCAGGCCAATGGTCGAGGACACTTCGGTGCGGTGCTCGGGCGTCACCATCATCACCCCCAGGGCCAGGCAGATGAACACGATCACCAGGTAAGTCAGCCAGGGAAACAGCCACATGCGAAAGGTCAACTCGACGTTCTGCCGAAGCAGCAAGCGACGCATACGCAGTTGCGAGATAGCGATCACCAGGTACACCAACAACGCGATGGCGCCGGAGCTGGCGAGCAGGAACTGGAACAGACCGGCCGGCATGAAGTAGCTCAGCAACGTAACGCCCGCACCGATGATGGTGCTGGCGATCACCGCAGCCCTGGGCACGCCCGCCTTTGAGGTGATTTTAAGTGCCGGTGGCGCATCGCCGCGTTTGCCCAGGGAAAACAACATGCGCGAGGAAATGTAGATTGAGGAGTTCATGCAACTGGCTACCGCGATCAACACCACCACATCGACCATGAACTTGGCGTTGGGGATGTTCATAATTTCCAGTGCACGCTGATAGGAACCCACGGACGCCAGTA
Source organism: Pseudomonas sp. B16120 (assembly GCF_044218845.1). NCBI lineage: Bacteria > Pseudomonadati > Pseudomonadota > Gammaproteobacteria > Pseudomonadales > Pseudomonadaceae > Pseudomonas > Pseudomonas sp. B16120. Next base: position 4,191,271 of record NZ_CP162588.1, read on the forward strand.
GCGGATCGTTCCAGGGCACCACGGAAATCACGACGGAGATCGACAACAGGTAGAACACGCCAATGCGCCAGATCACCGAGCGGGTAGCCTTGGCGATGTTCTGCGCCGGGTTGCTCGATTCTGCTGCAGCGATGGTCACCGCTTCGGTGCCGATGAAACTGAACATGATGGTAATGAACGCGCCCACCACCGCCGACAGGCCGTTGGGAGCAAACCCGCCATGCTCTTCCATCAAGCGGCTCAAGCCGCTGGCTTCGCGATCCGGGATCCAGCCCATGAGTACGCTGAAGCCCAGGCCGATAAAGCCGACGATGGCGATCACCTTGGCCATGGCGAACCAGAATTCGAATTCGCCGTATTTGGCCACGCTGAACAGATTGGTGATCACCAGCAGAACGATTGAGATCAACGCAAACAGCCACGCATCGACCTGAGGGAACCACTGATTGAGCACATGCCCGGCGGCCAACGCTTCGATGGGAATGACCAGCACCCAGAACCACCAATACAACCAGCCGATGGTAAACCCCGCCCACGGGCCGATGGCCTGGTCGGCGTAGGTGGAAAACGAACCGGTGTCCGGGCGCGCCACCGCCATCTCCCCCAGCATGCGCATGACCAGCACCACCAGCAGGCCGGAGAACAGGTAAGCCAGCAACACCGCTGGCCCTGCTGCGGCGATGGCATGTCCGGAGCCGACAAACAACCCCGCGCCGATGATGCCGGCGATGGACAACATAGTCACGTGGCGGGGCTTGAAGCCTTGCGCCAGCTGACCGTTAGAATCGTTGGGAGTCGGGCTAATCATTGTTTTTGTTGTGCTCAGGCGGCCAATGACCCTCACCTTAAGTGCGCGGGGCCCGGTACAAGTAGCCTGGTTACGCCATCATCGAGTCTGATATCGACATTGGTCATGGCGGTGCACGGGTTTACCGAGCGTCACGCCTTACTCTTGAACGCTGCGTATGAGCGAGCCAAACAGCTCCCCACGCGGCATCTTGTCCAGTGGGATACCGGCATTCTCGAACCACTCCTGGCCGGCTTCCGGATGCGGCCCGCTCAGCACCACAACGCCTTTCTGGTAGGCATAGCGCGCCGCTGCCACATCGCCATTGCGGTAAGTGGCGAGGGTCCTGTAGGGCGCGGCGGCACTGGCCTTGGGAAAGTACGGGCCGTCCTGATAGAACACATGATCAGCCTGGCCGTCCCACGTCACCCGCACAGCAGCGTCGTCGATACCGGTCACTTCAAAACCGGGGCGGCCGGCTTCGGTGTCCAGCGCCTGGGGGATCAGCCCGAGATTGTTGTCGTCCGCCAGGTAGGCGCCCATGCACAGGCCCAGGTAACGGCCACCCTTGGCAACATAGTCGCGGATAGCCTCGGCACGCTCATCACCGAGACTGTCGAGGGCGCCGGGGATGTCCTGGCCGCCGCCGGGTTGTACATAAAGGTCGTAGCGGGCCAGGGTGTGTGGGGTGATGTCGATGGGTTCGTCGGCACCCACGAAGTCGATCTGGTAATTCGGGTTGAGACGCTGCAAGGCGGTTTTCACGTTTTCCGAGCAGTCCGGGCAGCCTGCCGGGCCTCGGTAGATAGCGACATGGGTAATGGGGCCTGCGCCGTGTACGGGTAAAGGGTGCAGCGTCGCAACGGCGAGAAACGTGGCAGCGAGGGCAGGCAGTTTCATGGGATAGGCTCAACGGTCAGTTGAATGGGTTTGATCCAGTGGTCGCAGCGCCAAGCCTATAACGATGAGCCTTTTGAATTCGTGAAGAGTTGTAAATCCACGGGGGCCACTCATCCACTTCCCAGCATCTGCCATAACGACGCGCCTACGCCGGTAATGCTCTCGCCGGCGATCAGCCCCGCCGCTGCCGTGATCGCAAAGCGCTGCGTCACACTTGGCCAGCGACAGCTCACGGCCCAGGTCATGATCGCGCCAAGGGCCATCATCAGCGACACCGACGCAGGCAAGACAAACGCCAGTCCCAAGGCTGCCGCACTCGGCAGGTAGCGGGCGCGATGGGTGGGTAATGTGCTGTCGAGTATGCCCAGCAGCACGCCGAACAAGCTTGCAATGCCGATGGCCCAGCGGATGCTGGGGGACAGTGAATCCAAACCGTGGGTCAGGGTTTGGGCCACGGCTTTCCAGGTGGCGACGGCCGGGGCTGGCCATTGTTCGGTGAGCAGCATGGTTTGCGGGTCGGGGATCAACGCCAGGTACGCGAATACGCCGACGATGCTGCCGACAAAAATCCCAAGAATCTGGGCGATAACCTGTTTGTGCGGCGTCGCGCCAATCGCCTTGCCCACCTTGAAGTCATTCATCAGGTCCGTGCACTGCCCCGCCGAACCGCCAGCGGTGTTGGCGCTCATCAGGTTGATCGGTACCTGGCCGGGCGCAGCGATACCAAAGCTCAGCTGGGACAGTTGCCCGATGGCGCCAATCGGCGGAATACCGGTAGCCCCCACCACCCGCGCCGCGACGGCGGCCAGGCAGATTGCCAGGGGAATGGTCAGCAGCGCCATCCCAAGGTTGATACCGAACAACAGCGCTTGCAGGCTCACCACCAACGCAATCGCCAAGGCAAACCCCACGGCAGGCCCAGGCTTGGGAACCGCCCAGGGCGTGCCGCCAGCCGCTCGGGTTGAGCGATGCAACGCCCACAGGCGAATCGCCAGGGACGCCAGGGTGGAACACACCATCAGGCTCACGCCGGGCCACAGCAGCCATTCCACCAGCGCGGCAAATTGCGGGCCGCTGCTGTCGGCGGGCAGGCTCACCAAGCCATCGGCCAACAGCCACGGCCCCAGCCCGCCCCATGCCAGCAAGGCGCCGAGCAACAGGGTCAGGCCTACGCGAATGCCGATGATGCCGCCGAACCCCAGCAACAGCAGAGAGGGGTCGGCGGTGAAGGTCAGGCGCTCCAACTGGGCGTTCGGCGACCAGCGCGGGAAGGCCCATATAAAGGTATCCACCCACTTGACCAGCCCCGACAACAGCGCCGCGCCGAGCAGCACTTTCAAGCGCGTGGCAGCTTCGCGGCCATGGTTGTAGATGTGCAGCAGGGTTTCCAGGGTGGCCATGCCTTCGGGAAACTTCAGCGCCTTGTCATTGAGCAATGAAGGCCGCAGGTACCACGCGATCCAGATCCCCAGGAAGCTCACCGAGAACACCCACGCGATCATCGGCAGCGCTGCCAGTTGGTTGCCGGTGAGCAAGGTATACGCCGGGATGGGCGCGACCAGCCCGCCGGAAATGATCGACGCCGCGGCAGAGGCCACGGTCTGGTTGATATTGCTCTCGTGCAGGGTCCACGGCAGGTGTTCAGCGGAACGCTGGGCCAGGCCTTGCCAGAGGCCATAACCGATCAGCAAGGCGATGATCGACATATTGAACGACCAGCCGATCTTCAAGCCTGCGTACACGTTGGAAGGGGTCAGCAGGATACCCAGCACGATCCCGGTGATGACTGCCCGCAGGCTCAGTTCGCGCTCTACGGGCGCGATTGACGAGATGGAGTGCATGCAGATTCCTTTCGAGAAAAGCCAGTGCCACCTTTTAAGTGAGCGCTGGGAGACTCGAAGGTTCACCTGACGAACCTGGGTCTAAGGCTGTAAATGTGGGAGGGGGCAAGCCTCAATGCCAGTCAGTTAAGCGAACGAAGTGTTCAAAGCAGCGAAGGTCAAATGTGGGAGCGGGCTTGCTCGCGAAGGCGTCGGCCCAGCAAACATCGAGGCTGACTGACCCACCGCTTTCGCGAGCAAGCCCGCTCCCACAGGAGATCTGCGCTTAACTGACTGGCATTAGGGCAAGCCTCCTCCAACATGGCTTCTGGCTATTTGGCGAATGCGTATTCCCCACCCCGCTCCACCGCCTTGCGATAAGCCGGCCGCGCCTGGAGCTTTTGCAGCCACGCCGCGAGGTTCGGGTAGGCCTGCAATTTGCCCTGGGCCTGGGCGACTTCGCCGATAAAGCTCATCTGGATATCCGCGCCGCTGAGTGCGTCGCCCACCAGGTACGGCGTGTGGCCCAGCACATCATTCAGGTAGCCCAGGTAGTTGGCCAGCTCCGATTCAATCCGCGGATGCAGCGGCGCACCCGCTTCACCCAGGCGTCCGACGTAGAGGTTGAGCATCAGCGGCAGCATGGCCGAGCCTTCGGCAAAATGCAGCCATTGCACATAGCTGTCGTAGGCATCGGTGGCCGGGTCGGGTTGCAGTTGGCCGTTGCCGTGGCGGCGGATGAGGTAGTCGATGATCGCGGCGGACTCGATCAGCACACGCGAGCCGTCTTCGATCACCGGGGATTTGCCCAGGGGGTGAATGGCCTTGAGCTCAGGCGGCGCCAGGTTGGTCTTGGCGTCGCGCTGGTAGCATTTGATGTCGTAGGGCAGGCCCAGTTCTTCAAGCGCCCACAGGATACGTTGTGAGCGGGAATTGTTGAGGTGGTGAACAGTGATCATCGAGGCAACACCTTGGGGGGATTTAAGAGAAGACTACAGCGTAGCGGTGAAGTGCCGCGAATGTCGCCAGGCAGCACCGGCCTGCACGATCGAATGTGGGAGATGTCGAGCTTTAGCGAGGCTTCGAAGGCTGCGGCATTCACGACATGGATGTTGCCTGATACACCGCTCGAAGCCTCGCTAAGGCTCCACATCTCCCACACTGGACCGGTGGCGGTCAGGCGAGCAACTGATCGATCCACTTCACCTGCTGCACGATCTCCTGCACTTTCTGCTCGGGCACCGCCTGCCGCGCCTGTTCGAGGCTGGCCAATGTCTTGCGCTTCTGGCGCAACATCCGTTGCCATTTCGCCACAAACGCCGGGCTGCGGGCCTGCATTTGCAGCGGGCCGAAGTACAGTTGCTCGGCGGTATAGGTGACCGCCTCGGCGCGTTCGGCAACGATGATTTCGTAGTAGAAGCGGTTTTCCAGCAGCAGCTCCTCGTGCAGGATCCGGTAGCCGTTGTCCATCAACCATAGGCGCAGGGGCTGCTCGCCGCCGTTGGGTTGCAGGATCAGGCGTTCCCGGCCATTGAGGTGCGCCTTGCCACTGTCGAGAATGTCGCGGATCGTCTCGCCGCCCATGCCGCACAGGCTGATGGCGGTAATGTCATCGCCGGCTTGAATCGCCGCCAAACCATCGGCCAGGCGCACGGTGATGTGCTGCGTCAGGCCGTTGTCGGCCACGGTACGGTTGGCCGCCTGAAACGGTGTCGCGGCCACTTCCCCCGCCACGGCCGCCGCAATAGCGCCGCGGTGTATCAGGGCCACCGGCAGGTAGGCGTGGTCGGAGCCGATATCGGCCAGGCGGGCACCCGTCGGTATGTGCGTGGCAACGCGCTCCAGGCGCTGGGACAAGGTGTGTTCGTTCAACGGTGATTCCTTAAGAGTGCCCGGAAAATCGATCCCGGCTGTTGGTCAAGTGCAGCACCATGGCCGCCCGTGCGGCGTCCGGGTCCTGGCGCTTGATAGCGTTGTAGATGGCCTCGTGTTCCAGGTTCGCCAACTGCCCCAGTTGGGCAAAGTCCGCGCCGCCGCGCTCGACGGCATTCACCTGGGTGCGCGGAATCATCGCCGTGCCCAGGTGCTGCATGATGTCGGTGAAAAACGTATTGCCGGTGGCTTCGGCGATCAGTTGGTGAAAGCGCTTGTCCTCCTCCACACAGCTGTCGTTGTTGGCCAGGGAGGCTTGGTAGTCGTCCAGTGCCTGGCGCATGTGGGCCAGTTGTGCCTCGCTCCTGCGCAGCGCGGCCAACGCCACCGCTTGCACTTCCAGGCCCAGGCGCAATTCGAGCATGTTGCGCACGCTGGCGACCGTGTCCACATGTAGGCGCAGGCCCGGCTGCGTGTGCTGCTCCAGCACAAAGGTGCCGATGCCGTGACGCGTCTCCACCAGCCCCGACGCCTGCAGCTTGGACAAGGCCTCACGCACCACGGTACGGCTCACCCCATGCTCAAGCACGATGGTGGATTCGGACGGCAGTTTTTCACCCGGCTTGAGTTGTCCCAACTGGATGCGCTGGGTCAGTGCCTCGACCACACCCTGTGCCAGGTTGGCGGAACGTTTACGCACAGGCGGTGTGCTTTTAATCGGCATCGAGACGGGTCCACGGGGTTGGGCTGGGGGGGAGCTTATCACCCTGAGCGCACGGGGCGACGGGTGGTGGCGAAAAACACCCAACTTGTATGACAACACACTCATCCCACCTCACCTGACCCTGTCTTCGCTTTGAGAGAAGCGCACACCCCGAGCCGTCACCAGCGGGGCAAAACCCAATAAAATCTGGCAAATAACCAAAATAGCCAATCTCAATACCGGCTTATAAGAACAAAAACAGCCCTCACAGGATTGCGGCCTTCAAAAAACAACTTGTATGATGTCTGTCAACAAAACACCAAACCCGCATAAAAATAATCAGGGGGAGTTTTCATTCGTGAAGCATTCAAGCCCAGCATCTGCCGTACCCGAAAGTGATTCAGCGCTCGCCCGCGCCGTGAGCAAAGTGAAGGGTCATGTGCTCCCACTGTTCGTGGTCATGTTCATCCTCAACTACATCGACCGGGTCAATATCGGCTTCGTGCGCACGCACATGGAGCATGACCTGGGGATCGGCGCAGCGGCCTACGGCTTCGGCGCCGGGCTGTTCTTCATTGGCTATGCGCTGTTCGAAGTGCCGTCCAATATGCTGCTGCAAAAAGTCGGCGCGCGTATCTGGCTGACCCGCATCATGTTCACCTGGGGCATCGTCGCCACGCTGATGGCGTTTATCCAGAACGAAACCCACTTCTACATCCTGCGTTTCCTGCTGGGTGTGGCGGAAGCAGGATTCTTCCCGGGCGTGATCTATTACTTCACGCGCTGGTTGCCCGGCGTGGAGCGTGGCAAGGCCATCGCGATCTTCCTCAGTGGCTCGGCGGTGGCGTCGTTGATCTCCGGGCCGTTGTCGGGCGCGTTGTTGCAGATCGAAGGCTTTGGTTTGCATGGCTGGCAATGGATGTTCGGCATCGAGGGCCTGGCCTCGGTGGCGCTGGGCTTCTTCGTGTGGTTCTGGCTCGACTCCAAACCCCACGACGCCAAGTGGCTGAGCCGCGAAGAGCAGGATGCGCTGGTGGGCGCCATCGATCAGGAGCAACGTGATCGCGAAGCCCTGACCACGGTGAAACCCACCCTCGGCAAGCTGCTCAAGGACCGCCAGATCCTGCTGTTTTGTGCTCTGTACTTCTGCATTCAACTGACGATCTACGCCGCCACCTTCTGGCTGCCCAGCATCATCAAGAAGATGGGTGACCTCACTGATGTGCAGGTGGGTTTCTTCAACTCGATCCCCTGGCTGATCTCGATCATTGCCATGTACGCCTTCGCGTCGCTGTCGGGCAAGTTCAAGTTCCAGCAAGCCTGGGTCGCGGCGGCCCTGCTGATCGCGGCGGCCGGCATGTTCATGTCCACCACCGGCGGGCCGATTTTCGCTTTCGTTGCGATCTGCTTTGCGGCCATCGGCTTTAAATCTGCGTCTTCGCTGTTCTGGCCGATCCCTCAGGGCTACCTGGATGTGCGCATCGCCGCCGCCGTAATCGCGCTGATCAACTCCATCGGCAACCTGGGCGGTTTTGTGGCGCCGACTACCTTCGGCTTTCTCGAACAAACCACCGGCTCGATCCAGGGCGGGCTGTATGGCCTGGCCTGTACCTCGGTGCTCGCGGCCATCCTGGTGTTCTTTGCCAAGACCTCTCCCTCTGCCGTGTTGGCCGTGCCCGACGGTGCCGCCATCAGCAAACCTCTTTGAACTCAGCCAGGAACACGCCATGAATACCCCTGTAGTCACCCACTTCCAAGTCATCCCCGTCGCCGGCCACGACAGCATGTTGCTGAACCTCAGCGGCGCCCACGGGCCTTACTTCACGCGCAATATCGTCATTCTCAAGGACAGCAGCGGCAACACCGGCGTGGGCGAAGTACCCGGCGGCGAGCGCATTCGCCAAACCCTGGAAGACGCCCGCAGCCTGGTGGTCGGCCAGCCGATTGGCCAGTACCAGCGCGTTCTCAACCAGATGCGCAGTACCTTTGCGTCTCGAGACAGCGCGGGCCGCGGCCTGCAAACCTTCGACCTGCGCATCACCATCCACGCCGTCACCGCCATGGAGGCCGCACTGCTAGACCTGCTGGGCCAGTTCCTCGAAGTGCCGGTGGCCGCCTTGCTAGGCGAAGGCCAGCAACGCGACGCAGTGAAGATGCTCGGCTACCTGTTCTATGTGGGGGATCGCAACGCCACCGACCTGGCCTACCGCAACGAGGCCGACGCCGATGACGACTGGTTCCGCCTGCGCCATGAAACAGCCCTGACCGCCGACGCGGTAGTGCGCCTGGCCGAAGCGGCCAAGGCCAAATACGGTTTCAACGATTTCAAGCTCAAGGGCGGCGTATTGAGTGGCGACGCGGAAATCGAAGCCGTCACTGCGCTGGCCGAGCGTTTTCCCGATGCGCGCATCACCCTTGATCCCAACGGCGCATGGTCCTTAAAAGAAGCCATCCGCCTGTGCCGCGACCAGCATCATGTGCTGGCCTACGCCGAAGACCCCTGCGGCGCAGAAAACGGCTACTCGGGCCGCGAAGTCATGGCCGAATTCCGCCGCGCCACGGGCCTGAAAACCGCCACCAACATGATCGCCACCGACTGGCGTGAAATGGGCCATGCCATCCAGTTGCAATCAGTGGACATCCCCCTCGCCGACCCGCACTTCTGGACCATGCAGGGCTCGGTGCGCGTCGCGCAGATGTGCAACGAGTGGGGCCTGACCTGGGGCTCGCACTCCAATAACCACTTCGATATTTCCCTGGCGATGTTTACCCAGGTGGCGGCGGCCGCCCCCGGCGAGATCACCGCCATCGATACCCACTGGATCTGGCAGGACGGCCAGCGCCTGACGCGGGAGCCGTTGAAGATTGAAGGGGGCTATGTGAAGGTGCCGGCCAAGCCGGGCCTGGGTGTGGATATTGATATGGACGCCGTAGCCCAGGCCCATGAGCTGTACAAAGGCATGGGCCTTGGAGCCCGGGATGACAGTGTGGCGATGCAGTTTCTGATCCCGGGTTGGGGCTTTGATAACAAGCGGCCTTGTTTGGTGCGGTAACTCGGTTTGAGGAACGCTCAGCGCAATATGAGCGTGACGCAAAAAATCCGATGCCCAAACAGGCATCGGATTTTAGTCAGATCAGAAGCTTACCGGTTTGACCTCTGGCACGTCTGCCAGAGGCCCCTTTGCGCTACTGCCGATTGGCGACCTCCAGATCCGCCGCATCCTGTTCCAGGCCAGAGAGAGCAGTGCCATTGATCATCGGCCCATAACGGCGGCTGAATTCCCAGTTGTAGGGCACATGGTCTTTGCTGATCCCGTTGTCCCAATTCACCGACCAGGTCATCAGGCCCTTGATCGACAATCCTTTGTCGTGCAAACGCTTGAATGTATTGGTCACGGCTGTCGGGTTGATCACATAACCGGTGGCAGCCGCATCGACGTTCGCAGGCAGGCCAATGACGAACTTGTCTGCCGGGATCTTGGTAAACCCGCGCGTTCCGCTCACCAGACTTTCGGTGAGGTAAAACAGGAAGTCCTCCTTCAGCGCGTCGTTGTTCTGGGCAATCCAGGCGCCGTTGCCGCTGTTGACCTCCTGCACCCAGATGCCGTCGCCACCCTGGTTGTAATACTGCGGGGCGATGAAGTCGTAATAGCCTTCCAGCGCCTGGATGTAACCGACGTATTTGCCGGCGGTGGTGAGGTACGGAAACTCCGGCGCCATGCTGATGATGAAGTGTTTGCCTTGAGCCGCGTAGTGGTCCTTGACCAGTTTCAAGGCGGCGGGCAGGACAGTCTTGTTGTCGGCGAAATCAATCGCGCTCTGTTCAAGATCGATATCCAGGCCATCAAAGCCATAGGTTTCCACCAGGCGGATAATCTCGCTGGCCAGTGGCTGTTCGTTGCCTTTATGCAGTTCGATGTGTGCATCGGCGCCGCCAAGGGAAATCAGCACCGCCCTGCCCTGGCTGTTCAGCACGCCCACCTGGCGACGAAACTCGGCATCGGACAGGTTGTACGGTTTGAAGGTTGGGATACCGTTGCCCTTCATGAAGGCCACGGCCACCACGTTGTAATCCTTTGGGACATCCGCCAGGCTGATATTGGCGAACTGGCCACGCTGGTAGCCATCGCTCGGGCCGGCAGGCCAGTTGTGCCAGAAGCCCATGAGGATCTTTTTGCCGGCAATGCTCGGCATCAGCGAAGCGGCATCGTTGAGCGGCGATTGCAGTGAGGTAAAGTCAATCTTTGACATGTTCTAATCCTTCAGAACGTGTGGGTTTAACGGTGGGGGCTTATTTGAAGTCCACATCGAAGGCTTGATAGAAGGCGTTGCCGGTGTTGGCGACGATCCACATCAACACAATCACATGCTGGCCCTTTTTGTGGGTCGGCAGTTTCACTTCATGATCGACCTTGGCCTTCAGTTCGCCTGCATGGCTGTAGTACGGCACCTGGGCATAGAAGTCTTCAGCGAACGGCTGGGCTTCCAGCTGTGCGCGGGTGATGCGCTGTTTCGGATCCCAGCCATCCTTGGTGATCAGCCAGCGATAGCCACGGGTGGTGTGCGGCGCGGTGTATGCCCAGGTGACCTTGAAGGTCTGACCCGGCTCGACATTGAGCAACGGCCAGGTGAAGGCGCGACCAAGTTTCTTGGCCATTTCCTCGTGGGTGAAGTTGACGCAGTCACGGGCATCGGTCTTGCCACCGCTGAGGATGACGCCGTCGGCGGGTGGCGTGACGCTGTCACTGTCGGTTTGATAAGGCGCCGGGAACGGACCGGCCGTCAGTGCCGGGAAGTTCTTGCCGCCTTCCATTTCATTGACCTGCCAGGTTTCCAGCAGGCCAAGATCCACGGCGACTGCGCCACGGCTGGAAGGGGATGTGACACGACCATGGCGAAGAGGTGTCTGGGTTTGTGGTTTGTTCATGTTGTGACTCCATTGATTTGATTAAGAACTCTCCTTTCTTGAAGGAGAGGACCTCAACCTAACGGAGTTGCTTTTTTTTGCCACAGGCCCATTTTTCACTCATTTTCGTTTCAGGAGCGCGCCGACCTGCAAATACTGGATATATAACCAGCATCATGGAGGAAACCCTACGCTGCCAGAGGTCGATTTCCTACAAGACCAGGCGCACATCAACACGCCTTCTCGCGTAAATGGCGAATGGGCGCTCTGTCGACAAAAAGGGACGTATCTATTTTCAAGCAAATAAACCGTCCTGTTTTTGGTTCATCACGTTTTGCCAATGACGACCGTTTTATTAATTGCGGTCGCGGCAATCGGTTGCACCGTCAGTTCCACCCCTAATGCCAACATCAGCTTCTGGACCGTCTCATAACGCGTCTTTGAGCCGCCTTTCAGGGTTTTATACAGGCTCTCCCGATTCACCCCCGCCGCTTCGGCAACCTTGTTCACTCCCTGGGCCTTGGCAGCCTCGGCCAGCGCCTTCATAAGGACTTGCGGGTCGTGGCACGCCATGCTTTGCGCAAGATAGGCACTGATAGTTTGCGGGCTATCAAGGAAACGTGAAGCCTCATAGGCGCTGGTGCCGGATGTATCCAGCTCGAGGATCGGCATGTCCTCTGGTTTGAATGTTGACTGACTCATGTCATTGACCTCTCAGGGCATCAAGAATCTCTTTTGCCCGCTTGATTCCTCGTTTCTGGTCGGTTTTATCGCTTCCCCACAGCATCAGGTAAGCGGTGATGCCCGTGCGCACAAAGTAAATCCTGTAGCCGGGCCCGACAAACACACGCATTTCACTCATGCCATCGCCTACAGGCTGGCAATCGCCAAAATTGTTTTCTTCGGCTCGATCCAGGCGGATCAGTACAGCCGTCTTACCCCACACATCCTTCATACCGTCGAGCCATGTATCGAACTCGGGCGTCCTGCCGATCGTATTGGTCACAGATTCAAATGTAGCCTACTGGCTACTCCTTGTAGATGCCAGTGAATTTTTAATGTCGGTGTGCACCGCCAGAAAAAATCCTAGTCCAGCCGCCGCGCAGGCAGCCGAGCAATACTATTAGCGCTTGTGTCCTCAAGACCGAAACGTTGCGTCGCGACTGAGGCATCCTCTCTGTAGGAGCGAGCTTGCTCGCGAAGAACGTAAAGATAATGTGTTCATCCAGAATGAACGCGGCGCCTATGGTTTTTCGCGAGCAAGCTCGCTCCTACAGGGAGTGAGTGAGTGGGCCGGCGTTGATGTAGACCCGTCCTACAGCAAGCTGCACCACCTTGCTCCGTTGCCTACAGTTGCGTCAGAATCCGCCGGCTTGTGCGCTTGGATGGGCGTCTCGAAGGTGGCTCGGTCGCTGACAACTCAGTGATCGGGTTTAGTAGCCCGAGGGTCAATTACACTTAGTGCATGAGCTTCATCTATCAGACGTTCCTGTCTGTGCCTGATGGTGGCTGTGCGTAGGGCGCCTTCGGGCGCGCCGGCTTTGTGTAATTCCCCGGTCTACTAACCTGCGTACAGCTGCCACCCTTTCGTTTAGTAGCGAAACGGTGTCGGCCCCATTCAGGAATTACGCATATGTACAAAGTCACGCCCAACCCTCCAAACGATCCAAACCTGAAGCTTGATCAGGCAGCCCGTCGTGCGATCGATCACGCCCTCAACCCCAACGCCGAGCCCCCTCCTCCACCCTCGACACCGCTGTTCAGCGTTGCCGACGATGCCAGCAACGAAATGCTCGTCGCCAATAGCTATGAAACCTTTTCCTCAGTAACCGCCCTGCTGCTCGACCTGTCGGATGAACTGACCGGTAAACAGCGCGACGTCGCGTTGGCGATTCATCAGTTAAGTGAGCTGGGAATGTTGTTGGTCGATAAGTTGATGGAGCGCGAGGCGGCTGTAGCAGCTGGCTAAACGTTCAACACGCCCAAAAAAAGCCGAGCCGTCGCGCCCCAAGACGACTCGGTTTTTTTTTGCCAAAGCAGGGGTTGACCTTAAAGCGAGGTTTAAGGTGAGCATGCACCAACCGACAGGATTACTGGACCCTGGATCATGCTCAAAACCCTTATTTCTTTTGCGTTGGTAGCGATAGGTGGCGCGCTTATGACATTTGCACAGGCTGAACCCGGCCCTTCCACGGCCGCTGCAAACAATCGCCAGATCCTGGTGATCATGACCAACCACGCCAGCTACCCCTCAAGGGCCGATACCACGGGCCTCTGGCTGACTGAGCTGACGCATTTCACCGAGGTTGTGGAAGCCGCTGGCTATACGACGGTGTTTGCCAGCCCCAAAGGTGGCGCTGTGCCCCTGGACGAGCGCAGCCTCGGTTGGCTGTACATGGACAAGCCGGCGCGTGAGCAGTTGCAGTCCCCAGCCTTTCGCGCCCGGCTGCAAAACACGCTGCCCATCGCCAATGTCGATCCGTCGCAATTTCGCGCGATCTACTTCACCGGCGGCCACGGTGTCATGTGGGACTTCCCAGGCAACCTCGACCTGCAACGTGTCGCCCAAACCATTTACAACCAGGGCGGCATCGTCTCGGCCGTGTGCCACGGTGTGGCGGGCCTGCTGGACCTGAAGGATGAACAGGGCAACGCGATCATCAAGGGTAAAAACATCACCGGCTTCTCCAACCGCGAAGAACTGCTGTCGGGCATGAAGCGTGAGGTGCCGTTCTTGCTTGAAGACCGGCTGCTGAGCCAAGGGGCGCGTTACCGCAAGGGCTGGGTGCCGTTCACCTCATTTGTCATCACCGATGGCCGCCTGATCACGGGCCAGAACCCGCAATCGCCCAGGGCCGTCGCACTCGCCGTGATAACCGAGCTGTCCCACGAACGATAGAGCCTAGGCCCCACCCGTAGCCCCTCCCTGGAGAAGACCGATTGAACATTCCAAGCGCCGTTTTAACCGGATTGCTGCTCACCCCTTTTGCCAACCTTGCGTTGGCGGGAACGCCCGAGATGCCCAGCCCCAACGACACAACCCACATCGATATCGCCGGCCAGCAGGTGCCCGTCGTCAAGGGCGGCTTGTACGACCGCTTTCGCTCCAACCCGCCGTTGTCGGTGGTTGCAGCAGAATTACCAGAGGTTGATTTAAGCTGGTTCAAAGGGTTGCAAAAGCACAAGGTCGACATCGGTTTTGAATCCTACTCGCCCAATTTTTACTATCAGAACAGTCGGGTAACAGCGGTCTATACGGCTGACATCGATAAGCTTCGGGCGTTGATGCCACCGCAGGTACTGGCCGCCGTGCAACCCTTGCAAGTCTGGCCGGGTCGCGGACTGATCGCGTTTACTGCGTACACCTATGAGCATTGCGATAACGACGCCTATAACGAAGTCGCCGTGTCGATCATCACTAACAAACCTGGCAAAGCCAACCTGGGCCCCTTCACGCTGGTGGGCCAGTCGATGTCGCAGGATTTTTGGGGCTATGTGCTCAAGCTGCCGGTGAATACCGAGCTGGCGCGGGTGCGCGGCGTGGTCGGTTACAACCTGCCGAAATGGCTGACTGGCATTGATCGCAAAGAGGATGGGCACTCGGTGGTGTATGACATTACCGACAGCCAGACCGGCAAGCTGGACGTGTCGTTCAAGGCCAAAAAGCTTGAGAAACTGTCCCATGATGCGGACCTGGTCACCAGCAGTTTCACCAATCTCGATCACCACGGCCAACTGGCCTACGGGTACGCGGTTTCCCGCCAGCTCAGCCATGGCTCCAGCCGTGACGCAGACTCAGCCACCCTCACGCTGGGCGATGGCAGCCTGTCCAATTACCTGCGCGACCTCAAGCTGGGGAAAATGCTGAAGTACGAATACGTACCCGAGTTCCAGAGCGCACTCTATGCGCCAGAGCCGCTCGCCAACCTGATTGGCGAACGCTGACCCTTGTGCGCCGGTCAGGCCCTCGGGGCCCGGCGGGCGCTTTTTCTTGTGGATGAGGCTGGAGCGCCCCCTTCCTCGCGCAGACGGTTAATCAGCATCTGCGCATTCTCCGCACAGGCCATGCCCTCGGGCTTGCCTTCGATGCCCTTGATGACGTTCAGCAACTGCGCCTTGTTCTGGGCCAGCCGTTGTTGCAGCACCTCGATTTCCTCGACCTTGTGCTTGAGCCCGCTGAGCAGCTCGTCATGCCGCCAACCACCGGCACTTCTGGGCATTAACTGCCGGATTTCTTCCAGAGAGAAACCGGCTGCCTGGGCACCCTTGATGATCTCCAACACCGCCTCGGTGCCGGGTGCATAGTCCCGATAGCCGTTGGATTTACGCTCAACCGATTGGATCAGGCCGCTCGCTTCGTAGAAACGGATGCGTGAGGCCGCCAACCCGCTGATTTTTGCCAACTCGCCTATTCTCATGTACCACCCACAAAAAACCATTGACCTTAAAGTTGACTTTAAACCTAAAGTCATTGGGCGGCCAAGGCGGCGATTCGTAGACGGCACGCTTGCCAGACACGAATGGGCTGCAGTGGGTCAATCCAGCGCCATGATCGCGATTCGATCAGGCCATCATTTCATTTGGGAGAGGCGAACATGGGCTACGTCACCACGCGAGACGGTGTTGAAATTTTCTACAAGGACTGGGGCCCACGCGATGCCCAGGTCATTTTCTTTCATCATGGCTGGCCACTGAGCGCAGATGATTGGGACGCGCAAATGCTGTTTTTCCTGGGCGAAGGTTACCGGGTCGTTGCCCACGACCGGCGTGGCCACGGGCGTTCCAGCCAGGTCTGGGACGGGCACGATATGGACCACTATGCCGACGACGTTGCGGCGGTGGTCGAGCACCTGGGTATACAAACTGCGGTGCATGTCGGTCACTCCACCGGCGGCGGTGAAGTGGTTCATTACATCGCCCGCCACGGCGAAGACCGCGTCTCGAAGGCCGCCATCATCAGCGCCGTGCCACCGTTGATGGTCCAGACCCCGAGCAATCCTGGCGGCCTGCCCAAGTCAGTGTTCGACGACTTGCAGGCGCAACTGAAAGCCAACCGTGCACAGTTCTATCATGACGTTCCGGCGGGCCCTTTCTACGGCTATAACCGCCCAGGCGCCACACCGTCCGAGGGCATCATCCTGAACTGGTGGCGCCAAGGCATGATGGGCTGTGCCAAGGCGCACTATGACGGGATCGTGGCGTTTTCCCAGACCGATTTCACCGAAGACCTGAAGAGCATCCAGATTCCCGTATTGGTCATGCATGGCGACGATGATCAGATCGTCCCCCATGAAAATGCCGGGGTGCTGTCCGCCAAATTGTTGAAAAACAGCACGCTGAAAATCTACCCGGGCTTCCCGCATGGCATGCCTACTACCCATGCCGATACGATTAATGCGGATTTGCTGGCGTTTATAAGGAGCTGATTGATTATTGGGGGGGCGGGTGACCGCCTCCCCTCTACCTGAACCGCTCGTTTCAGGTCATGCTGCGTCCTTCATTTCAAGGACGATAAAAACAATGAAAGCCCCCCTCGCCGCCCTGCTCCTGATCAGCCTGACTGGGCCTGCACTCGCCAACGACCCCATCGGTTTCCAAACCACCACCATCCCTGACACTCACAACATTCGCCCACTGGAAATGGCCGTGTGGTACCCCTCCACCAGCACCGCCCAACCCAAGCTGATCGCTGACAACCTGGTGTTCATCGGTGTGCTTGCGGTGCCTGATGCCGCACCGACGCCCGGTAAACATCCGGTGGTGGTGCTCTCCCACGGCTACGGTGGCAATTGGGGCAAGCAGGCGTGGTTGGCCAGTGCGCTGGCCCGGCAGGGGTATATCGTGGCGGCAGTGAATCACCCTGGCACCACCAGCCAGGATCGCAGCGCGCAAGCCGCCGCGCAGTTGTGGCAACGGCCCAAGGATTTGAGCCGGGCCATTGATGCGCTGCTGGCGCAGGCCACGCCATTTGGCGCGGCGGATAGTGGCCGGATCGCGGTGATAGGCCATTCCCTGGGGGGCTGGACGGTCATGGAGAGCGCGGGGGCGCGTTTCGACCCGGCGTTGTTTGCCCGGGACTGCAACGCCCATCCGACGTTGGTGGCGTGCACGGCCTATCGCGAGATGAACCCTGAAGGTACGCCGAACGGGAAGGCTCAACTGGCTGCGGACTTGAGCGATAAGCGCGTGACCGCTGTGGTGTCCCTGGACCTGGGCCTGTCACGCGGTTTTACCGATGCGAGCCTCGCGGCGTTGCCAGTGCCGGCCCTGGTGATCGCCGCCGGTGAGCCATCAGCGGATTTGCCGGCGCAGATGGAATCGGCTGACATGGCCAAGCGGCTGCCAAAAACGTCGACTCAGTACGTGGAGATCCATGACGCCAACCACTTCAGTTTTATGTCTCAGTGCAAACCGGGCGCGGCAGCGTTGCTTGACGCTGATGTGCCCGGCGACAGCATCATTTGCCAGGACGGCAAAGGCGCGCGGCCACGGCCCGTGATCCAGCAGCAGGTGATCACACTGATCAGCGAGTTCCTGGCGCGCTGAACCGGTAGTATCATCCGCGCCTTTCCCCTTCAGGCAACGGAACATGAACCGCCAGAAAAAACTTCAGCAGCTCTTCAAAGCCAAAGCGAAAAAGGCCAGCGCCAAGCTGGCGCCAAAAAGCAAAGACAAATACATCAGCAAGGCGGACCGCTTGAAGCTGGCGACCGAAGCCGGCCAGGAGCCGGTCACGGCTGTCGAGACGCCTGCTGAGTAAGACGCATGGCTGAAGGGGTTGCCGCTTCGTATTTACCCCAGATACGCCGCAAATGCCGCGCCGAGCCAAAGCCTGCGCGCTCGGCGATGGTTTCTATGTCCAGGGCCGACTCGGCCAGCAGTTCCCGCGCCACCGCCAGGCGCAGGCGATGCAGGTAATCCAGTGGGCTGATGCCGACATGCTCCTGGAACAGGCGCGCCAGGTGTCGGCTGCTGGTGCAGGCCAGGCTTGCCATACGGGTGAGTGTCCAGGCCTCGCAGGGGGCGGCGGCGATGGCGTCCTGCACGCGATGGACCGCCGGGTGCAGGTGATTGCGCCCGGTCACCCAAGGCGATAGCTGCGGGTCGCTGCCGCTGCGGCGCAGGTACACCACCATGTCCCGCGCCACGGCGCAGGCCAAGCGTGGCCCGGCCAGTTCGGCAACCAGGTGCAGCATCAGGTCGATACCCGCCGTGATACCGGCGCTGCAACTGACCGGGCCGTCGGTGACGTACAGCCGGTTTTCCAGGACCCGGGCCTTGGGTGCGAGGGCTTGCAAGGTGGCGCACAGCGAATGGTGCGTGGTGCATTGGCGCCCATCGAGCAGCCCGGCCCTGGCGGCACTCAACGCGCCGGCGCACACGCACACCAGGCGTCCGGCCGAGGGCGCGAAGACGTTTTGCAACCACAGGGTGAGCTGCTGGCTGGCCGATTCGAAAGCCTTTTGGTGGGCCTTTGATACGTTCATCGTGGAGCCCACCAGCACCACCAGCGTGCCGGGCGCCAGAGTCTGCGGCAGGGGCGCCAGCCCGGTCAGTGGCAAGCCGATGGAGCTGTGCAGCGACTCCACCGGGCTGACGTACTGCAGGTCGAAATCCACCGCCGCCGGGTCCTCGGCTTGCGCGGCCAGGCGCAACACTTCAGCAGGCCCCGCCAGGTCGAGCATCAGCACATTGGGCAACAGCACGAACAGCACCGGTACGCTCACAGGTTCATCCTTCCAAGGCCTGTTCGACCGTGACGATGCGCGCAAAACGCTCTTCCAGCACTAGCTCCGTGCGTTCGCGGATTTGCGCCGAGGTGTACTCCCGGCCGCTACGCAGGTGGGTCATGGGGAACGTCAATGTCGCTTCACTGACAAAGTCCACCTTGAAGCCGCTGTCCGACGCCTGCCGCGTGGTGGTCTCGCAGCATTGCTCGGTCCGGATGCCACTGATGATCAGCGTGGTGACGTCCATCTCCGTGAGGCGAGCGGCCAGGGGCGTACCGGCGAAGGCGCTGTGGTAACGCTTGTGGATCACCAACTGTGGATTGATCGACAGCTCGCTCAATGCCCTGACGTTGCCCGATTGCATGGAGAAATGCCCCTGGTCTTCAACATGGAAGACTTGTACCACCGGGATGCCGCGCTGAACACAACCATCGATGAGGGCCTGCTGTTTTTCCAGATAGTCGGGCAGGTCATTTTCGGACCAGTAGGTTGAATGGCGGAAGGAATGTTGGGCGTCGATCACGATCAGGGCTTTATGGGTCATGGACAGTCCTTGTGGCTTGCATCAGTGGGTAAACGATGCACGCCATGGTAAGGACCACCCACAGTGCGCGACAGACGCAAGGCGGACTACTTCAGGACGGATTCGGACATGTCACCGGGCACGCCATGGCACAACGGCTGCCGGGTTCGAAGCCATGGGCGTATTCATCCGCCAGGATTGTTTCCAGACGCGGATCGACGTGAATTGCAAAGCCCAGGCGCCGGTAGAACGGAGCATTCCAGGGTACATGCTTGAAGGTGGTCAGCGTCACCGCACGCAGGTGTTGGGCGCGGGCATGCTCTATCGCCGTTTCCACCAATCTGCGCCCCCAGCCCTGGCCTTGCAGCGGCTGGGCAACCGACACTTCATGGATATGCAGGTCGTCGCCAAAGCGTTCTGCGCTGAGGAAGCCTTGAGGGTGATCGTGGTCATCAACCACCACCCAACAGGTCGATAGCGCGATCCATTGCCGATGGCGTTCGATGCTGATCGACGCCGCATCCGCCAGCCAAGCCAGCCCTTCGATTGCGCCAAATGCCTGGGCTGCGCACTGCTCGATTGCGGGCAACAAACCGGCATCTTGCGCGCGCGCCAGGCGAATAATGTGGGTGGACTGCTCAGCAGCCACTCAATGCCACCTGGGGCCGTTCACCCGCAAAGAAGAAGGGCCGCAAACGTACGCCCACGCCGTTGCCGATAAAGGCCGCCACCAGCCACACCCAGCCATGCAGGCTGCCCGAGGCGATGCCACTGAAGTACGCGCCGATGTTGCAGCCATAGGCCAGACGCGACCCATAGCCGAGCATCAGGCCGCCGATCACCGCCGCGATCAACGAGCGCAGCGGGATGTTCAGGCTGGGCGCGAAACGCCCGGCCAGGCCTGCGGCCAGCAGCGCGCCGAGGACAATGCCGATGTCCATGACGCTGGTGATGTCTTCCCACACCGGTGCAGCCAGGGCCTTGGCATTGCCCGGCATCTGCCAGAATGCCCAACTGGCGACATCCACGCCCAGCCCGCTCGCCACCTTGGCGCCCCACAGCGCGAACGCCGAGGTGATGCCCCACGGCCGTCCGGCCAGGGCGAGGGTGGCGTAGTTGAGCAGCGCCAGGCCAATCGCGCCCCACACCAGCGGCCAGGGTCCGCGCAGGAAGCGGCGTAGCCCTTGGTGCTCGCTTTGCACGCCTTGTTCAAGCTGGCCGTGACGGCGCTTTTCCAGGCGCACTGTCACCACTGCAATCAGCGCGAACACCGCCAGGCTCAAGACCAGCGCCGGCAGCACACCGAAACTTTTGACAATGGAAACCGCCGGGAACGATGGCAGTGCAAACCACCAGTCGACGTGATGGGTGGCGATCAACGAGCCACAGATAAAGAACAGCAGCGTCACCAACATCCGGGCATTACCGCCGCCCACGGTGAACAAAGTACCCGACGCACAACCACCACCCAGCTGCATGCCGATCCCGAAGATGAACGCCCCGAACACCACCGACACACCGGCCGGCGCCACCAGCCCCACGACCGGCTGACCGAACAAAGTGCCCGCGCCCAACGCCGGGAAAAACAACAGCACCGCCACCGCCAGCATCACCATCTGCGCACGCAAGCCAGCGCCACGCCGATCATTGATGAACACACGCCAGGCCGAAGTGAAGCCGAAGGCCGCGTGATACAGCGTCAGGCCCAGCGCGGCGCCGACCACCAGCAGCAACACCTGGCGTGCGCCGACCATGTTTTGCAGGAACAGCGCGCCCGCCACCAGGATGATAAAGGCAATCAGTGGCGCGAGCGGCTTGCGCGCAGGCGTCAGGGAAAGAGAGGTGCTCATGGGGTTCTCGATTGGTTGGAAGGAGGCAAGTATAGCCCTAGACGGAATTTGATCAGATGGCGGCATTGCCGAAAGGCTCATCGCCTGAACCACCGCTATCGCAGCCTCGCTAAAGCTCGACAGCTCCCACAGGGGATCGGCGGTGTATGTGGAATACCGCTTTGCAGGGCCATCGCGACAAGCACAACTCCCGACAGCAACACCGCCCAAATGTGGGAGCTGTCGAGCCCCAGCGAGGCTGCGATGGCGGCGGCACAGGCAACCTCTTCATCGCCTGAACCACCGCTTTCGCAGCCTCGCTGAAGCTCGACAGCTCCCACAGGAGATCGGCGGTGTATGTGGAATATCGGTTTGCAGGGCCATTGCGCCAAACACAACTCCCGACAGCAACACCGCCCAAATGTGGGAGCTGTCGAGCCCCAGCGAGACTGCGAAGGCGGCGGCACAGGCAACCTCTTCATCGCCTGAAGCACCGCTTTCGCAGCCTTGCTAAAGCTCGACAGCTCCCACAAGGGATCGGCGGTGTATGTGGAATACCGTTTTGCAGGGCCATCGCGACAAGCACAACTCCCGACAGCAACACCGCCCAAATGTGGGAGCTGTCGAGCCCCAGCGAGGCTGCGATGGCGGCGGCACAGGCAACCTCTTCATCGCCTGAACCACCGCTTTCGCAGCCTCGCTGAAGCTCGACAGCTCCCACAGGAGATCGGCGGTGTATGTGGAATATCGGTTTGCAGGGCCATCGCGCCAAACACAACTCTCGACAGCAACACCGCCCAAATGTGGGAGCTGTCGAGCCCCAGCGAGGCTGCGATGGCGGCGGCACAGGCAAAATCTTCAGCGCCTGAACCACCGCTTTCGCAGCCTCGCTAAAGCTCGACAGCTCCCACAGGGGATCGGCGGTGTATGTGGAATATCGGTTTGCAGGGCCATTGCGCCAAACACAACTCTCGACAGCAACACCGCCCAAATGTGGGAGCTGTCGAGCCCCAGCGAGGCTGCGAAGGCGGCGGCACAGGCAACCTCTTCAGCGCCTGAACCACCGCTTTCGCAGCCTCGCTGAAGCTCGACAGCTCCCACAGGGAATGGAGGACTGACTAACCCAGGCTGATCGACTTCCACGCGGCTTCAGCCAGCAGTTCGCGGTACTCAAAGGGGCTTTTTTTGACCTTCGCCGACAGCCACGCACGCGAGTAGCTTTCGGCCGCGCCAATGATCAGCGAAGGGATAAGTTCTGCGGGCAAATGACTGAAGTGCTCCTTGCGCCCTTCCCCGCCCATCCACTCCTTCAACTGCTGGTTGCGCTGCTTGTTGCGGGCAATCAACTCGTCCTTGAACGGCCCGCTGGACACGGCGAAACGGCTCTGGAAAACAAACCGCGCCCAGTCCGGCTGGGCGGTGACCCACTCAACGTAGCTGTATACCAGGCCGACCACACCGGCATGGGCCGTATCCGCCGCTTGCAGGTAGTGGTCACGCAGGGCGGCCTGGTCTTCCAGCGCAGCGAAGAACAGCGCGGCGACCAGCCCTTCCTTGTTGCCGAAGTGGTGATAGATAGCCCCCACACTGGTGTCGCAGCGCGCACGAATGGTCTCGATGTTGGTCGCCTCGATGCCTGCCTCGTTAAAACAGGCCAGCGCCTCACGCAGGATGGTGCGTTTGAGGTCGCTGCGCCTGCCGGGGAAGGTGCGCTCAATGAGATCGATGGAGTGCATGGGAGAACGCCAAATCGAAATAGTTTATAGGCTGAGCGCCCAGCAGAGAAAGCTCAGGTTGACAGCCATGAAATCTACAGAATATTGTTCTGTTACAGAATATTATTCTGCAACTACCCCTTGAGGATATTCCGATGAGCCAAGCCCTGAGCATGTTCAATAGCGTAGGCCCCGCCGCATTCAGCAACCTGGCGTGCCAAATGGCGCCCTACTTCAGCACCATCACGCCCGAGATCGCGGAGCTCAAACCCAACCATGCGGTGGTCACCGTGCCGTTTCGCAAGGAAATCACCAACCACCTGGCCTCGGTGCATGCCATCGCACTGTGCAACGCCGCCGAACTGGCCGGCGGCATGATGACCGACGCGTCGATCCCCGCAGGCGCACGCTGGATTCCCAAAGGCATGACTGTGGAATACCTGGCCAAGGCGAAAACCGATATCCGCGCTGTTGCCGATGGCAGCGCTATCGATTGGCAGACTGCGGGGGACAAGATCGTGCCGGTCGAGATTTTCGATGCGGGTGGCGTCAAGATCTTCACCGCCCACATCACCATGAATGTGAAGCTCGCTTAGGTAATCGGCCGGCCCAGGCAGTATCAGCTACGCCGCATCTGCAATGCGTGACTGGACGCCTGGTGCGGTCGACGATGCACTGCGAAGCGGTGCGGATTGCCGTGGTGGTATCGCCGGCGACGTGCGGCATCAATTGCGCATCGGCAATACCGCCAACGGCGAGCTGAACCGGTCTTTTCCAGGGCGGAGGTATCAATGGCGAACGCCTTATCGGCATATCAAATAAGAGGACGGGAAAAGATCATCGGCCGTCAAAAAAATACCTCTTCTCCCAGGAGACACGGATCAAAGCTTTTAACTTTCTGATTAACCAGCGCTAAATAAAATCCTTCGAAAACGTCTTACTCAATGGGAAGTCTCGGCACACATAGCGTGCGAGAGAAACCTAAAAATCTTCATAACCCCTGAACGTCAGCCAATTGAGTAGGCGAAGCACTTGCGAGTCCTATCCATCGGCTTATTCAGGAACACACGGCCGGTGAAATGGCGCCCCCTAGCTCAGAAGGATCTCTATGCAAAGCCTCCCGCTCTCTTCGTTACGCCTGTTCGGTGTGCTGGCAGTCACGGTCTGCGCGCTGTTGACGACGCCAGCCCGTGCCGATTACACCGACCTTTCCCTGACCCACGAAAAAAACATCCAGTCCTACGTCGTGAACCCCGACGGTAGCTTTGTGCTGGATGTCGAACGGGTTATGCGGATCAATGAAGAGCGCGCGATCACCTCCAACGCCCAGCGCTCTGTGACCTACAATCGCACCCTGGAAACTCTGGATATTGTCGAGGCCTACACTCTCAAATCCGATGGCCGCAAAGTCGTGGTAACACCAGACCGGATCAAGGAGCAGCAGGAACTGGAGTCTGCCCAGGCGCCGATGTTTCAGGACTCGCGGGTCAAAGTGGTGATCTTCCCGGAGCTGCAAGTGGGTGATCGCATGGTTCTGCGGTACCAGCGCCATCGCAATACGCCGTTGTTTGCGGGGCAGTTCGAAGACCTTTTCTCGCCGGATTTCTACCAGAATGAGCAGGTGCGCCTGAGCTACGACATGCCCGCCGAAATGAAGCTGTACGCCGACTCACGGGGTTTCAAAGCGTCCACGCCAGCCAACGCCAACGGGCGAACGGTGTACCGCTGGGACGTGGAACAAACCAAGAAAAATCGCGTGGAAGATGGCTCCGTTGCCTACACCGACTACGGGCAACTGCTGGCCGTATCGACGTTCACCGACTACAAACAGTTTGCCCAGGCCTACGCCGCACGCGCACAGGTAGAAGTGACCCCGGCCATGACCCAACTGGCCAAGGAAC
The DNA here is from genome assembly GCF_044218845.1 of Pseudomonas sp. B16120. NCBI lineage: Bacteria > Pseudomonadati > Pseudomonadota > Gammaproteobacteria > Pseudomonadales > Pseudomonadaceae > Pseudomonas > Pseudomonas sp. B16120. Next base: position 4,215,957 of record NZ_CP162588.1, read on the forward strand.
TCACCGCCAACCTCGACAACCCACGCAGCAAGGCCTTGGTGCTGAGTGACTGGGTACGCAAGAACATTCGCTATGTGGCCGTGTACGTCGGTGCCGGTGGCGTGGTGCCGCATTCAGCGCAGGCGGTGCTGGATAACCGTTATGGCGACTGCAAAGACCATGTAGCCCTGCTTGAAGCGCTGCTCAAAGCCGTCGCCATTGAAAGCTCGCCCGCACTGATCAACGCCGGCAACGCCTACGTACTGCCCCAGGTGCCGACCCTGGGCGTGCTCAACCATGTAATCACTTATGTACCCAGCCTCGATCTGTACCTGGACTCCACCGCGACACCCATCTCCGCTGGCTACCTGCCTCTGCCCGAACTCGGCAAACCGGTATTGCTGACACAGACCGGTGAACGTAAGCAGACACCGTCCCGCCAGCCTGGCAAAGTGGACACAACCATGGTGTTCAAGGTCAACACCAAAGGCGCTGCAGACTTTACCAACGACTCCACCATCGACGGTTGGGGCGCGGAGCTTAACCGCTTCATGCTCAAGGCCATGCAGCCAGCCGACCGTAATCAGTTGGTGCAACAGGTCCTGAGCATGTTTGGGCAATCCGGTAGCGGAGTGATCGAAACTGACGCTTTGGACAGTACTGCCAATACCTTCAAGTTCACCCTCAAAGGCCACACCAGCAATCTGGTCAACCTGCCTGGCCCGACCGGGGTGCCTACCCTCTCCAGCCTGGCCGGCGGTATTGGCCAGAGCGTGTTTTCCTTGATGGCCGAAAAGGAACGCACTCAGAACTTCTCCTGCCTTTCGAGTGAAATCTCAGAAGTTGCGCGCCTGGAGTTCCCCGCCAAGGTGAAGATCCTCGCGGTGCCCAAGGCAGTGTCGGTGAAACAGGCGGGCTTCGACTATCGCTCGACCTATGTGAAGAAGGCCAATACGGTGCTGATCACGCGCCAATATGTGTTTAGCAAGCCAGAGATTCTCTGCACGCCGGAGGATTTTGCGGCCATGCAGCCGGCGATTGAAGGCATGGTCAACGATTTGAAAAGCCAGGTCATTGTGCAGACGTTGTAACGCCCTGGCCCTTCTTGCGTGTCAGTGGTTATGCACTGGCGCGCGGGAAGCGGGGACTGCATGCTGAGGCCTAGCTATAAAACCGTTCCTAACCCGGTTGGCGCTTCTGTGAGGCGCTATCAGCCTTTAACGTTCTGACTCGACAGCCCGCCCGCTCGTAAAATCAAGAATGACGGTAAACCTCTGTTGCTCACGGATCACCTCAATCTGCCAGCCCAGCTTTGCGCACAATTGCCGCATCAACTGCAACCCAAGACCATATCCATAGTCGTCGGATTCCTGCCGCGGCTTGGCCTCGTTGATGTAATTGGCAATCACCAGCCGGGGGTATTTGAAACTGATATCCACCGTGCCCTCTTCCGCGTATTGCAGCGCATTGCGCAGGAAGTTGCCGATCACGATACGACACGCCGTAGGGGGCAGTCGGCAAGGTTCGTTGTGGATGTCGATGCTCAGCTCAATATCTCGGTGACCGATCAGGTAGCGGTGTTTTTCAATCAGGTCGCCCACCAGCTCGCTCAGGTCAACGTCTTCTTCCGGCAGCGGCTCTGGACGCTCGCGACTCATCCACAGCAATGTCTCGGCGATCAGTTGCATATTCAGCACCGAGCGTTCTATGCGCTGCAATGAGGGTGGCAGCACACCGCCCGATTGCAGGGCCAACAATTCGATTGTGGCCTTGAGCACCGCCAGGGGCGTGCGCAGTTCATGGCTGGTGTAGCGCAACAGGCGGCCTTCGCGCTGGCTGGCGGCCTGCACCTGCTCAACACTTTTGGCCAGGGCATCAGCCAGCATGTTGAACTCCTTGAAACTGAAACCCGGCCGTGTGCCGGTCAGTGCCTCAGGGTCTTTGAGTGTGCCGGACCATTGCACCAGGCGCCCCAGCGGCCGAACCAGCCACCAGACCAGCAAGGCGATGATGATCAGCGCCGGCACGAAGACCGCCAGGCTGATGAACTTGACACTCTCTATGACCTGATCGAAATAGGCGTCAGACAACGGCGTCTCGACCTCTCCCCCTGCTTCCTTATCGTGATCGATGTCGTACATGTAGAGGATTTTGCCGTCACCCAGGGGCTGTTCGAGGATGATCTGGAAGGGCTCGTCGTCGTCATCGGAATAGAGATCGCCAAAGATATTCACCGCGCCGAAGGACAGGCTCGGCGATGTAGTGAGCAACTCGCGCACGTCCTGCGGCAACGCCTCCTTGCCGATGACGCTGGTGTAGAAGTAATTGTGCGGCGTCGGCGTGGTCGGGTCCTGTTTGTAATGCCGGAGAAAATACTGAGCTTCCTCCTCCATCATCGCGCTGGCCGTGTAGAACAGGCCGCGCACGGTGAATTCAGGCAGCAGCTTGCTGTAGATCACCAGCACCACCGCAATCAGACACAGGAAACTGCCGCTGATTACCCACTTCAGACTCAGGCCGTTACGCATGGGGTTTTACCTGAATGCCGACACCCGCCAGGGTATGAATCAACGGCCGGCCAAAGGGTTTGTCTACCGTCTTGCGCAGCCGATGCATATGTACTTTGAGCGAATTACTGTCGGGCGGCTCATCGCCCCAGATCTTCGCCTCCAGGCGCTCCCGAGAGACCGGTTGAGGACTTGCGCGCATCAGGTTTTCCAACAAGGTCCAACAGATGGGCGACAAATGCAGCTCCTGCCCTGCCCGGCTGACTTTACGCGTGGTCAGTTCCATCACTAGGTCGTCCACTTGCAGCCGACTGGTCTGGCCGCTGCGACGCAGGCTCAGGGCACGAATCCTGGCGACCAGTTCGGCCAGTTCGAACGGCTTGACCAGGTAGTCGTCGGCGCCAGCGGCAAAACTGGCGAGCTTGTCGGATAACGCGTCCAGCGAGGTCAGCATCAGGATCGGCGTCTGGATGCCTTGCTGGCGCAACCGATCGCATACCTGCTGGCCGTCCAGGCGCGGCAGCATGATGTCCAGGAGAATAACGTCGTAATGCTGATTGAGGGCCAGGTTAAGCCCGGTCTGACCATTGCTGACGTGATCGCAGACGATGCCGCTGATGTCCAGGTACTCGATGACGGTGGTGGCCAGATCCAGGTTGTCCTCGACCAGCAGCAGATGAATATGCACGGAAAAAACCTCGGGCGGGTAGTGCTCAGCGGTGTGAAGGATAGCGGAAGTCGGGCTGTTTCCCGCGATGTTTACCTGGTGTTAACCCCGTGCTGCTTAGGCTAAGGCTCTTCTTATCCAGAGCTCGTCACCGTCATGAACCTGTATTCGATGATCAAAGGGGTGCTGTTAGCCGTGATTTTCCTCGCGCTGATGGTGGGCATCCTTCCACAGCAAACTCAGTTGGTACGCATGGGAGGCAGTGGCTGGTTTCTGGTGGGCCAGAACGTTGAGCAGACAGGGTCGTGTGATGTCGCCCGTGCGTCGTGATGAGCTGGGCGCCAACTATGCCAGCCAGTTGGTCGCCTGCGTGGTGCTGGTTATTGGTGTGGCGGTTTCGATGGGTGTCTATATCGCGCGCTTGAATGCGCACCTCGATGAGCAACGCGACCTGTCCTCGGTGTATCTGCCCGACTGCCCTGACGGCCGTGGTGGTTTTATGGTCTATCCCGATGACAGGCGCAGTGGTGATCAGTGCTACACCGCCGGTGAGGATGAATCGATGGATGTCGATCAGGTGCAGCGGCTATCAGGCTCGAACCTGGCGCAATGGTTCGACTCCATCCTGCCTGCGGTTCAAACCCCGAGCAGGCACTAGATACCTCGCGCACTGAACGGCACGGGCCTATTGCTTGCGCAGCGCAGCAGCCAGCCGCCCCATGGCTGTTTCGATTTCATGGGCAGTCAAGGATGAATACCCCAACAGCCAACCTTGTTTCTTCTCCTCGCCGGCGTACAACCGACTGAGTCCGGGCAACTGCACGCCTGCGCTGGCAGCTTGGCGGATGGTGTTTTCCTCCGACCAGCCATCGGCCAAAAGGCAGGGCATCTGCAGCCCGCCATGGGGGCACAAGGCTGTGGCAATCCCCTTCAGGTGTTTGCCGATGGCGGTGAGCATGACGGCCCGGCGCGCAGCGTACAGTTTGCGCATGGCCCGGACATGGGCGTGGTAGTGGCCGTCCTCCATGAAGCGCGCCAGGGTCAGTTGGAGGATCTGTGGCGTGTGACCGTCCATGATGCTTCGCGCATAGGTGAATGCGCTGACCAGTTCGGCAGGCAGCACCATGTAGCCCATCCGCAATCCGGGATAGAGGGTTTTGCTGAAGGTGCCGAGGTAGATCGTGCGCTGGTACGGGTCCAGGCCCTGGACGCAGGCAATCGGCGGCCCGTCGTAGTGGAACTCGCTGTCATAGTCGTCCTCGAGGATCCACTTGCCCTGCTCGGCCGCCCAGTTGATCAGCTCCAACCGGCGCTCCAGCGCTAACGTGGCGCCGGTGGGGTATTGGTGCGAAGGCGTCACATAGACGCAATTGGCGCCGCTGCGGTCTGCCCGCAGCAGGTCGGTGCGGATCCCCAGTGCATCAACTTCAATAGGCACCACCTGGGTCTCGGCCGCTTCAAAAGCCTTCTTGGCACCGTAGTAACCGGGGTTTTCCAGGAGGATGGGCTTGCCGGCATCCACTAATAATTGGGCACACAGGTACAGGGCCTGGCGAGTGCTGCTCAGTACCAGAACCTGGCTGGGTGAGCATTTGGCGCCGCGCTCGAGGTTCAAGTAGGTGGCGATCGCCTTGCGCAAAGGCTCGGCGCCTTGCGGGTCGCCATGCAACAGGACGTTGCCCCGGTAGTCCTTCATGGCCTGGCGTTGCAGGCGCTCCCATATATCGACAGGAAAGGTACGGGTTTCCGGCAGCCCGGTGGCGAAGGCCTTCACCGCCTGTTGATCAGTCACGCCACCCGTATCGAACATCATCCGGCCGCGCCGGCTCAAGCCCGCCCCTGGCACTGCATCACTGCGCTGGGTGTCTTGCATGTTGATGCGCTGGCGCGCAGCCCCGCGTAACTCGGTGCCCACTGCCTCCGATACATAGCTGCCCGAGCCCTCGCGCCGCACAATGAAGCCGTCCCGGTGCAAATGCACATAGGCGTTCTCGACCGTGTCGCGGGCAACACCTAGCGTTTTGGCCAGAACTCGGGTTGCCGGCAGCTTGAGGCCCGCATCAAGGGCCCCCTCAAGAATCAATGCCCGCAAGGCGCGCTGGATTCGCAGGTGCAGATCCAGCCGCTGAAACTCGGCATCGTTGAGCCGGATTTTCAGTGTTTCGAGCTCGAAGGTTTGCGCCATGCGGTCTGCTCTATATGAATAAATTGGCAGGAAGAAGCAGGCCAGTTTATCCGTAGACTCTGCGCTTCGCCATTTGCAAGGAGCAACGTAACGCCATGCCTTCGTCAACACCCAACGCATCGGTTCGCCTCAGCGACCTCATCCCGCCGATTGTCGCCGGCCTGATCTCGGTCATCGTCAATTATGGCGGCACCTTCATTCTGGTGTTCCAGGCCGCCAAGGTCGCTGGGCTGAGCCCTGAGTTGACGGCGTCCTGGGTGTGGTCGGTGTCCATCGGCGTGGGGGTCACCGGGCTGTTTCTCAGCTGGGTTTCCCGCACACCTATCATCACCGCCTGGTCCACACCGGCTGCTGCCTTTCTGGTTGTGGCCCTGTCCACCACGCCCTATGCCGAGGCGGTGGGCGCGTACATGATCTCGGCCGCGGCCTTCGTGCTGCTGGGCTTATCCGGCTATTTCGAAAAAGTCATCCGGCTGATCCCGCCAGGCGTGACCGCCGGGTTGCTCGCCGGTATTCTGTTACAGTTCGGCATCGGTGCTTTCGGCGGCATGAGCCTTGACCCGATGCTGGTCGGCTTGCTGATTGTTGCCTACCTCGTGCTCAAACGCCTGACCGCACGCTACGCGGTTGTGGGTATTCTGGCGTTGGGACTGGCCTTCTTGATGGCTCAGGGACGGGTCGACTTGTCGGGCCTGGAACTGCAACTGGCAGCGCCCATATTCACCCGGCCTGAGTTTTCGCTCAACGCCTTGCTCAGCGTCGCGCTGCCGCTGTTTCTGATCACCCTGACCGGCCAGTACATGCCCGGCATGCTGGTGCTGCGCAACGATGGGTTCAACATCAGTGCCAACCCTATCGTGACCATCACCGGGCTGGGCTCCTTGCTCATGGCGCCCTTTGGTTCCCACGCGTTCAATATCGCGGCGATCACTGCTGCCATCTGCACCGGCAAGCAAGCCCACGAAGAGCCCTCCAAGCGCTGGATCGCCGGCATTGCGGCAGGTGTTTTTTACATCCTGGTCGGAGTCTTCGGCGTGACCCTCGCCGCGCTGTTCATGGCCTTTCCGGCCACCTTCATCACCACCCTGGCCGGGCTCGCCCTGCTCGGCACTATCGGCGGCAGCCTGGCCGGCGCCATGGCCGATGCCAGCTCCCGTGAGGCTTCGCTGATTACCTTTCTGGCAGCGGCCGCCAACATCACGTTGTTCGGGATTGGCGGGGCGTTTTGGGGGCTGCTGATTGGGTTGGCGGCGTACGTCGTGCTTAATGGGCAGTTGCCGCGTCGGGGGCTTGATGCTCGTGAGAACGCTGCTAACTGAGGCTCCGCGACCTGGGCTCAAACGCAGCCCGCCTACCACTCAAACGCTTCGATATGGCATTCGGTCATGTCTATGCATGCCTTCCGACAAAGCATACAGAACATGGCTACGTAAACAGACGCCCGTTGCGCACGGAAATCCGCAGGCAATCTCTGCAAGATCAAGCTCCAACTGATCGGAGGGAAAATGGCGTGTCCACGATATGGATCGTCACAGCCGATCGTCCATTTCATCGCTTTTCATGCATCCAAAAATGAACGGCGCCAGTACCTGGAGGTTTGAGCCATGAAAGACGAATACGACTTCAGTAACGCCAAGCGCGGCGTCATCGCAAGCAACAAAGGCAAAACCCGTATCACGATCATGCTGGACGATGCTGTGATCGAAGCCGCCCGTGAACGTGCGCAGAGTGCAGGCACCGGCTATCAGACCGTAATCAACAATCTACTGCGGCAGGCATTGGTGTCCCAGGACACCTATAACCTAGCGCCAGCCTCGAAGAAATAAGCCAAAACCTTGCAAGTTCTCAACAATGGCATCAGCGTGTCAGAGGTCGAAGCGTTGGAACAGCAGTTGATAGCGCTCGCTGGAGAATTGAATCGAATGCTTGTTAATCCGCTGCCTGCCAAATCAAAAAGCAAACCTGTCTAAATCGAAGCGCTAGAGTTGGCTTCTTGCGAATCGCGCCATGCAGGCCAAATCCTAGGCAAAAAAAGCCTGCATCTCTGCAGCCCGCCTCCCGAGCAAGAGTCTCTCCCAAGTATCCTAGCTGAGTAAGACGCTACCAAGGCGGCTAGGAAAAAATTCCGTTTTGTGGAAGTCGTTTCTATCAGGTCGATGTAATTCATAGGAAATGAAAGCCATGTACTTCAAGTTCATCACTCTGTTCGCACTCGCATTGCTCACTGGCTGCACGACAATCCCCTACGAAAAACCGCAAGACCAGTTGAACATCCAGAAAGACTTGTTATTAAAGCCTGAGGAAATTGTCACAATGACCCAGGTGAATTGGTGCGCCTACGCCTATGGAGAAGTGACGCCTTGCCACCCTCAGGAAGCGCTGGGGGTTCAGACTCGGACAAAATTGATATTGGCCAGTTACGACAAGCCCCACTACAAAACAGTTGTTGAAGTACGAGCCAGCGACGTCATGTGCGCGCACCTACAAACGCCGGTAGATACCGCTCCCAATCTGCTTTTGTTCGCCCAAGACTATGCCGTGCAGATTTGGCCAGTAGAGCCGAGTTTTAAACCGGATATCGCGAAGAAAAAGCTCATTGTGGAAACCCTGCTCCAACCAGGAAAACGAACCTTGGTGGGCACTGAAAAGGATTATGTAAGGGACACGGGGCGAGGGAGAGCGGGGATGACGATGACCTCTATCGTAAACCTGGTTAATCCTTGTTCGCTTTGAAACTGTAAGGTAACCGTCCGGCCCACTCACCGTAAGCGTCTGCCGAACACATCTTGCACTCGCCCGTCTTGGTGCGCAGGCAAACCGTCTTGGTTCAGGGATCTGGAGGTGTTTCTGTTTTTGCAGCACAAATTGCTACAGCTTTGGGAGCCAAGGTTATCGTCACCTCCAGCCGTGATGACAATCTGGAGGCTGTAAAAAACTGGGCGCTGTTGCGGGTATAAATTATCGCACTACCCCTGAGTGGGCAGAGGAAGTTCTGAAGCTCACTGACGGCAAGGGAGTGGATCTCCTGCTGGATGTGGCAGGCGGTGACGGCATCAATCAATCGATTGCTGCAACAAAGGCAGGTGGACGTATCGCACAGATCGGCTTTCTGACAGGCCAGACCTCTACCTTGAACCTGATGCCTATGATTTTCCGGCAAACAACGATTCGCGGCATAGCCGTTGCTCCACGCTCGGCATTTGACCGAATGAACGAATTCTTGAACGAGCACAAGATTCGCCCGGTAATCGACCACGTGTATCCAGTCGATCAAGCACGCGAAGCGTACGAACATTTGGCCAGAGGCGCCTTTGGTAAGGTAGTAATCAAAATTGCTTAGGACCCAGCCACTTCAATCTCACTCGCCCGCTGCGAAGGCAGGCGCGTGAGCACGCCCTTCAAATAAGCATACGGATCATGCCCGTTGATGGCGTCATGGGAAGCGCGCTGGGTTGCTGGGTCAAATCCCAAGAAAAAAAAGCCTGTATCTCTACAGGCTTTTCTCTATCTGGCTCCACGACCTGGACTCGAACCAGGGACCCAATGATTAACAGTCATTTGCTACCTGTTAGTCACAACGGTGCCACGAAAAACGAGGTGGAGACATAGAAACGCTGTGTAGCGCGAGCGCATGAACGCATCACGCCATGAAAGTTAGTCGCGTTGGATTAGCTTGTCAAAGCAGGGTAACTCATTGGGCTGTAGGAAAAGGAGACGGTAATCGCTCATACGCCATACCGCTTGTTACCGCCAGAGGTAATGCAGTATCGACCACCCCTAGGCCCTATACACACGTTTCCAGAGGAACAGGGGCACGAGGAGCCGTAAGCTGGAGTCTGTTGGCGAGCAGGCTGTACTGGCTGCGTCACTGGTTTGGGTTTCGAAACGAAGTAGCAGCCCGACCCGCTGCACAAGCTTTTTGACGAAAGCCACTTCGGTGATTGACCATCAATACTGATGCGCGCCCAATCGTTGCGCGTCTCGAAAACCTGAACCTTTTCCCCGCGCTTCAGCTTTGAGACGACCTTACCGCTTGGTTGATTCCGGACATTGAGATTATCAGCGCTTACAAAGTGCTCAGTCGCAGAGACAGGGGCCGGCGTTGAGGGTGAGGCTGGAGAAGTCGACTCAAACGTACTCGGCGCGCTCAGAACGCCTGACTGTGCGGGGGCTGAAGGCGTGTCCTTCTTCCCCACTGCCCACAGGACGGCAAAAACAAGCAGGAGCGGGACAAACCATGACCGGGACTTCTTGCGCATATCCATTGCTCTCATTCGGCACGTATTACAACGGGTGTCTTCCTGACCAACCTGACGCATCACCTATTGCGAGCTTAGCCAATCTTCCGTTTTTTGCAGCCAACCTAATTTCGAAAGCTTGGTTTTTCCCTGATCCAGTATCTCGAGCAGACGCTGCGTCGCATCATTAGAAAGAAACCATTTGGCTCTTTCTGCGTTGCAGTGTTTTGGGTCGCTCCACGCCCATTCACCACTCTGTCCGCCGCAGCTATGTAGTGGTCAGCTATGAAGATCTGATGCCCTTTGAAAGCCCCCAATTGCTCGGTCGCATCAGTGACACTGGTGTCACCAAAAGACGTAGTGGTATGAAATGGTTGAGTTGCTAAACAACCCGCCAGATAAGCCTCCAGCTAGCTAAGCGATATTTTTCACTCGAAATTTCCTTCCAAAAAACAGCGTAAAGCCGCCTATTAAATTGCATTGATATTAAAAATCACCCCAGACTCGTTGAAACCCTACCAACTGGATGGTAGCTTTGTTTCAGATCTTAAATATCTGCAACCAACGACATCCCTGTGAGAATCCCATGCAAGACTGGAAGCAAACCCGGAAAGACATCAACACTCGTTTGATAGAGCTGAATGGCTTGTCACCTGAAACCATGAAGGGTATGGCTGCTCTCGGTGCCGCCGGAAGCAAAACCCATCATCTAGACGCCAAGACTCGCGAACTCATCTCCCTCGCAGTGGCCGTGACGACTCGCTGCGATGGCTGCATTGCATTTCACGCCGCTGAAGCAAAGAAGCTCGGTGTAACCAGTGAAGAGGTCGCCGAAGCACTGGGTGTAGCTATCAACATGAATGCCGGTGCCGCGCTGGTCTACAGCACCCACGTACTCGACGCGTTCGATAAGTCCTAATTCAAACGCCGATGTTCTTCCCCTTCAACGACGTCGAGATTAATTATGAATACGCTGTTCGCACCTTACGATCTGGCCGGTACTCCGCTGAAAAACCGTGTTGTCATGGCCCCAATGACTCGCACCCGAACCTTGAACAACATTCCGAATGAATCCAACGCGCTTTACTACGCGCAACGAGCTTCCGCCGGCTTGCTGATCACAGAAGGCCTGCCTATTTCCGATGAGGCTCGCGGCTATCTGTACACCCCTGGCATTTACGAAGATGTGCACTTACCAGGCTGGCGCAAAGTGACTGACGCGGTGCACGCCAAGGGCGGGAAGATTTTTGCGCAGCTCTGGCACGTAGGCCGTATGTCCCACACCTCGGTACACGGCATGGTGCCAGTCTCCTCGGGCACGGTGCCTGCGGTAGATACCACGGTGTATGCCTGGATCGAACCAGGTAAATCTGGCCCGGTACAGCCAAGCACACCACGTGCGCTGGAAACTGAAGAAGTGAAACGCGTCATCGCCGACTTCGTGAAGTCCGCAAGGATGGCCATTGACGCCGGCTTTGACGGTATCGAAATCATGGCAGCCAACGGCTTCCTGTTCGACCAATTCCTGAGCAGCGCCCTGAACACTCGTACTGATCAGTACGGTGGCTCTATTGCAAACCGTCAACGCTTCCTGCTGGAGACCATTGATGCGATTGCTGCTGAAATCGGCGGATCGAAGATTGGTGTTCGCTTCTCTCCGTTTGGTCGACTGTATGACTTCGGTGTGTACGAAGGCGAAGAAGAAACCTGGATGAGTATGGCGGCTGCCCTCAACGAAAGAGAGCTGGCATTTGTTCACCTGAACTACCAACCGACCATCCTCGCCGCGCAAACGCCACCAGGTTTCGGCGCTGCATTTCGTGAAGCGTACAAGGGCACCTTGATGGCTGCGGGCGGCTTCACCAAAGAGATTGCAGAGTCTGAGTTGGCCAAAGGCGAGCTAGATCTGATTGCCTTTGGCACCGCCTACATTGCCAACCCTGATCTGGTAGAGCGCATGCAGAACAATTGGCCATTGGCCGAGGGTGATCGCGCGACCTACTACGGCGTAAGCGGTTCGATTGATAAGGGCTACACCGACTATCCGGAATACGCAGCGGCCAAAGCCTGATATTCCTTCACAAACATCTAGGAGAACACCATGCCACTCGTAACTATCAAAGGGATTGAAGGCGTTTTTTCCGACGAGCAAAAAGCTGAGGTGATTCGCAAAGTGACTGACGCTATGGTGTCGGTTGAAGGCGAAAACATGCGCGCTCTCACGTGGGTCATCTTCGAAGAGGTAAAAAGTGGAGACTGGGGTATTGGTGGCAAACCTGTGACCACCCAAGAAGTATTGAAGCTGCAAGCCGGCGAGTAAGGCTTCACCTTCAGATCATTAGCTTCCTGTTATTTGAGTGCGGCCATGCTCAACGAACAGGGAGCTTTTCCGTTCTTGGAGAACGCCAGGTTTGTGGGGACTACTCCGTGATTCTGATCATTTACGCCCATCCTTACCCTGACAAATCCAACGTCAACATGTTGATGCTCAATCTGGCAGCCAGCAATCCCGCTGTCGCAATCCGTTCGCTGTACGACCTCTACCCCGGTTTCAATATCGACGTTCAAGCTGAGCAGAGAGCGGTGGAACAGGCGGATCTCCTCGCTCTGCAACACCCGCTGTACTGGTATAGCTATGGGGCACATCATTACCCTACGTCAGATGGGTGTGGAAGAAGTCGAGCGAGAAACATTTGAAAGCGCATTGCCCCTCGGGCGCCGGGGTTTTGGAGCAACTCGGGATAGGACGCTACGAAGCTCGTGAGCGTGCGGATCGATTCCGCCGCCTGAGTTTGGAGATGCTAGAGGAGATGGCCGCTCAGGCCCAGGACGATACCGAATTCAAGTATGACGCTTACAAACGAGCCAACGCTTTACTAACGGAAATATTCAATGAAGACCGCGCTCATCCAAGTGATGCTGGCCCAGGAAAAGTGAGCCTTGCGCATAGGGAGACAGGTAGCTGATTTGGCTTATAGGTCGCGGAGGGATGCTTGGTTAGCTAGCATCTTCCAGCTCAGTGATGATTGCTTTTTTCAAGGCCGAGACCGATTTAGACCCAGCGAAGACTTTCAACAGTCGGCCTTCATGAAACACCGCCAACGACGGCACAGAGCGGATGCCGTACATCTGCGCGATTGTCGGAGACGCCGCGATATCGATCTTCCCAAAAACTGCTAGAGAGTGGAGCTTTTCCTCCAGCTCAATGAAGATTGGCTTCATTTCTTTACAGGGTTTGCACCAAGAGGCTGAGAACATTACGACACTGCTTCCTTTGGCTACGAAGCGGGCAAATTGGGGAGCGCTCAATTCAACGATACGGCTCATTGGGATCTCACATGTTGTGTTAAGGAAAAGGGGGCACCTTCTGAGTACCCCCGTTCCGTTGTCCATCAAATTTCGCAGCCATCAATGCCGCAGACTTGACCCATCAATGAGCTATCCCCGGTTCTCGCTTTAGCAACCATTTGATCCAGCGCTTCAAGAAAGATCGCTTCTGGCTGAGCACCTGACACCGAGAACGCGTTGTTGAAGACAAAAAGTGGCACGCCGGAACCCAGTTGGGCTGCGAAATGCTCGTCCTCTAGCATCTCAACACGCAGCTCCACGGATGACCGCGCCAACTGAATTGATTCATCGGGCACACCTGCCTCCTTCGCAATCGCCTCCAAATTGACGCGATCAAAAAGCGACTTGCCGTGACTGGTACTTTGCTCGTACAGCGCCTCAACAAGGCGCTTTTTCACTGTCGTGTCTTCAACTGCTTTCACCAGGATATGAGCATCCGCTGTGTCACCAAACATCATGGTGTCGAAGCGATAATCCAGCCCGTCAGCCTGGCCATATTTACTGACCGTACTCATCATCGCCGCTGCGGAGTCTGGGTTGCCGAGTTTACGTTTCAGTGCCGCGATCATCGGTTCAGGGGCGTGATTTGCAGCCAGTCGATAGGCCCGAATGTTGACCTGTACATCGTCCTTCTGCGGTAAGTTTTCGAGTGCTTTTTCAAAACGACGCTTGGCAATCCAGCACCAGGGACACACATAATCAGACCAGATATCGACTACATATTTTTTCGAAGGGGTTTGCATATTTTTTCCTGCACGGAGAAGTGAAGATTGCATTGCGGCCATTTCAAGCAAATGGTTAAAGCCAGCCAACGGGTCGGCTGAGCGACCCAATGTCCAATCAATGAGGCTTGCTCCCTCCAACATGCTCAGAAGCATGAAAGCGAAGTGCTCAACAGATGTTCCCAGCGATCAGCTGTGCTGCCGGACGGCGTCATTGAGGGTGCTTTGGAGCCAAGTGAGCTGCGAATTGAAGAATTCCCTTGTGAGCCCTTGGAGCGACAAAGGCAACGCAGCGATTTGCGCCGCCAAGGCGCCGCATAACGGCAGCAGCCCCTCATTCGCGCTGATCACAAAAAGTCGGGAAAAAGCCTGTAAGCGGTTTCCGCGTAGCTCAGCAGCGCGGCTTTTGATGGACACTTGAAACTCCTACAACCAGCACCCTTGTCACCGGAGCGGCGTGCTGCAGAGCGCCCCAATGAGAGGCGCTACACGCAGAGCTTGCCTCGGTGTTTAGGCACGCACCGCCATCACCCCTGCATCGACGTCCCAGATAGCACCAGTCACCCAGGAGGTTTTATCGGAGAGTAAGAAGAGGATGGTGTTGGCGACGTCTTCAGGAACACCGACTCGACCCAGTGGGTGGAAGTCGTTCAGCGACTTCATCGCATCCGGGATCGCGTCCTTATCCATGAAACCTTCATAGATCGAGGTGTGAACGATGCCTGGCGAAACGGCATTGACTCGGATACCTGAGGGAGCCAATTCAATTGCCAGGTTTCGGGTGACTGCGTGCAGGCCCGCCTTGGCCATCGAATAAGCGGTTGCTGGAGAGCCGGCCAGCGCGGCCTGCGCGCCAATCGAACCGACGTTAACAATGGAGCCTTCGCGCTTGGCAGCAAGCATATTCTTGACCACGGCCTGCGTGATAAAGAATGTGGCGCGGTTCAGATCCAAGTACATGTCGTAGTCAGCCTCATCGTGCTCGATGAAAGGCTTCGGAATGAATATGCCTGCAGAGTTCACCATGAAGCCGATGTCACTGTGGTTGGCATTGATTTCGTTGCGTACATGATTCATCCCTTCCTCGGTCATGAGGTTGGCAACGATCACTGATACGGTCCCCAACTGACTCAGCTCGGCGCGCACAGCATCGGCTTTATCCTGTTTGCTGCCGGTGAGAACCACGCTGCCACCTGCCTTTAAAAACTGGCGCGCTGTTTCCAGGCCCATGCCGCTCGTGCCGCCAACAACCAACAGTTTTTTACCTGCAAAAAAATCGCTCATTACAGACTCCGGTATTAGATTCGTAAGAGGTCGCCAGCGGCAAGGTGCCGCGCTGACCTATGGCCAGAACGGTTAGCCTTCGATGACTTCGAGCTTAGGGAGCATGCGAATGGCTTTAGAGAAGTTTGCGTAGTTGACCGAAGTCTTGAGCACTACGTTGTGCAGCTCCTCTACACGCTCACGGGAGGCGTCGGTTTGCAGGCGAATGACGACACTCACCTCGTCGTAGCCTGGGTTAACGCTTTCGTCGATGCCTAGGAAACCGCGCAGGTCGAGGGTGCCGTCAGTCTCGATCTCCAGGCTGTGAATCTTGATGCCCATCATCGCGGCATTGGCGGCATAGCCGACCGACATGCAGGCGTTGAGAGCAGCCATCAGCAGCTCCTGAGGGTTGGGCGCGGTGTTCTCGCCAAGCAATTCATTCGGCTCATCGGCTGCAATTTCAAAATCGCGGGAATAGGTTTCACCAGCCAAGCTGTAACGGCTGACTTTGGCTACAGAACGGGTCTGACCCTTCCAAGCAGTCTTAACGTTGAAGCTTGCGTGGCGCTTAGTCGCATCACCAGCAACGCCTTCGGCGAAATTCTGGAGTGCGGCGACATCGATACCATTCAGATTGCTGCTCATTGGACGTTCCTCTTCAGATAAGCCGGACGATTCGACCGGAAGAGAAACAAGCCTACCAAGTAGTAGGTTGGCTTACAAGGAAGATGACGATACCAATAGCTTCGAAAAGCTAGGCTGCATAGAGGATTTGGGAATATTGATGACAACACAGTGGGAGTCGTGACCGACAGAATCACTCCGAGAGTGACGCCAGCACAGGTCATCTCACAGCTCTAAGCATCAGGTTTGTTTTATATAACTGTACGAATTGATGGCACAAGACCGTCTCCGCATAGATATAAAATCAAGGAGGTTTATCGCTGTTTATGCCCCAGGCCACGTATTGGGACGAGATGGAGCTTCGTTTCAAGAGGTCACTTTGAACGCAGCCAAGAGCGCGGTCGCCGCTAAACATGGGCGATACTGTACAATTCGCGGTCAGGAAAAAGCGCCGCCTACAAGCAAACCTCCCCGTTATTGGATGCAAATCTACCGCACACCAGATAATACCGAGTGATCTATCTGGTGGTTTTAGTCTGCGCTAATTAAAACAGCGTAGATTGGCTCGCGACCCCGAATCAAATAATTCAAGGCCGCCTGCTCTTGGCAGGCGATCAAGTCGGGAGACTATTGGAATATGTACCAAAGATACAGCGATGAAAGACGCCCCCGGGCAGAGAGTGCAGCGGTAGAGTCTATAAACGTAATTGCTACGTCTTTAGTGACGAAGGGTAGATAAAATCAAATCAAATCCCGAAGATCTCTCGTAATCATCGCTCATCGCCCAAGAAACAAAGCTCGCACCTTCTAAAGTGTTCAATATGAACCTTGAAACCCTGATTACATCCAGTTCGGCTTTAAGCTCTCCTCGATCTTGACCCTGCTTAATATTTTCTTGGAGCCAAGTGAGATGGATCTCAAAGAATTCCTTTGTCACTTCTTTGAGGCTTTCAGGCAGGGCCATAAGCTCTGCGGCCAAGGCTCCACAGAGTGGAAGCATCCCGTTCAGGCTGCTGTGAGCGAACATCAAGGCGAAGGCATTCAGCCGGTCGACAACACTGACGTGTTCATCATTGATAGCGTCCAGCTGCTTTTTAAACCGGAACAGGTAGCTCTCGACGATGGCAATTGCCAAGCCTTCCTTGGTGGGGAAGTGATGATGAATACTCGCCTTTTTAATGCCGATGTCGTCCGCAAGGTCGGCATAGCTGAAGGCCGCATAGCCTTTCGTGCGCAGCAGAACCTCGGCGCTGGTCAAAAGGTCTGAACGTGTACTCATGATGCTGCATCCAAATTTATCATCCTGGCATCATAAATTAGTCACACCTCATAAGACAGCGTTCGCCGAACGCTGAACTGAGCTACCGATGTGATTGCCGATTTCGTGTGCATGCCCTAAGCCGCATGAACCTCCTCGAATAGCCAATCTTGAAACGCTCTCAACCTCGGCACGCTCGCATATTTTTTACACGGGACAACGTCGTGGCAAAGTAAAGCACCCTCAGATTACGGGGCACGTGTGCCCTACGGGAAAGCCGGACCTGGGACCCACTACCTGTCCATACGCTCCAGGGGGCTCTCAACAGCAACTGAATGCTGATGGCCCACTACCCGCCTCCTCACCGATGACGCGTATCGACATCGACCTCAACCGACATGCCCGGGCGCAGCGAAGACTCGAAAGGCTGGTCCGGATCAACAGATATGCGCACCCCGATACGCTGCGGTACCTTGACGAAATTGCCCGTTGCATTGTCCGGCTTGAGCACCGCGAATTCCGAGCCCGTCGCTGGTGAGAGCCGCTCGACATGCCCCGTTAGCGTCGCCCCTCCTAACGCATCAATCCTGAGCGTCGCGATCTGGCCGGGCGCAATAGCCTTAGTCTGCGCCTCCTTGTAGTTCGCGACTATCCAGTGATCAGCGGGCACTACCGACATCAATTGTGTGCCGTGGGTCACGAATTGGCCCAACCGCACGCCCACTTCTCCGAGCACGCCATCCTCCGGCGCCTGGATGACCGTGTGATTAAGATCAATCTGAGCCGCACGCAGTTTTGCCTGTGCCACCCGCACCTGGGCTTCCAGACCTTCACGGCCGACATCCACGGTACGCAACTCCTCCCGAGCAATCGACTCTTGCGCACCCGCCTGCTGTACCTCGGCCTGGGCTTGACTGAAATCGGCTCGTGCCTGGTCGCGCTCGCGCGTAGAAATGGCGCCATCCATGACCAACGCGTTTGCGCGCTGCATGTCAGCGCGGGCACGCAATAAGCGCGCCTGCGCACCGGCCATAGCTGCAACATGACTCTCGATGCCCGCCATGCGAGCAGCGTGCGCCTGCTGGTTGTTGGAGAGGTCGGCATTGGCGACGCCAAGATTGGCCGTCGCCTCATCTACCTGCGCCTGATAGACCTCATCGTCAATACGCACAAGGACCTCGCCTCGCTTGACCTGCGCGAAATCTTGCCCGGCCACCTGGACGATATAGCCGCTGACCTGAGGGGCAATCACCGTGGTTCGCCCCCTCACATAGGCGTTATCTGTCTGTTGCAGACCTGCGTCAAAAGGCGGCAACTTCCAGATGTACAGGACGATCGTAATAACGCCAATCGCAGCCAGCACCATGATGATGCCTTGCAAACGGCCCCGGGGCGGGGGCGACCAATGAAAAGCAGTGTGTTCAACATCCGATGGAACAGTCATGGAATCAGTCATTTACGTTCTCAGGCTCGCGACGGATGCGCGAGAGGAAAAAAGCCGACATCTGCAGATAAAACACATACATCGCGGTGCCAAAAGCCAGCACTGACACCATGCGAAAGACGTCATTGAATGCCAGTACGCTAGCCTGTTGCTGCAACGCTTGTCCTAGCAGCTTGCTGCTCTGTTTCTGGCGCTGTTCCGGGTCGGCTATATGACTCGAAAGCAACGCCTCGCCAATGCCGAGGCGCGCTACGACAAGGGGATTGGTGATCGGCGCACTGTCCGCCAGGCTAGCGATATGGGACTGGGTTCTGATGAACTCGTAGCTGCCCATTACAGCCGACCCTGCCAGGCTGCCGATACTCTGGCTCGCCCCGTACAGGACCACGAGCGTGATCATGTACTGAGGTCCCTTCGCGAACAGTTTGAGAAAGCCAAAGATCAAGGCAGGCCCGATGAACAGCGTCGCACCGAACCCAATCAAACACTGGCTCAGGTACAGTTGCGGCGCACGCGTGAGGCTGGTGGATTGCGAGTCCAGATACGCTCCCGTTGCGATAAACAACGCCGCGACCATGACCTGCCAGGGGATACGTTTGGGCGACAACGTCAGGCAAGCGACGACGATCCCCATCAGCATCGACACCAGTACGCACGCAAACAGGACACGCAACTGATCGTTATTGAGCCCGCCCATTGATAGCAAACCTACCGAGCCGAAAGTCTGCTCGGCCAGCGATAGCCGAACCAGCAGCGCAATCGCAACAAAACGCATCAAGTCGAAACTGCCCAGCCAATCCAATTGCAACAGCGGCTGACGCCGACGTCGTTCAATGAACACCACCGTCACCAGCAACGAGATAGCCGCCACCAGCATCCAGCCGAGAAAGGGCGCGTCGGTCCACCAATAGCTCCGGCCGAGGCCAAGCACACCGGCAAACAGCAGGAAGGATGAAACCAGCAATACAATCACGACTGCGTCCGAGGCAGCAAACACGCTGGCCCTATCACTGCGTGGCAAAGGCACCGCCAACGTCACACCCAACACCGCTATACCAATGCCTAGATTCAACAAGTGCAGCCCCAGCCAATGTTCCGAGGCGAGAAATTCCACGGGAATCATGCGCGCCACCGGCGATCCTATCTGGGTAAGCCCTACGCTGATAATCAGGGCCATCGGCTGGGCCGATGGGGCTATGGCCTGCATCAGATAATAGGTACTCAAGGCGATCAACGTCGCGCACATCAAGCCGTTGATCGCCGTGGCAATGACCGCAGTTGTCAAAGTGGGCCACAGTAACTGCAGCACACAGGCAGCGATGTAGGTACCGACAATGCTTGCCGTGACCAAAGGGATTCCGAACTGCATCCGGGCCTTGACCAAGGTCAGGTTGGCGCTGGCATTGATCGCCAAAAAAACTGCCACCAACCATGAGACCTGAGCCGTGTACTCGCCAATAGAGCCAGAGATTACGCCTAGATTGCTCGCCACCAGGCCGTTGCACAGCGTCGTGCAGGTCCCGAGGAATAAGCCTACGACAAAATATATGCCACGCCTGGCCGGCGACAGCCTGGGCTTATAAGGACTGCCCGCCATCGCCGGTTTCTCGTCAGCTTTGAACACGTATTCAGCGCTGGCCATGTACAGGTAACGCCTTCTTTTGCTGTCGCTGCAGACGCTTCACGGTTGGGATGTCGGAAGGCTGAAGGCCATTACATAGTCACCGGTGTCGGGAGAATGCGCTGCCCCGCCTACGGAAATGACAACGTACTGTTTGCCCGTCGTCGGCGAGACGTAGGAGATCGGCGTGGCGCTGGCGCCGACCGGTAATTCATGTTCCCAGACGAGTTTGCCACTTTGCCCGTCGTATGCCCGGATGTAGTAGTCCTGATAACCGGCAAAGAATACGAGGCCGCCTGCCGTGGTCATCGTTCCTGCATAAGTTGGCATGCCCATGGGCATGGGCAGGTGTGATGCGATACCCAGTGGCCCCAATTGCTCTGTGGTGCCAGCCGGCACTTGCCAGGCCACCTTGTGCGTATTCAGATCGACCGCCGTGACGGTCCCATAGGGTGGCTGGTTGCACGGAACCCCTAGGGATGACATCCAGATATAAATGGCTTGACCGTAAGGTGTTTTCAACTGCGGTGACGGCCCATGTCCGCTCACCTCGATCTGGTGGTTTTTTGTCCAAGTATTGAACTCATCACGAGGCATCAGCCAAAAGATGTTCGGCACCCGGATATCGTTCATATAAGCCAGATGATTAACGGGGTCGTAGGAGACGCTACCCCAGTTGAATCCTCCGATATTGCCGGGCTGATCCAGCGCCTTGGTCAGACCGATCGGCGTGAAGTCGCCCTCGTAGCGCAGTTGCTTGAACATGATGCGGCACATGAGTTGGTCGAACATGGTTGCCCCCCACATCTTCTTCTCGGTGAGGTGTTCGGCACCGATAGTCGGCATCCCTACCGAATAAGGCTGTGTAGGCGAAAGCTTTTCTTCAGGTACCGCACCGGCCGTAGGCACGGGCTTTTCGACGACGTCCGCAATCGGCTCTCCGGTGGCGCGATTTAGCAGGAAAAGCTGGCCACGCTTGGTGGTTTGCAATACCCCGGGGATGGTTCCGCCTTGGCCGTCAGGCAAATCGACCAGCGCGGGTTGAGAAGGCAAGTCGTAGTCCCAGATGTCGTGATGGACGGTCTGGAATTTCCATTTCGGGCGGCCCGTCATGATATCGAGGGCGACAAGGGAAGAGTTGTATTCATCCGAGTGCGGTGGTCGCTCCATGCCGAAAAAGTCCGGCGTGGCATTTCCCAGCGGCGCATAGATAAGACCCAACTGGTCGTCATAGGCAGCGGCGGTCCACATGTTGGGCGTGCCGGGCGTGTAGGTCTGCCCCGCCGGTGGCAAGCCGGTTATGTCCGGGTTGCCCAGGTCCCACGCCCATGCCAGTGCGCCGGTGCGGGCATCAAAGGCGCGGATCACGCCTGACGGCTCACCGCGGCTGTAGTTATCAACTACCCAGCCACTGATAATAATGTAGTCGCGCGCCACCAGCGGCGCGGAAGTCTGAAAGTAGAACCCAGGCTTAACGTCGCCCATGCCCTGCTTCAGGTCGACGACGCCGTCGCTGCCAAAACCTGGGCACTGCTTGCCGGTCTTGGCATCTAGTTCGATCAGGCGCGCATCGATGGTGGAATTGACGATTCGTTCCGCACAGACGCCATCAGCCGGCGCCTCCTTGAGCTTGTAGTAACCCAGGCCGCGGCAACGGTTCCAGATAGGAGATGCACTATGGGTATCGAATTTCCAACGTTCTCCCCCCGTATCTGCATCGATAGCAGCAATGCGATCATCGGGTGTGCAAGTGAACAACGTATCTTCAATTTGCAATGGGGTGTTCGAATCCACGGCGCCCTTGTCCAACTGGATCTTCGCGCCGGTACGATACGTCCAGGCCACTTTCAGGTCCTGAACGTTGTCACGGTTGATCTGCGTAAAGGGCGCGTAGCGCGTACCCGCAGTGGTTCGGCCATATGCGGACCAATTTGAAGGCGTGGTGTTTGTGGCTGCTGCAGTAAAAGGTGTGCCCGAGACAGGCGAGACGACACCATGTGGAGTAAAGGCAAACCCAAAGAACACAGCCGTCCCTAATAGCGCTAGTACACCCAGGCCGCGTATCCGACGCCGGGAGTCCGCAGGCGACCAAGTGGATAACAGGAGCAAGCCGATGCTCGCCAACGCTGCCGGTACGAGCAGGCGTGGAAACAGCGCCCAATAGAACGTGCCTGACTCCCAGAGCGCCCATGGAACACTCAGCACGGCAACCGCTACCAGCAGCCATACTCCACAAACTTGCCTACGCCAAAGCATGACGCCAGCGCTCAGATAGGCCCATCCGGCCAGCACGTAATAAAACGATCCGCCAAGGGTTAAGAGGTAAGCTCCACCTAACAATAGCCCCAGCCCCATCAAGGCAACTAGGCTGGCAAAAATACGATTTATCGAGGTCACAGTTGAACTCCTATACGCTAAATGGCTCTCAGACTTGGTGATGATAGTGTTAGTCTATTAATTTTAGCCATGCCATATGGAGCAACTATACATTGCATAAAAGCAACGCCATGTGGAGCGAATACCACACCTTCCTCGTTGCCGCGCAAACATTGAACTTCAGCCGTGCGGCTGAACGGCTTGGGCAGAACACTTCAAGCATCAGTCGCGCCGTGACCCGGCTGGAGGAGCACCTGGGTCTGCGCTTGTTCAATCGGATGCCCTCTATGCGATTGACGGACCCGGGCGAGCGGCTCTATAGCGAAATCGCGCCCTTGTTCGAAGGCCTTCAGGAGGTTGAAAGCGCGATCAAGTCGGATGATGGAAAAATTAGAGGACGTATCCGGGTCGTCGGATCGCCCGAGGTTGTGCACTGGTTTATCAACCCGGCTATCGCTCGAATGCTGGAAGAACAGCACGAAATTCATTTTGAAGTGGAGGCCAGCACACGCGTGCCAAACCCCATTGAAGAGCCAGTGGATGTCTACTTCAGTCATCGCCGCGCCGAAGTGATTAACAAGTCGCTGGTTGCTCGGCCAATCTGTTCAATGCCACAAGGGTTATTCGCTTCTCCCCTGTTACTGGCCGGCAGGAAACCTCCCCGTGTACCGGACGATCTCCTGCAATGGCCCTGCCTTGGACGTCAGGGAGAACCCGAGTGGGAGCTGATCGACCCCCAAGGACATAAACACCTGATGCCGGTGCAAGCCATCCTGCTTGCCACACCGAACGATGCGCGCATGGATCTTACTCTGCGCGGACTTGGCATCGCGCAGTTCAATTTGCCCAGCGCCAATGAGGCCGTAGAGAGCGGAAAACTGGTACGTGTTTTACCTGGCTATACCCTCCAGAACATGTCGCTGTATGCTTTTCTACTGTCACGACGCTTGATTCCGCAGGCGGTGCAGATCTTTCTGCGCTATACCACGGAAGAGGCAAAAAAATACTTCCCCGATTGACCCCTGACTTGATATCGGTTCGTTAGGGCAGATGACGTACGACCTTAATAATCTTATAGCCTCCTATTCGTTGCATAACCGAGTAAAAACACTATGGGCAATTACTTTCATCATGTTCTTATTGGACTATTGGCCCTGCTTCCTATGGCCAATCCTCTAACTAGCATCTCCCTTTTACTAGGCCTTGGAGGAAAGCTGCCTACAGTAGAGCGTAACCGGCAAATCCTGAAGGCAAGCTTATATGTAGCTCTGATTATGTTTGTCAGCTTCTACGGAGGCAGCCTGGTAATGCAGGTATTCGGAATATCTGTCCCCGGCTTGAGAATAGCCGGAGGCCTGATCGTTACCTACATCGGTTTCGCCATGCTTTTTCCAGCAACGACACCTGACGAAACAGAGGTTCAGAAAGATTTACTTTCAGAGAAAGAGAAATCAACCCCACATTTCCGCGATCTGTCATTTGTACCTTTAGCTCTTCCTGGTGCAGCAGGCCCCGGCACGATAGCGTTGCTTATCAGCTCCGCCTCTACCCTGCAGTCGACCTACCAGACCCTGCCACTCGTCATTCACCTTGCAGCCGCAACCGTATTCATCATTACTGCGCTTATTTTCTGGATAGCTTTACGATGTTCGGGGCGAATCATGAAAGTGCTTGGTGAGTCAGGAATCGATGCAATTTCCCGCGTCGTTGGTTTTCTACTGGTTTGTATGGGCGTTCAGTTCGTTATCAATGGTGGTTTTGAGTTAGCGTCTACACCTATGCACTGATCATAGTTCTCATAATAG
This sequence comes from Pseudomonas sp. B16120, assembly GCF_044218845.1. Classification (NCBI taxonomy): domain Bacteria; kingdom Pseudomonadati; phylum Pseudomonadota; class Gammaproteobacteria; order Pseudomonadales; family Pseudomonadaceae; genus Pseudomonas; species Pseudomonas sp. B16120. The sequence continues at coordinate 4,239,997 of NZ_CP162588.1, forward strand.
TGAATTATTAAAGGCCGTTGATATTCCCGCGGCCACATTCGCTAGCACCAGGTGAATGGGTGTTCCTACGCCTATGGAGAACTGACGCCTTGCCGCCCTCAGGAAGCTAGGGGGCCAGACTCGGACAAAATCAACATTGGCCAGTTACGACTAGCCCCACTACAAAACAATGGTTAGTGCGCTGTGAACCAGTTGGGGTGTAGCACCGGAAAATGTTCCTTCAGCCAATCCACAAATGCCTCGACCTGAGGCGCAAGATGCGTTCTGCTTGGATAAAGCACGAAAACCAGGCGAGGCTTTGGACGAAATGCCTTGAGCACTTCGATCAGTTCTCCGCTTGCGAGGAATGTCTCAACGGCAATTCCAGGCGCTTGAACAATGCCGAAGCCTGCAACACCGCATTGAACGTAGGCATTCGACTCATTCACGGTGATTCCACGCCGAGGCGTATGTGGACGATCTTCGCCGTCTACCGAGAAGTGCCAAGGCAGCGGTCTGTTATTTTGACCGGAAAGGAAGCTGACACATTGGTGGTCTACTAGATCTTGTAGGGTTATGGGTGCACCGCAGGCTTGGAGATAACCTGCAGACGCACAGGTCACCATGGTGGCGGTGCCAATTTCTCTAGCCACCATGCTTGAATCCGGAAGTTCACCCATTCGCAATACACAGTCGATGCCCTCGGCTACGAGATCTACCGTACGGTCGGTCACGCCTAGCACAAGCTCGATGTCGGGAAATGCCTCGGTAAACCTCCTAAGGCTTTCCATGAAGCTGTGCTGGGAAAATGCAGTAGGGATGTCAATTCGAAGCCGCCCTCGCAACGTCGATCCACTACGGTCGAACATGGAAGTGGTTTCTGCGATGGTTGCTAAAATCTCTTTGACGCGTTCGTAAAACCGCTCTCCCTCAACAGTCAGTTTTACTTTACGCGTAGTGCGCTGGAACAGACGGACACCCAGCGAGGCTTCCAGATCCTGAATGGTGCGTGTGACGTGCGGTCGCCCGGCCTGCATTGCCTCAGCGACTTTGGTGAAGCTCCCCAACTCCGCTAGCTTGGCGAATACTTGCATCGACTGTAGAAGCTCCATAAGTCTCTTCTCGGGAAGCGAGTTAACGGGATGATTGTTGCTTATCAGGATAACAATCCTGTTCGTTTCTGCACATTTATCTAGGGCCGCGAAACCTTAACAATGTCCTCAGCGTAAAGGAGGAGCTTTGCTCCCCTGCACATTCAAAATTGTTGGAGACAGAAAATGAAAGCGTGGCTTCTAAAAGATTTCGGCTTGGATAATCTCGTGCAGGGCGAAACGGAAACCCCCGTGCCCCGAGCGGGTGAGCTGCTGGTTAAAGTAGGCGCTGTATCACTCAATTTCCGGGACAAGGCCATCGTTGACGGCATCTATGAACCTCACATGGTGCCCAAGCCGCTGATCCCCGTCAGCGATGCGGCGGGAACTGTCGTGGCAGTAGGTGAAGGTGTCAGCCGCTTTGCTATCGGAGATCGGGTCAACTCACACCTCTACTCACGTTGGTTAGACGGCATGCCTGGGCCAGATGAACCCAACTACTGCTTCGGCTCGCCATTGCCTGGTGGTCTGGCGCAATACATGATCATCCATGAAGACAGCGCAGTACGTGCCCCCGACAATATGTCTGATGAGGAAGCAGCGACCCTTCCAATTGCTGCTCTGACGGCGTGGTATGCGCTCGTCGACTATGGCCAGATAGAGGCCGGCCAAACCGTTTTGGTTCAGGGCTCTGGAGGTGTTTCTGTTTTTGCAGCACAAATTGCTACCGCTTTGGGAGCCAAGGTTATCGTCACCTCCAGCCGTGATGACAATCTGGAAGCTGTAAAAAAACTGGGCGCGGTTGCGGGTGTGAATTATCGCACCACCCCTGAGTGGGCAGAGGAAGTTCTGAAGCTCACTGACGGCAAGGGAGTGGATCTGCTGCTGGATGTGGCGGGCGGGGACGGCATCAACCAATCGATTGCTGCGACAAAGGCAGGTGGACGTATTGCACAGATCGGCTTTCTGACAGGCCAGACCTCCGCCTTGAACCTGATGCCTATGATTTTCCGGCAAACAACGATTCGCGGCATAGCCGTTGCTCCACGCTCGTCATTTGACCGAATGAACGAATTCTTGAACGAGCACAAGATTCGCCCGGTAATCGACCACGTGTATCCATTTGATCAAGCACGCGAAGCGTACGAACATCTGGCCAGAGGCGCCGTTGGTAAGGTAGTAATCAAAATCGCGTAGGACCAAGCCGCTTCAATCTCACTCGCCCGCTGCAACGGCAGGCGCGTGAGCACGGCCTTCAAATAAGCATGCGGATCATGCCCATTGATGGCGTCATACGAAGCGCGCTAAGCGTCTGGATTGCTGGGTCAAATCCCAAGCAAAAAAAAGCCTGCATCTCTGCAGGCTTTTCTCTATCTGGCTCCACGACCTGGACTCGAACCAGGGACCCAATGATTAACAGTCATTTGCTCTACCAACTGAGCTATCGCGGAATGCGCCGTATGTTACTGATTAAAAAGAAGAAGTCAAGCGCCATCAGAAATTTTCCGCAAATTCCCCCCCTGTTCGCTTGAATACGACGGTTCCCTGGCCAGTTCCAACCAGGCCCGCGCTGCCGGTGGCAGGTGGGCGCTGGCGCGCCAGGCCAGGGCGATGTGCCAATCGGTGTGGGGCTCGTCCAGGGGGATCAAGGCGATGCCGGGGTGTTGGTGTTTGTGCGCCAGCATCCGGGGCAGGAAGGCGACGCCCAGCCCGGCGGTGACCAGGTCGACGATAAAGTCTATTTGCCCACTGCGAGCGGTGACTTTAGGTGTCACGCCTTTACGTTCGCAGGCGCTGAGGATCTTGGCGTTGAGGGCAAAGCCGGCTTCGAACAGGATGAACGGCGAGTCGGCCAGGTCGGTGAAGTCGATGCGCTTGCGCCGGGCCAATGGGTGGCCCATGGGCAACACGGCGACCAATGGCTCGTTGCGCACCGGTTGGTAGTCGAAGCCTTCATCAACCGGTAGCAGCAAGGCGGCGAGGTCAACCTCCCCCGCTTCCAGGCATTCGCGCAGCCTTTTACTGCCGTATTCGGTCAGTTCGATGTCGATGCCCGGGTAGCGGCTGCGGTAAGTGGCAAACATGGCCGCGAACAGCACGCCGCACCCTACCGGCGGCAGACCGATGCGCAGCACGCCGCGCTTGAGACCGCGCAGGTCGTTGATTTCAGCCATCAGGTCGGTGCGTTCGGCGAGCATTACCAAGGCGCGGCGGTAGGCAATTTCGCCGGCGGCGGTGAGTTCGTTCTTGTGGCCAAGGCGATTGAGCAGCGGCATGCCTAATTCGTCCTCAAGGGTCTTGATCGCTTTGCTGACGGTGGACTGGGTCAGGGCAACCACTTCGGCCGCCTGGGAGAACCCACCCTGGCGCACCACTTCGACAAACGCACGCAGTGTTCGTAGGTTCATCAGTATTCCTATAACGACTGGATGGCAGTGATAAAAGTTGTTTTCATCATGGCATAACTTTGCTTAGGGTGTAGCACTTTGCCCTGTGGAGACACCGTCGATGATCATCTCGTCCGCTTCCGACTACCGCGCTGCGGCCAAACGCAAGTTGCCGCGCTTTCTGTTCGATTACATCGACGGCGGCGCCTACGCCGAGCACACGCTGCGCGCCAACAGTTCGGACCTGGCCGAGATCAGCCTGCGCCAACGCATCCTGCGCAATGTCGACAACCTGAGCCTGAGCACCCATTTGTTCGGCACGGAACTGGCGATGCCGGTCATCCTCAGCCCCGTCGGGCTGACCGGCATGTATGCGCGACGCGGTGAAGTGCAAGCAGCCAAGGCGGCGGCCAACAAAAACATCCCTTTTTGCCTGTCGACAGTGTCGGTGTGTTCGATTGAGGAAGTGGCCTCGCAAAGCCCGCAATCGATCTGGTTCCAGCTGTATGTGCTCAAGGATCGCGGCTTCATGCGCAACGCCCTGGAGCGGGCGCAGGCCGCCGGGGTGACAACGCTGGTGTTCACCGTTGACATGCCGACACCGGGCGCACGCTACCGTGACGCTCACTCCGGCATGTCCGGCCCCTACGCGGCGCAGCGGCGCATGTTGCAGGCAGTGACCAAGCCGCAATGGGCCTTCGATGTGGGCTTGATGGGCCGCCCCCACGACCTGGGCAATATCTCCAAATATCTGGGCAAACCCACCCACCTGGAGGACTACATTGGCTGGCTGGCCAACAACTTCGACCCGTCGATCAGTTGGAAAGACCTGGAATGGATCCGCGAATTCTGGAAAGGCCCGATGATCATCAAGGGCATCCTCGACCCGCAGGACGCCAAGGACGCGGTGAGTTTCGGGGCCGACGGCATCGTGGTCTCCAACCATGGCGGCCGCCAGCTCGACGGGGTGCTCTCCACGGCCAAGGCGTTGCCGCCGATTGCCGAAGCGGTAGGCGATGACCTGACCGTGCTGGTGGACTCGGGCATTCGCTCCGGGCTCGACGTGGTGCGCATGCTAGCCCTGGGTGCCAAGGCGTGCCTGCTAGGGCGTGCCACCGCCTATGCGCTGGCCGCCGAGGGCCAGCATGGGGTAGAGAACCTGCTGGACATCTTCGCCAAGGAAATGCGCGTGGCCATGACCCTGACCGGGGTCACCTCCATCGCGCAGATCGACCGTACCACCTTGGTCTAGTAGTGATGAGGGATGGTGTACGTTGTGTGCGGATAACCGAAGCGTTGTTTATTTGCGACAAACAACTCGCCCCACCGAAACAGTAAGGTTAACCGGGCCGGCAGTAATGCCGGCCCCAATCAGCCAAATAACTGGCGCCATGCTTTAACAGACTTTTCTTACTTAAAAATTAGTTAATTGATTTATAAGGATTTTTACCAACCAAATACACTTGGCATGAATCTCGCTCCAGTACTGTTCAAGCAGGTTCGGCGATGACAAGACGTGCGGCAGTGCCCCGGGGTTATAACCCAAAGAAAAGCGGTTTAAACTGTTTCCAATGTTTTACGGAACTGAAGGATCAGTAAGACGCTTGGCACTCGCCACTCTCATCCCGCCTGTAAGACAGCCCAGTGCTTAGAGGCCACCCGCTTATGAAAACCCCCACCCAGACCAACGCAATTGACTTTGACAGTGCCAAATTGCAACGCCTGGGATTTGGCCAGCCATCCTTACGCCCACGTCGCCCCGCCACCCTTGCCGAACTTCGCCAGCAACTGAACCAGCAGTTGCAGACCAGCCTGGAGCCGGAGCGCATCCTGGGCCTGTTCTTTCGTGAGGTTCAGCGCCTGGTGCCGCTGGACGCGTTGCAATACCGTCACGCCGCCAGCGACCTGCGCCTGGAGTTTGGCCACCGGGGTCATCACTCCGTCAGCTACACCCTGAGCCATGAAGGCGAGCATCTGGGGGAACTGGTCTTTCGTCGCAACCAGCGGTTGCTTGAAGAAGAACTGAGCCAGCTCGAACTCCTGCTGGTGACCTTGCTTTATCCGATGCGCAACGCCCTGCTCTACCGCGCCGCCACCCGCAGCGCCCTGCGTGACCCGTTGACCGAAACCGGCAACCGTGTGGCCATGGACCAGACGCTGCAGAGAGAAATCGACATGGCACGCCGGCATTTGCACCCGCTGTCGTTGTTGATGCTGGACATCGACCACTTCAAGAAAATCAACGACACCCATGGGCATGCCGCGGGCGACAGCGTGCTGCGCGCCGTGGCCGGAGCGATCAAACGCCAGCTGCGCAACGTGGACATGGTGTTCCGGTTTGGCGGGGAGGAGTTTTTGATCCTGCTGTCCAACACCGGTCGCGATGCCGCGAGGATGGTGGGAGAGCGCCTTCGCCAGGCGGCACAAGCCCAGGACTACTGGGTGGAGGGCACGCGAATAGAACTGACCGTGAGCCTCGGCTGCTCGACGCTGCTGGCGGCCGAGTCGGCTGAAAGCCTGCTGCGTCGGGCCGACAATGCGTTGTATGTGGCCAAGCGCGAAGGTCGTAACCGCTTGGCGATGGCGGGGTAAAGTCAATTGTGGCGAGGGAGATTGCTCCCTCGCCACAGTTACCGCTACGCCTCACTGGCGATGCGCACAGGGCGCTCGCGAACGGCTGGCGCCTTGTCTTTCTCTGTATGCTCTAGACGCATGCAGCTTTCCAGGAACAAGTGCATGTAGTCGTAGCTCTTGCATACCGCCTGGCGCAACTCTTCCTGCAGGGCCTTGCTCGGGTTGGTCCCGGCCAGCGTGCAGATGATTTCCAGGGCTTCCCAAGGGTGGGCGTCATCGTACTGGGCGTGCATCTTCAGCCACTTCATCGCCCGCTTGCGATCTTCCTCAGGGAAGGCGGCAGCATACACACCGGTAGAGCAGACCACGGCGGACCACTCCCCCGTCGCCCCCTCGATCGCGTAGTTGGTGGCGGCAATCGCGACGATCAACGCATCCGCCGAGCTGGTGTGCCAGCACCAATGACTCAGGGCGTGCAACTCAGGCGGCACCTCCTGCGCTTGCAGTTCTTCAAGGCTGACGCCGTGAGCCCGCGCCCAATTGACCCAATAGTCGGCATGGTTGAGCTCCACGCGGATATTGCGCATGAGCCAACGGCGCGCCATATCCTCCCCAGGATGACGGGCAAACTTGGTCTTGGTCAGGTTCTGCGCCATGTACAAGGCAAACTGTTCCACCACCGGCCAACCACCAATCAGGTAGTGGCGCATGGTCTTGGCGCTGAGGGCGTTGTCACGCATGCGCTGATACAGTTCGTGCTCGACAACCCGACGCTTGCTCTCGCTACAGTCCTGGATCAATTGCTGCGCCCAGGCGGGGTAACTGGAGGCTTCCATAAGCGGGCCGGTTCTGTTGAATGTGTCGATCACTGTGGGGCTCCTTTTCAAGTGTGATTGTACAGACCAGCAAATGTTTCAGCGGAAAGTGCCGGGCGCCTTGAATAACAGTGGCTGCGGCCGCTCAGGTCGGCACTGCAAGCTATCAAAGGTAAACAATTGCGGGCGTTCAATCAGGTAGCCCTGAGCGTAATCCACACCTATCTCAAGTAAAGCCTGTTCGATCTGGGGTGTTTCAACAAACTCGGCAATCGTGCGCTTACCCATGACGTGGCCGATGTGGTTGATCACTTCGACCATGGCGCGGTTAATCGGGTCGTCCAGCATATCCTTTACGAAACTTCCATCGATCTTCAGGAAGTCTACAGGTAAATGTTTCAAATATGCGAATGAGGACATTCCGGCGCAAAAATCATCGAGTGAGAAATGGCACCCTAACGCTTTGAGTTCATTAATAAACCGAATCGCGCTGCCCAAATTGGCTATAGCGCTGGTTTCAGTTATTTCAAAACAAATCATTTCCGGTGGAATGTTGTAAGTATCGAATTTCTGACGCAAAAAACCTAAAAAGTCATCATCGCCAATGGTTATGCCTGACAGATTAATCGCACACATGGCCATGGGGCGGCCCGGGCGCTCATGCATGCAACGGGCGATAATCTTGAATACGTTTTCCACTACCCAACGATCCAGGGACGTCATCAACCCGTAGCGTTCGGCCGCCGGAATAAAACTGTTGGGCAAAATGATCCGCCCCGCTTCGTCATGCAGGCGCAGGAGAATTTCGATGTGCCCACTGCCGGCGTCGGTAGGGCCCAAAGGCGCAATTTCCTGGGCGTAAAGGCAAAAGCGGTCTTCCTCAAGCGCAATATGCAGCCGCTGTACCCAGGCCATCTCGCCAAACCGCAGAGACAACTCCGAGTCGTCGACATGGTAGACCTGCACCCGGTTGCGCCCCTTTTCCTTGGCCATGTAGCACGCCATGTCGGCGGCACGCAGGGAGGTTTCCAGGGTGGTCGGGGTTTGCGAGATATGCACCAGGCCGATGCTGACGGTGGTCATGAAGGGCCGACCCTTCCACACGAAGTGCAAGTTCTGCACAGTGTGGCGCAGGCTCTCGGCGATTTTTTCCGCCACCGGCGCCGGGCAGTTCTCCAGCAGGATACCAAACTCGTCGCCGCCCAACCGAGCCAGGGTGTCGCCCTCGCGCAGGTCCGACTGCAGCAACGCGCAGATGTGGCGCAGCAGTTCATCGCCCGCGGCATGGCCACAGGTGTCATTGACCAGCTTGAACTGGTCGAGGTCGAGGAACATCAAGGCATGTCGCCCACTTTGCTGGCGCGCGACCTGTTGCAGCACCTGTTCAAGGCGGAACTCGAACTCGCGACGGTTAGCCAGGCCAGTCAACGCGTCGTGGGTGGCCTGCCAGGAAAGGTTGGCGATGTACTGGCGTTCCTGGGTCATGTCATGCAGCACCAGGACCGCACCGCTGACCTTGCCGGCACTGCGGATCGGCGCGCCCACCAGGGTGACCGAGACGGTGCTGCCGTCCAGGCGCTGGATCAGCTTGGAATGCTCGCTGCCGCCGCTGAACTGGCCTTTGACGATGTGTTCAATCAGTGTGAAACCGTCGGGCTCGGCGTTTTCATTCAAAAGCTTGAACAGCGCCGCCAGCGGCAGGCCCTGGGCTTGCTCCGAGCGCCAGTGGGTCAACGCTTCGGCTGCAGGGTTCATATAGGCAATGGCCCCGTCGACGTCGGTGGTAATCACCCCGTCGCCAATCGACTCCAATGTGATCTGCGCCCGCTCCTTCTCCGCTTGCAGCGCATCGGCAAAGGCATGACGCTGGGCCAGCAGCTTGTGGGTGCGCAGCAGCGCCAACACGATCAGGCCCAAGGCAGTCGCCAGGTTGGTGATCAACAACAGGCGCAGGATCATCCGCGAACCTTCGCCCAGGGCATCGCTGAACGCCTTGGCAGCGGGCGTCACCCCTTCATTGATGGCCGTGATGCGCGCCTTCCAATGATGGACATCGTCACTGCTGACGTAGCCGGAGGTAATGGCGCCGTGCATCTCCTGAGCCAGCTCATCGAGCTGCACGAGGTAGCCGTCGCCCACCGTCCACAGCTCAATGGCTTTTTCCAGGTAGCTGAAATGACGGAAGTTGAGGTATAGCCAGATCAGGCTGGAAACGTCGTCCGGATGATTACCGCCCTTGAGAATGCCCAAGCGGGCCGCGTCCGTATCGGGGGTGGGACGGTCCAGAGCAATGCGCAATTCATGCCCACCCTGGGGCACGGCAATGGCCTGCTGGTATTTGAGGTAGGTGGCGTCGTTGCGGTTATCGGCGTAGAGGGTCAGGTAGTAGATGGCATCCTTCTGGCCCTTGGACCACAGGCTTTCGCCCGCCACATAGCCCCGCACTGCCGAAAGCACGTAGAGACTGACGCAGCCTAACAATGCCTGGAACAACACGACGGCGATAAAGGGCCAGACAATACCCAGCAGGCGTGGCGTTCCGAGAGTCCGCTTTTGCTTCATGAAGTCCCTTACACATGCACAGCTTGATACGCACGCGAAAATCCGCTCCCGATAGCACAGCCTAAGCTAAATCAACGCACTTGTTGCAAGTGTCCGTACAGTTTGGCGTACAGCCCGCCATCGGCAATCAACTGCTGATGGTCGCCGTCCTCGGCGATGTGCCCGCCATCGAACACCAGCACTCGGTCAGCCTGCTTCACCGCAGACAGCCGGTGGGCGATGATCAGTGTAGTACGCCCGCTGAGAAACCGCGCCAGTGCCTGGTGCAGGTTGTACTCGGTCGCCGCGTCCAATGCGGAGGTGGCCTCGTCCAGAATCACCACTTTAGGCTCGGCGAGCACCATGCGGGCAATGGCCAGGCGTTGCCGCTGGCCACCGGAAAAGCGCACGCCCGAACGCCCGACCACGCTGTCCAGGCCCAAGGGCAATGCCTTGACAGTAGCATCCAGTTGGGCGATTTCCAGCGCCTGCCAGCAGGCTTGATCGGTGCGGGTGCGGCCCATGGTCAGGTTGGCGCGCACGGTATCGTTGAACAGCGCAGGATGTTGCAGCACCACCGCGACGTTTTCGCGGATGGTCTCCAGGCCGATCTCCTGCTGGGTGGCAGTGCCAAAACGAATGCTGCCGGCCTGCGGCGTGTAGAGCCCCAGCAACAGTTGCACCAGGGTGCTTTTACCGCCGCCGCTGGCGCCGACAATTGCCACCTTTTCACCCGGTGCGATGGCCAGGTTCAACTGGTTGAGTACCAGCTCTTCGCCGTAGCCGAAGTCGAGGCCACGCACTTCGATGCCGACCGTCTCGCGCCCGCTGAACGGGTCTGCGCCGCCTGGGTATTGCGGCTCATCGGCACGCGCCAGCAGCTCGTTGATGCGCGACAGCGCGCCGCCTGCCGCGTAATAGGCGTATTGCAGGTTCAGCAATTGTTCCACCGGGCCAATCATGAACCACAGGTAACTGAACACCGCGAGCATCTGGCCGATGGACAGGTCGGAAAACAGCACGGTGAGCATGGCCGCGGCGCGGAAGATGTCGATACCGAACTGGAACAGCAAGCCACTGGCGCGGCTCGACGCGTCGGTTTTCCATTGGGAATGAATGGCGTAGTCACGCACTTCCTGGGCACGCTGGCCCAGGCGCCCGAGGAAAAAGCCCTGGCGGTTGCCAGCACGTACTTCCTGTATGGCATCGAGGGTTTCGGTCAGCGCCTGGGTAAAGCGTGAAGTACTGTCGTTTTCCAGCTTCTTGAGGTGCTTGACGCGCTTGCCCAACTGCACCGTGGCGTAGATCACCAATGGGTTGAACAACAGGATCAACAACGCCAGTTGCCAATGCATCCACACCAGGATCGCCGAGGTGCCGACCAGGGTCAGCATCGCCACCAAGAAGCGGCTGAGGGTTTCGCCGACGAATTTGTCCAGGGTGTCCAGGTCGGTCACCAAGTGGGTGGTGACCGTACCGCTGCCCAGGCTTTCGTACTCACCCAGGGAGATGCGCTTGAGACGCTCGATCAGGCGCACGCGGATGCGGTACACGATGTCCTTGGCCAAGCGCGCAAACAGCCGCGCCTGCACCACGTTGAACACCAACGCGCCGCAACGCAGGGCCAGGGTGACCAAGAGCATCAGGCCGATATAGCCAGCCGCTTTTTGCCAGCCCAGGGGCAACGCGTGGTTCATCACCTTGAGGGCGGCATCGCCATGGCCCAGTAGCACTTCGTCGACCAGCAACGGCAACAACAGCGGGATAGGCACGCTGCACAGGGTGGCGAGCACGGCGACACCGTTGGCGACCCACAGGGATTTTTTGTGACGCAGGGCCAGGCGGCGAATTTCCGCCCAGGTCAGGCGGTCGGTGCGTGGAGGCTGTTCATACACAGGCAGCTCGCTCCAACCATCGAGCGAGTAACGGCGACAGCTCGGACAGCGGCTGGTAACCATTGGTCAGCAAAGCCAACTGGCCGTTGCGCTCGGCCAGCAGGGTCGGAAACCCGGCAATGCCCAGGTCCTGCACCCAGGTGAAATCGGCCGCCGTGGCCGCGTGCTGATCGGCACGGTCGAACTCGCCGGCAAACTCGATACGTGGAATACCGGCCTGTTCGGCCAGCTCCACCAGCACAGGGGCGAGCGTCACGTCCCGGCCTTCGACATAGAACGCGCGCTGGATCAGCCCCAGCAGCTTCCAGGCGCAATCCGGCGCCAGGCTGCGTGCGGTGACGATAGCGCGGCACGCAGGCTCGGTGTCATAGACAAACCCGTCGGGCAATGCGCCTTCTCGCTTGAACGGCTGGCCGGTGGCGTCGGTGACGGCCTGCCAGTGTTCAAGGATGTAGCGCCGGGTAGTCGGCTCCAGCGCCGCGCCGCTGCCGGTGCGCAAGCCGCCCACCACCAGGTGCACGTCCACGCCGGCCGCCTGGGCCTGCTCCACCAGCGCTTGTGCCACCGGGGCAAAGCCCCAGCACCAGGAACACATCGGGTCCATTACATAGAGCAGGCGCGCAGACATGGCTCAGGCCTCGGAAGGGGTTTGCTTGTAGTTGTAACCAATCGGGTGCGGCATGTTGCGGGCCTTGGCCAGTTCGATCTGCTTCTGGCGGTCGATCGCACTGCGACGGGTCTTCTCCGGCAGCTTATCCCAGCAATGGGGGCAACTGATGCCGGCCACATAATGCTCGGAGGCGCGGTCTTCTACGCTCACCGGTGTGCGGCAGGCATGACATTGATCGTAGTCGCCTTCGCTCAAGTCGTGGCGCACGGTCACGCGATTGTCGAACACAAAGCAGTCGCCCTGCCATTTGGTTTCTTCCTGGGGCACCTCTTCGAGGTACTTCAGGATACCGCCCTTGAGGTGGTAGACCTCATCGAAGCCTTCGCTGAGCATGTAGCTCGACGCCTTCTCACAGCGAATGCCGCCAGTGCAGAACATGGCGACCTTCTTGTGCTTGGCCGGGTCGAAGTGGGCTTTGATGTAGTCGGGAAATTCGCGAAAACTGGTAGTTTTCGGGTCGATTGCGCCTTCAAAGGTGCCGATGGACACTTCGTAGTCGTTACGGGTGTCGATCAACAATACTTCCGGGTCGCTGATCAGCGCGTTCCAATCCTGCGGGTCGACGTAAGTACCCACCTTTTTGTTCGGGTCCACGCCTTCGACACCCAGGGTCACGATCTCTTTCTTGAGTTTGACCTTGGTGCGGTAGAACGGCTGGTCGTCGCAGTAAGACTCTTTGTGGTCGATGTCGACCATGCGTGGGTCTTTCTTGAGCCAGGCCATCAGGCCGTCAATGCCTTCGCGGCTGCCGGAAACGGTGCCGTTGATGCCTTCTTCGGCGATCAGCAAGGTGCCTTTGATGCCGTTATCGACCATCGCCTGCAACAGGGGCTCGCGCAGGGCGACGTAATCTTCGAGGGTGACGAACTTGTACAGTGCCGCCACGACAATCGGTTGAGTCATGGGTGTTCTCTCCAGGTGGCTACCCTCGTAAGGGGTGAACCGGATGCAAAAAAAACGCGCCGGCTAAGCGGCGCGTTGCGGATTCTATCAGGGTTACCCCATCAATGTCCGCCGGCGCAGGTCGGCGAGGCCGGGGCTGCGCCGATTGTCGCCCATTCTTCGGGCGTATAGGTATGCAGCGCCAGCGCATGAAATTCGCTCATCAGGCTACCCAGGGTGGCGTAGACCTTCTGGTGGCGCTTGACGCGGTTAAGCCCCTCGAACTGCTGGCTGACCAGCACGGCCTTGAAGTGGGTCTGCAACCCACGACTGTGCATGTGGCTTTCATCCAGCACGCTCAAATGCTCCGGGGCCAGGGCGGCAAGGGCCGTTTCGATACGCTGTTGCATGGTCATTCCTGCTTACTTCTTCTTGGCCGGTGCGGCGGCTTTTGGCGCCAGCTCGTTGGTCATGTCTTCCAACAGCTTGTTCACCACCGGTACGGCGCTTTCCAGCTTGGCCTGGGTCATCTGGGCCGACTGCTGGGTCAGCTGGGGCATTTTTTCCAGGACTTTCTTGCCAAGTGGCGACTGGTAGAACGCTACCAGGTCCTTGAGCTCGGATTCGCTGAAGTTGGTGGTGTAGAGCTTGACCATGTCGGGCTTGAGCTTCGGCCAGCCGATGGCCTGGTCCAGAGCGGCGTTGGCCTTGGCCTGGTAGCTGTCCAGTACGGACTGCTTGGCGGCAGGCGCCTTGGTCTGTTCGAAACGCTGGGCGAACATTTGCTGCACTTGCATGTACACCGGGGTCCCCAGCTTGTCAGCATGGGCCAGGGTAAGGAAGGCTTCGGCACTGGCGTTGTGGCTGGCGGTATCGGCAAGAACCTGGCCGCTGGCGCAAACCAGAGCAACCGCGGTACAGATGGCACGAAGACGAGTCATCGAGTTTCCTTTTCTAGCAGGCGAGGTAAGACCCCAAGGGCGACCATTCTGCGCCTAAAAAACCTCGCGGCTCAACCCCACCCCTCGGCAAGCCCTGGTTTCACGGGGCACGAGGGCACAAATGCGCTTTTAGGGAACCCACGCTGGCCGCCAGGGCCTAAACTGACCAATCACGACTGGATAAGGAGGGTGACCGATGAGCCGTATCGAAACCGACAGCCTGGGGGAAGTACAGGTCCCTGATGACGCCTATTGGGGTGCGCAAACCCAACGTTCGCTGGTCAATTTCGCGATTGGCGAGCAGCGCATGCCGCTGGCGGTATTGCATGCCTTGGCCTTGATCAAGAAGGCTGCGGCACGGGTCAACGACCGTAACGGCGACCTGCCCGCCGATATTGCCCGCCTGATCGAGCAAGCTGCCGACGAGGTTCTGGACGGCCAGCACGACGACCAGTTCCCGCTGGTGGTCTGGCAGACCGGCAGTGGCACCCAGAGCAACATGAACGCCAACGAAGTGATCGCTGGCCGCGCCAACGAACTGGCCGGCAACAACCGCGGCGGCAAGAGCCCGGTGCACCCCAACGATCACGTCAACCGTTCCCAGAGTTCCAACGACTGCTTCCCTACTGCCATGAGCATTGCTGCGGTGCAAGCGGTGAACAAGCAACTGCTGCCGGCGATCGCCACCTTGTCCGGTGGCCTGGCGGAATTGGCCGCGCGGCATATGAAACTGGTCAAGACCGGCCGTACCCACATGATGGATGCCACGCCGATCACCTTCGGCCAGGAACTTTCGGCGTTTATCGCCCAGCTCGATTACGCCGAGCGTGCGATCCGCAGCGCCCTGCCCGCGGTGTGCGAGCTGGCCCAGGGCGGCACTGCCGTCGGCACCGGCCTCAATGCCCCTCATGGCTTTGGCGAGGCGATTGCTTCCGAACTGGCCGCGTTGTCAGGTTTACCCTTTGTGACCGCGCCGAACAAATTCGCCGCCCTCTCCGGCCATGAGCCGCTGGTGACCCTGCACGGCGCGCTGAAAACCCTGGCCGTGGCGCTGATGAAAATCGCCAACGACCTGCGCCTGCTGGGTTCGGGCCCTCGCGCCGGGCTGGCCGAAGTCAAGTTGCCGGCCAACGAACCGGGCAGTTCGATCATGCCCGGCAAGGTCAATCCGACCCAGTGCGAAGCGCTGTCGATGCTGGCCTGCCAGGTACTGGGCAACGACGTGACCATCGGCATGGCCGCCAGCCAAGGGCACTTGCAGTTGAACGTGTACAAACCGGTGATCATCCACAACCTGCTGGAGTCGATTCGCCTGCTGGCCGATGGCTGCAACAACTTTCAGGAGCATTGCATTGCCGGTCTTGAACCCGACGCCGAGCAAATGGCCCAGCACCTGGAACGCGGGCTGATGCTGGTCACTGCACTCAACCCGCATATCGGCTACGACAAGTCGGCCGAGATCGCCAAGAAGGCTTACGCCGAAGGGCTGACACTGCGTGAGGCTGCACTGGAACTCGGCTATCTTAACGATGCCGAGTTTGACCAGTGGGTACGCCCGGAAAACATGCTCGGCGCTTAAACCGACATCCGCAGCCGCCGGGCCCTGAGCCCGGCGAGCAGCGAAGGCGCCAGCGCCACCATCGCCGAGCCCGTCACCACCACTAGCGCCCCCACATACCCCAAGGCATTGATCTCTTCGGCTTGCACATAGTCCGGCCATAGCCACGCCGCTACCGCCACGGCTACGAAGGTCACCAGGGGCGTCAACGCCAGGGTTGCACTGACCCGCGAAGCTTCCCAATGCGCCAGGGCTTCGGCAAATGCGCCGTAGGCCACCAGCGTATTCATGCAGCACGCCAGCAGCAGCCAGCCTTGCAGCGGGCTCAACTGCAACGCCTCCAGCGGATGTGCCCAAGGGGTGAGCAACAGCGCGCACGACAGATAGATCACCATCATCACCTGCAGCGAATTCCACACCGTCAGCAACTGCTTCTGACCCAGTGCATAGAACACCCAGATGGTGGTGGCGAGCAGGATCGTCAGCACACCGGCGGTGTAGGTGCCCATGGACGTCAGCAATTCCACCAGACGTTGGTTGAAGAACAAACCAAAGCCTGCGATCAGCACCAACAACCCCACTCCCTGCCCCAGGCTGAAGCGCTCCTTGAACACAAACACACTGGCTACCATCAGAAAGATCGGCCCCATCTGCACCACCAACTGCGCCGTGCCCGGGCTGAGCATTTTCAGGCCCACCAGGTACAACACGTAGTTGCCCACCAGGCCACACACCGCCATGCCCACCAGCCACCCACCCTTGGGGCCAAGCACTTTGCGGCTGGGCAGGCGTTTGGTGGCGGCCAGGTAAACGAACAGGCACGTGCCCGCTACCATGAGGCGAAACCAAGTCACAGTGATCGGATCCATCACCTGCAACACTTGCTTGAGCTTGATCGGAAGAATGCCCCACAGAAACGCGGTCAGCAGGGTCAGGAAAAAACCGTAGACCCAGCGGCCGGAAGAGATGTGCATGAGTGCCCCAGATGCCAGAGGAAGTGGAGCAGGCATTCTAGGGGCAAGTCACTGAGTTCGGATACGTCACAGTCTTGAATGGGGGAGCTGGCTTGCAAGCGATGGCCATAGGCATCTATATAAATTTCATAGGTTGTTGCAGCCAACGGTAACCACGATGCGAAGCGAGCCGCTCTTGATCTGGCTCTTGATCTGCTTTTGATTTTGATCTTAAGCGCCCCGTTAAACCACGCTGGCCGAACGCAGGTTTGAATTCGTGGGTAACCCGGCAGGACGCCGGGTTAGCCGCCCCGCGCCATGGATGGCGCGTGGCGGCGGCCCACGGATTCAAGCCTGCGTTCGGGCACACCGAGCCTAGGCGAGGTGCCGAGTGGTGGGGCAAGAGCCCTTTGGTTACTTTGGGGCTTTTCCAAAGTGACCCGCCGTCAGGCGGAACCCTAGGTGGCCGTTACCGCAGAAACGGATATGTACTCGCTATTACAGTGTCGCCTGCCAGGCCGCCTTCGCGAGCAGGCCCGCTCCCACAGTTGGGTTGTGGGGTGTCAGGGAGAGAAGTATCGGCTAGTAGGCCGTCATCGCAGGCAAGCCAGCTCCCACATTAGCCCTCCCACACTGGCGCTGTTCCAACCGCAATCAGCGTACGGCTTCGAAGAGTCCGGTGGCGCCCATCCCGCCCCCCACGCACATGGTGACAATCCCGTAACGCAGGTTGCGCCGTTGCAGCTCGCGCACCAGGTGCCCCACCTGCCGCGAGCCGGTCATGCCGAACGGGTGCCCGATGGAAATCGAGCCGCCGTTGACATTGTATTTGGCATTATCGATCTCCAGGCGATTGCGTGCGTAAAGGCACTGGGAAGCAAAGGCCTCATTGAGTTCCCACACGTCGATGTCCGCCACCTGCAAGCCCTTGGCCTTGAGCAACTTGGGCACCGAGAACACCGGGCCAATGCCCATTTCATCCGGTTCGCAACCGGCCACGGTAAAGCCCCGGAAGAACGCCTTGGGCTTGAGCCCCAGTGCCAAGGCTTTTTCCAGGCTCATCACCAAGGTCATCGACGCACCGTCGGAAAGCTGCGAGGAGTTACCTGCCGTCACCGAGCCATCCTCGGCAAATACCGGCTTCAGGCCGCTGAGGCTGGCCAGGGTGGTGTCCGGGCGGTTGCAGTCGTCACGGTCGACCACGCCATCCAGGATCTGCACCGTGCCAGTGTTCTTGTCCTCGACCTTGTACTTGACCGCCATCGGCACGATTTCATCGTTGAACAAGCCATCAGCCTGGGCCTGGGCGGTGCGCTGCTGGCTTTGCAGCGCGTAAAGATCCTGGTCTTCGCGGCTGACGTGATAGCGGCGCGCAACGATTTCGGCGGTCTGGCCCATGGGCAAGTAAATGCCCGGCACCTGTTCCTTAAGCAGCGGGTTGATCAGGTTATCGGTGTTGACGCTCTTCATGGTCAGGCTGATGGACTCCACGCCACCGGCAACAATGATGTCGCTGCAGCCCGAAGCGATCTGGTTGGCGGCAATGGCAATCGCCTGCAAGCCCGACGAACAGAAACGGTTGAGGGTCATGCCCGCCGTACCGGTGCCCAGTTGCGAGAGCACCGCCACGTTACGCCCGATGTTATAGCCCTGGGCGCCTTCGTTGGAGCCGGCACCGACGATGCAGTCTTCTACCGTCGCCGGGTCGATACCGTTGCGGGCCAGCAGCGCATTGACACAATGGGCCGCCATGTCATCGGGGCGGGTCTGGTTGAACTTGCCGCGAAAGGACTTGGCCAGGCCGGTTCGCACGCTGTCGACGATCACTACTTCACGCATGGGCTACCTCAATCTTGTGGTTGTGGATCGAGGATAGAGCCGGGCCAGGCCGACCGCGATGATCATTCACTGCGTGGATGCAAAAGCATGGGCTATTTCTTTTTCTTTTTGTCGTGCTTGTCGCTTTTATCAAACGCCTCTTCCAGCGCACGGTTGATGGTGCGCAGCACCTTGACCCGCGCCCAGCGTTTGTCGTTGGCTTCTACCAGGGTCCAAGGCGCCACCTCGGTGCTGGTGCGGTCAACCATGTCGCCCACCGCCGCGCGGTAGTCGTCCCACTTGTCGCGATTGCGCCAGTCGTCTTCAGTAATCTTGAAGCGCTTGAAGGGGATTTCTTCACGGGCCTGGAAGCGTTCCAGCTGCGTCTCCTTGTCGATGGCCAGCCAGAACTTGACCACGATCACGCCCGCATCGCGCAGTTGCTCTTCGAAGTCATTGATCTCGCCATAGGCGCGCATCCAGTCCGCTGGGGTACAGAAGCCTTCGATGCGCTCCACCAGCACGCGACCGTACCAGGAGCGGTCAAACACGGTGAACATGCCGCGCGCCGGGATCTTCTGCCAGAACCGCCACAGATAAGGCTGGGCCCGTTCGTCTTCGCTGGGCGCGGCAATCGGCACGATGTGGTACTGGCGTGGGTCCAGTGCTGCCGCCACACGGCGGATCGCCCCGCCCTTGCCTGCCGCGTCGTTGCCCTCGAATACACTCACCAACGCGTGCTTGCGCATGCGTTTGTCGCGCATCAGCCCAGAGAAGCGCGCCTGCTCGGTAATCAGTTGTTCTTCGTAATCATCCTTGTCCAGGCGCAGGGTCATGTCGAGGCTGTCGAGCAGGCTCTTTTGGTCCACCGAGGCAAGCAACGGCGCCGGGTTCATACCGCTGGCCTTGACCTTGGCCTGCTTCAGGGCACTTTGCAGCCCATCGAGCAGGATCTTGCCCACGGTCAGCCCCCGGTAATGGGGGTCGACGCCTTCGATCACATGCCACGGCGCGTAATCGCGGCTGGTGCGGCGCAGCACCCGCTCACCGAAATGTACGAACTTGTCGTAGGTCCTGGACTGCTGCCAGTCCAATGGGCTGATACGCCAGCTGTGCAGCGGGTCGTCGGCCAAAGCCTTGAGGCGCGCCTTCATCTGTTTTTTGGACAGATGGAACCAGAACTTGAAGATCAGCGCACCTTCATCGCAGAGCATCTTTTCCAGACGTTCGGCGCCGGCAATGGCCTGGTCCAGCCGCGCATCCTTGATCTGCCCATGCACGCGGCCTTGGAGCATCTGGCTGTACCAGTTGCCGAAGAAAATGCCCATGCGGCCCTTGGCCGGCAGTTGCCGCCAGTAGCGCCATGCCGGTGGGCGCGCCAGTTCTTCGTCGGTCTGCTGGTCGAAGGTGCGCACTTCGATCAGGCGCGGGTCCATCCATTCATTGAGCAGCTTGACGGTTTCACCCTTGCCCGCGCCCTCGATGCCGTTGATGAGGATGATCACCGGGAAGCGCTTCTGCTGTTGCAGCTCGTACTGAACTTCCAGCAAGGCTTCACGCAGGGCAGGCACTTCGGCGTCGTAGGTGTCTTTGTCGATGGCGTGACCGATTTCGGCGGATTCGAACATGGGCAGCTCCGTTTCAAGATGGCTCAAGACTAGCGGATTGGGCCAAGACACGCGCAAGGAAATACAACCCAGCCTTGCCATGGATCAATTCAACGCCTGTTGATCGGCTAGAATGGCCGCCTTGCCTTTGCCCGCTTTCATTTTATGAGCCGCCATGAACCCCATCACCCACGCCCAGCTCGACTGGGATGACCAAGGCCGCCCGCATTCGCGGGTATTCGACGACGTGTATTTCTCCGACCAGTCGGGCCTGGAAGAAACCCGCTACGTGTTCCTGGAGCAGAACCGCTTGCAGGAACGCTTCGCCGCCTTGCCCACAGGTGGGCGCCTGGTGATTGGTGAAACTGGCTTCGGCACCGGTTTGAACTTCCTCTGCGCCTGGCAGTTGTTCGAACAGCACGCAGTCGCCGGTGCGCGGCTGCACTTTGTCAGCGTGGAAAAGTACCCCCTCAGCCATGCCGACCTGCAACGCGCCCTCGCCCTCTGGCCCGAACTGCAACCCTTGGCCGAGCAACTGCTGACGCAATACATTGCCATCCACCAGGGTTTTCAGCGCCTGGTATTGGACAATGGCCGCGTGACCCTGACCCTGTTGATCGGTGATGCGCTGGAACAATTGCCGCAACTGGACGCCCAGGTCGATGCGTGGTTTCTCGACGGGTTCGCCCCGGCGAAAAACCCCGACATGTGGACCGCTGAGCTGTTCGCCCAACTGGCGCGCCTGGCGGCACCGGGCTCGACCATCAGCACCTTCACCAGCACCGGCTGGGTAAGGCGGTTGATCAATGCCGCCGGGTTCAAGATGAAACGCACGCCAGGCATCGGCCATAAGTGGGAGATCCTGCGTGGGGAGTTTGTCGGTTGGCCCGCCGACTTACCCGCGCCGGCCCCACGTAAACCCTGGTTCGCCCGGCCACCCGCCATCGAGGGAGAACGTCATGCCCTGGTCATCGGCGGTGGCCTGGCCGGTTGCGCGACCGCCGCCAGCCTGGCCGCCCGGGGTTGGCGTGTCAGCCTTCTGGAGCGCCATGCCGGCCTGGCACAGGAAGCTTCGGGCAACCCACAGGGTGTGTTGTACCTCAAGCTTTCGGCCCATGGCACGGCCTTGTCCCAACTGATAGTCAGCGGTTTTGGCCACACCCGACGCCTGCTGGAACATTTGCACCGAGGTGTCGATTGGGACGGCTGTGGCGTGTTGCAACTGGCGTTTGACGCTAAAGAAACCCAGCGTCAGGCTCAATTGGCCAACGCCTTTGCTCCGGACCTGCTGCATCTGCTGGACCGCGAGCAGGCGCAGCAAAAGGCGGGAATCGAACTGGCCCACGGCGGGTTGTTTTTTCCACAGGGCGGTTGGGTGCATCCGCCCGCGCTGTGTCAGTGGCAGGCGAAACATCCACTGATTGAAGTGCTCACCCACCACGAGGCCCTGGAACTGCGCCGGCTCGACGACCAATGGCAAGCCCGCGCCGGTGACCGCGTATTGGCCAGCGCCAGTGTCGTGGTGCTCGCCGGGGCTGCGGAGATCAAGCGTTTCCCCTTCAGTGCAGACATACCGCTCAAGCGCATCCGTGGGCAGATCACTCGGCTGGCGCAAACCTGCGCGAGTAAAGCGCTGGCCACGGTGGTCTGTGCCGAAGGCTACGTCGCGCCGGCCCGGCTTGGCGAACACACCCTGGGCGCGAGTTTCGACTTCAACAATCAAGACCTCACGCCCACGCCCGCCGAACACCATGGCAACCTGCAGATGCTGGGTGAGATTTCTACCGACCTGCTGCAACGCCTGGGTGCTGATCGCTTGACACCTGAACAGCTGGAGGGCCGTGCCGCGTTTCGTTGTACCAGCCCTGACTACCTGCCCATCGTTGGGCCACTGGCTGACCATGCGGCGTTTGAGCAGGCTTATGCGGTACTGGGCAAAGACGCGCGGCAAGTGCCGCAAACGCCCTGCCCGTGGCTGCCGGGGCTGTTTCTCAATAGCGGCCATGGCTCGCGTGGCCTGATCACTGCGCCGTTGTGCGGCGAACTGCTGGCTGCATGGCTGAGTGATGAGCCCCTGCCAGTGCCAACCAGCGTAGCCGAGGCTTGCCACCCCAATCGATTTGCCCTGCGCGCGTTGGTGCGAGGCCAGGGCGCTGCACAAAAAAAGCCGGATTAAAGGCAAGGCGGCTATCTGCCTTATAACTTATCGGTCTAAAACTCCACGCATAGCACTGGGTCAGTTTCTGGGTACGCGCCCTTTTGGGCGTATTGAGTGTTGACCCCTCCCCAACGGAAAAACCGGTAAGGAACTTATGTGTGGACTAGCTGGCGAGTTACGCTTTGATTATCAACCTGCCGACCTGGCAGCCGTAGAACGCATCACCCATCACCTCGCCCCCCGAGGCCCCGACGCCTGGGGCTTTCATGCCCAAGGGCCGATTGCCCTGGGCCACCGCCGCCTGAAGATCATGGACCTGTCGGACGGCTCTGCCCAACCGATGGTCGACGCCCATCTGGGGCTGTCCCTGGCGTTCAATGGCGCTATCTATAATTTCCCGGAGCTGCGCCAAGAGCTGGAAGCCCTGGGTTACGCCTTCTATTCCGGTGGCGACACCGAAGTGTTGCTCAAGGGTTATCACGCCTGGGGCGAAGCGCTGCTGCCCAAGCTCAACGGCATGTTCGCTTTCGCCATCTGGGAGCGTGATGCCCAGCGTCTGTTCATCGCTCGTGACCGTCTCGGTGTGAAGCCCTTGTACCTGTCGCGCACCGGCCAGCGCCTGCGTTTCGCCTCGGCGTTGCCAGCGTTGCTCAAGGGTGGGGATATCAACCCGATCCTCGATCCGGTCGCCCTCAACCACTACCTGAATTTCCACGCCGTGGTCCCCGCGCCGCGCACGCTGTTGGCCGGCATCGAAAAGCTGCCGCCCGCCAGTTGGATGCGCATCGACGCCAGCGGCAAGACTGAACAGAAAACCTGGTGGACCCTGCCCTACGGCCCCCATGAGGACGAAAAACACCTGACCCTGGAAGACTGGACCGACCGCGTGCTCGACAGCACCCGCGAAGCCGTGGCCATCCGCCAACGTGCGGCGGTGGATGTGGGTGTGCTGCTGTCAGGCGGCGTCGATTCGAGCATGCTCGTCGGCCTGCTGCGTGAAGTGGGCGTGGAGGATTTGTCGACCTTCTCCATCGGCTTTGAAGACGCCGGCGGCGAACGTGGCGATGAGTTCCAGTACTCAGACCTGATCGCCAAACACTACGGCACCCATCACCACCAACTGCGCATCGCCGAAAGCGAGATCATCGAGCAACTGCCAGCAGCCTTCCGCGCCATGAGCGAGCCGATGGTCAGCCATGACTGCATCGCCTTCTACCTGCTGTCGCGGGAAGTGGCCAAGCATTGCAAAGTGGTGCAGAGCGGCCAGGGCGCCGATGAACTGTTCGCCGGTTACCACTGGTACCCGCAAGTGGACGGTGCCAGCGACCCGTACGCGGCCTATCGCGAGGCGTTTTTCGACCGCAGCTACGACGACTACGCGGCGACCGTCGCGCCCCAATGGCTGACCGCCAACGACGCTGCCGGCGACTTCGTGCGCGAGCATTTCGCGATGCCGGGCGCCGACGCGGCGGTGGACAAGGCCCTGCGTCTGGACAGCACGGTGATGCTGGTGGACGACCCGGTCAAACGCGTCGACAACATGACCATGGCCTGGGGCCTGGAAGCGCGCACACCGTTCCTCGACTACCGCCTGGTAGAACTGTCGGCCCGTGTGCCGGCCCAGTTCAAGCTGCCCGACGGCGGCAAACAGGTGCTCAAGGAAGCGGCGCGTCGGGTGATCCCCAGCGAAGTCATCGACCGCAAGAAAGGCTACTTCCCCGTGCCCGGCCTCAAGCACCTGCAGGGCGATACCTTGAATTGGGTGCGCGAGTTGCTGCTGGACCCGAGCCAGGACCGCGGGCTGTTCAACCCGGCCATGCTCGACCGCTTGCTCACCGACCCGCAAGGCCAATTGACCCCGCTGCGCGGCTCCAAGCTGTGGCAGCTGGCGGCGCTGAACCTGTGGCTGAGCGAACAAGGAATCTGATCCATGAAACCGAATGCCGCGGCTTACAGCCAACGCTTACTCAAGGGCCAGGCGCCGACCTACGAGCGCCTGCAAGCGCGCCTGGCCGAAGATGGCAGCGCACTGGCCGCCGACCCGATTGCCGTGCATTGCGGCTGGGGCCGGTTGTTGATTGGCCACACCTTTCCCGACCCGGCAAGCCTGGCCCAGGAACTGCTCAACGAGCAGCCTGGCGAGCGCGATATCGCCCTGTACGTGGCAGCGCCCCAGCAAATCCTGGGCATTGACCCGCAGCAACTGTTCCTCGACCCGTCCGACACCCTGCGCCTGTGGTTCACCGACTACCGCCCGGCCACCCGGGTGTTTCGCGGCTTTCGTATTCGCCGGGTACAGAGCGAGGCCGACTGGCAAGCGGTCAACCACTTGTACCAGGGCCGCGGGATGCTGCCCATCGACCCGGAACGCCTCACCCCACGTCATCAAGGCGGCCCGGTGTACTGGCTGGCCGAAGATGAAGACAGCGGCGCGGTGATTGGCAGCGTGATGGGCCTCAACCATCACAAGGCCTTCCACGACCCGGAGAACGGTTGCAGCCTCTGGTGTTTGGCCGTCGACCCTCAATGCACCCGCCCTGGCGTCGGTGAAGTGTTGGTGCGCCACTTGGTGGAGCACTTCATGAGCCGAGGCTTGAGCTACCTGGACTTGTCGGTGCTGCACGATAACCGCCAGGCCAAGAGCCTTTACGCCAAGCTCGGCTTTCGGGCGTTGACCACCTTTGCAATCAAGCGCAAGAACGGCATCAATCAACCGCTGTTTCTGGGCCCGGGGCCTCAGGCGGAGTTCAACCCTTACGCGCGCATCATTGTCGAAGAAGCCCACCGACGCGGTATTGATGTGCACGTTGACGACGCCGATGCGGGCCTGTTCACCCTCAGCCACGGCGGGCGTCGCGTGCGTTGCCGTGAGTCCTTGAGCGACCTGACCAGCGCCATCAGCATGACCCTGTGCCAGGACAAGAGCCTCACCCACAAGGTGCTCAAGGCGGCGGGCCTGCAGGTGCCGGTGCAACAGTTGGCGGGCAGTGCCGACGACAACCTGGAGTTTCTCGACGAACACCAGCGCATCGTGGTCAAGCCGCTGGATGGCGAGCAAGGCCATGGCGTCGCCGTGGATCTGCGCAGCATCGAAGAGGTGCAGCAGGCGATCGAAGCGGCGCGCCAGTTCGACAGCCGCGTGTTGCTGGAAAGCTTCCACGAAGGCCTGGACCTGCGCATTCTGGTGATCGGTTTTGAAGTGGTCGCGGCTGCGATTCGTCGCCCTGCCGAAGTGATCGGCGACGGCCAGCATTCGATTCGCGCGTTGATCCAGGCGCAAAGCCGTCGTCGCCAGGCGGCCACCGACGGCGAGAGCAAAATCCCGCTGGATGCAGAAACCGAGCGCACCCTCAAAGCCGCAGGTTACGACTACAACAGCATCCTGCCCCGTGGCGTGCAACTGGCCGTGCGACGCACCGCCAACCTGCACACCGGGGGTTGCCTGGAAGATGTCACGGCGATCCTGCACCCGACACTGGTGGACGCAGCCGTACGTGCGGCCCGTGCCCTGGATATCCCTATGGTCGGCCTGGACCTGATGGTACCTGCGGCCGACCAGCCAGAGTATGTGTTTATCGAAGCCAACGAACGGGCCGGCCTGGCCAACCATGAACCGCAACCCACGGCTGAGAAGTTTGTGGATTTGTTGTTTCCACACAGTCAGCCAGCTACCTGACTACCGATCGTTCCCACGCTCCGCGTGGGAATGCAGCCTGTGATGCTCTGCGTCACCACAGCGGACGCAAAGCGTCCCTGAGGCGTTCCCACGCAGAGCGTGGGAACGATCGCCCTCAACTCATCAGGAGTTTCCATGACCCGAACCATTCCCGAACCCGATCTCGCGTACCTGCAAAAAGTGCTGCTGGAAATGCTCGCCATTCCCAGCCCCACCGGTTTTACCGACACCATCGTGCGTTACGTCGCCGAACGCCTGGAAGAGCTCGGCATTCCGTTTGAAATGACCCGACGCGGCACCATTCGCGCCACCCTCAAGGGCCAGAAAAACAGCCCTGACCGCGCCGTCTCCGCCCACCTGGACACCATCGGCGCCGCCGTGCGTGCGATCAAGGACAACGGGCGCCTGACCCTGGCGCCGGTGGGCTGCTGGTCGAGCCGCTTTGCCGAAGGTAGCCGGGTCAGCCTGTTCACCGACAACGGCGTGATTCGCGGCAGCGTATTACCGCTGATGGCCTCCGGGCACGCATTCAACACCGCCGTGGATGAAATGCCGGTGAGCTGGGACCATGTCGAGCTGCGCCTGGACGCCTACTGCGCCACGCGTGCCGACTGCGACTCCCTGGGCATCAGTGTGGGTGACTACGTGGCGTTCGACCCACTGCCCGAGTTCACCGAGAGCGGGCATATCAGCGCTCGCCACCTGGACGACAAGGCCGGCGTCGCCGCCCTGCTCGCCGCGCTCAAGGCCATCATCGACAGTGGCGAACCCTTGCTGATCGACTGCCACCCGCTGTTCACCATTACCGAGGAAACCGGCAGTGGCGCAGCGGCCGCCCTGCCCTGGGATGTGAGTGAGTTTGTCGGCATCGATATCGCCCCGGTCGCCCCCGGCCAGCACTCCAGCGAACATGCGGTGAGCGTGGCCATGCAGGACTCCGGCGGGCCCTATGACTATCACCTGTCCCGCCACTTGCTGCGCCTGGCGTCGGACAACGACCTGCCGGTACGCCGCGATCTGTTCCGCTATTACTTCAGCGATGCGCACTCGGCGGTCACCGCCGGCCATGACATTCGCACTGCATTACTGGCCTTCGGTTGTGACGCCACCCATGGTTACGAGCGTACCCATATCGACAGCCTCGCCGCCCTGAGCCGCTTATTGGGCGCCTATATCCTCAGCCCGCCGGTGTTTGCCAGCGATGCGCAACCGGCCCAGGGCTCACTGGATCGGTTCAGTCATCAGATCGAGCATGAAACGCAAATGGAGAGCGACACCCGCGTGCCGTCGGTAGACAGCCTGGTCGGCCAGAAGTCCTGACGCGGTGAGTTGATACTGGCAACAAAGGTCCCGGCACAGTAGCATCGCCGGGACCTGACACCTGAGGCTTGTATGCTGATTCCCTACGATGCACTTGAAGTCGACACCC
Source organism: Pseudomonas sp. B16120 (assembly GCF_044218845.1). Lineage (NCBI taxonomy): Bacteria > Pseudomonadati > Pseudomonadota > Gammaproteobacteria > Pseudomonadales > Pseudomonadaceae > Pseudomonas > Pseudomonas sp. B16120. Next base: position 4,266,971 of record NZ_CP162588.1, read on the forward strand.
TGACCCGCCTCATCGAAGACTTCGTCACCCGCGACGGCACCGACAATGGCGACGACACGCCCCTGGAAACCCGCGTGCTGCGCGTGCGCCAGGCGCTGACCAAAGGCCAGGCGCTGATCGTCTTCGATCCCGAGAGCGAGCAATGCCAGTTGATGCTCAAGCACGATGTGCCCAAGCACCTGTTCGACTGAAGCCTGCCTAAGGGTTGGGCACCGGCACGGGGTGGGTAGCCTGGCCCTCGCCTTTGAGAATCTTGCGGTACACCTCGGCACGGTACACGTTGACGCCCACCGGCGCCTCGATGCCGAATTTCACGTGAGTACCGTTCACTTCAAGGATATGCACGGTGATGTCATCGCCAATGGCGATGGCTTCGCCTATGGCACGGCTTAAGACCAGCATGGCGGTAGTCCTTTTCCAGTAACAGGACCTCGACCATGCCCCCTTCGCGCTGGACCGGCAATGGCTTGCGGGCAAATCAGGCGCCGCCTACACAGGTAGGTAACTTGCCTGACAGACCGCAGCCAAATCAGCCCTTCACAGCCTGCGCCTTGGCGCGCATCTTGTCGGCCATCAGGGTCATTTCGTCATACAGCAGTTGCGGATTTTTCTGTTTCAACGCCCAAGCCATGCGGCCTTGCTCGTGGGGCAGGATCATGAATTCACCTTCGGCCACGCGCTGGTAAATGTAGTCGGCAATATCCGCCGCCGAGATGGGCGAACTCTCAAGCAACTTGCCCACTTGAGCCTTCATGGCTGGGGTTGGCCCACGGAACGAGTCGAGCAGGTTGGTCTGGAAAAACGACGGGCACACCACATGCACGCCCACTTCCTGTTGCTTGAGTTCCACCAACAGGCTCTCGGATAACGCCACCACGCCCGCCTTGGCGACGTTGTAGTTGCTCATGGCCGGGCCCTGCATCAGCGCTGCCATTGACGCGATGTTGATGATGCGCCCCTTGCTCTTTTCCAACAGCGGCAGGAACGCCTTGCAGCCTTTGACGACGCCCATCAGGTTGATTGCGATCTGCCAGTCCCAATCCTCCAGGGACAGTTCAGCGAAGAACCCGCCCGAGGCCACGCCGGCGTTGTTGACGATCACATCGATGCCCCCGAGCTTCACCTCACAGGCCTGGGCAAAGGCCGTTAGCTGGCTATAGTCACGCACGTCGCAGCGCTGGGTAAAGCCATCCCCCCCGGCTTCGCGAACCTGCTTGAGGGTTTCCTGCAAACCGGGCTCGCTGACATCAGACAACGCCAACTGCCAGCCTTCACGGGCCCAGCGCAGAGCGATTTCGCGACCCAGGCCAGACCCGGCGCCAGTGATCATCATGCGGTTTTGCATAGGAAGTAGCCTTGTGGTTCACGAAAGAAGTGACCGGCAGTGTAGCGAAGGTTTTTGCTCTACCCACGCACCATCAGGGTGATGAATGCCCCGGGCAAACCGTGGGCTCGGTCGCAGGCGTGCCTATAGATTAAGTTCAATTTTTTTCAACTGATTAGTTCAAGTTGCGCACGCGTTAAAAGAAATAAGCGACCCATCAAAATGTTTTATAAAAACAATGAATTTTTTACGAAGTGGCAGAGTCGGAATGGGTAAGGCGTCCCACTGTACATGGACGAACCAACGGTTAAACAGCCGGTTTTTGCAAAGAACCTATAAGGAATAAAACCATGAGCCTCATTCTGATTATTATCCTGATCCTGCTGCTGGTCGGTGGTCTGCCGGTGTTCCCGCACTCGCGTAACTGGGGTTATGGACCGTCGGGTATCCTGGGTGTGGTACTGGTTGTTCTGCTGGTGCTGTTGTTGCTCGGCAAGATATAAACACCGCGCTACGGTGTTTGTCGGAGCGAGCAAGCGCTCCTACAATTGAGAAGCAAAAAAAGAGGCCTTCTAGAAGGCCTCTTTTTTATTGTCGGTCAGTTAGTCCGGCTTACCGTCCACGACACCTGCGGTGTTATCCAACAAGCTCTTGGTCGCGGTCTGCAGGAACGACTCGAGTTTCTGCTTGAGTGCAGCTTCGTCCGGCGACTCCGGAATCACCTTGCCAGTCGGCTCGGCGCCCAGTGTGTATTCCCACAACTTGGGTGGCATTTCCTTGGGCAATACCAGTACGCGGTCGCCGGTGAGCAAGGCCACGGTCTGGTCGCTGCCCGATGGCTTGATCACGCCGAAACCCTTGTCACCTTCGGGCAGGTTCAGCAGGTCGCGGCCCCAGCACTGGTGCAAGGTATCGCCGCCCAGGCGGCCCATGATGGTCGGCACGATGTCGATCTGGGTGCCCACAGTGTGGTCACGCTCACCGAACTTCTCGCGCATGCCCGGTGCAATCATCAGCATCGGCACGTTGAAGCGACCCAGGTCCATCTCGGTGATCTGCTGCTCATTGCCAAAGCCGTGGTCACCGACGATCACAAACAGGGTTTCCTTGAAGTACGGCTCTTTGCGGGCCTTTTCAAAGAACTGGCCCAAGGCCCAGTCGGAGTAACGCATGGCCGTCAAATGCTCGTTGAGGCTGCCACGGTCGGTGACCTTCTCAACCGGCAATGGGGTCGGCAATGCGTACGGCGTGTGGTTGGACAGGGTTTGCAGCAGTGCGTAGAACGGCTTGCCGCCTTCGCGCGCCTTCAGTTCTTCCAGGCCACGGTTGAACATGTCCTGGTCGGACACGCCCCAGGTCGGGTCGGAGAATACCGGGTCGACGAAGTCATTGCGGCCGATGAAGTTGGTCATGCCCTGGTTGCTGAAGAAGCCCGACTGGTTGTCCCAGGCGAAATCGCCGTTGTAGACATACACATCGTCGAAATCACGCGCACTGAGCAACTGCGGCAGGCCCGACAGCTTGTGGCTGCCTTCCGGAGTCTGCATCAGGTATTCGAAACCCGGCAGGTTCGGGAAGCAGGCCATGGTGGCGAACATACCCTGGTGGGTGTGGGTGCCGTTGGAGAAGAAGCGGTCGAACAGCAAGCCCTCGTGGGTCAACTTGTCGAAGTACGGGGTGATATTGCCCGGACGTCCCAATGCGCCCACCGAATGACCAGCGAAGCTTTCCATCAGGATCACCACGACGTTCTTGATCGGCAGGGTTTTCTCGGCCGGTGGCGTGAAGTCACGGCGCACGGCAGCGGTGTCGGTGTCTACCAGCTTCTCTTGCGGCAGCACCAGCATGTCACGCACGGTCTGGGTGGCCAGCGGTTGTTCCAGGGTCGCCTTCCAGATGTTGGCGCGGTCTTCACCAAAGCGCGCCTTGGCCGCCGCGATCAGCGACAAGGTGCCATTGAGGCCCAACTGGTTGGCGAAGTTCGAATCGGTGGTGTAGACGTCACCCCAACGCAGCGGTGGCCCCTGGCGCAGGGTGCCACGGATGGCGACCACGGCGACCAGCAGGCAAACCATGAACACTGCGATGCGGCTGTACCATGGCGCCACCTGGCGCGTGCTGACAGTGCCGCCGCTGAACGGGCCCCGTGGGCGCGTTGCGCGGTCAGCGCCCTTGAAGGCCATGCTCAGGATCAGCGTGCCCACGGCCCAGGCCAGCAGGTAACGCACCACCGGGAAACCGTACCAGAGCATGCTCATCACGGTTTTCGGGTCTTCCTTCACATACTGGAAGACCAGGCCGTTGAGGCGCTGGTGGAATTCGCGGTAGAAGTCCATCTCCATCAAGCCCAGGAACAAGGCGATGCTGGACGCGACGGTCAGCCACAAACGGAAAAACCCGCGCGCCGCCATGGCCCGCACGCTGAACAGCGCCAACAGCAGCGGAATCAGCAGGTACATCACCAGGCGAATGTCCAGGCGCAGGCCGTTGGCGAACGCTTCAAGGAACGTCGAGGCCGGCGTATCGAGGATCATCTCGCGGTTGTAGACCAGCAACGCCAGGCGCAGCAGGGAAAACATCACCATCATGACCAATGCGCAGAGCAGCGTGTACGCCAGATGGGATTTGACGGTCGGTTGCAGCAGGCGATTTGAAGCTCGCTGCTGATTCAGGGCGTCCGGGTTTGCCATGTCGTTTTAGGACCCATTGGAAGTTTAAGTTGCGAAATAATGCAGTGGCGTCCGTCCCTCGCCCAGGCTGGCTGGGGTAGGCGGTTAACGCGGTGGCACAAATGGTGCCCGATCGAGGCCGGCAAGGCTATTAATTACTGAACGTAAGGCACGGCCCTGCCTTTAAGGGCACTGGAGATAGAGCCCTGGCAGCCGGATAAAGCCGGCGAATTGTCTTGGATGGGATGTGAAAATTTCGTGCGGCGAATAGTTTCGACACACAAATTTAATTAATGCTGTGAAACCCACTGTGGGAGCTGGCTTGCCTGCGATAGCGGTGTGTCAACCAAAACAATGCAAGCTGACCCACCGCTATCGCAGGCAAGCCAGCTCCCACATTGACTGTGCCCGCTCCAAATCGGGTGGGGCGTCAGATCCGCACGTTACCGCGCGGCCCGGCGATAGCCCAGATGATCAGGCCCAGCACTGGCAACAGCAGGATCAACAGGATCCACAGCACTTTGGCGCCGGTGCTGGCGCCGCTTTTGAACACGTTGATGATTGCCCAGATATCCAGCGCGAGGATGATCAGGCCAATCAGACTATTAAACGTGGAACCCATGGTGTCGCTCCTAAGTGAGGGCATGCACTTGTAGGATAGTCAGCCTTGGCGCGGGTTCCGTTTTATTTCAGACGTGTACGGCAATCTTCAAGGCTTCCAATGATGGTTCGGCCTTGATGCCGACTTCGGCACACAGTTCCAGTACCCGCGCCAGGTCGTTGCCGAACACCAGCACTGCCTGGATCTCGTCGTCCAGCAACTGGCTGAAGTTCATCAGCACATAACCGCCGTCTTCCGGGCTCAGGGCGCTCATCTGGATCTGGATGCGGTTGAGCGCGGTCAGGTCTTCGGTCTTGGCCAGTTGCTTGGGCTTGAGGTTGAACGCCACGCCCGGACCGAACGACGCGACGATCTGGGCAAACAGGTCGCCATAGGTATCGGCCTGGAACAACACCGTGTCTGGCAGGCTACCGACCACCACCCACTCTCCCAGCGGAATCGGGAAACTGTCGTCGTAGTTGATATCCGGATTGGCCGCCAGGAACGCCGCCGGGTCCGCGTAGGCCTGGGCCGCTTCGTCGGCAATACGCGCTACTTCATCCTCCCCCATGACGCCGGCGCTGATTTTGCTGATGAGTTCGACGAGGGCGGTTTTCATGGGGCGATCCTGTAACGGGCAAGTTTTGAAGGGCGCGTAGCCTACACCAGTTTCTGCAACTGCGCCGCCGTATCCACCGCGCCCATGGTCTGCGCCGCGGCCAGTGCCGTCGCGCCTTGTGCATCGGTGGCCTTGGGGTTTGCGCCTTTACCAAGCAGGTAATCAACCATGTCAACGCGGTTGAACATCGCCGCCATCATCAAGGCCGTACGCCCGTCCGAGGAGGCCGCGTCAATCGGCGTGCCGCCCTCGATCAACGCCTGCACCACCGGCAGGTTGCCTTTGAACGCCGCGCCGGCAATCGGCAACTGGTTCTTGTCGTTGGCGATCAGGGGGTCGGCCTTGAACTCCAGCAGCACTTTGACCGCCTCGGCATGGCCGTGGTACGCCGCGAGCATCAACAAGGTGTCGCCATTGTGATTACGAAAGTTGGCCGGCAGGCCTTTCGCCAACAGTGCGGCAAGCATGGCGGCGTCGCCGCGCCGGGCGACGTCGAAGACTTGCTCGGCAAACTCGGCGGCTTCGTCTTCGGTCATTTGTTTAGGCTGATCTGACATGGGGGCTCCTTGCTGAGGCGACTGACATAACTGTTTAAGGCGCCCAGTGTCGCGATGGAGTTCCCCGGTGTCATGGCTTTTTTGTCAAAAGCCGCCATAGCCAGAATCAATAACGGAATTGGCCGCCCTGGATCTGCGCCAGCAATTGCCCGGTCACCGGCACATAGCTGTCCGAACCCGGCAACCAGGCGTAGACCGGGTCATTGCCAGCCTTGTCCGGGTCGAACCCTTGCTCCTTGAGCTTCACTTTCTGGTACTTGAACGTGCCGGTGGTTTCCATCTTCACCTTGATCCGCAAAAACAACGGCACCGCATAAGGGGGCAACTGGCCGTGGGCGAATTGCAGCAGTTCGCGCATGTCCAGGCTGGCCAGGGATTCGCTGGGGGTGATGGCGACCATGCCGGCGCGGCCGTTGGTGTTGTCGATTTCGACGCCATAGGCCACCACTTCAGCGATCTGCGGGTGTTTCAGCAGGACGTTTTCCACCTCGGTGGTCGAGACGTTTTCGCCCTTCCAGCGATAGGTATCCCCCAGGCGATCGACAAATTGCGCATGCCCGAAACCGATGCTGCGCACCAGGTCGCCGGTGTTGAAATAGCGGTCGCCTTTTTCGAATACGTCGGTCAGTACCACCTTGCGGTTCTTTTCCGGGTCGGTGTAACCGTCGAAGGGCGACTTATCATCAATGCGCGCCAATAACAGGCCCTGCCCGCCGGTGGGCACCTTGACCATGAACCCGTTGCTGCCGCGCAGCGGTTCACCAGTGTCATGGGCGTAGTCCACCAGCGCCCAATGCTGCAGGCAAAAGCCGATGGTGTTGTCAAAGTTCAGCACGTTGGTAAAGCCGATATTGCCGTCGCTGGCGGCATACAGTTCGCAGATATGCTCCACACCATAGCGCTGCTTGAACTGCGCCCACACACCGGGGCGCAGGCCGTTGCCGACCATCTTGGTCACCTGGTTATCACGGTCCTGCGCACTCGCGGGCTGGTCGAGCAGATAGCGGCACAACTCACCGACATAGCCCAGGGTGGTCGCCTTGAACTTGCGTGCATCGTCCCAGAACTGGCTGGCGCTGAATTTGCGCCGAATGGCAAAGCCGGACGCACCGATAATCGCCGCCCCCCAGCACACGCACAGGCCGGTGGCGTGGTACAGCGGCAAGGTGCAATAGAGGACGTCCTGTGGCCCCATGTCCAGGGCGATACTGCCGAAGCTCACGGCGGTTTTGGTCCAGCGCCCGTGCTTCATGATGCCGGCCTTGGGCAAGCCGGTGGTGCCGGAGGTGTAGATATAGAAGCAGGGATCGTGGAAGAACACCTGCGCGGAACTCGCCGGGTCGTCCACCGGGCTTTCGGCACTGGCGGCCATCAGGTCGATGTAGCCGTCGGGCACCCTACTGCCCGGCTGATCGGCCACGAACCAAGTGCGCTCGGCCGGGATCTGGACTTGATCGCGCACTGCTGCGTAAGGGCTCAGCAATTCGGCACCGACCACAATGGCAACCGGCTTGACCAGGGTCAGGCTGTGTACCAGCGCCCCTTGAGTTTGCGCCGTGTTGAGCATGGCGCAGATGCCGCCCAGCTTGGCCACGGCCAGCACGTTGAGCAGCAACTCGGGGCGATTCTCGATAAACAGCGCTACCACATCGCCCTTGCGGATGCCCTGGGCCTGCAAGTGATGGGCAATGCGATTGGCGCACTGATTGGCGTCGCGGTAGCTGATCACGCTGTCCCCATACAGCAGGGCAGCACCGTCAGGGTTACGCAAGGTGGCTTGTTCGAAATGCCAGCCCAGGCCGCAGGGTTGGTTGGGGTCGGTGACGTTGGCCGCACGCATGCCGCGCACCACCCGTGGGAGCGCCCGAACAATGGCAGGCACCTTACGCAGCATCATGCGCCAGGTGATCATGTCGACTTGCTGATGAGTCATGGCGGGACGTCCCTTTTCTTATTCTTGGTCTGGTCCAGGTACATCGACTGGTGTAGCGGAAAATACGTCAGCGGTTCTTTGGCTGTACACGTGGGATTTGAAAAGTTTTGTATCTCGTGGCGGCCGGCCGATGCTTATCTCCCTGACACTGCACCCTCAAAATGTGGGAGCTGGCTTGTCGGGTCGGCGCATCGCTGCGATGACGACCTCCCAGCCGACCGGGATTTTTCCGAGCAAAAGACGGTCAGTATCATTACAGCCCTCCCCCTTCCTGCCGGAAAAATCACCGGGCAGATAGCGCAAAATGCAGGATGCACGATGGCCCTTCATGCAAATTGCACGAAAACGAAAATCCTATAAATTTATAACTTGCTGATTTATAACGATTTTTTAGAATAACCAATACTGGCACAATCACTGCACCTATCACTCCATGCTTGCCAACTTGAGCCAATGGAGCTGATAGACATGAGCCTGATCCAAGATAAATTCGCTTCAGTATTCTCCAACTACGACGTCACCACCCAGCCACGTCCGGACGGCGGTATCCTGTTGACCCTGCGCAACAGCGAAGGTAAGCAGGTCAAGCGCTCGATCTCTTATCAGCAGCTGCACACTGCCGACCAACTGACTTGGGTGATTAGCGCTATTCGCCGTGACTTGGCCGAACAAGCCAGCGAACTGCCGCAGATTTCGATGTTGCAAAGCCAGAACCGCTTTGCGCTGCCGACCTATCACTCGGCCTAATCTACACCTCTGAAAAAGGGCCGCGACGCTACTCAGCGTCGCGGCCCTTTTTCATGCCATTAACATAAGCCCTGCCGAACCGCCTCATTCTTTGCCTGCACACGGTTGGTGACATCCAACTTGCCGTAGATGTTGCGCAGATGAAATTTCACCGTGGCTTCAGAGGTGGCGCGAATCTGGCTGATTTCCCAGACAGTCTTGCCCTCGGAGGCCCATCGCAGGATTTCCAGCTCCGTGGGAGTCAGGGGCTTGCCGGACAAGCTCCGGCGTTTTCTGATAGCCGTGGGCACAATAACCGACGGGCGATACGTCTCCTCGGGGCCACTCATTGTTCTCTCCTTATGTCTGCTGATGCGCTGCCATCTTTCGGATTCCTCCTATTGACAGATGGCATAAACATTTACGCTGAACAGAGAGTTACATAACGAGTGGAATCAAAGCGCACGGCAGAGAACAAACAGCTTTACCCTACAAATAATTAAGTTTCTTCCCACAGCGACTTCCAACTTGCCAGGGTTGAACATTCAGTTATCTACGCTTAGTCATCCAGTCCTGGAAAGCGAGTGGCAATCGCATCACAGGTCAACGAGGGCACAACGCCTTGGGCCGTGTTGAACAAACGCAGTGTCACACAGTGCGGGTTCTCGCCCATGTCGAACCAGTGCGGCACACCGGCCGGGATGATCAGCAAGTCATTCTTCTCACAGCGCAAGCTGTACACATAGTCGCCTATGTGCAGCGTAAACAGCCCCTGGCCTGCGATGAAGAAACGCACCTCGTCTTCACTGTAGGTACGTTCGTCCAGGAACTGCGCACGTAACACGTCCTTCTGCGGATGGTCTTGGGTCACGCTGACCACTTCCACAGCGGCGTAGCCGAGGGCTTCGATCTGAGCCTGGTAGGCGGCAATCATTTCAGCATCAGTGGCGCCCTTTTCTATCGGGCTGGGCTGCCAGCGCTCAAAACGCACGCCGTGCTCGGCCAGGGTCGACTGGATGTCGTCGGCATGGGTCAACACTTTGTTCGGGGTGTCCGGGGAGGCGATGGAGTAGACGGCTACATAGCTCATTGCACGGTTCCTTGGTTCGGCTCTTGCAATCGAAGGCCAATGATAATGGCGACGGCCAGGGCCGCGAGGCTGGCGATACTGAACGTGAAGGTGGGCCCCAGCAGGTTCCAGCTGTAACCGGAATAGAGGGCGCCGAGCGCGCCGCCGGTGCCGGCCAGCGCGGCATAAAGGGCCTGACCCTTGCCTTGCTGGCGGTCACCGAAGCTGCGTTGCACAAAGGCAATTGCCGCCGCGTGAAAGCTGCCGAACGTGGCGGCGTGCATCAACTGCGCCACCAGCAGCAGCCAGAAAACTTCGGCAAATGAACCCAGCAGCCACCAGCGCAGCGCGGCCAGCAGGAAACTGGCGAGCAGCACCCGGCGCACCGAAAAGCGCGCAAGAATACGGCTCATGGCCAGGAACATCAGCACTTCCGCCACCACCCCCAGCGCCCACAGTAGGCCGATTACGCCGCGGCTGTAGCCCAAATGCTCCAGGTGCAGGGTCAGGAAGGTGTAATACGGGCCATGGCTCATTTGCATCAGCGCCACGCAGGCATAAAACGCCAGCACGCCGGGGCTGCGCAATTGTTTGAGAAAGCCATCGCCGGCCATGCGGTTGCCGTGGCTGGCCGGCTGCGCGTTCGGTACCCAAAGGCTGGCGCCGATGATGCCGGCCATGATCACCACGACCACCACCGGGTAGATATCCAGGCTCAGCCAATCGAACAGGCGCCCCATGATCACCACGGTGAGGATAAAACCAATGGAGCCCCACAGACGGATCTGGCTGTAGCGCGAGGTTTGCTTGTGCAGGTGGGCCAGGGTGATGACTTCAAACTGCGGCAGCACCGCGTGCCAGAAGAACGCGTGCAGGGCCATGACCATCGCCAGCCAGGCGTAGGTCTTGCTGACAAAAATCAGGCAGAAGCTGGCCAGGGTGCACACCGCGCCGAATCGCACAATGGCCAGGCGCCGGCCGGTGTAGTCGCCGATCCAGCCCCACAGGTTGGGGGCCACGCAGCGCATCAGCATGGGAATCGCCACCAGTTCGCCGATGCGCGCGCTGGAGAAACCGAGGTGATCGAAGTACAGCGCCAGGAACGGCGCTGTCGCCCCCAGCAGGGCGAAATAGAACAGGTAGAAGCTGGAGAGGCGCCAGTATGGGAGGGCTGGGTTCATTTTATTCAGGGCTGCTTTGCAGCCCAGCGCGAGCAAGCTCGCTCACCACAATAAGCGCGCTCATTGCCCCAGGCGATCACAGTTGGCCCAGTACCGGGGTACTCACGCGCACATCGGCATTCTGCCCGCGGTTGCGCAGCAGGTGGTCCATCAGCACGATGGCCATCATGGCTTCGGCAATCGGTGTGGCGCGGATGCCGACGCACGGGTCGTGGCGGCCTTTGGTGATCACGTCCACCGGGTTGCCGTGCACATCGATCGAACGGCCAGGCGTGGTAATGCTCGACGTGGCCTTGAGCGCCAGGTGCGCCACGATCGGCTGGCCGGAAGAAATACCGCCGAGGATGCCGCCCGCGTTGTTGCTGAGGAAACCTTCAGGGGTCATCTCATCGCGATGCTCGGTACCGCGCTGGGATACGCAGGCGAAGCCGGCGCCGATTTCCACACCTTTCACCGCGTTGATGCTCATCAGCGCATGGGCCAGTTCGGCGTCGAGGCGATCAAAGATCGGCTCGCCCAGGCCCGGCTTCACGCCTTCGGCCACCACGGTGATCTTCGCGCCGACCGAGTCCTGGTCGCGGCGCAACTGGTCCATGTAGGCTTCCAGTTCCGGCACCTTGTCCGGGTCGGGGCAGAAGAAGGCGTTGTCTTCGACGCTGTCCCAGGTCTTGAACGGGATTTCAATCGGCCCCAACTGGCTCATGTAGCCACGGATGACGATGCCCTGGGTGGCCAGGTATTTCTTGGCGATGGCGCCGGCGGCCACGCGCATGGCGGTTTCACGCGCCGAGCTGCGGCCACCGCCACGGTAGTCGCGTTCGCCGTATTTGTGGTGGTAGGTGTAGTCGGCATGGGCCGGGCGGAACAGGTCCTTGATCGCCGAGTAGTCCTTGGACTTCTGGTCGGTGTTGCGGATCAACAGGCCAATGGCGCAGCCGGTAGTGCGGCCCTCGAACACCCCGGAAAGGATTTCGACTTCGTCCGGCTCCTGGCGCTGGGTGGTGTGGCGGCTGGTGCCGGGCTTGCGGCGGTCGAGATCACGCTGCAGGTCGTCCAGGCTCAGCTCCAGGCCTGGCGGGCAGCCGTCGACAATGGCGACCAACGCCGGGCCATGGCTTTCGCCCGCGGTGGTGACAGTGAACAGCTTGCCGAAGGTATTGCCGGACATGCAGGGCGCTCCGTGAAATCAGTTGAATCAAGTCAACCGTAATAACTTAAGGCGGCCAGTATACGCAGGCTAACCGACTAGTTCATCCTCGAAACCTTACCGGTAGACGTTGGTCCAACCGGCACCTCTCCAATGATGGCGCTATGATGCTGCGAGTTCTGCTGTTCACCCTCACCCTGTTCACCGCCGTGGCCCAGGCCGCCTCCCCTGTCGTCTTGCAACGCCCGATCAGCCTGGACACCGGCAGCGGCCAACTCTTTGGCTCGCTGCTCTTGCCGCAATCGGATAAACCGGTGCCGGTGGTGCTGATCATCGCCGGCTCCGGCCCCACCGACCGCAACGGCAACAGCGCCGACGGCGCGCGCAACGACAGCCTCAAGCGCCTGGCCTGGGTACTGGCCCGGCATAAGATCGCCAGCGTGCGCTACGACAAGCGCGGCGTGGCTGCAAGCCTGGCGGCCACGCCGGATGAGCGCAACCTGACCCTGGCGGCGTATGTGGCCGACGCCGTGGCCTGGGGCAAGTTACTCAAGGCCGACAAGCGCATGGGCCCGCTGATTGTGCTGGGCCACAGCGAGGGCGCGCTGGTCGCCGCCCTCGCCGCGCCGCAACTTGAACCGGCCGGGGTCATTTCCTTGTCTGGCAGCGCCCGCCCGGTGGACCAGGTGATCCGTCAGCAACTGGCCGATCACTTGCCCCCTGCCCTGCTGCTGCGCAGCAATGAAATACTCGATCACCTCAAGGCCGGCCAGGTGGACGCCGACGTGCCGCGCCCATTGGAGGGCATTTTCCGACCCAGCGTGCAGCCGTATCTGATCAGCCTGTTCCGCGCCGATCCGTCGGCCGCCTTTGCGCGCTTGGACATGCCGGCGCTGATTATCCAAGGCACCAACGATATCCAGGTTGGCGTAGGTGATGCCCGGCAACTGAAGCAGGCCAAGCCCGACGCGCAGTTGACGGTGATCGAAGGCATGAACCACGTGATGCGCATCGTGCCCAATAACGTGAAGCAGCAACTGGCCTCCTACAACGACCCGAAACTGCCGCTGGCTGCGGAGCTGGGCCAACGTATCGTCAGCTTTATCGAAGGACTTCAACCCCGTTAAGCGGCAATTGGCCTCCAGTCCTGGGAAAAACGGCCGATAAGTCCAGAGTCGACAGTAAAAAGACTGTCGGCTCGCAGGGCTTGGACAGGATCGCGCCGCATGACAACCACCGAAACAACACCCGAATCGACCGCCGAGACCCCGGCCGCAACCGAAGCTGGCGCCGCAGCGGCCCTGCCGTGGGCCGACGTTCACGCCGAACATTTCAAGATGCTGCGCCTGGCCCCGCTGGCCACCGACCGCGCGACCGGCGCACGGCCGTTGCGCTTTGTGCAGTTCGGCTATGCCGAGCGCCATGATAAACACCACAGCCTGTTGCGCATGGTCATCCAGTTACCGGGCCAGCGAGTACGGCGCGAGCAGAACCACCTGGATATCTGGGTCGATCACGATAAACACCGCGTGCACTTCGGGCCCGGCAACAGTCTGGAAATCGAGCCGGCCAACCGCGGTATCGGGCGTTTCCTGGTGGCTCAAGGCGCCGCCTGGGCGAAGAAGAAGTGGTCCCACTACCGCGTCGACGGCGTGGACCTGGCCAACAAGGACGCCATCAACGAAGCCACGCGCCTGCGCCGCGATCATTTCCTGCGTATCCAGGGTTTCGATGTGGCCTACGCCGATGTGCAGCACCTCAAAGGCAATGTGCAGCCCGGCAAGGTCAGCGAGGTGCTGGACAGCTGGAACACCGAGAAAGTGCAGTTCGTGGAGATCCTTGAAGCCGCACAGATGCTGCAACAGGCCGAGCAGAACCTGGCGGAGCAGGAAGTGAAGCTGCGCAAGGAAGAGGAGAAAGTCACCAAGTTCAAGCGTGAGGACAGCGGGCTGCGCTTTACCATCACTTGTCTGGTGGCGTTTACGGTGTTCCAGGCGGGGTTGTTGATCTGGATTGCCACGCACCGCTGATAGATTGAAATGCAATCAAAATGGGGGAGCTGGCTTGCCTGCGATAGCGATGTATCAGTAGCACAAGTGCAAGCTGACCCACCGCTATCGCAGGCAAGCCAGCTCCCACATTGACCGAGTTTCTGCAGTTATATCCGGGCAGCGAAAACGGCCTGGTGTTGGCGGCACTGCTCAGCCGTCAACATAAACACCCCATGCCCACCGCGCTTGAAGTCCAGCCAGGCGAAGTCCACTTCCGGGTACAGCGCCTCGACATGCACCTGGCTGTTGCCCACTTCGACAATCAGCAAGCCCTTCTCGGTCAGGTGGTCCGCCGCTTCGGCCAGCATCCGGCGTACCAGGTTCAGGCCGTCTTCACCGCAGGCCAGGCCCAGTTCCGGTTCGTGCTGGTATTCATCGGGCATGTCGGCGAAATCTTCGGCATCCACGTAGGGCGGGTTCGACACGATGAGGTCGAAACGCTGGCCGGGTAACCCGTCAAAACCATCGCCCTGCACGGTGTAGACGCGCTCGTCGACGCCATGGCGCTCGATGTTCTGGTTCGCCACTTCCAGGGCTTCGAAGGACAAGTCTCCCAGCACCACTTCGGCCTCGGGGAACTCATAGGCACAGGCGATGCCGATGCAACCGGAGCCGGTGCACAGGTCGAGGATGCGTGCCGGCGGCTGGGCCAGCCAGGGTTCGAAGCGGTCTTCAATCAGCTCGCCTATGGGTGAACGCGGGATCAATACGCGCTCATCGACGATAAACGACATGCCGCAAAACCAGGCTTCGTTCAACAGGTAGGCCGTCGGCACTCGCTCATGGATACGGCGATGCAGCAAGCGCTGCACGTGGGAGATTTCCTCTTCTTCCAGGTTGCAATCCAAATAGCTGTCGGCGATTTCCCACGGCAGGTGCAAGGCGCCCAGCACCAATTGTCGGGCTTCGTCCCAGGCATTGTCGGTGCCATGGCCAAAAAACAGCTCTTCCCCATGGAAACGGCTGACAGCCCAACGGATATGGTCGCGCAAGGTGCGCAGGCGGGAAGTGATCACGGGGGCAAGCTCCTGGAAAAAACGACTGGCGATTCTAACAGCCTTCACCTGTACCGACGATGTACGAAAAACCTGGCGCCGTACGTCGGATTTCATCCAATTTGCCCGCATTGTGTTAAACAGGCCTGCCTCTTGACATGGCTGCACGCCAGCAACGGCGTACCTTACGATAGTAGCGATTCACAGAAGCGCTCAGCCAGTGGACAATGTCGCAAAAGCCCCACTCACAGGAGCCCCAGAATGTCCGTTCCAAAGACGATGTTTCAACTCAGCGGTCGCGGTTACGCAGCAGCCAACCTCAATCATGCGACCCTGGTGATCATCGACGCCCAGAAAGAATACCTCAGCGGCCCGCTCGCCCTCTCGGGCATGGACGCGGCGGTAGAGAACATCAAGCAGCTTGTGACCGCAGCGCGCAGCGCCGGGCGCCCGATTGTGCATGTGCGCCACCTGGGCACCGTGGGCGGCCTGTTTGACCCCCAGGGCGAGCGCGGCGAATTCATTCCGGGCCTTGAGCCTGAGGGTGACGAAACCATCATCGGCAAACTGCTGCCTAGCGCCTTCCATGGCACCGGTCTGGAAAAGCACCTGCAAGACCTCGGCTCCCTGGACCTGATCGTCTGCGGTTTCATGAGCCACTCCAGCGTCAGCACCACCGTGCGCGCGGCCAAGAACCTGGGCTTTCGCTGCACCCTGGTGGAAGACGCCTGCGCCACCCGCGACCTGCCCTACAAGGGCGGTATCCTGAGCGCCGAGCATGTGCAGCAAACCGAAATGGCCATCATGGCAGACAACTTCGCCACCCTGGCGCTGGCCAAAGACTTGATCTGATCCTGCTGGCGGTGAGCGGCGTGTTTATTGCTCCGCTCATCCGCAAAGCCCTTTCATTTGGCGCATTTACCTCTCCCCCCGGAACAACCTGTGTATCTTCCGGTCGAAGGGCCGATACCCTGGAGGAAAGGTCGGAATGAAGATATCCGATGGTTTTGATGCTCGTCGCTTGCGCCCCAAGGGCCCGAGCAATTGGCGTCTGCGCCTGGTAGCGTGCATGGCCGCGTTGCTGGCGATAGTAGGCTTGTTGTTGGCGGGCGCTGGTGGCGCCGGCCTGTTTGGGCATTCGCCCGCCCTGGGCGAACTGAATGCCAGCCCGGGCGGCTCGGCACTTCTGCTGGGGATCGGCTTGCTGGTGCTGTGGTTGGGCGTGTGGCTATGGCGTCGCAGCCGTCGGAAAATGCGCCAGCCGCTGTCGTTGAATATCGCCTCTCACCTGATGAGAAAGCACGACTGATGGCGCTTGGATAGCGTTTCCTGCGCCCTGGCCGCCGCGATTTAGGTAAACTGCCCGCCCTTCGCGGAGGCTGACATGCAAGACGACGATTTTTCCCTGTTCAAAAACGAGCTGCGCGGCGTCAAGCCGATCAAGCACGACCGCGCCGACACCGGCAAACCCAAGACTGACCGGGCGCAGATCGCCAAGCTGCGCCAGGCCGCGACCGTGCGCACCGATGCCACCACCGTGGATGGCCTGTCTGACCAGTTCGTGATCGACGTCGGCCCCGAAGATGAACTGATGTGGGCCCGCGACGGCGTGCAGGAAAGCCAGATGCGCAAGCTCAAGGCTGGCCAGATCCCGTTCGAAGGCAGCCTCGACCTGCACGGCATGACCGTGGAAAAAGCCCGGGAAACCCTCTGGGCCTTCCTGGCCGAAGCGACCAAATTCGAAATCCGCTGCGTGCGCGTCACCCACGGCAAGGCGGTGCGGTTGGACGGGAAGCGGCCGATGATCAAAAGCCACGTCAATACCTGGCTGCGCCAGCATGCCCAGGTGCTCGGCTTTACCTCCTGCCAGGCTCGTCACGGCGGCGCCGGCGCGGTGTATGTGATGCTCAAGCGCACCATGATGGAAGGGCGCGACGAGTAACAAGTGCCATCGTCAGGCTTGCAGCGATGTGTCCGCCACCGTAACCTTGCGCTTTGCGAAAATCCCACAGGTAGTTTCATGTCCCTGGAACAGAATTACACCGCGATCCTCGGCCAACTCGGCGAGGACGTGTCCCGCGAGGGCCTGCTCGACACGCCAAAGCGTGCCGCCAAGGCAATGCAGTACCTCTGCCGCGGTTATGAACAGACACTCGAAGAAGTCACCAACGGTGCCTTGTTCAGCTCTGACAACAGCGAAATGGTGCTGGTCAAGGACATCGAGCTGTACTCGTTGTGCGAGCATCATCTGCTGCCGTTTATCGGCAAGGCCCACGTGGCCTATATCCCGAGCGGCAAAGTGCTGGGCCTGTCGAAGGTCGCGCGTATTGTCGACATGTATGCGCGCCGCCTGCAGATCCAGGAAAACCTCAGCCGCCAGATCGCCGACGCCGTGTTGGAAGTCACAGGCGCCCTGGGCGTGGCCGTGGTGATCGAGGCCAAGCACATGTGCATGATGATGCGCGGTGTCGAGAAACAGAATTCGTCGATGATCACCTCGGTGATGCTGGGTGAGTTCCGCGAGAACGCGGCCACCCGCAGCGAATTTCTCAGCCTGATCAAGTAACCGGCCAGGCAGGAAAAAACCGGCGTTCATCGCCGGTTTTTTTTCGCCTGCAGAAATCAGGTAAGCTGCGCCCCCTCAGTCATGGGCAAGAGGTTTCAGCCATGTTCGTCAAAGCACTTCGAGTGGGCCTCGGCCACGTCATCATCGCGGGCGACTTTCTTACCCGCCCACGTAAAAAACAACGCCCGGCGGAGCAACAGGCCAAGGTCAATGCTGCAGCCAAGGACCTGACCCTGTATCAGTTCCACGCCTGCCCGTTCTGCGTGAAGACCCGTCGCACCCTGCACCGTCTGAATGTGCCGGTGGCGCTCAAGGACGCGAAGAACAACGAGCAGGACCGTCAGACCCTGCTGGAGCAAGGCGGCAAGATCAAAGTGCCGTGCCTGCGCATCGAAGAGAACGGCCAGACCACCTGGATGTATGACTCCAAGGTCATCATTGACTACCTGGACAAGCGCTTCGCTGCGCTCTGAAGCCCACTGCGGTCAATGTGGGGCTTGCCTGCGATGCGGGCACCGCGGTGCAGCAGATGTACCGAGGTGATGCAATCGCAGGCAAGCCAGCTCCCACATTTGCTCTGCTGTGTTCTTAATTCGGTATTGTCAGGTCGAGATTCAACAGTGCCGAACCCAGGCACTTGCCGTGGGCGTCCAGGGCCAGCGACCGGGTTACGCCGCCGCGCAGGATTCCCGGCAGGACGAAGTTCAGCGCCTGCACGTTCGGCAACTCATGACGCTGAACCGGTGCCGCATCGGGATCGCGTAAATCGGCAAAGAACTCGGCCACGCGCTCAGCCGTCAGTTGTTCACACAGCAACGGATAATCCTCGGCGCGATAGGCAATGATCGAGATGTTCGACGTGTCGCCCTTATCCCCGGTGCGGGAATGGGCCAGCCTGTGCAGTTTCATTCTTCAATCCTCGGTTTGACCGCTTCACGGGGCAACAGCAACGACGCCACCGCCACCACCTGACGCACGCTCTTGCTCGCCCCACCGCCGCCGGCCGGGCCGTTGGTGTAGAGGGTCTCCACTTCATTGCCGATCCGCACGGCGTCGCTGCGCTCGTCACACCGGGCAGCGACCCGCAGGCGCACTTCCCAAGGCTCGACGCTGCTGCGCAGGCCGTGCAATGAATCCATGCCGATCAACTCGGCGCGCAGGTCCTGCATGTTGACGCCGATCAACGCCAGACGTTTGAGCACCACTTCTCGCGCCAACTCAGCCCGTGCGACAGCACCGGGACCGCCGTAAGACATCTGCCCTTCACCGATCCAACCGTCCAGGTAACCGACGCTGACCTTCAGTTGATCAGGCCGGGCACGCCCACTGGCACCTTGGGCACGCACCCGGTCCACGCCCTCCTCGACAAACCCGACCTGAGAAAAGTCGGCCGTCACATCCGGGGTCAAGTAGGCTGCCGGGTCGTGAACTTCATAAATCAGTTGTTCGGCGCAGGTCGCGCGGCTGACCCGCCCACCGGAGCCTGCCACCTTGGTGATCACTGCATTGCCGTCGGCGTCGACCTCGGCCAGGGGAAAGCCCAGGCGCGCCAGATCCTCCACATCCTTGAAGCCTGGATCAGCGAAATAACCGCCACTGACCTGCCCCGCGCACTCGAGCAAATGCCCCACCAACGTGCCCCGGCCCAGTCGCGGCCAATCATCGAAGGCCCAGCCGAACTCGAACATCTGCGGCGCCAGGAATAGCGAAGGGTCGGCCACGCGTCCGGTGATCACCACATCGGCGTCGGCGTGCAACGCGTTAAGAATGCCCTCCACACCCAAGTAGGCATTCGCGGAAATCAGCCGCTCGCCCAATGCGCCTAAGGTCTGGCCGTTATCCAGCAACTGCTCGGCAGACAAGGTATGCAGCACGTCATCCCCGACCACCGCCACGACCTTGAGACCCAGGCCCAGCTCGCCGGCAATGCGCCGCACTTCCCCGGCCGCCGCCAACGGGTTTGCCGCCCCCATGTTGGTGATCACGCGCAGGCGACGACGCCCCGCCCCCTGCCCTACAAAGGGCAAGACACGGCGCATGCGCTCAGCGAGCAGCGGGTCATAACCGCCCTGCGGGTCGCTGATGCGCGCCTGTTGCGCCAGGGCGATGGTGCGTTCGGCCAGGCATTCGAAGACCAGGTAATCCAGGTCGCCGTGTTCGGCCAGTTCCACCGCAGGTTCTATACGGTCGCCGGAGTAGCCGGCGCCGGAGCCGATGCGCAAGGTGTTCATCTCAAATCACTCCCAGGAGCAACGCCGTCAGGGTCATCAACACCGAGGCGGCAAACAGGAAAGGAATGGTGAAGCGCTGGTGATCGGCCAACTCGATCTTGCACAGGCCCACCAGCAGGAAGGTCGCAGGCGTCAGCGGGCTGACCGGGAAGCCGGTGGTGTGCACGCCCAGCAGCGAAGCCTGGGCCACCTGAAGCGGGTCGACGCCCAGGGCCTTGCCGACTTCGGCGATCACCGGCATCACGCCGAAATAGTAGGAATCGGGGTCAAACAACATGCTCAGGGGCATGGACAAGAAGCCCACGACGGCCGGGATCAACTTGCCGTGGCCCGCCGGGATCTGCGCCACCGCCACTTCGGCGATGGCCTTGAGCATGCCGGTGCCTTGCATGATGCCGGTAAATACCCCGGCGGCGAGCAGGATACTGGCCATGGTCAGGGCGGTTTTCGCATGGGCGTCGATGCGCGCACGCTGGGCGTCCACGTTGGGATAGTTGATGCACAACGCAACCACGGTGCCGAGCATGAACATCACCACCGGGTCGACCCAGCCGGCGATCATCACCACCATCACCAGCACGGTCAGCATCAGGTTGACCCAGAACAACCGTGGACGACGCAGCGTGATGTCGTCATCGCTGAGCACTCGTTGCGGCACCGCCTCCACGCTGGAACCCGCGCCCAGGCCGAGGCGCTTTTCTTCGCGATGGCCCAGCCACCAGGCGCAGGCGAAGACAAAGATCAGCCCGACGATCTGAACCGGGATCAATGGTTGGAACAGGTCGGCCACCGGCACATGCAAGGCCGCCGACGAACGCAGCACCGGGCCGGTCCAGGGCAGGAAGTTGACCCCGGCGGCCATCGCACATACGCAGGCGAGGATGCGTTTATCAATGCCGAGGCGCGTATACAGCGGCAGCATCGCCGGCACCGTCACCAAGAAAGTCACAGCGCCAGAGCCGTCCAGGTGTACCAGCAACGCCAGGGTCGCAGTACCCACCACAATTCGTGTAGGACGCGTCCCGACCGTGCGCAGGATGCGATCAATGATGGGATCGAGCATGCCCGCGTCGGTCATGATCCCGAAAAACAGGATCGCGAACACAAACATGCCCACCACAGGGGCGACGTTCTTGATACCGGTAATGATGAAGGCGCTGGTTTGCAGGCCAAATCCACCGATCAGCGCGGCAATGATCGGCAAGGCGATCAAGGCCACCAGCGGCGAGAGACGTTTGCTCATGACGGCAGCGAGCAGGCACAGGATGGTGATGACACCCAGGGTTGCGAGCATGGGTTACTCCAGGGCGGCCTGGTTGGCCGGTTATTGTTTTCCCTGGAGTATTGGAATCGCGCTAGGCTTTGTAAATTGCAATATTCAGCCACCAGCGTTCGGAAAAACAAAATGAAGCGACGCGCATGAAAAACAGCATCCAGCACATTCAAGCTTTCCTTGCGGTTGCCCGCACAGGCAGCTTCACCAAGGCGGCCAACGAACTGCATCTGTCGCCGTCGGCCCTCACCGTGCAGGTGCAACAACTGGAAGACTGGCTCGGCGTCGCCCTGCTCGACCGCAGCCCGCGCCACGTGAGCATTACCGCTGCGGGCCAGGAGGCGCGCGGGCCCATGGAAAAACTGCTGCTGGACCTGGACAACATCGTCACCGGCTCCCGCGACCTCGCCGCCTTGCGCCGCGGCGTGGTGACCATTGCCGCCCTGCCCTCAGTCTGCGCAGGCGCTCTGCCCCCGGCCTTGCGCCTGTTTCGCCAACGCTTCGCCGGCATCGAAGTGCGCCTGCATGACCTAGTGGCCCAGCGCATTCATGCAAAGGTTCGCAACGGCGAAGTGGATTTCGGCATCGGCGTGCGCGCCCGCCTGAGCCACGGGCTGGACTTCGTGCCGGTGCTCAATGATCGGCTGTGCGCATTTGTGCCATCGGGCCATGCGCTCGCCCGCCATCGCCAACTGACTCTGGAACAATTGGCGGACCAGCCGATCATCCTGACCGGCCGCGACAGCAGTGTGCGCGAGCAAGTGGACACGCTGTTCGATGAGACACGGCTGACGCTGAACGCCGGCATGGAGGCCAACTACATGTCGACCGTATTGGCCTTGGTGCGCCAGGGCCTGGGCATCAGTGTGTTGCCGGAGTCAGCGGCGGATAGCCTGGAAGGTTTGAAGCGGATCAGCATCGATCATCCCGGGGTGAATCGAGAGATCGGGTTGATCAGCCGTAGCGGGATGGGCTTGAGCCCGGCGGCGCAGCGCTGCTTTGAACTGCTCAACAAAGCACTGCCTGACACGCCGCCGCGCTAAATGTGGGAGCTGGCTTGCATGCGATGCAGACACCTCGGTTTAGCCGGGGCGCCAGGGTGACGCTCTCGCAGGCAAGCCAGCTCCCACATTGGACCGAGGGAGTCAGTCGAGCATCGCCACGTACTTGGGATGACTGGCCACGCGCTGCAACCACGCCTGCACCGCCGGATACGGCGCCAGGTCAAAGCCGCCTTCATGGGCCACATGGGTGTAGGCATACAACGCAATATCGGCAATGGAAAACTGCTCGCCCACTAAATAAGGCGTGGCTTGAAGCTGACGCTCCATCACTCTCAAGGCCTTGTAACCGCCTTTGTGGGTGGTCTTGTATTCTTCCAGCCGATCCTCGGGCATGTTCAGGTAGAACTGAATAAACCGCGCCACCGCAATGTAAGGCTCATGGCTGTACTGCTCGAAAAACTGCCACTGCAATACCTGGGTACGCAGGCGCGGTTCGGTCGGCAGGAATTCGCTGCCATCGGCGAGGAAGTTGAGAATCGCGTTGGACTCCCACAGGCAGGTGCCGTCTTCAAGCTCCAATACCGGGACCTTGCCATTGGGGTTCTTGGCCAGGAACTCAGGGGTCTGGGTATCGCCCTTGAGGATATCGATATCGATCCATTCATACGGGATGCCCAACAGATTGAGCATCAATTTGACCTTGTAGCAATTGCCCGACTTGTAATCGCCATAAACCTTGTACATGGGGCTCCCCTTTTCGCCGCGCTGACCGAATGCTTGCGCCCACAAGGTGCGGGTATCGAAGGCTTGTTTCAAGGCGTTGCGCAGAATAAATCCCTTGGCCTGCGCCTTTCATCCCTTTTCGCCGAGACAATCGAAAACATTATTTGCTTTATTTGTATACAAAAGCATAATTCGCTTCGTGCGAGTTCCTGACCTTTTGGTCAACAAACCCGCCGGTACCTCAAAGCGCTGTTGCCCACTCATGTGACCGGCGCTGGACATAACAATAAAACGATTGAGGAGTACTCGCTGTGGATAGCCGCAAAACCGAAGCCCCTACGTTGGACCTGGCCGCGCCCCGAGGCGGTTGGCTGGAACGCCTGTTCAAACTGCGCTTGCATGGCACCACAGTGAAGACCGAGCTGATCGCCGGCCTCACCACCTTTATCACCATGGCCTACATCATCTTCGTCAACCCCAACATCATGGCCGATGCCGGTATCGATCACGGCGCGGCTTTCGTCGCCACCTGCATCGCCGCGGCGCTGGGTTGCCTGCTGATGGGCCTGTACGCCAACTGGCCAGTGGGCCTGGCACCGGGCATGGGCTTGAACGCGTTTTTCACCTACACCGTGGTCGGCACCATGGGTTACACCTGGGAAACCGCCCTCGGCGCGGTGTTTATTTCCGGCGTGCTGTTCATGATCCTGACGCTGTCGCGCATCCGCGAATGGCTGCTCAACAGTATTCCGGTCAGCCTGCGCCATGCCATGGGCGCCGGCGTGGGTTTGTTCCTGGGGGTGATCGGCCTGAAAACCGCCGGCATCATTGTCGACAGCCCGGCTACGCTGATCAAGCTCGGCTCCCTGCATGAGCCCGCGCCGTTGCTGGCGGCGGTGTGCTTCCTGCTGATTGCTATCCTCAGTTATCACCGCGTATTCGGCGCAATTCTCATCAGCATCATCGCCGTGACCCTGGCCGGCTGGGGCCTGGGCCTGGTGCACTACAACGGCATTCTCGCCACCCCACCGAGCCTGGCACCGACCTGGATGGCCATGGACGTGATGGGTGTGTTCAATGTGAGCATGATCAGCGTGGTATTTGCCTTTCTTTTTGTACACATGTTCGACACTGCCGGTACACTGATGGGCGTTGCCCAACGCGCCGGGCTAGTCAAGGCAGACGGCAAGATCGACAACCTGTCTCGCGCCTTGAAGGCTGACAGTGCGTCCAGCGTGTTCGGCGCCATGGTCGGTGTACCGCCGGTGACCAGCTATGTAGAAAGTGCCGCCGGTGTGGCTGCTGGCGGCCGTACGGGTTTGACCGCGGTGACCGTGGGCATATTGTTCGTGGCGGCGATGTTTTTTGCGCCGCTGGCCGGCATGATTCCCGCCTACGCCACCGCGGGCGCGTTGATTTACGTTGCGATGCTGATGATGGCGAGCATGGCCCATATCAACTGGGATGAAGCCACCGACAGCATTCCGGCGATCGTCACCGCGATCATGATGCCGCTGACGTTTTCGGTCGCCGACGGAATCGCCCTGGGTTTTATCACTTACGTGGCGTTGAAAGCCGGCACCGGCAAGTACCGCGAGATTTCCATCAGCCTTTGGGTGCTGTGCGCGATCTTTATCGCCAAGTTCATCTTTCTGTAGTTCAGGAAGGGCTGAAAAACCGCCTCACCTTCGGGTGAGGCTTTTGCATGAAAGGGAGGAATGTAAATGACCTTGGAAACCTGGCTGCTGTTCAGCGGCGCTGCGCTGGTGGTGATCCTGATCCCCGGCCCGCTCTCATTGCTGATGATCAGCAACAGCCTTAACTATGGCCTGCGCCGCTCGTACCCGGCGTTTCTCGGTGGTGTGTTTGCCTCGATCTGCCTGTTGAGCGCCTCGGCCCTGGGCCTGGGCGCGCTGCTGCTAGCGTCCGAACAACTGTTCAGCGCGCTCAAAATTGTCGGCGCACTCTACCTGTTCTACCTGGCGTGGCAGAGCTGGCAGCAATCGCGCCTGCCGAATGCGGGCGCTGAAGTTCCGCACGCTGCGCCAGTACCACGCTTTCGTGCATTGTTTGGCCGGGCTTTTGTACTGGGCGCCAGCAACCCCAAGGACATCCTGTTTTTCGCTGCCTTCCTGCCACAATTTCTCAGCAGCCAGCAACCGTTCCTGCCGCAGTTGCTGGTCATGATCGTCACCTGGACGCTGCTTGATCTGCTGTGCAAGTTGGCTTACGGCTTGGGCGCCCATGGCGCTGCGCGCTATTTGCGCAGCGGCTCGGGCCAGAGCTGGTTCAATCGGATCAGTGCCGCACTGTTTGGTGGCGCCGCAGCAGCGGCACTCGTCAACGCTAGGGGGCCAATTTGACGAAGTAGACGCTGGGGTTCAGATTGCCCTTCGTCGCCCATTGGATACCCGCCACGATCCGCACCAAGCGCTGTTCTTGCAGCGCGCTGTCGACCGCTTTCAATAGAAGAGAGTCGGGGTGTAATTTAATTGCGAACCGAATCCACTTGTCCGTCAGCTTGGTTCTCAATGTCATTCGCCCCGTCTCAAGCCATTGATAGGCGACATAGTAAATTTTGTTCGAATGGCGATGCGTCACAACTGATTCGTGGCTGAATTCTCCAGCGGTTGTCCCCTGCCGCCGCAAAGACAAATCCTGGACGGCGAAGCCCTGCTGCTCCAGCACGGTTCTGACGGCAGAGCGCTCTGCCTCGAGCCGCTGCGTCCTGACCGGTGTGACACCAAATTGAAGGCGCGGATCCAACGGGTGAGGCGGCGTGAAGTCAACACGCGTGAAGCCTGGCGCCTTGCCATCGTACCCGATGTACACCATTTCTTTGCGCCGCTCATTGGGCCGCAACATCTGTAGCAAATCATCCGTCTGGCCAACACGGCCATTTACAGCAAGCAACCACTTGTCGAGCGTGGCGCGAATATTCAGTAAATGACTGGCCGTTGCCAGTTGTGGCGGCCCCGATAACTCAATCAGCCTGGCGACTGCCAGCGCTTGGCTTGTATTTGTGAGGGTGGGAAAAGCACTGCCCACATAGCGCTCCAGTGGCCTGTCGAACAGCGGCGCATGCAGCTGCCACTCGCCCGCCGAAGTGCGTGATACCGGAATGGGCTGATCGTTGATTGCCGTACTTGTCCAGCGCTCAATATCAGTGCGAGCCAATGAAACCTGCTGCGTATCCCTGGTAATAAACGCAATGTCGGTCAATGGCGCCTGATCCCCCGTGTCCAGTAGCCTGTAATATCCGATTCCCGATCCAGCGCTCGGTGTGTCATACCTCGCGCCGATATAGATGGCATTGTAGAAGGCTCCTTGAGGAGTCGATTGCACACGTAAAACGCCAGGTATCGATGAGTCCGACAGCTCAATGGCCTGGGCTCGGATACGCCAATCGAACCAGTGGGTGGCGACCGTTGAGGACTGGACAATGGTGCTTTGTGTAGCAGAACGCACAGTCGGTGGGAACCAATCCCGTAGCGCCTCTACTTCTACGCGCCAGGGGTTGAGCACCCCCGAGCTGGGCCCCGGTTGAGGGTCGCCCGAGCCCAACAAGCGTTCACCGGGCTGATCGATGTGCAAGATCAACTCGTCTTCGCCCGGCTGCCGGGTATTTTTGAGTCGAAATACCTGTTCGTTTTCGCGCTGGTAAATCGGGTAATGGTGCGTATCGTCTGTCAGAAACAGCTCACCCTTTTTGACATGGATTCCCTTTTTGCCCGGGCCTTTCAGCGCCACGGCGTCGTCAGCAATCGCCTTGATTTTGAACCGGTCGAACACCTTGAGCTGAGTTACAACGGGCACCTTCACGCGCGCAAGGCTACCGCGCACGGCCATGCGCATGCGGTGTATGCGTGCCAGTAAAGCCCTCGGCGCAGGACGCGTCACCTTGGCCACAGCACTGCCGCGCCCCTTGGGCCCCGGTATAAAGTTTGTCAGCAGGTCAGCCGCCATAAACGCACTCATAAAACCCACGTCAACGGCATCATGAGGGTCCCCATAGCGATGAAAGCGCCGCGCCACAAGCAGCAACTCGTAGGCATCATTGAACATCCCGAATAACGGAGAGAAAAAAGCGATCAACCGGCGCCTGCGTGTCTCGCCCTGCTCGCCCAGCCGACGGGTGCGATACTCATCCAGCGCTTTGCCGGAATGGCTGGCTGCCTGGGTCTGACGTTTCAACTCCAGCACCGGGGCGTCGTAAAGCAATGCCTGGGCATCACTGTGGGACGTGGGGACAATTGCCAGCCAAGCCTCAGGTTCACTGGCAATCTGCTCAAGGATTACCTGCTCAACCTCATCCGGCAGCACCGTCGGCTCCAAGTGCTTGATACCGAAGGAGCGAACAAACTCAACCGCTTGCCATATCCCTTTGACCATGGCAAACGCAGGTATAGCGTCCAGGTAACTGACGGCAGCACCGAGCCTATCGACCCTGACCGGGTGATGGGTAATTGCCTGAAATGCCCAGCCGGGTGCGATCTGCCTCGCCAGCATCTGGGTGTTTTCAGGCCGTGCGCCAAGGCGGTTCAATGCATCCTGGGCTTGTTGCAAACTGCAGTACTCGGTGAGAACCAACGCGGGCGAAGCATTCGGCCAATAGATCACGCAATGCCCCGACCGCAGGTCTCGCACGATCACCAGGCCCGCGATATAGCGGTCATGCTGCATCGTGTGGCCCACTAAATGAAGCACATGCAGTTGCAGCTCATGTTGGTTTTTCAACAAGTCTTGCGGCGTTCGTGCGGCCATCGCCGTGGTGAAGATACTTTGCGCGGTTGCCGTCAAGCCTTGTTGCGTGGCCAACAACAGATGTTGCTCAGTGCCGGCAAGCAACGTCCGGTTCAGTAACTCGGGAATGCGCCCTTTGCTGAGCGTGTGGAGGGTATCGCCAGGCGGGTAAAAAACCTGGTTGATCAACGCGTCGTACTGACCGCCGACATCCAGCGAGGAAATCGTACGGATCAAGTAAGCGGCATTCAGTTGATTTTTCCATTCAGGTTGCAAATAGCGGGCGCGATTGAGTCGCCACTGCGTCCAGGGCGCCAGTGGGTCCAGGTTATGCTGCGCCAGTTGTAACAGGCTGTAGGTGGTGCGCTTCAGGGTCGGGGTAAGTTTTATGGCGCGGTCGCCAATGGCACAACCGCTTGTCCATCCACAATAACTGCCTTGAACATCATCGGGCATATCAATGAAGGGCTGGTCGATATCAAACTGCGCAGGTATGCCGTCCAACCGCAAGCGATCGATCAGGGCACGGCGAGCGAAGGTTTCCAGACCGGGCAACTGGTCTTCAAGCCTTGTCTTGAATGCAAAAGTACTGCTCAGGTAAAAGCGCTGCGATCGCCTGAACTTCTTACGCTGGTAACGGGATGCGTGCTCCAGCCAAGCTGGCAGTTTCTTCGCTTGCAGTGCGGTTTTGCGCAACAACTCGACATTGGCCTGGGCGCGGCTCTGGGCGTCACTGACAGGTGCCTTGAGCTGCTCTTGCAGTTCTGCCAGCAGCAGGGCGCGACTTATTTGCGCATCTTTCACGCCGTTGAATATGCGCGTGATGTCTTCTGTGCTGTTGTGCAGGCGCTGATAGCACCCAAGCAATGTCTTGATCGCAGCCAGTGCGGGCTTGCCATTAATCGGTACGTAGCGCACAGCCAGCGTTCCACGCGCCGCGTGTGAGCGCAAGTCGTTACGCTTGTCGTGCTCGACATAGTCCCACAGCGCGCTGCGGTCCCAACTCTCAAGGCTGGCTTTGATACTTCGGGTCAGGGCGTCCAGTCCGAAAAACCCCTGCACCCCACCTTCCGCTCCGAAACCGCACAGGACTACCGCATGCTGGCGCCGCGGCACCCGTACCGCCGCCGCCGTAGTCACCACCCACATGTTATGGAGCGGATAGAAGGCATCCGGGTCATTGCCAATCGCAATTGACAGCACTCGGGTTTGACTGTCTGGACGTTTTGACGGCAAAGGCTGATCGAGCACTTCGATGATCAGGTCCCGATGCGCGGTGCTTATCAACTTGAGTCGATGCTGCAATTGCACCTCACAGCGTAGCGCCTCAGTCTGGGCGTCAAGAAACAACGTGCCGCGCCTGAGCGTACCCTTTCCACCAGGGCGCTCAGCCCAAAATGCCACCTCGAACAGCCGTTGCTGGGCATCCTGCACCCACCTGTCCATCGTTTGGGCATGGGCGTTGAGCTGGGATACCAGCGATACAAATGCCTGGTATGCGGGCGTATCGTTACTCAAATCATCGGGATCGAGCAACGCAACCAGCCCTTTTTCGTAGCGTTTGATCCGGTGTTCTACGGTGTATTCGGCCAAGCCTGGCGCAGTGCTGCCAAAGATTATTTCGGCGTGTCGTCGTTGCTGGTCCCATTTGAGCAACTGCTCTCGAAGCGGGCCAAGTCGGGCCCCGCCGATTAACTGCTGCCGGTTACGCTCCACTCGTGCGAGAACAACTGCTGACTCCAGAGGCTGTGACGTTCCGGCGGCAAACACATGGGCGTGGTTGCTTTTTACCGTACACGCTAATTCATTGGCCCATTGCCCTTCCAACAACGCCTGCGCGCTTGACGCCAGCGCATCCTCCATAAGCTCCACGCCTCGAGAGACAGTGGATACCGAGGAGAACGTTGCAGGTGGATGCAACACAGAGCGACGACTTAATGGCAAACATTGCCAGAGCTCGTGTAGACGAGACCTGCCCAGCGCCTGCACGCCGCACGCCAGGGCGACGAAAGACGGGTACTCGTAAAAATTGCGAGCCACACCCGGTAAATAGACAACATGAGGCACATCATCGGGATCGCCCTCACGATAGAAATGCAACGCGCCCGCAATAGCCACCGCAGGGTTACCCGGCCACATCAACGGGCCTACTCGCACATCGGCCCACTGTCCGCCCGCACGCAGGCGTGCTTCAGCGGTTGGTGCATCGATCACGGCCTGAACCATGGCCAATCCAGCCCGTGATAGCTCGTTCAGTTGCCTGGCAATAAAGGCCCGGTCAGCAAAAAGCGCCTGGTGCAGCTCGATCCAACGCTCCCGGCGTGTGAGCCAGGAGCCGTACTCCAGCGCGTCCCAATATTGATTGGCTGCGCGACCCAACCGCTCAAACAGCCCCAACGCGATAACCCGCCGCAGCGCTTCCAGCGGTGTATAGGGCAACCGACGGTCAGGCGCGCCCTTGACGCTGAGGAGGGTGTATTGATTGATATTGAAAGGCACCGAAGGGCGGACCAGCAGCAACAACGCACGATCAGTCAAGGTGTCGACTTTCTGCGGTAAACGCGGAGGCATGGGTTCGGTGAAGAGCAGACTGTCCGGGTCAATCTCGAACGCCTTCTGCAACTGGGCGCGGATCACCTTCAAGATCCTGGGTGAGCGCCCTATCAGGCGTGTGAGCGCCCGTGTCGACTCGCGGCATCTCGCGTCGGCCAGCCCGATCTGATTGATCAGGCGGCTGGGATGGGGATAGGCGTTGATCCGTTCTCGCAACGGAGTGCGTAGGGCCTGTAAATCGGCATCGACGAAAAAGGGCGGCGCGTCCTCCTCAAGGGTGTCGTCAGGGTCACTGGAGGGCGCTGTAACGCCGAGCTGATCAGGGGGCAAGGTCATGGTGTTTTCTTCTCTATGCACTGAGGAAAAACCAGCCTAGGGCCCATCAATGAGCAAGAGGGGCTAGATAGTTGAGCGAAAAAAAGCCCGCAGTGTGCGCGGGCGAAACCAACGAAGAGCATTTGGGGGTGTGAAGCGAGGTGACGACTCAGCTACCGCGATAAGTGGAGTAGCTGTAAGGCGAAATCAGCAGAGGCACGTGGTAGTGGTCTTGCTCGGCACTGATACCAAAGCGCAACACCACCACGTCGAGGAAGGCAGGTTCAGGCAATTGCACACCGCGGGCACGGTAGTAATCACCGGCGCTGAACTGCAGTTGGTACACGCCGCTGCGGTAGTCGTCGCCTTGCAGCAGCGGCGCGTCGCAACGACCGTCTCCGTTGGTAGTGGCGGTAGCGACGAGCTCAAGCTGCGTGCCTTCGACACGGTAGAGCTCAACCTTGATTGCGCTGCCAGGGCAGCCGTGTGCAGCGTCCAAAACGTGTGTGGTCAAACGTCCCATGGCTTCTATGCGCCTCCGGAAGTCAGTGATTGAGAAACCCGCACCTTTTCAGAGCGTTGAAAAAGCCGGCGATGACTGATTAAGACACTTTTTATAAAAATTGTACACAATAAATTCCACAGCCTTCCAATCCCCTGTAGGAGCGAGCTTGCTCGCGAAAAACGTCAACGATGACGCGGGCTTTCAGGATGAAAAGTGGCGCGCTCGGGTTTTTCGCGAGCAAGCTCGCTCCTACAGTGGGCTTTTTCATTTTAATCTGACCATTCAGGCAAGTTTCTTGCAGAGACCCGTAGAGAGCCCGTTCAGAAAAAATGCAGAAATGCAGGCTTACAAAGTTCGCGATAAGTTGTATACAATCAATCATCGCTGTGACGCCACTCAGTCATTCCACTGCCCGGACGCCACACACACCTGCTACCACGAACAAGAAGGAAGACTGCAGTGAGCGCTGACTACCCACGCGACCTGATCGGTTACGGCAGTAACCCTCCTCACCCCCACTGGCCGGGCAAGGCACGCATTGCGCTGTCGTTCGTACTCAACTACGAAGAAGGCGGCGAGCGCAATATCCTGCATGGCGACAAAGAGTCCGAAGCCTTCCTTTCGGAAATGGTCTCGGCCCAACCGCTGCAAGGCGAGCGCAACATGAGCATGGAGTCGCTGTATGAGTACGGCAGCCGTGCCGGTGTGTGGCGCATCCTCAAGTTGTTCAAAGAGTTCGACATCCCGCTGACCATCTTCGCCGTGGCCATGGCCGCCCAGCGCCATCCGGACGTGATCCGCGCCATGGTCGCCGCCGGCCACGAGATTTGCAGCCACGGCTACCGCTGGATCGACTACCAGTACATGGACGAGGCTCAGGAGCGCGAGCACATGCTCGAAGCCATCCGCATCCTCACCGAACTCACCGGTGAACGCCCACTGGGCTGGTACACCGGCCGCACCGGCCCCAACACCCGTCGCCTGGTGATGGAGGAAGGTGGCTTTCTGTACGACTGCGACACCTACGACGACGACCTGCCCTACTGGGAACCCAACACCCCCAACGGCAAGCCGCACTTGGTGATCCCCTATACCCTGGACACCAACGACATGCGCTTCACCCAGGTGCAGGGCTTCAACAAGGGCGACGACTTTTTCGAATACCTCAAGGACGCCTTCGACGTGCTGTATGCCGAAGGTGCCGAAGCGCCAAAGATGCTGTCCATCGGCCTGCATTGCCGCCTGATCGGCCGCCCGGCACGCCTGGCCTCGCTCAAGCGCTTCATTGAATACGTCAAAGGCCATGACCAGGTGTGGTTCACCCGCCGCGTGGACATCGCCCGTCACTGGCACCAAACCCACCCTTTCCCGGGAGCGGCGAAATGACTGCGTTCCAGACCCTGAAACCTTCGACCTTGAGCCGCGACGCCTTCGTCCAGGCCTTTGCCGATATCTACGAACACTCGCCATGGGTGGCCGAAAAGGCCTTCGACCTGGGCCAGGACGCGTCGATCGACCAGATCGAAACCCTGCACCAGCGCATGAGCGATATCCTGTTGAGTGCTGATCACGCCTCGCAACTGGCGCTGATCAATGCTCACCCGGACCTGGCCGGAAAAGCTGCCGTCCAGGGCCAACTGACCCAAGCCAGCACCGATGAACAAGCGGGCGCGGGTATTCACCAATGCACGGCCGAAGAGTTTTCTCGCTTCACCGAGCTGAATGAGGCCTACAAAGCCAAGTTCAAGTTTCCCTTCATCATGGCGGTAAAAGGCAGCAACCGGCATCAGATCCTCGCCGCGTTCGAAACGCGCATCCACAATTCGGCAGACACCGAGTTCAAGTGCGCGCTGGACGAGATCAACAAGATCGCGTTGTTCCGTTTACTGACCCTCTAGCAGTCCATCCCCAGCCACTCTATCTAAGGCAGACAAGAAGAATGAAAGCTTACGCCGTACCTTTCGAAAAGTTCGTCAACCTGGCCGACGCCCGCCTGGGCACCAAGATCATCTCGGTGACCGATGACTGGTTCGCTGACGCCAACCGCCTGTTCCAGCCGACCCCGGCCGTGTGGAAGGAGGGCGTTTTCGATGACAACGGCAAGTGGATGGACGGCTGGGAGTCACGCCGCAAGCGCTTCGAAGGCTACGACAGTGCAGTGATCCGCCTGGGCGTGCCGGGTTCGATCAAAGGCGTGGACATCGACACTTCATTCTTCACCGGCAACTTCCCGCCGTCGGCCTCCCTGGAAGCCTGCTTCCTGGCCTCGGGCGAGCCGGATGCCAACACTCAGTGGGTGGAAGTGCTGTCAGCCGTCGAGCTGCAAGGCAACAGCCACCACTACCACGAGATCAACAACGACCAGGCGTTCAGCCACCTGCGCTTCAACATCTACCCGGATGGCGGCGTGGCCCGTCTGCGTGTGTACGGCGTGCCGTTCCGTGACTGGTCTTCGGTGGGCGACAACGAACAGGTCGACCTGGCTGCCGCGCTCAATGGCGGTCGTGCCCTGGCCTGTTCCGACGAACACTTCGGCCGCATGAGCAACATCCTCAACCCGGGCCGCGGCATCAACATGGGCGATGGCTGGGAAACCGCGCGTCGTCGTACACCGGGCAATGACTGGGTGATCGTCGCCTTGGGCCACCCGGGCGAGATCGAGAAAATCGTGGTCGACACCCTGCACTTCAAGGGCAACTACCCGGATACCTGCTCGATCCAGGGCGCTTTCGTGAAAGGCGGCACCGACAGCCAGATCGAAACCCAGTCGCTGTTCTGGCGCGAACTGCTGCCGGCGCAGAAGCTGGAAATGCACGCCGAACACACCTTCGCCGAGCAGATCAAGGCGCTGGGGCCGATTACCCACATCCGCCTGAATGTGTTCCCGGATGGTGGTGTGAGTCGCCTGCGTGTCCTGGGCAAAGTCTCGAAATAACACCCGATCGTCCCCACGCTCTGCGTGGGGACGCATCCCGTGACGCTCCGCGTCACACAGCGGACGCAGAGCGTCCAGGGCAGCGTTCCCACGCAGAGCGTGGGAACGATCTATAGACAAGATAAGAAGACAGCCATGCGCACACTGATGATCGAACCCCTGACCAAAGAAGCCTTCGCCCCTTTCGGAGACGTTATCGAAACCGATGGCAGCGATCACTTCATGATCAACAACGGGTCGACCATGCGCTTTCACAAACTGGCCACGGTCGACACCGCGAAGCCGGAAGACCACGCCATCATCAGCATCTTCCGCGCCGACGCGCAGGACATGCCGCTGACCGTGTGCATGCTGGAGAGACACCCGCTGGGCAGCCAGGCTTTCATTCCGCTGCTCGGCAACCCCTTTCTGATCGTGGTCGCGCCACTTGGCGATGAACCTGTATCGGGCTTGGTCCGCGCCTTCGTCACCAACGGCAGGCAGGGCATTAATTACCATCGCGGCGTCTGGCACCACCCGGTGCTGACGATCGAAAAGCGGGATGACTTCCTGGTGGTTGATCGCAGTGGCACAGGCAATAACTGCGATGAGCATTTTTTCAAAGAGGATGAGCGTTTGATCCTCGCCCCCCACCAATAAGAGAAGGTCTGATCACCCGACAACAAGGGTGACAGGCGAGAGGTAAAGACTGTGGAAGCACATCTGTTGGAATGGCTGAACCTGAGCGTGCGCTGGGTTCACATGATCACTGGCGTCGCCTGGATCGGCGCTTCTTTCTACTTCGTCTGGCTGGAAAACAACCTTAATCGCGTCAACCCCAAGAACGGCCTGGCCGGTGACTTGTGGGCGATCCACGGTGGCGGTATCTACCACCTGGAAAAATACAAACTGGCCCCGCCGACCATGCCGGACAACCTGCACTGGTTCAAATGGGAAGCCTATTTCACCTGGATGTCAGGCGTCGCGCTGCTGTGCGTGGTGTTCTACCTCAACCCGACGCTGTACTTGCTCGCCCCCGGCAGCAGCCTCAGCGGCACCGAAGGCGTATTGCTGGGTATCGGTTCACTGTTCGCCGGCTGGTTTATCTACTCCTTCCTGTGCGATTCGGCCCTGGGCAAACGCCCTGCCCTGCTCGGCTTGATCCTGTTTGTGCTGTTGATTGCGGCGGCCTACGGCTTCAGCAAGGTGTTCAGCGGCCGTGGCGCCTACCTGCATGTGGGCGCGGTGATCGGCACGATCATGGTCGGTAACGTGTTCCGCATCATCATGCCCGCCCAGCGTGCGCTGGTGGCGGCCATCGCCGAGAACCGCACACCGGACCCGGCGCTGCCGGCCAAGGGTTTGCTGCGCTCACGGCATAACAACTACTTCACCTTGCCGGTGCTGTTCATCATGATCAGCAACCACTTCCCGAGCACCTATGGCAGCCAATACAACTGGCTGATCCTGGCCGGGATCGCGGTGGCAGCAGTGTTGGTGCGCCATTACTTCAACACCCGGCATGACAGCCAGAAGTATGCGTGGACCTTGCCGGTGGGCGCGTTGGCAATGATCAGCCTGGCCTACGTGACCGGGCCCAAGCCGGCTGAACCGATTGCCAAGGCACCGGCGGCGATTGAGTATCAGCCGCTGCCGGAAACCGCCTTGGGCGGTGGCTTGAAACCCGCCGCGCCTGCCGCACCCGCCGCTGAACCGGCACCAGCCCAGGCCACCACGGACTTCGGTCAGGTGCACCACGTGATCGAGCAACGCTGCACCGTGTGCCATTCGGCCAAGCCCACCAGCCCGCTGTTCAGCACCGCTCCGGCTGGGGTGATGTTCGACACACCGGCACAGATCCAGCAGCAGGCGGCGCGCATTCAAGCGCAGGCCGTGGCCAGCCAGATCATGCCGCTGGGCAACATTACCCAGATGACCCAGCAGGAAAGGGATTTGATTGGCACCTGGATCAATCAGGGGGCCCGCACCAACTGACTGTTTCACACAGGACCAATGTGGGAGCTGGCTTGCCTGCGATAGCGGCAGATCACCAACATTTTCGGTGACTGACACACCGCCATCGCAGGCAAGCCAGCTCCCACAAGGGAGATCAGTGATGGTTTGAAGATTAAGTTTCATCCGGCAATTGAATGCCAAACAACACAAAAATAAAAAGATTCGAGGTGTTGCATGTCCCAGTTAGAAACGCAGACTCCTGCCGCGCCCGCCATGGTGCGGCTGCCCCTCTTGCAATTGATCCTGGTAGGCCTGCAACACGTCTTGCTGATGTACGGCGGTGCCGTCGCCGTGCCCCTGATCATTGGCCAGGCCGCCGGCTTGAGCCGTGAAGAAATCGCCTTTCTGATCAACGCCGACCTGCTGGTGGCTGGTATCGCCACCATGGTGCAGTCGTTCGGCATCGGCCCCATGGGCATCCGCATGCCGGTGATGATGGGCGCCAGTTTTGCCGCCGTGGGCAGCATGGTCGCCATGGCCGGCATGCCCGGCATCGGTTTGCAGGGCATCTTCGGCGCGACCATCGCCGCCGGGTTCTTCGGCATGCTTATCGCACCGTTCATGTCCAAGGTAGTGCGCTTTTTCCCGCCGCTGGTGACCGGCACGGTGATCACCGCCATCGGCCTTTCGCTGTTTCCCGTGGCGGTGAACTGGGCCGGCGGGGGCAGCGCCGCCGCCACGTTTGGCTCGCCGGTCTACCTGGCGATTGCCGCCCTGGTGCTGGGCACTATCTTGCTGATCAACCGCTTCATGCGCGGCTTCTGGGTGAACATCTCGGTGCTGATCGGCATGGGCCTGGGTTACGCCCTGTGTGGTGTGATCGGCATGGTCGACCTCAGTGGCCTGGCCCAGGCGCCGTGGGTGCAGGTGGTGACGCCGTTGCACTTTGGCATGCCCACGTTCGAGTTGGCACCGATCCTGTCGATGTGCCTGGTAGTGGTGATCATTTTTGTCGAGTCCACCGGCATGTTCCTCGCCCTGGGCAAGATCACCGGCCAGGAGGTCACGCCGAAGATGCTGCGACGCGGCCTGTTGTGTGATGCCGGCGCGTCGTTCTTTGCCGGCTTCTTCAACACCTTTACCCACTCCTCCTTCGCGCAGAATATCGGCCTGGTGCAGATGACCGGCGTGCGCTGCCGCTCGGTCACGCTCATGGCCGGCGCGTTCTTGATCGTGCTCAGCCTGTTACCCAAGGCGGCCTATCTGGTGGCATCGATTCCACCTGCGGTACTCGGCGGCGCGGCGATTGCGATGTTCGGGATGGTGGCGGCAACCGGGATCAAGATTCTGCAGGAAGCCGACATCGCCGACCGCCGTAACCAGTTGCTGGTGGCGGTGAGCATCGGCATGGGCCTGATCCCCGTGGTACGCCCGGAGTTCTTCGCACAACTGCCGTTGTGGATGAGCCCGATTACCCACAGCGGCATCGCCATGGCCACCCTCAGCGCGCTGTCGCTGAACATCCTGTTCAACATTCTCGGCGGCGCTGAGCGCCCCGAAGTCGCACATACGCATTGATTCCTTTGTTAGTACAAAAATAACAACAAACAGGGAACCCCCACATGCACAACCTTGACATGGGGCCGGCCACACGCCGCGCCCCATTCTTGCCCCTCGCGCTCTGTTACAGCGCACTTGAGCCCAGGCCTGGGAGCCAGTATTCTCCGCGCCCGCTCGAATCGACTCAAAAAAAAACAGCGAATGTAAAAGCTGACCTCAAGGCCAACTTATCCCGGCCTGATGTTTGCTGCCAAAGTGCACAAAAGTCCCCTGAATTCGACTGCATCCGCTGCAGCCGACGGGGATTTTTTGGCTTTTTCAACACCTTGGCGCAGCTCTTGCTAAAAGCATCAAAGCTGACCGAACAGACGATTTTTGCAGCGAACCAAAAGGCGCCACACCAGAGCGCCTGCGTAGAAGAAAAACCATAAAATTTTAACTCGGGAGCAACCGAATGAAACCTATGTTCAAAGGCCTGATGCTGGCTGGATCACTGTTGGCCGGTGGCCAGGCCGTAGCCGGTGACTTGTTGCAATGGCAAAACAACAGCCTGACTTATCTGTGGGGCAAGAGCTTTACCGTCAACCCGCAGATCCAGCAAACCGTCACCTTCGAACATGCCGACGCATGGAAGTACGGCGACAACTTCTTCTTCCTCGACCGTATCTTTTACAACGGCAAGGAAGACGGCAATGTCGGCCCGAATACTTACTACGGCGAGTTCAGCCCGCGTTTGTCGTTCGGCAAGATCCTGGACAAGGACCTGTCGTTCGGCCCGATCAAGGACGTGCTGCTGGCCTTCACCTATGAGTTCGGCGAGGGCGATAACGAGTCCTACCTGCTGGGTCCGGCGTTCGACTTGAACATCCCCGGTTTCGACTACTTCCAGTTGAACTTCTACCAGCGCCAGACCGAGGGCAATCGCCCGGGTGACGGCGTGTGGCAGATCACTCCGGTCTGGTCGTACACCATTCCCGTGGGTAATTCCGACGTGCTGATCGACGGTTTCATGGACTGGGTGGTGGATAACGACAAGAACGCCCGCGGCACTTATCACGCCAACCTGCACTTCAACCCGCAGGTCAAATACGACTTGGGCAAGGCGCTGCATTGGGGCGACAAGCAGTTGTATGTGGGTTTTGAATACGACTACTGGAAGAACAAGTACGGGATTGAAGACAGCGGCGCCTTCAAGACAACCCAGGACACAGCAAGCTTCCTGGTCAAATACCACTTCTAAAGGTTGATCGCGGTTCCCTGTGGGAGCTGGCTTGCCTGCGATCGCGATGTGTCTGTGCCAGCAGTGTTGGCTGGCATACCGCTATCGCAGGCAAGCCAGCTCCCACATTCAGTTTGACGTCAGGCCGAGGAAACGAGTGATTTCTTCGCGCTTGGCCAGCGCATCCTTGCGCCCCAGTTCGATCAACTCACTGCAATACCCCGCCTCGAACAACAGATAGCTCAACACTCCTGCCCCGCTGGTCTTGGTCGCCCCCGGCCCGCGCAAAAACACACGCAACGCCGCCGGCAACTCCTGGCGATGTCGTGCGGCGATCTCATCGATGGGCTGGCTGGGGGCAATCACCAGCACCTCTACCGGCGCCAGGCCCTGCACCGCCGCATCCGCAGGCACGACGCGGCTGAACTGGTTCAAGCGCTCCAGCAGTTCGATATCGCTTTCCAGGCTGTCAATGAAGGTGCTGTTGAGCATGTGCCCGCCGATTTGCGCCAGGGTCGGTTGCTGGCCGGTGTAGGTGCGTTGCGTCGAGGCTTCATTGCCCCTTGGGTTGCCGCTCACACCGACAACCAATACGCGGCTGGCCCCCAGGTGCAAGGCCGGGCTGATGGGCGCGGACTGCCGCACTGCGCCATCGCCGAAGTACTCTTCGTCAAGTTTGATCGGAGCGAACAACAGCGGAATTGCGGAGCTTGCCAACAGGTGCTCTACCGTCAGTTGGGTCGGTACCCCAATGCGCCGATGACGCAACCAGGCATCGATGGTGCCGCCGCCCTGATAGAAGGTCACCGCTTGCCCGGACTCATAGCCAAAGGCCGTCACCGCCACAGCCTGCAAGTGCTTGCGGCGGATAGCCTCGTCGATGCCGTCCAGGTTCAAGCGCTCTTGTAACAAGTCGCGCAGTGGCGAACTGTTGAGCAACGCCACCGGCACCTGGCTACCCAGGCCCAACAGGCTATGGATCAGGAAACGACTGGCCTGGCGCATCACCCCCGGCCAGTCACTGCGCAGCACCTGATGGCTGCGAAAGCCCTGCCAGAAGGCCGTCAGCCGTTGGATGGCTGCCGAAAAATCACTGGCGCCGCTGGCCAGGCTCACCGCATTGATCGCACCAGCCGAGGTGCCGACGATCACCGGAAAAGGATTCGCTGCCCCCGCAGGCAGCAATTCGGCAACCGCCGCCAGCACCCCCACCTGATACGCCGCTCGCGCCCCGCCGCCGGAAAGAATCAAGCCTGTGACCGGTTCAGCTGGGCGCATTGCGTCACTCCATGTGAGAAAGGGTTGGGCTTATCGACGGCGCTTTTCGTACAACTTGGGCTCACCCGGCGGTCGGCTCTTGAAGCGGCGGTGGGTCCACAGGTATTGCTCGGGGCATGCGCGTACCGAGGCTTCGACCCACTGGTTGATGCGCAGGCAGTCGATTTCGTCGGTTTCACCCGGGAAGTCGGTCAGCGGCGCATGGATCACCAGGCGGTACCCGCTACCGTCAGCCAGGCGCTCCTGGGTAAACGGCACCACCAGCGCCTTGCCCAGGCGTGCGAACTTGCTGGTGGCGGTGACGGTAGCAGCCTGGATGCCAAACAACGGCACGAAGATGCTTTGCTTGGCGCCGTAGTCCTGGTCTGGCGCGTACCAGATGGCCCGGCCGGCGCGCAGCAGCTTGAGCATGCCGCGCACGTCGTCACGCTCCACGGCCAGGGAATCGAGGTTGTGGCGTTCACGACCACGGCGCTGGATAAAGTCGAACAGCGGGTTGCCGTGTTCGCGGTACATGCCGTCAATGGTGTGCTTCTGCCCCAGCAGCGCCGCGCCGATTTCCAGGGTGGTGAAGTGCAGCGCCATGAGGATCACGCCCTTGCCGTCCAACTGCGCCTGCGTGAGGCGCTCCAACCCTTCGACATGGGCCAGGCGCGCCAGGCGCGGCTTGGGCCACCACCAGCTCATGGCCATTTCAAAGAAGGCGATGCCGGTGGAAGCGAAGTTTTCCTTGAGCAGGCGTTTACGTTCCTTGGCGGATTTTTCCGGGAAGCACAGCTCAAGGTTGCGCGCCGCAATACGGCGACGATCGCCCGCCACGCGGTACATGCCCGCGCCCAGCAGGCGACCAATGTTCAACAGCGCCCGATACGGCAATTGAGTGACCAGCCACAGCAGGCCGAGCCCCAGCCATAGCAGCCAAAAACGCGGGTGAAGAAATACAGCTCGAAAACGCGGGCGATCCATTACAGATTCCGGTAAAGACAAGGGCCGCGCATTCTACAACGGTTCGACTCGGCTTGCGGCGAGTGAGTGTTCTCGTTATAAGTCTCGACACTTTTCGTGACAAGCCGCTTTCGCCGACCATGAGCCAAACCGAACCGCTAGACCAAGATCCCGTGTTCCAGCTAAAAGGCAGCATGCTCGCCATTACCGTGCTGGAACTGGCCCGCAATGACCTCGACGCCCTGGACCGCCAACTGGCCGCCAAGGTCGCCCTGGCGCCAAACTTTTTCAACAACGCCCCGCTGGTGCTGGCGCTGGACAAGCTGCCGGCCGGCC
Source organism: Pseudomonas sp. B16120 (assembly GCF_044218845.1). Lineage (NCBI taxonomy): Bacteria > Pseudomonadati > Pseudomonadota > Gammaproteobacteria > Pseudomonadales > Pseudomonadaceae > Pseudomonas > Pseudomonas sp. B16120. Next base: position 4,307,964 of record NZ_CP162588.1, read on the forward strand.
AGGGCGTGATTGATTTGCCCGGCCTGATGCGCGTATGCCGTTCCCATGGCCTGCGCACCCTGGCGATTCGCGCCAGCCGCATCGAAGACATTGCCGCCGCCATCGCCATTGAACTGCCAGTACTGCCACCATCGGGCGCCCGTGAGCGCCCTCTGGAACCATTGGTCGGCGAAGAAAAGAAAAAACCGGAAAAACCACCGGAGCCTGCGATCAGGCCTACAAAGATCATCACTTCGCCGGTACGCGGCGGGCAGCAGATTTACGCCCAAGGCGGCGACCTTGTGGTGGTCTCCTCGGTCAGCCCGGGGGCGGAACTTCTTGCCGATGGCAACATCCATGTATACGGCCCGATGCGCGGACGCGCCCTGGCCGGCATCAAGGGTGATACCAAGGCGCGTATTTTTTGCCAGCAGTTGACCGCTGAGCTGGTTTCCATCGCGGGTCAGTACAAGGTTTCCGAAGATTTGCGCCGCGATCCACTGTGGGGCGCTTCGGTACAGGTCAACCTGTCGGGCGATGTGTTGAACATCATCCGTCTTTAACGGATACTGCCGCATTTTCCAAGCATCTCTAGACTCTGATAGCAAAGCGAAACCGGCAAGACTTGTGTAGGACTTTTTGGAAGTTGGTGTTTCCCCATGGAAACCCCGTCTTTTTCCTGCAAAGGCTGTCCGCCTGCGGCGAGTTCCAAGAGATGTTTTTCAGGGACCGAAAGTCCTTTTTCCTTAGGGGTGAAACACCTTGGCCAAGATTCTCGTGGTTACATCCGGCAAGGGTGGTGTGGGTAAGACCACCACCAGCGCCGCTATCGGTACCGGCCTCGCTCTGCGCGGCCACAAGACAGTCATCGTCGACTTCGACGTCGGTCTGCGTAACCTTGACCTGATCATGGGCTGCGAGCGTCGCGTGGTGTATGACTTCGTCAACGTGGTGAACGGCGAAGCCAACCTGCAACAGGCCCTGATCAAGGACAAGCGCCTTGAGAACCTGTACGTGCTGGCTGCCAGCCAGACCCGTGACAAAGACGCGCTGACCAAAGAAGGCGTCGGCAAAGTCCTCGCCGAGCTCAAGGAAACCTTCGAATACGTGGTCTGCGATTCCCCGGCCGGTATCGAAACCGGTGCTCACCTGGCGATGTACTTCGCCGACGAAGCCATCGTGGTGACCAACCCGGAAGTCTCCTCGGTACGTGACTCGGACCGCATGCTCGGCCTGTTGGCCAGCAAGTCCAAGCGCGCCGAAGAAGGCCAGGACCCGATCAAGGAGCACCTGCTGCTCACCCGCTACAACCCGGAGCGCGTCAACAACGGCGAAATGCTCGGTGTTGAAGACGTGAAGGAAATCCTCGCCGTGACCCTGCTGGGCGTGATTCCGGAATCCCAGGCCGTGCTGAAGGCATCCAACCAGGGCGTACCGGTGATTCTCGACGACCAGAGCGACGCCGGCCAGGCGTACAGCGATGCCGTCGATCGCTTGCTGGGCAAGACCGTGGAACACCGCTTCCTCGATGTCAAGAAGAAGGGATTCTTCGAGCGTATCTTTGGAGGCAACTAAACAATGAAATTTCTCGACTTCTTTCGCGCCAACAAAAAACCCAGTACCGCATCGGTCGCGAAAGAGCGTCTACAGATCATCGTGGCGCACGAACGCGGCCAACGCAGCACCCCGGACTACCTGCCAGCCTTGCAGAAGGAACTGGTCGAGGTGATCCGCAAGTACGTCAATATCGGCAACGATGACGTGCATGTCGCCCTGGAAAATGACGGCAGCTGCTCGATTCTGGAACTCAATATCACCCTGCCCGATCGTTGATCGAACGGGCGGTCGCCACGGCGGCTCCACTGACGGCCCCCTCGCTCCTACAGGGTGAGGGGGCCGTCAGTGGAGCCGCCGTTGGCGTTTGTTACGAGGCTGTTTAATGCCGCTGTCCAATATCCACATCCTGCATCAGGACGACGCTGTCCTGGTGGTGAACAAGCCGACCCTGCTGCTCTCGGTGCCTGGCCGCGCCGACGACAACAAGGACTGCCTGATCACTCGCCTGCAGGAAAACGGCTACCCCGAAGCCCGCATCGTCCATCGCCTGGACTGGGAAACGTCGGGGATCATCCTGCTGGCCCGGGACGCCGACACCCACCGCGAACTGTCCCGCCAGTTTCACGACCGCGAGACCGAAAAGGCCTACACCGCCCTGGCCTGGGGCCAACCGGCACTGGACAGCGGCAGCATTGACCTGCCCCTGCGCTACGACCCGCCGACCAAGCCCCGCCATGTGGTCGACCATGAGTTCGGCAAACATGCACTGACCTTCTGGAAAGTCCTGGAGCGTTGCGGCGACTGGTGCCGCGTAGAGCTGACACCCATCACCGGGCGCTCGCACCAGTTGCGCGTGCATATGTTGTCCATCGGGCATCCGTTGCTGGGCGATGGTCTGTACGCCCATGAACAAGCCCTGGCCGCCTGGCCGCGCCTGTGCCTGCATGCAAGCATGCTCAGCTTCACCCATCCGCAAAGCGGCGAGCGCCTGCGCTTCGAGTGCCCTGCGCCTTTTTGAAGGGCTGATGCGCTCAAATGTGGGAGCTGGCTTGCCTGCGATATCGGCGTGCCAGCCAATACATCTGGCACAGAAAGACCGCTATCGCAGGCAAGCCAGCTCCCACAGGGTTTGATGTGGTTCTCGGCCATGCACGCTCACTCCAAATATCTGGCCAATACGGTAAACTCTCGCCACTGCTGTCTGGAGCTATTTATGCGCGAAGCGTTGAATCAAGGCCTGATCGACTTCCTCAAGGCCTCCCCTACTCCTTTTCATGCCACTGCCGCCCTGGCCCAGCGCCTGGAAGCCGCCGGCTACCAGCGTCTCGACGAGCGCGACACCTGGGCCACCGAGGCCAACGGTCGCTACTACGTGACCCGCAACGATTCCTCGATCATCGCCTTCAAGCTCGGCCGCCAATCGCCGCTGCAGGACGGTATCCGCATGGTCGGCGCCCACACCGACAGCCCATGCCTGCGGGTCAAGCCCCAGCCGGAACTGCAACGCCACGGCTTCTGGCAACTGGGTGTGGAAGTCTACGGCGGCGCGCTGCTGGCGCCCTGGTTCGACCGCGACCTGTCCCTGGCCGGGCGTGTCACCTTCCGCCGCGATGGCAAGGTCGAGAGCCAACTGATCGACTTCAAGCTGCCGATCGCTATCATTCCCAACCTGGCCATTCACCTCAACCGTGAAGCCAACCAGGGCTGGGCGATCAATGCCCAGACCGAGCTGCCGCCGATCCTGGCGCAGTTTGCCGGTGACGAACGCGTGGACTTTCGCGCCGTGCTCACCGAACAGTTGGCTCGCGAGCATGGGTTGAATGCCGATGTGGTGCTCGACTACGAGCTGAGTTTCTACGACACCCAAAGTGCTGCCGTGATCGGCCTCAATGGCGACTTCATTGCCGGTGCACGCCTGGACAACCTGCTGTCATGCTACGCCGGCTTGCAAGCCTTGCTCTCCAGCGACACCGATGAAACCTGCGTGCTGGTGTGCAACGACCACGAAGAAGTCGGCTCCTGCTCGGCCTGCGGTGCCGATGGCCCGATGCTGGAACAGACCCTGCGTCGCCTGCTGCCCGAAGGTGAAGAATTCGTACGCACCATTCAGAAATCCCTGCTGGTGTCGGCAGACAACGCCCACGGCGTGCACCCCAACTACGCCGACAAACACGACGCCAACCACGGCCCGAAACTCAACGCCGGCCCGGTGATCAAGGTCAACAGCAACCAGCGCTACGCCACCAACAGCGAAACCGCGGGGTTCTTCCGCCACCTGTGCATGGCCCAGGAAGTGCCGGTGCAGAGCTTCGTGGTGCGCAGCGACATGGGCTGTGGTTCGACCATCGGCCCCATCACTGCCAGCCACCTGGGCGTGCGCACCGTGGACATCGGCTTGCCGACCTTTGCCATGCACTCGATCCGCGAGCTGTGCGGCAGCCATGACCTGGCGCATCTGGTCAAGGTGCTGGGGGCGTTCTACGCCAGCCGCGACTTACCCTGAGACCGAGGCGCGCCCATCGCGGGCAAGCCCGCTCCCACATTGATCTGTGAATGCATTTCAGTGTGGGAGCGGGCTTGCCCGCGATGGGTTTCCAAACAGATATAAGGCTATCTGACTCACATCAACTGCACTTCTGCCAATCCGGCCTAGACTTGTCAGAACTTCCAGTCCGACAAGGCCGCCCCTCGCCATGATCTCAATGTCCTCATTCCACGCCATGCTGATCCCCATCCTGATCGGCATGATCATGCTCGCGGTCGGCTTCAACTTTCGCGACAAGCCTCTGGGCGTGTTTGGCATGTGGATCGGCATGCTGTTGATCCTCGGCACCGTGCTCTACAAGATCCTCGCCAAACTGGCGCAGTGACAAATGCGCTCGCATTGGGCATAGCGGCCTCGTACACTCGGTCAATTCGTCGTTTTCAAGGTTGACCGCCTCGTGCTTTCCCGTCTGTTTGCCCTGCCCTGCTACCTGCTGATCGCCCTGCTCACGCTGCTGCCAGTGATGCCCGCCCAAGCCGTGGGCTTGCCCGGGATGCTGGGCGGCTCCAGCAAGACCCAACCCCAGGCCGAAGTGCCCTTGGGGCAGTCGCTGGACGACGTGATCAAGACCCTGGAAAACGACCAGCAACGCACCCAGTTGCTCAGCGACCTGAAGAAGCTGCGCGCCGCCACGCAAAAGGCCCAGCCCGCCGCCGAACTCGGCGTACTCGGGTTGATCGGCAGTACGCTGTCGGGCTTTGAGCAGCAGTTTTCCGGCGCCGACAGCCCGTTGGGGCGCTGGTCCAATGAAGTCGACCTGGCCAAGGATGAACTCGCGGCCCTGATGTTGCCGGCCAGCGAATGGCTGCCGATCATCTTCGGTTTTGCCGTGATCCTGGCCGTATGGAGCCTGCTGGCCGCTGCGCTGATCTGGCTCAGCCATCGGGTGCGCGAGCGTTTCGGCCTGCCCGAAGAGCTGCCGCAGCACCCGCGCACTTGGGACATGCTGCGCTTTGCCCTGCGCAAGCTGGGCCCCTGGTTGATCGCGCTGGTGATCACGGTGTACCTGAGCTACGCCCTGCCTTCCTCCCTGGGCAAATCCCTGGCCATGGTGCTGGCCTATGCCTTGGTGGTCGGCACCTGTTTCTCGGCCATCTGCGTGATTGCCTTCTCCGTACTCGACGGCCCGCACCGCCACCGCGCCCTGTATATCCTGCGCCATCAGGCGTTCCGCCCGCTGTGGTGGATCGGCAGCTTTGCCGCCTTCGGTGAAGCCTTGAGCGACCCGCGCCTGGTTGCCGCGCTCGGCCAGCATCTGGCCCACACCGCCGCGACCGTGGCCAATGTCATGGCGGCGTTGTCCACCGGGGTGTTTATCCTGCGGTTCCGCCGTCCGATTGCGCACCTGATCCGCAACCAACCGCTGTCGCGCCGCCTCAACCGCCGAGCGCTCACCGATACCCTGTCGATCATCGGCACCTTCTGGTACATCCCGGCTCTTCTGCTGGTGGGCATCTCACTGTTCGCCACCTTCCTGTCGGCCGGCGACACCAGCACCGCCCTGCGCCAGTCGCTGCTGTGCACGGTGTTGCTGGTGTTGTGCATGGTGATCAACGGCCTGGTGCGCCGCCACGCCCTCAAGCCGCACCGCGGGCACAAGCGCCATGCGCTGTACTCCGAACGCCTCAAAGGCTTTGTCTACACCCTGGTGCACCTGGTGGTGTGGCTGGTATTTATCGAACTGGGGCTGCGGGTCTGGGGCCTGTCGATGATTCGCTTTACCGAAGGTGAAGGCCATGAAATAGCCGTGAAGCTGTTCGGCCTCGGTGGGACCTTGTTGTTCGCCTGGCTGATCTGGATCCTCAGCGACACCGCGATTCACCACGCCCTGACCCGCTCGCGCAAAGGCCTGGCCAACGCCCGCGCGCAAACCATGATGCCGCTGATCCGCAACGTGCTGTTCGTGACCATCTTCATCATCGCCGCCATCGTGGCGCTGGCGAACATGGGCATGAACGTTACGCCACTGCTGGCCGGTGCGGGCGTGATCGGTATCGCCATCGGTTTTGGTGCGCAATCGCTGGTAGCCGACTTGATCACCGGGTTGTTCATCATCATCGAAGACTCCCTGGCCATCGACGACTACGTGGACGTCGGCGGCCACCTCGGTACCGTAGAGGGCCTGACCATCCGTACCGTGCGCCTGCGCGATATCGACGGCATCGTGCACACCATCCCGTTCAGCGAAATCAAGAGCATCAAGAACTACTCCCGCGAGTTCGGCTACGCCATCTTCCGGGTGGCGATCCCTTACAACATGGAAATCGACGACGCGATCAAACTGATGCGCGAGGTCGGCCATGCCATGCGCAACGACCCGCTGCAACGCCGCAATATCTGGTCGCCGTTGGAGATCCAGGGCGTGGAAAGTTTCGAGTCCGGCAGCGCAATCCTGCGCGCACGCTTCAAGACCGCGCCGATCAAGCAGTGGGAAGTGTCGCGGGCATTCAACCTGTCGCTCAAGCGGCACCTGGATGAAGCCGGGCTTGACCTGGCGACACCGCGCTTGAGCGTGCAGGTGCTGACCGCCGGCAGCGTGCAGGAGAAAGATCCACAACAATAAGCAAGGAGAGGTTGGTATGCGAATGAACGGTCTGACACACCAATGGGTTTTGGGTCTGCTCGGCGCGGTCGCGAGCAGTGCAGTGATCGCCGCCAGCAGCGGCCAGGACAGTGCTCGGGAAACCATTGCCGCCCAGGCAAAAATCCTCGAACCCAGCCTGTTGGAAACCCGCCGCGATATCCACGCCCATCCCGAACTGGGCAATACCGAAACCCGCACCGCCGAGTTGGTCGCCAAACAGTTGCGCGAACTCGGCCTTGAAGTAAAGACCGGGGTGGCCCGCACTGGCGTCGTCGCCATCTTGAAAGGTGCCCTGCCCGGCCCGACCGTGGCCCTGCGCGCCGACATGGATGCGCTGCCGGTCAAGGAAGTCGCCGACCTGCCCTTCGCCTCCAAAGCCAAGGGCACCTACCTGGGCAAAGAAGTCGACGTGATGCACGCCTGCGGCCACGACGCCCATACCGCTATCCTGCTGAGCACTGCGAAGATTCTTACCGGGATGCGCGAGCGGCTGCCCGGCACCGTGGTGTTTTATTTCCAACCGGCCGAAGAAGGCCCCAGCGATTTTATCCCCGACGGCAAGAACACCTGGGGCGCGAAGATGATGGTGCAGGAAGGCGTAATGAAAGCGCCCAAGCCTGACGCGGTGTTTGGCCTGCACGTATGGGCCGGTGTGCCTGCCGGGCAAATCGCCTATCGCCCGGGCCCGACCCTGGCCAGTTCCGATGACCTGCGCATCAGGATCCTCGGCAAACAGACCCACGCCGGCCGCCCCTGGGACGGTATCGACCCGATCACCGTCGGCGCGCAAACCATTGTCGGCTTGCAGACCGTAGTCAGCCGCCGTACCGATATTTCGTCATTCCCCTCTGTGGTGAGCATCGGCACCATCAACGGTGGCACCCGCTATAACATCATCCCCGAGTCGGTGGACATGAGCGGCACCATTCGCTCCTACGACTACGGCATTCGCCAGAAGCTGCATGGGGATGTGCGCCAGACCGTAGAGAAAATCGCCGAAAGCGGTGGCGCCAAGGCCGAAGTGACGATCATCGAGAAGTACGACCCCACCATCAACAATCCGGCGCTGACCGAGAAAATGCTGCCGAGCCTGCGCTGGGCGGCTCAGGATGATGTGGTGCAAGGCCCGTTGGTGGGTGGCGCCGAAGACTTCTCGTTCTATGCCAAGGAGGCGCCGGGGCTGTTTGTCTTCCTGGGGGTGACCCCAAGGGACCAGGACATGAGCAAGGCGGCGCCAAATCACAACCCTGGGTTCTTTGTGGATGAGTCGGCGTTGGTGGTGGGCGTGAGGACACTGGCGTCGTTGGCGACGGATTACCTCTACACCCACACATCACTGTAATGCTTGATGTGGGAGGGAGCTTGCCCCCTCCCACATTTGAACCCAGGTGAATCAGTTGGCGAGGGCCGCGCCGTCCATTTTCTGGCGCAGGCTCAGCGGGCGCATATCGGTCCAGACTTCCTCGATGTAGGCCAGGCATTCTTTCTTCATGCCGCTCTTGCCCACGGTGCGCCAGCCTTCCGGCACGGCCTTATAGTCGGGCCAGATCGAATACTGTTCTTCATGGTTGACCACTACCTGAAAGAGGATGTCGTCGCGGTCAAATACTGAGGTCATTGCTGTTCTCCGTCGCTCAAAGGCTGGCTGCGCACCACGCGCAGCACTGATATCTGTAGAAACGTACCAAGGGCCTGGAAAATTAGACGCTGGCCACAGCCGCCGCCAAGGCGCGCCCGAAAATCTCGGCCACCTGGTCGACTTCGCCAGCGGTGATCACCAGCGGTGGCAGAAAACGCACCACACTGCCATGGCGCCCGCCCAGTTCCAGGATCAGCCCGCGCTTGAGGCATTCGCGCTGCACCAGCGGCGCCAACTGGCGATGCACCGGTGGGTGGCCCTGACTATCCGGCGTGCCAGTCGGGTCTACCAGCTCCACCCCCAGCATCAGCCCACGCCCACGGATATCCCCCAGATGCGGGAAGTCGCGCTGCAGGATGCGCAGGTGTTCGCCCAGGCGCTCACCCATGGCCGCCGCATGGCCCGCCAAGTCGTGATCCCTGAGGTAGCGCATCACCGCTGAGCCTGCCGCCATCGCCATCTGGTTGCCACGGAAGGTCCCGGCATGGGCGCCAGGCAGCCAGGTGTCGAGCCAGTCGCGATACACCACCACCGCCAGGGGCAGGCTGCCGCCAATCGCCTTGGACATGACCACCACGTCCGGGATGATGCCGGCGTGTTCGAAGGCAAACATTTTGCCGGTACGCCCAAAACCACTCTGGATTTCATCGACGATCAGCGCCACCCCCGCTTGCGCGGTGATACGGCGCAGGCCACGCAGCCAGTCGAGGTCCGCCGGGATCACGCCACCCTCGCCCTGGACCACTTCGACAATCACCGCCGCTGGCAGCAACACGCCGGCTTCCGGATCGTTGAGCAGATTCTCCAGATAATGCAGGTTGACCCGCACGCCTTCGGCGCCACCCAGCCCAAACGGGCAACGGTAGTCATACGGGAATGGCAGGAACTGCACGCCATTGCCGAGCAAGGCGCCCAAGGGTTTCTTGGGTCCCAGGCTGCCCATCAAACTCAGCGCGCCCTGGCTCATGCCGTGATAGCCGCCCTGGAACGACAGCACGGTGCTGCGCCCGGTGGCGGTGCGCACCAGCTTCAACGCGGCTTCCACCGCATCGGTGCCGGTGGGGCCGCAGAACTGGATTTTCGCTTCTCGCGCCAGCTCCGAAGGCAGCAAACCGAACAGGTCCTGCACGAATTGATCCTTGACCGGCGTGGTCAGGTCCAGGGTGTGCAGGGGCAGTTCGTCGCTCAGCACTTGCTGGATGGCCTGGATCACCACCGGGTGGTTATGCCCCAGCGCCAGGGTTCCGGCGCCGGCCAGGCAATCGATGAACCGACGCCCCTCGACGTCCTCCACGTAGATCCCCTTGGCGCGCTTGAGCGCCAAGGGGATGCGCCGAGGGTAGCTGCGGGCGTTGGATTCCTGCTGGCGCTGGCGGGCCAGCAGCGGGCTTTCGTCAAACTGATAGAGCGTTTCCGCGGCCTGCACCGGGGCGTCTTCGATACGGCTGGTAGCGACTGACATCTCTGGATCCCTCAATACGCTGTTGATCGTGACCAAACTGCCGATCCGTTGGCGTCTGGCCCAAGGGCATGCGCACGGATTTCCTGTTGTGGAGACGCTTCAGGTGCACGGGGATTTAGGAGGTTGGTCGGATATTTACCGATTGTGGGGAGATTAAAATGTGGGAGCGGGCTTGCTCGCGAAGGCAGTGTGTCAGTCGCTGCATCGGTTACTGCACTACCGCTTTCGCAGGCAAGCCAGCTTCCACATTTGAACAGCGCTCAGCTCCGAAGCCCGCGGTATTTTTCATTCAGCGCATAAAGAATCGCGCACGTCTCTGCATCCAGGAATCCACAATAATCCCGTGGCCGAAAGTGCATCTGGAACGCCCGGGTGCGCTGCTCAAAGGCCCGGCGATTCTGCGCCGGCTTATACCCATAACGCTGAAACGCCCTCTCCACCTCGACCTCCGGCGGCAAGCCGAGACAAAAGCGGCGCTGGTACATCGCCCGCGTCTGCTCATCAAACCAAGCCCCAATGCCGGCTTCATGCAGCAGACGCCAGGGCAGCCGAGGCCCCGGATCGCTCTTGCGCCAGTAGGCCACGTCCGAATGCCCGAGCCAGTCAGTAGGGCCGACCTGCGGATAGCGCTCCAGCAGGTCGCGAAGCAATGCAATCAGTAGGTCAATCTGCGCGGGTGCGTATTGCGTAAAGGTAAAGACGCCCGCGTCATCCCGCGCCAGGTTGACGATTTCAATGCCCACCGAGCGGCTGTTGAGATCCGCCTTCCCCGCCCAATAACTCACGCCGGCGTGCCAGGCGCGCTGGCCCTCGTCCACCAGGCGAAACACGCGCAGCTCTTCATAACCGGCAGCACAGTAGCTGGGCTCATCGGGGTCGGGCAGCAGGTAGTGGGCGCTGACGCCATCTTGAGTGAGGGTGCGTAGCGATGAAGCAAAGGGCGCTGCGGTGTAGTGCACAATCACCTGCTGCACGGATTCGCCGCGGCGGTCGTTGAAATCCCTGGCAGGGAAACTGGTGTCGATCACCAACATAAGAACAGTCCTTTTCAATTCAGGCCGACTCATTCGGCCCGTTCAAGCACAAAAAATTACCGCCATCCTGAAGACTTGAGCCTCAGGCGGGCGGTAATTATTTGCCACGTGAAAAGGGCAGCTCAGCGCCGCAACGGCATGCCCAGGTCGACCCGCATACCATCGGGCTGGCTGTCGAAGTGCAGCGAGCAGGAGCAACGCTGCACGATCGCCTGGACAATCGCCAAGCCCAGGCCACAACCTTCGCTGCTGCCATTGCGCCAAAAGCGTTGGGTGAGGTATTGCAGGTCTTCGCTGGAGATCTGCTGGCCATGGTCACGCACGCGGAACACCACGTTATCCGGGGTAGAAAACACCTGCAGTTCCACGCGGGTATCGGCGGGGGTATGGCGCAAGGCGTTGTCCAGCAGGTTACGCAAGGCCGCGACGGCAAGGCCAACGGGCATTGCCACTGGAACAGGGGAAAGATCCGGCGCCAGGATCAGATCAATGCGTGAATTGTCGCCGGCGTTGGCATCCTGGATCGCCAACCGGGCGACTTCCTCGGCACTGGATTGCAGGCCATCGTCAAACGACAGGCTGCCCTCCACCCGCGCCAGCAACAACAGTTGCTCCAGGGTGCGATGCAAGCGGTCGGCGCCCTCCTCGGCGTGCGCCAGGGACTGGTCGCGGGCCGCGCCCTCGGTCATGCGCGCGACTTGCAGGTGGGTCTTGATCGCGGTCAACGGGCTGCGCAGCTCATGGGCGGCGTCGCCGGTCAGGCGACGTTCGCGCTCGATGGTCTTGGCGATGCGCTGCAGCAGTTGGTTCTGGGTGTCGAGCAACGGCTTGAGTTCACTGGGCAGCGGGTGAATCTGCAAGGGTTCCAGGGAATCGGCACTGCGCCGCATCAAGGCATCACGCATACGGTTGAGCGGCACCAGGCTCTGGCCGATGCCCAGCCATAGCAGGCACAGGCAGCCCAGCAATGCCACACCGACCGGCACCGACGCCGCCAGCAGGATCGACAGGTTGAGGGCTTCACGCTCCACCTGGCGGTCGGCGGTGGTGATCAGCAAGTCGCCACGGGACAGGGTAAAGCTGCGCCAGCCCACGCCGTCGATGATCTGGTCGCGAAAACCGCTGCGGCGCGACTCCAGCCCTTCCTCCGGCGTGGTATGGCTGCGCGCCAGGATCTCGCCGCGCAACGAACTGACCTGGCAGGCCATGCCGCCCGGCACATTCAGCTGTTCGGTACGCAAATGCGCGCCACCGCTGACGCTGGCCAGGCCCGGCATCTGCTCGGTGAGCCCGGCTACCATGCGCGCCGAAGCCACCAGGCGCTGGTCGAGGGAAAACATCATCTGGTTGCGCAAATCGTTGAGCATCCAGGCGGCCGCCAGCACCCAGATCAGTACAAAAGCGGCGCCCAGCTTGAACGTCAGGCGCAGGCGCAAGCTCATCACGGCGTGTTTTCTCCCCCATCAGCGGTGCCCAGGCGATAGCCCAGCCCCCTGACGGTTTCGACGATGCCATTGCCCAACTTGCGCCGCAGGTGGTGGATATGCACGTTGAGGGCGTTGCTTTCCAGTTCGTCGCTGAAGCCGTAGACGCTGTCCTTGAGCTGTTCACTGGACAGTACGCGGCCCTTGTTGTGCAAAAGCGCCTGCAACAACGCCTGTTCACGCCGGGACAAATCTACCGGCTGGCCGCCGAGGAAGGTCTCGCGGCTGCTGGGGTCGTAGGCCAGGCGGCCATGTTCGATCAGATTGACGCTGCGTCCCGCCACACGGCGCAGCAGGGTTTGCAGGCGAGCAGCGAGTTCACGCAGGTCGAAGGGCTTGAGCAGGTAGTCGTCGGCGCCGGCTTGCAGGCCGTCGACGCGGTTGGTCACCGAGTCCCGCGCGGTGAGGATCAGCACCGGAATGTCCAACCCCTGGCTGCGCTGTTGTTGCAGCAGCTTGAGGCCGTCTTCGTCGGGCAGGCCAAGGTCGAGCACCATAATGTCGAAGGCCGCGGCCTTGAGCATCGCCCGCGCAGCCGAGGCCGTGGCCACGCGCTCCACGGTGAAGCCCTGGGCAGTCAGGCCGGCCACGATGCCACTGGCGATCAGTTCGTCGTCTTCACAGACCAGTACGTGCATGGTTAACCCTTCATAAAAGATGGCGCGATTAGAAAAGCCACGGATTAAGCGCGCATTATGCCGCTAAAGTTCGCAACACCGGATAATCCCTACGCTCTAGAATAGCGGCGGTTAATCATCGGTTAATCAACGCCACACATTGTGTGCCTCACTTGCATCGAACTAAGGCTTGACCATGCGGCATCTGTTTACCTTTCTGCTGGTGTTGTTCGCGGGATTCGCCCAGGCAGCGCCGGGCAGCCCCTTCGAAACCAAACCCGACTTCCTCCCGGTGGGCAAAGCCTTCGCCTTTACCTCCGAACGTCTTGAGAGCGGCGAAACCCAGCTGTTTTGGCAGATTGCCGACGGTTATTACCTGTACCAGCAACGCATGAAGTTCGACGGCCTGGCCGAAAAACCCGTGCTGCCCGAGGGTGAAGCCCATAGCGACGAGTTCTTTGGCGAGCAGCAAGTCTATCGCCAGGGCCTGGAAGTGAAGATCCCCGCCGGCACCACCGGCCAGGTCAAGCTCGGCTGGCAGGGCTGCGCCGATGCGGGTCTGTGCTATCCGCCGCAGTCGATCACCGTGGACCTGGGCGGCAACCCGGCCGTCGCCGCGACCGCGCAAGCCCAGGACCAAAGCCTGGCCAGCGGCCTGCAACAGCGCAGCCTGGGGTGGAGCCTGCTGGTGTTCTTCGGCCTGGGCCTGCTGTTGGCGTTTGCGCCCTGCTCGTTGCCGATGCTGCCGATCCTCGCCGGCCTGGTGGTGGGCAGTGGCGCCAGCCCGCGCCGTGGCTTTGCCTTGGCCGGCAGTTACGTGGTGTGCATGGCGCTGGTGTATGCCGCCCTGGGGGTGATGGCCGCGTTGCTCGGCGCCAACCTGGCGGCGTTGCTGCAAACCCCCTGGATCCTTGGCAGCTTTGCGGCGTTGTTCGTGCTGCTCGCCCTGCCGATGTTCGGCTTCTTTGAACTGCAACTGCCCGCCTTCCTGCGCGACCGCCTCGATAACGTCAGCCGCCAGCAAAGCGGTGGCAGCCTGGTGGGTGCCGGTGTGCTCGGCGCATTGTCCGGCCTGCTGGTGGGGCCGTGCATGACCGCGCCCCTGGCCGGCGCCCTGTTGTATATCGCTCAAAGCGGCAATGCGCTGCACGGCGGCCTGATCCTGTTCGCCATGGGCATCGGTATCGGCATTCCGTTGTTGCTGTTGGTCACTGTGGGCAACCGCTTCCTGCCCAAGCCGGGTACCTGGATGAACGTGCTCAAGGGCATCTTCGGCTTCCTGTTCCTGGGCACCGCGGTGCTGATGATTCGCCCGGTAGTCGGCGACAGCCTGTGGATCGGCCTGTGGGGCGCCTTGGCGCTGGTGATGGCGTACTGTGGCTGGGCGCTGGCCCGTGAGTTCGGCCTGGCGGCCAAGGTGTTCGGCGCCGGTTCCCTGGTGCTGGGCCTGTGGGGCGCGGTGCTGGTGGTGGGGGCGGCCGGTGGCAGCGATGAGCTGTGGCAACCCTTGAAGGTTTACAGCGGCTCAAAGGTCGCCGGTGCACCGAGCGCCCACGATGCCTTCACCACGATCAACGACCCGGCCGTACTGCAAAGCCAACTCGACAGCGCCAAGGCCCAGGGCCAGTGGGTGCTGTTGGACTATTACGCCGACTGGTGCGTGTCGTGCAAGATCATGGAAAAACAGGTGTTCGGCAAACCCGAGGTGATGGACGCGCTCAAAAACGTGCGCTTGCTGCGCCTGGACGTCACCGCCGACAACGCCGCCAGCCGCGAGCTGCTGGGCCGCTACAAAGTGCCAGGGCCACCGAGCTTCGTGTGGATCGGCCCGGACGGTGAAGAACGCCGCGCCCAACGCATCACCGGGGAAGTAGACGCCGCCGCCTTCCTGCAACGCTGGACCCAGACGCGGGACGCTCTCTGATGCTGACCCTTACCATCGGCACCTTCGCCATCGCCCTGAATCACCTGCTGCTGATCAGCGCGCTGATTCTCGCCACCCTGGTGGGCTGGCGCGTGGCCAAGCGCGGCGGCGAAAACCCGGAGTCGGTGCTGTTCAGCCTGTTTCTGCTGGGCCTGCTCGCCGCCCGGGTCAGCTTTGTGCTGATGTACTGGAGTTATTACAGCAACGACTGGGTGGAAATGGTCGACCTGCGTGACGGCGGCTTTCTCGCCTGGCCCGGGATCATCGCGCTGATCCTCGGCGCGCTGGCGTACGGCTGGCGTCGCCCGACCCTTCGCAAGCCGCTCAGCGCCGGGGTGATCACCGGCCTGTTGTTCTGGGGCATGACCAGCCTGTCCCTGAGCCTGTACGAAAAAGGCACACGCCTGCCGGACATCACCCTGCGCAATGCCAATGGCGAGGTGGTGCAACTGGCGGATTATCAGGGCGGCCCCTTGGTGATCAACCTCTGGGCCACCTGGTGCCCGCCGTGCCGGCGCGAAATGCCCGTACTGGAAAACGCCCAGCGCATGCGCCCCGACGTGACCTTCCTGTTCGTCAACCAGGCCGAAAGCATGCAAAGCGTCAGCACCTACCTGGCCACCCAGGGCCTGACCCTGGACAACGTGCTGTTCGACGCCAGCGGCCGCCTCGGCCAGGCCGTGGGTTCCATGGCCTTGCCGACTACGCTGTTCTACCAAGCCGATGGGCGCCTGATCAACAGCCACCTGGGCGAACTCTCCGAAGCCAGCCTGGCTCGTGCCATGGAACCCTTCGACAACACCACAACAAGGAAACCGACATGCCTCGCCTCCGCCACCTGCTGACCCTGCTGCCTTTGACGCTAGCCGCTACGCTGGCCCAGGCCGAAGACCTGCCGGCCCCGATCAAACAGATCGAAGCCAAGGGTGCCAAGATCATCGGCAAATTCGATGCGCCCAGTGGCCTTACCGGCTACGCCGCCCAGTACCAGAACCGTGGCATGGCCTTGTACCTGACCGCCGACGGCAAGCACGTGATCGCGGGCAACCTGTACGACGCCCAGGGCAATGACCTGAGCACCGCGCCCCTGGAAAAACTGGTGTACGCGCCGATGGCCAAGGAAGTCTGGGCCAAGATGGAAAACAGCAGCTGGATCCAGGACGGCGACAAAAATGCCCCGCGCACCGTCTACCTGTTCAGCGACCCCAACTGCCCGTACTGCAACATGTTCTGGGAACAGGCGCGCCCGTGGGTGAAGGCCGGCAAGGTGCAGTTGCGCCACATCATGGTCGGCATCATCCGCGAAGACAGCCCAGGCAAATCCGCGGCCCTGCTCGCCGCCAAAGACCCGCAAAAAGCCCTGCAAGAACACGAAGCCGCCGGCAAGGGCAGCAAGCTCAAGGCGCTGGAAAAGATCCCGGCCGAGGTCGAGGCCAAGCTTGATGCCAATATGAAGCTGATGGATGAACTGGAGTTGTCGGCGACGCCGGCGATCTTCTATCTGGATGACAAGGGTGGGTTGCAGCAGCAGCAAGGGGCGCCTTCGCCGGAGAAGTTGGTGAAGATTCTTGGGCCGAAGTAGCGTAAAAAAAGAAATGCTCCCGCGTTACCGGGAGCATGTTAAAAAAGCACTTAGGCCGACAAGCCGGCCCACTTAGTCAGTAGTAGAACTGGAAGCTATCCAAGTACGAGTGCTGCTGACTAACAACGCTGATCTTGTTGATTAACTTTCCATCCGGGGCGCTGAAGTCTACCCAGCTATTGACTGACAATCCCGAACGCGTCCCAAGGAGTTCGCCGTTGCGGCCATAGAAGTAGCACACCCCATAATAGGCATTGCGCGTAAAAGCAAACCTGACACGCAGATACTCGCGTTTAAGAAATAGGTCAACTGTTTGAGAGGGCGTCGGCCCCTCAGTGCCAGTGGAACAACTCAATGCGATGGCATTGCCTGAGGTCATTCCAGGAACAGCTGGTGAAGCCGCATGGATACCGACGATACCGGACCTGGCTGTAATGGTCATTGTCGGCGTCTGTGCTGGAGAGCCCGCCGGAAAGTAACCCGGCAGCGTAGTCGTAAAGTCCTCGGTGACTAACGTGATCACGCGCACGACCAGTGTCCGCGATGGGCATACCACATTCTCATTCAAACTAGCGCCCGTTGCCACACTGAATGTCAGCGTCAACTGGGTGTTGTCTTTTAACTTATCCAACTCCGATCGCAGGACTGGATATGTCACCCCTTCTGTCACCTCCTGAGGTGTAATGGTCCTGTCGGCATATATATCGAACGTATAAGGGGTGTCGTTTTTATCAGTTCCAGTTGCCCGCAGCCAGCACTTCTGCCCTGCCCGCAAAAACCACATAGGGTCTTCGTGGGAGTTGGCATTCCCGGCAAATATTCTAGTGTCCAAGATGGCATTCTGGGTCTTTGGCGGCGTCGCCTCCAGCACGTTCGGCGTTTCCAGACGCGTAGGCAGACTGATATTCAAATTCAGAGGCAGTGAAGTCTGGACCTTGCACGCAGTGGCCACGGTGTAAGTGATAGGTATGGTTTCTCCCATGCCCTCAATGACCGCTTCCGGCGGCAGAGCGAAGATGACAGACCCTACCGCACTGCCGGGTTTGGAAATCAGGGGCCAGCAGGTATCGTCTTGCTTGCGCCAGCAAACACTGATGCTGTGTTTGGGGTTGCTGCCAACGTAATTCACTTCCACATGCACACCGCCACGACCATTCCAAGCGGTCAAATCAGAGCCCACTGCTTCGGTCACTGAAGGCTCAGGCAGGACAAACGGCTCCTGCTCGATGTTGAAAACCTGCGAAGGGAACACCAGCGCGTTCGCATGCGTAGAGGCCTCGCAAAAACCCACCGCAAAGTGCAATGTAAACGTGCTGCAATCGGCCAGCTTTTGCAGATCACTCCTGCGGATAGGTGCATCGACCCCATGCGCCTTCCAATCATCAGTAACTGCGACACCCGCTAAAATATCGAACCTATAGGCGCTACCGTCTTCATGCTCACCAGTAGCCCACATCCAACACCGGTTCGAGCACTCGGCATAGGCCCATACAGGCACCTTGGCCATCGCATTCTCGCTGAATGTGCGGAGGTCCAGCGTCCCTCTGGTTGCCTCTTCAATATCCGAGTGGGGAAATTTGGGCGCTGAAACACCGACCACCTGTCCAGGGGATTGCTGTTCATTATCGTTGAACGCAAGGGTGTAGGTCAGCGTCATAGATTTGTCGAAGAAACACGCGACGATACAGGGCGACAGAGTGACAGCCGGAAGATCGCCGTCATGCTCAATGGTCACGCAATCAAGCAGTTTTCGTCCATACCCGAGCCCGTTTACATAGAAACAGATACGGTCGCCTGCATAGGTGTCCAGGTTGAGAGCTTCTACATCTCCGCCCTCTTTGGTAAGTTCAGGGTTGAGCAGCCATTCACCGTTGTATTCCACAGACTGCCTCAGACGCGGAGGTGGCAGGTCTAACTCAGGCGCCACAATCAAAGCCGCAGTGCGGCGACGCTGAACTTCGAGCGCATTTCTCGGTAAGCGCGTTTCAAGATGAGGATCAACGTCAGCAGGGGGTTCGGCCGGTAAGCCGCTGGTGATCCAGGCAGACTGGAGTGTGATGGATCTCCATGGTTTACGCCGTGCCAGCCAGCCCCGTGAAATTTCGGGACGAAGTGGAACACCGCTGGCGATTTCCTCTTCGGTCAATACATGGTCGTAAATCACGGTGTAGAACGCGTGTGGAGGGGCGTCTTGCTCGGTGACCGCCGTGCAGTAAACCTTATCGCCCGCCTTCGCAAGAGGATGGAGCGGCACGACAACCGGCTCGTTCCCTTGATGGTCGTTCATGTCATAAGTAGGCGTGTTATGCAGGATTTTTTCATGAAACAGTCGAGGCGCAAGCTCTTCACTTTCACTTGCCGGGTAGAACGATATGCCCACTTCCTTGACCAGAGAAGCCGCGGGCTGACCTTGCGACCTGCCTGTGTATGAAATAAGAGCCGTGAACCCCATGAGCGTCGTCAAGTAGTCCAATGGAATTTCAATATCCCTGGCCCCTGGCTCATCGCTTGAATCCACCACATCGTCAAGTACAAGTTCAGGCGCCTCCTTCGCGCTGAACGTTACGGTGATGTCTGACCTGTCCATACGTGGATCAACGGTCAGATATGAGCCGATCATTGCGGATGGAGCGACGCTTCCGTGAACCTCGCTGGAAATCAACGGGGCGTTGACTTCCAGCGCATTTGGCTTAACCGCTTTCGGTCTAGGGCTCTTGGGTTTTGGCGAGCTTTCAGCGCTCGATGAGGCCTCAGGGGTTGCGGCTGACGTTTGTTTGGCCATATGAGAGAACTCCGTGTTCAGGGTGTTTTTATTCTTGGCCAACCTTGCCAGCCAAGTAGCTCCCTACCAGTAGGTCTTTTTTTCATGCCTGTGCCTACTGTCAGAATTGACAGTTCTCACGGAAAAAACGGCGCTACCCGACCAACGGGCAGCCCTCCACTCTTGCCTTAAAGCCCCTCAAGCTCCGCCATCAAATCACTCAACCGATCCACCTTCTCGGCACTGATCTCATTGCCCACCAACCCCTCGATATACCCGACCAACTCCGCCACCGTGCTGCACTCGAACATCGCCCGCAGCGGCACGTCGCGCTGCAACGTCTTCTGCACCCGCGAAGCGATCTGCGTAGCCAGCAGCGAGTGCCCGCCCAGTTCGAAGAAGTTGTCCCGCACCCCGACCCGTTCGACCCTCAGCACCTCGGCCCAGATACCCGCCAACGTGGCTTCCAGTTCGGTGCGAGGCGCCACATAGTCCTGGCTGTGCAACTGGCCAATCTCCAGGGCCGGCAGGGCCTTGCGGTCGAGTTTGCCGTTGGCATTCAGGGGCAGGCGGTCAAGCCATAGCCAATGCAGCGGCACCATGTATTCGGGCAGTTCGGCACGCAGGCGTTGCTTGATGCGCTCCAGGCGCTCGCCAGTGTTCAATGTTGCATCGGCCGCCACCAGGTAGCCAACCAGATGCTTACCATTGACGCCCTCCTGAACGCCGACCGCCGCGTCGCGGATGTCAGGTTGTTCGTGCAGGCGCGCTTCGATTTCACCCAGTTCAATGCGGTAGCCGCGAATCTTCACTTGATGGTCGATCCGACCGACGTACTCCAACACGCCGTCGCTGCGGCGCCGCGCCAGATCGCCGGTACGGTAGAGCCGCTCGCCGGGCGCGCCAAATGGGTTGGGCACAAAGACCTGGGCAGTACGCAGCGGATCGCTGACGTAGCCGCGACCGACACCGGTGCCAGCGACGCACAACTCGCCCACGGCGCCTTGGGGCACCAGTTCCAATGCGCCATCGAGCAGGTACAAACGGTTGTTGTCGGTCGGCGTACCAATCGGCAGGTAAGTGCCACGGGTCGCCGCCAGATCGACGCGGAAGAACGCCACATCATCGGAGCATTCCGCCGGGCCATACGCGTTAACCAGACCGATCTGCGGATAGCGCAGCAACCACTGGTGCGCCAACTCCGGCGGCATGGCCTCCCCGGTCGGCAACATCCAGCGCAGGCCGTCGAGGCTGATACGCTCCTGGGCCAGCATGCCCTGAATCAGCGACGGCACACTCTCCAGCACGGTGATGCCCTGTGTTTGAACGTGGGCCAGCAACCCTTGCGGATCATGGGCGATGGTAGTGGGCACAATGTCCACCCGTGCGCCAAACAGCGGCGCGGCGAGGAACTGCCAGACGGAAATATCGAAGCTTTGCGACGCGGTCTGGGCGATCACATCGGCATCGCTCAAGTTCAGGTACGGCACTTTGCTCAACTGGTTGTTGAGCATGCCGCGCTGTTCGACCATCACGCCTTTGGGCAAGCCAGTGGAACCCGAGGTGTAGATCACGTAGGCAAGGTTGTCCGGGGCACTGTAGATGCCTGGGTTTTCGCCACGGGCGGGGATTTCCTCCCACACCAGCAACTGGCAGTCGAAGCCTTCAAGCAGTTCGATGGCCTGTTCCCGGCACGCTTCGGTGCACACCAGCAACGGTGTGCGGCTCAAGTCGATGATGCGGCTCAGGCGTTGACCTGGCAGCCCAGGATCCAACGGCAGGTAACCGGCGCCGGCCTTGAAGCTGCCGATGATCATGCCCAGCAGGTCCAACCCACGTTCAGCCAGCAACGCCACCGGTTGATCCTGCCCCACACCCGCCGCAATCAGCGCGTGGCCCAGGCCATTGCTGCGGCGATTCAGCTCGTCATAGCTCCATTGCTGATCGAGGCAGCTGGCGGCGATACGTTGCGGATGCTGTGCGACCTGCGCCTCGAACAACTCGATATAGCTGCGTTCCAGCGGGTAGGCATGTGCGCTCTGGTTACAGCCTTCCACGAGAAACTCACGCTCCTGCTCGCCCATCAGCGCCAGCTCGGCCATGTCGCCATGGAAGCCCTGCACCAGCGCCAGCAACAGGCGTTTGAACTCAGCGAGCATGCCTTGCACGGTGCTTTCGTCGAAATAACGCTGGTCGTAGGACAGGTGCAAACCGAGGTCATCCCCCGGATAGCACACGGCAGTCAGCGGGAAGTTGGTGTGGGTACGCCCGGAATCCGAGGTGGCGTTCAGGCTTTGCGCACGGTCCAGCACCGAGACTTCCACCGGTGCGTTCTCGAACACAAACAGGCTGTCGAACAGCGGCTGGCCCTTGGGCAATTCGCTGTGTTCCTGGATCGACACCAGCGGCAGGTACTCGTACTCGCGCAACTGCATATTACTGTCGAGCAAAGCGCTCAACCACTGGCGCACGCTGCAAGGCTGATCATCCTCGGGCAGTTTCACCCGCAGCGCGATACTGTTGATAAACAGCCCGACGGTGCGTTGCATCTCGGGCATGTCCACCGGGCGCCCGGCCACGGTGACGCCGAACAACACATCGCGATCACCACTCAAACGCCGCAGCACCAGGGCCCACGCCGCCTGGGCGAAGGTGTTGACGGTAAGCTGATGCGCCTGGGCCAGTTCGCGCAGTTGCGCACCGTCGCGGGCATCCAGGCGGGTGTAGCAGTCGCCCACCACCATGCCGCCGCTGCCACCAGCGTGTTCGCGCAGGAACGGGCGGTCGCTCGGGATCGGCGTGGCGCGCTCGAAGCCTTGCAAGTTTTGCTGCCACCACTGGCGCGCTTCGTTGAGGTTCTGGCGTTGCAGCCAGGCAATGTAGTCGCGGTAGCGCGGCGGCGCGGCCAGTTGCGCATCGCGGCCTTCGCCCAGGGCTGTGTAGATATCGAAGAAGTCATTCATCAGCAGCGAACGGCACCAGGCATCGATCAGGATGTGGTGGTTGCTCATCATGAACCAGTAGCGCGCCTCGGCCACGCGGATCAGGCGCAAGTGGAAAGGTGCTTGATTGAGCAGGTCAAAGCCGGCTTCGCGCTCGGCCTTGAGCAAGGCTTGCAGACGCGGCTCCTGCTCATCCTGCGGGTCGGCGCTCCAGTCCAGGTACTCAATCGGCGTGCTGCCGGGCTTGTGGATCACTTGCAGCATGTCTTCGCCGACGTTCCAGCAGAACGAGGCACGCAAAGCTTCGTGGCGGGCGATCACCGCTTGCCAGGCCTGGGCAAAACGCTCCGGGTCCAGGGCGCTGTTGATGCGATAGCGGTCCTGCATGTAATACAGGCCGGTGCCGGGCTCCAGCAGCGTGTGCAGCAGCAGGCCCTCCTGCATCGGGGTCAGCGGGTAGACGTCTTCGATGGCGCTGGCCGGGACCGGCAAGGCGTCCAGTTGCACCTGGGTCAGGCGCGCCAGGGGGAAGTCGGACGGCGTGAGGCCGCCGGCATCGTCCTGCAGGCAATGGGCGATCAGGCTGTGCAATTCGGCCAGGTAAGCTTCGGCCAGATCGCCAATCACCTGCTGATCATGCCGCTCACGGCTGAAGGTCCAGCGTAGCACTAGCTCGCCGCCATACACCTGGCTGTCGATGCTCAGTTCGTTGGGCAACGGCGCATCCGGGTCATGGGCCTGACCGGCGGATTCCTCCAGCGGATGGAACAGCGCGTCAGTGCCAAAGCTCTGGTCGAACTGGCCCAGGTAGTTGAAGGTAATCTGCGCGCTCGGCAATGCGGCCATGCTCTGCTTGCACAGATCATCGGCCAGGTAACGCAGTACGCCATAACCCAAGCCTTTATGCGGCACGCCACGCAGTTGCTCCTTGATCGCCTTGATCGAGTCGCCTTGCTCGGCCTGCGGCGTCAGACGCAACGGGTAGGCACTGGTGAACCAGCCCACGCTGCGGGTCAGGTCGATGTCATCGAACAAGGTTTCGCGGCCATGGCCTTCCAGTTGGATCAGTGCCGAGGCCTGCCCGCTCCAGCGGCACAGTACGCGGGCCAGGGCGGTCAGCAACAGGTCGTTGACCTGGGTGCGATAGGCACTCGGCGCCTGTTGCAGCAACTGCCGGGTGCGCTCGGCATCCAGGCGCACGCTGACCGTTTCGGCATCGCTATTGCGCCGTGCGCCTTGGGGACGCTGCACCGGCAAGGCCACGGCCGGGCCAGCCAATTGCGCTTGCCACAGGCTCAACTCTTCGCGCAAGGACTCACTGTGGGCATAGGCTTGCAAGCGCGCAGCCCAATCGCGCAGCGCGCTGGTCTTGGCCGGCAGGCTGACGGACTGGCCTTCACTGAGTTGGCGATAAACGTTTTGCAGGTCTTCCAGCAGGACGCGCCACGACACGCCGTCCACCACCAGGTGATGGATGGCGATCAGCAAGCGCTGCTGGCCTTGCGGCCCGTCCACCAGCAAGGCGCGCAACAGCGGCCCCTGTGCCAGGTCGAGGCTGCGCTGGGTGTCGGTGAACAACGCCGTGCACGCCTGCATGTCGCGCACCTGCGCCTGCAGCAGCACGCCACCTTCCGGCACGCCCAAGTGCTCGGCATGCCATTGCGCGCCACGCGGGGTAAAGCTCAAGCGCAGCGCGTCGTGGTGTTCCAGCACGGCCAGCAGCGCTTGCTCCAGGCGATGGGCATCGAGCAGTTGCAGTGGCTTGAGCACCAACGCCTGGTTCCAGTGCTGGCGAGCCGGGATGTCGGTGTCGAAGAACCAGTGCTGGATCGGCGTGAGGCCCGAGGGGCCGGTCAGCAATCCTTGCTCGGCGATGATGAGCTCCGAGCGAGTCGCCACGGCAGCCAGGCTCTGTACGGTCTGGTGCTGGAACAGGTCACGGGGGCTGAAATGAATCCCGGCCTGGCGCGCCCGGCTCACCACCTGGATCGACAGGATCGAGTCGCCGCCCAGTTCAAAGAAGTTATCGTCGAGGCCCACTTGCTCCACGTTCAGCACCGCGCACCAGATGGCGGCCAGGCTGTGTTCCAGCTCGCTGCGGGGCGCGACGTAGGCTTGGCGATTGGCCTCTGGGTCCGGCTCAGGCAAGGCGCGGCGGTCTAGCTTGCCGTTGGCGGTCAGCGGCATGCTCTGCAGCACGATCAGATGCGCGGGCACCATGTAGTCCGGCAGTTGCGCCTTGAGGTGCGCCTTCAACGCGTCGCGCAAGGCGGCGTGCTCGGCATCGCTGACCAGGTACGCCACCAGTTGCTTGCCACTCGGCGCCTCCAGTGCCAGTACCACCGCTTCGCGCACAGCGTCATGTTCGAGCAAGCGCGTTTCGATTTCGCCCAGTTCGATGCGAAAACCGCGGATCTTCACCTGATGGTCGATGCGCCCCAGGTACTCCACCAGGCCATCGGCGCGTTGGCGTACCAGGTCGCCGGTGCGGTACAGGCGCCCACCCTTGCCAGCAAACGGGTCTGCGACAAAGCGCTCCGCCGTCATCCCCGGCCGCTGGTGGTAACCCTGGGCCAGGCCGGCGCCACCGATATACAGCTCACCGCTGGCGCCCTGGGGCACCAGCGCCAGGTCGGCGTCGAGAATGTAGGCCACGCGCGCGCCGACGATGCTACCGATCGGCACACTGCCAGCGCCCTCCTCCAACTGCTCGGGCGCCAGGCTGGCCAGGGGCATCACCACGGTTTCGGTGGGGCCGTAGGCGTTGAAGAACAGCTGGGGCGTAAACGCCGCACGGATGCGTTGCAGGTGTTCGCCGGTCAAGGCTTCGCCACCGGTGATGCACATGCGCACCGGCAGTGTCTGTTGCTGGGTCGCCAGCCACTGCGCCAACTGGCTGCCGTAGCTGGGGGTGAAACCGAGCACATTGATGCGATGGGTACGGATCAGCGCGCAGATCTCTTCGGCATCCCACTGGCCCTGGGCGCGCAATACCACCCGCGCCCCGCACAGCAGCGGCACCAGCAAACGTTCGGTGGCAGCGTCGAAGTTGATCGAGTAAAAGTGCAGTTCGCAGTCATCCGGGCGCATGTCAAACCGCTCGATCACTGCCTGGCAATGCATGGCGATCTCACCGTGGGACACCACCACACCTTTGGGCTTGCCCGTGGAACCCGAGGTGTAGATGAGGTACGCCTGGTGTTGCGCCAGGCTCACCAGCGGCAGCGCCTCGGCGGGGTAATTGGCCAGCACCGGCGAGTCATCCTCCAGGCACCAGCACGCCACCGTCGCCGGCAATTCACCCAGGGCTTCGAACAGGGCCGCATCACTGAGCAGCAGGCCGATGCCACTGTCTTCGATCATGTAATGCAAGCGATCCAGCGGGTATTCGGGGTCCAGCGGCACATAGGCACCGCCGGCCTTGAGGATCGCCAGCAAACCGATGACCATTTCCAGCGAACGCGGCAGCGCCAGGCCCACGCGCACCTGCGGGCCCACGCCACGCTCGCGCAGCATCCAGGCCAGGCGGTTGGCGCGCTCATCCAGTTGCGCATACGAGAGGGTCACACCGGCAAAGGTCAGCGCCGGGGACTCCGGCCGCTGGCTGGCCTGCTGGCTGAACAGTTGATGGATGCACTGGTCGAGGCGATGCTCGCCCTTCCCCACCCCCAGGCTGTCTTGCAAGGCGCGTTGTTCATCTGCGCTCAGCAACGGCAATTCGCTCAGGCGCTGGCCAGGATCGGCGACCAACGCTTCAAGCAAGTTGCGCCAATGCTCGGCCATACGCGCAATACGCGGCTCGTCGAACAGGTCGGTGCTGTAGGTCAGGCAGCAACCCAGGCGATGGTCGAGGTCGGTGACTTCCAGGTTGAGGTCGAACTTGGTCGCCCGCGCATCGTTGGCCAGGTACTCCACGGTCATGCCAGCCAGTTGGCGGCTTTGCTGGAACTCCCAGCGCTGCACGTTGCACATCACCTGGAACAACGGGTTGTACGCCGCGCTGCGCGGCGGTTGCAGGGCTTCCACCAGATGGTCGAACGGCAGGTCCTGATGGGACTGGCCCTCGATCACGGTATGGCGCACCTGCTCGAACAGCTCGCTGACCCGCATCTGCCCAGTGAGCTGGCAACGCAGCACCTGGGTATTGAGGAACGCGCCAATCAAGCCTTCGCTTTCCGGACGGATACGGTTGGCCACTGGCGCGCCGATGCGCAGGTCGGTCTGGCCGCTGTAGCGGTAGAGCAACACCGCCAGGGTCGCGGTCATGGTCATGAACAGCGTGAGGCCGTGCTGGGCGTTGAAGGCTCGCACGCGGGCGGCCAGCTCATCGCTCAAATCAAAGCGGTACAGCTCGCCCCGATGGCTTTGCACCGGTGGCCGCGGACGGTCGCCGGGCAGTTCCAGCAATGGGTGTTCGTTGCCCAGTTGGGCGGTCCAGTAGTCCAGCTGACGCTGGCGCTCACCGGCTTCCATCCACTGGCGTTGCCATACGCTGTAATCGAGGTACTGCACCGGCAACGTTGGCAGCGGTGAGTCGCGCTCGTCGATAAAGGCTTCATACAAGGCGCTGAGTTCACGGGCAAAGATGTCCATGGCCCAGCCTTCGGTGACGATATGGTGCAGGGTCAGCACCAGGTAATGTTCCTGCTCGCCGGCCTTGACCAGGCAGGCGCGCAACAGCGGCCCGGTTTCCAGGTTGAACGGCGTGTGCGCCTCGACATCGGCCAGTTGCTGCAAACGCTGCTGGCGCTGCGGCTCATTCAGCGCGGAGAAATCCTGCCAGTCCATGCGCACATTGGTTTGCGCCGAGACCTTTTGACAGGCCACACCATCGACACTGGGGAAAGTGGTGCGCAGGGTTTCGTGACGCATGATCAAGGCCTGCAAGGCGGCCTCGAAACGTCCCACATCCAGCACGCCGCGCAGGCGCGCCATGCCGCCGACGTTGTAGGCCGGGCTGTCCGGTTCCATCTGCCAGAGGAACCACATGCGCTGCTGGGAATAGGACAAGGGGACCGGCTGGCTGCGGTCGACTTTGGCGATGGCCGTCTGTTGGTTGCGCTGGCCCGCCGCCTGGATCAGCCCGACCTGCTCGGCGAAATCGCCCAGCTCGCTGGCTTCGAACAGGGTGCGCAGCGGCAGTTCGACGTCACAGGCCTGGCGGGTGCGGGAGATGATTTGCGTGGCCAGCAACGAGTGCCCGCCGAGTGCGAAAAAGTCATCGCGCAGGCCGATGCGTGGCAAGCCAAGCACCTCGCGCCAGATCGCGGCGATGTGCAGTTGCAAAGGTGTATGCGGTTCGACGTGTTCGCGGGTTTGCCATACCGGCTCTGGCAAGGCACGCCGGTCGAGCTTGCCGCTGGGGCTCAGGGGCATGGCGTCCAGGCGCATCAGCAGCGCGGGCACCATGTACTCCGGCAACTCGGCAGCCAGGGCGATTTTGACCCTTTGCTCATCCAGTTCGGCGTCGGCGGTGTAGTAGCCGATCAACTGGGCATCACGTACCAGCACCACGGCTTGGGCGATGCCTGCCTGGGCCAGCAGGCGCGTTTCTATTTCTTCCGGTTCCACTCGGAAACCCCGCAGCTTGACCTGCTGATCGAGGCGTCCGAGGTATTCGAGCACACCATCGGCGTTCCAGCGCGCACGGTCACCGGTGCGATACAAGCGGGTGCCCGCCGCGCCCAGCGGGTCGGCGACAAAACGTTCGGCCGTCAGCCCGGCACGGCCCAGGTAACCCCGCGCCAGGCCGATACCGCCGATGCACAATTCGCCCGGCACACCGGCCGGTAGCGGGTTGAGTTGCTCGTCCAGTACGCGGCAGATCACATTGCCCAATGGTCGGCCAATCGGCGAGCGCTCACCATCCGAGGCGGCGCACTGCCAGTGGGTGACGTTGATCGCGGTTTCGGTCGGGCCATAGCGGTTGTGCAATTGCACCGCGGGCAAGCGCGCCAGTACACGGTTACGCAACTCGGCGGGCAAGGCTTCGCCACCGGAGAACAGGCGACGCAGGCTGGTGCATTCGGCTGCCAGGGGTTCATCGATAAACAGCTGTAACAACGGTGGCACGAAGTGCAGCGTGGTCACCCCATGTTCCTGCACAAGCTGCGCGATGCGGTGCGGGTCGCGATGTTCGCCCGGCCCGGCCAATACCAGGCGGCAGCCGGTAATCAGTGGCCAGAAGCATTCCCACACCGACACGTCGAAACTGATTGGCGCCTTTTGCATCAGCACATCGGTTTCGTTCAGTTGATAGGTGGCCTGCATCCACTGCAAACGCTCGGCCAGGGCGCCGTGGGTGGTGCCCACGCCTTTGGGTTGGCCGGTGGAACCGGAGGTGTAAATCACGTAGGCGAGGTTATCGCCGTGCAGGTGCAAGCCTGGCGCCTGGGTCGGCCAGCTGTCCAGATGCAGGCTGTCCATGGCAATCACGCACACGCCTTCGGCGCTGGGCAGTTGGGGCAGCAACGCGGTCTGGGTGAGCAGCAGTTGCACGCCGCTGTCCTTGAGCATGTAGGCCAGGCGTTCAGCGGGGTAATCCGGGTCCAGCGGCACGTAGGCGCCACCGGCCTTGATGATGGCGAGCAGGCCGATCAGCAGTTGCGGCGAACGCTCGGCGGCGATGGCCACGCACACGTCCGGGCCGACGCCTTTGTCGCGCAGGTAATGGGCCAGGCGGTTGGCCTGGGTGTGCAATTGGGCGAAGGTCAGGCTGCCGTCCTGCCAGACCAATGCGGTGGCGTCCGACGTTTGTTGGTTGAGCAGCTCGGGCAGCCAGTGCCGGGCCGGCGCGCAGGGGGCTTCGCTCCAGGGTTGCTGTTCGTCAGCCTGCATCAACGGCAGGTCGCCGATGGCGTGTTGTGGTTGCGCGCACACAGCGTGAAGTAGATGGATAAAGTGCTCGGCCAGACGCTGGATGGTCGCGCAATCGAACAGCTCGTCGGCGTAGTCGAACGACAGGCTCAAGCGCCCATTGCGATCTTCTTCGCTGTGCAGTTGCAGGTCGAACTTGGCTTCGCGGCTGTGCCAGGGCAACTCATCGGCCAGCAGGCCCGGCAGGCGGCGCAAGGCACTGAGGTCGCGCTGCTGGTGGTTGAACATGACCTGGAACAGGCCCTGTTCGCGGGCCTGGGGGAAGGCTTCCAGCAGTTGTTCGAAGGGCAGGTCCTGATGCGCCTGGGCGGCCAATGTGGTCTCGCGAGTGGCGGCCAACAGCTGGTTGAACGGCAGGCGCCCGTCCAGCTCGGCGCGCAGCACCAGGGTGTTGATAAAGAAGCCGATCAGGCCCTGGGTTTCATGGCGTGGGCGGTTGGCATTGGGCACGCCGATACGGATATCGCGCTGGCCACTGTAGCGATAGAGCAAGGTCTGGAACGTCGCCAACAACAGCATGAACGATGTTGAGTCGTGGGCCTGGGCGGTCTGGCGAATCGCCGCACTGAGGCGCGCATCCAGGCGCTGGCGATGGCGCGAGGCGCTGTGCCGATGCTGGGCGGCACGCGGGTGATCGGTGGCCAGGTTCAGGGCCGGGTGCTCGTCACCCAACTGCGCTGTCCAGTACGTCAGCTGTCGCTGGCCCTCGCCTTCGGCCAACCATTGGCGCTGCCAGCTGCCGTAGTCAGCGTATTGCAAGGCCAGCGGCGGCAACTCCAGGGACTGGCCTTGGGCGGCAGCGGCGTACAGGCGCGAGAACTCGTCGATCAGGATATTCAGCGACCAACCGTCAGCAATGATGTGGTGCAGCGTCACCAGCAGTTGGTGCTCTTCATCGCCCAGGCGCACCAGGGTAACCCGCAGCAACGGGCCTGTTTCCAGATCGAACGGGCTGCGCGCCTGGTCTTCACGAACCTGTTGCGCACGGGCTTCGCGCACGTCGTTTGGCAAGTCGCTGAGGTCGATGACCGGCAGTTCGAAATCCGCCGTAGCCTCGACACGCTGAAACGCCTGACCATCGCGCTCGTAGAAGCGCGTGCGCAGGGCTTCGTGACGCTGGATCAGTTGCTGGAAGCTGTGGCGCAGTGCGTCTTCATCCAGCTCGCCGCGCAGGTGCAAGGCGCCTGGAATGGTGTAGGCGCTGCTGTGGGGGTCCAATTGCCAGGTGATCCACAGGCGGTTCTGTGCCAGGGATTGGGGCAGGTCTTCTTGACGTGACAACGCGTGTATTGCGCCTTGGGCCACGCCGCCGTCCTGTTGCAGGTGCGCCACAGCCGCAGCAAAGGCCGCGAGTGTCGGCGCTTCGAACAGCAGGCGTAGGTTCAGCTCCAGCCCGAGGCTTTCGCGCAGGCGCGCGACCACTTGGGTCGCGGTGATGGAGTTGCCGCCCAGCAAGAAAAAGTGATCGTCGCCCGCCACATGAGCCAGTTGCAGTTGCTCGCACCAGATCGCCGCAATCTGCTGTTGCAGGTCCGATTCCAGCGCCACTTCGCTCGCCGGCCCCTGCTGCCCGGGGAACTGCGCGTAGCTGTCGAGGCTGCCATCGGCATGCCGAAGCGCACAGGCCGCACGCTGCACTTTGCCGCTGGAGGTCTTCGGCAAGGCGCCGGGGTTGAGCAGCACCACCACGCTCGGGGCTTGCTGGCAGGCCTCGGCCACGGCTTGGCGGATCGCCTTGATCAGCGCTTCGGGCGGCAGGATTTTCTGCACGCTGCGGCTGATTTCCGCGGCGATGCCGATGCCTTCCAGGCCCTGGTCATTGACCGCAAACGCGGCAACCCGGCCCTTGCGCACCCCTTCCACTTCGCGCTCGATGGTCTGCTCGATGTCCTGGGGGTAGAGGTTGTGGCCGCGCACGATCAGCAGGTCTTTCAGGCGCCCGGTGATGTACACCTCACCGTCGCGGATAAAACCCAGGTCACCGGTGCGCAACCAGGTGCGGCCAGCATGCTGGACGAAGGTCTTGGCGCTGGCTTGCGGGTTGCGCCAGTAGCCGTGGGCGATGCTCGGGCCCGTGGCCCAGAGTTCGCCGACGCACTGGTCGGGCAGTTCGGTGAGGGTGTGCGGGTCGGCGATCAGCACGGCGTGGTCCGGCTGGCTGGTGCCGCAACTCATGATCGCAGGGCCCTGCCCCGGTTCGGCACGGTTTGCGGCCAGCGCCTGTTCGTCCAGGCGCAGGGCGGGAATGCCATGGCCACGGGTGCCGCCGGCGACAAACAGGGTGGCTTCGGCCAGACCGTAGGAGGCGAAGAAATTATTCGGGGTGAAACCACAGGCCGCGAATTTTTCCGCAAAGCGTTCCAGGGTGTCGAGGCGGATCGGCTCGGAACCCGAATAGGCCACGCGCCAGCGGCTCAAATCCAGGCGCTCCAGGGCCGACTCACTGACCCGTTCGCTGCACAGGCGGTAGGCGAAATCCGGCCCACCACTGATGGTGCCGCCGTATTCGCTGATCGCCTCCAGCCAGCGCAAAGGTCGGCCAAGGAAGTAGGCCGGCGACATCAACACGCAGGGCACGCCGCTGAAGATCGGTTGCAGCAGGCCGCCGATCAGGCCCATGTCGTGGTACAGCGGCAACCAGCTGACGATCACGTCGTCGGGGTTGAGGTCGATGCCAAAACCACGGCGGATCAGCACTTCGTTGGCCACCAGATTGCCGTGGCTGACCTGCACGCCCTTGGGCAATGCAGTGGAGCCGGAGGTGTATTGCAAGAACGCGATGTCGTCGGCCTTGAGGTCGGGCTCGACCCACTGGTCGGCCCGCTGCGCCTCCAGGGTGTCGACGCTCAATACCGGCGGCGCATTTTCAATCTGGGCCAGGCCCTCGCTGAGGCTGGCAATGGTCAACAGCAGCCGCGGCTCGGCATCGCTGATGATCGACAGCAGGCGCTCCTGGTGATGACGACGCGTGGATTCCGGCGGATACGCCGGCACCGCGATCACCCCGGCGTACAGGCAGCCAAAGAACGCCGCCACATAGTCCGGGCCACTGGGGAACAGCAACACCGCACGCTCGCCCAGGCCAACGTTGGCCTGCAGGGCAGCGGCGATGGTGCGGGCGCGTTGGTCGAGGTCGCGATAACTGAGCACCACACTGTGCTCGGCGCTCTCGGCGAGGAAGCGCAACGCCACCTGATCCGGTGTCTGCGCAGCACGCTGTTGAAGGGACTGGACCAGGGTGCGGGGGAGTTCGAAGGCGTCCATCATGGGGTTCCTGCCTGAAATCGGCTTACGGGAAATTCGGGAAGTCGGTGGAGGTCAGCCGGCGACGAGCTGCCGCGCCGCGCCAATGCGCCAGCGCGCCAAGTGCTCGTCGGCATAGCGACGCACGCACCGCAGCACGGCGCTTTCGTGCTGCACGAGGAAGAAGTGATGGCCGTCAAACATGTCCAGGGAAAACCCACTGGCAGCGTCGAGTTGCCAGTCGAGCAACTGGTCGGCACGCACGCTGTCCTGCTTGCCACCGAACACATGGATCGGCAGCGCCAGGGGCTGGCGCTCGCCATAGGTGAAACTGCCGCACAGCAGGAAATCGGCGCGCAGGATCGGCAACATCAGTTGCATCAGCTCGGGGTTGGCCAGGGCTTCTTCGGCGGTGCCTTGCAATTGCCGCAGGCGGGCAATCAGTTGGGCATCGGTCTTTTCGACGGCGTACTCACTCACATCACGACGCGCCGGGCCCGCCGTGCCGGACGCGAACAACGCCAGGGGCGCAGGCAGATTGCGCGCGTTCAAAGCGTGAGCCAATTCAAACGCCAACAGCCCGCCAAGGCTGTGGCCGAACAAGGCATAGGGGCCATCGAGATCACGGCTGATTTCTTCAGCAAGCTGCGCGGCCAAGGCCTTGATATCGCGCTGCAATGGCTCGTCCATGCGCATGCCGCGTCCCGGCAATTCCAGCGGGCACACTTGCAGCCAGTCCGGCAGCACCCGGCGCCAGCGAGCGTAGACCGAGGCGCTGGCGCCTGAGTGGGGCAGGCAAAACAGGCGCAGCCGCAGGGACGTACTCATCCCGCGAGGACTCCGAACTGAAACACGCTGAATGCACGATAAAAACCCATCTGGTCCTCCTGCGGGTGCTGATCCTTGGCCGTTGTACTAACGAACCTGTCACCCATGAGAACGGACGGAGCCTTCAAATAATTAGTCGCCGGGGGCGAGCGAGACGTGGTTCACACCTTTGCCCAAGGCATAAGATTAGTTCGCCTTCTCATTTGACAATCATTATCATTAAGCATAATTTGTTGCCCGATATGTAGGAGGCCTCAGCAGGGATGCCCTCCCCTAACCTATTCGCAGCAAGGTGATTTCCATGACGGAACCAGTATCCACAGGCAGGTGCGATTCACCCCTTCTCCAGGCGTTCGTCGACAATCGACTGATTCTGGTGAAGATCGCGGCCCGTATCACCGGGTGCCGCTCACGCGCCGAAGACGTGGTGCAGGACGCCTACTTCCGGCTGCAGTCGGCGCCGACCATCACCTCATCGTTCAAGGCCCAACTGAGTTATCTGTTTCAGATCGTGCGCAACCTGGCGATCGATCATTACCGCAAGCAGGCCCTGGAGCTCAAATACTCCGGGACCGAAGAGGAAGGCTTGAATGTGGTTATTCACGGCGCTTCACCGGAAACCTCGCACATCAATTTCAACACCCTGGAAAACATCGCCGACGCCCTGACGCAACTGCCCCAGCGTACCCGCTACGCGTTCGAGATGTACCGCTTGCATGGCGTGCCGCAAAAAGACATCGCCAAGGAGCTTGGGGTGTCTCCGACCTTGGTGAACTTCATGATTCGCGATGCGCTGGTGCATTGCCGCAAGGTGTCGGGCAGTCATAGCGATACGTTTGCGCGGCGGGTTTAATGCAGCGCCGACATATGTGGGTAAGGGCTCCACGGAAACTACGATGCGAAGCGAGCCGCTCTTGATCTTGATCTGCTTGTGATCTTGATCTGGCTTTTGATCTTAGGCGCCCCGTTAAACCACGCTGGCCGGAATTCGACAGGGATTTGGGAGGTAAACCGGCAGGGATGCCGGTTTAGCCGCCCCGCGCCATGGATGGCGCGTGGCGGCGGCCCCCCAAATCACTGGCGGATTACGGGCACACCGAGCCTGGGCGAGGTGCCGAGTGGTGGGGCAAGAGCGTTTTGCTTACTTTTGCGCTTTTCAAAAGTGAGCCGCTGTAAAAGCGGAACCCTAAGTAGCCGTTACCGCAGGGATGGATATGTACACGGTCCAACTGTGTTGACTGTCAGGCCGTCTTCGCAGGCAAGCCAGCTCCCACATTGGATCGCGGGGCATCAGCATCAGTTAATCTGTGTCGGCTGTCAGGCCGCCATCGCAGGCAAGCCAGCTCCCACAGTTGATCCCACTGCGCCCGAAGGATTTTATTCACAAAGACCTCAGGGCACCGGCGTCACATCAATACGATACGGCTCAAAAATCTTCAGCATCTGGCCACTGTCGCGCAGACGCTTGAGCAGTTCGGCAAACGCCGGACCAGTGATCGGTGCCTTGGGCCGCAACAACGCATAGTGGTGATACACCTGGTCAATACGCTCCGACACCAAAAACTGCCCCGCCATGTCCGCGTTGCGCACCATGAAATCACTCAGGTACGAACGGGTAACCAACGCAATATCCGCACGCCCACGAGCAACCATCAGCAGATTACTGTCATGGGAGTAGGTCAACGTCGCGTTGAAACGCTCGGCCATGTTCTTGGGATCGGGATTGAAGTCAGCAAAGGCATAGTGATACCCGCTGAATACCGCCAGGCGCTTGCCGGTGAGGTCGGAAAAATAACTCTGGTCGCGACCGGGCTGACGCTGAGCGACAAAAATCTCCGCATCTTCCAGCCCCATATCAACACTGGTATGGGCAATATTCTGCCAACCCCAGGACGGGTTTTCGAAGATCGCCATGTCGACCCGGCCTTGCTCGAAGTCACGAAAACGCCGAGGTATCGAGGTAGGCACCACCACAAACTGGTAATCGGTTTGCGCAGCGTTCAACGCCTCGACCAATTGCGGCAGCAACCCGGTGTCGGCGCCTTGTTCAGGGCGTACGGTGTAGGGCGGAAAATGCGCCGCGCCGATTCTCACCAACTGCGCGGCACCAGCCTGCGTCCACGCGGCGGTGCCCAGTGCCCATAAAGTAAGTCCTGCAGCCAGCCGCCATGGCGAAAACATCGAGGCACACACCGTTGAAGAGTTCAATGCCGATAAGCTAGGCGTTTTTACTGGGGGAGACAACTTTCGCCAGCAAATTAATAACTTGCGCCTCAGTCCGACTTCAGCACCATCAACAAGGCCTCTTCGGCCAACTCCTCAAGGGTCAGGCTGCCTTGGGCACGAAACCAGGTGGTGGTCCAGGATAAGGCCCCGGTGAGGAAGCGCCGGGTAATAAACACATCGCCCCGGATGTAGCCAGCGGCCTTGGCCTCGCCCAGTACCTGCAACCAGATCTGCTCATACACGTCACGCAGGGCCAGCACGTGCGCCTGGCCTTCGGCCGACAGCGAGCGCCATTCGTAGACCAGCACCGCCATGGCCTCGCCACTGCCACCCATGATCGACTGCAACTCGCAGCGGATCAGCGCCAGCACGCGTTCGCGCACCGTGCTCGCCTCCTCCAGTGAAGCGCGCATCATCGCGGTGTTGTAATGGATGGTTTCCTCCATCACGGCACGCAATATCTCATCCTTGCTCTTGAAGTGATGAAAGATGCTGCCGGACTGGATGCCCACGGCGCTGGCCAGATCTCGCACGGTGGTGCGCTCGAAACCCTTGTTGCGAAACAGATGAGCCGCGGTTTGCAGCAACTTGCCGCGGGCGCTCTCGGGGTCGGTCAATTGGCCACTGTCGACCATGGTGCGCATCACCCCCAGGGCTTTGTGCTCATCCATGCTGCTCTCCTTCACGTCTACTGTCGTCTTGGCCGGCAATTTAGGCCGTGACTGCCACCCAAGCAAGCGCTTGGGTAAAACTTGTGACTGGAGTTTACAAACCAAGCGCTTGCTTGGTAGTCTCGGCACCAGCCCTTAGAGGAAGGATTTCTCATGAGCAAGACGGTACGTATCGGCTGCGCCAGCGCCTTCTGGGGCGACACTTGCACCGCCGCCGCCCAATTGGTGCAGGGCGGTGCCTTGGATTACCTGGTGTTCGATTACCTCGCGGAAGTCACCCTGTCGATCCTCGCCGGTGCCCGCCTGAAAGACCCCAAGGCCGGTTACGCCACGGATTTTGTCGAGGTGCTGACACCCCTGCTGGCGGATATCCAGCGCCAGGGCATCCGGGTGATCAGCAATGCCGGTGGTATCAACCCCCAAGCCTGCGCCGCCGCCCTGCAAGCGGCCTGCGATAACGCGCACATCCCGCTGAAAATCGCCGTGTTGCTCGGCGATGACCTGCACCCTCAACTCAAACAGCTGCCACCTGTCACCGACCTGTACAACGGCGCTCCGCTGCCGCCTCTGTGCGTGTCCGCCAACGCCTACCTCGGCGCACCGGGCATTGCCCAGGCCCTGGGGCTCGGCGCTGATATTGTCATCACCGGCCGGGTGGTCGACAGCGCAGTGGTCAGCGCGGCACTGGTGTATGAATTCAATTGGTCATGGCAGGACTACGATCACCTGGCCCAGGCTGCCCTGGCCGGGCATATCATCGAATGCGGCGCCCAATGCACCGGCGGAAACTTCACCGACTGGCGTGACGTGCCCGACTACGAACACATCGGCTTCCCTATCGTCGAAGTCAGCGCCGACGGCCAGTTCACCGTCAACAAGGTCGAAGGCAGCGGGGGGCTGATCAGCGAACTCAGCGTGGCCGAACAACTGCTGTATGAAATCGGTGACCCGCGCGCCTATGTGCTGCCGGACGTGATCTGCGATTTCAGCCAGGTCAAACTGCAGCAACAAGGCAAACACGCGGTGCGCCTGCACGGCGCCAAGGGCCTGCCACCCACCGACCAGTACAAGGTCAGCGCCACCTACCCCGATGGCTTTCGCTGCACCGCCAGTTGCCTGCTCGCTGGCATCGACGCGGTGGCCAAGGCCGAGCGGGTCAGCCAGGCGCTCATCAACAAGACTTCGGAGCTGTTCAGCCAGCGCGGCTGGGCGCCCTACACCGACGTCAACATCGAACTGCTCGGCAGCGAAGCCACCTACGGCGCCCACGCCCGGCGTGCGGATTGCCGCGAAGTGGTGGTGAAGCTGGCGGTGCGGCATCCGAACAAGCAGGCGCTGGTACTGTTCGCTCGCGAGATCGCCCAGGCGGCCACCGGCATGGCACCGGGGCTGACCGGCATTGTGGGCGGGCGGCCGACGGTGTATCCGCTGATTCGGCTGTTTTCGTTCCTGGTCGACAAATCACGGTGTAGCGTCGCCATCGAGTACCAAGACCAACGTCATGCCGTCGAGCTGCCCGCCTCCGCGCCTCTGCTCACGCCGGCTGTGCCCATCGAGCCGGCCAAGCCGGAGGGCCGTGCCGATGCCAGTGTGCCGCTGGTGAAACTCGCCGTGGCGCGCTCAGGTGACAAGGGCAACCACAGCAATATCGGCGTGATCGCTCGCCACCCTGACTACCTGCCGTGGATCGCCGAAGCCCTGACCCCGGAGGTAATCGTCGACTGGATGGACCACGTGCTCGACCCGATCCATGGCCGCGTCGAGCGCTGGTACTTGCCCGGCAGTCACAGCCTCAACTTCCTGCTGGAAAACGCCCTGGGCGGCGGCGGCATCGCCAGTTTGCGCATCGATCCCCAGGGCAAGGCCTTCGCCCAGCAACTGCTGGAAATCCCCATCGCCGTACCGCAACACATTGCCGATCAACTCACCTAAAGGACCGTTGCCGTGGCCTTCGACTCGATCTTCAAAGCCGACCTGTTCCAAGGGCAAACCCTGATCGTCACCGGCGGCGGCAGTGGCATTGGCCGTTGCACCGCCCATGAACTGGCGGCCCTTGGCGCCCGCGTGATCCTGGTGGGGCGCAAGCCGGACAAGTTGCAGCAGGTTGCACAGGAAATTATCGATGACGGCGGCGTCGCCCATTGGCAGGCCTGTGACATCCGCGATGAAGAGGCGGTGAAGGCACTGGTCACGCAAGTTCTGCACGACCACGGCCCCATCCATGGGCTGGTGAATAACGCCGGCGGCCAATACCCGTCGCCCCTGGCCGCGATCAATCAGAAGGGCTTTGAAACCGTACTGCGCACCAACCTGGTGGGCGGTTTCCTGATGGCGCGGGAAGTGTTCAACCAGTCGATGAGCAAGCACGGTGGCGCGATCGTCAACATGCTCGCCGACATGTGGGGCGGCATGCCCGGCATGGGCCACTCCGGCGCGGCGCGCTCCGGCATGGACAACTTCACCAAGACCGCCGCGTTTGAGTGGGGCTATGCCGGGGTGCGCGTCAACGCCGTGGCGCCTGGCTGGATTGCCTCCAGCGGCATGGACACCTACGAAGGCGCGTTCAAGGCGGTGATTCCCACCCTGCGTGAGCATGTGCCGCTCAAGAGCATCGGCACCGAGTCGGAAGTCAGCGCGGCCATCGTCTTCCTGCTCAGCCCGGCTGCGGCCTTTATCAGCGGCAGCACCCTGCGCATCGACGGCGCCGCCAGCCTGGGCAGCCGCGCATGGCCGCTGCACAAGGCGCAGGCGCCGAGCGAGCCGTTCAACGGGTTCCACCGCGCCTACCTGCCGGATGTGCTCAAGGCGGAGCAATAACGCCATGCCAACCATTGAAACCCTGATCGACCCCAACAGCCCAGCGTTCGCGCAGAACCGCGAAGCCATGCTGGCGTGCATCGCCCAACTGCGCCAACTGGAACACGCCCTGCTGGCCAAGGCCCAGGAAGCCAAGCCCAAGTTCGACAAGCGCGGCCAATTGCTGCCCCGTGAGCGCCTCAACCTGCTGCTGGACCCCGGCGCGCCGTTCCTGGAGCTGGCCAGCCTGGCCGGCTACAAACTCCACGACGACAAGGACGGCAGCGCCGCCGGTGGCGGGCTGATCGCCGGCATCGGCTATGTCAGCGGCGTGCGCATGCTGGTGGTGGCCAACAACAGCGCGATCAAAGGCGGCACCATTTCCCCTTCCGGGCTGAAGAAATCTCTGCGCCTGCAACAGATCGCCATGGAGAACAAACTGCCGGTGGTGACCCTCGCCGAAAGCGGCGGCGCCAACCTCAACTACGCCGCCGAGATTTTCGTCGAAGGCGCGCGCAGCTTTGCCAACCAGGCCCGCATGTCCGCCATGGGCTTGCCGCAGATTACCGTGGTGCACGGCTCGGCCACGGCCGGCGGTGCGTATCAGCCGGGCCTGTCGGATTACGTGGTGGTGGTGCGCGGCAAGGCCAAGCTGTTCCTCGCCGGGCCACCGTTGCTCAAGGCCGCCACTGGCGAAGTCGCCACCGATGAAGAACTGGGGGGTGCGCAGATGCACGCGCAAACCGCCGGCACCGCTGAGTACCTGGCCCAAGACGATGCCGACGGCGTGCGCATCGTGCGTGAAATTGTGGGCCTGCTGCCCTGGAATGATCGCTTGCCGCACGCACCACAACGCGCTTATCGCGAACCGCTGTATCCGATTGAAGAGCTGTTGGGGCTGATCCCCGATGACCCGAAAAAACCCTACGACGTGCGCGAGATCCTGGCGCGCCTGGCTGACGGTTCCAACCTGCTGGAATTCAAGGGCGAGTTCGACCCCCACACCGTCTGTGCCCATCTGCATATCCAGGGGCGCGCCGTGGGAGTGATCGGCAATAACGGCCCCATCACGCCGAAGGGCGCGAGCAAGGCCGCGCAGTTTATCCAGCTGTGCGACCAAAGCCGCACGCCGCTGCTGTTTTTGCACAACACCACCGGCTTCATGGTGGGCACCGAGTCGGAACAGCAAGGGGTAATCAAGCACGGCGCGAAGATGATCCAGGCGGTGGCCAATGCCCGGGTGCCTAAACTCACCATCGTGGTCGGTGGCTCCTACGGTGCCGGCAACTACGCAATGTGCGGCCGCGGCCTCGACCCACGCTTTATCTTCGCCTGGCCCAACAGCCGCACGGCAGTGATGGGCGGCGCACAGGCCGGTAAGGTGCTGCGCATTGTCACCGAGGCCAAGCAACTCAAGGACGGCCTGGTGCCCGACCCCAAAGTGCTCGACATGCTCGAACAGGTCACCGCGCAGAAGCTCGACAGCCAGTCCACCGCCCTCTACGGCAGCGCCAACCTGTGGGACGACGGGCTGATTGATCCACGGGACACCCGCACCTTGCTCGGTTTTTTGCTGGATATCTGTCACGAAGCCGAACTGCGGCAACTGCAACCGAACACCTTCGGCGTGGCGCGCTGATCGTTCCCACGCTCCACGTGGGTGATCGCTCCCACGCTCCGCGTGGGAATGCAAACCAGGACGCTCCGCGTCCCAACAGGGAGAACAATAAAAATGATCTTCACCCAGGAACACCAGGAACTGCGCCGCACCGTGCGCGCCTTCGTCGACCGCGAGATCAACCCGTACGTGGATGAATGGGAAAAAGCCGGACGCTTTCCCATTCACGAGATCTTCCGCAAGGCCGGCGACCTCGGCCTGCTGGGCATTTCCAAACCGGAAAAATTCGGCGGCATGGGCCTGGACTACAGCTATTCCATCATCGCCGCCGAAGAGTTCGGCACCATCCGCTGCGGCGGCATCCCCATGTCCATTGGTGTGCAGACCGATATGTGCACCCCGGCCCTGGCGCGCTTCGGCTCCGATGAACTGCGCGAAGAGTTCCTGCGCCCGGCCATCAGCGGCGAACAGGTCGGCTGCATCGGTGTCTCGGAAACCGGTGCCGGCTCCGACGTGGCCGGGCTCAAGACCCATGCGCGCAAGGATGGCGACGACTATGTGATCAATGGCAGCAAGATGTGGATCACCAATTCGCCCAGCGCCGACTTCATCTGCCTGCTCGCCAACACCTCGGACGACAAGCCGCACATCAACAAATCCCTGATCATGGTGCCGATGAACAGCCCCGGCATCAGCGTCAGCCCGCCGTTGGAAAAACTCGGCATGCACAGCTCCGAGACCGCCCAGGTGTTTTTCGACGACGTGCGCGTGCCGCAACGCAACCGCATCGGCCACGAGGGCGCGGGCTTCATGATGCAGATGTTGCAGTTCCAGGAGGAACGCCTGTTTGGCGCGGCCAATATGATCAAGGGCCTGGAGTACTGCATCGACAGCACCATCGAATACTGCAAGGAGCGCCAGACCTTCGGCAAGGCGTTGATCGACAACCAGGTGATCCACTTTCGCCTGGCGGAACTGGCCACCGAAATCGAATGCCTGCGCGCCTTGGTCTACCAGGCCACCGAGCAGTACATCAAGGGCCTAGATGTCACGCGGCTGGCCTCCATGGCCAAGCTCAAGGCCGGGCGCCTGGGCCGTGAGGTCAGCGACAGTTGCCTGCAATATTGGGGCGGCATGGGCTTCATGTGGGACAACCCGGTGGCCCGCGCCTATCGCGACGTGCGCCTGGTGTCGATTGGCGGCGGTGCCGACGAAATCATGCTGGGCATCATCTGCAAACTGATGGGCACCCTGCCCGGTAAAAAGCCATGAACACCTTGCTGCTAGAAGCCCACAACGGCGTGCTGCATATCACCCTCAACCGGCCCGAATGCCGCAATGCAATGAGCCTTGAAATGGTCAATGAGCTGCGTGCGGTACTGGCGCAGTTGGACAGCCAGGTGCGCGCCGTGGTGATCAGCGGCGCGGGCGGGCATTTTTGCGCGGGGGCCGATGTGAAGGATCTGGTCGGCGCGGGGGATCAACTGCAAGCGTTGAACCGCGCGTTTGGGACCTTGCTGCAAGAGGTGGAGGCGCTGGCGCAGGTGGTGATCGTGGTGCTGCAAGGCGCGGTGCTGGGCGGTGGGTTCGGGCTGGCGTGCGTGAGTGATATTGCGATTGCACAGGGCCAGGCGCAATTCGGCTTGCCGGAAACCCGCCTGGGCTTGTTGCCGGCGCAGATTGCGCCCTTTGTGGTCAAGCGTATTGGCCTTACCCACACGCGGCGCCTGGCGCTGACAGCGGCGCGGTTTGATGGGGTGGAGGCTGGGCGGCTGGGAGTGGTGCATTTTGTCGAGCACGACTCCCAGGCATTGGCGCAGCGGGTGGATGAGGTGTTGGGGCAGGTGTTGCAGTGTGCGCCGGGGGCGAACGCACGGACTAAAGCGCTGTTGCTGGCCAGTGTGGATGAGCCCCTTGAGACCGTGCTGGATCGCGGGGCGCAGTGGTTTGCCGAGGCGGTGAGGAGTGAAGAAGGGGTTGAGGGGACGCAGGCGTTTGTGCAGAAGCGAAAGCCGAGTTGGTCTCGATGACGCCATCGCAGGCAAGCCAGCTCCCACAGGGGAACACATTTCAAATGTGGGAGCTGGCTTGCCTGCGAAGAGGCCCCAACACACGCCACATTCATCAAGGGATAACCCAATGCCCGCATTCAGCAAGATCCTGATCGCCAACCGCGGCGAAATCGCCTGCCGCATCCAGCGCACTGCCCAGGCCCTCGGCTACCGCACCGTGGCCGTGTACAGCGACGCCGATACCGATGCCCTGCACGTGCAGATGGCCGACGAAGCCGTACACATCGGCCCGGCGCCCGTCCACCAGTCCTACCTGAACACAGAGGCCATCCTCGCCGCCGCCCAACTGACCGGCGCCGACGCCATTCACCCCGGCTACGGCTTCCTCTCGGAAAACCCCGACTTCGCCCGCGCCTGCCTGCAGGCCACGCTCACCTTCATCGGCCCCAGCGCCGAAGCGATCGAACTGATGGGCAGCAAACGCCTGTCCAAACTCGCCATGCTCGACGCCGGCGTACCTTGCATCGCCGGCTACCAAGGCAGTGCCCAGGACGATGCCACCCTGCAACAGGAAGCCGAACGCATCGGCTTCCCGCTGATGATCAAGGCCAGCGCCGGTGGCGGTGGACGAGGCATGCGTCTGGTGCATCAGCGCGAACAGCTGCTGGAGCAACTGCGCACCGCACGCTCGGAAGCCATGAATGCGTTCGGCAGCGACGAGTTGATCCTCGAACAGGCGTTGATCGACCCGCGTCACGTGGAAGTGCAACTGTTCGGCGACCGCCATGGCAACCTCATCTACCTCGGCGAACGCGACTGTTCGATCCAGCGCCGCCATCAGAAAGTCATTGAAGAAGCGCCCTGCCCCGTGATGACGGCCGATCTGCGCCAGGCCATGGGCGAAGCCGCGCTCAAGGCCGGGCGGGCGGTGAACTATGTAGGTGCCGGCACCGTGGAGTTTCTGCTCGACCGCAACGGCCAGTTTTATTTCCTGGAAATGAACACGCGCCTGCAAGTCGAACACCCCGTCACCGAGATGATTACCGGCCTCGACCTGGTGGACTGGCAGTTGCAGATCGCCGCCGGCCAACCGCTG
Organism: Pseudomonas sp. B16120; assembly: GCF_044218845.1. Lineage (NCBI taxonomy): Bacteria > Pseudomonadati > Pseudomonadota > Gammaproteobacteria > Pseudomonadales > Pseudomonadaceae > Pseudomonas > Pseudomonas sp. B16120. The sequence continues at coordinate 4,351,440 of NZ_CP162588.1, forward strand.
CCACTCACCCAATCACAGGTAACCCTGACCGGCCACGCCATGGAAGTGCGCCTGTACGCCGAAGACCCGGCCCAGGGTTTCCTGCCGCAAACCGGTGACGTGTTGCGTTGGGAACCAGCCCCCGGCGTACGCATCGACCATGGACTGCTTGAAGGCCAAACCGTCAGCCCGTTCTACGACCCAATGCTGGGCAAGATCATCGCCCACGGCGCCAGCCGCGAAGAAGCCCGGCGAAAACTGCTGCGGGCCGTGGAAGACAGTGTATTACTGGGGGTAGCGACCAATCAGCGCTTGCTCATCGACCTGCTCAAGCACCCGGACTTTATCAACGGCGACTTCAGCACGGGCTTGATCGCCGAACACTTCAGCGTCATCTCACAGCAGACGGCGACCGCTGAACAGCTCTCGCTGGCCGCCGCGCTGTTTTATCAACACAGCGCCAACCAGCACCCCCAAACACTCGCGCGCTGGCGCAACACGGCGAGTGTCCCCGCCACGTACCGCCTGGAGGTCAACGGCCAACTCCACAGTGTCAGCGTTGACGACCTGCAACTCACCACCGACAGCCGCCACGCCAGCCTGGTCATCAACGGTATCCGCCGCCGCATCGCCTATCACCTGGACGGCAACCGGCTATGGCTGCCAGGGCTGACCGTCACCGACCGCACCCAGCAAGTCGCCAGCCGCCAGGCCGACGCCAGCAGCGGTACGGTCCAGGCGCCCATGGACGGCGCCATCGTCGATATACGGGTGTGCGTCGGTGAGGCCGTCAGCAAAGGCCAACTGTTGCTGGTGCTCGAAGCGATGAAAATGGAGCACCCGTTGAAGGCCGGCATCGATGGCACCGTCAAGGAGATGCGCGTCATGACGGGCGATCAGGTGCGCAACCGTCAGGTTTTGCTGGAGATCGAATAACGCCCCTAGGCGGAACTACAGGGCCGGGCTACGCTCTATCCCCATCAGGAAGGGACGAGTACGGGAACCTGCACATGCCTCATTGGCTGATTATTGACCTTGAAGCCACAACGGATGACGGCGGCTGGCCCGTGACGGAGATGGAAGTCATCGAGATCGGTGCCAGCCTGGTCAACCGCCAGGGCCGCGAACTGGACCACTTCCAGCGCTTTGTGCGGCCCTTGCGCCGGCCATTGCTGACACCCTTTTGCCGCAAACTCACCCATATCACCCAGGCCAATATCGACACGGCCGCGCCGATCACCGAGGTGTGGCCGCTGTTCGAGCGCTGGCTGGGCCAACATCAGCCACGCCTGGAAGGCTGGGCCAGCTGGGGTGACTATGATCGCGTGCAGCTTGAGCTGGAGTGGCAGCGCCATGGCCTCGCCAGCGCCTTGGGCGACACGCCGCATGTGAACCTCAAGCAACGCTTTGCCAAGGCCCGGCGCCTGGACAAGCCGCTGGGGCTCAATGGTGCGCTGCAATTGGCCGGAATGCAGTTCAATGGCCAGCAGCATCGCGCCCTGGAGGATGCACGCAACACCGCGCGCCTGCTGCCACTGATTTTGCCGGTCTAGGCAGCGCTTGCAGCCTTGGGCATACTGGCCAGCCAATTTCCGTTGATGCTGCCCACCTGTAGGAGCGAGCTTGCTCGCGAAGGTCGCCAACGATAACGCAGCGCCTCAGCTTTAACGCGGTGTTCTCAGGTTTTTCGCGAGCAAGCTCGCTCCTACAGTGGTTGGCGTAAGTCTTGACCTTTTTCCGAGGATTCACCCATGTTCAAAGTCAACGAGTACTTCGACGGCACCGTCAAGTCGATCGCTTTCGGCACCGCAGAAGGGCCGGCGACCATCGGCGTGATGGCTCCGGGTGAATACGAATTCGGCACCGCCCAACGTGAAATCATGCACGTGGTCTCCGGCGCCCTGACCGTGAAGCTGCCTGACAGCAGCGACTGGGAAACCTTCGCCGCCGGCAGTCAGTTCCACGTACCGGCCAACAGCAAGTTCCAATTGAAGGTTGCGGTGGACACCGCCTACCTGTGTGAATACCGCGGCTAAGCGGTACCCGGCACACAAAAAAGCCCGTCTCCCACCAGACGGGCTTTTTTTATTCCAACACCGTTACCGGCATGCCGACTTCCAGGCGCCCGATGCCATCGTTGACCAGGTTCTGGCCGAACATCGCGCCCTTTTCGGTCTTGCGGTAGGTTTCCAGTGTCGTGAAGGGCTCGCGGTCGGGGCTGCGCTCACCGGTCTGGGGGTCGATGGTGGTGAGGATGCACCGCGAACACGGCTTGACCACCCGAAACTCCACATCGCCGATGCGCAAGCGCTTCCAGCCGTCTTCGGCGAAGGCCTCGGCGCCTTCGATGACCAGGTTGGGACGAAAACGCAGCATCTCCATCGGGCGGCCGATCTTTACACACAAGTCGTCGAGGGAGCCCTGGCCGATCAACAGCAACGGGTAGCCGTCAGCGAAGCCGACCTTGTCGTCATCCTTGCCATAACCGGCTTCGGTGGTGCGCGCACGTTCCAGGGGCAGTTGCACCAGGCGCGTCGGCTTGCCAATGAACGCGCTGACCCAGGCCGCGGCCTCATCGCCAGCATCCGGCACGCGCAGAGTGTCACGCCAAATGGTCACACCGCGCAGTTCGCTGGCGCTGCCCGGCAACGCTACATCCAGCGGCGCGTAGCCCGGCGAGCTCAGGGTCAGGCCCCCGCTGCTGTTCCATAACGCCGAGAGCTGGCTCATCTTCGCCACGGCCCGCTGCGTCAGGAACCGCCCGCTGGCTTCATCCACCAGCATCCAGCGTCGATCCCCGTCCAACCCGAGTTTATCCAGCCCAATCTGCTGCAAAGTTTCGGCCTTGCCGGACTTCAAGGGGTAACGGTACAACGCGCTGAGACGCAGCATGGGCCTGCCTTCCTAGGAAACAAAGTGTCATCCTAAAGTCAGGCGGGCATTTCGTCCAACATCAGTCGCTGGCGCACCACGTCCACCAGCTTGTCCGGCTGGAATTTGGAGAGGAAATTGTCGCAGCCGACCTTCTTGACCATCGAATCATTGAAGCTGCCCGACAGCGAGGTGTGCATCACCACGTACAGACCGCGCAGGCGTGGGTCGTTGCGGATCTCGGTGGTGAGGCGGTAGCCATCCATCTCGGGCATTTCAGCGTCGGTAAAGATCATCAGCAGTTTGTCGGTCATGACCTGGCCACTGTCAGCCCAGGCCTTGAGCATGTTCAATGCCTTGAGGCCGTCGCTGGCAATGTGCATCTTCACACCCAACTGGCCCAGGGTGTCACGCAGCTGCGACAACGCCACGTTGGAGTCATCCACCAGCAGCACTTCGCGGCCACGGGCACGCTCCAGCACCGGGTCTTCAAGTTTGTCCCGGGAGACCTTGGCGTTGTAGGGCACGATCTCGGCGAGGACTTTTTCCACGTCGATGATTTCCACCAGTTGCTCATCGACCTTGCTGATGGCGGTGAGGTAGTGCTGGCGACCGGCGCTGGTCGGCGGCGGCAGGATGGCTTCCCAGTTCATGTTGACGATGCGGTCGACGCCGCCCACCAGGAACGCCTGCACCGAGCGATTATATTCGGTGACGATAATGGTGCTGTTGGGGCCCGGCACCAAAGGACGCATACCGATGGCCTGGGACAGGTCGATCACCGGCAGGGTCTGGCCACGCAGGTTGACCACCCCACACACGAACGGGTGGCGCTGGGGCATCAGGGTCAGCTTGGGCAACTGCAGCACTTCCTGCACTTTGAACACGTTGATCGCGAACAACTGCCGTCCGAAGAGGCGGAACATGAGAATTTCCAGGCGATTCTCACCCACCAATTGCGTGCGTTGATCTACCGTGTCGAGAATGCCGGCCATTAAAAGCTCCTGGTGTACACGCCGCAGGCGCGTTGAAAGGGTGTGCAACTGTATAAGCACGTTATCGGCGGCAAGCGCCGGACCTTGACCCGAATAAAATGCCATGTAAATCCATTGATGTCACACTGACATCATGCTTTACTGCCTAGGCCCCTGATGCTCTTTCAAGCCGCCTTGCGCGACAGTCGAATTGACGTGCAGTTCCACCACATAGGGGATTCCCCTATGCGCAATCAGGCCCAACCTGATATTCGCGATATCTAATAGCCATTAATGTGACGCCATTCTCATTGCATGAATGGAGTCAGGCTTTTGTTTGCCATCCCCAGCCCTTGGCCCACGGGCCTTTCAGGCACTCACGTATCGGCAACTGAAGTCGTGTCATCCCGTACAACCGGGGCTACATACGACTTTCGTGAGCACTTCGCTAAACGTCCTACTGGATTATCAGAATCGACCTACAAGTCCGAGCCGTATTTCAGCGCTAGTTTTACGTCATTCACCCGGTGCGACATCTCATCATCCGACCCTACGTTGCGGAGACCTGCATGATGAACGACGGTAACGAGTGGCAATCTGCACTTCCCGAGTTCCTGCACGAGGCTGAAAAGCTGCTGATCAGGTCAGAAGAGTGCTTGAACCACCTGCATTTGATTCGAAACGACAGTGACGCTATCGACTGCATGAAAGCCAGCCTGAACAAGCTCGCCGAGAGCGCAGACTGTCTCGCATTGCAGGCCATTAGCGAGTTCTCTCGGCAGATTCAATACTTGATTGCCAATGCCGTGAGCCCGGTGCAATTGCATGACCAGGCGCTGCATGCCTTGCATGACTGCTTGACGCTACTGGCCTGGCAACTGGAACTGATCGATATCCGTACTGGCAAGCTTAGTCTGGATGAAGAAGAGCAGTCGTCGCTGATTGAGGCGGTCAGCTTGCAGATCCCGCAAAAAGCCCCCCAATACACTCCGCAGCATGATCGGCGCGCACAATAAATATCAATTAGCTATCAATGCAATAACGATACAAACCAACTTTGTTAATACAACTTTCCATGTTGAACTCTGGGGTGCCCGCCCAGAGTATTCGCGTGGGCCATAAACCCAATCAGACGACCAACGCTAATAGGGGTGTTACTATGCGCCCCCCGAAGTGATTTAACTTCAACAGGCTTAAAAACGATTTGGCAGCGCACTCCAAACAGAGCCCGGTCAACCGGCCTCCCCGCAGTGAACCCTCATTGGCTCCATCCGCTATGTACGCCAGTTTCAAGTCACTTGTCGCCAGGTCCGTGTCCCCCAGCCACGCACGCCGCCTTACCCTTTCGCTATGCCTGTGCTCGTTGGTGGCGAGCCTGTGGGTCTATCTGCTGGACGCGCCACTGCCGTTGCTGATCGTGCTGCTCAACCTCGCCACGCTGATGGTGGTCGGGCTGCAACAGTGGCGTTCGCGCACAGCCATCAAGTTCGAGCCTCAGGAACTGGCCGCCCGCCTATTGCAAGTTCAGGAGAACGAACGTCACCGACTCAGCCGCGAACTGCATGACGACATCGGCCAGCTACTGACAGCCGCCAAGCTGCAAAGTGAATGGCTGCAGCGCCGCCTGCCCCAGGATCTGCAAAACCATTGTTCGGTGCTGTGCAATACGCTCAATGAAACCCTGGCCAAGGTGCGTGACGTCTGCGCCATCCTCAACCCGCGCCAACTGACCAGCCTGGGCCTGGAAGCCAGCCTGCGCGCGCACCTGCTCAAGACCCTGGAAAACACCCAGGTGTGCTGGAGCCTGGAGTGCCAGCAACGGCTCACCGGCATCCCCGAAGAAATGGCCGTGGCGGCCTTTCGCGTCACTCAGGAAGCGGTGACCAACATGCTTCGCCATGCAAAGGCTCGCAACCTGCTGGTGCGTCTGCAACGCCTGCCTGAAGGCTTGTCGTTGATAATCTGCGATGACGGCCAGGGGTTCTTGCCTGCCCCCGATCCGGGCCGGGAAGGCCAACGGGGCATGGCCGGTATGTGCGAACGAACACACCAACTGGGAGGCACCTTTTCCGTCAGCAGCGAGCCCGGCAAAGGTACACGCATCAACGCACTTTTCCCTTGGGCGCCCCGCGCTCTCGAACGGGCCAGCGCCCCTAAGGTTCTCGAGTGACCTGCAATTTACTCTTGGTAGACGACCATGCACTGATTCGCGCCGGCGTGCGCGCGCTGATTCTGGATATTCCCGGCTACAGCGTCATCGGCGAAGCCAGCGATGGCGCGCAACTACTGGAGCAATACAGTGCCTTGCAGCCAGATATCGTGCTGCTCGACCTGTCGATGAAGCACACCGGCGGGCTGGATGCCTTGCAGCAACTCAAGCGTTTTTACCCCACGTGCAAGGTGCTGATTCTGTCGATGCACACCGAGCCGGACCTGATCATGCGCGCACTGGAGTCCGGTGCCCACGGCTACCTGCTCAAGGACACCACCGCCAACGAGCTGGAACATGCCCTGCTGGCCCTGCGTAACAACGAACGCTACCTGAGCCCCGCCATCGCCCACACAGTGATCAACCAGGCGCTGATCCGTAGCCAGGCCCCCAGCGCGCCTGTCGCCCACAGCCACAGCCTGACGGCGCGGCAACTGGAAATCCTGCGCTTGATCGTGCGCGGCAAATCCACCCGCGAAATTGCCCACGGCCTGGGCCTGAGCATCAAGACTGTCGAAGCCCACCGCTCGCAGATCATGAAGCGCTTGCAGATTTTTGACGTGGCGGGCCTGGTGTTATTTGCCGTGCGTGAGCAGATCATCAGCCTGGACGACTAACGGCGAACCCAGCGGCAAGTGCACGCGCAGGGCCTTGGGCAGCACCTCGAAGTGCAGGTCGTCGCCTTCCAGCGGCTCGCCGTCGAGGTTGATGTACAAGCCTTGTGCGACCTTGATCTTCACCCAGGGCAGGCGTGCGCGCACGAACATGGTGTCCAGGCCCCAGCCGTTGTTCATCAACTCACGCAACGTGCCGACCACCTCTTGAGGCGCCGGCAAGATGCTGACATCCAATAGCCCGTCATCAGCCAATGCACCGGGGCACAGCACATGCCCGCCACCGGCCTGGCGACCGTTACCGATGCCCAGCGCGAGCAACTCGCCTTTCCAATGGAAATCCGGGCCTTCCAATTCACCGTAGGCGGCTTTCAATTCACTGAAGCGGGTTAAACCGGTAAACAGGTACGCGGCACCGCCCAGGACCTTCTTCAGGTCTTCGGACGTGTTGGCCGTGACCTGGCTGCCAAAACCACCGGTGGCCATGTTCAGGAAGATTTGCCCACCGACCTGGCCCAGGTCAATCGCCTTGGGCGGCACATCCAGCAAGGCCAGGGCGCCAGCCGGCTCCAACGGCACGCCGGCGGCCTTGGCGAAATCATTGGCGGTACCCAGGGGCATCAGCACCAGGCTGGCGTCGGTGTTGGCATGGGCCATGGCTTCGGCCACATCGCGCAAGGTGCCGTCGCCACCGCCGGCAATGATATGGGTGTACCCCTCGGCCAGCGCTTCATTGACCAGTCGCCGGGCATCACCGCCCTCCCACGTCACCCGCACGGCCAGCTCCCCACCCTGCTCACGCCGGGCCAGCACGGCAGCGCGCACATCCTCGTTGAGGGCTTGTTTGCCGTGGAGGATCAACAGGGCTTTGGGGGCGGTCATTTGGGAGAATCTCCTGGGTCAAGGTGCTTGAAGGATGTTGACCTTTGGGGAACAGGAAAAGTCTGTGGCTGGAGAAAATTGATTGAAGTACACAGATCAAGAAGTGGGAGCTGGCTTGCCTGCGATGGCGGCGGTTCAATCGACAAAGACCTCAAATCTGCCACCCAACGGTAACCACGATGCGAAGCGAGCCGCTCTTGATCTTGATCTTGCTCTGCTTTTGATCTCAGGCGCCCCGTTAAACCACGCTGGCCGAACGCAGGCTTGAATTCGTGGGTAACCCGGCAGGACGCCGGGTTAGCCGCCCCGCGCCATGGATGGCGCGTGGCGGCGGCCCACGGATTCAAGACTGTGTTCGGGCACACCGAGCCTAAGCGAGGTGCCGAGTGGTGGGGCAAGAGCGCTTTGCTTACTTTCGCGCTTTTCGAAAGTGAGCCGCCGTCAGGGCGGAACCCTAAGTGGCCGTTACCGCAGGAATGGATATGTACTCGCTATAACAGCGTCGCCTGTCAGGCCGCCTTCGCGAGCAAGCCCGCTCCCACAGTTGGATCGGGGGGTGTCAGGCAGAGAAGTGTCGGCTGATAGGCCGTCATCGCAGGCAAGCCAGCTCCCACAGTTGGATCGGGGGTGTCAGGTAGAGAGGTGTCGGCTGGTAGGCCGTCATCGCAGGCAAGCCAGCTCCCACAGTTGGATCGGGGGTGTCAGGTAGAGAGGTGTCGGCTGGTAGGCCGTCATCGCAGGCAAGCCAGCTCCCACAGTTGGATCGGGGGTGTCAGGTAGAGAGGTGTCGGCTGGTAGGCCGTCATCGCAGGCAAGCCAGCTCCCACAGTTGGATCGGGGGGTGTCAGGTAGAGAGGTGTCGGCTGGTAGGCCGTCATCGCAGGCAAGCCAGCTCCCACAGTTGATCGCTGCGGCGGCCAAGCCGCGTCGAGAATCAGCCCTTGTGCAACTTACTCATCAACTGCGCCTCGGCCTGGGTCAGCCCGCACGACTGGGTCAACTCATCCACCGTCGCGCCCATGCCGACCAGCTTGGCCGCCTGGGCAAACGACAGGTTCGACGGATCACGCTGCTCCAACTGCACCAACCTGTCCGGCAACGGCGCAAGAATCGCACGCAGTTCATGCACCTCATCCCCCACCCGCACCGCACTTTGCTGGTAATGATCAACGCGCTTGACCAGTTCCAGAATGCGCCGGTCACGCACCGCATCGCGCTCGGCCTGTTGCAAGGCCAACTCCCGCTGCTGGCGCACATAGCGCAGCACAAACGCCAAGGTCCCGGCCCACAACAGGGCCAGGACAATCACCGCTGCCTCAAGGAACAATCAGATGCTCTCCAGTTCCGACCACTCTTCTTCGCTCATCATCTTGTCCAGCTCAACCAGAATCAGCAGTTCGCCGTTCTTGTTGCACACGCCCTGGATGAACTTGGCCGACTCTTCGTTACCGACGTTCGGTGCGGTTTCCACTTCCGATTGGCGCAGGTAAACCACCTCGGCCACGCTGTCGACCAGGATGCCGACCACTTGCTTGTCGGCCTCGATGATCACGATACGGGTGTTGTCGCTGACTTCAACCGTGTCCAGGCCGAACCGCTGGCGGGTGTCGATCACCGTCACCACGTTGCCACGCAGGTTGATGATGCCCAGCACGTAACTTGGCGCGCCTGGAACCGGGGCGATCTCGGTGTAGCGCAGCACTTCCTGCACGCGCATCACGTTAATGCCGTAGGTTTCGTTGTCCAGCTTGAAGGTCACCCATTGCAGGATCGGATCATCCAAACCTTGTGCGGACGCTGACTTGTTCATTCATCTGACCCCTTCAAATGCCGCTATCGACGGCGTGTGTGCACGTAGGCCGCGCAACCGCACGGCCCTTATTGTTCAATCAACTGCGTTTGTTCTGTGGCATTGCCTTCACCGCACCGCTGGCGATCAACTCGGCCAGTTCGGCGACATCCAGCAACGCGCACATGTGTTCAATCACCGTGCCCGCCAGCCACGGCCGCTGGCCGCGGTGGCTGCGCCATTTGATTTCATTGGGGTCCAGGCGCAACGAGCGGCTGACTTGATGCACCGCCAGCCCCCACTCGTAGCCCTGCACCGAGATCACGTATTGCAGGCCCTGGCGAAAATCATCGCGGTAGCGGTCGGGCATCACCCAGCGCGCCGTATCCAGCACCTTGAGGTTGCCGGCCTGGCTGGGCAGGATGCCGAGGAACCACTCCGGCTGCCCGAACAGCGGCGTCAGCTCCTGGCCTTCCAGGGAATAGATCGAGCCCAGGCACACCAGCGGCACCGCCAGGGTCAACCCGGCGACGTCGAACAGCAGGCACTCGAACGGCTCGGCCGCCCATGAGGGGCGACCGTCGCCCGTCACCGGTGGCGGCGTGATGCTGGGCGGCAGGTGCACGTCCACCAGCGGTTCGACCACCGGGGGCGCCACCACCGCGGGGGCGCTTGGCACCACCACGGGCACCTCCACCCCCTGCGCATCCCGTGCCTGCTCTTCCATCACCGCCTGCTGGAATTCATCCAGCGGGCTTTCGGGTTCGACAGCAGGCTCAAGTACCAGAATCGGTTCTGGCAGTTCCTCGGCCGTCGCATCCTGCAGCAAGGCATCCAGGTAGGATTCCAGTGCCAGTTGCGGGCGGGTCTTGAATTCGACAGGACGGTTCATCACGCCACCTGCGCCACAAGTTGTTGCGACAGCAGGTGCTTGAGCAACGCACGGTAGGCCAGCACGCCACGGCTCTTGCCGTCGAACTGCGACGGTGTGAGCCCGGCACGGCTGGCGTCACGCAGGCGCGTGTCCACCGGGATGTAACCGTTCCAGATGGTGTCCGGGTAGGCATCGCGCAATACGCGCAAGGTGCCGAGGGACGCCTGGGTGCGACGGTCGAACAAGGTCGGCACGATGCTGAACGGCAGCGCCTGCTTGCGCGAACGGTTGATCATCGCCAGGGTGCTGACCATACGCTCCAGGCCCTTGACCGCCAGGTGCTCGGTCTGCACCGGGATCACCAATTGCTGGCTGGCCGCCAACGCGTTGACCATCAGCACGCCGAGCAACGGCGGGCTGTCAATGATCGCGTAATCGAAGTCCTGCCAAAGCTGCGCCAGGGTCTTGGCGATCACCAGGCCCAGGCCGCTCTGGCCTGGCGACTGGCGCTCCAGCGTGGCCAGGGCGGTGCTCGACGGCAGCAGGGAAATGCTTTCGTTGCTGGTGGGCAACAGCAGTTGCCCAGGCAGATCCGCCGGCACGCTGCCCTTGTGCAAAAACAGGTCATAGCAGCTATGTTCCAGCGCATCCGGGTCGTAGCCGAAATAGCTGGTCATGGAACCGTGGGGGTCCAGGTCGACCACGACCACACGCTTGCCCGCTTCGGCCAGCAAACCGGCCAAGGCGATGGAAGTGGTGGTCTTGCCGACTCCACCCTTTTGATTGGCAACTGCCCAGACTCTCATTCGGTTGGTTCCTCCCGGCGGGCACAGGCGCGACCGAGACATTGCATACGGTTATTGAGCCAGCGACGGAGAATTGACGTTACTCGGTCGGACCGGCGGTTTGACAACGGGCGGTGCAGTTTGTGTGCCAGCACGCTTCAACGCCGCATCCGGGGTGGCATTGGCGGTGCCGGTTCCGGTCAGGCTGCGACGCACATCCAGGTTGCGCGAGACCACCAGCACCACCCGGCGGTTACGGGCACGGCCTTCGACCGTGGCGTTATTGGCCACCGGCTGGAATTCACCATAGCCCACCGACGCCAGGCGCTGGGGGTTCACACCCTGCATCGCCAACATGCGCACGATGCTCGACGCGCGAGCCGAGGACAGTTCCCAGTTGGTCGGGTACTGCGCAGTGCTGATGGGGAAATTGTCGGTGAAGCCTTCCACGTGGATCGGGTTTTCAAACGGTTTGAGGATCGCCGCGACCTTGTCGATGATGGTGAACGCCTGGTCACTGGGCAATGCATCGGCACTGGCGAACAACAGGCTGGAGTTCAGCTCGATCTCCACCCACAACTCATTGCCGCGCACGGTCATCTGGTTGGAGCTGATCAGGTCGCCAAAGGCGGCACTGATATCGTCGGCGATGCTCTTGAGCGGGTCGCTGGTGCCTTGGATGCCAGCAGCGGTTTCATCACTGTCATTGACCAGGGGCTTGGCCGGGGTCACGGTCTTGGGCCGCTCTTCGCCGATAGGGATCGGCTTGAGCGACCGCTCGGCATCGTTGAACACGCCCACCAGCGCCTGGGAAATGATCTTGTACTTGCCTTCGTTGATCGACGAGATCGAGTACATCACCACAAAAAACGCGAACAGCAAGGTGATGAAGTCCGCGTAGGACACCAACCAGCGTTCGTGGTTGACGTGTTCCTCGGGCTCGCGACGGCGACGGCTCACAGGCAGTTCCTCCCCATCAATCCATGAAGCCCTGAAGCTTCAATTCGATGGAGCGCGGGTTCTCGCCCTCGGCAATCGACAGGATGCCTTCGAGCAACATTTCGCGATAACGCGACTGGCGCATGGCAATCGACTTGAGCTTGCTGGCCACCGGCAGCAACACCAGGTTGGCACTGGCCACGCCGTAGATGGTCGCGACAAACGCCACGGCAATGCCGCTGCCCAGTTGCGAAGGGTCGGCCAGGTTGCCCATCACGTGGATCAGGCCCATCACCGCGCCGATGATGCCAATGGTCGGCGCGTAGCCGCCCATGCTTTCAAAGACTTTGGCCGCGTTGATGTCACGGCTTTCCTGAGTGTAGAAGTCCACTTCGAGGATGCTGCGGATCGCTTCCGGTTCGGCGCCATCGACCAACAGTTGCAGGCCTTTGCGCGCGTAGCTGTCAGGCTCGGCATCGGCCACGCCTTCCAGGCCCAGCAGGCCTTCCTTGCGGGCGGTGAGGCTCCAATTGACCACGCGGTCGATGCCGCCTGCCAGGTCGACCCGTGGCGGAAAAATGATCCACACCAGAATCTGCATGGCACGCTTGAATGAGCTCAGGGGCGACTGCAACAACGCCGCGCCCACGGTGCCACCGATCACGATCAGCGCTGCCGGGCCGTTGGCCAAGGCGCCGAGGTGGCCGCCTTCCAGGTAGTTGCCACCAATAATGGCGACAAACGCCATGGTGATGCCGATCAGGCTCAACACATCCATCAGAGGCAGGCCTCCACCAGGTGCTTGCCGATGTCGTCCAGGCTGTAGACCGCATCGGCCAGGTCAGCCTTGACGATGGCCATGGGCATGCCATAGATCACGCAACTGGCTTCATCCTGGGCCCAGATGGCGCTGCCGCCCTGCTTGAGCAGGCGCGCACCTTCACGGCCATCGGCGCCCATGCCGGTGAGCACCACCGCCAGAACTTTGTCGCCATAGGACTTGGCCGCCGAACCGAAGGTGATGTCCACACACGGCTTGTAGTTCAGGCGCTCATCGCCCGGCAGGATTTTGATCGCGCCACGCCCGTCCACCATCATCTGCTTGCCGCCCGGCGCCAGCAGTGCCAGGCCAGGACGCAGAATGTCGCCATCCTCGGCTTCCTTCACGGTGATACGGCACAACTTGTCCAAGCGCTCGGCGAACGCCTTGGTGAATGCCGCCGGCATGTGCTGCACCAGCACAATCGGCGCAGGGAAGTTGGCCGGCAGTTGGGTCAATACTCGCTGCAAGGCCACCGGGCCGCCGGTGGAGGTGCCGATGGCGACCAGCTTGTAAGCCTTGCGCTTGGGTGCCGGCGAATGCGCACTCGGCGCTGCGGCGGCACGTACCGGCGCGACCGCAGGCCGGGCCACGGGCGCCGGGGCCGGGCGCGCAAACGACGAACTGGGCGCCGCTGCGGCGGGCGCAGGCGTAGGGGCTGGCGCAGGTGTGCTGAACAGGCTGCGACGGTTACTGCGGGAAATGCTGTGCACCTTCTCGCACAGCATCTGCTTGACCTTGTCGGGGTTGCGCGAGATGTCTTCGAAATTCTTCGGCAAAAAGTCCACCGCGCCGGCATCCAAAGCGTCGAGGGTCACCCGCGCGCCTTCGTGAGTCAGCGAGGAAAACATCAATACCGGTGTAGGGCAGCGTTGCATGATGTGGCGCACGGCCGTGATGCCATCCATCATCGGCATCTCGTAGTCCATGGTGATCACGTCCGGCTTCAAGGCAATGGCTTGATCGATCGCCTCTTTGCCGTTGGTGGCCGTGCCGACCACCTGGATCGTTGGATCAGCGGAAAGAATTTCCGAGACGCGGCGGCGGAAGAAACCCGAATCGTCCACCACCAGGACCTTGACTGCCATAAACACTCCGTTAGGCGGGGCGGGCATGACCGCCCTGCCCCACCAGAATCAAATACGCCGTGCGGCGTAACGCTTGAGCATGCTCGGAACATCGAGAATCAGTGCGATGCGACCGTCACCGGTAATGGTTGCGCCCGACATGCCTGGGGTTCCCTGCAGCATCTTGCCCAAAGGCTTGATCACCACTTCTTCCTGGCCCACCAGTTGGTCGACCACAAAGCCGATGCGCTGGGTACCCACGGACAGAATCACCACATGGCCTTCGCGTTGTTCTTCATGGGCGGCCGAGGCCACCAGCCAACGCTTGAGGTAGAACAGCGGCAACGCCTTGTCACGCACGATCACCACTTCCTGGCCGTCCACCACGTTAGTGCGCGACAGGTCGAGGTGGAAGATCTCGTTGACGTTGACCAGCGGGAAGGCGAACGCCTGGTTGCCCAGCATCACCATCAGGGTCGGCATGATCGCCAGGGTCAACGGCACCTTGATGACGATCTTGGAGCCCTGGCCCTTGGTCGAGTAGATATTGATCGAGCCGTTGAGCTGGCTTATCTTGGTCTTCACCACGTCCATGCCCACGCCACGCCCGGACACGTCGGAGATCTCGGTTTTGGTCGAAAACCCCGGGGCAAAGATCAGGTTGTAGCACTCGGTGTCGGTCAGGCGGTCGGCGGCGTCCTTGTCCATCACGCCGCGCTTGACCGCGATATTGCGCAAGATGGTCGGGTCCATGCCTTTGCCGTCATCGGTGATCGACAGCAGGATGTGGTCGCCCTCTTGCTCCGCCGCCAAAATCACTTTGCCGTTGCGGGACTTGCCCGCAGCTTCGCGTTCTTCCGGCGTCTCTACGCCGTGGTCGACCGCGTTGCGCACCAAGTGGACCAGCGGGTCGGCCAGGGCCTCGACGAGGTTTTTGTCGAGGTCGGTTTCTTCGCCCACCAGTTCCAGGTTGATTTCTTTCTTGAGCTGGCGCGCCAGGTCACGAACCAGGCGCGGGAAACGGCCGAAGACTTTCTTGATCGGCTGCATCCGCGTTTTCATCACCGCGGTTTGCAGGTCGGCGGTGACCACGTCGAGGTTCGACACGGCCTTCTGCATGGCTTCGTCGCCGCTGTTCAGGCCCAGGCGCACCAGGCGGTTACGCACCAGCACCAGTTCGCCCACCATGTTCATGATGTCGTCCAGGCGCGCGGTATCCACACGCACGGTGGTTTCGGCTTCGCTGGCAGGTTTTTCCGCTGCCGCTGGGGCCGCTGCACGCGCAGGGGCCGGGGCGGCGGCAGGTGCTGGCTTGGCTGCCGGCGCAGGTTTGGCAGCAACCGGTGCCGCAGTGGCTGGTGCTGCAACCTGCGCGGCCGCGGCCGGGGCCACTTCGCTGAACTTGCCTTTGCCGTGCAGCTCGTCGAGCAAGGCTTCGAATTCGTGATCCGAGATCAACCCGTCACCGGCCGGTGCGGTACTGGCCGCTGGCGCAGCGGCGGCGGCAGTCGCTGCAACCTCGGGCAGGGCTTCGGCCACAAAGGTGCCTTTGCCATGCAGTTGGTCGAGCAGTGCCTCGAATTCGTCGTCGGTAATGTCAGTGCTGGTGTTGGCAGCGGGTGCTTCTGGCGTCGCCGCAGGAGGTGCCACGGCATCCGCCGCGAACTGGCCTTTGCCGTGCAACTGGTCGAGCAACGACTCGAACTCGGCGTCCGTAATGTCTTCACTGCTCGGCGTCGCGGCAGGCTGCACCGGCACTTCAGCTTCGGCCTTGACCGCGCTGAGGGAGTTGAGCAGTTGTTCGAACTCGCTGTCGGTCACGTCCGGCTCGGCTTGCGCCACCGGCTCCGGTGCGGCCTCGACCACCGGCGCAGCCGCGGTATCGGCAGGTTCGGCCAGGCGCGCCAGGGCGGCCAGCAGTTCCGGCGTGGCGGCAGTGATCGGTGCACGTTCACGCACTTGGCTGAACATGCCGTTGACCGCATCCAGTGCTTCGAGAATCACGTCCATCAGTTCCGAGTCGACGTGACGCTCACCCTTGCGCAGGATGTCGAAAACGTTCTCGGCGATGTGACAGCACTCCACCAGCTCATGGAGCTGGAGGAAGCCGGCGCCCCCTTTTACAGTGTGAAAACCGCGAAAAATTGCATTGAGCAGGTTCGCATCATCCGGTCGGCTTTCCAGCTCGACCAGTTGTTCGGACAGTTGCTCTAGAATTTCGCCGGCCTCTACAAGGAAATCCTGAAGGATTTCTTCATCGGCGCCGAAGCTCATGTGGGTGCTCCTTAGAAGCCTAAACTGGATAACAGGTCATCTACGTCATCCTGACCTGACACAACGTCTTCACGTTTATCGGCATGAATCTGCGGACCTTCACCCTTGGCGAGATGTTTTTGTGGATCTTTTTCAGAGAGGATCGCTTCACGGTCATGTTCGATGCCGGCAAAACGATCGACCTGGCCGGCCATCAGCACCAATTTGAGCAAGTTGCTTTCCACTTCGGTAACCAACTGGGTCACGCGCTTGATCACCTGGCCGGTGAGGTCCTGGTAATCCTGGGCCAGCAGGATGTCGTTGAGGTTGCTGGCCACCGTGCGGTTTTCCTGTTCGCTGCGCGACAGGAACCCGTCGACGCGACGCGCCAGTTCACGAAACTCTTCAGCGCCCACTTCGCGGCGCATGAAGCGGCCCCAGTCCTGGCTCAAGGCCTGGGCTTCGGTGGCCATGCCGTTGACCAGGGGCGTGGCGTTTTCCACCAGGTCCATGGTGCGGTTGGCCGCCGCCTCAGTCAGCCTGACCACATAGGACAGGCGCTCGGTGGCGTCGGTAATCTGGGAAATTTCTTCGGCCTGGGGCATGCGCGGGTCAATCTGGAAATTGACGATTGCGCTGTGCAGCTCGCGTGTGAGCTTGCCCACTTCCTGGTACAGGCCGCGGTCACGGGTCTGGTTAAGCTCATGGATCAACTGCACCGCATCGGCGAACTGGCCTTTTTCCAGGCTGTCGACCAACTGGTGAGCATGTTTTTTCAGGGTCGACTCAAAGTCGCCCTGTGACGTTTCGTTATGCTCCATAGCTCCCCCGCGATGGCATTAGCCGTGGATGCGTTCGAAGATTTTCTCGATCTTCTCTTTCAAGGCCAGTGCCGTGAATGGTTTGACCACATAACCGTTGACCCCGGCTTGGGCGGCTTCGATGATCTGTTCGCGCTTGGCTTCGGCGGTCACCATCAGCACAGGCAAGCTGCGCAGTTTTTCATCGGCGCGCACATGGCGCAGCAGGTCGATACCGGTCATGCCCGGCATGTTCCAGTCGGTTACCAGAAAGTCGATGCTCCCGCTGTTGAGGATCGGAATGGCCGTCAGGCCGTCATCCGCCTCGACCGTGTTGGTGAACCCAAGGTCACGCAACAGGTTTTTAATGATCCGCCGCATCGTTGAGAAGTCATCAACGATGAGGATTTTCATGTTCTTGTCCAATTCGACCTCCAAGCAGTCTTAAACGCGCCCAGCACCTGGACGCGCCATTTCAATCAACAGGCGTTACACAAAAAGGACTGCCCAGGGCACCACGGCACACAGCCGCGAAACCTTGCGATCTCACGGCAGCGTCTGCAGTGCCCCCACACTGCCTGTCAGCGCGCGCGCCACTCGGCCAATCGCCCCCGCAAGCGGGCTGCGCACTGGCTATGCAACTGGCTGACACGCGATTCGCTGACCCCCAGGACCTCACCGATTTCCTTGAGGTTCAGCTCTTCGTCGTAGTACAGCGCCAGCACCAGCCGCTCACGCTCCGGCAAGTTGGCGATTGCATCGGCCAACGCGCCCTGGAAACGTTCATCTTCCAGGTCGCGTGACGGCTCCGTATGCGCGCTCGCGCCGTCCTCGTGCAGCCCTTCGTGTTCGCCGTCCTGTAAAAGGTCGTCAAAACTGAACAGGCGGCTGCCCAAGGTATCGTTCAAAATCCCGTAATAATCGTCGAGACTCAATTGGAGTTCGGCCGCAACTTCATGATCTTTAGCGTCACGACCGGTTTTTGCTTCAATTGCTCGAATTGCATCACTGACCATGCGCGTATTGCGGTGTACCGAACGCGGCGCCCAATCGCCTTTACGCACCTCGTCGAGCATCGCGCCACGGATACGGATACCCGCATACGTTTCGAAACTGGCACCCTTGCTGGCGTCGTATTTGGTCGAGACTTCAAGCAAGCCGATCATGCCGGCCTGGATCAAGTCTTCAACCTGCACACTCGCGGGCAGGCGCGCCAACAGGTGATAGGCAATGCGCTTGACCAACGGCGCATAGCGCTCGATCAATTCGCCCTGGCTGTCACGTGCCGACTTTTTGTAAAGGTTGTAGCCGCTGGATGTCATAGCACCGGTCCTGCGCTCGTCTGATGCACCAAACGCTCGACGAAAAACTCCAGATGCCCCCGCGGGTTGGCGGGCAACGGCCAGGTATCGACCTTCTGGGCAATGGCCTTGAACGCCAGTGCGCATTTCGAACGAGGGAACGCTTCGTAGACCGCACGCTGCTTTTGCACGGCCTTGCGCACACACTCGTCATAGGGAACTGCGCCGACGTATTGTAAAGCCACATCGAGGAAGCGGTCCGTGACCTTGGTCAACTTGGCGAACAGGTTGCGCCCTTCCTGCGGGCTCTGGGCCATGTTGGCCAGCACGCGGAAGCGATTCATGCCGTAGTCACGGTTAAGCAGTTTGATCAGCGCGTAGGCATCGGTGATCGAGGTGGGCTCGTCGCACACCACCAACAGCACTTCCTGCGCTGCGCGCACAAAGCTGACCACCGACTCGCCGATCCCGGCGGCGGTGTCGATCACCAGCACGTCGAGGTTGTCGCCGATGTCGCTGAACGCCTGGATCAGCCCGGCATGCTGCGCGGGGCTCAGGTGCACCATGCTCTGGGTGCCCGAGGCCGCCGGCACGATGCGAATGCCACCAGGGCCCTGGAGCAGCACATCGCGCAGCTCGCAGCGGCCCTCGATCACATCGGCCAGGGTATGTTTGGGTGTCAGCCCCAGGAGAACGTCCACGTTCGCCAAGCCCAGGTCAGCATCCAGCAGCATGACGCGACGGCCAAGCTCTGCCAGGGCCAGGGACAAATTCACTGACACGTTAGTTTTCCCGACGCCACCTTTGCCGCCGGTCACCGCGATCACCTGTACGGGATGCATGCTGCCCATTTTATTTCTTTACCTTGTCTTGCTTAGACGCAGGCTACATGGCTTGGCCGCGTGAATCGCTTGCAGACCATCGATGTAGGTACATTTCACGGTGTTCATCCTGCCTCAACCCACCCGTTTAGCCGGGTGGTGGTAAAGGTCGGCGAACATATCGGCCATCGCTTCCTCGCTAGGCTCGTCTTGCATTTGCACACTCACGGCACGGCTGACCAACTGATGACGGCGCGGCAGATGCAGATCATCCGGGATCCGCGGCCCGTCGGTGAGGTAGGCAACCGGTAATTCATGGCTGATGGCCAGGCTCAATACCTCGCCCAGGCTCGCGGTTTCGTCGAGTTTGGTGAGGATGCAGCCGGCCAGGCCGCAACGCTTGTAGCTGTGATAGGCAGCGGTAAGAACCTGTTTCTGGCTGGTGGTTGCAAGCACCAGGTAATTTTTCGACTTGATGCCACGCCCGGCCAGGCTTTCGAGCTGCATGCGCAGCGCTGGATCACTGGCTTGCAGGCCGGCGGTATCGATCAGCACCACGCGCTTGCGCAGCAACGGCTCGAGGGCATTGGCCAGGGACTGGCCCGGGTCGACATGGGTCACCGGCACGTTGAGAATGCGGCCCAGGGTCTTGAGCTGCTCCTGGGCGCCGATGCGGTAGCTGTCCATGCTCACCAACGCGATATTCTGTGCGCCGTACTTAAGCACATAACGGGCGGCCAGCTTGGCCAGGGTGGTGGTCTTGCCCATGCCGGCGGGGCCGACCATGGCGATCACACCGCCCTCTTCCAGGGGTTCGATTTCCGGCGTGGCGATCATGCGCGCCAGATGCGCCAGCAACATGCGCCAGGCCTGACGAGGTTCTTCGACTTCGGCGGTCAAGGCCAGCAGGTCGCGGGACAACGGGCCGGACAAGCCGATGCGTTGCAAGCGGCGCCAAAGGTTGGCTTGCTGGGGCTTGCTGCCTTGCAACTGAGTCCAGGCCAACGAGCCCAGCTGCACTTCGAGCAATTCGCGCAGGCCATTGAGTTCAAAGCGCATCGAGTCGATCACACGCTGGTCAACTGCGGCGGCCGGGGCAGGCGCTGCAGGACGCGGCGGTTCGACAAAGGTGGGCTCAACCAGCGGCTCGGCGGCGGTCAGCGGCAGGCCGGCGAATAATTGGCGATTGGTGCTGGCATCGCTGTCACCGCGCATGCTCAGTTCAGCCTGGGCCGACACAATGCGCGAGGCGGTCTTGCGCAGCTCGTCTTCGAGTTCCATGTTCGGCACGCGCGGGGCCAGCGCCTGGGGCGTGTAATCCAGGGCAGCCGTCAGCTCGACACCGCCAGCAATCCGACGGTTACCGATAATCGCGGCATCGGCGCCCAGCTCATCGCGGACCAACTTCATGGCCTGACGCATATCGGCGGCGAAAAAACGCTTAACTTGCATAACCCACTACCTCAGCCATTGGGCCCAACTGTCGCGACGATAGTCACTTGCTTATTGTCAGGAATTTCCTGGTAAGCCAACACGTGCAAATTCGGTACAGCCAGGCGTCCAAACCGCGACAACATTGCGCGAACCGGGCCGGCCACCAGCAGGATCACCGGGTTGCCCTGCATTTCCTGGCGCTGTGCGGCGTCGATCAACGAACGCTGCAGCTTTTCAGCCATGCTTGGCTCCAGTAAAACGCCCTCTTCCTGGCCTTGCCCTGCCTTCTGAATACTATTGAGCAATATTTGTTCCAACCTGGGTTCCAAGGTGATCACAGGCAGCTCGGACTCAGTCCCTACAATGCTTTGCACGATTGCGCGGGACACGCCGACACGCACCGCCGCCACCAGAGCGGCAGTATCTTGACTCTTGGCGGCATTGTTGGCGATGGCCTCGGCAATGCTGCGAATGTCGCGCACAGGCACCTGTTCGGCCAACAGCGCTTGCAACACCTTGAGCAACTGCGACAACGACAGCACGCCAGGCACCAGCTCTTCGGCCAGTCTTGGCGACGATTTGGCCAGCAAGCCCATCAATTGCTGGACTTCCTCGTGGCCGATCAGCTCGTGGGAGTGCTTGTAGAGAATCTGGTTGAGGTGCGTGGCGACCACGGTGCTGGCATCCACCACGGTGTAACCCAGGGACTGCGCCTGGCTGCGCTGGCTGACTTCGATCCACACCGCTTCCAGGCCGAAAGCCGGATCTTTGGCGGTGATGCCGTTGAGCGTACCGAACACTTGGCCGGGGTTGATCGCCAGTTCGCGGTCCGGGTAGATCTCGGCTTCGGCCAGGATCACCCCCATCAGGGTCAGGCGATAGGCGCTGGGGGCCAGGTCGAGGTTGTCACGGATATGCACAGTGGGCATCAGGAAGCCCAAGTCCTGCGACAGCTTCTTGCGCACGCCCTTGATTCGCGCCAGCAGTTGCCCACCCTGGTTGCGGTCGACCAGCGGGATCAGGCGGTAGCCGACTTCCAGGCCGATCATGTCGATGGGCGTGACGTCGTCCCAGCCCAGTTCCTTGGTTTCCTGGGCACGGGCCGGGGATGGCAGCAGATCCTGTTGACGGGCAATCTCCTGCTCGGCCTGGACCTTGACCTGGTTCTGCTTCTTCCAGAACAGGTACGCCGCGCCACCCGCCAGGGCCGCCATGCTCAGGAACGAGAAGTGCGGCATGCCCGGCACGATACCCATGATCGCCATAATGCCCGCCGCCACGGCCAGGGCCTTGGGCGAAGCGAACATCTGCCGGCTGATCTGCTTGCCCATGTCTTCGGAGCCCGAAGCACGGGTAACCATGATGGCCGCCGCTGTGGATAACAACAGTGATGGCAATTGCGCCACTAAACCGTCACCAATGGTCAGCAAGGCGTACACCTTGCCGGCATCGCCGAAGGTCATGCCGTGCTGGAAGATACCGACCGCCATGCCGCCGATCAGGTTGATAAACAGAATCAACAGGCCAGCGATGGCGTCACCGCGCACAAATTTGCTGGCGCCGTCCATGGAGCCGTAGAACTCGGCTTCCTGAGCAACTTCGGCCCGGCGCGACTTGGCTTGGTTCTGGTCGATCAAGCCGGCGTTGAGGTCGGCGTCGATGGCCATCTGCTTGCCGGGCATGGCGTCGAGGGTAAACCGCGCGCTCACCTCGGAAATCCGCCCGGCGCCCTTGGTCACCACCACAAAGTTGAT
Source organism: Pseudomonas sp. B16120 (assembly GCF_044218845.1). Classification (NCBI taxonomy): domain Bacteria; kingdom Pseudomonadati; phylum Pseudomonadota; class Gammaproteobacteria; order Pseudomonadales; family Pseudomonadaceae; genus Pseudomonas; species Pseudomonas sp. B16120. The sequence goes on from NZ_CP162588.1 coordinate 4,373,606, forward strand.
GATCATCAGGATCGCGAACACCACGATACCGACCACGTAGTTACCGCCGATCACCACCTCACCGAAGGCCTGGATCACCTTACCGGCAGCGGCATGGCCGTCCTGGCCGTGGAGCATCACCACCCGCGTGGAGGCGACGTTCAATGCCAGACGTAGCAGGGTCGCCACCAGCAGAATCGTCGGGAACACCGCGAAATCCAGCGGCCGCAAGGCGTACACGCACACCAGCAAGACCACGACAGACAGGGCAATGTTGAAGGTAAAGAACACGTCGAGCAGAAAGGGCGGCATCGGCAACATCATCATTGCCAGCATCACCAGCAACAACAACGGCACACCCAGATTGCCCCGCGACAGGTCAGTCAGGGTGCCACGGGCCGTGTTGAGCATTTGAGAGCGATCTACCACCGGTATTCCTCGGGTCCTTGAAGCAAAGTTTTGACGCTGGAGGGCGACTTGGAGGCGGGGTTGCAAGAAGCCTTCCAACTTTGGTTTTGGGATGATTCTCGAGTGCTAGCCGATTCAAGTGTGGGAGCTGGCTTGCCTGCGATTGCGGTGTGTCAGCCACTGAGATATTGGCTGTAAATCAGCTATCGCAGGCCAGCCAGCTCCCACATTTGGATTTGTGTGCACCTTGGATATCGAGGAAATTTCCGATAAGGATTTGGGGTTGCCCCTAGGAAACTCGCTCTCTAGTCTCCGTACACCGCTGCAAACGCAGCGGACGGGCGTCGCGGCCCGGATTACCTAGGAGCAAAAGCACCCTCTCCCTTTCTAAAAGGAGCTTCACAGTGATCAAACACGCCTCAAATTCCCCCACCCGGCTGTTTACCGTAGCCGACGGCATCAGCAGCGAAGACCTGCTGGTCAACCTCAGTGAAACACTTGCTTCGGCCAATGCGCTGAGCTGCGACTTGGCCTTTGACCTGGAAGGTTCGAAACGAGAGGAATTGCTCGGCGTTGCGCAGTTGATCGAACTCGCGCAGTTACTGGCTGATCGCCTGCACGTTGGCGCCACAATGGCGGGCAAAGCAAGCAGCGGATAATACGGGCAAGGGTGGGAGCTGGCTTGCCTGCGATTGCGGTGTGTCAGCCACTGGGATATTGGCTGTGAGTCAGCCATCGCAGGCAAGCCAGCTCCCACCTGTGATTCAGTTTTTAAACTGGCCGTATATTGTAAGCCTGTGGGCCTTTTGGACCTTGTGTGATGTCAAACTCTACTTTTTGATTCTCCTCCAGGCTTTTGTACCCAGCCGTCGCAATTGCCGAGTAATGGGCAAACACATCGGGCCCTTCATCATCTTGGGTAATAAAACCAAATCCCTTCTCCGCGTTAAACCACTTCACCGTGCCAGTTGCCATTGCCATTCTCCCTACACTTCACTTGAGACCCGGTTCACCTGGGTTGCACCGTTTGATAGGCAACGCATAAATACCCTCGGGTCGATGGACCATTTGGAACTCCATGCGCTTGCCAAACCACAGCGCGGTGCAACGCCAGTCTCTGCCATTGATAAACACATCCTCTCCCCCGCCATCGGGCTTGATCAACCAATCGCCTCTGAGCCAGACGTAATACCTGACCGTACCCGTAGCCACCTTCACAACCGCTCTCCCTGCATCTCGTTACTACATACGCGCAGTGCATGGTGGGTAATAAAACAGCGGGCAGCGCCCGTTGGCTACTGTCAGAGTTGACAGGTAGACGCGGGCTTTCAATGGGTGATAGGCATGGCAACGTTGCGGGTCATGCATCCGCTGATTTTTTGCGTTTGCGCGGTTTGCGCTGCTTGGCAGGCGCTTGCGGGATTTCAGCACATGTGACATTCATCGATTGGACGGCAACCTCGTTGCCATCGCGATCCCGCACAATAAAGCCGATGCCTTTGACCGCATCGAACCACCTGACCGTACCCCTATCCATCACCGCCTCCCGAGCCGCGCATGGCTGCGCGCCTCATCGCTGTATCAAACAGTGAAGGCGGCGTAATGGCTACTGTCAAAGTTGACAGGTAAGACCGGGTTTGAATCCTGATGAAGTCATCATGATAGGTACTTCGACGCCTGCGAAAACGCTATCGGGCCTAGGGATAAAGATTTTGTGGAACCGGTACGACATTTTTTGTCACTCAACTCGCTGAGCGATCAGCTCTTTAAAATCACCCTTCCCTAGGGTGGATAACCGATTAAAAAATAGCGGCGAAACCATGGACTTAAATTTAAACGCATTAAACACCTTTTTTCGCTTTGCCTCCTCAGAGGCTGAAACGGTTGAATCAGGGCCCCCTAAAGCTGAGTACGTTTGGGCGCCAGCGCCGTCGACGGGCGAAACTAAACTGGTACCAGATCTGAAAAAAACGCTATTCGAGATTTTAGGCAATGAAGTGGATTCACCCGCAGCGTTCGATAAGTTGATCGAAAAACTCAAGGTGATGCCGCAAAAAGATCTGAAAGCCTATCTACAGCGTTTTGAATCAGCCCTGTCACCTGAACGATTCAAACGCCTGCAGGACGATCTTAATTTGGTAAGAGGAGGCTGGACATCTGACCCGCGCGGGATTCCAGGTGATGGTGGCAGCAATTCCCAAAACGTCGACATGAGCCTTTACCCCGCGGGCGAGGTCATCAGTGACAAGCCCCTGATGAAGGCGGACAGCTTCTATCACTATCATCCTGGTGGGTCTGAACCCGGAAAAAAGCCAGAAAATATCTATAGTGGTTTCAGCCAAGGTTATGAAGATAACTGTGTAATTACTTCCTGGATCAAGGCAGGGATGGCGCTGTTTGGTCAAAAGGATGTCTTTGAAGCGGTAAAGGAAGTCGCTCAGGGTTATTTTGTGACCATGCGCGACGGTTTCAAACTGTACCTGTCAAAAGGCGAGTTACAGTTGGCAGCCCGCAATTCAGGGTATAAAGGCGATGATCCGGTGATGCTCACCGACGCTAACTTTATGTTCGCAGTGGCTGCCAAGCGAGCACAACTGGTAAATAGCTATGATCGTGTTGGACAGAGCTACGCTAATGGCGTGAAAAGCCTTAACGATGGAGCTTCTCCCTGGGAAGGGTATGAACTCCTTGGGTTAAAGGATCACATTAAACCCGGCCGCGATAGTAACGCGAAGTTGAAGGAGCTGGAAACTCCGGGTGAAATCGGGGTTGCCAGCGCTCCAGGCCACAATTTTTTGGTAGTGGATGGCCGGCAAGAGCTCTTTGGAACCCGTGGCGGTAAACCAGACCCTACACTTGTAGAGCAGGTGTACGTGCTGCAATTATCGAAAGTCGAAGCACCCCAAAGCGATACTCCCGAGCGACTTAAATAACTACGGTTTACCACAGCCGCGGCGCATTGAGCCTCAGGAATCCCGACGCAAATCCGGCGGAATCGGCAAATCCTTGAGCGGATCAGGCCGCTTGCCCTTGCCGGCGCGGTATTGGCGGATTTGGTAAACGTAGGCCAGTACCTGTGCAACGGCCAGGTACAAGCCGGCCGGGATTTCCTGGTCGAGGTCGGTGGAATAGAAAATCGAGCGCGCCAACGCCGGCGATTCCAGCAACAAAATGTCGTTGGCCACGGCGATTTCGCGGATTTTCAACGCAGTAAAATCACTGCCCTTGGCCAGCAGCATCGGTGCGCCACCCTTCTCCGGGTCGTATTTGAGGGCCACGGCGTAGTGGGTCGGGTTGGTGATGATCACATCGGCGTCGGGCACCGAGGCCATCATCTTGCGCTGGGACATTTCCCGCTGCAGTTGGCGGATGCGTTGCTTGACCTCGGGGCGGCCTTCCTGGTCCTTGTGCTCGTCGCGCACTTCCTGCTTGGTCATCAGCAGTTTCTTGTGGCTTTCCCACAGTTGGATCGGCGCATCCACGGCGGCGATCAGGATCAGCCCGAGGGCCATCCACAGTGCGCTCCAGCCCACCACCTGCACGCTGTGGATGATCGCCGATTCCAGCGGTTCATGGGCAATGCGCAGCAAGTCGTCGATGTCGGATGACAACACCGCCAACGCCACGAACAGAATCAGGAAAAACTTGGCCAGGGCCTTGAGCAATTCAATCAGGGCCTTGGCAGAGAACATGCGCTTGAGCCCCGCACCCGGGTTCATGCGGCTGAACTTGGGCGCCATGCTGCCCGCGGCAAACAACCAGCCGCCGAGGGCGACCGGGCCGATCAGCGCGGCCAGCAGCAAAGTGATCAAGATCGGCTGCACCGCCAACAGGGCGATTTTGCCTGAGTGCAGCAGGTACTGGGCCATGGCGTCGGGGTTGAGCAGCACTTCGCGGGGCAAGCTGAAGTTGTGCTTCATCATCTCCAGCAGGTCCAGCGCCAGGCCTCCCCCGTAGATCAACAAGGCCCCGGCACCGGCGATCATGGTGGCGAACGTGTTGAGCTCTTTGGAGCGTGCGATCTCGCCCTTTTCCCGGGAGTCCTTTTTACGTTTCTCCGTGGGGTCTTCTGTTTTGTCCTGACCACTCTCGCTCTCGGCCATGGCTCAGCGCGCCCGTGCCAGGTCACGTAAGAACTGCAAGGCATCGGTGGCCAGCGGTTGATACTGATTGAGAATGTCAGCCAGGCCGACCCAGAAAATCCCCATACCCAACACCAGGGTCAGCGGGAAACCAATCGAGAAGATGTTCAGTTGCGGCGCCGCGCGGGTCATCACGCCGAACGCGATATTGACCACCAGCAGCGCCGTGATCGCCGGCAACACCAGCAACAGCGCCGCGCCCAGCACCCAACCGAGGCGCCCCACCAGTTCCCAGAAGTGGTTGACCACCAAGCCTGCGCCCACCGGCAAGGTGGTGAAACTCTCGGTCAGCACCTCGAACGCCACCAGGTGACCGTTCATGGCCAGGAATAGCAAGGTCACCAGCATGGTCAGAAACTGCCCGATCACCGCCGCCGACACGCCGTTGGTGGGGTCCACCATTGAAGCGAAGCCCATACCCATCTGGATCGAGATGATTTGCCCGGCCACCACGAAAGCCTGGAAGAACAGGGTCAGGGAAAACCCCAGCATGGCGCCGATCAGAATCTGTTCGGCAATCAGCAACAAGGCGCTAAGGTCCAGTGCGTTCACCGGCGGCATCGGCGGCAGGCCCGGCACGATCACCACGGTGATTGCCACAGCGAAATACAGGCGCACACGACGCGGTACCAGCGTGGTGCCGAACACCGGCATGGCCATCAACATCGCCGTGACGCGAAACAGCGGCAGGATGAACGAGGCCACCCAGGTACTGATCTGGGTGTCGGTCAAGGCCAGCAAGGATTGCATCGGCTCAGCCGATCAACTGCGGAATACTGCCGTACAACTGCAGGATGTATTCCATGAAGGTTTGCACCAGCCACGGGCCGGCGACGATCAGGGTCACCAGCATCACCAGCAAGCGCGGCAGAAAGCTCAGGGTTTGTTCGTTGATCTGGGTGGCCGCCTGGAACATCGCCACCAGCAGGCCCACCAACAGACTGGGCACCACCAGCACGGCGACCATCAGGGTGGTCAGCCACAGCGCTTCACGGAACAGGTCAACGGCGACTTCTGGCGTCATAGCGCTATACCCCTCCGAAACTGCCGGCCAGGGTGCCGATAATCAGCGCCCAGCCGTCCACCAGCACAAACAGCATGATCTTGAACGGCAGCGAGATGATCAACGGTGACAGCATCATCATACCCATGGCCATCAACACGCTCGCCACCACCAGGTCGATGATCAGGAACGGGATGAAGATCATGAAGCCAATCTGGAACGCGGTCTTCAGTTCGGAGGTGACGAACGCCGGCACCAGAATAGTCAGCGGCGCCTGGTCCGGGGTAGCGATGTCGGTGCGCTTGGACAGACGCATGAACAGCTCAAGGTCGCTGGAGCGGGTTTGCGACAGCATGAAGTCCTTGATCGGGCCCTGAGCCTTGTCGATGGCATCCTGGGCTGTGAGCTTTTCCGCCAGATAAGGTTGCAGGGCTTGCTGGTTCACCTTGTCGAACACCGGCGCCATGATGAACAGCGTCAAAAACAGCGCCATGCCGGTGAGGATCTGGTTCGATGGCGTCTGCTGCAGGCCCAGGGCCTGGCGCAGGATCGAGAAGACGATGATGATCCGCGTAAAGCTGGTCATCAGCATGACGAACGCCGGGATAAAACTCAGCGCCGTCATGATCAGCAGGATCTGCAGGCTGACCGAATATTCCTGCGCGCCCGCCGCGTTGGTGCCCAGGGTGATCGCCGGGATCGACAACGGGTCGGCGCCCAGGGCCATCGGTGCGGCCAGCAACAGCATGAGCGTCAACAAAACGCGCATTACTTCTTATCCTTCTGATCCTTGCCCAGCAACTCCATCAGGCGCTGGGCGAATTCTGGCGTGGCGGCTTCGGTCTTGACCGCGTCCACCGGGGTCTTGAGTACATGCAGCGGGGTGATGCGGCCGGGGGTGATGCCGAGCAGGATCTGCTCCTCGCCCACCTGCACCAGCACCAGCCGATCACGCGGGCCGAGGGCGCGCGAGCCCACCAGCTCGATCACTTGGCCGTTGCCCGGGCCGATGCGCTGCACGCGGCGCATCAACCAGGCCAGCACGAAGATCAGGCCAATCACCAGCAACAGGCCCAGCACCAGTTGCGTCAACTGCCCACTGACACTGCCGACCGCTGGCGCCGCAGCCACCTGCGCCACCGGCTCCGCCGCCAGGGCGCTCAATGGCAGCGCCAGCAACAGTCCCGCCATCGAGTACTTCATCTCAGCGCAACTTCTTGATGCGTTCACTCGGGCTGATCACGTCGGTCAGGCGGATGCCGAACTTCTCGTTGACCACCACCACCTCGCCATGGGCAATCAGGGTGCCGTTGACCAGCACGTCCAACGGCTCGCCGGCCAAGCGGTCCAGCTCGATCACCGAGCCCTGGTTGAGCTGCAACAGGTTGCGGATGTTGATTTCGGTGCTGCCCACTTCCATGGAAATCGACACCGGGATGTCGAGGATCACATCCAGGTTCGGGCCGTCGAGGCTCACCGGGTCGTTGTTCTTCGGCACGCTGCCGAATTCTTCCATGGCCAGACGGTTGCCGGCCGGCGCGGTAGCGGCGTCGGCGGCCAGCAGCGCGTCGATGTCGTCCTGGCCAACATCGCCGGTTTCTTCCAGGGCCGCAGCCCACTCGTCAGCCAGGGCCTGGTCTTCGGCGGAAGTGTTTTCGTGTTCGGTAGCCATTACATGTCCTCGGCGCAGCAAACAATCATGAATTGGGGTTGAATCAGCGGCGGTTGATCGGCTCAACCACTTGCAGCGCCAGGTTGCCCTTGTGGGAACCGAGCTTGACCTTGAATGACGGCACGCCGTTGGCGCGCATGATCAACTCTTCCGGCAAGTCGACGGGGATGATGTCCCCAGGCGCCATGTGCAAAATATCGCGCAGGCGCAACTGACGGCGGGCCACGGTGGCGCTCAACGGCACGTCGACGTCCAGCAGGTCTTCGCGCAGGGCCTTGACCCAGCGTTCGTCCTGGTCGTCGAGGTCGGACTGGAAGCCGGCGTCGAGCATTTCGCGCACCGGCTCGATCATCGAGTACGGCATGGTCACGTGCAGGTCGCCGCCACCGCCATCGAGTTCGATGTGGAAGGTCGACACCACAATGGCCTCGCTCGGCCCGACGATGTTGGCCATGGCCGGGTTCACTTCCGAGTTGATGTACTCGAAGTTGACTTCCATGATCGCCTGCCAGGCTTCCTTCAAGTCGATGAAGGCCTGCTCCAGCACCATGCGTACCACGCGCAGTTCGGTGGGGGTGAATTCACGCCCTTCGATCTTGGCGTGACGGCCGTCGCCGCCGAAGAAGTTGTCCACCAGCTTGAACACCAGCTTGGCGTCGAGGATGAACAGCGCAGTGCCGCGCAACGGCTTGATCTTGACCAGGTTGAGGCTGGTGGGCACGTACAGCGAGTGTACGTATTCACCGAACTTCATCACCTGCACACCGCCCACGGCCACGTCCGCCGAGCGGCGCAGCATGTTGAACATGCTGATGCGGGTGTAGCGGGCAAAGCGTTCGTTGATCATCTCCAGGGTCGGCATGCGTCCCCGCACGATGCGATCCTGGCTGGTCAGGTCATAACTTTTGACGCTGCCGGGTTCGGCAGCCATTTCGGTCTGTACCAGACCATCGTCCACGCCATGCAACAGCGCATCGATTTCATCCTGGGACAGCAGGTCTTGCACGGCCATGTCGTGATCCTACTGCAATACGAAGTTAGTGAAGAGCGCCTGCTCGACCACAACTTTGCCGAGTTCTTTCTGGGCCACTTCCTGCACGCTGGCAGTGACCTTCTGGCGCAGCATTTCCTGGCCGACTGGCGTGGCCAGGCTGTCGAAGCTCTGCCCGGAGAACAGCATCACCAGGTTGTTGCGGATCACCGGCATATGCACCTTGAGGGCATCGAGGTCCGCCTGGTTGCGCGCCAGCAAGGTGATGCTCACCTGCAGGTAGCGTTGACGACCATTCTGGTTGTAGTTGGCGACAAAGGCCGGAAGCATCTGTTCGAAGATTGCCGGTTGCTTGACGTTCGTGGCGGCTTCGGCGGCGGGCGCCGGTTTGCTCGCACTGCTGTGCATGATGTACCAGGTGCCGCCCACCGACGCACCGATGGCCAGAAGCAGGCCCAGCACAATCATCAGGATCAGCTTGAGCTTGCCTTTGCCTGCGGGGGGAGTTGCTGCGTCGTCGCTCTTCGCCATGCCAATAATCCGTCACTATTCGGGGATTCGTAGATCTATGGCAAGGCAAGAGCAAGTGTTATGCCAGAGTTGGCTGGCAGGCGCAGGAAGATGATCGTTCCCACGCTCTGCGTGGGAATGCATCCTGTGACGCTACGCGTCACCGTGCGCAACGGTCGAAAACATCGCCGACTTCGGGACGCGGAGCGTCCGGGGTGGCATTCCCACGCAGAGCGTGGGAACGATCAGCCAGCTCCCACACTGACCGGGTTTGAGCAGGAAGTCAGGCGTAGTAGTCGACGGCGCTGGAGCCGATCACGCTCTGGCTCACGGGCGCTACCACTTCGGCCACGTCCACAGGGCCACCGGCGTCGCCGCTGTCAGCACGCCTGCCGCTGCCACTGACGCCCCGCGCCTGGCCCTGGTGTTGCTGCTGCTCCTGGCCCCGCGACTGGTCGGACACGTTCACATCCACCTGCCCCATGCCCTGCTGGGCAAACATCTCGCGCAAACGGCCGGACTGGCTTTCCAGGGCTTCACGCACCACCGCATGGCCGCTCATGAAGTTGACTTGGGCTTGCTGGTCCGCCGTCATATTGACCTTGATATCCAGGCGCCCCAGTTCAGCGGGCTGCAACTGGATCTCGGCCGACTTGAGGTTGGCGCTGGACAGGTACATCACGCGGTTGACCACCTCTTCGGTCCAGCCGCTCTGATGCATGGCAAGCGGCGCGTTGGCAACCGGCGGCAAGGCGTTGGCGGTTTTGGGCGTGGCGGCCTGGGTCAGCGCGGCGAGGCGGTTGGCGAAGTCGTCCACGCGGGTGTCGCTGCTGGCGTTCTTGAGGTCCTTGAGGCCGTCATCGATCAGCGCGCCGAAGGCCTTGTCGCCCCCCTGGTCGGTGCTGTCCTTGGTGGCTTGCTGGTCGACCATGTTGGCCAGGCCGGCGGCAAAGCTCTGCGCGGCGGTCGGCTGGTCCTGGGGGGTGGGCGCGGCTTTCTGCGGCGCCTGGCTGCTGGCCGAGACGTGACCGCCCTGCTCCATCGCCAGACGCACGGCCGGCATCGAATCCAGCGGGTCGGCCTCAGGGTCGAAGGCCGGCTGCTTGGGCTCCTCGGTCACAGCAATGAGCGGCTGGGCCTGGTCATCTTCGGCCGTAACGGCAGGCGCTTGTACGGACACAGGGGCTGCCACGGGCGTCACGGCGGCGACCAGCGCCGGGTCGGCCACCGGTTGCTGCGCCAGGGACGGGTCGGCAGGTGGCTCGCCTTCACTGTCAGCGTGGTCGTCGCTCTTGGCCGGCTTGGCAGGCAAGGGATTGCCGCTATCGGCAACCGCTGGCGCGCTGGCGGCAGGTTTATCGTCGCCGGCGGCCGGTTTGGCGCTGGGATCAGAAGCCTTGTCGCGCACGGGTTTGGCTGGCGCATCGTCGCTCTTGGCCTGCGGCTTGGCAGCTTGCTTGGCAAACACTTGAGCGAAGCCAGCGCCCTTGTCCCGCGGGGCCGCAGGCGCTACCGCAGGCGTGGCGGCCGGCGCTTGAGGCTTGGCCGCAGCAGCAGCCTGAAGAAGCGAATTGGGGGCGACTGGCATAAGTAAGGGTCTCCACTGCATGGGGTCGGGGATGCAGTCTATGGAGGTAGAGCAAGAGTCGGGCCAAGTCAGGCCGATAAAATATCAAACCCCAGAAAACCGCTCCCGCTCATGCTCATAAAGCGGCCGAACCAGCGCAAACTCACGATCAATCTGATCCACCAACGCCCCCAAGTCGGAAGCAGACTTGAAGGACTCGGTCTCCAACCGCTCACACAACGTTGCCAAGCGCAGCGCCCCCAAGTTGCCACTGCTGCCCTTGAAGCTGTGTGCGATACGCCCCAACGTCTTGGCGTCGTCCCGCGCCTTGCGCAGCGCTTGCACGCGCTCTTCAGAGTCATGCAGAAAGGTGTCCAGCAGCGTGGGGTATTCGCTTTCCATGACTTCCTGCAAACCCGACAACACCTCGGGGTCCATATGAATCTCAGCCACTTGCTCGCTCCTTGATCAAGAATCGGCGGATTATGCCAGAGCCGCCCAACAAAACTCCACGCAGACAGTGCGCCCGCCATCGGACCAGCCTACAGCGCTGCTCAGTTGACGCACCAGGCTCAGGCCCCGACCAGACAGACGGTCGATGTCCACGGGGCGCGCCAGCTCTTGCTCCACATCAAAACCCTGCCCGCTGTCTTCGAGGCGCAAGGTCAGTTTGCCGCCCTTGTCGGTGGGTACCACCTGCACATGCACGCGCACGTAACCGCTGTCCAACTGCGCCAGGCGCTCATGGCGCTGGCGATAATACTGCGCAAACCCCTGGGCATCGCGCTTGAGCCGTGAGTCCAGGCCCAGCACGCCATGCTCCAGCGCGTTGGAATACAACTCGGCCATCACACTGTAAAGCGCCCCGCTCTGCGCACGCAGGCCATGGATCTCCAACAGCAGTTGCAGCAGGTACGGCAACGGGTTGTAGGTCCTGAGCGTCTGGGCGCGGAATTCGAAACTCACCGACCAATCCAGCGGGCACGACCGGCCGCTGTCGGCATACATCGGTTCGGCCGCCCGCAAGGGTTGGCCCGCCTGCAACGTGATCTCGACCATGCTGACGTCATCGCGCGCCTGGCCGCGAAAGGCCGCCAGGGCCTGCTCGATGTCCTCGAACAGGCGGTCGGGCTCGCGGTTGGCGGCGAACACCTGCTGCAAGCGCTCGGCGCCGAACAGTTGATCGTTGGCGTCAGCGGTGTCGAGCACGCCGTCGGAAAGCAAAAACACCCGGTCGCCCAACGCCATGGGCCAGACCTCGGTGCTGTCATCGAACGCCTCTGCCGACAACACCCCCAGGGGCAGGTGCCGCGACATCAATGGCGTGCGCCTGCCCGTGGCGACTTCATGCACATAGCCTTCGGGCATGCCGCCGTTCCACACCTCCACCGCCCGCCGCTGGGCGCTCAGGCACAGCAAGGTGGCGCAGCAGAACATGTCCACCGGCAGGATGCGCTTGAGCTTGGCGTTCATTTCCCGCAGGGTCTGCGTGAGGCCGTAGCCCTTGGCGGTCATGCCGTAGAACACTTCGGCCAGGGGCATGGCGCCGATGGCGGCCGGCAAGCCATGGCCGGTGAAATCACCCAGCATCACATGCATGTCACCCGATGGCGTGTAAGCCGCCAGCAACAAGTCGCCATTGAACAACGCATAAGGCGATTGCAGATAGCGGATATTCGGCGCGGCGTTGATGCAACCGGAATGGGCGACCTTGTCGAACACCGCCTTGGCCGCCCGCTGTTCATGCAGCAGGTGTTCGTGGTGCCTGGCGATCAGGTCACGCTGTTGCAAAACCGTGGCCTGCAGGCGGCGCAGGCGGTCCATGGCGTTGATCTTCGCTGCCAGGATCAAGGGGTTATAGGGCTTGGGCAGAAAGTCATCGCCGCCCGCGTCCAGGCACTGGGCCAGGGCTTCGCTTTCGCGCAGCGACGTGAGGAAGATGATCGGCACCAGCGCCTCCCCCGCCAGTTGCTTGATCTGCCGTGCGGCTTCGAAGCCGTCCATCACCGGCATCAGCGCGTCCATCAACACCAGTTGCGGGCGCTCACGGGCAAACACCTCAATCGCTTCGGCGCCGTTGCTGACAGTCAGCACCTGGTGGCCCTGACGGCGGATGATGCTCGCCAGCAACAGGCGGTCGGCGGCGCTGTCTTCGGCGATCAGGATGGTCAGCGCCTCCAGGACAGGGGCCAGGGCGCTCAATTGATATCGAACAGTTTGTCGAAGTTGGAGATGGCGAGGATCTTGCGCACGTCGGAGTTGCTGTTCGTCACGCGAACTTCGGCGTCATCACCTCCAGCATGATCCCGTAGCAACAGCAGCATGCCGAGGGCTGAACTGTCCATGTAGGTGGCATCCTTGAGGTCGACGATATAAGTCTCGGGCACCTTGTAGAAACGCTCGTAGGCTTCCCGAAACGCCTGGTGGCTGCCGAAATCGAACCGACCCTTGATTGCGATCGTCAACTTCTTCCCGTCCAGGGATACTTCTGACTCGACTGTCATGTGACTGCTTCCTTGTCGTTGCACTAGACACAAGGTGTAGCAGCTGAACCGCATCTGAGCAACACAGTGAATCAACTGTGGGAGCTGGCTTGCCTGCGATGGCGGCGTGTCAGCCACTGAATCTTTAACTGAACCACCGCGTTCGCAGGCAAGCCAGCTCCCACACTGGATTTGTGGTGTCGGTTAGAACTGTTCTGGGCGGGGAAGGCGTTGGGACAATTCATCGAGCAGCTTTTGCTCGCGCTTGTCTTCGATGGCTCGCGCTTCGTCGATGTAGCGCTGCACCAGTTTGCGCAGCCCCTCGACCCGGGCAAACGCCTGTTGCCAGGCCTCGCGCGCTTTGTCGAGGTTGGCCTCGTGCCAGGCCAGGCTCTGGCGTTGCTGACCAACGGCGGTTTCAAGCTGATTGAGAAAGCCCTGGTACCCCATCAGCCACTGGCCGGATACACCCTGGCTGCCGCGCTCGATCCACTGTTGCTGGTACTCGCCCCGAAAGCGCTCCAGGTCGCCCAGCTTGCTTTGGGCCAGGCGCACCTGGCCCTGGAAGTAGCCCAGGCGCTGCACAGCGGCTTTCTCGGCCTTTTCGGCCATGTCCACCACCGGAGCCAGGCGGGCGGCGCGGCTGTTGGCCATGGCTTAGCCGCCCGGCGCCGGGGCGAAGATGGACTGCAAGTGCGACTGGCTCTCGCCCATGGTGATCTTGTCGTTGAGACCCTGGCGCAGGTAGGTCACCAGTTGCGGCTGCAAGGCGATGGCCAGGTCGGTGTCGCGGTCACCACCGGCCACATAGGCGCCGACGCTGATCAGGTCGCGACTTTGCTGGTAACGCGACCACAACTGTTTGAACTGCTGGGCACGGGCCATATGCTCCGGCGTGACCACCGCCGGCATCACCCGGCTGATGGACGCTTCGATGTCGATGGCCGGATAGTGCCCTTCTTCGGCCAGGCGGCGCGACAGCACGATGTGGCCGTCGAGCACACCTCGCGCCGAGTCGGCAATCGGGTCCTGTTGGTCGTCGCCTTCGGACAACACGGTGTAGAACGCGGTGATCGAGCCACCGCCGGCTTCGGCATTACCGGCACGCTCCACCAGCTTGGGCAGCTTGGCGAACACCGATGGCGGGTAACCCTTGGTCGCGGGCGGTTCACCGATGGCCAGGGCGATTTCGCGCTGGGCCTGGGCGAAACGCGTGAGCGAGTCCATCAGCAACAGGACGTTCTTGCCCTTGTCGCGAAAATATTCGGCGATGCGCGTGCAGTACATCGCCGCACGCAGGCGCATCAGCGGTGCATCGTCTGCCGGAGAAGCGACGACAACGGAACGCTTGAGCCCTTCTTCACCGAGGCTGTGCTCGATGAACTCCTTCACTTCGCGGCCCCGCTCGCCGATCAGCCCCACCACGATGATGTCGGCCTCGGTAAAGCGCGTCATCATGCCCAGCAACACCGACTTACCCACGCCAGTACCGGCGAACAGGCCCAGGCGCTGGCCGCGACCGACCGTCAATAAACCGTTGATGCTGCGAATACCCACGTCCAGTGGCACGCTGATGGGGTTGCGCTTGAGCGGATTGATGGTGGGGCCGTCCATCGGCACCCAGTCTTCGGCCTTCATGCCGCCCTTGCCGTCCAGCGCACGGCCGGCCCCGTCGAGTACGCGGCCCAGCATGCTCATGCCCATGGGCAGGCGGCCAGTGTCGGCCAGCGGCACCACGCGGGCGCCGGGGGCAATGCCGGCGAGGCTGCCGACCGGCATCAGAAAAATCTTGCTGCCCGAAAAGCCCATCACCTCGGCTTCGACCTGCACCGGGTGGTAGCTGTCGTCGTTGATCACCAGGCAGCGGCTGCCCATGGCGGCGCGCAGGCCCTCGGCTTCGAGGGTCAGGCCGACCATGCGCAACAGGCGCCCTTCGAGGATCGGCTGGCCGGGCAACTCGGTGGCCTCGGCGTAGCTGCCCAGGCGCTTGGCGAAGCTGGTGCGATCAAGGCGCATCGGTGGCGTCCAGGTCAACGCTCAGGTCCGACTCGGCGGGGTGCAGGGCTTGTTCATGCAGTTGATCGAACAACTTGGCCATGATCTGGCTGATGCGGGTTTCCACCGTTGCATCGATGCGGCTGTGCTCGGTTTCGACACGGCAACCACCGGGCTGCAACGAAGCGTCTTCGACGATGCGCCAGGTTTCTTCATGGCGCTCGCGCAGGGCTTTGACCTGTTCGAAATCCTGGGGGTTGATGTACAGCCGCACATTGCCGACGCCCAGGGGCAGCAGCTTGAGGGCTTCGCGCATCACGCCTTCGATCTGGCTGGAATCGAGCACCAGTTCGCGCTGGATCACCTGGCGCGCGATGTGCTGCACCAGGCCAACCATGGATTTTTCCAGCTGCGAGTCCTGTTCGGCGATAGGGTCGAACAGGTTGCCCATCAGGCGTTCCAGGCTACCCAACTTGGTGGCCAGCGCCGCTTCGGCCTCCTGGCGAACCTTGAGGGTGGTGCTGCGAAAACCGTCTTTTTCCCCCGCCGCGAAGCCTTCGTTGTAGGCCTCCTGACGAATGGTTTCCAGCTCTTCGAGGGTCAGTGGCTGGACTTCATCCAGTGGCACTTCTTCCATCTCTGCCGGAGGTTCTTCAACCGGTTCAGGCTCAGGCTCCGGCACATGGGGGTCGAAACTGGGCAGCGACCAGATGTCGAAACCACCGACATCCCGCGCGCGAATCAGATCGCTGGGCGCCTCATCTTTATTCGACATGCAAGGCGCCTTAGATCATTTCTTCGCCGCCCTTCCCGCCGAGAACGATTTCTCCGGCTTCGGCCATACGGCGGGCAATGGTGAGGATTTCCTTCTGGGCGGTTTCCACGTCGCTGACGCGCACCGGGCCCTTGGCTTCCAGGTCGTCGCGCAACAGCTCCGAGGCGCGCTTGGACATGTTCTTGAAGATCTTTTCTTTGACGTTTTCGTCCGAGCCCTTGAGCGCCAGCACCAGCACGTCCGAGGAAACTTCGCGCAGCAGCGCCTGGATGCCACGGTCGTCGACATCGGCCAGGTTGTTGAACACGAACATCAGGTCTTCGATCTGGCCGGACAGGGTGTCGTCGATCTCGCGGATCGAGTCCATCAACTGGCCTTCGACCGAGCTGTCGAGGAAGTTCATGATGTCGGCTGCGCGCTTGATGCCACCCAGGGTGGTGCGCGAGGCGTTGGAATTGCCGGAGAACTGCTTCTCCAGAATGGTGTTGAGTTCTTTGAGCGCCGCCGGCTGCACGGTGTTCAACGATGACACACGCAGGATGATGTCCAGGCGCACTTTATGGTCGAAGTGGCCGAGCACTTCACCGGCCTGGTCCGGGTCCAGATAGGCCACCACGATCGCCTGGATCTGCGGGTGCTCATAGCGGATCACGTCGGCCACTGCCCGCGGTTCCATCCACTTGAGGCTGTCCAGGCCGCTGGTGTTGCCGCCCAGCAGGATGCGGTCGATCAGGCCGTTGGCCTTGTCTTCGCCCAGGGCCGAGGTGAGCATCTTGCGAATGTAGCTGTCGGAGCCGACGCCCAGGCTGGTCTGGTCGCCGACGATCTCGACGAACTCGCTCATCACCTGCTCGACTTGCTCGCGGTGCACATTGCGCATCTGCGCCATGGCCACGCCGACACGCTGGACCTCTTTGGGGCCCATGTGGCGCAGCACTTGGGCAGCGTCGGTTTCACCCAGGGACAGCAGCAACACAGCGGCTTTGTCGACCCGGGACAGCTTGGCCACAGCGGCTCGATCATTCATCAGCGTTAATCCACTCTTTCACGACCTGAGCCACACGGCCCGGGTCTTCTGCCACCAGACTCTTGATTGCGTTCAACTGAGCGTCATAGCCTTCGCTCGGGCTTGGCAACAGGATGCTTTGCGGGCCGCCAAGGCTGACGCGGTCGTTGGCCAGTTCGCCGTCCAGGCCGCCCATGCCACCCAACTCGACGTCGCCACCGGCCAGTGCCAGTTGCTTCTTGCCGCCACCGGTGATGTTGTTGAGCACCGGGCGCAGTACACCAAACACCAGCACCAGGATGAACAACACGCCCAGCACTTGCTTGACGATGTCCCAGAACCACGGCTGGGTGTAGAACGCAGGGTCAGCGATCACTTCACCGCGCTCGGCGGAGAACGGCATGTTGATCACGCTGACGCTGTCGCCACGGCTGGCGTCGAAGCCAACGGCGTCCTGCACCAGGCGGGTGAAACGGGCCAGTTCGTCAGCCGTCCACGGCGCACGGGTCACCGCGCCGTCTGCCGGGTTGACCTTGACCTGGTCATCGACCACCACCGACACCGACAGACGATTGATCTTGCCCTGTTGCTGCTTGGTGTGGCTGATGGAACGGTCCAGTTCGAAGTTCTTGGTGGACTGGTTACGCTTGTCAGCAGGGTACGGCGCAAGCATCGGCTGGCCGGTGGCCGGGTCCATGATCTGCTGGCCGTTGGCGTCCAGCAATGGCTGGCCAGGCTGGATCGCGCCCGCCGTGGCGGCAGCGCCACCGGTGGTCTGCGGTGCCGAGGCCGGCGCGGGTGGCTGGTTGCTCAGGGCGCCCGGCACACCTTGGGGGCCATTGCTGGCGGTGCGTTGTTCGCTGGTGGACTGCTCGCTGCGCAACGCTGGCTGGTCCGGGTTGAACTGCTCGGAGGTGGACTCGACGGCGCTGAAATCCACATCGGCGGAGACTTCAGCCTTGTAGCGGTCGTTGCCCAGTACCGGTTGCAGGATGTTGTGCACGCGCTGGGTGAGCATGCTTTCCATGCGGCGACTGTAGTCGAACTGCTTGCCGGCCTGGGTCAGCGCGGAGTTTTCGGCCATGTCGGACAGCAGGTTGCCCTTCTGGTCCACCACGGTGATTTGCGACTTGCTCAATTCGGGAACACTGGTTGCCACCAGGTTGACGATCGCCAGTACCTGGCCAGGCTCCAGGGAGCGGCCGGCGAAGAGTTCGACCAAGACCGAGGCGCTGGGCTTGCGTTCGTCACGCACGAACACCGAGCTTTTCGGAATCGCCAGGTGCACACGGGCGGCCTTGACGTTATTGAGGCTGGAAATGGTGCGCGCCAGTTCGCCTTCCAGGCCACGGCGATAACGGGTGGCTTCCATGAACTGGCTGGTGCCCAGGCCCTGGTCTTTGTCGAGGATCTCGAAGCCGATGTTGCTGTCGGACGGCGCCACACCAGCGGCGGCCAATTTCATGCGTGCGCGGGCGACGTCGTCAGCCTTGACCAGCAAGGCACCTGAGTTGGGCTCCACGGTGTAGGCGATGTCGGCGGCGGCGAGGGTTTCCATGATCTGCTTGGAATCCATGCCCGACAGGCTGCCGTACAGGGGGCGGTAATCGGGTTGCTGCGACCACAGCACCACGGCAAAACCAATCGCCACGCTGGCTGCCAGGCCCACCATCAGGCCCACCTGACGCAGCATGGTCATTTCCGAGAGGTTTTCCAGGAACGACAGGCCAAACAACGGCGGTTTGCCGTCGGCCTTGGCGGGGAGGTTGTCGGAGACTGCTTCAGCCATGACTTAAATCTCGTCCTTAAACCGGCATCTGCATGATGTCTTGATACGCCTGAACCAGCTTGTTACGCACTTGGGTCAAGGCCTGGAAGGACACACTGGCCTTTTGCGAGGCGACCATCACATCGGTGAGGTCCACGCCGCTTTTACCGATCTCGAAAGCCGTCGCCAACTGGCTGGACGCCTGCTGGGTATCACTGACTTTATTGATTGCCTGACCGAGCATGTCGGCAAAATTGCTTTGGCCCAATTCCGGCGCTGGCGCGACGGATTTCGGTTGAGCCATGGCGTCCATTTGCATGGCGCGCATATCCAACATCAACCGATTGAACTCAATACCCTGGCTCATGACCTTCTCTCTCCGACGACCCGCAATTTTTTGACACTACGCAGCGGTTACTAGGGGTGGTAGCAACAAGGGTGCCAGCTCTGTGACAACTCGTAAGAAAAGGCGACAAAGCTTGTCGAACTTGTTACCGGTCATGTGGCGAAAAGATACGCTTCCACATCCATACCGGCGTCGCGCATCTGCGCCAGCTTGTAGCGCAAGGTGCGCGGGCTGATGCCCAGGCGCTCGGCCGCTTCTTTGCGACGGCCGCGCTCGGCGCGCAGGGTGTCGATGATCATCTGAAATTCACGGCGGCGCAGGTCATCACCCAGGGCGCCTGCCGATTCCGCCTCGGCGACCACTGGAGCCGGAGCCAGGCTCGGCAACGGCGCAGCGCCAGTGCCCATGGCCAGGCAGAAATCCTGCGGCTGGATCAAGCCGCCCTGCTGCAAAATCAGCGCACGCTGGATGGCATTGTCCAGCTCGCGCACGTTGCCCGGCCATGGGTAATTGACCAGGCACGCCTGGGCCTCGGGCGACAACCGCGCCTGGGCATGCTTCATTTTTTTGACGTGGTTGTTCAGTAGGCGCTCGGCCAAGGGGATGATATCCGCCGGGCGCTCACGCAATGGGCGCCAGGCCAGCGGGAACACCGACAACCGGTAGAACAGGTCCTCACGGAAGCGCCCCGCCGCCACTTCGCCCGCCAGGTCGCGGTTGGTGGTGGCAACCACGCGAATATCCAGCTGGATCGGCTTGCGCGCGCCCACGCGCTCCACCTCACGTTCCTGCAATACGCGCAGCAACTTGGCTTGCAGGCCCAGGGGCATTTCCGAAATTTCGTCGAGCAGGATGGTGCCGCCGTCGGCCTGTTCGAACTTGCCGGCCTGGGCCGCGATGGCGCCGGTGAACGAGCCCTTTTCATGACCAAACAAGGTCGCTTCGAGCATGTTGTCGGGGATCGCCGCGCAGTTGATCGCAATGAACGGTTGCTGGGCGCGGCTGGACTGCTGGTGGATGTAGCGCGCCAGCACTTCTTTACCGGTACCGGATTCACCGGAAATCAACACAGTGGAATCACTGCGCGCCACCCGCGCGGCCAGTTCCAGCAATTGCGCGCTGGCCGGCTCAAAGGCAATCGGGCCATCGCCCTCGCCCGCCGACGCTACGCCCAGAGCATGTCGGGCCACCAGCTCGATCAGCGCCTTGGGCTCGAACGGTTTGACCAGGTAATCCGCCGCGCCCTGACGCATAGCATCCACCGCCCGCTCCACCGCGCCATGGGCGGTCATCAGCAGCACCGGCAGCTGCGGCTGGCGCACCCGCAGCAGGCCGAGCAATTGATGGCCGTCCATGCCGGGCATGTTGACGTCGCTGACCACCAGACTGAAGGCCTCCTGTTCGACCGCCTCCAAGGCTTCCTCGGCAGAGCCGACCGCACGGTAGTCATGGCCCGCCAGCAGCAGCGTGTCAGCCAATGCTTCACGCAGGGCGCGATCGTCTTCCACCAATAAAACCTTGATAGCCATCATCCTCTTACTCCGCGCTTGCCGCGCTGGAAAACAGCGGCAAGGTCATCAATGCACAGGTGCCACGCCCCAGGCGGGAACGCAGCTGCAATTGTCCCTGATGGGCGCGGGCCACTGCCTTGACCACAGTCAGGCCCAGGCCAGTGCCGTTGGTCTTGGTGGTAAAAAACGGCTCGCCCAGACGTTGCAGCACCTGCGGGGCGATACCGCTGCCGCTGTCGCTGACGCACAGGCGCAGGGTTTGCCCGCGGGTGTACAGGTGCACTTTCAGGCGCGCCCCGGGGCCACTGGCCTGGGTGGCGTTTTCGATCAGGTTGAGCAGCGCGCCCACCAGGGTGTCGCGGTTGCACAGCAATTCGCCCTGATGGCTGTCGCACTGCCAGCGCAGGTTGGCCTCCTGCACATGGATCGCCGCTGCCGCTTGCAGGGACTGCATCAAGCCGGCAGGTGTAACGCGATCGGTCAGCGGCAGTTCGCCACGGGCAAACACCAGCATGTCGCGCACTTGGTGCTCCAACTCATGCAGGCGCTCCTTGAGGCGCCCGGCAAAGCGTTGGTGGGTGGCCGCCGGTAATTGCTCGTCAGTCAAATGGCTGGCGTAGATCAATGCCGCCGACAACGGCGTACGAATCTGATGGGCCAAGGAAGCGACCATTCGCCCCAGGGACGACAGCCGCTCATGGCGCGCCAGTTGATCTTGCAGGTGCCGGGTTTCTGTCAGGTCATTGAGCAACACAAGCTGGCCCGGCTCGGCGTCCAGGGAACGGGTCGCGATGGACAGCCGACGCCCGTCCTTGAGGGAGACTTCGTGGCCGTCGTCTTCACGGGGGGCAAAACAGCGGGTGATGACTTCACGCCACAGCTCGCCTTCCAGCGGCAGGCCGAGCAGATCACAGGCTGCCGGGTTGGCTTCGCGCACGCGGCCCTGGTCATCGATGACGATTACGCCACCGGGCAACAGGTCCAGCAGGTTTTGCAGGCGGTTGGCCAGGCGCTCTTTCTCGGCCAGCTCTTGCATGCGCTGGGCGCTGACCACCGCCAGTTCGCCTTTAAGCTCGGAAACCCGGGCCTCAAGCAGGCTGTAGGAGTCGGTCAGCTGGCTCGACATCTGATTGAACTGCGAGAACGCGCGCTCCAGGCCCTGGCGGGTCGGCGGTTCTACAGGCGAAACCAGCCCCTGGATGGCAGGGGCCGAAGATAGTTGGGCGGCGTGGGGCATGATGCTCTCTCGCTTGGCTGACCGTCAGTTAAACGGAACGTTGCGAGGGCTGTAGCAATACCCGTGCCGAAAAAAATCTACCCTATAAATCAAATAGTTGAAAAACAGGCGTCAATCATCCGCCTGTTCATCACCTTCTTTGCGGCTCATACCGTACTTGCGCATCTTCTCCACCAGGGTGGTGCGACGGATACGCAGGCGCTCGGCGGCGCGGGCCACGATGCCATGGGCATCGTCCAGGGCCTGCTGGATCAACCCTTGTTCGAGGTTGCCGAGGTAGTCCTTAAGGTCTAGGCCTTCGGGCGGCAACATCGCGGTGGCGCCGAAGTCCGGCGTATGGCCGTTGATCGCCACGCGCTCTTCCATATCGCTGCGCAGGCTGTCCATCTGTTCGTCTTCGTCGTCGACGTAGCGGAATTTCTTCGGCAGTTCGACCACGCCGATCACCCCGTACGGGTGCATGATCGCCATGCGCTCCACTAGGTTGGCCAGCTCGCGCACGTTGCCCGGCCAGCCGTGGCGGCACAGGGACATGATTGCCGCGGAGTTGAAGCGAATGGAGCCGCGCTTTTCGTGCTCCATGCGCGAGATCAGTTCGTTCATCAACAGCGGGATGTCTTCCACGCGCTCGCGCAGCGGGGCCATCTCGATAGGGAATACGTTGAGGCGGTAGTACAGGTCTTCGCGGAAGCTGCCGACCTCGATCATGCTTTCGAGGTTCTTGTGGGTGGCGGCAATGATGCGCACGTCCACGCTCTGGGTCTTGTTGCTGCCCACGCGCTCGAAGGTGCGCTCCTGCAATACGCGCAGCAGCTTGACCTGCATCGGCAACGGCATGTCGCCGATTTCGTCGAGGAACAGAGTGCCGCCATTGGCCAGCTCAAAACGCCCGGCACGGCTAGTGATCGCCCCGGTAAAGGCGCCCTTCTCGTGGCCGAACAATTCGCTTTCCAGCAGCTCTGCCGGGATCGCCCCGCAGTTGACCGGCACAAAGGGCCCGTCGCGACGCTTGGAGTGATAGTGCAGGTTGCGCGCGACCACTTCCTTGCCGGTGCCCGACTCGCCGAGGATCAGCACGCTGGCGTCGGTGTCGGCCACTTGCTGCATCATCTGGCGCACATGCTGGATGGCGCGGCTGGTACCGACGAGGCTGCGAAACAGGTTGGGCTCACGGTGACGGCCGCGCTCGCGGGCCTGGTCGTACATCTCGCGATAGACCTGGGCGCGGTGCAGGGAATCGAGCAATTTGCTGTAGCTGGGCGGCATTTCCAGGTTGGACAACACACGGCGGCGCTGGTCTTCCGGCAGGTCCACGGAAGAAATATCGCCCATTAGCAACACCGGAAGGAACTCATCCCAGGTAGACAGTGTCTTTAACAGGCCCAGAACTGCGCCAGGAGCGTTTACCGTCCCGATCAATACGCAAATGACTTCACGGCTCGACGACAACGAGCTGACCGCCTGCTGCCAATCGTGGCTGCCGCAGGGTAAATTTTCTTCACCAAGAAAATTTAAAATCACCGCTAAATCGCGGCGGCGGACGCTATCGTCATCGATCAGCAGAATTTTGGTTTCACGCCACATGCAATAGCAACTTCCCTAGTAAAACTTCCTGCCCCGGAATGAGGGCAATCTAGACGTCTGTAAGATTTCTTACCTTCTAGACGTCTGAAATCTGAAAACAGCACTAGTTAAGTCAAAAATGCTGGCACAGTCAAATATATGACGCGCCGTTCGGATTAACTGCGCCCGTTCAACCGAACAGATGGTAAACCTTTGACGCATTTTTCGCTTGGTTGATCTGCGACATCTCTTCGAAAATCGCCTGGCGTTCGCCGGTCGTCACCTCCAGCAACTGCTGGTACACCACCAACAAACTTTCCAGCTTCTCGCGCAATGCGCCCTCGTCTACCGGTGCCTCACTGAGCACCTCATCAATCACCGCGCGGCAACCCAGGTCCAACTCGCCCACGGCTTCCCAATTGCGCTCAGCCAGCGCGCCGAGAAGGGCTTCGCGGGTTTCGTCGATGCGTTGCAGTGCGTGGCTCATGATGTGTACCTCAAGGCAATCGGCCTTATTGTGGAGCGATGGCATCCCAGCCGGTCTTGACGGTGATCAGCAGGCGGGCGACTTCGTCGATCATCTCGACATCATTGACTTGGTTCGCCTCGACCAGGCGATTGCCCATGTAGTTATACAGGGCATCCAGACGCTGGATCGCGGCCGGATCTTCGGCTTTCTCAGGCTCCAGGCCATCGCGCAGGCCCGAAATGATTTCGATCGCCTTGCCCAGCATCAGGCCTTTTTGCGCAATGTCCCCGCGACTCAACGCCCCCTTGGCCTGGGCCATGCGATCCAGGCCACCTTCCATCAGCATCTGCACCAGGCGGTGCGGGCTGGCTTCGGAGACCTGAGCGTGGGCATTGACCTTCTGGTACTGGCGAAGGGCTCTCATCGGGTTCATGTTGCTACCTCGTTACTGGCGACAATCGAATAGGTTTGCTTAACCAGTTTTTCGACCACGGCGATAAAAACTTTAATCCAGCACCCTGCGCGAGGGCCCCTGGACAGGGCCCTGGCGCGCACCGCTCATCAGTTCGACTTAGGATTGTTCAGCGAGTTGAGGGTGGTCAGGATGCTGGAGCTGCTGGCGTTGATCTGCGCGATCATGGTGTCCATCGCCGTGTACTTGGCGGTCAGGGACTTCTGCAAGGCATCCATGCGCCGCGTCAGGTCGTCGGTCTCTTTGGTCAAGTCGGTCAACTTGTTGTTGAGATCGGTGGCACGTGTCGCCAGGGTGCCGGTAGTGCCGACGTAGCTGTTGGTCGCCTTGTTCATGCGGGTGATCAAGCCCGTGTCGCCGGTGAACAGCTTGGCAATGTCGCCAGCGCCCTTGACCACGGCCTTGTCCCAGGTTTTGTCATCCAGGCTCAGCAGGCCGGTTTTCTGGTCAGTGGTGATGCCCATCTGCGCCAGGCTGGTCATGGTGCCCGCGCCGGAGCCGTTGACCAATTCGGAACGCAGGCTGTTCACCAATTGACGCATCGACGCATCGCCGGTCAACGCACCTGCGGTGGTGGTGGAGGCATCACCGGTTGCAGTGACCTTGGTTTGGGTGTTGATCGCCGTCATCAGCGTGTTGTAGGCGCTGACGAAGGACTGCACCGAGGTTTTCAAGGTATCGGTGTTGCTGGCCACGGTGATGGTGGTCGGCTTGGTGATGTCTACCGTGTCCAACAGGTCCAGGGTCACGCCGCTGATCGCCGAGGTGATCTTGTTGCTGTTCGATGACATTTCAATGCCATCAATGGAGTACTTGGCGTTGGTCGGCGCCTTGCCTTTGTCGTAGCCGACAGCCAGCTGCGAATCACCGCTGAGGGTGATGTCGGTGCCCTCGCCCATGGTGGTCGAAGTCAATACCAGACGCGCGCCATTAGAGTCACTCAGTACGTTGGCACTGATGCCTTGGGACGAGAGCTGGGTATTGATCGACTCGCGCACCTGTTGCAAGGTCGCGCCGCCTGGGATCACCACGTCGTAGCTTTTGCCCGACTGGTTGATGGTCAGCGTCTGGTCTTCGTCCGTGCTGTTGGCCTTGCCCGACGCGCCGTCCGCATTCACCGCCGTGGTGACTTTCGAGGCGGTCGCAAGGTTGGCGATCTTCAACAGGTATTTGCCGCTGGACGCACCGTCGGTCAGGGTGACCTTGGCGTTTTTCTCTTCCGAAGAAGTCGCCGCCAGCCCGTTGAAGGCCGAGGCATTGTTCAACTTGGTGATCGCCGCCTGGTAGGCTTCCAACGCCGTCTTGACCGAGCCCACGGCAGACAACTGCACGGTGGCCTTCTTCTGCTCGTTGGTGATCTGAGCCTGCTTGGGCGCCTGCTCGGCACCTACCAGCGCCTTGACGATTGCTTGGGTGTCGTAGCCCGAACCTGGGCCGGAAATCGTTGAACTAGCCATTTGCCATTCTCCTTGTCCTGCAGCGGCCGTTTTTTGGCGCTTATACGCCTAGACCGCAATCAGAAACATGTTTCGTGCCAACTCAAGCCTTGCTATCAAACAGCAGGCTGCCGGCATCGCTCAGGTTCTGCGCCAATTTCAGCGCGGTCTCCGATGGAATCTGTCGAATCACTTCACCACTGTCAGTGGCGATCACCTTGACCACTACCTTGCCGGTAGAGTCATCGATGGAAAAATCCAGGTTGCGCTGTGAAGCCTGCACAAACTCACGCATATCGGTAACAGCCTTTTCCAGCGCCACGCGCTGCGGCTCTTCACTTTTGATCGGCTCATTGCTGGCCACAGGCTTGGCCTGGGCCACCACTGCGCCAAGGTTGGCCGGGGCCGTGGCTGCGGGGTAAGACGAGGTCAGCTTGATGCTCATGTCCATGTCACCACCTCCAAACTGAAAAAACGGAAGGGCACGTTGTTAAACGCACCCTCCCGTTATTTAACCGCTAGCGCTATTACTGAAGCAGCTTCAGAACAGACGATGGCAGTTGGTTGGCCTGGGACAGGATCGCAGTGGAAGCCTGTTGCAGGGTTTGTTGCTTGGTCAGCTCAGCGGCTTCAGAAGCGAAGTCAGCGTCTTCTACGCGGCCTTTGGCAGCGGAGGAGTTCTGCGAAATGCTCTGCAGGTTGGCCACGGTGCTGGCGAAGCGGTTTTGTACGGCACCCAGCTGCGAACGCTGGCTGTCGATCTGCTGCATGGCATCGTCCAGAGCCTGGATGGCCTGCTGCGAAGAAGCGGCAGACAGGATGCTCAGGTCGGAAACGCTGGTTTCCATGGTGACGGCGGTTTTGGTGCCGGCAGTGGCAACATCTTCCAGACCCAGGGCTTTCAGGCCAGTACCGGCGCTACCGTCCTTGATGGTGATGTCTTTGTCAGCGAACAGGTTCAGGGTGCCATCAGCGTTTTTGCTGGCTTGAACACCGGTGCTCGCGCTGTTGATCGAAGCTACAACTGCGTCAGCGGTATCACCTTTTTTGAACTTTACTTCAACACCGTTTACGTCGATGGAGGTGTCAGCCGTCAGCTTGGCTTGGGAGGTGCCAGCTGACAGGCCCAACTGCGACAACGAACCGCTAGTAGTATTGGCCAGCTTGATGTCCTTACCTTCGCCAGAAGTCAAAACAATACGGCCGTCTTTAAATTCTGCAGTAGCATCAGCACCAGCTTTTGCTTTAACCAGATCCATGATTTCGGTAACTGTTTTAGTGTCATCCCAAGTCACTGCGCTGCCGTTAACAGTAATGGAACCAGCGGTACCCAATACGGTAGTTTTGTCAATCGCTACTGCTGCAACCGGCGCACCAGCAGCCGGTGGCGTCACGCCGAGCTTATCGAGAGCGCCAGCACTACCACTAGCGTCAGCGATGGTGAAACTGCTTTTTGAGTTCAGGGTCAACTTACCTGAAGTAGCATCAGCGGTTGCTGATACGCCCGTTTTGGCAGTTTGCTTGTTGATTTCAGCAGCAGCAGCAACACCAGCGTCCAAAGCAGAAGTGGTATCAGCCGTTGTCAGCGCAATATCCACACCGTTGATGTTAATTTTATCGGTTGTCAGCGTACCTGCGGCCAAAGGCGTGCCGGATATCGAGGCTTTTGTACCGATGTTAGTGCCAGTAGCGGTAGCAGCCAAACCTGTCATTGCAGTGCCATCTACAGCCGCTTCTTTGTAGTTACCTTTCAGCGCAGTCGAGCTGATATCGGTCATACCGAACGAGATAGTCTCGTTGGCGTTGGCGCCGATCTGGAACGCTACGTTGCTGAACGAGCCGTCCAGCAGGTTACGACCACCGAAGGTGGTGGTGCTGGCGATACGGTTCAGCTCGCCCACTTTAGCGGTGAATTCCTGCTGCAGGGAAACACGGTCAGCGTCGCTTTTATCACCGTTGGCCGCTTGCAGGGCGAGTTCACGCAGACGCTGCAGGGTGTTGGTGGATTCTTGCATCGCGCCTTCAGCGGTCTGGGCAATCGACACGCCGTTGTTGGCGTTGGCGATGGCAACGTTCAGACCTTTGACCTGGTTGTTCAGACGGTTAGCGATCTGCATGCCGGCAGCGTCGTCTTTGGCGCTGTTGATTTTCAGGCCGGAGGACAGACGGTTCATCGACTGGCTCAGAGCGTCGGAAGCTTTGTTCAGGTTCTTCTGGACACCCAGGGAGGTGATGTTGGTGTTTACTGATAATGCCATGACGAAATCCTCGTGGTTTGGATACTGCGGCTTCCGGCCCTGGCGACCGCCGGGTGTGGCCTAGAGAACCTACGTAATAGTTATCGTCGTGGTAGCCGGTTGCTTGAGGATTTTTTTGATTTTTTTTAGTAGCCCTGTGCCAGCCCTTGTATTTCAAGGGCTTATGCAGGCGCAGAAGCCCGGTTTCATTGGCTTTTCTGGCGCCAATAAAAAAACGCCGATGATCATTCGATCATCGGCGTTTTTTGTGCAGCCGCTAAAGCATCACGGACGATAGAGAATCGCCGAGCCCCACGACAGGCCCACGCCAAAGCCGCTGATTGCCACGCGCTTCCAGGTGGCGTCCATCACGTGCTTTTCCAGCAGCAGCGGGATGCTCGACGACACGGTGTTGCCGGTCTCGACCATGTCCTTGATGAACTTGTCCACCGGCGCTTCTTCAAAACGGCGCGCCACGGCGTCGACGATGGCCGCGCTGCCCTGGTGGATGCAGAACGCATCGATGTCATCGGCCTTGAGGTCCGACTCTTTGAGCAGCTCGTGCAAGTGCGCAGGCACCTTGAGCAAGGCGAAGTTGAACACCTGGCGGCCGTTCATGAAGAACACGCCGTCGCTGACCTTCAGGTGCGGTGCGCCGGAACCGTCGGTGCCGAACTTGGATTTGCCCAGCAGCCATGGCGCGTCCTCGCCCATCCAGGTGGCGGTGGCGGCATCGCCGAACAGCATGGTGGTGTTGCGGTCTTCCGGGTCGACAATCTTGGAATACGGGTCGGCGGTGATCAGCAGGCCGTTTTTCAGGCCCGCGGCTTCCATGAAGCCTTTCATCGCGTAGATGCCGTAGACGTAGCCGGAGCAGCCCAGGGAAATGTCGAAGGCGGCCACGTGAGTGGGCAGGCCCAGTTTGTCCTGCACGATGGCGGCGGTGTGAGGCAGGCCCTCTTCATCGCCGTTCTGGGTGACGACGATCAGCGCGTCGATGGATTCGCGCTTCAATTGCGGGTTGTTGGCAAACAAGGCGTTGACCGCCTCGACACACAGATCCGAGGTTTCCTGTGCCGCTTCCTTGCGCGGCAGGAACGCCGAGCCGATCTTGCCGATGATGAACTCTTCATCCTTGGCGAACTTGGCACCCTGGGCGTAGTTATCGATCCCGTCCGCCGGCACGTAACTGGCGATGCTTTTTATGCCAATCATTGTGGCTTCCCAATACTAAATAGCTGGAGAACACCCCTCGGGCTATGCCGGAAGTGCTGACAATAAAGGGGATAACCCCATAAAAATCCCGCTGAAAGCCGCCCGATGAAGGCCCTGTGACGACTTATCCTTTTCACACGATACAGTGAAGATGCGCTTTATGACTCACAGGTCACTCAATTTTGCGTGGTTTATGCAAAACGTTTCAACAATTAAGCCCCCGAAACGACAACGGCCCGCCCTGTTTCCAGAGCGGGCCGCTTGACTGAACGCCGTTTACATCTTGTTGAACAGGCTCAACTGCGAGATTTTCACGAAGGCCAACTGCGAGGCCTGCAACATGGTTTGTTGCAAGCTCAGGTTGATGGCGGCTTCGGCGAAGTCGACATTGCCCAGGGCATTCATGGTGGTGGTATTGGCCAGGTCCAGGCTGACGTTTTCCTTGGACTGAATGTCCAGGCCATTGAGGCGCGCGCCCAGGGAGCCACGCGCCTGGTCGATCTGGCCGTAGGCATTGGTCAGGTTGCCAATGGACTTGGCCACCACATCCTTGAGTTCCTTCTGCGCTGCCGGGTTGCCGTCTGACGGCGTTTCCAGGATTTTGCGCAGATGGCTCAGGGTGTCGAGGACGTTCTCGTTCTTGTTGCTGGTGGCACTGATCGCAAACTGGTCGCCGGCTGCCGGTGCCGGTGCGGTGGTGACATCAAAGGTCACCCCTGCCGCCGTGATGGTGGTGGCGCCGGCCGCCAGGGTGCCACTGGCGATGGATTTGCTGTCTGCGCTATACGGCTGGGCATACAGGTCATAGGCGCCGGCGGCACCGAACTTCACGATCACGCCCGAGTTGGGAAAGGTGCTGGCGTACGCCGCCGGATCGCTCACCGTGCCGCCGCTCAGTTGCGCGGTGGACGGATTGCTCGGGGTGCGCGAAACGCTGAAGGTGTCCGGCTTGACCGACAGGCTGAACTCGCGATCCTTGACGATGGCGTCCGACGGCGCGCCTGGCAGTATGTCTTTGCCCAGTGCGTCTTTGCCCAGGTTCAAGCCAATGTCGAACTTGACCCCGCGCAGGTTGATAGTCGAGCCGCCTTCCTTGGTGGCATCGAAAGTGCCGTTGCCTGGAATCTCCGAAGTGATGTCCTTGCCAGCATTGTCCGTGACCACGTATTGGGTGCTGCTGGTGAAGGTCAGCTTATACGGCTGACCATCGGAAAAGCTGCTGTTATAGCTGCTGTTGGCCGCGATCAGCCCGGCAGATACGGTGACCTTGCCATCGTCGACCGCTGGCGGCACGAGGATCGGCGCGGTTTGCGTACGGCCCGTATTCGCTGAGCTTTCAAGCATGCTCTTGGCGGTATTGCCCATGGCAACCGACAGGTTCTCTGCGATCTGCAGGCTCAACGGCGTGTCATCGCCCTGGTAACTGTAGGTGCCGTCATTGTTGCGGGCGTAGGGCGGCGTATCGGTCTTGCTGCCGGAGAACAAGTAATTGCCGCTGGCGTCCTTGGTATTGAGCAGGCCCAGGATCTGGTCTTCAATGGCGCCAATCTCGGCGGCCGTCGACTTGCGGTCAGCGTCGCTGATGCCGACGTTACCCGCCTTGAGCGCCAACTCACTGGCCCGTTGAATCGCGATATTGATATTTTCCAGCACGCCGTCCTGGGTGGTCAGCGAGTTTTTCAGGGTGTCGATGTTGCCATTGAACTGCGCCAGCATGTCTTTCTGCTGCTGCAGCATCAACAACCGCGCCGCCGCCACCGGATCATCTGCGGCGGTTTGCACGCGCACGCCGGAGCTGGCCTGGTCCTGGGCCTTGACCACGCTGGAATAGTTGCTCTGGTACTTGGCAGAGCTGGTCTCGAAATACTGCTGTGTAGAAATACGCATCGTCCCAGCCTCCCTTAAAGAGCATTCATCAGTGTGGTGAAGGTTTCCTGCGCAGCCTTGATGATCTGCGACGACGCGGTGTAGTACTGCTGGAACTTGATCATGTCGCCCGCTTCATCATCCAGGTTGACCCCGGATACCGAGTTGCGTGCTTCCTTGTTGGCGCTGAGCAACGCACCGGTGGCGGCGGTGTCGACCCCGGCCTGGCTGGCCTTGGCACCCACGGTCGAGACCAGCTTGCTGTTGGCACCCACCAGGCTGGTGCCCGCGTTGCCCTCGCCCATACCGACGGTGGCCTTGGTTTGCAGGTTCAGCAGTTCCTGGGCGTTGCGACCGTCGGATTTGCCGCCACTGTTGAAGGCGAAGGTGGTGCTGTCGCCGTCTGCCGGGGAGCCGTTGACGGTGGTGTCGAACTTGAAGCTCTTGCCGGGAATGGCGGCACCGCTGGCGTCGCGCATTGGCACGTCCACGGTGATTTTGTTGCCCTGCCCCGGAATGATCGAGCCGGTGCTAATCGGGTTGCCCTTGGAATCGCTGATGGTATAGGACTGCGTACCGTCGGCGGCAGGCTTGCCGAACACCATCTTCACCGGCATCGAGTTTTCAATACCGGCGCGCAACTGGGCAGTGTCAGTGCCGCCATGGATATCCAAAGGCACTGTCAAGGCCGGCTGGGTAAAGGTGCCCGTGCCACTGTTGGTCTTGCTGCTGGTACCTGCCAACGGGCCGGCAAACGCCAGCTTGTTCGCATCGGTGAGCGCCACGCCAATACCGCTGGCGCCCGTGGCGGTGGGGCTGACCTTGAAGCTGTCGCCAAACGCCATGGTGCCCTTGCCGTCCAGCGCCAGGGTGAAACCATCCAGGGTCGGCGGCGGTGTAGCGCTCATGTCAAAGGTGCCCATGGCCTTGCCGTCCGAGCGCAACACCGTGATTTTGTTAGGATCGGTCTTGTCGCTGAAGGTCACGGTGTAGTCAAACGTGGACAACTGACTGCTGTCCTTGATCGTCACGTTCAGGTTGCCCGCGCCGGCGCTGTTGCCCGAGGCACCCTGGCTGCGCGAGGCAATGGCGGCCGCGCTGTTGATGTCTTTGAACAGCGAAACGCCAAAGTCACCATTGAGGTCCAGGCCCTGGCCCAGTTGGCTGTTGAGCGTGTCCGCGGTGGCAATGGCGATACGCCCCAGCTCATTGATGGCCGGCATCAAGGCATCGCTGCGATAGCGCAACAGGCCACCGATGCTGCCGCCGCTGATCACCGAGCCCAGGTCTAGGCTGGTGCCGTTCATGTCCAACTGGATGGTGTACTGGCTGTTATCGGTTTTGCTTGGTGCCGCGGAAATCTTGTTGGAGATCCCGCCCTCTACCAGGGACTGGCCGCTGCCGGTGGTCACGCTGAACTGGCCGTTTTTCTCGGTGGCCGTGACACCGATCAACTCATTGAGCGAGCGTACTGCCTCGTTACGCGAGTCCAGCAGGTTGGCTGGGGCGCTATTGGAGCTGCCCTGGGCCTGGGAGATCTGCTGGTTAAGCGAGGCAATCGAGGCGGTCAATTGGTTGACCTGATCACTCATGCTGCTCAGTTGGTTGTTGATGGTCTCTTTCTGCTGGGTCAACTGCGTGGAGATCGAGTTGAAACGGCTGCTCAGGGTCTGGGCGTTGGTCACCAGCAATTGGCGGGCCGACAGGTCGCTGGGGTTGGACGCGGCGGTTTGCAGGGTGGCGAAGAACGAACTGAGCACTGAGGACAGACCGGTGGTTTTGTCCGACAGCACTTTGTCGACGGCCCCCACCTGGTCCAGGTACGCCTTGGCGTCGTTATTGAGCGCCGTGCTGTTCTGGTAAGCGGTGTCCAGGTACTCGTTGTACACCCGGCGCACATCGGCCAGGGTGGTGCCGCTGCCGATGTACACGCCGCCGAACGGGTTTGATGCGTTGGTATTTTGCGTGGTCTGCTGACGCGAGTACCCTGGGGTATTCACGTTGGCGATGTTATTACTCAAGACCGACAACGATCCTTGAGCGGCATTGAGCCCTGACATCCCGATACTGAGCAAACTCATGGTTCAGACCTTATAAATGTGTGGTTGCGCCAGCGGCAGCGTAGTTCTGGTAACTGTTCATGTTTTTTGCGATCTGCGAAATCTTGCTGGCGTAATCCGGGTCGGTTGCATAACCGGCTTTTTGCAACTCGCGTACAAACTGTTCCGGGTTGTCGGCTGATTTCACAACTTCTTTATAGCGATCATGGCTTTGCAGCAAAGTCACGAGGTCGTGGAAGCTGTCCTGATACGAGCTGTAGGAACGGAACTGCGCCGTTTCCTTGACCATCGCACCATCGCGAAACTCGCTGGTGATCGCCCGGGCCTGACCGCCCTGCCAGCTCTGGCCAGCCTTGATGCCGAACAGGTTGTGGCTGCTACTGCCGTCCTCGGCGCGCATCACCGATTTGCCCCAGCCGGTTTCCAGCGCGGCCTGGGCCACGAGATATTTGGGGTCGATACCGATACGTGCGGCGGCGGCCTTGGCCATCGGCAGCATAGTGGCGACGAATTCATCCTGGGAGCTGAAGGCTTTCTTGGCCGGCGCCAGCGGTGGCTGCGCAATAGCGCGGCCATACACCTGCATGCGCCCGCTCGGCACGGCAAAGCTACGCGCGCTGCTGTTGATGACCGTGTCGTCGGCAGCGCTGTTACGCAGGGGCGCGGCTTTGGCTTCGACCGGAGCGTTCGGCACGATGCCCGCCAGCAGTCGGTCGGCCAGCTTGCTGGGCAAGGCGATACGGCGCTGGTTCATCAGTTCCATGTCGTTGGCATGGGTGCTGGCGCCCTCAGGCACGGCCACGCGATACGCCCACAAAGGCCGCTGGCCATTGGAGCGGCCCAACGGGCCTTCGGCCTGGGTACCGGCGGCAATCTCGGTCGGCACATCGACTTTCTTCACCGGCGCATCCGCCGCCGGGCCTTGCAAGGTGGCGGCCTGGGCCTCCACCGGCTTGTTCTTCTGCATCTGGCGCATCAGCACATCGGCCAGGCCGATACCACCGCCTTCGCGGGACATCGACACCGCCAATTGCTGGTCGTACATTTCCTGGTATTGCTTGGCGGCCGGGGTGTTCAGCGGGTTGTCCTTGCCCAGGGCCTCGGTGGCCGAACGCATGGACTTGAGCATCTCGTTCAAAAACAGCGACTCGAATTCCTGCGCCACTTTGCGCAGGTTGCCTTCGCTGTTTTTGTCGGCACCGACCTTGAGCTGGTTAAGCCGGTTCAGGTCGGAGTAAGACCCCGAGTCCGCCGTGCTGCTGATACCGCTCTTGCGCATATCCATGGCCATGGCCTCAGATCACGATCAGGTCGGCTTGCAACGCGCCGGCCTGCTTCAAAGCTTCGAGGATCGCCATCAAGTCGCCGGGCGCAGCGCCCACCTGGTTCACCGCACGGACAATCTCGTCCAGGGTGGTGCCGGGGCCGAACTTGAACATCGGCTTGGCTTCTTGCTGGGCATTGACGCGCGAGCGCGGGACCACGGCCGTCTGGCCACCGGACAACGGCCCAGGCTGGCTGACGATCGGGTCTTCGGTGATGGTCACCGTCAGACTGCCGTGGGTCACCGCCGCTGGCGAAACCTTGACGTTCTGGCCGATCACGATGGTGCCGGTGCGCGAGTTGATGATGACTTTGGCCACGGCCTGGCCGGGGTCCACCTCAAGGTTTTCCAGGATCGACAGGTAGTCCACACGCTGGCTTGGGTCCAAAGGCGCAGTGACGCGAACCGAGCCGCCGTCGATGGCCTGGGCCACGCCAGGGCCGAGCATGTCGTTGATCTTGTCGACCACGCGCTTGGCGGTGGTGAAGTCGGAGCGGTTGAGGTTCAGGGTCAGGCTGTTGCCCTGGTTGAAACCACTCGGCACGGTGCGTTCAACCGTGGCGCCACCGGGGATACGCCCGGCCGACGGCACGTTGACGGTGATCTTCGAGCCGTCGCGGCCTTCGGCATCAAAACCGCCGACCACCAGGTTGCCCTGGGCGATGGCGTAGACATTGCCGTCGATACCTTTGAGCGGCGTCATCAGCAAGGTGCCGCCGCGCAGGCTCTTGGAGTTACCCATGGACGACACGGTGATATCCACCACCTGCCCCGGCTTGGCGAACGCAGGCAGATCGGCGCTGATCGACACTGCTGCGACGTTCTTCAACTGCACGTTGCCCGAGCCTGGCGGTACCTTGATGCCGAACTGCGAGAGCATGTTGTTGAAGGTTTGCAGGGTGAACGGCGTCTGGGTGGTCTGGTCACCCGTGCCGTTGAGCCCCACCACCAGGCCATAGCCGATCAACTGGTTGGAGCGCACGCCAGAAATACTGGCGATGTCCTTCAGGCGCTCGGCCTGGGCCACAGCGCTCAAGGCCAACAAGAGCGCCATCGCCATCAGCTGTTTGAACTTCAAAATGGCCACCTAGAAAGGGAACAGCGGGCTGAGGAAGAAGCGGTCGAACCAGCCCGGCTGGCTCGCATCGGCAAACGAACCGGTGCCCGAGTAGGTAATGCGTGCATCGGCAATGCGCGTCGACGGCACGGTGTTGTCGGTGGAGATGTCATCGGCGCGGACCATGCCGGCGATGCGCACCAACTCGTCGCCGGTGTTGAGGGTCATCCACTTTTCACCACGCACGGCAATGATGCCGTTGGGCAATACGTCGGCGACGGTCACGGTGATCGAACCGGTCAGGCTGTTGCCCTGCCCTGCCGCGCTCTTGCCGTTGGTGGCACGGTCGCCGCTGTAGCCGGCGTCCAGGCTCAGGTCACCACTGCCCAGCGGGTTGTTGGTGTTCAGGCCGCCGCCGAACAGCGAGGTCAGGCCGATGCTGGTCTTGCTGTTCTTGCCGATCTGCGAGTTAGCGTTCTTGCTGGCCTGGGTCTTCTCATTCAGGGTAATGGTGATGATGTCACCGACCCGGAACGCCTTGCGGTCGCTGTACAGGTTCTGCTCGAAACCAGCCTGGTAGATCGAGCCATTGTTGGCCGCCGCCGGCAGCGGTGTGCGTGGCAACACCGGCGCGTAGTACGGGTCATTGGGCTTTGGCGTGGGGGCGACACAGCCCGCAAGCACGGCGATCCCACTCAATGCCAACACACAAACATAGCGATTCATGACCCTAACCTCACGGTGTTGCAGGCACCCTCAAGGGCGCCCCATAGACTGATTACAGATTTTGCGTAACGAACGAAAGCATCTGGTCGGCGGTGGAAATCACCTTGGAGTTCATCTCGTAGGCGCGCTGGGTGGTGATCATGTTGACCATCTCCTCAACGGTGCTGACGTTGGAGGTTTCCAGGGTGCTTTGCAGCGTGGTGCCGAAGCCGTTCAAGCCAGGGGTGCCGATTTGCGGCGCGCCACTGGAGGCGGTTTCCAGGAACAGGTTGTTGCCCATCGCCTGCAGGCCGGCCGGGTTGATGAAGTCGGCGGTTTGCAGGTTGCCGATCACCTGGGACGCTGGGTTGCCAGCGACGGTGATGGACACGGTGCCGTCGTTGCCGACGGTGAAGGTCTTGGCGTCGGGCGGCACCACGACAGCAGGCTCCAGGGCGAAACCGTTGGCGGTCACGATCTGGCCGTTGGAGTCCAGGTGGAAGGTGCCGTCACGGGTGTAAGAAGTGGTGCCATCCGGTTGCAGCACCTGGAAAAAGCCGCGACCATTGATCGCCATGTCCAGGGGCTGGCCGGTTTGCTGCAGGTTACCGGCGCTGAAGTTTTTCTGGGTGCCGACGATCTGCACACCGGTACCCAGTTGCAGGCCCGACGGCAGTTCGCTGTCCTGGGTCGACTGGGCGCCCGGTTGCTTCTTGATCTGATAGAGCAAGTCCTGGAACTCGGCGCGGTCACGTTTGAAGCCCGTGGTCGACACGTTTGCCAGGTTGTTGGAAATGGTCGTCAGGTTGGTGTCCTGGGCGGACAGGCCTGTCTTGGCAACCCATAGAGCCGGAAGCATGCTGTTCTCCTTCGTGCGCCGGATGGTTGGCGCTGCGTTGCAAATTAGTTAGTGGGCTTGAATCAGCTCATCTGCATGACGCGCGTCATGGCCTGGTCGTCTTCTTTAGCGCTGTTCATCATCTTGATGTGCAGCTCGAACTGCTTGGCCAGCGCCAGCACCGCGGTCATTTCTTCCACGGCATTGACGTTGCTCGCCTGCAGGAAACCCGAGGTCAGCCGCACGTTCGCGTCGGCCTGGGCCGGCTGGCCATCCTTGGTGTGGATGGTGCCGTCCAGGCCCTTGGTCATGTTCTTGAGGTCAGGCTGGACCATCTTGATACGGTCCACTTCCGCCATCACCCGCGGGCCTTCGCCCATGGCACGGATGCTGATGGTGCCGTCCGAACCCACTTCGATTTTCTGCTGGGGCGGCACGGCAATCGGGCCACCGTTGCCCATGATCGGCATACCGTTGCCGGCCCGCAGCACGCCCAAGGCATCCACGTTCATGCTGGCGCTGCGCACGTAGGCTTCGCCGCCATCCGGGGTTTGCACCGCCATCCAGCCGTCGCCGCTGACGGCCACGTCGAGGTCGCGGCCGGTTTCGATCATCGCGCCCGGTGAAAAGTCGGTAGCCGGACGTTCGGTCATGGCAAACGCCCGCGCCGGAAAGCTGTCACCGAACACCGGCATCGAACGCGCCTGTTCCAGGTCGCGCTGGAAACCGTTGGTGGAAATGTTCGCCAGATTGTTGGCATGGGCCTTCTGCGCCAGTGCATTCTGGCTGGCGCCGGTCATTGCCACATAAAGGTACTTGTCCACGCTCTATCCTCTTTCTGACGGACGCTTGCCGCCCACCGCTGTACTGAGGAGGCTTAAGCAATTTGCGAACCAACTTTTCAAAAGAGACCAAAGTCCAAGCGCGGCGGGGGTTTCGTAGAGGTAGCTGAAATAGCGCGGGAAGAAACAGTCGAAAAAACGGCGGACTACTGCCGCCTGCGGCAAACACCGGCCTGGAAAACGACAGAGCCCGCTCCCACATTTTTGGCCGCGTTGAATCAGCGAACTATTTATCGGCCTTGAGCACTTCGTAATCACGCAGCTTGTTGGCAATGGTGGTGTGCGACACCCCCAGGCGCTTGCCTAACTGGCGACTGCTCGGGTGTTCGGCGTACAGGCTTTCCAACACCGCCTTCTCAAAGCGCCCGACGATATCCTCCAGGCTCCCCTCCAGGGAAAAATCACCCAGCGGCTGACGCACGCCGTAATCGGGCAAGCGAATATGCTCAACCTTGACCGTGCCGCCTTCGCACAACGACACCGCCTGGAACAGCACGTTTTCCAGTTGCCGCACGTTGCCTGGCCAGTGGTAGTGGCTGAGTTTGTCCATGGCCGCAGGGGCCAGCCTGGGCAGTGGGCAACCGATCTGCCGACTGGCCTGGTCGAGAAAGTGCTCGACCAACGGCGCGAGGCCATCCAGGCATTCGCGCAACGGCGGGATATGCAACGACAGCACATTCAGCCGGTGATAAAGGTCCTGACGAAACTCCCCCCGGGCGCAGAGTTCCGACAAGTCCATCTGGGTCGCGCAGATCACCCGCACGTCCAGGTACACCTCTTCATCACTGCCCACCCGGCGAAAACAACCATCCTGCAAAAAGCGCAGCAGCTTGACCTGCAAGCGCGCGCTCATTTCTCCCACGCCATCCAGAAACAAGGTACCGCCCGCCGTCAGCTCAAGCAGGCCCAATTTACCTTCCGCCCGCGCCCCTTCAAATGCGCCGGGGCCATAGCCAAACAGTTCAGTCTCGGCCATCGACTCGGGCAACCCCGCGCAGTTGA
The DNA here is from genome assembly GCF_044218845.1 of Pseudomonas sp. B16120. NCBI lineage: Bacteria > Pseudomonadati > Pseudomonadota > Gammaproteobacteria > Pseudomonadales > Pseudomonadaceae > Pseudomonas > Pseudomonas sp. B16120. Next base: position 4,412,085 of record NZ_CP162588.1, read on the forward strand.
GCGCCATCAACGGCGACTGCCCCCGCGGGCTGGCCAAGTGGCAGGCCCGGGCCAATAGCTCCTTGCCGGTGCCGGTTTCGCCTTCTATTAATAGCGGCGCATCCAGCGGCGCCATGCGCCGCGCTTCACGCACCACTGCGGCCATGACCTTGGAGCTTTGGAAGATGCTGTCGAAACCGCGCAGCTCTTGCTTGCGCACGTTATAGATACGCTCACCGACACGGTCGGCACGGTGCAGGGTGAGCACGGCGCCGGCCATGGCTTCGCTGTCGTCGTGCTCGGAGGATTGCAGCGGCGCGATATCCGCCAGAAATACGTCGCCCTTGACCTTGACCCGCAGGCCATTGATCCGCGACTTGCTGGCACGCACCAGTTCCGGCAGGTCAAAATCCTCGGCATAACGCGACAGGGGAATCCCCGGCACTTCATCTACCCGCACGCCAAGCAACTGCGCCGCCGCCCGGTTGGCGGCCACAATGGAGCCGCCCATATCAATGGACAGCACCGGGAATTCCAGGGCACCGAGCAACGCATTGAGTTCCATATGCCGCCGCTCGCTGGGCATCAGCCCTACCCGCTTGACCCCGAACACTCCGGCAATCGCCTCGAACTGCGGGCGCAACGCCTGGAATTGCATGTTCACCAGGTTGGGGCAGAACAGGTAGATGGCATTGCCATGCTCACCGCCGACTTCGCCCTTGGCGACGTTGACGCCGTACTCCACCAGCAGGTTGAGGATGTCCCGCAGGATGCCGATGCGGTTCTGGCAGTGCACTTTGATACGCATGGAAAAACTCGAAAAAGGAGTAGGCGCCGCGTCTTTTTGTCGCTAGGCGCAGATAGTCGTCAAGATTATGTGACAGTACGGCAGCTATTCCCAGCCCATAGCTGCGAGAAGCGAGCCTATCGTAACGAATTCTTTACGAATATCGGTAATTTTTCCCACACGCATTGGCTAAAGGCTGATGGAATCCTGCGCCTATCCGGTTATCAATAGAGGCATCCCAGGACATAACAAGAACGAATGCCTAGCAGGAGAGCCGTATGAAGCAGACGCAGTACGTGGCCCGCGAGCCCGATGCGCAAGGTTTTATCCACTACCCGCCAGAAGAACACGCGGTGTGGAATACCCTGATCACTCGTCAGTTGAAGGTGATTGAGGGCCGCGCCTGCCAGGAATACCTGGACGGCATCGACAAGCTCGGCCTGCCCCTGGACCGCATCCCCCAACTGGGCGAGATCAACAAGGTGCTGGCCGACACCACCGGTTGGCAAGTCGCCCGCGTGCCGGCGCTGATTCCCTTCCAGACCTTCTTTGAATTGCTGGCCAGCAAGCAGTTTCCGGTGGCGACCTTTATCCGCACCCGTGAAGAACTGGACTACCTGCAAGAGCCGGATATTTTTCACGAGATCTTTGGCCACTGCCCGCTGCTAACCAACCCCTGGTTCGCTGAATTCACCCACACCTACGGCAAGCTCGGCCTGGCGGCCACCAAGGAGCAACGGGTATACCTGGCGCGCCTGTACTGGATGACCATCGAGTTCGGCCTGGTGGACACGCCTCAGGGCCGGCGTATCTACGGTGGCGGCATTTTGTCGTCGCCTAAAGAAAGTGTGTATTGCCTGTCGGACGAGCCCGAGCACCAGGCCTTCGACCCGCTGGAAGCGATGCGCACCCCCTATCGCATCGACATCCTGCAACCGCTGTACTTCGTCTTGCCCGAGCTCAAGCGCCTGTTCGACGTGGCGCAGGAAGACATCATGGGCATGGTCGAGCGCGGCATGCAGTTGGGTCTGCACGCACCGAAATTTCCGCCCAAACCCAAAGCCGCGTGAACCTCACGTTTTAAGGCCAGGTGAGTCTGTTCCCTGGCCCCGCGTTGCTTTAGGGTAACGCCACTGACCTTCAATCATTCGAATTCAGGACACCTTCCATGACCACCTTGAACCAAGCCCACTGCGAAGCCTGCCGCGCCGATGCCCCGCAAGTCAGCGATGAAGAACTGCCGGTGCTGATCAAGCAGATCCCTGACTGGAACATCGAAGTGCGCGACGGCGTGATGCAGTTGGAAAAGGTTTTCCTGTTCAAGAACTTCAAATTCGCCCTGGCTTTCACCAACGCCATGGGTGAAATTTCCGAAGCCGAAGGCCATCACCCTGGCCTGCTCACCGAGTGGGGCAAAGTCACCGTGACCTGGTGGAGCCACTCCATCAAGGGCCTGCACCGCAACGACTTCATCATGGCCGCGCGCACCGACGAAGTGGCTAAGACTGCCGAGGGTCGCAAGTAATGCATTTCGATGCCATCGACCGCGTGCCCGGCGACCCGATCCTCGGGTTGATGGACCTGTATACCCAGGACGCCAACCCGAACAAGTTCGACCTGGGCGTAGGTGTCTATAAGGACGAGCAAGGCCTGACGCCGATTCCCCACTCGGTGAAGCTGGCGGAACAGCGCCTGGTCGACACCCAAGTGACCAAGACCTATATCGGTGGGCATGGCGATGCAGCCTTCGGCAGCCTGATCAGCCAACTGGTGCTCGGCGCCGACTCGGCCTTGCTGCGTGACCGCCGCGCTGGCGCCACGCAAACCCCAGGCGGCACCGGCGCCCTGCGCTTGAGTGCCGACTTTATCGCCCACAGCCTGCCGGGCCGTGGCGTGTGGCTGAGCAACCCGACCTGGCCGATCCACGAAACCATTTTTGCCAAAGCCGGGCTCAAGGTCAGTCATTACCCTTACGTGGGCAGCGACAACCGCCTGGATGTGACGGCAATGCTGGCAACCCTGTCCAGCGTGCCCAAGGGCGACGTGGTATTGCTGCACGCGTGCTGCCATAACCCGACCGGCTTTGATCTGTCCCAGGATGACTGGCGCCAGGTCTTGCAGATCGTGCGTGAACGCCAGTTGCTGCCGCTGATCGACTTCGCCTACCAGGGCTTTGGCGATGGCCTGGAACAGGATGCCTGGGCGGTGCGCCTGTTTGCCGCCGAGCTGCCGGAAGTGCTGATCACCAGCTCCTGCTCGAAGAACTTCGGCCTGTATCGCGACCGCGTGGGTGCATTGATCGTCTGTGCGGCGGATGCCGAAAAGCTCACCGATGTACGCAGCCAACTGGCGAATATCGCTCGCAACCTGTGGTCGACACCGCCGGATCACGGTGCTGCCGTGGTGGCGACCATCCTCGGTGATGCACAGCTGAAAAAGCAGTGGAGCGAGGAAGTCGAGGCCATGCGTTCGCGGATCGCCCATCTGCGCGCAGGATTGGTGGAAGCGCTTGCGCCCCATGGCCTGGCCGAGAAATTCGCACATATCGGCACGCAGCGTGGGATGTTTTCCTATACCGGCTTGAGTGCCGAGCAGGTCAAGCAACTGCGCGAAAAGCACAGTGTGTATATGGTCAGTTCGGGGCGGGCTAACGTGGCCGGTGTTGATGCAACGCGCTTGACGTTGCTGGCTCAAGCCATCGCCGACGTTTCCAACTGAAGCAACAGGATTACGTGTGGGAGCTGGCTTGCCTGCGATGGCGGTGGTTCAGTTGCAGATTAATTGCCTGGCCCACCGCCATCGCGGGCAAGCCCGCTCCCACAGGGGATTGATGCCGGACGCTGAATCCGTGTGCGATACCTAGCCAGCGCCCACTTTTATAAGAACGCAGGGCTTCAGCCAGCGACCATTTCGGCCTTTAGCAGTGCCTCTTTGGCCTGCGCATCCGCCAACCGATACAACTCGATATGCCCATCCCAGTGCTCGATCAAGGCCGTGCACGACTCCACCCAATCCCCGCAGTTGAGGTAATCCACCTCGCCCACCTTGCGAATCTCGGCATGGTGAATATGCCCGCACACCACCCCGTGCAATTCACGCTTGGTCACCTCGTGGGCAATCGCCTCTTCGAAATCGCTGATAAAACTCACTGCCGTCTTGACCTTGTGTTTCAGGTACGCCGACAGCGACCAATAACCGTAGCCATACCGCGCACGCCAGTGGTTCAGCCAGCGGTTCAGCGTCAGGGTGAATTCGTAGGCCGAGTCGCCGAGGAAGGCGAGCCAGCGGTGATAGCGCGTGATCACATCAAACTGGTCGCCATGAATCACCAGCAAGTGGCGGCCATCGGCGGTGACGTGTACAGCCTCATCGACCAATTGGATATTGCCCAGGATCAGCTTGGAATAGCGACGCAGGAACTCGTCATGGTTGCCGGTGACATAGATCACCTCGGTGCCACGTTTGGCCATGGTCAGCAAGCGGCGGATCACGTTGGTGTGAGCCTGGGGCCAATACATGCCACCGCGCAGTTTCCAACCGTCGATGATGTCACCGACCAGGTAGACCTTGTCGGCATGGTAGCCCTTGAGAAAGTGCGACAGGTGTTCGGCCTGGCAATCCCGAGTGCCCAGGTGCACGTCGGAAATCCACAGGGTTCGCACCCGTTGCTTGCGGCTGGGCTTGGTGAACTCGGCACGGGTCATGGGCATCCCTCGACGCTGTTTTGGCGAGCTTGCGCCTTGGCGATTAATAGTCCATGACAAGCGTGCGTCAGTCTGATGACAGCGCCCGTCGCTCGCCAAGCGTTGTAGACTGACAGCTTGCCGGCCTGGAGACCGCGATGAGCCCGACCCTCACGCTACGCCACTACCTCGAAGCGCCCATTGCCCACAGCCATGACCATGCGCAGTTGGTGTTCGGCCTTTCCGGGCACCTGGACCTGGAAGTCGATGGCCGTGGCAGCCAGGTGCGCGAAAGCAGCGTGATGGTGCTGCCCTTCTCCACCCACCACGCCTGCATCAGCCGCGATGGCAGCCGCTGCCTGGTGCTGGATGTGCCGACCGAGCACTGGGTGGTGCAATCCTTGGGCGAACATGCCGATGCCAGCCGCCGCTTGCTCGACCAACCCGCACGCCTGGCGCTGGATGCCCGGCAACACCAGTTGGTGCAGTGGCTGGCACAAAGCCCGGTGCACGACCCGCTGATCGTCCAGCAAGGCGCCGTGTTGTTACTGGCCAGCCTCAACCACCCTCAGGGTCAACCGCTGCCTGGCCGGCGTCTGCCTTATGCCGCGTTCAATAGCCATATCGAGCGCCATGCGGCGCGTCCGCTCCAGGTGGCCGACCTGGCGCGGATTGCCGATTTGTCCGTGCCGCGCCTGCATGCACGGTTTATGGCTGAGTGCGGGCAAACGCCGATGGACTATCTACGCAGTCGTCGCTTGCATATGGCGCTCAGGCTTTTACGCGAAACCTCCCTGCCCATCGGCGAGATTGCCGAGCGCGTCGGCTACGCCTCGCAAAGTGCATTTTGCGCGGCCATGCTACGGGCCTTTGGCGCCTCGCCCGGGGCGTTGCGTCGGGCGGGCTAGCAAGAGTCTTGCGCTAAAAATCACCCGGCCCGCGACAGACGCCCATCCTCCAACCCTCTAGACTGCGAGGCTGTCACCCCCTGTTGGATCAAGGATCGCAATGACTCCCCGCTCAGCCCTTGGCGCCCTGCATATCGGCGCACTGATGTTTGGCCTCACCGGCGTATTCGGCAAGCTGGCGGCGGCCTCCCCTGCCATCATCGTATTCGGCCGGGCCGCGTTTGCCGTGCTGGCCCTGGCGGTATTCGCCCGCTTTGCCAGCAACGCTCCCTGGAAAAAACTGGAGATGCGTGACTGGCGTCGCCTGCTGGTCAGCGGCGTCGTGCTGGCCGCCCATTGGGTGACCTTCTTTATCGCTGTCAAAGTCGCGGGTGTGGCCGTGGCGACCCTGGGGTTCACCGCATTTCCGGCCTTTACCGTAATCCTTGAGGGGCTGATTTTCCGCGAGCGCATTCGCGCCAATGAAGTGCTGCTGGTGGTGCTGGTCACCGTTGGCCTGGTGCTTGTGACCCCGGATTTCAATCTCGCCAGCGAGGCCACGGGCGGGCTGCTGTGGGGCATCGCCTCGGGCCTGTTGTTCTCGTTGTTGTCGCTGAACAATCGCGCCAGTTCAGGGCGCATTCCTGCGGTACAGGCCGCGCTGTGCCAGAACGTCGTGGTCGCCGCGCTCCTGCTGCCCGTGGCCGCGCCGGGGTTGGCGGATGTGCGAGGGATAGATTGGCTGTGGATCGGGCTGCTGGGGGTGTTTTGTACCGGCCTGGCCCACAGCCTGTTTGTCGCCAGCCTTGCGGTGATCAAGGCGCGCACCGCGTCGGTGGTGTTTGCGATGGAACCGGTCTACGGCATCACCGTGGCCTGGCTGTTGTTTGCCGAAACCCCGACCCTGCGCATGCTGCTGGGCGGCGCCTTGATCATCGTCGCCATCGTGCTCTCCGGCCTGATGGGCAGCGCCAGCCAGGCCAAGCAACCGGCGCCGGCCTGACTTCAGACGGTACGGTCGTTATGCCCGAGGTCGCGCTGCGGGTCGATCTGGTCGCGCACTCGCTGCTTGAGCACCTTGGCCTCGGGAAAACCGCCATCGGCCTTGCGCTCCCAAATCTGCACGCCATCGCAGGTAATGCGAAAGGCCCCGCCGGTGGCTGGTTCCAGTGCCACGCGCCCCAAGTCATCGGCAAAGGTGCTGAGTAGCTCCTGGGCCAGCCACGCGGCGCGCAGCAACCACTGGCACTGGGTGCAATAGGTGATCACGATCTCGGGTTTGCATGCAGACATCATTAAGCGGCTCCTGGCGTAACAGGCTCAGCGAATCGGGTGGCTATAATAGCGGCCTTTGTCGCCCAGCCACGAGATTGATGATGCGCCGCCTGCTGTCTTGCCTGTTCCTGTGCCTTGTCCCCCTACTTGCCGACGCGGTAGAAGCCCCCCGCCCGAAAATCGGCCTGGTGCTGTCCGGCGGCGCCGCCCGTGGCCTGGCGCATATCGGCGTGCTCAAGGCGCTTGAAGAGCAAGGTATTCATATCGATGCGATTGCCGGCACCAGTATGGGCGCGGTGATTGGCGGGTTGTATGCGTCGGGCTACAAAATTGACGAGCTGGAGAAGTTGGCGCTGGGGATCGACTGGCAGCAGGCCCTGTCCGACGCGCCACCGCGTGAAGATGTACCGTTTCGGCGCAAACAGGACGACCGGGATTTCCTGGTCAAACAAAAACTCAGTTTCCGCGACGATGGCAGCCTCGGCCTGCCGCTGGGCGTGATCCAGGGCCAGAACCTGGCGTTGCTGCTGGAAAGCATGTTCGCCCACAGCAGCAACACGCGTAACTTCGACAAGCTGCCGATCCCATTCCGCGCCGTGGCCACCGACATCACCACCGGCGAAAAAGTAGTCTTCAGCAAAGGCCACCTGCCCCAGGTGATACGCGCCAGCATGTCGATTCCCGCGGTGTTCGCCCCGGTGGAGCTGGATGGCCGCCTGCTGGTGGACGGCGGTATGACCGACAACATCCCGTTGGATGTGGCGCGGGAGATGGGCGTCGATATTGCTATCGTGGTCGACATCGGCACCCCGCTGCGCTCGCGCAAACAACTGGCCACCGTGGTGGACGTGCTCAACCAGTCCATCACCCTGATGACCCGGCGTAACTCCGAGGAACAACTCAAGGCCCTGAACCCTAAGGACGTGTTGATCCAACCGCCGCTGGCCGCTTATGGCGTCACCGACTTTGGCCGCGCCAAGGACATGATCGATGCCGGCTACCGCGCCACCCGTGCCCTCGACGTACGCCTGGCACACCTGCGCCCTGCCGAACCCATCGACGCCGACCTGATAGCCGCCCGCACACCGGGCGAACGCACCCCGGTAATCACCGCAATCCAGGTGGAGAACGACTCCAAGGTCAGTGATGACGTCATCCGCTATTACATTCGCCAGGGGCTGGGAGAACCGTTGAACCTGGGCCGCCTGCAATCAGACATGGGCACCCTGTACGGCCTCGATTACTTCGAGCAGGTGCAATACCGCGTGGTAAAAAAAGGCCAGGACAACACCCTGGTGATCAGCGCACGCGGCAAGCGCAGCGGCACCGACTACCTGCGCCTGGGCTTGAACCTCTCGGACGACATGCGCGGCGACAGCGCCTTCAACCTCGGCGCCAGTTACCGCGTGAACGGCATCAACCGCCTCGGCGCGGAATGGCTCACACGGGTGCAGATCGGTGATCGGCAGGAGCTCTACAGTGAATTCTACCAACCCATGGACACCGGCTCACGCTACTTTGTGGCCCCCTACATCAGGGCCGAGGCGCAGAACGTCGAGCTGATCCTGGATAACGACCCCATCTCCGAATACCGCCTGGAACGCTATGGCTTCGGTTTGAACGTGGGCCGGCAGATCGGCAACAGCGGCGAGATCCGCTTTGGCGTGGGCGAAGCCTGGGGCAAGGCGGACGTGCGCATTGGCGACCGCGATCTGCCAAGCGTGAGCTTCAGCGAAGGCTTCTATGAACTCAAATATTCCTTCGACTCCCTGGACAACGTGTACTTCCCCCACAGCGGCGAAGACATCGGCCTGGCCTTTCGCGAGTTCGAACCTGGCCTGGGCTCGGACCAGCGCTACCGCCAGTGGGAATTCAAGCTGGACAAGGCCATGAGCCACGGCCCGGACACCCTGATACTGGGCGGCCGCTATGGGCGCACCCTGGACGATTCGGATGTGGTGATTTCCAGCTTCCTGCTAGGAGGCGCACGGCAATTATCAGGCTTCCGCCAGGATGCGATTTCGGGGCAGAACATCAGTTTGATGCGCGCGGTGTACTACCGCAGGCTCACCCCGCGCTCTTACCTGCCTCTGGACTTCCCGTTGTACCTGGGTGCATCCCTGGAACGGGGTCGGGCGTGGAACAACGATAACGAGTTCGATAGCGGCTATATCAACGCGGCGAGTATTTTCCTGGGGTTTGATACACCCTTGGGGCCGCTGAATTTCAGCTATGGGTTCAATGATGATAATCAGAAGGCGGTGTACTTGAACCTGGGCCAGACGTTCTAAGAAGCCGAACACTAAACCCAATGTGGGAGCTGGCTTGCCTGCGATAGCGGTGCGTCAGTCAGCTAATCCCTTGACTGAATGTCCGTCATCGCAGGCAAGCCAGCTCCCACATTATTTAGATCAGGACTTTTCCAGGTTCGCCAGGATGTGCTCATGCACCCGCATGCACACCCGCAGGTCTTCCTCATTCACGCCCACGAACAACTCATGGCGCAACGCCGTGGCGATGGTTTCGATCTGGTCGATCAGCGGTTGGGCGGTATCGCACAGCAGAATACGTTTGGCGCGGCGGTCTTCCACCACGGCTTGGCGTTGCACCAGGCCCTGGCCTTCCAGGCTATCGAGCAGACGGGCCAGGGTGGGCCCTTCTACGCCGACACTCTGGGCCAATTCACGCTGGGTGGGTGCTTCGACAAAACGGGCCAGGTGCAGCAGCACCAGCCAGCGCGCCTGGGACAAGCCCAGCCCCGCCAGCCGGCGATCCAGTTCGGCGCGCCAACCTCGGGACATTTGCGCCAACTGCATGCCAAAACGGTGTTGATCGGTTAACGGCATAAAAAACTCATGTTTAAGACTGAAAATAAAGTATGGCTAATTATTAGTCAGCTAAGCATGAGCCCTGTCAGTAGGCAAGGCCCGCTATGTACTGATTCGTTACATTGTCGTAATTGGCACACTAAATTTCGAATTCCGACTGCAAAGCAGCACGCACGCAGTACAAAACGCCTTCCGGAACACGCCCGGTAAATAACGGCGCAATCTCCGTGACAGCTGGCAATTCGCCTTCTCCATCGAGAAAAGCGTCCTGGATTTCACCGAGCAAATCTTCAGGCAAATCAAGGGCCTGCTCCAGGGACAATTGCTGCTTGCCGATGGCTTCGGCGAGCAAGGTGTATACGTTTTTTTCCGAGCATTGCAGCTGGCCGGCGATCTGGATCGGGGTCATGCCGGCGCGGGCCAGGCTGATCAGTTCGTGGCGAATATCGGCGATTTCCTTCGGCGCTTCGGCCTGGCCGCCGAGCACTTCCAGGAAGGCCTGGCCGTAGCGTTCCAGTTTACGCGCGCCCACACCGCTGACCCGGGCCATCTCGGCCATGGTGGTGGGCTGCTCACGAAGCATCTCCAGCAAGGTGGAGTCGGGGAAGATAACGTAGGGTGGCACGCTGTGCTCCTGCGCCAGTTTGCGCCGCAGGGTGCGCAAGGCTTCCCACTGTTCGCGTTCTTCACCCCGCACCAGTTGGCTGGCCTGGCTAGTACTGCTGCTTTTGGCGGTGGTCTGCGGCTTGAGGTCACGGCGCAGTTCCAGGCTCACTTCGCCCTTGAGCAAGGGCCGGCAACTGTCATTCAGGCGCAGCCCGCCGTAGCCTTCGATATCGATGTCGACCAGCCCACGGGCAACCATCTGGCGAAACAGCGAACGCCACTCACCTTCGGCGCGAGCTTTGCCGACACCGTACACCGAGAGTTTCTCGTGGCCGAAGCTGCGGATTTTTTCATTGTCCTTGCCCAGCAGTACGTCCACCAGATGGCCCACACCATAACGCTGGCCGGTGCGATAGATCGTCGACAACGCCTGGCGCGCCGGCTCGGTGGCGTCCCAGGTTTGTACGCCGTCGATGCAGTTATCGCAGTGGCCGCAGGGTTCAGGCATGTCTTCGTCGAAATACGCCAGCAGGGTCTGGCGGCGGCAGCGGGTCTCTTCGCACAACGAGAGCATGGCATCGAGCTTGTGCTGTTCCAGGCGTTTGTGGCGCTCGTCGCCCTCGGAGTTCTGCAGCATCTGCTTGAGCATCACCACGTCTTGCAGTCCGTAGACCATCCAGGCATCCGCCGGCAGGCCATCGCGGCCGGCACGCCCGGTTTCCTGGTAATAGGCCTCAAGGGACTTGGGCAGGTCCATGTGCGCCACGAAACGCACGTTGGATTTGTCGATGCCCATGCCAAAGGCGATGGTTGCCACCATGATCAGGCCTTCCTCGTTCAGGAAGCGTTTCTGGTGCGCTGATCGCGTTTCATTGGGCAGGCCGGCATGGTAAGGCAGTGCCGGGTAGCCTTGTTCACAGAGGAACGCCGCGACCTCATCGACTTTCTTGCGCGATAGGCAGTACACGATGCCCGCGTCACTGCGCCGCTCGGACAGGAACGCCAGCAACTGCTTACGTGGCTGCTCCTTGGGCACGATGCGGTAGAAAATATTGGGCCGGTCAAAACTCGACAGGAAGCGCTCGGCGTTCTGCAAATGCAGGCGCTCGACGATCTCTTCGCGGGTCCGCTTGTCGGCGGTGGCGGTCAGCGCGATACGCGGCACATCGGGAAACAGTTCGGCCAATTGGCCAAGCTGCAGGTATTCGCGACGGAAATCGTGACCCCATTGCGACACACAGTGGGCTTCGTCAATGGCGAACAGGGCGATTTCCAGGCTCTGCAAAAAAGCCAGCATGCGTGGCTGCACCAGGCGCTCCGGCGCCAGGTAGAGCATTTTCACCTCGCCACGCTTGATGCGTGCGGCCAGGTCGCGCTGCTGCTCGGCGCTGAGGGTGGAGTTCAACGACGCGGCGGCGACACCGAGTTCTTCAAGGGTGGCGACCTGATCGTCCATCAACGCAATCAGCGGCGACACCACCACGGCCAGGCCATTGCGCAACAGCGCCGGCACCTGGAAGCACAGCGACTTGCCGCCACCGGTAGGCATCAGTACCAGGGCATCGCCGCCACTGGCCACGCGCTCAATGATCGCACCCTGGCGGCCACGAAAACTGTCGTAGCCGAAGATGTCCTTGAGGACGCGTTGAGCCTGCTCGAGCATGTAAAACTCCAAAATGGTGCCGAAATCCCTCTATACAGGCTGGCCGAAAAAATCCCCGTTCACGAAAAATAATCCGTAAGCGAAGTTTTCCCGGATTGGCGCTGGGCCTGTAGGGGCATCACAAAACGCGGCAGTATACCCGAGCGTTATCCACCAAAGGGCGCGACTGACGAATAGACGCACCAGGCTAAAACCGGGCAAATATGCCGTGCGGCTGGCCTGGGCGCTCAAGAAAGCCTAGAATTCAGCATCGTTTATTCCCAAGGTAGCCCTTCAATGTCCTTCGCTGAGCAACTAACCCGCCTGCAAGCCTTCCTCGACGCCGATGAGCTGCATGACGAGGCGCTGGACTACGTGGCCGCCCACGGCTACCTGACCGCCCTGTCGATCTGCTCCGACCCCGTTCCGGACCGTGAATGGATCGACGCGCTGTTCGCTGAAGAGCCTCACTACAGCGACGACGCCCAGCGCGCAGAAATCGAATCCACCCTGGTCGCCCTCAAGGCCCACATCGCCCGCCAACTGGCCTCCGACGAAGAGTTCGAGCTGCCGTGCGAGCTGGACCTGGGCGACGACCCTGATGACTCCGACCTGCGCGGCTGGTGCATCGGCTTCATGGAAGGCGTGTTCCTGCGCGAAGCCGCCTGGTTCGAAACCGCCGAAGAAGAAGTCAGCGAAATGCTGCTGCCGATCATGGTCGGTTCGGGTCTGTTCGAAGAGGAAGCAGAGTTCTCCGACATCGCCGCCGACGCCAACCTGATGGACGACATGATCGTGCAGATCCCGGAAGCCCTCACCGCGCTGTACCTGCTGTGCAACGCGCCTGACGAAAAACCGGCGATCCTCAAGCCACGTCACCACTGAGTCGCTTGCCCGTGGCACCCATGGGCAACCGTCCACTGCTCCTGCGCTACGCGCTGCTGGCCATCGGCTGGCTAAGCGTAGCGCTGGGAGTCATCGGCATTTTCCTACCTGTGCTGCCGACCACGCCCTTCCTGTTACTCGCCGCCGCCTGTTTCGCTCGCAGCTCCCCGCGCTTCTACCACTGGCTGGTGGAACACCCGCGCCTGGGGCCCTGGGTGCGCGATTACCTGGACGGCAATGGCATCCCGCTCAAAGGCAAGGTCTACGCCATTGGCTTGATGTGGTTGAGCATCTCGATTTCCTGCTACCTGGTGCCGCTGCCATGGGCACGGGGCTTTATGCTGACCAGTGCGGTGCTGGTGACGATCTACATCCTGCGCCAGAAAACCCTGCCGCCACGCTGAGCGCCACCTGCGACATTCGATCCCACACGACCTTGGTCGACACTGACTAACACCAGGCATCATGCGAGACTGTCCAACCGGGCCTGGAATGTCCGGGTGTTCTTATGCTCGGAGTTACCATGACGCTGTCCAGCGGGCTGATCGCCGCCGTTGCCCTGGCCTATATGGCCACTATGTTTGCCATCGCCTTTTACGGTGACCGCCGCCATGCGCCGCTGCCACCGCGCGTGCGTGCCTGGGTGTATAGCCTGTCACTGGCGGTGTACTGCACCAGTTGGACCTTCTTCGGCGCCGTAGGCCAAGCCGCCGAACAACTGTGGGCATTCTTGCCGATCTACCTGGGACCTGTGCTGTTGCTGGTGCTGGCACCCTGGGTGCTGCAGAAGATGATCCTGATCAGCAAGCAGGAAAACATTACCTCCATCGCCGACTTTATCGCTGCCCGCTACGGCAAGTCCCAGTCCCTGGCGGTGGTGGTGGCACTTATTTGCCTGGTGGGCGTGCTGCCCTATATCGCGCTGCAGCTCAAAGGCATCGTGCTGGGCGTGAACCTGCTGATCGGCGCCGGCCCCGACACCACCGGCACCCGCGCCCAGGACACGGCCTTGATCGTGTCGCTGGTGCTGGCGCTGTTTACCATCGTGTTCGGCACACGCAACCTCGACGCCACCGAACACCACCGCGGCATGGTGCTGGCGATTGCGTTTGAGTCGCTGGTCAAGCTGTTCGCTTTTCTCGCCGTCGGTGCGTTTGTCACCTACGGCTTGTACGACGGTTTCGGCGATCTGTTCAGCCAGGCCATGCTCGCCCCGCGCCTGGAGGAATACTGGAAAGAGACCATCAACTGGCCTTCGATGGTGGTACAGACCGGCGTCGCCATGATGGCGATCATCTGCCTGCCGCGACAATTTCATGTGACGGTGGTGGAGAACATCGACCCCCAGGATTTGCGCCTGGCCAAGTGGGTGTTCCCGGCTTATTTGATCCTCGCGGCACTGTTCGTGGTGCCCATCGCCTTGGGCGGCAAGATGCTGTTGCCCAGCTCAGTGCTGCCGGACTCCTATGTGATCAGCCTGCCAATGGCCGAGGCCCATCCTGCCCTCGCCGTGCTGGCATTCATTGGCGGTGCATCAGCGGCCACTGGCATGGTGATCGTGGCGAGCATTGCACTGTCGACGATGGTCTCCAACGATATGCTGCTGCCATGGCTGTTGCGCCGATCCAGCGCCGAGCGGCCATTCGAAGTCTTTCGCCACTGGATGCTGTCGGTTCGCCGGGTGAGCATTGTGATCATCCTGCTGCTGGCGTACGTGAGCTACCGCTTGCTGGGCTCCACTGCCAGCCTGGCGACCATCGGCCAGATCGCCTTTGCCGCTGTGACCCAACTGGCCCCAGCGATGCTCGGCGCACTCTATTGGAAGCAGGCCAACCGGCGTGGGGTGTTTGCCGGTTTGGCCGCCGGTACCTTCCTGTGGTTCTACACCTTGGTCTTGCCAGTGACGGCGAAAAGTCTGGGCTGGTCGCTCAGCCTTTTCCCCGGCCTGACCTGGATGCATTCCCACCCGTTCGGGCTGTCGGTCACGTCGCTGACCTTGGGCACCGTGTTCTCCCTGGCGGGGAATTTCACCCTCTTCGTGTGGGTGTCGATGCTGTCGCGCACACGGGTTTCCGAGCACTGGCAGGCAGGCCGTTTTATCGGCCAGGAAATCAACCAGCGTGCGAGTGCGCGCTCCATGCTGTCGGTGCAGATCAGCGACCTGCTCAGCCTCGCGGCGCGCTTCGTCGGGGAAGAACGGGCCCAGCAGAGCTTTATTCGCTTCGCCTACCGCCAAGGCAAAGGCTTCAACCCCAACCAGAATGCCGATAACGATTGGATCGCCCACACCGAACGCTTGCTGGCCGGCGTACTCGGGGCCTCCTCGACGCGGGCGGTGGTGAAAGCGGCAATCGAAGGGCGGGAAATGCAACTGGAGGACGTTGTCCGTATCGCCGACGAAGCCTCGGAAGTGCTGCAGTTCAACCGCGCCCTACTGCAAGGCGCCATCGAGAACATCACCCAGGGCATCAGCGTGGTGGACCAGTCGCTCAAGCTGGTGGCCTGGAACCGGCGTTACCTGGAACTGTTCAACTACCCGGACGGCTTGATCAGCGTCGGCCGGCCCATTGCAGACATCATTCGCTACAACGCCGAGCGCGGCCTGTGTGGCCCTGGCGAAGCGCAAGTGCACGTGGCGCGTCGCCTGCACTGGATGCGCCAGGGGCGTGCGCACACCTCCGAGCGCTTGTTCCCCAATGGCCGGGTGATCGAGTTGATCGGCAACCCGATGCCCGGCGGCGGGTTTGTCATGAGCTTCACCGACATCACCGCCTTCCGCGAAGCCGAACAAGCACTGACCGAAGCCAACGAGGGCCTGGAGCAGCGGGTGACCGAGCGCACCCATGAACTGTCGCAACTGAACGTGGCCCTCACCGACGCCAAGGGCGTGGCCGAATCCGCCAGCCAGTCGAAGACGCGGTTCCTGGCGGCCGTGAGCCATGACCTGATGCAACCGCTGAACGCTGCGCGGCTGTTTTCCGCCGCCCTCTCCCACCAGACCGATGGCCTGTCCAGTGAGGCACGGCAATTGGTGCAGCACCTGGACAGCTCGCTGCGCTCGGCTGAAGACTTGATCAGTGATTTGCTGGATATTTCGCGCCTGGAAAACGGCAAGATCAACCCACAACGCCAACCCTTTGTCCTCAACGAGCTGTTCGACACCCTGGGTGCAGAATTCAAGGCGCTGGCCCAGGAGCAACACTTGCGCTTCCGCTGGCGCGGCAGCCGTTTGCGGGTCGACAGCGATATCAAACTTTTACGGCGAATTTTGCAGAACTTTCTGACCAATGCCTTCCGTTATGCCGACGGCCCGGTGCTGCTAGGCGTACGTCGCCGCAAGGGCGAACTCTGCCTGGAGGTCTGGGACCGCGGCCCTGGCATTGCGCCGGATAAACAAAAGGTGATCTTCGAAGAGTTCAAGCGCCTGGACAGCCACCAGACCCGTGCCGAAAAGGGCCTGGGCCTGGGCCTGGCGATTGCCGACGGTCTGTGCCGCGTGCTGGGCCATCGCCTGAGCGTGCGCTCCTGGCCGGGCAAAGGCAGCGTCTTCAGCGTGTGCGTGCCGCTGGCCCGCAACCAGGCCAGCGTGCAACCCAAACCGCCCACAGAAACCGGCCTGCCCTTGAGTGGCGCACGGGTGCTATGCGTGGATAACGAAGACAGCATCCTGATCGGCATGCGCAGCCTGCTAACGCGCTGGGGCTGTGAAGTCTGGACGGCCGCCAACCAGGCCGAATGCGCGGCACTGCTGGCCGACGGTATCCGCCCGCAACTGGCGTTGGTGGATTACCACCTGGACCACGGCGAAACCGGTACCGAGTTGATGGGCTGGCTGCGTGCGCAACTGGCCGAGCCGATTCCCGGTGTGGTGATCAGTGCCGATGGGCGACCGGAGATGGTGGCCGAGGTGCACGGGGCGGGGTTGGATTACTTGGCCAAACCGGTGAAGCCGGCGGCGTTGCGGGCGCTGTTGAGCAGGCATTTGCCCCTGTAACGGGGCTGTATTCGAGCTATTTGTGGGAGCAATTTAGACCCCTATTTATTATTCCGGGAGATGCGCCACGCCATCCGAATCGGTCATCGCCCGCTCCAGCAGATCCGCCGGCAAGCTCTTACTGGCGCGGGCGCCGAGCAACCTTAGTTGCTCGGTACGGCTGACCAAGTTCCCACGCCCATCCGTCAGCTTGTTGCGCGCCGCGCTGTAGGCCTTGTCCAACTGTTGTAGCCGGTTGCCCACTTCGTCCAGGTCCTGGATAAACAACACGAACTTGTCATACAGCCAGCCGGCACGCTCGGCAATTTCCCGCGCGTTCTGGCTCTGGCGCTCCTGCTTCCACAGGCTGTCGATCACGCGCAGGGTGGCGAGCAAGGTCGTGGGACTGACGATTACGATATGGCGGTCGAAGGCTTCCTGGAACAGGTTGGGCTCGGCCTGCAATGCCGCAGAAAAGGCAGCCTCGATCGGTACGAACAGCAGGACGAAATCCAGGCTGTGCAAACCCTCCAGGCGCTTGTAGTCCTTGCCGGCCAAGCCTTTGACATGATTACGCAGGGACAGCACGTGTTGCTTCAACGCGGCCTGGCCAATCACCTCGTCATCCGCCGCCACGTACTGTTGATAGGCGGTCAAGCTGACCTTGGAGTCGACCACCACCTGCTTGTCGCCCGGCAACATGATCAGCACATCGGGCTGGAAACGCTCGCCATCCGGGCCTTTGAGGCTGACCTGGGTCTGGTACTCACGGCCCTTCTCCAGGCCCGCGTGTTCCAGCACTCGTTCAAGAATCAGCTCACCCCAGTTACCCTGGGTTTTCTGGCCCTTGAGAGCGCGGGTCAGGTTAGTGGCTTCGTCCGACAGACGCAGGTTCAATTGCTGTAGGCGCTCAAGCTCTTTGGCGAGGGAAAAGCGCTCACGGGCTTCGTTCTGATAGCTTTCTTCGACACGCTTCTCGAAGGACTGGATACGTTCCTTGAGCGGGTCCAGAAGTTGGCCCAGGCGCTCCTGACTGGTTTCGGCGAAGCGTTGCTCACGCTCGTCGAAGATCTTGCCGGCCAGCTCGGCAAATTGCGCACGCAGTTCGTCTCGTGAGCCTTGCAGGTCGGTGAGGCGTTGCTGATGACTCTCTTGCTGCTCACGCAATTCGGCGCTCAGGGCCGCGGCCAAGGCGTCGAGGCGACGCAGTTCGGTTTCCTTGGCGCTACGGTCGAGGTTCCAGGCGTGCGCGGCATCGCGGGCGTTATCGCGGTCGATCTGCAACAGCTCGACTTCACGGCGCAGCGCCGCCAGGTCGGCTTGTTTGGCGGCATTGGCCTGGCTGAGGTCACTGATCTCATCGCGACTGGCGTCCAGTTGCGCGGCGAGCCCTTCCTGGGCCAGTTGTGCGGTCGCCAGGCGCTCCTCCAGCAACTCCCAGCCGGTGGTGCGTGCGGTCAGGCGCCGCTGGAGTTGCCAGCACAGCGCCAGTAGCGGCACGGCTGCGCCCACAAGACCCAAGGCGATACTGGTCCAGTCAAACACCATAGCCATTTCTGCCATCACCGAAAAAGATCAAGGGTAACCAAGCCTAAGGCCGGAGGACAGCTCAGTCTTCGACCTGCCCCAGTTCGCGCTGGGCGCGACGGTCGCCGGCGCGAGCAGCCGAACGCAACAAATCGTGGCCGATGCGCCGGTCTCGGGCATTTCCGCACTCGCGGCACATCAGTTGGCCAAGACGGCTCTGAGCGGCCACCACGCCTTCGCGGGCGGGCTGCTTGAGCAAGCGTCCGGCGAGATGCTTGATATTGTTGCTCTGCCCCAGGCGCGGGCTGTCGAGCAGCCACAAAGCAACCTTCAAGGAAAAACGCTTGGGCGCGGTAACAGTTTGGGCCGTGTCGGTAACAGAAGGTGATACTGAGCGAAACTTCATAAAGCACTGTGGGGCAGAACGGAAGGCGCGCCACTCTACTCTTTTTTTCGTACAGGTAAAGCTGAAAAAACCGTGCACGCCCGTCCTAGAGCAAGCGCTCGGGACAATCCACAGAAGCTGTGGATAACTCAGTGGACAACCCCCCTTGAACAGGCGCAAAGCCCCATGGAACGGGGGCCGCGGTCAAACTGACGATTTTTTCACCAATAAAAAAAAGCGAGATTTTTCATTGACTTAAATTTTGATTACAGGCAAATGGGCGCACTTGCACACCCGTGGCAGCAGGGTTACACCCTTGACCACAAATGTGCACAAGTCCCGATCGGCTGGTTATATCGTCGGCGTTTTTTGATTCAACACCGGTTAAACATGTTACTAAGCGCGCAAACCCGAGGGCTTTTCAAATCTGCCTCGGCTCGCCACACTGCGCCACCGCCAATGCAAACCAGTAGGGCCGATGAAAGGAATTCTGTTATTCGCCGGGCTGCTGCTGGCCATCTGCGCGACCTCGCTTGGGATCAATGCCGCGCTCCCCTCGCCGGACGGCGCACTGTTTGCTATTGCTATTCTGCTATCGGCCGCCTTTACCGCCGTGATTCTGTGCATCGAACTCAGTGATGGCAGAATTAACGACATGGGCGATGTGATCCGCATGATCGAGACCGGCCAGTCCTTGCGGCTGACGCTCGCCGCCTACGGTCTGGGCTGTGCCCTGGCCGCATCCATGACCGTGCTGGTCTATTGCGAGTTACTCGGCGGCTGAACGAAGTTTTTTTGCAAGCGGCCTTCCCTTCCCTGTTTCAATCCGTTACTATCCGCGGCGTTAGTACCAAGCTGAAAGTCAATTCTGGTCGAACACGTCCCCTGAACCACATGGGATCGGCCACCTCGATGGTTTCCAGGTATTCCTTGCGACGACACTGCCTTTGAACAAGCAAAGGGTGGCGCGAAGTTCCAATACTCTGACCGAA
Source organism: Pseudomonas sp. B16120 (assembly GCF_044218845.1). Classification (NCBI taxonomy): domain Bacteria; kingdom Pseudomonadati; phylum Pseudomonadota; class Gammaproteobacteria; order Pseudomonadales; family Pseudomonadaceae; genus Pseudomonas; species Pseudomonas sp. B16120. The sequence goes on from NZ_CP162588.1 coordinate 4,431,534, forward strand.
CCAACCTGCAAATTGATCAGGATCTCCACCCTGGGCCCAGAACCTTTGCCCTTGTTGTGTTGCCTGCCCTCCTAAGTACCTACCTGCCAGCCCAAGCGCGCCAAATTTAATTGCGCTTCAAACTGGCTGCTTTGTTCCAGTCGGGTTCTTCGTTTGATCAATGGTGATCAGCGTTACTGGAACGTTTTAACGTTGCACGGTTCTTATCCGTGTCATTTGTAGGAACACCAATAATATGAACGCTCAAATCCACACTCAGGATGCCATTCGCACCCTCACCAACGCTTTTGCCCCAATGAACTGCCTGATCATGGCCGCTCGCAAAGGCTGCTTCAGCTTCACCCTGGTCAACGAACACGGCATCGCTCGTCACAGCGAACGCCTGTACCCCGATCAATACTCCAGCGCAGAACCGCTGCAGGCCGTGATCGATCGTACCCGTCAGGCACTGACTGCCTGATCGACCCGCGTCGCTGAAACCTCAAAAACCCTGTTTGAATAACAGGGTTTTTTATTGCCTGGAATTTGGCCCTGAGTTCGCCGGGCTAAGTACAAATGGATATAAACGTTATAACCAGTTGCAGAAGATGTTTTAAAAACAGTCCTTTACATCGTGAATATGACACTACACTTCAACTCAAGCGGCGTGATCCGCTTACGACGGGCCTGAGATCCGATTCACCGCTGCCAAGCCCCCCTTCTCAGGCTCGTCCACTCTTTGCAAGGACTGAGGCTCGTATGGGTATTGCCGCCAGTGAATTGTGTCGTTATGTGATCAGGCCGACGCTGATGTACCTCGGCCGCCACAGCTCGACAGCCGAATCCCTGCTGCTGGGCATTGCCGCCAGCCAGTCAGAACTGGGCTCGGCGCTGCATGACCGCCGCGGCCATGGCCTCTACAGCATCACCGAACCACGCCACCGCGCGCTCTGGGATAACTACCTGGCGCTGGACCCGGAACGCGCCAGCCTGGTGCGCGGGCTGGCCAGCCAACATGCGTTCCTCAGCGCGCCTCAGTTGGAGTTGACCGTGAACCTGCGCTACGCCACGGCCATCGCCTGGTTGCTGGTGGAACAACAACGCCCCGCCCTTCCCGCACCCGGCGATGTGCTGGCCATGGCGCGTATCTGGAAAGAAATATTCCATCCACAAGGCCGCCTGCGAGATTTCACCCAAGCGTGGCAAACCTGTGTAAGCCCCATGAAACAGGCAGCTTGCTGACCGGGCAAATTGCAAGATTCGGCAAAAAACGGCAATTTTGGTCGGATTGTCCTACAAAACCGCTCTATCTCCTGCATTACAGCCTATAGCGCGATGTGAAATTTATTGATACTTTCCGCAGCGGTGATCACACGGAGTTCTAATAATGAAAAAAGTAATGCTCAAGACCACACTTAGCCTCGCCGTTGCCATGGCATCCTCCCAATTGTTCGCCAGCGGCTTTGCCCTCAACGAACAGAGCGTGAGCGGGATGGGTACCGGTTTCGCAGGTCGCTCTTCTTCTGCCGATGATGCGAGTACTGTGTTCGGTAACCCTGCCGGTATGGCACGTCTGGAAGGCCAACAGATCACCGGTGGCGTTGCAGCCATTGATGCCTCCACCGATATCAGCAATGTCAGCGGCCGCTCCGCTGGCAGCAACAAAGGCGATATGGTGCCTTTCACCGCCGTGCCTTTCGGTTTCTACACCAATAAACTTAACGACCAGTGGGCTGTCGGCTTCGGCGTCTATGCGCCGTTCGGCCTGGTGACCGACTACGAAAGCGGCTTCCAGGGCCGTGGCTTTGGCAGCAAGAGCGAAGTGAAAGTCATCACCTTGCAACCGACTGTCAGCTACGCCTTCAACGATCGCGTTTCCGTGGGTTTTGGCCCGACCATCAACCGCATCGCCGGTACCCTGGAATCGGACCTGACGCTGAACCCTCGCGCGCCAGACACCAATATCAAGATCAAGGGTGACGACACCGCGCTGGGCTTCAACATCGGCGTACTGGTCCAGGCCACCGATACCACCCGTGTCGGCCTGACCTACCACTCCAAGGTCAGCTACAAGCTGGACGGCCACACCGAAGTCACCGCACCGACCGCGACCTCGCCGTTCCTGCGCAGCAACCGCTATGACGCCTCGCTGAAAATCGACACACCTGAGTCCTACGACCTGTCCGTCACTCAAGACCTGACCGACGCGTGGAAACTCTATGCCGGTGCAACCTGGACACGCTGGAGCCGCCTCAAAGACATCACCGTCAAGAACGAAGGCGTCAGCGGCGCTACTGGCGGCGCGCTTGCCCCAGGCCTGGTCAGCACAATCAAGGAAGACCAGAACTGGCACGACACCTGGGCCTACGCCGTGGGTACTTCGTACCAGCTCACCAAGCAAGTGGTACTGCGTACCGGCCTGACATTCGACCAGTCGCCTACCAACAACACGGATCGCTCACCGCGCATCCCGACCGGCGACCGTACTATCTTCAGCCTGGGCCTGGGCTACCAGGTCATGGATAACATGACCATCGACCTGGCCTACTCCTACCTGAAGGAAGAGGACGTCAAGATTTCACGCTCCAACCAATTGGCCAGCTACAACGCCAAGTATGAAAACAGCGCCAACGGTTTCGGCTTGGGCATGACCTACAAGTTCTAACCGCAGTCGTATAAAAAAGCCCCGCTCTCCTGTGAAGGAGGCGGGGCTTTTGTTTGGCTGGCGGTCAGGGTTTGGAAGCCAATGCCTGTTCCACCGCCTTGATCAGCTCCGGACTGTCCGGCTTGGTCAGGCTGGAAAAACTGGCCACAACATTGCCCTGGCGATCCACCACATACTTGTAGAAATTCCACTTCGGCGCCGCGTCGGCTTGCTGTGCAAGCACCTTGAACAGGTGCACCGCATCCGGCCCCTTGACCTTCTGCGGCTCGGTCATGGTGAAGGTCACGCCATAGTTCACGTAGCAGACCTTGGCGGTTTCCTCACCGGTCTTGGCTTCCTGCTTGAAGTCATCGGACGGCACGCCGATCACTTCCAGGCCCTGGCCCTTGTAGCGCTGATATAACGCTTCCAGGCCTTTGAACTGTGGGGCAAAGCCGCAGAAGCTCGCTGTGTTAACGATCACCAAGGGCTTGCCAGCGAATTGCTGGCACAGGTCGATGGATTCCTTGGCCCGCAGCTTGGGCAATTGGCCCGCAAGCAACGGTGGGCAACTGGCGGCCATCGCCACGCTGCCAATAGCCATCAGGACGGGTACAGCGAGCCAGCGCATCTGCATGTCAAAAGTCCTTGAGTCAGTTCAGACCCACAACTTAGCAGATCGCCATGCCCAGTTGCATCAATGCCAGGCCGCCCTGATGCCAGCCCCACCAGGCCAGCAGCAATAACACCATCCCCACAGCCACCAGCATAAGACGCGCTGTCATGCTCATGCCGCCTCCATCTGCGCCTGAATACGTGCCACCGGCCGCTCACGCACCGGCCAATTCAGCGCGGCGGCGAGCAGGCTGAGTAAAATTGCCACCTGCCAGATCAAATCGTAGCTACCGGTTCGATCATAGACCACCCCGCCCAGCCACCCGCCGAGGAACGAGCCAAGCTGGTGGAACAGGAACACAATCCCGCCGAGCATCGAGAGGTTGCGCACCCCAAACAGGGTCGCAACGGTGCCATTGGTCAGCGGCACTGTGGACAGCCACAGGAATCCCATCGCCATGCCAAACAGATACGCCGTGACCTCGGTGACCGGCGCCCACAGGAACAACACAATCACTACCGCCCGCAACAGGTACAAGCCGGTGAGCAGACGCGGCTTGGACATGCGGCCACCGAGCCAACCCGCCGTGTAGGTGCCAAATACGTTGAACAGGCCGATCAAGGCCAGCACCGTAGTGCCCACGGTGGCCGGCAGATGCTGGTCCACCAGGTAGGCCGGCAAGTGCACACCGATAAACACCACTTGGAAACCGCAGACAAAAAAGCCGAAGGACAGCAGCCAAAAGCCGGAGTGAGAACAGGCTTCTTTGAGCGCCTCACCCAGGGTTTGCTGGCCCACTATGACCGCCAGCGGCCGGTCCTTTAGCATGGCGACCAGCGGCAGGATCAGCGCCACCATCAAGCCCAGCGCCAGCAAGGCGGCCGACCAGCCGAGCCAGCCAATCAGGCCCAGGGTGCCGGGCACCATGGCGAACTGGCCGAACGAGCCGGCGGCGCTGGCAATGCCCATGGCCATGCTGCGTTTTTTCGGCGCTACGGCGCGGCCAACCACGCCGAGAATCACCGAGAACGAGGTGCCGGACAGGCCAATACCAATCAGCAAACCTGCGCTCAACGACAGCGACCAGGCAGAGTCGGACATGCCCATCAGCACCAGGCCGACGGCGTACAACACCCCGCCGACAAACACCGCCTTGGTCGCGCCGAAACGGTCGGCCAAGGCTCCGGTAAATGGCTGCGCCAAGCCCCAGATCAGGTTCTGCAAGGCGATAGCAAAGGCAAAGGTTTCACGCCCCCAACCGAATTCGCTGCTCATCGGCGCCAGGAACAGGCCAAAGCCATGCCGTACGCCCAAGGACAACGCCAGGATCAGCGCACTGCCTAAAAGAACCCAACCACTGGTGCGCCACATCGAGGTCATTTCTTATTCTCCGTTCGCGGGTATATACCCGCTTGTAGCCGAACAAACCGCCGTTCAGGCGAGTTCATCCAGCAAGGCCAACAACATTTCGCGCTTTTCGGCGCCGAGCTTATCAATCAGTTTCTGCTGCGCTGCTTCCCACGCCGGCAACGCAGCGCCTAGCCGTTCATGGCCGGCGTCAGTCAACACCACCAGGCGGTTGCGCAAATCGTCGCCCTCCACCAACTGCACCAGCCCTTCACCTTCCAGGACGCGCAGGTTGCGCCCCAGGGTGCTGCGATCCAAGCCCATGGCGTCCGCCAGGCTGGAAATGCTCGGCTGGTCGAGACGCTGCAGGTTGCACAACAGAGAATACTGGGCAACGTTGATCCCGAAGCCGTCGAGAGCGCCGTCGTAGTGCCTGCTGACGCCACGGGCGGCACGTCGCAGGTTGGTGCATAAACATTGGGAGGCAAGCATAGAGCGTGTATATACCCGGAGTTAACCAATTGCAAGAAAGCGTTACAACGCCAGCCCGACCAGTACCGCAACTTCAAGCAGCTCCAGCAGTGCGCCAGCGGTGTCGCCCGTGGTGCCGCCCAGACGCTTGACCATCAACTGGCGCAGCCACACGAAACACAGGACCGCCAGCAACACCGCGATGCCGCCGCTGAAACCACCGATCAGGATGCAGGCCAACCCGCTGAGGATCAGCACCTGTTGGCCGACAATTCGCGGCAGATGATCTGACAGTGCCTGGCCCAATCCGCCCGCCCGCACATAGCGCGTGGTGAGAAACAGCGCCAGCATCGAAGCACGTCCGATCAAAGGCGCCAGGATCAAGGCGGCGCCATTGTGTTGTTCGATCAACGCCACCAACGCGCTGAACTTGAGCAGCAGCACCAGCCCCAGGGTGACCACCGCAATCGGGCCGCTGCGCGGGTCTTTCATGATGCTGAGGGTGCGCTCCCGGTCGCCAAAACCGCCCAACCAGGCATCGGCGCTGTCGGCCAGCCCGTCCAGGTGCAGGCCACCGCTGAGCAGCACCCAGGCGGTGAGCAGCAACGCGGCGTGCAACAGCAACGGGGTACCCTGCAATACCTGGTTGAGGCCCCATAACAGCACGCCGAACAGCAACCCTACCAGCGGATAAAACAGCAACGAACGGCCCAGCTCTTGAGGCTGCGGCATGCCCGGCAAGCGAATGGGCAGGCTACTGAGAAATTGCAGGGCGATCCAGAAAGGCAGCAGCATCAGCGCCCTTCCTTCAACACGCCATCGGCCGCAACCTGCAGGCCGAACAGGGCACCGTGGCCCACTTCGACATTCAGCAGTTGCTCACGGGGCAACCCTCGCGCCTGGGCCAGCAGCAGGCGCATTACACCGCCATGGCTGATCAACAGCACGCGCTGGCCAGCATAGGCCTGATGCAGCCGCCTGACAGCGCCAAGCACGCGCGCGGAAAACTGGATGACCGGCTCGCCTTCCGGCGGCGTGAATTCATAGGGGTTGGCCCAGAACAAGCCCAGCCCTTGGGCATCGGTGTCCATCAACGCGGCCGCACTCTGCCCTTCCCACGCGCCGAAGTGCAGCTCTTGCAGATCGGCCTCCAGAGTCACCGGCACTTCGAGCTGTGCCCCCAACTCCTGGGCGAACAGAGCGCAGCGTTGCAGCGGTGAGCTGATCAGCCGATCCCACGGCCCCTGCCCCACCACTGCGTCGCGCATCTGCCGCCAGCCGTTGGCGGTCAGCGCATCGTCCAGGCTGCCACGCAGGCCTCCGCCCAGTTCGGTTTCGCCGTGACGCAGCAGGTCCAGGCGTAAGGTCATGCGGGGCGGTCCGCCACGGCGGCTTCGGCGAAGGTCGCCATCTGCCCGTGCAGTGCACACGCCAGGCGCAACAAAGGCACCGCCAACGCCGCGCCGCTGCCTTCGCCCAGGCGCAGGCCCAGTTCCAGCAACGGTTGCGCATCGAGGCTATGCAGCACATGGCGATGGCCCGGCTCGGCCCCCCGATGGCCGAACACCAACCATTCGCGGCACGCCGGGTTCAAGCGCACCGCCACCATCGCGGCCACGCTGCAGATGAACCCATCCACCAGCACCACGATGCCTTCCTGGGCGCAGGCCAGGTAGGCGCCAACCAAGGCAGCAATTTCAAAACCGCCGAGATTGAACAGGGTTTGCAACGCATCGCTGCGCTGACCGGCGTGCAACCCCAGGGCGCGCTCGATGACCGCGACCTTGTGGCTGACCCCTGCGGCATTCAAACCGGTGCCAGGGCCTGTGAGGTCAGTGACCTGGCAATCCAGCAATGCGCAGGCCAAGGCACTGGCGGCAGTGGTATTGCCGATGCCCATCTCACCGCCGATAAAGAGTTGCGCGCCGCTTTCCAGGGCACGGCGTGCGCTGTCTCGTCCAGCTTGCAAGGCCAACTGCCCTTGGGCTTGGGTCATCGCCGGGCCATGCACGAAATTAGCCGTGCCCGCACCGATATTCAGGTGACGAACGCCGGGCAAATCCAGGGACGGCGTGATCGTGCCGAGGTCAATCACCTCCAATTGCGCTTGCAGTTGCCGCGCCAACACGCTGATCGCCGCGCCACCGGTGACGAAGTTTTGCAGCATCTGCCCGGTGACCTCTTGGGGAAATGCCGACACGCCTTCAGCGACCACACCGTGATCGCCGGCAAAAATCGCGATCCACAGGTGATCTACCGTCGGTTTGACCTGGCACTGCAAACCCGCCAGCCGCACCGCCAGGGCCTCCAACTGGCCGAGGGAACCGGCGGGCTTGGTCAACTGCTGCTGACGCGCCAGCGCCTGTTCGTGGGCCGTGGTATCCACCGCCTTGCAGGGGTTGAGCCACCAGGAATCGGTCATAACGCAGTACCTTTCAAAGTCAGGGGCAGGCCGGCAACCGTCAGCACAACGCGCTGACATTGCTCGGCCAAGGCTTGATGCAGCCAACCGGCTTCATCCACATAACGGCGAGTCAACTCGCCCAGCGGCACGACACCCAGACCGGTCTCGTTGCTGACAAAAATGATCTCCCCCGGCAGCGAGGCCAGGGTTTGCAACAGTTGATCACGCTCGGATGCAAGGCGAGCCGGGTCTTCGAGCATCAGAAGATTGGTGAGCCATAAGGTCAGGCAATCCACCAGCAGGCAGCGATCAGTGGCGGCGTTTTCCTGTAGCACACGCGCCAGGTCGATGGGCTCTTCAACCAGGCCCCAATGGTCGGGACGACGCTGGCGGTGCAGCGCGACGCGCTCGCTCATCTCACCGTCGAGCGGTTGGCTGGTGGCGATATAAATGACGGCAAGCCCGCTCTCTGCGGCAAGCTTTTCGGCCAGGCGGCTCTTACCCGAACGGGCACCGCCGAGGATCAATTGATACATGCAAAGGCCCCTGGTAAACGATGTGGCGAGGGAGCTTGCTCCCGTGACGGCCTGACAGCCGACGCTGATCCAGCTGACGCACCGCGCCCCAAATGTGGGAGCTGGCTTGCCTGCGAAGACGGCCTGACAGTCAACACAGTTGGACCGTGTACATATCCATTTCTGCGGTAACGGCCACTTAGGGTTCCGCTTTTACAGCGGCTCACTTTTGAAAAGCGCAAAAGTAAGCAAAACGCTCTTGCCCCACCACTCGGCACCTCGCCCAGGCTCGGTGTGCCCGTAATCCGCCAGTGATTTGGGGGGCCGCCGCCCCGCGCCATCCATGGCGCGGGGCGGCTAAACCGGCATCCCTGCCGGTTTACCCCCCAAATCACTGTCGAATTCCGGCCAGCGTGGTTTAACGGGGCGCCTAAGATCAAGATCAAAAGCAGGTCAAGATCAAGGGCGGCTCGCTTCGCATCGTGGTTACCGTTGAGCACTACAGCGTTGTGTAGATACACATGGCTATCGCAGGCAAGCCAGCTCCCACAGTTGGATGGTGTGAACACCGTCAGATCCCACATAGCTTGCGCAACAAATCGGTGTCCAAGTGGTGCTCCACCAAGTCCGCCAACCGCTCGATATCGCGCTCGCGCAAGCCGTGATAATCCACCTCTTGCACATCCTGCAACCCGGCCCAACGCAGCAACGCGCTGCACGCAGCCGGGGTCTCGAATAGGCCGTGCAGGTAGGTGCCTAGAATTTGCCCATCAGGGCTCTGCGCGCCATCGCTGCGGCCATCGTCCAGCAGGACCGCAGCGCTTGCCAAGGCAGCGCCGCAGGTCACCCCCGCATGGATTTCATAACCGCTGACGTCGGCATCTTCCAATACCAGACGCCCACGCACATTGCGCAGTTGTTTCTCTTGTTCCAGGGTGGTGCTGAACGCCAGCAACCCAAGGCCGGCACTGGAGCCCGCGAGCCCTTCCAGACCCAGCGGGTCATGGACCTGCTCGCCGAGCATCTGCAAGCCGCCGCAGATCCCCAGTACCTTGCCGCCATAACGCAGATGCCGCGCCACGGCGGTGTCCCAGCCATTGGCACGCAGATAGGCCAAGTCACTGCGCACGCTTTTCGAGCCCGGCAGGATGATCAGGTCAGCGGCAGGTATCGCCTGGCCCGGCCCGACGAACTGCAAGTCCACCTGGGGGTGCAAGCGCAGCGGGTCGAAGTCGGTATGGTTGCTGATGCGCGGCAGCACCGGCACCACCACCTTGAGCACCTGGGCGGCCTTGTCGATCTGGCGCTGGTCGATGCCGTCTTCCGCCTCCAGGTGCAGGTCCATCACGTAGGGCAGCACGCCGACGACCGGTTTGCCGGTGCGCGCTTCGAGCCAGTCCAGCCCTGGTTGCAGCAACGCGATATCGCCGCGAAAACGGTTGATGATGAAGCCCTTGACCCGCGCCTGTTCACTGGGCGACAGCAGCTCCAGGGTGCCAACCAGATGGGCAAACACGCCGCCGCGGTTGATGTCCGCGATCAACAGCACCGGGCAGTCCACCGCCTCGGCGAAGCCCATGTTGGCAATGTCATTGGCGCGCAGGTTGATCTCGGCCGGTGAGCCCGCGCCTTCGACCATCACCACCGGGTAGGCCTGGCTCAAACGCGCGTGGGAGGCCAGCACCGCTTGCATCGCAATGGCTTTGTAGTCGTGATAGGCCACGGCATTCATGCTGGTGACCGCACGGCCATGGATGATCACTTGGGAGCCGGTGTCGCTGTTGGGCTTGAGCAATACCGGGTTCATGTCGGTATGGGGCGCCAGGTTGGCAGCCTGGGCCTGCACCGCCTGGGCGCGGCCGATCTCGCCGCCTTCGGCGGTCACCGCGCTGTTGAGCGCCATGTTCTGCGGTTTGAACGGTGCCACCGCGACGCCTTGGCGTACCAGCCAGCGACACAGCGCAGTCACCAGGGTGCTTTTACCGGCGTCGGAGGTGGTGCCCTGCACCATCAACGTGGTCATGTGGCGTCCTTGTAGGCGGCCAGGGCTTCATCAAGGCGCAGCCAGTCGGCGTCGGTGTCGGGCAGGCCCAAGCGCACGCTGCTGTTGTGCACGAACAGGCGCAGCAGGATGCCGCGTTGGGCCATGAATTCGTACAGCCGTTCAGCGTGGGGGGTAATCAACCACTGGAACAATGCGCAGCCGCCGTGCGGTTGAAGCCCACGGCGCTCAAGCAACTCGAACAGACGCTGGCCGGCTGCGATGCAACGACTGCGCTGGCGCGCATGCCCGTCGGTGTCGCGCAGGCACACTTGGCCCAACACCCGCGTCGGCCCACTGACGGCCCAGGGCCCGACCTGTTCGGCCAACAGCTTGAGCAACTTGCGCTCGGCCAGCACAAAGCCCAGGCGCACGCCGGCCAAGCCGAAGAACTTGCCGAATGAGCGCAGTACGATCAAGCCGACCTGATCGGCATGGCTGGCCAGGCTCAAGTCCGGGGTCACGTCAATGAACGCCTCGTCCACCACCAGCCAGCCACCGCGCTGGGCCAACCGCGCATGCCAGTCCAGCAGGCGTTGCGGGCTCAGGCTCAAGCCCGTGGGGTTGTTGGGGTTGACCACGACCAGCACGTCGAGGCTGTCGAGAAAGAAGTCGACTTCCTGCTCCTGCACTTCGCGCACCACATAACCGGCGCGGCGCCAGGCTTCGGCGTGTTCGGCGTAACAGGGCGAAAGCACGCCGACCTTGCCGGAACGACGCAAGCGCGGCAGCAGTTGGATCGCGGCCTGAGAGCCCGGCACCGGCAGCAATGGGCCGGCGCCGTAGTACTCGCTGGCAGCCTTCTCCAAGCCGTCATCGGTTTCCGGCAAGCGCGCCCAGGCACGCAAGGGAATCTCGGGAATCGGCCACGGCCAGGGCGCCAGGCCGCTGGACAGGTCGAGCCAATCCGCTTCGGCAATGCCGTACTCAATCGCGGCCTTACGCAGCCGACCACCATGTTCAAGCATAGATTTGCGCCCCCACGCACAGGACCAGCAGCCACAGCCATACGCCGCGCTGCACCAGTTGCCAGCCGCGATCAATGGAATCGGCGTCGGCCGGCGGGCCTTCGCCCAATGGCGGGCGCTGATGCACCTCGCCGTGATAAATCGCCGCGCCGCCGAGCTCCACACCCAAGGCACCGGCCCCTGCCGCCATCACCGGGCCGGCGTTGGGGCTGTCCCAAGTCGGGCCCTGAGTGCGCCAGCATTTGAGCGCCAGGCGGGTTTTACCCAATAACGCGTAGGTTAAAGCCACCAAGCGCGCAGGAATATAGTTGAGCACATCATCGATCCTGGCGGCTGCCCAACCGAAGCGCTCAAAGCGCTCATTGCGATAGCCCCACATGGCGTCCAGGGTGTTGCTCAGACGATAGAGCACCACGCCCGGCACACCGGCCACCACAAACCAGAACAACGCGGCGAATACCGCATCGCTGCCGTTCTCCAGCACCGATTCGGTGGCTGCGCGGGCCACTTCAGTACGGTCCAGTTCACTGGTCTGACGGCTGACCAGGTAACTCACACGTGTACGCGCCTCGTCCAGGTCATCACGGCGCAGGGCCTGGGCCACTGGTATCACGTGCTCGCCCAGGCTGCGCATGCCCAGGGCGCAGTACAACGCCAGGATCTCCAGCAGCCAGCCGATATAAGGCGCCCACGACAACGCCGTGGCCAGCAGGGTCAGCGGCACCACCGCAACAAACCACGCGGTCACACCATGGCTGCGCCAGCCACGCCCGCCAGTATTGAAACGTTGCTCGATGCGCCCGGCGAAATTGCCAAACGCCACCAGCGGATGCCAGCGCCTGGGCTCACCGAGCAGCGCATCCAGCGCCACCGCAGCCACACACAGCAAGGCCACACTCATTGACTCACTCCCCACGTGTTTTCATACAGCATGTCACTCAGCGGTCGCGGATCGGCCCAGCCTTCAAGCTGCAACATCGGTGCCGGGTAAAACTCGGCCACCGGCCCCAGGCACAACACTGCAAGGGGTTTTGCGCCGGGTGGCAAACCCAGCAACTCGGCCAGGGCCTGGGGGTCGAACAGCGAAACCCAGCCCATGCCCAACCCTTCCACGCGCGCCGCCAGCCACAGGTTCTGGATGGCGCAGGAGAGCGAGGCCATGTCCATTTCCGGCAGGGTGCGGCGCCCGAAGATGTGGCGCTCGCGATCGTCCATCAAGGCGGCGACCAATACCTCGGCACAATCGTTGATGCCTTCGACCTTGAGCTTCATGAACGCATCGGAGCGCTCGCCCAATGCTTCGGCGGTGCGTACGCGCTCTTCTTCTACCAACTGTTGAATCTGGCTGCGCAACGAGCGATCGCTGATGCGGATAAAACGCCACGGCTGCATCAGGCCGACGCTGGGCGCCTGGTGCGCAGCGTGGAGCAGGCGCTGCAGCAGTTCAGGCGCGACGCTGCCACCGCGGAAGTGGCGCATGTCGCGGCGTTCGGCGATGGCGCGGTAGACGGCTTCGCGGTCGGCTTGGGGGAATGCGTTGTCAGTCATGGCCTCTTCGCGAGCAAGCCCGCTCCCACATTGGATTGGTTTGCAACTGGGTCAACTGTGGGAGCTGGCTTGCCTGCGATAGCGGTCTCAAGGTCGGGCGCAAACAACGCGGCCACCGCGCCAGGATTCGACGGAAAATAAAAGTGCACATAGGAGGCGGTCAAACGACCCTGTCGGTAAACCGCTTCGGCACCGCGCCCGCCGTTAGGGCTCAGGCCACGGGCAATCGGCGCCCATTCGGTACTGGTCAGGGAATGGTGATAGGTATGCCCACGCAAGGTCCCCTCCGGCAGCTCGACGCTTTGCAGCGCCAGGGCCGCGAGTTTCTTCTGCATCACCGCATCACCTTGCAACAAGCCAACCAGTTCGGCGCGCTCACCCTCCACATCGGTCAACGAGTCGAGCAGATAGAGCATGCCACCGCATTCGGCGAGCAGCGGTTTGCCAGCGGCGTGATGAGCACGAATGGCGTCCAGCATCGAGGTATTGGCCGACAATGCCTGGTGGTGCAGTTCCGGATACCCGCCGGGCAAATAGAGGCTGTCCGCTTCAGGCAATTGGCGATCATGGATCGGTGAGAAGAACTTCAGCTCCGCGCCCATTGCCCGCAACAGATCCAGGCTGGCGCCGTAAGTAAAAGCAAAGGCTTCGTCACGGGCCACGGCAATCCGCACACCGGCCAGCAAGGGTTCGGTTTCGATCACGTGCGGCGCGGCAAAGGTCACCGGCGGCGGCAGGGCCACTTCGCAACTGCTGCCCAACGCCTGGGCGGCGGCATCCAGGCGTATATCAAGGTCATTCAGTTCGCTGGCTTGCACCAGGCCCAGGTGGCGGCTGGGCAGTTCGATGCCGGTCTCGCGGGACAATGCACCGTACCAACGCAAGCCCTCAGTGAGGCTGCCTTCAAGCAATTGCGCATGGCGCAGGGTGCCGACGCGATTGGCCAGCACGCCGGCGAACGGCAGGTCGGGCTGATAGCGCGCCAGCCCCAGGGCCAGGGCGCCGAACGTCTGGGCCATAGCCGTGCCATCGATCACGCCCAGCACCGGTACACCGAAGTGCCGCGCCAAGTCAGCGCTGGAAGGCGTGCCGTCGAACAGGCCCATCACGCCTTCGATGAGGATCAGGTCGGCCTCCCCCGCTGCCTCCCAGAGCAGGCGGCGGCTTTCCTGCTCGCCCACCATCCACATGTCCAACTGGTACACCGGCGCGCCACTGGCACGCTCGTGGATCATCGGGTCGAGAAAGTCCGGCCCGCATTTGAACACGCGCACCTTGCGCCCCAGGTTGCGGTGCAAACGCGCCAACGCGGCGGTGACCGTGGTTTTGCCCTGGCCGGACGCCGGAGCGGCGATCAGTACGGCCGGGCAATGACGGGGCTGATTCAAAGTTCGACGCCTTTCTGTGCCTTGATACCGGCCTGGAACGCGTGCTTGAGCATGCCCATTTCGGTGACGGTGTCGCCCATTTCGATCAGCTCAGGCTTGGCGCCACGGCCGGTGACCACCACATGCTGCATGGGCGGGCGGGCTTGCAGGTCGCTGAGTACCTGGTCCAGGTCAAGATAACCGTGCTTGAGGGCGATGTTCAGTTCATCCAGCACCACCAAGCCGATGGAAGGGTCATTCAACATGGCCCGGGACACTGCCCAAGCCGCTTCGGCAGCGGCGATATCGCGCTGGCGATCCTGGGTTTCCCAGGTGAAACCTTCGCCCATCACGTGAAAGCGCACCTGCTCGGGGAAGCGGCGAAAAAACAATTCTTCGCCGGTGCTGTTACGCCCCTTGATGAACTGCACCACACCGCACTGCATGCCATGGCCCATGGCCCGGGCCAACATGCCGAACGCCGAACTGCTCTTGCCTTTGCCGTTGCCAGTCAGCACCAGCAGCAGGCCGCACTCGTTGGGCGAATTGGCGATGCGCTCGTCAATCACGGCTTTTTTGCGCAGCATGCGCGCCAGGTGGCGTTCGTCGCGATCGTGGGAATCAGTCATGGCAGCTCTCCGTTGGGGCTGGACAAAAACGGCGGGCAGGAAAAAGAAACAACAGACAGCCAAGCATCGCCCACCGTGATGCTGTTGGATGATCCAGGCCGGTCTCCGGGCTCATGAGTGGCGCTTTTGATAGCAAGCAGCCGAGGGCGCGCCTTCCCATATCGCACGCGACACAGTGGCAAACAGCACCGTCTTGACTCATTTACCGTTGCGGGGGCAGCGCCGGAATCGCGGCAGCACTGTGTACAAGTGCGCTCGCTCACCGGCTTCCCTGTTTCACTCCGTCGACGCGTACGCCACAGAGCACCTGGAACAAGCCGCGAAGGTTAGTGGGTTGGGGGTGGAGCGTCAATTAAAGCTGGCCTTGTACTTGAACCATCCGCCGTTCGTGCTTCTCTACCCCTACAGGTATCAAGGAGAAAACCATGCCTAAAACCCGACTTGCCCTACTGATCATGTTCGCCGGTAGCCTCGCTGCGTGCGGCGAAAGCTCGACCCTGCAGGTCGCCGACGGCACCGGGCCCTCGCCCCGGCTGCCGGAGCCGAACAAGACGTTGATCCCCACCGTCAATATCGCCCCGGCCATCGGCTGGCCCGAAGGCGCCAAGCCCGTCGCCGCCGCCGGCACCCAAGTGGCCGCATTCGCCGAAGGCCTGGACCACCCGCGCTGGCTCTACGTGCTGCCCAACGGCGACGTGCTGGTCGCCGAGACCAATGCACCGCCCAAGCCGGACGATGCCAAAGGCGTGCGCGGCTGGGTGATGGAAAAAGTCATGGACCGCGCTGGCGCCGGCGTGCCGAGCCCGAACCGCATTACCTTGCTGCGCGATGCCGACCATGACGGTGTGGCAGAAACTCGTACGGTGTTCCTGGAGAACCTCAACTCGCCGTTTGGCATGGCCTTGGTGGGCAACGACCTGTACGTGGCCGATTCGGATAAGTTGCTGCGCTTCCCCTATCAGCCGGGTGAAACCGCAATCACCTCCCCAGGCACCAAGGTGGTGGATTTACCCGGTGGCCCCTTGAACCACCACTGGACCAAAAATGTGGTGGCCAGCCAGGACGGCAGCAAGCTGTACGTGAGCGTCGGCTCCAACAGCAACGTCGGCGAAAACGGCCTGGAAGCCGAACAGGGCCGCGCCGCCATTTGGGAAGTCGACCGCGCCAGCGGCCAACACCGCATTTTTGCCTCCGGCCTGCGCAACCCCAACGGCATGGCCTGGGAACCCCAGAGCGGCAAGCTGTGGACGGCAGTCAACGAGCGCGATGAAATCGGCAGTGACCTGGTGCCGGATTACATCACCTCGGTCAAGGATGGCGGCTTCTACGGCTGGCCTTTCAGTTATTACGGCCAGCATGTAGATGTGCGTGTGACCCCGCAGAACCTGGTCATGGTCGCCAAGGCCATCGCTCCCGACTATGCGGTAGGCCCCCATACTGCCTCGCTGGGGTTGACCTTCGCCGAGGGCAGCAAACTGCCGGCCCCCTTCAGTAATGGCGCATTTATCGGCCAGCATGGCTCCTGGAACCGCAAGCCGCACAGTGGCTATAAGGTGATTTTCGTCCCCTTCGAAGGGGGCCAGCCGAAAGGGCAACCGGTGGATGTGCTGACGGGGTTTCTTGATAGCGATGAGAAAGCCATGGGCCGGCCGGTCGGCGTGGTGATAGATCAGCAGGGGGATTTGCTGGTGGCCGATGATGTGGGCAATAAGGTTTGGCGGGTGTCGGCTGTTAAGTAAATAACCACATACCCATGTGGGAGCGGGCTTGCCCGCGATTACGGTGGCCCAGCCAACTAAGCCGTTGACTGACACACTGCATTCGCGGGCAAGCCCGCTCCCACATTTTGGAGTTTTATTGATTCAGGGGTTACGCGCCAGATTCCCTGGCAACACGCGCTTGGCACTCAGGTAGGCATTCTGCCAATACGCTTTGGATAGCGTATCCAGCTTCACCGTACCGCCGGTCTGCGGTGCATGCACGAAGCGCCCTTCGCCCACATAGATGCCCGCATGGCTGACCCGCGAACCGCCACCGGTGGCGAAGAACAGCAGATCGCCGGTTTGCAGGTTTTGTTCGCTGACGTCCTGGGCACGCATCACGATCAATTCACGGGTGGTGCGCGGCAATGAGATGCCGGCAGCGTCGCGAAATACAAAGCCGATCAAGCCACTGCAATCGAACCCCGAGTCCGGTGTGTTGCCGCCCCAGCGATATGGCGTGCCGACCAGGCCCAGCGCACGAAAGAGCACGTCTTCGGCAGCAGGCGAGAAATTTTGGGTGGCATAGTTGAACACCGGCTTAGGCTTGACCGCGACGGGCGCGGGCGGCGGTGTACGACTGGCGCAGGCGCTGAGCAGCGCGGCGCAAACAATAAGCATCAGGCGGGCCGAGGTCGACATGTGCAGAACAATCCTGGTCTGGATGCGGCTTTCGCTGCCGAACGTTGAAAACCAGAACGCGCAAGCAAAGCTCGCGCGAACGGATGACAACAATGTCCAGGGATTCTAGCGCTTACACGTCAAACTTCAAGTATCACTTTAACTTTACTTACTAGCGGTAACCGTAGTCGGAGCCATGGCGAGTGCACGCTTGGCTTCGATGAAGGTTTTGCTCCAGTAGCTGTCACCCAGGTTATCGACCCGAACACCACCACTGCGGCGGCTGCTGGAGTGAATAAACTGGTTATCGCCCAAGTAGATACCGGCGTGGCTGACACGACCGCGACCACTGGTACTAAAGAAAAGCAGATCACCGGGCTTGAGGTTGTTTCGTGCGACCAACGGTGCATTCACGTTGATCATCTCGCGCGTAGAGCGCGGCAGATTCATGCCGGCTTCTTCACGAAACAGGTAGCCAATGAACCCACTGCAATCAAAACCGGCTTCCGAGGTGCCGCCGAAACGGTAACGGGTACCGATCAAGGACATGCCGCGCTCAAGGATGCTGTCGGCCAGAAGAGGCAGTTGGTAAGGCTTGCTGTCAGAGAACTCGGCGAGTTCTTTTTCGGTTGCCACCTCTTCTTCATAAACAGAAGCAGACTGTGCAGCAACGAACTTTGCCTGATTTTGAACCTGTGGTTTTTGCTGTTCTGCCACCTGCTGAGGGTGGGAGGCGCAACCAAACAACAGGGTAACGAGTGCGAGAGGCACGAGGGGTGCGAAGCGATTTAGCATGGGCACGACCGTGGCTGATGTGTAAAGAAGCCGAGACTATGCCCTCTATCACATCGATTTGCAAATTCAATCGCGATCTATGTGACTTATCGTTTCGACTATGCCATCTAAGCCGTGATTCCATTTCTCGCTTGAGTTGCGTAGCCCTTCGGGCTCAAACGCAGGTTTTCTGACGCCTTGAAAATGCCGATACACGGAAAATCAAGACCTTACCAGCCCAAGGTTTCTTTCAGGAAAGGGATCGTCAATTTTCTTTGTGCCTGCAAGGAAGCCTGGTCGAGTTGCTCAAGCAAATCGAACAGCGCGCTCATGCTGCGGGTGCCACGGGTGAGGATAAAGTGCCCGACTTCGTCGGTCAGGTGCAGGCCACGACGGGAAGCGCGCAGTTGCAGCGCACGCAGCTTGTCCTCATCGGATAATGGGCGCATCTGGAAGATCAACGCCAGGGTCAGGCGCGACTTGAGGTCAGCCAGCTTCACCGGCAGTTCACGCGGTGAGGTGGACGCGGCGATCAGCAAACGCCGGCCGCTGTCGCGCAGGCGGTTGAACAGATGAAACAGCGCCTCTTCCCACTCCGGCTTGCCGGCCACTGCCTGCAGGTCGTCGAGACACACCAGTTCATATTGCTCAAGGTTATCGAAGATGCCGATCCCGCGGTCCATCAATTCGGCCAAGGGCAGGTAGACCGCCGGCTCGCCCGTCTGCTCGAAACGCAGGCATGCGGCCTGCAGCAGGTGGGTACGCCCCACGCCATGCTTGCCCCACAGATAGATCAGGCTTTCAGTCCACCCGGCGTCGGCTTCGCAAAGCCGCTCCACATAGCCGAGTGCAGCGGCATTGGCGCCTGGGTAGTAGTTGATAAAGGTAGCGTCATCACGCAGACGCACACCTAGGGGCAGCTGAATCGGTTTCATGCTGACTGAACGGCTCCCATCGAACCGTTAGTGGCCTCTATGTAAAGTTTGCAAAGTTTATACCCGTGACGCCGGGCGCACAATGCAGCAGACCACAAGCAAAATCAAAGGTTTGCGTTAACCCGGGGGTTTTACGCAGTTTGTTTGACGCACCCCGGCGCCAGAAACAACAAACCCGGCCAGGGCCGGGTTTGTGACACCGCGATTACAACTCGGGCTCATCCACCCCGGTATACACGTCCGAATCCTTGTACAGGTCGTGCACATGGCGCACCAACACCATGATCACCGCCGCCACCGGCAGCGCCAACAGGATGCCGGTAAAGCCGAACAGCTCGCCACCCGCCAAAATCGCAAAGATCACTGCCACCGGGTGCAGGCCGATCCGATCGCCCACCAGCAGTGGCGTCAGCACCATGCCTTCCAAGGCCTGGCCCACCATGAACACTGCGACAATCCCGAGCATCGGGTACAGGTCGCCGCCGAACTGGAACAGCCCGGCCACCAGCGCCGCACCGATGCCGATCACAAAGCCCATGTACGGCACGATGGCAGCCAAGCCCGCGATCAAGCCGATCAACAGCCCCAGCTCCAGGCCGATCGCCATCAGGCCAGCAGCGTAAATCACCCCCAGGGCCAGCATCACCAGCAACTGGCCACGCACGAACGCACCCAATACCTCATGACACTCCGCTGCCAGGGAAACAACACGCTCTTCGCGGTCACGAGGCAGCAGACTGCGGATCTTGGCCATCATGATGTCCCAGTCTCGCAGCAGGTAGAACGCCACCACCGGGATCAGCACCAGGTTGGTCAACCAGCCGATCAGCGCCAGGCTCGACGCAGTCGCCTGGCTGAGCACCACCGTGACGATATCGGTGGTCTTGTCCATATGCTCGCTGATAGCTGCCTTGACCTTGTCGAACTTCCAGAAGCCATCGGCCAGCCCGAACTTGGACTGGGCCCACGGCATGGCCGTGTGCTGCAACCAGTCGAGCATCTGCGGCGCCAGCTCATAGAGGCGAAACAGCTGCTTGGCCAACATCGGCACCAATATCAACACCAGCGCCGTGATGATCAACGTGAACAGCGCAAACACCGTGATCACGCCCCAGGTGCGCGACATACCGACTTTTTCCAGGCGATCCACCACGGGATCGAACAGATAGGCGAGCAGTAGCGCCACCAGGAACGGCGTCAGGATCGAATGCAGCAAGAACACAAAACCGCACAGCAGGACAATCCCGCCAAGCCACACCCAACGACGCGTATCCGCCATAAACCACTCCATCTGTTTTTTACGCCCTTCTTCTATATAGAAGGAGGAACACTATTTACCAACGAAAACGCAGTTGCGCCTGGGGCTCAGGTGCAACAGCCGGTTGCGTGCCATCGATCACGGCTGGCTGGGCCGGGGCTTCGCCAGCAGGAATTTCCTGCAGCTTGGCCAGGCTCAGTTGGGTGCGCAGTTGTTCGGCGCTGCCATTGACGCGATACACGATCCGGGTGCCATCCACTAACTGCGGCTGGCCGCCAAAGGGCTCCAGCAAACGGCCCAGGGCGGCGTAGCGCTCCAGGTTCATGCCTTGCACTTCAAGCAGTTGCTCACTGCTCACCCCAGGTTTGACCGCAAAGCGCGGCGCCAGCTTTTGGCTGACCGCCAGCAATACCGCGTCGGCAAGCGCGGCAGTGTCAGCGCCTTGAGCGGTACCCTCCTCAGCCTTGTCGCCCAGCCACAAGCGCCATTTTGCCTGCCACTGGCTACCCTCCTGACGCGCATGCACTGCCAGCAACGCATCGGCACCGTAACGCTCGGAGGCTGCGCGCAAAGGCGTGGCGTCCGGGCTTTCAAGGTTCGGCGCGGTGGCGACTACCTGTTCATCCAGGTCTCCCAGCGGCAAGCGCAGCGGCAGACCCCTGTGTTGCGCGGCTCGGCGCAGGGCCTGGGCAACGGCCTGGCCATCGCCGACCAGGCTGCTGCCTTCAGTTGAATCGTTCAGCCACCAACCCAGGATCGACGGCCGGTTGCTGCCCCAGATCGACAGGCCCGCATCCCGCAAGGCGCGATCGGTGCTGACCGGGTCGAAGTCCACTTGCAGGCTTTCCGGCGGGCCGGCGTCGTAGCCGTACTGGCTGATGATTTGTTGCGGGTCTTTGCGGATCGCTGCCAGGCCAGGGCCATCGGCGGCCTTGGCGTCGCCGGTCAGGCGGATCACGAGGGTCTGCACGGCACGCTGGGTGGCCTGGTCGCGCTCTTGGGGCGACTGGCTGCTGACCGGTTCAAGTACTTGATAGAGGCCATTGAGGGTTTCGGCATGACTCGCCAGGCTGACCAACGACAAGCAGCCTACAAAGAAGAATTTACACAGACGCATGGAAGATTCCCGAACGACAAATTTAGCGGTTGGAACAGACCGCGTGATCTCGGCTTGGCAAGGCTGTGACACAGCGACCGGTAAAACATTCACAAGGTCCCGGTAAGTTTTCATACTGTCATAACGCTAGCGAGCTCAAGGCTATACCTTAATACGCACGATTACCGGCCCGATTTGCATTTTTTTGAACTCATATGCCCTGCCCGTCGGCCCGAGGATGGCCGCTGCCCCTCAAGCCTGATAAAATCGCGCGCCTTCGCAGACCGTCAACGGCAGGGCACTTTCCAAAAGCCCCCGCCCGCCCGGTCGTTACCCAGAAATCCCCCCTAAAGGCCTGGATCATGAGCAAGCAACCCTCCCTGAGCTACAAGGACGCCGGTGTAGACATCGACGCCGGTGAAGCATTGGTCGAACGCATCAAGAGCGTCGCCAAGCGCACTGCGCGCCCTGAAGTCATGGGTGGCCTGGGCGGTTTTGGCGCCCTCTGCGAAATCCCGGCCGGCTACAAGCAGCCTGTACTGGTGTCCGGCACCGACGGCGTGGGCACCAAGCTGCGTCTGGCCCTGAACCTGAACAAGCACGACAGCATCGGCATCGATCTGGTCGCCATGTGCGTCAACGACCTGGTGGTGTGCGGCGCCGAGCCGCTGTTCTTTCTCGACTACTACGCCACCGGCAAGCTCAATGTCGAGACCGCGACCCAGGTCGTAACCGGCATCGGTGCTGGCTGCGAACTGTCGGGTTGCTCCCTGGTCGGCGGTGAAACCGCTGAAATGCCAGGCATGTACGAAGGCGAAGACTACGACTTGGCCGGCTTCTGCGTCGGCGTGGTGGAAAAAGCCGAGATCATCGACGGCTCCAAAGTAGCTGCTGGTGACGCCCTGCTCGCCCTGCCATCGTCCGGCCCGCACTCCAACGGCTACTCGCTGATCCGCAAGATCATCGAAGTGTCCGGCGCCGACATCGAGAACATCCAGCTCGACGGCAAGCCACTGACCGACCTGCTGATGGCGCCGACCCGCATCTACGTCAAGCCACTGCTCAAGCTGATCAAGGACACCGGCGCCGTCAAGGCCATGGCCCACATTACCGGTGGCGGCCTGCTGGACAACATCCCGCGCGTACTGCCAAAAGGCGCCCAGGCGATTGTCGACGTGGCCAGCTGGCAGCGCCCGGCTGTCTTCGATTGGCTGCAGGAAAAAGGCAACGTCAACGAAACCGAAATGCACCGCGTGCTCAACTGCGGCGTGGGCATGGTGATCTGCGTTGCGCAGGAACACGTTGAAACCGCACTGAACGTGCTGCGTGAAGCCGGCGAGCAACCTTGGGTCATTGGCCAGATCGCCACTGCCGCCGAAGGCGCAGCCCAGGTTGAACTGAAGAACCTCAAGGCTCACTGATGCCCCAGACCTGTGATGTCGTGGTGCTGCTTTCCGGCACCGGCAGTAACTTGCAGGCCCTGATCGACAGCACGCGCACCGGCGACAGCCCGGTGCGCATCGCTGCGGTGATTTCCAACCGCAGCGACGCCTACGGTCTGCAACGCGCCCGTGACGCGGGTATCGATACTCGCTCCCTGGATCACAAGGCGTTCGACGGTCGCGAGGCCTTCGACAGCGCCTTGATCGAACTGATCGACGCCTTCAACCCCAAACTCGTGGTCCTTGCCGGTTTCATGCGCATCCTCAGCGCAGATTTCGTCCGGCACTACGAAGGACGCCTGCTCAATATCCACCCTTCCCTGCTGCCCAAGTACAAAGGCATGCACACCCACCAGCGCGCCCTCGACGCCGGCGACAGTGAGCATGGCTGCAGCGTGCACTTTGTGACCGAGGAACTCGATGGCGGGCCTCTGGTCGTACAGGCAGTGGTTCCGGTAGAGTCAGGCGACTCGGCGCAGACGCTTGCGCAACGGGTTCATACCCAGGAACACAGGATTTACCCGCTGGCTGTTCGCTGGTTTGCCGAAGGACGGTTGATTCTTGGCGACCAGGGTGCATTATTGGACGGCCAGTTACTCGCGGCCAGCGGCCACTTGATTCGAACCTAGGAGATTTTATGCGTCGCGCCCTGCTTTTCGCTTTTGCGCTGTTCGCTTTGCCTGCCGTACAAGCGGCAGACCTTCACCCCTTCTCCGTCAGCTACACCGCCGACTGGAAACAACTGCCCATGAGCGGTTCGGCTGAACGCAGCCTGAGCAAGAATGGCGACGGTACCTGGACCTTGAATTTCAAGGCCTCGATGATGATTGCCAGCTTGACCGAAACCAGCGTGATCCTGTTCGACAAGGACACCCTGCAACCCAAGAGCTACAGCTTCGAACGCGGCGGCCTGGGCAAGGCGAAGAAGATCAACCTGGACTTCGACCAGAGCGCTAAAAAAGTCACCGGCTTTGAAAACAAAGACCCGGTCAATGTCACTCTCGAAAGCGGCATGCTCGACAAGTCCACCTACCAGCTTGCTCTGCAACGCGATGTTGCCGCCGGCAAGAAGAGCATGAGCTACCGCGTGGTTGAGGGTACTGATACCGATACCTACGACTTCCGCGTGATCGGCTCGGAAAAGGTCCAGACCAAAGTCGGTTCGATCGACGCGATCAAGGTCGAGCGCGTGCGCGACCCGTCGCAGAGCAAGCGCATCACCCAGATGTGGTTTGCCAAGGACCAGGGCGGCATCCTGGTTGCCCTGCGTCAGGTCGAGACTGACGGCAAGGAATACAACATCATGCTGCAGGATGGCACCGTTGACGGTAAGGCTGTCAAAGGCAGCTGATTGCTGATGCACCGGAAAAGAGCCTCGCTGAATGCGGGGCTTTTTTTTGCCTGGGATTTTTAGGGGACGCCACTCCCGCTATCGCATGCAAGCCAGCTCCCACAGTGGAATGCATTCCAAGGTGGGAGCTGGCTTGCCTGCGATAGCGGTGCCGAGGTCAACCTAGCCGACCTGAACATGAAACTTTTGTCATAAAGCCGCTGCGCTGGCGACGCAATGCCTTGGTTTACAAGGCCTGCAGCATTGTTGCGTTCCCCGCAATGAATTATTGCGCGCAAAATCAGTTTACTTAGCAAGCTAACAAATCATATAACAGAGGCCTGCGACGACTTGCCGCAGATCAACCAGAGATTGGAGCAAGCAGATGACTGTAAAAGTAACTGAACGCGACGATGAACATATGTCCCATGAAGCAGTAGGCCACGGGATTCACATCTGGGATGTCCATCAGCAAGACGTATTGGTCGGCATGTTTCACAACGAGAGCGACGCCCACAACTATAAAAACGAGCTCGAAACTCTCGAACTGCAACGCCAGGCAAAAAGCTCCTGAAGCTCTGAAATCATGTGGACGCCCGGCCCACGCAGCCGGGCCGTTTACGAGAAACCGCGCCTTTGGAGCGCGGTTTTTTTGTCAATAATCGCCATAAATTAATGTAACAAAAACACACACAAATAATGATTCTCGATATCATTCGTTCGCTTTTCATTCAGGCTCACGAATCAGGGAATCAATTAGATGCATGGAAATAGCAGCAAGCCAGAAAACGCGTTACTGGAACGCTGGAGCGAAGCACTTGCCACTGCGCAATTTCAGGCCAGCCACGTCAGCCTCCAAGCCCTGATCAATACGCTGGCACCCGCCGCCGAACGTAGCTTCCAACGCCTGATCCAAGCTTTGTTTCGTGAAAGCCTGCTGGCCCCCAGCACCCTCCTTTATGACGAACAGGGGCATTGCTCGCTGACACTACCTTGCCAAGCCCGACTACGTTTCGAACATTTGCGTCCTGGCCGCATGGCAAGCTGGGACCTGCGCGGCGAAGTCATCCTGTTGCGCGAAGGCCAGCCCGAACAGAAAATCCAATTTCCCTCACAATTGTTGACGTTACTTAACGCCAGCCTTGAGTCGCCTGCTGACCGGGAAGTGCTCAACCGCCTCAACGTCGAGATCGACGACAGCTTCATCAACGACACCTTGTGCCTGGCCTTCCATGAGCAATGGACGCTCAAGCTGCATGCGTCCATGGACCCGGTGTATCAAGACAATCTCCTCAGTCATCTCAAGAACAGCCCGAGCGTTATCAACCCGACTTCCGTGCTTGAACAATGGGGAACACTGGGTCACCCATGGCACCCCAACTACAAGACCAAGCTAGGCCTGAATACCGAGCAAGTCATCGACTACTCGCCGGAATTCGAAGCACGCTTTCCGGTATTGCTGTGCGCGCTGCATCGCCAATTTGCCCATGTCGAAAAGTTGGCCGGTACCGCCGATTACTGGCAGTGGTGGAGCGAGCACTTCCCGCAAGCGGCACAGCAATTGACCGCAGTCCTGCAAGCACAGGGCCTTCAGGCAGGCGATTATCTGCCATTGCCCGCCCACCCTTGGCAGGCACGCCAGGAACTGCCCCAACTGTTCGCCAACGAAATCGGCGACAAACTGCTGGTGCTGACCGATATCGTCGCGTTTACCGCCCACCCCACCATGTCATTCAGAACCGTATTGCCTGAAGGGCGTTGCGATGCGCCTATGGTCAAACTGCCCGTGTCGCTGCGACTGACCAGCGTGCAGCGCACCGTCTCACCGCGCTCAGCGCGCATGGGCCCACGGATCAGCCATTTGCTGCTGGCCATTCTGGAGCGCGAGCCTGCGATTCAGAAAATCCTCAGCATCGTTCCCGAGCGTATCGGTGTGCATTTCAAGCCACAGCCGGCCAATGACGAGCACTCCCGCCACCTGGCGGTGCTCTATCGCGACAATCCCCATAGCCAGCTCCAGCCCGGGGAAATGGCCGTGCCGGTGGGCAGCCTGTTTGCCATTGATCAACACGGCCAGCCGCTGCTGCGCCAATGGGTGCGCCTGAGCCAAGGCAAGGATGACGCGGCGGCCATGCTCGCCTTCTTCCATGAGTACGCGGCGATCAGTGTGCCGGCGCTGCTGGGCATGTATTTGCGCTACGGCGTTGCATTCGAGGCCCATCAGCAGAACTCCTTTATGGTCATGGCCGCAGGCGGGCAATTGAGCCGCCTGCTGTTACGCGATTTCGGCGATATCCGTATCGACCGCAAAACCTTGCACGCCCACGGCCTGGACATTGAACTGCACGACCCGAAGATGACGCTGTACGACGATGCAGGTTTCGTAAGGGACAAGCTGCTGCACACCGTATTCATGTGCCATCTGGGCGAGCTCATCCTGCTTGCCGCGCGCCACTTCGACATCCCCCAGGCGCTGCTCTGGAATGAACTGTCGGCTCAGGTCAGCCAGTGTTTTGACGACCTGCGCTCGCAGGTTGATCCGCAGCGCTGGGCCACCGAGCGCGAAGCACTGCTGGAGCACGCGTGGCCGGCCAAGTCGTTCATGCGCATGCGTCTGCTGGAGAGTCATGCCGATATCGTCGGGCGCCTGCCCAACCCGTTGAGCGCGGCCGCCAATGCCGACTAACAACACAGCGCTGCGGCTGCTGGTGGTGATTCAGTTGGTGTCGATGGGGGCGATGGAAATGAGCGGACCGTTCTGGCCGCTGCAAATCCAGACGCTGTTGGGCGTTGCCAATGCTCAGTACACCGGCCTGCTGTCTTCGCTGGTGTATGCCGGGCCGATGATGGCAGCGATGATCCTCACGCCCATGTGGGGGAAGCTGGGCGACCGTACCGGCCATAAGCCCATGATCATCCGCGCGTTGCTGGCACTGGCGGTGTGTCAGGCGCTGGCTGCGATAACGCCTGATCCGTGGTGGCTGGTGGTCATCCGCGTGGTGCAAGGTGCGTTGGCCGGCTTCATTGCAGCTGCCCAAGCCTACGCACTGGCCTGCTGCGGCGACGGGGGACGGGGGCACATTCTTGCCAGGCTGCAATCAGCCACTGCCGTAGGCTCCCTGGCCGGGCCGGTATTGGGCGGCTGGCTCATGGACATATCCGGTTTCGCATTGCTGTGCTACAGCGCCACCGCCGTCTGCCTGTTGTGCGCGATAATCAGCGCGTTCTTGCCCAGCGACTCACCACGATCCAGACCTGCCCGCCCATCGAAGCCTGTCGCACTGCCCAAAGGCTGGCTTGGCGCGATGTTGGGAATCATCGTATTGATCCAGGCAGCCAGGATGATGCCGCAACCGTTTTACGCTTTATATGTTGCCGAGGTTTTGCAGGCGCCCGCGTGGCTGATCGGCGCCAGCTATGGCGCCAGCGCCTTGACCCTGGCACTGTCTGCGCCGTTATGGGGCCGCCTGTTCGATCGACATCAGCCAGCACATACGCTGCGCATCATCGAATGGGTCACCTGGGCCTGCGCCCTCACGCTGGCCTGCACGGCGCTGGCCAGTGAATGGTTGGGGTTCATCGCCAGCCGGTTGCTGTGGGGCGTGTGGCAGGGAGCTTTGCTGCCCGTGGCCTACACGCTGATCGCCAATACCGTCGCGTCCAGCCAGCAGGGTTTTGCCCTGGGCATGGGTAACAGCGCCGCCAAAGCAGGTGCGCTGTGCGGCGCCTTGATAGGCGGTATCGGCATGGGGTGGGTGGGCCTGGCGCACAGCTTCTGGCTGGTCGCACTGACCTATGCATTGGCCGCAGTGAGTATCCGCGCGATCCGTTCATATACGCGAGCGCCTGAGACACCCGATTTTTCTGTCAATACTTCTAATAACTCTGAGACAAACCCATGAATAAATCGCAATTGGCCGTTCTGCTGCCGCTTCTCGGCTCGATGAGTGCGCCCGCCTGGGCCGATCAGACAGAACAGACACAGGCAGCCCCGACCAGCCTGCAATTACAGGCAACAGTCGTATCGGCCACGCGCAGCGAAACCAGCATTGCGCAGATTCCAGGCTCAGTGCAGGTGATCAATGAAGCGCAAATCCGCCAGCAGACCGGGGCAGGACGTCGGGTCGCCGATATCCTCGGCCAACTGGTGCCTGGCATTGCCCCTTCCAGCGGCGGCATGAGCAACTTCGGCCAGACGCTTCGCGGGCGTAATACCCTGATCCTGATCGATGGGGTTTCACAAAACGCCACGCGCGATAACTTCCGCCAGCTCAACAGCGTGGCACCGGAAAGCATCGAGCGTATCGAAGTGATCTCCGGTGCCAGCAGTGTCTACGGCGCAGGCGCATCGGGCGGCATCATCAACATCATCACCAAACGCAACCAAGGTGAAGACCTGGCGTTCAGCAGCAAGATCGGCATGACCGCCGGTAACAACCTCAGCCACAAGGGGTTCGCTTACCAGGCGTTCCAAAGCGCCACCGGGCGCAAGGGCCCGGTGGACTGGTACCTCTCGGGCAACACCGTGCAGCGCAACGATCAGTTCGACGGTAATGGCAAGCGCATTCCCCAGGACACGTCCCAGGGCAGCAACATGGACACCGATACCTACGACCTGCAAGGTCGCTTCGGCTATGAGCTTGATGACGACAAGAAGATCAGCCTGTCGCTGCAAGACTACAAGGACGAACAAGACACCCGCTACACCAAGAACCCCCGCATCACCAGCAACGCAGTCGCCGTAAAAGGCCTGGACCTAGGCGACCAACCCTACACCCACAACCAGGCGGTCAACCTCAACTACGCCGACAAGGATTTCTACGGCCAGGGCCTGCAGATCGAAAGCTACTGGCGGCGGGCCGACGCCCTGTTCTTTCCAGACCTGTCCCGAGGCCGGGCAGGCGTGTCAGATAACAACAGCGTGCAGGACGTCTACGGCCTGCGTGCGGCGATCGAGACCCAGATGCCGGACATCGGCCCGGCAACGGGCAACCTGGTATGGGGCGCGGACTACGACCATGAAACCTCACGCCAGCGTGGCGACCAATACCGGGTCAATGGCCTGACCTACACGAAAACCGGTACCACGTTCGAACTGGGGCCAGATATCGAGACCACCACCAAAGCCATCTTTGGCCAGCTCTCCTACGACATCGACAACTGGACCTTGCGCGGTGGCGTACGTCGCGAATGGATTGAGAGTAAAGTCTCCGACAGCATCGCATACGGCGAAATCGTCCAGACCGGCAACCGCGCGACACTGCCCGGCGGCACGCTCAAATACGATGACACGCTCTATAACCTCGGTGCGGTGTACCACCTGACCGACAACCAGGATGTGTTCGTCAACTTCAGCCAGGGCTTTTCCCTGCCGGATATCCAGCGCTTCCTGCGTGACGTGAACAGCCAATACGATATCCAGGACCTCAATGCCCAGGCCTTGAAAGTCGATAGTTACGAGCTGGGCTGGCGTGGCGACTGGGACAAGTGGCAGGCCAGTGTCACCGCGTACGAAAACACCTCGGATGTCACGCAGTTCTATGATGCCAATGATCGTGTGCTGCGCCTGATCAATCAGAAAGAACGCGTACGTGGCGTCGAAACCGGCCTGACCTATAACATCAGCGACCAATGGTCCGTCGGCGGTACTTACGCTTACGCCAAAGGCGAGACCCAGCAGAACGGCAAGTGGATCGACCTGCCTGCCACCCGCATCTCCCCCGCCAAGACCACAGCCTTTGTCGGCTATGAGCGTGACGACTACAGCCTGCGCTTGCAGGGTATGCGCCTGGCCAATTATGACGCGGCGGCCAAAGACAACAACGGCCGCGATATCCAGGGCTACACCCTGGTCGACTTGCTGGGCTCGGTAAGGCTACCGGTAGGCCGCCTCGAAGGTGCGGTGTACAACCTCACCAACCGCAACTACCAGAACATGTTCGCCCAGGCCAACGCCCGCGCACCGTACCCGAATGCCGAAGGTCGTACCTTCAGCCTGAGTTACGCAGTGGATTGGTAACAGGCTGCACGCTTAAAACACAAACCCCGCCGTTTGGCGGGGTTTGTCGTTTCTAGCGGCTTACCACATCAGATCATCAGGGATCTGGTAAGCGGCGTACGGATCGTCTTCATCGGGCACCTGGCTTTCGGTGAGGATGTTGAGCTGCACGATACGCTCCGGAGCACGCTCCTGGATTTTGAGCGCCGCTTCGCGCGGGATCACCTCGTAGCCGCCACCGTGGTGCACGATCGCCAGGGAGCCGTTGCTCAGCTTGTTGCGCATCAGCGTGTTGACCGACAGGCGCTTGACCTTCTTGTCATCGACGAAGTTGTAGTAGTCCTCGGTGGTCAGCTTGGGCAGGCGCGAGGTCTCGATCAGTTGCTTGACCTGGGCGGTACGCGCCTTGGCCTCGGCTTTTTCCTGCTGCTGACGGTTCAGCTCCTGGTCACGCTTGACCTTCTCGGCGTGTGCCTCAGCGGCCAGGCGCGCCTGAGTATCATCGACTTCGGCCTGGCCCTTGTGGACCAGGCGCTGCTGTTTCTGCTTCTCTTTGCCGACCTGTTTGGCCTGCTTTTGGTTGACCAGACCTGCTTTGAGCAACTGGTCGCGAAGGGAAAGGCTCATGGTGCTTACTCACTTAGGCAGCTGCTCAACCGCAGCTGGACACATTCTTTTCCTGGCGTTTGGCTTCGCCCCACAGGGCGTCCAACTCTTCGAGGGTGCAATCTTCTATGGGTTGGTGCGTATCGCGCAATGCCTGTTCGATAAATCGGAAACGTCGTTCGAACTTGGCATTGGCACCGCGCAAGGCGGTTTCCGGGTCGACCTTGAGGTGACGGGCCAGGTTGACCGCGGCAAACAGCAGGTCGCCGACTTCATCGGCGATGGCTGCCGAGTCGTTATCGGCCATGGCTTCGAGCACTTCGTCCAACTCTTCGCGCACGTTATCCACCACCGGCAACGCGGACGGCCAGTCGAAACCGACCTGGCTGGCGCGCTTTTGTAATTTGGCCGCACGGGATAACGACGGTAAGGCGGTGGGCACATCATCGAGCAGGGAGAGTTGCTCGGGAGCGTCGGACTTTTCTGCGCGCTCCTCAGCTTTGATCTGCTCCCAGCGTTCCTTGACCTGTTCTTCGCTCAACTGCGGGATATCCAGCGGTGCGTACAGGTCGCCGGTTGGGAACACGTGAGGATGCCGGCGAATCAACTTACGGGTGATGCCGTCGATCACGCCGGCAAATTCGAAGCGCCCTTCTTCCCGCGCCAGCTGGCTGTAATACACCACTTGGAACAGCAGGTCGCCCAACTCACCTTGCAGGTGATCGAAATCGCCGCGCTCGATGGCGTCGGCCACTTCATAGGCCTCCTCCAGCGTGTGCGGGACGATGGTCGCGTAGGTTTGCTTGATGTCCCACGGGCAGCCGTATTGCGGGTCGCGCAGGCGGCTCATCAGGTGCAGCAGGTCTTCGAGTGAATACATCGTATCTCTTTCCGCTGAAAATCCAATGTGGGAGCTGGCTTGCCTGCGATGCTCGCGACTCGGTGCTTCAGTTAAACCGAGGTGATGCTATCGCAGGCAAGCCAGCTCCCACATGAAGCAGCTAACACAATTCAGTTCGCGCCCATCCAGCTATTCATGGGGTGCGGTTGCGCCGGGTTTCGATGATGTTCGGCAACTGGGAAATCCGCCCCAGCAACCGTCCCAGTGCGTCCAACCCCGGAATCTCGATGGTCAGGGACATCAACGCAGTGTTGTCTTCCTTGTTCGAACGGGTGTTGACCGCCAGCACGTTGATCCGCTCGTTGAGCAGCACTTGCGAGACGTCACGCAGCAAGCCGGAACGGTCGTAGGCACGGATGATAATGTCCACCGGATACGTGAGCACCGGCACCGGCCCCCAGCTGACCTGGATGATTCGCTCCGGTTCGCGCCCGCCCAACTGCAGCACCGAGGCGCAGTCCTGGCGGTGAATGCTCACGCCACGGCCCTGGGTGATGTAGCCGACGATGGCGTCGCCCGGCAACGGCTGGCAGCAGCCGGCCATTTGCGTCATCAGGTTGCCCACGCCCTGGATCTGGATATCGCCACGCTTGCCCGGCTTGTAGCCAGTGGCTTTGCGCGGGATCAGCTCCAGCTGTTCGTTGCCGCGCTCAGGCTCGACCAGTTGCTGGGCCAGGTTGACCAGTTGCGCCAGGCGCAGGTCGCCCGCGCCGAGGGCGGCAAACATGTCTTCGGCGATCTTCATGTTGGCCTTTTCGGCCAGCTTGTCGAAGTCCACCTGAGGCAGGCCCAGGCGCGCCAGTTCGCGTTCAAGCAAGGTCTTGCCGGCGGCGACGTTCTGGTCACGCGCCTGTAGCTTGAACCAGTGGACGATCTTCGCCCGCGCCCGCGAAGTGGTGATGTAACCCAGGTTCGGGTTCAGCCAGTCGCGGCTCGGCGTACCGTGCTTGCTGGTGATGATCTCGACCTGTTCACCGGTTTGCAGGCTGTAGTTGAGCGGCACGATGCGCCCGTTGATCTTGGCGCCGCGGCAGTTATGCCCGATTTCGGTGTGCACGCGGTAGGCAAAGTCCAGCGGCGTGGCGCCCTTGGGCAAGTCGATGGCGTGGCCGTCAGGCGTGAAGATATAGACCCGGTCCGGCTCGATATCCACCCGCAGTTGCTCGGCCAGGCCGCCGATGTCGCCGAGTTCTTCGTGCCATTCCAGCACTTGGCGCAGCCAGGAGATCTTCTCTTCGTACTGGTTGGACCCGGCCTTGACGTCGGTGCCCTTGTAGCGCCAGTGCGCGCACACCCCCAGCTCGGCCTCTTCGTGCATGGCGTGGGTGCGGATCTGCACTTCCAGCACCTTGCCTTCAGGGCCGATCACGGCGGTGTGCAGCGAGCGGTAGCCGTTTTCCTTGGGGTTGGCGATATAGTCGTCAAATTCCTTGGGGATGTGGCGCCACAGGGTGTGGACGATACCCAGCGCGGTGTAGCAGTCGCGCATTTCCGGCACCAGCACGCGCACCGCACGCACGTCGTAGATCTGGCTGAAGGCCAGGCCCTTGCGCTGCATTTTGCGCCAGATGGAATAGATGTGCTTGGCGCGGCCGCTGATGTCCGCGTCCACGCCGGTGGCCTGCAGCTCCGAACGCAACTGGCCCATCACGTCGCTGATAAAGCGCTCGCGGTCCAGGCGCCGCTCATGCAGCAGCGTGGCGATCTGTTTGTACTGGTCAGGTTCCAGGTAGCGGAAGGACAAATCCTCCAGCTCCCACTTGATATGGCCGATGCCCAGGCGATGGGCCAGCGGCGCGTAGATGTCGAAGACTTCGCGGGCCACACGGTTGCGCTTTTCGTCATCGGCGGTCTTCACCGCACGGATCGCGCAGGTACGCTCGGCCAGCTTGATCAGGGCGACGCGTACGTCGTCGACCATCGCTACCAGCATTTTGCGCAGGTTCTCTACCTGGCCCTGGGTGCCCAGCACCATCGACTGCCGCGGGCTGAGGCTGGCGCTAATGGCCGCCATGCGCAGCACGCCGTCGATCAGCTTGGCCACCACCGAACCGAAACGCTGGCCAACGGTGGCCAACGGAATATGCCCTTCGCGTACGCCGCGATAGAGCACGGCGGCGATCAGCGAATCCTGGTCCAGCTTGAGATCGGCCAGGATCTCGGCGATTTCCAGGCCAGTGCGAAAACTTGAAGTGCCTTCGGCCCACAGGTTCTTGGCCGCATTGTCTTGCTGTTCAGACTCACGAGCGAACTCGCAGGCTGCTTTCAAGGCTTCACGGTCCAGTGCCGGGTCGACACTGACGGCATGATCCAGCCATGCCTCGAGATTGATACTGCCGTCGGTGTTGATCGGCTGGTGTGCTCTCACCTGTACCATCTTGCTTACCTTCCCTACGACGCACCTTCGATGCGCCAAAATCATCGCCGACTTTACTGCGAGCTCCGTGGCAGTGTTCAGGCCCTGGAGAACGCAGGCCAGTCGGATTAAACGGGCATCCTAGCCCGCTTCAAATAACGCCATGGCCTCGACATGCGCGGTCTGCGGAAACATGTCGAGGATCCCGGCACGCTTTAGCCGGTAGCCTTGCTTGACCAACTCAACCGTGTCCCGCGCCAGCGTGGCTGGGTTGCAGGACACATACACCAGGCGCTTGGCCCCCAAGGCGGCGAGTTTGCGCACAACCTCCAGGGCACCATCGCGGGGTGGGTCCAAGAGTACCGCAGAAAAGCCCTGTTTGGCCCATTCTGCGTCGGTCAAAGGCTGGGACAAATCGGCCTGAAAAAACTGTGCGTTATGCAAATGGTTGCTGACGGCATTGAGGGCCGCACGGTCCACCATGGCCTGTACGCCCTCCACCGCCACCACTTCGCGTACGTGGCGAGCCAGTGGCAGGGCAAAGTTGCCCAGGCCGCAAAACAGGTCCAGTACCCGTTCGTCGGCTTGTGGCGCCAGCCATTGCAGGGCTTGGGCGACCATCGCCTGGTTGACCCCGGCGTTGACCTGCACAAAGTCGCCCGGACGGTACGCCAGCTCCAGATCCCACGCCTCCAAACGGAAGCCCAGGGCCTGACCCGGCTCGACGGGCTCCGGCTGCCCTTCCCCGTGCAGCCACAATTGGGCGTCATGGAAGGTGCAGAATTCCTTGAGGATCTGCAGGTCAGCCTCGGACAACGGCGCCATATGCCGCAGCAACACGGCGATGGACGAACCGCTGAACAACTCGACATGCCCCAACGCCTGCGGTTTGCTCAAGCGACGCAGCATCGCTGGCAAACGCTGCATGATCGGTTGCAAGGCCTGTACCAGCACCGGGCAATCATCGATAGCGACGATGTCCTGACTGGCCACGGCGCGAAAACCCACTTCGAGTTGCTTCGCCTTGGCGTCCCAACGCACGGCTACGCGGGCGCGGCGCCGATAACCGAACTCCGGCCCGCTCAACGGCGCGGCCCACTCTTGCGGTTCGACACCTGCCACCCGCGACAGTTGCTCGGCGAGCATGCGCTGTTTCAGGGCAAGTTGCTGGTCATGAGGCAGATGCTGCACGCTGCAGCCGCCACAGCGGCCAACATGAGCGCAGGGCGCAGGGCGCCGCAGCTCACTCGCCTGGAACACCCGCTCGGTGCGCGCCTCGACCACTTTGCCATGGGCGCCCAGCACCCGTGCTTCCACCTCTTCGCCGGCCAACGCACCAGTCACAAACCAGGTGCGGCCTTCAAAGAACACGATGCCTCGGCCATCATTGGCCAGGCGCTCGATGGTCAGGCGTTGTTTCTTGCCCACCGGGATCTGCGGGGCCCGGCTGCCGCCCGTTGGCTGGAAGCGCAAGCCTCTCTCGTGCTTGGCCATCAGTTGGGTTCGTCGAAAATGCCGGTCGACAGGTAACGGTCGCCTCGGTCACAGATGATCGCGACGATCACCGCGTTTTCCACTTCTTTGGACAAGCGCAACATACCGGCCACGGCGCCACCGGAGGACACGCCGCAGAAGATGCCTTCTTCACGGGCCAGGCGGCGCGTGGTGTCTTCGGCTTCGCGCTGGGCCATGTCGATGATGCGGTCTACCCGCGTGGCGTTGTAGATCTTCGGCAAATATTCTTCGGGCCAACGACGAATACCCGGGATGGCCGCGCCTTCCATCGGTTGCAGGCCGACGATCTGAATCGCTGGGTTCTGCTCCTTGAGGTAGCGCGAGTTGCCCATGATGGTACCGGTGGTGCCCATGGAGCTGACGAAGTGGGTGATGGTGCCCTGGGTCTGGCGCCAGATCTCCGGGCCGGTGCTGGTGTAGTGCGCCTCGGGGTTGTCGCCGTTGGCGAACTGATCGAGCACCACGCCACGGCCTTCGGCGGCCATGCGCTCGGCAAGATCGCGGGCGCCTTCCATGCCTTCTTCCTGAGTCACCAGGATCAGTTGGGCACCATAGGCGGTCATCGCCGCCTTGCGCTCGGCACTGCCGTTGTCGGGCATGATCAGCACCATCTTGTAACCCTTGATCGCTGCGGCCATGGCCAGGGCGATCCCGGTGTTACCGGAGGTGGCTTCGATCAGGGTGTCGCCGGGTTTGATCTGCCCACGCAACTCGGCGCGGGCGATCATCGACAGTGCCGGGCGGTCTTTGACGGAGCCGGCCGGGTTGTTGCCCTCGAGTTTGAGCAACAGGGTATTGCTGGTTTCACCCGCCATGCGTTGCAAGCGGACCAGGGGCGTGTTGCCGACACAATCGGCGATTGTTGGGTACTGCAAGGTCATGGCGTATTCGCAATCCAGACTGCGGGGCGCACATCATACCGGGAAAGGCCGGCGGGCCATATCACGCAAAGTGTGGTGCTTATGGCTTAAAGGCATAAGCCGGGTTTATGTCGGGTCGCCATGGTTGCGCTGGAATACTTCATCGCCCATCGCAGCAATCTGCCCTTCGATCAGCGCTTCAAAGGGTTTGAGCAGTGGCTCAAACGACGTCGGCGCTTCCAATACCTGCAACGCTTGCGTGATCGCTTCGACCGTCGACAAGGCGCCAGGCCCCGGCGCCTTGCGCAAGCGATAGCGGGAAACGCCGCCTTCGGCCAATGTCACCCGGGGCAACGCCGCCAGCAAGGGGTTGAGGTGCAGCAGTTTGCGCGCCTTGCGCCAGGTGCCATCGGGAACCACCAACAGCAGTGGCTGATCGTCAGGTGCGTAGGCGTGCAGCGGCTCGGCTTCATCCGCCGGAAACAACAGGCGTGCCCGATAGCCAGGCGGGTTCAATAGCGTCGCCAGGTCATCAAACACCTCCCCCACCACCAACTGCGCGTTGTTCAGGCCCAACGCCGCCAGCCGCGCAGTATTGAGCGCATGGCCGACCTCGCTCGGGTGCTGCAACACCAACACGCGGGTGCGGCTGTCGAGGTGGGGGATCAGCGCACACAGGCAGTGCGTGGTCGGGCGCAGGCAGCGCGGGCAATGGGGTCGGGACATGGTGTGTTCAGGCCTGGTTGAGCTGGGTCTTGAGCAAATCGCGGAAGGTCTGGATCAGGGGCTCGCGGCTGCGGCCACGGCGCATGATCAGCGAAAACGGCGCCTGGTAGCCGAAGGTGGCCGGCAGCAAAACGCGCAGGTCGCCCTTGTCAGCCCAGGCC
Source organism: Pseudomonas sp. B16120 (assembly GCF_044218845.1). Taxonomy (NCBI): domain Bacteria; kingdom Pseudomonadati; phylum Pseudomonadota; class Gammaproteobacteria; order Pseudomonadales; family Pseudomonadaceae; genus Pseudomonas; species Pseudomonas sp. B16120. The sequence goes on from NZ_CP162588.1 coordinate 4,468,402, forward strand.
TGGGCGTAGTGTTCGGGCAGGTAGCCAATATAAGCGCCCGACAGCACCAGAATCAGTTGCGCCTCCATACTTTCCACCGTGGCAGCGCTGTGCTTGAAGCCGTGGCGCGCCAGCTCGGCCTGGCTCCAGTAACCTCGCCCGACCATGCGTTGCTGGGTGATCACTTGTTCCGGGATGCGCCGCTCGTTGAACAATGGGTGCCGGTTGCTGCAATACAACCAGTGCTGTTCGCGGTACAGCGGCATGTAGACCAGCCCGCTCATGCGGTTGGAGAACGCACCGATGGCCAGGTCCAGGCGATTGTCCTGGACCCCCAGTTGCAATTCGTAAGGGCTCATCACCGACAGGTGTAAATGCACTGCCGGGTGCTCCAGGCTGTAGGCGCCAATCACTTCGGCGAACGGCAAGGCCTTGTCGCTGACGGTGGAGTCGAGCACCCCGAGCTTGAGGGTGCCGCGCAATTCGCCTTTCAACGCAGCGGCGTATTGCTCGAAACCTTCGAGTTCGCCCAACAGGCGCAGGGTTTCCTGATGAAACAGCTCGCCCTTGCTGGTCAGGCTGAAGCCGCCACGGCCACGATGGCACAGCACCAGGCCCAAGGCTGACTCGAGTTGGCTCATGTAGGTGCTGATGGCCGACGTCGACAGGTTGAGCTCGTGCTGGGCGTTGGCAAACCCTTGGTGGCGCACGACGCTGACGAAGATGCGCAGGAGTTTCAGGTCGGGCAAGGCGTTGGCCATGGGGGCTCCAGGGGGGGCACACTAAATTGTGGGAGCTGGCTTGCCTGCTCCCACATTTGAATGGAGTTTACCCCAGGCTTTAGTTTAGAAAAATCTGAACTAAGTATTTGCCTCTGCCGATTCTTCCTAAGCCAGGCTTTTCGCAGAATCGGCCATCAATAAACAAAACAACGATGAGGCATTCCCGTGGACAAGATTTTCCACCAACCACTGGGCGGCAACGAAATGCCGCGCTTCGCCGGCATCGCCACCATGATGCGTCTTCCCCACCTGCAAACCGCCAAGGGCCTGGACGCCGCCTTCGTCGGCGTGCCTCTGGATATCGGCACCTCGCTGCGCGCCGGTACGCGCTTCGGCCCACGGGAAATCCGTGCCGAGTCGGTGATGATCCGCCCCTATAACATGGCCACCGGCGCTGCCCCCTTCGACTCATTGTCGGTGGCCGATATCGGCGACGTGGCGATCAATACCTTTAACCTGCTCGACGCGGTGCGCATCATCGAAGAAGCCTACGACGAGATCCTCGAGCACAACGTCATCCCCCTGACCCTGGGTGGCGACCACACCATCACCCTGCCGATCCTGCGGGCGATCCACAAAAAACATGGCAAGGTCGGGCTGGTGCACATCGACGCCCACGCCGACGTCAACGACCATATGTTCGGCGAGAAAATTGCCCACGGCACCACCTTCCGCCGCGCCGTGGAAGAGGGCTTGCTCGATTGCGACCGCGTGGTGCAGATCGGCCTGCGCGCCCAGGGGTATACCGCCGAAGACTTCAACTGGAGCCGCAAGCAAGGCTTCCGTGTGGTCCAGGCCGAAGAATGCTGGCATCACTCCCTCGCGCCGCTGATGGCCGAAGTGCGGGAAAAAGTCGGCGGCGGCCCGGTGTATCTGAGCTTTGACATCGACGGCATCGACCCCGCCTGGGCGCCCGGCACCGGCACCCCTGAAATCGGCGGGCTGACCACCATCCAGGCCATCGAAATCATCCGTGGCTGCCAGGGCCTCGATCTGATTGGTTGCGACCTGGTAGAAGTTTCGCCGCCTTACGACACCACCGGCAATACCTCGTTGCTGGGCGCCAACTTGCTGTACGAGATGCTCTGCGTACTGCCTGGCGTCGCGCATCGCTGAATAAGGCGAATGCGCTGAGAACAATAAAAACCGCGTCTTCACACTCAGAACCAAGGGGATCGCACAGATCCCCGACAACGACGTACCTGACTTTCGCTCGCGTGTTTACCGAGCCAGCTGCCGCCTGATCGCCCATAAAAAATATAATCGGAGAACCGCCGTCATGGCTTTGGATTTATTCGTCGTACTCATCTACGCCGCCGGCATGCTGGTGCTCGGCTACTACGGCATGCGTCGCGCCAAAACCCACGAAGACTACCTGGTCGCCGGCCGTAACCTCGGCCCGTCACTGTACATGGGCACCATGGCCGCTACGGTGCTGGGCGGTGCCTCCACCGTCGGTACCGTGCGCCTGGGGTATGTGCATGGTATTTCGGGTTTCTGGCTGTGCGCCGCGCTCGGCGCGGGCATCATTGCCCTGAACCTGTTCCTGGCCAAGCCGCTGTTGAAGCTGAAAATCTTCACCGTCACCCAGGTCCTGGAAAAACGCTACAACCCCATGGCCCGCCAGGCCAGCGCGGTGATCATGCTGGCCTACGCGCTGATGATCGGCGTGACCTCGATCCTGGCCATTGGCACCGTGCTGCAAGTGCTGTTTGACCTGCCGTTCTGGATGTCGGTACTGGTGGGCGGCGGCGTGGTGGTGGTGTATTCGACCATCGGTGGCATGTGGTCGCTGACCCTCACTGATATTGTGCAATTCGTGATCAAGACCGTCGGCCTGATGTTCATCCTGTTGCCGATCTGCCTGTACCGCGTCGGTGGCTGGGATGAACTGGTGGCCAAACTGCCGGCGTCGAACTTCAGCTTCACCGCTATCGGCTGGGACACGATCATCACCTACTTCATGATCTACTTCTTTGGCATCCTGATCGGCCAGGATATCTGGCAACGGGTCTTCACCGCCCGTGACGAAAAGGTCGCCCAGTACGCAGGCACTTTCGCCGGCTTCTATTGCATCCTGTACGGCCTGGCCTGTGCGCTGATCGGCATGGCTGCCCATGTGCTGATCCCGGACCTGGACAACGTCAACAATGCCTTCGCCGCGATCGTCAAAGCTTCGCTGCCGGACGGCATTCGCGGCCTGGTCATCGCCGCCGCGCTGGCCGCCATGATGTCCACCGCCAGCGCCGGCCTGCTCGCCGCCTCCACTGTGTTGACCGAAGACCTGCTGCCCCGCCTGCGCGGCGGCAAGGCGTCGAGCCTGCGCATCAACCGGCTGTTCACCCTGTTGACCGGCATTGCCGTGCTGGGTATCGCATTGGTGGTGAACGATGTGATCAGCGCCCTGACCCTGGCCTATAACCTGTTGGTGGGCGGTATGTTGGTACCCTTGATCGGCGCGATCTTCTGGAAGCGCGCGACCACCTCGGGCGCAATCACGTCCATGAGCCTGGGCTTTGTGACCGCGCTGGTGTTTATGTTCAAGGATGGGCTGGATGCAAACACGCCGATCTACTACAGCCTGGCAGTGGCGCTGGTGAGCTTTGTACTGGTGAGTTTGCTGTCGCGTCGGCCGGCCAAGGTGGCGGCTGCGGTGGTTTGAGCTATAACAGGGACGAGGATATTTTCTTCAGCGGGCGCGACGTCGGAGGTCGCGCCCGTTTTTTTCGCCTAGTGCAATACAACTGTGGGAGCGGGCTTGCTCGCGAAAGCGGTGTGTCATTCAACCTTTCCGTTGGCTGATACACCGCTTTCGCGAGCAAGCCCGCTCCCACATTTTTTAGCGGCGACGGGGCCGACGTTGCTCGTCATCCGTGCGAATCGGCACCGGTTGCAGCGGAGGCTCGATCAAGCCCAACGCAACGCCAAGGTCGTGGAGCCAGTTTTGGATTTTCTCTTTCATGATTGCCCCCTTTGAGGGTAGTGCTGGCCGGCGTGAGTTCTGTCGCCGTTTCCTACAGTGATAGTAGCCCTAAGTCCTAGGTAATGCTTGAAGGAAACCACAACGAACTATTACTGAATTGATCCGAATCCTGACGGATCGTTCAAGCAATCGCGCGAGTGTCTTGCACGCACAGTGGGTTGCCGTCTTGCTGCAGGTCGATCCATGCATTGAGGTTAGCGCCGAGCATACCCTTTCGCCACATCAGCCAGGTGGTCGCAGTGGCAAAAGGCCCGGTCAGCGGATGAACGGACACGCTGTCCTTGCCGGGAAGGCTTGCGAGCATGGATTCAGACATCAACGCCACGCCGGAACCTGCGATCACGCAAGCGAGCATGCCTTGGTAGGACTCGATCTCGATCGCCCGCCCCATCGCCACTCGCTCATGGGAAAACCAGGTTTCCAGGCGCGTGCGGTAGGCGCAACTGCGCCGGAACGTGAACACCGCACGGCCCGCCACATCCTGGGGGCCACGCACCGGCGGATGATCGGCCTCGCAAATCAGCACCAGGCGCTCTTCGCACAGCGGTACGCCATCCAGGGTGGTGATGGTCAGCGGGCCGTCGACGAAGGCTGCGTCCAGGCGCCCGGTAATCAGCCCTTCCAGCAACTCCCCACTGGGTGCCGACTGCACCTGAAGGTTCACCATGGGGTAAGTCTTGTGATAGCGCGCCAGCAGCTTCGGCAAATGAACTGCGGCGGTGCTGTACATGCTGCCCAATACGAAATCACCGGCCGGTTGCCCGCCTTGTACGGCGCCGTGGGCTTCATCATGCAGCGCCAGCAGGCGAGTGCTGTAGTCCAGCAGTACCTTGCCCGCCGGAGAAAGCTGCAAACGCTGGCGCTCGCGCACGAACAGGTCGACACCCAATTGCTCTTCCATTTGTTTAAGCCGGGTCGACAGGTTGGACGGCACGCGGTGCAGGCGCTCGGCGGCACGGGTAATGGAGCCCTCTTCCGCCACAGCCTGGAAAATGCGCAATTGACTGAACTCCATTACTTTCTCCAAAACTGAACAAGTTACTCACTATTATTCAATTTTACAGAAAGTCAATCCGTCTTAGCCTGCAAGGCATTCGCTTCTTTGCAGGAAACCTGAACATGTCCCCGCTGATTCGTTTACTCGCCAGCTCCGTCGCCCTGATGATGGCCATGGGCATTGGCCGCTTCGCCCTGACTCCGCAAATGCCGCATTTGCTCAGTGAAGGCCAGATCGACCTGACCGGCGCCGGCCTGCTCGCTGCCGCCAATTACCTGGGTTATTTCGTCGGCGCGGTGGACTCGATCTTTGCCCGTAGCCATCAGCATGTGCGCGGGCGCCTCTACGGCGGGTTGTGGCTGTGCGTATTGCTGACCCTGGCGTCCTACTGGGCTAACGGGTTCTGGCCGCACTTGTTGCTGCGCTTTGGCACCGGGGTCGCCAGTGCCTGGGCCCTGGTGATGATTACCAGCCTGAGCCAGCCACTGGCGACTGCCGCCGGCCGCCCGCGCCTGGGTGCGTTGGTGTTTGCCGGGCCGGGGTTGGGGATTGTGCTGACGGGGCTGCTGGCGTTGGTTTCCAACCTATTAGGGCAAAGCTCTGCCACGCTGTGGTTGCTCTACGGGACGGTAGCGCTGGTGATGCTGCTGGCGATCCTGCCGTTTTTACCCAAGCCGGCCGTCACTGTTACCCAGATCTCCAGCGCGGGGAGCAACGGCAGCATCGCGCACCTGTGCTGGATTTATTTCCTGTACGGCCTGGGCTACATCATCCCCGCGACTTTTCTGTCGCAGATGGCCAGCGCTCAATTCAACGGGGCCTGGCAGGCCGATCTGTTCTGGCCCTGCTTTGGCCTGGCGGCCGCGCTGGGAGTGGGGGTGGCCAGCCTGCGCCGCAAGCACCCGAACACCACCCGTCGCTGGCTGATGGCGACTTTATGGCTGCAAGCGGCCGGGGTATTTGCCTGCCTGCTGGGCAATGGCTGGGGCTTGGCGCTGGGCGTGTTGCTGTGCGGTGCGCCATTTTTGGCCTGCATGCAGTTGGTGATGGCGCGATTAAGGGAGGTCGCACCCCATGGCTACCAACGCAGCACGGGGCTGCTGACCGCCAGCTTCGCCGTCGGCCAATTGAGCGGGCCACTATTGGCGTCGGTCAGCAGCCACCTCAGTGGCGGCCTGCAACCGGCGTTGGTCGCTGCCGGTACCGGGTTGTTATTAGCCGGTTCAGTACTGATCAACCACCCTCTACCGCCGCAGCCGATTTGCACACAAGTGGCCAGCGGTGCAGCAAATGGCGGTTAGGCACGTGCCCCACGCCATGTCCATCAGCGCCAACCCGGCGGACCAGCCTTGAAGCGTGGCCCAGTTGCTCAGGTCATAGGTGCCATAGGCCACCAAGCCAAGCAAGGCGCCCAAACGCGCAGCGCGCTGCCAACTGGCGCTGGGCAAGATCACCAACACCACGCAACCGAGGACATACAGGAGATAGAACAATATCGCAGGCAACAGGCGTGGCTGATCAAGCATCAGCGTGCCGAGCAGGGATTTATAGGTGGAGCCCATGAGCACGCCAAGCCAGAGGCCGTCGAGGACCAGGAAGGCGAGCAAGGTGCCGAGGTAGGCAAAAACCGTTCTTTTCGACATGACACAACCCTGTAGGAGCGAGCTTGCTCGCGAAAAACGTACATCCGACGCCACACTGCGCCTGGAATATTTTCGCGAGCAAGCTCGCTCCTACAGGAGAGCAGCCTGTACTCAGCTTAGTTCAATGCGGTCCGCATGAATCACGATCTGCCCTTGCTTGTAGAGCGCACCAATGGCCTTCTTGAAGTTGCCCTTGCTCACGCCGAACAAGTTGCTGATCACCGCCGGGTCGCTTTTGTCGCTGACCGGCAGGGTGCCGTTGTTGTCGCGCAACTTGGCGAGGATCTTCGAGTTCAGGCTGGAGGCCGCTTCCTGGCCCACCGGTTGCAGGCTCAGGCTGATGTTGCCATCGGCGCGGATCTCTTTGATGAAGCCCTTCTCTTCCTTGCCCGGACGCAGGAACTTGAACACTTCGTTCTTGTGGATCAGGCCCCAGTGCTTGTTGTTGATTATCGCCTTGAAGCCCATGTCGGTGGCTTCGGCAACCAGCAGGTCGACTTCCTGGCCCACCTGGTAGTTGGCTGGCGTCTTGTCCAGGTAACGGTCAAGGCGAGCGGTGGCGGTGATGCGCTTGGTGTGCTTGTCGAGGTAGACGTGCACCACGCAATACTCACCTGCGGTCAGCTGGCGTTTTTCTTCCGAATACGGCAGCAGCAGATCCTTGGGCAAACCCCAATCAAGGAATACGCCAATGCTGTTGACTTCCACAACTTTCAAACTGGCGAATTCACCGACTTGAACTTTGGGTTTTTCGGTGGTGGCGATAAGTTTGTCATCGCTGTCCAGATAAATGAAAACGTTGAGCCAGTCTTCATCTTCACTGGGAATATCTTTAGGGATATACCGATTAGGCAAGAGGATTTCCCCATCTTGCGCACCATCGAGGTACAAACCAAAGTTAGTGTGCTTGACCACTTGCAAGCTGTTGTAGCGCCCGACTAAAGCCATTTCCAATACCCTCATTGCGTGGGCGGCATTCTACCCGAGTTGGGCCCTGCACGCGCGCGCGCCTGAAAAATCGCGGGCTGGCATGGCGTTCCAATGGCAGCGCCCCACTCGTCTGATCGTTCGGTTCACTTTGAGCAGGCCACCCGGCCTGTGGTTTCCAGCTAAAACAGTAAGTTAGCGCTTTATTTCGGCGTTGAACTTCGGCTATTTCCAGCGCTGGATATTAATCCTGAGGGATATTTGCCAAGCAATTGTCAAGTATTTCCTGTACGATGCCTGGCCAAGTTAATTTTCTACAGGTTAGTGGCCGCCATGCGTGTAAAAGCATCCAACAGCAAAGCAAAGCCAGCTCCCGCCGTTGAAACCAGCGAATCGATCAATAGCCAGATTGCTGCGTTCCTCAAGTCCGGCGGCGAAATCCAGCAAATTGCCAAGGGCGTGAGCGGCCAGACTTTCGGCCCGTCCAAGCAGATCAGCCTGGGCAAGAAGTAATAGTCATACCCTCGCACTGTATCTGGTCCCTAAGCGTCTTGCCTTCAAGGCGCTAGGACTAGAGTTGCAACCCCCTGCTCACACCTTCAATACGCAGCTAATCGACGAACGGGCCTCAACGCCAGGCATTCGCCGGTATCCTTGCACACGTCTAGCACGGGCATCCGCCTGAATCTTTCCGTTACTGCTCCTCGCTTTTCATGGAGTGAAGCATGCTTAAACGCTGTATTTTCGTGGTCAGCCTCCTGGTCGCCAGCCCTTTGGCCCAAGCGCATATCTTCCAGCGCGAATTGGGTGACTTCGACCTGAAATTAGGTACAACCCCCAGCCGCACCATGGCCCAGGGCCTGGTCAAGCCGACCGCCCCTGGCAGCGACTCGTTCCACGGTGGCCTGGACCTTACCCACGACAGCGGCCTGTATTTCGGCCAGTTTTCCCCAAATATGGGCCTGTCGTCGGCCAATAACCTTGAAGTCGACTCCTACATGGGCTTCAAGCGTCCGTTCGACCAGACCCTGGGCTACGAAGTCGGCTTGATCCACTACAGCTACCCCAAGGTCAGCCCCCTCGACAGCCAGGAGTTCTACGGCGGGCTGAACCTGTTGGGCAACCGCTTTGGCGTGTCCTTCAGCAACGACCCCGACCGCCAGGACAGTACCCTGTTTGCCGACCTGGGCGGCACCCAGCCTTTCGGCATCGGCGTCAGCATGAAGTACACCACCCATCAACTGGGCACACCGGTCTCGGTAGAGAACGGCGCCATCAGCAGTTTCAGCGATTGGTCGGTGCAGTTTTCCCGGGCCTGGAAAGGCATTGACCTGGACCTGATCTACAGCGGCTCCAGCCTCAGCGGCAGTGACTGCTCGGCCTACTCCGGACACAACTCGCAATGTGATGGGCTGTTGACCTTGAAGGCCGCGCGGTCGTTTTATTGATGGGCTGAACTGTCGCACCCCGCGCAGGTTCACATGCATTAACGCCCTCCATGCAAGGACCTGCCCATGTTGCGCCGGCTCAAATTCCTGATGGTACTGCTGACCCTGAGCCTGGTGCTCGCCGGCTGCAATCGCGTGGGCCTGGCCTACCGTAACCTCGACGTGATCATCCCCTGGACCCTCAACGACTACCTGGACATGAATGCCGGGCAAAAGAGCTGGTTCAACGACACCCTCAAGGAACACCTGGCCTGGCACTGCACCACGCAATTGCCTGGCTACCTGGACTGGCTCGACCGCCTGCAGCAGATGGTCGACAGTAACCAGGTCACCGACGCCGCATTGCAAACCCGTACTGTCGAAGCCAAACAGGCAATTGCCGAGATTGCTCGGGAAATCACGCCCTCAGCTGTGCAATTGCTGCAAGGCCTGGACGATCAGCAGGTCAAAGACATGAGCGATGCTCTGGCCAAGGACCTGCGCAAGCGCCAGGACGAATACCTCAAGCCACCACTGGCTCAACAAATCAAGGAACGCGCCGAGCGTATGAGCAAGCGCCTGGACGCCTGGATCGGCCCGTTGAGCCCAGGCCAGCAAAACCGCGTCACGGCGTGGTCGGCCGAGTTGGGCGCGCAAAACCAAGCGTGGATCGGCAACCGCGCCCATTGGCAGGCGCAATTTATCGAGGCGCTGCAACAACGCCACAATGCCGATTTCCCGCAGAAAATCCAGCAACTGCTGGTGGATCGCGAAAGCCTGTGGACCCCGCAATACCGCGCCGCCTACGCACAGACCGAAGCCGCCGCGCGCGGCTTGCTCGTGGACGTGATGGCCCAAAGCTCCCCAGCGCAGCGCGTGAAACTCACCCAGAAAATCGACAAGGTCCGCAGCGACTTCCAGACGCTTAAATGCCTGAAAAGCGCACAGTCTTAGTCAGGCGCCAAGGTGCCCAGCCAGGCCACCAGGCCAAGGATGAGCACCACAGCGCCAAACTCCAGGGCCATGCTGCGCCGTAACGCACGGATCGCCACGTTATAATCGCCCGCCGCGATAGATTGTTGCAGAAGCGGCGTCAGGTGAAAGCGATTGAGCGCCGCCAAGGCCAGCATCACGCCGAACAACCCCAGCTTCAGGCATAGCAGCACCGCGTAGACTCCGCCGTTGATGCCCCCCAGATTCGGCCCGACAACAAACAGATAATTGGCAACGCCAGTGCCGATCAGCACCAAGACAAATCCCGCGCCAATGCGCTCAAAGCCTGCCAATGCGCTGGCCAGAACCTGCACTCGATCATCCTGTGGCAACGGCGCAGGCATCAACAACAAACCGAATGCCGCCAACGCCCCCACCCAACCCGCCGCTGCCAACAGGTGTGCACTGTCGCTGACGATATGCCACACACCTTGCACGCCTTCGTGCATTACGCCGTGCCCTGTCCACACCAGGGTGGCCAACGCCACGCCAGCCGACAGCGTGGCCAGCGCCAGATGAGTGCTCAGTGCCGCCAGGACCAGCGCCGCGATACGCACCCACCACGTCAGCCCCAAGTCGGTCTGCCACAGCATCATCTGCACATGCGGCCATAGCGCCTGCCAATCAGTGGCGCCGCTCATGGATTGGGTCATGACCAATAGCGACGCCACCGAAAACGCCAGCCCCAAGCCGCCCGTCAATCCCATCCATGCCCTTAGATTGAGCCATCTACGTTGCTCAGCGTGCAGACCATAAAGGCCGAACAGTCCCAATCCAAATAGCATCATCAGGTCGAGATAGAGCGCGAAGCGCAATGCGATGGAGATCAGCTCACTCATGGCTGCACGCTGAACACCACATTACCGGTGATCGGATGTGTATCGGACGACACGGCACGCCAATCCACCCGATAGCTGCCGGTGGTAAGTGCGGAGACCGGCTTGATCAACATCACCTTGGGGTCGCTGCTCGCCGACACGCTGGCCTTCACCGGCATCGGCGAATTGGGCATGCCCGGCATGTCGGTCATGATCAACTTGGCCCCGGAAAACTGGGTCAGCAGGTTTTCTGAGAAATGCAATTCAATCACTGCGGGAGCGGCGCCCTGTGCGCCTGCCGCCGGAATGGATGACAGCAGCTTGGGGTGGGCCGAAGCGGGCAGGCTAAGACTTAAACCTACCCACAGCGCAGCACCCAGCAGCGTGGTTTTCAACATAGACATGCAAGACTCCAGGCCGCGCCAGGCGGCGAATAATAAAAAGGGAAACCCGTCAGAACCACAAGCGCACGCCGACAACCCAGCGCAGTTGATTGATGTCTTCGTCTTCGTCCCGTGCGTATTGCGCGGTCTGGCCATAAGTGCGGTTCCAGCTGAGACCGACATATGGCGCAAACTCGCGGCGAACTTCGTAGCGCAAGCGCAGGCCCAGTTCACTTTCCGCCAAGCCCGAACCAACGCCGCGTTGCGGATCGTTCTGCGCATAGAAGTTGAGTTCGGCGGTCGGCTGCAGGATCAGGCGATTGGTGAGCAGAATGTCGTAGTCACCCTCAAGGCGTGCGGCGGTATGCCCCGATTCGCCGACAAACAACGTGGCTTCGGCCTCGAAGTTGTAGAGCGCCATGCCTTGTAGGCCAAAGGCCGCCCAGCTCTGGCTAGCACCGGGCTTGAAGTCCTGGCGCACGCCGCCGACCACATCCCACCACGGGCTGATTGCGTGCCCCCATAACGCTTGGGCTTCGGCGCTTTCAGTGCGGCCGGCGCTGCGTTCGCCTTCACTGCGTAGCCACAACCGGTCGATGTCACCGCCGACCCAACCCTTGATGTCCCAAGTCTGCGCGTTGCCGTCGCCGCCCTGCCATTCCAACTGGTTGACCAGTAGCATCGAGTTGACGCCGCTGTCGTGCACCTGATGCCCTCCCGGCGCGTTGTAGACCGCTGCACGGTCTGCGTCGGTCAGCGCCGGAATCGGCGTACGGCTTTGCGCCAGCGCTGGCGTCGCCGGGCTCATGCCCTGAAGTTCATCCTCGGCCGCCAACGCCCATGGGGCGAACCCCAGCGTGGCGAAAGCGATGCAAAGGGACGAGACGCAACGGTTCATGCTCGCTTCCTTATTCATGCACGCGCACCTCGCGGAACATGCCCATTTCCATGTGGTACAGCAGGTGGCAGTGATAGGCCCAGCGCCCCAAGGCATCGGCGGTGACGCGGTAACTGCGACGGGAGCCCGGTGGCATGTCGATGGTGTGTTTGCGCACCAGGAACTGGCCGTTTTCGTCCTCCAGGTCGCTCCATAAGCCATGCAGGTGAATCGGGTGGGCCATCATGGTGTCGTTGACCAGCACCACCCGCACGCGCTCGCCATAAGTCAGTTGCAAGGGCTCGGCATCGGAAAACTTCACGCCATTGAACGACCAGGCGAACTTTTCCATATGCCCGGTGAGATGCAATTCGACGGTGCGGGAGGGGTCGCGGCCATCGGGGTCTTCGAAGGTACTGCGCAGGTCGGCATAGGTGAGCACCCGGCGGCCATTGTGGCGCAGGCCGATTCCAGGGTCGTCCAGCTTGGGCACCGGGTTCATCGCCTGCATGTCTACCAGCGCGTTGTTTTGCTCGCTGGCGGGGTGTTTCTGCATGGCCATCGCGCCCATGGCACTGTGATCCATGCCTTCCATGCCCGGCATATCGGCCATGGCACCGTGGTCCATGCCGCCCATGCCCATGTCCTCCATGGTCAGCCACGGGCGCGGATCAAGCAGTGGAACTGAGGCGGTCGCTCCCATCTGCCGGGCGAGGGTGCCACGGGCATAGCCTGTGCGGTCCATGGACTGAGCAAACAGGGTGTAAGCCTCTGCCACAGGCTCGACCAGCACGTCGTAGGTTTCCGCCACGGCGATACGGAACTCGTCGACACTTACCGGCTTTACCGGCTGACCATCCGCGGCGATGACGGTCATTTTCAACCCTGGAATGCGCACATCAAAATAGGTCATCGCCGAGCCATTGATAAAACGCAGGCGAATCGTTTCCCCCGCCTTGAACACTCCGGTCCAGTTCTGTCCAGGCGGCTGGCCGTTGAGCAAGTAGGTGTAGGTCTCGCCGCTGACGTCCGCAAGGTCGGTGGGGTTCATCTTCATTTGCGCCCACATCAGCCGGTCGGCAGCCGTGGCCGACCAGCCCTGCTTGCCCACATCCCGGATAAAATCGCCCAGGGTGGGTTTGTGCAGGTTGTAGTAATCGGACTGCTTCTTGAGGGTTTTCATCAGGGCGACGGGGTCTTCGTCGGTCCAGTCCGACAGCATCACCACGTAATCGCGCTGGTAGCTATAAGGCTCGGGTTCCTTGGGATCGATAACCAGCGGACCGTACACGCCCTGCTGCTCCTGAAGCCCGGAATGGCTGTGGTACCAGTAGGTGCCGTGCTGCTTGACCTTGAACTGGTAAACGTAAAGGCCGCCCGGTTCGATGCCCTTGAAGCTCAGGCCGGGCACGCCGTCCATGGTCGATGGCAACAGGATGCCGTGCCAGTGGATCGAAGTGGGCTCGCCAAGGCGGTTTTTCACGCGCAGGGTCACGGTGTCGCCCTCCCGCCAGCGTAACAGCGGGCCGGGCAGGCTGCCGTTGACGGTCAACGCGGTGCGCGGTTGGCCTGTCAGGTTGACCGGGGTCTGGTCAATAAACAGGTCAAACTCGCTGCCGGCGAGCACCGTGGGCTGGCCGGGGCTGATCAGTGCCCACACAGGGGGGCGCCAAAGCCCGAGCCCGCCCAACAGGCCGCCTGCGGCCAGGCCTTTGACGAATGTGCGTCTGGAGGTTGTGGAGTGCATGCCGATTCAAGTCCGTGAGTTGAATGGCAGCAGATTAGGAGTCGCCGGCTGTCAGCAACCTTAGCGGCAGATTACCGATTCGACAGGTTCACCCGGCACCCTCAGGGGCGCCGGGGGCATAAGAGGATCAGGCGATCTGGGCTTTTGAGGCCACTTCCGCGAACGTTGCCGGATCAAGCGCATCCGCTTGTTCATCCAACACCTGACGCGGATGATCATTGCCCGGAATCGAACTGTCGATCAGCGCCAGCAATTGCGCCCCCAGCGCCGTCAGGATGAAGTTCTCGCCATTGCCGCCCTCTTCCTCAGGCCGCGACTCAATAAAGCCACGCTTGAACAGCAGCGCCTCGTAGTCGGCAGCGGTCTTCTTCAGCGCGTCCAGGTTGCCAGTGTCCTCGCCGGCCGTCGCCTTCTCGGCCGCTTCCTGTTCGGCGTATTTGCGCGGGGCAAAGCTGCCCTCGCCGTTCTGCACTTCATGCAGCAGACGTTCGATCAGATCCCAATTGTAAGTCGTCATCCTGATTCCTCCTGCAGGCCGATGGAGTTAGCCCGTCTTAGGGAGTGACACGTTCCGGCACGGGCCGTTCAACCAAACGGACGGGCGTCATTTCTCTGAACTTTGCAGAGGTTTGCCACCTCAACTGCACATCACTGCCAAGGAAGTCCGACCATGAAAACCTTGATGAAGCTGACTCTCGCCGCCACGCTGATAAGCGCCCTGCCCGCCTGGGGCTGCACGCCCGAGGAGGCCACGACCAAGCGGGAGGAACTGGCCAAGGAAGTGACCAAGCTCACCGAGCAGAACCCGACCAAGGCCAAGGAGATGAATGACCAGTTACAGAAGATGGACCTGGATACCGAAAGCGCCGAGTTTCCCGACAAGTGCCAGTTGATCGATGCGCGGCTCAAGGAGCTCAGAGAAGCTGCGGGGAAGCGTTGAGCACAGCGCGACGCTGATGGCGAAAAAAAACCGGACATCGTCCGGTTTTTTTAGGCCCGCCTGCTTATTCGGCAGCCGGAGCTTCTGGCTTGCGGCGCTTGAGCGGGGCCATGCCGTCCTTGCTGACGAGCGACAGGTTGTCGGTCTTCGGCCGGTTAGCGATCTTACGCTTGGTCGGTGACTTGGCGGCGGTTTTCTTCTTATCGCCCTTGGCGTCGGTCTTTTTCTTCTTCACGCCAACGGCCTTGCCCGACGCCTTGACCTTCTTCGGCCCGGTGTACGTGCCTTTGACTTCCTTGATGGTGCGGCGCTCGAACGACTGCTTCAGGTAGCGTTCGATGCTCGACATCAGGTTCCAGTCGCCGTGGCAGATCAGCGAGATGGCCAGGCCATCGTTGCCGGCCCGTCCGGTACGGCCGATGCGGTGCACGTATTCGTCGCCGCTGCGGGGCATGTCGAAGTTGATCACCAGGTCCAGGCCGTCCACGTCGAGGCCGCGCGCGGCAACGTCGGTGGCCACCAGGATCTTCACGCCGCCCGCCTTGAGACGGTCGATGGCCAGCTTGCGGTCCTTCTGGTCTTTCTCGCCGTGCAGCACGAACGCCTTGTATTCCTGCGCAACCAGGCGCCCGTAGATACGGTCGGCGGCGGCACGGGTGTTGGTGAACACGATGGCCTTCTGGTAGGTCTCGTTGGCCAGCAACCAGTTCAGGATCTGTTCTTTATGCACGTTATGGTCAGCGGTAACGATCTGCTGACGCGTGGTGGCGTTCAGGTCGCTGACGTTGTTGACCTGCAAGTGCTCAGGGTTGTTCAGCACCTTGGCGACCATGTCGCGCAGGGTCGAACCACCGGTGGTGGCGGAGAACAGCATGGTCTGCTGGCGGTTGACGCACTCGCCGACCAGACGTTGCACATCATCGGCAAAGCCCATGTCGAGCATGCGGTCGGCTTCGTCGAGCACCAGCACTTCGACTTCCTTGAGATCAAGGTTGCCAGCGTTGAGTTGCTCGATCATGCGCCCTGGGGTGCCGATCAGGATGTCCGGCACCTTGCGCAGCATCGCGGCCTGGACCTTGAAGTCTTCGCCACCGGTGATGATGCCGGACTTGATGAAGGTGAACTGCGAAAAGCGTTCGACTTCCTTCAGGGTTTGCTGGGCCAGCTCGCGGGTCGGCAGCAGGATCAGGGTCTTGATGCTGACGCGCACCTTGGCCGGGCCGATCAGGCGGTTAAGTACCGGCAGGACGAAAGCGGCGGTCTTGCCGCTGCCGGTTTGCGCCGTCACCCGCAGGTCACGCCCTTGCAGCGCGAGCGGGATGGCCGCTGCTTGCACAGGCGTAGGCTCGACAAATTTAAGCTCGGCCACGGCTTTAAGCAGGCGTTCGTGCAGGGCGAATTGGGAAAACACGGGTGCTACCTCGAAGAAATACAAATATCAGCTGCATAGGTTACCGGTTTCGGGCGCCCAAACCGAGTTTCTTTACGCGAACGGGGCTAATCAGCTGCTTTTTTGTCAGCGATTTTGTCCAGAGCGTCAACTTTGTTGCACTTAAATGCTCTAATCGCCCCGTGTTGTCTTACAGAAGAATCGGTTCACGCATGGATATCAAACAGCTCTGGCTCAACGTCCAAGACCTTTGGGGCGCCCTAGATGAACACCCGGTCCTGCATTCCAGCCTCGGCTTGCTGGTGTTGCTGGTGGTGGCATTGGTGGTGGGACGGGTCGCCCGTTACCTCATCCTGCACGCGGTCAAATTGCTCGGCCGGCAGCCGGCCCTGCACTGGCTGAACGACCTGCGGCATAACAAAGTCTTCCATCGCCTGGCGCAAATGACGCCGTCGCTGGTGGTCCAGTTCGGTCTGTACCTGGTGCCGGACCTGAGCAAGACCGCCATCCTGTTCATCGGCAACGTCGCCCTGGCGATCAGCATTCTGTTCATGGTTTTGGCCATGAGTGCCCTGCTCAACGCGCTGCTGGATATCTACGCACGCACCGAACACGCACGCACCCGCTCGATCAAGGGCTATGTGCAATTGGCGAAAATGGTGCTGTTCGTGTTCGGCGCGATCATCATCGTCGCCACCCTGATCGACCGCTCGCCACTGTTGCTGCTCTCAGGCCTGGGTGCGATGTCGGCGGTGATTCTGTTGGTGTACAAGGACACCCTGCTGTCGTTCGTCGCCAGTGTGCAATTGACCAGCAACGACATGCTGCGCGTCGGTGACTGGATCGAAATGCCCCAGGTCGGGGCCGATGGCGATGTGGTGGATATCACGCTGCACACGGTGAAGGTGCAGAACTTCGACAAGACCATCGTCTCCATCCCCACCTGGCGCCTGATGTCCGAGTCGTTCAAGAACTGGCGTGGCATGCAGGCCTCCGGTGGGCGCCGTATCAAGCGCAGCCTGTACATCGACGCCAGCGGCGTACGCTTCCTGAACGATGAGGAAGAAGTGCGCATGACCCAGGTGCACTTGCTCAGCGGCTACATCAGCCGCAAACAGGCCGAACTCAAGGCCTGGAACGAGGCCCAGGGCCACAGCGCGCAACTGTCGGCCAACCGTCGGCGCATGACCAACCTCGGCACCTTCCGCGCCTACGCCCTGGCGTACCTGCAAAGCCACCCGGACATCCAGCCGAACATGACCTGCATGGTGCGCCAGATGCAAACCACCGCCCAGGGCGTGCCGCTGGAGATCTACTGCTTTACCCGCACCACGGCGTGGGGCGATTACGAGCGGATCCAGGGCGATATCTTCGATTATCTATTGGCAGTGTTGCCGGAGTTCGGGCTGAGCCTGTATCAACAGCCGAGCGGCAACGACCTGCGGGCCGGCGTGCTGCCTGCATTGGCCGGGGCCACTCAGGTACCCGTGGCCGAAACGGCATGAGGTGATGCACGCGGGATTACGGCAGTGATGCCGTAATCTCCTTGCGGCACACCTCAAGCACTTCATCGGCCAGGGCGGAATCATCCGGGCACGCCCGCGACAACATGATTGCGCCGATGGCATGGGCCATGCTGTCGAGCATTTTCGCCCGCACGTCTTCTTTTGGCCCGTCATGAGCCGCGTTGTACTTTGCCTCCAGGGCCTGCAGGGTATTTTCCAAACCCTCGGCAAAGGTCGCCTTCAGCGTGTCCGACTGACGGGCGGCATCGGCACACAACGCCGCCAATGTGCATCCGCCGCCGCGATGGTCGCGGTGCTGCCTGGACAGGTAAACCTCGAAAAACTGCTCCACCTCCCTCTCCGCGCTGTCGGCCAGTGACTGCGCCAGGCTGTTAGCGGCTGCTTCCGCCATCAAGTCCGCCTTGGAACCGAAGTGCTTGTAAAAGCCGCCTTGGGTAAAACCGGCCGCAGCCATCAACTCGGCCACGCCCACCCCATCGAAACCCCGCTCGCGAAACAACTCGGAAGCTGTCGCGACGATATGGGCCCGATTGCTCTGTGACTGCGCCTTGGTGATCTTCATGTCTGTGGTCCTGACAGCGTGCGAGATAGGCATATTACTATGATGTCGATCATAATCAAAACCGTTGACAGCTTTGATTATGATCGACATCATAAAACCTCCTCGCACTCACAGAGCATCACACCATGAGTACTTCCAACACCGTTCTGATCACTGGCGCTTCGACCGGCATTGGCGCCGCCTACGCCGAACGCTTTGCCGCACGCGGCCACGACCTCGTACTGGTCGCCCGTGACATCACGCGCCTGGAAGCGCTCGCTGCCCGACTGCGCGAACAGCATGCCGTCAGCATTGATATCCTCCCCGCCGACCTGACCCAGACCGCTGACCTGGCAGCAGTTGAAGCGCGCCTGCGCGAGGACGCCAACATTGGCACCCTGGTCAACAATGCCGGCGCCGCGCAGTCTGGCGGTTTTATCGAGCAGTCCACCGACAGCGTCGCGCAGTTGGTCGCCCTCAACACCACTGCACTGGTGCGCCTGGCCAGTGCCATCGCCCCGCGCCTGGCGGCAGCGGGCAACGGCGCTATCATCAACATTGGCTCGGTAGTGGGCCTGGCCCCGGAATTCGGCATGACGGTATACGGCGCGACCAAGGCGTTCGTGCTGTTCCTGTCCCAGGGCATGAGCCTGGAGCTGGCGCCCAAAGGCGTGTACGTGCAAGCCGTGCTGCCCGCCGCCACGCGTACCGAGATCTGGGAGCGGGCGGGCATTGACATCAACACCCTCACGGACGTGATGGAAGTGGGCGATCTGGTGGACGCGGCGTTGGTGGGTTTTGATCGCCGCGAGCCGGTGACCATTCCGCCGTTGCAGGACGGCGCCCGTTGGGACGCGTTGCAGGCTGCGCGGCAAGGCTTGCTGGCACAGATCAAGCAGTCCCAGGTTGCCGAGCGTTACCTGGCCAACGCCTGAACAACCGGTAGCAGGCGTGCTGCGCGCCTGCCCCTTCTCACCGAAGCAACGAGCGTTGAACCATGAAGGCATTTTCCATCGAACGGTACGGCAAACAGCCCGGCCGCCTCACCGAGGCCCCCGCGCCTGTTGTGGGTGAGCATGACGTGCTGGTTCAGGTGCGGGCCAGCAGCGTCAATGTGCTGGATGCAAAGATCGCCAAGGGCGAATTCAAACTGATCCTGCCCTATGCGTTGCCGTTGACACTGGGCAATGACCTGGCCGGCGTGGTGCTCAGCGTCGGCGCGGCGGTACGACGCTTCAAGCCGGGGGACGAAGTCTACGCTCGCCCGCCCCAGCAACGTATCGGCACCTTCGCCGAGCGGATTGCCGTGCACGAAGACGCACTGGCGCGCAAACCCGACAACATCACCATGGAGCAAGCCGCGGCCCTGCCCCTGGTCGCGCTCACGGCGTGGCAGGTGCTGGTGGAAACCGCGAAGCTGAAGAAAGGCCAGAAGGTGTTCATTCATGCGGGCTCAGGCGGAGTGGGCAGTATCGCCATTCAGCTGGCCAAGCATTTGGGCGCTTTTGTCGCCACCACCACCAGCACCGCCAATGTCGAGTGGGTCAAGGCGTTGGGCGCAGATGTGGTGGTCGACTACAAACAGCAAGCCTTCGAGACCGTGCTGCGGGATTACGATGTGGTGCTGAACAGCCTGGGTCCAGATGCGCTGGCCAAGTCACTGAAGATTCTCAAGCCCGGCGGTCAGCTCATCTCCATCTCCGGGCCGCCGACACCCGCCTTCGCCCGCGCCCAGAACCTGCCCTGGGTATTGGGCCTGGTCATGGGCGTGTTGAGCAGCGGTATCCGCAGGAAAGCGCGCAAGCAAGGCGTGAGCTATGACTTTGTCTTCATGCGCGCCAGTGGCGCGCAGCTGGATGAAATCACCACGCTGGTCGAGTCGGGGATTATCCGGCCGGTCATCGACCGAACCTTCCCTTTCGAATCCACAGCCGCGGCCCTGGACTACGTCGAACAAGGCCGTGCCAAAGGCAAAGTGGTGATCACGATGGAGACGGCACCGCCCGACGCACACCCAGCCGGCTGATCCACACCGCCCCCAGAATCACCAGACCGCCCAGGGCCAGACGGCCCAGCGGTTCGTGCTGGTTCCAGATCAGCAGGTTCAGCAGCAACCCCACCGGCACATGCAGGTTGTTCATCACCGCCAGGGTGCCGCCATTGACCAGGCAGGCACCCTTGTTCCACCAGTACATGCCCAGCGCGGTGCTGACCAACCCGAGGAACACCAGCACGCCCCATTGCAGCGGCGCTTGCGGCAGGAAGTCAGCCTTGGCGAACAGCAGGAACGCCGGCAACACCACCATCAAGGCGCCCAGGTAGAAATAACCGAAACGCCGGAAGTGCGGCTGGTCACTGGGATAACGCGCCACCAGGTGCTTGTACATGACTTGCCCGGCGGCGTAGGTGAAATTGGCCAATTGCAGCAGCAAGAACCCCATCAGGAAATGCGGGGTGATCTGATCGAAACGAATCACCGCCGCACCGCCCACCGCCACCAGGGCCGCCACAAGCGCCCAGGGATTGAAGCGGCGATTAAGCGCGTCCTCGATCAGGGTCACATGCAGCGGCGTGAGGATGGTGAACAGCAGCACTTCCGGCACCGTCAGCACACGAAAGCTCAGGTACAGACATACGTAGGTCACGCCGAACTGCAATGCACCGATCACCAACATGCCGCGCATGAACGCGGGCTCCACCGAGCGCCAGCGCGTCAGCGGAATAAAGATCAGCCCGGCCAGCACCACGCGCACCAGCACCGCAAAGTAACTGTCGACGTGACCGGCGAGGTATTCGCCAATCAAGCTGAAGGAAAATGCCTGAATCAGGGTGACAACCAGTAGATAGCCCATGCGCGCCTCGTTTCGAATGGGCGCGACATTAAAGCTTTTTGGTTTTTGAAGAAACTCGGCGCAAAAAAAACCCGACCTCGCTAAAGCGGCAGTCGGGCGGGAGCACTCAGGAGCAAAAGTGCAAAGGGAGGTTCGATACGCGTACTTGAAGGGTTTGCGTGGCGCTATATAAGCAGCACGGGATTATCTGACGATTAACGCCTCAGGCGACCTGGGCCAGTTGCGCCTTGGCATGATTGACGCCCTTCTCCTGGAAGTCGCCGCCCAGGTTGACGCCTTCGGCGTGAATGAAGGTAACGTCATGAATGCCGATAAATGCCATGACCTGGCGCAGGTACGGTTCCTGGTGATCCGAGGTGGCGCCAGTGTGGATACCACCGCGTGCGGTGAGCACGATAGCGCGCTTGCCGGTCAACAGACCCTGGGGCCCGGTGGCGGTGTATTTAAAGGTCACACCCGCCCGCAACACGTGATCCAGCCAGGCTTTAAGGGTGCTCGGAATGGCGAAGTTGTACATCGGCGCGGCCATCACCAACACGTCGGCGGCCAGCAGTTCGTCAGTTAACTCGTTGGAGCGGTCCAGGGACACCTGTTCGTCGTCGTTACGCTGCTCCGCCGGTTTCATCCAGCCGCCCAGCAGGTTGGCATCCAGATGGGGTACCGGATTGAGCGCTACGTCGCGCACGGTGATGCGGTCTGCCGGATGGGCGACTTGCCATTGGCTGATGAACTGTTGGGTGAGCTGGCGGGAAATGGAATCCTGCTGGCGCGCACTGCTTTCGATGATCAGGACATTGGACATGGCTTCGTAGGCTCCATCGGTAATTGCTGTAAGTCGATGGAGAGAAGGTTAACCAGGGCCTATTCGATAAAAAAGCGCAAAAAACTGCTACAACCCATCTAGAAATTTGTTTATAAGCGGAGTATTCCTGTGAGCACGCTCCGCTGTTGCTTTATTTTGGCGCGCAGTCCAGGGCAATACGCATCTTGATGATGGCGCGGTTGAACTTGACCGTGGTGTTAGTGCTTTTGCCAGCAGGCACGGTCACGGTACGACGGCGTGGCGATTCCGGGCCGTTGGTAAAGGTGACCTTGCACACCGCGTCCTGGGCGCCGTAGTTGTTCAGCTGGATCGAACTGATGTCGCCGTCCACATCGGAGGCGGTGTAATCAATGCTCACGCCATCGATCTTTTTCGTCACGTCGATAGGATAGGCAAACGCGCTCATCGGCAGCAGCGCCAGCAACACACAACACAATTTTCTCATTCGGCAGTCTCCAATAAGGACCGCCAGCTTAGGACAAGAGGAGCTCATCTTGAAAGCGCCCCGCGTTACCCTCGATCAATGGCGCACCTTGCAAGCCGTGGTCGACCATGGCGGCTTTGCCCAAGCCGCCGAAGCGCTGCATCGTTCGCAATCTTCAGTGAGCTACACCGTGGCGCGCATGCAGGACCAACTCGGCGTCCCCTTGCTGCGTATCGACGGGCGCAAGGCGGTGCTGACCGAGGCCGGTGAGGTGCTGCTGCGCCGATCCCGCCAATTGGTGAAAAACGCCAGCCAGCTGGAAGACCTCGCTCATCATATGGAACAGGGCTGGGAAGCCGAAGTGCGCTTGGTGGTGGACGCCGCCTACCCCAGCGCACGTCTCGTTCGCGCATTAACCGCCTTTATGCCGCAAAGCCGTGGCTGCCGGGTGCGCCTGCGCGAAGAAGTACTGTCCGGCGTCGAAGAGTTGCTGCTCGACGGCATGGCGGACCTGGCCATTTGCGGGTTTATCATCCCGGGCTACCTGGGCACGGAAATGAGCGATGTGGAGTTCGTCGCCGTGGCCCACCCCGATCACTCGCTGCATCGCCTCAACCGTGAGCTGAGTTTCCACGACCTGGAGAGCCAGATGCAGGTGGTGATCCGTGACTCCGGCCGCCAACAACCGCGCGACGTCGGCTGGCTCGGCGCCGAACAGCGCTGGACCGTCGGCAGCCTCGCTACCGCGGCCACCTTCGTCGCCAGCGGCCTGGGCTTTGCCTGGCTGCCCCGGCACATGATCGAGCGCGAACTCAAGGAGGGCGTGCTCAAGCAGCTTCCCCTGGAAAAAGGTGGCAGTCGCAACCCGACGTTTTACCTGTACTCCAACAAAGACAAACCCTTGGGGCCCGCCACGCAGATCCTCGTGGAATTGCTGCGCACCTTTGACACCGCTCCCCTGGACGCGCCCTTCGCCGCCCCTCAACAAGCCTGAAACGGAGTTCATCCATGGCCTGGTTCGACCATGAAGGCTGCAGCCTGCATTACGAAGAATATGGCCATGGCAACCCGCTGATCCTGATTCACGGCCTGGGCTCCAGCAGCCAGGATTGGGAACTGCAAGTACCGGTACTCGCCCGACACTACCACCTGATCGTGGTTGACGTGCGCGGCCATGGTCGCTCGGCCAAACCCCGGGAGCGCTACAGCATCAAGGGGTTTACCTTCGACCTGATCGCGCTGATCGAACACCTCGACCTGCCAGCGGCCCACGTGGTGGGTTTATCCATGGGCGGCATGATCGCCTTCCAACTGGCGGTGGATGAACCCCGGCGGGTCAAGAGCCTATGCATCGTCAACAGCACGCCTGAGGTCAAGGTGCGCAGTGCCGATGACTATTGGCAGTGGGCCAAACGCTGGACCCTGGCCCGTGTGCTCAGCCTGGGCACCATCGGCAAGGCCCTGGGCGATCGGCTGTTCCCCAAACCTGAGCAGGCCGACCTGCGCCGCAAGATGGCCGAGCGCTGGGCAAGAAACGACAAACGTGCTTATCTCGCCAGCTTCGACGCCATTGTGGGCTGGGGCGTGCAGGAACAACTGTCGAGAATTACCTGTCCAACCCTGGTCATCAGCGCCGACCATGACTACACCCCCGTGGCGCAGAAAGAAATCTATGTAAAACTGCTGCCCGATGCGCGGCTGGTGGTCATCGAAGATTCCCGCCATGCCACGCCCTTGGATCAACCCGAGGTCTTTAACGCGACCTTGCTCGACTTTCTAAAGACCGTCGAAACCACTACCCAGGACCACTGACCCATGCTGAAAAAAATCGCCTTCTTTGCCGGTTCCGCCTTGTTTGCTGCCAACCTGATGGCAGCTGAGCCGGCCAAGGCGCCACATGTTTTGCTCGACACCACCAACGGCCAGATTGAAATCGAACTGGACCCGGTCAAGGCGCCGATCAGCACCAAGAACTTCCTGGCCTATGTCGACAAGGGCTTCTACACCAATACGATCTTTCACCGCGTGATCCCGGGCTTCATGGTCCAGGGCGGCGGGTTCACCCAGCAAATGTCACAAAAGCCGACCGAAGCACCGATCAAGAACGAAGCCAGCAATGGCCTGCATAACGTGCGTGGCACCTTGTCCATGGCTCGCACCAATGACCCGAATTCGGCCACCAGCCAATTCTTCATCAACGTGGCTGACAATGCCTTCCTCGACCCGGGCCGCGATGCCGGTTATGCCGTGTTCGCCAAAGTGGTCAAGGGCATGGACGTGGTCGACATCATCGTCAACTCCCAGACCACCACCAAGCAAGGCATGCAGAACGTGCCTATCGATCCTGTGATCATCAAGTCGGCCAAGCGCATCGACTGAGGTCCGCAGGCAGCTTTGCACGGTGCCCGCATGGCACCGTGCACCTTTGAAAGGAGAGCCCGCCCGGCGGGCGTCAAACCTAATGCTCTATCGTCGTTTTGAACAACTGATCGATATTTTCCGCGACGCCCCCAGCGCGGCCCCTCCCGAAAAAGTCCTGCCCTTCTATCTCTATTACCTGCGTCAGGTGTGGCCGTGCTTCGCCGCGCTCTTGGTAGTGGGACTGGTCGGCGCCCTGATCGAAGTCGCGTTGTTCAGCTACCTGAGCCGCATCATCGACCTGGCCCAGGGCACGCCACCGGCGAATTTCTTCCAGATCCACAGCGCCGAGCTGATCTGGATGGCCGTGGTGGCCCTGTTGTTGCGCCCGCTCTTCAACGGCCTGCATGACTTGCTGGTGCACCAGACCATCAATCCCGGCATGACCAGCCTGATTCGCTGGCAGAACCACAGCTACGTGCTCAAACAGAGCCTGAATTTCTTCCAGAACGACTTTGCCGGGCGCATCGCCCAGCGGATCATGCAAACCGGCAACTCCTTGCGTGACTCGGCGGTGGCGACCGCAGAAGCTATCTGGCACGTGTCGATCTACGCCATCAGTGCCCTGGTGTTGTTTGCCGAGGCCGACTGGCGGCTGATGATTCCGCTGATCACCTGGATCGTTTGCTACAGCCTGGCCTTGCGTTACTTCGTGCCTCGGGTGAAAGAACGCTCGGTGGTCTCCTCGGAGGCGCGCTCCAAGTTGATGGGCCGAATTGTTGACGGCTATACCAATATCACCACCTTGAAGCTGTTCGCCCATACGCAGAACGAACAGGAATACGCCAAGCAAGCGATCATCGAGCAGACCGAAAAAACCCAACTGGCCGCCCGCGTGCTCACCAGCATGGACACCGTGATCTGTATTCTGAACGGCCTGCTGATCGTCACCACCACCGGCCTGGCCCTGTGGCTGTGGACCCAGTCGCTGATTTCCGTGGGCGCGATTGCCCTGGCCACCGGCCTGGTGATCCGCATCGTCAACATGTCCGGCTGGATCATGTGGGTGGTCAACGGCATTTTCGAAAACATCGGTATCGTGCAGGACGGCCTGAAGACCATCGCCCAGCCACTGGCCGTTATCGATCGTGAAAACGCTCCGCGCCTGACGGTGCCCCACGGCCAGGTACGCTTTGAGCAAGTGGACTTCCACTACGGCAAGAAGAGCGGAATCATTGGCGGCCTCAACCTTGAGATCAAGGCCGGGGAAAAGATCGGCTTGATCGGCCCATCCGGCGCGGGCAAATCGACGCTGGTCAACCTGCTGCTGCGCCTGTACGACCTGCAGGGCGGGCGCATCCTCATCGACGGCCAGGACATCGCCGAGGTCGCCCAGGAAAGCCTGCGCGCGCAAATCGGCATGATCACCCAAGACACCTCGTTGCTGCACCGCTCGATCCGCGACAACCTGCTGTATGGCAAGCCCGACGCGACTGACGAGGAACTCTGGGCGGCGGTGCACAAGGCCCGCGCCGATGAGTTCATCCCACTGCTGTCGGATTCCGAGGGCCGCACCGGGCTGGATGCCCATGTGGGTGAGCGCGGCGTGAAACTCTCCGGCGGGCAACGCCAGCGTATCGCTATCGCCCGCGTGCTGCTCAAGGACGCGCCGATCCTGATCATGGACGAAGCCACCTCTGCGCTGGACTCTGAAGTGGAAGCGGCGATCCAGGAGAGCCTGGAAACCCTGATGCAGGGCAAGACGGTGATTGCGATTGCGCACCGGTTGTCGACCATCGCACGAATGGACCGTCTGGTGGTGCTGGAAAAAGGCCAGATTGCCGAGAGCGGCAGCCATTCCGAGTTGCTGGCATACGGCGGGCTTTATTCGCGGTTATGGCAGCATCAGACCGGGGGTTTTGTCGGCATAGACTGATTTCGCTGGGTAAAGCCCCGCTCAATTCCGAACAATTCTGACAGCTTTCTCTATCTGGCTGGTCTTGCGACACAATCCTGCTGTACTGCAATCAGGCCCCAGGAGGGCCCTGATTTAAGGCGGCAGGGAAGCCACACAGACCGTTAATCAGATAGAGCAATCTAAGGAAGTGTTCATGTCACTGTTCAAACGTTCCGTAACGGAAGGACTGGGTACGTTTTGGCTGGTGTTGGGTGGCTGCGGGAGTGCGGTATTGGCCGCAGCGTTCCCCAACGTTGGCATCGGCCTGCTCGGGGTGTCCCTGGCTTTTGGGCTCACGGTGCTGACCATGGCATTTGCCATCGGGCATATCAGCGGCTGTCACCTTAACCCGGCCGTCTCGGTGGGGTTGGTGGTCGGCGGCAGATTCCCGGCCAGGGAGTTGCCGGCCTACATCGTGTCGCAAGTGATCGGTGGCGCCATCGCCGCCGCACTGCTGTACTTCATCGCCAGCGGCAAGCCTGGGTTCGAGCTAGCGTCCGGGCTGGCAAGCAATGGTTATGGCGAGCATTCACCCGGAGGTTATTCAATGGCGGCAGGCTTTGTCTGTGAGCTGGTGATGACGGCGATGTTCGTGCTGATCATCCTTGGCGCCACCGACCGTCGAGCCCCGGCAGGCTTCGCGCCCATCGCCATTGGCCTGGGGCTGACGCTGATCCACCTGATCTCCATCCCGGTGACCAACACCTCGGTCAACCCGGCCCGCAGCACAGGGCCTGCGTTGATTGTCGGCGGCTGGGCGCTGCAGCAACTGTGGCTGTTCTGGCTCGCGCCGATCCTCGGCGCGGTGATCGGCGGCATTACGTACCGATGGTTGGGTGCAGAAAAAACAGCTTGACCCAATCCCTGTAGGAGCGAGCTTGCTCGCTCCTACAGGGTGTTTCACGTGCCGTCAGAGTGCCGATAAGGCAGGGCCGCCCTCGCCTCTTCGGCATACGCCAGAACCCCCACCCGCTCTCGCTCAAGAAAATCCTCCACGGCACTCTTCAACCCCGGGTGGCGCAAGTAGTGCCATGACCGCGTAATCACCGGCTCAAACCCGCGAATCAATTTGTGCTCCCCCTGGGCACCCGCATCGAAGCGTTGCAGGCCGTGGGCGATGGCGTAGTCCATGCCTTGGTAGAAACAGGTCTCGAAATGCAGGCGGTCGAATTCCGCCAGGCAGCCCCAGTAGCGGCCATAGAAGCTGTCGCCGCCAAGCAGGCTGAAGGCCATGGCCACCGGGCGCGTGCCTTGTTTGGCCAAGACTACGCGGATGGCTGCGGGCATGCGCTCAGCCAGCAGGCTGAAAAATGCGCGGGTCAGGTAGGGCGATTGCCGGCGCACCGCGTAGGTGTTGGCGTAGCAGGCGTAGACAAAATCCCACTGGGCTTCGCTCAGCTCATGGCCTTGCAACCACTCGAACTCGATACCCTGCCCTGCCACTTGTTCACGTTCTTTGCGCATCTGTTTGCGCTTGCGTGAACTCAGGGCGTCGAGGAAATCCTGGAAGTCGCGGTAGCCTCGGTTTTGCCAATGAAACTGGCAACCCAAGCGTTGCAACCAGCCGGGGTGTTGGGCCATGGCTTGATCGGCGAGGGCATCGGTAAAGTTGATATGGGCGCTCGACAGGCCTTCGATCTGCAGATAACCCGGCAGGCTGTTGAGCAATTCGAAAGCGTCGGCGGCACTGGCAGCCAATACCCGCGGCCCACCGACCGGGCTGAACGGCACGGCCGTCAGCAACTTGGGGTAATAGTCGATGCCGGCGCGCTCGCAGGCGTCGGCCCACCCGTGATCGAACACGTACTCGCCATAAGAATGCCATTTGCGATAACCCGGCAATGCCGCCATCAACCGGTCGCCTTCCCAGTGCAGCAAGTGCTCCGTCTGCCAGCCCGAATGCGGGCCGATGCTGGCGCTGTCTTCCAGCGCACTCAGAAACCCATGCTGCATAAACGGCTGGGCCTGTGGCATCAGGGCATCCCACGTGTGCGCAGCGATATCGGACAAGCTGTCCAGGCGTTGCAGCGGCATCGGCATCCTCATTGTTTCTTGGCATGAAAACCTGGCGAGTATCGCTGATCACAGCCGCGCGCACATCCTCAAAACACGCGGACAGGGCTCAAAACCCTTAGTTCCGTAGCGTAACGATTTGTCATCTAGATGAAATCACTTAGCCACTACTCCGTCATAAACGGTCGCGATACTGACGCCAGTTTTTAGAGCGTCCGGGTCTACCGGGCGACATTTTTTCCGTCCGTCATGGGTCGGTTGTGTCCTGGAGGGTGTTGCCCTCCCTCCTCACTTTCGGAGATTGATATGCGTCTTGCTTCCACTAAAACTGCGGCGGTCCTGTGTGGCGGCCTGTTGCTGGCACTGAGCGTTCCGGCCAGCGCTGCAGTCGACGCTAAATTGCTCGACATGCTCAAGGCCAACGGCCAGATCACCGCGGCGCAGTACACCGAACTGCAAATGGAACTGGCCAGGGATCAGAAAGAGCAGCAGATCGCACGCCAGGCTCAACAAGAGACCAACGAGCAGATCGCGGCCACCGCGAAAAAAACCAACGAGCTGAGCAGCTTCGACCAGAAATTGGCTTGGGCAGCCAAGACCCAGTTCAAGGGTGACGTGCGCTTCCGCCAGGAAACCATAAAGATCGACGGCGAACCCAACAACGGTGGGCGTGACAAGGACCGTCAACGCATTCGTGCCCGCCTGGGTGCCTACACCGAAATCAACCCGCAGGTGGACACCGGTATCCGTATCGCCACCGGCGGCGGCGATGATGCACGCTCCACCAACCAGGACCAGGATGGCTACTTCGATAAGAAGTCGATCTGGCTGGACCTCGGCTACATCGACTACCACCCGGACCAGATCAAGAACCTGCACGTGATCGGCGGCAAGATGCTGCAGCCGTGGGTGAACATGGGCGATGTGATCTGGGATAGCGACATCAACCCTGAAGGCCTGGCCGTCACCTACAAATACCCACTGGGTAGCAGCGCGGAGCTGTTCGGTAGCCTGGGTAACTACAACCTCAAGGACAACGTCGACGGTGACGGCGTGCAATTTCGCCATGACCTGCGCCTGACGTCCGGCCAGTTGGGTACGCGTTTCTCGGTCACCGACAACCTGAAAATGACCTTGGGCGGCAGCATCTACGCCTACAAGAACGACGAAGACAGCCGCTGCACAACCACCACCACGCCTTGCGCATTGGCGGTCAACGGCAACTCGGCCAACAACGAATTCCGCCTGTACGAAGGCTTTGCACAAGCAGACATCGGTGGCCTGGCTGTGCCGCTGTCGTTCTACGGCCAGTACGTGAAAAACAACGATGCGGTGACCGACCAGGACACCGCCTGGTTGCTGGGTGCCAAGTCCAAGGTGTTCGGTTTGAACCTGGACTACAACTACCGCGACGTTCAACGTAATGCCGTCGTCGGCGCCTTCACCGATTCGGACTTCGCCAACGGCACCACCGGCTCGCGCGGTCACAAGATGAAAGTCAGCTACGACATCGACAAGAACTTCGCCATCGGCGCCACCTACTTCCTGACCAAGGCTGACTTTGCCAGCCGGACCCAGCGCGATGCCGACACCAACACCTTGCAGTTGGATGCTGAAGCCAAGTTCTAACGCTTAACATGTAGGAGCGAGCAAGCTCGCTCCTACATGATGTCTTTAAGCCGCTCGGCTGCCAGTTGTTCGGCCAGCGCATCAACCCCCTCCACCGGCTCCTGCGGCATACGCTTGAGCGTTGCCTGCATCAGGCGCATCTGACGGATAAAGCGCCGGCAGTTCGGGCAGAACATCAAGTGATGACGCACCAGCAGACGCTCCCGAAAGGTCAATTGCCCATCGAGGTAGTCACTGGAACGCGCTACTTGTTCTTTACAGGTCAACATTCACCCGTTTCCTCAAAATGCTCCACCGTGGCGAAGACTTTAAGCCGCGCTCGATGCAACAGCACACGGACGTTGGAGAGTGAAAGGGTCAGAAGATTACAGATTTCTTCCAATTCCAGGCCCTGGCGTTCACGCAGTACCAGCACACTGCTTTGCAATTCGGACAAACTCAGAATCGTATGCTCCAGGCACTTGCGCAATTCATCTTCGGTCAGCAGCGCTTCCGGGGTGTCCTGGTGCCAAGCGTAAGGGGCGACAGCCCAATGGCCATCATCCGGGCTGAAGCGGTCATCGCCGATAGTGCCGTGAGGCGAGGGTAAATCGTCGAGAAGGACTTCCCGACGATTTTGTTTGTAACGGCTCTTTGCGGAATTGGCAGTGATCGTCAATAACCATGTCTTGAGGCTAGATCGCCCTTCGAACTTGGCCAGGTTGCGCACCACCGAGAGCCAGGCATCTTGCACCACCTCATCGGCATGGCGCTGGCCGACGATGGCATACGCCACTGCCCGCATCGCACTCTGGTACGTGTTGACCAAATCCTTATAAGCCCGCTGCTCACCCTTGAGCAGGCGTTCAAGCAGGTGCGCATCGTCCGCTGCGGCCATCGTTTACCTCAATCTTGCCGTGGAAATACGCTCAATGTGGGAGCTGGCTTGCCTGCGATCCAGACGACTCGGTGATTCAGGCACACCGAGCCGATGCCTTCGCAGGCAAGCCAGCTCCCACAGTTGACCGCGTCCGGCCACATACTCAGCGTTTGCGCAGGATCACACTGCCAATCGAATACCCGGCGCCAAAGGAGCTGAGTACGGCAACCGCGCCCTTGGGCAGGTCATCCTGATAAGTGTGGAACGCAATCACCGAGCCGGCCGAGCTGGTATTGGCGTAAGTATCGAGGATCACCGGTGCTTCTTCTACTGACGCGTCGCGCCCCAGCAGTTTCTTCACGATCAGATGGTTCATGCTCAGGTTGGCCTGGTGCAGCCAGAAACGCTTCACATCAGTGACACTCAGCTGGTTTTCTGCCAGGTGCTCGCCGATCAATTCGGCCACCATCGGGCAGACATCACGGAACACCTTGCGGCCTTCCTGCACGAACAGCTTGTCGGGGGCGCCGATGCCCTCTTCCGCCGTGCGATTGAGGAAGCCAAAGTTGTTGCGGATGTTGTTGGAGAACTTGGTCAGCAGCTTGGTACTCACCACGTCGAACTGATGTTCGGACGTCGCCAGGTCAGCACGCTCCAGGATCACCGCCGTGGCGGCATCACCGAAGATGAAGTGGCTGTCACGGTCACGAAAGTTCAGGTGGCCGGTGCAGACTTCCGGGTTGACCATCAGGATCGCCCGGGCCTGGCCCAACTGGATGCTGTTGGCCGCGTTCTGGATGCCGAAGGTGGCCGAGGAACACGCCACGTTCATGTCGAAACCGAAACCCTGGATACCCAAGGCTTCCTGGACTTCAATGGCGATCGCCGGGTAGGCGCGTTGCAGGTTGGAGCAGGCGACAATCACGCCGTCGATGTCGGCGGCGGTCTTGCCGGCGCGCTGCAGGGCTTGTTCGGCGGCACCGATGGCCATCTGGCAAAGCACCGACCATTCATCGTTGCTGCGCTCGGGCAGGCGCGGAGCCATGCGCTGTGGATCGAGGATGCCGTCCTTGTCCATCACAAAACGGCTCTTGATGCCGGATGCCTTTTCGATGAATGCCGCGCTCGACTCGGTCAGCGCCTGCACATCGCCACGTTCGATAGCGGCGGCGTTGTCGGCGTTGAACTGTTGTACGTAGGCATTGAAAGACTGCACCAGCTCTTCGTTGGAAATGCTGTTGGCCGGGGTGTACAGGCCAGTGCCGCTGATGACGACGTTATGCACGGTCGTTCCTCTAAATCTGTCAGGCAGAAGATATTGGTACCGTCGTACCAAAATTAAAGTCGTTTGATGTCATCCAGCGGGCATCAAACTGGCAATGCTTTTATTCAATCTTGTGACCGCGAAGTTTGCCACAACACCGGGGATTTGGCGCTATAGGCCAAACAAACACCTTGCGGCAAGGGCTTCAGGGCTCTACCTGGCTCCACTGCTTGCTCAGGCGTTTATCGGAAATCGGCACTTTGGTACCCAACTGCTGGGCAAACAGCGACACCCGGTACTCCTCCAGCCACCAGCGATATAGCTCCAACTGCGGGTCGCGCTTGCCTTCCTGGGTGTGTTTGTTCAGGCGGTTCTGGTACTGCGCCCACAGGCCGCCCAATTCGCTGCTCCACACGCGGTCCTTTTGCACCTGGCTCGGCAGTTTTTCCAGGCGCAGTTCGATAGCCTTGAGGAAACGCGGCAGCTCCTTGAACCACTGGGCTGGGGTTTCCCGCACAAAACCTGGATACACCAGGTTGCTCAGTTGCTGCTTGATATCGTTCAAGGCCACGGCCTGGGCCAGGTCGATCTTGCCCTTGAAGCGTTTTTGCAGGCCGTGCCAAAGTTTCAGCACTTCCAGGGTCAGGCGCGCCAGGCGTTCGGCGTGCTCAGTCCAACTGCCGCGCTTACGTTCAGCCAAGGCCGCCAGGCCAGCGCCATCGCGTGGCAGGCTGGCTTCGCCTTCAAGTACACAGGTATCGAGGCTGGCCAGCAGGATGTCTTCCACCAGCGCGTCGATTCGCCCCAGTTCACGGTACATCAAGCCCAGTTCGGTCAGGCCCGGCAATTTGCCGCGCAGGAATTTCGCCGGCTCCGCCAATTGCTGCATCAGCAGGCGCTGCAAGGCGCGACGGTGCTGGAACTCGGCTTCGGCAGCGGTGGAGAAGCGCCCCTCCTTGACCGTGCCGTTCTCTTCCACCAGTGCCGGATACACCGTCATCGACAGGCCGGCGATGTTCTGCTGGGTCTTTTGCGCCACCGCCGCAAACACCTTGGCCTCTACCGGCTGCTGGCTTTTCGCGGTTTGCGGCACCGCCAAGGCGGCCTGGCTGGCTTCGGCGAACCGTGCAGTCAGCTCGGCCAGGTCACGGCCTTCGCCGAGGAACTTGCCCTGGCCGTCGACCACTTCCAGGTTCATCTTCAGGTGGTTTTCCACCTGTTGCGCCGCCTCGGCCCACGCCTCATCGCTGACCCGCGCACCGGTCATGCGCAGCAATTCACGCCCCAGCGCCTGGGGCAGCGAGCCCTGGCCGAATTCGATGCGTTGCAGCGCGGCCTTGACGAAGTCCGGCACCGGCACGAAGTTTTTGCGCAGCGCCTTGGGCAAGTTGCGCACCAGAGCGATGCACTTGGCTTCGATCAACCCCGGCACCAGCCACTCCAGGCGCTCGGCTGGCAACGCCGGCAACAACGGCGCCGGCACCCGCAGGGTCACGCCGTCACGGGGGTGGTTGGGTTCGAAGTGGTAACTCAAGGCCAGGGCCAGGTCGCCCAGGTGCAAGGTGTCCGGGTAATGCGCGGCGGTGACTTCACTGGCCTCGCGGGCCAGTACGTCTTCTTCACGCATGATCAGCAGTTGCGGGTCTTTCTGGCTGTTGACCTTGTACCAACTGTCAAAGGTGGCGGTCTGGTGAATCTCTGCGGGCAGGCGCGCATCGTAGAAGGCGTACAGGGTTTCTTCGTCGGCCAGGATGTCGCGACGGCGGGCCTTGGCTTCCAGCTCGTCGAGTTGCTCCAGCAGTTTCTGGTTGGCCGTCAGGCACTTGGCCCGGGACTGAATCTCGCCGCGCACCAGGCCTTCACGGATAAACAACTCACGGGACACCACCGGGTCAATCGGCCCGTAATGCACCGGCCGACGCCCTACCACGATCAGCCCGAACAGGGTGATCTGCTCAAAGGCCACCACCTGGCCACGCTTCTTCTCCCAATGGGGTTCGAAGTGGCTTTTCTTGATCAGATGCCCCGCCAGCGGCTCGATCCAGTCGGCATCGATCTTCGCCACCATGCGTGCATAGAGCTTGGTGGTTTCCACCAGTTCGGCGGTCATCAGCCATTGCGGGCGCTTCTTGCCGATGCCCGACGACGGGTGAATCCAGAAGCGACGCTGGCGCGCCCCGAGGTAATCGCCGTCTTCGGTCTTCTGGCCGATCTGGCTGAGCAGGCCGGACAGTACCGCTTTATGCAGCTTCGGATAGTCGGCGGGCTCTTTGTTGAGGCTCAGCTGCATGTCGCGGCAGATCAGGCTCAATTGACGATGGGAGTCGCGCCACTCGCGCAGGCGCAAGTAGTTGAGGAAGTTTTTGCGGCACCAGTTGCGCAACGGGCTGGCGGTCAGTTCCTGGCGCTGCTCCTCGAAACCGCGCCACAGGTTGACCAACCCGGCGAAGTCCGAATCCGGGTCTTTCCACTGTGCGTGGGCTTGGTCGGCCGCTTGTTGACGCTCTGGTGGGCGCTCGCGCGGGTCCTGGATCGACATGGCGCTGGCGACGATCAACACTTCCTGCAAACTGCCGAGCTTGGCCGCTTCCAGCAACATGCGGCCCATGCGCGGGTCCACCGGCAAGCGGGCGAGCTGGCGGCCCAACGGCGTGAGCTGGCTGTTGCGGTCGACCGCCGAGAGTTCTTGCAGCAGGTTGAAACCGTCGCTGATGGCCTTGCCATCCGGCGGTTCGATAAACGGGAAATCGGTGATCTCGCCCAGGCGCAGGTGCAGCATCTGCAGGATCACGGCCGCGAGGTTGGTGCGCAAAATTTCCGGGTCGGTAAATTCCGGGCGCCCGATAAAATCTTCTTCGCTGTACAAGCGCACGCAAATACCCGGTTCAACCCGGCCGCAACGGCCTTTACGCTGGTTGGCGCTGGCCTGGGAAATCGCCTCGATGGGCAGGCGCTGCACCTTGGCGCGGTAGCTGTAGCGGCTGATGCGTGCCGTGCCGCTGTCGATCACATAGCGAATGCCCGGCACCGTCAGCGAGGTTTCCGCAACGTTGGTCGCCAGTACCACGCGCCGGCCTGGGTGGGACTGGAAAATGCGCTGTTGCTCGGCCGGTGACAGCCGTGCGTACAACGGCAAAATCTCGGTGTGTTTGAGCTGCGCCTTGCGCAGCATGTCGGCCGCATCACGAATCTCGCGCTCGCCGGGCAGAAACACCAGCACATCGCCGGGGCTGCGTCGCTCGCTGCGCTCATAGGCGGCGATTTCATCGAGGGTGGCGAGGATCGCCTGGTCGACGGTCAGGTCGTCCTCGACGCGGTTGCCCTCCTCGTCCTGTTCCAGGGTGAGGGGGCGATACCAGGTGTCCACCGGGAAGGTACGGCCCGACACCTCGACTATTGGCGCATCGTCGAAGTGCTTGGAAAAGCGCTCCAGGTCGATGGTCGCCGAGGTGATGATAACCTTCAGGTCGGGGCGGCGCGGCAACAGGGTCTTGAGGTAGCCGAGCAGGAAGTCGATGTTCAGGCTGCGTTCGTGGGCTTCGTCGACGATGATCGTGTCGTAGCGCTCGAGGTAGCGGTCGTTCTGGGTTTCGGCCAGCAGGATGCCGTCGGTCATCAGCTTGATCAGGGTGTTGGAGTCACTCTGGTCTTCGAAGCGCACTTGGTAACCGACCAGCGCACCCAATGGCGTGGACAGCTCTTCAGCGACACGGCTGGCGACACTGCGCGCTGCGATCCGGCGTGGCTGGGTGTGGCCGATCAGACCGTACTGGCCGCGACCGATTTCCAGGCAGATTTTCGGCAACTGGGTGGTCTTGCCCGAACCGGTCTCACCGGCAATGATCAGCACCTGGTGCTTGAGCAGCGCGTCCTTGATCTCATCGCGCTTGGCGGCAATCGGCAGGCTGTCGTCGTAGCGGATCACCGGCAGGCTGGCGCGCCGCGCCGTGACCTGTGCACAGGATGCCTGCATCCGCGCCACCCACTGCGCCAGCTTGTCCTCATCGGGCTTCTTGCGCAGCTCAAGCAACTGCCGGCGCAAGCGGTGGCGGTCGGCGAGCATGGCGTGATCGAGGGCTTTGAGCAGTTGGTCGAGGGTGGGTGCTTGGTCTGTCATCAGCTATTTCGACGGTCATCTATTTATGCACGGCCGGCAAGTGTGGCAGAAAAGCAGCCCATCTGGCAGGCAGTTGAGCTTCAACGGGTGTAAACCGAACCAAAATGTGGGAGCGGGCTTGCTCGCGAAAGCGGTGTGTCAGTCACAGATGTATCAACTGAACCACCGTATTCGCGAGCACGCCCGCTCCCACAGGGGCAATAGGTTATAGCGGGTCTTTGCGGCGGTAGGGGAATACGTCGATCACCTTACCGGCACGAATCGCGTCCTGCAGGCCCTTCCAGTAATCGGCGTTGTACAACTCGCCATGCAACTCGTCGAACAACTTGCGCTGGCCGGCGTCGGCAAACAGGAACGGCGGGAATTCCTCGGGGAACACGTCCAGCGGGCCGATGGAGTACCAGGGCTCGGAGGCCATTTCATCCTCGGGGGTGCGCGGCGCGGGGATATGGCGGAAGTTGGCTTCGGTGAGGAAGCAGATTTCGTCGTAGTCATAGAACACCACGCGGCCGTGGCGGGTGACGCCAAAGTTCTTCAGCAGCATGTCGCCGGGGAAGATATTCGCTGCCGCCAGTTGCTTGATCGCCAGGCCGTAATCCTCCAATGCTTCGCGCACCTGAGCGGGGTTGGCGTTGTCGAGGTAGAGGTTGAGCGGGGTCATGCGTCGCTCGGTCCAGCAGTGGCGGATAAGCACGGTGTCGCCCTCCACTTCGACAGTACCGGCGGCGACTTCCAGCAGCTCGGCCAGGCACTCGGGCTCGAACTTGCTCAAGGGGAAGCGGAAGTCGGCGAACTCCTGGGTGTCGGCCATGCGCCCTACCCGGTCGACGCTTTTCACCAGGCGGTACTTTTCGATCACCGTGGCGCGGTTGACGTTTTTCGACGGCGAGAAGCGGTCCTTGATGATCTTGAACACCGTATTGAAACCCGGCAGCGTAAACACGCTCATGACCATGCCGCGCACGCCGGGGGCCATAATGAACTGGTCATCGGTGGTGGCCAGGTGGTTGATCAGCGCGCGGTAGAACTCGGATTTGCCGTGCTTGTAGAAACCGATGGAGGTGTACAGCTCGGCAATGTGCTTGCCCGGCAGAATGCGCTTGAGAAAGCCAATGAATTCCGCTGGCACGGGCACGTCGACCATGAAATAGGAACGGGTGAACGAGAAGATGATCGACACGTCGGCTTCGTCGGTGATCAACGCATCGATCTGAATGCCACGCCCTTCGCGGTGCAGCAGCGGAATCACCAACGGCCATTGTTCGTCGCGGGTGTAGATGCGCCCCACGAGGTAGGCGCCTTTGTTGCGATACAGCACCGAGGAAAACAACTCGACCTTGAGGTCCGGGTCCTTGCACACCCAATCCGGCAGGTTTTCCCGCAACTGGGCTTCGAGGCGGCGCAGGTCGGCGGGCAGGTCGGCGTAGGGCTCGCTGAAGCGGTAGTCAGAGAAAACCTGCGCGAGCATGTCCGCTATTTTACCGGCCGGCGTGTAGATACGGGTTTGCGCCGCCCGCGCCCGGCGCAGGCTCGGCCGGGTAGTGTGGATGAACATGCAGCCGTCGCTGATCAGGTCATGGCTGAACAGGCCGCAGAAGATCGAGTTGTACCAGGTCTCGGACAGTTCATCGTCAAAGCGCAGGTCGATCAGGCCGATATAGGCGCTTTTTACCAGGGGCCACTGGCCGATGTCATGCAACGGCGCAGGGTCAAAACTGGCGCGCAGGCGGGTCGTGACCTCAGCGACTTTCTCTTCATAGAGGTTGATGCGCGCGGCCGACGCGGCCTGCCCCTGCTGCCACTGGGCCTTCTCGAAACGCTCACGGGCGCCATCGGTGATCTGGCGGAAGTGTTCACGGTAATCGTCGAAACCGTCGAGGATCATCCGGGCGACAGCGAGGGCGGACTGCGACATGCGGGAAACCTCGAACGGGTATCTGGAAGCCCAGAGCTTAGCCAGTGAACCGAGGCAGGAGAAGAATGATTTTGCGCAGGGGTGAACTGACTGCAATTAGCCATTGTGCCGACCTGCCCGCTGGGCAACACTTCTGCGCCCCATTTGGCGTAGGAGTTTTCCGTGAGACCTGTTGACACCCTGTATCTGCTGGGGCTGGCCGCCATTTGGGGCGCGAGTTTCCTGTTTATGCGCATCATCGCCCCGGAAATCGGCACAGTGCCCACCGCGTTTTTCCGCGTGTCGATTGCCGCCGCGGGCTTATTAGTGATCCTGGCGATGATGCGCGTGAGCTGGGATTTCAAGGGCAAGTTCAAGACGGTCCTGTTGCTGGGCGTGATCAACTCGGGGATTCCCGCGACGATGTACTCGGTGGCGGCACAGGTACTGCCGGCAGGTTATTCGGCGATTTTCAACGCCACCACGCCGCTGATGGGCGTGCTGATTGGCGGGCTGTTCTTCAGTGAGCGCCTGACGCCATCGAAAATCGCAGGGGTCGCCCTGGGGCTGTTTGGCGTTGCCGTGCTCACGCGTGCGGGGCCGGTGGCCTTTGATCTGGAATTATTGATGGGCGCACTGGCGTGCCTGCTGGCAACCACGTGCTATGGCTTTGCCGGTTTCCTGGCGCGGCGTTGGCTGGACCAGCGCGGCGGGTTGGACAGCCGTCTCTCGGCCTTGGGCAGCATGTTGGGGGCGACGTTGTTTCTGTTGCCGTTCTTTGCCTACAGCGCCATCAGCCATCCACCGGCGAGCTGGGGCGGCTGGCAGGTGTGGTCGTCTCTGCTGGGATTGGGGCTGGTATGTACGGCGTTCGCCTACATTCTGTACTTCCGCCTGCTGTCGTCCATCGGCCCGGTCAAGTCGATGACCGTGACCTTCATGATTCCGCCGTTCGGCGTGTTGTGGGGTGCGTTGCTGTTGGATGAGCCGCTGTCCATGGCCCACCTGTATGGCGGTGTGCTGATTGCCGGGGCGTTGTGGTTGGTGCTGCGCCCGCAAAAACTGTAGGAGCGACCAATCTCGCTCCTACAGGGGTGGGTTTATTGCTTACGGAATACAAACACCAAGCCGACGATGATCAACGCCATTCCCAGCACACTCAACAAGGCCAGGCGATTACCGAAGATCAGGTAGTCCATCACCGCCGTCACTGCTGGCACCAGGTAGAACAGGCTGGTGACATTCACCAGGTTGCCCCGGGCGATCAGGCGGTACAGCAACAACGTCGCCAGCACGGACACCACCAGCCCCATCCACAGGACCGGCAGGTAAAAACGCGCACTGTGTTCAAAGTGGAACGGCTGGAACGGCACGAACACCGCGCACAGTAGCAACCCGGCCAGGTATTGCAGTGGCAGCGTGCCCAAGGGGTTGTCGGTGATGCGCTTTTGCATGATAGAGCCAAACGTCATGCTCGCCAGCGCCAGCAGCCCGAACACCATCCCGGCCAGAGACATGCCCGCCAACCCGATGCCCTGGTACACCACCATGATCAAGCCCGCCAACCCCAACCCCAGGCCGAACAACCGGCGCCAGGAGCGTTGGCGCTCCATCAGTACCACGGTAAGGATCGGCTGCACGCCCATGATGGTCGCCATCACCCCAGGGGTGACGTTGAGGTCCAGGGCCAGCAGATAGAAAATCTGGTAGGCCCCCAGCAAGACCAGGCCCGTCGCCGCCGCATACAGCAGCGGCTTGCCGGGACGTGGCAGCTTCAACTTGAGGATGGGTACCAACACCACCAACCCCATCAGGGCGATGGCAAAGCGGATCAGCAGAAAGGCAAAGGGCGAAGCATGGGCCAAGCCCAACTTGGAGAAGATCGCCCCGCTGCTCCACAGCAGGACAAACACGCTCGTCGAGGCCGCCGCGGCCACGGATTGTTTCGAAAGCACAGACATGGTTACCACCTGTTATCAGGCTAAAAAGCCGACTCAGTAAAAACTGAATTTCAGTAGGTTTTTTTCAGGCAGGCACGGGGCAACAGCGAATCGCTGATCAGCCCGAAATGCCAACGCCCGGCGGTGATACGACTGCGTACACCGGCGTGCTACTGACAGGTGGGGGGTAGTGACTGATCTGCGCAGGCTGCTTGCCACGGCACGGCACGACCACAGCGTTGACCGCTGAATCGACTACCGCTATGCGCTGGGAAGCTGGCATGTGCTGATCTTTTTGAAGGGATGAAGACGCGACGACTATAACCAGCCGCAAATACATTTTGCAATCCTTTCCCCTCACCCTGTGGGTGGAGGAGTTTTCATGCCGTCCAGGCAGACCGCTCGCTATAATGCCGCCCAGTTTTTTTCCAAGGATTTCACATGATTGCTTTGCCCTGGCTGTACCTCACCCTACTTTCCATTGGCTATGTCGTGGCTTTGATCTACGGCCAACTGGGCGTACTGGCGGCGGTCTCCATCGCACTGTTGCTGGTGGCCGGGTACGCCGTGCGCCAGCAACGCAACCCTTGGGCACGCTACTTGGGCCACGGCTTGTTTATCGTCCTGGCCCTGGGCCTGGCGATGCACTGGCTACCGGGCTTCTATAACGGCCGCGGTATTGCGCCCCAGCGATTTACTCCGGACTCAGTGCCCTTCTCGATGTACCTGAACCAGGACAAACCCCTGATCGGCTTCTGGCTGTTGCTGGCCTGCCCGTGGATTGTGGCGCGGCGTTCATTGCGCCTGTCGATCTGCGTCACAGCCATGGCCCTGACTCTGGCCGCCATCGCCGCCTTGGGTGGCGCGGCCCTGCTGGGGATGATCAGTTGGGCACCCAAGTGGCCGGACGAGGCGTGGCTGTGGGTGTTGAATAACCTGCTGCTGGTGACGTTGGTCGAAGAAGCGCTGTTTCGCGGGTATATCCAGGGCGGCCTGAGCCAACGCTTCAAACACCTGCCCTATGGCGAGAACCTCGCGCTGCTGCTGGCCTCGCTGTTATTCGGCCTGGTGCATTTTGCTGCGGGTTGGCAGTGGATGCTGCTGGCGGGTATTGCGGGCGTGGGCTACGGCCTGGCGTATCGGTTCGGCGGGCTAGGCGCGGCGATTGCCACGCATTTTGGCTTGAATCTGCTGCACTTCGGGTTGTTTACCTACCCGATGCTCGCCGGCTAAGCCTGCCTTCTACAGAGGCAACGCTGTTCGCAGGATTGTTGCAAAAATAAGTTAAATAAATGCCCCGCATGGCCGATACCCCCTGAAAGCCTTGCGGATTGAACAATCATGCGTAATAACCAACCCGTTACCCAGCGCGAACGTACCTTCCCCGCTCAGCAACGGTTGATCTCCACCACAGATGCCAAGGGTGTGATTACCTACTGCAACGACGCCTTTGTCGAAATCAGTGGGTTCACCCGCGAAGAACTGGTGCGCGCGCCACACAACCTGGTGCGTCACCCGGATGTGCCGCCGGCCGTGTTCGCGCATATGTGGTCCACGCTCAAACAAGGCTTGCCATGGATGGGCATTGTCAAGAATCGCTGCAAGACCGGTGACCACTATTGGGTTAACGCCTATGTGACGCCGGTCTTCGACGGTAACCAGGTGATCGGCTACGAATCGGTGCGCATCAAGCCCACCGCCGAGCAGATCCGCCGGGCCGAAGCGCTCTATCAACGCATCAACCAAGGCAAGTCGGCCGTCCCCCAACGGGACAAGTGGCTGCCGGTGTTGCAGGACTGGCTGCCGTTTATCCTGGTCAGCCAGTTGAGCTTCATGATCGGCGCCACCCTCACCTCCCAATGGGGCTTTGCCCTGGCAGCGGCGCTGTCGGTGCCGTTGGGCCTGCTGGGCTTGAGCTGGCAACAGCGCGGTCTCAAGCGTTTGCTGCGCCTGGCCGAACAGACCACGTCCGACCCGTTGATCGCGCAGATGTACACCGACAGCCGTGGCGCACAAGCGCGCCTGGAAATGTCGATCCTCAGCCAGGAAGCGCGTCTGAAGACCTGTCTTACCCGCCTGCAGGACACCGCCGAGCACCTCAACGACCAGGCCGCGCAATCCAACACCCTGGCGCACAACAGCTCCAGCGGCCTGGAACGCCAGCGCGTGGAAACCGAACAGGTGGCCACTGCGGTAAACCAGATGGCGGCGACCACCCAAGAAGTGGCCAGCCACGTGCAGCGCACCGCCGACGCCACCCAGGAAGCCAACCGCCTGACCGGCCGCGGCCGCGATATCGCTGGGGAAACCCGCGAGGCGATTCAGCGTCTTTCGGCAGCCGTTGGAGAGACCGGTGTGACCGTCACGCAACTGGCCAAAGACAGCGATGAAATCGGCGGCGTGGTTGATGTGATCAAAGGCATTGCCGACCAGACCAACCTGCTGGCACTCAACGCCGCTATCGAAGCCGCGCGTGCCGGTGAGATGGGCCGTGGTTTTGCAGTGGTCGCCGATGAAGTGCGCCAACTGGCGCAGCGTACGGCCGAATCCACCGGGCAGATCCATACCCTGATCGCCAAGCTGCAACACACCGCGGCTGCGGCCGTGCAAACCATGGACGCCGGGCACCGCCAAGCCGAAGAAGGTGTGGCACGGGTGATGGAAGCAGACCAGGCCTTGGTAGGTATCAGTGAGGCGGTGGCCAATATCACCGACATGACCACCCAGATCGCAGCCGCAACCGAGGAGCAAAGTGCGGTGGCCGAGGAGATCAGCCGCAACATCAGCACCATTGCGCTGTTGGCGGACCAGACCTCGGAGCAGGCGATGAACTCGGCGCAACTGAGTGAAGAGTTGACGCATACCGCCAATACCCAGTATTCGCTGGTAGAGCGTTTTAACCGATAAACTGCTATCGCAGGCAAGCCAGCTCCCACACTGGACGGTATTCACCGA
This sequence comes from Pseudomonas sp. B16120, assembly GCF_044218845.1. NCBI lineage: Bacteria > Pseudomonadati > Pseudomonadota > Gammaproteobacteria > Pseudomonadales > Pseudomonadaceae > Pseudomonas > Pseudomonas sp. B16120. Next base: position 4,511,440 of record NZ_CP162588.1, read on the forward strand.
TAGAAATAGGTGAACCCAGCCCAATGTGGGAGGGGGCTTGCCCCCGATAGGGCGCTAACAGGTCCGGAGAAACTCAGCCACCTGCACCGCCGCCGCCTCCAAGTGCTGCTCATGGCTGAACCCCGAAGCCTTCAGCGGCTTCAAGTCATGGTCCCCCGCCGCCAACCACATCACCTCAATGCTCTCTGACAAGTCATAACTCTGCACCGCCGCACGATTGCCCAAGGCATCGCGCTCGCCCTGCACAATCAAGGTGGGCGTCGTAAGCGCAGCCAAGTGCTCCACCCGGGGTTTCTCTGGCTTGCCCACCGCATAGAACGGATAGCCCAGGCACACCAACCCATCGGCGCCCAGTTCATCGGCCAGTAAACTGGCCATCCGCCCGCCCATGGACTTGCCACCCATCGCCAGTTTCCCAGCGACATGACGTCGCACCTCGGCATACACCTCGCGCCAGCACTCCAGCAGTTTCGGCGCCGGATTCGGGGGGCGTTTGCCGCCGTCCACGCGACGCTGTGCCATGTACGGAAACTCGAAGCGCAACACGCTCACGCCATGCCCGGCAAGGCGTGCGGCCATATCGTTCATGAACGCAGAGTCCATCGGTGCGCCAGCGCCGTGGGCCAGGATCAGCGTGACCGGCTCACCCGACGTCGCGCCGGTGGCGACATCCCACAACCAGCCATGTTCCCGTACACACTGCGCCCATTGATCCCCGTCAATACTGGCCTTGTGCTCTTTGCCCATGCTTGCCTCGCTTTTTAGTCTGCCTATAACTCCAGCCCAAGTGCCGCACTTGCTTGGGTTGAACCGTGGATGGGGAACCATGAACACTACTTTAAGTACCGCCTATAACTACAAGGTGGTCCGCCAATTCGCCATTATGACGGTGGTGTGGGGCATCGTCGGCATGGGGCTCGGGGTTTTTCTCGCTGCCCAATTGGTTTGGCCTGCGCTCAACTTCGATTTGCCTTGGACCAGCTTCGGTCGCCTGCGCCCTTTGCACACCAACGCGGTGATCTTCGCGTTCGGTGGCTGTGCGCTGTTCGCCAGCTCCTTTTACTCGGTGCAACGCACCTGCCAGACGCAGCTGTTCGCGCCGAGAGTCGCCGCGTTCTGCTTCTGGGGCTGGCAGCTTGTGATCCTGCTGGCCGCGATCAGCCTGCCACTGGGCTACACCAGCTCCAAAGAATACGCCGAGCTGGAATGGCCGATCGACATCCTGATCACCATTGTCTGGGTCGCCTACGCCATCGTGTTCTTCGGCACGATCATGAAGCGCAAGACCAAGCACATCTATGTGGGCAACTGGTTCTTCGGCGCGTTCATCATCACCGTGGCCATCTTGCATATCGTCAATAACCTGGAAATCCCGGTCAGCCTGACCAAGTCCTACTCGCTGTACGGCGGGGCGACGGATGCCATGGTGCAGTGGTGGTATGGGCACAACGCGGTAGGCTTTTTCCTGACTGCGGGTTTCCTCGGCATGATGTACTACTTCGTGCCCAAGCAGGCCGAACGCCCGGTGTATTCCTATCGCTTGTCGATTGTGCACTTCTGGGCGCTGATCACCCTGTACATCTGGGCCGGCCCTCACCACTTGCACTACACCGCCTTGCCGGACTGGGCGCAGTCCCTGGGCATGGTGATGTCACTGGTGCTGCTGGCGCCAAGCTGGGGCGGCATGATCAACGGCATGATGACCCTCTCGGGTGCCTGGCATAAGTTGCGCAGCGACCCGATCCTGCGCTTCCTCGTCGTCTCCCTGGCCTTCTACGGCATGTCGACCTTCGAAGGCCCGATGATGGCGATCAAGACCGTCAACGCCCTCTCCCACTACACCGACTGGACCATCGGCCACGTACACGCCGGGGCGCTGGGCTGGGTGGCGATGATCTCCATCGGCGCGCTGTACCACATGATCCCGAAAATCTTCGGTCGCGAGCAGATGTACAGCCTCGGCCTGATCAACGCGCATTTCTGGCTGGCCACCATCGGCACCGTGCTCTACATCGCGTCGATGTGGGTCAACGGCATCGCCCAGGGCCTGATGTGGCGTGCGGTCAACGAAGACGGCACCCTCACCTACTCCTTCGTCGAAACTCTGGTGGCCAGCCACCCTGGCTTCATCGTGCGTTTGGTGGGCGGTGCGATCTTCCTCAGCGGCATGTTCCTGATGGCTTACAACACATGGCGCACCGTGCGTTCGGCGCAACCTGCCGAAGTCACCGCTGCCGCGCAGATGGCCTGAGGAGTCGATGATGAAACACGAAACGATTGAAAAGAACGTCGGCCTGTTGATGCTGCTGATGGTGCTCGCCGTGAGCATCGGCGGCCTGACCCAGATCGTCCCGCTGTTCTTCCAGGACGTGACCAACAAGCCGGTCGAAGGCATGAAGCCCTACACCGCGCTGCAACTGGAAGGCCGCGACATCTACATCCGCGAAGGCTGCGTACAGTGCCACTCGCAGATGATCCGCCCGTTCCGCGCCGAGACCGAGCGCTACGGCCACTACTCGGTGGCTGGCGAAAGCGTGTGGGACCACCCGTTCCTGTGGGGTTCCAAGCGTACCGGCCCGGACCTGGCCCGCGTCGGCGCACGCTACTCGGACGACTGGCACCGCGCGCACTTGTACAACCCGCGCAACGTGGTGCCGGAGTCGAAAATGCCGGCCTACCCATGGCTGGTCACCGCCGCCGTCGACAGCAGCCACACCGAGACCAAGTTGAAAGTGATGCGCACCCTCGGCGTGCCGTACACCGACGACGACATCAACGGCGCCGTCGCCAGCCTCAAGGGCAAGACCGAGATGGACGCGCTGGTTTCCTACCTGCAAGTGCTCGGCACTGCCATCAAGAGCAAGAGGTGAGCCATGGGATTTGAATTCGATGCGGGCACCATCCGCGGCCTTGGCACGCTGGTGGTCGCCATCGCCTTTATCGGCCTGTCGCTGTGGGTGTTCAACAACCGCCGCAACGCGGAATTCGAGCAGGCCCGCCTGCTGCCGTTTGCCGATGAACCTTCCCCACCCGACGCTCAAGCAGAGCCAGCCACAAGGAGCACTCGGCCATGACTACGTTCTGGAGTACATGGATCTGCGTATTGACCCTGGGCAGCCTCATCGGCCTGACCTGGCTGTTGGTCGGCACTCGCAAGGGCGAGACCAAGGGCAGCGTCGACCAGACCATGGGCCACGCCTTCGACGGTATCGAGGAATACGACAACCCGCTGCCCCAGTGGTGGTTCATGTTGTTCGCCGGCACCCTGGTGTTTGCCGTCGGCTATCTGATTCTCTACCCGGGCCTGGGCAACTGGAAAGGTGTACTGCCGGGCTATGAGGACGGCTGGACCCAGACCAAGGAATGGGACAAGGAAATGGCCAAGGCCGACGCCAGGTTCGGGCCGATCTTCGCCAAGTTCGCGGCCATGCCGGTGGAAGAAGTCGCCAAGGACCCGCAAGCATTGAAGATGGGCGGTCGCCTGTTCGCCTCCAACTGCGCGGTATGCCACGGCTCGGACGCCAAGGGCGCCTATGGCTTCCCCAACCTGGCGGACAGCAACTGGCGCTGGGGCGGTTCGGCCGAGGCCATCAAGGCCACCATTCTGAACGGTCGCCATGCGGCGATGCCGGCCTGGGGTGAAGTGCTGGGCGAGGACGGGGTTAAGAACGTCGCCGCTTACGTGCGCCACGACCTGGCCAAGTTGCCGTTGCCCGCCGACAACACCGCCGACCTGGCAGCCGGCCAAGCCGCCTTCAGCACCACCTGCGTGGCGTGTCATGGTCCGCAAGGTCACGGCGTGGAAGCCATGGGCGCGCCCAACCTGACCGAGCCTGCCGGGTTTATCTACGGCACCAGCCTGGCACAGTTGCAGCAGACCATCCGCCATGGTCGCCAGGGCCAGATGCCGGCCCAGGACGTGCTGCAAGGCAATGACAAAGTGCACCTGCTGGCGGCTTACGTGTACAGCCTGTCCCATAACGCTGATGGTGCAACGCCAGATAGCCAACCGCAGTAAAAGCCTTATCTGTGGCGAGGGAGCTTGCTCCCTCGCCACAGACATAAGTCGCGACCAAGTGTCGCACCCCTTCCAAACCCAACTTTCCCCTCCTCCTATTCGGGTCTACGCTTGTTCCCACAGTGGAGCAATTCTGGCGTAGGCGACGGTATTCGTTGCGCCCCCTAAAATTCCTGTCCACTTGATCAGCTTTCTATTTCGGTCTTTATCCTTACACCAAACATGGAAAGGGCGCAGAATCTGGCGTGGAACGCATTGATACAGGTCAGCCATTGCGTTGCAATGGCCCCTCGGTTTCTACATACTTGCGGCCGATTTTACCTATAAAAAAACCTAAACCGTGGAACCTTAGAATGAGCACAGCAATCAGTCCGACTGCTTATAACTATAAGGTAGTCCGCCAGTTCGCCATCATGACGGTGGTCTGGGGGATCCTTGGCATGGGGCTCGGGGTGTTCATCGCCTCGCAACTGGTTTGGCCGCAATTGAATTTCGACCTGCCCTGGACGACCTTCGGCCGCCTGCGCCCGCTGCACACCAACCTGGTGATCTTCGCCTTCGGCGGATGTGCACTGTTTGCCACCTCCTACTATGTCGTGCAGCGCACCTGCCAGACGCGACTGATTTCCGATGGTCTTGCCGCCTTCACCTTCTGGGGCTGGCAGGCGGTCATCGTCGGCGCCATCATCAGCCTGCCCCTGGGCTACACCACCACCAAGGAATACGCTGAGCTGGAATGGCCGATCGCCATTTTGCTTGCCATTGTGTGGGTGACCTACGGCCTGGTGTTCTTTGGCACCATCGTCAAGCGCAAGACCAAGCACATCTACGTAGGCAACTGGTTCTACGGGGCCTTTATCGTGGTCACTGCGATGCTGCACATCGTCAACCACGCCTCCCTGCCGGTGAACCTGTTCAAGTCCTATTCGGCCTATTCCGGCGCAACGGACGCGATGATCCAGTGGTGGTACGGCCACAACGCCGTAGGCTTCTTCCTCACCACCGGTTTCCTGGGGATGATGTACTACTTCGTGCCCAAGCAGGCCGAGCGTCCGATCTACTCTTATCGCCTGTCCATCGTGCACTTCTGGGCGCTGATCACCCTGTACATCTGGGCCGGCCCTCACCACTTGCACTACACCGCCTTGCCGGATTGGGCACAGTCCCTGGGCATGGCGATGTCGATCATCCTGCTGGCGCCAAGCTGGGGCGGCATGATCAACGGCATGATGACCCTCTCGGGCGCCTGGCATAAGCTGCGCACCGACCCGATCCTGCGGTTTTTGGTGGTGTCCCTGGCGTTCTACGGCATGTCGACCTTCGAAGGGCCGATGATGGCAATCAAGACCGTCAACTCGCTGTCCCACTACACCGACTGGACCATCGGCCACGTACATGCCGGCGCTCTGGGCTGGGTAGCGATGATCTCCATCGGCGCGCTGTACCACATGATCCCCAAACTGTTCGGCCGCGTGCAGATGCACAGCGTCGGGCTGATCAACGCGCACTTCTGGCTGGCCACTATTGGCACCGTGCTCTACATCGCCTCGATGTGGGTCAACGGCATCACCCAGGGCCTGATGTGGCGTGCGATCAACGATGACGGCACCCTCACCTATTCCTTCGTCGAAGCGCTGCAAGCCAGCCACCCGGGCTTTATCGTACGTGCCCTGGGCGGTGCGTTCTTTGCCAGTGGCATGTTGTTGATGGCCTACAACGTCTGGCGCACCGTGCGTGCCAGCGACCCTGTAGAAGCCGAAGCCGCCGCCAAGATCGCCGTTGTGGGAGCTCACTGATGAAGCATGAAGTCGTCGAGAAGAACATCGGCCTGCTGGCCTTCTTCATGGTCATCGCCGTGAGCATTGGCGGCCTGACCCAAATCGTCCCACTGTTTTTCCAGGACGTGACCAACAAGCCGGTCGAAGGTATGAAGCCGCGCACCGCCCTTGAACTGGAAGGCCGCGACGTCTACATCGCCAACGGTTGCGTGGGCTGCCACTCGCAGATGATACGCCCCTTCCGCGCCGAAACCGAACGCTACGGCCACTACTCGGTCGCCGGTGAAAGCGTGTGGGACCACCCGTTCCTGTGGGGTTCCAAGCGCACCGGCCCGGACCTGGCCCGTGTGGGCGGGCGTTACTCCGATGACTGGCAGCGTGCGCACCTGTACAACCCGCGCAACGTCGTGCCTGAGTCGAAAATGCCGGCGTACCCGTTCCTCGTGGAAAACAAGCTCGACGGCAAGGACACCGCGAAGAAGATGGAAGTCTTGCGCACCCTGGGCGTGCCCTACACCGACGAAGACATCGCCGGTGCGGCCGCCGCCGTGAAGGGCAAGACCGAAATGGACGCATTGGTGGCCTACCTGCAAGGCCTTGGCACCATCATCAAAAGCAAACGGTGACCTACATGGATATCGGGATGATTCGTGGCCTGGGCACCGTTGTGGTGATGGTGGCCTTTATCGGCCTGGCGTTGTGGGTGTTCAGCCCACGGCGCAAGTCGGAGTTTGACGACGCGACCATGCTGCCCTTCGCAGATGACCCCGAAGCCATCAAGCACGTCGAGCAAGCTTCTAGGAGTAACAAAGAATGACTACGTTCTGGAGTCTGTACGTCACAGTCCTCAGTCTGGGTACCATCTTCGCCCTGACCTGGCTGCTGCTGTCGACCCGCAAGGGCCAGCGCACCGAGCAGACGGACGAGACCGTCGGCCACTCGTTCGACGGCATCGAGGAGTACGACAACCCGCTGCCCAAGTGGTGGTTCATGCTGTTTGTCGGCACCATCGTCTTCGCCCTTGGTTACCTGGTGCTCTACCCTGGCCTCGGCAACTGGAAGGGCCTGCTGCCAGGCTACAACTACCTCGACAACGACAAGCAAACCCCGTTCGCCAACGGCCAGACCGGCTGGACCGGCGTGCACGAGTGGGAAAAGGAAATGGCCAGGTCGGAGGCCAAGTTCGGGCCGATCTTCGCCAAATTCGCGTCGATGCCGATTGAAGAAGTCGCCAAGGACCCGCAAGCCTTGAAGATGGGCGGCCGCCTGTTCGCCTCCAACTGCTCGGTGTGCCACGGCTCCGACGCCAAAGGCGCCTACGGCTTCCCCAACCTGACCGACGCCGACTGGCGCTGGGGCAGTGAACCCAACACCATCAAGGAAACCATCATGAAGGGCCGCCACGCGGTGATGCCGGGCTGGGCCGAAGTCATCGGTGAGCAAGGCGTGGCTGACGTAGCAGGCTTTGTGGTGACCCAACTCGATGGCCGCAAACTGCCGGAAGGCGCCAAGGCCGATGTGGCCAACGGTGAGAAACTCTTCGCCGCCAACTGCGTGGCCTGCCACGGCCCGGCTGGTAAAGGCACCCCAGCCATGGGCGCGCCCGACCTGACGCATCCGGGTGCGTTCATCTACGGTTCAAGCTTCGCGCAACTGCAGCAGACCATCCGTTATGGCCGCCAGGGCCAGATGCCGGCGCAGGAGCAGTTGCAGGGCAATGACAAAGTGCACTTGCTTGCGGCGTATGTGTATAGCTTGTCTCATGGGGATAAGAAGGCTGAGGAGCAGTAAAGTTAGCTGAGCACGCCATGGCCTCGCCACTGAGAGAGCGGCGGGGTCATTTCTTGAAAAGCTTAGATCCGGGGTGGGAGCTGGCGTGCCTGCGAAAGCGCTCTGTCCGTCACAAATTGGCTGACCGGCCCATCGCCATCGCAGGCAAGCCAGCTCCCACATTTGTCCTCCTGCACATTCAAGACCGGGCCTGTTGACGGGATGGCCTTGAGACCTGCCGCGTCACCACAACCACAAAAACCGTCCATACTTGCCAAGTCAATTGATCCAGGTCACGTACACCATCAATTGATTTCCCCCAACGCGACCAAAGGTCGCACCCTTTGCGCACCATCGGGGGCGTATCATTAGGCCACTGCAACACCCTTAATTTGACCCCGGCTGGCACGTACTGGCCGAGGCAAATCTCCACCGCCGTGGGATGCAATGATGAGCGACCAGATACCGGTACATGACGTTACCCCGCCTGCCAAAACCGTCGACCTCTACGCTTCGCGTGAGAAGATTTACACCCGCGCCTTCACTGGCTTGTTCCGCAATCTGCGCATGGTCGGCGGTGCCGCTCTGTTTCTGCTGTACTTCGGCACCGTGTGGCTGAACTGGGGCGGTCACCAGGCGGTATGGTGGAACCTGCCGGAGCGTAAATTCTTTATTTTTGGTGCAACGTTCTGGCCTCAGGATTTCATCCTGCTGTCGGGCATTCTCATTGTCGCGGCCTTTGGCCTGTTCTTTATCACCGTATACGCCGGGCGCGTGTGGTGCGGCTATACCTGCCCGCAAAGCGTGTGGACATGGATCTTCATGTGGTGCGAAAAGGTCACCGAAGGCGACCGCAACCAGCGCATCAAGCTCGACAAGGCGCCCATGAGCGCCAACAAATTCCTGCGCAAATTCAGCAAGCACAGCCTGTGGCTGCTGATCGGCTTTGCCACCGGCCTCACTTTTGTCGGCTACTTTTCACCGATCCGTGAACTGGTATTCGATTTCTTCACCGGCCAGGCCGATGGCTGGTCGTATTTCTGGGTGGGTTTCTTCACCCTCGCCACCTACGGCAACGCCGGCTGGCTGCGTGAGCAGGTGTGCATCTACATGTGCCCCTATGCGCGCTTCCAGAGCGTGATGTTCGACAAGGACACCTTGATCGTGTCCTATGACCCCCGCCGTGGCGAAGTGCGTGGCCCTCGTAAAAAGGGTACCGACTACAAGGCCCAGGGCCTGGGCGACTGCATCGACTGCACGATGTGCGTGCAGGTGTGCCCTACCGGTATCGATATCCGCGACGGGCTGCAAATCGAATGCATCGGCTGCGCCGCCTGTATCGATGCCTGCGATAACATCATGGACAAGATGGAGTACCCACGCGGCCTGATCAGCTACACCACCGAACACAACCTGTCGGGGCAGAAAACCCATAAGCTGCGCCCGCGCCTGATCGGTTACGCCCTGGTGTTGCTGGCGATGATCAGCCTGTTGGTGGCGGCCTTCTTCATGCGCTCGCTGGTGGGTTTCGACGTCAGCAAGGACCGCGTGCTGTACCGTGAAAACGCCGAAGGACGCATCGAAAACGTCTACAGCCTGAAGATCATGAACAAAGACCAGCGCGACCACACCTACGTGCTCGACGCCGCTGGCCTGCCAGACCTCAAGCTGCAAGGCCGACGTGAAATCAAAGTGGCCGCGGGCGATATCGTCAGCATGCCGGTGGAGTTGTCGAGTGCGCCGGAGCAGTTGCCGTCGAGCACCAACGAGGTGACCTTCATCCTCAAGGACGCCGATGACACCAGCGTCCATATTGAAGCCAAGAGCCGATTCATCGGCCCACAAGTTCGTTAACAGGGAACACACGCATGCCTGCAACTACTGCCGCCAGCCCTTGGTACAAACACCTCTGGCCCTGGATCATCATCGCGATTCTGGCCTGCTCAGTGACCCTGACCTTGTCCATGGTGACCATCGCAGTGAACAACCCGGACAACCTGGTCAACGACAACTACTACGAGGCCGGCAAAGGCATCAACCGCTCCCTGGACCGCGAACGCCTGGCCCAGACCCTGCAACTGCGCGGCAAGCTGCACCTGGACGAACTGACCGGCGAGGTCGAGCTGCAACTGACTGGCTACAGCAATCCAAATACTCTGGAGCTGAACCTGATCTCCCCGACCCAGCCAGAGAAGGATCGCAAGATCAACCTCACCCGCAGCGACAGCGAGCCCGGTCGCTACATCGGCCAGGTCACCGACAAGGTCGAAGGTCGCCGTTTCGTGGAACTGCTTGGCGTGGAGGGCGGCAACACCTGGCGCCTGTTCGAAGAAGAAGAGGTCAGCCACGACAAGGACTTGCTGCTGGGTGACGAACCGTTGCAGGGCGCCGAGGACCTGAAGAAGTAGACGATGATCGTTCCCACGCTCTGCGTGGTAACGCCTTGCTGGACGCTCTGCGTCTGCTTTGTGACGCAGAACGTCACAGGCAACATTCCCACGCAAAGCGTGGGAACGATCTACGGAACTGAGCAATGACCCAACCCACCCCCTGCTACCACTGCGCCCTACCCGTCCCCTCCGGCAGTCGGTTCACCGCCCAGATCCTCGGCGAACGCCGTGAACTCTGCTGCCCGGGCTGCCAGGCCGTGGCCGAGGCGATAGTGGCCGGCGGGCTGGAAAGCTATTACCAACACCGCAGCGAAGCCTCGGCCAACCCCGAGGCGCTGCCCGTGCAGTTGGTGGACGAGCTGGCGCTGTACGACCGCGCCGATGTGCAAAAACCCTTTGTACGCCATCAGGGCGAGCTGGCCGAAACCACCCTGCTGATGGAAGGCATCAGTTGCGCCGCCTGCGGCTGGTTGATCGAGAAACACCTGCGCAGCCTGCCTGCCGTGGCCGAAGCGCGACTGAACCTGTCCAACCACCGGCTGCACGTGCGCTGGGCCGATGGGCAATTGCCGTTGAGCCAACTGCTCAGCGAGCTGCGCCATATCGGTTACGCCGCCCATCCTTATCAGGCCGACCGCGCAGCCGAACAATTGGCCAGCGAGAATCGACTGGCCCTGCGACAACTGGGAGTCGCCGGCTTGCTGTGGTTCCAGGCCATGATGGCAACCATGGCCACTTGGCCGGAATTCAATATCGACCTGAGCCCGGAATTGCACGTCATCCTGCGCTGGGTTGCGATGTTTCTGACAACGCCCATCGTGTTCTACAGCTGCGCGCCCTTCTTCAAAGGCGCCCTGCGTGACTTGCGCACACGCCACCTGACCATGGACGTCTCGGTGTCCCTGGCGATTGGCGGCGCGTACCTGGCCGGCATCTGGACCGCGATCACTGGCGTAGGCGAGTTGTATTTCGATGCCGTGGGCATGTTTGCCCTGTTCCTGCTGGCCGGGCGCTACCTTGAGCGCCGCGCCCGGGAGCGCACTGCCGCAGCCACCGCCCAACTGGTCAACCTGTTGCCCGCCTCCTGCCTGCGCCTCAAAGACGATGGCCAGAGCGAGCGCATCCTGCTTAGCGAATTGGCGCTGGGTGATCGCGTGCTGGTACACCCCGGCTCCGTACTGCCGGCGGATGGCTTGATTCTCGACGGCCAATCCAGCATCGATGAATCCCTGCTGACCGGCGAGTACCTGCCGCAACCTCGGCGCACGGGCGACAACGTCACGGCCGGCACGCTGAATGTCGAAGGCGCGCTGACCGTCCAAGTGCGCGCATTGGGCCATGACACGCGCTTGTCTGCCATCGTGCGCCTACTGGAGCGCGCCCAGGCCGAGAAGCCGCGCCTGGCACAGATTGCCGACCGCGCTGCGCAGTGGTTCTTGTTGTGCTCGCTGATCGCCGCCGCGCTGATCGGCCTGCTGTGGTGGGAGCTGGACCCGTCGCGGGCGTTCTGGATTGTGCTGGCGATGCTGGTGGCGACCTGTCCGTGCGCTCTGTCCCTGGCCACGCCCACCGCGCTCACCGCCGCCACCGGCACCTTGCACAGTCTCGGGTTGCTGCTGACCCGCGGCCATGTGCTTGAGGGCCTGAACCAGGTTGATACGGTGATTTTCGACAAGACCGGCACCCTCACCGAAGGGCGCCTGGCGTTGCGCGCCATTCGGCCCTTGAGTGCGCTGGACAGCGACCAATGCCTGGGCCTGGCCGCCGCCCTGGAGAACCGTTCCGAACACCCGATTGCCCGTGCCTTCGGCCGTGCGCCGCTGGCCGCCGATGAAGTGCTGAGCACCCCAGGCCTGGGCCTGGAAGGTCGTGTGGGCGAACGTTTGTTGCGCATCGGCCAGCCGGGTTTTGTCTGTGAACTCAGTGGCTGTGCGATTCCCGCCTCACCGGACGAAGCCGGGCAATGGCTGCTGCTGGGCGACCGCAGCGGGGCGCTGGCCTGGTTCGTACTCGACGACCGTCTGCGCAGCGACGCCCCCGCCTTGCTGGCCGCATGCAAGGCGCGGGGCTGGCGCACGCTGTTGCTCTCCGGCGACAGTTCGCCGATGGTGGCCAGTGTCGCCTCTGAGCTGGGTATCGACGAAGCCCACGGCAGCCTGCGCCCTGACGACAAGCTGAAGGTACTGCAAAACCTGCACAAAGAAGGTCGCAAAGTGCTGATGCTGGGCGATGGAGTCAATGATGTGCCGGTGCTGGCCGCCGCTGATATCAGCGTGGCGATGGGCTCGGCCACGGACCTGGCGAAAACCAGCGCCGATGCGGTGCTGTTGTCCAACCGCCTGGATGCGCTGGTGCAGGCCTTCAGCCTGGCGCGGCGCACTCGCCGAGTGATCATCGAGAACCTGTTGTGGGCCGGGTTGTACAATGGGCTTATGCTGCCGTTTGCGGCCCTGGGTTGGATCACTCCGATCTGGGCGGCGATCGGCATGTCCCTCAGTTCGTTGACCGTGGTGCTCAACGCGTTGCGCCTCACTCGCCTGCCGAGCGCGCAAGCCTCGGGCACCGCCCCAGTAACCCGCCCGCTGCCGGCCTGAGCCGCGTGGGCATGGAGTACAGATGCCAGCTCTCTACGTGATGATTCCTGCGGCACTGCTGTTAGTGGGCGTGGCCATCTACATCTTCTTCTGGGCCGTGGACAGCGGCCAGTACGAAGACCTCGATGGCCCGGCCCACAGCGTGCTGTTCGACGACCAGGACCCGAACCACCTGGCCGCCATCGATGAAGCCAACAACCCCGAGCAAGCGCCCAAAGAGCCGCCCCATGCTTGAGCTGGCGCCCTTGCTGGTCTCGGCGCTGATCCTAGGCCTGCTTGGCGGCGGCCATTGCCTGGGCATGTGCGGCGGACTGATGGGCGCGCTGACCCTGGCGATCCCCAAGGAACAGCGCAGCCGCCGTTTTCGCCTGCTGCTGGCATACAACCTGGGGCGCATCCTCAGCTATACCACCGCCGGTTTATTGATCGGCCTGGCCGGTTGGGCGGTGGCCAACAGCCCCGCGGCGATGTTCATGCGAGTGCTTGCCGGACTGCTGCTGATCTGCATGGGCCTGTACCTGGCCGGCTGGTGGAGCGGCCTCACCCGTATCGAAAGCCTGGGACGCGGCCTGTGGCGGCATCTGCAGCCGGTGGCCAACCGTTTGCTGCCGGTGTCCAGCCTGCCCCGTGCCTTGCTGCTAGGCGCGCTGTGGGGCTGGTTGCCGTGCGGGCTCGTCTACAGCACCCTGCTATGGGCGGCGAGCCAGGGCAATGCACTGGACAGCGCCTTGCTGATGCTGGCGTTCGGGCTGGGCACCTGGCCGGTGCTACTGGCCACCGGGCTGGCCGCCGAACGGGTGACGGCGTTATTGCGCAAGCGCAGCGTGCGGGTGACCGGTGGGGTGCTGGTGATGATCTTCGGCCTCTGGACCTTGCCCGGCCCCCATCAGCACTGGCTAATGGGGCATTAACAGGCCCTGTGGCATAGCGCCGCTCCCCGTTGATGCAAATCAAGATGCCTGCACCGCCCTGCCCCTAGACTCGGCCCACTAGCCAATCCGGGGGACCGCCCGCATGCTCGACGCCATTCGTTGGGACACAGATCTGATTCACCGCTACGACTTGGCGGGGCCGCGCTACACGTCCTACCCCACCGCCGTACAATTTGACAGCCAGGTCGGTACTTTCGACCTGCTCCACGCCCTGCGTGACAGCCGCAAGGCCGTAAGGCCACTGTCGCTGTATGTGCATGTGCCGTTCTGCGCCAACATTTGTTACTACTGCGCCTGCAACAAGGTGATCACCAAGGACCGTGGCCGCGCCCAGGCCTACCTGCAGCGCCTGGAGCAGGAAATCCAGCTGGTGGCCTGCCACCTCGACCCGCAGCAGCCCGTGGAGCAACTGCATTTGGGCGGCGGTACGCCCACGTTTCTCAGCCACGATGAACTGCGCCAGGTGATGAAATGCCTGCGCCAGCATTTCAATTTGCTGGATGACGATTCGGGCGACTACGGCATCGAAATCGACCCACGCGAAGCCGACTGGGCCACCATGGGCCTGCTACGCGAACTGGGCTTTAACCGCGTGAGCATCGGCCTGCAAGACCTCGACCCCGAGGTGCAAAGGGCGGTCAACCGCCTGCAAAGCCTGGAAGAAACCCGCGCCGTGATCGATGCAGCGCGCACCTTGCAATTTCGCTCGATCAATATCGACCTGATCTACGGCCTGCCCAAGCAGTCACCGTTGAACTTTGCGCGCACCGTGGAAGAAGTCATCCGCTTACAGCCTGACCGCCTGTCCGTGTTCAACTACGCGCACCTGCCGGAACGCTTCATGCCCCAACGGCGGATCAACACTGACGAGCTGCCCTCACCAGCGGAAAAACTGCTGATGCTGCAAACCACCATCGAACAACTGACCCAGGCCGGTTACCGCTACATCGGCATGGACCACTTTGCCCTGCCAGACGACGAATTGGCCGTCGCCCAGGAAGAAGGCAAACTGCAGCGCAACTTCCAGGGTTACACCACCCACGGGCACTGCGACTTGATTGGGCTGGGGGTGTCAGCGATCAGTCAGATCGGCGACCTGTATTGCCAGAACAGCAGTGATCTGAACCAGTACCAGAATGCCTTGGCGGGTGCGCAATTGGCGACCAGCCGCGGCCTAGTCTGCACTACGGACGACCGGTTGCGACGGGCTGTAATCCAGCATTTGATCTGCAATTTCAGCCTGGCATTCGAGGGGATCGAACAGGCGTACAACATCGATTTTCGCGGCTATTTTGCCGAGTTATGGCCGCAGCTGGAAACGATGGCCGCCGACGGCCTGATCGCGTTGGACGCCCAGGGCATTCGTGTGCTCCCGGCCGGGCGCTTGCTGGTGCGTTCAGTGTGCATGGTGTTCGATGCCTACCTGGAGCACCAGAACAGGCAACGATTTTCGCGGGTCATCTAGACGTACTTACTTCATGGCCAGGCTGGCAGCCTTGACTGCATCACCGGCACTCATGTCTTTCATCGCCTTGGTCAGGGACGCCTGGGCGCTGGTCAAGCTGGCTTGCAGTGCGCTCAACGCTGACTGCAGCCCGGAGAGTCGGGCACGGGCCTGTTCTGGGCTGAGATTTCTGTCGGCCATTACCGCAGCCATCTCGGCTTGTTTCTCGGCAATCTGCTTTTTGATCTCACGAATCATCTTGAGCAGATTCTTGACGTTGTCCGCCAGGCCGCTGTCGTCGATGTCACTGTTTGTGGCTTTTTCCGCCGCAGCAGCTTTCATCGCGGCGCCGGAGATGGTCACCGAAACGGCAGGCTTGGCTTCGTCGGTCGTCGGGATCGCGGCAACATCCGGTTCGGCAGCTTTCTTGGGTTCGGGCAGTGCCTGGATCTGAGTGCGCGAAGCGAGTTGAGCAGTGAGGGCTAACATGGTCTGAGCCGCCGTATTTGTAGTCGATAGCAGGACTATCGGCGGTTTTAGCCAAATCTTTATATACCGGTCGGTTTTTTGTACACGCTGGCCTCCGTGCCCCCCAGTGCGTTACCCTTACGTCTTATGTGTGTTTTCCCACAAGGATTTAAGAAATGTCCGAGCCAGTCAAACTGCGCGCTCACAGCCAGGCCCATTGCAAGGATTGCAGCCTGGCTCCCCTCTGCCTGCCACTTTCATTGAATCTGGAAGACATGGATGCGCTGGACGACATCGTCAAACGCGGCCGCCCGCTGAAAAAAGGCGAGTTTCTGTTTCGCCAGGGCGACAAGTTTGATTCCGTCTATGCAGTACGCTCTGGCGCGTTGAAGACCTTCAGCCTCAGCGACGGCGGCGAAGAGCAAATCACCGGTTTCCACCTGCCAAGCGAGTTGGTCGGGCTGTCGGGGATGGACACCGAGATTCACCCGGTGTCGGCCCAGGCCCTGGAAACCACCTCGGTGTGCGAAATCCCATTCGAGCGCCTGGATGAACTGGCCCTGCAACTGCCGCAATTGCGCCGCCAATTGATGCGCGTGATGAGCCGCGAGATTCGTGACGACCAGCAAATGATGCTGCTGCTGTCGAAGAAAACCGCCGATGAGCGCATTGCCACCTTCCTGGTCAACCTGTCGGCGCGCTTTCGCGCCCGTGGGTTCTCGGCCAACCAGTTCCGCCTGAGCATGTCGCGCAATGAGATCGGTAATTACCTGGGCCTGGCGGTTGAGACCGTGTCCCGCGTGTTTACTCGTTTCCAGCAGAACCAGTTGATCGCCGCCGAGGGCAAAGAGGTGCATATCCTCGACCCGATCCAGCTGTGTGCATTGGCTGGCGGTTCCCTGGAGGTCTGATCCAGGCTGCGGCCGCGCCAATCGGCGAGGCCGCAGGTATACTTCGAGTCCGTTTTCCGCTCTGGACTCCTCGACGATGACTTTTGATTCGTTCGACATCAAATCCCTGATTCGCCCCGTCATCGACTTCCCCAAGCCTGGGGTGATCTTCCGTGACATCACGCCGCTGTTCCAATCGCCCCGCGCCCTGCGCCTGGTGGCCGACAGCTTTGCCCAACGCTATGTCGAAGCCGACTTCACCCATATCGGTGCGATGGATGCCCGTGGCTTCCTGATCGGCTCGATCATCGCCTACCAGCTCAACAAGCCGCTCATCCTGTTTCGCAAGCAAGGCAAGCTGCCGGCGGACGTGCTGGCCGAGGGTTACCAGACCGAGTACGGCGAAGCCTTCCTGGAAGTGCACGCCGACAGCCTGTGCGAAGGCGATTCGGTGCTGATGTTCGATGACCTGATCGCCACCGGCGGCACCCTGATTGCTGCAGCGAACCTGGTGCGGCGCATGGGGGCAAAGATTTTTGAGGCTGCGGCGATTATTGATTTGCCAGAGCTGGGTGGCTCGCAGCGCTTGGCAGACATGGGGATTCCGACGTTTTGCCTGACGCAATTTGGGCTGACCGAGAGATAAGGGTCGTCAGTACTGCCGTCATCGCGGGCAAGCCCGGCTCCCACCTTGGAATGCATTCCCCTGTGGGAGCTGGGCTTGCCCGCGATGAGGCCCGCAAGAACACCCCGGTTTACAACCCCATCTGCTTACTGATGATTTCATTCATCACTTCGCGCGTCCCGCCACCAATCGACAAAATCCGGTTATCGCGATAAAGCCGCTCCACCAGGCTGCCACGCATATACCCCTGCCCCCCCAATATTTGCACCGCGTCATACGTCACCCGATCAGCGGTATCGGTGGCCAGGTTCTTGGCCATGGAAATCTCTTTGATCACGCTCTTGCCAGCGGCCATCTTCGCGGCCTGGCGATAGGTGAACTCGCGGGAAACCTCCACGGCGGTAGCCATTTCCGCCAGGCGATGCTTGAGCACCTGGAATTTGCCGATGGGTTTGCCGAATGCTTCGCGCTGGGCGGCCCACTGGAGGCTTTCCTCCAAGGCCAGTTGCGCGGTCATGTTGGCCATGAGGGCCAAGGCCAGGCGCTCGCTCTGGAAGTTGCCCATGATGCAGGCAAAGCCCATGTTCTCGACACCGATGAGATTGCCCACAGGCACGCGGCAATCGTCGAAGAACAACTCGGCGGTGTCCGACGCCCACCAGCCCATCTTCTTCAGCGGCTGGCCGACGGTGAAACCCGGGATGCCCTTTTCGATCAGCAGCAGGCTGATACCGCCAAAGCCCGGCCCACCCGTGCGCACGGCCACGGTGTAGAAATCAGCGCGAATGCCGCTGGTGATAAAGGTCTTGGCGCCGCTCACGCGGTAATGCTCGCCTTCACGTACGGCGCGGGTTTGCAGGTTGGCTACATCCGAGCCGCCGCTGGGCTCGGTGACCGCCAGGGCGATGATCTTCTCGCCGGCGAGCACCAGAGGCGCTATTCGCTCACGCACGTCGGGCCGGGCCCATTTGACGATGGGCGGCAGGCCGATATCCAGGGAGCCGAGCCCGGCCACCACGCCACCGGAGCCGCAGCGCATCAGCTCTTCGCTGGCGGCGACCTTGGCGAACAGATCGCCTTCGTGGCTGCCACCCAGCGCCTCGGGGTAGCCGATGCCCAGAACGCCCGCCGCACCGGCCTTGAGGTAAAGCTCGCGGGGAAAACTTTCCGCTTCCTCCCATTGCTCGATGCCGGGCAACATCTCGCGTTCGACGAAGCGGCGCACGCTGTCGCGGACCAATTGGTGGCTGGGATCGAAGTATTCCTGAAAGGCAGACATCGGCAAGCTCCATGGCGGGATGGAGCGAACTTACCAAGCGCTTGCTTGGTTATCAAGCCGAATACATTTTTTACCGTCACACAAAACCAATGTGGGAGCCGGGCTTGCCCGCGATGCAGACGCCTCGGTTTTTCAGGTACACCGTGGTGATGCTATCGCAGCGATGCGGCGACCCGACAAGCCAGCTCCCACATTGGGACTGCAGTAGGTTTTAAAGCGCGATGGGTTTGCGGCCTGCGAACGAGTGCGCCAGGGTGCCGCCGTCCACCAATTCCAGCTCGCCACCCAACGGTACGCCATGGGCGATCCGTGAAGTAATCAAACCTTTATTGGTCAGCAACTGAGCGATGTAGTGCGCCGTGGCTTCACCTTCCACCGTCGGGTTGGTCGCCAGGATCACTTCAGTAAAGGTGCCCTGCTCTTCGATTCGCGCCACCAGTTGTGGAATACCGATGGCTTCCGGCCCCAGGCCATCGAGCGGCGACAGGTGGCCCTTGAGCACGAAGTAACGCCCGCGGTAACCGGTCTGCTCCACGGCGTACACATCCATCGGCCCTTCCACCACGCACAGCAACGTGTCGTCGCGACGCGGGTCGGCGCATTGCGGGCAGAGTTCTTCTTCGGTAAGGGTGCGGCACTGGCGGCAATGGCCCACACCTTCCATGGCCTGGCTCAGGGCCTGGGCCAGGCGAGTGCCGCCGCTGCGATCACGCTCCAGCAGTTGCAGCGCCATGCGCTGGGCAGTTTTCTGGCCGACGCCGGGCAAAGTGCGCAAGGCGTCGATCAGTTGGCGAATCAGGGGGCTGAAGCTCATGGGCGAAGGGTCCGACAAAACAACGAGACGCGGTTTATACCCGCGCCCCGGATTAGCGTCAAATACTCAATCCTGCGCGACGCGCACCACCAACTTGCCGAAGTTGCGCCCTTCGAGCAGGCCGATAAAGGCTTCGGGCGCCTGCTCCAGGCCATCGACCACGTCCTCGCGGAACTTGATCTTGCCCTCGCGCACCCAAGGCGCCATAGCGCTGAGGAACTCCGGCTGGCGGTCGCCATAGTCGTCGAACACAATAAAGCCCTGGATCCGCACCCGCTTGGTCAGCAAGGTGCGTTGCAGCGCCGGCAAACGGTCAGGGCCGCTGGGCGCTTCATGGGCGTTATAGCCGGCGATCAACCCGCACAGCGGCACGCGCGCCTTGGGGTTGAGCAAAGGCAGCACAGCATCGAAGACTTTACCGCCGACGTTTTCAAAGTAGATGTCCACGCCTTTGAAGCAGGCCAGGGCCAGTTCATGGGCAAAGTCTTCGCTCTTGTGGTCGATACAGGCGTCAAAGCCCAACTCATCCACCACATAGCGGCATTTGTCCGCGCCACCGGCGATGCCCACCACGCGCAAGCCCTTGAGCTTGGCCACCTGGCCCACCACCGACCCCACCGCGCCCGACGCAGCCGCCACCACCAGGGTTTCCCCGGCCTTGGGCTGGCCGATATCCATCAGGCCCATATAGGCCGTCATGCCCGGCATACCCAGTACGCCCAGGGCCATCGACGGACTCGGCAGACCCTTGGGCAGCGGGATCAGGTTATGGCCTTCGCAAATGCAGTGGCTTTGCCAGCCAGTGGCGCCGACCACCAGGTCGCCCACTTCGAATTTCGGGTTGCGCGATTGCTCGACACGGCTGACAGCCCCACCGGTCATCACTTCACCGATTTCCACGGGTGCGGCGTAGGACGGCGCGTCACTCATGCGTCCACGCATGTAGGGGTCCAAAGACAGATACAGGGTCTTGAGCAGCACCTGGCCGTCTGCCAGGTCCGGCAGGCTGACACGTTCCAGGCGAAAGTTTTCCGGCGTGGGGGCGCCTTGAGGGCGTGAGACCAGAACGATGCGTTGGTTGAGCGTCATTTCTTGAGGCATCAGCGGGGCTCCTTTATCGGTGAGTAGTTTCAACGGTATAGGGTGCAGACCATCGGTGAAGGCTTGGGGTTCGATGTTTCGACCGGCGAAAAAAATGCCAGGCACGATGCCTGGCATTTGAGTCTAGCTAAAGCGTGTATCAGAACGGCAGTTTCATGCCCGGTGGCAGTTGCATGCCAGCGGTCACGCCGGACATTTTGTCCTGGCTGTTGGCTTCGATCTTGCGCACAGCGTCGTTGACGGCTGCGGCGAACAGCGCTTCGAGCATTTCCAGGTCATCTTCACCCACGCCCGGCAATACGCTTGGGTCGATGCTGACACGCTTGATGTCGTGACGACCGGTCATCACCACGCTGACCATATCGCCACCGGCTTTACCGGTGACTTCGGCGTTGGCCAGCTCTTCCTGCATCTTGGCCATTTTTTCCTGCATCTGCTGCGCCTGCTTCATCAGGCCGGCCATGCCACCTTTCATCATGGGAATCACCTCAAAAGTACGTGGATCAATGAATAGCCCGGTGTCATGACGCTTGGGGCACCGGGGCTTCGACAGGTTCAATAGTATCGTGGCGGACGACCGCACCGAACTGTTGCATCATTTGTTGGATAAGCGGATCTGCGTGGATCGAATCCTCAGCCTCGCGCTGGCGGTTAAGGCGCCGACGGGTCGCGGCCTGGGCCGGCGTTTCCTGCTCGGGCTTGATCAGCTCGATGGCAATGGTCAGCGTGCGCCCATGGTACTGGTTGAGCGCATCGTTGAGCCGGCGCTGCTGGGTGGCGTTGAACAAGGCGCTATGGGCCGGGTCCAGGTGCAGCAGCCAGTGGTCGCCTTCGATGGAAATCAGGGTGCAGTTGGCGGCGATACTGCCGGTCATGCCGGAGATCGGCAATTTCGGAAACAATTCCAGCCATTGCAGGGCCAGACCGGTAGCCGGGGCCGCGGCAGGTTCTGCCTCGGGCTCGGGCGCCGGTTCCGCGGTGTGCTCGCTGGCCAGTTCGTCCAGGTAGCTGTAGGCCGAATCCATGTCCGGCTCGATGTAGTCTTCGTCCAGCGGCGGTTCGTCATCCAGGTCAATGCCCGGCGTGGCCGCGTCGACCTGGGCGACCGTCGGTTCAGGAACGGGCGCCGATACCCACTCAGGGGCATCCGGCACCACGCTGTCCGGAGTCGGCGTAGGCATCGGCGTCAGCTCGGGTTGCTCGCCGGTGGTTTCCAGCACGGGCTCCACGGCGGGCTGTTGCTCGGGCTCTACTTGCGCTTCGACCGGGTCATTCCAGGGCAAGTCGACCACGGGTTCGGGCTCGGGCTCAATGACCGGCTCGGGCTCGACCACCGGTGCGACGGCAACCGGCGCAGGTTCAGGCTCAGGTGCCGGCGCAACCGGCTCAGGCACAGCAACCGCAGGCGCTGCAACTACTGGCGCGACAACGGCCGCCCCAGCCACGGGTTTGGCGGAATCAACTGTGGCCTGGCTGATCCCCACTGGCTTTAGCGGCTGTCTCGGTGCGTCTGCCGAATCTGCCGGCCGGAACGCCAGCATGCGCAGCAGCACCATTTCAAAGCCACCCCGCGGGTCGGGTGCCAGGGGCAAGTCGCGGCGACCGATCAGGCCCATCTGGTAGTAGAACTGCACGTCTTCGGCCGGCAAGGCCTGGGCCAGGGCCAATACGCGATCACGGTCGCCATGACCGTTGTCCACGCCTTCCGGCAGGGCCTGGGCGATGGCGACGCGGTGCAATACGTTGAGGATTTCCGAAAGCACGCCATTCCAATCCGGGCCTTGCTCCGACAGGTGGCGCACCGCTTCGAGCAACGCCTTGGCGTCACCCTCGATCAGCGCGTGCAGCACGTCGAACACCTGGCCGTGGTCCAGGGTACCGAGCATGGCGCGCACGTCGGCGGCCATGACCTTGCCTTCACCAAACGCGATGGCCTGGTCGGTGAGGCTCATGGCATCGCGCATCGAACCATCGGCGGCACGGCCCAGCAACCACAGCGCGTCGTCTTCGAACGGTACGTTCTCGACGCCCAGCACGTGGGTCAAATGCTCGACCACACGCTCGGGGGTCATGTTTTTCAGGGAGAACTGCAGGCACCGCGACAAAATCGTTGCCGGAAGTTTCTGCGGGTCGGTGGTGGCCAGGATGAATTTGACGTAGGGCGGCGGCTCTTCCAGGGTTTTCAACAAGGCGTTGAAGGAGTGGCTGGACAGCATGTGCACTTCGTCGATCAGGTAGACCTTGAAGCGGCCACGGCTCGGCGCGTACTGCACGTTGTCCAGCAGTTCGCGGGTGTCTTCGACCTTGGTACGGCTCGCGGCGTCGATCTCGATCAGGTCGACGAAACGCCCTTCGTCGATCTCACGGCACACCGAACAGGTGCCACAAGGCGTCGAGGTAATACCGGTTTCACAATTCAGGCATTTGGCGATGATGCGCGCAATCGTGGTCTTGCCCACCCCGCGCGTACCGGTGAACAGGTAGGCGTGGTGCAGCCGTTGGCTGTCCAAGGCATTGATCAGAGCCTTGAGCACATGGGTCTGGCCGACCATTTCGCGGAACGAGCGCGGGCGCCATTTACGTGCAAGAACCTGATAACTCATCGAAAACCGTCGCAACTGGGAAGCAGAAGCCGGTAATGCTAGCGGAGCAAGGGGGAAATTGCATCCGGCACGCTCGTCTAATCTGACGAAGCTTGTTCGATTGGCCTCCCAGAGGGCACCTGAGGACGTTTTGCTGGCACCTTGGAGCGCCAACGCCCTTCCAGACTGATAGCGGCGACGCTGGCCAGCACGACCACTGCGCCCAGCATCACCTGCAGGGTGACGTGCTCGCCAAGCAGCGTGGCGGCCATCAGCATGGCAACCGGTGGAATCAGGTACATAGCCACCGACGCACGACTGACCTCGACGTGCTTCAACACGTAACCCCAGGCCAGATAGGCCAAGGCACTGGGAAAAATACCCAGCACCAGCACGGCGAGATTCTCCCCCATCGGTGCCTGCATGATGGCGGCGGGCAGTCCCGGTAGGTTCACGCACAGCATCAGCGTGCCGGACCACACCATGTAGCACGCCATCGTCAACGGGCTGTAGCGATGGGCGTAATGTCGCTGGATGGCGAAGTACACACTCCATGAGCAGGCCGCCAACAAGATCAGCAAACCCCGTGGGTTGAGATCGCCCATGCCCTGGTCGCCCCAGATCACCACCAGTACGCCAGCCAACCCCAACAGTACGCAACCCCAGCGCCAGGCGCTGACCTGCTCTTTCAAGCAGAAAAACGCGATCAACACACTGAACAACGGCGCCGACTGTGCCAACACACTCGACGCTGCCGCCGTCACCCATTGCTGCCCATGATTGAGACTGGTGTGGTGCAGGAACACCCCGAAAAAGCCCAGCACCAACAACCACGGCAGGTCGCGCAATGGTGGCCGTCCAATTCCCACCCCCCAGGCCACGCAGCCCATGAATACCGACGCGATCAAAAACCGCAGCAGCGCCAATTGGCCGGGGCTATAACTGTGCAACCCCATGTGTACGCCGATGGGCGAATACGCCCAGCAGAGAATGACGCTGGCAATGACTAGCGTAAGCTTCAGAGGTGACGGAGTATTCATCGACAGCATCCACGCAAAAGGAATGCTGCCAGTCTTGGCCCAGGCCAGGCATAGGACAATTAAGCGTTTCTGACTTCTGAAATCATTGGAACTGAGCAATGGAACTGGCCCAACTGAAAATGGTGCGAGCCGTGGCGCAAACCGGCAGCGTGGCCCAGGCAGCACTGCAATTGCACTGTGTGCCGTCCAACATCACCACGCGCATCAAGCAGCTGGAAAGCGAGTTGGGCACGCCGCTGTTTATCCGTGCTGGCCGAGGGCTGGCGATCAGCGCTGCGGGAGAAATCTTCCTGGATTACTGCGAACGTATCCTGGCCTTGGTGGATGAATCCAAACGCGCGGTGGATGCCAGCGCCATTCCCCGTGGCACCTTGCGCATCGGTGCGGTGGAATCCAGTGCCAGCGGGCGCTTGCCGCCGCTGCTGGCGGAATACCACCGGCGTTATCCCAATGTCAGCCTGGAACTGGTCACCGGTGCCTGGGCGCAACTGCTGGACGACCTGCAGCACCACCGCCTGGACGTGGCGCTGGTGGCCGCCGGCGGCAAACGCACGAAGCTGGAACAGAGCGTGGTCTACAGCGAACGCCTGGTGCTGATCGCCAGCGCGTGCAGCGCGCCTATCAATAGCGCCGAAGACTTGGCCGGCCGTACATTGCTGGTATGGCCGCCGGGCTGCCCTTATCGCGCCGCCCTGGAAAACTGGCTCAAGCCCCATAACGTCAAGCCAGCGATTGCCAGCTATGCAAGCTGGGGCACGATCATCGGTTGCGTCAGCGCGGGGATTGGCGTGGCGTTGGCACCCGAGGGGATCCTGGCGCGCTATGAACAGGCCAATCAGTTGGCGTCTTATCGCTTTGAAGCGCTGACGCCCGTGGACAACCTGTTGTTCTGGCATACGGACACCCAGCGGCACCTGGCGCGAGATGCGTTCGCCGGGCTACTGCGCGAGACCTTTGGCTGACTTGCTCGCTTCTACAATTTAGGGCTTCGGGGCAGCCAACCGTGCGTACTGGCCCTGGCTGATCCAGCCCGTGAAAGAGCGGTCGTCAGCGTTGATGAATTCCACCTGCGCCCAACCGTCCTTGAACGCCAGTACGCCCACCACGTCATGCTTGACGATGTAGGGCCGCTTTGCCGCTTTGGCGCCCGGCGTTTTAAGCAGGTAAGCCTTGTCGGCAGACACCGTCACCAAGCCGATCCATTGTTTGCTGGCGGTCTGGCTCAGCTCCAGGCCCGTGGCGATTTCCGGCATCAGCACATTGATGCAGCCAGGGTGTTGGCGGCCCTGCGCCACGGTCAGGGTCACCCCGTCGGGCGCCGCGGCCACACTGCCTGGGTAGGCAGCGTCCCGCCAGGTGGTGAGCGCTTCGGGCTTGCCTTGCAGGTAGAACGTGCAACCACGGGCCACACCCTCGCCCATCGATTCCTGATAGAACCCCTCGACCTGATGCCCAGGCGTCACCGCCAGCATCAGCCCTTCATATTTACCTGAATGCAACGCCGCCGAGCCGGCCAACGCGGGCGCCACGGCGCACCACGACAACACTCCCATCGCCAGATAACGAATCATCTTATTTCTTCCCTTCAAAGGCTTCGTAGGCTTGTTTCATCAGGACGTCATAGTTGCCGTAATCGTCGCCATTATAGTTTCGGGCCATGGCGGTAAAATCCTTGTTTTTCATCGCGCTCAACAAGGCCGAGTTGTGGCTGCAAAGGCTGAGATAGGCCTTGAGTTGATTACCGGCATTGACCTTCAATGACGCCACGAACTCAAACACCGTCTTGAACCCGCACGCCGCGAAATTGAACCCCATGATTTGAAACATGCCCCAGGAGGCCGACATCAAGGCCGCTTCCTGGTCCAGCGCAAAGGCAGTGGCCATGGTCTCCCAGGCCTTGACCTGATCCTTGTTGTTCGTCTGCCATTGCGGGCCGGCTTTTTTCTTGTAGACATACGACAGCAGCGGCTGCGACTGGTCGTAGATGTGCTTGGTGTACTTGCGAAAGTGGTGCCCTTCAAAGGCGATGATCGGCAACTTGGCAGGCCCGAACCCCACCTTCCCGCCCGACTCCACCGTGGCGAACGCCTTGACCACATTCACCGAAATACCGTTGCCCAATTGCTTGGCGGCGTTCTGGAAATCCGTATCGCTCAAGGTCGTCCCGCCGTCGCAGGTGGACTGCATCATCAACTGCCGGTTACGCCGCTCGGCCTCGATCACCGCACGCACACGGTCCAGGTACACATTGACCGTGGCCTGTACCGCATCGATGTTGTTATTGCCGAAAATGTTGAGAAACGTCGGAATGCGCGTGTTAGGAAAAGCCCGCACCGGCACCTTCAGCGCCTCTTCGATCAGACTGTTGAACGTTCGCCCGGTGGGGTCGATCACGCCATCGGGATGGGCGTACTTGAGATGGCGAAACTGATACTGGCTGATGCACTGCACCAACTGGCCGTCGCACTTGCCGTTTTCCAGCAAGGCAAACCCCATCTTGGGAATGATCAAATTGAATAGATACTGGATGCACTGAACATCGGCGGGCAAGTTGCGGGCTTTGCCGGGCGTCCCTACCGAAGCACTGATAAGACGAGGCAACCCTTGCAGGCTTTTCATGACAGACATCCTTGTGAGTGAAAGAAGCGATAGCACTTCAATATCAAATCCATGCCCTTGTCATACTCTGAAACAAGTGGCCGGCGCAAGCTAACAAGGCGGTCTGCGGGTTGTCCAGAGGGCTTTATGAAAGTTGTGAAACAGCCGGATTAAATCCGTCAGTAACCGTGGGATTCACGGGTCTTTTGATACTTGTGGTAGTCGAGCCACTCGACCACATCGTAGGGCAGGTACAACTGCACCCGGGCTCGTGAAATCGCGATATACACCGCACAGAGTCGTTGATCGAACGCGTAGGCGTCCTGGAACTTCACGTTGGTCAACAGTTCCGGCGTAAGCAATACCCGGTCGAACTCCATGCCGCCCGCATCCTGCGCCAGCATCAACAGGACGCGCTCGTCCGGATGGCCGATCAACCTGTTCAAACGCGTGACATCCGCCACGTTAAAGCCTTTTTCCAGTTCGGCCTCGACCCACAGAAACGCCTCATCGAACTGGCAGGCTTCGCGCACCTGCTGCCAATCGGCCATGTCACTGAAAAACGCATGGGGGCCGAGGTCATTGAACTCATTGCTATAGAAATCGGGTTTGAACAACGCGATGACCGTGTCCATGAAATGCTTGAGCGACTGCTGGGCCTCTTTGCTCGCCAGGCCGAACGCACAACGGGCGTGGCTCAGTTGGATCGCCCACTGCATGGTGTCCCAATGGGAAGCGGTCAACACCACGCAACCTTGCGGGGGTACAAAACCCTGCGGATAAAACTCAATGCCGACATCGGCATCGCGTGCGCCCTCGAAAAGCGATTTGCTTTTTTCCGAGTGCAAGCTGATCAACGGGTTGACCAGGCGCTCGACATTGCGCCCGGAACGCACGGAGTAGCACACGTCGGTATGGCGAACCTCACGGGCGCGTTTGACCACGCCGCCACTGGCCTGCTGATACTCATCCCCCAAAGTGATCAGCACCTGGCGGCCGCGCTCGATGATTTGCAGCAACGGCGCGGGGATGTCCTGGCTCTCATCGATGAGCACGTGGGTATAGCGCTCGGGGACGACGCAGCCTGCAAGGCTGGCGCGCTTGATCATCAACAAGGCTTCAAACCCGGTATGCCGGCCCCAGGCCGGGTTCGCCTCAAGGTAGCCCCACAACCGGCTGGCATATTCGAGCAGCACCCTGGCATCGACGCCGGCGAGCGGTTGCTTGAAATGCGGCAAATGCTGGGCCGACAAGCTGTACTCCCAAGAGCGGCAGTAGGCTTCAAGCACCTTGAGGCACACCTCCACTACCGCTTGCCCTTCCAGGCGACGAAAACCAAAGATATTCAGTTCTTGGGCGAGCGCCTGCTTGGTCGGCACCCTCACCGGCGCATTCAGCGGCTTTGGCCTGGGGCCATGCAATAGAGCATGGGCGAAGTCCTGAAAGGTATGCCCGGCCTTACGCTCCCGCGCTCCCACCATGCGAGCACGCAGGGTTTCGAGTTTTGCCGGGGTGCGTGCCAGCAGCAAGGTCTTTTCCGGGCGCAGGTGCTCCAGCAAGGCCACCAGCAGGTGACTCTTGCCAATGCCTGCGTAGCCTTGCACATGCAGGTCTTCGTTCAGGTTGGCACGGAAGGTTCTGAGCAGCTTGTCCTGCTCGGCGCTCAACCAGCGCTCGCGATGCCTGGGCGTGATCACCTGCTGGCTGAACGGATCATTGGCCTTGAGATGGCGGACTTTATACTCGACGTCCCATTTGCCACTGGGTAACAGGTAGTCCTGCGCCTGGACTTCCTCCTCCAGCAGAAAGCGCAGCTTCAGGCTTTTGACCACATTGAGGCCGAAGTACAGCTTCCTCTGATCGAACAGCCGCTGCGCTTCAGAGAGCAGGGACACACTGGCCGAATGGCGGGCATCGACTGCCCAGTCAATCAGCTTGGCCAACACTTTTTCAGCACCGTTGGCGCTAAGGTCGCTTTCCGGCACCTGCGCCAGATTCTGGATCACCAACACCGCCGCCAATTGGGGCTCACTCAGGGCTACAAGCGCATCGAAACCCTCACTGCCCAACAACCCCGCACAGGTGTGCTCGGTGACCGGCAAGAAAACAGGGCTGGATAAATTGAAATGTTCCGAGTGCATAGAGCCTCGTAGCCAGGGGAAGAGACGCTTGGGAGTATGCCACTAGACGGGAAATGACCGTCATGCACTGTGCAGGAAGCATCACAGATGACGGGCTGAAAATAACTTGAGATTTAGAAGGGACTGCAGAAGGGAGCGTTATGGAGGCAACCCCACCAGCCACACCCCGGCACACAATGTTCCCGCTGTGGCTGCTGCCTTCCGGCTCTGACCAGGTTCACGGGTAATCGTTGCGGGGGGACCGATGGGGTCACCATAACGACGCTGCCTCTCGGCAAGCCGCGCCATTGTACCCATCTCATCGGAAGTTACAACCGTTGGTTCCGGATTAAAAAATGAGAAGGCTCAAGCACTTGCCATAACCCCATCAGCCCTGCCGCCTTCTTCCTGGATGACCAGGTGAATAAAGTGCAGCTTGGCAATCACCGCGGGCGGCAGCACGAAGGGGTAGAAATCCGGCTGGCCCATGGCGCGGGACAGTTCGTTGAGCATGCCGGCCAGTTCGATCCAGGCATTGACGAAGGAAAGGAATGCCGGGCCGCCAGGGTGTTGCGGGTCGTAGAGCGTGGTCAGGGGGAATGGCTGGTAATCCAGGTCCATCTCGCGGGCGCTCATGCCAAAGCCCAGGGCTGTGTCCACGGCGTCCATCATGTGCAGGTAGTGGGCCCAGGTTTCAGCCCAATCTTCCCAGGGGTGCATGGTGGCGTAGGCGCTCACGCAGGTGAGTTGCCAGTCGGGGCGCGGGCCGTTCTGGTAGTGCTGGTCGAGGGCCTCGGCATAACTGGCGCGTTCGTCGCCGAACAGGTTGCGAAAATGAGGGAGCCAGTGGCTGTTGGCGATCAGGCGGTCCCAGTAGTAATGACCGACTTCATGGCGAAAATGGCCGAGCAAGGTGCGGTACGGCTCGCGCATCTGTACGCGGACTTTTTCGCGGTGGGCGTCATCGGCTTCCTTGATGTCCAGGGTGATCAGCCCATTGGCGTGGCCGGTGGTGGGCGCGTTGCCTTCCAGGTCGATACCGATAAAGTCGAAGGCCAGGCCAGTCTCTTCGTCAACGCTCTTGGGCACCACTTGCAGGCCCAGGCTGATCAGTTGCGCCACCAAGCGGCGCTTGGCGGTTTCGACCTTGCGCCAGCGTTCGGGGTTTTCCGCAATTGATAGGTCAGGAATGGTGCGGTTCAGGCTACAGGCCACGCACAACGGCGCGGTGCTGTGGGCAGGAATCAGCCAGTTGCACGCAGCCGGTGAGTCGAGGTTGGCGCAGCGCCGAAAAGCGCCAGCATCAAGATTGTCGTCGGCCAGCCAAGTACCGACCACCGGCCCAGGTTGCAGGGACGACAGGCGGCTTTGCTGCGGCTGGTAACCCAACGCCGCCTGGCAGGCCAGGCATTGGCTGTTGCGAAAGAACAGCGACTGGCCACACCGGCATCGCCACACCTTGCTGTTGCGCGAGGTTTCGGCCATGAACGGAGCGGCGATGCGCGTGCTGAGTTGCTCGAAGTAGCGGAACATGGCGATCTCTCCCTGGGGTGACAGAGACTAGATCATTTCTCGGGAGAGAACGTTCCCACGCTCCGCGTGGGAATGCCGCCTTGGACGCTCTGCGTCTGCGCGAAGGCCGTGACGCGGAGCGTCACAGGATGCGTTCCCACGCGGAGCGTGGGGACGATCAATCAGACGGTGATGTTGTGCTTGGCCAGGAAGGCGACGAAGGCCTCTTCGTCCAGTACTTTCAGGCTCAGCTCATTGGCCTTGGCCAGTTTCGAGCCGGCGCCGGGTCCCGCCACCACACAGTGGGTTTTCGCCGAAACGGAACCGGCCACCTTGGCCCCCAGGCTTTCGAGCTTGTCCTTGGCCACATCGCGGCTCATCAACTCCAGGGAGCCGGTGAGTACCCAGGTGTGCCCGGCTTCGGGCAAGCCTTCAACGACCTTTTTCTCGCTCTGCCAGTGCATGCCGAAGTCCTTGAGCTGCTGCTCGATGGCCAGGGCATGGTTGGCGTTGTCGGCATTGTCGAAAAACTCCCGTACAGCCTTGGCTTGCTTCTCGGGCAGCGCCTGGCGCATGTCGAGCCAGTCAGCCTTGATGATGCCCTCCAGCGAACCGAACTTGTCCGCGAGCTTCTGCGCAGCACCTGGCCCTACCGACGGCACGTGCAGTTTGTCGAGCAAACCGCCCAAGGTGGTGCTGGCGGCGAATTCCGCGCTGAGTTCGCCCTGCTCCTGCAATTGCAGGCCGCATTCGTCTGGCGACAACAGCGCGCCAATCACCTGCTGGTTGTGCCCGTCTTCAAAGAAGCTATGGATCTCATGGGCCACTTCCAGCCCTACATCCGGCAAGTACGTCAGCACCTCTGGCAACGCCTTTTGAACACGCTCCAGGGACGCCAGCGAGCGCGCCAGCACCTTGGCCGTCTCCTCGCCCACATCGGGAATGCCCAAGGCGTAGATAAAGCGTGCCAGGGTCGGGGTCTTGCTGTTTTCGATGGCGCTGATCAGCTTCTTGCTGGAGATATCGGCAAAGCCTTCCAGGTCGATGATCTGTTCGTATTTGAGCTTATAGAGATCGGCCGGCGAGCCGATGAGCTGTTCATCCACCAGTTGCTCGATGGTCTTGTCGCCCAGGCCGTCGATGTCCATGGCCCGGCGCGAGACGAAATGAATGATGGCCTGCTTGAGTTGCGCACCGCAGGCCAGACGCCCGACGCAACGGTACACCGCGCCTTCGCTGACGGTTTCCTTGCCCTTACTGCGCTTGACCAACTGCGTGCGCTCCACATGGGAACCGCACACCGGGCAATTTTGCGGGATCTGCACAGCGCGGGCGTTTTCCGGGCGGCGTTCGGTGACCACCGAGACCACCTGCGGAATCACATCACCGGCGCGGCGGATGATCACGGTGTCACCGATCATCAGCCCCAAGCGTGCCACTTCGTCCATGTTGTGCAGGGTGGCATTGGACACGGTCACACCGGCCACCTTGACCGGCTTGAGGCGCGCCACCGGCGTGACCGCACCGGTACGGCCGACCTGGAATTCCACGTCGAGCAGCTCGGTGAGTTCTTCCATGGCCGGGAATTTGTGCGCGATCGCCCAGCGCGGCTCGCGGGCACGGAAGCCCAGTTCACGCTGGTAGGCAATGCTGTTGACCTTGAACACCACGCCGTCGATTTCATAGCCCAGCGCATTGCGGCGCTCGCCGATGTCGCGGTAGTAGTCCAGGCATTCCTGAATGCCCTTGGCCAGCTTCAACTCGTGGCTGATCGGCATGCCCCACTTCTGCAACTGCTTGAGGTTGCCGATATGGGTGTCGCTGATATCCGCGGTCACCTGGCCGATGCCATAGCAGCAGAACTCCAGCGGGCGACTGGCGGTGATCTTCGAATCCAGTTGGCGCAGGCTGCCCGCCGCGGCGTTGCGCGGGTTGGCGAAGGTCTTGCCACCCACTTCCAGTTGCGAGGCGTTCAACCGCTCGAAACCGGCCTTGGACATGAACACTTCACCGCGCACTTCCAGGGTGGCTGGCCAGCCCGCGCCGTGCAGTTTCAGAGGGATATTGCGCACGGTGCGCACGTTGACGCTGATGTCCTCGCCCGTGGTGCCGTCGCCCCGGGTGGCACCGCGCACCAGCTCGCCATCCTGGTACAACAGGCTGACCGCCAGGCCATCCAGCTTCGGCTCGCAGCTGTATTCCACCGCCGCGCCAGCGCCAAACAGATCGCCCACCGGCAGGTCAAGGCCCTCGGTGACCCGGCGATCAAACTCCAGCATGGTGGTTTCATCGAAGGCGTTGCCCAGGCTGAGCATCGGGATCTCGTGCTTGACCTGGGTGAACGCCGACAATGCCGCACTGCCGACCCGCTGCGTCGGCGAATCACGCGTCACCAGTTCTGGGTGCTCGGCCTCCAGAGCTTTGAGCTCGTGGAACAGGCGGTCGTATTCGGCGTCCGGGATGCTCGGCTCGTCGAGGACGTGGTAGCGGTAGTTATGCTGATCCAGTTCAGCGCGCAGTTCGAGGATGCGGGTATGGGCGGCGGTCATGGGTGTTCTCTCATAAAGCAAAAGAGCAGCCGAAGCTGCTCAATATGTTAGTGCACGGATTCTACAGACAACGCTTAAGATCGTTCCTCAGCGTTTCTGTGTCAGGGCGCGACGCTCGAACTCGACGATGCGCTGACGGTAGTGTTCGATGGTCTGGGCGGTGAGCACGCTGCGTTGGTCGTCCTTGAGCTCGCCGTTGAGTTCCTGGGACAGCTTGCGGGCGGCGGCCACCATCACGTCGAACGCTTGTTTGGGGTGACGCGGGCCTGGCAGACCAAGGAAGAAACTCACCGCCGGGGTGCTGAACAGGTCGATATCGTCGAGATCGAACGTGCCCGGCTTGACCGCGTTGGCCATGGAGAACAGCACTTCGCCGTTACCGGCCATGCTTTCGTGACGATGGAAGATATCCATCTCGCCAAAACGCAGGCCGCTTTCGAGGATGTTCTGCAAGAGTGCCGGGCCTTTGAAACCGCCGGCGTCGCGGCAGATCACGCTGATGACCAGCACTTCTTCGGCAGCCGGCTGATCGTTCACCGATTGGCGCGACGCGCTTTTGGTCGCGGTCTCGTCCGGGAAATCATCATCACGGCTGCTGAAGCTCGGGCCGTCGTCAACGTCGAGGTTCAGGTCGCCCTGGTGTGGCTCGGCAACCGCCGCGCCACCACGCTTGCCGCGCTTGGAGGACGGTTCGCGGGCTTCACGCAGCGGGGCGCTCATCGACGGCAGGTCGTGCTCGTCCAGTTGCGGCTCTTTATGGGTATCCAGCACACGGGGCGGCCCAAGCAGCTCGGCGGCGCCGTCGTCGTCAGGCAAGTTGGACAGGTTTCGGTCCAGACGGAACTTGAGCTTGCCCTTGCCACCGCGCATACGGCGCCAGCCATCGAAAAGAATACCGGCAATGACAATGATGCCGATGACGATCAGCCACTCGCGCAGACCGATTTCCATGTAATCCCGTGCCTCTAATAAAAAATGCTGAAAAATAAGGGGTTTAGCACCGTGCAAACCGCTTTAAAACGTG
The DNA here is from genome assembly GCF_044218845.1 of Pseudomonas sp. B16120. Classification (NCBI taxonomy): domain Bacteria; kingdom Pseudomonadati; phylum Pseudomonadota; class Gammaproteobacteria; order Pseudomonadales; family Pseudomonadaceae; genus Pseudomonas; species Pseudomonas sp. B16120. The sequence goes on from NZ_CP162588.1 coordinate 4,544,968, forward strand.
GCGCCAACTCTATGTTCTGACTGACGTTTTGCCCACGCACACGAAAAATTGACATTAAACTAGCACGACCAAAGATAACTTTACACCGTCTGTCAAAATGCCTTGAACAAATATGTCCATTTGCCACTTTCCCCAGACCGGTAAATCGCGCTACAGCGTGCTGTAAATTCTCTCTCCCGGCGTGGTTCAGGATTCCACCATCGCCATCGCCTCTTCCACATCCACCGCGACCAATCGCGAACAGCCCGGCTCATGCATCGTCACCCCCATCAACTGGTCGGCCATTTCCATGGCGATCTTGTTGTGGGTGATATAGATGAACTGCACCGTCTGGGACATCTCTTTGACCAACCGAGCGTAGCGTCCAACGTTAGCGTCATCCAGCGGCGCGTCAACCTCGTCGAGCATGCAGAACGGCGCCGGGTTCAACTTGAAGATGGCAAATACCAGGGCCAATGCGGTCAGGGCTTTCTCGCCGCCGGACAACAAATGGATGGTGCTGTTCTTCTTGCCCGGAGGCCGCGCCATGATCGTTACCCCTGTATCGAGTAGATCTTCGCCCGTCAGTTCCAAGTAGGCGCTGCCACCACCGAAAACTTTTGGGAATAACGCCTGTAAACCGCCATTAATCTGATCAAAGGTATCTTTAAAGCGGTTGCGGGTTTCCTTGTCGATCTTGCGGATCACGTTTTCCAGGGTGTCCAGGGCTTCAACCAGATCAGCGTCCTGGGCATCCAGATAACGTTTACGCTCGGACTGCTGCTGGTACTCATCGATAGCGGCGAGGTTGATCGCGCCCAGGCGTTGAATACGTGCGGCAATCCGTTCAAGTTCTTCTTCGGCGTCTTTCTCGTTGGCCTGGGCGGTCAGGGTGTTGAGCACGCCGTGCAGGTCATAGCCGTCTTCCAGCAATTGGTCTTGCAAGGTCTTGCGGCGCACGGTGAGGGCTTGCCATTCCATACGCTGTTGTTCGAGCTGGCCGCGGATCAACTGGGATTGCTGCTCGGCCATGGTGCGACGCTTTTCGGCGTCGCGCAGTTCGCGGTCTGCGTCTTCCAGGGCGATCTGTGCGGTCTTGAGTTCGACGTCGACGGTCATGCGCTTATCGAGCAATTCCTCAAGCTTGAGGCGCAGCTCTTCCAGCGGCGCCTCGCCCTCCTCCAGGTTGAGGCTCAGTTGCTCGCGCTTTTCGGTCAGGCGTTCGGACTGCATCTCCAGGCGCTCAAGGGCCTGGCGCGTGGAATCATGCTGGGCGCGCAACGAGCCCAAGCGTACGGCCAACTGATGGGCGTGGTCCTTGTGCTGCCGGGCTTCCTGGCGCACGCGGTCAAGGCGCTCACGCAGGCTGTCGCGCTGGGCCAGCAGCAACTCGCGCTGTTCGGTGTCCAGGGCCATGCTGTCGAGGGCTTCCTGCAAGTGCAGGCGCGCTTCACCGATCTGTTCGTGTTCCAGGGCGCGCTGTTCGCCCATCTCGGCCACTTCTTCGTCAAGACGGGTGCGGCGCAGGGTCAATTGCTCCACCTTGGCCCTGCTCGCAGACAACTGGGCTTTCAATTCGCCTTGCTGGCGCGCTTCGTCCTGCAACAGCCGACGCAGGTGTTCGCGGCCGGTTTCCTGCTGACGCTGGGTAGCACGCAGGGTTTGCAGTTCGGTTTCCAGGCTTTCCAGTGTGGCTTCGCGTTCTTCACGCTCAGCGCTCAGGTTGACGATTTCCTGGCCACGGGCCAATACGCCACTTTCCGCCTCACTGGCGCGGCGCACGCGCAGGAAGTGGCGGCCGACCCAATAACCATCGCGGCTGATCAAGCTTTCGCCGGCCGCCAATTGGCCGCGTTGGGCCAAGGCTTGCTCCAGAGACTCCACCGGCCTGACCTGGCCCAGCCAAGGCGACAGATCCATCGCCGCCTCGACCTTGTCCAGCAAACTACCCGGCACCCGCGCACCCTCGGGCGCCGGGCTGAGCAGGCGCAAATCGCCCTGGGCAAACCCGGCCAGGTCGAAGCCGCCGAAATCATCCACCAGCACCGCTTGCAGATCGGCGCCCAGCACGGTTTCCACCGCCAATTCCCAGCCGGCTTCGACTTTCAAGCCTTCGGCCAGGCGGGGGCGTTCGGCCAAATGCTGGTCGCGCAGCCATTCGGCGGTGCCGGTACCGGGGTCGAGCGCGGCTTGCTGCAAGGCCTCCAGCGAAGCCAACCGACCATTGAGCCGCTGCAAGTCGCCCTGGGCTTGCTGCTGCGCCTGGGTCGCGGTGTGCAATTGCTGACGCAGTTGCTCCAGGCGCTCCACTTGCTGCTCTTCGCTGGCCTCCAGCTCTTCCAGGGTCATTTCGCTTTCGGCCAGTTGTTCGCTCAGCGCCATGATCGCCGCGTCTTCCGGGTCGGCGGCGAGCAGTACGCGCTCTTCCTGCAGCCGGCGCTGGCGCTCGGCCAGGCGTTCCATGCTGGTTTCCAGCTGCTGGATGCGCGACTGCTGCACCTCGGCCTGGCGGCGTGGCTCGGCGGATCGCAGGTTGAAGGCGTCCCACTGCTCCTGCCAGCCGTGCATGGTGGCTTCGGATTCTTCCAGGGCGGCGGCGGCCTCTTCGGCGGCGGCGCTGGTGATTTCCTGCTCGGGGGTGAGCATGTCCAGCTCTTCGCCCAAGGTCAGCAGCAAGGTACGGTCATGGCCCAGGTGCGATTCGGTTTCCAGGCGTGCGCGTTCGGCTTCCTTCAAGTCATCCTGCAACTGGCGCAAACGCTGCTGGCCGTGCTGGATACTCTGCTCGACCCGGGCAATGTCACCGCCCACCGAATAGAAGCGGCCTTGCACCAGATTGAAGCGTTCGGACAACTCATGGTGACCGTCACGCAGGCGCTCAATGCTGGCGTCGGCATTGCGCTGCTCGGCCACCAGCGCTTCAAAGCTGACTTCCTGGGTGCCAATAATCGCTTCGCGCTGGCCCACCTGGTCATTCAAGGCCTGCCAGCGCAGGGCCGACAGTTGCGCCTTGAGCTGGCGCTCTTCGCCCTTGTATTCCTGATACTTCTCGGCGGCCTGCGCCTGGCGGTGCAGGCGTTCGAGCTGGCGCTCCAGCTCTTCGCGCAGGTCGGTCAGGCGGGCGAGGTTTTCGTGGGTGCGACGGATACGGTTTTCAGTCTCGCGACGGCGCTCCTTGTACTTGGAGATGCCGGCCGCTTCTTCGATAAAGTTACGCAGGTCTTCGGGCTTGGCTTCGATCAGCTTGGAGATCATGCCCTGCTCGATGATCGAATAGCTGCGCGGGCCCAGGCCGGTGCCGAGGAAAATATCGGTGATATCGCGACGGCGACACTTGGTGCCGTTGAGGAAGTAGCTGTTCTGGCTGTCGCGGGTGACTTTACGACGGATGGAAATTTCCGCGTAGGCGGCGTATTCGCCGATCAGGGTGCCGTCGGAGTTATCGAATACCAGTTCGATACTGGCCTGGCTCACCGGCTTGCGGCTGGTGGAGCCGTTGAAAATGACGTCGGTCATCGACTCGCCGCGCAGGTTTTTCGCCGAGCTCTCGCCCATCACCCATCGCACGGCGTCGATGATGTTCGACTTGCCGCAGCCATTGGGCCCCACCACCGCCGCCATGTTGCTGGGGAAGTTGACGGTGGTGGGGTCGACGAAGGATTTGAACCCCGCCAACTTGATGCACTTGAGCCGCACGCTTAGGCGTCCGCCAAGGCTGCGATGACCAGCGAACTGCTGCGCTGGCAATAGGCTGTGAGCACCAGGCGAATCTGCACCAGGTCACGGGCCAGTACTGCGGCGAGCAATTGCTCGAACAGCGCCAGGAACTCGCTCATGGACGCCTTGCGCTGATCCAGGGCCAGGTAATAAGCGCGGTTCATCGCCGGCTGCAGGTTTTCGACGGTTTCCTGCAAATAAGGGTTGTTGGCGAAGGGGTACGCGGCGCGCATCACGCTGAAGCTTTCTTCGACGAAAGCGCGGATGTCCTCACGCTCCAGGCTCAATTGAAGGCGTTGCTGGATCTGCAGAAACGGCGCCATGTCGGCCTGGGTCTGCCAGCCTTCGGCAACCGCATTGCCGAGCAGGATGTACATCTCGCCCATCAACGTACACAGGCTCTGCACCTTGTGCGCGGTAAGTTCGGTGACGTGAGCGCCACGGCGCGGCAGGATCGCAATCAAATGGCGGCGCTCAAGGATCAGCAAAGCTTCGCGCACGGAACCACGGCTGACGTTGAGCGCCAGCGTGACCTTCTGTTCCTGGATCCGCTCCCCAGGCTTGAGATCGCCGCGAATGATACGTTCGGCGAGGTGGTGAGCAATTTGCTCGGCGAGACTGTCCGGCGCCTTGAACGTCATGTTTTCCCTTCAAAATCTTCTATCAGTACAAGCGCGGCAGTGTAGCGCATTGGCCCGCTGATGGCGCTACGCCCACCGTGGCGAATTTGGCATGAAATAAGCAACGTTGAAGCCTGTAAGCCGCCAAAAACGCCGGTTCCAGAAGACTGGACCATAATTGAAAGTGTTGCGACCGGATTTTCTTGACCTTTAGGTCAGAAAACCATTGACCGAAAAGTCAGACATGACTAGATTCGGCGCAAAGCGGTTAACAACAATAATGAGTCTGCGAGGCCTTCCGTGATCCAGTTTTTACTTAACCAGGAACTCCGTAGCGAGCACGCCCTGGACCCCAACCTGACCGTGCTCAACTATCTGCGCGAGCATGTGGGCAAACCCGGTACCAAGGAAGGCTGCGCCAGCGGCGACTGTGGCGCGTGCACCGTGGTGGTCGGCGAGCTGCACACCGACGAGCAAGGCGCCGAGCAGATTCGTTACCGCAGCCTCAATTCCTGCCTGACGTTCGTGTCGTCGCTGCACGGCAAACAACTGATCAGCGTTGAAGACCTCAAGCACAAGGGTCAACTGCACAGCGTGCAACAGGCCATGGTCGAGTGCCATGGCTCACAGTGCGGCTTTTGCACCCCGGGCTTCGTGATGTCGCTGTTTGCCCTGCAAAAGAACAGCGACGCCCCCGACAGCCACAAAGCCCATGAAGCCCTGGCCGGCAACCTGTGCCGCTGCACCGGTTATCGCCCGATTCTCGCCGCCGCCGAACAGGCCTGCTGCAACAAGCCCCTGGATCAATTCGACAGCCGCCAGGCTGAAACCATCGCCCGCCTCAAGGCTATCGCGCCGACCCAGACCGGCGAACTCAACAGTGGTGACAAGCGCTGCCTGGTGCCACTGACCGTTGCCGACCTGGCCGACCTCTATGACGCCTACCCACAAGCCCGGCTGCTGGCCGGCGGCACTGACCTGGCGCTGGAAGTCACCCAGTTCCACCGCACCCTGCCGGTGATGATCTACGTCGGCAACATTGAAGCCATGAAGCGCATCGAGCAGTTCGACGACCGCCTGGAAATCGGCGCGGCCACCGCCCTCTCCGACTGCTACGCCGCGCTGCACCATGAATACCCGGACTTCGGCGAACTGCTGCAACGCTTCGCCTCCCTGCAAATTCGCAACCAAGGCACCCTGGGCGGCAATATCGGCAACGCTTCGCCGATTGGTGACTCGCCGCCGCTGCTGATTGCCCTGGGCGCGCAGATCGTACTGTGCAAGGGCAACACCCGCCGCACCCTGGCGCTGGAAGACTATTTCATCGACTACCGCGTCACCGCGCGCCAGGACAGCGAGTTCATCGAGACCATCATCGTGCCCAAGGGCCACACGCTGTTCCGGGCCTACAAGGTGTCCAAGCGCCTGGACGACGATATTTCCGCCGTATGCGCAGCGTTCAACCTGAAGATCGACAACGGCGTGGTCAGCCAAGCGCGCGTTGCGTTCGGCGGCATGGCCGCCACGCCAAAACGCGCAACCCGCTGCGAGGCTGCGCTGGTAGGCGCCACTTGGAATGCGGCCACGGTAGAAAAAGCCTGCACCGCCCTGGCCGGCGACTTCACCCCACTGTCGGACTTCCGCGCCAGCAAGGAATACCGCCTGCTCAGCGCGCAGAACCTGCTGCGCAAATACTTCATCGAACTGCAAACGCCGCACATCGAGACTCGGGTGACCGCTTATGTCTAACCATCACGCCGTGGTAAAAACCCAGGCCGAACTTGCCGCACTGTTTGCCCAGGACCTCACCACCGGAGTCGGGCGCAGCGTCAAGCATGACAGCGCTGCCAAACACGTCAGCGGTGAAGCACAGTACATCGACGACCGCCTGGAATTTCCCAACCAGTTGCACCTGTATGCGCGCATGTCGGACCGCGCCCACGCCCGGATCATCAGCATCGACACCGCGCCCTGCTACGCCTTCGACGGCGTGCGCATTGCGATCACCCATGAAGACGTACCGGGCCTGAAAGACATCGGCCCGTTGATGCCCGGCGACCCACTGCTGGCCATCGACACCGTTCAGTTCGTCGGCCAGGTGGTGCTGGCCGTGGCCGCCCGCGACCTGGAGACCGCACGCAAGGCGGCAATGGCGGCAGTGATCGAATATGAAGACCTGGAGCCAGTGCTGGATGTGGTCGAGGCGTTTCGCAACAAGCACTTCGTGCTCGACAGCCACACCCACCAACGCGGCGACTCGGCCACTGCGCTGGCAAGCGCCAAGCATCGCATACAGGGCACCTTGCATATCGGCGGCCAGGAACACTTTTATCTGGAAACCCAGATCTCTTCGGTGATGCCCACCGAAGACGGCGGCATGATCGTCTACTGCTCCACGCAAAACCCCACCGAAGTGCAGAAGCTGGTGGCCGAAGTGCTGGATGTGTCGATGAACAAGATCGTGGTCGACATGCGCCGCATGGGCGGTGGTTTTGGCGGCAAGGAAACCCAGGCCGCCAGCCCGGCGTGCCTGTGCGCCGTGGTGGCGCGCCTCACTGGCCAGCCGACCAAGATGCGCCTGCCACGGGTCGAAGACATGCTGATGACCGGCAAGCGCCACCCCTTCTATATCGAATACGACGTAGGGTTTGACGACAACGGCCGACTGCACGGCATCAACCTGGAACTGGCGGGTAACTGCGGTTGTTCGCCGGACCTGTCCAACTCGATTGTCGACCGCGCCATGTTCCACGCCGACAACTCGTATTACCTGGGCGACGCCACGGTCAACGGCCATCGCTGCAAGACCAATACCGCCTCCAACACGGCCTATCGCGGCTTCGGCGGCCCGCAGGGCATGGTCGCCATCGAAGAGGTGATGGACGCCATCGCCCGCCATCTAGGCCAAGACCCGCTGGCCGTGCGCAAGGCCAACTACTACGGCAAGACCGAGCGCAACGTTACCCACTACTACCAGACCGTCGAGCACAACATGCTCGAAGAAATGACCGCCGAGCTTGAGGCCAGCAGCCAATACGCAGAGCGCCGCGAAGCGATCCGCCTGTACAACGCCCACAGCCCGATCCTGAAAAAAGGCCTGGCGCTGACCCCGGTGAAATTCGGTATTTCGTTCACCGCCAGTTTCCTCAACCAGGCCGGCGCGCTGATCCATATCTACACCGATGGCAGCATCCACCTGAACCACGGCGGCACCGAGATGGGCCAGGGCTTGAATACCAAGGTCGCGCAAGTCGTGGCCGAGGTATTCCAGGTAGAAATCGACCGCGTCCAGATCACCGCCACCAACACCGACAAGGTACCCAACACCTCGCCCACCGCTGCCTCCAGCGGCGCCGACCTGAACGGCAAGGCCGCGCAGAATGCGGCCGAAACCATCAAGCAGCGCCTGGTGGAATTTGCGGCGCGCAAGTACGACGTAAGCGAGGCGGACGTAGAGTTTCGCAACGGCCATGTGCGCGTGCGCGAGCAGATCCTGAGCTTCGAGGCGTTGATCCAGCAGGCGTATTTCGCCCAGGTATCGCTCTCCAGCACAGGTTTCTACAAAACCCCGAAAATCTTCTACGACCGCAGCCAGTCACGCGGGCGGCCGTTCTACTACTACGCGTTCGGCGCGGCCTGCTGCGAAGTGATCGTCGACACCCTGACCGGCGAATACAAAATGCTGCGCACCGACATCCTGCATGACGTGGGCGCCTCGCTGAACCCGGCCATCGACATCGGCCAGGTGGAAGGCGGCTTCATCCAGGGCATGGGCTGGCTGACCATGGAAGAGCTGGTGTGGAACAACAAAGGCAAGCTGATGACCAACGGCCCGGCCAGCTACAAGATCCCGGCAGTGGCCGACATGCCGCTGGACCTGCGGGTGAAGCTGGTAGAGAACCGCAAGAACCCGGAGGACACGGTGTTCCATTCCAAGGCCGTGGGCGAGCCGCCGTTCATGCTGGGGATTGCGTCGTGGTGTGCGATCAAGGATGCAGTGGCGAGTTTGGCTGACTATCGCCAACAGCCCAGGATCGATGCGCCGGCCACGCCCGAGCGGGTGTTGTGGGGGTGTGAGCAGATGCGGCAGTTGCGGGCGGCGAAAGCTGTCGAGGCTGACACTGAATTGGCTTCGCTCTAGACCCAGGCGCTGCCATCGCGGGCAAGCCCGGCTCCCACATTTTGAGGTGCTAACCCGATCAAATGTGGGAGCTGGCTTGCCTGCGATAGCGGCCGAACTAACAGCAGAAATGTTGAGGTAGACATGGACAACTGGATCAGCGCCCTCGCCACCCTGCACAACCAGGGCGAACCCTGCGTGCTCGTCACCATCATCGAGGAACTCGGCTCAACCCCGCGCAACGCCGGTTCCAAGATGGTCATCAGCGCCGCGCACACCTTCGACACCATCGGCGGCGGGCACCTGGAATACAAGGCGATGCAGATCGCCCGAGACATGTTGGTGCGCGGCCAGCAGAACACTCATCTGGAGCGCTTCAGCCTCGGCGCCAGCCTGGGCCAGTGCTGCGGTGGCGTCACCGTGCTGTTGTTCGAGCCCATGGGCCAGGCGCAGGCGCACATCGCCGTGTTTGGCGCCGGCCATGTCGGCCGTGCGTTGGTGCCATTGCTGGCAAGCCTGCCCTGCCGGGTGCGCTGGATCGATTCCCGCGAGCAGGAATTCCCGCAGCACATCCCCCAAGGCGTGCGTAAAATCGTCAGCGAAGAGCCGGTCGACGAAATTGCCGACTTGCCAGCAGGCAGTTACTGCATCGTCATGACCCACAACCACGCGCTGGACCTGGAACTGACTGCCGCCCTGCTCAAGCGCAACGACTTCGCCTACTTCGGCCTGATTGGCTCGAAAACCAAGCGGGTCAAATTCGAACACCGCCTGCGTGATCGCGGCTTTGACGCCGCGCAATTGCAACGCATGCGCTGCCCCATGGGCCTCCCCGAGGTCAAGGGCAAGCTCCCGGTGGAGATCGCCATCTCCATCGCCGGCGAAATCATTGCCACCTATAACGCCAATTTCGGCCAGCACCTTGCCGGCGCCGAACCTATTGCCAAACTGCTGCCGGCTTCACGCCGCAGCCAAGCTATCTAAATCGAGACGATCATGCCTTTGACTCGCAAAGCCTACCGTGCCGCCATCCTGCACAGCATCGCCGACCCTGCCGTGGTCGGGATCGAAGCCTCCTATGAATATTTCGAGGACGGCCTGCTGGTGATCGACAACGGCCAGATCAGCGCCCTTGGTCACACCAGCGACCTGCTGCCGAGCCTGCCCGCCGATATCGACATCACCCATTACCAGGACGCGCTGATTACCCCTGGCTTGATCGACACCCATATCCACCTGCCACAGACCGGGATGGTCGGCGCCTATGGCGAGCAACTGCTGGACTGGCTCAACACCTACACCTTCCCTTGTGAAAGCCAGTTTGCCGACAAGGCTCACGCCGAAGAAGTCGCGGATATTTTCATCAAGGAGTTGCTGCGCAACGGCACCACCACAGCGCTGGTGTTCGGCAGCGTGCACCCACAATCGGTGAATGCATTCTTTGAAGCGGCCGAGAAACTCGACCTGCGCATGATTGCCGGCAAGGTGATGATGGACCGCAACGCGCCTGATTACCTGACCGACACCGCCGAATCCGGCTACCAGGAAAGCAAGGCGCTGATCGAACGCTGGCACGGCAAGGGGCGCCTGCATTACGCGGTGACGCCACGCTTCGCCCCTACGAGTACGCCGGAGCAATTGACGCTGGCCGGTCAGTTGCTGGGCGAATACCCGGATTTGTACATGCAGACCCACATCAGCGAAAACAAGCAGGAAATCGAGTGGGTCAATGAGCTGTTCCCGGAGCGCAACGGCTACCTGGATGTCTACGACCACTACAAGCTGCTCGGCGAGCGCTCGGTGTTTGCCCACGGCGTACACCTGTGCGATGACGAATGCGCACGGCTGGCAGAGACCGGCTCGGCAGTCGCGTTCTGCCCGACGTCGAACTTCTTCCTCGGCAGTGGTCTGTTCAACCTGCCGATGGCCGAAAAACACAACTTGAACGTGGGCCTGGGCACCGACGTGGGTGGCGGCACCAGCTTCTCGCTGCTGCAAACCCTGAACGAAGCGTACAAGGTCATGCAACTGCAAGGTGCGCGGCTGAGCCCGTTCAAGTCGCTGTACCTGGCCACCCTGGGCGGCGCTCGAGCGCTGCGCCTGGAAGACAAGATCGGCACGTTGCAACCAGGCACCGATGCAGACTTCCTGGTGTTGGATTACAACGCCACGCCGCTGCTGAGCTATCGCCTGAAACAGGCCAATAACATTGCCGAGACGTTGTTTGTGCTGATGACGCTTGGGGATGATCGGACGGTGTTGCAGACCTATGCAGCCGGGCAGCTCGTTCACCAGCGCTGATCTCAGAGCCCCCCACAAAACCAATGTGGGAGGGGCTTGTGTGGGAGCTGGCTTGGCAGCGATGCAGGCACCGCGGTATGTCAGTTACACCGCGGTGATGCTATCGCAGGCAAGCCAGCTCCCACACAAGCCAGCTCCCACATTTGATTGGATTTACAACTTTACAGACGAACGCCCAGGTTTTTTAGTCTGCAAAAGGTGCGAAAACACCGCATGCAAATCATCCGACGCACTCTCTTCATCGAGGTTGAGCTTGCTGTCGATGTGATCCATGTGATGCATCATCAAGTTCACCGCCAACGTCGCATCCCGGGCTTCGATCGCGTCGATCAACTGGGTGTGCTCATCGTAGGAACAGTGCGAGCGGTTGCCGCTTTCATACTGGGCGATGATCAATGAGGTCTGGGACACCAGGCTGCGCTGGAAGCTGATCAGCGGCGCGTTCTTCGCGGCTTCGGCCAGCTTCAAGTGGAACTCGCCAGAGAGACGGATACCGGCGCCACGGTCACCGCGCGAGAAGCTGTCGCGCTCGTCGTTGACCATCTGGCGCAACTCGGCCAACTGCTCGGCCGTGGCGTGCTGCACCGCCAATTCTGTGATCGCCCGCTCCACCAGGCGCCGGGCCATGAACACCTGGCGTGCTTCTTCGACGCTTGGGCTGGCAACCACCGCACCGCGATTGGGCCGCAGCAGTACCACGCTTTCATGGGCCAGGCGCGACAGCGCGCGGCGAATGATGGTGCGGCTCACGCCGAAGATCTCGCCCAGTGCCTCTTCACTCAATTTGGTTCCGGGCGCCAGGCGTTGTTCAAGGATCGCCTCGAAGATATGCGCATAGACGATATCGTCCTGGGTTCCGCTGCGACCGGCCTTGCCGGCTCGCGGTTGTTTCTTGAGAGGTTGCAACTGTTCGTTCATGGGCACTCGGGTTTGAGAACGGCGAATTAACGGTAATACGGCAACAGCGTGTCGCTGGCAAGTATCACCTAAAAACAGCGCACATTGTACACAACCCACTGCGCCAACACACTGTACGGCTGTTTGCGGGCTCGGCTGTATTGCAATGACTCGTTACGTTTGAGTTTAGGCTTGAATCAGAGCCGCCAGCGGCAAATTCCCGGCAATAAGGAACACCTCTCCATGACCGACGCCACCCAAGCGCCCTTGCGCCCACTGGCCGACACTTCTGCGTCGGCCGTCGTCGCCGGCTTTATCGCCATGATGACCGGCTACACCAGCTCCCTGGTGCTGATGTTCCAGGCCGGCCAGGCCGCCGGCTTGACCACGGCGCAGATTTCTTCGTGGATCTGGGCGATTTCCATCGGCATGGCGGTGTGCAGCATCGGCCTGTCCCTGCGCTATCGCACACCGATCACCATCGCCTGGTCCACCCCTGGCGCGGCGCTGCTGATCACCAGCCTGGGCGGCGTGAGCTATGGCGAGGCCATCGGTGCCTACATCACCTGCGCGGTACTGGTGACGCTCTGCGGGTTGACCGGCAGCTTTGAGAAACTGGTCAAGCGGATTCCGGCGTCACTGGCGGCGGCGTTGCTGGCGGGGATCCTGTTCAAGATCGGCAGCGAGATTTTCGTCGCCGCCCAGCATCGTACCGGGCTGGTGCTGGGGATGTTCTTCACCTACCTGATCATCAAGCGCCTGTCGCCGCGTTATGCCGTGCTGGCCGCCTTGCTCATCGGTACCGCCTTGTCAGGGCTGATGGGGCTGCTGGATTTCAGCGGTTTTCATCTGGAGGTGGCGACGCCTGTTTGGACGACGCCGCACTTCTCGTTGGCGGCGACCATCAGCATCGGCATTCCGCTGTTCGTGGTGGCCATGACCTCGCAGAACATGCCCGGCGTAGCCGTGCTGCGAGCCGACGGCTACACCGTGCCGGCGTCGCCGTTGATCACTACCACTGGCCTGGCGTCATTGGTGCTGGCACCGTTCGGCTCCCACGGCATCAACCTGGCGGCGATCAGCGCCGCGATCTGCACCGGGCCGCACGCCCATGAAGACCGCAACAAGCGCTACACCGCTGCGGTGTGGTGTGGGGTGTTCTATGGGATTGCCGGGGTATTCGGCGCCACGCTGGCAGCATTGTTCGCAGCCCTGCCCAAGGAACTGGTGCTGTCGATTGCGGCGTTGGCGTTGTTTGGCTCGATCATCAATGGCTTGAGCATCGCCATGAATGAGCCGAAGGAACGGGAAGCGGCGCTGATCACCTTTATGGTCACGGCGTCAGGCTTGACGTTGTTTTCCATCGGTTCGGCGTTCTGGGGGATTGTGGCGGGGGTGTTGACGCTGCTGATTCTGAATTGGCGCAAGGCATAAAAAAACGGCGACCCTCAGGTCGCCGTTTTTTTCAGTATCACTTAGCCGCGTTGATCGGCTTTTCCGGATACCACACGTCCAGCAACGGGCTGACTTCAGCCTTGGTCAGCTCGGAACGGGTTTTCAGCCAGGCTTCCACGGCAGCACGCTGCTCTTCGGAGACCGAGCCACGCTTTTGCAGGCAAACCAGACCGTAGTCATCGCCGCCGACATAGCCCAGGCCATTGGCTTCCATGGCTTCTTTGATGAATGCTTCGAGGAAAGCGTCGATAGCTTCTTCACTCAGGCCTTCGTTGAAGTCCAGGTTCAGTTCGAAACCCAGCTCTTGAAATTCATCAACGCACAGTTTTTTGCGCAGACGCTGGGAACGGTTAGTCGCCATTGGAACAATCCTCATAAGTATTAACGGGCGGCACTTTAGCAGTTTAAGGCGGCAATTGCCCGACTCTCTGGGACCGACGGGCAAATGCGCGCAAAAAAACCATGATTAGCAGCTATCGTTCAGCTACACGTGGCGCCAGCTTGGGGCATAATGCCGACACTTTCGTGACCAATGAGGGATTTTCTTCCATACCCCTCGCCTTTTTCACCCTCCTCAGCAGTAGGGTTTTATTTCTTATGATCAAATCTTTGCGCTCAGTGTTACTTGCCAGTGTTGTCTTGCCCCTGGCCTTTTCCGTTTGCGCCGCTCCCGTCAATAACACCCTGCCACCCAGCGTTGCGCAGGCCTTGCAGAAGGCCAAGCTGCAAAATACCGCGCTGTCCCTGGTGATGCTGCCCCTGAACGGCCCTGGTACCCCTACGGTCTTCAACGCCGACGTCTCGGTGAACCCGGCTTCCACCATGAAGCTGGTCACCACTTATGCGGCCCTGGAAATGCTCGGCCCCAACCATCAGTGGAAGACCGAGTTCTACACCGATGGCACCCTCAGCGGCGGCGTGCTGCGTGGCAACCTGTACCTCAAGGGCGGCGGCGATCCCAAACTGAACATGGAAAAGCTCTGGTTGCTGATGCGCGACCTGCGTGCCAATGGCGTGCAGCAAGTCACTGGCGACCTGGTGCTAGACCGCAATTTCTTCAACCAGCCGCAATTGCCCGAGTTCAACGACGACGGCAACGATGAGAACAAGCCGTTCCTGGTCAAGCCCGACGCCTTGCTGGTCAACCTCAAGGCCCTGCGCTTCGTGACCCGCAATGATTCGGGGCGGGTGATCGTATCGGTCGAGCCGCCGATTGCCAGCATTCGCATCGACAACCAGGTGAAAGTCACCAACGCCAAGCAGTGCACCGGTGACGTGCGCTACAGCCCGGTGACCGCTGCCGACGGCAGCGTGACCGTGACCGTCAGCGGCCAACTGGGTGATGGCTGCAGCTCGCAGACTTACCTGTCGCTGCTCGACCACGCCACCTACACCGCAGGTGCTGTACGGGCGATCTGGAAGGAATTGGGCGGTACCATCCAGGGCCGTGACATCCAGGCTCCGGTGCCCAAGGATGCCAAGGTACTTGCCCGCGCCTTCTCGCCGGACCTGGCGGAGATCATCCGCGACATCAACAAGTACAGTAACAACACCATGGCCCAGCAGTTGTTCCTGAGCCTGGGTGCGCAGTTTCGCAACGACGCCGATGGCGACGATGCCAAGGCCGCGCAACGCGTAGTGCGCCAGTGGCTGGCCAAGAAAGGCATCACCGCGCCGCACCTGGTGATGGAAAACGGCTCCGGCCTGTCCCGCGCCGAACGGGTCAGCGCCCGCGAGATGGCGGCCATGCTGCAAGCCGCGTGGAAAAGCCCTTATGCGGCGGAGTACATCAGCTCGATGCCGATCGCCGGCACCGACGGCACCATGCGTAAACGCCTGAAAACCACCGCCCTGCGCGGCGAAGCCCATGTGAAGACCGGCACCTTGAACACCGTGCGCGCCATTGCCGGTTACAGCCGCGACAACAATGGCAATACCTGGGCGGTGGTGGCGATTCTCAACGACTCCAAGCCTTGGGGAGCCTCGTCGGTGTTGGATCAGGTGCTGCTGGACCTGTATCGCCAGCCGAAGGCCGTTGCAGCCGCACCGGTTCTCTAAAGCACCACATCACCCTGTCTGATCGTTCCCACGCTCTGCGTGGGAATGCTGTTTTGGACGCTCTGCGTCCGCGCTCAAGGCGTGACGCGGAGCGTCTTAGGATGCATTCCCACGCAGAGCGTGGGAACGATCATTCAAGCGTCAGGGCTTCCTCGACGCGATCCCTGCCCGCCTGCTTGGCCACGTACACCGCCGAATCAGCGCGCAGCAGCAAGCCATCGATACCTTCGTCGATCCGCCAACTGGCCACGCCGAAGCTGGCGGTAACCACCCCCACCGGCTCCATCGCCGCATCACGCAACGACTGCCACAACTGCATCGCCAGGCTGTAAGCCTGTGCGCCATCAGTGTTGGGGCACAGCACCACAAACTCTTCCCCACCCAGCCGGCAAAATACATCGGTACGGCGCAAGCGTTGGCCGATACGCTTGCACAACTCCTGCAACACGCCGTCGCCCACGGCATGGCCGTGCTGATCGTTGATGCGCTTGAAGTGGTCGATATCGAGCATGATCAACGACAGCGCGCCAGAGGTACGGTTGAGCCGGAGCATTTCGCCCTTGAGACGATCCTGGAAATAGCGCCGGTTATAGATCCCTGTCAGGGAGTCGGTAATGGACAGTGCGCGCAGTTCATCCTCGACCCGTTTGAGATCAGAAATATCCGATACATAACCGTGCCAAAGCGTACCGCCTCCCGGCAATTCTTCCGGCGTCGCTTCGCCGCGAATCCAGCGCAGGCCTCGCTGAGGTAATTGCACGCGGTACTCTTCGCGCCAATGGCTCAGTTGCAACGCAGAAAGGCGTATCGAGGCACGCACTCGCTCCAGGTCCAAAGGGTGAATGCGCTCCAGCACCTTGCCCGCATCCTGCTGCAGCACGCCCAGTTCGATTTCATAGATATCGCGCATGCCTTCACTGGCATAGATGAAACGCCAATTGTCCTGTGGTTCCAAAGTGAACTGGAAGATTCCACCCGGTACATGGGCACTGAGTTTTTTCAGCAGGCGGTCGCGTACCGCAAGGGCCTCATAGGCGCGCTTTTGCTCGGTGACATCCAGGTAAATCGCCAAGTGCCCGACCCACAGGCCATGGTCATCCAAGAGCACGGTCGGCAACATGTTGACCGTCAGTTGGCTGCCATCCTTGCGCACCAGCGTCCACTCACGCCCTTCATGTTGACTGTCCGGGCTCTCCACCAGCATCGCCTGGCTCGCTGGAATGCGCTTGCCCAGCGCCCTGCTCAACGGCTCAGCGCGGGCGTCGAGTTCCGCGGCCACGTGCAGGCGGTCCAAGGTCATATGCCCCAGCACCTCCTCGGCCGTAAAGCCCAACATCTGTTCGGCACCGGCATTGAAGGTGTTGATCACACCGCGCAGGTCAGTGGCAATGATCGCCACTTGAGTCGCCGCATTCAGCACGCTGCGCAGTTGCCCATGGGCACCGCGCAACTCCTGCTCACGGGCACGCAATTGAACGGTGCGTTGCTCCACCAGTTTCAGTGCGCGCTGGCGCTGGCTGACCAGCATGTAAAGCAGCGCACTGAGCAAGGCGCTGAGCAACACGCCCATCGCCAGAATGGCGTGCATCGAAGAATGGTTGGCCTTGTCGAACACTTCGCTGGCGCTCAGGCTCAGGGCGTAGACATGATCGCCCAGGGTGAGGCGACGTGCAGCCGTCAAGCCACTGCTGCCCAAGGCGTTACTGGACGCGTACAACACCCGTTGCTGGGTGTCGGAGGTGTCTACGATCTGCATCACCAGGTTGTCCCGGTTGGGCCTGGGCAACCCCTCGGCCACCAGCTGGCGCATGCTGATCACCGCCATCACAAAGCCGTAAGGCTCGGCATCTGCGACTTTGCTCACGGGCGCCACCAACAACACGCCTGCCGCATAAGCGGGCTCCACACCCACCAATTGCATGGGCTGTGACACCGCCAACTGGCCGCTTTCTTGCGCACGCGCCAGCGCTGACCGGCGCAGGGGCTGGGCCAGCAGATCAAAGCCCAGCGGCGAGCCCAGCAAACTTTGGGTCTGGCTGTACAGCACCGGTACGTATTCATCGCGCTCGGCCGCGGGCGCCAACTCACCTGCAGTATTCAGTTCGCGGATACTGAAGGGAATGCCACGCTGGCGAGAAATGTCCTGCTCAAACAAGCTGCGCTGCGTACGAAATATCCGTGGTGCCCAGGCATAGGCACGGGCATGCAACAACAGCGGTTTGGCGAAACCGTCGAACTCGGCGCGGGATACCTCTGCGGAATTGACGAAGAAACGCTGCAGGCTGCCCAGGCGTTGTTCCTGATCTTCAAAACGTTCCTGGATGCGGCTGTAGCGTTCGTTGACCAGCAACTGGAACCGCTGGCGCACCTGCTGCTGATACAGGTCCGAAGCCGCCCACGCGACGACCACCGTCAGCGCGCTACCGACCAGTAACACCACCAATGCCACCAGCCAAGCCGATGCCTGCTCACTGATAAAACCAAGGATTTTCGGGCGAACGACTTGCATCGGCATAGGCAACACTCACAGCGCCAGTGTGCGGGGGTGTCACTTTGGCTAGGGCTTAAGTTATAGCCATCGGTCATGGGTTTGACCAGTGCAAAAACAATAGGAGCGAGCTTGCTCGCGAAGAACCTGAGAGCGCTGCGTTAAACCGGATACGCAGCGCTATCGTTGACGATCTTCGCGAGCAAGCTCGCTCCTACAGAGAAAAATCAGCGTGCGGTGATTTTCCAGGCGCGGTGGATCTTGGCATTGCGCGCAAAATCAGGGTCGATGGTCTTGTCGCTGATTTCCTCGACCGCATAGCGTTCGCTGAGGTTGTCTTCCAGCTGGAACTTGCGGAAGTTGTTGGAGAAGTACAGCACGCCACCCGGCGCCAGGCGTGCCATGGCCAGGTCGAGCAACTGCACATGGTCACGCTGCACGTCGAAGATGCCTTCCATGCGCTTGGAGTTGGAGAAGGTCGGCGGGTCGATGAAAATCATGTCGAATTCATCGCGGCTCGCTTCCAGCCACGCCATCACGTCACCCTGTTCCAGGCGGTTCTTGTCGGAGAAGCCGTTGAGGGAGAAATTGCGACGCGCCCAGTCCAGATAGGTCTTGGACAGGTCGACGCTGGTGGTGCTGCGCGCGCCGCCCTTGGCAGCATGCACACTGGCTGTGGCGGTGTAGCAATACAGATTGAGGAAGCGCTTGCCCGCCGCTTCCTTCTGGATGCGCATGCGCATCGGGCGATGGTCGAGGAACAGGCCGGTGTCCAGGTAATCGGTGAGGTTGACCAGCAACTTAACGCCGCCTTCACTGACCTCGGTGAACTTGCCTTGGGCACTCTGACGCTCGTATTGCTTGGTGCCGCTCTGACGCTCACGACGCTTGACCACCACACGGCTCTTGTCGACGTTCAGTGCCTGGGGAATTGCCGCCAAGGCATCGAACATGCGGGCCGAGGCTTTTTCCGGGTCGATGGATTTAGGCGCGGCGTATTCCTGCACGTGCACCCAATCGTGGTACAGGTCGATCGCCATGGAGTACTCAGGCATGTCGGCGTCATACACACGGTAGCAATCCACCCCTTCGCGCTTGGCCCATTTGCCCAACAGCTTGAGGTTCTTCTGCAGGCGGTTGGCGAACATCTGCCCGCCTTCGCTCAAGCGCGCCTGTTCCACCACGGGGGCCGGGGCGGGCTTGATCGGGTTGCCGTTCTTGTTGTACTGACGCTCTGCCGGCTCGCTCGGGGCCTGGTCGTAGGCCGCTTGCTCACGTTCGGCCTGGCGCTGTTCAGGAGTGCGGCGTTCGCCGGTGACGAACTGGTCCGGATTGACCTTGATCAGCAGCAACTTGCACGGCAATGCGCCGTTCCAGAACGAATACTGTTTGTGGCTGCGGATACCCATGCGCTTGCCCAGGTCCGGCGCGCCGGTGAACACTGCGGCTTCCCAGCCCATACAGGCTTGGCGCAAGCGTTCGCCGAGGTTCTGATAGAGATACAACAGGCTGGCTTCGTCACCCAGGCGCTCACCGTAGGGTGGGTTGCAGATCACCAAACCTTTCTGATTCTGATCCGGGCGCGGCTCGAACGTGCCCACTTCGCCCTGGTACACCTTGATCCAGTGGCTCAGGCCGGCGCGTTCGATGTTGTTGCGTGCGGGCTGGATCAGGCGCGGGTCGGCTTCGTAGCCACGTACCCACAGCGGCGGCTTGTTCATGCCGATGGCCGCCCGCTCAGTCGCCTCGGTATGCAGCTTTTTCCACAACGCCGGGACGTGACCCAGCCACGTGGTGAAACCCCACAGCTCACGGTTAAGGTTGGGGGCCATGTCGGCGGCGATCATTGCGCCTTCAACCAGGAAGGTGCCGACACCGCACATCGGGTCGGTCAGCGCGCCGCCTTCGGCGGCAATACGTGGCCAGCCGGCGCGAATCAGGATCGCCGCTGCCAGGTTTTCCTTCAGGGGTGCCGCGCCCTGCTGCAGGCGGTAGCCACGCTGATGCAGGCTGTGGCCGGAAAGGTCCAGGGACAGGATCGCTTCGCCACGGTCCAGGCGCAGGTGAATGCGCAGGTCAGGGTTGATCTTGTCGATGGACGGACGCTCGCCGGTCGGGGTGCGCAGTTTGTCGACGATCGCATCCTTGACCTTCAGCGCCCCGAAGTGGGTGTTGTCGATCCCCGAGCCGTGGCCGCTGAACTCTACCGCGAGGGTACCGTCGGGGACCATGTGGTCAGCCCACTCGATGTCCAGCACGCCGTGGTAAAGATCCTCGGCGTCTTTCATCGGGAAACGCTTGAGCACCAGCAACACGCGGTTGGCCAAGCGCGACCAGAGGCACAAGCGGTAGGCGGTTTCCATGTCAGCCATGCCGCGCACGGCCGAGGTGTGCTCGCGGGCTTCCTCAAGGCCAAGCCCGACGGCTTCCTCGATCAGCAGGCCTTCGAGGCCCTTGGGGCAGGTGAGGAAGAGTTCAAAACGGTCCGACATGGGGCATTCCAGGCTTTTCAGCAATAAGTGAACCGGCGACGCATCGCCGGTTCGGTTTTCAATCAAGCACTTTTCTCGAAGAGTGCTCGCGTGGCACGAATGTGCCGTTCCACCCCGTCTGGCGGGCTCTTGAGCCTTTATTGGCGAGGCAGAAGAAGAATGTTGCGCAACAAAAAGAAATATTCCGACCCTTCGTCGAATAATAACCGACTGCAATAGGCGGGCATTCTCACTAAGGAATTAAACCTTTCCTCTTTACAGGGCACATCATAGCTGGCTTTGCCCTATAAAAGGGGCGAATAACCAGCCCAGCTTATGGCTATAGCATCGTTATCGTTACGTGCTTATGACAAAACGATCATTGAATACATGTGACCTATTGGTTAGAACTCAACACAGGTTGGCGCCGTAACGGTGCCAACACATTGGCTCGCCACGCCGGCAGCGAGCCCACCAACGGCAGAAAAACTCTGCCCGGCCTTGGACAAGGCCGAAGGATATCTAGACAGTCAACAAGTGAGGGAAACACCCTATGAGAAGACTTAAGCGTGATCCGTTGGAAAGAGCATTTTTACGCGGATATCAATATGGCGTTCATGGAAAATCCCGTGAGCTTTGCCCATTTACTCTACCGTCGGTACGCCAAGCCTGGATCAACGGCTGGCGAGAAGGACGCGGCGACAACTGGGACGGTATGACTGGCACTGCGGGCATCCACAGACTCAACGAACTTCACGCCGTCGGCTAATCAGGGGATTTAATTGCGACACACACATCTTTGAACTTGTAGCGACTTAACCACGCGCGCCCCATCCGGGCGGCGGGCTTCGGCCCAGGGGCTCCTTTATGGAGCCCTTTTTATTGCCTGATCAGCGCAAGGCAGCGATGGCATCCACCGACTGGCGAATCAATGCCGGGCCTTTGTAGATGAAGCCGGAGTACAACTGCACCAGGCTGGCGCCGGCCGCGATCTTCTCAGCCGCGTGTTTGCCTTCGGTGATACCGCCCACAGCGATGATCGGCAAACGCCCAGCCAACTCGGCCGCCAGCACCTTGACGATATGGGTGCTCTTATCCCGCACCGGCGCGCCCGACAGGCCGCCGGCCTCGTCACCATGGGCCAGGCCTTCGACGCCCACGCGGCTGAGGGTGGTGTTGGTCGCAATCACCGCGTCCATCCCAGAATCCACCAGGGCCTGGGCCACCAGGACGGTTTCTTCATCGCTCATGTCCGGCGCGATCTTGATGGCCAGCGGCACACGCTTGCCATGCCGCACGGCCAGGTCTTCCTGGCGCTGGCGCAAGGCTTCGAGCAGTTGCTTGAGGGAATCGCCAAATTGCAGGCTGCGCAGCCCCGGGGTGTTGGGCGAGCTGACGTTGACGGTGACATAGCTGGCGTGGGCGTAGACCTTGTCCAGGCATATCAGGTAGTCATCCACCGCACGTTCCACGGGCGTGTCAAAGTTCTTGCCAATGTTGATACCCAGAATGCCGGTGTACTTTGCCGCCTGAACCCGCGACAGCAGATGGTCGACGCCGAGGTTGTTGAAGCCCATACGATTGATGATCGCCTCCGCTTCCGGCAGCCGGAAGATGCGAGGCTTGGGGTTGCCCGGTTGCGGCCGTGGGGTCACGGTGCCGATTTCGACAAAGCCGAACCCCAGTTGCGCAAACCCGTCGATGGCCGCGCCGTTCTTGTCCAGGCCGGCAGCCAGACCGACCGGGTTGGGGAAGTCGAGCCCCATCACCGACACCGGCACTTTCGCCGCTGCCTTGCATACCAGGCCATTGAGCCCCAGACGGCCACCGGCACCGATCAGGTCCAGGGACAGATCGTGGGAGGTTTCCGGGGAGAGTTTGAACAACAGCTGGCGGGCCAGGGTATACATGGGCGGGCTAGACTCGGATGGCGGCAAAAGGTGGCGCTGATTATAGCCGGGGTGGCGGCCTGCATGCGAGGCGTGCCACCTGATCTCATTGACGTTGCGCCGTCAACGCCTCATAACGCACCCAGATCCTTTCGGCGTAGCGCAGGCGTAATGCCTCACGCTGTGGCCCGGGCCCCGGCCCCACGTTGTAAGCCCCAACCGCCGTCCAGTTATAGCCAAAACGCTGGATGAACTCGGCAAGAATCGAGGCGCCTACTTCTACCGACAGGCAGGGCTCGCTCAACAGCCGTTCTTCGGTAATGCCTTGCTTGAGCAAGCGCGGCAAATGGATGCTGTTGATTTGCATCAAGCCGATATCCCGCGTGCCATTGCGGTTGGTGTAGTTCATCGCTTGCGCCCGGTAACCCGATTCGACCGAGGCGATAGCTTGCAGCAACTCCGGCTCAAGGTCGTGGCGGCTGGCCGCCTCTTCCCAGCAAAAGGCCCAGGCCTGGCTGCTGCCCATCAATACCCCGAGCACCAGGCCTTTGCCCCATGCCTTAACTCTGGACATTGCTGGCCTGACCACAGACGGCGCACACGTGCGCCACTGCCCTGGGTTGATCACCTGTGCGCACCGGGCAGGTAAAGCGATAGCCCTTGCCATAAATCGTCTTGATAAAGCCTTTGTCGGCCCTCAAGTGCTTGCGCAGGGAATAGATACACCGCGTGAGTGACTCATCGGCCACTTCCCCCCGAGGCCAGGCCAGTTCCAGCAAGCGGTCCTTGGTCATCAGCGCGCCGCCGGAAGCCAGCAGCAACCGCAGCACATGCCCCTCCTTGGGAGCCAACTGAATATCCGCCTCCACACCCGTCAACCGGCCATCGCCATGCAAGGTCCAACGAGCGAAGACCAGGGACGTCGTCGTTTCATCCATTACGACGGCCATACGCACCTCTGTAGTCGACTACTGACATTCAAATCCATACTGTGTGAACCAATTCATCTGCCATTGGCATGACTATAAAAAC
Organism: Pseudomonas sp. B16120; assembly: GCF_044218845.1. Taxonomy (NCBI): domain Bacteria; kingdom Pseudomonadati; phylum Pseudomonadota; class Gammaproteobacteria; order Pseudomonadales; family Pseudomonadaceae; genus Pseudomonas; species Pseudomonas sp. B16120. Next base: position 4,567,995 of record NZ_CP162588.1, read on the forward strand.
CGCGCCCCGTACCTGCGTTAGGAAAAAACCCATTCATTTGCCTTTTTTGGGCCGAAGCCGGTCAGATAATTCGCTCGCACCCTTATCGCGGCAGCCACTCCTGAAAGGTTTCCTGTAATTCAACTCCTAGCCGATCCTCCAACTGCACCAACTCTCCCACTGCCATCAGTTGCCCATTGACCCGCACCTCCACACAGCGGGTGACGCCTGGGTCCAAGGGCAGCACCTTCCCCGGTGCGAATGCGGCCAAACGCTTGCGGCTGATCAGTTGCTCCTGCAGCAATATTTCCAGGTGCATGGACAAACGCCTTTTTCAGGGGGAAGACTCAGGGTCCGCTCGCAGGAACGCACGTCGCACGTACTCATATTGCGCGGCGGTCAACTGAGGTGCGCCGACCAGTTGCACGTCTCCACCGACAGCCTGCGCCGGCCCCGGCGAGGCTTCATCCAGCGGCTGGGCGACATCCAACTCGGCCACCCGTTTTTCGATAACCTTCACTTGGGCAGGTGAACCCTTGATCAACAGACTGTTGGTATCCGGATAAGCCATTAACACAAGGCGGCCATCGGCCAGTTGGTCCTTCTGCGCCTGGGATAACCGAGCTTTGATCATTGAAGCCATGCCCGGTACAAGGACCCTGTTGGCACCTGCGCCCTGCAGGTGATCGTCCACGAGGACGTTGATCACTTTCACCACGCCGAATAACGACGCATGCTCTGGCACCTTGCGTGGGGGGCGGTCCATCAGTTGAGCGAGGCGCAATACCTGGTCGACATAACGGGAAGGCCCGGTTACATAGAACGTACGCGCGCCGTTTTCACGCAGGGGGTAGCGCGGCTCATCCAGCCCCGCACGCCGCATGATGCCGCGCAGCCTATTGACGGAAATATGCCGCAGCACCACCGCCGAGCTTCTCTCGTCTTCGGCGCCGTAGAGCGGCAACTCCTCGCCACGGGCCGTGGCATTGCCCAGTACCAGCACGGCGCACAGCAGCGCGCTGTACAGCCAGCGGCAATTGAGGGTTGCGAGGTAATCAGCGTGCACCGTGGGTATGCCTGGCGGTCTGGCCTGAAGAAGCGGCCATACTGCGAGGCGCACGAGGTTCAATCATGATCGAAAGCTGACGGCCTGTTGCAACCGCCCCACCCATGGCATGTGCCTTGCTTTGCACTCTGTATCAGGCTCGCACCAAAGGCGGCACGGGCCTACGGACAAAGGCGTCGTTCCCCTGCAATGGCCTATACGCCAACCAGGGAAACGGCGCTTTTTTTTAGAAAAAGGCAGGTATTGATGAACGATCCGCTGGCTTGGGTAAACGGCAGCGATGCCCCAGAAAAGAGCAGCCTGGACCTGGGGTTCATGGCCCTGACCGATTGCGCCTCGCTGGTGGTCGCCGCCACCCAGGGCTTCGCCCAACCCTACGGCCTCACACTCAACCTCAAGCGCCAGGCGTCCTGGGCCAACCTGCGCGACAAGCTGGTCAGCGGTGAATTGGACGCCGCCCACAGTCTCTACGGGCTGATCTATGCCGTACACCTGGGCATCGGCGGCGTCGCCCCCAGCCCCATGGCGGTGCTGATGGGGCTGAACCAGAATGGCCAGGGCATCAACCTGTCCCATGGCCTGCAACAGCAAGGGATGATCACTCCTGAGGCGTTGAAGCGCCATGTGCACCAAAGCCGGACAAAACTCACCTTCGCCCAGACGTTTCCCACCGGCACCCACGCCATGTGGTTGTATTACTGGCTGGCGAGCCAAGGCATTCATCCCTTGCAGGATGTGAACAGCGTAGTAGTGCCGCCGCCACAAATGGTGGCGCACCTGCAAGCCGGCCGCATCGACGGCCTTTGCGTGGGTGAACCTTGGTGCGCCAGCGCAGTGCAACAGAACCAGGGCTTTACCCTGGCGACCAGCCAGGCGATCTGGCCGGACCACCCGGAAAAAGTCCTGGGCTGCACCCAAGCCTTCGTTGACGCCTACCCCAATACCGCACGCGTGCTGGTCATGGCGATCCTGGAGGCCAGCCGGTTTATCGAGCAGAGCCGTGAAAACCGCCGCTCTACCGCCCAGTTGCTCAGTGCCCCTGAATACCTCGATGCGCCTGTGGCTTGCATCGAACCACGCTTGCTGGGGGACTATGACGATGGCCTGGGCAACCAGTGGCAAGATCCCCATGCACTGCGCTTTTTCGCCGACGGCGAGGTGAACCTGCCCTACCTCAGCGATGGCATGTGGTTCATGACCCAGTTTCGGCGCTGGGGCTTGCTGCGTGAAGACCCGGACTACCTGGGCGTCGCCCGGCAGGTGCAGCAACTGGCGCTGTACCGCCAGGCGGCCGAGACGCTGGGCATTACCCCGGGCAACTCGGACATGCGCCGCAGCCAGTTGCTCGACGGCAAGACCTGGGACGGCAGCGATCCCGCCGGCTATGCCCGCAGCTTCCACCTTCACGCCTTGGCCGATGACGCCAATCGCCAAGCGCTGCGCTGACAGGAGCCGGACGATGCTGCGAATCCTGTTGATCAACGACACCCCGCGCAAGGTAGGGCGCCTCAAGGCCGCATTGACCGAGGCCGGCTTCGAGGTGATCGATGAGTCCGGCTTGACCATCGACCTGCCCGCACGCGTCGAAACAGTGCGTCCTGATGTGATCCTGATCGATACCGAGTCACCCGGGCGCGATGTGATGGAGCAAGTGGTGCTGGTCAGCCGCGATCAGCCCCGGCCCATCGTGATGTTCACCGACGAGCACGACCCGAATGTGATGCGCCAGGCCATCAAGTCCGGCGTCAGTGCCTATATCGTCGAAGGCATCCAGGCCCAGCGCCTGCAACCGATCCTCGATGTGGCCATGGCGCGCTTCGAGAGTGACCAGGCCCTGCGCGCCCAGCTTCATGCTCGCGACCAGCAACTGGCCGAACGCAAGCGCATCGAGTTGGCCAAGGGCCTGCTGATGAAGATGAAGAGCTGCAACGAGGAAGAGGCCTACACCCTGATGCGCCGCCAGGCCATGAGCCGTCAACAGAAACTGATCCAGGTGGCGGAGCAGATTATTGCCATGAGCGAGTTGCTCGGCTGATCTGGCTCAGCTCTTGCTAAAGAATTATCACAGGTAGCCAACGGCGGTTGCCCCCTCACGACAAAGACGTCGCCCACCCGGTTTGCCCTTGCGAACCCGGTGGCGGCGTTTTTTCGTTTCTAGACCCCCAACCGTTGAGGTGCGTGATGAAATCAAGCTTCTGGAAATCCGGGCACACCCCGACCCTGTTTGCCGCGTTCCTGTATTTCGACCTGAGCTTCATGGTCTGGTACCTGCTGGGCCCCCTGGCGGTGCAGATTGCCGCTGACTTGCACCTGACCACCCAACAGCGCGGCCTGGTGGTGGCCACCCCGATCCTGGCGGGCGCGGTGCTGCGCTTTTTGATGGGAATGCTGGCCGACAAGCTGTCGCCCAAGACCGCCGGGCTGATTGGCCAGGTGATTGTGATCGTGGCGCTGTTCTGCGCCTGGAAACTGGGGATCCACAGCTACGAACAAGCGCTGCTGCTGGGCATGTTCCTGGGCATGGCCGGTGCGTCCTTCGCCGTCGCCCTGCCCTTGGCATCACAGTGGTATCCGGCGGAGCACCAGGGCAAAGCCATGGGCATCGCCGGCGCCGGTAACTCCGGCACCGTGTTTGCCGCGCTGCTGGCGCCCGTGCTGGCGGCCGCCTTTGGTTGGAGCAACGTGTTCGGCTTTGCGCTGATCCCACTGGTGCTGACCCTGATCGTGTTCGCCTGGCTGGCGCGCAATGCCCCTCAGCGGCCAAAAGCCAAAGCCATGGCCGACTACTTCAAGGCCCTGGGCGACCGCGACAGCTGGTGGTTCATGTTCTTTTACAGCGTGACCTTCGGCGGCTTTATCGGCCTGGCCAGCGCCCTGCCCGGCTACTTCAACGACCAGTACGGCCTGAGCCCGGTGACCGCCGGCTATTACACCGCCGCCTGTGTGTTCGGTGGCAGCCTGATGCGCCCATTGGGTGGCGCCCTGGCAGACCGGTTCGGCGGGATCAAGACTCTGCTCGGCATGTACAGCGTGGCGGTGATCTGCATTGCGGCAGTGGGGTTCAACCTGCCCAGTTCCTACGCGGCGCTGGCGCTTTTCGTCTGCACCATGCTCGGCCTGGGCGCTGGCAATGGGGCGGTATTCCAACTGGTGCCACAGCGTTTTCGCAGTGAGATCGGCGTCATGACCGGCCTGATCGGCATGGCCGGCGGCATCGGTGGCTTCGCCCTTGCGGCGGGCATGGGCGCCATCAAGCAGAGTACTGGCAGCTATCAACTGGCCCTGTGGTTGTTCGCCAGCCTCGGTGTGCTGGCCTGGTTCGGCCTGCATGGGGTGAAACGGCGCTGGAGAACCACCTGGGGTTCGGCCGCCGTGACCGCCGCCCGCGTCTGATGAGCCTACAACTGAGCGTCGCCCAGGCCAGTGCCATCGGCCCGCGCAGCGAGAACCAGGATGCGCTGCGGGTGGTCACGCCCATGGCGGAACTGGCCGCGAGCAAAGGCTACCTGTGCGCGCTGGCCGACGGCGTCAGCCAGTGCGCCGACGGCGGCCTGGCCGCACGCTCGACCTTGCAGGCGCTGGCCGTGGACTACTACGCCACGCCGCAGACTTGGGGCGTGGCCCAGTCGCTCGAACGTCTGTTGGTCGCGCAGAATCGCTGGTTGCAAGCCAACGGCGGCGGCCAACCGTTGCTCACCACCCTCAGCGCCCTGGTGTTTCGCGGCCAACGCTTCACCCTGGCCCATGTCGGTGATTGCCGGGCGTATCGTTGGCTTGACGGCGAGTTGCAACGCATCAGCGAAGACCATGTGTGGGAACAGCCGGGCATGCAGCATGTACTCAAGCGCGCCCTCGGCCTGGATCAGCACCTGGTGCTGGACTTCCTCGATGGTCCATTGCGCGAGGGCGAGTGTTTCCTGCTGCTCAGCGACGGGGTATGGGCCACGCTGGGCGATCACAGCATCGGTGCGATCCTGCGCGAGCAAAGCGACCTCGACCTGGCCGTCAACACCCTGGTCAGCGCCGCCCACCTGGCGGGTAGCCAAGACAACGCCAGCGCCTTGCTGGTGCGCATCGATCAACGCGGCGCGGCCACCCTCGGCGACGCCCTGGTGCAGTTGCAGCAATGGCCACTGCCGCCACCGCTGAAAGTCGGACAAATCTTTGAAGGCTGGCAGGTGCAAAGCGTGCTGGCGCAGAGTCGGCAGTCGTTGCTGTACCGCGTGCACGACGCCCAGGGGCACCCCTGGCTGCTCAAGACCTTGCCGTTGCGTTGCGACGATACCGATGCGGCCCAGGCCTTGTTATCGGAGGAATGGTTTCTGCGCCGGGTCGCCGGCCGGGCCTTTCCCGAAGTGCATGCCGCCAGTGGCCGTCAGCATTTGTACTACGTGATGCGCGAATACGCCGGGCAAACCCTGGCCCAACTGTTCCAACAACAGGGCCCTCTTCCGTTGGCACAATGGCAGTCGATTGCAGAACGCTTGCTGCGCGCCGTGGGCCTGCTGCATCGCCGGCAGATCCTGCACCGCGACATCAAGCCAGAAAACCTGCTGCTGGGAGAAGATGGCGAACTGCGAGTGCTGGACTTCGGCCTGGCCTATTGCCCCGGGCTCTCCGAGGACCGTGCCCACCTGCTGCCCGGTACCCCAAGTTTTATCGCACCCGAGGCGTTCGCTGGCGAGCAGCCTACGGTACAACAGGATTTGTATAGCGTCGGCGTGACCTTGTATTACCTGCTGACTGGGCATTACCCCTACGGTGAAATCGAGGCCTTCCAACGGCCCAGGTTTTCCCAACCCGTCAGCGCCAGCCGTTATCGCCCCGACTTGCCGGAGTGGTTGCCGCACAGTCTGGAACGAGCGCTGTTCGCTGTCCCGGGCCAACGCTATGAAACCGCCGAAGAATGGCTGTTGGTGCTGGAGCAGGCCGACCGCCGCGAATTGAGCCTACGCCCACGGCCTTTGCTCGAACGCGAACCCTTGAAAGTCTGGCAGACCCTGGCGATGGCCTCGCTTTTGCTCAATCTGGTGCTGTTGTACTGGTTGATGCACCACTAACGGGCAGAATCCGCCGACTCTCTGTGTAAACGCCCAGTAAAACTGGGGCTATAGGGACTTGGCACAGCTGCTGCATTAGCTTTTGCCAACACCCCACATATAGCCGCTCCTTCAACGACGAAGGGCCGAGCTTCCCGAGAGAACGGGACCAGGACAAAGGCGTCCTCGCTAGCTGACTAGCGGGGATGCCTTTTTTGTTTGCGCACGATTTGTCGAGCCATTGCGGAGAACGACATGAAAAAACTCAAACTGGTGATGATCGGCAACGGTATGGCCGGGGTTCGCACCCTGGAAGAACTGCTCAAGCTGAGCAACGAGCTATACGACATCACCGTGTTCGGCGCCGAGCCTCACACCAACTACAACCGCATCCTGCTGTCGCCGGTACTGGCCGGTGAGCAAACCTTCGAAGAGATCGTGCTCAACGACCTGGATTGGTACCTGAACAATAACGTCAAACTGCTGCTCAACCGCAAAGTGGTGCAGATCGACCGGGTCAAGCGCAAAGTCATCGCCGAAGACGGCACCGAGGCCGAATATGACCGCCTGCTGATCGCTACCGGGTCCACGCCGTTTATCCTGCCAATTCCCGGCAACAGCTTGCAGGGCGTGATTGGTTACCGCGACATTGCCGATACACAGGCGATGATCGACACCGCCAAGACCCACAAGCATGCGGTGGTGATCGGCGGCGGCCTGCTCGGCCTGGAAGCGGCCAACGGCTTGATGCTGCGCGGCATGCACGTGACGGTGGTGCACATCGGTGAATGGCTGCTGGAGCGGCAACTGGACAAGACCAGCGGCCAGCTACTGCAAACCGAACTGGAAAGTCGCGGCCTGGTGTTTCGCCTGTGCGAGCAGACCCAGGCCCTGCACGATGCCGGCAATGGCCGCGTCGGCTCGGTGCAGTTCAAAAATGGCGACATCATCCCGGCCGACCTGGTGGTGATGGCTGCCGGCATCCGCCCCAATACCGAACTCGCGGAAAAGTCCGGCATCCCTTGCAACCGTGGGATCCTGGTCAACGACACGATGCAAACCTACGACCCGCGTATCTATGCGATCGGTGAATGCGCCAGCCATCGCGGCATCGCCTATGGCCTGGTGGCACCCTTGTTCGAACAGGCCAAGGTCTGCGCCAACCACCTGGCCCAATTGGGCTTTGCCACTTACAAGGGCTCGGTGACCTCCACCAAGCTGAAAGTCACCGGCATCGACCTGTTCTCCGCTGGCGACTTCATGGGCGGCGAAGGCACCGAGACCATCACGCTCTCCGACCCGATTGGCGGCGTGTACAAGAAGCTGGTGATCAAGGACGATATCCTGGTCGGCGCCTGCCTGTACGGCGATACCGCCGATGGCGGCTGGTATTTCCGCCAGATCCGTGAGAACCACGCCATCGGTGAAATCCGCGATCACCTGATGTTCGGTGAAAATGCACTCGGCGATGTCGGCCACCAAGGCCAGGACAAAGCCATGAGCATGGCCGACAGCGCCGAAGTCTGCGGCTGCAACGGCGTGTGCAAGGGCACCATCGTCAAGGCGATCCAGGAACAAGGGTTGTTCAGTGTCGACGAGGTGAAAAAACACACCAAGGCCGCCAGCTCCTGCGGCTCCTGTGCCGGCCTGGTCGAGCAGATCCTGATCAACACCGTGGGCGGCGCCGCCGACGTCAAACCCAAAAGTGAAAAAGCCATCTGTGGCTGCAGCGACCTCAACCACGGGCAGATCCGCCAGGCCATCCGCGAGCAGCACCTGCTGACCATCGACAGCACCATGCGTTACCTGAACTGGCGCACCCCCAATGGCTGCGCCACCTGCCGCCCGGCGCTCAACTATTACCTGATCTCCACCTGGCCCGGCGAAGCCAAGGACGACCCGCAATCGCGGCTGATCAACGAACGGGCCCACGCCAATATTCAAAAAGACGGCACCTATTCTGTGGTGCCACGGATGTGGGGCGGCGTGACCAACCCTTCGGAGCTGCGCCGCATCGCCGATGTGGCCGACAAGTACAACGTGCCGATGGTCAAGGTCACCGGCGGCCAGCGTATCGACTTGCTCGGTATCAAGAAGCAGGACTTGCCTGGGGTATGGAAGGACCTGGATATGCCGTCCGGGCATGCCTATGGCAAATCCATCCGTACCGTCAAAACCTGTGTGGGCAGCGAGTTCTGCCGGTTTGGTACGCAGAACTCCACACAACTGGGCATCGAGCTGGAGCATGACCTGTTCAACATGTGGTCGCCCCACAAGGTCAAGTTGGCGGTGTCCGGTTGCCCACGCAATTGCTCGGAAGCGGGCATCAAGGACGTAGGCATTATCGGTGTCGACTCGGGCTGGGAGATGTACATCGGCGGCAACGGCGGGATCAAGACCGAAGTCGCGGAGTTCTTCGTCAAGGTGAAAACCGCCGAGGAAGTGCGTGAATACAACGGCGCGTTCCTGCAGTTGTACCGCGAAGAAGCCTTCTACCTGGAGCGCACCGTGCACTACCTGCAGCGAGTGGGCATGGAGCATATCAAGAAGGCCGTATTGGAAGACCCGGCGCGCCGCCAAGCCCTCAATGAGCGTTTGCAGTTCTCGTTGTCATTTGAGCAGGACCCGTGGAAGGAACGCCTGGAGCAGCCGCTGCTGAAAAAGGAATTCGACGTGATCCCCGTCAAACAACTGGAGGTCTCGCTATGAACTGGCTGGATATCTGCGCCCTCGATGAAATCAACGCCCTGGGCTCGCGCATCATCAGCGGGCCCAAAGGTGACATCGCGATTTTTCGCACCAGTGACGATGAAGTCTTTGCCCTCGACGACCGCTGCCCGCACAAGGGCGGGCCGCTGTCCCAAGGCTTGATCTACGGCAAGCGCGTGGCCTGCCCGCTGCACAACTGGCAGATTGACCTGGCGACTGGCCAAGCCCAGGCCCCGGATATCGGCTGCGCCCACCATCATCAGGCCCGGGTCGAAAACGGCCGGGTGATGCTGGCCCTGCGGGACGCGGGTTGATGAACCGCCAGACCACCGCGTCCACCTGCTGTTATTGCGGGGTGGGCTGCGGCGTGCTGATCGAGCATGACGGCGAACAGATCCTGGGGGTGCAAGGCGACCCCAGCCATCCGGCCAACTTCGGCAAGTTGTGCAGCAAAGGTGCCAGCCTGCACTTGACCGGCGACGTGAGCGCCCGCGCCCTGTACCCGCAATTACGCTTGGGCAAAGCACTGGCACGCACTCGCACCGACTGGGACACCGCCCTGGAACACGCGGCCAACGTGTTTGCCGAGACGATTGCCGAACACGGGCCCGACAGCGTGGCGTTCTATATCTCCGGGCAACTGTTGACCGAGGACTACTACAGCTTCAACAAGTTGGCGCGGGCGTTGGTGGGCACTAATAATATCGACAGTAACTCCCGGCTGTGCATGTCTTCGGCAGTGGTCGGCTACAAGCGCAGCCTGGGCGCCGATGCGCCGCCGTGCAGCTATGAAGACCTGGAAAACAGCGACTGCGTGATGATCGTCGGCAGCAATATGGCCTACGCCCATCCGGTATTGTTCCGGCGCCTGGAGCAAGCCAAGGCGCAACGCCCGCAGATGAAAGTGCTGGTGATTGACCCTCGGCGTACCGACACCTGCGACTTGGCCGACCTGCACCTAGCGATCTTGCCGGGCACGGATGTGGCGTTGTTCCACGGCATTTTGCATCTGTTGCTGTGGGAAGACTGGGTCGACCGCGCGTTTATCCAGGCCCACACCGACGGCTTGGCCGAACTCAAGCGCCTGGTGCATGACTACACGCCGCAGATGGTCACGCAGCTATGCGGCATCAGCGTCGAACAGTTGCGCCTGTGCGCGCAGTGGGTGGGCACCTCCAGCAGCTTTCTGTCGCTGTGGTGCATGGGGCTTAACCAATCCACCGCCGGCAGCGCCAAAAACAGTGCACTGATCAACCTGCATTTAGCCACGGGGACCATTGGCCGGCCGGGCTGCGGGCCGTTTTCCCTGACCGGCCAACCGAACGCCATGGGTGGGCGCGAAACCGGCAGCCTGTCCAATTTGCTGCCGGGCCACCGCGAAGCGGCCAACCCTGAACACCGCGCTGAAGTGGCGGCCTATTGGGGCGTGGAACAACTGCCCGCGACCACCGGCCTTACCGCCATCGAACTGTTTGAACAGGTGCAGGCGGGGAAGATCAAGGCGTTGTGGATCGCCTGTACCAACCCGGCCCAATCGCTGCCCGACCAGAACGCGGTGCGCGCCGCTTTGGCAGCGTGCCCGTTCGTGGTGTTGCAGGAAGCCTTTCGTACCACCGAAACCGCCGCCTATGCCGACCTGCTACTGCCCGCCGCCAGTTGGGGTGAAAAAGACGGCACGGTGACCAACTCCGAGCGACGTATTTCCCACGTGCGCCGCGCCATCAACCCACCGGCTGAAGCACGCGCGGATTGGGCGATCACCGTGGATTTCGCACAACGCCTGGAGCGCCGTCTGCGGCCGGGGTTGCCGAGCCTGTTCGCCTTTGAGCACGCGGCGCAGCTGTTTGATGAATTCAAGCCACTGACTCAAGGCCGTGACCTGGATATGTCCGGCATCAGCCACGCCCTGCTCGACCAGCTCGGCCCGCAGCAATGGCCGTTTCCCGAGGGTGCGCAAGCGGGTACGTCGCGCTTGTACACCGACGGTATTTTCCCCACTGACACTGGGCGGGCGCAGTTTGTCGCCGAGCCTTATCGCGCCGCCAAGGAACAGCGCGATGCGCGATTTCCCCTGACCCTGATCACCGGTCGACTGCGTGATCAATGGCACGGCATGAGCCGCACCGGCACGGCAGCGCAGTTGTTCGGGCACGTCAGTGAAGCATTGTTGAGCCTGCATCCGGATGAGCTACGCCGCCACCGCTTCAAAGAGGGTGACCTGGTCAGCCTGAAAAGCCGTCGCGGCAGCGTGATCGTCGCCGTCGGCAGCGATGACAGTGTGCGTCCCGGCCAAGCGTTTCTGCCCATGCACTGGGGCGACCGCTTTCTCAAGGGCGGCGTCAATACCCTCACTCAACCGGCGTTCGACCCTTTGTCCAAGCAGCCGGAGCTCAAGCACAGCGGCGTGCGCCTGGAAGCCGTGCAACTGCCGTGGCAGCTGTTTGCGCTGATCGAAGGCGATGTACAGCAGCACTTCGAAGCCTTGCGCCCACTGTGTGAAACCTTTGCCTACGTCAGCCTGAGCCTGGCTGGCCGTGAACGCCCCGCGCTGCTGGTGCGCGCCGCGCATACCGAGGCGCCCGACCTGCAACTCTTGACCCGTATCGACCACCTGCTGGGCCTCAACGACGGCCCGGTAATGGCCTATGACGACCCGCGCCGCTCAATCGGCAAGCGCGTGAAGATCGAGAAAGGCCGCATCACCGCCCTGCGCCTGGCCGGCGAAACCCTGGCCCGTCACTGGCTGCAAAGCCTGTGGCTGGAAGGCCGGGCCGACGAGCAACTGCGGCGCTGGTTGCTGGCGCCCTTGAGCGCGCCACCGGGCGGTACCACGGCCAGCAACAAGATTGTGTGCAACTGCAAGAACGTCAGCGAAAACGCCGTGTGTGCCGGTATCGGCAGCGGCCTGGACCTGGATGGCCTCAAACAGGCCTTGGGCTGCGGCACCCAATGCGGCTCCTGCGTGCCGGAAATCAAACGTCTTTTGGCCAGCAACCCGCAGCCAATCGCCATCAGTGTGTAAGGGGAACAACATGAGCGCAAAAGTGTGGCTGGTAGGCGCAGGTCCGGGTGACCCGGAGTTGCTGACCCTGAAAGCGGTCCGGGCTCTGCAGGCAGCGGACGTCGTGCTGATTGATGATCTGGTCAACCCGGCAGTACTGGAACACTGCACCAGCGCCCGGGTGATTACCGTCGGCAAGCGCGGGGGATGTCGTTCTACCCCGCAGGATTTCATTCACCGCCTGATGTTGCGTTATGCACGCCAGGGCAAGTGCGTAGTACGCCTTAAAGGCGGTGACCCGTGTATTTTTGGCCGCGGTGGCGAGGAGGCAACCTGGCTGCGCGAGCGTGGTGTCGAGGTGGAATTGGTCAATGGCATCACCTCAGGGCTGGCCGGAGCAACCCAGTGCGATATCCCGTTGACCTTGCGCGGGGTGAGCCGTGGAGTGACCTTGATCACCGCGCATACCCAGGATGACAGTAGCTTGAACTGGCGTGCGCTGGCGGAGGGTGGAACCACGCTGGTGGTGTATATGGGTGTGGCGAAGCTGGAAGAAATCCGCGAACAGCTGCTCAACGGCGGCATGGCTGCGGATATGCCGGTGGCAATGATCGAAAACGCTTCATTGCCCCAGCAACGCGAATGCCGCAGCTCCCTGGCGGCCATGCGTGAAGCGGCAAAAACCTTTGCGCTGAAGAGCCCGGCCATCCTGGTGATTGGCCAGGTTGCCGGCGCCGCACAGATGGCTAGCATCGCCGCTGCGGCAAGCGCCTGAGGCAAATCGCAGGCGAAAAAAAGCCCGGCCTGAGCCGGGCTTTTCTTTACTACTCAGTAATTACTGAGCGGTAGCTTCAACCGACGCTTCTACGCGACGGTTAACAGCGCGACCAGCTTCAGTTGCGTTGTCAGCAACTGGGCGGGATTCGCCGTAACCAACAGCAGTTACACGGCTAGGAGCAACGCCGTCTTTAACCAGGACTTGCTTAACAGCGTCAGCACGACGCTGGGACAGCTTCTGGTTGTAAGCGTCTGGACCTACGGAGTCAGTGTGACCAGCAACTTCTACGTTGGTAGCTGGGTACTGAGCCATGAAGTCGGCCAGGTTTTTAACGTCGCCGTAGCTGTTAGGCTTAACAACGGCCTTGTCGAAGTCGAACTTAACGTCCAGCTCAACACGAACAACCTGAGCAACCGGAGCTTCTGGCTCTGGAACTGGCTCTGGAGCTGGTGCTGGGGTAGGAGCTGGAGCAGCTGCGCCAGCGTTACCGCCGAAGTTCACGCCCAGGCCAACCAGTGCGGAGTAGTCCCACTTGCCGTTGTCCAGACCGTAGTCAGCTTCAACACCAGCACGAGCGTACAGGTTGTTGGTGAAGTAGTACTTCACGCCGGTACCGATGGTAGCGAAAGTGGTCTGGTCGCGACCGCTGTGGCCGTCAGCCTGAACGTTGGTACGGCTCTGGTGGCCGAAACCGCCTTCAACGTATGGACGCAGGCTATCAACGCCAGCCTGACCGAAGTGGTACTGAGCAACGAGGCTGCCAGTGTCACCTTTGATCTTCTGGTTGCCAGTGCCGTCGTTCGAACGGGTGTGGTTGGTCTTGTCGTACGACAGATTCAACGACAGATCGTCGGTCAGGAAGTAACCAATGCGAGCGCCTGGGTTGAAGCCGTCTTCGATGTGCTTAACGCTATCGTTGTACTGCTTCTTGTAGAACAGCTCGCCTTCAACTGCGCCTTGGCCTTGTGCCAGAACGCCGAAAGAAGTAGCGGCAATAAGAGAACCAATGGCCAAGCCCAAGGTGTTTTTCAGTTTCATCCGTTAAATCCCCATCTGGTGATTGTAAAGCAGTCCCACAAACCGGGGGACAACTCGGCGACAAGTCTAACAGAACTTGCCTACACGTAAGAGATATTTGCTACGCACTAAGTTTCAGTCTCGCCCGCAAATTTCTCACGTAATTTATCAAGAGCACGCTTGTACCGCATTTTTGTAGCACTCAAACCCATATGCATGATGTCAGCGATTTCCTGAAATTCCAGCTCTGCGACAAATCGAAGCACCAGAATTTCGCGGTCAATCGGGTTCACATGCACCAACCAGCGATCAAGTCCGCCCTTTTCCTCGGGTGCCGGCGCCTTCTCTTCAGACGCCTCCTCAAGGGGGTCCAGACTCAAAGCGTCCATCAAGCGACGCTTTCGCCGTTCCTTCCGATACTGCGTGATGCACTCGTTGTACGTGATGCTGTACAGCCAGGTCTTGAACTTCGATTTGCCCTCGAAGTTCTTCAGGCCGTATAGCACCTTGAGCATCACTTCCTGACAGACATCATCCGCGTCTCTATCGTTCCCCAAATACCTTGAACAAACGTTGAACAGAGTGCGTTGATACCTGCGCATCAATTCTTCGTACGCGCGTGTTACGTGAAACAGCTCCGTGTGCGAGCGCGCGACCAACTCCTCATCAGAGAGCTCACGGGGGTCATAGCGCGTGGACAGCGTTTGGGCTTTATTCAAAACAAGTCGTGCCGACAGTCAGGTCAATGTCCGCTGCAACCCGGTCTCCCGGGTTTGCGGCGGCGTACATTAGCAGGATTTGCCGGATTAGCGGCTACTGACCTGCTGCTCCAGGAGAATCCGGTTGGACAGCGACACCAGTTCCCCGTCATCGGTCAGCACGGTCGTCTTGACTGTGCCGATCTCCTCGATTTGCCCTTCGACCTCGCCCACACGCACCTGTTGCCCAACTTGATACAGCTCACGCACATAGATTCCCGCAAGAATCTGACCGGCAATTTCCCGGCTTCCCAACCCCATGGCCAGCGCAACTGCCAGACCAACGGTAATCAAAACAATCACAATCACGTGGTTGAGCAGGTCAGTTTTGACCTCCAACTGGCTGATCGCGACGGAAATACTGATGATGATCACCAGCCCCTGGGCAATTCGTCCCAGGCCCGCTGCGTAGTCCAACCCCACGCCTTCGGCGGCCCCGCGCACCAGCCCGTTGGCCAGTTGCGCGAGTAGAACCCCCACCAGCAGCACCAGCGCGCCGCCGAAAACTTTCGGCAAATACAGTGCCAGCATGTCGAGCGTAGCTGAAACTCGCTCAAGTCCAAGGGACTGCGCTGCAGAAACCAGAAAAATAAGTAGAACGAACCAATAGACGATCTTGCCGATCAGGGTCGAAATCGGTACTTGCAACCCCGCGCGACCGAGCAGTTTGGTCAGGCCAGTGCCAGCCATCAGGCGATCGAGCCCCAGTTTGGCGAGCAATTTGGACAGCAGGGTATCGAGCAGCTTGGCCACGACAAAACCCAGCAATACCAGGACCAGGGCACCAAACAGGTTGGGAATGAAATTCGCCACCTTGGTCCACAATGCGGTCATCGCGGTGACCAGGCTCTGGGTCCAGAGATCAAGTTCCATATTCAATCAGCCTTATCAGCAGTGCTAGCAAGAGGTTTACGACGGGAAACCGGTGACACATGGGCCGAACCGTTGTTCAGGGCCATCATCAACGCCGGCAACCAACGCCCGAGCAGACCGAACAGGTCACCCGCCCCTACCTGACGGTTGGCGGTTTTCAGTACGCGGCCCAGGCAGGCATCGTCATCACGGTTGGATGGCGAAGCATTGAGCATGTCACGCAAAGACTGTTCGAACGGATCGTGCATAGAGACCTCTCGCAAGTGATTTAAAAGACGAGGGTAAAATTCATCGGGTCACATCGGCCCTTTCTTACGTTCAGGTCATATTCAGGTCAAACCCAGCGCAATCGTCGAAATAACCACCATTGCCCCAGTGCCACAGACACCATCAACAGGCACGCGATCATGAATCCATAAGGGCTGGCAGAGAATGGAATGCCGCCCACATTGATACCGAGCAAACCGGTAAGAAAACTCATCGGCAAGAAGATCCCGGTGATGATCCCGAAGCGGTACATGGTGCGGTTCATGCGCAGGCTCAAGCGCCGGTCTTCAGCCTCCAGCACAAGCCCCACGCGCTCTCTGGCCAATTCCAGCTCTTCCAGGTAACGGGTCAGGCTGTTGTGCAGTTCGTTCCAATAGTCCGCATCGTCGTCGCAGAACCACGCCAATTTGATTCGTGTCAGCTGGGCGAAAATATCCCGCTGGGGGGCCAGGAAGCGCTTGAGTCCGGCGGCTCTTCGACGGATCTGCAGAACGCTGCCGTGCTCCGGAGTATACCGTTCGTCGGCATCGAGTTTTTCTTCCTCGGAATCGACGATTTCAGACAAGCCGGCGACCAGATCCTGCACTTTGTTGGTCAGGTACTGAGCCATATAAAGGATGAGTTCAGACGCCGTCTTGGGGCCTTTGCCGTCTGCCAGTTGCACCAGCAACTCATCGGTAGCGCGCAAGGGGCGCAAACGCAGGGAAATCACTCGGTTGGCGGCGGCGAAAATGCGCACCGACACCATGTCTTCCGGCTCCGCGCCTGGGTTGAGATTGATTCCGCGCAGAAACAGCAGCAATTCGGCGTCCGGCAGCGGCAACAGCCGTGGACGGGTGTTTTCCTCCAGCAGCAGGTCACAGGCAAACTCGCTCAGGCCGCTGGATTTGCGCAGCCAGGTCTGGGTTTGAGGATGGCTGCGATCCCAGTGCAGCCACAGGCTTTCCTGGGGCTGCAACTGCAAATCGTCGAGCTCAGTCCGGGCAATCGAACGCGCACCGCCTTTACCGTCCAGCACCAGGGCATGCACCAGCCCCCATTGCGCGTTTTCTTCTTCGAACATCCTCACCCCGATCGGTTGCGGCAGTTTATTCAGGCATTTTCAGCGGGCTGGGTGACACGATCACCCCGTTGTTATCGGCATAAATGTACTCCCCGGGGCGGAACGTCACGCCTGCGAATGTCACCGGGACGTTCAGGTCGCCAAGGCCGCGCTTGTCGGTTTTTTTCGGATGAGAGGCCAGGGCCTGTACACCCAGGTCGGTCTGGGCGATGACGTCGACATCACGGATACACCCGTAGATCACCAGCCCTTCCCAACCATTTTTCGCGGCTTTCTCGGCAATCATGTCACCCAGCAACGCGCAGCGCAGGGAACCACCACCGTCGACCACCAGCACTTTGCCAACGCCCGGCAGGTCAGCCTGCGCCTTGACCAGGGAGTTATCCTCGAAGCATTTGAGGGTGACAATCTCGCCACCAAAGGAGTCTCGGCCACCGAAGTTGCTGAACATCGGCTCCACTACCTGCACCAGCTCCGGGTAGGCGTCACACAGGTCGGGGGTCACGTAATGGTTCATCGAGAAACTCCTGTCATCAAAGAAGAGGTCGAACATCCACGGTGTACATCAAGAAAACGCCCCGCGACAGGCATTCTTTAAGTGCCTGGGCGTTGGCGGCGGCCATGATCAAACCCGGTTCAGCGTAACGCAATACACGTTGCGCGACTGAATATGACCAGAACCGCGTGGCGCGTCATATCTTAGCCGCAACCATTCAAGAGTGAAACGCCCTTGGTAGAGCGTTTCGTCAAACCGCTGCGGACACTTCGGATTGCGTACCGAATAAGGGTGTCAGCGGGTCGTTCAACCAGCGCTCGACCAAAGGCCACACTTGGGCCTGGGCCGCTTTACTGACCAGCATCTGCACATGGCCGAAATCGTCGCTGAAACCTTGCTGACGTCCCAGGCACAGGTACTGGCGATGCTCGCTGCCCACTTGCTCGAAGAGCTTGCGGCAGGCCCAGTCCGGGTCTTGCCGGTCGCCCGCTGCGCTCACCGCCAACAGCGGCACATCGACCTGCGCCAAGCCTTTCCACCAGTCATGCTCGGCATCGCCAAACCGGCCGAACAGGCCGTTCCAACGCATCGCTTCGATCATCACGCCGGCCGGCTCGTCCTCGGGCCCACGCTTGAAGCGCGGGCCCGACAGATGGGCAAGGCGCTTGAGGATAAAGCGAGCGCCCCACTCCACCGGTGGAATTTTCAACGGCCAGTGGGTGCGACTGACCTGGCAGCCGAACAACGCCACCGACGCCACCGCTGATGCATCCAAGTGCTGCCCACCCAAGGCCGCAGCCAGGGTGGTGGCACCGAGGGAATGCCCGATCCAGTGCGGAATCTGCCCGCTTTGCTCACACACAAACGCCCCCACGGCCGGCAAATCGTAGCGCGCATAATCGGCGACGCGGTTTCTGGCGTAGTCGTGATTGCGCTTGGACAAACCATGACCGCGCATTTCCGGGATCCACACATCAAATCCGCGACGTGCGAGGTAAGCCCCCAGGCCAATTCCTTTTGGCGAATACCAGAAACGTCGATTGGAAAAACTGCCATGCAACAAAATAATCGGCGTGCCCCGGTTTTCCGGGACATCGGCCAGGCCCAAACGGGTAACCGCCAGCTCGACGGTGCCGTCCGGGCTGTTACCGGGTTTGAGTCGGTAGACGTCTTCACTCAGGTCGCCCCGACGTTCAGCGCTGATCAGGGCGACAGGAAACAGATGGCTGCTGCTTTGCATAATGCTCTTGCACAAAAAAGGGCGGCGTCCGCAAGGATTCCCGCCCTGTACAGATAAGAATGCCGGTCACCCGCAACGAGTGACCGGCACTTTTGACCACGCGATCTTAGGCGGACGCTTGGCCTTCAGCCAGGAAGAACCAGGTTTCCAGCACGGAATCGGGGTTCAGCGAGACGCTCTCGATCCCCTGCTCCATCAGCCATTTGGCCAGGTCCGGGTGGTCCGAAGGGCCTTGGCCGCAGATACCGATGTACTTGCCAGCCTTGTTACAGGCCTGGATGGCGTTGGCCAGCAGCTTCTTGACCGCTGGGTTACGCTCGTCGAACAGGTGGGCGATGATCCCCGAGTCGCGGTCCAGGCCCAGGGTCAACTGCGTCAGGTCGTTGGAGCCGATGGAGAAACCGTCGAAGAACTCCAGGAACTCTTCAGCCAGGATGGCGTTGGACGGCAATTCGCACATCATGATCACGCGCAGGCCGTTCTCGCCACGGGTCAGGCCGTTTTCTGCCAGCAGGTCCACCACCTGGCTCGCTTCGCCCAGGGTGCGCACGAAGGGCACCATGATCTCGACGTTGGTCAGGCCCATCTCGTTGCGCACGCGCTTGAGCGCACGGCATTCAAGCTCGAAGCAGTCACGGAAGGCTTCGCTGATGTAACGCGAGGCGCCGCGGAAACCCAGCATCGGGTTTTCTTCTTCCGGCTCGTAGAGCTTGCCGCCGATCAGGTTCGCGTATTCATTGGACTTGAAGTCCGACAGGCGCACGATGACCTTTTTCGGGTAGAACGCCGCAGCCAGGGTGCTGATGCCTTCGACCAGTTTCTCGACGTAGAAACCTACCGGGTCGTTGTAGCCGGCGATGCGCTTGTCGACGCTTTCCTTGATGTCCAGCGGCAGGCCGTCATAGTTCAGGAGTGCCTTGGGGTGCACGCCGATCATGCGGTTGATGATGAATTCCAGGCGGGCCAGGCCCACGCCGGCGTTCGGCAACTGGGCGAAATCAAAGGCACGGTCCGGGTTGCCGACGTTCATCATGATCTTGAACGGCAGGTCGGGCATGGCGTCGATGGAGTTTTGCTTGATATCGAAGCCCAGCTCACCTTCGAAGATAAAGCCGGTATCGCCTTCGGCGCAGGACACGGTCACACCCTGGCCATCCTTGAGCAGTTGGGTGGCGTTGCCGCAACCCACGACTGCCGGAATCCCCAGCTCACGGGCAATGATCGCCGCGTGGCAGGTACGCCCGCCACGGTTGGTGACAATGGCACTGGCGCGCTTCATCACCGGTTCCCAATCCGGGTCGGTCATGTCGGAAACCAGTACGTCACCCGGCTGGACCTTGTCCATCTCGGACACGTCCTTGATGATCCGCACCTTGCCTGCGCCAATGCGCTGGCCAATGGCACGGCCTTCTACCAGCACGGTGCCGGTTTCCTTGAGCAGGTAGCGCTCCATGACGTTGGCCGAAGTGCGGCTCTTCACGGTTTCCGGGCGAGCCTGCACGATGTACAGCTTGCCGTCGTCACCGTCCTTGGCCCACTCGATGTCCATCGGGCACTTGTAGTGCTTTTCGATGATCATCGCTTGTTTGGCCAACTCGCTGACTTCAGCGTCGGTCAGGCAGAAACGCGCACGCTCGGCCTTGTCGACTTCAACGGTTTTGACCGAGCGACCGGCCTTGGCCTCGTCGCCGTAGATCATCTTGATGGCCTTGCTGCCCAGGTTACGGCGCAGGATGGCCGGGCGGCCCGCTTCGAGGGTGCCCTTGTGTACGTAGAATTCGTCCGGGTTGACCGCGCCTTGTACGACGGTTTCGCCCAGGCCGTAGGCGCCGGTGATAAACACCACGTCACGGAAACCGGATTCGGTATCCAGGGTGAACATCACACCGGCAGTGCCGGTTTCCGAACGCACCATGCGCTGCACGCCGGCAGACAGGGCCACCAGCTTGTGGTCGAAACCCTGGTGTACGCGGTAGGAGATCGCACGGTCGTTAAAGAGGGAGGCAAACACTTCCTTGGCCGCGCGGATCACGTTTTCGACGCCGCGAATGTTGAGGAAGGTTTCCTGCTGGCCGGCAAAGGAGGCGTCCGGCAAGTCTTCGGCGGTGGCCGAGGAACGCACGGCGACGGCCATGTCCGGGTTACCGGCCGACAGGGTGGCGAAGGCGGTGCGAATTTCTTCGTTGAGCTTCTCGGGGAACTCGGCTTCCATGATCCACTGGCGGATCTGGGCGCCGGTCTTGGCCAGGGCGTTGACGTCATCGACGTCCAGGGCGTCCAGCGCGGCGTGGATCTGGGCGTTGAGGCCGCTCAGCTCTAGGAAGTCGCGGTAAGCCTGGGCCGTGGTGGCGAAACCACCGGGCACCGAGACACCAGCGCCTGCAAGATTACTGATCATCTCGCCGAGGGATGCGTTCTTGCCCCCCACATGCTCTACATCATGGACGCCGAGCTTATCGAGGGAAACTACGTACTCTACCAAGGTGATCTCTCCACTTTCTGTGTTGGAAAAGCTCAGGACGCGGGTTGCTCAGTAGGAGCTAACGCCAGCGCTTGTGGCCTGGACCTGGAAAATAAGTGAGAATGCGGCCCACTGCGGGACGGCAAAATCGCGCCTATCATATCCAAGATTCGCCATCAGCTTAAGGCCCAGGGCTCAAATGAAACGATCTGCTTTCTTTATTTCCGACGGCACCGGCATCACAGCCGAAACATTGGGCCAGAGCCTGCTCGCGCAGTTCGAAAACATTACCTTCGCCAAATTCACCCGGCCTTATATAGACAGCGTGGATAAAGCGCGGGCCATGGTACAACAAATCAATCTGGCGGCTGAAAAAGACGGTTTTCGCCCGATCATTTTCGACACCATCGTCAATCAAGACATTCGTGAGATTCTCGCAACGTCGAATGGTTTCATGATCGACATTTTCTCTACCTTCCTGGCGCCGTTGGAACAGGAGCTGAGTGAACACTCCTCCTATTCCGTCGGAAAGTCCCATTCCATCGGGCATAACTCCAACTATATGGAGCGCATCGAGGCGGTGAACTTCGCCCTCGACAACGACGACGGCGCCCGCACCCACTACTACGACAAGGCCGACCTGATCCTGGTGGGCGTGTCGCGTTGCGGCAAGACCCCCACCTGCCTGTACATGGCCATGCAATTCGGTATTCGTGCGGCCAACTATCCGCTGACCGAAGATGACATGGAACACCTGACCCTGCCCGCCGCCTTGCGCGCGCACTCACACAAACTGTTCGGCCTGACCATCGACCCGGACCGGCTGACCGCCATCCGCAACGAACGCAAGCCCAACAGCCGCTACTCCAGCTATGCCCAGTGCGAATTTGAAGTGCGGGAAGTAGAAAATCTGTTCCGTCGCGAAAATATTGCGCACATCAATTCCACGCATTTTTCGGTGGAAGAGATTTCGGCGAAGATTCTGGTGGAGAAGGGTGTGGAGCGGCGCTTCAAGTGATCTCTGTCGCCTGATCTGATCGTTCCCACGCTCTGCGTGGGAACGCCGCCTGGGACGCTCCGCGTCCCGCAATAGCGACGCGGAGCGTCGCAAGATGCATTCCCACGCAGAGCGTGGGAACGCCGCCTGGGACGCTCCGCGTCCCGCAATAGCGACGCGGAGCGTCGCAAGATGCATTCCCACGCAGAGCGTGGGAACGAGCAACGGTAACGCGGATTTACAGATGAAACCGCCCGCCCCCCTGCCCCAGCGCCGTCGCCAGCGCGTCAAACCCCTCGCGCAATAACTGATCATCGCCCGACGTGTTGCAGATACTCGCCCGAATAAACTGCGGCACCGCCGTCTGCCCCACGGCAAAAGCCTCGGCGGTGGCGATCAGGTAATTGTTCTGTTTGAGCTCCGCCTCGATTTCCGAGGCCCGCCAGGGCTCCGGTACTTCGATCCAGAAGTGCGGGCTGTTGAGGTGGGTGCGATAGGCCAAGCCGTTCAATAAATCTTCGACTAACGTCTTGCGGCGGCTGATCTCATTGATCTGCTGACGCAACAAATATTCCGCCGTGCCGTTTTCAATCCACTGGGTCGCCAACTCCAGAGTCACAGGTGTGGCCATCCAGCAGGTCGAACGCAGCGCCGCAGAAATGCGACTGACCAGCGCCGGCGGCGCATGCACGTAGCCCACCCGCAAACCGGCCGATACCGCCTTGCTCAGGCTGCTGATCAAGATCGTACGCTCAGGCGCGAAATAGCTGAGGGGCGGCGGACGGTCCTCCACCAGCACACCGTGGGCTTCGTCCTCCAGAATCAGCAGGTTATGTTCGCGACACACCCTGGCCAACGCTTCGCGGCGCGCCACCGACAACACAGCGGTGGTCGGATTCTGGATAGTCGGCGTGCAGTACAACGCCGAAATACGGTGATTGCGACAGACCTCATCCAGCGCCGTGGGCAGCACACCTTCCTCGTCCATCTCCAGGCCGATCAGCCGCACCCCCAACATGCGTGCGGCGGTAATCAGCCCTGGGTAAGTCAGTTGCTCGGTCACCACTGTATCGCCAGCACGCAGCAACGCCATCATGGCGCACAGCAAGCCGTGCTGGCCGCCGTTGACGCAGATGACCTGCTCGGGAATCGGATGAAACTCGCGCTGCACCAGCCATTGCGCGCCCGCTTCACGGTAACGCGGCAGGCCGGCGTCGGGGGTGTAGGCGCTGATGTCCTGGAGGAACTTGGCGTTGGTCGACAGGGTTTGGAAGCTCTGGGCGAGAAACACCGTCTCTTGCCCGGGAATGTGCATATTGCGGCTCATGTCGAAGTACTGGCGCGGCTCCTCGCTGAAATTACGAAAGCCCTCATCACGCTGGCGCTCCATCCCACGCTTGCGCACGAAGGTGCCGTCACCTACCCGCGCAACCACCAGGCCCAGGCGTTCCAGTTCACCGTAAGCCCGGCTGATGGTGCCGATGGTCACGCCTAAATTGTCGGAAAGCACCCGATGGGGCGGCAGTTTTCGTCCCGGTTCAATCAAGCCTTCGAGGATGCCCCGTTCCATCACATCGGACAGGCGCTTGTACTTCACGCCCTGCCCGTTGGACAAGCCCTCACGCATAATTGACACCATGTCAATATTTGTTTTGACAGCCATCTTTCGCCCTAATAGTGTGCTTTTACGGGTTCAATCGCCGATAAACATAACTCATTACAAGTTCAATATAGAGTTCAATTCCGGCTCAGGGAAGCAATAAACGATGCCAATGTCCGCCGTTCTCGAAAACACTGCAAAAACAAAAACGCAAAAACAGTGGCTCGCCGGGCTGGTGACCAGCGTGATGTTCCTGATCGTGTGCCTGAGTTGGGGCACCACGTGGCTGGGCATCAAGATCGCCGTCGAGAGCGTGCCGCCGCTGACATCCGCCGGCCTGCGCTTTCTCATCGCGTTTCCGCTGTTCCTGTGTTTTGCCATGGTGCGCCGTGAGCCGATCCTGTTTCCCCGGGAAAGCCGCTGGTTCTTCGTGTTTGTGACCCTGTCTTACTTCAGCGTTCCCTACTATTTGCTCAACTACGGCGAAATGCATGTGTCGTCGGGCCTCACCGCCCTGCTGTTCAGTTGCATGCCGGTATTCATCCTGATCTTCTCGGCGCTGTTCCTGCGCGAGCGCATCTATTTTTCCCAGGTGGTCGGCATCGGCATCGGTTTCGGCAGCCTTTACATGATCATCAAGAGCCAGGGCCTGCACCTGGACCACGCCGAGTTCTTCGGGGTACTGGCCATTCTGAGCGCCGCGATCATGCACGCCTTGTGCTATGTCATTACCAAGCAAAAAGGCAGCGCCATCAGCGTCATCACCTACAACACCCTGCCCATCGGCATTGCCGGGCTGATGCTGTTGCTGGCCGGCCTGTGGTTTGAAACACCGACGTTCGACGCCATTACCCTGCGCTCCTGGAGCGCGCTGTTCTACCTGGGGCTGGTGGCCTCGGTGGGCGGGTTCATTGTGTATTTCATGCTGCTCAAGCGCCTGAGCCCGATCATCCTGTCGTTCGTCTTCATCATCTTCCCGGTGTTCGCGGTCATCATCGGAGCCTGGTACGAAGGCGTGGAAATTTCCCGCGACCTGATGCTGTACTCGGCGATCCTGCTGGCCGGCTTTGCGATCACCAAATTGCCGATCGAAAAACTCATGGCCAAGAAAAAGTGACCCTCAACCAACGCGAGAGAAACATGGACGTCCTCCGCCCTACCGCCCTGGAACAGATCTACGCCCACGCCAGCCGCAGCTACCCCGAGGAGTGCTGTGGTTTCGTCTTCGCCGACGGCAGCGTGTACCTGGGCAGCAATATCCAGAATGAGCTGCACCGCAAGAACCCCGAGATGTACCCACGCAGCGCGGCCAATGGCTACACCTTTTCGGTGGCCGACACCCTGCTGATGAACAAGGCGTTTCGCAGTGACAACCCGGTGGTAGTGATTTACCACTCACACCCGGATGTGGGCGCCTATTTCAGTGACGAAGACCAGGACAAGGCACTGTTCCTGGGCGAGCCGATCTTCCCCGTCAGCTATTTGGTGGTGGATGTCCGCCAGGGCCAGGCCCTGGGCTCCAAGCTGTTTGCCTGGGATGGCAAGCATTTCTCCCTTCAACCTTTCAACGACCTGCACACGGAGTTGTCCATGAACGCTGTCTCTTTCCCCGACATTCTGGTTCGCGTGGCCAAGCTGCCGGAATCGACCCTTGAGGGCGCCGGATCGACATTGCGCGAAGTCATTGAAAATCTCTGCACCCATCACCCCCAATTGCGTCAGCACCTGTTCCATGAAAAGAACGACCAGCTCAAGGAACACTTCCTGTTTACCGCCGAGGAGGCGTTGATCGACGCCGATGAACCCCTGCCAGCAAAAGCCCGGATCGAAGTGTTGCTCGCCACTTCAGGTGGCATGGACATCGATGCCCTGAGCAACGAAGAAGTGCAGCGCTATGTGCGCCACATCACCCTGCCGGGCGTCGGCCGCGAAGGCCAATTGAACCTGAAGAAAGCCAAGGTGCTGGTCATCGGTACCGGCGGCCTGGGCTCGCCCATCAGCCTGTACCTGGCGGCGGCCGGCATCGGCACTCTGGGGCTGGTGGACTTTGATGTGGTGGAAAGCAGCAACCTGCAACGCCAGATCGTGCATGGCAACAGCACCCTGGGCATGCCCAAGGTCGAGTCCGCCAAGCAGCGCCTGCTGGACCTCAATCCGCATATCCAGATCAACGCGTACAACACCGCGCTCAACAGCGACAACGCCCTGGCACTGGTGGGCGCCTATGACCTGGTGATCGACGGCACCGACAATTTCGACACCCGCTACCTGGTCAACGACGCCTGTGTGCAGCTGGGTAAACCCTTGGTGTACGGCGCCATCTACCGTTTCGACGGGCAGATCAGCGTGCTCAACTATAAAGGTGGGCCGTGCTATCGCTGCCTGTTCCCCAAGGCCCCACCCGCAGAGCTGGCGCCCAATTGCAGCGCGGGCGGTGTGATCGGCGTGTTGCCGGGCGTGGTCGGTATGATCCAGGCCACCGAGGCGATCAAATTACTGATCGGCATTGGCGAACCCTTGTCCGGCCGCTTGATGCGCTTCGACGCGCTGGCGATGAAGTTCAGCGAGATCCGCTTCAAGCGCCGCGCTGACTGCCCCTGCTGCTCGGACCTGCGCCACAGCGAAACCGTCGCGCCGGCCACCTGCGCCGATGCCTTACCGAGCCAGCCCTCCCTGGCCGCGGAACGCTACATCAAGCCCCAGGTACTCAAGCAAGTGCTCGAACACCCTAGCAGCGCCGATGTATTGCTGGACGTGCGTGACGCCAGCGAACTGGAAGTGTGCAAATTACCGGGCGTGGTGCATATCCCGCTGGCAGAACTGGATGGGCAGCTCGCCAGTCTGAGCCGCGACAACACCCACTACCTGATCTGCTACGCAGGCACCCGCGCCGAGCAAGCCGCCAGCACCCTGTTGGCCGCTGGCTTTGCCAACACCAAAGTCCTGCAGGGCGGCATGAAACATTGGGTTCGCGACGTCGAACCTGACATGCCGCTGTACTGAGAGTGGGGACGTACTGATGCTGCATAACTCCATTCTCGACGTGATCGGCCAGACGCCGATCGTGCGTCTGGCCCAGTTTTCCGAAGACCTCGGCATCGAGGTCTACGCCAAGCTGGAGTCGCTCAACCCCGGTGGCAGCCACAAGGCGCGCATCGCCCTGGGCATGATCCTGGATGCCGAGCGCCGCGGTGTGCTGATCCGTGATTCCGGGCAGACCATCATCGAACCCAGTGGCGGCAACACCGGCATTGGCCTGGTGATGGCCGGCAATGTGCTGGGCTACAAAGTGGTGCTGGTGATCCCTGACAACTACAGCCCGGAAAAACAGAAGCTGCTGCGTCTGTACGGTGCGAGGGTAGTGCTGTCCGACAGTCGCCTGGGCAATAACTCCCACGGCGAAAAGTGCATGGAGCTGCAGTTGGAAAACCCCAACTACGTGATGCTCAACCAGCAACGCAATGGCGCCAACCCCCAAACCCACCGCGACACCACCGCTCCGGAAATCCTTCGCGCCTTCGGTGAACAGCGCGTGGATTACTTCGTCAGCGGCATTGGCACCGGGGGCCATATCACCGGTATCGGCGAAACCCTCAAGGCCGCCTGGCCCGCGCTGCGAGTGATGGGCGTAGAACCGGAAGAATGCGACCTGCTCAAAGACCGGCACGCGGCGCACGGGATCCAGGGCCTGTCGATCGGCCTGATCCCCAGCATCCTCAACCTGGACGTGATCGACGGCATGCTCAAGGTGTCGCACGCCGATTGCCTGGAAATGATCAAACGCATCATGCGCACCGATGCCATCAGCCTGGGGCTGTCTTCGGCCGCCAACATGGTCGCCATCGCCCAACTCGCCCCCGAACTGCCGCCTGAAACGGTGGTGTTGACCATGGTCTACGACAATGCCGACAGCTACCTGCCCAGTTTCGAGTAACCGGGTTTTTAACCATCCAACATACGGGGGTGTCTCCATGGGGGGCTTTATCGACATGCAACAGCTGCACGATGAGTTGCTCACCCACCTCATCACCACCCTCACGCCCAGACAGATGAAGCAGCTGGAGCCGCACCTGGCGCCGTTGATTCAGAACGCCGCCCAGGCGGTGGCCGAGGACCTGATTGCCTATGCCTATCGCGACCCCGCGTCCCGTGGGCGCGGTGAGTTGATCCTGGAATCCTACGCCTCGTTCAAGGCCGTGCTGTTCTACCGCCTTGCGCACCTGGTCTGGCATTTCCAGGGCCCAGACAACGGCGATTTTTCGCGCATGGCCCTCAAGCTGAGTAACCAGGGCAAGATCCTCTCCGGTGCCGAGATTCACCCGGCAGCGCGCATCGGCCGCCGCTTTGTGCTGGACCATGGCTACGGCACCGTCATCGGCGAAACCTGCGTGATCGGCAACGACTGCTACATCCTCTGCGGCGTGACCCTGGGTGCGCGCGGTATTGCCAACAACCCGGACGGCAAACGCCACCCGCGCCTGGGCAACAACGTCGAAGTCGGCGCCGGCGCCCGGGTGCTGGGCTATGTTTCGATCGGCGATAACGTGTTTATCAGCCCCTCCTGCGTGATTACCCAAGACGTGCCGGCAGGCACCAAGGTCAAGGTGGTCAACCAGATCCAACTGCAAAAAAACGATGAATCGGACCACAGCAACTACCTCGGCGCCTTTGCCCTGGATGAGCGCTTGCACGTGGTGGGCGAAGTGAGTGCCGGCCACAAGGTCACCGTGCTGGACGCCGACTTTCATCCACTGCAAGGGCTGATGCTTGAACCCACGGTGAAAGAGCGGCATCACCTGCAGTTTCGTCTGCGTCGCCTCGACACCGGCGAACAACTGCCACGCCTGCCGCTGAACCTGAAGGTATGCGGGCCGGAATTTGAAATCACCCTGCTCTCTCCCCCTGGCTTGAGCGCACTGGTGCGCCACCTCTTGCAAGCCACCCCATTGATCGTCGGAGGTTGAACATGTCTGTGCATACCATGGAAACCCTGGCGCTGTTTGACAGCGCGCCCTACCAGAACGCCTTCAGCGCCCGGGTGATTGCCATCAGCGAACAGGGTATCGCCCTGGAGCACACCCTGTTCTACCCCACCGGCGGCGGGCAACCAGGCGATACCGGTCACCTCACTCTGGCCGATGGCACACGGGTGCAAGTGACCGGCACCGTGCGCGATCCGGTGTTGCGCTCGATCATCTGGCACCAGGTGGACCACTACCCCGAACAGTTGGCCGCTGGCGTCCAGGTCGACGCTGGGCTGGATTGGGAGCGGCGCTACCAGCACATGAAGATGCACACTTGCCTGCACTTGCTGTGTTCGCTCATCGACGCGCCCGTGACCGGTTGCAGCATCAGCGCAGATAAAGGCCGCCTGGATTTCGACCTGCCAGAAATGACCTTGGACAAAGACCGCCTCACCCAAGACCTCAACGCCCTTATCGAACAAGCCCACGCGGTCAAAACTCTGTCGATGCCCGCCACCGAGTACGCGACCCTGCTGCAGATCACCCGCACCCAGGCGGTTGCGCCGCCGGTGGTCTCCGGTTCGGTCCGGGTGATTGAAATCCCCGGCATCGATATCCAGCCCTGCGGCGGCACCCATGTGCTCAATACCGAGGAAATCGGCCGGGTGTTCTGCGAAAAGATCGAGAAAAAGAGCAAGCACAACCGCCGGGTGATACTGCGGTTTGAATAGATTCTGAAGCAGAAACTTCAGTCAACTGTGGGAGCTGGCTTGCCTGCGATAGCTGACATCCAGTCAATTCATGTGGGGCTGACACACCGCTATCGCAGGCAAGCCAGCTCCCACAGCGACCGTGCTGTTTTTCAGATCGTGAACAGGTCCATGAAACGGTTCACAGGTGTCGCCTCAAGCCGCGCCTGGTCCTTGCACAGGGCGACAATCTCAGCGCTGCGTTGCGCGGTGAACCGCGTGGCCAGGTTGGCCTTGAACTTGTCTTCCAGCAGTGGAATGCCGTCCACCCGACGGCGGCGATGGCCAATCGGGTACTCCACCACCACCTGCTCGGTGCAGGTGCCATCCGTGAAAAACACCTGCACCGCGTTGGCAATCGAGCGCTTGTCGGCCTCCAGGTATTCGCGGCTGTAGCGCGGGTCTTCGATGACGACCATCTTGTCGCGCAGCTCATCGATGATCGGGTGGGCCGCGTGGAAATCATCTTCATACTGCTCGGCCACCAGGTTGCCGAACGCCAAGGGCACGGCGGTCATGTATTGCAGGCAGTGGTCGCGATCGGCGGCGTTGGCCAATGGGCCGACCTTGGAAATAATGCGAATCGCCGACTCGTGAGTCGTGATCACGATGCGGTCGATTTCATGCAGGCGATGCTTGACCAGCGGGTGCAGGGCGACTGCCGCTTCACAGGCAGTTTGCGCGTGAAACTCGGCCGGGAAGCTGATCTTGAACAGCACGTTCTCCATCACGTAGGTGCCGTAGGGTTGGGGCAGGCTGAACGCGCGCTTATCCTCGGGCTTGAGCGCCAAGTCCTTGTTGGTGTGGCTGAACAGCACGTCGTAGAAGCCCCACTGCGGCGCACTCAATACACCGGGGATGCCCATTTCGCCACGCAAGGCGATGTCTGCCAGGCGTACGCCGCGGCTCGATGCATCGCCTGCGGCCCAGGATTTGCGCGAGCCGGCATTCGGTGCATGGCGATAGGTGCGCAGCGCCTGGCCATCGACAAAAGCGTGTGACAACGCCGATAGCAGTTGCTCGCGGTTGGCGCCCATCAGCTTGGCGGTGACCGCCGTGGTAGCGACTTTCACCAACAACACATGGTCGAGGCCTACCCGGTTGAAGGAGTTTTCCAAGGCAATCACACCTTGGATTTCGTGGGCCATGATCATCGCTTCCAGCACTGCACGCACGGTCAACGGCGCGTCGCCATTGGCCAGGCGCTTTTGCGACAGGTGATCGGCCACGGCGAGGATGCCGCCCAGGTTGTCCGAAGGGTGGCCCCATTCAGCAGCGAGCCAGGTGTCGTTGTAGTCGAGCCAGCGCACGATGCAACCGATATCCCAGGCGGCCTTGACCGGGTCCAGGCGGAACGAAGTGCCCGGCACCCGTGCGCCAAACGGCACCACGGTACCCTCTACCATCGGCCCCAGGTGCTTGGTGCACTCGGGGAAGCGCAGGGCCAGCAGGCCACAGCCGAGGGTGTCCATCAGGCAGTTGCGGGCGGTATCCAGGGCGTCCTGGGAGTCGATGCGGTAGTTGAGGACGTAGTCGGCGATGTCCTGCAACACCGGGTCGTAGTCGGGACGGTTGTTCTGGTCGACGTTGGCGCTCATGGCGGTTCTCCTAAAAGTTGGGGTTGTTCCTCGAGGTCAAGGTTGATGTTGATCGTTCCCACGCTCCGCGTGGGAATGCATCCCGTGACGCTCTGCGTCACAGCAGGACGCAGAGCGTCCCAGGCGGCGTTCCCACGCGGAGCGTGGGAACGATCAAGCTAGAAAGCGTCGCCGGGGATGCGTACGTAGCCTTCCATCAACACCCGCGCACTGCGGCTCATGACGGCTTTTTTCACCACCCATTCACCGTCCACCTGGCTGGCCTCAGCCCCCACGCGCAAGGTGCCGGACGGATGCCCGAAGCGCACGGCATTGCGCTCTACGCCGCCCGCCGCCAGGTTGACCAAGGTGCCGGAAATCGCCGCGGCGGTGCCAATCGCCACCGCCGCGGTGCCCATCATCGCGTGGTGCAGTTTGCCCATCGACAAGGCGCGCACCAGCAGGTCCACATCGCCGGCCTTGATCGCCTTGCCGCTGGAGGCCACGTAATCGGCAGGTTTGGCGACGAACGCCACCTTGGGCGTGTGCTGGCGCTGGGCGGCTTCGTCCAGGTGTTTGATCAGGCCCATGCGCAACGCGCCATACGCCCGCACGGTCTCGAACATCGCCAGGGCCTTGGGGTCGCTGTTGATCGCGCCTTGCAGCTCGGTACCGGTGTAGCCCAAGTCCTGGGCGTTGATGAAAATCGTCGGGATACCGGCGTTGATCAACGTGGCCTTGAAGGTACCGACGCCGGGTACCTCCAGGTCGTCGACGAGGTTGCCAGTGGGGAACATCGAGCCACCACCGCCCTCTTCTTCCGCCGCGGGGTCCATGAATTCCAACTGCACTTCGGCAGCCGGGAAGGTCACGCCGTCCAGTTCAAAGTCGCCGGTTTCCTGCACCGCGCCGTCAGTGATTGGCACGTGGGCGATGATGGTCTTGCCGATATTGGCCTGCCACACCCGCACCACGGCCACGCCGTTATGGGGTACGCGGGCCGCATCGACCAGGCCGGCGCTGATGGCGAACGAACCCACCGCCGCCGACAGGTTGCCGCAGTTGCCGCTCCAATCGACAAATGGCTTGTCGATGGAGACCTGGCCGAACAGGTAATCCACGTCGTGATCGGCGCGGCTGCTTTTGGCCAGGATCACGGTCTTGCTGGTGCTCGAGGTGGCACCCCCCATGCCGTCGATCTGCTTGTCATAGGGGTCGGGGCTGCCAATCACCCGCAGCAACAAGGCGTCGCGTGCAGGGCCCGGCACCTGCGCCGCGGCGGGCAGGTCCTGGAGGCTGAAGAACACGCCCTTGCTGGTGCCGCCACGCATGTAGGTGGCGGGGATTTTGATTTGCGCTACGTGTGCCATGGTTATCCTCTTCAGGCGGTCGCCTTTGATTCCAGGAAGTCCTGGGCGAAACGTTGCAACACGCCACCGGCTTCGTAGATCGACACTTCTTCGGCGGTGTCCAGGCGGCAGGTCACTGGCACCTCGACACGTTCGCCATTCTTGCGGTTGATCACCAGGGTCAGTTGCGCACGCGGGGTGCGCTCGCCGACCACGTCATAGGTTTCACTGCCGTCGATTTGCAGGGTGTGGCGGTCGGTGCCTGGCAGGAACTCCAGGGGCAACACGCCCATGCCCACCAGGTTGGTGCGGTGGATGCGCTCGAAGCCTTCGGCGGCAATCGCTTCCACACCGGCCAGGCGTACGCCCTTGGCCGCCCAGTCGCGGGACGAACCTTGGCCATAGTCGGCGCCGGCGATGATGATCAGCGGTTGCTTGCGCTCCATGTAAGTCTCGATGGCTTCCCACATCCGCGTGACCTTGCCTTCCGGCTCGATGCGCGCAAGAGAGCCCTGCTTGACCTTGCCGTTTTCCTGCACCATTTCGTTGAACAGTTTCGGGTTGGCGAAGGTGGCGCGCTGCGCCGTCAAATGGTCACCCCTGTGTGTCGCGTAGGAGTTGAAGTCGACCTCGGGCAAGCCCATTTTCGCCAGGTATTCACCGGCGGCGCTGTCCAGCATGATCGCGTTGGACGGCGACAAGTGGTCGGTGGTGATGTTGTCCGGCAGCACCGCCAGCGGGCGCATACCTTTGAGCGGTCGCGCACCGGCCAACGCGCCTTCCCAGTACGGCGGGCGGCGGATATAGGTGCTTTGTGGGCGCCAGTCGTACAGCGGCGTGACCTTGGGCCCGGTGTCTTCGTGGATGGCGAACATCGGGATATACACCGCACGGAATTGCTCGGGTTTTACCGAAGCCTTGACCACCGCGTCGATCTCTTCATCGCTCGGCCAGATGTCTTGCAGGCGGATTTCGTTGCCGTCGGCATCCAGGCCGAGCACGTCCTTCTCGATGTCGAAACGGATGGTGCCGGCAATCGCATAGGCCACCACCAGCGGCGGCGACGCCAGGAAGGCTTGCTTGGCGTAAGGGTGAATGCGCCCGTCAAAGTTGCGGTTACCCGACAACACCGCGGTGGCGTACAGGTCGCGGTCGATGATCTCTTGCTGGATCACCGGGTCGAGTGCGCCGGACATGCCGTTGCAGGTGGTGCAGGCAAAGGCCACCACGCCAAAACCGAGTTTTTCCAGCTCATGGCCCAGGCCGGCTTCTTCCAGGTACATGGCCACGGTTTTCGAGCCCGGCGCCAAAGACGACTTGACCCACGGCTTGCGGGTCAGCCCCAGCTTGTTGGCGTTGCGTGCCAACAGGCCGGCGGCGATCACGTTGCGCGGGTTGCTGGTGTTGGTGCAACTGGTGATGGCGGCGATGATCACTGCGCCGTCGGGCATTTGCCCCGGCACGTCATCCCATTGGCCGGCAATGCCTTTCGACGCAAGGTCGCGGGTGGCCAGGCGGGCATGGGGGTTGCTCGGGCCGGCCATGTTGCGCACGACGCTGGAGAGGTCGAAGCTCAGGCTGCGCTCGTACTGCGCGCCTTTCAAGTCGTCCGCCCACAGGCCAGTGTGGCGTGCATATTGCTCGACCAAAGCGACTTGTTCGTCTTCGCGACCGGTGAGTTTGAGGTAGGCAATGGTTTGCGCGTCGATGTAGAACATCGCGGCGGTGGCGCCGTACTCCGGGGCCATGTTGGAGATGGTGGCACGGTCACCCAAAGTGAGTGCCGACGCCCCTTCGCCGAAGAACTCCAGCCAGGCGCCGACCACCTTCTGCTGGCGCAGGAATTCGGTGAGCGCCAGCACCATATCGGTGGCGGTGATGCCCGGTTGCAGCTTGCCGGTCAATTCCACGCCCACGCTTTCCGGCAGGCGCATCCACGACGCGCGGCCGAGCATCACGCTCTCGGCTTCCAGGCCACCGACGCCGATGGCGATCACCCCCAGGGCGTCTACGTGAGGCGTATGGCTGTCGGTGCCGACACAGGTATCCGGGAAGGCCACGCCGTCACGCACTTGAATCACCGGGGACATTTTCTCCAGATTGATCTGGTGCATGATGCCGTTGCCCGGCGGGATCACATCAACGTTCTTGAAGGCCTTTTTGGTCCACTCGATAAAGTGGAAGCGGTCTTCGTTGCGACGGTCTTCAATGGCGCGGTTTTTTTCGAAGGCTTGCGGGTCAAAGCCACCGGCCTCGACGGCCAGTGAATGGTCGACGATCAGTTGGGTGGGCACCACCGGGTTGACCTGCGCCGGGTCGCCGCCTTGCTGGGCGATGGCATCGCGCAGGCCGGCGAGGTCGACCAGAGCGGTCTGGCCGAGGATGTCATGGCACACCACGCGGGCGGGGAACCACGGGAAGTCGAGGTCGCGCTTGCGCTCGATCAGTTGGCTCAGGGACGCGTCGAGGGTGGCCGGGTCGCAACGGCGCACCAGGTTCTCGGCGAGCACGCGCGAAGTGTAGGGCAGCGTGGCGTAGGCGCCGGGGGTGATTGCCTCGACAGCCGCACGGGCGTCGAAGAAATCCAGGCGGCTGCCGGGGAGCGGTTTGCGAAATTCAGTGTTCATCGTCAGGACTCGGTCACGGTAAGTTCGAAAGGTGAACTGTCGACACTGGCTTTGTTTCCTGTGGGAGCTGGCTTGCCTGCTCCCACACACAAGCACATGAGCCAGCGGGCACAGCCCATCCCATTCAGCGACGTTCGATTGGCACGAACTTGCGCTGCTCAACGCCGGTGTACTCGGCGCTTGGACGGATGATGCGGTTGTTGGCGCGCTGCTCGAACACGTGCGCAGCCCAGCCAGTCAGGCGCGAGCATACGAAAATCGGCGTGAACAGCTTGGTCGGGATGCCCATGAAGTGGTACGCCGAGGCATGGTAGAAATCGGCGTTAGGAAACAGCTTCTTCTGTTCCCACATGGTCTTGTCGATGGCTTCGGAGACCGGGAACAACACGGTGTCGCCCACTTCGTCAGCGAGCTTTTTCGACCAGCCCTTGATCACTTCATTGCGCGGATCGCTGTCTTTATAGATCGCGTGGCCAAAGCCCATGATCTTGTCTTTGCGCGCCAACATGCCAAGGGTGCCTTCAACCGCTTCCTGGGCCGAGGAGAAACGTTCGATCATTTCCATCGCCGCTTCGTTGGCACCGCCGTGCAGCGGGCCGCGCAGGGAGCCGATGGCAGCGGTGACGCAGGAATACAGGTCGGACAATGTCGATGCACACACCCGTGCGGTGAAGGTCGAAGCGTTGAATTCGTGTTCAGCGTAGAGGATCAGCGACACGTTCATCACTTTGACGTGCAGCTCGCTCGGTTTCTTGCCATGCAGCAGGTGCAGGAAGTGGCCACCGATGCTCGGCTCGTCGGTCACGCAGTCGATGCGCTGGCCGTCGTGGCTGAAGCGATACCAGTAGCACATGATCGCCGGGAACGCGGCGAGCAGGCGGTCGGTGACATCGCGCTGCACGCTGAAATCTTTCTCCGGCTCGATATTGCCCAGGAACGAGCACCCGGTGCGCATCACGTCCATCGGATGGGCGTCGGCGGGGATGCGTTCGAGCACTTCTTTCAGGGCCTGGGGCAGGTCACGCAGTTTGCTCAGCTTGTTGCTGTAAGCGGCCAGTTCGGCCTGGGTTGGCAGTTCACCGTACAGCAGCAGGTAGGCGACTTCTTCAAACTGGGCGTCGGCGGCCAGTTCGCGTACGTCGTAGCCACGGTAGGTCAGGCCGGCGCCGGCCTGGCCCACGGTGGACAGTGCCGTCTGCCCGGCGACCTGGCCACGCAGGCCAGCACCACTCAATACTTTTGCTTCAGCCATGTTCGTTCTCCAATTTTGTAGTTGTTCAGGGAACCACAGGGTTTATTTTTTCGCGGCGAACAGCGCGTCGAGCTTCTGCTCGAAGGTGTGGTAGTCGATGCGATCGTAAAGCTCCATGCGCGTTTGCATGGTGTCGATCACATTCTGCTGGGTACCGTCGCGACGAATCGCGGTGTAGACATTCTCGGCCGCCTTGTTCATGGCACGGAAAGCCGAGAGCGGGTACAGCACAATGGAAACATCCGCAGATTTCAACTGTTCGGTGGTGTACAGCGGTGTGGCGCCGAACTCGGTGATGTTCGCCAGGATCGGCGCCTTCACGCGGGAGGCGAACAGCTTGTACATCTCCAGTTCAGTGATGGCTTCCGGGAACACCATGTCGGCACCGGCCTCGATGCACGCGGCGGCACGCTCCAGCGCGGACTCCAGGCCCTCGACCGCCAGGGCGTCGGTGCGCGCCATGATCACGAAGCTGTCATCGGTGCGCGCATCCACGGCGGCCTTGATGCGGTCGACCATTTCTTGCTGGGACACGATTTCTTTGTTGGGGCGATGACCGCAGCGCTTGGCGCCCACCTGGTCTTCGATATGGATGGCGGCGGCGCCGAACTTGATCATCGACTTGACGGTACGTGCCACGTTGAACGCCGAGGAGCCGAAACCGGTGTCCACGTCCACCAGCAGCGGCAGGTCGCACACGTCGGTAATGCGGCGCACGTCGGTGAGCACGTCATCCAGGCCGGTGATGCCCAAGTCCGGCACGCCCAGGGAGCCGGCGGCTACACCGCCACCTGACAGGTAAATCGCCTTGAAGCCGGCGCGCTTGGCCAAGAGCGCATGGTTGGCATTGATGGCGCCCACCACTTGCAAGGGCTGTTCGCTGGCGACGGCGTCACGGAAACGCTGGCCGGGAGTGCTGTTGTTGTTGGAACTCATGACTCACCTCGTGATGAAGGCGCACCGTCCGGGAAGTGACGGGCAATGTTGCGTTTGGAGGCGCCGATATGCCGGCGCATCAACAGTTCGGCCAGTTCACCGTCGCGATCGGCAATCGCGTCCAGAATGCGGTGATGCTCGGCAAAGGCCTGACGTGGACGATTGGGGGTGGCGGAGAACTGGATGCGGTACATGCGCACCAGTTGATACAGCTCGCCGCAGAGCATTTGGGTGAGGGTGCGGTTACCGGCACCTTGAATGATGCGGTAGTGAAAATCGAAGTCGCCTTCCTGCTGGTAATAGCCGACACCGGCCTGGAACGCCGCATCCCGTTCGTGGGTGTGCAACACCTGGCGCAGCTCCTCGATCTCTGCGTCAGTCATACGCTCGGCGGCCAGGCGACAGGCCATGCCCTCTAAGGACTCGCGAATCTCATACAGTTCGACCAGCTCGGCGTGACTCAAAGACACCACGCGTGCGCCGACATGAGGCACCCGCACCAGCAGGCGCTGGCCTTCCAGGCGATGGATCGCTTCGCGCAGCGGGCCGCGACTGATGCCGTAGGTGCGCGCCAGCTCCGGCTCGGAAATCTTGCTACCGGGGGCGATTTCGCCTTTGACGATGGCGGCCTGGATACGCCGGAAGACGTTCTCTGACATGGTCTGGGAATCGTCTGGTGCCACCGATGGTTTTTCCAGTTGCTCCAGCATATTGTCGACACCTTTAAAATCAATGCCGCAAAAACTAGCCAATAAGCCTCTCATAGTCAAAGAATAAATACACATTGTCGACAATCGTCTAATAACCCCATCAATCGCCCGCCCAGGCATGGCCGCCTGCCAGCGCTGGCGCCAAAAAAGCATCATGTTAGAATGCCCGCCGCTTTTGCCTGACATCAGATGATGAAAGGGCGCACCCGAGATTGCGCAGCAATGCCAGTCCCCATGAAATGAACAGTGCACTGCCCTGCCTCAGGATTTATGAGACTCAAGCCTTACCTACTAGTGATGTGCCTGCTGTGCATACCGAGCCTTGGCGCTGGCGCCGAGAAGACCGTGTACGGCCTGAATGAATACGCCAAGCTTGCGGGTATCGACCTGGAAGTGGCGGCCAAACTCGACACCGGCGCCAAGACCGCCTCGTTGAGTGCCCGCGATATCAAGCGCTTCAAGCGCAATGGCGAATCCTGGGTACGCTTCTACCTAGCCATCGACACCGCCCATTCCCACCCCATCGAACTGCCCCTGGCGCGTGTCAGCAAGATCAAGCGCCGCGCCGGCGACTACGACCCCGATGAGGACAAGAACTACACCGCCCGCCCAGTGATTGCGCTGGATATCTGCATGGGCAGTGCTTTACGCAGCATCGAAGTGAACTTGACTGACCGCAGCGCATTCCAATACCCGCTGCTGATTGGCTCCGAAGCCTTGAAACGCTTTGATGCGCTGGTCGACCCCAGTCTTAAATATGCAGCAGGCAAACCCGCCTGCGCCGCCGACGCTTAATACCGCCGAGTAAACCGAATGCGCTCTCTGACCCTGCACCTGAAAATCCTGATCACCTTGCTGGTGGTGCTGGGCATTTCGGTCACCGCCTATCAGATCTTCGTGCTGGGAATTCCCGTCACCGAAGATGCCACCGACGACTTGTGGAACATCGACGCCAAGGTCGAGTTCGTCGCCAACCCGAAAGACCCGGTCAAGATCCAGATGTTCGTGCCGCCCTTGAGCCGCGACTTCGTCAGCCTCAATGAGAGCTTTATCTCGAACAACTACGGGGTGAGCGTCAACCGCATCGACGGCAACCGCAAGGTCACCTGGTCGGCGCGCCGGGCCAAGGGCAACCAGACCCTCTATTACCGCCTGGTGCTGACCAAGCGCTACAGCGGCGAAAAGATCAAGATCAAAGGCCCGACCTTCCGCGACAGCATCGCCGTGGAAGGCCCGGAAAAGATCGCCGCCGAAGCCTTGCTGGCCCCGATCCGCCAGCACTCGGCCGACGTCGAAACCTTTATCAGTGAAGCCATCAAGCGCACCAACAACCTCAACGACGACAATGTGAAGTTGCTGCTGGCCGGCGACCCCTCGACGCCGCACAAAGCCAAGATCGTCGAACTGCTGCTGTCCATCGCCCACGTGCCGGTAGAGAAAGTCCACACCATCCGCCTGGTGGCCGACCAGCCGCAAACCCCGGAACTGTGGCTGCGCAGTTTCAACGGCAACGACTGGCTGTACTTCAACCCGGAAACTGGCGAACAGGGCCTGCCCGCCGACCGCCTGCTATGGTGGACCGGCGATGAAAACCTGATCACCGTCGATGGCGGCAAGAAAGCCATGGTGACCTTCAGCCTGAACAACAGCGAGATGAATGCCATCCGCCTGGCCAAGCTGACGGACGAAAACACCGACGCCAACTTCCTCGAATACTCGCTGTACGGCCTGCCGCTGCAAACCCAGCAGACCTTCATGATCATGGTGATGATCCCGATAGGCGTGCTGGTGATTCTGATCCTGCGCAACCTGATCGGCCTGCAAACCCTGGGTACCTTCACACCGGTGCTGATCGCCCTTGCGTTCCGCGAGACGCAACTGGGCTTCGGGATTGTGCTGTTCACAATTATCACAGCACTGGGGTTATCACTCAGGTCCTACCTGGAACACTTGAAACTGCAGATGTTGCCGAGGCTGTCGGTGGTGCTGACCTTTGTGGTGGTGCTGATTGCCGCCATCAGCCTGTTCAGCCACAAGCTGGGGCTGGAACGCGGCTTGTCGGTGGCGCTGTTCCCGATGGTGATCCTGACCATGACCATCGAACGCCTGTCGATTACCTGGGAGGAGCGTGGCGCCAACCATGCGCTGAAAGTGGCGATTGGCACCCTGTTCGCTGCGTCCCTGGCGCACCTGATCATGAGCGTGCCGGAGTTGGTCTACTTCGTGTTCACCTTCCCGGCGATCCTGTTGATCCTGGTGGGCTTCATGCTGGCCATGGGTCGCTACCGCGGCTATCGCCTCACCGAGCTGGTGCGTTTCAAGGCGTTCCTGAAGGCTGACTCTTGATGTTCGGCTTCTGGAAGACCTGGAAGGCCCTGGAAGCGCGGGGGATCATGGGTATTAACCGGCGTAATGCCGACTACGTGCTCAAGTACAACAAGCGCAGCCTGTACCCGATAGTGGATGACAAGATCATTACCAAGGAACGGGCGCTGGCCGCCGGTATCCATGTACCGGAAATGTACGGGGTGATCTCCACCGAAAAGGAAATCGACAAGCTCGACGAGATCATCGGCGGGCGCAGCGACTTCGTGATCAAGCCCGCCCAGGGCGCCGGTGGCGACGGCATCCTGGTGGTTGCAGACCGTTTTGAAGGGCGCTATCGCACGGTGTCCGGCAAGATCATCAGCCATGAAGAGATCGAGCACCAGATTTCCAGCATCCTCACCGGCCTGTACTCCCTCGGCGGCCACCGCGACCGCGCGTTGATCGAGTACCGCGTGGTGCCCGACCAGATCTTCAAGAGCATCAGCTATGAAGGCGTGCCGGACATCCGCATCATCGTGCTGATGGGTTACCCGGTGATGGCGATGCTGCGCTTGCCCACCCGCCAGTCCGGCGGCAAGGCCAACCTGCACCAGGGCGCGATCGGCGTGGGTGTAGACCTGGCCACCGGCCTGACCCTGCGCGGCACCTGGCTGAACAACATCATCACCAAGCACCCCGACACCACCAACGCGGTGGATGGCGTGCAACTGCCCAACTGGGACGGTTTCATGAAACTCGCAGCCGGCTGCTATGAGCTGTGCGGGCTGGGTTATATCGGCGTGGACATGGTGCTGGACCAGGAAAAAGGCCCGCTGATCCTTGAGCTGAACGCACGGCCAGGGCTGAACATCCAGATTGCCAACGACTGCGGCTTGACCTTGCGCACCCATGCGGTGGAGGCGCGGCTGGAAGAACTCAAGGCGGCCGGGGTGACAGAAACCCCAGAAGAACGGGTGAAGTTCGTGCAGGAGATGTTCGGGCATATTCCGCCGGTTGAAGGTTAAGCAGCGCATCGCAGGCAAGCCCGGGCTCGCTAGGTGGGAGCTGGCTTGCCTGCGATAGCTTTCTGACAAGCCATCCATCCCCCAGGCTATGCCCTCTATCGAGCTATCACCGACATCCCCCCTAGGAGCAAGTCCTACAGAGGACTACAATCCCCTCCCCCACGCCACTGGCTGATTCACCCTCGCATGTCGACCTGTTCCGTTTACCCCTTACCCTACCGGGCCAACCCCGCCGAGTACTTTGCGGCTATTCGCCATGCGCCTGGCGCGGTGCTGCTCGACAGCGGCCGCCCGGCTGCCGAGCGGGGGCGCTATGACCTGCTCAGCGCCTGGCCTGAAGCAACCTTGACGGTTGGGCCGGATGAAAGCGGCGGCGATTTCCTGCAACGCTTGCGAGAGAACCTGGCGCAGTTGGGTGAGGCCGCCCTGCCTGCTGGGGTTGAATTGCCCTTTGCCGGCGGTTTGATCGGTTACTTGAGCTATGACTTCGGCCGGCACCTGGAACAGGTTGCACGCCTGGCCGTGGACGACCTGCACCTGCCGGATGC
The DNA here is from genome assembly GCF_044218845.1 of Pseudomonas sp. B16120. Taxonomy (NCBI): domain Bacteria; kingdom Pseudomonadati; phylum Pseudomonadota; class Gammaproteobacteria; order Pseudomonadales; family Pseudomonadaceae; genus Pseudomonas; species Pseudomonas sp. B16120. Next base: position 4,609,383 of record NZ_CP162588.1, read on the forward strand.
GCGCCTGGGGTTGTATGCCTGGGCGCTGGTCAGCGATCACCAGGCGCGCACCAGCCAGCTGGTGTTTCACCCGGTGCTGGCCGATAGCGAGCGGCAACGGCTGATCGCTCTGTTCAGTCATGCAACGGGCAGCGCGCCCACCGCCTTCAAGCTTCAGGGCCCCATGGCGCCGGACCTCAGCCTGGAGGCATATCAGCAGGCCATCCTGCGTATTCAGGATTACATTCAGGCCGGCGACTGCTACCAGGTCAACTTTACCCAACGCTTTCGCGCACCTTGTAGCGGCGACCCGTGGGCGGCCTACTGCGCCCTGCGCGAGGCCTGCCCGACACCGTTTTCCGGGTTCCAGAGCCTGCCGGATGACGGCGCGGTGCTGAGCCTGTCGCCGGAACGCTTTGTGCGCATCAGCGAACGCCAGGTCGAGACTCGCCCGATCAAGGGCACCCGCCCTCGCGGCCTGACGCCAGAAGAGGATGCCGCCAACGCCGCCGAACTGCTGGCCAGCCCCAAGGACCGCGCAGAAAACCTGATGATCGTCGACCTGCTGCGCAACGACCTTGGCCGCAGTTGCCGTATCGGCTCAGTGAAAGTGCCGGAGCTGTTCAGCCTGGAAAGCTACCCCAACGTGCACCACTTGGTGAGCAGCGTCACTGGCATATTGGCCGACGACAAAGACGCCCTCGACCTGATCGCCGGCAGCTTCCCTGGCGGCTCCATCACCGGCGCGCCGAAGATTCGCGCCATGCAGATCATCGACGAGCTTGAACCCACCCGCCGCGGGTTGTATTGCGGCTCGCTGGTGTACCTGGACGTGCGCGGCGAGATGGACAGTTCCATCGCGATTCGCAGCTTGCTGGTCAAGGATGGGCAGGTGTGTTGCTGGGGTGGCGGCGGGATTGTGGCGGATTCAGAGTGGCAGGCGGAGTATCAGGAGTCGCTGACGAAGGTGCGGGTGTTGTTACAAACGTTGGAAAACCTGTAGGGCACAGCCCCTGCCTAGCGTTCGAGTAGAACGCCATGCGATAGAAAAAGCCTGAATCAGAACCGCTGTGGACGGAATAGACGCTTGCATATAGCGTCCGGATCGACCGTCCACCGCCACCTGTGAAGGATCACATGAAGCGACTACCTCCTCGTCTGGAAATATTTCCGAGATTGCCTAACCGCGCAATCGCACCTATGATCTCCCAAAATGGGAGGTTGAAGCGATGCGGATAATCGCTCTCTCTACCCTACGAATATTCTGGGAAAGCCATTCAGCTTATAGCGACGCCAGAACACCGCTGATCGAGTGGTATCGGCACATGGAAAAGGCCAATTATCCAACACCGCAAGCACTCAAGTGCCGAGCTCAGAACAGCGAGCATTCTTAAGGGCGGCAGGGTCGTGTTCAACGTCGGCGGCAACAAGTATCGAGTGATCATGGCCATCGACTACCAGCGACAACTAGGGTTTATACGGTTCGTGGGGACCCACGCTCAGTACGACCAGATCAACGCGGAGACTGCGTGATGAACATCAAACCTATTCACTCCCAGGAAGAACTGACTGCGGCACTCGTACGAGTCGAGCAGATATGGGGAGCACTACCCGGCTCGCCTGAAGGTGATGAGCTGGAAATCCTGGCAATCCTCATCGAGAAGTACGAAGCCGAGCATTACCCCATGCCCCCTTCGGATCCGGTAGAGGCTATCAAGTTTCGCATGGAGCAATTGGGCATGACCGCCCGCGATCTGGAGCCGTTTATCGGCACCAGTGGGCGGGTGTCAGAGGTGCTGAACCACAAGCGCAAGCTGAGCCTGGCGATGATCAAACGCCTGCATGAAGGCTTGCGTATTCCTTATGAGCGCTTGCTGGCCGAGGGTTAGGCGGTGACGGAGCCGATGCCATCGCGGGCAACCCCGGCTCCCTCAGTTGACCGCGTCGTTTGACGTTACAGGGTCGAAGGTGGGAGCTGGCTTGCCTGCGATGGGGCAATCAGCCGCGCCGCATAACTTACAGGCTCAACTGCCGATTCGACGCCTTGATAAACTCTTTTTTCAAGTCTTCAAACGTATGCACCGCCGGGAACTGCGGGAATTCGCGAATCACATTGTCCGGCGCATGGAACAGAATCCCACGGTCAGCTTCACCCAGCATGCTGGTGTCGTTGTAGGAATCACCGGCAGCGATCACGCGGTAGTAGAGCGTCTTGAATGCCAGCACCGATTGGCGCTTGGGGTCTTTCTGGCGCAGTTGGTAGCTCACCACCCGATCGTTTTCATCGGTGATCAAGCGGTGGCAAAGCAAGGTCGGGAAACCCAGCTGACGCATCAGCGGCTGGGAGAACTCATAGAAGGTGTCGGACAGGATCACCACCTGGAAGCGCTCGCGCAGCCAATTGACGAACTCAATGGCGCCGTCCAGCGGTTTGAGCGTGGCGATAACGGCCTGGATATCGGCCAGCTTGAGCCCATGCTCGTCGAGGATGCGCAGGCGTTGCTGCATCAGCACGTCATAGTCGGGAATGTCGCGGGTGGTGGCGCGCAGGGATTCAATACCGGTTTTTTCGGCGAAGGCGATCCAGATTTCCGGAACCAGCACCCCTTCCAGGTCAAGGCAGGCAATTTCCACACGACACTCCTGTTAGATATTGTTAGTTGAGCGAGCAAAAGGACTGCCGAACTCTAGCGACTCACGCCAGCCGCCGCAACGCGGGACAGTTTTTGATACCATCGCCCTCCTAGAGAGCGCTCAGCGCCACTGACCTGTAGGAACCGTCCTGATGAACCAAGCCTTCGACGTCGTTGAACTCGCCACGACTTATGCCAACAAGTCTGCCCAGGACATTCTCAAGCTGGCGTTCAGCCAGTTCGGCGATGACCTGTGGATTTCCTTCAGCGGTGCCGAGGATGTGGTGCTGGTGGACATGGCCTGGAAGCTGAACAAGAACGTCAAGGTGTTCAGCCTCGACACCGGCCGCCTGCATCCGGAGACCTACCGGTTTATCGAGCAGGTGCGTGAGTTCTACAAGATCGACATCGAGCTGATCTCGCCAGACCCGAGCAAGCTGGAGCCCTTCGTCAAAGAGAAAGGCCTGTTCAGCTTCTATAAGGACGGCCATGGCGAATGCTGCGGCATCCGCAAGATCGAACCGCTGCGCCGCAAACTCGCAGGTGTCAGCGCCTGGGCCACCGGCCAGCGCCGCGACCAGAGCCCCGGCACTCGCAGCCAGGTGGCGGCGCTGGAAATCGACACGGCGTTCTCCACGCCGGAACGCACCCTGTACAAGTTCAACCCGCTGGCGCAGATGACCAGCGAAGAGGTGTGGGGCTACATCCGCATGCTGGAGCTGCCGTACAACAGCCTGCATGAGCGCGGCTTCATCAGCATCGGCTGCGAGCCCTGCACCCGGCCGGTACTGCCCCGCCAGCATGAGCGCGAAGGCCGCTGGTGGTGGGAAGAAGCCACGCAGAAGGAATGCGGGCTGCATGCGGGGAATATCATCAGCAAGGCTTGAGCCTCTCATGCCACCGCCTCTGTAGGAGCGAACTTGCTCGCTCCTACAGAAAGCGAGATTTCCTTTCGGCCGGGTAAATCTTGTACACAACCTTGTAACCATAAGTGCCATTTTTGTGTGCAACTTAATATACAACGCACCAAAACGTAACATCTCTCTGCGCCAATGGCGCCGTCTATAAATAGCCCTCCAATTAACAAAAAAATAAATACCTGTTCAAACGGTCAACTTATAGTGCCCGCAATTCAGTAAGTTATTCACAATCTATATAAAAACGAAATTAGCCAAGATTTTCTTATATCGAGAATTGGCACGCATATGGCTTAGGCAGAAGTACGCTTTGTATACAATCAATACAAAACCTACATACACTTTGCCATCCGCCGCTTTGCTGCAGATGCGCTGGAGCCTGCCGGAATGCGTACAAGTCTCTCGAACACCCTCGCACTGGATCTGCCCTCCTCCCCGTTAAACCCTGCGGCCGCCGGCCCCGGCCCGCTGGTACTCAGCCCGCGCCTGCACAACAAGGACCTGGCGCCCACCAAGGTCGAAGGCCGACGCTGGGGGCGCTATAGCATCTTCGCGTTGTGGACCAATGACGTGCACAACATCGCCAACTACTCATTCGCCATCGGCCTCTATGCATTAGGCCTGGGCGGCTGGCAAATATTGCTGTCCCTGGGGATCGGCGCGGCGCTGGTGTACTTCTTTATGAACTTGTCGGGCTACATGGGGCAGAAGACCGGTGTGCCGTTTCCGGTTATCAGCCGTATCAGCTTCGGCATTCATGGGGCGCAGATTCCGGCGTTGATTCGGGCGGTAATTGCGATTGCCTGGTTTGGGATCCAGACCTACCTGGCCTCGGTAGTTTTCCGCGTGCTGCTGACCGCCATTCATCCAGGCTTTGCCGATTATGACCACGACTCGATTCTGGGGCTGTCGACCCTGGGTTGGGCGTGCTTTGTGGCGATCTGGCTGGTGCAGTTGGTGATTCTCGCCTATGGCATGGAAATGGTACGTCGCTATGAAGGCTTCGCCGGGCCGGTGATTCTGCTGACCGTGGCCGCACTGGCCGGCTGGATGTACTTCCAGGCGAACGGGCAAATTGCCTGGTCGATCCGCGAGCCCCTGAGTGGCGGCGAGATGTGGCGCAATATCTTTGCCGGCGGCGCGCTGTGGCTGGCCATCTACGGCACCTTGATCCTCAACTTCTGCGACTTCGCCCGTTCCTCACCCTGCCGCAGGACTATCCAGGTCGGCAACTTCTGGGGCCTGCCGGTGAATATCCTGGTGTTCGCCGCCATCACCGTGCTGCTGTGCGGCGGGCAGTTCCAGCTCAATGGCCGCGTGATCGAAAGCCCGACCGAAATCATCGCGGCGATCCCCAACACCTTCTTTCTCGTGCTCGGCTGCCTGGCCTTCCTGATCGTCACCGTGGCGGTGAACATCATGGCCAACTTCGTCGCCCCGGCCTTTGTATTAAGCAACCTGGCGCCCAAGTACCTGAACTTTCGCCGCGCCGGACTGATCAGCGCCTTCGTTGCCGTGCTGATCCTGCCGTGGAACCTCTATAACAGCCCACTGGTGATCGTGTATTTTCTCTCTGGCCTCGGCGCGCTGCTGGGGCCGTTGTACGGGGTGATCATGGTCGATTACTGGCTGATCCGTAAAAGCCAGGTGGATGTGCCGCAGCTGTACAGCGAAGACCCCCAAGGCATTTATTACTACAGCCGGGGGGTGAATATGCGTGCGGTGGCGGCGTTCATTCCGGCGGCGGTGATCGCCATCCTGCTGGCGCTGTTGCCGGGGTTTGCCAGCGTCTCGCCGTTTTCCTGGTTGTTTGGCGCCGGCATTGCAGGGTTGCTGTACCTGCTGATTGCCAAGCGTCAACCGCACTACGCCGATGTCAGCGGCGAAAGCATTGCCGTCGATAACGTCAGTCATTAAACAAGGACTTTCCATGCGTATCCTCGTGGTCAACGTCAACACCACCGAATCCATTACCGACACCATTGCCCAGCAAGCACGGGCCGTGGCTTCACCGGGCACCGAGATTGTCGGGCTCACCCCGTACTTCGGCGCAGAATCGGTGGAAGGCAATTTTGAAAGCTATCTGGCAGCCATCGCCGTGATGGATCGGGTAATGGCCTACGACCAGCCCTTTGATGCGGTGATCCAGGCCGGCTATGGCGAACATGGCCGTGAAGGCCTGCAGGAACTGCTCAATGTGCCGGTGGTGGATATCACCGAAGCGGCGGCCAGCACCGCGATGTTCCTGGGGCACGCCTACTCGGTGGTGACCACCCTGGACCGCACTGTGCCGCTGATTGAAGACCGGCTGAAACTCGCCGGCCTCTACCAGCGCTGTGCTTCGGTGCGCGCCAGCGGCATGGCGGTGCTGGAACTGGAAGAAGACCCGCTGGGCGCCACGGAGGCCATCGTGCGCCAGGCCGAACTGGCCATCCGCGACGACAAGGCCGAGGTGATCTGCCTGGGCTGCGGCGGCATGGCCGGGCTGGATGAGCAGATCCGCCAGCGCACCGGGGTGCCAGTGGTGGACGGAGTGACGGCGGCGGTGATGGTGGCCGAGTCGTTGGTGCGGTTGGGGTTGTCGACCTCGAAGATCAGGACGTATGCGGCGCCGCGGCCGAAGAAAGTCATTGGATGGCCGGGCAAGTTCGGGCGGTAGACCGATGCGCCTGCATCGCGGGCAAGCCCGACTCCCACATTGGATTGCGATCACTGTGGGAGCCGGGCTTGCCCGCGATGGCCACGACTCGATGCAAGGCCCTGCTCAGATGGCACTGAATCGTTGAGCCAGTTTCTGCTCGGCGAACTGCTCAATAATGAAATCCACAAACGCCCGCGTCTTGCCCGGCAGCAACTTATGCTCGGCGTAGTAGATGGAAATATTACCGTCGTCCACATACCAATCGGGTAACACTCGCACCAACGCACCGCTGTCCAGGAACGGCACGGCCATTGGCATGCTCACCAGCGCGATGCCAAGGCCCTGGGCACTGGCGCAGCAGGCGGCTTCGGAGTCGCTCATGGTCATGGCTGGCTTCAGTACCAGTGGGCTGTGCTCGCGCTCACGGTGGGTCAGTTGCCATGAACGCACCCGGCCAGTCTGCGGCGAGCGAATCAAGATGCCGAGGCAGTGCGACAGGTCGTCGGGCGCCCGCACCGGCAAGCGTCGCGCCAGGTAATCCGGCGACGCCACCAGCACCCGGTGCGCCGGGGTCAACTTGCGCGCCACCACGCCTTGGGGCAGATCAAACCCGCCACCGATGGCCGCATCGAAGCCTTGCCCGATCAGGTCGACCTGGCGGTTATCAAAATGCCAGTCCGGGCTGATATCCGGACAGCGCTGCATGAATTCGCCCAACAACGGCACCACATACCGATTGCCGAACACTGGCCCCATGCTGACCTTGAGCGTGCCCACCGGCCGCCCTTCGGCACTGGCCAGGTTGGCGACCGCATTCTGAATGGTGGTGAGGCTGCCGCTGACTTCCGCCAGGAACACCTTGCCGGCTTCGGTCAGCACCAGACGCCGAGTGCTGCGCTGGAACAACCGCACCCCGAGGCGCGCCTCCAACTTGGCGACGCTTTTACCCACCGCTGCGGGAGTGAGGCTCAGGTGCCGTGCAGCCTCGGCAAAGCTGCCACCCTCGGCGCTGCGCACAAAGCATTCGATACTGCCAAAGCTTTCCATATCGCTCCACTCTAAACTTTTGGTTTACACAGACTATAGCAACCACGGGCTACCGAGCAGCGCGGGCGAGGTCGATACTCGCTCCATCAACTACCTCGGAGATCGACATGACCACACATAACCTCACCGGCAAAGTCGCCTTGATTCAAGGCGGTTCCCGCGGCATTGGCGCCGCCATCGTCAAGCGCCTCGCCGCCCAGGGGGCAGCGGTTGCCTTTACCTACGTCAGCTCGGCCGCCAAGGCTGAAACACTGCAGAACGAGGTGATCGGCGCAGGGGGGCAGGCTCTGGCGATTCACGCCGACAGCGCCGATGCCACGGCGATTCGCGCGGCGGTCAACGCCACGGTCGAGGCGTTTGGACGCCTGGATATCCTGGTGAATAACGCTGGCGTGCTGGCCATCGCGCCGCTGGACGAATTCAAGCTGGAAGACTTCGACCAGACCTTGGCGATCAATGTGCGCAGCGTGTTTATCGCCACCCAGGAAGCCGCCAAGCACATGGGCGAAGGTGGCCGCGTGATCAATATCGGCAGCACCAACGCCGAACGCATGCCCTTTGGCGGTGGCGGGCCCTACGCCATGAGCAAGGCGGCGCTGGTGGGGTTGACCAAGGGATTGGCACGGGACCTGGGGCCACGGGGCATCACCATCAACAACGTGCAGCCTGGGCCGGTGGACACCGATATGAACCCGGCGAACAGTGATTTTGCCGACAGCCTGATCGGGTTGATGGCGGTAGGACGGTATGGGCATGTGGAGGAGATTGCCAGTTTTGTGGCCTATCTGGCCGGGCCGGAGGCCGGCTATATCACGGGCGCCAGCCTGACCATCGATGGTGGTTTCAGCGCCTGATTTTTGCAGAACCGCAACCCAAATGTGGGAGCGGGCTTGCTCGCGAATACGGTGAGTCAGTTGATAAATCTACTGACTGACACCCTGCATTCGCGAGCAAGCCAGCTCCCACATTTTTGACCGCGCGGGGTCAGGCCATGGGGGGCAAGCCGTAGGCGGCCAAATCAAAGTCGGCGAGCTTGCGAATAATCTGGTCAGCATGCTGGTACTTGCTGTCAGCCATCGCCTCATCGGGCACCGCAATAGCGGTCATGTGCGCAGCCTTCGCCGCCGTCACGCCGAACGGCGAATCTTCGAACACCAGACAATCCTCAGGCGCTACACCCAACCGGCGCGCGGCGGTGAGGAAGATATCCGGCGCGGGCTTGGCAGCGCCTACTTCCGGGTCGTCAGCGGTGACGATGGTGTCGAACAGGCCAAACCATTCACGGTGCAGGGTGGTCTTGTGGCCAAACGAGTTACGCGATGAACTGGTGCCCACCGCAATCGGAATATTGTGCGCCTTCAAGTGCCGCACCAACGCCTCGGCACCGGGCATACCCAAGGCCTTGGGAAAGCGCTCGCTCATCAGCGGTTCGCGTATTTCCAGAAACTCGGCGGGCGTGATCGGCAGGTCCAGGGCCTTGACCACGTAATCGGCCAAATCCTGGGCACCCCGCCCGATGATGTGCTGCTTGATGCCCCAGTCGTAGGTACGACCATAGCGTTCGGCAATGATCTGCGTGACTTCGGTGTAGATGCCTTCGGTATCCAGCAACAACCCGTCCATATCGAAAATCACGGCTTTGATCGGGACAGCGGTACGCGGTGCATTCATCACAACACAACCTTGGGGCGAGGACTAAAAGGATTCAGCACAATAACGGCCCTCGTTGCCTGCAAGCAACCTTCGTGGGCCTTCCGTTGATTCATACCACGCAACAGTTTTACCCGTCGGCGCTGACGGCGGCCGTCTAGGGTTTGAGAGGAAAACGTCATGACCCGTTGACGCGGATCTGAAAATACCGATTGCAAACCTTATAAAAGACTTATTAACCTCCCATGAATTCAATCCAATGGACGCGAAAAGCCGTCAAACAATTGCTTCGGTTGCATTCGTATCATCAGCAACAGGTACGCGATGCCGTGTCCGCTCTTGAACACATGCCCGATGCAATCAACGTCAAGGCGCTGGTTAACCATCCTCACAGCTATCGCTTGCGGGTAGGTCATTACCGGGTCCTTTTCGACTGGGACGGCAGCATCCAGGTCGTCAGCATCCAAGAGGTTAAAAAACGTGACGAGCGAACCTACTGCCGTACAGATCATCCACAATACGCAGGGCGAGCCAGCCTATGTGGTGATTCCCTATGAACACTATGTGGCGCAGCAAAACGATCCAAACCTGATCCCCCATGCGGTAGTCAGCCGCCTGGTGGATGGCGCAACACCTATTCGCGCGTGGCGCGAGCATCTGAGCCTGACCCAGGAAGAAGTCGCCAAACGCCTGGGTATTTCACAATCGGCATTTGCCCAGCAGGAAGCGGTCAGCAAACCCCGCCGCACCACGCGGGAAAAGATAGCCAAAGCGTTCGGTATCAATGCCAGTCAACTGGAGCTATAACGGCGCGCTGCAAAAATTCACGTACCCCTTCACCTCACATCGAGCTCAAACATGCTCTACCGCCTAGCCGCCGACGGCCTCGTGCTGTTCCACCTGGCCTTTATCCTGTTCGTGCTGTTCGGCGGCCTGCTCACCCTGAAGTGGCCCAGGGTAATGTGGCTGCACCTGCCCGCCGTTGCCTGGGGCATCGCGGTAGAGGTGCTGCACCTGCCCTGCCCCCTTACACGTTGGGAAAACCTGTTTCGCCACTTGGCCGGGCAGGATGGTTATGGCGGTGGGTTTATCGAGCATTACATTCTGACGATGATCTACCCAGCCGGGCTGACTGCGAATACTCAATTAGTGCTGGGGGCCGTGGTGGTGGTGGTCAACCTCGCCGTGTATGCACGCCTGATCAAACGCAAGTAGGCAGGCAACCCAGGCCAACCAGGGTGGCCTCCACCGCCTGTTCCAGCGGTGTGTGGGGCTCATGGCCGAGCGTCGCGAGCAGGCGCTGGTTATCCAGGCGCAACGGTGTTTGCCACAGGTAGCGCATCTCCTGCATCTCACGCACGGTGACGACAAAAGGCGCCGCCCAGTTCAACAACCACCAGGGAAACGCGCCGACCCTGGGTTGCTGGCCCGTCCTGCGCAGCACCACACGCTGGATCGTCTTAGCCATCTGCGTACCGTCCGCATCCATGTACCCAGCCATATGAAAGCAGGCGAAGGCGCCAAGACTGGCACGACGCTCAATCAACTCAAGCATTGTACGCGCTACGTCCGGCAGATAAGCCCATTGATGGGCCACGCCGTAATCGCCTGGGTAGCGGATGGTGTGCACCGGTTTGCCGGGTTTGACCAAGCCTTGGGCAAACCAGTTATTGGCCACCCTGGCGCCGAAAAAATCCCCAGCGCGCACAATCACCACCCGGGCGCCCTGAGTGGAAGCGGCTCGCAAGCGCTGCTCCATCTGCACACGGATCGCGCCCTTGCGAGTCAGCGGGTGCTGGGGTGAGTCTTCGTGCAGCACAGGGAATGCATCCGGCCCGAAGTTGTAGACCGTGCCGGGCAGCACGACTGTCGCGCCTTCGCAGATGGCCGCCGCAATGGAGTTGTCGATCATCGGCAACACCCACTCGGCCCATTTGCGATAACCCGGCGGATTGACGCCGTGCACGATTACCGCGCAGCCCCGGGCGGCCGCGATCACGTCGTCGCGATTCAGGGCATCGCCTTTTAGCCACGTAAAAACAGGATTTTGGCTGCGAGCCTTGATCAGATCCCGAGTCAACGCCCGCACCTCCCAGCCCGCCGCGCTCAACTGCCGCGCCACTTCGCCACCAATGCCACCGGTTGCACCCAAAACCAGAACCTTGCTCATCACCCTCTCCCACTGTTGGTTGATGAGGGTATGTTGGATGCGGAACAGCTATAGAGGAATTGCCCAAGAGTATCGAGCCGCTATACATTTATGTATGGCTACGAATATCGGTTGGGAGCTTTACCGGTCATTTCTCGGTGTACTCAAGGAAGGATCGCTGTCGGGGGCCGCACGGCAGCTCGGCATCACCCAACCCACGGTAGGGCGGCACATCGCCGCGCTGGAAACGGCGCTGGGCGTCGTGTTGTTCACCCGCTCGCCCTCAGGCTTATTACCCACTACGGTCGCCCACACACTGCGGGCGCATGCAGAAACCATGGCGCGTACCGCCGCCGCCCTTGAACGCGCCGCCTCGTCCCAAGGCGATGAGGTGCGTGGCGTGGTACGAGTATCGGCCAGTGAAGTGGTGGGTGTGGAGGTACTGCCGCCGATCATCACGCAATTGCGCCGGGAACACCCGCACCTGAAGGTGGAACTGGTGCTGACCAACCGCTTGAGCGACCTGCTGCAGCTGGAAGCCGACATTGCCGTGCGCATGGTGCGCCCCAGCCAGGAGCAGCTGCTGGCGCGGCGTATCGGCCTGATCGAAGTCGGCCTGCATGCCCGTGACGATTACCTGCAGCAACACGGCATCCCCCAACACATGCACGACCTGGCCGGCCACTCCGTCATCGGCTTTGATCAAGCCACTGCATTTATCCGCAGCCTGGCAATCAAGGTTTTTGAGCGCAACGCCTTCGCCATCAGTAGCGACAGCGACCTGGCGCAACTGGCAATGATCCGCGCCGGTGCCGGCATCGGTGGGTGCCAGGTACAACTGGCCCAGCGCGACCCACGTCTGCGCCGAGTGCTGCCTGACGGCTTCGCGTTTAAAATGGACACTTGGGTCAGCATGCACGAAGACCTGCGCAACAGCCCACGCTGCCGGGTGACATTCGATGCACTGGTGGCAGGTTTGCAGCGTTACGTACAGGCTTGAGACAGCTGCGCTGGTGAACAATCAGCGCACCTCAATCCGTTCGCGGTCGCCCCATGTCCGAAGCCTTCGAAGTTCCCAGCCCCCACGAAAAACACCTTGAACACACCACCGAGCATGCTCACGGCCGCGGCGATAGCTTTGCCAGTCGTATCGCCGTGATGACCGCGATCATGGCGACCGTCGGTGCCATGCTCAGCTATCAGGCCGGCTCCAGCGAAAGTGAAGCTGCGATGGACAAGAACAACGCCGCCATCATCAAGACCGAAGCCGCTAACCAGTGGAACTACTACCAGGCCAAATCCAGCCGCCAGAACCTGGCAGAACTGGCCAGCCATATTCCCGGCGTGGATGCGGCGCATTACCAGGCGGAGATCGAGCGCTACAAGCGCCAGAAGGAAGAAGTGCGTAAACAGGCCGAAACGCTTGAGGCCACTTCACGGGACTGGGACCACAAATCCGAGGAAGCGCTGCACCAGCACCATCGCTGGGCCCAGGCGATGACGGCGATTCAGATCGCGATTTCATTGGCGGCGATTACCCTGCTCACGCGCAAGGAATGGCTCAAACGCATGTCGTACACCGCCGGCGGGGTGGCGGTGATGTTGGGTGGCCTGGCGTGGCTGCATCTCTGACACGCCGAAGAATAAATGTGGGCGCTGTCGAGCCCCAACCAGGCTGCAATGGGATCACCGCGCAGTACCCGCCAGACTGCGACCCAGCCTCGCTGATTGATTTCAATCTGCCAACTGAGCGCTTAGAGTGTCGCCCCCCCGAGAATTGAATCTCGAGATTGAACCTATGGAGTTATGAGTGAAATACGTCAGTAAAGTCGTTGCAGCAGCCGTACTTGGTTTCACCCTGGCAGGTTGCACCGGCACCGCCATGAAAACCCAGCAATACGACGCCAGCCAATACACCGTCCTCGGCCACAGCGAAGCCAGCGCCACCGGCATCATGCTGCTGGGCGTCATCCCCATCGGCCAGAACAACCGCTTCGTACGCGCCCAGGATGCAGCCATCAAGGCCAAGGGCGGCGACGCGTTGATCAACACACAAGTGCAGGAAAAGTGGTTCTGGGCTTGGGTATTGAACGGCTACACCACCAAAATCTCCGGTGATGTGATCAAGCTGAAAACCGCGCAATAAAGTACGAAATTGCCAGGGCGCTGACCCCGGCAAGCGACGTATCATGGGCCTGACTTTCGAGGATGGCCCATGAACCTCAGCATCATTTACGCCCTCGCGGCCGCCGCCCTGTTCGGCGCCAGTACCCCGCTCGCCAAAAGTCTCGGCCTGGGCCTCTCGCCCATCCTGCTCGCCGGCCTGCTCTACCTCGGCAGCGGCATTGGCCTTGCCGGTGTGCGCTTGATCCGTGATCGCGGCTGGAAACCTACCGGGCTAACCCCATCGGAATGGCCCTGGCTACTTGGCGCCATCGCCTTCGGCGGCCTCCTCGGCCCCGTTGCACTGATGTTCGGCCTGACCCGCACCACCAGCGCCAGCGCCTCCCTGATGCTCAACCTTGAATCGGTACTGACCGCCGTGATCGCCTGGGTCGTGTTCCGCGAAAACGCCGACCGACGCATCGTCCTCGGCATGCTTGCCATTGTGTTGGGCGGCGTGGTGTTGTCGTGGTCCGGTGCTGACAGCAGCCATCAGGACTGGACCGGACCGCTCGCCGTCGCGCTGGCGTGTTTGTGCTGGGGCATTGATAACAACCTGACGCGCAAGGTGTCGGCGTCTGACGCGCTCTTTATCGCTGGCGCCAAGGGTTTGATTGCGGGGTTGGTGAATTGCAGCCTGGGGCTTTACCTGGGGGCGCAGATTCCGGGCGTGGCGCAATTGGCGCCGATCCTGGTGGTGGGGTTCCTCGGCTATGGCATCAGCCTGGTGATGTTCGTGCTGGCGCTACGCGGGCTGGGCAGTGCGCGCACCGGGGCTTATTTCTCCACCGCACCTTTCCTCGGTGCCGCAGTGGCGTTGCTGGTATTTGGCGAGTCGGTGACCGTGGCGTTCTGGATTGCCTCGGCACTGATGGCCGTAGGCGTGTGGCTGCACCGGACGGAGCGGCATGCCCACGAGCATGTGCATGAAGCCACGGAACATGGGCATCGGCATGTGCATGATGAACATCACCAGCATGAGCATGGGTTTGAGTGGGATCCGGCGCAGCCGCACAGTCATGTGCATGTTCACAAGGTGATGACCCACAGCCACGCGCATTTTCCGGATGTGCATCATCGGCATAGGCATTGATGATCGTTTGGTACGAAAAGACTTCGGTATTCTCCAATCCTGAAGCCCAGTGGGAGTGGCTCCAAACATTACAGTGCAGGCGAAGGCAGGTATGATCCAGGCCAACCCGGCCCGACTGGACCTACACACATGCCTGCCTCCGACACCCGCCCTACGCCCGCGCCATTCCTCAAGCCCGGTGAAACCGTGGTGTTGTTCGACGGGGTGTGCAAGCTGTGTAACGGTTGGGCAAGGTTTCTGATCCGCCACGACCACCAACGGCGCTTGCGATTAGCCGCCGTGCAGTCACCCGAGGGTCAGGCGCTGCTGGCGTGGGCGGGGTTGCCGCTGGAGCAGTTCGACACCCTCGCAGTGATCCGCGATCGGCACTGTTGGGAGCGTTCGGAGGCGGTGTTGGAAATCATTGCGCAACTGCCTGCCCGCTGGCACCCAATGCTGCTCCTGCGCGGCATCCCGCGCTTTCTTCGGGATTGGGCTTACGACCGCATCGCGCGCAATCGCTATCGGCTGTTCGGGAAATACGATACCTGTCTGTTGCCGAACGCGGATCATGAACAGCGCTTTTTAAAGGATCAGCCATGAATTCCCTGGTGCGCATCAACTGGATCGCCCGGGGCGGCCTGGCTTTCATGTTTGCCTACCATGGGCTGGTGCCAAAGCTGCTGTGGCTAAGCCAGGGTGAGCGGGCAATGATCCAGGCGCACGGGATCGAGCAGGTGCAGTTGTTCGCCACGCTGGCGGGGGTTGGGGAAATTGCCCTGGCGATATGGATACTGCTTTCGCCACGCAGTATCTGGCCGCTTGTAGTGGCTGCGACTGCGCTGGCGGGGCTGCTGGTGGATGTGGCGGTGTTCAGCCCGTCGATGCTCAGGGAAGCGTTTAATCCTGTGTCGCTGAATGTGGCGGGTTTGGCGTTGTGTGCGGTGGCTTGGAATACCAAGCCCTGAACGGCATTTATTTCAGCCCGAGTGCCTCAAGTGCAACGGCCAGCGCTGATGTCAGCCACACAGCAACAGCCCAATCAACTGCCATGGCGTCATCTTCGTGACCATGATCAGCACGATCACAAACATCCCAGAGAAACCCAAAACACCCATCCAGAACCATTGCCTATAGACGCCGCGGTATCCATCACCAAGCGCGCTGCACGTCTCAACCGCACTGAGCGCCATCTGCTGCAAACGCTTCTGCAGCACCAGCACCGGCAGCCAAAGAGCCCCCACACACAGGAAGATGATCAGCGAAGTCAGCACCCATTCGGTGGTCAACCCAAGTCCGGCAAGCTTGACCAACACAAAGCCGGTAATGATCTGAATGACGCCCGCCGGCGTAGTGATCCAGGTATCGAACTGCACCACCATCCGCGCCACATGGGCAATCACTTGCGGGTTGGCCGTACGGCTCGCGGCGATCAGATACAGATACGAGCCCATGCCGAAGCCAAACAGGAAAATCGCCGCGATGATGTGGATGTATTTCAGGCTCAGATAGAGCATGGTCAGCCCTGCCCGTCAGAGAAATGCACGGCCAGGCTGAGGTTCGCCGGGTCGTTGATAGCGGCCATGTATTCGTCGACGGTGATTTCGCCAACGCACGGCCGCGCACCGGGTTCAGGCACATAGCCTTGGGCGACTTTAAGGGCCAGAGCAACGGCGGCGCAGCTGGGGATTTCCGGGCCTTTGTCATTCAGCGCCGTCAGTTGCACCGCCAGGGACAGCGGTTGCCCTTCTGCACCAAGGCCTTTCACGTCGATGTACATCGCGCTTTTGCCATCGCCAAAGCGCTCGAACCAAGTACCCAGCCGATGCAGCCGCGCAGCCCAGGCAAGATGGTCACGCACCACGCCCCACCGCAGCGCCTGGGCCAGCAGACAGTTGGCGACACCGCCAAGCTTGAGCCCCGCACCAGCCTTGAAGCTCAGGGTGTGGGCACCATAGCGGCCAGCAAAGATGTCCATGTCGGGCACGTCCACATTCGCCAACACCCGCGTGCCAAGCTCAGGCATTTTGCGCAGCGTCAGGTCCTGCCAGCCCAGCACTTCATGCACCTGGCCATGCCTGAGCTGCTTGATGGGTTTGCCCGCGTAAGCCAGCACACCTTCGACGGTGGACAGGCCCGGCATCTTGGCCGAGGAGGAAATACCGTGCTCGATCGAGTCGATACGGGTGAAGCGATAGCGATACTGATCGATGATGGCGGACGACAGCGTCGGCACGGAGCTGCACCCGCTAAGGATCGCCACGCCTGCCTGCCGTGCTTGTGCATCCAGCACGCTCACGCCGTTGACGAAGGTGCGGCAGTCGGACAAGTCGCAGTAGTTCACGCCAGCGTCGATGCAACTCTGGGCGACAGCATAGGACTGCCCCTGGAACGGGCCGCCGGTGTGGATCACCCACGTGATGTTCATCGACCGCAAAACGGAGGCGAACCCGGCTCCCATGGCATCGCCGCACCAGCCCTCGCAAGCGGTGTTCGACTGGCTTTTCAGCTCATCCACCTTGCGCTGCAGCTTATGAGGGTCGCGACCCGAGATCACCAGTTCAATGCCCGGCGCCAACACCAGATGCCGGCAAACGATGCTGCCGAAATTGCCGTAGCCACCGACTACCAACACCCTGAGTGTCATTCCATTCTTCCCTAAACAATCGATCATGCGCTGCGCCTGAGGCAGGCTGGCGGCTGAGGCGGCAAAGATACCCGATTTGCTTAACAGCTTGGGCCAGATCAACAGAAAGAGTGAGAAGAAGGACTACGGTTTTACAGAGCCCTGATCACCAGCCCGCCCCACAAGCCGTCTCAGACCACCTGCAACGGTTTACCGCGATCAATTGACTCCAGGCCAGCTCTCTACATATTCAATAGTGAAGTCCGGATAGGAATCGACAATCTGGATCTTGTAATCAGGATAGCTATCGACGGTTTGCCATTTCCCGACAGAATCCGGCCAGGAATCCACCTTCTTTACTTTGAGGTCGGGGAATTGATTCACCACCTTCACCTTGTAGTCGGGATAGCTGTCCACGAACTGAATCTTGCCGTAAATCTTCGACACATCGACCGTCGTACCGGCGTGAGCGCAAAAAGTGCAGGTCAACAGCAAGGAAGCGAGGGCAGCTTTGAACATGAGTATTGCATCCTGAAAAATTGAGGCGTCCAGTCTATCGGTAGCCGCGCGGGCCGTGCCGAAAAACGCCTATCCTTTAAACTCACCCGCCCCATTGCAGACGGCGTCAACATACGCCACACACAACAACTCGGAGATCTGGCTTTTGACTGCTTTGGTCGATTCTGGGCGCGGGTTTCACCTTTGCTGTTTCCGGACTTTCGATAGCAACCTTGAGCCGGAAATAACATGAGGGTTCCCGTCGGCGAAGTTAGCGATAAAACACAACGCTGTGCGGGCCATAAAGTAAATAAATTCGTCCCCTTTTCCCGCTGGAGCAACTCCAGCCAGCCGCCCGCAATCAACTCGCCCGCTCTATCGGCCAGGAATTGCGACGTAGCCATCAAAGACCGTGCTCAGCGCAGTGCACCAGAGATTCGTTACGAGCAACCTGAACTATTAGGGTTCATAGACATAGACCTTGATATAATTCGCGACGCCTTACTGACAAAACCAACTCAATGAACTCTTTTTGATCGAGAACTAAAATGCAAGGAAAGCAAAACATGTCAAAGCCAAACTACAAAATGATCGTAGGCTTGTGGGTGGCTGCTTTCATACTAGCGTTTGTATCACCTATCACAGCTGGCATATTCGGCAAGCCAGAAATAGCCATATCAACATTGATCCTAGGTGTCTTTTTGGCTCTCATCATGATACTTGACCTCAAGCAGGACAGAGTGATCAAAGGGTTATTCATTATAATGTTTGGCGTGTTATTTCAAACTTTATACTTGAAAATAATTTACATCTTTGTTCCTTCCAATACCATTCCGCAGCATTACAAAGATTACTTGGATATCTACTCGCAAGTATTATTATTTGCTTGCTCAGGAGCAGGCGGAAGTATCATTGCAGCTCACGCAGACAAAAGCTCTCTCGATAATGACTCAGCAGCCTCCAGCGAAAAACACACCTGCCATGACGTAGAAATCAAAAAACTAACCACCACAATTGAAAAACTCCATAAAAAACTTAATTCTATTATCACTGCGATCGCCTCATTAGGCATGATTATTATAATTCTGGCAGTCGCTATTTTTATCCGATAGTTCGCGACGCTTCGGCGGCATCAACCTAGAAGGCGACATCACCCACAAAGGTGACTACATCCAAACCAGGAGTCAGACGTAACCGGCCAAGTCCAGGTATCTAGTGATGTGATCGCAGCCGGCGTCAGTTTGGTCAAACACCCGCACACCGGCGTCAAGGCCGGCGGCGACCAGTCTGGGGTGCCGATCCATCATGAATCGACATACCGGCGGTGCTATCAGCGAGCGCTAGCACATCAGTCAGGCGATCACCGACATTCTGACCACACGCATTGGCACGCGTGGAATGCACCGCGAATATGACAGCCTGGTGCCAGAGCTGGTGGATCACCCTTCAACGACGTCAACCGTCTGCGCGTACGAATAGATATGCCGTGCGCATGATCTAAGAACAGTAGGTTTTCCAAGCTCAAAAATTACAAACCCCCAGGTTTCTTTCGAAACCTGGGGGGGGGTTGTTTGCTTTGAACGAGGAGGAAGAAAATCAAAAAAATCTGTCCCCCTCTCCTTGCATTTTCCCGTCTGTAGGCTTGACTGTGGAAGCAGGCGGACAATATACCCATGCAATACATTATATTTTACTTGGCGCCAGCATTGAGCGCCTCCAGTATCACTTGGATATGGCTTAATCAGCGAGTTAACCTAACTACGGTTTTTTTGTAGCAGTGGCAAGTCTGCAGCTTTATTCCAAATAGGGAGCCAACTCATGGAATTCAAAATCCAAAAGGAATGTAAATATGACTATCACAATCACAAACGGCGCAAGCAGAGTTGTAAAAGTTGCAGTAAGTTCATGGAAGACTGATAGCAACCCCAGTGAGGACTACTTCTCAATAGAGCAAGGCAATAGCGACACGTGGTCGCGTAGCGATTCAAGAGGCTATTTAATGCTCGTCCAAGACCTCGCACAGACGAGCGAGTACTACGTCTCCTCCAGCAGCAAAATCGTTATCGAGGATGACCGTGTCAAAGATCATGGCCAAACTATTAGACCACTAACATCGATAAATCAGTGATAGGTGTCGGTAATACGCATGTGGAGGTCACTCAAAACAGGGGACAGCACCTGTACCGCCACCAAATCCTGTCGCAGATTTTTCCTGGTTGCTCATTGGGTCGAAATCAATAGAGATCAGCTCAACGAGCTGCGCACAGACGCCAGGGTGGATTGCTAATACGAAAAAGCGCCCCGTCGAGAGCCACCTGGCGGCGAGGCTGCCTTTCAAAAATCCGAATGGGGAACAAAGGGAGGGAGAAAATCATCAGGCACAAAAAAGCCCCGAAAAACGGGGCTTTTTCATAACAATGTGGCGGTGAAGGAGAGATTCGAACTCTCGATACAATTTCTTGTATACACACTTTCCAGGCGTGCTCCTTAAGCCACTCGGACACTTCACCGTATCTCGTCAAACCAGTTCAGTCTGTCGAGGCGCGCTAATGTAGTCGAAAGCCTTTCTGATGGCAAAGGTTTTTTTCAGAATTTTCATGCGGTTAGACCGTTATGCCATTCACCGCGCGGCAAGGGGTGATGATTGTGCCATTCTCAGGCAGCGGCGGCACGCGTCTGGAGCGCTTGCTGCGCCCTGCTGCGGGGTGTCTACCCTTGGGGATGGGGCAAAAGCCTGACTGGGTAGTCAGTCACGGCGCTTTACCCGCGCGGGCGTGGTGAGTAACGTCTGCGCATCTACCTCTATAACAAACCCTACAAGGAACCGCGTCATGAGTGAGTTGATTGCCTACCACTTCGAAGACGGTATCGCGACCCTGACCCTGAGCAACGGCAAGGTGAATGCCATTTCTCCGGCGGTGGTCAGTGAGTTTAATGCGGCGCTGGATCAGGCCGAGAAGGATCGGGCGGTGGTGATCATCACGGGCACGCCGGGGATTTTGTCGGGTGGTTATGATTTGAAGGTGATGACCGCCGGCCCTAAAGAGGCAATCAGCCTGGTGACCTCGGGTTCGACCCTGGCGCGGCGGATGTTGGCGCATCCGTTCCCGGTGATCGTGGCCTGCCCTGGCCATGCGGTGGCCAAAGGCGCGTTCCTGTTGCTGTCGGCCGATTATCGGATTGGCGTCGAAGGCCCGTTCAGCATTGGTCTGAATGAAGTGGCGATTGGCATGACCATGCACCACGCCGGTATCGAGCTGGCGCGGGATCGCCTGCGTAAGTCGGCGTTTCAGCGTTCGGTGATCAATGCCGAGATGTTTGATCCGCAAGGCGCCCTGCACGCAGGTTTCCTCGACAAGGTGGTTGCACCGGAAGAACTGCAAGCGGCTGCACTGGAAGCGGCGCGGCAGCTGAAGAAGATCAATATGAACGCGCACAAGCACACCAAGTTGAAAGTGCGCCGTGCACTGCTCGAAGCCCTGGACGATGCAATCATCCAGGATCAGGGCCATAGCCTGAGCTAAGCCCTACCCCTGCTGTGCCTGAGCCCGACCTTGAGTCGGGCTTTTTCTTACCTAGTAAGTGTGAAACGTCTGTAGCCGCTCTAGCTAGCCGTTATCGGCCCATGTGGAAACATGCGCTTAAACATCGGCTATCTCCTACGTCTGTAGGGGCAATTGCCGAATACAGTGCACATCCGTACACTGCGCCACCTTTTATCCCGATGGGCCGTGTCGATGCTTTTTCTGTTGCGTATGTTGTTGATGAGCCTGCATTTTATGATCGCTGGCGTGCTGGGTGTGCTGGTCGGTGTGTGCCGGCCGTTCAACCCGGACAACAGCCGTCTCTGCGCTCGCCTCTATGCGTTGCCGGCCATGCGGATCCTGGGCTTGAACGTGAAGACCGACGTCGACTCGCTGCGCGACAAGCCCGGTACCTGCGTGGTGATCGCCAACCATCAGTCCAATTACGATTTGTTTGTGTTCGGCAATGTAGTGCCGCATCGCACGGTCTGCATCGCCAAGAAAAGCCTGAAATGGGTACCGCTGTTCGGCCAGCTGTTCTGGCTGGCGGGCAATGTGCTGATTGATCGTGGCAATGCACACAAGGCGCGGCGGGCGATGCTGACCACCACGCATACCTTGCAGCATGAAGACACGTCGATCTGGGTGTTCCCGGAAGGTACGCGCAACCTGGGCAAAGGGTTGTTGCCGTTCAAGAAAGGCGCGTTTCATATGGCGATTGCGGCCGGTGTACCTATCGTGCAGGTGTGCGTCAGCAATTACGTGACGCAGATGAAGCTCAATCGTTGGGACAGTGGCAGTGTGCTGATACGCTCGTTGCCGCCGATTCCTACCTGTGGCTTGACGGTGGATGACATCCCTCAGTTGCTGCTGACGTGTCAGACGCAGATGAATGAGTGCATTGCACAGATGGACCGCGAACTGCAATGCGCGTAGGCGCACGCTTAGAGTGACGCGGAGCGTCAAGGGCGGCATTCCCACGCAGAGCGTGGGAACGATCAGTGATATCAGCCAGCAACAACGGAACGCCATTCAGGCTAAGCTGCCCAACATCTGTCCTCTTGATAAGAAGTGATCAGCACCATGGGTAGAGTTGTTGCGGCTGCCGTCTATAGCGCCGGTAAGAAAGTCTCGGATATCACTCTCGATGAAGGCGCGGCCTGGGCCGCCAAACCTGGGCACTTTGTGTGGATCGGCCTGGAAGAACCCAGCGCCCAGGAATTGAACAACCTGCAACGCCAGTTCAACCTGCACGAGCTGGCGATTGAAGACGCCATGGAAAAACACAGCCGCCCGAAGCTGGAAACCTTCGGCGACGCGCTGTTTATCGTCACCTACTCACCGGTGCGCGAGAACGGCAAGCTGGAGTTTATCGAAACCCATATTTTTGCCGGCAACGGCTACATCATAACCGCACGCAACGGTCACTCGGCGTCCTACGGCTTTGTGCGCCAACGCTGTGAGGCGCGCCCGTTGTTGCTGGAGCATGGGGAAGATTTCGTACTCTATGCGTTGCTGGATTTTGTCACTGAAAACTACCAGCCGGTGAGCGAGGCGATCCACGCCGAGATTGATGAGTTGGAGCGTAACGTGCTGTGCAGTTCGCTCAACGAGCGCGATATCCAGCACCTCCACGGCCTGCGCCGCGATGTGTTACGGCTCAAGCGGCACGTGGCGCCAATGGTGGAGATCAGCCAGGAGTTGCAGAAGCTGAGCTTCCCGTTTATCGACAAGAACATGCGCCCGTATTTCCGTGATGTGCAAATCCACGTGACGCGGCAAATGGAAGACCTCACCACCCTGCGCGACATTGCCAGCCAGACCATCGAGATCGGTGTGTTGCTGGAGGCGTCGCGCCAGAGCGTGGTGCAGCGCAAGTTCGCCGCGTGGGCGGCGATCCTGGCGTTCCCCACGGCGGTGGCGGGGATTTACGGGATGAACTTCCAGAACATGCCCGAGCTGCAATGGCACTACGGCTATTTTGCGGTGCTCGGTTTTATTACCTTGGGCTGTACCGGTTTATGGGCCAGCTTCAAGCGTTCGGGCTGGCTTTAAGCCTTGGCTTCAGGCTGGTGCGCCACAAAGCGCATCATCCACTCCGCCACGGTCACGCCGTGGTGGTCGCGCTCCAGGCTGGCCACGCCGTTGCTGTAGACCTTTTCACCCAGGGTTGTCTGAAGTATTTCCAGCAACTCACGGGAATAGTCGTGAACAAACTCCGGATGGCCCTGGAAGCACAGCACTTGGTCGCCAATGTGATACGCGGCAAACGGGCAGAATTCGCTCGAGGCGATCACGGTGGCGTTTTCTGGCAAGGTGGTGACTTGGTCCTGGTGGCTGATCAATAGCGTCAGCTCCGGCACCTCGGGGCTCATCCATGGCGTCTTGGCATCCAGCTTGTAAGCGTGGGTGCCCATGCCCCAGCCCTGGCTGGCACGTTCGGCCTTGCCGCCCAAGAGCAGCGCGAGCAACTGATGGCCGAAGCACACGCCCAGCAGCTTGTCGCCGCGCTCATAACGCGTGAGCAGGTAGGTCTTGAGCGTCTGGATCCAAGGGTCGGTACCGAAGGAATCGGCCTTGCTGCCGGTGATCAGGTACGCGTCAAACACTTCGTCATCCGGTGGGTACTCGCCCTGCACCACGTTGTAGACCACAAACTCGGCGGCAATCGGTTGCTTGGCGAACAGGCGCTTGAACATCTGCCCATAGCCTTGGTACTCATCGATCAAAGCGGGGCGCAGAATATCGGTTTCCAGGATGCAGACGCGTAGCGACATAAAAAATACCTGACACGGCGATGGGAATATTGCACACCCCAGAGCCTGCCTTGAAATACACCTTCAAAGCAAGCTCTCCCCTCCTACATTTTGATTACCGGAACACTTCACCCTGCGCGGCTTTCTCCAACAACAACGCCGGCGGCGAGAAGCGCTCCCCATACTGCTCTGCCAGGTAGCGGGCGCGGGCGATGAAGTCGTTCAGCCCGTACTGGTTGATAAACTGCAACGCGCCGCCACTCCACGCGGCAAAGCCGATGCCGAAGATTGAACCAACGTTGGCATCCGCCGTGGACATCAACACGCCCTCCTCCACACAGCGCACGGTTTCGATGGCTTGGATAAACAACAAGCGGTCGCGCACGTCCTGGGGTGAGATTTGCTCGTCGGGCTGTTCAAACCGGGTTTTCAGCTCAGGCCACAGGTGCTTCTGGCCTCCAGCGGGATAGTCGTAAAAACCACCGCCGGCCGCCTTGCCCGTGCGCTTGTATTCGTTCACCAACAGATCAATCACCGCCGTCGCCGGATGGTTCGGCATGGCCTTGCCTTCGGCCTGCAGGTCCTTGGCCGTTTGCTGTCGGATATGGCTCATCAGGCTGAGGGACACTTCATCGGACACCGCCAACGGCCCCACCGGCATGCCGGCCTTGCGCGCTTCGGTCTCGATCATCGGCGCGGCCACGCCTTCGCCGAGCATGGCGATGCCTTCGTTGGTAAAGGTGCCGAATACCCGCGAGGTGAAAAAGCCGCGACTGTCGTTGACCACAATCGGGGTTTTCTTGATTTGCAGTACGAAGTCAAACCCTCGGGCCAGGGTTTCGTCGCTGGTGCGCGCCCCTTTGATGATTTCCACCAGGGGCATCTTGTCCACGGGGCTGAAGAAGTGCAGGCCGATGAACTTGGCTTGATCGGGCACCGCCGTGGCCAAGCCGCTGATGGGCAAGGTGGAGGTGTTGGAGGCGATCACCGCGTCGGCCCCCACCACACTTTGCGCCGCGGCCGAGACCTTGGCCTTGAGTGCGCGGTCTTCGAATACGGCCTCGATGATCAGGTCGCAGCCGGCCAGGCCGGCGTCATCCTGAGTAGGATGAATGCGCGCCAGGGTGGTTTCGCGCTGTTCGGCGGTCAATTGCCCACGGCTGACTTTCTTGTCCAGCAATGCGGCCGAATGGGCTTTGCCTTTTTCAGCGGCGGCCAGGGTGATGTCTTTGAGCACCACCTCGATACCCGCACAGGCACTGACATAGGCGATGCCCGCGCCCATCATCCCGGCGCCGAGCACACCGACTTTGCGCGTTGCATAAGGCGCAAAGCCCTGCGGGCGCGAGCTGCCGGCGTTGATTTGGTTGAGCTGGAACCAGAAGGTGCCGATCATGTTTTTTGCCACTTGCCCGGTCACCAGTTCGGTGAAGTAGCGGGTTTCGATCAGGTGCGCGGTGTCGAAGTCCACCTGGGCGCCCTCGACCGCCGCACAGAGGATTTTCTCCGGCGCAGGGAAGCAGCCTTGGGTCTTGCTACGCAAAATCGATGGGGCAATGGCGAGCATTTGCGCAACTTTAGGGTGGGACGGCGTGCCGCCGGGAATCGCGTAGCCCTTGTTGTCCCAGGGTTGCCTGACGTCGGGATTAGCCAGAATCCAGGCACGGGCCTGTGCCAGCAATGCCTCGCGATCTGCCGCCAACTCATCAATCAGGCCCGCTTGCAGGGCCTGGGCGGGCCGCACCTTTTTGCCTTCGAGCAAATACGGCAAGGCTTTTTCCAGGCCGAGCATGCGCACCATGCGCACCACGCCGCCGCCCCCTGGCAACAGGCCAAGGGTGACTTCCGGCAAGCCCAGTTGCACGGACTTGTCGTCCAGCGCGACCCGGTGATGGCAGGCCAGGCAAATTTCCCAACCGCCGCCCAGGGCCGCGCCATTGATCGCGGCCACCACCGGTTTGCCGAGGGTTTCCAGGCGGCGTAATTGCGCTTTCAATACCAAGACACTGTCGTAGAACGCCTTGGCGTGGGCTTTATCGACCTTGATCAGCTCATTGAGGTCGCCCCCGGCAAAAAAGGTCTTCTTGGCCGAGGTGATCACCACCCCGGCGATCTCGTCCTTTTCAGCTTCCAGGCGCGTGAGGGTGGCCGCCATGGCTTCACGGTAGGCGGCGTTCATGGTGTTGGCGCTCTGGCCGGGCATGTCGAGGGTCAGCACCACGATCTGGTCCTGGCCTTTTTCGTAACGAATGGCATCGGTCATGACAAATTCCTTAGGCTCAGAGGCGTTCGATAATGGTGGCGATACCCATGCCACCGCCGACGCATAAGGTGGCCAGGCCGTAGCGTTGCTGGCGCGCCTCCAGCTCGTCGAGCAAGGTGCCGAGAATCGCGCAGCCGGTGGCGCCCAAGGGGTGGCCCATGGCGATGGAGCCGCCGTTGACATTGACCCGTGCGGCGTCGATGCCCATGTCCTTGATGAACTTGAGCACGACCGAAGCAAAGGCTTCGTTGACTTCGAACAGGTCGATGTCTTCAACCCGCAGGCCGGCTTTGGCCAGCGCCTTGCGAGTGGCCGGCGCGGGGCCGGTGAGCATGATCGTCGGGTCGGTACTGGTCACCGCCGTGGCGACAATACGCGCCCGCGGTTGCAGGCCCAGTTCACGGCCTTTGGCCTCGGAACCGATCAGCATCAACGCGGCGCCATCCACAATGCCGGAACTGTTGCCCGGCGTGTGCACATGGTGGATGCGCTCCACGTGGCTGTAGACCCGCAACGCGGTGGCGTCGAAACCCATCTGGCCCATCATTTCGAAGCTCGGCTTGAGCTTGCCCAAGCCCTCGAGGGTTGAGTCGCCGCGGATAAATTCGTCATGGTCCAGCAGCACGATGCCGTTCTGGTCGTGCACCGCGATTAGCGACTTATTGAAGGAACCGTCTGCCCGCGCCCTGGCTGCTTTCTGCTGGGACTGTAGGGCAAAGGCGTCGACATCCTGGCGCGTGAAGCCTTCCAGGGTGGCAATCAGGTCGGCGCCAATGCCTTGGGGCGTGAAGTGGCTGTGCATATTGGTTTGCGGGTCGAGTACCCAGGCGCCGCCATCGCTGCCCATGGGCACGCGGGACATGGACTCGACGCCGCCAACAACCACCAGGTCTTCGAAGCCGGAACGCACTTTCATCGCCCCCAGGTTCACCGCTTCCAGGCCCGACGCGCAGAAGCGATTGACCTGCACACCGGCCACACTGACATCCCAGTCGGCCACCAGCGCGGCGGTCTTGGCGATATCGGCGCCCTGGTCGCCAACGGGCGTGACGCAGCCCAGGACGATGTCATCCACTTGGCGGGTGTCGAGGTCGCTGCGCTGCGCCAGCGCCGTGAGCAAGCCAGCCACCAGGTTTACCGGCTTGACGCTGTGCAGGGCACCGTCGGCCTTGCCCTTAGCCCGGGGCGTGCGTATCGCATCAAAAATCAAAGCTTGGGTCATGACATCCTCGAACCGCTGTGGGTGTGTGCTCCTACCTTAGGCCCGATTGACACGGTTTCAATGACGGATGCGCTCATTGCTTTTGACCCCCTCGCTCGGACGAACGGTAGGTTCCTACGGGAAATGCCTGATTAATCGTTTTAGCTGTCTAGCCCTAGGGCTGGCGCCAAGATGGCAATAAGCCTCATGCCGTTTTTAGCGCAAATACTTCTTAGCTGATATGAAATGAGTCTAAGCCAGAAAGAACGGGCGCTCTAAGGTTGAATCTGTAAGACGCTGTTGCCGGGTTTTGCTGGAACAGTTGTAAGAAAAGTGCAACGTCACCTCGCGATACTGAAATAAACCAGCACGCATTTGACGCTCAGGAATAACAACAAAAGAAAAGGCAGTCAGCCATGTTCAAACAATCGAAAGTACGTCAGGCGGGACTTATTCTGTTCGCCACCACCTTGATTCTGATCTTGCCCAATTTAACCAAGGTTATTGGGTGACACTCCCCGCTTGCGTGCACACACCGCACCAGGCCTGCAGTTTTTGGCAGCACCTGCCAGGACATTGCGCTTAGCGCTCCTGTTGCAGGGGCTGTCTTTTTACCTGCCGTTTTCCGTTATCGTGTGCGCCCTCACTCTCTCGCAACGGGCCTGAGCCTTGAAACCGATCCTCGCCCTTTTTGCCCTGCTGCTGAGCCTGCCCGCGGCGGCGGCACAGTTGACCATCGAGTTGGACCACAGCCAAAAGACCTGGCAGACCGCCGAGTTGCTCAAGCACCCCGACGCTCAGACGGTGCAGATCGTCGATGATGTGTCCTACAAGCGCACTATGACCTATCGTGCGGTGCCCCTGGCGGTGCTCTTACCGGGCCTTAAATCTGCGAACCACCTGCAAGCCGTTGCCCTTGATGGTTTTGCCGCCGAACTTGCCGCCGCGCCGTTACTGGAAAAAAACGGCGCCCGCGCCTGGCTGGCCGTGGAAGACCCGGCCCATCCATGGCCACCGCTGGCACAGGGCAAGCCCAGCGCCGGGCCGTTCTATCTGGTCTGGACCAACCCTCAAGCCGGGCATATCAGCCCCGAACAGTGGCCGTTCCAGGTATCGAAATTCAAGCAGTTGCAGACGGTTGGCGAGCGTTTCCCGGCGTTATTGCCCGACCCGAAGCTGGCGGCGAACGACCCGATCAACCAGGGCTTTGCGTTGTTCCAGAAGAACTGCCTGGCGTGCCATCGCCTCAATGGCGGCGGTGATGCCCAGATGGGGCCGGACCTGAATGTGCCCTACAACCCCACCGAGTATTTCAGCGGGGATTTCCTCAAACGTTACATCCGCGACCCGCAAAGCCTGAGGCAGTGGCCACAGGCGAAGATGCCGGCGTTTACAGCGAGTGTATTGCCAGACAATGAGTTGGACTTGCTGGTGGGGTATCTGCGGCATATGGCGGGCCGCAAACAGCAACCTTGAGCCTGCGCTGTATCGATCGCTCCCACTCCGCGTGGGAACGCCTCTTGTGTCACGCTTTGGGACGCGGAGCGTCCTCGGCTGCATTCCCACGCAGAGCGTGGGAACGATCAAGCAACGCAGAGCGCGGGGGCGATCATTGCTGCGGCGCCACGAATACCTTGGCATGCATCTGCTCATGCCCACCGCCACGGCGCATCCCCCGGACCGGGCAGGCGTCGAGGTAGTCCAGGCCCACGGCCAGCTTCAAGTGCCGCTCCGGCCGCGCCAGTTGGTTGGTCACGTCAAAGCTGTACCAGGCGTCATCCAGCCAGGCTTCGGCCCAGGCATGACTGGCCAGGTGCGTGCTGTCTTCGGTATACAGATACCCCGACACATACCGCGCAGGGATCCCCAGGCTGCGTGCGCAGGCCAGGAACGCATGGGTGTGGTCCTGGCACACCCCAGCGGCACCTGCGAAGGCTTGGGCGGCGCAGGTATCGACGTCGGTCGCACCGGGGGTGTAGACCATGGTGTGGTTAAGCGCGTGCATCAAATCGATAAGCGCCGTGCGATCACGACGCTGATGGCAGTGTTGCCCGGCAAACCCGCGCAGGGCGTCGTCGGGCTCGGTGAGGCGAGTGGAGCGCAGGAACGGAAAGGCAGACTGACTTTCGTGTTCGGCCTCGCGCAATTCATCGATCTCCACCACGCCCCGGGCGCCGATGATGATGGCGTCGTGGGGTTCGTCCAGCGTGAGCACATGCAAGATATTGCCGAAGGGGTCCACCTGAGCCCGCACCGGGCGCGGCAGGTCGAGTTGCCAGCTCAGCACGTGTTGGCGCTCGCTGTCATGGGGCGTCAGGCGCAGGTACTGGATGCTGGCGCGCACCTGGTCTTCGTAGTGGTAGGTGGTGTCGTGGCTGATGGAGAGTCTCATGCCGCCTCCAGGTAGGAACTGTAGATGGCGTCGCCCAACTGGCGGACCAAGGGGATAAAGTCGGTCAGCCAGGCATGCAGGCCTTCCTCGAGGATTTCGTCGATGGCCGTAAAGCGCAGGCGCGCATCCATCTCGGCGGCCAGGCGCTGGGCCGGGCGGCCGTTGATGCCGGGCAGGCTGGCGAGGATCTGGTCGATCTCTTCGCTGCAAGCGCGCAGCGAACGCGGCACATCCGCGCGTAACAGCAGCAGCTCGGCCACTTGTCGAGCCCCCGGGGCATCGCGATAAATCTCGGTGTACGCCTCGAATGACGACAGTGCGCGCAGCAACGCACTCCATTGGTAATACGCGTGAGCCGTGCCATCGCTGACCACCGCCGCGTGTTCGCCGGCCATTTCGTAGCGGGCATCGAGCAAGCGCAGGGTGTTATCGGCGCGCTCGATAAAGGTGCCCAGGCGAATAAAGCGGAAGGCATCGTTGCGCATGATAGTGCCGTAAGTGGCGCCCCGAAACAGATGGGAGCGCTCCTTGACCCACTCACAAAACCGGCTCATGCCGTAATGGCTCAGGCCCTGCTGGGCGATATCGCGTATGTCCAGCCAAGTGGCATTGATGTTTTCCCACATGTCGGCGGTGATTCGCCCACGTACAGCGTGAGCGCTGGCCCGCGCCGCACCCAGACAGCTGTAGATGCTCGCCGGGTTGGCCGCGTCCAGGGCAAAAAAGTGCAGCAAGCGTTCAGCGTGCAAGGGGCCATGGCGCTCGTGGTAATCCTCCAGGGTGCCGGTGATCAACAGCGGCATGGCCAACTCGTGCAGGCCATCGCCGCGCCCGTCCTGGGGCATCAGCGACAGCGAATAGCTGACATCGAGCATGCGCGCGAGGTTTTCGGCACGCTCCAGGTAGCGCGACATCCAGTACAAATCCGAGGCAGTTCTACTCAACATGGCATCAGCCCTCGACCACCCAGGTGTCCTTGGTTCCGCCGCCCTGGGACGAGTTGACCACCAGCGAGCCTTCGCGCAGCGCCACGCGGGTCAGGCCACCCGGTACCACGCGGGTCTCCTTGCCGGACAACACGAAAGGGCGCAGGTCTATGTGGCGCGGGGCGATGCCGTTCTCGACAAAAGTCGGGCAGGTAGACAAGCACAGGGTCGGCTGCGCGATATAAGCGTGTGGCTTGGCCTTGATACGTGCCCGGAACGCTTCGATTTCTGCCGTGGTAGACGCCGGTCCAACCAACATGCCGTAACCACCGGAACCCTGGGTTTCCTTGACCACCAGCTCGGGCAGGTTGGCCAGTACGTGGGACAATTCGTCAGGCTTACGGCATTGGAAGGTCGGAACGTTCTGCAGGATCGGCTCTTCGTCGAGGTAGAAGCGAATCATCTCGGTGACGAACGGATACACAGATTTGTCGTCCGCAACCCCGGTGCCAATGGCGTTGGCCAGCACCACATTGCCGCAACGGTAGGCGGCGAGCAGGCCGGGCACACCGAGCATGGAGTCCGGGTTGAAGGCCAGCGGGTCAAGGAACGCATCATCAAGGCGACGGTAGATCACATCGACAGCCTTGGGCCCGTCGGTGGTGCGCATGAACACACGGTCATCGCGCACGAACAAATCCGCACCTTCTACCAATTCCACACCCATTTCCCGAGCCAGGAAGGCATGTTCGAAGAACGCGCTATTGAAACGCCCGGGCGTCAGTACCACCACACTGGGGTTATCCAGGGGGCTGGCGCTTTTGAGGGTGTCGAGCAGCAGGTTGGGGTAATGGTCGATGGGCGCGATGCGCTGGGCCGCGAACAGCTCGGGAAACAGACGCATCATCATTTTGCGGTCTTCAAGCATGTAGCTGACACCGCTGGGCGTGCGCAAGTTGTCCTCGAGCACGTAGTACGTGCCGTCGCCATCGCGTACGAGGTCGACCCCGGAGATGTGCGAATAGATATCGCGGTGCAAATCCAGGCCCTGCATTGCCAACTGGTATTGCTCGTTGGCCAGTACCTGTTCGGCGGGGATGATGCCGGCCTTGATGATGCGTTGATCGTGGTACAGGTCGGCGAGGAACAGGTTCAGCGCCTTGACCCGCTGGATGCAGCCGCGCTCGACAATCCGCCATTCACTCGCTGGAATGCTGCGGGGGATGGTGTCGAAGGGGATCAGGCGCTCGGTGCCTTGTTCGTCCCCGTAGAGGGTAAAGGTGATACCGGCGCGGTGGAACAGCAAATCGGCTTCACGCCGGCGCTGGGCCAGCAGTTCGGCAGGGGTGTCGGCCAGCCAAAGGGCGAACTCGCGATAATGGGGGCGAACCTGCCCTGCCCCATCGTACATTTCATCGTAATAAGTGCGGATCATGCCGTACTCCTTGTCACCCGGACGCAAGAACCTTCGCAAGGCCCGTGCCAGCGGCATAAACACTTAATAATCAACCAGTTGAATAATCCAAGCGCATTCCTCGCACCGTCCTGGTGCGCACAATGGCTTGGGTCACGTCGCGCGCCTCATTGCAATGCGGTCTTTGACTATCAACAGCATAGCCAGAGTTGATTTCACTGCCCGGCTGGCGCTGCGGATAATCACCTCCATTGGCTGAACAGGAGATGTCCTACAGCGAAACCTTTTGTGCAAGCGATATCGTGTTACTTCGTGTACTGATCTACTCCCTTGAGCTTCCCTTTCCGCCACCCTATCCGGGTGGCTTTTTTTTGCACGTAAAACGCCGTCCAAACAAAATCGGCCGACCCAAAGGTCAGCCGATACGCTGTGGTGCTCATAAATACCAACTACATGGGTAACCCACGCACCTCCTGCTTGACGCCCCATCCTTCGATGATCCCTCCCAGGGGCTCGACCACTGCTTCAAAGTCTTGCTCGAAATCTCCTATGCCGTCGTAGGTTGCGAACATGACTTTGCTCAGTTCCAGGTACCAGGCGCCATCGTCGCGCGCGCTGACCTGGGCATTGAGGGACTCCCCACGAAATCGACCCGCTGCCCTGCGCGCCCGTTCTTCATCCGGGAAAATGGCGTAGAACTCAATGGGGTGAAAACGCGAGAAGTCAAAGCCGCCTTCTTTCATGCGGCGCAGTACGTTGGTGCTGATGTCTTCTTGATAGGCTGTGCTCATGAAACGTCCTCCTCAAACCGATGGATAGACTTTCCGTGCTTCCTGAAGCCCCGCGCCCTGCTGGCGCGGGCACCACGGCATAACAACGCCGCAGGAAAACAAGCATGTAGCTGACAAGACCAGACCTTAGCGATTCATTCGCTGATCTCGATTGCAGAGTAGCGCGAAGCTATCACCTCCACCAGAGGTGCTCGTGTGGCGTGTGAAAAATGTTTAGACGGAGGGAGAAATATCGAGAATCTGGATACTGTTCTGGTCTTTGAGAATCTTGACCGTCGGCTCGGGTTTACGGCCTTCCAGGTCATTGAGATCGAGTTCGGCAGCAATCGGCACCAGCTTCGCACGAATCATATGCGCAGCGTCTTCGAGGCTGGGCTTTTGTTCGCAGGTGAACTGCTGCACGGACTTTTCACCGTGATCATCAACGAAGGTAATTTGCCACGTTTGCATCGGTGCCTCCTCGATAAAACCCATAGGTGGGCTTACAAGTATCTGGACCTTGGCGGCGCGCAAAACGTTCCGCTCAAGCCCGGAGGCACCGGATCAACTGCACTTATTTTTCAGCGTGATCTTTCAAGGCTTTCAAAGTGTTGAACGGCGCTTCCACCACGAACTTGTTGGCCAGCCACGAGGGGACACTGCCACCTGGCTCGGTGTGTACCTGGTAGGTGACTTCGGTCTGGTTATCGCCCTTTGGCACCAGTTTCCAGAAACCGTCCACCTGGGCAACCCGCACGTAGCCTTTTGCTTCTGGCTTGTAGGTCGGCACACCTTCCAGTTTGCGCGTGACGGTGCCGTCAGCGGCTTTGGTGGTGGTGACGTGGATGTACGAGTCGCGGTCCGTCACGGGGAACGGGGCCTTGAACTGGGTGTAGGTCCAGGCCTCGTCGCCTTTCTTGTCGACGAGTTGCTGGGATTTGCATTCATGGATCCATGCGCAAGCACCGACCACATCTTCCTGCAGCGCCTGGACCTTGGCCAAAGGCGCCTTGATCACCGTCACACCGCGATACGCCTTGTACTTGGAACCGGCAATCTCGCTCAGGGAGACCTTGATACCGTCTTCGTCCTTGGCGACTTGCCAATCCTCAGCCTGGGCAGTAGCCGCCAACAACAGCGTAAAACCGCACAGTACAGCCACTCGTTTCAGCGAACCCATCGTTGTATTCCTTATTGTTGAAGTTCCGATAGTAAAGCCCATCAAGCCGCCGTCATCTGTTCCCACCAACCGATCAGGCGAATGGCATCGGCCTGGTCATTGCCGCACACCTCAATATCGGGCTTGAAATCACTGCATACGGCTGGCCGCTGCGGTTGACCGAACAACTGGCACAGTTGTTCCACCGACAAGTGCACGCAGCGAACGCCAGCGGGCTTGCCATGGGGCATTCCCGGCAACGGTGAACTGATGGAGGGGGCAATGCAGCATGCGCCACAGCCTTCACGGCATTTCATGACCAGCAGGTCCTCGACGACTCAATAGGGATGGCCGGGCTAGAGTACGCCCTTAAACAGACGTTTTAAAATGGCCCAACAGGGGTTTTTCGCACAAAACAAAAGTGACCGACCAGTCTGCGACAGATGGTCGGCGACCTGGGTCACCTGTGGTGCGAAAGTTTATTGCTTGAATTCGAAATCCAGCGCAGCGCCTTCAACATCACGGCGCTCTTCGTTACGCAGTTGCAGCTTCATCTCATTGCTGAGCAAGCGGCCGTTGATCTGAAACGCGCTGTTGTCGGTGGGCTTTTCGCCAAACATTGGCGGCAGCAAGGGCACACTCTTGGGCTTGGGCATGGTACCGATGGGTTGCAAGTGCCTGACCATGTCCGAAGGCAGGGACAGGTCCAACTGTGCCGGTGGCAGTTTGGTCTGGGCGACTTCATGGGCCGACTTGGACTTGCTCGCCACGGGTGCACGCTTTTTGGTCGAGGCGGCTTTCTTTTGTGCGGCGGGGGCTTTTTTCGCAGGCGCTGGCTGCTTGGCTGAGGTCTTTTGCTCGGCACCGACAGCAGGCTTGCCTTCAGCCACCGGCGCTGCAGCCAGTACGCTCCCGGCATTGCACAGGCTCAGCAGACCAAGCATCAACGTAACGCGAAAAATAGAAGTCATATCGCCAACAGCATTAACGGCAGAAGGCCATATGCTCGCTTGTTGTGCGCGGCATGACAAGGGCACAGATCAGTCTTGTGCCCTTTTGCTCGCCTCAAAAACCCGCTGCGGCCTCCTGGCACAGCTGGCTGGCAAGCATTCCCAGGGTCATCAACGCCCTCTCCGCCTCGCGGTTCCACGGCGTGCCGCAATTGAGGCGAATACAGTGGTTGAACTGTTCGGTATTACTGAAAATCAGCCCTGGCGCAATGCTGATGCCTTGTTGCAGGGCACGCACATGCAGTTCCTGAGTATTGACCCGCCCCGGCAAACTGACCCACAAGATAAAGCCGCCGGTCGGGCGGGTCATTTGGGTGCCTTCGGGGAAATACTGCTGCACCGCCAATTGGAAGGCACTGAGGTTCTTGCGGTATTCCTGGCGGATGTAGCGCAAATGACGGTCGTAGCCACCGTTTTCCAGATAGGCCGCGACGCCCATCTGCGTGACGCTGCAAGCAGAATGCGTGCTGAACATCTGCAGGCGCTGGATTTCCTGCTGGTACTTGCCGGCAATCATCCAACCAATGCGCACGCCCGGCGACAAGGTCTTGGAAAAGCTTGAGCAATAGATTACCCGGTCGAGGCGGTCGTAGGCCTTGAGGGCTTTGGTGCGGCCGAGTTCGAACATCAACTCGCCGTAAATGTCATCTTCGACGATCTGGATATCGAAGTCCGAGGCCAGGCGCAGCAACTGTTTCTGCCGCTCCTCCGGCATGGTGCCGCCCAGCGGATTACTCAGGCGCGTGGTCAACACCAGCGCCTTGATCGACCATTGGTTGGCGGCCAGTTGCAGGGCTTCCAGGCTCATGCCTGTGGCGGGGTCGCTGGGGATCTCGATCACCTTGAGGCCCAGCAGATCAGCCAATTGCAGCAGGCCGTAATAGGTGGGTGATTCAGCCGCGATCAGGTCGCCAGGGCGCGTCAGCACGCGCAACGACATTTGCAATGCATCGACACAGCCGTGGGTGATCACCACTTCGGAAGGGTCCACCACCACGCCCGCATCGCGCATACGGATCGCCACCTGGCGCCGCAATGGTTCAAAGCCAGGGCTGAACATGTAGCTGAAGGCCCGTGGGCTCTGGAAACGCGTGACCTTGGCCAACTGCTGATGCAGTGCCCGCACCGGCAGGTAGTCGACACTCGGCACCGCCGCGCCCAAGGGAAACACCCCTTCGCGGCGCGACTCGACCAGCACCTGCTGGATGATACTGCTACGGGTGACCAACCCTGGGCGCTCGACCCGTGCGATATCAGGCGTAGGCGCCGTGAGTGCTGGCGTCTGGTGCACGTAATAGCCCGACTGCGGCCGCGCCCGGATCAGCCCCTGGTCTTCCAGGTTGGCGTAGGCCTGCAGCACCGTGGCATGGCTCACATTGAGCTGGGAACTCATCTTGCGCACCGACGGCACGCGCTCCCCCGGTTGGTAGACACCGCGCCGGATGTCCTCAGCCAGTTGCTGGGCAATACGTTGGTAAAGCAACAGATTGGTCATGACGCAGCACTCGATTTCACGGGTATTTTATTTTTGTGTGAAACATACCGGCACAGTTTAGAAGTGTACGGGGACAGTTGCCACAATAGTCGAGCGCGGGCGGGAGTGACAGTAAAAACTGCGGGGGAGCTGGGGTGGGCATCGCCGAAACGAAATGTGGGAGCGGGCTTGCCCGCGAAAGCGGTGTGTCAATCAGTACATTCGGTACTGAGCCACCGCATTCGCGGGCAAGCCCGCTCCCACAATTTGGATCTGCGTCAGACTTTAGCGTGCTGCGCCCAATTGGCCCTTCTCGTCAGAGAACACAATTTCCACTCGGCGATTCTGTGCACGACCACGCTCGGAGGCATTGGCTTCCACCGGGTATTGGTCGCCATAACCCTCGACCTCGATGCGCTTGTCATCAATACCCAGGTCCATCAACAGATCGGCCACCGATTGAGCACGGTCGCGGGACAGTTTCAGGTTTTCCTGCTCGCCACCGGTGTTGTCGGTGTAGCCCTCGATGCGCACCCGACGCTTGGGGTTCAGTTGCAGGAATTGCACGATCTTGAGCACCGTGCGGTTGGCCGAGTTGTGCAGTTCAGCTTCGCCGGTGTCGAACAGTACGTCCCCCAGGGTCATCACCAGGCCACGGTCGGTCTGGGTGGTGAGGCTGGCGATTTGCGCTTCAACCCACTTGCCCTGCTGTTGCACGCTGGCCAGCTTGTTTTCGCGCAAGGCCAGTTGCAGGCGCTGACGTTCCAACTCCAGTTGGGTGCCGCGCTCGGCATTCAGGCCCTGCTGGGTGTGCTCTCGGGCGATGGCGCTGTAACGCTGGCTCAGGTAAGCGTAATGCACCACATCCGCGCCGCTGCCCCAGTAGCTGGACAGGCGATCGGCGCGGGCCAGGGACTCGCCGGCGCGGATCACGTCCTTGGGGGCGAAGCGCAGTACGTTGGCGTCTTCCTTGACCTTTTGAAAGTCATCGCCGGCCTGCTGCAACGCCTGCTCGCTCGTGGGTTGGCTGGCACAGCCGCCCAAGGCCGCGCCGCCCAGCAGCAGTACACAGCTCAAACTACGGATCATCGGGCTCATTGTGCGTCTCCCAACTGCAGTTGCTTACGCAGGCGAGTGATACGGGTATTGAGCACGTTCAATTGTTCCTGGCTCTTGCCGGTCAGCACTTTGGCTTCGGCCAGGCGTGCGTCCAGCTCAGCCTGCTCGGCGCGCATCCGCGCTCGCTTGTAGGATTGGTCGGCCATGTTGCCCTTGGCCCGGGCGAATTTTTCTTCGGCCAGCTTCAGTTCGGGGGATTCATCGGTGTTGGCCCCGACCGCGGTGGCTTGTTCCAAGGCTTGCTGGGTCAGGCGCATTTGTTCGATCGGCGCAGGATCGGTTGCGCATCCCGCCAGCGCGACAACGGCAAGGGCCGCGAAAAGAGCTCGAAAAATCACTGTAAATCCCTACTTTGTTGGGGTGCCGACAGGTTGTTGCAGTTGCGCTTTCCAACGCTCCAGATTGCGCTGCAGCGCGGCTTGAGCGGCACCGGAGGCGGGCAATTCTGTCATCTTTTTCGTCAGCTGTCCGCGAAGCCAAGGATCATTGCAGGCCGAGTTGTGGGAAATCGCCAGGTACAGGCCAGGCTGGTCGACAGGCACCTCATGGGCCACCAGGTCATTACTCATGCCCAGGGTCTGGGCCATGGCCATGCCGGAATAGCGCCCAGCCAGCACGTAGTCCACTTCACCGAGCAACAGTTTCTGGAAAGCCGGCGTCAAATTGGGCAGGCGTTGCAGGTTGAGTTGCTGGCTGGCGAAGGTTTCGAACTCCGCGCTCAAACGCGCACGTTCCGAAACTGCGCCTTTGTGGCCGTGCAAATCGGCGGCGGTGGAATAGACCACGGCTGAATCCTTGCGCGTCCATACCAGGTAGTCGGTCTGCATCAGCGCCGGATGGATGTAGTCGAAGTGGTCCAGCTCACCCAGATTCAGCGGTGCGTCGGCGAGAATGTCCATGCGCCCGCTACGCGCTTCATCCAGGGCCAAGGAGCGTTTGCCGCCATAGAGCAGGTCGATTTTCAGCCCGAGGTCCTTGCCCACTTGTTGCAGCACGTCAGCGGTCGCGCCGATCAGGTGCGTAGGGTCCTGAGGGTCGCGCCAGAGCAAAGGCGGTGCGTCCGGGCTGCCGGTGATCACCAGGCGCTCGCACTTGCCGGCGGCGAGCGTCAGGCTCGGCAGCAGCGTAAGGCCCAGCAGTAAGGCCCAGGGGCGCAGTTCCATGGCAAGACTCTCCCGATCAGTAAAAAAAAACCCGGTCATAAGACCGGGCTCTTTATAAGTGAAGCGGCTGGATTAGACCAGCTTCTCCAATTCAGGTACGGCTTCGAACAAGTCCGCCACCAGGCCATAATCGGCTACCTGGAAGATCGGCGCTTCTTCGTCCTTGTTGATCGCAACGATCACCTTGGAATCTTTCATACCGGCCAAGTGCTGGATAGCGCCGGAGATACCGACGGCGATGTACAGCTGTGGCGCAACGATCTTGCCGGTCTGGCCGACCTGCATGTCGTTGGGTACAAAGCCTGCGTCGACAGCAGCGCGGGAAGCGCCGACCGCAGCACCCAGCTTGTCGGCCAGGGCGTACAGGTGTTTGAAGTTGTCACCGTTCTGCATGCCACGACCGCCGGAAACGACGATCTTGGCAGCGGTCAGTTCAGGACGGTCCGACTTGGCCAGCTCTTCGCCGACAAAGCTGGAAGTGCCAGCGTCGTGGGCAGCGGAGACGGCTTCAACGGCAGCCGAGCCACCTTCGGCAGCAACCGGGTCGAAACCGGTGGCGCGCACGGTGATGACCTTGACCGAGGCGTTGGACTGCACGGTAGCGATGGCGTTACCGGCGTAGATCGGGCGCTTGAAGGTGTCGGCGCTTTCTACCGAGATGATCTCGGAGATCTGGTCAACGTCCAGCTGCGCGGCAACGCGTGGCAGGATGTTTTTGCCGTTGGAGGTAGCGGCGGCCAGGATGTGGCTGTAGCCAGCGCCAAGCTCGGCGACCAGCGGTGCAACGTTTTCCGGCAGCTGATGCGCATAAGCGGCATTGTCAGCGTTCAGGACTTTGCTCACGCCTGCGATTTTCGCAGCGGCTTCAACCACGGCGCCAGCGCCCTGCCCTGCTACCAGGACGTGGATGTCCCCACCGATTTTAGCGGCAGCGGCCACGGTGTTCAGGGTGGCCGGGGCCAGAACCTTGTTGTCGTGTTCAGCGATTACCAAGATAGTCATGATTAGATTACCTTCGCTTCGTTTTTCAGTTTCTCGACCAGTTCAGCCACCGACTTGACCTTGATGCCCGCGCTGCGTGCAGCCGGCGCTTCGACTTTGACGGTCTTGTTGGTAGAGGCGGTGGAAACGCCCAAAGCGTCCGGAGTCAGCGTCTCCAGAGGCTTCTTCTTGGCTTTCATGATGTTTGGCAGGGACGCATAACGCGGCTCGTTCAAACGCAGGTCGGTGGTGACGATGGCCGGCAGTTTCAGGGAAACCGTCTGCGCGCCGCCGTCGATTTCACGGGTAACCGCAACGCTGTCGCCGCTCACTTCGACTTTCGAAGCGAAGGTGCCCTGGCCGTAACCGGTCAGTGCAGCCAGCATCTGGCCAGTCTGGTTGTTGTCGCTGTCGATGGCTTGTTTGCCCAGGATCACCAGCTGAGACTGTTCCTTGTCGACAACGGCCTTGAGCAGTTTGGCAACGGCCAGGGAGGTCAGCTCTTCAGCAGACTCCACCAGAATGGCGCGGTCGGCGCCCAGGGCCAGAGCGGTACGCAACTGCTCTTGGGCAGTGGTCGGCCCGATGGACACCACGACGATTTCCGTCGCCACGCCTTTCTCTTTCAGGCGTACGGCTTCTTCCACAGCGATTTCGCAGAAAGGGTTCATCGACATCTTGACGTTAGCAAGGTCGACGCCGGAATTGTCCGCCTTGACGCGAACTTTCACGTTGTAATCGACAACGCGTTTGACAGCTACAAGAACCTTCATGGATTCCTCGTTACTCTCCGGTGAAAAGAAAGTCGCCTAGGCGAACCTGGCGGTTGATGCTCATCGGCACACAAGGGCACCTCCAAAGACCTCGGCAGTGGCCTTGCACACGGGAAATGACGACCGTTCGTCAGTGGTGAC
Organism: Pseudomonas sp. B16120; assembly: GCF_044218845.1. NCBI lineage: Bacteria > Pseudomonadati > Pseudomonadota > Gammaproteobacteria > Pseudomonadales > Pseudomonadaceae > Pseudomonas > Pseudomonas sp. B16120. The sequence continues at coordinate 4,649,824 of NZ_CP162588.1, forward strand.
TGAGAGGTCATTCTTTATCGCGGCGTGTAAACTGCGCTCCAACGTTGGGGGGCGCATCACCTTTATTGCCTTCAGCCTGTCTTTGGACGTGCTCTTGAAACCTGCAGTCTGCCTACGGGAAGCGCAAAACCGACCGTATCTTGACCGGAACGCCTATTCTGGTCAATACGGCAAAATGGTCAGTCATAAGCCCCGTTGCTTTGATTTATCTAGGCTGCAGGCAATTCAAACAAACGTTTGTATTGGACGCTGTCAGTGGTCTATATATAATGCGCCACCTAGAGAGACAGGTGGGTGCTGCCTTCGCGCAGAACTACACCGAACCTCCACCCATTAGAAAAAAAAGCCTGTTGAGCCTTGAGTAGGAGATAGCCTGTGGAACGCGAATACATGGAATTCGACGTGGTCATCGTCGGCGCTGGCCCGGCTGGCCTGTCTGCCGCCTGCCGACTGAAGCAGAAGGCCGCCGAAGCCGGTAAGGAAATCAGCGTCTGCGTGGTCGAGAAAGGCTCCGAAGTCGGCGCCCACATCCTCTCCGGTGCCGTGTTTGAACCCCGTGCCCTGAATGAATTGTTCCCGGACTGGAAAGCACTCGGCGCCCCGCTCAACACCCCGGTGGTGCGCGATGACATCTATGTACTGCGCAGCCCGGAAGCCTCCACCAAGGTGCCCGACTTCTTTGTGCCCAAGACCATGCACAACGAAGGCAACTACATCATTTCCCTGGGCAACCTGTGCCGCTGGCTGGCCCAGCAGGCCGAGAACCTGGGCGTGGAAATCTACCCAGGCTTCGCCGCCCAGGAAGCGCTGTTCGACGAGAACGGCGTGGTACGCGGCATCATCACCGGCGACCTTGGCGTTGACCGTGAAGGCAAGCCAAAAGACGGCCTGTACACCCCGGGCATGGAACTGCGTGGCAAGTACACGCTGTTCGCCGAAGGCTGCCGTGGCCACATCGGTAAGCAACTGATCCAGCGCTTCAACCTGGACAGCGACGCCGACGCCCAGCACTACGGCATCGGTCTGAAGGAAATCTGGGAAATCGACCCAGCCAAGCACCAGCCGGGCCTGGTGGTGCACACCGCCGGTTGGCCGCTGGACATCATGGGTAACGAGAACACCGGTGGCTCGTTCCTCTATCACCTGGAAAACAACCAGGTGGTGGTCGGCCTGATCGTCGACCTGTCCTACAGCAACACCTTCCTGTCGCCGTTCGATGAGTTCCAGCGCCTCAAGCACCACCCGGTGCTGGCCCAGTACCTGGAAGGCGGCAAGCGGGTCAGCTACGGCGCCCGCGCGATCTGCAAAGGCGGCCTGAATTCGCTGCCGAAGATGGTCTTCAAGGGTGGCGCGCTGATCGGTTGCGATCTGGGCACCCTGAACTTCGCCAAGATCAAAGGCAGCCATACCGCGATGAAGTCCGGCATGCTCGCCGCCGACGCCGTGGCCGACCGCCTGTTTGCCGAATCCGAGGGCGGCGACGAACTGACCGCGTATGTCGACAGCTTCAAAGCCAGCTGGCTGTATGAGGAACTGTTCGCCAGCCGCAATTTCGGCCCGGCCGTGCACAAGTTCGGCGCGATCATTGGCGGCGGTTTCAACTGGCTCGACCAGAACATTTTCGGCGGCAAGATCCCTTTCACCCTGCACGACACCAAGCCGGACTACGCCTGCCTGAAGCTGGCCAAAGACAGCCAGAAGATCGACTACCCCAAACCCGACGGCAAGTTGAGCTTCGACAAGCTGAGCTCGGTGTTCATCTCTGGCACCAACCATGAAGAAGAGCAGCCGTGCCACTTGAAGCTCAAAGACCCAAGCATCCCGATCGGCACCAACCTGCCGCTCTACGATGAACCGGCGCAGCGCTACTGCCCGGCTGGCGTGTATGAAGTGGTGACCAAGGAAGACGGCGAGAAGCGCTTCCAGATCAACGCCCAGAACTGCGTGCACTGCAAGACCTGTGACATCAAGGACCCTTCGCAGAACATCACCTGGGTGACACCGGAAGGTGCGGGTGGGCCGACTTACCCGAATATGTAAGTCGTTCGCTTAACCCAAAAAGGCTCCCGAGATGGGAGCCTTTTTTGTGGGCGACATCGAAAAAAATGTGGGCGCTGGCTTGCCTGCGATGGCGGCCTTCAGGTGCCAAATGTATGGCTGACCCGCCGCTATCGCAGGCAAGCCAGCTCCCACAATGACCTTGTGGTGTCAGGCGGCCCGCTCTTCACCTGGGTTGCGCAGGAAATAGCGTTTGTACTCCCGGCTGAACTGCGACGTACTCTGGTACCCCACCTTGTGCGCCGCCTGCGCCACACTCATGCCTTCCACCAGCAGCAACTGCTGGGCCTTCAATAACCGCAAGCGCTTGAGGTACTGCACCGGTGACAACAAGGTGCAGCGTTTGAAATGCTCATGAAAGGTCGAGGCACTCATGTGCGCAAATCCGGCCAACGTCTCGATATTCAGCGGCTCGGCGTAATGGGCATGCAGGTGATTCAATGAGGTGGCGATGCGCGAAAACTGCCCCTGTTGTTCCACCAGCGCACGCAACACATCCGCCTGAGGCCCACGCAAGGCGGTGAACAACAATTCGCGCACCCGCGCCGGGCCCATGATCCGGCTTTCCAGCGGATCGTGCAGGCACTGCAACAACCGCTCGACGCAGCCGCGCATCGCATCGTCCAGCACCACCGAACTCATCGATTCCAAGGTCTGCGCGGTCGGCGGTGGCCCGGCCTGCATGCCCATGGCAATCACCAACTCGCCCAACACCACGCGGTCGATGCCTACCGTCACGCCATACAGCGGCGCCTCGGGGGCCATGGCAAAGGTCTCGCATTCGAACGGCACCGGCATCGCCTGGATCAGGTAATGCCCGGCGCCATACTCCAGCGTGCGGGGGCCAAGGTAGGCGACTTTGCTGCCCTGGGCCACGAACATCAGGCTTGGCTCATAGATCTGCGGCCCACGCGCCACATCGCAACTGGCGCGCAGCACCTGCACACCGGGCAAGTGAGTCGGGGAAAAACCGTCGCGGGGCGTGAGCCCTTCGATCAAGGCAACCAGCGTGGCATTGGCGTCCAAATGGCGGGTCAACAGCATGGCAAAAAACTTCGCGAATAAGGGATGACAGCATCATCGCAGGTCTGGCGGCCAATATATCCAAACCTCAGGCACTGCCGGACGAATAGGCATGAGACTCGGAGCATTTGCCATGTTCGCGCCCCCAGGCCGACGCGCAGAATTCGCCACCTCTGCAGTCCAAGCTTTTGTGAGGTTTACTATGTACACCGCCATCGGTTACGCCGCCCAGTCGGCCACCACGCCCCTCGCCCCGATGTCATTTGAACGCCGCAGCCCGCGCGTCGATGACGTGGCCATCGAGATTCTCTACTGCGGCGTGTGCCACTCCGATATCCACCAGGCTCGCAACGAGTGGGGCATCGCCGTGTACCCGTTGATGCCGGGCCACGAAATTGTCGGCAAGGTCACCGCCATCGGCGCCAATGTGACTGCCCATAAAGTCGGCGACCTGGTGGGCGTAGGCTGCATGGTGGACTCGTGCCGTCACTGCGAAGCCTGCCAATCGGACCTTGAGCAATACTGCCTCGAAGGCCCGACCATGACCTATGCCACGCCGGACCGCGTGGATGGCAGCAACACCATGGGCGGTTACTCCGACAGCATCGTGGTCAGCGAACATTTCGTGGTGAAGATCCCGGCCAAGCTCGACCTGGCCAGCGCTGCGCCGATCCTGTGTGCAGGTATCACCACTTACTCGCCGCTCAAGCACTACGGCGTGAAAGCCGGCGATAAAGTCGGGATTCTCGGCATGGGCGGTCTGGGCCACATGGGCATCAAGTTCGCCAAGGCCATGGGTGCCGAAGTGACGCTGTTCACGCGTTCGGCGAGCAAGGCCGAGGAAGGCCGTCGCCAGGGCGCCGACCATGTGATCGTGTCCACTGATGCCGAGCAGATGAAAGCTGCTGCCGGGCACTTCGACTTCCTGCTCGACACCATCCCGGTGCAGCACGACCTGAACCCCTACCTCGATGTGCTGCGCTTTGACGGCGTGCATATCCTGGTCGGCCTGATCGAGCCGGTGGACCCGCCCGTCAACGCCGCCAAGCTGGTGCTGGGCCGTAAAGTCTTGGCCGGCTCGCTGATCGGCGGCATTGCCGAAACCCAGGAAGTCCTGGATTTCTGCGCCGAGCACAACATCACCTGCGACATCGAGATGCTCGACATCCGGCAGATCAACGAAGCTTACGCACGCATGATTGCCGGTGATGTGAAGTACCGCTTTGTCATCGACATGGCAAGCCTCAAAGCCTGATCAGGCCTTGGCGCCCAACTCCGCTGACAGCCGGGCTGCGACCTGTTTGATCACAGGAATCAGCTCGGCCATTTTCTCCAGCGGCATGTAGGGCACCGTACTGGCGATGCTGATGCCGGCGACGATGCGCCCGCTGGCATCGCGCACCGGTGCGGCCACGCAGCGGATCGAAGGCTCGTTGTCTTCGAGGTCAAACGCGTAGCCACCCTCGACATACTCATGCATGCGTTGTTCGAGCTGCGCCCAGGATTGCTCCGGGTGCTGCGGCCATTGCAGGCTTTTGCCCGCCGTCGGCAAGCTCGCCTCGTACAAGCGCTGCCACTCCTGCGGCGAGTCATCCAGCATCAACGCCTTGCCGATACCGGTGCGCGCCAACGGCATGCGATGGCCGACCCGCGAGCGCATTTCCGGCCCATTGCGGCCGGGGTTCTTGTGCAGGTAAAGCACCTCGTCGTACTCACGAATCGCCAGGTGAATGGTATCGCCGGTCAGCGCCGACAATTCATCCAGGTAGGGCACCGCCAGGTTCACCAAGGGCAACTCTTCACGGGCCTGGAACCCTAACTCGATCAGCTTGGGCCCCAGCAGATAACCGACCTGGGGCACCACACGCAGGTAACGCTCGTCCACCAGGCAACTGGCCAGGCGGTGCGTCGTGCTGCGCGTGGTGCCGATGCGCCGGGCGATCTCCTTGAGATCCCGCGCACCAGCCGCCACCGCTTGCACCACCCCCAAGCCGCGCAACAGGGTCTGGGTGCCGGTGGGGGCGGCGTCTTTGACGGGGGTGGGGGCGTTTTCCTGCATATCGGGCCTATAAGTATGAAAGCGGGGGCATTATGGCAAATACCGCCCTCCTGAACACAGAAGATCCAAGGTGGGAGCTGGCTTGCCTGCGATGGCGGTGGGTCAATTAAAGATGGGCTGGCTGACACACCGCTATCGCAGGCAAGCCAGCTCCCACAGTTTGATCTTCACAGGGCGAACATCAGCGTTGCTTCATGCGGTCGATGATGACGGCCAGCAAGAGGATCGAGCCACGAATCACATATTGATAAAAGGTATCGATGTTCTTCAGGTTCATCGCATTCTCGATGATCGCCAGAATCAATACCCCGGCAATCACATGGCGGATCATGCCAATGCCGCCGCTCAAGGACACACCGCCCAGCACACAGGCCGAAATCACGGTCAGCTCGAACCCCTGGCCAATCATCGGCTGGCCCGAGGTCATGCGTGACGCGAGGATCACCCCGGCCAAGGCGCCGATCAAACCGTGCACGGCAAAGATAATGATCTTGGTGCGATCGACATTCACCCCCGCGAGTAACGCGGCTTCCTGGTTGCCGCCAATGGCCATGGTGTTGCGCCCGTAGGTGGTGTAATTGAGCAACCAGCCAAAGAACACAAAGCACAGCACGGTGATGATGATCGGCACCGGCACGCCCAGCAGCTGGCCGTTGCCGAACACGAAGAACCCTTCATTCATCACCCCCACCGCCTTGCCGTTGGAGAAGATGTAGGCCAGTCCGCGCACGATCTGCATGGTCGCCAAGGTGGCAATCAACGCGTTGATGCGCAGCTTGGCGATCACAATGCCGTTGATCAGCCCTACCGCCAGGCCCATGGCCAAGGCTGCCGACACGCCGAGTGCCACGCTGTCGGTGTCGCGCATCACGATGCCCGCCACCACCCCGGCACAGGCGATCACCGAACCCACCGACAAGTCGAAGTGCCCCGACGCCAGGCAGAACAGCATGGTGCAGGCGGCGATACCCACGGTGGAAATCGCCAGACCGAGGCCGCGCATGTTCAACGGAGACAGGAAGTTATCGATGAACACCGCGCTGAGCACAAAAATGCCCAGCGCCGCCAACAGCATCACCCAATCATCGAGAAATTTGCGCTGATTGAAACCTGGCCAGAAGCCCTTTGCTGTTTTTACCTCAGACATAGCCAAACCCTCTTATTCTTGTTCAAGCCCGCGACTGTGGCAGCGCCAGTTGCAGCAGGCGCGCTTCATCCGCTTGGGCGCGGGGTAACTCACCGGTCAAGGCGCCTTCACTCATCACCAGGATGCGGTCGCAGATGCCCATCACCTCCATCAGGTCGCTGGACACCACAATCACCGCAATGCCGCTGACCGCCAGGTTATGGATGATCTGGTAGATCTCCGACTTGGCGCCGATGTCGATACCGCGGGTGGGTTCATCCAGCAGCAGGACCTTCATCGGCATCGACAACCAGCGGCCAAGAATGGCTTTCTGCTGATTACCGCCGGACAGGTACAGGATTTTCTGCTCGGCATTCGGCGTCTTGACCTTCATGGCCTGGATCTGCCGCTCGGCGTTGCCCTTCTCCCAGCCGTCGCGCAGCAACCAGCCGAACGAGGCGTGGGCGCTGCGGGCGCTGATGTTGATATTTTCCGCCACGCTGGACAGCGGAATGATGCCTTCCTTCTTGCGGTCCTCCGGGCACAGCAGCACGCCAGCGGCGATGGCGTCGCGGGGTGAACGCAACTGCAACGGTTCACCACAGAGTGCCAGGCTGCCGGCGCTGGAGCGTTCCAGGCCGCTGAGCAGGCGCAGGAGCTCTGTGCGCCCTGCCCCCACCAGCCCGAACAGGCCGAGGATCTCGCCTTTGCGTACCTGGAAACTCACCGGCTCACGCAGGCCGGGGCCGAGCAAGCCCTCGACATTGAGCGCCACCTCGCCCTGCTCTCGCGGGCGGTAATCGTAGATGTCCTGAATATCGCGACCGACCATGCAAGTCACCAACTGGTCGTGAGTCAGCGTGCTCATGTCCTCGAAAGTACGCACGTAGCGGCCGTCCTTGAACACCGTCACCGCATCGCAGATACGGAACACTTCTTCCATACGGTGCGACACGTAGAGCACCACTTTGCCCTCGTCGCGCAGGCGCGTGATGATCGCCATCAAGCGGTCGATTTCCCGCGCCGATAAACTGCTGGTGGGTTCATCAAAGGCGATCACGCTGGCGCCGCGAGACAGCGCCTTGGCGATTTCCACCAGTTGGCGCTGGCCCAGGGACAGGCGCCCGAGTTTCTCGTCGGGGTCGATTTCATCGGCCAGCCCCTTGAGACACGCCAGGGCCTGCTTACGCAGCAGGCTCCGGTTGACCACGCCAAAGCGCGTGGGCAAATGCCCGAGGAACAGGTTCTCGGCCACGCTCATTTCCGGCACCAGGTGCAGCTCTTGGTGAATCACCGCCACACCGCTGGCGATGCTGTCGGCGGCGCATTTGAAGGCCATGGTCTGCGCGCCGATCTGCACCGTGCCGCTGGACGGAATGTAGGCGCCGCCGAGGATTTTCAGCAGCGTCGACTTGCCTGCGCCGTTCTCGCCCATCAGCGCGTGCACCGAATGGGGCCGCGCTTCAAAGCTGATCTGCGCCAGGGCTTTCACACCGGGAAACTCCTTGCCGATGCCATTGAAACGCAGGGCTGCGCCGCTCATTTCCACAGGCCGATCTTGGTCAGTTCTTCCTGGAAATTGGCGCGGGTGATCAAGGTCACTTCGTCCATGGCGGTGTATTTGGCCGGTTCCTTGCCGGTGGTGACCCACTCGTACATCGCCAGCGCGGTGTTGTAGCCCTCGATATGCGGGCTGGGCAGCATGGAACCGAAGAAGCCGCTGTCGGCTTTCTTCAATTCGCCAATGGCGTCGGTGCCATTGATGCCGATGCCGATCACGTTGGCGGCCTTGAAGCCGGCGCTCTCAGTAGCGCGCACGCCGCCGAGTACGGTGTTGTCGTTCATGCCACCGATGATCAGGTTCTTCGCCCCGCTCGGCAACTTGACCAGGGCCGAGTTGGTGGCGTCCATGCTGCCGGGAACATCAAGGGTTTTCAGCGCAGCGGTGAGGATGTGGTCCTTGGGAATACCGGCCTCTTCCAGTGACTTGATCGAGCCGTCGGTGCGTTTCTTGCCGGTGTCGAGTTCGTTGAAGGTATTGATCACCGCATAGGTGTCCTTCCAATCCCAACCGCGTTTTTTCGCTTCGGCGGCCATGGCGGCGCCCTGCTTCTGGCCCACCTCAAACGCGGCCATGCCCAGGTAAGGCACGTCTTCCATGAAGTTGCCCTTGGCATCGACAAAGCGGTCATCCACGGCCATCACTTTCAAGCCGTTGACCTTGGCCTTGGCGACAATCGCAGGGCCCAGGGACACGTCCGGCGGGCAGATCACGAAGCCTTTGGCGCCGTTGGCGGCCAGGCTGTCGATGGCCGACAAGGTCTTTTCGCCATCGGGCACGGCGATCTTGATCACGGTGAAACCATGCTCCTTGCCGGCTTTTTCCGCGAATGCCCACTCCGTTTGAAACCAGGGTTCCTCGGCCTGCTTGACCAGAAAACCGATCTTCACTTCTTCAGCCGATACCCAGCCGCAGAACGCCATCGCCAGTGCCACGGCACCGAGTGTTTGCTTGAACATGGACCACCTCCTTCTTGTTATTGAAAAACGCTTTAGTCGTGGTACATCACAGACCGCCCGCCATCGATCATCAGGCAAGTGGCGTTGATAAAGGGCGCCTCGTCGGTCGCCAGAAACAGTGCTGTCATGGCCACTTCGATGGGCTGGCCAATGCGTTTGGGCGGGTGCAGGTCGAACGCACGCTGGCGTTCGGCGTGGGGGTCAGGGAAACCGTTCCAGTAGTCGACGTTGAGCTGGGTTTCGATATAGCCGGGGGCGATGGCATTCACGCGGATGCCTTTGGGCGCGTACTCGATACCCAGGGCACGGGTTAGGCCGAGCAGGCCGTGCTTGGCGACAGGGTAAGGAAAGCAACCGGGAATGATGTGGCTGGAATGGGTGGACGCGATATTGATGATGTTGCCGATACCTTGCTCGATCATGTGCGGCAACACCGAGCGGCAGCCGTACCAGGCACCGTCGAGGTCGATGGCGAAACAGCGGCGCCAGTCCTCGTCGCTCATCTCCAGCGGGTCACGGAACACGTTGACGCCGGCACAGTTGACCAGCACATCCACACGGCCAAAGCGCTCGATGGCCAGGTTGACCAATGCCTGCCACTGATCCTTGGAAGTGATATCAACCACGTGGGCGTAAACCTGCGCACCGTGTTCGCGCCAATGAGCGGCGATCTTCTCGACTTTGTCGCCCTGGATATCGGCAATGATCAACCGCGCCTGCTGGGCCTGGAAACAGGCAACGATGGCTTCGCCAATGCCTTGGGCGGCGCCAGTGACGATCACCACCTTGTTCTTCAGCCGCTCGCCGTAAGTCGGCTCGGGCACGGCGGGTAGGGACAACGGTTGCGCCTGCATCGCTTCACCTTTTTATTTTTTGTAGTGAGTGCTGATGCTGGCGACTATAAACCCATCGCCTGAAATATCTCAATATATAAATTATCGTCCCATATAATGGGCGGCGCTTGAAAAAATGTGGGAGCGGGCTTGCTCGCGAAGGCGGTCTGTCAGTTAAAGCATGTGCTGACTGATACACCGCATTCGCGAGCAAGCCCGCTCCCACATTCGATCTTTAGTGACTATACGAAAGAGGTTTCAGCCCAGGGCGAAGTCGCGCAGGGCATCGCCTTCCATGCGATAACGTACCCATTCTTCCTGAGGCTGGGCGCCGATGGATTTGTAGAAGGCAATCGCTGGCTCGTTCCAGTCCAGCACGCTCCATTCAAAGCGCCCGCAACCATTGTCAAAGGCAATTTTGGCCAAGTGGCGCAGCAACTTCTTGCCGGCCCCGCCGCCGCGTTGCTCCGGGTTGATGTACAGGTCTTCGAGGTACAGGCAGTTACTGCCCAGCCACGTCGAGTAACTGAAAAAGAACACCGCAAAGCCAATCGGCAAGCCGTCGCGCAAGCAGATCAGGCCATGGGCCGTGGCGCCTTCGTTGAAGAGGCTGCGCTCGATGTCCACCACGCTGGCGATCACTTCATGCCGAGCTTTCTCGTACTCGGCAAGTTCAGTGATAAAGGTCAGGATCTGCGCAGCATCGCTGGGCACGGCGGGGCGAATCTCGATGGTCATGGGCGAGCCTTGGGCAAATTCAAAGGCCACATACTAAGACGGTTTGATGGCCGTTTGCAGTGCAATTGATGCCGACGAGCGCGTTTCACTCCGGCGCGGGGTGATGCAAGCATCAGCAACCACAGAACAAAGCCTGCGCACGCCCATGGTAAACAATGAGCATAAATCCAACGATCAGAGACCTGCTCATGCACGTTACGCCACCCGTGGGCACGAAGACATTCGCGCTGTTCTGCCTCGCCAGTTTTCTGTTGTCGCTGTCTTACGGCTCGACCTTTTTGTTGTCACTGCTGATCCATGCCCGTGGCGGTAATGAACACGACGCGGGCAGTGTCATTGCCACGGCGATGCTCAGCACCTTTGTAGCGGTCGTGCTTTCCGGGCATCTGGCTGACGCGCTGGGCGCGGCGCGGGCCATTGCAAGCACCGGCGTATTGTTGGTGGTGGCCTGCCTGGGGTTTGCCCTGACGCCAGGGTTTGGCCAAGGCTTGATGCTGTTTGGATTGTCTCTTGGTTTGGGCTGGGGCGTGTTTTATACCCTGGGCCCGATCATCGTGACGCTGCTGGTGGAACCGCGCCAGCGGGCCAAATATTTCGCCTTGCTCTCGGGCAGTATGTTGAGCGGCATAGGTTCCGGCCCTTTGCTGGGACGCGCCGCCACTGCGCTGGACCTGCCCCTGACAACCGCGTTCTATATCGCCGGGCTCGCCAGCCTCGCCGGGGTGGTGATGTTCTGGCGCATGGGCTCTCGGTTGCGACAGCACGCGAATGTGCCAACCGCCAGGATTTCCTGGCGCGCAAGCCGCCGCGTCCTGTCTTCCAAGGCGGCGTTCGCCATCCTGATGGTCGGACTGGGCGGCTGCGTATTCGGGGGGCTGTCTTCGTTCCAGACCAGCTATGCCGTGGCCCATAAGCTGGACTATTCACTGTTCTTCGCGGGTTTCCTGACAGCGGCTATTACCAGCCGCCTGCTGATCGCCGGTTTCGTGGTCAAGCGCGATGCGTACCAGGCTGCCTGCGTGTTATCCGGGGTAATGTTCGGCGCGATCGCGCTGTTCGCGTTTGGTGTCAGCGGCAACCTCAGTTATGTGCTCGCCGCCGCCACGCTAGGGATCGGGTATGGCCTGACGTATTCGGTGATCAACGGCCTGGTGGCCAACGAAGCGCCCAGCGGCACCACTTCTCAGGCGTTGTTGCTGTTCAGCCTGGCGTACTTTATCGGCGTCTTCGGGTTTCCCTGGCTCGCAGGCAAGATCATCGTCGACTTCGGCCTTGCGACAATGATGCTGAGCGTACTGGTGATCGCCGCACTCAATTGGGCGATCACGGTGGCGCGCTTGATAGCGCGTCGGGTATCGGCACACAAAGTGATACAGGTGAGCTGATACCGTTCGTCGCCATCCCGGCACGATCAGCAATCGCGGGCAGACCAATACAGGGTAAGGACATTAATTATATGGAGACACCCTGATGAAACATTCCAAATTTGCTGCCCTCGCCCTCACCGGCCTGTTGTCTGCCGCGTCCTTGAGCGCCTTCGCGGCTAGCTCGACCACTGGCCCCACCGATCCAACGCCGGACGCCACTACCGAATCGCAAAAATCCATGGGCACCGGCATGGACACCAACGGCGGCGCGATCATCGACAACAGCGCTGACCCGCGCACCAAAGGCAACGACACCCAGCGCCAGGCACCGGCGGCCGTGGGCAACGGCAAGATGGGCCCTGGCACGAGCAACAATGAGCCGAAGATCAACAAGGGCGACGACTCGAACATCCCCGGCGCGCAGAAACAACCAGCGCCTTGATGCCCCCTTGGTACGACCAACGCCCGACCATTTCCCCGTGAAGAGGTACGCATGAACGTCGATAGAAACCTTGAAAAAGAAGTCCTCACCCGCCTGCTGCACGCCCACCCGCAAGGCTTGGGCAAGGAGGTGCTGGACAATTACCGCGGTGAAAAAGAGGTCGCCAGTGTCTTGGCGTTCCTGCAGGACCGCGGGCTGATCCAGGATGGGCATGTGACCACCGACGACGCCGGCGAATACGCGTTGAACCTGCCGATCAAGCTCACCGCTTCGGGTGTGGATGAGGCGCGCAAGCTCGACGCTCAAAGCACTGAGTAATCCATTTCTGGCCTGGCCCCGCGACCGGGGCCAGAAGGAGTTTTAGCGATGCCTCGTGGAAGCAAAGCCAAATACACCGACGAACAGAAACGCAAGGCCGCTCATATCGAAGACAGTTATGAGCACAAGGGACTGCCCAAGGACGAGGCCGAAGCCCGCGCCTGGGCCACCGTGAACAAACAGTCTGGCGGTGGTGAAAGAGCCGGCGGATCAGGTCGAGGCAAGGCGCCGGCCAAGAAGGCCCAGGACCGGCAGGAATCGGCCAAGCGTGCCGCTGCCAGCCGTGAAGGCCACCCACGCAGCAGCCGTGCTTCGCTGAGTACGCAAACCAAGGAAAGCTTGATGAAAGAGGCGCGGGAAAAGAATATTTCAGGACGCTCGACCATGCGTAAAGATGAGTTGATCCAGGCCCTGAAAAAAGCCGGTTGAACGCAGGACCCATTGTGGGAGCGGGCTTGCTCGCGAATGCGGTGTATCAGTCAGCACATGCTTTAACTGACACACCGCATTCGCGAGCAAGCCCGCTCCCACATTTTTGGGCCTCGTTTATTCAGTCACTAATGCATCGACCTCAGCAGTGCCAGGTGAAGTGGCCGGCCCCCAGCGGGTTACCGCCAATGCCGCCGCTGCGTTCGCTCGACGCGCCGCCTCAACCGGTTTCAAGCCCTTCGCCAACCCGGCAATAAATACCCCTGCATGCGCATCCCCCGCACCATTGCTGTCCACCGCCTTAACCTTGAAGCCAGGTACATGCTCAGTCTGTGCCCCACGCCCTACCCAGCAACCATTTGGCCCATCACGCACAACCAGCAGTGCCTGCACGTGCTGACTCAGCATGGGCAGCGCCTGACTCATATCCGCCGCCCCGGTAAACGCGAGGGCTTCAGGGCCATTGCTGGTCCAGATGTCGATACGCGGCAACAACGCGCGCATCAACGCCGAGTCCGGCGCCTTGACCAGCGGGCCTGGGTCGAACACCACCACGATCTCTCGCGGCAGCGCCAGCAGCCAGTCAAGCAACGGCTGTGCCTTACCTTCAAGCAGCAAGCTGTAGCCACTGACGTACACGTAATCATCAACACGCGGGACGATCTGAGCCAAGTCGTCGGCGCTCAGCTCACCCTCGGCGCCGAGATGGGAAATGAAGGTGCGTTCGGTGCTCGCTTCAGTCAGCGACACGCACAACCCGGTATCTTTGCCAGCGCTGGCCGCCAAGGTCATTTCAATACCTTCGGCCTGCATCGCGGCGCGCGCCAGCTCGCCAAAGCGCCCATCGCCATGGCGACCCAGGTAAACCACCGGCAACCCATTGCGCCGCGCCGCAGCCATTACGTTGAAACCGCCACCGACCTGGAAACTGGCGGAGTTGGCCAGCACGTCACCGCCGCTTGCCGGCAGGGTGTCGAGGCCCATGACCAGGTCGACAATGACCTGGCCGGTATGCAGCAATCTAGACATTGGCGCTCTCTGCTAAAGCAGGACGACGGTCAGCCGCGCCGCCCAGTACTGCATATAGTCCGCCGGCTACCAGGAAGGTCACGATCCAGCCCAGGCCGTTATGGCCCAGCCAGGAGTCGGACAACGGCCCGGCAAACCAGATGTTTTCGGCGGTGGTGCCGATGGTGGTGAAGCTGAACCCCAGCACAATGGCCACGGCCCAGGCGCCAAATGCACGCCACTCCACACCGCCGCGATACCAGTAGGCACTGCTGGGGCTGACGTCCAGCAGGTCGGTGGGGCTGTAGTAATGACGGTGAATCAAGTCGACCACGAAGATCCCGACCCACGCCGTAATCGGCACCGCCAGCAGCGAAATGAAGGTGATGAACGGGCCATAGAAGCTGTCGGCGATCAGCATGAAATAGATGGAGCCAGCAAAGATCGCGACGATATCGACAATCACCGCGTGCACGCGCTTGACCTTCAAACCCAAGGTCAACGTCGTCAGACCGGCCGAATACACCGACAGGTTGTTTGACAGCAACAGCCCGCCGAACGCGGTGATCAGGTAAGGCACCGCCATCCAGGTCGGCAGCATGTCGCGGATTGCGATGATCGGATCGGTGGCCGACGCCAGGTCGTTGTTACCCACCGACAGCAGGCCGCCCAGGGTAATCAGCAACACCAGCGGAATACCCGCGCCAAAAGCGGCGCTGGCCACCAGGCGTACAGCCTTGACGCTGCGGTGCTGGTAGCGCGACATATCGGCACCGGCGTTGGCCCAACCAATGCCGGTGCCGGCGGCCATGGTGCCTACGCCAATGATCATCGCGCTCAACGGCGCCGGGGTGGCGTTGAACACCGCACTCCAGTCGATGGTGGCGCACAGAAAGCCGCCCACCAGAATGTTCAGGCCGCCGAATACGTAGGTCGCCCACTTCTGGATCACCAACAACGTGGCGTGGCCGAGGCCCGATACGGCCAGGGTCAGCAGCACGAAGATGGCAATGAAGATCAGGGTGAGCAGCGGCGCGCTCTTGGCCTCCACTGCCGAGCCGAACAGGATAGAGCTCAACGACAACAACACGAAGGCTGCGGTGGTGGTGTTGACGGTTTCCCAACCCAGGCGCGACATCAGCGACACCAAGGTCGGGCCGATATTGCCGTGCACGCCGAAGATGGCGCGGGACAAGGTCAGGCTGGGCGCGCGACCACGGCGACCGGCAATGGAGATAATGCCAACCACGGCAAAGGAACCAGCGGCGCCAAGAATCGCGACGATGATCGCCTGCCAGATGGCCAAGCCACGAAACGCCACCAGCGTTGCACCAAGGGGCAAACCGAGGATGCTGATATTGGCCGCGAACCACACCCAGAACAGTTGCAGCGGATGGCCGTTGCACTCACCTTCCGGGACCGGCTCGATGCCGCGTGTTTCCAGTTGCCCGGCGCTTTGGCCGGAAGAGGGACTGCTCATGAAAGGGTGCTCCTGGTGCCTGTATTGTTGTGGTTGTGGCAGCGAGTCGAATCTTTATCCAGTCTTCCTGACTCAACGCTTTTGAATGTGGGAGCTGGCTTGCCTGCGATTGCGGTGGGGGCAACCCGCCCAGCGGCCACTGGAAAACCGCTATCGCAGGCAAGCCAGCTCCCACATCAGATTTGTGTTTATCGCAAGGCCAACAACCCTTGGACCAAGGGTTGCACATCCAATCCATTGACCCGCTTGACCTGTTCAACCAACGCCTCAGGCCAGCACTGCATGCCCAGGCACGCCCCCAGCATGGCGCCGAGGATCGCGGCAATGGTGTCGGTGTCGCCGCCCAGGCTGGCCGCCAGGCACAGGGCTTCGAAGGCATTCATATCACCTGACGCCACTTGCTGGGCCAAGGCAAACGAGACCACCACCGATTCCTGGGAAGCCACCGAAGTACCGATCAACTCGTAAAGCAGGTCGGCAAACAACGCTTTGTCGCCGCTGCCGACGCTCAAGGTGCGAGCCCAACTGATGCGGGTAGAAATGCGTCCGCCCGCGATCCAGTGACCATGGCTTTCAGCCTGTCGGGCAATCTGGGTGCCGATATTCAGGGCTTCCCCCAGGTCCACGCCATTGATGCCTGCCGAGACCACCGCCGCCACGGCCGCAGCGCTGGAAATACCCAGGCTGGTGTTATGCGTGACCTGGCACGCCTGGATCACCGCCTGGACAAACCGCCCCGGGTCGCCAACATCGGCGGCGATGCCCACCGGGGTGATGCGCATGGCCGCGCCATTGGTAGTGCCGTAGCGCCCGGATTCTTCCGGGGTATGGCCGGCGAGGATCATGTCGATCGCGCGCTTGGTGGACGGCCCGAGCAAGTCCTGGGAACCCTTGGCGCGCATCCCCGCTTCCCAGTCGATCAGGCGCTGGGCAAGCACGGCGGGCTCGATCTGGCCCTGGCCTTGCACCAGTAACTCGGCAACCAGGATGGCTTGTTCGGTGTCATCGGTGATGGAACCGGCAGGCATGTTGGGCGCAATGGGCTGGTCCGCGTCGGCGTCTTCCAAGGCGGTGATAGCACCGAAGCGCTGTTGAACCTGTTCGCGGCTCAAGGATTGGGTGGGCATGCCCAAGGCATCGCCCAGGGCCAGGCCATAAAAGGCGCCAAGTGCGCGATTTTCTCGGCTCATTTCGACGCTCCAAACTGCAGATGCAGGCGAAAGTGCAACGGGTCAAGCAGGCTTTCGACATGCTCCATGAAACGCTCGCGACGATCATAGGTGGTGCGCGACGCCTTGAGAAATACCGTACCGCTGGGGCGCCCGAGTAATTCGGCGTCTTCATCACTCAGGGGTTCGGCACCGATCCACTGGTCGCCGTCGGCCCCGACGTAGCCGTAGGCGGCCAGGGTGATGGTCAGGGAATTATCGATCAGCCCAATGTGGGGCAGGTTTTCCAGGTCGCCAACGGCCGGCATCAACGAGCGTTCCAGCGACACCGCTATACCGTCAGCCGTGCGCCGGAGGCGGTCGAGGGTAATGAACTGGTCGGTGCCGAAACGGCTGAACAAATCTGGGCGCGTCACGGTCTCGAAACGCAGGGTATCGGTGCTTACTTGGGCCCCCGTATCGGCCAGGGCCTGGGCCCAACCGCTGCGTTGGTCCAACACCATGCCGTCAAAGGTGACAATCGAACCGACGCCGCTTTGGGTGGCGATGTAGTTGCGACGTTTGAGCTCGGCCAGCGCCTCGCGCAGCGTGCCCCGGCTGACCGCAAACTCCTCGGCCAGTTGGTGCTCGCCCGGCAATAGGAAACCGTCGGCCATGACGCCACCTTCGATACGGCGGATGAGCTCATCGACGACGCGTTTTTTCTTATCAAATCGAACATGTCTAATCATGTACAAATTGATAACCGAAAGCGCGCGTTTACCGCAAGAGGATTATTTCAGGCTGAAGACAAAAACCGCCTCAGGGCTCCAGGCCGATGGGGAAAAACTCCCCGCCGCTCCAGACACCAAGCCAGTTCTGACCGTTGATCGGACGGCTCACCGCCAGCTCCACCAACTGGTAAAAAACGTTGCGATGCACGAGGGCTTCGAGGTTGGTGCGAACGCGCACATAGGGGGCGGGTTCCTGGGTGATGGGGTCGGTCACCACCCGCAGCGGGTGTTCGAGGCCTGCCTCGAGCTGTTCGTCGACGTTGGTGGTAAAGCGCAATACCTGGCTTTCGCCCTGCCCTTGCACATCCAGGGTCACTGCGACAAACGGCGCATCATCCACACGGATGCCGACCTTCTCCACGGGCGTCACCAGGAAATAATCATCGCCATCGCGGCGGATGATGTTGGAGAACAGCTTGACCATCGGCTTTCGCCCGATGGGTGTGCCCTGGTAGAACCAGGTGCCATCGCGGGCGATGCGCATGTCGATGTTGCCGCAGAAATCCGGGTTCCACAGATGCACCGGTGCCGGCCCCTTGCCCTTGGGCAGTTGGGCCAATAAATCATTGGCCTTGGCGGAATCGGTCATGGCGGGCTCCTCTGTCTTACTGATCACTCATACCCAGCAAACCGCGGGCGTATTGCGCGAGGGGGCGGGCGATCAAATCTTGTGGCGATGTGTCGTGGAACGTCAGTAAACCGCCACGACTGCGAATACGTGCAGTATCAATCAAATACTGGGTGCTGGTCTCGATCAACATGGCTTGGATCACCCCGGTGTCCAAGCCAAGACGGTCCAGGGCTTGTTGGTCGGTCCACTCGTCGGCGTTGCCGATACGGTCATCGGCTGCCGCAAAGCGGCAATACAGCAGGTAATGAGCACCGGCGGCACGGGCTTCGGTCATGGCCTGTTCAAGACCTTCCGGCTGGCGGGCGCGACGCACCATGGGGAAATATTCGACGAAGCCATTGAAGGCTTCCTCGGCCACCACATTGGGCCGCGGGTAGGCGCTGCCCGGCGGCACGAAGGCGCCTTGGGCGATAAACACAAAGGAGTCCGGCTGTATGCGCACCGAGGCAGTACGGCGCGTATCGCTGTGATCGAGCAGTCCGGCATCGCTCATCTGATAGCGGGTGCCTTCGGCCATATCACTGACGGTCATGCAACCACCCAGGGCCAATGACGCCAGCAGCAAAACCAGACTACGCATCCTAATCCTCCAGAGGCCGGTGACAGGAAACCGGCGAATGGGGCGTGGGATGCAGAATCCGCGCCAGTCAGCTGCGCTACAAATCAAATGTGTGAACCCGCAATATCTACCTTAGCCACCAATGATCTTCATGATCGTGGCACCGCCGGAGAACGCCACTTCCTGCTTGTCGGCCAAGGCTTTCATCAACAAGCCCTGCAACGCTGGCAACGCTTGATGGCGCGGCTGATCGAGCAAGTCACCGACATAATGGCGATTGCTGGACGACAGGCAGCCATGCAGCCAACCAGTAGAGGACAACCGCAATCGCGAACAGGTGCGGCAGAACGGTACGCTCTCGTTGGCGATCACACCGAAGAAGCCCTTGCCCGGCACTTCGTAGCGTACCGCCGTCGCATCGACGGGTGCGTTGGCTTGCAGGTATTCGTGTTGCTCGCCGATCAAGCTGAGCAGCTGTTGCAAGCTGACAAACTGTTGCAGGAACGCGTTGGAGTCTTTGGCCAGGTGCCCCATGCGCATCAGTTCGATAAAGCGCAGCTCGTAGCCTCGCGCCAGGCAGTAATCGAGCAGCGGCATCACCTGGTCAAGGTTCTGGCCGCGCAACGGCACCATATTGACCTTGATCTTGATCCCGGCAGCACTGGCCTGGTCCATGCCATCGAGCACGGTGGCCAGGTCGCCGCCACGGGCGATGCTGCGGAAAGCGTCGGCATCCAGCGTGTCGAGGGAGACATTGATGCGTCGGATACCAGCGGCCACCAGCAACGGCAGTTTACGCGCCAGCAGTTGGCCATTGGTGGTCAGACTGATGTCGCTCAGGCCCATCTGCCCTACCGCCCCCATGAAGGCTTCCAACTTGGGGCTGACCAACGGCTCACCGCCGGTAATGCGCAAGCGCTCGATACCCGCCGCTTCTATCAGGTAAGCCACGCCTCGGGCCATGGCCTCGGCCGACAGTTCATCCTGGGCAGCCACCAGCCGCTTGCCGTCAGGCACGCAATAGGTACACGCATAATTGCAGGCTGAAGTCAGGCTGATCCGCAAATTGCGAAAACGCCTGCCTTGACGATCAACGATCATGGATCACTCCGGCAGAGGATAATTCGGGCGCGCTAAAAGCTGACTCATAAATCAGCTTTTAGCAAGGTCCTTGCCTGAGTATATTCCTGGGTTACTGCGCCTGGCAGTAAATCATTGCGCCATCACTGTGGCGAATGACTTAGGTGGCAGGGGTTTCGCCGCTCTTTTCGGCGCCCGGCAGTTCAGGGCTGTGCTTGCGCTTGTTGCCCATGCGCACGCCGATGTCCATCAGGAACTGGAAGAAACCTTCCTGGTCTTCCAGCACATTGCTCCAGAACGGCGAGTGGTACAGCGCCACAGCGCCATGCACCAAGGCCCAGGCGGCGCAGTAGTGGAAATACGGTGGCACGTCTTCAAGCTTGCCTTCGCTGATACGCCCCTTGATCAGCAGGGTCAGGCGTTCGAAGTTCGAGGCGCGGATCTTGTGCAGCTCCTCGACCATCTCCGGCACCTGGTGACCTTTGACCACCTTCTCTTCCAGGCGATCGAACAGGCGGTAACGCTGCGGGTCACGCATGCGGAACTCGAAGTAAGCGCGGGACAGGGCTTCCTTGTCTTTGTCGACATCCGCCGAGTGCAGCAACTCGTTCAAATCACGCTCGTAGTCGAGCATCAGGCGCAGGTAGATTTCGGCCTTGGATTTGAAGTGTTTGTAGATCGTGCCTTTGCCGATACCCACGGCATCCGCAATCATCTCGACGGTGACGCTGTCTTCACCTTGTTCGAGGAACAGCTTGAGCGCGGTGTCGAGAATTTCCTGCTCACGGCGGCGAAATTCACGGACCTTACGGGGTTCTTTGTGCATGAGGAAGAGTCTGCAAAGGTCGGAAATAGGGAGGGTTGCGCAGGGCCATGGATACGTGGCGATACGATTTACCCGGTGCGAGGGATTATCCCGACTGAACGGTCGTTGGGCAATGTCTATGTGAACCCGTCAGGCACATAACTTTCAATGCGCCAACGATTTCGCCGTTATCAGTCAGAAATAATACGCAACACCTGAACCTGCCCATCAGCGCAATGAGAACTCAAGCGAAGGCCGCGTATTCCAAATCTGTTTAAAAAACGATCAGTCACGACTGGACTGAATAGGATAGTGGTCAATACTTCAACTGTCGGCGCGACATCTCCCCCAAGTGACGCGTCGACCTGGGTACCGACGGACTGCGTGCCCTTGTTTTACTCCTAATGGTCTTAGCCCGGATTCACCCCCCAGAACCCGGGTTTTTTTTGCCTGGAATTCGGCCGCTCTAACCGGCTAGGTGGGCCAGCGGGAACAGGCGCTTGAAGTTCTCGGTAGTCTGCTCGGCAAAGCGTTCGTACGACTCGCCGCGCAGCATCGCCAGGTAATCAGCCACATCACGTACATATTCGGGCAAGTTCGGTTTGCCGCGATGGGGGATGGGCGCCAGGTACGGCGAGTCGGTTTCCACCAGCAGGCGGTCGGCAGGCACCTGGCGGGCCACATCGCGCAGCGCGTCGGCATTGCGGAAGGTGACGATACCCGACAGGGAAATATAGAACCCCAGGTCCAGGGCCGCCTTTGCCATGTCCCAGTCTTCGGTAAAGCAATGCAACACGCCAGCCTGCGGCAACGCGGCTTCACGTAGCAAGGCCAGGGTATCGGCACGGGCACCTCGGGTGTGGACGATCACCGGCTTGCCCGTCTGCTGGGCGGCTTGCAGGTGCAAGCGGAACGAGGCCTGCTGCAACTCGGCAGCTTCAGGCTCGTAGTGATAGTCCAGGCCGGTTTCGCCAATGGCCACCACCCGCGGGTGGTTGAGTTCGCCCAGTAGCCAGTCCAGAGCCGGCGCTTCGCCAGGCTTGAGGTCCAACGGGTGAATACCCACCGAGCAGTCTACGTCGGCATAGCGATCAGCCAGGGCTTTGACGTCGGCGGCGTTGTCGGCGCTGACGCCAATGCACAGGAAGTGCCCTACCCCACGATGGCGGGCAGCTTCAAGGGCGGCGTCGAGGGAGCCACCGTGCTGGGCAAGGTCGAGGCGATCAAGGTGGCAATGAGAATCTACGAGCATAGGAATCAGGGCTTAAGTCACAAAAGAGGTAGAGCCAACGATACACCCGTCAGCCACGGAATTTAACGGCGCCCGAGCAGGCCGACCCACTGCACCAACAATGCCTCGAGCAACAGCACGCGGTTGAGGTTGGCCTTGCCGAGGACTTTCTGGCGCTGGGCGAGGATCCAGTCCTGGATGTTCAGCACTTTGTCCTGGGCACTTTTTTGCGCCAGGTATTGCACGACCTTGCGCATATCCGCCAGGCCCAGGCCTTGCTCATCCTGGGTAAGCTGGTAGCGCAGGATCAGGCTGGACCAGTCGCAAAACCAGTCGAACAGCAGCAATAGCGGAATGTCCTTCCAGGCGCTTTCGGCCAGTTGCGTGGCCGACAGTTCCTGCTTGAGCAGCTTCTTCACACCATCCACGACCAGTGCACGCTGTTCGCGCACGCCCTGGGCCTGCAGCTTCACTGCCGCCAAAGGCGAACCGGCCGCCAAGGTCAGCAACTCGCCTCGTTCTTCTGCGCTGCATTCCGGCAACGCCTGCGCCAGCCATTGCAGGCTCATGTCCTCGCTGGGCAACGGGCAAGCCTGCTGCACGCAACGGCTGCGAATGGTCGGCAACAAGCGGCTGGACTGGTGGCTCACCAGCAACAGCACGGTATCGCCGGACGGCTCTTCAAGGCTTTTGAGCAAGGCGTTGGCCGCGTTGATGTTCATCGCCTCGACCGGCTCGATCAGCACCACTTTGCGCCCGCCCATTTGCGCAGTCTGCACCACGAAACTCACCAGGTCGCGCACCTGGTCGACCTTGATGGCCTTGTCCGCTTCCTCGGGTTCCAGCACATAATTGTCCGGGTGACTGCCAGCCTTGAGCAACAGGCAGGACTTGCACTCGCCACACGCCTCCAAGTTGACTGGGCGTTGGCACAACAGGCTGCCCATCAGGCGTTCGGCGAGGTGGCGTTTACCGATGCCCACCGGCCCATGCAGCAGATAGGCGTGGGCGTGCTGGGCGCGCCCTGCCAGTTGCTGCCAGAGGCCGTCCTGCCACGGGTAGGACTCAGCCACGGCTACGCTCCAACAGAGTGGGCAGCAGCGCGTCGATAGCCTGTTGCACCTGACTCAGCGGCTGGGCGGCGTCCAATAGGTAATAACGTGTGGGCTCAGCCTTGGCGCGCTGCAGGAAAGCACTGCGCACCGCATCAAAGAAGGCTTGGCCTTCCAACTCGAAGCGATCCAGGCGACCTCGCGCACTGGCGCGGGCCATGCCCACTTCCACCGGCAGGTCGAACAACAGGGTCAGGTCGGGGCGCAGATCGCCTTGCACGAAGGTTTCCAGGGTGGCGATGCGCTCCAGGGACAAACCCCGCCCCCCACCCTGGTAGGCGTAGGTGGAATCGGTAAACCGGTCGCAGATCACCACCGCACCCCGCGCCAGGGCCGGGCGAATCACTTCGGCCAGGTGCTGGGCACGGGCAGCAAACACCAGGAGCAACTCGGTGTCCGGGTTCATCGGCTCGTCACCCGGGGCCAGCAGGACTTCACGGATGCGCTCAGCCAAAGGCGTACCGCCCGGCTCACGGGTCAGCACCACCTCGATGCCCTGCGCACGCAGGCGCTCGGCCAAGTAGTCACGGTTAGTGCTTTTGCCGGCACCTTCCGGGCCTTCCAGGGTAATAAACAAGCCAGTCACAGGCAGTCCTTAGTCAGAGTCATTGCGGGCTTTGCGGCGCGGTAGTGTCCGGCGCGGGCTCGATCGGTGCGTCGGGGGTGGGTGCATCACTGGCAGGTGCCGAATCTTCCAGCGGTTTCACCACAGGCGTCGGACTGGAACGGTAATCGGCACGGCGCTTGAGCTGGAACTCACGCACGGCGGCATTATGCGCATCCAGGTCATCCGAGAATATATGGCTGCCATCACCACGGGCGACGAAATACAGGCTGCTGCCCGGTACCGGGTTCAGCGCTGCATGGATTGCCTCGCGCCCGACCATTGCGATGGGCGTGGGCGGCAGGCCGGCGACCATATAGGTGTTGTAGGGGTTGGCTTCCTTGAGATGGGCACGGGTCAATTTACCGTTGTAGCGCTCACCCAGGCCGTAGATCACGGTGGGGTCGGTCTGCAGCAGCATACCGATCTTCAGGCGACGCACAAACACACCGGCAATCTGCCCGCGCTCCTGAGGCACACCGGTCTCCTTTTCTACCAGCGACGCCATGATCAGCGCTTGGTAAGGGTCGGTATAGGGCGCGTCGGCAGCCCGCTTGCTCCACTCCTGGGCGAGTACATCGTCCAGGCGGTTGTAGGCTTTTTTCAGGAATTCGACATCGGTCATGCCGCGGACAAAACGGTAGGTGTCGGGGAAGAACCGCCCTTCAGGAAACACACCTGGGTGGCCGAGCTTATCCATCACTTCGCTGTCAGTCAGGCCCGCGAGGGTCTGCACGATCTTTTCATGCTTGGCCAGGGCGGTGCGCACCTGACGGAAATTCCAGCCCTCCACCAAGGTCAGGCTGTACTGCACCACTTCGCCGCGCTGCCACAGGCCGATCAAACCCTCGGCGGTAAGGCCCGGGCTCATGCGGTACTCGCCGCTGTGCAATGGCTGGCCTTCGAGGTTGAAGCGCCAGTACAGACGCAACCAGAATGCATCGTCGAGCACGCCGTCGGCTTCCAGACGGTTGAAGGTGCCCGTCGGCGTAGCGCCAGCAGGTACGTCGAGCAACTGCTCCTGAGGCAGCTTCAGGGGCTGCTTGAGGGCAGAGTCGAGTTTCCAGGCCGAAAAGCCCACGAGCAAAGCCGCCGAGACCAGGCTGATCTGCAGCAGTAACACCAGTTTTCGTATCAACTCAAATATCCAATAGCGCGCGAACAATGCCTTGCAGTTTACGGGTGAGCGGCCCAACCGGCCAGCTCATCGCAGCGCAACCACGCACCGGCCAAATGCCATATACGCTGTTGCAGACGAAGACTTCATCGGCCTGTTGCAACTGCTCAACACTGATGTCGGCCACGGCCACCGGGACGCCCAGCGCTTGTGCCTGGGCCAGCACTTCGGCGCGCATTACGCCGGCAACGCCACAACGGCTCAGATCAGCGGTTAGTAACAAGCCGTTGCGTACCAGGAAAAGGTTGCTGAATATGCCTTCGATCACCCGACCAGACATGTCCAGCATCAGGCCTTCGGCATGTTCGGTATCTTGCCATTCGGCACGCGCGATCACCTGCTCCAGCCGATTGAGGTGCTTGATACCGGCCAGCAGCGGCTGCTGCGCCAAGCGCGTGGCACACGCAAACAGGCGGACGCCGTCGACTTCGTGGGCAAGGGGGTAAGCAGCGGGCGCACTGCCCTGCAAAATACGGCGCACCGGGGCGCCAGGGTTGATGCCATAACCGCGCAAGCTGTCGCCACGGGTGAGGATCAATTTGAGAATACCGTCGCCAAGGGCGGCGGCGAAGCTCAGCACTTCGTGGCGAATCAACCCGTGATCCACCACCAATGCCAAACGCCTGCAACCCTCTTCCAGGCGTTGCAGGTGACGGTCGAGCAGCAACGGCTGCCCGGCCTTGACGGCGATGGTCTCGAACACCCCATCGCCATAGGCCAGGCCGCGATCTTTCAGGGGCACGCTGTCCGCTGGCTGACCGTCGACCCAGCTGTGCATCACTCGGCGAACCGGCGGAACACCAGGGAGCCGTTGGTACCACCAAACCCGAACGAGTTGGAGATCACCACGTCGATTGGCATCGGTTGCGCTTCGTGCGGCACGAAGTTCAAGTCGCAGCCTTCGTCCGGCTCATCAAGGTTGATAGTTGGCGGAGCAACCTGGTCCTTGATGGCCATCACACTGAAGATCGCCTCGACCGCGCCCGCCGCACCCAGCAGGTGGCCGGTCATGGACTTGGTGGAGCTGACCGCCAGCTTGTAGGCATGCTCACCGAACACCGACTTGATGGCCTCGGCTTCCGCCAAGTCGCCAGTCGGGGTCGAAGTGCCATGGGCGTTGATGTACTGCACCTGGTCGGGGTTGACCTTCGCATCGCGCAGGGCATTGGTGATGCAACGCGCAGCACCCGCTCCGTCGGACGGCGGTGAAGTCATGTGGTACGCGTCACCGCTCATGCCGAACCCGATCAGCTCGGCGTAGATGGTGGCGCCACGCGCCTTGGCGTGCTCCAACTCTTCAAGCACCAGCGCACCGGCACCGTCGGACAGCACGAAGCCGTCACGGCCTTTGTCCCACGGACGGCTGGCACGGGTCGGCTCGTCATTGCGGGTCGACAGCGCACGGGACGCGCCGAAGCCGCCCATGCCCAGGCCGCACGCGGCCATTTCGGCGCCGCCGGCGATCATCACATCGGCTTCGTCGTAGGCAATGTTGCGCGCCGCCATACCGATGCAGTGGGTGCCTGTGGTGCACGCCGTTGAAATCGCGTAGTTAGGCCCCTGTGCCCCCAGATGGATGGACAGGAAGCCGGAAATCATATTGATGATCGAGCCCGGTACGAAGAACGGTGAAATTCGACGTGGGCCAGTCTCATGCAGCGTGCGGCTGGTTTCTTCGATATTGGTCAGACCGCCAATACCCGAACCCATGGCCACACCGATGCGGTCACGGTTGGCGTCGGTGACTTCCAGGCCGGCGTTACGCACTGCCTGAAAACCGGCAGCCAGGCCGTACTGAATGAACAGGTCGAGCTTGCGGGACTCTTTGATCGAGAGATATTCCTCGACATTGAAGCCCTTTACCGAGCCGCCAAAACGGGTGGAATAGGCAGAAAGGTCCGTATGTTCGATCAGACCAATACCACTGCGGCCAGCCAGAATGCCCTGCCAACTGCTTGGCACATCCGTGCCCAGTGGCGACAACATACCCATACCGGTGACTACGACGCGTCTACGCGACACAGCACTCTCCTTTTTCTAATGACGACACTTTTCATCGCCGCTAAAGAAAAAACCGCACGCCGTTACAGCAGTGCGGTTTTTCCCTGACAGCAAGCGACGACTACAAACTATTACGCCTGGTGGCTAGTAACGTAGTCGATGGCAGCTTGAACAGTAGTGATTTTTTCAGCTTCTTCGTCCGGGATTTCGGTCTCGAATTCCTCTTCCAGAGCCATCACCAGCTCAACGGTGTCAAGGGAATCGGCACCCAGGTCTTCTACGAAGGAAGCAGTGTTGACCACTTCTTCTTCCTTAACGCCCAGTTGCTCGGCGACGATTTTCTTGACGCGCTCTTCGATGGTGCTCATACCTTGTTTAACTCCTAATGGACAAATTCAGGCAGCTGGCCAGTGGGTAAGTGTATAGAAAGCCATTTCAGCTTTTCAACTGAAAGCTTCACCCTGTACCCGGTCGGCCACCTGCCTATAAATTAAGTTGCAGCTTTATAACGGATTTTAGACAGCTCGTATGACATTTTTTTGAAGCGATCCGTCACAATTTAACTCATGTACATCCCGCCGTTAACCGGGATTGTAGCCCCAGTCACGTATGCCGCACCGTCGGATGCCAGGAAAGTGACCACATTCGCAATCTCTTGAGCCTGGCCCAGACGGCCCAGCGGAATCTGCGTCAGCAACGCTTCACGCTGTGCTTCCGGCAGTTCACGGGTCATATCGGTGTCGATGAACCCTGGGGCCACCGAGTTGACCGTAATCGACCGCGAACCGACTTCACGTGCCAGTGCACGGCTGAAACCTTCCAGACCGGCCTTGGCGGAAGCGTAGTTTACTTGGCCTGCGTTGCCCATGGCACCCACTACGGAGCCAATATTGATAATTCGCCCCCAACGCGCCTTGGTCATGCCGCGCAAAACGCCCTTGGACAGGCGAAACAGACTGTTCAGGTTGGTATCGACCACGTCGTACCACTCGTCGTCTTTCATGCGCATCATCAGGTTGTCACGCGTGATCCCGGCGTTGTTCACCAGAATTGCCGGCGCGCCGAACTGTGCAGTGATCTCGGCCAATACGGCAGCTACGGACTCATCGCTGGTTACATTCAGTTCCAGGCCGGTGCCCTGCACGCCGTTTTCCTTCAAGGTCGCGGCGATACGCTCGGCGCCCGAGGCAGAGGTGGCGGTGCCAATCACAACGGCGCCCTGACGGCCCAGCTCCAGGGCGATCGCTTGGCCAATGCCACGGCTTGCGCCGGTAACCAGTGCAACTTTACCTTGCAGACTCATGCAGGCTTCTCCTAAGTACGGGATTCAGGCCAGTGCCGCGCGAGCGGCAGCGAAGGCTTCTGGGGTATTGAGGTTGGCGGTCGACACACCGTCGGCGCAGCGCTTGTTCAAGCCGGCCAGGACTTTGCCCGGGCCGCACTCGACCAGCTCGGTGGCACCGTTGGCGGCCAGGGTCTGGACCGATTCAACCCAGCGCACTGGCTTGTACAGTTGCTCCAGCAGGTCGCGCTTGAGGGTGTCGAGGTCGGCGGCCACGGCCGCACTGACGTTCTGCACCAGCGGGATCTGCGGCGCTTGCCAGTTGATGGCAGCGATAGACTCGGCAAACCGCTCTGCCGCCGGGCGCATCAGCTCACAATGGGACGGTACGCTCACCGGCAATGGCAGGGCACGCTTGGCGCCACGGGCCTTGCAACCCTCGATGGCACGCTCGACAGCTGCCTTGGCGCCGGCGATCACCACCTGGCCTGGGGAGTTGAAGTTCACCGCACTGACCACTTCGCCTTGCGCCGCTTCGGCGCAGGCCTCGATCACCACCACGTCGTCCAGGCCCAGGATAGCGGCCATGCCGCCCTGCCCGGCCGGAACGGCTTCTTGCATCAGTTGACCACGACGCTCGACCAGCTTGACCGCTTCAGCCAAGGTCAGGCTGCCCGCGGCCACCAGGGCGCTGTATTCGCCCAGGCTGTGACCCGCGACGAATGCAGGGCGCGCGCCGCCTTCTGCCAACCACAAGCGCCACAGGGCGATCGAGGCGGTCAGGATGGCCGGCTGGGTTTTATCGGTTTGGTTGAGCAGCGCTTCCGGCCCTTGCTGGGTCAGTGCCCACAGGTCGTAACCCAGGGCGTCAGAAGCTTCCTTGAAGGTGTCCAGGATCAGCGGGTATTGCGCGCCCAGCTCGGCCAACATGCCGAGGGACTGCGAACCCTGCCCTGGAAAGACGAATGCGAGGGATGTAGACATGTAACAAGCCCCTAATGATCTGGTCGTCAAAAATGCTCGCGCCTACGGTGGGAGCGAACGAAACTGACAGATTGGATGGTCAATTGAACTGGCCGGTCACATTTAAGCACTCCCGGGCCAATTCGCCTAAGGCAACAGATCCTCGAGACGGCCGTGCAAGCGTTGCGGCAGGTTCTCTTGAATCTCGATCAAGGCCCGTGCAATTGCACTTTGAAAGCCCAGCACCCCGGCCGAACCGTGGCTTTTCACCACAATACCCTGCAAGCCAAGAAAGCTTGCACCGTTGTGCCGTGCGGGCGCCAGGTCGGCCTGCAAGCGTCGCATCAGGGGCAGCGCCAAGGCCCCCACTATACGTGACGCCAGGTTGCGCTTGAACAAAGCTTCGATACGCGTGGCGATCATGGTCGCCAGGCCTTCGCTGGACTTGAGCAGAATATTGCCGACAAAGCCGTCGCACACCACCACGTCAGCTTCGCCACGGTACAAACCATCACCTTCAACAAAGCCGATGTAGTTCAAACCCCGCGCGCTTTGTAGCAAGGTAGCGGCAAGCTTGACTTGCTGGTTGCCCTTGATGTCCTCAGTGCCGATATTCAGCAGGGCAACCCGGGGTCGGGGCACGCCCAGCGCCTCGGCGGCCACCGAGCCCATTACGGCAAATTGCAACAGGTGCTCGGCACTGCAATCGACATTGGCGCCCAGGTCCAGCAACTGGCAATAGCCCTTCTGCGTCGGGATCGCCGCCACCATCGCCGGCCGATCAATACCTGGCAAGGTTTTGAGCACATGCCGTGACAAGGCCATCAACGCGCCCGTGTTGCCGGCGCTGACACAGGCTTGCACCTTGCCATCACGCAACAACTCAAGGGCCACCCGCATAGAAGAATCGGGTTTGCCACGCAGGGCAACCGCCGGCTTTTCGTCCATGCTGATGGTTTCGCTGGCTGGCGTAATCGTCAGGCGCGCGCGATCCACCGCCGGATGGCTGGCAATCAGTTCTTCAAGTAGGGAGGGTTGACCGACGAGGGTCAGGTGCAGCGAGGGCGTTGCAGACAGGCTGGCAATGCAAGCCTGAACAATGCTGCGGGGACCGAAGTCCCCGCCCATTGCGTCAATCGCGATGACTTGAGCAGACAAGTGATTACTCGTCAGCGCCCTTGTCGATCACTTTACGGCCACGGTATACGCCTTCTGGCGATACGTGGTGACGCAGGTGAACTTCACCAGTGGTCTTTTCCACGGACAGGGTGCTAGCCTCGAGAGCGTCGTGCGAACGGCGCATGTCACGGGCGGAGCGGGATTTTTTGTTCTGCTGAACAGCCATAATTGATTAACTCCTAAACGTTTGGGTCACGCTTTAACTGCGCCAATACACTGAACGGGTTGGACCGCGTTACCTCGTCCTCGCTCGGCTCGGCCTCGTCATCGAGACCCTCCGGCTGCTGGCATTCTTCCGGATGATGAGCAGGCACAATGGGCAAGGCGAGCAAAAGCTCCTCCTCGATCAGTGCATGCAGATCCAATGGATCTTCGCCCAGTTCCAGCACGTCATAACCTTTCGGCAACGACTGGGTATTCGCACCCTCTTTCACCACAGCATAACTGCATTCGCTGTGGATCGGCAGGGTGACCAGCTCAAGACAACGCTGGCAAACCATTTTGACTTCGGTGTCGATAACGCTGTGGATTACCACAGATTTACGTTCATCTCGTTCAAAAACGAATTTCGCCTGCACCGTACCGACAGTGTCGGAAAGCGGGTCGCAGAGTCTCTCCAAATCGGCCAGCAGCACTTCACCTTGAAGGGTGGTGCCACGATCAGCCAATTTGCGCGGGTCAACGTGAGGTGGAATCGGGTCATTCAACATAGGCGCAGCATTATAGGGATGCACCCGGCCATGTCAAAGGAAATTCAGCCCTGTGCGTCAGCCGGTCACGTCGATAGAATCGGCGACTGCCTTGAGGAGACGTATATGCTGCCTTTATTACTCGCGTCCAGCTCGGTTTATCGCCGGGAATTACTGAGTCGCCTGCACCTGCCGTTCACCTGCAGCTCGCCGGATATCGACGAAAGCCACCGCCCGGATGAACCCGCCATCGAACTGGTCAAGCGCCTGGCCGAACAAAAGGCCCGCGCCCTCGCCGCCAGCCATCCTGGCCATTTAATCATTGGCTCGGATCAGGTCGCCGTACTGGAAGGCCGGATCATCGGCAAGCCGCACACCTTCGAAAATGCTCGCGAGCAACTGCTGGCTGCCAGCGGCAAGCGTGTGAGCTTCCTCACGGGCCTGGCACTGCTCAACAGCGAAACCGGGCACTACCAGGTCGACTGCGTGACGTTTACCGTACACATGCGCGAACTGGATGCAGAACGTATCGAGCGCTATCTGCGGATCGAGCAGCCTTATGACTGTGCGGGCAGCTTCAAAGCAGAAGGGCTCGGTGTGAGCTTGTTCCGGAGCACCGAGGGACCGGATGCGACCAGCCTGGTTGGGCTGCCACTGATTCGACTGGTGGACATGCTGCTGACCGAAGGCGTACAGATCCCTTGAAACCTTCGTAAAGCAATGTGGGAGCTGGCTTGCCTGCGATAGCGATGTACCAGGCGACACTAATATCGACTGATCCATCGCTATCGCGGGCAAGCCCGCTCCCACAGTTGATCTACACCTAGCTTGGAATTTCAGCGCAGGGACGGCCCCTGGAAGCCCATGTACAGCGCCAATTTCTCCGCCACACTGGCACCGAGTTTCTTGGAGAAGCGATCAAACGGCGATTCCTCGACCGTAAAATCCACCAACTCCTTCTCGCCAATCACATCCCGCGCCACCGAGCTGGCACTGCCCAAGCCGTCAATCAGGCCCAGCGGCAATGCCTGCTCGCCCGACCAGACCAGGCCGGAGAACAGTTCCGGATGCTCTTTATCTTTCAAACGATCCCCACGCCCCTGCTTGACGCTGGCAATGAACTGACGATGGGTAGTGTCGAGCACGCCTTGCCAGAACGCGGTTTCATCCGCCTTCTGCGGCTGGAAAGGATCGAGGAACGACTTATGCTCGCCCGAGGTGTAGGTGCGACGCTCCACCCCCAGCTTCTCCATGGCACCCACAAAACCGTAACCGGCCGCTGTGACACCAATAGAGCCCACCAGGCTGGCCTTGTCGGCATAGATCTGGTCTGCGGCGCTGGCAATGTAATAGGCGCCCGAGGCACCCAGGTCGGAGATCACGGCATAGAGCTTGGTATCCGGATGCAAGGTGCGCAGACGACGAATTTCGTCATACACATAACCCGACTGCACCGGGCTACCGCCTGGGCTATTGATGCGCAGGACCACGCCTTTGACCTTGGGGTCCTCAAACGCCGCGCGCAGGCTGGTGACGATATTGTCGGCACTGGCGGGCTCCTTGTCGGCAATCACGCCGCGCACCTCGATCAAGGCAGTGTAATGACTGCCACGGGCGGCGCTCTTTTCCATGTCCATCAGCGGACTGAACAGCGCCAGCATCCCAAGCAGGTATACAAAGGTCAACAGCTTGAAGAAAATCCCCCAGCGCCGCGAACGTCGCTGCTCCTGGACGCTGGCCAGGAGGGTCTTCTCCAAAAGCTTCCAGCTTTTATCATCACTGCTCTGTGCCTTTTCAGGCGCCTTCCACTCGTCACTCATGCCATTAACCCCAGCAAAGACTTACAGCGCCCGGCTGAGCCAGGCCTGCAGTTCAGAAAAATGATCAATCGTCAGCCTCGGCTCGTATTGCTGCAACGCCTCGGCAGACTGGGCGCCATAGCTGACAGCGACGCTGTCCATGCCCGCGTTGCGTGCCATCATCAGGTCGAAAGACGCATCACCCACCATCAATGCCTCGCGTGGCGTTACGCCACAGTGCGCAAGGATCTGCTCCAGCATCAAGGGATGAGGCTTGCTGGCGGTTTCATCCGCAGCGCGGGTGATATCAAAGTAATCCTCCCAGCCATGGGCCTTGAGTACACGGTCCAGGCCGCGACGAGCCTTGCCGGTGGCGACCGCCAGGTGATAACCCTGGGCACGAAACGCTTCCAGCGATTGCACCACGCCTTCAAACAGCGGCGAAGGCGTAGCTTCCAGCGCAATGTAGTGGTCGGCATAGTGCTCGCGAAACGCCACCAGCTCGGCGTCGCTGATGTCGGGGTACAGGGTGCGAATGGCTTCAGGCAAACCCAGGCCGATAATGCCCTTCACCGCCAGGTCCGTGCACAATTCAAAGCCCGAGCGGGTCGACGCCATGTGCATGGACTCGACGATGCGGCCAATGGAATTGGCCAGCGTCCCGTCCCAATCGAAGATCAGCAGCTTGTAGTCAAGGTGCGACACTCAAACGCTCCACGGTCTTGGCCCACATCTCATCGACCGGCGCCTGCAACTTCAGCTCGCCACCATCGGGCAGCGGCACGGTGAGCATGTAGGCGTGCAGGAACAGGCGCTTGCCGCCCAGATCGCGAATTTCCTTGGAGAAATCCTCGTCGCCGTACTTGGTGTCACCCGCAATGCAGTGGCCCGCATGCAGGGTGTGCACACGAATCTGGTGAGTGCGACCAGTGACCGGCTTGGCCTCGACCATGGTGGCGAAGTCACCGAAGCGACGCAGCACCTTGAACAGGGTCAGGGCCTCTTTGCCCTCCTCGTCCACTTCGACCATGCGCTCGCCGGAGCGCAGGTTGCTCTTCTGCAACGGCGCACGCACGCTTTTGATCGAGCTGGCCCAGTTGCCGCGCACCAGCGCCATGTAGCGCTTATCCACGCCATCGCCACGCAGGGCGGTGTGCAAGTGGCGCAACATGCTGCGTTTCTTGGCGATCATCAACAGGCCAGAC
This sequence comes from Pseudomonas sp. B16120, assembly GCF_044218845.1. Classification (NCBI taxonomy): domain Bacteria; kingdom Pseudomonadati; phylum Pseudomonadota; class Gammaproteobacteria; order Pseudomonadales; family Pseudomonadaceae; genus Pseudomonas; species Pseudomonas sp. B16120. Next base: position 4,683,484 of record NZ_CP162588.1, read on the forward strand.
GTGTCGCGGTCCAGGCGATGAACCAACTCCAGCTCCTTGCAATCGGGGCGCAACTGACGAAAGGCTTCGATCACGCCGAAGTTCAAGCCACTGCCGCCGTGAACCGCAATGCCACAGGGCTTGTTGATCACGATCAGCTTGTTGTCTTCGAACACGATCGACGCTTCCAGGCGCTGCAACAAGCCTTGGGCCAGCGGCACCGGCTCGTCGCGCTCAGGCACGCGCACCGGCGGCACACGGACGATATCGCCCGCCTGCAGCTTGTACTCAGGCTTGATGCGCCCCTTGTTCACGCGCACTTCGCCTTTACGCAAAATGCGGTAAATCAAGGTCTTGGGCACGCCTTTGAGCCTGGCCAGGAGAAAATTGTCGATGCGTTGGCCGGCATATTCCGGCGAGACCTCAAGCAGCTGGACGCTGGGGGTCGGGGGGGTGGTAGTCGTCATGGCGGCGATGATAACAATTTTTTATGGAATTGAAGCACTTAATCATTACTGCTATAGTCGCGAACGCCGCCAAAAGCGGCCTGGACAGAGGACATGCGGCAAACTGCCGGCCCTGACCATCGCAATTCATCAGGACGCGAGGCCGTCCTACGGGGCTTTCGCCACCCAGGAAGGCTCAAGATTGTAACAAGCGCAGGTGACATGAGGCCTGAAGCGAGTGCAGAAAGCAGAGTGAATACTCGCATTTTGCGCCGATATTTACGGCCAGTTCACAAAGTGCAGTCAGTTTTGAGCCAGACCATGGCGAATGCTTCGGAAACAACGCCTGTTAAGAGCTGAGTGAGAGCGCAACCGCCCACACCTAGTCTTGTTTAGCCATGAGCGTGTTCTCCCCATTGGAGAACACGGTAAATGCCAACCCGCTGCGGATTCTGCGCGCGGCAGCACCCGAATTATCAGGGATACGTGTAGGGTGGAGATGCACAACCGTCGGACTGTGTAGCACTAGGCTTGTTTTAGACGCTTCATCTCGTCCACAGTCGCCGGTTGATTCCTCCTCCTGACCTTAGCTTTTGTTGAAGTGGTGCCTTTGTCACCACCGCTAACGAGCAGGACGCGTCCGTCGCGATACCGGCCCAATTGGCCGATTTTGCTGGACACTGGAGTGGCCAACCACTCTTGACGCACCTGACACCGACCGTGAGAAGTCGTGTGTGCCGAACGCCGTTTCCGGCAGCCCGGAAACCGACGGTACAACATGAAAAGAATGCTGATTAACGCAACTCAACCCGAAGAGTTGCGTGTTGCACTGGTAGATGGCCAACGCCTCTATGACCTGGACATCGAATCCGGTGCACGCGAGCAGAAAAAGGCCAACATCTATAAAGGCCGTATCACTCGCATCGAACCAAGCCTTGAGGCTGCCTTTGTCGATTTCGGCTCCGAGCGCCACGGCTTCCTGCCCCTCAAAGAAATCTCCCGCGAATACTTCAAGAAAGCCCCTGAAGGCCGCGTGAACATCAAGGACGTCCTGAGCGAAGGCCAGGAAGTCATCGTCCAGGTCGAAAAAGAAGAACGTGGCAACAAGGGCGCAGCCCTGACCACCTTCATCAGCCTCGCCGGTCGTTACCTGGTGCTGATGCCGAACAACCCACGTGCCGGCGGTATTTCCCGTCGCATCGAAGGCGAAGAGCGTAACGAACTGCGTGAAGCGCTGAACGGCCTGATCGCACCGGCCGACATGGGCCTGATCGTGCGCACTGCCGGCCTTGGCCGCAGCAGCGAAGAAATGCAGTGGGACCTCGACTACCTGCTGCAACTGTGGACCGCTATCAAAGAAGCGTCCCTGGATCGTTCCGCGCCGTTCCTGATCTACCAGGAAAGCAACGTGATCATCCGCGCCATCCGCGACTACCTACGCCAGGACATCGGCGAAGTGCTGATCGACAGCGTTGAAGCCCAGGACGAAGCCCTGACCTTCATCCGCCAGGTGATGCCGCAGTACGCCAGCAAGATCAAGCTGTACGAAGACAGCGTGCCGCTGTTCAACCGTTTCCAGATCGAAAGCCAGATCGAGACCGCCTTCCAGCGCGTGGTCGAACTGCCTTCCGGCGGCTCCATCGTGATCGACCCGACCGAAGCCCTGGTGTCCATCGACATCAACTCGGCACGTGCGACCAAAGGCAGCGACATCGAAGAAACCGCCCTGCAGACCAACCTGGAAGCGGCTGAAGAAATCGCCCGCCAGCTGCGCCTGCGTGACATCGGCGGCCTGATCGTGATCGACTTCATCGACATGACCCCTGCCAAGAACCAGCGCGCCGTGGAAGAGAAAGTCCGCGAGTGCCTGGAAGCTGACCGCGCTCGCGTGCAAGTCGGCCGCATCTCGCGCTTTGGCCTGCTGGAAATGTCCCGTCAGCGCCTGCGTCCATCCCTGGGCGAGAGCAGCGGCATCGTCTGCCCGCGTTGCAACGGCACCGGCATCATCCGTGACGTTGAATCGCTGTCCCTGGCGATCCTGCGCCTGATCGAAGAAGAAGCCCTGAAAGACCGTACCGCCGAAGTTCGCGCCCAAGTGCCGATTCCGGTTGCCGCCTTCCTGCTCAATGAAAAACGCAACTCGATCACCAAGATCGAACTGCGCACCCGTGCCCGTATCGTCATCCTGCCGAACGATCACCTCGAAACGCCGCACTTCGAAGTACAGCGCCTGCGTGACGACAGCCCGGAAGCCCATAGCGGGCAGTCCAGCTATGAAATCGCCGCGGCTGCCGCCGAAGTCGAAGAAGTCCAGCCAGCCGCTGCGACCCGCACCCTGGTTCGCCAGGAAGCCGCGGTGAAGACTGCACCGGCCCGTGCCAACGCACCGGTACCGACCGAAGCTGCCGCCCCGGTTGCCGCGCCGGTCGCCCTGCCTGAGCCAAGCCTGTTCAAGGGCCTGGTGAAGTCGCTGGTCAGCCTGTTCGCCACCAAGGAAGAGCCTGCTGCCCCGGTTGTGGTTGAAAAACCTGCCACCGAGCGCCCGGCGCGCAACGAAGAACGTCGCAACGGTCGCCAGCAGAGCCGTAACCGCAACGGCCGCCGTGACGAAGAGCGCAAGCCTCGCGAAGAACGTGCCCCGCGTGAAGAACGCGCACCACGTGAAGAGCGTGCGCCTCGCGAAGCCCGTGAAGACACCCCGACCGTCGCCCGTGAAGAACGTGCACCGCGTGAAGAGCGCGCCCCACGTACCCCACGCGCTCCACGTGAAGACCGCAAGCCACGTGGCGAGCGTGAAGAACGCGTGCGTGAACTGCGCGAGCCTCTGGACGCGGCACCTGCCGTTGCCGCTGCCGCAGCCGTTAGCACCGAAGATCGCCCGGCCCGCCAGCCGCGTGAAGAACGCGCACCACGCGAAGAGCGCCAACCGCGCCCGCCACGTGAAGAGCGTCAACCACGCGCCGAGCAAGCCGCTGCTGCCACCGAAGAAGAAGTACTGACCGGCGAAGAGCAGTTGCAGGAAGACGGCCAGGACAACGCCGAAGGCGATCGTCCACGCCGCCGCTCCCGCGGCCAGCGTCGTCGCAGCAACCGTCGTGAGCGTCAGCGTGATGCCAACGGCAACGTAATCGAAGGTTCGGAAGAAACCGGCGAGAACGCAGAAGCTGCCAACAACGAGCCAACAGGCGCCGAACTGGCTGCCGGCTTGGCCGTTACCGCTGCCGTTGCCAGTTCGGTCATCAGCGCCCCTGCTGAAGCCCAGGCTCACGAGCAAGCCGAACGTGCTACCGCTGCCGTCGAAGACACTGTTGCCGTAGAAGCGCCAGCCGCCGAAACCCCAGCGGTTGAAGCGCCGGTTGTTGAAGCGCCAGTCGTTGAAGCCACAACCCCTGTCGAAGCCCCAGTGGTTCCGGAAGTGGAAGTTGCCCCGGTTCGCGACGCACAGCCAGAAACTGAAGCGGTTGCCGTTGAACCGGCTCCAGTGGTTGAGCCTCAGCCAGTAGTCGAAGCGGCTGTAGAAGCTCCGGCGGTCGAAGAAGCTGCCCCGGCTGTGCGTGAAGTTCGCGAAGAACAGACCGCCTTCCAGTGGACTGCCGAACCGGCTGCACCGGTTGAAGCGCCAACGCCTGCCCCAGTGGTAGAAGAAGCACCGGCACCGGTTGCTGAAGTCGTCGCCGAGCCAGCCCCAGTGGTTGAGCCGACGCCGGTTGTGGAGCCTGCGGCCGTGGTTGAAGTTGAAGCCCCGGTGGTTGCCGAAGTGGCCGCCCCTGTGGTTGAAGCTGCGCCTGCAAGCGCCCTCACCGAAAACGGCCGTGCGCCGAATGACCCACGTGAAGTGCGTCGCCGCCGCAAGGAAGCCGAAGCTGCTGCTGCCGCTGCCCAGGCGGTAGAGCACAAGGCCCAGGAAGCAGAGCACGAGCCTAAACCCCTCGTCTGATTCCATAAGCCACTAAAAAGCCCCGCCTGAGTGATCAGGCGGGGCTTTTTTATGACGATCAACTTGAGCCTTGTGGCGCCCCAAATGTGGGAGCGGGCTTGCTCGCGAATACGGAGTGTCAGTCAGTGAATAGGGCGACTGATGTATTGCATTCGCGAGCAAGCCCGCTCCCACATTCAGCCTGCGTTGAAACTTAATAGCCGGGGTGTATCTACATCCCACAAGACTCCAGGATCAAGTACAGGCACCTCCCTCAAGGCGGCATCCGCAAACAACGATCTGGCCCCACGGTCGCCGACCAAAGCCAGCAAACCTGGGCCAAACGCACGGTCAAACGCCACAGGATGTCCATATTCCCCCGCCTGTACGGGGACGCTGATGGCCCCCTCCTCCAGCGCATCAATCACCCGTTCGATACTCGATGACTGAATAAACGGCATATCCCCCAACACCACCAGCCACCCATCCGCTGCACCGCTGGCCTTGACCGCCGCCGCAATGCTGTCGCCCATACAGCTCGAATCCAGCAGTACCACCTGACAGCCATAAGCCTCTGCCAGGCGGATAACCTCCCCGCGCTCCGGCGACGTCACTAGCCAGCGCGTTACAACACGCTCAGGCAAGTTGAGCAACACCTGCTCGATGACCGGCCGGCTAACACCATCCAGCCCCACACACGCGGCGAGCAATTTGTCGTGATCAGCTCCAGCTTCAGCACGAAAACGACTGCCCTGCCCCGCCGCCAGCACAATCGCCGTCACCGTCACTCGGCCACCACTGCCATCGGTTTTTTCTGCATCGGTGCCACACCGTTCTTGATCGCAACAATTTCCGCCATCAGCGATAGCGCAATTTCCGCCGGCGTATGGCTGCCGATGTGCAGGCCGATCGGCCCGTGCAAGCGCGCAATGGCCTCCGCCGACAGGCCTAGCGCGGCCAGGTTCTCCCGACGCTTCTGGGTATTGACCCGCGAACCCAGGGCGCCAATATAGAACGCCGTGGAGTTCAGCGCCGTCAGCAACGCCATGTCATCCAGACGTGGATCGTGGGTCAGGCACACAATAGCCGTGCGTTCATCGGTATGAATATTCAACACCGCCTCGTCGGGCATGCCCGGCACAAAGCGGCCATGCTGGTCTTCCCAGCCGTAGACGAACTCTTCGCGGGGGTCGCAGATCAGCACTTCGAAATCCAGCAGGCGTGCCATTTCCGCTACGTAGCGCGACAGCTGCCCGGCGCCGATCAACAGCAGGCGCCAGCGCGGGCCATAGATGGCGCGCAAGCGTTCGCCGTCGAAGCTCACCACGTCGGTCTTGCTGGCGGCGCTCAAGATCACTTCGCCGGTGGCCAGGTTCAGCTCGCGAGCGACAATCTGGTGATCTTCACAACGCGCCAGCAGCGCTTGGACCCAACCCCACTCCTCCACGCGCTCCTCGGTGAGCCTCAGGGTGCCGCCGCAGGGCAGGCCAAAACGCGCCGCCTCGTCGCGAGTGACGCCGTAGGTCACCAACTGCACGGGCGGGCCGTCAGCAGGCAAGCGGCCGTCTTGCAGGCGCGCGATCAAGTCATCCTCGATGCAACCGCCCGACACCGAGCCAATCACCACACCATCACCGCGCAGGGCCAGCATTGCGCCTGGCGGGCGCGGCGCGCTGCCCCAGGTTTGCACCACGCTGTACAACATCACGCGCTGCCCGGCGCGGCGCCATTGCAGCACGCTGCGCAGGACGTTCAGATCCACACTGTCCATCAGGCCTCCGGTAAGTACTGTCGCGCTCACTGTAAACCAAAAATATCCGTTGCATCCCGCCAGAAATGCAAACGCCCCGAACCAGTCGGGGCGTTTGCGGATAGCGTTGGCGTCAGTTCACGCCAGCAGCCACTTACTTGACGACAGGCGCCGGGCCTTCTGCCACGCCCAGGTCATCGAGCTCGCGGGTTTCGGAAATACCGGTACCGCCAGACGCCAGTTCGCTTTGCAGCTTGTCGGTGTCCAGTTCCTTGACCCACTTGGCCACAACGATGGTGGCAACTGCGTTACCCACCAGGTTGGTCAGGGCACGGGCTTCGGACATGAAGCGGTCGATACCCAGGATCAGCGCCAGGCCGGCAACCGGCAAGTGGCCGACAGCCGACAGGGTGGCGGCCAGTACGATGAAGCCCGAACCGGTCACGCCAGCCGCGCCTTTGGACGACAGCAGCAACACCAGCAGCAGAGTGATCTGGTGGGTGATGTCCATGTGGGTGTCGGTCGCCTGGGCGATGAACACGGCCGCCATGGTCAGGTAGATCGAAGTACCGTCGAGGTTGAAGGAGTAACCGGTTGGAATCACCAGGCCGACCACGGACTTCTTCGCGCCCAGGCGTTCCATCTTGATCAGCATACGCGGCAGTGCGGATTCCGACGACGAGGTGCCCAGTACGATCAGCAGTTCTTCACGGATGTAGCGGATCAGCTTCAACACGCTGAAACCGTGAGCGCGGCAGATAGCGCCCAGCACCAGCACCACGAACAGGATGCAGGTGATGTAGAAGCAGATCATCAACTGGCCCAACTGCACCAGGGAACCGACACCGTAGGCGCCAATGGTGAATGCCATCGCACCCAGGGCACCGATTGGCGCGAGCTTCATGATCATGTTGATGATGTTGAACATCACATGGGCGAAGCGATCGATGAAGTCCAGCACGGGCTTGCCGTAGGCACCCAGGCGATGCAGGGCGAAACCGAAAATCACCGAGAACATCAGCACTTGCAGGATGTCGCCGTTGGCGAAGGCGCCGACGATGGTGTTCGGGATGACGTTGAGGATAAAGCCGACGATGCTCTGGTCTTTACCAGCGGTGACGTAGGCCGCCACTTTGGAAGCATCCAGGGTCGCGACGTCGATGTGCATGCCGGCGCCCGGCTGCACCACGTTGACCACGACCAGGCCAATCAGCAGGGCGATGGTGGAAACAATTTCGAAGTACAGCAGCGCGTAGCCGCCGGTCTTGCCCACCGACTTCATGCTTTGCATGCCGGCGATGCCGCTGACCACGGTACAGAAAATGATCGGGGCGATGACCATTTTGATCAGCTTGATAAAGCCGTCACCCAGTGGCTTGAGGGCCACGCCGGTCTGTGGGTAGAAGTGGCCGAGCAAGATACCGATAACGATTGCAACGATCACCTGGAAATACAGGGATTTGTAGATTGGCTGACGAGTCGTCATTGCAAAGTTCCTCAATCGTCCCGTGTGGCAAATATCCGCCATTGCCCACGGCACTTGAATTGCGAACCCTCCTGCACTGGAGGGATTTGTTGTTTGCGAAGCCTGTAGGAGCAAGCCTGCGCTGTAATCCTTATCGCAAACAGCGTGCCACTTTGCTTAAACGCGCTGAAGGCCTTTAGACATCAGGGCTTGGGGTTCACGGGCGACTCCGGAGAATGCAACAGGGTGGCGGATTTCCGCCCACTCATCCTGTCTCGTCCTACAATTTGGCGGATATCCGCCTTGTCGCCCCGCCGGGTGATGGCTACCATCCGCCCCTCCATGGATGAGGCCCTTGCATGCGTGAACGTACCATCGCCAGCCATTACGCCCGAGCGGCCCTCGGCGGTGCGCGCCGGGCCGGTTTTGACTACTCGGGGGTGTTGCAGCAGGTGGGCATCACCCCGGAACTGCTGACCGAACCCCGCGCACGCATCGCTCCAGAGCAATTTACCCGCTTGCTGCAAATGCTCTGGCTGGGGTTGGATGACGAATACCTGGGGTTTGCAGAAGGGCCGAGCAAACGTGGCACTTTCGCCATGATGTGCCATGCGCTGATTCATTGCCGCACGCTGGAGAAGGCGCTGGAGCGCGGCTTATTGTTTTATAGCCTGTTCCCCCAAGGCCCACGCTGGCAACTGACCAAAGAAGGCGACATGGCGCGTCTGAGCCTGGACGACTCACAGCTATGGGACCCGGACCACTTCCTCAGTGAATGCCTGCTGGTGATCTGGCATCGCCTGGGCAGTTGGTTGATCGGCCAGCGTATCCGGCTGCAGCAGGCCACCTTCAGTTACCCGATGCCGGCCCATGCCGGTGAATACGACCTGCTGTTCCCCTGCCCCCAGGTGTTCGGCGCGCCGACCAGCAGCCTGGTGTTTCCCAGCCGCTACCTGAGCCTGCCGCTGTTGCAGGACGAACGCACCCTCAAGCACTTCTTGCAGCGCTCCCCTGCCGACTTGCTGTCGCGGCCGGATGAAGGCGACAGCCTGAGCAGCCAGTTGCGTCGCTTGCTGAGCCGCGACCGCACGCCCTGGCCAGACCTGGAAGCCGTTGCCCAGCACCTGCACATCAGCCCACAGACCCTGCGCCGCCACCTGCGCGAAGAAGGCACGAGTTTTCAGGCATTGAAGGATGAGCTACGCCGGGATATCGCCATTTACCACCTGGGGCGGGCGGATTTGTCTTTGCAGGAGATCGCCGAGCAGTTGGGGTTTTCCGAACCGTCGGCGTTTCATCGGGCGTTCAAGAAGTGGACGGGGCTGACGCCGGGGGCCTACAGAGCGCAGGAGAGTTAGAGGTGTATTGGCTGGGAGGGCCTCATCGCAGGCAAGCCAGCTCCCACACTTGAATGTATTCACACATCAAAATTTGTAAACCCGATCAACTGTGGGAGCTGGCTTGCCTGCGATGAGGCCAGTGCAGATCACAAGGCAGGAAAGTGAATCCTGAACGCCGCCCCACCCAGCGCTGAATCCCCCAACGTCAACCGCGCGTGATAGCTTTCGATGATGTCCTTGACCACCGCCAGCCCGATCCCCTGCCCCGGGTGCTGACGGTCGAGCCGTTCGCCGCGCTGCAGGATCCGTGCACGCTGGTCCGGTGGTACGCCGGGGCCGTCGTCTTCGATACACAGCTCAATGCCATCGAGGTTTTCCACCAGGCTGATACGCACTTGCTTGAGGCACAGGCGGTAGGCGTTTTCCAGCAGGTTGCCGAGCATTTCGAGCAACGCGCCCTTTTCGATGGGTACCTCGCAGGCCTGCGGCAAATCAAAGGTCACGGTGACCCGCTTGTCGCGATAAACCTTTTCCAATGTATCGCACAGGCTTTGCACCACCGGTTCCAGGCGGACCTGGTGGCGCACCAGGCCACTTTTACGCAGGCTGGCACGCTGCAACTGGTATCCGATCTGCTGGCTCATGCGTTCGATCTGCGATTGCAGCACCCACGCCTGGCTACGTTCTTCGGGGCGCTGGGCCATGTCTTCGCTCACGCCCTGCAACACCGCCAGTGGCGTTTTCAGGCTGTGAGCCAAGTCATCGAGGGAGTCGCGGTAGCGCGCACGCTGTTCGCGCTCGCTGTGCAGCAAGCGGTTCAGGGAGCCGGTCAGGCGCAGCAGTTCGCGGGGGTGTTCTTCGCTGAGGCTTTCGCGGGTGCCGCCTTCGATCTGGTCGAGTTCATGGCTCAGGCGTCGCAGGGCTTGCAGGCCCCAGGTCAGGCCCAGCCACAACAGCGTCAACAACACCAGCAAGGCCGCGCCGAACCCGAGGTAGAGGTTCTCGCGCAGGCCTTCGAGGGTCAGTTGGTATTCGCGTACCGGCTGCAGGGCGACAATGCTGAACGCCGCGCTCTTGCCTCCCAGCAGCCGGACCTCGACGTCATACACGAAGAATTCCTGGCCATTGGCCTCGCGAATGCGCGCAAACTCGTTGCCGCGCCCGTCGTAGCGCGGTTTGTAGTTGATGTTTTCTTCCTGGGTCGCCCGCGAGCGCCATACCAGATGGCCTTCACGGTCGTAGATATAGCCCAACAGCCGACTGTCGGTGAGGTTGAAACGCTCATCGGGCAACTGCGCCGGCATCAGCAGGCGGTTATTGTCGACCCGCGCCGCGGAAATCAGGGTGGTCACATCCGACGCCAGGCGCTGTTCGATGGAATCCTGCAGCGCCAGGCTGAACGCGCCTTGCATGGCCGGCAACAAGCCGAGCATAAACAGCACGGCCAGGGTGGCGGCCGCCAGCATCAGGCGCACACGTAGCGAACGAATCAACGGCAGCGCTCATTGAACAGGTAGCCCAGGCCACGCACGGTATCGATTGGCTTGAACCCGGCCGGGCCTTCCAGCTTGCGGCGCAGGCGGCCGACCAGCACTTCGATCACGTTTGGATCGCGCTCGTCGTCATCCGGGTACAGTTGCTCCATCAAACGGTCTTTGGCGACCACTTGCTGATGATGACGCATCAAGTATTCGAGGATCCGATACTCGTAGGCGGTCAGCGCCAGGGGTTGCTCGTCCAGGGAGGCTTGCTTGCGGTTGAGGTCTAGCAGCAGCGGCCCGGCAACGATAGTCGACTGGGTAAAACCGCTGGAGCGACGCAGCAAGGCGTTCATGCGCGCCTCCAGCTCTTCGAACTGGAACGGCTTGACCACGTAGTCGTCGGCCCCGGCCGCCAAGCCTTCAACCTTGTCCTGCCAGTTGCCGCGGGCGGTGAGGATCAGGATCGGGAAGGTCTTGGTCTGGGTGCGCAACTGGCGAATCAGGTCCAGGCCGCCCATGCCGGGCAGGCCAAGGTCGATGATCGCCAGGTCATGGTTGAATTGGCCGGTCTGGTACAGGGCTTCTTCGGCATTGGCCACGGCTTCGACCACATGCCCGCTGTCGGTCAGGCGGGTAAACAGGTGATGACGCAGCAGCGCCTCATCTTCCACCACCAGCAATTTCATAAGGTTCTCCACTGCAATTCAACTAGCCGACAGGGGGATATCATAGCGGCCCTGCAGCTCTTGGGGGCGCAGTTTTATGCCATTGTAGTGGCCGGTCAGGTGCGCGTAGCCGCTGCGATAGTCGGGTTGCGCAGGGGTAGCGCCCAGGGCCTGGCCCCACGGCGCAGCCTGAGTGCCAGCGTCTTCGAAGCTGACACGATGGATCAGGTTGCTGGATTTCTTGGTTTTCTCGCTGCCAAAGGCCGCAAAGGTGCCATCGGACGCCTGCACGCCGGCAGTGGCGCCAAGCATGGTCAAGGCCAACATCAGCTTTTTGATCGCAGTCATGGTGGTTACCTCATACGCGTTTGGGCTGTGGGGTCCAGACTACGCAGGCGCCCCTGAACTCCCCCTGAACAGGCTCTGAACCGCAGCTGAACCGCACCGGGCTATCCACTGGCCCGCCAACTCGGCAAAATACCGCGCATGACGCCCCTACCCGCTTGCTGCACCCCACTTGATGATCATTGGCCGTTGCCGGTTTCTTTGCCGGGCACGGTGTTTTTGAGCACGCGATTCGACCCGGCTTTATTGAGCCCGGGCGATTTCCAGCGCTGCGATGTGCCACCGCCGGCTAGCATCCAGCGCTCGGTCGCCAAGCGCCAGGCGGAATTTCTCGCCGGCCGCCTGTGCGCGCGCGAAGCGCTGCAACGACTCGATCATCTGCGCTGCGTCCCGGCCATCGGCGAAGACCGCGCCCCGGTCTGGCCAGGGCATATCAGTGGCTCCATCACCCACAGCACCGGGCACGCTGCGGCGATTGTCGGGCACAAGGCGCAATGGCGCGGGCTGGGCATGGACCTGGAGCATCTGCTGTCACTGGAGCGGGCCGAACGCCTGGCCGGGGAAATCCTGACGGCCGATGAATTACAGCGCATGGCCACCCTGCCCCGTGAGCAACTCGCCTTGCTGGTGACGCTGACGTTTTCGGTCAAGGAAAGCCTGTTCAAGGCGCTCTATCCGATCGTGCACAAGCGCTTTTATTTCGAGCATGCCGAGGTGCTGGAGTGGTCAGCGGCTGGGAGGGTGCGGTTGCGGTTGCTGACCGATCTTTCGCAAGAGTGGGGCCATGGCAAAGAGCTGGAAGGGCAGTTTGTGGTGCAAGGGGAGCAGTTGTTGAGCCTGGTGGCTATCAGCGCCTGGTAGACCACCATCGCGGGCACGCCCGGCTCCCACATTGGGAATGCATTCGCCTGTGGGAACTGGCTTGCCTGCGACAGCGGTGTCAGGGCTTATCCTGATCCCTGGGCCAGCTCAGGCTGAAGCACGCCCCGCCCAGGTTGTTGCTCTTGCTGATCAACGCCCGCCCGCCGTGCCAATAGATAATCCGCCGCACGATCGACAAACCCAGGCCATGCCCGCCAGAGGCGCGGGTACGGCTGTCATCCAGGCGCAGGAACGGCGTGAAGATCCGCTCCCAGGCGCTTTCCGGCACGCCGGGGCCGTCGTCTTCCACATCGATGCGGCAGCGTACCTGCCCCACCTGATAACTGATCAACACTTGGCCTTTGGCGTGGCGCATGGCATTGCTCACCAGGTTTTGCAGGGCGCGGTGCAGGTAGCGCGGTTCAGCGTCGACCCAGGCGTCATCCCAATGCGCCGATGACAGGCAAATACCCCGGGTGACGGTGACCTGGGGGCGCAATGGCGATAATTCGCCAATCACCTGGTCGAGCAACGCATCAAGGTCCACGCGCTGGAAATTCAGTTCCGGCGCACCCTGTTCCAAGCGGGCATAAGTGAGCATCTCATCCACCAGGCCATCAAGGTCCTGGATATCGCCATCCATACCCTCCAGGTACTTGCGCCGCGCTTCGGGCGTGGCGGCGTCACCGATCATCTCCAGGCCAAAACGCAGGCGCGCGACGGGTGTGCGCAGCTCGTGGGAGACCGCGCGCACCAGTTCGCGCTGAATCGCCAGCAATTGCTGCAAGTGCTCGGCCATACCATTGAAGGCTGCCGCCAGGCGCCCGACCGAGTCCGCGCCGCGAGCGGGTACGCGCACTTCCAGGTTGCCCTTGGCGATACGCGTGGCCGCCGCCTCCAGGCCTTTGAGCCGACGCTCAAGTTGTCGCACCAGCAGATAGACGATCAAGCCGATCAGGGTCAGGCCAATCAAGGTGATCAGGATCAGCCATTGCGCCGGGTATGGGTTCATCTGGTACAGCGGGCCGATCTCCAGTACCCACGGGGTGCCGACCATGCCGGCAAACACGCGAATCGAATCGCCGCCCTTGCCCAGCGCCATCACCGTATCGCCCTCCGCCACGCGACGACGCTGGTCCTCGTCCATGTCGGCCTGGTCAAGGGCCGTCAAGTGCATTTCAAAACCAAAACCCTTGGCGTGTTTGATGTCGGCCAGGCGCTGGGGCTGTTCGGCCACCGGGAAGCGCACCAGTTCGTCGGCCAGCAGGTAAATGGTTGCGCGGGCCAATTGCTCGCTGATCTGCTGCACTTCGCCGGTAAGCACCAATTGCTCTTGCTCGCTGACCAACCGCAGCACCCGCGCCGCATGAGGCCCGGTCTGTTCCACCAGGACCTGGCCGCGTTGCAGGCGGTTGCGCTGGCCAAGGTCCAATTGCGCATCGGTGAACGTGCGCAGTTCCAGCGGAATACCGAGCAAACGCTCCCACACCGCCAAGGCGCGCTGTCGTTCAATGGCGCTCATGGGCTGCAGGTTATCGCCCATCAACGCAAAAGTGCCGTGGGCCAGGCGCTCACGGTACTGGCCGCTGCGCACGTCATTAAGCAGGTGCAGTGCCAGGGCGCCGAGCAACGCCACCAGGATCAGCGCCGCGCACATGCCGCCGTAGATGCGCAGGAAGATCGAGTTCACAGCGGCATATCGGCAGCAGCTTCGGGGACGAACAGGTAGCCTTTGCTGCGAATGGTCTTGATCAGGCGTGGGTGGATCGGATCGTCGCCGATCTTTGGCCGAATGCGCGAGATACGCACATCAATGGAGCGATCCTGGCCGTCATAACCAATACCGCGCAGAGCTATGAAGATTTCTTCGCGGGACAGAATGCGTCCGGCGTTTGCAACCAGCAGCCACAACAGGTCGAATTCAGCGCTGGTCAGTTCGATGCTGCCCTCATGCAACCAGGCTTCGCGCAAGGCATTGTCCACCACCAACGGACCAAACTGGAGGCGGCGCTGGTTTTCCACTGCAACGGGCAACACCGGTTCGCTGCGGCGCAGCAGCGCCTGGATACGTGCCAGCAACAAACGCGGGCGCACGGGCTTGCACACATAGTCGTCGGCGCCCATGTCCAAGCCCTGCACCTGGTCCATGTCGTCGGTGCGCGCGGTGAGCATCAGGATCACGCCGTCATAACGCTCGCGCACCTTGCGGCAGATGGTCAGGCCGTCTTCGCCGGGCAGCATCAGGTCGAGGATCACCAGGTCGGGCTGTTCGGCGATGATGCGCGCCGTGGCCTTGGCACCATCGCTTTCCACCGACACACGCAGGCCGTTGCTTTCCAGGTACTCACGGGTCAACTCGGCGAGTCGCTCGTCGTCCTCGACGATCAGTATCTGCCAGGCTTCTTGCTCCATGCATTGTCCTCGTTTTTATAAGAAGTTCTTCTGGCCGACACAATCGAATGTGAAATACGGTCGGTGTGGAGCTGGCTTGCCTGCGATGAGGGTGGGTCAGCGCGCCTGTTGGTGGCCGATACACCGCCATCGCAGGCAAGCCAGCTCCCACCTATTGATCTTCCGCAGGCATAGCCTGTTTGTCATGTTTTGAAGGCATAACAAAGGCCGATTGTAGCCATGCAACGGCCCTTGAACACAAGCCGCGAAATCCATTCGGTCATGGCGATTTTTTGTGGTAGGGTTCGCGCCCTCAAAATTCCCGCCGGCAGTTTCTAGCCGGGAATATTCGGTGACAAACGGTGTAATCCAGTAGTAATGCGGCCTACACGGGTGTTCCATGATTCATACACATTTTACCCACAGCGTTATCCACAGGTAGTGCGTTGCTAAGCCCCCGAAAACGCATTATCTTGTACCTCGGCGCTAAAAAAACCCTACATGTAGGGTTTTCAGCGAAAAGACCAAACACAGATCAGACAAGAAACTCAAGCGCTTTCTTGCTCGTGCTTGGTTGAACCAAAGCATTTTTTGAAAGCCCAAACCGCGCACGCGGATGGCAACCGTTTTCCAGCCCGATTGGCAGAAAACGGTACGGGTGTTGCAGGGCTTGAATGGGGCCACTGTCACCCACCAGGAATACGGCTAAGGGCTCCCCGGCCCCGAACCAAAGACTTCGGCATGGAAGCGGCGCGATGAGCTCCCTTCCTCCTGTCCCGAAGTTGTTATGCCAGGCCCAGGCCTGCTGTAAGTGCTTCAGGACGGAACGGTGGGCACCGTGATGGTGCCCAAATAAATATAGAATGTGGAGACACCCCCTCATGCAAACCGACACAACTCGCGAGAACCCGCAGGGCTCCGTGCCGCAGGCCGCTGATTCGAATCTGGATCTGTCCGCCACTGCACCTGGCCAACTGCGTGTGATCAAGCGTAACGGCACTGTCGTTCCTTATACCGATGACAAAATCACCGTCGCCATCACCAAAGCGTTTCTTGCAGTTGAAGGCGGCACCGCTGCCGCTTCGTCGCGCATCCACGACACCGTTGCCCGTCTGACCGAACAGGTCACCGCGACTTTCAAGCGTCGCATGCCATCGGGCGGCACTATCCACATCGAAGAAATCCAGGACCAGGTCGAACTGGCCCTGATGCGTGCCGGCGAGCAGAAAGTGGCCCGCGACTACGTGATCTACCGTGATTCGCGCGCCAAGGAACGTGCCGTACGTTCCCCGGCCGAAGAAGCCGCCGTACAAGCGCACCCGTCGATCCGCATCACCCTGGCTGACGGCAGCTTTGCCCCGTTGGACCTGGGCCGCCTGAACACCATCATCACCGAGGCCTGCGAAGGCCTGGAAGAAGTCGACGGTGACCTGATCCAGCGCGAAACCCTGAAGAACCTGTACGACGGCGTCGCCCTGACCGACGTCAACACCGCCCTGGTGATGACCGCCCGTACCCTGGTCGAGCGTGAGCCGAACTACTCGTTCGTGACCGCCCGCCTGTTGATGGACACCCTGCGTGCCGAAGGCCTGGGCTTCCTGAAAGTCGCCGACAGCGCCACTCACCACGAGATGGCCGACCTGTACGCCAAGGCCCTGCCGGCCTATATCGCCAAAGGTATCGAATTCGAATTGCTGAACCCGATACTGGCCACCTTCGACCTGGAAAAACTCGGCAAGGCAATCAACCACGAGCGTGACCAGCAGTTCACCTACCTGGGCCTGCAAACCCTGTACGACCGTTACTTCATCCACAAGGACGGCATCCGCTTCGAACTGCCGCAAGTGTTCTTCATGCGCGTGGCCATGGGCCTGGCGATCGAAGAGAAGAACAAGGAAGACCGCGCGATCGAGTTCTACAACCTGCTGTCGTCCTTCGACTACATGTCGTCGACTCCGACCCTGTTCAACGCCGGTACCCTGCGTCCTCAGCTGTCGAGCTGCTACCTGACCACCGTGCCGGATGACCTGTCGGGCATCTACCACGCGATCCACGACAACGCCATGTTGTCCAAATTCGCCGGCGGCCTGGGCAACGACTGGACACCGGTGCGCGCACTGGGTTCGTACATCAAGGGCACCAACGGCAAGTCCCAGGGCGTCGTACCGTTCCTGAAAGTGGTGAACGACACCGCCGTCGCCGTGAACCAGGGTGGCAAGCGCAAAGGCGCTGTATGTGCCTACCTGGAAACCTGGCACATGGACATTGAAGAGTTCATCGAGCTGCGCAAGAACACCGGTGATGACCGTCGTCGTACCCACGACATGAACACCGCCAACTGGATCCCTGACCTGTTCATGAAGCGCGTCTTCGATGACGGCAAGTGGACACTGTTCTCGCCATCCGAAGTGCCGGACCTGCACGACCTGACCGGCAAAGCCTTCGAAGAGCGCTACGAGTACTACGAAGCCCTCACCGAGTACCCAGGCAAGGTCAAGCTGTTCAAGACCATCCAGGCCAAAGACCTGTGGCGCAAAATGCTGTCCATGCTGTTCGAAACCGGCCACCCATGGTTGACCTTCAAGGACCCATGCAACCTGCGCAGCCCGCAGCAGCACGTGGGCGTGGTCCACAGCTCGAACCTGTGCACCGAGATCACCTTGAACACCAACAAGGACGAGATCGCCGTTTGCAACCTGGGCTCGATCAACCTGCCGAACCACATCGTCAACGGCAAGCTGGACACCGTAAAGCTTGCACGCACCGTCAACACCGCCGTACGCATGCTCGATAACGTGATCGACATCAACTACTACTCGGTGCCACAGGCGCAGAACTCCAACTTCAAGCACCGTCCGGTTGGCCTGGGGATCATGGGCTTCCAGGACGCGCTGTACCTGCAGCACATCCCTTACGGTTCCGATGCAGCAGTCGAGTTCGCCGACAAGTCCATGGAAGCGGTCAGCTACTACGCGATCCAGGCTTCCTGCGACCTGGCCGACGAGCGTGGCGCCTACGAGACGTTCCAGGGTTCGCTGTGGTCCAAGGGCATCCTGCCGCTGGATTCGCAACAGATCCTGATCGAAGCCCGTGGCCAGAAGTACATCGACGTTGACCTGAACGAAACCCTGGACTGGGCGCCGGTACGTGCCCGTGTGCAGAAAGGTATTCGTAACTCCAACATCATGGCCATCGCACCGACCGCCACCATCGCCAACATCACTGGCGTGTCGCAGTCGATCGAACCGACCTACCAGAACCTGTATGTGAAATCGAACCTGTCGGGCGAATTCACCGTGATCAACCCGTACCTGGTTCGCGACCTGAAGGCCCGTGGCCTGTGGGACTCGGTCATGATCAACGACCTGAAGTACTACGACGGTTCCGTGCAGCAGATCGAACGCATCCCGCAAGAACTCAAAGAGCTCTACGCGACCGCTTTCGAAGTGGACACCAAGTGGATCGTTGACGCCGCCAGCCGTCGTCAGAAGTGGATCGACCAGGCCCAGTCCCTGAACCTGTACATCGCCGGCGCCTCGGGCAAGAAGCTGGACGTGACCTACCGCATGGCGTGGTACCGTGGCCTGAAAACCACTTACTATCTCCGTGCCCTGGCTGCGACCAGCACCGAGAAGTCGACCATCAACACCGGCAAGCTGAACGCAGTGTCCAGCGGCAACCACGGTGATGACTCGGTACTCGCAGCACCCGCCGGCCCAGCACCGGTGCCAAAAGCCTGCGCGATTGACGAGCCGGATTGCGAAGCTTGCCAATAAGCTGAGCCAGTCCAGGGATATTGTCCCCCTGGATTGAAAAAGCCCGATAGACCCCGACTGCATAGGGTTTATCGGGCTTTTTGCTGACTGCCTTAGAGAAACGCGTACGCAATACCCTGCTTTGGCGCGCCACCTCGGCGCCCCCACAACTCCACGCGCCCGTCGATGACCACCATCGAATGGCGATCGTAGGCCACGACGCCGAGCTTGCCGCTCGCCAGCTCACTGCTTGAGGACTGCCTGTAAAGCCCTTTCAAACCCAGACGACCCAATGCTTCGCGGGGCATTTCGCCGTTGTTCAAACTTTGCATCGCATGGGCGAAGCTTCTTTTTGATTGGCTAGGGTTGTCGTCCAAGCCATTCCCTTCCATCTGTGCCCGCTTGGCGCTCGCTGCAAACATGAAGTTGGCATCGGTCAGCATGCCCGGATTGTCACCCTTGAACTGCGCATACCTGGCCGCCTGCTTTAATTCATCCTTGGATAGATTAAGTTCGAAGCCGTCGCGCATCTTCACGTGATAACCGTCTGCCGTCTCTTTTACCTCCTTGAACACGTCAGTGGGTTTCTGACCAAACTTCATCATTGCGCCCTTTATCGCTGAAACCGTGACGCAATTGCCATCGGGGCCCTGGCTGAATCCACTCCAGATGTTGTCCGGTTTTTTTCCTGGGTTACTTTGATCAGGCTTGTAGTTGAAGTGCTTGGAGCCTTCCGTAATCGGCAGATTACTCATGGGCTCGCTGGGCCCAAAATTACCGGGGCTTGGCCTGCCACCACCGCCCCCACCGCCACCACCTGGCGACGGGCCAGGAGAAGGCGGCGAAGGTGTGGGTGATGTATCGTCCGTTTCCGGAAACCAGTCTTTCATCAGGCGCCGCAGCATCTCCAGCCAGGAGACGTCTGCCTTCTCCATCAACTCCTGCATGATCTCCTTGAACTTTTCATCACCCAGTTCTTCGCGCTTCTCGTTCAACTTGTCACGAAGGTCCTGGACGGTTTGGCTCTTGGATGTTTTCTCGGCATCTCTCAACTCATTGAGCAGTTGCCTCACTGATTCAGCATCAGAGGACTTGCCTCCCCCGGGTTCATCCGACTGACTTTTGCGTCTGTATAGACCGGCGCTGTAGTTATTCAGAACAAACCAATGGCTGCCTGCTGGCATCCCTTCCCACTGCTTGTAGATCGCCATGCCGCTCTCCCGATGGTCCATGGGCGACATGCGCCCGTGTCCCGTGCGTGGCGCAAGGGGCGTTGGGCGTTCCAGCAGCAAGGCGAGATGAAACAGGCGGTAAACTAGCAACGCGCGCGCACAAAAAAGCCCCTCGATTGAGGGGCCTTTTTGTGTGCAGGTATTTTTTGAGCAGGGGTATCAGGTCATCTGAATGATGGTCTGCATGATGGTGCTTTGGGTGGAGATGGTCTTGGCGTTCGCCTGGTAGTTGCTCTGGGCCTTGATCAGGTCCACCAGTTCGTTGGTCAGGTTGACGTTGGAGTTCTCCAGGGAGTTGGCCACGATCGAACCCAGGGTTCCGGCTTGCGGGTTGTCATAACCCGGCTGGCCCGAGGCGAAGGTCTCTTTCCAGGTGGTCGCACCGGCTGGCTGCAGGCCCTGCTCGTTGTTGAAGCTGGCCAGGGAGATCTGGCCGATGGCCTTGCTCTGCTGGTTGCTGAAGGTGGCGAACAGGACGCCGCTGCCGTCGATTTTCAGGCCGGTGATCTGGCCGGTGGCATAGCCGTCGGTGACCGGAGGGTTACGGTAGGTAGCCGAGTTGTACTGGGTAATGTTGGCCATGTTGATGGCGATGCCGCCCGGGTTGGCATCCGCACCGTTAGCCTTCCACACGCCGTCAGTCACCTTGCCTGGAACCCACCCGGCAACGGTCAGGGTCTTGTCGGACACACCATTGGTGACGACAGTAGTCAGATTGCCAGCGCCATCGAAGGTCAATGTCGACGGCACGGGTGGCGTCGAAGGGGTGCCAGTCGGGGCCGAACCATCAGGGTTGCGACCGTCAATCAGGGTATAGGCATTCCACTTGTTGCCGTCGGTTTTCACCAGGTACTGCACCATCGGGTGCGCGTTCCCCTGAGAGTCGTACAAGGTGGTGCTGTATTGGGTGGTGAAGGTCTCGGTCTTGGTCGGGTCAAACGGCTTGGCCGCCTGGTCAATCACCGGCTCCGAGGAATTCAGGTTACTGGTGGAGTCGACCTTGGTGGATGCCTTGGGCGGCAGATTCGCCAGGTTCAGTTGCAGATCGACCAAGCCGCCCTTGCTGATCTTGCCATTATCGTCCGCGGCATATCCTTGCAGGCGCGAAGTGCCGGTGTTGTTGGTGATGTAGCCGTCCTTGTCCGCACGGAACGCACCACTACGGGTGTACTCCAGCGAACCGTCGCTGCCCTTCTGCACGAAGAAGCCACCGCCCTGGATCGCCATGTCGAGGATGCCGCCGCTACCGTTGACATCGCCCTGGGTGAACTGCTGGGACACCGCCGCCAGGTTCACACCGTTGCCGATGCTGTTCTGGCCGGTGCCCAGCTTGGAAGCCGCGTAGATATCGGCGAATTCCGCACGGGATGACTTGAAGCCAGTGGTCGCGACGTTGGCGATGTTGTTGCCGGTCACGTCCAGTTGTTTGTTGGCCGCATAGAGGCCGCTAAGGCCGATATTAAAAGACATGTTTCTCTCCTTCTGCCGTATTTAGCCGGCTCTATGTACCGATAGTCTGAATTTGCGACAGCTTGACGCTGCCCATGCCGCCTGCAAGGTTGAGCAGCATTTCGCCGCCAGTCTTGCTCAGGGTCACACTGGTGACCGTGGCGGGCAGCGAAGTGGCCAAGGCCACTGCGTCGCCTTTGTCGTTCTTGGTGGTGGCGTTGAAGGTGTAGGTGCCAGCTGGGGCGACCTCGCCCTTGTCGTTCTTGCCGTCCCAGATAAAGCTTTGGGTGCCGGCACTCTGGGCGCCCATGTCAACGGTGCGCACCACATTGCCGTCTTTGTCGGTGATCTTGACGGAGACATTGCCCACCGCCGAGGTCACTGCCACCGAACCGGTCATGCTCTTGCTGGTATCCACCATGGCCTTGTCGGTCTGGATGATGATCGAGCGCCCCACCAGCGACGAAGCCTGCAGCGCCTGCGAGGAGCTGAAGTTGCTGGAGATGTTGTTCACCGAGTCATTCAGAGTGTTGATGCCTTCCAGGCTGCTGAACTGGGCAAGCTGCGCGACGAACGCGCCGTTGTCCTGAGGCGACAGCGGGTTCTGGTTTTTCAGTTGAGTGACGAGCAGTTGCAGGAAAGCATCCTTGCCCAGCGACTGGTTGCCCGTCGCCGTCTTGGAAGCGTCACTGACGCTGCTGTTATTCGTCGCGGTCTTGACCTTGGAATTGAAAAGGTCCTGAACCGCCGTGTTGTTAGACGTATCAACGATGGCCATTATTTGGCGCCCCTTATCACTGACCCAGGGTCAGAACCTTCTGCATCATGGTTTTGGCGGTGTTCATCATTTCCGCGTTGGTCTGGAACGAGCGACTGGCGGAGATCATGTCAGCCATTTCCTCGACCACGTTGACGTTGGGGTAGTAGACGTAACCCTTTTCGTTCGCGGCCGGATGATTGGGCTCGTAACGGGCCTCCAGGTTGCTCTGGTCTTCGACCACGCCCAACACCTGCACGCCTGAGCCGGCGGCGTCCTGGTTCTGGAACAACGAATCGCTGCCGTTTGCCTGACCACCCTGGAACATGGTGGCAAACACCGGATGGCGGGCGCGATACGTCTGGTCAATGCTCGACGAGACAGTCTCGGCGTTGGCGATGTTACTGGCGACGGTGTTCAAACGCGTGGTCTGCGCGCTCATGCCACTGCCGGCAATATTGAAAACACTGGACAGAGACATGGCTTACTCTCCACGCAGGGCTGACATCAGCCCTTTGAATTTGCTGTTGAGCAGGGTGAAGCTGGCCTGGAAGTTCACCGAGTTTTCGGCGTAGTTCGATTGCTCCAGCTGGGCGTCGACGGTGTTCTGGTCGATCGACGGCTGCATCGGCGTGCGATACAGCAGTGACTCGTCACCCTTGCTCAGGCCTTGCGCTTCGATATGACGGCTGTTGGTCATGTTCAAGGCGAAGGTGCCGTTCTTGGTCTTGTCCTGCTGTGCGGCGAGCACGGCGGAGAAGTCCAGGTCCCGAGCCTTGTAGTTCGGGGTGTCGGCGTTGGCAATATTGTTGGCCAGGACTTCGGCACGCTGGGCGCGGAAGCCCAGGGCTTGTTCGTGGATACCGAGCGCTTTATCGAAGCTGATGCTCATGGCGGAAACCTTTAGGCTGACCTGCTGTTCGTTAGCAGGGTTATAGCAAGGTGCATGCCAATCTTGCGGGAGCCCCTATATCAAGGGTTTGGAGGGGAGTCGACGGCGGCTATGCCAGAAAAGCGGCAAGCGATTTCCGCGTAGCGCCATTAAAGCGGCAATGGGCAGTTGCCGCTTTACGCCAGCTTGCCGAGAAAAAAAATGTGGGAGCTGGCTTGCCTGCGATGGCGGAGTACCTGCCGACCAATTCATCGACTGACACAACGCCATCGCGGGCAAGCCCGGCTCCCACAGTTTTATTGCATACCCCAGGCTACTTGGCCTGGTAGATGATCCCCGGGCTGCATTGCACCATCTGGAAGTGATCCGGCAGCCCATTGAGCGCCTCGGAAGCACCGAGGAACAGATAACCTCCGCGCTTGAGCGTGCCGTGGATGCGCAACAGGATGTCTTTCTTCACTTCAGCCGAGAAATAGATCAGCACGTTGCGGCAGAACACCATGTCGAACTTGCCTAGGCTGGCGTAGCTGTCGAGCAGGTTGAAAGAGCGAAATTCGACGCGGTTCTTGATCGGCGCTTTGATCGCCCAACGCCCTGCCCCTTTGGGGTCGAAGTAGCGTTGCAGGCGTTCCTGGGACAAACCTCGGCCCAGGGCCAGGCTGTCGTACTCACCGGTCTTGCAGTTGGTGAGCATGGTGCCGGACAAGTCCGTGGCCACAATTTGCGCACCGGCTTTCAACTGGCCCATGTTGGTCCGCTCGAACTCATCGATGGACATCGAGATCGAGTACGGCTCCTGCCCCGAAGAACAGGCCGCCGACCAGATACGCAGGCGCTGGCCCGGGCTGGCCTTGATGGCTTCGGGCAACACTTTGTTCTTGAGCACTTCAAAGGGATAGGTATCGCGAAACCATAAGGTTTCGTTGGTGGTCATGGCATCGACCACCATTTCCTTGAGCCCACTGCGCGGCTGCCCCTGGATCCGCTGGACCAACTCACCCAGGGACTTGATGCCCTGCTGTTCCATCAGCTTGTTGAGACGGCTGGATACCAGGTACTGCTTGTTTTCACCGAGCAATATGCCACAGGCTTTTTCCAGGAAGACCCGGAACTGTTCGAAATCCAAATTACCCGTAGACAATGATGCCGCCTCTTAAATCGTGTGACCGCCGGGGGACATCCCCTAGCCGTGATCTGCTGCCTTGATCCGGTCGACTACCCGGGATGCGAGGTCATCAGGACGGAATTTGGCCAGAAAGTCATCCGCACCGACCTTCTTGACCATTGCCTGATTGAATACCCCCGACAACGAAGTATGCAGGATGATATGCAATTTTTGCATGCGTGGATCGTTACGTATCTCGGCCGTGAGCGTATAGCCATCCATTTCCGGCATCTCGATGTCAGAGATCATCATCAAGAATTCTTCTTCGGGCTTCTTGCCTTCGTCCGCCAGCTTGCGCAGGTAATCCAGGGCTTGGCGCCCGTCATTTAGGGCCACCACCTCCACCCCGACGGTTTGCAGGCAACGCGTGACCTGCTTGCGCGCCACGGAAGAGTCGTCCACGGTCAACACGCGCAGCGAAACCGCCTTGTGTGCCGTTTCGGCATCCACCACCCCGACGGAGATGGTTTCCGAGGTGGGGGCCACTTCGGCGAGGATCTTCTCCACGTCGATGATTTCCACCAACTGGTTATCGACCCGCGTCACCGCCGTCAGGTAGTGATCGCGCCCCGTGCCCTTGGGCGGCGGATGGATCTCTTCCCAGTTCATATTGACGATGCGCTCCACCGAGCGCACCAGGAAACCCTGGGTCTTGGTGTTGTACTCGGTGATGATCACGAAAGGGTTCTGGCGGTCTTGCAAACCCGCTGCCCCCGTGGCCATGGCCAGGTCAAGAATCGGAATGGTCGCGCCCCGGATGTTGGCCACGCCACACACCACCGGACTGGACTTGGGCATGATCGTCAACTTGGGACATTGCAGCACTTCACGCACTTTAAACACGTTGATGCCATACAACTGATTGCCATCCAGGCGGAAAAGCAACAACTCCAGGCGATTCTGCCCTACCAGCTGTGTGCGCTGGTTTACTGAATCCATTACACCTGCCATGCCCAGACTCCTAAATCCTAGGGGTACGACGCGTACCCAACACTAAACGGCACGAGCTTTGCTATTTACTGAGTATGGATATTAAAACGACAGTTTCCCGACACCCTGGCCGCTCACGCTACCGCAGACTGCTCTGCGCCGCGATGGCGCTGCTTGTCTCGGGCCTGGGCGTCACGGCCCGCGCCGACAACGTTACCCTGCCTGATCTACTTATCGGCGTCACCCAAGGCTTTCTTGAGTTCACTGTAGAAGATTATCTGGCGACCACCCAGACGCCGGGGCGTTATGAAATTCAGGTCAACCAGTTGGACCCACGTTTGCGCATGCCAATGTGCGACAAGGAATTGACAGCCACCCTGGAAAGCCCCGCCCAGCCTATCGGCCGTGTGACCGTGAAGGTGCGCTGTGAGGGCGCCTCGCCCTGGACGGTATTTGTGCCGGCGCAGGTCAAGCTGTTTCGCGACGTAGTGGTAGTGGCGCGGCCATTGAAGCGCACCGGCATCATCGGCTACGACGATGTGGCGCTGCGCGAGAGGGACATCAGCTTGATCAACCAGGGCTACCTGACGTCACTGGACCAGGCCGTCGGGCAAAAACTCACCCGCCCCGTGGTCACTGACCAAGTCCTCACACTGGTTCATCTGGAACAGGCGGAGGTGATTCGCAAGGGTGACCAAGTGGTGATTTCCGCCAGCAGTGGCGGCCTGAACGTCAGGATGCCGGGCGAGGCGTTGTCCAACGGCGGCATGAGCGAACAGATCCGTGTCAAGAACCTCAACTCCAATCGCGTGATCAAGGCGCGGGTCACGGCGCCAGGCCAAGTCGAGGTGGCGCTATAGATGACTGGAATCAAATGCCAGCTTTTCCTACACTGTGTGCTGGATATTGAGCCGAACAGGTTTATTGTCAATCGAGCCTAAAGTTTGCCCGGGTATGGCCGAAAACATGGCAAGCGTCCAAATACCCAGAGGTTTTTCAACATGGTCATTGATTTCAGTCGTTTGAATAACACCCCGGCCTTGCCCGGCAATACGCGCACCGGCGGTGCCAAGGACAGCGTAGAAGCCAAGCCGCAGCCCTTGCCTGCCAAAGCAGAGCAGGCCGCCGCCAGCCAGAGTGGGGAATCGGTACACCTGAGCAATGAGGCTCAACAGTTGCAAAAGGTCACTGACTCGCTGCGCGATCAACCCGTCGTCAATAAAGCCCGCGTGGCCGAGTTGAAACAGGCTATCGCCGATGGCAGCTATAAAGTCGACAGCAACCGTGTAGCCAGCAAGCTGCTCAACTTCGAAGCCGAGCGCTAGGCAAAGGCCTGCGCGGGGCTTTTGGACGCTTAAAACCCAAGGCCAGCCATGCACCACGACGAACATTTGCTCCAACTGATCATTGATGATCTGGCGCCGACGCAACAATTGCTCGAGCTGCTCAAGGAAGAATCCCTGGCCTTGTACGGCCGGGATATGCCCTTGCTGGAAGAAATCCTGGCGCGCAAACAGTCGCTGATTGTCTTGCTCGAACAGCACGGAAAGAAGCGCAGCGAGATTCTGATCAGCCTGGGCCTGCCTGCCGACCACGATGGCCTGGCACAACTGGCCAGCCACTCTTCAGTCGGCGATCAACTGCTGGCACAGAGCAAAGAACTCAATCATTTGCTCGCACAGTGCCAGGAAGCCAACCTGCTCAACGGTCAGTCGATCCAGCTTCAGCAAGCCACGACCGCCAATCAGCTGCGCATACTGCACGGCGGAGAGCCTCCGGCCCTGTATAACGCCCAAGGCTCCACCTCACGCCTGGTCAAGCCAAGCACCCGCAGCCAAGCCTGACACCGGTTTACAGCGCGACCTATCCAAGGCGCGCTACATACTGGCAAAATGCCGGTTCTTGCGTGTAGTCGTATTTTGCCTGGAGATGGAAGAACCGTGTTCAACGCCCTTAATGCGGAAGATGCACCGCAGCCACCCAAGGTGCTCACCACGCCTCTGGAAATCGCCAGCACGTTGCGGATGCTGCAAGAAAGCCATGACCCGCTGATCATCACTTTCCACGAACGCAGCCAGCGGTTCCAGAGCTACCTGGTGGACATTGACCGCGACAGCAAGACGCTGGTACTGGACGAAATGATTCCCCGTGACGGTGAACGCTATCTTGAGAATGGCGAAGCCTTCCGTATCGAAGGTTTCCATGAGGGCGTGCGGGTTGCCTGGGAAAGCAACGGCACCTTGACCATCAGCGAAAAAGGCGGCCACCGCATCTATAGCGGCAGCCTGCCCGGCGAAGTGGTTTACCATCAACGACGCAATGCCTTCCGCGCCGCACTCAAGCTTGCGCAGCTGGTGGACATTCAGTTGGGTGGCGAGAAGCTCAAGGCACCTATCAGCGGTAAGCTGCTGGACATCTCGGCAACCGGCTGCAAATTGCGCTTTGAAGGCGATATCTCCGAACGTCTGCAGTTGGGCCAGGTCTATGATCGCTTTATTGCTGCCCTGCCCTTCGGCAGCATGACCACTTCCGTGGAACTGCGCTACCTGCACTTCGAAGACAAGATCAACACCACCTTTGCCGGCGTGCGCTTTCACAACATGAGTGGTTTGGTGCAGCGACAAGTGGAACGCTTTGTCTACCAATTGCAGCGAGAAGCTCGGCGCTTCGATAAAGACGACGATCTTTAAGCGTTAGACGCTGAGATAAAAAAACGGGCAGATCCTGATGGGATCTGCCCGTTTTTTCGTTCAGGGGCGCGCCCTGCTTAAGTCATGGGGATGTTCGTCCGGGTCTGGTGGCTCGTGCGGTTCTTCGCTCGTTGGCTCCTCGGTATCAGGGACGGGCTCTGGGTCAGGAACAGTGACTTGCATCTGCTCCTGCACCACCTGCTCATCCACCCGCGGGTCAAGGGCAGCCACCAAAGGCGAACTGGACATGCTGTCGGGCATCGCCACGTGATGCAGTGGTGCGTCGTCGACCTGATGCAGGTTGGTTACCGCCTTGGGTCGAATGCGCCACACCAGGATCAGCGCACACAGGCTGAAAAACGCGTAGAGCATCTGGCTGCCGAATAGCTTCATCACCACACCGGCCAACAGCGGCCCAACGCTGGCGCCGATCCCGTAAGTAACGAGCAACATGGCCGTCAGTGACACCCGGCGATCGCCTTCCACATGGTCGTTGGAAAAGGCCACCGCCAAGGGGTAAAGGCAGAACTGCACCAGCGAACAGAAGAAGCCCGCCACGAACAACACCTCCAACGGTACCTGCGTCATGATGGCCAACGGTAAGGCCGTTATCGCCAGGCACAAGGCAAAGCAGCGAATCAGCAGCGCGCGGTCATAGCGGTCCGACAACCAGCCCAGTGGCCACTGCACGACCAATCCAGCAAAAATGCAGCTACCCATGAACAAGCCGACTTGCTCAGTCGTCAGGCCCTGCTGAGAGGCGTAGAGCGGCGCCAAGCCGTAGAACGAACCGACGATCAACCCAGCGCCCAACACGGTGCTGAGCGATTGCGGCACGCGCTTGATAAAGAAGCGCGGCTCCATCGGAGCCGGGTGCAGTGGGGCCGGGTGAATGCGTCGGGTCATCGCCACAGGGACCAGGCACAGCGCAAAGCACAGCGCTACGAGCATCAACAGTTCAAGCCCGAGATGGGGGTGCATGACCAGGATCAATTGGCCCAGCACCAACCCAAGGTAGGACGCAATCATGTAGCCGCTGAACACTACGCCGCGCTGCTTGGCGTCTGCCTGCTCATTGAGCCAACTCTCGATGACCATGTACTGGCACATCATCCCCAGGCCCACGATCATCCGCAGCACAATCCAGGCTGGCAGCCAATCAATCAAACCGTGACCCAGCACTGCTGCGCCGACGATCCCGGCGCAGGTAGCGTAGGCACGAATATGCCCGACCCGGGCAATCAAGCGGTGCCCGAGCTTGCCGCCCAGCACCAAGCCAAAATAGTTGGCAGCCATCAGCGCACCCACCCACAGGCTGTCGACGTTGTCTGCTGCCAGACGCAAAGCCAGATAAGTACTAAGCAGGCCGGAGCCGATCAGCATCATCAAAGAGGCGAAATAAAGGGCTCGAAAAGATTTCCAGATCTGGCGCATCGGCGTTCCGAGCGGCTCCTTGCGGTGAGGGGTAGGGCTATCAGCATGATAGTCCGGGGCGGTTGAGTCCGGACAGACGGTAGGGTCTGTTTCCGGGGATTATTTTGTTTCACAGCTCAGACGATACGTGGGTGTCTGTGAGGTACATAACCGTGGAGATAAATACACGGCGCACCACCTGTGAACCTTGATAACACGCAAGGTTCGACTGGTATTGGGGTATCTGTACAAAAGGCGTCAATGGAACGCTGTGCAGGCTTTGGAAGTTGGCGTTCTTTTCGAGCGCTCAAAACAAAACCCCAACTGCTTTCGCAATTGGGGTTTCGGAATTTAATCTTGACGATGACCTACTCTCACATGGGGAAACCCCACACTACCATCGGCGATGCATCGTTTCACTGCTGAGTTCGGGATGGGATCAGGTGGTTCCAATGCTCTATGGTCGTCAAGAAATTCGGGTACTGAGTCGTGGCCAGTTGGCCTCGCTTCAGCAAATTGGGTATGTGATAGATCGTGGTGTTTTGTGAGCGTCGAACTTTCGGTTCATCTTCGTCTTCACACACCGCAATCTGGTCTCTCTCGAGTTCGCAAATTGCTTGGGTGTTATATGGTCAAGCCTCACGGGCAATTAGTATTGGTTAGCTCAACGCCTCACAGCGCTTACACACCCAACCTATCAACGTCGTAGTCTTCGACGGCCCTTCAGGGAACTCAAGGTTCCAGTGAGATCTCATCTTGAGGCTAGTTTCCCGCTTAGATGCTTTCAGCGGTTATCTATTCCGAACATAGCTACCCGGCAATGCCACTGGCGTGACAACCGGAACACCAGAGGTTCGTCCACTCCGGTCCTCTCGTACTAGGAGCAGCCCCTCTCAAATCTCAAACGTCCACGGCAGATAGGGACCGAACTGTCTCACGACGTTCTAAACCCAGCTCGCGTACCACTTTAAATGGCGAACAGCCATACCCTTGGGACCGGCTTCAGCCCCAGGATGTGATGAGCCGACATCGAGGTGCCAAACACCGCCGTCGATATGAACTCTTGGGCGGTATCAGCCTGTTATCCCCGGAGTACCTTTTATCCGTTGAGCGATGGCCCTTCCATACAGAACCACCGGATCACTAAGACCTACTTTCGTACCTGCTCGACGTGTCTGTCTCGCAGTCAAGCGCGCTTTTGCCTTTATACTCTACGACCGATTTCCGACCGGTCTGAGCGCACCTTCGTACTCCTCCGTTACTCTTTAGGAGGAGACCGCCCCAGTCAAACTACCCACCATACACTGTCCTCGATCCGGATAACGGACCTGAGTTAGAACCTCAAAGTTGCCAGGGTGGTATTTCAAGGATGGCTCCACGCAGACTGGCGTCCACGCTTCAAAGCCTCCCACCTATCCTACACAAGCAAATTCAAAGTCCAGTGCAAAGCTATAGTAAAGGTTCACGGGGTCTTTCCGTCTAGCCGCGGATACACTGCATCTTCACAGCGATTTCAATTTCACTGAGTCTCGGGTGGAGACAGCGCCGCCATCGTTACGCCATTCGTGCAGGTCGGAACTTACCCGACAAGGAATTTCGCTACCTTAGGACCGTTATAGTTACGGCCGCCGTTTACCGGGGCTTCGATCAAGAGCTTCGCGTTAGCTAACCCCATCAATTAACCTTCCGGCACCGGGCAGGCGTCACACCCTATACGTCCACTTTCGTGTTTGCAGAGTGCTGTGTTTTTAATAAACAGTCGCAGCGGCCTGGTATCTTCGACCGGCATGAGCTTACGGAGCAAGTCCTTCACCCTCACCGGCGCACCTTCTCCCGAAGTTACGGTGCCATTTTGCCTAGTTCCTTCACCCGAGTTCTCTCAAGCGCCTTGGTATTCTCTACCCAACCACCTGTGTCGGTTTGGGGTACGGTTCCTGGTTACCTGAAGCTTAGAAGCTTTTCTTGGAAGCATGGCATCAACCACTTCGTTAACTAAAAGTTAACTCGTCATCAGCTCTCGGCCTTAGAATCCCGGATTTACCTAAGATTCCAGCCTACCACCTTAAACTTGGACAACCAACGCCAAGCTGGCCTAGCCTTCTCCGTCCCTCCATCGCAATAACCAGAAGTACAGGAATATTAACCTGTTTTCCATCGACTACGCTTTTCAGCCTCGCCTTAGGGACCGACTAACCCTGCGTCGATTAACGTTGCGCAGGAAACCTTGGTCTTTCGGCGTGGGTGTTTTTCACACCCATTATCGTTACTCATGTCAGCATTCGCACTTCTGATACCTCCAGCAAGCTTCTCAACTCACCTTCACAGGCTTACAGAACGCTCCTCTACCGCATCACTTACGTGATACCCGTAGCTTCGGTGTATGGTTTGAGCCCCGTTACATCTTCCGCGCAGGCCGACTCGACTAGTGAGCTATTACGCTTTCTTTAAAGGGTGGCTGCTTCTAAGCCAACCTCCTAGCTGTCTAAGCCTTCCCACATCGTTTCCCACTTAACCATAACTTTGGGACCTTAGCTGACGGTCTGGGTTGTTTCCCTTTTCACGACGGACGTTAGCACCCGCCGTGTGTCTCCCATGCTCGGCACTTGTAGGTATTCGGAGTTTGCATCGGTTTGGTAAGTCGGGATGACCCCCTAGCCGAAACAGTGCTCTACCCCCTACAGTGATACATGAGGCGCTACCTAAATAGCTTTCGAGGAGAACCAGCTATCTCCGAGCTTGATTAGCCTTTCACTCCGATCCACAGGTCATCCGCTAACTTTTCAACGGTAGTCGGTTCGGTCCTCCAGTTAGTGTTACCCAACCTTCAACCTGCCCATGGATAGATCGCCCGGTTTCGGGTCTATTCCCAGCGACTAGACGCCCTATTAAGACTCGCTTTCGCTACGCCTCCCCTATTCGGTTAAGCTCGCCACTGAAAATAAGTCGCTGACCCATTATACAAAAGGTACGCAGTCACCCAACAAAGTGGGCTCCCACTGCTTGTACGCATACGGTTTCAGGATCTATTTCACTCCCCTCTCCGGGGTTCTTTTCGCCTTTCCCTCACGGTACTAGTTCACTATCGGTCAGTCAGTAGTATTTAGCCTTGGAGGATGGTCCCCCCATATTCAGACAAAGTTTCTCGTGCTCCGTCCTACTCGATTTCATGACTAAGAGATTTTCGCGTACAGGGCTATCACCCACTATGGCCGCACTTTCCAGAGCGTTCCGCTAATCTCAAAGCCACTTAAGGGCTAGTCCCCGTTCGCTCGCCACTACTAAGGGAATCTCGGTTGATTTCTTTTCCTCAGGGTACTTAGATGTTTCAGTTCCCCTGGTTCGCTTCTTGCACCTATGTATTCAGTACAAGATAACCATCTTATGATGGCTGGGTTCCCCCATTCAGACATCTCCGGATCAAAGTCTGTTTGCCGACTCCCCGAAGCTTTTCGCAGGCTACCACGTCTTTCATCGCCTCTGACTGCCAAGGCATCCACCGTATGCGCTTCTTCACTTGACCATATAACCCCAAGCAATCTGGTTATACTGTGAAGACGACATTCGCCGAAAATTCGAATTTCTCAATTAAGAGAACTCACAAATTTTACCTTAGCCTGATCCGTTACCAGTGAAAGTAACGTTCAGTCTATCTTTCTATCACATACCCAAATTTTTAAAGAACGAACTAGTCAAAGACTAGAAATCAACATTCACCATCACAACGATGGAATGCTCATTTCTAAGCTTTATACAAACAGAAGCAGTAGTGGTGGAGCCAAACGGGATCGAACCGTTGACCTCCTGCGTGCAAGGCAGGCGCTCTCCCAGCTGAGCTATGGCCCCGTATTTCTACAGGCGTTTCCCACACAAAATTGGTGGGTCTGGGCAGATTCGAACTGCCGACCTCACCCTTATCAGGGGTGCGCTCTAACCAACTGAGCTACAGACCCAATTTCGGGCTGCTTCTTTCGTCTTCTTCAATGAATCAAGCAATTCGTGTGGGAACTTATGGAGCAGCTGATGTCGTCGATTAAGGAGGTGATCCAGCCGCAGGTTCCCCTACGGCTACCTTGTTACGACTTCACCCCAGTCATGAATCACACCGTGGTAACCGTCCTCCCGAAGGTTAGACTAGCTACTTCTGGTGCAACCCACTCCCATGGTGTGACGGGCGGTGTGTACAAGGCCCGGGAACGTATTCACCGCGACATTCTGATTCGCGATTACTAGCGATTCCGACTTCACGCAGTCGAGTTGCAGACTGCGATCCGGACTACGATCGGTTTTATGGGATTAGCTCCACCTCGCGGCTTGGCAACCCTCTGTACCGACCATTGTAGCACGTGTGTAGCCCAGGCCGTAAGGGCCATGATGACTTGACGTCATCCCCACCTTCCTCCGGTTTGTCACCGGCAGTCTCCTTAGAGTGCCCACCATAACGTGCTGGTAACTAAGGACAAGGGTTGCGCTCGTTACGGGACTTAACCCAACATCTCACGACACGAGCTGACGACAGCCATGCAGCACCTGTCTCAATGTTCCCGAAGGCACCAATCTATCTCTAGAAAGTTCATTGGATGTCAAGGCCTGGTAAGGTTCTTCGCGTTGCTTCGAAT
Source organism: Pseudomonas sp. B16120 (assembly GCF_044218845.1). Taxonomy (NCBI): domain Bacteria; kingdom Pseudomonadati; phylum Pseudomonadota; class Gammaproteobacteria; order Pseudomonadales; family Pseudomonadaceae; genus Pseudomonas; species Pseudomonas sp. B16120. The sequence continues at coordinate 4,717,022 of NZ_CP162588.1, forward strand.
TAAACCACATGCTCCACCGCTTGTGCGGGCCCCCGTCAATTCATTTGAGTTTTAACCTTGCGGCCGTACTCCCCAGGCGGTCAACTTAATGCGTTAGCTGCGCCACTAAAAGCTCAAGGCTTCCAACGGCTAGTTGACATCGTTTACGGCGTGGACTACCAGGGTATCTAATCCTGTTTGCTCCCCACGCTTTCGCACCTCAGTGTCAGTATTAGTCCAGGTGGTCGCCTTCGCCACTGGTGTTCCTTCCTATATCTACGCATTTCACCGCTACACAGGAAATTCCACCACCCTCTACCATACTCTAGTCAGTCAGTTTTGAATGCAGTTCCCAGGTTGAGCCCGGGGATTTCACATCCAACTTAACAAACCACCTACGCGCGCTTTACGCCCAGTAATTCCGATTAACGCTTGCACCCTCTGTATTACCGCGGCTGCTGGCACAGAGTTAGCCGGTGCTTATTCTGTCGGTAACGTCAAAATTGCAGAGTATTAATCTACAACCCTTCCTCCCAACTTAAAGTGCTTTACAATCCGAAGACCTTCTTCACACACGCGGCATGGCTGGATCAGGCTTTCGCCCATTGTCCAATATTCCCCACTGCTGCCTCCCGTAGGAGTCTGGACCGTGTCTCAGTTCCAGTGTGACTGATCATCCTCTCAGACCAGTTACGGATCGTCGCCTTGGTGAGCCATTACCTCACCAACTAGCTAATCCGACCTAGGCTCATCTGATAGCGCAAGGCCCGAAGGTCCCCTGCTTTCTCCCGTAGGACGTATGCGGTATTAGCGTCCGTTTCCGAACGTTATCCCCCACTACCAGGCAGATTCCTAGGCATTACTCACCCGTCCGCCGCTCTCAAGAGAAGCAAGCTTCTCTCTACCGCTCGACTTGCATGTGTTAGGCCTGCCGCCAGCGTTCAATCTGAGCCATGATCAAACTCTTCAGTTCAAACATCTTTGGGTTTTTAAGAAACCCTAAACTTGGCTCAGCAATCGTTGGTTACATCTTTGATTTCTCGCGGAGTAACTTGTGATGCTGATAATCTTGTTGACTATCAGTCTGACTCCACAAGCACCCACACGAATTGCTTGATTCAGTTGTTAAAGAGCGGCTGGTTAAGATCTTTCGTCTCAACCGAGGCGCGCATTCTACAGCAGCCTCATTTGCTGTCAAGTGGTTATTTTCAGAAGCTTTCGAAGATTTCTTCAACAACTTCAACCACTTGCGCTTGCGATCTCTCGTAAGCGGGAGGCGAATTCTACAGGGATCGCCATGAACGTCAACCCCCTTATCTTAAAAAAAGCGAAACACTTACTCGCCTATAAAAACCAGGGTGCCCCACCGCCTCTTCTATATAGAAGGAGCGCACAACCTAGGGACGTGAATTATTCCCACCCACACAAATGCATCTGGATCTCAACCGAAAGAAGCGCGGCTGGATCCCGCACAGGCGAGGAACGAGGATGACTGTTGTTGAGACCGACGAATACCAGGAGGGGAAAGCTTTACAGAGATGGTGTCCCAGGGCCGGTTCGAACGGCCAACCTTCCCCTTAGGAGGGGGATGCTCTATCCAATTGAGCTACTGGGACAAATGCCACGCTTACCCTGAAGGGCTAGCGACAGACGGCGTGCATCTTAACGGCCGAGGCTGGTTTTGTCATGTCGTCCGTTGGCATTTTGACTGTAGGCCAATCCTTGCGCGTACGTTCATAGCCTCATTCAGCATGCCAAGACTTTCACCCTCATCGTGCAAATTGCACTACGCCAATATGCCATCATTGCAAACTGCAACCCAGCGCCCTCAAAAAACAATCTTAACTCCTTGTTTTTATTGGAATAATAGATTGGCACGACATCTGCAAAGCCATAAACACAAAACCAATCGTTCCAGGCACCGTGGAGACTATGATGATGAACAGCGCCCTTCTACTAGCACTGAACGCTGTGGCACTGGCTACGGTGGTGACGTTTCATTTTCAGCCGACCAGTACTGAAGACGGCGCGCAAATCAGCCAAGCCATTCCCCACCATCTGCAACAGCGACCTCAGTTGGCACTGATGACTGCAAACCCCCAGTCTCCCATCCGCCTGACCCAAGATACACAATCAGCGCCAGCGGCCGAGCATTGGGTTTTCTGAGAACACTATTCATGTCGAAATCTGCCTGGTTGTTTCTGTGCTTGACGCTCCTATCTGTTGCGCTAGGCCTGGGAGCTACATCACAACAAACTCAAACCCTAGCCTTCGTCGCCAGCGCCGTGCTGGGCAGCCTACTGGTACTGACGCTAATCAAGGGTCGCCGAATCAAATTCGATCCGCTCCTGCGCTAACCCCCTTCCCCCATCTCCCTCCCCTACCTTATGTCGCCTGACACTCGTAAATAGGCGAACAGCTACTAACCTTAAGCTTGAGGGCAAAAGGCCATATCGCTATAGGACGGGCGCCCTTCAACCCGGATGCCGTGCAGGCTTGGGCGAAGATTGACGAGCTTCGCTGCAGTCGCAGGATTTTTTCTAACCAGTCCGCAAAAACGTAAATCAGTACTGGCATAAAGCCTGTAGGCGGTTCAATATTTGTCACAGAATTGACGCCAATGAAATGTCAAATCTGAGGCATGATGCGGCCTCTTTGCAATTCGGGTTGAACTTTGGTCGTGAGCCTTGTCTTAACACTCATCTTGCGGCCAATTCCAGAAACCGCTCCCCTGAACTAACCGGTTAAATATATGCGCCCATTGAAACAGGCAATTTATTCCAGCCGTACGGCTGACAAATTCGTCGTACGTCTGCCAGACGGAATGCGGGAACGCATTGCCGAGGTGGCTCGCAATCATCACCGCAGCATGAACTCCGAAATCATCGCACGCCTGGAACAAAGCCTTATTCAGGAAGGTGCCTTGGGTGAAGAGTTGAGCATGCGCCTGGACAGCCCCGAGCTGTCACTGCACGAACGCGAACTGCTGCAGCGTTTTCGTCAGCTCTCCCACCGCCAGCAAAATGCTCTCGTCTCGCTTATCGCGCATGACGTGGAGGCGGCCGCAGAAGCCAATTGATTGACACCTGAAAGCCGAAGCCAGCCATGTGCTGGCTTTTTTTTGCCTGGAGTTTGGGAATAAGAAGCAAAGCGAGGGCAGATTTGCCCCCGCTGGAAGGGTCAGAGCAGGAAGATCGTTGCCAGGCCCAGGAAGATGAAGAAACCACCACTGTCAGTCATGGCCGTGATCATCACACTGGCACCCATGGCAGGATCGCGACCTAGACGCGCCAGGGTCATGGGAATCAACACCCCCATCAAGGCCGCCAGCAACAGGTTAAGGGTCATGGCCGCAGTCATTACCACGCCCAGGGACCAACTGCCGTAGAGCAAGTAAGCCACCACGCCAATCACACCGCCCCACACCAATCCGTTTATGAGGCCTACCGCCAGTTCCTTACGCAGCAGCCGTGAGGAATTGGCAGTACTGACCTGATCCAGCGCCATGGCGCGCACGATCATGGTGATGGTCTGGTTCCCGGAGTTACCGCCAATACCCGCCACAATCGGCATCAACGCCGCCAAGGCCACCAGCTTCTCGATGGAGCCTTCAAACAACCCGATCACGCGAGAAGCGATAAACGCGGTAATCAGATTGATAGCCAGCCAGGCCCAGCGGTTATGCAGTGAACGCCAGACCGACGCGAAAATATCCTCCTCTTCACGCAAACCCGCCATGTTGAGGACTTCGGTTTCACTTTCTTCACGGATCAAGTCGACGATTTCATCGATGGTCAGACGACCGATCAACTTGCCGTTCTTATCCACCACCGGAGCCGAGATCAAGTCGTAACGCTCGAATGCCTGGGCCGCGTCGTAGGCATCTTCGTCCGGATGGAAGCTCACGGTATCGCTGGCCATCAGGTCAGCAACTTTCTTCTCCGGATCATTGACCAGCAGGCGCTTGATCGGCAAAACGCCTTTGAGGATCCCCTCATAGTCGACCACAAACAATTTGTCGGTGTGGCCGGGCAATTCTTTTAGACGGCGCAGGTAACGCAACACCACTTCCAGGCTGACGTCTTCGCGAATGGTGACCATCTCGAAGTCCATCAGGGCGCCGACCTGATCCTCGTCGTACGACAGCGCGGAACGCACACGCTCACGCTGCTGCGTATCGAGCGCCTCCATCAACTCATGGACAACATCACGGGGCAGCTCAGGTGCCAGGTCAGCAAGCTCGTCCGCATCCATCTCCTTGGCGGCAGCCAGGAGCTCGTGGTCATCCATGTCGGCGATGAGCGTTTCACGCACCGAGTCCGATACTTCCAGAAGGATGTCACCGTCACGATCAGCCTTCACCAACTGCCACAGGGTCAGTCGGTCATCCAACGGCAAGGCTTCAAGAATATAGGCGACGTCGGCGGAGTGCAGGTCATCGAGCTTGCGTTGTAGCTCGACGAGGTTTTGCCGGTGAACCAGGTTTTCGACGCGGTCGTGGTTCGGACCTTCCTGGCGGTGCGTGAGGTCTTCGACCACGCGCTGGCGCTGCAGCAGCTCGATAACTTGAGCCAGACGATCCTGCAGGCTTTCTTGTGTCTTCTTTACTTCTACTTCGGTCATAGGCGAACTCCACTCCCAGCAGCGGGGCACGCCGGAAGGATCAATCAGTCAATTCATGATTGGTAAAGCGGGGCACTGAGTAACTACTGGGTAAGTCCATGGAGGTATTCCACAAGCCCCGGCGGGGCTGACGGGCGCATGATACACCGCCCGGACGTTTTAAACGTTAAAAAACTGGAAAGAACAAGCGCTTGCACGCCAAAGCTCAGTATTGGCTGCATCTATGAACTGCGACGACGCAGGCGCATGGGAAAACACATGAAGAGGGAGAAAAAGGAGGACGCCGGATAAAACCCACACAAACCCGAGACGGCAAAAAGCCCGCACTAGGCGGGCTTTTTGTTTGTATGGTGCACTCGACAGGATTCGAACCTGTGACCGCTCGGTTCGTAGCCGAGTACTCTATCCAGCTGAGCTACGAGTGCAGATTGTGTTTTTAGACCAGATCACAACTGGTTGAAGCCAAGCTACCTGCATCACTGCAACTAACTCTTAAATGGTGCACTCGACAGGATTCGAACCTGTGACCGCTCGGTTCGTAGCCGAGTACTCTATCCAGCTGAGCTACGAGTGCATTTGTTGCCGCGCATTATAGGCCGTTCAATCTCTATGTAAAGCTATTTTTTCGAGTATTTTCAACAACTTACCGAAAAAACCAGATTGCAACGTACTAAGCAAATAATGGCGGAGAACGGGGGATTCGAACCCCCGACACCCTTTTGAGGTGTACTCCCTTAGCAGGGGAGCGCCTTCGGCCACTCGGCCAGCTCTCCGCAACACGGGGCGTATATTAACCACGTTCCTCCCCGTTTGCAAACATAAAAAACGATAAAAATTAAAGGCTTGGTTCTTCGTCCTTCTCTTTCTTGATCCGCAGGTAGATTTCCTCGCGGTGGACCGCCACCTCTTTCGGAGCATTAACCCCAATACGTACTTGATTGCCTTTAACGCCGAGCACCGTCACGGTGATTTCGCCATCACCGATAATCAGGCTTTCTGCGCAACGACGAGTCAGAATCAGCATACCTTTCACCTCACGCATTTCAGTTCAGGAACAACAGTCTGCAAAAAAAAAGCATTCGACCTACAACCAAAAGGTCGTAGCCCTACTCGCTAAGTATTGTCGAGCCCATGCAAAAGACCATGTACCCCACAAAAAAATGAAAGGCGCGGTAAACCGCGCCTTCCTGGCAACGCATCACTCGCCCTGTCGGGCCGGAGCATCCAACTCAAAAGCCGTATGCAGCGCGCGTACAGCCAGTTCCAGGTACTTCTCTTCGAGCACTACCGAGACTTTGATTTCCGAGGTGGAAATCATCTGGATGTTGATACCTTCTTTGGCCAGGGCCCCGAACATACGGCTGGCAACGCCAGCATGGGAACGCATGCCCACCCCTACGATCGACACCTTGGCAATCTTGGTATCGCCGACCACTTCACGGGCGCCAATCTCGCTCGCTGTGTTCTGCAGGATTTTCAATGCTGCATCGTATTCGTTGCGGTGCACGGTGAAGGTGAAATCGGTGGTGTTATCGTGCGAAACGTTCTGCACGATCATGTCGACTTCAACATTCGCATCGCTGACAGGACCCAGAATCTTGAAAGCCACGCCCGGGGTGTCTGGCACGCCACGGATCGTCAGCTTGGCTTCATCGCGATTGAAAGCGATGCCGGAAATGATCGGCTGTTCCATGGATTCCTCTTCATCAATAGTAATGAGGGTGCCCGGACCCTCCTTGAAGCTGTGCAATACGCGCAGCGGAACGTTGTACTTGCCGGCGAACTCCACCGCACGAATCTGCAACACCTTGGAACCAAGGCTGGCCATTTCCAGCATTTCTTCAAAGGTGATCTTGTCCAGCCGCTGGGCCACGGGCACGACGCGTGGGTCAGTGGTGTAGACGCCATCCACATCGGTATAGATCTGGCATTCGTCCGCCTTGAGCGCTGCCGCCAGGGCCACACCGGTGGTGTCCGAACCGCCACGACCCAGCGTGGTGATGTTGCCGTGCTCATCCACACCCTGGAAACCCGCTACAACTACCACGCGCCCTGCTTTCAGATCAGTACGAATTTTCTGATCATCAATTTGCAGGATCCGCGCCTTGGTATGTGCGCTGTCTGTAAGAATGCGCACTTGGCTACCAGTGTAGGACACCGCTGGCACGCCACGCTTGTTCAGCGCCATGGCCAACAGCGCAATGGTCACCTGCTCGCCCGTGGAGACGATCACATCCAGCTCACGCGGCAGCGGCTGTTGATCACCGCTGATGGCTTTGGCCAGATCGATCAGGCGATTGGTCTCGCCACTCATGGCCGACAGCACCACTACCAGGTCATCACCAGCATCGCGGAACTTCTTAACCTTGTCGGCGACCTGCTCGATTCTTTCGACAGAACCAACCGAGGTGCCTCCAAATTTCTGTACGATCAAAGCCATTTCCAAGCCGCCTCAGCCCGTAAAGGGGCGCCTAATATCCAATCCACCTGCACTGAACAAGCCCGTGACTAGACCACGGGCCGGTTAACAGTGCTTTAAATACCTGCCTCGACAAATGGCACGGTCAAGGCCAGGGCCGCGTCCAGCGCTGCGGCATCGACACCACCGCCTTGCGCCATGTCCGGACGACCACCGCCCTTGCCGCCCACTGTCGCAGCGGCTTGCTTCATCAAATCACCGGCTTTGAGTTGGCCAGTCAGGTCCTTGGTTACACCCGCAACCAGAACGACCTTATCCTCATGGACACTGCCGAGCAGGATCACTGCGCGGCCGAGCTTGTTCTTCAACTGATCGACCAAGGCCAACAGCGCCTTGCCATCCTGGCCGTCCAGGCGCGCCGCCAGGACTTTTACGTCCTTGACGTCAACCGCCGCGGCCGACAGGTCATCGCCCGCAGCGCTCGCCGCTTTGGCCTGCAACTGCTCCAGCTGTTTTTCCAGCGCACGGTTGCGCTCCAGAACGGCGGACAGCTTGTCGATCAGGTTGTCGCGGCTGCCCTTGACCAGGCCGGCCGCTTCCTTGAGTTGTTCTTCGGCTGCATTGAGATAAGCCAGGGCCGCAGCACCAGTCACCGCCTCAATACGACGTACGCCCGAGGCCACACCACCTTCGCTGATGATCTTCAGCAGGCCGATATCGCCGGTGCGGTTGGCGTGGATGCCACCACAGAGTTCTACCGAGAAGCTGCCGCCCATACTCAGTACGCGAACTTCGTCGCCGTACTTCTCGCCAAACAGCGCCATGGCGCCTTTGTTCCTGGCGGTCTCGATATCGGTTTCTTCAGTTTCAACCGGGGTGTTCTTGCGAATCTCGGCGTTCACGATGTCTTCCAGGGCCTTGATCTGCTCAGGCTTGATCGCTTCAAAGTGGCTGAAGTCAAAACGCAGGCGCTGGCTGTCCACCAACGAACCTTTTTGCTGCACGTGCTCGCCCAGGACCTGGCGCAGCGCGGCGTGCAGCAAGTGCGTGGCCGAGTGGTTCAACGCCGTGGCATGCCTTACATCGGCATCGACCTGGGTGTCTACCGGTGCGCCCACAGTCAAGTTGCCCAGCACCAGCACACCGTGATGCAGGAACGCACCGCCGGTCTTGGTGGTGTCGCGCACGTCAAAACGACCGGATGTCGAGCTCAGGAAACCGCAATCGCCAATCTGGCCACCCGACTCGGCATAAAACGGCGTCTGGTCCAGCACCACAACCGCCTCTTCACCCTCGCTCAACACGTCGACCGACTTACCGTCTTTATAGATGGCGACGATCTTGGCCGAGCCCGCAGTCGCCTTGTAGCCGGTGAACTCGGTCGGTACGTCAACCTTGACCAGGGTGTTGTAGTCCAGGCCAAAGGAGCTGGCCGAACGTGCGCGCACGCGCTGGGCTTCCATCTCACGCTCGAAACCGGCTTCGTCGACGGTCAACTCACGCTCGCGGGCGATGTCGGCAGTCAGGTCCATCGGGAAACCATAGGTGTCGTACAGCTTGAACACCACATCACCCGGCACCACGGTGCCTTTGAGTTCAGCCAGGTCCTGTTCCAGAATTTTCAGGCCGTGCTCCAGGGTCTTGGAGAATTGCTCTTCTTCAGCCTTGAGCACCCGCTCGATGTTGCTTTGCTGTTGCTTGAGTTCCGGGAAGGCATCGCCCATCTCGGCAACCAGCGCGGCCACGATCTTGTAGAAGAAGCTGCCGGTAGCGCCCAGCTTGTTACCGTGGCGGCACGCACGACGGATGATGCGACGCAGCACGTAGCCACGGCCTTCGTTGGAAGGCAGCACGCCGTCGGCGATCAGGAAACCGCAGGAACGGATATGGTCCGACACCACCTTGAGCGAAGACTGGCCTTCATTGGCGCAGCCAATGGCTGCCGCCGAGGCGCTCAGCAGGTTGGTGAACAGGTCGATTTCGTAGTTGGAGTGAACGTGCTGCATCACCGCACTGATCCGCTCCAGGCCCATGCCGGTGTCTACCGACGGTGCCGGCAGCGGATGCAACACGCCATCGGCGGTGCGGTTGAACTGCATGAACACGTTGTTCCAGATCTCGATGTAGCGGTCGCCGTCTTCTTCCGGCGAGCCTGGCGGGCCACCCCAGATATCGTCGCCGTGATCGTAGAAAATCTCGGTGCACGGGCCGCACGGGCCGGTATCGCCCATGGTCCAGAAGTTATCGGACGCGTAGGGCGCGCCTTTGTTGTCACCGATACGGATCATGCGCTCGGCAGGTACACCGATTTCCTGGGTCCAGATGTCATACGCTTCATCGTCCGTCGCGTACACGGTGACCCAGAGTTTTTCCTTGGGCAGCTTCAGCACGCCGGTGAGGAAGGTCCAGGCGAACGTGATCGCGTCTTTCTTGAAATAGTCGCCGAAGCTGAAGTTACCCAGCATCTCGAAAAAGGTGTGGTGACGGGCGGTGTAGCCGACGTTTTCCAGGTCACTGTTCTTGCCGCCGGCGCGTACGCACTTCTGGCTGCTGGTAGCGCGGGTGTAGGCGCGCTTTTCCTGGCCCAGGAAACAGTCCTTGAACTGGTTCATCCCCGCGTTAGTGAACAGCAGGGTTGGGTCATTGCCTGGGATCAAGGAGCTGGAGGCTACACGGGTGTGGCCTTGCTCTTCGAAGAAGCGAAGGAAGGCTTCACGGATTTCTGCGCTTTTCATTAGGTTCTTCCACGGAGGCTGCGGCCAAAGGCCAGTGCGCAACATCATCAGACGGAGCGACGGCAAAGGGCCGCATTATATCGGCCCTTTGCCGGTGGTACAGCGTGTTTATGTGATAGAAACAGTCAATTAGACGGCCTGCACTGTCATTTCTGCGAAAACGCGACGAATGTCTGCACCACTTGCTCGATCTGCGCCCGGCTCACATCCAGATGGGTGACCATGCGCAGGCGCGGCGCGGCGCTCAACTTGACCCCACGCTCGGCCGCAAAGGCCTTCAGCGCCTGCGCCTGATCACCTACCTGCACATACACCATATTGGTCTGCACCGGCTCGACGCTGTAGCCGGCCTTGCGTAACTCATCGCCCAGCCATTGCGCGTTGGCATGGTCGTCAGCCAGGCGCTGCACCTGATGATCCAGAGCATACAACCCCGCCGCCGCCAGGGAGCCCGCCTGGCGCATGCCGCCGCCGACCATCTTGCGCAAGCGCCGAGCCTTGGCGATCAGCGCCGTCGAGCCACACAGCACCGAGCCGACCGGCGCACCGAGGCCCTTGGACAGGCACACCGACACCGAATCGAAATGCTGGGCGATTTCTCGCGCATCCACCCCCAGCTTGACCGCCGCGTTGTAGAGGCGCGCGCCATCCAGGTGCAGGGCCAGGCCATGCTCGTGGGTAAATGCACGGGCCTTGGCCAGGTAATCCAGCGGCAGCACTTTGCCCTGCATGGTGTTTTCCAGCGCCAACAGGCGTGTGCGGGCGAAGTGGAAGTCGTCGGGCTTGATGGCGGCAAGCACTTGGTTCAGATCAAGGGAGCCATCAGCTTGAACTTCCAGGGGTTGCGGCTGGATCGACCCCAGCACCGCCGCACCGCCGCCTTCGTATTTGTAGGTGTGAGCCTGCTGGCCGACGATGTATTCCTCGCCGCGCTCACAGTGAGCCATCAACGCCAGCAGGTTGCTCATGGTACCGGTGGGCACGAACAGCGCCGCGGCAAAGCCCAGGCGCTTGGCCAACTCGGCCTCCAGGCGGTTGACGCTGGGGTCTTCGCCGTAGACATCATCGCCGCTGACGGCGCTGGCCATTGCGTCGAGCATGCCGGGGGTAGGTTGGGTCACGGTGTCGCTGCGCAGGTCGATCACGGTCATGAAGGGGGCCTCTAACGGAGTGGATAAGTCCTTTTGTGTGTGATTACTGCGGGCAAAGCCACGGAATATCAAGCCCCTATTGCATTCATTCGAATACCAACCAATCAAACCGATATAAGTTATCGAGACGGCAGCCGTGCAGTTTTCGAAAAACCATGTTAAAAACTCTGCGCCGCCAGGGTTCTGGTGGCAACGTTCTCAGGGCGGGGTGCAATTCCCCACCGGCGGTAATTGCACGCAATGTGCATAGCCCGCGAGCGCTTGGCGCCTCGAACTGCTCAGGCAGGACGGCGACGAGGTCAGCAGACCCGGTGTGATCCCGGGGCCGACGGTCATAGTCCGGATGAAGAGAGAACGGGATTGGCACCTAAGGGCCGCGCGCTTGTTTGCGCATGCGTACCCTTAAATCCCATTCGATTCATAACGCCCTGTTTTTTTCTTAAACAGGAGTCAGAACATGCAACCCACCGCAATCGACAGCAAAAGCAAAAACCATCACGGCGAGCGCGTCGCGTTTATCCAGGCCTGCTGGCACAAGGATATTGTCGACCAATCGCGCAAAGGCTTCCTCGCCGAAATGATCGCCCAGGGTTATCAGGAATCGGACATCGACTTCTTCGAAGTCGGCGGCGCCTTTGAAATGCCCCTGCACGCCAAGTTGCTGGCCAAGACCGGCCGTTACGCCGGCATCGTCGCTGCCGCGCTGGTGGTGGACGGTGGCATCTACCGTCACGAATTCGTCGCGCAATCGGTAGTCAGCGGCCTGATGCAGGTGCAGCTGGAAACTGAAGTGCCGGTGTTCTCGGTGTCCCTGACGCCGCACCACTTCCATGCCGGCAGCGAGCACACCACGTTTTTCTACGAGCACTTCGTGCACAAGGGCCAGGAAGCGGCGCGCACCTGCGCCGATACCCTGCACAAGGTACGCGCGATCCGTCGTAGCGAGCCGCGTGCGGTAGCGGTCTAAATCCAAGCCTCACCGCAAACCAGTGTGGGAGCTGGCTTGCCTGCGATGCAGACACCTGGGTGTATCAGTGATACCCAGGTGATGTTATCGCAGGCAAGCCAGCTCCCACATTGGACTGAGCCAGACTTGGCTCTCAGGCCAGGCCGGCATCCGTGGTGGGCACGATCAATATCCCGGCGCGCAAGCCGTTCTTCACCTTTGGGTTGGGAAAGATAATGCGGGCGCCCTCCTCCTCGATCACCCAACGGGTCTTGGCCACGTCTTCGGCCAGCAGGTAGCCCCTTTCCAATTCCGAAAAGTTTTCCACATCTGCGGGCAGGTGCATCAGGAAGGCGTCGCTGTGCTTGATCACTTCTCGCGCAACGGCGAAGAGTTGCAGGCCGTCGAGGCTACCGGTCTCAGGCTCGTTGCCCTCGATGATCTGCTTCAGACGCGCTTCCAGGCGCGACACGTCCACACCGTCGTTCTGCCCGAACGGCCGGGCCTTGCCCAACTCCAGGGTGAACGCCTCGGCGCCGAGTTGCTCGTAGGTAAACGCGGTGAAGGTAATCGAGGTTTTGTTCTGCAGCAGCACCGCCTGCATGCCAGCCGCGTTCAGCCGCTCCAGCTCACGGCGCGAATGCTGTCGGTCTTCTTTCCACGGGTACAACGCGAACTGTTCGATTTTCGAACCACGAATCGCGGTATGCAGGTCGTAATGCAGGCGCGAACGGCCAGGCAGGCTGAAAAAGCTGCGGGCCAATTGCTCAAGCTCGGCGGCGCGCATGGCTTCGGGGCCGATGTTTTGTTCATGCCGGCCATTGAACAGCCGGTTGACGTCCAGCTCGAGGTAACGCTCACCGCGGCGCATGGCCTCGGTATTACCGAACAGGAACAGAATACGGGTGCGGGGTTTGATCTCCCCGCGGGCAATGCCATGCAACAGGCGGTCGAGCAATTCGATCGGCGCGGTTTCGTTGCCATGGATGCCGGACGACAGCAGCAAGTCGCTGCCGTTGTCCAGAGCTTCAGGAGGGCGCACTTCAAGCGCGCCTTCGCTGAGCCAGCGCATCTGCACGCCGTCGACAGTCAGTTGAATTTTTTGCGCCGGTTCACGACCGGCGAGGGTCAGTTCAAGCAGTTTGCCGAGGGCGAGCATAAGCAGCTTCCTTAGTGGTTGCAGCCTGGGCCATGGACGTGATCGTCGTCGTCACCTTCAACGTCGGCCGGTTCCATTTCCAGTTGCAGGCTCATCAGGTTGGTGGCCAATGGGCGCATCAGCAGGTTGGCGTACTCGGCGTCGCCCTCTTCTACGTCTACGCCAATCAGCAGTTGGCCGCGGCCATCGTGCTGGATCCAGATCTCCTTGCCCTGCCAGACCACGGCGACGCGGGTGCAGGAGGTTTCCAGCTGGGTGCCGTCGGTGTCTTCAAGGATGAGTTTCAGGGTGTCGGTCATAAATAAAATATCTCAGCCGTGTGGCATTAATTGATCTGGAAAGGATAAACCGAGCCCAGTTTAAGGATTTGCGTCAGTTCATCCAATGCCGTCCGGCACTCAAGCAGCAACTGCGGGTCAGCCAGGTCGGTTTCGCGCAGGCTGTCACGGTAGTGCTTGCCCACCCATTGGGTCAGGGTTTCGTACAACGGCGCGGTCATGATAACCCCTGGGTTCACGGCCGCCAGCTCGGTTTCGTTCAACGCCACGCGCAGGCGCAGGCACGCCGGCCCACCGCCATTTTGCATGCTTTGCTTGAGGTCGAAGACCTTGACCTCGCGAATCAGCCCGCCGGCAGCGGTCAGCCCTTGCAGGTACTGCCACACGCGCTCATTGGCGCGGCACTCTTCCGGCACGATCAGCAGCATCGAACCATCAGGACGAGTCAGCAACTGGCTGTTGAACAGGTAGGAACGCACCGCGTCCTCGACACTGACCAACGCGCGAGGCACACACACCGACTGGAAGTTACCGCCCAGCTTGCCCAACTTGCCGTGCAGTTCGGCGAGCATCTGCTCGGTGTTGAGGAACGCATCCTCGTGATAGAACAGCACTTCGCCGTTGCCCACCGCGATCACATCGTTGTGGAACACACCCGCGTCGATCACCGCCGGGTTCTGCTGGGCGTAGACCACACCGTCATCCTTCAAGCCATGCAGGCGCGCAACGGCCTGGGAGGCTTCGAGGGTCTGGCGCGCCGGGTACTTCTGCGGGGCCGGGTAACGAGGGTCGAAAGCACTACGGCCGAACACGAAAAACTCGACGCCCGCCTCACCGTACTCACGACAGAAACGCGTGTGGTTGGCCGCGCCTTCATCGCCAAATTGCGCCACGGCCGGCAAGGCGGCGTGGTGAGCGAAATGCTTGCCATCGGCGAACATCGCCCCCAGCACGCGGCTGGTGGTGGGGTGCTCGATGCTGCGGTGGTATTTGCAATTGAGGTTGGCGGCAGTGAAATGCACGCGGCCGTCTGCGGTGTCGGCGCTTGGGCTGACGGTGGCGGCGTTGGCTACCCACATGCTGGATGCCGAGCAGCTCGCTACCAGCAAAGGCATAGCCTGCCTGGCAGCCTGCTCGATCACCTGGGCGTCGGTGCCGCTGAAACCCAAGCTGCGCAAGGCGGCTACATCCGGGCGCTCCTGGGGCGCCAATACACCTTGCACAAAGCCCATGTCCATCAGGGCTTTCATTTTCTGCAGGCCCTGCAACGCCGCTTCCTTCGGGTTGGAAGACTGCTGGCTGTTGCTTTGGGACGCGACGTTGCCGAAGGACAAACCGCCGTAGTTATGGGTCGGCCCCACTAGACCGTCAAAATTGACTTCACAGGATTTCATCGGCGAGGCTCCACGAACATCTGTTTTTATAGGCATCAAATCACTTGAATACACCACAGATCCATTGTGGGAGCGGGCTTGCTCGCGAAAACGGTGGTTCAGTCACTTCAAATGTTGAATGAAACACCGCATTCGCGAGCAAGCCCGCTCCCACATTTAGATCAGCGTTATACCTGGCGTGAGCGTTGCCGGGACTATCAGGCTCGGCGTCTCCAGCGAAGCCACCGGGTACGCGCAATAATCCGCCGCGTAATAGGCACTGGCGCGATGATTGCCCGACGCCCCGACACCACCGAACGGCGCGGTACTGGCAGCGCCGGTCAACTGCTTGTTCCAGTTGACGATGCCGGCGCGGCTTTCCAGCCAGAATTGCTGGTAACGCGCTTCGGAGTCCGACAACAGGCCAGCGGCCAGGCCGTACTGGGTGTTGTTGGCCTCCGCGATGGCACCGGCAAAATCCGCATAGCGGATCACCTGCAGCAGCGGCCCAAACAGCTCTTCATCTTCACGCTCCGTCACACCGGTTACGTCGATGATGCCAGGGGTCAACAAAGCGGCCTGAGCCTGAGGCTGAGTCATCTCCAGCAGTGCCACGGCGCCATTGGCCAACATCAGTTCCTGGGCTTGCATCAAGGCTTTGGCCGCAGCCAGGGAGATCACCGAACCCATGAACGGCGCCGGTTGCTGATCAAAAGCGCCCACTTCAATGCTCGCACTCACCGCCACCAGGCGCGCCAGCAAGGCATCGCCCCAGGCACCTTGCGGCACCAGCAAGCGGCGGGCACAGGTGCAACGCTGGCCTGCCGAGATAAACGCCGACTGGATGATGGTGTACACCGCCGCATCCACGTCGGCGACTTCGTCCACGACCAGCGGGTTATTACCGCCCATTTCCAGGGCCAGGATCTTGTCGGGGCGCCCTGAGAATTGCTGGTGCAAGTGGTTGCCGGTGCGGCTGGAGCCGGTAAAGAACAGGCCGTCGATGCCTGGGTTGGCCGCCAGGGCGATGCCGGTTTCCCGCGCGCCTTGCAGCAGGTTCAGCACGCCCGGTGGCAAACCGGCTTCGATCCAGCACTGCACGGTCAGCTCGGCGACCTTGGGGGTCAGTTCGCTCGGTTTGAACAGCACGGTGTTACCCGCCAGCAACGCCGGGACGATGTGCCCATTGGGCAAGTGCCCAGGGAAGTTGTAAGGGCCGAACACCGCCACCACACCGTGGGGCTTATGGCGCAACACTGCGGTGGCGTCGCCCAGGGGGCCGCTCTTCTCGCCAGTACGCTCGCGGTAGCTTTGCACCGAGATCGCAATCTTATTGGCCATGCTGGTGACTTCAGTGGCCGACTCCCACAGGGGCTTGCCGGTTTCTTCGCCAATGCAGCGGGCGATTTCATCGGCACGGCTTTTAAGCGTGGCGGCGAAGGTTTCCAGCACGCTGATGCGTTCTTCGAGCGGGCGCCTGGCCCATGCCGGGAATGCCTGACGCGCAGCCTGCACGGCGGATTCGACCTGTTCAGCGCTGGCACCGTTACCAGCCCACAGCACTTGCTGGGTCACCGGGTTGCGCGATTCAAACAACTCACCCTGGCCAGCCAGCCAGCTACCTGCGATATACAACGAATTCATTATTTGGACTCCCGAGCAGCAGACAACGCAACAGCACGTACTTGATCACCCACCACCAGCTGCAGGCGCTTGGCGGTCTGTGGATCGACCACCAGGGTACCTGCCGCCAGACGGGCCGGAGCGGCGGTGATACGGCATTCTTCGCGCTTGCGGTTATGGATCAGGAACGGCGTGGCGTCGTCCCCCGGCGTGCCGATGGCCAACACCAGTGACTGGCTGTCGCGCACCGCACGGATCTTGCTGGTTTCACATTCCACCGCCGGGCCGGCGTCGAAAATATCCACATAGCCCTGGTAGCTGAAGCCTTCGCTCTTGAGCATGCTCAGGGCCGGCTCGGTGTCCGGGTGGACCTTGCCGATCACATTGCGCGCGTCTTCGGAGAGAAAGCAGCTGTACAACGGGAACTTGGGCATCAGCTCGGCGATAAACGCCTTGTTGCCCACGCCGGTGAGGTAGTCGGCCTGGCTGAACTCCATCTTGAAGAAGTGCCGGCCCAGACTTTCCCAGAACGGCGAACGCCCGGCATCGTTGGACACACCGCGCATCTCGGCAATGATCTTGTTGCCGAACAGTTGCGGGAACTCGGCGATAAACAACATGCGCGCCTTGGCGAGCATGCGACCGTTGAGGCCGTTGCGGTAATCGGCATGCAAAAACAACGAGCACAATTCGGAATTACCGGTGAGGTCGTTGGCCAGGAACAGCGTCGGTATCTCACGGTAGATATTCAGTTCCTGGGAAGCGCTGACAGTCAGCCCAACCCGGAAGTTGTACCACGGCTCGCGCAGGCCAACGGCGCCAGCGATGGCAGAGATTCCCACCACGCGGCCTTCGTCGTTTTCCAGCACGAACAGGTAGTCGGCATCGCCGCGCCCGGCTTCGCCGCGAAAGGTTTTTTCCGCCCAGCCCACCCGGTGGGTCAGGCGCTCTTCGTTGGCCGGCAAGGTGGTGAGACCGGTGCCAGTGCTGCGCGCCAGATCAATCAGGGCCGGTAAATCGCTGCTGCGTACGGGACGAACGATCATGCTATCTCCTCGAACGGGCCGCTGTTGTCAGCCACCCGCGAAACTCTCTTTTTAAACCGCAACCAGGCGCACACTGGCGCCTTCACCAACACCCAGCGCTTCGGCTGCCGCCAGGTCCAGGGTCACCGGTTTGCCGGGCGCGTAGTCCAGCTCCAGCATCACCGCACGGTAATCCTGCAACTGCGCGTTGCTCACCAAGTACTGGCGGCCAACGCCCTTGACCATCTCGCCGATCTTCACCGGCACCACGCGGCTCTGGGCGATTGAGCGAATGCCCGAGACCCGGGCGTGCAGCGTCGGGCCACCGTCGAAGATGTCAATGTAATGGTCAGTTTCGAAGCCTTCACGCATGAGGATGTCGAAGGTGATTTGCGCACGCGGGTGCACCTGGCCCATGGCCTCTTGGGCTTCGTCCGGCAGCAGCGGCACGTAGATCGGGTAGTGCGGCATCAACTCGGCGAGGAAGGTACGGCTTTTCAGCCCGCACAGGCGCTCGGCGGCGGCGTAGTTGAGGTCGAAGAAGTTGCGGCCAATGGCATCCCAGAACGGTGAATCGCCGTTCTCGTCGCTGTAGCCGACAATCTCGGTCACCACCGAGTCGGCAAAGCGCTCAGGATGGCTGGCGACAAACAGCAGTCGGCCACGGGAATTGAGTTCCGACCACGGCGAACCGACCAGCTCAGGCACCACATAAAAGCTAGTGAGCAGGCTGTTGCCGGTAAGGTCGTGGCACTGGGAAAGCACGTGGATCTTGTTGTGGATCTTCAGCTCGCGGGAGGCGTGCACGAAGGTTTCGTTACGAAAGCTATAGAACGGCTCGGAGTAACCGGCCGAGGCTACGATAGCCGAGCAGCCGGCGAGCTTGCCGGTCTCGGTGTCTTCCAGCACGAAGAAATAGCTCTCTTCACCGTTGAAACTCACCTCGGCCGCGAAGGACGCTTCGCTGGCCGCGATCTTGTCGCTCAGGCGTTCCACATCATCCGGCAAGGAGGTGACACCAATCGGGCTGTCCGCAGCCAGACGCTGTACCTCGCCCAGATCAGCCATTTGCGCGGGGCGCATCACCAGCATGGTGTCACTCCTTAACTCGAAAACTCACAGAGGAAAAAATGCCGGACACAGGCCCCGGATACACATCGGTCTCAATGTGTAAGCAGATCCATGTGGGAGCTGGCTTGCCGGCGATACAGGCAACTCGGTATATCAACGGCACCGAGGTGATGCTATCGCAGGCAAGCCAGCTCCCACATTTGTTCAGGTCCGGCCAATAAAATGTGTCGCTATCAGGCTTGCGTCAACGTCTTCACAGCACGCTCAAAACGATCCAGGCCTTCATTGATGTCCGCCTCTTCCACCACCAGGCTCGGTGCAAAACGCACCACGTCAGGGCCGGCTTGCAGGATCATCAAGTTCTCTTTTTCGGCCGCGTTGAACACGTCCTTGGCCTTGCCTTTGAAGGCATCGCTGAGTACGCAACCGATCAACAAGCCCATGCCACGCACTTGGGTGAAGATGCCGTACTGCTTGCCGATCTGCTCCAGGCGCGCCTTGAACAGGTCGTGCTTGGCATTCACACCCGCCAGCACTTCTGGGGTGTTGATCACGTCGATCACCGCTTCCGCTACCGCGCACGCCAGCGGGTTGCCGCCGTAGGTGGTGCCGTGGGTGCCGACTACCAGGTGCTTGGCCAGGTCTTCACGGGTGAGCATCGCCGCAATCGGGAAGCCGCCGCCCAGGCTCTTGGCGCTGGTGAGGATATCTGGCGTCACACCGTAATGCTGGTAGGCAAACAGGTGGCCGGTGCGGCCCATGCCGGTTTGCACTTCGTCGAATACCAACAGTGCGTCGTGGGCGTCGCACAGCTCGCGAGCGCCTTGCAGGTAAGCCAGTTCGGCCGGCAGTACACCGCCTTCGCCCTGGATCGGTTCCAGAACCACGGCGCAGGTCTTATCGGTTACTGCCGCTTTCAGCGCAGCCAGGTCGTTATAAGGAACGTGGGTGATGCCGGTGATTTTAGGCCCGAAACCATCGGAGTACTTCGACTGGCCACCGACGTTGACGGTGAACAGGGTACGGCCGTGGAAGCTGTTCAACGCGGCGATGATCTCGTACTTCTCGCTGCCAAAACGGTCGAACGCCACGCGACGGGCCAGCTTGAACGCGGCCTCGTTGGCTTCGGCGCCGGAGTTGCAGAAGAACACGCGCTCGGCAAAGGTGGCGTCGATCAGCTTGTGGGCCAGACGCAACGCCGGCTCGTTGGTGAACACGTTGGAGACATGCCACAGCATGTTGGCCTGTTCGGTCAGTGCACCGACCAGCGCCGGGTGCGCATGGCCCAATACGTTGACCGCGATGCCGCCGGCAAAGTCGATCAGCTCGCGACCGGCCTGGTCCCACACGCGCGAACCTGCGCCACGTACAGGGATAAAGGCAGCAGGTGCGTAGTTGGGCACCATCACTTGGTCGAAATCGGCACGTTGCACCGGGGCTTGCTCAACGGACATCGGAGTCTCCTGAAGAGGAACGCCTGCCTGGAACTGGCGGGCGATGCAGGGATTGTAAGGACAGTTTTCAGCGCCACCTTGTCGCCAAGCGACAACTTCTTATAGCGCCAACCCCGGTTTTACGCGGGTTTACGGCAATGCGACATATTGCATCGCAATGGCGCAGTGTAAACGCTGCGTTCAGTGAGAGGCAGAGGCACGGCCCGCTGATTTTCGCCTAATGCCTTAACTATCTGCTGCCCGTGAACCCATCAGGCTTGCTGTGATGACAGTGACTCACTCCCACTGAAGGATCAGCCTCGTGCCCACGCCCTACCCCACGACCATCAGCCAGCGCCTCGCAGTCGCCGCCACCCAAGTACCCCCCGGGTTTCACACACGCCTGCCGGCCTGGCTGGCAAGCGCCTCGGATGACAAGCGCCAAGCCTTGAAGAATGCGCCACTGGACATTGCCAACTGGCAGGCAGACGCCAGCCGCCAGCAGCACGCGCCGCTCAAACAGGCGGTGGAGCAGAGCTGGGCCGCGCAAAACAAAGTAGACACGGCCCTGGCCGACCTCAAGACACCGCAGGCCTTCGCCGCGCCGCTTTTGCAACAGGCGTTCAAGACAAGATGGGGCGTGGAGATCGATGTCCGCACCACCCATCTGCGCCTGTATGCGCCCCTGACGATCCCACTGTTTCCTATAGAAACTGGCGGCGTCAAAGTCTGGACCGTTTCGTTGGTGGACGCCGCGCTGCATAACTTCGACGCAGCAGAAAGCGAGAAAACTGCCTTCACCGCGGACTCCAGCTTCATTACCCAACCCACCACCACCGGGCAATTCGACACCCTGCCCTCAGTGAACAGCAAAGTCAGCATCCAGACCTTCGTCGGGCTGTGCCGTGAACTGGACATCGGTGCGCAATACCAGAATTACCTCAAGACATTTTTCGGCTTCAAAGATGCCAAACGCAAGGCTTCGCTGCGCAGCACTGTCATCGAGAGCCTCAAAGCCGAGGCCCAAACTGCCGTACACCTGGCGCGCCTGAAAAAGGACGGCAGCGAGCGGGTGTTACGCACGCTCCAGGCTCAACTCAAAGGCATCAGCGGCCTGACACTCGACGGTAAGACGCTGCTCAGCCACGACCTGAGCCTGATGGACGCACCACTGGCCGGCATTGTGCTGTTCGCCGCAGACCTGGAACTGCACCACAGCGCAGTGCCCGTGGTGGCGTACATTCCCGGCGACCCACAGGCACCGCTCAAGTATTACCACGATGGCATCGCATTCATTCAAGACCTGATCCGCAAATTACGCGATGCCGATTACCAGGCATTCTTCAGCCGCTTTATAAGCCACGAGCACCGCGCCTACTTCTTTGCCAACCTGCATAACCGCTTGTCCCAGGTTACCTGGCATCACCCCGTCCCCGGCGACCCCAGGCCGACCTGGCGCGCCGAACCTGTGGCCAACCCCAACCTGCAGTTGCACGCGACGAAAATCACGGGCGAGCTGTACGAACACCTCTATGAAACCAAACTCAATAAGCTGCTCAATGACGCGCGAAGCATCGCCGTGTCCACCGCCGACGCCGACAGCAAGGCACGCTGGCAGCGCTGGGCCATCGTGCAGAAAATCGGTAAGGCCCTGCTCGAAATCGCCGCCTTCATCGCCACGCCGTTCATTCCCCCCCTGGGCTTACTGATGCTCGGCTACACCGCCTATCAACTGCTCGATGACGTATTCGAAGGCATCGTCGATTGGGCCGAGGGTCTCAAGCGCCAGGCGTTCGGGCACCTGATGTCGACCCTGGAGCAAATGGTGCAATTGGGTATGTTCGCGGTCGGCGCACCGATTGCCGAAGGGCTGCTACGCCAGGCACTGCCTCGGGAAGTCTGGGCGTTTTTCGAGCGCCTTCATCCGGTCAGCTCGGACGACGGCAAAACGCGCCTGTGGAGCCCAGACCTGAGCCCCTACGCCCACGACCTTCAATTGCCCACCGCCTCGCGCCCCAAGGCCGATGGATTGCATGCCTACGGGGACAAGCAGATCCTGCCCCTTGAAGGGCAACACTTTGCCGTCAAGCAACAAGCGGGCAACGCCGTGCTGGCGCACCCAAGCCATGCGCACGCCTACCAACCGCCCGTTATCGGCAATGGCAAAGGCGCCTGGATAACCCCACTGGATCACCCGCTGACATGGCATCGCAGCACCTTGTTGCGCAGACTCGGCGAGCCCGCCAACGCTCTCAGCGAAACCGGCCTGGAACAGGCACAGCGCATCAGCAGCACCGACGATGGTGCCCTGCGCAAACTCTACATGGACCGCCAACCGCCACCGCCCTTGCTGGCCGACAGCCTCAAGCGCATCCATATCGACCAGCAACTGCAAGACTTCATCGACCAGATGAACAGCGACGACCCACTGGTTTACGCAAAAGCCGACACGCAAACCCAACTCTGGCTGCTTAGCCAGACCGGCCTGTGGCCGGAATCCAAGACCCTGCGCTTTCTGAATGCCAAAGGCGAAACCGTATGGGAACACCCAGGCCGGGAAAATGCGGCGGTAGCGCAAATTCATGAAGCGCAGATGAACAACGGCGACCTGCTCAAGACCCTGCTGGAAACCCTCGACGAGTCAGAGCGCAAGACTGTGCTGGAGGAAGACTTCGGTAGCCCGGCCCCCCAACTGCATGTGCGCGCCGCCAAGCTGCGCAAACAGCTGGCACGCAGAGCCGAGGATAAACGCGCTTCGATGTTCGACGCGCGCTATCGAGGCCTGGAGCTGACCACCGATGCGCGCGTGCAAAAGCTCATCGACAGCACACCGGGCCTGCCCGTCAGCGCGGCCGAGGAGGTCCTGCTCAGTGCCCACGGCCAGGACTTGCTCGACATCGACCAGGGCACGCTGCCTTCGCACCTGGTCGAACGCGCACGCTGGGCGGCCCATCAGGTCAGAATCAGCCGGGCCTATGAAGGCCTGTACATGGGTGCGCTGGAGAGCGGCGACACCCATCGACTCGCCCTGCACTCCCTGGAAAAATTGCCGGGCTGGTCGCCTCAGGTGCGTCTGGAAGTTCGCGACTTCAAGCGCGATGGTCACCTGCGCGACGCTATCGGCCCCGCCCAGGCGCCCATCCGACGCCTGCTGCTGCGCACCATCGAAGGCGATTACATTCCCGAAGACAGCAAGGGCACCCTGCTTGGTGAAACCGATTTCTACACCGCCGTGCTCCAGGCACTCCCCGATGCACAGCGCGACGCACTGGCTATGCAGATAGGCCAAGGCCCGCACTTGAGAGAAACCTTGCGCCAACACACATTGGCACATGACGAACTTGGCGCCCTGCTGGCCGAAGTTCCGCTGCTCAAACCGTCCTATGACCCGACATTGGTGCGCCTACCCGGCGGCATGGAGGGCTACGACGCCAGCCCGGTCACCGCTGGCAGCAGCGAAGGGGTCTCGCTGGAGAGTCAGTTGCATGAGCTGTACCCACAACTGAGCCCCAGCCAGGTGACGGCCGTACTCGCCGCCATGCAAAACGATCCCGGCACACCTTGGGGTACCCTTCAATTTCTGAAGAAAGAGTTCTCGCAACTGGAAACCAACCTGCGGACATGGCAGCAGAATGTGCCGCAGACCCTTGTCGGTACAGATTTACCGTTGAGCCGCTGGCGGATTGCTGCGGAACAGCAAAATCGCTTTCTCTGGTCACAAAAACTGATCGGCGCCTGGCGCCACAACACCCCCGTAGACCCTGCTTATGACAACGGTCACCTGCTGCAACTCAACCAGCCCATTTATGGGGAACTGCCCGCGCTCGATACCCGCCTTGGGCACATCACTACCCTGGAATTCCAGGGTTACTTGACCACCCGCGGCACGCCGGGCTTCCTGGCATCTTTCCCCGGATTGCGCCGACTGGCCATCAGCGACATGACCCTCAGAACACTGCCCGGCGAAATCAGTGCATTGACCCACCTTAACGCGCTGACACTGCGCGGCTGCGCACTCAACCTGACCACCCCAACCCGAGCAGCCCTGGCCAACCTGACCGAGCTGCATACCCTTGACCTGTCCCACAACCCGTTGGTGCTGGCGCCCAATTTCGAAAACATGGCCAACCTGCGAACACTCAACCTGAGCCACTGCGGTATTTCCATCTTTCCCACAGGCCTGCTCAATCGGCCTCGGCTGGCAAACGCCAATCTCAGCCACAATAACCTGCGCAGGCTGCCAGAAGCCCTGTATTCGTTGCCCGCCAGTGCTGCCAAGGCCTACGACCTTTCCGGCAACCCGCTGACGCGCGCAACCCTGGAACGGATAAAAACCTACTGCCAGAGCACCGGGGAACATTTTGGCGTCCAAGCCAATCCAGATGAGGTTCGCCTGGTCCAAGCGCTTTACCCGACCTACAACGTTCCCGAGGCCAATCAATTTATCTTCAGGCTACCGGGCGGGCTGGATGATTCGATGGCGAATCTCGTGCGCCTCAAGGCCGACTACGAACGCTTGCAAGCCGACCTGCAGGAATGGGTGGTGGATGTGCCTGAGAGCCACCCCGTCACGAACCTGCCCATGGATGAACAGATTCGCCCACAGCAACAACTCATTCGAGCGCAAATCCGCGCTCTGCTGGAGCAAGGCTGGCGGCGTGAAACCAGCCTGGACTTAAGCCATGACCCGCTGACGCAGTCCCATCAAATGACATTGACCTTGCCGCTGTGGGGAGACCTGCCAAGACTGAATGTGGATTTCAAGCATATTTCCAAGCTGGAGCTGAGGGCACAGGAAACCACCTCGATACCCGAAGGTTTTCTGGAACGTTTCCCCAATCTGGAAAGCCTGCTGATCCACCGCTATGCCCTGCAAGACATTCCCGCTGGCGTCTTCAAGCTGCCCAAGTTGACCACACTCAGCCTCACGCAATGCAATCTGCGACTGACCCCCGACAGCGTCGCCGCCTTGAGCGACCTGCACGACCTGGAGTACCTGGACCTGAGCGATAACCCGCTGGCGCTGACGCCCGACGTCAGCAAAATGTCCGGCCTGGAAACCCTGATGATGGAAAACACCAGGCTTACCGAGGTGCCTCACGGGGTGTTCAACCTGACGTCGCTCACCCAACTGAACCTGAGCGATAACCACATCACCGAGTTGCCCACGGACCTGCTTGAAGTAGACCCGGACTCAGCGGCAGGCTTTGACCTGAGCGACAACCCCTTCTCACCCGTAGCACTTGCCATTCTGCGTCGCTATTACAACCGCACGGCAGTGGATTTCGATGTAGCGCAAGCCCGACAACCCGCGCCAGACCGCTCCAGCTCACGCTCTGCGACGTCATCCGAAACAGAGGGAGAAGAATAGACGCAGCTCACCCGCGCTCGGAAGGCACCGACGACAACTCGAACGGGCTGCTGCTGCGACGCTGGTTGCGATCTTCGCGAGGAGTGGCGCCGAAGAAATTGCGGTAGGCGCTGGAGAAGTGCGGCCCCGAGGAGAAGCCGCAGGACAGGCCGATCTGGATGATCGACTTGCTGGTTTGCATCAGCATCTGGCGCGCCTTGTTCAGGCGCAGCTCCAGGTAATACTGGCTGGGGACGCGGTTGAGGTATTGCTTGAAGATGCGTTCAAGTTGTCGTCGTGAAACACACACGTGCTGGGCGATTTCGTCGGTGGTCAGCGGCTCTTCGATATTGGCCTCCATCAGCAATACCGCCTGGGTCAGCTTAGGGTGGCTGGAGCCCAGGCGGTTTTGCAGCGGGATACGCTGGCGCTCGCCGCCTTCGCGGATGCGCTCCACCACCAGTTCTTCAGACACAGCACCGGCCAACTCGGCGCCATGGTCACGGGCCAATACCGCCAACAGCAGGTCAAGTACCGACATGCCGCCGCAAGCGGTCAGGCGATCACGGTCCCAGTCAAACAGGTGGCTGGTGGCGATGACCTTGGGGAAACGCTCGGCGAAATCGTCCTGCCAGCGCCAGTGCACGGCGGCGCGGTAGCCATCGAGCAGGCCCAGTTGGGCCAACGGGTACACCCCCGCTGACAAGCCGCCGATCACACACCCCGCCCGAACAAGCTGCTTGAGCGCGGAGCTCAGTGGCGAAGCGATGACCGTCGGCGGTTCGTCGGCCAACAGGAACAACTTCTGAAAACCCTCCAGCTTACCGGCCCACGGCTCGCCCGGCAGTTGCCAGGCACCTTCGACTGCGGGTTCGGCGAGCAGGAACGACAACTCGTAGATCACATCCGGATGCACCCGCTGGGCAACGCGCAAGGCCTCCTCAGCCAGCGCAAGCGTGAGGGCTTTTGTGCTGGGCCAAATCAGGAAACCAATTTTGTGGGCGGTCATGGAGTGCTATCCGGAGCGAAAACGGTGAAAGAAGCTGTGGGCCAATGCTAGCCCGTAATCAACTACAAATCCCAAAACAAACACAGATCAACAGTGGGAGCTGGCTTGCCTGCGATGGCGGTGGGTCAGTTAACACATCATTGGCTGATACATCGCTATCGCAGGCAAGCCAGCTCCCACAGGGGATCGGGGCTTACCTCAAGACTGCGGAGCATGCACTATCCCGGTGCACAAAAGCAGTCTTGATTATTTCAAACTGCCAGAGAGGAACTGCTGCAACCGTTCCGACTGCGGGTTCACCAGCACTTCCCGCGGGTTGCCACGCTCTTCAACGATGCCTTTGTGCAAAAACACCAATTGGTTCGACACTTCGCGGGCAAAGCCCATTTCGTGGGTCACGACCACCATGGTGCGGCCTTCCTGGGCCAGGTCCTGCATCACCTTGAGTACTTCGCCTACCAGCTCCGGATCCAGCGCAGAAGTAGGTTCGTCGAACAGCATCACCTCAGGCTCCATCGCCAGTGCACGGGCAATCGCTACGCGCTGCTGCTCGCCACCGGACATGTGGCCGGGGAACGCATCCTTACGATGGCCCACGCCGACTTCGGCCAGGTAATGCTCGGCCTTCTCGCGGGCTTCTTTCTTGGATATGCCCAACACGTGCACCGGGGCTTCCATCACGTTTTCAATCGCGGTCATGTGCGACCACAGGTTGAAATGCTGGAACACCATGGACAGGCGCGAACGCATGCGCTGCAACTGCTTGGGGTCGGCAGCCTTCATGGCGCCGTCCTTGTTGGCCACCAGTTTCAGCTCTTCGTTATTGAGCAAAATCTTGCCGGCGTGGGGCTGCTCCAGCAGGTTGATGCAGCGCAAAAAGGTACTTTTGCCCGAACCGCTGGAACCGATGATGCTGATCACATCACCGGCGGCGGCGGCCAGGGACACACCTTTGAGCACTTCATGACTGCCATAGCGTTTATGCAGGTCTTGGACTTCAAGCTTGTACATGCGGTCGGTTCTCACAAAAACAGGTGGTCAGTCGTTGAGCAAGCGCCCGTGACGCAGCGCTTCGCGCCCCGCCACCTTGGCCAGCCAGAAACCCGCTTGGGCATAACGTAGCCGTTCAACGGCAAACAACACCCCCGAGGTGCCCGCGCAAATAGTGCTTACGCGGTCAGTCAGGGGGTCAATCACTTCAAAAATCTCGTCGCCGGTTTCTACCCAGTCGCCCGCTTTACGCAGGTAACTGATCACCCCGGCATGGGGCGCGAACAGCAGTTCGGTGCCCTCGAAAGGCACACCTTCGCAAGGTTCGTGTTGCGGCGCGGGCCACTCGCCCTTGATCAAGCCTTGTTCGGCGAGGAACGCAAGGATGCCTTCGGCGTGGAAGATGGCTTCATCACGGCCGGTGTCGGCCTGGCCGCCCAATTCCAACGTCGTCGCCAGACAGGCCAGCGGAATTTGCGCCTCGGGGAACAGGCGCGACAAACGCAGCCACGGCAACGAGCACGCCTCGTCAAACGAACTGCCGCCGGAATCCTCCGCCAGCAGGCCGACCTTCACATTCAAATGTGCCGACAACGAACGCCACTGCGGCCAGTGCTGGGGCAGCGCGTACATATGCAGCGCTGCCTCAGCATCGCAATGCAGGTCCAGCATCACATCGGCGGTGCAGGCATGGCTCAGCAGGATACGCTGCATGCCTTGCAACTGGCTGCTCGGCTCGGGCAAGGCGGTGAGTGTATCGCTCATGGCCTGGCGAATCAGGCGCACATTGGCGTGCGGGTCGTCCCCCAGCTTGCCTTGTAGCAACTCGGCCACCGGCTCGCTCAGTTCGACGAAATCGCGGTTGAAATTCTTGCCGCTGCCGACTTCGAAACGCCCTTGGTGGCTGCCCTGCAACAACTGGCCGAGCCCCATCGGGTTGGCGACCGGCACCAACTCGATCACGCCGTTGAGGGCGCCTTGCTGTTCCAGCGTGGTGAGGCGTTTTTTCAGCTCCCACGCGGCACGCATACCCGGCAACTCATCGGCGTGCAGGCTGGCCTGGATATAGGCCTTGCGCTCGCCACTGCCGAAACGAAACACGCTCAGCTGGCGCTCGCAGCCCAGGTGCCCCCAGGGCAGCAGATGATCGATACGTTCCATGTCAGTGCTTCCGTGGAGCCAGGTAGCTCAGCCAGCGGCGCTCGGCCAACTTGAACAGGCGCACCAGGATGAAGGTCAGGCACAGGTAGAACACGCCGGCGGTGATATAGGCTTCGAACGGTAGGTAATACTGGGCGTTCACCGTACGCGCGGCACCGGTGATGTCAATCAGCGTGACGATGGAGGCCAGACTGGTGGTCTGCAGCATCATGATCACTTCGTTGCTGTACTGCGGCAGCGCACGGCGCAGGGCCGACGGCAACAGGATGCGGCGGTACAGTTTGTAGCGCGACATGCCCATGGCCTTGGCCGCCTCGATTTCACCGTTAGGCGTGGCCTTGAGGCTGCCGGCGATGATCTCGGCGGTATAGGCGCTGGTGTTGATGGCAAACGCCAGGCACGCACAGAACGTGGCACTGGACAGCAGCGGCCACAGGAAGCTTTCGCGCACCACCTCGAACTGCGCCAGGCCGTAGTAGATCAAAAACAGCTGCACCAGCATCGGCGTGCCGCGGATCACGTAGGTGTAAAGCCAGGCCACGCCATTGACGATCGGCTGCTTGGACACGCGCATCA
The DNA here is from genome assembly GCF_044218845.1 of Pseudomonas sp. B16120. Taxonomy (NCBI): domain Bacteria; kingdom Pseudomonadati; phylum Pseudomonadota; class Gammaproteobacteria; order Pseudomonadales; family Pseudomonadaceae; genus Pseudomonas; species Pseudomonas sp. B16120. The sequence continues at coordinate 4,745,923 of NZ_CP162588.1, forward strand.
AGCCCAGGGGCAAGGCTGCGAGCAAGCCGAAGAACAGCGAGATAGCGAGCAGTTTCAGGGTGGTCAGCAAGCCGCCAAGGTACAGCGGCATGGCCTCCCAGATGACGTTGTAGTCGAAGATCATAGATCAGCCGCCCTTACGCCTACCGAGTAGCGCTTCTCAAGGTAACGCAAGGCCAGCAACGACACGCTGGTGATCACCAGGTACATCGCCGCCACTGCGAGGAAGAAGGTAAAAGGCTCGCGGGTGGCGTCTGCCGCCTGCTTGGCCTTGAACATCATGTCTTGCAGACCCACCACCGAAATCAGCGCGGTGGCCTTGGTCAATACCAGCCAGTTGTTGGTAAACCCGGGGATCGCCAGACGAATCATCTGCGGCACCATCACCCGGAAAAATACCTGGAAGCTGCTCATGCCATACGCCAGACCGGCTTCAGCCTGGCCCTTGGGAATGGCCATGAAGGCGCCACGGAAGGTTTCCGACAGGTAGGCGCCAAAGATGAAACCCAGGGTGCCGATACCGGCGGCCAGGGGGTTCAAGTCGATATAGTCGTCAAAGCCCAATAGCGGCGCGACGCGGTTAAGCAAGTCCTGGCCGCCATAGAAAATCAGCAGGATCAGCACCAGGTCGGGGATCCCGCGGATCACCGTGGAGTACAAGTCACCCAGCCAAGCCAACCAGCGCACCGGCGACAGGCGTAACGCGACCCCGATCAGACCCAGAACAATGGCCAAGGCCATGGACGACAAGGCGAGCTGAAGCGTCAACCATGCGCCATCGAGGATAACGGCCCCGTAGCCTTTCAACATGATTCAGGTCCTCGAAAAGGGGGATGAAAAAATGGCGCAAACTTCAGGATGACTGTTGCTTGCGCCATTTCGGACAGACAGCTGCGACTACTTACTTGGCATCAGCGCCGTAAATATCAAAGTCGAAGTACTTGTCCTGGATTTTCTTGTATTCGCCGTTGGCACGGATTGCAGCGATGGCCGCATTGATGCGCTCAAGGTTTTCCTTGTCGCCTTTGCGTACCGCGATGCCTACGCCGTCGCCGAAGTATTTGACGTCGGTAAACGCCGGACCGGTGAACGCGTAGCCTTTGCCGGCGTCGGTTTTCAGGAAACCGTCTTGCAGCAGGGTGGCGTCAGCCACGGTACCATCGAGGCGGCCGGCAGCCACGTCCAGGTAGATTTCGTTCTGGGTGCTGTAGCCCTTGATGTCGGCACCCTTTGGCGCCAGGACTTCACGGGCGAAACGGTCGTGGATCGAACCGCGCTGCACACCGATCTTCTTGCCCTTGAGTTCATCCAGGCTGTCGCTGACGGTGGTGCCTTCCTTCATCACCAGACGAGCTGGGGTCAGGTAGTAGCGGGTGGTGAAGTCCACGGATTTCTTGCGGTCGTCAGTGATGGACATGGACGACAGGATCGCGTCGATCTTGCGCACTTTGAGTGCCGGGATCAGACCATCGAATTCCTGCTCGACCCAGGTGCACTTGACGTCCATCTGCTTGCACAGCGCATTGCCGATGTCGTAGTCAAAACCGACGATGCTGCCATCCGGCGCCTTCGAGGCAAACGGAGGGTAAGCCGCTTCGATACCAATTTTCAGCGGCTTGCCTTCGGCGAAAGCCTGCATGGACAGCACGGACAGCGCCAGGGCGCCCAACAGCACGAGTTTCTTCATCTTGGGACTCCATCGGTATAGGGCAAAAACAGCAGTATGAGCCATGGCCCACGATGCGGCGAAGGTGTAACCGAATAGCGGTGCTGCGTCCTGCGCGGGCGACACCTGCGACGACGAGCGAGTGATCGGCATTCTAACGACAGGCCGGAGGCCGATATTTCCTCAATGCGACAACAATTTACAGAAGCACTGAGAAAGCGGTTCCAGCTCATTGACAGCCTCTGAATTTTATGCAGAGACAAAAGATATTAAACCTGATGATGCTGCAAATTGCGGGCCTATTATTCGCAAACCCTTCTAGCACGGCAAGTCTGGCGTTTAATCTTATTTGTGGGGATGTCTAGAACGCGGTTTTTCGGGGCGTAGGCGTGGTCCATCGCCCCAGGTTTGTGCGGGCGGTTACACATTTGAGCGAGGCGGTAACATTCAGAAACGTCCTACGGGGAAAACCGATATTTATTGGTTTGGTGGCTATGCAGGTCTGTCAGACCGCCATCCATACCCTCTTATGAAATGCAATCTGAACTGTGGGAGCTGGCTTGCCTGCGATAGGGATGCCTCAGCCAACCAACCTTTGCCTGACATACCCCTATCGCAGGCAAGCCAGCTCCCACACTAAATCTGGGCGGTCTTGAGGCCGTACAAAAAAGCCCCACCCGGCTTGCACCGAATGGGGCTTTGTCCCACCTACTCCGCTTACGCGACGTTCATGGTCTTGTGCGTTTCAATCAAATGCGCCACCACGCTTGGATCTGCCAAGGTAGAGATATCCCCCAACCCATCGTATTCAGCCGTGGCGATCTTGCGCAAAATGCGCCGCATGATTTTCCCCGAGCGCGTTTTTGGCAACCCAGGCGCCCACTGGATCACATCCGGCGAGGCAATCGGCCCGATTTCCTTGCGCACCCAGTTCTTCAGTTCCAGGCGCAGTGCTTCGTTAGGCTCTTCACCATTCTTCAAGGTGACATACACATAAATGCCCTGCCCCTTGATGTCATGCGGCACACCCACCACCGCCGCCTCGGCGACTTTGGGGTGCGCAACCATGGCGCTTTCAATCTCGGCAGTGCCCATGCGGTGGCCGGACACGTTCAACACGTCATCCACACGGCCCGTGATCCACCAGTAACCGTCCTCATCGCGACGCGCGCCGTCACCGGTGAAGTACATGCCGCGGAAGGTCTTGAAGTAGGTGTCGACAAAACGGTCATGGTCGCCGTACAGGGTACGCGCCTGGCCTGGCCAGGAATCGAGAATCACCAGGTTGCCTTCGGCGGCGCCTTCGATGATGTTGCCCAGGTTGTCCACCAGCGCCGGCACCACCCCGAAGAACGGCCGTGCCGCCGAACCCGGCTTCAACGCATGGGCGCCTGGCAGTGGGCTCATCAGCGTGGCGCCGGTTTCGGTTTGCCACCAGGTGTCGACGATCGGGCAACGGGATTGGCCGACGTTCTTGTAGTACCAGTCCCAGGCTTCCGGGTTGATCGGCTCGCCCACCGAACCCAGCAGGCGCAGGCTACTGCCGTCGGCGCCTTCGCAGGCTGCGGTGCCGGAAGCCATCATCGCGCGGATCGCGGTCGGTGCGGTGTAGAGGATGTTGACCTTGTGCTTGTCGACAATCTTCGCCACGCGGGTGATGTCCGGGTAGTTCGGCACGCCTTCGAACAGCAGCGTGGTCGCGCCATTGGCCAGCGGGCCGTAGACGATGTAGGTGTGGCCGGTGACCCAGCCCACGTCGGCAGTGCACCAGTAGATTTCGCCCGGGCGATAGTCGAATACACGCTCGTGGGTCAGGGCCGCATAGAGCAGGTAGCCGCCGGTGGTGTGCTGCACGCCTTTAGGCTTGCCGGTAGAGCCAGAGGTATAGAGGATAAACAGCGCTTCTTCGGCGCCCATTTCTTTTGGCGCGCAGACGGTGCCCGCCACTTTCATCAGGTCTTCGTACCAGATGTCGCGATGCTGGTTCCACTTGATCGCGCCATTGGTGCGCTTGCACACGATCACCTTCTGGATGCTGCTGGTTTCCGGGTTGGTCAGCGCGTCGTCAACGTTAGCCTTCAGCGGAATCTTCTTACCAGCGCGGATGCCTTCGTCAGCGGTAATCACCACTTTCGACTTACAGTCGATGATGCGACCGGCCAGGGCTTCCGGGGAAAAACCGCCAAACACCACCGAATGGATCGCGCCGATGCGGGTACAGGCCAGCATGGCGACCACGGCTTCGGGAATCATCGGCATATAGATAGTCACCACATCGCCGCGGTGCACATCCTGGCCGCGCAAGGCGTTGGCGAACTTGCAGACTTCCTCATGCAACTCGCGGTAGGTGATGTTGCGGCTCTCGGCAGGGTCGTCGCCCTCCCAGATGATTGCGATCTGGTCGCCACGCTCGGCGAGGTGACGGTCCAGGCAATTGTAGGAAACGTTCAGGGTGCCATCGGCGAACCATTTGATGTCGACATGGTGGTCGTCGAAAGAGGTCTGCTTCACCGCGGTGAAAGGCTTGACCCAGTCAAGGCGCTTGGCTTGCTCGCGCCAGAAGCCATCGGGGTTGACCACCGACTGCTGGTACATGGCCTTGTAGGTCGCCTCGTCGGTCAGCGTGTTGGCTGCTACTTCGGGGCGAACGGGGTACAGGGAAGCCGCACTCATCTTTCTTACCTCGGTGACAATAGTTGTTGTTGTATGGCCCCTGTTGTAGCCGGGGTGGGCCTATAGAACCATTCGACGATGGTAGTAACAAGACCCTACAAATTGCCCTGCTATGCCGTTTCACCGCTCTGGCCCGCGTGCTGCGGCGCTTGGCAGCTTTCTGAAAAAAGCTTAATCGAGGGATTGTTACAAAAACCGCCAAAAGTGTTTATCAAAACCACGGGTATATGAATATAACCGAGGCGCCTAAAATCAACTCCGCCAACAAGGCACTCTGATTAACAACGCAACAGCCCCCACGAAGGCAACGTTAATCCGAACTTCCCAACTTTTAAGTGACACACGTGGCCTCACAAGGGCCCCGTGCCCCCTTTCGCCCTGAAGAAGGTAATGAAGCAATGAAAGCGTTATTAGTGATGGCCCTGAGCAGCCTGTGCGCCACCGCCGCCCTGGCGGACGAAGCCCCGACTGAACTGGCCGGCCAGAACGCCCCGATCGTTGAGGACTACACCTACAGCACTCACCTGGATGTGGCCAAAGTCTTGTCCATGAGCAGCATTCCAGAAGTCTGCGAAGTTGTACCGGTGAAGATGGAATATGAAGATTCGCAAGGCCAGCGTCATATTCTTAACTATCAAGTGATGGGCAATGGTTGCTCTAACGGCTAACAACTTCTGAAGTTGGATTCTTAATTGCCGCAAGAAATCGTTCTTGCGGCCAAGAACCCGCCCTTGAATACACCCCACATCAATCGTGGGAGCTGGCTTGCCTGCGATGGCGATTTCAGCCATAACACCCGCTCCGGTTAATGGACCCAATCCTCGTAAGACAACCCCGCTACGCGACTGAACTCCCGAATATTGTTGGTCACCAACGTACACCCCGAAGCAATTGCATGCCCTGCAATAGCAGTATCATTTTGGCCGATGATCGCCCCTTGCTCGGTCAGGCTTCGCTTCACCTCAACCGTCGCGTCCACCGCCGCCACGCCCCACGGCAACACTTCATCGAGTCGCTTCACAAACTCATCGACTAACGTCTTGTGTTTGGACGATGCCTTTTTCCCAATCTGTCCATATCGCATTTCGGCATAGGTTATGGCCGAAATCACGATTCGATTGCTCCTCGCCACCTCCAAGGCCAGACGCTTAAGCACGCACTCGGGCCGCTCACGCATGATGAACGAGCAAATGCAGGTATCCAGCATGTATGTCGTCACAGGTTGAACCTGCCTTCATCGCCAACAACGTCCTGACGCTCCTGAAGAAAATCTTCGTCCGCCCTGGGTAACTCACTCAGCGACCCCCAGCTAGGTCGGGCAGGTCGTAATGTAATCGTATCTCCATTGCGGGTGATTTCGAGCTCACCGACTCCCTCATAGGCCATGTCGTTTGGAAATCGAATAGCCTGGTTCTTTCCATTTTTAAAAATTGAGACTGTGCGCATGATTCATCCTCTACCTATGCCTGACATATGCAATGTAAGGACACCCTGAAGCCTATGCAAGACATATGGCAATTGGCCGACGATCGGAGACGTGTGCCAGCTGCTAAAAAAACTTGCGACAGCAACAGCCCGAAAACTCTCACCCCGGCTTAAAAAGCGTCCTTTTTGTCTCTAATCAGTGACCATCCGCCGCAACACAAACCCAATTTTTTCCCTATAATGCGCGGGTAAATCGGGCCTGCAATATCCCTTTACACAGGGATAAAGAGCCAGACCTTGAGCCTGCGCTGCAGCAAGCACGCATCGCTGCGCCCCTCAAGCCTCATGCAGCACCCGCAACCTGATTCCGTTTATTTGCCTGCGCGAGCTGTTGCAACAAACGATTCCTTAAGATCCACCGCGGCCCTAGGGCCGTGTGAACATCCAACCATCCGGTTTCACACGGGCACCTTTGAGCCCTCACGCAGGAGACGACACGTCATGCTGAGCTGGGACGAATTCGACAAAGAAGAAGAAGGCGAAGTAGCCGCTAAAGGCGCCAACGCCGGCCACGCCACCGAAGCCAACATGGACCGCCTCGACGGTGCCGGCGCCGCTGCCGCCGTGGAAGCCCGCGCCGTCACCGCCAACGACTCCGCCGCCATCGTGCGCGCCAAGGCCGCCCTGGACAAACTCGACGTCGCCGAAGGCCTCGCCGAGCTGGAAGGTGCCTCCGCCCGCGTCGCCGTTGATGAAAAGCGCATGATCAACTGCCGCGCCGACCTCAACCAACTCGTGCCATTCAAGTACGACTGGGCCTGGCAGAAGTACCTCGACGGCTGCGCCAACCACTGGATGCCGCAAGAGGTCAACATGACCGCCGACATCGCCCTGTGGAAAAACCCCGAAGGCCTGACCGACGACGAGCGCCGCATCGTCATGCGCAACCTGGGCTTCTTCTCCACCGCCGACTCCCTGGTAGCCAACAACCTGGTGCTGGCCGTGTACCGCCTGATCACCAACCCGGAGTGTCGCCAGTACATCCTGCGCCAGGCCTTCGAAGAAGCGATCCACACCCACGCCTACCAGTACTGCATCGAATCGCTGGCCATGGATGAAGGCGAGATCTTCAACATGTACCACGAGATTCCATCGGTGGCCAAAAAGGCCGCCTGGGGCCTGAAGTACACCCGCTCGATCTCCGATCCGAAGTTCGAAACCGGCACCGTCGACACCGACAAGGAACTGCTGCGCAACCTGGTCGCCTACTACTGCGTACTGGAAGGCATCTTCTTCTACTGCGGCTTCACCCAGATCCTGTCCATGGGCCGCCGCAACAAAATGACCGGCGTGGCCGAGCAGTTCCAGTACATCCTGCGCGATGAGTCGATGCACCTGAACTTCGGTATCGACGTGATCAACCAGATCAAAATCGAAAACCCACACCTGTGGGATGCCGAGATGAAGGAAGAAGCGACCCAGATGATTCTGCAGGGTACGCAGCTGGAGATCGAATACGCGCGTGACACCATGCCGCGTGGGGTGCTGGGCATGAACGCGGCGATGATGGAGGATTACCTCAAGTTCATCGCGAACCGTCGCCTGTCGCAGATCGGCTTGAAGGAAGAGTACCCAGGCACCACCAACCCGTTCCCGTGGATGAGCGAGATCATGGACTTGAAGAAAGAGAAAAACTTCTTCGAGACCCGTGTGATCGAGTATCAGACCGGCGGCGCGCTGAGCTGGGATTGATTCGGACTAAGCACTAAAGGAAGCCCTGGCATGTTCAGGGCTTTTTTTCGTCGGTAAAAAAGGAATTTGCCATTTCTTGAAGTACATCACCTCAAGCACCTGGCCCGGAAGGGTTCGGATCGCCCCCCCAATGCTGTAGCCTTGTGCCCCAATTGCCATCAGCGTTGTCACCGGTCAAGCGCTCGGGAAGCTTTCACCGAAGAGCTTTACGCCAAGATCGGAAGATTGGCACGGGAGTAGACTCCTGCTGTCACAGCTGATGCCCGCTTGAAAACTATCAGATAGGATCGAGGCCAACCCGTGAACCCAGACATGCTCGAAGCCGGCCCCGCAGACGCCAAAGTACTTTCCGTCTTTGACTTCGACGGCACCCTCACCCACCACGACAGTTTCGTGCCCTTCCTCAAGTTTGCCTTTGGCCCCGGCGAGTTTTATGGCCGGATGGTCAAGCTGGCGCTGCCGGGGCTGCGGTTTTTGGTGCGGCAGATCAGCCGGGATGAGTTGAAGGCGCAGTTGATTCGCACCTTTATGACCGGGGTGGAGAAGGCTTGGGTTCAGCAGCAAGCGCAGGAATATTGCCAGGCGCGCTGGAGCAAGTTGATGCGCCCGAGCGGTTTGCAGTCGGTAGCGGATGAGGTGAAGTCCGGGGCGGTGGTGACGCTGTGTTCGGCGTCGCCGGCGTTGGTGTTGCAGCCGTTTGCCGACCGGCTTGGCATCCGCTTGATCGGCACTGAGCTTGAGGTGGTGGATGGAGTGCTGACCGGCAAGCTCACCGGGAATAATTGCCGTTGTGAGAATAAGGTGCTGCGGCTTGAGGCGGTGTATGGGGACCTGGGGGAGTATCGGCTCAGGGCCTGGGGCGATACGCGTGGGGATCGGGAGTTGTTGGCGGCGGCGCAGGATGCGCATTTTCGGCATTTTCATGCGAAGAAGAAAAAGCGGGCTCGGTTGCAGCGGTGATGCGGGTGGGTGGGGTTGGCGGGAGACCGAGGCGATCCCTTCGCAGCCACGCTGGGGCTCGACAGCTCCCACATTTGAGCTTTGTTGAAGCTTAGGCCGACGTCTTCAAGTCTACACCCAGCGCTGTGGCGAAGGCTTTTACCATCGGGCTTCTCGGCGCGTTGTGGCGCAGGATCAGGTTGAACGCGGTGCTTAAATGAACCTGCTCTGGGCACAGTGCGCGCAGGCGCCCTTCCCTTACCAGTGGCGTGGCGTAGTGTTCTGGCAGAAAGCCCAGGAAGCGGCCGGTGAGGATCAGGATGGCGACGGCTTCCACTTGTGAAGCCGAGGCGGACTGGCTGTCGTGGCTGACGAAGTTGGCCTTGTCGCGATGGATCGCATACCGATGGTTGACCACTTCGTATTGGCGAAGAGCGTCGGGGGTGATGTCGCTCGCAGTGAACAAGGGATGCCCTACGGCGCAGTAGGCGTGGGCCTTTTCTTCGTAGAGTGGGAAGTAGTCGAATTCTTCACGGCGTTGGTACACCGGGACGATGCCGGCGACCAGTCGCCCTTCCACTACCCCACGTTCAACTTCGTCCAATTGCGAGGCGTGTAGGCGCAATCTTATTTTTGGCGATTGGCGATGTAAGTTGCCCAGGGCGGTAATCAGTGGGGAACTAACGTCGGAGACGGTGTTATCGATAACGCCCACACTCAGGTCGCCGATGAGTTCATTCTGCGCCGAACTAAGCTTGTCGCGAAAACTGTCCACCGAGGTAAATAACTCGATGGATGCTTGATACACCAACTTGCCTTCTTCGGTCAGCCCGAACCCTTCGCGGCCCCGTGTGCACAGGCGCATGCCGATGCGAATCTCGAGATCGGAGATCTGTTTGCTGATGGCCGCCAGGCCCACGTTCAGCTCGTTTTGCGCGGCACTGAAGCCGCCGGCTTCGACCACGGCCATAAATACCCGCAACAATTTAAAGTCCAGCCCGCTCAGTTGCAGCGGCGCTCGTGTGCCGGGTTTTGGCGGCAGGTTTCCAGAAGTGGAAAGTGGGGTTTCCATAATGCGCGTTGACCTCGAGTGCCATATTCAACAGGCTTGAACCCAATCCTTGAACATAGCCAGGCGGCGATAATGAACATAAACATCCGCCCTTGGCAACCTTGAATACGGCGCGTCAGACGTCGGTTCTACACCGATAAACTTCTGTTGAAACTGCCTCCGACTCTTCTAAAAACAAGCGTGAGGAACACCCATGTCCCAGCCCACCGACCGCCTTTGGGGCGCTCGTTTCAAGACCGGTCCGTCTGCGGCGTTGGCCGCGTTGTCGCGTTGCCCTGAGCGCTATTTTCGCCTCACGCCCTACGACCTGGCCGGCTCCCGCGCCCATGCCCGTGAGTTGCAGCGCGCCGGTTTGCTGGATGAATCGGAAACCCTGCGCACCCTCGAAGCCCTGGACCGTATCGGTGAGGATTTCGCCGCCGGTCGCCTGCATCCCACCCTGAATGACGAGGACGTACACACCTTTATCGAACGCGTATTGACCGAGCGCCTCGGTGCCCTGGGCGGCAAGTTGCGCGCCGGACGCTCGCGCAATGACCAGACGGCCAATGATCTGCGCCTGTTCCTGCGTGACCATGCACGCACCATCGCCACTGAGGTGTTGGGCCTGCAGCAGGCGTTGGTTGAACAGGCCGAGCAACATGTGCAGAGCATCTGCCCGGGCTTCACCCATTTGCAGCAGGCGCAACCCATTGTGTTTGCCCATCATTTGCTGGCTCACGCGCAGTCGATGCTGCGCGATGTGCAGCGCCTGGTGGATTGGGATGCGCGTACGGCCCTGTCGCCGTTGGGCGCGGCAGCGATGGCAGGTTCGGCGATAGCACGTCAGCCGCAGCACTCGGCCAAGGAAATGGGCTACACCGGGCCATGCGAAAACTCCATCGACGCTGTCGCCAGCCGTGACCATGTGGCGGAGTTCCTGTTTGTGGCGGGCATGCTCGGGGTGAATATTTCGCGGCTGTCTGAGGAGTTTTGCCTGTGGTCGTCGCGCCAGTTTCGCTGGGTAGTGCTAGACGACGCCTACGCCACCGGCAGTTCGATCATGCCGCAGAAAAAGAACCCGGACATTGCCGAACTGGCGCGGGGCAAGGCCGGGCGTTTGATCGGCAACCTGACCGGGCTGATGTCGACGCTCAAGTCGTTGCCACTGTCGTACAACCGCGATTTGAGTGAAGACAAGCACAGCGTGTTGGACAGTGTGGACACCTTGCTGCTGGTGTTGCCGGCGATGGCCGGGATGGTGGCGACCATGAAGGTGCAGGTAGAGGAGCTACGACGCCAGGCACCGATGGGCTTTACCTTGGCGACTGAGGTGGCGGATTGGTTGGCCACCCGTGGCGTGCCGTTCAAGGAGGCCCATGAGATTACCGGCGCGCTGGTACAGGCCTGTGAGCAGCATGAAATTGAGTTGTGGCAAGCGTCACCGGCGATGTTGGCCGAGGTGGATGGGCGGCTCACCCCGGACGTGCGTGATTGCCTGACCCTGGAGGCGGCGATTGCGGCGCGCAGTGGGTGGGGTGGTACGGCGCCGGAGCGGGTGAAGGAGCAGATTGGGCGGTTGAAGACTGCTTTGGCTGAACAGCAGAAGTGGGCTGAGAGTTATCAGGGGTTTCGGATTTAAGCCCTGGTAGGTGTGGTGAGCTCACCGGCGCTTTCGCAGGCAAGCCAGCTCCCACATTCGACCGGGTTTCAACCGTAACACCGTGTACATCGGTTAGAGCGTCATTAGTTTTGGAGTAGCAGCATGAACCAAACCCCGGCCGAGCGCTTGGAAGCCGAGCGCAAGTTGTCCGAAAACCAGTTCGATATCACCCGGTACGAACATGTGCCGCGGCGGTATTACGGGCGGATGTTTTTTGCCACGTTGATCGTGATTGTGTTGGCTGCGCTGTTGCGCGCGTTTGCCAATGGCCAGATCGAATGGTCCTACATTGGCCAGTTCCTTACGTCGCAAGCCATCCTCTGGGGCCTGGTGAACACCATCGTCATGTCGATCCTGGCGATGGCATTGGGCGTGGTGATCGGCGTGATCACGGCGATCATGCGCATGTCGGCCAACCCGATCCTGCGTTACGTGGCCATCACCTACACCTGGTTGTTTCGCGGTACACCGCTGATTTTGCAATTGTTGCTGTGGTTCAACCTGGCGTTGATCTTCCCGGTGATCGCGATTCCGGGCCTGTTCAGCATCGACACCGTCGACCTGATGACGCCCTTCGTAGCCGCCCTGCTCGGCTTGAGCATCAACCAGGGCGCCTACACCGCTGAAGTGGTGCGTGCCGGCTTGCTGTCGGTGGACACCGGCCAATACGAGGCGGCCAAGTCCATCGGCATGCCGAGCCTGCAGGCGCTGCGCAGGATCATTCTGCCGCAGGCCATGCGCGTGATCATCCCGCCCGTAGGCAACGAGTTCATCAGCATGGTGAAAATGACCAGCCTGGCCAGTGTCATCCAGTACTCGGAACTGCTGCACAACGCGCAAAACATCTACTACGCCAACGCCCGGGTGATGGAGCTGCTGATTGTGGCGGGCATCTGGTACCTGGCGGTGGTGACTGTTCTTTCATTTGGTCAAAGCCGCCTCGAGCGTCGTTTTGCCCGCGGCGCCGGCAAGCGTTCGTAAGCCTGGGTTGAGGAGATTTGCCCCATGAGAAGCATCGTCAAGGCTGTCAACCTGAACAAGTATTACGACCAGTATCACGCCCTGCGTGACATCAATATCGAGGTCGAGCAAGGCGAGGTGATGTGCATCATCGGCCCGTCCGGCTCGGGCAAAAGTACCCTGCTGCGTTGCGTCAACCAGCTGGAAAAGATCGACAAGGGCGGCCTGTGGGTCGACGGCGAACTGGTCGGTTATCGGGTAGTCGGCAACAAGCTGCACGAGATGAACGAAGCGCAGATCGCCCGCCAGCGCCTGGCCACCGGCATGGTGTTCCAGCGTTTCAATTTGTTCCCGCACATGACCGTGTTGCAAAACATCATCGAAGGCCCGTGCCAGGTGCTCAAGCGCTCGCCCAAGGAAGCCATCGAAGACGCGCTGGAACTGCTGGCCCGCGTTGGCCTGGCGGACAAGCGCAATGCTTACCCGGTGGAGTTGTCCGGTGGCCAGCAACAGCGTGTGGCAATCGCCCGTGCCTTGGCGATGCGCCCCAAGTTGATGCTGTTTGACGAACCCACATCAGCCCTCGACCCGGAGCTGGTAGGCGAAGTGTTGTCGGTGATGCGCGATTTGGCCACCACCGGCATGACCATGATCGTGGTCACCCATGAATTGGGCTTCGCTCGCGAAGTGTCCAACCGCATGGTGTTTATGGACGCCGGCCAGATTGTGGAAGCCGGCAGCCCGGAAGACATTCTAATAAGCCCACAAAACCCGCGTACCCAAAGCTTTATTTCTGCCGTTCGCACTTAACTAAAAAACTAACGAGAACGCCCCCATGAAGAAGATGTTTATCCCTACCTTGCTTGCAGGCCTGATTGCCTCCTCATGTGTATTCGCGGCCTTGCCGCAAGCCATCAAGGACAAGGGTGAGATCAGCGCGGCCATCGTGCCGAACTACCCGCCGATGGACTTCAAGGACCCGGCCACCAACACACTCACCGGCTTTGATTTCGACCTGGGCAACGCCCTGGCCGAGCGACTGGGCGTGAAGATCAAATGGCAGGAAACCGGCTTCGAACAAATGCTCAGCGGTCTGACCACCAAGCGCGTCGACATCGTGCTGTCAGGCATGACCGACACCGCCGAGCGCCAGAAAGCCGTGACCTTCATCGACTACTTCACCAGCGGCCCGCAGCTGTACACCCTGGCCAAGCGCGAAGAGATCAAGGAATTGACCGACCTGTGCGGTAAAAAAGTCGGCACCAGCCGCCGCACCACCTGGCCGTCGGAAATTACCGCCTGGAGCAAGGCAAACTGCGAGGCGGCGGGTAAGCCGGCAATCGTGGTGATCGGCACCGAAGGCTCGGCGGATGCGCGGGCGCAGTTGCAGCAGAACCGCCTGGATGCGGCGATGCAGGGCAGCGAGACCATTCCTTATTTGATGTCGCTGGACAAGGGCAAGTACAAGCCGGTGGGGCTGGCGATTTCCAAGCAATTCACCGGGCTTGGGATTGAGAAGAGCAATACCGAGTTGGTCATGGCGATCAGTGAGGCGTTGCAAGACATGATTGATGACGGGACTTACGGCAAGATCCTGAAGAAGTGGGATCTGGAACAAGGTGCGGTAGAAAAAATCACCATCAACTCTGGCCAATAACGCCATCGAATGTGGGAGCTGGCTTGCCTGCGATAACGGTGGGTCAGCTAAAACAATGTTGGCTGTTACTCCGCTATCGCAGGCAAGCCAGCTCCCACACTCAATCTGCGTTCGCTGGTGATCTGAGTCGTGTAGGTAAGAATCACAAGGAGCCCACCCCACCGTGGCCACCTACTCCCTGGTAATCCGTCGCCTGATGATCTGCTCGGTGACCATCGTGGTCAGCCGTGCCATGACCAGCCCATTGCTGGCCCTTTGGCTGAGCACACGCCTGGGCCTCAACCAGCAGGACATCGGCCTGCTGATGGGGGTCGCGGTGTTCATCGCCACGCTCATGGGGTTGTATGGCGGCTACATCATCGATCGCCTGGAAAAGCGCAAACTGCTGATCCTGGCCATGCTCTCCAGTTCCATCGGTTTTTTGTTGCTGACCTTTGCCAGCAACCTCTACCTCACCACGCTGACCCTTGTTGTGACTGAAGCCGCGTCGGCGCTGTTCCTGATCGGCTCCAAGGCGATCATCAGCGAGAACCTGCCGGTGGGTGAGCGCGCCAAGGTGTTTTCCCTGCGCTACACCCTGACCAATGTCGGCTATGCCACGGGCCCGATGTTGGGCGTAGTGATTGCCGGCCAATTGCCGTGGGCACCGTTTTTGATCGCCAGCGCCATTGCCTTTGGCAGCCTGTTCCTGATGATCGGCATTGCGCCGACCCAGCGCGACGACAGTCATAAGCCTCAGAGTTTCCTCAGCACCCTGCGCATCTTGCGCAGCGACCGCACGCTGATCCTCTTCACCAGCGGCAGCCTGTTGAGCACCATCGTCCATGGGCGCTACACCCTTTATCTGTCGCAGTTTTTGCTGGTGGCCTACACCCCCGACCAAGCACTGAAAATTCTGTCTGCGGTGCTCGCCTGCAACGCCATCACCGTGATTTTGATGCAGTACCAAATCGGCCGATTTCTCAAGCGCGAGCAATTGCGCCATTGGATCGTGCTGGGCACCCTGCTGTTTATTGTCGGGTTGGTCGGCTTCAGCCAGGCGCACAGTCTGCTGACCTGGTGCCTGGCGATGTTTGTGTTCACCTTGGGCGAGATGATCATCTATCCCTCAGAGTTTCTGTTTATCGACACCATCGCACCGGATGCACTACGGGGCAGTTATTACGGCGCACAGAACCTGGCCGCGTTTGGCGGGGCCATGAGCCCGGTGATTTGCGGCTATCTGCTGATCAATGCGGCGCCCACCAGCATGTTCTTTGCCTTGGCCGCACTCACGGCCATGGGCGGCACCCTGTGTTTCTTGAGCGGGCGACGCGTGGCAGGTTCTTGCTGATATTTACGCAAGATCCGGCTATTAATAGCCAAACCTCTGAAGGACCCGAGCCCCATGAAATTCGACACGGCCTACAGCCTGAGTCTCGACGACAAGGTGTCGATCTATGACATACGAGACCTGAATTTCGACGAAACCACCGCGTTCGATTCCGACAAGGACAGCTTCCTGTGCCCCAACGACGCCTGCCGCGCGGCGTTCGATAGCACCAATGCGTTGAGCACTTTCAACGCCAAGAACGTCAACTACCTGCGCACGCCGCACTTCAAGAACAAACCCGGCACGCGGCATATCGACGGCTGCCGCTATGCCGGCAGCCATAAACCTGCGACGGGTGAAAATGACGACGAGCGTGAGGAAAATTTCCCATCGGAATTTGTGCTGACGCGGCGACTGTACGAGCCTAGAACGCTGGTAGTCGGCACCGCTGGAAGCGTCCTTCAGGAGCCGACGAAAGCGCCCGCAAACCGCGCTACCACCTCTTCTGGCAGCAATGACTCGATCCCGGACAAAACCAGCGTATTCGCACACCCGGTGGAGTGCTACGTGTCCAACATCGATGACAAGGACAAGCTCAAGGCCATGCCTTTGAAGATCGGTGAGCACGCGGCGACCTACTGGGCATTCTTCAAGAAGATCGAATACCTGCAAGACAACCAGGGTTTGATTTACTGGGGCAAGATCAAGGCCATCAAGGACTACACCAGCAGCTTTCGCATCGACTTCGAAAAGAAGGTGTGGCTCGACAAGAAGCCTTATTCGGTGAACGTCTACCTGAGCAAAAAGCTCATCGAAAACTACCGCAAGCGCACGGCATTCCTGGAGCAGATCAAGACGGCGGCCAGCAGTGAACGGTCGCTGTATTGCTTTTTTTATGGGGTCACGCCGCAGCTTGTGCACGTGCCGAGCCAGAAAAACCCCGAGCAGACGTTCGGGGTATTCAGCGCCAGGATCGAGAATCTGGATCACCTGATTATTCGTGAGGCACCGGGGCTGGAATCATAAGGGGTTGCAACGCCAGTGGATGAGCGGTAGAAACAACTGTACAAAAACACAGTATAGTTGCACCTCCCCTGTCGAACCTGGAGAAACCCCATGTCCTCTCTGGCAATGAGTTCTTTCGTAGAACAACAGATCGTCCTGCATCAATTCACCGCCAAACACTGCGCGCAGGCGCGCGTCATGCTGGGCTGGAGCCGCGAAGCGCTGGCTCGCCAGGCTGGCGTGGCGGTGCAAGCCATTGAACAATTGGAAGACCACGGCGACGTGGACGATGAAACCCGTTTGATCCTGGCGTTTCGCCTGGAGGCCGAAGGGCTGGTGTTTTTCCCGGGGTTCGCACCGGGGTGGGGGATGAGTGCGCGCCGGTTCGATACCCCGGCGGCGCAACCTTCTGCACAAAGCCTTATCTCTCAATTGATGGGTTCAACCGTGGCAACCAGCCGAGGCTGACTCAACTCAGCCGTTGGTGGCCTCAACCGTTTTATCTGGACTGTCTGGTGTTTGCGTAGAAGGAGCACCTGGGAGAAAAGCCGGTTCTTGAATGGCCTGCGAGGCTTGCTCATAACCATGGGCTACTGACAGCAAGGTGGCTTCACTCTTGCCGGAGCCATACACGTATATTGCCGTGGGCATGCCTTCATCATCCATGCCTGATGGAACAGATATACCGGGGTACCCGGCGGCTGCACTATAGAAATAGTTGTGGGTCAGAAAATTCGACACCATGGCGTCGAGCTTGTGCTCCTTCAGGGGGGCATCAATGGTCTTCTGAAATACAGGAAGGATGGCTTCCCACAATACCTCGCGCTTTTGCGGCGTGGTCTCCAGCTCATTGATCATTTCCAGCAATTTCTGGTCAGGCTCATCAGGTTTCTGCGTGCGTTTGATAAAAGCAATCAGCTCAGCAAGTGACTTGACGGGCAAGCCTTCCCGCCCAGCCAAATAGTCTTCCAGTTGTTGCTTGACCTCCGAGAATATCGCCTCGTTATAACCCTCATAGGCTTCATCGGGGACACCGGCGTCCAACCGCTCCAAGGGCACTAGAATTGCACCCTGGGCCTTCATCACTTCGAGCGCCGCCTCATAGTGCTTGCGGTCTGCGCGCTTGGCCGGGTCTTTGGACTCCTCTGCGGACAATTCAGGCAAAGGGGTATAGCCAATACGCTTACCCTTCAAGGCATCAGCGTGCAGGCCCTCGGTGTAGACGTTGGTCTCGGTCATTGCATTGAGTGCTTCTGCCGCATCACAGATATTGCGGGTGAAGGTCCCCACCGCGTCCATGCGGGTGCTGGTCATGACGCCTTCGGTACTGACCAGGCCCGTCGTTGTTTTCAGGCCAAACACACCGTTGTAGGCTGCGGGGCTGATGATTGATCCGTTGGTTTCCAACCCCAGTGCCACGGGCACATGCCCCTGGGCGACCGCCACGGCCGAACCTGAACTCGAGCCGGCCACCGTCCCTCCGAGTCGATGTGGGTTCAACGTCTGGCCACCTCGGGAGCTCCAGCCATCCGCCGATTTGAGTGAGCGAAAGTTGGACAGCTCACTCATATTGGTTTTGCCTACAATCACCACGCCAGCTTTCAGCAAATTGTCGACGACCTTGGCATTCCGGGCGGCAGGCGCACCCACCAACGCCTTGGAGCCTGCACTGGTCTGCATGCGGTCATTGGTTTCAAAGACATCCTTGAGCGCTATCGGCACGCCATGCAAGTACCCGCGTACGCGGCCATTGGCACGTTCCTGATCGCGGGCCTTCGCCTCCCTCATGGCATCCGGGTTGGTTTCCAAAAACGCATTGCCGCCCTGTAGCCCACGATCAATATTGGCAATTTGTTTGAGCGAGTCCTTCAACAGTGACTCTGAGGTGACGCCGCCTCCTTGGGCCATCTCCGCTGACATCTGGCAGGCACTCTTGAAACCTTGCACCGGGTTTGAAAGCTCCTGAAGCAGGCCCGTGGCCCATCCACCTGCCGAAACTGGTCCGATCATGAAGTGCCCCTCTGTTTGACTGAGTGTGAGAGCTATCGGTCGATAGCGCCGCACCAGTCTAAGAGCCGACCACCCACCACTATTTCAGGCGAATCCTGCCACTGCGTCCTACCCTTCGCAGCCCGATGTAGGCATCAATACCTACGGCCGCAGCACGCGGTAAGCTCGTACCAGTGCCGCCAAGCGATCACCCGCCCAGCGCGCACCGTAAAACCAGACCTTGGAGCCGTCTTCCAGGGTTTCACACATACTGGGGTAGCCGCTTTTACAGGCGTGATGAAAGGCGGCTTCGGGATCCTCTGACACCAAGGCATCAAGGCGAAGACCTACCACCAGCTCGTCGATTTCATGACAAGCCTGCTCACAATCGCCGCTGCGCTGCATATCCACTGCCACGCATTGCGCACCAGCCTGGCGCAGGGTGTCGAAGACTCGGTTCAAGGCCGCACTGCGTGCGACCCGTTCAACCTGCTTGCCCTGCACATAATGCTCGGCATAGCCGATACGATATCCCGTCAGCGGCAGCGAGGCGGTGAAGGTGGTGTTATTCAATACCAGCGGTACCTCCACCATCACCGGTTCGGTAGGGTCAACGCCGCTGATGGCGATCAGCGATAGCGCGGGATCGCGCACCGGCCGTATATGGGGGAGCCAGAGCGTTATACCCAGGTATGGGCGTGGCGCCCGCACGTTGCTCGGTGCCAAAGACAATAGAAGGGGGAGCGGCACCGTGGGGTGAAGCGGGAACGTCGACGGCGTTCATTAGCGATGGCAGCGGTTGAGCTGACGCACACGGCAAACCCATCTTCCAAAGTTTCTTACAATGGCTGTCCATCGAAACATCCTCCCGGAGATAGAATTTCCGGGGGATCATCGCACTCTCTCTTGACCTTTGTCGCAGGGCTGAAATTCGCTGAAAAGCTCTTTTCCAAACGGGCCTTTGGCTCAGCCTGCTGCGTGTTCGTTGACCGATTGAGGTTCCACTTCCAGCCACCAGGCATGCCCACGCTCAGGCTGGTTCAAGCGAAAAGCCTGGCCCATCGCCGGAGTGGTGATCGAAACATTGCGCTCCCAGGCCAGGGCCATGATGCGGTCGAAGGGCTCATGCCAGGCGTGGAAGGCCAGGTCGAAGGTGCCATTGTGAATCGGCAGCAGCCAGCGCCCTTTAAGGTCGATATGCGCCTGCAGCGTTTGCTCCGGCTGCATGTGTACATGGGGCCAATCGACGTTGTAAGCGCCGGTTTCCATCAGGGTCAGGTCAAACGGCCCGTATTGCTCGCCGATGCGTTTGAAACCGTCGAAATAGCCCGTGTCGCCACTAAAAAAGATACGCCGCGTGTCGTCGATCATCACCCAGGAGCACCACAGGGTCTGGTTGCCATCAAACAGGCCGCGCCCTGAAAAGTGCTGAGCCGGCGTGCAGACAAAACGAACGCCATCGACTTCGATGCCCTGCCACCACTCCAACTGGCGCACTTTGCTGGCGTCTACGCCCCATTTGACCAGCGTGTCACCCACGCCCAGGGGCGCCAGGAAGTAGCGGGTCTTTTCGGCCAATTGGACCACCGCTTGGCGGTCGAGATGGTCGTAATGATTGTGGGAAAGGATCACCGCTTCCAGCGCAGGCAGCTCTTCAAGACTGATAGGCGGCTGATGAAAACGCTTGGGGCCGGCCCAACGCAATGGCGAGGCGCGTTCGGCAAACACCGGGTCGGTGACCCAGAATTTACCACGCAGTTTCAGCAGCACGGTTGAATGGCCGAGGCGATACACGCTGTGATCAGGGGCGGCCAATAACTGCTCGCGGGTCAGTGGCTGTACCGGAATCTGCCCCACCGGCCGTGTCGTTCGCGGCTTGTTGAATAGCATGTTCCAGAAAATGCGCAGGGTCTTGCCCAAGCCACCGTGCTGCACCGGCGTGTCGTTGCTGAAGTGCCCCAGGCCCTGCTCGGCAGGCTTGGGCGCCGAGGGCGCAGGGTCGAGACGGGTTGAAATCGTAGCCATGACAAAGTGACTCCTGCGGTCCGCTCAAGTATTACACTGCACAGTGTAGTTTCTAGATTGCAACAAAATCCGGAGCAAGTAAACTGCCCGGTGTAATTTCATTGTTGAGTCGAATGCCTTCCATGACTGCCCCCAAACGCCTCACCGAGCGTAAACGCGAAGCCATCGTGGCGGCGGCGATTGCCGAATTTCGCGAGCACGGCTTCGAGGTCACCAGCATGGACAAGATCGCCGCCAGCGCTGGCGTTTCCAAGCGCACCGTGTACAACCACTTCCCCAGCAAGGAAGAACTGTTCGCCGAGATCCTCCACCAACTGTGGGCCAGCAGCGTTGCCCAACTGGACGTGATCTACACCAGTGACCGCCCACTGCGCGACCAACTACGCACGTTGCTGGAAGCGAAAATGCAGATGATGTCAGACGCCAACTTCCTCGACCTGGCACGCGTGGCCATTGCTGCCACTATCCATTCGCCGGAGCGCGCGCAAGACATGGTCAACCGCCTCAGTGCGCGGGAAGAAGGCTTTACCCAATGGGTGCGCGCCGCCCAGGAAGACGGCCGCCTCACCGGCACCGACCCGGCGTTCGCCGCCCACCAGATCCAAAGCCTGCTCAAGGCCTTTGCATTCTGGCCGCAAATCACCCTCGGCCAGCCCACCCTCGACCCTGCCACCCAGGCCCACGTCATCGAATCGGCCATCGACCTGTTCCTCGCCGGCTACGAAGCCAGCACGCAGCGCACGCCCCAGTAAGCCCTGTTGCAGGAGCGACATTTAAGGTCGTTTATGGCGTTTTTGCCCGCTGTTTTGCGCAAATGGCCTGGAAGGACACTGATTAATCCCACAGGAATAATCGACAATCCACCTTTCTTATCCGACCACCGGCTCTGCCCGCTGACGCGTGCTGTTGCACCCGCAAAAAAGTTGACCCAGGACACTATGGAAAACAGACGAGGCAAAGGGCTTTCATTTGCCAGGCGTATCTACACGCCAAGGATTATCGGCCTGGGTATCGGTAGCATCAGCGTAATCGGGGCTTTGTATCCCTTGTCGATGCCCGGTTGGGTCTGGGCGTTGCTGCTGTTCAACGGCATTGCCTGGCCGCATGTGGCGTACCTGATTTCCACTCACTCGCCATTTCCCTACCAGGCCGAACAACGCAACCTGCTGTATGACTCAGTGCTGGGCGGATTCTGGGCCGCGGCCACTCAGTTTTCGCCACTGACAGCGGTGACTATTCTGTCGATGATGGCCATGAACAACGTCGCAGCCGGTGGCAAACGCCTGTTCCTGTGCGGGTTGCTGGCACAGGCGGCCGGTATCGCGGTGGCCTGGGGCCTGTTCGGCATCAAGTTCGACCCCAGCGTCAGCCTCACCGAGGTCTACACCTGCCTGCCGATGCTGACGCTCTACCCGATGGCCATCGGCATGGTCTGTTACCAGTTGGCGATCAAACTGTCGCAACACAAACGCGCCCTCAGCGCCCTGAGCCGCATCGACAGCCTCACCGGCCTGCTCAACCATGGTTCCTGGAAAGACCTGCTGAACCTCAAGTTTCACAAGTGCCAACAGCAACACGGCCAAGCGACCATTGCTTTGATCGATATCGACCACTTCAAGCACATCAATGACGTTCATGGCCACACCGTGGGTGACGCGGTGCTGCGCCAGTTGAGCCAAGCGCTGCGCGAACACTTGCGCGAAGAAGACCTGGCCGGCCGCTATGGCGGCGATGAGTTCTGTGTGATTCTTCCGAAAATGCCCCTGCAAGCCGCTGCGCAGGTAATGGAGCATCTACGCGAAACCTTCAGTCACTATCGACATCCGCAAATCCCAGACCTGCGCGTCAGCCTGAGCATTGGCCTGGCGGATTTCCACCCGTCCTTCAAGGACGCGGTCATGTGGCTCGATGCTGCGGATCGCGCGTTGTACACCGCCAAAAACAGCGGCCGCAACCGCGTCAAGATCAGCGAATGCACGGTCGTTCATTCAGCCTGAGTTGTCTGATGACACCTCGTCCGAATCTTGCTCCGCCCACCTGCTGCAATAGCATAATGCCGCCATTGGTCGCCTGGCCAAAATAGTCCTGCCTGACGAGCGAACTTCCAGGCCGATTGATCACTCTGAGACCGTTGTTCTACCCCCCTCTGTCAGCACCAGGAAGCTGGCAATGAGCAAGTCAACCGTAAGGCCAGGGGCCCTACGGGGTCAGGCGCAAATACATGGACCCCGCATACGCTTGCATGCCCGAGCCCTCCACCATGCTATTTCACGCTCACAAGAAAACCATCAGTACCCTGCAACACAGCCTTGCCCAACAGACCAGCCTGCTGGACGCCATCGAGCGCTCCATGGCCGTGATCGAATTCGACCTGCAAGGTACCGTGCTGCGCGCCAATGACAACTTCTTCAAGACCATGGGCTACCGCGCCGAACAGATTCTGGGCCAGCCCCATCGGATGTTCTGTACCCCGGCGTTCGCCCGCAGCGCGGACTACAACCAGTTATGGACGCACCTGCGCAACGGCCAATTCCAGTCGGGCACCTTTGAACGAGTAGGCGGCAACGGCGCCTCGGTGTGGCTGGAAGCCAGCTATAACCCGGTACGGGATGAAGCGGGGAATGTAATCAAAGTGGTGAAATACGCCATGGACGTCACCCCGCGCCTGCAAGCCGAGAGCGAAGCCAACGCCAAGCTTGCAGCCATCGACCGCGCCATGGCGATGATCGAGTTCAACCTCGACGGCACCATCATCACCGCCAACGGCAATTTCCTGCAGCGCATGGGCTACAGCCTGGCGCAGATCCAGGGCAAGCATCACCGCCTGTTTTGCACGGCCGAACTGGCCAACAGTGCGGCCTACAGCGAGTTCTGGAAGCGCTTGAACCAGGGCGAGCTGTTCAATGGCCAGTTCGAGCGGGTGGATAAACACGGCCAGGTCGTGTGGCTGGAAGCCAACTACAACCCGGTCTACGACGCCAGCGGGCGCTTGTGCAAAGTGGTGAAGTTCGCCTCGGACGTCACCGCCCGCGTGCTACAGCATGCCGCTGACGCACAGAGCGCCGCCCAGGCTTATCACCTGTCGTTGAACACCCAGGAGATGGCGGAAAAAGGCGCTGAGGTGATTCAGAAGACCGCCAGCGGCATGCGTGAAATTGCCGTGGATATCGACACCTCTTCGCAACTGATCGCCAAGCTGGGCGAACGCTCGCAACAGATCACCGCCATCGTCAACACCATTCGCGGCATTGCCGACCAGACCAACCTGCTGGCCCTCAACGCCGCCATCGAAGCCGCCCGCGCCGGCGAGCAGGGACGTGGCTTTGCCGTGGTGGCCGATGAAGTGCGGCAACTGGCCGCGCGCACCAGCGGCTCCACCGCGGAAATCTCCGGCATGATCGCCATGATCCAGGACGAAACCCGCCAAGCCATCGACAGCATGGACGCCACCCGCGACCGCGCTGCCCAGGGTGTGGAACTGGCCAACCAGGCCGGCACGGTGATCCTGCAGATTCGCGAAGGTACCGGCGAGGCGGTACAAGCGGTAAGCGCGTTTGCCAATGAGCGGGGCAATCGCTGAACCCTTGGCGCTGGCTGTCTGAGGGTTAACTTCGCAGCCAGCGCACATGCCGCCCCAACTCATCAAACAGCGTCACCACCGAGCGCAACGCCCGACAATCAGGCCGCGTCAACAACCACAACGCCGTATCGTGCCCTGCCAGCGCAGGGCCCAGCGGTTGCACGCCATTCCCGACTAGAAAATCCGGCAGCGCCGCTACGCCCAACCCTGCGCGCACTAATTCGGCCACCGACTGCATGCTGTTGCACCGATAACGGAGACGCACGCCCGGCAAATACTCACGGCGCCAGGCGACGGTGGGGTGATCGGGTAAAAAATCGTCCGGCGCGATCCAGGCCAGATCGGCCCACTCATGGTCTGGGTGCAGGCGCGCATAGTCGGCACTGGCACACACCTGATACGCCACCGCCCCCAGGCAACGTCCGACAAGATGCTCCGGCGGCGCCGTGGTCAGGCGCAGGGCGATATCCGCATCGCGGCGGCTGAGGTTGGCGAAGTCATTGGAGGTGCTCAGTTCCAGGGTCAACGCCGGGTAGGCCGGCATGAACTGCGCGAGGGCCGGCAACAGCAAGCCTTGCAACACTGAGTCGGTGCAGGTCAGGCGCACGGTGCCGCTGATCACTTCACCGCCCTGTTCCACGCCAATGCGCGCCGCCTCCAGCGCCTGCTCGGCACGCTCGGCCTGTTGGGCCAGGTTGCTCGCCAGGCTGGTGGGCAAATAACCGGCACGGCTTTTTTCAAACAGGGTTTGGCCCAGCGCCGCCTCCAGCCGCCGCACCGCACGGAACACCGTGGATACATCGACCCGCAGCAGCGCCGCCGCCCGCGCCAGGGTACCGCCGCGCACCAGGGCCAGGACCAATGACAGGTCGGCGTAGTCGATTTGATAGTGCGTAGCTGCATTGAACATATGGGCAAACGCCAATATTGATTGCGTGAGCGCCAATCTATAGTGGGTATCAACCCACCACAAGCCATGGGACGTACACGATGCCAACCCCCGCGCTGCACCTTGCCCTGATCGGTGACTACAACCCTGATGTGACCGCCCACCAAGCCATTCCCATGGCCCTGCAACAGGCCGCCGACGCTCTGGGCCTGAGCGTCCACGTGCAATGGCTGGCCACCGACACCCTTACCTCCACTTCTGCCCTGAGCGACTTCGACGGCTTCTGGTGCGTGCCCGGCAGCCCCTATCGCGACGTCGACGGCGCCCTGCGCGCGATACGTTTTGCCCGCGAACAAGGTCGCCCTTTCCTCGGTACCTGCGGCGGTTTTCAACATGCCGTGCTGGAATATGCCCGCCATGTGCTCGGCTGGGCCGATGCCCAGCACGGCGAATTAATGCCCGATGCTGAGCGCGCTGTCATCACGCCGCTGGACTGCTCCCTGGTGGAAGTGAACGACACCGTGCGCCTGGCCGCGTACACGCGCATTGCCCAGGCTTACGGCAGCCTGGACATCCACGAGGGTTACCGTTGCCGCTACGGCATCAACCCCACCTTTGCCGACGCCCTGCTGGACGCCAACCTGATTCCCACCGGCCACGATTCGGCGGGCGATCTGCGCGCGGTGGAACTGCTCGACCACCCGTTCTTCGTCGCCACCCTGTTCCAGCCCGAACGCGCCGCACTCAAGGGCATCACGCCGCCGCTGGTGATTGCGCTGCTCAAGGCCTGCCAGGAGGTATCGGCATGATTGCCAAAACACCCGCCCCACCTTATTACGCGGTAATTTTCAGCTCGCTGCGCACCGACGCCGACCGGGGTTATGGCGAGGCCGCCACGCGCATGCTGGAACTGGCCAGGCAACAACCGGGGTTCCTTGGGGTGGAATCGGCGCGGGAGGATGGGCTGGGGATCACCGTGTCCTACTGGGCCAGCGAGGCGGCGATCCTGGCCTGGAAACAACAGGCTGAGCATCGGCAGGTGCGCGAGCAAGGGCGGGCCACTTGGTATGCGGCGTTTCACACGCGGGTGTGCAAGGTAGAGCGGGCCTACACCTTCTCCACTTGAATCACCGAACCCGGTGGGAGCTGGCTTGCCTGCGATGCAGACACCTCGGTGATGCAGTGAAACCGCAGTGAGACTATCGCAGGCAAGCCAGCTCCCACATTTGCTCGTCATCGTTAGCAATCGCGGACGCTCAGCTCACCAAACTACGCAACGCGCTGATCTGCGGGATCTCTACCCGGCGCATATACACACGCAGCGGCTCGGTGATGTTGATGCGCTCGTCGATATTCTGGTCGAGCAACAACTGCAGGCGCGCTCGGCACAGGGTCATGGTGTGGTCGGCGGCCGGCAGCCAGACGAACTCGGCCGTGGGGATGATGCCGTCATCGGCCACGTCCATGCCGAATGAGTCTTCGCTGAATCGTACGATGTACTGGCCGGTCTTGCGGTTGAGGCCGACAAAACCCTGGAGTTGGTCGGCGGCCTGGCAGATAAGCTCGGAAGTGATGCGCATGGTAAACCTCACTGAAAAGTCCCACAGGGACTGGAAAGATGGTTTACACGCGTGGCAGAAAATACCGCCCTCTGGCGGGGCAGCTACCCGTAAGAATACTGCAACACCCTGCAAAAAAGTCGACAAAATTGGCCGGTGCGCACGTTAATGTCGGTTTGGTGATAGCGCCGTTCGCAATCAATTGTTAAAAAGGACACCTTCTCAAAGTTACCTCCACGAAAGGACTTCGCATATGCCTGTCACGTTTTCCAAAAGCGCCTTGCTGCTGGCGTTGATGCTCGGCCTTGGCCAGGCACAGGCTGCCGAGCCGGTCAGCCCGGCCGAATTGGCGACAAACGAAGGCATTCCCTACCCTGCCGTGATCGCTCACCGTGGTGCTTCCTACGATGCGCCTGAATCCACCGCCGCTGCCTACAAGGTTGCACGCGACCTGGGCGCCGACTACCTGGAACTGGACCTGCAACGTAGCAAGGACGGCGTGCTGTTCGCCCTGCACGACAACAACCTGCAGCGCACCACCGACGTCGCCACCAAGTTCCCCGAGCGCAAAGACGCGCCTGCCAACGAGTTCACCTGGAAAGAACTGCAAACCCTCGACGCCGGCAGCTGGTTCAACGCCGCCTACCCGGACCGCGCGCGCCCTGGTTTCGTTGGCCTGAAAATCCTGAGCCTGGACGACATCATCAAGATCGCCGAAGGCAACCCCTCGCACAAACCCGGCCTGTACATCGAGACCAAGGAGCCCAAGCAGTTCCCCGGTATCGAAGCCGACCTGAAAAACAAGCTGCTCGACAAAGGCTGGCTGAGCTCCGCCGGCTCCAAACTGGGCAAGAGCAACACCGGTGTCGGCCAAGGCAAGGGCCGCGTGGTGCTGCAAACCTTCGAAACCGCCAGCCTCAAAGAGCTGCAGAAGGAAATGCCCAACACTCCGAAAATCCTGCTGTTGTGGGTGGGTGAAGGCAGCATCGAGCCCAAATCCAAAGTGACCTTCGCCGAGTCTGGCGAATCCACCAAGGCCGCCTACTACGCCAAGCAAGAGCCTAAAGACGCTGCCGAATTCGAAAAATGGGTTGATGAAGCCAAAAGCCTCGGCGCCATCGGCACCGGCCCGTCGGCCCAGCTGACCGACCACGGCGACCAGAGCTACACCGACCTGGTGAAGCCTGAAATGAACAAGCTGACCCACGACAAGGGCCTGCTGGTGCATGTGTATACGGTGGATGAGCCGGTGGACTTCGAGAAAGTGATGAAGGCCGGCGTCGATGGCATTTTCACCAACCGCGCCGCCGAGCTGTTGAAGTTCTACAAGCGCTGGCCGTCGTCCAGCGTGCAAGACCTGCTCAACGACCATAAGTACTAAAAGCGTTAGTGTCAGTGAGCCATTAAGGATGAGTTAAGTTGCGCCGGTTAATCTGGCGCCACTTAAACAGCTCAACCTAAGAAGGACACACACCATGAAAACCTTGACTGCCCTGTTCGCTGCTACTGCCCTGACCTTGACTGCCGGCCTGGCCCAGGCTGATGTCCGTCCGGACCAGATTCCTAGCCTGCTCAAGTCCGGTGAAGTGATGGCGTTCGAAAAGCTTAACGCCGCCGCCGTCGCCCAACATGCCGGCGCGACCATCAACGATACCGAGTTGGATCACGAAGCTGGCAAGCTGGTCTACGAAGTGGACCTGACCGACACCACCGGCAAGAAATGGGATGTGAAGCTCGACGCCAAGACCGGTGCCGTGCTGGAAAACAAGCAAGACACCTGAGTTGAACCTTGAAAAAACGCGCCACCTTCGGGTGGCGCGTTTTTTTTATGCGCGCCTCAAACCGTCACATAACCGTCATACCGCCTTGCAATGATTCGCTCAGGAACCTGTGAAACGTCCTACAGGCCCTTTCTCTGCGAGTCGCCATGAACCACAGCATCGACCACGGCCATCAAGATTCCGATCTGTTTGGCCTGCTTTACGGTTTTCGTTTTCGCCCCGGCGAGAAAGGCCAACAAATTGATTCCGCCACCGCCCTCGCCGCCTTACAGCACCCGCCAGACCCGGACGAATTCCTGTGGCTGCACCTGAACCTGGCGCACGCCGCCTGCGAGCGCTGGATGCAGGCGCATTTGTCGCTGCCGGAAGAGTTTTTTGAAGCCTTGCATGAGGGCTCACGCTCCACGCGCATCGAGCATGTGGACTCGGCCTTGTTGGCAGTGGTCAACGATGTGGTGTTCAACTTCAGCAGCATGGTGTCGTCGGATATTTCCACGCTATGGGTGTGCGCTCGCAGCCGCTTGCTGGTGAGCGCGCGCCTGCAGCCTTTGCACTCGGTGGATAAATTGCGCTCGTCGGTGAAGGCCGGCGAACACTTTCGCTCCCCCTTGGAGCTGTTGGTGCACCTGCTGCGCGACCAGGGCGAAGTGCTGACGCAGATCGTGCGCAAGACCAGTATCAGCGTCGACCATATCGAAGATCAGCTGTTGTCTTCGCGCCTGTCCACCAACCGCGCCGAACTGGGTGCCGCCCGCCGCGTGCTGGTGCGCCTGCAACGCCTGCTGGCGCTGGAACCGGGCTCGCTGCTGCGCCTGCTCAATCGCCCGCCGCAATGGCTGCAAAAGGAAGACGTGAAGGAGTTACGCAAATCCACCGAGGAGTTTGCGCTGATCATCAACGACCTGACCGCCTTGGGGGAACGCATCAAGCTGTTGCAGGAAGAGATCGCCGCCAACCTCAATGAACAGAGCAACCGCACGCTGTTTACCCTCACGGTGGTGACGGTGCTGGCGCTGCCGATCAATATCATTGCCGGCTTTTTTGGCATGAATGTGGGTGGGGTGCCGCTTTCCCAGGATCCGGAAGGCTTCTGGATACTGGTGGCCTTGGTCGCAACCTTCACCCTGATCGCTGGACGGTGGGCATTCCGCAAATTCTCAAATTGAAATAAGCCCCAACTGTGGGAGCTGGCTTGCCTGCGATTGCGGTGTATCAGCCAACACAATGCAAGCTGGCCCACCGCTATCGCAGGCAAGCCAGCTCCCACAGGGTTTTGCGTTTATTCAGTGTTTGAAGCGTCCAGCCACTGATCGCCGGGCATTGCGCACATTCTCAAATTGAAATGAGCCCAACTGTGGGAACTGGCTTGCCTGCGATTGCGGTGTATCAGCCAAGACAATGCAAGCTGACCCACCGCTATCGCAGGCAAGCCAGCTCCCACAGGGTTTTGCGTTTATTCAGTGTTTGAAGCGTCCAGCCACTGATCGCCGGGCATTGCGCACATTCTCAAATTGAAATGAGCCCAACTGTGGGAGCTGGCTTGCCTGCGATTGCGGTGTATCTGCCAACACAATGCAAGCTGGCCCACCGCTATCGCAGGCAAGCCAGCTCCCACAGGAGTTTGCGTTTATTCAGTGATTGAAGAGTCCCGACATCGCTTTGAGCCGCTTCTTGTACACCCGCCGCGCCTCCAAAGCCTCCTCGAGGCTCACCGCCACAAACCCCGCTCGCTGGTTGGGCTGCATCTGCCCGATCAAGTCCAGGTCGGCGCTGATCACCGTGCCAATCATCGCGTAGCCACCGCCCGACACCGCATCGCGGTGCAACACAATCGGCTCCAGCCCCGCCGGTACTTGAATCGAGCCAATCGGGTAGCAACTGTCCACGATGTTGGAAGGATCGGAGCCCGCGCCAAACGGCTGTTCCCGTGGCTGGAAGCTCAACGCGCTGCCGCCCTTGAAGCGGTAGCCGATGCGATCGGCCTCGGAGCCCACCGTCCACGGCTCGGCAAAAAAGCTGCTTTTGGCCTCGTCAGTCAAGCGCTCGTAATACAGCCCCGGCACTACCCGCAACGTCACATCGCCGCCGACCGAACGCCGCAACGCCATCGGCAAGCTGTTGCCCGCACGCCCCATACCGCTGGCGGTACCGATCGGCAATTGATCGCCCTCCTGCAAGCGTCGGCCGTTAAACCCGCCGAGGGCGCCGAGTGTGTAGGTGGAGCGGCTGCCGAGCACCAACGGCACGTCGATACCGCCGGCGACGGCGAGGTAGGTGCGTGCGCCGGCCTTGGGAAACTCGAACCGCAGCACCTGCCCGGCGCGCACGGCAAAGGCGGTGTCCTGGTGCACCACTTCACCGTCCAGGCGCGGCGACATCAAGGCGCCGCTCAAGGCCACCAGCGCGTCCTGCTGGAACTCCAGCTCCGGCCCGATCAGCGTGCATTCCAGGCCCGCCGCGCCCACAGGATTGCCCACCAGGTGGTTGGCCGCACTCAACGCGTATTGGTCCAGCGCCCCCGACGGCGGGATGCCCAAGTGGTAATAACCTTCGCGGCCCAGGTCCTGCACGGAGGTGGCGAGGCCAGGTTTGAGGACCTTGATCATGCCAGCGCCTCCTGCAGGGTTTTCGGGTAGCCGATGGGGTCGGCGAGAAAGGCATCCAGGGAAAACTCCACCGGGCGGATGCGCAGGTCGAAACGACCGGCGTCCACCTCGGCGACCGCCAGGTCATAAGCCTCGCGGTCCATCGGCTTGAACTGCACGATATCGCCAGGGCGGAAGAACACCATGTGCTCCTTGAGGTACGCCAACTGCTGCGCCGGGTCGTAGATCGGTGCCGGGGTAACGCCGAACATCTGGTAACCGCCCGCGCCACGCACCGAGTAGATACACCCAAAGCAGCCGCCATGGCCCAGGGTCAGTTTCGGCGTGTCGGTGCGTGGGCGCAGGTATTTGGGCACCTGCAATTGCCGCTCGCGTTCGACCATCTGGAACATGAACGGCAAGCCCGCGACAAAGCCGACCATCGACACAAACCACGGCGCGCCACTGTGGGCGGCGATGAACGCGTCCACGTCGGCCAGGCCATTGATGCGTGCCGCGTATTCCAGGTCTGTGCCGCTGGGGTCTTGGTGGCGGTCACGAAAACGCATCAGGGTTTCGCGGGTCCAGGGGTCGTTATAGAGCACCGGGATTTCGATGATGCGCGTGCGCAAGGTGCGTTCGGCCACGGCCTGGGCTTCGGCGCTTTGCACGGCGTCGAGCAGCGCGTGAGGGGCGATGCGGTCAGGGTCGAAGCGAATCTGGAACGATGCGTTGGCCAGGCAGACATCCAGTACGCCTTCCAGTGCCAGGCGCTCCACGGCGCGGGTCACCGCCATGCCCTTGAAAAAAGCCTCCAGGGACATGCTGTTGCTGACCTCGGCAAACAGGTGTTCATCACCGCCGAAGCTGTAGCGGATGGGGGACGTTTCAGCCATGTCTGTTCCTCTTGGAATCATTGTAGAAAGGCAGGCAAAAAAGTAAGGGTTGGCTCTTATTGGGGAGGTCTGACGTCGATACCCGCCTGGTCCAGGGCTTCACGGGTGGCCTCCACCAGCTCCAGGGCGCCAGGGGTGTCGCTGTGCAGGCAGATGGAATCGAATTCGATCGCCAGGTCTTCGCCTTCGACGGTACGTACCAGGCCGGTCTGACACGCACGCAAGACGCGCGCGGCCACTGTGGCGGGGTCCAGCGCCCGCACATTGCGGGTAAACACGATGGAGCCGCTGAGGTCGTATTCACGGTCGGCATAGAACTCGCGCACCACCGGCTGCCCCAGTTCCTTGGCAATGCGCCAGATCACCGAGTTGGGCATGCAGTACAGCATCAGCGTGGGCTCGATGATTTGCAGGTTTTGCACCAACAGCCGGGCGGCCTCTTCATCGCGGGCCAGGTGCATGTAGAGCGCGCCGTGAGGCTTGATATGTTGCAAGGTCACGCCTTGGGCGCGGGCCATTTCACGCAAGGCACCGAGCTGGTAGAGCATGTCGTCCACCAGTTCCTGGGCCGGTGCGTTGATATGCCGACGACCGAAACCCACCAGGTCACGAAAGCCTGGGTGCGCGCCGATGGCCACACCCAGTTGCTTGGCGCGCTCGACGGTGCGGCGCATGGTGCCGGGGTCGCCTGCGTGAAAGCCGGTAGCGATATTGGCCGAACTGATATAGGCCATCAGCTCTGCGTCGACGCCGTCGCCGATGGTCCAGGGGCCAAAGCCTTCGCCCATGTCTGAATTGAAATCCACTGCCTGCATCAAGGTCGCTCCGCCAAAGGTGATGCCCGCAAAGTAGGCCGTGGCTTGACCCCTTGGGAAGATCTATTATCAGATGGCCCATCTTCTGAAAATCAGATAGCTTTTTATCCTCGACCCCCGATCGTTCCCACGCTCTGCGTGGGAATGCAGCCATGGACGCTCTGCGTCCGCACTTGAGACCGTGACGCGGAGCGTCACAAGAGGCATTCCCACGCAGAGCGTGGGAACGATCAATAAGCAGAGTGCGATATGTCTTTAACCTTGCGCCAGGTTCGCTATTTCGTCGCCACTGCGGAAATCGGCCAGATTTCCCAGGCAGCAATTCACCTGAATATTTCCCAATCGGCGGTGACCACAGCGATCAAGGAGCTGGAAGCCATGCTCGGCGTGCAGTTGTTCGTGCGCTCGGCCCAAGGCATGAACCTCACCGACGCGGGGCGGCATTTTCTCAACCGTGCCTATGTGATTGTGCGCAGCGTGGAGGATGCCCTCAACAGCCCGTTGCCGGACTACCGCGCCAGCGGCGTGCTGCGGGTGGCGGCCAGCTACACCGTGCTGGGTTATTTCCTGCCGCACCATTTACAGCGCATGGAGCATTGGCATCCGGACGTGACCATCGAGGTGTTCGAACAGGAGCGCCAGGCCATCGAACAGGGCCTGCTCGACGGCCAGTTCGACATGGCTGTGGTGCTCACTGCCAACCTCACCCACGCGGATATCGTCTCGGAAATTCTATTCAACTCTGAACGCCGCCTGTGGCTGCCGAGCCATCACCCATTGTGCGAACGCGGTGCCGTGAGCCTGGCCGACGTGGCCCAAGAACCCTACATCTTGCTCACCGTCGATGAAGCCGAACACAGCGCCATGCGCTACTGGGAACAGGCCGGGCAAACGCCCAAGGTGCGGCTGCGCACCAGCTCGGTGGAGGCGGTGCGCAGCATGGTTGCCAATGGCAGCGGCGTGGCGATCCTGTCAGACCTGGTGCACCGGCCCTGGTCCCTGGAAGGCAAACGCATCGAAACCCTGACCGTGACCGACCCGGTCACACCCATGAGCGTCGGCCTGGCCTGGCACCGCGAGCGCGCGTTTACCCCCGCGATGCAAGCGTTCCGGGATTACTTCCACGACGCGTTCCTGGCGCCCCAGCAGTTGTCGGCACGCCGTTAAAGATGAGCTTGCAGGGTGGCGGTCAACCAGTCCATGAACACCCGCACCCGCAACGGCAGATGCCGCTGGCCGGCGTACAGCAACGACACATCCAAGGGCGGCGCCTGGTAGTCGGGCAGCACCGCCACCAACTCGCCGCTGGCCAACAAGTCGTGTATCCCCAGTTGCGGCACCTGGGTAATGCCAAACCCGCCCAGGCACGCCGATTGATAGGCGTCGGTGCTGTTGACCGTCACCCGGCCTGCCATCGGCAGCCGCTGCACCTTGTTGCCCACCAGGTATTCGAACCCGGCCGAGCGTGCGCCCAGCGGCCGCACGTAATGCACCAACTGATGATGCGCCAGGTCTGCCAGGGTGTCGGGCACGCCATACCGTTGCAGGTACGCCGCGCTCGCGCAGTTGACCATCGGCATGCTGCACACCCGCCGCGCTACCACAGTTTGATCGGGCTGGGCGCCGACGCGCACCACGCAATCAAAACCTTCGGCGATCAGGTCCACCTGGCGGTCCGAACAGCTGATTTCCATGTCGATCAGCGGATGGCGCGCCATGAACGTGGGCAAGTTCGGCAAGATCACGCCCCGCGCCATGACATTGGGCATGTCCACCCGTATGCGTCCGGCCAATTGGGTTTCGTCCTGACGGAACAAACCTTCCAACTCTTCCATGTGCGCCAGCAGATCCTTGCTGCGCTCATACAACACACGACCATCCTGGGTCGCCTGCACCTTGCGCGTGGTGCGTTGCAACAGCCGAGCGCCGAGCAACTCCTCCAACGCCTGCACATGCTCGGAGACCGTAGAGCGCGGCAAGCCCAGGCTTTGGCCGGCCTGGGTAAAGCTCGACAACTCAGTAACGCGTACGAAGGTGCGCAGCAGCTCAAGCTTGTTCATTAGATTGTTCGCCTTATCCGGCCAGTGATTTTGATATCAGCCTGTTTATCACGTTACGGCCGGACAAATACACTCAGTCCCACTCACCCCATTCGAGGACTGCACCATGACCCGTAAAATCGCACTCATCACTGGCGCTAGCCGTGGCCTGGGCAAAAGCGCCGCCCTGCACCTGGCTGCGCAAGGCATCGACATCATCGGCACTTACCACAGCGCAGCGGCCGAAGCCCAAGCCGTGGTTGCCCAGGTAGAGGCCTTGGGCGGTCGCGCCGCCATGCTGCAACTGGACGTCAGCCAGAGCGCAACCTTCGATGCATTCGTTGGCCAGATCGGCACACTGCTCAAGGATGTGTTCGCCCAGGAGCATTTCAACTTCCTGATCAACAACGCCGGGGTTGGCACCTACGCAAGCTTTGCCGAAACCACCGAAGCCCAGTTCGACCAGTTGGTGGCGATCCATGTGAAGGCACCGTTTTTCCTCACGCAGAAACTGCTGCCGCTGATCAGCGATGGCGGGCGCATCATCAATATCTCCAGCGGCCTGGCGCGCTTCAGCCTGCCGGGGTATGCCGCCTACGCATCTATGAAAGGCGCGGTGGAAGTCTTGTCGCGCTACCAGGCTAAAGAACTGGGCCCACGGGGTATTACCGTGAACACCCTGGCACCGGGCGCGATTGCCACCGACTTCGGCGGCGGCGCGGTGCGCGATAACACCGATGTGAATGCGATGGTTGCCAATAACACCGCCCTGGGCCGCGTAGGCTTGCCGGACGACATTGGCGGGGCGATTTCGACCTTGCTGGCCGATGGCAGTCATTGGATCACCGGCCAGCGGATCGAGGCGTCGGGCGGGATGTTCCTATAAGCGACGCACGCCTACGGGGTAACTGGGGTTTTACCGGCGAATTTCTCGCGCAGCACGTCATAACCCCAGTGGTACACGTAGGTGTACGGCAGGAAGAACAACAACACGCCAATGTCGAGGATGAAGGCTTCCAACAGGCTGATCTTCATCAAGGCGGCAATCAACGGCACTGCCAAGAGGATCAGGCCGCCTTCAAACAGCAGCGCATGCAGCACACGGGTCCAACCACCGTTGGCCAGTTGCAGGCGATTTTTAAGGCGGTCGAACAGGCTGTTGAACACCACGTTCCAGCTCAGTGCCAACAGGCTGATGCCCAGGGTCACTGCGCCCATCTCCAGCGCTGGCCGGCCGGTGATCCACACCAACAGCGGCGTGCAAATCAATAAGGCCAACCCCTCGAAACCAAGGGCTTGAAAAACGCGTTCAGTAAGGGATTTGGTAGGGGTCATGGCCCGGCTCCGTGAGTGACGATGGTTGCCATGATCAGGCTTTGTCTCGATACTTCATAACCAATAACCATCGATCAAGGCGATAGTCATGGCCTCCCATGAAGTGCTTCAGGCGTTTGTCCAGGCTGCCACCCAAGGCTCGTTTTCCGCGGCGGCGCGCAAGCTGGGCAAAAGCCAGTCCACCGTGAGCGCGGCAGTGGCCAGCCTTGAGATTGACCTGAACGTGGTGCTGTTTGACCGCAGCAGCCGCAAGCCGACCCTCACACCGGCGGGGCAAGTGTTGCTGCAACGGGCTGAGCAAGTGCTGGAAGCCAGTAGCCGCCTGGAGCTGGCAGCCAGTCAGTTATCGCAAGGCCTGGAGCCGAAGTTGAGTCTCGCCATGTCCGATACTTATCAGTCTGATCGATTCGAGGTCGCTCTCAGCGCCTTCGAACAACGCTACCCAGACCTTGAGCTGGAATGCCTGATCGCGGAATGCGAAGACTTGATCGCACTGGTGCAAAGTGGCCGGGCGCAGATCGCGTTTATCGAGAAACAAGAAGCCTACCCGCCGGACCTGACGTTCTCCCCCGTGGAAGAGCGCACGGAGATCGCGCTGTTCGTCTCGCCCAGACACCCATTGGCAACCCTGGACAAGGTTCACTCGCACACCTTGCAACAACACCGGGAGTTGCGCTTGGCGAGCATCATCAGCCCCAATGAAAACCGCGGCACGCAACGTGTGTGGTCGGCGCCGAGTTACCTGATGCTGATGGAAATGGCACAGCTGGGTTTTGGTTGGGCACCGATACCGCGCTGGCTGGTGGAGCGTTTTGGCGGCAACCAGTTGGTTGAACTCAAGGTGCGCAGTTGGCCGCGTTCGGTGGCGGTGGATGCGCTGTGGTCCCGGCACCAGCCGCCGGGGCCTGCGGGGAGCTGGTTGCTGGGCAAGATGCTGGAGTGAACGCAGTGCAATGTAGAGGGGGCCGTTAGAGAGACGTTGGCTGTCAGGCCGTCATCGCAGGCAAGCCAGCGCCCACATTGGATCGCGGGGCGTCATAACATCGTGTTGGCTATTTGAGTTCGGCGAGGCGTCGCGTGATGAAGCGTTTTTCTGGCGCCTGTTGCGTCAGCGACAGCGCTTTTTCGTACGCGCTGCGAGCTTCGTCAAACCGCCCCAACTGCCGGCAAAATTCCCCACGCGCCGAATGCGCCAAGTGATAGTCCTGCAACTCACCGCGCTGCAAAAGGTTGTCTACCAGCGCCAGCCCCGCCAAAGGCCCCTGCTCCATCGCCACCGCTACCGCACGGTTCAACTCGATCACCGGCGACGGCACAGACCTGAGCAATACATCATAGAGCCCGACAATCTGCCGCCAATCGGTTTCCCCTGCGCTGGGCGCCTCGGCGTGCACGGCGGCAATCGCAGCCTGCAAGCAATACGGCCCGAAGCGTGGCGTCATCAGCGCCTGCTCCACCAATGCGCAGCCTTCAGCGATCAAGGCCCTGTCCCAAAGCGTACGATCCTGAGCGTCCAACAGCACCAGTTCGCCGCTGGCAGAAGTGCGGGCAGGCCGACGCGACTCGTGCAGCAACATTAACGCCAGCAAGCCCATGACTTCCGGCTCGGGCAGCAACTCCAGCAGCAAACGCCCCAGGCGAATGGCCTCCAAGGTCAGGTCCTCGCGGGTGAGGTCGGCACCCGCTGAGGCCGAATAGCCCTCGTTGAACACCAGGTAAATCACCCG
Organism: Pseudomonas sp. B16120; assembly: GCF_044218845.1. Taxonomy (NCBI): domain Bacteria; kingdom Pseudomonadati; phylum Pseudomonadota; class Gammaproteobacteria; order Pseudomonadales; family Pseudomonadaceae; genus Pseudomonas; species Pseudomonas sp. B16120. The sequence continues at coordinate 4,783,246 of NZ_CP162588.1, forward strand.
CAGCACACTGTCCAATCGTTCGGGCAATTCGGCGCGGGACGGCACTTGATAGGGAATTCTCGCCTCACGGATCTTGCCCTTGGCGCGCACGATGCGTTGGGCAATGGTGGTGGGCGTGGCTAGAAAAGCGTGAGCGATGGCCTCGGTGCTCAGGTCGCAGATCTCGCGCAAGGTCAGCGCAACCTGGGCATCGGCTGCCAACGCTGGGTGGCAGCAAGTGAACATCAGGCGCAGGCGGTCGTCTTCCACGTCTTCATCACTCCAAGGCGCGGCCTCCAACGCCTCGGCCTGCTCTTCCAATAACGGGGTAAAACGCGACTGCCGACGCAGGCGGTCGATGGCTTTGAAGCGACCGGTGGACACCAGCCACGCCCGTGGATTATCCGGCACGCCATCCTCGGGCCAGCGCTGCAGGGCGACGAAAAATGCTTCGTGCAGCGCCTCCTCGGCCAAGTCGAAATCCCCCAGCACACGAATCAACGTCGCGAGCACGCGGCGTGATTCGCGGCGGTAAATAGCGTCGATCTGCTGGGTCAATCGACCATGTCCTCGGTCACCAACTTCACCAGGCGGTCCAGGCTCTGGCCCCAGCCGTCATGAAAGCCCATGGCTTCGTGGGCCTGCTTGTCCTCGGCACTCCAGTGCATGGCGCGGGCGGTATAGAGGGTCTTTTCGCCGACCTCCTCAAAGGTGACTTCGGCGCTCATGAACGGCTTGCCCGAAGGCACCCAACCCGGCATGAACGCGTCGGTAAACACCAGGCGGTTGGGCGCGTCGATCTCCAGGAACACGCCTTGGGTCGGGTACTCGCTGCCATCCGGGGCGCGCATCAAGGTGCGGAACAAGCCGCCGACCCACAGGTTCATCTCGCATTCAGGGGTGGTCATGCCGTGGGGGCCCCACCATTGTTGCAGCAGGGTTGGCTCGGTCCAGGCGCGAAACACCCGGCGGCGCGGCGCATCGATCAAGCGGCTGATGGACAGTTCAAATTCGGCGGGTTGAATGTTCACGGGGCAACCTCCTCAAGTCTTTTGATTATTGTGTTGAGAGATTCAGTTGGCGCACGGGGCGCACTTCCACACTGCCGACCCGGGCTGCCGGAATGCCGCCAGCCACCTGGAGCGCTTCATTGAGGTCCTTGGCGTCGATCAGGTAGAACCCGGCGAGCTGCTCCTTGGTTTCGGCAAACGGCCCGTCGGTGATCGACAGCTTGCCGTTGCGCATGCGCACGGTGGTGGCGGTGGTCACTGACTCCAGCGGCTCGGCGGCCAGCATGCGCCCGCTGGCCTGGATGGACTCGGCGTAGGCCAGACATTCCGAGTCGTGGGGGCTGTCGGGCGAGGTGTGCAACGCCTGTTCGTCGCTGTAGATCAAGCACAGGTATTTCATGGCGTTCTCCGTTTTCGGACTACTGACTATAGTTCGCAGTGCTCAAGGTTTCAGGTCGAACAACGCCGTGCCGCTTTGCATATCAAACGGTGCCGACCAGTGCTCGTGCACCACCTTCCATTGGCCATCGATACGCTGGTAGCCGGCAGTCACGCGCATCCAGCAGGCCTTTACCTCGCCGTCCGGCCCGGCGCCGCCGCAGTGGGCCAGCCAGTGGGCAAACGCACTGTCTGGCGCATCGACGACATGCAATTCATGAAACTCGAAGATGCCGGGGCCGGGGCAGTGCTCCATGCACGCCTCCCAATGCGCGCGGTAGGCCGCCTTGCCCTTGATTTGCAGAGCGGTTACGGCGTCGAACGAGACGATATCGTCGGCGTAAAAGCTGACAATTTTGTCGATATCGCGACTGACGACGGCGTCTTTCCATTGCTCGATCAGGCGCTTGATTGCAGTGCTCATGGCGATGACTCCTTGGGGTGGAAAATCACGGAAGACACCCTTAGTCGAATGGCCCGAAGGGAAATCGACATCCCCCTGAAAAATAATTTCCCGTAGCCCAAACCCGATAAACTGCCACTTCTCTTGCAGCCGTTCGGACAGCCCCATGCCAACCCGCCTCGTTGCCTACGAGGCGCTGAATGCTGTGCAACAACAGCAAGTCGGCGCCATCGAAGTTCACCCTGAACAACTGCCGTTTTGCGGTGATATGTATTGCGCCCTCAATACCCTGCTCGCCAACCCGAGCCCTGGGGTCAAGGGCTTTGCGCTGTTGGTCGACGACCTTCCTGTGGCGTTCTTGCTGCTCAAGCGACCACCGTGCCTGCCTCATTGGGCCGATGAACACAGCGCCACACTCCACGCGCTACAGGTAGACCGGCATCAACAGGGGCGTGGATACGGCAAGATGTGTTTGCAGGCGTTGCCCGCCGTGGCGCGCGAGGCCTGGCCGCAGATCAAGGGGTTGGAGTTGTCGGTGGATGCCCACAACCTGGCGGCAATGGGGTTGTATCTGGGGGCAGGATGGGTGGATCGCGGTGAGGCGTACAAGGGTCGCGTAGGGTATGAGCGCCGGTTGAGCTTCAGGTTTAATCCATAGCGGCAATGTCACGTAAACATGACTTCTAAGCGTGCATGTCGTGTTTACGTGACATCGGGTGCAGTGTCAGCCCCGCTCCCCGATCGGCAGCCAGATTTCCACCGTCCCCGTGCCCTTCCTGGCATCGAAGTCCGCGCTATAGCGCTCGAAATCCGCGCCCATGACTTTGTAGCCCGAGTGCGGCAGCCATTCGAACATGATGCGCTCGTAGGTTTGCTCAAGCGCCTGCACCGGCCCGTAGTGGGGGAACACGGCATAGTTGAGTGGCGGAATTTCGATCACCTCGAAATTGCTTGGCACGTCTTTCTTGGCCGGGACTTCAACACCTGCCAGGTAATCGAATTCGCCGTGATGCGGGTTATGGCACACCCCGTAGGTCACACCGCCGACGCGCTTCTTGATGTCCTTGATGCAGGTATCGAACAACTCCCACAGCCGTGGGATATCGCCCACGGTGGCCTTCGAATATCGCCCTTGTACCCCGGCGATCACCAGGGCCTTACCGGCTTCCAGGCGTGACTCCAACGGTTGTTTTGTCTGCTGATCCATACGAACAGTCTCCTTCTTATGAGGGAACAAACCCGCATCGAGTATAGGGGCATATCCGCGTTGTACTCCATGTAGAAAAATTTCCTACGCATCTGGACAACTGGCCATCATCGCCCTTATTGTCTGCCCCGCAGGCCACCGCAGTGGCCGACGTCGCTCGGACGGTTCCGGGCGCTTACGTACCTCGAGGCAACAATGGCAGACCAAGGTTCGCCGCGCCGCTTTGCGCGCATAGATCGACTCCCCCCTTACGTTTTCAATATCACTGCCGAGCTGAAGATGGCTGCGCGTCGGCGCGGCGAAGACATCATCGACTTGAGCATGGGTAACCCTGACGGCGCCACGCCTCCTCATATCGTGGAGAAAATGGTCACCGTCGCCCAGCGTGAAGACACCCACGGCTACTCCACCTCCAAAGGCATTCCGCGCCTGCGCCGGGCGATTTCGCGCTGGTACAAGGACCGTTACGCGGTGGATATCGACCCTGAGTCCGAAGCCATCGTGACCATCGGTTCCAAGGAAGGCCTGGCGCACTTGATGCTGGCCACCCTGGACCAGGGCGATACCGTGCTGGTGCCCAACCCCAGCTACCCGATTCATATCTACGGCGCAGTGATTGCAGGTGCCCAGGTACGTTCGGTGCCGCTGATACCGGGCGTGGATTTCTTCGCTGAGCTGGAGCGCGCGATTCGCGGCTCGATCCCCAAGCCGAAGATGATGATCCTCGGCTTCCCGTCCAACCCGACCGCGCAGTGTGTGGAACTGGACTTCTTCGAACGGGTGATCGCCCTGGCCAAGCAGTACGACGTGCTGGTGGTGCACGACCTGGCCTACGCCGACATCGTCTACGACGGCTGGAAAGCCCCCTCGATCATGCAAGTGCCCGGCGCCAAGGACATTGCGGTGGAGTTTTTCACCCTGTCCAAGAGCTACAACATGGCCGGCTGGCGCATCGGCTTCATGGTAGGCAACCCGGAACTGGTCAACGCCCTGGCACGCATCAAGAGCTACCACGACTACGGCACCTTCACCCCGCTGCAAGTGGCGGCGATTGCAGCGCTGGAAGGCGACCAACAGTGCGTGAAGGACATCGCTGAACAGTACCGCCAGCGTCGCAATGTGCTGGTCAAAGGCCTGCATGAGCTGGGCTGGATGGTGGAGAACCCGAAGGCGTCGATGTACGTCTGGGCCAAGATTCCCGAGCAGTATGCCGCCATGGGCTCGCTGGAGTTTGCCAAGAAACTGTTATTGGAAGCGAAGGTGTGTGTGTCGCCGGGGATCGGTTTTGGTGAGTATGGCGATGATCATGTGCGCTTTGCGCTGATCGAAAACCAGGACCGGATTCGCCAGGCGGTGCGAGGCATTCGGGGGATGTTCAGGGCGGATGGGTTGGTCAGCAAAGCCTGACCTGATTTACCTGAAGAAACCCAATTAATGTGGGAGCTGGCTTGCCTGCGATGCAGACACCTCGGTGTTTCAGATGTACCGAGGTGATGCTATCGCAGGCAAGCCAGCTCCCACATTTTGATCGAGTTGCCGCCACTGCTTTTGTGGTGTGGCTTACACCACCAACGACAGCAACATGATGAAGATCAGCGCCACGATCGACAGAATGGTCTCCATCGCCGTCCAGGTCTTGAACGTCTCGGCCACGGTCATGTTGAAGTACTGCTTGACCAGCCAGAACCCCGCATCGTTGACGTGAGACAGGATCAACGAACCCGCGCCCGTCGCCAGTACCAGCAACTCGCGGTTAACCCCTGGGATCATGCCCACCACCGGCACCACAATGCCCGCGCCGGTAATGGTCGCAACCGTCGCCGAACCGGTGGCAATCCGAATCACCGCCGCCACCAGCCACGCCAGCAGGATCGGGTTGATCTGCGCGTTCACCGCCATATGGCCGATCACGTCGCCCACGCCGCTGGTCACCAGCATCTGCTTGAAGCCACCACCGGCACCGATGATCAGGATGATCGCGGCGGTCGGCGCAAGGCTGGCGTCGAGCAGCTTGAGGATCTGCTTGGAGTGGATGCCCTGACGATGGCCAAAGGTGTACAGCGACAACAGCAACGCCAGCAACAGTGCGGTGATCGGGTGGCCGATCATGTCCATCCAGTTACGCACCACGTTGCCTTCAGCGAACGCGATGTCGGCAAAGGTTTTGAGTAGCATCAGGAACACCGGCAGCAGCACGGTGACCAGGGTGATGCTGAAGCTGGGCAGCGACTTGTTATCGGTCTCGCGGGCCAGTTGGTCCACCAGTTCCTGGGACGGGTTGCCCGGGATGTACTTGGCGATGAACGTACCGAAAATCGGGCCGGCGATGATGGCGGTCGGCAGCGCAACGATCAGACCGTACAGGATGGTCTTGCCGATATCGGCACCGAACACGCCGATGGCCAGCAGCGGGCCCGGGTGCGGTGGCACCAGGCCGTGCACCGCCGACAAACCGGCCAGCAGCGGGATACCGATCTTGATCAGCGACACGCCGGTACGCCGGGCGACAATAAACACCAGCGGGATCAGCAATACAAAGCCGATCTCGAAGAACAGCGGGATGCCCACCAGGAACGCGGCGAACATCATGGCCCACTGGACCTTCTCTTTGCCGAAGGCGCGGATCAAGGTCTGGGCGATCTGATCGGCACCGCCGGACTCGGCCATCATCTTGCCGAGCATCGTGCCCAGCGCGAGGATGATGCCGACAAAGCCGAGCACCCCGCCGAAGCCGTCCTGGAACGCCTTGATGATCTTGTCCACGGGCATACCCGAGGTCAGGCCGAGGAAACCGGCCGCGATGATCAGTGCGATGAACGGGTGCACCTTGAACTTGGTGATCAGTACGATCAACCCGATGATAGTGACTACTGCATCTAGCAGCAGGTAAGACTCGTGGGACATGCCAAACATGGGGGGTCTCTCCTGTTTGTTGTTGTTATTAAAGCGGGTGTTGAACTTCCTGCCGGGGATAGCGCTATCTTTTCCGGCAAAAAATTAATGAGTAGGTTCAAAGCCGTGCTTGCGCCACCAGGTATTGGTCTGCTCGGCCAGCTCCTCGACGCTGTCTTCACTGGCGTTCAAGGCCAGGGTCAGCGGCTCGCCCTTGGGCGATTCAAGGGTGGCGAACTGGCTGTCGATCAGGCTTGCCGGCATGAAATGGCCGGGGCGGTGAGACACGCGGTCGGCGGCGACTTCGCGGGTCAGTTCCAGGAAGACAAAACCCAGGCCCGGCGCGGCTTCGCGCAAGTGGTCACGGTATTTTTTCTTCAGGGCCGAACAGGTCAGTACAGGATGCTCGCCCGCTTTCAACGCGCGGCGCAGTTCATCGCACAGGATGTCGAGCCAGCCGGCGCGGTCGTCGTCGTTGAGGGGGTGGCCGGCGCTCATCTTTTCGATGTTCGCGGCGGGGTGAAAGCTGTCGCCTTCAATGGCAGTGGCGCCGTTAAGGGCGCACAGGGCTTGGCTGACGCTGGACTTGCCACAGCCGGAAACACCCATGATGACCAGGGCGGTAACAGGTTGACTCATGAAACACCTCAGGACGCAGATAGCGCTACCTTTGCATAGCGTAAGGCTAGTGCAAAAACAGGCTTTTCCCGCGCCGACTTGTCATTTTTATGGAGTGACGCGTGCATCCGTTCCAACAGATTGACTTCAAGAGCTGGACAGGATCAGGCAACCCTTTATCCAAGAATTTGCAGCCCTTTGGAGACAGCGCTACCTTAGTGCCTCGATTTTTGTTTGGCAAGCTGCCTGATGACCTCTAAGAACGATAAAAATACCCGCACGACGGGTCGCCCCACCTTGAACGAAGTCGCCCGCCTGGCTGGCGTCAGTCCGATTACCGCCTCCCGTGCTTTGCGCGGTATCAGCACGGTCGCCACGGAGCTGGTAGAAAAGGTGCAACAGGCCGCCGCCGAACTGAGCTACGTGGTCAACCCCGCCGCCCGCGCTCTGGCCTCGGCGCAGAGCCATTCGGTGGTGGTGCTGGTGCCGTCACTGTCCAACCTGCTGTTTATCGAAACCCTGGAAGCTATTCATCAGGTACTGCGGCCCAAGGGCTTTGAAGTACTGATCGGCAACTCCCATTATTCGCGCGATGAAGAAGAAGACCTGCTGCGCAACTACATGGCCTATCAGCCGCGGGGATTGCTGCTGACCGGGTTTGACCGCACCGAAAGCGCGCGACGAATGGTCGAGGCCAGCAATGTGCCCTGTGTGTACATGATGGATCTGGACCCTAATGCCGGGGTGAACTGCGTGGGCTTCTCGCAACTGGCCGCTGGCGAGACCGCGGCGGCGCACTTGCTGTCCCGGGGGCGCAAGCGCCTGGCCTATATCGGCGCGCAGTTGGATCAGCGCACGTTGTTGCGCGGCGAAGGTTTCCGCCGCGCCTTGCAGCAGGCGGGCATGTACGACCCGGCGCTGGAGCTTTTGACACCACGTCCCTCCTCCGTGGGCCTGGGCGGCGAACTGTTCCTGCAATTGCTGGCAGCGCATCCGGATGTGGATGCGATCTTCTTCGGCAACGACGACCTGGCCCAGGGCGCCCTGCTCGAAGCCCTGCGCCATGGCATCAAGGTGCCTGAACGTGTGGCGGTGCTGGGCTTCAACGACCTACCCGCTTCCTCATTCATGGTGCCGCGCCTGAGTAGCATCAGCACGCCACGGGAAGCCATCGGGCGTCGGGCGGCGGAGCATTTGCTGACGATCATGGCGGGCAACAAGGTGGCCAAGCCAGTGGTGGATATGGGGTTTGAGTTGCAGGTGCGCGAGAGCACCTGAACGTCGAGCTGAACGCACACAATGTGGGAGCAGGCAAGCCAGCTCCCACCTTTTTCTACCGTGCCCACTTGATAGGTAGGACAGCCGTAGGAAGCGGCTTACATTGCAGTAAGCGCCTTGCTCCGCTGCCTACGCTTACGTCAGAATCCGCCGGCTTGTGCGCCTCGGTGACGGTCTCTAAGGTTTGCCGGTCGCTGAATTTCTCGGTGATCGGGTTTAGTAGCCCGAGTTTGGTCACTCTAAGTGCATAAGCCTGCCCGCGTTAATGGCGGCTGTGCGTAGGGCACTTTCGGGTGCGCCGGCTTTGAGTGTCCACCGGTCTACTAACCTGCGTACAGCTGCCACCCTCGTTTAGTAGCGATACGGCGGCAGCCCATTCCAGGATGCTCTGATGATCAAAAAAATCGATCCGCCGCTAACCACCCTCTTCACGCTCATCCCAGATGTTTCCACTGAAACCCTGCTGGCCAACAGCTACGAAACCGTCTGCTCCGTCAGCACCTTACTGCTCGACCTGTCCGATGACCTCACCGGCAAACACCGTGATGTGGCCCTGGCCATTCATCAATTGAGCGAGCTGAGCGTATTGCTGGTGGGCAAGGCCATGGACCAGCACACACCACGCTGCTGAGGCAATCCACGATCCCTGTGGGAGCTGGCTTGCCTGCGATAGCGGCGTATCAGGCAGTACCTTCATTGACTGACACAGCGCTATCGCAGGCAAGCCAGCTCCCACATTTTCGACCGTGCCCGCTTCACACCCTCGCCGCTGTGCCCGGCGCCTGCTAGATTGGTCATTCTCCAAATGCCAGGGAAGCACCATGGGCCATTCACTGAAAATTTTGGGTCGCACCTCCTCCATCAACGTGCGCAAAGTACTCTGGACCTGCCAGGAACTGGGCATTGACTACGTGCGTGAGGACTGGGGCATCGGCTTCAAGCCCACCCAGTCCCCCGAGTTCCTCGCTTTGAACCCCAACGCGCAGGTGCCGGTGCTGATCGACGACCATGGCGTGCTGTGGGAGTCCAATACCATCTGTCGCTACCTTGTCGGCCTTTATCAGCGCCATGACTTGCTACCCGTTGAGCCTGCCTTGCGTGCACGGGTTGAACAGTGGATGGACTGGCAGGCCACCGAACTCAATCCTTCATGGGGCTATGCGTTCCACGCACTGGTGCGTAAGAACCCGGACTATCAGGACCCGCAACGCATCCAGGCGGGCGTGCAGGCCTGGAATGACAAGATGGCCTTGCTGGAACAACAGTTGACCAAGACCGGCGCCTACGTCGCGGGCGAAGAGTTCACCCTCGCTGACATCTTGATAGGCCTTTCGGTGCATCGGTGGCAGATGACACCCATTGAGCGGCCACCCTACCCCGCCATCGCGGCGTATTACCAACGCCTCAGCCAGCATGCCGGCTTCAAGACCTTCGCCCTCGACGGCCATGACTAAGCGAGCTATTAGGCCTCAGGCCGATGGTCATCACCATTGGTCTGAAAACCACTACCACCTGTCATATTTGACAGTAGACCTGTTTTTCATCTTCACCTATTCATAAGCCAGAGCAAGGCAACGCCTCGCTCATTCCTGGATATGGAGAAGCGGCCATGAGCAAGAAGATCGGTGAGAACGACAAAATTTTCGGCGTAATCGATGGGTGGAACTTCCCATTTGAAACGTCTTACGTCGCCCATTTGAACGGAGAGTCAAATTTCAATTCGACCGTTGGAATCATGTCCGAATCTGGCTTGATAAAAATAAGCATCGACCAAAATATCAAGGCAGGTGAGACCTACGACATCGATGCAACGGGGAGTGATAAAAAAGTAAGGCTTGAGTTTGACGACACGCGACAAGGCGAGTCCGGCAACTATATGGCAACCAGTGGCAAATTCACCGTATTGAAACTGCAAGGCAATATGCTGTCAGCGTCCCTCCACTTTGAGGCGCAAACCGCGCAAGCCCCTCAAAAGAAGATGAGCTTCACCCAAGGCGCTTATAAGGTTGAGGACTTCAAGCACGTCTAGAACATCCACGCACCAGAAGCTGCCTGCCGATAGCAACCTTCGGCAGGACAGCCTTCGCGCCCTCGCGCGATAAACCTCTGAAACAGAGGCGCCGCGCGCAATTAATCGGCGAATGTACGGGCTACCGTCCGCAACTTAACAAACACCGCTTTCCGTTAGCCAGTTAAGATTCCAGGTGACCGACTATGGAATTTATTCATGTCCACACTCCCCGTCTCAGCTACGGACACCCTCGCCCCCCACCGAGCCGCCCACATCAGCGCCCGCATCGACCGCCTGCCCGCCGTCGCCACTATTTGGCGCCTGGTGGCGTTGCTCTCCATCGGCGGCTTTTTCGAGCTGTATGACTTGTTCCAAACCGCCTATATCAGCCCTGGCCTGATCAGCGACGGGATTTTTCATACCGGCAGCGAAGGTGTTTTCGGCTTCTCGGACCAGGCCGCTTTCGCCTCGGCCACATTCCTGGGCCTGTTCCTCGGCGCCAGCCTGCTCAGCCCCATCGCCGACCGCTTCGGGCGACGCGCGATCTTCACCTTTGCGCTGGTCTGGTACACGGTGGCAACGGTGCTGATGGGCATTCAGACCTCGGCCGTGGGCATTATCTGCATGCGCTTTCTGGTGGGCATTGGCCTTGGCATCGAACTGGTGACCATCGATGCCTATCTCTCGGAACTGGTACCTAAGCGCATGCGCAGTTCGGCGTTTGCCTTTGCATTTTTTATCCAGTTTCTGTCGGTACCGGCTGTGGCCTTGATGTCGTGGTGGCTGGTGCCACAGGCGCCGTTCGGTATCGCGGGCTGGCGCTGGGTGGTGCTCTCAAGTGCAGTGTTTGCGCTGTTTATCTGGCAACTGCGCAAGCGCCTGCCGGAGTCACCGCGCTGGCTTGCACAAAAGGGACGCTTCGAAGAGGCCGACACGATCCTGAACAACCTGGAGGCACGCTGCCAAAAGGATCATGGCAAGCCGCTGGACGAACCGGACCCCGAAGCCATCAGCGTGCAGGGCAATGGCCGTTTCGCCGATATCTGGCAGCCGCCCTACCGGCGACGCGCCTTGATGCTGATCGTGTTCCATGTATTCCAAGCCATCGGCTTCTTCGGCTTTGGCAACTGGCTGCCGGCCTTGCTCTCGGGCCAGGGTGTCAGCGTGACCCACAGCCTGCTCTACGCCTTTATCATCACCCTCGCCTACCCGCTCGGCCCGCTGCTGTTCGTCAAGGTGGCCAACCGCTTTGAGAACAAATGGCAAATTGTCGGCTCGGCCATGGGTGCAGTGATCTTCGGCAGCCTGTTTGCCCTGCAAACCACAGCGTTAGGGCTGATTTTCTGCGGGGTGATGATCACCTTCTGCAATGCCTGGCTGAGCTTCAGTTATCACTCCTATCAGAGCGAATTGTTCCCCACCAATATCCGTGCGCGAGCGGTCGGGTTCTGTTATTCGTTCAGCCGTTTGTCCACGGTGTTCAGTAGCCTGTTGATCGGCTTTATCCTAGAGCACCTTGGCACGCCGGGGGTGTTGGCGTTTATCGCCAGCAGCATGTTGATCGTGATGATTACCATCAGTTGGTTCGGGCCGCGTACGCGTAATCTGGCATTGGAAAATATCGCCCATTGACCACCGTCGGCGCTCGATACCGTCCGTCAGCGGAGTGACTCTACTGTCAACTTTGACAGTAGATCGCAACGCCTCAGGCGGTTCTACTGATAATCAGGCGTTCCCGTGGTGGGCCGCCATTGGAAGGTAACTCGGATTGAACATGGAACAGAGCGAACACGCCTCGGCAGGATGGCTTAAATCCACAGGCTTCGAAGGTGAAATAGATACCAGCAACGTCGTATATCGCGAATCCAGTCCCGGACGCTGGATCACTCTGGATGGACGCCAGCCCAGCCAGGGTGGCGACTTTATCGGCATTCAAATCGACTTTCCCAAGGATCAGCCCCCAGGTCCGATCACCGTGCCTCAACCTTGGCCAAAAGACGTTAACGTCAGCTATTTCCGACAAACAGTCTTCGGCCATCGCACCTCCTACCGTGCAAAAAGCGGCACGCTTGACTTGCGCACCTATGACGGGAATACAGGCTCTGCAGCCGGCACTTTCGAAATCACTGCTGAGGTCGAAGGCACGGACCGTTCGTTCAAAGGCTCGTTTGATATTCGCACCGTAAAAAACAGCTAGCCAGCGGCAACGATTGGTCTCTATACGGTCATCGCTTGCCGCCTGAAGCGCCCGCCTACCCGCCGCTACATTGACGAGGCCTTTGCCAAGGAAGTATCCGAGCGCCTCCAGCAGCAGCAACAGCAGCAGGTAGCGGCGAAGACGGCTGACCCACAGGCGCAGGCCGTGAAAGAAACCCTGGCTGCGATCTAGTCGCGCAGGGAATCCAAATGTGGGAGGGGGCAAGCCCCCTCCCACATTTGAATATTCTTTCGCAGGGTATCAGCGCAGGTTTCAATTACTGCAGTTGCAGCGTGGAATTGAACTGACTGATCGCATCCACCACATGCCGCGAGCCTTCCTGGATCTCCAGGATCACCTGCCCCGCTTCATTCGCCAGTTCCACCCCGAGCCCCGTACGGCTCAGGCTCGACTGCATGCTCGACACCGCGCACAGCGACAGGTCGTGATTCTTGCGCACCACATCCACGATCTCCACCGTGGCCTGGCTGGTGCGTGCCGCGAGACTGCGCACTTCATCGGCCACCACCGCGAACCCACGTCCATGCTCACCGGCCCGCGCCGCCTCAATCGCCGCATTGAGTGCCAGCATATTGGTTTGCTCGGCGATGCTGCGGATGGTCTGCACAATGGCGCCGATGATGTCCGATTGCTTGTTCACCGCATCGATACTCTCGGCAGCCTGGTTGAGGTCACTGGAGATCGCCTCGATGATCTCTACCGTTTGCTGCACCACCTGCGAGCCCTTGCGTGCGCAGGCGTCATTTTGCACCGAGGTGGCGTGGGCCGAATCGGCGGCAGTACGCAGGGTAGTGACCTGGCTGGTAATGTCGCTGGCGAACTTCACCACTTTGTACAGGCGCCTATTCGTGTCGAAGATCGGGTTGTAGGACGCCTCCAGAAACAAGGTCTTACCGTATTTGTTTTTACGCTCGAAGCGATGGGAGTGATATTCGCCGCGATTGAGTGAGGCCCAGAATGCCTTGTAGGCCGGCGACTCCACTTCACTGCGATGACAGAACATGCTGTGGTGCTGGCCGATGATTTCCTCCCGCGTGTACTGCACGGTGCGCAGGAAATTGTCGTTGGCATTCAGGATTTGGCCCTGGGGCGTGAACTCGATTACCGCCATGGAACGGCCAATGGCGTCGATGAGGCTCTGGTTTTCGTGTTCATGGTGCACCCGTGCAGAAATATCCGACGCTACTTTGATCACACTGCGTACCTGGTTGTCGCTGTCCAGCACCGGCATGTAACTGGCTTCGAGCCACACCTCCTCGCCATGCTTGTTCAAGCGCATAAAGGTGCCACTGAGCGCCTCGCCTCGCGCCAGATCGCGCCACAACTGGTGGTAGGCATCGGTGTGGGTATACGCCTCCTCGCAAAACAGGCGGTGATGTTTGCCACGGATCTGCTCGATGCTGTAGCCCATGGTTTGGCAAAAACGCTCGTTGGCATTCAGGATCACTCCCGTGCGGTCGAACTCGATCATCGCCATGGAGCGGCTGATGGCGGCAAGCTTGGCGTTGGCTTCGGTAAGGGCACAGGAAAAACGCTGGATCTCTTGCAGGTCGGATTTGTGCTGGCGGTTGAACATGGTCAGATCACCCTGGATTCCCGGCGCCTGGAGGGCGCATTCCATTCATACGTTGGATATTTCTGGTACACCTGCATGGGGAAATAACCATTGGAAACGCTTTATCGGCCAAGCGTCGTTAACGGTTCTGGGTGAGCATAGACAGGCCTTGGCACTCTGCAAGGCCACTAATCCGCCAGCATCACTACTCAGGGATGATCAAGGGGCTTGAAGACAGCCTGCTGCACGTCGACTTTTTTCGGGATCAGGCCGTTGGCAAAAAACAGGTCGGCGGTGCGTTGCTGGTTGGCAATGTCGATGGCCGCCAAGGGGCGGATCGGCTCAGGCGAGCGATGTTCGAAGTAGCTTTTGACCACCGCCGGTTGCAGGCCCAGGGTACCGGCCATCAGCGTGATGCTCGCGGCAGGCTCATCAAGCGACAGGCGCTGCGCCTTGCCAAGCGTCTGGATAATCGTGGCGATGGCCTCTGGGTGCTGCTTGGCAAACGGGTGGTTGACCACGAAGAAACTGCCCGCAGGGTTCAACCCTTGCCCGTCCCGCAGCACACGTGCCGAGCCGTCGATCACGGCGGCCGAGTAGTACGGGTCCCACACCACCCATGCGTCCACCTTGCCTTGTTCGAACGCGGCGCGGCCGTCGGAAGGCGACAGGTACACCACATTCACATCCTTCCACTGCAACCCGGCGTGCAGCAGGCTTTTGAGGAACAGGTTGTGTGCACTGGAGCCCTTGAGCAATGCCACGCGCTTGCCCTTGAGTTCGGCCACGTTCTGCACGGTGCTGGCCTTGGGCACCAGCACTGCTTCGGCCTTGCCCTCGTTGGGCTCGACGGCAAAATACTGCAAGTCGATCCCGGCCGCCTGGGCAAAGATCGGCGGGATATCACCAATATTGCCGATGTCCAGGCTGCCTGCGTTGAGCGCTTCGATCAGCGGCGGGCCACCGAGGAATTCGGTCCACTGCACCTGTGTACCGGGCAGTGCGGCTTCGAAGAGCTTGTGCTCACGGGCGAGCACCATGCTGACCGAGCTTTTCTGGTAGCCGATGCGCAGCGTGGAAGGTTCGGCCGCCGAGGTGGGTTGCGCCAGTACCGCCAATGCCAGCAGCGAACTGCCCAGCAGGTGTTTGATTGCTTTCATAAGTTGCCTCTTGGTGGTTCGATCAGATTCAAAGTGAGCACAGGAAGTGTGGGAGCTGGCTTGCCTGCGATGGCGGCCTGTCATGGCCAGAGGTGTTGGCTGGCTCACCGCTATCGCAGGCAAGCCAGCTCCCACATTTGATCGGGGCGGGATTCAAGTCCGGTAACAGCGCGGGCCATGTAGTCACTGACCGAGCGCTGGGAAATCCCCAATTCGGCGGCGATCTGGGGGTACGTCAGGCCGTTGACGCGGGACAGCAGGAACGTCGCCTTGACCTTGGCCGGCAAGCGGTCGAGCGTCTGCTCGACGGCCTGCAGCGCTTCGAGCACTCGGGCCCTGCCCTCCGCGCAGGCCGCATCGTTATCCAGCGCAGCGAGGTAGGCACGCTCCAGGTCACGTCGACGCCACACCTGGTACACCAGGCGCTGGGCAATGGTGGTAAGCAATGCGCGGGGCTGTCGTATCGGCGCTACCTGAGGTGCACTCAAGAGCTGGACAAACGCGTCGACGGCGATGTCTTCGGCGTGGGCACGGGAGTTGAGGTAGCGGTGCAAACGGCTGCACAGCCAAGGGTAATGAATGCGAAACAGGGAGCCCACATAGTCGCTGTGAGCACGATCGGCGCCGGACATAGGGGCTCCTTCTGAGTAGGTTGCGCGGTATGTCCGGTGTTCCGGTGAAGCAATCCTAGCAAGGCTCCTTATGCTTTAATAATACTTAAAACGCATTCTTATATAACCTTATTGAAGTACCGAATAGCCGATGCTGGCGGCTTTGCGCTGGTAATCCAACACCACCTGATAGTCATCTTCGCTGGCAGGAAGCACAGCTCGCACACCGAGGGTTTGCGCCACCTGCGGCAGGTCCTGCAACGCCAGGTTCATCGCCTCACGAATCTGCGCCACCTGCCCATCGCTCAAGCCCAGCGCGCCTATGTAAGGCAAAGTCGGGCTCGGCGCGCTGCGGGTGATAACGCGCAGGCCCGCGACCTCTTCGGGGGCGAATCGGGCGAGGTAGTCGTAGGTGACGCTATCGATGGCGGCGAGGTCGGCGCGGCCTTCACGCAGCCAGCGCAAGCTCTCGCGGTGGGCGCCGCTGATGCCGACGCTGGCGAAGAACCGCCCGTCGCGCTGCAACGGCGCCAGACAGTGACGCAGCAGGTTCATGCCGCTGTTGGAGTCGTGGCCGTTGATCACGCCGCGGCTCTGGTAGAACTGCGTCAGGCGGGTACGCGGGTTGTCCGCGCGGGTCAACAGCAGGCTGCAATGTTCGCCGTGGCTGCTGTGGGCCAACTCGTAACGGGGGCGCCCAATGATGCGCACCTGGCCGCGCAGTTGGGTCATCAGCGGGTAGCCGCAGGTTTGGCTGACGAGCAATTGTGGCGCCAGCCACAGGCCGCGCAAGTCGAGGTGGTCGGCGTTAAGACGATGCAGCTTCAAGCGCTCAAGGATGCGCGCCAGCCAGTGTTGATTGGCCTGCTGGATGGGTTCGGGCGCAACGTACATGCGCAGGTCGGCGTAGTACTCACTCATGGTCGCCTCTCAGGCAAACGGGTGCCGGGGACTGTCGATGGCCTTGAGGCCGTGACGGCTGATCAACTGGCCGTAGCCTTGCACCAGGAAGCCACCGCTGCGCACCAGCCACTGCTCGCGCCGGGCACGGTACACCCTGGGCAGCAGGTACCACGGCAACTTTGGCAGATCGTGGTGCACCAGGTGCAGATTGTTGTTGAGAAACAGCCAGGCCCAGGGCCAGGACGCTTCGTTGAGCACTGTGCGGTGTTCCGGCCGGAGATGGGGGCGGTGCTCATAGTAGGAACGGATCGAAGCCAGGGACAACGCTGGCACGCTGACCAGCAGCAGGTAATGCCACACCGCAAGCGCGCTGTAGGAGGCAATGAAACTCAGCATCAGCACAGTAACGGCGCCGTGAGCCAGCCACATCGGCCATACCTGGGGCAGGCGTTGAAACTCGTGACGGGCCAACCGGCCAATGGCCAACGGCGCAGCCAGCAGGAAGCGGCCAAGCACGGTCTTGGTCAGCCAATGCACGCCACGTTCGAACAGCGAGCTGTCGTCCCATTGCTGCTGATTGAGGTAGCGGCTTTCCGGGTCGATGCCCGGTAGGGTCAGGTTGTCGTCGTTGTGGTGCAACAGGTGGCTGTCGCGGTACAGCGTATAGGGATACCACACCGCGAAAGGCGCATAGCCGAGGAGTTTATTGAGCAACAACGAACGGGTCGGGTGGCCGTGGAGCAATTCGTGCTGCACCGATAGCCACAGGGTCACCAGCGGAATCAGCAGCAACATGCTCAGCCACAGGCCCAGCCACCGGCTGCCAAGGATCACCGCGAACCAGCCGGCATATACGCCGATCAACAGTAGCCAGGTCGGCCATTCGGTTCTTGCCACGAAGGTTGTCGCCAGGGCTTCGATTTCCCGGCGTTGGGTCGGATCAAGGTAATTGGCCATCGGCAGCTCAGAGCAGGTGTTTCCTGCTCTGTGCAATGAGGCGGGAAAATCTTGCAGATCGTTTGGTTCTAAGCGTGTAACTCAGTGACCGAACAGGCCTGCTTCGGATTTTTTGGTCTTCTTGTCCGCGCGTTTTTCATCGGCGGTCTTTGCCGGTTTTTTCTTGGCGGCTTTCTTTGAATCCATACCTTTGGCCATGATGCATGCTCCACTAACAGGGGATGTAGCACTGGGTATACCACCTATTGCCCGGCAGAAGGCGCTTATAATCCCCGGCCCTGGATAATGCTTGTCTGAACCCCATGCCCCCATTGCACATCGAACCGCTGGCAGAGCCTCTGTGGCCACTGCTGAACAAGTTTTATCGCAACCACAATTCGTCGATGAAGGCACTCAAGGGCGGCCGCTTGTGGGTGGCGCGCGATAGCGACATCGTGGCGGGCTTGTGCTTGAGCCCGGTGGTGGGTGGGCAGTGGCTGACGGGGGTGTTTGTGGCGCCGACTTATCGTGGCCAGGGGCTCGCGGCGCGACTGGTTGAAGAGGCCGTGGCGGGTTGTGAGGGGACGGTCTGGTTGCTGTGCCATCCGGACCTGGAAGGGTTGTATCGGGGCATGGGGTTCAGCCAGGACACGGTTTTGCCGCAATCGCTGAGTGAACGGCTGGTGCGTTACAAGCGCAATAAGCCGATGATTGCGATGGGGCTCAATGCCCCAGTCCTGAATAAACACTGATCCCACAGTTGAACTGTGGGCTATTCGTCAGCCGTTGGGTCCAGCTCCGGGAACATCACTTCAATAAACCCGAATTTGCTGAAATCGGTAATCCGCGATGGGTACAACCGGCCGATCAAATGGTCGCACTCATGCTGCACCACCCGCGCATGGAAGCCGTCGGCAAAACGCACAATCGGCTCCCCCTTGGGGTCGAAACCTTCGTAGCGGATCTGCTGGTAACGGTTCACGCCGCCGCGCAGGCCGGGTACTGACAGGCAACCTTCAAAGCCCTCTTCCAGTACCGGGCTAAGCGGTGTGATCAGCGGGTTGATCAGAATGGTCTGGGGTACCGGCGGCGCCTCCGGGTAGCGTTCGCTGGCCTCGAAACCAAAGATCACCAGTTGCAGGTCGACACCAATCTGCGGTGCAGCCAAGCCAACACCGCCTACGTGTTCCATGGTCTGGAACATATCGTCGATCAGTTGCCACAACTCGGGGCTGTCGAACATCTCCGGCGGTACCGGCGGGGCGATACGCAGCAGGCGCTCGTCGCCCATTTTCAGGATTTCACGGATCATTGTTCAGGCTCGGTAATGGGCTTGGAGTGGTCCCGGCCTAAGCCAGAGACGTGCTGTTTTTCAGTCGGGGCCGGTTCGCCGATTTCCTTCTGCCCGGGGTCCTTGCCTTCGGCAGACATGTGTTCGATCACGGCATTCATCTCCGCGCCGAGCAACAGCACGGCAGCGGAGATATAGAAATACAGGAGCAGGACAATAATCGCACCGATACTGCCATACATGGCGTTGTAGTCGGCGAAGGTTTTGACGTAGTAGCCAAAGCCGAGGGAGGCGACGATCCACACCACCACCGCCAATACCGAACCTGGGGTGATAAAGCGAAACTCCTGCTCGACATCCGGCATCACGTAATACATGAGTGCCACGGCGAACATCAGCAGGATCACGATCAATGGCCAGCGCAGGATAGTCCACAGGGTGACGACGAATTCCTGCATGCCGATCTGCCCGGCCAGCCACTCCATGACCTGCGGGCCGAGCACCATCAGCGCGGCAGCAGCCAGCAGCATGCCGGCGATGCCGACGGTGTAGAAAATCGACAGTGGAAAACGCTTCCAGATCGGCCGGCCCTCAACCACGTCGTAGGCGGCGTTCATGGCGCTCATCATAAGGCGCACGCCCGCGGAGGCCGTCCACAAGGCAATCACGATACCGACCGAGAGCAGCCCCCCCTTGGACTGCTGCAGTTGGTCGATCACCGGGTTGACTTGCTCTAGCGCCTGGGGCGGCAACACCAGTTCCGACTGCAGGCGCAGCCAGGTGAAGAAGTCAGGCAGGTGCAGGAAACCGATCAGGGCGATCAGGAAGAGCAGAAAGGGGAACAACGAGAACAGCATCTGGTAGGCCAGTGCCGAGGCGTAAGTCGGCATCTCGTCATCGAGAAATTCAGTGACGGTGCGCATCAGCACCTTGTGCAGCTTGAGACCATCGAGTACCGGAAAAATCATAGCGTCTCCTTTCGCCGCAAAGAGATTGAGTTCATGGGCGACTCAGGGGCCGTTTTCTACATCAAAGTAGCCCATTTGGCGACTTTGAAACAATTTCGAAAGTTTAGTTGCAACACCGGATACAAAAACGGCCATCCGTGGATGGCCGTCGGGCTGCTGGGGGCTGCCCGCCAGGACGTGTTACTCAGTGGCTTTTTTCACTGCGTCCTTGGTCTTGCCCACTGCTTGCTGAGCTTCGCCTTTTTTCTCTTGGATCACGCCTTCAGCACGCAGTTTGTCATTGTCTGTGACTTTACCGACGCCTTGCTTGATGTTACCGACAGCTTCGTTCGCCAAGCCCTTTACCTTATCGGAAGTGCTGCTCATGGTATTACTCCTGATAACAATCAAATGGTTTTTGGTCACTACGTAGCGGTTGACCTGAAGCGCAACGGCAGAGTTTCAATTATTTTTGTACGAGCATTTCATCGAAAGCGGCAGGTTTGGCTTTATGTTTTATGTCCAACCCACGAGAATGCCCGGCACATTCAGGCTGCAACGCTGAATAACAGATCCCGTAGGAAGGTTATGAAACTCAATAAAGCACAGGCCATTGCCCGCAGAAACCAGGAACTGGGCGGTGCCGTACTCGGCGTCAACAACTGCCACTTCACCGACCTGGACCGCAAACGCAACATCTGGTGGTTCGACCTGCCGGTGGGGCGTATTGCCGTGGGCCAGTACGAGTGGATCCATCTGTTGATGCACAACGCCGACACCGACCAGTTGCTGCACCTTAAGGTGCCGACCGTGTTCCTGCGTGAAAAACTCGAGGGGCTGGTGGTGCGCAATGCGGGCAAGCGCAAGCCGGAGATTACCCTGGAGCTAAGCGCGGATAAGGACTCGTTCTTGAAGGACGTACGCCCCGCCGGTGCGGGTGTGAGCTTCGCGCAGTTCGCGCTGTAAGCCCGGTAACCCTGTGGGAGCGGGCTTGCCCGCGATGGCAGTGAGTCAGGCGATACAGCAGTGGCTGGTGTAGCGCTGTCGCAGGCAAGCCCGCTCCCACAGGAGGTAAGTGTTTGGCCAGCGCCCTCATAAAAAACCCCGCATCAGCGGGGTTTTTTATGGGTTACTTTTTAAGACCGAGTTTCTTCAGTTCTTCATCACGCAATTCACGCCGCAGGATCTTGCCCACGTTGGTGGTCGGCAACGCATCACGGAACTCCACGGCCTTGGGCACCTTGTAGCCGGTGACGTTGGCGCGCATGTGTTCCATCACCTGGTCCTTGGTCAGGGTGGCCCCTGGCTTGACCACGATGAACAACTTGATGTGCTCGCCGGATTTTTCATCCGGTACGCCGATGGCCGCACACTGCAGCACGCCCGGCAGGCCCGCCAGCACGTCTTCGAGCTCGTTGGGGTAGACGTTGAAGCCGGAGACCAGAATCATGTCCTTCTTGCGGTCGACGATACGCATGTAGCCGTCTGGCTGGATGATCGCGATGTCGCCGGTCTTCAGCCAGCCCTCGCTGTCGAGCATCTCGTCGGTGGCATCCTGGCGCTGCCAGTAGCCCTTCATCACTTGCGGACCTTTTACACACAGCTCGCCGGTTTCGCCCAGCGCCAGCTCGGTACCGTCGTCGGCGATGACTTTACACGCGGTGGAAGGCACCGGAATGCCAATGGTGCCGATCTGGATGTTCTGGATCGGGTTGACCGTGGCCACCGGGCTGGTTTCAGTCATGCCGTAGCCTTCGCAGATCGCGCAGCCGGTCACGGCCTTCCAACGCTCCGCCGCAGCCAGTTGCAACGCCATGCCGCCCGATAGGGTGACCTTCAGCGCAGAGAAGTCCAGCTTGCGGAAACCTTCGTTGTTGCACAGTGCCACGAACAGGGTGTTGAGGCCGACGAAGCCGCTGAACTTCCACTTCGACAGTTCCTTGACCATCGCCGGCAGGTCGCGCGGGTTGCTGATCAGGATGTTGTGGTTGCCGATCAGCATCATCGCCATGCAATGAAAGGTGAAGGCATAGATGTGGTAGAGCGGCAGCGGTGTGATCAGGATCTCGCAGCCTTCATTGAGGTTGGAGCCCATCAGCGCCTTGCATTGCAACATGTTGGCGACGAGGTTGCGGTGGGTCAGCATCGCGCCCTTGGCCACGCCGGTGGTACCGCCGGTGTATTGCAACACGGCCACATCGCCGCTGGCCGGGCTGGCATCGTTGACCGGCTGGCCATGGCCCTTGGCGAGTACGTCGTTGAACTTGATGGCCTGGGGCAGATGATAGGCCGGGACCATTTTCTTCACGTACTTGATCACGCTGTTGATCAGCACGCGCTTGAACGGCGAGAGCAGGTCGGCAACTTCGGTGACGATCACGTGCTTGACGGCGGTCTTGGGCACGACTTTTTCAGCCAGGTGCGCCATGTTGGCCAGGCAAACCAGGGCCTTGGCCCCCGAATCATTGAATTGGTGTTCCATCTCCCGCGCGGTGTACAGCGGGTTGGTGTTGACCACGATCAGGCCGGCGCGGATGGCACCGAATACAGCGACGGGGTATTGCAGAACGTTGGGCAGTTGCACAGCGATTCGATCGCCAGGCTTCAAGTCGGTATGCTGTTGCAGATACGCGGCGAATGCGCCGGACAATTCGTACAGTTCACCGTAGGTGATTGTCTTGCCCAGGTTGCTGAAAGCCGGTTTGTTGGCGAAGCGCTGGCAGGACTGCTTCAGTACCGCCTGAATATTCGGATACTCGTCTGGATTGATCTGTGCAGCAATCCCGGCGGGGTACTTATCCTTCCAAAAGTCTTCATTCATGGAAGCCCACTCCTCAGCGACGCGAATTCATCATCGCATTTGATGCGATTATTATTGGTGTATGTTTTTAGGTGAGTCTGGCGCTTTCAAGCAGGCCTAGAAGTCACAAAGCGCGCCGAGAGTAGCAGCTTTGCCAAGGGCCGCCTAGAGCCAAAAGAGGGCCCTACAGTCATAAACATGACTCAAGAATATCCAATGGTCACTTTTAGAGCAAAAATTCTATAACGCCAAAAATGGCTCTAGAACAGGCTTTCAAGGGCGAAAAATACAGTGTGGGAGCTGGCTTGCTTGCGATAGCGGTGGATCAGTCAGTTCAACAGGTGACTGAAACACTGCTATCGCAGGCAAGCCCGCTCCCACATTTTTTGTACTCTATTTCAATTCAAGCGATGTCGCGCAGCTCCCGGCGCAAGATCTTGCCCACCGGTGTCATCGGCAACGACTCTCTCAGCACAATATGCTTAGGCACCTTGTACCCCGTGAAGTTGGCCTTGCAGTACGTCTTCAGTTCCTCGAGGCTCACCCCCTGGGCCCGTGCCACCACGAACAGCTTCACCGCCTCCCCCGTGCGCTCGTCCGGTACGCCGATCACGGCGCAGTTGGCCACGGCCGGATGGGCCATGATCACGTCTTCGATTTCGTTGGGATAGACATTGAAGCCGGAGACGATAATCAGGTCTTTCTTGCGATCAACAATACTGATATAGCCGTCGGTATCGATCACAGCAATGTCACCGGTTTTGAGCCAGCCTTCAGCGTCCAGCGTATCGGCAGTGGCCTGCGGGTGCTGCCAGTAGCCTTTCATTACCTGCGGACCCTGGATGCACAACTCGCCGCGCTCGCCCAACGGCAGTTCGTGCCCTTGATCATCAATCACTTTCATGGCTGTGCCCGGCACCGGGATGCCCACGGTACCCAGGCGCGACAGACCGCCGTATGGGTTGGTGCTGGCCACCGGCGAGGTTTCGGTGAGGCCGTAGCCTTCGCCGATGGCGCAACCGGTCAGCGCCTTCCAGCGTTCCGCCGTGGCCTTGACCAGAGCGGTGCCACCGGAGTTGGTGATCTTGAGGTGGGAGAAGTCCAGGCTCTTGAAATCCGGGTGGTCCAGCAGCGCCACAAACAGGGTGTTGAGCCCCAGCAGCGCAGTGAAGCGCCACTGTTTCAATTCCTTGATAAACCCGCCGATGTCGCGTGGATTGGTGATCAATACGTTGTGGTTGCCGGACACCATCATGCACATGCAGTTGGCCGTGAATGCATAGATATGGTACAGCGGCAACGGCGCGATCATGACCTCCTGCCCTTCCTTGATCAGCGGGTGGCCGTCTTCACCCAGTTGCGACATGCACGCCCGCACCTGCTGCATGTTCGCTACCAGATTGCCATGGGTGAGCATCGCGCCCTTGGCCAGGCCGGTGGTGCCGCCGGTGTATTGCAGCACGGCGATGTCGTCCAGGGTTACCGGATGGCGCGTCACCCCAAGGCCCGCGCCCATGCGCAGGGCGCGCTTGAACGATACCGCCCGCGGCAGGTGATAGGCGGGGACCATCTTCTTCACCTTGTCGACCACGGTGTTGACCAGCCAGCCTTTGGCGGCGGGCATGAAGTCGCCCATCCTGGCTTCGATCAAGTAGTCGATCTCGGTGTCGGTGCACACCTCCTGCACCCGCGAACCGAACAGGTTGAGGTACACCAGCGCCCGCACGCCTGCGTCCTTGAACTGGTGGCGCATCTCGCGAGGGGTGTACAGCGGGTTGGTATTGACCACGATCAGCCCGGCGCGCAGTGCGCCGAATACGGCAACTGGATAATGCAGCACATTAGGCATTTGCACCGCAATGCGCTCACCGGGCTTGAGGTCGGTGTGCTGTTGCAGGTAACCGGCGAACGCCGCACTCTGGCGTTCCAGCTCGGCGTAGGTCAGGGTAATGCCCATGTTGCTGAACGCCGGACGGTCAGCGAAGGTCTTGCAGGAACGCTCGAAGACCTCGATCACTGACTTATAGGTCGTGAGGTCGATGGCATTGGGGACGCCCGCCGCCCGTTTGTCATTCCAGAAATCAGGTTGCATTATTCTTGCCCTCTTACCTGAGTGTGTCCGGCCGCTTTAAGCATTGATAAAAAGCGGAGATTTGAGGGACGTTAGCAGCTATGACCAAACAGGCAAATAAGATAAATCCTGTCATTGATTGCGTGAATCTTGCGTCTAACGTGCAGGTAGATGCCGCGCAATTCTGGCGATGAGCTATACACTGCAACGACCCTGAGCAAAGGAAGCCGCCATGAACCACAGCACCTTCTGGCTGACCGCGAACGACCACAGCCGCCTGTCTGTCAACCAATGGCTGCCAGACAGCCCGCCGAGGGCGGTGGTCATGCTCTCCCATGGCATGGCCGAGCACAGTGGTCGTTATGCTCGCCTGGCCGACGCCTTGTGCCGCGCCGGCTACGGCGTGTATGCCTTGGACCAGCGCGGCCATGGCCGTACCGCCGACGAGGGCATCCTGGGGCTGTACGCTGAAAAGGATGGCTGGAACAAAGTAGTCGGCGACCTGGCCAGCCTCAACCAGCATATTGGCCAGCAGCAACCGGACCTGCCGATTATTTTGCTCGGCCATAGCATGGGCAGCTACATCGCCCAGGGCTATTTGCTGCACCACAGCGCCAGCCTGCATGGCGCGATTCTCAGCGGTTCGAATTTCCAGCCGGTGGTGTTATATAGCGCGGCCCGGCTGATCGCACGTATCGAACGCTTGCGCCAAGGGTTGCGCGGCCGTAGTGCGTTGATCGAGTTCCTCTCATTTGGCTCGTTCAACAAAGCGTTCAAGCCCAACCGCACCGCCTTCGACTGGCTGAGCCGCGACCCGGACGAAGTCGACAAGTACATCAATGACCCGCTCTGCGGTTTTCGTTGCACCAACCAGTTGTGGATCGACCTGCTGGGCGGCTTGCAGCAAATCAGCAAAGCGTCCAATCTCGCGCAGATCGACCCGGGCTTGCCGATCCTGGTGATGGGCGGCGAATGTGATCCGGTGAGCGAAGGCAAGCGTCTCAAGGACCTGGCCCACGCACTGCGTGAGGCCGGCTGCCAGAACGTGCAATTGAACCTCTACCCGCAGGCGCGGCATGAAGTGTTCAACGAAACCAACCGTGATGAAGTCACCGCCGACCTGCTGAGCTGGCTGGAACAGGCGCTGGCGTTGCGCAGGCCCACCCGCTGCGAATAGTTTTTGCTTTAAAATCAGCCGATTAATTATCGATAAGCCACAGGATGCACCTTTAGATGACCCAGGTAACCAACACCCCGTACGAAGCGCTCGAAGTAGGCCAGACCGCCAGCTTCAGCAAAACCGTCGAAGAGCGTGATATCCAGTTGTTCGCCGCCATGTCCGGCGACCACAACCCGGTGCACCTGGATGCTGAATACGCCAAGGCAACCATGTTCAAGGAGCGGATTGCCCACGGCATGTTCAGCGGTGCGCTGATCAGCGCGGCGGTGGCTTGTGAGTTGCCTGGGCCGGGCACGATTTACATCGGCCAGCAGATGACCTTCCAGAAGCCGGTAAAGATCGGCGACACATTGACCGTGCGCTTGGAAATCCTCGAGAAACTGCCGAAGTTTCGCGTGCGCATTGCCACTCGGGTGTTCAACCAGCGTGATGAGTTGGTCGTCGATGGCGAGGCGGAAATTCTGGCGCCACGTAAGCAGCAAGTGGTGACCTTGACCGAGCTACCGCCGATCAGTATTGGCTGATCTACATTCCAGCCTTTGCGTAAAACAAATGTGGGAGCGGGCTTGCCCGCGAATGCGGTGTGTCAGTCAATACAACCGTGACTGATCCACCGCTTTCGCGGGCAAGCCCGCTCCCACACTAAGCCCAGCGTAGGTCTTACGACTGAGCGCGGGCCTGGTTACGCAGGGCTTTTACCTGGTCGTGATTGCGCTGTACACCGTGGTACTGACGCTCAACCAAGTCACGAATGCCCACCAGGTTGTGTTTGTTGATCTTCTCGATCGCTTCACGGTAAGCCTTCAATGCGTGGTCTTCACCGCGCTCGGCTTCGTTCAATACGGCCTCTTCGTCCTTGCCAGTGACCATCGACTTCACGTCGACCCAGCCACGGTGCAGGGCGCCGGCCATGCTGCCGGAATCTTCAGGATCGCCACCCAAGGCACGCACAGCAGTTTTCAGTTCAGCAGCGGCTGTCGCGCAATCAGCGGAGCGTTTGGCAAACAGGGCCTTGAGTTCTGGATGCTTGATGTCTTCAGCGCATTCCTTGAAACCCTTTTGGCCGTCGATGCTGGTCTCGATCAGGTCGTTCAGTACGGAGATCGATTCTTTGTTGATATCAGTCATTTTTCAATTCCTTGTACGGGTTAGAAGGTTGCCTTGGTTATTGCAGCGCCCGTGCCAGGTTTTCAAAAATTATTTTTATGTTTGATTTCAATAAGTTACGAATTATTGAACCATCTGTATCTTGGTTATTTGCATGATCTGTCATTTGGCCTTCATGCAGAATGCCTGTATTTTCGAAAGCCTGGCCTGAACCCTGCGACGCTCATGAATCCCGAAAAACTCGAACTGCTCATCACCCGCCAAATGCCCTTCGGCAAATACAAAGGCCGGATCATTGCCGACTTGCCTGGGCCCTACCTGAATTGGTTCGCCCGCGAAGGTTTCCCCCACGGGGAGCTGGGCGGTTTGCTGGCCTTGATGCAGGAAATCGACCACAACGGTCTGTCCGAATTGCTTGAGCCACTGCGCGCCAAACACGGCAGACCCGCCCCCCGCCACTAGGAGACCCACCATGCCAAGGAATGCCGATAACGAAGCGCACTGGCAGGCCATCGCTCAGCGTTACGAGTGCGAGCCCGGCCCGATCAACCTGGAAAACGGCTACTTCGGGCGCATGAGCCGGGCGGTGCAGGCCCAATACCTTGAGCACATCAGCTTTATCAACCGCAGCAACGCTGTGCATGTGCGCCAGCGTTTTGAACAGGGTGAAAACAACGAGATACGCCGCCAGTTGGCCGGGTTGATTGCTGTCGACCCCGAGTCGGTCGCTTTCACCCGTAACGCCACCGAAGCCTTGCAGTCGCTGATCCGCAACTACAACCGCCTGCAACCGGGCGACCAGGTGCTGATCACTGATCTGGAATACGACACAGTCAAAGGCGCCATGCGCTGGCTGGCAGCGACTCGCGGCGTGGAAGTCATAGAGGTGGCCCACACCCACCCGGCCCGTTTCGACAGCTTGGTGCAGACTTATCACGATGCGTTTGTGCAGTACCCGCGCCTGAAATTAATGGCCTTGACCCATGTGACCCACCGTACGGGCCTGGTCATGCCGGTTGCGGCCATTGCCAAGGCAGCGCGCGAACGAGGAATCGACGTGATCCTCGACGGCGCCCACGCCTTGGGCCAGATCGAATTCAACCTGGCCGAACTGGGCATTCAGTTCGCAGGCTTCAACCTGCACAAGTGGATCGGCGCGCCGTTGACCCTGGGCTTTTTGTACATCGCACCGGAGCGCCTGGCCGATATCGACCCGGATATGGGCGAGTTCCATTACCCAGCCACCGATGTGCGAGCGCGTACGTCCTACAGCACACCGAACTTTCCGGCGCTGATGACCTTGCCTCTGGTGTTTGAAGAGCATCGACAATTGGGGGGCGCTGCAGCCAAGGGCGCACGCGTCAATTACCTGCGCAACCTGTGGGTGAACCAGGTGCGGCCGTTGGCGGGGATCGAAGTGCTGACTTCGGATGACCCGCGACTGTATTGCGGGATCACCGCCTTCAAGTTCATCGGGCGCGATCAGCAGGCGATGGTGGACAGGTTGCTCAAGGAGCACGGCCTGTTCACCACTACGCGCACGGGGGCAGCGTTTGGCACCTGTATCCGGGTGACGCCGGGGCTGGTGACGTCGGCGGCGGACATCAATGCGCTAGTCCACGCGATCACCAAACTAAACACCGATTAAAATTGTGGGAGCGGGCTTGCCTGCGATAACGGTGTATCAGCCAAAGATGGGCTAACTGATAAATGGCTATCGCAGGCAAGCCAGCTCCCACCTTCAGAGCGGCGATGTGCTTGAGGTTTTTCTACAGGCAAAAAAAAGCGGCACACCGACCAAGTGCGCCGCAAAAATGCCGTTAAGCACAGCAACAACGATTCGATAAATCCGTTCAGTCCAGCAGCGCCAGCGCCTGGGCAGTGACTTCCTGGATACGCGCCCAGTCGCCGTTCTTGACCCACTCCGGATCCAGCATCCAGCTGCCCCCCACGCACATCACGTTTTTCAACGCCATGTAGCTCTTGATGTTGGCTGGGCCAACACCGCCAGTCGGGCAGAATTTGACTTCGCCGAACGGGCCGCCGAGCGCCTTGATGGCAGCAACACCACCGCTGACTTCAGCCGGGAACAGTTTGAAGCGGCGATAACCCAGGCCGTAGCCTTCCATGATGCCGGAGGCGTTGCTGATGCCCGGCAGCAGCGGGATCGGGCTGTGCACCGAGGCTTCCAGCAGGTCGCGGGTGATGCCAGGGGTGACGATAAATTGCGAGCCCGCCACTTCGGCCGCTTCGAGCATGTGACGATCGAGCACGGTACCGGCACCGGTGCACAGCTCAGGACGTTGCTCGCGCAAGACCTGAATGGCCTTGAGGCCGAACTCGGAACGCAGGGTCACTTCCAGCGCGGTCAAACCGCCAGCGGCCAGGGCGTCGGCCAACGGCAGGATGTCCTGTTCGCGGGCGATGGTGATCACCGGCAGGATCCGCGCCTTGGCGCAGAGGCTGTCGATCAAGGCAACTTTATCCGCCATGGACACGGTCGATTGGGGGCTTTTCATAGCGGCTGATCCTTGGCTCATGGGCACCAGTAAATCTCTAGAGTAGGTTGCAAAAACGCGCGAATCGGCATGGCAGCAACATCGTTGCTGGCCAGGGCGGCGCTCAAGGTGGTCAATTTCGAACTGCCGGAAATCGACAGCACGGTGTAGTTGGCCGTCGCCAACAGCGCGCGACTCATGGTCAGGCGCTGGTGCGGCACGGTCGGTGCCAGCATCGGCCAGCAACGGCGGGTACCGTCGGGCTTCAGGGCTTCAGCCAGGTTGGGACTGTTGGGGAACAGCGAGGCAGTGTGACCGTCATCGCCCATGCCCAGCACCAGCACATCAATGGCAGGCAGCTCGGCCAGCAGGCGATCGGCCTGCTCGGCAGCGTCTTCAAGGTTGGCGGCAGGGCTGTACAGGCTCAAGAACTTCGCCTTGGCCGCCGGGCCTTGCAGCAAGTGTTGCTTCAACAGGCCGGCATTGCTGTCGGCGTGTTCGACCGGCACCCAGCGCTCATCGGCCAGGGTGATGGTGACCTTGGACCAGTCCAGGCCCTGCTTGGCCAGGTTCTGGAAAAACGCCACGGGGCTGCGGCCACCGGACACCACCAACGTCGCCTCGCCACGGGCACTGATGGCCGCGCGCAGTTGTTCGGCCACGTCATTGGCCAGGCCATCGGCCAGCAGCGCAGGCGTACGGTACTCATGGGCAGTGACGCCCTGAGGCAGTTTCAATTCAGATATCGCCATACCACGACCTCCCATCTCGCGTAATCAGTGCAATGGAGCTCATCGGCCCCCAGGACCCCGCCGCATACGGCTTGGGCGCATCACCGGATTTTTTCCACCCGGCGATCAACTGGTCACACCACTTCCACGCGGCTTCGATTTCATCTTTGCGAACAAACAGGTTCTGATTGCCGCGCATCACTTCCAGCAACAATCGCTCGTAGGCATCGGGGATGCGTGCGCTGCGATAGGTGTCGGAAAAATTCAATTGCAGTGGCCCGCTGCGCAGTTGCATGCCTTTGTCCAGGCCCTGTTCCTTGGTCATCACACGCAAGGAAATACCTTCGTCCGGCTGCAGGCGGATGATCAGCTTGTTGCTGATCTGCAAGCGCTGCTCGGGGGCGAAGATATAGTGGGACGGTTCCTTGAAATGGATGACGATCTGCGACAGCTTTTGCGGCATGCGCTTGCCGGTACGCAGGTAGAACGGCACCCCGGCCCAACGCCAGTTGCGGATATCGGCACGCAGGGCGACGAAGGTTTCGGTGTCGCTCTGGGTGTTGGAATTGTCTTCTTCCAGGTAACCCGGCACGGCTTTACCAGCGCTGTAGCCGGCGATGTACTGGCCACGGACTACTTGGGTGGTCAGGCCTTCGGGGCTGATCGGCGCCAGGGCCTTGAGCACCTTGACCTTCTCGTCACGGATGCTGTCGGCGGACAGGTCGGCCGGCGGGTCCATGGCAATCAGGCACAGCAGCTGCAACAGGTGGTTCTGGATCATGTCGCGCAGCTGGCCGGCCTTGTCGAAGTAACCCCAACGGCCTTCGATGCCGACCTGCTCGGCCACGGTGATTTCCACGTGGGAGATGTAGTTCTGGTTCCACTGGGTTTCGAACAGGCTGTTGGCGAAACGCAGGGCAATCAGGTTCTGCACCGTCTCTTTGCCCAGGTAGTGGTCGATGCGGTAGGTGCGGTTTTCCGGGAAAAACTGCGCCACGGCGTCGTTGACCTTGCGCGATGACTCCAGGTCCGAACCGATGGGTTTTTCCAGCACTACGCGGGTATTTTCCGCCAGGCCAACCTTGGACAGGTTTTCGCAGATCGCGCCGTACACCGCCGCCGGGGTGGCGAAGTAGGCAATCAGGCGTTGATCGCTGCCGGCTTTTTCGGCCAGGGCAACGTAGTCGTCAGCCTTCATGAAGTCGACATGCACATACGAAAGGCGCGCGAGGAAACGCTGGGCCACGGCCTCGTCGAGTTCCTTGCCGACGTATTTACGCAATTCTTTTTCGATATGGGCCAGGTGTTGCTGCTCGGAGCCGGCTTCACGGGCCAGGGCCAGGATGCGTGTGTCGTCGTGCAGCAACCCGGCGCCATCGAGTTGATAAAGGGCAGGAAATAACTTGCGCAGCGCCAGATCACCCAAGGCGCCAAACAGGGCAAAGGTGCAGGGTTCCACGGTTATCGAAGGCATGATGTTTGTTCTTTTATCAAGTTAAGCTACAAATACCTTTTTTCAAGGCATCACTCAAGGAAAAATGTAGTAATAACCACAACATTTTCCCGAAATACGCATTGCGAGTGGTGGTGTTCAGCTACCCTCAGTAGGATAGGCCACCGCGAAAAGCCACTCATCGATTGGTTGCCGCCTTTTTATTTGCATCGTCGCCCGAAGGAAAGACTGAATGGACCGCGTGCGAAATCTTCTGGAACAGATCCGGAACCGCCTCGAAGAATTGAACAAGGCCGAGCGCAAAGTCGCTGAAGTGATCCTGCTCAACCCGCAGCAGGCCACACGCTTCTCGATCGCCGCCCTCGCCCAGGCCGCCTCGGTCAGTGAACCGACGGTCAACCGCTTCTGCCGTTCGTTCGGTGTCAGCGGTTACCCTGAACTCAAATTGCAGTTGGCGCAAAGCCTGGCCAGTGGCGCCGCGTATGTCAGCCGCGCCGTGGAGGCCGATGATAACCCCGAGGCCTACACCCAGAAGATCTTTGGCAGCGCCATTGCCTCCTTGGACAGTGCCTGCCAGGCCCTGGACCCGGCGCTGATCAGCAAGGCCGTGGACTTGTTGATCCAGGCACGGCAGATCCACTTCTTTGGCCTCGGCGCTTCAGCCCCGGTGGCCATGGATGCGTTGCACAAGTTCTTCCGCTTCAACCTGGCAGTGACCGCCCACGCCGACGTGCTGATGCAACGCATGATCGCCTCGGTGGCGCACACCGGTGAGTTGTTCGTGATCATTTCCTACACCGGCCGTACCCGCGAACTGGTGGAAGTGGCGCGTATCGCTCGGGAAAACGGTGCGTCGGTGCTGGGCGTGACCGCCGAAAACTCGCCGCTGGCCAAAGCCAGTACGGTGAGCCTGAACATCCCGCTGCCGGAAGACACGGATATCTACATGCCGATGACTTCTCGGATTATCCAATTGACGGTATTGGACGTGTTGGCAACGGGTATGACCCTGCGTCGCGGAGTGGATTTCCAGCCGCATTTGCGCAAGATCAAAGAGAGCTTGAATGACAGCCGGTATCCGGTGGGGGATGAGTTCAACTAGCAGGCAGCTCTACCAGCAGTACCGGCGCTATCGCAGGCAAGCCAGCTCCCACATTTGGAATGCATTCCCCTGTGGGAGCTGGCTTGCCTGCGATAGCGCCATCAGCCACACCGCTAAACCCCTGCCCTGGCCTGCAAACTCAAATGCGCCCTCTCCCCCGGCGCCAGGCTCGCCGCCGCCATCGCCGCCTCCACACACACAAACCCCGACGCTTCGTTAAAGCTCACGCCCAACAGCGGCCGGCTGCCCGGGTGCCACACCACCGTGTCGGCGCTGTCGCCGGTGTCGATGCACAGTTCACGCTGCCAGGCGTGGTCCTTGAGCTGCAATTCGCCCTCATGCTGGAACACCCGCTGGCATCCGCCATCGACCCGCAATTCACCTTCCTGCTGGCAAACCTGGCGATTGAGCTGGTCATAACCCTGCGCCCCTTCGAGCCCAGACAGCGCTACCTCGTCAACGTGACCAATACGCCAGTAAGCGTGCAATGCATGGCTCAACTGGCACGGCAGCTCGTCGTGATGCTCGGTGCTCAGGCGCAGTTCCAGGGTTTCGCCCAAGTGTGCGTGCAAGTCCACCTGCCAGTCGCACAGTTGCAATTGCCAGTGCAGGCGCACGCCGTCATCGTCAGTGCTGCTGTCGAGCAGTTTCCAGTCGATCAAGCGGGCCCAACCGTGGGAAGGCCAGGCATTTTCGCTGGGGTGACGGCCATACCACGGCCAGCACACCGGTACGCCACCACGGATAGCCCCGACTTGCGGCCATTTGGCGGCACACCACAGCCACGGCTTTTGGCCGGTGGGTTGAAAGTGCAGCAATTGCGCACCCTGGCGACTGAACACCGCCTGGCACAGCGGATGGTCGATCACCAACACATCGCGCATCTGAAAGCGCTCCCAGGCGAACACCGGACGCTCGCGCAGGGATTTAAAAAAGCGTTGCAGCGGTTGCTCGTGCATGTGCCAGGTCCCGAATATCACAGTGCCACGCAAAAAAAAGCGGATAGCCATGGCTACCCGCAAATGCGCACAGAGAGAGGAGCTTATCGCAACAGCGTTAGAACGTAGACTGAATTTTCAGGCCCGCTACCAGCGCGTTGTCGACTTTATCCACGCCGCCAGGCTGGACAACGTACTGCAGGTTCGGACGCACAGTCAGCCAGTTGGTGACGTGGAAACCGTAGTTGAGTTCGACGTTGTACTCAGTCTCACGAATCGGCGTGTACAGCGGATTGTCGTAGTCGCTCACGCCCCTGGCGTCGTTGAGCAGCTCCGAGTTTTTCTTCACATCATTGTTGACATGCAGGCGAGCGACGCCAATGCCGACGTCATCTTTTGGACGCGCGTCGAATGGGCCTTTGTACACGAGCATCAACGACTGGTAGTTGTCGACCAGGTTGGTTTCCTTGTCATGGAAGGTCGCGTTGGCGGCAATGTTCAAACCACGGGAAGCGTCGCCGTTATGGGTGGTGAGTTGCTGTTGCGCAACGAACCAGTAGCCTTTCTTGCTGCTGCGGGTACGGAAGTCGGCGCCGCTGAGGACCGCATCGTTACCGTTGACGTCTTCACGTACATCCGGAGCATCGGCCGCACTTTTATAGAAACCCACACGGTATTCGCCCGGCAGGTTATTAACCTTCGGCGACCAGACCAATTCCACCGGAATCACGGTGCCCTTGGTACCACTGCCGCTGAGTTTGAAGCCGTTGCCGTGCTCCAGCTGCGACGGGTTCTGGTTGTAGGCACCGATTTGCGCATACAGCTCAGGCGTGATGTTGTATTTCACGCGGATAGCGGCCTGGGCGACCGGCCAGTTGTACCAGGTATTGACGTAGTTACCGACCTGGGAGCCGCAGAACGACAGGTTCTGGAAGTCGCAAGGGAAGGTGTTGAAGTCTTCGCCTTCGCCGAAGTAACCGAGCTTCACGTCCAGCTTGTTGTCGAACATCTGGTGCTGAATCCAGAACTGGGTCAAACGCACCATGTGGCCACGGCCATACACTTCTTGCGAGGAACTCAAGGTGCCGGCACGCGGGTCGCCAATGCGGTCATTGGAGATGTTCTGGCCATTACGGTTGGTCAACTGGATCTTGGCCTGGGTGTTATCCCAGCCCCACAGTTTTTGCAGGTCCAGTGCCACGCCCAGACCGAACTGGTCGGAGTAACGACCGGTCTTGTCGTCGTTGTAGCCGCCGTGGGCGTTGTAGCCCATCTCGCCCACGTAGTCGGCCTTGATGTCGATACCTTGCTCGATCAGCTTGGTACGCTCGCCGCCCCAATCGCCGGTCATCCACTTGGAATCAGCGCTGAATGCATCGGCCGCCATCGCATTGGCGGACAATACAAGGGCTGCTGCCGCTGACAGTTGGCAGATCAGCCGGGTGTTGTTGTGTTGCTTTTTCATCCCTACATCCTCGTCTTTATTGTTATTAAACTGTTTTTATCTAACGCGGGTTACATTTTTTAATTAAAACAATCACTTATCTTGCTTAACGGCCCTTGAACTGGGTCACATTGTCGGCATGCCCCTGTGCCGGCAATGAAGCCACTGTGCCCAACCGCTCACCGGTCTTGGCGTCAAACAGCAATACCTTGGCCGGGTCGAACTGCAAGGTCAGGGTCTCGCCCACTTGCGGTGCCACGTCCGGCGCCAAACGGCAGCAGACCTTGGTGTCGTTGAGCTGCACAAACACCAGGGTGTCCGGGCCGGTCGGCTCGGTGACCTGGACTTCGGCACGAATGCTCGACGAGCCATTACCCTCGCCCGCTGCCAGCACGATCTGCTCCGGGCGCAGGCCCAGGATCACATCGCGGTCTTCCAGCCCGGCGTCATTCATGCCCAACGCCAACTCGCAACGGGCCTGGCCGCTGTCGAGCACCGCCACCAGATCACCGTTCTGGCGTTTTAGGCGCATGGGAACGAAGTTCATCGGTGGTGAACCGATAAAGCTTGCCACAAACAGGTTGGCAGGGTCGTTGTAAATTTCTTTTGGCGTGCCGAATTGCTGGATGATCCCGTCCTTCATCACCGCCACTTTGTCGCCCAGGGTCATCGCTTCGATCTGGTCGTGGGTCACGTAGACGGTGGTGGTTTTCAGACGCTGGTGCATCAGCTTCATTTCGGTACGCATCTCGACGCGCAGCTTGGCGTCGAGGTTGGACAGCGGTTCGTCGAACAGGTAGATCTTCGGCCGGCGCGCCAGGGCACGGCCCATGGCCACGCGCTGTTGCTGGCCACCGGACAACTGGCCCGGCTTGCGGTTGAGCAGGTGTTCGATCTGCAGCAACTTGGCCACGCGCGCCACTTCGGCGTCGATGTCGGCTTGCGGCATCTTGCGGATCTTGAGGCCGAACTCGATGTTCTCGCGCACGCTCATGGTCGGGTACAGCGCGTAGGACTGGAACACCATGGCGATGTCACGGTCCTTGGGGCTCATGCCGCTCACGTCTTGATCACCGATCATGATCGCGCCGCCGGTGATGGTCTCAAGGCCAGCGATGCAGTTCATCAGCGTGGATTTACCACAGCCCGACGGGCCGACCAGGATGAGGAACTCGCCTTCCTTGATCGACAGTTCGATGTTCTTCAAGGTGTCGGGCAGGCCGGCGCCATAAGTCTTGTTTACATTGCGAAGTTCAAGCGTAGCCATGATTACCCCTTGACCGCGCCAGCCGTAAGGCCGCGCACGAAATACTTGCCTGCGATCACATAGACCAGCAGGGTCGGCAGCCCGGCGATCATCGCCGCCGCCATATCCACGTTATATTCCTTGGCCCCGGTACTGGTGTTGACCAGGTTGTTCAGCGCCACCGTGATGGGCTGGGAGTCGCCACTGGAGAACACCACGCCGAACAGGAAGTCGTTCCAGATCTGGGTGAACTGCCAGATCAGGCAGACCATGATGATCGGCGTCGACATCGGCAGGATGATCCGGCGGAAGATGGTGAAGAACCCCGCTCCGTCCAGGCGTGCTGCCTTGATCAGCGCATCCGGGATGCTCACGTAGTAGTTACGGAAGAACAGCGTGGTGAACGCCAGGCCGTAGACCACGTGGATAAACACCAGGCCGGTGGTGGTGCTGGCCAGGCCCATCTTGCCGAGGGTGAACGACGCGGGCAGCAACACGGTCTGGAACGGCAGGAAGCAGCCGAACAGCAACAGGCCAAAGAACAGCTGCGAACCGCGGAAGCGCCAGAACGACAGCACGTAGCCGTTCAAGGCGCCGATAGCGGTAGAGATCAGCACAGCAGGAACGGTGATCTTGATCGAGTTCCAGAAGTAGCCATCCACGGTGGCCCAGGCTTTCACCCAGCCGATGCCGCTGACCACGGTGGGCCAGCTCAGCAGGTTACCGGTGCTGATGTCTTCCGGGGTCTTGAAGCTGGTGAGCAGCATCACCACCAGCGGCACCAGGTACAGCAGCACCGCCAGGATCAGCACCGCGTAGATCGCGATGCGGCTCAGGCTGATGGCAGGTTTGGCGGCGAGACTAGTCATTACGCTTGGTCCTCAGCTCGGAATACAGGTACGGCACGATGATCGCGAGGATCGCACCGAGCATCAGGATTGCACTGGCCGAGCCCATGCCCATCTGGCCGCGACTGAAGGTGAACGAGTACATGAACATCGCCGGCAGGTCGGACGAGTAGCCCGGGCCGCCTGCGGTCATTGCCGCCACCAGGTCGAAGCTCTTGATCGCAATGTGCGCCAGGATCATCACCGCACTGAAGAACACCGGACGCAGGCTGGGCAGCACCACGCTCCAGTAGATACGCGGCAGGCTCGCGCCGTCGATCTGCGCAGCGCGGATGATCGACTGATCAACACCGCGCAGGCCAGCGAGGAACATCGCCATGATAAAGCCGGAGGCTTGCCACACAGCGGCAATCACCAGGCAGTAGACCACGCGGTCCGGGTCGATCAGCCAATCGAGACGGAAGCCTTCCCAGCCCCAGTCCCGCAGGAGTTTGTCCAGGCCCATGCCCGGGTTGAGCAACCATTTCCAGGCGGTACCGGTGACGATCATGGAGAGCGCCATCGGGTACAGGTAAATGGTGCGGATAAAGCCTTCGCGGCGGATTTTCTGGTCGAGGAAAATCGCCAGCAGCACGCCGATCACCAGGGTGATACCGATGAACATGCCACCGAACACGGCCAGGTTCTTGCTCGCCACCCACCAGCGGTCGTTGTCGAACAGCCGCTGATACTGCGCCAGGCCCGCCCATTTGTAGCTGGGCAGGAAGGTCGAGGTGGTGAACGACAGCACGAACGTCCACAGGATGTAGCCATAAAAGCCCACCAGCACGATGAACATGCTCGGCGCCAGCACCAGTTTAGGGAGCCAGCGCTGCAGCACATCGAATGGCGAGGCCTTGCTGAACACAGCAACAGAACTCATGGGAAAATCCAGTACAGGGAAAAAGGACTACAAGGTGAGTCTCTTGTCGAACGCGGTTTGTGTGGGAGCTGGCTTGTCGAATCGTCGCACCGCTGCGATGGCATCACCTCGGTGTAACCGGCACACCGAGTTGCCTGCATCACGGGCAAGCCCGGCTCCCACAAAAATCCGCTACCAAGTCTTACTTGGCTGACTTGATCGCAGCAC
This sequence comes from Pseudomonas sp. B16120, assembly GCF_044218845.1. NCBI lineage: Bacteria > Pseudomonadati > Pseudomonadota > Gammaproteobacteria > Pseudomonadales > Pseudomonadaceae > Pseudomonas > Pseudomonas sp. B16120. Next base: position 4,821,250 of record NZ_CP162588.1, read on the forward strand.
CCAGCTTCTTGGCGGTATCGGCCGGGTCGGCTTTCGGGTCGTTGATGAAGTTGGTCACGACATCAAAGAACGCACCCTGTACCGCCAGGGTCGTGGCCATGTTGTGCGCCATGCTTGGCTGCAGGCCGCCAGTCTTTGCGTCGGCCAGGAAGTCTTTGGCGGCGGTCTGGGCGCAGGAATCAAAGCCGTAGGATTCCATCTTGGTCAGCATGTCGTTACGCACAGGGATCGAGCCCTTGTTGATGCTGAACACCTTCTGGAAGTTTTCACCCAGCACCACTTTGGCGATGTCCTGCTGGCCCGCGGCAGTGCCTTTGTCTTTCTGCTTGAACACCGCCAGGGAGTCGATGTTGTAGGTGAAGGCTTTATCAGTGCCCGGGAACGCTACGCACTCATAATCCTTGCCGGCGACTTTCTTGGCCGCAGTCCATTCGGACTTGGCCCAGTCACCCATGATCTGCATGCCGGCCTTGCCGTTGATGACCTTGCCAGCCTCCAGGTTCCAGTCCTGGCCCTTGCCGTCGACGTCCATGTAGGTCGCGACTTTCTTCAGTTCAGTGAGGGCCTTGACCATTTCCGGGCCGGTCAATGCGCCGTTATCCAGGTCGACCAGGGCTTTCTTGTAGCCATCGGCGCCCATCACCGAGAGCACCACCGCTTCGAACACGGTGCTGTCCTGCCAAGGCTGGCCGCCGTGGGCGAGCGCAATGAAGCCTGCAGCCTTGAGCTTGTCGCCCGCTGCATAGAATTCTTCGAGGGTGGTTGGGTTCTTGGTGATGCCGGCTTTCTTGAAGACTTCCGGGTTGATCCACAGCCAGTTCACGCGGTGGATATTCACCGGCACTGCCACGTAGTCACCGTCGTATTTCACGGTGTCGGAGACTTTCTTGTCGAGCAGCGAATCCCATTTTTCTTCTTTGGCGACGTCTTTGAGTACGTCGGTGTCGAGCAGGCCAGTCGACGCCCATTCCTGGATGTCGGGGCCTTTGATCTGGGCAACGCCTGGCGGGTTACCAGCAACCGCGCGGCTTTTGAGCACGGTCATGGCAGTGGCGCCACCGCCGCCTGCTACAGCACCGTCTTTCCAGGTAAAGCCGTCTTTCTCAACTTGGGCCTTCAGGACATCCACAGCCGCTTTTTCACCGCCGGAGGTCCACCAATGCACCACTTCCACCGTACCTTTGGAGTCGGCGGCAAATGCACTGAGGGGGAACAACGAGGCAATGGAAATAGCGACGGCGAGGCGATTAATCGCGTTCATCTGAGTACCTTTTCTTGTTGTTATGCATGCAAGTCTAGAGCTTGCGCTGCACGGAGTTTAAACATGGATTTTCAGGGCGCAGGTAACAAAGGGACGCACAAATGTCACCACTTGGTGACATAGCATCCGCCGCCCAATGCACTGGCCAAGCTGGGTGCCAAGGGCAGTGCAGGCAGCACTACCGCTTGCCAGGCATGGTACAGGTCAGGTTTACCGCCCCAGATATTACTGCTGGGTTGGTTGTGCGGGCTGAGTTCGTGGTGCCAACTGCCCTGGAGCCGGTCGATGAAGTGGGTTTCGCAAAACTCCCAGAAACGTCGGTACCAGGTTTCGTAATGCAGCTCACCGGTACGTTTGAGCAGCGCCTGAGCAGCGGCGCTGGCTTCGGCATGGGTCCAGTGCAGGCGCTCGCGTACTACCGGGCGTTGGTTCCAATCCAAAGTGTAGACAAGGCCCGGCGCACCATCCACCGCCCAGGCGTACTCGCAGGCACTGGCGAACAGGCCTTTGGCGTCGCTCACCAGCCAGTCCGGCGTGGCCAGCTTGGCCTCAAGGCGCGCAGCTTCCAGGTGCAGCAGCAACCGCGCCCATTCAAAACCATGGCCTGGGGTGATGCCGTAAGGGCGAAAGCCATCGGAAGGGTTGTCTTGGTTGTAACCGAGCAACGGCTTCCAGTGCGTATCGAAATGTTCGATGACCATGAACTGGTTGCCAGCGGCATGAGTATGGATCACCCGTTCAACGATGCGCAGCGCACGGTCCAGCCAACGTGTATCACCACTGACATCGGCCAATGCCAGGAAAGCTTCGGTGGCGTGCATGTTGCTGTTGGCGCCACGGTAGGCTTCGACGCCGCTCCAGTCTCGGGCAAAGGATTCGAGCATGACGCCCTCCTCTTCGCTCCAGAAGAACTGGTCGATGATATGGACGGCGTCGTTCATTAATGTGCGCGCACCCGGCGCGCCGGCCACTACGGCAGAGCTGGCGGCAAGGGCCACGAAGGCGTGCAGGTAGGCGGCCTTGCCGGTGTTGCCATCAGCCGCCTGGGGCGCGGCGAACCAGCCACCGTGCTCACTGTCACGCAGCGGGCCGCTGAGCGCTGCCACACCGTGCGCCACCAGCTCGGCATAACCCGGCAACCCCATGGCATGGGCCATGGCAAAGCTGTGTGTCATGCGCGCGGTGTTCATGGTTTCGGCGCGGGCAGTGGCCGGCAACTGGCCTTTATCGTCGAGGTTGCCGAAACCGTCCGGCAGGCGCGATGCCTTGGCGAACGCCAACAGGCGCTGGCCTTCTGCGGCGAGCCAAGCGTGATGGGCAGGTGCATTCAGCCAACTGCTGGCAGGCAGTGGATGGGTGGTCATGGGTGGCCCTTATTGTTTTTTTGGGATGACCGGAGTCTAAACAAGGGCGCGGGATGGGCAAGTAACGAAGGGGAGAAGAAATGTCACCGAGCGGTGACAATCCATGTAGGAGCGAGCTTGTTCGCTCCTACAGAGGACGATTTCGCGTTCATTGACCCAGTGGTGTGGCCGCAGCAGGCGCATTGAGACGCTGATTCAAGTTCTGCACCTGGCTCTGCAAGGTGGTGATATTGCGCGTGGTCTGGATGCGGAACACGTCGAATTCCTTGTTGGTCGGCGCGTCGATATTGGCCGGCTGGTTTTCCTGAGCGCTCTTGAGCACCAGCAAGTCCTGCTCGAGACGGGCGATGGCCGCGCTAGGGTTGCCTTGTTTCTTCAAGGCCGCCACATCGGTGACCAGACCCTTGGTCTCGGCCTGTGCTGCCGTGAGACTGGCGACAGCGTCAGTAAGGGCCTGCACCTGGCCTTGCAGCTTGGTATTGGCCGCTGTCAGTTCGGCGGTGCTGGCACTCATCTGGGCCAGGCGGCTGTCCAGTTCGGTGGCTTGACCCGCGACGCCCAACTGTTGCTTGCCCTGTTCCTGCAACTGGGCTTCGAGTTGCTTGATCTGCAGCTTCAACGCTTCGCTGCCGTTGTTCACATTGGCTTCGCTGGCCACGACCTTGCCGGAAATCGCCTGCAGGCGCCCCGCCGCTTCCTCGCTGATGCGGGCAAAGCTTTCCTGGGTGGCAACCAACTGCTGGCCCATCAGGGAGATCTGCTGGAAGCTCCACCAGGCCAGGCCTGCAAACGCAATCAACAGCGCGCCGACCAGTGCCCACAACGGGCCAGTGCTGGCGCTCTTGACCTTGACCACAGGCGTCGTTCGCGAACGCACCGACGTCGCAGGGGTCGGCACGAAATCATCGTCATCCCCAAGGTCGGCCCGCAGGCTGGGAACGTTGTCGAAGTCGTCTTTAGCATCGTTACGCATGAATCTACCCTGAATCAATGAGATGGCTGGCTGCAAAGCCGAGCGGCAGGAGTATAAACCGCACTCCCGGCGCATGGATCGACTCGGAACCTGGAATTGGGTTCCCGAAGTGTTGCTGCTTATGAGCTTATTGGCGGCCCGGGTCCTGGGCTTTCCACCAGCTGCAGAACTCGTCGAGCGCGGCCCACAGGCTGATTTTGGGCTCGTAGTCGAGATAATGCCTGGCGCGGCTGATGTCGAGGGTGAAATCTTTGTTCATCACCTGCATGCCCAGGCGCGACAACGCCGGTTCCGGCCGCCCCGGCCACATCGCGCAGAAGGCTTCATTCAGGGCCGCCACGCTGTAGGCCACACCGTAGGAGCGGTAACGGGTCACCTGGGGCAGCTCCATTTGCCGCATCACGTAGTTCACCACATCCCAGATCGGCACCGGTGCGCCGTTGCTGATGTTGTAGGCTTTTCCCAGGGCCGAGCCAGTGGCGAGCAAACTGCTGAGCAGCGCCTCGTTAAGGTTATGCACGCTGGTGAAGTCGACTTTGTTCAAGCCGTCGCCGACGATCGCCAGGCGGTTCTTGCGCTGCATTTTCAGCAGGCGCGGGAAGATGCTCATATCGCCGGCCCCGGTAACAAATCGTGGGCGCAGGGCTATCACTTCCAGGCCGAACTCTTGGGCGCCAAAGACCTTCTGCTCAGCCAGGTATTTGGTGGCGGCATAGGGATGCTTGAAACGCTTGGGCACTTGTTCTTCGGTGAGCCCCAGATGGTCGCGACCGTCAAAGTAGATCGACGGCGACGACAGGTGCACCAGGCGCCCGACGCGCTGTTTCAGGCAGGCCTCGACGACGTTTTCGGTGACCAGCACATTGTTCTGGTGGAAGTCCTGATACTTGCCCCACAGCCCGACGGCGCCGGCGCAATGCACCACGGCTTCAACATCGCGGCACAGGTCGCGCACCAGGTCGGCATCATTCAAGTCACCCTGGATAAACTCGGCACCGCGCCGTACCAGGTGCTCCACACCCTCGGCGCGCCGCCCGTTGACCCGCACGTCCAGGCCTTGTTCAAGGGCGAAGCGCGCAAAGCGCCCGCCAATGAAGCCGCTTGCGCCGGTGACCAGAATTTTCATGTCGTACTCCGTGTTCTTTCGTTTTTCATCGCTCTTGCCTTGACGCGCGCCATCACTCCAACGGCACCAACCAATGACCACACACATCGGCCAGATGGTCGGTCAGCAAGCCCAACAGTTGCCCGCCACTGCGCCAATGATGCCAGTACAGCGGCACATCGATGGGCTTATCTGGCAATAACTCGACCAGCACGCCGGTTTCCAACTGGTCACGCACCTGTAATTCAGGCACCAAGCCCCAGCCCAGGCCGGCTTCTGTCAGGCGGATAAAGCCTTCGGATGACGGGCATAGATGGTGTTCGAAACCACCGTCCACTCCTAGGGACGCCAGGTAGCGGTGCTGCAGGAAATCATCCGGGCCGAACACCAGCGCAGGCGTGCGCGCCAATTGGTCAGCCCGCACGCCCCCAGGAAAATGCCGCGCCAGAAAGGCCGGGCTGGCCAGGGCCCGATAACGCATGGCGCCCAGCAACAGGCTGCGGGCACCGGCCACGGGACGCTCGCTGGCGCAAATGCAGGCCGCCACTTCACCGGCGCGCATGCGCTTGAGGCCCACGGTCTGGTCTTCGACCACCAGGTCCAGCAGCAAATGCTGTTCGGCGCAGAAGTCGCTGACCGCCTCGGCCCACCAAGTGGCGAGGCTGTCGGCATTCAGGGCAATGCGCAGACGCTCGGGCATGCCCTCCTCGTCCAGGGCCGGCACCTGGCTTTGCAGGTCACGCTCCAGCAAGCGCACCTGTTGCACATGGTTGAGCAAGCGCCGGCCGATATCGGTGGGCGTCGGCGGCGAGGCGCGTATCAACACCGGCTGGCCAATACGCGCTTCCAATAGCTTGATGCGTTGAGAGATGGCTGACTGCGACAGCCCCAGCACCTGGGCACCGCGCTCAAAGCCGGCTTGTTCCACCACCGCCGCCAGGGCAGAAAGCAATTTATAGTCGAACATCAGTTTCTCTAATGAGCGATCAGCAATATTGGTTTTTCTTATACAGGCTCTCCCGTGAAAATGACCAGCATTGCTTCCCCACTTAAGGAAACCTCACATGGCTGGCGAAACCGCCCTGACCACTTTATTGCGCAGCATGAGCCCGCAGTTGAATGACGGCGACTATGTGTTCTGCACCCTTCCCGACAACCGTATCCCTGCGGGCTGCGAGGTCATCGGCAGTTTTCGTGAACAGGAAGGGCTGACGGTGATTGTCGAACGACAACAGGCCGAACAGGCTGGGTTGAGCTTCGACTATCTCGCCGCCTGGATCACCCTGAATGTGCATTCCGCCCTTGAAGCCGTGGGCCTGACCGCCGCCTTCGCCAGCGCGCTGGGCCAAGCCGGTATCAGTTGCAACGTGATCGCCGGCTACTACCACGACCACCTGTTCGTCGGCCGCGCCGATGCCCAGCGGGCCATGGACGTATTGCGGCAATTGGCAGCGAACGCGGAGTAAACCCTATGTGGCAAAGCTATGTGAACGGATTGCTGGTCGCTCTCGGCCTGATCATGGCGATCGGCACCCAAAATGCCTTTGTATTGGCACAAAGCCTGCGCCGCGAACATCATTTACCGGTGGCGGCGCTGTGCATCGTGTGCGATGCGATTTTAGTAGCCGCCGGGGTATTCGGGCTGGCCACCGTGCTGGCGCAAAGCCCGATACTGCTGGCGGTGGCACGCTGGGGCGGCGCAGCGTTCTTGCTCTGGTACGGCGCATGCGCGCTACGCAGGGCCTGCTCGAAACAGAGCCTGGACCAAAGCGACAGCCTCAAGACACGCTCAATGCGCGCCGTGCTGCTGAGCGCCTTGGCGGTCACCTTGCTCAACCCCCATGTCTACCTGGACACCGTCCTGCTGATCGGCTCCCTGGGCGCGCAACAAACCGAACCGGGTGCTTATGTAGCCGGAGCAGCCAGTGCCTCGTTCCTGTGGTTCTCCACCCTGGCGCTGGGCGCGGCATGGCTGGCACCCTGGTTGGCACGCCCGGCCACCTGGCGCCTGCTGGACCTGCTGGTCGCGGTAATGATGTTCTGGGTGGCCTATCAACTGATCAGCGCCTGAGCAATATTCCAAAACGCTCTGGAACCTCTATCCCACACAGTTGTTGCGTGGTTATGCCGCACCCCCGGTGCTATGATCGGACCCCTGCGCCGCAAAGAGTACAAACTCCCCGGCGCATGTTTGGCCGCCCGTGATCGGCCTTGCGCTCACCGCAACTGACCTGATTAGGAGAATCATCATGGCTTTCGAATTGCCGCCGCTGCCCTACGCACACGATGCCCTGCAGCCGCACATCTCCAAGGAAACCTTGGAGTACCACCACGACAAGCACCACAACACCTATGTCGTGAACCTGAACAACCTGGTGCCTGGCACCGAGTTCGAAGGCAAGACCCTGGAAGAGATCGTCAAGTCTTCCTCGGGCGGTATCTTCAACAACGCCGCTCAGGTCTGGAACCACACCTTCTACTGGAACTGCCTGGCGCCAAACGCCGGCGGTCAACCAACCGGCGCGCTGGCTGAAGCCATCAACGCTGCGTTCGGTTCGTTCGACAAGTTCAAAGAAGAGTTCACCAAGACTTCGGTTGGCACCTTCGGTTCCGGTTGGGGCTGGCTGGTGAAAAAGGCTGACGGTTCCCTGGCCCTGGCCAGCACCATCGGCGCCGGCAACCCGCTGACCAACGGCGACACCCCGCTGCTGACCTGCGACGTGTGGGAACACGCCTACTACATCGACTACCGCAACGTGCGTCCAAAGTATGTGGAAGCGTTCTGGAACCTGGTCAACTGGAAGTTCGTGGCTGAGCAGTTCGAAGGCAAGGCCTTCACTGCCTAAGCGATGCTTGCAGTAGGAAAAGCCCGGCGATTGCCGGGCTTTTTTTTGGGCGACGAGTGTGGATCGGCCGAAAAAATGGAACTCATTGAGACGAACCGGCCACGTAGTCGAAGAGAGGAATACACCTCTCGTCCAACGCAGGAGAGTCAACTATGGAACCAGTTTCGATGATGGCCGCCGCCGGCGCCGCCGCCTCGGTGGCACTGCCCATTGCAGGAAAAGCGGCCGAGATGGGAATGGATCTACTCAAGGACGTGATTGACCGTGTCACGGACGGAGCCCAAGGCGGCCAACTGGGCGCGGATCCACAGTCATCTGCCCCACCACAGATTAATTTTTAATCAAGCAACCACTTGCCCCCCCGCAAGGCAACATTCACGGCGGATTCCATCCGCCGTTTTCCTGCCCACCGTCGCTGCAAAGCGCCACCCCCCTTCCCACAGTAATGTCCCTTTGACTGCCCTCCCCAGATTGCCAATACTCATGGCATATTGACGGCCACCCGCATGAGACAAGGAATGCCCCTTTGAAGCTGGAACTCAAGAACAGCTTGTCGGTGAAGTTGCTACGGGTTGTGCTGCTGTCGGCCTTGATCGTGGGTGTGGCGCTGAGCGTGGCGCAGATCGTTTTTGATGCCTACAAGACACGCCAGGCCGTGGCGGGCGATGCCCAGCGCATCCTCGACATGTTTCGCGACCCCTCGACCCAGGCCGTGTACAGCCTGGATCGCGAGATGGGCATGCAGGTGATCGAAGGTCTGTTCCAGGACGATGCTGTGCGCATGGCCTCTATCGGCCATCCCAACGAGACCATGTTGGCGGAAAAAAGCCGCCCTTTACAGAGGTCCCCCAGCCGCTGGCTGACCGACCTGATTCTTGGCCAGGAACGATCCTTTACTACCGCGTTAGTCGGCAAGGGCCCCTACAGCGAATATTACGGCGACCTGAGCATCACCCTCGACACCGCCACCTATGGCCGAAGTTTCCTGGTCAGCTCGGTCATCATCTTTATCTCGGGCGTATTGCGCGCCCTGGTCATGGGGCTGGTGCTGTACCTGGTGTATCACTGGATGCTGACCAAACCGCTGTCGCGGATGCTCCAACACCTGACCTCGATCAACCCGGACCGCCCCAGCGAGCACAAGATCCCTCAGCTCAAGGGTCATGAACGCAACGAACTGGGACAGTGGATAAACACCGCCAACCAATTGCTCGAATCCATTGAGCGCAATACCCACCTGCGGCACGAGGCCGAGTCCAGCCTGTTGCGCATGGCCCAGTACGACTTCCTGACCGGCCTGCCGAACCGCCAGAAGTTGCAGGCGCAACTGGACAAGATCCTAACGGACGCTGGACGCCGGCAACGCCGTGTGGCGGTGTTATGCGTGGGGCTGGATGACTTCAAGAGCGTCAACGAGCAATTCACCTACCAGGCCGGCGACAAACTCTTGCTGGCCCTGGCCGACCGCCTGCGCGCCCATAGTGGCCGCCTGGGCACGCTCGCCCGCCTGGGCGGCGACCAGTTCGCCTTGGTGCAAGCCGATATCGACCAGCCCTACGAGGCCGCCGAACTGGCACAAAGCATCCTCGATGACCTGGAGGCTGAATTCGCCCTCGACCACGACCTGATCCGCCTGCGCGCCACCATCGGCATCACGCTGTTTCCGGAAGATGGCGACAGCACCGAGAAGTTGCTGCAAAAAGCCGAGCAGACCATGACCCTGGCCAAGAGCCGCTCGCGCAACCGCTATCAGTTTTATATCGCCAGCGTCGACAGCGAAATGCGCCGGCGCCGTGAACTGGAGAAAGACCTGCGCGATGCCCTGAGCCGCGAGCAGTTCCACCTGGTGTACCAACCGCAAATCAGCTATCGCGACCATCAGGTGGTCGGCGTGGAGGCCCTGCTGCGCTGGCAACACCCGGAACATGGGCTGGTACCGCCGGACTTGTTTATCCCGCTGGCGGAACAGAACGGCACCATCATTCCCATTGGCGAATGGGTGCTGGACCAAGCGTGCCGGCAATTGCGCGAATGGCATGACCAGGGTTTCACGGCGCTGCGCATGGCCGTCAACCTGTCCACGGTGCAACTGCACCACACCGAGTTGCCGAGGGTGGTCAACAACCTGATGCAGATCTATCGCCTACCGCCACGCAGCCTGGAGCTGGAAGTCACCGAGACCGGCCTGATGGAAGACATTAGCACCGCCGCCCAGCATCTGCTGAGCCTGCGTCGCTCCGGGGCGCTGATCGCCATTGATGACTTCGGCACCGGCTATTCCTCCCTGAGTTACCTCAAAAGCCTTCCACTGGACAAGATCAAGATCGACAAGAGCTTCGTCCAGGACCTGCAGGACGACGACGATGACGCAACCATCGTGCGCGCCATTATCCAATTGGGTAAAAGCCTGGGCATGCAGGTGATTGCCGAAGGGGTGGAGACCGCCGAACAGGAGGCCTACATCATCTCCGAGGGGTGCCATGAAGGGCAGGGTTATCACTACAGCAAACCGCTGCAGGCCCGGGAGTTGACGGCTTATCTGAAGCAGTCCGAACGTAATAACGCCGTGAGTCTTTGAATTTACACTTCGATACTCAATATTTCCCGCGTATAAGCCTTTACACAAAATGCAAATCTTTCGCATTATGTCGCAGCGTTTGCGCTCCCCGCGCGCCCTTTCAACAACCGAAGCAGGATGTTCGCCATGATTCGTATGCCCCTGGCCACCGCCAGTCTGCTGGCCATTGCCATTTCTCTCGCCGGTTGCGGCGAAGGTAAAGACAAGGCCGCCGCGCCCCAGGCACCCGCTGCCGCCAGCACTACCGCACCGGCGGCTGCCCCGGCAGGCCAGGTCGACGAAGCAGCCGCCAAGGCCGTGGTCGCGCACTACGCAGACATGGTGTTTGCGGTGTACAGCGATGCCGAATCCACCGCAAAAACCCTGCAGACCGCAATCGATACTTTCCTCGCCAACCCGAACGACGAAACCCTGAAAGCGGCCCGTACCGCCTGGATCGCCGCACGCGTACCCTACCTGCAGAGCGAAGTATTCCGCTTCGGCAACACCATCATCGACGACTGGGAAGGCCAAGTGAACGCCTGGCCCCTGGACGAAGGCCTGATCGACTACGTCGACAAGTCCTACGAGCACGCGCTGGGCAACCCAGGTGCCAACGCCAATATCATCGCCAACAACGAGATTCAGGTGGGCGAAGACAAGGTCGACGTCAAGGAGATCACCCCGGAAAAACTCGCCAGCCTCAATGAGCTGGGCGGTTCCGAAGCGAACGTCGCCACCGGCTACCACGCCATCGAATTCCTGCTGTGGGGCCAGGACCTCAACGGCACCGGCCCAGGCGCGGGCAACCGCCCGGCGTCGGACTACATGACCGGTGACGGTGCAACCGGCGGTCACAACGAGCGTCGCCGCACTTACCTGCGTGCTGTCACCCAACTGCTGGTCAGCGACCTGCAGGAAATGGTCGACAACTGGAAGCCCAACGTCGAAGACAACTACCGCGCCACCCTGGAGTCGGAACCGGGCACCGACGGTTTGCGTAAAATGCTGTTCGGCATGGGCAGCCTGTCCCTGGGCGAACTCGCCGGGGAGCGCATGAAAGTGTCCCTGGAAGCCAACTCGCCGGAAGACGAGCAGGACTGCTTCAGCGACAACACCCATTACTCGCATTTCTACGACGCCAAGGGCATCCGTAACGTCTACCTGGGCGAATACACCCGTGTTGACGGCACCAAGCTGACCGGCGCCAGCCTGTCGTCTCTGGTGGCCAAGGTCGACCCGGCAGCCGACGCAGCCCTCAAGGCTGACCTGGCAGCCACCGAAGCGAAGATCCAGATGATGGTTGACCACGCCAACAACGGCGAGCACTACGACCAGTTGATCGCCGCTGACAATGAAAAGGGCAACCAGATCGTGCGTGACTCGATTGCCGCCCTGGTCAAGCAGACCGGTTCGATCGAAGCCGCTGCTGGCAAGCTGGGTATCAGTGACCTGAACCCGGACAGCGCTGATCACGAGTTCTGATCAAGCACAGTTAAAAGAGGCGACCTGCGGGTCGCCTTTTTCATGCGCGCAATAACTGCCGCGTCTATCCCTGTAGGCGCTGGCTTGCCTGCGATGGCGGTGGTTCAGTCGACTAATCTGTAACTGACACACCGCCATCGCAGGCAAGCCAGCTCCCACATTGGATTGCGGGGCGTCAGGTGAATATACGCCGGCTGGCAGGCCAGCTCCCACAGGGGTTCTCCATCAACCCGCAGCCCTCGGTTTACAAGACCTGCACCGCGGGTAGAATGGCGCCTCTGCCCAATCACCCGAGCGAACTTCATGGCGTTGCCGACCCTGCGCATCATCGGTTTCATCATCGGCATCTTCCTGATCACCCTTGCGGTCGCCATGGTAATCCCGATGGCGACCCTGGTGATCTTCGAACGCACCAGCGACCTGCCCTCGTTCCTGTGGGCCAGCCTGATCACCTTTATCGCCGGGTTGGCGTTGGTCATTCCTGGCCGCCCCGAGCACGTGCACCTGCGCCCCAGGGACATGTACCTGCTGACGGTCAGCAGTTGGGTGGTGGTGTGCATCTTCGCCGCCCTGCCCTTTTTGCTGACCCAGCACATCAGCTACACCGACTCGTTCTTTGAAAGCATGTCCGGCATCACCGCCACCGGCTCCACCGTGTTGAGCGGCCTGGACAGCATGTCGCCGGGCATTTTGATGTGGCGTTCGTTGCTGCACTGGCTTGGCGGTATCGGCTTTATCGGCATGGCGGTGGCGATCCTCCCGCTGCTGCGCATTGGTGGCATGCGCCTGTTCCAGACCGAATCCTCGGATCGCTCGGAAAAGGTCATGCCTCGTTCACACATGGTGGCGCGCCTGATCGTGGCGGCGTATGTGGGCATCACCATCTTCGGCAGCCTGGCCTTCTGGTGGGCCGGAATGGGCGTGTTCGATGCGATCAACCATGCGATGTCGGCGATTTCCACGGGTGGGTTTTCCACCTCGGACGAGTCCCTGGCCCATTGGAAACAACCGGCGGTGCACTGGGTCGCGGTGGTGGTAATGATCCTTGGCAGCTTGCCGTTCGCCCTGTACGTGGCCACTTTGCGCGGTAACCGTCGAGCGCTGATCAAGGACCAGCAGGTGCAAGGCTTGCTCGGCCTGTTGCTGGTGACCTGGCTGGTACTCGGCACCTGGTACTGGTGGACCACCAACCTGCATTGGCTCGATGCCTTGCGCCATGTGGCGCTGAACGTGACGTCTGTGGTGACCACCACCGGCTTTGCACTGGGGGACTACAGCTTGTGGGGCAACTTCTCACTGATGCTGTTCTTCTACCTGGGCTTTATCGGCGGCTGCTCAGGCTCCACCGCAGGCGGTATCAAGATCTTCCGTTTCCAGGTGGCCTACATCCTGCTCAAGGCCAACTTGAACCAGTTGATCCATCCCCGCGCGGTGATCAAGCAGAAGTACAACGGCCATCGCCTCGATGAGGAGATCGTGCGCTCGATTCTGACTTTTTCGTTTTTCTTCGCCATCACCATCTGCATGATCGCCCTGGCGCTGTCACTGCTGGGCGTGGACTGGATGACCGCGTTGACCGGCGCCGCCAGTACCGTTTCCGGCGTCGGCCCCGGCCTGGGCGAAACCATCGGCCCGGCCGGCAACTTCGCCACCCTGCCGGATGCCGCCAAGTGGATCCTGTCCCTGGGCATGTTGCTGGGGCGCCTGGAGATCATCACCGTGTTTGTGTTGTGCATTCCGGCGTTCTGGCGTCACTGACCGACGACATTTGCTGCAAGCGCGCCCGGTATTCGCCGGGCGTGGCATCGAACCAGCGGCGAAACGCGCGGAAAAAGTTGCTCGGGTCGGCAAACCCCAGCAGGTAGGCGATTTCCAGCAAGGTCATATTGGGTTGTGCCAGGTACTGCTCGGCCAGTTCGCGCCGGGTGTCATCAAGCAAGGCCTGGAAACTGGTGCCCTCCTCCTGCAAACGCCGCTGCAAGGTGCGCTGGGACAGGTGCAGCGTCTGGGCCACCGCTTCGCGCTTGGGCTCGCCCTGAGGCAACAGGCGGCACAGCACCTGACGCGCCTTATGGGTCACCCGGCTTTCGGAAAAACGTGCCAGGTATTCACCGGCAAAGCGATCATGCAACAGCGCCATGGCTTCGTTGGCCGTGGGCAGCGGCGCCTCCATGTCAGCCTGCTCGAAAATCAGCGCGTCATAGGGTGCATTGAATTGCAAAGGCGCATGAAAGGCCTGTTGGTAGGGCGCCAGGTCCGCTGGCTGCTCGCCTTGCAGCAGCACTTTGCGGGGCTGCAGGGTGCGCCCGGTGAGCCAGCCACACAGGGCCAGGGCGCTGGCCAGCGAGGCTTCGGCGCTTTGACGGGTGGGCGGCAGGTGATCGCCATGCACCGTCAGAATCAACGCATAGCCTTCGGTTAACAGTCGAAAACTCAAATCAGCGCTTTCGGCGATGATGCGCTGGTAGCGCACCAATCGCGTAAAACCTTCGGCCAGGGTGTTGCTGGACATCAACGCATAACCGGCAACGTGAAACGAGGCCGGGCGCACCAACTTGCCCATGTTCAGGCCAATCGCCGGGTTACCCGACACCTCTACCGCGCGTTGCCACAGGCGGGTCATGGCGTCTTGCGGGAAGCGCGCATCGGGATCACTGAGGGCCGCATAATCCAGGCCCAGTTGCTTGAACAAGGCACGGCAATCCAGGCCATCCATTTCCAGCGCCTTGACGATGCCCATCGCCCAGCTTGCAGAAGTTGTTCGTTCGCTCATGGCGTCTTCTTGTTGAAAGCAGGCTTAAACGGCAGCCAGGAAGCCAAGGATACTAAAGTGGCATCTATTGTCACTGGCTGTTACCACTGATCACTCTAGACTCAAATAAGCTCCCCGCCGCACACCCGTTGGCGGCACAACAACCAGAGGGCCGGTGACCGTGGAAAACATCAAGAAATACAACAGTTTTGCCGAGTTCTACCCGTACTACTTGGCCGAGCATGGCAACAGTACCTGCCGACGCCTGCACTTTATCGGCACCACCCTGGTGATCGGCATTCTTGCGTACGCCATCGGCAGAGGTTCATGGGTCCTGCTGCTGGCCTTGCCGCTCGCGGGCTACAGCTTTGCCTGGATTGGTCACTTCTTCTTCGAAAAGAACCGTCCCGCCACCTTTCAACACCCGTTCTACAGCTTGCTGGGAGATTTTGTGATGTACCGCGACATGATTCTGGGCAAGGTGCCGTTCTAGAGGTGTGACCTCATGTCACTTGCGTCTGAACCATTAAAAATTGTGCATACGTCGAGATAAAAGTCTTTTTGTCATTTACGGTGCTGTATCCTGCCAAGGCTTTTTGAGAGCGCGGAATCACCTGCGATTGAAAAAACAGACCTTGCGAGGAGCGACCACGATGCACGAGATACCTAATCTCCCCTTCCCAAGCCTGCACCCAACTGAGCAGCCAACACCGCAGCAGGCCAGCGACAAGCAGCCTGAGGCCAAAGAAGCAAAACCAGTCGAGCGCGAAAGCCGGGACTGACGCCGTACCAGACCGTGTGGAAAGCGCGCCTTTGAGCGCTTTCCACACTGCCTGAATCATCCGAGACCTTCACTATGACCACCTCCCCTTCCGACACGCCGGACGCCGCTGTACTCGACGCTGCCTTGCAGATGGTCGAAGTCTGGAACCGCCTCAGTGCCGACAAGCAAGCAGCACTGCTCAAGCGCTTTGGCACCCAGGAAAACGCTTTGGCTGCCCTGGTGACCACTCAATTGCTGGCCCCCACCCAAGCTTGATCGGCTTTAGAGCTGACGTTTTACATTTTTGCCGCCCTGCCCGGCCTGCGCGCCGGTATCATTAGCAGCCTATCTTTACCTGCTGCGACAGTGGATCTCTCCCATGCCAGATACCCAGCGCCCCATGGCGGTCACGCTGCAAGTTGTTTCCATCGTGCTGTTTACCTTCATCGGCTATTTGAATATCGGCATCCCCCTGGCCGTATTGCCGGGCTATGTCCATAGCCAGCTGGGCTATGGCGCCGTCATTGCCGGGCTGGTGATCAGCGTGCAATACCTGGCAACCCTGCTGAGCCGCCCCTATGCCGGCAAGATCATCGACAACCTGGGCAGCAAGCGCGCCGTGGTGATCGGCCTGGTGGGCTGCGGCTTGAGTGGCGTGTTCATGTTGTTTGCGGCGTGGTTTTCCAGCCTGCCGGCTCTGAGCCTCGGCTGCCTGCTGGTCGGTCGGCTAGTGCTGGGCAGCGCTGAAAGCCTGGTGGGTTCGGGGGCGATTGGCTGGGGCATTGGCCGTGTCGGCGCCGCGAACACGGCCAAGGTTATTTCCTGGAACGGCATCGCCAGCTACGGCGCGCTGGCGGTCGGCGCGCCGTTGGGGGTGCTGCTGGTCAGCCAGTTGGGGCTGTGGAGCATGGGCGTCAGCATCATTCTGTTGGCCGTACTGGGTGTGGTGTTGGCCTGGAAAAAACAAGCCGCGCCGATTGTGCCCGGCATCCGTTTGCCGTTCATGAATGTACTGGGCCGCGTGCTCCCCCATGGTTGCGCGCTGGCATTGGGCTCTATCGGCTTTGGCACCATCGCCACCTTTATCACGTTGTATTACAGCACCCAGCACTGGGATAACGCGGTGTGGGCCTTGAGCCTGTTCGGTGCCAGTTTTATCGGCGCGCGCTTGCTGTTTGGCAATTTGATCAACCGCATTGGTGGTTTTCGCGTCGCAATCGCCTGCCTGTCGGTGGAAGTACTGGGCCTGCTGTTGCTGTGGCTGGCGCCGGATGCCCAACTGGCGTTGGCGGGTGCGGCGTTGAGCGGTTTCGGTTTTTCCCTGGTGTTCCCGGCGTTGGGAGTGGAGGCCGTCAACCTGGTGCCGGCCTCCAGCCGTGGCTCGGCGGTGGGCGCCTATTCGCTGTTTATCGACTTGTCCCTGGGCATCACCGGGCCGCTGGCGGGCGCCGTGGCGGCCGGGTTTGGCTTTGCCTCGATCTTCCTGTTCGCCGCCCTCGCCGCTTTCGCCGGTTTGCTGCTGAGCGTCTACCTGTACCGCCAGGCGCCCAAGGCCCGCGAAACACGCGACGCCTAGAAGTCGACCTTGCCGCGCCCGGCCTTGATGCTGCCGCGCTTGGTCTTGGACTCCAGGCGGCGTTTCTTCGAGCCCAGGGTAGGCTTGGTCGGACGGCGTTTTTTCTCGACCTTGGTGGCGCTCTGGATCAACTCCACCAGGCGCTCCAGCGCATCGGCGCGGTTCTGCTCCTGGGTGCGATATTGCTGGGCCTTGAGCACCAGCACGCCTTCGCTGGTGATCCGGCTGTCACGCAGTGCCAGCAAGCGTTCCTTGTAGAACTCCGGCAACGAAGACGCCGGAATATCAAACCGCAGGTGCACCGCACTCGACACTTTATTGACGTTCTGCCCACCGGCACCCTGGGCGCGAATGGCGGTCAGCTCAATCTCGGCATCGGGCAGCTGTACGTTGTTGGAAATCACCAGCATGTAACACGGTCCTCCGGAAGAAGCCCTAGGATACGCGAATGCACCTTGGCCATCCCCTCAAACAACAAACCCGGCACAAGGCCGGGTCTGCTTAACAACATTGACGCTTACTTCACCGCGGGGACCGCCATATCCATGGACTGCTGCGCCCGCTTGTTCTTGACCCAGTAACAAACACCCATGAACGCCACCCACACCGGGATCGCGTACACCGAGCGGTCAATGCCCGGAATCATCAGCATGGTGCCCAGAATAAACACCACAAAGGCCACGCAGATGATGTTGCCATACGGGTACCACAACGCCTTGAACAGCGGCACCTGGCCAATGCGGTTCATGTGCTGGCGGAACTTGAAGTGGGAGAAGCTGATCATCGCCCAGTTGATCACCAACGTGGCCACCACCAGCGACATCAGCAGTTCCAGCGCGTCATGGGGCATCAGGTAGTTCATCAGCACCGCCACCAGAGTGATCGCCGCCGAGGCCAGGATCGAACGCACCGGCACGCCGCGCTTGTCGATTTTCGCCAGGGCCTTGGGCGCGTCGCCCTGCTCGGCCATACCCAAGAGCATGCGGCTGTTGCAGTAGGTGCCGCTGTTGTACACCGACAGCGCGGCCGTCAGCACCACAAAGTTGAGGATATGCGCGGCGGTGTTACTGCCCAGCATCGAGAACACCTGCACGAACGGGCTGCCGCTGTAGGCATCGCCGGAGGCGTTGAGGGTCGCCAGCAGGCTGTCCCACGGGGTGAGCGACAGCAGCACCACCAGGGCACCGATGTAGAAAATCAGGATGCGGTAGATCACCTGATTGATCGCCTTGGGGATCACGGTGCGTGGTTGATCGGCTTCAGCGGCGGTAAAACCGAGCATTTCCAAGCCGCCGAAGGAGAACATGATGATCGCCATGGCCATCACCAAACCGCCGACGCCATGGGGGAAGAAACCACCATGCTCCCACAGGTTGCTGACCGAGGCTTGCGGGCCGCCGCTGCCGCTGACCAGCAGGTAGCTGCCCAGGGCAATCATGCCGACGATCGCCACCACCTTGATGATGGCGAACCAGAACTCGGCTTCACCGAAGACTTTGACGTTGGCCAGGTTAATCGCGTTGATCAGCACGAAAAACGCCGCAGCAGAGACCCAGGTCGGGATCTCCGGCCACCAGTAGTGCACGTACTTGCCGACGGCCGTCAACTCCGACATACCCACCAGAATGTACAGAATCCAGCAGTTCCAGCCCGAGAGGAAGCCGGCGAAACCGCCCCAGTACTTGTGGGCAAAGTGGCTGAAGGAGCCGGCGACCGGCTCCTCGACAATCATTTCGCCAAGCTGGCGCATGATCATGAAGGCGATAAAGCCGCAGATGGCATAGCCCAGGATCATCGAAGGGCCGGCGGATTTGAGCACCCCGGCCGAGCCCAGGAACAGGCCGGTGCCGATGGCGCCACCGAGGGCGATCAACTGGATATGCCGGTTTTTCAGGCCGCGTTTCAGCTCGCCTGAAGAAGAATGGGGTCCACTCATGAAAAGGGTCTCACGCAAGGTTTGAAGAGTTGAATGCAGGTTGCTGCCTTGAATTACCGACTCAAGCAGCGCCGCTCAAACCCCAGCGCAGGCACCAGGAGTACAGCGTCTTTCTAATGGTCATGCGTCACCTGTTTGTTTTTATCTGTGACGAAATCGAACCCGTCCGGCTCGTGGCCAGGCGGAGTGATCAGGGGGATCAAACCCTGAGGTCTTGGCCTTTTGCGTGGGTACGCAAGGGGGGTCACAGTAAAACGCGGCGCATTGTACACCGCTCGACAGCTTCGGCACGCACCGGGAAAGTGCACGGGCGATTCTGTCAGCTAATGCTTACATCGGCGCGCCCCCCAACAAAGCCAGGGCAGTTGCGTAAATCTATCGTTACACCCCGGAAAATCCGCGTTACAGCCAGACTTTGGCAACCCTCAACGGAATTCTGTCGGTAAGCAATGCCTGAAGAATCGCTTCAGCCAATTCACTGTTTTGCCTGAATAAAAAAATCTGCTGAAAAACAGAAGAAAAAATCCAAATGAAACCGTGTCAATAAATTTTTTGCATTTCGAAACACTCTCTTCTAGGTTCTTTGCACTTGCCCGCGAAGCCCGTGGGCAAGCCGTTCTCAAACAACGTCCTCTAGGAGATACACCATGCAAGCACTGGAAAACGACCTGGAAACCGAACTGCAACTCGACGATTGGTTTGAAGCGCCGACCCATGAGGCCGCCGTTGAAATGATGCAAGCCGATGCCGTTGTGCCTTTTGGCACCGCGATGTGGCCTTTCTAATACCCGGCAGGCATCCGGCAGGCGCTGTGCACGGCGCCTGCCCCCTTACCCAAGGCACAGAAGGACACCCGTCATGGACAAGGCCCGCGCCGTCGAACATTTTCTCTACTACCTGGCACACCACCCCGCCCTCAACGGCCTGAACCGCCCCACCGTGTTGCTGGGCCACACCGAGCGCTATGACGCCATCGCCCAGGCGATTACCCACGGCAGCGCCGCCCGCTTCAACTTTCAACTGCAACGCCTGGACCTGGCGCCCAGCGACACCCTGTCCCAGGCCATTCAAAGCTGCGACCTGTACCTGTTTCTCTATGATTCCTCCACGCTGCCCAACCCACGCGCCGAAGGCCCGGACTTTATCCGTGCCCTGCAAGGCGTGATGGCCGAGCACTGGAAAAAATCCCTGCTGTTCAAGGATTACGGCGACTATTTCTACGACACCTTCAGCGTCGAGCCCCAACGCATCGCCGACCTCAACGCCACACTGATCCGGCGCATGGCCCAGGCCAACGTGCTGAGCTTTACCGACAAACACGGTTCGCGCCTGGAAGCGCCGATGAGCAGCATCAAGAAGTGGACCAATATCAACGGCGTCGGCAACCACGACCTGGCGCCCGGCGAAATCGCCACCCACAGCGAAGCCATCAACGGCCAGGTGCGGTTTGTCGGCACCTTCCTCAGTACCATCCCCTTTGCACGCAAATACGGCGTGCTGCAATTGCCGCTGGAGCTATGGATCGAGAACTCCACCGTTTGCAGCGTGGCCAGCGAAGTGCCAGGGCTGGCAGATGACTTCAACAAGTACCTGAATGCCAACCCGTCCAACCGTCGTGTGGAGGAGTTGGGGATTGGCACCAATGAAGGGGTCAAGGACCTGTATGCGCGCAATGCCGGGTTTGAA
Organism: Pseudomonas sp. B16120; assembly: GCF_044218845.1. NCBI lineage: Bacteria > Pseudomonadati > Pseudomonadota > Gammaproteobacteria > Pseudomonadales > Pseudomonadaceae > Pseudomonas > Pseudomonas sp. B16120. The sequence goes on from NZ_CP162588.1 coordinate 4,841,554, forward strand.
GAGCGTCACTGCGGGTTGCACTTGGGCTTGGGTGGCGGGCAGAAAGGCAGTCATCACCTGGACCTGATCTTTGCCAGTGGGGTGCTGGCGCTGGATGACAAGCCGGTGTTTGATGGCGCCTTTGCCTTTTAAAGATCATAGACGTGTAGAGATCCCGGTGGGAGCTGGCTTGCCTGCGATAGCGGTGTGTCAGTCACCTTTTTACTCACTGACCCACCGCTATCGCGGGCAAGCCCGGCTCCCACAGTTGATTGCATTTCAAATGTAGATCGCAAAAAAAAACGCCAACCCTAGGGTTGGCGTTTTTATGCAGCGCTTAACGCATCACTGCGGCTTCTTGCGACCAAAACCAGGACGCTGGCCGGAACCGGCCGGTGCGCCACGGCGCTTGCCCGAAGGCTCGTCCGCGACCAGTTTCGGGCCAGGGCGCTTGTTCGCCGCTGGCTTGGCTGGACGCTTGGTGCTGGCGTTGTCGGCCGGGCGATCCGCTTCACCACGGTTGCTACGACCACCCGCCGGAGCAGGACGCGGCGTACGTGGCGCACGCTCGCCTTCCTGACGCGATGGCGTGGTGGGGCGGCGTTCACCTTCAATGTGCGGCTGACGCGAGATACGACCGCCGGTGGCCGGTGCATCCAGCGCAGGGCGCAGGGTGCGGGCAACACGTTCGGTACGTGGCACTGGGCGCGACGATTTGCGCTGCATACGCTCAAGCTTGTCTTTGCTCTTGGCGTTCATCTGCGGCATGGCAACCGGCGTCAGGCCCACTTCGGCGCTGAGGATATCGACCTCGTACTGGCTCATTTCGCGCCAGCGGCCCATCGGCAGGTCGGAGTTCAGGAACACCGGACCGAAACGCACACGCTTGAGGCGGCTGACCACCAGGCCCTGGGACTCCCACAGGCGACGCACTTCACGGTTACGGCCTTCCATCACCACGCAGTGGTACCAGTGGTTGAAACCTTCGCCACCCGGCGCCTGCTTGATGTCGGTGAACTTGGCCGGGCCGTCTTCAAGCACCACGCCCGCCTTGAGGCGTTCGATCATCTCGTCATCGACTTCACCACGTACACGCACGGCGTATTCACGGTCCATCTCGTAGGACGGGTGCATCAGGCGGTTGGCCAACTCACCGTCAGTGGTGAACATCAGCAAGCCAGTGGTGTTGATGTCCAGGCGGCCGATGTTGATCCAGCGGCCTTCTTTAGGCTTGGGCATCTTGTCGAACACGGTCGGACGGCCTTCCGGGTCGTCACGGGTGCAGATCTCGCCGTCGGGCTTGTTGTACATGATCACGCGGCGCACCGATTCGGCGGCCTCTTCACGCTTGATGACCTTGCCATCAATGGTGATTGCATCGTGCAGGTCGACGCGCTGGCCGAGGGTAGCCTCGACGCCGTTGACCTTGATGCGCTTCTGGGTGATCCAGGCTTCGACGTCGCGGCGAGAGCCCACGCCGATACGCGCCAGCACTTTTTGCAGCTTTTCGCCTGCTGGGCCGATTTCCTGGTCTTTCTGGTCTTGGTCATTCATCGTAAGCACCTCCCGGTGGGTCGATTCAGGCGTGGCCTGAGGGGTATTGAAAGCGGGGCCTAGGCCGAATAGGTCGGCAAGGGGTCGCGAATCATACGCGCATGGCGCGTGTTGCGCATCACAGACTAGCCGATAACGCCCAAGTCATTTGCTTTTCCGCCGACCGGTGGCGCCCAGGGCCAGCAAACGCAGCTGGGCTTCGGCCAATACCGTGCGCTTGTCGGCTTTATCGAGTTTCTTCCAGGCACGGATTTCACGCTTGCTGCGGCCACAGCCGACGCAGATGTCGTCGCTGAATTTGCAGATGCTGATGCACGGGTCTTTCAGGGCACTCATGGTCGATCCTCTGTGGGAGCTGGCTTGCCTGCGATGGCATCACCTCCTTGCATCTGAGAGACCGAGGCGTCTGCATCGCAGGCAAGCCAGCTCCCACATGGGTTGCACGGTGAGAGTCAGAACGGGTCAGTCTTCGAGTTGGCGGCGCTCGTTTTCGATGGCCTCGGCCAGCGCCCGGGCTTCGTCTTCTTCGTCACTCAGGGGCGGCTGTTCGAGGGCGGCGACGGCGGCCAGGAGCTTTTCCCGGGCCTGGGCCACGCCAAGCACATCGTCTTGGGCTTCGACCTCAGGCTCGGATTCAACGTTCACCTGGGTTTCTGGCTCCGCCGCACCATCACGCAGCAAATCGTCGAAGTCGGTCTTGATCCCCTGCTCCATGTCGTCCAGCTCCAGCAACAACGTATGGAAACTGGTTTCGTCCTTGGGCTCCTCCGGCTCGGCGCTGGCATCGGCCAGTTCCTGCAGGCTTTGCGGCACCGGCGCGTCGTCGAAATCGAGCACTGGCTCGGCCTCCATTTCGCGCAGTTCGGCCAGCGGCGGCAGGTCGTCGAGGTTCTTCAGGTTGAAATGATCGAGGAACACCTTGGTGGTGGCGAACATCGCCGGTTTGCCGGGCACGTCACGGTAGCCAACGATGCGAATCCACTCGCGCTCCAGCAGGGTCTTGACGATATGGCTGTTGACCGCCACACCACGCACGTCTTCGATCTCGCCCCGAGTGATGGGCTGGCGATAGGCGATCAGCGCCATGGTCTCCAGCATCGCCCTCGAGTAGCGCTGCGGGCGCTCTTCCCACAAACGCCCGACCCACGGTGAAAACTTCTCACGGATCTGCAGGCGATAACCCGACGCCACTTCGCGCAACTCAAAGGCACGGCCCTCACAGGACTTGCGCAGGATCTCCAAGGCTTTCTTGAACACCGGCGGCTCCGGGCGTTCGGCTTCTTCAAAGAGTTCGAACAGGCGCTCCAAAGATTGCGGTTTGCCCGAGGCCAGGAGAAAGGCCTCCAGCAAAGGGGCCAGTTCGCGGGGTTCAGTCAGATTCATCGATTCAGCTCGTTATTCGGCTCGCGCCCGCACGTGGATAGCCGCAAAAGGCTCATTCTGCACCAGCTCGACCAAGGATTCCTTGATCAGCTCAAGGATCGCCATAAAGGTCACCACCACGCCCAGTCGGCCCTCTTCGGCGGTGAACAACTCGACAAAGGGCACAAACCCACCGCCCTTGAGACGTTCCAGCACATCGCTCATGCGCTCGCGGGTGGACAGCGCTTCACGGCTGACCTGGTGGCTCTCGAACATATCGCCACGGCGCAGTACTTCGGCCATGGACATCAGCAATTCTTCCAGACTCACGTCCGGCAGCAACTTGCGCGCGCGCGCCTCGGGAGCGTCGAGCTTGGGCACCACCACATCACGGCCCACACGGCTCAGGCCGTCGATGCCTTCGGCGGCGGCCTTGAAGCGTTCGTACTCCTGCAGGCGGCGGATCAGCTCGGCGCGCGGGTCATCCTCTTCGGCTTCTACCGTCTCCGAGCGCGGCAACAGCATGCGCGACTTGATCTCGGCGAGCATGGCGGCCATCACCAGGTACTCGGCGGCCAATTCCAGGCGCACCGACTGCATCAGCTCGACATAGCCCATGTACTGGCGGGTGATTTCTGCCACCGGAATATCGAGGATGTTGATGTTCTGCTTGCGGATCAGGTAAAGCAGCAAGTCCAGGGGGCCTTCGAAGGCTTCAAGGAACACCTCCAGGGCGTCCGGCGGGATGTACAGGTCCAGGGGCATTTCCATGACCGCCTGGCCATACACCATGGCAAACGGCAGTTCTTGCTGGGCGCCAGCCTGGGGATCAGCGGCTTCCACGGCTGACATTCAGGCCTCGACCATGAACGGAGCCGGGTCGCCACAACCCACACGCACCACTTCTGGTTCGCCATCGGCCAGGTTGATCACCGTGGAGGCCTTGTTGCCGCCGTAGCCGCCGTCGATGATCAGGTCGACGTGCTTTTCCAGCAAACGGCGCATTTCGTAAGGGTCGTACAACGGCTCGGTTTCGCCGGGCAGGATCAACGACACGCTCATCAGCGGTTCGCCCAACTCGGCCAGCAGCGCCAGGGCAATCGGGTGTTCCGGCACGCGCAGGCCGATGGTGCGTTTTTTCGGGTGCAATAACAGGCGCGGCACTTCGCGAGTGGCGTTGAGAATGAACGTGTAAGGCCCCGGCGTGTGGGCCTTGAGCAGGCGGAAGGTACCGGTGTCGACCTTGGCGAACAGGCCGAGCTGGGACAAGTCGCTGCAGATCAGCGCAAAGTTGTGCTTGTCGTCCAGCTGGCGCAAGCGTCTTACCCGCTCGACCGCGCCCTTGTCGCCGATCTGGCAGCCAATGGCGTAGGACGAATCAGTCGGGTAGATCACCACGCCACCGGCGCGGATGATCTCTACGGCCTGCTTGATCAGGCGCGCCTGAGGGTTTTCCGGATGAATCTGGAAGAATTGACTCACGTGCTCTACCTGTTCAGACGGTGGCAATAATGGGGTCATGCTTGAATCGCCCCCACAACAGCGGCAGATCTTCCGGGACCTGACGATACTCGCCAATCTCGGACCAGCCGCCTGGGCCATGAAAATCACTGCCGGCACTGACCAGCAGACCAAATTCGCGGGCAAGGATCGCCAGGCTGCCGACCTGTTCTGCCGGTTGATGCCCGTTGACCACCTCGATGGCGTGGCCACCCGCACCAATATAGTCGCTGATCAGCTTGCGGCGCTTGCTGCGGGTGAAATCGTAATGCCAGGGATGCGCCAGGCTGACCCAGGCCCCGGAGGCCCGCAGGGTCTGGACGGTGTCTTCCAGGGTCGGCCAATGCAGCTTCACATCGCCCAACTTGCCGGCGCCCAGCCATTTGCGAAAGGCCTCGGCGCGATCCTTGACATAGCCTTCGCGCACCATCCAGTCGGCAAAATGCGGACGGGCCGGTGCGTTGCCGCTGTCGCCCAGCTCTTGCTGGATGGCGCGGGCGCCGTCGAGGGCGCCAGGCATACCTTTAAGGCTCAGTTTGCGGCTTATTTCTTCGGACCGCAGCCAGCGGCCATCGTGCAATTGGGCAATCGCCGCCACCAAGGGCGGGGCCTTTTGATCAAAACCGTAGCCCAGCACATGGATGGTGGCGCCGCCCCAGGTGCAGGACAATTCCACGCCGTTGACCAGCTGCATGCCCAGGGAATGCGCGGCCTGGCGGGCTTCATCGAGGCCTTCGAGGGTGTCGTGGTCGGTCAATGCCAAAACTCGCACGCCTTTTTCAAACGCACGCGCAACCAATACCGCGGGCGCCAGGGCGCCGTCGGAGGCCGTGCTGTGGCAGTGCAAATCAACATTCACGGGAGTGTGTAACCTCAAGTCAGCTGGCGCTATCGCAACCAAGGATGTTTGTTATTATGCCGTCACATCCAGCTTCTGGCTCTTACTGTGAAACAATTCATCGACTTCATCCCGCTGTTGCTGTTTTTCATCGTTACCAAACTCGACCCCAGGGTCATCGAAATCGCCGGCCACGAGCTATCGTTCGGAGGCATCTACAGTGCCACTGCCGTACTGATCATCAGCTCCATCGTAGTGTACGGCGCCATCTTCATCTCCCAGCGCAAGTTGGAAAAAAGCCAATGGCTGACCCTTATCGCCTGCCTGGTATTCGGTGGCCTGACCCTGGCCTTCCACAGCGAAACCTTCCTTAAATGGAAAGCCCCTGTGGTGAACTGGCTGTTCGCCCTGGTGTTCATCGGCAGCCACTTCATTGGTGACCGCCTGCTGATCAAGCGAATCATGGGCCATGCGCTGACCTTGCCGGAGCCGGTGTGGGTGCGCCTGAACGTGGCCTGGATCGTGTTTTTCCTGTTCTGCGGTGCCGCCAACCTGTTCGTGGCCTTCACGTTCCAGGACTACTGGGTCGACTTCAAAGTGTTCGGCAGCCTGGGCATGACCGTATTGTTCCTGATCGGCCAGGGCATCTACCTGTCGCGCCACCTGCATGACACCGCGTCTACCACGCCGAAAACCGAGGACTGACATGCTCTACGCCATCATTGCCACCGATATTGCCAACTCCCTGGAAAAACGCTTGAGCGTACGCCCGGCCCACGTCGAGCGCCTTAAACAGCTGCAAGCCGAAGGCCGCATCGTACTGGCCGGCCCGCACCCGGCGGTCGACAGCAATGACCCGGGCGACGCCGGCTTCACCGGCAGCCTGATCGTGGCCGAGTTTGCCTCCCTGGCCGACGCCGAGGCCTGGGCCAAGGCAGACCCTTACGTTGCAGCAGGCGTCTATGCCGATGTGGTGATCAAGCCGTTCAAGCAAGTCCTGCCTTGAACCCGGCTGCGTCGAACCTAATCGTTTCGGCGCACTCCTAATGGCTCACGGCGTCACCGGTGGGGTCGTCGCCGTCGACAATGGCTAAATCGAGTGAGTCATGAGCGAGCTGTTACTGATAGATGATGACCAGGAGCTCTGTGAGCTGCTGACCAGTTGGTTGAGCCAGGAAGGCTTCCAGGTGCGCGCCTGCCACAACGGCCTGAGCGCCCGCAAAGCCTTGGCCGAAGCCGCCCCGGCGGCGGTGGTGCTCGATGTGATGCTGCCCGACGGCAGCGGCCTGGAGTTGCTCAAGCAACTGCGCAACGACCACCCGGAGTTGCCGGTGCTGATGCTCTCGGCGCGGGGCGAGCCTCTGGACCGCATCCTCGGCCTGGAACTGGGCGCCGACGACTACCTGGCCAAACCTTGCGATCCGCGCGAACTGACGGCGCGCCTGCGCGCCGTGTTACGACGCAGCCACCCGGCCGCGGTATCGACCCAGCTGGAACTGGGCGACTTGTGCTTCAGCCCGGTGCGCGGGGTGGTCAGCATTGATGAGCAGGAATTCACCCTGACCGTCTCCGAAAGCCGCCTGCTTGAAGCCTTGCTGCGTCAACCCGGCGAGCCCCTGGACAAACAGGAACTGGCGCAGATCGCCCTGGGCCGCAAGTTGACCCTCTACGATCGCAGCCTGGACATGCACGTCAGCAACCTGCGCAAGAAGATCGGCCCACACCCGGATGGCCGGCCACGCATCGTGGCGCTGCGTAGTCGTGGCTACTACTACAGCCTCTAAACATCCCGCTTAACCCTGTGGGAGCTGGCTTGCCTGCGATAGCGGTGTGTCAGTCCACCGTTATGCTAACTGGCCCACCGCTATCGCAGGCAAGCCAGCTCCCACCATTGATTTCATCACCTTCAAGGGTTTTGTCAGCTCCTGTCAAACCTGTCTTTACCGAAGCTTTACCCTCCCCTGACCGCCGCTGACCTTGCGCTGCGTAACCTACTCACATCCGGACTCACCGGAATAGAGACAGGAGAATCACCATGCGCAAGACCCTTATCGCTTTGATGCTCGCCGCTGCACTGCCTACCGTCGCCATGGCCATGCCTGAAGGCCCGGGCCCGATGGGCGGCCACGAAGGCCACATGATGGGTGGCCCAGGCCACGGTGAACACGGTCCGCGTGGTAAAGGTGGCCCGTTCAGCCAGTTGGACTTGAGCAAGGAACAGCGTGAGCAGATCCGCAAGCTGATGGGTGAGCAATGGCACGCTCGCAAAGACCTGACCCAAAAGTACCTGGACAAACTGCCGGCCGCTGACCAGAAGGCGATGCAGGACGAAATCGCCGCCGGCAAGCAGAAAACCCAGGCCGATATCCGCGCCGTGCTCAAGCCCGACCAACAGAAGAAGTACGACGAGATCGTCAAGAAGCAAGCCGAGCGCCGCGCCGAATGGAAAGAGTTCCAGGCCTGGAAAGCCCAGCAAGCGCAAAAAGCGCAATAATGGCCTAGCTTCACCCCAGCCCAGTGGTTCGCGCCGCTGGGCTTTTCCTGTTTGAGGGTTTCCTGTGCGTTCATTGTTCTGGCGTATCCTGGCGAGTTTCTGGCTGGCCATCGCCCTGGTAGGCGGGTTGTCGATTTTGCTTGGGCATATGCTCAACCAGGACGCCTGGATTCTGAGCCGCCACCCTGGCCTCAACAACCTGGCCCAAGAGTGGACGCAACTCTATGAAGCCCAGGGCGAAGACGCCGCCCAGGACTTGCTGCAACAGCGCAAACGCCAGTACCACATTGATGTGCAAGTGCTGAACGAGAGTGGCGAGCCGGTGGTGCGGGGCACCTTCCCGCGCCGCGCCGCCGCCTTCGAAGCCCGGCAGAACGACAGCCAGGACGGCCACCTGCCGTGGCGACGCCTGACCGCCGAGTACACCAGCGACAAAACCGGCGACACCTACCTGCTGATCTACCGCATTCCCCACCCGGAGCTGGAGGCCTGGCACCGCAGCAGCCTGCTGTGGCCGCTCAGTGCCCTGGCGATTACCCTGGTGGTGCTGACCCTGTTCAGCCTTCTGGTGACGTTGTCCATTACTCGCCCGCTCAGTCGTTTGCGCGGCGCGGTGCATGATCTGGGGCAAACCACCTATCAACAAAACAGCCTGGCGCAACTGGCCAACCGGCGCGACGAATTCGGTGTCTTGGCTAACGACTTCAACCGCATGGGCGCGCGCCTGCAAAGCCTGATCGGCAGCCAGCGCCAGTTGCTGCGCGACGTCTCCCACGAACTGCGCTCGCCGTTGGCGCGCTTGCGTATCGCCCTGGCCCTGGCCGAACGCGCCAGCCCCGAAGAGCGGGAAAAACTCTGGCCGCGCCTGACCCGCGAATGCGATCGCCTGGAAGCCTTGATCAGCGAGATCCTGGTGTTGGCACGGGTCGACGCCGACAACGCCAGCGCCGAAGACATCGACCTCACCCCGTTGCTTAAAACCCTGCAAAAGGACGCCCAACTCAGTGCCCCCGAGCAAGTGGTGCAACTGACGACTGCCAATGATTTGCAGCTTAAAGGCTGGCCGACCATGATCGAACGCGCCGTGGACAACCTGCTGCGCAATGCCCAGCGCTTCAACCCGGTGGGCGAACCGATTGAATTGCAGGCCCAGCATCAAGGCGGGCGCATTCTGATCAGCGTACGCGACCACGGCCCCGGCGTTGAAGCCGAGCACCTGAGCCAATTGGGCGAGCCGTTCTATCGGGCGCCGGGCCAGACCGCCCAAGGTCATGGCCTGGGCCTGGCCATCGCCCGTCGCGCCGCCGAGCGCCATGGCGGCAACCTGATCCTGGCCAACCATCCCGATGGCGGCTTTATCGCCAGCATCGAACTGCCCTTGATCCCTGGGGTTGCCACACCAGTGGGATGATCTTCTATAGTGGCCCTTCTCTTACGGAGGGCCTTTGATGACTGACCTGCTGACTCCCATCCAAGCCGCACTCGCGTTACCGCACGCCCCACTGCCCCAGACCCAGGCCGGTGCCTTGCCCTCGACCTTTGCCGTGACTGACCTGGCGGCCGCCAGCATCGGCGCCGCGGGCCAGGCTATCGCCCAGTTGATTGAGCAACAAACCGGGCGTCTGCCCAGCGTCAGCGTGGATCGGCGCCTGGCCTCGTTGTGGTTCTCTTCGTCGATTCGCCCCGTGGGGTGGCAAGTGCCGCCTTTGTGGGACCCGGTAGCGGGTGATTACGCCAGCGTCGATGGCTGGATCCGCCTGCACACCAACGCGCCCCATCATCGTGCGGCGGCCGAGCGGGTATTGGGGCCTGCCGCTGATTGCGCCGCCATGGCGAGTAGAGTCGCGACCTGGAAAGCCGCCGAACTGGAACAGGCGGTTGTCGATGCGGGCGGTTGTGCCGCGCAAATGCGTAGCTGGCAAGCCTGGCAGCAGCATCCCCAAGGCTTGGCGGTAAACGCCGAAGCGTTGATCCAGCGCCAGGTCTTCGAACCCGGCATCGACAAACCCTGGCTAGGCTCAGCCGCTCGCCCACTGGCCGGCATCAAGGTGCTGGATTTGACCCGGGTGCTGGCCGGCCCGGTGGCCAGTCGTTTCCTCGCAGGCTTAGGCGCCGACGTACTGCGCATCGACTCGCCCACCTGGAACGAACCTGGCGTCGTCCCGGAAATGACCCTGGGTAAACGCTGCGCCCGCCTTGATCTAAAGCGCCACGACGACCGGCAGGTGTTTGAAGCGTTGCTCAAGGACGCCGACATTCTGTTCCACGGTTACCGCGCCGATGCCCTGGAGCAACTCGGTTATACCCTTGGCGAACGTCAGCACATCGCCCCCGGCCTAATCGACGTCAGCCTCAACGCCTACGGCTGGAGCGGCCCATGGCGTAATCGGCGTGGCTTTGACAGCCTGGTGCAGATGAGCAGCGGGATTGCCGAGGCCGGCATGGCCTGGAAACAGACGGATAAACCGCTGCCGCTGCCGGTGCAGGCGCTGGATCACGCCACCGGCTATTTGATGGCCGCCAGCGCGATCCGGGCTTTGGCCGAGCGCCTGGACTCCGGACGCGGCGGTTCGGCGCGCTTGTCGTTGGCGCGCACGGCGAAGTTGCTGGTGGCGGCCGGGCAAGTGCCACAGCAAGCGGCATTGCGCGAGGAAGATATCAATGACCAAGGCCTGGTGGTGGAGCAGACAGCCTGGGGCCAGGCCCACCGGCTACTGGCGCCGCTGAGCATCAGTGGCACGCCGTTGCAGTGGGATTTGCCGGCGGTGGAACTGGGCTCGCATCGGCCACAGTGGTGACTTCTCGTCCGCTTTCGCGAGCAAGCCCGCTCCCACACTTGACCGAGTACATTCTTTGAAATGCGATAAACATGTGGGAGCGGGCTTGCTCGCGAAGAGGGCCTGACAGGCGCCGCTAATCTTTGCGGTTCAACGACGTCCACAAATGCTGCGCCGCATACGCCCTCAACGGCCGCCACGCCTCGGCCCGCGCCAATAACTGCCGCGCCGACACCGGCCCACCTTCCAAGGCTGCCAAAGCATTGATCAGCCCGATATCCCCCGACGCAAATGCATCCACCTCGCGCAACTGGCGCATGGCGATGTACTGCGCGGTCCACTCTCCAATCCCCGGCAACGCAACCAGCCGTGCAACGCCGTCCTGGAGGCTGGCCTTGGGTTCGAAAAGCTGAGGATCATCCAACAGCGCCTGGGCCACACCGGACAACGTACGACCCCGCGCCTTGGGCATGCCCAGGGTGGCCAGGTCTGCCGCCGCCAGCACTTCTGGTGTCGGGAACAGGTGGGTGATACCGGCGTGCGGGGATGCCAGCGCCAGGCCATACTGAGCCACCAGCTTGCTCGCCAGGCGAATCGCCGCCACCACGGTTATCTGCTGGCCCAGCACTGCACGAATCGCCAGTTCCAACCCGTCCCAGGTGCCTGGCAACCGCAGGCCAGGGCGGGCCGCAGCCAGTTGCGCCATTAGGGGATCTTGCGACAATTGCGCGTTGATCACCTCAGGCACCGCATCCAGATCAAACATCCTGCGCAAGCGCCGCTCGATCTCAGGCATCGCTGCAGGCTCGGGAAAGTCGACCGTCACCTCCAGCCAATCCCCCACGCCCGGTTCGACGCTGACCCAGCCATGTCGGCCCGCCACACTGATACTGCGCCGATATACGCCGGCGACCACGGTTTCCAACCCGGTAATCGCCCGCGCCGATAGGAACCCCAGCATCGCCGCCCAGTCGTAGGGCGGTTGATACGCCAATCTCACAGTGACAATACCCCGCTATACAGCCCATACGCGGCTAACCCGGCGCCCGCGATCACGCCGCTGAAAATGCCTTTTTCCACGGCGGTAAACAAGGGTAGGCCCTGCTCGCGCTTGGCCAGGGCAAACAGGATCACACCCGGGGCGTACAGCAACGCCGACAGCAGCAAATACTTCAAGCCCCCCGCATACAGCAGCCAAATCGCGTAGCCGAGGGCAACCAGCCCCACCAGCAGATCTTTCATGCGCCGGCGCTGCCAGCCTGCATAGGTTTCGCCGCGCGCGCTCAACAGCACCGCATAGGCCGCCGACCACAAATAAGGCACCAGGATCATCGAGGACGCCAGGTAGATCAGGGTGGTGTAGGTGCTGGCGGAAAACAGCGTGATCACCAGGAATGCCTGGATCATCACGTTGGTCAGCCATAAGGCATTGACCGGCACCTGATTGGCGTTTTCCTTCTTCAGGAACGCCGGCATGGTCTTGTCCTGGGCGGTGGCATAGAGGATTTCCGCGCACAGCAGCGCCCAGGAGAGCAACGCGCCGAGCAGCGAAACCGCCAGGCCGATACTGATCAATACCGCGCCCCAAGGCCCGACGACATGCTCCAACACACCGGCCAGGGACGGGTTCTGCAATTGCGCCAGCTCCGGCTGGCTCATGATGCCCAGGGACAACACATTCACCAGCACCAGCAAGGCCAGCACGCCCACGAAACCAATCACCGTGGCGCGCCCCACGTCCGAGCGTTTCTGCGCCCGCGCCGAATACACACTGGCGCCTTCGATCCCGATAAATACAAACACCGTGACCAGCATCATGTGGCGCACCTGCTCGACCACGCTGCCCATCTGCGGGTTACCCATTCCCCAGATATCGCGGGTGAAAATATCCGCCTTGAATGCAACGACGGCGATCACGATAAACATCAGCAGCGGCACGATCTTCGCCACCGTCGTCACCTGATTGATGAACGCTGCCTCTTTGATCCCGCGCATCACCAGAAAATGTACGGCCCACAGCAACAGCGACGCGCAGCCGATGGCAAGCGGCGTATTGCCCTGGCCGAACGCCGGAAAAAAGTAGCCGAGGGTGCTGAATAGCAAGACGAAATAACCGACATTGCCCATCCACGCACTGATCCAGTAACCCCAGGCGGATGAAAAGCCCATGTAGTCGCCAAAACCCGCCTTGGCGTAGGCATACACCCCGGAGTCCAGTTCGGGCTTACGGTTCGCCAACGTCTGGAACACAAAGGCCAGGGTCAGCATGCCGATGGCGGTGATCGCCCAGCCGATCAATATGGCGCCCACTTCGGCACGGGCGGCCATGTTCTGCGGCAATGAAAAGATGCCGCCGCCAATCATCGAGCCCACCACCAGGGCGATCAGGGCACTGAGCCGGAGTTTCTGGGCGGGTTGGGTCATGCAGCTTCCTCGAAATAAACGGTTGGGCGACAACTGCGCACATAAGTAATTCAGATTAATGACGTTGTCATAACATAAGGATATGTAAAGGTAGGAAGTTTAGGCTTATTTAGAATTTAAATACGTCAATTATGAAGCGATAGTCAAACAACGTACAAAAAATTTGCACATTCGCAAATACGAACTAGCGTCAACACCCATGCCCTCGACCAAATGATTAACCACAAAGCAAAGAGCGCTCTATCAAGCGCCTTTGCGGGACTTGTTCGTCCGCAAAAACCTCACCCTAAGTCGTTAATTCACAATGGAATGTGCCAATGAAGTGATCTGAGTCAGCTGTTTGATTAGCGCACGGAATTATTCTGTGGTCTCTCTTCTCCTGCATTGGAGTCATGCAATGTCTGAAACTCCCGGAAAACTTCGACTAGGCGCCCTGGTCGCACTTGTCGTCGGCTCGATGATTGGCGGCGGTATCTTTTCATTGCCACAAAACATGGCCGCCAGCGCCGATGTCGGTGCGGTGTTGATCGGCTGGGTGATTACCGCCATCGGCATGTTGACCCTCGCCTTCGTGTTCCAGACCCTCGCCAACCGCAAGCCTGACCTCGACGGCGGGGTCTACGCCTACGCCAAGGCCGGTTTCGGCGACTACATGGGCTTTTCATCCGCCTGGGGCTACTGGATCAGCGCCTGGCTGGGCAACGTCGGCTACTTCGTGTTGCTGTTCAGCACCTTGGGCTATTTCTTCCCGGTCTTTGGCGAGGGCAATACCCCGACGGCGGTGATCGCTGCGTCAGTGCTGTTATGGGCCGTGCATTTCCTGGTGCTGCGCGGGATCAAGGAAGCGGCGTTCATCAACCTGGTGACCACCGTCGCCAAGGTGGTGCCGCTGCTGCTGTTCGTGCTCATCGCCCTGTTCGCGTTCAAGCTGGACATCTTCACCGCTGACATCTGGGGCGTGAAAAACCCGGACCTGGGCAGTGTGATGAACCAGGTGCGCAACATGATGCTGGTCACCGTGTGGGTGTTTATCGGCATCGAAGGCGCGAGCATCTTCTCGTCCCGTGCCGAGAAACGCAGTGACGTGGGCAAGGCCACCGTGATCGGCTTTATCACTGTGCTGCTGTTCCTGATGCTGGTGAACGTGCTGTCCCTGGGGATCATGACCCAGCCGGAACTGGCCAAACTGCAAAACCCGTCGATGGCCGCCGTGCTGGAGCATGTGGTGGGCCACTGGGGCGCGGTGCTGATCAGCGTGGGCTTGATCATCTCCCTGCTCGGCGCGCTGCTGTCCTGGGTGCTGCTGTGTGCGGAGATCATGTTCGCCGCCGCCAAGGACCACACCATGCCGGAGTTCCTGCGCAAGGAAAACGCCAACCATGTGCCGGTCAACGCCCTGTGGCTGACCAACGCAATGGTGCAGATATTTCTGGTGATCACGCTGTTTTCCGCCAGCACCTACCTGTCACTGATCTACCTCGCCACCTCGATGATCCTGGTGCCTTACCTGTGGTCGGCGGCCTACGCCCTGCTGCTGGCGGTGCGCGGCGAGACCTACGAGAACGCCCTCAAAGAGCGCAGAAAGGACCTGTTCATCGGCGCTATCGCCCTGATCTATGCGATCTGGCTGCTCTACGCCGGCGGCACCAAGTACCTGCTGCTCTCCGCCCTGCTCTATGCCCCTGGCGCGATCCTGTTCGCCAAAGCCAAGCGTGAACTGGGCAAACCGATTTTCACCCCCGTCGAGAAGCTGATTTTCGCCGCAGTGGTCATTGGCGCCCTGGTGGCGGCCTATGGGCTCTACGACGGCTTCCTGACCCTGTAATTGTTGTTCACTGGAGGATCTGTAATGACCACGGAAAAAGTGAAGTACGGCGTACATTCCGAAGCCGGCAAACTGCGCAAAGTCATGGTGTGCTCCCCAGGTTTGGCCCACCAGCGGCTGACCCCCAACAACTGCGACGAGCTGCTGTTCGATGACGTGCTGTGGGTGGCCCAGGCCAAGCGCGACCACTTCGACTTCGTGACCAAGATGCGCGAGCGGGACATTGATGTGCTGGAAATGCACAACCTGCTCACCGACATCGTCGCCAACCCCGAAGCGCTGGACTGGATTCTGGAACGCAAGATCACCGCCAACACCGTAGGCCTGGGCCTGGTCGATGAAGTCGGTTCGTGGCTGCGCAGCCTGGAGCCGCGCAAAATCAGCGAGTACCTGATTGGCGGCGTATCGGCCGACGACCTGCCGAGCAGCTTCGGTGGCAAGACCATCGAGATGTTCCGCGATTTTCTCGGCCACGCCAGTTTCATCTTGCCGCCGCTGCCCAATACCCAGTTCACCCGCGACACCACTTGCTGGATCTACGGCGGCGTGACGCTCAACCCGATGTACTGGCCGGCGCGCCGCCAGGAAACCCTGCTGACCAGCGCCATCTATAAATTCCACCCTGAGTTCACCAACGCGGACTTCCAGATCTGGTACGGCGACCCCGACCAGGAACATGGCGCCGCGACGCTGGAAGGCGGCGACGTGATGCCGATTGGCAACGGCGTGGTGTTGATCGGCATGGGTGAGCGTTCGTCCCACCAGGCCATTGGCCAACTGGCGCGCAACCTGTTCCAGAACAAAGCCGTGGAGCGCGTCATCGTGGCCGGCCTGCCTAAATCCCGCGCCGCGATGCACCTGGACACCGTGTTCAGCTTCTGCGACCGCGACCTGGTCACCGTCTTCCCCGAAGTGGTCAACCAGATCGTGCCTTTCACCCTGCGCCCTGACGAGAGCAAGCCCCACGGCATCGACATTCAGCGCGAGAAAACCAACTTCCTCGAAACCGTGGCCGCAGCGCTCAACCTCAAGGCCCTGCGCGTGGTCGAGACCGGCGGCAACAGCTTCGCCGCCGAACGCGAGCAATGGGATGACGGCAACAACGTGGTGGCCGTGGAACCGGGCGTGGTGATTGGCTACGACCGCAACACCTACACCAACACCCTGCTGCGCAAGGCCGGTGTGGAAGTGATCACCATCAGCGCCGGTGAACTCGGCCGAGGCCGTGGCGGCGGCCACTGCATGACCTGCCCGATCATCCGCGACCCTATCGACTATTAAGGAGATTTCATCATGGCTTTCAATATGCGCAACCGCAGCCTGCTGTCGCTGATGCACCACACCACTCGCGAGCTGCATTACCTGCTGGACCTGTCCCGCGACCTCAAACGCGCCAAATACACCGGCACCGAGCGCCCGCACTTGCAGGGCAAGAACATCGCACTGATCTTCGAAAAAACCTCCACCCGCACTCGCTGTGCCTTCGAAGTCGCGGCCCATGACCAGGGCGCCCACGTCACCTATATCGACCCGGTGTCGTCGCAGATCGGCCACAAAGAAAGCATGAAAGACACCGCCCGCGTACTGGGCCGGATGTTCGATGCCATTGAATACCGTGGCTTTGAGCAGGAAATCGTCGAAGAGCTGGCCAAGTTCGCCGGTGTGCCGGTGTTCAACGGCCTCACCGCCGAATTCCACCCGACCCAGATGATCGCCGACACCCTGACCATGCGTGAACACAGCGACAAGCCGCTGCATGACATCAGCTACGCTTACCTCGGGGACGCCCGCTACAACATGGGCAACTCGCTGCTGATGATCGGCGCCAAGCTGGGCATGGACGTGCGCATCGGCGCGCCCAAAGCGCTGTGGCCCCATGAAGATTTCATCAAGCAATGCCAGGCCTTTGCCGAGGAAAGCGGCGCACGCATCACCATCACCGAAGACCCGAAAGAAGCCGTGAAAGGTGTGGATTTCATCCACACCGATATCTGGGTGTCCATGGGCGAACCAGTGGAAGCGTGGGACGAGCGCATCGAGCAACTGCTGCCGTACCAGGTCAACGCCAAGATGATGAAAGCCTCGGGCAACCCTCGGGTGAAATTCATGCATTGCCTGCCGGCGTTCCACAACAGTGAAACCAAGGTCGGCAAGGACATTGCGGCGCGCTATCCGCACTTGGCCAATGGCGTGGAAGTGACCGAAGAGGTGTTCGAGTCGCCGGCCAATATCGCCTTCGAGCAGGCGGAAAACCGCATGCATACCATCAAGGCGATTCTGGTGTCGGCGTTGGCGGATATCTAACCCCACTCTGATCGTTCCCACGCTCCGCGTGGGAATGCAGCCAGTGGCGCTCTGCGCCACAAGAGCGGACGCAGAGCGTCCGGTGAGGCATTCCCACGCAGAGCGTGGGAACGATCATTCTAGAAGGACATTCTGTATGCGCATCGTCGTAGCCCTGGGCGGCAACGCCCTCCTGCGTCGTGGTGAACCCATGACCGCAGACAACCAACGCGCCAACATCCGTATCGCCACCGAACAGATCGCCAAGATCCACCCCGGCAACGAGTTGGTGATCGCCCACGGCAATGGCCCGCAAGTGGGCCTGCTGTCATTGCAGGCAGCGGCCTACACCAGCGTCTCGCCTTACCCGCTGGACGTGCTGGGCGCTGAGACAGAGGGCATGATCGGCTACATCATTGAACAGGAACTGGGCAACCTGCTGGACTTTGAAGTGCCGTTCGCCACCCTGCTCACCCAGGTCGAAGTGGACGCCAAGGACCCGGCCTTCCAGAACCCTACCAAGCCCATCGGCCCGGTGTATGCCAAAGCCGAAGCCGAGAAACTCGCCGCCGAGAAAGGTTGGGCCATCGCGCCCGATGGCGACAAATACCGCCGCGTGGTCGCCAGCCCGCGCCCCAAACGCATCTTTGAAATTCGCCCGATCAAATGGCTGCTGGAGAAAAAAGCCATCGTGATCTGCGCCGGTGGCGGCGGCATCCCGACGATGTATGGCGAAGACGGCAAGCTGCGCGGCATTGAAGCCGTGATCGACAAAGACCTGTGTTCCTCCTTGCTGGCCACGCAACTGGAGGCCGATTTGCTGGTGATCGCCACCGACGTCAACGCCGCCTTTATCGACTTCGGCAAGCCCACCCAGAAGGCCATCGGCCAGGCCCACCCCGACGACATGGAAAAACTCGGCTTCGCCGCCGGCTCCATGGGGCCCAAGGTCCAGGCCGCCTGCGAGTTCGCCCGCCAGACTGGCAAAACTGCGGTGATCGGTTCACTCTCGGACATCGAAGCCATCGTCCAGGGCAGCGCCGGCACGCGCATCAGCACGGCCAAACCTGGCATCACCTACCTGTGAAGTTGAGGAGAAACGCCTATGGCTATCTTTGAACCCGGCCACCTGCATATCGAGCGACACGCGCTTAACAAGGACGATGTCAGCTACGACCTGTGCCTGGACTACGAAGTCGTCACGGATGACCGCGAAGGCAAAGGCATGCAGTTCACCCTGCATGGCAGCATCCAGGGCAAGGACATGAAAGAGACCTTTTTCCTGCCCAAGGACCAGGCCTATAACTTCGCCAGCAATGTGACCAAGATTGTCGAAAAATACGGCATTCCCAAGACCCATAGCAGCGTCGGTTCACAGCACAAGCATTACGATCTGATGTTTGAGGATGTGCGCCACCAGTTGGATATGAAATCCGGCGACCCGGTCAAACCCGAACACCTGGAATAACCTGCCCCCCCAATCGAATGTGGGAGCTGGCTTGCCTGCGATAGCGACGTGTCAGACGATATTTTCGGTAACTGACCCACCGCCATCGCAGGCAAGCCAGCTCCCACATTTTGATCTCCACCGGCTCCAAGGCATACTGGCCACCCTCAGCACTCCAGAATCAAGATCCGCCCCATGCGTATCCACGTCAGCTTCATCGACCGCGTCGGCATCACCCAGGAAGTCCTGGCCTTGCTCGGTGGGCGCAATCTCAATCTGGATGCGGTGGAAATGGTGCCGCCCAATGTCTATATCGATGCGCCGACCCTCAGCGCCGAGGTGCTTGAAGAGCTGCGCGATGCGTTGTTCAGCGTGCACGGCGTGCAGGCGGTAAAGGTCGTCGACATCCTTCCGGGCCAGCGTCGCCACTTGCAACTCGACGCCCTGCTGGCGGCCATGACCGACCCGGTGCTGGCCCTGGACAGTGCAGGCAAGATCCTGCTGGCCAATCCGGCGCTGATCGCCTTGTACGGGCGTGAACCGGCCGGTGAGAGCATCGCCGAGCTGTTCGATGATCCGGCCTTGCTGGAAACCTTGCTGGACCAGGGCTTTCGCTTACCGTTGCGCGAGATCAGCGTCAACGGCCAGACCCTGCTGCTGGGCGCCACGCCGATCACCGACGCTGGCGCCCTGCTTACCCTCTACCAGCCCAACCGCATCGGCGAACAACTGTCGGCGCTGCATCATGACCATGCCGAAGGGTTTGATGCGCTGCTGGGCGAGTCCCCGGCGATCCGCACGCTCAAGGCTCGGGCGCAACGGGTGGCGGCGCTGGATGCACCGCTGCTGATCCAGGGCGAAACCGGCACCGGCAAAGAGCTGGTGGCCCGCGCCTGCCACGCCATCAGCACGCGCCACAGTGCGCCGTTTCTGGCACTGAACTGCGCGGCGTTGCCGGAAAACCTCGCCGAAAGCGAATTGTTTGGCTATGCGCCTGGCGCCTTTACCGGCGCGCAACGCGGTGGCAAACCGGGGCTGATGGAGCTGGCCAACCAGGGCACGGTATTCCTCGATGAGATCGGTGAAATGTCGCCGTACCTGCAAGCCAAACTGCTGCGCTTTCTCAACGACGGCAGCTTTCGCCGCGTGGGTGGCGACCGCGAAGTGAAGGTCAATGTGCGCATCCTCAGCGCCACCCACCGCGACCTGGAAAAGATGGTCAGCGAAGGCACCTTTCGCGAAGATCTGTTTTACCGCCTCAACGTGCTCAACGTCGCCGTGCCGCCTTTGCGTGAACGCGGCCAGGACATCCTGCTGCTGGCGCGCTACTTCATGCAGCAAGCCTGCGCGCAGATCCAGCGCCCGGTCTGCCGCCTGGCCCCGGGTACCTATCCAGCCCTGCTGGGTAACCACTGGCCGGGCAACGTGCGGCAGTTGCAAAACGTGATCTTCCGCGCTGCCGCCATCTGCGAAAGCAGCCTGGTGGACATCGGCGACCTGGACATCGCCGGCACCTCCGTGGCGCGCCAGAGCGATGGTGAAGTCGACAGCCTGGAACAGGCCGTGGAAGATTTCGAGCGCGGCCTGCTGGAAAGCCTCTACAGCCGCTACCCCTCGACCCGCCAACTGGCCAGCCGGCTTCAAACCTCCCACACGGCTATCGCCCATCGCCTGCGCAAATACGGCATTCCCAACAAACCCTGACGGAATAAACGCGGTTCAACTGTAGGAGCTGGCTTGCCTGCGATAGCGTTGGGTCATCCAACGCCTTAGTGACGGGTAGACCGCTATCGCAGGCAAGCCAGCTCCCATAGAGACCGCATTACAGATTTGGTCTGAGAACGACACTCCGTGTACTGAAAGCGCTACAGCGTAACGATATCGCTACAACCCTGTTTTTTGCGCGCCATGCAAGGCTTTGATCCACATAGGCTTTTTTTAACGCACTCGACTGTAGCGAAAACGCTACAGCACATTCCATTACGCCTATGACTGAATATATTAACCCTTTGATCTATAACGATTTAATAACGTTGGCCGCGATATTGCTAAGCAACTCCTCATTATTCCAATCCCGTCCACCAGACGATTCTGGCCCTGAGGAGTTTCCATGAGCGAGTTGCGTTTCACTGAAGATCACGAATGGCTGCGCGCCGAAGCCGATGGCAGCGTCACCGTGGGTATCACCGCTTTTGCGCAGAACGCGCTGGGTGATGTGGTTTTCGTGCAACTGCCAGAGTTGCAGGCTTATACCAAGGGCGCCGAAGCCTCCACCGTGGAGTCGGTCAAGGCCGCCAGTGGTGTGTACATGCCGTTGGACGGTGAAGTCCTCGAAGTCAACGACAAGCTCGATGGCAGCCCGGAACTGGTCAACGAAGACCCGATGGGCGAAGGCTGGTTCTTCCGCTTTAAACCCGCCGATGCCGATGCAGTGGCTAAGCTGTTGGATCAGGATGCGTACGACCGTCTGATCAAAGCCAACGCTGAAGCTTGAGGAGCGCGCCATGACCGTTAATCTGACCACCGCCAACGAATTCATCGCCCGCCACATCGGCCCGCGCCAGGAAGACGAGCAGCAAATGCTCGCCAGCCTGGGGTTTGATTCCCTCGAAGCCCTGAGCGCCAGCGTGATCCCCGAAAGCATCAAGGGCACCAGCGTGCTCGGCCTGGAAGACGGCCTGAGCGAAGCCCAGGCCCTGGCCAAGATCAAGGCCATCGCCAGCCAGAACCAACTGTTCAAGACCTACATCGGCCAGGGCTATTACAACTGCCACACGCCGTCGCCGATCCTGCGCAACCTGCTGGAAAACCCGGCCTGGTACACCGCCTACACGCCGTATCAACCCGAGATTTCCCAAGGCCGCCTGGAAGCGCTGCTGAATTTCCAGACCCTGATCAGCGACCTCACCGGCCTGCCGATTGCCAACGCCTCCCTGCTTGACGAAGCCACCGCCGCTGCTGAAGCCATGACCTTCTGCAAGCGCCTGAGCAAGAACAAAGGCAGCCACGCGTTCTTCGCGTCGGTGCACAGCCACCCGCAAACCCTCGACGTATTGCGCACCCGTGCTGAACCTTTGGGCATCGATGTGGTGGTCGGCGATGAGCGTGAACTGACCGACGTCAGCGCGTTCTTCGGTGCCCTGCTGCAATACCCGGCCAGTAACGGCGATGTATTCGATTACCGCGAGCTGACCGAGCGCTTCCACGCCGCCAACGCCCTGGTCGCCGTAGCCGCCGACCTGATGGCCCTGACCCTGCTGACGCCGCCGGGTGAATTCGGCGCCGACGTCGCCATTGGCAGCGCACAGCGCTTTGGCGTGCCACTGGGCTTCGGTGGCCCGCACGCGGCGTACTTCTCCACCAAGGATGCGTTCAAGCGCGACATGCCAGGCCGTCTGGTCGGTGTTTCCGTCGACCGCTTCGGCAAGCCGGCCCTGCGCCTGGCCATGCAGACCCGCGAGCAACATATCCGCCGCGAGAAAGCCACCAGCAACATCTGCACTGCCCAAGTGCTGCTGGCCAACATCGCCAGCATGTACGCCGTGTACCACGGCCCCAAAGGCCTGACCCAGATCGCCCAGCGCATTCACCAGCTGACCGCGATCCTGGCCAAGGGCTTGACGGCCCTGGGCCAGAACGTCGAGCAGGCACACTTCTTCGACACCCTGACCCTCAATACCGGCGCCCACACCGCCGCCCTGCACGACAAGGCCCGCGCCCAGCGCATCAACCTGCGCGTGGTGGATGGCGAGCGCGTTGGCCTGTCGGTCGACGAAACCACCACCCAGGCCGATATCGAGGCCTTGTGGGCCCTCTTCGCGGACGGCAAAACCCTGCCGGCCTTTGCTGCCACCGACAGCACCCTGCCGAGCGCGTTGCTGCGCCAGTCGCCGATCCTCAGCCACCCGGTCTTCAACCGTTACCACTCGGAAACCGAGCTGATGCGCTACCTGCGCAAGCTGGCCGACAAAGACCTGGCCCTGGACCGCACCATGATCCCGCTGGGTTCGTGCACCATGAAGCTCAACGCCGCCAGCGAAATGATCCCGGTGACCTGGGCCGAATTCGGTGCCCTGCACCCGTTCGCCCCCGCCGCGCAAAGCGCCGGCTACCAGCAACTGACCAGCGAACTGGAAGCCATGCTCTGCGCGGCCACCGGTTACGACGCGATCTCCCTGCAACCCAACGCCGGTTCCCAGGGTGAGTACGCCGGCCTCTTGGCCATCCGTGCCTATCACCAGAGCCGTGGCGAAGCACGTCGCGACATCTGCCTGATCCCGTCGTCAGCCCACGGCACCAACCCTGCCACCGCCAACATGGCCGGCATGCGCGTGGTGGTCACCGCTTGCGACGCGCGCGGCAACGTCGACATCGAAGACCTGCGCGCCAAGGCCATCGAGCACCGCGAGCACCTCGCTGCGCTGATGATCACTTATCCGTCCACCCACGGCGTGTTCGAGGAAGGTATCCGCGAAATTTGCGGGATCATTCACGACAACGGCGGCCAGGTGTACATCGACGGCGCCAACATGAACGCGATGGTTGGCCTGTGCGCACCGGGCAAGTTCGGCGGCGACGTGTCCCACCTGAACCTGCACAAGACCTTCTGCATTCCCCACGGCGGTGGCGGCCCGGGCGTTGGCCCGATTGGCGTCAAGTCGCACCTCACGCCATTCCTGCCCGGCCACGCGGCCATGGAGCGCAAAGAGGGCGCGGTGTGCGCCGCGCCGTTCGGCAGCGCGAGCATTTTGCCGATTACCTGGATGTACATCAGCATGATGGGCGGCGCCGGCCTCAAGCGCGCGTCGCAGTTGGCGATCCTGAATGCCAACTACATTTCCCGCCGCTTGGAAGAGCACTACCCCGTGCTGTACACCGGCAGCAATGGCCTGGTGGCCCACGAATGCATCCTGGACCTGCGCCCGTTGAAAGACAGCAGCGGCATCAGCGTGGACGACGTGGCCAAGCGCCTGATCGACTTTGGTTTCCATGCACCGACCATGTCGTTCCCGGTGGCCGGCACCTTGATGATCGAGCCGACCGAAAGTGAATCCAAGGAAGAGCTGGACCGCTTCTGCGACGCCATGATCGCCATCCGCGAAGAAATTCGCGCGGTGGAAAACGGCACATTGGACAAAGACGACAACCCACTCAAAAACGCGCCGCACACCGCCGCTGAACTGGTGGGCGAATGGAGCCACCCATACAGCCGTGAACAAGCGGTGTACCCGGTGGCTTCATTGATCGAAGGCAAGTACTGGCCGCCGGTTGGCCGGGTTGACAACGTGTTTGGCGATCGCAACCTGGTGTGTGCGTGCCCTTCTATCGAGAGCTACGCCTGATCTGACGGGAGATACGCGGCCAGTGTGGGAGCTGGCTTGCCTGCGATAGCGGTGTATCAGCCGACAGTGATGTTGTCTGCCCCACCGCTATCGCGGGCAAGCCCGGCTCCCACATTGACCGAGTCCTCCTCAGAAAATAATAAGAAACCGGAGAACAACCATGTCCCTTAGCGTGTTCGACCTGTTCAAAATTGGCATTGGCCCCTCCAGTTCCCACACCGTAGGCCCGATGCGTGCCGCCGCTCGATTTGTCGAGGGGCTCAAGCGTGACAACCTGCTGAGCACCACCACCGGCATCAAGGTGGAACTTTATGGATCGCTGGGCGCCACCGGCAAAGGCCACGGCAGCGACAAGGCTGTGTTGCTGGGCCTGGAAGGCGAACATCCGGACACCGTGAATACCGAAACCGTGGCTGCACGCCTGGCGCAGATGCGCAGTGACGGGCGCCTCAACCTGCTCGGCGAACACAGCATTGCGTTCAACGAGAAAGAACACCTGGCGATGATTCGCAAGCCCCTTGCCTATCACCCCAACGGCATGATCTTTCGTGCCTTTGACGCCGCCGGCATTCAGACCCGTAGCCGCGAGTACTACTCGGTCGGTGGCGGTTTCGTGGTGGATGAAGACGCGGCGGGCGCCGACCGTATCGTCGAAGACGCCACACCCCTGACCTTCCCGTTCAAACACGCCAAGGACTTGCTCGGCCATTGCGCCACCTATGGCCTGTCTATCAGCCAGGTGATGCTGACCAATGAAAGTGCCTGGCGCCCGGAAGCCGAAACCCGCAGCGGGTTGTTGAAGATCTGGCAAGTCATGCAGGACTGCGTCGATGCCGGCTGTCGCAACGAAGGTATCTTGCCCGGAGGCTTGAAGGTCAAGCGCCGGGCGGCGGCCTTGCATCGGCAGTTGTGCAAGAACCCGGAGTCGGCGCTGCGCGACCCGCTGTCGGTGCTCGATTGGGTCAACCTGTATGCGCTGGCAGTCAACGAAGAAAACGCCAATGGCGGGCGCGTGGTCACTGCGCCCACCAATGGCGCGGCTGGGATCATTCCCGCCGTGCTGCACTACTACATGCGCTTCATCCCCGGCGCGAACGAAGACGGTGTGGTGCGCTTTTTGCTCACCGCGGCCGCCATCGGCATTTTGTACAAGGAAAATGCTTCGATCTCAGGCGCCGAAGTCGGTTGCCAGGGCGAAGTCGGCGTGGCCTGTTCCATGGCCGCAGGCGCACTCTGTGAAGTGCTGGGCGGCAGCGTGTCCCAAGTGGAAAACGCCGCCGAGATCGGCATGGAACACAACCTCGGCCTGACCTGCGACCCCATTGGCGGGCTGGTGCAGGTGCCGTGCATCGAGCGCAATGCCATGGGCTCGGTGAAGGCGATCAATGCGGTGCGCATGGCCCTGCGTGGCGACGGCCAGCACTTTGTGTCCCTCGACAAGGTCATCCGCACCATGCGCCAGACCGGCGCCGACATGAAAAGCAAATACAAGGAAACCGCCCGTGGCGGTTTGGCGGTCAACATTATCGAGTGCTGACGCCCACAAGCGCGTCGGCACGTTTTTCAGGAGCTGAATATGTCCACCGAAACCCTGTTGAAAACTCCTCTGCACGCCTTGCATCTCGAACTCGGCGCACGCATGGTGCCCTTCGCCGGCTACGACATGCCGGTGCAGTATCCATTGGGCGTGATGAAGGAACACCTGCATACCCGTGAACAGGCCGGGTTGTTCGATGTTTCCCACATGGGCCAGATTCGTCTCACTGGCGCGAATGCCGCCAAGGCTCTGGAGACCCTGGTGCCCGTCGATATCATCGACCTGCCAGTGGGTATGCAGCGCTATGCGATGTTCACCAACGAGCAAGGCGGCATCCTCGACGACCTGATGGTCGCCAACCTGGGCAACGATGAACTGTTCCTGGTGGTCAACGCCGCCTGCAAGGACCAGGACCTGGCGCACCTGCGCACACATATCGGCGACCAATGCACCATCGAACCGCTGTTCGAAGAACGCGCCCTGCTGGCCCTGCAAGGCCCTGCGGCAGTGAAAGTATTGGCGCGCCTGGCCCCTGAAGTCACCCAGATGACCTTCATGCAATTTGCCACCCTGCGTTTGCTGGGCGTGGAGTGCTACGTCAGCCGCTCCGGCTACACCGGTGAAGACGGCTTTGAAATCTCCGTGCCGGCGGCCAATGCCGAGAGCCTGGCCCGCAGCCTGCTGGCCGAAACCGAAGTGCAGGCCATCGGCCTGGGCGCCCGTGATTCGCTACGCCTGGAAGCCGGCCTGTGCCTGTACGGTCACGACATGAATACCGACACCACGCCAATCGAAGCCAGCCTGTTGTGGGCGATTTCCAAGGCTCGGCGTGCCGACGGCGCACGGGCCGGCGGCTTCCCTGGCGCCGACCGCATCTTCACCCAACAGCAAACCGGTGTGGCGCGCAAACGCGTAGGCCTGCTGCCGCAGGAGCGTACCCCGGTGCGTGAAGGCGCTGAAATTGTCGATGCACAGGGTACGGTTATCGGCAGCGTGTGCAGCGGAGGCTTTGGCCCAACCTTGGGCGGCCCGCTGGCGATGGGTTACCTGGACAGCGCATTTGTCGCATTGGATACCGAAGTTAGCGCAATGGTACGTGGGAAAAAGGTGCCACTGCGTGTAAGTAAAATGCCATTCGTTCCGCAACGTTACTACCGTGGCTGATTGACTGTTTCTATAAGTAACGCGGTTGCGTTAATGCGCACTGAACTGTAACGCAACCGCCATAAAACAGTGCATTCACGATAGGCTTTTTATAGCTGACGCCCTATAACAAGTGAATAACTCTATCGAATAAGCCGGTATCAGAACATTCAACAAAGTGTCATGAGACCCAATAAAACAAGGGCCTGCACAAGGGCTTGTTTTTTTCATATTAGTTGGCGTAGAGTTTGCCCACTGTGTTTGCATGGGTCGCTTGGAACCTGGACCTGGGCAGTAGCTCAAGTAGTTTGCTACAACCCGTTCGACGTCTCTTACTTTCCTGCAACCCAGCCCAGTACTCTTTCGTGTGAAAGGGGCTGTCATTAATTTTTAGCGTCAAAGGAAAGAAGAAAATGTCGGATAAAGGTGGACGTCAGAGCGGTACCGTCAAGTGGTTCAACGACGAGAAAGGGTTTGGTTTTATCACTCCTGAAAGCGGCCCGGATCTGTTCGTGCATTTCCGCGCTATCCAGGGCAACGGTTTCAAGAGCCTGAAGGAAGGCCAGAAGGTCACCTTCGTTTCAGTACAAGGCCAAAAAGGCCTGCAGGCTGACGAAGTACAAGCAGAAGGCTGATCCTTGCTGCGACAAAAAGCCCCTGATATGACATCAGGGGCTTTTTTATGGGCGCCATTGCGTAAACTGCGTGCTTTCTCCAGAGAGCCCTGCCATGTCCAAACCCCTGTTGAGCCCCCAGGGCGAATTCCCCGCCGTTGGCCTGGGCCGTCGCCTGGCAGCGATGTTCTACGATTTCCTGCTGTGCACTGCCCTGCTGATCGTCACCGCGTTTATCTACAAGCTGGTGTGGATCGCCTTCGTGGGCGAAGCGAAGATGCGCACGCTCACCGAGTCCGGCGCGCTGGACGGTGACCCGTTGCTGTCGACTCTGCTGCTGTTCGTGCTGTTCGGGTTCTTCGCCAAGTTCTGGACCCATTCGGGGCAAACCCTGGGCATGCAGGTGTGGGGCGTGCGCGTGCAGAACGCTGACGGGTCGCGGATCAGCCTGTGGCAGGCACTGTTGCGTTTTGTGGTGTCGATTGCGTCATGGCTGTGCGTGGGGTTGGGGTTTATCTGGTCGTTGTTCGATAAACACAAACGCAGCTGGCATGACATCTATTCGGATACGCAGTTGGTGCGAATCCCGAAGCAAAAGAAGTAACTCAAGCGCATCACAGATCAACTGTGGGAGCTGGCTCCCACATTTTGATTTGTCTCAGCCTGAGGATCAGGCGTTGCCGGCCAGTTTCAACCGTGCTGCCTGGGTAAAGTCGAGCATGCGCTTGAGCGGCCGTACCGCCTGCGGAATCACCGCCGGTTCCACGAAGATCTCATTACTGCCCTCGCGCAGGCATTGCAACGTGCGCTCCAGCGTATTCATCGCCATCCACGGGCAGTGCGCGCAACTGCGGCAGGCTGCACCGTTACCGGCGGTAGGCGCTTCGACGAAGACTTTGTCCGGGCACAGCTGCTGCATCTTGTAGAAGATGCCGCGGTCGGTGGCGACGATAAAGGTTTTGTTCGGCAAGCGTTGCGCTGCGGCGATCAACTGGCTGGTGGAGCCCACCGCGTCCGCCAGTTCGATCACCGAAGTCGGTGACTCCGGGTGCACCAGGATCGCTGCATCCGGGTAGAGCGCCTTCATGTCTTCGAGCTGCTTGGACTTGAACTCTTCGTGGACGATGCAGGCACCGTCCCACAGCAGCATGTCGGCACCGGTCTGGCGCTGGATGTAGGTGCCCAGGTGTTTGTCCGGGCCCCAGATAATGGTCTCGCCGTTGTCCATCAGGCTTTCGACGATTTCCAGCGCGCAGCTGGAGGTCACCACCCAATCCGCCCGGGCTTTGACCGCCGCCGAGGTGTTGGCGTACACCACCACGGTGCGCTCGGGGTGTTGATCGCAGAACGCGGAAAACTCATCCACCGGGCAACCCAGGTCCAGGGAGCAGGTGGCTTCCAGGGTCGGCATCAGGATGCGTTTTTCAGGCGTGAGGATCTTGGCGGTCTCCCCCATGAAACGCACGCCAGCCACCAGTACGGTCTTGGCAGGGTGGGCGGCACCGAAGCGCGCCATTTCCAGGGAGTCGGAAACACAGCCACCGGTTTCTTCGGCCAGGGCCTGAATCACCGGGTCGCAATAAAAGTGGGCAACCAACACCGCGTCCTGAGCCTTGAGCTCGGCGGCAATGGCGGTTCGCAGGCTCGCCTCTTCAGCAGCGCTGAGCACCTTGGGCTGCTTGGCGTCGAGGTGGGCTTGAACCAGTAGGCGTTCGGAAATGTGCGTCATGTTCGCAAGACCTGCAGGCGCAGTAGCGCGAAAGTCGAGTGTACCACCGGCTCCGGAGCCCTTCGGGCGCCGCCGGACGAAGTGTTTTTGTTCATCAAGCACGGGTAAAGCTTAAAGCTGCGCAAGGCTACAGAATATCCAATGGATTCAAAAGCCTAATCTGGTGACCCGGCCAAGTGCCCGATCCCTGGCCGCGACACGCCGATTAGGCGATGCCTGCACAACAATCAAAACCGCCCCTTTCCCTCCCACACGCCTGAAAAATCAGGAATATCAGGCCCCCACACCCTGGCGCGCCCTAATTTTGTGCATTTAAGCACTGAATTACGCGATTTTTCTTACGTCTTGTGTAATAAATCCTACAGCGATGTAACAAACCGTCGACCACTCACTCAAGTAGGGCAACTACCGCTGAGTTCAACGCTGGCTCAGACGGTATGGATCGTGTGTATTTCTACGTTAAGGATGTCGAGTGCCAAATCAGCTCTCAACCGGACACTTGTGTTGTATCCGTAATCTGGGCATCGCCCTGCTCTGCCTGTGGGCGCTGCCCGTGGCTGGCGCCGAGGTGCCGCAGCCAGGCCAGGAAGCCCTGCGCTTGCAGCAACAACAGCAACGCGACCTGCAGCAATTACACCTGGAGCAGCGCCAACGCCAGATGCAACGCGGCAGCTTCGGTACACCAGCGGCCATACCCGCCTTGCCCACGGACATCGCCAGGGATGAACACTGCTGGCCCTTGAGCGGTACGCGCCTGGCCGGGGTCACGCTGTTCAGCCGTGCCGAGTTGGACAAACACATCGAGCCCCACGTGGCGCCTTGCATGGGCGTCACCCAGATCAACCGCCTGCTGGCCGAGATCACCCGGCTGTATGTCGAGGCCGGTTATATCGCCAGCCGCCCCTACCTGATCAGTGCACCCACCGCCGGGCAGCCGCTGGATATTCACGTCGAAGAAGGCTACCTGGAGACCATCGAGCTGGCCGACCAGAGCCTGCCGGTGTCATTGGGCGGGGCATTCCCCGGCATGCTCGGCAAACCACTGAACCTGCGAGACCTGGAACAGGGCCTGGACCAGCTCAACCGCCTACGCTCGGTCGACCTCACCGCCGACATCGCCCCAGGCAGCACAGCGGGCGCCTCGCGCATCATCCTGCGCACGCGCAGCAGCGCCTCGCGCTGGGCCCTGGGCCTGGGGGTGGATAACCTCGGCAGCGCCGGCACCGGGCGGGATCGCAATGCAATCAACTTGAGCCTGGACAGCCCGCTGCAAATCAACGACTCGCTCAACCTGAGCTTCAGCGACACGCTCAACCATGGGCCGCGCTACAGCCGCAGCCACAGCCTGTTCTACTCGATCCCCTACGGTTACTGGACCTACAGCCTGTTCGCCAGCCATGCCGAATACCGCTCGCCGTTCAAGCTCAGCCGTGCCACGTTCTACAACAGTGGCCGCACCGATCAAGTCAGCCTGCGCAGCGACCGTGTGCTGTGGCGCGACCAGGGCCACCAACTGAGCGCCAACCTGCAACTGGCCTACAAAGACGTCGACAGCTACCTGCAAAAGGTACACCTGGACATCCAGAGCCCGACGCTGACCGTGGCCGAAGCGGGCCTGAACCTGTTCTGGCTCAACAGTGCGGTGTGGAACCTGGACGTCAACTACGCCCAGGGCCTGACCTGGTTCGGCGCCGATCGCGATGCCAGCCAAGTGCAGAAAAACCAGCCCAAGGCGCAGTTTCAAAAGTACCGCGCCAACCTCACCCAATGGCGCAACGGCCAATGGGCAGCGCAGCCGTGGCAGTGGCAAAGCCAGTTATCGGTGCAGTACAGCCCGGATGCATTGCCCGCCATCGAACAACTGCTGATCACCGACGACTCGGCCGTGCGCGGCTACCGCGAAAACAGTACTTCCGGTGCCATTGGCACGGTATGGCGCAACACTTTGCGCCTGCCGCTCAATACTGACTTGCCGGTGAAGCTCACCCCGCGCCTGGGCCTGGACAACGGCTGGGTCAAGCACGAACACGGTGCCCGGAGCCAACGCCTGAGCGGCGCCAGCGCGGGGCTCAACCTGAGCTGGAAGAACGTGCAGCTCGACGTCGACTACCAACGCAACCTCAACACCCCTACAGGTTTTCGCCAGGAGCCGGAGGTCTGGCTGACGCGCCTTAGCGTGCAGATATGAGCTCACACCCGTTTTTTGCCTGAGTCACCGCCGTACCTGGCCACTCCAGCAGCGTTGCAACGAACAACGCGCGTCGTGGATCAGCCAACACAGAGCGAGATTATTTATGCCGACTACTCCACACAGCTTCCACCTTTCACCCCAGGGCAAACTGCGCTGGGCCATCGCCAGCCTGTTCCTGCTGCCGCAACTCGCGCTCGCCGCAGGCTTGACCGTCGTCGAAGGCCCTGGCGGCACGCCGCAACTGCAAAACCAGGGCGGTGTACCCATCGTCAACATCGTCGCGCCGAACGCCGGTGGCCTGTCCCATAACCAGTTTTTGGACTACAACGTCGACCGCCAGGGCCTGGTGTTGAACAACGCCTTGCAGGCTGGCCAGTCCCAACTCGCCGGGCAGTTGGCAGCCAACCCGCAGTTCCAGGGCCAGGCGGCGAGCGTGATCCTCAATGAAGTGATCAGCCGCAACGCCTCGACCCTCAATGGCGCCCAGGAGATTTTTGGCCAGGCAGCCGATTACGTGCTGGCCAACCCTAACGGCATTTCGGTGAATGGCGGCAGTTTCATCAACACGCCCAATGCCAACCTGGTGGTCGGCCGCCCTGAACTCAACGACGGCAAGCTGCAAGCCTTGAGCACCCGCGATGCCAACGGCCAACTGACAGTGCAAGGCCAGGGCCTGCACAACCGCGAGGGCTCTATCAACCTGATCGCGCCGCGCATCGACAGCGAAGGTCGCCTCAGCGCCCGCGATCAATTGAACCTCACGGTGGGCCGTAATCAGGTCGATTTCGCCAGCGGGCAAGTGCGCCAGGTCGACCCGGCCAGCAAGACCCAGGACCAACGCATCGACGCACGCCTGTTCGGCGCCATGCAGGCCGGGCGCATCAACATCATCAGCACCGCCGAGGGCGCCGGTGTGCGTGTGGGCGGTGTGCAGGTGCAAGGCACTGACGGGGTGAAGATCAGTTCGGCCGGCGACCTCGACATCAGCGGCCAAGTGTATGCCGACAGCCTCGACGCCACCCGCGCTGGCGTGCACAGCCGTCAGGGCGATGTCGATTTGCACAGTGCCAAGGACTTGAACCTGGCCGCCACCGACGTCAGCGGGCGCAACGTCAAACTCGACGCCAGCCGCAACCTGACCCTCAGCAGCCTGGAAAGCCGCAAGCTCCAGGAAAAGCGTGAGCAGTGGAACAACAGCAACTTCTTGTTCACCTACGAAACCTACGACCGCACCACCACCGATAAAGACTCGCGCCAGCACGGCAACAAGGTCGTGGCGCAACAGGACGCGGCGCTGTCTTCCGGCGCCAACACCGAGATCAAAGCCAGCCATGTGGAAGCGGGCAACACTCTGCGCGTCGACAGCGGTGCCGACCTGCACGTTAACGCCGCCACCGAAACCCATGAAAGCCGCGACCAGGGCAACCATCGCAAACACCTGTGGAAAGCCAACTGGGATAAATCCAGCAGCGAACAACGCAGTATCACCAGCAGCCTCAAGGCCGGAAAGACACTGGAGCTGACCAGCCAACAGAAGCTGCAAGTGCAAGGCGCCGAGCTGAAAACCCCCGGCGATATTCAACTGGCCGCCCGGCACGTGGAAATCACCAGCGCCAGCCGTACCCAGAGCAGCCGCGACAACGCCTACTCCGGCGACCTCACCGGTGGCAGCTTCTTCGGCAAGCAAGGCGACGGTGACCAGGGCAAGACGTCGAACACCGGCAGCAAGGTCAACGCCGACGGCAAGCTGATCGTCAAGGCCGACGACGTGCGCATCAGCGGTAGCCAGGCCCGTGGCGGCAAGCAGGCCAATGTCATCAGCGACAAAGGTTCGCTGGTGATCGACGGCGTCCAGGACAGCTCCCACGACAACCGCTACAACAATGACAGCAAATTCTTCGGCCTCTCCAAGGATGAAAGCCGCAAGAACCTCAAGGACAGCACCGTGGTTGCCAGCGACCTGCGCTCGGACAGCAACCTCAAGCTGCAAAGTGCCAAGGACATCACCGTCAGTGGCTCCCAGGTATCCGCCGCGGGTGAACTGCAAGCGGATGCCAAGGGCGATATCAAGGTCGTTGCCGCCGAGAACACCACCCACGACACCACTCGCACCCATAGCCGCGGCTTCGATGGCTACGCCAAGGAAACCGAGGGCGTCAGCCGCCAGTACCGTGCGGGGTTGAGCTATGAAGACCAGCAGCAAACCCGCAAGACCGACACCACCCAGCAGCAGGGTTCCAGCCTCAAGGGCGGCAGTGTCGTAGTAAAGGCCGGTGGCGATGTGAGCATCCAGGGCTCGGACCTCAAGGCAACCGCAGGCGATGCCACCTTGAGCGGCAACAACGTCGAGCTGTTGGCCGCCCACGACAAGCGCACCGAAGCCGTCGACACCACCACCACCGGCGGCAGTTTCTACTACACCGGCGGCATTGATCGGGCGGGCAGTGGCGCTCAGTTCAGCCACCAAAGCAGCCAAGACACCACTGAAAAAACCACCGCGCAAACCAGCACCGTGGCCGCGACCGGCAAGCTGACCATCAACGCTGGCAACACCTTCACCAGCGAGGGTGCACAGGCCAAGGCCGGCGCCGAACTGCAGGTCAACGCGGGTCAGATCGACAACCAGGCTGCCCATTCCACCGAGACCAGCACCCACAAGGAAAACGGCTGGACCGCCGATGTTGGCGCCAATGTGGAATACAAAGGCATTACCCGCCCGATCGAAAAAGCCGTCGAGGGCGTGGCCCAGGCCAAGTTCCATCAGCCCGGTTTGCTGGACGCGTTCGAGCAACCCAATGTCGGCCTGGATGTGGAAGTCGGGCACACGAACAAAACCGGCACAACGCAAGACAGCACCGCCGTGGTCAGCCAGTTCAGTGGCGCCGCGGTGCAGGTCAATGCAGCCGGCACGTTGCAGGACGAGGGCACCCAGTACCGCGCCACCGAGGGCGGGCTGAACATCAAGGCCGGCGAGCACCTGGCCACGGCAGCGGCCAACACCCACAGCAGCAGCGAGCAAAGCGTGGACGCCAAGGCTGGCGTGCGGGTCTATACCACCACCGGCGAAGACGTGAATGTGCGCGGCAGCGGCCTGGGCGGCAGCAGCGATGTGCGCGAATCCACCAGCACGGCGGTGCTCGGCAGCTATGTGGCCAGCCAAGGCGTGAGCATCGAGGCCAAGGGCGATGCCCGTTATGAAGGCAGCCAGTTCGACGGCGGCCAGGCCGGGGTTAACCTCAAGACCGGCGGTGAGCTGGCGCTCAACCAGGCCACCAACACCCAGAGCAAAAACAGCAGCACGCTGCGCGGCAACGGCTCACTGACGGTGGGCACCGCGCCCGGTGCGAATGGCAGCAACATCAACCTCGGTGCCGGCGTGCAGTTGGATAACAAGCGCCTGGACATCCAGAACAGCCAGGCACAGGTCGCGACCATTCAAGGCAGCGGCCCCGTTCAGTTCAGCAGCGGCGCAGACATGACCCTGCAAGGCACGCAGATCGGCAGCACGGGCGCAAAGGCTGGCGATATCAGCCTCAATGCCGGCGGCAAGCTGGACCTGCAAGCCGCCACCGACAGCCACGTCAGCAACGGCAGCAACCTGGGCGGCGGTCTGACCCTCGGTGCCGGCAAGACCAGCAGCGCCGAAAGCAGCAGCAAGACCGGCAGCCTCAGCGCCAATTTCAATATTGGTAAAGTGGCGGAGAACGACAAGAGCGCGGTCGTCGGGCAATTGCACAGCAGCGGCAAGGTCAGCCTCGCCAGTGCCGCTGAGGCAACCGATGCCATCCACTTGCAGGGCACTCAGGTCAGCGCAGCCAGCGTTAGCCTGGATGCGCAAAACGGCGGCATCCTGCAAGAGTCCGCACAATCGACCCAGGCCCATAACAGCTGGGGCGTGACCCTGGGCGCAGGCGCCAGCATCGGCAAAACCACCTTGGCCGACGCCGGTGAACATGAGACACCCAAGACCCAGCGCGGCATCAATGCGCGGGCCAAGGTCGATGTGGATCACTTGCAAGGCACCACGCAGCACAACAGCGTGATCACGGCGGGTGACGTCACCCTCAACAGTGGCGGCGATACCCATCTGGCCGGAGCGCGTATCGACGCCGACAAGGTGCACGGCACGGTGGGCGGCGACCTCGTCGTCGAAAGCCGCAAGGACCACGTCAACAGCACCCAGGTGAATGTTGACGCCAGGCTGGATGTCGAGAAGAACCAGCCGGGGGTGGTGGATAAGCTGGCCAAAACCAGCGGCCCCCTGAAGGACAAGGTACAAGCCAAGGCTGAAGGTGCGTTCGACAAGCATCGCGACAAGCTGGAGAACGTCGTCGACAAAGGCACCGGGCACCTGGCTTCGGCCAAGGACAGCGTGGTCAACAGCGTGGTCAATGCCAAGGAACGCCTGGGCGAAAAACTTACCCGCAGTGGCAGCTACGACGTGAACCCGCAACCCCGTGGCGCCTTCGGTACTCGCGTGGACAAGGCCAAGGCTTACCTGGCAGACAAGACCGACGCCCTGGGCACACGCCTGTCTGGCTTCAAGGATAAGGTCTGGCCAAAAACCAGCGACAGCTACACCGTCAGTGGCAAAGACACCACCGGCAGCAAGGTGGCCAACACCGCCGAAAGCGTGTTGTTCGGCGACAAGAGCGGCAACACCAGCTACACCCCGACCCTGTATCTGGATGTCAGCCATGTGGTCAAGGACAGCGTCACCCAGGCGTCAGGCATTCGCGCAGGCCACGGCGTCAACCTGCTGGTGAAGGGTGATACCCAGCTCACGGGCGCGCGGATCAGTGCGCCCAATGGCAAGGTTGAGCTGGGTGGCTCCAAGGTGACTGCAACCACACTGGCCGGCAGCGACTACCGTGCCGACGTCGGGCTGAACGTTTCGAAGTCACCGGTCAACCTGGCCCTGGGCGCCAAGGACGAACTGACCCAGAAACACGACGACGCCACGCGCAAGGACCAAGCCTTAAATCTGGGCCCGCTGCGAGCGGGTGGGCACAGTGAGAGCCAGGCCTTGCAGGCGGGGATTGATCAGGCCATCAACTAAAGGGTAAAGCCACCCCACTGTAGGAGCGAGCTTGCTCGCGAAGAACGTTAACGATGACGCTGGCATGCTTGGAGTACACGGCGCCCTCAGGTTTTTCGCGAGCAAGCTCGCTCCACAGGCACATTCTCAGCGTGCCAGCCGGCGCGCTCAGTTGTACGCTTTTTCTCGGGTCGCTGTAGGTTGGTCCTTATGATCGCGTTCTTACAAACAAAGCACACCCAGAAAGTGGAACCTTTCACAGACCTCAACCACCCAACAAAAAACTAACCTCATGCGGATATTTTCAAACAAGAGAAAATAAGCTCGACAGACGGACGCACCAGAAAATTCAGCGCTTCCCTTTGGCGTCTATAACCATAAACAGAGGTTAAACAGTGAGCCCGTTAAAAGGGTATGGCATGTTAGTGCAGTGCACACACGCCCGCCGAACGACTGCGTTTAAAGCTATATCGTTGATCTCATATAAATAAAGTGACCCAGCAATGAATATATTCTCGCCCGTGCCACAGCCACTCAGCAACTATCCCCATACAACAAATGCTGAACACCGTCGCTCCACTCGGGCAATTGACGATGCACCGCCAGTCAAAAATACACTTCCGGACGCGCCGAGCGCCTCGGAAGATAAAAAGCTGGGGCTGGGACAAAAACCGATCCCTGCGCCCGCCCCCGACCATGAGTTAGATTTCGCCAAGGGAGTCATTTATGGCTCTGTCAGCGTTTCCCCTCCCACAGCAAGTTATACGCACCAGGAACAGCTACAGAGGATTGACGCTTACGCCGACCGTGTTGTCACGCAAATCAAGAAAATAGAAGAAAGCGGTGAAGAAAACGAAAGTAATATCAGGTTCCAGAAAACTCGCCCGTTCCTGGAGCCTGCCGGTTATTTCAGCGGCGGGTTATTGGCTGCCGGGTTCGACCCGCATGAAAAAATCACTGTAACCTTCAAAAGTTACGTTGGAAAATGGAAGCCGGAAGTCGAGACCAACACCGATACACGCACCTATTTTGCATGGGAAATTGCAGCCGGTGCTCTTAAGCACGATAAACCACCGGGAGGTGGCCTGCTCAACTTCCAGACCATGGAAATCAAGCCGCAAGACCGGAGCAAGATCAACGATCTGGAAGCGCTGGGTGCGAAGCTACAAAATCATTGGCAAGATGATGTCGCCTCCACCATGAGCGACGAGACGGGCGAATTGGCGAAGCACTCGGGAAAAGCCGATGCTTATGTTGTGCTGGGAACTTTGCAAGGCCTGCGTAACGACAAAGATGCGTATAAAATGCTATCGCCTGAAGGCCGATCAGCCGTTGAACGCACGCTAGACAATAAGGGAAATGTCGTCATACCCAACATATACGGTTATCCACTGGCCGGGTATGCGTTTATTCCTTATGTCAACTATCACGGCAATTATGACACCCGCCCCAATCAAGGCCTGATGCTCGACTTGAAGAACGGCACAGTCAGCGAAATACGCGGAGACGATGATTTTGCTCGTTGGGCCAAAGACAACCGTGATGCCTTAAAAGCCAGCTTTAACGCCGAAGACAGACAAGGCGGAAAGGATGCTCATTGGCCATCAGCGAGCAGTGTGCTCGAAAATTTGATTGAGGGTAATCATGCGCACTATCCGGGACGCAAAAATCTACTCAGCGACAAACAGATTCCGGTTAGAGAGTTATTTAATTACACTCAATCGCGAAAGAAAACCTACCATTTAAAATTTGGAGATCTGAACTCTGGTATTGCCAGCAATTATCAAAAGATCAACGCCAACAATGCCGTGTGGGCCGATCAAACAGAGGTATTTGGTTCCTCGAAGCAAACGTGGAAGGAAGCCAAAGAATTATGGGGGCGCACCTTCGGCTATGTGCCCATCCTTGGAAACGCGGGCAATATTGTCTTCGGTACCCATGATTCCATTTATGGTATGACCGCCGACGATCGTGTTGGCGGCACAGCGGCTGCAGTGATATCGGGCTTGCAGCTGGCGCACGAACTCACACCATTTGGAGCTGAGGCTGGGTTGGGCGAAGCACCCTCCGCATCGACTATCGCTGGCAGCGAACATTACGGCTGGAAATACAATGAGCAAAGCAACCGTTTTGATTTCGTGAGGAAAGTAAACGCCGCGAATGACAGCGACGTGTCCTCCGTCGCCAATACCGCACCAAGCGAACCGGATACACCACACGTCAGTGAAGGTGTCCCTCCGACAATCGAAATACCAAACAGTAAGCGCTCACTTCTGACATCCGTAGAGAACTTACCGACCGGCGAAGCGCTTTTTTCCACTGTGGATAAAAACGTAGTACTAAGTGGAGAGCTTAACGAGCTAAATTCCCTTGACGAAAAACTTTATACATTTACCGACTTCAACAAAAACGGCCGTCAAGAACGACTCAACATCCTGGTGCACGGAAGCGTCGACCCGGC
Organism: Pseudomonas sp. B16120; assembly: GCF_044218845.1. NCBI lineage: Bacteria > Pseudomonadati > Pseudomonadota > Gammaproteobacteria > Pseudomonadales > Pseudomonadaceae > Pseudomonas > Pseudomonas sp. B16120. Next base: position 4,880,092 of record NZ_CP162588.1, read on the forward strand.
TACTGGCATCTCGAAAGTTTCATACAACGGAAAACTCAATACGCCACAAGAGTTACTTCAGACACTTCATGACTCGGGCATTTACCCGGAAACGTTTGACAACGTAAGACTACTGTCATGTGACTCTGCAAGTGGTGGAGATGCGTCCTTCGCGGCGGAGTTTCAGAAGCTCATAGGGCGCCCTGTCAAGGGCTATAGCGGCACCCTCACCGCCAACCTAGTACCGGAAGATATAAATGCTGCGATTGTAAAAGTAGAAAATATCTATCTGGACACCCTGAAAAAAAATCAGAACACTCCACTGACTGACGCTGATAAGGCATTGGCCAGATCCGAAGCGGAAAAATACGTCTCCCGAGAAATGGCAAAAAACAGAAACTTCAAACCGGCAAAGAAAAACCCCCATTGGAATCCGTTTAAATGGTGGGCTTTTACTTATAAACCCGAGACCTTTCCAAAACCATAAACGGTGGGCACTGTCGGGGAAGGCCCACCCCACTGTAGGAGCGAGCTTGCTCGCGAAAGACGTTAACGATGACGCTGGCATGTTGAGAGTACGCGGCGCCCTCAGGTTTTTCGCGAGCAAGCTCGCTCCTACCTAGGCACATTCTCAGCGTGCCACCCTGCGCGTCATGTCAGTTGAAGAGTGCCTGTACGTTCTTCATCGCGTCATCGGCAAAGCCTTGCAGGAAGGCTTCGAACGCCGGTACGTCTTCCTTGCCGCCCGTGTAGGGCTGACCAATGATGGTCCAGGTCGCCAGGCTCTGGTTCGGGCCTTGTGGCACCACCTCCATCAGCGCCCACAGGTTGCCGATGTTCAGCGAGGTGTAAATCAGCGACCAGGTCATGGTCATGGCTTGGTCGTCATGGCTGTTGAGTTGCTCGATCACCACATTGCCGTCCTTGAACAGCTTTTTGCGTACCGAACGCACGCCCTCGCCCGTCATCTCGATATGGGACAAGGCCGGAATAAACTTCGCGAAACCGGCGAAATCTCCGACGACATTCCACACACTGCGAGCATCGCCCTTCACGCTGACGCTGGCGACGACAGGGTTGCCCACCGGGTTGCGAACCAGGGTATCGGGTTGTTGCATGAGAGAGCTCCTTTTTTCCGAAAGGCGGATAGTGGGCGCCTACCAAATGCAGTGGGCTGTACAAGTTCAACACCTGCTTGGCGTGGTTATCCGCTCTTGGCTGACTGCCGTAATGCCAAGGCTGCTACCCCGCACACGATCAACGCAATACAGGACACATAAAACGCATCGCTGTAGGCCATCAGGTACGCCTCACGACGCACGGTGTGGATCAAGCCCTCAAGGACCTGCTGTTGAGCGGGTAATAGCTGGTTGAAGATAAAAGCCTCGCTGTCAGCCATGCTGGCGCGCAGGCGCTCCTGAAAGGACGGGGAAAACAGCGTGATCGACTCCCCTACCCGCTCAGAGTGAAAGCGCTCGCGCATGGCCACGATCTGCGTCAAGCCCGCGGTACCCACGGCACCACCCAGGTTGCGCAGCATGGAGAACAAGGCCGAGGCGGAGCCGGCTTCATCTTTGGCCAGGCCAGACACCGCGAGCACGGAAAGCGCCACCATGATCAGCGGCTGCCCGATGCCCCGTACCACGGTGGACGGAATAATCACGTTGGCGGCGCTGTCCACGTCCAGGTGCGCGCCGAGGTAGCACCCCAGGGCCATAATGAAAAAGCCACTGGCGACCATCAGTTTCGGGTTGAGCCACTTCATCAGGCGCGGCATGAACGGCGCCAGTACCAGCTGCACCATGCCGTAGGCGATCAGGCTGATGCCAATCTCCCGGGCGTTGTAGCCCTGCAGTTGGGACAGGTAATTGGGCACCAGGAACACCAGGCCGAAAGTCGCCCCGCCAAAGATGAACATCGCTGCGCTGGCCACGCCGAAGTTGTAGCTCTTGAGCAGGCGCAGGTTGATGAAGGAGCGACTGCCATACAACTGCGACAGCACGAAGTACACCAGGGCCACGCCGGCCACCAGTGACATCCACACAATGAAATCGGAGCCAAACCAGTCCTTGCGGCCACCTTCTTCCAGCACAATCTGCAAGCCACCCAGGCCGACGATCATGGCGATGATCCCGCCCCAATCGCCGCGTTTGAGCAGGCTCAACTGCATGGGCTTGGCATCGATCGACCATGCCACCGCCAACAGCAAGAGAATGCCGGGGGCCAGTTGCAGGTAAAAGATCCAGCGCCAGGAATAGGCATCGGTCAGCCAGCCACCAATGGCCGGCCCGGCGGCCTGGGCGACGCTGTTGGACAGCGCGAACAAGGCCATGCCCATCGCGATCTTGCTGGGCGGCAGTTCAGTGATGATCAGCTGGAATGACAAGGGAATCAGCACTGCGCCGGCGGCGCCCTGGATCACCCGAATGATGATCATCACTTCCAGGTTGGGCGCCCAGGAGCAGGCAATGGACGCCACCAAAAACACAAACGAGCCCACGAGCATCACACGCCGCAGAGAGAACACCTGCACCAACCAGGCGGTCAGCGGGATCATCACGATTTCCGCGACCAGGTAGGCGGTGGAAATCCACGAGCCTTCTTCGAACGTCGCCCCCAGGGAGCCTTCGATCTCCGGCAGCGCGGCGCTGGTCACGTGCACGTTCATGCCGGCCATGAAACAACCGAACAGCCCACCGATCACGGCCACCCAGGCGCGAAAGGAGACGCTCTTTTCAGCCGCTTCAGTCATGTGCAGCGCCCTGCTTATCTGGGCGGGTGTCCACCGTGGTGATGACCGACATGCCCGGCAGGATAGGTCCGCCTTCGTCATGCTCATCAATGACGATTTTCACTGGAAAGCGTTGCACGATCTTGGTGAAGTTGCCGGTGGCGTTATCCGACGGCAACAGTGCGAACACCGCCCCAGAGCCTGGCGAGAAGCTCACCACATGGCCTTTGAGCTTGCGTCCCGAATAACTGTCGACGCTGATATCCACCGGTTGGCCGGCACGCATATCGCGCAATTGGGTTTCTTTGTAGTTGGCCACGACGTAAGCCTGTTGCAAGGGCACCACCGCCAGCAGCGGCAACCCTGGCGCGACGTATTGGCGGGTACGCACTTTGCGCTGCCCCACCACACCGTCAATGGGTGAGCGGATCAAGGTGTCTTCCAGGGCATGCGTCGCCAGGTTCAACTGCGCCTCAGCCTGGCTGCGCCGGGCTATCTGTTGCTGGAGCGAGGCCTGGGCCCATTGACGGCGGGTGACGGCCACGGTCAAGCGGGTTTCCTGCTGGCGTTGCATGGCCTTGGCCATTTCCACTGCGGCACTGGCCTGGGTGTAACTGGCGGCGGCCGTTTCCAAGCGCTGGGCGCTGGCGGCGTGTTCGCGCACCAAGCCTTCATAGCGGCGCTGGTCCAGGCTTGCGCGGCGCAATTCGGCGGCCACGCTGCGGGCGTGGGCCTCGGCCTGGGCAACGCCGGCCTTTTGCTGGGCGATCAGGCTGTCGGTGACGTGCAGGTTGGCCTCTTGCGCCGCCACCGAGGCTTGGCTTTCGGCCAGTTGTGCGCGGGCCTGTGCCAAGCGGGCCTGGTAGTCACGGGCCTCGATGCGCACCAGCACGTCCCCTGCCTTGACCGGCTGATCATCCTCTACCATGACCTCGGCCACATAGCCTGAGACCTTCGGGCTGATGGGAATCCAGTCGGCCCGCACATAGGCATCATCGGTCTGCTCCAGGTAGCGGCCGACGGTCATACAATACACGCCGAACACCACCGCCGCGATCAACAGCGCGGCGCCGCCCAGCAGGATCAGGTTCCTTTTTCGCCGTTGCTTACGCGCATGCATGAGTTGCTCGAGCACATTCTCCTGCTCGTCCTGGACTGCAGTTTTTTCATCAACGGCGATATTCATGGCTGGGTACCGGAAGAAGGGATGGACGCATGGGTGGGCGCAGCGGCCGGGGTTTCGACGGCGCCGGACTGCCAACCGCCCCCAAGGGCACGGAACAGGCCGATCTGGCGTTGCAGTAACTGGCCATCGGCGTCGGCGCGCGTGGCCTGCAAGCGGATCAGTTCTCGCTCACTGTCCAGCACGTCGAGAAAGTCGATAGAACCTGCGTCATAGTTGAATTGGGCCAACTTGTAGGCTTGGCGGCTGCTGTCCAGCGCCCGGCTCAAGGCCGCGTGGCGTTGCCGCTCGCCGTCGTACAACGCCAGGGCCTGGCGCACCTCCTTGAGGGCCTTGAGGACGCTGGCCTCGAACTGTGCGACCTCCACCTGCTCGAGTGCCCGTGCCTGCTTGACTAGCGCGCGGTTGGCCTGCCAATTAGGGAACTGCCAGGTAATCAGCGGGCCGATGCCGAACATCACCGCACGGCTGTCCCCCAGCTCATGAGGTTTGTTGGCCGAGGAGGACACTGAAGCACCGAACGTCACCTTGGGGTACAGGTCGGCCTGGACAATATCCACTTGCAGCGTGGCCGCCTGCAACGCGCGCTCGGCCTGCCGGACGTCAGGGCGGCGTGCCAATAATTGCCAGCCATCGCCCACCGGTAACTCGGCATTGAGTTGTGGCACCACTTCACACGTTGCGGCGCCAGAGCCTTGTTCAAGATCAGCGACGCCCGTCAGCATGGCCAATTCGTAGAGCGCGGCTTGTCGACGCGCCTCCAACATCGGCAGCAGCGCCTGGGTTTCGCCTTGCAGGGCTTGCATGCGGCTGTATTCAAGGTCTGTCACCACACCGGCCTGGCGCTGGCGATCGGTCAACGCCAGGCTATGCGCGACCACGTCCAACGAATGGCGCTGGACCTTGGCACGCGCGCCCAGGGCGCAGGCGTTCACATAGGCGCGAGTGGTTTGCGCCACGACCGTGATGCGCAGCAAGTCCTCGGCAGCCTGCGCCGCTGCGGCTTGCACCTGGGCTCGTTCAATGGTGCGCTGAACCTGGCCCCACACATCCACTTGATAAGCCAGCTCGAAGCCTGGGTTGAATGCCCACTCTGACGGCGCATGGCTACCGGTGGCCTTGGCCAGGGTCTGGTCATCGGCGGTCTTGCCGTAAGCGGCGCCCAGTGACGCCTGGGTGGACGGCCAGCGCTCGGCATCGGCCTGCTGGATCCCGGCCAGCATCGCCTGCACATGGGCCTGGGCCGCCGCGAGGTCGCGGTTGTGCAGCAGGGCCTTTTGCACCAGCGCGTCGAGTTGCGGATCGTTGTACAACTGCCACCAGCGCTCAGGTAACGCTTGGGCCGAGACACCTCGGGGCAGGTGACTCAGGGCATTGATGCGTTCCGGATGTGGCTGTGCCGGTGTATGGGCGACCCAGGACGAACAACCCGCCAATAACGCCACCGCCATGCCAAGCAGCGAAAGACGGCAATGCCGTGGGAAAAGAGAAGGCGAACCCATCGAAGAAATCCAGAATGCCAAGTAGAGACGCAGGGTAAGAGAGCAACCGGTTGCGCATCTCCCGAGTTCCAGACAACCATCGTTTCGATTGGGACAATGTGCCGGCGCGCCCTCTGCGCCGCAGGCTCCATACACCAGGCACAGGTAAACATGGCCCTGCCTGGAGGCGGGGCCATGTTCAAAAGGAGGTGGTGCTATCGCCAGGTAGATTCAGACCAAGCGACAGTTACTCGGGGTGTAGCCCATGGTGCGTTTGAACATCGCGGTAAATGCACTCGGACTCTGGTAACCGTGCTCCAATGCCACTTCCAGGATGGAAGCGCCACTGGCAAGCCGCTGCATGCTGAGCAGCAGCCGCGTGCGCTTGCGCCACTCGCCGTAACTCATGCCCAACTCTTTCTGGAACAGCCGAGCCAGGGTGCGTGAACTCATATTGAGCTGCACCGCCCAACTCTCCAGTTTCGACTCCTGAGAAGGGTTGTCGATAAAGTCCGCACACAGTGACTTGAGCCTCGGCTCGTCCGGTATCGGCACGTGAGCCAGCACCCTTTGCGCACGGTCAAGTTCCGAGAAAATCAGCTCCACAATCTGCACATGACGCAACGACGCCGCCTGGCTGTCAGGCTCATCGCCCGCAGCCACAATCAGCTCGCGCAACAAGGGTGAAACCCTGATGACCTCGCATTCCTCCGTCAAACGACGGTGCGCTCCCGGCGAGATCAACAAAGTGCGCATGCGCACTTCGCCGGTCATGCGGATCTGATGCTCCAAACCTGAAGGCACCCACAGCGCATGCCCGGAAGGTACCACCCAGGTGGTCTCCTCCACCGACACAAGCATCACACCGTTGATGGCGTAGACCAGTTGGCCTTCGTCATGTCGATGCGAGGCCACGATGTCACCGTGGCCATAATTACCGGCAAGTGCCGCCAATGCGGTATGCGCGTTCATCTCAGGACGGCACCGCAGCATTCACCAGGCTGAGCAAGCCCAGGCGCGATGCACGATTGACCGCACTGGTGACCGCTTTGAGGGAAGCGAGCAGGCTACTGCCATCACGAGCGGCGCCGAACAGCAACTGGTTGCCCACGCGAATTTCCACATAGGCCAACGCCTCAGCCTGGGCACCGTCACGGGTGGCATGTTCGTGGTAATCGGCGATATCAAAATGAATGCCACGTTGGGCAAACGCATCGACCAGCGCCGCAAGCGGGCCGTTGCCCTCGCCACTCAAGTCGATGCGCTGTGTGCCTTGTTCAAGGGTGGCCTCCAGGTAAGTCACATCGCCCTCGCTCACCAGTTTGGGGGCTCGTAACGCGTAAGGCTTGCCCTGCTCCAGGTAATGCCGGGTGAAGCAGGCAAGGATCATCTCGCCACTGATTTCCTGGCCGGAGCCATCCGCTTCCTGTTGTACCAGGCTGCTGAACTCCATCTGCAAGCGACGCGGCATCACAATGCCGTGCTGCTCCAACAGATAGGCCACGCCCCCCTTGCCCGACTGGCTGTTTACGCGAATTACCGCTTCATAGCTACGGCCCATATCGGCAGGATCGATAGGCAGGTACGGTACTTCCCACATGCCCTGTGGATTGGCCTGGCGCGCCGCAAAGCCTTTCTTGATCGCGTCCTGGTGCGAGCCGGAGAATGCGGTAAACACCAACTCACCGGCGTAAGGGTGACGAGGATGGGTCGGCAACTGATTGCAGAATTCCACCTCACGCTGGACGTGCAGGATGTCGGAGAAATCCAACTGCGGATCGATGCCGCTGGTGTAGAGGTTCATCGCCAACGTGAGGATATCTACGTTGCCAGTGCGCTCACCGTTACCGAACAACGTGCCCTCGACACGCTCGGCACCAGCCAGGCACGCCTGCTCCGCGGTGGAGACCCCAGTGCCCCGATCATTGTGCGGATGCACGCTGATGACCACACTGTCCCGGCGACTGAAGTGCCGGCAGAACCATTCGATCTGGTCGGCGAAGACATTGGCGGTAGACACCTCCACAGTGGTAGGCAGATTCAGGATCATCTTGTTACTCGGGGTCGGGCCGAACGTATCTGTCACCGCTTCACACACCTGCAGTGCAAAATCCAGCTCGGTGAAGCAAAAGGTTTCCGGGGAATACTGGAACGTCCACTGCGTATCGGGGTTTGCGTCCATGTGCTGCTTGATCTCCCGAGTTGCCTGGGTAGCAATCTCGATGCAGCCCGCCTTGTCCACATTGAAGACAACGTCCCGGAACACCGGCGCCGTCGCATTGTAAACATGCACGATGGCGCGAGGCGCGCCCTTCAACGCCTCAAACGTGCGCTCGATGAGGTGGCTGCGCGCCTGGGTCATGACCTGAATCGTCACATCATCAGGAATCGCACCGCTTTCAATCAGCTCACGGACATAGTCAAAGTCGGTCTGCGAAGCGGCAGGAAAGCCCACCTCGATCTGCTTGAAACCGACCTTCACCAGCAAATCGAAGAAACGCCGCTTGCGCTCGGCATTCATCGGCTCGATCAACGCCTGGTTGCCATCGCGCATATCCACACTGCACCAGGTAGGAGCGGCAACCTGGACAGTACTGGGCCATGTGCGATCCGGCAGGTTGACCGTGGTGAAGTGGCGATATTTGCGGGAAGGGTCCTTGAGCATCATGGCGTTTCTCCTTTTTCAGCAGTTTGTTTGTGTCAGACACACCGTCGGCGATGCCGACTGATTGGATCCAATACTAAACGAACATAGTTTGATACAAATTGCGTTGTTGAGTTTGTGGAATAAGAAAAACCAAAAAAAACCCAAGCAGACTGAAAAAACCAAAAAAAATTGCGCAAAGGCATGAAAGTCAACAATCGAAGACTTAAAAGCACGAGTTACCGGCAAGGAGCCAGGGAAAACATTTCTGCCGGCAAAAAAAAACCGAGAGCCTTACTGGTGTGAGGCTCTCGGGATTTCTAAACACACGTGATTTGATACCTGTGGGTTACGCACAGGACGGGACAGGTCACCGTGAATCAAGGTCGGTCCTTTTTATTTTTCTTTATTCATATCAGCCGATTAGCTGAGCCCTTTTCTATAGTTCGCTCTTTCAAAGTACTGACAGGACTTTTTTTTTGGACGAGAGCGGGAATCTGAGCAAGGGACGGCTCACCGTCCAGTCGGTGATGCCAAATAACAGGCAAAAAAAAACCCGGAAATCCTCACTTGCGTGGGCCTTCCGGATTTTCTAAACCGCCAAAAATGGTGGGTCGTGTGGGATTCGAACCTACGACCAATTGGTTAAAAGCCAACTGCTCTACCAACTGAGCTAACGACCCGCTGTGTGGTGGCGCGTATAATACTGATTTCTAAGGATTATTCAACACCTTATTTTAAATAAATCAGAAAAAACGCATTTGAACGGTAATTCGGTGGGTAGAACGCCTCTCGCAGCCGCCTGATCAGCGCCCTGGCTCGTCGTTCCACAGGTACTTGTGCAGCTGCAATTGCAGGCGCACCGGCAAATTGTCCGCCACTACCCAGTCGGCCAGGTCGCGGGCGTTCAGGTCGTGATGGCTGGGCGAGAACAGCACCTCGCCCGCACGACGCTCCAGGCCATACTGGATCAGCTTGGAGGTGGCCCAGTCGTAATCGTCGCGAGAACAGATGACGAACTTGACCTGATCGTTGGCCGTCAGCAAGTCGATGTTCTCGTAGCGGTTGCGGTGGGCTTCCTTGGAGTCCGGGGTCTTGAGGTCGACTACTCGGCTGACACGCGGGTCGACCGCAGAGATGTCCAGGGCGCCGCTGGTTTCCAGTGAGACCTCGTAGCCGGCGTCACACAGCCGCTTGAGCAATGGGATGGCATTGGGTTGCGCCAATGGCTCACCGCCCGTCACGCAGACGTAGCGCGGCCGGTAGCCGGCAACCTGTTCCAGGATGTCGTCGAGGGTGCGTACGGTACCGCCGCTGAAGGCGTAGGCGCTGTCGCAGTATTGGCAGCGCAATGGGCAGCCCGTCAACCGTACAAAGACAGTGGGCAGGCCAGCAGTGCGCGTTTCACCCTGCAACGAGTAAAAGACTTCGGTAATACGTAATGTGTCTTGCATAGTCGCCACGGGCGTAACAGCTAAACAGGCTGTCCGCCTCCGTCAGGCACTTCAAGGGATTGCGCCAACGCGTCAACACCAGGAAGCGTGTTTCATAAAAGGGCGTGGATTCTAACGAAAAAACCCGCGACAAGCGCGGGTTTCTTCTAAACGGGCTGCACTGCTTACAAGCGTTGCAGGTCCCGTTGGGCCAACTGAGCCGCGGAGGTACCCGGGTACTGGGCAACCACCTGCTGCAGAATGCCTTTGACCTTGTCGGTATGACCCAGGCGGCGTTCTACATCAGCGAGTTTGTACAGCGAATCCGGCACCTTGGCGTGCTTGGGGTACAGCTGGCTGACCTTGGCAAAAGCCTGGCCCGCGCCCTGCAAATCACCCTTTGCCAGGTTGACCTCACCCAACCAGTACTGGGCATTGCCCGCGTACTGGCTGTTGGGGTACTTGCGCAGGAAAGCGGTGAAGGCCTGACTGGCCTTATCGAAATCCTTGGCCTTGATCAGGTCGAAGGCTGCATCGTAATACAGTTTTTCCTTCGCCGGATCACCCGGTTCACTGCTGGCGGCAGGGGCAGCCGCGGCGGCCCCTGCTGCTGCGCCACCGGCAGCGGCGCTTGGCGCGCCACCGGCAGCAGAATTATCAGGAGTAGCGGCAGGTGCAACACCGGCTCCAATACGACGATCAAGATCCTGGTAACGCTCCAGGCCTTCTTGCTTGAGCTGGTTCACCTGGTTCTGCAGCACTTCAATGGCGCCTTGTTGCTGGGCCAATTGATCCTGCATGCGTTGCAGCTGGTTGAACAGCTCGCCCTGTGCCGAGGGAGCGGACGTAGCCGCTCCCCCCGCATAGGCGCCGTTCGTGCCATAACCTGCTGGCGGATAACTGCTCCCGCTATTGTTATAGCCTGAGTTGCTATCCGTTACAGGAACCGCAGCCCACACCGCAAGCGGTGCGAAGCTGAGAGCCAATACAGTCAGAGCACGACGGCACGTTCGCATGACGAATTACTTACGCAGTTCGACGCGACGGTTCTGAGCCCACGACTGTTCGTCGTTGCCAGTTGCAACTGGACGCTCTTTACCGTAGGAAACCAGTTCCAGTTGGCCTGGAGCAACACCTTGCAGTACCAGGTAGCGCTGAACGGCTTTCGCACGACGCTCGCCCAGTGCCATGTTGTACTCACGAGTACCACGGGCGTCAGTGTTACCTTCCAGAACAACGCGAGCGCCGTTAGCTTTCAGGTCCTTGGCGTGAACGTCCAGAGCGCGCATGGCTTCTGGCTTCAGGTCCGAACTGTCGTATTCGAAGTAGAAAGTGGTGATTGCGCGCAGAGCAGCTTCTTCGCTCAGGGAGCCGTCGACCGCACCAGTGTTGGCGCCGTAACCAGCGTTTGGATCAACAGCTGCGCCTTCACCGGCATTGTCGCCGCCTTTAGAGGAGCAACCAACGGCTACGGACAGAGCCAGAGCCAGAGCAGCAAACTTACCAAACTTCAGCATTTCCATCGTGAAACTCCTAATGAACCCCAGTGTGTTAAGTACTTCTTTTTGTAGCGCCGCGTCAGTTCAGGTAAGGGGACCAGGATGGTTCTCTGACTTCGCCTTGTGCGGTAGGAAGTGGGAGCCTTACGCGTCCATTGATGGACACGAGCATCAAGACTCCCCGGCCCTGCTGGCGGGTGGCGTAGATTACCATGGTGCCGTTGGGCGCAACAGTGGCTGACTCATCAAGGTTGGTATCTGTAAGGATTTTTACGGTTCCGCGCTGCAAATCCTGGGCCGCAACCCGGAAATTAGTGAAACCATCCTGACGGTGAATCATCACCAACGTCTTTTCATCGGCCGAAAGCTTGGGGTTGGCGTTGTAGTTACCAATAAAGGTCACACGTTCCGCACCGCCGCCGTTCACATTTGCCTTGTAGACCTGAGGCTTGCCGCCACGGTCGGAGGTGAAGTAGATGGTCGAACCATCCTTACCCCAGAACGGTTCGGTGTTGATGCCCGGGCCGCTGGTCACACGCGAGAGTTGACGCGAGGCCATGTTCATCACGTAGATATCCGGGTTACCGTCCTTGGACAGCACGAAAGCCAGGCGCGAACCATCCGGCGACCAGGCTGGCGCACCGTTGAGGCCTTCGAAGTTGGTGATCTGCTCACGACGGCCAGTATCGATGTGCTGCACAAAGATGCGCGGACGACGCTGTTCGAACGATACGTAGGCAATACGCTTGCCATCCGGCGCGAAGCGCGGCGACAGGATTGGCTCACGGGACTGCAGCAAGGTCACTGCACGTGCACCGTCGTAGTCCGAGCGCTGCAGGGTGTAGCGGGTGTTGTCTACCGAGAAGCGCTCAGCGGTGACGTACAACAGGCGCGTCGAGAACGCCCCTTTGATACCGGTGAGTTTCTCAAACGACTGGTCCGAGATGTAGTGGGCCATGTCGCGCAGTTGCTCGGCGGTACCCGATACGCTGCCGGTCAACACCTGCTGCTCGGTGGCCACGTTGAACAACGTGTACTGGATCTGCAGGCGACCGCCGGCCGGCGTGATGCTGCCGACCATCAGGTACTGGGCACCGACGGCCTTCCAGTCACGGAAGATGACTTCGCTGGCCTGGGTTGGCTGGCTGATCATGTTGCCTTTTGGAATTGGCGCGTAGTAACCGGAGTTACGCAGGTCGTCGCTGACGATCTGGGCCATGTCGTCCGGCAGCACGCTGCCGCCCTGCCAACCGAACGGAACTACCGCAATCGGTGTGGCCCGATCACTGCCGCTGGTAACCAGGATGTTCTTTTCATCCGCCGCCGCTATCCCTGCCATACAGCAAATAACGACAAGCATTCCTCGAAGAAGGTTTCTCACAAGGCTAGATCCTCAGGTGTGAATGTCATCTTGAATGAACGATAGGGAGCGAAGTCACTTGGTTTCATTCCCTGCATCTCGGTCAACCGGCCAATATTCTTGACCGCGGCAACCGCCGAACTGTCGAACGAACCGTCACCACTGGACTTGGCCACGCTGACCGAAGTCACCGTACCGTCCGGCAACATGCCGATCTGCAGCACTACTGTCATGCCTTTACGTGCCGAAGGTGGACGTGTCCAGCCTTCCGCTGCCCGCGCCCGAATCAGGTCGTCGAAACTGCCCGCGACTTCATCGCCACGCTCATCGGCCAAGGCTTGCTGACGCTGCGGCGTGTCGGAAAGCAAATCTGCCAGGGCCTGGGCCTTTTTCTCTTCGGCGGATTTGCGTGCTGCTTCCTGGGCCTTCTTCTTGGAGGCGTCGGCGGCAGCTTTCTTCTTCGCTTCGTCGGCGACTTTCTTCTTCGCCTCGTCTGCTTCAGCTTTTTTCTTGGCGTCTTCGGCGGCTTTCTTCTTCGCGTCTTCGACTATCTTTTTCTTGGCTTCTTCAGCGGCCTTTTTCTTGGCCTCTTCTTCGGCAGCCTTTTTGGCTTCTTCTTCCGATTTCTTCTTGGCTATATCAGCCAATTGTTTCTCTTCGGCCTTTTTGGCTTCGGCAGCTTTCTCGGCTTTCTTGGCTTCATCAGCCTTTTTCGCCTCGTCGGCTTTCTTGGCTTCGTCAGCCTTTTTCGATTCCTCGGCCTTTTGAGCCGCCTCTTCTTTCTTTTGTTCCGCAGCAGCCTTCACCGCTTCCTGCTCGACCTTCTTCTGTTCCATCTGCTCGACTTCAGTCTGGCGCGCAGCCGACTTCTGGGCCTCACCCGCAATCTTCTGATTGGTCTGGGTGGTGGCCTGACTTTTCGATTTCAGCTGATACAGGGTCGCCTGCACGATCGGCTTGGCTGGCGGCAGGTCCGGGGTCATGGCAAAGCTGACAAACAGCATGCCGAACACCAGGACGTGCAGGGCTATTGCCCACACGCCAGGCCAGAAGTAGCTTTCCGAGGCGGACGGCTCTCGCTGTTGCTGCATCAGGGCGCCTCGGTAATCAAGCCAACGTTACCGACGCCGGCCTTCTGCAGCCCGCCCATGGCGCCCATGACGGAGCCGTAGTCGACCGATTTGTCACCCCGGATAAACACCTGGGTGTGCTTGCCGCCTTCGTTGCCGGAGCGAATGATCTTGGTCACAGCATCGGTCATGGCCGGCAACGTCAGGGCCTTGTCCTGCTGCTTTTGCGTGTCGACTTCGCTGCCAAGGTTCCAGTAATAGGTCTTGTCAGCCTTGATCGAAATGGTCAGGACCTGAGTGTTGTTGTCCTGCGGCAAGGCTTCACTGGAAACCTTGGGCAGATCAACCTTCACGCCCTGGTTGAGCATCGGCGCGGTCACCATGAAGATCACCAGCAGCACCAGCATCACGTCGATGTAAGGCACTACGTTCATCTCGGCGACCGGCTTGCGCTTTTTGCGAGCTCGAGCGATTAAAGCCATTGGGAATTACCTGCTTATTCTTCGCTGGTGTGCACTTTACGGTGCAGGATCGCCTGGAATTCATCGGCGAAGGTGTAGTAACGGCCGATCAAGGTTTCGCTGGTTGCGGCGAAACGGTTGTAGGCGATTACTGCGGGGATAGCGGCGAACAGGCCGATCGCGGTGGCGATCAGGGCTTCGGCAATACCCGGGGCCACGGTGGCCAGTGTGGCTTGCTGCGCCTGGGCCAGGCCGCGGAAGGAGTTCATGATCCCCCATACGGTACCGAACAGGCCGATATACGGGCTGACGGAACCCACGGTGGCGAGGAACGGCAGGCCCTGCTCAAGCTTCTCTTCTTCGCGGGAGATGGCCACGCGCATGGCACGGGCCACACCTTCCATCACCGCTTCAGGATCGACACCCGGCTGCTGGCGCAGGCGCGAGAACTCCTTGAAGCCGGCACGAAAGATCTGCTCGACGCCCGAATCCGGGTCCGGGTTGCTGCCGGCCTGGCGGTACAGTTTGGACAGGTCGATACCCGACCAGAAGCGCTCTTCAAAGCTCTCCAGGGCACGTCGACCGGCGCGCAACATGTTGCTGCGCTGAAAAATCATGACCCAAGAGGTAACCGATGCGGCTACCAGGGTCAGCATGACCAGTTGAACCACGACACTGGCATTGCTGACCAGGCTCCACATGGAGGAATGGTCGACGACGGTAGGTTCCACGCTAAATCTCCTGCTTTGATTGTTGACCCGCGCCGCTCACGGCGGCAAAGGCCGCGCGTAGAGTTTCGGGAATGGCCCGAGGTTTCAAGCTGTTGGTGCGCACACACGCCACCAGGAACTGCCCCTCACAGAGCAGCGTTGCATCCGTGGCCCGCCTGACCTGCTGTTTGAAACGCAGGCTGGCACGGTTCAATTCGATGACTTCAGCGCTGACCAGCAACTCATCGTCCAGTCGCGCCGGCGCGAAATACCGCGCCTCGCTGGAATGCACGACGAATAACAGGTCCTCGCCTACAAGCTCGGATTGGGCAAAACCCAACTCCCGCAGCCGCTCGGTTCGAGCCCGTTCCATGAATTTCAGGTAATTGACGTAATAAACGATGCCGCCGGCATCGGTGTCCTCGTAATAAACGCGACAGCGATGTGCGAACGACTGATCCCCGTTTTGCGCGCGCATACTCTAGTGCTTACTCCTCAGGTTGCCAATTGGCTGGGCAACTGTTTTTTCATTCCTGAACGCTTTTGCAGTGAATCAAATGACGACGCCAGACACTGGGACAGCACAAAGCTCAGATAAATCGTCCGGCGTAAGCTTTTTAATCGTCTACCGCATCGAGGAATTCGTCTACCACGGGCATCTCTCCCAATCGTGACGGAATGTTTAGCCCAAAGTGCAGGTAAGCATGACGCGTCACCACCCTGCCCCGCGGGGTTCGCATGATGTAGCCCTGCTGAATCAGGTACGGTTCCAGCACATCCTCAATGGTATGGCGCTCTTCACTGATGGCTGCGGCTAGGCTGTCCACGCCGACCGGGCCACCGTCGAACTTCTCGATCATGGTCAAAAGTAGGCGTCGATCCTGGTGATCAAAACCATGTTCGTCCACATCCAGCAGGTTCAAGGCAAGGTCCGCCACGGCCTTGGTGATGTGGCCCTTGGCACGCACCTCGGCAAAGTCTCGCACGCGGCGCAGCAAACGGTTGGCAATTCGTGGCGTACCGCGAGCGCGTCGAGCGATTTCAAAGGCGCCTTCCGGGTCCAGGGGCAAGCCGAGGATACTCGCCGACCGGCTGACAATAGTCGCCAGATCGGCGGTGCTATAGAACTCTAGACGTTGAACAATGCCGAAACGGTCTCGCAGCGGGTTGGTCAGCATGCCCGCACGAGTGGTCGCGCCCACCAGGGTGAATGGCGGCAGGTCGAGCTTGATCGAGCGGGCCGCAGGGCCTTCGCCAATCATGATGTCGAGCTGAAAGTCCTCCATGGCCGGGTACAGCACTTCCTCGACAATCGGTGATAACCGATGGATCTCGTCGATAAACAGTACGTCATGGGGTTCAAGATTGGTCAGCAGCGCCGCCAGGTCTCCAGGACGCTCCAGCACGGGGCCGGAGGTGGACTTGATCGACACGCCCATTTCCTGGGCGATGATATTGGCCAGGGTGGTCTTGCCCAACCCGGGCGGGCCGAAGATCAAGGTGTGGTCCAGGGACTCACTGCGCCCGCGCGCGGCCTGGATAAACAACTCCATCTGTTCGCGCACGGTGGGCTGGCCGATGTATTCGGCCAGGCTCAACGGGCGGATGGCCCGGTCCTGGACTTCTTCACGGTCACGCGGGCCGGTGGCCGCGATCAGACGATCGGCTTCAATCACTTAAATCATTCCCTTCAGGGCACGGCGGATCATGTCTTCAGCGCTCAGGTTCTTGTCCTTGATGGCCGATACGGCCTTGCTGGCTTCCTGAGGCTTGTAGCCCAGGGAGATCAGCGCATTGACCGCATCGCTTTCGGCGCTGGCGACCTGGGCCGCCGGCATATCCGGCTGGTTCGGTACCAGGGCGAACATGCTCGGTACCACCTCCCAGGCTTTGAAGCGGTCCTTGAGCTCGACCAGCAAGCGCTCGGCAGTTTTCTTGCCGACGCCCGGCACCTTGGTCAGGGCCGAGGTATCCTGGGCCGATACAGCACGCACCAACTCATCCACTTCCAGGCTCGACATCAAGGCCAGGGCCAATTTGGGCCCCACGCCATTGAGACGAATCAGCTCGCGGAAGAAATCGCGGTCGCGCTTGCCGATGAAACCATAGAGTAGTTGCGCGTCTTCGCGCACCACTAAATGAGTGTGCAAGGTTATCGGCTCGCCGACCGACGGCAGGCGATACAAGGTGGTCATGGGCACTTCCAGCTCATAACCCAACCCATTCACATCCAGAATCAGGTGCGGCGGCTGTTTCTCAGCCAGGGTGCCGCGCAAGCGTCCAATCACGGTTCAGATCCTTAAAGCTGGGGGGTCAGATCGGAGCCTGACCGCAAAAATAACGATTGCGCTGATGCTATCAGAGACGCAGGCGCCCGCCACGACTACGTGCTGCGCCCAAGCCGTGAGGCAACAGGCTGGAGCGGGTATGGGCATGGCAAATGGCGATGGCCAAGGCATCCGAGGCGTCGATCTGTGGCTTTGACGTGAGCTTGAGCATGTGCATGACCATCATCTGCACCTGCTCCTTGTTGGCACCACCGGTACCGACCACGGCCTGCTTGACCTGGGTCGCGGTGTATTCAGCGATCTCCATGCCCTCCTCGGCACCCGCCACGATGGCGGCGCCACGGGCTTGGCCAAGCTTCAACGCCGAGTCGGCATTCTTGGCCATGAAGACTTTTTCGATGCCCATGGTGACCGGGCCGTAGGTCTGGATGACTTCACGAACGCCGCGATAGACGATCTGCAGCCGCTCGGCCAATTCCCCTGCGCCAGTGCGGATGCAGCCCGAGGCGACGTACACACAGCCGCGTGGGGTCTGCTGCACCACGCCAAATCCGGTGATGCGCGAACCGGGGTCGATACCTAGGATTAAAGTCATAACGCCTGCGGGTTGGATTTACAACGGTATGTGCCAGGCACACATTTGTGTAACAGCATAGAACCCCTGTGGGAGCTGGCTTGCCTGCGATGCGGGCACCTCGGTGCTTCTGTCAAGTCGAGGTGATGCTATCGCAGGCAAGCCAGCTCCCACAGTGGATATTCATCGTTCTTAAGTGAGCTGCTCGGCCACAGACTCAGGGATGTCGGCATTCGAATACACGTTCTGCACGTCATCCAGGTCTTCAAGCATGTCCAGCAGCTTCAGCACCTTCTGCGCACCGTCCAGGTCCAGTTCGGCACTGGTGGTCGGCAGCATCACGATTTCTGCGTCGGTGCCGTTGAAACCAGCGGCTTCCAGGGCGTTGCGCACGGCGTAGAAGCTGGCGAACGAGGTAAACACGTCGATGGAGCCGTCTTCGTTGGTCACGACGTCATCGGCATCCGCTTCCATTGCGGCTTCCATCAGCGCGTCTTCATCGGTGCCCGGTGCGAAGGTGATCTGCCCCTTGCGCTCGAACAGGTAGGCCACCGAACCATCCGTGCCGAGGTTGCCGCCGCACTTGCTGAACGCATGACGTACGGCTGCCGCGGTACGGTTGCGGTTGTCGGTCATGCATTCGACCATCACCGCCACGCCGCCCGGGCCGTAGCCTTCATAGGTCAGCTCGACCATATCGTCGGTGTCGGCCGCACCAGCACCACGGGCCACGGCGCGGTCGATGATGTCGCGGCTCATGTTGGCGCCCAGCGCCTTGTCCAGCGCCAGGCGCAGACGCGGGTTAGAGCCCGGGTCACCGCCACCCTGGCGGGCCGCGACGGTCAGTTCGCGAATCCACTTGGTGAAGATTTTGCCTTTCTTGGCATCCTGACGCTCTTTGCGGTGCTTGATGTTCGCCCACTTGGAATGGCCAGCCATAACACAACTCCGAATTCTTTAGAAACCTTATCAATCTCGCCCCAGGCGAGATTTCCCTCTTTTAAACGCAAAGGCGCATCCGAAGATGCGCCTTTTTGACTGCGTACAACCTTATCGCGCTTTCACGCTGCAGCCTTACTCAGCCTTCGGCGTCTCGCGCAGGCGGATGTGCAGCTCGCGCAAGGCCTTGGCATCCACCACACCCGGCGCCTGGGTCATGACGTCCGCAGCGCTCTGGGTTTTCGGGAAGGCGATCACTTCACGGATCGACTGGGCGCCGGTCATCAGCATCACCAGACGGTCCAGGCCGAACGCCAGGCCACCGTGCGGCGGCGCGCCGTATTTCAGGGCGTCGAGCAGGAAGCCGAATTTCTCTTCCTGTTCCGCTTCGTTGATGCCCAGCAGGCGGAAGACCGCTTGCTGCATCTCTTTGCGGTGGATACGGATCGAACCGCCACCCAGTTCAGTACCGTTCAACACCATGTCGTAGGCACGGGACAGCGCGCCTGCAGGGTTGGCTTCCAGCTCTTGAGGGGAGCACTTCGGTGCGGTGAACGGGTGGTGCAAGGCGCTGAAGCTGCCGTCGTCGTTCTCTTCGAACATCGGGAAGTCCACAACCCACATCGGCGCCCATTCGCAGGTCAGCAGGTTTAGGTCGTGGCCGAGTTTGATACGCAGCGCGCCCAGGGCCTCGCTGACGATCTTGGCCTTGTCGGCGCCGAAGAACACGATGTCGCCGTCAACCGCACCGACGCGATCAAGGATCGTGTTCAGGTTGGCTTCAGGGATGTTTTTCACGATCGGCGATTGCAGGCCGTCGACGCCGTTGGCGCGCTCGTTGACCTTGATGTACGCCAGGCCCTTGGCACCGTAGATGCCGACGAACTTGGTGTAGTCGTCGATCTGCTTGCGCGGCATGCTCGCGCCGCCAGGCACACGCAGGGCGGCGATGCGGCATTTAGGATCGTTGGCCGGGCCGCTGAACACCTTGAAGTCGACGTCCTTGAGCTGGTCGGCCACGTCCACCAGTTCCAGCGGGTTACGCAGGTCTGGCTTGTCGGAACCGTAGCGGCGCATGGCTTCTTCGAAAGTCATGTGCGGGAATTCGCCGAACTCCAGGCCCAGCACTTCCTTGAACAGGTTGCGGATCATCTGCTCGGTCAGGCCCATGATCTCTTTTTCATCGAGGAAGCTGGTCTCGATGTCGATCTGGGTGAATTCCGGCTGGCGGTCAGCGCGCAGGTCTTCGTCACGGAAGCACTTGGCGATCTGGTAGTAGCGGTCGAAACCGGCCACCATCAGCAGTTGCTTGAACAGCTGCGGCGATTGCGGCAAGGCGAAGAAGCTGCCGGCATGGGTACGGCTCGGTACCAGGTAGTCACGCGCGCCTTCCGGGGTGGCCCGGGTGAGGATCGGCGTTTCGACGTCCAGGAAGCCGTTTTCATCCAGGAAGCGGCGGATGCTGGTGGTCATGCGCGAACGCAGGCGCAGCTTCTCGGCCATTTCCGGACGACGCAAGTCCAGGAAGCGGTAGCGCAGGCGGGTTTCTTCGCCCACATCGGAGTATTCGTTGAGTGGGAACGGTGGGGTTTCCGACTCGTTCAGCACTTCCAGCTCATAGCCCAGTACTTCGATGCCGCCGGACGCCATGTTCTTGTTCACGGCACCGGCCGGACGCAGGCGTACCTTGCCGGTGATCTTGACGACGTATTCGCTGCGCACGCGGTCGGCGGCTGCAAAACTCTCGGCGCGGTCCGGGTCGAACACCACCTGGGCCAGACCATCACGGTCACGGATATCGAGGAAGATCACCCCGCCGTGGTCGCGGCGACGGTGAACCCATCCGCAAAGGGTGATTTCCTGACCTTCCAGGGTCTCGTTCAGTTGGCCGCAATAGTGGCTGCGCATCATGGTCGTGGTTTCACTTCTCGTAATTCGAAATTCGGTGGCAGGCCCGCCTCGTCACCGTACATTAAAGCAGGGGACGGATAATGCAGGAGCCTGCGCGTAGAGTTCAACTCAGTCTGCTTTGTCGCCGCCCGCTAGGTTCTTCTTGGCGCCGGTCTTGAAATCGGTCTCGTACCAGCCGCTGCCGCTCAGACGGAAGCCCGGCATGGACAACATCTTCTTCAACTCAGGTGCCTGGCAGGCAGGGCAATCGACCAGCGGCGCGGCGCTGATCTTCTGAATGGCTTCCAACTGATGACCACAGGAAGCGCATTGATAGTCGTACATGGGCATGGAGATGTCTCGGCGATCAGATCGTTACAGCGCCACGCCCTGCCCTGTGCTTAAAGCCCGGCATGCGCAGCAAAGCGCGGGATTATATCTGGTAAATCAACACAGCGCAGCCGGCTTTGTGCCCAGGGCCCGGCCCGCCGGGATGACGGACCGACCACCGCACTACTGCGCGAGCGTGTCCGCGGACGTGAGGGCGTCCCGGCCTTTGAGCACATGGACCACGCACACCACCCTCACCAGCCCACTGAAGTTCTTCACGCCTCCGTAACGCAAATGCACTTCCCGATCGACGTAGGACAACAATGCACTGACCGAACAGGTATTGAGCCTGGCGATTTCCGTCAGGATGTTCCAATAGATCTGTTCAAGCCGCAGGCAGGTAGAAAACCCATTGAGCCTGACCGACCGGGACAGCGGCTTGGCCAGCCCCATATCAAAACCCTTGGCAAAAGGGTCGACCTTTATCTTGTGAAAACCACAGGTTTCCATCACTCCCTTACCCACTCCACGTGACATACAGCTGACACTCCATTGCCAAACAACAGCCAACAGGTTTCTCCCATTGGACGATGGGCCTATAAAACAGCAGCCAGCACAGAGCAGCCAGAAGACGGGGAGTTGTTAGTCGTAGGACAACGCCAGGAAGCGCAGGGAAACCAGCAGGCGGCGCCCAAAAGGCGCCGCCAGGGTTCGACGATTACTGGTTTTCAAGCAGGGAGCGCAGCATCCACGCGGTTTTCTCGTGAACCTGCATACGCTGGGTCAAGAGGTCCGCCGTCGGCTCATCACTGACTTTGTCGAGCAATGGGAAGATGCCCCGCGCGGTACGCGTGACTGCTTCCTGGCCGGCGACCAACTGCTTGATCATCTCTTCGGCGCTCGGCACACCCTCTTCTTCCTTGATGGAAGACAGGCGGGCGTAAATCGAATAGGCACCCGGCGCCGGGAAGCCCAGGGCACGGATACGCTCAGCAATGGAGTCCACTGCCAGCGCCAGCTCGTTGTACTGCTCTTCGAACATCAGGTGCAGCGTACGAAACATGGGGCCTGTGACGTTCCAATGGAAATTGTGGGTCTTCAGATACAGAACATAGGTATCGGAGAGCAGGCGGGAAAGTCCGTCGACGATGGATTTACGGTCTTCTTCACTGATACCAATATCGATTGCCATGTGTTTCCCCTTCAATTGACGAGCATTCATTGATCAGGTGCAGCTCCACTCTAGCAAGAGAGTGCGCCACGTGCAGCCCGACACACTCGGACGGCATGCGGCAAATCGCCCCGCACCGCCTGCGAGATCTGAGTTGGCAAGCCTGTTTACCTGTAGGAAGGGTCTTGGCTGCCACTGAAAAAATCCCGCACCTGTCTAGGACAAGCGTTTGACGCAGAAATGCCGTGACCGTGGCAACACCCCGAAATGCTTGATTTGAGTAGGCACAGCCTTTGCTGTTAAATAGACGCGGTGTGGCTGCCGTTTATTCCTGCGGCACGTCACATAGGCTGATACCCGCGCACGTGCTCAACGCCTCCCATTGTTCAGAAGCGAACCGTGCCAGTCAGCTCTTCCTTGTGATCCGTCTTAACGTGAGTTAACCAAAATGTTGAAAATCGTCCACCTGCTAACGGGCGTTGCAGCGTTGCTGCTGTCCTTTATTCCGAGCCTGCAGCCTGAAAGCCTGCCCTACCTGGAACAACACGACGCCCTGTACCTGGCCTTGTTCGGCCTTCTTAACCTGACGCTCGCACCGGTAATCCCTTACTGGAACAAAGGCACGCGTCATCAACTGCAAAACCTGGTCAGTGCGCTGCTGGTGCTGACTGTTGTCGTACAAACCCTTACCCTCCTGGCGCCCATGCCTGAAGTCGGGGGCCATCCGGCCATCCTGCTCAGCCTGGTGATTGCTGTGGTCGCCATCGTTCTTCACCTGGCCATCAGCTTCTACCGCTCGTCTCCAGCGGCCGCGTCGCAAAACTATGACATGACCAACCGGGATACCGGGACCGTCAAGTGGTTCAACACCTCCAAGGGCTTCGGCTTCATTTCCCGCGATTCGGGCGACGATATCTTCGTCCACTTCCGAGCCATTCGTGGCGAAGGCCATCGCGTACTGGTCGAAGGCCAGCGCGTGGAATTCTCGGTGATGAACCGTGACAAGGGCCTGCAAGCCGAAGACGTCATCGCTGCCCTGCCGCGTCGCTGATTCCCCAGCTTTCGCAGCAAAAAAAACCGCGATCCAGCCTTGGCTGGGTCGCGGTTTTTTATTGCGTGCGCAGTCAATAGTGGGGCGGCGGCGCTTCTTCTTCGGATGACTCGAATTGCCCGCCCATTTCTTCCTGGCGCTTGAGCAGTGCAGTCATCTGCAATTGCAGGCGTTCGACGGCCCGCTGCTGGGTGACCAGAATGTCATTGAGGGTTTCAATGGTGTCGTCCTGGAAGGCCAGGCGGCTTTCCAGGTCGGTGACGCGTTCTTGCAGGTCCATGGTTCAGTCCTGGGTAAAGATGAAGTCGGCAGGCAATAGCTCACGCAATCGGCTGCGAATCGCGGCCACCTGCTCTTCGGTATAGGGCTGGGCCGGGTGCTTGCCCCACACGGGGGCTGGCCAGGCGGCGTCGTCGCGCTTGCGCACAATCACATGCACATGCAACTGGCTGACCACGTTACCCAACGCGCCGATGTTCATTTTGTCGGCCGCCAAGCCCTCGTTGAGCAGCTGCGCCAAGGCTGTCGTTTCTTGCCACAAGGTTTGTTGATCGGCGACATCCAGTTGAAACACTTCGCTGATACCGTCGATGCGTGGCACCAGAATGAACCAGGGGTAATTGGCGTCATTGGACAGCAGCAGGCGACAGAGCGGGAAGTCCCCAATGGCCAAGGTATCTTGTTGCAGGCGTTGATCTAAGGCGAACACGTGGCACTCCGTTCGGCAGGTCGGTAACAGGTGCCCAGCATACCTTCGAATGCCCAAGGCTTCACGGGCAATGCTGGCGGCCTTGAGGCAGCCGGGCAAAAAAATGCACCCTTTAGAGGCAGTAACTCAAGAGAGCAACGCTAGGCCGGGCCTCAACGGGATGCACCAAAATGACCCACCTGTGCCTCAAAGGGATCCGCCGATTACCCACTGATAAGGGTCAACCGGTAACGTTTTACCCAGGTACAGCATTCAGGTACCACCGAACCGGGGTAACACCCTGGCGTCAAGCCCAACCCAAATGGCGTAAACCCCCCGTGCTTATGCGGTTTTTACAGGTTCATCACACTTTTCACGAAAAAATGACATTCGGTCAGCGGTTTGAGCACGCTTGTTGCATCCACCTCCATATCGTCGGCAACGGCACCCGTCTGGACACAGGTGTTTCGCGATAAAAACAGTGGCGTTTCAATGTGTATCAGGGAAGTGTTCAAACTTTGAACGAAGTCTGAAAACAGCATTGAAGTTGTCAGCCTGGATACATTTTGGGCTGTGAATTTGCGACATGGATCTAGCGATTTACGACAGCCTCGTAAAGAAGCTGAAAGGATAGTTGAGTAAGTATCGTCAATAGGGTCTGCGTGAGCTAACTTTGCGCCGACACAAAAAGAAAGAGCCGCCCAGATAAAAATACAGGTGGGACGGCAGTACTCTTCCTAAAACCAAAGGAGCAAATCACGATGCGCGTGATGAAGTGGAGCATGATCGCCCTGGCTGTTTCAGCAGGCACCTCGCAGTTCGCAATGGCGTCCGCCCAGGACGATTCCAAGGGCTTTGTTGAAGACAGCACGTTCAGCATCAATACTCGCGCGCTGTACTTCAGCCGTGACTTTCGAAATGAGCCAGGGGGCGGTTACAGCACCGTCAACGGCAAGCGTAAAAGCCGTGCTGAAGAAACCGGCCTGGGCTTCAATGCCCTCTACGAGTCTGGCTTCACCCAGGGCACCATTGGTGTCGGTGTCGACGTGATCGGCCTGATGGGCGTCAAGCTCGACAGCGGCAAGGGCCGCGCCGGCACCGGCCTGTTCCCAACCGGTTCCGATGGTCGCTCGCAAGACGACTACTCCAAAGGCGGCGGCGCGGTGAAGTTCCGCATCTCCAACACAGTGCTGAAAATCGGTGACCAATACACCACAGCCCCAGTGTTTGCCTCCGACGACAGCCGCCTGCTGCCAGAGCTGCCGCAAGGTATCTCCATCACCAGCAACGAAATCAAGGGCCTGAAGCTTGAAGGCGGTCACTTCACTTCCAGCGTCGCGCAGAACCAGACCTACCACGACAGCCTGGGCCTGACCAAAACCGACTTTGTCGGCGGTGTGTATGCCTTCACTCCAGAAGTCACCGGCAGCCTGTACTACGCGAAAACCGAAGATTACTTCCGCAAGTACTACAGCAACCTGAACTGGACCCACGCCCTGAGCGATGATCAGTCGTTCGCCCTGGACTTCAACATCTACGACACCAAGAGCGACGGCGCCGGCCTGCAACGCGCAGAGAAAGATGGCGTGACCAAGCTCGACAACCGCGCCTTCAGCTTGCAGGGTGCGTACACCATCGGTGCTCACACCTTCACCCTGGCAGCCCAGAAAGTCACCGGTGACGGCGACTACGGTTACGGCGTAGACGGCGGCGGCACTGTGTTCCTGGCCAACTCCATCGCCCGTTCCGACTTCAACGCCGAAGGCGAAAAGTCCTACCAGGCGCGTTATGACATCAACATGGCGACCTTTGGCATTCCGGGCCTGAGCTTCATGACCCGTTACGTCACCGGTAGCGGCGCCAACACCGGCACCACCTCGAACGGCAAAGAGTGGGAACGCGACATCGAAGCCAAGTACGTGATCCAGAGCGGCCCGGCGAAAAACCTGAGCCTGCGCCTGCGTCAAGCGACTTACCGTTCCGGTGATGGCGTGTACTACGGTTCGCCGTCGATCGACGAGCTGCGTCTGATCGCCAACTACCCGCTGAACATCTTGTAATTGCCGGTTCAATTACAACGATGACTTGAGGCCTCGGCCTTAAACAAAAAGCCGCTCCTCTGTTTAAACAGGGAGCGGCTTTTTTATTGCAGTTTTACTTCAACCAACAAAACAACTAGCAAGCTAAGTAACTAGTTTTTTCAAAGCTGACCTTTCGGCCAACTTCGATAGCATCGCGCCAAGTTACTTCGGCGCACTTTCCTGCATCACCCGAATAACCCGTTGCGGAAACGGAATATCAATCCCGGCCGCTTTCAAACGGTCACGCGCCAGTTCATTGAGCATAAACATCACGTCCCAATAATCCGGAGTGTTGGTCCAGCAACGCAGGGAGACGGTGATGGAACTGTCGCCCAAGGTCGACACCACCGCCACGGCGGCAGGGTCCTTCAGTACACGCGGGTCTTCGGCCAGAGCCAGCAATACTTCACGGGCCTTTTGCAGGTCCGCCTCATAGTCCACACCCACGTCAAACACGACCTTGCGGGTCGGCTGGCGGTTGGTGTTGGTGATAAGGCCGTTGGACAGGCTGCCGTTGGGAATGATCACCGTCTTGTTGTCGCCGGTACGCAGCACCGTGTGGAAGATCTGGATGCTGTCGACGGTACCCGAGGTACCCTGGGCTTCGATCCAGTCACCGATACGGAACGGGCGGAACAACAGAATCAACACGCCGCCGGCAAAGTTCGCCAGGCTGCCTTGCAAGGCCAGGCCGATAGCCAGGGTAGCGGCACCGATCGCCGCAACGAACGAGGTGGTTGCCACACCGATCATCGAGGCCACGTTGACCACCAGCATGACTTTGAGCGCGATGTTCGCAAGGCTGGTGATGAAGTGTTGCAGTGCCAAGTCTGCGTTACGCATGGCCAGCAGACGGCCCACGCGGTGAGTCAAGACGTTGATCAGCCACCAGCCGATGGCCAGGGTGACCAACGCCAGCAATACGCGGCTGCCGTATTCCATGATCATGGGGAGCCAAGACTGGGAGGTCTTGATCAGGTGATCCATTTCAGCGTTCAAATCCATCTACTTTCTCCTGTTGTGCGGCGATAAGGCTGTATTGACTGCCTGAAAACGCAATTGAGCCCCGAAGGGCTCAATTGTAGGCACTGATGCTGGGGCGTGGGACGTCAAAAGTGCCCACAGGTTCCCCAAAGTGCCATCAGTCGCGGAAGTTATTGAACTGCAGCGGCATGTCGAAAGTCTTGGCGCGCAGAGCTGCGATAGCCTCTTGCAGGTCATCACGCTTCTTGCCGGTGACGCGAACCTGCTCGCCCTGGATGGCGGCCTGGACTTTGAGCTTGGCGTCCTTGATATGCGCCACGATCTTCTTGGCCAGCTCTTTGTCGATGCCTTCCTTGAGCACGGCTTCCTGCTTCATCAGCTTGCCGGAGGCGTAGGCATCTTTGACTTCCAGACATTGCACGTCGATCTTGCGCTTGACCAGGGCCAGCTTGAGGATCTCGATCATCGCTTCCAGCTGGAAATCGGCTTCAGCGGTCAGGTTGACGGTCAGTTCCTTTTCCTTGAATTCGAAGCTGCCCTTGCCTTTCAAGTCATAGCGACGGTCCAGTTCCTTGACGGCGTTCTCGACGGCGTTGGTGACTTCGTGTTTGTCCAGTTCAGATACCACGTCGAACGAAGGCATGTGATTTCTCCAATATAAGGGGCGGGCTCAGTAGAGATGGAGCGCGCCCGAGCTAAAATGCCGGGGCATTATAGCGGTTCTTTCGCGCCGTTCACCGCTGGCGACCTTATGGAGTACACACTGATGTCGACCCCCTGGCATATTCTTGGCGCTGGCAGCCTGGGCACCCTCTGGGCCACGCGGCTGGCACGCGCGGGGGTGCCCGTCAGGCTGATCCTGCGTAACCAGGCGCGCCTGGCCAGCTATCGCGCAGGCAAAGGGCTGACCCTGGTGGAGCACGGCGTGGAACAGACTTATCCGGTCATCGGCGAAACGCCTGATAGCTCGGAGCCGATTCGGCGTCTGCTGGTAGCGTGCAAAGCCTACGACGCTCAAAGCGCCATCGCACAGTTGCAGCATCGACTGGCGCCGGACGCCGAATTGATCCTGCTGCAAAACGGCCTCGGCAGCCAGGACGCCGTGGCTGCGCAATGGCCGTCGGCGCGCTGCATCTTTGCCTCCAGCACCGAGGGCGCATTTCGCGATGGCGATTGGCGGGTGGTATTTGCCGGCCATGGCTACACCTGGCTGGGGGACGCGAGCCATCCCACCCCGCCGCTGTGGCTGGATGATTTGCAAGCGGCAGGCATCCCCCATGAATGGGCCACCGATATCCTGACGCGCCTGTGGCGCAAGCTCGCGCTCAATTGCGCCATCAACCCACTGACCGTGTTGTACCACTGCCGCAACGGCGGTTTGAGCGCCCACCACTGCGAGGTCGCCACGCTCTGCGCCGAACTGGCCGAACTGCTGGAGCGCTGTGGCCAGCCTGCGGCTGCACAGGACTTGCACAGCGAAGTCGAGCGGGTGATCCAGGCCACCGCCGCCAACTATTCCTCCATGTACCAGGACGTCGCCAACGCCCGACGCACCGAGATCAGTTACCTGCTGGGCTACGCTTGCCAGGCCGCGGCCCGCCATCAGTTGGCAGCGCCGCACCTGCAACAGGTACACACGCGGTTGGTGGCGCATCTGCTTGCACGCGGATTGGCCAGCGACTGAGGCACGCGCTACCCTGCCTACCTGTCTATCACCTGGGAAAACTCTGATGCCACTGCGCCAGCGTCTTGAAAATCTACCAGTAGGACAAAAACTGCTGGCGGCCCTGCTGGTGCTTCTCACCACCGTATTGCTGGTGGCCAACCTGACGTTTATCAGCGCCGCCTACTGGATCTCCCAGGAAAGCATGGCCCCCCAGGCCTTGCAGGCTATTGGTCGACTGGTGTCCAACCCCTCGCTCGCCGCCGAGGCGCTTGAGTCCCCGACCAAGGCCGAGGCGCTGCTCAATGAATTGACCAGCTATTCACCGTTGCGCGCCGCCGCGCTGTACGACGGCGAAGGCAACCGCCTGGCGCAGATGCAGCACGGCGACCGCCTGCACCTGCCGGACCACTACCGGCATATCGAAGCGTGGCGCCTCACCGAATTTCGCAGCAACCAAATCATCACCCTGCCCCGTGGCACTCAGCCTTCGGGGCATTTGTTGCTGGTGGCCAGCAGTGAGCTGCCGGTGGCGTTCTATACCGGCACGCTGACCGCGAGCCTGGGCATCCTGATTTTCAGTGTGTTGCTGTGGCTGGTCATCGCCCGGCAAATAAAACGCCTGATCACACGACCGATTCATGAACTTGAAGAACTGTCCCGCCAGGTGACCCGCGAGGAGAACTACGCTTTACGCGCCGGGCGTGGCAACCGTGATGAAATCGGCAGCCTGGCCGAAGCGTTCAACACCATGTTGTCGCGCATCGAAGCTCGCGAGCAGCAGCTCAAACGCGCGCGCGACGACTCTCAGGCCGCGTATGACCAGGCCCAGGGTTTGGCCGAAGAAACCCGGCATACCAACCGCAAGCTGGAACTGGAAGTCCAGGTACGCAGCAAGATCGAGAAAAAGCTCACGGGCTTCCAGAACTACCTGAACAGCATCATTGACTCGATGCCCTCGGCGCTGATCGCCCTGGACGAACAACTCTATGTCACCCAGTGGAACCAGGAAGCTACCGCCCTCTCCGGTACGCGTCTGGACGAAGCCCTGAACCAGCCGGTGTTCCTGGCCTTCCAGCCGCTCAAGCCGTACCTGCCACAGATCAAGGCCACCGTGGAGCAGCACACAGTGGAGCGGATAGAACGGGTCACCTGGATCAAGGACGACGAGCCCAAGCATTATGCGCTAACGTTCTACCCGTTGATGGGCGGCGCCGGGCGCGGTGTGGTGATCCGAATCGACGACATCACCCAGCGCCTGTCCCTGGAAGAAATGATGGTGCAATCGGAAAAAATGCTCTCCGTGGGCGGCCTGGCCGCAGGTATGGCCCATGAGATCAACAACCCGTTGGGCGCGATCCTGCATAACGTGCAGAACATTCGGCGGCGCCTGTCCCCCGAGCTGCCCAAGAACCTTGAACTTGCCGAACAGGTGGGCATCGAGCTGGAGACGGTCAACCGATACCTGCAAGGCCGCGAAGTCCCGCAACTGCTCGACGGCATTCAGCAGGCCGGGGCGCGTGCCGCGAAAATCGTTACCCACATGCTCAGCTTCAGCCGCCGCAGCAATCGCCAGATGGCGCCCTGCGATTTGCCGGCGCTGATCGACCAGGCCGTGGAAATCGCCGGTAACGACTTTGACCTGACCATCGGTTTCGATTTCAAGGGCCAGGCGATCATCCGCCAGTTCGATCCGCAACTGGGCCCGGTGCCCGGCACCGCCAACGAGCTGGAGCAAGTGCTGCTCAATTTGCTGAAAAACGCTGCCCAGGCCATTCACCTGCGCGAGGACGACAGCGAGCCGGGGCGCATCATCCTGCGCACCCGCCTCAACCCGCCGTGGGCGGAAATCCAGGTGGAAGACAACGGCATCGGCATGAGCGAAAACGTGCGCAAACGCACGTTCGAACCGTTCTTTACCACCAAGGAAATCGGCCAAGGTACCGGGCTTGGGCTGTCAGTGTCGTATTTCATCATCACCAACAACCACAAGGGCCAGATGGAAGTGCATTCCACCCTGGGCCAGGGCACCTGCTTTACCTTGCGCCTGCCTTTGGCCGGCAGCCAATTGCCCCCCACTGAACTTACCCAACTGGAGCACTGACCATGGGCTTTCGCCTGTCGAAGATCTACACCCGTACCGGCGACAAAGGCGAGACCGGCCTCGGCGACGGCCGCCGCGTGCCCAAGGACCATCCACGCGTGGAAGCGATTGGCGAGGTGGATACGCTGAACAGCCAACTCGGCCTGCTGTTGGCTAACCTTGAAGAACAAAGCGGCAAGCATCCGGGGTTGAAGGATGTGATTGAAGTGCTCACGCCTTGCCAGCACCGTCTGTTTGACTTGGGCGGTGAGCTGGCCATGCCTGTGTACAAGGCGTTGAATGCGGCGGAAGTGGATCGGCTGGAGGCTGCGATTGATCGCTGGAACGAGGAAGTCGGGCCGCTGGAGAATTTCATCCTGCCTGGCGGTTCAGCGTTGATCGCTCAAGCCCATGTGTGCCGCAGCCTGGCGCGCAGCGCCGAACGCCGTTGTCAGCACCTGAATGCGGTGGAACCGTTGGAGGGTGTGGGGTTGGCGTACATCAATCGGTTGTCGGATTTGCTGTTTGTGGCGGCCAGGGTGATTGCCAAACGCCAAGGTGTTGCGGAAGTGTTGTGGCAGGCAGCGGCCAAGCCACACTGAGCAGATCGTTCCCACGCTTTGCGTGGGAATGCATCAACGGACGCTCCGCGTCCCAAAGCGTGACGCAGAGCGTCGCAGGAGGCATTCCCACGCAGAGCGTGGGAACGATCAGCACGATCAGCAGAGCGTGGGAACGCTCATCACACCTGCGGCCAGAACGCCCGAATACCTGCCACACCTTGCGCACCAGCCTCCCAAGCTTGCTCCCGCTGCGCCGGCCCAACCCCGCCCAACAGAAACACCGGCTTGCTGAACCCGGCGATCAACTCAGCCGCCTGTTCCCAACCCAACGGCTGCGCATCCGGATGGGTCTGAGTCGGCTGCACCGGCGACAGCGTGACAAAATCCACGTCCATCAACTCTGCCAGCGCCAGTTCTTCCGCGTTGTGGCAAGACGCCGCCAACCAGCGGTCTTTGGGCAGCGGCCGGCCCTTGCTCGCGTATTTGCGCAACTGCGCCGAGGTCATATGCCACCCCGCAGCAGGGAAATCCCCCAGCCACTCGAACGGCCCCTTGAGCATCAGTTGCGCCTTGCCGGCGCACAGGCCCACCGCATCCACCGCCAGGTCACGGTATTTGGGGTCATAGCCGTTGGGCGCACGCAGTTGAACCAGCTTGATGCCACCAGCAATAGCCTTTTGGATACCGCGCAACAGCGTCGGGGTTTCCAGCTCGCCAGGGGTGATCAGATATTCGGCGGGCAAGCGTGCCGCGGCGACAATCGGCGCATTCGCCGCCGGAAATTCATAGTTGACCAGGTCCCGCGGTGCCACCCACGCCAACGGCTGCCCTTCAGCGCCATGGGGCTCGCCGGTAAAAGCCGAGACTTCCCAGACATCCAGCAATACCTGCTTGTCCGGATAGTCATATTGCACCTTGATCAGCGGCCGCGCCGTGGTGACCTGGATGCCCAGCTCTTCCTGCAATTCACGGGACAAGGCCGTGGCAACCGACTCATCAGCCTCCACCTTGCCGCCGGGAAATTCCCAGAGGCCGCCTTGATGCTGAGTATCGGCACGGCGCGCCAGCAGGATCCTGCCATCGACACCGCGGATCACCGCTGCTGCTACATGTACTCGTTTCACCGCCAGTTTCCTCTTGGTATCAGGTACGGTATTCCGCGTTGATCTTCACGTACTCGTGGGACAGGTCGGTGGTCCAGATGGTTTCGCTGCAGTCACCACGACCCAGTTCGATACGGATGGTGATTTCTTCCTGCTGCATCACCGCCGAGCCCTGGGCTTCGGTGTAGGTTTCGGCGCGGGCGCCACGGCTGGCGATGCACACGTCACCCAGGAACACGTCGATTTTGCTCACGTCCAGGTCCGGCACGCCGGCACGGCCGACAGCCGCGAGGATACGTCCCCAGTTCGGGTCCGAAGCAAACAGCGCGGTCTTGATCAGCGGCGAGTGCGCCACGGTGTAGCCCACATCCAGGCATTCCTGATGGTTGCCGCCGCCGTTGACTTCAACCGTGACGAACTTGGTCGCGCCCTCGCCGTCACGCACGATGGCCTGGGCCACGTCCATGCACACTTCGAACACCGCCTGTTTCAACGCCGCAAACAACGGGCCTTCGGTGGAGGTGATTTCCGGCAGGTTGGCCTGGCCGGTGGCGATCAGCATGCAGCAGTCGTTGGTGGAGGTGTCACCGTCGATGGTGATGCGATTGAACGACTTGTTGGCGCCGTCCAGCATCAGCCGTTGCAGCACATCACGGGAAACTTTGGCGTCGGTGGCGATATAGCCGAGCATGGTGGCCATGTTCGGGCGGATCATGCCTGCGCCTTTGCTGATACCGGTGACGGTGATGGTCACGCCCTCATACACGAACTGGCGGCTCGCGCCTTTGGGCAAGGTGTCGGTGGTCATGATGCCAGTGGCCGCAGCCGCCCAGTTATCCACAGACAGATCATCGAGCGCGGCTTGCAGGGCGCCTTCGATTTTTTCCACCGGCAGCGGCTCACCGATCACACCGGTGGAGTACGGCAACACCTGGCTGGCATCGACGCCGGTCAACTGGGCCAGCTTGGCGCAGGTGCGCGCCGCCGCCACCAGGCCGGGCTCGCCGGTGCCCGCGTTGGCGTTGCCGGTATTGGTCAGCAGGTAGCGAATCGACCCGGCCACGCGCTGCTTGGCCAGAATCACCGGCGCGGCGCAGAAGGCGTTGAGGGTGAACACGCCCGCTACGGTCGAGCCTTCAGCACAGCGCATCACCACCACATCCTTGCGCCCCGGGCGCTTGATGCCGGCCGAAGCGATACCGAGTTCAAAACCGGCAACCGGGTGCAACGTGGGCAAAGGACCAAGACCAACAGCCATGAATGCGCTCCTTAAAAATAGGTGATGTCTGTGCCGTCGCTATCGACGGTGGGAATTAATGGCAAAACGCCGCGACGGCAAAGGCCGGTCGCGGCGCGGGGTGTTGCAGCGTCAGGCGAAAATCTTATTCGATCTGGCCGTGGCAGTGTTTGAATTTCTTGCCCGAACCGCAGTAGCACAGCTCGTTGCGGCCCAGCTTCTGGTCATTGCGAACCGGGGTCTGGGCCAGGGCCACATCGACCTCTTCACCCAATGCTTCAGGCTCATCCAGGCCCGGCGCTTCGTCGTGCTGGAACTGCATGCGCGCCGCCAGTGCTTCGGCTTCCTGACGCAGGCGTGCTTCTTCCTCGATCGGGTCTTCGCGACGCACTTGAACGTGGGACAGCACGCGGATCGAATCGCGCTTGATCGAATCCAGCAATTCGGAGAACAGCGTGAACGACTCGCGCTTGTACTCCTGCTTCGGGTTCTTCTGGGCGTAGCCACGCAGGTGGATACCGTGACGCAGGTGGTCCATGGTCGACAGGTGGTCTTTCCACAGGTCATCCAGCACGCGCAATACGATCTGTTTTTCGAAGGTGCGCAGTGCTTCGGCACTCGCTTGCTCTTCTTTCTCGTTGTACGCCGCCAGCAGCTCAGCCATCAGTTTTTCGCGCAGGGTTTCTTCGTACAGGTGATCGTCTTCGTCCAGCCATTGCTGAACCGGCAAGTCCACACCGAAGTCGCTCTTCAATGCCGCTTCCAGGCCGGCAACATCCCACTGCTCAGGCAGGGACTGTGGCGGGATGTGGGCGCTGACAGTGGCGTTGAGCACGTCCTGACGGAAATCAGCGATGGTCTCGCCAATGTTGTCGGCGGCCAGCAACGTGTTACGCATGTGATAAATCACTTTACGCTGTTCGTTGTTGACGTCGTCGAACTCAAGCAGTTGCTTACGAATGTCGAAGTTACGGCCTTCTACTTTGCGCTGGGCCTTCTCGATGGCGTTGGTCACCATGCGGTGCTCGATCGCCTCACCGGACTGCATGCCCAGGGCTTTCATGAAGTTCTTCACCCGGTCCGACGCGAAGATACGCATCAGGCTGTCTTCCAGCGACAGGTAGAAACGGCTGGAACCGGCGTCACCCTGGCGACCGGCACGGCCACGCAGCTGGTTGTCGATACGGCGCGATTCGTGACGCTCGGACGCGATCACCTGCAAGCCACCGGATTCCAGCACAGCCTGGTGACGCTTCTGCCAGTCGGCCTTGATCTGGGCGATCTGCTCAGGCGTCGGGTTGTCGAGCGAGGCCACTTCCACTTCCCAGTTGCCGCCCAGCAGGATGTCGGTACCACGACCGGCCATGTTGGTGGCGATGGTCAATGCGCCTGGGCGACCGGCCTGGGCGATGATCTCGGCTTCTTTTTCGTGGAACTTGGCGTTCAGTACCTTGTGCTCGATACCTTCCTTGTTGAGCAGGTTGGACACGTGCTCGGAGGTCTCGATGGTGGCGGTACCCACCAGGATCGGACGGCCCTTGGCCATGCCATCCTTGATGTCATTGATGATCGCCGCGTATTTCTCTTCGGCGGTCAGGAACACCAGGTCGTTGTAGTCTTTACGCGCCAACGGCTTGTTCGGCGGGATGACCATCACGGCCAGGTTGTAGATCTGGTGGAATTCGAACGCTTCGGTGTCGGCCGTACCGGTCATGCCGGACAGCTTGTTGTACAGACGGAAGTAGTTCTGGAAAGTGGTGGACGCCAACGTCTGGCTTTCGGCTTGGATGTTGAGGTGTTCCTTGGCTTCGATGGCCTGGTGCAGGCCTTCGGACAGACGACGACCGGGCATGGTACGACCGGTGTGTTCGTCAACCAGTACCACCTGGCCGTCCTGCACGATGTACTCGACGTTGCGGTGGAACAGCTTGTGGGCGCGCAGGCCAGCGTACACGTGGGTCAACAGGCCCAGGTTGTGCGCCGAGTACAGGCTTTCACCTTCGGCCAATTCGCCGATCTGGGTCAGCATCTCTTCGACAAACTGGTGACCGGCTTCGTTGAGTTCGACCTGGCGGGTCTTCTCGTCGATGGTGAAGTGACCTTCTTTGGTCACCACGCCTTCCACCTCCTCGATGTGCTGCTCAAGACGCGGGATCAACTTGTTGATCTCGGTGTACAGGCGCGAGCTGTCTTCGGCCTGGCCGGAGATGATCAGCGGGGTACGGGCTTCGTCGATGAGGATGGAGTCGACTTCGTCGATCACGGCAAAGTTGAGTTCACGCTGGAATTTTTCATCCATGCTGAACGCCATGTTGTCGCGCAGGTAGTCGAAACCGAATTCGTTGTTGGTACCGTAGGTGATGTCGCAGGCGTACGCGGCGCGCTTCTCTTCCGGCGGCTGGAACGGCGTTACCACGCCGACGGTCAGGCCGAGGAATTCATACAGCGGGCGCATCCAGTTGGCGTCCCGGCGAGCCAGGTAGTCGTTCACCGTCACAACGTGCACGCCCTTGCCGGACAGTGCGTTGAGGTAAACGCCCAGGGTTGCCACCAGGGTCTTGCCTTCACCGGTGCGCATTTCGGCAATCATGCCTTCATGCAAGGTCATGCCGCCGATCAACTGGACGTCGAAGTGGCGCATGCCCATGACGCGCTTACCGGCTTCACGGGCGACCGCAAAGGCTTCGGGCAGCAGCTTGTCGAGGGTTTCACCTTTGGCTATGCGGGCCTTGAACTCTTGGGTCTTGGCGCGCAATTGCTCGTCCGACAGAGCAACCATCTGCTCTTCGAAGGCATTGACCAGCTGCACCGTCTTGAGCATGCGTTTGACTTCGCGCTCATTCTTGCTTCCAAAAAGTTTCTTTAACAAAGGCGCAAACATATCGGCAGGTTCTTCCACACATAGGGATGGAGGGCGCACCGTGAGTGGCCCGAGCAGCCCTCACGGCCGCATTGCGAACGCGCATTCTACCCGGAATCGTGGGTGAGGAAAGTGGCGTTGTTCCCCGAGGCAGGCACGGCGCTGTGAGAGGGCCTGTTTAAAATAAGGGCTTTTGCGCGAACTTCAACCCATGGAGCGCAGAAGTTACTTATTGATTTCATGGGCAAAGCCCAGCCGAGGCACGGCCGCGGGGTGTACCGGCGCTTTCTGTTAAGATAACCGCTCTGTTACCTAAGGTGTCTAAACATGGCATTTCGCCCTCTTACAGCCCGCGCGCCCGGCGTGTTGCTTCGCGAAGCCAAGCCGTTGAAAGCCATCTTTGGCCATGCCAAACGCCTGGGCCATTTGCAACGCCTGCTGGAAAGCCAGCTGCAACCTGCCGCACGTGAGCACTGTCATGTGGCGTCCTGGCGAGAAGGCAATCTGCTATTAATTGTCACCGATGGTCATTGGGCCACGCGCTTGCGTTATCAGCAAAAACGCTTGCAGCGCCAGTTGATGGCGTTTGAAGAATTCGCCGGCTTGACGCGCATTCAGTTCAAGGTACAGCCACCCACCGTGCCGCAAGGCGCAGTGGGGCATACCATGGACCTGTCGGAAACGGCCGCCGAAACCCTTCAGGCCACCGCCGAAGGGATCAACGACCCGGGCTTGCGCGCCGCCCTGGAACGGCTGGCCGCCCATGCCCGGCCCAAAGCCTGAAACGTTATTTGCGTTTGCTGCCGCCCAATAACGAACCCAGCAGACCACGTACCAACTGGCGCCCCATCTGATTGGCGGCCTGCTGCATGGCTGACTTCAACGCCTTGCCCGCCGTGGTCCCCAGGAAGG
The DNA here is from genome assembly GCF_044218845.1 of Pseudomonas sp. B16120. Classification (NCBI taxonomy): domain Bacteria; kingdom Pseudomonadati; phylum Pseudomonadota; class Gammaproteobacteria; order Pseudomonadales; family Pseudomonadaceae; genus Pseudomonas; species Pseudomonas sp. B16120. Next base: position 4,917,060 of record NZ_CP162588.1, read on the forward strand.
CACCGGCCCTGTCGGTAAAGCTCGGCTCTTCGGCGGCCGGAGCAGCCTGCTCGGCAGGCCCAAGCTCCTTGCGGGCCATCAGCACTTCATAGGCAGACTCACGATCCACCGGCTTGTCATAGCGCCCCAACAGCGGCGAACTGGCAACCAACGCTTTACGTTCGGCTTCGGTGAGCGGCCCGATCCGCGATTGCGGAGGAGCAACCAGTACGCGCTGGACGACTTCCGGCGTGCCCTTTTCCTGCAAGGTTCCCACCAAGGCCTCACCAGTGCCCAACTCTGTAAGCACCGACAAGGTATCGAATGTCGGGTTGGGACGAAAACCGTCCGCCACCGCTCGCAGGGACTTCTGTTCTTTGGCAGTGAACGCGCGCAAACCGTGCTGGATGCGCAGGCCCAGTTGCGCCAGCACCGTATCCGGCAAGTCGCCCGGCGATTGGGTGACGAAATACACGCCGACGCCTTTGGAACGGATCAGGCGCACCACCTGCTCGAGGCGCTCCTGCAAGGCTTTTGGCGTATCGGCGAACAACAAGTGCGCTTCATCGAAAAACAACGCCAGCAACGGTTTATCGGCATCGCCGCGTTCCGGCAATTGTTCGAACAACTCTGCCAGCAGCCACAACAGGAAGGTCGCGTAGACCTTCGGCGCTTCATGCACCAAGCGGCTGGCGTCCAGCAGGTGGATGCGCCCACGCCCATCACTGGCGGGCTGCAAAATATCCTCCAATTGCAGGGCCGGCTCGCCAAACAGGGCTTCGGCGCCCTGCTGCTCCAGCACTGCCAGACGCCGCAACAAGGCCTGGCTGGAACCGGTGGTCATCAAGGCGGCGTCTTCGCCCAGTAGTTCCGGGTGATAGCGCAGGTGATTGAGCAGTGCCTTGAGGTCCTTGAGGTCCAGCAGCAACAGGCCTTCGCGGTCGGCCACTTTGAACGCCGCATAGAGCGCCGATTGCTGGCTGTCGGTGAGCTCCAACAGGCTGCCGAGCAAGAGCGGGCCCATTTCACTGATGGTGGTGCGCAACGGATGACCGGATTGGCCGTGGATATCCCACAGGGTGACCGGGTACGCCTGGGCTGTGTAATTAAGGAAGGGCATACCGGCGATGCGCTCGGCCACTTTGCCTTGGGGGTTGGCGGCGGCGCCCAGGCCGCAGAGGTCGCCTTTGATGTCGGCAGCGAACACCGCCACACCCGCATCACTGAAGGCTTCCGCCAGGCGCTGCAAGGTGACGGTCTTGCCGGTGCCCGTGGCGCCAGCGATCAACCCATGACGGTTGGCCAGGCGCATGGACTGGGCGATGGGCAGGCCGTCAAGGCCAGCACCGATAAGCAGTTGTGTGGAGTCAGGCATTTCGTCACCTATGGTTAATCTTTAGTGCCGCGAGGTCGATATAGACGGATGTAAGCCCGACAAAGACTAAAAAACGGTCAGATAATTCCGATATGGACCAACGGAGCTATCACCAGAAATACCACACCTTTTTTGACGCTGCCATTTTGCGCCTCCCGCATAGGATGCGCCTCGGATATTAAGACCTTAGCGGACCCTTCAAGCCATGAACAAAAATCTGCGCTTCAGCCACAAGATCCTGCTTGCAGCCTCCCTTATCGTCATCGCCGCTTTCGCGTTGTTTACCCTCTACAACGACTACCTGCAGCGCAACGCGATTCGTGACGACCTCAATAACTACCTGCATGAGATGGGCGACGTCACCGCCAGCAACATCCAGACCTGGCTCACCGGGCGTATCGCCCTGGTGGAAAACGCCGCACAGAACATCGCCATCAACCCTGAACAAAGCGTGGTCGCCAGCCTGCTGGAACAGAAAGCGCTGACCTCGTCATTCATGGCCACCTACGTCGGTGACAGCCAGGGCACCTTCACCATTCGTCCTGACACCAAGATGCCCGACGGCTTCGATCCGCGTGTTCGCCCCTGGTACAAGGGCGCCCAGGCCAGCAACGGTTCAACCCTGACCGAACCCTATATCGACGCGGCGACCGGGCAACTGATCATTTCTGTCGCCACGCCCAGCGCCAAGGGTGGCCAGAGCATCGGCGTAGTCGGCGGCGACCTGAGCCTGCAGACCCTGGTGGACAACATCGGCGCGCTGGATTTTGGCGGCATGGGTTATGCGTTCCTGGTCAGCGCCGACGGCAAAGTGCTGGTGCACCCGGATAAAGCCCTGGTGATGAAGACCCTGGCGGACGTTTATCCAAAAGACACGCCGAAGATCAGCGGCGATTTCAGCGAAGTGCAAGCCAACGGCAAGACCAATATCGTGACGTTCACACCGATCAAGGGCCTGCCCTCGGTGAACTGGTACCTGGGCGTTTCGGTGGATAAAGACAAGTCTTTCGCCATGCTCAGTGAGTTTCGCACCTCGGCGGTGATCGCAACGATCATCGCGGTGGTGATCATCATCGCCCTGCTCGGCATGCTCATCCGCGTCTTGCTGCAACCTTTGCACCTGATGACCCGAGCCATGCAGGACATTGCCGACGGTGAAGGCGACCTGACCCGCCGCCTGACCATCCAGAACAATGATGAATTCGGCACCCTGGGCAATGCCTTCAACCGCTTCGTCGAGCGCATTCATACCTCGATTCGCGAAGTGTCTTCAGCCACCGAGCACGTCAATGAAGTGGCCCTGCGGGTGGTCAGCGCCTCCAACTCGTCGATGGTCAACTCCGACGAACAGGCCAACCGCACTAACAGCGTCGCCGCCGCCATCAACCAACTGGGGGCCGCGGCCCAGGAGATCGCACGCAACGCCGCCCAAGCCTCCAGTCAGGCCAGCGATGCCAGGCACTTGGCCGAAGACGGCCAGCAGGTGGTTGAACGCAATATCAAGGCGATGACGCAGTTATCCAGCATGATCAGCACCTCAAGCACCAATATCGAAGCACTTAACAGCAAAACGGTGAATATCGGCCAGATTCTTGAGGTGATCACCAGCATTTCCCAGCAAACCAATCTGCTGGCGCTCAATGCGGCGATCGAAGCGGCGCGCGCCGGGGAAGCCGGGCGTGGCTTTGCGGTCGTGGCCGATGAAGTGCGCAACCTCGCTCATCGCACTCAGGAGTCGGCGCAACAGGTGCAGACGATGATCGAAGAGCTACAGGTGGGCGCCCGGGACTCGGTGACTACCATGAGCGAAAGCCAACGCCACAGCCTGGACAGCGTGGAAATCGCCAACCTGGCCGGCGAGCGCCTGAACAGCGTGACCCAGCGCATTGGCGAGATCGACGGTATGAACCAGTCGGTCGCCACCGCCACTGAAGAACAGACCTCGGTGGTGGAGTCGATCAATATGGACATCACCGAGATCAACACCCTCAACCAGGAAGGGGTGGAGAACCTGCAATCGACCCTGCGCGCCTGCTCGGATCTGGAACAACAGGCCTCGCGCTTGAAGCAATTGGTGGGCAGCTTCCGGATCTGAGGGGCAATACCGACCATTACAGCGAACGCAATGCGATCCAATGTGGGAGCGGGCTTGCTCGCGAAAGCAGTCTATCAGTTGAAGATGTACTGACTGATTCACCGCTTTCGCGAGCAAGCCCGCTCCCACAGGGGACCTGCGTTTAACAGACCGGCATAACACACCAATCCCAATCGAACATCTATCCTTACCTCAGGTCCATCTAGGGAGAGCAATGGATCGGAGGGATGTTCATCGTGCATATCGCTGACATAACCATGTTCTACGCCCCGGCCAGCGGTGGCGTACGCACTTACCTTGACGCCAAGCACCGGCGTCTGGCGCTCAAGCCGGGCATTCGCCACAGCCTGTTGATACCCGGTGCACACTTGAGCGAGCAGGACGGCATCTTCAAAGTACCGGCGCCCGCCCTGCCCTTCGGCAAAGGCTATCGCTTCCCCCTTCGTTTGGCGCCTTGGCGAAATGTCCTGCACGATTTACAGCCTGACCTGATCGAAGTTGGCGACCCTTACCTGACCGCCTGGGCCGCACTGGATGCCCGACGCCAATTGGATGTGCCGGTCATCGGCTTTTACCACTCCGACCTGCCACTGCTGGTGAGCAATCGCATGGGGCCTTGGTTTACCCCCAATGTTGAAGCCTATGTGCGCAAACTCTATGGGAATTTCGACCGAGTGCTCGCCCCCAGCCAGGTAATGGCCGACAAGCTCACCGGGCTTGGCGTCAGAAATGTCTTCGTGCAACCCCTGGGTGTAGACCTGCAAACCTTCACCCCTGAGGTACGTGACCCCGGCCTGCGCGCCGAACTGGGGATTGGCGAAGACACTCGACTACTGATCTTCGCCGGGCGCGGCTCCAAGGAGAAAAACCTGCCGGTGCTGCTCAACTGCATGAAACGCCTGGGGGAAGGCTACCACTTGCTGTTGGTGGGCTCCGGCATGCCGGCCAGCGTGCCAGACAATGTCACCGTGATTGACGGATTCCGGCCCGCCCAACATGTCGCTCGGCTGATGGCCAGCGCCGACGCCTTACTGCATGGTGGCGACCAGGAGACCTTCGGCCTGGTGATCCTGGAAGCCATGGCCTGCGGTATTCCAGTGGTCGCCGTGGCGGCCGGGGCCTTTACCGAGATTATCGACGAGCGTTGTGGCGTGCTGTGTGCGCCAAACAACCCCAAGGCCATGGCCGATGCGGTGCGCGAGTTGTTCAGTACCGACAGCCGACGCCTGGGTGCTCAGGCTCGGCGCCATGTCGAGCAGCATTATGCGTGGGACACAGTAGTCGACAGCCTGCTGGGGCATTACTGCGCCGTGCTGGGCAGCCATGAACCGATGCTCGCCCATGGCTGAGCGCGCGCTGATGCTGGTACTGCACGACGTGGCACCGCACACCTGGGCCGACTACCGGCCCTTCGTCGAGGCCGTCGATGCACTGGGCGACGTGCCCATCACTTGGCTGGTGGTGCCGGACTTCCATCACCATGACGACCTGGCCGCCCACCGCGATTTTCGGCGCCTGCTCGATAGCCGTGTCGCCAAGGGCGATGAACTCACCTTGCATGGTTATTACCATTGCGACGACCAACTTCGGCCGCGTACGCCAAAAGAATGGTTTATGCGACGCATCTATACCCACGAAGGCGAGTTTTACCAGCTGTCCGAAGCCGAGGCGTTGCGGCGGTTGACCGCCGGCATTGAGGTATTCCAGCGCAATGGCTGGCCGCTGCATGGCTTTGTTGCGCCAGCCTGGTTGATGAGCGATGGCACCCGGCAGGCATTGCGCCAGTTGCCGCTGAGCTACACCAGCGACCCACAACATTTTTATCGCCTACCGGACTTCACGCCTATCAGCGCCCCTGGCCTGGTGTGGAGCGCCCGCAGTGCATGGCGCCGGGGATTGTCCAAAATCCTCACTGATCGCCGCGAACAGCGATGGCAGGCCGCCCCGCTGATCCGACTGGGTTTGCATCCGGTGGACATGCGCCACAGGTTTTCCCGCGATTATTGGCTAGACACCCTGCAACGCCTGCTCAACGCGGGGCGCGTCCCCCAAACCAAGGCCGCCTGGCTGGCGACGCAGCCATGGGCCGACTGATCTGGTTAGTGTTGGCGCTCTTGGTGGCGCTGGTGATTCCATTGTGGCTGGGCGGCGGCGAAAGCATTGCGCGCCTGCGCCAGTTTCCGTTGCCCCAGTTACTGGGGATGTTCGCCATGATCATCGGCTGCTGGCTGATCAACAGCCTGCGCATCCGCCTGTTGCTTGGCGAGCATCGCCGCCAGTTAGGGCCGCTCAAAAGCCTTGGCGTGGTGATATCCACTGAATTCGCCATGTGTGCAACTCCCGGCGGCAGCGGCGGGCCGTTGACCCTGATGGCCCTGCTGGCGCGCAATGGTATCCGCCCCGCCCATGGCAGCGCGGTGTTCGCCATGGACCAATTGAGCGACCTGGTGTTTTTTCTCTGCGCACTGGTGGGGATCTTGCTGTATGCGCTGTTCCATAGCCTCAGCCCGCGTCTGGAGTGGTTGCTGGGGCTTAGCGCCGTGTCGATGGTGGGTGGGGTAATCAGTGGCTGGGCCGTGGTGCATGTTCACCGGCGGCTGATTCGCCTGGCGGGTTTGGCACTCAAGGCCATGAAGGTCGGCGCTACCACCCGCCGACGCTGGGCACGCCGGTTGCTGCGTTTTCTTGCGGCGTTCAGCGCCACCCTGAAACTACCCCGGAGCACCTTGCTTGGGGTCTTTGCGCTGACCAGCCTGCATTGGCTGCTGCGTTACAGCGTGCTGTACCTGGCGCTACGCGGGTTGGGGGGCGAGGTACAGTGGGCCTGGAGCTTTCTGATCCAGATGTTATCCCTGACTGCGGGGCAGTTCAGCCTGGCGCCAGGCGGGGCCGGCGCTGCGGAATTGACGTCAGCGGCACTGCTGGCGCCCATGGTGGGCACATCCACAGCGGCTGCGGCAATTCTGATCTGGCGCGCGGTGACCTACTACTTCTATTTGCTGGCCGGTGCGCCAGTGTTTCTATTGATGGTCGGCAAACCGCTGCTCAAGCGTCTTTTTCAGGGGCGGCAGGCGGCTGGTCCTGCGCCTGTGTCTGCTCCCATAAACGCGCCGCGCCTGGAAAATCAGTACCATCCTCGGCATCCAGCGCGTCCGGGTCGTAACGACTCAAACAGCCCTCGCCCAAGGTAGCAGGCGCCCGTGAGGTGGCTTTATCCAGCGGGTCGCTCATGGGAATCTCCTGAAACAGAAATAAAAAAGGGCCTGGAGAGTTTTACCTCCAGGCCCCGGTGTCTTTCAATCAAAATCGCTGGGTCAGAAGACCACGGTCTTGTTGCCGTGCACCAACACGCGATCTTCCAAGTGATAGCGCAGGCCACGGGCCAGCACCATCTTCTCGACGTCACGGCCGAAGCGCACCATGTCTTCAATGCTGTCGCTGTGGCTGACGCGCACCACGTCCTGCTCGATGATCGGGCCGGCGTCCAGCTCTTCGGTCACGTAGTGGCAGGTTGCACCAATCAGCTTCACGCCACGCAGGGAAGCCTGGTGATACGGCTTGGCACCGACAAAGGACGGCAAGAAGCTGTGGTGAATGTTGATCACCTTGCCAGCGTATTCGCGGCACAGTTCCGGTGGCAGGATTTGCATGTAGCGCGCCAGCACCACTACATCCGCATCATGCTGCTTGACCAGACGCGACACCTCGGCAAATGCCGGTTCCTTGTCCTGTGGGTTGACCGGCACATGGTAATAAGGGATGCCATGCCATTCGACCATGCTGCGCAGGTCATCGTGGTTGGAGATCACGCAAGCAATCTCGCAATCGAGTTCGTCGCTGTGCCAGCGGTGCAGCAGGTCTGCCAGGCAGTGGGATTCGCGGCTGGCCATCAGCACCACGCGTTTCTTCTGCTCTGTATCGGTGATGTGCCAGGTCATCGAAAACTCTTCGGCAATCGGCGCAAACGCCTCGCGGAATGCTTCCAGGCCAAAGGGCAGCGTATCGGCACGGATTTCGTGACGCATGAAAAACCAACCACTGAGATCGTCCGAGTGATGGCTCGCCTCGGTGATCCAGCCATTATGGGAAGCCAGAAAGTTACTGACCTTGGCAACGATGCCAACCCGGTCCGGGCAAGCAATCACCAGCCGAAAAGTGCGCATTAGGGGGAAACTCCAGAACTTCACAAAGGCCGCTATTCTAGCGATTACGCAGAAAAACTGCAGTATTCCCTTGCACCTTATCTTGAGGCATGGCCGTGGCAACACCCCTTAATCGTGTAAGGTTTTACCACCGCTATATGACGGTACAACGGCATGCTGAGGTCAGTAGCAAAAAATTAACGCGATTATCTTTGCGCTTAACGCTGACTAATTAACTCATCGGCCAGGTTTTCTCACACACATTCAATGTCATTCACCTGAATAACGTCTTAAATGTTTACTTGATGAAATTGCCTGACTATTATTAGGCCACTCACCCTGTCATTCAGCGTTCTACATAAGGTAGTCCACATGTCACTGATCAACGAATACCGCGCCACCGAAGAAGCTATCAAAGAGCTGCAAGCCCGTTTGAAGAACCTGTCCGAAGACGACAAGCTGAAAACCGAGCTGGAATTCGAAGGCAAATTGCGCACCCTGATGGGTGAATACTCCAAATCCCTGCGTGACATCATCGCGCTGCTGGATCCAGAGTCGAAAGTTAAAGCACCGCGCGGCGCTGTGAAAACTACCGGCACCAAGCGTGCTCGCAAGGTCAAGCAATACAAAAACCCACACAACGGCGAAGTGATTGAAACCAAAGGTGGCAACCACAAAACTCTGAAAGAGTGGAAAGCCAAGTGGGGCGGTGACGTAGTTGAAGGTTGGGCAACCCTGCTGGGCTAAGCCCGGTCGGACGTTCACCCGATACGTCACACATGAAAAACGCCAGCTTGCTGGCGTTTTTTATTGTCTGAATATTCTGTAGTTATGCGCTTACAGACTCAAGCGCGCCGCTAATGAATCCACATAGTCCTGCCATTGCGCCAGCACCTGGCACTGAAACGATGTAGCACTAACCGCCAACTCCTCACGCGCCTGCTTAAATGCCAACAGGGTATTCGGCGCCCCCCACTGCGCCTCCGACAAACGTTGCTGACAGAAAAGTTTCCAGCGTTGTTGCTCGTCATTGTTCAAGGTTTCAGGAAAGTTACGCGCCCGGTAGCGAAATAATAATTCCGGCAAACGATGATCATCGAACGGCCACTGCTGACGGGCTAATTGCGCGGGCTCTGCCATGCGAACTTGCTCACATAAACGGCGGTCACGATCACCAATAAAACCCTCGTAGAGCTGCTGCTCCGGGTCCGCGTTCGACGCAAAGTCTTCCTCGGCATAAATGGCCGCTAACTTGTCCCGCCAAACTTCCTGTGCGTCAGTTAGTCGCAGCGCCCGCGCGAGGCAAGCCTCCTTATCCAGTTGCAGGCGCTCAAGATCTTGCGGGCGCAGCACCTTCAACGGCGCAACCACCGGGCAGCGGTTGATATGCAGTAGCTTGAGCGGAACCGGCAGCTCACCTTCGGCCAGCTCATCGCGGCGCGTGTAAAGACGCTGGCGCAGGGTCGCCGCATCCAGGTCCAACAGCCCTTGTGGATCGAGCCCCAGGTCACAGACGATCAAGGCATTGCGATTGCGTGGGTGCCAGGCCAGGGGCAAGACCACGCCCAGGTAATGGCGTTCGGCGGAGAAACGCCCGGAGATATGCACCATCGGTTGCAGCAACCGCACCTGATCCATGACCCGTTGTTTACTGCGCAGTTGAAACAACCATTCATATAACTTCGGTTGTTTCTCCCGGACCAACCGCGCCAGGGCGATGGTTGCACGCACATCCGACAACGCGTCATGGGCCTGGCCGTGGTCTATGCCGTTGGCCTCTGTCAAGCGTTCGAGCTTGAGGGTCACGCGCCCTTCCTGCTCGGGCCAGTTGATGCCCTCCGGCCGCAGGGCGTAGGCGGTGCGCATCACATCGATCAAGTCCCAGCGACTGTTGCCGCCCTGCCACTCGCGCGCATAGGGGTCGAAAAAATTGCGGTACAGACTGTAGCGCGTCATTTCATCGTCGAATCGCAGGGTGTTGTAGCCGGCGCCGCAGGTACCTGGCGCGGCCAATTCGGCGTGCACCCGAGTCATGAAATCGGCTTCGGCAAGGCCCTTCTCAGCGAGGATACTCGGCGTAATACCTGTGATCGCACACGCTGCCGGATGAGGCAGGATATCGTCGCTGGGCTGGCAATAAAGGTTGATCGGCGCACCGACCTCATTGAGCTCAAGGTCGGTGCGGATACCGGCTACCTGGAGCGGGCGATCGTTGCGCGGGTTGATGCCGGTGGTTTCATAGTCGTACCAGAAAATCGAGGTCACGGGCTATTCCTGTGCTGAAGACCGACAAAGTCTAGGCGCTGCAAGGCGTCCGGGGCCAGCGATACCTTACTGTATAAATATCCAGAAAAACCTCGGGTGGTTGCTTCCATCCTCGACACTGCTAGCATCCGTGTCTCTCAAGTCGCCTCGCAGTGCCAAGGATCGCAATGCCATCAACCCCTCTGGATACCCACTATCAGATAGAAACGCCCGAGGGCATCGACCTGCCCCTGCGCCCTGCTGGCCTGCCCTCCCGGGCATTGGCGTTTGCATTCGACCTGGGCGTGCGCGGGATCATCATGGGTATCCTGCTGGTGCCGCTGGCGCTGCTCGGCAATGTGGGGATCGGGCTGGGTTCGCTGCTGCTGTTCCTGGTGAGCTGGTGGTACATGGTGTTGTTCGAAGTGCTCAACCAGGGCTGCTCGCCAGGCAAGCAGGTCATGGGCCTGCGCGTGGTACAGGATGACGGCACGCCCATTGGCTGGTCGGCATCGCTGATCCGCAACCTGCTGCGTTTTGTCGACATGCTGCCCTTCGGTTATTTCCTGGGCGCGATCAGTTGCCTGCAACATCCGCACTTCAAGCGGCTCGGCGACCTGGCCGCCGGTACGCTGGTGGTCTACCGGGAATTGCCGCTGGTACGCCCAAGCATCCCTCAAGCGCCCGCCCTGCGCTTACCCTTCGCACTGGAGTTGAGCGAACAGCGGGCCATCCTCGGTTTCGCCGAACGCCAGGCCGAACTCTCGGCCGAACGGGTGCATGAATTGGCCGCCATCCTCGCAGAGCCCCTGCAGGTGTCTGCGCCGCGCGCCGTGGAGCAACTCAACGGGGTAGCCCGTGGTTTGTTGGGGCCGACATGAAGCAGAGCCTTTTTGAAAGCCGCCACCAGCGCCAATGGCATACCTTCGCCGAGCAGTTGACACAACTGGAGCAAGGTAAAGCCAAGGCCGCCGATGTTGCCGACTTCCCGCATCAATATCGACGCCTGTGCCAACATCTGGCCCTGGCTCAGCAACGCGGCTATAGCAGTTACCTGGTCGACACGTTGCAACAACTGGCACTGCGCGGCCATCAACAACTGTATCGCCATCGCAGCCAACTGACGGCAAACATACTGGCGTTTCTTCTCGCCGAATTCCCGCGCCTGGTACGCGAACAATGGCGCTTCGTGCTGATCGCTGGCCTGCTGTTCTTTGGCAGCCTGGTGGGGATAGCCCTGCTGGTGTACCTGTTCCCCGATCTTATCTACAGCATCATCAGCCCACAGCAGGTGGCCGACATGCAGGGCATGTACAACCCCGACGCCAGCCGTCTGGGCCGTGCTGCCGAACGGGCCGCCAGCGAAGACTGGATGATGTTTGGCTATTACGTGATGCACAACATCGGCATCGCCTTCCAGACCTTTGCCGCCGGCCTGTTGTTCGGCCTGGGCAGTGTGTTCTTCCTGATTTTCAACGGCCTGGTCATAGGTGCAGTCTCCGGGCACCTTACCGACATTGGCTATGGCCAGACCTTCTGGTCGTTTGTCATTGGTCACGGCGCATTCGAGTTGAGCGCCATCACGCTGGCCGGTGCCGCAGGTTTGCAACTGGGCTGGTCACTGGTTGCCCCCGGGCGCTTGGCACGCAGCGAGGCCCTGCGCCTGGCCGCCCGCAAAAGCGTACGGATGCTTTGCGGTGTCATGGTGTTCCTGTTGATCGCAGCCTTTATCGAAGCCTACTGGTCCTCAACCACTCGCATTGAGCCCTGGATCAAATACGCAGTAGGCGCCGCGCTCTGGCTGCTGGTGGCCGCTTACCTGTCCCTGGCCGGGCGGAGTCGCCATGCGCCTGACTGACGCCAGCGTGGTGATTCGCCCGCGTACTTCCTGGGAAGCCATGGACCTGGGCGTACTGATGGCCAGGGAACACCGTGTCCTGCTGATGGGCAGTTGGGCGCTGGTAAGCTTGCCGGTATTCAGCCTGTTGACGGTGCTGCTCTGGAATTACCCGTCTTTGGTCATGTTCCTGTTCTGGTGGCTCAAGCCGGCCTTCGACCGCTTGCCGCTGTACATTCTGTCCAAGGCCCTGTTTGGTGAGCCCCCCAGCCTCAAACAGGCCGTTCGCCAGTGGCCGCAATTGCTCAAGGGGCAACTGTTCGCAAGCCTGACGTGGCGGCGGCTGAGCATGAGCCGCAGCTTCACCCTGCCCGTCAGCCAACTGGAAGGCCTGGACGGTGACGCACGTCAACGACGCCTTGGAGTGTTGCTGCAACGTAACGCTGGCGCCGCACGCTGGCTGACGACCATCGGTGTGCACATGGAAATCGGCCTCTGGTTTGGCGGCATGACCCTGTTCTATCTCTTCATCCCGCAACAGGTTGAACTGGACTGGGACTGGCAACGGCTAATATTCGCGTCAGCCTCGGACGTGCTTTGGCTTGAGCACCTGAGCAATGCCTTCTATGCCCTGGTCCTGGTGTTCTGGGAACCCATCTACGTCGCCTGTGGCTTCAGCCTGTACCTCAACCGCCGCACAGTGTTGGAGGCCTGGGACCTGGAACTGGTATTCCGTCGGCTGCGCCAGCGCCTGAGCAATGTCGCACCGCTGCTGTTGCTGGTGGTTGGCCTGGCGTTGCTACACATCAGCCCACCGACCATGGCAGATGAAACCACAGCCCATAAGCCACTTAGCACCCAGGCCGCCAGCCAATCCATCCAGGCGTTGCTGGAAAAGCCACCTTTCAAGAACCCGGAAACCGTCACACGCTATCGGTTTGGAGAAGAAAAAGCGCCGGTTAAAAACAAGGCCACGGGCGACGGCAAATTACCTGGCTGGCTCCAGGCACTGCTCGACAACCTTAACAGCGACACCTTCAAATACGTCGCCAAAACTTTGGAAATACTGCTCTGGAGCCTTGTGATTGGCGGCCTGGCCCTGGTGTGCTGGCGTTACCGTGAATGGTTGCGCACGTTCGTCAGCCGCCTTGGGCCTACTCGCACGGACGCTCCCTCGCCCGTTCCCGCTCAGTTGTTCGGGCTGGAACTGGGCACCGAGACATTGCCCGAAGACATCGCCAGCACCGCCGAACAACTATGGCCCACCCATCCACGGGAAGCCCTAGGCCTGCTGTATCGCGGGTTGCTCAGCCGGCTGTTGCACGAGTTCGACCTGCCACTGACAAGCGCCGATACCGAGGGGCAGGTACTGGAGCGTGTTCATCATTTGCAACAACCGCAGTTACTGGCGTTCAGCGACGAACTGACACGCCACTGGCAAAACCTGGCCTATGGTCACCGTCTGCCGCCTTCTTCAGCCCAACAAAAACTGTGCAGCGACTGGCGTGCTCTTTTCAGTGACGGAGCGGGCCAATGAATCGCGCGCTATTGTGGACAGCGCTGTTGTTGGCGTGCCTGGTGGGTGCGGGCGGCTTATATGCCTGGCACAAGGCAATTCCCTACGAGGAAGTGGTTGACCGGGGCCCGTCGCCAGAGGCTCGCGCCAATCCCTATCTGGCCGCCGAGCACTTTCTACGCCAGCACGGCTTGGTCGTGGCACACGCCAAGGGCCTTGAACGACTCGCCGAACTGCCCGCCAAAGGCCATAGCCTGTTGTTGCTGGGAGAGCGCAGCAACATGACCCCACGCCAGGTCGACCAACTGCTGGGCTGGGCAAAAGCCGGTGGCCACCTGCTCTTGGTCGCCGAGGCATTATGGGATGAAGAAGCCGGCACAAGCGGTGACCTGCTGCTTGATCGCCTCACTATCCGCCAAACCTTGAGCGACACCTTCGACGAACCCGTGCCACCGCGTAAAAAAACCAAACCGGATCTGACCAAGCTCTATGTCGACAACGAAACCGCACCGGCGTACTTTAGTTTTGACACTTACTTCAACCTCACCGACCCCAAGCACCTGGCGCAGTTTTCCGCCAACAGCGCCCAGTCCAGCCACCTGATGCAACTCGACCTGGGGCAAGGTCGCGTCACGGTGATCACCGACAGCGACCTATGGAAAACCACAGATATCGGCAACCATGATAACGCCTGGTTGCTGTGGTACCTGAACCAGGGCACTGACGTCACCCTGCTGTTCAACAGCGACACAGACGATCTGTTTACTCTGTTGCTCCGTTATTTCCCCCAGGCCCTCGTCGCCCTGGTTGCGCTGCTTGCTTTGGGGCTGTGGCAGGCAGGCATGCGCCAGGGCCCGATCCAGACACCGGCGCCCAAGGCACGTCGCCAGCTGCAGGAACACTTGCAGGCCAGCGCGGACTTCCTATTGCGCCGCAGCGGCCAGGGCACGTTGTTGCAAGCCTTGCGACACGACATCCTGCGCGCAGCCCGGCGACGCCATCCAGGGTTCGAACACCTCGATGCGTCAGAGCAACGCCAGGTGCTGGAACACCTTACGCGACAACCCCCTCACATCATCAGCCAGGCGCTTGAGCCCGTTGCGCTGAAGCGGCTTTCCAGCGCCGACTTCAGCCGTCAGGTGGCGCACCTGCAAACCCTCAGGAATGCCTTATGAGCGACTCTCCACTGGCCACCGCCCTGACCGCCGAAAACCTTCAGCAGGCCAGCCAGCAGGCCCAGGCGCTGCGCGTGGAATTGCGCAAGGCCGTGATTGGCCAGGACCTTGTGATTGACGACGTGCTCACCGCCCTGATCGCAGGCGGCCACGTACTGCTTGAAGGCGTGCCTGGCCTGGGCAAGACCTTGCTGGTACGGGCCCTGGCCCGCTGCTTTGGCGGTGATTTCGCCCGCATCCAGTTCACCCCGGACCTAATGCCCAGCGATGTCACCGGCCACGCCGTTTACGACCTGCAGACCGAACAGTTCAAACTGCGCAAGGGGCCGTTGTTCACCCACCTGTTGCTGGCCGACGAGATCAACCGTGCACCCGCCAAGACCCAGGCAGCGCTGCTGGAGGCCATGCAGGAACGCCAAGTGACCCTGGAGGGCGAGGCGTTGCCCATCGGCCAGCCCTTCATGGTCCTGGCAACCCAGAATCCTATCGAACAAGAAGGCACCTACCCACTGCCCGAGGCCGAACTGGACCGCTTCATGCTCAAGGTGCGAATGGACTACCCGGATGCTCTACAAGAGCTGGATATGGTCCGCGAAGTGACTCGCTCGTCCAAGGCCGACATGCTGGAGGTACAGCCGTTGCGTACTGTGCTGCAAGCCGAGGACGTAGTAACGATGCAGCAAATTGCCAGTGACCTGCCACTGGATGAACAGGTGCTCGACTATGCCGTGCGCCTGGCCCGTGCCACGCGCAGTTGGCCGGGGCTGGCCATCGGTGCCGGCCCCAGGGCCTCCATCGCTCTGGTACGCGGTGCCCGTGCCCGTGCGCTGTTGCGCGGTGGCGAATTCGTCACCCCCGATGACATCAAGGGCTGCGCCCTGGCGGTACTGCGTCACCGGGTACGCATCGCACCAGAGCTGGACATCGACGGCTTGGAGGTCGACCAGGTGCTCCAGCAGTTACTCGACCAGATTGCGGCACCAAGGCAATGACGCGGCCATGAAACCGACTCGTCTGCTGCTGACCTGGCTGGGCGTTCTGCTCGGCTTGAACATCTTGTTGGGCGCTTCGGCAGCGTTGCAGTTCAAAGTGCCCGCCACCTTGCATTCGGTAGCCTGGGGCCTGCTGCTGGCCCTGTTGCTGCTGGCGATGCTGGATGCCGCACGCTTGCGCCGCCGCCCCTCGGTCCGCGTATACAGGACACTGCCCGGCAGCCTGGCGCTGGGGCGCTGGGAAGAAATACGCCTGTGCCTGGAGCACGACTACCCGCAACCACTGACCGTGCAGGTGTTCGATCACGTGCCCGATGGCCTGGCTGTGGAGAACCTGCCTCAATTCATTCAACTACGCCCCGGTGAACGTGCTGAGCTGGGCTATCGCGTGCGCCCCTTGCGGCGCGGGCACTTCCATTTCAGTCGCTGCGAGCTGCTGCTGCCCAGCCCATTGGGGCTGTGGTCGGCACGACGATGGGTCGACACCCGCGATTCCACCCGTGTTTACCCGGATTTCGCGCGCTTATACGGTGCGCAGTTACGGGGTGTGGATAACTGGCTGAGCCAACTGGGCGTGCGCCAACATCAGCGGCGAGGGTTGGGCCTGGAATTTCACCAACTGCGCGAGTTTCGTGAAGGTGACAGCCTGCGTCAGATCGACTGGAAAGCCACCGCCCGCCAACGAACGCCCATTGCCCGGGAATACCAGGACGAACGCGACCAGCAAATCGTGTTCATGCTCGATTGCGGCCAGCACATGCGCAGCCAGGATGACGAACTTTCCCATTTTGATCACGCGCTCAATGCCTGCCTGCTGCTGAGCTATGTCGCCTTGCGACAGGGCGATGCGGTAGGGCTGTGCACGTTCGCCAGCGACCAGCCGCGCTACCTGAAGCCGGTCAAGGGCAGTGGCCAATTGAACCTGTTGCTCAATGCGGTCTATGACCTACAGACCACGCGAAAAACCGCCGACTACCAGGCGGCCGCCAGCCAGTTGTTGGCACGTCAAAAACGCCGGGCGCTGGTGATCATCGTCACCAACCTGCGGGATGAGGAGGATGAAGCGCTGATGGCTGCCGTCCAGCGTATCGGCAGGCATCACCGGGTACTGGTGGCCAGCCTGAGGGAAGAGGTCCTCGACCAGCTACGTCAGACGCCTGTGCAGACATTGCCCGAAGCCCTGGCTTACAGCGGCACGATCGATTACCTCAACACCCGCAACCAACGCCATGATCGTTTGAGTGCCCATGGGCTGTCGGTGCTCGATACCTTGCCATCGGCGCTGGGTGCCGGGCTGGTCACACGCTATCTGGAGTGGAAAAAGGCCGGGGTATTCTGAGGATGACTGCGCAGGGGTATGGCCAGGAAACGGCCACGACCCCACGCATAATTCAGACAGAGGCCTGCAAAGGATAAAAGCTGAAGTACTGCAACAGCGCGTTGATCAGGTGCCGGTATTCCTCGGGCGCCTCAAGCACGCTGAACCCCGAGTCGTAATGCTGCGGGGTGACATCCTCGTGGCTCCACAAGCAGGTTGCCGTGAGGTCAATCGCCTTGAACTCGCCTTGCGCCACCGGCACTTTCAAGCGCAGCTCGAAATCCACCTCGGTCATCATGGGTAACGAGCTGATCAGCATCAGACCGTTTTCAGACACATTTCCAAGATAGCCGATTGGCTTGTCGGTAATACGATTGAACACCTGCAGAAAATACGGCAGTTGATGCCGCTCGATCCGTCGTTCGGTAAACATGGTGAAGTCGCCATCCAATAGCCAAAAATCTGGCCGTGCCAGTGATTCGGAACAAGCAATCGCTCGCTCTCCCTGGATCTCGGTGTGACAAAACCTACCGCTTGTCACCAAACAAATGCCGAATCCGGGCCTTGCATCCGTTCGAATGGGAAACTGCACAAACAGACATTCAAAGATTAGCCCAAGACTGGCGACAGGCCAGCTATAAAATGACAAATACCATTACAACGACGCAGGCCTTGGTTTTGCCAGGCCTGCAGCCGGCAGATGCCCCAGTTGCTGCAAGGTATCGAGCCGCGCGCGGGCTCGATAGGCGTACTCGCTAGACGGGTAGTGGCCGATGATGAACTGATAGGTCTGCGCGGCATCGACAAACAGTTTCTGGCGTTCCAGGCACTGCCCGCGCAACATCGAAACCTCCGGTTGCACGTAGCGGCGGGTACGACTCTCGCGATCGACCTGGGACAACTCCAG
The DNA here is from genome assembly GCF_044218845.1 of Pseudomonas sp. B16120. Taxonomy (NCBI): domain Bacteria; kingdom Pseudomonadati; phylum Pseudomonadota; class Gammaproteobacteria; order Pseudomonadales; family Pseudomonadaceae; genus Pseudomonas; species Pseudomonas sp. B16120. The sequence goes on from NZ_CP162588.1 coordinate 4,934,640, forward strand.
GGTGACACGCTGGCAATCACCGACCCCATAGGCGCGGTAAGCGTTGTTCAAATGGTGGTCCATCGACCAGCGGGTACAGCCGACAACACTGACGGCCAGGGCAGCAACGAGCAAAATTCGCATGGGGTTCTCCTGTCTTGTGCAGTGTATCGACCCCTGGTCGAAAATCTTCAAGGCGTTTGCCCATTCAACCGCAGCCAAAACAAGCCAATCGTCGATAAGTAGTGCAAACGAACAATGACTACAACGAAAGAGCATAGTAGCCTTCCCCAGCGCTTGAACTCAGGAGTCCGTGCATGTCCGTCCGTCGTACCAAAATCGTCGCCACCCTTGGCCCGGCCAGTAACTCGCCGGAAGTCCTCGAACAGCTGATTCTGGCTGGTTTGGACGTCGCCCGTCTGAACTTCTCCCACGGCACCCCGGACGAGCACAAGGCTCGTGCCAAGCTGGTGCGTGACCTGGCCGCCAAGCATGGCCGCTTCGTTGCACTCTTGGGCGACCTGCAAGGCCCGAAAATCCGTATCGCCAAATTTACCAACAAGCGGATCGAGCTGAAGATCGGTGACAAATTCACCTTCTCCACCAGCCACCCGCTGACCGAAGGCACCCAGGACGTGGTGGGCATCGACTACCCGGACCTGGTCAAGGACTGCGGCGTCGGTGACGAGCTGCTGCTGGACGACGGCCGTGTGGTCATGCGCGTCGACACTGCCACGCCGACCGAACTCAATTGCACCGTGATCATCGGCGGCCCGCTGTCCGACCACAAAGGCATCAACCGTCGCGGTGGTGGCCTGACGGCGCCGGCCCTGACTGAAAAAGACAAGGCTGACATCAAGCTCGCCGCCGAAATGGAAGTGGACTACCTCGCCGTGTCCTTCCCGCGCGACGCCGCCGACATGGAATACGCCCGTAAGCTGCGCGACGAAGCCGGCGGTACCGCCTGGCTGGTAGCGAAGATCGAGCGTGCTGAAGCCGTGGCCGATGATGAAACCCTCGACGGCCTGATCAAGGCTTCCGATGCCGTGATGGTTGCCCGTGGCGACCTGGGCGTGGAAATCGGTGACGCCGAGCTGATCGGTATCCAGAAGAAGATCATCCTGCACGCACGCCGTCATAACAAAGCGGTGATCGTTGCGACCCAGATGATGGAGTCGATGATCCAGAACCCGATGCCGACCCGTGCCGAAGTGTCCGACGTGGCCAACGCCGTGCTCGACTACACCGACGCCGTGATGCTCTCGGCTGAAAGTGCCGCCGGCCCGTACCCGCTGGAAGCCGTGCAGGCCATGGCGCGTATCTGCGTCGGTGCCGAAAAGCACCCGACCAGCAAGACCTCCAGCCACCGCATCGGCAAGGTTTTCGAAAGCTGTGACCAGAGCATCGCCCTGGCTGCCATGTACACCGCCAACCACTTCCCGGGTGTCAAGGCCATCATCGCCCTGACCGAAAGTGGCTACACGCCGTTGATCATGTCGCGCATCCGTTCCTCGGTGCCTATCTACGCTTTCACCCCACACCGCGAAGCCCAGGCCCGCGCGGCCATGTTCCGCGGCGTGTACACCATCCCGTTCGACCCGGCGTCGCTGGCACCGAACGAAGTCAGCCAGAAGGCGATCGACGAGTTGGTCAAACGCGGCGTCGTGGAGAAAGGCGACTGGGTCATCCTGACCAAGGGCGACAGCTACCACACCACCGGTGGCACCAATGGCATGAAGATCCTGCATGTAGGCGACCCGCAGGTCTGAGTGACAAGCTGAAAAACAAAAGCCCCGCCCTATGAATGGCGGGGCTTTTTGCATTTCAATGCAGGTCAATGTGTTGAAAATTTCAGGACCTCATCGCAGGCAAGCCAGCTCCCACAATAGTCAGACAACTCGGTCTACTGTGGGAGCTGGCTTGCCTGCGATGGCGTCATCGGCTCCGGACGATAAGCTCCGATACCGACTTGACCAGGCTTTCATAACGTAAAAGGGCGAGCCAGGAACACATCCGCCAGCAATTGATTACGCGGCAGTCCCGCCAGGAACAAGCGCTTGGAAAAGGCCTCGACGCTGGCAGGGTGCCCGCAAAGCAAGGCCAGGGTGTGCCGGGAAACCAGCCGCAGTTGCGCCAATGCCGGCTGCAACTGCGCCGCGGTCCATAGCTCCACGGTGAGGTGCCCATGTTGCGCGGCAAGCGCTGCCAGGGGTTCATCCAGATAATGAGCCTCGGCCTCATGGGCCAGGTGAATCACGCGAATCTCGCCTTGATGATCCTGGCGCAGTGCCTCGCGCAACACGCCCCACAAGGGGCCCAGGCCAGTACCGGAGGCCAGCAGCCACAAGGGTCGTGATTGCCAGTCAGGATCATAGTGCAGCGCTCCACCCCGCAGTTCGCCCAGGCATACAGGATCACCGACCTTCAACTGTCGCGCGGCATCGCTGAAGGCACCGGGTTGACGGCAGTCGATATGGAACTCCAGATACGGCTCCTCCTGGGGCAAACTCGCCAGGGAATAAGGGCGTGCCACCTGCCCTGCCCACAGCACCAAATGCTGCCCGGCCCTGTACCGCAGGGCACGTTCTGGTTGCAGGCGCAGGCGCAGTACCGTCGAACTCAGCCAATCGGCGCCCACCACCTGGGCGGGCAAGCCATCGCGCTGGGGATCAAACGCGTCGACCTTCAGGTCCGCAATGACCCGGCACTGGCACGCCAGGCGCCAACCTTGCTGGCGCTGCGTCGGGCTCAGGGCTTCGGGCTGCTGGTCGTCAACCTCACCCTCGCAACGCACCAGGCACGCATGGCAACTGCCGGCCCGGCAACTGAAGGGCACGGCCACACCGGCCTGATTCAAGGCATCCAGCAGGTTGCTGCCGGGGGTGACCGACCAGTGGCGTTCGCCGACATACAGTTCAGGCATATAAAGACTCGATCATAAGGAGCGCGCACAGGGAATCATGCCTGCGACAGTTTGACCATAGTCGGGTGTATCGGCCACCGTGCCGGGTTATACTGCCGCGCCTTTTTAGCGTCGCGCCTGCACCATTCTGGCGTGCCTTGGAAAGATGGCTTCAGCCGACCGATGCAACACTGAGGCCATCTTTATTGAATGTTCCCTTATAGAGGAGCGCGACTCATGACCGTGATCAAGCAAGACGACCTGATTCAGAGCGTTGCCGACGCCCTGCAATTCATTTCCTACTACCACCCCGTTGATTTCATCCAGGCCATGCACGAAGCCTACCTGCGCGAAGAATCGCCGGCAGCCCGTGACTCCATCGCCCAGATCCTGATCAACTCGCGCATGTGTGCCACCGGCCATCGCCCGATCTGCCAGGACACCGGTATTGTCACCGTGTTCGTGCGCGTGGGTATGGACGTGCGCTGGGACGGCGCAACCATGGGCCTGGACGACATGATCAACGAAGGCGTGCGTCGCGCCTACAACCTGCCAGAAAACGTCCTGCGCGCCTCGATCCTCGCCGACCCGGCCGGCGCCCGCAAGAACACCAAGGACAACACCCCTGCGGTCATCCACTATTCCATCGTCCCGGGTAACACCGTGGAAGTGGACGTGGCGGCCAAGGGTGGCGGCTCCGAGAACAAGTCGAAAATGGCCATGCTCAACCCGTCCGACTCGATCGTCGACTGGGTGCTCAAGACTGTTCCGACCATGGGCGCCGGCTGGTGCCCACCGGGCATGCTCGGCATTGGCATCGGCGGTACCGCCGAGAAAGCCGCGGTAATGGCCAAGGAAGTGTTGATGGAGTCCATCGACATCCACGAGCTGAAAAAGCGCGGCCCGCAAAACCGTATCGAAGAAATGCGCCTGGAGCTGTTCGAGAAGGTCAACCAACTGGGCATCGGCGCCCAGGGCCTGGGTGGCCTGACCACCGTGCTCGACGTGAAGATCATGGACTACCCGACCCACGCCGCGTCCCTGCCGGTGTGCATGATCCCCAACTGCGCCGCCACCCGTCACGCGCACTTCGTGCTCGACGGCTCGGGCCCGGCGTCACTGGAAGCGCCACCGTTGGACGCCTACCCGGAAATCGTCTGGGAAGCCGGCCCATCGGCTCGCCGCGTCAACCTCGACACCCTGACCCCGGAAGAAGTGCAGAGCTGGAAGCCGGGCGAAACCGTCCTGCTCAACGGCAAGATGCTTACCGGTCGCGATGCGGCGCACAAGCGCATGGTCGAGATGCTGAACAAGGGCGAAACCTTGCCGGTGGACCTCAAGGGCCGCTTTATCTACTACGTCGGCCCGGTTGATCCGGTGCGCGAAGAAGTGGTTGGCCCAGCGGGCCCGACCACTGCAACGCGGATGGACAAGTTCACCCGCCAGATCCTGGAGCAAACCGGCCTGCTGGGCATGATCGGCAAATCCGAGCGCGGCCCTACCGCCATCGAAGCGATCAAGGATCACAAGGCCGTGTACCTGATGGCCGTGGGCGGCGCCGCTTATTTGGTGGCCCAAGCCATCAAGAAGTCGCGCGTGGTTGCCTTCGCCGAACTGGGTATGGAAGCCATCTACGAGTTCGACGTCAAAGACATGCCGGTCACCGTTGCAGTAGACAGCAAAGGTGAATCCGTCCACATCACCGGTCCTGCCATCTGGCAGAAAAAGATCAGTGACAGCCTGGCGGTAGAAGTGCAGTAAGCACCTCATCCAAAAGAATAAAGGCGACTGCGGCCCCACGGCCCAGTCGCCTTTTTTATGCCTGGAGCAAGGGACTGCTCCTGATCTTGCTCTTGATCTGCTTTTGATCTTGATCTCAGGCGCCCCGTTAAACCACGCTGGCCGAACGCAGGCTTGAATTCGTGGGTAACCCGGCAGGACGCCGGGTTAGCCGCCCCGCGCCATGGATGGCGCGTGGCGGCGGCCCACGGATTCAAGCCTGCGTTCGGGCACACCGAGCCTAGGCGAGGTGCCGAGTGGTGGGGCAAGAGCGTTTTGCTGGGCCTGTCCCCCGGCAGCGTACGCCATGAAGCTGGTTATCCAGTCTTCTGCCTCAAGCTCTTTGCATATTCGTTCGGAGACCGATACCCCAGAGCTGAGTGCAGTCGACTGCTGTTGTAAAACCCATGCACATAGCTGGCGATCGATAGCTGTGCCTGTTTTTTGGTGGGGTAGACCCCAAAAGCCTCCTCTCTTTTCAGCGTAGCGAAAAAACTCTCCGCCACTGCGTTATCCCAGCAATTTCCCTTTCGACTCATGCTCTGTTTGAAGTCCTTCTTAGCTAACGCTAGACGGAACTTACTGCTTGCGTACTGACGGCCCTGATCGGAGTGAAATACTGCTCCGCTAGTGCCAGAACAGGCGCTCCAGGCATTCAGAAACGCACTTTCCACCAGGCCATCTGGCATGCGGTCTGACAAGCTGTAGCCCAAGATCTGGCGGGTCTGGATGCTCAACACTACGGCCAGATACAGCCAACCCTCTCTGGTTGGGAGATAGGTGATATCACTGACCCAAGTCGGAGTGGGGTTATCGATGGCAAACTGCCGCGCCACCACATTGTTCGCGACCGGCAAGTAATGGTTGCTGTCAGTGGTACAGGGCCTGAAACCGCGTTTGGACTTGCCGTGAATACCCTCCTCCTGCATCAACCGGCTGACTCGCTTGTGGCCCACTGCATACGATTTCTGGCGTAAGGCTGCGACCAACCGTGGCCGACCGTAGGTGTGTCGACTGGCCGCATAGACGCTGCGCAACTCAATGCGAATCTGAGCGTCAGGATCAGGGCGAGGCTGCCTGTGCGTGTAATCGTAGAAACCTGAAGTTGAGACTTCCATCACCCGGCACAACATACGTACCGGGTATTGAGTCCGTTCAGCAGCGACGAAGGCGTATCTCACCTGGACTCTCTGGCGAAGAATACCGCCGCCTTTTTTAGGATTTCACGCTCCATTTTTAGCTCGGCAACCTCGGCTCGCAGGCGGGCAAGCTCGCTGTCCTCCTTAGTGATGGGCTTGCGCTCGGGCGAGCTCAACGGTTGACCCTTGCGCGTGGCGTTCACCCAGTTATCGAGCGTTTTGACGGACATCTCTAGCTGGCGGGCAGCTTCGGTTCTGCCAACGCTTTCAGCTAACGCAACCGCTTGAGTCTTGAACTCATCGGTGTAGTTACGGCGAGTGGATGGATACATGGCAACCTCCAAGAGAACGATTTAAGTATCGCTTCTTGGCGTCCGTTGTCACGGGACAGGCCCATGCTTACTTTGCCGCTTTTGCAAAGTGAGCCGCCGTCAGGGCGGAACCCTAAGTGGCCGTTACCTAACTAACGGATATGTACTCAATCTGATCCCACATCCCGGTCGGCTGTCAGGCCGCCTTCGCGAGCAAGCCCGCTCCCACATTGCGATCGTGGGGTGTCAGGTAGATAGCCGTCGGCTGGCAAGCCGTCATCGCAGGCAAGCCAGCTCCCACAGTTGGATCGTGGGGTGTCAGGTAGATAGATGTCGGCTGTCAGGCCGTCATCGCAGGCAAGCCAGCTCCCCCACAAGCTCCTTGGTCACAAGATATGAGCTGCCCATGCTATGGTGCTCGCCCCTTACCGTGCCTGTTCATCATCGTATGATCGTGATCCCTCGCCCCCTGCGCCTGACCTTCTATTCTCTGTTGATCATCGCCGGTGCGGTGCTGGCTGCCGCCTTGGCCACGCGCCATGCCGAACACCAGGCCTTGGTGGACGACGCCGCCCGTGCCAATCAGCAGCTCGCGCTGTATGCCAACTCGCTGCACACCCTGATCGAACGCTACCGTGCCCTGCCCGCAGTGCTGGCGCTGGATTCGGAGATGATCAGCGCCTTGAAGGGCCCGCTGGACGCCACCACGCAAGACCGGCTCAACCGCAAGCTGGAGCGCATCAACGGCGCTGCGCAGTCTTCGACCCTGGAACTGATGGACCGCACCGGCCTGGCCGTGGCCGCCAGCAACTGGAACCTGCCCAGCAGTTATGTCGGCCACAACTACGCGTTCAGGCCGTATTTCAGCCAGACCTTGAGCCACGGCACCGGGCGCTTTTATGCAGTGGGCGTGACCACGGGTATTCCGGGCTACTTTCTTTCCAGTGCGGTCGTGGATGAGCACGAGCAGTTCCTCGGCGCCATGGTGGTCAAGCTGGAGTTCCCCGAGCTGGAGCGCGAGTGGGCCCAGGGCAATGACCTGCTGTTGGTCAGCGATGCGCGGGGCATCGTGTTTATCGCCAACCAGCCGGGCTGGCGTTATCGCAACCTGCGGCCGTTGTCCGAAAATGACCTGGCTGAACTCAAGGCCACCCGCCAATACGACAAGAAGCAACTGCAGCCGCTGGACACCCAGCCCCTGCAACGCTTTGACGAAAACAGCCACTTGATTCGCGTCGGCGGCCCCGACGGCAACGCCAATTACATCTGGGAGTCGCTGCCGCTCAAGCGCGAAGGTTGGACCCTGCACCTGTTGCGCAAACCCCAGTTTGCCTTTGAAGACCAACGTAACGCGGGCCTTGCCGCTGCGGGTTCGTGGCTGGCATTGGTGTTCTTGGTGCTGTTCCTCAGCCAGCGCTGGCGCCTGGCCCGCTTGCGCCAGCGCAGCCGTGAAGAACTGGAGCAATTGGTCGAAGAACGCACCCAGGCGCTGCGCACCGCCCAGGATGGCCTGGTGCAGTCGGCCAAGCTGGCGGCATTGGGGCAAATGTCGGCCGCCCTCGCCCATGAAATCAACCAGCCGCTGACCGCCCAGCGCATGCAACTGGCGACGCTGCGGCTGCTGCTCGACCATGGTCGCGTGGACGATGCCTACAAGGCGCTCACGCCATTGGATGACATGCTCACGCGCATGGCCGCGCTCACCGGCCACCTCAAGACGTTCGCGCGCAAGAGCCCCAGTGGCCTGCGCGAAAAGCTGGACCTGGCGACGGTGGTCGACCAATCCTTGCACCTGCTCGACGCGCGCCTGCGTGACGAAGCCATCGGTGTGGTGCTGGACCTCACCCGCCCGGCCTGGGTACGTGGCGACGCGATCCGCCTGGAACAGGTGCTGATCAACCTGTTGCGCAACGCCCTCGACGCCATGGCCGACAAACCGCGCAAGCGCCTGGAAATCCGCCTGCACGCCGATCAGCAGCTGTGGCAGTTGAGCGTCTGCGACAGCGGCGGCGGGATTGCCGAAGAACATTTGAGCAGCGTGTTCGACCCGTTTTTCACCACCAAACCGGTGGGCGACGGGCTCGGTTTGGGACTCGCGGTGTCCTACGCTATCGTGCATGAACTGGGCGGACGCCTGAGTGCCGCCAACCGTGGCGATGGCGCGACTTTCACCTTGACCCTGCCTATCGCCCTGGAGACGCCAGACCTATGTTGAACGCGGTGATTGTGGTCGATGACGAAGCCAGTATTCGCACGGCCGTCGAGCAATGGCTGAGCCTGTCGGGGTTTGACGTGCAGCTGTTCAGCCGCGCCGAAGAGTGCCTGGCGCAACTGCCCAAGGACTTTGCCGGGGTGATTCTGAGCGACGTGCGCATGCCAGGGCTCAGCGGCCTTGAACTGTTGGCCGAGGTGCAGCGCCGCGATGCCGATTTGCCGGTGATTTTGCTCACCGGCCATGGCGACGTGCCAATGGCCGTCGAAGCCATGCGCGACGGCGCCTACGACTTCCTGGAAAAACCCTTCAGCCCCGACGCCTTGCTCAACAGCCTGCGCCGGGCGTTGGACAAGCGTGGCCTGATCCTGGAAAACCGCCGCCTGCATCAACAGGCCGATCATCGCGCGCAGTTGGAGTCCAGCCTGCTGGGTGTGTCCAAGGGCCTTCAAAGCTTGCGCCGCCAAGTGCTGGACCTGGCGAGTTTGCCGGTCAATGTGCTGATTCGCGGTGAAACCGGCAGCGGCAAGGAGTTGGTCGCCCGCTGCCTGCACGACTTCGGCCCACGCGCAAAGAAGCCGTTCGTGGCCCTCAATTGCGCGGCAATCCCCGAGCAGTTGTTCGAAGCCGAACTGTTCGGACATGAAAGCGGCGCTTTCACCGGCGCCCAGGGCAAACGTATCGGCAAGCTGGAATATGCCCACGGCGGCACCTTGTTCCTGGATGAAATCGAAAGCATGCCCCTGGCCCAGCAAGTGAAATTGCTGCGCGTGTTGCAGGAACAGAAGCTGGAGCGACTGGGCTCCAACCAGAGTATCCAAGTGGACCTGCGCATCATCGCTGCCACCAAGCCCGACCTGCTGGAAGAAGCCCGTGCCGGGCGCTTTCGCGAAGACCTGGCCTATCGGCTCAACGTCGCGCAACTGCGCCTGCCGCCATTGCGTGAACGTCGCGAAGATATTCCGCTGCTGTACGAGCATTTTGCGCAAAGCGCCGCCGAGCGTCTGGGCCGCCAGGTCGAGCCCTTGAGTGGGCCACAGTTGGGGCGCCTGCTCAGCCATGACTGGCCGGGCAATGTGCGCGAACTGGCCAACGTCGCCGAGCGCCAGGTGTTGGGGCTGGACGAGCCGGAACCGCAAGGGATCGAGACCGGGCAGTCGTTAGCAGCGCAGCAAGAAGCGTTCGAGGCACACTGCCTGAAGGCCGCGTTGACGCGTCACAAGGGCGATATCAAGGCGGTGCTGGCCGAGTTGCAACTGCCGCGCCGTACCTTCAATGAGAAGATGCAGCGGCATGGGTTGGTAAGGGAGATGTTTGTGTAGCGATATTTGGATCACCATCGCGGGCAAGCCCGCTCCCACATTTTGGTCTGTGAACACAGCAGGTGTGGGAGCTGGCTTGCCTGCGATGGCGTCGGCAGCCATAAGCGGATTTCCGCTCATCACCCAAAAACCATCAGCGACTTTCCGCTCAATAAAATCCCGCAACCCTTCTATTGCGGGCCTTCCTCTACTTGGCACAGCTCCTGCTATAGCCCCAACAGGCTGCGCACGCGCCGCTCCATAAAAACAACTAGATGAAGGATCCTTCAATGGATAACTCCAACACCGTGCCTCTGGGATCGACGGCCGCAAAAGCGCAGGAGCGCACCACCTCCAGCCGCATCAAGTCGATCTTCAGCGGATCGGTCGGCAACATGGTCGAATGGTACGACTGGTACGTCTACGCCGCCTTCTCGCTGTACTTCGCCAAAGCCTTCTTCCCCAAAGGCGACACCACTGCCCAACTGCTCAACACCGCCGCGATCTTCGCCGTGGGCTTCCTGATGCGCCCGATCGGTGGCTGGCTGATGGGCCTCTACGCCGACAAAGTCGGGCGTAAAAAAGCCTTGATGGCCTCGGTGTACCTGATGTGCTTCGGCTCGCTGCTGATTGCCCTGAGCCCAGGCTATGAAATCATTGGTATCGGTGCGCCGATCCTGCTGGTGTTTGCCCGCCTGCTGCAGGGCCTGTCGGTCGGCGGCGAATACGGCACCTCTGCCACCTATCTCAGTGAGATGGCCACCAAGGAACGTCGCGGGTTCTACTCAAGCTTCCAGTACGTGACCCTGATCTCCGGCCAGCTCATCGCGCTGGCGGTGCTGATCGTGCTGCAACAGGTGCTGACTACCGAACAACTGTACGCCTGGGGCTGGCGCATCCCGTTCGCCATCGGCGCCCTGTGCGCAGTGGTCGCGCTGTACCTGCGTCGCGGCATGGAAGAAACCGAGTCGTTCACCAAGAAAGAAAAAGCCAAGGAAAGCGCAATGCGCACCTTGATGCGTCACCCCAAGGAACTGATGACCGTGGTCGGCCTGACCATGGGCGGCACCCTGGCGTTCTACACCTACACCACCTACATGCAGAAATACCTGGTGAACACGGTCGGCATGAGCATCTCCGACTCCACCACCATCTCGGCGGCGACGCTGTTTCTGTTCATGTGCCTGCAACCGATCATCGGCGGGCTGTCGGATAAAATCGGCCGCCGCCCGATCCTGATCGCCTTCGGCGTGCTTGGCACCCTGTTCACCGTGCCGATCCTCACCACCCTGCACACCATCCAGAGCTGGTGGGGCGCGTTCTTCCTGATCATGGCGGCGCTGATCATCGTCAGCGGCTACACCTCGATCAACGCCGTGGTGAAGGCCGAGCTGTTCCCGACCGAAATCCGCGCACTGGGCGTGGGCCTGCCGTATGCCCTGACCGTGTCGATCTTCGGCGGTACCGCTGAATACATCGCGCTGTGGTTCAAGAGCATCGGTATGGAAACGGGCTACTACTGGTACGTGACCGCGTGTATCGCCGTGTCGTTGATGGTCTACGTGACCATGAAAGACACGCGTAAACACTCACGCATCACCACCGACTAAAAAATGTGGGAGCGGGCTTGCTGTGGCGAGCAAGCTTGCTTGCGCTGGGGTGCGAAGCGCCCCCAAAAAGCTGGCTCCAGCTACGCTGTCGAACGGGAGCAAGCTCCCTCGCCACAGCAAGCCCGCTCCCTCATTTAGCCTTAGGACAACTCTGCGGCCTCATTGCGCCCATAGCGCCGCTGCGCATACGACGCGCCAGCAATCATCACCACCAGCACCGCAGCCAATACCGCGGATGAACCGATGGTGCCGAAATCCAAGCCGCCTTTTTCATGGGGTTTGGTCAGAAAATCCCCCAAGGTCGCGCCAAACGGCCGCGTCAGTACAAACGCCACCCAGAACAACAATACCGACGAGATGCGGGTGAAGTACTTGAGTACCACCACCGCGGCGATGGTTGAGCCGATCAACAATGCGCCACCGGCGAAGCCCAGCCCCGAATCGTCCGCGAGGAAATCGCCCAATGCGGTGCCCAAGGTGTTGGAGAACAGGATCGCCATCCAGTAAAACAGCTCCCCTCGGAAGGTCTGCACCTTGTTCACGTTCAGCGAGTCACCACTGAGGTGCCACAATGCAAAGATGATCATCAGGATCACGATCAGGATCATCGACCCGGTGGCGTAGCCCAGTCCCAGCGTGCGGTCCATGAAGTCGGACATCGTGGTACCCGCAGTACTGGTAGACAAAATCACGATCCAGTACAGCACCGGGTTGTAGGTTTTCGACCAGAGTTGCGTCACCAGGGTCACCAGGAACACGCTAATGAGGATCATGGAGCTGATGGCGTAGCCAACGTTCAAGGTCATCGACAGCAAGTCCCCGGCGGTTTCGCCCAAGGTAGTTGCGCAGATTTTCATGACCCAGAACGCCAGGGTGATCTGAGGAAGTTTATTCATGCAGTAGATAGCTCCAAGGCTCAGTCTTATAGGGGGTATTGACCTTGGGCGCAGACTGAAGGGGAAACTGTGAAAAATAGGTGGCAGATGTATGAAAAATCCATGGGCACGATGGAAATTCACCGCCATGAATTGCACTATGACCGCCTCCCAAACCGCGTAGCAGGAACCCCGGCCATGCCTGACGACATCCACTTTTACGAACCCGCCAACGGCCACGGCCTGCCCCATGACCCGTTCAATGCCATCGTCGGCCCACGCCCGATTGGCTGGATCTCCTCGCACGACCGCGAAGGCCGCCTGAACCTGGCGCCCTACAGTTTCTTCAACGCATTCAACTACATTCCGCCGATCATTGGGTTTTCCAGTGTCGGGCGTAAAGACAGCCTGAACAATATCGAACAGACCGGCGAATTCGTCTGGAACCTGGCCACCCGCCCGCTGGCCGAGCAGATGAACCAGAGCTGCGCGGCCGTATCGCCCGAGGTGAATGAATTCGAACTCTCCGGCTTGACGCCGGTGGCTTCGAAAATCGTTGGCGTACCACGGGTGGGCGAGAGCCCGGTGTCGTTCGAGTGCAAGGTGACGCAGATCATCCAGCTGCAACGTGCCGACCAGCAATTGGTGCCGAGCTGGCTGGTGCTGGGCGAGGTCGTGGCGGTGCACATCGCCAAATGGTTGCTCAAGGACGGGATCTACGACACCGCTGCCGCCGAGCCGATTTTACGCGGGGGTGGCCCGGCGGATTATTTCCAGCTGGGGCCAGAAGCGCTGTTCAAGATGTACCGCCCAGGCGCCACCAAACCCTGACTGCAATGCAATCAAAACTGTGGGAGCTGGCTTGCCTGCGATAGCGGTGGGTCAGTTAACCCAAGAGTGACTGATACACCGCTATCGCAGGCAAGCCAGCTCCCACATTGGTTAGGTGTGCTGCCTCAGCGTTCAGCAGTCGCCCAGGTCAGTTGGCCTTCTGCATCCACATCGACCAGATGCTCGAGTTGCAACGTCGCCGCATCATCGGCATCGGACGCTGTCTTGAACGTCTGCCCATCAAGGATCTTGTGAAACCTGGGTGCGCCCATGCCATCCAGTGCCTTGACGGCGACGGCGGCGCTGTAGCCACCTTCGCCCGGTACTACGGCGGAAACGGCTTCGTGGTGGGCAAATTGTTTACGTGCCATGTTGCAAGTCCTGGCCAATGGAAAGTCGGCCATTCTAACCGTTAACCGGCCAGTTGCAGGTACTCGCCGTAGGCCTGTGCCGCCGATGCGTCGGTGAAGGTCTGGAAGTCCATGCTGCGCACGACCATGTCGTTCAGAAGCTCAGTGAAGATCATCAGGGCCGGAGAGTTGAAGTAGGCGCTCATGGCCTGCTCGCTGCTCCAGAACCCGGATACCAGCCATACATCGGGGTCGACCTGGGAGTGCTGCAACGAGAATTGCAGGCAACCCTGGGCCTGGCGACCCGGTTCGATCAAACTGCTCAAGCGTGCACCGAGTTCGGTGCTGCACCCGCTACGGGCGCGGATAAAGGCCATATGGCTCGCGGGAATGGGGGTGGACATGTTCGACTCTCCCGTTGAGAAGTGATGCTCGGCAAGCACAATGAGGGCGTGTTGCCACAGGATCAAAGATAACGGCGCGGCGGTAAGCGCGGTTAGTCAATTCCTGCAGGCTTATTGCACAATCCTGCGAGAAGCGTAGGGAGGACGTTCGGTCTCAGCATTTATTCCAGGCCCAGGCCCCATGTTTCAGGCAGATGACAGGCTGCGTACTTGCCTGATTCACGCGATCTCGCAGGATCAGGCAAGGATGCTGCAGAATCGACGTAACACTTTTTGAAAAGCCGCCGCTAAGCTGAGCCCATCAAAGCAGCGTGTAGAGGACGCCCCATGCCGTCGCCCGAATCCAAGCCCGTTCCCCTCGATGCCGAGATGGAGAAACAACGCGCCGAGCTGGCCAGTATCGTGCACCGCCATACCTGGGAGGACGGCTCCTACGGCACGGCGATCACCTCGCTGTACCTGAACCGCCACAACGCGCCCCGGGATTTCATGCCGGTGCTGGTGGAACCCGCGCTGTGCATCCTAGCCAGTGGCAGTAAGGAAGTGCGCCTGGCCGACGAGATCTTTGCCTACGACCCGCTCAACTACCTGGTGTTCTCGGTGGCGATGCCGGTGGCCGGCCGCATTATTGACGCCACCGCCGAGGACCCGAACCTCTCGGTGCGTATCAATATCGACCCGGCGCAGCTCACCGCGCTGATCGCAGAGGCCGGGCCGATGGGCGTGCCCTCGCGCCCGACCTCACGAGGCATGTACGTCGACCGCATCGATCACGCACTGCTCGACGCGGTGCTGCGCCTGACCCGCTTGCTGGACACGCCTAAAGACATCGCGATGCTCGCGCCCTTGATCAACCGTGAAATTCTCTACCGCTTGCTGCGTGGCCCGCAGGGTTATCGCCTGTATGAAATCGCTGTGGCTAACAGCCAGAGCCATCGGGTGAGCCAGGCGATCACCTGGCTGAACGGCAACTATGAACAGCCGCTGCGTATCGACGACCTGGCCAAGGAAGTGAACCTGAGCGTCTCGACCTTGCACCATCGCTTCAAAGCGATCACGGCCATGAGCCCGCTGCAATACCAGAAGCAACTGCGCTTGCAGGAAGCCCGGCGGCTGATGATTGCCGAAGGGCTGGAGGCCTCGGCGGCGGGCTATCGGGTGGGGTATGAAAGCCCGTCCCAGTTCAGCCGGGAGTACAGCCGGTTGTTCGGTGCGCCGCCGCTGCGCGACCTGGCCCGGTTGCGCCAAAGCATCTGATGTACGCAGAGCAACATGTGGGAGCTGGCTTGCCTGCGATGGCGGTGTGTCAGTCACTAATGAGTCAACTGAACCACCGCTATCGCAGGCAAGCCAGCTCCCACATTTGATCTCAGGTGTTTGTTAGTCCAAGGTTCTTGGTAGTTGCAGGGTGACGCGCAGGCCGCCTTCACGCAGGTTCTGCAAACTCACTTCGCCACCATGGCTATGGGCAATATTGCGCGCAATGCCCAACCCCAGTCCGTAACCCTGCTGCTGGCCGGCCAGTCGAAAGTGCGGTTCAAATACCTGTTCCAGCCGCTGCTGCGGCACACCAGGCCCCTCGTCATCCACATGCAGAATGAACTGCGCGCCATCGTCCTCGATATGCAAATGCGCGTTCTGCCCGTACTTCAGCGCGTTGTCGATCAGGTTGCCGATGCAACGCTTGAGCGCCAGCGGCTTGCCTGGGTAGGCTGACAGCGCCGCGCCATCGAGGGTCACTCGGCCATTGCCATGGGGTGCCAGGTATGGCTCCACCAGGCATTCGAGGACGTGGTTGAGGTCCACCGGCTGGATGTTTTCGTGGATGTCGGTGTCTTTCACGCATTGCAACGCACCCTTGACCAGCAATTCCAGTTCATCCAGGTCACGGCCGAATTTGTTTTGCAGGTTCTCGTCCTCCAGCAATTCCACGCGCAGGCGCAGGCGGGTGATGGGTGTGCGCAGGTCATGGGAAATCGCGCTGAACAACTGGCTGCGCTCGGTCAGGTAACGGCTGATGCGTTCACGCATGGCATTGAACGCACGGCCCACTTCCACCACTTCGCTGCCGCCGCCTTCAGCCACCGGCTCCACATCGGCGCCCAGGGACATGTCCCGCGCCGCTCGCGCCAGGCGTTTGAGCGGCCTGCTTTGCCAGTGCACCAGCAGGCCGATGAACAGCAGCAGAAAACCGCTGGTGAGCACGATGAACCACACCTGCTGGGACGGCAGGCCTTGCTCTTCCAGGCTGGTGTAGGGCTCGGGCAATAGCGAGGCGATGTACAGCCATTCACCGGGTGCCAGTTGGATCTGGGTGACCAGCACCGGCGGGTTCACCGGCTCCAGGGTCAACGCGTAATGGGCCCAGGAGCGTGGCAGTTCGTCGAGCTTCAGGCCGGCATTGAAGATGCGCAGGTCTTCGGCGCTGACGAACTCCACCGAGATGTGCACGTCGGCACCCAGGGTCTGGCGCAGCACTTCATCCACCGCCACCAGCACCGCCTGCTTGCGCGGGGTTTCGGACAATAGCTGCATGTCCAGCGGGCGATCGTTGAGGGTCACCACAAAACGCGTGCCGCCCATACTGCGCAATTGGTCCAGCACCAACGGGCGATAGGCCACCGGCAGCGACCGGAAGTAACTCACGCTGGCGGTCATTGAATGCGCGAGGCTGCGGGCGCTGGTGACCAAGCCCTCAAGCTGGGTGGCGCGCAATTGCGACACCCAGATCACGCTGGACAGCGCCTGGGCGAACAGCACCGCCAGTAAGGTCAGCAGTAACATGCGCCCCAGCAGCGAGCGGGGTACCGGGAAGCGGCGACGGCGTTCGTTCAGCGCTTCAGTGGGCATTGCCGGCAACCACGCTGGCTGCCAGTTGATAGCCGCTGCCGCGCACGGTGCGGATCAGCCGCGGAGGTTTCTCGGTGTCGCGCAGGCGCTGGCGCAAGCGGCTGACGGCCATGTCGACGATACGGTCCAAGGGCATGAGGTCGCGGCCACGGGTGGCGTTGCCGATGGTGTCGCGGTCGAGGATCTGTTGCGGGTGGTCGAGAAACAACTTGAGCAAGGCGAAGTCGGCACCGGAGAGGACCACCTCTTCACCATCCACATGAAACAAGCGGTGGCTGATCATATCCAGGCGCCATTCATCGAACACCCACACATCACCGCCGCTGCTGCGCTCCTGGCCGAATTGGCAGCGGCGCAGCAGTGCCTTGATACGCGCCTGCAACTCGCGGGGGCTGAACGGCTTGCCGATATAGTCATCGGCGCCCAGCTCCAGGCCGATCACGCGGTCGGCTTCGTCGGAACTGGCGGTGAGCATGATGATCGGCACCTGCGCCTGGCGCGGGTGCTGGCGAATCCAGCGGCACAGGCTGAAGCCGTCTTCGTCTGGCAACATGACATCGAGGATGACCAGGTCGCACGGCGCCTCGTTCATTGCCTGGCGGAACCCCGCACCGTCGGACACGCCACGGACCTGGAAGCCGGCGCGACTGAGGTAGGTTTGCAGCAATTCGCGGATTTCCTGGTCGTCGTCGACGAGGAGAATGGATTTACTGATTACGCTCACGGGGGCCTCCTTGTTGTTATGGCCTGGCTTAAATCATCGGGTGCGCTTTAGGCCGTCATCGCAGGCAAGCCAGCTCCCACACTTGGAATGCATTCCGGACTGTGGGAGCTGGCTTGCCTGCGATGGCGCCATTATGACCTATGCAAAAGCTTGCTCAAGCGCCACACCCGCCCCAGTCAGCCCGGAATACGGCGCCGTCACCAACCACACTGGAATACCTTTGAAGTAGTCGCTCATGCAGCCTTTATCCGTGAAGCTTTTAGCGAAACCACTGGCGATAAAGAAGTCGGCAAACCTCGGTATCACCCCACCCACGATGTACACGCCACCGCGTCCACCGGTGGTCAAGACGTTATTGCCCGCCACCCGGCCCAGCCAGATGCTGAACTGGTCCAATACTTCCATCGCCACCGGATCGCCGGCCAGGCCCGCCGCCGTGATGGCTTCGGGGGTGTCGAGCACCGGCTCATGCCCATCCACCGCACAAATCGCCCGGTACAGCCGCGGCAGGCCGCCGCCGCTTAACGCGGTTTCGGCGCTGACATGCCCGATCTCGCTGTAGATGTGTTGCCACAGCTGGGTTTCCCGTGGGCTGCTCAGGGGCAGGTCGACATGCCCACCCTCCCCCGGCAATGCTGCCCAACGGCCTGCGCCGAGGTCCAGCAAGGTGCCGACACCAAGACCCGTACCCGGGCCGATCACCACGGCCGGGCGCAAGGGCTCCGGCGTGCCTTCGCAGACCACGCGGAATTCGTCGGGCTTGAGCCGGGTCATGCCCAGGGCCATGGCCGAGAAGTCGTTGACCAGCAACAGTTCATCCACCTGCAGGGCCTGGCAAAACGCGGTTTTGCTCAGGCGCCAGTGGTTGTTGGTGAACTTGAATTCATCGCCGCTCACCGGCCCGGCCACCGACAGGCACACCGCACCGATGTCCCCGATTTCCAGGCCTTCCTCTTTGAGATAGACCTTGATCGCCTCTTCAGGGCTGCCGTGATCCGCCGTGGCATGCACGCGGATCGAATGCAGTTCCTGATCCCGCCATAACGCAAAACGGGCGTTAGTCCCCCCGATGTCACCGACCAGCGCAAGCTTCACTTAAGCGTCTCCAAGGCAGAGGTAAAGGCGCTGGCGCCCTGCTCTGCGGAGCTTGCGGCCAAGCGCATGAATGCAAACAGCTCGCGGCCGGCCCCCACGTTATTGCCCAACAGGCCCGTGGCAGGCGTGCGCGCTGCAAATACTTCGGCGTCCACCTTAAGCTCCAGGGTGCCGGTAACGCCATCGACGCGGATGATATCGCCATCCTGGACCCGCGCCAGCGGCCCGCCGCTCTGGGCTTCGGGGTTGACGTGGATCGCGGCAGGGATCTTACCCGACGCGCCGGACATGCGCCCGTCTGTTACCAACGCCACTTTGAAACCACGGTCCTGCAACACGCCCAGGAACGGGGTCATCTTGTGCAGTTCCGGCATGCCGTTGGAGCGCGGCCCCTGGAAGCGCATCACCGCGACAAAGTCTTTTTCCAAAAGGCCAGCCTTGAAGGCATCGGCCAGGTCCTGCTGGTCCTGGAACACCACCGCGGGCGCTTCGACAACCTGATGCTCCGGCGCTACCGCCGAAACCTTCATCACGCCACGGCCAAGGTTGCCTTCCATCACGCGCAAGCCGCCTTCCGGCGAGAACGCACGGGCCACCGGGCGCAGGATGGTTTCGTCGAGGCTTTCGATCGGGCCGTCGCGCCAGACCAGTTCGCCATCCACCAGGAAAGGTTCCTGGATATAGCGGCTCAGGCCCTTGCCGGCCACGGTGTTGACGTCTTCGTGGAGCAGGCCGGCTTCCAGCAGTTCGCGGATCAGGAACGACATACCGCCCGCCGCCTGGAAGTGGTTGATGTCAGCCTTGCCATTTGGATACACGTGGGACAGGGTCGGCACCACCTCGGAGAGGTCGGCCATGTCCTGCCAGGTCAGGATGATGCCTGCCGACATGGCAATGGCCGGCATGTGCAGGGTGTGGTTGGTGGAGCCGCCAGTGGCGTTGAGCGCAACGATGGAGTTGACGATGGACTTCTCGTCGACAATCTCGCCAATCGGCGTGAAGTTGCCATTGGCCTTGGTCAAACGCGTGACCTGGTGCGCAGCTTCACGGGTCAACGCATCCCGCAGGGGCGTGTACGGGTTGACGAACGAAGCGCCAGGCAAGTGCAGGCCCATGACTTCCATCAGCAACTGGTTGGTGTTGGCGGTGCCGTAGAAAGTGCAGGTGCCGGGGCTGTGGTAGGACTTCATCTCCGATTCCAGCAGTTCTTCGCGGCTGGCCTTGCCTTCGGCATAGCGCTGGCGCACATCGGCCTTCTGCTTGTTGGAGATACCCGAGGGCATCGGCCCGCCTGGCACGAAAATCATCGGCAGGTGGCCGTAGCGCAGCGCGCCCATCATCAGGCCAGGAACAATCTTGTCGCAGATGCCCAGCATCAGCGCGGCGTCGAACATGTTGTGGGACAGCGCTACCGCCGTGGACATGGCAATGACTTCACGGCTGAGCAGGCTCAGTTCCATGCCCGGCTCGCCCTGGGTCACGCCGTCGCACATGGCGGGGGTGCCGCCGGCGAACTGGCCGACCGAGCCGACTTCGCGCAGAGCCTTTTTGATTTGTTCGGGGAAATGCTCGTAGGGCTGATGCGCCGAGAGCATGTCGTTATAAGAAGAAACAATTGCAACGTTGGCGGCATTCATCATGCGCAGGCTGTTTTTGTCTTCGGTGCCGCAACCGGCCACGCCGTGGGCGAAGTTGGCGCATTGCAGCTTGCCGCGCATCGGACCGTCGCTGGCTGCGCCGCGAATGAGCGCAAGGTAAGCCTCGCGGGTGGCGCGGCTGCGGGCGATAAGCCGTTCGGTGACCTCAAGAACGCGGGGATGCATGTATAGAACTCCAGGCTAACGGATGTGGCGACCTGAGAGTCTATGCTGATCAAACGCCCACGGCTCATGGGATGGCAGGGGGTCGTTTGGATCATCGGACCAGTTGATTCAGGTCACTCGTTGTAGATTGAACAAAATATTGCCACTAAAAAGGCTTGTTTTCTATTTTTATGCGAATAATCTTGTAATTCTTACAACAAATCGACGACAGGCACTTTCCGATGACTCTTCGAATCGCAATCAATGGTTTTGGCCGTATCGGCCGTAATGTCCTGCGCGCACTGTATACCCAAGGCTATCGCCAGGATCTGCAGATCGTCGCCATCAACGATTTGGGCGACAGTTCGATCAATGCCCATCTGCTCAAGTACGACACCGTACACGGCACTTTCGACGCAGAGGTTGCCCACGATCAGGAAAGCCTGACCGTCAATGGTGACCGGATTGCCGTGAGTGCCATTCGCAACCCCGCCGACCTGCCGTGGGCTGCGCACAAGATTGACGTGGTGTTCGAATGCACCGGTCTGTTCACCGACCGTGACAAGGCTGCCGCCCATATTAGCGCCGGCGCGCGCAAGGTGATCATTTCGGCCCCGGCCAAAGGCGCGGACGCGACTGTGGTTTATGGCGTAAACCATGACATCTTGCGTCAATCCCACCAGATCATTTCCAACGCATCGTGCACCACCAACTGCCTGGCGCCGGTGGCCCAGGTGCTGCACCGCGAGCTGGGTATCGAAAGCGGGCTGATGACCACCATTCACGCCTACACCAACGACCAGAACCTCACCGACGTGTACCACACCGACCCGTACCGCGCGCGTTCGGCCACCCAGAACATGATCCCGAGCAAGACCGGCGCCGCTGAAGCGGTGGGCCTGGTGCTGCCGGAACTGGCAGGCAAGCTGACCGGCATGGCGGTGCGTGTACCGGTGATCAACGTGTCGCTGGTGGACCTCACCGTGCAGTTGAAGAAAGAAGCCACGGCCGATGAAGTCAACGCCCTGCTCAAACACGCCAGCCAGCATTCGAAGATCCTCGGCTACAACACCCTGCCGCTGGTTTCCAGCGACTTCAACCATAACCCGCTGTCGTCGATCTTCGACGCTAATCACACCAAGGTCAGCGGCAAATTGCTCAAAGTGCTCGCGTGGTATGACAACGAGTGGGGCTTCTCCAACCGTATGCTGGATAACTGCCTGGCGTTGTGTAACGCCGAGTAACTCCACAAGATCGACCAGATCGTTCCCACGCTCTGCGTGGGAATGCCACCCTGGACGCTCCGCGTCCTGCTCTTAAAGTTGTGACGCGGAGCGTCACAGGATGTGTTCCCACGCAGAGCATGGGAACGAGCGGCAATCCACAGAAATAGCCACTTGCCATTTCAGTTGATGATAAGCATTATCATTCACTGCAAATCGGTCTGGTATCACTGTGAGCCAATCTCGCTTCAACCACGTCTTCCTCACCCAACGGGTGATCCTGCTACGAACTCTGCAACGCATGGTGCATAACCACAGCACTGCCGAGGACCTGTTGCAGGAAACCTACCTGCGCGTGACTCGGGCCCTGAGCGAGCGGCCAATCGACCACCTTGAACCCTTTGTCTACCAGACAGCCCGCAACCTGGCGCTGGATCACTTGCGTTCGCGCAGGATTCAGGCGCGTACCCTGCAGGAGGATGTCCCGCTGGATGTCCTGCAAAGCGTCGCCGCGCCGGCCAGCACGCCGGAGGAAGCTACCCAGGCAGAGCAGCTGCTGGAGCACCTGAGTGTCAGCCTCGGCCAGTTGAGCGCCCGCCAGCAGCGGATTTTCATCCTCAGCCGCCTGCACGGTTGCAGCTACCAAGAGATTGCCGATCAATTGGGCGTGTCCTTGAGCACGGTGCAAAAGGAACTCAAATTGATCATGGCTATCTGTGTGGGTGTGGCCGAACGGCTGGATCAGCCTTAAGCTTCACCCGACAGAGGTGTCGATCCAAGCTGTAGGAAAAATGAATAAAACGTGGCGAAGACCCGAGGAACACCGTGACGGACCCGAATAAACTGCGCCCCCATGCGTTGGCTCATGAGGTGTTGCAAGACGCGGCCATGGACCAAGCCCTCGATTGGCTGATCGCCTTGCAGTGCCCGCAACCTGGGCAGCAGGCCGCGTTCGACGCCTGGCTGGCCCAGGACCCGGCGCATGTCCACGCCTTCAGCAAGGCCCAGGCCGCTTGGGGTGACGCGCCGGTACACAGCGCCGCCGTGGCCCTCGCCGCACCGCGCAAGCCCAGCGGCTGGCGCCGGATCAGACCGCACTGGAAACCCCTGGCCACCGCCGCCGTGTTACTGGTCGGCCTGTTCAGTTTCAGCAATCTGCCGGTGCGTTTGCAGGCCGACCATCTGACGGTGGTGGGCGAGCGCCAGCGCCTGCAACTGGACGATGGCTCCAAGGTGCTGCTGAACACCAACTCGGCATTTTCCAGCACCATCAAGGACCACCAGCGCATTGCCCGCCTCTACCAGGGCGAAGCGTACTTTGAAATAGCGCCCACCCGTGGCCTGCCGCTGGAGATCGACGCGGGCCCGGTGCGCGCCAGCGTGCGCGACACCGCCTTTGCCGTGCGCTACCTCAATGGCGAAGCCCAGGTTCAAGTGCAGCGCGGCGATGTCGACCTGAGCAACACGTTCGACGATGCCCGCGTGCGCCTGAGCGCCGGTGAAAGCATCCGCATCGGCCCCAAGGGTTTCGGCCAACCGGCCAAGCTCGACCCCAGCAAGGATCTGGCCTGGGTGCAGGGCCGGCTGGTATTCGAAAACTGCCCGCTGAGCGAAGTGCTGGCTGAGCTGCGCCGCTATTACCCCGGCTGGATCGTCAACAACAACGAGCAGTTGGCCAGCGTCGCCGTCACCGGCAACTACCGCCTCGACCAGCCCCTGGACGTGGTGCGCTCTCTGGCTCACATCACCTCGGCCAAGCTGTCGGAGTACCCGGCGCTGGTGATCCTGAACTAAATGAGAATTATTTTTACTCGATGTTAACCGGCGATACGTCTCGTTATAGCCAATGCAACTGATTCCTATTTGGTTCGGTTCGCAACTATAAGATTCGTATCCCGGAGCGCTCTCGATGTCCTCTCGTTTCAACCGCCGGTCTGCTTCGCCCGTTTTGTCCTTGCTGACCGCCGCGATCCTGCTGGCTGGTGCGCCCGTCATGAGCGCCACCGCCGCGGAACCTGCCGCTCGCACCCATGCCAACTACACGTTCAGCATCGAACAGCAGCCACTGGTGTCGGCACTCAACGCCTTCACCGCAGTGACCGGCTGGCAAGTGGGCCTGCCGGCCGAACTGGGCCAGGGCGTGTCGTCCCCTGGCGTGCGCGGCCCGCTGCCAGCGGAAAAAGCCCTCGAGCGGCTGTTGGTGGGGACCAACCTGAGCTATCGCAAACTGGGCACTAACAACATCGTGCTGGAAAAACGTAGCGCCGGCAGCGCCCTCGCCCTGCAACAGGTGACCATCAGCGCCACCCGCAATGAACAGGATGTGAACAGTGTACCGAGCACCGTCAGCGTGCACGACCGCGCAGAACTGGACCGCCAGCACGTCAACAACATCCGTGAACTGGTGCGCTACGAACCCGGCGTCTCCGTCGGCGGCGCCGGTACGCGCTCGGGTAACGCGGGCTACAACATTCGTGGCATCGACGGCGACCGCGTCCTCACCCAGGTGGATGGCGTCGAAGTGCCGGACAATTTCTTCAACGGCCCTTACGCCAAGACCCGCCGCAATTACGTCGACCCGGAAATCGTCAAGCGCGTGGAGATCCTGCGTGGCCCGGCCTCGGCCCTGTACGGCAGCAGCGCCATCGGCGGCGCGGTGAGTTATTTCACCCTCGACCCGGATGACATCATCAAACCAGGCCAAGACGTCGGCGCCCGCCTGAAGACCGGCTACAGCTCCGCCGACGAGAGCTGGCTGACCTCCGGCACCTTCGCCGGGCGTGTGCAAGACTTCGACGGTTTGCTGCACCTGAGCCAGCGCAATGGCCATGAAACCGAGTCCTACGATGGCAACAACGCCACCGGCCTGGCCCGTACCGGCGCCAACCCGGAAGATGCGCGCACCACCAACGTGCTGGCCAAGCTGGGCTGGAACTATGGCGATGACAACCGCCTGGGCCTGACCTATGAGAAGTTCAAGGATGACCGCGACGTCAATCTGAAAAACGCAGTGGGCGGCCCGTTCATCGGTGGTCGGGGCATGAACCTGTACCGCGACCGTCGCGGTAACGACACCATTACCCGCGAGCGCTTCGGCCTGGAAAACACCTTCGCCCTGGAGTCGCCGATTGCCGACCGCATCAAGACCAGCCTCAACTACCAGATCGCCAAGACCGACCAGACCACCGCCGAAATCTACCAGGCCGGCCGTCGCGTCTTGCGTACCCGCGACACCCTTTACGAAGAAAAACAGTGGGTCTTCGACGCGCAACTGGACAAAGCATTCAGCCTCGGCGAAACCGACCACCAAGTGACCTACGGCACCACCCTCAAGCAGCAGAAAGTCACCGGCTCACGCGAAGGCTCGGCCTCGTGCCTGGCCATTGGCGCCGGCTGCACCGCCATCGGCGCGCCAAGCCCATCAGCCAGCGACAGCGTGAAAAAGGCCAGCGACTTCCCCGACCCGACCATCAACACCTACTCGCTGTTCGCCCAGGACCAGATCACCTGGGACAAATGGACCTTCCTGCCCGCCGTGCGTTATGACTACACCCGGCTCAAGCCCAAGCTGACCCAGGAATTCCTCAACACCGTCAACCCGACCGGCGCCTATGCCGTCGATGGCAAAGACAAGACCTGGAACCGCGTCACACCCAAGTTCGGCCTCACCTATGCCCTGACCGACAACTACACCTGGTTCGGCCAATACGCCGAGGGCTTCCGCACGCCGTCTGCCAAAGCACTGTACGGTCGCTTCGAAAACCTCAACCTGGGCTACACCGTCGAACCCAACCCCGACCTCAAGCCGGAAACCAGCAAAGGCATCGAAACCGGGATTCGCGGCAAATTCGACGAAGGCTCTTTCGATATTGCGGTGTACTACAACAAGTACCGCGACTTTATCGACGAAGACAACGCCGTGGTCGGCGGCACCGTGGAGCAGTTCCAGGCGGTCAACATCAAGCGCGCCACCATCAAGGGCGTGGAAGCCAAGGGCCGCCTGAACCTGGATACCTTCGGCGCGCCGAAGGGTCTGTATACCCAAGGCTCGGTTGCCTACACCTACGGTCGCAACGACGACAATGGCGAGCCGTTGAACAGCGTCAACCCGCTCAAGGGCGTGTTTGGCCTGGGCTACGACCAGGACAACTACGGTGGCCTGGTGAGCTGGACCGTGGTGAAAAAACAGGACCGCGTCGACAGCACCACCTTCCACGCGCCCGACGGCGGCACCGACGGCCCGTTCAAGACCCCGGGCTTCGGCATCCTCGACCTGACCGCTTACTACAAGGTGAGCAAAGACGTGACCGTCAACGGCGGCCTCTACAACCTCACCGACAAGAAGTACTGGAACTGGGATGACGTGCGCAGCTACGACAGCGTCGGCGAAGCCGGTGTGACCGGCCCGGCCAACCTCGACCGCCTGACCCAGCCCGGTCGCAACTTTGCGATCAACGTGATCTGGGACATCTGACCCATCCGCCTCACCTCGCCGCCCTTGCAGCCGCGGCGAGGTGAGGATTTTTTACTGTGCCGCGTCTTCTTGTTCGTCTAGTTGATAACAGCTCTCTTCAGGGCGCCCAGGCGCTTCTCTTCTCAAGGACTTTTTTCATGACCGCTTCTTCCACCGCAGAACGCCCAAGCCTGCGCTCCCAACGCCTGAACCAGATCACCAACGCGCCGCACACCAAGCTCGACGCCTTGGTGAAAGCTCACGCGCCGTTCGAAACCCAAGCCAACTTCGCCCGTTTCGTGGTGGCCCAGTACCTGTTCCAATCGGAACTGGTGGCCTTGTACAACGATGCCGAGTTGAACCAGATCATCCCTGACCTGGCCGCCCGCTGCCGCGCCGAAGCGGCCAAGCTCGACCTGGCAGACCTGGACACCGAAATCCCGGCCCCGGTTGCCGGTGCGGTGAATAACCCCAGCAAAGCCGAAGCTTTGGGCTGGCTGTTCGTCTCCGAAGGCTCCAAGCTGGGCGCTGCGTTCCTGATCAAGCGCGCCGTGGGCCTGGGCCTGAGCGAAACCTTCGGTGCCCGCCACCTGGGCGAGCCGGCCGGTGGTCGCGCCGAAGGCTGGAAAAGCTTCACCCGCACCCTCGACGGCCTGGCATTCAGTGCCGAAGAAGAAGCTGCCGTGGAAAAAGGCGCGATTGATGCGTTTGTGCGCTTCACCGTGTTGCTGGAACAGGCGTACGCTAGCGCCCCAGAACTGGCGTAAGTGTTCTGGTAATCAGCGGTTCAATGTGGGAGCTGGCTTGCCTGCGATGGCGGTGGGTCAGCTCCAGATATTTAACCTGATACACCGCCATCGCAGGCAAGCCAGCTCCCACACTTGGGTGCATTTCATGGCTGATAATGTGTAAACCTTCCCACCAGAAAACTGCAGCATGACCGGCAAACCCCAATCCTCCTCCAAAATCGCCCAAGTCCTCTTTGGCCTGCTGGCCTACGTGAGCCTGGGGATCGGCTTGGTGGCGATTGTCATACCGGGGTTGCCCACCACCGAATTCATCTTGCTCGCTGCCTGGGCCGCCACCAAAAGCTCGCCGCGCCTCAGCGCCTGGCTGGAAAACCATCGCCTGTTCGGGCCGATTCTGTCCAACTGGCGCAATGGCAAGATCATCGCCCGCCGCGCCAAGGTCAGCGCCACGGTGAGCATGTTGCTGTGCGCCGTGCTGATGCTGGTGATGCTCGATCACGGCTGGCCGGTGTACCTGGCGATTGCCGGGATGAGCCTGGGCAACCTGTGGATCTGGTCCCGCCCCGAGCAGCTCGCACGCCCCGTATAACGGCCGGTGTAGGCGTTTTCCTACCGCTCATCGCCTATTTCTCATGAATTGATTTGTGACGCCGATGTTTCAGGTACGGCGCCGAATGGACTTGGCTCTTCTGCGTGCATTCCAACAAGTCCATTCGTGAGTGAACCTATGTTCGACACCCTCTCCATCCGCTTGAAAATCGTGTTACTGTCCGGCCTGTGCCTGCTGGGTGTGATTGCACTGGTGGTCGGCATCAATATCTACAACACCAACCAGAACGATCGGCTGGTCAGTGATTCAAGCTCACGAATGCTCACCGCCAGCGTTGAGCAGTTGCTGCAATCCAAAGCGGCCGAACAGGCCGGCCACTTGCAGCAGACCTTCGGCGAAAACCTGCTGGTGGTCACCGCCCTGGCCGACCAGATCAAAGACCTGCGTCAGTTGGGCACCCAACGCGCCCTTGAAGCCGGGGCCCTGCGTGAAGAGCTCAACCGCAGCGTCAAAACCGCGTTCGAGCGCAACACCAAAGTGCTGGGCATCTGGTTGTCGTTCGAACCCAACGGGCTGGATGGCAAGGACAGCGAATTCATCGACGACAAGGCCCGCGTCTCCAATGAAAAAGGCCGGTTTTCCAGCTACTGGAGTCGTGCTGGCGGCGAAGGCCAGAACACCATCATGGTCGAAGATGACCTGACCAAGACCACCCTCAACCTCAGCGGCACGCCTTACAACATCTGGTACACCTGCCCACGGGACACGCGCAGCACTTGCCTGCTGGACCCGTACGAAGACACGGTGGCCGGCAAACCGGTACTGATGACCACCATTTCCCTGCCGCTGATCGTCGACGGCAAAGTCATCGGCGTCGTCGGCGTGGACATCGCCCTCACCGCCCTGCAAGCGACCACCGATGCTGCGCAGAAAGACCTGTTCAACGGTGCCGCCCACCTGGAGATTCTGTCCAGCACCGGCCTGATCGCCGCCTACAGTGGTGAACCGGCCAAAGTCGGCAAGAACCTGATCGACAGCATCGGCGCCGAAGGCAAGGAGATCGTGCAACTGTTGGCCAATGACCGTCCGGTGATCCGTGAGCAGGACGACACCATTCGTGCCGTGTACCCGCTCAAGCCGATTGCCGGTGCCAAATCCTGGGGCGTGGTGATCAAGCTGCCCAAAGCGGTGATGCTGGCCGACAACGAAAAACTGCAAGCCGTACTCGACGAGGCCCAGGCAACAGGCACGCTAAAAGCCCTGCTGGTGGCCGCCGCCGCTGGCCTGCTGGGCTTGCTGTTGATCTGGCTGACCGCTACTGGCGTGACCCGCCCTATCAATAGCGTGGCCGCCATGCTCAAGGACATCGCCAGCGGTGACGGCGACCTCACCCAGCGCCTGGCCTACGCCAAGAAGGACGAACTGGGCGAGCTGGTGAACTGGTTCAACCGCTTCCTCGACAAACTGCAGCCGACCATTGCGCAGATCAAGCAAAGCATCACCGAAGCTCGTGGGACGGCCGATCAGTCGTCCGCCATTGCGCGCCAGACCAGCGAAGGCATGCAGGTGCAGTTCCGTGAAATCGACCAGGTCGCCACCGCGTCGAACGAAATGAGCGCCACCGCCCACGATGTGGCCAACAGCGCCTCCAATGCCGCCAGCGCGGCACGCGGCGCCGACCAGTCGGCTCGCGAAGGCATGTCGATCATCGAGCAGAGCACCCGCGATATCACCACCCTGGCCGACGAAGTCAGCAAAGCCGTGGGCGAAGTCGAAGCCCTGGCGGTCAACAGCGAGCAAATCGGTTCAGTGCTGGAGGTGATCCGCAGCATTGCCGAACAGACCAACCTGTTGGCGTTGAATGCGGCGATTGAAGCGGCGCGCGCTGGGGAAAGCGGACGTGGCTTTGCGGTGGTGGCCGACGAAGTGCGCAACCTGGCCAAACGCACCCAGGACTCGGTGGAAGAAATCCGCCTGGTGATCGAGCGTATCCAGAGCGGTACTCGTGGCGTAGTGGCGACGATGCACTCCAGCCAGCACCAGGCGCAGAGCAATGCCGGGCAGATCCATCAAGCCGTGCAAGCCCTGGGCAAGATCAGCGACGCGGTCACCGTGATCAGCGACATGAACCTGCAAATCGCCAGCGCGGCCGAACAGCAGAGCGCGGTGGCCGAAGAGGTCAACCGCAACGTCTCGGCGATTCGCACCGTGACCGAAACCCTCACGGGCCAGGCCACCGAGTCGGCGGCGATCAGCAGCCAGCTCAATGCGCTGGCCAGCCAGCAGATGAAGTTGATGGATCAGTTCAGGGTCTGACTCGGTTCTGAAAACACTAAACATCTGGGTGGGAGCCGGGCTCGCCCGCGATGCAGACAACTCGGTGTATCTGTGAAACCGAGTCGATGCCATCGCAGGCAAGCCAGCTCTCACATAGAGCAGAACAGCGGTGAATTACCGGCCGGGCCAGGCCTGGACGAACGGCGTCAGGTCTTCCTTCGGCGCCGTACGCGGTGGGTTCTGCGGTGTGCCCAGGTAGAGAAAGCCAATCACTTCTTCATTCGCCGCCAACCCCAGGCCTTTGGCGACATGGGCCGAGTAGGACAATTCGCCAGTACGCCACACCGCGCCAATACCCTGGGCATACGCCGCCAGCAGAATGCCGTGGGCCGCACAGGCGGCGGCCAGCAATTGCTCGGACTTGGGCACTTTGAAATGCTCTTGCACACGTGCAATCACCACCACCACCAGCGGCGCACGCAGCGGGCCGTTCTGGGCTTTATCGATGGCGGCTTGCGGTGCGTCGGCGTCTTGCAGGCGGGCGGCTTCGGCCAACAGCGTGCCCATCTGTTCACGGGCTGCGCCTTCGACGGTGAGGAAACGCCACGGGCGCAGTTGACCGTGATCGGGCGCGCGCATGGCGGCGGCGAACAGCAGGTCGCGCTGCTCCTGGGTCGGTGCCGGGTCGAGCAAACGGGGCACGGAAACACGGTTGAGCAAAGCGTCGAGAGCCTGCATTGGCCACCTCCATAAAAAAATGTGCAGCCATTCTAGCGGGAAAGAATCGGGATGCCACCAAACGATAATTGCTCTTATTCAATCTGCCCTGCCCTGTTAGACTTTGCGCCTTAATTTTCTGCCCTCGTCCAGGAATCTCGATGTTCCGTGCGCTTTTGTACCTGCCTGCAGCGTTAATGGCTTTAAGCCTGACTGCTTGCGATGACGCCCCTCGCTTCACGAAAGCAGAGCCGGGTGAATCGCGGGCCGGTGGCGCGGCGACGGTAAACAAGCGCGACCAGAACGCCTTTTCCCTGCCCTCGGCCAACCTCGCGCCGACGCGGCGCCTGGACTTCAGCGTCGGCAACAGTTTCTTTCGCAACCCGTGGGTGATTGCGCCGTCCACCACCACGGCGCGCGATGGCCTGGGCCCACTGTTCAATACCAACGCCTGCCAGAACTGTCATATCAAGGATGGCCGTGGCCACCCGCCGCTGCCCGACGCGCCCAATGCCGTGTCGATGCTGGTGCGCCTGTCCATCCATCCCTCTATTACAGAGCAGCCAGCCTACGCCAAGCTCATCGAACAGATCGGCGTGGTACCCGAGCCGGTCTACGGCGGGCAACTCCAGGACATGGCGGTGCCCGGCGTTGCGCCGGAAGGCAAGGTGCGGGTCGACTACACACCGGTCAACGTCAGATTCAAGGACGGTACGGTGATTGAATTACGCAAGCCCGACCTGCAGATCACCCAACTCGGCTACGGCCCGATGCACCCCGGCACACGCTTCTCGGCGCGTATCGCCCCGCCGATGATCGGCCTGGGCCTGCTCGAAGCGATCAGCGATGCCGATATCCTGCGCAACACCGACCCCAAGACCGCCGACAAAGAGGCCATCGTGGGCCGCGCCAATTGGGTCTGGGATGACGCTCAGGCCAAAACTGTCCTCGGGCGTTTTGGCTGGAAAGCCGGGCAGCCCAACCTCAATCAACAAAACGTTCACGCGTTTTCTGGTGATATGGGCCTCACCACGTCCCTGAGACCCTTCGATGACTGCACCGACGCCCAAGTGGCCTGCAAACAGGCGCCCAACGGCAATGGCCCGCAGGGTGAACCGGAAGTCAGCGATAACATCCTGCGCCTGGTGCTGTTCTACACCCGCAACCTCGCGGTGCCCGCACGTCGGGACGTTGATACGCCGCAAGTGCTGGCCGGCAAGAACCTGTTCTACCAGGCCGGTTGCCAAGGCTGTCACAAGCCCAGCTTCACCACCGCCGCCAATGCCGCCGAACCAGAACTGGCCAACCAGATGATTCGCCCTTACAGCGACCTGCTGCTGCACGATATGGGCGAAGGCCTGGCCGACAACCGTAGCGAATTCAAAGCCACTGGCCGCGACTGGCGCACCCCGCCGCTGTGGGGCATTGGCCTGACGCAAACCGTGAGTGGTCACACCCAGTTCCTGCATGACGGCCGCGCCCGCAACCTGCTTGAAGCCGTGCTGTGGCATGGCGGTGAAGCCCAAGCGGCGCAGCAACATGTGTTGTCGTTCAATGCCGAGCAGCGTGCCGCGTTGCTGGCGTTCCTGAATTCTTTATAAGCTTTGCCCCACTTACAGAAGGGAGCTCGACATGTTTCGTCCCAAGTTGTTGTTCACCAGCCTCGCCGCCCTGGCCTTGGGCGCCTGCTCGCCCCAAGACCCGCAAGCAGTGACCTCGGCAGCCATCGCCAAGCAAGTGATCCTGCCGACCTACAGCCGTTGGGTTGAGGCCGACCGTCAGTTGGCCGTCAGCGCCCTGGCCTACTGCCAAGGCAAGGAAAGCCTGGACACCGCCCGCGCTGACTTCCTGCACGCACAAAAAGCCTGGGCCGAGCTACAACCGCTGCTGATCGGCCCGCTGGCCGAAGGCAACCGGGCGTGGCAGGTGCAGTTCTGGCCAGACAAGAAGAACCTGGTCGGCCGCCAGGTCGAGCAACTGGTCAGCGCCCAGCCGCAGATCGACGCCGCGGCCCTGGCGAAATCCAGCGTGGTGGTGCAGGGCCTGTCGGCCTACGAATACATCCTCTACGACGCCAAGCCCGACGTCGCCGACGAAGCCCAGAAAGCCCGCTATTGCCCGTTGCTGATGGCTATCGGCGAGCGCCAGAAACTCCTGGCCGAAGAGATCCTGGCCAGCTGGAACAGCACCGACGGCATGCTCGCGCAAATGACCAAGTTTCCGAACCAGCGCTACGCTGATTCCCACGAAGCCATCGCCGATCTGCTGCGCGTGCAAGTGACCGCCCTGGACACCCTGAAGAAAAAACTCGGCACCCCAATGGGCCGCCAGACCAAGGGCATCCCGCAACCGTTCCAGGCCGATGCCTGGCGCAGCCAGTCGTCCCTGCAGAGCCTGGAAGCCAGCCTCGCCGCGGCTCAGACCGTGTGGGTAGGCGTCGATAACAAAGGCCTGCGTGGCCTGCTGCCGGCGGACCAGAAGCCCCTGGCCGAGAAAATCGACGCCGCCTACGCAGCGTCGCTGAAACTGTTCGCCAGCAACCAGCGCACCCTCAACGAACTGTTGAATGACGACGCCGGGCGCCAGCAACTCAACGACATCTACGACAGCCTCAACGTAGTCCATCGCCTGCATGAAGGTGAACTGGCCAAGGCGCTGGGCGTACAACTGGGCTTTAACGCCAACGACGGTGACTGATGATGCTCAGGCGACAGGCTTTGGCGGTGGGCAGCGTGCTGCTCAGCGCTATCACCTTGGGTGGCTGGACGCTGTTCAAGCACAAAGACAAAGGCCCGCTGCTGCTGTCGGCGCGCGATGATGCCGATGGCAAGCACTACGCTGTCGGCTATCGCCTGGACGGCAAGCCGGTATTTGCCACCCAGGTCGGCCAGCGCTGCCATGACATCATCAACCACCCAACGTTGCCGATTGCGCTGTTCGTGGCCCGTCGACCGGGCACCGAGAGTTACCTGATCGACCTGCGCGATGGCAGGCTGCTGCAAACCCTCACCTCCAACGCCAACCGCCATTTCTATGGCCATGCGGTGATCCACAAGAGCGGCGACTGGCTGTACGCCACCGAGAACGACACTTCCGACCCTGGTCGCGGCCTGTTGGGTGTGTATAAGTTTGAAGGTGAGCGGCTGGTGCACAGCGGCGAGATCTCTACCCACGGCATCGGCCCGCATCAAGTCTCGTGGATGCCCGACGGCGAGACGCTGATCGTGGCCAACGGTGGCATTCGCACCGAAGCCGAAAGCCGGGTAGAAATGAACCTCAACGCCATGGAGCCGAGCCTGGTGCTGATGCGCCGTGACGGCAGCCTGATCAGCAAGGAAACCCTGGCCCAGCAGATGAACAGCGTGCGGCACATGGGCATCGCCAGCGATGGCACCATCCTCACCGGGCAACAGTTCATGGGCCCGTCCCAGGAGCGTTCCGAGTTGCTGGCGATCAAGCGCCCGGGGCAGCCGTTCGTGGCGTTCCCAGTGGCGGATGAACAGTTGCAGGCGATGGGGCATTACACCGCCAGCGTGGCGGTGCACAGCGAACTGCGCCTGGTGGCGTTGACGGCACCTCGTGGCAATCGCTTTTTTATCTGGGACATGGACACCGCCGAACTGCGCCTGGATGGGCCCTTGCCGGACTGTGCGGGGGTGGGTGCGGTGGCGGATGGGTTTGTCGTGACATCAGGACAGGGGCGGTGCCGCTTCTATGATTGCCGCCAGGAAAAGTTACTGGCAACACCACTGGAGTTACCGGCGGGGTTCTGGGATAACCACCTGCACTTGGTCTAAAGACCGACGACATCAAAATGTGGGAGCGGGCTTGATCGTTCCCACGCTCTGCGTGGGAATGCAACCCGTGACGCTCTGCGTCACTGGCGCTAACGGACGAGACGCAGAGCGTCTCAAGAGGCATTCCCACGCAGAGCGTGGGAATGATCATGCCTGGCGCACCATAAAAAAAGGGCCTCGCATGGCAAGGCCCTTTTCGGGGTCAATCGTTTCAACTTTGCGGCCTCATCGCTTGAGACATGCCGAACATGAATAACAGCAATTCATGGTCGGGCTTGGCCGCCACACTCGTCTTGGCAATGCGTGGCAGCAGGCATTGCCCGCCACCGTCTACCGCACTCAACACTTGTGTACGAGGTTGTTCCCATACCGCCAGGGCCAGGGCTGCAACACCCAATGCCCCGACCAGAAACAAACCTCGTGCGATTTCTAGCTTCATCTGGTTAAACCCTTGATAGCGCTGCCAAACGCCGTCTCGTAAAAGTAGCTGAGTTTTTTCCAGTCGGTATCATTCCACGACGAATGGCGACGCAATTGCAGCATGTCGTGGGACGCGGCCCGATAAGCGGTCAGGCGCTGGCGGCATTTCTCAAAGTCCAGCAGGGCCACTTCCACCGTCGCCGCATCAGGCTCACCGGTAACCCGCACGAAAATGTGCTTGATATACAGGCAACCGTGTTGCCAGCGGCCTTTGTGCATACGGGCCAAGGTGCCGGCCAACTCTTGCAGCAGGCGCTCGTGGACCGCCTCGCCATACTGTTCGCGGCCACCGGCGGCGTACCAGTTTTCAATCTCGTCGAAACCGTCCAGAGACGCGGTGACCAACAGGGCTTTCCACTGGTGCTCTGGGTCGCGACGTGCTTCGCAAAACACCAGTTCCGGCACACGCACATCCAGCAAACGCAGGCCTTTGAGGGCATCACGCTCACGCAGCACGGTCGGACGCCCAAAGGGGTGCAGCCAGCTGCGGTAAATGTGGCCGGTCTGGCGCTTGCAATAGAGCAAACGGCCATTAGGGCTTATGACCCGTTGCACGCCACTTTCACCACCACGTCGGCGGTTGGGTTCTTCCACCCATTCACCCTGTTGACGCCAGAAAAAATCAAATCGTTCTTCGGGAGCTACATGACTGCCTACTACGCACTCAACTGCCATCCTGTTACCTCTTGCGCAATACATACACTCGCCACATGGCGTAGAGCGGTATGAAGTCCAGGGATTCCTGAACACGGAAACCGGCCTGCTCGAATTCTGCCTCGACAGTAGCAGCCGGTAACACAAACCGGTTTTGGTAACCTTCTTGCTCACCTTTTCTGCGACGACGCACTTCGCTGCGCTTGCGCTTCCAGGCCTTGAAATTGCCGTCTACCCACAGCGAAATAATCACGCTGTCGCGGGTAACACGTTGAAACTCGCGCAATATTGTCAGCCTGTGCTCTGGCTCACCGATGTGGTGCATCAAGCGCATGCAGAAAATACTGTCGACGGAGTTATCTGGCAAATCGATATCAAAGGCAGACGTCTGCAAAGGGCGTACCCGTTTCACCACCTCTGCCGGTTGGGCAGCGGTGGCGATCTTTAACATCGACGCCGAATTGTCAGCTCCGATAATCACACGGTTGGGTTTTTCGGCCAGCAACGGCCAGAAACGTCCAGCGCCACAAGGCAGGTCCAACACCAGCCCCGGCTCGCCGGCCATGGCCAGCGCACCGCGCGCCAACTGCTCGTCGCGTTTGTGGGACAACCGGCGAGCCAGATTGTCCTGATGCTTGAGCAAATATTTCTGCGCGTGTTGATCGTCGTACTTGTCAGAAAATTCCAGCTTGATCGGGGAAGGCATCTTACGTCTCCAGTAACTGATGCCTACGACCTTAAGCAGCGAACTGTGATCAACAGGTCAACTCGTTGTGAAAATCTTGTCCTGTCCAATTGCATACATTTCAAGACTTTACAGAAACATTCAGTAGCACCGGGCCATCTTCGCCGAAAAGCGGGCAGTCTGCATCAGCAAAACGACAGACTGAAGGGTCAGGTTTTGACTGGGCTGAGCTCCACGTGAAAACGGCAGCCATTGGGCTCCATAGTGCTCAGGCTTACGCTCCAGCCCTGGCTTTCGCAGATCCGTTGCACCAGTGAGAGCCCAAGGCCAAGGCCCTCGCCACGCTTCTCGCTACCGCGCACGAACGGCTCGAACATCGCTTCGCGCTTCTCTTCGGGGATCCCGACACCGGAGTCCTCCACCGTGAAACCACTGGGCTCCAGGGTCAGGCGGATAAACCCGTGCTCGGTGTAATGCAGTGCGTTGCGCAGCAGGTTGCCCATCACCGCGTGCAAGAAGGTGGTGTTGTAGCGGGTGTCCAGGGGGTTACCCGGCAGGTAGATCAACGCCAGGCCTTTTTTCTCGATGGGCTCGCGCCAGATACCGAGCAGGTCTTCGGCCACCTGGGTGAGGTTGCCTTGGGGTGAACTGGCAGCGTCGTCGTGTTTGGCGCGGGCCAGCATCAGGAAGGTTTGCACCAGCTCGCGCATTTCTTCACAGGCACGGGCTATGCGCTCTACCTGGTTGCGACCACGTTGATCGATGGCCGGGTTTTCGCGCAACAGTTCGCAGGAGCTGGCCAGGACCATCAAGGGCGTGCGCAACTCATGGCTCACATCGCTGGTAAACAATTGCTCACGTGACAGCGCCTGGCGTAAACGCCCCAAGGTGGCGTCGAACGCCACCGCCAGTTCGCCCACTTCATCGGCGGCGTAATCCGGCGCCAGGGGCGGTGCCAGGCCCAACAGTTGGTCACGATGACGGACCTGGCGGGCCAGGCGTACCACCGGCGCCATCACCTTGCGGGCCAGCACCCAGCCGAGGAACGCCGCCAGCGCCAGGCTGAGTACGAACCCCACCAGCACCACCGCAAACAGCACGCGCTCACGCTCTTCGAAATCGCTCTGGTCTTGCAGCAACACATAACGTCGGCCATCGACCACTTCAACCATGGCGTGGTACGACAGCGCCTCGCGAAACACCTCATGAAACCCCGGGTCCAGATGGCGCAGGTCCTTGGGCAGTTCAAAATCGCCACGCCCGCCGCTGAAATAGAACAGCTGGTCCGGCTCCGGCCGATGGTTCCAGTCTTCGACGCTGTCCATCAACAGCAGGCGTTGCAAGTCGCCGCCCAAGCCCGCCGAGATCAACTTCTCTTCCACCAGGTGCACGGTCGCAATGATGCCGATGGCGAAGGCCCCCGCCACCAACGCACTCATCAAGGCGAAGGCGATGATGATCCGTTGGGCAAGGCTTTGCTTAAACTCCATCACGCCCCTCGGCCAAGCGATAACCCACACCATGCACCGTTTGCAGCAATGGCTTGGCGAAGGGTTTGTCGATCACTTGGCGCAATTGGTGAACATGGCTGCGCAGGCTGTCGCTGTCCGGGCAGTCGTCTCCCCACAGAGCTTCTTCGAGAACTTCCCGACGCAGAACGTGCGGGCTTTTCTGCATCAGCACGGCGAGCAGTTTCAGACCCACGGGGTTGAGCTTGAGCAGGCGCCCTTCGCGGGTGACTTCCAGCGTATCGAGGTCGTAGTTCAGGTCACCCACTTGCAGGGCACGACGCCCGCCGCCCTGGGCACGGCGCAACACCGCTTCGATACGGGCGGCCAGTTCCGACAAGGCGAAGGGTTTGAGCAGGTAGTCATCGGCGCCGGACTTGAAGCCCTGCAGCCGGTCGTCCAGTTGATCGCGAGCGGTAAGCATGATTACCGGCGTGTCGCGGCGCGCGTCTTCGCGCAGGCGTTTGCACAGGGTGTAGCCATCGATGCCGGGCAACATGATGTCGAGCACGATCAGGTCGTAATGCTCGGTGGCCGCCAGGTGCAGGCCCGACAAACCGTCCTGCGCACAGTCCACTGTGTAGCCTTTGAGCCCCAGGTAATCGGCCAGGTTGGCGAGGATATCGCGGTTGTCTTCAACCAATAGAATTCGCATGGGCAGTGTCTCCGTACGCGGTAACGGCCGTGTTGGCTCGCGCAGCTTAAGGCCAAGCGGGGCTCAGGGATAGAGCGCAGAGCCCCGCTGATAAAGGTTTTCAACTGTTTGCAGAGCCGAACAAGTTTTTCACTATAGCTTCACAAACTGACTACAGCCTCAGGAAGAAGATCGCCCCCCATTGATCTAAGGAACATAGACATGGGTTTTTTCAAAACTGCACCAATGCGCTATTTGTTGTTGATTACCGGTACCTGGTTACTGGTTTTCCTGCTTACGCGCAGTGTGCTGCTCATCACTCACCTGGATGAAGTCGGCGGCAACCTGCTGCCGGTGTTTGGCGTAGGTGTGCTCTACGACCTGGCCTTCCTCGCCTACGCAGCCTTGCCGCTTGGCCTGTATTTGCTGCTCTGCCCGCCAGCCCTGTGGCGCCGCCGTGGCCATCGCTGGTTCCTGCAAGCGGTGCTGACTGTCAGCCTGTTCGCCATGCTGTTCACCTCGGTGGCCGAATGGTTGTTCTGGGATGAGTTTGGCGTGCGCTTCAACTTTATCGCTGTCGATTACTTGGTGTACTCCGATGAGGTACTGAACAACCTGCTGGAGTCTTACCCGATCGGCAAGCTGCTGAGCCTGCTGGCGATGCTTGCACTGATTCTGAGCGTGGCTCTGCGCAAGCCCTTCAATGCCGCGATGGCAGCGCCCTTGCCTGCGCTGCGTGGCCGTTTGGTCAACGCCCTGGGCCTGCTGGTGCTCGCCGGCCTCAGCCTGCAACTGGTCAGCCAGGACAGCCCACGCACCCAAGGCGGTAACGCGTACAACAACGAATTGGCCAGCAACGGGCCTTATCAGTTCTTCGCCGCCTTCCGTAACAACGAACTGGATTACACCCAGTTCTACAAAAGCCTGCCGACCGACGTCGTCGCCAAGCAGTTGCGCGCCGAACTGAGTGAGCCCAACGCCCGCTTTATCGACCCGGACCCGCTGGATATTCGCCGTGCCATCACCAACCCCGGCACACTGCGCAAGCCCAACATCGTACTGGTGACCATCGAGAGCTTCAGCGCCAAGTACATGGGCAGCAATGGCGATGCGCGCAACCTCACGCCCAATCTGGATGCATTGCGCCAACAGAGCCTGTACTTCAATAACTTCTACGCCACCGGTACGCGCACCGACCGAGGCCTGGAAGCCATTACCCTGGCAATCCCGCCGACGCCGGGACGTTCGATCGTCAAGCGCATCGGCCGCGAAAGCGGGTTCGCCAGCCTGGGGCAACAGCTCTCGGCCATCGGTTATGACAGCGTATTTGTCTACGGCGGGCGCGGTTACTTCGACAATATGAACGCGTTCTTCAGCGGCAACGGTTATCGGGTCGTGGACCAGAGCAGCGTGCCCGAAGCAGA
This sequence comes from Pseudomonas sp. B16120, assembly GCF_044218845.1. Lineage (NCBI taxonomy): Bacteria > Pseudomonadati > Pseudomonadota > Gammaproteobacteria > Pseudomonadales > Pseudomonadaceae > Pseudomonas > Pseudomonas sp. B16120. The sequence continues at coordinate 4,973,955 of NZ_CP162588.1, forward strand.
AATCTCATTCAAAAACGCCTGGGGCATGGCCGACGAAGACCTGTTCAAACAGACCTTGAAACTGGCCGACGCCGATTACGCCAAGCAGCAGCCGTTCTTGCTGCAACTGATGACCACCTCCAACCATCGCCCTTATACCTACCCGGACGGGCGTATCGATATCAAGTCCGGCAAGGGCCGCGACGGCGCGGTGAAATACACCGACTACGCCATCGGCCAGTTCCTCGAAGCTGCACGCCAGAAGCCGTGGTTCGATAACACGATCTTCGTGTTCGTCGCCGACCACACGGCCGGCAGCGCGGGCAAGGAAGACCTGCCGATCACCAACTACCAGATACCGCTGTTTATCTACGCGCCCAAGCTGATCGACGCACGGGAATCCGCCCAACTGGCCAGCCAGATCGACCTGGCGCCGACCTTGCTGGGCCTGCTCAACCTGAGCTACGAATCAACATTCTTTGGCCGCAACCTGCTGCAAGACAACCCATTGCCTGCACGGGTAGTGGTGGGCAATTACCAGCACCTGGGTCTGTTCGATGGCAAGGACCTGGCAATCCTCAGCCCGCGCCAAGGCTTGCGTCGCCACGACCAGGCCTTGGGCGAGAGCCAGGAGCTGCGCGTCGGTAGCGATGACCCCTTGATTCAACGGGCGATCACCTACTACCAGGCCGCCAGTTATGACTACAAACAGCAACTGCTGAGCTGGAAAGCGCCCAAGGAAGAGGCTCCAGTCTTAAGCAAACGCTAATCAAAAAGCCCCGTGCAGGTGAGCACGGGGCTTTTTTACCAAGGTTCGAGATGAAATCCGCCTCCTCTTTACCAGTTTCCAAACCGCTTGATTTTTGGCTGTGCCTGGGCCTGCCTGCCAGCGCTGCGGTGGCCTTGCTGTTGCTTGAACTGACGTCACTGGACATGGACCTGGCCAGGCATTTCTATAGCGCAGAGGCTGGCGGCTTCATTGGCCGCTATAGCTTCTTCCTTGAAGACATCCTGCATGACCGTGCCAAGCAACTGGTGATCCTGTTTTCGGTGCTGGCGATTCTGGGCCTGGTCGGCAGCTTCATCCTGCAGCGGCTCAAGCCGTACCGCCGTGAACTGGTGTGCCTGGTGCTGTCGCTGGGAATGGCGACGGCGTTCGTGTCGCCATTGAAAACCATCACCGCCGTGCAATGCCCTTGGAGCCTCAAGGAGTTCGGCGGCCAGGAAACCTACAGCGAACTGCTCAGCCCGCGCCCGCCGACCGATAAACCCGGCCGCTGCTGGCCCGGCGGGCATGCCGCCACCGGGTTTGCCTTGTTCGCCTGGTTCTTCGCGCTGCGGGATCGACGGCCACGGCTGGCGCGCTACGCGTTCATCTTTGCTGTCGGCCTGGGCAGCGTGTTTTCAGTCAGCCGTATGCTGCAAGGGGCGCATTTCTTTTCCCACAATGTGTGGACAGCGATCTTTTGCTGGCTGATCTGCCTGGGGCTGTATTGCTTGTTGCTGTACCGGCCCTCACGGCAAGCCGTAATGCCGGTCAGTTAAGCGAATGCAACGAAGATCAAATGTGGGAGCTGGCTTGCCTGCGATTGGCCATAAGTATCGACACAACTTTGCAGCGGTCGACGGCAACTACAACCTCGATAACCACGCTGGCCGAACGCAGGCTTGAACTCCTGGGTAACCCGGCAGGATGCGCTCTGATCCAACATTCCTGCAGGCTGGCAGGCCGTCTTCGCAGGCAAGCCAGCTCCCACATTTTGACCGCCGTGCATCAGTTAGATAAGCGTGGCTGTCAGGCCGCCGTCGGGTGGGTACAGCCGTGCATAAAAAAGCCCCGCCTGCATCACTGCAGGCGGGGCTTTTTATAGCGCCGGGTAGGCTGGCTTACATCATGCCGCCCATGCCACCCATGCCGCCCATGTCTGGCATACCGCCGCCAGCCGAGCCTTCTTTCTTCGGTGCTTCAGCGATCGCAGCTTCGGTGGTCAGGATCAGACCGCCGATGGAGGATGCTGCTTGCAGCGCGGAACGAGTCACCTTGGTTGGATCCAGGATGCCCATTTCGATCATGTCGCCGTACACGCCAGTCGCAGCGTTGTAACCGTAGTTACCTTTGCCGTTCTTGACTTCGTTGACCACAACGCTTGGCTCGTCGCCGGAGTTGGCAGCGATCTGGCGCAGCGGTGCTTCAACGGCACGACGCAGTACAGCGATACCTACGTTCTGGTCAGCGTTGTCGCCGGTCAGCTCAGTCAGGGCTTCCAGAGCACGGATCAGCGCAACGCCACCGCCAGGTACCACGCCTTCTTCAACGGCTGCACGGGTTGCGTGCAGGGCGTCTTCAACGCGGGCCTTCTTCTCTTTCATTTCAACTTCGGAGCCAGCGCCAACCTTGATCACTGCAACGCCGCCAGACAGCTTGGCCAGGCGCTCTTGCAGTTTTTCACGGTCGTAGTCCGAGGAAGTCTCGGCAACCTGTGCACGGATCTGAGCGATACGAGACTCGATGTCGCCTTCAACGCCAGCACCGTCAACGATGATGGTGTTTTCCTTGGACAGGGTCACGCGCTTGGCGCTACCCAGGTTTTCCAGGGTGGCGCTTTCCAGGCTCAGGCCGATCTCTTCGGAGATAACGGTACCGCCGGTCAGAACGGCGATGTCCTGCAGCATGGCCTTGCGACGGTCGCCGAAGCCTGGCGCCTTGACGGCTGCAACCTTGACGATGCCACGCATGTTGTTCACAACCAGAGTCGCCAGGGCTTCGCCTTCAACGTCTTCAGCCACGATCAGCAGTGGGCGGCCGGCTTTGGCAACGGCTTCCAGCACTGGCAGCATTTCGCGGATGTTGGAGATCTTTTTGTCGACCAGCAGGATCAGCGGGCTGTCCAGCTCGGCAACCATGGTGTCCGGCTTGTTGACGAAGTACGGGGACAGGTAGCCACGGTCGAACTGCATGCCTTCTACAACCGACAGTTCGTTTTCCAGGCCCGAGCCTTCTTCAACGGTGATCACGCCTTCTTTACCGACTTTTTCCATGGCTTCGGCAATGATGTCGCCGATGGAGCTGTCGGAGTTGGCAGAGATGGTGCCTACCTGAGCGATGGCCTTGGTGTCGGCGCATGGCTTGGACAGGTTCTTCAGCTCTTTGACGATGGCGATGGTCGCCTTGTCGATACCGCGCTTGAGGTCCATCGGGTTCATGCCGGCAGCAACGGCCTTCAGGCCTTCGTTGACGATCGACTGAGCCAGTACGGTTGCGGTGGTAGTACCGTCACCTGCGTCATCGTTGGCACGGGAGGCAACGTCTTTGACCAGCTGCGCGCCCATGTTTTCGAAACGGTCTTCCAGTTCGATTTCTTTGGCGACGGAAACGCCGTCCTTGGTGATGGTCGGAGCGCCGAAGCTCTTCTCGATGATCACGTTACGGCCTTTCGGGCCCAAGGTCGCTTTTACTGCGTCAGCCAGTACGTTGACGCCAGTGAGCATTTTCTTGCGGGCGGAGTCGCCGAATTTAACTTCTTTAGCAGCCATGATCGATATTCCTTAAATACTTTGTAGTAACGGGAAAATGAGCGAGGAAATCAGTCTTCCAGAACGGCGAGAATTTCGTTCTCAGCCATTACCAGCAGGTCTTCGCCGTCTACTTTCACAGTGTTGCTGCCGGAGTAAGGGCCGAAAACAACCTTGTCACCCACTTTCACGGCCAGTGCGCGTACATCACCGTTCTCCAGGGTTTTGCCTGGGCCAGCAGCGACGATCACACCGTGGTTGGCTTTTTCAGCAGCCGAACCTGGCAGAACGATCCCGCCAGCGGTTTTCTTTTCTTCTTCGCTGCGACGGATTACGACGCGGTCGTGCAGAGGACGAAGCTTCATTGTCGATCTCTCCTAATTGTGTTTTTCATCGGCCGGTATCAATTCCGGCGGGTTAAATTCCGGCGGTGCCGGTCGCGGCTCGCGGGGCGAGACGCGGAAGTCTGTCTGATGTCACCACCAGAAACCTTGCGGTGACCGTTACATAAGGGCGCCCAGGCTTATTACAAGGGGCCGAGGATGAAATTTTTTGTGTCGGCTCAAGGGTAAATGCAACACGGCACCCGAAGGTGCCGTGCCAGTGAAGCGGTTACTTAGGGTCGCGGTGTTCGAACTCGCCTTCGATCACATCACCTTCACGCCCCAGGGGTTGGCGTGGAGCCGGGCCACCACGGGGTTGCAGGTCGTCGGCGAACGCACGCTGGCGCATCGCGGCCTCTTCAGCACGCTGGCGCATTTTGCCGGCCAGCAGCTTGCGGGTGAACGGCAGCAACAGCACCAGGCCGAGCACATCGCTGATAAAACCCGGCAGGATCAGCAGGCCACCGGCCAGGGCCATCATCAGGCCTTCAAGCATGGTCTGGGCCGGCAGTTCGCCGCGGTTCAGGCTTTCACGGGCACGCAGCGCGGTGGCCAGGCCGGCGACACGCAGCACCAGGACGCCGAGCATGGAGCCTACGATGATCAGCAACAGTGCCGGGAAAAACCCGATCGCACCGCTGACTTTAACGAATACGAACAGCTCCAGCACCGGGAACAGCAGAAAGAGCAATAAAAAAGGGCGCATCAAATGGTTCCTCAACGCAAGAATGCCTTGCCAGTTCACCTTAGATGACGTCGCCGTTGTGTGAATTCAAGCAGTAGCCGCGGTTTTTTTCGGCCAGACTTCAGCGTGCGCCAATGAAACCAGGGCTTCACGCACTTGTGTCGGCGTATTGCAGGGCTCGGCAAACCCTAGCCAATGTAACGATTGGCCAATGCGCAGGTGCATGCCTTCGCTGTCGATGCCGGCCAACTGTGCAGGCTCGGTGGTCGGCAAGCCGCCCAGCTCGACGTAATGGGCGATGGCCTTGGTGTGATCGCTGTTCATGTGCTCGATCATGCTGCGCTCGGCCTTGCCCGCAAACGGGTTGGCCAAGGTTAACTGGTCGACCCAATGGATCGCGCCAAACCCACCGATGTAACGGTGACGGACGGGGTTGAGCACCCAGAAATCGAAATCGTGGGCCTTGTGGTAGTTGGCCGAATCAGGGAAGTAGCGGTAGTAGCGCTCGGCCGCAGCTTCGATGACGGCGGGGTCTTCCAGCTTCTCGGCTTCGGCCAGGTAGGTCAGGCGCCCCACGGCTTGCACATCATCGGCCTCGCGCTCACCCACCAACAGCGAACACTTGGGATCTCTTTGCAGGTTGTGGGTGTGCTGGGCAATGCGGCTGATCAGGATCAGCGGGCGGCCCTGCTCGTCCAGGCAGTAGGGCACCACCGAGCCAAAGGGAAAGCCGGGCATGGCTTTGGACTGTGTGGCGAGCGCCCCACGGTATTCCTTGAGCAATAGCTCTCGGGCGTTCTTGGCAACCTGCGTGCTCAATAGATGACTCCTCGGGTGTTCCGCCGCCCATGGCATATGGGAATGGATCTCAACACAAGGTAATCAATATCTGCGCAGGTTGCCAGAGTGGCCGACGCCGGTTTACCAGGCCACGCCGAAGCCTGCGGTGTAACGGGTCTTGCTCAAGCTGCTATCGGAGTCGCCGCTGATGACGTCACGCTCGGCCTTGAGATTGAGGGACGCCCATTCGGTGACTTTGTAGCGCAGGCCCATCTCGGCATCCAGGGAGTAATCGGCCGGGCCGTCCAGAGGCTTGCCCAATTCGCCGTTGGTGAAGAACTCCACGGTCTTGCCCACCAGGTAGCGGTTGTAATTCCACTTCATGGCCAGAGAGTAGAAGTTGTCCTTGCCGCCGTCGGCATATTCGTAATCGGTACGGTTGACCAGCGATCCGAGGGAGAACGCGCCCAACTCATCGTCCCAGAACTGGTAGCCCGGGCCGGTACCCACGGTGCGCTGGCGCGCCAGGTCTTCGACCTTGTCGCGTTTGTAGGTCAGGCGCCCCTGCCAGAACCAGTGCTCGGTGATAAAACGGTCCAGGTCGTATTCCAGGGCCCAGTTGTCGGTGGTGGTGACGTCGTCCTGGAACTCGCGGTTATATTCGCCCTTGCCCGTATGACGCCACTGGCCGTGACGGGCCGAGGTCTTGAAGTCGATGTCGTAGTCGTTGGTGTCTTTGTCCGCGCGTTTGTAGTCCAGCGCCAGGTCGACATTACCCTTCCACACCAGGTCTTCGATCACGGGCTTGGGCTTCATGATCTGTTGGATACTTGCCAGTTCCACCGTCTTGGGCGCCTCGCCATTGGCCAGCACCACCTTGCCGTCATCCGATGCCTGCAAGGACTTGGCCTTTTCACCGCTGTAGGCGTCCTGCTTGACCAGCAGCTCCTGGTCACTTTCCAGGGTTTTGACCTGCTTCCAGTCCACCGGAATGGAGCCTGCGTAGGTGGTTTGGATCAGCAACTTGCCACCGTCGAAGACTTTTATCTTGCCAGTGAGCCGGTCACCGTTTTTCAACCAGACGGTATCGGCGAGCAAGGGCGTGGAAGCACTGAAAACAGCAAGGCACAACAGGGTTCTGGACAACATAAGCAGGTACGGGGCTCAGGATAGGCGAAAAAAGGGGCGTTATAGTGTTACATGGCTAGAACTGACTCAAGGATTTATATTGAGTTCAATACTCATCGTCATGTTTACAGACGTTTCTGACAAAACAACGACGATCTCAACGGATATCTCCACAGTGATCCCACCTGCAGATGCACCACAAAGCCCTGCCGAGATGCGCCGCACCGCCTTGTACCTGACGTTATCGCAGGTGCCCGAAGGCTGCGTGGTGAGTTACGGCGAGCTGGCCCACCTGGCGGGTCTGGGCCGTGCTGCCCGCTGGGTCGGGCGCACCCTGAGCCAGTTGCCGCAAGACACGCGGTTGCCCTGGCATCGGGTGCTGGGTGCCGGTGGTCGGATAAGCCTGCCGGTGGGCAGTGCCTCGGGCGACGAACAACGTGCGCGTTTACGTAGCGAAGGCGTCACTATCCTGAACAATCGTGTTGATATTCAGCGTCATGGCTGGCGCCCGGTAGAGCACAGCGGTTAGAGTGCGCGCTTTGTTTCCGCAAATCTGAGGCAGACTCCAGCCCATGCCCCGTAAAACCTGGCGCGCCGCGCTCGCCGCCTATGCCAGCCCTTCGACGTTAGTGCTGTTGTTGCTCGGTTTCGCCGCCGGCATGCCTTACATGTTGGTGTTTTCGACGCTTTCGGTGTGGCTGCGTGAAGCCGGTGTGGCTCGCGAGACCATTGGCTATGCGAGCCTGATCGGCCTGGCCTACGCCTTTAAATGGGTCTGGTCGCCGCTGCTCGATCAATGGCGCCTGCCGTTGCTTGGTAAACTGGGGCGTCGTCGCTCCTGGCTGGTGCTGGCCCAATCGCTGGTGATCCTCGGATTGATCGGCATGGGTTTTTGTGACCCGCAAAAACACCTGTCCTGGTTGATCGCCATCGCGGTGATCGTCGCCTTCGCGTCGGCCACCCAAGATATCGCCGTGGATGCCTACCGCCTGGAAATCGCCGACGACAGCCGTCAGGCCGCCCTGGCGGCAAGCTACATGTCCGGCTATCGCATTGCCGCCCTGCTGGCCACCGCCGGTGCGCTGTTCTTTGCCGAAGGCTTTGGCTCCACCGGCTTCAACTATAAACACTCGGCCTGGACCGGCACCTATGTGTTGTTCGGCGTGTTGATGGTGCCGGCGTTGCTCACCACCTTCCTCATGCGTGAACCTGATGTGCCACTGCGCACCCAGTTGCAGGCCGGCCGCTACAGTTTCATGCACCAGTTGGTGTCGGTGTTTGTGCTGATCGTGCTGTTGGTCTCGGTACCGGCGATGTTCACCCAGTTGTACAACACCGACTTCGCCAGCGTGCTGTTCCAGGGCGTGAGTTTGTGGGAACTGCTGATGGAAGACCGCGCGTTCCTGCGCGCCATCCTCTATATCATCCTCACTACCCTGTGCCTTTCAGCCATGGGCCGCCGGGGCCTGGCGCCCGTGCTCACGCCGGTCAACGACTTTATCCTGCGCTACCGTTGGCAGGCGCTGCTGCTGCTCGGGCTGATTGCCACCTATCGCATGTCCGACACGGTGATGGGCGTCATGGCCAACGTGTTCTATATCGACCAGGGTTTCACCAAGGACCAGATCGCCGGAGTGAGCAAGATCTTCGGCCTGATCATGACCCTGCTCGGCGCCGGCATGGGCGGCCTGTTGATCGTGCGGTTCGGCATATTGCCGATCCTGTTCATCGGCGGCGTGGCCTCGGCCGGTACCAACCTGCTGTTCGTGATGCTCGCCGACATGGGCCCCGACCTGCAGATGTTGATCGTCACCATCTCCCTGGACAACTTCAGTTCGGGCATGGCCACCTCGGCATTCGTGGCTTACCTGTCGAGCCTCACCAACCTCAAGTTCTCCGCCACCCAATATGCGCTGCTCAGTTCGATCATGCTGTTGCTGCCACGTTTGATCGGCGGCTATTCAGGCGTGATGGTGGAGAAGTTCGGTTACCACAACTTCTTTATGATCACCTGCCTGCTGGGCGTGCCGACGCTGCTCCTGATTGCGTTGCATTGGTTCCAGGAGAACCGCCGCGCCCGGCTGAATCCCCCGCCGGAAGACTGACACGACTCAGTCAATGTGGGAGCTGGCTTGCCTGCGATAGCGGTGGTGAACCCAGCGCCGCTATCGCAGGCAAGCCAGCTCCCACACAAGCGACCGTTACGACAGATACGCCCCGCCACCTCACGCCTGTACTCCGGCGACAAGCGCCCGTACAATCCCAAGTCATTTCAAGTCCAAGCAACCGACAACGGCCTACCATGCGTACCAGTCAATATTTGCTCGCCACACAGAAAGAAACGCCTTCCGACGCGGTTGTAATCAGCCATCAGTTGATGCTGCGCGCCGGTATGATCCGCAAACTGGCCTCGGGCCTGTACACCTGGTTGCCCATGGGCTTGAAGGTGATGCGCAAGGTCGAAGCCATCGTTCGTGAAGAAATGAACGCTGCCGGCTCTCTGGAAGTGTTGATGCCGAGCACCCAACCGGCTGAGTTGTGGCAGGAATCCGGGCGCTGGGAAGAGTACGGCCCTGAGTTGCTGCGCTTCAAAGACCGTCATGGCCGCGATTTCTGCGCCGGCCCGACGCACGAAGAAGTCATCACCGACCTGATGCGCAACGAGTTGAGCAGCTATAAGCAGTTGCCGCTCAACCTGTATCAGATCCAGACCAAGTTTCGTGACGAGATCCGCCCACGCTTCGGCCTGATGCGTGGCCGCGAGTTCATCATGAAGGACGCCTATTCGTTCCACGCCGACCAGGCTTCCCTGCAAGCGACCTACGACCGCATGCACCAGGCCTACTGCAACGTGTTCACGCGCCTGGGCCTGAAGTTCCGCCCGGTTGAAGCGGACAACGGCTCCATCGGCGGTGCCGGCTCCCACGAATTCCACGTGCTGGCCGAGTCTGGCGAAGACGATATCGTGTTCAGCAACGGTTCCGACTACGCGGCGAACATCGAGAAGGCCGAAGCCATACCACGTGAAACCTCGCGCCCTGCTCCCACCGAGGAGCTGCGCCTGGTCGACACGCCAGACACCAAGACCATCGCGGCCCTGGTGGAGAAATTCAATCTGCCGATTGAAAAGACTATCAAGACCCTGATCGTGCGCGCCGAAGAAGAAGGCAAGCTGATCGCCCTGGTGATCCGTGGTGACCACGAGCTCAACGAAATCAAGGCCGCTAACCAGCCTGGCGTAGCCAGCCCGCTGGTCATGGCCACCGATGCCGAACTGCGCGACGCCATTGGCGCCGGTGCCGGCTCCCTCGGCCCGCTGAACCTGCCACTGCCGATCATCATCGACCGTTCCGTTGAGCTGATGAGCGACTTCGGTATCGGCGCCAACATCGACGACAAGCACTACTTCGGCGTGAACTGGGAGCGTGACCTGCCGGTTCCGACCGTGGCCGACCTGCGCAACGTCGTGGCCGGCGACCCGAGCCCGGATGGCAAGGGCACCCTGGAGATCAAGCGCGGCATCGAAGTCGGGCACATCTTCCAGCTGGGCAACAAGTACAGCAAGGCGATGAAGTGCGAAGTACTGGGTGAGAACGGCAAGCCGATCACCCTGGACATGGGCTGCTACGGCATTGGCGTATCCCGCGTGGTGGCCGCTGCCATCGAGCAGAACAACGACGAGAAAGGCATCATCTGGAGTGACGCGCTGGCGCCGTTCCAGGTGGCCCTGGTGCCATTGCGCTATGAAACCGAGCAAGTACGCGAAGCCACCGACAAACTGTACGCGCAACTCACCGCCGCCGGTTTTGAAGTGCTGCTCGATGATCGGGACAAGAAAACCAGCCCGGGCATCAAGTTCGCCGACATGGAACTGATTGGCATCCCGCACCGGATCGTGGTCAGTGACCGCGGCCTGGCGGATGGCAATCTGGAATACAAGAGCCGGACCGAAGCCGAAGCCCAACCGTTGCCGGTGGCTGAGGTGCTGTCTTTCCTCCAGGCGCGTATTCGTCGCTGAAAACCAGATCAAGAGAAGTCATGTTCAAGCGAAACACCAGAGCCCTGGGGGGCGCCGCCTTGTGCGGCGCCCTGCTGGTCAGCGGCTGCGCCAATCAGATGTCGCAACGCAGTGAACACGAGGAGCGGATCGAGCGTAAGTTGCTCGACCACAGCCTGCAGATCGATGTAGGCGAGCCTAAAGTGCTGGAGCTGCCGCAACGCCGGCTTCGCATTCATGAGCAGAAGACCTTCGAGGTCACCGAATTCGAAGTCACCCGTCGTTACGACCGCTACACACCCTACCAGCCCTGGCGCAAACTCTATGAGATGCCCCTGGGTGCCGTGGCGCTGGTGGCGGGCGTGGGTGCTAACGTGGTGAATATCTTCGCCCTCGGCAACCTGCCCACGAGTGTGACCCATGACTGGTTGAGCTATGGCGTGGACGGCATCAACCCGTTCATGAACGTGCAATCCCACGGCCGTGCGCAACAGAACCTGGCGGCCATCGATGAAGTCCAGCGTGACAAGCGCCTGGAGTATTCGAGCCTGCCCTGGAGCGAGCGCCCGGTGCAAGTCACCGCCGGCAAGCAGACCCACGAGCTGACCACCGACCGTAACGGCATACTGCGCCTTAACCTGTTGGACAGCCCCTTTGCCGAGCAGGACCTGAACCGCGTCACCACGCTGAAAATCACTGTGGCGGATGGCCAGGACGACGTGCATACCGACTCGACCCTGGCGGTCAGCAACACGCTGCGCAGCAAGCTGCTCGAAGCCCATGCCCTGATCTATGACGACCTGGAAGATGACGAAGTGAACCAGTGGGTACACCGGGTCAAACGCTTGTCGGAGCTGGGCCTGGAAGAAGAAGCCAGCGAGCTGGAACAAAGCCTGATTGAACTGACGCGCAATGATCCGGAGTTGCAGCAGGAGTTTGTGCAGGCGTTGACCAAGGATGGGGGGCGGTTAGTCGCCGATCCTGGCGCACGCTGATCGTGCAATACCTGTGAAGATCAAACTGTGGGAGCTGGCTTGCCTGCGATAGCGGTGTATCAGTTAAAGCATTCTTGACTGACACACGGCTATCGCAAGCAAGCCAGCTCCCACATTTGTTTCGGGTTTTTACCAGGAAAACTCGAGCTGTTCGTTGCCGCCGCTCAGGTCCAGCAACCGTACGCCTATCCCCAGCAACCGCACCGGCTTGCCCCCGCGATTGAACGCCTGGGTCATCAACTGTTCATAACTCTCCAGATCCCGTCCTGCCCCGGCCTGCTCCAGCGTCGTCTGGGTAAAGTCATGAAACTTCACTTTCACGAACGGCTTGCCCGCCCGGTAGCTGCTGTCGATACGCGCCATGCGCCCGGCCAGGGTCTCCATCAGCTCCGGCAGTTTCGCCAGGCAGCTTGAAAGATCCGGCAAGTCCACATCGTAGGTGTTTTCCACGCTAATCGATTGCCGACGGCTGTCGTTTTGCACCACACGGTCATCAATTCCACGGGCCAGGCTCCAGAGGCGCTCGCCAAAACTGCCGAATTCGCGCACCAGCGCCAGTTTGTTCCAGTCGCGCAATTGCAGGCAGTCTTCGATGCCCAGGCGCGCCAGCTTGTCAGCGGTGACCTTGCCCACGCCATGCAGCTTGCTGACACGCAACTGCGAGACAAAGTCTTCAACCTGATCCGGCGTGATCACAAACAAGCCGTTGGGCTTTTTCCAGTCGCTGGCGATCTTGGCCAAAAACTTGTTGGGCGCCACGCCGGCAGACACAGTGATATGCAACTGGTTGGAGACCCGGCGCCGAATGTCCTGGGCAATACGCGTGGCGCTGCCGCCAAAATGCGGGCTGTCAGACACATCAAGGTAAGCCTCATCCAGCGACAACGGCTCGATCAAGTCGGTGTAGTCGCGGAAGATCAGTTGGATTTCTTTCGACGCTTCTTTATAGGCATCCATGCGCGGCTTAACAATGGTCAAGTCCGGGCAGAGCTTCAAGGCATGACGTGACGACATCGCCGAACGCACCCCATACGCTCGCGCCTCGTAGTTGCAGGTAGCGATCACCCCCCGCCGGTCCGCCGAACCGCCCACCGCCAAGGGCTTTTGCGCCAGGCTCGGGTCGTCACGCATCTCGATGGCGGCGTAGAAGCAATCACAGTCAACGTGGATGATTTTGCGCTGCGTCATATAAACGGGGTGTGAACCAACGGGTGGCCAGTATCGCATTCACACCTGTATATAGCACCAGTAGTTTGATTCTTCCTTCCAAGTGGTAGGAAGTTTCCTTGATGAATTTATTTTTTCAATCGAATTCGGGCTTCCGATAGAGCTGAAAGCCATGGCCTGACTGGCCCAGAGCACTTCACGCCCCCTCTTTGGAGAGCTAACCGATTGAACCACAAGCGCTTTTGTTTGATTCACAGGTTGACACACTCGCGTTCCTCTGTAGAATGCCGACACACAGACGCGGGATGGAGCAGTCTGGTAGCTCGTCGGGCTCATAACCCGAAGGTCGTCGGTTCAAATCCGGCTCCCGCAACCAAACATCAAAAAAGGCTACTCGAAAGAGTGGCCTTTTTTGTGCGCGCTTGTTTTTGCCTGCACAATGCAGCCAACACCTTGATTTCAGAATAATTAGCGCTTATTTCAGCGATCAGCTCATTAACGGTTGACACCCCGCCGCCGGGCTGTAGAATGCCGCCCACAGACGCGGGATGGAGCAGTCTGGTAGCTCGTCGGGCTCATAACCCGAAGGTCGTCGGTTCAAATCCGGCTCCCGCAACCAAACATCAAAAAAGGCTACTCGAAAGAGTGGCCTTTTTTGTATCTGACGAAAAAGTTCTTCTGAAACAATGACATGGCATCTTTCATGAAACCGTAGACGGTTTGCAGAGTCCATCTCATTGCACGCTATGCTCAATGCTCAAGCGCTACCCCTCTACGACCAATGGCCGCAGTCGCCGCGCCCGGTGATCCGCGTTAATATTTGTAATTATTTTGTCCATAGGGATTGGTAACTTGGCTGGATACCTCCATCCTGTCGCGCACAATCCACGAGGTGATTGATGCGCGCCAACTCGTCTGAACCACAAGACACCGTTACAGCAGAACAACCGATCACTCCCACCCGTTTGCGGTGGCTGGACCTGTTGAGCAAATACCGCCAGCCCATCGGCCTGGCCGTGACGCTTCTGCTGTTTGCAATCGCCCTGATCGCCTGCCGGCACCTGCTGCTGGAGCTGGACCTCTACGCCCTGCACGATTCGATCCTGGAAGTGCCCAAGCCGGCCCTATTGGGGGCCTTCGCGGCGGCGGTCGCCGGTTTTGTAATCCTGCTCGGCTATGAGTTCTCCGGCGCGCGTTATGCCGGCGTGCAATTGCCCGCCAAGACCCTGGCCCTGGGTGGTTTCACCGCCTTTGCTATCGGCAACGCCATTGGCTTGTCGATGCTCTCGGGGGGGTCGGTGCGTTACCGTTTATATGCACGCCATGGCATCGGCGCCTCGGAAGTGGCGCACATGACCGTATTCGCCAGCCTGGCCCTGGGCTGTGCCCTGCCGCCGCTGGCCGCGCTGGCCACGTTGAGCAACTTGCCGGCCGCCTCCACTTACCTGCATTTATCGCAAAGCCTGCTCGGCGGCATTGCCGGCGCCGTGCTGCTGTTGTCGGCCCTGCTGTGCATCGGCATCTATCGCCGCCGCCTGCCGGAACAGCCCTACCCCGACAACCTGCTGGTCAAGGCCGGGCGCCGTACCCTGCGCCTGCCTGGCCGACGCCTGACTTTCCTGCAACTGATCATCACCGCACTGGACGTCGCCGCAGCCGCTACCGTGCTGTATCTGCTGTTGCCGGAAGCGCCGCCCTTCGGCCCGTTCCTGTTGGTGTACCTGCTGGCCCTGGCCGCCGGTGTGCTCAGCCATGTGCCGGGCGGCGTGGGGGTATTCGAAGCGATCCTGCTGGCGGCCTTTGCCGACAAACTTGGTGCCGCGCCCCTGGCTGCTGCCTTGCTGCTGTACCGCATGATCTACGTGGTGCTGCCGCTGCTGATCGCCTGTGTATTCCTGCTGGTCAACGAGGCCCAGCGCCTGTTCCAGACCCAGCAAAGTCTGCGGGTAGCGTCGGGGCTGGCAGCGCCAGTATTGGCCGTCCTGGTTTTTTTGTCCGGCGTGGTCCTGCTGTTTTCCGGCGCCACGCCAGAGATCGACTCACGCCTGGAAAACATCGGCTTCCTGATTCCCCATCGTCTGATTGACGCGTCGCACTTCGGTGCCAGCCTGATCGGTGTGTTGTGCCTGTTGCTCGCCCAAGGCCTGCGCCGGCGGTTGTCGGCCGCCTGGATGCTGACCATGGTGTTGCTGCTGGTTGGCGCCCTGCTTTCGCTGCTTAAAGGCTTCGACTGGGAAGAAGCCAGCCTGATGACCATGACCGCAGTGCTGCTGGCCATCTTCCGGCGCTCGTTCTACCGCGCCAGTCGCCTGACCGAGTTGCCGTTTTCGCCGCTGTACCTGGTGGCCAGTGTCTGTGTGCTCGGCGCTTCGATCTGGCTGTTGCTGTTTGCCTACCAGGACGTGCCCTACAGCCACCAACTCTGGTGGCAGTTCACCCTCGACGCCAACGCCCCACGTGGTTTGCGTTCGCTGCTCGGCGCCGCCGTGTTGCTGGTGATCGTGTCGCTGACCTGGCTGCTGCGCACGGCACGCCCGGTCATCCACCTGCCGACCCCGGAAGAACTGGAGCGCGCCAGCAAGATCCTGATGGCCTCGTCCCAACCCGACGGCGGCCTGGCGCTCACCGGCGACAAGGCGCTGCTGTTTCACCCTAACGATGAAGCCTTCCTGATGTATGCCCGTCGCGGGCGTAGCCTGGTGGCCTTGTACGACCCGATCGGCCCGACCCAACCGCGCGCCGAGATGATCTGGCAGTTCCGCGACCTGTGCGACATCCACCACGCCCGTCCGGTGTTCTATCAGGTACGCGCCGAGAACCTGCCGTATTACATGGACATCGGCCTCACCGCGATCAAACTGGGTGAAGAAGCCCGCGTCGACCTGAAACGCTTTGACCTGGAAGCCAAGGGCAAAGAAATGAAGGATTTGCGCTACACCTGGAACCGTGGCACCCGGGACGGCCTGTCCCTGGAAATCTGCGAACCGGGCAAGGCGCCGATGGATGAATTAAAAGTCATCTCCGACGCCTGGCTTACAGGTAAGAATGTGCGGGAAAAGGGCTTCTCCCTGGGCCGTTTCAGCGATGACTACCTCAAGCACTTTCGTATCGCGATCATTCGCTTCGAAGGGCGCCCGGTGGCCTTCGCCAATCTGCTCGAAACCTATAATCATGACCTGGCCAGCCTCGACCTGATGCGTGCCCACCCGGACGCGCCCAAGTTGACCATGGAGTTCATGATGGTGGGCCTGATTCAACACTATAAGAGCCACGACTACGCGCGCTTCAGCCTCGGCATGGTGCCGTTGTCGGGCTTGCAACCGCGCCGTGGCGCACCGCTGACCCAGCGCCTGGGCTCGATGGTGTTCCGCCGTGGCGAGCAACTGTATAACTTCCAAGGTTTGCGCCGCTTCAAAGACAAGTTCCAGCCCGACTGGGAACCCCGTTACATGGCCGTGCCCGCAGGACTGGATCCGCTGGTGGCATTGGCCGATACCGCCGCCCTGATTGCGGGCGGCTTGACTGGATTGGTGAAACGCTGATGATTCGACGCTCCTGGCGGTATGTATTGGCTTTAGTGGTGCTGCTTGCGCTGATCGCGGCGGGTGGCTTCTGGTACTGGAACCGCCCCGCCCCGCAACCGACCCTGGAGCACTTGCCCCAGGCCGACGGTTCGGTAATGACCCGCGTAACCCCGGCCAGCAACGCAAAAGCCCGCGTGGCCGTGGCGGTGATGGCCGACGAAACCCTGACCGACGGCCAACTGATTGCCCTGAGCCAGGGCGGTGCTGCGCAACTGGTTCAGGTGGTGCTGCCCAAGGATGACTGCGCACTGCAGGAAAAAGCCCTGCAAGGCGCCCTGGCCCAGCTCAAAGGCCCGGCAACTCTGGTCAGCGGCATCGGCCCTGGCGCCGCACTCGCCTGGCGCTGGCTGGCCACCCAGAACGACGACAAGGCCAACGCCATCTCCGTGGGCTTCGCCCTGAAACAGGAAGGCTGCAACGACCCGCTGCCGAAAACCGCCGCCCATGGCAGCTGGCTGGTGGCGTGGAACGATAACCCCGACGATGAAAGCGCCAGTTTCGTACGTGACACACCGCGCGCTACTACCAGCATCAGCGACTACGACATTCATTACCCACAGGTGCTGAATAACGAACTGCGCAAGCAACTGGTCGGTTCGGACAATGGCGGCCTGGCGATTCCAGTGGTAGAAGTGCCTGCCGGCCAAGCCAAGGACACCGTGACCCTATTCCTCTCCGGTGACGGCGGCTGGCGCGACCTGGACCGCGACGTGGCGGGCGAGATGGCGAAGATCGGCTACCCGGTGGTGGGCATCGACACCCTGCGCTACTACTGGCAGCACAAGACGCCGGAGCAAAGCGCCAAGGACCTCACCGAGCTGATGCAACACTACCGGCAAAAGTGGGGCACCAAGCGCTTCGTGCTGACCGGTTACTCGTTCGGCGCCGACGTATTGCCGGCCATCTACAACCGTATGCCAGAGAACGAACAGCAACGGGTGGACGCGATCATCCTGCTGGCCTTCGCCCGTACCGGCAGCTTTGAAATCGAAGTGGAAGGCTGGCTGGGCAACGCCGGCAAAGAAGCCGCCACCGGCCCGGAAATGGCCAAGCTGCCGCCTGAGAAAGTCGTGTGCATCTACGGCGCCGAAGAAGTCGACGAGAGTGGCTGCACCGACAAGACCGCCGTGGGCGAAGCCATGAAGCTGCCGGGCGGGCATCACTTCGATGAGAACTACCCGGCGCTGGCCAAGCGGTTGGTGGATATTATCGTCAAGCATCAGGCCAAAGCCGAATAACTCCAGCTTAACCTAAGACCCAATGTGGGAGCGGGCTTGCCCGCGATAGCGCTGGCTCAGTCACAGTAGCGTTGACTGACACTCCGTCATCGCGGGCAAGCCCGCTCCCACAGTGGTACGTGGTGTTGATGAAAACTAGCGCGGTTCGATGTGCGCAATCATCAGTTGCACCGTCTCATTGCCACGAAATTCATTCACATCCAGCTTGTAGGCCAATTCCACCCAACGCACCGTCGGGTTTGGCCACACTTCGCGGTCCACACCAAAGGCGATGCCATCGAGCTTCACCGACCCGCACTCGCTCTTGAGCACCACTTTCAAATGCCGCTCGCCCACCACCCGCTGCTCCACCAACTGGAATACCCCGTGAAACAACGGCTCGGGAAAGTGCTGCCCCCACGGGCCGGCATGGCGCAGGGCGCGGGCCAGTTCCAGGTGAAATTCTTCCACCGCCAGGGTGCCGTCTGAAAGCAGGCGGCCGGTGAGGTCTTCTTCGCGCAGTTGCCGGCGCACTTCGGCATCGAAGGCTTGCGCAAACAACGGGAAGTTGGCCTCGGGCAAGGTCAGCCCCGCCGCCATGGCGTGGCCGCCGTACTTGGTGATCAGGTTGGGGTGCTGGCTGGCGACGACCGCCAGCGCATCGCGGATATGAAAGCCTTGCACCGAGCGTCCAGAGCCCTTGAGCAGGCCATCACCGGCATCGGCGAAGGCGATGGTCGGGCGGAAATAACGCTCCTTCATGCGTGACGCGAGGATCCCGATCACCCCTTGGTGCCACTCCGGGTCAAACAGGCACAGACCGTACGGCATCGACTCCACCGGCAGGTCCTTGAGCTGGGCCAGGGCCTCGCGTTGCATGCCTTGCTCGATGGATTTACGGTCCTGGTTCATGCCGTCCAGTTGCGCGGCCATTTCCCGTGCGGCGGCGAAGTCCGTGGTAAGCAAGCATTCAATGCCCAGGCTCATGTCATCCAGGCGTCCGGCCGCGTTCAGACGCGGGCCGAGGATGAAACCCAGGTCGGTGGAGGTGATACGCGCATGATCACGCTTGGCCACTTCCAGGATCGCCTTGATCCCCGGCCGCGCCCGACCGGCCCGAATACGCTCCAGCCCCTGGTGCACGAGGATGCGGTTGTTGGCGTCCAGCGGCACCACGTCAGCGACGCTGCCCAGGGCCACCAGATCAAGCAGTTCACCGATGTTCGGCTGGGGCTTGTTGTCATACCAACCCAGGCTGCGCAACCGTGCACGCAGGGCCATCAATACATAGAAGATCACGCCGACGCCGGCCAGGGCCTTGCTGGGAAATGTGCAGCCCGGCTGGTTAGGATTGACGATGGCGTCAGCGGCCGGCAGTTCATCGCCGGGCAAGTGGTGGTCGGTCACCAGCACCTGCAACCCCGCCGCTTTCGCCGCCGCCACGCCTTCGACGCTGGAGATACCGTTGTCCACCGTGATCAGCAACTGCGGCTCACGCTCCAGCGCCACCGCGACGATTTCCGGGGTCAGGCCGTAGCCGTATTCGAAGCGGTTGGGCACCAGGTAATCGACATGGGCCGCGCCAAGCAAACGCAGGCCCAGGGTGCCCACGGTACTCGCCGTGGCGCCATCGGCGTCGAAGTCACCGACGATCAGGATGCGCTGGCGTTGCTCCAGGGCCGTCACCAGCAAGTCCACCGCCGCATCGATGCCCTTGAGCTGCTGATAGGGAATCAACCGCGCCAGGCTCTTGTCCAGCTCGGCCTCCGACTGCACCCCGCGTGCGGCGTAAAGGCGGGTCAACAGCGGCGGCAGTTCACCGAGAAAAGGCAGGACGGCGGGCAATGGGCGGGGATCGATACGCATGGGGTGACGGGAGCTTCTCTTCTAATACATCGGTTAAACACAGATAGTGAACGCAGCAGAGATCAAGTGTGGGCGCTGGCTTGCCTGCGATGCATACGACTCGGTACATCAGACACACCGAGTGGATGCCCTCGCAGGCAAGCCAGCTCCCACCTTTTCAACCGCGCTCGCCGACCAGCCATTGCAGTTGCACTTCATGCTGGCCACGGTCATCGGTCACAAAGATCGTGCCTTCGCTGACCATCACGTCCCACTTGATCACCCGCGGCATGTCCTTGGCCAGGGTCTCCAAGACTTCCTGGGGCACGGCAGCGATGTGCACGTTTTTCAGGTTGTTGGCCACCGGCACCACCTTGCCTTCCCACACGCGCAGGCTGCCATAGGCCAGCAGGCTGGTGCGTTCGGTGCGACGCGAGCACCAGGTCAGGCGGTCGGCATCTGGCTGGCCGACTTCGATCCAGTGCAAAACCCGATCATCCAGGCTTTTTTCCCACAGGGCCGGTTCGTCTACATCCGACAGGCCACGCCCGAACGCCAACTGCTCGTTGTACCAGAGGGCGTAGGCCAGCAGGCGCACGGTCATGCGCTCTTCGGTTTCCGAAGGGTGGCGGGCGATGGTCTGTTTGACGCTCTCGTACACCGAGCGGTCGAGGTCGGTGAGGTTGAGTTCGAATTTGTAGGTCGTGGACGGCTGGGCCATGAACGGGCTTCTAAAGACAAGGAAAGGCGGCCAGTCTAACCGATGGCGAGGGCATTGAACGAATACTGCGCTGCATCCGGGCGGCTCGCCTATGTTAAAAAGCAGGACATCATCGTCCCGCGCTCGTAAGGATCCCCATGTCGCTCACTGCCAAACCACTTGCCGGCCTGAAAGTCATCGAACTGGGCACTTTGATCGCCGGCCCGTTTGCCTCACGCATTTGCGCTGAATTCGGCGCCGAGGTGATCAAGGTCGAATCCCCGGACGGCGGCGACCCGCTGCGCAAATGGCGCAAGCTGTATGAAGGTACTTCGCTGTGGTGGTTCGTGCAGGCGCGCAACAAGCAGTCGCTGACGCTCAACCTCAAGCACCCTGAGGGGCTGGCGATCCTCAAGCAACTGTTGGCCGACGCCGACATCCTGATCGAAAACTTCCGCCCAGGCGTGCTGGAGAAACTCGGCCTGAGCTGGGAAACCCTGCACGCCCTCAACCCCAAGTTGGTGATGGTGCGCCTCTCGGGCTTCGGCCAGACGGGCCCGATGAAGGACCAGCCGGGGTTTGGCGCGGTGGGCGAGTCCATGGGCGGCTTGCGCTATATCACCGGCTTCGAGGACCGCCCGCCCGTGCGCACCGGTATCTCCATCGGCGACTCGATTGCCGCGTTGTGGGCAGTGATCGGCGCGCTGATGGCGCTGCGTCACCGCGAAGTCAACGGCGGCCTGGGCCAAGTGGTGGATGTGGCGCTGTATGAAGCCATCTTCGCCATGATGGAAAGCATGATCCCCGAGTTCGATGTGTTCGGGTTTATCCGTGAGCGCACCGGCAACATCATGCCCGGCATCACCCCGTCCTCGATCCACACCACCGCAGACGGCAAGCATGTGCAGATCGGCGCCAATGGCGATGCAATCTTCAAGCGCTTCATGCGGGTGATCGGCCGTGACGATTTGGCGAACGACCCTGCACTGGCCAGCAATGACGGGCGTGACGCTCACCGCGATGAGCTGTACGGCGTGATTGATCGCTGGGTCAATTCGCTATCGCTCGACCAGGTGATTGAGCATCTGAACAAAGCCGAGGTGCCCGCCAGCCGCATCTACAGCGCCGAAGACATGCTGGGCGACCCGCAATTCCTGGCCCGGGAAATGTTCCTCAAGGCGCAGTTGCCGGGCGGCAAGGACTTCAAGATGCCCGGCATCGTGCCCAAGCTCTCGGACACACCGGGCAGTTGCGAATGGGTGGGGCCGCAACTGGGTGAACACAACAGCCTGGTGCTCAATGCCTTGGGCTACGACGCGGCGGCTATCACTCGCCTGCGCGAGGATGGCGCGATCTGACAAATCCCAGGCAAAAAGAAACCCCGAGCAGTGGGGAGACAACTCGGGGTTAAACGTGGTCTACAAAAAGACCCGCACAGCAAGCGACAAACACCGGAGCACAATGCCTGCTCTTGCTGTTACAAACTCTGACTGACCACCTTGTAGGAAGGTTCCGAAGAAAAATAATGTTTCATGCCAGTGCGCCGCCACGGGTTTGGGAGGCGTTGCGCAAGGCAGCGATGACTGAAGGTTCCAGGCGCCCTTCGGCGATTTTCAGGTCGCGGAGCAGGCAATCCACCACATCCACCAGCGCGCGCTTGTCGCTCAATTGCGCACGATCGACTTCACGTTCAACCACGATGGCGCCACCGGGGTTCTTCACGGTTACCAGGCAGTCGTCGCGCATACCGGCAGAGGTCAGCGTAACCTGATAAGGGCTCAGTGCTTGGCTGAGCAATAGGTTGATACTTTCCATCTCGATCACCACTCAATCATTCGAAAAAGGTTCGAAAAACAAAAATGTCACGAAGAGGCTGACATTCAAGTGACCCGTGCTCAAAGCAGAAAGTTCTACCTTTTGTGTAATCCACTGCTTGAGGAAAACGAGCATGCACGGAAAAGATGACAGAGAAAAAACAACGGCGCACAGGCTAGAATCCCTGGATTGTCCCGGGAGCCTGCCTTGAGAGCTGCGTCTGAACCGCCCTTGCGTATCGTGATTGCCGACGATCACCCGATTTTCCTGATTGGCCTGCGCGCCGTGCTCGAGCGTGACACGCACATCAGCATCGTCGGCGAGGCCAATTCCCCCCAGGCCCTCAGTGCGTTGTTGCAACACTGTGCCTGCGATGTGGTGGTGACCGACTTCATGATGCCCGTCGAGCCCCAAGCCGACGGGTTGCGCTTGATCGAGCAACTGCGCCGGCACTATCCGCACCTGCCCATTGTGGTGGTGACCATGCTCAACAATGCCGGGTTGTTTCATTCCATCCTGGCGTTGGGCGTGATGGGCTTGCTGAGCAAGGCCAGCCTGGCCGATGAGCTGCCCCAGGCGATCCGCCAGGTTCGCCAGCAACGTACCTATGTGGCCCAGACCATCCGCCAGGCGCTGAGCCTGGCCGGGGAAGTCGGCGCTGATCGCCTGCACTCCCAGGAGCACCTGTCACCCCGGGAACTGGAGGTGATTCGCCTGTTGGCCAGTGGCATGACGGTGGGCGAGATCGCCGCGCACCTGCACCGCAGCAAGCAGACCGTCAGCGCGCAAAAAGTCAGCGCCATGCGCAAGCTGGGGCTGGTCAACGATGCCGCCCTGTTTATTTACGTGCAGGAACACGGGCTGGCCTAGCCTGGAACGCGATCCATTGCTTGAGCGTCTCGGCCTCCATCGGCCGGGCGATAAAGCAACCTTGCAGCCACGCCGCGCCCAGTTCGCCCACGGCGTGATAATCGGCGGCGGTTTCCACGCCGGTGACCACCACGGCGACATCCAGGCGCGCCGCCATGCTCATGGCGCCCGCCACCACAGCGGCCTTGCGATCATCATTGGCCATCCCACAGGCAAACACCGGGGGAATTTTCAGCTCGGTAAAAGGCAGTTCCAGCAAATGCTGCAGGCTGGTGCCGCCCATGCCGAAGTCGCCGATGGACAACTGGCAACCCAACATGCGCAAGCGCAGCAACCCAGTGACATGGGCGCTGTCGGTTTTCAGCGTCGAGGTTTCCACCAACTCCAGGGTCAGGCTATGGGCGGGCACACCATGAAGTTGCAGCAAACCTTGCAGCACCTGGGGGAAGTGCTCGCGCTCCAGCATACGCCCGGGAATGTTCACAGCTACCGGCAGCACTCGGCCGCTTTCGCCCATCACCTGGTTCGCCAGGCCAAGCGCCTGCTCCAGCACATGCCAGGTAAACGCCTCTTCCATGCCGGCAAACTCCAGCACTGGCAGGAACTCGTCAGGCAGCAATAGCTCACCGTCCTGCAACTGCCAACGCGCCAGCGCCTCCACCCCTTGCAACACACCGGCCTGACTGACGATGGGCTGGTACCAGACCCTGCCACAAGCTGCGATAGTCGCCTGGCTGACATCCGCCGAGGGCGGCAGTTGTTCCTGCTCGCTCAAGCTCAGCAGTTGACGGACGCGCTCCCAGGACAGCACCGCTGGCCCTGGACGCAAGTGCTCCTGACAATCGCTCAATACTTGCCCGATCAGCTTGGCCGAGGCCGGCTTGGGCAAGCACGCCAAGACCTTGAGCCCCAATTGGCGAGCCATGTTCGCCACGCCTTCCAGCACGTCGGGCTCGGCGTTGCTGAGCAGGATCAACACCTGGGCCAGGCGGCGTTCCGCCAACTCACGGATCAACGCCAGGCCATCGCCCTGCTCCAGGTACAGATCGCAGATGGCGATATCCACCGGGCCTTTGCTGTCCAGGGACTGGCGGGCAATTTCGACCGTTTCCGCGGCCCGCACATTGAACACACCGTTGGCATTGAGCATCTGGTGCAGGGCCATCAGTTGAAACGGGTTGTCTTCGAGGATCAGGACGTTCAGGGATCGCATGGGTAAGGGTGTCGGTACAGAGAAAGACCTGCACAGTAGCCATACGCTGCGCCGTGTCCCATAGGACGTGTCCTAAAAGCTTCTTTAAATGTGGGAGGGGCAAGCCTTGTCGGTCAAGCGCAGACCTCCTGTGGGAGCTGGCTTGCCTGCGAAGGCGGTGTGTCAGTCGCTACATCTGTTACTGCACTACCGCTATCGCCGGCAAGCCAGCTCCCACATTTGATCTTCGTTGCCTTGAGCATTGCGTTCGCTTGGCTGATCGGCATACGGGCTGGGTTACGCATCCAGATAAGGTTGCAGGTCGCGACGAAACGCCTTGAGCACCTCGGACAAGCGCAACCAGGGTTCTTCAAGCTCGGCGCCGCGCTGTTCACGGGCGCATTGCTCAAGGGCGACACAGGCCTTGGCCAGTGGCAGTGCGTCCACCAGCGAGCAAATGCCCTTGAGCCGGTGCAGCGATGCATTCAAGCGTGCCACGTCGCGCTCGGCCAGGGCACCCGCCAACACCTCGTGTTCGTGGTCCAGGCTCTTGGCCAGTTCCTGCAACATGCTTTGCAGCACCGGGCCATCGGCCTGGGTCATGGTGCGCAGGGCCTCGATATCGAACGAACGCTGGGGTGCCAGGCGTGCCAGCACTTGGGTCCAGTGTTCCAAGGTCACCGGCTTGACCAGCAGTTCATCCATACCGGCGTCCTCGCAGCGGCGTTGTTCATCTTTCATGGCGTTCGCGGTGCAACCCACCAGCGCGCTACGAGGCCGTTGCTCCTCGGCTTCGAGGCGCCGTATCGCCGCACTCAAGGCATAACCGGACATGCCGGGCATCTGGCAATCGGTGACCAACACGTCAAAACGCTGCTCACGCCAGCGTTGCAACGCGGCCTCGGCCGACTCCAGGGCGACCACTTGATGACCGAGGAACTGCAACTGCTGCGCCAGCACCAGGCGGTTGGCCGCCAAATCATCCACCACCAGTATCGACAGGCTGTGCCCCGTCGGTGACAACGTCGCGGTGGGCGTTGCCGGCACATCATCGGTGCTGACCCGGTCCAGGCGCAGGTCAATGCACACCACCGTCCCCTCGCCCACCACGCTATCGAGGTGAATGCTGCCGCCCATCAATTCCACCAGTTGCTTGCAGATACTCAGGCCCAGCCCGGTGCCACCGTGTTGCGCAGCGGTCAAGGCGCTCACCTGAGTAAAAGGCTTGAACACCCGCGGCTGTTGCTCGGCGCTGATGCCCGGGCCACTGTCCTTGACGCACAGGTGCAGGTATTCGGTATCGGTCTCATCCCGTTGGCAAGTCACGCTGAGGTGAACCCCGCCCCGCTCGGTAAATTTGAGCGCATTGCCCAACAGGTTGTGCATCACCTGGCGTAACCGCAGCGGGTCGAACCAGTAATAACCCTGAGCAGCCGGATCAAACGCCAGGGTCAGGTGCAGGCCCTTCTTTTGCGCTGTGGCTTCGAACAGGCTCTGAATGCCCTCGAAAAAACGCTTCAACTCGGTGGTCTGTGGCGCCAGTTGCAGGTGGCCGGCCTCGATCTTGGCCAAGTCCAGGCTGTCGCCCATCAGCGCAATCAGCTCGCGCGCCGAACGATGGGCCACCTGCAGCGCCTCGGAAACCGGCTGGCCGCTTGCCAGGCAACGCTCTTGCTCCAGTTCGAGCAAGCCAATGATGGCAGTCATGGGAGTGCGAATCTCGTGGCTCAAGGCCGAGAGAAATGCACTTTTGGCGTAGTTCGCTTCGTCGGCGGCCTGGCGTGCGTCCATCAACTGGCGCTCCAGGTCTTTGCGTTCGTTGATATCGATCCAACCGCCCAACAACCCCTGCAGGCGGCCCTGGGCGTCAAAAAAAGGCACGGTCCACTGGTAGACGTGATAACTGCCGCCGTTGAGTTCCAATTGCCGGTCGACAAACAACGGCTGCTGCGTGGCCAATTGCTCCATGTGGCCTTCGTGCAGCCGCGCCGCTGTGGCGTCGGGCACGACCTTGCTCTCCATCAGCGTCAGGCCCTGGATCAGCTCCAGCCGGGTCGCCAATTGCTGTTCATAACTTTTATTGCAGGTCACCAGGCGCCCGTCCAGGTCGCGGACGAACAGCGGGTTGGGCATGCCGTCGAGCAGTGCGCGCTTGAACGCCAACTGGTCGTTGAGCCGTTGCTCGGCCTCCAGCCGTTGGCGAATCTGGCGCTTGAGCCGGCTGTTCCACACCAGCGACACCAACACAAACAGCAGCGCCGTGGCCACCGTCCAATAGGCCCATGGCGGTACGCGTTGCCAGGCCGGCAGCGGAATCGCCACGGCACCGATCCAACGCAGGCGCAACGCACTCAGCTCAGCCACCGGCAACGCCTCCAGGGCCTTGTTCAGAATGCTCAGCAGCTCAGGTTGGTCCTTGCGCACCGACAGGCAGTTGGACGACCACTTGCCATCGACACTGCGTCCGATACGCAGACCATCTTCCGGGTAACTCTGCACTTCCACTTCAGTTTGAATGGTAGCGGCCTCCTCGCCCCGTCGTACCAGCTCACGGGCCTGGTTGTAATTGTCTACCAGGCGCAAGGTGATGTTCGGATGCGCATGGCGAATATCATTTTCCAATACATGACGTGCCGGCAGCGCCAGCACCTTGCCGTCCAACTGCTTCAAGCCCGTCAGGGGCGAGGCATCGGCACGTTCGATAAACACCCAGCCGGACCCACCATACCCATGGCTGAAGTTGAGCACTGTGCTGCGCTCGCGGTTAACGGCCAGGGTCGTGTTCATCTGCGCCCTGCCCGTTTCCAGCCATTCCAGGGTTTGCGCGGTGGAGTGCACCTCTTCAAAGACAAATTGCAAACCGGTCATGCGCGTGATGCGATGCAACAAATCCACATTCAAGCCAACCCAGTGGCCATCCTTATCCTTGAATATATACGGAGACATCTGCTGGGCCACCACCACGACATGGGGATGCTCACGCACCCAGGCCTGTTCCGACGCCGACAACGCAATGCGCTCACCACTGATACCGACGCCGAGCCCGGTGGTCCAGCGCGCGAGAATTTCGCGCTGCACCGACTCGTCGAGGCTTGCCAGCGCGCGATTCATCATGGCCCCCAGCAACGGATCTGCCTGGCGGGTGGCGAAGGCAAAACCGATGGGCGCCAGCCGGCTCTGCTCCTTGATCTGCAACCCCAGGTAAGGCCGCAGCGATTTATAGGCGCGCACAATCACTTCGTTGCCGATAAACGCATCGACGTCACCTTGCTTCAAGGCTTCGAGGCCGCTGTAGAGGTTGGGGGCGAGCATGATGTGGCTGTCGGGATACGCCGCGTGAACCTTCTGCACGTTGGCGTAGCCGTCGAGCAACACCAGCTTCTTGCCAGCCAGATCGTCGCCTTGGGTATCGTCGCGACGCAGCACCACCACCGAGCGGTCGGGCATGTAGTCCGGGGTGAATTGCAGGCCAGGTACGTCACGCTCGTAACCATTGGCACTGGTGAGAATGTCGATGGTGCCGTTGCGCAGCGCTTCGACCGCCTGGGCGCGCTCGGAGAAGCCCAGCACTTGCATGGGCACACCCAGCCGCGCGCCAACCAGGCTCAAATAATCGGCGCTGATGCCCTGGTAGCGATTGCGGTCGCGGGTGATATCGATCGGCTGGTAGTCATCTATCGAGATACCCACTTTGAGTGTCCGATGCGCCGCCAACCACTGCTGCTCCGTTGGCGCCAGCGGCATAGGTTCAAGCGGGATAAACGCCGGGACCAGTTTGAACGGCAGGCTGACGGCGGCCAGGCTCATGGGCACCTGGATGAGCCACAACAGGCACACCAGCTTCAACGTCCATTGGATCAACACCTGCACCGGTTGGGTTTCCTTGATTGGGCGACTGGGCAAGTATGGCTCGCCAGAATGAAAAAGCCCGTCACGAGGACGGGCTTGGCCGACTGCAAAAAGCTGAATGCATACCTGTAGCAGCCTGATATCCGCCTCAGGGTCAGCGGGTGAGTTAGCTGAATATGGGAGCCGGGCTTGCCCGCGATGCAGACGCCTGGGTATTCAGTCGTACCGAGGCGCCTACATCGCAGGCAAGCCAGCTCCCACACAAACCCGCTACCCCATTCTTGATTAGAGCGGTTTGCCCCGATTGCCATGCTGGCTGACAAACGCCTGCACTGTCTTCAGGTCATTGGCCAATACGGTGCAGCGCTCTTCGCGCTCGAACAGGTCGGTCAAATGCTCCGGCAACTCCAGGGCCTTGCCAATGCCGGCTTTCTCGACCGCTTCCGGGAACTTGACCGGGTGCGCGGTACCGAGGATCACCATTGGAATATCCAGGCTGCGGCGGCATTCGCGGGCGGCTTTCACGCCGATAGCCGTGTGCGGGTCGAGCACTTCGCCGGTTTCGGCATAGACCTGCGCGATGGTTTCGCAGGTCTGCGCATCGTCCACGGCCAGGGAATCGAACAGCTTGCGGGTTTCGGTCCAGCGCTCTTGCTCGACGCTGAAACCGCCACCTTGCTTGAAGCTGTTCATCAACTCGGCCAGGGCTGCGCCGTTGCGACCGTGCATGTCGAACAGCAAGCGTTCGAAGTTCGACGAGACCATGATGTCCATGGACGGCGACAGCGTGGCGTGCAGGGTTTCCTTCACATACTGGTTGCCGCTCATGAAGCGATGCAGGATGTCGTTGCGGTTGGTGGCGACGATCAACTGGTTGATCGGCAGGCCCATGTTGCGTGCCAGGTAACCGGCGAAGATGTCGCCGAAGTTGCCGGTCGGCACCGAGAACGACACCGAACGCGCCGGGCCGCCCAACTGCAGCGATGCATGGAAGTAGTAGACGATCTGGGCCATGATCCGCGCCCAGTTGATCGAGTTCACCGCCACCAGACGCGTGCCCTTGAGGAAGCTCTGGTCAGCGAAGCTGTTCTTGACCATTTCCTGGCAGTCGTCGAAGTTGCCTTCGATGGCGATGTTGTGAATGTTCTCACCGAAGATGGTGGTCATCTGCCGACGTTGCACCTCCGACACGCGCTTGTGCGGGTGCAGGATGAAGATATCGACGTTTTCGCAGTGCTTGCACCCTTCGATGGCCGCCGAGCCGGTGTCGCCGGAGGTAGCGCCGATGATCACCACGCGCTCGCCGCGCTTTTCCAGCACGTAGTCGAGCAGGCGACCGAGCAGTTGCAGGGCAAAGTCCTTGAACGCCAGGGTCGGGCCGTGGAACAGCTCCAGTACCCACTCGTTGCCGTTCAACTGGCGCAGAGGTGCGATGGCGCTATGGGCAAACACGCCGTACGTCTCTTCCAGGATCTTTTTAAAATCCGCATCCGGAATGCTGCCGGTGACGAACGGGCGCATCACTCGGAAAGCCAGCTCGTGATACGGCAGGCCGGCCCAGGAGGCGATTTCTTCCTGGGTGAAGCGTGGCAGGTTTTCCGGCACATACAGGCCGCCGTCGGTGGCAAGGCCTGCCAGCAGAACGTCCTCGAAATTCAGGGCCGGTGCCTGGCCGCGGGTGCTGATGTAACGCATGACTGGCTCCTCTAAAACATTCTCGAACAGGGGCCGCCGAATGGACGGGGCCCCTGGAACAAATCGGTTAGTTCAAGTGTTCGACGCGAATCCGCACCACCGGGCCGACCACGCCTTGCAAGGCTTCCAGGGCATGGATGGCATCGTTGATGTGCTGTTCGAGCACGCGGTGGGTCAGCAGGATCATCGGCACCTGGCCGTTTTGCTCCTCGACTTCCTTCTGCATGATCGACTCGATGTTGATACCGCGCTCCGACAGGATGCTGGCCACCTGGGCCAGCACGCCTGGATGGTCCTGGGCCTGGATGCGCAGGTAGTAGGCACTTTCGCAGGCTTCGATCGGCAGGATCGGGTGGGCCGACAGCGAGTCCGGCTGGAAGGCCAGGTGCGGCACGCGGTTTTCCGGGTCGCTGGTCATGGCGCGAACCACGTCCACCAGGTCGGCGATCACAGACGACGCGGTCGGCTCCATGCCGGCACCGGCGCCGTAGAACAGGGTGGAACCGGCGGCGTCACCGTTGACCATCACCGCGTTCATCACGCCATTGACGTTGGCGATCAGGCGGTCGGCCGGGATCAGCGTCGGGTGCACCCGCAATTCGATACCGGCCGGGGTGCTGCGCGCTACGCCCAGGTGCTTGATGCGGTAGCCCAGGGCTTCGGCGTAGTTCACGTCGGCGGTGGTCAGCTTGGTGATGCCTTCGGTGTAGGCCTTGTCGAATTGCAGCGGGATACCAAAAGCGATGGACGCCAGGATGGTCAGCTTGTGGGCCGCGTCGATGCCTTCCACGTCGAAGGTCGGGTCGGCTTCGGCGTAACCCAGGGCCTGGGCTTCGGCCAGCACGTCTTCGAAGGTACGGCCCTTCTCGCGCATTTCGGTGAGGATGAAGTTACCGGTGCCGTTGATGATGCCGGCCACCCAGTTGATGCGGTTGGCGGACAGGCCTTCGCGGATTGCCTTGATCACCGGGATACCACCGGCCACCGCGGCTTCGAACGCCACGATCACGCCTTTCTCGCGGGCCTTGGCGAAGATCTCGTTGCCGTGCACGGCGATCAGCGCCTTGTTGGCGGTGACCACGTGCTTGCCGTGCTCAATGGCCTTGAGCACCAACTCGCGGGCCACGGTGTAGCCGCCAACCAGTTCGATGACGATATCGATCTCAGGGTTGGTGGCCACGGCGAACACATCGTTGGTAATCGCAATACCGGTCGTTTCGAACTGAGGCTTTGGCGAACGCGTGGCAATCTGCGCCACTTCAATCCCGCGACCTGCGCGGCGGGAAATTTCTTCAGCGTTACGCTGAAGTACGTTGAAGGTACCGCCACCGACGGTCCCTAACCCACAGATGCCTACTTTGACCGGTTTCACTGAAGAACTCCCCATGAAACGGCCGACGCTAGGTCGGCCGTGAAAACAGCCGCACAACTGCGGCTCTCAATTAATGACTCGCCGACGGTTCGGCGGGCCATGATCGTCAAAGGCTCAACGATAAATGCTTACTTGGCACCCAGTGCCAGTTTGGCAACTTGCGGCGCCGGCTGGTAGCCCGGAATCACCTGGCCGTCGGCCAAAACGATGGCCGGTGTACCGTTCACACCAATGGACTGGCCCAGGGCGAACTGCTTGGAAACCGGGTTGGCGCATTTGGCCGATTTGATTTCCTTGCCGTCGACCATCTTGTCCATGGCCGCCTTTTTGTCGGCCGAACACCATACGGCTTGCAACTGCTCGTCACCCGGCGAACCCAGGCCCTGGCGCGGGAACGCGACGTAGCGCACTTCCACGCCCAGCTTGTTCAACGCCGGAATTTCGGCGTGCAGCTTGTGGCAGTACGGGCAGGTGGTGTCGGTGAACACGGTGATGTGGGTCTTGGTCTCGCCGATGGCCGGGTACACCACGGTTTCAGCCACCGGGATACCGTTGATCAGCTTGGACACACCCAGGCGCTCGGCCTTCTCGGTCAGGTTGACCGGCTTGCCGTCCTTGAGCTGGAACAGGTAGCCCTGGACGATGTACTGGCCATCGGCACTGGCGTACAGCACACGGCTGCCCTTGAGCTTGACTTCATACAGGCCGGCCATGGGGCTAGCGCTGATGCTTTCGATCGGGGTATCGAGCGCCAGGTTGGCCAGGCTCTTGCGAATGGTCTGCTCGGCCGCATCATCGGCGACCGCAAAGGTGGAAACCAACGCAATGGCTGCGGCGGCAATAATCTGGGTCAAGCGCATGGGAACTCCTGAAGGCAGAGGCAGGGACGGGAGCAGAATACTGATCTGGACCACAATGGATGCCGTCCCCTTTGCGAACCGGCAAAGCCTACCACAGTTGGGCGGGAGGGCAGACCGCGACAGGTAAAATGGGCCATTTCTGACGGTTTTATCCGCGCGGGTGATGCTTGGCGTGCATATCCTGCAAACGTGCGCGCGCCACATGGGTGTAGATCTGGGTTGTGGATAAGTCGCTGTGGCCGAGCAGCATCTGTACCACGCGCAAATCCGCGCCGTGGTTGAGCAAGTGGGTGGCGAAGGCATGGCGCAAGGTGTGGGGTGACAGCGCCTTGCCGATCCCGGCCACTTTGGCCTGGTGCTTGATGCGGTGCCAGAAGGTCTGGCGGGTCATCTGCTCGCCGCGCTGGCTGGGGAACAGCACGTCGCTGGGGCGCCCACCGAGCAGTTCGTGGCGCGCATCGCGCATGTAGCGCTCGACCCACACAATCGCCTCCTCGCCCATGGGCACCAGCCGCTCCTTGCTGCCCTTGCCCATCACGCGCAACACGCCCTGGCGCAGGTTGACCTGCTCCAGCGTCAGGCTGATCAGTTCGGTGACGCGCAGGCCGCAGGCATACAGCACCTCAAGCATGGCGCGGTCGCGCTGGCCGATGGCCTCGCTCAGGTCCGGGGCCGCGAGCAAGGCATCGACGTCGGCTTCCGACAAGGATTTGGGCAACGGCCTGCCGAGTTGCGGCATGTCGATTTGCAGGGTCGGGTCGACGGCAATGAGTTTTTCCCGCAGCAGGTAGCGATAAAAGCCACGCACGCCGGAGAGGAATCGCGCAGTGGAGCGCGGTTTGTAGTTCTGCTCCAGGCGCCAGGCCAGGTGATCGAGGATCAACTCGCGCCCGGCATTGATCAGTTCGAGGTTTTTCTCCTGCAGCCAGCCGTTGAACAGCGCCAGGTCGCTGCGGTACGCCTGGCGTGTGTTGTCCGACAGGCCTTTTTCCAACCAGAGGGCGTCGAGGAAGCGGTCGATCAGGGGATGGTCAATGGCAGGCATGGGCACTCAAGCGACTTAGCACAAGGCAATACGCGTATTATTTAAGGAACTGTGACAAGAGCCATTAGTCTTTCATAGCCCGCTATTTCAAGGAACAGGAAGCTTTAATGAACGAACAACAGATTTTGTTGGCTTTTGGCGGCATTGGCGTGGCCGCACTCGGCTGCCAGTGGCTGGCCTGGCGCCTGAAACTGCCGGCGATTCTGTTTCTTCTGCTGAGCGGGATTCTGGCAGGGCCGATACTCGGATGGCTCGACCCGCAGGAAATGTTCGGCCCTCTGTTGATGCCATTGGTGTCGTTGGCAGTGGCGCTGATCCTGTTTGAGGGCAGCCTGACCCTGCACCTGTCGGAATGGAAGGAAATCGGCAGCGTCGTCCACCGGCTGGTCACCGTCGGCGCACTCTCGACCTGGGCGGTGATCACCCTGGCCACCCACTGGCTGCTGGGTTTCGACTGGATGCTGGCACTGCTGTTCGGCACCCTGACACTGGTCACCGGCCCAACCGTGATCGTGCCCATGTTGCGTGTGGTGCGCCCCAAAGCGTCCATCGCCAATATCCTGCGCTGGGAAGGCATCGTCATCGACCCGATTGGCGCACTGCTGGCGGTAGTGGTGTATAGCTTTATCATCGCCAGTGCGTCGGGCGATGGTTTGAGCCACAGCCTGCTGACCTTCGGCGGCGTCATCCTCTGCGGCAGCCTGTTCGGCATCGCCGGTGGCTGGGTACTGGGGCAGATCATGCGCCGCCAGTGGTTGCCGGAATACCTGCATAACCTGGCGACACTGGCGGGCGTGCTGGGTATCTTCATCGCTTCCAACCAGGTGATGCATGAGTCCGGCCTGCTGGCGGTCACGCTGATGGGCATGTGGATGGCGAACATGAAAGGCGTGGATGTACGGCACATCCTGCACTTCAAGGAAAACCTCAGCGTGTTGCTGATTTCCGGGCTGTTTATCCTGCTGGCGGCACGCCTGGACCTGAACGCCATGATCGCCCTGGGGCCGTTCGTGTTGATCCTGCTGTTGATCATCCAATTCATTGCACGCCCGTTGAACGTGGCGCTTTCGACCTTTGGCTCGGGGTTGAACTGGCGCGAGCGCGCACTGCTGGCCTGGATCGCCCCACGGGGCATTGTGGCGGCGGCGGTGTCAGCGATCTTTGCGATCCGCCTGGATGAGGCTGGCCACGAAGGCGCGTTGTTGCTGGTGCCGCTGACCTTCGCGGTGATCATCGGCACCGTGGTGCTGCAAAGCGCCACGGCACGCCCCTTGGCCCGCCTGCTCAAAGTCGCTGAGCCGGCGCCTAGCGGCTTCTTGATCGTGGGTGCGAACGGCCCGGCGCGAGCACTCGGCAAGGCGTTGCAGCAATTGGGCAGCCGCGTGTTGCTGACGGATTCCAGCTGGGAAAACATCCGCGCCAGTCGTATGGAAGGCTTGCCTACGTACTTCGGCAACCCGGCCTCCCAGCATGCCGAATCCCATCTGGACCTGGTCGGCCTGGGGCACCTGCTCGCCCTCTCGCCTTCTGGCGAACTGAATGCCTTGGCCACCATGCGTTTTCGCCATGACTTCGGCCATCGCCTGTTCGCCCTGGCCAGCAGCCAGGAAAACCGTCGCACCGACAAGCACAAGGCCAGTCATGAACACCGCGGACACTTGCTGGGCAGCCAACCCTTGAGCTACACCAAATTGGCCAGCCTGCTGGGCCAAGGCGCCGAGTTGTACAGCACCAGCCTCACCGACGGCTTTGGCTGGGAGCAGTACCAGGCGTTGCACGGCGAGCGCGCCACCTTGCTGTTTGCCAGGGACACCAGCGGCTGGGTGCACGTGGTCTCGCCCGAGAGCAATTTGAAGCCCGTAGCGGGCTGGACCTTGCTGGCGGTCATTCAACCGCAGGCCAGCACCGCCGAGTAATCAGTCAACAAAGCCAGGCAGTACTGGGACAGGGCGTTTATCTGCGTCAATCGCGACAAAGCTGAATACGCCCTGGATCGCCTTTTCACGGCCATCAGCGCTCATGCTCTCGACGAACACTTCAACTTCGACCTTGAGGCTGGTGTTGCCGACCTTGATCACCCGACCGATCAGCTCAACGATAGAGCCAGCCGGGATCGCATGGTTGAAGTCGATACGGTCGGTGGAGACCGTCACCAAAGGTAAGCGACAGAAACGCGTGGCGGTGATGAACGACACTTCGTCCATCCAGGCCAGGGCAGTGCCGCCGAACAGCGTGTTGTGATGGTTGGTGGTGGGCGGGAACACGGCCTTGGTCACGTGGGTGACGGACAGGTCGGTGCGGCGCTGGATTTCTTCGAGGCGGGTGGTCATGGGTCAATACCGGCAGATAGGCAAATTTCAGGCACAAAAAAGCAGCCCGTAGGCTGCTTTTTTCTGCATCGGGAAGCTGGACTTAAGCCAGTTTTTCCTTGATGCGAGCTGCTTTACCGGACAGGTCACGCAGGTAGTACAGCTTGGCTTTACGTACGTCACCGCGACGCTTGACGGCCATGCTGTCGATTTGCGGGCTGTAGGTCTGGAAAGTACGCTCTACGCCAACACCGTTGGAGATTTTACGAACAGTGAAAGCACTGTTCACACCACGGTTACGCTTGGCGATTACCACGCCTTCGAACGCTTGCAGACGCGAACGGTCGCCTTCCTTCACTTTCACCTGAACGACAATGGTGTCGCCCGGGGCAAAGGTAGGGATCTCTTTGGTCATCTGCTCTGCTTCGAGTGCAAGGATGATTTTGTTAGTCATGCTGTGCTCCTAAGGTAAGTCAATGGACCTACCATCGATACGTTGTTAACTATCGTCCCGCGCGAGGATGTATTCCTCGAGCAGCTTCTTCTCTTCTCCAGAAAGCGAGCGGCTTTCCAGAAGATCGGCGCGTCGTTCATAGGTCCGACCAAGGGACTGCTGTAAACGCCAACGCCGGATGTGTGCGTGATTGCCACTTAGCAATACGTCGGGAACACGCTGATCCACATACACCTCCGGACGGGTGTAGTGCGGGCAATCCAGCAAACCATCCGTGAAGGAATCTTCCTCCGCAGAGTCCGCATGCCCTAAAGCTCCGGGCAGCAGTCGTGTAACCGCATCTATCAGGACCATCGCCGGCAGCTCGCCGCCAGACAGGACATAGTCCCCAATCGACCACTCTTCATCGACATGAGCTTCAATAAAACGCTCGTCAATGCCTTCATAGCGACCGGCAATCAGGATCAAACTTTCCTCATTCGCCAGTTCGCGTACCGCCGCCTGTTTCAGCTGACGGCCTTGAGGGGACAGGTAAATTACCTTCGCCTTCTCCCCGGCGGCTGCCTTGGCCTGAACCAACGCATCTTCCAGGGGCTTGATCTTCATCACCATGCCCGGGCCACCGCCAAATGGGCGATCGTCCACAGTGTGATGTCGATCCGTCGTGTAGTCTCGCGGGTTCCAACAGGTGAGCTGCAACAGCCCCTGTTTCACCGCCCGACTGGTGATGCCGTACTCGCTGATGGCGGAAAACATCTCGGGAAACAAACTGATCACTTCAATGCGCAAATTAGCCACGCTTAGAAGTCCGCGTCCCATTCCACCTTCATCTCGCCCGCTGCCAGGTCGACGGACAACACGCATTGCTCGGTATAGGGCAACAGGCGTTCACGGTCATCCAGGCTGCCAGCGCAAGGCTTGACCACCATTACATCATTGGCGCCGGTTTCCAGAAGATGATCGATTTTCCCCAGCAATTGCCCGAGTTGATCAATAACCTTCAGACCTTCGAGCTGGTACCAGTAGTACTCGCCGTC
Source organism: Pseudomonas sp. B16120 (assembly GCF_044218845.1). Taxonomy (NCBI): domain Bacteria; kingdom Pseudomonadati; phylum Pseudomonadota; class Gammaproteobacteria; order Pseudomonadales; family Pseudomonadaceae; genus Pseudomonas; species Pseudomonas sp. B16120. The sequence continues at coordinate 5,010,426 of NZ_CP162588.1, forward strand.
GGTCAATTCAGGGAACAGGTTGCGCGGCACGCAGATCTCATAACCGGCCAGAAGACGAGCTTCTTCACGATCATCAAGACCCTTGAGCTTTGCGACCAGGAACTTGTCGCTCCCGCGTCCACTGACCAGCTCAACCTGCTTCACACTCCCTTCGCGCTTGAGCGTCCAGGTTTTGTACTGCAACAGGTTTTCAGTCGGATCAGTAAAGGAATACACCTTCACTTCGCCGCGAACGCCATGAACAGAGTAAATCTTGCCGATAACGATCAAATCATCAGCAACAGCTGGCGTCGCGTTCATATTGCTCAGGCTGCGGCCTTAGCCGAGTCCTTCAACAGTTTTGCAACGCGCTCGGATGGCTGTGCGCCAACGCTCAGCCAGTAGGCTACGCGCTCTTGGTTCACGGACAGACGAACTTCTTGACCACGAGCAACAGGGTTGAAGAAACCAACCTGTTCTTTGTGCGAACCGTCACGCGGGTTGCGGCTGTCGGTTACGGTCAAGTGGTAAAACGGGCGCTTTTTGGAGCCGCCAAGGGCAAGACGGATTGTTAGCATGTGAACATCGTTCCTGTAGTCGGTGCTGCAAATCTAAATGCACAGCGGGCATAGGTGCCCGAAAGGCCGCATATTCTAAGGAATATCCGGACTTTTGCAAATGTCTTTTTCTGGCGCCTATCAGCGTGCCATTCAGATCTGCTATAGAGCCGTCGGTTAAAACGGCGAGTCAGCGCCCGCCAACGGCGGGTTTGCTGGAGATCCCACATCCCTGTGGGGCGGAGCGCAAGCAAGGCTTGCGCTCGAATACTTTACATTTTAGGCATGCCGCCGCCGGGCAACATACCGCCCATGCCGCGCATCATCTTGGCCATACCGCCCTTGGCGGAGAATTTCTTCATCATCTTCTGCATCTGCTTGTGCTGCTTGATCAAGCGACCGATGTCCTGCACCTGGGTGCCGGAACCCATGGCGATCCGGCGCTTGCGCGAACCGCTGATCAGCTCAGGGTCGCGGCGTTCGGCCGGGGTCATGGAGTTGATGATGGCTTCCATCTGCTTGAACTGTTTCTCTGCCGCGCCCTGGGCGTTGCCCATTTGCGCCAGGTTCACACCGCCGATGTTGGGCAGCTTGTCCATCAGGCCGCCGAGGCCGCCCATGTTCTTCATCTGTTGCAGCTGGTCGCGGAAGTCTTCGAGATCGAAGCCCTTGCCCTTCTTCAGCTTCTTGGCCAGTTTGTCGGCCTTGTCCTTGTCGAGCGTGGCTTCGGCCTGCTCGATCAGGCTGAGCACATCACCCATGCCGAGGATGCGCGAGGCGATACGCTCAGGGTGGAACGGCTCGAGCGCTTCGCTCTTCTCGCCCATACCGATGAACTTGATCGGCTTGCCAGTAATGGCACGTACCGACAGCGCGGCACCGCCACGGGCGTCGCCGTCGACCTTGGTGAGGATCACGCCGGTCAGCGGGAGTGCGTCACCAAAGGCCTTGGCGGTATTGGCCGCATCCTGGCCGGTCATGGCGTCGACCACGAACAGGGTCTCGACCGGGTTGATCGCGGCATGCAGCGCCTTGATCTCGCCCATCATCTCTTCGTCGATGTGCAGGCGACCGGCGGTATCGACGATGACCACGTCGATGAACTTGAGCTTGGCTTCTTTAATAGCCGCGTTGGCAATGTCGACCGGCTTCTGGCTCAGGTCGGACGGGAAGAAGGTCACGCCCACTTCGCCCGCGAGCATTTCCAACTGCTTGATGGCCGCCGGACGGTACACGTCGGCCGATACCACCATCACGGATTTCTTCTTGCGCTCTTTAAGGAAGCGCGCCAGTTTGCCGGCGGTGGTGGTTTTACCCGCACCTTGCAGACCCGCCATCAGCACGACGGCTGGCGGCACGGCGCTGAGGTTCAGGTCTTCGTTGGCCGCGCCCATCAGGCTTTCGAGCTCGGCCTGGACGATCTTCACAAAGGCCTGGCCCGGGGTCAGGCTGCGGGACACTTCGGTGCCGACCGCACGCTCCTTGACCGAGTTGACGAAGTCCTTCACCACCGGCAAAGCCACGTCGGCTTCCAGCAACGCCATGCGCACTTCACGCAGGGTGTCTTTAATATTGTCCTCGGTCAGCTTGGCCTTGCCGGTAACGTGGCGCAGCGTCTGCGAGAGACGGTCAGTCAAGTTTTCAAACATGCGCGATCCTTTCAGGCCCTATTCATCGAAATGCAGGTAGACCGAGGTAATGGCGGCCCAGGCTGGGGGAAATCGCTATTAAAAACAGCGTTCGCCGAGCCTGCGGCGTGGGCAGGTCGCGGATTATAGCGAAGACTGCGCCCATGCACACCCGCTGTCTGGCCCGGGAGTCTTTCGTGCAACGCAGGTGTGTGCCAAACTCAACGCCTTTCGGGCTTGCCTACCAGGATTTATGCTCCCCTTGTCACCCAGTTTGCTACCCAGCCTCGCCGCCGCCATTTTGTATGCCGCTGCGACCCTCTATCAGGGCACTCGTCTGGCCCAAGGCGCCAAAGCGGACAAACGTCTGCTCGTCGGCCTTGGCGTGCTGGCCCTGCTAGCCCATGCCGCCAGCCTGTTCACCCACCTGATGACCCCGGTCGGCCTGGGCCTGGACTTTTTCAGCGCCGCCAGCCTGATCGCCGCGGCCGTCATCGCGCTGACGCTGCTGGCCTGCTACCGGATTCCGGTGGAGAACCTGCTGGTGCTGCTATTCCCCCTGGGAATGCTCACGGTGCTGCTGGCGCAGTTCACCCCCACCGGCACCGTACAGGTGATCGACGAGGAGCCGGGCATCCTCGCTCACATCCTGCTGTCCATCCTCGCCTACGGCATGTTCACCATCGCGGTGTTCCAGGCCCTGCTCCTGCTGCTGCAGGATCACCAGCTCAAGCACAAGCACCCGTCGGGGCTGATCAAGAACTTCCCGCCCCTGCAAACCATGGAAAGCCTGCTGTTCGGGTTCCTGTGGGCCGGCTGGACCCTGCTGTCACTGTCGCTGATCTCCGGCTGGCTGTTCGTCGAGAACCTGTTTGCCCAGCATCTGGTGCATAAAACCTTGCTGGCGTGCCTGGCGTGGGTCGTGTTCAGCGTGCTGCTGTGGGGGCGCAACCGCCTCGGCTGGCGCGGGCACAAGGCCATCCGCTGGACCCTGGCCGGTTTCTGCCTGTTGATGCTGGCCTATTTCGGCAGCAAGCTGGTTCGCGAATACATCCTGCATATCTGACGGGCAGTGATCATGGACAACTTGCCCTTAGGGCCGATGCTCGCCGTAATTGCCCTGCTGATCTTGTGGGCGGCGCTGTTTACTGCCATAGAAGCTGCGCAACAACACCTGCTGGCCCTGCGCCCTGGCACCCGCCAGGGCGACAAGGCGGCCGCCCGCCTGAGCTTCCCGCGCCATAGCCTGATCCTGTGCAACAGCCTGTGTCGCGCCGCCGTGGTGATTCTTTGCACCCTGCTGGCAATCTATGCCTGGGCAGAAAACGGGCCCTGGCTAGGCTGGCTGATTTCCTGCGCAGCGCTGCTGGTGCTGGCCGACTACCTGCCCCGCGCCCTGGCCACCCGTCACCCTCAGGCAGTGCTGGGCTTTGGCAATACATTGCTGGGCGTGCCGCTGAAAATCCTCTACCCCCTGGCCTGGCTGCTCAATGGCATCAGCCTGCTGTTATTGCGCCCGTTTGCACGCAAATCCGGCGTGGCGAAAAACAGCGACGAGCCCCTGCCCGACCATGATGACAACCCAGAGCCCGATACCGACGCCGACCGCACTCCCGGCCTGCCCGGTATCCATGCCCTGGACAACATCACGGTCAACGACATCCTGGTGCCGCGCAGTGAAGTGGACGGCATCAACCTCGATGAGCCAATAGAAAACATCATCGAACAGTTGCGCACCTCGCCGCGCACACGCCTGCCGGTGTTCCACAGCGACATCAACCAGGTGCAGGCCGTGCTCAACACCCGGCAGGTCCAACACCTGCTGCCTGACGCCAGCCTGACCAAAGAGGCCCTGCTCGCTGCCTGCCACGAGCCTTACTTCGTGCCGGAAAGCACGCCGTTGCAGCTGCAACTGCTGAACTTCCACAAACAACAGCGGCGCCTGGGCATGGTGGTGGACGAGTACGGTGAAGTGCTGGGCATCGTCACCCTGGAAGATATTCTGGAAGAGATCGTCGGCGAATTCGAAAGCGATCAGGCGGTGGATAACCCGCATATCGAAGCCCAGCCCGATGGCCGCTACATCATCGACGGCGCCGCTTCGATCCGCGAACTGAACAAAAGCCTGGGCTGGCACCTGCCCAGCGACGGTCCCAAGACCCTCAACGGCCTGGTGACCGAAGCGCTGGAAACCATCCCCGATTGCGCGGTGTGCCTGAAAGTCGGCCGCTATCGCCTGGAAATTCTCGAGACCGAGGACAACCGGGTGAGCAAAGTATTGATCTGGCATACCAGCCACGTGCCAGTGGCCGCCTGACCTCAGCAGGCTCAACCCGGTCAATGTGGGAGCTGGCTTGCCTGCGATGCAGGCGACTCGGTCCTTCAGTTGAACCGAGGTGATGCTATCGCAGGCAAGCCAGCTTCCACATTGATCCAGTTCCAGGCCATAGATCCTCACCAGCCCCTTGTTGGATCCTTAGCCCCCTTCCTATAATCCCTGCGGCTTACCCAAGCCCCGCCCGACCGCGTGCTACCCGCACTCAGCGTGTCCTGGCACCGCCTTACCATGTCCGACCGGCGTTTGCTCCCATCCCGAGCCGCTCCGCGCATAGCCCTGATCCATGGGTGTTCGACCAATAATAATCCGCGTCCAAACGCGCAATAACCGTCAGGGATAACGTTATGAGCACCACCTACCAAGAGGCCGCGAGCGCCGCACCTGCCAACTCGACCGCCCGCGTCGCCACGGCGAGCATCGTCGGCACCGCCATTGAGTTCTACGATTTCTACATCTACGCCACGGCTGCCGCCCTGGTGATCGGCCCGGTGTTTTTCCCACAGACCTCCGGCACCGCACAGATGCTGGCGTCGTTTCTGACCTTCGGCATCGCCTTTATCGCCCGGCCACTGGGGTCGGCGTTGTTCGGTCACTTCGGCGACCGCATCGGCCGTAAATCAACCCTTGTGGCTTCGCTGCTGCTGATGGGGGTGTGCACCACCTTGATCGGCTTGTTGCCGGGCTACGACAGCATCGGCGCCTGGGCCCCGATTCTCTTGTGTGTTTTGCGCTTCGGCCAAGGCCTCGGCCTGGGTGGAGAATGGGGCGGCGCGGCCTTGCTGGCGACCGAGAATGCCCCCAAGGGCAAGCGCGCCTGGTTCGGCATGTTTCCCCAACTGGGCCCGTCGATAGGCTTCCTGGCGGCCAACGGTTTGTTCCTGATTTTGGCCATGAGCCTGAATGACGAGCAATTTCGCAGCTGGGGCTGGCGCATTCCGTTCATCCTCAGCGCCGCGCTGGTGATGGTGGGCCTGTATGCGCGCCTCAAACTGCATGAGACGCCGGTATTCGCCAATGCAGTGGCCAAGGAAAAACCCGTGAAAGTGCCGCTGGTGGAACTGTTCAGCCAGCATTGGCTGCCGGTACTGCTGGGCGCCGCGTCGATGGTGGTGTGCTATGCGCTGTTCTACATCACCACGGCGTTTTCGTTGAGCTACGGCGTTTCCACGTTGGGCTACAGCCGTGAAACCTTCCTCGGCCTGCTGTGCTTTGCGGTGCTGTTCATGGGGCTGGCAACGCCATTGGCCGCCTTGGCCAGTGATCGCTACGGGCGCAAGCCGGTGCTGATTGTCGGCGCGGTCCTGGCAATTCTGTCGGGCTTCACCATGGAGCCGCTGCTGACCCATGGCTCGACCTGGGCGGTGGCGCTATTTTTGGCCCTGGAGCTGTTTTTGATGGGCGTGACGTTCGCACCGATGGGCGCGCTGCTGCCAGAACTGTTCCCGACCCGCGTGCGTTATACCGGCGCATCGGCGGCGTATAACCTGGGTGGAATCGTGGGGGCGTCGGCGGCGCCGTTCTTCGCGACCAAGCTGGTGGCGATGGGCGGGCTGAGTTATGTCGGTGGGTATGTGTCGGCGGCAGCGTTGCTGAGTTTGATTGCGGTGCTGTGCCTGAAAGAGACGCGGGATAACGACTTGAACAAGGTCGCCTGACCCCATGCTCGTTCCCACGCTCTGCGTGGGAATGCAGTTAGGGACGCTTTGCGTCCCCAAGCGCGACGCAGAGCGTCACAAGAGGCATTCCCACGCAAAGCGTGGGAACGAGCGTGGCGGCTTAGAGCTCTACAACAACTGCTTGGGAAGCACGGGTCGCCTTGGCACGAGCCGCTTCAATCGACTCGTCCCGCGCCAGTGCCACGCCCATGCGGCGCTGGCCGTTCACTTCAGGTTTACCAAACAGACGCAACGCTGTATCCGGCTCGCTCAGCGCGGCGCCGAGGTTGGCAAACGCCGTCTGGGTGGACTGCCCTTCCACCAGGATCACCGCAGACGCCGAAGGCCCGAACTGACGGATCAACGGGATCGGCAGGCCGAGGATGGCGCGCGCGTGCAAGGCAAACTGCGACAGGTCCTGAGAAATCAGGGTCACCAGGCCAGTGTCATGGGGACGCGGCGACACTTCGCTGAACCACACCTGATCGCCTTTGATGAACAACTCCACACCAAACAGACCACGACCGCCCAAGGCTTCGGTCACGGCTTTGGCTACGCGCTCTGACTCTGCCAGGGCAATCGGGCTCATGGCCTGCGGCTGCCAGGACTCCTGATAGTCGCCCTTCTCCTGGCGATGCCCTACCGGCGCGCAGAAGGTGGTACCGCCGATGTGGCGCACGGTCAGCAGGGTGATTTCGTAGTCGAAGTCGATAAAACCTTCGATGATCACCCGGCCCTTGCCGGCACGCCCGCCCTCTTGGGCGTAGTCCCAGGCTTTCTGCACGTCATCAGTGCTGCGCAACAGGCTCTGGCCCTTGCCCGACGAACTCATCACCGGCTTGACCACGCACGGGAAGCCCAGGTCCTGGACAGCCTTACTGTAGGCTTCGAAGGTGTCGGCGAAGTGGTACGGCGAGGTCGGCAGGTCCAGTTCTTCGGCGGCCAGGCGACGGATGCCTTCACGGTTCATGGTCAACGACGTGGCGCGGGCGGTCGGAATGACGGTAAAGCCTTCGGCCTCTAGTTCCACCAGGGTCGCGGTGGCGATGGCTTCGATTTCCGGCACGATAAAGTGCGGTTTCTCCGCCTCGATCACCGCACGCAATGCGGCCCCGTCAAGCATGTTGATCACATGGCTACGGTGCGCCACCTGCATGGCCGGCGCGTTGGCGTAGCGATCCACGGCAATCACTTCAACGCCCAGGCGTTGCAGTTCGATTACCACTTCCTTGCCCAGCTCACCGCAGCCACACAGCAAAACGCGGGTCGCGGTTGGCGACAATGGAGTTCCGATTCGGGTCATCTCAGGTCCTCAGGGGAGCGGATCATGGGGGAGAAAGGCCGGCATTTTACATGAACTGTAAAAATTGGCCTCAGTTGGCGACAGCCCGCCGGCGGATGCGCCAGGCCATGATCAGCCAGACCACGGTGACACCGGCGAACTTGGACACCAACGCCGTGCCCGCCACCGCCGGCGTCAGTGCGCCGATCAGGCCGAAAAAGATAAAGGTATCGAGGGGAATGCTCAGCGCCGAACTTATCCACAGGCGGTCATGCAGCGGGCGCTTGGTGATGCTGAACACCAGCCAGTCGATGCATTCGGACACCGCAAACGCCGTGGCACTGGCCAGGGCGATGGACGGGTCGGAGGTGATATAGGACAGCACCAGTGCCGCCAGCATGGCGATGATTGCGCCATGGCCGAAGCGGGTTTGCACCATGTCGCGCAGGATAAATACCAGGCCGCCCCAGGCGGACCAGATGATGTCCAGGTGTGGGGCGGTGGAGAAGGCGAAGTTGATCAGCACGACGCTGCTGATGTAGGCGATCAGGAAAAACATGGAGGATGGACCTGTGGGCAATGCCGCACAGGGTACACAATTACAAGGATGTCGTCTGGCAGGGCCTCATCGCAGGCAAGCCAGCTCCCACATTTGAGGGTATTCACACATCAAGGGTGGGAGCTGGCTTGCCTGCGATGAGGCCTGTCAGGCGCCAGATTTTCCAGGGGTCATCCACACCATCCCACTCGCCACCGCCCGCTCATGGCACAACCCCAGCACCACCCGGCGCTCGGCGTTGTCCATGCGGCTCCAACGCGTGATTTCATCCACATTGCGCTGGCAGCCGGTGCAGATATCGTCATCATTCAGTGCGCAAATGCTGACGCAGGGCGAGGCGACCGGTCGTTCAATCGTGCTCATTCCTGCTCGACCAGGTCACGGGCATAACGCTGCGAGTTATGCACATAGTGCGCGGCGCTGGCTTCAAGCATGCGCTTTTGCGCCTCGGTCAGCTCACGCACCACTTTGCCCGGCGAGCCCATGACCAGCGAGCCGTCGGGGATTTCCTTGCCTTCACCGATCAGCGAGTTGGCGCCGATGATGCAGTGCTTGCCGATCTTGGCGCCGTTGAGGATCACTGCGTTGATACCGATCAGGCTGTAGTCGTCGACGGTGCAGCCGTGCAGCATGGCGTTATGGCCAATGGTCACGCCGGTGCCAAGGGTCAGCGGGTAGCCCATGTCGGTGTGCATCACGCTGCCGTCCTGCACGTTGCTGTTCTTGCCGATCAGGATCAGCTCGTTATCGCCACGCAACACCGCGTTGAACCAGACGTTGGCGCCCTCCTCCAGCTTGACCTTGCCCACCAGCGTGGCATTCGGTGCAACCCAACTGTTGGGATGGGTCTCGACGCGGGCGTCGCCCAGGCGGTATTTCATGGTTTTTCCTCACGGCATGCCATTTAAACGATGGCTTATAGATTGATGAAGCTCTTGGGCGGATGGTGCAGGCTGATCTTGGCATCGTCATAGAGCAGGTTGATCAGCTCGACAATCATGATTGCCGTCAGCCCCCAGATTTTGTATTCACCGAACCGGTAGCTGGGCACATACCAACTGCGGCCCTGGTAATCAATGCGATGGGTATGTTCGCGTGGGTCCTGTCGGAAAAAGTCCAAAGGCACGCTGAAAACGGCGGCAATCTCGGCGTCGTTGGCCAGGTATTCGACGTAATCGGGGACCACGCCCACATAGGGCGTTACGCGGATGCCGTGCAGGGAAATCAGCGGGCTCAACGGGCCGATGACTTCAACCAGCCCCGGCGGCAGGCCGATTTCTTCTTCGGCTTCGCGCAAGGCGGTAAAGATCAGGTCCGGGTCTTCGGGGTCGCGGCGTCCGCCGGGAAAGGCCACTTCGCCACCGTGGGTCGACAGGCCGCTGGCGCGCAGGGTCAGGATCAGCTCCGGTTCGTCACTGCGGGTAATCGGCACCAGCACCGCAGCCTCGGGGAAACGCCCGTCGGTTTCCAGAGTGTGGGGGGTGTGGTTGCTTACCCGGCGAAGTAGCTCGTCCAGCATGAGTCATCTCGGTCTGTTGGCTACCTTGCATCATGCACCAAAGCGTGCGAGCGCCCAACCCCAAAACCGCAGCGCTGTCGCGAAACGACAACTTGCAGGAACGCCCGGCACCGAGCCAAGATGTGCCCATTGTCCAGGAACCCCAGCATGAATTTCTGCAGCCAGTGCGGCAAACCGGTAACCCAACGCATTCCCGAAGGCGACGCACGCCTGCGCTATGTATGCGACCACTGCTCGACCATTCATTACCAGAACCCCAATATCGTCGCCGGTACCGTGCCGGTATGGGGCGACCAAGTGCTGCTGTGCCGCCGCGCCATTGAGCCACGCCTGGGTTACTGGACCCTGCCCGCAGGCTTTATGGAAAATGGCGAGACCGTCGAACAGGCCGCCATGCGTGAAACCCTGGAAGAAGCCTGCGCCCGGGTGCGCAACCTGAGCATCTATACCCTGATCAACGTGCCGCACATCAGCCAGGTGCATATCTTCTACCGCGCCGAACTGATCGACCTGGACTTCGCCGCTGGCCAGGAGAGTCTGGAAGTGAGGCTGTTCGACGAAGCCGACATCCCTTGGTCCGAGCTGGCTTTCCGCACGGTCGGGCGTACCTTAGAATGCTTCTTCGCTGACCGTCGCCAACAGGCGTACCCGGTACGTAGCGAATCTGTGCCACCGCTGTCCAAGCCCGCCCAATAACAAGCCGGCCAATGTCGCCAAAGGGATACCGTTTCAATGCGTTGGTTGCTTGCTCTGATCTGCCTGTCGTTCGCCACGCTGTCCCCGGCCTCCACGGTGCAAACCCTTGGCGGTAAAACGGTCGAGAAAGTCCTGGTACTCAAGTCCGCCCACCAGCTGCAGCTGATCAACGACGGCAAGCCGTTCAAGACCTATCGCATTTCCCTGGGCAAGAACCCCAAGGGCCACAAGCTGATCGAAGGCGACCGCCGCACACCCGAAGGCCTCTACTGGATCGACTGGCGCAAGACCAGCGACCGCTTCAACCTGGCCATGCACATTTCCTACCCGAACATCAGCGACGCCGCCCGCGCCCGCCGCGAAGGCGTGAAGCCAGGCAGCATGATCATGATCCACGGCACCCCCGACACCGAAGACTACCCGGAACAGTGGTTCCACACCCTGGACTGGACCGACGGCTGCATCGGCATGCGCAATGTGGATATGCGCGAAGTGTGGAACCTGGTCAAAGACGGCACCCTCATCGAGATTCGGCCGTAATCGCGTGCCGTTCGTAAAATAATTCGAAAATAATTCCTGCCCCAGGCAGCGCCTGCCGGTGAATACCAGTTCACCGCGCGGGACCCTGCACTTGTGCGCGCCACAAAGACCTCTCTAATACCACTTGATACCAAGCCCCATTAAAGCGCCCTGAAACCGGGATTCGCACCGTTTTGGTAGCATTGACATGGTATTTAAGTGGTATTAGTTTTCGGCCATTACCGGGCGACAACACTCCAATAACGCATCGGAAACCTGACAGATGAACCCCATCCTGGCCCTGCGCCCCGACGATAAGCAATCCACGCCGCTGTACCTGCAACTGGCCCGCAGCCTTGAAGCAGCGATCCATGCCGGCCAGTGGAAATCCGAACAGGCCCTGCCTTCGGAACGCGCCCTCAGCGAGCAACTGAGCATCTCGCGGGTCACCGCCCGTAAAGCGCTGGAAGTGTTGCTGGCTCAAGGCCTGATCCGTCGCAGCCAAGGCTCCGGCACCTTCATCACGCCGCGCCTGGAACAACCCTTGTCACGCCTGTCGGGGTTCAGCGAAATGCTGCGGCTCAAGGGGTTTGTGCCCACGTCTCAGTGGTTGGAGCGCGACATCACCCCGCCGACCCATGAAGAACTGATCCGCCTGGGCCTGTCGCCCACCGACAAAGTGGCGCGCCTCAAGCGACTGCGCAAAGCCGATGACACGGTGATGGCGATTGAAATGACCGCCATGCCGGCCTCGGTGTTGCCCCATCCCCAGGCCATCGGCAATTCGTTGTACGAATACCTGGAAAGCATCGGCAAGCCCATCGTGCGCGCCTTGCAGCATATCCAGGCGATCAATGCCTCGGATGAGTTCGCCGCGCTGGTCGGCATCGCCCCCGGCACCGCCATGCTGCTGATGACCCGCGTGGGCTATACCGCCGATAACACGCCGATTGAAATCACCGACACCTACTGCCGCAACGATTACTACGACTTTGTCGCAGAACTGCGCCGCCATGATTACTCCGCCGAATTGCGAACTTAGAGAACTGCCCATGACTGAAGACAATATCCTCACGCCCAGCGGCTGGATGCGTGGTCGCCTGGTGCACGAGCACGGCAAGGTTGTCGCCATTGACGGCACGCCGTGCGACCCGGCCGACAACGACCTGCCCTACCTGCTGCCGGGCTTTATCGACCTGCATGTGCATGGCGGTGGCGGCGCGGACATCATGGAAGGTGCGGGCGCCTTCGAGACCATTACCCGTACCCACGTGCGTTTTGGCACCACCTCGCTGCTGGCCACCACCATGACGGCGCCGGTGGAAGAAATCTCCCGCGTGCTTGGTGAGCTCGGCACGTTCTGCGAACAGCGCCCAGCCGGCAGCGCCCGCGTACTCGGCGTGCACCTGGAAGGCCCCTACATCAATCCGGGCAAACTCGGCGCCCAACCCAACTTCGCCCACACCGCGTTGATGCAGGAAGTGGAAGCCTACCTGCGCCTGGCGCCGATCCGGGTGATCACCATCGCCCCGGAAATCGCCGGCCACGACGGCCTGATCCGCGCCCTCAGCGAACGCGGCGTGCGCATGCAGATCGGCCATACCCTGGGCAGCTATGAAGAAGGCGTTGCCGCCCTGGCCGCTGGCGCCACCAGTTTCACCCACTTGTACAACGCCATGAGCCCGCTGCATCACCGCGAACCCGGCATCGTCGGCGCCGCGCTGGCCCACGCCCAGTACGCCGAGCTGATCCCGGACTTGCTGCATGTGCACCCTGGCGCCATGCGCGTGGCGTTGCGCTCGATTCCCTGCCTGTATTGCGTCACCGACTCCACCGCCGCCGCCGGCATGCCCGACGGCGAGTACAAGCTGGGCAGCCACACCGTGACCAAATGCCTGGGCGGCGTGCGCCTGGCCGATGGCACCCTGGCCGGCAGCACCCTGACCATGGACCAGGCGCTGCGCAACCTGGTGAAAATCGGCCTGCCCATCAGTGAAGCCTCACAACGCCTGTCGCAATTTCCTGCGGACTACCTGGGCTTGCAAGAACGCGGCCGCCTGCAACCGGGCAGCTTTGCCGACTGCGTGCGCCTGGACCGCTCCCTGACACTCACCGACGTAATGGTCGAAGGAGACACCATTGACTTCAAAAATGCTTGAAGAGGCCCTGGCCTCCTGCGACGCCGTCGCGGCCCAACTGCAACGCCTGGACCCGATGCTGGAAGAAATCGCCGGCCGCCTGCGCCGCCAGCCACCACAGGTGGCGATGACCATCGCCCGCGGCAGCTCCGACCATGCCGCCAGCTACTTCGCCTACCTGGCCATGCAACACGTGGGCATTCCGGTGGCGTCGCTGCCAATGTCGGTGGTGACCCTGTTGCAGGCGCCGATGAAAGTCAGCGGCCAAGTGGCGTTTGGTTTCTCCCAATCTGGGCAGAGCCCGGACCTGGTCAACAGCCTGCGCCTGCTACGCAAGCGGGGTGCCTTGAGCATCTCGATGGTCAACGCCGAAGACTCACCGCTGGAAGCCGCGTGTGAATTTCATGTGCCGCTGTGCGCCGGGCCGGAACTCAGCGTGGCCGCCACCAAGAGCTTCATCGCCACCCTGAGCGCCAGTGCACAGTTGGTCGGCCACTGGAATCAAGAAGCCGACTTGCTGCAAGCCTGTCAGGCCTTGCCCGAGGGCCTGCGTGACGCCGCCAGACAGGATTGGCGCCTGGCCGTCGACGCCCTCAAAGGCAGCCAGCGCTTGATGGTGATCGGCCGTGGCGCCGGGTTTGCCATCGCCCAGGAAGCCGCGCTCAAGCTCAAGGAAACCTCGGCGATCCAGGCCGAAGCGTTCAGCAGCGCCGAAGTGCGCCACGGGCCGATGGCCTTGATCGACGAGAACTACCCTCTGCTGGTGTTCGCCCCACGCGGCGCCGAGCAGGCCGGCCTGCTGAGCCTGGCCGCCGACATGCGCCAACGCGGCGCCCGCGTGTTGCTGGCCGCGCCGGACGATATCGCCGAACGCGACCTGACGCTGAGCCGCGCCGAACACCCGAGCCTGGACCCGATCCTGGCGATCCAGAGCTTCTACGTGATGGCCGCAGACCTGGCGCAGGCACGGGGCATGGACCCGGACCAACCGCGCCACCTGAGCAAAGTCACCCGCACGCACTAAAGCGGCGTTTTCCTGATGAGTACCGTACCCATGCCCAACAACAATAATCCATTGACCCTTAGCGCCCCCTTGAGTGGGCCGGTGCTGGCCCTGAACCGCGTCCCCGACGAAGTGTTCGCCAGCGGCGCCATGGGCGACGGTATCGCTATCGACCCGCTGAACGACTGCCTGCAGGCGCCCTGTGACGGCGTGATCATCCACGTCGCCCGCACCGGGCACGCCCTGACCATCCGCGCTGATAACGGTGCCGAAGTACTGATGCATGTGGGCATCGACACCGTGGAACTCAATGGCGAAGGCTTTGCCTTGCTGGTGAAGGAAGGCGCACGGGTGAGCGAGGGTCAGCCGTTGGTGCAGTTTGATCTGGACCGCATTGCGCGCCAGTGCAAGAGCCTGGTGAGCTTGATCATCCTGACCAACAGTGAGCGCTTTGAGCTGCAACCGATTGCAGGCAAGACGGTGAAGGTCGGTGACGCGCTGATGCGGATTGCCGTGCGCACATCCGCACCGGTTAACACCGCTGTGGATAACTCGGACGCGCAAGTGAGCGCTACAGTGCGCATCACACACCGTGGCGGATTGCATGCACGCCCTGCTGCACTGATCCGCAAGACTGCTCAGGGTTTCAGCAGCCAGTCACAGCTGCACTTCGGTGATAAGACGGCGGCTTGCGACAGCTTGATCGGCCTGATGGGGCTGGGCATTGGTGAAGGTGACGAGGTACGGGTGAGCTGTCGCGGCAAGGATGGCGAGGCGGCGTTACAGGCATTGGTCGCCGCGCTGTCCGTGGCGATCCACGAGGAACACCACACGCCGGTCGCCGCCACACCACGCCGGGCGAATACCGAAGCCAATGTGCTGCAAGGCGTCTGCGCCGCTCCGGGCTTGGTATGTGGGCCGCTGTTCCGCCTGGCGGGCATCGAGTTGCCGGAAGACACCGACACCCATAACGTCGACGAACAACTGCAACGACTGGATGTGGCTCTTGAGCAAGTGCGTGGCGAAATCCGCAACACTCTGGAACTGGCCCGCCAACGCAAGAACGTCGAAGAAGAGGAGATCTTCGCCGCGCACCTCGCTCTGCTGGAAGACCCGACGTTACTCGACGCCGCCAGCGCAACCATCGAACAGGGCAGCGCCGCCACCCACGCCTGGCGGGATGCGATCCAGGCCCAGTGCGCCGTGCTGCTGGCATTGGGCAAGCCACTGTTTGCCGAGCGCGCCAACGACCTGCGCGACCTGCAACAACGGGTGCTAAGGGCGTTGCTGGGTGAAGCCTGGCATTTCGAATTGCCGGCGGGGGCGATTGTCAGTGCCCATGAGCTGACACCTTCGGACCTCCTGCAATTGAGCGCGCAACAGGCTGCGGGCATCTGCATGGCCGAAGGCGGTGCGACCTCCCATGTGGCGATTCTGGCCCGGGGCAAAGGCCTGCCATGTCTCGTCGCCCTGGGCAATGAAGTGCTCGACGTACCCCAAGGCCAACGGGTGGTGCTCGATGCCGCCAACGGCCGCCTGGAACTGGCCCCCAGCGAAGCGCGCCACGCCGAAGTTCACCAGATTCGCGAAACACAGAAGTTGCGACGCCAGCAGCAACAGGTCCAAGCCCGGCAATCGGCGAACACCACTGACGGCGTGACGGTTGAAGTCGCGGCGAATGTCGCCTCCAGCGCCGAAGCCCAAGTGGCGTTTGACAACGGCGCCGACGGCGTCGGCCTGCTGCGCACCGAATTCCTCTTCGTCGACCGTCGCACCGCGCCGGATGAGCAAGAACAGCGCCAGGCTTATCAGGCCGTGCTGGATGCCATGGGCGACAAGTCGGTGATCATCCGCACCATCGATGTGGGCGGCGACAAGCAGCTCGACTACCTGCCGCTGCCCGTCGAGGCCAACCCGGTACTGGGCCTGCGCGGTATTCGCATGGCTCAGGTACGCCCGGAACTGCTCGACCAGCAACTGCGCGCCCTGCTGCAAGTTACCCCGCTGGCGCGTTGCCGCATCCTGCTGCCGATGGTCAGCGAGGTGGATGAACTGCTGCAGATCCGCCAGCGCCTGGATGAACTGTGCGCGGAGTTGGAGCTGACGCAACGCCCCGAACTGGGCGTGATGATTGAAGTGCCCGCCGCCGCGCTGATGGCTGAACAGTTGGCTGAACACGCGGACTTTTTGTCCATCGGCACCAATGACCTGTCCCAGTACACCCTGGCCATGGACCGCGACCACGCAGGCTTGGCCGCCCGTGTTGACGCGCTGCACCCGGCGCTGCTGCGGCTGATCGCCCAGACCTGCGCCGGTGCGGCGAAACACGGCCGTTGGGTCGGCGTGTGCGGTGCCCTGGCGTCGGACCCGCTGGCCACGCCAGTACTGGTTGGCCTGGGAGTCACCGAGCTGTCGGTAAGCCCGCCGCAGATCGGCGAAATCAAGGACCGCGTCCGCCACCTGGACGCGGCGCAATGCCGGCAACGGAGCCTTGAGCTGCTCGACCTGAGCAGCGCCAAGGCCGTTCGCCAAGCCTGTCAACACCACTGGCCGCTGAGCTGAAAACAACAAGAATAGGGAGACACGCCATGTACCAACACTTTATCGAAGGCCTGCAACGCCTGGGCCGCGCACTGATGCTGCCGATTGCGATCCTGCCAATCGCCGGCTTGCTGCTGCGCCTGGGCGACACCGACTTGCTCAACATCGCGGTGATGCACGATGCCGGGCAGGCGATCTTCGCCAACCTGGCGCTGATCTTCGCCATCGGCATTGCCGTGGGTTTTGCTCGCGACAACAACGGCACCGCCGGCCTGGCCGGGGCGATTGGCTACCTGGTGATGATCTCCACACTCAAGGTGATGGACACGTCCATCAACATGGGCATGCTCGCCGGTATCGCCAGCGGCCTGATGGCGGGCGCGCTGTATAACCGCTTCAAAGACATCAAGCTGCCGGAGTACCTGGCGTTCTTTGGCGGACGACGCTTTGTACCGATTGTCACCGGCTTTTCGGCGGTGGGCCTGGGCGTAATCTTTGGCCTGATCTGGCCGCCGATCCAGCACGGCATCAACAGCTTCGGCGTATTGCTGATGGAAAGCGGCAGTCTGGGTGCGTTCGTATTCGGCGTATTCAACCGCCTGCTGATCGTCACTGGCTTGCACCACATCCTCAACAATATGGCGTGGTTCGTGTTCGGCACGTTTACCGACCCGACAACCGGCGCGGTGGTGACCGGCGACCTGACCCGCTACTTCGCCGGCGACCCGAAAGGCGGCCAGTTCATGACAGGTATGTTCCCGGTGATGCTGTTCGGCCTGCCGGCGGCGTGCCTGGCGATGTACCGCAACGCGTTGCCGGAGCGGCGCAAGGTCATGGGCGGGATCTTCCTCTCGATGGCGCTGACCTCGTTCCTGACCGGGGTGACCGAGCCGATTGAATTCGCCTTCATGTTCCTCGCACCGTTCCTCTACTTGCTGCATGCGCTGCTGACCGGCCTGTCGATGGCCGTGACCAATATGCTGAATATCCACCTCGGCTTTACCTTCTCCGGTGGTTTTATCGACATGGTGCTGGGCTGGGGCAAGTCCACCAATGGCTGGCTGGTGGTACCGGTGGGCCTGGCCTACTCGGTGATCTACTACACGGTGTTCAGCTACTGCATCCGCCGCTTCAACCTGAAGACACCGGGGCGTGAAGATATCCAGGTGGTGCAGGCCGAAGCGATGAGTGACAACCAGCGTGCGACGGCTTATATCCAGGCGT
Source organism: Pseudomonas sp. B16120 (assembly GCF_044218845.1). Classification (NCBI taxonomy): domain Bacteria; kingdom Pseudomonadati; phylum Pseudomonadota; class Gammaproteobacteria; order Pseudomonadales; family Pseudomonadaceae; genus Pseudomonas; species Pseudomonas sp. B16120. The sequence continues at coordinate 5,028,064 of NZ_CP162588.1, forward strand.
TGGGTGGTGCGCAGAACCTGCTCAGTGTCGGCGCTTGCACTACGCGCCTGCGCTTGGACATGGTGGATCGCAACAAGGCGGTGGATGCTGAACTGAAAGCGCTGGGTGCCATGGCTGTAGTGCGCCCGGGTAACGGCGGCAGCTTGCAGGTGGTGGTTGGGCCGATGGCCGATAGCATTGCCGATGAGATTCGCTTGGCGATGCCGGGGTTTGTTGCCGCAACGCCTGTAGCGGTTGCGCCTGTGGATAAGCCGGTGGCGGTGAATGTACACGAGGCCGAAAAGTGGCTGAATGCCCTGGGTGGCCGAGAGAATGTGCGCCAACTGGAAGCGGTAGCGATGACCCGGTTGCGGGTGGAGTTGGGGGATGATTCGGTGCTGTCTGAAGCGGACCTCACTGCGCTGGGTTGCAAGGGTGTGAGCCAGCTGGATAGCGGGGTTTGGCACTTGTTGATTGGTGACAAGGCTTTAGGTTTGGGTGAGGCTTTGGAGCGGTTGGTTACCCGCCCTATCAACGCCTGACCGATCGTTCCCACGCTCTGCGTGGGAATGCCGCCCCGGACGCTCTGCGTCCCGCCCTGCGCAAGGGTGACGCTGAGCGTCACAGGATGCATTCCCACGCGGAGCGTGGGAACGATCAGTTAGCCGTGGCTGCTGACACTTTGTGAAGATCCAGCACCCGATCCACCATCAACTGGATCCCTTCCACCATCCGATGAATCCCCAGCACTGCATCACGCAGGGAGCCGTCGACATCAAAAGCCAGTTGACCCGCCAGTGCCTGCACGGATGCCAGGTCTTGACCGATCGTTCCCACGCTCTGCGTGGGAATGCCGCCCCGGACGCTCTGCGTCCCGCCCTGCGCAAGGGTGACGCTGAGCGTCACAGGATGCATTCCCACGCGGAGCGTGGGAACGATCAGTTAGCCGTGGCTGCTGACACTTCGTGAAGATCCAGCACCCGATCCACCATCAACTGGATCCCTTCCACCATCCGATGAATCCCCAGCACTGCATCACGCAGGGAGCCGTCGACATCAAAAGCCAGTTGACCCGCCAGTGCCTGCACGGATGCCAGGTCTTGGGAGGCGTTGGCGAGCAGGGTTTCGCTGTTCAGGTTGGTTAGGATGGTGAAGATTTGGTCGGTGGGCTGGGAATCAGATGGGGGATTTGGGCTGTCTTTGATCATGGTAAACCTCTGGTGTGAAGTAAGAACTACCAGCATCACTTGCAGATGATGGGTGGCAGCTGTGTGCGGGCCTGCAAGACCGAGAATCACCAGCAAGTCTCGGTAGACCCGAAGGTCTCCCGCACACAGCCGCCATAAATGGCGACCATGAAAAAGCGCCGCAATTATAAAGGCGCTTGTGACTAACTGGTGAGGTTTCGGCGGGCTTGCAGTCCCGGTCGCTGAATTGGCAGCGACTGACGAAGGTTAGTGGTACCCGTTCCGAGGGACAACCTGAAAGGCTTGTCGGAAAGTTCTGAGGCGCCTGCACCGGCGCCATCGCAGGCAAGCCAGCTCCCACAGTGGGTTGATGCATGACAGGACAACACGATCAAACTGTAAGAGCCGGGCTTGCCCGCGATGAGGCCTTCACAGCCAACAAAAAACCCGCTGACCAAACTGGCCCAGCGGGTTTCTTGTTTATGCAGCCAGCCGATCAAAAATCCGCCAACCGCCACACCTCATACGCCGGTGTCTCATACGGGTGACTGAGTTTCAAAGCAGCCACGACAGCCGCAATCAACTCATCCGCCACCACCAGCTCAACCTTCCACTCTTCAACCACTTCAACCTGGCCGACCTGCCCGATAAACGGCTGGCTGCCGTCCAACGCGCGGAATTGGCCCTGGCCCAGCACTTGCCAGGCGCAGCTGTCGTAGTCGCCGATGCGCCCGCCGCCGGCTGCGAAGACGGCGGTTTTTACCGTCTCCACATGGCTGTCGGGTACGAAGAAGGCGAGCTTGTACACGGCCTTAGTTCACCCACACGCGAGCGTTGCGGAACATGCGCATCCAGGCGCCGTCTTCGTTCCACTCTTCCGGGCGCCACGAGTTTTGCACGGCGCGGAACACGCGCTCCGGGTGCGGCATCATGATGGTCACGCGGCCGTCGCGGCTGGTAAGGCCGGTGATCCCGCGCGGCGAGCCGTTCGGGTTGGCCGGGTAGCTCTCGGTGACCTTGCCGTGGTTGTCGACGAAACGCAGGGCCACGGTGCCGGACAGGTCGGCTTCAAGCAGCGCTTCTTCGCTGCTGAATTCGGCGTGGCCTTCACCGTGGGCGATGGCGATTGGCATACGCGAACCGGCCATGCCCTGCAGGAAGATCGAGTTGGACTCCTGCACCTGCACCATGGCGACACGGGCTTCGAACTGCTCGGAACGGTTACGCACAAAGTGCGGCCAGAACTCGCTGCCCGGGATCAGTTCGCTGAGGTTGGACATCATCTGGCAACCGTTGCACACACCCAGGGTGAAGCTGTCGTTGCGTTCGAAGAAGCCCTGGAACGCGTCGCGGGCACGGCTGTTGAACAGGGCCGACTTGGCCCAGCCTTCACCGGCACCCAGCACGTCGCCGTAGGAGAAACCACCGCAGGCCACCAGGCCTTTGAACTCATTGAGGTCAACGCGACCAGCGAGGATATCGCTCATGTGCACGTCGATCGCATTGAAGCCGGCGCGGTCGAACGCCGCCGCCATTTCCACCTGACCGTTGACGCCTTGCTCACGCAGTACGGCAACCTGTGGGCGAATGCCCTTCTTGATGTAAGGCGCTGCGATGTCCTGGTTGACGTCGAAGCTGAGCATGGTGCTCAGGCCCGGGTTATCTTCTTCCAGGATCACGTCGAATTCCTGCTCGGCGCAGTCGGCGTTGTCGCGCAGACGCTGGATCTGATAGCTGGTCTCGGCCCACTGGCGTTGCAGCAAACGACGCTGACCGGTAAAGACCGTGTCGCCGTTGAAGGAGATATTGACTTCGCCGTTGTTGATCGGCTGGCCAATCACCGCCACGCACTCGGCCAGGCCAGCGGCGCTGAACTGCGCGAGCACGTCTGGGGTAGCGTCCTGGCGCACCTGGATCACCGCACCCAACTCTTCGTTGAACAGGATGCCGTTGATTTCGGCAGCATCCTCGGCAACGCTGTCGAGCACGATGTTCAAGCCGCAGTGACCGGCGAAGGCCATTTCGACAACGCTGGTCAGCAAACCACCGTCGGAACGGTCGTGGTAAGCCAACAGGTGGCCGTCGGCGTTCAGGCCCTGGATCACGGCGAAGAAGGCCTTGAGGTCTTCGGCGTCGTCGACGTCCGGGGCCTGCTTGCCGAGCTTGCCGTGGGTTTGCGCCAGGATCGAGGCGCCCATGCGGTTCTGGCCACGGCCCAGGTCGATCAGGATCAGGTCGGTGGTGCCCTTGTCCATGCGCAGTTGCGGGGTCAGGGTCTGGCGGATGTCGGTGACCGGCGCGAAACCGGTAACGATCAACGACAGCGGCGACGTGACGCTCTTGTCGGTGCCGTCTTCGTTCCAACGGGTGGCCATGGACATGGAGTCCTTGCCCACCGGAATGGTGATACCCAGTTCCGGGCACAGCTCCATGCCGACGGCTTTAACCGTGTCGTACAGGCGCGCATCTTCACCCGGGTGGCCGGCAGCGGACATCCAGTTGGCCGACAGTTTGATGTCGGACAGCTTGCCGATACGCGAGGCAGCGATGTTGGTGAGGGTTTCACCAATGGCCATGCGGCCCGACGCCGGAGCGTCCAGCAGGGCCAGCGGCGTGCGCTCGCCCATGGCCATGGCTTCACCGGTGTACACGTCGAAGCTGGTGGCGGTGACGGCAACGTCGGCCACCGGCACCTGCCATGGGCCGACCATTTGGTCACGGGCAACCAGGCCGGTGATGGTGCGGTCGCCGATGGTGATCAGGAAGCTTTTGCTCGCCACAGCCGGATGGTGCAGCACGCGTTCGATGCTGTTGGCCAGGTCCAGCGTGCTTGGGTCGAAATCATCGCCCAGTTCAGCTTCACGGTTGGCCGAACGGTGCATGCGCGGGGCCTTGCCCAGCAGCACTTCCAACGGCATGTCCACGGGGCTGTTGCCGAAGTGGCTGTCGGTGACGGTCAGTTGCGGCTCGGCAGTGGCTTCGCCGACCACGGCAAACGGGCAACGCTCGCGTTCGCAGATGGCCTGGAAGCGTGCGAAGTCTTCAGGACCGACGGCCAGTACGTAGCGTTCCTGGGATTCGTTACTCCAGATTTCGTGCGGGGCCATGCCCGGCTCGTCGTTTGGAATGTTGCGCAGCTCGAAACGGCCACCACGGTCGCCATCGTTGACCAGTTCCGGGAAGGCGTTGGACAAACCGCCAGCGCCGACGTCGTGGATGAAGCTGATCGGGTTCTTGTCACCCAACTGCCAGCAACGGTCGATGACTTCCTGGCAACGGCGTTCCATCTCAGGGTTTTCGCGCTGTACGGAAGCAAAGTCCAGATCTGCCGAGCTGGTGCCGGTGGCCATGGAAGAGGCCGCACCGCCGCCCAGGCCGATCAGCATCGCCGGGCCGCCGAGCACGATCAGCTTGGAGCCGACCAGAATCTCGCCTTTCTTGACGTGTTCTTCACGGATGTTGCCCATGCCGCCGGCCAACATGATCGGCTTGTGGTAGCCGCGCACTTCATCGCCACGCGGGGTGGTGATGGACTGCTCGAAGGTCCGGAAGTAACCGGTGAGCGCCGGGCGCCCGAATTCGTTGTTGAACGCGGCGCCGCCCAGCGGGCCTTCGATCATGATGTCCAGCGCGGTGACGATGCGCTCAGGCTTGCCGTACGGCACTTCCCACGGCTGTTCGAAGCCCGGGATCTGCAGGTTGGACACGGTGAAACCGGTGAGGCCCGCCTTGGGCTTGGCGCCACGGCCGGTGGCGCCTTCGTCACGGATTTCGCCACCTGAACCGGTGGCTGCACCCGGGAACGGGGCAATCGCGGTCGGGTGGTTGTGGGTTTCAACCTTCATCAGGATGTGCACCGGCTCCTGCACCGCGCCGTATTGGCGGGTTTCCGGGTCCGGGAAGAAGCGACCGGCGACGGAGCCGACGATGACCGAGGCGTTGTCCTTATAAGCCGACAGAACGCCTTCGCTGTGCATCACGTAGGTGTTCTTGATCATGCCGAACAGGCTTTTTTCCTGGCTTTGGCCGTCGATGTCCCAACTGGCGTTGAAGATCTTGTGACGGCAGTGCTCGGAGTTGGCCTGGGCGAACATCATCAGTTCGATGTCGTGGGGGTTGCGCTTCAAGCCGGTGAAGGCGTTGACCAGATAGTCGATCTCGTCTTCGGCCAGGGCCAGGCCCAGCTCGGTGTTGGCCTTCTCGAGGGCGGCGCGGCCGCCGCCGAGCACGTCAATCGCGGTCAGCGGCTTCGGCTCGGCATGGCTGAACAGGCCGGCAGCCTGTTCCAGCTGGCTGACGATGATCTGGGTCATGCGGTCGTGCAGGCTGCTGGCGATCAGTTCGGCTTCGGCATCGCTGAACTGGCCGGCGACATAAAAGGCGATCCCACGCTCCAGGCGCTGGATTTTATCCAGGCCGCAGTTGCGGGCGATGTCGCTGGCCTTGCTCGACCAGGGCGAGATGGTGCCGAACCGTGGCAGAACCAGGAACAAGCGGCCAGTCGGCTCTTGAACGGGAACGCTTGGGCCGTACTTCAGAAGGCGTGCCAGCACTTGCTGTTCGTCGGCGGTCAAGACGCCGGTTACGTCGGCGAAGTGAGCAAATTCAGCGTACAGGCCTGTAACAGCTGGAACCTTCTGGCTCAGTTGCTCAAGGAGTTTGCTGTGGCGAAAGGCAGAAAGGGCAGGAGCGCCGCGCAGGATCAACATCTTCGGGACAGCCTCGGGAAGGGGTGTGCTTTGAGGCCGTGCATTCTAGCGTAAACCTTCGCCAACGGCACCCGAAACGCTACCGGTGGCCGCCGCCGAACGTCAGTTGGCACGCTTTGCCTGCGATCACGGCGTGATGCAGGGCATTGGGCGCAGTTATTTTAACCGTCACAATCGCTCGCCAAGCCCCGTTTCTGCGGGCTGCAGCACAGTTTTACGCTGGCTAGCAGACAAGTGCGCCGCTGTCGAGATATGGCGCCGTGAGCCGTTTGCGTATACTGCGCAGATGTTCTTCCCAACTGTTTCGCGCCTGCGATGCGTCAAATGGCTCATCGCCACCTTGCTCTTCCTGATGCTCAGTGCCTGTGTTGATAAACCCAGCACACTGGAGCGAATCAAGGAGGATGGCGTATTGCGGGTGGTCACTCGCAACAGTCCCGCTACGTATTTCCAGGATCGCAACGGTGAGACCGGCTTCGAATACGAACTGGTCAAGCGCTTTGCCGACGACCTGGGGGTGAAGTTGGAAATCGAGACGGCCGACAACCTCGACGACCTGTTCAGCCGGCTGGGCAAACCCAATGGCCCGGTACTCGCCGCCGCCGGCCTGGTGAGCAGCGACCAGCGCCAGCAGCAGGTGCGCTTCTCCCACCCGTACCTTGAAGTCACCCCACAGATTATCTACCGCAACGGCCAATCGCGTCCCACCAATGCCGCCGACCTGGTGGGCAAGAAGATCATGGTGCTCAAGGGCAGCACCCACGCTGAACAACTGGCGGCGCTGAAAAAACAGAACCCGGCGATTGAATACGAAGAATCCGATGCCGTTGAGGTGGTGGATTTGCTGCGCATGGTCGACGAAGGGCAAATCGACCTGACCCTGGTGGACTCCAACGAAGTGGCCATGAACCAGGTGTACTTCCCCAACGTGCGCGTGGCCTTCGACCTCGGCAATGCCAGCAATCAAAGCTGGGCCGTGGCAGCAGGCGACGACAACAGCCTGCTCAACGAGATCAACAGTTACCTGGACAAGGTCGAGAAGAATGGCACCTTGCAACGCCTGAAGGACCGCTACTACGGGCACGTCGATGTACTCGGCTATGTCGGCGCCTATACCTTTGCCCAGCACCTGCAACAGCGCCTGCCCAAGTATGAGAAACACTTTCGTGCGTATGCCAAGGCCGAGAAAGTCGATTGGCGGCTGCTGGCAGCCATTGGTTATCAGGAATCGCTGTGGCAACCCACGGTCACCTCCAAGACCGGCGTGCGCGGCCTGATGATGCTGACCCAGAACACCGCGCAAGCCATGGGCGTGTCCAACCGCCTGGACCCCAAGCAGAGCATCATGGGCGGCGCCAAGTACCTGGCCAGAATCAAGGATGAGCTGGACGACAAGATCGCCGAGCCCGACCGCACCTGGTTCGCCCTCGCCGCCTATAACGTGGGCACCGGCCACCTGGACGACGCACGCATCCTGGCGAAAAAAGAAGGTCTGAACCCGAACAAGTGGCTGGACGTGAAGAAGATGCTGCCACGCCTGTCGCAGAAGCAGTGGTACAGCAAGACCCGCTACGGCTACGCCCGCGGCGGCGAGCCGGTACATTTTGTGGCGAACATCCGGCGTTACTACGACATCCTCACCTGGGTGACCCAGCCGCAGCTGGAGGGTAACCAGGTGGTGGAAGGCAACCTGCATGTGCCGGGCGTGGACAAGACCAAGCCACCGCAAGACAGCCCGCAACTCTGATCACGACAGCCCGCACACAGCAAATCTCTGTGGGAGCCGGGCTTGCCCGCGATGGCGGCCTGACAGTCAAGGTATTCGGCGCCTGACACACCGCTATCGCGGGCAAGCCCGGCTCCCACATTTGATCATCGTCGCCTTATAGGCTGGTGAGCAGGTGGAGCACGCCGCCCGGCAGTACCATCACGGCGGGTATACCCGCGGCCTTCAACGCCGACTCATCCAAACGCCCCGCCTCGCGCAATTGCACGCGCACCCGCGTGAGTGCCACGCGCTGCTGTGACGTCACGTTACCCTCCCCGCCCAATGCACTCACCACATCGGCCGACAACAGGCTCGGCGTCGTCGGCGTGACCGTCTCGGCCACCAAATCAGGCGTCAGGGCTTTCCAGAACGCCCGCTGCAATTTCTCGAACATGCTCAGTGCTCCATGACAGGTGAGGTTTCAACGGTGGCCGCGTGGTACAGGCGCAGGGCCTCGCGCACTTGGTCGGCTTCTTCCAGGCCCAGCACTTGGCGGGCAATGATCTGGCAGTCGTGCAGGTCCAACTCGCGCACGGTGGCCTTGATGGTGGGGATCAGCGGCACGCTGACCGACAGCTCATCCACGCCCAGGCCGATCAACACCGGCACCGCCAGGGTTTCGGACGCCAGCGCACCACATACGCCCACCCACTTGCCGTGGGCATGGGCCGCCTTGACGGTCATGTCGATCAGCCGCAGCACCGCCGGATGAAAACTGTCGGCCTGGCTGGCCAGGCGCGGGTGATCGCGGTCCATGGCCAGGGTGTATTGGGTCAGGTCGTTGGTGCCGATGGAGAAGAAATCCACATGGGGCGCAAACACATCCGCCATCAACGCCGCACTCGGCACTTCGATCATGATGCCCAGCTTGGGGAGTTCACTCAGGCCAAGCGTCTGCGCTTCCTCTTCGAGCATTTTGCGCGCCAGATGCAGCTCCGACAGCAGGCTGACCATCGGCAACATGATATGCAGCCGCGCCAAACCTGCACTGGCAAGAATCGCACGCAACTGTTCACGCAACAGTTCGGGACGTTCCAGGCACAGGCGGATCCCACGCAGGCCAAGGAATGGGTTGGTCTCGCTTTCCATCGGTACATAGGCCAAGGGTTTATCGCCGCCCACATCCAGGGTACGCACCACCAGATTGCGCTCGGGGCCGAGGGCGCGGGCGATGGCGCTGTAGGTGTCGGCCTGCTCCTCTGCGCTCGGGGCACGGTTGCGTTCCAGGTAGAGGAACTCCGAACGCAGCAGCCCCACGCCTTCAGCGCCCAGGGTCAGTGACTGTTCCACTTCCTGCAATGAGGCGACGTTGGCTGTGACCTCGATGTGGTGACCGTCGCGGGTGACCGCCGCCTGTGAGGCCTGTGCCACTTCACGCTGCAGCCGTAGCTTTTGCTGTTGACGAACCGCCTGCAGTTGCTCGATTTCAGCCAGATTCGGCTCCAGCTGCAGCTCGCCTTTATCGGCATTGAGCAGTACCCGCTTGCCGTTGGCCAAGGCCAATACTTGACTGGGTACACCGCAAAGGGATGGCAGGCCGAGGGCCCGGGCGAGGATGGCCACGTGGCTGGTAGCCCCACCGGCGACCGTGACGAAGCCCAGCACTTTGCTGGTATCCAGGCCGGCGGTTTGTGAGGGGGTCAGTTGTTCGGCGACCAGAATGGCGCACTCCGGCAGCTCCATGGAACGCTCCGGCACCCCCAGGATCAACTTGAGCACGCGCTGGCCGACGTCGGCCAAATCCGCCGCACGCTCAGCCAGCAGCGTTTTACCCAAGCCTTCGAAGAGCCTGGCGGTCGCCACCGTGGCCGTATTCCAGGCAAAGGCCGCGCTCTTGCCTTCGGCCAGCAGGCTATGAGCTTGTTCAAGCAGGGTCGGGTCTTCGAGCAGTTCCTGGTGGGCGCGGAAAATCTCGGCCTGGGCGCTGCCGGCCGCCTTGGCCTGCAACGCTTGCAGCGCCTCGTTTGCCGCCCGCAGGCCACGGGCCAATGCGGTACGTTCGAAGGTTTCTCCCGCACCGGCTTCGGGAATGTCGAGCGTCGGTTCAGCCACTTGGACCACCTGGCCGAACGCCGAGCCCGGCGACGCACAGACGCCTCGCAACACGGACGCCGAAGACGCCGGCGCAGCGGGCTTGCTGATTTTCTCGACGGCTACCGGCAGCGTCTCGCCACAGCCGTCGAGCAACAACGCCACCAGCGCCTGGATCGCCGCCTCGGCATCTTCCCCCGCCGCGCTCACTTGCACGCTGTCGCCCTGGGAGGTCTGCAGCGCCATGATCGCCACAAGCGACTTGGCATTCGCGCTCAGGGTTTGCTTGTGCAGAAATATGCTTGAACTGAACCCCTTCGCCGCCTGAGCAAACACCGCCGCAGGGCGGGCGTGCAAGCCGCTGGCGTTGGGCAGGGTTACTGGCTTGGAGAACAGCGCATTGCCCTCCTCCTCGTCCACCTCTGCGGGTATCTGCCCCGGGGAGACCTGCAACAGTGGCTGGCCGGACTCGACCAGCGCCTGACCGGCCACCAACGGCACAAACGGCTCGCCGCTTACAATGAGCATCAACGTCAGCAGGCTACGTGCATTGAGCGCCACATAGTCGGCATCGAATTCGATCAGCGGCTGCCCGGCCTCCACCCGTTGGCCCTCCTCGACCAGCCGGGTGAAGCCCTGGCCCACCAGGTTCACCGTGTCCAGGCCAATATGCAGCAATATCTGCACACCGTTATCGGCGGTGACGCTGACGGCGTGGCCGCTGTCCTGAATGTTGCTGACCACCCCGGCCAACGGCGCGCAGAGGGTCTGCGAAGTGGGGTCGATGCACAGGCCATCGCCAATCACGCGGCCGGAAAATACCGGGTCGGGGACCTGATCCAGCGCCAGCAAAACCCCGGACAAGGGTGCCAGCAGTTCCAGGGGTTGAGATGTGGTCATGACTTCACCTGTTTGTGTTGTTCTTTAAAAAACATTGAGTCGATGCAAGGTTGAGGATGACGAAGGTCAAAGGTGGGAGCGGGCTTGCTCGCGAAAGCGGTGTATCAGGCGACACATTCATTGACTGACCTACTGCATTCGCGAGCAAGCCCGCTCCCACACAAGCGCGGATTACTTCCACCAATATTCGACCTGCACACCGACGTTCGACCCATGCCGCGCCGTGCCATAGGCGCCGGTGTCGGACAAAGCCGAGCCCGCCGCCAGCTCATTGGCCGCACGCTTGGCCGCTTTATTCCAGGACGCATAGGTGTAATACAGCCGTACTTCCGGCCGCGCCCAGAATTCAGGGCCTTTGGGCGACCAGGTCGGGGCGAAGGTAAATTTGCTCAATTTGCGCGTACCGCCGGTGGCCTCGACCTGATCGTGCCCCAGCTCAGTGACCAGTTTGAATTGCTCGCTGAGCGCATACGCCGGGCGTACACCCAGGGACATCCAGTTCTGATCCTGACGCCCAGGGCGCACATCTTTCTGGTACACAGCTTCAACTTGCCCGCCGAAACGCGGAGTCACTTGCCAATCAAAGAACTCCACGGCGCGGTAACTTTTGCTGCTTTTGTCCAACGTGGTATTGCCGGTGTAACCCAGGCCGGTGCCAGGGCCTTCGCCGTACTGCAGGGCAAACTTGTTCTTGCCTCCCAGGAAAGCCGCTTGTACATGCTGCGCCGTCAGCGCCCAGCCACTGTTGGTGTCACGCCCACCGGCCTTGGCGATGTAGCTCAAGCCAAGTTCCAGTTCGCCACCGGGGTTGGTCTTGAAACCTGCGACGTTGAAGTCGTGACGGGTGGCGTATTCCTTCTGGTACAGGTTGTCCTTGCGCGACAGGGCGTAGCTGTATTTCAAGCCGCCGATCAACACGTCCTCGATCCCACCACCGGTGGCGCTCTGGTTCCAGTAGTAGAAGTCGGAAATATGGATGTCGTTACGTTTGTAGTAACGCCGCCCGGCCCACAGCGAACCGCCATTGAGACTGGGCAGGTTGGACCATTGCGCATACATCTGCGGCATGCGCGCCGAGCCGTTGTTTTCACCCTGGAACTTCAGGGCGCGGTCGTACCGGTTGTAGAGGGACGCCATGGCATCGACGCTGAACACAGAACCGTCGTCGAGGGTCAGCAAATCCTGACGCAGTTCCAGCTCGGCGTACTGCTCGCATTCGTTACCCAGGCGGTATTTGGTTTGCGCACCCGGCAGTTGGAAACATTGCTGCTTGCCGCTGCCCGTTGACGTGCCCACGCCGCTGCGCAAATACCCGGCAAACTCCAGGGCTTGCGCGCCAAAAGGCACCGTGAGGCAGGAGGCAATAAGGCCCAGCTTTATTGTTGTTTTCATGAAACGCTCCTTTTATTTTTATTGTTTTTTCTTACTGTCTTGCATGACGCGATCCCTGTAGGAGCGAGCTTGCTCGCGAAAAACTTCCTGCCTCCACGCAACACCTGGAGGGGCGCGTTTTCGTTGACGATCTTCGCGAGCAAGCTCGCTCCTGCAGGGGGTGTTTCAATCAGTCAGGTGCAGCACGAAGGATTCATAAGGACGTAACAGCACAGTGCTCGTGCGCAGGGGGCAGTCGGGGTAGTTGCTGATCAACAGGCGTTGCTCGCTCTCGGCGTTGATCACGCCTTCTGGCAGCTGGATCTCGCATGGCGATCCATAGAAGTTGTTGAGTACCAACAGGCGCTCGCCGTGGCCTTCACGCAGGTACGCCCATACCTGGCGATGGTCTTGCAGCATCGGGCGGTAAACGCCTTGCTTCATCAGCGGTTCGCGACGGCGCAGATCGATCAGCCTGCGGTAGTGATGCAGCACCGAATCCGTGTCATCCATCTGGCTTGCGACGTTGATCTGCGCAGCATTCGCGGGAATGCCGATCCAGGGTTCACCGCGGCTGAACCCCGCGTTCGCTTCGGTGCTCCACTGCATGGGCGTACGCCCGTTATCGCGGGACTTCTGCATGATCGCCGCCATGCTCGAGGCTTCGGACTCTCCCGCGTCGCGCTTGAGCCGGAAGATGTTCAGGGTTTCCACATCGCGGTATTGCGAGATGCTGTCGAAGCCTGGATTGGTCATACCCAACTCTTCGCCCTGATACACATACGGCGTGCCCTGCAGAAAGTGCAGCGCCGTGGCGAGCATCTTGGCCGAGACCACGCGGTATTGGCCGTCGTCACCAAAGCGCGAGACCACCCGTGGCTGGTCGTGGTTACACCAGAACAACGCGTTCCAGCCGCCGCCGGCCTGCATGCCCATCTGCCAGTCGGAGAAAATCTGCTTGAGTTGCAGGAAGTCGAAGTCAGCCTTCACCCACTTTTGCAGGTTGGGGTAATCGACTTTCAGGTGGTGGAAGTTGAAGGTCATCGACAGTTCTTTAGACGCTGGATTCGAGTAGCGAATGCAGTGTTCCAGGCGGGTGGATGACATCTCGCCCACGTTGATAAGGTCATGGCCTTCAAAGACTTCACGGTGCATTTGCTGCAAGTATTGGTGCACGTTCGGGCCGTCGGTATAGAAGCGGCGGCCGTCGCTGTTGTCCTCGGGGAAGTCGGCGGGCTTGGAGATCAGGTTGATCACATCCAGGCGGAAGCCGCCCACGCCTTTGTCGCGCCAGAAGCGCATCATCTTGAACACTTCGGCGCGCACCTGGGGGTTGTCCCAATTGAGGTCGGCCTGTGTATGGTCGAACAGATGCAGGTAGTACTGGCCAGTCTGCGCTTCGTACTCCCAGGCCGAGCCGCCGAACTTGGATTCCCAGTTGTTCGGCTGGTCGCGCCAGATGTAGAAGTCACGATAGGGATTGTCGAGGCTGCTGCGCGCCTGCTGGAACCATTCGTGTTCGATGGAGGTGTGGTTGACCACGATATCGAGCATCAGCTTGATACCGCGCTTGGCGGCTTCGCTGATCAGCAGGTCGCAGTCGGCCATAGTGCCGTAGCTGGGGTCGATGGCGTAGTAGTCGCTGATGTCGTAGCCGTTGTCGCGCTGGGGCGAACGCAGGAACGGGGTGACCCACAGGCAATCCACGCCCAGCCATTTGAGGTAGTCGAGTTTGTCCACGATGCCCAACAGGTCACCGGTGGCGTTACCCGCGTGGCTGTGGAAGCTTTTGGGGTAGATCTGGTAGATCACCGAGTGTTGCCAGGTTTGCATGGTGGGTTCCTTCAGTAGAGTTGGGTGCTGGCCCTTCTGGCCTCATCGCAGGCAAGCCAGCTCCCACACTTGAATGTGTTCACAAATCACTGTGGGAGCTGGCTTGCCTGCGATAGCGATCTTCAGGCGACCCGATAACCAGGCCGAACGATCTTCATGCTCAACATGCACGTCAGCGCAAACGGCACGACCATCGCCACGACCATGCCGATCACGAACATCGGAATCGCGCTCGGCACGATCGAGATAAACCCGGGCAACCCACCGACGCCGATGGCCGAGGCCTGCACCTTGTTCAACGACAGAAAAATGCTGCCCAGCGCCGAGCCCAGCAGCGCGGCATAGAACGGAAATTTGAAGCGCAGGTTCACGCCGAACATCGCCGGCTCCGTGATGCCGAAGTAAGCGGAAATCGCCGAGGTCGAGGCCATGCTTTTGTCCCGCGCGTTGCGGGTCATGTAGAACACCCCGAGGGCGGCGCTGCCCTGGGCCAGGTTAGACATGACGATCATCGGCCAGATAAAGGTGCCGCCCTGAGTGGAGATCAACTGCAGGTCGACGGCGAGGAACATGTGGTGCATGCCGGTGATCACCAGCGGCGCATAGAGCAGGCCGAAAATCGCGCCGCCGATCATCGGGGCGATCTCGAACAGGGTCACCAAACCTTCGGTGATCAGGATGCCAAGGTGACGGGTCACCGGGCCGATAATCGCCAGGGCCAGCACGCCGGTGACGACGATAGTGGTGATCGGCACCACCAGCAGTTGAATGGCATTCGGCACCCGCGCCCGCAGCCACTTTTCGATCACGCTCATGACAAAGGCCGCCATCAGGATCGGCAGGATCTGCCCCTGGTAACCGACTTTCTCGATCTGGAACCAGCCGAAGATATCGAAGTACGGCAGGCTCTGGCCGTCGAGGCCGGCAACCGCCTTGCCGTAGTTCCAGGCGTTGAGCAGGTCCGGGTGCACCAGCATCAGGCCCAGCACGATGCCGAGGATTTCACTGCCGCCGAACCGCTTGGCCGCCGACCAGCCCACCAGTGCCGGCAGGAACACGAAGGAGGTGTTGGCCATCAGGTTGATCAGGCTCCACAGACCATCCAGGTTCGGGTAGGCCTCCAGCAGCGTCTTGCCTTCGATGAACATGCCCTTGGCGCCCATCAGGTTGTTCACGCCCATCAACAGGCCGGCAATGATCAGCGCGGGCAGGATCGGCATGAACACATCGGAGAACACCCGCACCAGGCGCTGCATGGGGTTGGTCTTGTCGCCGCCGGCTTTCTTGACGTCGGCAATGGTCGACGCGGCCAGGCCGGTCAGCTCGCGCAGGGCGGCGTAGACCTTTTCCACTTCGCCGGGGCCGATCACCACCTGGAACAGGCCACCGGTAAAGAACGAGCCCTTGACCAGATCGACCTGGTTCAGGGCACTGCTGTTGACCAGGCTGGGGTCCTTGAGCGCCAGGCGCAGGCGGGTCACGCAATGGGCGGCCTGCTCAAGGTTTTCGCGGCCCCCGAGGTTGTCGAGAATCTCGCGGGCAATCGTTGAATAGTCGTGGCTCATGCTCGTTTTCCACTGTGATTGTTTTTATGGGTGGCAGTCGTTGGCAGCACGCCGAGGAGGGAAAAGTACTCGTCTGTACGAGTTAAATCAACAACTCGTCTGTACGAGTTACACTTTTGTTTATGCCTGCGAGCTTTCTGTCAGATTTTTCCCCGGCTCGCACCGCTGTCCAATGGACAAACCCCACCTCTGCCACTATGGTTCCTGCCTTGAACGCGCAGTCCACCTTCATAACGCCGGGCAAGAGCCATCCCATGAGCAAATACAACCAGATCTATACGGATCTGCTTGCCAGCATCACCACCGAGCGCCTGCAACGCGGTACGCGCCTTCCCTCCGAAACCGAACTGATGGACGCCTACCAGGCCAGCCGTGGCACCGTACGGCGCGCCATCGAGCAGTTGCAGGAACGTGGCTTTGCGCAAAAGATCCACGGCAAGGGCACCTTTGTGTTATCGCCCAACCCGATCGAGTTCCAACTGGGCGGCATCGTCAGCTTCCACGAAACGCACGCTGACCTGGGCGATGACGTACGTACTGACGTGGTCGAGTTCACCCAGATCCCGTTGGAAGGCTCACTGCTGCAGCACATCGAGGCCGAACCCGGCACACTGATCACGCGCATCAAACGGGTGCGCCGCATCGGCGGCAAACGCGTGATTCTGGACATCAACCACTTCATCAGTGACCTGATTCCCGGCCTGGATCACGACATCGCCGAGCAGTCGATCTACGCGTTTATCGAGCAAACGCTGCAGCTGCAGATCAGCTATGCGCAGCGCACCATCGAAGCCTTGCCGCGCAGCAAGGACGACCAGGCGCATCTGGATCTGGATGGGCAAAGCCATGTGATTGTGGTGAGCAACCAGACGTTCTTGCAGGATGGAAGGCAGTTCGAGTACACCGAGTCGCGGCATACGTTGGATAAGTTTTATTTTTCGGATGTGGCACGGCGCTAAACCCGGCTGCTCCCTGGGGCTCGCTTAAACCCGGCCCCTCACGACACCGAGATACTCCTGGCCAAGCCTGCTGCCCATGCGCCGGCCATCTTTTCCCCTACGGCTTCGAACTCCGGGTGGGTACTTCGATACTCGGATAGCTCCGCCATGGCGCGACTCATGCCATCGTCCACTCTGGCGAGCAATTCGTTACAGCGCGCCTGCGTCAAACTGCACGAACTGCGCCCGAACTGCACAAGCATCTTGCGCTTTGGCCACGCCTTCGAACCGCCAAGCAACAGCCCCATGATGTCGTTGCCGGCGTAGACCGTAGTGGTCACCAGGTCATAAACGGGGGCAAGCCAGACATCGGCATCCTCGGCGCAGTTTTCATAAAGCAAGCCGAAGTTTTTCAGGTGTGCATCACCGTTCTGAATACCGGCCGAGAGCGCCACCATTATGAAAAAGTCTTCAAGAGCCCTGGCTACCCGGCTTGGCGTGACAAATGACCTGATCAGTTTTGCGCACCCTTGATAGCTGCCGTCATATTTTTTCCCGGTTCCCCATCCCGATAGAACACACATATCCTCAAATCCGAGGTAGGCGTTTTCACCGATGTCGAACCGCTTCACTACCAGAAACTTCCCGTTATGACTGAGCTGGACCTCAGGCACCTCAAGACCACAATGGTATGCGGCACGCATGCAGAAAAATTCATTGGCCGCCAACTGAGGAACGTCCGACTCATTGAACGCCTTTACCAAATGCGTGGCGCCCTTGTGGGTAAGACGTTCAATATCAGCAGCCATATCGCCAACATCGCGAACCAGCACTTTCGGCTGAACGCCCGACACCCCTGAATAAGCGGCGTAGGTTTTCAGAAGCTCATCGAACAGGTCTTCAGCCCCGTCGTACACCAGCAGGTCAGCCAGCTTGACCCCAGGCAACGACGCATCACCCGCTTGATGGGCAACGCTGATACGACCCAATTGGTGCGGACCTACGATGCCCAATAAAGCAAAGTCATCAAAACCGCGCACCGATTTGCTGAAACGCCGTACGAGTTCGGCCTTGAGATGCCCTTCAGGAATGTGCATCTCAAACAACGGGTGAATGCCGTACTCCCAGTTGTAGCTTTCCAGGCGCACCGGCATGGTCAAGGACACTGCTTGCTCTTGGGCCACCGTGTCGTTATACGAAAAAATCGAGTCACGCTGATTTTCATTACGTCGCCCGAGCGTTCCAGCAGGCACACCGTTGGTGCCGATGTACAACCGATCACGTTGGCTAGTCATGGACACCTCCTGCCTTCAATTCGTCGAGAGTCATGCGTCGAGGATTGGGGGTGGCGGTCAATTCGTATCCCAAGCCTTCAAGAATCGCTGCGACCTTGCGAATACCTATTTCAGGGATGGTATTGTTTTCGATCCCCGAGATGGTGGCGCGACTCATGCCGTGCCGCTGTGCTAGCTGACTTTGCGAAAGGCCTGCGGACTTTCGCAGGGTTTTGATCAGAATTCCTAGATCCTCCATCTATATCGCATCCTATACAATGCAAAACCTCATAAATTACAATTTTGCATAATATACAATGCATTTTGTATTGAACAGCTTCCTTGATGTACAGAGGATGAGTTCTTCTAACCTACTCGCCTAACATGCAAAAACCCCGGCACATGGCCGGGGTTCTGTTATTCAGTCCTCACCTGCTATCGCAGGATCATTCCCACTCTATTATTGATTATCAAAAAAAATCGTTATTTGACAGTATATTGCGCACAAAAATCCTTCAGATACCATTAAAAATGCCATGCGACATATTCAAGGTCAACCAAGATTCCAAGATCCGCCACGATACTGGAATGCGCCATCTATGATGCCAGCCAGCCACACCGCCACAGTCGCAGTCTTGAACCCACCGAACTGAACCACCTGCTCGCCCTCGGTCTCCAACATCGCTACCGGTAACTCAGGCAGCATACCTGTACCGATTCCACCAGGCGGAAACACGTTGCCGAAGTCACGCTTTAGCAGAAGTCGCGATGTGGCCTTTCCCAAGGTCAGAAATGTCTCTTTGCGGACCAGCCAGTAAGATTCAACACCCGAGGCAGCATATCGCTCCTGCCGACGAGTGAAGTCGCGCAGATGCTGGTAAGAGCGTTGCAACTCGATCACGATGGTGCGACCCGAAACCGAGAAGAGAACATCGGCCTCCCACTTGTCCCCGCTCGTAGATCGGCCCGGCACCTCGTCACGACTCTCGATGCCCATGCTTGTTAAAGCGGCCATCACTGCTGCCTTGCCTGCCTTGTGCCACTTCGTTTCCGGTGCGGTATCGCACTCATCCGAAAGATGGGCGAAGAAGGCCAAGCCGTTAATGCTTGTCTTGAGGACCGCTGGCGCCTTGCAGCAAGGCATCATGAAGTCACCTAGCTGTGCCACCTGTTTCAAGGCCTCCCACTCAATGCCCGGAATGGAAGCGGCATCTACCGGCACGCCGTCGCGCCTCCAAGCCACTTGCGTCATGGTTGCCTCGTCGCAAAAGTCAGAGTTGCAAAGTCTTCCCCAAACGCCTCGACTACCTGTCGCAGCAGAATGGAAAGCTCTGCCGGGTCACCGCCGCGGCGAACCTCGACCAGCAGTTCAGATGCGTAGTCTGGGCTGGCACGGAAAAGCTCAGCCATAGCCTCACTATGTAATCTGTCTTTCATTGATGGTGCCCTCCGCTCTGGTAGCGCAAACGGTCGAACGATAATTCAGAACGCCCACAGGCGTTGTTTTGGATTGCGCAATCCAAAACAGCAACGGCGATCCATAACTGTCTGTGTATTACGTATCGAGCATATCCCACTCGTCACCGAGCATCCAGCGTATAGCAGACAGCTTGCCGTTGATCATCCCCCACTCGAAGTCAGTCCACGGCCCCAGCGCCTCCGCGCCGAGTTCCTCCTCCGCGCTCCTCATAGCAGCTAGCATTCCCTCCCAAATCGAATCGACCACAAGCTTCCGCCGCTCTTCCGGCGCAGCTCTGTCCCACTCCTCCTTAGCCACCACCCTTTCTTCCCCATCCTCGACGTTAGCGATGATGTTCCACTTCCTGTTGTACCAAACTTGAGTAGTCAGTTTCTGCTCTGCTTCGAGCAACTCGGATAGCTGTCTAGGAGCTTGACTGTATTCGCGCTCAAACCTGGTTTCTTCGATCAATTCGCTGGCGAATTCGCTGAGCAGTGTGCTTAGGTTGGTTGAATATCTCGATCTCACGCCATCGAAAAGGGCTTCTAAATCCGGGTGTGGCAAACGTGTATCTGCTCCCTGACGGCTAAAGTCGTGGATGTTATGAGTCACGAACGCGAACACGTCGTCACTCTGACGCGCAGCCAGAGCATCAATGTAGGTCTCGATGATGATTGCATCTCCCATGCCATTCATCTGACGGTGGAAAGGGGCAATCTTGGCGATAGCTCGGTCAGCTGCACGCAGCTTAATACTGTCACTTACGGGCACAGGCTGAGAGTCGGCAAAGAGTTTTTCAATGAGGTCTACCGCCTCGTTTACTGCCTCGCCGCCAGTCGCCACGCGGTGATCCACTTCGTTTAGCTGCCGGATCGTAGCCTCACGGCCATCTTCAGGTGCGAACTGCATAATTGCCTCTCGAACCCTCTTGAAGTGACTCGAAAGGCTGGCTCTACTCGCGGCCATCACTCGGTCGCGATTCCGTGCAAATTCATCGATAACAATCTGCGGCACAACGAGTACTACTTCGTCTGCCTCGCTCATCGCGGATAGGGCATCCAACAGCGGAAGGTGGCGGGGATCTTTTGTGAGGTCGAGCCATACACACGTATCTATTAACAATTTCAGGGTCATTCGCGCTCCTTCCTCGTCTGAGAAACTACCCGCAATCCGTCCTGGCCGAACGCCTCAGCCGTCTGACGCAGCAAAATAGCCAGTTCAGCCGGGTCGCCGTCTAGGCGAACTTCGGCAAGCAACTCCGCTGCGTAGGAAGGAATAGCATGGAAATACTCCACCATGGCCTTGTCATGTGATCTGTCTTTCATCTCACCTGTCCTCTATGCTGAGAGTTCAATACAAGGCTTCTCGGTGTACATCCAAGACATCTGCAACAAGAAGATAAATTTAGTGACCGACAATGGTTTGAATTCGTGCCTGCAAAGCCACGGACAATTCGGCTATTCCTTGCGCGTTCGCATGATAACGAATAAATCGTAGATGCCGTAGATCAAACGGTATGTCGTGCTCAGCTTGAGCTATTAGTATGACTTCTCTACCCAGAGTATGCGCAATCCCAGCCTCATAAAAGACGTTAGGGTTTCTACCTGTGCAATCACACACCACAACACGCGCTCTATCTATTAAAGCAACTACATCCTGAATTACGGCTGGATTCTCCCAAATATCATCGGCACGACGACAACGAAGGCCAGCCCCTTCTGCGGCCAACTGAATACCGTTGTAGACCGGATTAAAAGCAGCATCAAATGGCATCATTACAGAGACCAGCATCGCTTCAATGCTCTCATGTTCTGAAATCTGAAATACCGTAGGCCGTTGGCGCCTCGGCCTAACCGTTCTAAGCAAAAATCGATAAAGATCAATATCCTTAACAGCCCAATGATTCCTAGAGAACTCAAAATCCTTTGGCATATCAAGTGCCATTCTATTTTTGTATATAAATGAGTTATGAATAACTGGCACCTCACTGTCTAATGAATACTCAAAAGATATATCACCACCTACTATTCTTGCTCTATTTATTTGACCAACGTAAGCAACCTCATCCCGCGTTCCTTCTTGCATAAACAGACACGGAAGGGCTATAAGTCTATCCAGCGATGGAATATTATTTTCTCTAAAAATTTGAGATATGTGGCTATCCGTATATTCAAAAACCCGGCCAATCTCCATTGATTCTTGCCCAGAGTCCCACTCAACCGATCTCATAATAAGATTAAACATATCACCCCCCCTAAATCATGCCATTGACAGAAGCATCTACGCATCTTTCCTTGCAACCCATTGCGTATGTTCTCGGGAAAAAGCATTTTCCGCATCCCCCACAAATACAGAAAACTTTTCATCTGTATTTGGCTGCTTCGCTTCTTCTTTTACCAACCCTATCTCGTGAGACGTTAAAGAGTACGAGGCCGCTAATTCAGAAAATCGCTTTGCTTGCATCCAACTTAAAATACTTGCAGCCGCTGCTACGAAAACATCAGTTGGCCAAAAAGGCACCTCTACGTTAGCAACCCGCACCACAGCACAAACAACAGCGAAGGTATTGACCGTTATCAGAACCCAAAAAAAATACCGAGCTCTCCTACGATTGAATTTAGCTTTGTTGGCATACCATGCATGTTGATCTCCAATCCTGCTTTTCACATATATTTCTTTGCGTTTACTTAATGTTTCGCACCGGATCTGCTCCATCTTAGGAGAAACTTGGATACCTTCAAGGTGGTCAGTGAGCGCCCGGCAAACCTCTCGATTTTGTTCAATTATTGCTTTAAGTGTCAGACGAAAATCTTTCCGAGCGCTTTCATCGTCTCCCTGGAACGGTTCAGCTCGACACACATAGCGCCAAGTTATCGTCTTTATAGATTCTGCGACCGCTCTGCCACCGTACCAAAGCTTTTCTGGCCTAACACTAAACAAATAGATAGAGCACGCCAAAGCTCCTAAAAGAGCAAAGACCTGCAAGGCTGCTACAGTCCAGTGTGGAAAGCTTACTATTGATAATAATGCGGCGAGAACCAAGGTAATAAGATGGCACCTTAAAGCTAAGAAAAATTGCGACTGCGACTTTAACGAAAGTTCATTAGCAGACCGATAGAGGGCAGGGAAATCTTTATCTTCCATATATTCTCCGATCACTTATATCCGAGACTTCTATAAACTTCGTCTTTATAATGCCAGTCATCATTCGGCTGCTTAGTCCAATTAGCAAGCGCATGGGCAACAATTTTTGGTGAAAAAGGAACAAAGATAGCTCCTACATTTCGAATAATAGGCGGGCATTTTGCTTCTACCACGCTACGTGCGCCATCCAAATTTATGCCTATGATTCTGCATTTTTTTTCTAACGCGACTTCCATTTCCCATCTTACATATTTGTGCTTGTTACGTGTATCAGAACCAATAAGCACAGCAAACGTTCCTGCCATATCTATGCGCTCGCGACACTTACGTTTTATATATGCCTCATCGCTTGAATTTATTTCTTGTGAAAGCTGGCAATTAGTGAAACTGAAATCAATATGTTCGTGTTGCTTCCACGCAAGCATTAATCGATAATAGTGAATGTCCGTACTACTAAATCCTACAAATGTTCTTGGTAGCCCCATTACTATCTTCTCCACGTCTCGGAAAACCACAGCATTTTTTTATACTTAAGGACTCTAGCGCGATACCGGCCTAATGCCACGTCTTTTTTGGATTGCGCAATCCAAAAAAGCGTTTTCGCCTGCCAATTGCTAGCAGCGGCAACATCGCCTTAGACACAGGGCTTTACTGTGCCCTCGATGGAGTCATGAAGCTGTGTCGTGCGCAGTCAGCAAGATTGTGCCCTGATACGGCCCTCTGGAAATGGCAAAACTCAAAAGCCCCCTCAAATTGGAGATGATGTGCATGCCCAATTGGCCATAATTTTTCTAAAATGGCGTTACGAAAAAATGCTGCAACCGGTCTTAGGCGCCGCTCCTATCTCCGTTCATAAACAACATTGCTCATAACAGCCAAAACTTTCCCTTGTAGCTCACGAAACTCCCTCATCAATGCATCAACGTCCGCTGCCGGGGCACCATGCCCGCGTTTCTCTGCCAACCACATTTTCAGCAAGCCTGCCACCCGCCCAAGGTCGCCGTTTACTTTCCCAAGCTCCGCAACCGCCTTCAGGTCAAGTGCGGATCGAATGGGCCTGTTGCGGCCTACAGCGGACAGATAGGCGGACAATGACATGTTAGTTTGCCTGGCCTTGTCCTCGATCTCTGCGCGCTCGTCCTCCGACACCCACACCTTGATGGGCGGCAACTTCCGTCGAGGGGTGTGCTTCTCCTTTTTCTCCATGCTGTACCTCTCCAGCTTTTCAATTGTCGCGGCAGCGACGGCAAGCCTCGCAGAGCAAGATCCGTCGAGCCGAAGGCGAGTAAGGGGCGGTGGTGGGGGTCGTAGCTGCGGAGCAGCGTAGGCCCACAACACACATCTTGCCGTCTGTCTGAGTGCAACTCAAAGAAATTTAATGCTAATGGCCGTTTCGGTAACGCAAGTTGCCTTGAATTTCCTTGAATTTCGTTCATTTTTCCTTAGTTGCCTAGAGTTGCATTAATCTAAGCAGGAGTTTCCTAAAATTGCCTTGAATTTACTTAATCGACCAACTTTAACTGAACGGATCACACAGGGCGGAGAAAGCACAGGAGTGGCGACCAACATGCCGGGGCCGCGCTTCGTTCTTAGCGACGCCAATCCAGATGTGGTCAGAAATTCCAGCGGTCGCTAAAATCTCCGTGATCACAATCGGTTAAGGCCGAAATGGCACCAAAAAAGGAGCACTACAATTGGCTAGAAAAACCCTTTCCGAGCGACGAGCTGACGCGCTTTCTGAGCTAGAGATGGCTAAGGCAAGGCTTGCAAAGCTCGACAATGAGGCAGCAGAAAGAATCGGAAGAATTGCAATAAAATCAGGATTGGTTAATCTTGAGCTTACGGACGATCAGATCCGGGAAGAATTCGATAGAATCGTGGAACGGATCAGCAAGAGGAATTGATCATGAAGACAGCTCACCGCATCAGCGCTTTGGCCAATCAACTCAATGAACTGCAAGCCTGCCTAGGTCGAGCCAGCGGGCAATCTAGTAAGCCCGTTGTGGAAGCCCAGCGCATTGCGGCCGAGCTAGCTTCTTCACTCGAAGAGTGGCACCTAGAGACGCTGCACATCCCTGAGACTGAACGTAGCCTTTATCGCGCTCAGAATCCTTATTACGCGGCCCACTGACGCCGCGCACAAACTTATCAAAAGCTCACTTTGGTGGGCTTTTTTTTGTCCGCAAAAAGCATCAAACCGGACAGCTAAGTATTCTTCCTCATGAAAGAAAAACCCTAGACAAGTCAGATGGTTGGCATCATTGCAAAGGATGATTGACGGACAGTTTCCGGACGCAAGTCATTGAAATCTATGCGGATAAGTATCTATCCGCATATTCAAAACCACCCCGTATCGGACAATAATCAAACCTCAGATTACGACAAAATGAGGTATTCGGCATGGAAATGGAATCGCGAAAAACGTCAGCTTATGTCGCTCGGGTATTTGGCCGTGGCGCGGCGCTAGCTGTGGCAATGGCAACCACAGGCCTTGGTGTAGGCCTCTACATCACACCTGCACCGGCTTACGCCATCTACTGCTCTAACTGCTCGACGTTCTATCAACAGATGTTCGAGTACGCCGAACAGGTCAACACGGCGCTGAACACCGCCGAGCAACTGCAAACGCAGATTCAGCAGTACCAAAACATGGTCACTCAGGGCACGGGCCTGCCCGATTCGATGTTTGGCAGCATTGCGGCTGACTTGAAAAGCGTGGTCAACATCTACAACCGTTCGCAGGCCTTGGGCCGTCAAATCCAGAACATGGATTCGCAGTTCAACACGGCTTTCCCCGGCTTCGATTCCTACCTGAATCAAGCAGCGAACTCGGCAGAGGTCCCGGCGCAGGATCGCTATCAAAAGTGGTCGCAACAGGGCCGCGACAACGTGAAAACGGCGATGGAAGCGGCAAATCTCAATACCAGCACGTTCGAGCCTGAAGACGCCCAGCTTGCTCGCATGGTGGCCCGTTCGCAGTCAGCCGTAGGCCGCATGCAAGCTATTCAGGCGGGCAACGAAATCGCCTCGCAGAACGTGCAGCAACTGCAAAAACTGCGGGATCTGATGGCCACCCAAATCAACATGCAGGGCAACTACATGGCCCAGCAAGGCGACCGACAGGCCGTTAGCGAAGCGGCTGAACAGCAGTTTGAAGCGCGGAAAAACACACGCGGCGGCGTGAAGGAGTACTGAGAATGACTATTTCGAAATGGCTAATCGCGTTGATGTGCGCCGGGTCCGCACTGACCGGTTACATGGTTGCCGTGGTGGTTCAAAGCAACATCGAATGTACTGCGATGGCTGAGCAACAACGGCAACAGCGTGACGCTGATGCGTCGTTTGAGGCGCGCCCCAACACTCGCGGCGGCGTGAAGGGGTACTAGCTATGGATCGTCGTCTTTTGTTGTTCCTCGCCTTGGCGAGTGTGTTCATGGCCGGAAATGCTATGGCCGCGACCGACCTTTCCCATGCCGATACATCGGTTCAGGGCCTACTCGACCTAGTTTTGCAACAGTCGCACCAGTGGTCAGCGAAGCTGTATGACTATGCGATCAGACTGTTCTGGCTGCTGGCCTCGATCCAGTTTATTTGGACGTTCATGCCTCTAGTAATGAAGCAAGCCGACTTCGGCGAGATTGTCGGCGAGCTGCTGCGCTTCGTGCTGGTGATCGGTTTCTTCCTTGCAGTCATGAAGTACTCAGTGGAGTGGTCGACGGCCATCGTCGATAGTTTCCGCGATGCAGCGGCATCAGCGAGCGGCCTCGGGCGTGCATTAGAACCCGGCGATATGCTTGCAGTTGCGCTGGATTTTGGCCGCACAATGGTAGAGGGCATTTCAGTATTTTCTCCGGCCAAGGGACTTCTGATCGCTGTATGCGCAATTCTTGTGCTGGCATGTTTCGCATTCATCGCTGCATTCATGTTTGTCACGCTCGTAGAGGCCTACGTAATCATCAACGCATCCGTGCTGTTCTTGGGCTTTGGTGGCTCGCAATGGACGCGGGAATTTGCAATTGCGCCAATGCGTTTCACCGTCGCGATTGGTGCAAAGCTATTTGTATTGACTCTGATTGTCGGCCTGGTTGTACAGTCGGCTAAGCAGTGGTTAGCAGCCTATACCAATGATGAAGCGTCATTGATGACGATGGTCGGCTTGGCCTTGGTGTGCTGCTATCTGACCAAGACTATTCCTGACCTGATCGGCGGCATGATTAGCGGCACGTCCATGGGCGGTGGCTCAGCCATTGGCGGGATGGCGGTGGCCGGGGCAGCCGGAGCGGCTGCGGCGGCTGCCACCATCGCCACGGCCGGGGCGGCCGCTCCGGCTGCTGCCGGTGCTCTTGGCGCTGCCGGTACTGGCGGCGCTGCTGGGGCCGGTGTAGCGGGTGCAGGTGGAATTGGCGGCGGCGGTCTGGCTTCTGCGATCAATTCCAGTTTTGCCGGTGGTGGTGCGCCCGCA
The DNA here is from genome assembly GCF_044218845.1 of Pseudomonas sp. B16120. Classification (NCBI taxonomy): domain Bacteria; kingdom Pseudomonadati; phylum Pseudomonadota; class Gammaproteobacteria; order Pseudomonadales; family Pseudomonadaceae; genus Pseudomonas; species Pseudomonas sp. B16120. Next base: position 5,054,684 of record NZ_CP162588.1, read on the forward strand.
GCGGCGGCGACTCACGGCGGTGCGGCCGCTGGGCTCGGCGCGAGCACGGGCGGCCAAGCGGCCGCCCAAGGTGCGTCGTCGGCCGGTGCCCGCGTAGGTGGCAGTGCCGCCCCTCAATCACCGGGCACGGCTCCGCAGCAGCCTAGCAGTGGTGTCCAGCAGGCGACCAAGCAGGCCGGGAGAGCGGCGCAGGACAGAAACGACAAAGACCAGCAAGGGGCACCAAAAGGGGGAGTTGTTGGCTCTGGCAACGCCCTTTCCCAAGCGGCCAACGCTAGCGCAAAAGCGCTCGGTGTGATGACCTCGATGGCAGTGCCGGGCATGGAGAATGCGCATTCTCTGTCTCTTGGTGCAGGATCTCCGCCGCCTGTTCCCGATGGTGCCAGCTCGACCGTTCCAACCAATGGCGCGGAAACAACCGTGGAAGCTGCACAAACGGAATCTAACGTCATCCGTCCATCCTCGGACGAAAGCCCCGCCACAAGTCGCCTAGCCTCGCTCAATGTGCCCGGCACGGCATCAAACAACGACAACTCGGAGAAACAACCATGATGGACATACTGATGTTCGCTGGATTCGTAGTATTCGCATCGACATTTGCCATCGGCATGTGGGCGCTCGGCCGATGGCTACGTAGCAAGGGCTACGGGCCGCAACTCGATAGTCTAGATCGCCAGTACACGGCCTTGCAGCTTCGAGTGAACCCGCTCGCATTGTCGGCGTCCTATCGCATGTTTGCTGGGGCACAGGCTATGAATCGTCTACCTTTGCTGGGCAGCAAGAATAACGCAGCCCTGAATCAGCAGGCGTTGATGGCCATCCAAGCCGCGCAGGAAGCACAGAAGCAAGAGAGTCCCGGCAAGCAGTGATCACTGACGAGACCCACACAACCCCGCCTAAGTGCGGGGTTTTACTTTCCAAACGCAGCCTCGTGATTGCATCAGGTTCACTCCCCGTCAGTTGGTCGTTCTGTCAGTCCCAGCACAAGCCCAAAGCCTCCGCACCTGCGGTGCTGCGTGTCCCGTGGACAACGCTTTGCGTTGACACACCGGACTTGCGGCTACTCGCGATATTTCATCACGGGGCTACTCCCGGCTGCGCCGATCAAAAGCGCGAGGGCTTCGCCATTAGTAATACGCACGAACCTGTCTCAGCTCCGTCTATTACACCACCTGTAAGGCCCTGAGCTGCATTCTGAGCGATTTTTTGGCTACAGCACCCGATGGCCATCCCGCATCATTTAAAAGCGTTATGGCGGCTCCTAAGACCTTCTGATTGGTCGTTCACCCCGAGATCTTCTCTTTAGTGCGTCTTCGGATGCCGCAGACGGCGCGATGCACTTGGTGGTTTAGGTGGTGTGTGTGTTCGAGGGAGCCGCCCTTCCTTTTGGTGCCCAACGGCCGCAGGCCGACCAACAGCAGCAAGCGATGAGCTGCGCCACCAGGGCGCGGCGCTTCGCGCGCATGATAGAGATTCTTAGAGAATCTTGGATGGAATTTGCGAACGGCCCGCAAGGCCCCGCCGTTGCTAGGTTTCCAGAAACAGGCCGGGTGCCGTTAAACAGGGGTTTGGGTACTGTTAAACAGGGGGTTAGGTGCCGTTAAACAGGGGGGCGCGGCATTACACTCGGATGCCTTGGGTCGCCTGATTTCCCATTTTCCCTTAGCATACTCGTCCAGCCTCCAACCCACGGCAGCAAGCTCGGCCAGCGCTTTGCGTGCCGTCTGGCGACGTTTTTTGATGGTATTCGGGTTCGCCGGTTCATCCGGCCAGACATAGCCGCATAGCGTGTCCAGCTCTACCCGCCCCGACTTGCCGAGGTCGATCCAGCCGCATAGACGTTGATGAATCAGGCGGGCGGGGTCGGTCTGTAGCTTTCTTACTTCGGCCATATCTATGCGGATGTGCTGCCCACCCATGATTGCGCGAGCAATAAGGGGGTTCAATGCCACATACAGCTTGCCTTCCTGCTCATCACTTGCGTACTCGGATAGCAAACGGAAGCCCTGCCGCTTCCTTCCATTTTGCGCAATGATAGAGACCTTCCAGAGCCTCTCAATGCAATCGCGTACTGGCCTAGTATTGTCGATGTCCGCATAGCCAACCTCACGGGCCAGCGACCGATAGCTACCCTTGACTACCATCGCATCCTGCTGGACCGCTTCCCACTTAGGTTCGAGAAATAGCCGGAGCTGCCGACCTGCTTCTGTCTGAGGATCGGAAGAAAGCACAAGACCGCAAGGTCCAGCCATAGCAACCAGTCCTTGCAGAATACGCAGATCGTCGGCCCCCAGCGGTTCCGGCCCACTGAACTCGATACGCTTGCCATTGCCGTAGTCATAGACAACGTCCAGTTTGCTGCGCTTGCGTTCGCCACGTTTGAGGCTACGGAACAGGCCGGGTGCCAGACAATGCACCGGGTCGTGCCGGGCGTGAGTCAAGTCATGCTTGCTCACGTTGACGCACCTTTCCGCTGTCCTGCTTAACGTCCAACAACTCCACCGGCAGCAAAACGCCGCCGTCGCGGCGTTGATACCATTGGTCGTGCGGAGTAGCGTCGTAATTCTGTTTGCTGACACCAAAACGGACAAAGAAGCCGCGCCGGTCGTTGTCGATGGGCTGACGGTCATAGGAGCGGTCGCTCAGGCTCTTGGCCTCGTCCTCGGTCATCTTTGCGACGAAGCCGCACCAGCGGGCATTGTCGATTAGAGCGGATGCGCCTCGTGCTGCCTGCTGTTGATCCGTCTGCCCCTCTCGGGCGCTACCTTTGCTAACGTGGTGCAGGTACAGAACTGAGGCCCCGGTACACGCCGCAATGTGCTCCAGCGTAGAAACAAGTCGTGCCATGTCGCCGTTGCTGTTCTCGTCCCTGTCGTGAATGCGGCTCAGGGTATCCAGCACGATCAACCGGGCACCGGCGCAAAACTCAATGACGCGGGCAAGGTGCCGCTCATCCATCACATTCAAGCGCTTACCCATGATCGGCTCAAGGGTGAGGTTCTGCGCGATGACTTCCCGTGACTGCTGGTTCAGATGCTGACCGATGGCATGGATACGGCGCACCAGTGCGACTTCCGGGTCTTCTCCAGCGAAATAGACGACGCGACCAGCTTTCGCAGGTGCAAGCCCTACCAAGTCACCACCGGCCGCTCTGCTTTCAACGGTTGCGCCACAGGCAACGGACATTGCCGCCTCCAGCGCCCAGAAGCTCTTACCAGTGGCTCCGGGAGCTACCAAGGCTCCCACTGTGCCTGCAAGGAAGCCGGGCCATATGAAGTCAAGTGAGGGCGGCTCGTTCTCGAAAGCTGCCCGTAAGTCAATCGCCACAATTCAGGCCCCCATTCCGGGCCGGGGAGCCGGGCCGGTCCCCTTGCACGCATCAATCCATTCCTCCACTTCCCCCAAATCCCAGACCACCTTACGGCTGCTAAGAGCAATACGCCGAGGGAATTTTCCCTGCTTTTCAAAGTTGTAGATCGTGCGCTCGCACAACGGGATCATTGCCAGCAACTGTTTCTTGCTGATCAGGACTTTTCTCGATTCTTTCTCCACACCGAATACCTCGTTTCGTGATCATTCGAGGTTCGATTATTGCCCCACATTTCCGGTATTTTCCAGCATTTTTAGACGATTTTTCCATACAAATCAATCACTTAAGTGTCCGTCAAACGTCCAGTTTCGGGACGGGGATAATCACCCAATCTCTTGTTTTATCGGTAGTTTTTTTAAACGAAATTCAGAGAAAAAAAGTGTCCCTAAAACGTGCGTTTCGGGACAAAAAAAAAGCCCACCGAAGTGGGCGTTTCGCCACAAACGAATGGGCGCCATGTACTCTGTAGTCCACGAAGCTCGGTATCAGCCCTCGGAGCGCGGTCTCCTAAGCGTCCACTCGTCGATCATGTCCGCCCAATCCTGCAGCATCGCCCGACGCTGATCTCGATATTCGGCCTTGTTGTAAACCGCTCGCACACCCTTCTGTTCGTGTGCGAGGCACTTCTCGATCCAATCGGTGTTATAGCCAGCCTCATGTAACAATGTGCTGGCAGTCCGTCGCAAGTCGTGCGGCCCGAACTTGCCTAGCGACTGCCCCTCTTTCTGGGCGAGGCGATAGGTCAGCGTTAGCACTTGATTGAGAGTGGCACTGCTCATCGGTAAGTCAGAGTCATAGCGCGATGGAAGAACATATTCCGAGCCACCCGCAAAGGTTTTCAGGGCAATGAAAATATCAAGCGCTTGCCTGGACAGGAACACCAAATGCGGATTACGGCGCTTCATCCGCTCTTTGGGAACTGTCCAGACTGCTTCGCTGAAATTGATTTCGCTCCAAGTCGCATTGGTCAGTTCACTTTTGCGAACCATGGTTAGCAACAGCAACTTAGCCGCAACACGCACCGAAGAAGCGGTACCAATGCGTTCCATGTACTGATACATCAAGGCGATTTCATCAGGAGTCAAGGCCCGGTCGCGCGGCTCGAATTTTGCGATGCTGGTAGGCCGTACTAGATCAGCCGGGTTCTCAACCTTCTGACCACGTTCGATTGCCCATCGAAAGACCTGCATCACAATCTCTCGCGAGTGAACTGCTGTTGCCGGAGCACCTCGCTCCACGATGCTGTCAGTCAGCGCTCGCAGGTCCTCATGCGTAATTTCAGCGAGTTTCTGGTTGCCAAATTTCGGCTTTAGCTCTCGTTCGAAAACCGAGCGTCGCATATCGCGGGTGGAATCAGCCATTTGGTACCCACGCAGCCATTTTTCAGCCCAAGCGCCGAACGTCTCCGCATCCCTGACGCGGCCCTTTTCTCTGGCCTTCTCTTTGGCTGGTGACTTCCCAGCGGCGATCATCTTTTTTGCCTCGCCGAGTCGTTCCCGGGCTTCCGCTAGGGTGATGCCCCCTACACCGTAACGGCCGAAGGTGATGGTCTCCTGCCTACCGTGGATCGAGTAGTTGTAGCGGAATGAAATCGACCCCGCCGGGGTGATGGCTACATAGAGACCGTCACGGTCGTTCACTTTGTACAGCTTGTCTTTCGGCTTGATGTTACGCAGCTTGGTATCGGTCAGCATGGTCAGGGCGGGTTTCCTCTAAAAAATACCATGTTCACTCCGCATCGCATTAATCTCATAAAAACCTTACAAATCAATACTTTAACGCAAATCAATACCATGCCAATCTGATTAGGAGCGACATGGTATCGAGCGCCGAACATGGCATTAGGGTCAGGTCGTACCATCTACCATGCCATAAAAACGGGGTGCTTGGCGATGCGAAAACTTGCCAGATAGTGCGGAGCCGAAAACGCAAAAAGCCCGCAATTACGCGGGCTTCAGGGGTGTTTCATGCCACTTGCTGCTGGTCTATGCCGGACGCAGGATCATTCCCACTCAATCGTCGCCGGCGGCTTGCTCGACACGTCATAAGTAACGCGCGAAATACCTTCGATCTCATTGATAATCCGGCCGCTGACCGTCTCCAGCAGTTCGTAAGGCAGGTGTGCCCAACGCGCTGTCATGAAGTCGATGGTCTCTACGGCGCGCAGCGCAACAACCCATGCGTAACGACGACCATCGCCGACAACGCCCACCGATTTCACCGGCTGGAACACCACGAACGCCTGGCTGACCTTGTGGTACCAGTCGGCCTTGCGCAGTTCTTCGATGAAGATGTGGTCGGCGCGGCGCAGCAGGTCGGCGTATTCCTTCTTCACTTCACCCAGGATACGCACACCCAGGCCCGGGCCTGGGAATGGGTGGCGGTAGACCATGTCGTACGGCAGGCCCAGTTCCAGGCCCAGACGGCGGACTTCGTCCTTGAACAGTTCGCGCAGCGGTTCTACCAGCTTGAGGTTCATTTCCTCAGGCAGGCCACCCACGTTGTGGTGGGACTTGATCACGTGGGCCTTGCCGCTTTTGGCGCCGGCCGATTCGATCACGTCGGGGTAGATGGTGCCCTGGGCGAGGTACTTGATGTTGTCCAGTTTGTTGGACTCGGCATCGAACACGTCGATGAAGGTGCGGCCGATGATCTTGCGCTTCTTCTCCGGGTCGGACTCGCCGGCCAGGTTGTTGAGGAACTGGTCCTCAGCGTTGGCGCGGATCACCTTGACGCCCATGTTCTCGGCGAACATGGCCATCACTTGCTCACCTTCGTGCAGGCGCAGCAGGCCGTTGTCGACAAACACGCAGGTCAGTTGGTCGCCGATGGCCTTGTGTAGCAGTGCCGCTACAACCGAGGAGTCAACGCCGCCGGACAGGCCAAGCAATACGTTGTCAGTGCCGACCTGGGCGCGCACTTGGGCGATGGCATCTTCAGCAATTTTCGACGGGGTCCACAGGGCTTCACACTCGCAGATGTCGAGGATGAAACGCGACAGGATGCGCCCGCCTTGCTTGGTGTGGGTCACTTCCGGGTGGAATTGCACGCCGTAGTAGCGACGCTCGTCGCTGAACATGCCGGCAATCGGGCAGCTCGGGGTGCTGGCCAGGATGTGGAAATCTTCCGGCATTTTGGTGACCTTGTCACCGTGGCTCATCCACACGTCGAGGCCGAACAGGCCGTCGGCGTCGATGTGGTCTTCGATGCCGTCCAGCAGGCGGCTCTTGCCGACCACGTCTACACGGGCATAACCGAATTCACGCAACTCGGAACCTTCAACCTTGCCGCCCAGTTGCTCGGCCATGGTCTGCATGCCGTAGCAGATGCCGAACACCGGCACGCCCAGGTCGAATACCGCCTGCGGGCAGCGCGGGCTGTTGGCTTCGTGAACGGACTCGGGGCCACCGGCGAGAATGACGCCTTTGGGTGCGAATTCGCGGATCGCTTCATCGTCCATGTCGAACGGGTGCAGTTCGCAGTACACGCCGATTTCACGCACGCGGCGGGCGATCAGTTGGGTGTACTGGGAACCGAAGTCGAGGATCAGGATGCGGTGGGCGTGAATGTCGAGGGCCATGAAGTCAGTCTCGTCTAATGAATCAGAAACAACTCGGGGCTGAAGAACAGCCCCGGTTACTTAACATTTTGCTGGAAGGCTCAACCTACACGGTAGTTTGGCGCTTCCTTGGTGATCTGCACGTCGTGGACATGGGATTCAGCCATGCCGGCGCCGGTGATCCGCACGAACTCTGGCTTGGTGCGCATTTCTTCGATGTCGGCACTGCCGGTGTAGCCCATCGAGGAACGCAGGCCGCCCATCAGTTGATGGATGATCGCGCTCAGGGTGCCTTTGTACGGCACACGGCCTTCGATGCCTTCCGGTACGAGCTTCTCGGCGCCTGCCGAGGAGTCCTGGAAGTAACGGTCGGAAGAGCCTTGCGCCTGGGACATGGCGCCCAGCGAACCCATGCCACGGTAAGCCTTGTACGAACGACCCTGGAACAGTTCGATCTCGCCCGGCGCTTCTTCGGTACCTGCGAACATCGAGCCCATCATCACGCAGGAGGCACCGGCGACGATGGCCTTGGACAGGTCACCGGAGAACCGGATGCCACCGTCGGCGATCAAGGGTACGCCCGTGCCTTCAAGGGCGGCGGCGACGTTGGCGATGGCGCTGATCTGCGGCACGCCCACACCGGCAACGATGCGCGTGGTGCAGATGGAACCTGGGCCGATACCGACCTTGACTGCGTCGGCGCCCGCTTCGGCCAGGGCCTTGGCGGCAGCGCCGGTGGCGATGTTGCCGCCGATCACCTGCACGTCAGGGAAGTTCTGCTTGACCCAACGCACGCGGTCAATCACGCCTTTGGAGTGGCCGTGGGCGGTGTCGACCACTACCACGTCAACACCGGCGGCGACCAGGGCCGAGACCCGATCACCAGTGTCTTTACCGGTACCGACGGCAGCGCCAACACGCAGACGACCTTGGTCATCCTTGCTGGCCAGCGGGTAAGCCTTGGCTTTTTCGATGTCGTTGACGGTCATCATGCCTTTGAGGGCGAATTTGTCGTCGACGATCAGCACGCGCTCGATGCGGTGCTTGTGCAGCAGTTCGCGCACATCGTTCTTGTCGGCGCCTTCCTTGACGGTGACGAGGCGCTCTTTAGGCGTCATCACTTCACGGACGGTGACTTCAAGGCGGTTCTCGAAACGCACGTCACGGGAAGTGACGATGCCGACCAGGTCGCCATCGTGCAGCACCGGGACGCCGGAGATGTTGTGCATACGCGTGAGTTCGAACAGGTCACGCACGGTGGCGTCAGCTTCGATGGTGATCGGATCTTTCACCACGCCGGCTTCGTAACGCTTGACCTTGCGCACTTCGGCAGCTTGCTGCTCGATGGTCATGTTCTTGTGGATGATGCCGATGCCGCCTTCCTGAGCCATGGCAATGGCCAGACGGGCTTCGGTGACGGTGTCCATGGCAGCGGAAACCAGGGGAATATTCAGCTCGATGCCACGGGTTAGGCGGGTCTTGAGACTGACTTCGTTAGGAAGCACCTCGGAATAACCGGGCACTAGGAGAATGTCGTCGAATGTCAGAGCTTCTTGGCTGATACGCAGCATCGCGGGGGCTCCCGAGCGGGAAAATGGAAGCGCGCCATTATATACATGCACCCTGCCCGGCTCAATGTAAAACTCTGACAAACTTGGTAATACTGATAGATGGATTAAAGCTCGACTTTGACCCAGCTCATTTTCTGGTCCAACCAATCGGCAAATTCGTCGATAAAGCTCTGCTTGAACCCCGCCTCCGCCCAGTTGTTGAAGATGAACCCCAGGTTGGAAAACCCGCATTCCTGCAGGAACAGAAAACCGTTGATGTCATCTTCATGCCCACACAGCGGGCAGGTGAAGTTGTCGGTGTGGCCAGGCATCCAGTCTTCCAGGCTTTCGAACAGCGCCTCACCAACTTCCTTCAGGCATTCCGGGCAACCGGCTTCTTCAAGAAACCCCTTGGCCGGGGTATAGATGCAACGCTTGTAGATGATCTCCAGGCCATTGACCGGCTCGTTGAACGGCAGCGCCTCGGGGTGCAGCACCACGGCGCGGGCGCCATCGGCCAGGGCGTAGCCCATGCGGTTGCCGGTACGCCCGCAAGTGGTGAGTTCTTCCTTGATGATGTTCTTGCGCACCAGCCAGCGCACAATCGCCCGGGCGCGGGGTTCGTGGACGGGCAAGGTGGAGATTTTCGGGACAAGGATGCTTTGGGAGTTCATGGGAGTCCTGCGGTGTGGCTATTGGCGCCATCGCGGGCAAGCCCGGCTCCCACAGTTGATCGCATTCCAATGTGGGAGCCGGGCTTGCCCGCGATGACGCCCGGGAGGACGGCAGCTTAATCCCTGAAAAAATCAGGTCAAGTACTCACATACCGCCCGATCAACGCAATACCACTGGCCAATACCAACCAGGTCACCAACCGCACGAACGCCTCCCGGGACAGCCGCATCGTCAGCCTGCGCCCACACCACAGCCCCAGGGCCATCGCCGGCAACAGACAAACCGCCAACATCAATAACGGCAAATCTGCATACACCCCGGCAATCAGGAACAAACTCAAACGCACGACCGTGCTGCAACTGATCAGCGCACTTTGCGTGGCCCGCGCCGCGTCTTTGGGTAAACGGCTGTTAAGGTAAATCGCATATAAAAAGCCGCCACTACCAAATAGCGCCCCAAACAGGCCACCCACAGTGCCCATGGGAATCGACCAGCCCGCCGCCAATTGAGTCGGCCGTGCTTTCACCGCCAGGCTGTAAATCGCGTAGGCACTGATAAACAGCCCCATCAACAACAGCAACAAGTCCGAATGCAAGTTGAGCAAAAACCCCACGCCCAGGCTGCAGCCGATGGCCATGCAGGGCAGCAACCGCAACAGTTCCGGCTTGTTCACATCGTGCCGCGCTTGCAGCAGGCCGCCAAACGCCGCGACAAAATCCAGCAGCACCAGCAACGGGATGATCTTCGACAGCGGCATGAATAGAATCAGGATTGGCCCGGCGACCAAGGCCGTCCCGAACCCGGCAATGCCAAACACCACATAGGCCAGCACCACACCCAGGCCGATCACCAGCCAATCCACAGCCCCGAACGACCACTGACTCATCAACTCAACCAGGCTCATGGGTTATTCCTTGCTGGACATGGCCTTCACTTTAGCCATTGTCTACTGTTGCGACTAATATCTTCAAAGCCAGCCACTCATCTCAAAAAGGCATGACTCGTGATCTCCACGCGGCAACTGCGTTACTTCGTCGAAATCGCCGAGAGCGGCAGCTTCAGTGCCGCGGCCGAACGCCTGTTTGTGGCGCAGTCGGCCTTGAGCCGGCAGATCAAGGAACTGGAAAATCAACTTCAAACCCCATTGTTCGAACGCACCGCACGCCAACCGCGGCTCACAGCGGCCGGTGAAGCGTTCTACCCACGGGCGCGCAATTTGTTGAGTGAGTTGCTCAAGGCCAGCGAAGTGGCGACCCTCGTAGGCAATGGCCAGCTTGGAACGCTGCGCCTGAGTCACTCGAGCACCGTGCCGATGAGCGGCGCGTTATTGCACGGCATCAGCAACTGGCTAGAGCGCTGTCCGGGCGTGTCGGTGGATATTGCCAAGCTCTCCTCCGAAGCTCAGTTGGAGGATATCGCCGAGGGTCGCCTGGACGTCGGCCTGCTACGCTTGCCCGTACTGCGCCAGCGCGACGGCGTGCGTGTGCTGCCGTTGTACACGGAGCCGTTGGTGCTGGCGGTGCCGCCGAATCATCCGTTGGCACGCAGCGACGCGCCGGTGGAGTTGGCACAGCTAAAGGACCAAGCGTTTATCTCGATCCCCCATCCCCAAGGCGGCGGGCTGAGTTATCTGTCGGCCGAATTGTGCATGCGTGCAGGTTTTTTCCCCAAGGCCGCACGGGTGATGTCGCGCAAGACCACGCAGTTGCAATTGATCCAGGCCGGTTTCGGTATTGCCTTGTTACCAAAATCCATGCAGGACATCGCCCCCGCCAACCTGCACTTTTTACCCCTGGCCGACCCGGACTGCCACAGCACCGTGGCCCTGGCCTGCGCGCAAGTGCAGAGCCCGCTGGTGGAGCAATTCTGTCAAACCCTGCACGAATGCCTATAAACTGCCGCCCATGATTAAAGATCCTTTTGCCCGTTTGGGCCTGGACCGCGAAGTCCTGACTGTCAGCCAGCTCAACGGCCGTGCGCGGGTGTTGCTGGAAGACGTGTTCACCAATATCTGGGTGGAAGGCGAGATCTCCAACCTCGCTCGCCCAGCCTCCGGCCATGTGTATTTCACGCTCAAGGACAGCGGGGCCCAAGTGCGTTGTGCGCTGTTTCGCAACAACGCTGCACGCGTACGCCAGGCGTTGAGGGACGGGCTGGCGGTGAAGGTGCGCGGCAAGGTCTCGTTGTTCGAGGGCCGTGGTGATTACCAACTGATCCTCGATACCGTGGAGCCAGCCGGTGACGGTGCGCTGCGCCTGGCCTTTGATGCACTGAAGGAAAAGCTGAGCGCCGAAGGCCTGTTCAGTGCCGAACGCAAGGTGGCGCTGCCGGTGCATCCTCGGCGCATCGGCATTATCAGCTCGCCCACCGGCGCGGTGATTCGCGACATTATCAGCGTGTTCCGCCGCCGCGCGCCGAACATTGAACTGACCCTGATCCCTACCGCCGTGCAAGGCCGCGAAGCAATCCCGCAGATCGTGCGGGCGCTGAAACTCGCCGACGCTCGTGGTTTCGACGCGCTGATCCTGGCCCGTGGCGGTGGCTCCCTTGAAGACTTGTGGTGCTTCAACGAAGAGGCGGTGGCCCGTGCAGTTGATGCCTGTGTTACCCCTATCGTCAGCGCCGTTGGTCATGAAACCGATGTGTCCATCAGCGACTTCGTGGCGGACGTCCGCGCCCCTACTCCCTCCGCCGCCGCCGAGTTGTTGGCTCCCGACGCCAGCCATCTGGTACGCCAGGTAGAAAACCTGCAGCGCCGCCTGGTGATGCTGATGCGCAACCGCCTGAGCCACAGCCGCCTGCGCCTGGAAGGCATGGCCCGGCGCCTGCGTCATCCGGGCGAGCGCTTGCGCCAGCAGGCCCAGCGCCTGGATGACCTGGACATGCGCTTGCGCCGTGCCTTTGAGCGCAGCCTCAATACCCGTCGCGAGCGCTTGATCCGCCTGGAGACCCGCCTCGCCGGCCAGCACCCGGGCCGTCAACTGGCACTCTTGCGCCAGCGCCTGGACAGCCTCGCCGAACGCCTGCCCCGCGCCATGCGCGAAGGTCTCAAGGCTCGGCGTCTGCAACTGCAGAGCCAAGTGCAGACATTGCAGGTGGTCAGCCCGCTGGCGACCCTGGGCCGCGGCTACAGCATCCTGTTGGACGAGCGCGGCCAGGCGATTCGCAATGCCGCGCAAACCCACACCGGCCAGCGCCTCACCGCGCGCCTGGGTGAAGGCCAATTGCAAGTGCGGGTGGAAGACAACCACCTGACACCCGTCACCCTTTCATTATTGGATTGATCGATGCCACGCCTACTGAGCCTGTTGATGCTGTTGTGCCTCACGTTTAATGCCCACGCCGACAGCTACATCACGCGAACCCTGAACAAACCGGTGCCTGGCGGCGTGGCCGTCGTCGAGCTGGGCCCTTCGGCCACGGCGCCGAAAGCCACTTACCAGGGCAAGCCGGTGCTGGTGGTCAAGGAGCAGGACAACTGGCTGGCCATTGTCGGCATCCCGTTGACGGTCAAGCCCGGCAACGAGCGCATCAGCAGCGGTGGGCGCAACCTGCCGTTTATCGTCGGCTACAAGAAGTATCCGGAACAGCGCATCACTTTGAAGAACAAGAGCCAGGTCAACCCTGACCCGGCCCAGCTCAAGCGCATCGAAGGCGAACTGGCTGTGCAGCTCAAGGCTTACCGCAGTTTCAGCCCGAACCTGCCGAGCAACCTGGTGCTGGATAAACCGGTGAGCGGGCCGCTGTCGAGCAAGTTCGGCGTGCGACGCTTCTTCAACGGCGAAGAGCGCAACCCGCACTCGGGCCTGGACTTCGCCGTGCCGGCCGGTACGCCGATCAAGACGCCCGCCAACGGCAAGGTCATTCTGGTGGGCAATTACTTCTTCAATGGCAACACGGTGTTCGTCGACCATGGCCAGGGTTTTATCAGCATGTTCTGCCATATGTCCAAAATCGACGTGAAGGTGGGCCAGCAACTGGTGCGCGGCGCGGTGGTGGGCAAGGTGGGTGCGACTGGCCGGGCGACTGGCCCGCACATGCACTGGAACGTCAGCCTGAACGATGCACGTGTAGATCCAGCGATCTTTATCGGCGCGTTCCAACCCTGATATCAAATGTGAAACTACGGGCCTCATCGCGGGCAAGCCCGGCTCCTCCATTGGAAGGCTGCCCAGTGTGGGAGCTGGCTTTCCTGCGATGGTGCAAGCCGTCGCCTCAATTGCGCACCTGACAAACCCACAGCAACAAAAACACACACCACTCGAAATTACGGCAATAAAATCTCGATTTTCGAGGCAGCAAAAGAACTTATCTCAATTTTTCTCGACTGCTTGCCATCTTTCACCCCGGCGGTTAGGGTTGAGCTTATGAAAACCTCTCACACCCTCATTCAGCTCCGCCAGCACCGCAGCCTGTGCCTTGTCAGCGCACGACTGCCAGGCTGAATCGATCTGCCTCGTCCTAAAGTTTTATCCCCAATAACAGTTCTACGGCAGGCCGCCTTTTTTCGGCCCCTACAACCAAGGATTTTCCGATGAGCATGCTCAAAGACCCGTCTTCGAAATACCGCGCGTTCCCGACCATCGACATCCCGGACCGTACCTGGCCGTCGAAGACCATCACCCAAGCGCCGATCTGGTGCAGCTCCGACCTGCGTGATGGCAACCAGTCGCTGATCGAGCCGATGGACGCGGTGAAAAAGCTGCGCTTCTGGAAGACCCTGGTGGCCGTTGGCGTAAAGGAAATCGAAGCCTCGTTCCCTGCCGCGTCGCAAACCGACTTCGACTTCGTGCGCACCCTGATCGAAGACAACCACATCCCCGAGGACACCACCATCCAAGTGCTGACCCAGGGTCGTGAAGACTTGATCGCACGCACCTTCGAATCCCTGCGCGGCGCGAAGAAAGCCATTGTGCACTTGTACAATGCCACCTCGCCGTCGTTCCGCCGCATCGTGTTCAACCAGGACAAGGACGGCATCAAGGCGATCGCGGTCAACGCCGCCAAGCTGTTCGTCAAATACGCCGCCCAGCAGCCGGAAACCCAGTGGACCTTCGAATATTCCCCAGAGACCTTCAGCGCCACTGAGCTTGAGTTCGCCAAGGAAGTCTGCGACGCGGTGATCGAGGTGTGGAACCCCACGCCTGAGCACAAGATGATCCTCAACCTGCCCGCCACGGTTGAATGCGCCACCCCTAACATCTATGCCGACCAGATCGAGTGGTTCGGTCGCCATATCAACCGTCGTGACAGCGTGATCATCAGCCTGCACACCCACAACGACCGTGGCACTGGCGTGGCGGCCACCGAGTTGGGCCTGATGGCCGGCGCTGATCGTGTGGAAGGCTGCCTGTTTGGCAACGGCGAGCGCACCGGGAACGTCGATTTGGTCACCGTGGCGCTGAACATGTACACCCAGGGCCTGGACCCGCAGTTGGACTTCTCGGACATTGACGGCGTGCGCAAAGTGGTCGAGGAATGCAACCAGATCCAGGTGCACCCACGTCACCCGTATGTCGGCGATCTGGTACATACCGCGTTCTCCGGCTCGCACCAGGATGCGATCCGCAAGGGCTTCTCCCAGCAGAAAGACGATGCGTTGTGGGAAGTGCCGTACTTGCCGATCGACCCGGCCGATATTGGCCGCAGCTACGAGGCCGTGATCCGTGTGAACAGCCAGTCAGGCAAGGGCGGCATCGCCTACTTGCTGGAGCAGGAATACGACATCAGTTTGCCCCGTCGCATGCAGATCGAGTTCAGCCAGGTGGTACAGGCCGAAACCGATCGCGTGGGCCTGGAGATGACCGCGCCACAGATCTACGCCTTGCTGCAGCGTGAGTACTTGCAAGCCAACACGCCGTACGCGCTGGTCAGCCACCGCCTGCAGGAAGAGAACGGCAACAGCTTTGTCGAGGTGGAAGTCTCCGGCAAAGGCCAGGGCGAAACCAACCTGCACTGGAAAGGCAAAGGCAACGGCGCGCTGGAAGCCTTGGTGGCCGGCTTGCCGATTGGCGTTGAAATCATGGACTACAACGAGCATGCGATTGGTGCGGGTACCAATGCCAAGGCGGCGGCTTACATTGAACTGCGCGTGAACGGCGAACGCCCGGTGCATGGGGTGGGGATCGATGAAAACATCACTACCGCCAGCTTCAAGGCGCTGTTCAGTGCGCTGAACCGCTCGTTGAGCCAGTTGGAAGCCAAAGCGGCGTAAGCATTGCCGTAATGCAAAAGGCCCCTGGGTGAGAATCCAGGGGCCTGATCGTTCCCACGCTCTGCGTGGGAATGCAGCCCTGGACGCTCTGCGTCCGCCCTTAGAAGCGGTACGCAGAGCGTCCCAAGAGGCGTTCCCACGCAGAGCGTGGGAACAATCTCAGAGCCTCAGACAAACTGAAAGCTATCGGCATCCAGATTCGCCGGGAATCGTGTACGGTAAGCCGCCAGCTCCGTCGCATCCAGGATCACCTGGAACACCCCATCCGCCTCCCCTGCACTCAGCAAAGTCTCACCCTGGAAATCCAACACCTGGCTATCGCCGGTGTAGGCAAACCCCTTGCCGTCGGTGCCCACCCGGTTCACCGCCGCCACGTAACACAGGTTCTCAATGGCCCGTGCCGGCAACAGCCGATTCCAATGCTGACGCCGAGCGCCCGGCCAGTTGGCGGTGTACAGCAGCAGGTCCGTATCCTGGGCGTCGCGGCTCCACACCGGGAAGCGCAGGTCATAACAGATCAGCGGGCGAATGCGCCAACCCTTCAGCTCGAACTGCACCTGGCGTTCACCTGGGGTGTAATGGTCATGTTCACCGGCCATGCGGAACAGGTGGCGCTTGTCGTAATGCAAGACCTCACCATCCGGCCGCGCCCACAGCAGACGGTTGCGGTGGCTGCCATCGGCGGCCTGGATGATCACGCTGCCGGTAATCACGGCCTGATACTTTGCCGCCTGGGCCTGGAGCCAATGATGGGTGGGGCCGCTTTCCGGCTCGGCGAGGGCTTCTGATTCCATGGAAAAACCGGTGGTGAACATCTCTGGCAACACAATCAAGTCGGCGCCTTTGGCCTGCTCCAGCAGCAACTCGAAGTGTTCGAAGTTGGCTTGGCGGTCATGCCAGGCCAGGCTCGTCTGCACCAGGGCAATGTTCAGATTGGGCAGTGCACTCAGATCGCGCATAGTTTTTCCGCCGCTTGTCGCAACGTCTCCTCGCGTTTGGCAAAGCACAGGCGCACCAGGCGCTGGCCTTGGGGTGGGTGCTGGTAGAACACCGAAACCGGAATGGTCGCCACGCCATGTTCGCGGGTCATCCACAGGGACATGGCGACGTCATCCAGGTCTGGGCGAATCTGCGAGTAATCCACCAGTTGGAAGTAAGTGCCGGTCACCCGGGTAAAGCTCAAGCGCGATGGCGCCAGCAGGTCGCAGAACAGGTCACGCTTGGCCTGGT
This sequence comes from Pseudomonas sp. B16120, assembly GCF_044218845.1. NCBI lineage: Bacteria > Pseudomonadati > Pseudomonadota > Gammaproteobacteria > Pseudomonadales > Pseudomonadaceae > Pseudomonas > Pseudomonas sp. B16120. The sequence goes on from NZ_CP162588.1 coordinate 5,071,282, forward strand.
AAAAAGCCGGCAGTTCGTCGACATGCTCCGGATGTTCGGCCATGAAGTCTGCCAAAGCGTACTGCAAAGGGGTCACGCCGCAAAAGTTGACATATTGATGCACCTTGCGCAGTTCAGCTGTCAGGGCCGGCGGCGCGACCACGTAACCGGTTTTCCAGCCGGTCACGTGATAGGTCTTGCCGAAGGAGCTGACTACAAAGGCGCGCTGATACAGTTCCTGATGGGCCAATATGCTGACGTGGGGCACACCGTCGAATACCAGGTGTTCGTAGACCTCATCGCTGACCAGATAAATATCACGGTCGCGGATCAGTTCGGCCAACTGGTCCAGCTCGGCGCGGCTGATCAGCGCGCCGGTGGGGTTATGTGGCGAGTTGATGATGATCATGCGCGTGCGCGGTGAGAGCGCGGCCCTGATCTTGTCAAAGTCGAGGGCGAAGCCTTGCAGGCTCAATTGCACATGCACGCAGCGACCACCGGCCAGCTCGACCGACGGCTCGTAGCTGTCGTAGCTGGGGTCGAACACGATGACTTCATCGCCGTTGCGGATGACCGCCTGGATCGCGCAAAAGATCGCCTCGGTGGCGCCTGGGGTGATGGTCACTTCGCTGTCGACATCCACTGTGACGCCATAACTGCGGGCGATCTTGGCCGCCACTTGCTGACGCAACACGGGCAGGCCGGTCATCGGTGCGTATTGGTTATGGCCGAGGGCGATATGCTTGCCCACGGCATCGAGTAAACCTTGCGGGCCATTGAAATCCGGGAAGCCCTGGGACAGGTTGAGTGCGCCGGTTTCAGCGGCGAGTTGCGACATGGTGGTGAAAATGGTCGTGCCGACATTCGGCAGCTTGCTGGTGATCATCGGAAGCCCCTGCAGGTGAGCCACAAGTTTTAAGCTGCCCACTGCATCGGGTCAAGGCACAAACGGTCGCGCATAAAAAAGGGCTCCAAAGGAGCCCTCTCTTGCAGCGTGTCGCTTACAACGCAAAGCTGCCGTTATTTCTTGTCGCGGCGCTTCTTGTCGGCTTTCTTGTGGTGAGTCATCAAACGACGCTTCTTGTTCACCTGACGGTCAGTCAGTGTGTTCTTGTTGCCTTCGTATGGGTTCTCGCCACCCTTGAACTCGATACGGATCGGCGTACCGACCAGTTTCAAGACTCGACGGTAAGTGTTTTCCAGGTAACGCACGTAGGACTTGGGCACCTTCTCGATCTGGTTACCGTGGATCACGATAATCGGCGGGTTGGCACCACCCAAGTGGGCGTAACGCAGTTTGATCCGGCGGTTGTTGACCATCGGCGGCGCGTGCTCGCCCACCGCGTCTTCCAGGATCTGGGTCAGGCGGTTGGTCGGCCAGCGGGTAACCGCGGACTTGAACGAGTTCTGTACGGACGCGTAGAGGTTGCCCACGCCGGTGCCGTGCAGTGCCGAGATAAAGTGGATATCGGCGAACTCGACGAAGAACAACCGACGCTGCAGCTCGATTTTGACGAAATCGCGCTCGCTCGGCGTCATGCCGTCCCACTTGTTGATCGCGATTACCAGGGCGCGACCGGCTTCCAGGGCAAAGCCCAGCAAGTTGAGGTCGTGGTCCACCACGCCTTCGCGGGCGTCCATTACGAAGATCACCACGTTGGCGTCTTTGATCGCTTGCAGGGTTTTGACCACGGAGAACTTTTCAACTTCTTCGTGGATCTTGCCGCGCTTGCGCACACCGGCGGTGTCGATCAGCGTGTACTTCTCGTCGTTACGCTCAAACGGGATGTAAATACTGTCGCGCGTGGTGCCGGGTTGGTCATAGACGATAACGCGGTCTTCACCGAGCATACGGTTGACCAGGGTCGACTTGCCGACGTTCGGGCGGCCGATGATAGCGATCTTGATACCGTCTTTTTCGCTCGGGCCAGGAATGCGCTTGGCTTCCTCACCTTCAGCGACGATCTCTTCCTCGCCCTCTTCTTCCTCGACGTCATCCTTGGGGAAGTCGCGCAGGGCGATTTCCAGCATCTGGGTGATGCCGCGACCGTGGGCACCGGCGACCGGGATCGCATCGCCCAGGCCCATCGGGCTGAATTCGGCACGGGCTGCCTCAGGATCGATGTTGTCGATCTTGTTGGCGACCAGATAGGAGCGCTTGTTGCGCTTGCGCAGGTGCTCGCCAATCATCTGGTCGGCAGCGGTATAGCCCGCGCGGGCGTCCACCAGGAACAACACGACATCGGCTTCTTCAATGGCCAGCAGTGACTGCTCGGCCATTTTTTCGTCCATGCCATGCTCGTCACCGGAGATACCACCGGTGTCGACAATAATGTAGGAGCGCCCTTGCCACTTTGCCTCACCGTATTGGCGATCACGGGTCAGACCGGACAAGTCGCCGACAATGGCGTCGCGAGTCCTGGTCAGGCGGTTGAACAGGGTGGACTTGCCGACGTTAGGTCGGCCCACCAGGGCGATTACGGGAACCATGCGGCTCTCCACTTCGTTATTTCAGAAAATACAAAAGCCGCTGCAGGGCAGCGGCTGGTGCTCGGGGCAGCATCGTCAGATGCCGCATGCCCCGCCGAAGCAGGGCCGCCTGGGGGTTACCCCAAGCATAGTCAAACCTTTACTTGATGGTCAGGGCTTCCAGCTTGCCGCCGTTGCCATACACATAAAGCATGTTACCCACCACCAGCGGACGCGCACGCAGGCCGTCGCTGTCGATACGCTGGCGACCGACAAAACGACCGTCCACCTGGCTCAGCAGGTGCAGGTAGCCTTCGAAGTCACCCACCGCGACGTAGCTGGAGAAGACTTCCGGTGCCGACAGTTGACGGCGAGCCAGGGAGTCATTGCTCCACAGTGCAGTGGTGGAACGTTCATCCACACTTTCAACGGTGCCGGATGCCAGGCTCACATAGACGCTGCCAAACCCTTGGGCGACACCCGCATAGCTGGAGGCATCACGCTGCCAGTTGATGCGACCGCTTTGCAGGTCCAGCGCGGCAACACGACCCTGGTAGGTGGCGACGTAGAGGGTTTCACCCGACAGCAGCAAGCCGCCGTCGATGTCGACCACGCGATCCAGTTCGGAACGACCTTGCGGGATGGCCACACGGGTTTCCCAGGCCGGCACGCCGTTCTGGGTATTCAGGGCAACCACTTTACCGGTCGACAGGCCAGCAACGGCCAGGTTGTTGGTCACAATCGGACCACTGGTACCGCGCAGGGTCAATACCGCTGGGGTGCTGTCGTACAACCAGCGTTGGTCGCCGGTGGAGGCATCCAGGCCGATCACGCGGTCATCCTGGGTTTGCACCACGACGATATCGCCGTTGGTCGCCGGTGCCGAGAGCACTTCACTGGTCACGCGAGCGCGCCATTTCTCTTCACCGGTGCTGGAGTCCAGCGCGACCACGTCACCCTTGAGGGTACCGATCAGCACCATGCCGTAGCCGACGCCCACACCGCCGGAAACCGGCAGTTCGAGGTCTTTCTTCCACTTGACGTCGCCGCTCATGCGATCCATGGCAACCACGACACCAGTGGAATCAGTAGCCACGATGTTGTCGCCGTCAATCGCCGGCTGCAACAGGTTGTAGAGGTCGCCCTGCCCATCACCAATGGATTGGCTCCATTGTTTTTGCAGGACCACTTCTTCCTTGAAGCTGGTCAGCTCGGCAGGAGGCAGTTCTTTTTTGCTGTTGCTGCTGCAACCCGCGGCCAAAACGGCCAGAGCCAGCAATGCTGCATGTTTCCAACGGATCACGTCACGCATCCCCTTTGGCCAAGTCGTCGAGCTTGATTTGTAAGCCACCGACCGCCGCTTCATCAGACAGCGCCGCCTTGGCTTTTTGGTACGCAGCATGGGCTTCGTCGGTACGACCCAATTGGACCAACAGGTCGCCCTTGAGCTCTTCGCGAGTGGCCACGAATGCCTTGTCAGCATCGCCGTCGAGCAGTTTGAGTGCTTCGTCAGCCTTGTTCTGTGCCGCCAATACCTGTGCCAGGCGCTGACGTGCGATTTCACCCAGGGTCGGGTTGGTCGGCTTGTCGGCAATGGCCTTCAGCTCGGTGACGGCGTCATCCAGCTTGCCGGTATCGACCGCGACTTTCGCGACGAACAGGCTGCCGTACTGGGCGTAAGTGCTACCGCCGAATTCGTTCTTCAGCTTGCCGGCCAGATCCGCCACCTGCGCAGGGTCAGGCTTGCCGTCCGGGGTCAGGGTAGTTTCCAGCAGTTGCTGATAAACGATCGAGGCACCTTGGGACTGGTTGGCCTGATACTTGGTCCAGGCTTGCCAGCCGAACACCACCACTAGCGCCAGCAGGCCGCCTGTGACCAGGGGCTTGCCGTTACGCTGCCACCAGTCCTTGAACTCGGCCAGTTGCTCATCATCAGTACTCGACACCCCAATACTCCTTAATCGCTAAATTCGGCTGTTCGACAGCTTCAACCCTGCACGATGCAGGTGGCCAAGTGCGCAGCGAGCGCATCAAAGGCAATGTTCTGTTGTTCACCCTGGCCACGCAGGGGTTTGAAACCTATCACTTGCTGGGCCAGCTCGTCATCGCCGAGGATCAGTGCGTAAAGCGCACCGCTCTTGTCGGCCTTCTTGAACTGGCTCTTGAAGCTACCAGCGCCGGCATTGATCTGCAGGCGCAGGTTGGGCAGTTGGTCACGTACTTTTTCGCTCAAAGCCAGGGCCGCCAGTTCGGCAGCCTCGCCGAAAGCGCACAGGTACACGTCCACCTGACGGGAAATCTCTTCCGGAACCTGCTCCAAGGTTTCCAGCAGCAGGATCAGCCGCTCGATGCCCATGGCAAAGCCTACGCCGGGGGTCGGCTTGCCGCCCATTTGCTCGACCAGGCCGTCGTAGCGACCACCGGCACACACGGTGCCCTGGGCGCCGAGCTTGTCGGTGACCCACTCGAACACGGTCTTGCTGTAGTAGTCGAGGCCACGCACCAGCTTGGGGTTGATCACGTAGGGAATACCGGCTGCATCCAGACGAGCCTTGAGGCCCTCGAAATGCACGCGGGACTCGTCGTCCAGGTAATCAGCCATTTTCGGCGCATCGACCAGCACGGCCTGGGTGTCGGCGTTCTTGGTATCCAGCACGCGCAACGGGTTGGTCTTCAGACGGCGTTGGCTGTCTTCGTCCAGTTTGTCCAGGTGGGCCGACAGGTACTCGACCAGGGCTTCGCGATAGCGACCCCGGGACTCGCTGGTGCCCAGGCTGTTGAGTTCAAGCTTGACCGCATCGCGGATGCCCAGTTGGCCCCATAGGCGCCAGGTCAGCACGATCAGCTCGGCGTCGATGTCCGGGCCGTCCAGGTTGAAAACTTCGCAACCGATCTGGTGGAACTGGCGGTAACGGCCTTTCTGCGGGCGCTCGTGGCGGAACATCGGGCCGATGTACCAGAGCTTCTGGGTCTGGCCACCACCGGTGATGCCATGTTCCAGTACGGCACGCACGCACGCGGCCGTGCCTTCCGGACGCAGGGTCAGGGAGTCGCCGTTGCGGTCTTCGAAGGTGTACATCTCTTTTTCGACGATGTCGGTCACTTCACCGATGGAGCGTTTGAACAGCTCGGTGAACTCGACGATCGGCATACGGATCTGCTTGTAACCGTAGTTATCCAGCAGGCGCGCGACAGTGCTCTCGAAGTAGCGCCACAGTGGCGTCTGCTCCGGCAGGATGTCGTTCATGCCACGAATGGCTTGCAGAGACTTGCTCACATCAGATCCTTAAATTCGTTCAATCAGCCGCGAGCGATCAGCGCTGCGTCAGCGGCGACCTTCTCGGCCGCTTTCTCGCGGATCAGCTTTTCCAGCTCGTCCACCAGATTGTCATTCGTTAGCTTCTGCGACGGCTTGCCGTCGATGTAAATCAGGTTCGGTGTGCCACCCGTCAGGCCCACGTGGGCCTCTTTGGCCTCACCCGGCCCGTTGACCACACAACCGATCACTGCGACATCCAGCGGCACCAGCAGGTCTTCCAGGCGCAACTCCAGGTCGTTCATGGTTTTCACCACGTCGAAGTTCTGCCGCGAGCAGCTCGGGCAGGCAATGAAGTTGATACCACGGGAACGCAAACGCAGGGATTTTAGAATGTCGTAACCGACCTTCACTTCCTCAACGGGGTCTGCCGCCAGGGAGATGCGGATAGTATCGCCAATCCCTTCGGCGAGCAGCATACCGAGACCCACCGCAGATTTCACTGTGCCTGAGCGCAAACCGCCAGCTTCGGTGATACCCAAGTGCAGCGGCTGCACGATTTCCTTGGCCAGCAGGCGATAGGCTTCTACCGCCATAAACACGTCGGAAGCTTTTACGCTGACCTTGAAGTCCTGGAAATTCAGACGTTCAAGGTGTTCAACGTGGCGCAGGGCCGACTCGACCAGCGCCGCCGGAGTGGGCTCGCCGTATTTCTTTTGCAGGTCTTTTTCCAGGGAGCCGGCGTTGACGCCGATGCGGATCGGAATACCGCGATCACGGGCAGCGTCCACCACGGCACGCACGCGGTCTTCACGCCCGATGTTGCCGGGGTTGATACGCAGACAGTCCACACCCAGTTCGGCCACGCGCAACGCGATCTTGTAGTCGAAGTGAATGTCGGCAACCAGCGGTACCTTGACCAACTGCTTGATACGACCAAAGGCCTCGGCTGCGTCCATGTCTGGTACGGAAACTCGCACGATGTCCACACCGGCCGCTTCCAGACGGTTGATCTGGGCCACGGTGGCCGCTACATCGTTGGTGTCGCTGTTGGTCATGCTCTGCACTGCGATAGGGGCATCGCCACCCACCGGCACCGAGCCGACCCAGATCTTGCGCGATACGCGACGTTTGATTGGAGATTCGCCGTGCATGACTATTGTCCCAACTTGAGGCGAGCAGTCTCGCCACTGGTGAACGGCGCCACGTCTACAGGCTGGCCGTTGTAGGCCACTTGCGCGCCACGGGCGAAGCCCAGACGCAGCGTCAAAGGAGGCTTGCCGCCCTGGTCAAGCGTATCGCCCTTACGCTTCAAACCGCTGAACAGCACTTTGCCGTTGCCATCGGTAACTTGCGTCCAGCAGTCAGCGATGAAGGTAATTTGTACGCGCCCGTCACCGGCGATCAACGCCGGAGTGGTGGGAGGCGACATCGCCGGCGCTGCGGGTGCGGCTGGCGCAGGGGTCGCAGGTGCAGGAGCCGCCGGAGCCTGTGCCACGGGTGCTGCGGGAGCGGTCGGAACAGCCGGAGCCGGTACCGCAGCAGGGTCCACGCCAGCATCTGGCGTGGGCTGTTCGGCAGTGGCCGGTGCTTGCGGCGCGGCTTGCCCTTCTACCACGGCCTGGTCTTCCGGCTCGTCCAGCGGATGAATCTGGGTGGTGCCATCGGCGCTTTCGACTTCGACATGTTCCATGGCGTTGCTGGTCAGGTCTTTGCTGCGCAGGGAGGCTTGGTCTTGCCACCAGACGAAACCGCCGCCGACCACGGCAACCAGCAACAACAGGCTGACAATCCGCAAAATCGTGTGGGAAACCCGCGTTGGCTCTTCGATGCGCCCAAGGCCATGGACATTACTGCCCTGTGCATCGGTACCGGTGAACTGGTCGAATTCCTGCACCAGTACGGCCTGGTCGATACCCAACAATTTGGCGTAGGCGCGGATATAGCCGCGGGCAAAGGTATGCCCAGGCAGCTTATCGAACGCGCCGGCTTCCAGGTTGGCCAGGGAGGTGCTGGTCAAATTGAGCTTGAGGGCCACTTCCGCCAGCGACCAACCATTGCTTTCGCGGGCCTGGCGCAAGGTTTCGCCTGGGTTGACGCGATTAGCTGCTACATCTTCCGGGTGCGCGGCTTTCATCATTGCTCCGACAGGTATTGCTGATATTCCGGCGTACCGGGATAGAGTCGTTCGAGTTGCTGGCCAAAACGTGCGGCCGTGTCGTGTTCTTCATGAACCGTCGCCAGGCGCACACCGAGCAATAGACTACGTGCATTTTGCCCGCTGAGCAGGCTAAAACGCTCGTAATAGTCACGTGCCGGCACATAATGCCTGTCTTCGTAAGACAACTCAGCCATTTCGAGCAATGCCCGTGGCTGGCGACTGTTCAGGTGCAGGGCTTTTTCCAGTTGCTGGCGGGCGCTGTCGCGCTGGCCGAGGCGCATCGAGGTCACACCAAGGTTCTCGAACACCCGCGAACGCTGCGGGTAGAGAGTATCGGTGGCGGCTTGCTGGAAATAACGTGACGCCAGGTCATACCGTTTCTGCTCGAACAGGAAACTGCCGTAGTTATTCAGCAGCCGCGGATCGGCAGGGCGGGAGGCCAGGGCCTTGTGAAAATAGCGGTCGGCCAGCTCGGGCTCGGCCTGAGCCTGAAACACCAGGGCCAGCGCGGCGTTGGCATCGGCATCATCAGCGTCCAGCTCAAGGGCCTTTTTCAACGGCACCTTGGCCTGCTCGCTCATGCCTTGGCGCAGGTACCCCAAACCCAGTTGCACATAGGCAACCCGCGCCTCATCACGGCCTTTATCAGTGCGCAACGGGCTGTCATGGCCCGATGAAACGCAACCGGCCACGAGGCCGGTAAACAGTAAAAGCAGCGCAAGGCGCAAGGGCATAGAGATCCTCTCAGATTCGATTCACAGCGATTTGCGGCAAATCTTCAGCGGCGTTAAGTTCGCGCACGGCGATATAACGTTCACTGCGGCGGGTGCGGTCCATCACCTGCCCTACCAATTGGCCACAGGCGGCATCGATGTCTTCACCACGAGTGGTTCGCACAGTGACGTTATAGCCGGCCTGGTGCAGTTGATCCTGGAAACGACGGATGGCGTTGTTGCTCGGCCGCTCGTAACCAGAATGAGGAAACGGGTTGAACGGGATCAAGTTGATCTTGCACGGGGTGTTCTTGAGCAATTCGATCATCTCGACCGCGTGCTCCAGCTTGTCGTTGACGTCCTTGAGCATGGTGTACTCAATGGTCAGCACACGCTTCTCACCCAGGGTCGCCATATAACGCTGGCACGATTCGAGCAGCATCTTAAGCGGATACTTCTTGTTGATCGGCACCAATTGGTTACGCAATGCGTCATTAGGCGCGTGCAACGACAACGCGAGGGAGACGTCGATGTGCTTGGCCAGCTCATCGATCATCGGTACCACGCCGGAGGTCGACAGGGTCACACGGCGCTTGGAGATGCCGTAGCCCAGGTCGTCCATCATCAAATGCATGGCCGCAATCACGTTGTCGAAATTCAGCAGCGGCTCACCCATGCCCATCATCACCACGTTGGTGATGGCACGGTCGACGGTCGCCGGGACGCTGCCAAAGGATTTGTTGGCAATCCACACCTGGCCGATGACTTCGGCGGCGGTGAGGTTGCTATTGAAGCCTTGCTTGCCGGTGGAGCAGAAACTGCAGTCCAGGGCACAGCCTGCCTGGGACGAAACGCACAAAGTGCCGCGCTTGCCCTGGGGAATGTACACGGTCTCGACACAGCTACCGGACGCCACGCGCACCACCCATTTACGGGTACCGTCGCTGGAAATGTCCTCGCTGACCACTTCGGGACCACGCACCTCGGCAATGGCCTTGAGCTTGTCGCGCAGGGCCTTGCTGACGTTCGTCATGGCGTCGAAATCGTCGACGCCAAAGTGGTGAATCCACTTCATTACCTGACCGGCACGGAAACGCTTCTCCCCGATTGAGTCGAAGAATTTCTCCATTTCCGGCTGAGTCAGACCCAGCAGGTTGGTTTTAACAGTCGATGTAGTCATGGATTCACCCTCACTCTTTAAGCCGATGCTTAGCGAGCGGTTACTTCAGTAGCAGCGAAAAAGTACGAGATTTCGCGAGCAGCAGCAGCTTCGGAGTCCGAGCCGTGAACAGCGTTGGCGTCGATGGATTCAGCGAAGTCAGCACGGATGGTGCCAGCAGCAGCTTCTTTAGGGTTGGTAGCGCCCATCAGCTCACGGTTCAGAGCGATAGCGTTTTCGCCTTCCAGAACCTGAACAACAACAGGACCGGAGATCATGAAGGCAACCAGGTCGCCGAAGAAGCCACGAGCGCTGTGCTCAGCGTAGAAGCCTTCAGCTTCAGCCTTGGACAGTTGCTTGAGTTTCGAAGCTACAACCTTCAGGCCGGCTTTTTCGAAACGAGTGGTGATCTCGCCGATGACGTTTTTTGCAACAGCGTCAGGCTTGATGATGGAGAAAGTACGTTGAACAGCCATGGTGTAACTCCAGAAACGGTAATTTACGAAAAATTAAACCCGCGAATTATACGCGGGTTATTGGGTATTGCCTAACTGCGTAAAAAGGCGGCTCAGTCTGCTTCTTCGATCCACAGGCCTTGAATCGCCTCAAGGACCTTTTCGCCACCCCGGTCAGGGATGTCGTCAAAATCCGGCAGTGCCATTACGAGGTCGCGCAGCTTGACGAAGTTCACGGTAAGAGGATTGACCTCAGGATGAGCTTGCGCAAGTTGTATAGCGATTTCTTGTACATCAACCCATTTCAGGCTCATGACATTTCCTTGAATCAATGCGGCGCTTCGGCTGCATGGTTGAGCGAATATTTCGGGATTTCGACGGTGAGGTCTTCAGTTCCCACTTTCGCCTGACAACTCAGGCGCGACGTCGGCTCCAGGCCCCACGCCCGATCAAGATAGTCTTCTTCCAGGTCGTCAGCCTCATTGAGGCTGTCGAAACCTTTACGAATGATGCAGTGACACGTGGTGCAGGCATTCACGCCGCCACAAGCACTTTCGATCTCGATGTGGTTGTCATGGGCGACGTCGAGCAGGGACTTGCCGGTCTCAGCCTCCACGACCATGCCGTCAGGGCAATGTTCGGCGTGCGGTAGAAAAGTGACCTGCGGCATCAGTTATTCCTCAATTTCATTCAGGTTGCGGCCCGCCAGCGCGGCTTTAACCGTCTGATCCATACGGCGGGCAGCAAAGGCATCAGTGACTTGCGACAGGCGCTTGGTCTGTTGCTCGATGGCGTAACCATCGTTGCCTTTCATCAGTTCGGCCAGTTCCTGCATTTGCAGGTCAATGACCATGCGCTCTTCGGCATCCAGCAAGCGCTCGCCGTCGGCTTCAAGGGCGCCCTGCACCGCTTCGAGCAGGCGCTGGGCATCCACTTGTTGCTCGCGCAATACGCGGGCGACCTTGTCGTCACCGGCATACTGGAATGAATCCTTGAGCATCTTGGCGATTTCGCCATCGGTGAGGCCGTAGGACGGCTTGACCTGGATGCTGGCTTCAACGCCAGACGCCAGTTCGCGCGCAGCGACACTGAGCAGGCCATCGGCATCGACCTGGAAGGTCACGCGAATTTTCGCCGCGCCCGCGACCATCGCCGGAATGCCACGCAATTCAAAGCGCGCCAGGGAACGGCAGTCGCTGATCAGCTCGCGCTCACCTTGCAGCACATGAATCATCATGGCTGTCTGACCGTCTTTGTAGGTGGTGAAGTCCTGGGCGCGCGCGACGGGGATGGTGGTGTTACGCGGAATCACCTTCTCCATCAGGCCGCCCATGGTTTCCAGGCCTAGCGACAGCGGAATCACGTCGAGCAACAGCAATTCGCCGCCATCACGCTTGTTACCAGCCAGGGTATCGGCCTGGATGGCAGCGCCGATGGCGACGACTTGATCCGGGTCGATTTCGGTCAGTGGTTGGCGCCCAAAGGCTTCGGCTACCGCTTCACGCACGCGCGGAACGCGGGTGGAACCGCCCACCATGACCACTGCGCCAACGTCCTCCAACTCGATACCGGAATCACGCACAGCACGACGGCAGGCCTTGAGGCTGCGGGCGACCATCGGCTCGATCAGCGCATCAAAGGCTTCGCGAGTCAGTGGGGCCGACCAATTACCGTAGCAAACGTCAACAGAAGCAGCGTCAGTCAGCGCCTCTTTGGCCGCGCAGGCAGTTTGCAGCAGGTTGCGCTGCGCGCCTGGGTCCAGATCAGCCGACAAGCCGGCACTGCTGATGATCCAGCCAGCAATGGCGTGATCAAAATCATCGCCACCCAGGGCACTGTCGCCGCCGGTCGCGAGCACTTCGAACACACCGCCGGTCAGGCGCAGGATCGAAATATCGAAGGTACCGCCGCCCAGGTCATAAATAGCGACCAGGCCTTCAGCGTGCTGATCGAGGCCGTAGGCCACAGCTGCCGCAGTCGGCTCGTTGAGCAAACGCAGCACGTTCAGGCCGGCAAGTTTCGCCGCGTCCTTGGTGGCTTGACGCTGGGCGTCATCGAAATACGCCGGAACGGTGATAACCGCCCCTACCAGCTCACCACCCAAGGTATTTTCCGCACGCTGGCGCAGCACCTTGAGAATATCGGCCGACACTTCGACCGGGCTCTTGGGCCCCTGGACGGTGTCGATGAACGGCATATGGGACTCGCCGCCGACAAAGCGGTACGGCAGTTGGTCACCCAATTGCTTGACGTCGGACAACCCACGACCCATCAAGCGCTTGACCGACAACACCGTGTTCAAGGGGTCTGCGGACGCGGCGAGCTTGGCCGACTCGCCCACTTCAGTGCGATCTGCGTGATAACGCACAGCGGACGGCAGGATCACCTGCCCATCGGCGTCAGGCAGTGGCTCGGACAGGCCGCTGCGCAAGGCAGCAACCAGAGAATTGGTGGTGCCCAGGTCAATCCCGACCGCCAGGCGACGCTGGTGCGGTTGAGGGCTTTGGCCGGGTTCGGCGATTTGCAGTAGAGCCATGGTAATCAGGTCTTATCTGTCTATCAGGCGTGCATCACGGGCAGCACTGGGTTAATCGTCGAGGCGCTCTTCTAGCTGGCGCACTTCGTAGGTGAGCTTGTCGAGAAACTGCATGCGCCGCATCAGGCGCTCGGCCTGTTCGCGTTGCGCCGCATCATCCCAACAGGCTGCGAAGCTTTCGTTGAGCTCATCCTGGGCGGTTTTCAGACGACGCTTGAAGACCGCGACACCCGCCACATCGGCTTCGTCCTGCAGTTCTTCGAGTTCTTCACGCCATTGCATCTGCTGCATCAGGAAGTCCGGATCATGCACGGTGACCTCCATCGGCAACTCACCGCCCTTCATCGCCAGCAAATAGCGCGCGCGTTTGGGGGGGCTTTTGAGCGTCTGATAGGCTTCGTTGAGGCTGGCCGATTGCTCAAGGGCCAAGCGCTGCTCACGCTCGGAAGCGTCAGCGAAGCGGTCCGGATGCACCCCACGCGCCAATTCACGGTAGCGCGTGGCGAGCTGCTCAAGGTCCAGCCGAAAGCTCGGCTGCAGCTCGAATAAAGCGAAATGACAAGGAGTACCCACGAGTAGCCTCAGATGTTGAAGCTTTCGCCGCAGCCACATTCACCGCGCACGTTAGGGTTGTTGAACTTGAAACCTTCGTTCAACCCTTCCTTGACGAAATCGAGTTCGGTGCCGTCCAGGTAGGTCAGGCTCTTGGGGTCGATGATCACTTTCTCGCCGTGACTTTCGAACACTTGATCCTCTTCAACCACCTCGTCGACAAACTCCAGCACGTAGGCAAGGCCGGAACAGCCCGTGGTGCGTACACCCAGACGAATCCCCTCACCTTTACCGCGCCCATTCAGGGAGCGGCGAATGTGCTGCGCAGCCGCTTCTGTCATGCTGATAGCCATCGTTGACTCCTTACTCGTCGCCAAATGCTTAGATCAAGCCTTTCTTCTGCTTGTAGTCGCGAACAGCTGCCTTGATGGCATCTTCAGCGAGTACGGAGCAGTGGATTTTCACTGGCGGCAACGCCAGTTCTTCGGCCAGCTGGGTGTTGCTGATGGTGACAGCCTCATCCAGGGTCTTGCCTTTCATCCATTCGGTCGCCAGGGAGCTGGAGGCGATGGCCGAACCGCAGCCGTAAGTCTTGAATTTGGCGTCTTCGATAACACCGGCATCATTGACCTTGATCTGCAGGCGCATTACATCGCCGCACGCCGGGGCGCCGACCATGCCGGTGCCGACATCTGGATCTTCCGCGTTCATCTTGCCGACGTTGCGCGGGTTTTCGTAGTGGTCGATGACCTTTTCGCTGTAAGCCATGGTACTGAATCCTCACTCATCAGGGCCGCTCTGGAACCCTGTAGAAACGCCTGCGTTTTCCGCCACGTTCCTACAGAGCTTGGGTGGCGGCTTCTATAGTTAGTGTGCCGCCCACTCGATCTTGGAAATATCGACACCGTCTTTGTACATGTCCCACAGTGGCGACAGAACGCGCAGCTTGTTGACGGCTTCGCAGACCTTCTGCGCGGCGTAGTCGACTTGCTCTTCGGTGGTGAAGCGGCCGAACGTAAAGCGGATAGAGCTGTGGGCCAGTTCGTCGTTGCGGCCCAGGGCGCGCAGTACGTACGAAGGCTCAAGGGACGCCGAGGTGCAGGCCGAACCGGACGATACCGCCAGGTCCTTGAGCGCCATGATCAGCGACTCGCCTTCGACGTAGTTGAAGCTCAAATTCAGGTTGTGCGGTACACGAGCGGTCATGCTGCCGTTGATGTACAGCTCTTCAAGGTTTTCGACCTGCTTGTAGAAGCGATCGCTCAGGGCCTTGATGCGCACGTTTTCGGCAGCCATGTCTTCCTTGGCCACACGGAAAGCTTCGCCCATGCCGACGATCTGGTGGGTCGCCAGGGTGCCCGAACGCATGCCGCGCTCGTGACCGCCGCCATGCATGGTGGCCTCGATACGTACGCGCGGCTTGCGGCTTACGTAGAGAGCACCGATGCCTTTAGGGCCGTAAGTCTTGTGGGCCGAGAACGACATCAGGTCGACTTTCAGCTTGGACAGGTCGATATCGACCTTGCCAGTGGACTGAGCAGCGTCGACGTGGAGCAACACGCCCTTGGAGCGAGTCAGCTCGCCGATGGCGGCGATGTCGTTGATAGTGCCGATTTCGTTGTTCACGTGGATCACCGAAACCAGGATGGTGTCTTCACGCATCGCGGCTTCGATCATGGCCGGGGTGACGATACCGTCGGTGGTTGGCTCAAGGTAGGTAACCTCGAAACCTTCACGCTCCAGTTGGCGCATGGTGTCCAGGACAGCCTTGTGCTCAATCTTGGTGGTGATCAGGTGCTTGCCTTTGGTCGCGTAGAAATGCGCCGCGCCCTTGATAGCCAGGTTGTCGGACTCGGTGGCACCAGAGGTCCAGACGATTTCGCGTGGGTCGGCATTGACCAGGTCAGCGACTTGGCGACGAGCGTTCTCGACCGCTTCCTCGGCTTTCCAGCCGAATACGTGGGAACGGGAGGCCGGGTTGCCGAAGTTTCCGTCGACCAGCAGGCATTCGCTCATTTTTTGCGCGACACGCGGATCAACCGGGGTGGTCGCTGAGTAATCAAGGTAAATCGGCAATTTCATGGACTTTCTCCTAAATCAGGCTGGCTGGCGTGCCGTTAGCTCTTCGGCTGTCACTCGACGGCGGACGCTTCAATCTTGTCCAGACGCGGCGCCTTGGTGTTGCAACGGCGCTGGTCCTGACGCTGGGCTACTTCTTGCACCTCACGGCGAGTCACAAGATCAGCCAAGCTGATACCACTCAAAAACTCATGGATCTGCAGGCTCAAGTCACACCACAAGTGGTGCGTCAGGCAGGTGTCACCGGCATGGCAGTCACCCAAACCCTGGCATTTGGTGGCATCGACGGATTCGTTGACCGCGTCGATCACCTGGGCCACCTGAATGCCCTGCATGTCGCGGGACAACTGATAGCCACCACCCGGACCGCGAACGCTGGAAACCAGATTGCTACGGCGCAATTTGGCGAACAACTGCTCGAGATAGGACAGGGAAATGCCTTGGCGCTCGGAGATATCGGCCAGGGACACCGGCCCAGTTTGCGCGTGCAAGGCCAAGTCGAGCATGGCGGTCACCGCGTATCGGCCTTTTGTAGTCAGTCTCATGGACAAGTACCAAGGTGTTTCAGAATGGGAGCAAGTATGCGATTCCCGAGTATTTAAGTCAACTATAAGACCTAGTACTTTAGTCAGGAATACCCGTAAAAAGGGCGCGCGAATCATAGCAGGATGGGGTGGGATCGAACAGCGCAACCAGGCCTGCTGCAAGACCACCGAGCCAATGGAGATCAAATGTGGGAGCTGGCTTGCCTGCGATTGCGGCGGGCCAGCAACCTATAAGCAAGCTGATAGACAGCTATCGCAGGCAAGCCAGCTCCCACAAGAGACCGCATTCAGCCTGCCTTGGTGGTAGCGGCCTCGTCCTTGATCTCAGCAAAGTCCTCTTCGCGCAGTTCAGGCAGGTCTTTGGCACAGTACGGGCTGCCCAACTCCTTCAGCGCCCCGCATATACCCTCCAGCTTGCCGTCCACCGCCTGCAAATGATCAAGCAATTGACCAATCGCACGAGCCACCGGGTCGGGCATATCTTCACTGACGCCATAGGCATCGAAACCAATCTTCTCGGCCATCGCCTTGCGCTTGGCCTCTTGCTCATCACCGTCTTGCGGCTTGACGATGATGCGGCCTGGAATACCCACAACCGTGGCACCCGGCGGCACAGCCTTGGTCACTACCGCGTTGGAGCCAACCTTGGCGCCGGCACCCACGGTAAACGGCCCGAGCACCTTGGCGCCCGCCCCTACTACCACGCCATCGCCCAGCGTTGGGTGGCGCTTACCCTTATTCCAGGTGGTGCCGCCCAGGGTCACGCCTTGATAGAGGGTGACGTCATCGCCGATCTCGGCTGTCTCGCCAATCACGATGCCCATGCCGTGATCGATAAAGAACCGACGGCCCACCTTGGCACCCGGGTGGATCTCGATACCGGTCAACCAGCGCCCGAAGTTCGATACCAGCCGCGCCAGCCATTTCCAGCCCATGCCCCACAGGGCGCCGGACAGGCGGTGGATCCAGATCGCGTGCATGCCCGGGTAGCAGGTCAGCACTTCAAAGGCATTGCGCGCCGCCGGGTCACGGTGGAAAACACTCTGGATATCTTCTCGCAAACGCTCGAACATTTTTAATCCTTCCGCTTAAGAAGCTCACCACGGGCCGCTTTCTGGGTTTCCGTGAGGATGCCACGCAATATGTTCATTTCAGCCCGGCTCACCGAGCTGCGGCCGTACAAACGACGCAGGCGCGCCATCAAGTGCCGTGGCTTTTCAGGGTCGAGGAATTCGATGGCGACCAGGGTTTGCTCCAGGTGCTCATAGAACCGTTCCAGCTCGTCCATGGTGGCCAACTCGCCACTTTTGGTTGAGGCAACCTCTTCCTTTTCCACTTTGCTCGGCTGGCCGGCAGCAGCCAGCCAGGCCATGCGCACTTCATAAGTCAGCACCTGCACCGCCGCCCCGAGGTTCAGCGAACTGAACTCAGGGTCTGAGGGGATATGCACGTGGTAATGACATCGCTGCAGCTCTTCGTTGGTCAGGCCGGAGTCTTCACGGCCGAATACCAAGGCGATTTCAGCACCGCCAGCAGCCTCTTCCACCACTTTGGTGCCGCATTCACGCGGATCCAGCAGCGGCCAAGGGATACGCCGATCACGGGCGCTGGTGCCGAGCACCAGATTGCAGCCGACCAGGGCTTCCTCCAAGGTGGCGACCACCTGGGCATTTTCAAGCAAGTCATTGGCGCCGGACGCACGGGCATCAGCCTCGTGGTGCGGGAATATCCGCGGTTCGACCAGCACCAGGCGCGTCAGCCCCATGTTTTTCATGGCTCGCGCCACCCCGCCGATGTTGCCGGGATGACTGGTATTGACCAAGACGACACGAATGTTTTGCAGCAAGGGAGGCGCTCGCGGACACAGGAAAGGGGAGCAAATCTTACAGAACCGCCTAAGGTTATGCCATGAAAGCGAACGTCGTCCTTCACCTGAAGAAAGTTTCTGCTAGAATGCTCGGCTTTCTTTAACAACCTTAGGTGACCTATCCATGCAGCCCATGCTGAATATCGCGCTGCGCGCCGCCCGCAGCGCCAGTGAATTGATTTTCCGCTCCATCGAGCGCCTGGATACCATCAAGGTCGACGAAAAAGACGCCAAGGATTATGTATCCGAGGTGGATCGCGCCGCCGAACAGAAAATCATCGACGCCCTGCGCAAGGCCTACCCTACCCACGGCATCCTCGGTGAAGAAACCGGCCTGCACAAAGGCAGTGGCGAAGGCGAAGACTACCTGTGGATCATCGACCCACTGGATGGCACCACCAACTTCCTGCGCGGCATCCCGCACTTTGCCGTGAGCATCGCCTGCAAATACCGTGGCCGCCTGGAACACGCCGTTGTGCTGGACCCGGTTCGCCAGGAAGAATTCACCGCCAGCCGTGGTCGTGGCGCCCAACTGAACGGTCGTCGCCTGCGTGTCAGCGGCCGCACCAGCCTGGAAGGCGCTCTGCTGGGTACCGGCTTCCCATTCCGTGACGACCAGATGGACAATCTGGAAAACTACCTGGGCATGTTCCGCGCCCTGGTTGGCCAGACCGCCGGCATCCGCCGTGCCGGTGCAGCCAGCCTGGACCTGGCGTATGTAGCCGCCGGTCGCTTTGATGCGTTCTGGGAGTCGGGCCTGTCCGAATGGGACATGGCAGCAGGCGCCCTGCTGATTCAGGAAGCGGGCGGCCTGGTGAGCGACTTCACCGGCGGTCATGACTTCCTGGAGAAAGGCCACGTCGTGGCTGGCAACACCAAATGCTTCAAGGCAGTACTGACGGCGATCCAGCCGCACCTGCCGGCTTCGCTGAAGCGCTAAGCGAGCGAGCACAAAAAAAGCACCCCTCGGGGTGCTTTTTTTATGCCTGGGATTTAGCAAAAAACCAATTCCAACTGACTCAATACAATCCAATGTGGGAGCTGGCTTGCCTGCGATAACAGCCTGCCAGCCAACTCACGGGTTACTGACCCACCGCCATCGCAGGCAAGCCAGCTCCCACACTTGAACCTTGCAAGGCTTGGGATTACTGCTGGTTCTGACCTAGGATCAAACGACCTTCCTTATCCACCGGAATCTGGCTGCCAGGGTCACGCTCCATACGCACGGTACCTTCCTTGCCATCCAGGTTGTAACGCACGTCATAACCGACCACCTTGTCACTGATGTCGTTAACGGTGTTACAGCGAGTTTGTGTGGTGGTGTAGGTATCGCGGTTCTGCATGCCTTCCTGAACCTTGTTACCGGCATAACCGCCACCGACCGCACCGGCCACGGTGGCCAGCTTCTTACCGTTACCGCCACCAATCTGGTTGCCCAGCAGGCCACCCGCAAGGGCGCCCACCACGGTACCGGCGATTTGATGTTGGTCCTGCACCGGACGCTGCCGGGTCACGGTGACGTCCTTGCAGACCTCACGCGGGGTTTTGATCTGGGTTTTCACCGGCTGTACCGCCAGTACTTGCGCATACTCAGGGCCGCTTTTTACCAGGCTGTAGGTGGCAACAGCGCCTCCGGCAGTCACACCGACAGCACCCAATACCGCACCAACCAGCAACGACTTGTTCACATGAACCTCCTGACCATCACAAGCGGACCGAAAGATCCGCGCTATACCCAGCCTTGGAGCAAAAAAAAAGGCGCGAGTTCAATACTCGCGCCTTTCTTGTAACAGCGGATCAACAAACGCCCATCAAGGACGGTCGTCGACCTCCTTGTCGGTAGCGGCAGGAGGGATCAAGTCTTCGCTGTTGAGGTTCAGCCAGATCAGCACCACGTTGGCGATGTAGATCGACGAGTAGGTACCCGCCAGAACGCCGATAAACAGCGCCAGGGAGAAGCCCCACAGGTTATCGCCACCGAAGATCATCAGCGCAGCAATCGCCAGCAAGGTGGAGATCGACGTCGCCATGGTCCGCAGCAGGGTCTGCGTGGTGGAGATGTTGATGTTCTCGATCAACGTCGCCTTGCGCAGCACCCGGAAGTTCTCACGAACCCGGTCGAAGACCACGATGGTGTCGTTGAGCGAATAACCAATGATCGCCAGCACAGCTGCCAATACGGTCAGATCGAAGGTGATCTGGAAGTAGGCCAGGATACCCACGGTCACGATCACGTCGTGGATCAGCGACACAATGGCGCCGACACCGAACTTCCACTGAAAGCGGAATGCCAGGTAGATCATGATGCCGACCAGCGCCATCAGCATGCCGAGGCCGCCCTGATCGCGCAGTTCTTCACCCACTTGCGGGCCGACGAACTCGACGCGCTTGACCGACGCCGGGTTATCGCCGCCCACCTTCTGCAAGGCCTCGGCTACCTGGTGACCCAGTTGAGGGTCTTCACCAGGCATGCGTACCAGCAGGTCGGTGGTGGCACCAAAGCTCTGCACCACGGCTTCGTGATAGCCGGCCTTGACCAGCTCGCTGCGCACCAGGGTAACGTCGGCCGGCTTCTCATAGGTCAGCTCGATGAGCGTACCGCCGGTGAAGTCCAGGCCGTAGTTCAGGCCCTTATGGAACCAGCTGAACAACGCCAGAACGGTAAGGAGCACGGTGACGCCGAACGCAATATTGCGAACGCCCATGAAGTTGATTGTACGTAACATGGCAGCCCCTTAAATCCACAACTTCTTGAAGTCACGCCCGCCAAAGATCAGGTTGACCATTGCGCGGGTCACCATGATGGCCGTGAACATCGAGGTAAAGATCCCGAGGGACATGGTCACCGCAAAACCTTTCACCGGGCCTGTGCCCATGGCGAAGAGAATCCCGCCGACCAACAGTGTGGTCAGGTTGGAGTCGAGGATCGCGGTAAATGCCCGGCCGAAGCCTTCGTTGATTGCACGCTGCACGGTCATACCGGCGGCGATCTCTTCACGAATCCGCGAGAAGATCAGCACGTTGGCGTCCACCGCCATACCCATGGTGAGTACGATACCGGCGATACCTGGCAGGGTCAGTGTGGCGCCCAGCAACGACATCAACGCCAGCAGCATCACCATGTTGCCCGCCAGGGCGACAGTGGCGATCACACCAAAGAAGCGGTAGATGGCGATGATGAACAGCGACACGAACAACATACCCCACAGCGCCGCATCGACACCTTTGGTGATGTTGTCGGCACCCAGGCTCGGGCCGATGGTACGCTCTTCAGCGAAGTACATCGGTGCAGCCAGGCCACCGGCACGCAGCAGCAACGCCAGCTCGGAAGACTCGCCCTGGCCGTTCAGGCCAGTGATACGGAACTGAGCACCCAGCGGCGACTGGATGGTCGCCAGGCTGATGATCTTCTTCTCTTCCTTGAAGGTCTGCACCGGCACGTCTTTCTCGACGCCATTGACCATTTGCTTGGTGTAGGTGGTCACCGGGCGCTGCTCGATGAAGATCACCGCCATGCTGCGACCAACGTTGCTGCGCGTGGCGCGGCTCATCAGTTCGCCACCATGACCATCCAGACGGATGTTCACTTCAGGCGTGCCGTGCTCGCCGAAACCGGCCTTGGCGTCGGTCACCTGGTCACCGGTGATGATCAAGCCACGCTCGATCAGCGCAGGAGGACGGTTGCCTTCACGGAATTCGAATTCTTCGGAAGTTGCACGCGTAGCGCCTGGGTCTGCCGCGAGACGGAACTCCAGGTTGGCGGTCTTGCCGAGGATACGCTTGGCTTCAGCAGTGTCCTGTACGCCTGGCAGCTCAACCACGATGCGGTTGGCACCCTGGCGCTGCACGATCGGCTCTGCCACACCCAGCTCGTTGACGCGGTTACGGACCGTGGTCAGGTTCTGCTTGATGGAGTATTCGCGGATTTCAGCGATCTTGGCCGGGCTCATCGCCAGACGCAGTACCGCTTGGCCGTTCAGGTCGGCAGGCACGATGTCGAAGTCATTGAAGTTCTTGCGGATCAGCGCACGGGCCTGTTCGCGGGATGCTTCGTCAGCAAAGCCCAGCTGGATGGCGCCATTGAGCTGCGGCAGGCTGCGGTAGCGCAGCTTCTCTTTGCGCAGCAGGCTCTTCACGTCGCCTTCGTAGACCTTCAGACGTGCGTCCAGGGCCTTGTCCATGTCGACTTCCAGCAGGAAGTGCACACCACCGGACAAGTCCAGACCCAGCTTCATCGGGTGCGCGCCAATGCTGCGCAGCCATTGTGGCGTGGTCTGGGCCAGGTTGAGCGCGACAACGTAGTCGTCACCCATGGCCTTGCGTACGACATCCTTGGCCGGCAATTGGTCTTCTTGCTTGGTCAGGCGCAACAAGCCGCCTTTGGAACCAGCCGCCAAGGTTGCCGCTTTAACCTGGATACCCGCGTCGGTGAGCGCTTTGCTCGCACGGTCCAGGTCAGCCTGATTGACCTGCAGCGAAGTGCTGGCGCCAGAGATCTGGATCGCCGGGTCATCAGGATAGAGATTGGGAGCGGAATAAATAAAACCGATCGCCAGCACCGCCAGGATCAGTACGTATTTCCACAGAGGGTATTTGTTCAGCATCACGCCGCCCGCTTATAACGCGGGGCGCCTTGCGCGCCCCGTCGATTGGTAAAGGTTGTTACTCAGATCGCTTTGAGCGTGCCTTTAGGCAGCGTGGCGGCGATGGCGCCCTTCTGGAACTTCATTTCCACGGTGTCGGAGACTTCCAGTACCACGAAAGCATCGGAGACCTTGGTGATCTTGCCGGCGATACCGCCAGTGGTCACGACTTCGTCGCCTTTTTGCAGGCTGCCCAGCAGGTTTTTCTGCTCTTTGGCGCGCTTGGCCTGTGGACGCCAGATCATCAGGTAGAAGATGACCAGGAAGCCGACCAGGAAAATCCACTCGAAACCACCGCCCATAGGGCCGGCAGCAGCAGGCGCAGCGGCGTCAGCCATGGCGTTAGAGATAAAAAAGCTCATTTAGCACTCCAGTTGCAAATAGTGAATCTTAGGGTCGGAAAACTCAGTCCAAGGGCGGCACAGGGAGGCCACGCTTGGCATAGAAGGCATCGACGAAGGCGGCCAATGTACCCTGTTGAATAGCCTCGCGCAAACCAGCCATCAGGACTTGGTAGTGACGCAAATTGTGGATGGTATTCAACATGCTACCCAGCATTTCCCCGCACTTGTCCAGATGGTGCAGATAAGCACGGGAGAAGTTCTGGCAGGTGTAGCAGTCACAGGTAGGATCCAGCGGCGAATCATCATGGCGATGGAACGCGTTACGGATCTTCAGCACGCCTGTATCGATGAACAGATGCCCATTGCGGGCATTACGGGTTGGCATCACGCAATCGAACATGTCCACACCGCGGCGCACACCCTCTACGAGATCTTCCGGTTTGCCAACGCCCATAAGGTAACGAGGTTTGTCTGCGGGCATCAGGCCCGGCAGGTAATCCAGCACCTTGATCATTTCATGCTTGGGCTCGCCCACCGACAAACCGCCGATGGCCAGGCCGTCGAAGCCGATCTTGTCGAGGCCTTCCAGCGAGCGTTTGCGCAGGTTTTCATGCATGCCGCCCTGGACAATACCGAACAACGCCGCGGTGTTATCGCCATGGGCATTCTTCGAACGCTGGGCCCAACGCAGCGACAACTCCATGGAGATACGCGCCACGTCTTCATCTGCCGGGTACGGCGTGCACTCGTCGAAAATCATCACGATGTCCGAACCCAGATCGCGCTGTACCTGCATCGACTCTTCCGGGCCCATGAACACCTTGGCGCCGTCGACCGGCGAGGCAAAGGTCACGCCCTCTTCCTTGATCTTGCGCATGGCGCCCAAGCTGAACACCTGGAAACCACCGGAGTCGGTAAGGATCGGCCCTTGCCACTTCATGAAGTCATGCAGGTCGCCGTGCTTCTTGATCACTTCCGTGCCCGGGCGCAGCCACAGGTGGAAGGTATTGCCGAGGATAATCTCGGCACCGGTGGCGACGATGTCGCGGGGCAACATGCCTTTGACGGTGCCGTAGGTGCCGACCGGCATGAAGGCCGGGGTCTCCACAGTGCCACGCGGGAAGGTCAGGCGACCACGACGGGCTTTGCCGTCCGTAGCGAGCAATTCAAACGACATACGACTCATAAGTTGTCCTCAGGGCCGCGCGGCGCCGGGTTACGGGTGATAAACATCGCATCACCGTAGCTGAAAAAACGGTACTCGTTAGCGATGGCGGCCTGGTAGGCAGCCATGGTTTCCGGGTAACCGGCAAATGCCGACACCAGCATCAACAGCGTGGATTCGGGCAAATGGAAGTTGGTGACCAGGCAATCGACCACATGAAAGGGTCGCCCTGGAAAAATGAAAATATCGGTGTCGCCACTGAACGGCTTGAGCACGCCATCACGCGCTGCACTCTCCAGCGAACGCACACTGGTGGTGCCCACGGCAACCACTCGACCGCCACGCGCCTTGCACGCCGCCACCGCATTCACCACGTCCTGGCTGACTTCCAGCCATTCGCTGTGCATATGGTGGTCTTCGATGTTATCCACACGCACCGGCTGAAACGTACCGGCCCCCACGTGCAGGGTTACATAGGCGGTGTCGACGCCCTTGGCGGCAATCGCATCCAGCAGTGGCTGGTCGAAATGCAGCCCGGCAGTCGGTGCGGCGACGGCGCCGAGGCGCTGTGAGTACACGGTCTGATAGCGCTCGCGGTCCGCGTCTTCGTCGGGGCGGTCTATATAAGGAGGCAACGGCATATGGCCGACGCGCTCCAACAGCGGCAACACTTCTTCGGCAAACTTGAGTTCGAACAAGGCATCGTGGCGCGCCACCATCTCGGCTTCGCCACCGCCCTCGATCAAGATGCTCGACCCCGGTTTGGGCGACTTGCTGGAGCGCACATGGGCCAGCACGCGATGGCTGTCCAGCACCCGTTCCACCAGAATTTCCAGCTTGCCGCCGGAAGCCTTCTGGCCAAACAGCCGCGCCGGAATCACCCGGGTATTGTTGAAAACCATCAGATCGCCTGGGCGCAAATACTCAAGCAAATCAGTGAATTGACGGTGTGCGAGGGCACCGCTGGGCCCGTCCAGGGTCAGCAGTCGACTGGCGCGACGCTCGGCCAAAGGGTGGCGAGCGATCAGCGAATCAGGGAGCTCAAAAGTAAAGTCAGCAACGCGCATGATGGGGTTCGTCTAGCAGGGCCGGGAAGTCTAGCGGAAATAGTGAAAATAGACCATGAAACGTGATTGACCAACGGTAATCTCATCTCTATACTTCGCCGCCATTGAGCCCTGATGGCGGAATTGGTAGACGCGGCGGATTCAAAATCCGTTTTCGAAAGGAGTGGGAGTTCGAGTCTCCCTCGGGGCACCATCTTAAAGAAAGACCTTGAAATTCAAGGTCTTTTTTTTCGCCTGCAAAAAAGTGCCAGGCGTGGCAGTGGAGGGAGCGGGACCATGGAGTTGACGCTTGAAGCGGTTGCGTTGTTCGCGTTGAAGCTGGTGCATGAGACTGACCACGGCAGCCCATTGCTGCGCGATGATCCCGTGATGGAGGGCTATGATCGCGAGGTGTTTGGGTTGTTGGTGCGCCAGGGAAACCTGGCCGAGATCCAGTTGAAGCTCGATGAGTGCATCACCCAGGCGTTGATTGCATTGGGTGGAGCGGACAGCGTTCTCGGGCGTGAATTGCAAAGGCTATCCACCGATGTGCAAAACATCGCTCGTCTTGATGAGTTGACCTGCCCGCTGACCGTACTAAAGAGCTATCTGAAAGATGTGCAATGAATCGGTAATCAGGGTAACGGCCAGGTAAACCATCAACACCGCCACCCCTGCATCCAACCAGCGCCAGACCGCAGGCTTGCGAAACAATACCGTCAATCGCTGACAGCACAGCGCCAACACCACGAACCACACGAGTGATGCCGTCATGGCGCCTGTCGCGAACAGCGCCTGTTGGCCCGCAGGTTTCGTGGCACCGATGGAACCAATCAACACCACGGTATCGAGCCAGGCGTAAGGGTTGGCAAAGCCGAGTATGACCGCCGAGCGCAACAGCCCTCTTTGCGAGTTGCCGCCTTGAGCGTCCGGCATGGACTGATCCCGGATGCAGGCCAACAGACGTTGGCCACCAAACCAAAGCAGATACGCAGCGCCGGACAACAGCAATAGTGCCATCACCTCAGGCCGGCTTCCCAACAACGAACCTAAACCCGTGACCCCGAAAGCGATCAGGAAAATATCGGCCATTACGCAAATAGCGACAACGCCCCAGATCGGCCCGCGACCGACACCTTGGCGGATCACCAAGGTGTCTTTCGGGCCAGGGGCGGCGAACAGTCCGATACCCAAGAGCAAACCTTCGATGTAAAGGGCATTGAAGTGAGGAAACATGGACTGTTCGAGCCCTCCAGGACTATTTAGCGCAGTTGAATCGGTTGATTACCGAAACCGGTATGACGAGCATTCACAGTACTGCCCAGGTCAATGGATTTCTGGCGGTAAAAGGTCGTCAGCAACTGATCCGGATTGGGATTTGCAAAGTAGATCAATGAGCTTCTGGCGACCGGTTTGCTGGGCGCAAGTACAGCATGGTAGGCGGCAGGCACGGCATGATCGGAGAGCTCTGTCAGCAAGGAACCCGCCAGCACCGCGACCTCGTTCTCCAGAAGGCGTACCGGCTCCAACGATCGTCCTTTCATCAAAACCAGCCCTTCGCGGGTAGGCTTGATAAACGAAAGCATATGCCCGTCTTCATGAGGATCCTGGGCATATTGACGAGAATGGTCTTTCGCCTGTGGACCATAGACACATAACTGGATGTACGATGCCGCGCGAAAGGGGGCCAAGGGGGCAACGCCAAATTCCTCGCAAATGCCATCCATAACTCCCTGGGCCAACTCGCTCATCTGTCGTTCAAAACTGCCGACTGCGACAACGAAAGTACTTCGGGTGAATTCGAAAGCGGTTCTTTTTGAAGCGTGCGCGGGCCAGTAACAAAACCGCTCGCACAGGTCCGGGTGCTCCTCGGCAAGGGAGTACTCGGCGCCAAAAGGGAAAAAACCATCCGTGTCCTGGGCAAAGGAAAACTCATCCTTGATGGCCTGGGGAATGGCCGAATAGCCATCAATGATCTTTTTGTAGTCCTGCAACATCGCATCAGGAATTTGCAGGATGCCAAAGCCTGATCGGGCAATGGATTCACAGCACGCTTTCATTGGACTCATAGCTATATCCACAGATAGATGTAAAGGAATGCAACACACACAAGGTTCGCAAGCATGTGAGAAACCGCGACACTGGATATGCCAACCAAACCGGGACCTATCCATGTCTTTCACAACGTCGCCAGCAAGACCAAAGTCTGAATCGCTATGTAACCGTGACGGCGGGCAGGTTGTCCTTTTTGGCTTACAAGATGACGACTTCCACTGGAAACGGGTTTGCAAAATATGAGCATCAAAACTGGCGATACTCTTCGAGCGCTTGTTGTACGACGCAGCCGAGAACTGGGAAAACCCCTGACTAACCTGGCTAAGGAGGCTGGCATCTCCAGAACCTACCTTTATGCATTGGCGGACGGTGCTTCAAAAGATCCGTCCGTACGTACCCTGATCAAATTAGCCAAAGCGCTACGTGTCTCCCCGCTGCTGCTGTTTCGCTACTTTGCCGACCTGACCGGTGCTCCAACTGATGCTTACTCAATGGCTATCACCAACCGGGCCATTGGCTTGCACGACCCATCTGACATTGCCGTATTCAATGCAGACGTGACCACGCCTGACCAGACCGTAGTGCTGCCCGGTGAAACCTTTCAGAAAACCTGGGAGATCCAGAACCTCGGGATTCGCCCCTGGCGCGGGCGGCGATTGGTGAGAGTGGACGGTGAGTACGTGATCGCCCGTCGAACCGCTTCGGGGGAGCCATTGGAAGTGGTGATGGATAGCCATCTGCGAAGCCTGAATAACGATATTCCGATAGCAGATACTTTGCCCGGCCAGCCAGTGCATATCACCGTGGAGTTCGGAGCCCCGAGGGAGACCAGTACCGTCACCTCAATCTGGCGTATCGAAGATGAACATGGGCAGCCTTGCTACGGGCCAGCATTCATCCTGCATGTGATTGTCAACGTCATGGCGCGCTGAAAGCAGCCTTACTTGCGCCCCTCTACCGCCATCCGCACCGCCAAACCCATCAACACCGACCCCATCAGCCAGCGCTGCAGCACCTGCCAACCAGGCCGGGTGACGAAGAACACCGCGATGGAACCCGCCATGCAGGCAATCACCGCGTTGACGCTCACGCTGATAACAATCTGCAGGGAGCCCAGCGCCAGGGATTGCATCAGCACACTGCCATGACCATTAGGGTCGATGAACTGGGGCAGCAACGACAAATACATCACCGCCACTTTGGGATTGAGCAAGTTGGTGACCAAGCCCATGGTCACCAACTTGCGCGGGCTGTCCTTGGGCAAGTCGCGCACCTGGAATGGCGAGCGCCCACCCGGCTTGACCGCCTGCCAGGCCAGATACACCAGATACAACGCCCCGCCGAGCCGCAGCGCGTCGTAGGCAAACGGCACAGCCATCACCAACGCCGTGATACCCAGCGCCGCGCACACCATGTACACCACAAACCCCAGCGCCACCCCGCCCAGGGAAATCAACCCGGCCGTGCGCCCCTGGCAGATGGAGCGGGAAATCAGGTAGATCATGTTCGGCCCGGGAGTCAGTACCATGCCGAGTGAAATCAGGCCGTAGGCGAGCAAGCTGGACATATCAGGCATGGATTGGCTCCTGGTTTTTTAGGCTGCCAGCGTGAAATCCTTCGCCGACGCGGTCGTGTTGAGCGTCATGCTAGGGGCTTGCAGGCCAGGGCGTTAGATACAGATCCGCAGGCAAAACGTCATACACCGACGGCACCACTTACCCAGGACAGGCACATGATCGACTTCAACAACAAAGGTTTCTTCAAGCTCAAGCAAAACAACGAATACGCCGAACGCGTAGCGGCCCTGCTGCTGGACGGCGAAGAAGTGGTCGACGCCTACAAGGCCATGCGCGACGGCGTCGTGTTCACCACCAAACGCATCATCGCGGTGAACGTGCAGGGGATTACCGGCAGCAAGAAGGATTTCACCTCATTGCCATACAAGAACATCGTGGCGTACTCGGTGGAAACGTCCGGGACGTTTGACTTGGATTCGGAGTTGGAGATTTATTTTTCGTCGTTGGGGAAGGTGAAATTCGAGTTCACTGGCAAGACCTCGATCGTGGAAATCTCCCGGCTGATTTCCAAGCATCTGCTGAGTTGATCCGCAGGCACCCAAAAGACCTTGGTGTTTCAAGGTCTTTTTTATTGCGGCTCAGCTGACGTACACCGGGCTCATCCTGCTCACAGCATCATTTCATAGGGTCCCATTGCCTTGCTAGTCTGCACCAAGCCCTGCCGCATCAACATCTCAAGATAACTTCCCGCCTCCATCGCGGGCTTCTTCAACGCCCTCCTCTGCTTCTGCGCCGCTCCCAACACTGCCGCCTGATCCAAATCCCAGAGATCCGAAATAAAGTCATCCGGATGCATCGGTTCAATGTCATAGGCAGCCAATATATGAGGTGGAAAGTCTTTCAAATTGAAGGTCACAATAACCTCAGCTTTACTCCGAATTGCCGCCGCCAACACATGCCGGTCATCCGGGTCTGGTAAATCCAAACTCGAACACAGATCCTCATATCCCGTCACCAACGCGTCAGGTATAGCAATGTCCATTAGCGCCGACGTGCAGTCCACCTGAGCCGCCGTAAGATCGGGTCGGTTCTTAAGTACGTTTCGCTTCCACTCATCCTGAATCTGGCCAGTCCATCGCGCTCGATACAAACCAGACAAACCAAGCCACATGAGTAAGTCCCTAAGTGCCGCAGGATAGAGAACACAAGCATCGTACACCGCAGTAAAGGGCGAACACCTCATCCGTCATACCCCATTCCCAACTCTTGGGCCTGTTGAACCAGCGCTTCCATTGCCTCTTGGCTTTGCTCGTCACGCCGTTGCTTGAACGCCATCAAATCCGAAAAACGGACTCGCCGATGTCGGCCCGTTTTTGTAAAGGGGATGGCTCCTTCCTCCAGCATCTTGACCAAATGCGGGCGTGACACATTAAGCAGGTCGGCAGCCTCCTGCGAGGTCAACTCGGCATGAACCGGCACTACCTTGACGGCATTGCCCAGCGCCAATTCGCCCAGAATATCGACCAGCAGACGCAGTGCGGAGGTTGGTAGGACAAGCCTGTGTGGCTTGTCTTCTTTGTCGAAGATATCGATGCGCTGGGTTTCAAATTTGGTCGACAATAGGGACGCTAATTCACGCTGACCTTGCACTGCCGCCTCGACTTCTTTTTCCAGCGGAAGGATCGTTTTGGGAAGATTGTTGATGGTCATGATGCAACTCCGGCCTTACGCAATTCAGTTGAGGTCAACGCTAAACGAAACAAACGAAAATCGCAATATTCGAAACAATGCTGGCGACTCACGTACCAGTCAACTTTTCCCACATCAACTGACAAATTGAGCTGATATCGGTTTCTGACTCCCCCTCATAGGCTCACTCCCTCGCACAAGGAAGTGAATCGGTCATGTCAGAACGCTTTTATCCACCCACCGAACAAGCGTTACTCAAGCGACGAATCCTCACCCGGCAACCGTCGCGTGTGCCGCATTCGCCTACTATCGATTTTTTCGAGCCATCCCCTGCCCAGCCACCTACACCAGCCCAACCTCCAAGCTGCGTTTTCATAAAACCATGCCAACTGCCTGACGGTATCGCTCATTACTCGAGCCCCACCGGTTTTGTCCCACTGGAACTGATCAAGGAGTACGGCCATGTAAGTCTGTTGGGCGGGCGCGAAGTGGACGCCCGGGGCGCGGTTGCCTTGCGCAAGATCAGTGGCAGCGCACTGCCAGCCGGCTTAGGGCAGTTGGCATTGCGTTCAGCGTTTTTGGAGTCGGCGGCGACAGTCAGCGCATCCGTCGCTGGTAGCCTGTTGACAGGATTGGTAGCGCTGGCTTGGCCGTCGGATCTAAATGATAGCGCGCTCTACAACGAGGAACAGTTGCGTTCGCTGCAACGAGCGCGTTCGCAAATGCGGCTGCATATCGAGCAACGCGACGACGGCACGCTTAAGGGGTATGGGTTTTACACAGGTAACAATGCCGATTGGCAGATGATTGACGTGGTGCAGTTTCAAAACCGCAGCGGCCAGTTAATAGCAGATTTGAATAATGGCGTAGAGCTGATCTGGACGCCCTCCGTTGATCCAAATGACACCTTAGGTGTTCCGGCATTGGAGGCTGCGCCGCAAGCACCCGTGATCTGGATCTACCCACCGACTGAGACGGCGGCGCAGATTCTGGTTAACCCTATTTACCCACCGGCCTATCGGGATTTTATTCTGGTGTTTCCGGCGGGGTCGGGGGTTCGGCCGCTGTATGTGGTGGTAGGTGCCAAGTCTGGGGATCACAAGTACCACAAAGCGCCTGACACTGAACAAATAACTGGCTTTGAAAAACTGATAAAAGCAAAACCCAAGACTCCCAGACAAGGAGGCGCCGGGCTGAGAGAACGCTGGATTGAGGAAAAAGGTCGGAAGATCTATGAATGGGACTCTCAGCACGGAGAGCTGGAGGTTTATCTAGCGAGTGATGGGAGCCATATAGGTGCGTTCAACCACATAAGCGGCGAGCAGCTAAAAGGGCCAATCAGAAAACGAAACATCAAAAAATATCTGTGAGGGCTACATGGGACTAAAAATAAGGTTGGAATGGTTCGACAGAACTACAGAGAGGCTAAACGGAACGGAGAGTTCAGCGGACTGCGGAGATGACTACTCGGTGATTTCCACGCTCGGGTTGTTGAGCGCAGTGGACGTCAATAACGGCATGTTTGAATTGCGCAGGGAATGGCTATCAGTGATACAGCCACACTTTTTTCATGAAATTGCTCTTTCAGAAAGTGACTACTTCATCGCATTTGATTACGAAGTTGCAAACGAGTAATGCAGACTCAAAGAATTCAGCCTGAGCTGTAGTAGATGAAAAAGCAAATGGTGCACAAGTGACCCGAACATCCATCATCAAAATAGACCTGACCCGCATTCAGAACCCCAAAGAGCTTCACGCCACGCTGGGCACTTCACTCAACTTCCCCACCTGGTATGGCCAGAACTGGGATGCTTTTTGGGACGCCATCACCGGCTTGGTAGAAATGCCCGAGACGCTTGAGTTTTCTGGTTGGGATATTTTTTCAGAGTGCCTACCTCACGATGCCAAGATGCTGCGGCAGTGCTTGGCTGAGCTCGCGACCCATTACCCGGACCTTGCGTCGCGGGTTCGCTACTGATGCCCGTCAGCCTGGGCGCCTCACTTGGGCTGGAATGTCGCTAAGTACGCCAGGATATTTTCAATCTTCTCTTGGTCACTGATCCCCCAGAAGATCATCCGCGTGCCACTCACCACCGACTTCGGATCTTCAATGTAGGCCGCCAGTTTTTCCCGTGTCCACACCACGCCTGAGTTCTTCATCGCATCCGAATACTGATAGTCCGTGGTAGTACCGGCAGGCCGGCCAATGATGCCGTTCAGTTCCGGGCCAAAACCACCCCGCGCGCCTTCACCAATGCTGTGGCAGCCACCGCAGGTCTTGGTGAAGAGTTTGCCGCCCGCGTCGGCGTCGCCCGCAGCGAACGCGGGTGCGGCGATAACGGTCAGGACGAGGGTCAATAACACATACTTCATTCACGTATCCCTATCGGCTGTTGCCGTGGATTATGCCTGTTCGACCGGCCTTTCTCCCAGCCGCTGCACCAGACGCACCAGATAACCGTCCGGGTCTTGCACGATGAACTGGCGCTGCCCGGCCTCCACGTCACCGGCTCGGTACCAGGCATCTTCAACATCGCGGAACAATGGCCAGCCAATGTGCGCCAACCGTTGCAGGATAGGCGCCACGGCGGGCACATCGATTTGCAGGTTGATGCCGCGCCCGAACGGTGGCTGCAACGGTGCGGTCAGCCACTGGCCGGCGTCGGGGTCGTATTGTTCGAGCATGATTTGCGCGCCGTGCAGGTCGAGGTAGGCAAAGCCTTCTTCAGCGCGCTGGTAGGCGATGGTGAAGCCTAACTGTTCTACCCAGAACGCCAGGCTGACACTGAGGCGAGTGACGATCAGTTCCGGCACGAGCGGGTTACGGTTAAACATGGCATTCCTTGGGACGGCGGGGTGGCGTTCACCTTAACGGATTGTCGTGCCCATGGCTCACAAGCAGTCAAACGACCACCCATCGATTAAAAAACATCCAATCGAACCTATCCGGCCACCTTCCACTCCACCTTACTGAACCCCCTGATGGTGGAGTAAGGATCATGGCTCAGCCATCGATTTTGGTATTGGAAGACGACGAGATCATTCGGGCGTTGATGGTAGATGTGCTGGAAGACTTTGGTGCGGTGGTGACATCGTTTGCATCGGCAGACGAAGGGATGATTTACCTGGAGCGCGG
The DNA here is from genome assembly GCF_044218845.1 of Pseudomonas sp. B16120. NCBI lineage: Bacteria > Pseudomonadati > Pseudomonadota > Gammaproteobacteria > Pseudomonadales > Pseudomonadaceae > Pseudomonas > Pseudomonas sp. B16120. The sequence continues at coordinate 5,104,648 of NZ_CP162588.1, forward strand.
CGATGACCCGGTGGATTTGATTGTCAGTGATATTCAAATGCCCGGCTTGCTCAATGGTTATGACTTGAGCCGTGTGGTCGCCCACCGCTGGCCTGAAGTACAAGTAGTGCTGACCTCAGGTAATACGAAAATCGCCGCCGAGTTGGGCAGTTCCGTGCGGTTTCTGCCCAAGCCCTGGAGTACCGACCACTTGCTTGAGTGCGTGCAGACAGCATTGACGCACTAGGGCCTGCCCCTGCGTTGATAGCAGCGCGATATCATTTCAACCGAACTTGAGGGCCAGTTCTGCGGTCATGTAAGGTGCAGGGAGCGACTTTTCTGATCCGCTGGTCAGCCTTTTCGCTTCTGCGTTCAGCTGACGACAATGAGTTGTGTAGAATCGTCGCCCATTTTCACGCGTCATTCATGGCCGACAGGCCCACAGTTCGAGCTCATTGAATGCATTCACAGGCCCATGACGTTAGTGCGCCCTCCTTGTTGGAAACGTTGCGCACGGGCACGGGCCTGCTGCATGTGGCGTTGGAACAGCGCCTGCCGTTTTTTTCCGAGCGCCTGGATGCCCAGTGGTATCGGCGCCTGCTGCAAGCGTACTACGGCTTTTATCAGCCGATGGAAGCGGTGCTGTGTGACAGCGGTTTGATTCCCGATGGATATGAGCCTGTGTTGCGTGTGAAAACGCCAACACTGGTCCATGACCTGCACGCACTCGGCCTGACTGACCACGCCATCCATGCCCTGCCTCGCTGTGCCCAACTCCCCGTATTAGACACGCCGGCTGCGTGTCTCGGCGCCCTGTATGTGCTGGAAGGCGCCACCCTGGGTGGCCAAGTGCTGCGCCGGGAAATGGCCCTGCGCCTGGATGTGAACGCCGACAACGGCGGTGCCTTTCTCAATGTATACGGCGCCGAGACCGGACGGCGCTGGAAAGATTTCCTCGATTATCTGAGCCGCCAGCCACTGGATACAGATGCCGCCGCGCGCGCGGTGATGGCGGCCCGTTCGACATTCAGCGGCTTTGAGCAATGGCTCGACAGCCAGGAGGTATTGCTATGAAACCCGAAGATTTTGAAGAGCTGCTTGCCAACTGCGCCGACGAACCCATTCGTTTTCCGGGGGCCATCCAGCCCCACGGCGTGCTGCTGACTTTGTCGGAACCTGGCCTGAACATTATTCAGGTAAGTGCCAACGTCGGTACGTTGTTCGGCCACGCCCCCGAGGCGCTGTTGGATCAACCGTTGCACAGATTGATTGGCGAGGAGTACGCCCAGGCCGTGCAAACCATGGCCGAGGACAGCGCATTCCTGGACTCGCCGCCCCTGCTGATCACCTTCAAGGGTGAGCAGTTCGAAGGCCTGTTGCATCGCCACCAGGGCGTGTTAGTGCTGGAATTCGAACCACGGCTCAAGGATTTCAAACCCCGAGCGCACAATGGCCGCACCAGCGATCTGGGCAAGATGCTGCACCGCCTGCAATCGGCAAAGACCTTGGAGGCGCTCTACGCCATCACCGTCAACGAAATCCAGGCCATGACCGGTTATGACCGGGTGCTCATCTATCGCTTCGAAGAGGAAGGCCATGGCCAGGTGATCGCGGAGGCCTCGGCGCCGTCAATGGAATTGTTCAACGGGCTGTTCTTCCCCGCGTCCGACATCCCCGAGCAGGCTCGGGAGCTGTATCGCACCAACTGGCTACGGATCATCCCGAATGCGTCCTACGAACCGGTACCGCTGGTGCCCAAATTGCGCCCGGACACCGGGCAGCCCCTGGACCTGAGCTTCGCCACCCTGCGCAGCGTGTCGCCGATTCACTGCCAGTACATGCAGAACATGGGCGTGTTGTCGTCCATGAGTATTTCGTTGATGAAGGGCGACAAACTCTGGGGCCTGATCAGCTGCGGCAACCGTGAGCCGCTGCTGGTACCTAATGACCTGCGCATGGCCTGCCAGACCATCGGCCAGGTGCTGTCATTGCAGATCAGTGCCATGGAGGCCCTGGAGCTGACCCGCCAGCGCGACGAGAAAGTCCAAGCGCTGGCGCTGCTGGACCTGGCGATGAAAGCCTCTGCCAATAACGTCTTCGACGGCCTGGCCCAACAAGGCCGAATGCTGATGGACCTGACCCTCTCCGGCGGCGTGGCGATCATCGAAGATAAACAACTGCACCGCTACGGCAATTGCCCGGAACCGGCGCAGATACGCGCGCTGCACAAGTGGTTGCAGGCCAACGGTGAACCGGTATTTTCCAGCCATAACCTGGCCTCGGTTTACCCGCCTGCCGCTGAGTTCCAGAGCGTGGCCAGCGGCGTGCTCGCCATGAGCTTGCCCAAGCCTGTGGATAACGGTGTGTTGTGGTTTCGCCCGGAAGTCAAAGAGAACATCCACTGGAGTGGCGACCCGCAGAAGCCGCTGAATCTGGAAACCTGCGACGCGGGCATGCGCCTTCGCCCACGCACCTCGTTTGAAATCTGGAAAGTGGAAATGGCCGGCATCTCCACCAAATGGAGCCATGGCGACCTGTTTGCCGCCAACGATTTGCGCCGCTCGGCCCTGGAGAACGACCTGTCCCGCCAAGTGCTGCGCGAGCAACAAGCGGTGCGTGCGCGGGACGAGCTGGTCGCGGTGGTTTCCCACGACCTGCGCAACCCCATGACCGTCATCTCCATGCTCTGCGGCATGATGCAAAAAGCCTTCAGCTCCGATGGTCCACACACCTCACGCCGTATCTCTTCCGCGATCGACACCATGCAACAGGCCGCCGGGCGCATGAATGTGTTGCTGGAAGATTTGCTCGACACCTCGAAGATCGAGGCCGGGCGCTATGTGGTCAAGCCGGTGGCGCTGGACGTCAGCCAGATCTTTGAAGAAGCGTATTCGTTGCTGGCCCCCCTGGCCTCGGAAAAAGGCATCGACCTGTCGTTCAATGTCGAGCCCGGCCTGCAGATCAAGGCCGACCCGGAGCGCTTGTTCCAGGTGCTGTCGAACCTGATCGGCAATGCGATCAAGTTCACCCCACGCCAAGGCAACATCGGCATCAGCGCCATGAGCAACGGTGAGGAGATTGTATTTTCGGTGCGAGACTCCGGTGAAGGCATTGCACCGGACGATTTGCCCCATGTGTTCGATCGCTATTGGACCCAGACTGAAAACAACCCCACCGGCAGCGGGTTGGGGCTGTATATCACCCAGGGGATTGTCCAGGCTCATGGTGGGCGCATCGAGGCCGAAAGTGAGTTGGGGTGCGGTAGTGAGTTCAGGTTTACGGTGCCAAAGCCTGCCTGAAACGCGCCCATTTTCTAAACCCAACATGCGGATACCTTTGGCCGGGAACGAACAACCCGGCCAATGCCACTGAAACGGTGCGCACTCAAAGGAAGTATTGGTGCGACAACAGTCCTCCAATTGAGTAAGGGGTTTACCGATGATCATTGGCAATTCGTTTGACAGCTTGAGCTATAACATCCAGCAAGGCATGAAAGCTAACCAGCCTTCAGCCAATCCCGCCCCCACCTCTTCGCCGATTGGCAGCCCCCCACAGGGGCAGGACACGCGACCAAAACCCAAAGATTCGGGTATGACCTCTCTCGGAGGAGGCAAACTGCTTTAAACCGTTAGGAGTCACCGGCAACGAGTGCAACGCAACGCGCTGCACTTGCGTTAACAAAACACTGACATCCTCTGCGTTATCCTTTCCAGTCCCACTTGGTATGAGCTGCATTCTTCATGGGTCAACCTGAAATCCTGCCTGCCGTGATCGCCGGCCCCTTGCTAAGACGCCTGGAACCACAGCGCCTGGTTATCTGGTTGGTGGGCAGTCGTGCCCTGCCCCTGTGCTTGCGGCTGCAATTACCCTCGGGCGAGGCGCTGGATATCCCGCTCGATGCAACGCACTGCCAAGTCGTGCCCGTCGGCCGCCATGCCGTTATCCACCTGATCGACATAGCCCTGAGCCACGCCCTGCCACAGGATGAAATCATCGGTTACGACCTGTTGATCGACGGCCTCGGCATTGCACAATGGGCACCGCACTTGCTGTATGGCGACGCGACTACGCCAAGCTTCGTGCTGCATAGCCGCATCCATCACTTGGTGCATGGCTCGTGCCGCAAACCCCACCATCGTGCCGACGAAGGCTTGCTGTGTGTCGACCGTCTGTTGGCGGACGCCCGCACACCGCTCGAACGCCCAGCCTTGCTGATGATGAATGGCGACCAGATCTACGCCGACGACGTCGCAGGGCCCATGCTGCGAGCCATTCACGGGCTGATTGCGCGCCTGGGCCTGTTCGATGAGTTTCTAGAGGGTGCGGTGGTGAGCGACAGCGCCAGCCTTTATGGGCATCGCGCCAGCTATTACCACCGGGCCGACCTGCTCCCTGCGCTGGACAGTAACGAGACCTTGCGCGAACGCTTTTTCGGCGGTGTGAAGAAACCCATCTTCACCAGCAGCACCGCCGACAATCACCTGGTGACCTTTGCCGAAGTGATCGCCATGTACCTGCTGGCCTGGTCGCCGGTACCCTGGACGCTGATCGCACCAGAACCGCCGCCGCTGAGTGCGCAAGAACAACAACGCTATGCCCGCGAACAGGTTCATATCGATCAGTTCCGCGACGGCCTGCCTGGGGTAGCGCGGGTGTTCGCGCACCTGTCGACGCTGATGATGTTCGACGATCACGACATCACTGACGATTGGAACCTCAGCGCCCAGTGGGAAGAAACCGCCTACGGCCACCCCTTCTCCAAGCGCATCATCGGCAATGCCTTGCTGGCGTATCTGTTATGCCAGGGCTGGGGCAACCAGCCCCAGGTGTTTGGCGAACTGCTGGACCAGACCCAGGCACTGACCGGCCGGGTACAGGCCAATCATCTCGAGGCGACGGCGCAAGACGCGTTGCTGGAGGCCTTGCTGAAATTCCAGCAGTGGCACTACGTATTGCCCACCACCCCGGCGCTGGTGGTACTCGACACCCGCACCCGACGCTGGCGCAGCGAGTTCACCCTCAAGCAACCTTCCGGCCTGCTGGACTGGGAAGCCTTGAGCGAACTGCAACAAGCGCTGCTGGACCATCCATCCGCCATCATCGTCTCGCCCGCGCCGGTCTTTGGCGTCAAGCTGATAGAGACGGTGCAAAAGGTCTTCAGCTGGTGCGGTTTTCCCCTGCTGGTGGACGCCGAGAACTGGATGGCCCACCGCGGCGCCGCCCAAGTGATTTTGAATATCTTCCGCCACTCACGCACGCCAGGTAACTACGTGATCCTTTCCGGTGACGTGCATTACTCGTTTGTCTACCAAGTGCTGATCCGCCACCGCAACGGCGGCCCCAAGATCTGGCAAATCACCAGCAGTGGCATCAAGAACGAGTTCCCGCCGCGCCTGCTGGAATGGTTCGATCGCCTCAACCGCTGGCTCTACTCCCCGCGCTCGCCCCTCAACTGGTTTACCCGCCGCCGCACCATGCAGGTGATGCCTTATATCCCAGAGCATGCCGAAGCGGGTGAGCGGTTGTGGAACTCGGCGGGCATTGGCCAGGTGTTTTTCAATGAGCAGGGCCAACCGCAGGCCATTTACCAGCACAACGCGGATGGAAGACCTCGAACAAAGATGATGGCGCCAGAAAAATAGCGTTTCGCCACTCGTCATAAGCAGCACACCTGCCCTATTCAAAGCGCGCAAGCGCCGATGTACAGTAGCGCCAGCCACGGAGTATCGGCGTCAACCATGACTGGCCTTGGGCGCCAGCCCCCCGCAGGAAGCGCGCAGATGGACGATACATCCGGCAAAGAACCGCTACGCAATGAGGTGTCCGACCTCAACGTCGACCTGTTGCACGCCATCATGGAACTGGTCAGTGATGGCATCTGGGACTGGAACGCCAATACCGGCTTCGTCTACCGCAATCCCGGCTGGTACGAAATGCTTGGCTACTCCCACCACTCCCTGGAAAACAGCGTCTTCACCTGGGAGAACGTGATCCACCCCGAGGATTACCCTCGCGTGATGGCGGTGTTCGATGACTACATCAGCCAACGCGCCGCTCATTACCGGGCCGAATACCGTTGCCGAAAAGAAGACGGTACGTACCTCTGGATCGAGGACCGCGGCTACGTCATTGCCCGCAACCCCGACGGTTCCGTGGCGCGCATGGTCGGCGCACACCGCGATATTCATACGCGCAAATGCTCCATCGAACAGTTGCAAAAGCGCAACCAGTCCCTGGAAGCACTGGTTGCGGAGCGCACCCTCGAGTTGTCGCGCGTCAACCAGCAACTGCAATTGCAACTGGACGAAAACCGCTCTTTGGCCGAGCGGGACGCCCTGACGCGCATCGCCAATCGGTACCGCCTGGAAAAGGTGCTGCTGGAGGAATGCGACCGCGCCGAGCGCTTCCGCCTGCCCTTGGCACTGGTGGCCATGGATGTCGATGACTTCAAGCCGATCAATGACCAATACGGCCACGGCGTCGGCGACCAGACGCTGATACGGGTAGTGGAACACCTGGAAGCCTGCGTACGTAAAAGCGACTTGCTGGCGCGTTGGGGCGGCGACGAGTTTATGGTGGTGCTGCCCAAAAGCAGCCTGGACACGGCCAAAGAGTTGGCCGAAAGGATTCGCCATAAAATCAAGGCGGCGGCCCCCTTGGGCGCGTTGAACGTTACCCTGAGCCTGGGCGTAGTAGAGCGGCGCATGGGGGAATCTCCGGCGGCGCTGATGGCGCGGGCCGATCAAGCCTTGTACCGATCCAAGGCGGCGGGCAAGGATGGGGTGTCGGAATAGGCCGCAGCTCCTTCCAAGGTGGAATGACCCGGCAACTTTATTTCGTTTGCGGCAAGGCCAGGCGCGCGGCTTAGATAGCGCTGCGCCCACCACTGCCGAGTCTCCGAGTCATGAGCCACGCTAGCATCAGCCAGTCGATTTCCATCGTTCACCCCATCAGCCTGAGCCACGGTAAAAACGCCAAAGTCTGGGACACGGCGGGCAAGCGTTACATCGACTTTGTCGGCGGTATCGGCGTACTCAACCTGGGCCATTGCCACCCGGCCGTGGTGGCGGCCATTTGCGAGCAGGCCACCCGGCTAACCCATTACGCGTTCAACGCCGCACCGCATACGCCCTACATCGAGTTGATGCAACGCCTCTGCGCCTTTATCCCGGTGAGCTACCCCGTCAGCGGCATGCTCACCAATAGCGGTGCCGAGGCGGCGGAAAACGCCCTGAAGATCGCCCGTGGTGCCACCGGGCGCACGGCGGTGATCGCCTTTGACGGCGCCTTCCACGGGCGCACCCTGGCGACCCTCAACCTCAACGGCAAGGTCGCGCCCTACAAGCAGAAGGTCGGTGTACTGCCCGGCCCTGTGTATCACCTGCCCTACCCCAGTACCGATAACGGCGTGTCCTGCGCCGAAGCGCTGAAGGCCATGGAGCGTCTGTTCAGCGTGGAGATCGACGTAACCGATGTGGCCTGCTTCATCATCGAGCCGGTACAGGGCGAAGGCGGTTTTCTCGCCCTGGACACTGAGTTCGCCCAGGCGCTGCGGCGCTTCTGCGACCAGCACAACATCCTGCTGATCATTGATGAAATCCAGTCGGGTTTTGGTCGCACCGGCCAGCGTTTCGCCTTCTCGCGCCTGGGCATCGAGCCGGACCTGCTGCTGCTCGGCAAAAGCATCGCCGGCGGCATGCCGCTGGGGGCGGTGGTCGGGCGCAAGGCGCTGATGGACAACCTGCCCAAAGGCGGCCTGGGCGGTACCTACTCGGGTAATCCCATCGCCTGTGGGGCGGCGCTGGCGACCCTTGAGGTGATGAGCGACACAAACCTGCACGCCTGGGGCGTCGCGCAGGCGGCCGCGATTGTGGGCCGCTATGAAGCCTGGCGCGCACAGCAACTGTCGCCCTACCTGGGCCGCCTCACCGGTGTCGGCGCGATGCGGGGCATTGAACTGGCCCATGCCGACGGCACACCCGCCCCCAAGCAACTGGCGCAACTGCTGGAGCTGGCGCGAGAGGCTGGCTTGTTGCTGATGCCCAGCGGCAAGTCGCGGCACATCGTGCGCTTGCTGGCCCCGCTGACCATTGAGCCTGAGGTGTTGGAGGAAGGTCTGGATATTCTCCAGGCGTGCCTCGAAGAACTGGACGAGTAACATGTATCAACAGGTTGGACGCTGCTCCACTCAGTCGTTGAGCTTGTTCGTGAAGTCCGGGCGAGGTGGATGACCGTTGATAAGATTCCCGTTGTGGATATGTACGTATTTCTGTACGTTAAACCCACCCAACAAGGAGTCCCCATGGAAACTATCAACTACACCAACGCCCGAGCCCATCTGTCCGAAACGATGGACCGCGTCAACGATGATCACGTCCCACTTCTACTGACTCGACAAAAAGGCGAGCCCGTGGTGATGATCTCGTTATCAGAGTTCAATGCTCTGGAAGAGACGGCTTACCTGCTGCGCTCGCCTAAAAATGCCGAACGTCTCATTAACTCAGTCAACAGCTTACGAGCAGGCAAAGCCAAGCCAAGGCGGTTGATTGAAGAATGAAAATACTCTTTACCCCTGAAGGCTGGGACGACTACCTCTGGTTTCAACAGAACGACAAAGCCGGGCTCAAGCGCATCAATCTCTTGATCAAGGCCATACAAAGAGACCCGTTCGGCGGCGTGGGCAAGCCTGAACCCCTCAAACATAACCTGAGTGGTTTCTGGTCTCGACGAATCACCGCGGAGCATCGTTTGGTTTATGGCATCGAGGATGATGAAGTACAAATATTGATGTGCCGCTACCACTACTGAAATTATTCTGACGCCCCAGCCACCTTGACCTGATCCCCCCACCCGCTGAAAATGCCCGACGTTTTTTGTCTCTCCGCATACTACGCAGTGAAATTTTAATGTCTGATTCCTACACCGAAAAATCCGCCGAAGAATCCGTAGTCGCCCTGCACGCCAAAGCCGAATACGAAAACGCCATCAATCTTTCACAGCATGTGCCAGCCGCCAAGATCATCAGCGAGATGGTGCTGGACGCGTTTCACACCTCCAAGGAAAGCGACCAGATCCGCGAGCTGCGCGTTGCCATCCGCCAGGCCCACGATGCCTTCGATGATGACAAAGCCTATGAGCTGATGGGCCAGCTCAAGCAATTGAAAGACGCCGAAGCCGCAGACAACGCCGCCCTGGAACACCTGAGCAGTCAGTTCTCGATCAGCCGCATCCTGTCCAGCTTCAAGGACGATCCCGAGTTCCAGGAACTGGTCTATGGCCTGGCCCTCAAGGTGCTTAACCAGTCGCACCAGGCCATCAGCAACCCGAGCGCCGGCAAGGGCAAAGCTGCACGCGCCAAGAAAGACAGCGAAGTGTTTGTGATCAGCAAAGATGGCATCAGCGTCACCCTGCCGCTGCGCACGCCGCGCTCCAAGCTCAATGTGGACCGCGAAGCACTGGAGTTCCTGGGCTTCACCTTTGTAGGCGAAGGCAGCGAGGCGGAGCTTGCGAGCGAAACCTTCATCGACAACAGCGGCGCCGAGCAGCCGGTCACGCGCAAGAGCATCGTGACCGCGCTGCAACAGCAAAGCGCCTTTGACGGCTACGCCATCGCCGCCCAGTAAGTGCCCAACACTACAAACTTCGCAGGGTCAACAGAGCCTGCTCGACCTGGGCGAGAGTGATATGCCGGCCCACCGAGGCACGCACAAAGTGTGTGACGCCCAGGTCCTTAAGCAACAACGGAGTGTGAGCGGTGGTGCCTGCCCACAAGTTGAGCCCCAGCTCGCGGGCTTGGCCGACAAATGCCTTGGCCGGCAGGTTGTGCGGCACAAACGAGACAATTCCAGTCTGCTCGAACTGGTCGCACATTAGCGTCAACTGCGGCAGGCGCCGCAATTCCTTCGCCAGCAGCGCATAGGGCTCTGTACTCACCTGCCCGCCGCCGACCTGCACATACTCCTGCAGCGCCGTATGCATGCCCACCTGAGCCGAGAGGCTCTTTTCAGCAATTTCCAGCACCCGCGCACTGGCCACGTCCAGCCGGTTGACCTGGCCATCGGTGCTGGCGGCGTGCAAGTCGGCAAAATTGAGCTGCAATTGGCCAAGCAAGCGTGGCGACACGTAAGCAACCCCACTGCCACGGGGCCCGCAGAGAAACTTGCGGCCCGCACCTGTCAACAAATCACAATGGATATCCCGCACATCCAGCGGTAACTGCCCCAACGACTGGCAGGCATCCACCACATACAACGCATTCGCGTCCTTGAGCAACGCGCCCAGCGCTTCCACCGGATTGATCACCCCACAGCACGAAGGCAGGTGCGACACACTGACCAGGAACACATCATCGTCCAAATGACGCCGCACCCACTCCAGATCCAGCGGGCTGGTGGCCGTGGTGGGGATCACTTCGACGCGAATGTCACTCGATAACTTGAGGTAGTTGAAGAAGATCAGGTTGGCCGCGTACTCAGAAGTTGATACCCAGACCCGCTTGCCCCGGGGAAATTGCAGTTTGCCGAGGATGCTGGTCCAGGCTTCGGTGGCACTGCTGAAAAAACCAATCTGTGAAGGCTGAGCATTCAACAGCCCGGCCATCACTCGGTACAGGTCGACGTTGAGCAACTCTTCATAGGCAAGCTCGGCTTCATAGCTGCCTATCTGCGCTTCAATGGAGGTAAAACGCTGTATAGCATTGAGCGTGGCCGACGACATCAGGCCCGCACCGGCGGTGTTCAAATGCACCCTATTCATTTCATGCTTCCTTGTTCCACAAAACAGCCGATCCTTTCATCACGCCCACTGCCACTGCGAACAACAGCAATACCGTACCCGCCAGCAGCCACGGCGACGGCAGGGATGGCTGTGACATCAGCATGAACGCCAGCGGCGGTGTGATCATCACGCCGATATTCACCCCCGCCGAGTAATAGCCGAGGTTGCGGTCAACGGTGTGACGGCTGGAGATACTGCTGACGTAGTGGGTGATACCGGGGAACACAACCATCTCCCCCAGGCTCCAGAGCACGGTGGCGGCCAGCAACAATGCACCGATATGGCTGAAGCCCATCAGGAAAAACCCTACGCCGGCCATCAGGAAACCCGCCACCAGTGAGCGACTGCTCGACAGGTGCGACATGCGTTGGTTAATCGGTACTTCGAATAGAATCACCAGCAGTGCATTGATAAAAAAGATGATGCCGACGTAGTAGGCCGGCAACTCGGTGTAGTTGATGATGTAGGCCGACAGAAACGTTGGCGGCAGCGCATAGGCGATGTGCACCGGCAACGCTGCCAGCAGAATCACCAGCAAGCGCGAACGCTCGTGCATTGCGCTTTCCGGCAGCCCATTGCCTTTACTGGCAACGCCAGCCCCTTGTGTCACCGGCACCGTACGCCCAAACCACAGGCAGGCGATAAAGGCGACAAGGGACAACGCCGCGTTGAGGTAGAACACCGCATCGGCGTTACTCAGGAAAATCAGGCTGCCCAAGAGCGGCCCGATTGCCATGCCGATGTTGATCGCCAGGCGGTTGCAGGAGAACGCCACTTTGCGCGATTCGCTACTGCTGTGAGCCACTGTTTCGGAGAACGTGGCGGGGGTGAATGCTTCGTAGCAGCCCCCCCATAGAAACGACAGCACAAACAACACCACGGTGTTATCCACCGACGGAATGATCAGCAGCAGCACCGCATTGAGCAGTAACGAACCGAGGATCACCCGATTGGCAGAAAAACGCTTGATCACCCCGCCGATGATCAAGTCCACAAACAACGCACCCGCGCCATACACGCCCACCAGCAAACCTGCGGTGCCCGCCGATACGGCGTGCTGATGAATCAGGTACGCCGCATAGAAAGGGAACGCCATGGTGCCCATGCGGAACACCAAGGTGATCAGGAACAGCAACTGCAAGCGGGCATTGAGCCCACGTAAAGCGCGATAGGTGCCCATCATCAGCGGATCACATAGACGTGGTCTTTGTTCTGGCGAATCTGCTCGTAATCCTCGTCGATACTGCGCTGGCTCTCCGATACCAGAAACACCCGCAGAGGGCTGCTGAGCAGGTCCACGGTCTTTTTCATCAACTTGCCGGCCTTGTATTTGACGCTCAGCTTATGCACCGAGGGCAGCGCCTCGATCAGTTGGATAGCTGAGTCGTTGAAGCCAGTGACCTCACCTTGCAGCGTAGTATCGGTGTTGATGACACAGGCTTCCTTGAGCTTTTGATAGCGCTTGCCGGCATAGTTTGCCTTGAACGCCTCACCATCGCAGTACGCCAGATAGGTGAGCTGCGCCTGGTTGCCGCCCAGGCTGATGTCGTGGAATCGGGGCTCCATGTTGCCGTTCAAGCGAGCACCGACTTCTACCAGCGCAGGGCCGGCTTCAGTGAGGATCACTTCCGAATGGGCTGGGCCGTTATTGATACCCAACGCCTTGAGCGCCTGCACGATGTAATCGACCAGTACGTTGGCCTCGGCACTGTCCGGCGCAATCAGAACGTCACGGTCATAGATGTTCTTGCCGCCACTGATTTCACGCTTCACATAACGCCAGATCCCACAGACGTAGGCCTGCCCATCACGGCTGACGGTATCGACGATATACTCCGGGCCCTTGAGGTAGGACTGGCAAAGAATTTCGGTGTTGGCCAGGCCGAAGATATCCAGGTTGGATATGACTTCCTCACAGGCGCGCTTGACGTCCTCGACGTTGTGGCAGATCGAGACGCCGTCTGTCGAAGCCGAGCTCAGCGGTTTGATCACGCACGGAAACACATGGCCGGCCTCTACCCAAGCCAGCAGTTGCTGGGGGTCCGAGGATTTGATCTGGCGGGCGGTCAACAGGCCCGCGGCCGCGACTTTATTGATCATCTCAAACTTGTCGCGGCGCGCACGTGACCCCGCGCTGCCGTTGGAAGTGGACAACTGCAGTTGTTCGCTCAAGTAGTCGGCAAATGGCACGCCTGGCTCCTGGCCAGCAATGACGGCGACTACGTTGAATTCGCGCAGGCGTTGCACGATCTCTTCAGCGTTGTCGTTGAACGCCAAATTGTGTTCGAACTCCGACAGATTCGGCCCGAGCATGCTCGGCATCAACTCTGGGGTACTCTGCACATGGATCAGGCTGAAGCCCGCATCCCGAAAATATTGCGGCAGGAAATTACCGCTCGAGTAGACATCCACCAATGCGACGTACTGCTTCATAAGAATGTCCTTTTTCAGTAATGAGTGGCGGTTTCAGAGGCCCGTGGCGAAGCCACGTCATCCAGCGCCAGGAAAATGTTCTGCGGAAACTCAGCCACACGGTGCAACAGGTGCAGGTACCAATTGATGCCATACACCGCCGACACGCGGGCCTTGACCTGACCCTGGTTTTTCACCTTCTGAATCAATTCAGGGCGCACACCGTGAAGCATCTCCAGCTCGCCTCGGTCGGCGATGCGGCTGGTGAGGATTTCTTCAACCAGCTGTGGGTCCTGGGTCGCGAAAGCGAACGGGCCACGGCCGCCATTGATTCGGTCCAGCAACCCCAGGTAACGCTCGTTGAGCGCATTGCCACGCGGTAAAGCAATCGCGGCAGGCTCAGCATAGACGCCTTTGACCAAGCGTACTTTGCAGCCAGTTTCCAGGACCGCCCCGAGGTCATCCGGGGTTCGATTCAATTGCGCCTGCAAGGTGATACCCACGTTGGGAAAGCGCCCGCTCAGTTGCAGGAAGATATCGAGGATCGAATCCGTCCATTGAGAACGCTCCATACTGATGATCACACCGATATCCTTATCGGCTGCATGGGTGAGGATCTTCGAGCAGTTCTCAATCGCCAGTTCGCGGGAAATGATGGTGCCGACGTTGGACAGGTCGAACCCCAGCTGCGGGGGTTCTTCAAGCTTGGGATGCTGTGCAATCAAGTCGATGAGTTTCAGGTACTCATCGGTAGCCGCGGTGACCTCGGCTAATGTCGTCGCTTCCTCGCCAACGAACTCGACACCGGTGCGATAGCCTTTCTCCAGCAGGGCCCCAAGCTTATCAAGCATCTCCAGGCGATCTTCGGAGATGATGTAACGAAGAGCGGCGGGCCGCAGGAAATCGCGCAGCGTCTCGCTCTGCAGGAACAAATCGCGATAGGTTTTGTTTGCCGCCAGTTTCTTCAGGGCCAGGGTTGCCAGCAGGCTGTTGTCGGTCGTGTTCATGGCATTAAACCCCGTAGGACTGGTTGAGCATACGACGTGCGAAACTCGAATCGTCGGTGTGGTTGGCAATCTTGTGAGCGCGGAACTTGGACGCGTAACTGAGCAACGTTTCCTTGTGGCGGCTCTGCCGATCACGGGTAAAGATCCCGGCCCACAGGTTGTCCCAGCGCGCGTACTCAGGGTGAGTCATCAGCAGCTTATGAGCCTTGCGCATATTCCAGTGGGGAATGGACGGATGTAGGTGGTGCACGAGGTGGTAATTGTCGTCGTGGCGACCGAAAAAGAAGTTCTCCAAAACATTGCCTTTACGGTTGCGGGTCAGCAACAACTTGTCGGTCTCAACCGCCGGCATCGGATAATGCTCGGCCAACTCGATGATCCAGCCTACGGCCACGGCGGTGGTAAACAGCGGCACCAGCCAGAACAACACCCATTCAGCGACCACCCCAAACCAGGCGACCACAGCAAAAATTACCGCCCAATAAGCCCACATCATCATGCGTTCCTTGCGGATGCGCGGGTCTTGCCCCTGGACACGGTCCTTGACCACATACTTGATGTACTGAAGGGTTCTGTAGCCGGATAGCGCCATCACGACGTTCTTCAAGAAGAACTCGCGCTCGCTTTGTTGAAGGTCATACAGGCCGCACTTGAGATGGAAATTGTAGTCAGGGTCTTTTTCTGGATGCCCCAAGTGCACGTGGTGGTTCTTGATGTGCGAAGTGCTGTAGGACTGGTACAAGTGGAAGACCAGATACCCAGAAAGAAACGTACCGGCAAACCAGTTGATCGCACGGTTTTTTGCCAACACCTTGTGGGTTGACTCATGTAGTACGTTAGTCAAAGCACGTTGGGTGGTGCCGATTAGAAACAGCGAAACCGGGTAGAACCAATAGCTGACGCCCAACGACAGGTAAATGGCAAACGCAATAATTGCATAGTCCTTACCCAGTGCGATGGCCCAGTGATAGTTATCTTTTTTACACAAGTGTTTAAGCATCCCGAATGTTTCCCGGGAAATACCGGCAGCGTATTCGCTAGCAGGTTCTTTGTTTTTATCGACCAGCATAATCACTCCATAATTAAGCGGCGCGCTGCAGCACTCGATCCGCGCAGGGCGAAGATGATTTTTTGAGTGCTGCGCCTATTGTTTTTTTTGCCTGAGCTAGACTCATCGGCTGCAAAAAAACTAAAGCACCGCTTAACAGTGAACAAGCTGCCCTTTTAGACAGGTAGCGCCAAATCACGCGCGCACGCGCGCGCTCGCCGATGAAAATTCATCGGCGAGCGCGGTATTTTTACGAGGGAGGCCTGCGGATCAGGCCTGTTCGCGGATGTAGCCCAGTTGCAAGGCTTTACGGATTGCGGACTTGCCGTTGGTGACATTCAACTTGCTGAAGATATTCTTCATATGAAACTTTACCGTACGCGGGCTCATGGAGACCAAGAGCGCTATTTCGTTATAGGTCTTGCCCAGGCTGGTCCAGGACAATACCTCTGTTTCGCGAGGCGTCAGCACGGTTTCGCGTACAACAGGGGCAAGCGAGGTTGCACCACTTTCCAGCGCCTCGTCGTAAACCGAGACCAGCAGCATCTGCAGTTCGCTTTTGTTGGCCAGCACTCTTTCGCGAAACTGTTGATGCTCTCCGAAACTGCACAGGTTGAGAATGGAATAAAAACCCTGGTTGCCATGCACAATAAAACTGGCGCCCTCGCCCACAGGCGCACACGGCCCCGGCACCGGCACCGCTTCTGCCGCAGGGGCCAGGATGTTTTCATCGCTCCAGAAAAACGGTTTTATGCGGCGCTTGGACAAGGACAACAAATGACCGCGTTGGTAAAAATCATCCGCCGCGTCACCGCGGTCCAGCGCATCGGGGTAATTGGTGATGATTTCCGCTTCGTCCAGCGTCGGCCCGCATTGATAAACCTCGAAATGCCCGAGGCCACGTCGACTCAGCTCGGCATCGAGCAATTGACGCACATCAGCGGGCTGAATGAGCGTGTTGTTATTGGCTTGACCATCGCTTCGCATGAATATCATCCCTGATGAGGGACAACGGGGTGAAGCTAGCGATCTGACGGAAGTGCTTCAATCCGGAAGCTTCTGATCAGAGCCGACCCACTCCGTAGGAAATTTCTCTAAACAGGGGAAAGAATGAAACACGCCTGACGGCCTTGTCCAGTGCTTCCGATGGCGAACCGACCGTGAGCAGCTATAGCGCCGCCTGATCAGACCACCTGCGTCGCAAAGGCCTCGCGAAAACGCTCCATCTCCCGCGAGTTGCCCACCGTCACCCGCACCCAATGCGGCCAGTCCTTCCATACCCGCCCAACCAACACATTCTGCGCCGCCAACTGCTCAATCACCTGCTCTGCCGGCCGCTTCACGTCGATCATGAAGCAGTTGCTGTGGGAGATGGTGCAGCTAAAGCCCCGACCCTTGAGCCACGCGATCGTTTCATCGCGCAACCTGGCATTGACCGCTTTGCGTTGGCCCACCAGTTGCGCGTCTTCCAGGCTGGCACGGGCGGCCAGCAAGCTGGCGCCGGCCGGGACGTTGTCGCCGCCAAACACCGCCAACCGCTCCAGCAACGCCGGGTGGCCGATCGCCAGGCCCAGGCGCGCACCGGCCATGCCGTAGATCTTGGAGAAGGTGCGCAGCACCAGCAGGTCGTCGTGGTCGTTGACCCAACTCACGCAACTGGGGGTATCGCAGAATTCGATATAAGCCTCGTCCACCACCAGCACGCTGCCCTTGGGTTTGTGCGCCAGGGCCCGCCGGATGGCATCGGTCGAGGTCAGGGTGCCGGTCGGGTTGTTGGGGTTACACAGGTACAACATGCCGGCCTGTGGGTCAGCCGCGAGCATGGCGGGCACATCATGGGCATGCTGGGCATCCAGGTTCACTTCATGCACCGGCGCCTTGATCGACTCGGCCGCCTGGCGCGGGACTTCGTAGGACGGCGTGGCCATCACCAGGCCGCGGGTCTGGCTGGCAAACGCCAGCACTGCGTAACGCAAGGCAGCCATCGAGCCGGCAAACACCCCGACGTTGTCTTCGGCTATACCCTGTTGTTGGGCGAACAGCGCGGCCAATGCGTACATATCGGGGTAAGGGTAACGTCCGGACGCTGCAATCGCGCGCTGCATTGCCTGGCGAGCCGCGTCTGAAGGGCCGTAGGGGCTTTCGTTGTAATTGAGCAGCACCTGGTCAGATTTTGTCGGCGCTGGGCTGGCGAGGGCCCATTTGAGCTGCCCCATCACAGGCAGGGCCGCGCCCAGCGCGAGAAGGGATCGACGACTGACACGCACCATGGTGACTACTCCTTGTAGAGGCGCGAGGGATTCGCGCAGGCCGTATAGAAGACTATGACGAGAAAGCCGTTGCCTGATTTACCACCAAGGCGTATCCCTGCACTCAGCACTTTATTGTTATAGCGGGCGCGTGCAACACTTTCGCTGCCGCGAACCTTCAAGAACGGGTTCTGCCGGCATGGACTGATGACTAAATGGAAGTGGTGAGCACTTGATACACAGACGGGAAAAAACCGAGCACTTGAAGAGCAACATCAAGTACTTGATCAAGAGTCGTGGCGAAACCCAGCTTTCGTTAAGCAGTGCCGCCGGCCTGACCAGGACCACCATCTACAACATCCTGGAAGGCAAGGTCGTTAACGTACAGCAGTCGACCATTCGCAAAATCTCGGACTTCTTCGGCGTCTCCTACGAAGAAATCGAGACCATCAGTTTTGAGGCCAAGGAAGTCATCGAGAGCAATGTTTCCCCACTGGGTAACAAGAACCCGGCGGCAGTGCCTGTGCTCAAGGAAAGCCTGCTCATGCAGAACCTGGGCAAGCGCATCGGTGAACTGGCCACGCTTCATCCGCTGACGTATTACTTCGGCAGCGCCTGCAACTTGATCGGCGTGCGCCTGGAGCACGGGATTCCGGGCCTCAATGAACCGGGGGACTTGCTGATCGTGCAGAAAGGCTCGTCGAGCGACGATAAAGAAAAGCTGGTGTACGACCGCGCCACCAAGAAGCTGTTCATCACCCTCGAACCCTGCGGGAACTCAGAGCGTTTGTGTGTCATCGGCGACATCCTTGAGGAGCGCTTCAATGACAACGTCTGAGGGCGCCGTGGAAAACAGCAAATACAAGTTACTGGGCTTTGAAAACGACAAACGCCTGGCGGTGATCATGGTGATCGCCACGGGCAAGGTCCTCAAGATCAAGCTGAGTGAAGTGCTCAGCAGTGAAATGATGGACAACTTCAACAAGATGGAAATCAAGAATCTGTACAAAAAATTCTACTCCCAAGGCGGGACACTGACCGCCTACGATATAAACGACCGCAATGAAAACTCCTGGATGATTTACATCATCCTGAACTTGCTGCTGTTCACCTTCTATATCTTCACCAGCATTGCCGCGACCAAACCGATTTACCTGGAGTCGTTGGGCATCATCGTCACGCCGGGCACGTTCCTGTACCCACTGACCTTCTTGATCGTGGACTTGCTCAACGAGAATTTTGGCTTGCGCCTGGCCAGGCGAGCCATTCTGTTTGCGTTTGCCAGCAACGCGATGATCATCATCCTGCTGTATGGCTCCACGTTCCTGCCGGGGCTACCGGGCTGGAAGCTGGATGGGCCTTATACCGACGTGATCCTGCAAGTGTCGTCGGTGCTGGTGGCCTCTTCGGTGTCGTTCCTGGTGTCGGAGAATATAAATTCCTATTTGCTGTGCAAGATCAAGGAGCTGACCAACTCCAGGTACCTATACCTGCGGATATTCCTCAGTACGTTCTTTGCAGTGATTATCGACAGCTTCCTGTTCTGCTTTATCGCCTTCTACGGGGCGATGCAGACCAGCGACATACTCAGCATGATCTATGTACAGATCGCGATCAAAGTCGGCTTTGCGTTCTTCAACATCCTGCCTGCCTACGGGGCACGTTCATTGTTCAAGCGCTATCAATAATCCTGTAAGAGCGAGCTTGCTCGCGAAGAACCCGAGCGCGCCGCGTTCAACCCGATGCGCTGCGTTATCGTTGACGTTCTTCGCGAGCAAGCTCGCTCCTACAAGGGTTATTTCAGCTGCAACTTGTGCTTGAGGCTCTGCATGACAGTTGTCTTGTTCTGCAGGTAGTCATTCAAGCCCCGAGCGCGCAGGTTGCACGCGTCACACTCGCCACAGCCGGTACCGATGATGCCGTTGTAGCAAGTCAGCGTCTGCTCGCGCACCAGCTCCAGTTGCCCGTGGTAGTCGGCCAGGGCCCAGGTTTCGGCCTTGTTCAGCCACATCAACGGGGTGTCGAGGCGCACGTCGTATTCCATGCCCAGCTTGAGGGCCTGGTTGAGTGCTTTGACAAACTCATCCCGGCAATCGGGGTAGCCTGAGAAGTCGGTTTCGCACACACCGGTGATGACGGTCTCGGCCTTCACTTGGTAGGCGTAGATCGCAGCCAGGGTCAGGAACAGGATGTTGCGCCCCGGCACAAAGGTACTCGGCAGGCTTTCACCCGAGCTGTTCACGGTCGGTACCGGGATGTTGTCGCGCGTCAGGCTGCTGATCGCCAGCTCATTGAGCAGGGACACATCCATCACTTTGTGCACAGTGGCCCCCAACTGCTTGGCCAGCTTCTGGGCCACTTCGATTTCTGCCACATGGCGCTGGCCGTAATCAAAGGTAATGCAGTGCACTTCGTCATACAGCGGCAGGGCCTGGATCAGACAGGTGGTCGAATCCTGCCCGCCACTGAAGACCATCACGGCTTTTTTACTCATTGCATTGCTTCCTGCATTTGTAGAATTGGGATGTAGGAGTGCGCTCGCTCGCGAAAAACGTCAACGATAACGCAGCGTATCCGGTTTAGCGCAGCGCTCAATAAAAAACCCCGCACGACTTTCGAAGGCGGGGCTTTTTTACCGCAAGACCACTCAGTGGGCGTAGGTCAGCAACAGCTCTTTCGGCACTTGGAAATCCAGGGACATCATCACGCTGAGCGCGGTGATGGTGAAAATCGAGAACACGAACAGCTTGCGCGCCCAGACGGTGTCATCCACCGCCTTGTAGCCGGTCCAGGCCATGTACAACCAGTACATACCCATCGCGGCGGCGACGGCGAGGTAGCTCATGCCGGCGTAGCCACTGAAGGTCAACATCAAGGTCGCCACGAGGAAGGCCAGGATGTAGAGCAGGATGTGTTTCTTGGCCACCTGGATGCCACGCTTGACCGGCAATACCGGAATCGACGCAGCCAGGTAGTCATTGAAGCGGAAAATCGCGATGGCGTAGGAGTGCGGCATCTGCCACAGGCTGAACATCACCAGCAGCACCAGCGCGGCCATGTCGAAGCTATTGGTCACAGCCACATAACCAATCACCGGCGGCATCGCCCCCGACAGACTGCCCACCAGCGTGCCGTGAACCGACTTGCGCTTGAGGTACAGGCTGTAGAGACCGACGTAGATGACAAAGCCAATCACGGCAAACAGCGCCGCCAATGGGTTGGCCACCTTGTACAACAGGGCCACACCGGCAACACCCAGGACGGTCGCAAAGATCAGTGCCAGCTTCAGGGAAATAAGCCCCTGGACCAGCACGCGATTCTTGGTGCGCTCCATCTTGATGTCGATGTCACGGTCGATGCAGTTGTTGAATACGCAACCGGAAGCAACCACCAGGGACGTACCGATCATTGCAGCCAGGAAGATGGCCAGATCGACATGTCCCTTGGAGGCCAGGAAGAAACCGCCCGCCACAGAAAGCACGTTACCGAAAATGATCCCCGGTTTGGTGATTTGGATAAAGTGCTTAAGCGACATCGGGTCTTACCTCACTTCGCCATCATGTAGGTGTGGATGCTGAACATGATCCACAGCGACAGACCAACCAGCAGAACGATCACCAGGCCTGCGAACACAAACGCGATCACGTTCTCGCGCTGCTCTTTGGAGCGGTCCAGGTGCAGGAAGTACACCAGGTGAACCAGAACCTGAATCACCGCGAACGCCAGGACGATCATCAAGGTGATCGACTTGGGCAAGGTTGGGTACATCACCAGGCCGAACGGGATCAGGGTCAGGATGACCGACAGGATGAAGCCGATGGCGTAAGACTTTACGCTGCCGTGGCTTGAATCGTGGCTGTCATGGGAGTGTGCATTAGCCATTACAGAGTCCCCATCAAGTAAACGACGGTGAATACGCAGATCCAGACCACGTCCAGGAAGTGCCAGAACAGGCTCAGGCAGCTCAGGCGGGTCTTGTTGGTGTTGGTCAGGCCGTGCTTATTGACCTGATACATCATCACTGCCATCCACAGCAGGCCAGCGGATACGTGCAGACCGTGGGTGCCGACCAGCGTGAAGAACGCCGACAGGAAACCGGAACGGTGCGGGCCGTAGCCTTCGGAGATCAGCAGGTGGAACTCGTTGATCTCCATGCCGATGAAGCCCAGGCCGAACAGGAAGGTCAGGCCCAGCCAGCTCAGTACGCCCTTCTTGTTGCCCTTGTAGAAGGCCAACATGGCGAAGCCGTAGGTGATCGAACTGAACAACAGCAAGGCGGTTTCGCCGAGCACGTAAGGCAGTTCGAAGATGTCGTGGCCCGACGGGCCACCCGCTACGTTGTTTACCAGTACCGCGTACACCGCGAAGATCGACGCAAACAAGATGCAGTCGGTCATCAGGTAGAGCCAGAAACCGTAGACGGTTATTGGCCCCGAGTCGTGGTGGTGGTCATCGTGCCCATGGTCATCGACATGGGCGTGTCCAGCATTGGTCACTAAGTTCGACATGGTTTAAGCCTGTTCCAACGAGGTTTCTACACGGTTGGCCGGGATCTTCTTCTCGGCTACCAGGCGAGCGTGCTGCTCGGCTTCGATGCGTTCGATCGTTTCGACCGGCACCATGTAGCCTTGATCATCACGGGCAGCGTGAATGATGAAGTAACCGATAGTGCCCACCAGGCTCGCGATTGCCAGCCACCAGATGTGCCAGATCATCGCGAAACCGAACACGGTCAACAGCGCACCCATCACCACGCCAGTGGCGGTGTTGTTTGGCATGTGGATCGGCTCGTAGTGCTTGGGCTTCTGGTACGCAGTACCGTCTTCCTTGGCTTCGGTGAACGCATCAATGGTGTTCGCAGTCGGGATCACAGCGAAGTTGTAGAACGGTGGTGGCGACGAGGTCGACCATTCCAGGGTATGGCCGTTCCATGGATCGCCGGACTCGCACATGTTCTTCTTGCGATCACGCACGCTGACATACAGCTGGATCAGCTGGCAGGCGATGCCCACAGCGATCATCACCGCACCGAACATGGCAACGTACAGGTACGGTACCCACTCAGGGTTGGTGGTGGCGTTCAGACGACGGGTCATGCCCATGAAGCCCAGTGCATAGAGCGGCATGAACGCGACGAAGAAGCCCGAGATCCAGAACCAGAACGCAGCCTTGCCCCAGCCTTCGTGCAGCTTGAAGCCGAACGCTTTCGGGAAGTAGAAGCTGAAACCCGCGATGTAGCCGAATACCGCACCACCGATGATCACGTTGTGGAAGTGGGCGATCACGAACAGGCTGTTGTGCAGCACGAAGTCAGCGCCCGGGATGGCCAGCAGTACGCCGGTCATGCCGCCGATGGCGAAGGTCACCATGAAGCCCAGGGTCCACAGAACCTGGCTGGTCATGCGCAGACGACCGTGGTAGATGGTGAACAGCCAGTTGAATAGCTTCACCCCCGTCGGGATGGAAATCAGCATCGTCGCCAGGCCGAAGAAGGCGTTGACGCTGGCCCCCGAGCCCATGGTGAAGAAGTGGTGCAGCCATACCATGAAGCCCAGTACGGAGATTGCGCCCGAGGCGTAGACCATCGAGTGGTGACCGAACAGGCGCTTGCCGGTAAAGGTCGAGATCACTTCGGAGAAGATACCGAACGCCGGCAGGATCAGGATGTACACCTCAGGGTGACCCCATGCCCAGAACAGGTTCACGTACATCATTGGATTGCCACCAAGTTCATTGGTGAAAATGTGGAAATCCAGGTAACGGTCAAGCGACAGCAGCGCCATGGTAGCGGCCAGGATCGGGAACGAAGCCACGATCAGCACGTTTGCCCAGGTGCAGGTCCAGGTGAAGATCGGCATGTCCATCAGTTTCATGCCAGGGGCGCGCATTTTCAGGACGGTGGCCAGGAAGTTGACCCCCGTCAATGTCGTCCCGAGCCCTGATAACTGTAGCGCCCAGATGTAGTAGTCCACACCCACGCCCGGACTGTATTGCAAGCCCGACAATGGCGGATACGCAACCCAGCCGGTCTTGGCGAATTCGCCGACGCCCAGGGAAACGTTGATCAGCACCACGCCGGAAACCAGCAGCCAGAAGCTCAGGGAGTTCAGGAACGGGTAGGCAACGTCACGCGCACCAATCTGCAGCGGCAAGGCAAGGTTCATCAAGCCGGTGAAGAATGGCATCGCCATGAAGATGATCATGATCACACCGTGAGCGGTGAAGATCTGGTCATAGTGTTCAGGTGGCAGGTAGCCAGGCGAACCCTCGGTGGCCATGGCCAACTGGGTACGCATCATGATGGCGTCGGCAAAACCACGCAGCAGCATGACCATGGCAACGATGACGTACATGACGCCGATTTTCTTGTGGTCGACCGAGGTCAACCACTCGGTCCACAAGTAGGACCACTTCTTGAAATAGGTGATACCCGCAACCAGCGCCAAACCACCCAGCGCGATCATGGCGATAGTCACCATTACGATCGGCTCGTGGAATGGGACCGCGTCCCAACTTAATTTACCAAACATCGTTTACTCCTCTGCCCCAGCAGTTGAATGCGCGCCCGTATCAGAACCTTCAACCACGGCCACTTCTTTCTTCTCGTGCTTGACCGGCTTGCCTGGCTTCATACCTTCGTACTTGTCGACGATTTTCTGAAACAGGTCCGGCTCATACGCGGAGTACAAGGCGACAGGGTTGTTCTGGCTCGGTTTGGTCAGAGCATCGTATTCAGCTTGATCAAGCTGTTTAGGTGCGGCCTTGACTGCAGCTACCCAGGCGTCGAAATCTTCCTGGCTTGTCGAGATCGCTTTGAATTTCATGCCGGTGAAGCCAGCGCCGCTGTAGTTGGCGGAGATGCCTTCCATTTCAGCTTTCTGGTTGGCGATCAGGTGCAGGCGGGTCTGCATGCCTGCCATCGCGTAGATCTGGCCACCCAGTGCTGGGATGAAGAACGAGTTCATCACGGCGTCGGAGGTGATCCGGAAATTAAGCGGGGTGTGCTCCGGGAAGCGGATCTCGTTGACAGTGGCGATACCCAGGTCCGGGTAGATGAACAGCCACTTCCAATCCAGCGCGACCACTTGGATGTTCACAGGCTTGACGTCGGACTCCAGCGGACGGTACGGGTCCAGCGCGTGGGTCGACTTATAGGTGATGTAACCCAGGGCGATGATGATGAGGATCGGAACCAGCCACACCGCGATCTCGATCTTGGTGGAGTGCGACCACTTCGGCGCGTAGGTAGCGCTGGTGTTGGACGCGCGGTATTTCCAGGCGAAGGCGAAGGTCATCACGATCACAGGCACCACAACCAGCAGCATCAGCAGGGTAGCGGTGATGATCAGGTTTCGTTCATCCAGACCGACCTGTCCTTTTGGGTCGAGCAAGGTCCACTTGCAGCCTCCCAGCATTAACATCATGCCAAGCAGCGGCAAAAAGCCTAGTAATCGGGGGTACCTGTTTTTACTCATCTCACGACCTCTAAAGCAGCTTGCGCAATGCAGTTGGGTTTTGATCGCCAACACTTCACCCTGCCAAGGGTTGGCATTTCTCTTCGATTGAATAAGAGCCTGCCCGACACGTCATGACTGTACGTTTCACGGACCTGCAGTGAGTTCTTATTCGATTTCGTGGCTAAAGGCCTTGTTACAGACCAATTCCATTTGGTGCGGATAGTTGAAAGGCTGCCGGAACCTGGGGTCGCATTGAGCCTTCCATCTGCTCCTCGACCGCTCCAATGCTCAAATATTGAACAGCACCGGACATTCAGTGCGGGCGATTGTAGTTAGCTAGCGATGTATAAACCATGTCTTATAAAGAAATAATTTTTATCGATTCCAGCAACAATCCTTCACCAAAGTTGCAAAGATTCGCGATCTTATCGTGTTCGATTCTCAACAAAAACCACAAAAATTGCCGTGTTATTGGGCACAGTGCCACTTCCCTTACGGCTTGTAAGGGCATGCGGATGCCGTCCAAGTCCCCATAAAACAAGGCATTCATAGAGGCAGCAGGGGTTGGAGCCGCACACAAATCGGGCCACTGCACGAACCACGAACTGACAGCACAATTTGTGCGCCGGGTGCAAATTAAAGGGCCGATTTGGCGGGTCAGAAACGTCCTGCGACAGCGTCCGTGTGACAACATGTCGCACGCTGCGCGCACCTTCCGTTGCCCCTCGTCACGGTGCTTTCACAAATCCCTACAAACAAAAACGCTCCGGCCTTCATTCAGAAGGAACGGAGCGTTTGGCAGCCGCGGCGACTCAGGCTTTGGGGTGACGGTTGCGATAGATGCACAGGGGCACCAGGATCGCCGTCAGCACGAATGCCACCAGTGCCCATTGGGCCAGGGACAGGCCGAGGATCGGTGGGTAGGGGGTGCTGCAGAAGCCGTCGACCTGGAAGCCCAGGGGAAACACCTTGGCCAGGGGCAGGTCGTCGACGATCGGCTGCAACACATCGATGCCGCAGCTGACCTGGGGGAAAAACTGGGTGTACACATGGTGGCCGGCCGCAGCCACGCCACCCAAGGCGCTGAGCACCACCCACCCTTCAAAGAACGTCAGCGCGCCCTTGGTGCGCATGGCGGCGCCGATGAACGCGAAGAGCGCAATCAGCAGCAAGGCGTAGCGCTGCAGAATGCACAGCGGGCACGGCGCTTCGCCCAGCACCACTTGCATGTACAGCGCCCCGCCAATCAGCGCCAGGCAGATGATGCCCAGCAACACCAGAAAGCGCCGCTCCCTGCCTAAACGCATGTCGTCAATCATCCCCGTCTTTCCCTTTCTCTGATTATGGTTGTGCCTGATGGCAACGAGTTTACACACAGGCAGTGGTTAAAACAGAGGGGGGTTAACAGCGGATTAATCGTGGCAAATGTAATGATCGTGCGGACGCCATCGCGGGCAAGCCCGGCTCCCACATTGGAATGCAATCCTCTGTGGGAGCCGGGCTTGCCCGCGATGATGCCGATACGGTCAATTGGCCAAATTCTATTCCAACGCCGCCGCCGGGCCAAAGAACTCATAGCGCGCCTGCTTCTCCGGCACACCCAGCGCCTTGAGATGGCGCTTGACCGCCGCCATGAAACCCTTGGGGCCCAAGAAGTAGGCATCAATATCACGCTGCTCAGGCAACCAGGCTGCCAGTTGCTCCTGGTTGAGCATCCCGACCTGGTCTGCCGCCGGGCTGATACCGTCATCCTCGGCATAGCAGTAGAAACGCTTGAGCTGCGGATGCTGGGCCGCCAGCGTGTCCACCCAATCACGGAACGCATGCACCCCGCCGTTACGGGCGCAATGGATGAAGTGCACCGGGCGTTCGGTTGCCAGGGCGGCTTCGAGCATCGGCAGTGTGGGCGTAATGCCTACCCCGCCGCTGATCAACACCAGCGGTTTATCACTGGCGGCCAGGGTGAACTCACCCGACGGCGGGAACAGGTCAATGGTCGCGCCGACGTGCATCTGGTCGTGCAGGTAATTGGAGACCCGCCCGCCCACTTCGCGCTTGACGCTGATGCGGTACAGCCCGGTGTCGGTGAGGGCCGACAGGGAATAGTTGCGGCGCACTTCTTCGCCATCGAGCACCAGTTTCAGGCCGATGTACTGGCCGGGGGCTGCGGCCAGGATCGGGCCGTTGTCCACCGGGGCGAAGTAGAAGGAGATGATCTCGTCGCTCTCCTCCACGCGCTTGACCAGCAGGAACGCCCGCGCACCCCGCCAGCCGCCGGGCGCCTGGGCTTTTTCGTCGTAGATGGCCGCTTCGGCGCCGATCAGAATGTCCGCCAACTGGCCGTAGGCCGCGCCCCAGGCACTCATGACCTCGGGGGTGGCAATCTCGCTGCCCAGCACTTCGGAAATAGCCCGCAGCAGGCAGGCCCCAACGATGGGGTAATGCTCCGGCAGAATCTGCAAGGCCACGTGCTTGTTGATGATCTTGGCCACCAGGTCGCCCAGTTGGTCCAACTGGTCGATATGCCGCGCGTACATCAGCACGCCATTGGCCAGGGCGCGAGGCTGGTCACCACTGGCCTGGTGGGCCTGGTTGAACAGCGGACGGACTTCGGGATACTCGGACAGCATCATGCGGTAAAAATGGGTGATCAGTGCTTCACCGCCGCTTTCCAGCAGGGGCACAGTGGATTTAACAATGGCACGGTCTTGGGCACTCAGCATGGGAGACTCCTCGGTCTTTTTACTCATTACCCTTAGGTAGTCAGTATTCGTGCCAACTAATAAACCCATGTTTTTCAAGAGCTTAAACATTATGTAGTCAGTATGACCTCCTACGCTTTATAGTCATATCGACTACAAGGAGTCATTATGACTGCAAAACCGCTGCTCACCGCCCTGCTGCCGCTGGTCGCCGATCTGTCCCGGGAACTGCCCGAAGGCGAGCGCTACCGCCGCCTGCTGCAAACCATGCGCGCCCTGTTGCCCTGCGATGCCGCCGCGCTGCTGCGGCTGGATGGCGAGTGGCTGGTGCCGCTGGCGGTGGATGGCTTGAGCCCTGACACATTGGGCCGACGTTTCAAGATCAGCGAACACCCGCGCTTTGAAATACTGCTGAGTAGCCCCGGCCCTACCCGCTTCGACAGCGACAGCCAATTGCCCGACCCCTATGACGGCCTGGTCGCCGGTTTACACGGCCACCTCGAAGTCCACGACTGCATGGGCTGCCCGCTGTTTATCGACGACCAGCCGTGGGGCCTGCTGACCCTTGACGCTCTCGACAACGAGCGCTTTGAACGGGTCGAACTGGACGCGCTGCAGGCCTTCGCCAGCCTGGCCGCGGCCACGGTCAATGTGGCTGAACGCATCGAGCGCCTGGCGCTGCGGGCCGAAGACGAGCACCAGCGCGCCGAAATCTATCGCCAGGCCAGCGGCCAGCAGCACAAGGAAATGATCGGCCAGAGCAAGGCGCATAAACGGCTGGTCGAGGAAATCAAGCTGGTAGGCGGCAGCGACCTGACCGTGCTGATCACCGGCGAAACCGGGGTCGGCAAGGAGCTGGTGGCCCAGGCGATCCATGCCGCGTCATCGCGTGCCGACAAGCCCATGATCAGCCTCAATTGCGCCGCACTGCCGGAAACCCTGGTAGAAAGCGAGCTGTTCGGCCATGTACGCGGCGCTTTCACCGGAGCGCTGAATGAGCGCCGAGGCAAGTTTGAACTGGCCAACGGCGGCACGTTGTTCCTGGACGAAGTCGGTGAACTGTCATTGAGCGTACAGGCCAAGCTGCTGCGCGTACTGCAAAGCGGCCAGTTGCAGCGCCTGGGTTCGGACAAGGAACACCAGGTGGACGTGCGCCTGATTGCCGCCACCAACCGCGACCTTGCCGAAGAAGTGCGCAATGGCCGCTACCGTGCCGATTTTTACCACCGCCTGAGCGTGTACCCGCTGCAAGTGCCGGCACTGCGTGAACGCGGGCGTGATGTGCTGCTGTTGGCTGGCTTCTTCCTTGAACAGAACCGTTCGCGCATGGGCCTGGGCAGCCTGCGCCTGACCGGCGATGCCCAGGCGGCGTTGCTGGCCTACAACTGGCCCGGCAATGTGCGCGAGCTGGAGCACTTGATCGGCCGCAGCGCGTTGAAAGCCCTGGGCAACTGCCGCGAGCGCCCGAAAATTCTCAGCCTGAGCGCCCTGGACCTGGACTTGCCCGACGTGAGTACGGCGGTGGCCGAACAAGCACCGGCCCAAGCCCTGCCCATGGTCAGCGGCGACCTGCGCCAGGCCACCGAGCACTACCAGCGCCAACTCATCAGCGCCTGCCTGGAACGCCACCAGCGCAACTGGGCCAGCGCCGCCCGCGAACTGGGCCTGGACCGCGCCAACCTGGGGCGCATGGCCAAGCGGCTAGGCCTCAAATAAAGCAGGCACCTCCGTTGATCGTTCCCACGCTCCGCGTGGGAATGCCTCACCCGACGCTCCGCGTCATGGCCTCGAGAGCGGACGCGGAGCGTCCCCAGCGGTATTCCCACGCAGAGCGTGGGAACAATCGAGCGCACGGGGCTTACGAAACACCAGCACATTCCCCAGCATCACCAGCACCAGCCCCATCAACGCCGGCGCCGTCCACTGGTAGCCCTCGGCCACGGCCGACACATTCAGCGCCACCACCGGAAACAGCACCGTGCAATACGCCGCCTTCTCCGGGCCCATGCGGCCCACCAGGGTGAGGTAAGCGGTAAAACCAATCACCGAACCCGGGATCACCAGGTACCACAGCGCACCGATATACCGCGCACTCCAGTCCATCTCGAAGGGAATGCCACGCACCGCGCAATAGGTCGCCAGCATCGCCGCCCCATAGGCCATGCCCCAGGCATTGGTGGTCAACGGCTTGAGCCCAGCCTTCTGTTGCAGGCTGGACAACAGGTTGCCCGCCGAGAAGCACAGGGTGCCCAGCAGGGCCAAGCCCAGGCCCAACAGGGTTTGCGGGCTAGCGGTATGCCCAACCAGCTCCGGCCAGAATAAAAAGCCCAGCCCCAGCAACCCAAGCGCCCCGCCCATCAACACGTTACGCGCCACCCGCTGGCCGAAAAACACCCGGGCATTGAGCGCGTTCCACAAGGTCGCCGTGGAGAACACCACGGCCACCAGGCCACTGGGGATCCACTGGCTGGCAGTGAGAAAGCACATGAAGTTGACGCAGAACAGGCACAGCCCTTGGGCCAGGCAGATCAGGTGCCCGCGCCGGTTCATCACCTGCAACTTGCGGCTGAGCAGCAACAGCGCAAACAGCACCAGCGCCGCCAGGCCGAAGCGATAGACAATCGACACGGGAATCGCCACCACGCCCAGCTGCCACTTGAGCGCAATCCAGGTGGTGCCCCAAATCAGCACCGTGAGTAAATACAGGAAGAGGTTCATAGCAGGCTCCGTCGTTTGAGCCACAGTGTTGCCTTCAACCACCCTGAGGTTCTTGCACATTCTTGCGCTTTTGTCGGGCGATGGGCTCACAGCGCCCGCCGCCGGGAGTAGGATGCAAGACGTCGGAGAACACACCATGCCAGAGCTGGAATCGCTGCACGTCTTTCAATCCCTCAACCGCTCGCCTCACGCACGCTTGGAAGCCTGCGCCGAGCTCGGTGACGGTTTGTCTGCGGCCGTGTGGAGCAACCACCACGATGCCCAGGACTACCAGGCGCCCAGCCATCACACTTTGTCCTGTTATATCGGCGGCGGCACGGGCACCTTTCGCCGTGACCGGCCAGGCACCAAGGGCGGCCCCGACAAATTGTGCATACTGCCGGCCGAGCACCAGTCGGCGTGGGTGATCAATGGCGAGATACGCCTGGCCCATGTGTATTTCAGCCCGGAGCAATTTGCCCTCGGCTGCGTCACCTTGCTGGACCGCGAGCCGCGGGAGTTGCAGTTGCGTGAGACGACCTTCCTTGAGGACGCCCGTCAGGCCCGACGCTTTCACCAGTTGATTAGCCTCAACTGGCTCGAACCCGGCGAGCGCCTGCTGACCAGCAGCCTGGCCCATGAACTGCTCAGCCACACCCTGCTCAACCAGGTCGGCGTGCGCGACGGCCTGCGCCTCAAAGGCGGGTTGGCGGCGCACCAACGGCGGCGTTTGGTGGAGTACATCGACCACCATGTTGAAGATCCCATCAGCCTCGGCCAGTTGGCGTCGATGTGCGCGCTGTCGGAATACCATTTCGCCCGGATGTTCCGTCAGAGCTTCGGCGTGCCGCCCCATCAATACCTGCTGGCACGCCGCCTGGCACGCGCGCAAACTTTGCTGCGCAGCGGCTCGTTGCCCTTGGGTGAGGTCGCCTTGAGGTGCGGTTTTTCCAGCGCCAGCCATTTCAACCAACGCTTTCGCCAAGCCATGGGCGCCACCCCGGGTGAATATCGCCAGGCACTGCGCGCCTAGGCCATCAAGCCCAGCGTCTTGGCCTTGGCCACCGCCTGAGTGCGGCGCTCCACCCCGAGTTTGCTGTGGATGCGCCGTGCATGGGTCTTGACGGTGTGCAAGGAGATATACAGGCGGTCGGCGATTTCCAGATTGGAGTTGCCCAGGGCGATCAACTGCAACACTTCGAGTTCGCGCTGGCTCAGAGGGTTTTGCGTCGCACCGGCAGGCGTGACCTGAGGCTCCAGGCCCAGCTCACTCAATAGCCCGGGTGCACGCAAGCGCAGTTCGCGAATCGCCTGCTGTACCTGGCAACGAGCCGCCAGCGCCAGCCCGGCCTGCAATGCACGACGGGCCAACGCCGGGTCACCGAGTTGCCAGGTCACCTCACCCAACACCAGGTGCAGTTCGGTTTCCAGACACAGCATGCCGCGCTGCCGGGAGGTTTCGAGCAAGGCATTGAGCCGTGCGATAGGTTGCTCGGCACAGCCCAGCCTGACCTCGGCCAGCACCAGCAAATACTCCAGACGCGGGATCAGTTCCAGGGTCGCCGGCGGTGCCTGCTTGGCACTGGGCCCACGGAAATGGCGCAACACCCGGCGCACCGCTTGTACCGTCAATTCAGCCCGGCCCTGTTGTAGCCACAGGTGTCCGCTGACCAACAACAACACCGCGCGATACACCGTCTCCGGGACATGGCGCTGCTGCATCAGGCGCTCGGCGTCGCGCAATTGAATGAACGCCTGGGCGTAGTCGCCACGGTTGGCCGCCAGCAGCGCCAGGCCGAGATAGCCATATAGCACGCGCTTGTCCTGGCTTTGCAGGCACAGCGTCAAGCCGGTCTCAAAGCATTCGCACGCCAGGGCGTCCTGGCCTTGCCGCAAGGCCAGGTGCCCACGGCGCAGGACGATGCGCCCCACCAATGGCCCGGCCCTGAGCCGCTGGCGAGCCAGCATCGCCTGCACCGTTTCCAGCAGGCTCTGCGCCCGATACGGCGCGCCGCGCTGCTCCAGTAACTGGGCGTGGTCCAATTCCAGCAGGGATTCGAGCACCAGCGAACCGTGAGCACGTGCCAGGCACAATGCTTCGCGGCTCAAGCTCTGGGCGACATCCAACTCACCGCGCAGCAGAGCTTGCTGGGTCAGGCCCGACAGGCACATCAGGCGTGAGGTCCAGGCGCTGTCAGGCAAGGCTTGCAGCGCTTCGAGCAAGTGTTCGCGGGAACGCTCGGCATCACCGCTCAAATGCAGCAACCAACCCCACTGCGCCTGCCAGCGCGCCAGCAGATAGCGCTGCGCGGCGGGCGTCGGTTGCGGGGCGAACCGGGCCAGTTGGTCGATACACAAGGCCGCCTGTTCGAAGCGCCCGGCAAACAACAACGCGGCCGTGAGCAGCCCCACCAGTTGCGCCGACCCCAACATCAATTCATCGCCCTGCTGTTCATGCAGGCGCAACAGCAGCACGGCGTTCTGCTGGCGAAACAAATCCTCGAAACTGAAGTGCTGCAACAGGCTCACCGCCACTTCATATTCCTGCGCCAGCAACGCCTGCTCGAACGCGGCCTGCCAGTCACCCTCGGCGCTGAACCATTGGCACGCGCGTCGGTGCCAGGAGCGTTTGGCCGGCCAGGGCTCATCGCTCAGCAGTCGCGCCAACGGTGGGAAAACGTGGAGCCAGTCGCTGGTGTCTTCCCAGGGCTGGATAAACGCACCCAGTGCCTGCAACTCGCGCAAATGCTCAGCGCCGTCACCACCACCGAACAAGTACTCACACAGGTTCAGGTTGAAACGCGGCAGATGGGCCAACACCCGCCAGGCCTCAGCCAATGGCGCCGACAAGGTGTTGAACAGCTCATGCTGCAGGTAATCGAGCAGGGTTTTGTCGGGGTGGCCGTCGCCCAACAAGGCGATACGCACACCGGCGCACCAACCGGCGCTGAACTGCATCAGGCTGTCGACGGTATGCCCCGGGGCGAGCAGTTGCTCGACTTCCTCGGCGCTGAAAAACAACTCGCTGCACTCCAGCAACTCATCGTCGAGCAACAGGCGTGGCCAATTGCACAACGGGCGCCGTCGCGCGCCCAGCCACCAGGTCAACTGCGAGCTGCCAGCGGCGAGCAAACGGTCCAGCAGCGCATCCAGCTCAGGCGCAGGTGAGCGACAGAAATCATCCAGAAACAACCACGTGGTGTGTGGCCAACGGCCCAAGTCGAGCAATAACGTGGCTTCATCCACAAACGGCAAGCCAAGCTGCTGCGCCAGCCGTGCGCAGAATTCCAAGGGGCTGAGCGCGGCACCGTTGAGTGGCATCCACACCACCCGGCACCCCTTCGGCGCCTGCAACGCACACTCGGCGAGCAACGCGCTCTTGCCACTGCCACCCGGCGCGCACAGCAACCTTACCCGCGCCTGCGCCGTCAGCAGCGGCACAGTCAGCCGCGCACGCAACACATGGTGGGCGGACAGCCGTGGCATAAATCCAGAACGGTCCAGGCAGCGGGTCATGGCGGTCATTGCTGCATCCTGCTGTTTTTATTGTTGCGTCACCCTAGACCTGTGGTTGGCGGTTGTTGAAGAAGTATTCAGCGGGTTGATTGAAGACCATAAAAACCAAGGTATACGTCCTTCAGTGTGGGAGCTGGCTTGCCTGCGATGGCGGTGCAACAGCAATCGATGAGCGGCCTGGCCCACCGCTATCGCAGGCAAGCCAGCTCCCACATTTTCAACCTCATTTCAGTGTGGAATCAGCGAACGCCCGCCGACCTCAGTGCGGCCGGGGTGTAGTCCGCCGCCTTGGCTGCGAAACCGAACACGAAACTGCTTTTCTCCTCGTTCTTCATGCCCAGCGCGATGTAGCGTCCGGCAATCAGGTCGTACAGGGTTTCCACGGTGTAGGCCGGCACCTGGTGGTCGTAGTAGAACTGCGCATGGCCTTCGGCAACGCGCCACAGTTGGCCGCGGCCGTCGTAGTGGTCCACCAGGGCGACTTGCCAGCTGTCTTCGTCGATGAACATATGGCGTTTGGCATAGATGTGCCGCTCGCTGGGCTTGACGGTGCCGACCACTTCCCACACGCGGTGCAACTCGTAACGGGTCAGGTCCTGGTTGATATGCCCGGCCTTGATGATGTCGTCGTACTTGAGGCTTGGCGAATCGAGCTTGTAGCTGTTGTAGGGAATGTACATCTCCTTCTTGCCCACCAGTTTCCAGTCATAACGGTCGGGCGCGCCGGAGAACATGTCGAAGTTGTCGGTGGTGCGCAGGCCGTCGGAGGCGGTGCCTGGGCCGTCGTAGGACACCTGCGGCGCGCGCCGCACCCGGCGCTGGCCGGCGTTGTAGATCCAGGCCAGGCGCGGTTCCTTCACCTGGTCGAGGGTTTCATGCACCAGCAGTACGTTGCCCGCCAGCCGCGCCGGGGCGGTGACCGATTGCTTGAAATAGCTGAGCACGTTGGCGGCCTTGGCCGGGTCGATATCCGGAATGGCTTGCGGCACCGCTACTTCTTCTTCGAAACGGATCGGCGTGTAGCTGCCATTGGTCTGGGGCGTGGCCTGAGTGATGATGCGCCGCAGGTTGCCGCCGTGGTAACGGGTGATGTGATTCCACAGCACCTCGACGCCATTTTTAGGGATAGGGAACGCGTAGTAACGGTTGCCGGTGAAGTTCTCCAGGCCGTTGCCATCGTTGATCGCCTTCACATTCAAGGCGCTGCGCTTGATCGACTCGTAAATGTCCGCCGGCAAGTTGACCGTACGGTGGCTGGGGTACACCGGGATCTTGTAGGTCTCGGGATAGCGCTTGAACATCGCTACCTGGCCGTCGGAGAGCTTGTCCTTGTACTTGTCCACCGTGGCAGCGGTGATCACGAACAGTGGTTTTTCACTGGCGAAGGGGTCGGCGAGAAACCCCTTGCTGTCCACCGCGCCTGCATTCTTGGGGATGCCGCCGGTCCAGGCCGGAATCGAGCCATCGGCGTTGCCGGCTTTTTCCGCGCCGACCGGGGTCAGGGAAGTGCCGAGCTTGGCGGCTTCTTCGGGCGATACCGCCGCCATTACGTTGGCGGCCAATACGCTCAGGGCCAACATTGCAATCATCTTACGCATAGGGTCTTGTCCTTCTTTTAAGCCAGATCAGAAGTTCACGCCGAAGCTGAGGGCGAGGAAGTCGCGGTCGGTCAGGGTGTTGTAGTCACCGCCAAAAAAGTCGGTGTAGCTCAGACTTGCGGTGTAGGTGCTGCGATAGTCCGCATCCACGCCGACGCTGATGGCCTTGGCGCCTTTGTTGAACAGGCCGTTGGGGCCGTAGCCCGCCACGTCGTGGGACCAGGACAGGTTGGGCTTGAGGTTCACACCGGCAATGGCGTTGTTGTAGTCAAGGATCGCCCGCGCCCGGTAGCCCCACGAGGTGGAGGTGACAAAACCGTCGGTGTCACCTTGAAAACCGTAGGCGCCGTACACCGAGTCTCGGCCGTAACGCAGTTTGGTTTTGTCTTCCAGGCCGGCGACGTGCACCACCGCCGCTTCGCCCACCAGGGTCAGGCGCTCGGCGCCCAGTACCTGGTCGAAGAACTGGGTCATGGTGCTCTGGATCTGGGTGATTTCCTTGCGGCGATAGCCTTTGTTGTCATCGCCGAAATTGCTGCGGATGGGTGAGGCGAGTTGGCCCGCAATGGGGTTGACCAGGGCCAGGGTCAGGTCAGTGGTGTTGAGCTGCACCGGCGCATTGGGCCGATAGCTGATTTCGCCGGTCCACGCCGTGCCCGTGGGCAAGGTGGTGGAGAAACTGGCGCCGAACAGGCGGATGTCTTCCGGGTAATCCAGGTAGTACTGGCCGCGGCCAAGCATGGTGCTTTGGGCCAAACCGCCCCCGGAACCGGGTGCTAGGGCGTTGGCGGTGTTGATGATGCGCCCGATTGTGGCCAGGTTGGTATTGGCGGTCAGGGTGCCGACGGTCGGTGTACGGCTGTGGTAGTTCATGAAATACAGGCCGTATTCAGTGTCATCGCCCAGCCAGCGCAGGGCCGCGCCGAACTGGCCGGAGTCACGCGCATCGCGGTCACCGGCACGCCGCACGATCACGCCTTCATTGGTCACGCCAAACCCTTGACCAAAGGCAGCGGCCACCGGTTGCAGCGGTCGGATCGCCGGGCTGCCCACGGTGTAGTTATTGGTGCAGCCGTCCGCCGCCACGTCCCCACCGAAGAAGGTGCCGCAGTTGTCGAGCACCGTCTGGTCCCATTCCAGTTGGTAGAAACCTTCCACTGTCAGTTGATTGGTCAGGCTCTGGGAGGCAAACAGCATGTTCACCGGGATCAAGCCTTCCTTGATCTCGGCACCGGGCCTGCGAAACGCCGACACGTCGATCGGGTTGATGCTGTTGATGGAGTTACCGATGAAGGTACTTTCGCCCCAACTGACCACCTGCTTGCCGGCGCGCACGGTGCCGGGCAGGTCGCCCAGGGAGTAGTTGTGGTAGACGAAGGCATCGAGGATCTGCGCACCGCTGGACTTGGCGCCTTCCTTGCGGTTGTGGTCGCTGATGGGCTTGAACTCGCGGTCTTCGTCCTTGAGCTCGAAGTCGTACCAATACTTGCCACGCACGAATACCCCGGTGTCGCCGTACTTCAACTCAAGGTCGTGCAGCCCCTTGAAGATCTTGGAGAAGGTCTCGCCCTTCTTGAAGTTGAGGCGCCCGTCATCCCCGGTGGACGCCTGGCCCGTCCCGCCATTGACCGTGCCGACCAGGCTTTTATCGGCATCGCGCATGCCCCAACTGGCGCCGACCGACAGCGAGGAGTCGAATTGCCCTTCGATCTCGCCGATGTTGAACGAAACAGCCTGCGCCTGGGCACAGCAGCCCAGCGCAACCGCAGTGGCCAGCGCCTGTGGCGTGAAGATGGCGCGCATTATTGTTTTTGTCATGCGTCTTCCCCGGTGAGTGACAGAAGGCCCCACCCTACTGCCGCCCTTGAGGAGCGATAAGCGCACCAAGGAGGTATTCGTGTTGTCGCTCGAAAGGATGACGGGGTTCTCTGGCCGGGCGTTGGCTTGGTGACATGCATGCGATGGATGAAGGGTTATCAGAAGGATCGATGGCGCCCTGTAATTATTGCCGATCTGGTAATAGTCCTTGTCCTGATTCGCTATTACTCATTTTGTTACAACCGACTATTCTTGCCTGGCTTTCAGGGCAAACAGCCCGCTCCCGCATTGGGGAGAAAAGCTGATTTATAACGGATTGATCCCGTAATCAGTCTGTTCCCGGTGTTCACTGACGTTGATTTGTCGCTCCTTGATCCAACGTCTTACTTCGGCCGCTGCCTATGCAGCGGCCTTTTTTATGCCTGCAATAAAACGGGGCGTCATCGACGCCCCGTGGGATTCATTGATTTACCGGCAATGATCAGAGGCTGAACTTCTGCAAGTTGGCCATCATTTCCTTCAACGCCTCAATATTATCCTTGGGGTGCGCAGCCCCTTCGAAATCGCAGATCTGCTGCCAGTGCGCGGCCACATCCTGCGGCGAAAAACCGGCCTCGGGATCAAAGCCCACACCCAGGCTGCGCTCCCAACGGGTCTTGCCGATCCAGCCGCCACCTACTTCAAACAAGCCGGCAGTTTCTTCACAAGCGTCACTGCCCAGGTACACCACCAATGGGCTGACCAGTTCCGGCTTGAGGCGCTCGAACACCTGCGGCGGAATCAGCCCTTCGGTCATGCGCGTGCCGCCGGTGGGGGCAATCGCGTTGACCAGGATGTTGTTCTTGCGCCCTTCCAGCGCCAGGGTGCGGGTCAAGCCATACAGGCCCAACTTGGCCATGCCGTAGTTGGACTGGCCGAAGTTGCCGTAAATGCCTGACGTCGACGCCGTGAAGATCACCCGGCCATAACCCTGCTCGCGCAAATGCGGCCAGGCGGCGCGGGTGACTTTGTAGGCGCCTTCGACATGCACCCGGTAAACCAGGTCCCAGTCGTTGTCGTCCATTTTGTGAAAGGTCTTGTCGCGCAGGATGCCGGCGTTGTTGACCACCACGTCGACCCGGCCGAAAACATCCAGGGCGTTCTTTACGATCTTGTCGCCGTCGGTGACGGAGTCATGGTTGGCCTCGGCAATACCGCCTGCCGCGCGGATCTGCGCCACCACCCGGTCGGCCGCCGAGGCGTTGGCGCCCTCGCCTTGGGTTGAGCCACCGAGGTCGTTGACCAGCACTTTGGCCCCGTGCTTGGCGAACAGCAGCGCATGGGCCTGGCCCAAGCCACCACCGGCGCCGGTGACGATCACGACCTTATCCTGGAACTGCACTGACTCACTCATACCGAACTCCGCTGGCGACAATGGGATAGGCAGAGTGTCACGCACGCAGCCTCTGGTCACAATAAAGACGGCCGGGGCTGAATGGTGCTTGATAAGGCAGCGGGATGATGCGCGGAATCAGGAATAGGCCGCGCGCGGTGAAGGCTGGCTGATGCGCTCACGAAACGCCTGGTAATGCTTGAGCACCTGGACCGGCGCCTCGATCTGCGGGTAGTGGCCGATATTGGCCAGCCTTATCGTGTCGGGCGCGGGCACCAGTTGGCGATAGCGCTCGACCATATGAGCCCCGGAAATCGGGTCTACTTCGCCGTCGATCACCCGCAGCGGCACTTCACCTCGCTGCATGGCCGTGAGCCAGCGCTCGCGCAGACGACGGCGCTGGGGGATGTAGGCGATGAGTTTGTGCAGGATACGCGGGCCGTCGTTGCAACTGATCAAACTCCAGAAATCATCCAGCACGCTTTCACTGGGCCGCGTCTGGGGGCCGAAGATCTGGTTGAAACTGCTGGCCAAGGCATTGCGCCCAAAGGCCCGACCGATCATCCAGCCCAACGGGCTGAGCAGCAGCTTTTGCACCAGCGCCGGCCGATGGGTTTCCGGAAACAGCCCGCCGTTGAGAAATACACAACTCGCCATCGGGAACCGGCCCTCGTAATGCCGAGCCAATAATTCCTGGGCGACACTGTCGCCGTAGTCATGAGCCAACACATGCACCGGCTGCTCTACGCGCAGGTGCTCAAGCAGCGCCTGTTGCAGATCGGCCTGTTCCAACAGGCAATAGTCGTGGTCCATGGGTTTGGCCGAGTCGCCAAAGCCGAGCATGTCGCAGGCAATCACCAGATTGCGCTGGGCCAGGGGTTGCCACAGGTAGTGCCAGTCCCAACTGGCCGTGGGGAAACCATGGATCAGCAGCAACGGCTCGCCCTGCCCGGCCATCCAATACCGCACGGTGTGGCCACGAAAGGCGAAGTCCTGGCCGCGCTTGCGCCAGGCTCTGAGCGGTATCTCGGCGAGTGGCATCAGCTTTTATACCCGGGGTCCTGGTGGTCCAATTTGCGTAGCAGCGCCGGCCAGGCCAGCGCACCACCCATACCTTGGGCGCTTTTTGTGACAGCTGCCACCATCGCCTTGGCACCGGCGAGAATCTGCGGCTCGATGGCGATCAACTCGGTGCCGCCGCTCTGGGCCAGCACCTGGATCTCGCAGGCGCGCTGGAAGGTGAACATCATCAGGAAGGTATCGGCGATGGTGCCGGCGCAGGTCAGCAGGCCGTGGTTATGCAGCATCA
Source organism: Pseudomonas sp. B16120 (assembly GCF_044218845.1). NCBI lineage: Bacteria > Pseudomonadati > Pseudomonadota > Gammaproteobacteria > Pseudomonadales > Pseudomonadaceae > Pseudomonas > Pseudomonas sp. B16120. The sequence goes on from NZ_CP162588.1 coordinate 5,144,588, forward strand.
GGAAATTGTTCTGGCCCAAATCCGCTTGCAGGCGGGCCTTTTCCTCGTGATTGAGCGCCACGCCCTCATAGGCGTGATAGCCCAGGCTGGACAGTACAAACAGCGATTGCTGGCTGATGGGCAATACACCCTGCTTTTGCGCACACACCGCTACGCCCGCAGCAGTGTGAGTGTGCAGCACGCAGGTCACGTCGTGGCGCACTTCGTGGATGGCGCTGTGGATGGTGTAGCCCGCAGGGTTGATATCGTAGGGGCTCTCCATTTGCTTATTGCCGGCCTGGTCAACCTTGACCAGGCTCGACGCGGTGATCTCGTGGAACATCAGCCCATAGGGGTTGATCAGGAAATCTTCAGTGCCCGGCACCTTGGCCGAAATATGCGTGAAGATCAGGTCATCCCAACCGTGCATGGCCACCAGGCGATAGCAGGCCGCGAGGTCCACGCGGGTTTGCCATTCGGCGGCGCTGACCTGGGCTTTGACGTTTTGTGGCGATGGAGCAGGGGCTAGGCTCATGGCAATGACCTCCTTGGCGCACTTCTTATGGTGTCTAAAGTGAGAGCCAGTCTAGTCAGACGCCGAGGCGCAAGGAGTTTCCTTGGCAGCCAGCTTGATGACTGAGCGAGTCAGTCAAGAGAATAGTACAAATACGTGTCAAACAAGCGCCGTCAATAACGGCGCTCCCTGGGGCTCAACCGCGCAGCGCGGTGATCAAATCGGCCAGCCAAGGCTCGGCGTCAGCTTCCGGGGTGACGCTTTCGCTGGCGTCCAGGCGCAGCATCGGCTGCACTTCGCGGATGCCCAGTTCGGCGAACAATTCGCGCATTTGTTCACCGCCGCCACAGAAAGTATCGCCATAGCTGGCGTCGCCCAGGCCGATGACCGCTCCCGGCAGGCCGCGCCAGGCGGCGGGCAGTTGGTCGCGGATGGTTGAGTACAGAGGCTGCAGATTGTCGGGCAACTCGCCCATGCCGGTGGTCGAGGTCACTGCCAGGAATGCATCCGGAGCAAAGGCCTGCACGTCTGCCAGCGTGGCACGTGCGTTGTGCCAGGCGTTGAAACCTGCGTCCTTGAGGATTTCTTCCGCGTGGCGAGCGACTTCTTCAGCCGTACCGTAGACCGAGCCGGAGAGGATGGCGACTTTCATCAATCTGATCCTGTGGTTGAGTGAAAGCGTGGGATATTAGCAGCCTGTGCCAATATTTCAGTGCGCGCCGTGCAACATTCCAGACTTGCCATAAACTGGCAAGGTCAAAACCAGGCCATGGACCGCTCTATGATTAACGCCAAACTGTTGCAAATGGTCGTCAATGCGTCCAACGACGGAATCGTTGTTGCCGAGCGCGAAGGCAACGACAAACCGCTGATCTACGTCAACCCGGCCTTCGAACGGCTGACCGGCTATACCCTCGACGAGATCCTGTATCAGGACTGCCGCTTCCTGCAGTCGGGCGACCGCGACCAACCGGCCTTGATCGCCATCCGTGACGCGCTCGACAGCGGCGGCGCCTGCCGGGAGATCCTGCGCAACTTTCGCAAAGACGGCACGCCTTTCTGGAACGAGCTATCGCTTTCGACCGTGTACAACGAGGTCGACAAGCAAACGTATTTCGTCGGCGTGCAAAAAGACGTCACCACTCAAGTCAAAGCCCAACAGCGCGTCGCCCAGCTGGAAGCCCAGTTAGCCGAGCTCAAAAGTGAGCTCGCGGCACTCAAGGCGACGAGTGGATTTAACAAACTGTAAAAAACGCGGTCTTTAGAGCGATAATGGCTTTTTAATGCCTCAGCCTTGAGCTAGATCAATGCAACGCGACACGCTATTGACGCAGGACGAGCTGGATTTTATCCAGGACATGCAGCACAACCCGCAGCTCAACCTGCGGGATGCATGGTCGAGCCTGACGGTTAATGGCGGCGCACAGATTCGCGATTTGCTCACACGGCTAGCGGCTCACGACCAGGTCACCATCCAGGCGCAGTTCGACAACCAGCAACTCACCTTCCCGTTGCACTTGGTGGAAGATGAGTTTCATGCCGTGCATTTGCGCCTGGGCGTACCGAGCATTTTTGAAGATGGGCCGATGATCCGCCCGTGGCGCCTGGCGCTTGAAACGCCGGTGGCGCTGGAAAACATCAAGGGCTACTCCAGCGCGCTGTGGGTGCACGAAGTGTCATTCAAAGGGGTGCTGGTAGAAGTGCGTGGCCGGGTCAAACCGCCAAAGACGTTTTCCCTGTGGTTCAGCCCTTCCGGCTACGAACGCATCGCCCTGCGCGGTACGCTGGAGCGGGAAACCGCCCGCGGCCTGTTCGCTTATCGCCTCAGCCAGAGCGATGCCGATGAGATCGAACGGTTACGCCAGTTCATCCTGCACCAGCATCGCCTGGTTCATCCTCACGTTCATGCCTGAGACTCCAGATGGCCGCTGAGCAGTTGCTGCAAGCGGCGCGGCATCAAGCGCCCGTCATTGCCCAGACAACCAATCGATGCCCCCTCCAGGCTGTGTTCTGCCAGCTCTGACGCCTCTCCAGCCAGCAGCAACGGGCAGTCGAGGGTGAAGGCCAGGCGATTGAGCCGCGACGCCAGCTCTGCGCCAGGGGCATGGTTGGAAAACAGCACCAGGGCTTGCGGCCGAGTGCGCTCACAGATCAGCGTCAACTCATCCAGTGGCTGGCCAACGCCCAGGACCTTGACCGCCAGTTTCTCGCTCGACATCAACAAGCCCGCCACCAGCAACTCCAGCTCACGGCACTCTCCGGCAATGGCTGACAGCAATACCCTGGGCGCTGGCGAGGCACAGGCCATTTGCAGGCACCGTGCGACACGCGAGCGCAGGAAATTATCGAAGAACAGCCACTCGCTGGCTTGGCCAAAGCGGCCTTGGTGACGTAACAACTGCTGCCACAGCGGGACCAAAATGTCTTGGAACACCACGGTTGTCGAATAGACGCTGAAGATCTGGCCGTACAACCGGTCGAGCTCACGATCATCAAAAGCACTGATGGCCTGCCGCAGTTGCGCCTGCCATTGGCGCCACTCCAGTTCGGTATCGCTGCGTGACGCGGTAGCCGGCTCGTTGGGCTGTGAGTCGCGCGCCAAAAGCTTGCCGACTTTGCTCACCGCCACGCCACGTTCGATCCAGTCGAGGATGCGGTGCACGGTGTCGATATCGGTGCTTGAGTACAGCCTGTGCCCACTTTCGGTGCGTACAGGCTGGATCAAACCGTAGCGACGCTCCCACGCACGCAACGTCACCGGGTTTACACCTGTGAGTCTTGCCACTTCACGAATCGGAAACAGCCCCTCGCAGTCAGAGTGGCTGTCGGCTGTCGTTTCGCGAAGAGGCGCAGTGATTTCGGGCATCAGCGGTCAAAAAACTTGTATGAATTTGAACACCATTTAACGCCGATTGAACTGCATGATTCAAGATCTACGGCGATCCATCCGAAGTTTCTGGCGTATTTGGGCAAATCCGGAATAATCCTTGCCTGTTCTTTTGCGTCGCTGCACCACCCCGCAGCCTCGTTCGTGCACAGCCTACCCGGCTCGGCGCACTTGCTGATTTGGAGATATACGATGTCTACCTCACCCGTCACCTTGATGGTTGCGCGCCGCGTGGCCAAAGGTCGCTACGAAGAGCTGATGGCCTGGCTGCGTGAAGGCGAGCAATTGGCGACTGACTTCCCCGGTTACCTGGGTTCCGGCGTGCTGGCCCCGCCACCCCATGATGATGAGTTCCAGATCATCTTCCGCTTTGCCGATGAAAAAACCCTGCATGCCTGGGAATTCTCCGCGTCGCGCAGCGCGTGGCTGAGCCGAGGCAGCGAGCTGTTTGCCGACCCGTCGGAACACCGCGTCAGCGGTATCGATGGCTGGTTTGGCGCAGTGGGTGCCCGCCCGCCACACTGGAAACAGGCGGTGGCCATCTGGTTGGCTTTTTTCCCGGTATCGCTGCTGTTCAACTTCGGCCTGGGCTCGCTGCTCAGCGAGTTAGACCTGTTCAGCCGCGTACTGGTGAGCACCGCAGCGCTGACCCCGTTGATGGTTTATTTCTTTATACCGCTGTCGACCCATCTGTTGGCGAACTGGCTGCACCCTTCGCCCCCTCGCAAAGTCACTGAAGCCGCCGCTTGAGTACAGGGAGGCCGGCGCGCTGGTATAGTTTGAGCCTGCCAGCGACTTGAGCCTCCCATGAATGCAACCAACGCTCCGATCCTGATCACCGGTGCCGGCCAGCGTGTCGGCCTGCATTGTGCCGAGCGCCTGTTGGATGAAGGCCAAGCGGTGATGTTCAGCTACCGCAGCGAACGCCCCGGCGTGCAGGCGCTGCGTGAGCGCGGTGCCATCGGCGTGTTTGCCGATTTCTCCAGCGAAGCCGGAGTGCTGGCTTTCATTGCCGCAGTCAAAACCCATACTCAAAGCCTGCGAGCAATCATCCACAACGCTTCAGCCTGGGTCGCCGAAACCCCGGGCGACGAAAGCCGTGCCTTTATCGACATGTTCAGCGTGCACATGCTTGCGCCGTACCTGATCAACCTGCATTGTTCACCTTTGCTGCAACGCTCGACACCCGCCGATATCGTGCATATCAGCGACGACGTGGTGCGCAAGGGCAGCCGGCAGCACATCGCCTATTGCGCCACCAAGGCCGGGCTGGACAGCCTCACGTTATCGTTTGCCGCACAGTTCGCGCCGCTGATCAAGGTCAACGGCATCGCACCGGCGATGGTGATGTTCAACGAAGGCGATGACGCGGCCTATCGCGCCAAAGTCCTGGCCAAGTCGGCCCTAGGCATCGAGCCCGGACCCGAGGTGATCTACCAGAGCGTGCGTTACCTGCTGGACAACCCCTATGTCACCGGTACCACCCTGACCGTCAACGGCGGGCGGCATATCAAGTAAGCCGTTTGCGAGGATGTTGTATGACCTTATCCCTGCCCCACCATTACCGCGAGATCCTCAAGGGCCTGGGCGAAGACCCGCAGCGCGAGGGCCTGCTCGACACGCCCAAGCGTGCCGCCAAGGCCATGCAGTACCTGTGTCATGGCTATGAGCAGAACCTGGAAGAAATCGTCAACGGCGCACTGTTCGCGTCCGACAATGACGAGATGGTGATCCTCAAGGATATCGAGTTGTATTCGTTGTGCGAGCATCACCTGCTGCCCTTCATCGGCAAGGCCCATGTGGCCTATATTCCGACCGGCAAGGTGCTGGGCCTGTCAAAACTGGCGCGCATTGTCGACATGTTCGCCCGGCGCCTGCAGATCCAGGAAAACCTCACGCGGCAAATCGCCGACGCCATCCAGGACGTGACCCAGGCCGCCGGCGTGGCGGTGGTGATCGAAGCCAAGCACATGTGCATGATGATGCGCGGCGTGGAGAAACAGAATTCAACCATGAACACCTCGGTGATGCTCGGCGCCTTTCGCGAGTCGAACACCACCCGCATGGAGTTCCTGCAACTGATTGGACGGAGCAAGTAGCAATGCCACAACTTCAACCAGGCATGGCGCGTATCCGGGTCAAGGACCTGTGCCTGCGCACCTTTATCGGCATCAACGAGGACGAAATCCTCAACAAACAGGATGTGCTGATCAACCTGACCATCCTGTATGCCGCCCAGGAAGCCGTGCGTGACAACGACATCGACCACGCCCTGAACTACCGCACCATCACCAAGGCCATCATCGCTCACGTCGAAGGCAATCGCTTTGCCCTGCTGGAGCGCCTGACCCAGGAACTGCTGGACCTGGTGATGAGCAACGAATCGGTGCTGTACGCCGAAGTCGAAGTGGACAAGCCCCACGCGCTGCGCTTTGCCGAGTCGGTTTCGATCACTCTGGCCGCCAGCCGCTGATACCAAGTGAGCCCTATGAACGACCAACAACGCCTCGAACTCGAAGCCGCCGCCTTTCGCCGATTGGTGGCCCACCTGGACAGCCGCAAGGATGTGCAGAATATCGACCTGATGAACCTCGCCGGCTTCTGCCGCAACTGCCTGTCCAAGTGGTACAAGGCCGAGGCCGACGAACGCCAGATCGAGGTCAGCCTCGATGAGGCCCGTGAAGTGGTGTACGGCATGCCGTACGCCGAGTGGAAAGCCCAATACCAGCAAGAAGCCAACGCCGACCAACAGGCCGCGTTTGCCAAAGGAAAGCCTCATGACTGATTTGAACACCCTGCGCGCCAGCCTCAACAGTGGCGAACACCTCTTTGCCGACACCCTGGCGTTCGTCGCGGCCGGTTACAACTACCAGCCGCAAGCTTTCACCAACGGCGGTGTGGAAAACGCTGCCGGACAGAACGAAGGTTCGTGCAAGACCCTGGGTTTGGCGCTGCTGGAAGGGTTGAGTGATAAGGAAGCACTGCTAGCGTTTGGTGAGCATTATCGGTCGGTGGTGGCGACGCCTGAGGGCAGTGACCATGGCAATATCCGAGCGTTGATTGCCCATGGGCTGGCCGCAGTGAAGTTTGCTGAACAGCCTCTGACTCGCCGCTGATTTAATAATCAACCCCGCTCAATGTAGGAACCGGGCTTGCCCGCGAGGGCGGTGGTGACTATCACACCGCTATCGCAGGCAAGCCAGCTCCCACATTTGTTTTGCGGTGTCTCGGCTAGATCGCAGGCATAAAAAAACCGGCTTTCGCCGGTTTTTTCAATTTCACAGGTTTAGAACGAAGCGTCCTTCAAACCGTCGAGGTAACGCTCGGCATCCAGGGCCGCCATGCAACCGGCGCCGGCCGAGGTGATGGCCTGGCGGTAGACGTGGTCTGCCACGTCGCCGGCAGCGAAGATACCTTCGATGTTGGTCGCGGTCGCATTGCCTTCACGGCCACCTTGCACCACCAGGTACCCGTCTTTGGCTTCCAGCACGCCTTCGAACAGCGAGGTGTTCGGGGTGTGGCCGATGGCGATGAACACACCGTCGACTTTCAGCTCGTCGAAGCTGCCGTCGTTGTTTTTCAGACGGGCACCGGTCACACCCATGTTGTCGCCCAGGACTTCATCCAGGGTGGCGTTGAGCTTGAGGATGATCTTGCCTTCGGCGACACGGGCGTGCAGCTTGTCGATCAGGATCTTCTCGGCGCGGAAGGTCTCGCGGCGGTGAACCAGGGTCACGGTGCTGGCGATGTTGGCCAGGTACAGCGCCTCTTCCACGGCAGTGTTGCCACCGCCGACCACGGCAACCGGCTTGTTGCGGTAGAAGAAACCATCGCAGGTGGCGCAGGCCGAAACGCCCTTGCCCATGAACGCTTCTTCCGACGGCAGGCCCAGGTAACGAGCACTGGCGCCGGTGGCGATGATCAGCGCATCGCAGGTGTACACACCGCTGTCACCGGTCAGGCTGTAAGGCTTTTTCGAGAAGTCGACCTTGTTGATATGGTCGAAGACGATCTCGGTTTCAAAGCGCTCGGCGTGCTCTTTCATCCGCTCCATCAGCACCGGGCCGGTCAAGCCGTGGACATCGCCAGGCCAGTTGTCGACTTCAGTAGTGGTGGTCAACTGACCGCCCGCCTGCATGCCGGTGATCAGCAGCGGCTTGAGATTGGCCCGGGCAGCGTAGACAGCGGCGCTGTAACCGGCAGGGCCGGAACCGAGAATAATCACTCGGGAATGACGGGTATCAGACATGACTCACTCCTACCGACCGCCCAGACCACAGGGCGGCGGGAATAAAAAAGGACGGCGAAGCACTTGGGGAAGGCTTTGACTCGCCAGGTCCTGAAAATAATGGGTGCAGCGTATCGAGGGGGGCAAGATTAAGGAAATACGCATTAACAATCCAGCTCATAGGTGTTCTCTATGCGCGCAATTAAGTTAATCGACACCTTTGTAACCCTGGATGTCGCCTACCTGCCCGCGCTTTCACAACAGGTGCAAAGCCGGTAAGGTCGGCGCGTTCGCCATTTTGCTCGGAGTATTCCATGCCCGCCCCTGCTCTTTCCGGCCCGCAATACCTGCGTGAAGGCCTCAAACTGGTGTTGAGCCCTGGCCTGCGCCTGTTCGTGTTGCTGCCGTTGGCGATCAACCTGGTGCTGTTCGTCGGGTTGATCTATTTCGCCGGCCATCAGTTCAGCCTGTGGGTCGATAGCTTGATGCCGACGCTGCCCCACTGGCTAGGCTTTTTGAATTACCTGTTGTGGCCGCTGTTTGTTGTGCTGGTGGTGCTGATGGTGTTTTTCACGTTCACCATGCTCGCCAATATCATCGCCGCGCCGTTCAACGGGTTTCTCGCCGAGAAGGTCGAGGTCGTGGTACGTGGCACCGACGACTTCCCGCCGTTCAGTTGGGCCGAACTGGCCGCCATGGTCCCACGCACCCTGGCGCGGGAGATGCGCAAGCTGGGTTACTTCCTGCCACGTGCCATCGGCCTGTTTATCCTGTCGTTCATCCCCGTGGTCAACCTGATCGCGGCGCCGTTGTGGCTGCTGTTTGGCGTCTGGATGATGGCGATCCAGTACATCGACTACCCGGCCGATAACCATAAGCTGGGCTGGAACGAGATGCTCGCATGGCTGCGCCAGAAACGCTGGCAGAGCATGAGTTTTGGCGGCATTGTCTACCTGGTACTGCTGGTGCCGGTGGTCAACCTGTTGATGATGCCAGCGGCGGTGGCCGGCGCAACGTTGTTCTGGGTGCGTGAGCAAGGCGCCGAGGCGATGGCGCAGCAAGCGGTGGCCAAGTCATAAATCCATCATCGCACTGACACAATGGCGACATGGCCCACGCCGACACTGTGGGTCATGACGACAGCCTCGCTTCACATCACCCTCATTACCGAAACCTTCCCGCCGGAAATCAACGGGGTGGCCAATACCCTTGGCCGCCTGTGCGAGGGTTTGCGCTCACGCGGCCATCAGGTCGAACTGGTGCGCCCACGTCAGAACACCGATAAGAGCCGATCAAGTGACGATCAACTGCTGCTGTGCCGCGGCTGGCCATTACCCGGTTACCCAGGGCTGCAATGGGGCCAATCGTCGATGCGAAAACTGCTCCGACGCTGGAGCCGGCAGCGCCCGGATGTGTTGTATATCGCCACCGAAGGGCCGCTGGGATTATCCGCTTTGCGGGCGGCTCGGCGGTTGGGAATCAGCGTCGTCAGCGGCTTTCATACCAACTTTCAGCAGTATTCGAACCAGTACGGCTTGAGCCTGCTCAGTCGCGTGGTCACCCATTACCTGCGCTGGTTTCACAACCGCTCGAGCCTGACCCTGGTACCGAGCGCCAGTCAGCGTCTGGAACTGGAGCGTCGGCATTTTGAGCGCTTGGGGATGTTGGCCAGAGGCGTCGACAGCCAACTGTTCCACCCCGCCAAACGCGACAGCACTCTGCGCGAACGCTGGGCATTGAATAATGAGCAAATCGCAGTACTGCATGTAGGACGACTGGCTCAGGAAAAGAACCTGGGACTGCTCAAGCGCTGTTTCGAGACCTTGCAAGACAGATACCCACTGCGTCAGATGAAACTGATCATCGTGGGTGATGGGCCGCAACGAGCCATGCTGGAGAAAGACCTTCCCGACGCCATTTTCTGCGGTGCCTTGCGCGGTGAAGAACTGGCTCGTCATTACGCATCCGGCGATGTGTTCCTGTTCCCCAGCCTGACCGAAACATTCGGTAATGTGGTTTTGGAGGCCATGGCTTCAGGACTGGGAGTTGTGGCCTACGACCAGGCAGCCGCCACCCAGCATATTCGTCATGGCTATAACGGGGTGCTGGCGATGCCGGGGGATGAAAATGCGTTTTGCGATGCCGCCAATTGGCTGCTGGAGGACGCAGAAGGTTTACGCCGTATGCGCCTCAATGCCCGTCAACACGCAAGCCGCCAAGGCTGGCCAGCGATTGTCGAGCAATTCGAGCATCAGTTACGTGGGGTGTGCGGGGAGAGTTTTGACCTTCCAACGCAACCTTACGTGCGCTGAACAATCGGTCAATGATCAAACGCATGGCGAGCCTGCTACCGGCCACTCAAGTTTTGCCTGGTATTTAAACCGGGAACCAACGGTTGCGTAACGCCAATCATAGAGACCTGCCGATCAAGCAGGCCCTTTGAATATGGAGATAATGAACAATGCCAATTTATGGAATGGGTGTACGCAATGGCGTCAACATGCCAACCGCAGAGTGGACACGCCAGCAACAATGGCTGGATCAATCCCGTGCAGAACCGCCAACCTACGGCCAGCCTGGGCACAAAGATGGGCTCAAGACTGATCATCACAAAGAGCTGAATAAGCGGCCAGAGTATTAATCACTAAAGCAACAGAACTCCCTGTGCCCCATCACAGGGAGTCCGAGTCCTTACACTAAGGTCGTCAACGCCTCACGACTGAAGGGCAGGATGTCGCCTTCACGCCCTTCGCGCACCTTCACCGCCCAATCCGGGTCCACCAGCAATGCACGGCCCACTGCCACGAGGTCGAACTCATCGTTGTTCAGGCGCTCCAGCAGTTTCTCCAGGCTGGCAGGCTGGGCGACTTTGTCGGTGTTGACCATGAACTGCAGGAACTCGCCATCCAGGCCCACGCTGCCCACCGTGATGGTTGGCTTGCCGGTGAGCTGACGCGTCCAGCCGGCCAGGTTGAGGTCCGAGCCTTCAAATTCCGGCTCCCAGAAACGACGGGTGGAACAGTGGAAAATATCCACGCCAGCGTCAGACAATGGCTTGAGGAACTCACCCAACGCTTCAGGGCTTTGTACCAGGCGCGCGGTGTAGTCCTGCTGCTTCCACTGGGAGAAACGCAAGATGATCGGAAAATCCGGGCCGACAGCGGCGCGGGTCGCCTGGATCAGTTCGATGGCAAAGCGCGAGCGGTTGGCCAGGCTGCCACCGTATTCGTCGGTGCGCTGGTTGCTGCCTTCCCAGAAAAACTGGTCGACGAGGTAGCCGTGGGCACCGTGGATTTCCACGCCGTCCATGCCGATCGCCTGGGCATCCTTGGCCGCTTGGGCGAAGGCGTTGATCACCTGCGTGATGTCCTGTTTGGTCATGCCGTGCACAACGACATTGCCGTCCTTGAGCTTTTCCATCGGGCCATAAGCCGGCACGCTGGCGTCAGGTTCAGTGCCGATACGGCGCACACTGCCCACATGCCACAGTTGCGGGACAATCTTGCCGCCTTCGGCGTGGACTGCATCGACCACTTTCTTCCAGCCGGCCAAGGCGGCTTCACCGTAAAAATGCGGCACGTTGGGGTAGCCGTTGGAGGCTGGGTGCCCGACCACGGTGCCTTCAGTGATGATCAAGCCCACACCGGCAGCGGCACGGCGACGGTAGTACTCAATGACTTTCGAGTTGGGTACGCCACCTGGGGAGAACGAGCGGGTCATGGGCGCCATGACCACGCGGGTCGACAATTGCAATGCACCGAGCTGGAAGGGTTTGAACAAGGCTTGGACGGGCATGGAGCGCTCCACGGCTAAGAAATTTATGACGTGGATAATATGGAGAGCAGAGCGTCTCTCAAAGCACTATTGATCTAAATGATTAAGGTATAGAAGCGCCCGAATACCTGTAGGCGTCAACTCAGGGCTTTTTCGATGGCCTGGATGATGGAGGGATCTTCTGGGGGCGTACGGGGCGAGAAACGCGCAAGTACCCGGCCATCCTTACCCAACAGGAATTTCTCGAAGTTCCAGGTGATATCCCCAGGAAACTCAGCGCCCTCGCCCGCCAGCAAGCGGTACAGCTGGTGCCGATCAGGGCCGTTGACCTCGATCTTGCTGCCCAGTGGAAAGGTCACGCCGTAGTTCAGGCTGCAGAACTGCTGAATCTCCTGCTCGGTGCCGGGCTCCTGGCCTGCAAACTGGTTGCATGGCAAGCCGAGCACTGTGAACCCTTGGTCCCTGTACTGCTGGTAGAGGTTTTCCAGCGCCGCGTATTGCGGGGTCAAACCACATTTGGACGCCACATTCACCACCAGCACGACTTGGCCCTTGAAAGGCGCCAGCGGTAGCGCTTGTCCGTCCAAGGCTTTGAGTTTCAGATCGTGGAAAGCACTCATGACGAACTCCAGATATCCCATGTTCTTTGCATTGCAGCCCTTCGGAGCTTACAACCCGAAAGGCTGCAATCATAGACGCCGGTGACGAAACTCGCCTGCAGGTTACTGAGCGGTCGGCCAGGGCAAAATCGGGATCGCCGTCACCGCATTCTGCGGGCTGCCTTCGATCAAGCGGTCGCTGTAGACCAGATACACCAGGGTGTTGCGCTTCTTGTCGAGGAAACGCACCACCTGCATGGTCTTGAACACCAGCGAGGTGCGCTCCTTGAACACTTCGTCGCCGTCCTTGAGTTCACCCTTGAAGTGGATCGGGCCCACCTGGCGGCAAGCGATCGAGGCCTCGGCACGGTCTTCGGCCAGACCCAGCCCGCCCTTTACCCCGCCGGTCTTGGCGCGGGACAAGTAGCACGTCACGCCATCGACCTTGGGGTCGTCAAACGCTTCAACCACAATCCGGTCGTTGGGGCCGACGAACTTGAACACTGTCGACACCTGGCCGACTTCTTCGGCCGAAGCCAGCAGCGGCATGGCCAACAGCAGGCCGAGCAATCCCTTTATCACGCGCATCGTGTATTTCCTATGGTTAAACCAGGATCAGGTTGTCGCGGTGAACCAGTTCCGGTTCCGCCATATAACCCAAGAGTCCGACAATGGCGTCGGAGGATTGTCCAATAATCTTCTGTGCTTCCAGAGCGCTGTAGTTGGCCAGGCCGCGCGCTATCTCACGACCGTCTGGCGCAACGCACACCACCATCTCGCCACGGCGGAAGCTGCCCTGTACCAACTTCACACCCACCGGCAGCAGGCTCTTGTTGCCCTGGGACAAGGCCGATACGGCTCCCGCGTCCAACACCAAGGTGCCACGGGTTTGCAGATGCCCGGCCAGCCACTGCTTGCGCGCGGCCAACATGCCGCGCTCCGGCGACAGCAGCGTACCAATGCGCTCACCGGCCTTGAGGCGATCCAGCACGCGCTCCAGGCGCCCGCCGACGATGATGGTGTGGGCACCGGAACGCGCGGCCAGGCGAGCGGCGCGCAGTTTGGTCTGCATGCCACCGCGGCCCAGGGCACCGCCGACACTGCCGGCGACCGCATCCAGCGCCGGGTCGTCGGCGCGGGCTTCGTAGATAAGCTGGGCATCGGGGTTGTTACGCGGGTCGGCGTCGAACATGCCATCGCGGTCGGTGAGGATCACCAACAGGTCGGCCTCTACCAGGTTAGCCACCAGGGCGGCCAGGGTGTCGTTGTCACCGAAGCGGATTTCGTCGGTGACCACGGTGTCGTTCTCGTTGATGACCGGGATGACCTTGAGCTCCACCAGCGCGCGCAAGGTGCTGCGGGCGTTGAGGTAGCGCTTGCGGTCGGACAGGTCGTCGTGGGTCAGCAGCACCTGCGCCGTGTGGCGACCGTGCTCGGCAAAGCTGGACTCCCAGGCTTGCACCAGGCCCATCTGGCCGATGGCGGCAGCGGCTTGCAGTTCGTGCATCGCGCTGGGTCGCGCGGTCCAGCCGAGACGGCTCATCCCGGCGGCAACCGCTCCGGACGACACCAATACCAACTCAACGCCTGCTTCATGCAAGGCCACCATCTGCTCGACCCAGACGCTCATGGCTGCGCGGTCCAGACCCTTGCCATCCGCCGTCAACAGCGCACTGCCGATTTTCACGACCCAGCGCTGCGCACCTGTCACTTTGCTCCGCATCATCTTCAACCTTAGAGTGAGGGCCGCGCGACCCAGCGCTGCCCATAACGTTATACCCGGATACCAAAACGCCGCTCCAGGGAGCGGCGTTCAAGTTTATCGCAACGGATCAGTCACGCACGTAAATGATTTCCGGGCCATCTTCATCATCCACGTCTTCTTCGTCCCAATCATCGTCGCCGATGTCGTGGACTGACTTCACGCCGCTGCGGCGCAGGGCGCGCTGGTCGTCCAGGGCCTGCAACTGGGCACGGGCTTCGTCTTCGATCTGCTGGTCGAGTTCGGCGAGTTCGGCCTTGTACACCGGGTCGGCCGCCAGGCGGTCGGCACGGTCTTCCAGGTAACGCATGATGTCGCGGGTCAGGCGCTCGGTGCCTTCTTTGGCGATGGCCGAGATGACGTAGACCGGGCCTTCCCACTCCAGGCGATCAACGATCTCCTTGACGCGCTCTTCGTGCTCTTCTTCAAGGATCTGGTCGCACTTGTTCAGTACCAACCAGCGATCGCGCTCGGCCAGGGCCGGGCTGAACTTGGTCAGTTCGCTGACGATGACTTCGGCGGCATCGGCGGCACTGGTGTCATCCAGCGGTGCCATGTCGACGAGGTGCAGCAGCAAACGGGTACGGGACAAGTGCTTGAGGAAGCGAATACCCAGGCCCGCGCCGTCGGAAGCGCCTTCGATCAAGCCAGGAATGTCGGCGACTACGAAGCTTTTCCAGCGGTCTACGCTGACCACGCCCAGGTTTGGCACCAGGGTCGTGAACGGGTAGTCGGCCACTTTCGGCTTGGCGGCCGATACCGAACGAATGAAGGTACTTTTACCCGCGTTCGGCAGGCCCAGCAGGCCCACGTCCGCCAGTACTTTCATTTCCAGCTTCAGGTCGCGCTGCTCGCCCGGCTTGCCCGGCGTGGTCTGGCGTGGTGCACGGTTGGTACTGGACTTGAATCGGGTGTTACCCAAACCGTGCCAGCCGCCCTGCACAACCATCAGTTTCTGGCCGGCCTTGGTCAGGTCGCCAATCACTTCCTGGGTCGCGGAGTCGATGATCGTGGTGCCGACCGGTACGCGCAGTACCAGGTCTTCACCTTTTTTACCGGTGCAGTCGGTGCTGCCGCCGTTGGAGCCACGCTCGGCATCGAAGTGCCGGGTGTAACGGTAGTCGACCAGGGTGTTGAGGTTTTCGTCGGCCATCATGTAGATGGAACCGCCGTCACCGCCGTCACCGCCGTTCGGGCCACCGTTTTCGATGAATTTTTCGCGACGGAAACTCATGCAACCGTTACCGCCGTCGCCTGCTTTTACTCGGATGGAAACTTCATCAACGAACTTCATAACAAAACGCCTCTCGCCGCATGGACGAGCTTAAGAAACCAAGACATAAGACTCTTGCAAAAATGAGCGCAGCGACCTCAATCAGCGACCGCAAACCAGCGCCTGAGCTCATCACAGACAGCTTTGCAAGAGACTCACTCCACAAACGAAAAAGCCCCGTCGCAAGACAGGGCTTTTCCAGCGATCTCGCAATTAAGCTGCGACAACGCTCACGTAACGGCGGTTGAACGCGCCCTTTACTTCGAACTTGATCACGCCTTCGATTTTAGCGAAGAGGGTGTGATCTTTACCCATGCCAACACCGTAACCGGCGTGGAATTGGGTGCCGCGCTGACGCACGATGATGTTGCCCGGAATGATTTTCTGGCCGCCATACATCTTCACGCCAAGGCGTTTGGCTTCTGAGTCGCGACCGTTACGGGTACTACCACCAGCTTTTTTGTGTGCCATGAGTCAATTCTCCTAGTGAGGAATTAGGCTGAAATTAAGCCTGAATACCGGTGATTTTGATCTCGGTGTACCACTGGCGGTGGCCCATACGCTTCATGTGGTGCTTACGACGACGGAACTTGATGATGCGGACTTTATCGTGACGACCTTGGGAGATCACTTCAGCCACAACGGTAGCGCCAGCAACAACTGGAGCGCCGATGTTCACGTCATCGCCATTGGCGACCAACAGAACGCGATCAAAAGTAACGGATTCGCCAGTAGCGACTTCCAGTTTCTCGATCTTCAGGTATTCACCTGGGGCGACTTTGTATTGCTTGCCACCAGTAACAATTACTGCGTACGACATGGTATTTCTCCGATAATCCTGCTCACCCAGCGCTTTATAAGAAGAGGTATTGGCTGGCATGGCTGCATGGGATGGACGTCCCGAATGCAATTGCGTAAGGCAGGTGCTGCCCAGGAAGTTCAGGGTGCGCGATTGTACGCAAGCTATGGGAGGCTTGCAAGGGGCCGTCTATCGCGCCTTGACACCCGGGGGTCAGGGTCCTAGCATGCCGCGCAACCCTTCTGGAGCGACTGTCGCTGATGCAACCCCAAGCTTTCTACCGCGCGGTCGCGGACGATTTTAGCGCCGTCGACGGCATCATCAAACAGCAGCTGACGTCTAAAGTGCCGCTGGTCTCCAAAATTGGCGACTATATTACGTCGGCGGGCGGCAAACGCCTGCGTCCTTTATTAGTGTTGCTGTGCGGCAAGGCCCTGGGCCGCCAAGGCGATGACCTGCGCCTGCTGGCCGCCACGATCGAATTCCTGCACACCGCCACCTTGCTGCATGACGACGTGGTCGACATGTCCGGCATGCGCCGTGGTCGCGAGACTGCAAACGCGATGTGGGGCAATGCGCCCAGCGTGTTGGTGGGCGACTTCCTGTATTCGCGCTCGTTCGAAATGATGGTCGAGCTGGGCTCGATGCCGGTGATGAAGATTCTTTCACAGGCCACGCGCATCATCGCCGAAGGCGAAGTGTTGCAGCTGTCCAAGGTGCGCGACGCCAGCACCACCGAAGAAACCTATATGGAAGTAATTCGCGGCAAAACCGCGATGCTCTTCGAAGCCTCTACCCACAGTGCTGCCGCGCTGTGTGGCGCCACCGCCGAACAGGCCGAAGCCCTGCGTACCTTTGGTGATCACCTGGGCGTGGCGTTCCAACTGGTGGATGACCTGCTCGACTACAAGGGCGACGCCGAAACCCTGGGCAAGAACGTCGGTGACGACCTGGCCGAGGGCAAGCCGACCTTGCCGCTGATCTACACCATGCGCGAAGGCACGCCGGAACAGGCCGCCCTGGTGCGCAAGGCGATCCAGAAAGGCGGGATCGAAGACCTGGAAGCCATCCGTGCCGCTGTAGAAGCTTCGGGTTCCCTGGAGTACACGGCGCAACTGGCGCGTGACTACGTGGCGCGAGCGATCACCTGCCTGCAAGCGCTGCCGGCCAGTGAATACCGGGATGCCCTGGTTGAGCTGAGTGAGTTTGCGGTCGCCCGTACTCACTGATTCCGCGCTGTTTAATGTGGGAGCTGGCTTGCCTGCGATGACTGGAGTGAACTCACTGCCGCTATCGCAGGCAAGCCAGCTCCCACATTAGGACGAGTCCAACCCCATCCGCGTTTAAAACCCTATATAATGTGCGACTTTTAGCCATCCCTGACTTTCTAGGAGCTTTAGTGAGCACGTTGCCTCCCTGCCCGAAATGCAATTCCGAATACACCTACGAAGACGGCGCCCAGCTGATCTGCCCGGAATGCGCCCATGAATGGTCCGCCACTGGCGAGGCCGAAGTGGCTGGTGATGAAACCGTGAAGAAAGACGCTGTGGGCAATGTCCTGCAGGACGGCGACACCATCACCGTGATCAAGGACCTCAAGGTCAAGGGCACTTCCCTGGTGGTCAAGGTCGGCACCAAGGTCAAGAACATCCGCCTGTGCGACGGCGACCACGATATCGACTGCAAGATCGACGGGATCGGCCCGATGAAACTCAAGTCCGAGTTCGTACGCAAAGTCTGATCCTGCTGCATTCCATCCCGCGCCCGCCGCGGGATGGCGTTTCGCCCTCTGCGTTGATCGAACGCAATACCCACACAGAAAAACCCAGAAACTGCCAATAGACGCTTGCTATTCTACGAATAAGAATTATTCTCATTGAAACCCATCAAGGAGAACGACCATGACTTATTTGATAGATGCCTGGCTGGATCGCCCCCACCCTTACCTGCGAATCCTGCATCGGGAAACCGGTGAAGTCTGTGCGGTGCTTGAAGAAGAAGCGCTGAACGAGCTGCAGGACCAGGGCGATCTGGACGTCAATGGCCTGAGTTCCAGTGAGCCTGGGGTGCTGAAGGAGGTGGTAAGGAATCTGTTTCTGTTCTGCTATGCACGAGCGTTGCGCCCGGCGACCGACTTGAATGGCAAGTTCCATCCATGAAGAAACTGGCAAATGCCTGTTGGGGCGAACGCGTTCGTCCCAACAGGTAATCAGCAGGTCTTACAGAACGTCGAGCAGCTCGACGTCGAATACCAGAACGCTGTGCGGCGGGATGCTGCCAACGCCTTGAGCGCCGTAAGCCAGTTCGCTCGGCACGTACAGGCGCCATTTGCTGCCGGCATTCATCAGTTGCAGGGCTTCGGTCCAGCCGGCGATCACGCCACCCACCGGGAATTCCGCAGGTTGGCCGCGCTCGTAGGAGCTGTCGAACACAGTGCCGTCGATCAGGGTGCCGTGGTAGTGAGTGCGCACTTGGTCTTCACGGGTCGGCTTCGCGCCGGTACCGGCGGTCAGCACTTCAAATTGCAGGCCGGAAGCCAGGGTCGTGATGCCATCACGCTTGGCGTTTTCTGCCAGGAAAGCCAGGCCAGCGCCCGCAGCAGCTTCAGCCTTGGCAGCGGCTTCGGCTTGCATGATTTCGCGGATCACTTTGAAGCTGGCTGCCATTTGCTCTTGGTCAACACGGCTTGGCTGGCCTGCAAACGCGTCGGTCAGACCGGCCAGGATTGCGTCCAGGCTCACGCCCGGTGGCGGGTTGTCGCGCAGTTGGTCGCCCAACTGACGGCCGATACCGTAGCTGACGCGGGTTTCGTCGGTGGACAGATTAACTTCGGACATGAAGAGGCTCCGCTGTAGGACAACACGGTTTCCCGCGCTGCCCAGAACTAAAAGGGCCCGCAGACTAGCACACAAGAGCGGCCCATGATCAGCCCCACCCCGGCATCGCCTTAGCGTGCCGATGACCCTTCGTCGCCCGGCAATAAAAGTATTTCAGAATTGCCCCTTGCCGCCGATACAGCCCTACACATCTTGGCTGGCTCAAACAACAACACACCGTCCAGCAGACAGACATCACTCTTCAAGGAGCTTTCGATGAACAGCTGGTTCGGTAACATCAGCGTCAATCTCAAACTCGGCCTGGGCTTCGGCCTGGTGTTGGTCCTCACTTCAGTCCTGGCGCTCACGGGCTGGACCAGCCTCGGCGGCTTGATCGACCGTAGCAATTGGATGAGCGATATCACCCAGCTCAACGCCTCGCTGACCAAGCTGCGCATCGTGCGCTTGCAATACATGCTGGCCAATGGCGACGAAGCCGTGGCGCAGAACGTACAGACCAGCCTCGATGCCTTCGCCGCTCAGCAACAGAAGCTGCTGGATAGCTTCAAGAGCCCGGAAAACCTCAAGCTGCTCAATGACCAGAAAGCCGTCATTACCGCCTACCGCCAGTCCTTGAACAAAATGCGCGAGGCCTACCGCAATGGCAACGCTGCGCGCGACGTCATGGGCGCCAAGGCCGATATCGCCAACGCGCAAATCAATGCGCTGCAAACCAGTGTGCAACAGGCGCCGGATAGCCCGGAACGCTTCACGCAATTTCTGGCCGTGACCCAAGCCAAGAATGAGTTCCAGCAAGCTCGCTACGAAGTGCGCGGCTATACCAATAGTCCCAACGCAGAAACCGAAGCCCGCGCTGCGGCGCAACTGGAAAAAGCCGTCGCCGGTTTGAAGGACCTCAGCGCGGCGTTCGGTACCGGTCAGCAAAGCGCATTGTCGGCCCTGGAAACCGCCCTCGGTGCCTACCGCAGCGCCGTGCAGAGCTACAAGGCAGCCAACGCCAACATCGTCACCGCCCGCGCCGAAATGACCACCCAGGGCGCCGATATCGTGACCATCAGCGACAAGCTGTACGACATTCAACTGGAACGTCGCGACGCTGAAAGCACCCAGGCCCGCAGCCTGCAATTGATCAGCACCTTGCTGGCTTTGCTGGTTGGCGTAATTGCCGCCTGGGTCATCACCCGACAGATCACCCGCCCGATCCAGGACACCCTGGCGGTGGTAGAGCGCATCGCTTCGGGCGACTTGAGCCACAACATCCAGGTAACCCGTCGTGATGAGCTGGGCGTGCTGCAACAAGGCATCCAGCGCATGGGCACGACCCTGCGCGAGTTGATCAGCGGCATCCGCGATGGCGTCACTCAGATCGCCAGCGCCGCCGAAGAGTTGTCAGCGGTGACCGAGCAGACCAGCGCCGGCGTGAACAGCCAGAAGATCGAGACCGATCAGGTCGCTACCGCCATGCATGAAATGACGGCCACTGTGCAAGAAGTCGCGCGCAATGCCGAGCAGGCTTCCCAAGCCGCTTCCGACGCCGACGGCCAAGCCCGCGAAGGCGATAAAGTGGTGGCTGAAGCCATCGCCCAGATCGAACGCCTGGCGGCCGAAGTGGCGCGCTCCACCGACGCCATGACGCACCTGCAACAAGAGAGCAACAAGATCGGCAGCGTGATGGACGTGATCAAGGCCGTGGCCGAACAGACCAACCTGCTGGCCCTGAACGCCGCGATTGAAGCCGCGCGTGCCGGTGAGGCCGGGCGTGGCTTCGCGGTGGTCGCCGACGAAGTACGCGGCCTGGCCCAGCGTACACAGAAATCCACCGAGGAAATCGAAGGCCTGGTTGCCGGCTTGCAGAACGGCACCCAACAAGTGGCCAGCGTGATGAACAACAGCCGCAGCCTGACCGACAGCAGCGTCGAACTGACGCGCAAGGCCGGGGTATCCCTGGAAAACATCACCCGCACCGTGTCGAATATCCAGTCGATGAACCAGCAGATTGCAGCGGCCGCCGAACAGCAAAGCGCCGTGGCGGAAGAGATCAGCCGCAGTATCGTGAATGTGCGGGATGTGTCCGAGCAGACCGCGACTGCCAGTGATGAGACGGCCAAGTCGAGTGTGGAACTGGCTCGATTGGGTAGCCAGTTACAGCAGATGGTCAGTCATTTCCGGGTTTAAAAAACCAAAAAAAGCCGCCTCAATTTAAGCCGAGGCGGCTCCACTTCTCAGACCTTATTGGTCATCAAAGCTGTCCCGCAGGAATGTCCACACGTGATAAACACGTAAAGCATTCACTACGAGGTTCCACGTACGTCGTGCAAACTTAGACATACTCGGCCCTCCTAGAGTTGGGCCTTACCTCCAGCGCACTTACCGGAACACGTGAGCCTTTGGACGCGGGTCAATGCGTCCTTTGAGGTGGCCGGGCTAGTGGGCCTTCCGCATCAATCCGGCACGGATTACTAGCCCGTGGCGGTCAGTCCAGAATTCGCGCGCGTACCCGGCCCCCCAAAAGCGACAAACGCAGACCGGGGAAGATCCTAACCAACATTCCCGTCTAAGGTGTGTCTAACAGTGGTCAAATATCCAGTATCGCCGATAGATTCATTGCAAGCTTTTGCAGTCAAAATCAGGCAAGAGAAGATGCCTAAAGGATCCATGCCGGCCATCGTTCCGTCTTGCGTGACGACGTGACCGGCAGTTAGTATCCACCTGCGGGTCAATGCGTCCTTTGAGATAGCAAACCCCAGCCACTCACTGGGTTTGCAATAAAAAACCGCCCTACTAAGGCGGTTTTTTTTTGCCTGCCATTTACCCTTCAGACCTCGCTGTCCTCGACAAACACCAGCCGATTCCCAAACGGGTCACGGATACTCATCTCCCGCGAACCCCAGGGCGTGTCCTCAACCCCAGGCTTGGCATATCGGTACTCTTTGCCCAGCAACTGCTGCTGATACGCATCGACCCCTTGGGCCTGAATTCGCACCGCCGCCCCCGGTGAAGCATCACCATGATGCTCGGACAAATGCAGCACGCATTCCCCCAGCGAGACCTGAAGGTACAACGGGAAGTTCGCCTCGAAACGATGCTGCCAATCGACCTTGAACCCCAGGAAGTCGACGTAGAATTCCAAGGCTTTGACCTCGTCGAAAATCCGCAGAATGGGGACGACTTTTCCTAAGTGCATGGCGACAGCTCCGTATAAAAGAAGCCCCACTATAGAGCCGTAAACCCACCACGCAAATCCCCGCTACGCGCCAGGAACCGGCCTGCTCTCGCGCCGTTCGCCTGCCCATCGCGATAGCTCAATACGCCATTGACCCACACGCCATCAATCCCTTCAGCTGCGCGCTGCGGTGCGGTGAAATCCGCCACATCCCGCACCCGCAGGGGGTCGAACAACACCAGGTCAGCCCAGTAGCCTTCACGGATCTCGCCACGCTCGGCCAGCCCAAAGCGCGCCGCCGACAAGCCGGTCATCTTGTGCACCGCCGTGTGCAAAGGGAACAAGCCGACATCCCGACTGAAATGCCCGAGTACACGTGGGAAGGCCCCCCACAAGCGGGGATGAGGAAACGGGTCTTCAGGCAAGCCGTCCGAGCCCACCATCGACAACGGATGCGCAAGGATGCGCCGAACGTCGGCTTCATCCATCCCGTAATACACCGCCCCTGCCGGCTGTAAACGGCGAGCGGCCTCCAACAGCGAAACGTTCCACTCGCCAGCGATGTCCTGCAAATCGCGCCCGCCCATGTGCGGGTGCGGTGTCGACCAGGTGATGGTGATGCGAAACGCGTCGGTGACCTGTTTGAGGTCCAGGGTCGAGGAACTGGCAGCATAGGGATAGCAATCACAGCCCACCGGATAATTTTCCGCTGCAGCTTGCAGAGCCGCCAACAACTGCGGACTGCGCCCCCAATTACCGGCACCCGCGCATTTAAGGTGGGAAATAATCACCGGCACCCTGGCATGTCGGCCGATCAGAAACGCCTCATCCATTGCCTCCAGTACCGGCTCGAACTCGCTGCGCAAATGCGTGGTGTACACCGCACCGTAGGCCGTCAGTTCTTCAACAAGCTGCAACACCTCATCAGTCTCGGCGTTGAATGCGCTGGCGTAGGCCAGGCCTGTGGATAACCCAAGGGCACCGGCCTCCAGGCTCTCTTGCAACTGCACGCGCATGGCCGCGATTTCATAGGGCGTGGCGGTGCGATGCAGGTCATCCATATGGTTGCTGCGCAGCGCCGTGTGGCCGATCAGGGCGGCAACGTTCACTGCCGGATCGGCGCCTTGCACTGCGTTGCGATAATCGCTGAACCGCGGATAACAGAACTGCTCACGCTTGCCCAATAAGTTCATTGGGTCCGGCGGGTCGCTGCGCAAACTCACCGGCGAGGCGCTGATGCCACAGTTGCCGACAATCACCGTGGTCACGCCTTGGCTGAGCTTGGGCAGCATCTGCGGCTGGCGGATCACCACCGTGTCATCGTGGGTGTGCACGTCGATAAAACCCGGCGCCAATACGCGGCCATGGGCGTCGATGACTTGCTCGGCCCGGGCTGTGGACAAGTCGCCAATCGTGCGGATGCGCCCTGCGTGCACGCCCACATCGGCGACATACCCTGGGGTGTTACTGCCATCGATGATCAGCGCCTGGCGAATCAGCGTGTCGTACGTCATATCAGTCTCCAAGCGGCAGGCTGTCAGGGCCGCCGCGGTAATCATCCAGGGCCAGCTTGATCCGGCGCAGGCGTTCCTGGTTGTCGTCCGGCAGGGCCAGCGCCAGCTCGGTGGCGAGCAGGTCGATGGCCAGCAGCATGCCGTAGCGGGCGGCGGTGGGTTTGTAGATAAAACTGGTTTCCGCCGGTTGCAGCGGCAGCAGGACATCCGCCAATTCGGCCAGGGGAGAGTCCGCGAGGGTGATGGCAATGATCCGTGCGTCGTAGTTGCGCGCCAGTTTCACCACATCCAGTAATTCAGGTGTGCGGCCGGTGAGGGAACAGACAATCAAGGCATGTTGCGGGCCCAGGGTCGCGGCCGTGACGCGCATCATCACCGGGTCATGGCAGGCCGCAATCGGGTAGCCCAGACGCACCAGGCGCACCTGCAATTCATCGCTGCACAGGCTGGAGGGGCCGCCCATGCCGAACGCATGAATCATCCGCGCCTTGCCCAGCAAACTGACCGCATCGACAAAGCTGTGCTGGTTAAAACCTGACAAATGCTGGCGCAGCGTCGCTTCTATATCGCCCAGAATTTGCCGATGAAAGGCCGACTGTTCCGGCAACCCCGCCGGGTCCAGGAAGCGGCTGCCCACACCACTGGCCTGGGCCAGCTGCAGGCGCAAATCGCGCAAGTCACGGCAGCCAACGCTGCGGGCAAAACGCGACAAGGTCGCGGTGCTGACCTCGGCCCGCTGGGACAACGCCTCCAGGCTGGCCGAGGCGGCAAAGCCCACATCTTCAAGCATCAACTTGGCGATACGCCCTTCGCCGGCGCTGAACGAGTCCTGGCGGGCGCGGATCTGGTAGAGGATGTCCATGCAGGCTCCGGTTATAGAATCAGGCTCATAACACCAGGGACAAGCCGTAGGTCAGACCGAAGGCGACCAGCGAAATCAGGGTCTCCAGTACGGTCCAGGTCTTGAAGGTCTGGATGACCGTCATATTGAAGTATTCCTTGATCAGCCAGAAGCCGCCGTCGTTAACGTGGGAAAAGATCACCGAGCCCGCACCAGTCGCCAGCACCAGCAATTCAGGGTGTGGATAACCCAGGCCCAAGGCGACCGGCGCGACCACCCCGGACGCGGTGGTCATGGCCACCGTGGCCGAGCCGGTGGCGACGCGCATCAACGCGGCGAACAGCCAGCCCATCACCAGCGGCGACAACTGGAACGCATGAGCCAGGCCAAGGATTTCATGAGTAACACCAGCGTCCACCAGGATGCGATTCAACCCACCGCCCGCGCCCACCAGCAAGGTAATGCTGGCGGTCGGCGCCAGGCATTCGTTGGTGAACTTGAGGATCGACTCGCGGTTGAAGCCCTGGGCCAGGCCCAAGGTCCAGAAACTCACCAGGGTCGCCACCAACAGGGCGATCACCGAGTTGCCGATAAACAACAGGAACTGGTTGAAACCGCTGCCCGGCGTAGAAATCACGTTGGCCCAGCCGCCGATCATCATCAACACCACCGGCAACAGGATGGTGCCCATGGTCAGCGCAAAGCTGGGCAGGCGCGTACGCGGTTCACGCTCGATGAACTGACGCTCCAGCGGGTTTTGCGCCGGCAACTGAATGTGCGGCACGATGAACTTGGCGTAGACGGGCCCGGCAATGATCGCCGTGGGGATGCCAATCAAAATCGCATACAGCACCGTTTGCCCGACCGAGGCGTTATAGGCCAGCACCGCCATCATTGCCGCCGGGTGCGGCGGCACCAACGCATGCACCACCGACAGGCCAGCGACCATCGGCAGCCCGACCATCAGGATCGACACGCCCACGCGCCGCGCCACGGTAAAGGCAATCGGCACCAGCAACACAAAGCCGACTTCGAAAAACAGCGGCAGCCCCACCAGGAACGCGATACACACCATCGCCCAGTGGGCATTGCGCTCACCGAAGCGGTTGATCAGCGTGCGCGCCACCTGCTCGGCGCCACCGGACTCGGCCATCATCTTGCCGAGCATTGTACCCAGCGCCACCACCAGGGCGATATGCCCCAGGGTCTTGCCGACACCCGCCTCGTACGAACCCATGATGGTGTCCGCCGGCATTCCGGCCATCAGCGCCAGGCCGATGGACACCAGGGTAATCACGATAAAGGGGTTGAGTCGGTAGCGTGCAATCAGCACGATCAATGCAATGATGGCGATGGCAGCGTATGCCAACAGCCCGAAGCCCGGTGATGCGGCCATGCGGTACTCCTCGGAAAGGGTCACGTCGAATTGGTTGTGAAACTCATAAATCATTCCCGAGGAGCATTTTCAATTTTTATGAAAGTAATTTTCGCCCACGGATAAGCGCTGTCGCTTGGGGATATGCCCGACGTGGGTGGATGAAAATTCGGAGGGTGTTCTTACATGAAGATCAGTGAAGGCGGAAACTCAAACGCCGCCCTTGAGTCATAGACTGCGCATCCATTGCCCAGGAACCCGCTCATGATTCGCACCACAATTGCCGCCAGCGTCCTGCTCTTGTGCAGCAGCGCTTATGCCGCCGACAACCCTGCCTTGAAAAAATGCATGGACAGCGCCAATACCACCGCCGACATGGTCAATTGCAACGCCAGGCAAACCAAGGTGCAGGACGACCGCCTGAACCGTGCCTACAAAACCGCCCTCGCCGCCCAGGAAGGCCCGCGCAAACAGCAACTGCAAGACGTGCAGCGCCTGTGGATCAAATACCGCGACGCCAATTGCGCCTTCGCTGGCAGTGCCACCGGCGGCACCCTTGATCAGGTCAACGGCTCAGGCTGCGTGCTGGACATGACCCAGACCCGCGCCCAGGAGCTGGAAGACCTGGTCGGGCCGTAATAACAACCTCGCTCCTACAGAAGAAGGCGTCAGTCGTGATGAACCTTGGCGCGCTTGAGCAGTTTTTTGCAGCGCTCGGATAAATGCAGTACCCGCAGGTGCTTGCCAGCCTTGGTGTAGCGCTCGCGCAGGGTCATCAGGGCGGCAATCGCCGAATAGTCGACAAAGCTCAGGTGACGGCAATCCAGCGTGACCTGAGCAGGGTCGTTGGCCGGATCGAACTGATTCAAAAACGGCGTGGTTGAGGCAAAGAACAACGTGCCGTGCAGCCGATAGAGCTTGCTGCCATCGGCCTCCAGGTGTTCATCGGCGTACAGTTCCCGCGCCTGCTGCCAGGCGAAGTTCAGCGCGGCGATGACGATACCGCACAGCACCGCAGTGGCCAGGTCGGTGAACACCGTAATGATCGTCACCGCCATGATCACCAGCACGTCGTTGAGCGGCACCTTGTTGATCACCCGCAGCGACGCCCAGGCGAAGGTCTGTTGCGACACCACAAACATCACCCCCACCAGCGCCGCCAGCGGAATACGCTCGATCAGCGGTGACAGAAACAGAATGAACAGCAGGATCATCACCCCGGCAAACGCCCCGGAGAAACGCCCACGCCCGCCCGAGCTGAGGTTGATCACGGTTTGCCCGATCATCGCGCAACCACCCATGCCGCCAAACAGACCCGAGACCATATTCGCCGCGCCCAGGGCCACGCTTTCGCGGTCAGGATAACCACGGGTCTCAGTGATTTCGTCGGTGAGGTTGAGGGTCAGCAAGGTTTCCAACAGGCCAACCATCGCCATCAAAAACGCGTAGGGCGCGATGATGCCGAGGGTTTCCAGGGTCCAGGGAATCTGCGGCAGCGCGAAGGTCGGCAAGCCACCGGCGATGTGCGCCATATCCCCCAAGGTACGGGTCGGCAAACCGAGCAGGTACACCGCCAGGCCCACACCCAGAATCGCCACCAGCGCGGGCGGCACGGCACGGGTCAGGCGCGGCAGCAGGTACACAATGGCCATGGTGACTGCCACCAGCCCGGCCATCACGTACAGCGGCGTGCCGCTGAGCCAGGTTTCGCCGCTCTTGAAATGCTCCAATTGCGCCAGCGCAATGATGATCGCCAGGCCGTTGACGAAGCCGAGCATTACCGAATGCGGCACCATGCGCACCAGCTTGCCCAGGCGCAGCAGGCCGAAGACGACCATGATCAACCCGCCCAGCAGTACCGTCGCCAGCAGATATTCCACGCCGTGTTGCACCACCAGCGCAACGATCACCACCGCCATCGAACCGGCGGCGCCCGAGACCATGCCCGGGCGGCCGCCGAACAAGGCGGTGAGGGTGCAAATGATGAAAGCACCGTAGAGGCCCATCAGCGGGTTGAGGTGGGCCACCAGGGCAAAGGCGATGCATTCGGGCAGCAAGGCGAAAGACGTGGTGAGGCCGGCCAGGGCGTCGGCGCGCAGACGGGTGAGGTTCATGGAGTACCAGGGAATTGCGGGGGATAAGGCGGGGAATGGTACGGAATTGCGTCGGGTGGGGCTAGTGAAGTGTCAGCTCCGAGGTACCGAGTCGCCTCTTTCGCAGGCAAGCCAGCTCCCACATTTGATAGGGGTCACACCTTAAAAATGTGGGAGCCGGGCTTGCCCGCGATGGCCACGCCGCGGTGCTAAGCGAACATCAAATCATCTCGTTGCGAATCCACTCCACCACCGACGTACGCTTCGGCGCCCAGCCCAACAGTTCACGAGCGTGTTTACCGCGCACGCGGCTGTTGGAGCCCAACCCGTAATTGGCCATTTCATACCCCCACTCGGCCTCAGCCTCGGCCAATGGCCAATCCTGTGGTTTGCCCAGGTTCAGCGCTTGGGCAATCGCCGTGGTCATGTCGATGAATGCTGCTTCGCTGCTTTCCACGAAGTAGAAAGTACCCGGGACGTTTTTGGTCAGCGCCAGCAGATACAGGGCGACCACATCTTCAATATGCACGTTGGACCAGATGTTCTGCCCGCTGCCCACATGGCGCACTACCCCGCTTTTGCGCGCCTGCTTGAGCAAGCGCGGCAATTGCACGCTGTCACGCTTCACGCCCAGGCTGTGGCCGTAGATCAAGGTGTTGCAGATCACCGCCGAATTCACGCCGTCATTGGCCGCCGCGAGGATCAGGTTGTCGATGGCCACGCGGGCAGCCTTGTCGACGGTCGGCTCAGGCAGATTGCTTTCGAAGTAGATGACCTCACTGGCCTTGCCGCCCGACGCATCACCGACAATGCTCGACCCGCTGGTATGCAGGAACGGCTTGTTCGAGCCTTTCAAGGCGGCCAGCAAGGTTTCCACAGCGGCGCGATGGTCGCTGCTGGCAGCGTTGATCACCGCATCGGCCTTCTGTGCCTGCTCGGTCAATACGGCTGCGTCGTCGAGGGTGCCGATCACCGGCGTAATGCCCAGGGCGGTCATTTCGGCGGCTTGTTCGGCGCTGCGCACCAAGCCGGTGACGTCATGGCCAGCGTTGACCAGGCCGGTAGCGATGGAACCGCCGATAAACCCTGCTGCACCGGTAACGAATACATTCATGGAGGTTGCTCCTGACTGGGTAAGTGATGCGCCCAGTATCCAGCTCCCACTGCTGCCGAATAAGCCCGTGCGGCCCAATTCACTCTTGCGCTCAGGTCACGAATCAGCGCGCATAGCGCGCCAGCTTGGCCTGAATAAAGTCCAGGAAACACTGGATGCGTAGTGCCAATTGCGAGTTGCGATAGAACACCGCGTGGATCGGCTGGCGATAACCGCTGTTGGACGCCTCCAGCATGGGCACCAGGCGGCCGGCGTCGATGTCAGCGACGGTCATGAAATTCGACAGGCAACAAATGCCCTGCCCCTGCAGCGCCAACTGGCGCAGGGTTTCGCCACTGGATGCACTGACGCCGGGCTGAATCAGCCAGCGGTCACCTTCGCCGTGACGCAGCGGCCAGTGGTTGAGGGTCTCGGTGTGGGTGAAGCCCAGCAAGGTGTGATCAGCCAACTCGGCAACGGTCGTCGGCGTGCCGTACTGCTTGAGGTAGTCGGGGCTGGCCAGGACATGCAGCGGCGTGCTGCCCAGGAACCGCGCATGCAGGGTCGAGTCGGCAAGGGCGCCGATGCGAATGGCGATGTCGGTGCTTTGCTCCAGCAGGTCGATGATCAAATCATCGCTGTTGAGCTCCAACTGGATATCCGGGTAGAGGCTGCGAAATTCAGCGATGTACGGCACGATCCCATGCAGCATGAACGGCACGGCGGCGTTGATACGCAGGCGCCCGGCCGGCTTTTTCTGGCGCGAGGACAGGCGCTCTTCCAGCTCATCCATCTGCGCCAGGATCAGCTTGGCCTGCTCGAAGAAGTACTTGCCCTCCTCGGTCAAGTCCATGCGTCGCGTGGTGCGGTTGATCAGCGTGGTATCGAGCTTGGCTTCCAGGCGCGACAGCGTGCGGCTGACCGCAGACGGCGTTTGCCCGACCTTTTCGGCGGCGGCAGAAATCGAGCCGCATTCAATCACGCTGACGAAGATCTGTAGCTCATCGGAACGGGCTTTCACGGGCAGTCCTTCATTAACGGCTGAAAAATGCCCGCTCATTATTAACCAGCCAGCAACAAATGGCCTCCCAACAAAGCCATGCCGGTGAAAAAACCACGTTTGAACCACACGGCACTGATACGCCGACGCACCACCTGGCCCAGCCACATCCCCAGCAAGGCCGGCACCAGCGCCAACACCGACGCCCCCATTTCACCCCCGCCCAGCACACCGCGCCAAGCCAGCCCGGCGGCAAGTGCCAACGTCGATACGGTGAACGACAGCCCCAGCGCCTGCACCAACTGGTCACGGCTCAAGCCCAGCGCCTGCAGGTACGGCACCGCAGGGATCACGAAGACACCGGTGGCCGAGGTAATGATGCCGGTGATCACCCCGCACATGGGGCCCAGCCAGCGCTCGGTTCGGGGCGCGACCTTGAAGGTCGGCAGGAATAACCCGCTCAGCGCATACACCAGTAAAGCCGCGCCCAGGGCACGCACCACCCAAGGTCCGCTACCCATGCCTAGCCAAAAGGTGCCCAGCCCGGTGCCGAGAAAAATCAGCAACAGCATCGGCCACAGGCGTTTGAGCAAGGCACCCAAGTGCCCGCCAAAGGACAGTTGCCAGAGGTTGGTTACCGTCGAAGGAATGATCAGCAATACCGCAGCCTGCGCCGGCAGCATAGCCAGGCCAAGCATGCCCATGGCTACAGTGGGCAAGCCCAGGCCGATGACGCCCTTCACCGTACCGGCCAGCAGGAAGGTAGTGATGACCAGCGCTGTCAGTGCGGGGCCTAGGTTTTGGTAGAAGGAGAGGAAGGTATTCATGCATCGATTGTGCAGGGCTGGAGAGTGGCTGAAAATTCGCCATATACTGAGGTAGCCTCTTGTTTTGCGTAAGGCTGACGACGCTATCGCAGGCAAGCCAGCTCCCACATTTGGAATTGTGAATACATTCAAGGGTGGGAGCTGGCTTGCCTGCGATGAGGCCCTTCCAGTCACTGGGAAACTTCATGCACTTTGACCTCATCGACCTGCGCCTCTACCTGCACATCCTGGACAGCGGCAATATCACCGCTGGCGCGGCCCGCAGCCACCTGTCCCTGGCTGCCGCCAGCGCACGCATCCGAGCCATGGAGTCTTCACTGGGCATCGCGTTTCTCGAGCGCGGCCGCCGTGGGGTAACCCCAACACCCGCGGGCAAAGCCCTGGCCCGGCATGCTCGCCTGCTGTTGCAGCAGGCCGACCATCTGCAGCAAGACCTGGCCGAATACGCCAATGGCGTCAAAGGCCAGGTACGCCTGCTGTGCAACACCACCGCCCTCAGCGAATACCTGCCGGAGCTGCTCGCGCAGTTTTTGCGCGAGCATCCCAACCTCGATATCGACCTGCAAGAGTTGCCCAGCCTGCGCATCACCCACGC
Source organism: Pseudomonas sp. B16120 (assembly GCF_044218845.1). Taxonomy (NCBI): domain Bacteria; kingdom Pseudomonadati; phylum Pseudomonadota; class Gammaproteobacteria; order Pseudomonadales; family Pseudomonadaceae; genus Pseudomonas; species Pseudomonas sp. B16120. The sequence goes on from NZ_CP162588.1 coordinate 5,175,741, forward strand.
CTTGCGCCAGGGCACCGCCGAGCTGGGGATTATTTCCGATGCGGTAGACACCCACGGCTTGCAGACCCTGGCGTTTCGCGACGACCCGCTGGTGCTGATCATGCCCCTGGACCACCCGTTGACCAACCCGAGTTTTATCGAGAGCCTGCAATACGACTACGTGGGCCTGGGGGCGAACAGCGCGTTGGCGGTTTACCTGGAAGAACAGGCACTGCACGCTGGCTTTCGCTTGCAGACGCGCATTCGCGCCGACGGTTTTGAGGGGTTGATTCGCATGGTCGTCGGCGGTGCGGGCCTGGGCATCGTGCCTCAGGCCGCCTTGGACCGCTGGCCGTCAGAACGCCGTTTCAAGGCCCACCTCCTGCAAGAGGAGTGGGCCTGCCGCACGTTGCTGTTATGCGCACGCTCGTTCGAGCAACTGCCGGGTTATGCCAGGGCTTTGTTCGAGGCCTTGGCCCTGCCCTTGCGGAAGAACCCGTAATACACAGCCGACAGAATCAGCAGGAACGGCACGCCAAACACCAGTGTCATCTTGAAGGCGTCGGTGAAATCGGTGGTGATCATCACCGCCCCCATCAGCACCAACCCCAGCAACGTGCTGTAGGGAAACAGGCGCAACTGGAACGACAACTTCGCCCCGCCATGACGCTTGCGATAGCGGCGGAAAAACAGGTGAGTGAGGAAGATCATGAACCAGGTGAAGATTGCGCCGAACATCGAGATCGCCATCATCAGGGTGAACGAGCTTTCCGGGTACACCACGTTGAGCAACGTCGCCAGGGCAATGCCCGAGCTGGACAGCAGCAATGCGTTGAGCGGGATGCCGTTCTTGCTCAGCGCGCCCATGGACTTGGGCGCAAAACCAGCGCGCGACAGGCTGAACATCATGCGCGTGGTGATGTAGAGCTGACTGTTCATGGCCGACAGCGCCGCGATCAGGATCACGAAATTCATCACCCCGGTGGCACCGGGAATGCCGATAGTCTGCATCACTGTGACAAACGGGCTCTGGGCCTGGCCGGCCTGGTTCCACGGTACGATGGCGAGCATCAGCGCCAGGGTCAGCAGATAGAACACCACCAGCCGCACGATGGTAGCGCGGAAGGCTTTCTTCACCGCCTGCTCCGGGTCGGCGGCTTCACCGGCGGCCACGGCGATCATCTCGACACTGAGGTAGCTGAAGATCGACACGATCACCGCGATCCACATGCCACTCAAGCCATGGGGGAAAAAGCCGTCGTGGGCCGTGTAGTTCTGCACGCCGTAGTCGGGGTTACCAGAGCCGAACACCACATACACCGCCAGTATGATGAAACCGACAATAGCGCTGATCTTGATCGTCGAGAACCAGTATTCGAAGTTGCCGAAGGTCTTCACGCTGATCGCGTTGAGCAGGATCAGCACACTGGAAAACGACACGATCCACACCCACTCCGGCACGTTGGCAAACCAGTACTTCATGTACATCGCCACCGCCGTGACCTCGGCCCCCACCGCCAGCACAATCGCCGCCCAGTAGGCATACCGCACCAGGAACCCGGCCAACGGGCTGATGTAGAACTCGGCATAGGCGCCAAAGGAGCCGGAGGTGGAATGGGCCACCGTCATCTCCGCCAGGCAGCCCATCAGCAGCAAGGTAATCAATGCGCCGATGGCGTAGCTCACCAGCACGCTCGGCCCGGCATAACCGATGGCGTAGGCGCTGCCCATGAACAGCCCGGTGCCGATGGCGCCACCGATGGCGATCATGCTCATCTGGCCGGAAGTGAGCTGGCGCCTCAGGCCCAGTTCACGGTGGGTAATCTCTGCAAAGCCGTTGTCTGGCGTGGTCACGGGTGTGCCCCTTTATTATTGTGATAGTGGCTGACGCTGAACCTGTGGGAGCTGGCTTGCCTGCGATAACGGTAGTGAATGCACCGACGCTATCGCAGGCAAGCCAGCTCCCACATTTGATCTGTGTTGCTCTTAAGTAACGCTGTTGCGGACTTTGAATTGCGGCTGGTCCCAGGTGGCGTTGTCGAGAATTTCACCGAGAATTTCCACGGCGTCCCACACCTCGGTAAAGCTGCTATACAACGGCGTGAAGCCAAAACGCATGATCCGCGGTTCACGGTAATCGCCGATCACGCCTCGGGCGATCAAGGCCTGGATCACCGCGTAACCTTCGGGGTGTTCAAAGCTGACGTGGCTGCCGCGCCGGGTGTGTTCACGCGGGGTTATCAGTTCCAGGCCATGGGCGGCGCAACGGCTTTCGACCAACGCAATAAACAGGTCGGTCAAGGCCAGGGATTTGCGGCGCAGGCTGGCCATGTCGGTCTGGGCGAAAATCTCCAGGCCGCATTCCACCATGGCCAACGAGGTAATCGGCTGCGTACCGCAGAGGTAGCGGGCAATGCCGGCGCTGGGGGCGTAGGTGGACTCCATGGCGAACTGGCGGGTATGCCCGAACCACCCGGACAACGGCTGGCGCACCACATCCACCAACGCCGGGTTGACCCACACAAACGCCTGGGAGCCCGGGCCGCCGTTGAGGTATTTGTAGGTGCAGCCAATCGCATAATCCGCGCCGGCATGGTGCAGATCGACAGGCACCGCGCCCGCCGAATGCGCCAGGTCCCAGATGCTCAGCGCGCCGCACTCGTGGCTCAGTGCGGTCAGCGCCGCCATGTCGTACATATAGCCGGTCTTGTAGTTGACGTGGGTGAGCATCACCACCGCCACGTCCGCATCAATGGCCTGGGGCAGTTCGGCCGGGCTGTTCACCAGGCGCAGGGAATAGCCTTGTTGCAGCAATTCGGCCAAGCCTTCGGCGATGTACAAGTCGGTGGGAAAGTTGCTCGCTTCGCTGACGATGACCTTGCGCGCAGGTGTACGTTGGCGCTGCACACTCAAGGCGGCGCTGAGCACTTTGAACAGGTTGATCGAGGTGGTGTCGGTGATCACTACCTCGCCGTCACGCGCACCAATCAATGGCGCCAGGCGATTGCCCAGGCGCTGGGACAACTGCGCCCAGCCAGCGCTGTTCCAGCTACGAATCAAGCCGTTGCCCCACTCCTCGGCGATCACCTGTTGTGCGCGTTCCAGCGCCGCCACCGGGCGAGCGCCGAGGGAGTTGCCGTCGAGGTAGATCACGCCCTCGGGCAAGGCGAATTGGGCACGCAGGGGGGCCAAAGGGTCCTGTGCGTCGAGGGCTTGGCAATGGCTTCGAGTGGTCATGGGTCGTCCTGGTTTTTATAGGTGAGGATGGACCAAATAATGAACGAACTTTTAGAGAATTTTCGTGCAAAGTGGTGGGTAAACGGCTATTTAAGCTGTAGGAAATTCGAATTTAACCTCCAAATACGCGGATATCTTCCAAGCATGATTCTCGACGCCACCGACCTGCGCCTCCTGCATTTCCTGCAACAGGATGGCCGCATCAGCAACCAGGAATTGGCGGAAAAAGTCGCGCTGTCGCCGTCTGCATGCCTGCGCCGTTTGCGCCTGCTGGAGAGCGAGGGAATCATCAGCGGCTACCGCGCGGTATTGAACGCCGAGCAGTTGGGGATCGAGCTGGAAGCCATCGTGCACCTGTCGTTGCGCCAGGATGTGGAGGACTGGCATGAGACGTTCATCAAGAAGGTGCAAGGCTGGCCGGAGGTGGCGAGCGCCTATGTGATCACCGGCGCCAGCAACTATGTGCTGCGGGTGCAGGCGCGTAACCTCAAGCACTTTTCGGACTTTATCGTGAACCACCTGAACCGCACGGCGGGGGTGATGGATATCCGTTCGGAGATCGTGCTGCAGAAGATCAAGGACCGGGATGAGGTGTTGGACCTGGTCGTGCGCAAATAACACAAACACCCCAAAACCAATGTGGGAGCTGGCTTGCCTGCGATAGCGGTGGTGAATGTTCCACCGCTATCGCAGGCAAGCCAGCTCCCACAGTTGACCGAGTTGATCAGTCTTCCAGAGCACGCACTCGTTGCATGCGCTGCTGTTCTATTGGCGCATCCGCCACCTGCAACTCAAAGTCAAAATCAATCTGCGCAAACCGCCCTTGCACACCAAACTCTCGCGCCAGTTGTGAGTCGTCGCTGAAGCGAATTTCGGCAATCAGTTCATCGCGGGTGGCATAGGCGAAGTCATCATGCAGGTACGGGTCATCCGACAGGTTGATCTGCGTGGTCAGGTGCCGGTGCCCAGGCGCCGAGATGAAGAAGTGGATATGCGCCGGCCGTTGCCCGTGGCGCCCCAATTGGTCGAGCAGCTGTTGCGTCGGCCCGCTCGGCGGGCAACCGTAGCCCGAAGGTACGATGCTGCGAAAACGGTAGTTGCCCTGGGCGTCGGTTTCGATACGGCGACGCAGGTTGAATTCAGATTGATTCGGGTCGAACCACGAGTAAGTGCCGCCGGTATTGGCCTGCCACACATCGACAATCGCCCCCGCCAATGGCTTGCCTGCGGTATCGCGCACTTGCCCGCGCATGAACAACGGCACCGCGTCGTCCTGACCATCATCCAGCCGTGCTTCGTATTGGGACAGCGGCGCGCCGGCCACATACAACGGGCCTTCGATGGTGCGCGGTGTACCGCCGGACTTGCCTGCCTGCTCATCGGCGGCGTCCATCAACAGGTCCAGATAATGCTCCAGGCCCAGGCCGGCAGCGAGCAGACCGGCCTCCTGGTTTTTGCCCAGCTCATTGAGGTAGTTGACCGCCTTCCAGAATTCTTCCGGGGTCACTTCCAGGTCTTCGATAATGTTCACGGTGTCGCGCAGGATCCGGTAAATCAGCGCCTTGGTACGTGGGTTGCCCGCGTCATTGAGGTTGCCGCTGGCTTCTTCGAGAAAGCGTTGAGCATGGGCAGTCTGGGACAGGCGGATGGACATGGTGCATTCCTCATCTTGTAGTTATAGGTGCAAGCCGGCTCAGCGGTCGTCCGCATGGATCGACGACGGATGGCGGCACAGCGCATTCACTTCGATGGCCATGTAGGGGAACAATGGCAGTTGCATCAGCAGGTCGTGCAGGTCCTGGACGCTGTCGACATCGAACACGCTGTAGTTGGCGTAATGCCCGGCGATGCGCCACAGGTGGCGCCATTTGCCCTCTTGTTGCAGGCGCTGCGCCAAGGCTTTCTCCTCGGCCTTGAGGCTGGCGGCACGCTCGGGGTGCATATCGAGGGGCAGGTTCACGGTCATTTTTACGTGGAACAACATGGCAGAGGCCTCTTAGTGTTTGTCACGGCGAAAGAACGCCAGGCGCTCTTCATCGAGCGTCAGGCCCAGGCCCGGCGCAGTGGACACATGCAGCTGGAAATCGCGGTACACCGGTGGCTCGGTGAGGATGTCTTCGGTGAGCAACAGCGGGCCGAACAATTCGGTGCCCCACGCCAGGGTGTTCAGCGTGAGAAAGGCATGGGCCGAGGCCAGGGTGCCAATGCCGCCTTCGAGCATGGTGCCGCCGTACAGGCCGATGCCAGCCGCTTCGGCAATCGCCGCCGTGCGCAATACAGCGCGAGGGCCACCGTTCTTGGCGATCTTGAGGGCGAACACCGTGGCCGCGCCTTCACGGGCCAGGTTAAAGGCGTCTTCTACACATTCGATAGATTCATCGGCCATGATCGGCACCGGGCTCGACAGGTTGAGCCGGGCCATGCCGCCACGGTTGTTGCGCGAGATCGGTTGTTCGATCAGATCGATACCGTGGTCGCCGAGCACCTTGCATGCCCGCAGGGCAACGGCCTCATCCCAGGCCTGGTTGACGTCGACGCGCACACTGGCGCGCTCGCCCAGGGCTTTCTTGATTGCGATCACATGGGCCAGGTCGCGGCTGACTTCACCGGCGCCAATCTTCAATTTGAAGAGGCGGTGACGGCGCAGGTCGAGCATTTTCTCGGCCTCGTTGATGTCCTGTTCGGTATTACCGCTGGCCAGGGTCCAGGCCACCGGCAACGCATCACGCACACGCCCGCCCAGCAGCTCGCTGACCGGCAGCCCGAGGCGTTTGCCGAGCGCGTCGAGCAAGGCGCTTTCGATACCGGACTTGGCAAAGGTGTTGCCGCGAATACTGCGTTCCAGGCGCAACATGGCCGCATTGACGTTGCTCGCGTCCTGACCGATCAATAGCGGCGCAAAGTGGCGGTCGATATTGATTTTGATGCTGTCGGGGCTTTCATTGCCGTAGCTCAGGCCGCCAATGGTGGTGGCTTCGCCGATGCCTTCAATGCCGTCGGCACAACGCAGGCGGATGATCACCAGGGTCTGGTTTTGCATGGTGTGCATCGCCAGCTTGTGCGGGCGAATGGTGGGCAGATCAACAATAAGCGTGTCGATCGATTCGATGGCGCAAATCGGCATGGCAATACCCGTTGGGTTCTTTATAGATTTGCGTCGATTCTGTGCCGCATTTTTTTGGGGTTCCAATATAGAATTGGTCTGGTGCAATACCCTCAAGGTATGAAAGGAGTCGATATGGAACTGCGTCACTTGCGCTATTTCCAGGTGCTGGGCGAAACCCTTAACTTCACCCGGGCTGCCGAACGCCTGCACATCGCCCAGCCGCCCTTGAGCCGGCAGATCCAGCAGCTGGAGGATGAACTGGGGGTGGTGCTGCTGGAGCGCAGTCGGCCTTTGCGCCTGACCGAAGCCGGGCGTTTTTTCTATGAGCACGCTAATGTACTGCTCGAACAACTGGACAAGGTCTGCGACACCACTCGGCGCATCGGCCAAGGCGAGAAAACCTGGCTGGGCATCGGCTTTGCGCCGTCGACCTTGTATGGCGTGCTGCCGGAGCTGATTCGGCGCCTGCGCACCCACGACGCCCTGGAGCTGGAGCTGGGTTTGTCGGAAATGACCACCTTGCAGCAGGTCGAAGCGCTCAAGGCTGGCCGCATTGACGTGGGCTTCGGGCGTATTCGCATCGACGACCCGGCCATTGTCCAGCGCGTACTGGTGGAAGACCGCCTGGTGGCGGTGCTGCCCAGTGGTCACCCGTTGCTGGGCGCTCCGGCCACCCTCGCCCAATTGGCTGACGAGCCCTTCGTGCTCTACCCCGGCAACCCGCGCCCCAGTTATGCCGACCATGTGATCGCGCTGTTCGACGCCCATGGCTTGAGCGTGAAGGTGGCGCAGTGGACCAACGAATTGCAGACCGCTATCGGCCTGGTGGGCGCCGGTATGGGCGTGACGCTGGTGCCGGCGTCGGTGCAGGTGCTGCATCGGGCGGATATTGGCTATACGCCGGTGGTGGAGGCGACGGCGAGTTCGCCGATCATCCTCAGCCGGCGGGTGAATGACCGGTCGCCGGGGCTGACTCATTGCTTGCAACTGGTTGAGGAGTTGATCTGAGATCCTCCAGGCACCCCATACTCCATGTGGGAGCTGGCTTGCCTGCGATGGCGGCGGATCAGTTGGCATCGTGTTGATCGGCCGGCCGCTATCGCAGGCAAGCCAGCTCCCACCTGTTGATCCTCACCCGAGTTCAAGTAATGCGCAGGCGCTTGCGTTGCAATGTCTGGCTGGGCGACTCATCGAACAGCTTGCGGTATTCCGCCGAAAACCGCCCCAGGTGCGTAAACCCCCAGCCCAGGGCGATTTCAGAAATAGTGCGCATTGAGCCCTGCTCCAAAATTTCCTGGCGCACCGCCCCCAGCCGATGCTTCTTCAGATACGCCATGGGCGACAGTGCGAAGTACTTGCGAAACGCATCGAACAGTTTGAACCGCGACACGCCCGCCGCCGCTTCCAGGTCTTCCAGGTGCAACACTTCACGGGCGTTGTCGTGGATGAATTGCCGCGCACGGATCAAGTAGTGCGGCAGTTTTACCCCCAACACCTCGCGCAACTCTTCAGAGTAGTTATTCGGTTGGGCCAGGATCAGCCCCTTGATCAGCGAGCTTTCCAGGTCACGGGTAAACGCCGCCTGCTCGTATAACTCACTGCTGCATTCCAGTTCGGCGATGAAGTATCGCGCCATGCGCCACCACGAAGCCGGGGCGCCGTCCACAGCATCCATCACCGACTCAAACCGCAGCGGTGCATCGATGGGCCGTTGCAGCAAACCTTCCAGTGACTCGCTCATCGCCGCGCGGGTGATCACCACCTGCAACTTGCGGCAGTCACCGGAAATCGCCAGCACCTGATGCTCATTGGGTGAAATGATCACGCCCTGGTCGCGGTTGGAACTGAGGCGCTCACCGTTCTTGCTCAGCTCCTGCTCGCCCACCAGCGGCAGGCTCAAGCTGTAGCTGCGAAAGTGCTCGGCGTCTTCGATGTCGATGGTCACATCGGTACCGTATTCGATCACGCCCAGGGTGGTGGCGCGGGACTTGAACACGTTGGCGCTGTGGTGAAAGCGCAGGCGCTCGGGGGTGGCCGTCGCCAGGCGATGGGGCCCGCAGATGCCGGACATCCAGCTGCGCGCGCCTTCCAGGTCGAAGCGTTGAATATGAATATCGCGTGTCTGGCTACTCATCAGGGTGCACCCACGGCGGTTAGGCATTTGCGCGCTCTGGCGGCGCGTCGTTGAACCTCGACAGCAAGTTCCAGGCCACGCCAGCAGCGTGGCCACTGGGTGGATAGTAACGGTCGACTATGTGGATAAATCCCAGGGGTTTACGACCATCGCCCACCATCACAGTAGCGCATGCCGTCACCTGCGCGCACCGCCATGGGTATTTGCTGCCCAACTTTGCGGCCTGCGTTCCCCCATTAAGCGGATAGCCCGCCACCGCATCGCAGCCGCTTAATGGCTCACCGTTTAGCCATGATCAAAAGGTGCCTCCCATGAGTGGTGCAAGAACCGTCGAGCAGTGGAAATCCTTTATCGAAAGTTGCCTGGACTTTCGCCCGGCGGATGAAGTGTTCCGCATCGCCCGCGACATGTTCACCGAGCCCGAGCTGTTCGACCTGGAGATGGAACTGATCTTCGAGAAGAACTGGATCTACGCCTGCCACGAAAGCGAACTGGCCCATAACCACGACTTCGTGACGATGCGCGCCGGGCGCCAGCCGATGATCATCACCCGCGACGGCGAAGGCCGGCTCAACGCGCTGATCAACGCCTGCCAGCATCGCGGCACCACCCTCACCCGCGTGGGCAAGGGCAACCAGTCCACCTTCACCTGCCCGTTCCACGCCTGGTGCTACAAGAGCGATGGCCGACTGGTGAAGGTCAAGGCGCCGGGGGAATACCCGGAAGGTTTCGACAAGGCCACCCGCGGCCTGAAAAAAGCGCGCATCGACAGCTACAAGGGCTTTGTGTTTATCAGCCTGGACGTGAACGGCACTAACAGCCTGGAAGATTTCCTCGGCGACGCCAAAGTGTTCTTCGACATGATGGTGGCGCAATCGGCCACCGGAGAGTTGGAGGTGCTGCCGGGCAAGTCCGCCTACACCTATGACGGCAACTGGAAGCTGCAAAACGAAAACGGCCTGGACGGTTATCACGTCAGCACCGTGCACTACAACTACGTGGCCACCGTGCAGCATCGCCAGCAGGTCAACACCGAGAACGGCGCAGGTTCCAGCACGACGCTGGACTACAGCAAGCTCGGCGCCGGCGACGCAAATACCGACGACGGCTGGTTCGCCTTCAACAATGGCCACAGCGTGTTGTTCAGCGACATGCCCAACCCCAGCGTACGCTCCGGCTACGCCACCATCATGCCGCGTCTGGTAGAAGAACACGGCCAGCAGAAGGCCGAGTGGATGATGCACCGCCTGCGCAACCTGAATATCTACCCCAGCCTGTTCTTTCTCGACCAGATCAGCTCGCAGTTGCGCATCATCCGCCCGGTGGCCTGGAACAAGACCGAGATCATCAGCCAGTGCCTGGGGGTCAAGGGTGAGTCCGACGCCGACCGCGAAAACCGGATTCGCCAGTTCGAGGACTTCTTCAACGTTTCGGGCATGGGCACGCCCGATGACCTGGTGGAGTTTCGCGAAGCCCAGCGCGGTTTCCAGGGCCGCCTGGAGCGCTGGAGCGATATCTCACGAGGCAGCCATCGCTGGGAGACTGGGCCGACGCCCAACAGCGAAGCCATTGGCATCCAACCAGCCATGACCGGCACCGAGTTCACCCACGAAGGTTTGTACGTCAACCAGCATCGCAACTGGCAGCAGTTCCTGCTCCAGGGCCTGGAGCGACAAGCGCTGACACTGCGGGAGGTGAAGTGATGAATGCGCAATTGCAGTACCAGATCGAGCAGTTTTTCTACCGCAAATCCGAACTGTGCGACGCCCAGGACTGGGATGCCTACGTGCAGTTGTTCGACCCGCAGAGTGAGTTTCACCTGCCGCAATGGGATTCCGAACACGTCTACACCCAAGACCCCAAGCGCGAGATGTCGTTGATCTACTACGCCAACCGCTCGGGCCTGGAGGACCGTGTGTTCCGCCTGCGCACCGGCAAAGCCGCCTCTGCCACGCCGATGCCGCGCACCTTGCACCTGATCAATAACGTACGCATTGCCGAGCAGGCCGACGACACGTTGGAGGTGCGTTTGAACTGGCACACGCTCTTCTATCGCCTCGCCACGTCCGAGCAGTTCTATGGGCATGCCACGTACCGCCTCAAGCCTGCGGGCGACAGCTGGCTGATCATGCGCAAGCACGCCTTGCTGCTCAACGACACCATCAACTCGGTGCTGGATTTCTATCACCTGTAATGGTGCCGCATCCCTTGTAGGAGCGAGCTCGCTCGCGCCTACAAGGGGTTCATACCTATCCACGGAGTCATGTGAATGAATCACAAAGTGGCCTTCAGCTTTGCCGATGGCAAGACCCTGTTCTTCCCGGTGGGCGCCCATGAAATCCTGTTGGACGCGGCCCTGCGCAACGGCATCAAGATCCCGCTCGATTGCCGCGAAGGTGTGTGCGGCACCTGCCAGGGGCGTTGCGAATCCGGTGAGTACACCCAGGACTACGTCGACGAGGAAGCGCTCTCCAGCCTCGACCTGCAACAGCGCAAGATGCTCAGTTGCCAGACTCGGGTGAAGTCCGACGCCACCTTTTATTTCGACTTTGATTCGAGCCTGTGCAACGCCCCCGGGCCCGTGCAGGTACGCGGCACGGTGAGCGCGGTGCAGCAGGTCTCGACCAGCACCGCCATCTTGCAGGTGCAACTGGACCAGCCACTGGATTTTTTGCCGGGCCAATATGCGCGTCTGTCAGTGCCCGGCACCGATAGCTGGCGCTCCTACTCCTTCGCCAACCGGCCGGGTAATCAGTTGCAGTTCCTGGTACGCCTGCTGCCCGACGGAGTCATGAGCAACTACCTGCGTGAACGCTGCCAGGTAGGTGATGAAATGCTGATGGAGGCGCCCTTGGGTGCGTTTTATCTGCGGCACGTCACCCAACCGCTGGTACTGGTGGCGGGCGGCACCGGGTTGTCGGCGTTGTTGGGCATGCTCGATGAGCTGGTCGTCAACGGCTGCACACAACCTGTGCACCTGTACTACGGCGTGCGCGGCGCCGAAGACTTATGTGAAGCGGCACGTATCCAAGCCTACGCGACGAAAATCCCGAACTTTCGCTACACCGAAGTGCTGAGCGACGCCTCAGCCGAGTGGACGGGCAAACGCGGCTACCTGACCGAACATTTCGACCTGGCCGAATTGCGGGACAGATCGGCGGATATGTACGTGTGCGGCCCCCCTCCAATGGTCGAATCCATCCAACAATGGCTGGCGGATCAGACACTTGATGGCGTTCAGTTGTATTACGAAAAGTTTACGCAGAGTAATATCTGACCCTCAGCAGTTCTGAGGGGCCGATGCGGCGTGCAATCACCCTTGAGAAAAACAAGTAGAAGGGAATGTTAATGGCGGATGACATGGTTAACCCGGTGGGCCTCAAGCGAGGCCTGAAGAACCGGCACATTCAGCTGATCGCCTTGGGAGGTGCGATTGGTACAGGCTTGTTCCTCGGCTCGGCCGGGGTGCTCAAGTCGGCGGGGCCGTCGATGATCCTGGGTTATGCGGTAGCCGGGTTTATCGCGTTCCTGATCATGCGCCAGCTCGGCGAGATGATCGTCGAAGAGCCGGTGGCCGGGTCCTTCAGCCACTTCGCACATAAATACTGGGGCGGTTACGCGGGCTTCCTGGCGGGCTGGAACTATTGGGTGCTCTACGTGCTGGTGGGCATGGCCGAACTGACGGCCGTCGGCAAGTACATCCAGTTCTGGTGGCCGGAGATTCCAACCTGGGTCAGCGCGCTGGTGTTCTTCGTCGCGGTGAACCTGATCAACACTCTGAACGTGAAGTTCTTCGGTGAAGCCGAATTCTGGTTTGCGATCATCAAGGTGGTGGCGATTGTCGGCATGATCGTGCTCGGCTGCTACCTGCTGTTCAGCGGCACCGGCGGCCCGCAAGCCTCGGTCAGCAACCTGTGGAGCCACGGTGGGTTCTTCCCCAATGGCGGCATGGGGCTGTTGATGTCCATGGCCTTCATCATGTTCTCGTTCGGTGGCCTGGAACTGGTCGGCATCACCGCCGCCGAAGCCAGCGAACCACGCAAGGTGATCCCCAAAGCGATCAACCAGGTGGTGTACCGCATTCTGATTTTCTACGTCGGTGCGCTGACCGTGCTGTTGTCGCTGTACCCGTGGGATCAACTGCTGCAAACCCTCGGCGCGTCGGGCGATGCCTACAGCGGCAGCCCGTTTGTGCAGATTTTCTCGCTGATCGGCAACGACACCGCCGCCCACATCCTCAACTTCGTGGTGCTGACCGCGGCGTTGTCGGTGTACAACAGCGGCGTGTACTGCAACAGCCGCATGCTGTTCGGCCTGGCCGAGCAAGGTGACGCGCCCAAGGCGCTGATGAAGCTCAACAAACAAGGCGTGCCGCTGCGGGCCCTGGCGATTTCGGCGCTGGTGACCATGCTGTGCGTGGTGGTCAACTACGTGGCGCCGCACAGTGCACTGGAGTTGCTGTTCGCGCTGGTGGTTGCTTCGTTGATGATCAACTGGGCATTGATCAGCCTGACCCATATCAAGTTCCGCAAGGCCATGGGCGAGCAAGGCGTGACGCCGTCGTTCAAGACCTTCTGGTTCCCGTTCAGCAACTACCTGTGCCTGGCGTTCATGGTGATGATCATTGGCGTGATGCTGGCGATTCCGGGGATTCGCGAGTCGGTGTATGCGATGCCGGTGTGGGTGGGGATTATCTACATCGCCTATCGGTTTCGGATCAGAAACGGGAAGGTTGCCGTGGCGCAGTAACCCCTGTGGGAGCGGGCTTGCCCGCGATTGCGGCGTGTCAGCCAATGGATGAGCCGACTGATACACCGCAATCGCAGCGATGCGGCGACCCGACAAGCCAGCTCCCACAATTGACTGTATTTCACCTAGAAAAAAGCCCCGGTAATCCGGGGCTTTTTTATTAGAGCGTGGAACGTACTCGCCAGAGTTCAGGGAACAGTACCGTGTCGAGCATCTTGCGCAGGTACCCCACGCCTTCAGTACCACCAGTACCCGGCTGAAAGCCGATGATGCGCTCCACCGTGGTGACATGCCGGAAGCGCCACTGGCGGAACGAGTCCTCCAGGTCGATAAATTTCTCGGCCAATTGATACAAGTCCCAGTAGCGATTCGGGTCGCGATACACCTCGCGCCACGCCGCTTCCACCGATTCATCGTGCACCGTGGCCGCCGTCGGGTCGCGTTCGGCGCGCTGAGGGTCAATCGCCAGCCCTGCCTTGATCATCAGGTTCACCGCCTCGTCATACAACGACGGCGTGGCAATCGCCACCTGCAATTGCTGCAGCAACTCCGGGCGATGGGCATGGGGCCGCAGCAGCGCCGGGCTTTTGTTGCCGAGGATGAATTCGATCTCGCGGTACTGAAACGACTGGAACCCCGACGACTGCCCCAGGAACGGGCGAATCGCCTTGTATTCCGACGGGGTCATGGTCGCCAGCACCGCCCAGGCGTGCACCAGTTGATCGAAGATCCGCGACACCCGCGCCAGCATCTTGAACGCCGGTGGCAGCTCACCCAGGCGCACATGTTCCCTGGCAGCCTTGAGTTCGTGCAGCATCAATTTCATCCACAGCTCCGAGGTCTGGTGCTGGATGATGAAGAGCATTTCGTTGTGATCCGGCGACAGCGGGTGCTGGGCGCTGAGGACTTTGCCCAGGTCCAGGTAATCGCCATAGCTCATGGACTCGGAAAAATTCAGTTCGGCGTTATGCCATTCTTCCGGCGGTTGGTAATCAGCTGAGAAAGGACATTGGCTCATCGCGTGGGCTCCTTGAGCGGGCGGAGAATGGCGCGCACGGGGCTCGCGTCCAGGTTGGCGAAGCGCAGCGGCAGCGCGATCAGTTCATAGTCGCCCTCCGGTACGTCATCGAGCACGATGCCTTCGAGGATCGCCATGCCATGGCGCGCCACGGCGTTGTGCGAATCCATGGTCTTGGATTGCTGCGGGTCCAGGGACGGCGTATCGATACCGATCAGGCGCACCCCCAGGCTGGCCAGCAACTCAATGGTCTGGGGGGCGATGGCGGTGAAGTTCGAATCCCAGTCGGTGAGTGGCGCTTGTGGATAAGTGCGCAGCAGCACGCGCTCCGGCAGGTTATCCACACGCCCTTGCAACTGATGGGGCTGCACCAGAGCGCCGCTGCCCAGGCAATGCAATACCCGGCACGGGCCCATGTACACATCCAGCGATACCTCGCCAATCGGCGCCCCATCGGCGCTGTAATGCAGCGGCGCATCCACATGGGCACCGGTGTGCGGCGACAGGGTGACGCGCCCCACATTTACCGGACACTCCGGGCCGAACTGCCACACGCGCTCTTCCTGGAACGGTGTATCGCCCGGCCAGGTCGGGGTGGCCGTGCTCAAGGGCGGGCTGATATCCCACCACGTTTTTATTGGTTTCATTGCAAGGCTCTCACGGGGTACTGGGGTGAATGATACGAGGGCCAGCTCTGAATTTTCTTGCGAATTCTGGCGCGCCACGGGAAATATTTCGCAGTTACTGCGAGGAAACAGCGGTTTGATGCACAGATCTGTCGCTCAGATACACCAAGACCTCCTGTGGGAGCCGGGCTTGCCCGCGATAGCGGAGTGTCAGGCAATGGAGATGCTTGTTGTGCCAGCGTCATCGCGGGCAAGCCCGGCTCCCACAGGGGACTGCGGTGTTCAGGTGACTGCGCTTCTGGGCATCCCAATGTCGAGTTCAGACCACTGGCGCAACGCCCGAGGCCTTAGGGTTGAGCTTTCCCTTCCCTGCCTCGGAGTCATCATGACCAAGCCCATCACCGTACTGCGCGACACCCACCCACTGCCGGTCCTGGATGCCTGCAAATGGGAAAAGCTTGAAGGCGACCCGCACACCGTCAACCTCAACGCCTACACCAGCGAAGACGGCAGCAAGATCATGGGCACCTGGATCTGCACACCGGGCAAGTGGTACGTGGAATACGTGAAGTGGGAATACTGCCATTTCCAGGAAGGCTACTGCGTGATCACGCCTGAAGGCATGGAGCCGATCCACTTGCGGGCTGGGGATATCTTTGTGGTGGAACCGGGGATGAAAGGAACGTGGGAAGTGGTCGAGACGGTGCGTAAGTATTTTGTGTTTGCCTGACCCAGCAAAACCTGTGGCGAGGGAGCTTGCTCCCTCGCCACAGGTTTTTATTTGGGCTTGCGATAGCTGTTGATGATCGCCGAGAAGTCCTTGCCCCCTTCCCCACGCTGGCTCATCGATTGATACAGCTGCTGGGCCACTGCGCCGAGGATCACCGGCTGGTGCACCTGGCGTGCAGCTTCGGTGGCCAGGCCTAAATCCTTGAGCATCAGGTCGGCACCAAAACCACCGGTATAGCCACGCGATGATGGCGCGGTCTCAATCACGCCTGGCCAAGGATTGTAGGTATCGGAACTCCAGCAGCGCCCCGTGGAGCTGTTGATGATGCCGGCCAGCACTTGTGTATCAATGCCAAGTGCATCGCCCAGGGCCATGGCTTCACTGACGCCGACCATGCTGATGCCGAGCAGCAGGTTGTTGCAGATCTTGGCGATTTGCCCAGTGCCGACATCGCCGCAGTGCACGATATTGCGGCCCATTTGCGCCAGCACCGGTTGCAGGGTGGCGAACAGTTCCGGGTTGGCGCCAACCATAAAGGTCAGCGTCCCGGCCTGGGCACCGCCGGTGCCACCGGAGACCGGCGCATCGGCCACGGCCACACCTTGTTTGGCTGCCGCAGCCGCTACTTCACGGATGGTTTGCGGGTCAATGGTGCTGCAATCCACGGCGGGGATGCCTTTGCCGATGCCGGCGAGTACACCGTCTTCATTCAGCCACACGCTGCGCACGTGGGCGGCGGCCGGCAGCATGGTAATCACCAGTTCGGCGCCCTGGGCCGCATCACGCGGCGAGCTGCTGATGGTGCCGCCCAGTTCGGCGAGTTCCTTGAGTACCGCCTGGTTCAGGTCGAACAGGTTAAGCGCGTGCCCAGCCTTGATCAGGTTGCGGGCCATGGGCGCACCCATGTTGCCCAGGCCGATAAATGCAATCTTCATGATCGTCTCCCAGGTTCAGCGCAGGTTGATGGTGGTGTTGACGCCATCGTTGACCGTGTCGTCATCAAACCAGCGGCTGGTGACGGTTTTGGTCTGGGTGTAGAACTGCACCACTTGCTTGCCGTAAGGGCCCAGGTCGCCGAGCTTGGAACCACGGGAGCCGGTGAAGCTGAAGAACGGCACTGGCACCGGGATGGGGATGTTGATGCCGACCTGGCCCACATCGATTTCGCTCTGGAATTTACGCGCCGCCGCACCGCTCTGGGTGAACAGACCTGTGCCGTTGCCGAACGGGTTGGCGTTGACCAGGGCGATGGCTTGATCGAGGGTGTCGACTTCCAGCACCACCAGCACCGGGCCGAAGATTTCCTCGGTGTAGATGCGCATGTCGGTGGTCACGCCCGAAAAAAGAGTCGGGCCGACAAAGTTACCTTGTTCGAAGCCCGGCACCTTGATATCGCGGCCATCCAGCTCCAGCTTGGCGCCTTCTTTCACGCCGCTTTCGATCAGTTCAAGGATGCGTGCCTTGGCGCGCTTGGAAATCACCGGGCCGACATCCGTGCCGGCTTCGCTGCCTGCATTGACCTTGAGCTTTTGAGCCAACGCCTTGAGATCTGGCAGCCACTGCTTGGCCGCACCCACCAGCACCACCACCGAGGTGGCCATGCAACGCTGGCCCGCCGCGCCGAAACCGGCGCCGACCAGGGCGTTGAGGGTGTGCTCGCGGTTGGCATCCGGCAGCACCACCGCGTGGTTCTTGGCGCCCATCATCGATTGGACGCGTTTGCCGTGCTTGCCTGCCAGGTCATAGACATGGGTGCCGACGGCCGTCGAGCCGACGAAGGACACCGCCTTGATGTCTTTGTGGGTGCACAGTGCATCCACCACGCTCTTGCCGCCGTGCACCACGTTGAGCACGCCCGCCGGTACGCCGGCTTCCAGCGCCAGCTCCACCAGGAGCATGGTCGACAACGGGTCTTGCTCGGAAGGCTTGAGTACGAAGGTGTTACCGCAGGCAATCGCCATCGGGAACATCCACAGCGGAATCATCGCCGGGAAGTTGAACGGGGTGATACCGGCGCATACGCCGATAGGCTGGCGCAGGGTGTAGGTATCCACGCCGCCGGCCACGTTCTCGGCGAACTCGCCCATTTGCAGGGTGCCGATGGAACAGGCGTGTTCGACCACTTCCAGTCCACGGAAAATATCGCCCTCGGCATCGGCAATGGTTTTGCCCTGCTCGGCGCTGAGGACTACAGCAATGCGCTTGGAATGTTCGCGGATCAAGGCTTGCAGCTTGAGCATGATGCGCATGCGCGCGCCGATCGGTGTCAGCTTCCAGGTCTGGAAAGCGCGATGGGCAGCGTCAATGGCGGCGTTGACTTCATCGGCAGTGGCGAACGGGACTTTGGCCAGCACTTGCTGAGTGGCCGGGTTGACGATGTCTTGCCACTCGGTGGTTTTGGACTCGACCCACTCGCCGTTGATCAGCAACTTGACCTGTTGCACGGAAATATCGGCAGATGCGTTCATATGGTCTCCAGAATCTTGTCGTTATGCAGAGAACCAAGGCGTTGAATCGCCTTGAAGAATGAGGCGTTCGGACTGTTTTTGGAGTATAGATGTGCAAATCTCTAATAAGAACGCACATAAAAGCCGGTCCAATATGCAAAAAAATATCACCTCCCTGGGCGCCCTGAACTGGGATGACCTGAAGTTTTTCCTCGAAGTGGCGCGCACCCGCAAGGCCAGCGTGGCCGCCAAGCGCCTGGCGGTGGACTACACTACCGTGTCGCGACGCATCAGTTCACTGGAAGTGTCCCTGGGCACGCTGCTGTTCGAAAAATCCCGGACCAACGGCTTCGTGCTCACCAGCGAAGGCCAGCGGTTGCTGGGTTATGCCGAATCCATCGAAAGCACACTGCACATGGCCTGCGAACAGGTGTCCGGGTCCGGCGTGGCACTGTCGGGCCATGTGCGCATGGGTTGCACCGAAGGCTTCGGCAGCTTCTTCGTCACCCCGCAACTGAGCCATTTCGTCGACACTTATCCCGCGATCTCGGTGGACATCCTGCCCCTGCCCCACTTCATCAGCCTGTCCAAGCGCGAAGCCGACATCGTCATCGCCCTGGAACGCCCGGAACACGGACCGTATGTGTGCTGCAAACTGTGCGACTACAAACTGCAGCTGTACGCCACCCAGGACTACCTCGACCAACACCCGCCGATTCGCACACCTGCGGACTTGGCCGAGCATCCATTTATCAGCTACGTGGATGACCTGGCGTTCAGCTCGGAGCTGCTGTACCTGGCCAACGTCGTGCCCGGCGCCAGCGCGAGTTTGCGCAGCACCAGCGTGATCGCGCAGTACGTGGCGGCGCAGCAAGGCCGGTCGATGGCGATATTGCCGTGCTTTCTGGCAGCGCAGGACCCGCGGTTGTTGCCGGTGCTGGGGGAGCAGATCGCGATTACGCGACAGTTCTGGATGTATTGCCGGGAGGATTTGAGGAAGTTGAAGCGGATTACGTTGTTGTGGGATTACATCCGGGAAGTGACGGAGCAGAATCAGGGGTTGTTGATGGGGGAGACGCGGGAGATCAGGTTTGCGGATTAAAGCGCCATCAACGACGATTCGCTTTAAATTGCAGGACGTTTCCTAGAGAATCCCTGGCCTATTGCGCCATAGGATTTGAGTGTCTAGCCTCCTCGGGGCGCTGCAAAACAGCGGCTGGGTTTAGCGACCCGAGAAACGTAGGTTCAACGCCCTAAATCACCCTGGCTAGCCATTTTGCTCGCCTTATCGTGTTATGGCGGCTGTGCGCGGGAGACCTTCGGGTCTACCGGGTTCCTAGGTTACCGGTTCGCTAACCCGCGCACAGCTGCCACCTTTCCATGTTTAGCGACATGCCGTGGCGGTTTCTACTTATTAACCTAAGGAAAAACCATGTCCAAGATCGTTCCCGATCCACCGCTTTCCTCCATCATCACCCTCGGCGTAGTCACCTTCGGCGACTACGGCGAAAACCAAAAACCACTGTTCCGCGTTAATTCCGGCATGCCGATTGAGGAAGCATTGGAACACGCCCCCACCCTACTTTTTTACTCCAAGAAACTCGCGATGGAAGCCGCCATGGATGTGCGCGGTGAGCAATATGCATGGGCTGCGCATTATCTGTGTGAGATGGGCAAGGCCGTGGTGGATGACTTAACGCAGGCGATGACGCCGGGCCGTTAAGCGAATACCGTTTGAATGCGGGAGGAGCCTTGCTCCTTCCCACATTTAAACCGCGCCAGCCCCGGCAATTTGCGGATACCGAGCCTGAACTTCGCGCAGAAACTCACCCGCGCTGTTCTTGAGCCATTCAATCAGCCGAGCAATATCCGGCTCCGACTGACGCCCGTTTCGACAAATGATGTAGTAGGCCGCAGGGGACATCATCACAGGGCTATTCAACGCAACTAACGCACCGTCTTCCAGTTGGTCATACACCAACGCAGTCCTGCCCAGCGCAATCCCTCCGCCCTTCACCGCCAGGCTGATCGCCAAGCTCGAATCCGGAAATCTCGGCCCATGGTGATAAGGCGGCGCCGCCAGCCCCTGAAACGCAAACCAACTTTCCCATCCCGGACACACCTGATCGTCCACCCGATGAATCAGCGGATTGCGGGCGACATCCTCCAGCGCGATATCACCCTTCAACCGCAGAAACTCCGGCGAACAAACGGGGAACACCGCATCGCGCATCAGTAATTCGACATGATGATCCGGGTAGTCGCCGTACCCCATCACCACCGCGACATCATATTGATGAGCCTCCAGGTTGGCGCGGTTCATGTCGGCGCTGGTCAACACCAGATCTAGATTGAATGAGGCCTCAGTGTGAGAACCGTGCATCCTGGGGATCAGCCATGTCGAACAGAGAGAAGACGTGCATGAGAGGTACAGCGGTTGGGATTTACCGGGGTTGAGTGAATGCAGCACCCCATCCAGCGATTTGAAGAAACCATCGGTAACCGGCAACAAAGCCTGCCCTGCCACCGTCAGTTTGACGCCACGCGAGTGCCGCTCAAACAACGACACGCCCCACCACTCCTCCAAGCCCGCAATTTGATGGCTAATGGCACTGGCGGTGAGGTTAAGCTCAGACGCTGCACGCGCAAAGCTACCGGCTTGCGCAGCGCTGACGAACGCTTGAAGCATAGGAGTGGGTGGCGGACGCTGGGCCATCAGGTGCTCACTTTGATCAAGATGATCCCGCAAACAATGACGAACGCCGAAAGCATCCGTCGCCAACCGAACCGTTCATGAAAGAACAGCGCGGCAATAATGGCGCCGATAATAACACTGGTTTCCCGCAGAGCTGAGACCTTGGCCACCGCGTCCAGCGACAAGGCAAACAACACCAATCCGTAAGACGCCAGGTAAAAAACACCGCCTAATAGCCCAACTCGCCAGTGCCCACGTATCGCACGAGCCAAGGTTGAACGCTCTTTGGAAAACGCCAGCATCGGGATCGGGATACTTTGGAATACTGTCAGGTAAATAATGTACTGCAGCACCGTCTCACTGGCTCTTACACCTTTAGCATCCACCACCGTGTAAGACGCAATAAACGCACCGGCGCACACCGCCATCAGGATCGGCTTGAATATCTGCGCCGTCATCCTGCGCACAAAGGTCAAGCTGATAATCCCCACACAAATCAGCAACACTCCCGTCAACGCCTGGGAGGACAACTGTTCATGCAGCAGAAAGTAAGAAAACAGCACGACCAATACGGGCGGCACCCCACGCATCACCGGGTAAACCTGACCGAAGTCACCCGTTTCGTACGCTTTAATCAAAAATAGCCGGTAGACCGTATTGAGCACCACAGAGACGAGTATATAGCCCCATACCTCCAGGCTAGGCACACTGACAAACGGCAACGCCAGCAGGCATATCACTAGCGCGGTGCCGTCGACCATGGCCAAGGTCATGAAGCGACTGCTACCGGCGCGAACTACGGCATTCCAGGTGGCGTGCATAAAGGCAGAGACCAAGACCAACGTGATCGCAATATCGGAGGTGTCCATGGGGCTCGGCTTATGGCGGATATGGGAGGACTTACGTTATGAATACCGAAGCATCATTGTTTGCGTAACCACAGCCGTAGCATATAACGATTCAGATCACTCAAAGGCTCAGCATCATTGATCTCGGAACGAGGAGCGTTCATATCAATGAAGTTCGTACGCGTATGCAGAAACTTGTTATCGGCTGAAATAAGCACTTGCCCTGGCTCCAGCAGTACTCGATGCTGAACCGATGACTGATCGAGAACAGTATCCAGAAAGTCCAGTGCCTGGGTTTGAGCTGCTGTTAAAGGCACTCCTGCCTTAAGGTGAGCTGACTCAATGTAGACTCGAAAGTATCTGATCAGTGGAATACCTTCACTGGAAAAGTAGAGGATGGGGGCTTTAAACAGTTGCTCATCCTCTGACATGCCGCGATTCTCAAAAAAGAAGTCGCATTTGAGCTCTTCCAATACGTCTGGGAACGCCATCAACTCCGCGTATACCGCGCTTGCATCGATGAGAATGCTCTCACCTCCTAAAAGTGCTTTCTGTCCACAGGCCAGGATCAAGTAATCGATAGGCAGCGGGTCGCTCACACCATCGTTATGTATATAGGCGCCTTGACGGGTCTGATGGTATCTCGCACCTACCTCAATGCTTTTGCCACCTCGGTCATAAACCTCAATCACTTTATGACCAAGATGATTCTGTACCATTGGGACACCGAGTAAGGAACTGAATGTCCACACCAGAGATTTGAACGTTGAAAGTTTATCCACCTTAAAGCCATCGAGAATCAAGACATGACTTTCATGATCGATCATATTTCGTATTCTATTCAGCTCCTCTCTCAGCACGCTTGACTGTAAAGGATTAATGTAAGCGACCTTGGTATCGAATCTAACACCTTGACTTACAGTCTCGAATAACTCCCTTACCTTCAATAGCTCAGCAAATGCATCTTTTGAAAGCCTGACTTTAGATACTCCCTGGCGAAAATGACTGACATTCATATTCATCGCAATCCTGTACGGTAGTTACTCATAGCGTCCATTTAACTAAGCCCACCATTTGCGAAAAAGCGAAACTTCATCAGCCCAGCCATTAAAATTCGTCATGACAGGTTTTTCCTACAGAGAAAACTCCTAATGGTCGTTGGTAGGTTTTCGCGGCGACCAATACGCATGGGCCGCGCATTATCTGTATGAGAGGGGCAAAGCCGTGGTGGATGACTTGCCGCAGGCGATGACACCGAGCCGTTGAGCGAACAATCTCGCGAGCACACCGCAGAACAAATGTGGGAGGGGGCTTGCTCCCGATATAGGTGTGTCAGTCACCAGTTGTATTGGCTGACACACGGCTATCGGGGGCCTCCTCCCACAATAGATTGCGTTTCGGGTTGAGGCGGGCGAATTGCCTTAGTCCGCGATTACTACAATTGACACCCGGCGATTCTCGGTGCGGCCTGCTGTGGTCGTATTCGGCGCCACCGGCTCGCTGCTGCCCAGGCCGCGCAGTTGGATGTTTTCTTCTTTCATGCCCACGCGGGTCAGCACCTTGCCCACGCTTTTGGCGCGGCGCAGGGACAGTGCCACGTTGTAGGGTTCTTTGCCGGAGGCGTCGGTGTGGCCGTCGACACGCACACGCTCGATACCCGCGCCTACCAGGGCCTGGCCGATGCGTTCGACGATGTCGGTGCTGGGTTTGTTGAGGGTTTCGACGTCACTGCCAAACAGCACTTTGCCGGACAGGCCGAAGGCCCAGCCTTCATCGGTCAGCTCGAAGCCTTGTTGTTTGAGCACGGCGACTTGCGCCGGGGTCAGGCCTTTGGGTGGCGTCTGGCAGCCGCTGAGGGCCAGGAAAGCGACGAGTAAAGAAACAAATAAAATGCGTGTGTTAGCGAACAAGGGAATCAACTCCTGTGTTGAACGTTGACGACGGGATGCTCCGACTCCGCCGTTTGCTGGCCGCCCGAGGACAATCGTTTGGCCTGGTACATCGCCGCGTCGGCGGCGTTGAGCAAGGTGCCGGGAGTGGCGCCATGCTCGGGATAAATGGCAATACCGATGCTGAGGGAGGTCAACACCTGGGTATCACCTGGCAGGGGGATCGGCATGTCCATGCTGGCAATGATTTTGTCGGCGATGCGATGGGCGTCTTCGGCCTTGTGCAGGGGCGCCAGTAATACCGCGAATTCATCACCGCCCAGGCGCGCCACCAGGTCGTCCTCGCGCAGTTGCGCCCGCACGCGGTCGGCAACGGCCACCAGCACGGCATCGCCAGCGGCGTGACCGAAGCTGTCGTTGATGTCTTTGAAGCGGTCGCTGTCGAGGAACAACACCGCCACCCGCTCGTTGACCTTGGCGGCGCTGCGCAAGGCGCGGATCAGCCGGCCTTCGAAGAACGCGCGGTTGGGCAGGCCGGTGAGGCTGTCGTGGCTGGCCTGGTGGGCCAGGGTTTCGTTTTCGCTTTGCAGGTGGCTTTGCCAAGCCTCCATCTCACCGAGCAGGGCATTGAAGTCGCTGCCCAGGCTGTCGAGCTCGGCGATCTGCGCCGAGGGTACGCGGCGGTCGAAGTCTCGTTCGCTGCGGGCGGCGTGGGCGACGGCGGCCAAGCGTTGCAATGGCACGGTGATGCCATTCAATAGACGCCGCGACAGGTGCAATGCCACCCAGGCGCTGAGCGCTGTGCAGATCAAAATCCCGACCAGACCGCTGAGCAAAAAGCGCAACAGGCTGCCACCGTGGCCGACCAGGTGGATGCTGCCGACAGTTTGCCCCTGGCGCAGAATCGGCTGGCTGATGGGCTGTTCGAGCAGGGCGTGCGCTATTTGCAGCTCGACCCGTGACAACATGCCGGTTTCCGGGCGAACCCAGCGCGCCAGCAGCTTGCCGTTGATATCAAATACTTCTGCCTGGGCCACTTCTTCGGTGGAGGCAATCAGGCTCAGGGCTTCGGTGGCCGCCGCGCTATCGTTGAACACCACAGCCGCTTCCACGGTGTAGTTGATGGAGCGGGCGATCAGGTGCAGGTTGTGCTCGGCGTAAACCCGCAGGGCCAGCACGCCGAGCAGGGTCAGGGAAACACTGGCCAGGGTCACCGCTACCAGCGCCAGGATCATATGCCCGCGGGCAATCACCGAACGCAGGGTCGGCCGCACTTTATCGCGGCTCATGAGCCAGGCGCTCGACGGCGAGACAACTGCAACACACTGGGATGGATACGCACGCCGCTGCGGGCGACGGAATCCAGATTGACCTCGAATGACACCTGCTCATCGCTGACCCGCAGGCAGAACAGGCTGCCCACCGTGCATTGGTCGCCCCCTTCGCTGATGCTGAGCACAGGGTGACCAATCAACGAAGTAAACAGGCGGTTGCGTTCGTCAGGCGTGATTTTGCCGATGTAGATGGCGTCGCAGGCATTGACGATATCCGGATGATCGACCAGCAGGCGCCGCACCCGCACCGGACGACCGGTGGCCTGGGTAGTGCCTTTGACCAGGTCATCGGTGTACTGAGTCGGCCCGACAATGCACAGCCGCAATTGCGCAGGCTCCACCGGCCACCGCGCGTAGCTGAGAATACCCAGCACGACCTGGGTGACCGCCTGGGCGCGCTGCTCGGCGAGGCTGGGCGTCTGCGCCCATACCTGCGGCGCGAGCAGGCACAGAACCGCCACCCGCAACATGCGTCTCCAGCTCAAACTGCGCTCTGTGGGCGAGACAGCCACGTTCATGCAGCACTTCTCTCAGGTATTTTCCAGGGTGATGCCGCAACGATAGCACAGCGGCGGGAACCCCCGCGCAGCACGGCTGGCACGGGGCCTACTATTTTTTCAGAAAAATCAGACATCTGAATCAGAAATATTTCATGACCTATCAGTCAGTTTTTTCCGGTGCGGCGTCCAACTCCAGCATCAACCCGCTCAAACGCTTGACCTTGCGCCGTACCGCCTCTTCAAACACACCACCCCGGGGCTCGATCAAGCTGAACCAGCGCTTGGCGCGGGTAATACCGGTATAGATCAATTCTTTGGTCAGCACCGGGTTCAAAGCATCCGGCAGGATCAGCGCCGTATGGATGAACTCCGAGCCCTGGGATTTGTGTACGGTCATCGCATACACAGTTTCGACATCATTCAAGCGGCTGGGCAGCACGAAACGTACGCCACCCTGGCCATCGTTACGTGGGAAGGCCACGCGTAGCACGTGGGGGCCGCCATCGCTTTCGGGCAGTTTCAGCGCGATGCCGATGTCCCCGTTCATCAGGCCCAAGCCATAGTCGTTACGGGTCATCAAGACCGGACGGCCCTCGTACCACTGCTCGTCGCCTTCGATCAGGCGGACTTTGCGCAGGGCCGCGGTGATGCGCTGGTTCAGCCCTTCAACCCCCCAGGGCCCTTTGCGCACGGCACAGAGCAATTGGAACGCATCAAAGGCTTGCAACAATTGTTGCGCCCAATAGGTCCAGGCCGGGTCATCGCGCGGCGTATCCAGAGGTGGACGTGCCGATTGCAGCAGGTTCAGGTAGTAGCGATAACCCTGGGCGCCGTCGCCCTGCCCGTCCAGCACCAAGCGCTCAAGGCCGTGGTCATGCTCGCCCTTGAGGCTTAGGCAAAACAGGTCGTCATGACGGCGCGCGGCCAGCAACTGACGTGCCTCTTCGGCATTTTGCTGGTTGACCCAGCGCGCCAGCTGGCCGATGCCGCTGCCTTCGCCGAAACGACGCGAATAGCGCAGCATCACCACCTGCTGGGCCAGGGGATGACGGGCATCGAGGTCTTCTTGCAGGCCGCTGGCACTGAGGTCTTCGCCGCTGACCGCTTGCAGCCATTGCAGAGTCTGCGGGCTGTACCAGCCGGCTTCGGCGTCACGGCACAAATCGCCGAGTACCGCACCGGCCTCCACCGACGCCAACTGGTCCTTGTCGCCCAGCAATACCAGACGCGCATGGGGCGCCAAGGCATCGAGCAGGTTGGCCATCATTTCCAGGTCAATCATCGAGGCTTCATCCACCACCAGCACGTCCAGCGGCAATGGATTACCCAAGTGATGCCGGAAGTGGCGGGTGCCCGGACGGCTGCCCAACAGGCGATGAACCGTGGTGACCTGGGTCGGGATTTTTTCCCGCACGTCGTCGGGCACTGTCAGTGACAGCACTTGCTGGCTGATGGATTCGGTCAGGCGCGCAGCGGCTTTACCGGTGGGCGCAGCCAGGCGAATACGCAACGGGCTGCCGGACTCCACAGCGGGTGCCTGCAACAACGCGAGCAGGCGCACCACGGTGGTGGTCTTGCCGGTGCCGGGGCCGCCGGTGACGATACTGAAGGCGCCGCGGGTTGCCAGGGCACAGGCAAGCTTTTGCCAGTCAATTACACCGTCGGGCGCCGGTTGGTCAAACAGGCGGTTGAGGCGTTGTGGCAAATCGGCAGCTGCGGGCTCCACGTTCGCAAGGCGCAGGCGCAGGGCGCGGTCGATACGTCGCTCGTAGGTCCAGTAGCGGCGCAGGTACAGGCGCTTGCCAGACAACACCAACGGACGACTCTGGGCCGCGTCGCTGCCATCGACCGCCAGCGCTACCAATGGGCTGCACGCCAGGGCATGGCACCAATGGGCACCGTCCAGGTCGTGCAGCAATTGCGACGGCAGCAGCATGGCGCCAGTGTGCAGGTCGCCTTCGGGCGGCAATGACAGGGCGAAGTCCGGCGCCTTGAGGGTTTCGAACAGGTCAAGGCAGACGTGACCATGGCCCAGTTGATGGCTGGTCAAGGCGGCCGCCAACAAGACCAAGGGGTCGGCCTGGGCGTCAAGCTCATGCAGGAAGCCGACGAAGGCTTTGTCCAGGGCCCGCAACCAGCCACGCTCGACCCAACGCTCAAGCAACTGCACCAGGTCGGTGGCGCGACTCAGCGGTGCCAGCTCCTCTAGCGGTAACGGCGACAGGCTCATAGCAACACTCCTTGTTCCCAGACGGGCTCGACCTTGGGCGGGATAGGCTTGCCCTGGAACAGCAGATCCAGACTCTCGATCAGCTCGCGGGGCGGCCGGGTAAAATACGCCCCCTGGCTCACCGACTGGGTGCCACGCAGAAACAGGTACAGGGCGCCGCCGACGTGCTGGTCGTAGTCATAATCAGGCAGGCGCGCCTTGAGCTGGCGGTGCAGGGCCAGCAGGTAAAGTACGTATTGCAGGTCGTACCGATGCTCAAGAATCGAGTGCTCCATGGCTTGCTGGGTGTAGGCCGAATCGTCGGGGCCGAGCCAATTGGATTTGTAGTCCGCCACGTAGTAGCGGCCATCGTGTTCGAACGTCAGGTCGATAAAACCCTTGAACATGCCGTTGAGCAGCACCGGCTCAGCGGCCACACGGGAAACACCGCCGTGGGTGTGCTGGCACACCAGTTTGTCGAGGGCCAGCACATCGACTGTGTGACTGGCGAACCAGAACTCCATTTCGATCTGGTACTGCTGAAGGCCGCTTAAGGTCACGTGGTCGTTGTACAGCGGCAACGGCGTTTGCAACAGATGACCCAGCCAGCCGCTGAGGGTGACGATCCAGCCTTCCCAGTTGCGGCGGTTACAACGTGCGCCCACGGCTTTTTCGATGGCCTCGGGCGTCACGTTGAAACCCTCTTCACCGGCCCACTCCAACAAGCCGTGGAGGAAGGTGCCTGGATTAGGACCGCGTGGGAAACGATGAATATCACCGCCGGACGCCGCCACTTCCCGTGGCGCATCGGGGTCGAGGCGTTCGTCATCGAACAGTTTCTGGGCCTGGGGGCTTTCCGGTGCTTCAAGACTGGCGGCGCTCATGCTGTCGCCAATGCGCAAGGCACTGTAGGAAGCAATCCACCAGTTTTCCGTGGCCTTACGTTCAGGCAGCAATGGTGCGAGCAGGGTCGCTTGATTGCGCGGCGGGTGGAACAGGATGTCTTGGGCGTCCGGCACATGGTCATAACCGATGGCCGCGCAGCCTTGCTGCAAGTCCAGCAACCAGCGCGCCAGACCCGCTGATTCGCCTAACGACGCGCCAGCACCAAGCAAATAGCCCAACGCCGACAGGTGCAAGACCGAGCTGCTGTTATTGCCGCGCTTGAGGTCGGCGATGCCTAGCCAGCAGGCGTGTTTGGCGCGGGTCAAGGCCACATAGAACAAACGCAGGTCTTCGGCCAGGCGCTCATCGTCGGCTTGGGCGATCAGCTCGGCCGTGGGTCGCAGGCTGACGTGGGACTTGCCCTGTCCATCGTGGTAATGCAGCGGCAAGCGACTGCCGTCCACAGGCTTGGCCGAACAGATGAACGGCAAGAACACCAGGTCGTATTCCAGGCCCTTGGATTTGTGGATGGTCACCACTTTGACCAGTTGCTCGTCGCTTTCCAGGCGCAGGATCTGCTCTTCACCGGCCTGTCCCGACAGCGCCAGATGCTCGGCCAAATGACGGATCAACGCCTGCTCGCCATCCAGTTCCGAGGCGGCCTGTTGCAACAATTCACTGAGGTGCAACAGGTTGGTCAGCACCCGCTCGCCATCACTGCGGGCGATGAGGGTTTGCGGCAGCTTGAAGTCGTGGAGCAGGCGACGCAGCATCGGCAACACGCCTTGGGTACGCCAGATGGCACGGTAGCCACGGAACTGCATCACCCGTGATTCCCACGCCAGTTCGTCCTGATTCAGACGCTCCAGCTCCGATAGGGACAGGTTCAGGGTGACGCAGGCCAGGGCGGCACGCAGCGGGCGTTCGACATCGGGTTCGGCGCAAGCCTTCAACCAGGCCAACAGGTCATGGGCTTCCTGGGCGGCAAACACCGAGTCTTTATCCGACAGGTACACACTGCGCACGCCACGGCTGGCCAGTTCGGCACGCACGGCCTGGGCTTCCTTGCCATCGCGCACGAGGATGGCGATGTCTGACGGCAACACGCCCTTGAGGTTACCCTCTATTACAAAGCCCGCCGTGCCTTGCTGCCCACCGTTGAGCAGCGCAACGATTTGCGTGGCGCAGGCGGCGGCCAGGTGTTGACGGTAAACCACGTTGGAAATCGGCTGGTCGGTGGGCAGGTGCCAAAGGTTCATGGCCGGCATTGGTTGGCCGTCGACCTGCAGGTGTTCGCTGCGGCCTTGGGACAGCACCGGGTGAAACGGCACCGGGTTATCCCCATTGGGCTCACGGAACAGGAACGCACCACGACCGGTTTCCGCACGCTGGAACACGTGATTCACCGCCTCGACCATCGCATGGCTGGAGCGGAAGTTGGTGCCCAGGGTGTGATGACGGCCGGTGGTGGATTGCCGGGCGCGCAGGTAGGTGTAGATGTCGGCGCCGCGAAAGGCGTAGATCGCCTGCTTGGGGTCGCCGATCAGGAACAGGCCGCTGTCGAGGTGGTTTTCTTCGATGCGGTAGATGCTGTCGAAGATGCTGTATTGCACCGGGTCGGTGTCCTGGAATTCATCGATCAGGGCCACCGGGAATTGCTCGCGGATCACGCTGGCCAGGCGCTCGCCACCGTCTGCCTGGAGGGCGGCGTTGAGGCGGATCAGCATGTCGTCAAACCCCATCTCGGCGCGGCGACGTTTCTCTTCCTCGAAGCGTTTGCCGACCCAGCCGGCAGCGTGTTGCAGCACCGCCGCGTCGGGCGTTGGCAAGGCGTCGAGGCTGGCTTTGAGGCTGGCCATGGCCTCGATGCCAGGGTGCTGCGGCGGCTCGCCTTTCCACGCTTCGGCCATGCCGTCAGGCGTCAGGCGGGTGAAGCCGGTGCCGATGTCCAGTTGTTCCAGGGTTTCGTCAGCGGCCCAGGCGCTGATCTTTTCGAACCAGGGCTCGAAGTAGCGCGCTTGCATCTTGCGCCCATCGACCGCCTTGGCGGCCACGGCTTGCAGGCAGATATCCCGCAGCTCGGCGGCCCATTGTTGCCAGGGTGCCTTGAGAGCAACCAGCGCGGCACGACGTTCTTGCAGGCAGGCGGTGATCAGTTCGGCTGGCTCGCGGGTTTCGTCGGTGGGCCGCTCGCTGCCGAACAACGCACGCACCCGTGGCATCAGCGCCGCGGGGCCGCCCCAATGGTTGCGCACCCAGTTGAGGGCATCGTCGTGCATTGGGTAGCAGAACAATCGCCAGTAGTCGCGCAGCACTTCGCCCAGCAGGTCGCTATGGTCAGTTTCCAGGGTCTGGGTGAACAGGCTGCCGCTGTCGAACGCATGTTCGCGCAGCATGCGCTGGCACCAACTGTGGATCGTCGAGACGGCGGCTTCATCCATCCATTGGGCGGCGATGTCCAGCCGGTTAGCGCAGGCGGGCCATTGCTGCGGTTCATATTGCTCACGCAGGTCGGCAATCAGCGCATCAGGCTGCTCGATTTCGTCACGGAAAAAGCGCGCGGCTTCGGCCAGGCGGATGCGGATGCGTTCACGCAGCTCCTTGGTGGCGGCGTCGGTGAACGTCACCACGAGGATTTGCGGTGGCAGCAGCTCGCGGCCGAAACCGGACTCACCACCGCCGTGGCCGAGCACCAGGCGCAGGTACAAGGCGGAGATGGTGAAGGTCTTGCCGGTGCCGGCACTGGCTTCAATCAACTGGCTGCCTTTGAGCGGGAACGCCAGGGCCAAGGGTTTGCCGATCATGCGTCAGCCTCCGTGCTGGAAAGCGATCGCCAGGGGGCGTTGATCAGCGGGCGATACAGGGTTTCGCACCAGCCTTCGAACTCTTCACTGGCGACCAGGGCCGCGTAGTCGGGAAATTGCCGCGTAAGGGCAGGCGTTTCGCGGCGTTCGCCGTCTGTGGTGATGCCATCGCCTTCATAGGCTTTGCTCGCTGCCGCTTGGGCCTTGGCAGGGTCGGTCTGGCCAAGCCAGGCGAACGCGGTTTTCACCGCGACCGGTAGCGGCGCGCTCATTCCCGTGTGCCAGGCCAACAGCAGGTTACCGAGGATGTCCTCGGCGCCGGCCTTGTCCAGTGGGGCCAACAACAAGGTGTCGTCACTGGCTACCAGGCCGGTGCTCAAGGGCAGGCCACAGGCGCAGGCCACCACGTGATTGACCCAAGGGCGGATGAGGCGGTGCCACTTGCGTGTCTTGATCGAGCCAATACTGTTGGGGATGGTGGTGACGCTTAACAATCCGCCATCACTGCGTCGGTGCAGACCGCTGATCCAACCTTCCAGCTGGATACCTTGGTACGCAAAGCTGATCGGTTCAGCGCCAGTATGCGGGGTGGGCCACAGCGCTAGAAGGTGTTGATAGCGTTGCACCAGGTCCGGCAACGGCTCGATCAACTCGTTACGCAGGCATTCACCGAAACCGACCATCGGCAGCAGGCCGCTGCCTTGCAGGCGCAGGGCCTGGGCGTTGAGCGCCTGATCGAGTTGGTCGGGTTGGGTGAGTGCCGCGTTCAGCAGGCTGTCGCTTAAGCTGTAGCGTTGCAATGCGTCCAGCACGAAGGGTTCTTCATCAGCCAGGGGCACTTCAGCGGCTTCGAAGAATACTTTCAGGCGCTGGCTGAAGAAGTGTTTGACCGGATTGCGCAGGAAGTCCTGTAACTGGCCAAGGCTCAGGGGTTCTTCCTGTTGGTGAGGGGTCAAGCCTTGCTCTTGGGTGATGACCGCCGGTGCCTGATGCAGCAATTGCCATTCGCGGGCATAGCTGAACAGCGAATCGCCTTCGTGGAAGTAGCGTGCGCTGAAGGGTTGCAGCGGGTGCTCTTGGGTCATTGCGTCGAGCAGCGGCTGATCATTGTTGGCGTGCTGCCAGCCGCTGGCCAAGTGGTCGCGCAGTTGGCCGATCAGTACCGAGGCCGGGCGATCACTGTTGTCACGGATGCTGCGGCCTACCCAGCTGATATACAGCTGGTCACGGGCTGACAGCAGCGCTTCGAGCAGTAAGTAGCGGTCGTCTTCACGGCGAGAACGGTCGCCGGGGCGGTAATCGCTGCCCATCAGGTCAAAATCCAGGGGTGGCTGGGCCCGCGGGTAATCGCCGTCGTTCATGCCGAGCAGGCAGACCAGCTTGAACGGGATCGCACGCATGGGCATGAGCGTACAGAAATTGACCGCTCCCGCCAGGAAGCGCTGGGACAGGCGCCCCTGATCCAATCCGGCAAGCCATGCCTCACGTACTACCGTAAGGGGTAACTCGTCTTGCAAGCCGACGGATTCGCAGGTTTCCAGCCAGGTTTCTCTTAGCTGTTCGAGCTGGCCCAGCAGGTAGTCATCGTGCTCGCTGCTGGGCAGGAAAAACAGCTGCATCAACCGTTGTAGACGCTCGCCCCAGGCCTGTGGCGCGGCGGGTTCCGATAGCGCTTGATGGGCATCGTGCAAGGCGTCGAGCAAGCCGACCAGCGGGCCGATCAAGGCCGCATCGAGGCCACCGATTTCGTCATAAGGTTCAATACCGTCGCAGGCCGTGCCGGTGCCGACGGCATAGCCCAGCAGCATACGGCGCAGGCCGAATCGCCAGCTGTTCTGCTCCAGTTCCGCGGGCAGGCCCAAACCGGCGCGTTGCTCGGCATTCAGGCCCCAGCGGATGCCGGCCCCTTCGATCCAGCGATGCAAGGTGGGCAGGTCACGCTCTTTGATGGCGAAGCGTTCGCGCAGGGCCGGGACGTCGAGCAGATCGAGGATTTCGCTGACGGGGAAGCGGCTGTCGGGGAGTTTGAGCAGGTGCTCCACAGCAATCAACAGCGGGTCGCGGCCACGTTGACCTTGGTCTGTGAGGGTGAAGGGGATAAAGCGTGGGTCATGGCGTTCGAGCTGGCCGAAGACCGCGCGAATATGCGGTGCGTAGCTGTCGACGTCGGGGACCATGACGATGATGTCCCGAGGGCGCAGGGAGGGGTCGGCGCTGAAGCGATGAAGTAATTGGTCGTGGAGGATTTCTACTTCGCGCTGGGCGCTGTGGGCGATATGGAAACGGATCGAAGTATCGCGTTGCAAGTCGACAGCGGGCCACCGTTCACGGGTTTCATTCAACGGGCGCAGTTCAAGGATATCGTCCTGGAGTTGGTTGAGCAGCGTGGTGGGTTCGCTGTCGCTGAACAGGTCGATACGACCGTCGCGAAATGCGGCGCGGTAGCTGTTGGGATCATCGTAGCTGTCCAGCAGACTGATGTAATCACGGCCCTGCTTGCCCCAGGCAGCGAGCAGCGGATGGGCGTGCTGGTGCAAAGTTTGTGGGTCGATAGTGACGGGCATGCCCGCTTTGCGCGCCTGGCGTTTGTATTCGTTACGCAGCAAGTCTTTGTCGGCGACGATGTCCGACCAATGATGGCGGCAGGGGTTATGCACGCAGAGCAGGACCTGGCTGAAACGGGCCAGACCCGCCAAGGCTTCCAGCGCCTGGGCCGGCAGCGATGAGATACCGAAGACGATCACCCGGGGAGGCAAGCCGGGCGGTGCTTGTTCAAGGCTGTTGATGCGCTCGATGAAACGCTGATGTACACCGGCCCGACTTTCGGCCATGCCTGCTTCACCCACATCCAGCAGCAGCGCGCGCCACAGCTCGGCTTGCCAGCAGTTGGCTGGGTTGAGCGGTTTGGACTCACCTCGACCATTGCGCAGTTGATGCCGGCCTGCGGCCCAATCCTCCAGCCAGTCGGCACGGTAGACCTGGTATTGGTCGAAGAGGTCAGCCAGGCGCTCGGCGAGTTGGTAGCGTTTGCGCAGGTCGGTGTCTTGCGTCAGGAAGCGTTGCAGAGGTTCGAAGTGCGGTTGGTCGATCAGCTCCGGTAACAGACGCATGAGGCGCCAGGTCAGCGGGGCTTTATCAAGCAGGGACTTGGGCGGGATTTCGTCGCGGCCCAGGACCATGCGATAGAGCTGCCACATAAAGCTGCCAGGCAGTTGTACGTCGATGGCTGCGGCAATGCCACAGCCGCCCATATCATCTTCTTGCGGATCTTCAGCCAAGGCCAGCTTCAGCCACTGGGCGATGCCGTTACTTTGTACCAGGGCGATTTCGTTTTCCAAAGGCGCCAGTGGGTAACGGCGCATCCAACTGACCACCAGGCTGCGCAGTTCGTCCAGGCGGTTGCCGTGAACCACCATGAATCCAGGGCTGAGGGACGTCGCGTCCGGCATAACGGCTTCCTTGGGAAAAGCAAAATCGAGGGGTGGACTTTAGCACTGTGGCGCACGGGGCGGGCACAGCCTGACAGGCGTGCGGGGACAAGGCGGACACTTTTCGAGCGCGCAAAACAAAACCCCAACTGCTTTCGCAATTGGGGTTTCGGAATTTAATCTTGACGATGACCTACTCTCACATGGGGAAACCCCACACTACCATCGGCGATGCATCGTTTCACTGCTGAGTTCGGGATGGGATCAGGTGGTTCCAATGCTCTATGGTCGTCAAGAAATTCGGGTACTGAGTCGTGGCCAGTTGGCCTCGCTTCAGCAAATTGGGTATGTGATAGATCGTGGTGTTTTGTGAGCGTCGAACTTTCGGTTCATCTTCGTCTTCACACACCGCAATCTGGTCTCTCTCGAGTTCGCAAATTGCTTGGGTGTTATATGGTCAAGCCTCACGGGCAATTAGTATTGGTTAGCTCAACGCCTCACAGCGCTTACACACCCAACCTATCAACGTCGTAGTCTTCGACGGCCCTTCAGGGAACTCAAGGTTCCAGTGAGATCTCATCTTGAGGCTAGTTTCCCGCTTAGATGCTTTCAGCGGTTATCTATTCCGAACATAGCTACCCGGCAATGCCACTGGCGTGACAACCGGAACACCAGAGGTTCGTCCACTCCGGTCCTCTCGTACTAGGAGCAGCCCCTCTCAAATCTCAAACGTCCACGGCAGATAGGGACCGAACTGTCTCACGACGTTCTAAACCCAGCTCGCGTACCACTTTAAATGGCGAACAGCCATACCCTTGGGACCGGCTTCAGCCCCAGGATGTGATGAGCCGACATCGAGGTGCCAAACACCGCCGTCGATATGAACTCTTGGGCGGTATCAGCCTGTTATCCCCGGAGTACCTTTTATCCGTTGAGCGATGGCCCTTCCATACAGAACCACCGGATCACTAAGACCTACTTTCGTACCTGCTCGACGTGTCTGTCTCGCAGTCAAGCGCGCTTTTGCCTTTATACTCTACGACCGATTTCCGACCGGTCTGAGCGCACCTTCGTACTCCTCCGTTACTCTTTAGGAGGAGACCGCCCCAGTCAAACTACCCACCATACACTGTCCTCGATCCGGATAACGGACCTGAGTTAGAACCTCAAAGTTGCCAGGGTGGTATTTCAAGGATGGCTCCACGCAGACTGGCGTCCACGCTTCAAAGCCTCCCACCTATCCTACACAAGCAAATTCAAAGTCCAGTGCAAAGCTATAGTAAAGGTTCACGGGGTCTTTCCGTCTAGCCGCGGATACACTGCATCTTCACAGCGATTTCAATTTCACTGAGTCTCGGGTGGAGACAGCGCCGCCATCGTTACGCCATTCGTGCAGGTCGGAACTTACCCGACAAGGAATTTCGCTACCTTAGGACCGTTATAGTTACGGCCGCCGTTTACCGGGGCTTCGATCAAGAGCTTCGCGTTAGCTAACCCCATCAATTAACCTTCCGGCACCGGGCAGGCGTCACACCCTATACGTCCACTTTCGTGTTTGCAGAGTGCTGTGTTTTTAATAAACAGTCGCAGCGGCCTGGTATCTTCGACCGGCATGAGCTTACGGAGCAAGTCCTTCACCCTCACCGGCGCACCTTCTCCCGAAGTTACGGTGCCATTTTGCCTAGTTCCTTCACCCGAGTTCTCTCAAGCGCCTTGGTATTCTCTACCCAACCACCTGTGTCGGTTTGGGGTACGGTTCCTGGTTACCTGAAGCTTAGAAGCTTTTCTTGGAAGCATGGCATCAACCACTTCGTTACCTAAAAGGTAACTCGTCATCAGCTCTCGGCCTTAGAATCCCGGATTTACCTAAGATTCCAGCCTACCACCTTAAACTTGGACAACCAACGCCAAGCTGGCCTAGCCTTCTCCGTCCCTCCATCGCAATAACCAGAAGTACAGGAATATTAACCTGTTTTCCATCGACTACGCTTTTCAGCCTCGCCTTAGGGACCGACTAACCCTGCGTCGATTAACGTTGCGCAGGAAACCTTGGTCTTTCGGCGTGGGTGTTTTTCACACCCATTATCGTTACTCATGTCAGCATTCGCACTTCTGATACCTCCAGCAAGCTTCTCAACTCAC